>CAWDOD010000011.1:0-791524 GCA_963803805.1 uncultured cyanobacterium | reverse complement strand
TTTAAAAGAAGACGACATTGTTCAGGAGTCCATAGAGGTTGATTGATATGAGGTAAATCAATTCCCCATAAATCCTGACATATTTTAACTTTTATCTGTGCCATATAAGCGGTTTTATAAGGACAGGTGAAAGCAAAATATCCTCCAGTTTTTAACCAGGTATGGCAGCGCTTAAGGATTGTAGGAATATTAGTAATATAAGTAATAGCAGAGCAACAAAATATAATATCAAATTGTTCTGCATTAAAATTGATTAATTCTATATCCCCAGCAATCAATTCAATGTTATCTAATCCCTCTGTTATGATTTTATTTTGGGCTTGATGCAACATTCCTGGTGACATATCAACACCAACTACCGAGCCTTTCCGAGTTACTTTTTGGGCTGCACCAATAGCAACCAAACCTGTACCAGTAGCAATATCAAGAATTGTTTGTCCAGAGATGATAGGAACTAATTCTAACAAGCGTTTTGCTTCTCTAGGATGCTTCTCGCTTTCTGCATCATAAGCAGTCCTTTTATTAAAAAAATCAATTACTTGTTGTTTATAATCTGGCATTATTTTAGATGTAATAGCTGTAAATAAGTAAAGTTTAAATCTATGACTTACATAATTTTCTTGATAGTCGGTTTAGGATTTATTTGGTTAGGATTGAAAACCCGCGAAGAAGTTTATCGTCTCACCGCAGCAGCCGTGGGAGCAGTACTTTTGGTTTGTGGTTTAATTGCAACTCCTTTACCGTTTCAATTAACTGTAGAAATTCTTACAGTTATAGCTTTGTTTCGTGTTTGTTTGCGTTGTTTAGAAGAAAACTAACCCCAAAACTCTCTGTTTTCTGTTTATAGAAGAAATAACCCCTTTATCTTCACACTAGCATTGATGAACTTTGGGCTTTATCGTTTACGCTAGCTCAAAAGAGCCACGACACATTGCAGAAGCACGCCAACATGGTGCTATTGGATGCACAAATAACCCTAATGAGCTATTTGAGATGGTTTTGTCTGTGTTAGGCCATCTAGTGGCGAAGAAAAGTTATAGTTCAGCTTTTCACGATTGATAGAATTGAGAATACGTAGGCATTCGCGTAGCGTCTGGTGGAAGGAGAAGCCCACCGTAGGTATCGCCAAGGAGTGGTACGCGGAGCGCGATCGCTTCTTGCCATGTAATAAAATGTCCTTGAGTTAAGGAGTTGGCAGATGAGAAGTAACAAACAAAGTCGGTGCTGGGGAGTAGGGATGTCTACAACGAGCTTTATCTATGCAATTATTGCTTTAGGTGTCGGTGGTAGTTGGCATCAAGCAGGGGCCGAAGTACAGCAGTTTGAGAGCTTTGCCGAATGGTGCGAAAATCGAGAGGATTTAACTGAGGCGGCACGACATACCGTTGAGGTGTTGTTGAAGAAAGTTGAAACTGAAGATTGTCAGCTTGCCCAGAGAGAGTTAACAAGTCTTACTAAGCTTGGCCTGGGGAGAAATCAATTAAAGGATATAGCCCCTTTGTCTTCACTCACTAATTTGACTGGGCTTTACCTATGGGTAAATGAAATAGAGGACATAACTCCTGTTGCAACTCTAACTAATTTAACTGAGCTTGACCTGTGGTCAAATGAAATAAAGGACATAACTCCTGTTGCAACTCTAACTAATTTAACTAGGCTCGGCCTACAGGGAAATCAAATAGAGGATATAAGCCCTGTTGCTTCACTCACTAATTTAACTGAGCTTGGACTAGGGTTGAATGAAATAGAGGACATAACCCCTGTTACTTCTCTAACTAATTTGACTTGGCTTGAACTGGGGTTCAATGAAATAAAGGATATAACCCCTTTGTCTTCTTTGACTAATTTGACTTGGCTCTACCTGCGAGAAAATCAAATAAAGGATATAACCCTTTTGTCTTCTCTGACTAATTTGACTGAGCTTGACCTAGAGGAAAATGAAATAGAAGATATCACTCCTATTGGAACTCTAACTAATTTGACTGTGCTTGAGCTGGGGGAAAATGAAATAAAAGATATCACTCCTGTTGCTGCTCTAACTAATCTGACTAAGCTTTACTTGGAGGGAAACGGAATAGAAGATATCACTCCTGTTGCTTCTCTGACTAATTTGACTGAGCTTAACCTAGATGAAAATGAGATAGAAGATATCGCTCCTATTGGAACTCTAACTAATTTGACTGAGCTTAACCTAGATGAAAATGAGATAGAAGATATCACTCCTGTTGCTTCTCTAGCTAATTTGACTGAGCTTAACCTAGATGAAAATGAGATAGAAGATATCACTCCTGTTGCTTCTCTAGCTAATTTGACTTGGCTTGACCTGGGGTTGAATGAAATAGAAGATATCACTCCTGTTGCTTCTCTAGCTAATTTGACTTGGCTTGACTTGGAGGGAAATGGAATAAATGAAGTAGAGGATATAACTCCTATTGCGTCTCTAACTAATTTAACTTCGCTTAACCTGGAGGGAAACGGAATAGAAGATATAACCCCTTTATCTTCTCTGACTAATTTGACTCAGCTTGACCTAGATGAAAATGAGATAGAAGATATAACTCCTATTACTTCTATGACTAATTTAACTTCTCTTAACCTGGGGTTGAATGAAATAAAGGATATAACTCCTATTGCTGCTCTAACTAATTTAACTTCTCTTAACCTGGAAGGAAATCAAATAGAAGATATAACTCCTATTGCTGCTCTGACTAATTTGAATGGGCTTGACCTGGGGTTCAATGAAATAAAGGACATAACCCCTTTGTCTTCTCTGACCAATTTGCCTTGGCTTGGACTGCGGGGAAACAAAATAGATGATATAACCCCTTTGTCTTCTCTAACTGATTTAACTTGGCTTAACCTAGAGGAAAATGAAATAAAAGACATAACCTCTCTTTCTTCTCTAACTAATTTAACTTGGCTTTTCTTGCGGGGAAATGAGATAGAAGATATAACTCCTTTGTCTTCTCTGGCTAATCTTAATCGGCTTTACCTGTGGAGAGATCCAGAGCTTACCAATCAAGAAGCTTGTCACGTTACACCGCTCTCTCTTTGTCGCTTTGAGCCTCCTGAATAAAAGTTGCTTGCTGGTTGTTTTGCTATAACAAACACTCACCTTCTTAACTACAGGTTAGAGTTATAGCCAGAAAACTAAAGACAGTTCACCCATAGAATAACAGCTAAACTTATCACGCCTTGCCCATTAACTATGGCGATAAATCCTTATCTATGAGAGGATAGCCAATTGTATGGGAAAAATACCTTTGGTGATTTTCCTCTAAGTTTGTTATCCTTCAGCTTTCATACCCCAGCCTTCTGCTATTAAATATGCCACCGCAAAACTTGCTGCATCGGACAAAGATAGTTGCCACCATTGGCCCTGCTACAGCTAAGCCAGAAGTGCTTCGTAGGCTTATTGAAGCCGGGGCAACTACTTTGCGGCTCAACTTTTCCCACGGGACTCACGAAGATCACCAGCGTAGTATACGCTTAATTCGCCAGACTGCTTTTGAATTGAATACTCCTGTGGGTATTCTTCAGGATTTACAAGGACCGAAAATTCGCTTAGGTAAGTTTGAAGATGGCCCAATTCAATTAAAAAAAGGTGATCCCTATATCATCACCAGTCGCCAAGTTCCCTGTACCAAAGAAATTGGCTTTGTTAGCTACGAACCCATAGCAGAAGAAGTTCCGGAAGGGGCAAAAATTCTCCTTGACGACGGCAAGGTAGAAATGCTGGTGGAAAAAGTTGATATTAGTCGTAAGGAATTACATTGTCGTGTTGTTGTTGAAGGAGTTCTTTCTGACAACAAAGGGGTTAACTTCCCCGGAGTTTATCTTTCTGTCCGTGCTTTAACGGAAAAAGATCGTACTGATTTAACTTTTGGTTTAGATCAAGGGGTTGATTGGATTGCTTTGAGTTTTGTTTGCAATCCCCAAGATGTTTTAGAAATTAAGGAATTAATCGCTAGTGCCGGTAAATCTGTTCCGGTAATTGTCAAAATTGAAAAACATGAAGCCATTGAGCAAATGGAAGCTATCCTTTCTTTGTCTGATGGGGTAATGGTAGCTAGGGGAGACTTGGGGGTAGAGTTACCAGCGGAAGACGTTCCTATTTTACAAAAGCGTCTGATTCGCACCGCCAATGAGTTGGGTATTCCTGTCATTACCGCAACACAAATGCTCGACAGTATGTTAAATAATCCCCGTCCTACCCGCGCAGAAGTTTCTGATGTTGCCAATGCTATTCTCGATGGTACAGATGCGGTAATGCTTTCTAACGAAACTGCGGTGGGTAAGTATCCCGTAGAAGCTGTGGGTACAATGGCCAAAATTGCTGCCCGCATTGAACAGGAACAAATACCCCCCAAAAGAGACACCCCCCGCAGACGTTCCATTACCCATGCCATTTCCCAAGCAGTGAGTCAAATAGCGGCGGAGTTGGATGCAGCAGCTATTATGACTTTAACTAAAAGTGGGGCTACTGCCCGGAATGTTTCTAAATTCCGACCCCAAACTCGTATTTTAGCGGTTACACCCCACGTCCATGTAGCCCGACAATTGCAGTTAGTTTGGGGTGTAAAGCCTCTGTTAGTTCTCGATCTTCCTTCGGCGGGGCAAACCTTCCAAGCAGCGATTAACGTGGCACAGGAGCTTAATCTGCTCTCAGAAAGGGATTTGGTAGTGATGACAGCAGGAACTCTTCAAGGGGTTTCTGGTTCCACTGACTTAATTAAAGTCGAAGTTGTCACTTCTGTATTAGGGCAAGGTATTGGTATTGGGGAAGGTTCTGTGAGTGGTTTGGCAAGGGTAATCCGTTATCCGGAAGAAATTGCTAACTTTAATAATGGAGAAATTTTAGTAGCCCCTTCTACTAATGCCGAGTTTATTGAGGTGATTCGTAAGGCAGGGGGTATTATCACCGAAGAAGAAAGCCTAACTAGCCATGCGGCGATTATTGGTTTGCGGTTAGGGGTTCCGGTAATTGTTGGGGTGAAGAAGGCGACAGATGTGATTAGGGAAGGGGCAATTCTAACTTTAGATGCCCAACAAGGAGTAATTTATTCTGGGGCAACAGCATCAAATCAACCTAATCCTGGTATGACACCAATTCTTTAAGTTTAGGGCTAGGATTGTGTTTGTTTTCCGTAAGTTTTGAACGGCTTATTAATATTTAGATGCACTATGAATGAATCTCAAAAGTCCGAACAACCCGGTTCTCATGATGTTGTTTTAGGTGGTCAAAGTTCCTTTCCTTCTCCTGATGATGGTTACATTCTTGGGGGTTTAGAGGGAACCAAAAACCTTTGCGAAATTTACTATTAGCAGAAGAATGGCAAGAAGCTGATCAAGAAACTCGTATAATTATTTTAAAGATAGTCAATCTTTGGCCCTGAAATGGTTCAAGCTTTTCTAAAATATTTTAATAAATGTCAGTCGAAGATATCTATTGAAAGAGCTTAGTATTATGCCTTCTTCCCTGTCTTCTCCTGGTCTTAGTCACCTCGTCATTTACTACTCAAAGGAGCCATACGTTTGCGTAAAGATTCAGCTCTTTTTTTCGCTACATTATTCTCTGGTTCGTACTTGAGAACTTCTTCATAACTTTCTAAAGCTTTAGTAGTTAATTGTTTTTTTTCATAAACATGACCTAAATTATTCCAAGGAGTAACATAACCAGGATTTTGCTTAACAGAATCTTTGTAATAACGAATAGCTAAGTCGTATTGTTCTTGAGCAAAATAAGCATAACCTAAAGCATTATAGATTAAAGCTTGGTTTTCCGACTCTATTTCTTCATTATTTTTAAGGGCTTTTTGTAGTAATGAAACTGCTTGAACAAAAAGCTTTTTGTCAAGATAAATACTACCTAATTCGTAATACTCTTGGGCTGTTCCCTTTTCGTTTTGAAGCTTTTTTTGTAGCTTACCAAGGGTTACTTCTTTTTTACGAACTTTGAGAACCTGACGTAAAATAAAGATAGCTGATAAACTTAAGATGACTAATAAAGTAGAAAGATAAACTATAGGAAGAGTATTGTCCATAGGTTTAATCAAGATATTAATTAGAAATTTATTAATTAAAGGCTATTTCTTGCCTAGCTTTAGCATTTTACCACTTGCCTAGCTAGGAGGTGAAAGACCTGATATAATTTATAATCTTTTAAGGCAAACCCCAATAAGTTGCCCTCTCCCGTAGCCAACCCGACTCATGCCAAGTTGCGATCGCCTTATTTACTTGTCGTCGCAATTCCCCATATTGCAATCCTCTCGGCATAATTATCCCCAATGGTTCACCAGATAAATAGAGAGGTAGTTGGCGGTATTGAGGATATTCTTGTTCCCAACCTGTGAGGATGGTGATATCTCCAGCAAATGCGTCTGCTTGATTATTTTCTAATAGTTGCCATGCTTGTTGATAAGATTCAACTCCGACTAATTTCGCTTGGGGTAAGTGATATTTAATTACGGCAATGGTATTGGAATTTTCTAGTACAGCAATGGTACTTTGAGTAAAGGCAGTTAGTTTTTTTGGGAAGCTATTTTTACTAATTAAGCCCGTTCCATCCAAATAATAATAAGGGCTAAAATCAACTATCCTAGCGCGGGAATCTGTGAATGTTACCCTAGCGATAGTTATATCTACTTCATCTTTAAGAACTACTTGAAAGCGTTCTAAATTAGTGACAGGTTTAAAGATTATTGCTTCGGAGTCACCTAATAATTCTTCTGCCAAACCTTTAGCAATATCTATTTCTAATCCTTGCAGTTTCCCCTGTTCATTCCGAAAACCCAAGGGGGGCAAGTTATCTTTAACTCCGACAATTAATTTGCCCCGACGTTCAATATCTGCCAACTCTGCGGCGTAGGAGGGAACAGAAGAAACTGATACAGCTATAAGACTACCAGCTAAAAATAAGCTCAAAAATCCTGTTCTTAACCACATTGTTTCTTATAAAAACCTCGGTTGAGAAAAGGAAATAGGAATTTGTAATTTATTCTGCCAGCTTTATCAAACAAAACTAACATCTCCTATTACCTATTACCTACTACCTAATTACTCAGCTTTACTCGCTGTTTCCAACACTTTATTAAAAGTAGGGGGATCAAGAACAGCTAATTGTGCTAATATTTTTCGATTCAGTTGAATATCGGATTTTTTCAACTTATTAATTAGCTGACTATAGCTCATTCCTTGTTGACGTGCCGCAGCGTTAATTCTGGTAATCCACAAACGGCGGAAATCGCGCTTTTTCTTACGGCGATCGCGATAAGCATTACGCAATGCTTTCATCACCTGTTGATTAGCAGTACGGAAAAGTTTGGAGTGAGAACCCCGAAAACCTTTAGCTAGTTTGAGAATTTTTTTGCGGCGTTTGCGAGCAACATTACCGCGTTTTACTCTAGTCATAATTGATGTTTAGTTTTTCTTTATAAATGTTAACAACTAAAAATACTTGATTAATTACATATAAGGCATCATCAAGCGAACATTTTTCTCGTCATTTTCATGAACTTCAGTGGCATTAGAGAGACGGCGTTTGCGATCTTCTCCTTTATGCAAAAGAAGATGATTTTTGTAGGCTTTACGGCGCATGATTTTTCCTGTCCCTGTTTTCCGAAAACGCTTTGCCGCAGCCCTACGGGTTTTTAGTTTAGGCATGACTAGTTTAAGTTAAGACACAATTTACTATCATACAATAAAATGGGCAGCAGGGAATAGGGATTCAGTATATTTATCAATTATCTTTAATGATTCCATCTCCTTCAATTTTCAACTTACGCCCACGCCAGTAAACCTCTTGCCCAAAGCAGCCTACCAGCCATACTACAAAGCTAAGTAAGTCTCGTAGAGGTAATGCCCAAAGCCAGACTATTAAGCGAGGGGCTTTGATTGTTAAAATGGATGCTAGGACTTGAATGTAGCGTATGAGCCAGGTTATTAAGGTAACGGCGATCGCCCAGTGAGAGAAGCCAGAAATTATTAGTAAAGGCAGGCAGTAAACCGTACCATAGCAAAACGCCATTGTATAGTATTGTGAACCGCGATTGAAGCGAATAGTTCTTGCCCAGCGTAACTCCCTTTGATAAACCTGTTGAACCTTTTCTTCTCCGGTATCGGATTCTAAAACATAGGGAGATAATTCTACTTTATACCCCGCATCTGTAGCTCGTTTACCCAAATTATAATCAGAACCAATACGGTTAAGATGCAAGCCACCATATTTAGCCAAAGCTGATTTGCGGGTAGCGATGGTTGTACCGATGGCACATTTAAGCCCTCCATCCAGGAAACGGGCAATTAAAAGGCTAGGAATGAAATCAAAACAACGCCCAAAGGAAGCGATCGCCGCCCCTAAACTTTGAGGATTGTAGCCAATGAAAGCGCAAGTTACCATACCAATTTGCTCATCTGCTAAGGGTGCAATAACTCTAGAGATGTAATCAGGCTCAACTCTAATATCGCTATCAGCAAAAATAATAAATTCCTGTTCAGTTTGTTGTAAAAGATAGTTAAGGTTACTGTCTTTATAATTAATACCTTTGGGTTCTAATCCAGGAAAAAGTTTAACTTTTTTAGGATAGGTTGCTACTAATTTTTGTAATAAAGGTAAGGCAGGATCTTGAGCATCTGTAACCCCAAATAGAATTTGATAATCAGGATAATCTTGTTGACAAAAAGATAACCAATTCTCCCATGCGCCTGGTTCTAAACCACAGACAGACATAGCTATTGTTACAGGGGGAGTAAAATCGGAGTTAGTTGGTATTGATGAAGTGAAAAAGTGCCAGGTAAACCAAGTACAAGCTAGGTAAAAAAATAGAGAAGCGCCAATTAGAATAAGGAGTAATATTATTATCATTTGCTGGGAGTGCAAGTATAGTCTTCTATATTAAGCTAGCTAGAAATAAATTCCCCGTTTCATATATTAACCGTTTAAACGGACTTTTGCTTTAAGCCAGTCCAGTAGGGTGTGTTAGGCGGCTATTTTCAAAATGGTAACTCAACAAAAATATTTAATCCCGCCGTAACGCACCGATATCTAACCTTTAGGAATTATAGTATTATACCAATTCCCTAAATTAGGCTTACAGATAAACAACCTTTCGTAGCTACGCTCTTTTGATTTATGTGTGTGTAGTCACAGTTTAAAAAATTGGTATTAGAGATGGTGCGGGGAGCATCTCAAATTTGTAAATACAGGCTTTAGCCGTCAACTTGATATTAGTTTCACTGAAGCAGCAAGAAATGTATTCTTAAAGCTAACAGCTAACAGCTAATAGCTAACTTCACAGACAAACTATTTCTGCAAAACTGAGATGCTCCCGATGGTGCGTTACGCAGGAACCAAAATTGAAGTGTTTTTGACAATTATTATTACCTGCTAACACACCCTACTCAATTAGTAAGTGGATCATTAATCTGCTAGTTAATAAAAATAATTATTCTTTTAATATGTGTTGGGCTATCTTGATTGCTGTCTTTGCCCCTTGATCATTGGCGGCAGCAAAACATAGTAAATACAAAGGAGTATTACAAGAGTTACGAAGTATAAGAGGGTTTTCTACTACTCCTGGAAATATAGTTTTCAATCGTTTGACAAAATATTCACTAATTGATTTATAGTTCAGGAAGCAACAATTGTCCCAGTTCTTCTCCATCTTTTAATTCTCGATATCCTGTTCCAGCAAAAGCATCTATATAAGCATATTTAAAATTATGCTTTCTCATAATAGTTGTATAAGCAGAAAGATATTTACGAATCCTCTCTAACTTTTCTTCTGTCCAACTACTACCAAAGGGGGGGGAATATCTATTTATTCGTGAAGATATACCTGCAAAACTAGAGAAAATTCTCACTCGTAAAAAGACTTGGGAAAGAACAAACTCAGGAAAAGGTGTAGTTCTATTGTGTTCAGGAACAGATCCTTATCAAAACAAAGAAACTGCAACTATTACTCGTCAAGTTGTTCAAATTCTCATTAAATATAACAAGCGAGTCAGAATTTTGACTCGCTCTCCTTTGTGGCTAAAAGACCTTGATATACTCAATCATCCTAATGTTACAGTGGGCATGAGTCTACCTTATTTAGATGATCAATTAAGTCGTAAAATTGAACCACAAGCACCATCACCAACTGTACGTTACCAAGCCCTATTAGAAGGTTATCAAGCAGGTTGTCGTTTGTATGTTGCTGTTGCCCCTACTCCCCCTTTTATGAAGCGTGATGATTTTAGGGTACATCTAGAAAAAATCATGGAAGTTAACCCAGAAGTTATATTTTGGGAACCGATAAATGCTAGAGGTACTAATGGCAAAAGAATGTTAGCCGCAGGACTTAATTTTGCTGAGTCGATTATGACTAGAAAGTCTTGGGCAGATTGCTTTATTCAACAATGGCAAGATATAGAAAGTGTAGCTTCAGAATTGGGATGTTTGGAAAAACTGCATATATGGGTCGATCCTAGTTTAAAAGGTTATGTAGAGGAGGAAAAACTCAACTCTTGGTTTTATCGGCAAACCGTTGAAAATTGGGATTCGTTAGCAAGTTCGGATGATACAAATAAGCAAACAATTACCGAACCTATTAAAATTAAGGGCTAGAACCAGACTAAAAAAATTAAATTAAAAATGACCACCCATTTTATCACCGCAGAAATCAATCTCCAAGAATCTCCTACCAAACTACAACAGGAAATCGAAGCAGAATTAACTAAGCAAGGTAAACCTTTACGCTGGGCTGTAACCAAAGTAGATAGTGAACAGCAAAAAGTTCAAGTGGAAGCTGTTGTCACTAAAGAATCTGAAGTTGTTGAAGCGTAATATTTTTGTTAAACCAACCTTCTTACACCGTAGTCTTAATTGTTCCTACTGGTATTGGCGCTGCCATCGGTGGTTATGCGGGAGATGCCCTGCCTGTGGCTAGGGCAATATCACAAACCTGCGATCGCCTAATCACCCATCCTAATGTTCTCAATGGCGCACAGTTATACTGGCCATTATCTAACAGCTATTATGTAGAAGGTTATGCCCTAGATCAGTTCGCTGTTGGCAATTGGGGCTTGCGTCCAGTACCACAAAACCGCATTGGTTTAATCTTCGACAAAGCCATAGAACCTGAATTACAACTACGCCATCTTCAAGCCGCAGATGCCGCCAGAGCAACGTTGGGGCTATCTGTAACCAACTACATAAGGACTGACAAACCTTTGGGGGTAGAACTGCGTACAGCCCCTTCAGGGGCAAGTATGGGAACAATTAGTAACCCAGATAGTTTGTTAGGGGCCGCAGAAAAGCTGATCAAACAAGAGGATGCAGAAGCGATCGCCGTAGTTGCCCGTTTTCCTGATGAAGTTGAAACTATCGCCTTACAAAACTATCGTCAAGGTTCAGGGGTAGATCCCCTCGCCGGGGCAGAAGCGGTTATCTCTCACCTCATTGTACGAACTTTTAAAATACCTTGCGCCCACGCCCCCGCTTTATTGCCCTTACCAGTAGATCCTACAGTTTCTCCCCGTGCGGCGGCTGAAGAATTAGGCTACACCTTCTTACCCTGCGTCTTAGCTGGATTAAGTCGCGCCCCTCAATACATAATTCCCCAACCAGGTTACATTAATTTACCTGAAGACATCTGGGCAGAACAAGTTAATGCTGTAGTTGTACCCGCTACGGCTTGTGGTGGTAGCGCCTTACTAAGTTTAAGCAACAACAGTAGTAGAATAATTATTGCCGTTGAGAACAATCAAACTCAAATGCAAGTTGATCCAGAAAAAGTTGGTATTAAAGCAATTCGGGTAAACTCATATTTAGAGGCTTTAGGGATTTTAGTTGCCCATCGTGCCGGTATTGACCCTGGGGCCTTAAATCCTTCCCTATCGTCTCTAAGTTCTCTATCTCAAACCTGTGACTAACCAATCTCCTAACCACCCTGAAATTGAACCCCTAACTCGCAACCAAGTTTTGGTAGTTATGGGGGTTACGGCTGTTGTTTTGTTGATTGCTGCAAAAATCTGGCAATACTTTGGTTCCGTTTCTCTGCTACCTTTTTATTTCAATACTAATTCAGTTTTAATTGCCTTGAGTTTAGCCCTAATTATTCCAACTATTAGTAGCTTAGTTTATCGTTTGTGGCCAGCTTATCGTGAAAGTGCAGATTTTTATTTAGAGTTAGTCCTTAAACCCCTAGAATGGCAAGATATTATTTGGTTAGGGCTGTTACCTGGCTTAAGCGAAGAGCTACTATTTAGGGGAGTAATGTTACCTGCTTTGGGAGGAGATATTGCAGCAGTGGTAATATCTAGTATTTGTTTTGGTATCCTCCATTTTAGCGGTTCCCAACAATGGCCCTATGTAGTCTGGGCAAGTGTTGTCGGGGCAATTTTAGGTATGAGTGCAATCTTAACTGGAAACTTACTCGTACCAGTAATAGCTCATATTGTTACTAACTTAATTTCTAGTTGTTTGTGGAAGTTAAGCAATCCTACTAAATCTAATTCTTCTTCAAGTTAGTAATTTATTGGGTTTTTTTCGCCTTAACAACTAAGTTTGAAGATTAAAATAGAAACCCTTAGCCATTGTTCTAGCTGAAATAAGATGAGATTTGTTAATCCTAAAACCGACTTTGCCTTTAAGAAGATATTCGGTTCAGAAAATAGCAAGAATATACTGATTAGTTTTCTCAATGCCCTGCTTTATGAAGGGCAGGATATTATCCAAGACTTAGAAATAATTGACACTTATTCTGCTGGTAAAGTTGCTACCCTCAAAGACTCTTATTTAGATGTCAAAGCGAGAATTAGTGATGGCACAAACGTCATTATTGAAATGCAAGTTATTAATGTTGAAGCTTTCAAAAAAAGAGTTTTATACAATGCTGCCAAGACTTATACCAATCAGCTTAAAAGAGGTGAAGGATATCTGAAACTACAACCAGTCATTGCCTTAACTATTACTGACTTTAAAGTTTTTAAGGAGCGATCGCCAGTTATTTCTCATTTTGTTTTTCAAGAAAGAGATGATAATTTAGTTTATCCAGATAACGATTTAGAGTTAGTTTTTGTGGAATTACCTAAATTTAAAAAACAGTTAGAAGATTTGGAAACAATTACAGACAAGTGGATCTACTTTATGAGAAAAACCAATGTTTTAGAGGAAATACCACTCAATATGGAAATGATACCAGAATTAGAGCAAGCATTTATGATTGCCAATGAAGCAAATTTCACTACCAAAGAGTTAGAAGAATTAGAAAAGCGAGAAATGTTTATTAGAGATCAGCAAGGGGCAGTTATTCTTGGTAAGAGAGAAGCGAGGGAAGAAGGAAGAAAGCAGGGATTAAAAGAAGGTAGACAAGAAGGTAGACAAGAAGGTAGGCAAGAAGGTAGACAAGAGGGTAGACAGGAGGGTAGACAGGAGGGTATGCAACAGTTAATTTTAGGATTGCTGGAACGTTCTTTGGGTGAACTATCTCCAGAGATAAAGACTAGAATTGAGCAGTTATCTGTGGAGAAATTAGACAGTCTTGGTAAGGCAATTTTAAATTTCCAAAGTCTTGCTGATTTGTTGACTTGGCTAGACAATTGATGAAAAAACTCCCACGAATTTACTTAAAGTGATTTTCAGTAAATTCTGGAGAATCAGTACTTTGATCTTTTTATCTGTTAATTAACTAAATTTAGGTTCATACCCGCTGACGCTACCATTTTCAATCTCCTCAAAACTGCGGGATCTTTGGGTTTTCAATAGAGAAATATTGGCAGTGATAAGAAAGCTAGTAAAAGAAGCGATCGCAACTATGGGCAGAATGGTAGTATCAGAAAGAACAGTAAGAATAACAGCGGTACTGACAGGGGTTTTGGTGACTGCCACATTAACTGCTGCCATAAGACAAAGCATGGCGATGGTGGGATGAAATTGCGGTAGGGCAATGGAAATTGCTAATCCTAAGTTAGCGCCGATAAAGAATAGAGGGAAGATAAAGCCGCCTCTAAAGCCACCGTGGAGAGTAAAGCTGATGGCAAACATTTTGGCTACAGCAATGCCTAGCAACATAGTTACCCCTAAAGTTGGCCCCTGTTCAATAACTGTTTCAATTTGTTCTTCACTAAAGAAGAGAGTTTGGGGAAAAATGAGGGCAATGAGGCCGATGGACAAACCACCTAAAGTTGCTAGTAAAATATGTCGATGTTCAATAGCTTCAATCCAAGATTTAGTGAAACGAAAAATATAAATAAAGATAATTGCCGCTAGTCCTCCAGCCAAACCTAAAATAATTCCTTGGAGGAGATGAAACCAAGAAAGAGTTGGCAAATCAGCCAATAAATCGAAGCGATAAATACCTCCTACATCTAAACCGGTACTGAAGCGAAAGACAGAGAAACTAAATATACCTGCAATGATAGCTGGTACAATGGCTTCATAGTATTCTAAACTGCGGCGGTGGGGAATTTCTAAGGCAAAAAGCGCTCCCCCAATCGGTGCGCCAAAAAAGGCTCCCAGGGCAGCACTCATACCGCAAAAGGTGAAGATACGAACATTGTTCACGGCTAGGTTTAACTTTGTTCCTAACCAACTACCCAAACTACCATTAACCTGTACTAAAGGAGCTTCTGGTCCTGCACTACCTCCAGCAGTAATAGAAATCAAGGAGGTGATAATCATCCCAGGTGTTTGCTTGGTGTCCATTCTACCAGGATCATGGACACTATCTATTACCACCGCCATTTCTCCAGGTAATCCTAATAAGTGAAGAGATAAACCAACAAAAAATCCCCCTATTGTGGTAACAATCCAAACGTAGTTCCAAGCAGGCAACCAAGGGGGGAAATAAGGGTTTACAAATTCCGGGAAAGTATGCCAGAAAAAATGTAAAAGTTTTTCTAGAACAAAATAATAACTAGTTGCTACTAACCCTCCAGCAATACCAATTAGAGATGCCCCCATAATTGTTTGCCAATAGCTTAGTTTTCCTTCTTCATTTGTACTGGTGATTTTCTGGCCATAATCGTGGATAATTTCAGATACTGTCATTTTTGATTACATAGATTAGGTGGTAGATCAAAAGAGGAGTTATTAGTTTATTTGTACCCTTGTTGACTAACTGAACCTAGATGATCTCGATTTACTACCGGCAATAAAAGTAAGCTAGCAAAATCGCTTTTACAATAGTGTTATTGGTTAACTTTTTACCCTTAATAGGGAGAAACAAAATGTAGATAGTGCATCACCTTAAAAGAGATTCAGCATGACAGTATTAAAGTTGTTTGATTATTATTTTATTGCTATAAAAATTGGCACGTAGCGAAGCCATAGGCTCGTCTTATCGCAACAGCATTAACAAGAAGTTGAGATTTTGGTATAGCAATTAAATCTAGAGTATTGCTTAGGGGCAGCTAAGGATAAATTTTGATTTTTCGTTGTAGCTCAGGAAAAAGGCGATCGCCTCTTGTAGTAAAAGCTAACCAAAGACGGAGGTAACTGAAGCAAGGCAAATGCTAGAATTATAGTAGATTAATTTGAAGAAGTTATCTTTTAAGCTTTGTGTGTGGTAGCGAATAGATTAATTTGTGAAGTAAGTGAGGATAAAATTCAATGCAAACCAAAATTTTAGTAACAGCTTTAGCCTTAATAACCCCTTTATTTTTAGCAACTTCTTTAAGAGCAGAAAATCCCCTTCATACTGAAAAACTGCTAGATACCAATCAATGTCCAGGTTGTAACTTAGAAGGTGCAAACTTAGAAGGCGCTCATTTAATTGGTGCAGATTTGCGAGAAGCTAACCTTCAAGGAGCAAATCTTTTTGAAGCTAACCTCGAAGGTGCAGATCTAACTGGTGCAAATCTCGAAGGGGCTAACCTCAACTCTGCTTTTCTTACCAATGCTTGCATGAATAATAGCGATCTAGATGGCGTTAACTTCGCCAATGCTATCATCTACGATGCTGATGTTACTGGGGCTTCCATGGAAAACTTGAATATTGCCGATGCCCAAATTCTTGACACAGGCATCCAAGTTGGTGGAGAAGAGGGCAGCCTGGGGGAGTATAGTACTTGCGCTCCCCAATAAATTAAAAAGCCAGGATTTTTCGTTTCTAGCCCCTGGTAACTAAAATTTAGTACAAGAATTCCTAAACCGGGTTAATAATTAACCCGGTTTAATTTTAGGACAAGTAATTAACCCAAGCTGGAATAACTTCTGGAGAACCATACCAACTCCCAGAAGATTGAGGGGAATGCTGAACTCCTTCTAAGGTAAGATTAATTGCACCTTCTAGATGTGCTGCGGCTACAGGAGTGATGCCATCTCCCCAAGTATTTGGTTCACCGCTAGTCAACTTATAACTGTTATAAGCAAGCCAGCTTCCCAGTTTCCTTTCTCCATAAATAGCTTTACCAGCAACGCAGACATACTTAACACCAGGGTAGAAAGCCCCAGGATAGTTATCGGCAACAAAATCCAAGTTCTTTTTTGTCCATCGCTCTTGACTTACATGGGGGGTTCCTAAACTAATTAAGGAAGCAACTTGAGGATAAGCTTGCCACACTCCTGCAACTTTCTCCCCATTCCCATGAGTATTGTAGGGGATTTTTCCTAAATAAATACGAGCAATCCAACCTCCCGCAGAATGGGCAACTAAATTAATTTGCGAGCAGTTATATTTTTGTTGTACTTGCTGTACAGTATGATGAATACGCTTTATTATCGGTACAACAGAACGCCCTCCCAAGGTAGGAAGCCAATGCCATTTAGTTAAAGGGACAGTTGTGGTAGGATAGCCCCTTTGTTGCAAAGCATTTTCTAGTTCTTGATAATCTTGAGCAGCAGCTAAATAGCCCGGTAAAATAACAGTTGGTAACATAGGAAAGAAATTTTGCAATCACCTCTTCTCTACGGTATCAGTGTCGGTACAGGAGATCCTGAGTTAATTACCCTGAAAGCCCTACGCATCCTCAAGGAGGCGACGGTAGTTGCTTTCCCCGCAGGATTACATGGTAAACCAGGAATTGCTGAGCAAATTATTGAACCTTGGTTATCTCCACCGCAGCACAAATTACCTTTGATTTTTCCCTATACCCAGGAAGAAAAGGTTCTGATCAAGGCTTGGGAAGATGCGGCAGAAGAGGTTTGGCATCATCTACACTCAGGAGAAGATGTTGCTTTTGCTTGTGAAGGAGATGTGAGTTTTTATAGCACCTTCACCTATTTAGCCCAAACTTTGCAGCAACTACATCCTCAAGTTACTATTAAAACTGTACCAGGGGTTTGTTCTCCCCTAGCTGCTGCTAATGCTTTGGGTATACCCTTAACAGTACGTTCTCAACGTTTAGCTGTTTTACCAGCTTTATATCACCCAGAAGAATTAGTAGAGGTAATCCGTTGGGCGGATGTGGTAGTTTTGATGAAGGTAAGTTCTGTTTACCAACAAGTTTGGCAAATTTTACATAAACACAACCTACTCAAGTCAAGTTGGGTAATAGAAAAAGCTACTTTCCCTGATCAAGTTATTTACGATAATTTAGAGGAGCGATCGCAGTTAAAGTTACCCTATTTTTCTCTTTTAATTGTGAAAGTGAGATAATCTGTTATGCTTTTAAATTGGTTTGCGAGGAAGGGAACAGGCAACAGGTAAAGACATTGACAGTTAGAGTACTCTAATGAAGGAAGTATCCAAAATCTTCTGATTTTAGCTAATAGCTAATAGCTATTAGCTTCTGGAGCATTTTTTTCTTGGAATGCTCTTATTTAATTAATACCGGAAATTGATGAGATACTTTGGGAGTGCTACTTAGTTAGTAAGCTAAGTCGTTATTGATGCTGTTTGCCCGTGAAGGGTGTTGATTTCGTATCATGGTAAATGATCAATGTTTGATGGCAAGAATAGGTTTAGGTTTACCTATCCCTTTAGGTTGGGAAAAAATTGTTAATTTTCCTTGTCTAATCCTTGTGGGTAATACAGGGGTTGGCAAAAGCACTACTGTTACTTCTTTAATGGCAGAAGGATTGAATTTTACTCTTTTACCCAATCGACGCATCCTCACTGACAAATTTATTCTCGCCCCTATGTTAGAAAAAGCAGGGCGGGAAGTAAAAGATTTAGATAGAGTTGAACGTTTTAGTTATACTCGCCGCTATCGAGAAGAAGTTCCTTCAGGAATAGCTTATATTTTGACGCAACTTTATCTTGATCCTCAACAGGTTAAACCTTTACTGATTTTTGACGGTTTAAGAGGTGAAGAAGAAGTTATTTATGCGGTACAAAAGTTGCCTTTAGCTCAATTTGTTTGTTTAAATGCACCAGATATAATTAGGTTGGAACGTCTCCTTACTCGCCAAGATGCTTTTGATTTAGTCTTAGCAACTAAAGATTTAGACAATTTAAACAATCTCATGAACTCATTTCCTTTTACTGAAAGAAAGCAAATATTTGATTTAGTTGAAACGGGGCAAGTTACAGTGGATAATTTGCAACAGAAACTCAAGATTGTTACAACAGAAAGACTTAATTATAATCCTCATACAACTAAGTCAGCTTTAGAAATTGTTGCCCCCCAAAGAACTCTGTTTATTGATTCAAGTCTTTATTTCCCCCAACAAATTGCGAAGGCAATTGTTTCTCGGTTTAAACTTTGGTAAATTATGATGAGTAATCCTCATTTATAGGCTGATTATAGCTTTCAATAACTAATGTTTAATAAGCAATGACACAAGAAATAGCCATAGAAACTCGCGGACTTACTAAGCAATTTGATCGCCATGTTGCGGTTCGTGAACTGGATTTGCAAATAGCTAGTGGTGAAGTTTATGGTTTAATTGGTCCCAATGGGGCAGGAAAAACTACTCTGATTCGGATGTTAGCCGCAGTAGAAGAACCAACAAATGGGGAAATTTATCTCAATGGCGATCGCCTCAGCCAAGATGATAGTAACCCGATTTTAAAGCGACGTTTAGGTTATCTCCCTGACGACTTCCCTTTATACGAAGATTTAACAGTTTGGGATTACCTGGACTACTTTGCTCGGCTGTACCATCTGAAGCAACCCCAACGTCATAGGCGGTTGTATGAAGTGTTGGAACTAGTACAGTTAGGTAATAAGCGCCGTAGCCTTATTGCTACTTTATCACGGGGCATGAAACAGCGTCTCAGTCTGGCGAGAACTATTATTCACGAACCGATTTTACTTCTTTTAGATGAACCTGTTTCCGGCTTAGATCCCATCGCTAGGAGGCAATTTCGCGACATTATTAAAGTTTTACAAGAAGCGGGGATGACGATTTTAATTTCTTCTCATGTTCTGAGTGATTTAGGGGAATTATGTACTTCAGTGGGGATTATGGAGTTGGGTTACTTGGTAGAAAATGCTTCATTGAAAGAACTTTATCAACGTTTAAGCCAGCAGCAAATCACCATTTCCACTTTGGGTAAATTAGACTTGTTACAAGGCGAATTAAGCAAAAATCCTTTCGTACAAGAGTGGCAAGTATTCGGGGAAAATAGTTTGCGAGTTAACTTTTCTGGAGAAACTCAAGATCGTGCAAATTTATTGCGATCGCTAGTAAAATTAGATATTCCCCTGACAGGTTTCCATTGTACTGAAGAAGACTTAGAAAGTATTTTCCTTAAATTAGGACATCAACAAGCTATATAAGGAATTAGGGTTAATTAGTAATTGATAAACTGTTTTATGAGTCAATCTAGTTTGGATAGAACTATATCTTTATTCGGTTTAATTGTTGCGATCGCAGGACTTGCTGCTGTGGTCGCTACAGATGAAGTAAGGTGTATTATGGGGTTAGAATTAGAATGTGAATCCCCTTTATTCTCTTCTCAATCTGCTTCGGTTGCACCTTCACAAACCAATACTTCTACACCACCTCCTCAAGTTTCTCCCCAAACAAATCCCCTTCCTGGGGTAGAACCTTCGCCTATTTTGGAAGCAAAACCGTCTCCTAGTTCTATTCCCGAAGAACCCCTTACTCCTTCCCCTTATACTTTAGCCCAAAGCCAAGCCAAAAATGCCGCCTCTAGTTCTCAAATCGCCAAAACCCCACAAGAGTGGCAAACAGCCGCTAATCAATGGCAAGCAGCTATAAAGTTGATGGAGTCTGTACCTAAGTCTAGTCCTGACTACGAAACTGCCCAAAGGGAAATGGCAGTTTACCAAGCAAGTTGGGAAAATGCCACAGCCAAAGCAAAGGCAAGGGAGACAGAAATTCTCCTCGAAAAAGAACCAGAAAAAAATAATGAAATAAACCCAACCCCAATTGAACAAGAAACGGAATCATTTCAAACTAATAACTAACCCTGATTTCTGGACTAATTAATACACAGCCGTCTTTTTTTCCCTACACTATTTTTGACTGAATTGTTTTCACTCCGGTACAAGTTGAAGCTGATATTAGATTCTTTACTAAGAAATTAATCCCAGAAAAGAGAGTTTAGGAAGCGTATAGAGAAAATATGGGGAGAATGTAAAAGGAAAAACGTCTCTCAGATGTATCAAGAGAGTTCAGGCTTTGTTTTTGTCTAAGTCCCAGGTCATTAGCCATTAGTAACTAGCAATTAAAATGATTGAATCAGTAGTAGACATTTTCGACACCGCAGCTAAATATGTTATTCCTCTGCTATTAGTTAGTATTCCTTTTTATGCCTTAGTATTTCGTCGCATAAAAGTGTATGAAGTATTTGTTGAAGGGGCAAAAGACGGCTTTGATATTGCCATTAGAATTATTCCTTATTTAGTCGCTATTTTAGTAGCTATAGGTATGTTTAGGGCTTCTGGGGCTTTGGATCTTTTCATCACCGCAGTATCTCCTATCCTTGAATTTATTGGTTTCCCTCCAGAAAACCTCCTCTTAGGAATTATGCGCCCTCTTTCTGGTAGCGGTTCCTTTGGTTTGTTGAGTGATTTAGTCAAAGAATATGGACAGGATTCTTTAGTTGCAAAAATCGGGGCAACTATGTATGGTTCAACGGAAACTACTTTTTATGTACTGGCGGTTTATTTTGGTTCAGTAGGCATAAAAAGAATTCGCCATGCTTTGGTAGCAGGTTTAATTGCTGATGTTGTCGGAATTTTAGGGGCAGTTTATATTTGTCGGTTTTTGTTTACTTAGAAAGCTATGCCTCTTCAAGGGATTTTATGAGTTGCCCATCCAACATCTATAACCCTATTTTTTATGTTACCTATAATTAAGTCGCATTATCTTAAGGATAAAGAGCTAATTTCTCTTTTGATAATCTTTATCTAGAACTGTTGGATAATGTTATTCGTAGTAGTTAAACTCTATTCTGCTTTGAAGAACTATTTCTTGCATTATCTGTCTAACTTTTTCTTGTTCCACTTGTTCAAAAAATATTTTATTAAGCTTCGGAATATTTATAATCTCTTCAATAGACTCCATATATTTCTGTACTATAGCTTTTATTCCATACAGTGATTGAGCCTTTAATTTCAATTGCTCATAAATTTTATCTTCTTCTAGTTCTGTTTTAATTACAAACGTGACTGGATATCGCTGAATTTTATCAATATCTAGAAAATACTTTTTGAAATCCAAAGTTTCTGTGACTTGGAAAATTCTTCCCAATGGCTTCATTACAAAGTCAATTCCACCATCATTAGCATTAGTCCTGCCTGTCTTGTATAGCTTAAGTGGCTCTCTGTTTAGGTCTTCTGCTTCCCATCCCCAATACAAAAAAGTATTTGCATAATAGGATTTCAAGATAGCATAACTTACGATCTCAAATACTCTTGCATCTACGTCAGGTTGAATTTGTTTATTTATAAAATCTATCGCTTGATCTGAATTGTCCTTTGAAGCTAGGGCAAGTTCCGATGTATAGGTAATAAATTGATTAAAAGCAGACCTTTTTCCCTCAATATAAGCATCAATTATTTTAATAATTGCCTTGGCAATATTATATTGTTTACCATTAGTAGATATGATTAAAAGGTTTTCATTGATCCAATATCTTTTAGTTTCTAAATCCCTGATAATCGGCTTGTATTGAATATTTGGAAAGAATTTCTTGAATTCTTCATTCATTCTGCTGTTTAGTGCATGGTTTTGAAGTCTCTGCCCAAAAGGTAGTTCCCTTATTCTTGTCAATAGATTCGTGTAAATAGCTCCTTCATACTCAGAATATGAGCTTTTAGTAGTCGCAAATCCTTTTGAAATATAGTCTTCAATAAGTACATAAACTGCATAGTGATTTGCAAATGATCCTCTTGATTTACTGCCGCGATTTACTGACTTTGTTTTACGGTTCAAATACTCAATAAGATAGCTTTTTTCGTAAATCTTCTCGGCAGAATCACCAAAATAATTTTTAAGAATCTTTTTTATGACTGGAGTAAATTTATGTTCCATGGCTCAAACAACTCCATTTGCTGCTCATCTTTCTTCAATTGATTTTTTCTTACATAGTTTTTATCTAATGGCTTAAGTTTTTCACCATTAAATTTATCCGTAATATTTAGCCGACGTAAACCAATTTTAAAATAGTCTTCTTGAAACTCAATTCCAATAGATTTTCGACCTAAACGTTGAGCAACAGCACAGGTAGTAAAAGTCCCAGCAAAAGGGTCAAGAATTAAATCCCCTATATTAGAACTTGCTTTAATTATTCTTTCTAGTAATGCCTCTGGTTTTTGAGATGGGTGATCTTCATATTCTTCCATCCGGTAACGTACTCGTGGAAAATTCCAAACATTGCCAGGTACTTTTTTTGTGTTATAAGGTCTTGGAGTTTTACCTCTATAATCAATCAGCTTACGCTTTGCTCCTGTTTTAGCCTCTATGAGAATATTATCTACATTAAATGTGTAATTATTTTTGTCTTTAACACAAAACAAAATTGGCTCCCAAAGAGAGCCATAATGCTTTTTAGCTTGTACACCAGAACTATCATAAGACCAAACAATACGAGATAAGACAGACAATTTGTCTCTTACATACAAATCCAGATAGGGCATTGCCTGGGTGCTTGTCATCAAATACATTGAGCCTGAAGGCTTGAGTTTTTTAATACAAATATCAATCCATTGATAACACCACTCAGCATAGTCTTTATCACTAGGCCATTTGATCATAAAAGTTGGCAAACTTTTTGCCAATATTGTAAGGAGGATCAACAAAAATTAAGTCAACAGAAGCATCGGCTACCTGAGTGTTAAGCACTTCTTCTGTGCTACCGTATACTAATTTGCTTATTTTATTTTCAAAAATCTTCATTATTATGTTTCATTGCTTCTGTATAGAACAATATCTCGGAGCTTGATTTATATATATCATCCCAAAATGATTGGTTAATTACAGGGGTTTCAAAAAAGTTGTACATCACATCATTAATCCCTGGGCATAGCCTAATCATAGCTTGCTAAGTAAATACAAATATCACAGTTACGGGAGGAATAAACTTAAAATCTAAAAAGTGCGATTAGCAATTAGCAATTGTAATAAATAATAGGCGGCGGGAACAAAGTAGAGGGCAAGCAGAGTTGCACCGATTACTCCACCGGCGATCGCAACAGCTAAAGGCGGCCAAAATTCTCCACCGGATAGGAGTAGGGGAACAAAGCCAATGGCAGTTGTTAGGGTGGTGGTGAGGACATGGCGCGTCGAATGTAATACCACCTGTTGTATGGCCTTCGGGTTGCCAGTCTTTGCTTCAGGGTGATTTGAGAGGGTATCGAGAACCACAATGGAATCATTTACTGCCACACCAACTAAACCTACTGTACCGATAATGGGGTTGAAGCCAAAGGGATAGCCAAATAGCCAGATGGAGAAGATGCCTAACCCAAAAGAGGCGATGGCAACTATACCAATTACCCCTGCTAGTTGGAAGGAACCAAGGGAAAGCACTAAAACCGCTACCATGATGATAATGATGACTCCCACAGTAGAAACCAACCCCCCTACAGCACTGTTCCTTTCTTGTTCTTCTCCCCCAAATTCAAAGGTATAGCCAGGGGGTAAAGCAAATTTGTTGTTGTCTAGTTTGGTTTGGAATTGACTTAAAATCTCTGGGGGTAAGACTCCTGCCTGTAAGAAAGCTTGAACAGTGTTAACCCTTTGTCCGTTGTAGTGGGTGATTTGGGCAAGTTCTGGTTGCAGTGTGACTTTGCTTAAGGAGGACAAAGGGACAGCATTGAGGGGATTGTTAGGTTTGCTATTGAGACTGGGAGAGGTTGCGAGTAAGTCTAAGGAAGAGATTTGTGCTAAATCACCTCGATCTTGATTCCCTAAACGAACTCTGATAGGTAATTCCTCCGTTGCTTCTAAAACTGAACCACCGACTACACCTTCTAAGATGGTATCCAACTGTTGGGCAATGGCATTGCGATCTAATCCTGCTAACCGGGCTTGCTCTTCATCTAGTTGCAATCGTAGTTGGGGTTGAATTTCTGCTAAACTAGCACGGGTATGGGTGACTTCAGCAATTTGCACTAAAAGTTGCCTAGCAGATTCTCCTAATGATTGCAATACTTCTAGGTTTGAGCCATAAATGCGCATTTCAATTGGTGCAGCAAAAGGAGGCCCTTGTTCTAGTTGTTTAACGATGATTCTGGCAGCAGGAAAGGCTTTATCTAGTTCAGTTTGCAGCTTTTGGGCTAAGGAAGTAGAGGTGAGAGCATTTAATTGTACCAAGGCTTGGGCATAGTTAGCTTGTTGTTCTCTTGCACCAACCAAATTATAGTAAAAACGGGGAACACTTCTACCTAAAAACCAGTGAATATCTGTTACTTCTGGATAATTGATGATTTGTTGGCGAATTTGTTTAATTAAAGTTTGAGTTTGCCCTAAAGAGGCGGAGGAAGATAACTCTAGTTCAATTTGCAGTTGATCTCGATCTGCTGCTGGGAAGAATTGTTGTTCAAGGCTACCAGCTTGAATAAAACCGAGAATCGGTAATAGCAAAGCTAGGAAGATTGATAAAACAGGTTTGGCGATCGCGCTTAAGTTTTTCTAATTCTAATTGGGTTTCTATCTCCCTAACTTTTGCCTCTGCTGCGGTAACTTGTTCTGTTCTCGCGCCGTTTTTTAGTTCTGTTAATTTAGCTTCTGCTTGGGCTTTTTGGGCAACCAAAGATTGACGCTGTGCTGCTAAATTAGTTGTATCCAATTTCCCGATAACTGCCCCTTTGGTGAGGCGATCCCCTTCCTCTACCAAAATTGTTACTAATTTACCACTACGTTCAAAACCAACTTCACTGTCTAGCATTGCAACCACTTCCCCTGTATAGCTTTGTTCAGTTTGGTAAGTTTTGGCTAACTCAACCTTCGTTGTCTCAACAGGAAGTGGTTTAACTTGGCTTGGTGTTTTGGTGGGAAGGTTGTTTGGCTCAAATTTACCAATGCCTATACCAGCTAGTAAAAGCAGCAAACTAGCAGAAACTATTTGCCATTTTTTTAGTTGCAGGGGGTTTTTCTGTCTTACTGGTGAGAGAGATTGTTCTTGTTCAAGAAATTCTGGCGTAGACTGCTGATCCATGGTTTCATAGCAGATAAAGATGCTAACTTGATACACAATTTGTTTTTATGCAACTAGTTGTGCATTAAGGTAATAATATACTCAACTTATTGAATATGTCAAGGAAGAATTTTTTGCTGACAACGTTCCAGATAAACCTTCGCAACGGTGTCGCCAGGATTTTCTTTGTAGCAATTGGCAAAAATCCTGGCGGCTGGTTGAAAATCCTGTTGGTGGTAAAGTAACCAGGCTTCTTCAAAAGACGTTTTAGTGGATAACTTACCTTCTTTAATCTCTGGAGAGTCGCTATCAAAAACTTCATAAACAGTAACTTTTTCTAATTTTCCCTTAACCTTTACCTGATCAATAAAGCGAATTGCATACTGATGAGGAGTTTGCAACTGGGAGAAGGTATGGTGAGAAATTAGCAAAGGAACTCGATAGGTTTTTGTCAACACCTCCAAGCGAGAAGCTAAATTAACTGCATCGCTAATGACACTTGTATCCATACGGCTTTCTTCCCCCACTATGCCAAGCATCAAGTCTCCTGTATTGATGCCAATACCAATTCTGATGGGTACATAATTGCAGTTACCACGATGTTGATTGTATAACTTGAGACGTTGCAGCATAGAGATGCCAGCTTTAACAGCATTGTCAGCTTCCCCATCAAACAATGCCATAATGCCATCACCTACATATTTATCAATGAAGCCTTGGTTCTCAATAATAGCTGGACTCATGCGAGAAAGATAGGAGTTGATGAAACGAAAGTTCTCACGAGGAGTCATTTTTTCTGAGAGATTGGTGAAGCCGCGAATATCAGAAAATAAAATAGACATCTCTTTTTGTATTGCTTCCCCCGGTTGCACTTCTAAAATACTGTCTTTTTGCAAAAATTGGAGAAACTGGCTAGGTACAAAGGAGGAAAAGGTTTTGTTTAGTTGTAATAGTTCTTGAGTGAACTTTTCTCTTTCTGCTTCTGCCTTTTTGCGATCGCTAATATCTCGCCCTTCCACAATCAAAAAATCCAGATCACCCTTTTTATTAAGGATTGGCTTGACGGAAAAGTCAATAGTAATTACAATTCCCCCTACCCCCAAAACATCAACTTCATAGCGAATAAACTTACCTGCAACTGCTTGGTAAATTGCTGCTTGTAATTTATTTTGAGTTGCTTGAGAAATTGTCCACCAATGGCATTGCCAAAATGGTTTGCCTAAAAGTTCTGAGGAAGACAAACCACTAAAATCCACTGCTGTTTGGTTAACTTCAAGGAGAATACCTTCAGGGTTTAATACTCCGGTAAATTGAAAAGTTTGGTCAAAAATAGCCTGCAATTTCCGTTGACTATCTTGCAGTTGTTCAATAAGTTTAGTTTGGTTACGGTTGAACTTAGCTAGTTCTTTATTCGCTTGTTTTAGCTTTATTTTTTGTTGGGCTAGTTGCTGATCTTTAAGGTAACTTTTAAGGGCTTCTTTAACAGTTAAATTCAAGTCTTCAGGTTGCCAAGGTTTGCTTAAATAGCGATAAAGGTTAGCTGAGTTAACGGCATTACCCACTGCTTCTAAATCAGCTTGGCCTGTTAACATAATTTTCAAAGTTTTAGGAGACTGTTGATGAATATTAAGTAAAAGTTCATCTCCTTTGATCCCCGGCATAATTTGGTCAGTTATAATCAAAGCAACTTCGATGTTATCTTCTCTAAATTCAGCAAAAATTTCTAATGCTTCTTCTCCACTTTCCGCCAATTCAATTTGATAATCTCTGCCCAATACTTGACTAAGCTGATTGCGTAAACTAATCAGCACTACCTGTTCATCATCAACACAAATAATTGCTGGCTTAGCCATTAGCTTTCTCTAATCCTGACTCAATTACTTTAATTAGAGTAGCTGCATCCCAGGGTTTACGAAGACAACTGTGTAAATTAGCTTCTTGTTTCGCTCTGGTAATAGCTTGTTCATCTGCCTGTCCAGTGAGCATAATTGTTACCACTTTAGGAAAGTATTGATGAACTTGAATGAGAAATTCATCTCCTTTCACCTCAGGCATTAGCCAATCAGAAATAACTACTATAACTGAAATATCATCTTCATCTAATTCTTCGATAACTTCCCAAGCTTCCTTAACAGTCTCAGCGCATTCATAGAGGTATTTTTTACCAAAATGTTGGCTAAGTTGTTTGCGTAAACTATTTAAAATGATACGCTCGTCATCGATACAAAGGATAGCTGTTTTAGTCATTTATAAAAATCAGGCTCAAGATAGTAAAATTTAAAAGACATTTTTATATATATCGGCGATTGATATTTCTACTTCTATAGAAATACAAAAAACCTTTGTTTTTTTCCTTCATAGTCTTGAAATAACCATTGTTCAGACTCATTTTTGAGTAGTGTTCAACTAAATATTCTTCTTGAGTTACTAAGATATATTCTCTTAATTCGGGAACAGAACGATAAAAGCGAAATTTATTTTCTCGGTCGTAATTTTGGCTAAAGGGAGAAAGTACCTCAAAAATGATGCTAAGATTAAGCATCTCATCTTGGCGCTCTTCATTAAAAGCGGGTTCACCTTGGATAACCATTTCCTCTGGGTAAATGCCTCGTTGATAGTGAGGAATCGAGAGGCGCAAATCACTCATAAAGACTTCGGCATCTTTGCCCCTTAGAGCTAATTGTAAAATTGTACAAATGTTGCGTCTGATGCGGTTATGGTTAATTGTACCTCCTCTCATTGCTACAATATCTCCATCACGATATTCACTCCTAAATTCTGCTATTTGTTCTTGGTTACGATACTCTTCTAAGGTATAGAGCCTTTGTTGCTTTGAGGTTAATGTTGTGGTCATTGTTTATTAGTCCATAAATTTATTTTTTATTTTTTTTATTTAATAATCGGTAAGAAAACGGTAAAAGTGGTTTTACTAGGAACAGAATCTACAGTAATTTTACCTTGATGTTTAGCAATAATTTTGCTAACAATATCTAAACCTAAACCGCTCCCTTCTCCTGCTGCTTTGGTAGTAAAGAAAGGCTGGAAAATTTGCTTTTGAATATCTTCAGGTATACCACAGCCAGAATCAGTTACTTTAACAACAATATTCTCCCCTTCCTGAGTAACATTAATCTCTAATTTGCCTCGGTTATCCATAGCTTGCAGGGCATTATGAATTAAATTTGTCCACACCTGATTTAGTTGTTCGGGGTAACAGAGAATTTCAGGAATATCTTGATAGTTTTTTGTGACCCTAACTCCTTGTTTTAATTGATTGTAATAGATAGTTAAGACAACATCTATTCCTTCAGTCACTGAAGCCTTAACTTTTTTTCCACTTTGTTCTTGACGGGCATAATTTTTCAGGGCAAAAACAATTTTTGCCGCCCTTTCTACGGCTAGTTGAATGTTTTCTGAGTCTGCTTGTTGTATAGCCAGATTGTAAGCAGCATTAATAATTAAATCACTCTGGGGGTTTTGCAATAGAGGAATGAAAGGTTCAATGTCCTGATTAAAACCCATTTCCACTAATTTACTAGCAATAAAGTCAGCATCTTCAATTTCGTACTCTTCTAACTCTTTTCTATAGCTACGTCTGAGTTTTCTTTCTTCTCGGAAACTTAGGGTGGGGGATTTTCGAGCAGTTGTAGCAACTAAAGCGAAGAAATCAACCTGTTGTGGGGGAGAAAGTTGGCTGAGAAGTTGGGGTAAGAGTTGGCTAGAATTATCAAGGGCATTGGCAATATTATTAATTGAGGCTTTAATTGCGCCTAGGGGAGTGTTGATTTCATGGGCGATGTTGGCGATAAGTTGTCCTAATGCTGCCAGTTTTTCTGATTGGATTAGTTCATTTTGAGTGGCTTGGAGAGTGTCGAGGGTGTTTTTTAATTCCTGGGTGCGATCGCTAACTTTTTGCTCTAAGTTATTGTAGAGTCGGGCATTGTCGATGGCGATGGCAGCTTGTCCAGAAAGCAATTGCAGAACTTCTAATCTATCTGTAGTAAAAGCGCCAGTGGTCAGGTTATTTTCAAGGTAAACGATGCCACTGAGTTGTCCCTGGTTCAGCAAAGGGGCGCAGAGGAGAGATTTGGTTTGGTTGCCTTGGATGTAAGGATCTGTAGTAAAGTTGCCACTTTGTGCTGCGTCTGTTTCTACAACTGTTTCTTGGGCATTGCTAACATAGTTAATTACTGAGGTTGCAACTCGATTAGCAATAGGGAGAGATTGCAACACGCTAACTTCCTCATCATCCACTGTCCCTGATGCTTCAATTACCAATTCTCCTGCGGTTTGCAAAATAAGAAAGCCTGTTTGCGCCCCTGCATTCTGGATGAGAATGGTCATTAAGTTAGTGAGTAATTTATCTAATTCAATCTCCTTACCAATGGTTTGGGACGCTTTCATAACTGTGGCTAAATCCAAAGTTTCTCCCGATTGAGAATCACTTGTGGAATTTGAAATTATTGTGGAGGTGGTAGTAATACTTCTGGATGTTGATGATTTAGTAAGTAATTGGGGATATTTTGCTTGCAAATCTGCAACTTTAGCTTTGGCTTCCCAGCAAGTATAGGTGTAATGAGCTTCCTGCATATAAGTTTGGGCAATCTTATCCCTACCACGCTCTAGATAAAACTTAGCAGCTAATTCATAAGCTAAGGCTTCTTCTTGGATATATTCATTTTCTTTTGCTCCGGCAATGGCTTGTTCATAAAACTCTTCAGCTTCAAGGACTTGTCCTAAAACTCGTGCTTTCTCTGCCTCTACTAGATAGAATTTATGCAAGAAATTCATCGGGGCATGATGCGCCCATTGTCTCATTTTTTCTTGGTTGGTGTTTACTCGATTGAGTATGGCTTGCTTTCCCTGCTTTGCAGCCTCAACAAATACGGATAAATGTGCTAAAGAATCATAAAAATGCCATAGAGGTACAACTACCATTGCTGTTACACCGTCTAAATAATGTTCTGCTCTAACAGCATTTTGTACAGCTTGATCCTTTTCACCAAATAGATAACTTAAAATAAGTTTATTAAGGTAAAGTAAGTGAATTCCTAATCTGTCATTTGCTTGAATAGCAAGTGGTAACCATTGCTCCTCATTGTAGACCTCACCTACTAAACAAGTAGGATTTTTAGACTGGCCCAGCAAGTTAAGGACAACCTGGCGAAACATTGCCACCCAATAAAAAGGGTTTTCTCGCCTAATTTGACTGATGGCGTTACTGTAGCGCCCCATCTTCTGTTCTAGATCCGTAAGTTCGTGACCGATAAAATAGGAATGATCGCAGACATAAAATGCACAATAACCAGCAAATTCAAATTCTCCTGTTTCCACTCCACTTCGATAGCCCTCACTCAAAATTGCTAGTGTTTCCCTAAAATGCTCTTTCCAGTGCATTACATGAGCGCCCAATACCTCCAATGCCCTAGCCTTACTTCTTTTAGTATTTAATTGTGCCACCAAAGTTAAACTCAATTTGCCGAATGTATAACCTAACTCGATCTCTTGAACAACTCCACACAGAATTAATCCGTAACAGGCATAACTAAATGCCGACCAGGTGGAATGACCGTATTGGATAGATAAATTAACCATTGACAAGACAATCAACAACATGAGTTGGGGGGCCGCTATATAGGCAGCAGCACTTATACTAGATAGAATATAAATAGCTGCCTGGGGTTCTGGTTCGGTCATATCCGGCAGGTTAATTAACTCTTCAATTTCTTGCCTAGAATAGAGTGAAGCAGTTTCCTCAAATCCTCTTTGAATATCCAATTGGCTCGGCTGTTCTGGTAATATTATTCCTAACTGCTTCAAAGCTTGCAACCCTATTTTAATTGCCTCTTTGAAGTTGCCTTGTGCGCCAACGGCTTGAATTTTGACATCATAAACTTTTATTTTGTCTAGCACAGTTTTAGCATTGTTAAACACCTCCTCTGCTAATTTTTCCATTGCCATAAAATCGCCGTTGAGATATGCAGCTTCTGCGGCTTCCTGATGAAGTGCTAAAGTTAAGTCATATTGAAACTGCCAGCAGTCTGGACTTAGCAGTTTGAGTCCTGTGTGTAAATAGTTAACTGCTGCCCTATAAGCCGTTGCTGCTGTAGCTTTTTGGCCCGCCATTAAGTTTAACTGAGCAATTTTATTACCTTCTTGTTGTTGCTTGACAAGTTCAACACCAAGATTGAGATGATCGACAATGGTAAATATCTCTTCTGCTAATTCCTCCGGTGGAGTATTGTGCAAGAGTAAGCGACCAATTGTTAAGTGAATTGCTTGTTTTTGTGATTCATCAATTAAAGTATAAGCGGCTTGTTGCACTCTATCGTGAAGGAATTTATACTCTTGAATTAAGAGGTTTTGATCTAACTCAGATTTTGGTAGAATCAACCCAGAATGCAGTGCTGAAGTGAGTTGAGAGTAAATTTCGGTTTGAGATTTTTCACTAATGATAGCAAGGGTGGTTAAGTCAAAATCAGCACCAACACAAGCGGCTAAACGTAAAACCTGCTGAGTTGCCGGAGGCAACTTCTTAACCTTGCCAATCATCAACTCCACCACATTATCTGTGATATCTTGGGCTTCAATTTGGCTAAGATCCCATTGCCATTGGCAATCCCTAGTGAGACTCAAACTAATTAAATTTTCTGAATACAAAGTGTTAAGAAACTGATTAACAAAAAAAGGATTGCCGCTAGTTTTGCTTTGTACTAATTCGGCTAAAGGTTTGGCTGTTTCAATATCACTATTGACAGCATCAGCAATCAATTGGTTAACATCTTTGCTCACTAAGGGTGCTAAAGTAATCTGGTTAACTGTAGCTTGTTTTTCTTCTAGGTTATGCAGTGTCATCATCAAAGGATGGGTGGGGTTAACTTCATTATCCCGATAAGCCCCAATCAGAAACAGGCATTGCATTTGGGTATCACTCATCATCAGTTCAATCAACTTGAGTGTGGCAGAGTCTGCCCACTGCAAGTCATCAAGGAAGATAACCAAAGGATGCTCTTTGGTACAAAAAGCTCGGATGAAGTTACCAAAAACGAGGTTAAAGCGATTTTGAGTCTCACTTAACCCTAATTTTGGTACTGTCGGTTGTTTACCAATAATTAGTTCTACTTCTGGGATGACATCGATAATTATCTTCCCATTGCTACCAACAGCATCTAAAAGTTTTTCTCGCCATTGACTTAGCTTTGCTTCGCCTTCACTTAACAGTTGCTTGACTAATCCCTTAAAGGCTCTAGCAATAGCTAAGTAGGGAATGTTGCGCTGAAACTGGTCAAATTTGCCAGAGATAAAATAGCCGCGTTTTCCGATAATAGGTTTGTGAATTTCGGCAACCAGGGATGACTTACCAATGCCGGAATAACCTGCCACTAACATCATCTCGATTTGAGATTGGGTATTGTTTGCGACTCGATCAAATGCGGCTAGTAAAGTTTCAACTTCCACCTCACGTCCATAGAGTTTTTGCGGAATTTGAAATTTATCAGAAATATCTTGAGTTCCCAAAGGAAAATCGGCAATTTCTCCTTTTGCTTCTAATTGATTGAAACATTCTTCTAAATCGGCTTTAATTCCCCAAGCACTTTGGTAACGTTCCTCTGCCGTCTTCGCCAGCAATTTCATGACAATATCTACAATCACCTTGGGAATTCCCTCTCTACCCATCTCCATAAAAGGGGGGATTTTTGCTATGTGGCAGTGTACCAACTCCAGTGCATCATTCGTCTCAAACGGCAATTGTCCGGTGAGTAATTCGTAGAAGGTGGCACCAAGGGAGTAAAAGTCGCTGCGATAGTCTAAGGAACGGTTCATCCTCCCTGTTTGTTCTGGGGATATATAAGCTAAAGTACCTTCAAGGATATGAGGATTTTGTAGAGTAGGACTTTCCCGCTTTAATTGGGTAGAAATACCAAAATCAATAATTTTTAGCTCTTGTGTTTCCAGATTGAGGACAATATTACTAGGGTTAATATCTTTGTGAATAATATTTTGCTGATGAATTTCCCCAAGAGTCTGAGTTATCTTGATCCCTAGTTGTAGGAATTCTTTTAAGGGTAAGGGTTGCCCTTGTCTCCATTCCTTGAGGGAAGTTGCCCCAAAATCTTCTAAAACCATTACTAAACTGCGTTGATAAGGCTCTAAACTATAGGTCTTGACTACTCCATCTATAGCTAAGTTGCGAGTAATTTCATATTCTTGTTTGTAGCGAGTTAATTCTGTAGGGGTAGGATAATCTTCCTTGAGAAGTTTGAGAATGACTGGTTGCTGGTCTGCTTCTCTCAGGGCGCGGTACACTAGGGAGTTGGCGCTTTCATAAATGAGCTTAAGGGTTTGATATCCAGAGAGAATTTGCATGATGCGGTTTTCAAGTAGTTTAAGTTCTCAGTATCTGCACCTTTAGTAGTCATTGTTGCTGACACAACTTTTTCTATCCATAATACCATCCCCGTAATATAGCGGTAAAAGCTAATTCCTTTAAATACTATTGTGATAACTTATAACTAAAAAATGTCATTAGCCCATACAATTTTGGCAACCCTGGGGGATAGCTCCTATAGTGGTTATGATTTATGGAAAAAGTTTTCCCAAAGTAGTAAATATTACTGGCAAGCAAGCCAACAACAAATATACAGAGAGTTAAGTAAATTAGAAAAAGAAGGTGCGATCACTGTAGAAATTATTCCTCAAGAAGGTCGTCCCGACAAAAAGCTTTATTCCATCACAGAAACAGGGATAGAAGCACTTAGAAGTTGGTTATTAGAACCTACTGAACCAATGGCAATTCGTGAAGAGTTGTTAGTCAAAATAATTGCAGCGAAGTTAGTGCCAAAGTCAATCATTTTGGCAGAAATTGAACGTCACCGTCAAATTCATTTTCAACAGTTATCAGTTTATAGAGAAATAGAGCAGCAAAATTTTCCTCATGTTTCTCAATTATCCTTTGAACAAAAATGTCTTTATGCAACTCTGCGTTGTGGCATTGGTTATGAAAGTTATCGTGTTGCTTGGTGTGAAGAAGTGATCACATTATTAGCCGAGAGCAATTAAGGTAAAATTAGCAAGGCGGTTTAGGCTCATTTCCCAATCAACATGAAAAAATACAACGTATATGGCATTGGTAATGCTTTGGCAGACAAAGAATTTAAAATCACTGCTGAACTCTTGCAAAAATTGAATATTGATAAAGGCGTAATGACTCTTGTCGATGAACAACGCCAGCAAGAAATCTTGGAACAGTTAAAAAACTATTCTTCTCAAACTGCCTGTGGTGGTTCCGCTGCCAATACAATAGTTGCTATTAGTCAAATGGGAGGCAAAACTTTCTATTCCTGTAAAATTGCCAACGATGCTACGGGTTCTATCTATTTACAAGACCTCCTCAACTGCGGTGTGGCTACTAATTCAACCTTAGACAATCGACCAGAAGGCATCACAGGAACTTGTTTGGTTTTTGTAACTCCGGATGCTGACCGCACCATGAACACATTTTTAGGCATCACGGCTGATCTATCAACAGACGAACTAGTGCCAGAGGCGATCGCCGATTCCCAATACATTTATATTGAAGGTTACTTAGTTAGTTCTTCTATTGGCAAAGCTACAGCCATTACAGCTAAGGAGATTGCAGAACAAGCGGGGGTTAAAACATCCCTTTCTTTATCTGACCCTAACATGGTGGAATTTTTTAAACCAGGGCTTTTAGAAATGATTGGTTCCGGGGTGGATTTTCTGTTTGCTAATGAAGCAGAAGCTTTAAAAATGGCTAATACCAAAGAAATTAAAACTGCTACTGAGTTTTTAAAAACCATTGCCAAAGGCTTTGCTATCACCCTTGGTTCTGAAGGTTCCCTTATTTTTGATGGCGAAAAAATCATCACTATTCCTGCCCATCAAGTTAAAGCTGTTGATACTGTTGGTGCAGGAGATATGTATGCTGGGGCAATGCTTTACGGTATTACCCAAGGCCAGGATTTTACCCAAGCAGGGAAATTGGCTTCAGCCGCTTCAGCCAAGGTTGTGACAACCTACGGCCCTCGCTTGAGTACAGAAGCGATTCAAGCTATTAGCTGTTAGCTGTTAGCTATGTGCAGCCCAAGGGTAGGCATGGTCTTTTGCTCCCTACCCTAACAGATAAGGTCATGACACTCACGCCTGGTTTAGAGAGAAATTTCATTATGGAAGGACTAGGGGATAAATCGACGCATTATCGGCAATTAGATCTTAGCTTAGTCTTACAACAAGGATGTGCGCCTATAGCTGCTGGATCATCTTTTTGGGGCTAAAAGTCATAGGTATTTAAAGAGGCGATCGCAGTTTAACCTTGCCACAAGTTTGCTAGATAACAGTAATATTCCCGTATTTCTCTGTCTCCCCTAGTCCCCCAATATGGGGGGATTTAGGGGGCATGAGAATTTAGGCTGCAACAAACACTGGAAAGAAAAACAAACTTTATCTTAACTTTATATTCTCCTAATTATTTTGTGGTACTCTCTCTTAGTAAATAAGTAGAAGCCCCATGGTAATTCAGAGTAATTTCTTATTATTCATCAATTAAGACTATCTCCCAAGTAACAACATCCAAGTAAATACTCTCTATCCTCCATCACAAATGAAACTAGTCAAAAGCCTCTTTCTTTTACCCCTAGCCCTCCTCCTCTTCACCTCAAAAGTAAAAGCCCAATCCATCACCACCGCACCAGATGGAGTAGGGACAATCATCAACCACAACGGCAACACCTACAACATCACCGGCGGAACCCAAGCTGGAGACAACCTCTTCCACTCCTTCGCTGAATTTGGCTTATCTCCCCAAGAAATAGCCAACTTCCTCTCCAACCCCCAAATCAACAACATCCTGGGCAGAATAACCGGGGGCAACCCTTCGGTAGTAGAAGGACTAATCAAACTCACCGGAGGCAACTCTAACCTCTACTTAATGAATCCTTCCGGTTGGGTATTTGGCCAAGGGGCAAAATTAGACGTACCAGGTAGCTTCGCCGCCACCACAGCTACCCGTATTGGTATCGGAGACAGCTTCTTCAACGCTTTAGGAGACAACAACTTTTCTCAACTAACAGGAAATCCCAGCAGTTTCGTCTTTGACACTCAAACCGGACTAATCATCAACGAAGGGAACCTAGAAGTAAGTCCAGGGGCATCATTATGGTTAGTAGGTAACAGCGTCATCAGTACCGGAACCCTAGAAGCCCCAGGGGGAAATGTTACTATTGCTGCTATTCCTGAAAAGAAGCAGATTCGTATCACTCAAGAAGGGATGGCCTTAGAATTAATCTTAGATGCAGCCCCCTTAACTCCAGAAAATCATGGAGATAGTGTCGGCTTAAAAGCAATAGATATTCCCCGTTACCTCAGTGGAGGCAATGAAACAGGCCATGCCAACGAAATCACCGTAGGAACAGACGGCAAAATTTATTTAACTGGGGGAACTAACTTTAGTGATGGGGATGTAGCCATAGCTGGGGAAGTAACAGCCCAAGATGTTACCTTCATGGCAACTAACCAGGTAACTCCCACCAACCCAGACTTAATTTCTACCCACAACGGCAACCACAGCGCCCCCACAGTAGTCTTATTTCCCGGAGAAGGGGACTCCTTAGCCTACACTTTCATTGATAGCACCGTAGAAGATTATAAAAGCCTACTTTATGGTGGAGTGAAAGGAACAACTTCTTTTGTGGTAACAACAGAGGACAATGGTATCGCTTTTGTGGGGGACAAGTTAGCAGCTTTAGGGCAACAAAACCGTACTGTAAATAGCCTTGCTATTGTTACAGAAGGAAATGGGGGGAACTTCTGGTTAGGTAAAGACTTTGTTTCCCAGCAAAACCTCAGTGAGTATGAAGCACAGATACAGCAGTGGCAAAGTGGCTTGGGGGTGAATGCCGACTTACTCCTCTACAGTTGTTTTGCTGCTTTAGGGGATGTGGGGAAAGAATTTGTTGATAGTTTAGCTACCTTAACCGCAGCAGATGTGGCAGCTTCCACTAACTTGACTGGTAGTAGTGAGTTTGGGGCAGATTGGGAGTTAGAGTATCAAACTGGAAGCATTGAAGCGACAAATCCTTTTACTGCTGAAACTCAGGATAGCTATGAGGGAATTTTGGCTACTTTGACGGTGCAAGAAGACGTAGATGATACAGCTACAGGGGCAACAGATAATGATGGGATACTGAATTTGCGCGAAGCGTTAGAGGCTTCTAATAGTGACAGTACTGTAGAAGGTCAAACTGGTTCGGGTGCAGATACGATTCGTTTTGCCCCAGGGATAAACCAGATAACCCTGACTCAAGGTCAGTTGGAGATCAGCACAGCTACGGGAAATTTACTATAGACGGCGATGCTAATGGTGCGGCTAATGTGATTGTGGAACGCGATGCGGCAGGGATGGCGGAGTTTCGTATTTTTAATGTTACGGGAGGTGGGGAGGTTACTTTTGATGCTTTGACTATTCGCAATGGTAATGCTGGCTTTAATAGAGGTGGCGGCATTTTCAGCGCTGGTGATGTGACCCTAACTAATAGCACTGTCAGTGGTAATCAGGCAGGAAGTAGCGCTGGCATTTACAGTAATAGTTCGGTGACGCTGATCGATAGCATCGTCAGCGATAATCAGGCACAAAATGATGAAGGAGGTATTTTATCAACGTCTGGCACTGTAACTTTGACTAATAGTACTGTCAGTAATAATAGTGCCGGTAGTAACGTTGGTGGCATTTCGAGCTTTGGTAGTGCAGTTACCCTGATCAATAGCACTGTCAGTGGCAATACGGCAGGATCAGGTGTCGCCGGTGGCATTTTCAGCGCTGGTGATGTGACCCTGACTAATAGCACTGTTAGTGGAAACGAAGCAACATCAAACGGCGGTGGTATTTTCAACAGCGGTGGTGCAGTAACCCTGACCAATAGCACTGTTAGTAGTAACGAAGCAACAGGTAGCGGCGGCGGTATTTATAGTAATAATGGAGGTACGATCACTAATAGTACTATCACCAACAACACGGCAGATTCTGATGGAGACGGAACAGGAGATGGTGGCGGTATCTTGAGGAGTGGAGGAACATTCACTATCAGCAATAGCATCATCGCCGGAAACTTTGACAACAGTCCCACGGGAAACAATATCCACCCTGATGTTTCTGGCGACGACATTAACGGCGCTGCCAACAACCTCATCGGCGACATCACTGGTGCAACAGGAACCAGCACCATAGGTACAGGCAGCGATCTTACCTTTGCCTCCGCAGGCATCACCGATATTAGTGAAGTTATCAACCCCCTCGCTGACAATGGCGGTACAACACAAACCCATGCCCTCATCCCCGGCAGCCCTGCCCTAGATGCAGGCAATAATGGCAATATTCCCATGGGCATAACCACTGACCAACGGGGGGCAACACGTACTCTTAACGGAACTGTCGATATTGGTGCAGTAGAGATGCAATTTGCTCTAACTCCCACTGGCACACCCCAAAGCGCCCAAGTAGAGACAGCTTTTGCTACTCCGTTAAGCGTCCAACTTATTGATGCTTTCACTAGTCAACCTTTCTCCTTCGCAGGCTTAGAAATAACCTTTAGCGCTCCAGCAAGTGGTGCGTCGGGTACTTTCGGTAATGGTACAACGGTTTTCACCGATGCCCAAGGGCAAGCGATAAATCCTTTCACAGCTAATGGTATTGAGGGTAATTATCAGGTAACAGCAGAGGCAACAGACGCACAAGTAGCAACATTTGATTTAGAGAATACTACTGTACCGGTCACTCCTCCAACAACGCCAGTAGACCCAGGAACTCCAACAACGCCAACCGACCCCACAAACCCGACAACAAACATCCCCACCCAAGACCTAACAGCAACGGATGATGTCACCCAATTAAACAACCTTGGTGCAAGCCAGGGGATTTGTGAAATACCAGAAGTAACTATCACTGATAACACAACGGAGGAACAAAACGAAGAAGAAAACCCACAGGGAACCACCTGCACCTCCCCATCCGGTGCAAAATTTAGCCATCCCAATCAACAACCATAAAAAGTAGGTTGGGTAGAAGGTCGTGTTGGCGTAGCCTTCTCGTTAGAGTAACCCAACAAAAACTGTATTGAACTGGAGCAAATTTCACTATGGAAGGACTGAGGGATAAATTAACGCACTATCAGCAAATTGTACAGCAATTGTTGATGGATTATGCACAAAACAAGCCAGCTTATGGTGAGATTGAGGTTGAAACTATCTTTGATACACAGCGCAATCACTACCAAATTGTCCATCTGGGTTGGGAGGATAAGCGCTGGATACACCACTGTACAATACATCTTGACATTCGCCAGGGAAAAATCTGGATTTTTGCCAATTCAACCGAGCATGATATTACCGCAGATTTGGTTAATTTGGGTGTACCAAAACAAGACATTGTATTGGGTTTTCATCCTCCTTTCATGCGGGAAATGAGTGACTATGCAGTGGGCTAAAAGCTACAAGCTGACCTTGAATCATGTCCCTAGCTTATTCACCCAACCCGCCAAGGATTAAAATCCCAGGCTAACAACCTAAGTCATCTTAAAGATGACTACCAAATGCTGAAATTTTACCTCAGAAAAAAAGTTGACAATCGGTCTTTTCGAGTATTAGTGTGATTTGATTTGGGAAAATTAACTAGGGAAATATTGTGGATGATTCACTTAATACGCGACTACGCCACCAAAGAACAAATAAATGAGATGTTAAAGCCCCTTGGCACATACATAAAATTAGCTGTAGACATTGAACGCGGTATCTTAGCTGGTGGTGGTCAACTTCATGCAGACTGTGAAGGTGTCCTTTTGGAAGATGGTAGTCGTCAAGAAGATATTTGGGGAGCAGATTGGAATCCTTCAACTCAAGAAGTTACCTTTGAATCTCTCATTAATATCCGTCCGCGTCAAAACAATCGTTCATTAGAAATTCTCGATCCTAGTATCCGAGAGAAAGTAACCTTAATTACTGAAAAATTATTAGGAGAAGTATGAAAGACTGGAGTGCTATTAAAGCAAGATATTTACAAGATGAATTACCTACTCGCTTAGGAGGATTAGCTGCTAACCTAGCCCGTATCAAATCTTTTTCTGGCAATGCAGCCAACATAGATTTAGTCAAAAGTTTAATTGAAGAAAGTAAATTTTTCATTGAATGGACTGCTACCAACGCTGAAATAGAAACAGCAGCCAAATTAGTTGAAATACAAATCCAATTAGCAACTTGGCAATGGAGTTGGGAAAGCATTTGGGCTGATGAAAACAAGCGGGCATTTGTCGCGGAACAATCCCAAAGTTGGTCAAATAGCGTTTTAGAAATGTCTGGTTTATTGTCTGATTAGCAAGAAATATGGGTGTTACGCCTGTGGCTAACAGCACCTTACAAGACTACTTTATAAAATTCACCGGACAAATCTCTCAAACCAAGAGTGCCTGTTGTCTACCCTGATAACTCATGTAGCCTACCAGGATTCGGTATAACGTTTCCTAATCGTACCAAAAATGAACCTATTCAAACTAACCCTAACCACAACCTTCCTCATCGCCATATCCTCGGCTCAAACCTTAGCCCAAACACCAGATCCCAACCGGGACAGACTCATTCAACCACCAGAAGAACAATTACCAACCCCTGTTAATGAGGAACCAATCTTCCCCCAACCAGAGGAACAACAACAAGATAATCTCCCTGCCACCGAGGATACTTTTACCTTCCCTCTGCAACAAATCCAAATCCTTGGTAGCACCATCTTCACTCCCACAGACTTTGCCCCCATCACCTCACCCCTAGAAGGGCAACAAGTCTCCCTCTCCCAACTCCAAGGGGTGGCAGATGCTATTACTCGACTCTACTTCGATGCTGGCTATGTCAATAGTCGCGCAATCCTCACTAGACAAGCCATTGAAGATGGCATTGTCACCATCCAAGTCATTGAAGGTAGCCTTGCCGATGTGCAAATTAACGGTCTACAACGTACCAAACCCCAATACGTCCTCTCTCGCATCAATCAAGGAGTTACCACCCCCTTAAATATCCAAGAGTTAGAAGACAAACTCCGCCTCCTTAAAACTGACCCCCTCTTTGAAGATATTAAAATCGAACTGCAACCGGGTACAGAAGCGGGAGAAACCCTTTTAGTGCTTAATGTTACTGAATCTAAACCTTTTTACGGCAACGCCTTTGTGGATAACTACTCCTCTGCTAGTGTAGGTTCCGAACGTACAGGTATCACCTTGGGCTACCGCAATTTGACGGGATTAGGAGATAATCTCAGGGGGAGTTATATCCGTTCCACTACCGGGGGTTCCGATATCTTTGATGTTAACTACACTATCCCCGTTAACCCCAAAAACGGTACAGTACAACTGCGCTTCATTTCCGACAATAACGAAGTTACCCAAGCTCCTTTTGATGAGTTAGGTATTGAAGGGGAATCCCAACTTTATGAGGTTAGTTTCCGCCAACCAATTATCCGTACTTCCCTAGAAGAGTTTGCTCTTTCTGTTGGCTTTGCCCATCGCACTGGACAAACCTTTCTGTTTAACAATATTGGTACTCCCTTTGGTGTGGGGGCAGAAGCAGATGGGACAACCCGTACTAGTGTGTTTAGATTGGCACAGGATTATCTCAAGCGAGATGTTGCGGGGGCTTGGGCAGTGCGATCGCAGTTTAATTTCGGTACAGGTTTACTTGATGCGACGGAAAATTCTGGTGATATTCCCGATGGTCAATTTGTTAGTTGGTTGGGTCAAGTGCAGAGGGTACAACGCTTAAGTCCAGATAATCTGTTGATTGTACAAGTTGACGGGCAGTTTAGTCCTGATAACCTCCTCGGTTCAGAAACTTTTACCATTGGCGGGGGAACTACTGTGAGAGGTTTTCGCCAAGGAGCGAGGGCAGGGGATAATGGTGTACGCTTAACTGTAGAAGATCGGATTACTTTAGCTAGGGGCGAAGAGGGAGTTGGTGTTTTTCAGTTAGCACCCTTTTTTGACATGGGAGTGGTGTTTGATAATGGGGATAATCCTAATGTTAGACCTGAGCAAAATTTCCTGGCGGGTTTAGGTTTGGGAGTGCTTTGGTCACCTGTAAGAAATCTTAATCTGCGTTTGGATGCTGCTTTACCTTTGGTTAACCTAGATGACCGAGGAGAAAATCTTCAGGATGATGGTTTTTATTTTAGTTTGAACCTTAATTTTTAGCTAAAAGCTACAAACACCAAACATTTTGTACCTCATACGTTCAGCTAGCAACTAGCAATTAGCAACTAGCAACTAGCAACTAGCGATTAGCAACTAGCGATTAGCAATTATTTTTCCCCTTTTCGCCAACGGGCGATCGCCTGTTGAGCCTGTGCATAAGAAGGGGTATTTTTAGGAACTAACACTGCTGTATTAATAGCTTGGGAAAAATTGCCCCTAGCGGCGCGGGAATTGGCAATTAAATAAATCTGACGGCTCCATTGGGTAGTTAACTCCTGTGCCTGTTGATAGCCTGATTGCCCTTGAGGAATGGCTTTAAGGATATTAATTCCTTGGTTATAGGAAGAAGCTTGATTAGGGCGAATTTGCTCTTTCGCTCCTTGGAGAAGTAGTTGATTATTCTTTTGCTGTTCCCCTTGGACAGCCCATTGTTGAATAGAGATTTGGGCATTGTCATGAATAGTTTGGCGATCTGGGGGAACTAATTTAGCTGCGGCGATCGCACCACCAAAGTTACCTTGGTTAGCCCTACCTTGGGCGATATCTAAAATAACTTGACTCCAGCGAGTAATATCTGCTTGGGCTTGTTCATAAAATGGTTGCCCTGGCTGAATCTTGCGGACTTGGTTAATGGCTCGATTAAAACCGGAAGCTTGGTTCGCTTGGATGTAGGTTCTCGCTTGGGTTAAGATTCCTTGATTAGTAGCCTGTAAAGGGGGAGATTCCAGGGGAGTCTCTGAACTCGAAGTAGCCGTTGGTTGAGGGGTAGCAGGAGCCTGAGCCGTAGAAATAGTTACTTGGGGATTGGCAGGTATAACCGGAGTACTATCAGTGCCTTGGGGGTTACTGGGGACGGGGGGAGCTATTTGTTCTTCCGTCTGAGCAATACTTTCTTGTCTAGTATCATCTTGGTTAGCGATGGCTACAGCCGCGACAACCAAGGCCGCTATCAAAGCAGCGCCTCCTCCCCAAATCAGCCATTCTGACCAATTTTGACTCTTCTTTTGAGGTGGTTTAGGTTTAAAAACAATAGCTGAACTACCAGAACCGTTACCATTATGGTGTGGGTAAGGGTGAGAACCGTTAGGAGAACTATTAGGAGAGCCATGAGGGGATATTTCTTCTACATCCAAAACTCCTGTTTGATTAGCTTGCCCTGTACCATTATTGTGGTGATCAACTACAACATTTTCCCCTACCCCTGTTGAGGAAGAATTTGAGGTAGTTTGCCCATAACCTGAATAGTTATGCCAACTGATAAATTCTTGGTTGCCAGGAAGAATTTTCCCTTTGCTAGCTTGAGGAGATGGTGTGATTATAATAGGAGTTTGGGCCGGTCGCCAATGATGCTCACCAATTTCAGGTAGACGGTAACGAAGATAATTTTCTAATACTTCCAAGGTTAAATCTTGGCGATAATAATCTAGGGCTTCTAAAAGTGCTTCTGTGAAAAACCCGTGACCAAGACTAGCGGATTCATGGGAATATTCATTAACCTGAGTAGAAAGAATCAAAGCAATACCCATTTCCCTTGCCAAAGCTGCGGTTTGCGCCCCTACAGATGCTCCAGCAAAGATACCTGGGGAACGGTTAATATCTAGCAATACCAAAATATTATCCCCCCCTTGCTTTTGTAGCTCAGTCAATAACGATTCCAAAGGTATTGCCGTATTCGGGATATCTTGGGGGTTGCCATCTATGGGTATTAAATAATCTTTCCCTTGCCAATTGACACCATAGCCACTGAACAAAAACCAAAACATATTTGGTTCCCCTGTGACAGCATCACTTTTTTTGAGCCAGCTTAAAATATTTTCCTTAGTTGGGTAAGTGGATTTTCTTTCTAGCCAAGGGGAAGATTCCGTTAGGAGTAAACATTGTTGCGGGGACAGATTCGTTTCTTTAATGAAAAATTGCCGTAAGCTAAAAGCATCTGCTTGAGCGTAATTCAAAGGTTGTAGAAACTGATATTGATTAATGCCAATCGCTATACAAGAGTATTTTGTCATCTACTGTCTGCCTCAATGGTTTATAAGCAGCTAATTTTCAGAAATTGCTTGGAGCCAAAAACGATTATCAGCCCTTAAGTAGTAGAAAAATTAACTTAAAAAGAAAAATAATTAATAATTAGTACTGCTTTTAGAACTGTCAATAGTTCCGGTGAACGATTTTAGTTCACTAACTATTGTAAGTCCCCTAAGAAAATCACTAGAGTTAATAGATAATGTCAAAAGTAAAAGTAAATAATACCAAAGCGTTTAGTCAGTTTACCTCAAAATCAAGAAGTTTTCCTGCCCTAGGAGCAGCTACCATCGTTGGTATGACGGGTATAAGTTGGTTAAGTTTAGAAACCATAACTCCTCAAGTTGCCCAAGCTTATGTAGCCCGTGTTGATGTTAATCTTAACCGTCAACCGGGGGAAACTTATCAGACCATGTTAGCCAGGGGATTAGCTGTTGCTAGGGCTGCGGTGCAACGTAGCTTTGATAAAGATATTTTAATTACCGAAGTTAAAGTAACTATTTCTGGGGAAAACAAAGGAGCGATCGCACCAATAATGATGGTAGAAGTAACTCGCCAAGAATGGAACAAGCAACCAGATGCTCAATTCTGGGTTAGTTATATGCCCAACGCTGAGGCATTACTCAACTTTGAAACTGCTATTGATACAGAAGATACAACAGGAGGATCTGCCCCAACCCCCGCCCCCCGTAATGGTGGTAATTTGCCAGTACCTCAAGGTGTACCTCCCACAGGAGAAACTTTAGGCCGCCTTCTAACGGGGTTCCTAGGCGCTCAGTTGAGCCACCAGTAACAACACCAACTTCAGACGATGAATCTGGTTCCACTCCCACAAATACTTCAGAAAGTGATGCCGAAAACAGGGATCTTTCTCCTACTGATCAAGGGACAGAAAATGATGGCACGAATGCTGGTATAGAACTAGATGAAGATGAATCTGGTTCTACTCCCACAAACACTTCAGAAAGTGATGCCGAAAACAGGGATCGTTCTCCTACTGATCAAGGAACAGAAAATGATGGCACGAATGCTGGTATAGAACTAGATGAAGATGACAGGGATGAGCAACCAGAAACTACTAATCCATAATCAAGACAAAATAATCGACTCTCAATCTCTTAAAATATAAAGGTTATCCTGAACTTAATTACTTATAACCATGGCAGTACCAAAGAAGAAAACATCCAAATCTAAACGTAATAAACGTAGAAGTCACTGGAAGCGTAAAGCAGAACTCGAAGCACAAAAAGCTCTCTCTTTAGGGAAATCTATACTTACAGGGCGTTCTAATAGCTTTGTTTATCCTGAAGCTGAGGAAGAAGACGACGAAGATTAAATTAAGTCAAAAGTTAAAAGTCAAAAGTCAAAAGGGGAAGATAAGGTGATATTGAAGATTAGTCACCTTGTCACCCAATTAATAACTAGCAATTAGCAATTAGCAATTATTCAAACAACTATGTTAGGGAAATTTTTTAATAAACCAGATCCAGAAAACAGCGATCGCACTCCTCCTGGGCAATATCTTACCAATGGCTTTCCGGTTCTCACCTATGGGGCAACTCCTAAAGTTGATCAGTCTACATGGGAACTTAAAGTTTGGGGTTTAGTAGAACCAAAAACCTTTAGTTGGTCAGATATGCTGAGTTTGCCACAACACAACTTTACCAAAGACTTTCATTGCGTCACTCGTTGGTCAAAGTTAGATGTGCAATGGACTGGAATTAAGATTACAGATTTCATGGAATTATTGGATCTTGACCCTCAAGTTAACCATGTCCTGGAACATTGTTACGGTGGTTATACCACTAATGTGGCTATTGATGATTTTATCCGAGAGGATAATTTCTTTGCTCATACCCTGTTTGGTGAACCTTTACCCCCAGAACATGGTGGCCCCATGCGGACTGTCATCCCCCACATTTACGCCTGGAAAAGCGCTAAATGGATTAATGGCTTAGAATTCCTTAAAGAAGAAGAATTAGGCTTCTGGGAACGCAACGGCTACCACACCAGGGGAGAACCTTGGGCAGAAGAGCGCTATAGCTCTTAATCAATGATTAGGGTATATGAGTAATAAGCTGTAACTCTTTTCTGCTCCTTGCTCCCATTACTTTCCGGCAGGTAGGGTAAGAATAAACTCTGTAAAACTGCTTAGTTCTGTTTCTACTTGCAAACTTCCCCTATGCTGTCCAACAATTATTTCATGGGTTAGGGATAATCCTAATCCCGTTCCCTCTCCGGTAGGTTTAGTGGTAAAGAAAGGATTGAAAATTTTTTCTACTATTTCCTGGGAAATTCCTATACCATTGTCGCGGATGCGGATTTCTACCTGTTCTGTTAATTTCCTCGTTGTTAGGGACAACTTAGGAATAAAGGGTTCTCCTTGCTCTTGATACTTCATCCAAGCAGCATAACAAGCATTATCGATCAGGTTAATGAAAGCACGGTTCAAAGAAGAAGAAAATACTTCAACTTCTCCAATGGACTCGTCGTAGTGGGTAGCAAAAGTTATATTGAAGTGATTATCAATACTTCTTTTACTGTGGTAAGCTAACTGCCTAGCTTCTTCTAGAAGTTTATTAAGGTTAGTTTTTTGATAAACACTATCATCGCTACGACTGTGTTGCATCATGTTGAGGATAATACTGGCAGCTCTTCGGCCATGTTGTTGAATAGCAGCAGCATTATCTTTAAGATCAACGACAATCTCCTTAAGATACTCCAAATCTTCTGGGTTGATAACTGCTGATTGTTCTTCAATGGCTTCTAGTAAGTCTACACTCAACTCAGCAGAACCTTCAGCATAGTTATTGACAAAGTTGAGGGGGTTGCGTAGTTCGTGTGCCACACCTGCGGTTAAAGCTCCTAATGAAGCGAGTTTTTCTTGAGAAATGATTTGTCGTTGAGCTACTTTAAGTTGTTTAGTTCTAGCTTCTACTTTTTCTTCTAAGGTATGGGAATATGCTTCTAGTTGTTGATAGAGTTGGGCATTCTCAATGGAAATAGCTGCCTGGGTACAAAGCAAGTTAACAACCTCTACTCGGTTAGCGGTGAAGGCTCCTACAACTAGGTTATTTTCCAAGTAAACTATACCTAACAACTTGCCCTGGTAAAGCAGGGGAGTACATAACAAACTTTTGGGTTGATGTTGTTGAACGTAAGAGTCGTTGCTTAAGGAAGGATGCACCGTAGCATCCATAATCACAGTAGATTTTAACGTTCGCTTCACAGTGTTGATTAGGTTACGGGCAATATTTCGGCTGGCTTCAACAGGAACTAATTTCATGACATGGGGTGATTGTCCTAGTACCATAACCGCTTCTACTTGCAACTGCCCGGCTTTATTGAGCATGAGGACACATTTATTGGCTCCAGCATTTTCAATGATAAGTTTCAGTAAGGCAGCAAGCAACTTATCAAGTTCAATCTCCTTAGAAAGGCTCTGAGAAGCTTTGAGGAGAGCAGCGAAATCTAAGGCTAAGGAGATGGTAGAAGAGGATTTTTCATAATTGCTAGTAGATTCGAGAATGCTTTCTTCGCTGCTAGAGACAGACTGGGGCTGATTAAGAATTGGAGCTAGTAGTTGAGAATAGTTGCTTTCGAGATTAGAAACTTTAGCTTTAGCTCCCCAATGAGCATAGCAATAGTAAGCTTCTTGCATATAACCGCTCGCTACTTTTTCTTTACCCCAATTGAGGTAGAATTTAGCAGCAAGTTCGTTGGCTAAGGCTTCTTCTTGGATGTATTCGTTTTCTTTAGCTCCCATAATGGCTTGTTCGTAATATTCTATTGCTTCTGGAATTCCCCCTAATACCCGTTGCCGTTCTGCTTCCACAAGTTGCCATTTGTGTAAGTAATTCATGGGAGCATGGCTTGCCCATTTGTGCAAAATCTCTTGATTGTCTTGCAGCCGCTGCCATTGCGTCTCTGAGTTTAAAGAGGTTTCCTCCAATTCGGTAAGAGCGATTAATGAGTCGTAAAAGTAGAAAATTGGCTCAGCCGCACTGCCGACACATCCACTTAAGTACTGTCGGGCGCGATTGGCATCTTGTTGCACTTCGGGCAATTGGTCTAAAATAAATCCGGTGGCTAAGCGGTAAAAATAAAATTGAAATAATCGCCACGTATCATTCGCAGCAAGGGCTTCAGTTATAATTTTTTCTTCATAGATATCTTGGCGTAAGATGATTTCTCCTTCTGAGTTGCCTAATAGGGTTAGGGCCGATTGCCAGTAAATGAAACAATGATTGGAGGTGGTTACTTGGTTGAGGCTGAGCAATTGCTGATGGTAGCTATGAATCTGGGTTTCATAGTCTGCTAAAGATTGACAACTCCAGAAAGCGTTGACACCAAAGTTTTGAACGTTGTAGCCAAAGAATTCTAAGTTGCCAGTTTCTAAGCCTGCTTGAATGCCTTCAATCAGGATCGGCAATGTCTTTCTGAGATGGCTAGTGCAGTGATAAAAATAGCCCCCCAAAACGATAAAAGTGGCAGCACGAATATTTTTCGCCTCTGGTTCTGAAGCAAGGTGATAGGCCAATTGCCCAAATCGTTGGGCAATGGCCATATCTTGCCAGGTGGTACTGAGTTGAAAGGCGTAGCTGGCATAGCTATAGGGAGAAAATAAACTGTTGCCAAATTGGATTGATAATTTGACCTGAAGGGGTACAATTAACAAATAGAGCATGGAACCCGTCATATAACAAGCGGGGATGAGGCTCGTAGAAATTTGTAGAATGGCTAGCTTTTCTGGCTCTTTCATCTGGGGCAGATGGACAAATTCGGCTACTGAGCGATCGCCAATTAAGTCCGTAATTTCTTGCCTTGCTTGTTGTACATCCTCCAGGGTAGGAGTATCGGGCAAAGTGGCCCCCAATAGTTCCAGGACAAATTTCCCGGTGGCAATCGCTTCAACAAATTCATTACGAGAGGTGAGGGCTTGAATTTTAACTTGATAGGTTTGTATTCTGTCCAGTGAGGTTTTGCTATGATGGACTACCGCTTCAATCCAAGCTTCCATCTCCTCAAATTCTCCGGTTAGGGAGGCGATTTCTGCGGCTAATTCATGGAGGGTTAAGGTCATCCCATACTGTCGTTGCCAAGGCTTTTCTCTGAGCAAAGTGATGCCGATGGTGGCATAATCATAAGCGGCTTGATAGGCTGTGGCTGCCCTGGCTTTACGGCAAGCGGTAAGATTTAGTTGAGCCAAATCGTCTCGTTCTTTTTGCTCGGTGATTAGGTTTGTACCATGGTTGAGTTGATTGATGAGTTCAAAAATACGCTCTTCTCGTGCTTCTGGAGGTATCTTTTGCAGTAGCAGTTGTCCAATTTGATAATGGGCAATTCCCCGCTCGGTTTTGGGAATCAGGGAGTAAGCTGCTTGTTGGACGCGATCATGTAAAAAACGATAGCCAACGGTAATGTCTTCAATAGTCTGATTTTGATTCTGTTCTCCTTGAAAAAACTTATAAGTTTCGCTTTCTGGGATTACAAAGCCCTCTTGTAATCCTTTCCATAAATTTGTTGCTACTTCTTCTTGGTTGCGATCGCACACCATCCCTAAGGTTGGCAAGTCAAAACAGTTACCAATACAAGCCGCCAGTTTCAAGACTTCCTGGGTGATCGCCGGCAGCTTTCGCAACCGTCCCACCATAAACGCTACCACATCATCCGTTAGTGCCAACTGCCGCACCTTGGTCAAGTTGCACTGCCAGTAACCCAAATCAGGAGCAAAGGTGATACAGCCATCCTCATGTAACCCTTGCAAAAATTGGGTTGTAAAGAATGGGTTCCCCTGGGTCTTTTGATAGACTAGTTGGGATAATGGCGCAGCGATTTCCGTTTTACATAGCAACGTATCAGCAACCAAACGAGTAATATTCACTTCGTTTAAGGGGGCTAGGGTCAGGGTATTAATCTTTCTACCCTGTTGTTGAAGTTCATCTAGAGTCAGCATCAACGGATGGGTAGGAAAAACTTCGTTATCACGATAGGCTCCTAACACCAGTAGATAGCCTGCTTCTGACTCGTCCATGAGCAATTTCAGCAGGTTCAAAGAGGCTGAATCTGCCCACTGCAAGTCATCAAGGAAAATTACGAGGGGATGTTCTTTGGTTGTGAATACATTCACAAATTGCCCAAACAGCAGGTTAAAGCGATTTTGTGCTGCAATGCCTGACAGTTCAGGAACCCTGGGTTGTTGTCCAATGATACGTTCCAACTCAGGAATCACATCAATAATAACTTGTCCGTTTTCTCCTACTGCTTTGAGGATTTGCCTTTGCCAATTGGCGAGTTCGAGATCAGATTCCCCTAGCAATTGTCCCATTAAACTACGAAAAGCTTGGACAAAAGCCGAAAAAGGAATGTTGCGATTAAATTGATCAAACTTGCCTTTAATGAAATAGCCTCGTTTTTTGGTGATGGGTTTATGAACTTCATTAATCACTGCTGTTTTGCCAATGCCAGAAAATCCAGCAACCAGCATTAATTCACTTCGCGGACAAACAGATTGAACTGATTTCTGATATTTGGTATCTGATATCAGATTGCTAACTCTCTCAAAGGCTTCTAATAACTGAGCAACTTCTGCTTCCCTGCCGTAGAGTTTTTCGGGGATGATGAAGCGATCGCATATATCCCTTTCTCCCAATGTAAACGTCGCAATCTTCCCTTGTTTCTGCCATTGAGATAAACAATTCTCTAAATCAGACTTCAACCCCAAAGCACTCTGATAGCGCTCTTCAGCATTCTTCGCCATCAACTTCATCACAAGGTCTGACAACACCTGGGGAATCTCTCCCCGTCCCCCTAATGCCGGAGGTTGTTTAGCCAAATGACAATGCACCAACTCCATTACCTCATTGGAGACAAAGGGTAACTTTCCAGTTAGTAGTTCATAGAAAGTAACTCCAACCGAATAAAAATCAGTTCGGTAATCGATACCCCGATTCATTCGCCCCGTTTGTTCCGGGGAAATATAAGCGAGGGTTCCTTCGAGGACATTAGGATTGCTGATTTCTTGGGTTTCTTTGGGTAGCAGTGAAGCAATGCTAAAGTCAATTAATTTTACTTGTTTGGTGTCGGCATTGATGAGAATATTGGCAGGCTTGATATCTTTGTGAATGATACGATGATGGTAAAGTCCATTGAGGCTTTCAGACAGTTGTAGAGCGATCGCTAAAAATTCACCTATTTGTAGAGGATGGGTTAGGGCATACTCTTTGAGAGATATACCGCCAAAATCCTCTGTTATCAGGGCATAGCTGTTGCGGCAATTCTCCAAAGCGTAGGTTTTAATAACCCCAGGTAGGTCAAGATTTTTGGTAATAGTATATTGGTTACGGAATTGCAGCAGTTCAGGAAAACTAGGATAGTCTCGCTTTAACAGTTTAACGACGACAGGATACTCATCTTCTACGCGAACGGCTCGACAAACAATAGTTCTAGAGCTATTGTATAATTCCTTAACGAGACGGTATCCCACAAGTCCGCTCATAAAATCTATTGCTAAATTCATCTATGACTTATCCTTGGGCTTTAACAACTTCTGTAAGGTTAATATTCCCGTTGATTGATCCGTTGTAACGTCAAGGAGAACACTACTCTTAGAGAACTCTAATAAATAAAATATCCTCACCAAGTATAAGATTTTAGCAACTAGCAACTAGCAACTAGCCATTAGCTTATCGCTTTTGGATAAGTCTTTTCTTGGTTCTCTCTTACAAATAACCTGTGCTACCAAATAGCGCTTTGGTATTATTCAATCACCAAGGACTTCCTATCATAGTAAAAGCACTCCAATAATAAGGATGATTCAACTCTTCATCCCCTAATGCAGCTAAATTGGGCGGTAAAGAGACTTCAATTTCTGGAGTAATTAGCTTGCCGTCTTGCAACCTAACTTCCCCTTTAATCATCGCCAGTTGTGCTTGGCGCAATGCTTCTGCTTTAATAGGAGCAACCTTAAGTTGCTCGTATAGTGTGGTCATAAAGCCTAAAGTCCCCTCATCGCTGACTGTCCATAAACTTCCCAAGGCTGATTTAACTCCGGCTTGGTTAGCTAACCCAGCAAAGCCTAACTCTGATTCCACACTGCCCACAGCAGTACGACAAGCACTCAACACCATCAACTCTACCGCAGGCTGATTTAAGCCTAGCTGACGCAATTGATCTAAACTGATTTTCTGGTCCCAAAATTGAATATAGGAATTATTGGGTTTACCAGCATTAAATTCAGCATGGGTAGCGAGGTGGATGATACCGAAAGGTACATTAGCACGTTCTGATTTGAGATTTCCTGGAGTGAATTTGTCCCCCAGCAAAGATTTACCCGGCCATAAATTGTTAGCAATTGTATTTAATTCTATGGGTACGGCGGGTAAATCTGGTAGATCAGAAAATGTTTCGGTTCCCATGGCTAAAACTTCCATGTTTTTCACATCAACATAGCGAGTGTCAGTTAGGGAAAGACTTGGCATTAAACCTAGGCTATATTTTTCCAAGATAAACTGCTGTCCATCATGGAGGGCAGCAAGGGGTATAGTACGTATCCCCGCATCAAGGATGAAGGCGATGTTATTAATCCCTTGGGCCTGCAACTCCTCTTCTAAGGGAGCAAGCAGCCATTGATATAGCTGTTGGGACGGGACTAAGTAAGCATTGGGACGGGAAGGATTAGTAATGGTGCGGCGAAAGGTTTTAGCAACTTGTTGTACCTTGGCACGAGTTATACCTCGCATCGGTTTGCGGAGAATTTCTCCTTCAGCAGTTACGAGAACAAGTTCTAATTGATCGTTTTCTTGGGAAGGAAATTTTAAGTTATTAGACTTATCTAGTTGCTTTTCCTCCTCAGTTTCTGAAGGTGCAGCTAATTCAGCAGGGAAAAAGGCAGCGTAAATAAGGGCTGGTTTAACTCCTGTTTCTCTGTTGATGCTGCGTAAAATATCTTTAGCTTCATCTAAACTAGTAATTTCGTTATCATCTTCTTCACCAAAATAATCTTCAAAATCCTCAGTAAATTTCTTCTCCAATTGCTGAATGATGGGGTCAATTTGCAATTGGGGAACGGGTTGGTCAAAATTAACTTCTGGCAGAGGAGTTTCTTCGGGAAGAATATCATCTGGAATAGGATCATCTGGAATAGGATCATCTACGGCTATGGTTGCTACATTAATGCTTACTGGTTGCTGAGTCGAAGAGACACCATCGCTAACACTGATGGTAAAACTATTTACACTGCCTGTAGTTCCTGCTGGGGGTGTGTAAACTAAAGTATCCCCAGAAGAAATAACCGTTCCTGCTGTTGCTGTTACGCCGTTGACTGTCAGTGTACCGGCATCAATAGAAATAATAGTAATGGAGGTAAGATTATCACTATTAACATCTCCCGTAACTGGGTTTAAGTCTGCAAAGGTGAAGGTGAAAGGTTGGTCTTGTTGGGCCCCGCTTAAGGAGTTTGTAGCGAGGGTGGGAGGAGTGTTGACGGAAGTGATGGTAATATCTGTTGGTGTTCCGGAAGCAGCACCACCATTGGGAAGGACAGGGAAAGAGCCAGTGTCAAGGGTGTTAGTACCTGTATTAATGCCCCCTGCTAAGCCATTAGTGCTGGCATCGCCAATGCTGAAAGGATCATTATCAGCACCACCATCGTGGGTAATGCTAACATCTCCACCTTGGGTCGTACCCCCAGTAGCAACGGTGTTGCCACCGAGAAGACCTCTTACAGTGCCGTTGCTAGCTGTGACAGTAACTTGACCCCCAAAACCTTGATTGCTGCCAAGACCAAGTATTCCAATAGCAGTAGTATCGATACCACCAAAAATAATATTGCTACCAGGAGTTGAACCACCTGTTAAAATAACATTTCCCCCTCTTGCTAAGGTAGGGCCACCGCCATCATTTTCTTGTGCTAATGCTGAAGCATTAATTGTTCCCGTGGTGAGCGTTGTTCCTGCAGTTAAAGTAACATTACCACCAGTTGCTTCTGCGCCTCCAAAGGTTTCTGTTACAGCAGAGGAATTAATGTCTCCTGTGGTGATTTGACCTCCTGCGATTAAATTTATATCACCACCAAAACTTTGATCATTGCTAGGAAAATTAAGGTTTGTAGAAGAATCGATTGCTCCTGTGGTAATATTACCTGTTGTTGTGATAGTAATATCTCCCCTGAGATCGCTGCCTACTACAAAATCATCGTTATTAAAAGTACTAATATTTCCCGTTTGCACGTTACCAGTGGCTTCAATAATCACAGGGCCACCGTAATGGGTAAAGCCATCAAAACCGACATCAATATCCCCTACATTGATACTTCCAGTGGTAGGAGTCCCGGAACCATTAAAAGTAGTTCCTCCTGTAGTTTGGGGTGTATTAGCTGTATTATCTAAGCTAGTTTTTCCTGCTTGCAAAACTAACCCACCGTTACCTGTAGTTAGGACAGTGAAGTGAGGATCGCTTGTCGGTATAGCACCGGGAGTATCTGCTCCGTTGATGATAATGTTGCCACCGTTAATACTGCCCAAAGTTTCTACTTTTAAAGAAACCCCTGTATAATTACCAAAGGTAACATCCCCTGTAGAACTAATGATGGGGTCATAAAAACTAACAAAGTTGCCTCCATCTCCTTGTAAGTTAAGGATGGAGAAATTGCCGCCACTGAGATAATGGGCATCCCCAGAAATAATGCCGTCACTAACTAAGCTTAAGTTGCCACCGCTAACAAAAGGAGTTTGGGTATGTTGCAAAGCCAAAATATCAATACCTTTGTCCCCTTGAATGTAGAGATTGCCCCCTGCTTTTATTTGTAAAGGCGCGTTGGCGCTATCCCTCGCATAAACAGTATCTTTTGCTTTGAGGTTTAAATCCCCTGTAGTTTGTAAGTTGCTTTCAACTAAAGTTAAGTTACTCGCTGCTGTTAAGGTGGCACTTTCTGCGGTTAACTGATTTGCTGCCACGTCTCCTACTCCTACGGTAGTGTCAGAGTTTCTTAAGCGTGCTTCTCCTTGAGGGTTAACTTCTAAGCCTGTATCCCCCACATCACTTCCTGTTAACAATTCCGGTAACATTAAAGGGACAATGGGCAGAGGATCACCTTGAGCGTTAGTAGGTGGTTCAATTTCTAAGCTTAAAATATGTCCAGCTTGGTTAATTCTTACCCTAGTACTTCCGGGTACAGCACTAATGGTAATGTTACCCCCCTGGGCTTGTAATGTTCCTGTACTAGCAACAGTACCGCCAATCAAGGAAAGGTTGTTACCCGTTGTAACGGCTAAATCCCCTGCATTAATAATTGCCCCCGGTTGTAAGCTGTTGAAGACAAAAGCATTAGGATTACCTACTAAAGAGTTATAATCGCTTGTGCCGACGCTGTTAAAAGTTCCTCCTTCAAAACCTATACCTGTAGCGGTGGTAGCGGTAAAGGAACCAGGAATATTTAATTGGGCATTGCTACCAAAAACCATACCTGCGGGATTCATTAAAAAGAGGTTGGCATTGCTTCCTGTTATTTGAATTAAGCCATTAATTACCGAAGCATTGCCCCCGACAACTCGACCTAAAATATTATTAATGCCAGGTTGAGAAAGGAAGTTGGCAGTTTGGGATGCAGAAAGCCCAAAGTCTTGGAAACTGTGAAATAGATTGCCCCCATTTCCTGATAAGCTTCCCCCTTGGATATTAAACTGATTGCCAGTTTGGTTAACAATAGTTCCTGTACCATCACTGGCGGAATTAATGGTTTGTGCCTGGGCGTTTAAGGTAGGGATTAAACATAGAGTTGTGACTAAGGTGGGGAAAAAACTCAAACCTGCATTAGTTTTTAAAAACTTGATGGGTAAATTTAAAAACCTCGTTGCAAGATTTTTGAGAGGGCGTAAACCTAACCAAGCTTCCATCTTGCAACCAAAACCTTTGGTTTTAACAACTGCCTCGTAGCGATCGCTAAGTCCTCTTCGTTTTAATGCCCTTAAAGTTGCCCCATAGCTAGCATAAATTTGTTCGGCTCTTTTTTGGTAAGAAAAGCTCTCTGGGTTGCTGCGATAATAATAGAGAGGTTTGGCTAAATGTTTAATTTCTGTTGCTTCAGAAAGCCGTAAACAAAGATCATAATCTTCTGTATATAAAGATTGGCTATCAATACCTCCCACTTCCTCAAAAACAGTACGACGTATCAACCGGAAGTGAAAGGTCATAAAATTAGTTAGCAGTTGATGAGGAGAATAAGCAACCTTAGTTCGCTGACCATAACCAAGTACTTTACCATTGTCATGAAGATCCCAATAATCGGTATACACCATACCTGTGTCAGAATTAGCTTCTAAGACAACTAAAGTCTCTTCTAAAGCCGTCGGTGCAAGAAGATCATCACTATCTACCCAAGCTAGATATTGCCCCTGAGTTTGGGCGATCGCACCTTTTAAAGCGAGTATTCTACCTTGATGTTCTGCGGCAATTACCCGAATTCGTTGATCTTCTTGGGCATAGTTTTGAGCAACAGCCAGGGAATTATCGGTAGAACCATCATCCCAAATCAATAGCTCGAAATCTAGCCAGGTTTGCCTTAAAATACTCTCTATGGCAAATCCGAGAAACTTTTCTCGATTATAAGTAGTAATAACAATTGAAATAGGAACTACCATAGCTTTTTCCTTGAAGCGCACCTGCTTTATTCCAGCTTAACTTAGTAACGAGTGTTACTGAATATTGACGGAATATATGGCTCCTTAAGTTCCTTCAGGACATAAAAGCCTAGCCATAGGTCGAGTTAACTATTCGTAATAGTGGCTTATCTGCTAATTTAGTTTACCCCACCCAACCCCATGAAATAACTGTGCGAACTAATATTACCTATTACCTATTACCTATTACCTGTTACCTATTACCTGTTACTCTAGCTACTCCTTCGGTAGCTCAATCTACTTTGTTGAGTTGTGTTGTTCCTGAAAATAATGAATATGTATTGCTAATAGTTACAGAAACTGAGGATAAAAGGGCAAAAGTTCTTCAAGCTATACCTAATGATATAGAAGTTTCTTTTTGTGACTATTTAGGCAAGAGTGTTACTCATATTGGTAGTTTTATTAACCGGGAAGATGCCGAGGAATGGGGGCAATACTTTCAAGAAAACTTAGATTTAACGGCAGTGATTGTAGAAAGTTCTCAAACACTACCTTTAGAAGTGGTTTCTGAACCTCCTCCTATAATTACTCAAGGGCTACCTAACACTTCGGAAACCATCTCTGTAGCTCTTCCTCAAACTAATAATCTTCCTAGCTATAATCCTCAAGCTTTAGGTACAGGTTATGCTATTTTAATCGACTACGTAAATCAGCCGGAAATAGCAAACCAATTACAACAGCTATTAAGTAAAGAAATCGGTTTAGTTTCTTACCTAGCTCGCCCTTATTTGATTGCTATTCATACTACTAGCGAAAGTGAAGCAAATGCTATGTTGAAAAATTTAAGCGATCGCGGTTTTTGGACAATTATGGTTGATAGTAGTAAAGTAACCCTATTGACTCCGACAGTTAAGTAAGAGAGAGCCAAAAAAAGACTTATCCAAAAGCGATAAGCTAATGGCTAGTTGCTAGTTGCTAGTTGCTAAAATCTTATACTTGGCGAGGATATTTTATTTATTGGAGTTCTCTAATTAATAATATTTTTCTTTGGTGAATTTTGAGTTTAGCTGAATGCTAACTCAAAATTCACCACCTTTTGTTAGCTTGGAGTAATAGCACCAAAGTAATAATGGCTTATAAATAGAGCCAAGATCATCGTTAAAGCTAGTAACAGAGCCGTTATAGCTAACCAATCTATTTCTGGTTTAATTATCTCTTCTTCTTCAGCTTCTAGCTGAGAAAATTCCTTCTCTAGCTTTTCTATTTGCTCTTGTTTAATAAGGACTTCTTGCTCTAACTCCTCAATTTTGAGTTGTAGGCAAGAATCACTTTTTATTTCTTGATAGTTTTGGTGCTGCTGCAATTCCCGAATTTGCTCATCTTTCTCTTCTAAACGCTTTTCTAATAGCTCATTAGTTTCTGAAGACACCGTCTCTTTTTGTATAACCTGATTCGATTCTCCCAAATTAATGGTTAGTTTCGCAGCCGGATTAACCACAGCAAGAGAACCTCTAGCTAAGTACTCAACCAATTCAGACTTAGATAGATGATAATTAGTGGCTATTTGTGTTAATAAGTCAACCCCTTCAGGAGTTAAAATAATTTTGTTGTTAGGCTTTCTTAAAGATTTTCTAACTTTAATTCTACCCCTGTTTCTAATTGTAGACATCTTTAATTCCTGATAACTGCACAAATGAGTTTTTTCTAGTTAATTGCTAATAACACTTGAGCATAATATCATTAATTACCACCTATTACTTAGTTAGTGCGTCCTGATTAAATTAAGAGATGGTTTGTTGCAAGATTAATCTCTCGCGATCGCAACCTTAAAAGTGCAAAAATAATTCGCTCCTATCAACCTCATAGTAAAAACCGGTAAAGGACAGCCCAACAACAAGCAATAAAAGAGCAATTCAACATTCTTGGGCTAATATCAATTGCTGGCGATGAACCTTTAAAAGTTGAAACTCTTGCTTTGTGACTGCTTCTAACATATAGATAAAATGTTCTGGCTGTAAAAGAGTGCCGTCGTTACGATAGCTACCAATGTAACGTAGTTGCACTTGACGATTTTCTGGAGATTGAGACATTAACTCTAATTCAAAAAGGCGAGCGCGCAAATTAATTACTTTCTTCTTGCCGGATTTAGTAAGTTTCTCCCAGCTAATTTCTTGACTTTGTTTAATTTCATCTAACCATTGTTGCCAGGTTTCTAGAGATACTGTTTCTGTCGTTGCAATGGTAAGAAAATACTCTGCTTTTTCTAATAAACGATTAGCTGAAAGGGACTTGATAGCAATTTCTTCACTACGAAAAATGGTAATATCTTTAGGTAACTGAGCCGCTAATCTTGACTGGAAAGTCTTAATATCCATGGCTTCAGTTAATTCAAAATCCACAATTTCCCCGCTACTAGTTGCCCCTAATGATAAAGCACTAGCAATAGAAATTCTTGGCCCTGGATGGTAGCCTCCGGTAAAGGAAATGGGCAGAGAAGCACGACGTATAGCCCGATCAAATAGCCGTACTAAATCTAAATGACTAACTAATGCCATTTCCCCCTGTTTACCAAACCAAATTCTTAACCTTTGTACCCGCTTTTGATTAGGTTTAAATTCTCCATCAAATTCCGGAATCGGCGGCACTTCCGCGACAATATTATGACCAAAATCTGTACCACAGATGCCACATTGAGAACAACCTTCATAAGAACAATCAGGTACAATAGTTGCTTCTAAAGCCCGTTGTAAGTCAGCTTTAAGCCACTCTTTATCAATACCTGTATCTAAATGATCCCAAGGTAATCTTATGTTTAACCTTTCATCCCAATTATACTCCTGGCGACGACCTTTACTTGCCACTTCCTCGTTATCACTTTCCATGACATTCCACTCCCCCTCTGTCACCTGGCGGTATTTCCAGGTTAAACCTGCATCTGCGATCGCCTTTTCCCAAGCTTGAAAGGCTTTGTCTAGGTTTTCCCACCAAGAGTCCATCCCCGCCCCCAATTCCCAAGCCCTTTTTATCACCGCAGCAAGGTTGCGATCGCCCCTCCCCACAAAGTCTTCCATTGCAGAGATGCGGGTGTCTGTATAGTTAACCTTAACTCCTTTAAGATGACGAAATTCTGCTTTGAGTAACTGTTGCTTGCGGCTAAATTCTGAGGTTGATACCGAGTGCCATTGAAAGGGTGTATGGGGTTTCGGGGTGAAGTTGGAGATGGTGATATTAAAATCTAATCTTTTTCTACCTTTGAGGCGACATTCTTGACGCAACCAGCGAATAGTTTCGGCTATACCAATAACATCGGCATCGGTTTCCCCTGGCAAACCAATCATAAAGTAGAGTTTGATTTTGTCCCAACCCTGTTCAAAAGCGGTTTTTACCCCCCGCAATAGTTCTTCATTGGTAAGTCCTTTGTTAATCACATCCCGTAGTCGTTGGGTTCCTGCTTCCGGGGCAAAGGTTAACCCGGATTTGCGAGTACCACCGATAATTTTAGCAATGTTTTCATCAAAGCGATCAACCCTTTGACTAGGAAGGGAAAGGGAAATATTCTCATCTTTGAGGCGATTCCTCACTTCCATGCCTACAGCAGGTAAGGAAAGATAGTCAGAACAACTTAAAGAAAGGAGGGAAAACTCATTATAACCAGTAGCTTGCATTCCTTTTTCAATGGCATCCACCACCTTAGCTGGTTCTACATCCGTAGCAGGGCGAGTTAGCATTCCCGGTTGACAAAAGCGACAACCACGGGTGCAACCCCTTCTTATTTCTACGGTTAAGCGATCATGAACGGTTTGAACGTAGGGAACCAAACCGATAGAATAAGCAGGAATAGGGGTAGCTACCCGGCGCAATATTCGCTTTGGTACGTCTGGATGGTTGGGATGTACTGAACCATCTGCTGCTGCATTGTAAAAGCGAGGTACATAAACCCCAGGAACTTGTGCTAAATCTAAAAGTAATTCTTCTTTGCTTAAACCAGCAACTTTAGCTTCTTGAATCACTAAACCAATTTCCGGTAGTAACTCTTCTCCATCCCCTAATGCCACAAAATCGAAAAAGTCAGCATAGGGTTCAGGGTTAGATGTGGCGGTTTGCCCCCCAGCGAAAATGAGGGGATAATCTCCTGCTTCCCTTTCTCGCCAAGTAAGGGGAATACCAGCTAAATCCAACATCTCCAGGATATTAGTTGCCCCCAACTCATAACTAAGACTAAAACCTAAGATATCAAAATCTACGAGGGAACGGCGAGATTCTAAGGCAAATAAAGGAGTTTGTGTCTCTCTTAACTTCGCTGCTAAATCAGGGGCAGGTAAATAGGAGCGATCGCATAGTTGTTGAGGTTGGGCATTCAAAACGTTGTAAAGGATGATATGCCCTAAATTAGAGGCCCCCACTTCATATATTTCTGGATAAGTCAAAACCCAACGCACCTGGGCATCAGCCCAAGGTTTGCGTACTGCACCTAATTCATTACCCAGGTAACGCGCCGGTTTATTAATTTCCGGGGTTAAAATTTCCTCGATTGCAACTACCACGTTGGTTTCCTCTTTGATTTGGTGCTGGCTTTATCTAGTTTAGAATATTTAAGGTAAAGAAGATTGCGATCAAGTATTGTGATGGCTAAGTTACCTAAACGTACTAAATCTCAAAGGATCGGTGTAACTGCTGCTGAACTTTTCAGTTCTGTTTTTACAAAATTTTGTAATGTTATTCCTGTTCCTCAAGATAAAGACTTTGGTATTGACTTCATCTGTGAAGTTATGCAAGAAGAACATCCAACTGGAAAGCTGTTTAATATTCAATGCAAAGGTAAGGAAGAAACTGAATTAGAAAGTAATTCAATTAAAGTTCCCATTGAAGTAAAAACTCTCAATTATTGGTTACTTCAGTCAAATCCAACATTTCTAATCATTGCTGATTGTCAAAAGAAGCTATTTTATTGGTCTTTTCCGCAAGATTTTCTTAGTTCACTCAGTAAAGAGTGGCAAGGACAACGAACTGTTTCAATTTCAGTTCCTGTTCAAAATATTTTTGAGCAAGATACAAACACCTTACCCCCTAAACTAGTTTCAATCGTCAATTCACAGGCATCTGCTATGCCTCAAAATGGTGATTATCTTGGTACATTAACACTTGCAGGTGCTATACATAGAGCTATCGGTTCTGGATTACATATATTAAGCACACCCTTCCACCGTCCTTTTCAGTATATTGGAATGTCTATTGCAGATGTAGCAAGAGTCGTCGGATGTAAACCTAATCAAGTAGGTAACATTATTGTCGACTCCGAGCAAGCTCATATGCTGTTAGAAGCAGAAGGAAATTTTATTAGCTATGTAGATATTGAACTAAAAAAGACTGCGCCTTGGAGTCAGAGTCTGCCATTTGATTCGGAGGCAATTTTAGGAGTCTTAAGCATAAATCCATCTGAACTAGAACTAGTCCGTAAACAGACACACTTTCATACTTACTATGACCACAAAAGAAAATTGAAGATAGGTGTATCTTGTCAGTATGATGGCGCACCACTGTCAGTAGGATTTAGCAGCAAGTATTACAAAGCATGAAGTTTAGGGTCGCGATCACAGGAAAACTCAGTCTCTCAATGTTTCACAAAACCCCTGAAACTATCATCAATAAAAACTCGTATATCATGAACAAACAAAAACTCTATGTCAACTGCAACTCTTACCTTAGAAATTCCTCAACTACTTTACCAACGGCTAGTAAACACAGCCCAAGCAACCCAACGTCCTTTAGAAGAGATTGTACTAAGGGCCTTAAAAGTAGGTAGCCCTCCTGCATGGGATAATGTACCTGATGAGTTTCAAACCGCACTTGCTGCCTTAGATAAGTTAGATGATGATAGCCTTTGGGAAATTGCTAGAAGCCAGAAAACAAATGCTGAGATGGGAAGGTATAATCTTTTGTTGGAGAAGAATCAAAGCGAAACTTTAACACCAGCAGAAAAATTAGAACTACAAAAACTACGGCAAGAAGCGGATCTTTTCATGTTATTAAAAGCTCAAGCTGCTGTTTTGCTTCGTTGGCGAGGTTACAAGCTACCTAGACTGTAAATACTGTGTCTGCTTATATCCCTGAGACTCTAAAGACAAGAATTATTCAACAAGATGGTCGTTGTTGCTGTTATTGCCAAACCAAAGAAGAAAATAGCGGTATTCCTATGACTTACGATCATATTCAACCCATTTCTAAAAGTGGGAATACTACTTTCGAGAATGTTTGTCTAGCTTGTCGTCCTTGCAATGAATTTAAAGGCAGTTTAACTCAAGCAAAAGACCCTTTAACTGGGAATATTTCACCTTTATTTAATCCACGTAAGCAGGATTGGTTAGAACATTTTGCTTGGAGTAATGATGGCACAAAGGTAGAAGGTATGACAGCTATAGGTAGAGCAACTATTGCAGCTTTACGAATGAATAACTCGGTTATTGTTGCAGCTAGGTTACGTTGGGTTGAAAGTGGCTGGCATCCTCCAGAAAATTATAAGTAGAGATTTTGCTTATTCGAGAGACTTGTTAAACAAATATCAAGACTAACTCAATTCTGTCCTAGTACTTTTGAAACAGTAATCACTTACACTATTAGCTTAAGATTAAAGAGGATTGCAATACCTACGGTGGTCTTTGCCTACGCATATCTCACCAAGCAACCACAACTTCACTTAACCTCTGCAAAATCCCTAACACTGAAGACAAATCATTCTCTCTACGTAAACTAAACTCATCAGACAAACCATAAACAGGAACATCTTCCTTAACCAACTTCAAGAAAATAAAATTACTGCCATTAGTTACAAAACCAAATATAGGTTTATCTTTTTCCACACTAGCCAACATATAACTCAAAGCTTGGGGAATACCCACTTCTAGAGAAAATCCGGCTTTTTTCGACTCAATCACCAACACCCACAACTGGGATTGCAACACCAAAATATCAATCTTGCCCCGTATCACTACCTCTTCATCCTCATCAGCTATCTCTACTGACTTTTCACTGGTAGTATAAAACGGAGGTACATAGAACCCTGCTAAATCCAACAAGGGAGACAAAACTACCATCTTCACCATATCTTCGAGCATACCGCGCTTGACAAGGTTCAGATAATTATTTTTAATGCGGTTGAGTATCGCTTTTTCTAGTTCTTTGAGTTCTGGTAAATCTCCACAACATTCTGGAAAAAAAGCCTCATTGTTGGTTAACTTAAGCTTAAATTTGGTTTCTAAGTCGTAGAGAGTAACTTTTTCTCCTTGAAGTGCTGTTACCATTTTGATTTACTTTGAGCAACTAATTCAGTATCTTAGCAAAGATCAACTTTAAGAGAAAAAATCATTAAATTCAAACCGAGAAGATATTATATATTTTCATCGGCTGATATCAAAGAGTCCGAAGCTAGTAAAATCAATCTAGAAATCCAAGAGATTAAAAATACTTACGGCTGCCAAGTGATTACAAATGGAGTTCTACTGACACTGAAATATTACCTAAGACTAATTATTTCCTTAGAAGATTTTGTTCGAGGATATTCAAATTTAATCGAATCTGATAATGAACTTCAATTAGTTCATAAAACAAAGTGGAATGAAATATTGTCGAAAAATTCTATCAGTGTTTAGATTTCTCTTGATATTGCAGGCGGAAGTACTCAACAAACAATCGTGGAGTAATGCTTGTACTTCCCACAATAATTATAGAGAACGAAGAACTTATTCAAGCTAAAGTAGCCTCAAAAGCATCACGACTATCGAAGATTTCTAAGATGCGATCCAGTTGACTTAACTCCAGAATGATTTTTACAGATGGAGCAACAGAACAAAAAATCAAGCGTCTACCCAAGTTTTGTGCCAGCCGGAAAGCGGCAACCAAAGCCATTAAAGTTGTGTTATCTAAAGAATCGACTTTTCTCATATCGATTAGAAGCACAGAATCTTTATGAGAAGCAACAATTTTAGTTAGTTGACCCCCAAACTCCGCTGCGTTAGAAGGGATTATATGACTGTAAGATGATGCCTGAGTAAAATGGGAGCAAACGGCTACGTTGATCATGGGATTTAAGTGTTTAGAAACGACCAATCTAGTTAACATACTTCATTGCCACTACACTTTGTGTATCAAAATTTACTATTAATTTTTATAAATAGCCCTTGTCAAAGAGTAAGCTTCATATAGATAATCAAGCTCAATCTAAGCATGATTTCTGGAGATCTATCTTTCAAAGATGTCGCTAAATAATCTCTTGTTCCCAGCATAAATAGAGAAACCAATTATTGACATTTGTGAATCCTCCTCTAGATGTATATAATGAAAATTAAGAGCATTAAGTTTTAAATACTTTACTTCGCTAAAGCTTGTTAATTCTCATTAAATATTTTCCTGATCATTGAAAATGATCAGCCGAGTCCAAACCGAAGCAGGATAAGTAATTGGCTACACTAAATCAAATAATATTAATTAGCTAGTACACATTATTAGATATCTGGCGGTGATTTTAGTCACCGAGAGAGCCACGAACAGATCACTATAGGAAGCAGAAATTCGCTCCTAGAATGTTTTTATACCTAATAGTTCTGCTAAACACCGTGAAGAGAACTCGTGCTATTCGTCAACTGGTAGAAAAAGCGCTCTATTTCAGAAGCTTAACTCCGGAAATAGAGAATGCTATCAACTCTGAATTAACTCAAACAGGTTATATTTCCGATGTGGATTACGAAGCATTGGAACTGCTAATGTCAGAGATGGATGCTGGCCGAATCAAGCTAGTACCTAGATTTTAGCTGTTGATAGACCTTAATTTATCTTGCTGTTTAGGATTCAGTCACCTAGTTTTGAGATACTTTCTCTGCTTGAACTGAACTAGAATATCAAACCCTATTGCTAGTAAACTAATATGATTAAAAACCCTGAAATGTAGCTTTGTGAGCTTGCCAAAGCTGATTCACAAAAGAATTGAGTCGTTGCCGTGACTTCTGCTCATCTTCAGAGTCTTTAGGGGGAATATCTAACTTTTCTAATAGAGGAATAACCTCTGTATCTAGAGCTGGGCGAAACAAACTCAAAGGCCAAACTAAATCAGCAGTTAAGCGCAAATTATAAAGGGTTTTCTCCTGACCATTCCAGGAAAAAAAACTAGTTTCAGCCGGAAAAATAGCCAATATCCAAGGACGTACCCAACACATTCTGCGCTGTTCAATAACTTGAATAACTTCGCTGTAAAGGTAAGTCTGTTCATATTCTAAGCAAACAATCTGATGAGATTGGAAATTTACCTGATTCTGGGTCATTTATCTTGATTCAGTTGAGAACTATAAACTAACTAGCGGTAGCTTCTTGTTGATGCTGTTCGGTTTCCCTAAATTGAATCACATCTTGACGAGGATCGGCGCGGCTAACTTGAACTTCTAAGCGATCGCCCAAGGCAATAGGGCGGCGAAAGCGATGGGGAAGTTCTAAGCCTAAATCTTCTAGTAAAATCAGCCCCAAATTATCATCTTCTCTTAACCAGCGTAGCAATAAAGCCGGCCAAGCTTGGTCAGCATTGCGACGGAGGAATTCTAAACCCCAGTAGCGATTAGTTTGGCGCTCTACTAAGGTAGCTTCTTGAGCTGCACTAGTAACGCTGTAAATAAGCTCTTTTACGGCTTCAAGGGGAAAAGGCAATGGCTCTTGGCGTAAATGAGCTTTAATTTGGAAATGAGCTAATAAATCATTGTAGCGGCGAATCGGAGAAGTTGCTTGGGTATAGGTATTCAAACCTAAACCGGCATGGCGTATGGGCATAGTGCTTGTTTCGCTCCGTGGCATACAACGACGCAAAGCGCAGAAACGTACAGGTCCAGCCGGAAATTGTAATAATTCTTCTTCTGAGGGGAGTTCTGGTTGAGGTTGCCCCCGGTAGGGTAAAGGTAGATTATGCCTTTGACCGTAATTTCCCGCCACCTCTCCCGTTAAGATCATCATTTCGGCCACTAACTGGCGGGCGGGTGAGTCTTCTAAAAGTTCAATGACAATTTCATCATCTTTAACTTTAATAGAAGATTCTGGCATATGGATACTAATGGAACCTTGGGCTAATCGCCAACTCTGACGAATCGTTGACCAGCGAGCTAAATTGGTGATTTCTGGCTCTGCTTGGATATCCAACTGGAGCATTTCATCAACATCATCGTAGGTTAAACGATAGGTTGGTTTAATTAAGCTAGCACTGATAGTATAGTCCTGAATCCCCCCAGATTCGTCTAGAACCACTCCAAAACTTAAAGCTGGACAAACTTGTCCTTGTACCAAACTCATTGGTCCTGTAGCAAGTTCTGGAGGGAACATAGGAATGCTGCCTGTGGGGAGATAAAGGCTGGTACTCCGCCTCCTCGCTTCTAGGTCTAATTCATCTCCTGGAGAAAGTAACCTGGTAGGATCGGCAATATGTATCCAGAGGCGTTGAGTCCCATCTTCTAAAGTTTCTAAACTTAAACCATCGTCGATCTCCTTTGTACTCTCGTCATCAATGGTATAAACCTTGAAGTGAGTAAGATCGAGTCTAGTATCAGCATCAGGGTCACAGGACTGAGAGAGTAGGCTGGACTTGGCCACTTCGAGTACCTTCTGAGGAAAGTGAATTGGATAAGAGCTACGGCGTAGAAAAAGATTTTCATGTTTATCCCACCAGCCTAACTCTATCAGTAATTCCAAGGCCAATTGGGGCGTTTGAGAGCGTTCTAGTTCTACAAGTAAATCCTGGGCAGGGCGAGAAGATTGTTCGGGATGCAGTACAAGTTTTTCTAGTAAATTTAAGCGGATGCGATCGCTTTCTACCCACTCTATCTGTTCTCCGGCTAAATTCCTTTGTACTCTCTCTAAGAACCCTTGTTTTTCACTCTGCTTTTGTTGTTCTACTTGTAGTTGATGCTTGATTTCTTCAACTTGGTTTTGGGAACGAGGTTCGTAGTGGTCTGCTTTCTTTTTAAAATAAACCTTATCTTCACAAAGAAGGCTATATGCCCCATAACAGTGAGCAGGAGTACGGGCAGAAAATAGTAATTGAGCCATTTCTGGCGGTGTTACTCCCGCTTTATCTTCCACTAATAACTCCCAAGCAATTTCTAAGCTGGAAGGGTCAAGATAATTGTTTACTTCCGCCAAGAATTTAGGTATATCATCTGGCTCATAGCCATTACCAATTTCATATTCAATTCTTTGAGGGCGAAGTTTGTGAGTCTGTCCCTTTTCATCTAAAAAAAGCCAATCTTTCTTCCCTTCAGGACGCTCAGCAACTGCAAGACGACGTTCTCCGTGGAGCCGAAATTCAATTAGGGTTCCCTTGTCCACAAGCTCTGCAATTTCCCATTATTTTCTCTTTAAACTTATCATCCAGGCTAACAATCATGGAAGGGTAAATTTGAGAAAGTAGGGATTGGTGAGATAGGAACATGAAGATCCAGCAAATTGATATTGCTTCCTCACCAACTGCAACAATTAGCAACTAGCTGTTAGCTGTTAGCCTTCAATATCAATAAAAGGTAGTAAAGCAATCAGGCGAGCCCTTTTGACAGCAACAGTTAAATCCCTTTGCTGTTTAGCTGTTAAAGATGTAATACGACGGGGTAGAATTTTGCCCCTTTCAGTAATGAATTTTTTCAATAGTTCTACATCTTTATAGTCGATGGGATCTCCGGGTTTAATAGGAGAAAGATTTTTACGATAAAAAGCCATGTTTTTCCTCTTTAAAAGTTACAGTAATTTGCTCATGTGCCGATTACTTAGTTTCTTTATGAACTGTATGTTTATTGCAGTGAGTGCAGAACTTCTTCAGTTCTAATCTTGCTGTAGTATTACGACGGTTTTTACTTGTCGTATATCGAGAGACACCGTTGGAACGCTTATCGTTATTAGTGCGACATTCAGTGCATTCTACGCTGATGGTAATTCTAACGCCCTTCTTACTTGCCATAATTCGAGTTCTTCCAACTCAACCAATTAAAATTAAACACAAATTTCTATTTTCTCACACGATATCTCACTTCAGCAAGAAGTTTTTTTATTTGTATGTCCAGGGAGAAGCCACGGGGAGTTTGAATCATAATCGTATCAGCAACGCGATCATGAAAAGCTTGCCCTAATTCTTCATCAGTGAATGCAAAGGCGCAGTCTGCAACTATGGGACCCAGGAGTAGTAGCATAGTCAGGCTATTGCCAAAGTTAATTTCTAAACCAATCATGGCCAGCAAAGCACAAATACCTAAAATACCTTCCCGTTTAACTAGGGTAATTACTTGAGGAACCCTTTTAAAGCGGAAATCAATTACTTTAAGATCCAAAGCCCAACCACCTAAACTTTGCCCTTGATTACTCACAACTAACAAAACTTTAAGTCCTAACCAAGCTAAGAGGAAAACTGCCCAGCGAACTGGCCCCACCCCAACTAAGGAACTGAGTATCCAAACTAAGACAAAATCGATTATAAAAGCCCAAGCTCGGCGATCAAAGGGAACTTTAGGAATACGTTCGTATGGTAGCTTTTCTTGGCTCATTGGTTTTTGAACAGTTTTTTGCCTAGCATATTTCTATACTACTTAAGAAAATAGGGTAATCTCCACCCCTAGAGATTTGGCTTAATATTTCCTCCAAAGGAAAAAATCAAAAACCATGACTAATCTTCAATCTTCTCAGAGTGTAGCTCAAATCAACTTCTCTTCTGTCAAACCTGATTTATCAGTGGTGATCCCAATTTATAATGAAGCGGAAAGTCTATCTGCCTTGATAGAATCTGTTGCTACAGTTTTAGTTGAAAATCAGCTTGTTTACGAAATTATCTGTGTAGACGATGGTTCCCAAGATGGCTCTGCTGAACTTTTAAGCGAGTTGGCTAAAAGTCGTGGGGATTTAAAAGCGGTTTTGTTGCGTCGCAATTATGGACAGACTCCGGCAATGGCAGCAGGCTTCCAATATGCTCAAGGTGAAGTTATTGTTACCATGGATGGAGATTTGCAAAATGATCCAGCAGATATTCCTTTTTTATTAAATAAACTAGCAGAAGGTTACGATTTAGTTAGTGGTTGGCGTGAAAAGAGGCAAGATGCAGCTCTTACTCGCCTACTTCCTTCTAAGATTGCTAATTGGATTATTGGCGGGGTTACAGGGGTTAAGCTACATGACTATGGTTGTTCCCTGAAGGCATATCGAGCAGAATTAGTGGCGGATATGAATCTTTATGGGGAACTACATCGCTTTCTCCCCGCTTTGGCTTATATTGAAGGAGCCAAAATTGCGGAATTACCAGTACGGCATCACCCTCGACGTTTCGGGAGTAGTAAGTATGGTTTAGGGCGTACTTTTCGAGTGGTGATGGATTTGTTAACTGTATTTTTTATGAAGAAGTTTCTGACTAAACCGATGCACGTTTTCGGTTTATTTGGTCTTCTTTCTCTAGTTTTAGGGACTGTTTTAGGGCTTTATTTAACTTTTTTAAAGTTAGGTTTAGGTCAAAGTATTGGTAATAGACCTCTGTTAATTTTAGTGTTGATCCTCTTTTTTACTGGAGTGCAATTGTTCTGTTTTGGTTTGTTAGCAGAGTTGTTAATGCGTACTTATCATGAATCCCAAAGTAGACCAATTTACCGGGTTAGGCAGGTAGTGGGGGCTGATAGTAGGGAAGTAGGGAAGTAGGGAGGTAATAAATTTCTGCAACCGATACTTTAACTGGACTTACGCACTCAACTTCTGTAACTAGCGATTCCCCATTCCCTTTGCGTAAGTCCTATAAAATTAGGAATGCAGAATTTCAGCTACATCTTTGGCAAAGTAGGTCAAAATCAAATCTGCACCCGCCCTTTTCAAACCAGTTAGGGTTTCCATCATTACCTTCTTTTCATCAATCCAACCCTTTTCACCAGCAGCTTTAATCATGGCATACTCGCCACTAACATTGTAAGCAGCAACGGGGAGATCAGTAAAATCTTTGACTTGGCGAATGATGTCCATATAGGCCAAAGCAGGTTTAACCATGACCATATCGGCCCCTTCAGCAATATCTAATTCTACTTCTTTCAGGGCTTCTCTGGCGTTAGCTGGGTCCATTTGATAGGTCTTTTTATCCCCGGATTTGGGGGCGGAATCTAAAGCATCTCGAAAGGGGCCATAGTAAGCGGAAGCGTATTTAGCAGAATAAGCGAGAATTCCCACCTCTGTGTAACCAGCTTCATCTAAGGCTTCCCGAATTGCGCCGATCCTACCATCCATCATATCGGAAGGGGCTACCATGTCTGCTCCTGCTTCCGCTTGGGCAAGAGACATTTTCACCAATACTTCTACAGAAGGATCATTGAGAATAACGCCATGGTCATTTACCAAACCATCATGACCATGGGTGGTATAAGGATCAAGGGCCACATCGGTGATCACAGCGATGTTGGGTACTGCTTGCTTAATCGCTTTGACGGTGCGCTGAACTAAACCTTCAGGGTTATAACTTTCTGTACCATTAGCATCTTTCTTTTCGGGAGGAACCACTGGAAAAAGGGCGATCGCATTGATGCCTAAAGCAGATACTTCTTTAATTTCTTTTAGTAATAAATCGAGTGAATAACGATAACATCCTGGCATGGAAGAAACTTCTTCTTTTAAGCCTTCCCCTTCCAGAACAAAAAGGGGATAAATTAAGTCGTTCACACTCAGTTGGGTTTCTTGAACCATATTTCTGAGGGCAGGGGAACGACGGAGACGGCGGGGGCGTTGTGTCAGTGGCAAGGAAGTAGATATTGGAGTGGTTTGGTCGGATTTTTTTAGTAACATTGGGTGTTGTGTAAACTATATTAACGAGAACAGTTATTTTAAAATGACCGCTAGATGAAAGTCTATATTGTCTTTGACTAGCAACAGTATCAATAAAAAGTATGAAATTAAAACTAACTCGCAGTCAAGAACAAGTTTTTGAATTATTACAATCCCAAAAAGCAGAAGTTTCTGCCCAAGAACTTTATACTCAACTGCGGGCTAAAAATTATCAAATTGGTTTAGCAACTATCTACCGAGTGTTAAAAGCGATGCACATCCGAGGCTTCATTCAAGCAAGGACTTCGGCGGATGGAGAACTGGTCTATGCTATAGCTGGCAAGGAACGGCATTATTTAACTTGCATTAATTGTGGAGTTTCTCAACCTATTGCCCATGCTTGTCCTGTAGGCAGATTAGAAGAAGAGTTACGCCAAACAAAGAAGTTTGATGTTTACTACCATACCTTAGAGTTTTTTGGTTTGTGTTCCCTTTGTTCCCAGGAAGTTAAGGTGGGTTCTTGATTTTTAGGTTTACAATTCGTTTTATTTAGAAAAGGAAGTTAAGGTTATTGCTAACAATTATAACAAGCAATCCAAAAGCGTTTATCTGCTTAAAAAAAAGCGTCTGAATTTTTTCAGACGCTCTACTTATACAAATTTTTTGTAACTAACCAGCAGACTCTGCACCAGCAACAACTTCAAGAATTTCTTGAGTAATTGCCGCTTGCCTTGCCTTGTTATAAGACAAAGTAAGGGTACTCATTAATTCACTAGCATTGTCACTAGCACTATTCATCGCTGTCATTCGTGCTGCTAACTCGCTAGCGGCAGACTCCTGTAAGGCACGAAGTAACTGGTTATTCAAATACAAGGGTAGAAGCGCATTGAGAATTTGCGCTGGATCTTGCTCAAAAATCATATCTTTGGGAAAGCTACGCATTTCGGAGGTAACTTTTTCCCGTGCCACCTCAAAATCTCCGCCACTAGTGGTTAAGCGGAAAATTTCGTCGTCTTTAGGCTCTAATCCTTGGGGTGTTAAAGGAAGGAGGGTTTGTACCACGGGGCGAGAACTGATTAGAGAGACAAACTTCGTATAAATTAACTCTACCCGATCTACTTCCTCAGAAAGAAATAGAGAAAGTAGTTGGTCGGCAATTTGAGATGCTTCAGAAGCTGAAGGAATTTGTTCTAAGCCAGTATAAGTTCCATCAATAGGTGCTTTACGTCGCTCAAAGTATTGAGTCGCTTTACGCCCCACTAAGACATATTTGTAAGCAACTCCTTCTGCTGCTAGTTCCTTGGCCCTAGTTTCCGCTTTTTTGATGACGTTGCTGTTGTAGCCGCCACATAAACCGCGATCGCCAGAGACAACTAACAGTCCAACCGAATCAACTTCTCTTTGCTTCAATAAAGGTAGGTCAACATCTTCAAATTGGAGCCGATTTTGTAAACCATAAAGCACTTGGGCTAAACGGTCAGCAAAAGGACGAGTAGAGTTAACCTGTTCTTGAGCGCGGCGGACTTTAGCTGCTGCTACAAGACGCATCGCTTCGGTGATTTTTTTGGTATTTTTGACCGACTGAATGCGATCGCGAATAATTTTCAGATTAGGCATTTGTCATTGGTCACTTGTCATGGATTATTTAGGTAACTCTCTAGGCAGCAGCCAAGAAGGTTTGCTTATACTCGGTGATGGCTTCTTTAAGCAAAGTCTCTGCTTCGTCAGTTAATTTCTTCTCAGAAGCAATTATTTCAGTATATTTAGCCTTGCTATTTTTGAGGTAATCCCGCATTCCTTGAGCAAAGCTAGGCACTTTCTCCGGCTCAAGATCATCAAGATAGCCATTTAACCCAGCGTAAACCACTGCTACTTGTTCTGCTACAGAAAGTGGGTCATATTGGGGCTGCTTAAGGACTTGGCGCAGGCGTTGTCCCCTAGCTAGTTGCTGCTGGGTAGCTTCATCGAGGTCAGAAGCGAACTGAGAAAATGCTTCTAATTCAGCAAACTGAGCTAATTCTAACTTCAATTTACCCGCTACCTGCTTCATCGCTTTGGTTTGAGCGGCTGAACCAACCCTAGATACAGAAATACCAGCGTTAATAGCGGGGCGGAAACCAGCGTTAAAAAGATCAGAAGAGAGGAAGATTTGCCCGTCGGTAATAGAAATTACGTTGGTGGGAATGTAAGCTGAAACGTCCCCAGCTTGGGTTTCAATGATAGGTAGAGCGGTCATACTACCTTCCCCTAATTCATTACTCAGCTTCGCTGCTCTTTCTAATAAGCGGGAGTGAAGGTAGAATACGTCTCCCGGATAAGCTTCCCTTCCCGGTGGGCGACGTAGTAACAAAGACATCTGGCGGTAAGCTTGGGCTTGTTTAGAAAGGTCATCATAAACAACCAAAGTTGCCTTACCGTTGTACATAAAGTACTCAGCAATAGCTGCTCCGGTGTAGGGGGCTAGGTATTGTAGAGTTGCCGGATCGTTGGCATTTGCTGCCACAACCACGGTATAATCTAAAGCCCCTCTTTCTTCCAGCACCCCAGCTACTTGAGCTACGGTAGAAGCTTTTTGACCAATAGCTACATAAACACAAATAACATCTTCTCCTTTTTGGTTGAGAATTGTGTCTACTGCTACTGCTGTTTTACCTGTTTGTCTGTCACCAATAATTAATTCTCGCTGTCCTCTACCAACAGGAATCATCGCGTCGATGGCGGTAATGCCTGTTTGCATTGGTTCGTAGACAGAACGACGTTCAATAATACCAGGAGCAGAGGATTCAATCAGGCGACTATCGGTAGCATTAATATCTCCTTTGCCATCAAGGGGGCGAGCTAAAGAATCAACTACCCGACCAATTATGGCTTCTCCTACAGGAATTTGGGCAATTTTCCCGGTCGCTTTAACAGAGCTACCTTCTTGAATGTCGCGACCATTACCCATTAATACTGCGCCGACATTATCTTCTTCTAAGTTAAGAGCAATGCCGATAGTACCATCTTCAAATTCAAGTAATTCCCCTGCCATCGCTTTTTCTAAGCCATAGATCCGGGCAATACCATCACCAATTTGTAGTACTGTTCCCACATTGGCAACTTGAACTTCTTGGTCATAGCCTTCAATTTGTTGGCGAATAATATTACTAATTTCGTCTGGTCTAATGCTGGCAACCATTTTTTTAGTTAATAACTTACTTGTTTGTGGTTAATTTATTTGTCATTGCTCTTGAGGAGACAATAACAATTTAGGTAGGACTAGTTAAGCGCATACTAATACGACGCAACTGCCCTCGAAGACTGGCATCAAGAACTTGGGAACCCACTTTAATAATTACCCCACCAATTAAGCTAGGGTCAATTTCCGTTTGTAGTTCTACAGAATCAGCACTAGTCATATTTTTAACTTTGTCAGTGACAGCATTTTTTTGCTCTTCGTTTAATTCCGCCGCCGAGGTTACTGTGGCTAAGACAGTCCCCTTCATTTGACGTAATTTATCTAAGTATTGCTGACAAATCTCTTCTAAAAAGACGATGCGTTTACGGTCTATAAGCAGCATCAAAAAGCTCTTGAGGTAGTTGTTAGTATCTTCCCCCAAAACTTGATTTAAGACTGCTTTTTTATTATCTTCTTTAACAACCGGATTGCTTAAAAACCCATTTAATTCTGATGATTCTTTAAGTAAGTTTTCTAAAGCTTTAATATCTTCCCCTAAGCTATCGACAAGATCATTATCTTTGGCTAGGGCCATTCAAAGCTTCTGCATAAGGCTCAACGATTCTTAGAGCTTAGTAAACTATTTTTCATTAACTACCTCCTAGTTGAGCTATGCTACGGTCAATTAGCTTGTGCTGGAGAGAATCATCATCAAGACGTTCTCTTAAATGTGACTCAACTTGCTCAATTGCTAGGGCCGCAACCTGCTGTTTTAACTGATAAATTGCTTTGTCCCTTTCGGTGTTGACATCTTGTACAGCGCCTTCTTTAATACGCTCTACATCAACCTTGGCCTGAGCTAAGATACTTTCTTTGGCTTTTTTGGCACTTTCATCTGCTGCTGCTTTAATTCGCTCTACTTCTGCTTGAGCTTGAGCTAATTTTTGTTGAGCATCAGCTAAAGATGCTGCTGCTTGAGTGGCTTTTTTTTCAGCTTCACTAATTTCTGACTCTATTTCAGAGCGTCTTTCACTGAGAATGTTGCCTAAAAATTTACGTCCAAAGAAGTATAGTACCCCGATAATAATGGCGAGGTTGAGCAAATTAGTCTCTAAAATGTCGAAATTCAAACCAAAGCCTTCTTCTGAGGCGACTTCTGCCGCCGCAGTAGCTAGGTATGAAAAATTGCCCATGATACCCATTTGTGCTTGTGATTACTTTATAAATTTGAAAGAGTGTTAGTTAGGCAACTGGCTAGCTAACCAATTCAGGTGTTAACAGCTTTTCTAAGATTTGGCGGCTCAAAGCCTCTACATCTTGTTCTAGGGTTTGCAATGCCTCTGCTTTTTGAGATTGAATCTCTTGAGCGGCTTGTTCCCTTTCAGCTTGCACTGCCTGCTGCGCCTCTTGGATTTGTTTAGCTGCTACTTTTTGGGCCTCTTCTTGAGCCGAGGCGATCGCTTCTTGAGATTTACGACGTACATCTTTTAACTCTTGCTCATATTGTTGAGTGAGAGTCTTGATTTTTCCCTGTCGCTCTCCTGCCTCTGATAATTTTTTGCGTATATAATCAGCGCGGCTATCAATTGCTTGCCCTAAAGGTTTATAAAAAACCACATTGAGCAAGGCTACTAAAATCAAAAACTGTACTGCCATCAGAGGTAAAGTGGCATCAAAATCAAAAAGCCCCCCTTCTGCTGTTGTTTCAACAGCTTCAGCAGCCAGTAAAGTTGTCCAATATATCATCATCCCTTAGTTTGTGCCTTAAGTCTGCGATAAGCACTCACTTGATGGGCAAGTAAGTTTTTACCTCTACCCATCAAGTGAGTGCCGAGTAACGATTTACGAAAAAGGGTTAGCAAATAAAAGTACTAAAGCAACAACCAAACCGTAGATGGTTAAAGCTTCCATAAAAGCCAAACTTAATAGCAAAGTACCACGAATTTTACCTTCAGCTTCAGGCTGACGGGCAATACCTTCTACTGCTTGACCAGCAGCGTTACCTTGACCAATGCCAGGGCCGATAGCCGCTAAACCAACAGCCAGGGCAGCAGCGATAACAGAAGCAGCAGCGATTAATGGATCCATGATTTTTTTCCTTAATTTAATGAACTAAAACAATGAGTAAATCTCTCACTGGAAATTTTGACTTCAAAAAGTAAAATTCCCAAGCTAGAGAAAAAGATTTGATTTGAGAAACTCCCTAATCGTGTTCCTCTCCCCCATGACCTTCCATTGCTTCTCCAATGTAAGCAGCAGCGAGGGTGGCGAAAATTAGTGCTTGAATGGCACTAGTAAATAGTCCTAAAGCCATTACTGGTAAAGGAATAAATAAGGGTACTAAAAGTACTAAAACTGCTACTACTAGCTCGTCTGCGAGGATGTTACCAAACAGACGGAAACTTAAAGATAAAGGCTTAGTGAAATCTTCCAAAATATTAATCGGCAACAGTATTGGCGTTGGCTCAATATATTTGGCAAGATAACCCAAACCTCGCTTTTTAAAACCAGCGTAGAAATAAGCCAAAGAAGTAAGTAAAGCTAAGGCTACAGTGGTATTAATGTCATTGGTAGGAGCAGCTAATTCCCCTTCTGGTAGCTCAATTAGTTTCCAAGGTACAAGGGCCCCTGACCAGTTGGCTACAAAAATAAATAAGAACAAAGTTCCTACAAACGGGACCCAGGGCCGATATTCTTTTTCGCCAATCTGGTTTTTGACCAGATCTCTGAGAAATTCCAAAGCATATTCCATAAAGTTTTGGAAACCTTGAGGGATTCTTTGGATATTCCTTGTGGCAGCCAATGAAGCAATTAATAGGAGGCCAATTACAATCCAGGAGGTGAGAAATACCTGACCGTGGACTTTTAAATTGCCGATTTCCCAATAAAAATGCTTGCCAACTTCTAATTCAGCGAGGGGGAAAGAATTGAGAATACTCCAACTATCTAAAATTTGCATTCTTTTGAACTTATTTCCCCAGATATCAAAACGTTTGTATCAAGGATTTCTTTCGTGACCGCATTATTTAAGCTCCATAACTGCTATTTACTTCTGCTCTGGCAAAAGTGTCGTTTGCAGCACATAGGCGATAATTGCGGCTTTATAAGTCATAAATCCAAGAAATATGGGTAGAACCTGTAGCTGTTGCCACTGGGTAGCAACAACGATTAGCCCAACGAAAAGCGCTATTCGGCTAGAACCAAGGCGCTGTCCGCCTCCTGAGCCTATTCTCTCAACTTTTTTGCCGAGTAGCCTAAGATATACTACCCCCACACAAGCTCCAATTAAATAATTCAAAGCTATGTTGAGAGAGTAAAAAAACCAGACAAATAAGCAAATAATTCCGGTAAAACCTAGAGTTATTAACAATAATGTCTGTAACAGTCGATAATACTCTCGCATGGAATCTGCTGAGGTATTGTCTTCTGAGGCTGGCTGTGTTTCGAGGGTTTGATTAGACGGATTCACGCTCTATTTGCGCTTAGGCTAGTCCAGATTTTCTGGTTCGATGAGAACACGAACCAGCAGCAATAATATCACGATACAGTGACAATTCTTAAATATTTGTGAAAGAAAAGTTACGAGTTTAGGAGGGTTGCTAGTTTAGATACTCAGAATAACCAGTTGTCTTTGTTGGAGTGATCGCACTCCTTCTAAGCTTAGGGAGACTTGGCTTAAGATGTCTTCGACACTTTTATTTTCATCACAGCCTTGGAGAAAGGCAAATTCCTCAGCAGACAATTGTGCCATTTGATAGTTGTGGTTGAGGATACTTTGGCTAGGCCAACCATTCATACAGGGATTTCTTTGAGGGATGGCTGATTTGAGCAAGGAATCCTCTGACCAATCTATTTTTTCTAAGGGGGGTTTGGTCAAGAAAAATTCGTAGTGGGTAATTTCTGGGTCTAACCTCTCAATCAATTGATAGCGTTCCATAGCGGTTAATTTTTCAGCCCTAGCCATCAAATCAGGTGATTTCCCCAACAATCTCCCTAAGTCCCAATATTCAGGGTTAGAAAAGCCTACAAAATCTAAACCAGAAGCTTTAATCAACTCAAACAGATTTTCTAAGCGATAATCTGTTTCTTGGGGATGAACGTACATATCAGCGAAACATTCATCCTTAAAATTTTCCATCGCCCAGCGTTCTTTTTCTCGCTTAGCCAAACGATTATTTTCCGGTAGGTTAGCAAAGATTTCTCGCCCCACCTTAACCCCATCCCGATAATCTCCTTTCTTGTCTCCTTGAAGTAAAGCGATCGCCTCTTGCATTAAGGTGATTTCCCAACGCCCTAATTCAGCATAAACAAAGATATGCAACAAGCCGCCGGGGGCTAACTTTTGGGCGATGGCAGTAATCCCTTTATGGGGGTCAGGCAGATGGTGCAACACTCCTACGCAGTTAATGAACTCAAATTCTCCTGGTAGTTGAGCGGCATCTTCAAGATTAAGCTGATGAAATTCCACACCTTCAGTCCCAGAACGGCGACAACGCTCTTTAGCCATAGCTAAAGCTCCTTCGCTTAAATCTATGGCTACTACCTCAGCTTCGGGGTTGAGATGAACAAGATATTCTGTCCCAACTCCTGTGCCACAACCTGCATCTAAAATACGAATCTTAGAACGAGTTGGTTTACGTCCTGTGCAAAAATTATAGGCAGTTAACCACTGCCAACGCCAATTATAACCAGGAGGTGGTTCGTCGATTAAAGGGTCAGGAGGAAAGGGATAAGTGTCGTAAAGTTTTTTAACAGCCTCGCGCTGAGTAGTTTCATTGGTCATTAGTTGAATGGGGGAGTAGGAAATGGGGAGCGGCAGTAGCAAAAGTTAACTTGCTAGGGCCATAAAGAGGATAAGATTAGTTTGACTAGATTATTTCTTATCTTTCGCTCATAGTCTGACCACTATTTTTGGCTATAAGCAAATTTTCCACCCAATAAACGACATACTTCTTAATAAACCCGCTCAGAAAGCAAGAAAAGTTTTAATCTAAAAGCTGACTACAGTACTGACTTAAACATTAAACATATCGTTTTAGAAAATTGTCCGGAAAAATCACCCTTCCTATAACGAGGGGAATCTTAGAGCAAGAATAGAATTATTTGCTCTTGCCACTCCAGACTTCAAGGCAGTATCAATTAGGAGATAATTTAAAACCAATGAGTGTTAAGGCAAGTGGAGGGAGTTCCTTAGCGAACCCACAGCGCTACCAAACCGTACCTGTATCGGCGATTTCCCAGGCCGAACAGCAAGACCGCTTTTTAGAAAATCTTGAGTTAAGTGAATTAAAAACCTTTTTTAGTTCTGGTAGCAAACGCTTAGCAATAGCTCAAACTCTCAGTTCAAACTCTGATCTGATTGTTTCTAAAGCGGCAAACCGTATTTTTACTGGTGGTTCTCCCATGGCTTTTTTAGAAAAGCCAGCAGAAGAAACCTTAAAAGAGTTAGCTACCACTTCAGGTAATGCTAATCAAGGAATTAATCTAGGAACCACTACTTTTGTGGAAAGTGGGGGCAATGCAGGGAGCGGAATTCTAGGTAATCTACTATCTTTCTTCAATACCTCAACTGGTGTTGGCGCTTTACCTGCTGGTTTCCGACCAATTAATATTTCTCGCTACGGCCCTCGCAATATGCAGAAGTCCTTGCGAGATTTAGCTTGGATGCTACGCTATGTGTCCTACGCCATCGTAGCTGGCGACCCCAATATTCTAGTGGTTAATGTTAGGGGTTTGCGAGAAGTTATTGAAAATGCTTGTTCTAGCGCTGCGACTGTTGTGGCGATTAAAGTAATGCGCGGAGCAGCTTTAGGCTATTTTAAGCAGGATGAAGAAGCCAAGGATATTTTAGCTCAATATTTTGAGATCCTGGTCAATGAATTTGCCGCTTCCACCCCTTCTGATAGAGTACGTCAGCGTCCTTCTGTAGATCAGCAGGGGCTACAACTGCCCCAGAGTTACTTCAATGGCGCTCAAAAGCGTCAGAAGTTTGTCATGAAGCCAGGATTATCGGCTGTAGAAAAGCAGTCAATAATCAAAGCAGCTTATCGGCAGCTTTTTGAGCGAGATATTACGAAAGCCTATAGTCAGTCTATTTCTTACTTGGAATCCCAGGTAAAAAATAATGACATCTCGATGAAAGAGTTTGTCAGACGCTTGTGTAAATCTCCTCTTTATCGGAAGCAGTTTTTTGAGCCTTTTATTAATAGTCGTGCCTTAGAACTAGCCTTCCGCCACATTCTTGGTCGTGGTCCTAGTTCCAGGGAAGAAGTACAAAAATACTTCTCTATTGTTTCTGACGGAGGACTTTCTGCTTTAGTAGATGCTTTAGTTGATTGCCAAGAGTATAGCGATTATTTTGGGGAAGAAACAGTTCCCTATTTGAGAGGCTTAGGTCAAGAGGCCCAAGAATGTCGTAATTGGGGAATGCAGCAAGACCTGTTTAATTACAGCGCACCTTTCCGCAAGATTCCTCAGTTTATCACTACTTTTGCTAAATACGACCGGCCTTTACCAGATCAACACGTTTACGGTTCTGGTAATGATCCTTTAGAGATTCAGTTTGGGGCAATTTTTCCGAAAGAAACTCGTAGCCCAAGTAGTAGCCCTGCACCTTTTGGTAAAGATACCAAGCGCTTACTAATTAATCGTGGTCCGGCAACCAAAAATCAGAATAGCAACCCCAAAGCTAGAGGGGAGTTTCCTGGTTCTCTTGGTGCTAAAGTCTTCCGCTTGGATCAACTACCTGGTAGTGGTGGTAGCAATGGTGCAAGTGTTAAGTTCTCTGAAAGCTCAACTCAGAAAGTAATTAAGGCTTGTTATCGTCAGGTTTTTGGTCGGGAGGTTTACGATGGTCAACGTCAAAAGGTAGCAGAAATCAAGCTAGAAAATGGTGATATTTCTCTGCGGGAGTTTGTCCGTGCTTTAGCGAAGTCTGATGTCTTCCGCAATATGTATTGGACTCCTTTTTATGTAGTGAAGGCTATTGAATACATCCATCGTCGTCTTTTGGGTCGTCCTACCTATGGTCGTCAAGAGATGAACAAGTACTTCGATATTTGCGCCAAACAAGGCTTTTACGCTTTAGTAGATGCAATTATTGATACGGTGGAATATTCCGAAGCTTTTGGGGAAGATACCGTACCTTATGAGCGCTATTTAACCCCTGGTGGCTTACAATTACGTTCCTCTCGCCCTGGGGCTTTAAGAGAAGAAATTGGTAAACGGGTTGATAAAGAAGCTTCTCCTCGCTTTATTGAGTTGGGTCAAGCCCCAGCCACGGGAAGCGAGCCTGATATTGAATTTCGGGTTAATCAAGGAGTTAGTGTTCAAAGGCAGCAAACGAAGATATTCAAGCTTACCCAACTGTATGATAAAGCTAACTTTAAGCGTGTAACTGCGGCAGCTTATCGGCAAGTATTTGAGCGGGACATTGAACCTTATGTTGTTCAAGCTCAGTTTACTGCTTTAGAAAGTAAGTTAAGCAATGGGGAAATTAATGTTAAGGAGTTTATCGAGGGTTTAGGTTGCTCTGAACTTTATATCAAGGAGTTTTATACTCCTTACCCCAACACCCAAGTGATTGAATTTGGTACGAAGCACTTCTTAGGACGCGCTCCTCTAAACCAGAAGGAGATTCAAAAGTATAACCAAATTCTTGCTTCTAAAGGTATTCGCGCCTTTATTGGGGCTATGGTCAACGGTATAGAGTATATTAATATCTTTGGTGAAGATACAGTACCTTATCGCCGTTTTCCAACCTTACCTGCGGCTAACTTCCCCAACACAGAGAAGTTATATAACCGTTTGACAAAGCAAAACAAAAACTTAGTAGTTCCTAGTTTTGAGCCTGTGAGAGCTGGCAAATCTATTGGGAATTAACTGGTTGAGTCGGCTTTGAATTAATTGAGAATAGGGATGGAGTGTAGACTTCATCCCTATTTTTTCTGCAAGATTGGCAATCTCTTTGTTTAATATAAGTTTTAGTAAGAGCAAGTTGATTTAACTATTAAATATTTTAAATTTACATAACTTCAACTTAAAAAATGTCAAGGCCAGAAATTCGCTTCAAACGACGCATTTATGTGTTTTTATGGTATAGTTGAAAAAATCATTCTGGTGTACTAGTATCCAAAATCACAAGCGAATCGCTACAATCTAGACAAATCGTTGATAAGGTTAGTATTTACTCTCAAAATCTCTTTTAATCCCGGTGCAAGAACGTACAATTTTTGAGGAAATTTCAAAACTTTTTTTGACAAAAATAACGCTTTAATGTATGCGAGTTTTGAGGAAATAATTAGTACTAATTCTCAACTCATTAATCAACTACTCGTAAAATTCCATGACGTACCCCATAGAAAACTCTCTCGATTAGAGTTTTGTCTTCTTCCTTGAGATTATCTTGATTCAATAAAGAAGACATTAACTGCTTCTCTGGGAGGGAAATACAACGTGAAGATAAAATTTGGGTAACCAATTCTTGAATATCAATTCTCATGATTGTTTAGCTCGTTTGTTTGTCACTTACTACTATCTACTTTTCGCTGTTACATATCCGCGATTGCAACTATGTAGTTTAAGTGACAAATTAATTGGATATCTGTGATTTAGATCGCTGTTTTCCCTAATGCCTCAATAATTTTATCCAGTTAGTATTAACAATTACTTGTTTTTATTTAATCAGCCTAAGTAAATAAATTAGACTTTAATAAACCAACGTTGACGATACATAAAATAGAGAATTAGCCACCAAAACGTAACGCTAGCTAAAGCAAATAACAAAGAACCATTAATTGCTCCTGCCCAGGAAGCAAAGAAAGTTTCATAAATCCAAGCATAGGTAGTTGGTGCATCTTCTCCTGCACCAATGTTAGTACGGTAGAGAATACGAACTATAAAACCAGAGAGAACAAAAATAAAAATGGCATTCATTCCCATCACTTTGAAAGGAAAACTCCAAGAACGAATGTTCCTAACTTCAATTAATTCATAGCAAGCTGCTAATAGAAGTGAAGCCCAACCTGCACTATATAAAACATAAGAACTAGTCCATAACTGTTTATTAATAGGAAAACTTAAGCCCCAAAACCAGCCTATAACTAAAGCAGCAATACCAAATAATACTAAACCAATAGTAGTACGAGATTTAATGGGTTGGTGGCGTATCCAATCTCCAGCAAAGTAACCTAACCAAACTGTGACGATAGCAGGGAGAGTACTAAATAGTCCTTCAGGATCAAAACCATTAATGTAGAGATGTTTAGTACCTAAAATTAGGCGATCAATATAAGTAGCTAAGTTTCCTTCTAAGCTAAGATTTCCTGCACCATAATTAGGTACAGGAATGAGCATCATTGCGCCCCAGTATCCTAAAAGGATGACTCCTGATAAAATCCACAGAGTTTTCTTTTTCAAGTTGAGTATAGCAATAGCAGCAAAGAAGTAAGCTAAGCTAATACGCTGTAAAACTCCCATGATACGGAGGTTAGCTAACTCGCTGAGGGATTCCCCTTTAAAAAGAGCATTCATGATGACAGAAGAAGCATTAAGAAATAAACCCAAAGCAAACAGAATTAAACAGCGTTTTAAGAGGCGCAAGTAGACTTCTTGAGGCGGTTTTTGCTCTTTAATATATTTAGCTAAAGAAAATGCTATTGATGTCCCAGCAATGAAAACAAAGGCGGGAAAGACAAAATCTGTAGGGGTAAAACCGTGCCATTCTGCATGGAGCAAGGGGGCATAAACGTGTTCCCAACTTCCTGGATTATTAACCAAAATCATCCCGGCGATCGCTATACCTCGGAAAACGTCAATTGAGGTGAGGCGTTGGGTTTTTGGGAGTTTTAACTCAGCAGTCATAGGCGGGAAGGTATAGGCAGGAGATTAGGCTAATTTAATCATATGTTGTTTATAATCGTAAGCCCTATTACTGTAATTAATACCAACAGATGAGGAGAGGATTCTGGTTAGTACCAATAGAAAGCTGGGCTTCTTGGCTATTCTTATTGGTAGCGTGGAAGAATAAAGAAACCCAGTTTTCTTAATGAAGTTAGCTATTTTTTAGGTAAAGATATTTAAGAGCCTCTTAACTCCTTCAATTTATTATCAGCTACCATTCTTTCATGTTTAATTGCCTTAATGCGAGAAGGAGGTAGTTGTTGTTCATTAGCTAAAGCTTTTTCAAAATCTTTAATAGCCTCTTCTAACAAAGATTCATCTTGCTGATTTTTCCCTAGCTTATAAAGAATTTGTCCTCGTAAATAACCAACTTCAGGGTTATTAGGTATAGTTTTCAAAGATTGTTCAACATAACCTAAAGCTTTTTCGTAATATTTAATTGCTTTGTCACGATTATCGTCTTCGTTCTTATTACCTAAATCACGATAAGCAACAGCAATACCATGGTCAACAAGAAATTCTGGCGCAGCTTTATTTTCAAACTTTTCTATTGCTTGTTCGGGGTTAGAAAAAGGTAAATTAACTGCTAACAAAAGCTCCATATAACCCTTCAACATATTCATTTCTGGATCGTTGGGGTCAATTGCTTCTGCTTTATCAAGGTATTCAAAGACTTTTTGTAATTTAGTTACAGCACCAATCGGACCATCATTTTTATATTGATAAGCTCCTTCTAAAAAATGGCCCACAGCCAAATAGAGATTACCTCGTAAAGAATTTTCATCTGCATCTACTAAATTATCTGCTACTTGAATAGTTTTTTTAGCATAACTATTCATGGTAGATAAATCTTCGTTCATAAAAGCCAAAGCAGCCCTCAAAGCATAAACCAAAGGCTCATCAGGATCACTTTTTTCTGCTTCTTGTAAATCTTTAATCGCTTCTTGATATTTCCCTTCTCGGAACAAAGTATCAAAAGCTTCTTCTGTCTTATCTCCCATATTATAAGGATTGCCAGGACGGAAAGGATCTCCTGCCCAAGCGGGATTACTCATAAGACTAAGAGCTACAGTTAAGGAACTAGCTAAAGTAAAAGATATTCTTTTTGACATAGTTGATTTTATGGTTTGTAAGTTTGCTTGTTAAAGAAATTATCCAGAAGGCAACTTATTAAGTAGGGTTTTTTCTGCCATTAAATTAAGACAATATAGCAATTTCCAAGCTACTGAGGTACATTTCTATTAGCCATTAGCCATTAGCCATTAGCCAAAGCCTAGGTAGTACCTCATGGTATTAATAACTGCTATATGTTGCCTTTCTATTGTATTTAATTTCTTACAGGGCTTGACGCAACCCCTAATCTCCTGGTTCCACAGGCATTTATCTTGCCAAGAGCATATTCAATTGTGTTAATTTAAACGAGATAGATAATTGATAGAAAGACAAGCCAATTCAAACTTCGGTCTGTCGAAAATACCAGGAAAACGAGTCTCCCCTACACTGAATAACTGAATAAATGCTTTATCTCAAAAATCTGGTCTATCATCCCCCAGCTACACCTGTTCCTATCCTCAAAGGTATTAATTTAGAATTAGCCCCTCAGCAATTAGGTGTGGTTGTCGGTAAGAGTGGCTCTGGGAAAACCACTTTATTAGAAATTTTGGCAGGACTAGCTGAGAAAACCGGAGGCGGAATTTTCTGGGGCAATCAAGAATTAACTTCTTTGGATTTGCAATATTTAGGGGGCTTGGTTTTCCAGTTTCCCGAAAGGCATTTTTGCGGCAGCACTATTTTAGAAGAATTGCGTATCGGTCATCCTGAATTGCGTCACCAACAAGTTAGGGAAGCCCTGCAAGAGGTTGGCTTGCAACATCTTTCCTATGATAATTCTCCTAATGCTTTAAGTGGAGGACAACAACGCCGTCTTGCTTTAGCTGTTCAGTTAGTACGTCAACCTAATTTACTGATGTTAGATGAGCCGACAGCAGGCTTAGATTGGTCAATGCGACAACAATTGGCTAACCTGTTAGCTAAACTTAAAAATCATTGGACGTTGTTGGTTGTTACCCATGATCCTGGGGAGTTAGCGAAAATTGCTGATCGTTGTTGGGTAATTGAGGAAGGGGAAATGGAAATTGTGGAGGCTGAGAGTTTGTTAGTTGCTAGTTGCTAATCGCTAGTTGCTAGAGGATTGAGTGATTTATATGTAGTGCCGTTATTCCTAATTTCATATAGTTGTTTTTTAGCCCCATCCGTAATTGCGGATGTTGTTAAAGTTGATTGTATCAATCCCTGATTTTTGTAGATAGTTTGACAGAGGAAAGTCATCAGTCAGTACAAGATACTTGTCACCGCTAGCTAAATTAGAAATACCGCAATCTGTTAAACCAAATTTAGTAAACTTTGTATTATTAACTACTGTTGTACTTTCAATACAAAATTCATCTAATTGAAATACTCCTTGAGCAAATACAGAAAAACATTGAGAACGTTCAGGTTCACCAAGTTGGTTTGCTAAACTATTAACCTCAGTCAAAATGTTTGGAGTCGTTACAATCTTCGTAAAATAAGATAAAATCTCTAGCAATAAGTCGTAATCTTCTGGTATAAATTGGTTTGTTCGTTTGAATTTTGAAATACGTGAACGATTGACACCGCCAATAAACCAAAGAAGTAAAATATTTGTATCAATCAGAATTCCCTTTTGTCTATATTTCTTCAATAATTCACGAATATACTTTTTCATAACTCTCTAATTTTCATCGAATGAACGTCACCTGTTTCTGAGTTGACTTTGAATATTCTATACTCTCGCTCATACTTATAAGTAGGAGAGGGTAATAGTTCTCGCATAGCACTCTTAGGCTGAACAGTAGGACGATTAAAACCTAATGTGATGAACCAAAAATCTTGCTCTTCTGAAAGTTCGACTTCTTCAAGCGCAAGTTCAACTTCTTCAAAACTTGAATTTGAAAGTTTAGGACTAATAATATCTTTAAGTGATTCAAAATAGTTTTGTGCTGAGTTCACGGCACTCCGTACATCAATTGCCATATTTCTTTACCTCTGGATAATAAATCGAATTTTAGCCCCATAATTCTTTGATGAAAAATTCATAATTCACCAGCTTTGATATTTTATTATACGCACAGACAGTTGTCTCAATCTAGGGCTATTCTTTTAGCGATCGCAGGTGTACGCAAATCTTCTACTAAATCTTGAATCTCTTGAGGAGGCGGGGGAGTTAAGCGAGAAACTATTAGGGTGACAACTAAATTAATTACCATTCCTAAAGTACCAATACCTTCTGCTGAAACACCAAAAAACCAGGGTTCCATGTTGAAGAATTTGACACCAACAATATAAAAAGTAGTAAAAGCTAAACCGACAATCATCCCTGCGATCGCACCCTCTTTATTAGTACGTTTATCAAAGATACCCAGGAAAATAGCCGGGAAGAAACTAGCTGCGGCTAAACCAAAAGCAAAGGCTACCACTTGCCCCACAAAACCGGGGGGATTGACACCAAAATAGCCCGCAATAACTAAAGCAAAACCTACCATAATTCTGCCCACAAAAACTCGTTTTGTTTCCGATGCTTCGGGGTTGATAATACGGTAATAGATATCGTGGGCAATAGAACTAGAAATTACCAGTAATAATCCCGAAGCAGTAGAAAGGGCAGCCGCTAAACCTCCGGCAGCAACTAAGGCAATTACCCAAGGGGCAAGTTTAGCGATTTCTGGGGTAGAAAGAACAATAATATCCCGATCAATGATAATTTCGTTGCTTGTTTCATCAGGGGTTAATTGATAGCGTCCATCACCATTTTTATCCTCAAATTGTAATAATTCCGTCGCCTGCCATTTACTTGCCCAATCTAATTGTTGTACTTCCTCCACAGGCTTATCGTGAAGAGATTGAATTAAGTTGTAACGGGCGAACATTGATAAAGCTGGGGCAGTGGTGTAGAGAATGGCGATAAATAGTAAAGCCCAACCCGCCGAAAACCTTGCAGCACGGACATCAGGGACGGTGTAAAAACGGACAATAACGTGGGGTAAACCTGCTGTCCCTACCATTAAAGCAATGGTGATAAACAGCACATCTAACATAGATTTATTGGCAAAAGGGGCAGTATATTCTGCAAAACCTAAATCTGTTTGAATGGCATTTAATTTATCGGCGATGTCGCTGAAAGTAAAGGCTAATTGAGGGACAGGGTTGCCTGTAAGCATCCAAGCTAAAGCGATAGCTGGGATTAAGTAAGCCACAATTAAGACACAATATTGAGCCACCTGAGTCCAGGTGATGCCCTTCATCCCTCCTAATACAGCAAAGAAACCCACAATAACCATGCCGATGACAACTCCAGTACCTACGGGAACTTGGAGAAAGCGACTAAAGACAATACCTACACCTCGCATCTGCCCTGCGACATAGGTTAGGGAAACAAAAATCGCTGCTACTACTGCTACTAAACGGGCAAAATTGGAATAGTAGCGATCGCCGACAAAATCAGGAACCGTATACTTACCAAACTTACGTAAATAGGGGGCTAACAATAAAGCTAACAACACATAACCCCCAGTCCAACCCATTAAATAAATCGAGCCATCATAACCCAAAAACGAGATTAACCCTGCCATAGAAATAAACGAGGCGGCTGACATCCAATCTGCTGCTGTTGCCGCACCATTTGCCAAAGCTGGGACTCCTTGCCCAGCCACAAAAAAGCCTTTACTATCTTTGACCCGCGATCGCCAACCAATATAAACATAAAGTATTAAAGAAAGGCCAACAAACAAAGTTGTCCAAATTTCTACTGCTGACATAACAATTCAATTACCGTTTATCATTTATCAAGGGTTTTTACCCATTAGCAACTAGCCATTACCTATGTTTGCGGTCTAACTTATCCATTTGCACAGCGTAGATAAATATCAACCCGACAAAAACAATAATTGAACCTTGTTGGGCGATCCAAAAGCCCAAAGGTACACCAAAAAAGCGAATGGTATTTAATGGTTCAACTAGAAGAATGCCTAAAACTAGAGAAACTAAACCCCAAACAATGAGCAGATTTCTAATTAAAGCAATATTGGCACGCCAGTAACTATGGCGAGGATCAGAATCCATAAATATCAACCTATATTCTTACTGAAAAGCTGCCTGAGAGTTGAATTTAGGCAACATAGCTGCCTATTGTACGTCCTTTCCCTTGCACGTCATAATAGACATGATTAATAAGTAATCTTAATTTGAGTGAAAATGAGCAAGATCCGAAACCTTCAACGTCTGGGCTTATGGGCGCTATTGGGATTATTGGTAAGCTGGTTAATAAGCTGTAACCCTGGCCCCAAATCATCTCAAAGTCAGGAACTTGAGTTTTGGACAATGCAACTACAGCCGGAGTTTACCGAGTACTTTAATGGCTTAATCTCTAATTTCGAGGCAGAAAATCCTCAAGTCAAAGTTAAATGGGTAGATGTACCTTGGTCGGCTATGGAAAGTAAAATTCTTACCGCAGTATCGGCAAAAAATGCCCCTGATGTGGTCAACCTCAATCCTAATTTTGCTTCTCAATTAGCGACACGGGATGCTTGGTTAAATTTGGATGATGCCATTTCCCCAGAGATTAAACAAACCTACTTAGAAAATATTTGGCAAGCTAGTACCATTGAAAATACTAGTTTTGGCTTCCCTTGGTATTTAACTACGAGGGTGACTATTTATAACCAAGAATTGTTAAAAAAAGCAGGGGTTAGCCAACCTCCTACTACCTATGAAGAATTGGCTAAAGTTGCTAAGCAAATTAAAGACGCAACCGGTAAATATGCTTTTTTTGTTACCTTTGTAGCCGATGATTCCGGTGAAGTTTTAGAATCTTTGGTACAAATGGGGGTTAACTTAGTGGATGAAGAAGGGAATGCTGCTTTTAATACCCCAGAAGGTTTAGCCGCTTTTCAATATTGGGTAGACCTTTATCAACAAGAACTTTTACCTAAAGAAGTTCTCACCCAAGGGCATCGCTACGCCATTGAACTTTATCAAGCAGGAGAAACTGCCCTTCTTTCTTCCGGTGCAGAATTTTTAAAGGCGATCGCCAACAATGCCCCAGCTATTTCTGCTGTTTCTGCTTCTGCACCACAAATTACTGGAGAAACTGGCTTCAAAAATGTAGCGGTGATGAATCTAGTAATTCCTCGCGATACTAACAAACCAGAAGAATCTGTGGATTTCGCTGCTTTTGTTACTAATACAGAAAATCAATTAGCCTTTGCTAAAGCAGCCAACGTTTTACCTTCTACGGTAGAAGGAGTTAAAGAATATATTTCTCAAACTGCCACTGAAGCCAATGTTTCTTCTGTAGAATATGCCCGTAAAGTTAGTGCTAAACAAATCAATGATGCCAAAGTTTTAGTACCAGCAATGAAGAATCTTAATAGTCTACAAAAGTTGATTTATGAAAACTTACAAGCAGCGATGTTAGACAAGAAAACCGTCAAAGATGCTGTTAGTGATGCGGCAAAAGAATGGAATGAAATTAATGATGGCTAATGGCTAATGGCTAATGACTAGTTGCTAATAGTTTTCTCCCCATCTCCCTACCTGCCTATCTCCCCAACTTATTAGGAATTCCCTCACAACCTCCAGGAATAGTTGCCCTGGTTTTTTCTCCTCCCCAAGCGCAACAATAATAGCGTTGTTCGGCACTCATTCTTTTTACCCCAGCGAGGTTAGCTTTTTCTATTACTGTACCTGTGCAAGCTCCGGTTTTATAATTGGGGCCAGAGGTACGACTGCGAGGAGTAGCGCTTTTAATAGAGCCGTAAAAAAAGCGTGTCCCCTTAACATCAGCCCCTGCTAAATTGGCCTCGTATAATACCGTGCGACAGAGATTAGCTTTAACTAGATCACAACCTGCCAAGTTGGCACGAACCATATTTGCTTCGCTTAAATCTGTCCAACGTAAATCTGTTTTAGACAGATCAGCCCCAGCTAAAACAACTCCTAAACTAATTACCCGAATACCATAACTACGATCTTCAGCATAACCACCTTTACCATCCAAAATTGGTCTTCCTAAATGGCGATCGCGCATCAAAGGAGTAAGTAACCTAGATTGGGAAAGAAAACGCAGAATTTTCGCTTTCCCCATCGAATCTACACCGCTTAAAATTGCGGCAATTCTTCCTTCGGCGATCGCCCTTTCCTGGGGCCAATCTTCTAATAATCCTTCATCGTTGAGGGCTAAATCTGAAACACCTTGGAAATAAGCATCAATGGTTTGTTGTTGAGTAATTGTATTTTGGCGAATGGTTAAATCTTTGGAAATCACATACTGCTGCCAAGCTACATAAACGGCCAAAACAGCAATTAAAATTTGTCCTAAAGCACCAACCCAATCGGCCCATGAACCAAACTCATCCCACTTGATTTGAATCAATAAGTTACTAATGCCACTGTAAACCCCAATAAACTTAAACAAACAAGCTGAAGCTAGTACAAAGCCTACAAAAGCAATTAATTGGACTCCTTCTTGCCTTCTCAGGTTCTCAGACAGCCATGTTTTAACCGGAGGTAGAATTACTCCCAAAGAAGTTAACAGAGCAACTAAGCTGCCAGAAAGCCCAATCCAAGTATTATTCAAAAACAATCCCACCAACATCACCGTAACGGCAGTGAGAATAATCCAAGACTTGGAAGAATTAGCTTTTTCTTTACTAAGGGGATCACCTTGATAGACAAGTTGATTGCTGGGCAACACAGCTAAAGGGACTTCTGGTATTTGCTGGGCTAGAATTGTAGCTGAAGCTTTACCTTCATCACCTTGATTATTTGCACCATTAGAATTGTTATTACTAACTGCCTCCAAATCTGGAGAAACTGAATCAGGCCTTTTCTGTCATGATTACTTAGACTAATTTGCAAATTGATGAGTAATTAAGGGGAAAGAGTAGTCTTTTACTAATCAATGATGACTGATAACTGATCATTGATAACTGATATTCTACTTAACTTCTCCGCAACAATTGATACAGAATATGCCAAAACAAAAGGATAAATTTTAAGAAAACTAACTTTTATTTAAACTACCTTGACATTATCTTCGGCTTATCTACTTGTATTTCATGGCAGCCGCGATCCTCGACCGCAAATAGCTGGGGAAAGGCTGGCATATCTTATTCAACAGCGCTTAGAGTCTGTTATTCACCACACACCTCAGCTATCTGTAGTGAAGCAACAACCCAACTCTCTAGCTTTGCTTAACAAAACGACCTCTCCTTTAATCACCACCGCAGTTTTAGAATTAGGAAAAATCCCTCTAAATCAAAGTATTACCAAATTTGCTCTCCAGGCAAAACAAGCAGGACTTAAACAAGTAAAAATTTTACCGATGTTCCTTTTAGCTGGAGTTCATGTCAAAGAAGATATTCCAACTGAAATTGCTTTAGCAAAGAAAAACCTCCCTGGAGAAATTGCTCTCGAATTATTACCCTACCTCGGTAGCAACGATGATTTAACAACAATCTTAACCAAGAAGTTTGCTCAATTCCCAACTTCAGCCAGAATTCTCCTCTCCCACGGTAGCCGTCGCTTAGGAGGTAATCAACCTGTCAAAGCGATCGCCTCTAGTTTAAACGCCGCAGTTGCTTATTGGTCTGTAGCCCCTACTTTACAAGAACAAGTAACAGCTTTAGAAGCCATCGGACATCAAAAAATTGCTATCCTACCTTACTTCCTTTTCAACGGCGGCATAACAGAAGCGATCGCCACCCAAGTCCAAAAACTACAAACTCATTTCCCCCATCTCCAACTCCTTTTAGGAAAACCTTTAGGAACAACCACTGAACTAGCTGATCTAGTTGCTGAAAAACTTAATTTTTGCTAACGGCTAATAGACATCTCCGAGAATCAAAAAGCAAATCAATGAATCAAGCAAATATTCTTATTAAACAATCCTCATGCCAAGGTAAAGTTTATTTAGTTGGTGCAGGGCAGGAGATCCTGGACTTTTTACTTTAAAAGGGAAAACCTTACTTGAACACGCTGATGTAGTTGTTTATGATGCTTTAGTCAGCGAACCAATTTTAGGGATGATTAGTTCTCGTGCCGAACGTATTGACGCAGGGAAAAGAAGAGGTCGTCATTCAAAATTGCAAGATGAAACCACTAAGCTACTAATAGAAAAAGCTCAAACCAACGCTGTGGTAGTACGCCTCAAAGGTGGTGATCCCTTTGTATTTGGCCGTGGTGGAGAAGAAATGCAAGACTTGGTAGCAGCCGGAGTTTCGGTAGAAGTTGTACCAGGAATAACTTCTGGTATCGCTGCCCCTGCCTATGCGGGGATTCCTATTACCCATCGTCATCATAGTTCCTCCGTTACCTTCGTTACAGGTCATGAGTCAGCAGGTAAATACCGTCCTCAAGTAGATTGGAGTGCGATCGCTAAAGGTTCAGAAACTATTGTTATTTACATGGGGGTTCACAACCTACCCAATATACTTCAAGAACTACAAACAGCAGGTTTATCAGCTACAACCCCCATTGCCCTAGTACGTTGGGGAACTAGACCAGAACAACAGCAATTAATTGGTTCTTTAGAAACCATTGTCAAGCAAGTAGAAGAAAGTAATTTTGAAGCCCCAGCTATTGCAGTTATTGGTGATGTGGTTAATCTTCATAATTCCTTATCTATTTGTCGCCCCTACTTAACATAAATTAACAGTTATCAATGATCAGTTATCAGTCATCATTGCTCATTGCTCATGGCATGATATTTATGAGAACAACTCTATAGTTTCTTTACAGCTAGGCAAAAGCTCGTCAAGAATTTTGCGACAATCATCGCAGAAACTAACTTCATTTGTCTATGAATTGCGCTATATCAAGCTTGAAGCGTAAATTATTAGCTTAAGAAGACTATTCTAAAACGCTCTTTTAAAGTGCTTATTTCACCTAATCCTAGCTGGGATGAAATAAATAGATTGAGTTATTGCTGTATAAAACCAACAATCATGAAAAAGCCAAATTTTTTTAGGAGAACCAACCTAAAGCGACTTTTATGGGTAACTGTAGCGACTTTATTGTTTACCTTTCAATTAGGTATTGCCAATGCTTCTGCTTATGAACTAGAAGAAAGTCTCCGCACAGTACCCTTAAATGAAGGGGGGGAAGAAGTCGTTTTTAGTACAAAACAGCTTGATCAAGGACAGCGATTGTTTCGCAATACCTGTTCTAAGTGTCATGCTGCGGGCAGAACTAAAACCAATCCTAATGTTACCTTAAATCAAGAAGCCCTCGAAGGTGCTGAACCTCGTCGTGATAATGTGTTGGCATTAGTTGATTACATGGAAAACCCAACTAGTTATGATGGAGAAGTTGACCTAAAGGAGATACATCCTAATACTAGTCGATCTGATATTTGGCTCTCTATGAGAAATCTTACTGAAGAGGATTTAGAAGATATTGCTGGTCACATTCTTGTACAACAGAAGATACTCGGCAAGGTCTGGGGAGGTGGTAAGGTTTACAATTAAGCCTCAGAATAGTTAAAGATATCTATGTAATAGGTAATAGAAACGGTACAGACAGATAATTTTTTATGAACTGTTTGTTACCGTTTTTTATTAAAAATCTTCTTCAAAAAGGAAACAAGTAAGTTGATCAAGAAAATACTAAAACAACTAACCATATTAATGTTTGTTATAGCAACATTAATTCTCTCAGTTCAACCAGCCCAAGCTCAAACCTATACTGTTAAAATGGGGACCGATAGTGGCGAGTTAAAATTTGTCCCGGAAACTCTTACTATTAAGCCAGGAAACACAGTTAAATTTGTGATGAATAAACTAGCTCCTCACAATGTTATCTTTTGGAGAGTACCTAATGGAGATAGTTCTTTAGCAAGACAACTTTCTAATCCCAAGTTGATGTTTTCTACAGGTCAATCATATTCTACCCAGTTTCCAGAAGACACTCCGGCTGGAGAATATGATTATTATTGTCAACCCCATCGTGGTGCAGGTATGATTGCTAAAATCATTGTTGAAGGTTAATTACTGGTTGCTAGTTTCTAGTTTTAGTTTTTCCTGGTTCCTAATACAAAGTTAGCATCAATTCTTGCTGATAAATTTGAGTTAGACGGTGTTTTTTACCTAATAGATCAAAAATAGCTAACATCGCTTTTCTCGCCCCATCTTGTTTATACTGTCGACTCCTGCCAACAATATCTAAAAATATTGTTAAAGCTTGTTCATATTCTTCTTTAACCGCTAGCCCTGCTGCTTTGGTATAAAGTTGATCTAATTCATTTTCGCCAGGATGATCAGCTTCTAACTTAAACTGAATTAGGGCTTTAATTCCCTGTACTTTAGCTGCGTATTCTTGATCTTCAATGCTGACTCGACTCAAAAAGTTATTAGCAGCATCTAATTGGTTACAACGAATCAGAAATTTAGCCGCTTCAATAACTAATCTGCTGTTATCAGGATACATTGCAAACAAGCTATCGTAAATCCTTTTTGCTGCCTGCATATCTCCCATTGCTACAGAAACCTTAGCCTCTGTTAATCCTTGTTCTAAACTTGAAGTGAGATTTAATTTCTCTAGTAAATCTCTAATTTGAGATTCTTGAAAAACCCCAACAAATCCTGGCAGCATTTCTCCTTTGTTAAAAATCCTGACATCAGGAACTCCTTCTACTTTAAACTTGTCTGCTAAGTCTTGGTTTTGGTCAATATCCACCTTCGCAAAGACAAAATCATATTCTTTAACCAGTTTCTCTAAAATTGGCTTAAGCAGTTTGCAAGGGCCACACCAAGTAGCAAAAAAGTCTACTAAGACTAATTTTTCAAAAGACTTTTCGATAACTTCACTGCGAAAGTTGTCTCCATTTACCTCAACAGAGTAACCCACTTAAATCTCCTGTTCCATGGCTTTTTGATAAAAACTTATATATCTTTTAACATATCTTAACCAAGATCGCTAATATTTTCCAAGAAAAAAATAGCTTATTCTGAGACTATAAAATCTTCTAATAAGCTATTTATTAAAAAGTGCTGCAAAAGTAAAGCAAAAAATAATTTTAATCTTTTTTTAACTTTTGCTATTTAGCTGAATTAAAGCTGCTTAACTTCTTCAGCTAATTGCCCAACAATCTCTTTAGCACTGCCAAAAAGCATCATTGTTTTATCTTTGAAAAATAGCTCATTTTGGACACCAGAAAAACCAGCACTCATACCACGCTTAATGACAATGGTATTTTTAGCCCGGTCTACTTCTAAAATGGGCATACCATAAATAGGGCTACCTTGATCAGAACGGGCAGCAGGGTTAACCACATCATTTGCACCGATAACTAAAGCGACATCGGTTTGGTCAAACTGAGGATTAATATCCTCCATATCATAAAGTTGAGGATAAGGAACATTCGCTTCTGCTAGTAAAACATTCATATGCCCTGGCATCCTTCCTGCTACGGGATGGATCGCATACTTAACCTCTACCCCCAATTTCTCTAACTGATCTGATAATTCCTTAACAGCGTGTTGTGCTTGAGCAACAGCCATGCCGTAACCGGGTACAATTACCACAGAACGAGCATAACCGATCATCATAGCTCCTTCTTCAGCGCCAATGGAACGGACTACTTGATCCCCCATGTCACCGCTAGCACCACCAGTACTAGAGGTATTACCACCACCAAAAGCACCAAAAAGGACACTGCTTAAGGTACGGTTCATCCCTTTACACATGATTTGGGTGAGGATTAAGCCGGAAGTGCCTACTAAAGCACCAGCAACGATGAGCATATTGTTCATTACTACAAAACCAGCGGCACTAGCTGCTAAACCCGATAAGGAATTAAGCAAGGAGATAACTACAGGCATATCTCCTCCACCGATGGGAAGGACGAATAAAATTCCTAAAATTGAAGAGATGGCAATAGAAGCAAGGAAAATAGGTTGGCTTTCTGGGGTGACGAGTAAAAAGCCACTACAAACCAAGAAACTAATTAGTAGTAGGGCATTGATTGGTTGTTGAAGAGGAAATTGTACTGGTTTACCAGAGATAAGCCCTTGCAACTTACCTACTGCTACTAAGCTTCCTGTGAGAGTAACGCCGCCAATTAAGATACCTAGAATAACGGTAATGGTGGCATCAAGGGGTACTGCTTGGGGAGAATGTAATAAACGCCAAAACTCGCCGACAGCAACTAAAGCTGAAGCTGCACCACCCAAGCCATTAAGTAAGCCAACCATTTGCGGCATGGCTGTCATGGAAACGGCACGGGCAATAACTGCGCCAATCACTGAACCAATGGCGATCGCAATGAGTACCATTTGGTAGTTCAATACTTGGCTATCTAATAAGGTAACTACCACCGCTAAAAACATTCCCACAGCCGCAAGTAAGTTCCCATTACGCGCCGTAGCTGGAGAACCAAGCTTTTTTAAGCCAATAATAAACAAAGAAGCAGCAACTAAATAACTAAGCTGTATCCCTGTGGGTAAAAATTCAACTATATTCATGCTTTAGCCTCCTTTTTCTTAAACATTTGCAGCATCCTATCGGTGACTAAGAAACCACCCACGACATTAATTGTGGCTAATACCACAGCGATTAAACCTAAAATAACTGTGAGGGGAGAATCGCTCGCGCTAGAGATTAGTAAAGCACCAATGACAGCAATACCAGAAATGGCATTGGCCCCAGACATTAAAGGAGTATGGAGAGTTGGTGGTACTTTATTGATGACTTCAAAGCCAACAAAACCTGCCAACACGAAGATGAATAAGCTTGCTATTAATGTTGATGTCATTTTGTACTTGATTATAGATTGGAGATTTTTAGAGGACGAGGCAAAAGTTTTGCTAATGTTTTAGTACTTGTTTCTTGCTGTATTCAGATTAAAGTGTGAAAGATATCCTTAATACCCGCCAATTAAAAATTGACACTACCCTACGGCAACTTCTAAAGCACCTTTAACTCTTTCGTTACGTATTTCGCCGTCGTAGGTGAGGCAGGTGCTATCAGTAATATTGTCTGCAAAATCTAGTTGCAATTCACTTTCTTTAATTAGGAACTCTAGCAAAGTTGAGATATTTTTGGCATACATCTGGCTAGCGTGAACAGGTACAGAAGAAGGTAAGTTGATAGGTCCAATTATAGTTACGCCATAATGTTGAACATCTTTACCGGCTTCGGTTAACTCACAATTTCCCCCTTGTTCCCCAGCTAGATCAACGATTACTGCCCCTGGTTTCATATTAGCTACCATAGATTCTGTGACTAAAATAGGAGCTTTTCTGCCAGGTACTTGGGCAGTGGTAATTACCACATCAGCATTTTTGACACTTTCAGCGATTAATTCTTGAGAACGTTTTTTGGAGTCGTCAGAAACTTCTTTCGCGTAACCACCTTCAGCTACGGTATCTTCCTCTAACTTAACCTCTACAAACTTCGCCCCTAAGCTTTGTACTTCTTCTTTAACCGCAGGGCGAATATCAAAAGCTTCTACCATTGCCCCTAATCTTCTGGCTGTGGCGATCGCTTGTAATCCAGCTACCCCAGCCCCAATGATAAATACTTTCGCCGGACGAATAGTGCCGGCGGCAGTAGTAAGCATCGGAAAAAATTTTGGTAGTGCCGCAGCAGCAATTAAAACCGCCTTGTAACCAGCTACCCCAGCTTGAGAAGAAAGAACATCCATGCTTTGGGCGCGACTAGTACGAGGAATCAACTCCATCGCAAAAGTGGTTACTTTCTTGTCGGCCAACTTTTTAACTTGTTCTGGTTTTCCTAAAGGGTTAAGTAAACTGATTAAGGTTTGCCCTTGGGATAAGCGTTCAATTTCTTCATCTTTGGGGGAAGCTACTTTAAGGATAATATCTGCTTCTGTCCAAAGAGCCATAGTATCAGAAACTAATTTAGCTCCAGCCTCTTGATAAGCTTCATCTTCAAATAAAGAAGCTTCTCCTGCGCCCTTTTCTACCCAAATTTCCCAACCTTTTTTAGTTAGTTTAGCTACGGTATCTGGAATTAAGGCTACTCGACGTTCACCAACTTCAATTTCTTTGGCAACCGCTATTTTCATGAACTCTCCTTAATTAACTGGTTTAAGATCAAAAGTATAGGCCAAAGCCGAACATATTTAGGTTTTTATGTCAATCCTGATTTTGATTTCTCACCTTCTCTACTTACTATTGGCATCTTAGGCTGATCCCCAGTTTTCTATAATGTTCTTTAACTTGTCTTATAGTTTTGCCCGTGAATTTCTGCTGGCACTTTCAAGTTTTGTTAACGTCGATTAATACAACTAAGGCTTTAGAGATGCTAAAGTCTACGAAGAGTAAAGATTAGTTACTTTGTTGCAAATATTAACCTATCTAGAGCTAAAAGATGTTTACTAAAAAACTTACTAAACGAATTATCCTTTCTGTTTTGGCTGTAACGAGTTGTTTGGTTGGTGCGGGTATTCCTACTCTAGTCAAGGCTGATGGTGGCGTAACTCTTTTCAGTGGCATTGAAAGACCTGATATCCTCAGCTATCACTTAGATTTTGGGGGACAACCTAACAACTTTGACAGATACAAGTTAAGGATCGCAGCCAAGAAAGTTAAAAAGCCTATTAAAACGTTGATCATTAAATATCCCGATTACTATAACGGTAAGTTTGATGACAGGGAAGGCAAAATGGAAATTCGTGCTAACGGTGAAACCTTGCCTCTAAAAAGTATGCAGTGGGATAAAGAAAATTACCAAATTCGCTTCGAGTTAGAAGAAGCTATACCTGCTGATACTGGTTTAGAAGCGGTACTTCACAATGTTAGGAATCCTTTCTTCGGTGGTACTTACTATTTCCATGCTGGGGCTTTAGCACCTGATGATGTTCCTTTACCTCTTTATCTTGGTAGTTGGATTATTAGTATTGACCGATAAAGCAAAGTTGTTTGAGAGGTAAGCAACTTATTTAAAGATAAGGACAAAGGCGACCCAACTCTTCTTTTTTACTAGAAAGTAAGAGGTCGTCTTTGCATTTTACTTAGATAATTGAAAGTTGATTATATTAAACAAAAAAAATAATTCCTGTGAATTTGCGGAAACTCCCTTTGAAAATTGGTAGTCTCAAAAGCTAAAGCAAAATATTAAAATTAAAACTTAAGCAATCTGCATTAGAGGAATTAGGCAATGAAGTCTTTTTTGCACATACACAAACTCACTTTACTTTTAGCTGTCTTTTTGACGATGGGCAGCAGTTTACCGACATTAGCATATTCACCATCTAGTCTATCCACTACCAGGTTAGACCAGCCATCAGATTTATTATTAGCAAGATTAACATTTCGCCGTAGAAGTCGCTACAGAGTTGGGGGCAGAAGAAGACCAGGGGCCAGACGTGGTGGTTGTCTTGCTCCTGATGCAAAAGTAACCTCTCTACTACCACCAGATCCAGAAGCACAAGGTCAAGTTGCTAAAGATGAAGATATCCCTGTCACAGTAGAACCAATGACAACGGTATTTTTTAATGTACCTAGTCAGTCTCAGGATGCCAATAATCCTAAGATGAAAGCAAGTTTGTTATTAAAAGAAATTGTGGCTGTTGATGAGAAAGGTAAAAGAGAAACTGAAGAGGTGTTTTTCGGTTATTTTGAGTTACCCGAAAAACCAGGTATAGTTGGAGTTAAGATTCCGGAAAGTGAACAGGCTGCTAAATTAGAACCAGGTAAGAATTATGTCTGGCAAATCATGGTTTTTTGTAATCCAGCAGATACCGATCTAGCCAGAAATCCCCATTTTTCTGGACTAATTAGATTAGACGAAAGCCCAGAAGTTACTGGAATTAAACAACAGCCATTATCTAAACAACCTGTTTCTTTTGCAGAGGAAGGTGTTTGGTATTCAGCTTTGAATAGTTTGGCAAAATTATTAGAGGCGAACCCTAACTCCTCAGCTAGAGAGGATTGGCAAAGTATTTTACGAGAAGTAGAAAATGGTGCGATCGCAGACCAACCTTTTGTTGGTTTTGCGACGATGATTTCTGAAGATGATTTGTAAAATGTTCTTACAGTTTCAGGGCTATAACCTCTCTTTACTTAAAAAAGGTTCTTATTATTCAGAGTCATGTTAGTTAGGGTTTTGGTTTATAAGCAATGAGAACTTGATGAGCTTTGGGTAACTTAAAAAAGCCATAACTATCCTTAACTTCAACTTTGAAACCAATCTTATGAAGTTCTTCAATTAATTCCTTTGCTTTATACAATTGCAAGAAATGCACTTCATTATCTCGCCTATATAATTCTCCTTCTTTACAAAAACAACTAATGTAGCGAGTTAAGATATTCTTTTGAGTATCTTCTTCCTTTTCTACTAAAACTAACCAATTTTCTCCTTCGGTAAACCATTTAGTCTTAGTTCCTGGTGCAACTTGTCCTGGTTCAGCAATATCAAAAATCAATACACCGCCAGGAGTTAAAGCTTTATAGATACGAGTAAAAAGTTGAACTAGTGTGGTTAAATTGTTGTCGGCATCAAAAAGGTAATTGAAGCATTCACCAATGGCAGTAACAGCCTCACAAGGGGGAATTTCTACTTTAAACAGAGATTCTACTTGAAATTGTACTTCCGGTACTTTCTGCCGGGCAATTTCAACTATTGCAGAAGAAATATCAACACCCAAAACTTCATAGTCAGCCCTAACTAATTCCTGTGCTAACAATCCACTACCGCAACCTAAATCTACTACTAAACCTGTTAGAATTTTCTGGTGATGGAGAATTTCTAAGATACTAGGGACGGATTTAAGAACCCAATCCCCAAAACCAACATCATGAATATAAGCGAGGTCTTTTTTGTACCACTTTTCCATATTTAAACCTCAAAAATAACAATTCCATAAATTAATCTACAAATAATAAATAATAATTTCCTATAACTAAAAATATTATGGTGTCTACTACAAAAACCAACTCTTGGCAACAAGCTATTCCCGTCGAGAAAATTCGTTATAACCACCAGGGTTTAGTACCTGCTATTGTGCAAGACTATTTAGATGGTGCGGTATTAATGATGGCTTGGATGAATAAAGAATCTCTGCAAAAAACCTTAGATACTGGAGAAACTTGGTTCTGGAGTCGTTCTCGTCAGGAGTTATGGCACAAAGGAGCAACTTCTGGCCACCTCCAAAAAGTGCGATCACTCAGGTATGATTGTGATAGCGATGCTTTGCTCGTTACCGTAGAGCAAATTGGGGATATTGCTTGTCATAAAGGAGAACGTAGCTGCTTTCACCAGCTCCAAGATACCAAAGCAGCACCTCCGGCTGATACTTTATCTCAAGTGTATGAAGTAATTTGCGATCGCCGGGATAATCCAACAGAAGGTTCCTATACCCGCAAGTTATTGCAAGGTGGGGATAATAAGATTCTCAAAAAAATAGGGGAAGAATCTGCTGAAGTTGTCATGGCTTGTAAGGATGACCAACCAGAAGAGATTGCTAGTGAGGTAGCAGACCTTTTTTATCATACCCTGGTTGCCCTAGCCCACCATAACGTTGATATTAAAGAGGTTTATCGTAAGCTGCAACAAAGGCGTTAGGGCATTGGGGGGCTAAGGAGGCTTGGGAGAAAAAATAATCCTACCTACTAGCTTTCGCCTTCTGCCTTCTCCTCAACTTTCTAAGTAACTTCCACCTGCGGAAAGGATACAGCAATTGATCAAAGAAATTCTCTGTCATTGCCTCGCCAGAAATACCAAAATTGCTTGGTTGTTTACCTTGAGGCATATAGAAAGTGCCAAAAATCAGATCATAAATAGGGAAGAGTCCCGCAAAGTTTTTCCCTCTTGCTCCCTTGTCGTTAGTATGATGCCAGCGATGATAAGCTGGACTAGCAAGGACATAGCGAAAAGGGCCATAAGTCCAAGAAACGTTAGCATGAATTAAGGCCACATAGGCGGAGAGGAAAGGAACATAAAGTTCTACAGCTAAAGGCGACATTCCTAAAAGCAAAAGGGGAGAAGCCTGCATCACTCGCGAAATCACATCATTAACAGGATGCAAACGTACAGCCGAAAGCCAATCTAGGGTTTTAGAACTATGGTGAACTGCGTGGTAATCCCAAAGTTGACTAGTATGATGCCAACGGTGAGTCCAGTAACCAATAAAATCTCCCACAACAATGGCGATTAAACCTTGACCCCAAAGGGGCATTTCCGCAAAGGAACCATAGCCTACAAGTACATCTTCCCAAGCGAGGGAGCGTCCTAGTACAAGATAAAATGGTACTAAAATTAGGGCAATGGAAGCCATACTTAAAATTTGGCTAATCAGGGGGGTGACGAACCAATATAAGGTATCTACACCAAAGCCCTGTCTCCATTTACGCTGATTGGGAATACTTGGCCAAAAACGCTCTAGAATGGCGAATAAAACAGTGAGAACAATAAATAAAACAACTGTTCTAAAAAGTCGGTCCTTCATGAGTTGAGGATTTTAGGTTTTTATTACTTTAACGTCATTAATCGCATTTTTGTTCACTTAAACAGTACCAACTAAGCCACCATTACCATCCCATTCCAAAGTATCACCAATATCTTCACCGTTATGGTAAGCAGCTAGCAAAACCTCACTAGTTTTACCCCAAGATATTGTGCCGTCAGCTTCTATGGATATCGCCCCCAAATCTCTTTGATTCTCTTGGCATTCTGTAAAAGAACGTTCCATCGCCTTTTCTAAAGACATACCATCGCTGACTCTAATTACCACCTTCGCTGCTAAACATTCATCAATAATGTCTTCACCAATTCCAGTACAACTAACCGCAGCTTTACTTGTAGCATAGTTCCCTGCTGGCATAGCGGAGTCGCTTACTCTACCAATACGTTCTAATCCTTTACCCCCTGTGGAAGTACCCACTGCCAAGTTGCCTAAACAATCAAGGGCAACAACACCAATAGTTCCCCGTCTTGCTTCGCTAGGGGAGGCTAATTCAGTTTCTGCCACTACTCCAGCCATGGCCCTTTGGAAATTATTTCGCCTTTCTTGCATCCATTCTTGCAAGCGTAGATCCGTTAAGGGATCATATAAGGGTAAATTTAGTTCTCGTGATAGTTCTGCTGCACCAAAATCAGAGAGAATGCGGTCAGTTTCTCTTTGCAAAGCAGAGGCTAAATCAATAGGATGTTGTACGCGAGAGACGTTAATTACGCCACTAAAACGCTGGGTAGACCCTTCCATTAAAGCTGCACTCATGCGAATTTGCCCATCAGATTGCAAAACAGAACCTGTTCCAGCATTAAAACGAGAATTATCTTCTAATAACTGACAACCTAAAATTACTGCCTCAGTCGCGCTAATATTATTTGATAGAGCTGTATAAATTTGTTTAACTATGCCGTGAAGCACTTCACGTATAGCTTGAATCCCTTTTTGATCTTTTAAGGAGCTTCCTGCTCCACCATGAATAATTAATTTCGGTTGCACTTTGTTAACTGACATTATACTCGTTAGGTCGAAAGTTTCTAGATTACACCACCATATTTTTATTACTGAGGTTACATAATAGATTCCTTCTAAAGGAGGATCTCAATTGTTAAGTAGTAGATAAATAAGTTAAAAATTCGGTAGGTGATTGTGCAAAATCTAATTTGTCTGTTCTTTTCTTACTAACCTCAGCTCAAACAGCATAGCATTCATGGTTCCTAGTCAAAGACGGCAATTTCCTCTAAAACTTTAAATCTAAGGCTATGCTGTTGTCTTGAAGTAATCATTAAATAACTTGAAAAAATGAACTATATTCCTTTAGCCGGACGTATTTTCTTAGCGATAATTTTCTTAAACTCTGGAATTGGCAAAATTCTTGGTTTCGCAGACACTCAACAAATGATGGCTAGTAAAGGTTTACCTTTAGCTGGATTATTGTTGGTATTTACCATTATCTTTCAGTTACTAGGGGGATTATCCTTAGTATTGGGTTATAAAGTTCGTATTGGGGCAATTTTATTAATTGTTTTCCTCATTCCTGCAACTCTGGTTTTTCATAATCCTGGTGTTGAAGGGGAACTAAACAATTTTCTCAAAAACTTAGCACTGATTGGCGGCTTGTTGATGACTATTTACGCCGGGGCTGGGCCTTTAAGCCTTGACTCTAAAACCCATTCTTCTGGTAACTTTTCCCAAGAAGTTTGAGAAAAATAACTTGTAGAAGTAAAGTTCACTAGTAGTTTATCCATTGTCAATTTAATTACTCACAATGCCAGACCATTGAACCTTCTTCTCTTTACTACGACGGTAAGAGAAAAAATATTCTGGCTGCTGATAGGTACAATGAGGGGCGATCGCAACTTGTTCTGGATTAATACCTAAACCTTCAAGTTGCAGGGCATTGATACGTCGTACATCAAGTTTAACTCTACCAGGATGAGTATCAGGCAATAGGGGAGAATTAGGTAACTGTTGGAGAGTAGTAATAATTGTTTCTTGAGAATCAATTACGCTTGCCCCTACTTCTGTGGCCACTTTCTCAGAAACTTGATAAACTTGCCCAGCAATAGCTGGCCCCATCGCAATTCGTAAATCTTCAAGCTTACTACCAGAAACCACAAAACGGGCGATCGCTTCAGGAACAATTCTTTTTGCTGTCCCCCGCCAACCAGCATGAATTGCTGCCACTTTTTTGCTTTTAAGATCACCAATCAAAACTGGAGTACAATCAGCACTGGCAACGAAAACGGCTTGTTGGGGTTGATCTGTGAAAATGGCATCAGCAGGAGGATAACCGTTTTCTGCGAGTTCAAAACCTTCTTTTTGTGCTGCCTCAATTTCCCATGGTGTGATCACTCGCGAACCATGAACTTGTTTAACTCGATAAGCTTGGTATTGAGGATTAAAAACAGCAACTATTTCTTCCGGAAGCTGAGGGCAAAACTGCTGAGTAAAAAAGCCGTGCTGCCATTGTTCTAGCAAGTCACAGGTTAAATAAGGTAGCCCTTGCCAGGTCTGCCATTGCCAACCAGAAGCTTTGTCATTTACCATTTATCATTAAACATTGATCATTTGCTCTTAATGATAGCGTGACATCCATAACAGACAGGCAACCCAATTTAAACTCTAGTTTGTAATTGATAATTGATAACTGATCATTGGCAACCGTGGTGCAATTTAATAAGCAAACTTTTCACCAAAAGCGACAAAAGTTATGGGGTGAAGAAGCTTTTGATTTACCCTTAGATTATTTTCCCTCTCTCCCTTCTACCAACCAAAAACTTTGGCAACTCTTAGATGAAGGAAAACTTGCCCCCAGAGTAGTTATAGCCGGACAACAAACTGCGGGAAAAGGTCAGTGGGGCAGGCAGTGGCAGTCTTCTTGGGGAGGTTTGTACTTATCTTTAGCTTTATCTACACAGTTATTAGCGACTAATAGTAATCAATTAACTCTTTGTACAGCTTGGGGCATTGCTCAAACTTTGCGCACCAAAGATGTCCCTGTTAACCTAAAATGGCCTAATGATTTGCTTTTGAACCAGAAAAAACTAGGGGGAATTCTCAGCGAAACTCGCATTCAAAATGGGTACATTAGCCAAGTAGTAATTGGCGTAGGCATTAACTGGAAAAATTCTGTACCAGAAACAGGTATTAATCTACAACCGCGATCGCAAATTACTTCCTTAGAGAGTTTGGCGGCTGTGGTAGCCCACGGCATTATCTGGGGATACCAACAATATTTAGCTATAGGTATAGAAAGGATACTGCCATCCTATTTACAAATCCTTAGCAGTAAAGGACGCAGGGTTGTGGTAGATGGTTTTCCTGGGGTAGTGGTTGGAGTCACAGCCCAAGGAGACTTAAGAATACGCCTCAACTCTCCTGGTGCAGCAGTAGAAGTTTTGCGATCGCCTGGTACAATCAGCCTTGGCTATAGTTGACGAGGAAAAGTAATAAGTAATATTCCCTGTCAGCAACTAGCAACTAGCCATTAGCAACTAGCCATTAGCAAAATTAAAATCTTTCCCCAATACCAACATTAACCCTGCCACCACCATCATCATTTAAACCAAATTCGATGCGAATGATGCCAAATGGGGAATTAGCCCGAAATCCTAAACCATAGCCTAAACCTTGTCCAGGTTTACTACGAACGATACCAGGCTTACCAATGACATCTCCTTGAGTTCCTAAACTGTCAGCATAGTCAACAAAAAACATTCCCCCCACATCAATATCTTCATCAAAAGCCATGAAAGAAAAGACTGGGAAACGATATTCTGCACTACCTTGAATAAAACTGCGACTAGTAGCAATTTCTCCCCCGTTAAAACCTGCGGCTGTGGGGTTGAAGGCTTCGTAGGCAGGTACATCCCCAAACATATGCCCTCCTTGAAGGTTAATAACTAAAGTGCGTGGCCCTTCTTGAAAACCAAAAAGAGAGACAGGAATATATTGGGTATAGTTAGCTTTGAGACGAGTAAAATCAATACTAGCATCGCCGATAGGAACAGCCTGATCCAACCCTAACCTAATCCTTGTACCTTCTGTGGTATCCGTCTCACGGTTACGGGTATCGTATTCGCTAGCTAAGTTGAGGGTTAGTAAATCTTCTTGCCCATTATTACTAACCGTAAGCTGGTTGCCAAACTCATCCACAGGTTGAAGATCGGAACTAAATACCCCATCCCTAGCTGAAACTCGCTGGTAGTTTATGCCCACTGCCCCATCAATTTCTTCGCTAACCGGGGCGAAATATTCTACACCGCCTCCTAAACGATGTATCCAAGGAGTATCTCCATTGGGTAAATTAACATCTTGTTCTCCTTCTTCAAAACTAGGAGAAAAGGAACGTTGGTTGAAAATATTAGCACTAACACCTTCTTGGGGAGAATCAAAGGTTTGGGTATAACTAACATCAGCACCTAATACTGCACTACCACCCCGTATTTCTGCTTGAACAGACTGATTTTCACTAAGCTTTACTTGGGAACCAACAACAACATTAAAACCCCCTTCAACATTATTAGCTGCTTCAACAACATGGGGACGGGTAGGCCCTTGTAAGACAGTGGGTATAGGCTGTTTTGGTCCAAAATAAAAAGAAACCGATTTATCCTTTTCGATTCCGTCAACACCCCTTTGGGTAAATTCTATTTTCGTTTCTAAAGGGTGTCCCGCCTCATCGACAAATGTACCGTAATGGGGTTGGGTTGATTCTTGGAGATCCGGGGCTTCTAAAATTGCGGTGATTACTTCTTCTGTAACAGAAGATTGCCCCCAACTTACATTAGCGAACAAAAAATTAGCAGAACTAGCTCCTAACAACACTAACAAGGGGCGTACTGCACTATAAAGCATCAATCTTTTCTCCTCACACGTCATACTAAATTCGCCTCTTCATAAAATTATTGATCTTGAGGCAACAGGCAATAGGGGCTAAGACTTTTTCTTTGGGCTAACTTTCTAATTCTGAATAATGTTGAGACACTCCCACTTCTACTAAAAGACCCCTTTTACCCTCAATTGTTCCAATACTTTAGACATCAAGAAGAAGTAAAATTACTGTATAGGCAGCTACACCGACAGTAAAGGCCCAAAAACGGCTCTTACGCTCTTCGGGTAACTCTTCTTTCAAAATATTAAGGATAATGCCCCCTGCTAAGAAAGCAAACAAAACTGCGATCGCTGCCTCAGAAATTTCTGTTCCTGCCCCAATTACCCACCCTATGATAATTGCTGCTGCTAAAATCCAGCGACCAATTTTGTGATAATTTTGTTGATGGTCTTCTCGCAAGCCATAATCGTTAACCAGAAAATGTAGAGCCATGGCGACAAAAAATGAGATTAAGCTTAGTAAGCCAGGGGTTTCACGATGGAGTAGTAAGTAGCCAATTAGAGCATTGTAAAGAGCAAAAGAACCAATATGAAGCCAGAAAATCTTTGCTTTGGCAAGATTATTTTGCTCTTTTTGAGACTTTGTAACCAAACTTTCTAAACCATAAAAAATACTTAAACCAAGAAGGGCTAATAAATAAACGTGGTGTTCAATAAAACCCAAAATACCTGTTTGGTTGATGGTTATTTGTTTTTCACCTAAGTCAGGTAGTAGGTGTACGAAAACATAGGCTACTGACACACCACTAGCCATAGAAAGCCAGTAACTACGAGGAACACCACCTAAAAACTTTAGTTTGCCTGCATAAATATGAACTAGGGCTAAACTAAGGGCAAAGAGGGCTGAAAACCAAAACAGACGCGGTTCAACTTGTGTTGTTGCCAAAAACATTTAGAACAAGGAATAGGGAATCGGAAATCGGAAGAAAACTATTAGCAACTAGTAACTGGCAATAATTAGCATTAAATTTGACGACGGAGAAAATTGCTCATGACTTCGCTAACTTCTGAGGAAAAATGCTCTTGGGGATAATGTTTAGCTTCTTTTATTTTGACTAATTCAATCTGAGAATTAAGATTAGCAACTTTTTCTGCCTCAGCCGTATCTAGCCAAGGATCTTCAGTTCCCCAAATTATTAAAGCTGGTTTAGTCCAATTACGTAAACCGAATTCAATTTCTGGCAAATAATCTTGCTTTTGTAAGTTTCTTACTGTTGCGACTAAAGCCCTGCCAGCATCGGAACTCTTGAGAAAGGGACGGCGATAAACATCCAGGTTCTTGTCACCAATTACATAGCCACTGCCACTTTCTAAAGTACGATCTACCAAAAGAGGATCTTGAGTAAGCATATCACCGACAAAAGGAAGTCCCCATTGTTTCATCTTCCAAGGTAACTTTGCAGTGGTAGTTAGGGGAGTATTAATAATAACTAGACGCTCAATTTGTTCTGGGTTATTCAAAGCGTATAACAAGCCCATAGACCCCAATAAAAAGCCTTCGATAACTAAGTTAAATTGCTCAATTTTCCAAGCTTTAATAAGATTGCCTAAAGCCCTGACAAAAGCATCACGGGTATAAGGAAAATCCCTTACATCTGGCTGGGCAGAAAAACCTGAACCAATCCAATCTGGTGCGATTCCAGGTAATCCTTTTTCAGCTAAATTCACCATGGTTTCACACCAGGTAAAACTTTGAGAAGGAATACCATGGAGAAAAATTGTAGTGGTTTTGTTGCTTTGATTTTTCGGTTGTATCTCTCGATAAAACCATAACAGGGAGTCTACTTCTAGCTTCTTTTCAGTTAAGGACACTATTATTTATTAACCTCTTTTTCTCTTGGTTTTTAACTATTGAGTCTTTAAAAATCAAAATTTAATAAACTGAGTTATGACAGCTTAGATTACCTGTTAGTGTAGACTTTAAGCAAGTCGAGTCAAAAGATAGGTTAGACTATGAGTCGTAAGAATTTCTTGTTTTTTTATGGTTGGCAATTCTCCCTAGTTGGGAAAAATATATTTGGGCGCTCTGATTCGTAAGGCAATTGCCAGGTTGTAAATTTTAATACAGTAAATTGGCTTATCAACTCAATTAGATGTCATGAATTCTCTTTTCAATCAACTAATATCTTTGCCTAACATAGAATACTTGACTATAGATGGAGAGTTTAAGCTAACTACCCTTTCTTCTGGAGTTGAGGCATTTGCTGATAAACCTGCCCAAGTTGCATTAGGTAACGATGCCCGTCAAGGATTTCCTGAGTTGGTGGGTGCAGAAGATGCTATTAAAGACCTCTTGAATGGTGAGGGTGATAATTTTGAGTGTAAAGGCATTGCTAGGATTCTCGCTGACGGAAACCCTCTATATTTCGATATTTACATTTTTCGTGATAAGTACAATGAAAAGAGTCAAGAACTAATTGTCTTTTTTGAAGATACTACGGAAAAAATGAACATGGAACAAACTGTAGTCCAAGCTACTAATGAAGCCATGTTATTGTTAAATTCTATAGATGAAAAAGAAAAAAACTACTAATTTAGTTGGCAATTGCTCTACTCTTGAGAAAATCTTAGCTTACTCTAGTTGATTAGAAATAGATCAACATATTTATAGAGGAGAGTTATTATGAACGCCGCAGAACAAGCTAAAGGTTTAGAAGCCACCACAAAAATTGCAGCAATTGTCAATTTATTTAAAAGAGAATTTCCTGATGCCAAAGCTGATTTAAAACCCTGGAAAAATGATCCTGAAACCCTCGATCTTATTGATCCAGATTCCATTGACATTGGCTTTCATTTCCCTGGTTGGAGTAGACGCTTTCAAAGTCGTAGCATCTTAGTACAGATTCGCTTTCACCAAGATCCTTTAGATAGTTCTTTGGGACTTATTGGTTTAGAAACAGCCGGATTTAACCACCAAGGAGAAGCTTGGCGACTTTCTACAGTGGATAATTGGCAGTTTATTGGTAAATCTCCTCCTACTGAAGAAGTGAAAGAAAAGCTCAAACAATTTTGCCAGCAAGTCTTTATGTTATTTGGGAAGAGAGGGAGTGGGGGTTAGGAAGTTTATTTGCTGGATTTTATGATAGGGCTTTGGTGTCAACTCTCCCCACAAAAAAGCGCCCTCCGTAGATGGAGGACGCTTTTTTATTTAACTATTCAATTGTGTTGCAAGCAACTTAACCGTTGATAGCTGGGGCAGTGAGTGCTACTGGTGCAGAGGTGCCTGCTGCTAGGTCTAAGGGGAAGTTGTGAGCATTACGCTCGTGCATTACTTCAAAGCCTAAGTTTGCGCGGTTTAATACGTCAGCCCAGGTGTTGACTACACGACCTTGGGAATCTAGGATTGACTGGTTAAAGTTGAATCCGTTGAGGTTAAACGCCATGGTAGAAATACCTAAAGCGGTGAACCAGATTCCTACTACTGGCCATGCTCCGAGTAAGAAGTGGAGGCTACGGCTGTTGTTGAAGGAGGCATATTGGAAGATGAGACGACCAAAATAACCGTGTGCTGCAACGATGTTGTAGGTTTCTTCTTCTTGTCCGAATTTGTAACCGTAGTTTTGTGATTCGGTTTCGGTTGTTTCTCTTACTAAGCTAGATGTTACTAAGCTGCCGTGCATGGCACTGAATAACGCTCCACCAAATACACCGGCTACTCCCAACATATGGAAGGGGTGCATTAAGATGTTATGCTCAGCTTGGAAGACAAACATGAAGTTGAAGGTTCCAGAGATACCTAGAGGCATTCCATCAGAGAAACTTCCTTGTCCTAATGGGTAGATTAGGAATACTGCACTTGCTGCTGCTACTGGAGCAGAGTAAGCTACACAGATCCAAGGACGCATTCCTAAACGGTAGGATAGTTCCCACTCACGTCCCATGTAGCAGAATACGCCGATGAGGAAGTGGAAGATTACCAATTGGTATGGTCCACCGTTGTACAACCACTCATCTAGTGAAGCTGCTTCCCAAATTGGGTAGAAGTGTAAGCCGATGGCGTTAGATGAAGGTACAACAGCACCAGAGATGATGTTGTTTCCATATAATAACGAACCTGCTACTGGTTCGCGGATACCGTCGATGTCAACTGGAGGTGCTGCTACGAAGGCGATTAAGAAGCAAATGGTGGCGGTTAATAGAGTTGGGATCATGATGACTCCAAACCAACCTACATAGAGGCGGTTTTCGGTGCTGGTGATCCAACTGCAAAAACGCTCCCAAGAGCTTGCGCTTTGGCTACGTTGTAATGTAGTTGTCATGGTTCAGATAATTGCGTGAAAGTATGTATGTAAGCGAAGTTTCGTTAACTTTTCAGGTTTTTAAGCTTTAAAGTTTGTTTGACTTGCTTGGTATGTTTATATCCTAACAAACTTGTAAACTAATGTAAAGGAAATAGGGGATTGTTTTCCTTATCTCTTTCATAAGTTAGATAGAAATGCTCTCTGAGCAAAGCTTTGAGCGGAAAACCAACCTGGGGAACTTATTCTCAGATTTGGTTGAATAATCACTTTTCTCAAAGATCTAGCCTGGAGGCCATTTCATTTGACGCTGACCAAGAATATGTAAGTGCAAATGATCTACGGTTTGGCCACCATCTATACCGTTATTAATAACTACTCTATAACCATTATTGAGGTTCAACTGTTGAGCTACTTCTTTAACTGTGAGGAGAAGATGTCCTAAAAGTTCTTGATCTTCTGGGGTAGAAACCCCTAACTGAGAAATTGGCTTTTTGGGAATTACTAGGACATGGACTGGTGCTTGGGGGTTAACATCTTTGAAAGCGAGGGCCAGATCGTCTTCGTAAACTATATCAGCAGGAATTTCTCTATTGATGATTTTGCTAAAGATAGTCTCGCTCATAATTTTATCAAGTTCCTAATGACGCTTGTATAGAAATGATTTTAGCGGGTTACAAGTTGCTCAATAACAAGTTATACCAAAGCACCAGGTGTAGGTTAATTAGATTCTTTCCCTATTAACCAATAAGTTGTCATTTTTCCCCTACCTTTAATCTCAATAACACCTCGTTTTTCTAATAGGTAGCGATTCTTTAACTTTTCATAAATCTCCGTAGTAACTTGAATTTTACCGGGCAATCCTGAAGACTCCATGCGGGAAGCAATGTTGACAGGATCTCCCCAAAGATCATAAATAAATTTAGTTGTACCGATTACCCCTGCCACTACTGGTCCGGTATTGATACCAATGCGAATTTGCAAGTTGGTTACAGATTCTTGGGGAAATATTAAATAAAGGCTTTCTTGAAATTCAGCTATTGCTTGTTGCATATCTAAAGCCATTTCTGCGATCGCTTCGGTATGATTTTCCATGGGCATGGGCAATCCCCCAGCTACCATATAGGCATCACCAATGGTTTTGATTTTTTCTAAGGAATGTTTTTCCGCTAGTTGATCAAACAAGGAAAACACTTGATTGAGTAAACTAACTAATTCTGTAGGCGAAATACGGGCAGAAAGGGGCGTAAAACCAACTATATCAGCAAAGAGGATGGTTGCTTCTTCAAACTGTTCGGCGATGGGATTAATTTCTTGCTTTAATCTTTCGGCAATGGCGACAGGTAATATATTGCGTAGCAAGCGCTCAGATTTTTCTTGTTCTATACGTAGAGCTTCTTCTGCTAGTCTACGTTGGGTAATATCTTCTGATACCCCTAAAATTCCTACTACTTTGCCATTGACATCGTGGATAGGGAATTTATTAAGATCGAGCCAGATAGGATTACCTTCTGGGGAAGGTTTTTGTTTTAACTCGATGATATGTAACTCTGGGGTATCTGTTCTAATTATGCGTCGGTCTTGGGTGCGATACAATTGTGCTTGTTCACGACTTGGTAAGAGATCATAATCGGTTTTACCAATAATGTGTTCTGGATCATCAACCCCTGTCGCTTCAGACCAGTTTTTATTGCAACCTTGAAAAACTAAATTAGTATCTTTCCAAAATACTTGCTGGGGAATGTTATCGAGGATTAAGCGTAAATATTCTTCTTTTTCCCGTAATGCTTCTTGGACTCGCTTGCGTTCTGTAATGTCTTTGATAACAGAGAGTAAGCATTCTTCATCTTCTAAGTTGATGATTCTGGCCGATAAAAGTCCGATTCTTACTTCTCCTGATTTAGTATAAAAACGCATTTCATGGTTACGGATAGCCCCTTTTTTCCTCAATAGCAGGCTAACTTTGTAACGATCCCTAGAATTAACCCAATTATTTAGTTCTGTAGTGGTTTTGCCAATAATTTCTTCAGGAGTATAACCTGTAACTAGTAAAAAGCTCTCATTCGCATCAATGAAGCGTCCTTCATGAAGAGTTATAATTGCAATCAAATCAGGACTAGAACGAAAAGCCAAAGAAAATTTTTCTTCCGATTGTTGTAAAGCTGAAGTACGCCTGGTAACTCGCTTTTCTAATTCTTCGTTGGTATGTTCTAAAGTTGTGAAAGATTCCCGTAATTGGGCAGCCATTTGGTTGAAGGAACGGGCTAGTATTTGTAGTTCGTTGAAACTTCCTACAGAGATAGTTTGTCCTAGTTGTCCTTGGGAAATTTGACGGCTAGCTTCCACTAAGCGCAAAATTGGCTTGGTGATCCATCGGGAGGTTAGGATACCTAGAGAGGTGGCAATACCAAGAGCGCCCAGACAAAGGATAATAGTGTTACGAGTATTAGCATTGATTTGGGCCATGAAATCAACTTCAGGAATTACCACCACAATTAACCAGTCCAAACCAAACTCATCCCTAAAAGGGGTAACTCTAACTCTGTGACGGTTTCCGGCAATTCTAAAATCAAATTGCCCAGGGGAGTTAATGTTGTTTAGGTCATCATATTTTTGTTGTAAATAGGCTGTAGTAGCTTCAATTAAAGGTTCTTGACTCTCTTTTGCAGGTAGGCGTTGCGGTTTTAGTTGTTTTTTTTGATAAGGTTTTTCTGAGGTGGAACTAGCTACTAATAAACCATCACGTTCAATGATGAAAGTCTCTCCTGTACGCCCTACTTTTAAAGTCCGCAGGAAATCGCTGATATCCAAAAGGGACAGATCCACAGCAAAAACCCCCAATAGTTCTCCTGCTTCGTTGTAAAGAGGTCTGACAGCAGGTAAAGCTAAGTTAGGATAAGGAGCAGCCCAAAGATAAATATCTCCCCAAGTAGGTTTCTTTTTAGTGGTTGCGGCTAAATACCAAGGACGAGTCAGCAAATTATAGTTAGGAACCGAAGAAAGTAGTTCAGCGCGATCGCCTTTTTCGTTGGTAGTATATGTTTTAAAGTTATTATTTGTCTGGTTGCCACTGATACCAATTTCTAGGGCATCATCTTTTCCCCTACCTGTGCCAATAAAATCTTCGTTAGGAAAACCTAAATAGATGTAAGTTACTGAGTCAAATAATTTCATTTGGTTTAAGAAATGCTGCTCCAAACTGGAAGATTCCTGAAGCTTTAATTGACCAATTCGAGTGCTTTGAGCGTTAATTTCATTAATTATGTGGGGGGTTTGTAAATAACTATCTAAACGGTCAGAGATACGGTTGGTAATTTCTCCGCTAAGCTGGTTAGCTAGATCTTCTACTGCTTGTTGCCCATTGCGGAAAGATAAGTAACCAGTTAAGCCTACCGCAGCGAAAATCTGTACCACAAACGGTACAATCAGAACTACTCGCAGAGGAATTTTTCCTGGAATTTTCGCTGTTAAATTAGCCAAAGAGGAAAAAGCCCCAGCTTTGGCATTTACTGAGTGAGACTTGTTAAGTTTGGAAACATCTTTGACCACTTGGTTAAATTTACGGGAATTTATTCTTTCTATTGTTGCCTATATACTGTTAATCCTAAATTTTGGCAAGGTGCGCCTAATTTACACAAAGCTGATTTTGAGTTTGTTCCTGGTAGTGATTTGATTAAGATTGCTATTAAGTACTTTTGGTGCTTAACGGGAACGACTACCAACTAACCAAATTAAACGCACCAACAACCAAGCTAAAATCGAATAAGCAGCGATCGCAATTAAAGCATTGATCTCAAATACCGACGATTCTCCTAAGCCGGGGGTAGGAAAAAGAGTGGAAAATGGGGCAACAAAAGGGGTGGAAAGACCGTAGATTATTTGAGCAAAGAGGTTTTCTGGGTTAGCGTTAAAAAGCCGCAGCAGTACACGAATTATTAGTAGTAACCCCAAAGCTCCCACTAAGTAGTAAATTATTTGTACTACTCTGACTAAACTAGCATTGCGATTGGCAACGGCGGCACGGCGTTCTTCTTCTTCAAGACGTATTTGTTCTCTGCGTCGATCATAATCGTTACTCATTAATTCCCTCCTGTGTGGCTAAAGTTGTGATCATCTCTATCCACTTATAGCAATTCGTGGTGTGTTGAAGAATATTTTCTAACTAATGGTCTGTCAATTTTCAATTGAGGGGGGAAGGATGACCTTTGTTTGTAGAAACTATTCCTCAATTTAATATTTGTACACTAGCTTTGTTGTTGGGGAGGATGAAAAATGACTATCATACAGAAAATAGTCATTCTGTCAAGAAGCGATAAATTTCTTAATAAAGAAAAAGTGCTTTCCAGGCTTTTTGTCTTGATGCGATCTCACCTGTTAGGAAATAATTAATGGGAGGAATATGCTGAATTTGCGTAGCTTGCTTCAACTTGAAAGTATTATTAGGTATAAAAAAGGCCACAATAACACATCTTAATAACTTAGTTTTCAATATACCATAGGTCAAAGCCCAGAAATACGTTGTCAAATTATCCTTAATATCACTTAACAAAGGTCTAAAAAAAGGGTCATCTTTAATTATTCCGATTGTAGACCAGGTTAAATAAAATCTTTACTTATATTCACTCAAAATTAACCACAACCTTGATTTATTCTCCCTTGACATGATATTATGTACATGGTGGAAAAGGTGCGCTCTTAAAAAGAGATTTTCAAAAGTATTTTTGCCCTTCAACAATTTTTAGCCCAAAAAATCGCGATTTAAGTTTAGTTTGAGATTATTTCTTAAAGAACTCCAATAAATAAAATATTCTCACCAAGTATAAGATTTTAGCAACTAGCAACTAGCAACTAGGCATTAGCTTATCGCTTTTGGATAAGTCTTTTCTTGGCTCTCTCTCAAACCCATTCAAGCTCATCTAACTCTGCATAATCAGGTAAAGTTGCTGTAAGGGGTTTTCCTTGCCGCAACACTATTCTATTGTGTTGGGAACGCGCTAATAATTCGTTATAGTTGCGTCCTTTAAAGAGGATTAAATCTGCCGTCAAGCCTACTTTTATTCTGCCCGATTGGGGTAACTTCATGAGATCAGCAGCAGTTTTAGTAACAGTATCGATGCTATTACTGTAGGGAATATCTAATTGAGCGATTCTTACTGCTTGGTTAAAGACTTCTAAAACATCAAGATCCCCAAAAGCGAAGAAAGGGTCACGACAATTATCACTAGCGAAAGCAAGAGGAATATGATGGTGACTGATTTCTTTAACTCTAGTGATACCTCGCCAAAAGGGAGTTTTATTTTGCTGTCGATCTTGCAAATAAAGGTTACACAAAGGTAAGCTAACAATTCCTATGTTAGCTTCTTTCACAAGGTTTAAAGTGTCTTGAACAACGGCTTCATCTTGTACGGCTAAACTACAACAATGTCCACAAATTATTCGGTTAGGAAAGTTATGTTTCAGGGCTGTTTGCGCTACTTGATATAAACAGTTGGAGTTAGGATCACCGTTTTCATCTGTATGTAAGTCCAGATCGAGATTTCTTTCTTTTGCTAACACAAATAAGTTATCAAGTTGCTCTGATAATTTTGGATTGATATAAGCAACTCCTCCTAAAATTCCTCCCATAGCAGCAATTTTATCAGCAAGCTTTATGCCGGCGGGAGTTTGATAATAATTTAGAGTCACTAAAGAAACAGCCTGAAGAATGAGCTTGTTTTGCCACTCTTTCTGTAAAGTTTGAAAAATAGCTAAACTAATCTCTCCTTGTTTACCAAAACAATCAATATGAGTACGAATTGCTTTCGTGCCATGAACATAACTACATTTTAAACTAAACTCCATACGTCGATAAACATCTTCTCCTCGCCAATACTTTGCAGCATCAGCTTGGGAAGCTTTGATAGCATTACTAAATGTACCATCAGGATTAGGAGTTCTTGCCCAAATATGTCCTTTATCCAAATGGGTATGAATATCAACAAAGCAGGGTAATATAATACCTTTATTCAAGTTATAAACAGGAAGATTAGCACTCGTTGGAGAAGCAGGATTTATAGCAGCGATCGCCCCTTTTTCAATAATTAAATTAACTACACAAAAACCATCTTCTCCTGTTCCCCTAGCTATTTCTCTTTCCAAGAGTGGCGCAGGAATACGAGCATTACTTAAGCAATATTTATCTTGATCCAGTACAGAAAAACTCAAAACTTATTACTTGTTACTTTAACACTAAGGTTTCCGGCAAAGCCCCTTGCATCTTACTTAACCAATCAATTAAATCTTCTAACTGTTTAGCAGGTTTAACCACCCCTAAACCTCTAACTACAACTTTCTTTTGTTGATAAACAAATCGAGATTGGAGATGTTGTGGTAAATTTTCTTTTAATAACTTCCAAGCCGGTTCTGCCATTGGTGTTTCTAAAACAATATGTTGCTTACCTTCTGGTTTAATGCGAGAAAACCCTAATGACTTGGCAACTTGTTTTAACTCCATAATTCTAATTAATTGTTGTGCGGCTGGAGGCATTGTACCGTAGCGATCACTCCAATCAGCAGCAATTTGGACTAACTCTTCAGAACTATCAGCAGTAGCGAGGGTGCGATAAGCAGTCATTTTTTGCTCAATATCATTAATGTATTCAGCAGGGATAAAAGCAGTAAGTTGTAAGTCTATTTGGGTATCTTCTACTTGAGGAATTTCTTGACCTTGAATTTCTTGAATTGCTTCAGTCAACATCCCCATATACATCTCAAAACCGATAATATCCATTTGCCCCGATTGTTCTGCCCCCAATAAGCTACCCACACCCCGTATTTCCATATCTCGCATGGCTAGTTGGTAGCCAGAACCCAGTTGGGTAAACTCTTGTAAGGCACGTAAACGCTTTCTAGCAGCTTCGGAGAGTTGATTTTTCTTAGGGTACAATAACCAAGCATGGGCTTGTGTACCTGCCCGCCCGACTCTACCCCGCAATTGATAGAGTTGGGAAAGTCCGAATTTTTGGGCATCTTCGACAATAATAGTGTTAACTCTGGGGATATCCAAGCCGGATTCAATGATGGTAGTGCAAACTAAGATATCTGCATCGCCGTTGTTGAAAGTTAGCATGGTAACTTCTAACTCTGCTTCTGGCATTTGCCCGTGGGCGATCGCAATTCTTGCGCTGGGAACCATTTCCCTAATTCTCCCTGCTAGTTCTTCAATACCTTCTACCCTAGGAACTACATAAAATACCTGTCCTCCTCGATCTAATTCATTACGAATCGCTGTTCTAATTGCTTCTGGGTTATAGGAGGAAAGGTGGGTTTTAATGGGGCGGCGTGAGGGAGGGGGAGTAGTAATGAGACTCATTTCCCGGATGCCAGAGAGGGACATATAGAGGGTGCGGGGGATGGGGGTTGCGGTGAGGGTTAGCACATCTACTTGGGTTTTTAAGGATTTGATTTTCTCTTTTTGATTTACCCCAAACCTTTGTTCTTCATCTACCACCAACATCCCTAAGTTTTTGAATTGGACATTTTTGCCTAGAAGTTGTTGGGTTCCTACCACTACATCTAATTCCCCTGTGGCTAAACGTTGCAAAATATCCTTCTTTTCTGAGGCACTACGGAAGCGGTTCAATAAGCCTACATTGATGGGATAGGGGGCAAACCTTTCTTTGAGGGTATGGTAATGTTGCTGGGTAAGAATGGTGGTGGGGGCGAGGAAGGCTACTTGCTTGTTACCAGCAGTAACAACTTTAAAAATAGCCCGGATTGCCACTTCGGTTTTACCAAAGCCCACATCTCCACAAACTAAACGATCCATGGGGTGATCGCTTTCTAAATCTCTTTTGACATCCTGCACAGCCTTAAGCTGATCTGGGGTAGGTTGATAAGGGAAAGAATCTTCCAATTCTTCTTGCCAAGGAGAATCAGGGGGATAGGCATAGCCTTCGAGTTGCGATCGCTTGGCATATAATTCCAACAAATCTACTGCTAGTTTTTTGATGGCTTTGCGGGCGCGGTTTCTGGTTTTGTGCCAAAGCTTCCCCGTCATTTTATTTAATTCTGGGGGGGCTTTTCCCGTCTGCTGCAAGCGTGAAAGTACCTCGATGCTATCAGCCGGAACCCTTAATAAACCATCGGCATATTGAATTACCAAATAATCCCTGCTGGCTAAGGTTTCCAGCTTCAGAAATTTACCAACACCGTGGTTTTTGTGTACCACATAATTCCCAGGGCGTAACTTATTTAAGTCTACTTGTTTGGAAGCGGCACGACGACGCTTGCGGATGTAACTGGCGGTTCCTAAATTATGTTGCCCGAAAAATTCTCTGTCGGTGACAAGGGCGATGCGGAAGGTAGGTAAAGCGAATCCTTCTAATTCTGCCAAGCCGGAATATTTCAGGGCTACAGCAGTATGTTGGGTATGCAACCTCTCAATGGCTGGGTAATCACGGGGATTAGGAACAAACTGGGCAGGGCAATCGTGTTCTTGCAATAGGGCAACGGAACGAGAAGGTTGGGCGGAAATTAACCAGGTGTCATATTTATCTAAGGTGATGCCGCTATAAATTTCTTTCTTACCCCGGAGAATATCCGCTAATTTACCAAACTGGTGGGGAGTCACCGGGAGGGGGCGACTAGATAAATCTAAACCCTCGCTATCAGCTTCTACAAGTTCTGATAAATAAAGAATAGGAAACTTTTGGGCAATGGTGATAGACTCAGCTAAGGAACGATGAATCCTGGGTACATCGCTTTCAGTTCTCATCTCTTCGGCGTGTTCTACCCAGCGATCACTATGGGCGCGACATTGTTCTACCTCATCAAAAGCGATTAAGGTATCTGTGGGTAAATAATCTAGCAAAGAAGCTGGGGGATGATAAGCTAGCCCCAAAAAACGCTGCATTCCCTTGGGTAAAATTCCTTCATTTAAAGCTTCTTGTTCTTCACTGTTAAGATAAGCTAGAAAATCTGCCCTTGCCCCCAACTCCGCAGCAATAATGGGGGCAAAACTAGTTGGAGTTAATAATAACTGTCCAATAACATCAAGGGAACGCTGGGTAACAGGATCAAATTCCCGAATCTTCTCCAACTCATCTCCAAACCACTCTAAACGCACAGGTAGTTCCGCCGAAACAGGAAAAACATCCACCAAATCCCCGCGCCGACTCCACTGCCCCTCTGTTTCTACTAAAGAGACTCGTTCATAACCCAACTTAACTAACTGGCGTTCTAAAGCTTTGGTTTCATAACTAGTTCCCCCTTGCAAATTAACATAGTAATCCTGCAAAGCTTCTAGGGGAGGTAAATAGGGTTGTAGCGCTCTTTCTGTAGCGACAATCGCCATTTTATGATCTGGTTTGGTAATGAGAACAGAAAGAACTTGCATCTGTCCCCAAATCATCTCTGATTCAAGGTTAAAAGCTTCGTAGGGAGATGCTTCTGAGGTAGGATAAAAATTTACCGTCTGCCAACCCATTGCCTCTAATTGAGTCGCCATGCGCCCTGCCTCTTCTAAGGTTGCACAAACCACTAAAAGATGTTTCTCTTGTGCAAGTGCTAAAGCTGAAGCAACCAAGCCTTTCGGCAAACGAGGAATACCATTTAAAAACAGCGATCGCTTCTTTTGTAGTTTCGACAGCAATTCTGCGGTTAAAGAAGAACGTTCGAGGTTACGAATAATAGAGGCAAAGGACATAACAATTTAAAACTCAAAAGTTAGAAGTTAAAGTAATTCCCATTAGCATAAGGTACATTGTTTTTTGCCCTACGGTTTTGACCAAATTATCTGAGGAAGGTAATTTGACAAAAAGCGACTTCATGATAACGTAGCAATTGAGTGGCAATGATAAATATTTAATGATAAATGATAAATGATAAGATGAATCCTAACCACTCTCTCGTCCTAGCCACTGATTTAGATGGTACATTTTTAGGCGGTTCTGACCAACAGCGTACTGATTTTTATCAATACTTGCAAAATAACCGAGATGATTTACTCTTGGTTTTTGTCACCGGAAGAGACTTAGATTTTATTCAACAACTGTGCCAAAAACCTGACTTCCCTCACCCCGACTATATTATTGGTGATGTAGGAACTACCATTGTTGAAGGCAAAACCTTGAAACCCTTGTCCCAGGTACAAGATTGGGTAGCTAAGATTTGGGGGAATGCCAACGAGAAGATTAAGGAGATGTTGGCTCAAGAACCAGGTATTGAATTACAACCAGTTAAGACAGAACGCCGTGTCTCCTATTACTATAAACCAGAAGAACTTCAGCCCAGCACGGTAGAAAAAATCACCGAGGCTGGCTTTGACTGCATTCTTTCGGCTGATCTTTATTTAGATGTTATGCCTAAAGGCATTTCCAAAGGTCCAACCCTACTCAAATTCATTGAAGCATTGCATCTCAATGCAGATAACGTCATTCCTGCCGGTGATACCCTCAATGATCTATCTCTATTTGAAACTGGTTTAAAGAGTATTGCTGTAGGTAATGCAGAACCCAAACTTGTAGAAAAGATCAAAACCATGGATAACGTCTATCATAGCCCCCATGAAGGTACTGCGGGAATTTGGGACGGCTTAAAGACCTATGGCAAGTCTCTTAATGGTCGTTAGCGCCGTAAGTTAACTGACCACAACAATATTAACGCAAACAAGAAACCAACAGAAATAATATGAAATCTTCACTTGTCATTCTCTACCATCGTGAACCCTATGATGAGGTGCTAGAAAATGGACAAATACATTATCGAGCTAAAAAAAGTCCTAATGGCATTGTACCAACTTTAAAGAGTTTTTTTGCTACTGTCAATCAGGGAACTTGGATTGCTTGGAAACAATTAGATGAGGAGCAAAAAGAGGATTTCCAAGAGCGAGTTACCGTTGAAGATGATGGTGACTACGCTGTTAGACGCATACCGTTGAATGCAGAACAGGTAAAGGACTTCTATCATATTACCTCCAAAGAAGCCTTCTGGCCAATCCTACACTCATTTCCCTGGCACTTCACCTACGAATCTTCCGACTGGGAAAACTTTCAAACCATCAACCGCCTTTTTGCTGAAGCAGCCTGCGAAGAAGCAGCAGATGATGCTTTAATTTGGGTACATGACTACAATCTCTGGTTAGTTCCCCACTACATCCGCCAGCTTAAGCCCGATGCCCGCATTGCTTTTTTCCACCACACCCCCTTTCCCTCCGTGGATATCTTCAATATCTTACCTTGGCGAGAACAGATTGTCGATAGCTTACTTTGCTGTGATATTGTTGGTTTCCACATTCCCCGCTATTCACAAAACTTTATCCGCATTGCCAGAAGTTTGCGAGAAGTAGAAGTAGTTAAAAAAGAGGCAGTATCTGGACATATGACTCCTGTAGGGACAGCATTAGCTGAACCAGAAGTAACTACTCAACTTCGTTATAAAGGTCAGTTAGTCAACGTTGATGCCTTTCCCGTGGGGACAAATCCTCAGCAGATTTTGTCGGTGTTGCATCAAAGCAAAACCCAAGCACGTCTGTCCCAAATTAAAGAAGAGTTGAATGGACGCAAGCTCATTATTGCTGCGGGTCGTGTAGACTATGTGAAAGGTAATCGGGAGATGTTAGAAGCCTACAGCCGTTTATTGGAACGTCGCCCTGACTTACATGGTAAAATCAACTTTGTGATGACTTGTGTTTCTGCGGCTGCGGGAATGCGAGTTTATAAAACGGCACAAAGCCAAATTGAACAATTAGCTGGGGAAATCAATGGCCGCTTTGCACGACTGAATTGGACACCAATTTTACTTTTCACCCAACCTATTCCCTACTCAGAATTAATTTGCTATTACCGGGCAGCAGATATTTGCTGGACAACTCCCTTAAGAGATGGTCTTAATTTAGTAGCTAAAGAGTATATTGTTACCCATGAGGGGGAAGATGGGGTTTTAGTTCTTTCGGAGTTTGTGGGGGCAGCAGTAGAGTTACCAGAGGCAATTTTGACTAACCCTTACTCCATTGATCGCATGGATGAAGCAATTAATCGCGCCCTAGCAATGCCCATTGAGGAACAGCAGCAGGGGATGGCCAAGATGTATCAAACTGTGACTAAATACGACGTTCAGTATTGGGCTGATCGCCTATTCGAGTTATTCAAGACTCTCAAACATGAGAAAGATAAAGATTAACTATTCCTGAAAGTAACCCAAAAACACTTAGCTTTGTTGGGTTACGCTATCACTAACTCAACTTACGATAAATCAAATATTTCAGTAGTTTTGTCAGTCAACTAGCCTATTCCCTATTCTTTCTTCAAAATTGATACTTCAAAAGGTTGTAACCTTGATGGCAAGTCAATGATTTTCTTTGCTTCCAAGACATTAGAAACGAGGACTTGCCAATTTTTCTGGGGAATATATTCATCTAAATCAAAGTCCTTCTCATCAGAAAAATTGACAACAATCAAAACTTGTTCAGTTTGGGTTTCTCTGATATAAGCTAAATGTTCATAGGGATAATGAATTAAAGCTTTCCAACTACCAAGACGTAAAGCTTCGCTATTCCTTCTAACTCTAATTAACTGCCGATAAAAATTTAAAATTGAGTTTTGCTCTTTTAATTCTTGAGCGACATTAACTTCTTGGTAATTTTGATTTACTGGTAGCCAAGTTTCAGTATTTTTGCCAAAACTAAAACCCGCATTAACAGAATCATTCCATTGCATGGGAGTACGGGCCCCATCTCGTGGTGGTGGCAACTCTCCAGTTTTACTTTTAACGATGGCTTTATCTTGAATCTTTTCTGGTGGAATATCGAGATTATCAACCATGCCAATTTCTTGACCGTAGTAGAGAACAGGGGTTCCTCTAACTGTTAGTAAAATAGCTGCTGCGGCTTGGGCGATGGCTAATGAATTACTACATAAACTACATTCAATCCAACGAGATAAATGTCTGGGAAGATCATGATTATCTATAAAGTAAGCAGGCCATGCCCATTTAGGTGTAATTAGCTCTTTTTTGGCGATTTCTCGTTGCAGATTGCCGGGATACCAAGGACTAAAAGGAAACTCAAAAGTAAAGGCTAGATGTAATTCATCATTATTAACACCATAAAAAATAGTTGAGTCATAGATCCTATTATCAATAAAAGTTTCACCGATTAAAACACGCTCATCGTACTCATCAACTACTTTTCTAATCTCTCGAATAATGTAATGATTTTCAGGTAAATTTTTATCATATAAATGGCTCTGATTATGATAATTATTTTTATCAGTTGCTCCAAATTTAACAGGATTAGGGCGATAGTATTCATCTTTACTATAAACACTAGAAGCATCTAAGCGAAACCCGTCAACCCCTTGATCAAGCCAAAACCGAATTATTTGGTAAACAGCTTCTTGAACTTCTGGGTTGCGCCAGTTTAAATCTGGTTGAATTGTATTAAAAGTATGGTAATAATATTGTTGTCTAGCTTCATTAAAAGTCCAACCTGTTCCCCCAAAATAAGATAGCCAATTGTTAGGAACTCCTCCATCTGAGGCAGGATCTTGCCAATGATACCAGTCACTTTTGGGATTATCTCGACTAGAACTAGATTCAATAAACCAACTATGTTGATTAGAAGTATGATTAACTACTAAATCGAGAATGACTTTGATGCTTCGTTTATGACACTCTTCTATGAGAATATCAAAATCTTTTAAAGTACCAAATGTATGGCTAATACCATAATAATCACTAATATCATAACCATTATCAATCATGGGTGATTCATTAATCGGTGAGAGCCAGATAGCATCAATTCCTAAAGATGTTTCACTGTTAGGATCACCATCATTAAGATAGTCTAGTTTGCTGATAATTCCTGGTAAATCTCCAATTCCATCGCCATTCCCATCAGCAAAGGTAAGGGGATATATTTGATAAATTACGCCAGTTTGCCACCATTTTGAGGAATCAAATTTTACGTCTTGGTCCATATTTCGATTATTTCCTTGTAAATATGATGAGTATCAAAACTAAGGTCGATCAAGAAGCTATTATAGCCACTTGGAAACAATCTTTAGGAAAACTACTACATTTTTATGATCGCCGTCGAGGAAAATTGCAGCGATTTTTTCCTCGCCTCTTCATTTTCTTCGTATTTCTCAATATAACTTGTTATTGGTGGGCTATTGTTACCGCTTACCCAAGGGCAGCTTTCGGTGAAGAGAAACTCCACTATTTTCTGATTCAGTTTCCTGTAGGTTTGTTGGGGGCATTGTTTGATACCCTCTCTTTCTTTATTACAGTTTATATTGCTAAAAAAGCTTTAAAAACCACTTCAGCAGTGAGTTATTTAGCCCATCTTAGTATTGACATTATTATTGCCATTATTGCTACTTGGTGGGTTATTTTCGTTTTTTCCTTTTCCGGTTGGTTAGTCAGTTTTATTCAACATACCCCAGAATCTTTTACTCAAAGAAGTTATATTTACGAACAGCGCTTAACTGAGGCTATAACTAACCCGACCAAAAAAGAAAGTCTCAAAAACATCTATTTCGGCCTCATTGTGGGTATTTCTGCCATGCTACCAACTTTTACCCATCTTTCTCTGTCAGTGCATTCTATAATCAAAAACTTATCAAAAAACCAAAATTAACATCACACTCTTTTCTCATTGATATTAAATATCAAAGCCAAAATACTCGCTTTTAACCGTTACTCCTTAACCTAACCAGTTTATATCCTATACAACTAAAGAAAATGCTATTATGCTGTCTTTTGTTAAAGATGGTTCATATCTTGATAGGATAGTCTTAAAATAAACTTTCATATAGTAGACGGAAATAGGGAAATCGTGTTTATCCCTCTCAGGGTAGACCTTTTAAGAAATTACCTAATTAAAAAAAATGACTGAAAGTAGTACTGCTCCGAAGAAAACCACTACTAAAGCCAAAACTACCGCCAGCCGTAGTAGTGTTAGTAAAGAAAATGCTAAGGAGGAATTAGCTTTGGCAGCCAAAGAAGAAACGAAAGAAACCAAACAACCCCTAGAGTTAGAAACTCAAGCCCCCACTGGTGCTATAGAATTGAGTCCGAAAACCACTTTAGTAGGTAACCGCCCTGTTGAAGCTAGCCACCTCGAACTATCGGATCATTTTGCTTCAGGAGGGCATATGCGTCCTGTCATGAAAAGCCATTTGAACATTGTCGCTACAATGTCCTCTTCTGGCATTCGTCCGATTACCGCAAGTACATTAGAAATCAGCGAAACCTACAGAGTGATGGGAAATCGCCCCGTAGCTTCCAATGAAATTGATGATCCTACCACTTTAATGGGTTATTTGGATTAAGAGGCTAATGGCTAGTGGCTAGTTGCTAATGGCTAATAGCTAGTTGACAATCTTTTTAAATAAAACCTGGCGATCGCCTAAACTTATAAGATTATAAGTAGCTGCGATCGCTCTTTAATTAATTGATAAATGTTAAATGTTAAATGAAAAATGAGTGTTAATTTTCTTAGTAATCTTAATCCTTCTCAACGTAGTGCTGTAGAACATTATTGCGGCCCTTTGTTAGTTGTTGCGGGGGCAGGTTCTGGGAAAACTAGGGCTTTGACTTTTCGTATTGCTAACTTAATTGTTCAACATAAAGTTAATCCGGAAAATATTTTAGCCGTAACCTTCACAAATAAAGCGGCGCGAGAAATGAAGGAACGGATTGAGAAGTTATTTGCTAACAAGTTGGCTAAGGATAAATATGGTCAACGTTTAGACTTATTACCTCCTGCGCAACAAACTCAATTGCGTTCCCAGGTTTATAAACAAACCATTAAACCTTTATGGATTGGTACTTTTCATAGTTTATTTGCTCGAATTCTTCGTTTGGATATTAATAAGTATCAAGATGAATCTGGGCGACAGTGGCAGCGGAATTTTTCTATTTTTGATGAATCTGATGCTCAAAGTTTGGTTAAGAACATTGTTACCAAACAGTTGAATTTAGATGATAAAAAATTTAACTTTCGCTCCGTTCGCTACGCCATTAGTAATGCCAAAAATCAAGGTTTATCTCCCCAAGATTTTTTAAAAGAACAGCCTAATTATCGCGGTAGAGTAATTAGTGAAGTTTATAACGAATATACTAATCAATTAGCAGCTAACAATGCCCTGGATTTTGATGACTTAATTTTAGTTCCTTTAAGAATATTTCAACAAAACGAAACTGTATTGGCATATTGGCATCGCCAGTTTCGTCATATTTTAGTAGATGAATATCAAGATACCAATCGAATTCAATATGAACTGATTCGCCTTTTAAGTACTAATGAAGAAACAGATAAAACTAAATGGGATTGGCGCGATCGCTCAGTTTTTGTAGTGGGGGATGCTGACCAATCTATTTATAGTTTTCGCATGGCAGACTATAAAATTTTATTAGAGTTTCAAGAGAATTTTGGGGATGGCTTGCCTGATGATGATACTCGGACGATGGTTAAGTTGCAGGAAAACTATCGTTCTCGGGAAAATATTCTCGAAGCAGCTAACGAATTAATTAATAATAATACCCAGCGTATTGAAAAAGTCCTTAAACCCACCAGAGGATTGGGGGAACCAATCTTTCTTTATAAGGCAGATGATGAAATAGGGGAAGCAAAATTTGTGGTTAATAAAATTCGTTATTTAACCCAAGAAAACCCGGAAATAGATTGGGGCAGTTTTGCAATTTTATATCGTACTAACGCTCAATCTCGTGCTTTTGAAGAAATATTGCGGGGGCAAGTTCCTTATCTTATTGTGGGCGGTTTAAAGTTTTATGATCGTAAAGAAATCAAAGACGCTTTAGCTTATTTAAGGGCGATCGCTAACCCTGCCGATACAGTTAGTATTTTGAGGGTTATAAATACTCCCCGGCGAGGTATTGGTAAAGCAACTATAGAATCACTTTTAGGGGCTGCTCAGGAATTAGGTATCCCCCTGTGGGAAATTCTCAAAGATGAAACTTCTGTTAATACAATGGTTGGGCGCAAGGCTAAGGCGGTTAATAAGTTTACCGATGTCATTAAAAAGTATCAAGAACAAATTAATGACCTCACCGCCACAGAAATTGTCCAAGGAGTAATGGAAGATTCTGACTATATAACCGACTTAAAAAATAAGGGAACGGAAGAAGATACTAACCGCTTAGAAAACGTCTACGAATTGTATAACGCCGTGGCACAATTCCAAGAAGAATATGAAGATAAAAGTTTACAAGGTTTCTTGGCGAATGCTTCTTTAGCTTCAGATTTAGATAACCTAGAAGATGGACAAAAAGCCGTTTCTTTAATGACGTTACACTCGGCAAAAGGCTTGGAATTTCCCATCGTTTTTATGGTAGGTTTAGAACAAGGATTATTCCCCAATGTGAGAAGTTTAAATGATCCGGCTTCCTTAGAAGAAGAGCGTCGTTTGTGTTATGTAGGCATTACCCGCGCCCAAGAACAATTATTTATTAGCCACGCCAGAGAACGTCGTCTTTGGGGAACCAGAGATGTGGCCATACCTTCACAGTTTTTACAAGAAATTCCTCGTGATTTAGTTGATAATAAAGTAACCAAAAGTTTCAGTTCTAATTCTCGTAGCAAAGCGAGTAAAACCAAGGTGGCGGAAGGTGGTAATGGAGCTAAATATACTTGGAAAAAAGGTGATTTAGTAGTACATAAAACCTTTGGGGAAGGAGAAGTTACCCATATTTTTGGGGAAGGGAATAAGACTAATTTAGCGATTAAGTTTCCTGGTTTAGGGCAGAAGATTATTGATCCTAAGATTGCACCTTTGGAGAAGTTATGACTCCAAATCTGGTTATTAAATTAATAAGTACTAAGAACAACAAGAGCCGCCTGCCATATTATAACTTCGCTAAATCAGCTAAAACTGCCTTCGCTGACTTATACCTTTCTGGGAAATGATAGCGAGACATCTTATCAACAATATTGATTAAATCTTTTGAAGCTTTTACAAGATGTTGCCATTTCAAATTGCCAGAAAAATCGTCAACTTCTAGCTGGTTAGGGGCAATACCTGTCATTGCTTGAATGCCGATAATTCCTAAAGCATAAATATCACTACTAAAGTTAGGTTGACCAGCATATTGCTCTGGAGGTGCATAACCTTTAGTACCAATTGCTACCGTTAAATTACCTTCATGAATTTGGTCTTGAATCTTAATTTCTTTTACTGCACCAAAATCGATTAATACTAACTGATTAGTTGTTTGAGAACTAATAATATTACTAGGTTTAATATCTCGGTGAATCACACCATGCTTTTGTAAATAGTCTAAAACAGTTAAAACGTCCTTTAATATTTTAATAACTCTAGCTTCATCCATGCGCCTATCTGGTATTAATTCTTCGTGGAGAGTTTCACCAGGAATGTACTGTTCAACTAAATAAAATTCTTCGTCCTCTTCAAAGCTATCGAAAAGTTCAGGAATTTGAGGATGTTTTCCTAGCTTACCCAAGATTTCTGCTTCTGTTTGAAACAATCGTCTAGCTACAGTGAGAAATCTCTTGTCACGAACTGCTGGTTGTAAATGTTTGATGACGCATTGAGGAGCATTTTCTTGACGAGTATCCTGGGCTAAATAAGTAGAACCAAAACCTCCAGAGCCAATAACTTTAGTAATTTTATAATGTCCTGCTAAACGGTAGCGAAAACTGCTATCCCAAGACAAAGCTTCTGTACCTAATTCTGTTTCATCATCTCCATCTTCTTCATCAAGGGGATTTTCTGTAGTTAAGTTTGTTGATCTTGCTACAGTGAGGGGTTCAGTATAAGTGTTTTCTTGGAGAAGAGATTTGAGTAGGGCAATATCTTTGTTTTGATTTTCCACCAAAGCCGCCACATTTTGCCGTTCTTGGTGAACCTGATAAGCTAAATAAACGGCTGTAGCCGCACAAGTACCTAAAAAACTGAGGCTAGGAGCGAAAATAGGAACCCATCCAGCTTGGAGAAAGATTACCCAACTAGTACCTAATAACAAAATAAGAACGCTAGAAGAGGCGATGACTACATATAAAGGATGACGAATCAGAACAAGGGTTATCCCTCCTGCTAAAGACCAGCCGACAATCCATAGTATTTCTTGCCATTCCCTCAAAAACCAAAATAAAGGTCTTTCTCCTAAGGCAGCATCAATAATTTGACTGGTTAACTGGGCGTGGACAACCACTCCAGGCATGGTCTGATTGACAGTTTGGCTGGCGCTGTAGGGGGTATAAAAAGTATCATCAATGCTAGAGTCGGTGATGCCGATCATGATAATCTTGTCTTTAACCCAGGCAGGATCTAGGGATTCTTTGAGAACTTCTCCTAAAGTTAAACTATCAGCGATTTGCTCTGGAGTACGATAATTAAGTAATATCTGGTAGCCACGGTCATCTAGGTTACGATAAGCCCCAGCATGGGGTAACAAGCGCTTAAAAAGAGTCTGACCAAACTTAAGTTCATTATTGGCAGTTAACTCCGGTTCGATACCTTGCTTCTCTAGGTAAAACCTTGCTAGCTGAAAGGCAAAACCATAAGGAGTAGGACAAAGAGAAACTCCTGTTTCAACAAACAAAAGCCCTCGACGAACGATTCCGCCACCATCAACAACAATATCTGCAAAACCAGAACGATCTGCTTCTATTTCTGGAGGTGGGGCAACTCCTTTGCTTTGTTGGTCACTTACTTTACAAACCGGAACAATATTGGGATTCTCTTTTAAGGTCTTAATAAATTCTTGATGCCCTGGTTCAGTGGGCATATCTCGATAAATATCCAAGCCGATAGCGGCAGGTTTGTGTTTTGCTAACTTACTAATTAATTTATTTAAAACGGCATCGGCTATAGGCCAGCCCTGCTCTTGAATATCCTCTTCAGTAACTTTGACAACTATGATGCGACTGTCCGGCTCTAGGGATGGCCGTAACTGCGTCATACGATCAAAGATATTTAGTTCCCCTGCTTCTAGCCAACCTAGCGATCGCACTCCAATTACCATAGTACTAAAAGCAACGCAAATACCTAGTACGGGCAGCCCTAAAGTTAGAAGTTGACCTATGGGCTTAGGAAGTTTCTTTTCATTAGTCATTAGGGATTGATTATTGGTCGATTAGCTGTTCTGTTTCTAGTTAGTTCTTTTAGATTTGCTGAGTATTTTCAATTAGCCCCTAGTTAAGTTATTTATAAGTTTAACTTACAGTAATAGCTCTTCGGAAAAGTAAAGGGATTTTTATTTAGCCCACGGGTGATTTTCTGGGTTGGAAAAAATCGCGAATACTTGGTTGCATTTTTTGTTCAACTAAGTAAGCTAAACTTATAACACAGACTAATTTCATACCTAGAGATAAGATGAAGTTAGGTAACCAGGAGCTAGTGTTCCAGGAAATTAAGATGGGGTAATGGAATAAATAAATGCCGTAGGATATAGGGGCAAGAACCGCAAAATGTCCTAAAGTTTGTCGAAAGAAGATCATGCCCCTTTGATACCAAATAAGGGCAACAACTAATATCAATAAGCTAGCAATAAAGTGTCTAAATATCAAGAAAGGATAAATGCCAAAACTTATTTCCTCTGCTTGAAGTAGAGGCATAAAAGTGGCAAAGCACATGATGCTTAAGCAAATGAATATATGTTTCATTTTGCTGAAGCTAAAGCGGCTATATCTCAAGAAAACAGCAGCAGTTTCTAAGCCAGACCACCAAATAATTAAATAAGTAAACACTAAAAAAAGGTAGTTGGGTTGAGCCAAGTAACTCAACCAAGCACTCCCAGAAATAAAGAGAATAAAGTAAATACGATAATTACTCTGAGGTAAGGTTTTGTAAAGTGGGAAAAACAGCATATAAAACCACCATTGGTAAGATAAAGACCAAAGGGGATAGTTGTTGACAAAAGGTTCGCACCAAACCCCTGGTTTAGTGAAACCAGTATCTTGAATCATCAATAAGTTACCTACAAGCTGCCCTAAATTAATACCTCGCGCAATTTTGCCATTCAGGATAACAATTAGTATAGATAGTAAAATAGCGATAATAACTGGGGGGTATATACGTCTAAAACGTTTGAGAAAGTAATTTGAAAAATTAAGCTGACTATTTCTTTTAGTGGATAAATAAATAACAAAGCCGCTAATAAGGAAAAATAAAATGACAAATTCTTGTCCAAAACTAAAAATGAGCTTTAGGATTTTTAGGAACAAGGAAGCTTCAGCTTGAGAGTTGACAAATTTGATAACCAAGTGATGTAAAACGATATAAATGCTGGCAAAGCCTCTGAGAGCATCTAATTTAGTTAATTGATAATGAAGGGTATTTTTAGACCTGGACAAAGAAGATGCTGTTTGTTGCATAAAAGCTTTAATAATTAAAACGGTAGAGACGTTGATTTAACGCCTCTACTGTGAATATTAGAATAAGTTAATTTCCTTTCCTTCAAAAGAAACTAGTTAAACTCATTCTGCTGAATGATTGTCAATTTTTTCTGGTGCTAAGTTAAGGTTAGAAAAATCTAGATTCGAGTTGTTATTATTACCAACAATAGAGCGCATCCCCTCTAAGGTAGAAATAATACTACCGGGGTCTAAAAACATAACTTTGCTGCTATCACTATTACCAATAGCTTTCCCCATATCCAAGTAATTTTGGGTTAAAAGAAATTTCAAAGCTTCATGGCTTTGAGAATCTGATGCTAATCTTTGAGAAACAATTTCTAAGGCTTCTGCTGTAGCCTGTGCCTGAAGGACTTTTTCTTTGCGCTCTGCTTCAGCTTTGAGGACAATAGCCATTTGCTGGGCTTCTGCATCCAATATAGCAGCCTTTTTACGAGCTTCTGCGTCTAATACCCTTGCTTCAGCTTTACCTTTTGCCGAGTTAACTGCTGAATCTTTTTCTCCTTCAGAAGTGAGAATTGCTGCTCGTTTTTTTCTTTCGGCAGACATTTGTAATTCCATGGAATCTTGTACTGCACGAGAAGGAACAATATCCCGCAATTCTACCCTAGTTACTTTAACCCCCCAAGGGTCGGTGGCAATATCTAGCTCCCGGAGGAGAATTTCATTAATTTCTGTTCTGGCGGTAAAGGTTTGATCTAATTCAAGCTGCCCCATTTCTGAGCGAATTTGGGTAAGCACCATATTAACCATGGCATCTCGGAGATTCTCTACCTTGTAATGGGCTTTGTACATATCCATAATCCGCCAATAAACCACAGCATCAACACTAATAGAAACGTTGTCGCGAGTGATACAAGATTGAGCCGGGATATCAAGAACTTTTTCTTTGATGTTACCCTTGTAAACAACTTTGTCGATGAAAGGGGTAACGAAATTTAAACCAGGATCGAGTTTACCTTTGTAGCTACCTAAACTTTCGACTAAATACTGTTCTTTTTCTTGAACAATTTTGACAGAGCCTGCTACTCCAGAACCAACTATTGCTAAAAACGCTAGGATGAGAAACTGTCCCATTAGACATCTCCTTAAATTGTAATTTTATGATTTAGTAGAGACTACAAGCGACAAAAGCTTGTTTTTATGAAGTTATACTCTTCAAGAAGAGAGAATTTTTTGAGGCAAAACAATTAAGGTATTACCTTCTTTTCTTAAGATATAAACTTTTTCATGAGCGGCGATTTCTTGCCAATCATCTGCACATTTCGCCCGCCAAGAGTTGCCTTCATAGAGTACCCTTCCTGCTTCTCCTGGTTCAATAGCGGTTAAAGTTTTTCCTTCGCTATCTTCACCTAAATCCCTCAAACGGCGGCTAGGACTAAATAAACGGCGGGAAAGGAGAATTAGCAGAGTGGATAAAGCTAGCCAAATAGCCACCTGTAAAGTAAATTGTGGCAAAATCAAAGCCAGCCCCGCCACGACTAGAGCGCTTAGCCCCATCATAAAAGATACAAAAGCAGTGGGCAGAAATAACTCTGTTAAACAAAGGAGTGACCCGGCAATTAGCCAGATTAAGGTAGGATTAGGCATACAATGGGCATTATTTAAGCTGGTCGAAGGTGCAGATCATATCCTCAACTGCTCAAAATTCAGAATTTTTCTCTAAAGCATTCCATCTCAATTATAGTAAGTGAGTAGGGAGTAAGGAGTAGGAAGCAGGAAAAAATTAACCCAACGCAAGATGCTACAAGCTTCCTAATTGAGCTATAAAATTAAATTCTTTCAGCATTCAAGGTAATATTTACTCTTTAGCCTTTGATCAGATAGTTTTTAATAAAACTTTAAGTTTATGGTTAGCTTGCAACAAAAAATAAATCCCTATCTTTGGGCATCAGGAGAAAGTGCAACTCAGTTATCTCAAGTCGATTTTATTGAAGATAGATATAAAATTATTGGGTCGCAAATTTGGCAGGATACGAAACCAGAACAGCCAGTTTCTGGGGAAGATTCTTTATCAGACTGGGTACAAATCTACCTAAAATTGCTTCCCCAACGCCTCCATATTCCTGAAGTTTATGGAGTTTGCCGGTTAGGTAAATCTGAGGTTGTCTTACTAGAAAATGTACCAGTAGATGAGCAGGGCAATCTTTATCCTAGTTTGGCAGATGCTTGGGGAGAAGCCTCTGCTGTGAGGCAGCTTTATTGGTTGTGGCAAATGCTAGATTTGTGGGAACCTCTACAAGAAGCAGGAGTCGCTTCTAGCTTACTGCTTGATAGTAAGAATGTGCGAGTGCAAGGTTGGCGACTGTGGCTATTGGAATTGCATCCTGAAACGGCAACTCCAGCTAATTTAAAGCAATTAGGAAACTTCTGGTCATCTTTGGTTAGTTACGCTAGTAGCGATATTGCCTTGCAGTTAGAAGGATTTGTTTCAGAGTTACAAAGTGATAATGTTTCTTTAAAAAGCTTGCAATCCCGCTTTAACCGCTTGTTATTGGAAACAGCCGCCCAAAGACCATTAAGGGTAAAAATTACTGGGATTACCGATGCTGGGCCTCGTCAAAATCATAACGAAGATAGCTATTACCCGACGAAAGAAGATATTTATGAAAGTGGCGATCCTTTGAGCCAACACCTCACGGCGATTTGCGACGGTATTGGGGGCCATGAGGGGGGGAAGTAGCTAGTCAGCTAGCGGTGCAAACTTTGAAGTTGCAAATCCGCGCTTTATTAAGGGAGATTGCAGAAGATCCTAAAATCATGAGTCCGGATTTAGTTGCCCAACAATTAGCCGCAGTAATTCGCGTGGTTAATAATGTGATCGCCGCCCGGAATGATGAACAAGGCAGGGAATCTCGTAGAAGAATGGCAACCACCTTAGTTATGGGCTTGCAACTCCCGCAACAACTGCGTCAACCAGAATCGGGGGTAGGGAATAGCCATGAACTTTACCTTGCTTGGGTTGGGGATAGTCGTGCCTACTGGATTACTTCAGAATATTGCCAAAAGCTAACGGTAGATGATGATGTAGCTAGTCGAGAAGTAAGTTTGGGACGAAGTTTGTATCGAGAAGCTTGGCAACGTCCAGATGCAGGGGCTTTGATCCAAGCCTTGGGTACGAAGGATGCTGATTTGCTGCGCCCTAGGGTGAGAAGATTAATTATAGAAGAAGATGGCTTACTATTGCTTTGCTCCGATGGTTTGAGTGATAATGATTTAATTGAGCAACATTGGCGAGATTTTGCCCCTGAGGCGATCGCTGGGAAAGTTTCTTTAGATGAGATGGCCCAAAGTTTGGTTAACTTAGCTAATGAAAAAAATGGTCATGATAATACCACCATTTCTTTAGCTTACTATGGGGTTTCTGCTCAATATCCTGTACTAGTTAATTTATCAGAGTTGCCTGGGGTAAGTGTAATTAGTGAAGCCCTACTCAATTCAGAAGCAGAACAAAAACCATCGGTTATATCCCCTTCCTTACCGGAAGTTGAAGAGGTAGAGGTAGAAAAACAAAAACCAGAAGAAGCAGAAATAGAAACTTCTAAACGCTCTTTACCCAAGAGTTTAGCTATTTTATTAGGGATAGTCGCTCTATTAACCATAGTTGGCATAGGGAGTTTAGCAACTAAATGGTTTCTTGATTCGGTAGAAGAACCAAAAACTCCAGATAGTTCCCCTTCAATAGAAAATACACAGGAGTAATAATTAGTCAATTATTACTCCCTAGCTCCGCAGTTTTCCGTCAATCCTAACAAATAAATTAAATTCTTGACAGCTTATGTAATTTATAAGTTGCTGAGGTACATTAGCAAAAGCGCAAAAGCCAGAGTCTAAGCCGTACCTCATGGTACTAATAATTCCTAGATAGTTTTTCCGGAAATAGAATTACTTCGGGGAAAACTGAAGAGTATTTCAGCTTATCAATCGTCAGAGCATTTTTAGTAACCCATTTTTGTAGATAGCAATTTCCAAGCTGCTGAGGTACATTTCCATATTTCCATTAGCAAAAGCGCAAAAACCAGAGTCTAAGCCATACTTCATGGTACTAATAATTGCTATATCGAATGAGTGGGTTAGAGGGAACTTGTTACCAAAAAATAATAAAAACACGAGAAATCCTATCCTTAACAAAGGATAATAAATGTTTAATGTTCAATGATAAATAGTATTAGGGGGGAGGAAGGAAATTGCTAGCTGATAGAGTTAATTATCCCTTATTAGGTCAACTATTAAAAGAGCGTTATAAAATTGTCCAAGTTCTTAGTGCTGGAGCTTTTGGACAGACTTACATCGCTGAAGATATTACCACCTCCGGTAGAAAAAAATGTGTAGTTAAGCATCGAAAAGTTGTCGGAGACTATCCTAGTTTATTGAGAACTGGTAGACGCTTATTTTATAAAGAAATAGAAGTTCTCGAAAAGCTGAAGGGTTATGAACAAGTTCCTCAACTTTTAGCCTTTTTTGAAGAGAGTCAAGGTTTTTATTTAATCCAAGAATTAATAGCCGGTCAATCCCTTGATGCTTATTTACCTTTGAGTGAATATTGTGGTGGTTGGGGTTGTGATGGTCAGGTCTTGAATTTGCTCCACAACTTATTAAATATTTTGGAGTTTGTTCATGATCAAGGGGTGATTCATTGCGACATTAAACCGAATAATTTGATTCGGCGAGCTAAGGATGGGAAACTAATTCTAATTGATTTTGGTGCTGCCCAATTAATAGATATTTTCCCTCCAGAACAATCTTGCCATACTATTCCTTTTAAAACTACAGTAGCAGTTAGTCCTTTAGGTTATATTGCCCCTGAACAACTAATAGGTAAGCCCTATGCTAATAGTGATATTTATTCTGTCGGCAGCATCGCTATTCAAGCTTTAACTGGTTTAGATCCTGCTAAGTTACAACTTAATTTAGAAACTGGCAAAATTAGTTGGCGACATTTATGTCGAGATAATGCCATTGAACTTGGTTTTAGTAACCAATTAGCGGCAATTATCGACAGAATGACTTGTTATGATGCTCAGGAACGCTATCAGTCAGCGCGAGAGGTTATTGCAGCTTTAAAACCACTATGCCAGCTAGATTTACCCCAGTTTGTACTTTTTCCTGGTCATCGTTCTGATGAACAGCTTCTAATTACAGAAGAAACTGTTCTCCAAGAGGAATTATTAAGCGAAACAAGCTTACAGGAAAAGCCGGAAAAAGAAGACAAGCAAATTTCTTGGCCAGAACTTACTGATAACAGTATTCAATTGTTAGATTCTGGTTTTCTTAACCTTTTTAAACTCTTCCCAGTTCTGACTAGTTTAGGGTTTGGTATGGCGGCGGTTAATGCTTTAGCCATTGCCTTTGGAGTTCATTACTTATTTAATACTAATCTTGCTGATTCTGGAGTTGATGTTTTATGGGAAGCAGAACAAGCCTATGCTAACGGAGATTTAACAGCAGCTATTTCTTTAGCAGAATCTGTTAATCAAGATAGCTCTATTTATAACAAATCTCAAACTAGGGTGGCGAAATGGCAGCAAGAATGGCGCTTAGCAAAGGTACAGTATGAAGCAGCAGAAACCGCTTTTCAACAAGAAAAATGGCAGCAAGTTATAGCAGCAGCCCAGAAAGCACCTCCTAGTCCTTTTTGGCAAGAAAAACTTGCTCCTTTAGTAGAAGCAGCAGAAGTTAATTTAGAAACTAATGCCGAAGAATTATTAGCTAAAGCCTTTGAATTAGCCAAGGAAAAAGAGTTTACTGCGGCCTAACTTATTTAGAAAAAATACCTGCGGATACTGCTGTGGGGGTAAGCATAAAACCTAAGTTACAGGAGTATCGCCAAAAGCAAAGAATTAGGGCAGATTTTTTCCTGCAAAAAGCTTACGATTTAGCAGAAAAAGGTGACTTTATTGAAGCAATACATTATTTAGAAAAAGTCCCTCTCAATACTGAATCTGGTCAGATTGCCAGGAGAAAAATGGTGGAGTATGTGGAAAAAGAACAACAAAGACAAAAAGTAGAACAAGAAGTAGAATTACTGCAATTGAGGTCTGGTAATTTTAGTTATTTTCTTTCTCCAACAACAACTACAGGTAATAATAATCATCCTGAAAAGTTAAATCCTGGTGAGCATTTGCAAGAAATTAATACCCGGTAAAATCATTCTCTTTACCCCATCATCTCATAATCCCCTCATCCCTTAAAAATACCATTTCTTCAGCTTTCTGCCCCATTCCTAGCCTCTTAAAGCTGCGTAAAGCCTTCTCCGCCCATTTTTGGGCTAGTTCTATTTCTCCCCTGCCCTGTTCTAACATAGCCCAGGAACGCTGATGAAAAGCGATGGAACGCCGATCTTTTTGAATTTTAGCAAGAGGCCAACTTTGCTCTAATAAATCTGCGGCATTCTCCCAATCATATGCTTCGATGGCAAGATCTGCTAACCAATTGAGGCTGTAAACTTCCATCTGTTGCCAACCTATTGCTTGGGCTTGGGGCAGTGCCTGCCTATAAAGAGTTTGCGCTTTTGAGAATTCTCCCTTCTTGTAGCAAACATGGGCTTGATAGTAATTGAGGCGCAGAAGTTGGTGTTGGCGGTTAGGATCTTCGGAGGGCTTTTGTTGTAACCAAGTTTGAGATTCATTTAACCAGTTGAGGGCAGCGCTAAGCTGGTTTTGAGCAATAGCAAGTATAGCTCTATTTATAGCTAACTCTAGCTGAAAATCTACGTTTAGGCGATCACTAAATTTTTCAGCCTGGATAAAGAGGGTTTCTGCTTCAGCTAGTTGTTGTGGTTGTCCCATTGAAGTGAGGGTACAGCCTTGGTCAGATAAGGCTTCGGCAATCTGCAATCTGTCTTGGCGTTGCTGCGCTTTTTGCAATAACCAATTTGTCCAAACCAGACGTTCTTGCCAGTAGCCGAGGATATAGGTATAACCTTTAAGGCATTGCCAAAATTTTTGCACATCTTCATAACGATCACACTCCAGACACCAAGTTACAACCCCGCGAAGATTGTCCCACTCTTGTTCTAAGAGTTTATATTCTTGCCATCTACGCCAATTAGTGGTGGCATAGGGTCTAGAAAAGCACAAATACCAGTTAATCCAGCGTTCCCGCAGCAATTGCTCAAACTCAGGATGCCCCTGCAATTCTTTTAAGGCATACTCACGGGTAAGCTGATGCCATTGATATCTTTCCCCTACTTGCTTGATTAAGCATAGTTGATGCAGTTGGGCTATTTCTTCTAAGGCATCAACCCCTGACAAAGCAATTTCAGTCATTGCAGCTAAGGAAGCTGATTGAGAAAACAAACCTAGCGACATCAGCAATCGATGGGTAGGTTGACTTCGCAAACCTTTTGTCGAGTCCTCAAAACAAAATTGAGCAACATCACTAGTAGCTTGATTTAAACCCTGGTTTGCTAAAGTAGAAAAGATACCATAAACTGCAACTTGACCAATAGTATACACAATAGCTAAGGGATGTCCCCCAGTTTTTTCATAAAGCTTTTGCAGATGTTCTTCTTTGAGTTGCAAAGTTTTTTCTTGCCCTCGTTGTTGCAGCAAATATTTACCTTCTTTTGGGGGCAAGCAATCTAAGTGCAAACAAGCCCCTAATCCCAAACGAACCCGACTAGTAAGTACAACTTTTACAGTTGGTGGCAATTCTCCAATAAAAGCGAGAACCTCTTGTTGTTCCTGGCAAGTTTCTAGGTTATCGATGATCAATAAAGTTGACTGGTTGCTGAGGTTTTCGCGTACCCAATGCCATTGTTCCTCAAAGTTGGCAGGAAAAGTATCTAGATTATCTAGGGTACGCAAAATGGCTCGAAAAATATCTTGGAGAGTACGTTCTTGCTTTTGACGCGGGGATATCTGGATGCCCACAATTTGTTCTTGTTTAGCGGAGGTAAAAATAATTGCGGCAAAGTTAGGAACACCGGGAAAGTCTTGCCGATCTTCACTAGCCGCCAGACAACGATATGCGGCTGCTAATACTAAACTAGTTTTGCCAATTCCTCCCACTCCTTCAATGGCAATTACATGGGCAGGATGTTCAAAAGAAAGTAGTTTCAGCAACTTGGTTAGTTGAGTTTGCTGCCCTACAAAGGTGCTATGGTCAGTAATAGGGAGATTATGTAGAGGAAGGGATGGCTCATTTTCTTTCTCCAATTGCCAAGATTCCTCTGAGGGTGGAATCGCCAAATCTCCTGTGGCTTGTTTCGATTTTTCTGGTCTAAGTTTTTCCCATTCTTTTTCCAACTCTTGGAGATTTTTGCTTTTATCCCTTGACCAAAGTTTTAAGGTAAAGTGCCAATCAGCAGAACCTTGAGTTTTAGCACGATTATCTTCTAAGATCCCTAAAAAGTCTTCAAATCGTTTGAGAGTTTCTTTAATCTTATCCTTGTTTAACTTTTGCTCTGTTAATGCTTCTAAATAGCGAAGCTGAGTCTTAACAACCAAATCATAACTATCTTCCTTCCATCTCGTCTCAATCTTCAAATATTCCCACTCCTCAAATTCGCCATCAACCCAGCCTAACAAAGCTTCTAAAAGTATCTTTGCTCGTTCTTTAACTTTGGGGCCATAGCTTTTATGTTTGGGCATTGCTATTAAAGGAAAAGTTAGGGGAGGGGTGAAGTTAAGTAGCTTCTCGAAGCTTCATATCCTTTGATTATAAAGAAGTTTCACCCCCTGAACCTAAGATTTGCTTCCCCCCAAGTTCCCCTATTTACCTTGGAAGCTGTTTGAAGAATCGAGGAAGAGTTTATGTCTCAGCTAGCCCAACAGCAAAACCCCTTACAAGAAGCAGATAGAGTTTTCTTAGAAAAGTTACAAACCATTGATTGGGGGCCAATTGCTTTTAAACTTATGAATTGTGAAGAAGGTGAAAGTTGGACTCTCCCTCAAGTAACCTCAGCAATTGAACAGTATCGCAAGTTCCTCTTTCCTCTATCATCGCTACCCAGAAAAACAAATTGTCCCCAGCAGAGAAATTGACCAGGTTTGGCATTGCCATATTTTAGATACCGCTAAGTATAGAGAAGACTGCGAAACCCTCTTTGGTCATTTTATCGATCACTGGCCCTATTTTGGTCTACGAGATGAAAGCGATCGCCAAAATTTAGAAACCGCTTTTGTCCAAACTCAAGCTCTTTTTGAACAATGCTTTAATAATTGATAATTGGCAGGCGACCCAATTTAAACTTTGGTTTGCCTCTACAACCTAATTATATGCCTTGCCGTCGCCATTAGGCATCATTGAACATTGAACATGGAACACTGACCATCCAAACCTTCAACAATGATACAAGTATTAGTAACAATCATGCCAATGTAAGTACCAGTTTCACTATCTTTGTTCCCTAAAGTCTCTGTACGCAGACCCTCATCAGCTACCTTGACTTTTGCTTCACGGGCAACTGTGGCAATGATTTTATCATTGCCTGCTGCTTCTGAAAAAATAGTTGGTACTTTTATTTCTTTCAACATCTTGACTAGCTGTTTTACATCTGCTGCTGCTGGTGAATCTTCTGTACTTATTCCCTGCAAAGCTTTGCTATTGGTAAAGCCATAGGCTTGGGTGTAGTAGTTGAAAGCTTCGTGGGTTGTTACCAAAGTGCGTTTGGTTTGGGGAATCGTAGCAACTTGCTTTTTAACCCAATTATCTAACTCTTTTAAACGTTCTTGAAACTGTTCTGCATTTTTTTGGTAGAATTCTGCTTGATCGGGGTTAACTGCGGCGAGTTCTTTTTCAATCACCTCTACAGCAGCAATAACATTTTCGACATCATGCCAAACATGGGGATCTGCCTCAAGTTCTTCTTTTTCCTGACTATTTTCCTGCTCATGATCATGGTGATGATGAGCCGCCATAATTGGCTTAGTAACAGCTTCTTCGTAAACAGCTACTTTAGGAGCAGGACTATCTACAGATGTTACTAAATCTTCAATTGCTGGTACTAGATTGTAGCCGTCATAGAGAACTAGCTGGGCTGTTTCAATGGCTTTGCGGCTAGAAGTGTTTGTATTATAGGTATGGGGATCTTGTTCTCTGTTTATTAAACAGGTTTGGGCAATGGTTTCTTGGGCAATCTGTGCGGTTAAGTCGCAAAGAATGCTACTAGAAACTACAACTTTTGGCTTTCCTTCTGCTTCTATGGCACCTTGGTTATTTGTTTCCTCAAGCTGGCTATTTTCAGCACAACCTGACATACCCATAGTGATGGCAACAGCAGCACTAGCTAAGAGGCTGACAGCTTTGGTCATATATTTTCAGTCCTATTCTTCAAATCTAGATTTTAGATAAACTAGAGTACATGATAATGGTTATCATTATACTTACATTGATCATAAGAGAATTGGTGCGTTACTGGATTGGCACAATTTGGCACAGTTAAAATAGTCTCAAGCGACGTTATTTCAGTCCTATTCTTTTGAATCAAGATTAACTATAAAAATGAACCAACCTAAATATGATGCTGCCACTGGTTGTTTATTCGGTGCATTAGTAGGGGATGCGGCGGGAGCAACTTTAGAATTTTTTGAGGATGACATCACCTCAGAAGACGTAGCTTGGGCGATGAGTATGCCTGGAGGCGGAGATTTACAAGTAGCACCAGGGCAAGTTACCGATGATGGAGAATTAACCTTATGTTTGGCAAGGGCTTTAGGAGAAAGTGAGACGTTTGATTTAGAAATAATTGCCCGTAACTATGCCCAGTGGGTAGAATCTCGTCCTTTTGATATGGGTTTTACCACATCTTATTCTTTGGGGGCGTTTCGGGATGTGGATGTTGCTCAAGTAGGCTATGCCGAAGTGATGCAACAATCTGCATCTAAAATGTGTATGGGGTCAAAAGCCAACGGTAGCTTAATGCGAATTACTCCTTTAGGTATTTGGGGACATGATTTAGAAGTTTCAGAAATTGCCAATTTTGCTAGACAGGATACTTCTTTGTCTCATCCCAATCATAGCTGTGGTTATGCTGTTGCTTGTTATAGTATTGCGATCGCAACATTAATTAAACAGCCAGGTAAAGGAGAGTTGGCTTTTAACCATGCTAGGACTTGGTTAGATTCTCAAGCAGATTTGGCACAGGATAGTCATCAATATCACTGCTGGGCAGAAGTAACCAGTTGGCTTGATGATGCAGCAGATAACGTTAATGTTCCTTACCTTCCTCAAATTGGCTTTATTAAGATTGCTTTCACTCACGCTTTTCGCCATTTACTATTAGGTTCAAATTATGAAACTGCCATTGCAGAAACCTTAGCCGGTGGGGGAGATACAGATACCAATGCCTGTATTGTTGGCGGTTTGATTGGTGCGGTAGTAGGTGTTGATGGGATTCCAGGAAAGATGCGCGATTCTGTGCTAAACTGCGATACAACTATAGGAAAACATCCTCGCCCTGCTTTTCTTCATCCCCAACAGGTTAGTGAGTTGATTCCTCGATTATTAAAGTAGCTTTGGTCAAATGAGGTTCAAGCCCCTCAAAAACCAACTTACAAACTATGACAGCTTATTACTTAATTACCAAGGATCGCCAATCATTGTAAAAGCACTCCAATAATAGGGGTGAGAAAAGTCTTGATTGCCCAATTTCTTTAACTTTGCAGGTAAAGGTAGCTTTCTTGAGCCTGTCACTACATAGCCATCTTCTAACTTAACGGTTCCTTTAAGCATCCCTAACTGTGCTTGCCGCAGTGCTTCTGCTTTTGGTGAAAATTTTAGCTGTTCGTAAAAACCACCCATTAACCCTAATGTTGCTTCATCACTGACAGCCCAGAGACTGCCAAGGGCAGAGTTAACCCCTGCTTGTACTGTTAAACCAGCAAAGCCTAATTCTGCCTCAGTACTTCCTACAGCCGTTTCACAAGCAGAAAGTACTAATAAGTCTACTGGCGGACTATTTAAGCCTAACTTCGGCAAGTCATCTAATCCTAGCTTGGTATCCCAAAGTTGAATATAGGAGTTACTAGGTTTGCCGGGGCGAAACTTGCTATGGGTAGCTAGGTGAATGATACCAAAGGGTTGGGAAGAACGGGCTTCTTGGAGGTTTTCTAGGGTGAACTCTTCATTGATAAAAGATTTGCCAGACCACAAGTTACCAACAATTGATTGTAATTCTAAAGGAACAGCAGGTAAAGAGATTTGTCGAGTAAAATATTCTGCACCCATGGCGAGAACTTGCTGTTCTTGGCTATTCAAGTAATTGAAGTTGGTTAAGGAAATACTTGGTAACAAACCAACACTGTATTCTTCAATTAAGAAGCCTTTGCCGCTATGCAAAGCCGCTAGGGGCAGGGAACGTAAACCAGCATCCATGATAAAACTAATGTGATCTACATCCTCCTCTGCTAACTCCTGAGCAACTGGGGCAATAATCCACTGATAAAGTTGTTGAGAAGCAGCGAGATAAACTTGGGGGCGGCGTACATTAGCAAGGGCGCGATTAAGTGTGATGGTTGTTTCTAGGACTTTTGCTTTTTCTGCCCCTTCTATTTTATACCTAACGGGTTGTTTGTTAGGACTTACTAAGGCAATTTCTAAGTTATCATCAACAAACTCTGCATAGATGATGACTGCTTTTTTGCCTGTAAATTCTTGGGTTTCCCGCAGGGTATCTATGGTTTGTTCTACACTGACTGCTTCCGGGGGACTGCTACCAAGAAAATCAGTAAATTCCTCTGTATAAGAGGTTTCTACTTGCCCTATCATGGTGACAGCAGGTACTTGCTCAATGGGTTTGACTTTTTGCTCTTCTTCGCTCTCTTCGCATTTAGGGGGGCAAGAACTTACTGGTTCTGGGGTAGTTAGGTTAACAAAACCTGACTCGAAGGAAGAGGGAAAGTTTTGTTGGGGCAAAATGGTAAAGTCACCGCTAGTAATTGCTCCAGTTGTACCATTAAAATTCGCTTTACCAACGATGAAGGGGATATTGTATTCGCCGCTGCGATGATTAATATCGATTAATCCTCCTGTACCTGAAGAGGCAGCAGTGGAAATACTTGCTCTTATGTTGTTGTTATCGGTGAAAGTGTCCGTTATTCTTAATAAGAAACTATTACTAGTAAAATCTCCCCCTGCTTCCCTACCTTGGGTATTAATGGTTTTGAGGGTTGCAAAGTCTGGGGTAGATAGTTGCACTGCACCACCCCTGCCAAAGCTAGAAGAAGTATCAACATTACCTGCTTGTATTTCTCCCAAATCTGCTTCTAAGCTGACTCTGCCGCCATCTTTGTTACTAGCAGTTATGGGGGCGCTTGAAGCTGTGTTGATATCACCTACCTTTAACCTGCCTTGGTTCGCTGTTAGTTGAACTGAACCGCCGCTACGGGAATCAGAAAAGGTATTGATATTTCCTGCTGTTATGGTGGCAGCGGAGATGGTGAGATCCCTTCCTGGTGCGGTTAAGGATTGGTTGCTACCCATGGTGAAAGCACCGCTACCATTGCGATCAGAGTCTGCTGTAAAGGTGATATCTCCCATGGGAACGAAGTTTAAAGAGAGAGCGGAGTCGATGGTGATATTTTCGGTAGCTTCTAATAAAATGTTACCGCTTAAACTCTCCAGGATGGCAGCAGAAATGGTGAAGGTTTCATTAGGGCGATCGCTAAAAAGAATTTGATTATCTGCTAAAGCACCATTATTGCCGCCACTATTAATAACGAGGATATCTTCAGGATCTAGCAGTAGGGTTCCTACTTTGCCTTGGGAGGCACTTAAATCTACTTTTCCCCGGAACCAGAGATTTTGCTTACCGGAAACTTCTACAAAACCTCCATTGCCTCCATGACTGCCTCCTTTGGCAATAATGTCACCTCGAAAATTAGTTGTCTTATCTGCCCAGACAATTACTCTACCCCCATCTCCTTTACTCCCAGAAGCATTAATTAAAGAGTCGTTACTAATATCAGTAAAATCAGCATTGGGTATCTCGCCCCTACCCTGATAATCTCCCCCAATCTTGACTGTGCCACCTTGATTACCCACAGCATTAATGTTTGCTCCCACTAGGGCAACACGGGAACCCAAAATATCCACATTGCCCCCTTGATTAGCAACAGAAGAAACATCTATGTTGCCAGAAACGATAGTTGTACCGGGTGTTGTTGGAACTGTTTCTCCAGAATAAACTAGTTGGACTTCCCCTTGATTAATTTGTAAGCCAGTATCAATATTTTCTAGGGAACCAGTTAACAAAGCAGGCAAATCTAAAGCCGTAAATCCTTTATTTTGAGGAGGTTGAACTTCTAAGCTTAATAGGTTTCCTGGTTGGCTAATTCTCACTATACTGCTTCTGGGAACACTCATTAAGTTTATTTTCCCTTCTGGGGCAGTAAGGTTTCCGGTATTATAAATACTGCCACTTAATAAACTGAGATTTTCTCCTGTAGCTACAGCTAATTCTCCGGCATTAACTATTACTCCTGGTTGGGATAAATCGAAAGCAAATTGAGTCGGCTCACCAACTAAGTTCTCGTAGTTGTTACTACCAAAAGCATCAAACCAATTATTATTACCGAAACCAATTCCTGTAGCAGTGGTAGCTGTAAAATCTCCAGGAACATTTAGTTGAGCATTATTAAGAAAAACAATGCCGGCAGGATTGAGTAAAAATAGGTTAGAGTTTCCGCCACTAACTTGAATTAAACCATCAATTACCGAAGGATTTCCCCCCACAACTCGCCCTAAAATGTTGCGAATTTCTGGGTTAGAAATAAAGTTAGCAATTTGCCCTGCATCTAAGCCAAATTGTTGCCAACTATGAAAAAGATTTGCTCCATCCCCTGAAAGAGTACCGCCAGAAATATCCAAGCGATTACCTTCTGGGGTAACAACCGTACCAGTACCGTCATTAGCAGGTATTATTACTTGAGCTTGGACTACTTTTTGGCTATAAAGATTTCCAGTGAAGGAAAGCAGGAACAACAACCAATAAAGATGTCGCCTGTTTGGTTTCATGGGGATATTGACCTAAGTTATTCTCGTATTATTGAAAGACCCAAAAATACTAAATTGTGTTTCTTGTCAAGGGAAATTGTTATTAAAATCAAAAAACTTATTGGGGTCTAACCTACCAAGATAACATAATAAATATTAACGAACCCTGAGTCTTAAGAAAGAATCATAGCAAATCCGGTTAAAATAACCTCCTCTAAAATTTAGGAATAAATGTCTCAAAGTCTGTTGCCGTAGGCAACGCTAAAGGGAACCCTAACCTCTTTTGCCTAATGGATAGCAATTTGGGGGACTTTAAATTGTTTTCTCCTCCCAGAATTGTGGGCAGGGGGACGAAATCATATCCACGATCAGCAACGCCGAAAATCTTGTTCCCCCCAGAGTCTATACTTCATTACTTATTCCTGGACACAATTTGCCCCCTTCCCAAACATTTCTCTCTGGGTAGTTGGTTAGATATGCTTTCAACCAGTTGCAACCCCTGTCTAAAAGTTCATCCAAATTGTCTACAGGCCATACCTTCGCTGTACCATCATAGGAAGCAGTAACAATACGTTCCCCATCTGGACTAAACTTCGCACTGTATACTGCATCCTTATGCTTATCGAAATTAGCTATTTCTCTACCCTGTTTGTCCCACACCTTCGCTGTGTCGTCACCTGAAGCAGTAACAATGCGCTCCCCATCTGGACTAAATTCCACACTGATGACTATATTCTGATGCCCTTCTAAAATGTGGAGGAGTTGCCCTTGTTTGTCCCATATCTTCGCTGTGCCATCAAATGAAGCAGTAACAATATGTTCCCCATCTGGACTAAACTCCGCACTGTATACTGCATCCTGATGACCTTCTAAAGTGTGGAGAAGTTGTCCTTGTTTGTTCCATACCTTTGCTGTGCCGTCTCTTGAAGCAGTAACAATGCGCTCACCATCTGGACTAAATTCCACACTGATGAGTTCACCTTGATACCTTTCTAAAGTGTAGAGGAGTTGACCCTGTTTATCCCATACCTTCGCTGTGCCATTTCCTGAAGCAGTAACAATACGCTCCCCATCTGGGCTAAACTCTGCACTGATAAATTCACCCTGATGCCCTTCTAAAGTGTGAAGAAGTTGTCCTTGTTTGTTCCATACCTTTGCTGTGCCGTCTCTTGAAGCAGTAACAATGCGCTCACCATCTAGGCTAAACTCTGCACTGTAGACTGCATCCTGATGACCTTCTAAAGTGTGGAGAAGTTGTCCTTGTTTGTTCCATATCTTTGCTGTGCCGTCTCCTGAAGCAGTAACAATGCGCTCCCCATCTGGGCTAAACTCTGCACTGTAGACTGCATCCTGATGACCTGATAAGGAGTAGATGAGTTGCCCCTGTTTATCCCATACCTTCGCTGTACGGTCTCCTGAAGCAGTAACAATATGCTCCCCATCTGGGCTAAACTCTGCACTGTAGACTGCATCCTGATGACCTGATAAGGAGTAGATGAGTTGCCCTTGTTTATCCCATACCTTCGCTGGACCTTCAAATGAAGCAGTAATAATACGCTCCCCATCTAGGCTAAACTCTGCACTGTAGACTGCATCCTGATGACCTGATAAGGAGTAGATGAGTTGCCCTTGTTTATCCCATACCTTCGCTGTACCGTCCGCTGAAGCAGTAACAATACGCTCCCCATCTAGGCTAAACTCTGCACTCCGAACCAAACGCTGATGCCCTTCTAAAGTATGGAGGAGTTGACCCTGTTTGTCCCATACCTTCGCTGTACCGTCACCTGAAGCAGTAACAATACGCTCCCCATCTGGACTAAACTCTGCACTGAAAACTTCATCACGCTCACCGTCTGGGCTGAACTCTGCACTGAAAAATTCATCCTGATGTTCTTCTAAAGTGTGGAGGAGTTGACCCTGTTTATCCCACACCTTCGCTGGGCTATTCCTTGAAGCAGTAACAATGCGCTCCCCATCTGGGCTAAACTCCGCACTGTATACTGCATCCTGATGTTCTTCTAAAGTGTGGAGGAGTTGACCCTGTTTGTTCCATACCTTCGCTGTGCTGTCTCTTGAAGCGGTAACAATGCGCTCCCCATCTGAGCTAAACTCTGCACTTGTGACCCAATCCTGATGACCTTCTAGGGTATGAAGGAGTTGACCTTGTTTGCCCCATACCTTCGCTGTGCCGTCCGCTGAAGCAGTAAGAATACGCTCACCATTTGGGCTAAACTCTGCACTCCATATCCCATCCTGATGACCTTCTAAAGTATGGAGAAGTTGCCCTTGTTTATCCCACACCTTTGCTGTGTGGTCATATGAAGTAGTAACAATACGCTCCCCATCTGGGCTAAACTCTGCACTGTTGACCCCACCCTGATGCCCTTCTAAGGTGTGGAGAAGTTGCCCTTGTTTGTTCCACACCTTCGCTGTGCCGTCAGATGAAGCAGTAACAATACGCTCTCCATCTGGGCTAAATTCTACACTGTTGACAAAACCCTGATGCTCAAGTTTATTTTTTTCCCTAATGTTAAGCACAATAGTTTGTAAAGCAAGCATAGGACTAGCCGCAGGATATTCTGCAAGAGTTCGCCCATCTTCAACAATTTCTTGTAATTCTCGCCCTGCTTTCATAGCAGCAAGTAGCGCACTCAATTGTTGACGTTCAAACTTCTTCAGGGCAGCAACGCCTGCACGTTCTAGCTTTGTCCCTGCTATTGCTTCCTCTTGTTGCTTTTCAGCGTCTCTTAGTTTCTCTTCAGCAACTTGTGTTTGCGCTTCCGCAAAAATTCGTTCCCTTTCCGCCTCATCAGCCTTGCGTTGCGCCTCTCTTTCCTTTTCCTCTGCCGCCACTAAGTTAGACTGGGCTTGATTTAGCCGCTGTTGCGCTAATTGCAGATTCTGATCCGCTTCCCGACTTTTCTCCTCTGCCTTAGTTTGCTCCTCCTTAGCCTGCTCAAGATTTGCTTGTGCTGCTGCGTATTCTTGCCTTGCTTCTTGCTCCTTAGCTTCTGCTGCTTCGCGTCTTTGCCTAGCTGTAGTCAATGCTTTATCAGCTTGTTGCTTTTCCCTCTGGGCTGCTTGAAGATTCTTCCTAGCTTTGTTAGCTTCCTGTTCTACTTTAGTAACTTTTGCTTCAGTCTGTTTTAAATTCTGATTAGCTGCTGCTTCCCTTTCCTCAGCTTGACTAATTTTAGCCTCAGCTTCTTTAACTTCCTTACTCGCTTCTTGTTCAGTTTTTTCCGCTTTAACAACTCTTTGATCGGCTTCAGTTACTCTCATCCCAGCAAATGCTAATACGGCTGCTGAAGAGAGCAAAGTCATAGCTAAAACACCGACACCAACTTTAATTCTCCTGGCTGTTTGTTTAATAGCCGTTTCCTTAGCCGCCTCCGCCTTAGCCAACTCCTCCTGAGTCAACAACCTCTGTTCCCTCTCCCTGGCAAACTCTTCCTGCAACCTCGCCAACTGGGGCTGCTGTTGCTGTTGAATAAACTCCGCTAAATAGTCGTGAACTAACTGATACCGTTCCTCTGGCTGTTCAGGAATCAACAAAACCAAACCCGACTTAACCACAATTTCTAAAACTAAATCCAACCTCCCTAAATCCTGCCCCAAAGCCTCCAACTCCGTAGCCAACTCCCCACGGGTTTTCAAGGGACGAGTACCTTTTTCATCGGTGAGGAGGAGGAGAAGTAATTCTGCTAACTGTTCATTTTCCGGGCCACAGTCTGCCACCACCGCCTGTAAATAGCCCTCAACTAAAGCCTCCTTCGTACCTCTTGCTTCATACTGGGGCAAAGTAGTAATCTTCTCCGCTTGCAGTTGCGCCCCGACAATTTGCAACTCAATGGGGCGAATGGTTGCCTGTTCCCCGGCTAAGTCTTCAACTAGGCGAGTAACTAAGTCTGGTGACAAAGGAAAATTTGCCCTTTCCGTGAGGCTACGAATTATCCCTGGTACAGTAGCAGCAGCAAGATTGCCCACTCTGTAAAGAACATTTTTGCTCAAAATATCCTCGGCAATGGTTTCTAACCCCGGCTGTTCTAACATTTGGTCAAGGTAATCTTTTCGCATGGAGTAGACTACCTTGAGGGGGATAATCTCTAAACATGACCCCACAAAACGGAAGAATTGTTCTTTTTCCCTTGGGGTGGTGGGCAGAAAGAAAAACTCTTCAAATTGGTCGAAAATTAACACCGGCCGAAGGTTTGCAGTTTCACATTGCCTAAGCTGCTGGATGATTGCCTCTTGTGTTGTTAAGGGAGTAGGGGGAACAATGCCCTTCGCTGCTAGGGCTTTTGTACATAACTGCCCCAACTCCAACAACCAATTAGTATAAACCCGCAACACCATTACTAAAGCATCCTGGGAACCCAAAGGCTTACTCTTTAACAAAGGTACTAAACCCCCACTCACTAAAGAGCTTTTCCCCACCCCCGACTCACCATAAATAATCGTCAGCTTATGTTCTCTATCCCCCACCCGCGCTGCTAAATTCTTAACATCTTCTTCCCTACCAAAGGCAATAATTTCCTGGGCAATGGCTTCCCGTTTCCCAGAGGCAGTAAGGGCTTTTTTCCCCACAACTTGGTTAGCAATCGTTCCAGCCCCAATAAAAGCCCGGAAACCATACTGTTGCTCTAGGGAACGCCGTTGTAATTTTGTCAGGAAAGCCAGGCGATATTCTTTCTTGTCAAAGTAGTGCCTCTGCAATTGCCGTAACAGCTTTAAATAGGGTTTAGGATGATCTGTAGCCACTAGTTGGACGGCTTCTGTTTGGCGGCTAAAAGCCCCCTGGCAGTCTGCTAACTCCTGTTTAGCCCTAGCCAGGAGCAAAAGATAAAAACTACGTTGCTGCTGCCTTTCTAAGGGAACTTGAGCAATTAAATCTAAAGCTTGATTAGCTGCTACTTGGGCAACTTCTCCCCGTTGTTTACTCAAAGCTAGCAAAGCCCGAAAGCCTGCAATTTGCGCCCTAATTTCTGGTGGCTGCTGGGCTTGTAACGATGGCAGCAACCCAGCTAACGCTTGCCAGGCTTCGAGGCGATGGAGGACTTCGGCTAGCTGGAGGGAGGTGGGGAGATAGGGGGATGGGGAAGTGGGGAGGTAAGGTAAATTAATACTTTTGCCTTTTGCATCTTGTCTCTTGCCTTGAAAAGATGCAAGTGTTTGTTGCCAAATATCCCTTGCTTGCTGCCAGTGATGAATTTCTTCTGTTTCTGTGGCTTGTTCTCCTTTTTGGAAATGACAGAAGCCAATTTGTAAACTAAATGCAGCTAACTTGCTCTTATCATCGTTATCCCCCAGCATAGTTAAACCCTGGTGATAAGCGGCTAAAGCCTCGTCATACCTCCCTTGAGTAAAGAAATCCTGCCCCCGCAAGAAAGCTAAGTCCCTTTGCAACTCAACTTCTAACTCTTCCCCTTGGTTAAGCAATTCCTGACTAGCAACTAGTATCTCCCGACAGCTAGGACAATCTGTTACTTCTTCTCCTACTAAAACCCCCGCAAAAACTGCTTCTATCCCTGCCCGGATAGTAACCAATAACTCCTCAGTAGTTAAGCAAAAATCGACACTACTACCCCAGCTTTCCAAATCACCAGCAAATCTTAATAGTTCCCCATAAATCTCCTCATCAATACAGAAAATCAGAGGCAGTGGAAATTCTTGGGCTAGGCGATCGCGGTTTAAGTTCGCATTACGAAGAAACTCCGCCACATTTTCCAACACTTCAAACCCCAGAATCACTACAGCGTCAGTTTGTGCTTGTCCTAATTCTGTTTGTAGCCGCCTATAAAGGGAAGTATCCCCAGCTTGGAGATGAACAATTTTAATGTCCCCTAATTGTTCTAGCCGTTGTAAGATTTGCGACTGCAAAGCCAAATAATTACACCGCAGCAAAATCAGCCGAAACTCTCCTTGAGAAGCTTTGATTTCCCAAATAAGTTCTGTTAGTTTATGCTCATTATTAGGAGAAAGAGACACTGGCTGATTTTCCTAAATCAAATCGTTTTTCTATCTAGTGCTTGAGACTCTGCATTGCCCCTTAAATCCTCTGCCCCCTAAATCTCCTGCCCCCTCAATCCCCCAATATTGGGGGACTTTTCAAAGTCCCTATTCCCCCCCAGGATTAGGGGGCTAGGGGGGCGAAAGCCCAGAATTAAGGCAAATATTTATCTGTCTGAGGCTTGAAGTTTATTTATGCCCCCTAAATCCCCCAACATTGGGGAACTTTGAGTTTTGGGGGACTTTTCAAAGTCCCTATTCCCCCCAGGATTAGGGGGCTAGGGGGGCGAAAGCCCAGAACTAAGGCAAATATTTATCTGTCTGAGGCTTGAAGTTTATTTATGCCCCCTAAATCCCCCAACATTGGGGAACTTTGAGTTTTGGGGGACTTTTCAAAGTCCCTATTCCCCCCAGGATTAGGGGGCTAGGGGGGCGAAATAGCAACACGCTTAATCTCAGCTAAAACCTGCGGTAAATTATTGATCACCTCTCTGTTTGTAAACCTCAGCACTTGATAGCCATATTCTGCTAATTTAGCAGTTCTAGCATCATCGTAACTACGCTGTTTAGCATGGATTTCTCCATCAACTTCTACCACTAACTTACAAGAAGGACAATAAAAATCTAAAATAAAATTTCCTACAGGATGCTGACAGCGAAAACGTAATCCTTCAAGTTGCTTATTTCGTAGTGCTTTCCACAAAATGGCCTCTGCTGGTGTCAAATTTTTCCTTAACTTCCGTGCAGCTTGTTCTATTTGTGGAGTTGTACCACGAATTCTATAGTTATTTTTCCCCCCCTGATAAGTTTGTCTAGACATTCTTTTTGATAGTTTATAGTCTTGTTCGATTTAATTTTCTCTGTTTATTCTGGTTTCTTCTGCCCCTGCCTTCTGCCCCCTAAATCTCCTGCCCCCTCAATCCCCCAACATTGGGGGACTTTGAAAAGTCCCTGTTCCCCCCAGATTGGGGGGCTAGGGGGGCGAAAGCCCAGACTTGAAATAAGTAAATCAATTCAACTCTTCTGCCCCCAATAAAACCGGATTGAGATCAAACCACGACTCACCGCGATCGCGATATTCAAAAACTAGACGACTACGGATTAATTTTTGATAACCTTGATCACCACTAACTTTCTTTCTCTTTTGCACTCGCTGCAAAAGTTCCCACTCATGATCATCAACGGGTAAAGTTAACTCATTACGACGGGAACGAATTGTCTCTTCTAAATTAGGGCGAGTTAAAATACCCTGCTGACGATCTTTCTTGATCCAGTCACTTAACAACCGTAACAAGTCCCGCACATGGCCACCGCTAACCCAACAAAGATAGTCTAAACTAGCTGGAGTATCAAAAATAGTGCTAATTTGCTCTAATCTTTCCCCATCACTTAACTGGGGAAAAGCCCTTGCTAAAACCATCTGTCGCATTAAAGCTAAACCCGGTTCATGATCACTACCATCCTTATTCCTTACCCGCACCATGGGTAATACTTTGGGTTCCTCTGGGTAGCGTTGTACTAACCTACCGTAATCATCAGAAAACTTGAGGGCTAGGGGCATAGTATAAACTAAATGGCAGTGCAAACTCTGTAAATATTCCGCCTGATCGATAAATAAATATTCTTGTTGGGGCCTACCCCAGGTTTTAACTTGATTATCCAGACGATCTAGGTTATCAACAATCACCACCAAGCCCGGTTTTCCCTGCTGTTTTAACTTCGCGATCGCAGGCTTAATCAATTCTGTATTAATTGCCTCAATAAGCTGACTTTTCTGAGGCCCTAAATACTGATTTAACTTCTCTCGCAATCCTGCATCACTTTTGGCTTTAGCGGTAATCTTGCCAATGCCCCAAGCCAAAGAGAATTCCTGGTTTTCCTTCATAGAAACCCCTACCCTTGGTAAACCTGATCCACCAACCTCTATTTGAGAAATGTTAATCTCCGTTTGCAAAGCCTTAGCTGCCCCTTGGAGAATTGCCCTAAACCTACTTGCTTTAGCTAAATCAAACTGTTTCCAACTCTGAGATAAACGCCTGGCGATCGCCAGCAGCACATCACTAGTATCCACATCGGCCATTTCCAAGTCTTCACTGGAAGTAAAATAAACAACACAAAATCCTTCCTCCTCCAGTTGTGCTTTCAGGCGTAACAATTCTGTTGATTTACCACAACCAATATGCCCTGTAAATAAATCACAAGTTGGCTCATCTTGATGGTAAATAGTAATATTTTCCTTTAATTCCTCAATGACATTACCCCCACGTACTGAGGCAAAATCGATATAAAATTGCTGCTCTTCTGGTTTACTAATATTTAGGGTTTTGCTAGGATTAACTGCTCGAAAAAATTCAATCAAATCTAGAGTCATGTTTAAGTTACCCACTCCTCATTATCCCCATTAGAATAATCTTACTGAGGAATTGATACCCATTACCTCTTAAGGAGCATCAAAAAGCATTGTTGTCATGTAACGGTCTGTCCAAGCTTGCCCTAGAGATTTTTCCAATACTCGCCGTGTTTTATCATTCTGTTGCTGCTTTTGGCAATAATAACGCTGCCCTCGTAAAATCTCCGCTTCCTGAAGGCTAGAAGATACAGGATGTGTCGCAATAGCAATCTGGCAGTGTCTGGAGAGAAACTGCTGAACTCGATTAAGAAAAAGCCTTTCCTCAGAAGCATCTCCAGGACGTACAAATAAACAAAATTCTGAAAATATATCTCCCCAAGCTGGTAAATCTCTAGGCTGAGAAAACTCTACAGGAGGTAACTTGGCTAAAATCTGAGTATAGTTTTTCCCTAAAATGCGATCGCTATTCATAGGGGATAGATCAACAATTGCTGCTCCAATTCCACCTTGACTACCCACCAAATCAGCGCCAAATATGGGTAGAGAATAATTTGGGCGCGGAAACATAACACAGTGGAGAATATCTAAGCGATCGCCGACTCGTGCTAATTCTAAATGGAGTTTGCGAAACTGAGGGGTTTGATAACAGAGATTTTCAATAACTAGCTTTTCCCCTTCCAAATTTCCTTCTACATAACCAAGATCCTCTGGTATTTCATAGGGAGATAACTCTAAGTAACGTTCCCAATTTTCCTCAATACAATTAGCTAAATCACGAATAAGAATATGCTGACTTTCTCTAAGAGAGGACTGATTTGTTGTAACCATTGACTCTCTTCCTAATAACTTTAATATTTTGATTTTAATAAATTTTTATAGGTAGGAGGAAGTGAATTTTCCTCCTTGCCATTCAAGAGAGTAACTAGTTATTCAGAACTATCTTGACTCGAACTATCGGACGGACGAATATTGACAATTTTTCCTCCCATACGATTAATGCGCTGCATCTCTTCATTCATGCGATTATAGGGAACCTGAATAAATACGCTGCTGCTGCTACGGAAAGGATAACTATTGCTATCGTTTTGATTATTTTGTTTTAATCCAGTTACTTCATAAACAAAAGTACGATTACTTAAGGAAGAACCACCTCTACTACCAATAACTGATTTTCCTAACATTTTCTCTCCTGCTATAAATAGATTTTTTCTTAAAACAGGAAACAGGGAACAGGAAACAGGGAACACTTATTAAACAATATTCTTTTCCTATTACCTATTACCTATTACCTAGCTTTTAAGCCACAGTTATACTAGCAACCTTACCCCCCATTTGGTTAACTTTTTGGAGGGTTTCTGATAGCTTGTCATAGGGAACTAAAAGCGCTTTATTAATGCGACGCACTTTCGGATATCGAGGTAGATTCATTCCAGCTATTTCTACCCGATAAATACGCTCAGCGTTAGGAGTTTTAAAGGTTTTGTTAGGGGTTGTACCTTGCTTGGAAGCTTGATAAGCCCAACCTTCATTACCTCCAGAAGGCCCTACTACTGCCGAGGCACTGTTCATCGCTAATTCTTTAGCCAGACGGGATTCTGTCCCGCCAATTTGGCTGCGATCGCTATTGGCATAACCCCGGTAGAGTTGAAACATCCGGGTAAAACCAACAGTTTTTTGTCGAGGTTGGGTAGTAAAACGATAGTAAGGAACAATGTTGTCACCAAAGTTTTCGTCATATTCTACAGAATCAATGTAGGAATCGATATCTGCTTCAAAACCCTGTTCTTGATAAAGATCGAGGTGATAAACTACCTCTGATTCATCATAAGGAGCGCGACCAAGTAGATGTTTGAGATTTAACTCAATAACTCTAGTTTGGAAACTATTATAAAGGAACTTTGACTTATATAGTTCTGATTTAGCTACAGCCCTAACGAAGTCTCGCACTGTAATTGAGCCATTGGAAAGTAATGATTCTGTCGCTGTAAGACGCTCAGAAGCCATAACATAGTCGTTACCAAGCACCTGGCGATAAACAGCTCTAATTACAGCTTTAACATCGTCTTGATTCCAGTTAGGACGTAATTCCACCGGCTGGCTATCATTGAAAGCCGAAACCCCAAGACGGGAAGCTGCGTTTGTAATTGCCACTTAAATATTTCTCCTCATTGATGTTAATTTGAAGCATTGGTAATGCTTAAAACCTGACAGCCAAGCTGATTAAGTTTTTTTAAGGTTGGGGAAAGTCTTTCGTAAGGAACGACATATTCTTTGATGCTACGCCGTAATTGAGGCGCACGTCCTCGCGCACCTTGGGAAACCCGCAGGCGGTAAGTTTGTCCTCGCTCTGTTGTGGTTGCACCAGTAAGATTTTGTCCTACAGCCGAATTACGAATTGGGCTGGTGATATTACGAGCTAGATCGTAGGTTAAGCGAGGGCTGCCTGTGTTGCTTTGGGCGCGATCGCTATTAGCGTAACCTTGATAAAGCTGGAATAGGCGAGTGAACCCGGCGATTTTCTGACCATTTTGGGTCGAAAAGCCTCTATAGTAGGGTACGATATTGTCGCCAAAGTTAGAGGTATATTCCTCAGAATCAATGTAAGAATCAATATCTGCATCAAACCCTTGATTTTGATAAATATCGAGATGCTCAATAATCTCAGCTTCATCATAAGGGGCGCGACCGAGCAAATGCTTGAAATTCAGTTCAATGGTGCGGGGATGATAGTTGTTATAGAAAAATTTGCTTCTATATAATTCTGACTTAGCTATAGCTCTGACAAACTCCCGTACGGAAATCGAGCCATTGCAAAGTAAAGATTCTGCACTAGTAAGACGCTCAGATTCCATGATATGGTCGTTGCCTAGTACTTGTCTGTAAACTGCACTTATGGCAACTTGAGCATCTTCTTGAGTCCAATGAGGACGTAATTCTACAGGGCTTGTCTCGCTAAAAGCAGATACTCCTAAACGAGATGCGGCTGTTGTGATGGCCATTGGCTATACTCCATTTTGCTTAATACTGTTATTAAAAAAACTGCTCGGAATCATGGGAAACCATCAAACAGTAACTGTCTGCTTAATAGTCACCTACAATTCCGAGCTACTAGAATCTATCTAGCTAAGAGCATTAATAGCGTAGTCGATGTAGGAGTTAGCTTCTACAGCAGGGTCACCACTTAAACCATGGCTCGCTTTGATGTTCTTGAGAGCTTCTACATACCAGCTAGGAGATAAGTCGAAGGTGCTGTTGATTTCAGCAATTCCAGCGATTAAATACTCATCCATGGGTCCTGTACCACCAGCAACTAAGCAGTAAGTTACCATGCGGAGGTAGTAACCGATGTCACGAGCGCACTTATCTTTACCACGTTGGTCAGCAGCGTAGTTAGCGCCATCCATTTGGGTGGTGTAAGGGAACTTTTTGTAAACAGCTTGGGCTGCGCCACTAACAAGGCTGTCAGCTTTGCTAGTCAGAGCTTTAGCTGCTTCTAAGCTAGCGCTAGCTTGGCGGAAACGACCAAAAGCAACTTGGATTTCACTGCTGCTGAGGAAGCGACCTTGAGCGTCTGCTGTGGATACTGCTTCGGTAAGAGGAGTTTTCATGAGTTATATACCTTGTATTACAAAAAAGTTGATAATTTTAATGAACTGTTCTGGTAAGAAGTTAGCTGACAGCAGAAGCTGCACGGTCAAAGTAGCTACCTACTTCAGACATTAAAGAGCTGCAATCGCCTGATGTTACGCCGTTTTTGTCGTTGGCGATCGCAATAGCTGCATCTTTCATTTTATTAACGCCTACTGCTACAGAGCTTCCAGGAGTTCCTAAAGCTTGGTAGGTTTCACGCAAACCATTTAAACAACGGTCTTCTAAAACACTAGCGTCACCAGAGAAGATAGCGTAGGTTACATAGCGTAGGATGATTTCCATGTCCCGTAAGCAGGCAGCCATACGACGACTGGTGTAAGCGTTTCCACCAGGAGCGATTAGCTGAGGTTGCTCAGCGAATAAAGCACGGGCTGCATCGGTAACAATTGCTGAAGAGTTGCTGGTGATGCGGTTAACGGTGTCCATGCGCTTGTTGCTTTCGCTAACCATTTGGCTGAGGGCATCTAACTGGTCGCCAGATAAGTATTCGCCTCTAGCATCTGCTTGGGAAACTACTTTAGTGAATGCGTCTAACATTAAATATTCTCCTAAATTTTTCTGAGAAATACTGAAATCTTAACTTTATAAAGTTGATTTATTAATAAACTCAACAATCAGAAACAATTAATTCCTGTCAAAAGTTCAGTATCTTCCGGACTATACCTATTCAACCAAGGTCTTTGTGCAATTACTATGCAAGAACCTGGGAATTGATTAAAGTTTTGTTACTTTTTGTAGCTGAAAATTAAAAACATTAAAAACCAAAAAGCCTATGAAAATGAAAAAGCCTGTAAAAGTGACGGGGTTTGTTTGCGTCCTAAAAGACTAGAATATATATTGGATTGATGATTTCGTTATGAGTCAGACTAACAAAGATAACAGTCGAAGCTGGCAAACTACCAATAGACCTCTCCGGAAATAGCCAAAGTTATACAGTACAGTCTTTGAGATGGCAGTTGCCTTGACCCAAAGATAGCTCTATTCTACGGTTTAATAAGTATTTGAGAAAGCTACTACCCATAACTAACAAAAAGATAGCTCTAATTAGATAGTTATTTGCCAAGGGCAAGGGCAGATATATCTTCACTAAAACACAGAAGTACCAATTCTTAATCTCACTAACCCACAAATTGTCGTAACTACCTGCTCATATTTATGGGAATTTAATCTGAATCTTTCACTAGCTACTCTAAATATCTTAATTAATCTAATTAAATGTTCTACGAATATTCGCTCCTTAGCTAGCTCTTTATTTATTTGTTTTTCTTGAGCATTTAGTTGTTTTTTTCTCGGCTTTTTCAGAGGCGTTGTCGTTGATTTGTCTCCTTGATAAGCTTTATCTCCCCTAAATCTTTGCTGCTCACTAAATTTTGTTTTCGTTTCCCTAAATATTTTGATATCACTTTTTGGACCCGGTAAACCCGCTTCAACATCGACGACCAGATTGACCTTTTGGTAAAACAATTACTTGAGTTTTTCTTGTGTGATTAGCTTTTTTACCTGAGTAATACTTTTTCTGCTCTTCATACTCTCCAGGTCTTTCGATGGGCTGCTCATAGCTATCTACAATTAACTCGAACTCTGCTAACATCTCTTGGACTATTTCATAGTCACACTCGTTTTTTTTACCTGCTCATAGATACTTGCTGGTAATAATTCTCCTATTAGGGGACACCAATAGTTAAAAATATTATTGGCAGTTGTTTCACTAATACCAAACTGAATCCCTAGTAGCTGAAATGTCGTTAAGTGTCGTAAATATGTTAAGGTTAGGATTACTTGTTCTGGTGGAGATAGTTTCGCTTTTCTACCACCTCCAGAGCCAATAATTCTGACTTTTTGAGCTTCCGCTAGTTTTCGTTTTTGAGCCTCTAGTTCAATAGCCTTGGAGAGCAGTTTTTCTAACTGTTCATATTTTAAACCTACTAAACGCTGAGATTCTCTGGGATGTTGCTGGATATATTCGAGTATTTTACTCATTATTTCTGGTTAAAAATTCTATTTTATCTTCTTTTATCATAGTTTGATTCTTTTTCGGAGATGTCTAATAGAGATAGTCTTAAATTATGTTGGCGAGACTCACTTTCATAGCAAGGGGCCAAATTCACCTTTGACGCTACAAGAATACCGCAACCGACAGGCATTACTCGCCAAAGTTAAGAGCTTTTGGATTAAAGGGGTTTTAGAAAAATCCTGTTATAACAGAATGCTAATGGAGTTGGGATTAGAAGAACAATCTAATGCCGTTAGTTATCTTTGGAATGTCTTTCTAGAAACTGAAAGTTCCTTACCTCGATTTCTCTCTAAAAGTAATAGATTTACTGAGGTTTTTACCGAAATTACCACAGGAAAGACTCTCTTGATTTCAGGAGAATCGGGGGCAGGAAAAACCACAATCTTACTAGAACTAACTTGTGATTTAGTTGCCTGTGCTGAGCAAGATACTAATTGGCCGATTCCTGTAGTTTTAAGCCTCTCTTCTTGGGAAAAGAAACGACAAAAAATAGAAGACTGGTTGGTCGGCGAATTACTTACTAAGTATAACGTTCCTCAAGCAACTAGCAAAACTTGGCTCAAGAAACAGCAAATACTACCCTTACTTGATAGTTTAGATGAAGTTGAAGTAGATTATCGAGATGATTGCGTTGCTGCCCTAAACCAATTTAAGCAAGATCATGAAAGCAAATTAGTGATTTGCAGTTGCATTAAAGAATGGGAAAAATTTCCTACCCGGCTGGAGTTTCAAAGTGCAGTTTACTTAAAACCACTCAACTTAGAGCAAATCTATGGTTACTTGGATTCTTTCAGTACTAGTTTGCTAGGATTGAAAACATTAATTGAAGAAGATTTAGCACTACAAAAGTTAGCTCAATCTTCTTTAATACTTAATATTATGGCTCTAACTTATCAAGGATTTACTGTTGAAGAATTACCAAAATTTTCCACTTTAGAAGATTTTTATCGTCAACTATTTGATAACTATATTGAGAGGAGACTTAATCTACATCCTCCTCAATATGGGAAAAAGCAAATCAAAAAGTGGCTCATCTTACTAGCAAAGAAGATGATGTTGCAAAATTCCAAACAAGTATTTTTCATTGAGTTCATACAACCTTGGTGGTTGAGATTTAGATGGCAAAAAATGCTTTATCAAACAGGAGTTAAAATAATTATTGGTTTAATTTTATTTGCCACTACTAAACTGAGTGGTTTACTAGTTCCAGATATTGAACCTTTAGTCTTATTGACGATGAACTTTATAGCAATTCTTGCTGTTGTCTGCTTTAACAACAGAGGTAATTTAATTTCTGACTTAAAAGGAGGACTCCTAACGCAATTCATCTTTTATACAACTGGTTATATTCCAGTAATGTTGCTCTTAATCTCTCTCAGCGCTTTGTTAACATTAACCGAGAAATTTTCCTACACAGAAATACAGCCGTTGGCAACTTTCAAAATCAAATTTAGACAAGTAAAAAGAGAATTAACTTTAGCTTTAATAGGTGGAACAGTCGTAGGATTAATTGTTTTCTTAGGGCGGATAACTCTTGTTGGCCCAATTAAGGGAGTAGGTTTAGGTTTAATCAGTGGTTCAGGTGGTACACTGCTATTTCTGTTAGGATTTGGTTTCATTGGTAGGTTAGCTGATTCCCAGACAAAGATGATTACCACACCTAATCAAGGTATTAGACAATCAGCTACCAACGCTATAGTAGGCACTCTGTTTTTAGGACTCGTCGGTAGTTTAACTATGGGGTTAATATTTGGCCCCTTATGGGAAACCTTTACACCTATCGAAACTAATAGATTGGAATACCCCACCAACAACATTAGAATGGTTTTTAATGGTTTTACCTGTACTTAGCGCTTTTATGTTAGCGATGTTTATTAGCTTTGGTTCAGTTGGGGGATTACTTTATGGGGGCATAACTTGTATCCGACATTTTAGCTTACGCCTCATCCTCTACTGCAACAACTACATTCCCTGGAATTACGCCCGCTTCCTTGATTACACAGCAGATTGCCTCTTTCTACAAAAAGTAGGAGGCGGCTACATTTTTAGCCATCGAATATTAATGGAACACTTTGCTCAGATGGAGAGTGATGTAACTGAAAATTAAAACCTAACGCAAATTTAAGAGCTGAAACTATCAATATTCAACCTTTGCCCCAACCAGTATATCTCCGACACAGCTAAAGAAAAGCGGCATTAAGCTAATTTGACTAAATTATCTCTCCTCATCTCCTAGTTAAAGCATTCAGTTTGATAAATAATCTGGCGATAGAATTTTGACTAACTACCGGAGCCTAGCTTATATTTGTTGAACGCTCCTAAATTTATTGAAAACTACTATGCACAATTTCTTGCCTATTGCTTACTTTCAAAACAAATTTGTACCTTTCCCAGAAGCGCAACTATCTATCGCCACCCACGCCCTACATTATGGTACAGGTGCTTTTGGGGGAATGCGAGGCATCATTAATCTGAGTAATTCCCAGGAAGTTTTCTTATTTAGATTAGATCGTCACTGCCAAAGACTAAGCAATAGTGCCAAGTTCTTAAACTACGATTTGCCTGCTGATAAAATTGAGTCAATTATTATTGATTTCATCAAAAAAAACCAACCAGCAAATAACTTTTATATTAGACCTTTTGTTTACACATCCGGCTTGGGAATTTCTCCTCGACTTCATCAAGTTGAAAAAGACTTCTTTGTTTACGGTTTAGAGTTAGGAGATTACCTATCTCCAGGGGGGGTAAATTGTCGCATCAGTTCCTGGTATCGCCAAGAAGATCGTAGTTTTCCTCTGCGGGGAAAAATCAGCGCTGCTTATATAACTTCTTCTCTAGCGAAGACAGAAGCCGTAGAGTCTGGTTTTGATGAAGCGATTTTAATGAACTCCCAAGGGAAAGTTTGTGAAGCTTCCGGGATGAACATTTTCTTAGTTAGAAACGGGCAACTTATTACTCCTAGTTTAGATCAAGATATCCTTGAAGGAATCACGCGAGATAGCATTATCACTATTGCTAAAGATTTAGATATTACAGTTATAGAAAGGGCTGTTGATAAATCAGAATTACTCATCGCCGATGAAGTATTTCTCTGTGGTACAGCAGCGAAAATAACCCCCGTTAACCGTATTGAAACCTATCACTTACCTGAAGCTAAGCCTATGGCAGAAAAGTTACGAGATAGGTTAACAGCAGTTACAGAGAATCAAGATTCACAATATCAAGATTGGGTTACAACAGTTACTTTAAGTAATAGATAATAAAACACAATATTTTGTAGCGATTGTCTTGTTTCTCTACAGGGGATACAGACGTTTTATCTGTATATCAAACTAGATTGAATATATAGAATCTTACATCCTGAAACCCTTTAGTTTAGTTATGATCGCCGCAAAGAATTTCGTGTATCTAGGGGTATGGAGTCAACTAATTTCACAAAAAAATGTAGAGATATCATCTAGTACATCTCTACACCAATCACTTATTTGAGGTATTAGCTCTTATTGCGGTGGAGCTTGTGGGTTAGTTTGTTTGGCCTCTTGACTGGCTTGATCTGATATCTCCAATAACTCTGGGAGAGTCACAAAACTGTAACCCTGCTCTATTAATGACTCAATAATCTTTGGTAAAGCATTGACTGTATTTTTGCGATCGCCTCCACCATCATGAAGCAAAATCACCCCACCAGGTTTAGTTTGACTGATAACACTTTTGGTCATCGCCGCACTAGAAGAGCGATAATCCTGAGAATCTGCTGACCACATAACATTTACATAACCCTTTTTGTGAGCATAGGATACTAGCCCATTATTTAAAATTCCTCCTGGGGGACGAAATAGAAAAGTTTTTGCTCCAGTTAACTTTTCAATTGCAGCGGCGGTATTATCTAATTCCTTTGCTGCTGCTGCTTCGCTGAAACCATGATAGCGATGACTCCAAGTATGATTACCAAGAGCATGGCCATTGCGGACAACTTTCTTGATTATTTCTGGATAGGTTTGGACGTGCTGCCCTACTACAAAGAAAGTCGCCTTAACACCATATTTATCTAGTATATAAAGGGTATCGTTAGTTGTTCCTTCCCAAGGTCCATCATCGAAGGTCAAAGCAACAACTTTTTTATCTTGGGGAACAGGAACATTACTAATGGTTTTACCTTTAAATTGCTCAGGAATTTTAAAGGTGACATTTTTTATATATTCTGCTTCTTGTTTATTGTAAAGCCCTTCAGCCATGTCTCCGAAAAGCTGATTTGATGATGCAGCTACATTTTTAGGTTTAGCTTCACCAAAGCTCAAAATATTAGTCAAAGAAGAAACAATGTTACTGGTGCTTTCACCTTGATAGATAGCTCGCTGGATAGGGATAAAAATACCTAAAGCAAAACTACTTGCTGCCAAAATAGTAAGAAATTTTCTTCTGCGTCTGATAACCCTTGCATTCACTCTTACCACTGAAATTTTCTTTCACTCCTCATCAGTATCTAGGGTAGTAAATTACTCGGTAGATGTTTGCTTCTCGCATATGGCGATCACTAACCATCAACAATTAATAACCTACTTCAATAAGCTTAAGATGTACCCTTCTAAACCGAAGATGTTATTGCACATTAGCACCCAGATCAAAGAAAATCCGGAAAAAACGGATTTTTTCTAGCAAATTTATAAATTTACCTCGAAAATCGTCAAAAATGCTGTATTCGAGTTCAATTTTAACCTAACTTCCTCCTCTGTCAAAGGATAAAGGTAATATTTTTATTTCCTTAATATTTAGCCAGAGAGATAATTTTTTCAGTTACTTCTTTGATACTCAAATTATCGGTATTGATTTCAACTGCACCACGAGCTTTTCGCAAAGGAGCAACTCGACGATTAGCATCTTGATAGTCTCTTTGTTGAATAGTCTGTTCTAATTCTTCTAAATTAAGATTAGTTTGTCCTTGTTGCTGTAAATCTTGTAGGCGGCGATATGCCCTTTGACGTACTGAAGCGGTGAGAAAAACTTTTAGCTCTGCATTGGGAAAAACATGAGTGCCAATATCTCTTCCTTCAGCAACGATCCCTCCCTTTTTTCCCCAGTCTTGTTGTTGTTTAAGCAATTCCTTACGTACAGAAGATTGGGCAGCAATATTTGAGACGTTGGCTGTCACATCAGGCTGGCGAATTAAAGGAGTCACATTCTGCCCATCAATTTCTACTTTTATAGGTTCAGTGGCTCTTTCGGGGGGAGTAAGCTTAATAGTAGATTGACTAACTAATTCGGCGATCGCAATTTCATCATTAACATTGATTCCCCTTTGTAAAACAGACCAAGTTACCGCTCTATACATCGCTCCGGTATCAAGAAATAGAAAACCTAATTTATTAGCTACTAAACGAGCAACTGTTGATTTTCCTGCCCCCGCAGGACCATCAATAGCAATCACTGGTTGATGCTGACGCAGTTGAATATTATCAATTAAACGAGTATCTCCTACCTTAGCAGCAATAGCGAGTAGACCTACTTCTACTACCTTTTCTAAAGGCTCCAAAGTCAAGGGAGCAACTAATTCTATATACTCTAGGACTACTTCCGGTGAAGAATTGATTTCTTCTGTCACTACAGAAACTAGCTTATCTCGACTATTTTCTCCTTGTCGGAAAGCTTGTTGCGCTTTCTCTAAGCTAGAATATAAAATAGCAGCCTTCTCTTTCTGGGCAGGAGTTAAATATTGGTTGCGAGAACTATAAGCTAATCCTGATTCTTCTCGTATAATAGGACCGCTTTTAATTTCTACAGGTAAGTTTAAATCTTTAACTAAGCGTTGAATAATTGCCAGTTGTTGAGCATCCTTTTGACCCAAAAAAGCCACCGTTGGTTCAACAATATTAAGTAACTTAGTAACTATAGTTGCTACCCCTTGAAAATGTTTCGGTCTAGATAAGCCGCACAACACCGAAATCATCTCTACTGGGGGAACTACTGTTGTAGTCTGGCTATGAGACTTGATATCTTCTGACTGCTCCAACCCCATTACTTTTGGAGTGGGAGCAAAAACTACATCAACTCCTAATTTTTCACATAATTGACAGTCTGCCTCAAAAGTTTGCGGATAATGCTGCAAATCTTCTGTAGGCGAAAATTGCAAAGGGTTAACAAAGATGCTCACAATCACTACCTCTGCATCCTCTCTAGCCAACTTAATCAAGCTTTCATGGCCAGGATGCAATGCTCCCATTGTGGCAACCAAAGCAACTCTCTTTCCTGATGTCTGAGTTGTTCTATAGCAGCTTAAACCAGCAATTGTCTGTAAGATCCGCACCGAACCCCCCTTAAAGTTTTTTTGATCCTAATAAAATAGTAGGGATAAATACACCAAGGAGAGGAAAGGAATTGGCAATTAATCTTCTAAAACTTCTACCTTAACTGGAGCAACTCCAGAGCCATACATACCCAACTGTTTAGCTGCACCGACAGAAACATCAATAATTCTGCCACGAATAAAAGGCCCTCTATCATTGATGCGTAAAACAAGAGAACGACCGTTATTGTTGTTAGTAACCCTTACTCTGGTATTAAAAGGTAAGCTTCTGTGTGCTGCTGTCATAGCATTTTGATTAAATCTTTCACCGTTGGCTGTACGGCGGCCATGAAATCCTGGCCCATACCAAGATGCCATGCCCGTAGCCCGCGAAATCACTCGTTCTACATCAACTTCCGGAATTTCTGGCATCTGGGAAGGAAGTGGGGGTAAGACAGGTTCAGGAGCAACTTCTAGGGCAATTTCTAGGAGTTCATCAGTTTCTGCTGGGGGTAATTCTGCCGAAGCCACAACTTCTGGATTCACTCCTTCGGCTGTTTCTTCAACTATTTCAGCTAAGACAAGGTCATTCGTTTCTGTAGGGGCTAATACTTCTGGATTAACTACCCTGGTTGTTTCTTGTACTGTTTCAGCTAAGACAGGTACTGCCGCGCCAGAAACAGTTGTTAGTAATACAGCAGATAAGCTAGTCCAAGTTTTTATGTTCATATTCCCTTCAGTAAATGGGTTGGAAAACTACGTTATTAATTTGCACTTGTTCAACCTGGAACAGACTAACACGAAGTTTTTTATTTCGGAATCAGCTAAATCTACGAATTAATACTTACCAAGAATGATGTTAATGAAGATGAAATAAAGCTAGAATAAGAGATTGGAGACTTTAAAACTTTACTTTTCTTCACTAAGAAATTAACTAAATCTAATCACACTGCTGCACAAAGATAAATTTAACTGTTGGAAGTTGGCAATTTGAGATTAGGAATCATAATCTCTCACCCACAACTCATATAATTGTTCCCTAACTAATCTCAGTAAGGAATATGGATTATCTTCAAGCGGGTGTAGATATTGAAGCCGGGCGGGCTTTTGTGGGGCGAATCAAAAGCTTAGTTGAAAGTACCCATAGACCAGAAGTTTTAGGAGGATTAGGGGGATTTAGTGGTTGCTTTGAAATTCCCCCAGGCTATAAACAACCAGTACTAGTTTCAGGGACTGATGGGGTAGGTACAAAACTTAAGCTAGCTCACGATCTTAATCTTCATGACACTGTAGGTATAGACCTTGTAGCTATGTGTGTCAACGATATTTTAACCTCTGGGGCTGAGCCATTATTTTTTTTAGACTATGTTGCTACAGGAAAACTTGAACCAGAACAGTTAACTGAAGTGGTAGCAGGCATTGCTGAAGGCTGTCGTCAAAGCGGTTGTGCTTTGTTGGGGGGAGAAACCGCAGAGATGCCTGGTTTTTATCAGTTAGGGGAATATGACTTAGCTGGTTTTTGTGTTGGCATTGTTGAAAAACAAGGACTTCTAACAGGTTCCCAAATTGAAGTAGGAGATATTGCGATTGGTTTAGCTAGTCAAGGAGTTCATAGTAATGGCTTCAGTTTAGTGAGAAAAATTATTGCGACAAAAGGTTTAACTTGGGATATTTGTCCCCAAGAACTTGAAGGAGAAAGTTTAGGAGAAGAACTACTGAAGCCAACTCAAATCTATGTAAAGCCTGTAGTTGCAGCCCGCAAGGAAGGTATAAATATTCACGGCATGGCTCACATAACAGGAGGCGGTTTACCAGAAAACTTACCTCGCTGTTTAAATGAGGGTCAATCTGTACAACTTGATGTTGATAGTTGGAAAGTTCTGCCCATTTTTAATTGGCTAGCAAAAACTGGTCAAGTAAGTCCTGTGGATATGTTTAATACTTTTAATATGGGTATTGGTTTTGTAGTGATTGTCCCTCAAGAAGAAGCAAGTGCTACAGTTGATTGGTTTAATTCCCAGCAGATAAAAGCCAATCAAATTGGCAAAGTAGTCCCTGGCAAAGGTGAGATATTAATGTAAAAGTCCTTAATCTTCCCTAAACATGGGCCACAGTAACAAAACAAGAATAACACTTGTTACTTATTACTTACAAAAAGGCGGCACCCAGATTTGAACTGGGGATAAAGGATTTGCAATCCTCGGCCTTACCGCTTGGCTATGCCGCCTTATTACATAACAGCTTTCAATTATAGCAAATTGAGGTAATAGGGAACAGGCTACAGGGAAGATATTAGGCAAAAGACTGATGATAAGGTAACAAAGAGAGACTATTACGGTTAATAATGAATGTTCAGATCAGAATAGTCCGGAGTAAGCGATGTCCATGAAGAGCTTACGCCTACGCAAATACTATTAAAGGTAAATATATTTGCCAAACAGGGCATACTTGGTAAAAGTTTGTAAGCAAAGAAAAAATTGCCCTTTCTTAACTATGCCAGTCGATTTTACCGTAGCTATACCTACCTATAACGGAGAAAAGCGTCTACCAGAAGTACTAGAACAACTGCAAAAACAACTTAACCCAGACAAACTTAACTGGGAAATTTTAGTTATAGATAATAATAGCAGTGATAATACTGCCCAACTTATCCAAGCATATCAAGCTGATTGGCAGCAATCCTATCCCTTAAAATATTACATAGAAACCCAACAAGGCGCTCATTTTGCCCGTACCCTTGCCCTTCGAGTAGCTTCTGCCCCTTTAGTTGCTTTCCTTGATGATGATAATTTACCCGCAGAAAATTGGCTAACCCAAGCTTATAGTTTTGCCCAAAGCCACCCCCAAGCCGGGGCTTACGGGGGGAAAATCCTTCCCCTCTATGAAGTTAAACCTCCTTCTAACTTTCACCGCATTGCTTGTTTATTAGCTATCATTGATCGCGGTTCCCAACCACTCCTATATAATCCTCAAAACCGACTTTTACCCCCTTCTGCGGGTTTAGTAGTACGCAAACAAGCTTGGCAAGAATGCGCCCCTCATCAACAAATTTTAGGGGGAAGGAACCAGGATAGTATGCTTACCAGCGAAGATTTAGAAATGCAATCTTACCTGCAAAAAGGAGGTTGGGAAATTTGGTACAATCCAGCCATGGCAATCGAGCATAAAATTCCGGCTTGGCGCTTAGAAAAAGACTATTTGATTGATTTAGTTCGAGGTATTGGTTTAAGTCGCTATGTTACTCGAACAGTTACTTACAAACCTTGGCAAAAGCCATTAATTTCTTTTATTTATTTAATTAGCGACTTACGTAAGATTATGTTTCATTTACTTAAGTACAAATTTCAAGTTAAAACCGATCTTGTAGCTGCTTGTGAGATGGAATTATTTGTAAGTAGTTTAAGTAGTCCTTTCTATTTATGGAAAAATGGTTATCTTAAACCCGATCATAATAATCACAAGTCATAATTCATAGCTGAAAACTTTCTCGTTGTTCCGTAGGATAGAGTAAGCCAAGATTCTTTGATTTGAAATTAGGAAAAATAACAATTAAATTACTATTTGTTTGTCTATAGGTTCATTAAATATATGAAAGCTTCACTTTCCTGGTTTAGTGTCAATAGCAAAAAAATAGCTAAAAGATCATTAGTGCTTTTGCCAAGAACTAAGGTTATTATATTTGGTAATTGCCAGGGGAAAGCTTTATATAAATTCCTCTCGTTATGCTTATCTCCACTACAATTTGACATTATTACCAACGCCCTTTTTCTTTACTGATTAATTGCCACTGGCAACCTGTTGTTAAATAGCCAATGATAACTGGGAAAAAAGGTATTATGCAGGGTGAACACCCGAATTGATGTAAAAATCAACTTTGTTGCTACCAGCATAACCTCATGTTGAATTTTTCGTCAAGCCATTGTAAAATAGTCTTTAAGCTTCCCAAGGTTAAAACAGTGAATCACAACTTCGGTCAAATAATTCGCCAAGCACGAAAGGATAAGGGATATAGCCAAAGAGACTTGGCTAAGTTAGTCAAGCTTGACTTCACCTATTTATCGAAGCTAGAGAACAACCGTGCCGATTATTCTCCCAAAGAGGAAGTTATCCGTGCCTTAGCAACCCACCTAGACTTGAATGCAGAAGAATTAATCTATCTTGCAGGCAGAGTTCCCCACGGTGAAAAAGATTTCCTGAAAGAAAACTACAAAGCCATGCCTTCTTTATTCCGCAGAATGAAGGAAAACCCAGAGTTTGCACAGAAAGTCTTCCAAGAAGCAAGCAACAGGGAATGGCTGAATAATTAGGAGTAACTATTTCTGATTTTAACTCATTGCCTAAAGGATTTAGATTGGATTAGAATTGCTGAAAGTTTTAAAAAACTTGAGTTGGAAGAAGGCAGTTTGGTAATGGCTAACTGCTCATTTCTTAGATGATGAGCAATTCTATTTCTTAAGAACTACTTTTAAAAATAATTACCTTTCTTAAGGCATAATTATCAGCTATCAAAGCCAAATTAATCACTTAAGTTATCCCCTGACAACTTAAAATAAAGATATAACAGTTTTCATTGTCATTAATAGTGAAATTATCAAGCAAAATTTAAAGTATGAGCGTCAAAGACAAACCTAAACGACCACGAACTCCTCCCATAGCTAATATACTATTTTGGTTAGGAACTATTTACTTACTGGCCAATCTAATTCTACCAACATTATTTGGACCTCAAATTCCCCAAGTACCCTATAGTTTCTTCATTGACCAAGTTGAAGAAGGGCAAGTAGAAAGAGTCTCTTTAGGACAAAATCGTATCCGCTATCAAATTCAAGGAGAAGAAAATGAGCAGGGTCAAGTACTAGAAACTACCCCAATTTTAGATTTAGAATTACCAAATCGCTTAGAAGAAAAAGGGGTAGAGTTTGCTGCACCACCTCCTTCTAGAACTGCTTGGATTGGACGTATTCTAGGTTGGGTAATTCCCCCTTTAATCTTTGTGGCTATATGGCAATTATTCTTAGGAAGAGGAATAGGCGGCGGACCTCAAGGAGCCTTGTCAATTAATAAAAGTAAAGCCAAAGTTTATGTAGAAGACGATGACACTAAAACCACATTTGAAGATGTTGCAGGAGTAGAAGAAGCCAAAACAGAATTAGTAGAAATTGTCGAATTTCTCAAAAATCCCCAACGCTACATCAACATCGGGGCCCGTATACCGAGAGGAGTATTATTAGTAGGACCGCCAGGAACTGGTAAAACCCTTTTAGCTAAAGCTGTTGCAGGTGAAGCTGGAGTCTCCTTTTTTAGCATCTCCGGTTCTGAATTTGTAGAACTATTTGTGGGGGCTGGTGCAGCTAGGGTAAGGGACTTATTTGAACAGGCAAAGCAAAAAGCACCCTGCATTATCTTTATTGATGAGTTAGATGCCATTGGCAAATCTCGTGCTGGGGGCAATGGTTTTATGGGGGGCAACGATGAGAGGGAACAAACCCTAAACCAATTGCTGACAGAAATGGACGGCTTCTCTGCCGGAGATGCTACAGTAATTGTTCTTGCTGCCACTAACCGCCCGGAAACCCTTGACCCAGCTTTATTACGCCCTGGCCGCTTTGATCGCCAAGTTTTGGTAGACAGACCCGATTTAGCAGGACGTTTAAAAATTCTGGAAATCTATGCCCAAAAAGTTAAATTAGGAGACAACGTTAACCTCAAGGAATTAGCTACCCGTACCCCAGGTTTTGCAGGTGCAGACCTTGCTAACTTAGTTAATGAAGCTGCCTTACTAGCAGCAAGGGAAGGCAAAACTAGGGTTGGTCAAAGTGACTTTGCAGAAGCAATTGAACGGGTTGTGGCTGGTTTAGAGAAGAAAAGCCGCGTCCTTAATGAAAAGGAGAAGAAGATTGTTGCTTACCATGAAGTTGGTCACGCTTTAGTGGGGGCATTGATGCCAGGGGGAGGCAAAGTTTCTAAAATATCCATTGTGCCTCGTGGTATGGCTGCCTTGGGTTACACCTTGCAAATGCCTACAGAAGACCGCTTTTTGATGAGTGAATCGGAATTGCGGGACCAAATTGCCACTATGTTGGGGGGAAGGGCAGCAGAAGAAGTTGTCTTCAATAGCATTACCACTGGGGCTGCAAACGACCTACAACGGGCTACAGATTTAGCTGAACGCATGGTTACAACCTACGGTATGAGTAAAGTTCTCGGACCTTTGGCCTATGAAAAAGGGCAACAAAACAGCTTTTTAGGGGAAGGGGGCATGATGAACCCTCGCCGCTATGTTAGTGATGAGACAGCTTTAGCAATTGACCAAGAAGTGAAAGATATTGTTGAAGGCGGGCATCAAAAAGCTTTGCATATTCTCAAAGGAAACCGAGACTTATTAGAAGCGATCGCCCAAAATATCCTAGAACAAGAAGTAATTGAAGGAGAAGAATTGCAAGAATTATTAGGAAAAGCTAATTTGCCTGAAGGTTAGGCGATTTTGCTGCTGAAGGAGTAGGGAGTAGAAATTATTACTCTCTACTTGCTGCAATTTCCTAATTGCGATCGCAGCCTTATACTTTATTCTTCTAACCAAGCCTCAATCATTTTGTTGGGGATGTTAACCAAAGGATGTTCAAATAGCATATCAATAGAAGCATCCCCCCCTGCTTCTAATGCTCTTCTTAAACGACTTTTAAGTTGGGGAGAGCGTTTAATTACCTTTTTAACAGTCTCCTCAGTTTGATGTTGAGAAGGATTTTTCTCTGCTAACTTATTCAGTAATTGTTGTACTTCTGCATACAAACGAGTAGCTTCCTCACTAGAACCTTGACCTAGATTATTATCTTGAATAGTTGGGGCGAGTTGAGAACTTACTCCTCCCAAGCGATTAACTACCCCAGTAACATCTATACCCGTAGTTTGACGCAACTGTTCTAGAAAAGAAGCAGTTTTCGTCGCAGTTGTACCGCCTTGGGCATCAATAACAGTGACCTGTTGCACATCTACTTCTGGCACAGAAGTAACCATGGTGTTTAAAAGGGTTTCCAGCTTTTGAAACAAGAAGATTTCCCTAGCATTTGCCCCTGCTTGTTGCCAAGATTCAGCAAGGCGTTTTGTACCCTCTGCTTGGGCTTTACCATCTTCAATAATACTTGCAGCCTTACCTCTCGCCTGGGCGATCGCCCGCTTGGCAACCTGCTTCTGCCGGGGCTACTACATCCGCTTGTAGTTGCTGTTCCACCTGTTTGATCCGTTCTGCTTGTACCAACAAATCCGCTTGGGTTCTTGCTAATTCTGACGCAATTTGAGACTCTGATTCTGCGACTACTGCCTTACGCTTAGTCAAAGCATCTTGAACCCTTCTTTCTGCCTCTGCCCTAGCAATTTCAATTTGTGTTTCGATGCGTTTGATAGAAGTTTTGCGGTCATTTTCAGCTTGTTGAATTACTGATTCTGCATGGGCCTGGGCTTCAGCAATTCTTGCATCTCTAACTAATTCCGCACCTTGCTTACGTCCTAGAGAATCTAAATATCCCACATCATCGGAGATATTTTGGATTTGTAGGTTATCCAAAAGTAACCCCAATTTTTCTAAATCATCTTCTGCTTCTTCTAACAAACTTTGGGCAAAAGCAATCTTATCTTCATTAACCTGTTCTGGAGTTAGGGAAGACAAAACCCCCCGCAGATTCCCTTCTAAAGTTTCCCTAGCAATGGTTTCAATTTGCTTACGAGTCTTACCTAAAAGCCGTTCGATGGCATTGTGAATAGTCGGTTCTTCCCCAGCAATTTTAATATTAGCAACTCCATTTACTGTTAAAGGAATGCCCCCTTTAGAGTAAGCATTAGCAACCTTTAAATCAATAATCATATTGGTCAAGTCCATCTTATAAGCCCGTTCAAAGATGGGGGTGCGAATACTACGGCCGCCTTTAACGGTACGATAGCCGAAAATCTTCTCTCATATTTGCGACTAGTACCAGCAAAAATCAAAACTTCATTAGGCTGACAAATATACAAAAGGTTCTTAATAACCAAAACAATTGCACCTGTACCAACTCCCTAAACTAGCTAGTAAGGCAATTAATGTTCCCAACATAATTGATTTTCTCCAATTTTGCTACTTTTTAATTGAACTCTTTAGGGCAACCTAATAGAGAATAAGGTCTAACCAAGAAATTACTGATCATTGATAACTGTAGGGCTTACCCTTGTCGAAGACATCATTGTTCACTGATCATTTATCCTTCAGTGTTCCCAAAACATCAATACCAAGGGTGTCATTAACCTGATCAAGGAACCTGCGGACAATTTCTGGGTAAGCGTTAACCAAGCTGGCAATGGATTTACCGTCGCCGTTATCGATGACATTGACATTTTGCAGATGGATGCGACCAGGAATTTTGGCTGCATCCCGGAGAACAGTTTCAATTTGTTGAATAAAGAACAATTCCGAAGCATCACTCCCTGACTCTTGCCAAACTTGAGAAAGCATTTCGTTAACCATCGCTGCTGCCTTGGCATTTTCTGCCAACACAGAAGCTTCTCCTTTCGCCTTTAACTCCTCTGCTTGTTGTTGTGCTTCTGCTGGGAGAATTTCCTCTACTTTTAAGCGCAAACGTTCTAATTCTGCTCTAACGGTTTGCAGTTGTTGTTCTGCCCTCGCCCTTGCCTCTTTCGCTGCTGCCAAGGTACGCTCTTCCTCGGAACGGGCTTTTTGTTCCAACCCAGCTTTAACTTTGCGGAGTTCGTTTTCTTTTTCTTGAATAACAGTACGAGCTTTGGTTTGAGCAACTTTTGAGGTTCGTTCAGTGTCCGACTCAATTTGTTCTGCCTCTGCAATCGCATCGGATTCTGCCATTTCTGCATCCCGCACGATTAAAGCAATTTGCTGTCTGCCAATGGAGTTGAGATATTCTACATCATCAGAAACACTTTGAACTTTCAGGGTATCAATGTGTAAACCGAGTTTGGTTAAGTCACGGGAAACATCCTCGGCAATGCGTTCAGCAAATCTCAGGCGATCTTCATTCAACTGCTCTGGGGTTAGGGTGGCTACCACACCTCGTAAATTTCCTTCTAATGTTTCCCTAGCAACCCGCACAATTTCTTTGCGATCGCGGTCTAAAAAACGTTCAATAGCATTACCTACATACCGGGGTCACTAGAGATTTTGACGTTAGCAACAGCCTGAATATTTAAAGGTGTTCCTCCCTTAGAATAAGCATTTGTCACTTCCACAGGCACAGGCATAGTGGTTAAGTCCATACGCTTTACTTGTTCGAGGAAGGGGACGCAAATAGTACTGCCGCCACTAATAACTCGATAACCGACGGTTTTACCATTATTGGTTTTGTGTTTGCGACCAGAAAGCACTAAGATTTCATTTGGTTTGCGAATTTGCAAGAAGGTATTGAGAAACCAGATTAGCAAAATCAAACCGAATAACCCTAAAGCGATCGGTAATGTTGCCCCGATGTAATTTTCTTCTGCTAGGAAGCAACTACCGATGGGGTGATATCCACTTGAGCCACTAAAGATTGCTGATCGTGATTAAATGATTGAAAGTGTGTCATAGCTGAAAAGTTAATTTTAGGTGATTGATAAACGTTAATTACTCAGGACTGCTTAAGAGCATCTTCTGAGACAACCCAAACTCGGTTTTCTTCCATACCCACCACAAACACCCTTTCTCCTCTGACAAATTGATGAGACTCTTGAGTAAAAGCAATTAAGTCCATTGCTGAGCCATTAAATTCTAGCCGTACTTTACCCCTACTATTAACATCAAAAGGAAGTTCCACAGTTCCAGAAAGACCGACTAAATCCTCTGCACTCATAAGGCTATTAACGGTGTCATTTCGCAAGCTATGTAACACCCAAGCCACGGTAGTGCCACAGATTAAGCCGATAACAGCAGATGTTGACGCAACTATGGGTGGGCTGAGATCGGGTTGTAGCCAATTAAGTAGTACTCCCGTAAGTCCAAAAAAGCAGACTCCAAATGTCCAAAACTTGAAACTTAAAAAAGGTAACCAAATACGCCTCGAGGAGATGTTTTTCCTTGAGATGGCTCTTTAACATCTATATCTGCATCAAAATCATTGTCAAAGTCTATGCCATCAAGCCCTCCAAAAGCAGCTAGAAAAACAAAGATTCCGCCAAGAATTAAGCATAAAAGGTAGAAGAGTGACATATCTCAAGGTTCCATTATCTCTAAGGAGTTTCCCAGTTCTAATCTAACCGATGGTTTTTTGTTTCCGCTCTTCTTAAATCAATTTTAGCATTTATGTGAGAAAGAATGGTTAAGGATTATTAAAACATCTCTTGTTCTCATTCTTGTGAAAAGCCCCTGGCTCAAAGTACTGCTGCATAAAAACTGTTGCGATCGCACCTCAACAAATTTTCATTTTCAATTTAGGGAGTTATAGGCTTCTACACTTTGCTTCGGTTGGGGTTTGGGTTAGGAGTACCATCGGGTAATAGATATCCCAAATCAATCAGAAAAACTCGAAGCGCAGTGGGAAAATCAGCATAAGTCCCGATCACCTCACCTTGATCGTTGTAAATTTCGAGTCCCCAATCAGAGGTGTGATCATAGTTAGCAAGCATAAATTCCCAACCTTGATCAAACTCACCCAACAAAATCTTTTGAGCCACATAGCCTGCTAAAATACCATTTACTCCGTAGCCTTGAGCTTGAAGTTCTCGGATAGCTAGAAACATTTGCCAAACACGGCTTTTTAACTTTTGGGGAAACTGTTGGGTGACATCGACAAACTGCCCATTTTCCAGGGACAAGATCATTGAGGGAGGAAACGAGACAGCATAACCGCTAAAGGCATATAAAAAAGCATTATCTGAACTGTCAAACTCTTTAGTAATGTTATCGTCAAGATCCTTAAATTCTCCCCCACCACCATCAAGATAGCCTGTGGATTCTGCTACAAAGTCATCTCCCTGCCAAGTGTAAATTGAAAAGTTGGTGCAACAATGAGCGCCGCCAGAGTAGGTTTGGATAATTACTTCATTGGTTCCATCGTTGTTGATGTCGTCAAGTTTGACGGAACCGCGAGATGTTCCTTCTGAGGCAGTGTCAACATAAAGGGTATCACCATGAAATATCTGATAAGTTAATGGTGTATCAAAGTTATTTTCTGTTTCTTCGTAGCTGAAAATAACTCGCACTGTACCGTCAGTTAGTTCTTGATTGATAACAGGAGTTCTGTGATTAAATTCTATTTCTGTGGCAGCTAAAGCAGGAGGGGTAGTTAGTACAGATAGCCCAAAAAGTATTCCAGGGAGTCGTCTTATCGATTTCATCTCTAAATAATGTAAGGGTATTTAGCTAAAGATATTCTTTTGTTTAGTATTTAGCCTCGATTTGGGTTAGGAGTACCATCGGGTAACAGATATCCCAAATCAATCAGAAAAACTCGAAGCGCAGTGGGAAAATCAGTATAAGTCCCGATCACCTCACTTTGATCATTGTAAATTTTGAGTCCCCAATCAGAGGTGTGATCATAGTTAGCAAGCATAAATTCCCAACCTTGATCAAACTCACCCAACAAAATCTTTTGAGCCACATACCCAGCTAAAATACCATTTGCTCCGTAGCCTTGGGCTTGGCTTTCCCGGATAGCTTGAAACATTTGCCAAGCATGGCCTTTGAGCTTTTGGCGAAATTGCTTGGTGACATCGACAAATTGTCCATTTTCCAGGGACAAAATCATTGAGGGAGGAAATGACCCCGCATAGCTATCAAAAGCGTAGAAGAAGGCATTATCTAAAGTCTGGAACTCTTTTGTACCATCACCATCAAGATCCTCAAAACTACCACCACCACCATCAAGATAGCCTGTCGTTTCTGCTACAAAGTCATCTCCCTGCCAAGTGTAAATTGAAAAGGTAGTACAGCAATGAGCGCCGCCAGAGTAGGTTTGGATAATTACTTCATTGGTTCCATCGTTGTTGATGTCATCTAGTTTGACAGAACCGTAGCCTGCGCCTTCTGAAGCACTGTCTATATAAAGGGTATCGCCCTGAAATATCTGATAAGCTAGGGGGGTTTCAAACCTGTTTTCTGTGGGTTCGTAGTTGACAATAACCCGCACTTTACCATCGGTTAGTTCCTGATTAAGAATGGGTTCGCCGCTAGTTTCTATTTCTGTGGCAGCTAACACAGGGGTTGTCAGTAGGGATAGCCCCAAGAGAATGCCAGTAAGTCGTTTGATTGATTTCATTTCTACAATATCAGTGTATTTGGCTTAAGGTATTCTTCATCTTAGAGAGGTCGATTTCCTGATTTCGAGAGCAAGTTTTGAGGATTGATATGTTTACTTTCAAGATAACGAAAAGTCTTGCTGCTTGGAAAGCATCCGCTTTTTTCTTCCTTAAGGTGATATTATGTATATGGTGGAAAAGGTGCGTCTTAAAAAGAGCTTTTTAAAAGTATTCTTACTCTTAGAGTGGTTTTTAAGTAGAAATTCAAGGGTTCAAATCAAAACATGACCTCAAGTAAAGCCCTGCAACAAAAAATTGCCTCTCTACTTTTATATCGATCTGTATTTAGCGATGCCATCGGGGAAGCATTTCTGAATTTACTCGAAACAATACAACAGCAAACCACAAATCCTCTTTCTTGCTTACAAGCTTATGGAAAGTGGTTTCAGCTTTTAGCAACCACAGAACAAAGTTGGCAAGATTACTTGATTCAACAAATCCTTGAGGATGATAACCCTTTTTCTCAAGGAGTACAAAAACGCCCCCTTATAGATTTATCTCCTGCTTTATTAACCGCAGCGAAGCATGATTTACAAGTCTTGCAAAGTGTTTATGATTGTTCAGGGGAACAGTTGAGTTTGTGGGTAAAGGAGGTTGCTGAATTACCAAAACAACCTGTTACTTGGCAAGAAACTAATAAAACTAAAACTTGCTTATCCCAACAAGAGAATTGGGCAGATGCTTTAGCCGAATTAGCTAGTTACTACCGCAAATATGGTACTGGTTTGTTCGGAAAATATCGCGCCTTAACTTGGCAACAAGGTGATTTAGTTGGTATCTCCAATCCTGATCCCACTAGCTTAAACTCCCTGGTGGGTTATGAGTCTCAAAAAGAGGCTTTGCTAAAAAATACAGAATTCCTCCTCAACGGCTATAATGCCCTCCACGTCATTCTTTATGGTAGTCGAGGTTCAGGTAAATCCTCCTTGGTTAAGGGATTATTACAAAAGTATGGCGATCGCGGTTTACGCTTAATTGAGGTGAGTAAGTTGCAATTGCAGGATTTACCCTTAATTGTAGAGAGATTGCGTCCCTTACCTCAAAAATTCATCATCTTTGTTGATGATCTTTCCTTTGAAGAAGATGATGACGCATTCAAAGCTTTGAAAGTTGTTTTAGAAGGTAGTGTCACCGCCAGGGCTAATAATGTTGTGGTTTACGCCACTTCCAACCGCAGACATCTAATTAGAGAGTTTTTTGCTGATCGCCCTCGTCCTAGAGATAATGATGAAGTTCATAGTTGGGATACTATGCAAGAAAAACTATCTTTTAGCGATCGCTTCGGTTTAACATTAACCTTTGAACCTGCGAATCAAAATACCTATCTCACCATTGTTCACCATTTAGCCACGGAAGCAGCAATCAAACTCCCTTCAGAGGAGTTAGAATACCGCGCAAAACAATGGGCGACTAGGCATAACGGGCGTTCAGGACGTTCTGCAAGGCAGTTTGTAGATTTTTTACAGGCAGATTTAGCCAATTGATAATTGTTGAAGCGTAGAGGGGGTTAGGTAAGAATATTTCCCAATTGTTGCAATGTTTACAAAAATAACTTTTAACTAAATAATATGTCGTTTAGAAGGGTAACAGCTTATCAAGTTTCTATTTTCTCTCCAACCAATTCATTGAAACGATCCCTTCCTGCATGATAATCCCTGCTTTCGTAACCCATCACATTGTGAATAATCCATTTTTGTGGTTTTTCATCTTTGAGTAATAACAAAATAGTCCTACGCAACAAGTCTTCTTGATCAATAAACTTATTTATAAACCATTCACTAGTTCGGTTAAAACTACTTTTAGTATTAGTAGCATTATAGTCTAAGTAAATTGCTGCTAATAAAGCCTTAAATGGTTTATCAGGAACCTTTTCTGGCTTTTCTTCTAATATAGTTAAGTCTTCTGGTTTGAGCTGATTATTGTATTCAGCTATAGCTTGGCTGGCTGTTATTTCTTTACATAATCCCTTCAGTCTTTTTACTTCTACACTAGGGAAATTATTGTACAAATAGTTGCTAACAATTGCTTTTAAGAGGGCATTACTCAGCAAGTTACGTTGCTTTTGGGGGTCAAGACGTTCTTGATCATCTTGGAGGTGCTTTTCTAATACAGGGGCAATTAAATTCTTAACACTCCAATTACGGGCTTGAGAGAAACCTCTATCTAAAGAAATTGCCGCTATTAATGCTTCTAAAGCATCGGCAAAAGGATTTTGAGGCTTAACTCGCAAACGATGCCTTTCCTCTTTTAGACCTAAAAAAGGATAAGCTTCTCCTAAGTCCAAGTTATACCATAATTTAGTCAGCCGCTCTCCTGCTGTCAGTTTTTCCCGAACAGCTTTGAGCTTATTGATTTCCATATAACCAAAATTATGATAAAAATAATCAGTAATTATTAAGTTAAAGAGCGTTTCTCCTAAAAATTCTAAACGCTGATTATTGCCTTCAGGATCACCAATTAATTGAGCATAGGATTTGTGCATTAATGCTAAACGTAGGAGTTCCTTGTCTTTAAAATCAATTTTGATTTTTTTCTCAATTAGTACCGGAGTCCATTCCATATTAGTTATGCTTTTTAAAATTAAATTGGTCTGAAATTAGCAGTCGCTGTAGAGGGTAAGGCTTATGGTCATAGAGTGGTTCAATCCCTGACTCTATTCTAGCTTTTTTTTAGTCAGCAACACGACTTAACTGTATATACTTTCTTGAAGCAAGAAAAATAATCTTTATGAAAATAGCAACTTGGAACGTTAATTCAATTCGCAGCCGTAAAGAATTAGTAACTAATTGGTTAAAAGATAATTCTATAGATGTTCTCTGTTTGCAAGAAACCAAGGTAGTAGATCAAGATTTTCCTCAAGAAAGCTTTTTGGACTTAGGTTACCGACTTTATATTTCAGGACAAAAAGCCTATAACGGAGTAGCTATTTTTAGTAAAGCCCCTTTAATAAATGTGATTGCTGGATTCGCACCTATTATTGGTGAAAAAGCAGCAGGAGAATTTGATGAACAAAAGCGAGTAATTACTGGGACAATTGACAATATCAGGATTATCAATCTCTACGTTCCCAATGGTTCTGCGATCGCCAGTGATAAATATGATTATAAACTGCGTTGGTTGAAAACCTTACAACTCTATTTGCAAGCTCTCAAAGAGCAAAATAATGAAGAATTATGCGTTTGTGGAGATTTTAATGTTGCCTTAGAAGATAAAGATATTCATAATCCTAAAAACAAAGATAAACATATCATGTCTTCTCCTGCTGAAAGAGAAGCTTTGCAGGAAGTTTTAACCTTAATAAACTTAAAAGATTCTTTCCGTAAATTCACTTCAGAAACAGGACATTATAGTTGGTGGGACTATCGCACCCGTGCTTTTTCAGGTAATAGAGGTTGGCGTATTGATCACCTTTATCTTACTCCTAAGCTATATAAGCAAGCTATTAGTTGTACTATTGATATAGAACCAAGAAAGCTAACCAAACCGAGTGATCATACTCCAGTTATTGTTGAGATTGACAGGGGGAAGCAATAAGTAATAAGTGCGGTAGCTCGTTCCTGTTGCTAGTTCCCTTGCTCTAGCAAGTAATATAAATACCTGACAGCTTAATGTAGTTTAAATGCAAATTAGCTTATTAAAAACTTTGCCAAAATATTGCCGTGATTTTCTTGGCTAAGAATCATTGAAGAGTAAGAATAGTTATAGAAAAGGTTTTTCAGGAGCGCACCTTTTCCACCATATACATAATATCACCTCAAGGGAAAAAATACAATACTTTATTAGTTAACTTTTTCTTACTCACGACAAATGCCAGACAACTAAATTTCAAGCTAGGATCTGAATATATACAAATTATTTAGGAGTAGAAATCATGTATTTAGTAACAGGAGCAACGGGAGATATTGGTAGGAGAGTTGTCAGGTTGTTGAGGGAACAGGGACAACTAGTGCGGGCTTTTGTTCGCTTAAGTTCTCGCTATCAAGAATTAGAAAATCGCGGTGCAGAAACTTTTATAGGAGACTTGCGCTACGACAAAGATATCAAAAAAGCTATGGAGGGAATAAAATATGTAATTAGCGCCCATGGTTCAGACGGTGATGCCTTTGCCTTAGATTACCGCGCCAATATTGAATTAATTGATCGTGCCAAAGAAAGCAATATCGAACATTTTGTTTTAATTTCTGTTTTAGGTGCAGATAGAAACTATGAAGATGCACCAACTTTTAAAGCCAAACGTGAAGTAGAAAAACACCTCAGAACTAGCGGTTTAAACTATACTATCCTCCGCCCTTCTGGACTTGCTTCTAACATACTTCGTTTAGCAGAACAATTTCGGGACACAGGCATTTATTTATTAATAGGTAATACCCAAAACCGTTCTTCTATTGTTAGTACTGATGACTTAGCGGAAATTGCGATTAAATCTGTTACTTTAGAAGGGGCAAAAAATCAAACTTTTACCGTTGGGGGACCTGATGTTCTCAAACGAGAAGATATTCCTCGCATCTTCGCCCGTGTTTTTCAGCAAGAACCACTAATAATTAATATCCCTTTAATGTTAGTAGATGGGTTGCGAAGCAGTTTAGGCTTAATTAATCCTAAGTTACAAAAATCATTAGGAACTTTCCGAACTCTTTTAGCTAATGAGTTTTACTGTACTCCTGAAGAAATTAGTCGTTTGCAATTAATTTATGGTGTGGAAATGGAATCTTTAGAGAGTTTCTTGCAGCGTTATTTAGGAACTTGAAGAAAAATAACTAACACTATTGCCTACCTTCTCTTTCTTAATAGTCAAAACTTGGTACTTTATCTAAAATAAAACTACGAAAATGACAAATAAAAAAGACCCTTATATCATCAAAATTGATCCTGTAACAATGTTTGTAATTGTTTCTTTAATAATTGGTTTACCTTTAATTCTGGCAGGCTTCTTAGGTTAAAGAACAAAAAAGCGGCAAATAATTAAATCCGCCGCTCTCAAATAAAGGAAGAATTAGTTTAACTCAAGAAGGTTCAGCCAAACTTTGTTCTAGCTCAATCTTTTCCGGTTCTAAATCAAGTTCTTCAAAATAGTCTGGAACAACTTCTTCAACTTCCTCAACTGCTTCTTCTGACTCTTCTAGACTAACTTCCTCTTCAACTTTCTGAGTTGTGGTTTCTTGTTGTGCAGGAACTTCTTCAAGTTTCTGAGTTGTAGTTTCTTGTTGTGCAGGAACTTCTTCAAGTTTCTGAGTTGTGGCTTCTTGTTGTATAGGAACTTCTTCAACTTCTTGAGTCGTGGTTTCCTCCTCAACAGGAATCTCTTCTATTATTTCTTCTTCAACAGGAGCCTCAATTTCTGCTGGGGTTTCTTTAATTTCCTCTGTTACTTCTTCTTCAACTAAAGGTTCAGCTTCAGTAACAGGAACTTCTTTTTCAACAATACCGCGAGCTTCTGTAAAGGAAATCTCTCCCCTCACCAACTTAGAAAGAGTATCTTGTCCCTTGGGTTGGTAATTAATCAAACGAACTGTCGTATTGAATTCATTATCAATAAGATTACCTTGCTCGTCGAGAAATTCTAACTCTACCCAATTGTTGCCTTTCTTGAATCCTTGTAAATAAATTGGCAACCAACTATCAACAAAGAAACTTTGCCCATTGATGGTCACTCGAACTCGCCAATCTACAATATTATCTTCAATACTCTCTTGAGCAACTAAATGTAAAGGAGCATTAGTAAGATAAAAATCGAGCATAATTGGCTCTGCCCCATACTGCCCTTTAGGACGGCTGTAAGTCAACAGGGGTAAAGTAGAGTCAGGATGATTGCGGGTAGTCTTTGTAAAGATATGAAAAGTTGCCTGGGCATAAGCTCCCTCATTTTTAAAGCTTTCATGCCAGGGGCGGGAGGCAAATACCCTTAAAGTATGGGTTCCTGGTTCTAGATTTTCTAGTATTACCGGTTCTTCTGGATTATAAATAGCTTGATAGGGTTTGTTGTCAAGGATCAGGTGGAGATGTGGCCCCATATCTAAATCAGAATTTTTGAAAGTTGGTAAATCTTGAACTTGGAGTTCAACACTAACCTTTGTATCTTCAAGCACCTCATCAGTTTTAGGGCTAACAATCGTAACTTGAGGTTTATATTGTTCCAAACTTTGACGTAACTGTTGAATAACCGGAGGCGGTGCAACCTCGGTTAATTGTCTTGTTAAGCGGGTTTGAGAAGTTTGGGAACCAGTGGCAGTTTCTGTACCTGAAGCTAACTTATTTCCCAGAGAGTCATTACAACTGCTTAAACCGAAACTCAACATCAACACCATCAAAGAAGAAAAAACTGCTTTCGTACCAAATCGGATTACTTGATGCAAATTGAGTAAAAAAACTCTCAACTTCTGCTCCCTTTGCTTTTTTAATTGGCGATTAAAACCCAACACGCCCATACCCTCCTTAGCTATAGTCTACATTTGAGAGAAACTCTATATCTTTAGTCAATCTTCCCTCATCTTGAGACAAAACATTTTGGTTAAGCAAAATGACTCTATTAACTTCAGGGTGGTTTTGAGAAAATGTTGTGTTTTGTAACGATAAAGGCCTTACCCCTTGACTTCTCGCTAGAGCAATGGAGGCTATAATCGCGATTAAATAAAAGATTGAGCTAATTTTAAATATTGTTAATCCTTACGAAAACAAGGGTAAGTAGGTTTTATCATCTACAAGGTAAGGTGTTCCCTTTATTCATTTTTAAGCGGATATCCTATCAACGCTAGAAAAGCAGTTTTTTAAACTAATCTTTTCTGGCACAACATACAAAACGCCCTATCGGGAAAACCTATTCCCTTGTCTAGAGAGGAGAGCCCTCATGACAATCAGTCCTCCAGAAAAAGAGGCGAAAGTCAGGGTCACGGTTGACAAAGATCCAGTTCCTACTTCTTTTGAGAAGTGGGGTAAACCAGGACACTTCGACCGTACCTTGGCTAAAGGTCCCCAAACCACTACATGGATTTGGAACCTTCACGCTAACGTCCACGATTTTGATACACAAACAAGTGATTTAGAAGATATTTCTCGGAAAATCTTCAGCGCCCACTTCGGTCACTTAGCCGTGATTTTTGTCTGGCTAAGTGGGATGTATTTCCATGGCGCTCGCTTTTCCAACTATGAAGCTTGGTTAACAGACCCCACCGTAATTAAACCAAGCGCTCAAGTAGTCTGGCCCATCGTCGGCCAAGGCATCCTGAACGCTGATGTGGGTGGCGGCTTCAGCGGTATCCAGATAACTTCTGGGTTATTTTACCTCTGGCGAGCTTCTGGCATCACCAATGAATTCCAACTTTACTGCACCGCCATCGGTGGACTAGTAATGGCTGGTTTGATGCTCTTCGCCGGATGGTTCCACTATCATAAAAAGGCTCCTAAACTGGAATGGTTCCAGAACGTGGAGTCGATGATGAACCACCACCTAGCCGGGTTATTAGGTCTAGGTTCCCTTGGTTGGGCAGGACACCAAATTCATGTTTCTCTGCCCATCAATAAACTTCTAGATGCAGGGGTTGCGCCAGCAGATATTCCCTTGCCTCATGAATTTATCCTCAACAAAGACTTAATGGTCGAGTTGTATCCTAGTTTTGCAGAAGGACTAAAACCCTTCTTCACCTTAAACTGGGGAACTTACGCCGACTTTTTAACCTTCAAGGGGGGCTTAAATCCAGTAACTGGAGGCTTGTGGTTGTCCGATACAGCACACCATCACGTAGCGATCGCTGTATTGTTCATCATTGCGGGTCATATGTACCGGACTAACTGGGGCATTGGCCATAGCATGAAAGAAATCTTAGAGAGCCATAGAGGCCCTCTAACTGGTGAAGGACACAAAGGTCTTTATGAAATTCTGACCACTTCTTGGCACGCCCAGCTAGCTATTAACTTAGCAATGCTAGGTTCTTTAACCATCATCGTGGCACAGCATATGTACGCGATGCCTCCCTATCCTTATATGGCAACTGACTACGGTACTCAAATATCGTTGTTTACCCACCATATGTGGATTGGTGGCTTCTTAATTGTTGGTGCTGGCGCTCATGGAGCCATCTTCATGGTGCGCGATTACGATCCAGCCAAGAACGTCAATAATTTGCTAGACCGGGTAATTCGTCACCGCGATGCAATTATTTCCCACTTAAACTGGGTATGTATATTCCTGGGCTTCCACAGTTTTGGACTTTATGTCCACAACGACACCATGCGTGCTTTTGGTCGCCCCCAAGATATGTTCTCGGATACAGGAATCCAATTACAACCCGTCTTCGCTCAGTGGATACAACATATCCATACCTTAGCTCCTGGTGGAACTGCCCCTGGTGCTTTGGAACCAGCTAGTTACGCATTTGGAGGAGACATCGTTGCTGTCGGCGGTAAAGTAGCAATGATGCCTATCACTCTGGGTACAGCAGACTTCATGGTTCATCATATCCATGCCTTTACAATTCACGTCACCGTACTGATTCTTTTAAAGGGCTTGCTGTATTCCCGTAATTCTCGTTTAATTCCTGATAAGAGCAACCTCGGTTTCCGCTTCCCTTGTGATGGTCCGGGTCGTGGTGGTACTTGCCAAGTATCTGGTTGGGACCATGTATTCCTTGGTCTATTCTGGATGTACAACTCCCTATCGATCGTAATTTTCCACTTTAGTTGGAAAATGCAATCAGATGTCTGGGGAACAGTTGACGGCGGTACGGTATCCCACATTACTAACGGTAACTTTGCCCAAAGTGCAATCACCATCAATGGTTGGTTACGCGACTTCCTATGGGCGCAAGCTTCTCAAGTAATCACCTCTTACGGTTCAGCTCTATCTGCTTATGGCATCATGTTCTTAGCAGGTCACTTTATATTCGCCTTTAGCCTTATGTTCCTCTTCAGTGGTCGTGGCTACTGGCAAGAGCTAATTGAGTCTATTGTTTGGGCTCATAACAAACTAAGAGTCGCTCCTGCTATTCAGCCCCGTGCCTTAAGTATTATTCAAGGCCGTGCTGTCGGAGTAGCTCATTACCTCTTAGGAGGAATCGTAACAACCTGGGCATTTTTCCTAGCGCGAATGCTCGCAGTAGGATAAATGTTTCCTTTGAAAACGGTCGAGCTAAAGTTGAAATAAACTTAAGTTAAAAGCCGATTTTTTAAACATTTTTGCCCCCTGGAACTTCAACAGTTCCAGGAGGTAATCTAAAGCAAAAAATGAGCAGCCATAAAAGCTACTAACCTCATTTTTAAGCGAGGAGAATTCCCTAAAAGACTTATGGCAACTAAATTTCCCAAATTTAGCCAGGATTTAGCTCAAGATCCGACTACTCGTCGGATTTGGTACGGAATTGCCACAGCCCACGACTTTGAAAGTCATGATGGTATGACCGAGGAAAATCTTTACCAAAAGATTTTTGCCTCTCATTTTGGTCACATCGCCATCATCTTTTTGTGGACTTCCGGCACCCTGTTCCACGTAGCCTGGCAAGGTAATTTCGAGCAGTGGATCAAAGATCCTCTCAACGTCCGTCCCATCGCCCATGCGATTTGGGACCCTCAATTTGGCGCACCAGCGGTAGATGCTTTCACCCAAGGTGGAGCTTCTTACCCAGTTGATATCTCCTACTCAGGGGTTTATCACTGGTTCTATACCATTGGTATGACCAACAATAATGACCTGTTCATGGGGTCAGTATTTTTGTTATTGCTATCAGCAGTAATGCTGTTTGCTGGCTGGCTACACTTGCAGCCCAAGTTCCGTCCTAGTTTGACCTGGTTCAAGAGTGCAGAACACCGTCTCAATCACCACCTAGCTGGTTTGTTTGGTGTTAGCTCCTTAGCTTGGACAGGACACTTAGTTCACGTCGCTATTCCTGAATCTCGTGGTGTTCATGTCGGTTGGGATAACTTCCTCTCCGTCAAACCCCACCCCGCAGGATTAGGGCCCTTCTTCACAGGTAACTGGGGAGCTTATGCCCAAAATCCCGATACAGCTAGCCACGTATTTGGAACTTCCCAGGGTGCAGGAACAGCAATTTTAACCTTCTTGGGTGGTTTTCACCCACAAACCGAATCTCTTTGGTTAACAGATATTGCCCATCACCATTTGGCGATCGCTGTTATCTTCATTGTGGCTGGTCATATGTACCGCACAAACTGGGGCTTAGGCCACAGCATCAAAGAGATGGTCAATGCCAAAAAGTTCTTTGGCAAAGAAACAGAAGGTCAGTTTAACCTGCCCCATCAAGGGTTATACGACACCATGAATAACTCTTTGCACTTCCAGTTGGCTTTTGCCCTGGCAGCTTTAGGGGTTATTACTTCCTTGGTGGCACAACATATGTATGCCCTACCTCCCTATGCCTTTATCGCTAGGGACTATACCACTCAAGCAGCTCTTTACACCCATCACCAGTACATCGCTGGTTTCATTATGGTGGGGGCCTTTGCCCACGGAGCAATTTTCCTAGTACGGGATTATGATCCGGAGCAAAACAAAGGTAATGTGCTTGACCGCGTATTGCAACACAAGGAAGCAATCATTTCTCACCTTTCTTGGGTGTCTTTGTTCTTAGGTTTCCATACCTTAGGTTTGTATGTACACAACGATGTTGTAGTTGCCTTCGGTACTCCTGAAAAGCAAATTCTCATTGAGCCTGTATTTGCTCAGTTCATCCAAGCATCCCACGGTAAGATGCTCTACGGCATGGACGTATTGCTTTCTAGTCCTGATAGTATTGCGACTACGGCTTGGCCTAACTACGGTAACGTATGGTTGCCTGGTTGGTTAGATGCAATTAATAGCGGTACTAACTCTTTATTCTTGACCATTGGCCCTGGGGACTTCTTAGTTCACCATGCCATCGCCCTTGGTCTACACACCACAACTTTAATCTTGGTTAAAGGAGCTTTAGATGCTCGTGGTTCTAAATTAATGCCAGACAAGAAAGACTTCGGTTTTGCCTTCCCTTGTGACGGTCCTGGTCGTGGTGGTACTTGCGATATCTCAGCTTGGGATTCGTTTTACTTAGCCATGTTCTGGATGTTAAACACCTTGGGCTGGTTAACCTTCTACTGGCACTGGAAACACTTAGGGGTGTGGCAAGGTAATGTGGCTCAATTTAATGAGTCTTCCACCTATTTGATGGGTTGGTTCCGAGATTATCTCTGGCTCAATTCTGCCCAGTTAATCAACGGTTACAACCCCTATGGCATGAACAACTTGTCTGTTTGGGCTTGGATGTTCCTCTTTGGACACCTAGTTTGGGCAACAGGTTTCATGTTCCTCATCTCTTGGCGTGGTTATTGGCAAGAGTTAATCGAGACTTTAGTCTGGGCCCACGAGCGTACTCCTCTAGCTAACTTAGTTCGCTGGAAGGACAAGCCTGTGGCTATGTCTATTGTTCAAGGTCGCTTAATTGGTTTAATCCACTTCACTGTGGGTTATGTCCTGACTTACGCAGCCTTCTTAATTGCTTCAACAGCAGGTAAGTTTGGTTAACGGTTATTAAACCTAGCCTTAGTAATTAAAAAATCCCTCGCTACCAAGCGGGGGATTTTTGTTTAGCAGACTCCTAATTTTTCTTATCTGTTGGGTCTGAAGAATTTCTATAACGGAACCTTGCTGCCTACTCCCTGCTTCCTGCTCCCTACCCTTACCAATAACCTATGGTATGAACCGGATCTGATATGATTGACCAACTTGACTTTCTTCGGCATTTTACTACCACTCCCTTATTTGGTATAAGTTAAGGTTTTTGAAACGAACTATTCTTTATGTTAGTTGGCAAGTAAATTGAATGATCTGCCAGTGAATTAATCTACTGCTTCTTATTACCTATGAATAAAAATCTCTCTGTTATTTCTCTTGCTTTCTTGATTTCTTTTCTTGCTCCCATTACTGCTGTTGTGGCAAACCCATCTTTAACAGAGATTGCCCAAGAAAGTGATGCAAATGCTGAAGATATTCACGCTGCGGCTGAGGAAGCTTATCAGGAAGGGTTGCAGCTTTACAAGGAGGGGACAGCAGAGTCTTTGAGGGAGGCGATTGTTAAATGGGAGGAGGCACTTAAGCTTTGGCAGCAGGTAGGAGATCAGCCTCAACAAGCCTTGTTATTTCTAGCAATAGGCCGTGTCTACGATGATTTAGGAGAACAACAGCAAGCCCTTGGATACTTTAACCAAGCTTTACCTTTGTATCGTGCGGTAGGTAATCGCGGAAGAGAAGCAAATACTCTCAACAATCTTGGTGCTATCTACGATGATTTAGAAGAAAAGGAAGAAGCACTCAATTACTATAACCAAGCTTTACCTCTATTTCGCGCAGTAGGCGACCGCAGAGGGGAAGCAAATACTCTTAACAATATTGGTTTTGTTTACAGTTCGTTGGGAGAAAAGCAAGAAGCACTCAATTACTATAACCAGGCTTTACCTTTACGTCGTGCAGTGGATGATCGCGGTGGGGAAGCAACTACTCTCAACAATATTGGTGCTGTCTACGATGATTTAGGAGAAAAGGAAAAAGCACTCGATTACTATGACCAAGCTTTACCTTTATATCGTGCAGTAGGCGATCGCAGAGGAGAAGCAACTATCCTCAATAATATTGCCCTGCTTCAATATAAGCAAGGAAACCTCATTGCTGCCTCCGAAACTATGCAGCAAGCCATTGAAAAAATAGAATTCCTCCGCAACCAAATCCTTAACCCCCAACTGCAAACCTCCTTTTACGAAACCGTCGAGAAATACTACGACTTCCACATCAACTTACTGATGGAGTTGCACCAACAAAACCCTGCACAACAATACAACGCCCAGGCACTCCATTACAGCGAAAGAGTCCGCGCCCGTCAACTCCTTACTGAACTTCAGGAAGCCAGTGTAGATATTAAAGAAGGGGTAGATGCAGAACTTTTGGCAGAAGAAAAACAACTCAATCAACAACTTACTGCTGCCCTACAAAATCAAGGGCAACTCCTACGGGGTTCCTATAGCAATAAAGATGCAGAAAATCTTAACAACCAAATTAACAATCTCCTTACTAAACTAGATCAAGTCGAAGCCTCCATTCGCTTACAAAGTCCTGCCTACGCTGCCATTAATCAACCGACTAAATTCACCCTGCAAAGCCAAGAAATTCAACAACTTCTTGATGATGACACTCTCCTCCTGGAATATTACCTCAGCGAAAAACGCAGTTATCTTTGGGTAATCAGCAAAGACCAAGTTAGCAGTTACGAACTCCCTCCCCAGGCTGAAATTGAACAACTTGCTCAACAATTCCGCAACGACATCGCTAGCGAAACCGAAAACAAGCCAGAATTAGGACAACAACTCAGCAAAATACTTCTTGCCCCTGCTGCACAGGAATTAGGCAACAAACGCCTTTTAATTGTCGGCGACGGAACCTTACAAAGCATTCCCTTCGCTGCCCTACCTCTCCCCAACTCCCCAACTCAAAAGCCCCTAATTGTCAACCACGAACTCATCACCCTCCCCTCTGCCTCCAGTTTAGAGGCATTGCGCCAACAAGTTAAAGGTCGTCCCCTCGCCCCCCAAAAGCTGGCTGTCCTTGCCGATCCGGTTTATGAAAGGGAAGGGTTACAAACAGGACAAATCAATCAAGATGACCTCAGTCGGGCAGCCCAAGAAGCTTGTATCTCCCTACCAAATCTACAATATACTCGCACCGAAGCCGAAAACATCCTCGCCCTTGTACCGGAAAATGAAAGCTTTGCTGCTTTGGGTTACGATGCTTCCCTCGCCACTGCCCTTAATCCTCAACTTTCCCAATATCAAACTGTTCACTTTTCTACCCACGGTTGCCTCAACAGCGACAAACCCCAGTTTTCTGGTTTGGCAATGTCGGCATATAATTCCCAAGGAAAAGCTCAAGATAATATACTGCGCCTCAACAACATTTATAATTTAGTTTTGCCTGCGGAGTTGGTTGTATTAAGCGCTTGCGAAACTGGTTTAGGCAAAGAGTTGGCCGGAGAAGGATTGGTTAGCTTAACTAGGGGATTTATGTATGCAGGGGCAAAGCGTGTGGTAGTCAGTTTTTGGGCGGTTAATGATCGTTCGACTTCTGAATTGATGAGCAAGTTTTATGAGAAAATGTACCAAGGACAACTCAAGCCTGCTGCGGCTTTGAGAGAGGCACAATTAGAGATGTGGCAAAGTGAAGGTGAATGGCAAGATCCCTATCACTGGGCAGCTTTTACTGTTCAAGGGGAACAATGAACAATGATCAGTTTGGATAATCAATGTAAGGGCGGGCTTATCGAGATTTTAGATAATCACCAATAAGTACAAAAACCCGCCTCTAGGAAGACCCGTTTGCATGGTTTTCCCAAGCCAAAACCAACAAAGCATTAACTATTGCTGAAGCTGTGGGGGAACCTCCTTTACGCCCGGCAACTAAAATTTGTTCTACATTAGTGTTTACCAAAGCTTGTTTAGCTTCAACTACAGAAACAAAACCCACAGGAACACCAATAACTAAAGCTGGCTTTACCTCTGCTTTCGCTATTAAATTACAAAGAGCTAATAAAGCTGTGGGTGCATTACCAATAACATAAATGGCTTGGGGATATTTTTGCCAGCATTTTTCTAAACCAGTTTCTGTCCTTGTCTTTCCGGGATTTGCCACCTCAGCCTTTTCTATGGCACTGATAACTGGATTACCATAGGTTTTGGCAACCATACCTGCAATACCCTGTTTCACCATAGAAACATCGGTGACAATGGGAACCTGGTTAGCCATAGAGGCAATTCCAGAGGCGATCGCACCAGCACTAAATTGTAGCAACTGAGCAAACTCAAAATCTGCTGTGGCGTGAATAACTCGCCGGGCGATCGCATACTCAGCAGGGGTGAAGTTATGGGGCCAATTTCTTGGTCGATGATGGCGAAACTTTCTTCTAAAATAGGATGATTAAGAGGTTTCAAAATTCTAAAACAGGAAAATCCTCTTCTCGATAGAAGCGCGTCATATCATCATACTTACGTAACTGCAACTGTTTAACAGCCAAAGTTGGCAACTCACTCTCCAGCCATTGTTCATCTAAACTAGCCAAAGTAGCAGCTAACTTTTCTCGATCTAAGCCAGGGGCTATTTTACCAAAGTAGCCCAAAGTAATATGGGCAGTAAATAAATATTGCTGTTCAATACCCAAACCAATCAATTGAGAATTTTGGTAAACAGAACGGCGTAAAGCGAGGACACGACGATAGGTGGCTTCATCTTGGGGAACTAAGGCCACAAAAATTGCCCTAGGTCTAATTGCTAAACCTAACAACTGCCAGCATAGCGGTTTACTCTCAAACTCAGCCTGTTTGTACTGCTCAAAGCTAGCTGCTATAGAACTGGTTAAGCGACTCTCAAAAGCTTCATTCTGTGCTAAAGCATCTCGAAAGCTACTTTCCCAAATTAAATCAGCTAGAGTAAGATGAAAACTTTCTGGTGGGACAGGGACAACTAACCCTTCAGGGAGTTTATCTACTAACTGCTGTTGGTAAGATTTCAACAGATTATAGAAAGCTGTGTTTTCTGAATCTTCAGCAGCAGGAAGGTTAACAATGCTATAACCAGGAAAAGGCTGTACCTTGCCCTCTTTGAATTTAGGAGACTGTTGCATATTCTCCAGTTGAGAACGTTGACTAGCAGGTCTAGTTAACTTTGCTACACGGTTAAGATAAGTTTGATATGTTTCGTCCAATCTTGAATTGCCTCCCCCAGCAAAATATATATTTTCATCTAAGAACTAAGATAGACAAAATTTGCTAAAGCCGCACTTAATTTTAATTAAGGGAGCAGTGTAAATTAGAAATTAGAAATGAAAAATGGTCTTAGCTTTTGGCTTACTATAAGTGAGAAGGCTTACGCCAATGGATGATTGACTTAAACCCATGCCACTTTACTTTTTTTGGGGAGAAGATGACTACATGATGGGCAAAGCCGTTGAGAAACTGCGGCAAAAAGTCCTTGATCCTAATTGGAGTCAGTTCAACTATACAAAGATACCGGAAGATAATGCTCAAGCAACAGTAGAAGGGCTTAATCAAGCTTTAACCCCCGCTTTTGGTATGGGGGGGCGTTTAGTTTGGGTGGCTGATACTAATTTAGGGCAGCATTGTTCAGAAACATTACTAGCTGAATTGGCAAGAACTTTACCTCAACTTCCTGAGAATTCTCACTTACTGCTAACTAGTAGCAAAAAGCCTGACGGTAGGGGCAAAGTTACTAAACTATTGAAAAAGTATGGAGAAATTGCAGAATTTCCTACCATCCCTCCTTGGAAAACAGAAGAGATTCTGTATCAAGTTAAACGATTTTGTGGAGAATATGGCGTTAACTTAACTCCTGAAGCAAAGGAATTTTTAGCTGAGGCGGTGGGTAATAATACTAGACTTTTAGAACAGGAATTAAATAAATTGCAACTTTATGGGGAATCTCAGCCCCAGGCATTGGCGCTAAATATAGTGGCCAATCTGATCACCTCCCATACCCAAAGTAGCCTAGAGTTAGCTAATGCCATTAGGAAAGGGAATCAAACCCTGGCTTTAAAGCTAGTAACTGAGTTAATTAATCGTGATGAACACCCTTTGAGGATTATTGCCACCCTCACCAAACAATTTCGCACTTGGTTAATCATTAAACTGATGCTGGAAAAAGGCGAACGAGATGAAAAGGCGATCGCAACTGCAGCAGAAATTCATAACCCCAAAAGAATTTACTTTCTGCGTCAAGAAGTTAGCCATCTTTCTGGACAAAAATTATTAGCCACTTTACCTGCTTTATTAGAGTTAGAGGTAAATTTAAAAAAAGGAGCAAGCCCCTTACCTACCTTACAAACCCAAGTCATCAAACTTTGTCAGCTTTGCCAATAATTACTTGATAACCCTTAGATAGATGTACCAGGAACATAGTTGACCGAGAATGGTTCAAATATTTATATATCTGAGTGGTTGAAAAACCAGTCTTCACTTATTTCCTTTCCCTTTAATATGTTTATGCCCTTAAATTTATCTTTAAAGTTAAACAAAAGTATCCGTATTTTAGCTGTTGCAGCCTTAGCTATTACAGGAGTAAGCCTAGGTGTTGTACCTAGTATCACTAATCAAGGAGCAAGCTTTAGTTCCAGTGCCTACGCAGACAGCTATACCAATGCCCAATTAAGAAGCTATGCCAGGGCTGTTTTGGGTATGGAAGCCCGCCGCCAACAGGCATATAGAGAGATTAAAGAAATTATTGGTAGTGGTCAACCTATACCGAACATTGCTTGTAATCAATCTCTACGTAAACTATCTAGAGAAGTCAGGGAAATAGCTGAAAATTACTGTGATAGCTCTAAGCAAATTGTGATCAACAGCGGTCTAGAAATAAGTCTTTTTAATGCTATTACCAACAGCGCCCAAGCAGATCCTCAGTTAAAAAAGCGTATTCAAAGTGAAATGCTTCGCTTGCAACAACAATAACATTGGGATAAGGGAGTAGGGAGCAGGGGGCGGTCAGCATGACCAATAACTAAAAATGATCTATCTTGGGAGAGCAAGAGTGCATCTACTTTTTCAAGAAAGGAATAACCATGAAATTTGGTATAGATATGGGACACAATGCTCCTCCTGATACAGGAGCAAGCGGTATTGCTTTTGAAGATAATCTTACTAAGGATGTTGGTCAAAGAGTTATTGAAAAGTTAACTAAACTTGGTCACAAAACAGTTAACTGTACCCCCAAACGCGCTTCTAGTGTAGGAGAATCTTTAAGAAAGAGGGTACAAACAGCTAATTCTCAAGATGTAGATTTTTACGTTTCCCTTCATTTTAATGCCTTCAACGGTAAAGCCAATGGGACGGAGGTTTTTGCTGTTAGTGAATCAGGTAAAAGAATTGCTCAACCTGTTTTAGATAATATTGTCAACTTAGGTTTTTTTGACCGCAAAGTTAAGGATGGTTCCCATTTATATGTGGTTAGAAATACTCATATGCCTGGAATTTTAGTGGAGTGTTGTTTTATTGATTCCCAAAAAGATATGAATATTTTTGAAGCGGAATCAATGGCTAATGCCATCGTTAGAGGTTTAACCGGACAAGATCCTCAAAAAAGTTCCCCCACCAATAGCAAAGAAGAAGCTGAAGCAACTCCTCATGCTGATCCTCGTTTATTAGAACTACAAAAATCCCTCAATAGCTTGAAATTCAGCGATGACCAAGAACAACTTTTAGAAGAAAATGGTTTTTTGAATACTGCCACAGAAGCCGCTATTAAAAAATTTAATATTGCCTTGGGTATTAGTAATTCCAGTGCTGCGGGTGTAGCAACTTGGAATGCTATTAAAAGTATTTTCGCTCAACCTATACTCCGCATGAACCATGCCGACGGTTTGGCCGTCAAATATATTCAGTACATTATCGGCATGGAAATTGACGGTATTTATGGACCCGCTACGGCTAAGGCAGTGGAAAAATATCAACAGTCCCAAGGTTTAACCGCCGATGGTATCATCGGACCCCAAAGCTGGCAGCAACTAATCGGCTAATCTAAAAGAAGTATAGGGGCAACTTAATCTAAAAGTAGGTTGCTCCTAAATTTATAACTGGTCATTGATAATTGATATTTGAAAAATGGTTTATAGCTTAAAAATACTCGCAGATACCGTTCTCAAACAACAACCTATTGATAGTGGCTTAATTAGCGACCCCAGACAGAAATACGAAATAACAGAAGGGGCGGAATTAGTCTTACAAAGTTGGAAACAAGAAGGAAATCATATCAAAGCCGCTTTTGCTGAAACAAGCTTTAATGGCTTAAATACTTGGTATGCCTATAGTGGCCACGTAGAAATTTGGCAAGATGGTTTGCCCTTAGAACAGCAACAAGTTACAACCCTTGCTTCCAAATTAAAATTCGGTATTGATATGGGTCATAATGCCCCCCCTGATACAGGGGCCAGGGGTTTTGGCTTTGAAGATACTATGACTAGAGATGTGGGCAATCGGGTTATTAGTAAGTTAAGAGATCTTGGTCACATTGCCATAAACTGCACCCCCTCAAGTGCCTACAGTGTTTCAGACTCTCTGCGCCGCCGCGTTGGTACAGCTAATGCTCAAAACGTACAATACTATGTGTCTATACATTTCAACGCTTTCAATGGTAGGGCCAATGGTACAGAAGTGTTTGCTGTTAGCGATACAGCCAGAAGAATTGCCCAACCTGTTTTAGACAATATTGTTAGCTTGGGTTTTGTAAATCGTGGGGTGAAAAATGGCTCCCATTTATATGTAGTAAGAAGTACCAATATGCCAGCCATTCTTGTTGAAGGTTGCTTTGTAGATTCTCAAAAAGATATGAATCTTTATAACGCCGAAGCTATGGCTAATGCTATTGTCAAAGGTCTAACGGGGCAAAACCCTGTAACTAGTGGTGGTTCCGGTGGTGGTGGAACTAAACCTAATCCTAGTATCCTCAAGCTACAAAAAGCCCTCAATCGCTTACAAATTCGCGATCGCAATGGTAAATCTTTAGCAGAAGATGGCTTTACTGGCCCAGCAACAGAATCTGCTACAGCTAGGTTTAATAGCATCATGGGTTTAGGTAATTCTGATAATGCCAGTTTAGCTACTTGGGATGCCATTGAAGCGGTTTTTATCAAACCTGTCCTCTGGGAAAATCACGCCCAAGGTGCAGTAGTACGCTACGTTCAATATCGAGTTGGGGCTGATATAGATGGAATCTATGGTTCAGGAACAGCTAAAGCGGTAGAGACTTTTCAACAAAAGCTAAAAATAACCGCAGATGGCATTTTGGGGGCAGAAAGTTGGGGTAAGTTAATTGGTTAAGCTGCTAGGCAATAAATCAAAGGCAATAATAAATATATGACTTACTCTGCTACCTACTCCCCGTTTTATAATTGATAATTTGAAAAATGGTTTATACTCTCAAAATTCTTGTTGATACTATTCTCAAACAACAACCCGTTGATAGCAGCCAGATCAAAGATCCTAAGCTTAAGTACAACATCAATGGCGGTGCGGAACTAGTTTTACATAGTTGGAAAAAGGAAGGAAGTCATATTAAGGTAGCTTTAGCAGAAACAAGTTTTAACGGTTTAAATACTTGGTATGCCTATAGTGGCCACGTAGAAATATGGCGGGATGGCAAACCTTTAACGGCTAATGCAGCAACTATTAAGCCTCAAGCATCCAGACTGAAATTTGGTATTGATATGGGTCATAATGCCCCTCCCGATACAGGGGCGAGGGGAATTGCTGTTGAAGATACTTTAACTAGAGAAGTTGGTTATCGGGTTATTAGTAAGTTAAGGAATCTTGGTCACACCGCTATTAGTTGCACTCCTTCAAGAGCTTACAGCGTTATTGACTCTTTGAGGAGGAGAGTACAAACGGCTAATGCCCAAAAAGTGAATTACTATGTTTCTATCCATTTTAATGCCTTTAATGGTAGAGCTAACGGTACGGAAGTTTTTGCTGTTAGCGATGCAGCCAGAAGAATTGCTCAACCTGTTTTAAATAACATTGTTAGTCTAGGTTTTGTCAACCGCAGGGTGAAAAACGGCTCCCATTTATATGTGTTGAAAAATACTAATATGCCAGCCATCCTGATTGAATGCTGTTTCCTCGATTCTCGGCAAGATATGAATATTTTTAATGCTGAAGCTATGGCTAATGCCATTGTTAGGGGGTTAACCGGTCAAAACTCTACAGCAGTTAGTAGCAGTAGCTTGAATCTCGAAGCAGAGGAATTTATCGTCGCAGAATTAGTGCCAAATGTAGAGCAAGAAGTGAGTTTAGCTAATTTGCCAACCTCTTCTGAACAATCAGAAGTTACCCTTGCCAATTTCCAAAGTACCTCTGAAGTCGATGAAACTATTTTGCAACTACAAAAATCTCTCAATAAGCTGCAAATCAAGGATCAGCAAGGTAAATCTCTACCAGAAGATGGTGTGTTAGATTCTACCACCGAATATGCTATTTGCCAATTTAATGAAATCATGGGGCTAGGAGATTTTAAAGCCGCGGGTGCAGCAACTTGGGAAGCCCTAGAAGCTGTGTTAGAACAGCCAAGACTGCGTGTTAATCATGCCGACGGTGCAGCAGTACAATATGTCCAATACCGCTTAGGTATGGAGCCTGACGGCGAGTATAACCAAAGAACCGGTGAGGTGGTAAGCAAGTTCCAAAAGGAACATGGTTTGCCTGATGAAGGAATTTTTGGTGAAGAAAGTTGGCATAAATTGTTACTGGATAACGGCTAACGGCTATTGCTGATAGGTAATAGGTAATAGTATTGTTACTTATTACTTATTATCTCCACATACCTTTCTTCGTAGGTATAATTGCTTTTTTGGATAGGAAATTTAGCTCTAAAAATAAGTAGTAAAAACAGTTTATATTACCTGCAAATGGGGAATATTTATTGATAAAGAATATAGAAGGATAAGTATAGGGATCACTGTTATTAGATACTTTCAGGGGATAGAAACCAGTATTTTGAACAATCTGATATAATAGTGATCCCTATTATAAAAAAATAGTAAAAGTTCGAGGCAAAATGATTGCGATCTCCTACAATTAGAAGTATTTTTTGGTGTGCTACTTAGAAGTCCTGAAACTAGGCAAAAAAATCAGAATATAAGAGTAAATACGGAGATCGATAGTAGTTCCCTATTTATCCCTTGGGTAAATAAAAATGTATTTAACAAATGACAGAGTGAAATCTGAGTTAGCACAAACAAAAAAAGTAGCCTTATTTCAACAAGTTACTCGGCATATTCGGCAATCTTTAGAGCTATCAGAAATTTTGGAAGCGACGGTGGCAGAAGTTCGTCACGTCCTTAAAACAGATAGAGTAATGGTCTATCGTTTCAATCAAGATAGTAGTGGTAAAGTTATTGCTGAATCGAGAGATAGCGATCGCTTACCTTCTTTAGTCGGGCTAAATTTTCCTGCCGATGATATTCCCCGGCGGGTTCGGGAACTCTTTATTAAATTAGGAATGCGGGCAATTACCGATGTTGCTTCTGGTTCTGTAGGTTTCAGTAACAGACCTGTAGAAACACTTTCACAAGAAGAAACAATTATTTATCGTCAAGTGGATGCTTGTCACTTAGAGTATCTCCGAGCTATGGGAGTGCAATCTTCTGTGGTACTGCCCCTACAAATTAATAAAACAGTAGGAGAAGAGAAGCAGTATCTTTGGGGACTATTAATTTCTCACCACAGCCAAGCGCGGGAAATTAACCCCTCAGAATTAGAAGTTCTCCAATGGGTAGCTGATCAAGTAACTATGGCGATCGCAGAATCATCCCTTCTAGCTACTACCAGAGAGCAAGCTAAGCGAGAAGCCACCATCAACTGCATCTCAACCCTGCTTCACTCCCTACCAACAATGGAGATAGAAGAAGCTATAGAGGAGACTGTCATAGCTTTAAAAGGTTCAGGGGGGAGGGTGTATATTGTAGCTTCAGGGCAGAACTCGATAAGCCAGGTACATACCTGGGGAAGTCAACCACAAACTCTTATTCACCACCAGCCAAACATTCCTTTAGAAGAGCATCCTGTTTGGCAAAGTTTCCTTTCTCAACAAATCCAAAGGGAGAATCCAGAACCAGTTACTATTGTAGACCTTTATAAAGACCCCAAGTTACGAGTACTGAGCCAAGCTTTCACTTCAACTCAGATTCGTGGTTTATTAACTATTCCTCTTTACTATCGCACCACTTTTTTTGGCAGTTTAACAGTATTTCGCGACGAAATAGACACAGAAACCCTTTGGGCAGGACGTTTTGATCCCAATCAAAAACAAGCTTTGCCGCGACTTTCTTTTGAAGCTTGGCGAGAACTTAAAAAAGGTCAAGCCCAAGAATGGACAACCGAAGATCGGCTGTTAGCTCAAGCGTTGAGCAATCCCTTTGCTACTGCCATTCAACAAAGCAAACTCTATCAACAAATACAGTCTCTTAATAGTAATTTAGAACAGCAAGTCCGAGAACGCACTGCTCAATTACAAAAGTCCTTAAACTTGCAAGATGCCCTGAAGCGAGTGACTAACCAAATTCGTAGTACTTTGGATGTAAGAACTACCTTAGAAATTTTGGTGCGAGAGGTAAGGACTTTACTACACACAGATAGAGTAGTTATTTATCAACTCAATGATGAATTGCAAGTAGAAGTTATTGCCGAAGAAGTAGATCAAAATTGGCCTTCGGCTCTAGGGAGCAAAGTTCCCCAGGAATTTTTTGATTGCGAAGCGGGATACTTCCACTCCAATAGAGGTAGAGTGAGGGCGATGAACGATGTTTCCCAAGAAGAGTTAAAACCCCAACACCAGGAATTCCTCCAAAGTTTGGAAGTTAAAGCTAATTTAGTTGTGCCAGTACAAACTGGAGATTTACTATGGGGTTTACTCATTGCCCATGAATGTAATGGGACAAGGGTTTGGCAAGATACGGAAATTAACCTTTTGCAACAGCTAGCAGATCAAGCGGCTGTTGCCATTAATCAAGGAGAACTTTACCAACAAAGTTTAATAGCAGCACAAGCTTCTAAAGAAAAAGCCCGACAGCTCAAAAAAGCTGCTGAAAGACGACAGTCCTTATTTAGAGTAGTGAGTAAGATCCGGGAATCTTTGGATTTGGAAACCATTTTTCAAACGGCTACCAAAGAAGTACGCGCCCTCTTAGAAACCGATAGGGTAGCAGTATTTCGCTTCGGGGATTTAGGTTGGCAGGAAGGGAAGTTTGTTTCTGAAGATGTTAAAGCTGGTTTTTCTTCGGTATTAGCTATTCAGGTTCGTGACGAATGTTTTGCTGAGCAATATGCCCAAGAATACAAAGATGGAAGATATCATGCTGTTGCTGATATAAACGATGCTGCTTTAAGTAATTGCCATTTGCAAATATTAGAACAGTTCCAAGTACGAGCTAATCTAGCACTTCCTCTGCTTAAAGGGGATAGATTATGGGGTTTGCTTTGCATCCATCAATGTCAACAAGTAAGGGAATGGCAAGATTCGGAAATTAAATTTGCTCAACAAATCGCCACCCATTTAGGAGTTGCGTTGCAGCAAAGTTCTCTTTTGTTCCAAGCCCAACAACAAACAGAAAAGTTAGCCAAAGCTTTAGAAGATTTGCGTCAGGCACAAGCCCATATAATCCAATCAGAGAAAATGTCTAGCTTAGGGCAGTTAGTAGCAGGAGTTGCCCATGAAATCAATAATCCAGTTAATTTTATTTATGGCAACCTTAACCATTTAAAATCCTATTCCTGTGACTTACTGAAACTCTTGCATCTCTATAAAATGGCTTATCCCCAACCAACTTACCAAATAGCGGCACAAATTGAAGCTATTGATTTAGACTTTTTAGAAAGAGATTTACCTAAAATTATTGACTCTCTTAAGGTTGGGGCAGAACGTATTAGGCAAATGGTCTTGTCTTTGCGCAATTTTTCTCACCACGACAAAGCTGAAAGGAAAAAAGTTGATTTACATGAAGGTATTGATAGCACCTTACTAATTTTGCAGCATCGCTTAAAAGCAAAGCCTAACTACCCTTGTATAGATATAATTAAAGACTATGGCAAGTTGCCTGAAATAGATTGTTATGCAGGACAACTGAACCAAGTATTTATGAATATCCTCAGCAATGCCATTGATGCCATTGAAGAAGCAGTACAAGCTGGAAAAATGGGGACTGACAAAGGGCAAATTACGATCACAACAAAACTAGCACAACCAAAGGAATTAGAAGAAAGTTGCCAAGCCGTTATAGAAATAAGCGATAATGGTATGGGCATGGCTGAGTCTATTCTCAACTCCATTTTTGATCCCTTCTTTACTACCAAAGCTATTGGTAAAGGTACAGGACTAGGTTTAGCCATCAGCTATCAGATTATCATTGAAAAGCATGGTGGTAATTTGTTATGCCATTCTCAAGTTGCTCAAGGAACAACCTTTGAAATTAGGATTCCTATTCAAGAATCACTTGCTGAAACCTCTGTAAAATCGTGAGCTTGTCAAGAAGTGCTTTTTCAGTCCTTTATAAAATAAGCTCTTAATATATGTATCAAATCCTAATTTTTAATTTTTAATTTTTAATTTTTAATTAACGCTGCTCCTCACTCCCTCATGTTCAATACCATCGTTGTAGCTACAGAAAATTCAGAAACAGACAATCTGGTTTTTGAAAAAGCCCTTTCCCTCGCTCAGTTAGTGGGGGCTAAGTTAATTATGCTCCATGTTCTTTCAGAAGAAGAGGAAGAAGCCCCTATGCCTATTCCTAGTGACTTACAAGAGCTGTATCCTGCGGTGGGGAATGATAAAACCCTCAATATGTGGCGAGAAGAATGGGAAGAATTTAAAAGACAAGGGATTGAACTTTTGCGATCGCGACAGAAAAAAGCTCTTCAAGTAGGAGTCAGGGCAGATTATCATCAAATTACAGGTAATCCTGGTAAAACTATTTGTGACTTAGCTGGGGAAGAAGAAGCTGATTTGATTGTGGTGGGACATCGAGGGCGCAGTGGTTTAACAGAGATGATTTTAGGTAGTGTCAGCAGTTATGTTTTACACCATGCTTCTTGTTCAGTACTTATGGTGCAGTGATTGGGGTTGAGTACAACTAATAAAACTCAGGTTCTTCATCTAATTTTGGTGTTATGGAAATATCGAGTTGGTAGTTGACAGGTTCTCCTGCTTGAGAAACTATAACAAACTCATAAACTCCCGATTCGGGTAATTCAGTCCACCAACTATGCTCTGGGGAATCTTCTAAAATGGCTTCACCTCCGGCGGGAGGGTAAATGGAAAAAATTACTCCCCTCGGTGCAGTTAAATCTACTCTGATGAACTCATCGGCCTTGAATTCTCCAATATAAACTTGCCCCTCTCCTGATTTTAATTCCCCACTATCTTCATAGGAAGTTTTATTTGCTGTTAAGATAACTTGTTCTAAAGCTTGTCGAGATTGTAAAGCTTTGAGTTTATCTAACACAATGCCATGCCAGATTTGACCAAGGGAAGTATCAAGAAAATCTTCTTGGGCTTGTTGAGGAAAGTATTGTAAGAATGCCCCATCAGCTAGATCAAAAAGAGCTTTACTGCTCAGGTTTAATTCATTAGCCTCTCGCTGCCAACCTTGACGATCAGCTTCTCGATATTTTCCCAAACCTCGACGGGCTTCAGGGCTGAGGAATTCCAGTTTCTTTAACATTTCTGAGGCAATTCTATCCCAATTTGTACGTAATTGAGCATCTTCTGGTTCTTCGGTGAGGATGCGCCCTTCTTGGGCAGAATATTTTTGCCAAAATTGCTGATTGATTAAATCTAAGTAAAAATCGTAGTCTATGCCTAAGTTGAGGCGCTTTTCCCTTAATTTTTGTTTGCGTTGTTGTTCTTCTGGGGGAAGATTAAGGGAAGATGGTGGTTCTGCATCATCAATATCAGGAAAGCTAAGTCGTTTAGGTTCTTCTAATTCGAGGCTTTTCTCGGTTCTGTTTACTTGCTGTTTGAGCCAAATACGTCCAGCAAACCAACCTATCAAAGCGGAACTAGTGATGAGCAGTAATAGAAGGGAAGCTTGACCGAATAACTTGCCTACAGGTCTACTTTTGGCAAGGAGGTATGAAGATGGGGACTTAACTATTGTTGGCAAGTTTTTAGGGGAGGGCTTAGGAGGATTATCAAGATCATGGAGAACTTCACTGGCTTTTTGATAGCGCTCCCTTGGTTCTGGGGTAAGCATCTTTTTTACCACTGGTTGCAATTGGGGACTAAGATGGTTTTTTTGCCAATCCCACTCTCGAGTTTGACGATTAAAAAGCTGCTGGGGCAATTTCCCGCTTAACAGTACTAAGGCTGTCACTGCTAGGGCATATAAGTCGCTATGGGTTGCCACAACACCCTCAGTTCGTTGTTCTGGGGGAGCATAGCCTAGTTTTCCCCAACCAGGACGATTTTGAGAGGAGATATTGGCGACAACTTTTTTGATGCCTCCAAAATCAATCAATACCGGTAAAAGATCCCAAGTCCGGAGCAAAATATTATCTGGACAGATACAACCGTGAATGACCCCTTGGTCATGAATGTATTGTAATAGAGGCAAAATTTGTTTAAATAATTTAATTACTTCTTCTTCATTGAAGCAATAGCTTTGGCTTTTGCGGGTTTCTAAAAAGGTACGATAGCTATGACCTTCTACGTAGTCTTGCACTAAAAAGAAGCGCTTTTTTTCTGCTTGTTTGTGGTGGAATAGTTCTCGAAACTTAGGAACTTGGGGATGTTTGAGTTGATGGAGTAGTTTAGCCTCTATTGTCAACAATTTTTCTACTTTGGCTCTATAGCAACTATCTCCCCCTGGAACTAATAACTCTTTGAGAACAAAAGTACCACTACCATCACTGATATCCTCTGCTAAGTAAGTGTAACCAAATTTGCTTTGCCCTAACCGCCGCAAAATTTGATAGCGATCGCTTAAAATTTCTCCTGTATCTATGGAACTAGACATAAATGGAAATAAGGGAATAGTAAGGAATAATTAATGATTTTCGATATGAGATATGAGAATTGATTTTATTTTTGATTTTAGGAGATGTCGAATAGAAAAAAGCAGAAATTACTCCCGTTACCATCAAATCGCTTATTACCACAAAACTTGTAATGTGTCAAAAAAACTTTTTCAACTCTCTAAAAATTTGTTCAACTTAGCAATTCATATTGCTAGGATTTCGAGAGAAAATAGGAGATTTACAACGATTTATCAAGGTTCCAGAAGACCTGTTTTAATTTGAGGTACAAGGAGGCTAGCATTATTTTTTAATAAAGCCATTAAACCACACAAATACGTTGTGAAGCAAATTTTTTTGGCCTTGACATTTTTTAACTTGAAGTTATGTAAATTCAGAATATTTAATAATGAACACTACTAAATTAACTTATTACTTATTGCTGAAAAACTCCTGCTTTCTTCAGCAAAGTAATCATCAACTCCGTAGAAATCCCCGGCTTCTGTTTCCATAATTCCCGGCATCGTCACATCTAGTAAGATTAAGGAAACCACAACGTGCTTGAGTTATTCTAGAGCCGATTCACCCCCTCGTTGCGATCGCAAATCCCAAACCAGCATCAGTTAAAGTATCTGAGAGAATCGCTAATTTATTGAGGATAATGTTGGATGGTTGAATTGCCTTAACAATCTTATCCTTGTTGAGTTGAACTATCTGCTGCGGCAATGGCTTTGGCTAAATACTTTTGAATCTTTCTCACTTGGAATGTCTTCGTCAAAGTAGCTAGATCCTGGATAAATGGCTGATAACATTTATCTACTTTTTCTAACTTAGTAAGTTCGTTGTTAATCCCTTGAATACGTCCTTGTAAAGCAAAATCATATAAAGTGTTCAGTAATACCTGGGGGGGGAAAATTAACTCTGTAGGATCTGAAGATGCCGTTTCAGTTTCTCTTGTGGTTGCATCACTCTGGTAAACCCAGCTCAATTGCAAATGCTTTTCTAAAACCTTGAGCAGTTCTACTGTATCTATGGGTTTGGGTAGAAAAGCATTTGCACCATAATCTAAACTTTTATGCTGATCACTCTTAAAAACATCAGCAGAGCAAACAATAATTGGTATTGCTTTTAGTTGGGGAATTTTAGCCATCTGTTCCATTAATTGATAACCATTCATAACAGGCATCATCAGATCTATGATCATTAAATCAGGAATAACAGTTTGGGCTTTTATTAATGCTTCTTCAGCATTTTGCGCTTCCATCAGTTCAAAACCTAAAGGTTCAAGGTAATTAACAACAACTGAGCGATTTTCCCAATGATCATCTACCACCAAAATGGTTAATTTAGCCCCTTCGTAGCTAACTATTTTGCCTTTAGGGGTTAATGTTGAGCTTACTGTCCACTCCTTAGCTTGGGGCAGCTTAACATCAAACCAAAAAGTACTACCTTGCCCCGGTATGCTTTTGAGTTCTAGCTTACTTGCCATCAGAGAAACGATTTGAGTACTAATAGCTAGTCCTAAACCAGTTCCCTGAGATTGTTTTTCACCATCACCAACCTGTTCAAAGGGTTGAAAGATTTTCTCCATTTGCTCTGGTGTCATACCTACCCCTGTATCTTCTACTTGAAAGCGTAGTTGGATATGGGCTTGTTCTGTAGCTAACTTAATTACCTTGAAAGTTACGACACCTTCATCAGTAAACTTAATGGCGTTACCCAGGAGGTTAACTAAAACTTGCCGCAAGCGTTTTTCGTCAACTGATACCCCTAGAGGAATTTCTTTTTCTAATTGGTAGTTAAACAAAATTCCTTTTTGTTCTGCACGGATGCTACAAATCTCAGCAATACCTTCAATAAAGCCTGGGAAATGAATCTCTGTAGGACGCAATTCCATTTTTCGGGCTTCAATTTTCGCAATATCTAGTACATCATTAATCAGGTTGAGCAGATGTTCACCGCATTGGTAGATGATTTTAATACCTTTTTTACCTCGTTGAGATAAAGAGTCCTCCTGTTGCAAAATTTGGGCATAACCAAGAATGCCGTTAAGGGGGGTACGCAATTCGTGACTCATGTTGGCGAGGAATTCACTTTTTGCTTTATTGGCTAAATCAGCCTTTTCCTTCGCTTGGGCTAATTCAACGTTCAAATGTTGGAGGTTTTCTTCCGCTTGTTTACGCTCAGTAACATCTTGAAATGTCCCTAAAATGCCAATCACCTCACCTTGAGCATCATGGAGAGGGATTTTGTTGGTTTCGAGCCAAGTTTGTTTGCCACTAGCTTGATATTGAGGCTCGATGATTCCTAATTCAGGAGTATCTGATGTCATCACCTGACGATCACACTCGCGAAACCAATCAGTCTCTTCTTTTTTCCACGGCAAATCATAATCAGATTTACCAACAATTTTTTCAGGGGAATCAACTCCTGCCGCCTCAGCAAATTTCTGATTGCAACCTAAATAAAGAGAATTGCGATCTTTCCAGAAAACAAACTCAGGAATTGAATCAATAATCAATTGTAAAAATTGCCGTGATTCTTGCAGTTCAACATTCAAATGTTGGAGGTTTTCTTCAGCTTGTTTACGCTCAGTAACATCTTGAAATGTCCCTAAAATGCCAATCACCTCACCTTGAGAATTGTGCAATGGCACTTTATTTGTTTCTAGCCAAGTTTGCTTACCATTAGCTTGAGATTGAGGTTCAATAATTCCTAATTCAGGAGTATCTGATGCCATCACCCGGCGATCGCACTCGCGAAACCAATCAGACTCTTCTTTTTTCCAAGGCAAATCATAATCAGATTTACCAACAATTTCTTCCGGGTGATTAAGTCCGGCTATTTCAGCTAGTTTTCGGTTGCAGCCTAGCAAAATAGAATTGCGATCTTTCCAGAAAACACACTCAGGAACTGAATCAATAATAAGCTGTAAAAACTGCCGTGATTCTTTTAATTCAATGTTCAAATGCTGGAGGTTTTCTTCAGCTTTCTTGCGCTCTGCAATATCTTGAAATGTTCCTAAAATACCAATTACATTACCATGGGCATCATGTAAAGGTACTTTGCTAGTTTCTAACCAAGTTTGCTTACCGTTGGCTTGAGATTGAGGTTCAATAATTCCTAATTCAGAACTATCTAATTCCATCACTCGGCGATCATACTCACGAAACCAATCAGCCTCTTCTTTTTTCCAAGGTAAATCATAATCAGATTTACCAACAATTTCTTCGGGGGAAGCAACTCCTGCTACCTCAGCAAATTTTTGATTACAACCTATATATTTATAGTCGCGATCTTTCCAAAAAACAAACTCAGGAATTGAATTAATAATTAATTGTAAAAATCTCCATGAGTCTTCTAGTTCTTGGGTTCGCCCTTCAACTTTATCTGCTAAAGTTTGGGAATATTCTTCTAGTTTTCCGAAGGATTCTTGAAGTTGTTTGGCCATAATCTTAAAAGAGTGAGCCAACTCTCCAAACTCGTCTTGACGTTCTGTCGGTAAGGGATGTTGCCAGTTACCAGCCGCTAATTGTTTAGCTGCGTTGTTAAGCTGTAAGGTAGGCTTAATAACTAGCGATCGCGCCAGCCACCAAGCCACAGCAACAGTTCCACCCCAGACAACCACAAAAATTAGAATCGCGATCGCCCCTAGTTGAAATTCCCTTTGAATAATTGAGGTAGCATCAAGTTCGATAACTAAAATACCGTCTGTTTTACCAAAATCATCTTGAATTGGTGCGTAGCCGTACAAAATCACTTCCCCTGCTTCATTGCGCTGGAATCTTTTTTCAACAAAGGCTTCCTCAAGAGAATGTTTTTTTAAGCGCTCAGAAACATAACTAGGTACATCCCTAACCCCCACTTTCTTCCCTTCTGAGTCCCGATTGTAACTCAGCACATCAGTAAAACCATTTGCAGAATCGGAACGGAGTGTATAAATTCGTTTAATATCTTGACTAGTGGCCGAAATATCTTTGAGAATATTTTGACTGATATTGTAATAGGGTGTCCGTTGATCTTTAGCAGTCACTATTAAACTATGGTAGTCACTGTCAATTTGAGGAACTACAAGTCTGAGGGTTTGTAAAAGCCGCTCTTGAATGTTTTGACGCTGACTTAAGCGCAATTGCCAATACATTGCCGAGGATAAGCCCCCTGCTATTAGAGCAATAAGTAGAGAATAAGAGGCAACAACCTTGGTGCTGAGTTTCCAATGCCGCATGGGTTTACTCCTGGGGGGTTAATCCTAAACTGTGACGATAAGCAGCAAGTTGAGCCTCGCGCCCAATTCCGTATTGATTGGTTTTGCTACCTAAGTCTTGGAAGATGGCATCATGCACTTCTGGGAAGGGAAAGATTTTGAGATTAATAGTTGCCCCAGTTAAAGCTTCAAAATCACGGGCATAGCGATTAACAGGCCCCTCAAAGGTCATAATATCAAGAGCAACATTATCAAATCTTTGCTGAACTTTTTGAGTTTGAGTACTGGTAGCTAATTCTTTTTCCTCAGAAAATAGTTCAGTGCCACTACAGCTTACGGTGGTACAAAATAGTAACAAAGAAAGGGTTAGTAATGTGTTAGTCCATTATGCCCAAATCAAGTTAGGGATGACCAGTTTTGAGTAGGGAATGAAAACAAAAATGCTACCTATAAATCACTTTATCTCATCCTCCGTAGCCAATATTCACCGATTTTATCAAAACAAAAAGAGGAAGGTAATAAGACGATGAGAGTAGCAGCAGGGAGGATGTCAACGGCGATCATCTTTCAGCTAAACATAAAGAATTGCCAATACTTCAGGTGAAATGGGAATTAAAGCATAATAATAAGAGTTGACCTAGGCTGAAAAAAATTACCGCTAACCAAAAGAAATTATGAGTAATACCCAGACGCGCAAAGCCGATCACTTGCGAATTTGTCTGGAAGAGGATGTGCAGTTTCGCCGCCTCACCAATGGGTTAGAACACTATCGATTTATGCACGCTTGCTTGCCGGAATTAGATCGGCAGGATATTAACATCCAAACTAGTTTTTTGGGGAAAAATTTAGGTGCGCCCTTACTCATTTCTTCCATGACAGGAGGAACAGAGCAAGCTAAAACTATTAACTACCGCTTAGCTGAAGTTGCTCAAGAGTATAAATTAGCTATGGGGGTAGGTTCCCAACGTATTGTTGTAGAAAAGCCAGAACTTGGTCATACTTTTGCTGTACGTTCTGTCGCCCCGGATATTCTTCTTCTCGCTAACCTGGGGGCTGTGCAACTTAATTATACTTATGGTATTGAGCAATGTTTGCAGGTAGTGGATCTCCTCGAAGCTGATGCACTGATTTTACATCTCAATCCTCTCCAAGAGTGTATTCAAAGTAATGGTGATACAAATTTTCGCGGGCTTCTTGACAAAATCGAAATTTTATGTAGAAAACTACCAGTGCCAGCAATTGTTAAAGAAGTAGGTAATGGCATCTCTGCACCGATGGCACAACAGCTAATTAATATTGGTGTAAGGGCTATTGATGTTGCTGGGGCGGGGGGAACTTCTTGGGCAAAAGTAGAAAGTGAACGGGCAGAAAATCCTTTGCAAAGGCGCTTAGGACAAACCTTTGCTGACTGGGGTTTACCCACTGCTGAATGTTTGGTGGAGATTCGCAATCTTTTCCCTCATATTCCCCTCATTGCCTCCGGAGGGTTGCGTAATGGTTTAGAAGTAGCGAAGGCGATCGCCCTTGGTGCAGATTTAGCAGGTTTAGCTTGGCCTTTTCTACAAGCAGCAACTGATTCTCCAGAAGCTTTACAAGAATTGGTTAATCTCCTCATAGCCGAAATTACCACCGTCCTTTTTTGTACTGGTAATGCTAATTTAGTTGATTTACAAAACTCAAATTCTCTACAAAAGTTAGGATAGGGTTAATTGCTAATTGCTAGTTGCTAGTTGCTAGTTGCTAGTTGCTAATAGGTAATGGGTAAGATTGTTTTTTCCCCCTACCCCCCTATCTCCCTATCTCCCTATCTCCCTACCTCCCTACCTCCCTACCTCCCTATCTCCCTATCTCCCTATCTCCCTATCTCCCTATCTCCCTATGAAACAGTTTCTCAAACAAACCTTCGCTAGCACCGTTGGTACTCTTATTGCTTTATTCCTGTTTATGGCTTTAGGTGCAGCAGGGTTAATCGCTATTTTAGTTGCTGCCACCGTTGAAGAAGAAGGGCCAAAAGTTAAAAATGAGTCGGTTTTGGTGATGAATCTTTCGTTACCCATTCGAGACACTAATCCCCCTGCTAGTTTAGGAGAAGCCCTCGCTGGGGAAGAAAACAGTATGATTACCCTGCGTCAAGTTCTTGATTCGTTGGAACAAGCTAAGGATGATGAGAGAATTGTCGGTTTGTTTTTGGATGGTAGCAATGAAGGTGACATTGCTACAGGCTACGCCACTTTAACGGAAGTGAGGGCAGCCTTAGAAGAGTTTAAAGCCGCAGGAAAACCGATTATTGCTTATAACCTAGATTGGGGAGAAAGAGACTATTATTTAGCCTCTGTTGCGGATCAGGTGATCGTTAATCCCATGGGAGGGATGGAAATTAATGGTTTAAGTTCTCAACAACTTTTTCTGGCTGGGGCGCTAGAAAAGTATGGAGTTGGGGTACAAGTAATTCGGGTGGGGAAATATAAATCTGCGGTAGAACCTTTTATTAACACTAGTTTCAGCCAGGAAAATCGCCAACAAACCCAGGATTTATTGTGGGATCTTTGGGGAGAATTTCTTACCACAGTGGGTAAAAGCCGGGAATTGCCGGCAAAGCAACTTCAAACCATTGCTAGTACTAAAGGATTATTGTTGCCAGAAGAAGCAAAAGCTTCAGGTTTAGTAGATCAGTTAGCCTATTTTGATGAGGTTATAGATCAGCTTAAGGAACTAACGGATATCGAAGAAAAGGAAGATGAATCTTTTCGCAAAATCTCCCTGAGTACCTATGCCGAAGCGGTAGAAAATAAGGGGCGATCTTCGGGTAATAAAATAGCTGTTGTTTATGCTGAAGGGGCAATTGTGAATGGAGAAGGGCAACTCCAAGAAGTTGGTAGCAGTCGCTTTGCAGAGGAGTTGAGAGAAATTCGTCGCGACGAAGATGTCAAAGCGGTAGTTTTGCGGGTTAATAGCCCTGGGGGAAGTGCTACTGCTTCTGAAATCATTTTGCGGGAGTTACAGTTGATTCGGGAAGATAAGCCTGTAATTATCTCTATGGGGGATGTGGCAGCTTCGGGAGGTTATTGGATTTCTACTGCTTCTGATCAGATTTTCGCTGAACCCAATACTATCACTGGTTCTATCGGTGTATTTGGTTTGTTGCCCAATGTTCAAAAGTTGGCTACTGATAACGGGCTAAATTGGGATGTGGTTAAAACAGGAACCTTCGCTGATACAGAGGGAGTTGATCGCCCGAAAACTCCTGAAGAGTTAGCTATTTATCAAAAATATGTTGACGATATTTATAATAAGTTTCTTGATAAGGTTGCTAAGTCTCGTAACTTACCTAAAGAAAAGGTAGCAGAAATCGCCCAAGGTAGAGTCTGGTCAGGGAAAGATGCGAAAGAAATTGGTTTAGTGGATCAAATTGGTGGAGTTGATGCGGCGATCGCCTATGCTGCCCAAAAAGCTGAATTAGAAGATGATTGGGAATTAACAGAGTATCCTGAACAGCGTACTTTAGAAGAAGAACTTTTAGAAAACTTACTTGGGGAATCAGAAACTAAGCAGCTTGATCCTTTAACAGCAGAATTTCTCCGGTTAAAGAAAGATTTAGATGTTCTCCGCAGCTTGAATGATCCTAAAAATTCTTATACCCGCTTACCGTTTGATTTTCGCATTGATTGATATATTTGCTAATGGCTAATGGCTAGTTTTTAATTAAGATTGGTATTGCCCAAACTTGAAATTAAACTTCAAAAGACGTATGCTGACTCTCTAGCAGTAATAAGTATATTCTTTACTTATTACTTATTACTTATGACTTATTACTTATGACTAACTCCCCACCTCCATCTCCGAGAAGAAGACTAAGCTTAGATGAATTAATTGCAATTATCGTCGCATTTTTAACTGTTGGTGCTTTGCTTTTTTGGGGCTTAACGAGAAATGGTAGTAGGTTTAGGTTCCTCAATAAATTTTTTAATAACGATACTCCCGTAATTGCAATTAAACCGGGGATTGAGGAAGTTCCAGGGGGGGAAGAAGAGTCTCAAGTTATTGAAGAACCTAAAAAAACTGTAGTTCCTAAAGTAGATGCTGAAGGAGAAAAAAAAGCCGTAGGAAATAGACCAGAAAGCTTATATATGCTTCCTCCTTTAGTAAGAGAAGAGGAAGCAACAGCCCAACAAACTGCACCAGAAGATACTGAGAAAAAATTAAGATTTCCTGATGTTCCTTTAGATTATTGGGCTTATCCTTTTATTGAAAAAGTTGCGGAAGAAAATATTGTTAAAGGAGCAGAAGACGGTAATTTTTATCCCGATCAACCTGTAACTAGGGAAGAATTTGCTATCCAATTATCTAGGGCATTTGGTGATGAAGCCGAAGCAATTGCTGAAGTTCAATTTGAAGATGTTACTACCCAAAATGACTCTTTTACTCAAATAGCTAAATCAGTAAAGACTGGCTTTTTGAAAGGTTATCCTCAAAATACTTTTCGCCCCCAACAAGAAATACCCCGCTACCAAGTTCTTGTCGCCTTAGCTTCTGGTTTTACTTTACAACCCCCTTCAGAACCAGCTAAAACTTTAGATATTTTTCAAGATAAAAATCAACTCCCACAATGGGCAACAAATCAAGTTGCTGCGGCAACAGAAAATGGTTTAGTGGTTAATCATCCCGATCCCAACTTGCTAAAACCAGAACAAGCAGCAACTCGCGCAGAAGTAGCAGCGATGATTTACCAAGCTTTAGTAGAAGCTGGTAAGGCAGAAGCAGTTCCTTCTGAATATGTGATTTCTCCCCAGGAAGCTAATTAATTAAACTATCAAAAAAATTGGGATCAGATAATTTTTGTCTGTACGATTATGTACTTTATTTACAAGAGTACAAACTTAAGTGCTATTTAGATAATAAAAGATAGACAAATTTAGTAAATTTGCAATAGTTTACTCAAATAGCTTTAAGATGACTATATAGTGAAGTTAGCTATCTTAGCAATAATAATATTTCTCCACTATTCCTAAAGCAAATTTTGCCTGACATTGGGTTATTATTGTCGATATTTTTTCTTAATGCTTAGCTTTTTTGGGCTAATAACAAAATAGCATTAGGAGACTAACAAATTTATGCTTAACGCGGTTTTTGCTCTGAATAATCAACTACTAGCTAGTTTATTTGCCTCTACTTACCAGCATCTATTACCCGACTTAGAAAAGATTTCCCTGAATAGGGGGCAAGTTGTACACGAATCTAGCGAAACGATTACAGAGGTTTACTTTCCCCAAGATGCCATATTTTCTCTGGTTTTAGTGCTATCTAATCAATCTACCACCGAAATTGCCTCGGTGGGCAATGAAGGCATGGTAGGATTAACTGCTATTTGGGGTGGAAATTCAACTACAACTCGCACAATTGTGCAAATTCCTGGTACTGCTTGGAAACTTCCTGCGGAGGTAATTAAAGTGGAGTTTCAAAGAGGGAAAGAACTACAAAAGTTATTGCTACTTTATACCCAAGCACAATTTAGTCAAGTTTCCCAGATTGCTGCTTGTCGATCTCACCATAGCATCGAAAAACGATTTGCGCGCTGGCTATTATTAGTTCACGACTCCCTGCAAGAAGATACTTTGCCTTTAACACAAAAATTTATTGCTCTGATGTTGGGAGTACGCCGTGCTAGCGTTACTGAAATAGCTATCTCCTTCCAGAAGCAAGGAATGATCCGATACAGTCGCGGTAACATTATTATCATCAATCGCCCTAGCTTGGAAGACATGGCCTGTGAATGTTACGGCACAATTAAATCTGAGTACAAGCGTTTGCTGAAGACCAAACTGCTTTAAAAGAATTGGAATAAGTTAAAATTTATGTACGATAACGTACTGAAGTAGAAAATAAAACTTGATGTACGGTAACGTACTGAAGCAAGGGGTTGTACTTCGGTATAATTTTTTAAACAAAATAACTAGTAGCCTGTCAATTTTGAATTAATTGGTCAATAGTTCAGTAATTAGATAATTAACAACTATCCAGTTAATAAAGCTATTCTTTAACTTAATCTGGACATAAGCACTAGGGTTATTTTTTGTACTTCAACCCAATTAATCAAGACTTATGTACTTCCAGATGCCCGACGAAATAGACAAGTCTGAGAAAATTACAAGGCCAATTAATCAGATATTAGCAGCTTTATCAGAAACAGACTATCAGCGTCTAGCCCCTCATTTACAGTTTGTCTTACTTCCCCTCGGTAAAGTTCTCCTTGAACCCAATGAACCAGTTAAAGAAGTCTATTTTCCTCAACAAGCGATGATTTCTCTGGTTTCAATTATGATGGATGGTTCAACTACTGAAATTGGTTTAATTGGTAATGAAGGTATGATTGGGCTTTCTGCTGTTTTGGGAGGTGGTGGCACTACTAGTCGTTCCATTGTACAAATTGCTGGTACAGCGGTGAAACTCCCTACCCATATTGTTCAGCAAGAATTTAATCGGGGTGAAAAACTGCAAAAGCTATTGCTACTTTACACCCAAGCCTTATTAACTCAAGTTTCTCAAAGTGCAGCCTGTAATCGTCAGCATACCATTGAAGAACGACTGGCTCGTTGGTTACTATCTGTTCAAGATTGTGTACTCAAAAACGAGTTACCCCTCACTCAAGAATTTATTGCCAATATGCTAGGTATACGTCGTTCCGGTGTAACGGTGGCAGCAGGAACCCTTCAACAAGCAGGAATGATATCCTATCACCGTGGTATAATTAAGATCCTCAATCAAGAAGACTTAGAAGCAACTGCCTGTGAATGTTATCGCTTGGTGCAAAGTGAGTTTATCCGCTTATTAGGTTCGAGGCGAGGATGAGTAAGTCAGCAATCAGTAATCAGTAATCAGTAGAGTGCATTATTGTACAGACAAAGCAAGAATGGTTGTGTAATCATTAGTTTAATTAACCAAGTAATTTGACAATAAAATTCAGAAAAAAAACTATCAAGAAGAGTTACAGCATTTTGTATTAGGAGGTTGCTGTCCTTACTGTTCTTCTAAAAAAATTAAATATCGCGAATTGGCAGTAAATCGGCAATTCGGATTTGATTGTCTTGCTTGTGGTTGGAAAAATCAATATTCATTGAAAGAATTTAGGGAATTTTCTAGTTATTGTACCCAAAAGCTAAAAAGTGAATGGAAAACTAGAAAGGTGAAGAAAAGTGGATTCCCAAAAACACGACATACCAATAACAAAGAACGATTGTTAGATTGATAGATTGTTGCCCCATCCAATTTAATCGCTTTTTTTACAAACTTTATTTTACCTAAAAATCATGAACAAGTGTCCTTGTTGCTCCCGCTTAATGCTACGTCATATTGCCCATAGTAATGTTTATTGGTTTTGCTCTCATTGCCGTGAAAAAATGCCCAATTTATCAACAGTAATGTCTGATGATGAAAGTGAAATCTCTTCCCATAGATTGACTAAGTTCAAACTCTTAAGATGTTAAGTATAAAGATTTAAACTCAGTTTAAATCTTAGGTAACAAGTAATAATATCTAGTTCAAACTTAGACTTATTACTTATTACTTTTGCCAGACGCTATTTCCTAAACATAACTAACCTCATTCATAAAACCAGCCATTAAGTTGATTTCTGTATGAACGCTAGCAAACTTATCTGCTAGTTCCTCGAAAGTAATTTCTTCTTTGCCTTGGCAACCCACCAAGACTACCTCATCTCCCCATTGCACCTCTTGGGGAACATCGGTTACATCCACCGTGGTAATGTTCAAAGAAACTCTACCTACCACCGGGCAGCGATAGCCCTTAATTAAAACAATACCTTTGTTAAATAGCGATCGCGGATAACCTTCACCAAAACCTACAGGTAAAGAAGCAATTAAACTATCGCGCTTCGTTGTAAATAAACTGCCGTAACCAATAGTACGCCCGGCGGGAACTTTCCTTACTTGGGCTACTTTGGTTTTCACAGACATAACTGGTTTTAGTTCTGGGGGATTGGTAAAATCTTGGGAAGTTCGTACCCCATAACAAGCAGCCCCAATCCTCACCAAACTATTGCATTTTGGGGTTAAGCGTACCGTTGCAGCACTGTTGTGGGTGTGGGTTAAGACACCATCAGGTAAACAATCATCCAAAGCTTCTCGTAACTTATAAAAGTCTTCCATTTGCTGGGTAGTAAAATCGAGATTCTCACCATCAGCAGTGGCGAAGTGAGTCATAATTCCTACAACTTCTATGCCGGGTAGGGAACAGATTCTTTTAATGGTTTCCACCTCTGTTGAGAAAAAACCACTACGCCCCATACCTGTATCAATGTTTAAATGAACTCGAACCTTTTTACCCCGTTTCACCCCGGCATCGGCTAGGTAAGTTGCAGCATCCCAGGAACCCACTTGTTCTTCTATATCCAAGCTAGAGAGTGATTCTTCATATTCTTGGGGAAAGCCCATACGTAGGCGCATAACCTTCACATTCAACCCTAAATCTCGAATAATCGCCGCTTCGGGGTTGGTGCAAATACCTAAATAATCAGCCCCTGCTGCAACGGCTGTGGGTGCTAATGCCTGCAAACCATGTCCATAGGCGTTAGCCTTCATGACAACACAAATCAGGGAAGGAGCAACTTTGGCGCGCAGATTACGAATATTATGGGCGAAAGTGGGTGCAGAAACTTTGACTTCGATATGATGTTGATTCATTAGTTGCTTAGGAACAATCTAATACTTTTATAGACTGCCAAAAGAGGCGATCGCAAACTGTAGCTAAATTTATCAAAATAAAAAAAGGTCTAAAACCCTATTCTTAGAAGATGGATTCGCGCTTCTTCTCCGCTATAATCCAAAAGTCCAGTAGGGTGTGTTAGCAGGCAAATAATACCTATCGAAAATTCCCTAATTTTTTCTCCTGCGTAACGCACCACTTCCCTAAAGAAGATCAGTAATTTCACAAAGTGGCAAGGTATTTATAATATTATCTAAAATAACTTTGTTGCCAAATTTAGTAAACGGTTGAGGCTCAACGTGGACCCCATAACTACAGCAATTGTGGCTGCTCTAGCGGCCCTTAGTAAAGATGCTATCAAAGACAGTTACAATGCTCTTAAATCTGCTTTAAAGAAAAAGTTTGGCTCAGAAAGCGATCTAGTTGATGCTGTTGACAAATTGGAAAAGAAGCCAGATTCTGAGGGTCGTAAGTCAATGGTGCAAGACTGGTTGACTGACAAAACTTATGTTGTTGGATAAGAGTAAGTCTGCACCTGGAACTCAAATTGATAGAGTCGTTTTTGGTGCTGCTTTCGTGAAGCCATAGCAGGTGAGGGGTCTTGGTTTGTCCTAAAGCAAACCCTATCAATAAGTTTCCATCCTTGAATTAATGCTCCTTTAACCCAATCCCAACCAATACGAAGATAGCTGTTGCCACGAAACCAATGAGTATCAACCCATCTTCGCTTTCGGGACTCGACAACCTCAACCCCTTGTGCGCTGAGATAGAGGGTAGCCACAGCTAAAATAAAAAATAACCTGGACAAGGCACAGACATTTCTGATTGATGAGCGTTGAATATTCCATGCTTGAGACTGGTCATCAAGAAAGTTTTCTTCAATATCAAAGCGTAACCCATATTCAGCAAAAGTCTGTAGAGTTGTTTTTTCATCACTGACGATAGCCCAAAACTCGCCATTAACGTTATTACGACCCACAATGACATTGATTAGTTGGGATTGGGAGTGTTTATATAGCCTGACATGATGTAAACAAAGTGCCTCTCCTCGATTAAAGTGGAAATGCTTGAGTTGACACCAACCTTTACCTCCTCGAAATATCCAGCTATTACTTTTGAGCCTGATTCGGTAATGCCATCCCAGTTGGTTGGTTAACATTTCCATCAACTCACTATGAACAAATCCTCTATCTGCCAAGAGTATTACCTTTAACCCTGCCGGTAATCTTGTCTTTGCTTGTTGAAGTATTTCTTGATAATCTTGGAAAGACACACTCGCACTTTTGTGTTTCATCACTCGCCACACGATTGGTAATGCTCTCCCCCGATGAATGACACATAAGCGCACCAAGCAGTATTCTTCCCAAAACATTGATGTATCCAATCCCAAATACATTTTCTGCTCTTCCCAGTCAGCTAGTGCTGCTGTGATTAGAGGTTTATAGAGCCTATGTATATTGATTCGAGGATTATTCAACCATCTTTGAACACGCCTTTGCTTACTTTGAGCATATAACCCTCGACAAGGTATATAAACAGACCATTTAGTTAGATTCACGCTACCTGTATGGACTAAGGCAAATATTATCCAGATGCAAGTTTTTAGATGTGTTTGATGTTTCCAATTACTACCTTGACCCAGCCATGATTTCAAGGCACTGTAAAGAGGGGAGTTCTTTTTCATCGTATTGCGAAAGATTTGAGTGGTTTCTTCTCTTTCACAATCGGAGGCTCCCCTCCTCTTTGTCAACTCCCTCAATCTCTTTCTCTTTCTTCCGTTTCCTCTCTCCCTACCATCTTTTGTCAGTCAACCAGGGTAGATGGACAAATAACCAAGCAGAAGCAAGGCAGCATTACAAACGTAGTTTAGCTTTATATCCCGTAACTGGCAACCAAGTTAAAAAAGGAATTGTTTACTTACACTTGGGTTTGTGGTGGCGCAGTTATGCACTACAGCAACGTCGCGAATATGAGGAAGCTTGCCAACAAGCAAGGAAGTATTTTCAGCAAGCGATCGCGACTTTCAAAGATGCTGATCGTCAGGATTTTGTTAGCAAGTATATTAGTTATTTAGCAGAAGTATTACATCGGTTAGAGCAGTGGCAAGAGTTAGAAAGGATTGCTAAAGAAGCTTTGCAGTTAGAGCAGATTAAAACAAGCCCGTTTCGCCAAGCAAGAATGTATGGTTTTCTGGCAGAAGTTGCTTTAGCTAAATCTGCACCAGAAAAAGCACGACAACAGTCTCAACAAGCTTTAAATTTATTTGCCCAGGCTGAAGAAAAAGCTTTACAAGAAAAGCAAGAAGATACAGCTACTTCCTTAGAATGGGAACGCCACTTTCATCAAGGTTGGTATCTTTTTTCTTTAGGGAAAGCCCAACAGCAATTAGGAGAAAAAACAACAGCAAAGGAAACCTTATTAACTGCAAAAGAGACAACCAAACCTCGCTATGATCCGGCACTTTACATTAATATTTTAAGTACCTTATGGCAAATTTATTTCCAACAAGGGGAGTATCTCACAGCTTTTGAACTTAAGCAAGAACAACAAACCAGAGAAACTCAGTTTGGTTTCCGTGCCTTCACTGGTGCAAGTCGGTTAAAAGCAAAACAGTTGGTTACTAATCCTGCTTTACCTCCTGTTATCCCCGGAGAAATATCTTTAGAAATTAAAGCTTCGGGAAGGGAACAGGATGTTAATAAATTAGTAGCAAGAGTTGAACGTAGTGATTACAGACTAACAATTATTCATGGTCAGTCGGGAGTAGGAAAAAGTTCCTTAATTGAAGCAGGCTTAATCCCAGCTTTGCAGCAAAAAAGAATAGAAGCAAGGCAAGTTTTACCTGTTTTGCAGCGTGTTTATGCAGGTTGGGTTAAAGAATTAGGACGCTGCTTACAACAAACTGTTTTTCAACAAAATCAGAAGAAAAATCTTGATTCCCTAGCAACAATTTTGGCTCAATTAAGGGAAAACAGCTACAGCAACTTACTAACTGTAATTATCTTTGACCAGTTTGAAGAGTTTTTCTTCGTTTACAAAGAACCAAAGCAAAGGAAAGTTTTTTATAAGTTTCTGCAAGACTGTTTAAATATTCCTTTTACTAAAATCATTCTCTCTTTGCGAGAAGACTATCTTTTTTATTTATTGGAGTGCAACAACCGCATAGTTAGTTTAGATGTTGCTAATAACGACATTCTCAATAAAAACATTCTCTGTTATTTAGGTAACTTCTCTCAAGTAGAAGCAAAGTTGGTAATTGAAAACCTTACTGCTAAAACTCAGTTTAACTTAGAACCTGAATTATTAGATGTTTTGGTAAAAGATTTAGCTAGTGATTTAGGGGAAGTTAGTCCGATTGAGTTACAAGTCGTAGGGGCGCAATTACAAGCAGAAAACATAACTCAATTGGCGAAGTATGAGGAACTGGGTTCTAAGGAGCAGTTGGTAAATAGGTTTTTAGATGATGTTGTCAAAGATTGTGGCAAAGGAAATGAGCAAGTAACTAAGTTAGTGTTGTATTTATTAACTGATGAAAATAATACCCGTCCTTTAAAGACTCGTACAATTTTAGAGCCTGATTTCAAAGGAAAAGAAGAAACTTTTGATTTAGTTTTAGATATTTTAGTTCAATCAGGAATGGTTTTGAGAGTTCCTGCAAATCCATCCGATAGATATCAGTTAGTTCATGATTACTTAGTACCTTTCGTCCGTCAGCTACAGTCAGAAAAATGGATCAAAGAATTAGAGAAGGAAAGGGAACAAAGAAGGATTGCGGAAGCAAGATACAATGATGCTCTTAAGAAGCAGTTGAAGACAGCCCGTAGATCATTAATAGGATTGGGTTTAGTAGCAACTGGCATAGCAGGAATTGCATTTGTGGCAGCAACAGCAGCTTTAAACGGCTTTGCAGCAACACTATCTCTTCAAGCTTCACAAGATGGGATAGATAGAACGATAACTTACATAAAAGCAGGCAAATTCCTTAAGCTTGCCCCCTGGAAAATTTTTGATGCCAAGATGTTTACTTTAATATCGTTGCATAGGGCATTCTATGATGACTCAGAAATCAATCGTTTGGAAGGTCATACTAGATCAATAAAAGATATTTCTTTTAGTACTGACAAAAAACATATAGTGTCTGCTAGCGAAGATAAAACGGTTAAACTTTGGACTATTGAAGGTAAATATATTGACACTTTAGAAGGTCATACTGAGACTGTAAATGATGTAGAATTTAGCTCGGATAGTAAAAAAATTGCTTCTGCGAGTGATGATACAACAATAAAGTTATGGAATATTGATGGCACGATAGATAAGACTTTTATTGGACACAAAGGTAAAGCAACTAAAATCCGTTTTAGCCAAGATAGTCAAACCCTTGTTTCTGTTGCTAAAGATAATATAGTAATGCTTTGGGACTTGAAGAATAACAAACACAAGAAACTTGACCATTCCGATATATATGATTTTAGATTGGGTCTACCTGAAGATGATTTCTTTTTAGTTAGCACTGATACGAAAGGAGATCAGCAGTATTGGGATGAAGAAGGTAATTTGCTGAGGCAAGACTTAAATGAAATAGAAACAAGTCAGGAAAATACTATTGTCGTAAATCCAACCCTTACAATTGATAGTTCAACACCACAGAATAGTTTTGAATCAGGTTTTGGTATAACTGCAAAAATTAAAGAAAACAGTAACGATATCACTTTATTAAGTTCACAAATAAAACCGTTCGAGAAATATTATCAAGTTAAATTTAGTCCTGATTCTCAAAAAGCTGCTGTATCAACTTTTAAAGTGGAACCTTATTATATTGATCAATTTTATCGAGTCGAATTTAGTCATGATTCTCAAAGGATTGCTGCCTTGAGTGAATTCAGTATAGATATATGGCAATCTAACGGTAAATTAATAGAAAGTATCCGAGAGTATGCTAGTGATATTGCTTTTAGTCCTAATAATAACAATCTTGCCTTTATTAGCGTTAGTGATAATATCAATATTTGGTCTGCGGATTCTAAACAACTAGAAACTATACAATCTGAGACAGTTCTCAGCAATATAGAATATAGTGCTGATGGTCAACTTATAGGTGCTAACACTGGTGATAGTATCAAAATATGGCGGAGAGATGGTAGTTTATTGAAAGAATTTGAAGGTGGAACAACAGTCAAATTTAGTCCGGATAGTCAACTTATTGCTATTAGCAACGATAAAGAAATAGGAATATGGCGAAGAGATGGCGATTCCTTAAGAAGAATTGCCATTGAACCGAAAGAATTGGAAAATAAAGTAGTAGTCAGGTTTAGTCCGGATAGCCAGCTTATTGTTATTGGTAACTATAAAGAGACAGCAATTTTGAGAGAAGATGGCAGCGTATTAAGAAAATTCAAAGATGTAACAGAAGTAGAGTTTAGTCCGGATAGCCAACTTATTGCTGTTGGTAATGGTAAGAAGATAGCTATCTGGAAAAGGGGTAGTAATTCTTTAGAAGAATTTGACGAGGCGCAAAAAGTAATCTTTAGCCCTGATAGCCAACTTATTGCTATTCAAAAGTTTAATCAAGTGGATATTTTGCAGCAAGATGGACAACTTCTTAAAAGCTTGAGAGGAGAAATTATCAGCTTTAGCAATGATAGCGAACTTGTTTTTATCAATGATCAATTAGTCTCACGTAATTCTAATGGTTCAGTTTTTAAATTTGGTGAGCAACTGAATATTGTAAATACGAAAGATAATTTAAGTAAAGTCAAAACATTCAAAGACTATAAAATGATTAAAATTAGTTCAGATGGTCAGCTTGTAGTAACAGTTGATAAAATCGATCAGATTAAAATTTGGCATCTTAGCAGCAGTTTAAGTAAAACGCTTAATAAAGATGATAGCAATGTCAAAGATATTATTATTAGTCCTGGCAGTGATTTAATAGCTGCAATCTTTGACAAAGAAAATCAGGACACAATAAAAATTTGGAATAGAAATGGATCTTTGTTAGAAGAGTTTGAAGGCGATTATAGTGATGATATTAGTAATTATATTGTGTTTAGCTCTCAAGGAGACTTCATTGCGGTCAGCAGCAATAACAAGCAAGTCAGTATTTTAAGTCGTAGCGGTAATTTAATTAATTCTTTTGAAGAATACAGTGGACAGTTTAAATTTCTTCCTAATAGCAGCAACTTTGTTTTTACGACTCCCTATAGTAGGATCAAACTATGGAAAGGTGACAGTACATCTGTTCAAAGATTTAAAATTTACGACAATCAAATAAATGCAATTAGTTATAGTCCTGACAGTAAACTAATTGCTTCTGGTAGCAATGACGGAAAAATACAAATTTGGCAATCTGATGGAACTTTACTCAAAAACATCGCAACCCACGGAGAGAGGGTAAATAGTATTGACTTTAGCCCAAATGGTCAATCAATTGTCTCAGCTAGCGATGAGAAAACCATTGAGCTTCGGAAGCTAGATGGTACTTTAACTAAAACTTTTGATGAACATACAAAAGAAGTTAATGATGCTAAATTTACTCCTAAAGGGAACTTAATTGTTTCAGCAAGTGATGACGGGACAGTAAAGCTTTGGAAGCCAAATGGCACTACTTCGGTGAAAACCTTAAAATATTATGAGAACTATTCTGCTAAAAATATCAACTTTAGTTCTGATGGAAAATTGTTAGCAGTGAATTTTATACAGGAAGAAAATAGATCAGAAATAGTTGCTTTTTGGCTAATTGATGGTATGTTTGAAAGATATGTTCCCTTCAGTAGTTTTAGTGGTCGAGATGTAAGCTTTAGTCCGGATGGCAAATCTATAGCTTTTGCAACTTACGAAGGCTTAATATCTAAAAGCTTAGAATTAGACGAATTATTGCAACATGGGTGTGACAAAATAAAAGGCTATCTCAAAAACAATCCTAAAGTAAAAGAAAGTGATCGCAAACTCTGTGACGCTTATTATTAAATATTTTCTAAAAATAGCCAAAGCCAGACTATCACCCAGTCATCTCACTATTGTAAATTAAACGCTAGACAGCTTACTATCTGCTGCCTTACCCTTAAACTTATGAATAAATACAAGACAAAAAAGATTGTTTTTTGGTTCTCTACATTACTTATAAGTGGTTTATTATTTTACTTCTTTGCTTATAAAAGAGGTTATTTACCTCCTCCTCCTCAGCTTGCAAAATTACTCAATCTTGATAATTCGTCGTTGCAAAAACCTCAACATATTGCCTTAGCCAACAACGATTTACTCAACTACGAACAATCTTTAAACGAACTAATCAATCAACCCCTGGACAAAAGTGCCACTTCTATTTTGATTGAAAAAAGTAAATACCGCCTCACAATTTACTATCAACAAACTCCTCTCAAAGCTTATCCGGTTGTTTTTGGTCCTAATCCTCAAGGAGATAAACTTAAGGAAGGAGATATGAAAACTCCAGAGGGAATTTACTCTATTCGTGACCTTTATCCCCACCCTAATTGGTCAAAATTTCTCTGGTTAGATTATCCTAACGCTGATTCTTGGGGTGAACATTGGCAGGCAAAAAGAAAGGGAGAAATTAGTCTTTTAGCTACCATTGGTGGGCAAATTGGTATTCATGGTGTTCCCCCAGGACAAGATAATTTAATCGAGGAAGGGGATAATTGGACTTGGGGTTGTGTTTCTTTGAGGAATACTGATGTTGAGGAAATATATAAAGTAGTTGAGGTGGGTACAAAAGTGGAAATTAGACCCTAGTAGGGGCGGGTTTCATCAAGATTTTAGACAACAACCGAGATTTACGAAAACCTGCCCTTACAAATCTGATTGACCATTGACTGAGGTTACATTTTTGGCAACGAACTGTTCTTTACTAAAATTGGCAAGTAAATTTAGAAATATGCTAGTGAATTAATCTACTGCCTCTTACCATCCCATGACTCCATCTTCAAGTCCAAAGTCGAAAGCTTTTCTCGCCTTCTTTCTCTCTCTAGCTTCTCCAATTCATACTGTCATTGCAAACCCATACCCAACAGAAATTGCCCAGAAAAGTTCTGTTGCTGCTGAAGAAGCTTATGAACAAGGATTACGACTTTACCAAGAAGGAACAACAGCATCTCTAAGACAAAGTATCATTGAATGGGAGAAAGCCCTTCAACTTTGGCAACAACAAGGAGATCAATCTCAACAAGCCCTGATCTTACTAGGAATAGGTCGTGCCTACAATGCTTTAGAAGAAAACCAGCAAGCACTTGAATACTATAACCTAGCATTGTCCCTATATCGTACAGTAGGTGATCAGGATGGAGAAGCACTTACTCTCCACAGTATTGGCTTTGCTTATAATGCTTTGGGAGAAAATCAGCAAGCACTTGAATACTATAAACAAGCATTGTCTTTGTATAGTGCAGTAGGTGATCACGATAGTAAAGCTGCTGCACTATATAACATTGCTTCTATCTACAAAGCTTGGGGAGAAAATCAGCAGGCACTTGAATACTATAATCAAGTTTTGCTCCTTGTTCGTACCCTAAAATATCGAGACAAAGAAGCAGATACCCTCAACAACATTGGCCTGACTTACAAAGCTTTAGGAGAAAACCAGCAAGCCTTAGAATACTATAATCAAGCATTATCCCTTTATCTTACTATCGGCGATCGCAACGGAGAAGCCAATATCCTTAATAACATTGGTCGTGTCTACTCCGATTTAGGAGAGAAGCAGCAAGCCTTAGAATATTATAATCGAGCAATGCCTATTTTCCGTACTGTAGGGGATCAAGATGGGGAAGCCTCTACCCTTAATAATATTGGTGCTGCCTATGACGGGTTGGGGGAAAAGCAGCAGGCATTAGAATACTATAACCAGGCTTTACCCCTTCGTCAGGCTGTAGGCGATCGCCAAGGAGAAGCTACTACCCTCAACAATATTGGCAGTGTCTACGACATTTTAGGAGAGAAGCAGCAGGCATTAGCATATTATAACCAAGCTTTAACCCTTCGTCGGGCTGTAGGCGATCGCCAAGGAGAAGCTATCACCCTCAACAACATTGGTGGTATTTACAACGCTTTAGGAGAAAAGCAGCAGGCATTAGAATACTACAACCAGGCGTTACCTCTTTTCCTAGCTGTGGAAAATCGCAGCGGGGAAGCTAGTATTCTCAATAATCTTGGCGGTATCTATTCAGATTTAGGAGAGAAGCAACAAGCCTTAGAATACTATAATCGAGCCTTACCTTTGTATCTTGCCGTGGAGGATCAAGATGGGGAAGCGGTTACTCTTAATAACATTGGGCTTGTTTATTACAATTTAGGAGAAAAGCAGCGAGGTTTAGAATATTACAACCAGGCATTATCCCTATACCGTGCAGTCAAGAATCGTAGCGGAGAAGCTAATACCCTCAGAAACATTGCTGTCTTGCAATACGAACAAAATAATCTCCTCCCTGCCTCTGAGTCTATGGAACAAGCCATTGAAAATATTGAATTTCTTCGCAACCAAATTCTTACTCCCCGGCTGCAAACTTCCTTTTTCCTAACTGTTGAAGAATACTATGATTTTCAAATCAGGCTGCTGATGGAATTGCACCAAAAAGATTCTTCCCAAGGATACCATAGTCAGGCACTCTACTACAGTGAAAGAATCCGCGCCCGTCAACTCCTCACCGAACTCCAAGAAGCTAGGGTAGATATTCGCCAAGGAGTAGACCCAAAACTAGTTCAAGCCGAAAAAGCATCAACTAAGCAACTTGCTACTGCATTAGAAGAGCAAGCCCAGCTTTTGCGAGGTTCCTATAGAACCAAAGAACAAGCAAACCTCAACCAAGAAATCAATTCTCTTGTGGCTGAACTTGACCAAATAGAAACAACTATTCGTTTGCAAAGTCCTGCCTATGCTGCCATTAATCAACCAACCAAGTTTACCCTACAAACTAGAGAAATTCAAGAGCAAGTTCTTGATGATGATACCCTCCTCTTAGAATACCACCTCAGCGAGCAGGGTAGCTATCTTTGGGTGGTTAGTAAAGACAAAGTTAGTAGTTATGAACTTCCTCCCCAAGCAGAAATTGAGCAACTCGCTAACAAATTTCGCAACGACATGGCCAGTGAAACCATTAACAACCCAGAAATAGTCAAACAACTCAGCAAAATAATTCTTGGACCTGCTGTTCAGGAATTAGGCAACAAACGCCTTTTAATTGTCGGCGACGGAACCTTACAAAGCATCCCCTTCGCCGCCCTACCTCTCCCCAACTCCCTAGCTCAAAAGCCCCTAATCGCCAACCACGAAATCATCACTCTCCCTTCTGCTTCCAGTTTAGAGGCATTGCGCCAACAGGTCAAAGGTCGTCCCCTCGCCCCTAAACAGCTTGCTGTCTTTGCTGACCCTGTTTATGAACTAGAAGGACAACAAACCGTAGACTTAAGAGACTTAACCCGATCAGCCCAAAATGTCTGCCTCTCCCTACCAAACCTACAATATACCCGCACTGAAGCAGAAAACATTCTTGCCCTTGTACCAGAAAATGAAAGCTTTGCAGCTTTTGGCTATGATGCTTCCCTCGCCACCGCTACCAGCCCTCAACTTTCTCAGTATCAAACCGTTCACTTTTCCACCCACGGTTGTCTCAACAAAGATGTACCTCAGTTTTCTGGTTTAGCACTGTCGGTATATAATTCCCAAGGAGAATTACAAGACCCTTTGTTACGTTTAGATACTATTTATAACCTCGAACTCCCGGCGGAGTTAGTAGTATTGAGTGCCTGCGAAACTGGCTTAGGGTCAGAGTTAGCCGGAGAAGGATTAGTTAGCTTAACCAGAGGTTTTATGTATGCAGGGGCAAAGCGAGTTGTGGTCAGTCTTTGGGCGGTTAATGACCGTTCCACCTCTGAGTTGATGAGTACATTCTACAAAAAAATGTACCAAGAAAAACTAAAACCTGCTGCTGCTTTAAGAGAAGCACAATTAGAAATGTGGCAAAAAGACAGTAACTGGCAAGATCCTTATTACTGGGCAGCTTTCACTATTCAAGGGGAACAGTGAACAATAATTAATTATCAATGAACAATGATCACTTTGGATCATTGACAGTTTTGAAGTCTATCCATCCCTTGTCATAGACATCATTGACTTAGGTTACAGTTTTTGAAACGAACTGTTTTTTATGTTGATTGGCAGGCTAAATTAAAAAGATACCAGTACCAATTAGATAAGAATCTATCTAGATATGAGTAAACTATCTCGTCGCCATTTCTTGCAATTGGCTGGGGCAACCTTAAGCACTTTGGGCTTAAGTAAATGGGAACGCTACGGTAAAGTTTTAGCCCAAAGTACACCCCGTAAAGTTGCCCTTTTGGTTGGTATCAATGACTATAGCCAAAGTCCTCTTAGAGGTTGCATCAACGATGTTTTTATGCAGCGAGAATTATTAATTCACCGCTTTGGTTTTAACCCCAAAGATATTCATCTCCTCCTGAATCAAGATGCCACCCGCAAAGGAATGTTAGGGGCTTTTGAAGAATACTTAATCAACCAAGTTAAACCGGAGGATGTGGCTGTTTATCACTATTCTGGCCATGGTTCGCGCATTTTTGACCCTAACCCCATTGTTACCGACTTCAGCAAGGAAGAAAGCAATTTAAACGGCACTTTCGTCCCCATCGATGCAACTCTTCCCCCAGGATATCCAGAACAATCAGGGTCAGTTAAAGATATTATGGGTCATACTCTCTACTTACTCATGTCTGCTGTACCTACAGAAAACTTTACGGCGGTTTTAGATAGCTGTTTTTCGGGGGCTGCTAACAGAAAAATTCGTATTCGCTCTCGTGATGGAGGTAAGGAAACTCTGGTTTCTGGTGAAGAAAAAGCTTATCAAGAACAATTGCTTAGTAAATTAAACATTTCTCCTCAAGAGTTCATCGCTGGTTATCGCCGAGGGGTTGCTAAGGGAGTAGTTATTGCCTCAACTAATCCTAATCAACTCGCTGCGGATGCTTGGATTAATGGCTTCTCAGCCGGGGCATTCACCTATGCCTTAACCCAGTATCTTTGGCAAGAAAACACCAACCCAGAAGAAGCCATTGCTTATGTAGTAAAAAATATCACAAAGTACCTTCCCGATGATTTTGTACAAACTCCCACTTTGAATGTGGAAGTAGGTAGCGGTTACGAAGAACAACCAATTTATTTTGCATCCCCCACCAGAGCAGCAGCCCATGCTATAGTAACCAGAATTGAAGGCAGACAGGCTAAATTCTGGTTAGGTGGCATCGATCCTGGTGAAGTTGAACGAGGGATGAAGTTTAGTGTCCCTGGTAAACAAGGCTTGGTAAGATATCAAACTCGCAATGGTTTGTTGGCTATTGGTAATGTTGAGGGGAGTGTTTCTGCTGGTGATTTGCTAATCGTTAAGGAGTAGGGGCGGGTTTCATCTTCTTTATTTCAAAATAAAGACTCATAGTAAATATAATAAAATTTCTTCAGGTTAAAGAGTTAGCCCATGATTAGTAGAAAACAAAAACAGTGGTTTAAACAGAGTGAAGAGATAATCACGAAGTCTATTAAGGGCTTTGCCTATGCAATTGTATTGCTAACGGTGGGAGGTGGTGGGCATCAAGCAATGGCTCAAGGGCAGCAGTTTGAAAGCTTTGCGGAATGGTGCGAAAATAAAGAAGGTTTAACTAATGAAGCTCAACATACTGTTGAAGTGTTGTTAACACAAGCTGAAACTGAAGATTGCCAGCTTGCTCAGAGGCGGTTGACTAATTTTACTGACCTTTTCCTGTGGAATAATGGAATAACGGACATAACACCTCTATCTTCCTTAACTAATTTGACTTCGCTTGACTTGGGGGTAAATGAAATAGAGGACATAACACCTCTATCTTCCTTAACTAATTTGACTTCGCTTGGACTGGCAGAAAACCAAATAAAAGATATAACACCTCTATCTTCCTTGACTAATTTGACTTCGCTTGGACTGTCGGGAAATCCGAAGCTTATTAATCAAACTTGTCCTATTGAGCCACAATCTATTTGTATTTTTGAACCTCCTGAATAAAAGTAGCTTGCTGGTTATTTTTCTATTAACAAAAACTCTCAAATTCAAAACTTAAACACTCACCTTCTCAAGCACCCTTTCTCCTGTTAAACTAAAGGCTCTAATATCGGTTATTTTCACCTTAATTGTTTTTCCTTTTAACTCCTCAATATCTCCCTGACAAAAGGTTAAACGACTACCTCTAGTACGCCCCACTACTTGGCTGGGATCTTTGGGGTTGATATCTTCGACTAAAACTTCTTCAATCCTACCTAAATAACGCTGCGATCGCTCGATTGCTTTTACCTCAACTAAACGGTTAATACGTTGCAGGCGATCGCTCTTTACCTCCTCGCTTAATTGATTGTCCCACAAAGCCGCAGGAGTGCCGGGGCGAGGTGAATAGGCTGCTGTATTTAGTTGGTCAAAACCGATGTCTGCAACTAAATTAAGGGTATTGTTAAACTGTTCCTCTGTTTCCCCAGGAAAAGCCACGATTGCATCAGCGCTAATGGCTGCATCGGGCATACATTCCCTAATCTTATTAATAATGCGGCGATATTTTTCTTGGGTATAACCCCGCGCCATCGCCTTGAGAATCTCATTATCCCCCGATTGAAAGGGAATGTGGAAATGTTCGCAAACTTGGGGAATTTCTTGACAAGCACGGATTAATCTTTCTGTGAAATAGCGAGGATGGCTGGTGGCAAAGCGGATGCGTTCAATGCCGGGAATATCTGCAACATAATAGAGTAAATCTGTCAAGGTGTTTTGGTGACGACCTTCTGGGGTGCTGCCTGGTAAATCTCTACCATAGGCATCAATGTTTTGCCCCAACAGGGTAACTTCTTTATAACCCTGTCTGGCCAACTCTTCCATCTCCTCCCGAATCGCCTCCGGGGTGCGAGATTGTTCTATCCCTCGCACATTGGGAACAACGCAATAAGTACAGCGTTCATTGCAACCATAAATGACATTCACCCAAGCACTCACCTTACTATCCCGCCGAGGTTTGGTGATATCTTCGGCGATATGAATAGGATCAGTGGCAACCACTTGATTACCGTCAAAGACTTGGTTTAATAAGTCTTCTAAACGATTAGCGTGTTGCGGCCCCATGACTAAATCCAACTCTGGAACTCGTCGCAACAACTTTTCTCCTTCCTGTTGTGCAACGCAACCCGCCACCACTAAAGTTAAGTTAGGTTGTTGATGTTTGCGTTTAGCTTGCCTACCTAAATAAGAATAAACTTTTTGTTCGGCATTATCACGAATGGTACAAGTATTGTAGAGAATCAAATCCGCTTGGTTAGGATCTGCTGAATGTACTAAACCCATCTCATCTAAAATACCAGCCATACGTTCAGAGTCGGCTTTGTTCATTTGGCAGCCGAAGGTAGTTATGTGGTAGTTTTGGGGAGTCATTTTAGATTTTAGGTAGTGGGTTTTAGGTAAAGGAAATTGTTAGTTACTGATTATCAATTATAGGACTTCCGTAGTGAAACGATAAATCAAGAGAAATTTCCAACTCTAAATCGAACTCAGCTTTACGGTTGGCTCCTTGTGAGGCTACAGATGCACTGTTAAGAGGTGGTTAATTCTGTTTGTTCTTCATGGAAACCTTAATTTATACTTTTTTCTGCTTATTTTTACCAATACCGTCACATAAGTGTTTATCTTCTTCTTTGATGTTGCGATTGTATTTGCATTTAATTGACAGCAAATTCAGTATAGTGTCTAATTTTGGGAGGATGAAAAGCCAGGACGATCTGATTTGGAGGGATGCCGGCTCTGAGTAAATCATCGGCAATACCATCTTCTAAGCCATCCCGATGTATCCACACCTTCTGGTCAATAATTTCTAGATGAACCACACAACCATGTATTTTGACATCATCTCGCCAGCCGATGGTCATTAATAGATAGTCTTTGTGATCATCACTGATGACTAATTTATGTTTTAAATTCCGGTCTGCATAGGGCAAGTCTGCATATTCCTTGAGAATAGGATAGATGATGTTATAAAGTTCCGTTAGTCTATCCACTGTAAGATACTCTCCTTGTTTTCATCAAAAACAATTAAGTTAATCAGCTTCTTTTTTAAAAATATTTTACCTAGAGTTTCTTCAAATACTTCTTGATAAGATGATTGCCTAATCGCTAAATATAAAACTCGCTCACTTTTAGTTTCCAATAAAACCTGATGGTAAACCATATATTGACCTACAGCATTTTCTAAGTCATTAATTTGCGATCTACCAACGAAGCTTTTGATTTCCGCCGCAATCTTGCGATTATTTTTTTCCGCAGCAATTATTTTTTCTGCTCCTAAGTCAACAAATAAATCCTTTTTACCGATGGATAAAATTAAGGGGTCATCGGTAATTGTCCAGCCATCTTTAATCAGAGCATTTTTGAGTTGGTGATGATAGATGTCTTTGGCTGGCATGGTTGTGATTTAGTTGCACTCACGGATGAGTATAGCGTTTCGTGAGAAATTTCCTTCTCTAATCTGCCATACCAATACCATCACACAAGCGTTTATCTTCTTCTTTAACGTTGGGGTTGTACTTTAAGTAATTGCGGATGCGATCGCAACTGCGTTTTATTAAAAAGTTCAAGTTCGTATGCCTAAATTGGAGAATCCCTTGGCCAAAATCAAATACCAATAATTCCTTATTAGTAAGAAATATATCATTGGGTCTGGAATATAGGTTCATGTCATACCATGCAAATTGAAGAGTAAAGATTTCTTCCTCTCCCACTATGTCCCAGAGTCTGAAGGTTGTACTTGTATAATCTTGACCTGTAAACGCTGTTAACATTGTTCCATCTAAACTAAATTTAGCTGATACTTCCCCGGCTGAGCTGCCATAACTGACGTTGTAGTATTCGTTTATTGGGAAAGTGCTAATTTGTTCTCCTTTCTCTATATCCCATAGCGTAATATTGCTATCTTCATCAACAAAATATGCTAATAACTCTCCATCTGAATTAAAATCTACATGCTCTAAACTGCCTCTACCTCTCTGGAAAGTTGTAATTTGTTCTCCTTTCTCTGCATCCCATAACGTAATAATATTGTTCTCACTAATGGAAAAAGTTAGTAATCTTCCATCTGAATTAAAGCTTAGATTCCTGTAATCCTCATTACCTTGGAAAGTCTTTACTTCTTCTCCTTTCTCTATATCCCATCGCTTAATCGTACCGTCGCTGTATTTGAGGGATAATATCTTCCCATCATGGCTAAAAGCTGCGCTCCCGAAATTGGCAATATAAGTTTCATTGTTGGAAGTGTAAGTATGCTGTGGGATGGTGGAAAATTCCTCTCCTTTCTCTACATCCCATAATTTAACAGCCTGGTCATCATGAATAAGAGCTAATACTTTAGCCTCGTTGCTAAAAATTACACTACGCACCTTGAACAAATACTTTACGCCATCGACAGTATAAAAGTATACTGGAATAGTGATAATTTCTTCTCCTGTCTCCACGTTCCATAGCATGACAGTTCCGTCATTACTAACAAGAGCCAACACATTACCATCAAGATTAAAACTTTCTGTAATTCTAGATTCGTTACCCCTGCCAATAATATCGATTCCTCTTCCTTTCTCTAAATTCCACAATTTGATAGTTCCATCGTTACTGCTAGAAGCTAATACCTTTCCATGAGGACTAAAACTGATGCTATGTACAACATCATCATGACCCCGGAGGGTGATAATTTCGTTTCCTGTTCCTACACTCCATAGTTTGATAGTTCCATCTTCACCACCAGAAGCTAATATATTTCCATCAGGACTAAACTCTACGCTGGAGACAGGGTTGCCGCCATCATGACCGCTACGGATATCGGAGTGTATCTCTTCTCCTTTCTCCACACTCCACCAAGTTATACCACCGCTGGCATTACCAGAAACTACTATGTTACCGTCAGGGCTAAAATCCACAATCTCTCTTTCACTATAATTTGATCTGTTGTCGAAGATGCGAATTTGTTCTCCTGTTTCTGTGTTCCACAACTTAATTATGCCGCCATAGTGACCGGAAGCCAATATATCCCCATCAGGGCTAAAACTCACTGTGCCAGCCCTGGTTGACTGACAAAAGATGGTAGGGAGAGAGGAAACGGAAGAAAGAGAAAGAGATTGAGGGAGTTGACAAAGAGGAGGGGAGCCTCCGATTGTGAAAGAGAAGAAACCACTCAAATCTTTCGCAATACGATGAAAAAGAACTCCCCTCTTTACAGTGCCTTGAAATCATGGCTGGGTCAAGGTAGTAATTGGAAACATCAAACACATCTAAAAACTTGCATCTGGATAATATTTGCCTTAGTCCATACAGGTAGCGTGAATCTAACTAAATGGTCTGTTTATATACCTTGTCGAGGGTTATATGCTCAAAGTAAGCAAAGGCGTGTTCAAAGATGGTTGAATAATCCTCGAATCAATATACATAGGCTCTATAAACCTCTAATCACAGCAGCACTAGCTGACTGGGAAGAGCAGAAAATGTATTTGGGATTGGATACATCAATGTTTTGGGAAGAATACTGCTTGGTGCGCTTATGTGTCATTCATCGGGGGAGAGCATTACCAATCGTGTGGCGAGTGATGAAACACAAAAGTGCGAGTGTGTCTTTCCAAGATTATCAAGAAATACTTCAACAAGCAAAGACAAGATTACCGGCAGGGTTAAAGGTAATACTCTTGGCAGATAGAGGATTTGTTCATAGTGAGTTGATGGAAATGTTAACCAACCAACTGGGATGGCATTACCGAATCAGGCTCAAAAGTAATAGCTGGATATTTCGAGGAGGTAAAGGTTGGTGTCAACTCAAGCATTTCCACTTTAATCGAGGAGAGGCACTTTGTTTACATCATGTCAGGCTATATAAACACTCCCAATCCCAACTAATCAATGTCATTGTGGGTCGTAATAACGTTAATGGCGAGTTTTGGGCTATCGTCAGTGATGAAAAAACAACTCTACAGACTTTTGCTGAATATGGGTTACGCTTTGATATTGAAGAAAACTTTCTTGATGACCAGTCTCAAGCATGGAATATTCAACGCTCATCAATCAGAAATGTCTGTGCCTTGTCCAGGTTATTTTTTATTTTAGCTGTGGCTACCCTCTATCTCAGCGCACAAGGGGTTGAGGTTGTCGAGTCCCGAAAGCGAAGATGGGTTGATACTCATTGGTTTCGTGGCAACAGCTATCTTCGTATTGGTTGGGATTGGGTTAAAGGAGCATTAATTCAAGGATGGAAACTTATTGATAGGGTTTGCTTTAGGACAAACCAAGACCCCTCACCTGCTATGGCTTCACGAAAGCAGCACCAAAAACGACTCTATCAATTTGAGTTCCAGGTGCAGACTTACTCTTATCCAACAACATAAGTTTTGTCAGTCAACCAGGGGGAATAGTATAGACAACATGGCATTGAAGTTTGTTGAGTTGTTCCCCTCGTTCAATAAATAGGTACTCCGGTTGAGATTTGTCTCCCAAACGGATTCTATTATCAATGCAATCTAAATTATCAACAATTACCACTAATCCGGGCTTGTTTTGCTCCTCAAGTTGTTGTTGTGCCGGGGCAATCAATTCCTGATTAAGGGCTTCTAAAATACTATTAACTCTTGGTTCGAGATGTTGCCGCAAAAGAGAACGGATTGTTGTGCTATTCTTAGCTTTGGTCGTAATTTCGGCAATACCCAGAGAAAGATTGAATTTATCACTCTCCGCTTTTAATCCCCAATTACCTCCCTTGGGGACTTTAACATTTAAACCCATGACATCAGAATTCAGTAAAGTAGCTGCACCTTGGAGTAACTCCTGAAAGCGACTAGGTTGCAGCTTAATTCCTGCATCCTCTAAACTCTGGCTGATTTGGCGGGTAATCGCTAGTAAAATATCACTAATATCTACATCAGCCATATCTAAATCTTGGGAAGACTTGAAATAGACGACATGAAAGCCTTCTTTTTCTAACTGTGTCTTCAATTTAGATAACTCCGTGGATTTGCCGCAACCAATGTGACCAGTGAATAATTGGCAAGTCGGTTCATCTTCTGAGAGAACAATAGTACGTTGTAACTCTTGAATGATACTATTGCCTCTCACCTTGGCAAAGTCGATGTAATACCTCCAATCTTCAGCTTTACTTAAGTCTAGAGTTTTATTAGGATTACAGGCACGAAACAATTTTCCTATCTCTACCATGATAGAAAAACAACCCTCCAAAGACATATAAATCTCATTATACCTTTAGAAACTAATTTCTATCAGTCTTACTTGGTAGCTATCGTCGATAAATCCCCCGCTTTTTTCAATTTTCCCTAGCATAAAAAATGTAGCATCTACTTTCTATTAACTAGATGCTGAATAACGGCTTTTAAATAACCAAATTGACCGTAAGCATAGGCGAAATTATCAAAACGCACTGCCGGGTTACGGAAGTATTTTAGAGACTTATATAACCCCCGGATAATACGTTCTGAGCCTCTTTCAATTTGCTGCCAACCTGTTCTTCCTGCCACCTCTTCACGGTAACATTCACTAATTCCTTGCCACCAACTACGAGACAAAAACCAACCCGGTTTGGTACGCTCAACAGAGACATTATGGGCAGCTAATGCTTTGGGAATATAGGCGACTTGCCAACCTTTTTGTAAGGCAAGTTCGGTCATATATAATTCTTCGTTAGAAAGTAAGTTTTTTCCCACTCTGCCTAAGTTGATATCGAAGCCACCAATAGAATCTAGGAAAGTGCGACGCAAAGAATAATTTAGCCCTCTAGGAGTTAAGCCCGGCTCGGTAATTAAAACTACTTCATCTCCTAAATCATAGTAACCTAAATTACCTGATAATTCCTGGGAAATCCATTGCGGAGGAGTGATACCTTCAGGCCAAATCAAGGTAACTTTGCCCCCAGCAACGGCTAATTTCTCGTTATTTTCATAAGCAATAACTAATTCTTTTAACCATTGAGGGCTTGCTTCAGCATCATCATCTAAATAAGCAATAATCTCCCCGGTTGTCTCTTTTGCACCCCGATTACGAGCCGCAGATAAACCGAGGGTAGATTCATAAATATAACGCAAACGAGGATGATCAAGACGATCTTCTACTACTTTACGGGTATTATCAGTAGAAGCATTATCAACAACCAAAACCTCATAATCAACAAAGTCTTGTTCCAACAAACTATCAATAGCTGCGCCAAGATAATTATCTCGGTTATGGGTACAAATGATGGCAGAAATTTTCATATTGCTAGTGGATAGTGGCTAGTGGCTAATTGCTAATCGTGCTAGGGAATAGTATATTCTTAACTTATTACTTATTACTTCCCCCAGTCACCCCGTCAAAATAAGCGGGAATTTGTTTGGCTTCTTCTGGTAAACTTGCTTGAGTTTGACCTTCATCCCTAGCTTTGATACAAAAAACATTAATCGGAGTTGCGATCGCATTTATATAATTAGTTTTCCCCATTATGGCTTTAACTATATTCAAAGGTAGTTCTTTTAATAACCAGCGAGTCAGCAAAAAAAGATAATGTTTGTTCTCAACTTTAGGGCGTAGGGGAATACCGTGGAGTTGGTTTAAGTAACGGTTTGAACGCCCATATCTACGCCATTGACTGGCTAATTCTTTAATTGTTTCACGGTGACGGTGACGGATGATGGCATCTTCGGCGAAGTGGAGTTGCCAAGCTGCTTCTTTTTGGATGCGCCAACACATATCTGCATCTCCCCCTGTGGTAAGGTGGGGACGAAATAAACCAACCTCTGCGAAAGCTTTTTTCCTGACTGCTAAGTTAGCTGTTTGACCATAGGGACAAAATGGATGTGCTAAGGTATTCTTCTGGGATAAAATGCCCTGTCCCTCAGCGTGTTTTTCCAAAATAGTCTTACCAGGTAAAGCCAGGATTTCCCCTACCACCAAACCAATTTCCGGCTTTGCAAAGGGGGGAATTAGCTTCATCAACCAATCCGGTTGGGGGCGACAATCAGCATCGGTAAAAGCGAGAATTTCTGCTTTAGTAGCTTGAATACCTTTATTCCTTGCTGCATAGGAACTTTGGATTTGGTCTTCAGTGAGGTAACGTAGGGTAAGGCCTTGAAGTTTAGCTTTTTCCTGGGCATCCTTAATAAGTTCTGCGGTGCGATCGCTGCTATTATTATCTACCAATAAATACTCCACCAATTCCGGAGGATAAGTTTGGCACAATAAACAATCAACGAGATTAGGTACATCTGCCTCACCATTGTAAATGGGAATAATAACTGCAACTGGGGGTAGTATCATTTAACATTTACCATTTAACATTTGTCAGGGTGTAATAGAAGAGATGATGAGTAAATACGGATGCTACGCTTAAAGTCCTATACCGTTATAACTCAGTTGTCAGCTTATCAGTTATCTTTTGCAAATCGCCTATCATGCCTAAAGTTAGTATTTGTATACCTACTTATAATCGTTCTGATTATTTAGCTTATTCTGTCGACAGTGTACTCAACCAAACTTACAAAGATTTTGAACTAATTATCTGCGACGATGGTTCCACCGATGATACTCCAGAAGTTGTTGGTAAATGGGAAGATCCTCGCCTTAATTATCTTCGTCATCCCCAAAATATTGGCCGCAGTCGTAATATGCGTTCCGGTTTTGAGGCAGCAAAGGGGGAGTATTTTATTAAATTTGACGACGATGATGGCTTAACTCCAGAGTTTTTAGCTAAAACTGTAGCGGTTTTAGATCATCATCCTGAAGTGGATTTTGTTTGTAGCGATCACTGGGTTATTAATAGTAAAGGGAAACGGGATTTAGAAGCAACTAAGGAGAATTCTGCTAAGTGGGGAAAAGATAATCTTCAAGCAGGAATAATTCCCGATTTAATGAGAGAAACTTTCCAAAAACAAAGCTTACAAGTTGGTTCTACTCTTTTTCGCCATAGCTGTTTACAAGAAATTGATTATATGCGTCCTGAAGCTGATGGTTGTGAGGATTTTGACTTGTTAGTACGCTTAGCTTTAGCGGGGAAAAAAGGTTATTTCTTGCCGGAATTATTAATGGAATATCGCTTCCACGGACAGCAAACTAGTTTAAGGCAAAATCTCCATTTCTTAAAAGCAAAAGTATTTTGTATTGATAGTTATCGATTTCCTGATTTAGAGTTAGAAAAAGACAGGCAATACAAATTAGCAGGTACTCAACAAGCTTTGGGTTTAAGGCTAATTGAAAGTGGTGAAGCAGCAGCAGGAAGAAAACTTTTACAAGAAGCAAATGCTGTGTTAGGAAATTCTCAAAAATCAACCTTTGGTTTCTTTTTATCTTACCTACCTTTAACTTTACGGCAAGCCGCTTTAAATACCTTCCGGCGATCGCGCCCTCAAGATTATTCAGAAAGAGTTCGGGAAATTGAATAATAAGTAATAACTAATAAGTTCTCCATTGCTATAAATGATATTTAGAAAGCTTATTTTGCTTGGTTTTAGTGATAGTTATTAGTAAGTGGTACAACTACTATTCCTCAAGAGTTGCCCAAAATAGTTAAAATTATTCCAAATTAAGAAACTTTTCCAAAGCTACAACCATTTTAGGAGGCCAACGCCGGATGTTTTTCACCCAATCAATATCTTGATAGCGATTGTCAATACCCACTGCTGCTACCCAGTTACTTTCTGCCTCTCCTTGTTGTCCTTGTTGCCAGAGAACTGCTGTTAGGGCTGCTCGCATATCAGGAAACATAGGATACTTGCGTACTAGGTTACGCATGGTACGCACTGCCTCTTCTTGACGATCTGTTTGATAAGCTGTTAAGGCATAATTGGCGCGGGCAAAAGCAAAGTCAGGAGACATATCTGCTGCTTTTTTATAGTCTTGTAGGGCTTCTTCCCAGCGTCCTTGCCCTGCTTTAGCATTACCTCGGTTATTGTAGGCTAAAGGTTCTTCTGGAGCAATACTCAAAACTTTTTCATAGTCGGCTAAAGCTTCTTGCCAACGCCCTTGCCCTTCATAAGCCGCACCTCTATTCAAATAAGGATCTGCTGCATCAGGGGCTAATTCGATAGATTTATCAAAATCGGCGATCGCTTCTGCTAATCTATTTTGGCCAACTCGCGTATTACCTCGATTACTCCATACTGCTGGGTTAGTAGGAAATTCTTCGGTTAATTCTGTCCAATACTCCTCTGCGGTAGCAAAATCTCCCTTCTCCGCAGCATTTAAAGCTTTTTGAGCTATTTCTTCCCCCTTTTGTAGTTTTTGTTGCGTTACAGCAGGTAAATCAGCTTCTTGTGCCATAACTGGAGGGGCAATACTTAAAAAGTAGCAAAAGCAAAATAGACTTAATATCCAGCGAATCATACCTTTGTCCCCAATGGGTGAGTATCTTGTTCTAACCTTATTATCTTAAAGGTAAAAAGAAAGAGGAGATTGGTTAGCTATGCCTTGCCCGCTAACCAATCTTACCTGCCGATCTCTTAAGAGAGGAGAACACTGAAATTCAATATAGGCTTATTGAGATAATATGTCAATACTAATGCAAATATTTCTCAATAAATTCTTGGGTTGGCAGTAAGAGACTAAAAGTTGGAGTCAAGTTAAGATACGAATGAATCCTTACCAAACCGCTTGGATTTATGGTAGCTTCAACTTCTATAGCTAATTCCAGAGCTTCTAACCAAGATATTCCCCAATGGCAACAAGGAGAAAAGCGTCGGATTAATTTAGATAAGTGGCGAGTACCAGATTTAGTAAGAGAGATTAGTGATACTACTCTGGCAACGGATTTGGATGAAAAGAAACGACTCTATGCCGATTTTAAAATACCTGAATATTGGGTAATAGATGTGCAAGGAGTAAGAGTAATAGCATTTGGTTTGCAAGAAGATGGGAGATATCAACAAATTACTCATTCTCTAGCTTTGCTGGGGTTGCCCATTGCTTTGCTTAACCAAACTCTGGTACGTTTGAACGAAGGGACAAATATTAGTGTGGCTAGTTGGTTTATAAGGGCGATCGCTAAATAGTAAATATCCAATACCCGACTGCTCGTTTTATGGCACTACTGCCATAAATCAATTAACTATTTCTTCACTACTCCCTGCTCCCTACTCCCTGCTCCCTGCTCCCTGAATATGCCTTTGCAATTACGTGTTTACGTTCCCGATCATCCTTTAATCAAGCATTGGCTAGCGGTAGCCCGCGATCGCCAAACTCCTTCTGTGATGTTCAAAAGTGCTATGACAGAATTGGGGCGTTGGTTAACCTATGAAGCTGTACGTAATTGGTTGCCAGCCGAAGAAGTGCAAGTCCAAACCCCCCTAGCCCAGGCTTCAGGGGTAACGATTGATCCTCAAGTACCCATAGCTGTTGTCCCAATTTTACGGGCAGGGTTAGCTTTGTTAGATGGCGCACAGACTGTTTTACCTATAGTTTCAACCTATCATCTTGGTTTATCCAGAAATGAAGAAACCCTCAAACCAAGTTGCTATTTAGATAATTTACCCAAACAGTTTCTCCCTCAAACCCGTATCATTATTTTAGAACCTATGTTAGCTACTGGGGGTTCTATTATGGCAGCGATGGAAAAATTAACTAATAGTGGTGCAGATCCTGGTTTAATGAGAATAATTTCTGTAGTAGCAGCACCGCCAGCCTTACAAAAGTTGGGACAAACTTACCCCAGTCTCAATATTTATACAGCAATTATTGATGAAGCATTAAATGAGCAAGGTTTTATTGTTCCTGGTTTAGGAGATGCAGGGGATCGCGCTTTTGGGACTTAACTCTAATTATCAATTTAGTCTACCACAAAGGTAAAGCCGTACAATTATCAAAAATAGCGTGTTCTCGAATCTGTTTGGCTAATTAGTAAAATATCATCTAACATCTTGGTCATATATTCTACCTTAGTTTGAATGCGAGTTAGGTAGCGTTGCTTTTTTTCTTCATCCCAGAGATGACTATAATGGCTTAGCAATTCTGTAGCACCTAATATAGTGGTTAAAGGAGTGCGAAACTCGTGGGAAGTTGTCGTTACAAAACGAGTTTTGAGTTCGTTGAGTTCCTTTTCTTTTGCTAATGCTTTTTGTAATTCTTGCTCTGCTTGCTTGCGTTCACTAATGTCAATACCAACAAATACTGCGGCTTGTCCTTGACAATACTTTCTAGCCACAATTAAGTAAGTCACCGTAACATCGTTTTGTATTACTTCAATCTCTTTAAAATCTTGTTGTAAAGAGCTAGCAAAAAACTGTTTTGTGTAATTAGTGAAGACATCGTAAGAATCAAAAACATCAATGGGTTGGTTAATAAATTCTTCGGGAGAAGCATTAGAAAGTTCTGCTAACTGCCGATTAACTCCTAAATATTTTAAATCAGCACTAATCCAAGAAATACAACCCGGTACAGCATCTAAAACAGCTTGTAGTTGAGCATTGGTTTGTTGCCAGGCTCTTTCTACTTGAGCAAAAATAATCGCTTCTTTGTTTACTTCTGATTGAGCTATTTCTAAAGCATTCGTGCGTTCTTTGAGGGAAAGTTGTAAATTTTCATTGAGCTTTTTTAAAGAAGATTCAACTTGTTTACTTTCTGCTAATTCTTGTTGAACATTTTGATAAAGCTCGTGTTGTTCAACAGCGATTCCTAGTTGCTCTGTAAATTGTTTGAGGTGATTAATTTTTGGCTGCTTTTCTAGCTGACATTCTAGGCTATAGTCTGATAAATTAGCTAGTCCTTTAAGCAAATTGCTTTCTGTAATAACTCCTTGTAATTCTCCTTGACTTCCTACTACTACTAAATGGCTAATCTGCTGCTGAACCATTTCTTGGTAAGCTAGCCGGAGATGAGTAGAAGATTTTGTACAAAACAAAGAACTACTCATAACTGTTTGTGCTAATACTTTTTGTAAATCTTGTCCCCTAGCTATAAGTTGGACAATATCTTGGTTAGTAATAATACCAATAGGTACAGTTAAAGAAGAATTATTAATTTCTGTGATAACTACATAACCAACGCTATTTTCTGCCATCTGCTGCACTATTTCTACCCCCAAAGCCGTCGCCTTAGCTTGGATAATATCCGTTGCCATAAAATCAGATACTTGAGGTTGATTATTACAATTAGTCTCTATCACAGAAAGAGAGTTAGGGGGATTATTCAGATGCATGATTGCTTATTTTCTGTAGGGCTAAAAAAAGATGTAAGTTTTTATCTAGACTATTTATATTTATTGTGTAAGGCTGATGTAGATTATTGCGTATACGTTTAGGGTTGATTTAAGATTTTTTCTTGATAACTATCTTTCGGGTAAGAAAAAGTACTTAAATTAGTAGAATCACTAAGCAAATTTAGCCAATTTAAAAAATAAGCAAACCTCATGTTTTTTAGTAAGAATATTTACTTAATAATTACCAGTTTAGGCAGAAGAAAAATTTTCTTCTTGCTTATGTTTTTCTGCCAACTTCTTCCTAAGAGTAGCTTAGCTCAAGAAAGCGCTATTTATAGCTATGAAGACATATTTCATCCTGTGGTTAGTGAAAAGGGTATGGTTGCTTCTCAAGAAGCCCTAGCAACTAAGGCAGGATTGCAAGTTTTACAAGAGGGGGGAAATGCCGTTGATGCAGCAGTAACCGTTGCTTTCACCTTAGCTGTAACCTTACCACGGGCAGGTAATGTTGGGGGTGGGGGGTTTATGCTCATTCATTTAAGGGAGGGTAACGAAACCATTGCCATTGACTACCGAGAAAAAGCCCCCCAAGCAGCAACTAGGGATATGTTCCTTGATGCTAATGGGGAAGTTGATCAAGAAAAGTCGCGGTTTAGTCATTTAGCAGTGGGAGTACCGGGAACTGTTGCGGGGATGAGTTTAGCTTTAGAAAAATACGGGACAATTTCTTTAGAACGTGCTTTACAACCAGCTATTGACTTAGCAGAAAAAGGTTTTATAGTTGATGGAGATTTAAGGGACTCTTTGTTGGGGATGAAAAAGTATTTATACTTGCACCCTGCTAGTCGAGAAATCTTTTTTAAGGAAGGAAAAATCCCTTACAAAATTGGGGATATACTAGTACAAAAAGACCTTGCTAATAGCCTAAAATTAATTGCAACTGAAGGAGAAAAAGCCTTTTACCAAGGTTCCATTGCTGACAAAATTGTGATGGAGATGAAGGCTGAGGGGGGGTTAATTACTAAAGAAGATTTAGCAGCTTACGAACCAGTAATTCGCCAACCAATTAAGGGGAATTATCGCGGCTACCAAATTTATTCTATGCCTCCCCCTAGTTCAGGAGGGGTTCATTTGGTACAGATGTTAAATGTTCTAGAAAAATTCCCCATTGAAAAGTCAGGGCATAATACCGCCCAAACTATTCATTTAATGGCAGAAACCATGAAATTTGCCTACGCAGATCGTTCCCGCTATTTAGGAGATAGTGATTTTGTTGAGGTTCCCATAGCTTGGTTAACTTCTCAAAGTTACGCCCGTCAATTAGCAGCAAAAATCAACTTGAACCAAGCAACTCCCAGTCAAAATATTGCTCCTGGCAACCTTCAGTCACAAGAGAGCAATGAAACGACCCATTATTCTATTGTTGATAGTTATGGTAATGCTGTATCTAACACTTATACTTTAAATTTTAGCTACGGTAGCGGTATTGTTGTGCCAGGAACAGGGATTTTATTAAATAATCAAATGGATGATTTCTCTGCTAAATCTGGAGTACCTAATGCCTATGGTTTAATTGGTGGAGAATTTAATGCCATTGAACCAGAAAAAAGAATGCTGAGTTCCATGACACCCACCATTGTTACCAAAGATGGTGAACCGTTTTTAGTTACCGGTAGTCCTGGGGGCAGTCGTATTATTACTACTACCCTCCAAATTATTATGAATGTAATTGACCACAAAATGAATATCGCCACAGCAACTAATGCGGTAAGGGTTCATCATCAATGGTTGCCAGATGAATTGAGGATAGAGCGGGGGTTAAACGAGGATACTATTAGTTTGTTAAAGGAGAAAGGTTATGAAGTCAATGTTCAAGAGGCTATGGGAAGTACACAAAGTGTTATGAGCATAGAAGGTAAATTATACGGGGCTTCTGACCCTCGTAAACCCGGTGCTTTAACTTTAGGTTATTAACTTAAACCAAAAAATTGGGTATATTGCCTCCTAGTGGTTTGTCTAGATTGAATTTGGGAATAGCTTGAAAAAACAAACATATTGCCCTTTTCCCCTTATACCCGTCAATTGAAAATTGACAGGCCACTAGTTACTTCCTTTTAAACTAGCTAATTTATAATTTCAGGAAAGCAAATGTCGAAACCTTTTAAATATCTTCTCGCTGTCTTAGCAGTAATTGCCGTTGGCTTAGGATTATGGCAAGTTTATAATATCTTTTTTGCTAATAGTGGCGGTGATGCTGAAGTAGTTACTGAACCTCCTGCGGGTGAAGCCCCTGTTGCTACAGAGTCTCCTGCTACAACTGAGTCTCCTGCTACAACTGAGTCTCCTGCTACAACTGAGTCTCCTGCTACAACAGAAGCCTCTCCTACAGAAACAGAATCTCCTGCTGCTGCCGCCCCAGCAAATGCCCCAGCTTCAGAAGTTCCTTTCTATGATGCAGTTAAAAATGCTCAAGAAGCAGCTAATTTAACCCAAACAGCACAAACTCAGCAAGAGTGGCAAAACGTAGCAACCCTTTGGCAAAATGCGATCGCCCTCATGAAAGCTGTCCCTCAAGGAGATACTAACTATCAAGTAGCACAGGAAAAAGCGGGAGAATATGAAGGGTATTTGCAATATGCTCAGAAGAATGCGGGGAATTAGCTAATGGCTAATGGCTAGTTGCTAGTTGTTTTCTCCCTATCCCCCCATCTCCCCATCTCCCCTCCATAGCAAACATTCAACAGATTAAAAAAAAGGTGCGATCGCCAGTTTATACTAAAACCCCTTGGCAAGAAACTTACAGTGACATTATTGATGTACGCTCAGAAAGTGAGTTTAGAGAAGATTATTTTCCTGGGGCGATTAATTTACCGGTACTTAATGACACTGAAAGGGAGAAGGTGGGAACCATCTATAAACAAGAGTCTCCCTTTGCTGCCCGTAAAGTTGGTGCGGCTTTAGTTGCCAAAAATATGTCTGGCTACCTCAGTAATCATTTTGCTCACAAGGGGAAAGATTATTATCCCCTGGTTTATTGTTGGCGTGGGGGGCAGCGTTCCTATAGTATGGCAGTTATTTTATCGCAAATTGGCTGGCGTACAACCATCATTGAAGGGGGTTACAAAACCTATCGCGCCTATGTAAGGGGACAACTTTCTCAATTGCCACAACAGTTTACCTATAAGGTGTTGTGCGGTTTAACTGGTACAGGCAAAACTTATATTTTGCAAAATTTAGCTAATCAAGGTACACAAGTCTTAGACTTAGAAGCACTCGCTAATCATCGTGGTTCTTTGTTAGGGGAAGCTTGGCTTGGGGAACCTCAATCTCAACCTTCCCAAAAGCGTTTTGAATCCCTACTCCTAGAAAAATTCAAGCAATTTTCTCCTCAAAAGCCAGTTTGGGTAGAGTCCGAAAGTAACAAAATTGGTAAATGTTATTTACCTCCTGTCCTTTGGGAAATGATGAAGCAAGGAAGTTGCGTAGAAGTTCAATTACCTTTAGAAGCAAGAATTGATGGGTTGTTGCAAGAATATCCCCACTTAATCGCCAATCCTGACTTTTTGAAAGATAAACTGAAGATGCTAACATCCCGCTACGGTAAAGCAAAAATCGCTCAGTGGTATAGTTTTATTGATCAGGGTAAGTGGCGAGAATTGGTAGGAGATTTATTAACTTATCATTATGATCCTAGTTATCAGCGCTCCCTTAGTAAAGCCTATGGTTCTAAAATTGAGTCGCCCGTCAATCCATAAACCTCTGCTCAAAAAGAAGAAATAAAACCGTTTTCTTGTAATTGCTTTGCTCCTTCTTCACTAAAAATAAAGTCAAGAAACTTCTGAGTTTCTTTTGAAGGCTTGGGGTTATAAATAATACCAATGTTGCGTACCATTTCATACTTATTGGCTTTAACATTAGCTGCTGTGGGTTCAACCCCATCAAGACTAAGACGGTTAACTGACAGATCATTGGCGATCGCGTAGGCAAGGGAAAAAGCGCCGATACTATAGGCAGTATCTTCCACCGCCTCAATTAATTCTCCTTCTTGGCGCATAATTATTGCTTCTGGGGCATTCTTGAGTTCTTTACCCAAGTAGTATTCCCTTAACAGACGCTTTCCCGACTCATCCTCCGGTCGATCCAGCACCACAATTTCTGCATTTGGCCCCCCAACTTCTTGCCAATTAGTTATTTCTCCACTATATATACCTTTAAGTTGCTCTGTATTTAGGTTTGTCACATCTTCAACACTAGAATGGGTAGCCACTACCAAAGCATCTTTGGCTAATTCTCGATATTCAATGGAGTCACTTTTTTCTTGGGGCTTTAACTTTCTACTAACTCCCCCCAAATTCACTAATCCTTGATTCACTGCAACAATGCCACTATCTGACTGGCTTTGGGGTAAAAAGGTAATTTCAGCAGCTTGATTTTCAGCTTCGTAAGCACTAACTAAACTTTCTAAGGCAGGATAAGTACTACCTGAACCTGTAATCTTAACTTCTTGCTGGGTTGTCACTACTCCTGTAGGTTGCCCAGTTTTTGGAGTACAGCTATTTATAAAACTGGTACTGATGGCTAATAATACTGTCCAAAGAATCTTTCGTTTCATGATTCAACTTTAGGTGTCAATTTTTAATTTTTAATTAACCCCCCTAACCTTCCCGCCTAAAATATAGAGAGTATATTGACGTAAAAAAACAAATGAAGGAAACGCCAGATTGGGTTGCTTTACAAAAAGCTCTCTCTGTAGAAGCGGAACGAGGTTTTTCTGATTTAATGGGAAATCACTATCGCTTCAGCGAGTTCCTGTGTTTAAATTTCGGTAAACGCCCTTTGGGTATGAATACGGAGCAAAGAAGGCGTTGGCAGGATCTTAGTGGGGATTTTGCTCGCTATCCTAGCTTAAGCATAACCCAACGGCAGCACGTAGTCGCAGAAGCCAGGAGATTAATTCAGCAATTACAACATCCTCCTCAAGTAGAGGTTCCTCAAGCAAAAACTCCCCGTACCACTCCTGTGGCAGCAACTCAACAAGGTTATAGCTACAAAACCTTAACTTTAAACAAGCTTTTAAAAGAAATTCCTAAAATTGGTAAACAAAAAGGAGCTTACCTCGAACGTCTAGGCTTAACCACAGTTAGGGATTTACTCTTTTACTACCCCCGTGACTACATTGATTATGCCCGTCAGGTGAAAATCAAAAACCTGGAAGTTGGAGAAACGGTAACTATTGTGGGGGCTGTGAAGCGTTGCAACTGTTTTTCTAGCCCTAAAAACAAGAAATTAACCATCTTTGAATTAGTACTCAAAGATAATACCGGACAAATCAAACTCAACCGTTTTTATGCCGGGATGCGCTACGCTAACCGAGGCTGGCAACATAAAATGAAGCGGCAATTTCCCAACGGCTCAATAGTAGCCGCTTCAGGGTTGGTTAAACAGAATAAATACGGATTCAACCTCGACACCCCAGAATTAGAGGTGATTGACCATCCTGGGGCGAATATAGACTCTTTAAAAATTGGCAGGGTGGTTCCTGTATATCCTTTAGCTGAAGGAGTCACAGCAGATGTGGTGAGGCGGGCAATAGTTGAGGTTTTGCCTGCCATTAACCAAATTAAAGATCCCTTGCCCCCAGCTTTAATTAATAGCTATGGGTTTATGGGTTTAAAAGATGCCATTTGCCAAATTCATTTCCCTGATAGTAAAGAAAGTCTGGCTTTGGCGAGGAGGCGCTTGGTTTTCGACGAATTCTTTTACCTACAACTCGGTTTCCTTTCCCGTCGTCAACAACAAAAGCAAAATCAAAGCAGTGCTGTTTTTTCCCCCACAGGTAAGCTAATTGAACAGTTTAATCAACTATTACCCTTTGAGTTAACCGATGCCCAAAAGCGTGTTACCAACGATATTTTACAAGAATTGCAATCCCCTACTCCTATGAATCGCTTAGTACAAGGGGATGTCGGTTCAGGAAAAACCGTTGTTTCTGTATTTGCGATCCTCACAGCTATTCAATCTGGCTATCAAGCAGCCTTAATGGCCCCAACAGAGGTATTAGCAGAACAACATTATCGTAAACTAGTAAGCTGGTTTAACCTTTTGCATTTACCTGTAGAATTGCTCACCGGTTCAACTAAAGTTGCTAAACGTCGGGAAATTCACAACCAATTAGAAACAGGAGAACTCCCCCTCTTAGTGGGAACCCACGCCCTCATTCAAGATCCTGTTAACTTCCAAAAACTTGGTTTAGTCGTCATCGATGAACAACACCGCTTTGGGGTACAACAAAGGGCGAGGTTATTAGACAAAGGTAAATCTCCCCACGTTCTCACTATGACAGCAACCCCCATTCCCCGCACCTTGGCTTTGACTTTGCACGGAGATTTAGATGTTTCCCAAATCGACGAACTCCCCCCAGGCAGACAACCAATTCAAACCACAGTTTTAGCTGGGAAGCAACGGCGAGATGCCTATGACTTAATTCGCCGAGAAATTGCCCAAGGGCGACAATGCTATGTGATTTTGCCTTTAATTGAAGAGTCAGAAAAACTAGATGTGCGTTCAGCGGTGGAAGAACAGGAAAAGTTACAGGAAACTATCTTCCCAGAATTTAAAGTTGGTTTACTCCACGGGCGCATGAGTTCAGCAGATAAAGATGAATCCTTAAATGCTTTCCGAAACAATGAAACTCAAATCATTGTTTCTACCACAGTTATTGAAGTAGGAGTAGATGTTCCCAACGCTACGGTAATGTTAATCGAAAATGCCGAACGCTTTGGCTTATCGCAACTGCACCAATTGAGGGGGCGAGTCGGGCGTGGTTCCCACAAATCCTACTGTTTATTAATGAGTAGTAGCAAAAATCCTGATGCCAGGCAGCGTTTGCAAGTTTTAGAACAATCTCAAGACGGCTTCTTTATTTCCGAGATGGATATGCGTTTTCGTGGCCCCGGAGAGGTGTTGGGGAAACGCCAATCTGGTTTACCAGACTTCGCTTTAGCCAGTTTAGTTGAAGATAAAGAGGTTCTAGTTATTGCCCGTGAAGCAGCCGAAAAGTTGATGCTTGCAGATAAAAGTTTAGGGCGTTGGTCTTCTTTGCGTCAAGAGTTAAAAGAAAGATATGAACGTATGAGTAGTGGTGTGGTGTTAACTTAATCTATTTTGAATTGAGAATGGTTCCTATAAAAGAACAGTTCAAGTAAATATAATCAATCTCAAATCTATTAATTTTCGTAGGGTGTCGTTAGCTGTAAGCGTAACGCACCTTGTGAGGATATTTAGTAATTATGATAATTTCTACTCCCCAAAATCCACGTATCTTCAACACAATAAAAGAGTGATTTTAGTAGAATTTGATATCAAAAACCAGAAAATCTTGTCTGCGTAAACATTAATTTCAAGTAACACGTGAACGCAACCATAGCGCATACCTAACTGTAAACATGAGCATTTCACAATGAGGTATAGCTAAAAAACAAACGATTCAAACCAGGAGAAATCATGAACAAGTTATTTTTTGCCACCGCGATCGCTGCTACAACCTTAACTGGAGTCTTTGCGCCTTCCGCATCCGCTTTGACTTCTTTAGGTGGAACACTAACTAATACTCTTGAGAGTACTTTAGGAGCTACTACTGAAGATGGACTTGATGCCTTTTTAGGTGAAAGCAGCGATACTGAAATAGACAGTCTGGCTGGGTTAGGTTCAGATTCCTACACTGAGGTTGGTGTAAACGAGCTTGAAGATTTAGAAATCCCTGATTTACACAACATTGAAGAAGCAATTCAGAAAGAAGGTTTCTTAGAAGGAGAAGTTGTGGTTGGTGGTGAGAATATTGTTGAAGTTGGAGTAGAAGCAGATTTAGGCATTGAGGTAGAAGGTGTAGGTGGTGTAAGGACTTGTTTAGATGCCGATGCTATAGTAGGTGATTCTGGTGTCAATAGTGCTGCCGATTGCGCTCAAGATCAAGCAGAATGGCCCACTCAAGATAATGATAATGACCCTCAATCTGTTCCTGAACCCACCACAATGGGAGGTTTGCTCATACTTGGTGGTTACTTTGTCAAGCGTCGCTTTCAGAAAGCTGCAAAGTAATAGGGAATTGGGAATTGGGTAATAGATAACAGTTTCATTGCCTAACTCCCTAGCCCCCTAGTCCTTGCTGCCTACTCTTCACTCCCAATTATTGGGTAATCTGCCCCATATAATTAGCCCAAATCCTCGCAGCTTGAGCGCTACTGCCCCTAGTAGCAATGGGATCATCATTACCTAACCATACTCCAGTTACTAGCTGAGCGCTAGGTACATAACCAATAAACCACATATCCACATTGCGGTTAGTAGTCCCTGTTTTACCCGCTTCTCCTTTACCAATAGCGGCAGCAGCCCCTGTACCGCCAATAACCCCTCGCAAGAGGCTATTCATGGTACTCGCCACACCCGTAGAAATTGCTTGGATACCCCGACTGCTATCTTGGTCATAGGAGTAAATTACGCGACAGGTTTCTGGATTCTTGCTGTCTTCGCAATCACTACTATCAAGGACACGACGAATGCCGTGGGGACGGTTCCAAACTCCATTATTGGCGAAGGTTGCATAAGCCCCAGTAATTTCTAAAACATTAACTTCACTTTGCCCCAAAACCAAGCCAGGAGTCTCCACTAGCTTAGATTTAATCCCCAACTTTCTAGCCATAGCAATAGTCTTGTCTAAACCCACATCCTGGGCAATACGCAGGGCGATCGCATTTTCCGATTGTGCCAAGCCTGTATACATATTCACTGCACCACTACTACGTTCACAGCCTTTGTACCTTTGTCCTTGCCAGGTTAAAGGGGCGCAGGAGTAAGCTTTGCCAGGAGAAATGCCCTGTTCAATGGCAGCAGCATAGGCGAAAACCTTAAAAGTGGAACCTGGTTGTCGTTGGGACTGGTAAGCACGGTTAAACTGACTTTGCCCATAATCCACACCCCCTGTCATAGCAATAATTTCGGCATTGCTGGTATTGAGGGTAACAACTGCCCCTTGGGAAAAACCCAGGCGAGAACCTGTATTATTAACTCCGTCACGCAAAGCAGCATCGGCTTGTGATTGAGCGTTTAAATCCAAGGAAGTTTGGACAATAAAGTTGCCTTCTTCGGCTAAATCTTCTCCTAACAGTTCTTCTAATTCAGTAAAAATATAGCTATAAAAGTAGGGGGCTTTGGTGCTGCCAAGGATTCTTCGGGCTTCAGGACTAACTTCGATGCGCGATCGCCTTGCCCTAGAACCTTCCTCTTCGCTAATTTTACCTTGATCAACCATGCGGGTGATAATGCGGTTACGCAACTTAATAGCAGTTTCATAATCCTGTACAGGATTAAAACTGTTGGGGGCGGGTAAAATCGCCACTAAGGTAGCAGCTTCAGAAATATCTAAATCCCTCGCTGATTTATCAAAGTAAAACTGCGCCGCATCTTCAAAACCATAACTATCAACTCCTAAGTAAACCCTGTTTAAATAGGTTCTGATGATTTTGTCTTTACTATAAAAAGTTTCTAGTTTAAAAGCGACAATCATCTCCCGAATTTTACGCCCAATGGTATTTTCTCTCCCCACTTCCGGGAAAAGGCTACGGGCTACCTGTTGGGTGAGGGTGCTCCCTCCCCCAAAACCTCTTCGCAAAGCCCCTGCAATACCCAAGGGATCAACTCCAAAATGCCAGTGATAGCGACTATCTTCTGAGGCGAGTAAGGCTTTGGGTAAATAAGGGGAAAACTCTTTTAAGCGCCCTATTTCTTGGTGGGAATTATTACGTAATTCCCTTAAAGGTTCATTATCCCTAGAATAAACAATTACTGGACCTTGTACTCCAGGGGGCATCCTACCTACGGGGTATTTTGCCCAAACAATCGCCATCCACAGCACAATTAAACCAGAAACTCCCCCCAAACCATAAAGTAAGTAGCGCAAAATAAGAATAATCAGGGGTGGAGGATTATGATATTGAACCCTGACTGCATCTTTAAGTTCCGGTGGTCCCAATGTCAGAATATCACCGTGGCGCAATAGCAAGGATTTTAGCCTTCTTCTACCCAAATAAATACCATTAGTAGAATGTTCATCCCGAATCATAAACTTACGGGGGCGCTTACTATCCCTAGTTAAGGACAAATGCTTCTTACTAACCACCGGGTTAGGAACTACAATATCAGCATCTTGGGAGCTGCGTCCCAAAAAATAGCGATCGCCGAGTAATTTATGTACTTTAGCCTTTTGTGCATTAGCTTCTTGTACCCATAGTTCCGCAACTTTGGCCCCTGGTTTAATAGCCAGGGCTTTTTGGACAATTTGCGTCGCTTGGTTAAAGATTTGACCAATCTGAGTTTGGGGTTTGTTAGGAGGCTGGGAAGAACTCATATGAAGAAGGGAGTGGGGGAAGTAGTAAGTAATAAGTAATAAGTATAAATATTATTGCCTATCTCCTATCATTATTAGCGATTAGCCATTAGCCACTAGCAACAGTGTAAAAACCAGAGTCTAGGGTGTACCTCATGGTACTAACTAATTGCTAAACCATTTTTTCCGTGTCCGTAGATTTAGGGTTGGATAATGTAGTTAGTTAAAATAGCCTGTAACCGATCTTTTTACTTTTAATTTGATTTTTCATCAATATTATTATGTACACTTCCTCTGTGCTTAGTCCTGGATCAATTATAGAAAACCGTTATTGTATTGTACGAGAGTTGGGACAGGGGGGATTTGGTAGAACTTATTTGGCAGAGAATACTAACCGTTTTCACGAGTCTTGTGTCCTTAAAGAGTTTGTTCCTCAAGTCCAGAATAATCAGGAATGGCATAAAGCGAAGGAATTGTTTGAGAGGGAAGCAGGAATGCTTTACCGCCTTAATCATTCTCAAATACCTTGTTTCCGGGAAATGCTCAAAGTAAACACTGGCAACAAAGAGTCTTTGTTTTTGGTGCAAGATTATATCGAAGGACAAAGCTACTCTCAACTTTTAAAGGCAGGTAAGCGCTTTAGTGAAGCGGATATGGTGCAATTACTATTTAAGTTACTTCCTGTATTGCAATATATTCACAACCAAAATGTAATTCACCGCGATATTTCCCCTGATAATATTATTTTACGAAACAAAGATAAGTTACCAATTTTAATTGATTTTGGTTCTGTTAAACAGGTGGCTATTAGTGTCGGTTCTAACCCTAACCAAGTACCAATAGGAACAATCATTGGTAAAGATGGTTACGCCCCAGAAGAACAAATGCAGTTTGGAGAAATCTCCCCTAGTAGCGATCTCTATGCTTTGGGGGCTACAGTATTAGTACTATTAACCAACCGAGAACCTGGGGAGCTTTACGAAAGTTCTAACGCTACTTGGAACCTACAAACTGTTAAGGCTAGTCCCAGTTTTCGGGAGTTTTTAACTAAAATGCTAGCTTACCGTCCGCGCGATCGCTATTCATCAGCACAAGAAGCTTTAGAAGCTTTAAGAAATAATAATACCTTTGCCTCTCTTCCTCAACAAAAAACTTACCAAGCTACAACAACTGCTGCATCAACTCCTATTTCTTCTCCTACTATTAAGCATAATGGTGGAGTCTTAAACCAAGCTGTTTCTAAGCTTCGTACTGTAGTTGTAGCCCCAGCCCGCCCTCTACAGACAATGTTAACTTCTCTAACTTCTTTTGGCAAAATCAACCAAGGAGGCAACAAAGTATTAAGGAAAAATTTAAGTAGTAATAGTGTTTTAAAAATAATTTCTTTCGGCATTGGCATTGCCCTATTAATAAGTCTTGGTACTTGGGGCATCAAACAAGTATTTGCCTTAATTCCTTGGCCTTTTGCTTCTACTAGTCAAGAAGAAGCTTTGCCAACTCAGCAAGATGAAAATTTAAGCTTAACAGAGCAAGAAAGGCAAGCAAAAATAATCACTCGCCTTAACACAATTGATTCTTGAAGAAAAAGCTTTCTACGACCAAGTCAACAAAACTTTCTACGCTCAAAATCCCCAATTAAAAGATTATACTTTAACCGGAGAAGAACAAGATAAACAGTATCGCGAACAATGGTATGAAATTGCGGAAGATTTGTTACAGAAGTTGGAAAATGGTGAACAGATTTGATAGGTGATAAGTTATTAGTCATTTAGCTCACCTATGGGGGCGAAGTAATAGGTAATGGGTTAATGGGTAAAAACCACAGCTTATTTTGGCTAATTCAATAATCTATCCTTTAAATGCGTCTGAGCTTAATCCTCAAATGCTAAACTATTTTAACTTGTCATAATTGCCGTAGCTATTACTCAATGAAACTAATCTATTTCCTGTCGAAATCTTCCTGGCAACTAGTCGTAATTGCAGTTTTGATGGGGTTCATTAGTGGGGGAAGTAGTGCAGGTTTAATTGCTTTAATTAGTAAAACTTTCGGAGATGGAATTAATACTACACCCGTCACTATAGCCTGGAGTTTCGCAGGACTAGCAATGGTAGTTCTATTTACAAGTATTATCACGCGAGTAGTCCTAATCAAACTTTCTCAGGAGTCAGTTTTCCAACTACAAATACGCTTGAGTCGGCAAATTTTAGCTACTGAACTAACTCATTTAGAAAAGTTGGGTTCCCCTCGACTTTTAGCAACCCTAACTGAAGATATTCAAACTATTGCCAACGCTGTTTATGTTTTACCTTTTCTGTTTATTAACTTAGCAGTAGTTGCAGGTTGTTTAATTTATATTACATGGCTTTCTTGGCAAGTTTTATTTCTGGTGATGGGTTTATCTTTCCTCGCTTTAATTAGTTGTCGGTTGCTATTAACTAAAGGAAGGTACTTACTTGCCCTCGCCCGTGATGAACAGGATTTACTCTTCAAACATTTTCGTACCATTACCGAAGGAACCAAAGAACTCAAACTTCACTATCAACGTCGTCAAGACTTTTTAAAAGAAGATTTACAAATCACGGCTAATCAGTTTAAACACCATAATATCAAAGGACTAACTCTATTTGCTACCACTGATAGTTGGGGAAAACTAATTCTCTTTTTTGCTATTGGCTTAGTGTTGTTTATCTTACCCAACTTCCTAACAATTTCTCCCCAAACTTTATCTGGTTATGTATTAACTTTCACTTACTTAAGTGGACCAATGGAGAATATTGTTAACAAACTTCCTTTACTTAGCAAAGCTGATATTGCTCTCCAAAAAATCACGATGCTAGATTTATCTTTAACAAATTGCTCAGAAGTTGCAACTCAGCCACCTCCTCTTAACTTTGAATGGCGACATTTACAACTGAAAGGAGTAATTCACACCTACTCTAATCAACAAGAAGATGTTAATTTCACTTTAGGACCATTAGATTTAGAATTACAACCAGGGGAAATAGTCTTTATTATCGGTGGTAACGGTAGCGGCAAATCTACCCTAGCTAAGTTAATCACAGGACTTTATTTTCCCCAAGCAGGAAGCATTTATTTTGATCAACAATTAATTAAGCAAGATAATAGAGAGTGGTATCGTCAGCACTTTGCAGTAATTTTTTCTGACTTCTATTTATTTGAGCGACTTTTGGGGTTTGCTAAACCCAACTTAGACCAGCAAGCACAAAACTATCTTCAACAATTACAACTAGAATCAAAGGTTAAAATTAATCGAGGTCAACTCTCCACTACTGACCTTTCTCAAGGTCAAAGAAAGCGACTAGCTTTACTGACTGCTTACTTAGAAGATAGGCCAATTTATCTTTTTGATGAGTGGGCAGCAGATCAAGATCCTACTTTTAAGAAAGTTTTTTATACCCAATTTTTACCCCAATTAAAAGAGCAGGGCAAAACAGTTTTAGTTATTAGTCATGATGATAGCTATTTTGAGGTTGCAGACCGCCTCATTAAACTAGACTACGGTAAGGTAATTCAAAAATATACATAAACCAGCCCTTGCTTAAAAAGAGAAAATGGTAAAGTAGTCTGGTAGGCAACGAGATAAGATTGTTTTCTGTTCACTATGCTAGTAAATATGATTAAAACAGAAACTATCAAAGCAACGACTTCCCCTGTCGTTACCCCAGAAAAAACTAATCAAACTACTCGCAAGCCTTACCCTAACTATAAGGTAATTGTTCTTGATGATGACTTTAATACCTTTCAGCACGTTTCTGAATGCTTGATGAAATATATTCCTAATATGACCAGCAATCGCGCCTGGGAATTAACCAACCAAGTTCATTTTGAAGGACAAGCGATTGTCTGGATTGGCCCCCAAGAACCCGCAGAATTATATCATCAACAGTTAAGTCGTGCCGGTTTAACCATGGCTCCTTTGGAGGAAGCTTAGCATAATGGCTCATGAGTCTAGGGGCAGATTAGTTTGGAATCATTCTACCCATATATCCGGTTTAATTCCTATTTTAGAAAGATTGATTAAATGTGAAGGTATCCGCACTGTGACTCCTGCTGTTATTAGTCGCTCTAGAAGTCATTGTCCTAAAATTAAGTTAAAAGTTTCTGTACCTATTCGTGGTGGTTATAAAGCGATCGCTCGGCAAGGAAAATCTGTTCAGGAAGTGTTTATTATTACTAATTTAGATAAGCAAGGCTTGGAAGCTGCTATAAAACAAGCCATAAGGTAGGACGCTAAGCGATAAGCTAATGGCTAGTCGCTAGTTGCTAAAATCTTATACTGAGTTTTGAAGACGAAGGTTAGACAAGCATCAAATCATCTAGTCGTAATTTTAACTGAGGAAATAACTTAGAAGCAATTCCTTGCCCTAAGCGATATTGTTGGTGCTGATATACGCCCTCTACTAGCTGACAAACTGTCAAGGTTGGTTGCTTCGGGTTGCCGATAAATTGCAGCCCACCCAAACCCCGGAAATCCACAATCCAATATTCTGGAATCTTTAAAAAAGCGTATTCTTCTACTTTTCGAGCATAATCATCTTGCCAATTGCTACTAACTACCTCGGCTACTAACTTGATAGTATCCCCATTACAAATCACAGGTTCTTTTTGCCAGAGTGGTTCTTGAAGCAGCTTTTCTCGATCTAAAACCACCACATCAGGACGTAGTGCTGTAGCTTCAGCATATAAAGGTTTAATTAAACAATTTTTGGGAACTAACCAATTAAGTTTCCCTTGAAAAATCTCGACATAAATTCTACCGGCAATACTCCCAGCCACAGCTTCATGAAGACCAGTAGGTTCCATATCTCTTATTTCTCCATCAATGAGTTCGTAGCGGGTATTGTCCCCGTGTTGGGCGATAAACTCTTCAAAGCTTAGTATTTTGGATGGGCTATAGGTCATAGGTTATACCAATGTTATCAAGAGCAGATTTTAAAAATTTAGGGTTCATAATTGAAGCAGGAAACCACAATTTATGTTATAATTATCTCATTAGATAAAATTCAGTTTCAACAAAATTTTTTCAGTCGGAGCGGGGTTGGGAGCTTTCTTTAGAAGAACAAAAGAAGGTAAACATCTAACCTACCAGATTTTAGTAAGTAAAAGCTCTTTTTACAACAGCACGAATATCTTCAGCATTTGCATCACTTTCTTGGGCAACCTCTTCTGAATAAACCTGCCCCTACAAGCGATCGCCCTTAAAAATATCTCTTGAACTTTATCAAAATTTAATAAATAAAGTTTTCCATAAAACAGAACCTTACTCCCGAAAAATAGCCTTGCTGCCTTGAAGTAAATTGAGTTAGGTTTTAACAACTATAGAACTTTAGAGCCAAGGTAGATGCCAGAGCAACTATGAGTTTCATTAACTACCAATCTCCAGAAAACATCAAAACTGTTTGGATATTTCCTGGTCAAGGTTCCCAAATGACTGGCATGGGCAAAGACTTACTGCATTTAACCTTAACAAAAAAAAGATTGCAACAAGCCCAAGGAATTTTAGGTTGGTCTGTGGCTGAGTTATGGCAAAGTCCCATCAAGAGGTTATCCCAAACCCTTTACACTCAACCTTGTTTATTTGTTTTTGCAACCATCTTAATCGATCTGTTACGACAAAAGGGCTATCAACCCCATCTCCTCGCCGGCTATAGCTTGGGGGAATATGCAGCCCTTTATGCCGCAGGAGCCTTTAACTTTGAAACAGGATTGTATTTAACCAAAAGTCGAGCAGAATTAATGGCTAAAGCGCCTCCGGGGGTGATGGTGAGTTTAGTTGGCTTTAATCGGCAACAATTAGTCCAGGCATTGCAAAACAGCCCCAAGGTTTGGCGGGCTAATGACGACCTTAATAGAGTAATTGTTTCTGGAACCCCGGAAGGTGTAACCTCTTTGTTAAACAAAATCAAAGTTAGACATACCAATAAATTAAATGTTAGTGCTGCTTTCCACTCTCCTTTATTAACTACCACAGCAGCAAAATTTCAACCTATTTTAAATGCTACTCCTTTCAAACCACTGCAATTTCCTCTCCTGGGCAGTAAAGGACTGTACAATAGCACCAACATCCCTCACCTTAAACAAAACCTCATCGCCCAGATGGTGCAACCTGTTCAGTGGCAAGGTATTTCTACACAACTATCTACAGCAGGCATAAAAAAGGTCATAGAGATTAGTGCAACCAATACCCTCGGTAAACAAATGAAAAAAAATTGTCCTGATTTAACCTTAACAAAATTGAGTAACTTATTGGCAGCACCTACTCAGGGAGACTTGAAGACGGGGAGGTGGGGAGATGAGGAGATGGAGAAATGGATTTGTAGCAGTAATTGTTAAAACTGACTTACTTTAATGACTTAGTTAATCAAATGAAAAAGCCATCCTTCGGCAACCTACGTTTACGCCTGACTCTCCTCATCCTGCTAGCTGTAGTTCCTCCGATGTTAGCAGCTATATTGTTTCCTAGCTTCCGTGCTGCTCAAATTTTACGCGATCACGCCCAAGAAAACTTAGGAAAAACGGCTCTGGCTTTAGCAGATAACCTGGAAACCTGGGACAAAATGGTGGTTTCCGCTTTAGAAAATCTCAGCGTACAACCGGGCATTGTGAGCATGGATGCCCAAAGGCAGAAGCCGATCTTGGAAGCGATGGCTCAAATTTATCCGGAGATGTATTTAATTGCTACAACAGATTTGCAGGGCGTTAATGTTGCTCGTCAAGACGATGAAGCTAACAAAGATTATAGCGATCGCCAGTGGTTTTTGAAAGCGGTTAATGGCAAAGAAATTACCCGCCAAACCTTAATTAGTCGCACTACCAACCAACCGGGTATTTGCCTTTCTACACCCATTCACCAACAAGAAATTATCCTTGGTGTGGGAGTAGTTTGCACCAGCCTACAAGAGTTAACCAAACAAATAGATAATGTCACAGTTGGCAAAACAGGCCACGCTTTTTTGGTGGACGACAAGGGGAATATCTTAGCCCATCCCCATATTGAATCTGATACTCATTCGGAACTAGCTGTTGCTGATGAATTAGTAAATTATCGAGATTATCCTCCGGTGCGTCGCTGGTTGAAAGGCAAAGAAGGTCGTTTTATTTTCCAAGATGAGAAAGGAGTGCGTTGGTTGTCTTATACTGTCCCTCTGAATAGTGATTGGGGAATTATTGTGCTGCAACAAGAAGCAGAGGTTTTACAACAAGAAAGACTATTCGTCTATTTTGCTTGCGTAGTAACAGGGCTAGCGATGTTAAGTGTTTGTTTAGTTACTTGGTTTGCTGCTGATCGCCTAGTGCAACCCATTACTGAACTTACAGAAGCAGCCACAACCCTTGCCGACGGCAAACTAGAACAAAGAGTACCTGTAAAGCGTAAAGATGAGTTAGGCATCTTAGCTAGAACCTTCAACCGCATGGCCCAACAACTACAGGAATCTTTTTTGAAACTAGAAAGCAAAAATCAAGCCCTTAACCATGCCCGTGAACAATTAGCTAACGCTAATCGCACCTTAGAACAAAAGGTTGAAAAACGCACCGCACAGTTGAAAGCAAGTATGGCAGAAGCAGAGAAAGCTAATAAAGCTAAAAGTACTTTTCTAGCTAACATGAGCCATGAATTGCGAACTCCCCTCAATGCCATTATCGGCTATAGCGAGATGTTAATTGAAGAGGCTGAAGACTTAGAACCAGAAGAGTTTGTCCCTGACTTAGATAAAATTCAAAGTTCTGGGGAACATCTCCTTGGTTTAATCAATGACATCCTCGACTTATCTAAAATTGAAGCAGGTAAGATGGAGTTGTATCTAGAAACCTGCAACATCAAACAAGAAATTGATGATGTGGTGGCGACTATTCAACCTTTGATCAATAAAAATGCCAACACCTTAATTCTTAGTTGCCCAGAGAATATTGGTAATATGGAAATAGATATTACTAAGCTCAGACAAAATCTGTTTAATTTGCTCAGTAATGCCAGCAAGTTTACAGAAAATGGCCAAATTCATCTTACTGTTGAGCGTTACCAAAAGCAAAATCTAGATTGGCTTAAATTTGAAGTTAAAGATACAGGTATTGGTATGAGTGCTGAGCAAATGGCTAAGCTATTTCAAGCTTTTAGCCAAGCTGATACTTCTACTACTCGCAAGTTTGGTGGTACAGGATTGGGACTTGCTATCACCAAAAAGTTTTGTGAAATAATGGGGGGGAAAATCGAAGTTACCAGCGAGTGTGGTAAAGGTTCTAACTTCACCATTCATTTACCAGCCCAGGTTAAAGCTTCTCCAGAAGAGGATTTATCTGCCCTATCTCTGCAAAACCCTCCAATTCCTGCTCAAATCAATCGCATCTTGGTAATTGATGATGATCCCGCAGCCAGGGAATTAATGCAGCGTCATTTAACTAAAGAAGGGTTCAATGTCACTTTAGCCTCTGATGGTGAAAAAGGCTTACTCTTGGCCAAGGAACTGCAACCTCAAGCGATTATTTTAGATGTCATGATGCCTAAAGTTGATGGTTGGTCGATTCTTACTCAACTCAAAGCTGACCCAGAATTAGCTAATATTCCTGTGGTTATGACTACTATGGTAGATAATAAAAAGCTGGGTTATGCTTTGGGGGCCAAAGACTATCTCTCTAAACCGATTGATCGCCATCGCTTGAGCAAAATTCTGCACAAGTATAAATCAGATAATTCTTCTCAGGTGATTATGGTGGTTGATGATGTCAAGGATAATCGCGAAATCATCAGTCGTCACTTAGAACAAGAAGGGTGGCAGGTAGAGGAAGCAGAGAATGGACAAATTGCCCTAGAAAAAATTGCAGCTTCTTTGCCCCAAGTTCTAATTCTCGACTTAATGATGCCGGAAATGGATGGCTTTGAATTAGTGGAACAGTTACATGAAAACAAAGAGTGGCAATCAATTCCCATAATTATCTTAACAGCTAAAGATTTGACTTTAGAAGACCGCCAACGTCTAAACGGATATGCCGAAAAGATTATCCAAAGATGTGGTCGCGATGAGGAAAATTTAGCATCGGAAGTAACCAAACTTCTATCCCAAACAATTTAAACAAAGGCAAAGCTATGGCTAAAATTCTTTTAGTGGAAGATAATGAAATGAATCGTGATATGCTTTCTCGGCGTTTACAGCGAAGACAATATGAAGTAACTATTGCTGTAGATGGGGCTGAGGGGGTGGCAATGGCTAGTAGCGAAAGCCCAGACCTTATTTTGATGGATATGAGTTTGCCGGTGTTGGATGGTTGGGAAGCCACAGGCAAAATTAAAGCCAATCCTCAAACCCAGGCTATTCCCATAATTGCTTTAACAGCCCATGCTATGTCAGGCGATCGCGAGAAAGCTTTGGCAGCCGGTTGTGATGATTATGATACTAAACCCATCAACTTAAAGAATCTTTTAGCTAAGATTGAAGCTCTATTAACAAAAGCAAATCCATGAGTGACAGCAATTTTGCTATTCCGAAAGAAACTCAAGTTCAGCAAACTATCTTAGCTTACCTACGGCACGAATTGCGTACTCCTATGAATGCTGTTAATGGTTATAGTGAAATTTTACTGGAAGAATTAGCAGATATTGAGCAACAAAAAGGTCAAGAAGAGCTAGAAGAAGTTAATGTTTGTGGCCAAGAAATACTTGATTCTATTAATACTATCCTTAATCCTGTTTCCCTGATTTCTGAGGATTTTAGTTTAGATTTAGCTAGATATCAAGAAGAAATTAAAAAAGAGTTGCAACCGCCTTTAAATAAAATTACTAGTTATTGTCAGTTATTGTTTGAGAAACTCAATTCTCAAGAAATGCGCTCGGATTTAGATAAAATAAGTGCCGCAGCCCAAGATTTATCAGCAATGATTGAAAATCTCAGCACCCTTGCTCAGCATAAATGGCAAGAGGTTATTTCTGAAGAAAGTTTAGAAGAAAACTTAATAGAAAAACTAGAAATTCAGGTCAGTGGCAATTTAGAGCAGAACTTAACCTCAAGTCATATTCTAGTCGTAGATGACAATCCTACCAACAGAGACTTGCTCTCTCGCCAACTAGAAAAACAAAGCTATAGCGTAGCTACTAGTGTCAATGGGCAACAAGCTTTAGAGATGTTGGCTAAGAATAATTACGATTTAATCATTCTTGATGTCATTATGCCCCAGATGAATGGTTACGAGGTCTTGAAACATCTTAAAGCTAACCCAGCTTGGCGACATATACCCACCATTGTCATCTCTTCTTTAGGAGAATTAGATAGTGCAGTTAAATGTATTGAAATGGGGGCAGTGGACTATTTACCTAAACCCTGTAACTCCGTTTTGTTACAAGCGAGAATTAGTGCCTGTTTAGAAAAAAAACGCTTGCGAGATCGCGAAATTATCTATATTAATCAACTTTCCCAAGCTAATGAGAAAATTGAGAACTTAAATAAACGCCTCAAGGGTGATAATGCCCAACTCAATCAGCTTAATGGACAACTACAAGTAGAAATTCAAGAACGCCAGAAGGCTGAATCAGAACTACGCTTAGAAAAAGAAAAGTCTGAACGCCTTATACTAAATATTTTGCCGCAAAAAATTGCTGAAGAACTGAAACAGAATCCTGGTTCCATTGCCAGACGTTTTGAGCAGGTGACAATTCTCTTTGCTGATTTGGTTAACTTTACTCAACTAGCTTCCTTACTAAGCCCTACAGAATTAGTAAATTTATTGAATGAAATAGTTTCTGCTTTTGATCGCCTTGCAGATAAGTATGGCTTAGAAAAAATCAAAACCATTGGGGACGCTTATTTAGTAGTGGGGGGTTTACCTGTACCTGCGGCTAACCATGCCGAAGCGATCGCTGAAATGGCCCTAGCGATGCAAGAAGAGATTGCTAAGTTTAGAGAAGTCAATGGCCGTCCTTTCCAAATACGCATCGGCATCAACACAGGTTCGGTGGTTGCTGGGGTAATCGGCTTGAAGAAATTCGTTTATGATCTTTGGGGAGATGCCGTTAATGTTGCTAGCCGCATGGAATCCCAAGGGCTTGCCGGAGAAATCCAAGTTACAGAAACAACACACCAACTACTTAAGGATAAGTATTATTTAGAGAAAAGAGGCAAGATTGCTATTAAGGGTAAAGGGAAGATGACTACCTATTTCCTCAAAGGAAGAAAATGAAATTGTGAGTTGCTAAGTTGCTAAGACTATTAGAGAGAGTAGTTTTGCAACCATTGAACTAAATCATTATTAGTTCTAAACTCCCAGATTGCTTCTCCTAAATTCCCTAATCCTTGAGCATCTAGTGCTTCAAAAGAAGCGATTACCTCTGGGGATAATTCTCCAAAACGATGTTGAATTTGTCGTAGTAATAGGTTTCTTTCTCCCTCAAGTAAACCTTCTTCTCTGCCTTCTTCTCTGCCCTCTTCTCTGCCCTCTTCTCTGCCCTCTTCTCTGCCTTCTTCTCGACCTTCTTCTCGACCTTGTTTTTTCGCTAAACTCATAGCCCCCTGACGGTCAGCAATAAACATTTCCTGTTTATGTAACTTCTCTAATTCTTCTCCGCTTAAGCTCGCTTGATTTGCTATGTTCAAGGCTTTTTTAATCTGGGGTATTTCCCCCATTTTTTCTGGAATCACTTCTAAATTTGGTGCTTCTTTAATAAAATAAATCCATTTATCTGTAACGCTTTCTAAATTTTCTAGTTTTTTGTCAAACTTAGGCAATTCTATAAATACTAGTTTTAACTCTCCCTCTTGATAAGCAATTTTTTCTTCTTCTTCTTGGAAATAGAAACGAGTAATTACTTTTTGGCTTAAGGAAAATAAAGTAAAGTCAGTGATAGTTAAAGCAATAACTGGACTAAGGTCAGAATATCCTTGTCCTGATTTAAGTTGATTACCGTAAGTTTTGCAAAGGTTATAAACTACTCGTTTTTTAAAAGCCTCTACATTCCAGACCTGCATCTCAATAATAACGCTTGTGCCATCTTTCAATACTGCTTTAACATCAAGATAGCTATCTTTTAAATCAACTGTGTCACTAGGGTTATAAGGGTCAATAATTTTCAAGTCTTCAATGACAGAATCCCCAGAGTAGATGGTGGCATTGAGGAAAGAGATGAGAATATCTTGACTCCCATCGGAGCTAAATATTTTCTTGAAGGCAAAGTCGGTTTTAGGACTAATGAATCTCATCTTTAGTGAGGAGAGTTTAGCTAGCTATTGTACACTCAATTAAGTTGTTGTTGAAACTAAATATTACCAAATTTTTCCTAACATCAGAGAAATACCAATTCCTAAAGCCAAACCTACCAAAACTTGGAAAGGAGTATGACCTAATAATTCTTTTAACCTTTCTTCATCAAATTCTTTATCTTCCTGAAATAACTCATCAATAATTTGATTAAGAATACGAGCTTGTTTTCCGGCTGCTTGGCGTACTCCGGCGGCATCATACATAACAATCACAGCAAAAAGACAAGCGATCGCAAAATCAGGACTAGACCAGCCCATAGTTTGCCCCACTCCTGTGGCTAAGGCTCCAACTAAGGCTGAGTGAGCGCTAGGCATTCCCCCTGTACTAACCAAATACTTAATATCTACCTTGCGATGTCTAATCCACTCAATCACCAATTTCAATCCTTGAGCGCTCAGACAAGCAAGGACAGCCATCAGTAGGACATTATTGTCTAAGATGTTGTTAAAATCTTGCATGGTATCTCATTTAAAATCGGCAATTTAAGCAAAATAAAAAGGGAAAACTTAGTTTTTACGAGCAGTAATAAATTGAGCGATCGCTTGTAAAGGTAAAGCTTTTTTCCCATAGGGTTCTAATTGGGCAATAGCCTTATCTACCAATTTTTGGGCTTGTTTCCTCGACTCTTCTAATCCCCACAAGCTAGGATAAGTTGCTTTTTGAGCTTGAAGATCCTTGCCAGCAGTTTTGCCTAGTTCCTCTTTAGTTGCTGTGATGTCTAAGATATCATCAATAATCTGAAATGCTAAGCCAATATTACGAGCGTAGTTAGAAAGTCTTTGTGTATCTTGGGAAGATGCCTTCGCTAAAGTAGCTCCGCAAATTACACAAGCTTCTAATAAAGCACCTGTTTTATGGGTATGAATATAGTTGAGAGTATCTAAGGAAATATCTGACTTTCCTTCTGACTCTAAATCAATAACTTGCCCACCAACTAAACCCCCTGCACCCACAGCACGGGCTAAATGAGCAACGACTTGGAGAAGTTGGGATGCTTCTACACCTTTAGTTTGAGTAGCAATATATTCAAAAGCATAGGATAGTAAGCCGTCCCCTGCTAAAATAGCGATATCTTCACCATAAACTTTGTGATTTGTCAACTTACCCCGGCGATAATCGTCGTCATCCATGGCAGGAAGATCATCGTGGATTAAGGACATGGTATGGATCATTTCTAAGGCGCAAGCAGTGGGCATGGCCATTTCTGATGTCCCTCCCATCATGTTACAAGTTGCCAGACAAAGAATAGGACGCAGGCGCTTCCCCCCGGCTAACAGGGAATAGCGCATTGCTTCATAAATTTTTATCGGCTCAGTCACGGGAACAGAGCAGTCTAAAGCTTGATTAACAATCTGCTTTTGCTCTTGTAAATAACCCTTAACATCAAAGACTGAGGGCGTTTTTGGGGGGGCAGGTCGTCCGTCCGTCGTTACCATGCAATGATTCCTTTTACCAACCAATCTTTTTAATTATTACCCGATGTGGGACTTTAACCAAATTCTTCTAGTTAAGGATAATTTTTTTGCTCTTCTTCTGTGACACCAAAAATGGCTAAAGCCACACCCATTAGTACGACTCCAGCCCCTAACAGGACTAGATTATGAGGAATTTCACCAAAAATAGCAAATCCCATTAAACTTGAGCCGATGGGTTCGAGGAGAATTGCTAAGGTTACTAAGGTAGGAGAAAGCCAGCGTACTGCCCAATTCAAGCTAGTGTGACCTACTACCTGGGATAATATAGCCATTAGTAAAATGTAGAGATACACGTCGCTCGGATAACCAAAGTAGCTTATTCCGAATAGTAAAGGCAAAGGCAAAAGTACTACTGCGGCTGTACTATAAACGATGGTTACATAACTTCCAGTGCTAAAACTTTCGTTTTGGGCTTCACGGGCTAAAAGTAAGTAAAGACTAGCCATCCAAGCCCCTATTAAAGCCAGGAAGTTACCTAATAAAGGATTTGTACTAACCTCTGTTTCCCCAGTATCACCACCGACAATAATCAGGCTTCCTAGTAAAGCGATGCCAATACCAATTATGGTTAATTTGTGGGGTTTGACTTGATACCAAAGCCAAGAAAATAAGGCTACCCAAATCGGATTTGTGGTTACTAAGGTTGTGGAGGCTGCTATGGAGGTAAAGGAGAGAGAAGTAATCCAAGTAGCAAAGTGTAAAGCCAAGCAAATTCCCGCAGCAGTGGCATAATAAAATCCCTTTTTGGGAATGGTTTTTTGCTCTAAAAAAGGGATAGTGGGAATAAGGACTAAAGAAGCTAAGGTGAGGCGAGAAGCGGCAATAAAAAGGCTAAAACCGATTCCTTTTATTTGAGCAGTTTCGATGGCTAAACGAATAAAGATGGCGGCTGTGGAAATAGCAAATACGCCAATACAAAGGATTGTTGCTACTTGCCATTGAGAGGGGTTTTGGTATAGTTTCATTATTTGGCTTTTTTCTCTCTATTGGTAACAAAAAGAGATTAAGTAAAGCTGACTCTAAATTATTGACTTGTTAGAAGTTATTTTAGCATTGTAGTTACGAGATAAATCTTGCTAATCGAAGAAGGCAAGAGGCAAAAGTTTTATCCTTAACTCTCACTACCTATAGCAAACATTTACTATTTCAGATTCCTTGGTTATGTAGAGGGGAGAGTCAATAATAACCAGCAACCACCGTTTAAGAGGGCGGTAATGACAGCACCAATAATTACTCCTTTCATTAAAGCAAACTCTCTACGGGATCTTAAAATTATTACTATTGGGATTACATATATAATTTGGGATATGCCAATACCAAAAATTAGAAAGGCAAAGATAGCAACACTAGAATCATATAAACCAGTATTTAGCAATAAAGCAATCAGACAATAAGCAACAATAGCAGCAATATGAAAGGCAAATAAAATAACAACGCCGAGGAATATTTTGAAGCTTTCATTATTTTGAGACATAATGTTTGATTTGAGATACCAAAGATTAAAACACTCTCTTTAACTTATTGTTCTGTTCTCTATTTTAATACCGGGGCGATAAAACATATTAAAAGTATCAAAAGGAATAATCCTCCCATCAGGATGAACTATGTGAATGCAAGAGCGTTTTACCGAACGAACATCAAAGTTATAACGGTCTAGAAATTGGACAATAGTAATACGAAAAATATTTTCGTAGGTGATACCTTGGGGAACAGGAAGCATTGGTAAACAACAAAGTAATTGTTTTAAGGAAGTGGTGGCAGATTGAGGAGAATGGCGAGTGGAAAATAGGTCGAAGATTTTCTTTTTTAAATCTTCGTCTTGTTCATAAAGGATGCTATTCGGGGCAATGTCAACATATTCTTGGGGTTGCAACAAACTTGTTAGAGGTATAATCTCACCCTTTACTTTTAAGCCATAGGCCATTGCTAGACAGTCTGGATGGCAAGGAATAGGTAAAATATCTTCTGGTTTGAAATAGTTACTTTGCTCTAGAATTGAACGCCTAACTTCTGTTAGGGTGTATCTATCTTTGGCTGGAGCAAATCCTTCTAATCTTCCTGCTGCTTGAATAGGTTGAAATGTGACTCCACGTACTGCTTTTTGCCCTACCGCATATTCAATAATTTTACCTATTTCTTTGTCGTTAAGTCCTTTTTTCAAAGTAACAACTAAATTAGTGGAAATATTAAACTCATTAAGGTGGGCGATCGCTTGTTCTCGAATAGTTCTTAAATCTACTCCCCGTAACTCTTTTAAGGATTCTGATTCAAAGCTATCAAACTGTAAATAAATTTCAATCCCCGGCATATATTGACTCAATCTCTGGCAAAATTCTCGATCTTGAGCAATTTTTATGCCATTGGTATTAATCATTAAATGTTGAATGGGTTTAGTTTTAACCAAATCCATAATGGCGAAAAATTCAGGATGAATAGTTGGTTCACCGCCACTAAGTTGGACAACTTGTGGTTCTCCTTCGTTAGCTACAATTACTTCCAACATCCGATTTATTTCAGTTAAACTACGATGTTTTCTCCTCTGTTGAGAAAGAGAAGAAAATTCTGCTTGACCAGAATCGGCATAACAAATAGGACAAGAAAGATTACAGCGATCGCTAATTTCAATTAACGTCAAACAACTATGTTGTTCATGATCAGGACACAAACCACAATCATAAGGACAACCATATTTAATTGGAGTATTAAACTTGAGAGGTAAGTCTCCTGGTTTAATGAATTCTAGGGATTTTTTGTAATACTCAACATCATCAGCTATTAAAACTTCTTCTCTACCATGATGGAGGCAGTTTTTAAGTAAATAAACTTTATCGTTGCGGAAAATAATCTTTGCTTCAACTTTGGTTAAACATTGGGAACAAACACTATTGGTTAAGGAATGGAATAGGTAGTTACGAGTAGGCATTTTTCAGTTATCAATTATAATTTGTAAAGGTAGCCCATTTTCCAAGTATTTTCGAGAAGCCGAGTTTTAGATTGGCTATCTCTCTATTATCAATAGTTTTTTTCTTCAGCTTTTTGCGAAGAAAGTTGCTTAATTAGATAATAAATTAATCCTGCTAAACAAGCTATTTGAACTGCACTTAAACCTAATAGGAGATGAAAATCTGGTTTGAGGAAATCAATTAAGAAACGGAAGCTTAAATAAATTGTCATAAACCACTTAAACAAATCCCCCTCAACTGTTAAATACTTTTGGCAAATTCTCAAACTAATCAGCAAGGCAATTAGAAAAATGATTTCATAAATTTGTGTAGGATGTCGAAGAATACCGTCGCCAAAATCAACTCCCCAAGGTAAACTTGTGGCTATACCATAGGTGCGATCGCTTAATCCTGTTAAAAAGCAACCAATCCTACCAATAGCCATACCAACAATTAAAGGATAAACAAAAACATCTCCTGTTGAACGTTTTACACCTATGATCTTTTTAGTTAACTCAACCCCAATCAATCCTCCGAGCAATGCACCAACAATAGTTTTTCCTTGTACCAATAATAATAGTAATTTTGCCCAGCTTTGTTCTATTAAATAAATATGTTGTATTAAAACTAATAACTTTGCTCCCAATAAAGCACCTAACATTCCCCCCACAACGACAGAACTACGTTGACTAAAAGAAATAGTATCTCCTCGACGCAAATTACGTCTCAATAATAAGCGGAAAGCAACTACATAACCCAATAATTCAAAGATAGGATGAGGATGAATTTGCCAAGTACCAAGCTGTAAATAAACCGGAAAATTCATAAACTAGTTCTATATAAAGGAGTGTTTATTCTTACTTTTGCTAATGGCTAATAGAAATATGAAAATTGCCATGAGAGTAAGCTGATGTGCATTTAAACTGTGTATTACTCAACTAGGAAATAAGCCCTAAAACCCTCCCCCCATCTCCCTATCTCCCTATCTCCCCATCAAACCTAATAAGTAAATTAAATGCCTGACAGCTTATGTGTTGAATCCAAATTGTCAATTGTCAATTTTTTTCGTCATACCTTGCAACAATTCGATAATCCCATCAAAATCATAACTGCGATTTAACTGTGCTAGTCCTGTAACCAAAGACTCCCTATGGGACGGAATTTGCTCTATTAACTGGGAAATCGCCTCTCCATCTACCTCAACGGCGGCTTGATAGAGTTTTTCTTGCCATTCTGGGGGCATTATTTTTAAGGTTTCAGAGTTTAAGGCTGTTGGGGTTGCTTCGGGCAAGGGAGACTGAGATTCCCCTTCATAGATATATTTAACTCCTATGTGTTGAGCTATTTTTTCAAAAATAATCTTTTCCCGGAAAGGTTTGCGAACAATATCATCGCAACCCGCCTTTAAAATATGCTCCTGTTGTTCTGCAAAAACCGCAGCAGTGAGGGCAATAATTTTAGCTTTTTGTTGAGAAGAAGTTGCTTGGGCCTTAATTTTCCTGGTTGCTTCATAACCATCTACAACAGGCATCCGCATATCCATCCAAATTAAATCAGGTTGCCAGGTTTGCCATTGGGCGATCGCCTCAGCCCCATTAGTAGCTGTTTGAGTTTGGAAACCAACGGTTTGCAGCAGTTGTACTAAAAGGTTACGATTTTCTTCTTTGTCATCAGCAACTAACAAGCGGTAAGTTGGTTGGTGAGGAGCAATTTTCACCACTCTCCTTTCGGTTAAAGATTCTGCAACTACCTTTGGTTGGGCAATAGTAACTTTGATGGTAAATTGAAAGTTAGAACCCTTTCCCAAACTACTCTGAACTTGAATATCCCCCCCCCATTAATTGAATGAATTTACGGCTAATTGTTAGTCCTAAGCCTGTACCACCTTGAGTTTTGACACCGCTAGCTGTTTGTACAAAAGGACGAAAAAGCTGGTCTAATTCTGCTTCGGCAATGCCGATGCCACTATCTTCAACACCGAAACACAGACGAAAGATTTTAGGCTGAGGAGGTGAGGAAGTAAGGGGATAGGCTGGGAGAGATTTTTGCCATTGTTTGCAGTTTGCTGTTAAGGTTACGCTTCCTTTTGGGGTAAATTTAATCCCATTGCTTAACAGGTTGATTAAAACTTGGCGCAGTTTGCCTTCATCGGTAAGAATATGTTGGGGTAAGTCAGGATCAAGATGAAAATTAAGGGTTAGTCCTTTTGCTGCTGCCCTAACTTGGAACAGGGAATGGAGAGTTTGCAAAAGACTATGCAAGTCAAAAACTTCTGGGGCTAAAACTGTTTTACCCGCCTCAATTTTCGACATTTGCAGCACATCATTAATTAAATCGAGGAGATGTTCACCGCTACGGTTAATGGTAGCTAAAAAATCCTTTTGTTGAGAACTTAAAGTCGTATCACGATCTAGCAGTTGAGCAAAACCAAGAATAGCATTAAGGGGAGTACGCAATTCATGACTCATATTCGCTAAAAACTCGCTCTTAGCGCGGTTTGCAGTATCTGCTTCTTGGGCTTTAATTTCCAGTTGCTGCCGAGACAGGGTTAACTGGCGAGATAACCAATACACTCCTACCAACAAAATAGCTGCTGCGGCTAGCCCTACTAAAACAATAGTGACAGCAAGCTCTCTAGCTGGAGTAAAAGCCTCCTTTTGTTCCATTTCCACCAACAAAGCAATATCTTGATCATTCAACCAACGATAAACCCCAATTACCGGGACTCCTGCATAATTGCGATACAACTGAGTACCACTTTCGCCACTCATTGCCCGATCAATACCTTGGCTGGTTATACCTTCAGAGTTTTGTTGGTTAGGATTAGGAGTATTTGCTTTAGAAATAAAAACATTTTTAGTTATGAGTGAACCAACTAAATATGTCTCTCCGCTTTCCCCCAAGCCCATACTTTCTCTGACAATGCCATCAATTTGTTCTAGGTTAAGCTCTGTTAAAATCATCCCTTGGCGATCCCCTGCTTGATTCTTTAAAGGTGTAGCTAAGGTGACTGCGGGTTTGCCTGTCATGGGGGAAACATAAAAGATGGGTGCAAAGGTATCTCCTGACTCAACTTCCTCAATATAAGTTAAGTTTGTACCAATTTCATAATTCCCCTCATTCGCTTTTTTGGTGGAGAGAATAATTTGGTTACTGCGGTTAAGGAGGGAAATTTTTCTGAAGTTAGGTTTAAAAGTGATTACTTTACCAAGGTATTTTGAAAGTAAGCCATAAGCATCTTGCTGTTGAGTTTTGGAAGCGGTGGGATTAGTCAGTATTTGTAGATTCTCTTGTACATCAGGAAATTGAGTCGTTAAAAGAAAGTCCCGTTGCTGATTTTCAAACCAACGGGCAATTTCTTTTTCTTTTAATCTTGCAGTAACATTAAGTCGGTCAAAAGCTGCTTGTTTGAGAGCTTCCCTAGCCCTAATATGAGCTACTCCTCCTACAACTCCTACTGTGAGAAGAGAAAGAAACAGGAAGGAGGTAGCGACTTTAGTAGTTAAAGGCTGTTTCTGGAACTTCATGTATAGCACTACGCAATAAGCTTGGGATATCTTTGAATACTGAAACCTATAAGCAGTAAACTGTTGACTATTGACTATCACACGAACCCGATAGCTTCAACTCTTTATTTGTCATTTTACTGCGTAAGTTCTAATCAAATAAGCCATCAACCCACTTAGTACAAAAATTAATGTAAGTTCTCACTAAATGAGATAGTTGCCTATATTCCCCTAACTTACTAATAGCTGCCTGATTGTCTTTGCGATCGCGCCATTTCTATATTGACACCGACAGCGATTTATATATGTTACTAGCAACTAGCAATTAGCGATTACCCAATAACTCTCCCGACGCAGCCAATAACTTAACCGGAAAGTATTTGTCGGTTTCTCGTAAACGCTGGCTGAAAAAGCGACAGATTTCTAAAACAATGTGAGGACGTTGGGTAATTAAGCTAATAAAACTACTTTTTTCTAACTTAAATAAAGTACAATCTTCCACTGCGATCGCACCATTCCACCGGGGGGCATCATCAAATAAAGCAACTTCACCAAAATGTTGTCCGGGAATTAAAAAAGTCAGATCCCTTTCTTCTTCTTCCACCTTTTTAACAATACGTACTTTCCCTTCAGCAATAATATAAAAATGTTCTCCCCAACTGCCTTCGGTGAAGATGGTTTCTCCGGCTAAGAATTGCTCTTGTTCTAAGGCACGGTCGATTAATAATAGCTCATCTAAAGAGAGGTTTTTAAAAAGTGCAACCTTTTTTAGTAAAAGTAAGCGTTTCATAAAAAAGTTCAGGGAAGCTGGTTGTTCATCTAAAGGACGAAAAATCTCTTTAGCAACTGCTTTAACTAAGGGATCTGGATCTTTGCTTAAAGCAGAAGAAAGCCCCGCTAAGGCAATTAAAGCCCCGATCCTGATCCAGCGATCTTTGGCTTCGAGGGCTTCTAAGAGTAGCTTATAACCTTTTGTCCGCATCCAAAAAGAGTTGGCTGAAATAGGTGTTCCTGGGGCTTCTTCGTTGGCTAAACCCTCTAAAATAGGCATTAAAGGGAGTACAAAACGTCGATCTCTTAAAGAGGCTAAGGTTTCTATAGCGTTGGCTAATTCCCTTTTATCGGTGCTATAAAGTAGGCGTTTGACAGTATTAACGGTGCGGGCGTGTCCTAAGCAGGAAAGGACGTAGAGTACCCGTTGAATTAAGCGCTGGTGATAGTCGGCGATGGCAATGGCTAATGGTTGCCAGCTTGGGGTATGGAGGGGGATTTTTTGTTGCCACTGACGGGTATGGGAAATTTCTTGGAAGTCGGGGCTGAGATAGTCGTAGAGGATGTCGCTAGCCTTTCTAATACGAATTTGACCTATGGCGGCGATCGCCGCTTCTACGAGATTTTGGTTAGCAGAGAGGAGACTTTCCTTAGCTAAGGATAAACCCTGTTCACCATATGCCGCCAGTGCCATAGCCGCTTTTTGTCGCACTTGGGAGTCATGATCTTCTAAGCCATTAACCACATAGTTCAACATTTCTTCACTACGGGCTATTCTTAAGACTTCAAAGGCGGTGGCTCTAACGGTGGGATCAGGATGGTTTAATTGGGTTACGGCTATTTGTGCCAATTCTTCATCCTGGGGACGGGCGATGTTGGCTAAAGCTTCTAATCCTTTCCTAATCACCTCCCCACTACCCCGTAAAAGAATTTCTTTGAGGGGATGAATTAACTCTCTACCACCTCCAAAAGCAACTACCCTAACGATGGCTTTTCCAGTGGTTTGATCTAATTCAGATTGCCATAATTTGGCACAGGTTTGTTTAATTTCTGGATTGGTGATCGCCTCAGTTTGAGTGGCGGCGACGGAGGCTAAGGCACGAATTTCTTGGCTATTATCTTTCAGGCAACTGCGTATTTGTTCTTCATCAAGATGATGTTGACTGGCGATGAGGACTTCTAAACCTAATGCTTTTAAGGAATGATTTTGGGCTTTTAATAGTTCTTGACAACGATTAATTGTTTCTGTGTCGGGGTTGCTGCTGAGTAGTTTAACGCTAGCATCTCGCACATCTGGATGGGCATTAGGAAATAATTCTTCCACATCTTCTAAGAATTGGCTAGGTTGCCCTAAACCTATGGCTAATTCCAACCCTTTAATTTTTGTATAACGTTCTTCGCTGGTAATTAATTCTTTAATGACAGAACTTGATTGAGGGGGAAGTTGCGTTAAACCTTCACTAATATCATCTAGATTAACAGAACCAGAACGAAGCATTCCTTCTAAAGATTCAAAGTACTTTTTCCCCATGGGATAACGCAGGAGGAAAAACAGGAGGCTGAGGGCAATACCTAACCAAGTAATTTGTACCAAGGTTAAGAAGGAATGGGCAGCCCAAAGTAATACTCCGGCAGAAATTTGTCCTAAAGCATAGAGAAAGCCATCGCTAAAAGCCCTAACTCTACCAATTATTTGATAGGGGACGGCGTTATAGTTGAGGTTATGAACAGGTAGGTTAATACTTTTATTTAAAGATTCGCTGTTAACACTAGTTGCGATCGCCGCAGGAAGAGAAAAGTTTAACCCCAAGGAAATGAAGCTAATTAAGGTAGTGATGGGATAAACTAAACTCATTGTTCCTACCCCCAATCTTTGTAATAGAGGCTGGGTGAAACCGTAGAGGACGAAGAGTTGCACAACACTATAAACCACCCTCAATAAACCTAAGAAACGAGTTAATTCTTGGTCATCGGTGAAGGTTTGGGAATAGACACTAAAACATTCATACTCAGCAATAACAATTAAAATAACCACTAAAAAACTACTAGCAGCAAGAAAGAAAATAATTTGGTAGTTTTTAACTTGTTCAGGAAAAGTTTTCAAAGTCTGCCAAATGCCTACGGATTCTTCTTTGGTATTGCTTTCTAAACGCCTTTCTGACCTTTCCAAAAGGAATAATTGTAGAATAACCAACCCATACATTAAAGGCAGGGCAATGAGGATATTTCTAGTCGGAAGATAGGCAGAAATAACACTAACTAATGCACCTCCTAGTAGGATGCCTACCGCTTGAGCCATACCAATTAAGGAAGTGTAGCGTTTATATTCTAAGGAAGTAAGATAATCATTAAGTAAGCTAGGCCAAAGAATATTTACTTGAGAATCCCAGGAAAAACTGGCAAAGATGAACAGGAGATAATAAATTACTAAGCTACCTGAATTAATTGCTAGGCGCATTAGTAAAATGACTACTATGCCGATGAAAAGGACATAGCGAAAAAGTTGAGGACGGCTATAACGGTCTACTAAAGGAGAAAATAAAGCATAGGCGGGGACAGAAACTAAACCAATTAAGATAAAAAATAAAGGTAATTTTTCTGAGCCAACTTTGTTTAAAAATAAAGAACTAGCTAAAGTAATTACTTGAATATTGAGAGCTAAAATTGAAACTGCTAAAATAAGCAAACGGGTAAGTCTGCGTATTTTCCAAGCAGAAAAACTAAAACGCTGCTCAAGGGACTGATTTAACATATTGGCACTTTGGCTGACTGTTCATGGCGAATGGCTAATAAGCTTTTTGAAGCCAACATTTTTACTAACTTTAGCATTAAGTAGGTTGGGTTAAGCGTAAAGATATCAAAGCGAAATACACAACAACTCTGTCTTGCGGTAACCCAACAAAAGAAATATTAGGTTTTGTGATTTGTATTTACTATAAACCTTGATATACCTGGTTTAACAAAAAAACTATCATCTATAGCTAACCTTTAATATTACTAGCTTTTGGGTTACGCTGATCCCTAACCCAACTTACAAATGCCGTTTCCTGATTAGTTAATATATTACTAATTCAGCTATTAAAGGCAAATGATCTGAGCCAATATTTGCACCAACTTTTATATTAGCAACCGTTATTTCTGGACTAACCAAACAATGGTCTAAAGGAATCCGTAGGGGTAAAATATTAGTTGGCCAAGTTGGTAAGACACCAAATCCTAAACGAGCATTTACCAAACCTGTAGTACGAACAAAGCTGCGATAAATAGGCGACCACATCGTTAAATTTAAGTCTCCTAAAACAATTTTTTCCACATTACTTTGTTGAAGATATTTACTAGTTTCTTCTAGCTGTTGGTTACGTAAGTAAAAGTAAGACTCATTAATCGGTGGTACAGGATGAATAGCGGTTAAGTTAATTGTTTTCCCGGCAACTTCTATATCAGCAATTAATTCTGGAATCTGGGCGGTTAGCCACTTTGTTGACTGATTTTCTAAAGGAAAGCTGCTATAAATTCCCATACCAAAATTGTTTTCTTGGGGCAGAACAAAACTATGGGGTAAAATATTGTTAATACTTTCTAATTCTTTTGCCCAAGGTTCATTTAATTCTTGAACTACTAATATCTGAGGCTTTTCTGCTTTAACTAAGTTAATAAATTCAGCATAATTCTGATTACTACTCAAAATATTACTTTGTATCACCTTAATAGTCTCTCCAGATTGAGACGTATTCACTTTTGAATTATTCATGTACCAAGGTACAACCTCTACTGCATTAAGACTGATACAAAATAAACACAGTAAACACCACTTTCCTTGACGAAAAATAGCCAGTATAATTAGCAAGATTACGCTTAAAATCAAATACTGGAAGCGAAAATGAACTGTTAATTCTAACCAGCGTTCAAACCCTCCTAAATAACCTGCTAAGGAAAATAAAGTACAAAGTACTGCCCCTAAAATAGTGAAGGTTAAAAAAATTCTTTTCCAAGTCATTAAGCAAGTTTCCTTTATGCTACAGGTTTCAACGACGGTAGAAGCATATTGAAACTAAAAAGCTGGTAAAAATCCCTACCATGCTAACACTTGATTAAAGTTAATTATCCTCGACAATACTTCTTAATAATTGGCCCCAAGTAATTTGGCACTCTTTCAAACGTTCAGGAGGCATCATCGTCAGGAAGGCGTTGTAGTTATCTTTCCTAATTCTTTTACTATACTTATTTCTTGATATACCACGTATGCCAGCAGGGGCTATTACCACACCAATTACTCTATATTGATTAGGTTTATCACAAGCTTCTGTGAATAGAGAAGAATTATCAATGTGACTATTAAGCTGATACATAACCTGATCTATACTTTCCTCAAGTTGTGCCAATTTATCCTCAGCTTGTTTTTCATTATTGATAACAATTCCCCCCGTACCAACCTGCAATCAAGTAGTCAGCGCGTCTACCTTGCCAATGATTACTTTTAGCAGCTAAATCTGCATATCCTTCTAAATTACAGGCTACTAACTGAATTTCATCTGCTTGCAATATTACCCAATAGTAAGCTTTATTTGGTTGGTCATATAATATCACTTCATCCTCTATCTGTAGTAGCAAACAGCAATCATCTAAGCAAGTTGCTGAAGCGGTACAAAAAACAGAATTAAATCCTTTAGGAAGTTCAGATCCTGTGCAAGGTAAAGACTTGTTTTTTCCTAAAGACCTTCTTCTCACTTTTAGTTATTCCCAAAGTCCATAAGTTTGTAAGTGATTAAATTCCACTTCTAAATCTCCAAGTACACTACTCAATAATCCTTCATCTATTTGTCCTGAATTGTCAACTATATTACTTACTTCACCATTATTAAAAAGGTAAGCAGAGATATTTTTAGGAGAGATTCTTGCTTGAGTCTCAGGGAAATTTTCTACTGCTTTATTTCCCAATTGTTGCTCAGCCAAAGTTAAATTATTGAGCAAATATAGTACTACAATTGAGTGAGTGGTCACTACTAAATGAAAACCTTGATTTACCAAATAGGCGATAACTTTAACAATGGCAACTTGAGCCGCAGGATGGAGATGGGTTTCTGGTTCTTCTATATGTATAAATAAAGGTCTTTCTAATTTAGGCCAAGCAAATAAAGCCTGTGCAGTTGCAATTAAAGGCCAACTTCCCATTTGACCAGAAGAAGCCATTTCTATCTCTAATTCTTGTTCACTGTTTTTGGGTATCCACTGCCATTTACGGGCATAGGGGCCTCTTCTAGCTGATGCCACCCTTCCCCCTAAAGAAGCTGTAATTAAGTTATCAATCTCTTGAGCTTGAGGAGGTTTTTGTTCTGGATCATTCTCCCATAAAATGTGGATTTCTGCTACTTTACTTAAAAGTATTTTAGCAAACTCTTGCATAGTTATAGCTAAAGAAGCGTTACCAAAAATTGTTGGCTCGGCATTAATAAATCGAGAGAAAAAAGTACGTTCTGCAGGAATAAATAGGGCATTAGGAGTTATTTTACCGGCAAGTAAAGGATTTTCAGCTAACTCTCTACTCCATTGATCTACTTCATTTCTAAATGAACCTCCAGCGTTAATTTGACGATTAATTTTGTAAAAATTAGTTTGACGCTCAATTTGTTCTCTTTGGTATTGAACAGATACTCTATCAGTAGTCAAAAATGAAGCTAAAGCTCTATTTGTCAGTTCCCCTGCACGAATACCGTCTAAAACTTCTCTTACCGTTTTTTGTGGCTCTTCTTGGTTAAAATAGTTATAAAATAAGTATTTAGTGTTACGAAAAAAATATAAAAGTTGGCTAACAAGAGATTTGCCTGTTCCTTGCGGCCCAATAAATACTGTTAAAGGTGAAATTTCTAAACTTAGGGGAGAGGATGAAGCCTGAATTGGCCCTAAACCCCCTTCAATTGTAATAATCTCTTGCATATAGTTTTTAGCTAGGTTGCGAATAAGGTTCGTGATTGTATTAATATTTTTTGTTCTGCCTTAAAAACCTATCCTTCATAATCTTGTCCCGAACCATAAAACCAACTATCAATATAACGATGCCAATAATATTGTTGCTGGGAACTTAAATTTTTAGTTAGTGGTATTAATACTTTACTAAAAGAATATAAAAAGCGGTAAATCCCTAAATTAAAATAATGAATTAACCAATCTAAAAGAGTCATTATTCCCGCTTGGGGAATTACCGGAACGACTAAACCTGGTTTAGTTAAAGAGGTTAACAATAGAGTTTGAGAAAGGGCAGAAAACTGTACAACATCCTGTAAAAAAGGGCGCAACACTTCATCCCCTAACTTATCCATATTCTCAAATACACCACTCAATAATTGGTTAATTTGATTCGGGGCTAAATTCTGCTCAATTCCCACACTCATGGTACGTTGAAATAACCACGTAACCGCTATATTTGGTTGGTAAGGTTGCAATAAAACCAAGGATTTATTACTCAATTGTTCTTCTTGCAAAGCTTCATTAATCCCACAACTCAACCGCTTAAGATGGCGAATCATTGAACCAAAACCGCCAAAACTTACTGGAGATTGGGAACCACTACTATCACCAATAGGGAGAATACGACTCCAGGGTAGCCGTAAAGGGCTTTGACGGTAGGCAGGAAAGAAACCAAATAGAAAACGTTCAAATTGTAATTGCGACAGTTCTACCCCCTGATATGCTGGTAAAAGCCGCAAGTACTCATCCATGAGAAACTCTAAGCTAAAACGTTGGGGATGAGCATCTAAATAGGTAAATAAATAAGTTGTTCTCCCATCCCTAGCTGGAAAAGCTTCCCAAAAATATTGACATTGATTAGTAATGGGAGTGAAAGAAACAATCAAATCCCCAGTTTTATTGTCCGGATAACCCTTAGCACAACTCCCCACCACCAAACATACTCCTTCGGGTTTCTCTCCTTTTCTAGCTTGTTTAGCAATAGGAGAAAAGTTACCCATACCATCAATTAGTAAGCGGGTTTTAAACTTAACTTCCCCTGCTTCAATTAACACACCATCAGGATGAACCGTAGCTTTGGTAAAAGGAGTTTTTTCCCATAACTTGCCCCCCAAACTAAGAAATTTTTCTTTTAATGTTGCTAAAAGAAAGACAGGATCAACACCAATATTAAGAACATCTTCTACCCAAACTTCCGCCCCTTCAAAAAAACTTACCCGTGCCGGATTATATTCTGTAGCGATCGCCTCCACCAATTCTGCTTGAGAAAGCAAATCTAACTCTAGAAAAACATCCAATTCCTGGCGAGAAATATTCCACTCCTGATCCCTACCTCGCAAAATTTCTCGTTCAATTACCGCCACTCGCCAACCCTGTTTTTGCAAGGCAGCAGCAATAAAAATTCCCAAAGTTCCCCCACAAATAACCACATCCCAATCCACCTCTGCCAAAAATTCATCACTTTCTACCACAACTTGAGGAATAGTAGTATTACCCTCCTTTAAACTTTGCCAAACCCCATCTGCCCCTCGCAAACGTTGGAGAATATTATCGGGTTGTTGAGAAAGTATTTCTTCTGTTAGGTTCATTGGAAAAGGAAGCAGCGTTAATTAAAAGTTGGGTAAGGTAGGGACGGGTTTTACTAAAGTTGATTTACTCATCAAAAATCTTAACAAGCCCCTCCTGACTAAAATATTAACAGGACTTACGCAAAAGACATAGAAATAGAGGGTGATTTTGATTGCTTACCTATTACCTTCTCCCAAGGTTTCTTGCTGGAGTAAAACTAAACAGAATACGCCAAATGCTAATACAGAAATCCCTCCAAAAATCAAAGAACCACCTTCTATATGCCAGTAAGTAAAAGCTTTTTGATGATGGGAAGCAACTAAAGCAGCTAAGAAAGCAACCCTGACTCCGTTAATAGCAAATCCTAACAGGATAGCAGCTATTAAAACCAGGATTCTTTTACGCCAATTGGCCAAAGGAAACATGAAGAGAAAGATTATAGCTAAGCCAAAAAGATAAAGCATACTTTCCAAGCCAGAGCAGTCTTGTAGTACTGTTATACCTCCTGTCGGGAGAATTATTTTTTCTCCTTGGATTGATACATCAAATCCTAAATAGATAAGGAGTAAAGAAGAAAACTTAGCAACAATAGGAGAAGGATCTACAAAAGGATAAATTAATACTTTAATTCCCAAAGTGAAAAAGATAATTAGTTCTTGCCAGTATTGTTTCAAACCTCTGAAACCAGAAGTAAGTAAAACAATTGCCAGACAAGTGATAAAAGGTATCAGTCGTAGCGGTAAAAGCGGTAAAAGGTATTGAGGGAAAGAAGGTAGAAAGCTCATATTTATTATGGCGATACTTCTCCAGAAGATTAAAGCAATCAGTAATCCTCCGAAAAAACCAGGAATAACGGTTGTTTCTCTTTTGAAGTGATGACGTTTTTCCCAAAGAAGAGAGCAAACTGCAATACCAAAAATAAGACTCATACCAAAGTGAGAAGTATCTTTGATTCTCCAAATTACAATCAAATAAATAGTGTTTAAGATTGCAGCTATAGCCACAAGCCAGAAGGAAGAAAATCTAAATGGTTTAGCCAAAGAAAGCAAGATGGCTTTCATAATCAATAACAATTTTTATAAGTTAAATTAAACTAAACTAAACTGGTAACTAATGCCTAACGGCAACAGCAAGCCGTGCTTATTACCGATAAAGTCTATTGTTCATTGATAACTGATAACCGATGACTCCCAAACCCCATCAAGCCTTAGTCGAAGAAATTGATTTGATGATTCGGGCGAGGTATCCTTTAATTTATATAGTAGCGGTAGAAGAAGAACCCGTAGAAGAAGTCCTTGATGCTGTCGCTGCCCAATCTCAGCCACCACGCAAGCTGCTATTGTGGGATTTGGTTAGGGGTTGGAGTGATAATGGTTCTGATAAGGGTTCTGTTATGGCTGCCCTGGGGCGCATTAATAAAGTTTCTAGCCAGGAAGCAACTATTTTTGTGTTGCGGGATCTGCACTATATTTTACAAAATCCTGGTTTAGATCGTAATGCCCCAGTGGTAAGGGAAATTAAGAATCTCACTAAAGAATTAAAGCGCGATCGCAAAACTTTGATTCTTACTAGTCATACTTTAGAAGTTCCTGCGGAGTTTAGCGAGGAAGCGACGGTAATTGATTTTCCTTTACCCAATGTTAAAGAAATTGATTATTTAATTACTCAGTTAGTTGTGCCGGCTAAGTTGAAGGTGACTGGATTAGCTAAAGAACAGTTAGTCAAAGCTTGTCAGGGGTTAAGCCGCGCCCGCATTTGCCGTGTTTTAGCCAAAGGATTAGCCGCCAAACAGCAGGTAGATGAGTCGGATATTGATGGGGTTTTGGCTCAGAAAAAACAAGCTGTGCGGCAAACGGGTATCCTAGAATTTTACAACGCCCAAGAATCCCTCAAATCTGTAGGAGGATTAGAAAACCTCAAACAATGGGTAAGAATGCGCCAAGATGCTTTTACCGAAGAAGCAAGGCGTTATGGTATTCCTAACCCTAAAGGTATTTTGCTTGTGGGTATTCAAGGTACAGGAAAATCTCTCTCTGCTAAAACCATTGCCCATGAATGGCGTTTGCCTTTGTTACGTTTAGATACAGGACGCTTATTTGGTGGTATCGTCGGGCAAAGTGAAGCTAGTGTGCGACGGATGATTGCTATCTCCGAAGCCATGGCTCCTTGTGTGCTGTGGATTGATGAAATTGACAAAGCCTTTGGCAATATAACTAGCGGTATTGATGGAGATTCTGGGACAACCCGTAGGGTATTTGGTAGCTTGATTACTTGGATGCAAGAAAAGACAGCCCCGGTATTTATTGTCGCCACAGCCAATAATGTCCGTATTTTACCCGCAGAATTATTACGAAAAGGACGCTTTGACGAAATCTTTTTCTTAAATCTACCCACAGAAAAAGAAAGAGAAGATATTTTCCGAGTTCACTTACAACCTTTACGCCCTAGCCGTTTGCGAGAATTTGACCTCAACAAGTTGGCGAAATTAGCTCAAGATTTTAGCGGTGCAGAAATTGAACAAGTAATTGTTGATGGTATGCACAATGCTTTTGGTAGTATTATTAACGGGCAAAGGCGGGATTTTAATACTGAAGATATTTTAAAAGCTATTGACGAAACCGTCCCCTTAGCGGCGATCGCCCGCCAACAAATTGAAGATTTGAAACATTGGGCAGCAGAAGCTGGGGCGAGGACAGCTTCTCAGGATACTCAATTAATAGAAGAGTTAAAAAAATTCAGCATTCAGCGCGGAATTGGACCTTTGGAAGTTGATTAATTGTTAATGATCAATTAGCTCAATTATCAATGTATAGCTCACCATTGCCGTTAGGCATAAATGATTAGTTATCCGTGTGTAGCTTGCCATTGCTTTTAAGAATCAGTTGTCGATGATCTTTGATAAAAAGTTTAGAATAGGAAAGGAGGTTTCTTAACTATGTCCCACTTTACGGCAATTAGAACAGAAATTCGCGATGTTGATGCTTTGGTGAAAGCCTTAGATGATGTTGGTTTTAATCAAGTAGAAGTACACCAAGAAGCGCAAAATCTTTACGGTTATCAAGGAGATGTACGAGAACAAACCGCAGAAGTGGTTATTCGCCGTCACTCTATTGGAAAATGGAGTAATGACATTGGTTTCAAACAGCAAAGTGATGGTAACTTTGAAGCAATTATTTCTGAGTATGATCGCACCAAATATTCCCAAGATTGGTTAAACCAATTAACCCAACGCTATGGCTATCATACTCTGATGGCAACTGCCCCGGTAGAAGGTTTCGCCATTGAAGAAGAAGAAACCTTAGAAGATGGCACAATTAGAGTTGTTGTTGCTAAATGGATGTGATGCCAAAATCATAGATGTTTAATCACAAATTTTTCATAATATTATGTCTCATTTCACCACCATCAAAGTTGAAATCAAAAACGGCGAAATTCTACACCAAGTTTTGCAAGAATGTGGCTATCAAGTGGAATCCCAAACTAACGTACGGGGTTATCAAGGTAATACCACAGAAGCAGAATATGTCATTCGTCAAAGTAACGGTTATGATTTAGGTTTTCGCCGTAACGGTGAAAACTATGAAATCGTTGCTGATTTTTGGGGTGCAAAGATTAATCAGCGTGACTTTATTAATAAAATTAGCCAAAAATATGCCCATAAAACCCTAATGCAATCTGTACAAGAACAAGGTTTTGACATAGAAACAGAAGAAGTTTTAGATGATGGTACTGTTAGAGTAGTTGTTGGTACTTGGACTTGAAATCATTAATTATCAATTATCAATTAATAAACGCTTATCTTGACGAATCAAAGAACTTAACTCTTGGGCTGGTACAGGGCGGCTAAAGAAATAGCCTTGTATTTCATCACATTTATGTTCGCGAAGAAAATCTAATTCTCCCTGAGTTTCTACCCCTTCAGCAATCACCTTTAAGTTAAGAGTATGGGCCATATTGATAATTGCTTGAGTGATAGCAATATCTTTATCATCAAGGTTAATATTGCGAACAAAACAACGGTCAATTTTTAAGTTATTAAAAGGAAACTGTTTTAAATAGCCTAAAGAAGAATATCCCGTACCAAAATCATCAATAGAAATAGTAATACCTAACTTTTGCAGTTCCTGTAAAGTAATAATAGCATTATCAATATCTTGCATCAATAAGCTTTCAGTAATTTCTAATTCTAAAAACTCTGGTTTAATATCTGTCTGTTGAAGGATTTGTGCTATTGTCTCTCGCAAACTCTCTTGAGAAAATTGGCGGGCAGAAAGGTTAACAGCCACTCGAAAACTGCCTACTTCTTCAGTCCACTTTTGTAGTTGCTGACAAGCTTTTTTTAATACCCATTCCCCAATGGGAATAATCCAACCAGTTTCTTCTGCAATGGGAATAAATTCTGTTGGAGAAATTGAACCCAACTCAGGATGATGCCAACGTAATAAGGCTTCTGCACCAACAATCTTTCCTGTCTTCAACTCTACTTGAGGTTGGTAGTGAATCTCAAATTCAGAATTTTCTAAGGCGGTATAAAGACTCCCCTCTAGCTGTAATTGCCTTTGGGAACGGGTGTTTATTTCTGGGGTATAAACTTGACAAAGATTGCCTCCTTGCCTCTGAGCTTGCCACATAGCCGCCCTAGCATTTTTAATTAAGCTATCAATATTCTCTTCGTCTTCTGGATAGAAGCTCATACCAATACTAGCAGTAACAAAAACTTGTTTGCTATCTAAAATAAAAGGATTAGCTAGAGCGTTTAAAATAGCCTTAGCTCTCACTTCAGCTTCAGACTTATCATCAATAAAGGTGAAAATAACCGCAAAATCACTAGTACTTAACTTTGCCACTATATCGCCTTCGCCAACATAGGAAAGAAGTCGTTTAGCGATCGCCTTAATTAAAGAATCGCCGTAAACTTTTCCCCAACCGGTGTTAAGATGAGAAGTCCGATCTAAATCAATAGTTAATATAGCAGTGATCTGTTCATTGTTACTAGCTAATTCCTTAATTTGATTGAATTGCTCTCGTAATAAAAGTTGATTGGGTAATTCGGTCAAGCTATCATAATAAGCTAACTTTTTCAGTTGCGCTTCCACCTCTTTGAGACGAAGATTAATGGCTTGGCGCTTGCTCAATTTTTCCAATTGAACATTAACCGCAGCCAACAATTCAGCCCTTGTAAAAGGTTTTGTTAAGTAATCCTCTGCCCCCAACTCCATACCTTGTCGCATATCCATTTTGCTAACTTTAGCAGTTAGAAAAATAAAAGGAATATCAGCGCTGAGAGGATTATCTCTTAAGGTGGTAAGTACACTATAACCATCCATCTCCGGCATCATAATATCGCAAATAATCAAGTCTGGTTTATGCTGTAGGGCGGTTTGAACCCCCAGACAACCATCTTCTGCATCAACGACATTAAAACCTTCTGCCATCAGAATCTCACCCATGATATCGCGGATATCTTCCTGGTCTTCTATTACAAGAATTTTGGTCATATCTAATTATTTTGGTCAATATCAATGTAGGAAAGCTTAGGAAAACCAGGTATTAGTTATTGTTTATGATGGTAAACAACGGCTAAAGGTTGGCTATTTGTTTAAGATTTATACCTTACTCTTTTTGTAAAGTGATTTGTACATTGGTTTCTTGATTTGGCACGCTTTTGATCGTTAATCTACCCTGATTTAATTCTGTTAGACGCTTTGCGATAATCAACCCTAAACCTGACCCTTGTTGCTCGTGAATTTTACGTTCAAATTGCATATAAGCCCCTAGCTTAGCAATTTGCTCGGCTGTCATACCGATCCCCAAGTTACAAATAGAAATTTCTACTATTTCTTGGTGAGAACTAGTTCGGACAGATACAGGAGTTCCAGGAGCAGAAAACTTAAAAGCATTATCCAAAACTTCTTTAATGATTTTTGTTAGTTGCCCCTCAGAAATATTAACAGCAAAAGGCTCTAACTCTAAAATTAAATCAGTTGTTCTTTGTACCTCGTCAGCTTGCTTAAGACAAAGTTGAGCGATCATCTTTTCTGTATAGACAACCATTTCTTCTTTTGTGATCAGTTGCCCTTGAGATTGGGGATCTTTTTCCCACAACTCTAACTCAGCATAAAGAAGAAAATTCTGTGTTATTCGGTATAATCTTTCACCAGAATCATAGATGTGCTTGAGCATTTTTAAAGCATCATCCCTTGGGGTAGTATCGTAGTCTTCGATAAGAATTTGTGAGAAGCCGAGGATACCATTAAGGGGGGTGTGAAGTTCGTGAGGAAGAGAGCGGGTAAGATTTCCCCTTAATTCATCAAGTTGTTGTTGAGATTGTTGATCAATCGCTTTTTGTTTCTTCTGCCTAGCGGTGATTGCCCCTAGCAACTCTTCTCGACTAAAGGGTTTGCTAAGATAATCATCTGCTCCTAATTGCATTCCTTGACGGAGATCAGATTTAGAAGCTTTAGCAGTAAGAAAAATAAAAGGTACAGTATTGGTGCTAGGATTCTTGCGCAGTTCTTGCAGGACACCATAACCATCTAGTTTTGGCATCATAATGTCGCAGATGATCAAATCCGGGATTTCTGTTCGTGCTAATTTGACACCAACCTCCCCATTTTCAGCATCAATAACCTCAAAATCTTCTGCCATTAAGATTTCACAGACAATTTCGCGGATGTCTTCTTGGTCTTCAATTACGAGAATTTTAGTCATGAAGTCTATTTAGGAAATTAGGTAATAGGGAATAGGCAATAGAGTCAAGAAATACAGGGTTTTAGGAATGATTGGAATTGCTATAGTTACTATTTTAATCTTGCTTCTGGATAAGTCCAATTGTAGGTAAAAATCAGTTATTGATTTAAGCTTTTAATAACACAGCCAAGGGTTGTTAATAGAGTAATCACTCTCCCTACTAAATACATTAAGGTTCCTCTATAAAAAATTTTTACTTGGTGTTTTCCTGGAGGAATAGAAACTTCTAATTGTCCGGAAGAACTTGCTTTTGTCGGTACTTTTTCCCCATCTATTTTTGTTTGCCAACCAGGATAGTAGAAAGTTCGTAACTGTACTTTACGGGAAGAAGGAGTTAAATTAGTAACTTCCAACTGGCGCTTACCATAGTCCCAGTTTTGGATAGTTAAGTTAGTTATAGTGCCATCTTGCCAAGCTAGTAAGGGATAAAACTTCTGGGGAGGCATTGCCAAAGTGGCTTCTTTTGCCCGATATTCTGGCACATCAATTAAGGCTAAACCATCGGCGAAAACATAGTGCCAGTTCATCAAGCTATTGCCAAAACCTTGGTGAGGTTCATAAGGAAACTCTTTAGCTGCGGCTAAGCTAGCAAAATGAGCGATCGCTTCTGGCTGATAATCTACTTTTTGGGTTACTTTTACTCCTTGTACGATAGTGATAATGACCAAACTCCAGGTGGCGAGACTTAACGCCCCCCTTCCTACCCAAGGGATGAGATGATAAGGAGAATCTGAAAATTCTTCCTTGGAAGATCCCCTCGCCCCGGCTTGATGTAGCAAAGATCCTAGAAGTAAAGGAACGGTTACTGTGGTTAAACTTAACCAACGCCAAGAAAACTGAATGCGTTGTAGGGGTACTAGTATTTGATATACCCAAGTTAAGAGATTAGTAGTCATAAAAAGAGCCACCAGGCTTATGAATAGCCAAAATGCAGCTATGTTTTTAGTATTCCTACTTCTATGGCAAAATTGAACAACTATCCCCAAACTTACTACTGCCACCATGGTTAACCAAGGGACGATGAGTTGTTGATCAAACCAATGATCACTAAACTTAATTGCCCAATTCCTAGATATTTCTAAGAGTAGGCGATGTTGAGGAAGATATTCGGTGAAAGTGTTGAAGGTATCAATTTGAATAAATCTGCGATCGCCAATTACCGGTAATAAATAAAAAGCAGTCCAGCTACAGGCTAAAATAAATCCTCCGTAGCAACTTTTTACCCCTTGCCAACTACCAAAAAACCAAGGCAAAAATAGCCACACACAAGTAAATATTAATAAAGTAGGTAAGTGGGAAAGAATTAGTAAACCGTAGATAAAGGCTAGAAGTAAAATATTTTGAGAATTTTTGGGTTGTTTCACTACTCTTTGAGAAGCCCATAAAATCCAAGGTAAAGTAGTAATGCCCCAGACTTCAGCAATAGCCCCCCGTTGATAAATATCTACCATGAAATAAGGGCTTAACATCCCTACCCCGGCAACAATTACGGCAATGCCAAGAGGGTAAAAATAACGGCTATAGGTGTACATTCCCCAACCCAAAAAAACAATAGCCAAAGCCATACTAGCAATTAGAGAACCCCCTAACCCCAATCCCAAGAAACGGAAAGGCAGGGTTGCTACCATCGAAAGGGGGGGATAAAAAGCAAAGGTAGCGTTACCAAAACCAAAGTTAGAATATTCCAACCAACGGGGATAAAACTGACCGGCGAAGAACTGCTTCTGGTATTGAAATGCCCAACTAAGATTAAAATGAGTGGAATGATTGAGAGGATAATTGCGTTCCAACATTGGTGCGATCGCAACTAAGCTAAGAAGAATTAAAAGTAAAGCAAGCAGTCTGTCAATTTTCAATTGACGGGTAAGGGGTAAAGGGAAAGGAGAAAACTATCCATCAACTTAAGACTAAAGCATTAGCCATGAGCATTATCTTCTTGAACAGAGAAATTAACTCTTTGATAAATGTCAGCAAAACTTATTTGAAAATCTATCGCAGTCAATTTTAACTTGCATTTTTTTAAAGTCACCCTAACTAAAGCCCTTGCGATCATAATCATGTAACATCTCATCAAGATAGGAATCTAACTCACTGTTACAATTTCTCGCTTGGGGCATGATCTTTTTCTTCTTAGTAGCAAAGGGATTGGGGAATTTAGGGAAAAAACGGCTGGTAAACCTTTGAGGACGAGGCTTCTGAGGGGCTTTTGTAATAATACCTTCCCCACCAAAATTAATTGCGGTTAACCAAGTATCCAAAGTGTTGGGTAACTTGCTTGTCATACGCATCTTAATTGTAGGAGAAGAGAAAGATTGGACATAAGCTGGCTGTAGAAAATCTTCATAGGTTGAGGCTTCTGAGGTTGACTGGTTTAGGAAAGCTAAACTCATACCCCGCAAAAGCTGGCGTACTGGTTCGGCTTCTTCTCCCATAACTTCCTTAACCAGGGTACTTTGCCCCATTTCACTATTAAGGTTACGCATATCATTAACACTCATATGGGTTGCACCCACAGCAACAAGGAGATATTTTTCACCTTTGAGTTTGTTGAAGGGGCGCAGTTGGTGATCTAAAGAAGGGGTAATTGCATCTTCTGTACCCGTGAGTATCATGAATGGCTGATCTATCTTTTCTAGTCCCTTTTCCCCAAAAAGCTGCCCTACTAAAGGATTTAAAGCGATACCTCGCACAATCCTGTCATCTTTCAATGAAAGAGTATCTTTGCCGACAATTTCGGCTAAATTAGCAGCAGCACATTGTAACCAATCAGCCGGAGAACGTCCTAAAGGAGTGCGGTTAGCACAAAAAGAGGCTAAGGCTTTAATATCCAGTTCTCCACCCGCAAGGGCTAAGGCAGTATAACCTCCTAAAGAGTGACCGATGATTGCAACTTCTTTGGTATTAATTTTCTGGGCAGCGTAGGCATTCCCCTGAGACATTTCCTCTAATTCATCTAGCAAAAAGCTAACATCTTGGGGGCGTTCAATAAATTCTGAGGCGGGTAATAGTTTATCTCCTCCTAGCCCTAAAGAAATCTCGGCAATAGATTCAATGTCACTACCGGGATGATCTAAAGTAACTACGGTAAAACCGTGGGAAGCTAGGTGTTTAGCTAAGTAATCTAAGAAAAAGCGATTGGAAGCGAAGCCGTGGGACATAACTATCAAAGGGCCACGACTCTCCTGTTCACTGTAGTAAATTTCTACAGCGATCGCCCGTTTTCTTTCCTCATCTTTTAGGGTTAAGTTGGTCTGACTTACTTGCTCAGAACCCATTACTTGGGGTTTAATATTTTTAGGTAGGGAAGCTAAAACTTGTTGTTGGTTGGCTACTTTTAATTCCTTTTCTAATAAAGGAGCAAGCATTTGGCTTTGTAAATTGGCAGTATTGAATTGCAAAGCAATGCTAGCCGCCGCAGTAGCATCAACTACTAATTCCTCTTCTGGGTAAGCTCGTAAAAAACTGATAGCACTGATACCATTAGCTTGGCGCAGGGCTAAGTAAATGCCAGCTTTGAGTTGTTCGATGCTACTTTCTGGCAGGGCCGCTTTGAGTTGTGAAAGGAGGCGATCACCATCAGCAGAACTAAGCAATTCATCAATGAATTTACCAGCAACACTAGGGTCTACTTGTAATTGTCGTGAGAGTAATTCTCCTATTTGAGGGGTTAATACAGGAGAGTAGATTCTCAAACTAGAAGGAATTTCCCCAGTGTTAGCAAATCCTTCTAAGTCTTCTACAGCCACAGAACGTTCAAAAGGGCCAAGACGCAGAATTAGGCGTTCAGCGGCTGTAGCGGGAGAAATACTGCAAGTAAGAGCTATTAAAAAGGTGCTAGCACTTCCTATGAGTTTGAGTATTGGCAGGGAAAAAAGGCGATGAGGAGTTTGATTCTGCTGAGACTTCATAAGGAGCTAGTTTAACCGCAATTTCTAGTTCAGTTAATAGTTTAGGCGATTCCCAGAAGAATTGCCGATTTCACTAAGTATCTTCAATAAGTAAGAAGAATATTTGTAAGCTTGTGTTCCCCATAAAGATTGAAAATTGAACATTAAACCCTTTCTTCTAATTTCTCAATTGCCTGCATCAAAGGAGTTTGATTGAGGCGATAATCACCGCAATTTATCGCCTGTTCGGTGTTGGCAATGCTAGGGCTTACTGTACATTTGAGACGATGATCGTTGGTGAAGAATTTACAGTTGCTACAAGGAATTTGGTGCATTTCTTTGGCTCTAGTTATGGTATCTCGTATTGCACTAACAAGACTCCAGCCTAAGATTACTAGAAATATCCAGACGAAAAGGAAAGCCAATCCGTTGGAAGAATGGCCCTAGGGTATGAACCAGGTAGTAAAGTATTTGGAACATTAGCGGTTAGACAAAATCGGTTTGAACAGCTTATTTGACTTGAAGTAATTGTACAATCTGAGATACCTGTTGTTGATTAAAAGCTTGGAGTAAGGTTTTGGCCGCTGCTTGGGGTTCTACTGGTATAAGAATTTGAGGCTGCTTGGCTTTGGCAAGCTGTTGTAAGCTCTGACTAGGGCTAATTTGGTCTTCTTTGCCCAAATGGAGTAAATCGCTGCCTTGCTTGAGTTCTTTGATGATGGCTGGGGCGAGGGTATGGTAAGAATGTTTGGGGTTAGTGATCGCCGCTTTGATGGTTTTGAGCAGAGTTTGCCAGTTTGGGGCTGTCGGTGCTAAGTTTCTTAGGCGATCGCATATTTGTTGCAGTTTTTGGCGACTTTGGGGTGTGGCTTTTTGTTTAAATAGCTGCAACATCTCCAATAATAAAGGTTTTGCCTGAGAAGCTATATCTGGTGAAGAGGAAGCAACCGCTACTTGTTCTGGTACACCACCACTAACTAAAACATCTAAATGAGCTTGTAATTGGTTGAAGGTAGGCTGGGCTTCTTGTAAGATTTGTTCTGCTTCATCATCGGGTAAACCAAAAGGTCTTTGTAGGCGATCAATCAAATCTTGTAAAGTGTCATAACCTTTAAAAAACAGCCCTTCTAATTTGCTGTCTACATTGATATTGTTTTCTTTAAGAATTTTAAAAGCATCTTCCAATTTATGGGCAGTTTTTTGTACGCTAGTGAAGCCTAGCATAGCAGCCCCTCCTTTAACAGAGTGAGCAGCACGAAACAGCTCATTGATTCTTTCTGGCTCTTCTATAACCGAAGAAAGATCCGACATTGCTTGTTCGATGGTTTCTAGATGCTCTTTAGCTTCTTCAATGAAGTAGCCGACAATTTTCTGATGACTTGCCGAGTCCACGGTAACTCTCCCTAATAAATTTGTTTCTAAGATAACTTAAAAAAAGGAAATGGGAGAAGTAATAAGTAACAAGTAATTAAGTTATATTCTCTCTTAAGATCATATATTACCCTTTCCCAATATAATCAACATCTCAACTAGTCATTAGCTATTAGCTATTAGTAATCTTTCAAAGCCCAAACAAACTTTTAAACCTTTTCCTTACCCAACTAACAGGATTTTTTTCATCATCATCTATTGTACCTAACTCTTTTAATTGAATTTCTCGTTGACTCAACTCCTCTTGATGTTTTTCTAACTCTTTAACAACCACCTCTAATAAATCCGGATGTTCATGAAGCAATTTCTTAAAAGATTTATGATTAATGACAAATAAAATTGTATCTTCTTTTGCCCTGACAGAAGCTGTACGTGGTACACCTAACATTAAAGCTAGTTCTCCTAAAAAATCTCCTGCACCAAGAGTAGTAAGATGTTTGTCTATTTTTTCTACAAATACTTCTACCGAACCAGAAAGAATAATATAAAAAGTATCTCCGGCTTCTCCTTCTTTAAATAGCATATTCTGAGTAGATAAGCGCTTACGATAGCCTACTTCAATTAGCTTCCGCAACTCTAAATCAGTGAAATTCTGGAAATATTTTACCTGACGTAGCAATTCTTTAAGGGGAAGGGTGGAATTTTGAGATTTGCCTGAAGAATAGGGAATCGAAGCAACTTCTTGAGTATCTTTTTGGTGATAATGTAAAGGACGCAATACCTCTGGATTTCGTAACCATAAATCTCTTTGGGGAAAAGGTACTGTAATTCCTTGTTGACGGAGATTGTACTCAATAATAAAATTCAAGGAGCTTCTAATTTCTGGTTCTTGATCAATTCTATCAACCCAAACACGAAGCTCGAAATTAAGAGAATTGTCACCAAAATTTTGAAAGATTACCTTAGTTATCGGTTCAGCCAAAATACGAGGTTCCATATAAGCTGAATTAAGCAAAGTCTCAGTAACTATAACTGGGTCGCTATCATAGCCCACTCCTACCGGAATATCAATACGACCAATATAGCTGTCGTAACTCCAATTAAGAATTTTGCTTTCCACTAACCTGCTATTAGGAACTAAAACATCTCCTCCTTCCCTAGTACGAATAATTGTTGAACGTAGTGATATAGCTTTGATATAACCTGATAAGCCATCAAATTCAACAAAATCTCCTACCTTAAGACTTCTTTCTAAAAGTAAGGTTAAACCGCTTACAAAGTCTTTGGTAATATCCTGCAATCCGAAACCAATTCCTACCCCCAATCCCCCTGCAATAACAGCGAGGGAGGCAAGATTAAAGCCTGTGGTTTGTAAGACGGTAATTAAGCCGATTGTAGCTAAGCTATAACTGATTATAGTTGATAAGGCTTCGCGGTTTCCCTCATCAATACCTAGTTTGAGTAATAACCTATTTCTAAGAAATCTCTTGACAATGCGAGCTAAGAAAAGAACAATTAATGAAGAGAATATTAATTGAAAAATAGAACTCAGAGAAATGTAAGTGTCGCCAATTTTTAAGATGTTACTATTAAAGATATGTAGAGACTGGCGAAATATACTCTCAAATAATTGCTGCATCAGATAGTTTGTAAAATAAACTAAATAAAATTGGCTGCAAATTTGTTATTGTTTGACTTTTGCGGATAATTTTATTGTATAATCAATTTATCATAATGGGAATATTGACTCTCAAATTATCCTTTCACCACTTCCATCATGAAAATAACTGTTCACGATTAAAATAATACCATAAAACAAGCCTTAAATAATCTTAAGAAAATTAAATTATCTATGATTATTTTCAGACAAAATCAATACCTAAAACCTTACCTGTATTCAATAGATTTATAAATATCATTTAATTTGCTTGCAGCTTCCGGTGGCACAGAGGTAAAAGTAATATAAAAACTACCTAATGAACTAGTTTGGTCTAAAACTTTAGCGTAAATATCTTCCCCTTCTTCATCAATACTAACATTAAGCAAGTTTAGTTTTATATTAGTCAGCATAGGAGGAATATGTTCTTTTTGATTGCTTTGAGAAATAACCTTGGCACTTTTTGAAGATAACTCTATCACCTGACCCTGAAAAACATTTTCTCCTAGATGTTTGCCCTCCAAAACTGTATACTCAATTGGCAAAAAGTCGGGGATCTGAAAAAAGGTTTCCTTTTGTTGAGCCAACAAAAGATTGTAAGGTTGACCTATGCCCACTACCTCATAAATATTAATGGGCTGTTTCACTCCTTTTGGTTGAACTTGTTTTTGCTGATGAATATTTATATCTGTGGTACTAGCTTCATTTAAAGTTGATTGTGAAACGAGAATTTGTCCACCGATAGTATAGGATTCAATGCGATAGGCTAAATTAACTTGGTTTCCCACCACCCCATATTTAGTCCGTTTTTCTGAGCCAATATTACCAACCACCACCTCCCCAGTATTAATGCCAATACCCATTTCCAAAGGGCGCAAACCCCACTTCTGCATTTGAGCATTAATAGAAGTCATCCCTAACTGCATATCAACAGCACAGGCGATCGCCTTGGTAGCATCATCTTCCCTCGCTGTTGGTGCGCCAAACAGAACTAAAATACCATCCCCCATAAACTCATCAATAGTACCTTGATATTTAGTAATAACATCTGCCATCGCACCAAGATAGAAGTTCAGGATCTTCACAACTTCTTCTGGAGGTAATCTTTCTGAAGTGGAAGTAAATCCTCGCAAATCCGAAACTAAAATAGTAACCTTGCGCCTCTGTCCCCCCATTTTCAAGCCTTCAGGACTTTCAAGCAAGCTAGCAACCACTTCCTTGTTAAGATAGCGTCCAAAGGTTTGACGAATTGACCCAGCAGTATAGGCAATATAACTTGTAATAACTGCGGCCGAGCCAAGCAAAGCTACTATTGGTGGTATAACTGGAATCCACCAACCCAATAAAAAAGCGCCATAGCTACTGCCCACCAAAATTATCGCAGCAACCACATGAGTACTTAAAGATAAAAAAACAATCTTACCTACAGAACGCAATTTCCAAGTTAAATAAGCCCCAACCAAAGCCCAAAGCGCAATCCAGAAAAACTCTAACGGCTCTGTCCAAGTGTTAATTAAAGGGCGATCCTCAATAACGCTACTAATAATTTGACTAGCCAAATGAGCATGGATTTCTACCCCCGCCATAGACTCAGGGAAATCCAGTAAACCACTACTATAGGGAGTAAAAAAAGCATCCCTAGAACTTTCTCCCACTGCACCAATTAAAATGAGGCGATCGCGCCCCCAATCAGGAGGAAGTTTATCAGCTAAGACATCCCGAAGAGAAACCATCTCAAAAGACTTATTACCACCGCGATAGTTCAACATCACCTGATATCCCCCATCATCGGCTCTAACGTAACCACCATAGTTACTAGTGAAGGGAAGTAAAACTCTTTCTTTTAATTTCCATAAGTCACCTTCTGGGGTTTCTACAACTTCTAGGGGAATTCCTTTTTTATCAAGGTAGAGGGCTGCTAAATAAAAGCCAAAACTAGGAATTGAATTACCTTCGCGATCACTAAGATAAACAAGGGTGCGTCGCACTCGCCCATCGCTATCTAAAATTAAATCGTTAGCCCCCACTTGCCCCTTCTTTTTTAAAATCGGTGGCGGGGCAACTACTTCAGTTTCTTGATCTCCAATAACTTTTTCTATGCCAATAATATTGTCAAAATCAGCAAAAACCTTAGCCAATTCTTCTTTGCCTTCGTCAACAGGAACATCTCGATAAATATCTAACCCAATAGCTTTAGGCTGCATTGCTTGCAATTTCTGTAGCAGTTCGGCATAAATATGATCAGGAAGGATTGCTTTATTAAATTCTTGAATGTCAGCTTCATCAATGCCCACAATAGCAATGCGCTCATCTCTTGTTTCTGGGGGGCGCAGACGCATATACAAATCAAAAAATGCCCACTCTAACCCTTGTAACAAGCCCATGTAACGTATAAAAATGACTAAAAGGGCCACAGAAGGAGCAACAATCCACACTCCTCGTCCTCGCCAAAATAGCTTTTTGAGGCTAGTCCATGTTGTCATTATGTTGATTGCTAATTGCTAATCGCTCATATTTTTTCCATCATCCCACCATTTTAATTATCTGTCCCTATAATCTCTTCGACAACTTCTTCAATTTCTACTACAGGAAAATCTGCTAAATCGGCCAATTCCACAGAAGCAAGAAAATCTCGCCATTCTTGGGGGTATTTTTCCCGAAGAGATAAAATACTTAATAAAGTTTCGTTCCAGGCTTTAGCCTTGGCATAGGTTTCTACCTTCTTGAAAGGCTCTTCTGCTTGCTCTTCAAGTTGAACTTCTAAAGACTTCTCTAATTCTTGACGTTCCAATAATCCTCTAACTACTTCATCTTTACTCCTATCTTGGAAATCACAGACTAGGGCTAAAGACCAAGAATAGTTGGTTCCTTTTTCTAACTCCAACTCTTCAGGAAGTTCAAGTTTGACAATATTCTCCCCTTCAGGAATCTTAAAACTTGCAAAGTAAACTTCTTGACGTAAATCCTGATTGACAATAACAAACTCTGCTTCAGTCGCTGTGCTTTTCGGTACAAACCAGACCATGTTGGGATTAGGAGCAATAGTTGTACCAATATTATTTTTTGGCATTAATACCGTAAGACGTGGCTTACTTGTGTCAACACAAAGCTCCTCAGCAGAAGGGACAGAGCGTCTTCCTGCCCCTGCTGTCCGACTTGGGCCACCTCGCCTCTCATCCCCAGAGGGAAATTTGAGACTAATCTCCCATGGGGGTGTAGTTTGAGACAAATTAGGCAAAGATGTGCTAGCGGCTGTAGGAATGATAGGTGCAAACCCGCCAAGCATGATTCCTAGGAAGAGTATTAATTGGCGAAGATTCATAAGTTAAGATTTACTCCAGAAAATAGCGGCAGAATTATCAGTTAAACAGTTACCGTGGAAATTGTGTAGCACAATTTGTATCTTGAATAATAGTTATCTACACCGACTAACAAACAATTTCCTAATTTATTAACCAATGACTAAACTTCGCTCTTTAATAATTGCCATAATTATCGCTTTATTTCTGGTGGGGGCTTTTTTTGCTAACCAAGCAGATATGGCGGCTATGCAAAGTAATTCTTCAGTTACAGGTTTGGCAGCCATGAAGAGGATGGCCCAAAATTCTGTTCCTTATGAAGAAGCATTGCCCAATGATAAACCCATGCTATTGGAGTTTTATGCAGATTGGTGTACGACTTGCCAAGCCATGGCTCCTTTAATCAGCGATTTTTACCATCGCTACGGAGAGAAGATTGATTTTGTCACCATTAATATTGATGAACCCCAATGGCAAGGTTTAATTAAAGAATATCGTGTTACGGGCGTACCTCAATTTACTTTTATTGACTCCCAGAAAAAGGTAAATAGAACTCTCGTTGGTAGGGTTCCTGAGTCAATTTTAAATGACCAGTTGTCAGTTATTAGTGAAAGTTAAAAGTTGCGATCAACTGAACCAGTAGCCCAGGACGACTAGAAAATGGGACTATGATTGTGCTTGATACCCATATTGATCATTTTTTTAAGGGGATAATGTAAGCCTATGAAGACACCCGATCAATGTAAAAACATTGCAGATATTCGAGGGGAAATAGATCGCTTAGATCGTCAAGTTATTGCGCTATTTGGGCAGCGTTTCACCTACGTTAAAGCGGCTACTAAGTTTAAGATAAGTGAAACAACTGTCAGAGCGCCTGAACGCTTGCCAATGATGTTAAAGCAACGTCGAGTTTGGGCAGAGGAGGAAGGATTAAATGCTGATGTAATTGAAAAGATTTACCAGGATTTAGTTAATCACTTTATTAATGAAGAGATGGAGCATTGGCAACAATCCAAAAATGAGTAAGTAGGTCTTTTGCGACCGAAAGTATCACAAGGCAATGATTATGAGTATACTAAAGCCTGACTATGAGAAAATGACAAATGTTTAATAATAAATGATTAATAAAAAAACTGTTCCTTTTGGTTCTTGGAAATCTCCGATTACCTCGGATTTAATTGTTGCGGGAAGTATTAGGTTAGGCAGCATTGCTGTTGATGGCGACAATCTTTATTGGTTGGAAGGAAGACCTGGTGAAGGGGGGCGCAATGTCTTGGTACAAAGAGATAAAGAGGGAAAGGTCGCTGATATTACCCCTGCACCCTACAATGTCCGTACCCGTGTCCATGAATATGGTGGCGGTGCATTTTTTGTGACTGAGGGGACAGTTTATTTTAGTAATTTTGTTGATCAACGGCTTTACAAACAAAAAATTGGTGCTGAACCTCAACCCTTAACCTCAGAGTCCCCACGACGCTACGCTGATGCCGTTTTGGATAGGTCGCATAATCGCTTGATTTGTGTTTGTGAGGAACGTCTGGAGGGAGAATCTGAACCTGTTAATAGTTTAGTTAGTGTTGATATTGAGTCGGGAGAAGTACAAACCTTGATTTCTGGTAGTGACTTCTATGCTTCCCCTCGCCTTAGCCCCGATGGTTCTAAGTTAGTTTGGTTAGATTGGCAACATCCTAATTTACCTTGGGATGCGACACAGTTGTGGGTAGGGGAGATTCAAGAAGACGGTTGTTTGGATAATGTGCAATGTCTTGCTGGAGGAGAAGAAGAAGCTATTTTTGAACCTCGGTGGAGTCCTGATGGTAAATTGTATTTTGCCAGCGATTCCACAGGTTGGTGGAATTTATATCGCTACAACGGTAATGGGGAAGTTGAGACATTGTGGGAGATGGAGGCAGAGTTTGGCTATCCTCATTGGGTTTTTGGTTTGTCTATGTATGGCTTCTCCTCCCCAGATAAATTGGTTTGCACCTATTTTCAAGGTGGCAGAAGTTATTTAGCAAGTTTGGATCTTAATACAAAATCAGGGCAAGTTATCAATACTCCTTATACGAGTATTGATTATCTCCAAGTAACTCCCCACAAACTTTTCTTTTTAGGAGGATCACCAACGGAATCTGCGGCTGTATTGCAATGGCAAGCAGGAGAGATTGCGGTAATTAAAACCAGTAGTGATTTAGCTATAGATTCTGGTTATCTTTCTCTTCCCCAAGAAATAGCTTTCCCTACAGAAAACAACTTAACTGCCTATGCTTGGTACTATCCTCCCCAAAATCAAGATTACACCCCACCCCCAGGGGAAGTTCCCCCCTTGTTAGTAAAAAGTCATGGTGGCCCCACAGCCGCAGCTTCTCCTACCTTAAGCCTAAAGACGCAATACTGGACGAGTCGGGGTTTTGGGGTAGTGGATGTTAATTATGGTGGTAGTAGTGGTTATGGTAAGGAGTATCGCCAGAGGCTAGATGGACAGTGGGGTATAGTTGATGTTAACGACTGTGCTAATGCTGCCAAGTATTTGATAACACAGGGTAAAGTTGATGGGGAAAGATTAGCAATTTCTGGAGGCAGTGCCGGGGGTTATACTACTTTATGTGCTTTGACTTTTTTGAATGTTTTTAAAGCAGGGGCTAGTTATTATGGGGTCAGTGATTTAGAAGTTCTAGCCAAAGAAACCCATAAATTTGAATCGCGATATTTAGATAGGTTAGTGGGGAAATATCCTCAAGAAAAGGACTTATATATGGCGCGATCGCCGCTTCATTTTACAGAAAAACTGTCCTGTCCTGTAATATTTTTCCAAGGTCTAGAAGATGAAATAACCCCTCCTAACCAAGCCCAAAAGATGGTAGAAGCAATTAAAAGTAAAGGTATACCTGTTGCTTATATAACTTTTTCTGGGGAACAACACGGTTTCCGAAAGGCTGAAAATATTAAACGCGCCCTAGATGGAGAATTTTATTTCTATTCCCAAGTTTTTGGTTTCAAACCAGCAGAAGAAATTGAACCTGTAGAGATTTTTAATGGCTAATGGCTAATGGCTAGTTGCTAGTTGTTAATAACTTTATGGAAGGGGGAACAGTATATCCTCAACTTATTACTTATTACTTAACTTATCGCTTTCTTCAATTCAAAAACAAACAAGGTTCTGCGATCGCAAACCCTTGGGCATAACTTAGACCTAAAGATTTAATATGAGTTAAGGTTTCTTCATTCTCAACGAACTCAGCAATAGTCTCTACTCCCATAGCTTTACCAATACTATTAATAGCGTGAATGATTGATAAATCTATGGGATTGTTAGCATTTTTAATAAAGTTACCATCAATTTTGAGATAATCTAGAGGCAAGTTTTTTAAGTAAGCTAAAGAAGAAAAGCCGCTACCAAAATTATCTAAAGAGAAGCGACAACCTAAAGATTTAAACTCGCGCATCAACTCTGCTGTTTTACTAAAATTAGTAATGGCGATGGTTTCGGTTATCTCAAAACAAATACAACGGGGAGAAACTTTATATAAAGTAAATTGCTCATGTAAAAAATCCCTAAATCCTTCATCGTTGATACTAGCATTAGAGATATTAATTGTATAAATAACTTCTTCTTGATTAGAAGTAGGCAAACTACCATTATAAAAAACCTCTTTTTTGCCTAACCAAGCTTGGTTTTCGGTCAAATAGGGGGTTGCTGTTAAATGGCTAAAGATGCGATGGACAACCCAGCGATCAATAGCAGACATCAAATTATAGCGTTCTGCTGCGGGGATAAAAGCCATTGGTGGAATAAGTCTTTCTCCTTCAACTAAACGCAAAAACAACTCATAATGTTTCTCTTTTTTAGAGTTAGTATTTAAAGGAGCAATAGGTTGGTAATATAAGCAAAAATGATTTCTTTCTAAAGCTTCAGTAAGGCGAGATAACCACTGTATCTCTGCAAATCTTGGTTCCCCGGCTTCTTCCTTTACCGGGGCTAAGCTAACACGATTACGTCCATGATTCTTGGCTGTATAACAGGCTGTATCTGCTGCTTGTAAAACGCTATCTAAACTTTTTGTCTCCGAATGAATAGCTACCAACCCAATACTAACTCCCACAGCAAATAGCTTATCTTGCCAAGCAAAGCGAAATTCATAAATAGCTGAGCGTAAAGTATTAGCTAATTCTAAAGCTTTTTCAATGGGACATTGGTATAACAAGACCCCAAATTCGTCCCCTCCCAATCGCGCCAGAGTATCGCTTTTACGCACCTTGCTTTGCAACAACACAGTAATTTGTCGCAACAGTTCATCCCCAGCCGCATGACCACAGGTATCATTAACAATTTTAAAGCGATCTAAATCTAAATAACAAAGGGCGTGTTGATAACTTTTGCTTTTAGCATCTTGTAGGGCAGTCTCAACTCGGCGACCAAATTCTCGGCGATTAACCAAACCAGTTAAAGGATCATGGTTAGCTTGCCAAGACATTTTTTTTGCCATATTACGCTCTTCTGTGATATCTATGAATACCACTACTGCACCAACAATTTCCCCATCCCTAGCCCGAATCGGTGCGCTAGAATCATCTATAGCAAATTCCTGTCCTTGGCGAGAAACTAAAATTAGGTGATGGGAAGAATTAACTACTCTTCCTTCTTTGATGGCAATTTCAGCAGGGTTAGCTGCGGGTTGGCGAGTGATTTCGTCGAAAATATGGCATACTTCCCCCATCAGCTTGCCTTTAACCTCTGGGAAAGACCAACCTGTAAGCTTTTGTGCTGCTGGATTAAAAGATTCAATTCTTCCCGCTACATCTGTGGTGATAACAGCATCCCCAATAGAAGTTAAGGTAACTTGAGCAAGTTCTTTTTCTTGGAAAATAGCCTGTTCTAAGGCTTTGCGTTCGGTGATATCAGTTTGGGAACCAGCGAGGCGATAAGCTTTTCCTTGGGTATCCCAAATTGCCTGTCCTCGACAGAGCATCCAACGATAGCTTTGATCTTGATGTAGAATACGATGCTCATTTTCTAAGTGAGAAGTATCTCCCCTTAAATGACTAACAATGGCTGTTTGTAACTCAGCTAAGTCTTGGGGATGGACGCGATTAAACCATTCTTCTGGCTCTTGCCACAATTCTTCTTCACTACACCCCAGCATCCTCTTCCAACGGGGGGAAAAGTAGATTTGGTTAGTTAAAATATCCCAATCCCAAAGTCCGTCCTTCGCGCCACGCACTGCTAGAGCATATCTTTCTTCGCTACGTCGTAAACACTGAAGCATTTGTCCCCGTTCAATGGCATAACGCAGGGCCCTCATTAATAAGCTGCCATGAAATTCCCCTTTAATCAAATAATCCTGGGCCCCTTCCCTAACTGCTTCTAAGGCCGCTTCTTCATCATTAAGACCCGTTAAGACAACTATGGGGGTTTCTGGTACTGCGGCATGGGTACGCCTCACTGTTGCCAGTCCCTGTTCATCGGGGAGAGATAAGTCTAATAAAACAATACTAAACTCTTCTTTCGTTAGCTTTTGTAGTCCTTCTCTAAGGGTTTCAACATGAACCAATTCCCATTGAACGTTATCTGCTTCCTCCAGATTTTCTTGGAGGAGATCCGCGTCAACAAAATTATCTTCTACGAGCAGGATTTTGAGAACTTCTGCGATCATATAATTTTTACTGGGACGGTAATTTCACTGTAGATAACCAAAAATCCTCGATTGAACTCACCACCTCAATAAAACGATCTAGTTCAACGGGTTTGGTAATATAGCAGTTGCCATGAAGTTGATAGCTTTTAAGAACATCTTCTTCAGCCGCAGAGGTAGTCAGGACTACTACTGGAATTGACCTTAGTTCAGAATCTTCTTTAATTTCTGCGAGTACTTCGTGGCCATTTTTTTTAGGTAGGTTTAAGTCTAGTAGGATAACGTCTGGATGTACCTCATTACTGTATTGTCCCTGACGGCGTAGAAATTTTAAGGCTTCGACTCCATCCTCTACTATATGAAGTTTATTAACAAGATCGCTTTCACTAAAAGCTTCTGCTGTCAAGTCAGCATCAGTAGGAGAGTCTTCTACTAAAAGAATTTCCCAGGATTTCTTGTGCATTGAGGTATTTTGGTTCATTTAATTACATATCTTGCTTAAGAAAAGGAAAAGAGAAGTAAAAAGTACTACCTTCCCCTAGTTTTGAATCTAACCAAATTTTACCTTTATGTCTCTCCACAATTTTTTTACAGATAGCTAAGCCAATACCTGTACCAGGATATTTACTACGGCTATGGAGGCGTTGGAAGATCACGAAGATACGATCTGCATATTCTGCTTCAATACCTATACCGCGATCGCGGATACAAAAATGCCAAGCTTGAGACTCTTTGGTTGCCCAAATGTGGATTTGGGGAGGAGCATCACCATGGAATTTAATGGCGTTACTAATCAGGTTTTGGAATAGTTGGATTAGTTGACTTTGATCTCCGGTAATTGTTGGTAAGGGGTCGTAGGTTATCTTAGCTTTACTTTTGACGATAGCAATTTTTAGGTTAGCTAAAACTCGCTTAACTATCTTTTCAGTGGCAACGGGTTGAAATTCTGCTCCTTTTGTCCCTACCCTTGAGTAGTTGAGCAAATCGTTGATTAACTGTTGCATCCTGGTTCCACCATCAACAATGTTGATGATGTATTTTTGGGCTTTTTCATCTAGTTGATCGACATATCTTTTTTCTAGTAGTTGAGCATAGCTAGTAACCGCCCTCAAAGGTTCTTGTAAATCGTGGGAAGCTATATAGGCAAACTGCTCTAATTCTTCGTTAGAACGAGCTAGTTCTCTATTACTTTGTCTCAGGTTTTCTTCTGCTTGCCTGCGCTCGATAATTTCTCCTTGAAGTTCAGTAGTACGGGTAGAAACTAATTCTTCTAAATGCTCTCGGTATGCTTTTAATTTAATTTCTGCTTGTTTGCGTTCGGTTATATCTATACAACTTCCCAAAATCTGTTTAACTTTACCATCACTATTAAAAGCAAAAGCTGTATCTCGACTATAAAGCCACCGCCATTCTCCACTGCTATGAATTGCCCGATGCTCAATTTCTAAGGTGTCGTTTTTTTTGGCATTGGTTAAGTTTTGGTGATGCTGACCCATTTTAGGTAGATCATCTGGATGAACAACTTTAATTAATAATTCTGCCCCCATATCTTTAATTGTTTGGGAAGAATAACCTAAAATATCACCGATGGCACGATTACTATAAATATTACGCTTTTCTTCTAGGTCGTAAATGTAGAGAATAGTCGGTGTGGTATCAGTAATTTGCTGGATAAAGTATTGACTTTCTTTTAATTTTACTTCTGCTTCTTCCTTGTTACGAATTTCTTGTTCTAGTTCAGCCTGACTTGGTAAAGCTAAAGCTTGGGGAATCAGTTTGATTAAAACAATGGCTGTGTAACAAGAAACTAGAGCAGTAAAGGCTTTAATTAAACCAGACAACCAATAGTCAGGATGCCAAATTGTCCAAACTGCCATTAAATGAGTAGTACCACAGGCCAAAATAAAGGTAATAAATAAAAGAAGTACCCCTTTGAAAGGAGTATCTTTTCTTTGGCGAATAAAATAGATTAAAAGTAGGGGAATAGAATAATAAGCGATCGCAATTAAAGTGTCGGAGATAATATGTAAGCTAACTAAATCAGTTTGCCAAAGGTAACAGTGTCCGTGAGGTACATAAAAATCAAGAAGAAGCATATAAGTTTGGTTATTGCTGGTTAGTTATTAATGGTAAAGAAAAACAGAAAGAACTTCCTTTGCCTAATTTAGAGTCTAGCCAAATTTTTCCTCTGTGAGTTTCGACTATTTTTGCCAGAGTGCTAAACCAATACATATACCAGGATATTCATTTCTTTTAGTGTAATAATTATCAAAAAAATAACAACAATTCATTAAAGCTAAGATACTATGAGTCACCTCAAATCCTTTTCAAATACTAGCCTCGCACCCTCAGTTGAAACTATCCTCACCCAAGCTTTAGAAGGTGAGGATATATCTCCTGAAGCAGCATTATGTTTGCTGCAACAACAACAGCCAGCAACCTGGGAGAAAATTCGTTTTACAGCAAATACTCTACGGCAGCAGCAAGCTGGAGAAATAGTCACTTATATCATCAATCGCAACATCAACTTCACCAATATCTGTGAACAGCATTGTAGCTTCTGTGCCTTTCGTAGGGATGAAGGAGAAGTAGGAGCATTTTGGTTAGAGAAAGAGCAAATTCTTGCTAAAACTGCTGAGGCGGTAGAGAGGGGTGCAACAGAGATATGTATGCAAGGGGGATTGAACCCAACAGCAAAACTCGACGGTGCATCCTTACCCTACTATTTACAATTAGTAGAAACCATTAAAAACAACTTTCCCCAACTACACCTCCATAGCTTTTCTCCCCAAGAAGTACAATTCATTGCGAGGGAAGATCGTTTGAGTTACGCAGAAGTGATCACTGCTTTGCAAAAAGCGGGAGTTGGTTCCATGCCAGGAACTGCGGCAGAAGTATTAGATGACGGGGTACGAAACATTCTTTGTCCTGAAAAAATCAATACTGCTACTTGGTTAGAAATTGTTAGTACGGCACACCGTTTAGGAATGCCTACTACCAGTACAATGCTTTCAGGACATATTGAAACCCAAAAGCAGCAAATCACCCATTTAAGTAAACTGCGATCGCTACAACAAAACAGTATCAAACAAGGTTATCCCGCTCGTATCAGCGAGTTTATCATCCTGCCTTTTGTAGGGCAAGAAGCCCCCAAATCTTTACGCCGTCGTGTCGGCAGAGATCAACCTCTCCTTAAAGATACTCTACATTTAACAGCCGTAGCTCGCATTTTCTTAGGCAACTGCATACCTAACCACCAACCAAGTTGGGTGAAATTAGGCTTGCAAGGGGCAACAGAAGCTTTGCAATGGGGTTGCAATGATATTGGTGGGACTTTAATGGAAGAGCATATCACAACTATGGCCGGCGCAAAAGGGGGAACCTGTATGGAGGTTAATCAGTTGCAAGAAGCGATTAGCTCCTTAAATCGCCCTTATCGCCAAAGAACTACTTTATATTAACTTAGGTAAAATTGATAATTGATAGTTGATAGTTGATAATAATTGAATAAATAATAACTGATGAATGATCAATGACAAATGATTTGGGGTGGCAGCAAATTAGTGGGGGTGTTACAGCCCCTAGAGGTTACCAAGCAGCAGGAATCGCAGCAGGGCTTAAACCATCGGGGGCAGAAGACTTGGCTTTGATAGTCTCAGAAACTGAGGCGATCGCCGCCGGGGTTTTCACCACCACAGAAGTGAGGGCTGCCTGTGTAGATTATTGTCGCCGACGTTTGCAAAAAAAAGCTAGTGCGAAGGCGATTTTATGTAATGCAGGACAAGCCAATGCGGCTACAGGAGAACAAGGTTGGCAGGATGCGGTGGAAACGGCGGAACTTTTAGCAAAGGAGTTGCAAATCTCCCCTGACGCTATTCTCCTTGCTTCTACAGGAGTAATTGGACAGCGTATGGCGATGGATGCTTTTCGCTTAGGCATTCCGAAGTTAGTGGCAGCTACTTCTCCTGAAGGTGGGGAAGCCGCAGCTAAAGCTATTGTCACCACAGATTTAGTTACTAAGTCTATTGCTTTAGAAACCACCATCGGCGATCGCCCGGTGAGGATAGGAGGTATTTCTAAAGGTTCGGGGATGATTCACCCTAACATGGCAACCATGCTAGCTTTTGTCACCTGTGATGCCACGGTTTCTACTTCTCTGTGGCAGGAAATGTTAGCCAGGGCAGCAGACAAAAGCTTTAATCAAATCACAGTAGATGGGGATACTAGCACCAATGATACCCTCATTGCCCTAGCTAATGGCCAGTCTCGCACTGCGGCAATTACGGAAATGGGGGCAGATGCCCAGAAATTAGAAGCAATGTTAACAGCAGTTTGCCAACATTTAGCTAAGGCGATCGCGCGGGATGGTGAAGGGGCAACTTGTTTAATTGAGGTGCGAGTTTCTGGGACAGAGGATGATGCTGCTGCCCGTCAAGTTGCCAGAACCATTGTGGGTTCATCCTTAGTTAAATCAGCAGTTTTTGGTCGTGATCCCAATTGGGGGAGAATTGCTGCTGCTGCGGGTAGGGCGGGAGTCACTTTTAAACAAGAAAATCTCAAAATACAACTAGGAAGTATTTTGTTGATGGAATACGGACAGCCTTTACCCTTTGATAGACAAGCTGCAAGCAATTATTTACAACAAGCAGCCAAAGGACAATATTTACAAGAAGATACAGTTTTAATTTCTGTCTCTTTAGGTAATGGTTCTGGTGAAGGAGTAGCCTGGGGTTGCGATTTAAGCTACGACTACGTGAAGATTAACGCAGAGTATACGACTTAAAAAAAAGGTAAAGGGTAAAGGGTAAAGATAACATTGTATTCCTTACCTATTACCTATTACCTATTAATTTTTCCCTTACCAATCCGTGTCTCCTGTACCGTGGAAAGGTTCCCCAGAAAATGGTTGTACTCCAATCACTGGATAATAATCATCACTAGGAGAAAATATTCTTGCTATTGCTTCTGAGAGGAATTGGCCGACTCTATCTAATAACTGATAAACTTTCATGGAAATTGCCTCACTTTGTTTTAGAAAATAGCAACTATCTTAAAAAACCAACAAAAGAAAAGTTGTTGATAAAATATATAGGGGTCTAAAGTATGCTATTTCTTAGTAGTCTTATTACTTTAGCAGAGCCTCTTACTAAAAAGTCTAATTAGCTTAGATGTGGCAATACTAATTTAAAAGTATTAATAATACTAGTTTATTGTTAATAATTATTGGTTTTTCTTAAGGAAAATATATGGTATTTAATATTTTTTAAAGTACAAAACTCTGAGCTTTAAGAGTAAGGAGTAGACGGCATAGATAACAAATGGTTATTTTTAAACCTTTGATTATAAGTGATGAGGAAGAAATTTTAAAAATTCAACTAAGATAAGTGAATACTGATAGTATATTTACTTAGTTTAGCTAACATGAGCTATAGCAAGACAGTAATATAACTGATTGCAATTAATGATTAAATCTTAGACCACAAAATCTCTTACCTGAGCAAACCACTACAAAGGCAATTAACTCAGTCAGGGCAATCAATTGACAAGATCATGAAAACTAAACAAATTAACAACTCTTAGGCTCAATAAACAACCTCAAGGTTGCAACTTCAATTTAATCGATACAAATGCGACTTTATATATCAATCAAAAGGTTTGATAAATGCTAGTATAACAGTCTCAAAAAAAGTTTCAAAATTAATCAAAATCACGGATGTAATAACAAATCCTTGATGAAGACAATAGGAGCATAGCTTATCGAGCTATGAATGTACCACCGAGACCGATTATGAGCCAAATAATCGCTTTAGCGAGGCCAGGAGTGAAAGCATGGAATAAAGCAAAAAAGCTCGATTCTAAGCAAAACCTTAACTTCATCGGAGCTAATTTAACTAAAGCTGACTTAAGAGAAGCAAACCTAAAAGGTGCTAATTTTGCCGGAGCTAACCTCACTGAAGCAAACCTTATTGGTGCAGATTTGAGAGAAGCTGATTTAACAGGAACCAAATTGTGTTTAGCTATCCTTAAAGGCGCTCGTCTTAAAAGAGCAGATCTCAAAGCAGCCAATCTCACCGAAGCTAATTTACTAGGCGCTCATTTACGAGAAGCAAACCTTATTGGTGCAAACCTTAGTAGAGCTAATTTAATTGGTGCTGATTTTATGGGAGCAGATTTGCGAGGGGCCAACTTGTTTGAAGTTACCCTCACAGCAGCTCAATTCAGAAACGCCAGGTTCAAAATGAATCATGGTATTTCCGAACCAATGAAGCAAAAATTGTTGCAACTAGGAGCTATTTTTGAAGATATCAATAGTTAATAGTTAGATATGGTTGTTGTGCATATAATCAAAATCTCTTTATTATTTCTCAGGTTATAGTTGCGTCTACAAATTTGGTTTAGATTTTGAATCAAGAGTAACTACCAAGGAAAACATTCCTCATTTACCAAAACCAAGATACTTTTATAGGGAGACAATGTTGTGTCCCTATTTACTCTGTTTATTTTAAAATAATTACCTCTACATGACTACCTATTTATTTACCTTACTCTCCAAAACGAAAAAGTAATGATATGGATGTAGAGCATCTTGATATTCTCTAATAATATTCAAACCAGCATTTTTAATCGAATTGCTAATGCGTTTTTTAGGATATCCTTTAAGACCAATTTCCCAGCAATGTTCATCGGGAGTTACTGGCTGTTGACTCCAGAATTTAGGAATTTGCAAAAGTAAACTGCGAGGTCTTTTATTAAAGGAAAAGTGGAACTGGAAAGAAAAGTATTCAGTATTATAAGGTAAGGAAATAACTACAAATTGCTTAGTAGATTGAGCAATTTTCTCTAAAGCCATCTCAAACTTATCATAAGGAATATGTTCTAGAACCTGAAAGATAACTATGGCATCAAAAGTCTGCTGAGGAATCTGAAAATCGCTAGTCAGGTCGAGAATCATATCTGGTTCTAAAGCAGCATCAAAATCTGCTGTAGTGACGTTATAGCCGTATCTAGCTAGTAGTTCTGAAAATAAGGAATTATATGTACCAATCTCCAGGATGTCTTTAACTTGACGACCGAGGGAGCGAATAATTCTAGCTTGATTATAATAGCTAATTAGTCTATTTTTGCTTAAATATTCTTGTGTTGTAGTCATTAACCACCTCAAAATTATCTACACTTAAAATTCAGCTTCTAAATAACTTTTTTAGCTCATTTTGTTGCTTCGGTATCAAAACAACTGCTAATATTTTTAGGAAAATAATCCCAATCAGCCTACTTCGTCGCTTGATCAACCAAAAATCAGATTGCCAAGCTTTAAATAAAAATTTAGCTGCCTGTATACCTTTTACTCTAGAAACTTCTCCTTCTAAAACTCTAAAAAGTAAATATTGATAAAAGTTACTAACGCTTTGTCTTTTAAGATACCCAAAAGAACTAGGAGCATCACAAAACATTTTTTCAATAACTTCTAGTCCTTGCCTTTCCATTTTTATGAGATTGCTAGAAGCAGAATTACTCCCCATGCGATATAAAATGTGAGTGCGAGGTAGAGCAACAAAATCGTATTTAGTAGCGAGACGAGTCCATAATTCCCAATCTTCACCATAGGCTAAAGATTCATCAAAATCACCAACTTCCTGCAAAGCTGCTTTTTTTATTAAAGGATTAGAACCATTTTCTAAAAAATTATGTAATAAAATATCCTGATAAACATGGCCATTTAAGGTTTTATGCTCTCCAGGATGTAAAAAATTACCGGATTCATCGATATAATCTGTCCAACTATAAGCTACTCCTGCTTGGGGATTATTTTGTAAGGCTTCTAATTGTTCTTTTAGTTTATTTTCTTGCCAAAGATCGTCTGCATCTAAAAAAGCAACATATTCACCTTGAGCAAGAGACATACCTCGATTGCGACTTGCACTAACACCACTGTTTTCCTGAGAAAATACTTTGATTCTCTGATCGGCAATTGCAGCTACTTTCTCTAAAGTGAAATCAGTAGAACCGTCATTAATAACTAGTATTTCAAAATCAGCCCAAGTTTGTTGCAAAACAGAATTAATAGTTGATTGAATTGTCTTTTCAGCATTATAAGCTGGAACAATTACAGATATAGTAGGCATACAATCAATAAGGTTCTAAACATAAATAACCCATCAAAGCATCAATATTGGATAACTTACCTGCCTTATTCAATAGTGCCTGGGCTTGTCGGGGAGGCAAAAGAGTCATGATCATAATCCTGCCTAAAACTTTAGCTAATACTCTAGCTCTTAAAAAAGATGGATCGTACTTAAGAGTTTGCCAAAGAAATTTTGATGCTATTAAACCTTTGCTTCTTTGGGATTCACCTTGTAAAGTTCTATGAACCAATCCTTTATAACGATTAGCAAAAATATCTCTTCTTAACCTTTGTACCGATTTAGGGGCTTCAGCAAGAGAACGTTCAATTACTCTTAAACTAGCTGCTTCCATTCTTTCTACATTAGAAGACCAAGAACCAGGAGAAACCCGATAAAAAATCTGTGGAAATTCGACACAAACAAAATGATTTTTAGCTGCTAATCTTAACCACATATCCCAATCTTGTGCAGCAGGAAGAGTTTCATCAAAACCACCAACTTCAGCAAAAGCTTGTTTGGATATTAAAGGATTAGAACCACTTTCAATAAAATCAATTAATAATAGTTTGGCAAATACGTCGCCATTAGCTGTTTTATAACTACCCCTACGTATTAATTCCCCTTTTTCATTGACCCAATTTGTCCAGCTATAAGCAACTTTTGCTGAAGAAGAACTTTCTATTGCTTGTAGTTGTTTTTCTAGTTTATCTGGACTCCACAAATCATCTGCATCTAAAAAAGAAATATATTGGCCACAAGCATGGGAAAAACCACGATTGCGGGTTGGATTAGGGCCAGAATTAGGATAGGTAAAAATTTTAATACGTTCATCTTGAATAGCTTGAACTAAATCAAGAGTGGAATCCGTAGAACCATCATTAACTACGATTAATTCCCAATCAGAGCAAGTTTGCTTTAAAACTGATTCGATGGTTAATTTAATAGTTTTTTCTCCGTTGTAAACGGGTATAACTACCGATATCAGTGGCATATGACTTAAAAAAATTCTCTACTAAATCTAGATACCAATATTATTCCCATATTTTCTTAGAGAGTATGTCTAGCTTAAGATTTAAGTCTCAAGAGATAAAAACTACTCATTAAACTAGCTCGAAAAAATTCTAACTCGCAAGCTGTAACTAAATCCTGTTTTAGTTGCTTTCTATATTTGAGATAATGTGCTACAAAGCGACGGGAATTACCTAAAAAAGTTTTAGCAATAACCCAAGGCTTCTGCCAAGATTTAGTATTAATCATTTTTAGTTGACAGGTTGCCAAGCCGCAACCACGAGATATATTAAGTAAATATTCTCTTTCTAAACGCCAATGGGGAATTTGATGGTAAGTGTGCATAGCTGGGTTGTACCAAATTTCCCAACCAGCTTTGTGCATATATAGTAAGGGTTCATAATCATCTCCTTGTACCATCACCCCAGGTAATTTACCTGTTAAAGTTGGACGAGGAGGAACGCTTTCTAACCAAGCTGTTTTACGTACCAGTAAAGAAGCACCAGGGGGAAGGCGGAGATTATCAGGGTCAAATAAATGGGGTTCTGGGCCATGTTCTCGGATGGCTAAAAAGGCTCTAATTCTCTCAAAATTAGCGGGAGGTTCAACTTCTAAGTCCCCATGTATTTGTCCACCTATCGCCCCTGCTTGGGGATGATGTTGGGCAAACGTATAGGCAGATCTAACCCAGTTAGGATCAGGCCAATTATCGTCATCAAGAAAAGCAATTAGTTCTCCTTTGGCTTTTCTAATTGCTAATTGCCGTGCAAAAGCAGCTCCTTGTTGCGACTCAAAACAGTACCTTAGAGACATAGAATTGTCCCAACTAGCCTGATACTCTTTGACTACTTCAGCAGTGGCATCGCTGCTGTTATTATCAACAACCAGAATTTCCCAATTCAGTTGTTCTGTACCAGTTTGTAAGGTGAGTTTTTCTAATACTTTGGGTAGACGAGTTGCCCCGTTGTAGGTAGGAATTGCTACAGTAAAATCAACGGACATAATTGTTAATTTGTTTGGTAGATGGTGATATCCTAACCAGGAACCACTTCTGGTTTCACCACCTTAACAGACTCCTCCTCTTGCTTGCCAAATGTTAAGCTATTGTCGGCACAGTCGATAATCACCGTATCCCCTTCTACGAAGGTGTTTTCCAATATTTTTGTGGCAATAGGATTTTCTAATTCTTTTTGAATTGCCCTTTTTAAAGGACGGGCCCCATAAACAGGGTCATAGCCAACATTAACAATATAATCTTGTGCGGCATCAGAAAGTTCTAAGGTTAACTTTTGGTCAGCTAAAAGTTTCTCGATACGTTTGAGTTGAATAGTAACAATTTGTCGTAACTCTTTTTTGTTGAGGGGATGGAAGATAATTAGATCGTCTACTCGATTAAGAAATTCCGGACGGAAGTGTCCTCGCAAGGCTTCAGTCACTTTTTTGTGAATCTGTTCATAATCAGATTTTTTACCTGTAACGTTAAGGATATGTTCGCTACCAATATTACTAGTCATGACGATAATGGTGTTGCGAAAATCAACGGTTCTACCTTGGGAATCTGTTACCCGCCCGTCGTCAAGGACTTGCAACAAAATGTTAAAGACATCAGCATGGGCCTTTTCCACTTCATCCAATAGCAATACTGAGTAGGGACGACGACGAATCGCTTCGGTTAATTGTCCTCCTTCTTCATAACCAACATACCCCGGAGGCGCACCTACTAACCGAGAGACGGCGTGTTTCTCCATATACTCCGACATATCGATGCGTACTAGGGCTTCGTCGCTATCAAAAAGGAACTGGGCTAAGGTTCTGGCTAATTCCGTTTTTCCTACCCCTGTAGGCCCCATGAAAAGGAAGGAACCAATGGGACGAGAGGGGTCTTTCATTCCTGCCCTGGCGCGGCGTATAGCTGCTGCGACAGCAGATACAGCTTCTTGTTGCCCAATTACTCTTTGATGTAAATGACCTTCTAATTGTAATAATTTTTGCCTTTCTGATTCTAAAAGACGGTTAACGGGAATACCTGTCCAACGGGCGACAATTTCGGCAATATCCCCTTCTGTTACCTCTTCCCGTAACAAGGCTGTACCCTTAGATTGAATATCTAAAAGCTTACTTTCTTTCTCTTCTAAAACCCTCTGTATTCCTTCTAAACGCCCGTATTTTAATTGGGCAGCCTTATTAAGGTCATAGGCCCTTTCTGCTTGTTCTACCTGCAAACGAAGCTTTTCTTCTTCTTCTTTGAGGTTCTTAATCTCTTCTAACATTTGCTTCTCTGATTGCCATTGAGAAGAAAGTTTTTCTTGCTTACCCTGTAAGCCATTAATTTCTTGTTCAATTTTCTCTAACCGATCTTTAGCAGAACTATAACCGGGGGAGGTTGCCCCTGGTTCTTTTTCCCCTTCTAAAGAAAGTTTTTCCATTTGTAATTGCATGATGCGACGGTCGATGACTTCCAATTCTACGGGTTTGGAGGTAATCTCCATTTTTAACTTCGCTGCTGCTTCATCTACTAAATCAATAGCTTTGTCGGGGAGAAAGCGATCGCTAATATAACGGTGGGAAAGGGTAGCGGCTGCAACGAGGGAAGAATCGGTTATTTTCACCCCGTGGTGGACTTCGTAGCGTTCTTTTAATCCTCTTAAGATGGAGATGGTATCTTCAACGGTAGGTTGTTTAACTAAGACCTGTTGGAAACGTCTTTCTAAGGCGGGATCTTTTTCAATATGCTTGCGATACTCATCTAAGGTGGTAGCCCCAATACACCTTAATTCTCCCCTGGCTAACATGGGTTTAAGTAGGTTCCCCGCATCCATGGAACCTTGACTAGAACCTGTACCAACAACGGTGTGGAGTTCGTCGATAAATAGGACAATTTGACCTTCAGAATTAGTTACTTCCCGCAGGACTGTACGCAACCGGGCTTCAAATTCCCCCCGGTATTTTGCCCCGGCAATGAGGCTACCCATATCTAGGGTAATTAGTTGGCGATTTTTTAATGATTCTGGCACATCACCATTAATAATTCTTTGGGCTAGTCCTTCGGCGATCGCAGTTTTACCAACCCCTGGTTCCCCAATTAAAACGGGGTTATTTTTAGAACGTCGGGACAAAACCTGAACTACTCGGCGAATTTCTTCATCCCGCCCAATTACGGGGTCAAGTTTACCTAATTTAGCTTGTTCTGTTAAATCCCGGCCAAACTTTTCTAAGGCTTCGTATTTCTCTTCTTGATCTGGTTCTGTAACTTTCTGAGAACCCCGCACTTCCTTAATTACCGATTCCAAATCCTGGGGATCTAAATTAAACTTGCGGAGTAATGTACGCCCAATGCGTTCATCTTCAGCGAAACCAATCAGTAAATGTTCAACAGAAATAAACTTATCTTGCCAACTAACCCTAGAAGCTTCGGCTTTATCTAAAAGAACATCTAATGCCTTACCTAAATAAAGCTGATCGACCTTGGCCAACTTCGCTTGTCTGCCGGTAAACGCTTCTAATTGTTGGTTCAATCTGGCTATATCAATATTCGCTTTCTTCAAAACTCGTTGCGCCAACCCTTCTTCCTTCAGCAGGCTTAACATCAAATGTTCCACCTCTAGCTGCTGATTCTGAAAGCGTCGGGCAATTTCTTGAGATTTAACAATCCCTTCCCAAGCTTGATCGGTAAATTTGCTATCGTCGGTGGGCTGCATTGGCTAAAGTTATTTCCCAGCAATATCTGTAGTGGTTATGGGATTTAGTATAGCAAGATGTTATGTTGCTGTTCTTTCTTAAGATACAAGAGCGAGAGTTTTGGGTTTTAGGAAATAGCCGTCAATTAGAAATTTATTGTAGGGGCGGGTTTATCTAGATTCCAGATAATAGCATAGATTTAGCTAAACCCTTCTCCTACATAGAGCTACTTTTTGCGGCCCTTTAATTTGGAAGCAACCCCCAAAGCACCCATAGCGAGAAGACCTAATATAGAAGTTGGTTCTGGTATAGAAGTCGGTTCTGATGTTGGGGTTGGAGTTGGAGTTGGTGTTGATTCAGGTGTTGGGGTTGGTTCAGGGGTTGGGGTTGGTTCAGGGGTTGGAGTTGGAGTTGGTGTTGGTTCAGGGGTTGGAGTTGGAGTTGGGGTTGGGGTTGGAGTTGGTGTAGGGGTTGGAGTTGGTTCAGGGGTTGGTTCAGGGGTTGGAGTTGGTGTTGGGGTTGGTTCAGGGGTTGGAGTTGGTGTTGGAGTTGGTGTTGGGGTTGGTTCAGGTGTTGGGGTTTTAGCTGTAAGCTGCCAATTGGTTGGATCATAGAGTTCAGCAGGGCTATTACCATAAGATGGACTGCTACTGAAAAAAGGCGCACCACCAATAAACAAACCCTTACTTTCAAACGCAAAGCCATCATCACATTCTGGAAGAGAGCAGGTGATAATATCCATAACTGAGCCACTGAAGCTAACTTTTGGAGTTCCAGAAGGCCCTGCTGTAAGGTCAACTAAAGATCCGAAAGAAGGTGAGTCTGAGCTGAGTAACCTAAGTAAGGTGGCCAAATCAAGTCCTGAAACAATTTCAGCTATAGATTCAATAAAAGGCAATTCGGGGCCAAGTTCATCGTTTAAGCTGGGCATACTAATTTCTGAAACGATGACCGTATCATTATCATCTTGAACTTCCCCTTCTAGCATCCCACTGATGATATCTCCGCTATTGAGGGTATAAGAAAAGTTGAAGCTAGCAGCTTCAGCAGGATTAGCTATTGCCCCTAGACTGACGATAGTGCCAGTGATGGTGGCAATGGTGATGCTTGGGAATAGAGTTTTCATCAGTACTTTCCTTTATTCTTTTGTATAGATTCTTGCTTTTAGTTGCCTCGTTGTTATGTTAAAATTATTTTCCTCACAAAGTAAATAGCAAAAAAGCAACTTCATCAAGAAAATAAATTAAGAGTATTTACGCAAAAATTGTCAAGTTGGCTCATGCAAACTCATTTTTTATGCCAAGTTGATAACTAAATTTCCTTACCTTATCCAAGCGATCGCGCGTTGCTGAAACTTTAAGTTATTTTCTTTCCCAGATTGGGGCCGGGGGGCGAAATTATATCGACGATCAACAACTCCAACCTCTCCACTGCGATCGCACCTCATCAACTCCAACTTCTGAGATAATCGCTACAAAATACTGTTTATAGAGGGAGATAATGCACAAGATTAGCGCAATCCTCTGGTTCCAAAACCTTAGCAACTATTTCCAAATCGCGGATACAATCTCCAAGAGAAATATTTTTTTTGATGAGCATAGATAACACCAGCAAAATCTACTCCTTCTGTTTGACGGCGATGTGCTTCAGCTAAGAAAGAGTCATCTTGCGAAAACATAACTCTTTCTAATTCCGTTGCCCGGTCAAGTAAAATGGGGTCAGGGTAGCCACTGCGACTATCCTCTTGAATAGAGAGAACATCAACATCTCTTTGTCGTAAACTAACAGTAATGGCTTTGGGGACTTGCTCATCCATATAAAGAGCTATAGTCACTTGACAAACCCTCTAGCTTTTAGTTTTTCAGCTAAAGAAGTATGGGTTGCTTCTCGCCGCATTTTCTCAGCAAACTGATAACGTCTTTCCATATCTGTATCAAGTTCTTTTTGATGATCCCAGTAGTAAGCCAAAGCAGAGTAAATCTTACTCATAGAAAGGTATGGATAATTCTGGTGGAGTTGTTCGGGAGTCCAATTATAAGCTTTAACTGAAGTGATTAATTCGACTACTTTCATGGTGGTTCCAGCAATGATAGGAACTTTGTTTTCATTAATTTGAATGTATTTGTAGTCAGTGCTTATAAAAGTCATTTTTGTTGTGTTGACGAAGCTGATGATTTGATTATACAAAACTAGCAAAAGTGCGATCGCTTTATCACGAAATAGAAAAAACTAAAACCGATTGCTAATAGCTAATGGCTAATAGCTAATGGTTAAGATAGTGCGATCGCACTTCAACAACTCCAACTTCTCCAATACGATCGCACTTAGAAAAAATCCCCGTACTTGGTAGTCATCTTTAAGATGACTTGGGCTGTTAGCCAGGGATTTTAATCCTTGGCGGTTGGAGAATCAAATCGCACCTCAACAACTCCAACTTCCCCACCGCGATCGCACTCCATCAGCTCCAAATCTCCCCACCATGATCGCATTTTTACCAAAAGGAAAAAACTAAAACCGATGCTAATAGCTAACAGCTAATAACTACCTCATTGCTCAACTGATAGCATACTCGGTAAACTGTCTTTCAAAAGGAGCGTGAATACCCAGAACAATATCACTTTTTGGCACTCCTAATTCCACTAAGTTCTGAGCAATAAAATCTTCGGTATTGTTTTGCTGAATGTAGATTTTGCCGTCGATTATATCTAGGTGCAAAAGACAACCATAGTGACATTTATTGTTTTTCCAGCCTACTTGGATTAAAAGATAATGTTGATTCTCTCTATCGATAACTTTTTCTACTCTAACTTGACCGGGAGAGCTTTTCCGGTGACGTTTTTCTATAATATCTTCAACCAACTTTGCGTAATCTAAAGCCACTGCACTACCTCCTCTCTGATAGAGTCAACAACAATTATATTAATCTGATTATATTCAATAATTCTTTGTGCAAACCGCTTACCAATTATCTTTTGATAAGCTTGACTGACAACAGCTAGATAAAGTTTTCTCTCAATTCCAGCATCAGCTAAGGCTAGACGATAATTAGAAATTTGACCAGATACTAAGTGTAGTTCCGTTGCTAAAGATTCTCGTAAAAAGCTTTTAATCTCAACAGCAATCTTTTCACTTCCTTTTCCCGATTCCCCAGCCTCTCCAAATTCCGTTGCACCACCTCAATATAATATTCATCCTGAAACTCTACATAAATCTCTAAAGCTTGCTGCAAATAACTCCTTGCTTGCTCATAATCCTCCTGAGCCTCTGCTAACAAGCCTAATTGTCCAAGGATTCCACCTTGGGAGTAGCGATCGCCATATTCAACATAGATATCAAAAGCTTGTTGAAAGTACTGCTGTGCCTGGGCAAACTCCCGTAACTCCTGTGCCACCATTCCCAAGTGATGCAGGGTTTTAGCTTGAGAGTGGGTATCGCCATAGGCAATTTTGATATCCAAAGCTTGTTGATAGTACTGCTGTGCCTGGGCAAACTCCCGTGACTCCTGGGCTACATATCCCAAGTGATGCAGGGTACTAGCTTGAGAGTGGGTATCGCCATAGGCAATTTTGATATCCAAAGCTTGTTGATAGTACTGCTGTGCCTGGGCAAACTCCCGTGACTCCTGGGCTACATATCCCAAGTCATGCAGGGTTCCAGCTTGGGAGTAGGTATCCCCATATTCAACATAGATATCCAAAGCTTGTTGATAATACTGCTGTGCCTGGGCAAACTCCCGTGACTCCTGTGCCACTCTTCCCAACTGATGCAGGGTACTAGCTTGGGAGTGGGTATCCCCATAGGCAATTTTGATATCCAAAGCTTGTTGATAGTACTGCTGTGCCTGGGCAAACTCCCGTAACTCCTGGGCTACATATCCCAAGTTATGCCGGGTAGTAGCTAAATACTTTTGCTTTTCCTTCTCTTCTATTCCTGTTAATTCTTGAGACAACTCTGCTACTTTCCCATAAGCTTCCTTAGCTTCTTGGTAACGTTGCATTTCCAAGTAACAGTAAGCCAATCTATCCTGTGCCATAACTATTTCCCAACCTATCTCACCCCTTCTAATTTCTTCCGGATAAGCAACCTGCACCTCAACCACAAACTCTGCTAACTTCAACCCACTAGGAATATCATTAATCAACTCTAAGTACTGATCCAAGCAAAAGAAAATATCCACAGTTTCCTGCTTCCGCAAACAAACCTGCAAAGCACTATAAAGATTCTCATATTCCAAGCCACAGAAAAAGATGCCTAACTTCCTCTTTTCCGCCTCCTTAGACTCCATCAAATGATTATAATAATTCGCCAAAGCAACGTAATGATTTTTAAACCCCTCCTCCAATGCTGCCCCAGTCTCCTCCTCCAATTCTTTTAATTTCGTCTTCAAAAAATAGGGAAATACCGGCTGTATCGTCAGCAAAGGAGAATCATCTCCCATGGGCGAAAGCAAACCCCAACTAATCGCCTCCTCAATCGCCCCAGCAAAGTTAGTAAAGTCGTAACTTTGAAAAGGTGCTAACTTCTGCAACTGCTTGGCATAATTAGGAATATCCCGGCTATCAATAAATTTCCGAAAAGGTGCTAAACACAACAATAACCTTTGTGCTTGCGGAGATAAGTTACTGTGGGAATATTCCACACATTTAACAATACTCGCCGTCTTCTCCTCACTCCCGCTATCCAAAGCAATTTCCCCGGCTTCCATCCCTGCCAAAACTTCCGTGGGAGTTTGTTGCTTCAGGTTAGCTAAGACAACTTCCATGGCTAAAGGATAACCCCCCAACAATGTCATCAAGCGGTTAAAATCTTCACTTTGGCGATAATTAGTAATCTTTTCCTCATCCCCTACCTGACGTTGCAAGATTCTCTCTGCCAAAGTTGAACGGGATTGGGGATCTAAGCCGGGGAGTTGATAGCTGTTGCTTTGAAAGGTTTGCTTTTGCAGCCACTCTTCCCCACTGCGGGAACCGAAAATTATTTTAGTTTTACCGCCCTTTAACTGGCTAAGGAAGTTGCGTAACTCTTCCTGTTGTTCCTTCGTCAGGGTATTTTGAATTGCCAACTGTTGCCCCGTCACAGATTCTAGGTTATCGAGGATGAGAATATAATTGTTACTTTTCAACTCCTTAATTAACTTCTGTGCCTGTGCCTTGGGATTCATGGCTTGGAAGCTTGCTTGCTTAAACCTGTCATAAATTCCCTTACCCAAGTTGTGAACAATTTGTTCTAAACTCCAAGGCTTCTCATCATAACCAAAATAAAATATCTTCTCCGCAAAGTTGGTAACTTGCCACCATTCCCGCAAATAATTCAACAGGGTAGTTTTGCCTGTCCCTCCCATACCTTGCAACAAAAGGATATTGTGGCGCAACAAAGCCTTTTCAATCTTCAATATCTCCAACTCCCTCCCCAGAAAACCATATTCCGGTTGCGGAAAGCGATATTCATCCCCTTGGGAATTATAAAAATCCTCTTCTTCCTGGGGGGTAAATTCCCGCAAACCCAATTCAACAGGGCGATGGGAATAAACCACTGGTAATAACCAATCTTCTAATTTAATAGTTTGATTCCAACCAGCCTTTCTCTCCTTGTTGTTAAACAACTCCAACCGCCCCAACCTAATGGCTTCCCGGAAAGACTTTTTGTCACAAAGATGACGATACATTTCTGCCATCAACAACCCAGCAGCCGAAACAGTGACAGAATAACTCATAGCAATAACCATCTGCATCCCCGCCGCCATCAAACGACTACCCAGGCTAGTTTCCGCCTCGGAGGAATCTCTAGAATTGTCTTGGGAAGATTCTCTGCCTCCATTAATCTCCGCTTCCTCTTTCCCCCCATCTCCCCATTTCCCCATTTCCCTAATCTGCTTCCCCGACTGACAAGCATCCAAAATGCAAACCGGAATCCTCTTTCCCGTCAACAAATCAGTAAACTCTTGCGCTTCCACCGGATCTGCATTCCCTTTCTTTTCTCCTTCAAAATAGAGAAAAGCTTTCACCCCTTCATAAGCTTCTAAATCTTCTCTACCGTAGCGCTTAAGCAGCTTAGAAGGACTCTCAACAATACTTTTTAACTGTTCATAACTCGCCAAACTACCATGTCCATCAAAATGGATAATATGATAAAAACCCGCCTGCTTTTCCTCCAAATGCCTAACCAAAGCTTCATAAGTACCAGGGCGCAACAAATCCACATTCACAGGCACTTGACTATTCTCAATTGCAGCGATTAAAGGGCGAGAAGTTGCCCGATAAGCAATATCATCATCTTCATTCGGGCGGGCAGTCACCACCAACAAATTAATCACCGGAGAAACATCAACCTCTCCTTCTACCGCCACCCTTTTAACCGTCTTCCTTACCATCACCGCATCCACAGCCAAAGGGCGAGGCAAATCCGGATCTAACATCGCCTCCCAATGCAAAGCCTGAAACTCCGGAGTACGACTTTCAATCACTATTTCTACTTCTGATAAATTCCCCCGCAACTGCTTATACTCACCATAAGCATCAAAATCACTTTTAAATACCTGCTTAAACAAATCCTCCCCATAATCTCTCACACTCCCCGCCGCCCTTTCTGCCTTAACTTGATTCAGGTGAGGGCGATTCAACCACCTCTCAAAATACCACTCCAACTCCCCTTCCTGCTTCGATGTAAAGGGTTCGGTGATAGTTAAAGGAAAATTCCCCACCCCATCAAAATGTAAACTAGCCCTAAATCCTGTCTCCGTCTGCCCTTCTTCCCGAACCGTAATTACTGGCATAAGCTTAAAAGATTATAGTTATTTCTACGCAGACGAACCTTCTATATTTTGTATATTAGCAGTTGCTAATGGCTAGTTGCTAGTTGCTAATGGCTAGTTGCTAAAATTTTATACTTGGTGAGGATATTTTATTTGTTGATTTATGGGAGTTCTCTTAGTTGAAAAAAACGGTAACTCTTTCCTACTTTTGATGAACAATTAGCCATTATTGAACAAATGAGTCATCAAAATTTTACTACCAATAAAAATCAAAATAACTCCGCCGATCAATTCTAATTTCAACTTACAGAGATTTCCCCATTTATGTCCCAGATAAACACTGATTAATGATAAACCAAAAGTGATAATACCAATAATCGCTGCTGCTGAAAGAATGGAAATTTTTAAAACCGACAAACTTAAGCCAACGGCTAAAGCGTCTATACTAGTTGCGATCGCTAGTCCTAATAAAGTGTAGTTATCTAAGGGATTAAATTTAGTTTCCGTTTCTTCTTGACAAGCTTGATAGATCATTCTGCCACCAATAACAGTTAGTAAAATAAAAGCAATCCAATGATCTACATAGATAATAAATTCACGAAAAGCCAATCCAGTTAGCCAGCCAATTAAAGGCATTATTCCTTGAAAGATGCCAAATGCCAAGGCAATTTTCAGGGCTTTATTGATTTTAATATGTCTAATAACCAAACCGCTACTTAAAGAAACAGCACAAGCATCAGCCGCTAAACCAACACCGATTAGAGAAATATTTACTAATTCCATCAATTAATTATATTTACTAAAAAAGTATTTAAACAACTTTAGTTTAACAGAATTTTTTATTTGATTATTGTCATATTGTAGTCATATTTATTTCATTTACTTCTCATATTTACTTCTAAAAAGGCTAGGTAAGGGGTAAGCTGTCAGGCATTTAATTTACTTATTAGGTTTGATGGGGAGAGGGTTTTAGGGCTTATTTCCTATTAGTCTACAAAAACGGCAAGCCAAATAATGATTATTGCTCACTGATCAACTGGCTTAACTTTTTTCGCATCAAAATACCTGGCTTATCAGTCATCATATGCTGTTCTATTTTTAGATCCAAAGGAACATCATAATCTGTGGTTTCTAATATTGCTTTATCTTCTAAAGTTACTGCCCGATCAAAAGCAATTACATCTTTGGCTTTAGTTTCGGCTTCGGTATCGTTTCGCAAACAAAATTGAACGATTTTAGAACTACAATCGTTAATAGGAGTGGCAGTATTAACAATAATATGAACCAAACCATTGGGATAATTAATGCGTATTTTGGCAGTAAAAGGTAAATACCATTTCATATCTAAAGTTCGGGTAACTATGCCCGCACTTATTTTTAGGTTTTGTTGCTGTTGTTCCGGATTAACCACCCTTAAAGTTGCCCAACTATGAATGCCATATTCTGTTTCTCTCGCTTCTATTGCATCGGGAATGGGATGAGCTTCACTACCAAAAGTAGTGGTATGAACGAAGGTAGGATGAGCCAAATCAAGCTCATTTTCCATTACCCTTAATCCCGCACAATTCCAGGTTTCATAAAATTCTGGAATGAGGCGAAAGTTAGGATCTTCAGCTTCAACTATTTCAGGAATTTTATTAAGAGGTTCTCCTAAACAAACCCAAATATAACCATAACGTTCTTGACAACTATAGGTTTTGATTTGATAAGTTTTAGGTATCTGGCTACTATCTTCTAACTGGGGTACTTTAACGCAATTTCCCTCACTATTAAACCTCCAACCATGGTAAGGGCAAACAAGATTACCATCTATTACTTTACCCTGAGATAGTTGTGCTGAACGATGACAACAACGGTTCTTTGCTGCTACTGCTTGACCGGAATTATCTAACCACAAAACAATTTTTTGTCCCAACAATTCAAATTCCTGGGGCTGTTTTAATAAGTGCGATCGCGGTATTACTGGATACCAAAATCTTTGAAAAACTGGTTGCTTAGTAATTAACACTTGTAAGTAATAGGTAATAAGTAATAGGTTAATCCTAGTTTTAAAAAAAATACCTTTCTTCTTATCCTCTCGTCAAACTCCAATTGTCCCCAAAACCTTCAAAGCCATTTCTCTCATTTTTTGCGTCTTTGAGAAAATACCAAATAACATTTGCCGTACAAACCAACGTCCTAAACGAGGTACAATTAACCATAGTAATCTTTGAAAACCTTGTTTAAAAAACCAAGACATAATAATTGGTACAAAATAGGTAATTGGGTCTAAGTTTTGAATTTGTTCTAAATTAGTAGCACTAAATCCTCCTACAGTTAATAAAGATAGTAACCAAGAAATCCCATTTAACTTATTGGTCATATCTAGGCGTAATTCAGCAATTAAACAGTTGATTAACCAATAGTGAGTGCGAATAATATCTAAGGTAAGTTGTGGCGAAGTTAAGCAATCATTGCCAATTTGTTGAACAATATCTCCATCAAGAGAAATAAAACTTCTTATTACTGGTTGAGAAAAGTCATCCTGCTGGTAATAAGTACAAAAAGTCATTCCTGTATCAAAGCTATTTCCTTGACCAAAAAGAGCATAGTAGCGAAAATCATTGAGTAATTTTTTGCTAAGTTTAACAGTAATTTTATCTGTTTGGACTTCTTTAAATAAAGAAATTACTTCTGAATTCAAGTTAAGATTAAAACCGTAAATAACTTCCTGCTTGTGCTGATCTCGTTCTTTAATTACTTGAATATAATCATCCAAATTTAAAGTTTTTAACAAATGGCGATATCTCCGGTGGGCTTTGCCTACGCTCTTTTGAGAATCTATTTTCTCTGTTTCTTTTTGAAGACGATTATTGTTCACATCTCAACTAAAAATTCTCTATCCTTGTTACCTTTTTAATTATCAATCTGTGCGCATTCCCTTCCCCTTGTCCCCTTGCGGATGCGTAACTTTGGTGGTGTTTTGTTTCGACTTCATTACGCCGGTGCGGTATCCCACTACAATTATCAATTTTTGTCAGAATTATTGCTACGTCCTATAAAATTTAGCCCAGTACCAATACCTTTTTCTAAACCAGCTTGGACTATATCAATAACAAATCCCAATAAACCCCGCCATTCTTTTTCACCATTTTCGACACTAATTTTGTGGATTTGTAGAATTAAATCTCGATGGGGATGATCGAATATTTTATCGGAAAAACGGTTAATAATATCACCATCAAGCTGAATTACTGTTTGAGCATAGATAATATCAGTTTTAACCGTATTTTCAATGACTTCCGAAGCTACATAACTTTCATGTTCTGCTGTTTCTTCAATTAAGGAACGGTTGCGATTATCTAAAGCAGTTTTCAATTCTCCCATTTTACGCAAACAGCGCAAGAAACGACTATCGGCAAACAAACTACGGATATCTCCTTGTTCTTTGGGACTATCTTGATCGAAAGGATTTGGCAATCCTGTAACCATCTCTTCCATTGTCCCATTCGGATCGCTAATCGCCTCAGATTCCCCTTTCATAGAAGATACTTTTTGGGGACTGTATAAGCTAGAATCTGGATCACCAAGAAGAGACATATAGTTAAGTTCGAGTTCTTTGCGTAGTTCCATATAAGGTTCCCACAAAGATTGATGAACCTCGTGTTGTTTTAAATAAGCCCGATCAATGGCATAGATATCTTGATAAGTTTTCCAAGGCATAAACTTGTCACCACTAATGTGGTCAACTACCATGGTATTTACTTCTAATGCCGTAATATCCGTGAGGACATTACCCATAGAAGCCACAAAATTATTGAGACTTTTTTGTAAACTAAAATGGGAAATATCTCCTTCATTAGTATTCCTTTTAAGTTCATTTGTCATTAGTTTTATCTTCCTTATCTTGATTTAAGTCGCCCTTAACAGTTTCCGAAGGCATTTGTTGCTCTTTTGATTCCTCAATATTTAGGTTAGAGTAAGGTTCTAATTCTTCAATAGAAAACTCATCCCAATCTTCCTCAAAATCTGAATCTAACAAAGTAGCCTCATCATAGGAAACAGCAAAGGTATCAATAGTTTGTTCCTCTTTTTCCCAATCATCATCATCTTCTAAGTCTAAGGAGTCAAGGTTAGGAACAATGGGGGCTTGGTAAGTTGTTACACCAGAAGGAGTTATTTCTACAAATTCCTCTGGTATTGAATCAGTTTCTTCTTCTAACCAATCTCCCCAATCTTCATCATCATCTTCTGTTAGGGACTCAGATTCAAAAACATTTGCTTTTGCTTCTGTGACAAAGAAATCTTCTTCTTCAGAAGAATTATCTTCTTGTACTTGAGTAACAATTTCTGAATCACCAGGAGTTTCTACGACTAAATAATCTCCCCAATCTTCTTCTTCCTCTCCCTCAATAGCTTCTTGAATAACTGTCGCAGATTCTGCTTCAATGGTTTCTATTTCAGAAGAATTATCTTCTCGTACTTCAGCAACAATTTCTAGATTATCAGGAGTTTCTGCTACTAAATAATCTCCCCAGTCTTCCTCTTCCTCTTCCTCAATAACCTCTTGAATAACTGTCGCAGATTCTGCTTCAATGGTTTCTATTTCAGAAGAATTATCCTCTCTCGCTTCAGCAACACTTTCTAGATTATCAGAAGTTTCTGTTACTAAATAATCTCCCCAGTCTTCCTCTTCCTCTTCCTCAATAACCTCTTGAATAACTTGAGGAGATATTGCATCCCTCTCTTGTTTAACAACAAATTCTGGTTCTAACTCAACTTCAACTTCTTCCTCTAACCCAACTAATCTTTGTGCTGATGTAGATTCTTCTTCTTCTAATAAATCCCCCCAATCTTCTTCCTCTTCTGGGGTAACATCTAAATCATCTAAACTCAAAACACTCTCTTCGGTAGTTTCATCTTCCCACTCTGACTCAACAGACTGAAATTCTACCTTTGCTTCTTCCCAATCTTCTATTTCTAAATCAGTAGTTGGCATTTCTGGAGTTGGCATCAACAAATCGCTTCCCGAAGCTTCTATCACTAACTCCGTTTCCGAATTAGGGCTAAAGGGAATATCATCTGAAGCTTCTTGATTAGGAAGAGATTCAAAAATATCCAACACAGAATCATCCCAGTCGTCATCTACCTCTGGTTCTTCTGATTCTACTTCTAGGGTTGTAGCCCCAGGAGAAACTAGATTTATTTCTGCTTCACTAGAAACTGTGGAACTAAATAAATCTAGTAAAGCTTCTTGAGAAAGTGCTTTATCCCCTTGATGTTTTTGGATTGCCTGTAATAGCTGAAATAGTTTTTGTAAACTTACAATATTATCTCTAATTGTTTTATTGCCTTGCAATACCTGTTCGAGGTGAAACCGCTTCAATTCTTTATGGGTATTGCTATCAACAAATTGTTCCCCTACTTCATTTTTGATTTTGCCCTCAACTAAGTTGATTTGACTACGCAGACTTCTTTCTGGCTTTTTTTGCTTAGCTAACTCTGAGTTATTATCTTCTGAAGTAATCCAGGTAGTGATGTTCAACTCTACCGCATTACTCATTGCCATCACTAGGGCATCAGCTAACTTGCCTGCCTTAATCGCCTCTCTTAAATCATCCCTTGAGGTCATATCATCATCTTCCAAGCATGGGAAACTTTATCTATCTTCCCTTAAGTTAGCTTATCTTAGGAGGTAAGGGAAAAGGGGTTTGCGTAGCGCTACCGTAGACTAAGGGGAATAGTATATTCAAAAGTTATTACTTATTACTTATTACTTCCCCCAATCTTCTCATCACTCCAGAAGAGGTAAACTTTCTGATTGAGAAGTTTCAGAAGTTGCGATCGCTAGGGCAAGATAAATTTGCTGTAGGCTTTCTAAGTTTTGTTGCACAATTTGTCTTCCTTCTTTCACCTGCTGGAGATGAAATTCTTCTAATTCGCTGTAATGCCCCTTGGCTAAAAACTGCTTACCTATTTCATTTTCAATGGCAGCATCAAGGAGATTGATACGGGTATGGAGGCAATTTTCGGGTTGAGGAGAAGTGAGAGGGGTTTGATGATTTTGCCCAGAAGATACCCAGGTAATAATTTCTAACTCAGTAGCTTCATTAGCAGCAATGGCTAATGCTTCGGCGATATTTCCTGCTTTCAGTTGTTTCTGAAATTCCTCACTCGCCCCCATTGCAAACCTCCTTAAAGTTAAGTGTGGCAACTAAATTCTATCAGTTATGGCGAAAAGATTGGTTGGCAAACATTAATAACTGATAATTGATGCCTAACGGCAACGACAAAGCCGTACATTGATAACTAACTAATTGATAAATTGATAAATGACAAATTGGTATAGAGACTGTACTCCGGATGAGAGGAGGGCATGGTATAGCGGAGTAGCCCAAGCCTACGACAAAACTAGACCTGCCTATCCTTCTCAATTGGTTAATCGTGCTGTAGAATTAGCTTCACTTCCTGATCAGGCCAAAATATTAGAAATAGGTTGTGGTCCCGGAACGGCGACGAAAATTTTTGCTAAACTAGGTTACTCTCTAGTTTCTGTCGAACCAAGTCCCAAAGCTTGTCAGCTAGCCGAACGAAACTGTCTTCAGTATCCTCAAGTAGAGATTATTAATACTACTTTTGAAGAATGGCCCCTACAATCCCGAAAATTTGATGCAGTACTTGCTGCAACTTCTTTTCATTGGGTTTCACCAGAAATTGTCTGTCAAAAATCGGCTGCGGCATTAAAAGAATCTGGGTTTTTGATTTTACTTTGGAATACACCACCACAACCAAGTTATGAAATATATTACCAATTACTCCATAATATTTATCAAAATCTAGCCCCTTCTTTAGCTAAATATGAAGATCAAGAAACCCATCTCAAAAATATTAGTGGTATTGCCAAGAATGTCACTGAATCAGGTTATTTTCATAATTTAAAATCAAAACATTTAGTTACAGAAACAACCTATAGTCTTGATAATTATCTCGCCCTTTTAAGCACCTTGTCACCATACATTGCCCTAGAGCCAAAGCAGCAAAATAGTTTGTTTACTAGTATAAAAGATGTACTAAAAAACAACTTTGGCAACAGTATCAAGCTATCATTTCTCTCTATTTTACAAATTGCTCAACTACAAAACTCTTAAAAGTAGCAATTAGTCACCAACCATTAGCAAGTATAATGTCAATATTTATTTCAATTTTAGAGTGGTTACTCTGGACTATCTTAGCATTGGTCTTCATTATCATAGTAAGTCTCTATATTAGAGGAGCTTTCCGTGATCCGGTTAAATATAGAGTAAGAAATGCTCCTCACCCAGGGGAACCTCGCTTTACTCTCACCTTAGCTAGCATCTCCAACTGCTTAACTACTTCTGGTATCACCACCGATTTCTGGGCTGAACCAGATCAGATTCAAAACGCCCGCTTAGAAGCGATTCAAAGCGCTCAACATACCATCCATTTTGAAACCTTTTTCATGACTCCGGGGCGACGTGCCAATGATTTTGCCGCAGCGATCGCAGAACGTGCAACCGCAGGAGTTGAGGTACAGTTAATTGTCGATAATTATGGAACCCACACCTTACCAAAGCGTTATTGGCAGCGTTTGCGTAAAGCGGGAGTGCAAATAGTCTTTTTCAATAAATTTGACCCCAAAGCCCCTGCTAACTACGCAGGAAGAACTCACCGCAAACTATTACTTATTGATGGCAAATACGCTTTAATTGGTGGGGCTGGCATTTCCGACTATTGGGATGGCATGGAGAAATTTGATGATACTGAACCTTGGTTAGATGTAGAAATGCGTTTAGAAGGGGAAATAGTTGCGGTTTTAGAAGGGATATTTATGAGTCACTGGACTTATAGTGGTGGTACGGCGGATCTTGACGCTCAAGTGCTTAAACCCTATCCTGCTGATAACATAACCATCTTGATCAGCTTAGGAGATAATCCCACCTATCGTTCTTCCCCCATCAAAGCCCTCAAACAAAATAGTATCATTTGCGGCCGCCAACGGATTTGGTTAGCTAGCCCTTATTTTTTACCTGATACTAATTCCATTGAACTCCTCAAGGCAGCTAAAAAATCAGGTTTAGATGTACGCATACTAACCACTAGTTCCCGTTGCGACAAAAAGTATGTCTACTATGCTTCCTATGAACTATTTGGCGAACTTCTCAAAGCTGGTATAGATGTATATGAATACCAACCAAGTATGATTCATGCCAAAATAATGCTTATAGATGACTATTGGGTGAATACAGGTAGTGCTAACTTTGATCCTCGTAGCTTTTATCATAATGAAGAACTTGATATTTCTACTAGTGACCCAAAATTGGTTAAAAATGTTGAGCAAGTTTTTGAGAAAGCTTTTACAAAAAGTAGGCGTGTAACCTTAGAAGAGTGGCGCAAGCGTTCTTTTATACGCAACCGCATTATTGGTAACTTGGTTGGTTTCTTTCAATGGCAGTTATAGTGCCAGTCAAAACTTAAGAGGTTTGAGCCTTTAAATATGTCCTAATAGCTTTGGCTGTTGCTATATGATTGTTTTTAATAAACAAACTCCAGATTCAATAACGCCGGAAAGTAGATAAAAAAATAGGTAGTAAAAAACTAAGACTTCCTTTTATGACAAATATCTAGATTCAGAACTTATGTCCCAACATCATCGACATTTTTCTTTTCTTACTGTAATTACTATCAGTCTCGGTTTAGCTTCTTTAACCTCAAGCTGCACTTTAACTGAATTTCCTGAACTACCCCCTATTAACTCTTCACCAAGGGAGGTATTAGGAAATGATCCCTCTAACCCTAACGCCACCCAAGGAGAGAATGCTAATACCTCTGCTATGGCAAACAATTGGTCTATTGCCGAACAAGCTATTTTAGAAGAACATAATAAAGTTAGGCAAAATCCCCAAAGTTATATTCCTTTAATGGAGGCTTGGTTAGATGATTTTGCTAACGAAACCATCGTAAAAAACGGTGTTAGTTCTGGGGTAGACTTAATTACCCAAGAAGGTAAAGCTGCTGTGGTAGAAGCCATTGAATACCTACGTCAGCAACCTCCTGTGGGGCCACTGCAACCCTCTTTAGGTTTAGCAAAATCGGCAGCAGATCATGTTCGAGATCAGGGTGAAACCGGGAAGACGGGACACGATGGCTCTGACGGTAGTGATCCTCAAACGAGAATGAAGCGTTACGGCTTTCCTTCCTTTAGTGGTGAGAATATCGCCTATGGCCCCACAACAGCACAGCAGGTAGTTATGCAGTTAATTATCGACGATGGCGTTCCTGATCGCGGCCACAGAATTAGTATTTTTAAACCAGAATTTAATGTTGCTGGGGTTGCTTGCGGCCCTCACTTGACTTTTCGGACTATTTGTGTAATTAATTATGCCCAAGGCTACTTAGAAGGCCCTAATGCTGAAGTATCGGATGTAGTTTTCAAAATTAGTAATCAAAGTGGTTCTGATATCACGGAGGTTTATCTTACTCCTGCGAGTGAAGGCAATTGGGGAGATAACTGGTTAAGCCAACCTCTAGGCAATCGCTACATTGGTACATATAGCCGTTCGGCTTTTGTTGAAGGTAATTCTCAAGTTTGTGAATTTAATATTCGCGCTGTCATAGCTACAGGTCAAGAAAAAGTAGCTAATGATGTTAATCTCTGTCAGGAAGTTTATACATTGTCGGTTCCTTAAAATGCAAGATTTGTAAGGAGTTAAGTCGATTTTAATTGACGAGGGAGAGAACCTAGTTCTCTATTCCCTTGAAAAAGTAATACGTAAATTGAACAAACTGCTTTTAAAAATATACGCGATCACAAGGATTGGATTGAGATAATATATTGGTAAACTTATAAAAATAAGTGATTATATCTAGTAGAATGAGAAAAGGCATACTGCGGTATTCAACAAAGTTAAGCCTAATCCCACCTGCTTATACTCCCTAGCCGTAACTCACAATCTATGATGAATACAACACTTTTAACTAATCCCCTTTCTATCTCTGCATTTTTAAAAAGTCTTGTTGGAGTTAGAATTGCTAAGAAGTTGTCTAATGTATCTCTAGCTTGCTTAGCAAAATTTAGTTTACTGTTAACCGATACTTTTGATGCTTCTTTAGTTGATCAATATATCATAGAAGCATTAGGAGAAAACTGGGACAACAACCTTTATACTGTGCCTTTTTGGTGCAATTTATTTGATACAAGTAAAGCAAATTGGTATATTCTGGTTCAAAATATAGAGCAACAGTGGAACTTGATTACCGTCGCTAATCCTTTTTATATTGACGAAAATACCTAAATAATAGCAACCGGAGGAGTGTTACGAAACTTCTCCTTAGCTTCAGAAAAATATGATGACTGTACCAAATCCGGTTAACAAAATGCCTCTATAACACTGAGAAAAAAGCCATTAAACTCTGTTGACTATTCTCTATTCCCTCAAACCTAAATCTTAGAGACTCTGTAGAAGTCTGATTGGGTATCAATTTTGTAACTGCCCATCTTGCCAAGTCCCCTCTAAAGTCTTGCCATCTACGAAAGTATAAACTCCTACACCACTTCTTTTGCCATCTCGAAATTCTCCTTCATATTTATCTCCACTAGCATATTGACAAACCGTTTGCCCTTGAAGATTACCATCCTGAAATTGTCCTGTACAGCGGTCACCATTTTGGGAAATAAAAGTACCTTCACCGTTAAATTGAGCATTGCTAAAATTCCCTTCATAGCGATCGCCACGGCTAAAGGTATAAATTCCCAAACCGCTAAACTTCCCTCCTTGAAACTCCCCTTCATACCTATCTCCGTTTTTAAAAATATAGACCCCTTCACCATGAGGTTTACCCTCAATTAAAGGGCCTTGATACTTATCTCCATTGCTATAATCACACTGCCCCACCCCGTTAAGTTGAGGCAGGTTTTCCCCAAAACAGCGATCGCCATTTTTATAGATATAAATTCCTTTACCTGTCGGTTTCCCTGCTACAAATTCCCCTTGATAACCGCCACCATTGGGAAGAATATAAACTCCTTGTCCATGGGGTAAACCAGCTTGGAACTCTCCTTCATAACGCTGACCATTTTCATATTCTTGCACCCCCTGACCAGAAATTTCTCCTATCACAAATTCTCCTCTATATTTATCCCCGTTGGCAAAAACATAAATCCCTTGTCCATCTTGCTTCCCCTCAACTAAATTACCTTCATAGCGATCACCATTTTCATATTCACAGACTCCTTTGCCAGTAATTGAATTGGGTTCAAATTCTCCTTCACAGCGACTACCATCTTGTGTGACGATTGGTTCTGCCCTGACAAGACGACAAGTACTAATATTTAAACTAAAAGCAACTAAAATAACAAGACTAATATCATTAAACATTGATCATTTTTAGAACAACTAACTATTAGCAATTAGCCATTAGCCAAAGCGCAATTTTAACTATCACTCAAAACTTCTTCAAAAGCAAAATCCGGTGCAGCAAGCACAAAAACAGTTGTTGGTAAATCATCGGTTTTGCTTTGCAAGGTTTCATAATAATGGCTAAAATTTTCATCAGGTTCTGCAACACCGAGAAAAATCAAGTCTGCTGATTGGGAAGATTCATGGAGAATGCTTTCAAAAGAACGTCCTTGGGCAACCAAAATTTGCGAATTAGCGCCAATTCTCAGCTTTGCTACCATGGTATCAAGATTTTGCTTCGCTGCTTGGGCCGCATTTTCATCTGCTACAACTAACTTAAGATAAACCGTAGCATCCCGCCAATCGATGTTAGTACGCAACAAATAGGCAAGCAATAACATCAAACCACCGTTAGATTGAACACTACCTCCCCACCAAACATCTATGCGGCGGCGACGGCCAAAACAAGGTGCTTCAGGAGGGCGATTTTTAGCCTCTCGCAGGATAATTACATTACGTCTGGCACGATGTACTTTGGCGATGGTGTTGCAATAGCTTTTCCTATGGTTGGGAGACTCGCTATCCCCCAGCAAAATTGTGTTAGGAACCAAATGCCCCAAACCATAGGTTTCTACTAGCTTTTCTACACCAACAAAAAGGTCGGGGGCCGTGACTAAGCGTACCAATGCTTGTACTCCCCGCTTTTCTAAGTAATCCCGAATCTTCGCTTCACTGTCGCTTTGTTGGGCAACATTTCTACTATTACTAGGTAAAATACTAGATACGGTGATTAAACCCCGGTTATGGGTAATGGCATCAGCTAGTTCGATGAGAGGCCAGCGTTTGGTGGGTATACCAGAAAGAACAAGCAGGTGAGGTCGCCAGTTTTTGGGGTCTTCTGTATTGCCAATTTCAAAGATACCTTTACGTAACAAAGCCATCCAAATACCTCGACGGACATCTCCCCATGCCGTTCGTAATTCCCTCTGTTGTAGCCAAAGATAGATGGCGAGGACGACAATACCAGCAGCGACAGTAGCGATAGGGTTGATTAAAAACATCACTACTAAACAGCCCACTGCCCCTAATAAGGATAAAGACCAGTGGACGCGAAATGAAGGACGGAAAGAAGGACTTTGGAGAAAACCTTCAATTCCGGCTGAGATGTTTAAGACAAAGTAGGTGGTGAGAAAAAACATCGTCAACACCGGGGCGATTAAGTCTAGCTTGTTGATACATACCGCCGCGATCGCCACCCCCAAACTAACTGCTGTACCGATGCGAGGTTCATCATCAGGGCCACTACCTTGACCTAAAAATCCCATCCACTTGGGCAAAACTCCATCTCTAGCTAGGGCTTGCAACACACGAGGGGCCCCCAGTATGCTACCTAAAGCACTAGAAAGAGTTGCCCCCCAAACCCCCAAAAGAATAGCTGGTCCCCACAAAGCGATTTGTTGCATAATTAGGGGTTCTTCTACTAAAGTACGGGCATCAGCACGCATAGCCAAAATAATCGGTAAGACCATGTAAATGACATAGCCTGTGGCTACTGCGGCTAATGTTCCCTTGGGGATAGCTTTGATGGGATCTTTCAAGTCCCCTGACATATTAACCCCAGCCATAATACCGGTTACAGCAGGAAAAAAGACAGCGAAAACTGTCCAAAAAGGTTCTGCTACTGCTTCGCGGACTCCCCACATTTCTACCTCAGTTGCTTCTAAGGGCTTACCAAAGGCGAAGGAAATCAAAGAAAGGGCGATGGCCGCCATAATGACATATTGGGCGCGAATGGCGACGCTAGCTGAGGTGATAGCGAGAATAGCCACGGCAATGGTTACAACTAAAGCGACATAAAGCTGATTGAGAAAAGGAAAGGTTTGATTGACACTCTCGGCAAAACCAATAGTGTAGAGGGCAACAGAGAGTACTTGAGCAAAATACAAGGGAATCCCTACAGCCCCACCAGTTTCGATTCCCAAAGAACGACTAATCATATAGTAGGCCCCCCCTACTCTTACTACCCTATCAGTGGCGATCGCACAGATGGATAAGGAGGTGAGAAAGGTGATTCCTGTAGAGAGGGTGACAATGATTAAAGTTCCAATCAAACCAACATTTCCTACTACCCAACCAAAGCGTAGGTACATGATTACCCCTAAGATGGTTAGGATAGAAGGGGTGTAAACTCCTCCAAAGGTTCCTAAGCCAGAACTATTGGCTGGAGGCATGGTAGTTTGAACTTGGGAACTAGAGCCAAAGGGAAATTTCATAGCATACAGGTAATGGGTAATAGGTAATAGATAATTACCTTTTCGCTTTAACCAAGAATACATCCACTCCTGGGTAGCAACGTTAAGTTGATATAGCCATCGTCCCAACTTAAATCCCCAGTGCCATAAAGTAATTTGCTGGTGTTGGGTTGTAGGTTGGTTTTTTTGATGGTAATGGTGGCAGAGTTGGTATCGGCATTGACCGCAATTACTAACTCTTCTGCTCCTAAACTACGCTTAAATGCGTAAATTAACCCTGTGGCATAAACTACTTGGTATTTCCCTGTCCGCAAGGCCAGATACTGGTGGCGTAAGGCGATGAGTTGTTTGTGGCAATCAAGCATTTCTTTGTCCCAGTTTTCTTCTTGGGGAAAACTGCGACGGGAATCAGGATCTACTGCCCCAGCTAAACCAACTTCATCACCATAGTAAATGCTAGGTGCGCCAGGGAAGGTTAAAAGTAATAGGGTTGCTAACTTAACACTGTTGCGATCGCCCCTAGCAATTGATAATAGTCTGGCGGTGTCATGGCTAGCAAGGAGGTTTAGTTGGGTTAGTTGGATTTCCCAAGGGTAGAGTGCCAATAAAGCTTCCATTTTCTCCCCATAATCTACTGCATCAAGGGCAGGATAGGGATCATAATCTTGATTTTTCACATAGTCTAAAATCACCCTTTCTCCAGCAGTAAAAGCAATGGTAGGCCCTGTGAACAGGTAATTCATTACTCCATCAAATTGCGTACCGTCTAACCACTGACGAGAATCTCCCCAAACTTCCCCCACAATGTAAGCTTCTGGGTTAATTGCTTTGGTGCGATCGCGGAATTCCTGCCAAAAACCCGGAGTTTGAATTTCAAAGGGAACATCCAAACGCCAACCATCTATCCCCATTTTTAACCAATGTTCAGCAATTTGCATGATATATTCGCGCACATCGGGGTTATCGTGGTTAAATTCTGGGAGAGCGCGATTGTTAGCCCAACCTCTATAGTTAGCAGGTTTACTACCATCGTAAGCTGATAGGGGCCAGCCTTCAATTTTGAACCAGTCTACCCAAGGGGAATGGGGACCATTTTCTAAGATATCGCTGAAGTAGAAAAATCCTCGGCTAGCATGGTTAAATACCCCATCAAGAACCACCTTAATGCCACGAAGATGAGCCTCTTCTAACAAGCTTAAAAAGGCTTCGTTGCCACCTAAGAGGGGATCGACTTGGAAGTAGTCATGGGTATGGTAGCGATGGTTACTAGTAGATTGGAAAATAGGGGTAAAATAAATGGCATCAATGCCTAAATCTTTGATGTAATCAAGCTTTTCGATTATGCCCCACAATTCTCCTCCTTTATAGCCTTGGAGTGTTGGGGTATTGTCCCAAAGTTCAAATTTAATATTGTATTTAATTTTATATTTTGGTTCTTTGCTTTTAGCAAAGCGATCAGGAAAAATCTGGTAAAAAACAGCATTTTTTACCCAACTTGGTGTTTCTATTGCCATTACTTAACCCCTGGTATTCTATCGTTACCCTAACTATGTGATTGGTTTATTTTCTGTTAAAAAACAAAAAAATATTTTTCACTTATTTTACGCTTCATGTCTACCTAGTTATTAATATTCAATCGAAGGGTAGAGGAGAATATTACTTAAGTGGTATTACACTACAGATGTTAATTAATCATGTTGTCTCAAGTATTCCCTGATTATGTTGTCATATCAGCAGCCAGACTTACGTATTCTTGTTGTTGATGACCATGAACTGACTCGTTTTTCTCTTAAGCTAGCTCTAGCAAGACAGAAAAATCTTCAGTTGGTTGGTCTTGCCAGCAATGGAGAAGAAGCTATTGCCTTAGTCAAAGCTCATTTTCCTGATGTAGTTGTTCTAGATCTACAAATGCCCATTATGGATGGTTTCAGTGCTTCGGTACAAATCAAAAAGATTAAACCATCTACCCAGATTGTTGCTTATTCTTCCTGTGAAGAACAGCACCTAGGAAAGGCTAACAAACACAGTTGTATTGATGCTTTTTGCCGCAAGGATGCTAATACTGAAACCCTAATTGAAATAGTTAAACAGCTAGGTCAAAAAGGTCATGGTAAAAAGCCTGCATAAATAACTGAATTAGTCAAGAAAAATACTGTTGATTAAAGTGTTTTTTAATTTACAGAGTTTTCTTCAGGAAAGACTGTATAGAACTCTTCAATCAACTCATCTAATTCTTCTAAAGCCTGATCAACATCAATCCTCAAGGTTCCTAAATCTGGTTGTTCCATTAGTTTTATCAAAAACTCGCGGCGACTTTTTATTTGGAGAATTTTGGCTTGGATGGTAGCTTTATCCATGAGTTTTTACCTAGATTGTTTAAAGAAGTTTTCTAATTTGCAATCTTAACTCACTAAAAGCATTTTGTTACCAGCAATTTTTTTGAGTCAGGGGATGTATATACTATAAGTTGTTACTTCAGATTGATTATTCTCACTGAAGTAACAATTTTTTTAAGGATAGTTTATTTAATTATGTTTGGTCGCACTTCTTTAGGTACTTTGGGTTTAGCTGTAGGTGGAATTTTAACCCTAGTAGGATTTTACGCCTATGCTGTAGGCAATGCTACTTTAAATTTAGCAGGTTTTTTCTATGGTGTTCCCATTTTATTAGGAGGACTTGCCCTCAAAGCGGCTGAATTGAAACCTGTCCCCTATAGGGAACCAACTCCACCGGAGATTGTCGAGTTGCGGGAACAACAAGCAACCTCTACTCAAAACCAAGTCCGCAAAGATGTCACTCGCTACCGTTATGGGCAAGAAGCACATCTTGACGAATCTTTAGAAAGGTTAGGTTTAAGCCCTACTGATGATGAAAGACCTATTTTAACGAGTTTACAGGAAAAAGAAGTTGACGGGGCTTATACATTAGTAATGGATTTTGACTCCCCATTTATAACCATGGAAACCTGGCAAGAGAAACAGGAGAAAATTGCTAAGTTTTTTGGTCCAGGAATCAAAGTAAATTTGACTGCACTGGGAGAAAATCAAGTTCAAGTAGCCTTAATTAGGGAACAAGAAAATCTTGATGGTTAATGGCTAGTTCTTAGTTGATCAGGACTTAGGTATTTACATCTGCTTCCTTCACCAATAGTCGGCTTCCTAAACACTTGGTTTCAATAAAAATATGCTTGATTTCTGGGTATTGAGTCGTGATTTTTGCTTCTAAACGCTCAATTGCTTCTGCTACTTCTGTACTAGATAAATTGCTTTTAAATTCAAGGTCTAGGTTGAGTAAAATGTCTTCTGGACCAAAATGTAGAGTAAGTAAGCGCACAACTTGAGCAATAGCTGGATCGGTGCTAGCCAGCAGGCGAATACTAGTAACCTTTTCTGGATCTGCCCCCTCACCAATCAATAACCCTTTACTTTCGTAACCTAAAACAATAGCAACTATACCAAGAAGTAAACCAATAATAATTGAAGCTACCCCATCTAAGTAAGGGTTATTTAATAAATGTCCCAAGAAAATGCCAAAAAAGGCAATTAATAAACCTAATAAAGCGGCTGAATCTTCAAATAAAATAGTTAGTACAGTTGGATCTTTACTTCTACGAATAGCTTGCCAAATATTTTTCCCCTTCATTTGGGTGCGAAATTCCCGGAAAGCCACACTCCAGGCATAGCCTTCAACAATAGCAGCAAAGCCCAGCACAAAATAATTCCACTTAGGATCTTCTACCGGATGGGGATTGAGAATGTGGTTGATACCTTCATAAATAGATGTACCGCCCCCTACTGCAAAAATACCGAAAGCAACAACAAGAGTCCAAAAGTAGAGTTCTTGGCTGTAACCGAAAGGATGACTGGCATCGGCAGGTTTTTGAGCCTTGCGTACTCCCAACAACAAAAATAATTCATTCCCTGTATCTACTAAAGAATGAATCCCTTCCGATAACATTGCAGAACTACCACTAATACTAGCGGTAATAAACTTGACCACAGCGATGGTTAAATTACCACCCATTGCCACAAAAATCGTTTTTTTCGTTGCTCCCACTTCCACATTAACTCCTGTTCATAACATGAAACATTTATCTATTTATCATTAAACATTTATTAAGCAGGATACAAAGGAGATTGTTCGTAATGGGCTAGAATATCGGCTGGATCTTCATAAATAGCGATACAACCTGCTTCCCTCAACACCTCTTCTGAAAAACCACCACAAAGAACTCCTACGGTGCGAAGAGGCACTTTTAGCGCTGCTTGGGCATCGTAGGGACTATCTCCGATCACGATCGCTTCTTCTGGTTTGATATTTTCCAGTTTTTCCATGGCAGTGGTGAAGATATCGGGATTAGGTTTAGATTTTTCTACGTCATCGCCACAGGTATAATTATCTATCAGGTCTTCAATATTTAACAACTTTTGATAATGGGCAATTGATTCTTTTCTACCAGAAGAAGCAAGTACCACCTGAAGACCATCTTCTCTTAGTCGTGCAAAAAGTTCTTTAACTTGAGAAAAAGGTTCTACTTTCGGCAACAAACTATCTTGGTAATATTCTTTGCGGTACTGGGAAATTTTCTCACCTAATTGTTCAAATTCTTCTTGAGAGATAAAATCTTGAATGATATAGTCCCCCCCTTTACCTATTTGCTTGCGTATTTCTTCATAGGGAAATTTATAACCATATTCCTGGAAAGCTTTCACCCAAGCTTGGGCATGAAATTTAACAGAGTCTACTAAGGTTCCATCGACATCAAAAATGACGGCTTTAAGCATTGATTCTCTTGATAACACTAGATTCTCATTGTGCGGTTTCTTAGTTGTTCAAATCATCATTCCTAAGAAGAGTTATGGTTGTATTTAATACTCTGTCTCTAGTTATAAGCTGTATTAACTATTGACTGTTGACTATTTTCCTATTCCCTATTAACTGAACTACTAGCTTAATTTTTCCTACAAACGCAACTCAACTTAGTTTAATCAGCCTACACTAGACTTAAGACTGGCACTTAATTTATGGGCAGAATCTCTTACAATCATGGTTTTAGAGTCCTCAGTTAATACTGGCAGAATGGTTCAATTCAATATTCAGCCAGACAGCGAAATACCATCTTCCAAACAACTGTTTGACCAAATTCAGTTTGCGATCGCCTCTCGGCAGTTTCCCCCTGGACATCGGCTACCAAGTACCCGACAGCTAGCGATGATTACTGGGCTACACCGCAATACTATCAGCAAGGTGTATCGCCAATTAGAAGAAACTGGCTTAGTAGAGTCTCAAGCAGGTTCAGGTATTTATGTTAGGGCGCAAGGACATGAAGGGGGAACTCAGTTAAGTTCTCCTATGCTAGATAAATACCCCCAAGAAGCCTATAAGTTAGTCCAGAGAAGTTTAGATGAATTGCTAGCTAAAGGTTGTAGCCTCACTCAAGCCAGGGATTTATTTTTGTCAGAAATTGACTGGCGCTTGCGCTGTAGTGCTAGGGTATTAGTTACCGTACCTTCAAGAGATTTAGGGGCGGGGGAATTAATGGTACATGAATTAGAAAAGTCTTTAGGCATTCCTGTACAACTCGTTCCTATGGAAGAATTAGAGAAGGTATTAGAACAAACCCACTCTGGCACAGTAGTTACTAGCCGTTATTTTATTGGGGAAGCAGAGGAAATTGCGGCCCCTAAATCTGTACGTGTTATTCCTGTGGACATTTATGATTATGGCAAAGAAATGGATATCATTAAAACTTTGTCCAAGGGTAGTTGTGTGGGTTTGGTTAGTCTGAGTGCGGGTATCCTCAAAATTGCCGAAATTTTGGTTTATAGTTTGAGGGGAGACGAAATTTTGATTATGAGCGCTCAAGTTACTGATGGTTATAAGCTTAATGCTTTAGTACGTTCTGCACAAACTATTATTAGCGATCGCGCCAGTTACGACTCAGTTAAAAAGGCGATTTTAGATGCTAGAGAAGATTTAATCCGTCATCCTGAGTTGATTTGTAGCGAGAATTACATAGGTTTTAAATCAATTAATTTATTGAAACGGGAGTTAGGTTTGGGATAATTTTTACCCATAACTGGCAAATTTGTTATAAATCTGTTGTCTTGTCTTATTACTAGTAATACTGGTTTACTATTGCTAAAGATACTTGTGTTTGTTACTCTAATGGAAGAAAATTAGCAACTTTCAGGTATAAACTAGCAATGCAAAATAGTAGGAGCGATCGCAATTTTAATTGCCAAGCTAGTAAATTTCTACTTAGATGAGATTGCAGCCACCAGACAAGCAAGGGGGGTTTACCCTAATCGAGGTAATGATTGTCATGATTATTATCGGAATTATTGTTGCTATTGCTCTTCCTTCTATATTTCAAATTGTCTCTAAATTTAAGCTTCGGGCTGCTATATTTGAGTTGTCTCAATTCTGGAAAGAAACCCGTCTTGATGCCACGGATAGTGGCAACATTCCCTCAACTATCTGCATGGCAGAATCAGCCTCGAATCAGGTAGTTTATGCCCAAGTACAAGGCAAATACTGTGACTCGGTGACTTCTTGGCAATACTTACCACGAGGGGTAAGTATTGATGAAGAAAACTCTACTTTGCGTACCGTGAGTGGTGTCGCTGGCAACGATGGTAAAATTTACCGAGTTAGTTGGGCTGATACTAATGCTGGTTATGGAGGTTCCTGGGGACAATTGGGGCGTATTACCCTCCAAGCAGGTACAGGAAGACAATGCCTAGTTTTGTTTAACATCAAGGGAGAGTGGGAGACTAGGAAGGGGACGAAGTGTGTTAAATAGCCGATAGGTAAGATTGGCAATGTTATTTTTTTGCTAACCAATAACCAAAGGAAATACCAATTAAGCTAGCCACTAAATCCAAAACAGTCAAACTACGGTTAGGAGAAAATCCTTGGATAAACTCTTCTACGATAGTAAAAAAGCCAAATAAAACTGGCCATAAAGGCAAAATATAACCCAATAATTTGAGTTTGCGGTGTTTGAAGACTAGATGACCTAAATAGGTGGCAATTCCATAAAGAACAAAATGCCCTATGGTATCGTAATAAGGTATGCGACTTAACCAAGTAGGTAGATTGCCAGTATAAGCTAAAATTAAAATTGTTAGTAGTATAGCGCCGTAAATACTAGCAAGAACTTTGACAGAGAGATGATTAGATTTTTGGTTAAGTAATTTCATAAACAAATTTAAGAACTGCTTTAATTACTTCATGCCCAAAGCAGCCTTTTTGGGAAAATCAAGGATAGGGAATGATAAATATTTAATGATAAATGATAAATGCCTCAGCCCAACTCTTTTAAACAACAAAAAAAGTCAAGCAAATCTCTTCCCGGTAAATTTATTATCAAACTGGGAAAATTCGCTTGGACAACCATGTGGCAAATTATGATGTCGCAACTAGCCCCCCGTAACAAATCCGGGGCTTACATTCGTCCAGAAAGTCAGTTTCGCAACTCTGTTGGCACAGAAACTTATCCTGCCCAGAAAGGACGCTATCGCCTTTATGCAGGGCTAGGTTGCCCTTGGGCGCATCGTACCTTGGTAACAAGAACTCTCAAGGGATTAGAAGAGGTTGTGCCTGTGTCCATTGTCTCTCCTGCTGCTGAAGCGGGAATTTGGGTATTTGATCAAGAAGAAGAAGGTTGTCAAACTATCCCTCAATTATACAATTTAGCTAAGCCAGGTTATCAGGGGCGTTGCACTGTTCCGGTGTTATGGGATACCCAAACCAAGACGATTGTGAATAATGAGAGTGCAGAAATTATTATCATGTTGAACTCTCAATTTAATGACTATGGAACAAATCCTAACCTCAATCTATATCCGGAGACATTGCAGGAAAAAATTGCATGGTGGAATGAAAAAATTTACCATGCTGTTAACAACGGTGTCTATCGCTGCGGCTTTGCCCAAACCCAGGAAGCGTATAACCAAGCTTGTGAGGAACTTTTCACTACTTTAGATGAAATTGATACTGCTTTAGCAACTAGTCGTTATCTCTGCGGTAAACAATTGACTTTAGCGGATGTGCGTTTATTTACTACTCTGTTCCGTTTTGATGTAGTGTATTACGGACTATTCAAATGCAACCGCCGCAGAATTCAAGACTATGCAAACCTTGGCCCTTATTTGCGAGACATTTATCAGTTACCAGGGGTTGCTGATACTTGTGATCTCGACAGCGTGAAACGAGATTATTACGGTAATCTTTTTCCCCTTAACCCCGGAGGAATAATACCTTCTGGCCCTGATATTATGCCCTTTCTCTCCTCTAAATCCACTAAAAGTGGGTAACAGGAGGAACACAAGATCCTGCTAGATGTTAAATGATAAATGTTCAATGTCTAAAACTCTTTATCTCGTCGGTACTCCTATTGGTAACTTAGAAGATATGACCTTTCGGGCTGTACGCATCCTTCAAAGTGTAGATTTGATTGCTGCTGAAGATACTCGCCATACAGGTAAGCTATTGCAACACTTCCAAATTACCACACCCCAACTTAGTTACCATAAATATAACCAGCAACAACGCCACCGAGAATTGCTAAAGCGTTTACAAAGAGGAGAGGCGATCGCCCTAGTAACGGATGCAGGAATGCCAAGTATTTCTGATCCTGGTTACGAATTGGTTAAAGCTTGTATAGAAGCAGAAATTCCTGTTGTACCAATCCCTGGTGTAACAGCAGTTATAACTGCCCTAGCTGCTTCTGGATTGTCTGGGGAACGCTTCATTTTTATGGGGTTCTTACCCTACAAAAACAAGCCTCGCCAAGAACAATTAAACAGTATTAAACAAGAAACTCGCACCCTGATTTTCTACGAAGCCCCCCATCACTTACTACAAACTCTAAAAGATCTAGAAATTACTCTAGGTAAAAGTCGTCCTATTGTTGTAGCTAGGGAATTAACCAAACTTCACGAAGAATTTTGGCGAGGTACAATCACAGAGGCGATCGCTCTTTATACTAATCAACGGCAACCCAAGGGAGAATATACTTTAGTAGTAGCTGGTGCAGAAACTACTGCAACCCTTAATCTTTCTGAAACGGAACTCAAACTTGAACTACAACAACTATTAAAACAAGGAATGACAAGATCCCAAGCTAGTCGCCACCTTGCTGAGTTGACTTCTTTGTCTCGTCGGGAGATTTATCAGTTATCAGTAAACAGTGAACAGTAAACAGTTATCAGTTATCAGATCCGGTTAGTAGTAGAGGTTATTGGTAAGGGCAGGGAGTAGGGAATAGGGAGTAGGGGGACGTGAGCTTTTTTTAGTATTTCATATTAGTTGTCAATAACCGAATTTTATATCACTATTAGCAATTAGCAACTAGCAACTAGCCATTAGCAATTAGCAATTAGCAAATTAATAACTTAATACAGGCAATGAATCATCAACACGCCACAATAACTCTAACCCAGTAGCAGGCATGGTTAAATAGAGAATATCTCCTGGTTGAAGAACAATTTCTAGGAGTTTCCAGCCGTGGATTGTTTGGCTGTTGCTATCTAAATACAAAGGAACAAAGTCTGCATCCATTGCTGCATCCTGAACGGTTTTGTTACAAAAAGGATGAGCTGGAGTAATCAGAGTGCCTAGGGCTATCCAGAGGAGATCATCTGTCATACCATGGCCTAAAACTTGACCACCCAAAGCTGCTGCGACAAAGGAAGGTGTCGCTAACTCTGTTGGACAAAGTACATTGTCAAAACCAAATACTTGTTGTACAGATTCAGCAAACTGAGGTTCTCGGTTACGGGCGACTACAGTTAAGCGAGAAGTGATTGCTTTGGCACAAAGGGCAATTTCGACATTAGCCATATCATCACTAGTTACGGCTAGAATTGCCGCAGCTTGGGCAATATTGGCGGCTTTGAGGGTATTGGCAATGCGAGAGTCTTCAATGATTACAGGGACTCCCAAAGAACGGGTTGTGTGGAGAAAGCGATTGTTATGATCTTTTTCAATTACCACCACTTCTTCTCCTTGTTTGAGGAGTTGATGGACAATTTTCATGCCAATTTCCCCTAAACCGCAAACGATATAGTGGTTGCGATGGGGAATCCTGGCTGCATCCCAAAACTGTTTGAGGCGACTACCTAAAACGAAATCATTAATTAGGGCATAACAAATACCAATTACTCCTGCCCCGACAATCATCATGATCGCTGTAAACAGCTTGATGCTATCGGGTGCTTGTTCCGCTACTTGTTCTTGCCCTCCTGCCCCGGTTATCATGCCTACAGAGAAGTAGAGGGCATCTACTATGGAAGTGTTGAAGTTAACGCAGACATAGGTGACAGTAGCTAGTAAAATCATTACCAATAAAGCGATCATGACGATGGCGATAGGACGACCATGACGACTAAACTCAGCAAAGTTACTAAAAGCTTTGAAGAATGCTAAAGGTTTGGGGCGACGATTCCGACTAACTTTCGGTTTAGTGCCAACAACTAAATGATCCCCTAACTCCAACTTATCCCCATCTACCACCGCAGAAACCAAGTCTTTCTCACCCCTAGCTGGTAAGTAATAGATTAACATCCTCTCCAAGCTAGTCCAAAGCTGGCTTAAAGGCATTCCTAGCCAAGGATGGTTAGCATCAATGATTTCTTCGTAAATAGGCCAAGTTTTGTTAAATAATTGTAATTGCCCAATGGCTTGACTGCCAAAAGCAGCAAAGGCAAAAATAGGAGCTGCCCATTCAGAAACGCTCATGGAAAAGTGATGGGGTAAAATTTTGTCTAAGCGTTCTCCTAGGGTTTCATTGAAGATACGATTTACAATGCGAATGTGAGGATTAATTACCCTTGCTTGAGTTAAAATGGCTAAGTTAAGCCCATCATCATCACTACAAAGAACGAGGGTGTTAGCTTGCCGAATACCCGCTGTGATTAGGGTAGAAGCTGCACGTAAATCGCCAATAATAACGTCGTCGCCACGTTCGCTAGGAAAAGAACGGTCACTAATGGCTACAACATTTGCTCCCTGTTGCCGCAATAAACAGAAAATTTTATAACCAGTACGACCTAAGCCAGAGACAATGATTCGAGGTTTCATAACTCACCAACATCTACCAATCCAAAAGGTCGCCGTTTACAATACTAATTGACATTTCCCCTTTTTTGGGGAACCACCCTTTATTGTCACTCCTTTATGCTAAAAATAATGTAGCCTACTACACCTATAACTCAATCTTTTTACTTAAAATCATGTTGGGATTTTATACTCTCGAAAACAAATTACCTGAGTGACTATGTTTTGCCGTAAACTTTAAAATTGTTTACTAAACTACAAACTAGCAATGGAAATCGGGCAAAAAGTACAAGTCTGCCGTCTTAGAGATCGCGTCGCACCTGGCATCTTGGGAAAACTGGGTAAAGTTGGTGTTATTAAGGACTTCAAAATGACTGACGGTAGTGGTGTTGGTGCAGTGGTGAAGTTTGAAGATAACTCCGCTACTTGGTTTTTTGAAGATGAACTTAGAGAAGTAGGATCATAGGATCTGGTAACTGGTGGTCTGTCAATTGAAAATTGACGGGTCAGAGGTCAGAGGTTAGGGGTAGTATATTTGATAGTTAAGCTATCCTCAAATTTAGTTTTGATAGACTACTAGCTATTAGAAAAGACAAACTTCTTTCTCACTTTGGGCGCAAGGTTTGCGCCCTGAAAATTATATTTTTTCAAACTACAATGACATGGCACAAATACTCACTTTTTTAGGGAAAGGCGGTAGTGGTTGCACGACAGTAGCGATCGCCGCAGCTAAACAGCTTTCTGCACAAGGTTCTCGTGTTCTGTTGGCAGGACAAGACCCTACCCCTGGTTTTAGTCTCCTCCTGGGGCTTCCTACAACCTCTGAACCCCAAGAAATAGCCCCAAACCTCAAGGTTGTCCAATTACAATCTACAACCCTGTTAGAGCGCAGTTGGGATGAAGTTAAGAAGTTGGAAGCGAAATACTTGCGATCGCCGACCTTAAAAAATGTTTATGGTCAAGAATTAAGTGTTTTACCTGGGATGGATAGCGCCCTGGCTTTAAATGCGATTCGGGAATACAATGCTGGTGGTGAATATGATGTGATTATTTATGATGGCCCTGGGAACTTGACAACCTTGAAGATGTTGGGCATTCCGGAAAGTTTAAGCTGGTATATTCGCCGCTTCCGTCAGGTATTTATTGATTCTGATGTGGGAAAAGCGATTAGTCCTTTTATTCAACCGGTAAGCAGTGCCATACTCAATGTAAGCTGGACAGCAGATAATTTCGCTAAAGAACCCACTAATGAAGCTAGTGATATGTTAGAAGATGGCAAAGCCGCTTTAGCAGATCCTAACCGAGTAGTCGCTTATTTAGTTACCAATGATGACCCCATTGCGATCGCCACAGCGAAATATCTTTGGGGCAGCGCTCAACAAGTGGGTTTAACGGTGGGGGGAACTTTGCTTAATCAAGGGGAAACCAAAGATGAGATCGCCACAGAGTTTGCTCCTTTAACGGTAACTCCTTTACCAAAACGCCAAGGAAATGATTGGCAAAACTTAATTGACGCTTTACCTAATTTAAGGACAGTTCCTCAAGTTCCCAAACCTGTAGAAATCAACACAACAACTCGTGAAGTACGTTTGTTTCTACCGGGATTAGCGAAAAAGCAGGTGAAACTAACCCAATATGGGCCAGAAATTACCATTGAAGCAGGAGATCAACGACGCAACCTCAAGCTACCACCTCAATTAAGTGGCCGTCCTGTTAAAGGTGCAAAGTTTCAAGATGGTTATTTAATAGTTTCTTTTTAAAAGGAAGATTAGCTGATGACAAAAGAACTTACTCAGGCGATCGCTTGACTAAGTTCAGCTTTTCAATAAGCTAGAACAAAAAGAGAACTTTCTCTTTTTAATCGGTGCTTCAAGCACTAATTGATTCCAATCATTTTCGTGTCCAAGCCTCTAGCTAAACAGATAAACTACTTTCGTATCCCTCATTTCTCGCCAATCCTTCTTATAGTCAATCTGTTGGTAGAATTAGTTTTATTGGGGGACTAGCCCCCCAAACCCCCCAGCGGGGAAACAAGTGTTTCCCCACACCCCTTCCTAACCGCTTCGCTCTTCGTTGCTTATCTTTAGCTGGTTAATTCAAGGTTAGTCTATCGTCGCAGATAGACCTAGTAGTAGGGTCGCATTGGGATTTAAGCTCGTTTTTGAAATAAGTAAGGAGGGTAAAATAAATATTGAAGATTTGGATAATCTTTATCAACGGTTAATAAAAATAAACTTCAGAGTCAAGCAGTCTTTGTTTGAAGATATCTTTATTGAAAACAGTTAGTCATTAGCAAATAGCCATTAGCAATTAGCAATTAGCTAAACTTCAACATCCCGCAAAGCCTCTTCTGGTAAAGCATAGGAATGAGAAAGACGTTCTTCATCTCCTTCGAGGATTTCCGGGAAGCGGATGTTCTGCATTACCCCCACAGCAAAGATTTCCTGTACTGCCCCTTCAAAGCGCAAGAAAGCGACCGTTTCTCCGGTTTGAATATTCACCACCCAAACCCCGCAATTGCGTTCTGTAGGCTTCTCTGTGAGGGGAATGCCGCTAAATACCGCCGTTTCCCTAACTTGAGACAAACCGATGAAGGCTAGGGGGCCATAAAAGGCTAAACCGCGAGTGAAACCTGGTAAAGTTGCGACTGTTGTCCATTTACCTGTTTGCAAGTCTACCGTTGCTAGAGTACCGTTGCCTGATTCTAAAACCCAAAGTTGATTATCATACCAACGGGGAGAATGGGGCATAGAAAGACCTTGACAAATAATTTTGTTACTTCCTACATCCATTAAGATGCCTCCGTTAGCTTTGTTTTCCCGCCAACCTTGGGGGTTGTTGGTTTGCCCTAAAGCAGTGACGTATTTAGGACGTTCATCTACCAAGCCTAAACCGTTAAGGTGACAACGATCCTCCATACCCAAACCAGTGATAAAAGGAGGTCGCCAACGGGGGATAAAGCTATATTCTGTGTTGATGGTGCAAAGGCAAGAGAAGCGGGTGTTAACAACCCAAAGTTCCTCTTTGCCCCAAGCCATTTCGTGGATGTCAATGTCTCCGGTGATATGGACGTTGCGGGGGATGTAACAAGCGTCGTGTTTACCCACAGGTTCAAGTTTTTGAGCCACAGCAGGCATATTGTAGAGTTCCACTACCTGGTAAGCTGTACCAATGGCTAAACGAGTGTTGTTAGCCGCCATACCCATGGGTTTGCGGAAGAGGCGAAAGTGGGTGTTGAGTTTTCCTTCATCCTCCCGCAAGAGAATGACTTTGCCCGCTTGGTAGGTGGAGACGATCAGGGAGATGTTTAATTGTTGGAGAATGTTGCTGAAGTTTTTGGTATGAACGCTGCGAAAGGAGTCGTCGGCTTGCTTAGGGGATTGGTTATTGTTCATTCGTTGTTATTGCTAAGCTGATGTACATTTAAACCATATAAGCTGTTATGCTTTTAATTGGTTTGTAAGAGAATAGGTAATAGGTAATAGTGAAGATGTTGAGGAAAATAGGTGGATTTGATCAATACCAGTTTAAATGCGTCTTAGCTTAATTATTAAACCCTCTCCCCATCACCCCCTCACTTCCAACAACTAATCTAAATGCCTTCCCTGCTTAAATTATCATTAAGAAGGTTCCACAATCCCCAAACTCTCAATCAACTGGGGGCTTTCTTCTAAGGCAATGCGGCTAATTGCAATCAAATCACTTAACCAATCATCAAGTTCATCAATAGCTTTATCCCTCACTTCCCTTGCTGCTTGGGCATCGCCCTTTTCTTTTTGTTGGGAGATGTTAGCCGCTTGCACTGTGTCTAATTCCGTTTGCCCTGCGGTTAACATCTCTGAAGTAATGCCATATTTAGCCATTGCATCGAGGCGTTGCTGATTCCCTAGCAAATTGCTATAAAACTGGCTTGCCTGCATTAACCAACCCGAAAAACTGCGTTTTCGTTTACCATTAAGGGCTAATTCTGTAAATACTCCTGGTTTATCTTTAAAGGCGATGCGGGCAATTTTTACATAACGCATATAGTTCTTTTGGGACTGTTCCCAAGTCTTTTTAAACTCGGCTGTAGCTTCAATTTGTTCCCCAAATTCTTTCTTTTGTTTTTCGTTAGCAGCAAAGGCAGCTTCATAAAGGGTTTTCCCTTCCTGGAGGCGTTCAAGAGTATAACCGTATTGACTGAGATAACTTTGAATTTCACTATGGTTTAAGGAACCATCAATAACAAGTCTAGCTTTATTAAAAAAACTGCCTAAGCTTTGATCAATAGCCATTAACTTTAGAGATAAGATAGTTATTTTTATCTTAGCTTAATGCTTTAGCTAAAGAATACTTGTTACATAAAGTTCCCTGGGCGAGGCCGAAAGATTCCTGAATAGTACTCTATTTTTTCTGGACGAGGCCGAGAGTTTCCTGAATGGTACTCTAAGTTTCCTGGGCGGGGCTGAGAGTTTTCTGAGTAGTACTCTAAGTTTCTTGGGCGGGGCCAAGAGTTTCCTGAGTAGTACTCTAAGTTTCCTAGACGAGGCTGAGAGATTTCTGAATAGTGCATTGTTTTTCTTGAATGAAGTTGAAGCTAAAGAGAAGCATCATCTAACCAGCCAGATTCAGCGAGGGTAGGACTACTTACGTGAATAAACAATAAAGACCCTGCTTTAACAGAGTCTAATTAATATGCCAGAGAAACTGCACCCTGCCTTTTACTGATACAAAGGGTATATTAGCAGTAATTTCATATCTGTCAAGTAATTTTATTTATGTCCAATGGAGTACTTGGCGGTAAATACAATTATTGAATTATCAATTTTGGCTTAAGTGTAGTCAAAAATACTTCTTTCTTCAAAATGGATATCAACATCCCAAAAATTATCTCCGTTTTCTTATTCCAGCAAAGAATATAAATACTTGATACCCTGATGCACCTTAAGTCCCCAATCTTTTCAAAACTTATATAGGATCTTATTACCTCCCTAGCCTGTTAGAAGAGTTAAGACGAAGATGAACCCCACCCCAGAAAATCTAGCTGAAATCGAGCCGCTTTCAGAAAAAGCTGAAAAAGAAAAAGAACTTATGTATCAAGTTCTTGTCCTCCTTCAACATTTAACTGAAAGAGAAGAAGTTAATATTAAGCTAATCTTAGATTGTCTTTATGATATAGGTTCAATTAATCTCATTGACCAAAAGTTTCATTCGCGTCTGGCTAATAAAACCATGAAACCAATAGCGAAAATATCAAAGCCATTATTTAAAATAATCGCCATACGTTGGTTTAAAAAAAACTGCCCAAAATTAATTGCCGACTGGCTCCATTCTCAAGTTACTTTTAACCAAAAAGAAGAGAAAATTGTTGAAGAAGTTGCTCGTAAAAAACTAGGTATTGAAGAAACTCCTCCTCAATCCCAAATTCAAAGGGGTAGCCAAGAAGTAGACTTACTTCGCTCTCAAGTAAAATTACTCACAGTTATCTTAATTGGGGTAATTGGTGTTTTCGGTGGAGGTTTCATCTGGCTAGGCTACAGTTTCCAACAAGAACAACCACAATTAAGTCAACCACGTCAATCGGAAGCAAGGAACAGCGTTAATTAAGAATTATTCGCCTAAGCCTTCTGGTAAGAGAACTCCAACAAATAAAATATACTCACAAAGTATAAGATTTTAGCAACTAGCAACTACCAACTAGCAACTACCAACTACCAACTACCAACTAGCCATTAGCTTATCGCTTTTGGATAAGTCTTTTCTCGGTTCTCTCTAAGAGTCAATTAAAAATTCACAAAAACTCTGATGAAATTGAAAATTATTATTCTCAGCATTATTTTCTTCCTACTAACTATAGCTACACCAGTACAAGCAGAAACTACCTTACCTCCAGATTCAGAAATACTCCCGGCAAAAGAATCTCTTGCTCAAGAAGTTGTCTTACCTAATAGTGAAGATAATTCATTAAAAAAACAATCTCTGAAAAACTATAATCTCTTAATCCTGCCAGAGACAGCTAAGCAAACTATTAAACTAGATCCTCCGGCAACAGCAATAACCGTTAAAATTGAACCAGGAGACATTGCTTTACCCTGTGGCGATAACCTCAAAACTTATACTTGCACCGCAGGCAAACCCCTAAAAATCAATCGTGATTTAGAAACTCCAGTTACAAAATTTTGGGTGCAAAATTCTGCCCACGAAAATGCCCGCGTTCACATCTCAGTTTATCAACAACAACTAACAACTAGCCATTAGCCATTAGCCATTAGACTTGTCCAAAAATTAATCTGAAGCCCTTACAAAATCTAGACTAAATTTTAATTAATGGACAGGTCTATTAGCCATTAGCCATTAGCCATTAGCAAGCTTACTTTTAATCTCTAAAGCTGTAGCAGGGGCCAGAAGTACACCGTTGCGATAATGGGCTGTCGCTAAGAGTACTTGAGGGTTGTTAGGTAATTCTTCTACAATAGGGGCTGGTCTTCCTTCAGGACGGGGACGTTTACCTGACCAGGTATGTAGGATTTTAGCTTCACTTAAAGCAGGACAAAGTGCGATCGCTTTATTCTTTAACTCTTCTAAACAAAATTCTTGAGCTATTAATTCCACTTCCTGGTTAGGAAATTCTACCGTTGCTCCTAACCAATATTGATTATCACCTAAAGGGACAATATGGGTATCGTCTCCGGTGATTACTGGTTGAAAGTCAGGCTTACCTAAAGGTTGTTTTAACTCAACTTGTAATGCCTGTCCTAAAACTGGACGAATATCTACAGTTTGGGCAAGGGAAGCAGTTAAAGGGGTAGAACCAAGCCCTGCGGCGATAATTAGCCACTCAGTTTCTAGGATGCCGGAGGTGGTATGAAGTTGATAGGAAATAGGTTTCTGGGAGTTATGGGGAATGATATTTTCTACCTCAACCCCAAATTGGCATTGAACTCCTTTTAACCTTGCTGCTGCCACCAAAGCTTCTGTTAACTGGCTGGGGTTAACCTGGCGATCTTGGGGGGAATAAACCGCACCGATAACCTTCTCGTTTTGGATTTGAGGACATTGAGTTTGTAATTGAGATAAATCCCAAATTTCTAAAGCCCAGTTTTGACTATGGCGTTTAGCAACTAACTTTTCCCAAGGAGAAACAGCTTCTCCAGCAAAGCGTAACTTGATAATACCTCGGCGGTTGAAAGGTATTTGTTTTCCTGTCAAAGCTACTAACTCTGGTATCAAAGTCTCATAGCGCTGGAGGCTCTTTTTACGCCACCGCCAAGGCTTACCTTTAACTTTATGGCTAATAGCTCCCATTAACACTCCCAAAGCAGCCCCAGTAGAACCAGAGGCAGGAGTTTCTCGTTCTAGGAGAGTTATTTCCAACCCCTCCACCGAACTTAACTCATAGGCGATCGCTGCACCAATGACACCAGCACCAATAATTGTAACTCTGGTCATTTCTCCCCATTACCCTACTTCCCTTTATCTAAAATAAAGGCAATAACCCTAGCTAATTACCAGGGATAAACTTAAGGAAGTTATCAAAATCTTCAACCACTTTGTAAAAGCTTGCTGAAGTAGCAACAAGGCTTTGCTCTTTAGCTGCCAAATCAAGTTTTTCAAAATCCGCAAAGACTTCTTTGGCTAATTCATTAGCTGGTTTTTGATCTTTTTCCAAAAGCTGGCGAGATACATAGCTCATATTTCGTCGCAGCAGTCCCATGGGGCCATGAATGAAATTTCTGATATCAGTCCAGTCCTCATCTGCAATTAGTTCAGCTAGTTCTGGTAATTTTTCCTGGGCTTGTTTAAGAGGAACTAAAGCAGTTTCAATTTGAGCAACTTTCTCTGGTGTATAGGTTGGAGGTGCTTGAGCAACACCGGAACCACAACTAACCAAAAAGGTGGCAAATAAAGCCAGAATTAGGGGCAATATAGCTCGAATACGTATCATAAGTATCTTTATTATTTTTGAAGCAAAACTCTCTAAATTCTAAATACCATGGGTTGTGGGTGCAAGCAAATTCCTACTTGAAAAAAATCCCCAACTATGGTGACAATATAATCAGATCAGAAAAAATGAGAATCGTTTAAAATACTTAATACAGAAATTAAGAGAGGAAGAAAAAAATGGATTGGCGAATTTTAGTTGTTCTTCTCCCTGTCATTGCGGCTGGAAGTTGGGCTTTATATAACGTTGGTGCTATCGCTCTGCGCCAAGCCCAAGGTTTTTTAAATAAACAAAGCTAAAAACTAATTGACAGTGGAAAAATCTATAGAGACGTTCAGCCGGAACGTCTCTATACTTTTTTTAAGAGAGAAAAGACTTGGCTTTGTGAATATTCTCCCTCACTGCATCAGCAGAAAGTTGCAGGGCTGAACGTTCTGCCATAGTTAACTTTAACTCTAATACTTCCTCTACCCCCTGGCTTCCTAGACGACAAGGAACCCCTAAGAAAATGTCATTCAAGCCATATTCACCTTGTAAATAAACTGCTGCTGGAAGTAGCCGGGATTGATCTAGTAGGATGGATTCTACCATTAAGCAAATAGAGGAAGCTGGAGCAAAGTAAGCCCCTCCTTTTTTCAGTAGCTTAACGACTTCCGCTCCCCCGTGGCGAGTCCTTTCTATTAATCTATCGATAGTTGCTTCGTCGAGCATTTCAGCGATAGGAATACCACTCACGGTACAGTATTTGGGTAAAGGAACCATTAAATCTCCATGGCTGCCCAAGACCATAGCGCTAACATTGCTAACAGCAACTTTTAACTCCATGGCAATAAAGGTTTGCAGACGAGAAGAGTCAAGAACCCCAGCCATGCCCATAATTCTTTTTACGGGAAGATCCGTTGCCTTCCAAGCCATATAGGTCATGACATCTAAGGGATTTGTCACTACAATAACTAAAGCATCAGGAGAATGGGCGATCGCTTGTCTAGCTGCCTCAGTGACAATTTTGGCATTACTTTTGATTAGATCATCGCGATCCATCCCCGGCCTACGGGGAAAGCCAGCAGTAATGACAACAATATCAGAACCAGAGGTGTCGCTGTAGTCGTTGCTACCCATGATGCTGCAATCATGTAATTCCAACCCTTGAGATGACATTAAATCGAGGGCAATACCTTGGGGCAAGCCCTCAACAATATCTAATAAGACAACATCTGCTAAGTTTTTTTCGATAATTCTCTGGGCAAGGGTACTACCAACGTTACCAGCCCCAATAATAGAGACTAGGGCTGCGCTGTGGTTGGGTAAAGAATTAGGGGAAGAATTCATGATTGTAATAATTAGTTACTCCGCTAGCTCCAACTGGTCAATGCGGAACCAGATATTTGGGGTTGGGACGTAAAACTTCACGAAAGCATAATCTTCATTTATTTCCACAACTTCTCCCTTACTCTTAAATATGTAAGGAGGAAACCGGGTATCGCTAGCTGTCGCTTCGAGACTATTAGCTAGTTTTTCTTCCACCGCACGAACTAAGGAGCCTTTTTTGATCTTGCCTGCCATAAGCTTAAGCTAGAAGAACTTAATTACGTTTACTGTACAAATTTTGTCATACTCCCAATAGCTTACAGTTTGGGTGGCCTTTTGGCTAATCACTAGTTGCTAATCGCACTGACTTCCGACACAACTAAAGAAAAAACGGTTAATTCTGGCAACGAGGACAAAAATGAGAGGAACGTCCTCCCAACTTTTGGCGTTCAATAGCTGTACCGCAAAGGCGACAAGGCTCACCTTTTCTGCCATAAACTAAGGCGCGATCGCCATAGTTACCGCTCACTCCCAACAAATTAAGAAAGTCGCTGAAGGTTGTACCACCATTGTCAATAGCTGTTTGCAAAACTTCAACAATAGCTTTACGTAAGCTAGTAACTTGAGCAAAACTTAAATTCTTGGCGATGGTTTCTGGGCGAATACCGCTTTTAAAGAGGGCTTCGTCAGCGTAGATATTACCAATTCCGGCGACAATTTCTTGGTCTAAAAGAGCAATTTTAATAGAGCGCCCGGTTTTATGTAATTTTTGTGCTAAATACTGGCCAGAAAATTCAGGCTCAAAAGGTTCAGGCCCTAATTTTTGCAACCCGGTAATCACCTTAGTTATTTCCTGTTGGGGAGGTACTAACCAAATCTTGCCAAAGGTACGAATATCCACAAAACGTAACTCTTTTTCATCTCCAATAAAAATCCTGATGCGGGTATGTTTTTGTAGGGGTTCAGTTTGCTTGACCCACAAAAGCTGCCCTGTCATACGCAAATGAACCCCAAGGCAAGCAGAATTGTCAAGTTGAGCAAGTAAGTATTTACCCCGCCTCTGCCAACTGGCGATCGCAACCCCTTCTAATCCCAACCAAAATTCAGGTACAGAAACGGGGTAGGCAAGGCTGCGTTTCAACAGCACTTCCCCACCCTTAATCTCTTGTTGCAAAGTGAGTTGATTGAGTCCTCTACGGACTGTTTCAACTTCCGGTAATTCTGGCACTATCTAGCGAGGTTCTGTTCCTTGATTAGGATCACCTTCTACAGTCTTGCTACCGCCACCAGCAGTTTCTGCGGCTGCACCTTCTTTGGACTTAGTTTGTCCTTCACCCGTAGTACGCTGAGGTGCTGGGGTCGCTTGTTTAGCTTTCGCTTTAGATTTACCGCTAGGTGCGCCAATTTCTTCTACCTCATCAGGAGCGAAGTTATTGGTGGTTATTCCGGTGTAGTTAACTTTATCAAAACGAACGATGACAGGATATCTGATACCGCTCTTATCTACAGAAGCAACAGTTCCTACATCTCTATACCAATAGGATTCTTCCCGAAGAATCCTTACTTTAGAGCCACGTTGAACCACAAGTGTTCTCCTTTTTATATATCTTTTAGATCAAAGCGTACTATTTTATTGGGATTCGCTGTACACATAGAGCTTTAAGTTTTATTGCAAGTCTCGCCATTTGACACGGATAAAATGTGCTGAACGTCCCCAACTATCTTGAGTTTGAGCTATTCCTACTACTTCTAAATTAAAGGGGACAGCCGTAGTTATATATCTTTGCACAAGACTTCCTAAATCCGGAGCTAGTTGTGCTGCCGTTGTGGTAGCAACGCTAAAACCAAGAAGTTGTTCTATGGGACCTCGTGGTAAAAGGAGATGAGTTCCTAGAACCATACTTGCGGTTAAAGCCATAGCTACAGAAAGATTTGTACCGCAGCGAGGATGGATAGCTAAGTGCCATTCTCCTTGTTTTAAACGCTTAAGAGCTAGGCTAACGGCTCTTTTCAGCTTAGAGAGGTTAACTTGACCGTATAAATAAAAACCTGTTTCAGTAGAAAGACCTCCCAGGGCTTCATTATCTTCTGGGTGAGACTTTCGAGGGGGAAGATGGCTTTGATCTTCACTGAGAACCCAAACAGTTCCATGTTCTAAGGCATGAACCTGACGTACCATGAGAACTTCCTTGAGTCCAGGAATAAAGCATAGCTGCTTGAGTATTTCAGTGTCTTGGTTAGGTTGAGGACAAGTTAAATGCCAGTCCCATAAATCACCTGTGAAGGTAGAAGCAGCGTTAGTCATGATCTGTTCTGAAGCAACTGATTAACTAGGGAAATATCACCCTGCAAACTCTACTCTAGCGTTTAGTTATCAAAGTTATTAGAAATATTGGTTTTGCTTAACAGCTTCGTCAAAAAATCCGGTTGAGCAGAGGAAAATCAAGAAGAATATTATAGAAATATTAAGCAATTCATCAAGGATTATAAAAGTTAAATCTACAGATTAGGGTGCAACGCAGCAACAGTTCCACAAACAATCACTCTAAGCCGAAAACCTTGACCTTTATTCGTATTATCAGCCCTACTCCTGGCCCAACAACCACAGAAAAAATTGAAGCTTTGATTCAATCTCATCCTCAAGGAATAAGCTTACAAGAAATCTGCCAAATCTTGAACAGACCAATATCAATGGCCCTTCAATGTCTCAAACCCTTAATTGCTTCTAAAAAGGTTTACTCGCAACTCAATCACAGCAAAATGCGTCAAATCTATTATCCTTCTAGATGTAAACTTAAAACTTAAATAAAACCTTGTCTAATTTTTTGCGGTCTTTATCTTTATCGCGTACCTCAATCTTTTTCGGTTTAGCAGTGAGTATTTTGAGCATTGCTGGCTGTCAGTCTGGTAAAGAATGGCAGGGTACTTGGACATTTACAGAACCAACCACCAAAGAAGAGATTAAAATTATTCTCTCTCCAGAAGGAAAAGTATTTGTCATCCCCCCCGAAGGACAAATACCTGAAGGGGAATCTCTGGCTTATGAAATTCCTTTAGAAAAGGTTTCTGAGGAGACAGATTTGCCTGAAGGGACAGAAGTTATCAACCTGGAAGAACAAGCTAAACAAAACGAAGGTAGAACTATCGTGGCTTCGTTATTACAGGCTCAACAAGCTTATTATTTACAGAATAATAAGTTCGGTAATAGCTTCGAGGAGTTAGGTTTACAAATTGAATCGGAAACAGATAATTTCCAGTATAAGATCGATTCTCAAGATGATAAAAGCGTGATGGTAACAGCTAAAGCGAAAGATGAGGCTTTAAAAAGTTACACCGGAGCAATTTTTGTTATTGAAGTTAATGGAGAAAGCGCTCCTGTACCGGGAATTTGTGAAACTGACGAGCCTTCTGATCAACCCCCCGCTATGCCAAAAGCACCAGGGGAAGATGGTCAAGTTGAATGCCCTGAAGGTTCTACTTCCCTTAGAGGTGGTTAGGGATTTTGTCGGGGCGCAGACATACGCGCCCTAAACAAGCTCTCAAGCATTTAATTTATCTGTTGAGATTGACGGGGGCATTAGGAAATAGCAGTAAAATCAAACTTAAACAAACTCTTTATTTACATACAATGACTGCTTACACGATCAATTTTGCTCCTATTAGTCAAATTGATGACGAAAAGTTTTATAATCTCTGCCGTGCCAATCCTGATATTAAGTTTGAACGCAACGTTAACGGAGAGATTGTTATTACGCCCCCGACAGGTGGAGAAACTGGCAAGCGTAATATAGAAATAGCTGGAGACTTTGTATTTTGGAATCGTCAAACCAAGTTAGGAGTTTGTTTTGATTCTTCTACTTGTTTCCGTTTACCCAATGGTGCAAACCGTTCCCCTGATGTTTCTTGGATTGAAAAGTCAAGATGGGAAGCTTTAACTGCTCAAGAAAAAGAGAAGTTTCCTCCCATTGCCCCAGATTTCGTTTTAGAGTTAATGTCCCCTAGCGATACTTTAACTGGTACTCGGAAAAAGATGGAGGAGTATCTGAGCAATGGGGTGAAGTTAGGTTGGTTGATTAATCCTCAAACTCGCCAAGTTGAAATTTATCGTCAAGGAGAAACTAAAGAGGTTTTAGATAATCCGACTAGTTTATCAGGAGAAGATATCTTACCCGGTTTTGTTTTAGATTTACCAAATATTTGGGGATAGTTAAAGTTAAATATCTGTGTTGTTTAAAAGCCCTGGGGCAAAGATTTGCTCTGCTGAAAGGTTAAGTTGAGGAAACAGCCCTGATTCAACTTGCTCTTCTCCTCTAAACTGCTTAAGTTGATACTCACCTTCAACTAACTGGTAAATACTTAAGGTAGGTTGTTTAGGGGAACCAATATAACGAATCGCCCCTAACCCAGCATAGTCAACAATCCAATATTCTGGGATACCTAAAGATTCATACTCAGCTAACTTTGTCAAATAATCATCTCGCCAATTACCACTCACAACCTCTACTACCATTGGGGGTGGAACATAAGCAGCAGCAGGAATAGAACTGGTTTTCATTCTCTGCCATTCTTCCGCAGCAAAGATCACAATATCAGGTTTGCGACTTCTTTCTCTTTCTCCTAGCTGGGTATTTAATCTAACTTGCTTGGAGCGCTTGGGAATATAAGGTAAGTTATGTTCTGTGCAGTTTGCTAACAAAGAAGCACAAAGAGTGTCCGCAACATCTTCATGGTTAGCATTCGGTTCAGCAATCGGCACAGCAACCCCCGCAATTAGTTCAAAATCCTGCCCTGAGCCATCATCCCACACTAAAAATTCTGCAAAGGTTAGGGGTTTGGTAATAGTTTGAATCATAATGAGAGCGGTAGAGTATGAGTAAATATACTACAGTACAGAAGAATCTGGCGAAATTGATTGAGAAAAGACGGCGATCGCCTAATATCAAAAACATCTCTAATCCTTTAATTAATAACTAATAATTTTTTACTATGTCCCAAGCATCTACCCAAGAATTAGCCACTCTCCTCGATATTGCCACAGAAGCAGTACACGCTGCTGGGGCGATTCTAGAAGATTATTGGGGCAACCTTAAATCCATTGAAGAAAAAGGTCGTTCCGGAGATTTAGTTACCGAAGCAGATAAAGCAGCAGAAGTAGCTATTTTAAAAGTATTGCGCGATCGCACCCCAGATAATCCCATTTTAACGGAAGAGTCGGGGGAGATTAATACCAAAAAGAGTAAGTATCTTTGGGCAGTAGATCCCTTAGATGGCACAACTAATTATGCCCACCAGTATCCTATTTCTTGTGTTTCTGTAGGGCTACTAATTGAAGGAGTGCCTCAAGTTGGCGCTATTTATAATCCTTTTCGTAAAGAACTTTTTCGCGCTGCCACAGGATTGGGTGCTAGTTGCAATTATCGCCCGATTCAAATCTCTAGTGTCTCTGAGTTAAGACAGAGTTTACTAGTAAGTGGTTTTGCTTATGATCGCACAGAAACAGCAGATAATAATTATGCGGAGTTCTGCTACTTAACTCATTTAACACAAGGAGTAAGGCGTAGCGGCTCTGCTGCCCTTGATTTATGCGATGTTGCTTGTGGTCGTCTTGATGGTTATTGGGAAAGAGGTATCAAACTTTGGGATGTTGCTGCGGGTATAGTTTTAGTGCAAGAAGCAGGAGGGAAAGTTACGGCTTACGATGGCAGCCCTTTAGAACTGAACTCCGGTCGGATTTTAGCAACCAATAGCATCCTCCATAACCAACTTAGCAAAGCTTTGCAGGAAACGCCTCCTCTCTCGGACTGGGAAAATCACAAGAATTAGCATTTATTGGTTAAACTAACGAGGGAATTTCCATTTTTAAAGTTAAGAGTGAAGCCTTAATAAAGAACTCATGTAGATTCTGCCTAGGAGAGGATTTTCTTAACTAAAATAGGTATCCTAAGAAAAAGGTGTATCCAAATACAAGGGAGCATATTAAATTAGCTATTATTTTATATTAAGAAACTTTCTTGAAGGCTACTACAGCTTACAAGGCTAGCCATTGAGCTACCACAAAAATTGAGAAATTATTTCAGCAAGGAGATAGTGTAGAAATTTATGTCTTTCAAAATTGAGCAAGGACTTTTTAAATACGATCTTACCGACTATCATGCTGTTTTGGGATTACCTCTTACCGCAGATGCTAAGCAAGTACGTAAAAGATATCTAAGAGTAGCTCGGAATTTGCACCCTGATAGCTGCAAAGCTGAGAATGAAGCAGAGAAAAAGCAAGCTAACGAATTGTTATCAAAGTTGGTTAATCCGGCCTACGAAAAATTATCTAAAGACGATTCTCGTGCAGAATACCAATTAGTTCTTTCTCAAATGGGGCAAAGGCTAGCTACAGAGGGAGGCAAAGTATCTTTGTCTAGCGAAGGAGCAAAAGAACTTTCTAAAGCTGGTAGTAGCACCTTAGATAGTGTTTACAAGCAACAGCTACAAACCCTAGCAAAAGAGCAATACCAAACTCTAGGAGAAATTTCCAATAAGATTGCTCAAATTAGTGAACTGAACATGGTTTACTTGATGAAGAAGCAGGGTAAAGGCGTTAGAGCAGGAGGAGGAACTACAGCTACAGGTTCAACAGTAGGGGATAAGAAACCTTCTGTGGGACGGGGCAAACCTCCTGGCAAAGGAGCAGAAAGAAAACCGCCAGCTTCAAGATCAGAGCCTTATGTGCGCCGCGCTCAAGAATATATAAGCAAGAAGAATTTCAGCAAAGCTGTCTTAGAGTTGCGGGATGGCTTAAAACTAGAACCTAATGATGCTCCTTGTAATAGCTTATTGGGGTTGATTTACTTACAACAAAAGCAAATGGGAATGGCTAAAGTTTATATTAACAAAGCCTTAAAAGTAAATCCTCAAGATCCTAATGCGATTAAAGGAAAGCAACTATTAGATAAAATGAGCGGGGGACAAACTGGTGGCAAACAAACGGGAAATAGTTCTAAAACCACTTCAGGAGATAATAAATCTGGAGGAAGATTTGGAGGCTTATTTGGTAGGAAGAAATAGACTTTGCTAATAGCTAATGGCTAATTTTTAATAGGGAACGAGTTTTTTAGTAGTAGTATATTCTTTACTTATTACTTTTTAATGCCCACAAGTTTCTGATTACTCAAAAAAAATGGCAAAGGCTGATAGAATCAATTACTCTTGTCCTAGCGGTTTTCCGGAATTTCTTCCAGAGGAAAAGCGCCTAGAGCTTTATTTATTAGATACCATTCGCCAAGTTTTTGAGCGCTATGGCTTTACTCCCATTGAAACCCCTGCTGTGGAACGCCTTGAAGTACTCCAAGCCAAAGGAAATCAAGGGGATAATATTATCTATGGTTTGAATCCTATTTTGCCTCCTTTACGCCAAGCAGAGCAAGAACAAGCCGGAAATTCTAGTTCTGAAGAACGGGCTTTGAAATTTGATCAAACTGTTCCTTTAGCTGCCTATATCGCTCGCCACCTTAATGAATTAAACTTTCCTTTTGCCCGTTATCAAATGGATATGGTATTTCGGGGGGAAAGGGCTAAAGATGGACGCTATCGTCAATTCCGTCAGTGCGACATTGATGTGGTAGGGAGGAACAAACTAAGTTTACTTTACGATGCTCAAATTCCTGCTATCATTGCTGAAATTTTTACAGCTATTGATATTGGAGATTTTTTAATTCGGATCAATAATCGCAAAGTTTTGACTGGTTTCTTTCAAGCAATTAAAGTTGCCCAAGAAAAAATTGTTGCTTGTATTCGGATTATTGACGCAGCAGAGAAGATTGGACAAACGAAAGTAAAAAAAGCTCTACAAGAAGAAGGTTTAAATAAAGAACAAGTAGAGCAGGTTTTAGCTTTTACTCAAGTGAAAGGTAGCGTTGATGAAGTTTTAGCTAAACTAAGAAATATTGCTCAAAATAACCATAATTCTGAGGTACTTAAAATAGGTATTACTGAATTAGAAACAGTAATTACCAACGTCCGTAACTTGGGAGTAGCAGAAAAGTACTTTTGCCTCGATTTAGCCATCGCCAGGGGACTAAACTACTATACAGGTACAGTTTATGAAACAAGTTTAGTTGGCAATGAAGAATTAGGCAGTATTTGTTCTGGGGGGAGGTATGAAGAATTAGTAGGAATGTTTGTGGGTGAAAAGATGCCTGGAGTAGGCATTTCTATTGGTTTAACTCGCTTAATGAGTCGTTTACTTAAAGCTGAGATTATGGAACCTTTAGCTGCTACTCCTACCCAAGTAATGGTTATTAATATGCAAGAAGATTTGATGCCTTTGTACCTGAAAGTATCTCAAAAGTTGCGCCAGGAAGGATTAAATGTAGTTACTAGTTTTGAGAAGCGTGGGGTTGGTAAACAGCTACAACAAGCGGATAAGCGAGGTATACCTTTTTGTGTAATTATTGGTTCTGAGGAAGCGGCGGCGCAAAAATGCGGTTTAAAGAATTTGAAGACAGGAAAGCAAATAGAAGTTGATTGGGAAGTTTTAGGTGGGGAGATTACGAAACAACTAGGTGAATAGATAAAAGGTAATTATCCTGTGCAATTCATTAAAACTGAACCTTTAAGTATAGAAAGAATAAGTGTGGCGATCGCCGATTTACCTCCTCAATTATCAGGGACAAAATTAGTTCAACTATCAGATTTTCACTATGATGGTTGGCGGCTTTCAGAAAAGTTACTAACCCAAGCTATCACCACAACTAACGCAGAAAAGCCCGATCTTATCTTATTGACAGGGGATTATGTCACTGATGATCCTACTCCCATTCACGACTTAGTATTGCATCTCAAACAATTACAAAGTCGTTTAGGAATATATGCTTGCTTAGGTAACCATGATAACTATTGGCCCCTATCTAGAAAGTTAATTAGAGAAAGTTTAATTGGCATTGGTGTTACAGTTTTATGGAATGAAATTGCCTATCCTTTGGGTCAAGAATTACCAATAGTGGGATTAGCTGATTTTTGGTCGCCCGAATTTAAGCCAGAACCGGTAATGGAGCAATTAAATCCCCAAACCCCACGGCTGATTTTATCCCACAACCCAGATTCCGCAAAAGCTTTACAAAAATGGCGTGTAGATTTACAACTTTCTGGACATACTCACGGAGGGCAAATAGTTATTCCTGGAATTGGCCCTTTTCCTCGTTTCATAACAGAACGGGGACAAAGTTTACCATCAGTAATAAGGCATTATATACCCTATTTTAAAAACTGTTCCCGTGTTTTTAAAAACTGGCAATGGAGTCAAGGATTCCATAAATTAGGCAACAACCAACTCTATGTTAATCGTGGTTTAGGCAGCTACGCCCCAGGACGCTTATTCTGTCCTCCAGAGGTGACGATAATTAATTTAGTTACTTCTCGATGATTTTCTTCGGGCTTACACCCCAATCATCTCCCTATTTTCTGCTTTATTCTCCTGACTAAAATATCCACTTCTGGCAACTTCAAAAAAGTAACTAAAACTGCAAAAACCAATAAAGCTACTGTTGCCCCAGAAAGGAATTGTCCGATTAACAGTAGTAAATTATCGTTGCCAAAAATCTTTTGGAAACCCCAACTAGTTCCCCAACTTGCTAAACCTGCTGTGGCGCTACACAAGGTTATATTGAATAAAGCTAAACCCCATTCAGCAAAAGGTAAGCCGTTGATTTTGCGGTTTAATGCCCATAAAAGCAGGATCATAGAAACAACATTAACCCCGATAGTAGACATAATCAAACCTGGGGTAGCGAAGGCTTTAACCAACAGAAAGTCTAAAAGTCCGTTGAGGAAAATGTTAAAAATACTAATCCGAAAAGGAGTTTCCCCATCTCCCAAAGCATAAAATACTCTCACCAAAACATCCCTTCCTAAATAGAAAAACATTCCTGCCCCATAAGTCATTAAGACAGGGGCGACAATTAAGGATGCTTCTTGATCAAAAGCAAAACGTTCATAAACAATGCGAACAATAGGAATACCTAAAGAGATGAAAATGGCGCTTAAAGGTAGCATTGTTAGGGCTGTGAGGAGTAAACCTTGACGAATGCGTATCTTTAAATCTGGCCATTGCTCTGGGGAAGTCAGGCGCGAAAATACAGGTAACATCGGAACCAAAATCATGTTGGAGATGATTCCTAAAGGAGTTAAGACAATGAGGTTGCCAAACTTCATGGCTGCCGCAGCACTAGGAATGTAGGAGGCGAAGAAGAAGTCTGTATAAACGTTGATGTGTAACATCCCAGAAGAAAGGGTTGCTGGCAACATCACCTTCATCACCTCTTTTAACCCCGGAATACGCAGATCAAAACGTAGTCGCAATCCTCCCAAACCTGAACGCATTTGAGCAAATAGTTGCGCTAACCATTGTAAAATCGCCCCAGCTAAAGTTCCTCCCGCTAGGATTAAGCCTCCAAAAGTGGCATATTCAGGGGCGGAGATTTGCTCCCCTAATTGAAAGGCTAATACCCCCAAGCCAAACATAATCGCTAGGCTAGAAAACAACGGACTGACACTAGGTAGCCAATATTGATCAGCAGCGTTGAGAGTACCAAAACCAATACCAATCAACCCTGCTAAAAGTGCCAGAGGGGCCATGATTTGTAACTGCTGAACTGCGATCGCCCGTACTTCTGCTTCCAAACCGGGGGCCAGGAGATCAATAAAAGTTCCAGCAAAGACAATCAGCACAACGGTAATAACTAAAAGAAATGCACTAACCAAAGTTGTCACTGCTTCTACTAAAGGTGCAGCTTCTGATTTGTCTCGCTTAGCCAGGACACTAACCAAAGCACTATGGAAAGGGCCATTAATTCCTCCCAAAAGAATCAGTAAGAATCCGGGAATCACATAGGCATAAACATAAGCATTAGCAACTGGCCCAACTCCAAATGCGGCTGCGATCGCTTGTTCGCGTATTAAACCGAAAACTTTACTAATCAAGGTGGCAACGGCGACAATGCCGGCAATACCAGCTAAGGAACGAGAGGTTTTTTTCTTGACAGACACAAGTTATCTAAAAAAGGTAAGTGAAGTAGGGGTAATAGAAGGAAAAAAGCAGAAAACTCCTGCCATCATACCTTGGAATAAGGAGTTAATAGCTTGCTCCTACTTGAGAATATTATTGTTGACTCACTGATTTCCCAAGTTAAGCATATTCTCTTTAACTCTGTTTCAAGTAGATTTTCAGGAATATTATGTTTCTTTTCCCGAAGTTTCAAAAGAAGAGAGTGAAACAAAGGGTAGCAATGGGCGGCTTAGTATCGAGATTACTTTGATGGTTAAGAAAGTTTTTGGTAGGTAGTAAATTTGCTGATTAGAATACAGATAAAACCGAGAAATGTTTTTCGGCTGTAGTAATGTACTTAATGATTTTCAATGGTAGACCAAGAGCAGTTAGGTTTGCTTAAGAGGAGTGTAGAGGAGTGGAATAAATGGAGAGCAGAGAATCCTAGAGTTAAGATAGACCTCAGAGGTACTAACCTTAGTAGATCAAACCTCAGAAATGCAGACCTTAGATTCGCCTACCTCAATAGCGCTAACCTCAGAGGTGCGAACCTTAGAGATGCTAACCTCAGTAGCTCTGACCTTAGAAATGCAGACCTCGGAGCGACTGACCTCAAATACGCTAATCTCATGGGTTCTTATCTTGTGGGTGCTAAGCTTAAAAACGCAGACCTCAGAGATGCTAATCTCAAAAGCGCCCACCTGGATCTTGCCAACCTTAGAGGGGCTGACTTCAGAAATGCAGACCTTAGATTTGCCTACCTCAATAGTGCTAACCTCAATAGTGCTAATCTCAAAAATGCTAATCTCAAAAATGCCCACTTCAGAGATACAAAACTCGATAGTGCTAACCTCGATAATGCAAACCTCGGATGTACTAAACTCATTGCTACTCAAGCGCTCAAAACAAATTTCAAAAATGCTAATCTAACAGGTGCTTGTATTGAAGACTGGCATATCAATAGTGAAACCCAATTTAAGGATGTTATTTGCGAGTACATTTATCTAAAAGAAGAATATCAAGACTCAGAATGGGTTTTCTCTGAGCGTCGCCCCCATGACCTTAACAAAAACTTTGCTCCTGGGGAATTCATCAGCCTTATTGAACAAGCCAATGAAACCCTTGACCTCATCTTCAGTAAGGGTATTGACTGGCAAGCCTTTCTCCCTTCACTACAAGCCCTACAAGTAGAAGCAGGGGAAATTAATCTCAGAATACAAGCTATAGAAAGCAAGAATAACGGTGCTTTTGTTGTTAAGGTTGCTGTTCCAGATGATTTTGATAAAGGTGAAATGGAAAAATTCTTCTGGCAAAAGTACCAACTACAGTTAGAGGCAGTAGAAGAGAAATATCGCAATCAGTTACAAGCTAAAGATAGAGAGATAAACATTTATCACCGCCAAAGCGCAGACATGATGGAAATTGCTAAGCTACTAGCTAGTAGGCCAATTAATGTAGAGAATAATGCTATGGCAGGAGATAGTATCAATCAAAGAGGAAACTTTGTAGCTGGTGTCCAGAAGGGTGGAACCATACAAGGCACGGTACAAATAATTGAGAACTTAAACGAAAAAGAAACCCTTGCAGAAGTAGCTGCAAACATTCAAAAACTCTTAGCTCAACTAGAAACTCAAGGCTTCAGCAGCCAAGGAGCTAAGAATAAAGTAGCTAGCGATTTAGCCACCCAAGCGAATAAAAATCCTACGTTCAAAAACAAACTAGTCAAGTGGGGACAATATGTAGCAGATGCAGCAGCTAATGGGCTTATTGCTACAGGAGTGGTAGAAGTAATCAAATTAGCTATAGAGTTCTTAGGTTAGCTAATACTCCCCACTATCCTAACCTAAACTTCATTGCCATCCTCTGGCAGATCCCCAAACTGCTCTTGATAACGAGCTAGAAGTTTAGCCATCTCTGCATTGGCTTCCTCCAGTTCCACAGAAGAAAGCAAACGCTCTCCAGATGCAGTATCCTCTACCACTAAACTTCCTTCCCGTAAGCTCATAAACACTCCCACCGATTCACACAGGATACGCCCTTCTTCATCGGGGGTAATAGGTTGGTAATGACTTCCTACCAACCGATAGCCCAAGACTTCTTCTAGTATTTTTCCCCGCAGCTTGCGACGGTCTACGATTATATATTCCCCTACTCCAGCTTGGGCATACTGCACTACTTTTGTCTCTCTATCTTCTTTGCGGTAGTTAGGGGATACTACTTCTATGATTAAGCCTGGTCGCACTCCTTCGTTTTTGACAATGAACCTGCTGCGATTAATCTCTTTGTTTTTGATACCAAAAGCGACAAAGATGTCCGGGCAGTTGTCTCCTTGGTCTGTGTCCCATTCGACAATTAAGTCGCGAAATACTCCCACGGTGTGGTCTTCGGCATAGCGGCGATTGAGAACATCTTCGGCATGACCAGCTACTTCATTGTGAAAGGTAGAGTTAGGCAAGTGGCAATCTTCGGTGGGGTGGAGAAATTGTTCTGAGGTGAGGGGGATCCAGATGGTGCTACCATCATTAGCTTCAGGATCTATGACAACTCGCCAGCCTCTTTCAGCTAGTTCTTGGCTGTCATATTTTTGAGTGCTAGATGTACGTGAAGGAGAGCTTACCATAAAGTTACACATTTAAACATTCATAGGCGTTAGCCTTCTCATCTTTAGTAAGTTTAAGCTAGATGCTGTCGCTTTTGCCATAGATGTTTGAACAGCAAACGAGAGTATGTAAATAATTCTGTGTAAGTGCTTAGCAGGAATAAAATATCAAAGATTTTGATTATATGGTTAAATACAACTCGTTATACAATTCCTCATCTCCAATAACTTGCTTTACCAATATCCTCCCTTACTTCCTGGTGTCCTACTCCGCCGCTACAAACGCTTTCTTGCTGATATTGAATTAGCTACAGGAGAAGTTATTACCGCCCATTGCGCCAACACCGGCCCTATGACAGGTTTATGTACCCCAGGAAGCAAGGTACAAGTATCTCGTAGTAATAACCCGAAGCGAAAGTTAGCTTATACTTGGGAATTAATTCAAGTTGAAGATAACGAACCCACCTGGGTAGGCATAAATACAGCCCTGCCCAACCGAGTGATTAAATTAGCTTTAGAACAGAAATTATTCCCTAGTTTAGCTAAACAATACGACAAGATTCGTACCGAAGTTGCTTATGGTAAAGAAAAAAGCCGAGTTGACTTTCTTTTAACAGGAGAAGATCAGCAAAAAGCAATTTATTTAGAAGTTAAAAATACTACCTGGGCAGATAAAACATTGGCGATGTTTCCTGATACCGTCACCACAAGGGGACAAAAACATCTACGAGAATTAACCTCTTTACTACCAGAACATCGTTCAGTTATTCTTTATTTTATTAATCGCAGCGACTGTACAACTTTTTCTCCTGGAGATACAGTTGATCCTAAATACGGTAAATTATTGCGCCAAGCGATCGCGGCTGGAATGGAAGTGCTACCTTGTCGCTTTAATGTAACCCCAGAGGGTATTGAATATTTAGGTTTAGCAGAATTGCTAATTGCTAGTTGTTAATAGTTTTATTATTACTTTCCTACTTCCCTACTAGAAGCGATAACCTATGCTAAAATAAAGCCCATCATCTGTCGCATCTGTTCCCCTGTCGTCCAAGTTTATCAGAGGATAGCCGTAGTCTAGGCGCACTGACAAGTCCTTTTGAGGCAACCACAAAATTCCTGTACCGATGCTAGCCAGAAAACTTTGGGGAGGTAGAGTATTGGGATTGCCGGATTGGTTCCAGACCCAACCTAAATCTACAAAGGGAATCAGTTGTAGCTTTGGTTCACTTTCAGAGTTTTTAAAAACTGTCCAACGGTTTTCTAAACTAAAACGCAGCCCATTATCGCCAGAACGAACATTAGAACGATAGCCCCTTACAGATTGACCTCCGCCAATGGTAAACTCTTCTGAGGGTAGGAGGCTATCGGCGCTTAACTGGACATCAAATTGGGCAATCAGCAAGTTATCATCATTTAATTGCTGTACCCTTTGCACCTGTCCTAACCAACTGAAGAAGCGACTGTCGGGAGTAGGACTTTCATTGGTGGTAGCATCGAAAACATCTAAACCGATGTTAAACTGCGATCGCAATGCCCAAGCCCCAGAAAAATCCCGCGCTACGTAATCCTGTCCCAAGCGCAATACACTAACTTTACTAACTCCATTACCTTCTGGACCAATACCAAAGGGTGTTGGTTGGTCAAAAACGAAGGTTTGTCCGTCTTTGTAACTAAAGCCTACTGAGAAGGCTAACTCCTCTCTGGGGGTGCGAATAACAGGCTGACGAAAGCTGATTTCGTATAACTCCGACTTTCCGGTAATATCAAACTGATCAAAGGGTTCTTGGGTAATTTCGTTGCGGTCAAGGACGATATTCAAGTTGACGGTTCCTTCCATTGGGTTAACTGGCAAAGTATAACTAAAGCTACCGATGCGGGAACCTCCTGTGGTGGTGCGGTAGTGACCAATTCGCAATACATCACCCCAACCGGTAAGACTATTAAAAGCGACGTTTGCCCCGTAGCGGACACTGCCGACACTAGGAGGTGAGTAATTATCTACAAAGAGGTTGCCAGTCACTAGGTTTTCTTCTTCTACTTCAACTACTAATTCCGTTTGTCCTGGTTCATTGAGGGGGCGTAAATAGGCATCAACTCCTTTAAAGAGGGGATTACTCTGCAACAATCTTAATTGGTTTTCCAGGTTTTGTATTTGTAGGGGTTGGTTTTCGTTTAAACCGATTTGAAGGCGCGATCGCACATAACCAGGATTAGTACGCTCTAATCCTTCAATTTCAATGTTGCTAAGTTGCCCTTCAAAAACCTGAATTTGGATGATACCGTCCCTTAAATCCTGGTTAGGGAGAGTTGCTACAGAGTTAAGATAGCCAGCTTCAAGGTAGAGTTGATTAATTTGTTGAACCAGTTGTTGCAAGTCTGCCACTGTGACAGTGCGACCTTGCAAAGGTTCTGTCAAGGATGCAAAGTCAGATTCGGTAAAGATGCTAGTTCCTAAAACTTGAATATCTTCTACTGGAATGGGAGTATCATCATCGCTAACATCTGGAATTGTAGTATCTGGTTGTGGGGTTAAGATAGGTGCATCTTGATCAAGAGGTTCAGGAAGTTCTGTAGGAGGAACTAATCTTTCTTGATTCGGGTTAGGAACAGGGCGTTGGGCTAAGGTTGCTGGGTTTAAGGTGAGGAGTAGAGAGAGGGTAGTGAGGGAGAGGGTTAGTTTTTTCATGGGTTGTGTTGGGGAAAGTAATACGTTGGGGAAAGTAATAAGTAATAAGTAATAAGTAAATACTGTGGAAAGAACGAGCCTAAGTCCAAATGCGCCCTACCACCAAGTCTAATTCCGACGATAGACCAACTCAGAATTAGCCAATCAAACACAACTAACGAAGAGCGAAGCGGTTAGGAAGGGTTGTAGGGAAACACTTGTTTCCCTGCTGGGGGGTTTGGGGGGCTAGTCCCCCAATAAAACTAATGCTACCCACAGATAAACTAAAAGAAGGATTAACAAAAAAAGCGGTACAAAAATAATTTATCTGTAGCGTTATTTTTTCTATTTCATATAACTTTTTATCTTAAGAAAGTAGTATTGTTTTCATTGCTCTGCGAAAGGCTATTTTACAGATAAGAAAGAAGAAAGTAATGACATAAAGAGGTAATAAACAAGTCTTACTTATTACCTATTACCTATTACCCATTACCTACTGCGTCCAACGTTGCTGAATATATTCTTGTGTTGCTTCTTGTTCAAGTTTGCGTAGATTCCCATCTTCGTAAAGATAGAAAATTTTCTCTTCCTCTTCTTTGACAAAGGCTGGTTTGGGTGAGGGTTGCACTTCTATGATTGCTGTTATACCCTCTGGTGCATTGACTAACTTTACTTCCACCAAACCAGTATAGTCTTTGCCGATATATCTCCTAATAGTGTGTTTTAGGCGATGATGTAGAATTTGTTGATAGCTTTGGGGAATCTCTGCTGTTATAACTGATATTCTAGAGTCCATTTTGGCGGTTAACTCCCTTAAGGGAAAAGAAATAGTTCCTCCCTCTGCATTCATCCGTCCAGCAATTTTAGGTAGTAAGCTTTGGAAAGCTTCGGCGATCGCAGTTTCTAGTACTTCTTTTGTGTCATAAGTTGTTATAGTTTCCTGGGGTTCAGGGGGGGTGTTGCTTTCTGGTGGCACAAAAAGCTGAGATTGCTGAGATTGAGGTTGTTGGGGTTGTAGTTGGGGAATAGAAGATGGTTGAGGTTGAGGCTGAGGTTGAGGCTGAGGTTGTGGTGTAGGAAAATTGCCATTACCAATATTGCTTAAACTAAAACTGCCTACCTGTAAGCTATTGGCATTCACAGTGACTTGATAGTCTCCAGCAACAGTGTTAGCAGTGAAGGGATTAACAACAATACCTTGGGAGTTGGTAAGGACGGTTGTACCGTTGCCAAAGTTGCCTGATGCACCAGTTGTCGGGGCATTAAAACTGATGGGAACGCCGGAAATAGGTTTGTTAGCGAAGTTTTCTAAGACTTGGGTAGTTAAGGGCTGGCTAAAAGCTGTATTAACAAGGGCGCTTTGGGGAGAACCTGTTAAGTTGAAGGTGAAACCCTGGGATTCAAATGCACCAATGTCAACGATGTTATTGATCCGGGTTGCACCTCGTTGATCGGTGGTTATCCCGCCGGGAATGTTGGCGTTGTTACCAGCATCAAGGGCTGGGCTACCTGGGACGAGGGCATGGGTTAAGGTTGGGCCACCGTAATCTCCCAAAGGTGTAAGGACTTGGTTAATATTGGTGATGCCTAAATTGGCAAAGGTTTTATCGCTACCTGTACCGATTGTACCATTTGCTCCTGTGCGATCGCCGATGAGATTATTAGCATTGCCGTTGATTGTACCTCTGCCGGAAAAGTCGGGGTTAATAGCACCCCCAAGATCGAAGTTGCCAGCAATGATACTGTTGCTGATGTTTAGAGTGCTATTCAAGCTTGTATAAATACCGCCACCATTACCTCTGTTATTGCTATCAGAGTCTGCTGTGTTGTTGGTAATAGTACTATTAATAATAGTGCCACCATCTCCACTAGCAACACCACCACCATTATTTCCTGCTAAATTTCCACTTACAGTGCTGTTAGTCAAATTAACTGCACCGCCACTACTAATACCACCACCGCTACCAAAATCTGTAGAATTGCCACTTACCGTACTACTGTTCAGCGTTACTCCGCCTCCACTACTAATACCACCGCCGCTACTTGTTGCGGAATTATTACTCACAGTGCTGTTGTTTAGAGTTACTGTAGCACCCCTGCTGAAAATACCACCACCACCTCCTCTTACTGAATTGCCGTCCACTGTGCTGTTGTTCAACGTGACTGTACCGTTGCTACGAATCCCACCACCGTCTGTAGCGTTCGTAGAATTATTACTTACACTACTACTATTTAGGGTTACTTCACCATTGCTACTAATACCACGGCCAAGATTATTGTTAACATTACTATTAGTCACATTAACTGCACCACCACTGCTGATACCTTCATCAAAATTATTACTTACACTACTGTTATTCAGAGTAACTGCACCAGCACTAATACCACCCCTAATATTGCCATTCACAGTACTATTGTTCAGAATGACTGCATTATAGCTCCAAATACTTCCCCTGCGGACAACGCCCGTAGAAAAGTTATTATTCACAGTGCTATTCTCTAAAGTCACTCCACCATAACTATAAATAGCACCACTCTCACCCCCCTGATTACCACTGACAGTACTGTCAACAAGAGTTACTATTCTACTGCTAGTAATACCTCCGCTCCTACCGCGGGAAGTATTGTTACTAACTGTACTGTTCGTTAGGTTAACCGGCCCACTACTAGTAATACCTCCGCTCCTACCGCGGGAAGTATTGTTACTAACTGTACTGTTCGTTAGGTTAACCGGCCCACTACTAGTAATACCAATACCGTTATTGCCGCTTACACTACTATCAATCAAAGTAACTGGGCCACTACCGCCTAGCCCACCAGTACGAATGCCACCTGTAAAACCAATTGCACCATTACGATTACCAGTCACAGAGCTATTGTTGGTTAGAGTTACTGAACTATAACTCCAAATACCACCAGCCCCTGTCCCTCCTATGTTGCCACTCACCGTACTGTTATCTAGAATTACTCCATCACTGCTGTAAATACCACCACCAGTTCCTGCATTACCACTAACTGTACTGTTTATGAGGGTTACTCCATCACTATTACTGCTAATGCCACCCCCTCTAGTACCAATATTGTTACTCACAGTGCTGTCAATTAAAGTTACTGCACCGACGCTACTAATGCCGCCCCCTCTACCATTAGAATTGCTAGTAACTGTGCTATTTGTCACAGTCAGCTTACCCCTGCTTGCAACTATGCCACTAGCAGTACCATTGCGAATTATCAAGGCATCCATGGTAACATCTTCATCTCCCAAAATCTGGAAAACACTAAAATTAGGTATTCCTGCTGCTGTACTACGTTCAACAATTATATTACTTGCCCCACCAGAGTCCCCATCAATAGTAAAACCTCCATTCCTTGCATCAATCAACAACTGACCAGATGTCAAAGTAACCTTATTCAACCCAGGGGCAAAGCGAACCTCATCATCCCCCGCAGCAGCATTAGCATCCAGAAGTGCCTGCCGCAGTGAACCTAGCCCAGCATCACCACCATTAATAGCTGTAAATACCGCCAAACTATCACCATAGTCAGCCAAAACATTACTTTCAAAAGCTGCATCAGCCTCAATATTCCCTACACTCCTCTCTAACTGCCAATCTCCCCCAAAGCCAGTCAGGTTAGTAGAACCAGCCACATCTGCCCCGGTATAATCAGCAAAGGTATTAAGCAAAGCCTCACCAGTTGTACCTAAAGCCACAAAGCAAGCATAAAGCAACAAATCCGCATTGACACTCAAACCCTGATTCCAAGAGGTGATTTGACCTTCATACTGACCAATAGTATCACCATTAACAAAAGCATTCCCCAACCAAAAATTTCCCTCACTACCCTCAGAAACAATATGCAACTCATCTACTAAACTCAATCCCGGTGTGGCTAAGGTTTCGGTAATCTTCTTAATACCATTCTCATCAGGATTAACCACCACCGTAGTTGTTCCTGCTTCCCCACCAAACAGTAACTTACTGTAATTAGGAACAGTCGCATCAATGAAAACGTAAGCATTGGGGTCACTTGCATCCTGGGCAAAACGAGTAACAGTAGGGGCGCTGTATTCCCCGTTATTGGTACTAATCAAGGTTTCCGGATTACCCACCGGATTAACATCCCCTGCTGCTGCCAGATTAACTTCATTGCCTTTCACCTGCCCAGCAATAGTAACATTACCTGCTGCATCTAAAGTGATGTTGGAACCAGTCAAGCGCAATTCCCCATTACCATCAACACTAATACCTGTAGCATCCTGGAGACTAGGATCTGTGAGTAACCGGGGTAAATCTACTCCTTTAATACCACTATCAAGATTAGCAGGGGCAACTTCTAAACCCAACACCATACCCGCTTGGTTAATCCTCACACTCTTACTGTCAGGGACTGCGGTAATGGTAATATTGCCGTTAGGAGTGCTTAAAGTTCCAGTATTAGTAACACTGCTACCGATCAAAGCAAGGTTGCCCTGATTAGCTTCTAGTTGGGCAGCATTGATAATACTACCGTTATCCCCAGCAAAGACAAATTGATTAGGCGCACCCGTTAGGTTTTGATAGTTAACCTCCCCTGTAGCGGTAAAAAAGCCTCCGGCAAAGCCAATTGCATCGGCGGTAGTAGCAGTAAAGCTACCAGGAACATTAAGACTTGCCCCTTGGGTAAAAACAATACCAGCAGGATTCATTAACAACAAGTTACTATTGCCCCCAGTAACTTGCAACAAACCTTGAATAATTGAAGGATTACCTCCGGTAACTCTGCCAAAAATGTTTTGGGTATTGGGGTTGGAGAGAAAGTTGGCAATTTCCTGGGATGAAAGTCCTAATTCACCGAAGGAATGGAATAAATTAGCTCCAGCTTGTGTACCACCTGTAATAGTATAAGTATTGCCGTTATGCTGAATAATTGTACCTGTGCCATCAGGAGTTGTGGTGATGGATTGGGCTAGGGTAGTGGAGGTAAGAAGGTTTAAGGCTAGTAGGGTAAGGGAGGCAAGGGGAATTCTCTGGTTGATGGCCATGATTCTTGGATTTTGTATAGATTTAGATGAGCAAGTTTACTTAAAAGTTATTTCGCAGCCAAATATTGAAATTTATGCAAATTAGCAAAATTTCTTTTCCCTATCCTAAAACTCTAATATTGAAGAAATTGAGCGCTGAAATTTAACTCTACGTTTCGTGGCAAAAAAGGGTAAATCTTTCCCTTGATTCTGTTTAATAAAGAAAGTTTAATAAAGAAAGATTGAAGAAACAATCTTTCCCTTTTTCCTTTCCCGGTTAATTGAAAATTGACAAACTACTATTCTGTTAAGGGAATAATGTTATGGCTAAAGTTATAGATGAAAAAAGCCTACTCTTGGATAGAGCGATCGCTCTCAACAATCCACAAAGCTAACTGGTATCGAACTGTGCGCCCCATCCAAGGTTGTACCGGGGCTGTAGTGAAGTTAGAAGGACATTCAGTAATCAACTTTGCTAGTAACGACTACTTAGGATTAGCAGGAGATCAAAGGCTGATAGAAGCTGCTGTAGCAGCAACCCAGGAATTTGGTACAGGTAGTACAGGTTCACGGCTATTAAGTGGGCATCGGCAATTACATCAACAACTAGAAGAGGCGATCGCCTCTCTTAAACAAACAGAAGCAGCTTTAGTATTTAGTTCTGGATATTTAGCTAATTTAGGAACCATAGTTGCCTTAGTGGGGCAGCGAGATTTAATTCTTAGCGATAGTTATAACCACTCTAGTTTAAAAAACGGCGCTCTTTTAAGTGGGGCTGAAGTAATAGAATATCAACATTGTAATCTGCTTGAATTAAAAACCAAGTTAGTACAACATCGCCATCAATATCGCCGTTGCTTAATTATTACTGATGGCGTTTTTAGTATGGATGGGGATTTATGCCCTCTACCAGAAATCTTAGCCTTAGCAGAAGCAGAAAATGCCATGGTTTTAGTAGATGAGGCACACGCCACAGGAGTCATGGGGGCAAGAGGTGGAGGTTGCGTTGAACATTTTGGCTGTACCAAGCACGAACTAATCCAAATTGGCACTTTAAGCAAAGCCTTGGGAAGTTTAGGAGGATACGTAGCTGGTTCAGCTAATTTAATCGATTTTCTCAAAAACCGCGCCCCTAGCTGGATTTATACCACTGCCCTTTCCCCCGCCGATACTGCTGCTGCCCTTGCTGCGATAAAAATTGTCCAAGTAGAACTTCAGCGCCGGAATAAATTATGGTGTAATGTCAACCAATTAAAAGAAAACTTAACTAAAAACCAAAAACTTCCTCTCTTACCTACAAATTCCCCAATCATCTGCCTAGAATTAGCTAGCGCAACTCAAGCTTTAGCTGTAGCGAAACAACTCCAAGAAAATGGTATTTTTGCTCCTGCCATTCGTCCTCCCACAGTACCAACTAGCCGCATTCGCCTTTCTTTGATGGCAACCCATACCCCAGAACATTTAGAGAAGTTAGTGACAGTCCTTAACTATATAAAGTGATAATCACATTGAACATTGAACATTGAACATTGTTCGGCTTGCCGTTGCCATTAGGCATCATTAATTGAACCTATTACCCGAATAAATTCCAAAGGTAAACCATCAGTATCAGCAATAAAGGCAACTTCGTAAATGCGATCGCCGATCATTTGTTGATTCGGTTCTAATAGTACTTTCAAAGGTTGAATCTGTTCGGGATTTGCCTCTGCTGCTTGGTTGAAACTAGCTTTCAATTCCCCAAGCCAATTGGGTAAACTCTCAACAACTTCCGTTAAATCAAAAGAAAGATGGTAATACCCCACATAATGCTCATCACTAAAGGTATCCGGGGCAGGTTTTGGTTCAGGAATTTGGATTAACTCAATTCTGCCACCCAAACCTTCTAACCAACAAGCAAGAGTATAACCGGTAGTAAAACGCTCTCGAACAATAAATCCTAACTTTTCGTAAAAGGCGATCGCACCGTGAATATTAGCAGTACGAATAGAAGCATGGTGCATTTTAGAAAATTAAAAACTAAAAATTAAAAATTAAAAACTATCTTTTGCTCCGGTGCTTCCTTCTTATTCAAACAACCGAAAATAAGGATAGCGTACAGGAACACCTCTTTCCTTTTCTAAATGGAAATTAATCACTTCCCAACAAGGATCTTCGTTAGGCTCTTCACTAAAGGTTACAGGCAGTCCATAAAGTTTAGGGGACTGGGCATCAGAATTACCGCGCCAAGGAGTACTGCGTTCTAAATAAGTGCTAACTAATTCTCGATAGCGATTAGCAATAATCACCTTAGTGGCCCTGTAGCCTTCTGTATAGAGTTTATCCAAAGCTTCGTGGATCTCAAAACGAATCCCATCAGGATGGGTATGTTGTCGATACCATTGTCCATCCCAAAGTCGCCAGTGACGACCAGACTGCAAATGAACAAGTTCGCCAGTTTTAGGATCTGCCTCAAAAGCACCGTGGCGCGGACAGAGATAGGTATCTGTGAGGGTCAAAGCGGGTATGGTTTGGCGACAGTGAGGACACTGGATGTCAGCGCCAAAAATAGGATACTGCAAACTTGCATTCATCATTGTGGGCGTATAATCATTTTTGAGCTAGTACTAGTGGCAGTGGCTATATTATATCTGCTAAACTCTTTGGCAATTGGTGAGTATTTTATACCTTGATCAGCGAAAGTGAGTAAAGAACTGAATATTTCCTCTTCTATTTCCTATTGGCAGCCTCCGGATCTTTCCTTAGCTGCCTTTGTCGCCCCCAATGCGGTAGTAGTAGGGAATGTTTCTTTAGGATTGGGTTCTAGCGTTTGGTACAGCGCTGTAGTGAGGGGAGATGTAGAAAAAATTGTCATTGGCGAATATACCAATATTCAAGATGGAGCAATTTTACATGGTGATCCTGGTAAGCCTACTATTTTAGAAGAATATGTCACAGTGGGCCATAGGGCCGTAGTTCATTCCGCTCACATTGAAAGGGGTAGCCTCATTGGCATTGGAGCAGTGATTCTTGACGGTGTAAGGGTTGGGGCTGGTAGTTTAGTTGGGGCAGGCTGTGTCGTTACTAAAAATGTTCTTCCTGGCTCTTTAATGGTGGGAGTTCCGGCCAGGAAAGCGAGAGAACTAACCAAGGAAGAAATTGCTGGTTTAGTTGAACACGCTAAACGCTATGAAAAGTTAGCTCTAGTCCACAGCGGCAAGGGAACAGATTTAGGATTTTACTGTTGATGTTCCGTTAGGCTAAAATCCCGAAACTGCCTAGCTTGTTGTTCTATACGATTAGCCAGACGATTTCCCACTAGATGACACAACTCAAAAATTAGTGGATCTTCTACGCTATAGTAAGCGGATGTCCCTTCACTACGACGACTAAGAATTCCTGCTTGAAGCATAACTTTAAGGTGCTTGGAGACATTGGCTTGACTAGTTTGGGTAGCCTCTACTAAATCCTGAACGCACCTCTCACCATCCCTAAGTAAATTGAGAATGCGTAGGCGCATCGGCTCGCTTAGGACACTAAAATACTCAGCTATTTGCTGTACTACTTCTTGCGATACTGATTTTGCTAGTTCCATTTAACTAACCAAAAGTAATTAAACCCCAATTTTTTTGAATTCCACTGATGTTAAGTTATGGCTCTGGATTCACTAACATTAGGGGTTGACCATACTCTACAGGTTCACCGTTCTCAACCAAAACTTCGACAATTTGTCCAGAGACTTCTGCCTCAATTTCGTTCATCACCTTCATCGCTTCAATAATACAAACAATTTGCCCTTTAGTAATGCGATCATTAACTTCTACAAAAGCAGCTTCATCAGGGGCAGGAGAGCGGTAGAAAGTGCCGACAACCGGAGAAGTTATTTCTTCCCATTTGCCCTCAGAATTTGGAGCTTTAGCCTCGCTAGAGCCGTTATCAGGAAGACTAGGATTTGAAGGAGCCACCGGGGTAGAAGCAAAAGTTAAATTAGCATTTTCTTGAGCAGATAAGTTTTTGGGCATTGTCGGAATGCCCTTACGTACCGTTAGCTCAAAATCATCACTTTTGAGAGTTAACTCAGCAATATCAGTTTGAGCAATTGAACTCAAAAGTTCCCTAAGTTGATTAAAATCTATAGGCACAAATCATACATCCCAATTCGATTAAGTTGGTCATTTTTCGCTTAATTATTAACCCATAACTTTTAACCAATGGTTCCTTCATTAATTTTTCAGGCTACTCTCTACCGAGATAAGAATCGTTGCGGGTGTCAATTTTGATTCGTTCTCCTATAGAAATAAATAAAGGAACCATAACCTGCGCTCCTGTTTCTAAGGTTGCGGGCTTAGAGCCGCCAGTGGCAGTGTCGCCTTTAACACCAGGATCGGTTTGGGTTACCTCTAAGACTACTGAGGTTGGTAATTCTACTTCCAAAACTTGTTCATCCCATTTGACTATGTTAACTTCCATACCTTCGGTAATGTATTTGACACCATCACCAATTTTGTCTGGGTCGAGACGAGTTTCTTCAAAAGTCTCCATATCCATAAAGACGTACTGATCACCATCTTTATAGGTATGTTGCATATTTCGTTTTTCTAAGTTGGCTTGGGGTACAGTTTCTCCTGCTCGGAAGGTACGTTCAACGACGCTACCAGTTTGAGCATTTTTTAGTTTGGTTCGCACAAAGGCAGAGCCTTTGCCTGGCTTGACGTGGAGGAATTCCACGACTCGCCATACTGCTCCATCCAACTCTATTGTTACACCGGGTCTAAAATCGTTACTAGAAATCATGAAGCTTTTTCGCAAGCCTGAACAATCCAGGATTACATTTTACCCCCCAGTGGCAATATATCTAAAGAAGCTCGAAAAAATACTGTAGTCGGTAAATACACAATGGGAGAGCGGTTGTCTACACTAGAGTACCAAAGAAGGATCTGGCAAGATAGTAAATAGTTAATATAGCAAGAGCAGCAATAAAATATGAAAATTTCTGTAGAGTCCATTTATAACTGGTATCGCAATACTTTACGCAATCCCAAGTATCGTTGGTGGGTAATCTTAGGCTCTCTAATGTATGTTTTAAGTCCTATTGATCTTGCTCCAGATTTTCTGCCTATTGCGGGTTTCATTGACGATGGTGTAGTTTTAACCCTATTAATTACTGAGTTATATCAATTAGCCCTTGATTTCGCTAAAAATCGCCAAAACGTTTCTCAATCAACTGATGAGAAAGTTAGTACAGATACGGTTGATGTTGATGCTATGCCAGTTGAGTAATAGAGGAGCTAGGGAAATGGGGAACAAATTTCACCCCTGACCTCTGACCCCTAACCCCTAACCCCTAACCCTTTGCCCTCTTCAAAACTTTCCACAAGTACTGAGACAAAGTATGAGCATCTACTCCTAACTCGCTACGTTCTTCTGCTGCGGTAATTCCAGCTTGGGCGTGCCACCAAGCTGCTGTAGCCACGATTGCTTCTAAAGGGTGGTGAGAGGTAATTTGCTGTGCTAATAGACCTCCTAACAAGCCTGTGAGGACATCTCCGCTGCCTCCTCTTGCTAAAGCAGGAGTGCTTTGGGGAACAACCCAAGTTTTCCCTTCGGGATGGGCAATCACAGTTTTTGCACCTTTTAGTAAAATAACTGTACCGTTTTGTTGAGCAGCTTCTTGTACGGCTCGAATCCTATCTTGGTTAGGATTAAGTAAATCAGGAAATAAGCGTTTAAATTCTCCTAAATGAGGAGTTAATATTGTTGGTGATTTTCTAAGTTCTAAAACCTCCGTTGTCCCCATTTCAGCAACAATATTCAAGGCATCAGCATCTAGAACTAAAGGAACTTCAGCCTTAAGTACAGTTTGCACTACAGATGTAGCATCCCTAGTTAAACCGGGGCCACAAGCTATGAGATCAAACTGAGTCAGATCAACAACTTCTGAAGGCAAAAGCGCGATCGCCCCTGTTTTAGTTTCTGGGCAACCAATAACTAAAGCTTCTGGTAAATGACCAACTAATATTGGTTTAAGAGATTCTGGAACAGCGATTGACAGCATTCCTACACCACTAGCCCTTGCCCCTAAGGCCGTTAAAATCGCCCCTCCACTATAACGACGAGAACCGCAAATTAAGAGCAAATGGCCTTGTTTATATTTGTGGGTAATTTGCGGTCTAGGTAAAGGGAAATATTTAGCAATATTACTCGCCACAGTAAGCTGAATTGGTGGTGGTTTCCCCAAAACTGACCAGACATTTTTAGCCGGAATACCAAAAGCAATTAACTCTGCCTTGCCGATATAATCTAAAGCTTGGTCTTGATAAAAAGCTAGCTTCCACAAACCCAAACATAAAGTATGGGTTGCCCTTACTGCCGTACCAAGAACTTTTCCTGTATCAGTATCTATACCTGAAGGTAAGTCAATACTTACTACAGCCCGATTCCAAAAATTAAGTTGATTAATATCCTCTACTAGCTTGCCAGAAATAGGCCGAGTTAAGCCGAAACCAAATAGCCCATCAATAATCAAATCACAAGTATATAAAGCCTGAATTTGTTCAGATGAAGGGATGCCTAAACTCGCTGCATAATTAGCATGACTTATGGTAAGTTCTTTAAGCTTGCTGATGGGGCGATAAAGAAAAACTTGATAGCCCTGCAAGTGTAGCTCTCTAGCTACTGCTAAAGCATCTCCTCCATTATGACCTGGGCCTACTAAAACCCCAACGCGAGATACTTCAGAGAGAGGATAGAGTTCAATCACGCGAGTAACAATTAAACCCGCAACCTTCTCCATCAAGGCAGCAACTGGCATTCCCGCATCAAAAAGCTGCCCCTCAATTTGGCGCATTTGTTCGGCATTAACTACAACTTTATCGGTCATACAATTTTTCAATGATCTCTACGACAAGGGCAAGCCCTACAATGAGCAGTTATCAGTTATTATCTTGTCAATATATCTGGGCTATTGCCTGTTATTTGTGGTGCAAACGGGCATCCATACCAGCCCAGCGGAGATAGCTATTCCAACGTTCTGCTAAAGAACGGGTAGCGAAAGGGCCGACAGCAACATGGGAACCAATAGGACCTTGTTTTTGTCTAATGGAGCGTAAGTCTATCCCTGATTCTGCTACTGTAGCAGCAATTATAGGTAAATTTTGGCGTGAGGCAGGAATAATCACAAAGTAACCTTTATCTTCATCGCTTTGCTGAACATTATTACTGTTGTTGAGGACAGTGGGAATATTATTATTGCTGGGGTTAACAGGGGTATTTGGTTGAGGCTGACGATAAACTGGTGCAGGATAGCTAGTATTATTAGGTCTGCTCACAGCAACATCTACAGATACGACCTTAGCTCGGAAGCCTTGGCTTTCTAAAACTTCAACTCGTTGTTGGGCATTATATCTTTCTGAAAATAATCCGGCTTGAATTGTTCCTTCTCTACCTCGTATAAAAGCCTCTGGCTCAATGTTTTGAATCTGAGTTAGTAAAAGTGAACTATCTCCTTCTACTTCAACTCGATAGTAATCTGAATAAGTTGTGCTAGAGCTTGGTGTTGGGTTGGAAGGACGACTATTAGGAACAGGTATGGTTGGTACTTGATAGTCAAATTCTTCGTTGTTGTTTTCTGGTTCTGGAGTAATGGTTGGTGGTTGCTGGGAGGGAAAGTTGAGGTCGTTAGGGCCTGGAGGTAACTCCTCGATAATCAAAGGTGGAGATGGACTATCTTGAGCTACACTAACAGAAGAAGGAGTAATAAGTACATATACTCCTAAAAGCATTGCTAACCAAGTCCAGTGAGAAGTTACTTGAGAAATAGGTAAGGAAGTAAATTTAATGACTTTACTGTTGTTCATATTAATTACCTGTCCTGTTTGTCATCACAAGGTTATTACTTAATTTTTTTCTTATACCTGATTTGTGAATTTTAATATTAGTTAGGTGCTAGGCTAAAAAAAAAATTAGTTTCTTAAAAGCAGCAAAATTGATAATTCCATGAATAAAGTAGTAGTCGGACTCTCCGGCGGAGTAGATAGTTCTGTAGCCGCTGCTGTCCTCCACAACCAAGAATATGATGTAGTTGGTCTTACCCTCTGGCTAATGAAGGGCAAGGGTCAATGCTGTTCTGAAGGAATGGTTGATGCTGCTTTGATTTGTGAACAACTAGAAATTCCTCACCACATAGTTGATAGTCGAGAAGTTTTCCAAGCAAGTATAGTTGATTACTTGGTTTCTGGTTATGAGGCGGGTATTACTCCTTTGCCTTGTTCCCAATGCAATCGGGCAGTTAAGTTTGGCCCAATGTTAAACTATGCTCAAAAAGAGTTAGGTATTGATCGCATCGCCACTGGTCATTATGCTCGTATTCGCTACGATGAAAATAGTAATCGCTATCAGCTATTGAGAGCTATTGATCGCAACAAAGACCAGTCTTATTTTCTTTACGATTTAACCCAAGAAATGTTAGCTGGAACTATCTTTCCTTTGGGGGAACAAACAAAAGAAAAAACCAGGCACATTGCCAATCAGCTTGCTCTTAAAACTGCTGATAAACCAGAAAGTCAGGACTTGTGCTTAATCGAAGCCCACGGTTCAATGCAAAAATTCTTAGACCGCTACATTAACCAAAAGCAAGGAGATATTGTTGATCAACAAGGTAACGTGTTAGGGCATCACCAAGGAGTTCATCATTACACCATTGGTCAAAGGAAAGGTTTAGGTATTGCGGCGGCTGAGGCATTATATGTCATTGCCCTAGATGCTGTAATGAATCGAGTAATAGTGGGCGATCGCGCCAGTGCAGGGCAAGGAGAATGTACAGTAAGTAGGATGAATTGGGTTTCTATAGCTCAACCAACTACACCCTTTAGAACTCAAGTACAGATACGATATCGTTCTCAGGCTGTTGCTGTTAATGTTATCCCTTTAGAAGACTCTCGCCTCAAGTTGGTGTTTGACGAACCTCAGTTTGGCATTACTCCCGGACAAGCAGCTGTACTTTATGATGGAGAAATTCTTCTTGGTGGGGGAATTATTAACAAGTAGGAGGGATGGTTTAGAGATTATATTCAAAAGTAATATTCTAGAAAAATAATGTACTCAAAACTGAGTTCGTTAACTAAAAAAATCTTGCCTAGTCCACCGGATACTAAAAGGGCAAAGCGACTCCATCAAGAATTGTGGAATGATGCGGGTTGGGATGCAGATTATGTGGTTTTGACCCATACTTCTTGTTTAATTGCTACCTTTGGTTTGATTAGCAATAGTGCTGCGGTAATTATTGGGGCAATGTTGGTGGCTCCTTTGATGTTACCTCTAAGAGGATTAGCTTTTAGTGCTTTGGAAGGGGATTTATCTTTATTTCGTAAGGCTTTGTTAGCCATCATGGGAGGGACTCTCATCTCCATTGTTTTATCTTCTCTAATTGGCTTAATTGCCGGTATTCCAGAATTTCAGTCAGAAATTCTCAATCGCACCCAGCCCAACTTAATTGACTTAGGCATTGCTGTGGCCGCAGGCTTAATTAGTGGTTTTGCTAAATTGCGTCCTCGACTCAGCGATGCTTTAGCTGGAACCGCTATTTCAGTAGCTTTGATGCCTCCTTTATGTGTCGTTGGTTTGTCTCTCTCCCAAGGTTACGCTTCTTTAGCCACAGGAGCATTTCTACTCTACGTTACTAACCTTTTGGGTATTACCCTAGCTTGTATGCTAGTTTTTATCATTGCTGGCTATGCCAAAATGAACCACGCTTTGGGTGTCGCTTTTGGTTTAACTACACTTTTAGCTTTTCCTTTAGGAGCTAGTTTTTTGCAGCTAGTTGAAAAAGCTCAGTTAGAAAAAGCCATTCAAGATAAATTAGTTCGAGAAACTGTTACCGTAGGGCAACAAGAAGTAGAATTATTAAGAACAAAAGTGAATTGGACTACTCAGCCTCCTATAGTTTATCTCAGCTTGCAAGTAGGAAAACAACAGGGAAAAGAAGAAGTTGAAATTACCCCCAAGCAAGTTCAGGAAGTTGAAAAATTTATCTCCGCAGCAACAAGCAAAAATTTTGAGCTGGTTTTTCTCGTTAATGATGTCAAAATTATTACTGCCCAAGAATATCAGCAAGTAGAATCAGAGCAAGTGCCTATAACGCAATCAGAACCTTTACAAAAAGATATTAAACCTCAGCCTTCAGAAGAAAAAGCAGTCCCGGAAACTTCACCTCAAGAACAACTAAAGGAAAGCCCAACAGCCGAAACTTCTCCGGAAGTTGAACCCAAAAAAGAACCAAAGGAAATTCTCCCACCCTTAATTCCGCAGTAAAATGTGTTTGCTTTGTTGTCATTGGAAATCGAACACAACTTATACAAAAAAAGAACATTAAGCGAACGCGATCGCAAATCCCCATCTTCGATACTGAGTTTAATGAGTAAAATGAAGCCTGGAATCTACTATGACGCTTCTCCAGAAGAATTCTAATACCAACCAAAGAAATGCTTGCTACTTCACTCCTAAGCAGTTATTGAAGCAATATTTAGCGGGAGAGAGAGACTTTCGCAAGATTGTTTTTAGTAATTTGATTCTCCGTTGGAGTGATCTCCAAGAAATAGATTTAAGCGAAGCTTGCCTTCATCTTTCTATTTTAGAAGGTTCTAACTTCTCCAAAAGCAACCTAGTAAAAGCTGATTTGAGTAAAGCTAGCCTTGTTGCTGCGGATTTAAGTCAAGCTGATTTGAGGTCGGCTAATCTTCAAGAAGCTAATTTAAACGGGGCTAACTTAACCGGTGCGAATTTAACTGGTGCTAACCTCTCAGGAATCAACTTAGCACAGGCAGATTTAACTGATGCAATTATGCCCAATGGACAAATTTATGCCCATAGGAAAATAGCTTTTGCCAAACGTAGTTCCCGATTATTATCTTTATGGCAACAAGCTTGCGCTTAAGAAGACAGTAGGGAGCATAAAAACCTGAAAAGCAAACCCACCTAGCAAGCTTTCTCCTGCTCCCCCTAACTCTCACTTTGATGTCATTGTCCAAACTCCATCCCAATCACCCTCTGGAGGCTCAGCTAGGAAATGCTGACAGCGCTCCATATGTAGCTTGGCTGCTTTATTATCTTTATCTATACCCATAACTTGGGCAAACTTACCTACTGCACCAACAAAGTCGCGGCTGAGGTAAAGCTTTCTGCCATCGTGATAAAGTTCGACAATCTGCTCTTGTTGGGGGGAAAGGGTATCTCCTTTTTTACCTAGTAATTCGTAAATAGATACAGGTAAATTCTTTCCTTTAACTTTAATACGATCCAACTCCCTGACAATTACTTGGTCTTTACAAGGTTCATAAGTATTTTCGCTAATAATAATATCGCAGCCATATTGCTTACTAGCACCTTCTAAGCGGGAGCTTAAGTTTACTCCATCACCAATGGCAGTGAACTCCATCCGCTTACTAGAACCGATGTTACCACTAATTACTGAGCCAGAGTTGATACCAATCCCAATGCGGATAGGAACCTTATCTTCTTTTAACCGCTCTTCGTTGAAAAGACTCAAGCGTTCACGCATTTCCAAAGCAGTTTGTACGGCTTTCCAAGCATGATCTTCTAAGGGTAAAGGAGAACCAAAAACAGCCATAATCGCGTCACCGATGTATTTATCTAAGGTTCCTTTATGCTTGAAGACAGCCTCAACCATACTTTCAAAGTAACCGTTGAGCATACCGACAACTTCTTCAGCTTTGAGTTTCTCCGTTAAGCTGGTGTAGCTACGAATATCGGAAAATAGAACAGTAACTTCTTTGCGATCGCCCCCTAATTTTGCGTCCCCTAGTTTGAGTAACTCTTCGGCTAATTCCTGGGTCATATAACGGTACATAGTACTCTTGAGACGCTTTTCATCAGAAATATCTTCCATAACCACCAAAGCCCCATAAACGTTGCTAGCATCCCTAGCATCGCTGATGGAGTTAATGGAGAGGTTAACGCTATGTTCTTCTTCGTCGGCGAGTAAGGTGCGATCAGGGTAATACTGCTCTCGATTGGTACGCTCATCATTAGGAGAGAGGGCTTGCTCAAACCAAGCGGCAAATTTTCCCTCTTTGATATTAATTAAATCAACAACCTTTTCTCCTTCTAAGGCTTCTAAGTTATGAAAACCTAATAAATTTTTTGCTCTTTCGTTGGCGGCGATGACACGTCCTGCTTTATCGGTAGAAATTACTCCATTGGTTAAACTCCGCAAGATATCCCTCTGCATTTGTTCTTGCTGTTTAACTTGATCAAAAAGCTTGGCATTTTGTAGGGCTACCCCGGCTTGAATATTGAAAGCTTTCATAAATTCTTGGTCGCTGCCATTGAAGCTCGCTTTCCAACATTCGGGGGCTTCGGGCCAGGTATCGGGATCGTAGGGAGGATATTCTCCTTGCCGCTTTTTGTTTAATAGTTGGGTAACACCGATTAACTTGCCATCGGCATTAAATACTGGCATACAGAGAAGGCTACAGGTACGATATCCTGTTTTCGGATCAGTTTTCTTGGCGTTTTCTGCATCGGGATGGTCATAAAGGTCAAAACCAATTATGAGAGTTTCTCCGGTTTCTCCTACCCTCCCCGCAAATCCTACCCCAATGGAAACTCTAATTTCTTTTAAAGAGCCATCGGGCATCGGGATCTTTGTCCAGAGGTCATTTTTGTCTTCATCAATTAACCAAAGAGTGCTGCGGTCAGCATTCATCAGCTTTTTAGCCGCATCCATGACTGTCCTTAAGGTAGCGTCTAAGTCTAAGCTACTCTTACTTAGGGAGTTGGTTGCTTCTATTAAGGCGTTGGCTGCTCTTTGTCTTTGGGTTGCTTTATAAAAAGAGCGAGAGGATTCTAATATGAGTTGAATTGAGGTGGCAAATTCATTAAATAATTTGACATCTTCCTCTGTAAATCCTTCTTTGTTAACCTTTTCTTCTAAAGGAGCATCAGGACTTGTATTGGGCTGTAATTTATTAATTAACTGCACCACAGCAACTAGTTTTTGCTGGGTATCGAGTAGGGGTAAAACCAGCATCGTATAAGTACGATAGCCATTTTTCTTATCAAACTTTTTCGCTGAGGCTGAGCGGTAATCGTCGTAAAAATCGTAGGGGATATTGACAACTTCTTTCGACTCCGCTACTGCTCCAGCAATACCTATACCAATGGGAATACGAATTTCTAAAGGCTTACCATCTTCACCCTTAGCTACGATAGAAACTAGTTCGTCCTCGTCGTCATCCAATAAATAAATGGTAGTCCGATCAGCACCCAACAATTCTCCAGTCTTCAAGGAGATGGATTGCAACATTTCATCAAGGATGGCATCAAAACCCTGACTATCCAGCACGTTGTCCAGCATGGATAGGGTTTGATTAACAATCCGTAGTTTGTCTTCTACGCCTTCAACAACGTCTCCAAAAGAGCCTTGATCTAAAGGAGCAAGGAAAGTGGAAAAGCTACCTCCTGTTGTCGCTAAGGCACTGCCAGAAGACGGTTGGTTAACATGGTTATGATTTTCACCTACGACTTCAGCTTCTATAGTTTGACCGTCGTGTTGTTTTAAGGATGAGGGTTGAGAAGATGCAGCAGTCATATCTCTTCACGAAAACTTGGGTGAGGATTGAGAGTACTTAAGTAAGCTTGAGAGTACTTTAAAGGAAATTAACTATCCAGTTAAGAGCTTTCCACGGGTTAGTAATGGAGAAACTAATCCCTAGTTTACTCTTGTGAATTTATTTTGAACACTAATTTAACTTTGGTATTTTGGCAACAGTATTATTAATATTAGTTTGCCTTGGTTACTATCAATGTCCTTTCTGGCTAATTTCGTAGATGCTAAGGGGAAACAATTGTGCCAGAGCTTAATTTATTACCTAGTTTTTCTGCCCTTAACTTCATTTTTCCCATTTTTAATCACTAATTACTAATTTATGCTCTTGGCGATGAGCTGCGGCTTTGGAGAGTAGGGACTCAGCAAAAGCCATAGCGTCTTGAGCCGATTTTCCCCCAGCTAATTGAGCTAGTTCTTCTTTACGGCGCAGGCTGTCTTTTAAGCTAGTAAGGCGAACCACAGTGCGAATCTCTGGTATTTCTGCAACAAAGTCACTTTTGGAGGTTTTGTTACTCTTGGTTTTTCTTGCCACTAAAGGTAAGGGATCAATCACTTCTTTGTCTACTCGGAAGTGAACATCTGCCATGGCTGCAATTAAGGGTTGATGGGTAACACAGAGAATTTGGTGATGTTTGCTTAATTGATGGAGTTTTTCAGCAATCGCTTGAGCTACTCTACCAGAAACCCCAGTATCAATTTCATCAAAAACGAGAGTAGCACCATTGTCTTGTGAATTGGTAAAACAAGCTTTTAGGGCCAATAAAAAGCGGCTCATTTCCCCTCCTGAAGCAGTTGAGGCTAGGGGCTGGACATTTTCACCAGGATTAGGACTAAAGTAGAAAACAATGCGATCCCCACCGGAAGAAGTCGGTTCAGTGGGGGTGATTCGGCACTCAAATTGTACTTTTTCCATGGCTAAAGGTTTAAGTTCAGCGATTAATCTTTTTTCTAACTGCACCGCCGCTTTTTGTCGTAATTTAGTTAATTTTTGGCAGTCTTTGGTTAACTTTTCCTGACATTGAGCGTATTCTTGTTCTAATACCTCTAGGGCTTGGCTATCATCAGTGAGTTCTTCTAGTTCTTCTTGAAGCTTTTGATAATAGGCGATCACTTCGGGAAGGTTGGGGCCATATTTACGACAAATTTGTTTGAGGAGGCTAACCCTTTCTTCTAAGATCTCTAGTTGCTGAGGATCTGTTTCGAGACTATCTCCGTAGGCATTAATTTGCTGTCCGGCGGCGACAATTTCCATCAAAGCCCCCTTAACGCTTTCTAAAAGGGGTTCCAAGCTACGGTCATATTCTGCCATCTCCGTTAAAATACCTTCTCCTTGGCCTAATAGATCTGCCGCCGCTACGCCATCACTATCATTTTGATAAAGCAGTTGGTAGGTTTTATAACTAAGGTTTTGTAATTCAACTACATGAGAAAGTCTGTCTCGTTCTATTTCTAATTTGGTTAATTCGTCGGCATCATCTAGGTTGGCTGCTGTTAATTCCTGGGTTTGATATTCTAGCCAATCTAGCCTTTGCAAGCGTTCTTGCTCCGATTGACGACGTTTTACAAGAGCTTGTTGTGCTTCTTGATAAACTTTATAAGCCTTACCTACTTTTTGTCTCTGTTTAAGGAGGGGTTCCCCGCCATAATAATCTAGGAGTTGTCGCTGAATAGCTGGAACCATTAACTGTACAGTTTGCCCTTGGGCAGTAATTTCTACTAGACGGGGGCGCAATTGTTCCATGAAAGCACGATTAACCAGAACACCATTAACGCGAGAGCGCGAGCGCAGGCTACCTTTACCAACAGCAATTTCTCGACAACAAATAAGACTCCCTTCGTCTAGGGGATCAATTTCTTGCTCCTGTAACCATTGTTCCAAAGTACTATCTATTTGGAAGGTTGCTTCTACCATGGCTTTTTTAGTGCCACTGCGAATTAAGCGATTATTTACTCTCCCTCCTAAGACAACATCAATGGCATCGAGAATAATTGACTTACCCGCACCAGTTTCACCAGTTAAGACATTGATACCAGCTCCCAAATCCACTTCTAGCTGGTCAATCAAAGCAAAATTACGGATTTGCAAGGAAAGAAGCATTTAATTTCAGTTCAAAATCTATTTCTAAAGTTATAGGAATCACCGTAGAGGAAAAGTTTTTTTCATACTAACGTTGATAACTAGGATTGTTACAATACTTCACAGGGGAAAAAGCTCGCGTTAGTTAATTTAAAAATTATGAAAGAGAACAATTTATCCTTAGCTTCATATAAAAAAAAATCAGTTCCTATTACCCAGGCAAATCTAGAGATAAATCCAGATTCGCTACCATCGCCTCCCCAAGACGAAGGGCGAGTTGTTCTTGGGTTTCCCCTCTCTACAGTCGAGCGTTACGATCCCAATTTAATTAAACAACATTATCGCTGTCGTCCTCTGAAAGTATTAGGAAGAGCAGTGGCGATTATTGCCCCATTTCTTTCTTTTGGGATCAAGCTATGGTTAGACAAAATCACGGGTCAAGTGGCGAAAAATAGCCGACGGCGAGCAGTTAAATTAAGAGAGGTGATCACTTCCCTCGGTCCCACTTACATCAAAATTGGCCAAGCCCTTTCTACACGCCCTGATTTACTACCACCAACTTACCTTGAAGAGCTAGTTAAGCTACAAGATCAGCTACCTCCTTTTCCCAATGAAGTTGCTTTTCAGTTAATTGAGGAAGAATTAGGAAAGCATCCCCACGAAATTTATGCCCAACTTTCTCCTGATCCTGTGGCGGCGGCTTCCTTGGGACAAGTTTATAAAGGTAAGCTCAAAACTGGAGAAGATGTTGCGGTTAAGGTGCAACGTCCTGATTTGCTCGAAAGGGTGGCTTTAGATATTTACCTGATGCGTAACCTTGCACAGTGGGCGCAAAATAATATTAAGAGGGTACGTAGTGATTTAGTTGGTATCACAGATGAACTAGCCGCAAGGATTTATGAAGAACTGGACTACTCTTTAGAAGGACGAAATGCTGAGCGTTTCGCCGAATTATACGATTATTTACCAGAAATTTATATTCCCCAAATTCATTGGGATTATACTGGCAAACGTGTCCTAACTATGGAATGGATAGTGGGAACAAAGTTAACGAACCTCACAGCAATTCAAGCTCAAGGTATTGATGCTGCTCATTTAGTGGAAGTGGGAGTTGAGTGTTCCTTGCGGCAGTTATTAGAACATGGTTTTTTCCATGCCGATCCCCATCCTGGTAATTTATTAGCCACCCCCGATGGTAAACTTGCTTACCTGGATTTCGGTATGATGAGTACCATTAAGCCCCATCAACGCTACGGTTTAATTGAGGCTGTGGTTCACCTCGTTAATAGAGATTTTGAAGCCCTCGCCCACGATTATGTCAACTTGGAGTTTTTGACTCCGGATACTGACCTTAGACCTATTATTCCTGCTTTAGCTGGGGTGTTTAATAATGCTCTGGGAGCCAGTGTTGCAGAATTAAACTTTAAAAGCATCACTGACCAAATGTCCAATATGATGTACGAATTTCCCTTCCGAGTACCAGCTTATTATGCTCTGATTATCCGCTCTATGGTCACTCTCGAAGGTATAGCTATTAATATTGACCCCAACTTCAAAGTATTAAGTAAAGCCTATCCTTACATCGCCAAGCGCCTGCTTACTGATCCTTCCCAGGAGTTACGCTCTTCTTTGCGGGATCTGCTTTTCCAAGATGGTAGCTTTCGTTGGAACCGTTTAGAAAATCTTCTTCTTAATGCCCGTAGCAGTCAGGATTATGATTTTGCTAATGTTCTTGATCAAGCTTTAGATTTTCTCTTTTCTGCGCGAGGTGATTTCATCCGCGAGCGCTTAACTAGTGAGATTGTTAAAGCTTTGGATACTTTAGGCAGGAGGAGTTGGTTTAATTTTTCTTCTGGGTTACGGCAACAAATTGGTATGGCAGTACAGGAAACTCCTCCTGATTTAGAGGATAATTCCCAAAGCCTAGAACATATCAAGCGTATTTGGGGGATTTTACAAGAAACCCCTGGTTTTGAAGCTAATACTGTTTTAAACCTGATACCAAAGTTATTAACAAAACCAGAAACTCAAGCGATGGGACAAAAAATTGCTAGCGGTTTGGCTCAAAGGGCAGCAGCAAGATTGATTCGTCAATGGCTTTTAGAAGATGAGGTTACTAATCTCAAAGCTAGTCCGAAAGTTACCGTTGTTCGGGAACAACCTCAGTTAAGTTTGCCCCCAGCAAGATAAAATGCCACACATAAATCACTTCAATGATTTTTAGTGAATCCTTCTTTATATGACCAATTCCCTAAACCTAAAACAGGAACACCGTTGTTTTGGTGGTAAAGTCGCTTACTACAGCCACCAATCTCAAACCTGCAACTGCGAGATGAATTTTGCAGTTTATCTCCCTCCCCAAGCCCAATTTCAACCTGTGCCTATACTTTACTATCTTTCTGGTTTAACCTGCACAGAAGATAATTTCACCATAAAAGCTGGGGCGCAACGCTGGGCAGCGGAGTATGGCTTGATGTTGGTTGCTCCTGATACTAGCCCCCGCAATACCAATACTCCAGGAGAAGATGAAGAATGGTTTTTGGGTACTGGTGCTGGTTTTTATCTTGATGCTACCGTTGCACCTTGGCAAAAGCACTATCAAATGTATAGTTATGTTGTGCAAGAATTACCAGATTTAATCGCGGCGAATTTTTCTGTTAAACCAAAAAAGCAAGGCATTTTTGGGCATTCTATGGGAGGTCACGGGGCATTAATTTGTGCTTTGAAAAATCCCGGAATGTATCAATCCGTTTCTGCTTTTGCCCCCATTGCTGCCCCAATATCTACTACATTGGGGCCACAAGTATTTACTAGTTATTTAGGTACGGATCGCAACCATTGGCAGGCTTACGATGCTACGGAGTTGGTTAAGCAAACTCAGCTTAATACTTTAATTTTGCTCGATCAAGGTAAAGCGGATTCTTTTTTCTTGGATAATGAATTAAAACCTGAAGTATTTGCCCAAGCTTGTGAAGAAGTTGGTCAAGCTGTGAATTTACGCTATCACGAGGGATACGATCATGGTTACTTCTTTGTGAGTAGTTTTATTGCTGATCATCTACGTCACCATGGTGAAATTTTGAACGGTTAGTTGAAAGGAGAAAGATTGAACTTATAATTAAGCCGATGTCATCAAATAATTGCAAGAATGTCTGGCCAAAAAAGCAAAACATTTGGAGATTGGGCTTATTTAGCGATCGCCAAACATTTCCGTAAAATGAGTAAATATGAAGCAGGGGTATTGGCAGACAAAAATCCGGAAAAATTACATAAAATGCGTATTGGTATGCGACGTTTACGCAGTGCTATTAGTGGTTTTGCTCCGGCAATTGATTTACCTAAAGCAGCTAGGGAAAAAAACGTTGCCCATATCGCCCGTAAGTTAGGAGAGTTGCGAGATCTTGATGTTTTGCAGAAGACTTTGCAAGAAGGTTATTATTCAGAGCTACCTAAAGCCGAAAGAAAGCATTTAGATAAAATTTTTAAACGGTTAGCAAAGCAACGTCGTACAACTTTTAAAGAAGTTGAAGCTACTCTTCAAGGAAAAAAATACCAGAAGCTACAAAAATCATTTCAAGATTGGTTACAAGAACCTCAATTTCAGGCGATCGCCGCTTTAGAGGTTAAGCAGATTTTACCAGATTTGCTTTTGCCTCAAGTTAGTCAATTACTTCTTGATCCAGCTTGGTTAGTGGGAGTTAAAGTGCAAGGGGGAGAATGTATTTTTCCTGAAGAGTTAGAGCGAAAGCAAGTTGAAGAGATTTTAGCAACTCAGGAAGAGAAACTGCACAAACTGCGTAAACGAGGGAAAAAGACTCGCTACCAAATGGATTTATTTACGCAATTTTATGGCGATGAATATCAAGCTTATCTTGAGCGAGTTAAAGATATGCAAGGGGTGTTAGGAGAGTTTCAAGATAGTTTTGTTTTGAAGAATTTTTTAAATGACTGTTGTGATGGCAAGGTGGAAAAATATCTACCAACTTTGACTGAATCTCTACAAAACAAACGCTATCAAAAATGGCAAGAATGGCAAAAACATCAAGGTTATTTTCTTGATTTAGGAAATAGAAATAATTGGCGATTGGTGATTAATGATTATTCTCAAGGGATGGCACAGAAATAGTACAAATTCATTAATCATCATCTCCTCTCAAGGTTCTACAATGACGGTAGTACCCATTTCTACTTCCTTAAATAGGGCTACTACATCTTCGTTAAACATTCTAAGGCAACCATTAGAAGCGGCTTGACCAATAGAGTCACGATTGGGAGTACCATGAAAGCCTATGTAGTCTTTGCCATCTGTCCAAAAGCCAATCCACCTCAAACCGAGAGGGCTTGCTTTTCCTGGAAGGGAAATTTCTCCTGTCCAAGGATTTTCCCAAGCAGGATCAATAATCATTTGAATTACTTTATACTCTCCTTTTGGGGTTGGAGTACTCTTCTTGCCAATTGCCACAGGATAGCTAACTTTTATTTCTTGGCCTCGATATAAATAAACTCTGCGTTCTGTTAATTTAAGTACTAAACGTATAGTTTGAGGTACTTCTGGCAAATAGAGAGAAGTTTCTTTTAAAGGAGGTAGCTGGGGCTTTAATTTAATGGTTTTTAGTAATGCTTCTAATTCAGCATTGATTTCTATGGTGGGAGGATTAGAAGCATTACTAGTCTGCTTTTGACCAACCAGTATTAAAGTAATAATACTAAAACAAATAACAGATAATTTGCTAAGCCAGGTTTTAACTGGGAATCTGAGAAATTTGTTCATCTGTTTCCTGTAACTGGTTGTTGACAATGCAATATTCTAGTTTAGTTATTTGTCTATTAATTTTAAGCTTGCAGATTGAATATTAATAAAAAAAGCGATGTTTGATTATTTTTTGAAAAAGTTTTTTTTGTTCGTCACCTTATTATTTGCTTCATTTTACCTCTCTGGTTGTGATCGCGCAGCCCAAAAAGAAAAACAATTGCAAGCAGAAGCACAAATTGCTCAAAATGAGCAACTTAAAAAGGAATGCCAACTATTAAGAGAAAATATGGATATAGCTAGTGCAGAAATTGGTTTTCCTTCTACGAAAATCAACTTAGATATCAAAGAAAATGCTTCCCCAATTTTATTAGCTGCTTCTTCTCGATTAGCTGCTAGTAATGCAGAACAAATCCCGGAAAAAATTAAAGTTGCTTTAGAAAAGCTCTATCAATTAAAATTAACTGAACAACCTATCAAAAAGAACCGGGAGGAAATAACCTTTAAGCTTGATCAACTAAAAGAGATGATAGAAAGTTCCCGTCCCGAATTAGAACAAATTAGGGAGGCAGTGACTTTACTTGCTGATATTGATATAGATAACTCTTCTACTGAGTATAAACAAGCTCAAGAGTTAATTATCCAAGCAGCCAAGGCAGAAACAGTTCCTACTAATTTAACAGCGATTAGACGACAAGAAAAAGAGTTAAGTGAATTTAAAATAAAGTTGTTTTCTCAACAATGTTTGCTCAATAAAGAGCAAGACTCAGAGATTGAATAAATATAGCTATTACCAAAAATTAATCATAAACAATAAATGTTTAATGATAAATGATAAATGATTTCTAAAACTCGTGGTGCGATCGCGGCTGGGCATCAGAAAACGGTAGAAGCTGGACAAGCAATGTTTGCTTTAGGAGGTAATGCTTTTGACGCTGCCGTAGCAGCCGTATTGGCTTCTTTTATAGTAGAACCTTGTTTAACTTCAGCCGCCGGAGGAGGTTTTCTGCTTGCTCATACTCAAAATAATCAACAACTTTTATTTGACTTTTTTTGCCAAACTCCACAGCTCAAAACGCCTCCCTCAGCCCTTGATTTTCGCCCCGTTGAAGTTAACTTTGGTGGAGCGAAACAAATTTTTCATATTGGCAAAGGAGCAATGGCTGTACCTGGTAATATGGCTGGATTATTTGCTATACAAGAAAAACTAGGTAGGTTACCTTTTTGGGAAGTTGCCCAACCAGCTATTGATTATGCTACTAAGGGAGTGAAGGTTAGCAAGTTTCAAGACTTTTGTTTTACAATTCTCGAACCAATTCTTAGCACTTCTCCTGAATCAAGAAATTTGTTTTTCTCTCAAGGAAAAAGATTGCAGGCAGGAAATATTTTCAAAACACCAGATTTTGCTACTACTTTAACAGAATTAGCAAGGCAAGGTATAAAGGAATTTTATGAAGGAGAAATTGCTCGACTGCTAGTTAGTGATTGTCAAGAACAAGGAGGATATCTAACCTTAGAAGATTTACAAAACTACCAAGTAATTGTCAGGAAACCTCTCAAAATAAATTATCGTGGCTACGAAATTATAACCAATCCCTCCCCTAGTTCCGGAGGCACTTTGATTGGTTTTTCCCTAAAATTATTAGAAACAATTAATTTAGCTAATCTCAAATTCTCTAGCCAGGAACATTTGCAAATTCTGGCTCAAGTTATGAGTTTAACAAATACAGCACGGGCAAGCAAACAAGATGATTTTTCTGATAACTTTCTTGCTTCAGACCATTTACAAAATTATCAAAAAAGTTTGCAAAATACTCTTAATAAATTGGGCAGCACCACCCATGTTAGCGTAATTGATGAGTTAGGAAATGCTGCTAGTGTTACTACTTCTAATGGGGAAGGTTCGGGTTATATTATCCCTGGTACAGGAATAATGGTTAACAATATGTTAGGTGAAGCAGATTTAAACCCTCAAGGATTTCACAATTGGCCAACAAATCAGCGCCTTACTTCTATGATGGCTCCTACCATTATCCTTCAAGAAAACAGTCCCCAATTTGTCCTTGGATCGGGAGGTTCTAATCGAATTAGAACTGCAATATTACAGGTTATTTCTAATTTGATAGATTTTCAAATGACTTCTCAGCTAGCAGTAGAAAGCCCTAGAGTACATTGGGAAAATGATTTATTTCATGCCGAACCAATGCCTAATACAGAAGTCATTAATAACCTCCAATTACCCAACTCTAGTCAAATCGTTTCATGGCTAGAAAAAAATATGTTTTTTGGCGGAGTCAATGCCGTAGAAGTTACGGCAAACAACTCTCTATTTGGTGTAGGAGATTCTCGACGTATGGGAGTATTTCTTAAGTAAGAATTAATAGGTAAAGGGGGAAGGGCTGTTCCTAATTAGCAACTAACCATGAGCAACTACTTTTTCGTCCAAAAAGTAGTAAACATCATTAAAAATCCCCCGATAAAAATCAAAATCCCCAATCCACCAGCAATATAATTTAGTAATTCAGTATTTTCCATAGTTTTATATTAAGTAACTCTTTAACCTTTACCCCAGAAAATGGTTTATTCTAAATTAGCCTGGGCATTCCTCCGTAACATTTTAGGTTTAATTCTCCTCAAAGCTGAAGCAGGGAATCTTTGTTGCCATTCTTCTTCTGTAATTTCTGCTAATTCTGTTAATTTGGGAGCGACATTACCAGGATAGGGTTGAAACTCTTCCACATCGGTTTCTTGAGCAAAACGCTGATTCCAAGGACAAACATCTTGACAAATATCACAACCTGCCACCCATCCTTGTAAATGAGGTTTGACCGATTCTGGTAATTCCCTATCCCTATTTTCGATGGTATGATAGGCGATACAATGATTAGCATCCACAACAAAAGGTTCGGTAATCGCATTGGTAGGGCAAGCTTCTAAACAGCGAGTACAAGTACCGCAATGTTCTGTATGGGGATTATCTGGTGGCAAGATTAAATTAGTAACTATTTCACCTAAAAATACCCAACTACCGTATTCTCTAGTAATTAAATTACTGTTTTTAGCAACCCAGCCAATTCCAGCTTGTTGACTCCAAAATTTGTCTTGTATTGGTGCTGTATCAACGTAATAACGTGCAGAAATGTCCTCCCCCTGTTCCTGTAACCAATTCGTTAAAGCTTTCAGCTTCTTCTGCATAACTTTGTGATAGTCCCTTCCCCAACCATAACGAGATATCTTCCCGTATTCTTGGCCTTCTGGTCGCTGATGGGGAGTGTAGTAGTTCAGGGCAACACAAATTACGGATTTAGCCTCTGGTAGATCGAAACGCTTAGGATTAGCCATCCAAGCCATATCAGCTTGATACCCTAACCTTAACCAAGCCTGAAGGGAAGCAACAGCAGCCTGATGGAACTCAGTTGCTGCTTTGACAGAAGCAATCCCTACTTGATGAAAACCGATAGCTAGGGCTTGTTCTTTAAGTAAAGAACTATCAATATTCACTTCTTAAGTTTGCTTGATTTTTCTGGTAAGGTCGTTTCCAATTTCAAACAATTACGACCATTTACCTGTAAGCGATATTCCACCCTATCCATCAAGCGGTTCATAATTAACCAACCATAACCACCTTCTTGCTTATCGTCAGGTTTCGGCGGTAAATAGGTTGAGAGATCAAAACCCTTACCATAGTCCCAAATTTCTACAGCAATATCCCGCTCCTTCAATTCCAAGCAAACCAAAACAGGTAAATTGGGTTGATCTTTATGGGCGTGACGTACTACGTTCGAGTAAGCTTCTACTAAAGCTAAGCGTATTCGATTCTGTTGGCTAGGCCAATCAACAGAATCACCTAACTCTAAAGTTAAAGAGTCAATTAACCAACACTCAACAACTTTAAGAAACTTTAACTCGCTTGGTACGTGTAGTTCAGTCTTCATCAACTACATAACCTCCAGAGATAAAATAGTTTGGTCGTCTTCTTGGACTTTATTAGTGTATTCGCCCAGGTGCTTTAGTAACTCGTCCAAGTTTAAAGGATCAGACTCCTGGAGTAGCAATTGCCAAAGACCTTGTTGATTTAGCATTGAGCTGGCTTGGAGTTTTTCATCCGCAGCCCCATTAGATTCCGATACCATCGATCTTGTCACAGTTGCTTCTGTAATGCCATCACTAGTCAAAAGAAAAATATCACCCTGTTCTAAAGTTGAGTTCCCCGCTTTTCCTTTCCAATCCTTGAGTATGCCAAGGGGAATACCGCGAGTTTGTAAATAGTTTGGTTCCACTGTTATCTCTTTACTAGCATTTTTCCTCTGTTCCGCAAGGGTACGATGAGACCAGAGCATAGGATAAATATGACCTGCATTAGCATAAGCTAGCTGGTTGGTGCTAGGAGTATAACGGGCCAAAACCATAGTTATAAAGCAGTTGGTGCTGAATAAATCTTCTGACATACTGCGATTAAGATTTTTCATCACTTCTTCGGGTTCTGGAGAAATTTCTTGGGCTACTTCTCTCCTCAGTACAGAAATAGCACTAGCCATAAATAAAGCAGCAGGTACACCTTTACCAGAAACATCAGCCACCGCTAACCAAATATCTCCTTGGGGATGAACATACACTTCAAAAAAGTCTCCCCCCACTTCCCTAGCCGGGTAACAGCTAGCTTGTACTAAAATGCCTTCAACTTCCGGCCAGCTTTGGCGTAGAATATTATTTTGAATTTGCCGGGCTACTTCTAGTTCCGCCCGCATTTTCTCAGCTTGTTGTTGAGTTCTTTGGAGAAGTCTGGCTTGGGAAATTGCCAAGGCTGCTTGTTCACTAACCGCCTCTAGTAACTCAATATCAGATTCGTCTTTAGCTGTGGCACTGTCAATTTCATAAAGGGAAAGAATTGCTAGTAACTCTTGCTGGCAGATTAATGGCACAGCTAAGTGAAAGCATTTTTCTTTACCAACTTCTGCTGAGGCTAGCTTTTTGGTTTTTTGGCTCGATAAAACCTCTTGGAGTAAAGATTCTTCTTCTTGAGGAGAAATACTCCACTGGGCAACATCATCAACTTGAAAAGAGAAAGCATCTGGTAATATCTCGCTTTCACTAATAGGTCTTAATACTCCCGCTTTAGCTCCAAAGTTTTCGCCAATGGTTTTGACAATAGTTTGTGACATACTACGGTAGTCTAAGGATTCGCGAATTGTGTTAGTAATTTCATTTAATAACTCTTCGCGCTTCAAAACACGCCGCAGTTCATTAGTTCTTTGTTTAACTACTCTATAGGTATCTGCCGCTTGTTGAACCACTGCTTTGAGCTTTTCAGGATTCCAAGGTTTGGTGATGTATTTGAAAACTTTACCAGAATTTATTGCTTCTACAAGGTCTTCAACATCGGTATAACCAGTGAGAAGAATACGAATTGTATCAGGAAACCTTTCTACTGTTTTGCTTAAAAATTCTGTGCCATTCATAACTGGCATACGTTGATCAGAGATGATCACAGCCATCTCTCCTTCGCGATCAAGAATTTCGAGGGCGCTAAGGGCCCCATCAGCCGGATGAACTCGAAAATCCCGCCGGAAAGTACGATTGAGCAATTCTAAGTTGTCAGGCTCGTCATCCACTACCATTAAATTAAGTTTGCTGCGGTTTGCCTGACTCATTTACTCACTCCAGTTTGGCGATCCATTGAAAAAGACATCGGTGCGCTTATGTTTTAAGAGCTTGGCTAGTAAATTTTGCACCAACAAAAAGCTTACCAGCCAAATACCAGGACAATTAATCATTTTAGATGCTAGTAAGGCTTAACTTCGGTAAGACCCATTACCAACTTGATAAAGGGATGATTTGTTGATGATTTGCTTCATAACTAAAAACAAGCTTAGTAGCTGAAGATTATATTATCGCTCTCTTTTTTCATCCCCTCAACCAACTAATCCCGAACGAAGAGCGCGAACGGCAGCTTGGGTGCGGTCGTCAGCACATAATTTGTTTAAAATATTACGAACATGGGTTTTGACAGTTCCTACGGTAATAAAAAGTTTTTCAGCAATTTCAGCGTTACTACAACCTTCAACAATAAGTTGGAGAACTTCTAGTTCCCTTTCAGTGAGAGGATAAGCTTCAATCAGTTGACTATATTCTGGCTCAGCAGCGTTAATTCTCACTTTCCCTTGATTCCCCATCGGTGCTGATTTGGCATCAGTCGAGGAACTTTTGGTTTGGGAAAGAATAATTCTGGCGATCGCCGGATCAATCCAAGAATTGCCCTCATAGGTTAATTTGAGTACTTCAATTAGGCGATCAAAGCTCATATTTTTCATGCAGTAGGAATCAGCCCCAGCCGCAAAAGCTGCTAAAACTGCTTCTTCATTATCATGTAAGGTCAAAATCAAAATTTTTATTGGTTTTGATTCCCCTGATGAGGCATTTTCTTTGGATTTGCGAGTTAGTTCTATACCATCTATATCTGGCAGACCAATATCGACTATACCAATATCAGGTTGGGAAGTTTCCAACAATTTTAAACCTTCAGTCCCATTAGCCGCTTCACCAACCAATTCGATCTCATTGGACTGTTGCAGTGCAGTCCTAAGCCCGACTCTAGTTAGGTCGTGGTCTTCAATGAGAGCAACGCGAATTCTACTCATCTTGAAAACGTTTCCCCAAAAAACTCAAATAACTAATCAGTAAAGTGTAGTATTTTCTCTAGCCTTTAGTCAGATTGTCACAGATTACAGAAAATCATGTTCAATACTTTGGTGATCAATAAAAATTAAATCACTCTTAATATTTAACCGATCTTTTAGTCATGGGATTGTTAATTGGGCGTTGATTGCTGACATAAAAGTCCTTAAATTGGTGTGACATGAGAAACAATTTTGCTGCTTTAGTATAAATACTTTGAACTAGCTAGACAATCAATTGATACTGATTGATAGGAATAAAATCATGAAAATTTTGGTAGTAGAAGAAGATGAAATTGAACGTATGGTGCTATACAAAGCTCTAAGTAAGGCCAGAGTTGATATAGAGATGGAATCAGCAAATAGCTGTGAGAGTGCTATTGCCAGCTTAAAGCAAGAAAGAGACTTTGAATGCGTTTTCCTTGATTACAGATTGCCAGATGGTAGTGGTAGAGAACTAGTTGAAAAGATTCGTCATGCCAACATTAAAGTCCCTCTAGTGGTTTTGATTGCCCAGGGAGATGAACATTATGCTGCTGATTTGATTAAAGCTGGGGCTTCTGATTATATTCCCCAAAGAAAAATTTCTTCTGAAAGTTTAGCGCGCTCTCTTCATAATTCAGTACGCCTATATCATGCTGAACAACAAGCTGATTTTGCCAATCGACGCTTAAAAGAAAGCGAGGAAATGTACCGTTTGGTGGTTGAAGGTTCTAATGATGGGATTTGGGATTGGGACTGGGGCAATGAGAAAGTTTATGCCAATGATCGCCTTTTGGAAATGGTAGGTTTGTCTTCAAAAGGAGTGGCCGTTAATAAGCCGCTATTAAAAAAGCTATTACATTTAGGCGATCGCTTCAAAATTAGTCGAGCAGTTCACGCTCATTTGAGAAAGCAAGCTAAGTTTGAGGTGGAGTTTCGGTTACGTCATGTGAGTGGAGAATACTTTTACTATGTAGCTAGGGGGAAAGTCCAAAAGGATAGTAAAGGTATTCCCCTGAGAATGTCTGGTATTGTTAGCGATATTACTGAGCGCAAGCGTACAGAAAGACGCACTCGCTTCTTGGCTGAGGCTACGGAGGTTTTGTCAGCTTCTTTAGATTATCAAGCTACTTTAGAAAACCTGGCTCAGCTAGCTGTCCCTCGTTTAGCTGATTGGTGTGCCATTGATGTGGTGGCTTCTGAGGGGAGTTGTCTTCGTATTGCCGTTACCCATATAGATCCCAACAAAGAGGCTTTGGTGCGGCAGCTAGACTATGCTGAGGGCATAAAAAGTTATTGTGCTGTTAGTGGTTATGCTCAGGTTATCCATCGGGGTAAATCAGATGCTTGTTTTTCTGTTACAGAAAAAAAGTTAATCGAACTGGCTAGGGATGAAGAGCATTTAGAGAAGCTTAAAAGTTTAAATATTCATTCTTATATTTGTGTACCTTTAAAAACCGGAGAAAGAACTTTAGGTTCTATTCTGTTTGTTTGGAGTGAATCTGGGGGTTGTTATACTCAAGATGATTTTAAGCTAGCAGAAGATTTAGCCCATCGGGCAGCTTTAGCGATTGAAAATGCTCGGTTGTTTGAAGAAGCCCATCAAGCTAGCCAGGATCTTCGCCAAGCTAATGCCATTTTAGGGGAGCAGCAGCAACAATTACGCACTCTCCAGCAACTTACAAATTTATTGAATCATCGCCTCACAGATTTACCAGATTTATTGCGGGTGATGGCGAGATCGGTATGCGAAGCTATTCCTGGGGTTCAGATTTGTTTTATTGCTTTGTTTAATTCCCAATGTAATCGTATGATGCTGACTGTGACGGCTGGGGTTGGGGAAGAGAGTCTCAGTTTAGAAGATGCTTCTTCGTCTAAAAGTTTGCTACGCCAAGTTTTTTTAACGGGGGAACCTAGATTAATTCAAAGTCCCCAACAAGATACAGAAACAGCAAAAAGTTTGCCTCAGACTATTTATGCCGTACCAATTAAGTCTGTAAAGTCAGGAAGTTTAGGAATTCTGGCCATTGGTAATTGGGAAAATCCTACTGCTTTTGATAAAGAAGGACAATATCTTTTAACTGCTGTGGGAGAACAAGCTGCGATCGCCATTGATAATGCTCGTTTGATTAGTACCCTCGAAGAGAGAGAAGAACGTTTAGAGTTTCAAAATCAAATTTTAGCTGAACAGAATCAGGAGTTAGAAAGTCAACGTCACCAAATTCAACTGCAAAATTTGCAACTGATGGAAGCAGCGAAAATGAAGTCGCAATTTCTGGCGATTATGTCCCACGAGTTGCGTACTCCTATGAATGCAATTATTGGTTTCTCACAATTACTTTTACGCAAAAAGAATTCTGATACCCTTGGTTCTAATCATGTCCAAATGGTGGAAAAAATTCACAATAATGGTAAAAGTCTTTTAGCTTTAATTAATCATATTCTTGACCTTTCTAAAGCTGAAGCAGGGCGTTTAGAATTACAACTCAAGGAGTTTGATATTATTCAATTAGTGAGGACAACTATTGAGGAATTGCGTCCTTTAGCTGATGAGAAGTATTTAAGTTTAAACCTAAAGGTTAAACTTAAACATTCCCGCGTAGTTAATGACAGCCTTCGCCTACGCCAAATAGTGGTTAATCTCCTTTCTAATGCCATTAAGTTTACCGATCAAGGAAGCGTTCAGGTCTTTATCCAAGAAGTAGATGTTAAGTATTTAGAAATAGTCGTTAAAGATACGGGTATTGGTATTGATGCGGAGCAGAAAGAGTATATTTTTGAAGAGTTTCGTCAAGTAGATCAAACAACTACCCGCAAGTATTCTGGTACGGGTTTAGGGTTGGCAATTACTGAATCTTTAGTTAAGTTGATGCAGGGAGATATTAAGGTAGAAAGCCAACTTGGTGAAGGGGCTACTTTTCGAGTTAAGTTGCCTTTTAAGGTTAAGTGAAGACGTGATGACCAGGGAAATCTAGTCACCAATGATACTAAAATTGCTGGGGAGAGGGCAAGCTGAGAGTTATGCTTAAAACCAGTATTTATTTTTAACTTGCCCACTTCAGGGTTCAACTAGATAAAGCTTCTGGTTCAGTAGGCATTTGCCCTTGGGACAATTCTTTGTCTTTACGGCGTTTCTTAGCGTAAAGTTGAATACTTGCAATCATCGCAACTACTAAAGCCACAATTAACCAGGTGGTTAAGTCTAAAGGGAGATTATTTTTAAACACTGCCAATAGCACAATTGTTACTAATAAAATTGTTGGGGCTTCATTGAGAGCGCGAAACTGTTGTCCAGTCCACTGACAAGTTCCGGCGGCTAACTGTTTCATTAAGCGTTTGCAGTAGTGATGATAGCCAATTAAAACTAAAACCAGGGCTAATTTGGCGTGTAACCAACCAGATTTTAAGATTTCTGGTTCAGTAGAAATCAAGCCAATAGCCATAGCCACCGTAACAAGCATTCCCGGAGTTGTGATGATGCTATACAGCCGCTTCTCCATCAATTCATATTGAGTTTTGAGAATAGTTTGGGCAGGTTCAGGTTGCTCATTCGCTTCGGCGTGGTAAACAAATAAACGTACTAAATAAAATAAACCAGCAAACCAAACTACGACACCAATTAGGTGAAATGCTTTAAACCAAAAGTAAGCCATAGGATTTTTGTAATTTTATTTCTAATCAAACCGAGTTTAAAGGCTTAACTACTGTATAAGGAAGGAAACTCAATGAAATTTTATAGTTTAGGAAGTCGTAACAGTTATAATTCCTTGCCTTTTAACTTGTCTTTACCAACGGGCTTGAGGCCCACTCCAAACTTTGTTAATTACTTGACCGTAGACAATAGGTCTATCTTCACTAGCAAGCATGGTTTGACCCTCGCTATCAACTGCCCATAGAGGCCAATTTTCTTCTCCTAAAGTTCCGGCGCGAAATAGTACTTGATGGGGGGCTGTTTCACTCCAACCGAGTAAGACAGCGTTAGTATAAAGGTCATTTTCTGGGGCAACAGTTACGGTGCGATTGGTACTTCGTTCCCAAATAACTGCGTAATCAGAAGCATCAGAGGTATTAAAGAAACCTTCAAATTGTCTGGCTAAAACGCGATCGCCTGAATCTGACCAAGAAACGGGGATTAAAATAGAAATTTTTCCTGGCCTTCGTCGCTTCTTCGTTACTATTGAAAGGGTTATCGGCTAAAGGAGAGGAAGCTGTAATAGTTTGCAAGTCCCCTGTACGTAGGTTTTCGAGAAACATTACGCTGGTAACACGACTGCGGAACAACTCTGGTCTTCCTTCCATCTGAATCCTACTATAAGCTGCATAGGTTCCATCGGGAGATATTAAAGAAGGACTGCGGTAATAATTGACCCCAGAACTTTCATTTCGTTTTAAATTTTCGTTAGTTTCCAAAACCCAATTCCAAGGAACAGGATGAGGACTATCTAAAGGGTCGCTTTTAAATTCGGCTTGAATCATGTCAGAGGAAGAACTTGGCAATATCATTGGGGTCTGGGATGAAGTGTGGGGATATGCAGGAACAACTACCTGTGGCACTTCATCCCGATTGGCTTTAGCCGATGGACTAGAAGCAATTAGCAACAGAGTAGCAGATAAGAAATAAAGAAAGAGTCTAAACATGGTGAGTAGAGTGGGGTTGCTAAACTTCGTTTTTGGTGTGAGGAGTGATGCCAAAGGAACTCTTGCAGTATCCTTATACCTATGTATAGCAACTTAGTTGAATTTACACCCCTCTCTAAGCTAAATTTTCATTATTAATTTACGAAGTGATACAAAACAAGATCACAAATTCTAACTTTGGAGTGTTATGTGGGCAGATCAAAACGAATTAAGATAACAAATCCTTGGTGGGATCATAAGGATACGGCTAAAAGGTAAGGAAAAGCAGTGACTCCAATCGTAGAATCTTCTTCAAAAAAATCTCCCTCCCCTACAAAGACTAAGGTTTCTTGGTGGAAGGTAATTTTGCTGCAATGTTTGTTGTTAGGAGTTGGGGGAAGTTTGGCTTTTATCGCCGGGGTACTTTTAGGAGTTTTTAAACCCCAAGTTAATCCTGGCAAACCTTTAGGAGTAAAAGTTTGGCAATTATTACAGGATAAAGAGGAGTTAGTTGAAGTCCAAGGGAGTACTTCTCAGAATTCTGTCCCCAGCAATCCGGCTTCTGAATTAACGGTGGAGAAGAGGCAAGAGTTACAAAATGAAGTTCAGGGACTCCAAGCCCAGTTAAATGCTTTAAATAGTCGTGCAGTTCAACTGGAAAGTGAGTTAGGAAGTAGTGATTCTGAGTTACCTTTAGACGAGAGGTTGAAGATTCTTCAAGAAAACCTCCAATCTCAACCCATCCCTAGCCCCGAAGAAAGTCAAGTTGTGATAGATGAGGGGAGAAATGATGATAATAAGTTAAAGGTTACTCTTCCTAGCGATGTTCTCTTCACCGGAACAAGTAGCACTTTATCAGCAGAAGCGAATTCAATTTTAGATAAAATTATTAACGATCTGCGGCAATATGAAGGAGAAACTATTCGTATTTCTGCTCATACCCACAGCAGTGATAAAGCAGAGGATAATCGCGAATTATCTTTTCGACGCGCCCAAGAAGTTAAGCAATATTTAGCTAATGCTTTGGGGCAAAAGTATCGTTTATTGGTGGTAGGCTACGGAGAGACTCGCCCTTTGGTGGAAAACAGCAATGAGAATAGTCAACAACTTAATCGCCGCATTGAAATTATAGTTGATTGACTTAAGTACTTGGGCAAAATTAATTTAACATTTTGTTAGGGTAGGGTACAGCGATTGTCTTGAATGTCAAATAGTTTTGTTGGTATTATTTATCATTAATTTTTAAATTTCTTGATAGCTATAGGTGTAGCAGAAAGTAATGCCAAGACAGCTAACGCACCTACCAATTGCCAAGGTGGCCCCCCTGCTAAAGCTTCTGTACCACCTCTTCCTAACCAACTATAAGCAAAGGTTCCTGGTAATATACCGATTGCTGTAGCCAGAATATAAGCACCGAGGGGGATAGGTGTTAAGCCAAAAAGGTAATTAACAGCATTGAAAGGGAAAATTGGTGCTAAGCGAATAGTTAAAGCATATTGAAAACCTTCTTCTTCTAAACCTGCTTGAATTTTCCTTAAGCGATCGCCTTTCGCAAATTGCTGTTTAGCCCAATCTCCAGCAACAAATCTCGCTACTAAAAATGCAGCCGTTGCCCCTAATGTTGCACCAATTACTGTCCATAAAGTTCCCCAAAAAGGCCCAAATACAGCCCCAGAAGATAGGGTTAAAATTGTTCCCGGTATACCAAATACTGCGGCAACGATATAGATAAGAATATATCCTAAAGGAGCAAAAACTCCTGCTTGATCCGCTAACTCTTGTAGCTTTTCTGGTTGAATAAAATCCGTTAATTCTGTTTGATTAATAATAATAATTACAGCAGCGATAATTACAGCAGTAATAATTAGTTTCAACCAAAGCTTCTTCGTCTCTTTTTTCACTTCACTCTCATCTGAATTGGCAGAATCCATAGGTTCCAAAATTAAATTTCCTCCCCTTAAGAGAACTTCAATAAATAAAATATCCTCACCAACTATAAGATTTTAGCAACTAGCGACTAGCGACTAGCTTATCACTTATTACTTTAAATCAATGCTCCCCCACAACTAGAACCACTTCCCGCCGTACAACCATAACAATAAGTAGCAGTTTTTATCTCTTGAATAACATCAAGATCATTTAATTCCAACAACTTCTCTACAGTTAACTTTTCTCCTTGCGGAGTTGCGACAAAAAGATTTGCCATTTGGTTAAAGTCACAGTCGTAAATATTTCCTAAATAATCAATAGAAAGTTCATTGCGGCACATTAAGGCAGGTACAGTTGCCGGGTTATAACTTGCTTCTAAAAACTTAAGGTAGGGTTGATGTAACTGACGACGCTGCAAAAACTGTTTAGTTCTACCAACAGGAATATTGGTGATAGTGAAAAGGTTATTGAACTGAATATCAAAGTGTTTTTGTAAATAAGTTTTGTAGTCAGATTCCAACTTTTCTTGCTCAGGAGTTAGGGAAAAGTTTTCATCAATGGGCAGGGCAGGATTATAAACTAAATCAATAATCAAATCCGGGGTTCTACCATAGCCTAAATTGTTCAGTTTTTGGATAGCTTGAATAGAATTGTGATAAACTCCTGCCCCCCTTTGCTTATCAACATTGTCTTCTAAATAACAAGGTAAAGAAGCAACTACCCTAAGCTTGTTTTCAGCAAAATACTCTGGTAAATCTGTATATCCTAGTTCAAAGAAAATAGTTAAATTAGAGCGGACAATTACCTCTTTATTTTGACTTCTTGCTGCGGCTACTAAATCTCGAAAACCGTAATTCATCTCCGGCGCACCACCTGTTAAGTCAACAGTTTCAATTTGAGGAAAACTGTTAATCACCTCAATTAGTTGTTGACAAATTTCTGGAGATAATTCTTCTGTTCGTTTTGGACTAGCTTCTACATGGCAGTGAGTACAAGCGAGGTTACAACGCCGCCCTAAATTGATTTGCAGGACAGTAATTTTTTGCTTATTTAAAGGAGTAACTATTTTTTCTGCAAAGGGAGTTACTTTGTCTAATTGCTTTTTGGTTGGAGATTGAAGCATCTTTAGGTGATAGGTAATAGATGATATGTAATAGGTGATAGGTGATAGGTGATAATATTACCTATTACTTTTTAACTAACAACAAGTGTTGGTCATATTTAGCTGATAATCTGTTCCCTTGCTTTCTTTAGGATGACGAATTGCATCGGTTTTGCATTTAAACTCTTGGGCTTCTTCTAATCTAACCTCTTGATAAGGTTCAATCGCAATAATATCTTCACTGTAAGCCCCTCCAGGATTGGTTAAAATCTGAAAAGTTTTATCGCAAACTGCCATACGCTTTCCTCGGTAAAAAGTATGACCATCATCGTCTTTAACTTCCTTCCAAGGGCCTTTATAAACCACAGCTTGGTTACGTTCTAAACAATCACCTTCTTTGCCTTTATAAGCCCGTACTGTTAAGGAACGAAACTCAATACCATCAATAACCTGCCAAGGTTCTATTTGACGATTAAGAATCTCAATACCATAAAAACTAGCTTTTTCAAACATAGCTAAAAATTCGTCTTCACGAAAAGCCCCAGCAATGCAGCCACTCCATAAATCGGGATCTTGGAGAATATTAGCTGTAGGATTTTCATCACAAACAATATCAGAAATAACCGCCCTACCTCCTCGTTTGAGAACCCGGTGAATTTCTTGGAATAGTTGTTGCTTATCTTGAGGACGAACAAGGTTGAGAACGCAGTTGGAAATCACCACATCAACACTTTCATCAGCTATCAAAGGTTCTTGAATTCTTAGGCGATCGCCTTCTGCTTCAAAGGCTTCCATCTCAGGCAAAGAAGCAATGGGGTTTTGTTGCAACCAGGTTTGCATTTTGCCCCAATCTAACTTCAAGTCTTGGATTTTACCCTTGACAAAATTGGTATTGTGGTAGCCAATTTTAGCAGCTATTTCTTCTTGATACTTCCTTGCTAAATCCAGCATCTCATCATTAAAATCAACACCAATAATCTTGCCCTGGGAACCAACTTTTTGGGCAAGCATATAACAATTTTTCCCTGCGCCAGAACCCAAATCTACTACTGTTTCTCCCTCACGGACATAACGGGTAGGATCGCCACAACCATAATCTTTAGCAATTATCTCCTCTGGTAGAATATCGAGGTAATTACCTTCATATTCTGTGGGACAACATAAGCTAGGTTGTACTTCTTTTGCCCCCGCTTGATATCTGTCCAATACAGCATTTTCTACGCTATATGCCAATAACTCTGATGTGTTTGCCTTTTGTCGATCCGTAGCGATTTCAGTCACAAGTAATTTTCCTTTTTGCAATCATTAACTTAGTCTACGACAACGGCAAAGCCGTACAATTATCAATTATTAACTTGAATCTTGTATACATAGAAGTATTAAACAAAGCCCAACTTAAATTTCCCTGAGAAGGGGATGAGGGAACGATGGGGTTACGCAGAGATCACCAAAATAGTAAGAACTGCCGTTGCTGCCATAACATCAACATTCCACTGAAAGTAATAAAAGCAATCACCATTTGCCTGAAGCGATTTTCGCTGATTTTTTGTAAAGCTATTTGACCTAGCCAGTTACCGGGAAATGCAGCTATACCTATTACTATACCGTAGATTAAATAAGAGGAATGCCAAGTGCCAAACACAGAGTAGGCAATTATTTTAATTATATGTACGAATAAAATATCAGTTGCTTTCGTAGCTATTAATTCTTCTTTTTTTAAGCCGTAATTGAGATAAAAACTGGTTAATAAAGGCCCTGCACTACCAATTAAACCAGAAAGAAAAGCATAAAAAAAACCCCCTGGTAAGAAGTACCAAGTACGAACAGTAAAGGATTTCGTTTTTTCTCCAAAACCATAACCAACAACCGAAGCTAAGATAAAAATAGCAAGAAGAAGATTAAGCCAAGTAATTTCTGTTCTTGTAAAAACAAAAGCTCCTAAAATAGCACCAAAAATAGCACCAGGTAAGTACCACAAGGTGATTTTCCAGCAAATATTTTGCCAATACAGAATGACTCTTTGCCCATTTCCGAAAAGCATTCCGGTAGTTATTACAGGGGCAACCGCAGCCGTTCCCAGGAAAATACTGATTAAGGGTAGTAAAATCAAAGAACTACCACCCCCTGCTAAAGTACTAACAAACCAGCCTACGAAACTTGCTACTGTTAGCCAAAAAGCTATCATAGTTATTTTTCTTGCCCCTTTATATCCTAAAGTGCTTTTATAGCTTACCAAGGTTTTTGTGAAGAGGAGGGGAAAACCAAACTTCGTACCATTAGCAATTCAGCCAATCTAATGTTTTTGCTACTTTAGATATGTAGGGTAAAAATACAGTTTCCCCAGCGCAATAACCATGAGTAAGCAAGATAAGAAAGGAATTGCCCAGGAATTAACTAGCCAAGGGACTATCCTGGGAATATTTGTAGCGATTTTTTGGATTTTAGAAATTATCGACTTTGTTGTTTTCCATGGCAGAGGAGGATTAGATCAATATGGTATTGTTCCCCACAATATTATTGGCTTGCGGGGTATTTTATTTGCGCCATTTCTCCATGGAGGCTTTAGACATCTAATCGCCAATACATTACCCTTCATCACTTTAGGTTGGTTGGTGATGTTGCAAGAAACCAGCGATTTTTTCCTCGTCACTTTGATTACGATGGTGGTTAGTGGTTTGGGGACATGGTTATTGGGTTCTCCTAATTCTGTGCATATAGGGGCTAGTAGTTTAATTTTTGGTTATTTAGGCTTTCTACTGCTGCGAGGCTTTTTTCAACGCAACCTACCTTCTATTTTCCTTTCTATTGCAGTCGGTATTCTCTACGGTGGTTTAATTTGGGGGGTATTGCCTACAGATCCTCGCGTTTCCTGGGAAGGACATTTATTTGGTTTTGTTGGTGGTATTATCTCTGCTTATTTCATCGGCAAGAAGAAGATTTAGTTGCAATTAGCCTTAACTTAGTTTCCTTCTTTTCCCCATCTCCCTATCTCCCCACCTCCCTACCTCTATGGCGAAAAAACAAAAATTTCCTTACTTACTCGGTTCTAAATGGACAGCTTGTCAAAAAACTTTCGGTTGGCGGCACTTTGAGGCAGTTAATCGTAAAAACCAAGGTAAATGGGTATTTGCGGAGATGGTATCTTCTTGTGATCCTACAGTGCGTTTTTGGGTTAATGCCAAGCAGTTAAAAGATCCGGCTGTGTGGGAAGCAGGTTGGAAAACTCTTGAAGAGATGAATGAACCAGAAAATAATGAGGGTTTGATTATTGTCGATTAATTGTTAAAGTTTGCTGCTACTAACTTTTCCCTATTGATTTACAAGAACAGTTGTTTGATGGAAAAATCCTAAGCTTAGTGCGATCGCCCCCTTAGAAGCAGAATTACAACAACGAGAAATTAACAACCTTGTTTTCATACTTGACGAGGGTTTGCATTCTGTTCCCCTTACTACCATAGTAGATAATGAGCAATTCATCGTCGAAAAATACAGTGTTGGTTTGATGCCCAGTCTCAGCTTAACCCATACTCGTCATGTGGATGTGCAAGACTTGCAGGTGTTAGCAATGGGGATAGATGCTTATGAACCAGATTATTTAGTCTTACCCTTCATTCCTTCACCAAACCGCTTCTGTGCCTCTTGAAAAGCTTCTTTCATCACCGACTGAATCTCCTTGGGATCTGGTTTCTTGCCTCCCATTAAATCACCAAAATAAACACAAGCACCTTCTCCTAATGCCCAAGTATAAGCTGCTGCCCAGGAAGCTGCGATCGCACTACCTAATCCGGGGATAAATTTAACTAACTCTCGCCCCACTGCTTGGGCTAAAAAGCCCCCGGCGATCGCACTAGCTACTCCTCCTGCTTGGGAAGGGGTAAGGGTTTGTCCATATAACTTGCCTAAAAGCCCCACTAAAGATACCTGGATGCTGGTTAGTACAGGCATAGTAGCGAAGGGGAGAGGTACAGCAGCAAGGGTGGCAGCCATGATCGAAAAAGCGAGGATATAGCGTCTGGCGACATCTCGGTAAAGGTTGCCAATTTGTTTACCAGCGTCTTTATCATCTAGCAACTGATAGATAGCTTTTGCTTCTGCTTCAGGAAGCAAGTCTGCAAGGGCATCTCGTAAAGCTTCTAAACCATAAAAAACGGGGTTGTAGCCATCTTCTTCTAAGGTAAAGTCGATTAAGATAGCGCGATCACAATTTTCAGCAAAGTCTTCTTGAATAGCCGTAAAAGTGCGGTTAATTTCTTCTGTATCAGGGGGATAATCTGGATGATCTTCTGTACCAGGAGGATAAATTTCGTGCAGACAAGTTACCGTTAACAAACAGGGAATATTGGGATATTTTTGGTGTAGTTGTTGGGCGACTTGTCTTAATGTATCTGTAGCGAAGTCGTTAATCTTAACGGTTAGAATTAAAATTCTGGCACAGTTACTATCTTTGTCTAATTCTCCTACTAATTCCTCTACCACCGCCTCAATATTTTGGTTAATGTCTCCTAAGCCTACGGTATCAGTAAAAATAAGCAAAGGCAGATCCCCAGAGGGATAGGCGTAACGTTCTGTGTGTTGAGTATGGGGACGAAAACCTTGCCCAATAATCTCTGCTGAAACCCCCGTTAAACCCCGTACAATGGAACTTTTACCCGCTTGGGGTTTACCAATTAAAATAGCTTCTGTGGTAGGTAATTCAGCCCTTACAGTGGCTAAAATCTCCGCCACTCTAGCGTCGCTGATGCTAAACCAACCTACAGCAGTACGAGTTACTTGTTCGACAGGGAGAAGTTTAGTCAAACTTCCTGTAGCATTATTCCAAGTATTGGTAAGGCGTTTTTGCCAAGAACTCATCAGTTAGCAATGATCTAATGATCAATTATCAATTATTACTTATCACTCATTAGTTTAGCTTGAGTAATGGCAGCCGTACAGTATAAAAGTAACTTGTTTTCTCTTTATGGGATACACTATGCGAACATAGTTAAGTAACAATCACTTATTACTTATTACTTATTACTTGCCCCTCATCAATAACCCCTGCAACCAAACACTATTTAGTATGACATCTGAGCAAGAACATTTGACAAAGAAAGAATCTTCTTCTGATTCTGAGCAAGAACAATCTTTTGGTAGCTTAACCCGTAAGAATATTAAGGAAAATCTGCAAATTCTTGTCTTCGCATTAGCAATTTCTCTTTTTATTCGCTTCTTTATCGCTGAACCTCGCTACATTCCCTCCGACTCCATGTTACCTACTTTGGAAATAGGCGATCGCATTGTTGTAGAGAAAGTTTCTTCTTTATTCAGTTCAGCCCACAAAGGAAATATCGTTGTTTTTCAACCTCCCTTACAATTACAAATGCAAGGTTACGATGCTAACCAAGCCTTTATTAAAAGAGTGGTAGGTGAGGGGGGAGATACAGTTGCGGTGCAAAATAAGACTGTTTATTTAAACGATGTACCTTTAAAAGAAAATTACATCGCCGAACCTCCTAATTATCAGCTATTCAAACAACAAGTACCAGAAAACAATTTGTTTGTGATGGGGGATAATCGTAACAACAGCAATGATTCCCATGTCTGGGGTTCTTTACCTAAACAACAAATTATTGGGCGGGCAGTTTTTCGTTTTTGGCCTTTAAAAAGAATAGGTTTTATTAATTAACTAAAATTAAGGCAATTTGTAACTTGCAACTCTAACTATTAATTTACCTAAATTAGGGTTGTGAGGGGAAATAAATGCCCCTTCTCTAACTTCGCCCCCGGAGAGGAAATTAAATTCCTGTTGTCCAATTTCTTGTAATTCTTCTGCTTGTAATTCTGCTACAATCTGCACTGCTTCTACTGTACTTCCTCCTTTATTTGTAACGCTAAAAGGAATATAAAATTCTCCTTCAACTTCACGAACTTCTTTTTCTAAACTTACAGATAATATCGGAGGTTCACTGTCTCCTGTTAGCCAACTATAAAATACTAATCCTACTATTAACAATAGGATAGATAAAGCGATCACAAAACTTACTCGTTCTGCTAAAGAACGGTTTGATAAGTTTTTTAAAGAATTTCTCTTACTCATACCGCTAAACGTCCTGCTGCACCACCTATAGCCGCAGGCAAGCCCAGTAAAATAGTATAACGCAACCACATAAACCAAGGATCACTTAAGCTTAGTTGAGTAAAGAACCAAAGCATTAAAGCAGACGCTAATAAAGAGACTAAATAAGAGAGAATAGTTTCTCCTCCAGGAGTTTGGAAAATACCTTGTTGTTGGCGACGTTTTTGTTGATCTGTTAATCCTGCGGTAAAAACGATACCAAAAGAGATCACCAAAGAAACAACTATAATAGCAATTAACCATAGTGGTGAAGCCGCAGCCGCTAGTACAGGAATCTCATCTGTAGGCGCAATGCTAAAGGCAATCATAATAGCCCCAATGAGTGTGCCACTAATATCTGCTAGTGTTTCTTGAAAGTTGCCATGATTCGCTTTTTTAGATCCATGGTTTGATTGACGGTGAGATTCTGTACTTAAAGAATCTTTTTGCTGTTGAGATAAACTGCGATCGCCTTGCAAAAATGCCCGTGACAGGGTGACACCAAAAGAAAAAGGTACACTTTCAAGAATTATTTTGCCCAAGGCTTCATCTATAGAAGTTTCTAAGGTGATACGGCGTAACAAAATTAAAATGAAAGTTGTGCAAATTATACCGATGGTAAGGGCTTCCACGCTTTCCATAGCAGCATCAAGAATTTGAGTGCTATTTTCGCGAAAACCTTCAACTCGATTTAAAAGGAAAACTACCACATAAGTAACAGCGAGCAAACCTAACATTCTTGGCGGTTCAATATAGGAGCCAATCCACCAAACTTCCATAGTGTACAGCAAGGGAGTACCAAACAAAAAGCCTCCTGAAGCACCGCGAATAAAGTCGTCGACTTCTTTTGACCATTGATTGGGTAAATGATTTGGGCGGATTGATTTACTCATAAGTATTCTTTACGTCGTGCTGACCCAAATTCGAAAGAATTAATCAATTCAACTTCAACCAAGCTGTCAGGCAATTTTAGAAATTCACTCTATTAGGTTTGATGGGGAGATAGGGGGCATACCGGAGGAGGGTCTTAGGGCTTATTTCCTAGCTGAGTAATACACAGTTTAAATGCACATCAGCTTATCAGCAAAAAATGCAAAAATGATTTGGAAAGTCTCAAAAAAATGTACTAACCACTCACAATGTTCTTTAGGGAAATCATTAAAATAATAGAAGCAAGAATGTTTCCTCTCCCATTAGCAATTAGTAAAACAATTAAGAAGCCCAAACAAGTAACCATAAAATTGCCCCTGCAACAATTCCTAATAGAAAAAGACTGAAAATGAGACGGAGGAGGAAAAAGAAAGCTTCTTGGTCATTCATTTCTGGTTAAAATGCTGTAAGTTGAAACAGCTTAACCTATATGAGAATAATAGAAGATAGCCGAGAGACTGATCTTTAAAATAGAGTTGCTATTACCTCTACTTAACTGATGCTTAACAGCAAAAGCAAGCTGTACATTAACAACTGATAACTGAAAAGATGTCTTTATTCTTCCACGAACAACTTTACCGTAGTCCTGAATTAATGGTAAATCTTAAGGACTTTGCCATTACCATTTGTGGTGCAGGAGCAATGGGCGCTAATATAACAGAAAATTTAGCTCGTGCTGCTTGTGGTAAATTGCGAGTAATAGACCGCGATCGCATTGAAGAACGCAACCTTTCTACTCAACCTTATTATAAGTCTGACGTGGGTGCATATAAAGCTAAAATTGTTACTAATAGCTTATATCGTGCCTTGGGGGTTACTATAGATGGGCGTTCCCAAGAATTGACCGTAGATAATTGTAAGCAATTATTAGGGAATAGTAGTTTGGTAATTGATGCTTTTGATAATAGTGTAGCGCGGCAAATAGTTAAAGATTACTGTCAAGAAAACAATTTGTCCTGTCTTCATACGGGGTTAGCAAAGGATTATGCAGAGGTAATCTGGAATGATGTTTACCGAGTTCCTTCTAATGTTAATGATGATGTCTGCGACTATCCTTTAGCCCGTAATTTAGTGATGTTAACTGTGGCAGTTGCTTGTGAAGTTATTATTGATTTCGTTGCTACAAAAAAACAGAGAAGTTACACTTTAACTTTAGGAGATTTTGCGATTAAACCTTATTTTGCTAATTGCTAATTGTTAAGATAAGAAGCCAGCAAGATTGTTGCTAGAAGGTCTGTTGGACAGCTTAAATTCAAGGTAGTAATCTGATTATACTGTTTTATGAGACTAGTTATAAATGCTTTAGTGATGTCTTTTGTATGATAGAGGAAACTAAACAAAGAATTGCTCAACTACGGCAACAATTACAAAAAGCAGGTTATGCTTACTATGTCCTCGATAATCCTATTATGGAGGATAGCGTTTATGACCGCCTTTATCGAGAATTACAAGACTTAGAAACCCAGTATCCAGAACTTATAACCCCAGATAGCCCTACCCAAAGAGTTGGCGATCGCCCTGCCCCTCAATTCATCTCTGTTAAGCATAATATTCCCCTCTACAGTTTGGAAAATGCTTTTAATCAAGGGGAGTTGGAAAAATGGCAGGAACGCTGGCGAAAACAAGTACAGTTAGTAGGGGGGGTAGACTATATTTGTGAGTTGAAGATTGATGGTTCTGCTTTAGCTTTAACCTATGAAAATGGGATTTTGCTACGGGGAGTGACGCGGGGTGATGGGGTGACAGGGGAGGAGATTACTCAAAATGTTCGTACCATTCGTTCTATCCCTTTACGCTTAAACTTAGAAAATCCCCCTCCGATTGTGGAAGTGAGGGGAGAAGCCTTTTTACCTTTAGATGTTTTTGAAGCTATCAACACTGAAAGGGGGGCAGCAGGAGAAAGTTTATTTGCCAACCCTCGTAACGCAGCAGCAGGAACATTGCGGCAATTAGATCCTCAAGTTGTGGATAAACGCAGACTGGCTTTCTTTGCCTACACCTTATACATTCCCCAAGCAGATGCCGCCCCGACTCAATGGCAATCTCTAGAATATTTGCAACAGATGGGTTTTAAAGTTAATCCTCACCGCCAGTTATGTGCCTCTTTACAGGAAGTAGAAGCTTACTTTAATAATTGGGATCAAGGGAGGAAAACCTTACCCTACTTAACTGATGGGGTGGTGGTTAAACTCAACTCTGTAGCCTTACAAGAAGAATTGGGCTTTACCCAAAAGTTTCCCCGTTGGGCGATCGCCTTGAAATATCCCCCAGAAGAATTACCGGCTTTAGTTAAGGATATTACCGTTAATGTGGGGCGTACCGGGGCTGTTACTCCCATGGCAATTTTAGCCCCCGTACAACTTGCAGGTACAACGGTACAAAGGGCCACTTTACATAACAGCGATCGCATTGCCGAGTTGGATATTCGCGTTGGTGATACAGCTATTGTTCGCAAAGCCGGGGAAATTATTCCTGAAATAGTTAAGGTATTACGGGAATTACGCCCCGAAGATACCCAACCTTTCCAAATGCCCACCCATTGCCCAGAATGTAACTCTGTTTTAGTACGCCCGGAAGGAGAAGCCGTAACCCGTTGCCTTAATGCTTCCTGCCCGGCTATTTTAAAAGGGGCGTTGGTTCATTGGGCTTCCCGCGATGCTTTAGATATTCGGGGGTTAGGGGAAAAGATTGTGGAACAATTGGTAATCAGCAAATTAGTTACCTCCGTTGCCGATATCTATTTCTTAACAGTAGAACAATTAACTAGTTTAGAACGTTTAGGAACTAAATCAGCCGAGAAATTAATCAAGGCGATCGCCTCTTCTCAAAATCAATCCTATGCCAGAGTAATTTATGGTTTAGGTATTCGTTATGTAGGTAAAGTTAATGCCGAGTTGCTAACAGAAAACTTCCCTAATTTAGAACAGTTGCAAGGCGCTAAATTAGAATCCTTAGCAGCAGTTTATGGAGTAGGGGAAGAAATTGCCCAATCTGTGGTTGACTGGTTTAAAATACCGGAGAATATTGCTTTAGTAGAAAGGTTACAAAGTGCAGGTTTACGTTTTAACCAAGAGACTGTTGCTACTTCTTCTCCCTTGCCTTTAACAGGGAAAAGTTTTGTGATTACCGGGACATTACCAACCCTGAAACGCCAGGAAGCCGAGACTTTAATCAAAGAAGCAGGAGGTAAAATAAGTAGTTCGGTGAGTAAGAAAACCGACTATGTAGTAGTAGGAGAAAGCGCAGGTTCTAAGTTGGCTAAGGCGAAAAAGTTTGGTATTAATTTATTGACTGAAGAAGAATTAATGACCCTTTGCAGTAGTTGATCAAAACCCATATTTAAGCAAAATTATCCCAATCATCAATAATTTTCTATAAAATATGCCACAAAGTAGGTCAAGTTATTAATATTAGGAAAAAAACAAACTCACTCGCCATAACCTAGAAATAGCAATATGTCTGGTTCGTTAGATTGGAAAATAGAGACAATTTCAGTCATTTGGCAGAGGGTTGTGTTTATTTTTAGGAAAAAATGTTGCGATCGCATACTATATAAAAGTCCTAGAATTCAGAATTGATTTTTGTTCTCCGAAAGTGGCATAAGAGGGGTGTCCATTTTTATCCGTAACACCCTCCTCCTTCAACACTTCTGCTAATAGCTTATGCACATATCTGTTTTACCTCAAGAATTAATTACCGGATTAAATATTACTGCCGGAGGGCATTATTTAGATGCTACTTTAGGAAGGGGAGGACATAGTAAGTTGATTTTGCAAACTGCGCCGGATGTGAAATTAACGGCTATTGATCGTGATGATGAAGCAATTAAAGCCAGTTCAACTAACTTAGCTACATACAAAAAACAGATTGATTATTGGCAAGGAAACTTTGCTAAATATAATCCCGGTTCTCCGATTTTTGATGGTATAATCGCTGATCTTGGGGTTAGTTCAGCGCAATTTGATATCCCAGAAAGAGGTTTTAGTTTTCGTCATGAAGCTAAATTAGATATGCGTATGGACCGCAACCAATCCTTAACCGCAGCAGAAATTATTAATCATTGGCAAGAAAAAGCTTTAGCAGACATCTTTTACCAATATGGTGAAGAAAGAAAATCTCGACGTATCGCCAGACGTATTGTAGAACAACGCCCTTTCCAAACGACAACGGAACTTGCTAGGGCGATCGCCTCTACTGTCCCGAAAAAATACCGCTACGGTAGAATTCACCCAGCAACTCGCGTTTTCCAAGCCCTACGCATCGCCGTCAACCAAGAATTACAATCTTTAGAAACTTTCCTCGATAACGCCCCTGGCTGGTTAAAACCCAATGGTAGAATCGGTATTATTAGTTTCCATAGTTTAGAAGATCGCCTGGTTAAACATCGCTTTCGGGATTCTCCTCAATTGCAGGTAATCACCAAAAAACCAATTATCCCTCAACCAGAAGAAGTAGAAGAAAATCCCCGTTCCCGTTCTGCTAAACTAAGATTTGCCCAAAAAGTTGTAGTAGGAAAAAATGGAGTTTGAAATAAGAGGGATAAACCCCCGACTCGACCTTTCTCCTTTCTCTAAGCACAGGGGTTTGACAGATTGTGCTTTGGCTTAACTTGTCACCAATGCTTATTACCTAATCTCTTCCCCTAATAAGACAACACTAATTCAACTAAATCCCCTCGCCACCTTGTTATTTGATACTCAACAACAGTATCTTGATGGTCTACATTTACCGACTTAGCTACCAAAATTGGGTCGGTGAGGGGTAATTCTAGTAATCTAGCATCTTGGGGTTTGACCTTACTAGTAGAAATTCGAGTTGTTTTATGGTTACGATCACACTCATAAACTTGCTGTAGCAATAAGGAAATAGAAGGAACTTTATAACAATGTTGCAAAATATCAGGAAAGCGGTGTAGGGAAAAATAACTATTACTAACGCAAATGGGCTGACCGTCGGCTAAAGTTAAGTATTCAATTAAAGCGACGGGTTCTTCTAAGGATAAACCCAAAATTTCAGCGACTGCTATATTTGCAGTAATTGTAATTGCTTGTAACAAGTTGAAACTACTTTGTCTACCTTGATTTTTTAAAGCTTTTGTTTCGTCGTTAAGTTTGATTAGAGGATAATTAATAGGATTACCTGCAACGAAAGTTCCTCGCCCTTGTCCCACTCGCAATAATCCTTCTCTTTTCAAGAGGCTAACTGCTTTTCTAATAGTATGGCGATTGACCTGAAAGTATTCTGCAAGTTGAGTTTCTGTGGGTAATTTCTGACCAATTGCATAAGTTTGGTGATTAATTCTTCTTCTTAGTTCATTGGCGATCGCAATATAAAGAGGTTGGTTCATTTTGATAGGTTAGTTTGATTGACTTTGTTTCCTGGTCATAGGTTTTCTTTTGAGTAAAAAGTCTTTTATTTCTGCTACCAACCAAGTTTTTTCAATGACTGTAGTTCCCCAACAAAATTTGTGTTTTTTGAAGTTTTCTTGAATGACAGGGCAAATATTTTTCTTTCTGTGAAGATTAGTTTGTATCTCCAAAGAGGCATTTTTTATATTAGCTGTTTTTCCTTGTAAATGGTAATTGAAGATTAAGCAACGCCAACCTAAGCGAAAATTATTTGGCTCAATTTCTAGATAACTAGAAGCAGCAATCGCGAAGGTTAATATACTCCAGGAACCCAAACAAGTAAGAGACAAAGCAAGCAAAAATAAATAGACAAAGACCGGTAGTTGCCAGTGGATAGTAGCCCAAATGCTTAAAAGGGTAAAAGTATTAGTACTCAAAGTCAACAAGAGTATTTTCCAACTTCCTCTGCGCAATTTAGCAGGAGGAATGATAATTTTTAGATATTGATCAGTTTTTACTAACTTAATGCGACTATGCTTAGGTTGAGGTCGAGTAAGGGGTAAAATATTGATACTTTCTTGATTATTTTGTAAGAATTTAAGGGCTTCCTTTGCTGAAGTGAATCTTTCTTCTACAATTGGTTCGAGCATTTTCTCTAACCAATTAGCAAATGGTTCCGAAATATTTACCTGAGAACGAAAGTTCATCCTCATTTTTTGCTGGGGCAACTCATCAGGAGAACGATGAGTTAACAGAAAAAGGATAGTTGCCCCTAAGCTATATAAATCAGAAGCAAAGTAAGCTTTGCCTCGGGCTTGTTCTGGAGACATATAACCAAAAGTGCCAACAAAGGTATCGCCTCGGTTTAAGGTACGACGATATCGTTCTTTGACAGCCCCAAAATCAACTAAGAAAATTTTGCCATCGTCGCGGCGAATAATGTTATCCGGTTTGATATCTCGATGAATTACTGCAAGCTGATAACTTTGTAGATATTGTAATATTTCAAGTATTTGTTGAACAATCCCTTTGATTTCTATTTCGTTTCCATGCCATCCTTGAGTAATTAAAGTAGCTAAGGATTGTCCGGGAATAAATTCTTGCACCAAATAAAAAGTGCGGTCTGTATCAGTATCTTCAAAAAAGTAATCGATATATTTAGGAATGCCAGGATGATTGAGAGAAGCGAGTATTTTAGCTTCCCTTTCAAAAAGTTCTAATATTTTCCAATCTTTGATTTTTCCCAAAAATAAAGCTTTAACAACTACGGGCTTGCTATTAATAATATCCTCGGCTTCATAAGTGATATTAAAAGCATTCTCGCCTAGAAGTTTTTTAAAGCGATAGCGGTCATGAATCAAAAAATCTTTTTGTTGTAATATTTCCATATCACCTAATTAAGCTGTTACCCATTACCTAAAAAATCATTCAATTCTGCTACTAACCATTCATTATCTTCACGTAGCTGTGAACCAAAGCGATACTTTCTTACTCCTTGCCAAAGAAGACAGGAAGTTACTATACGACTTGGTTTGCTTCTTTTGATTTCTAGTTCTATTTGCTCAATATCTGCTGTCTTTCCTTGGATAGAGCGAGGCACAAATTTACCAATTTGCCATTGCAAAAAAAAATTCTTTTTGTCAACTTCTAAATAAGTTGTTGTAAGAGCAGTTTGTAAAATTAACCAACCAACAAACAACCAAGGAACCAGTAAAATCAAGGTTATGAAAAAAGCAACTAGTCCACCAAACAAACTACTCAAAATTAGTAAAATAATAAATATATTCCAAAGTAAGCCAAACCAAAATAACCAACCTTTAGGGGGAGGAAGCTTAATAGTTATTCGGCGATTAGTTTTTGTTAAAACAATTTGTGTACCTAATGGTTTGCTGTAAGTTAAAGCAGAAGCACGAGGTGTAAGGCGCAATTTCCCCAAATGTTCTAAAGCTTCTTTTGCGGAGGTAAAGCGATTTTCAATAGCAGGTTCAAGAAGCTTTTCTAACCAATTAATAAATTCCCAAGAACCCTTAACCCAACGACGAAAATCTACCTTAAGGCGATGTTGAGGGAAATCATCAGGCGATCGCCCAGTTAATAAGAATAATAAAGTTGCCCCAACACCATATAAATCAGAAGCTGCCCCAACTTGACCTCGGAACTGTTCTGGGGGCATATAACCTAATGTACCAACGAATGTACCGCCACGGGTTAAGGTATTACGGTAAACGTCTTGTACTGCCCCGAAATCGACGAGAAATACTTTACCATCCCTGCGGCGAACAATATTTTGTGGTTTAATATCGCGATGAATTACCGGAGGAGTAAGGTTGTGAAGATAGTTGAGAATTTCTAAAACTTGGATGGCGATACTTCTAACTTCTTCTTCATCAGCCCGCCAACCTTGATTAACCAAACTAGCAAGAGATTCCCCATTAACCAACTCCTGAACCAAATAAAAACAGCGATCTTTAGGCAAATTTGAAGTAAAATAGTCCAAGTAGCTAGGGATAGCCGGATGATTGAGATTCCCTAAAACTTTCGCCTCTCGCTGTAATAAATCTAAAACCTGCCAATCTGCCATCTGAGTTAAGGAGACGGCTTTAAGGGCAACGCATTTATGATTAGTTAAGTCTTCTGCTTCGTAGGTATTGCTGAAAGTACCTTTGCCCAAAAAAGTAACAATGCGGTAGCGATCAGCAATAATATTTCCTGGCTGGTGTAGTCTTTCCATTACTCCTCAACAAATAAGGACTCGACGCAGGCCAGTACGTCTTTACTTTATTCTGAGAAGTAATCTGAAATCTGGAATAATTATTCGTTATTACCGAATTACGCTGATTAGGAAATAGGCAGGGTAATTTTGTTTCAAATAATTAGACTATTTCTGTTTCCTGGCTTGCTTAACCATTTCAATTAAAGTATGGTGGGCATCCTCTGCATCTTTGAGAGGAGTATCAAAACTTACTCGCACCGGTACAGATTCTCCCTTGATTTGAGTTATTATATCCATACCTTGGGGGTCAATCGCCTTAAGCTGAGCTGTTTCTGCTTCGGGGCTACTACCAAAAACCTTGGCATAAAGTACAATCGCCTCAGCATGATCTTCGTTCATATGCTTACAGATGCGATCGCTGATTTGTGGAGTAATTGGTTCTGACATAATCTATATAAATAACTAAGCTATGTATTTTTCTATTTATCCAAGATAACTCTAAATGATTACTCTAACCCTTAAAGAAATTAGCCAATATCGTAACCAACTAGCAACTTATCCTCAAGCTTTAGTTGCTTTGGATATGCTAGAAGATTGTGAAGGCAGCTTAGAAGATGCGGCACTGGCTTTAGCGATTCAAGCGGGGCAGCAACCTGATTGCCTTAATTGGTTAGATGGGGTGGCGAAAAGATGTCGTACAGTAGTTTGTCAAGCTGAATTTAGGGAAGATTTGACCAATGATAATGTTAGTTTGATGGTCAAACATTTAATTGAACAAAAAGTTTGTCCAGCAGTTTTAACCACCCTCATAGTTATTTATGTAGTTAAGCAAGGAATAGAGGATTTTTGTCAACCTCTTGAGCTTAAATTGTAAACAAAATTCACTATTTTTGTGTCGATAAAAAAGGACGAGCCAAGAAAAAGCTACAAATAGATTTAGCATCTACAAATTCCCCTTCCAAAATAGCTTTCTCTAATTCTTCAGGAGTTAATAAAACAACTTCAATATCTTCATCTACATCTTGTTGAGGAGGAGATTCTAGCTTCTCCAAGCCTGAAGCAAAGTGAGCATAAATATACTCATCAGAATAACCAGGGGCGAGGGGAAACTTACCTAAAAAATGCCAATTTTGGGCGCGATATCCGGTTTCTTCTTCAAGTTCTCTTTTAATAGTTTCTTCCGGACTTTCTTCTGATTCTACTGTACCTGCGGGGAATTCTAAAATTCTCCCTTGGAGAGCAAAACGATATTGTTTAACCAATACTAACTTACCTTCAGGAGTAATGGGAACAGCCAAAGAACCACCAGGATGGCGAATACATTCCCAGTCTCCTTTCGCACCATTCGGTAAGCGTAGGTGATTCACATCAAAACTAAATTTGCGACCTTGATAAAATAAACGTCGTCTGAGAATTTGTGGAGGTTCGTAACCTTGCATAATTTAATACTTGAAACCCTTAACTAAATTAATTTGCTACAAAAGTTTAATTTCTGAACAGTCTACCTCTTTTAGAAGTTGCTTAATTGCTTTTTTCGATACAGGATCTACCCAATCAGGAGCAATTTCTGCTAAAGGGACTAAAACAAAAGCTCTTTGCCTCAAATAGGGATGAGGTACTTGTAAACTCGGCGTTGCCAGGATTAAATCTTCAAATAAGAGCAAGTCTAAGTCAAGAAAACGTGGTCCCCAATATTCTCGACGCACCCGACCAAATTCTGTTTCAATTCTTAACATAGTTGCCAACAATTCTTGGGGGGTTAACCCTACCTCTAGCAAGGCACAACCGTTAACATAATCTGGTTGGGGTGGACCCACCGCAGGAGTTAAATACCAGTTAGAATAGGCTTTAATGGTTATGTTAGGAACCTGGTTTAGTCTTTGTAAAGCGTTTTTTAAGATAGTGGGTGAATCACCCAAATTGCTACCAAGAGCAATGGCACATTTTTTTGAAGTCAAAAGTCACTCATTCAAAAGTCAAAAGTGAGATAAAAGTCTGTTTGCTCAGTTTACCGCTTCTAAAACTGTATAGCCTCCCCTTGCTGTAGGCTAAATTGATAATTGATAATTGATAATTAATGTGGAACGTCCAATTTACCTAGACTGCCATGCTACAACTCCAGTTGACAAAAGAGTTTTAGCAGCAATGTTACCTTATTTTACTGAACATTTTGGCAACCCTTCTAGCATTACTCATAGCTATGGTTGGGAAGCAGAAGCAGCAGTAAAAAAAGCCAGAGAAACTATCGCCTTGGCACTTAATTGTAGTCCAGAAGAAATAGTTTTTACTAGCGGAGCTACCGAAGCTAATAATTTAGCAATCAAAGGGGTGGCTGAAGCCTATTTTAATCAAGGTAGGCATATGATTACTCTTCAAACTGAACACCGTGCAGTTTTAGATCCTTGTAAATATTTAGAAAACCTAGGTTTTGAAATAACCTATCTCCCTGTTCAAAAAGACGGCTTAATTGATTTAACTCAACTAGAAAAAAACCTTCGTCCTGAGACAATTTTAGTTTCTATCATGGCAGCCAACAATGAAATTGGCGTAATTCAACCTTTAGAAGCTATTGGTAAAATTTGTCGCCAACATAAAGTATTATTTCATACCGACGCGGCACAAGGGATAGCCAAAATCCCTTTGAATGTCGAAGAGATGAACATAGATATTATGTCCTTAACTGCCCACAAAGTATATGGGCCTAAGGGCATCGGCGCACTTTATGTTCGCAGGCGTAACCCCAGAGTAAAAATAGCTTCCCAAATTCAAGGGGGCGGGCAAGAAAGAGGAATGCGTTCGGGGACTCTTTACACTCCTCAAATCGTCGGTTTTGGTAAAGCCATAGAAATAGGTTTAGCAGAACTAGAATCAGAAACCAAACGCCTCAAAAAATTGCGAGAAAAACTGCGATCGCAACTGCAAAAACTACCAGGAATCCATCTCAACGGACATCCTACCCAACGTCTAGCTGGCAACCTTAACCTTAGTATTGAAGGGGTAGATGGTTCTGCCTTGTTACTAGGCTTACAGCCCATTGTCGCCCTCTCTTCTGGTTCTGCTTGTTCTTCGACATCTACTTCCCCTTCCCATGTCTTAACTGCCCTTGGCTGCCCGGAAGATTTAGCCTACGCCTCTTTAAGATTTGGTATTAGCCGCTTCACCACCCCAGAAGAGATTGATAAAGTAGCCCAAGAAGCGATCGCTACAATTGAATCCCTACGTCAAGTAGTTTAATGAGGAAATGGGAAGAAAATTCACTGTTGCCTTTAAAGCTTTGCCAACAACTTCTAACTTTTGGCTTTTAACTGAACCAAAGCAGCTTAACTAATGTATAATAACCATGAGGAACAATTACGGATTAAACCTCCTTTAACTTGCCGTTAAAGGCGTAAAGTATCGGCATCAAAACCAATAGCAGATAGTCAAAGCCCATCAGCTTTCTGTATCTAGGTGTGTTGGTGCTAAATACTAAGTTGTATGTCCAAACTTACTGACTACCACTTACCAAGCTGGTTCCTTAAAGCAGCTAATCAAGCTGCTCAATAAACCTGAATCAGCTCAATTACTAATTGTGGTGAGTCTCCTTTCGGTAACTATAGGGATTTTTCCGTTTCAATCTCTAGAGAGAAACTAGCTCCATTTGTTCGCACAGTTTTTTAAATAGTCGAGTTGAATGACGCAGTGTATCAAGTGTTTTCAACCTGCGAAAAGTTTTGAGGAAATTGAATGCCAAAGCAAATAATTATCGCTGAGCAACATCAAGTTGCTGCAGTTTTTTGGGAGGATCAAATTCAAGAGCTTGTGGTTGCTACGGGCAAACAACAAGTTAGTGATATTTATCTGGGTATTGTTGAAAATGTCATCCAAGGGATAGATGCGGCCTTTATCAACATTGGTGATGCCGAGCGTAATGGCTTTATTCATGTGACAGATTTAGGCCCGTTACGCTTGAGAAGAAGTGCTGGTACAATAACCGACTTACTTGCACCTCAACAAAAAGTGCTAGTACAGGTAATGAAAGAACCAACGGGAAACAAAGGCCCCCGTTTAACAGGGAATATCTCTTTACCTGGTCGCTACCTGGTTTTAATGCCTTATGGTAAAGGAGTTAACTTATCCCGAAGAATCAAAAACGAAGGGGAACGCAGTCGCTTAAGGGCATTAGCTGTCTTAATCAAACCTGCTGGTATGGGCTTATTGGTAAGAACAGAAGCCGAAGGCAAAGATGAAGAAACTATCATGGAAGATTTGGAATCTCTCCAAACTCAGTGGGAAGTTACTCAGCAACAAGCCAACTCCACCCGTCCTCCTGCCCTGTTAAATCGTGATGACGACTTCATTCAAAGGGTTTTACGGGACATTTATACAGCGGACGTTAACCGCATCGTAGTTGACTCTCACACTGGTTTAAAGCGAGTCAAGCAGCAATTGATGAATTGGAGTGGCGGTAAGGCTCCTGAAGGAGTACTAATTGATCACCATCAAGAACGCCTACCCATTTTAGAATACTTCCGGGTTAACGCTGCCATTAGAGAAGCCCTGAAACCTAGAGTAGACTTGCCTTCTGGCGGTTACGTCATCATCGAACCAACAGAAGCCCTTACGGTAATAGATGTTAACTCCGGTTCATTTACTCGTTCTGCTACTTCTAGAGAGACAGTCCTTTGGACTAACTGCGAAGCCGCCACAGAAATCGCTCACCAACTACTCCTCAGAAATATTGGCGGTGTCATTATCGTAGACTTCATCGATATGGACTCTCGCCGTGATCAGCTTAAACTGTTAGAACATTTTAACAACACCTTAAAAGCCGATAAAGCTAGACCACAAATTGCTCAACTTTCGGAACTAGGCTTAGTGGAATTAACCCGCAAACGCCAAGGCAAAAACATCTATGAATTGTTTGGTGAAACTTGCCCTACCTGTAGTGGTATGGGACATTTAGTCAAACTTCCTGGAGAAACCCAACAACAAATTCCTGATGTAATTACTCCGGTAGTTACTGTTAATACTATCAAGCCAGTAGAGAATCGCTCAGAAGAAATAGAAGCACTTTTTGACTTAGCTAACGAAGAAGAAGAGCAAGATATCGATCTCCTCAATCATCCTAGCTATCAAGAACAAAATACTGCCAACAACAATCGCCGTCGTCGTCGCACCAGTCGCCGTCTTAACGATGCTTTAGGTAAAGAGGAAACCCCTCCTAAAGTTAAACGTACCATTTCCTTAAAAGATCCTAAATCGGATTTAGAAACAGGGTATGATAGTGCCTCAGATAGAATCGAAAGACCACAAATCAATCGAATTTCCCGACGAGATGAAGAACCGCCAGAGGAAGTTTTGGTAGAAATGAGCGAACTAGAACAGAATATGTATGCTTTGATGGGTATTTCTCCTAAAGTTCGTCTAGATCGTGACGGCAAAGATTCTAAGCCTTTAATTGTTTCTGTTAAGCTTCCAGGGGAAGTAGAACAAGAGACTGAAGAATTAGATGATGTGGAAGAGGAAAGTGTAGTAACCACAGATACTTCAGAAGAGCAGACAATAGTAGAGGTTAATCAGAATAATGGTGAAAATAGTAATAGCAAAGAAGAATCAGAAGTAGAAAATAATGATCGTCCAGTTATTCGCCGTCGCCGTCGTCGTTCTTCTGCGGTTATTGCTGATTCTTCTGAGTGATTATCATCTTGATTAATGACTAATAATCATCAATTAGTCGCTGGGGTAGACGAAGTGGGAAGAGGGCCTTATTTGGCCCTGTAGTGGCCGCAGTTGTGGTCACTTCTCCTTCTATTCTGGTAGAATTGGCAGCATTAGGAGTGAAAGATAGCAAGCAGCTATCGGCGAAAAGACGTTCTGAGTTAGTTATTAAAATTCAAAAATTAGCTCTAGATTATCAAATCGGCTCTGCTACAGCTCAAGAAATTGACAGTATCAATATCCTACAAGCCTCCTTACTAGCCATGAAAAGGGCGGTAAATCAACTTACAATAACCCCAGAACTCTGCTTAATTGATGGCAGATATAAAATTCCTGGGTTAGAACTACCTCAGAAAACCATAATTAAAGGCGATCGCCATTCCATCGCTATTGCTGCAGCGAGTATTTTGGCTAAGGTATGGCGCGATCGCCTAATTACAAACCTTGCTCCACAATATGCAGAATATGGCTTAGAAACCCATAAAGGCTATCCCACAAAGCAGCATCGCTTAGCCTTACAAAAATACGGTGCTTCTGTTGAACACAGACAATCTTTCCGTCCTTGTCAAGGGAAATTAAAAACTAAAAATTAAAAATTAAAAAAACAACTAAGGGAATTAGAGAATTTCATAAGGGTAGGTTTCCAACAAAAAAGTATATTTTTCTTTTCTTTTTTGAATTAAAATTGTGCTTTGCTTTCCTCAGTTCCTATAAGTCCTATTCTTTCAAAACAAACACTAAAATATACATAAACGCAAATATTTGTAAGTAACTATGATGAAAGTAGTAATCGACTTTCTCAGTTAGCTGCTTCATGTTTCAACCTTCTTCCCAAGTACTTAAAATCAGCAAAATAGCCGTACTAAGATATTTTTTACTTCTGTTTGTACCTCTAACTTTGATCGTTGGAGGTTTCTTAATTTTATTTTACCAAGGAGAAGTTAAATTAGACAGAAAAGAAATTGAGCTTAATGAATTACGTAATGTGGAGCAGCAAGAAAAAATCGCTGCTGGTAATTTTGAAGTCATTACCTCAGATTTATTACATTTAGTAGACCATGAAGAATTAAGTTTAATTTTAGACAGAGATAATCTCTCACCGCAAGAAATAGAAAAAATTTCTGTTGCATTTGCTCAAGAGTATATTTCTTTTGCTGAAGCTAAAAAAAATTATCACCAAGTTCGTCTTCTTGATAATACAGGTCAAGAAGTTTTTAGAGTTGAATATAATCAAAAAAGAGGTAAAGCAGTTAGAGTACCTCAAAAACAACTGCAAAATAAAATAGGAAGCTATTGGTTTCAAGAAAGCAAAGAATTCAAGCCAAGAGAGATTTATGTATCTAAACTTGATTTGAATATGGAATGGGGGCAAGTCGAGCAACCTATCAAGCCTGTAGTTCGCTTCGCTACCCCTGTGTTTGATGATTCTGGGCGTAAACAAGGTTTAGTTATTCTTAACTATTCAGGGCAAAGAATTATTGATGATTTAGCAGTTAAAAACCATACTTCTTTAGGTAAAGTACTCTTAATCAATAATCAAGGTTATTGGCTCAAAGGATTAAAAGCAGAAGATGAATGGGGTTTTATTTATCCTGAGCGTCAAAGGCTTACTTTTGAGAAAACTTTCCCTCAAGCTTGGGCGCAAATAGCTGGGGTAAAAGAAGGACAGTTCCAAACAAAAGAAGGATTATTTACTGTCACCACTATTCAACCCCAGCAGCAAAAACAGAGAATTAATATTAGTTCACCCGAAACTGATCATAGCTGGAAGATTGTCACCTATGTTCCTCCGGAAGTCCTTAATCAGAAATCAACGATAATCTTGGTTTGGCTAGTAGGATTTTATGGAGGAGCAGTAGTTTTAATAGCTATAGGTTGTGCTTGGTTAGCTAAAACTAAAGTTAAAGAGAAGCTAGTAGAAAAACAACTCCAAGAAAGCGAACGAAATTATCGCAATGTGGTAGAAACATCCCAAAACTTGATTTGGTCTTTTGATACCCAAGGGCGCTATACCTTCGTAAATCAAGCTGCTGAAAAAGCCCTAGGCTGTAAACCCCAAACATTAATTGGTCGCTCTTTTAAAGATTTTACCCCAAAAGAAAAACAAGCAGAATATCAAGAAGTTTTTGCTAATGTTTTGCAAGGAAAATCTTATAGTCAATATGAAATTAGCAGTTTAACGGCAGATGGTAATAGGATTTATCTATTAATCAACGCTGCACCAATTCGAGATGCTCAGGGCAAGATTATCGGAGTTACAGGTACAACCAACGACATCACCGAAAGCAAACTAGCAGAACAAGAGCTTCGGAGATTGGCCTCTATTGTAGAAAATACTTCTGATTTTGTAGGAATCGCTGATCAAGAAGGAAAAGCTTTATTTGCTAATCCTGCGGCTTTAAAAATGGTTGGCTTAAATAGCTTAGCAGAAGCTCGCTCTAATCACATCTTAGACTATGTTTGGCCTGAAGATGTAGACCGAGTAACTCAAGAGATTTTACCGACTGCACAGGAAAAAGGTTGCTGGCGAGGAGAGTTGCGCTTCCGACATTTCCAAACAGGGGAAGTAATTCCTGTAGATTACAGCATCTTTGCTCTTAAAGATTCAGATACAGGAGAAGCTATAGCTTGGGGAAGCATTACCCGCGATATTACAGAGCGCAAAAAAGCAGAAGAAGAGTTGCGTCAAGCTCGTAATTTTCTCCAAGCAATGATTGATTACTTACCAGTAGCTGTATTTGTCAAAGATGGACATCAAGAGAAATTTTCTCAAATTAAACTTTGGAATAAAACCAGCGAATTACTTTTTGATTTAGCAGCAGAGGAAGTACTAGGAAAAACTGCCCATGAGCTTTTTTCTCAAGAAAAAGCTGACTTCTTTTTTCAAACTGACAAAGAAGCTTTTAAGAACCGCAAAATTATAGATATTCCCGAAGAAATTACCCATAGTCGCAGATTAGGTGAAAGGATTCTTCATACAGTTAAGATACCTACCTATGACGAAAATGGTGAACCAGAATACTTGCTCTGTTTTTCTGAAGATATAACTGAACGTAAGCAAGCAGAGGAAGCCTTGCGACATTCAGAAGCTGCTTTAAGGGAGCAAAAGGAGTTTTTAAGTAAGATTATTGATACAGACCCCAATCTTATTTTTGTTAAGGATTGGGAAGGTAAATACATTCTTGCCAATCAAACTTTAGCAGAACTTTATCAAACTACTACTGAAGAAATGGTTGGTAAAAGTGATGCTGATTTTAACCCCAATACCCTGGAAGTAGAAAGTTACTTATGGGCAGATTGCCAGGTAATGACCTCTGGAGAATCGCAACTTTTTGAAGAAACTCTTACCAAGGTTACTGGAGAGTTAATTTATTTACAAACTATCAAGAAACCTTTGATTTCCCGTAACGGTGGAACTCGCCAGGTATTAGGTGTCTCCACCAACATTACTCCTATTAAAAAAGTAGAAACTGCATTGAGAGAGCAAAAGAAGTTTTTACGCAGCGTTATTGATACTGACCCCAATGTCATTTTTGTCAAAGACAAAGAGGGCAAATTTACATTAGCTAACCAAGCTCTAGCAGATATATACCAAACTACTGTTGAGGACTTAATTGGCAAAACTGAACTAGCTTATAATTCTAACTTAGCTGAAGTAGAAAAGTATCAAGAAGCCGACCGCAAAGTGATTCTCTCAAGAGAAACACTCATATTAGAAGAAACAGTAACTTTGCCTAATGGAGAAGTCTTATATTATCAGAGTACCAAAAAGCCTTTGCTATCTGGGGATGACAAAACTTATCAGGTATTGTGTGTTGCTACAGACATAACTAGCCTCAAGCGAACAGAAATAGCCCTACAAAAAGCCAAAGAAAAAGCAGAAGCCGCCAACCACGCCAAAAGCGAATTCCTCGCCAACATGAGCCATGAACTCCGTACCCCCCTCAACGGCATCATGGGTTATGCTCAAGTACTACAACGCTCCACCCACATAACTTCTGACGACCAATCCCGCATCGAAATCATCTACAACTGTGGTTCCCACCTACTCACTCTCATCAATGACATCCTCGACATCTCCAAAATTGAAGCTCAGAAAATGGAACTCAACCCCACTGACTTCCATTTCCTCGCTTTCTTACAAGGGGTGGCGGAAATGTGTCGTATTCGTGCTGAAATTAAAGGCATTGACTTCCTTTACCAATCAACCCCAGAACTCCCAGTAGCGGTTTACATCGATGAAAAGCGTCTACGTCAAGTATTACTAAACTTACTTAACAACGCCATTAAGTTCACCAATAAAGGTAGGGTAACTTTCCAAGTTAGTTTTGCTTCAGTAGATAAAATTCGCTTTGAAATAAGGGATACAGGTATCGGCATGAATCCTGAACACCTCGAACAAATCTTCTTACCCTTTGAACAAGTAGGAGAAGGAAAACGACAAACAGAAGGTACAGGATTAGGATTAGCTATCTCACAGAAAATAGTAGAGATGATGGGTTCAACTCTAGAAGTGAAGAGTGAACAAGGAGTAGGAAGTATCTTCCACTTTGATGTAAGTTTACCTTCGGCTTCAGAATGGGTGCAAGCTTCTCAAGCAGACTCTCAGGGGCAAATTATTGGTATCGAATCGGCAGGGGAAGTGAAGGTATTGGTGGTGGATGATAAGTGGGAGAATCGTTCGGTGATTAAGAGCTTGTTGCAACCCATTGGTTTTGAGGTGAGTGAGGCTATAGATGGTCAGCAAGGGTTAGAAAAAGCACTCTTGTTGAAACCGGAGTTAATTATTACTGACCTGTTGATGCCTAATTTAGATGGGTTTGAGTTGATGAGACAGTTGCGTCAACAACAACAACTTCAAGGTGTGAAGATTATTGCTTCTTCAGCAAGTGTGTTTGAGTCGGATCAATATAAGAGTTATGAAGCGGGTGGAGATGATTTTCTGCCTAAGCCGGTGCAGGCGAGTGAGTTACTCCATAAGATACAAAAGCATCTTGCTTTGCAATGGCTTTATCAGGAACAACAACACAAACAGAAAGATATTGAGCAAGTTCAGGATTTAGTGATACCTGAGTTAGAACAACTAAATATTATCTACGATTTAGCCATGAAGGGGAACATGAAGGGTATTGTTCAACAAACAAAAACTTTGGTGCAAGTTGATTATAAGTTTGCTCCTTTTGCAGAGAAATTACAGAAACTTGCTAAGACTTTTCAAGATGAAGCGATTGTTAGTTTTCTTTTCCAATATAGAAGTTAATATTTTATTTTCTTCGAGTATAAAACCACGTTGGTTTCTACGGATTAATTAACTCTTTCTTCGCAAAAAGAACACGAAAATATACATAAGCGTAAACATTTATATTTGAATATAGTAGAAGAATCAGTATATACATCACGCTATAGTTTTGTTGGCTCATGTCCTATCCTTCTCTTCAGGTAAATAAAGTTAGCAACATAGCGACTCTGAAATATTTTCTTTCCCTTCTTGTCCCCATAATTCTCTTAATCGGCGGATTTATTGGTCTGATTTATCAAGGAAATCATAAACTTCAACAACAAAAAATAGAACTTAATGAAATTCGTAGTGTAGGACAACAGGAGAAAATTGCTGCTAGTGATTTTAAAGCGATTATCTCAGACTTGAAGTTTTTGGCAGAGCAAAATGAATTGCAGTCTATATCGCCGCTTAATCCTAATCAAGCAAATAGCTTAATTAAAATTTATCTATCTTTTGCTCGGCATAAAGAACTATATGACCAAATTCGCTTTTTAGATACCGCAGGTCAAGAAATAATCAGAATCAACCATAATCAACTGCAACTAGAGGTCGTACCTCCAGATGAATTACAAAACAAAGCCGAGCGTTATTGGTTTCAAGAAAGCATTAAATTAAAGCCAGGAGAGATTTATATTTCTCAGCTTGATTTGAGTATTGAATGGGGAGAAATTGAGAAACCTATTAAGCCTGTAATCCGCTTCGCTGCCCCTATATTTGATAATTCTGGTCGCAAACAAGGTTTACTGATCCTTAACTATTCAGGTCAACAATTTCTTGATAATTTAGAAGTCAAAAATCATACTTCTTTAGGTAAAGTACTCTTAATTAATAATCAAGGTTATTGGCTCAAAGGATTAAAAGCGGAAGACGAATGGGGTTTTATGTACCCTTCTCATCAAGGACGTACTTTTGAGAAAACTTTCCCTCAAGCTTGGGGGAAAATAGCTACTCAACAAAAGGGACAGCTTCACACTAAAGAAGGATTATTTACTTTCGCTACAGTTAACCCTTGGCAAAAAAATCAGCAAATCAAAACTAGCTCAGGAGAAACTGACTATAGTTGGAAGATTGTTACTTATATACCTCCTGAAGTTCTAAACTACAGTTCTGGTCTAACTTCTGTCTGGTTAGTGACATTTTATGGAGTTGTCGTAGTAATAATTGCAATTGTTTGTTATTGGCTAGCCAGGATTAGAGTAAAACAACAACTGCATGAACAAAATTATCGTACTGTAGTAGAAACATCTCAAGATCAGATTTGGACTTTAGATCGTGAAGGACGCTACACTTTCTCAAATAAAGTTGCCGAAAAGGCATTTGGCTGCAAACCGCAAGAATTAATTGGTCGTTCTTTTAGAGATTTTATTCCTCCAGACAAAAAAGAAGAACATCAAGAAATTTTTGCTAATATTTTGCAGGGAAAAACCTATACTCAACATGAAATTAGTCACCTAACAACGGATGGTCGTAAGGCTTATTCTTTATTAAATGCTGTACCCTTGCGAAATGCCCAAGGTAAGATTATTGGGGCCACGGGGACGACTAGCGACATCACTGAACGCAAACTAGCAGAACAAGAGCTTCAGAAATTAGCCTCTGTTATTGAGAATACTTCTGACCTGGCAGGTTTTACTGATCAAGAAGGAAAACCAATATTTGTTAATTCTGCCGGTTTAGAAATGCTAGGCTTTAAAAGCCTAGCAGAAGCTCGCTCTAAACACATCTTAGACCTTTTCTGGCCTGAAGATATTGAGCAAGTGACTCAAGAAGTTTTACCGACAGCACAGGAAAAAGGTTACTGGCGAGGAGAGTTACGCTTGCGGAATTTACAAACGGGTAAAGCAATTCCTGTGGATTACAGCATCTTTGCTCTCAAAGATTCAGATACAGGAGAAGGTATAGCTTGGGGAACTATTACCCGTGATATTACAGAACGCAAGACAGTAGAAGAAGAGTTGCTGCGCTCAAAAGCTGCCCTGAAAGAGCAAAAGGAATTTTTACGCAAGATTATTGATACAGACCCCAATGTTATTTTTGTCAAGGATTGGCAAGGTAAATACATTCTTGCCAATCAAGCTTTAGCAGACCTTTATCAAACTACTACTGAAGAAATAGTTGGTAAAACGGATTTTGATTTTAATTCTCAAACTTTTGAAATAGAGCAGTATCAACAATCTGACCGTCAAGTGATGCTCTCAGGAGAAACGGTTTCACTAGAAGAAACAGTCACTTTGCGTAATGGAGAAGTCTTATATTATCAAAGCATCAAAAAGCCCTTTGTATCTAGTGATGGCAAAACTCGTCAGGTATTGGGTGTCTCCACAAATATTAGCCATATCAAGCGAATAGAAACTGCTCTGATTCAACAGAAAGAATTCTTACGCAATGTTATTGATACAGCTCCTAACTTCATCGCTGTTAAGGATCAACAAGGTAAGTATATCCTCGCTAATCAGCCTTTAGCACAGATGTACAAAACTACAGTAGAGAAGCTCATTGGTAAAACTGATGCTGATTTTCACCCGAATACCAATGAAGCAGAAAGCTATTTATCTACAGATCAGCAAGTCATTAGTTCTGGACAAATCAGCGAAGTAGAAGAAGCTTTCACTGATGAAACTGGAGAAACATCATACTATAAAACTATTAAAAAACCCCTACTGTCAAAGAGTGGCGAAATGGATCAGGTATTGTGTGTTGTCACAGACATAACTAGCCTCAAGCGAACAGAAATAGCCCTACAAAAAGCCAAAGAAAAAGCAGAAGCCGCCAACCACGCCAAAAGCGAATTCCTCGCCAACATGAGCCATGAACTCCGTACCCCCCTCAACGGCATCATGGGTTATGCTCAAGTACTACAACGCTCCACCCACATAACTTCTGACGACCAATCCCGCATCGAAATCATCTACAACTGTGGTTCCCACCTACTCACTCTCATCAATGACATCCTCGACATCTCCAAAATTGAAGCTCAGAAAATGGAACTCAACCCCACTGACTTCCATTTCCTCGCTTTCTTACAAGGGGTGGCGGAAATGTGTCGTATTCGTGCTGAAATTAAAGGCATTGACTTCCTTTACCAATCAACCCCAGAACTCCCAGTAGCGGTTTACATCGATGAAAAGCGTCTACGTCAAGTATTACTAAACTTACTTAACAACGCCATTAAGTTCACCAATAAAGGTAGGGTAACTTTCCAAGTTAGTTTTGCTTCAGTAGATAAAATTCGCTTTGAAATAAGGGATACAGGTATCGGCATGAATCCTGAACACCTCGAACAAATCTTCTTACCCTTTGAACAAGTAGGAGAAGGAAAACGACAAACAGAAGGTACAGGATTAGGATTAGCTATCTCACAGAAAATAGTAGAGATGATGGGTTCAACTCTAGAAGTGAAGAGTGAACAAGGAGTAGGAAGTATCTTCCACTTTGATGTAAGTTTACCTTCGGCTTCAGAATGGGTGCAAGCTTCTCAAGCAGACTCTCAGGGGCAAATTATTGGTATCGAATCGGCAGGGGAAGTGAAGGTATTGGTGGTGGATGATAAGTGGGAGAATCGTTCGGTGATTAAGAGCTTGTTGCAACCCATTGGTTTTGAGGTGAGTGAGGCTATAGATGGTCAACAAGGGTTAGAAAAAGCACTCTTGTTGAAACCGGAGTTAATTATTACTGACCTGTTGATGCCTAATTTAGATGGGTTTGAGTTGATGAGACAGTTGCGTCAACAACAACAACTTCAAGGTGTGAAGATTATTGCTTCTTCAGCAAGTGTGTTTGAGTCGGATCAATATAAGAGTTATGAAGCGGGTGGAGATGATTTTCTGCCTAAGCCGGTGCAGGCGAGTGAGTTACTCCATAAGATACAAAAGCATCTTGCTTTGCAATGGCTTTATCAGGAACAACAACACAAACAGAAAGATATTGAGCAAGTTCAGGATTTAGTGATACCTGAGTTAGAACAACTAAATATTATCTACGATTTAGCCATGAAGGGGAACATGAAGGGTATTGTTCAACAAACAAAAACTTTGGTGCAAGTTGATTATAAGTTTGCTCCTTTTGCAGAGAAATTACAGAAACTTGCTAAGACTTTTCAAGATGAAGCGATTTTAGAGATGATTACAGTTTATAAAACTCCCTAGAGATAGCTTTGTTGTTCAGTGTAGAGAAAATTAAACAAACAATTCTCAAAAATATACAAGAAATCAAACATACCTAGTTAACTATAGAGATAAGGGAAAGCTAATCTATTAACATTTATCTAAATTATATTCAACTAATCAATAAAACTATAACTAATTTATGTACCCCAGACATATTATAGGAGTTGAGCAATGAGTACTAGATCGCAGCATCAAGGTATTATCTTGATTGTTGATGATAACCCGGCTAACTTAGGAGTGCTTTCAGACTTTTTAGATATAGCAGGGTTTGAAGTTTGGATTGCAAAATCTGGGGATATTGCCCTCGAAAGAGTAAAATTTGCTTTGCCAGATTTAATCCTTTTAGACGTAATGATGCCAGGTATAGATGGCTTTGAAACCTGTCGTCAGATCAAAAGCAATCCTGCTACCCAGAATATTCCCATCGTTTTCATGACAGCTCTTTGTGATACTGATAATAAAGTTAAAGGGCTTAATTCGGGAGCAGTAGATTATATCACTAAACCTTTTGAACAAGAAGAGGTTCTAGCACGGGTTAAGCTTCATATTAAAGTTCATCACCTCACCAACAAAGTCGAAGAACAAAACCAGGTATTAGAAAAAAGAGTTTCTGAACGCACCGCAGAATTGGATCAAACCCTACAAGAGTTAAAAAGGGCGCAAACTCACTTAATACAAAGTGAAAAAATGTCTAGCTTAGGGCAATTGGTTGCAGGGGTTGCTCATGAAATCAACAATCCAATGAATTTTATTTTTGGTAATCTAGTTCACACTCAAGAATATACTCAAAGTTTATTAGAAGTTCTCAAGCTGTATCAAGATGAACATAATCAGCCTAGCCCAATACTAGCCAAAAAAATGCTCGAACTCGATTTGGATTTTGCTATTGAAGATTTACCAAAAACTATTAAGTCAATGCAAGTAGGGGCAGAGCGTATTCGAGAAATTGTCCTCAGCTTAAGGAATTTTTCTCATATGGATGAAGCAGAGATTAAAGATGTGGATATTCATGAAGGTATCAGCAATACTTTAATGATTCTTAAAAGTCGCCTTAAATCTCAGCAAAACTGCTTCAAGATTGAAGTAATTAAAGATTATGGTAAATTGCCACTAGTAGAGTGTTATCCGGGACAATTGAACCAAGTTTTTATGAATATTCTGGCTAATGCTATTGATGCAATAGAAGAAAAGTTTGGTTTGATTGACAGTATTCTTGAGCAACCGCAAATTAGGATACAAACCCAAGCAATTGACTCTTACTGGCTAGAAATTTCTATCTCTGATAATGGCGTAGGAATCAACCAAGATTTGATTAGTAAGTTATTTAATCCTTTTTTTACAACAAAACCTATTGGTAAAGGGACTGGCATGGGTTTGGCAATCAGCTACTCTATTATTGTAGAAAAACATGGTGGTAAGCTGGCTTGCCATTCACAGCCTGGGCAAGGAACTCAAGTTGTTATACAAATTCCCCTGCAACAGCAAAGCTCTTTAAATCCTGTTTTAGCAGTAAATTATCCTCATCAATTTGCAGTAGCTTCTTAGAAAAAAGCTTACTTAATTAAGTTAAATCGTAGAATGTTTAACAATAGATAAATTAGAAGAATTAGAGCTATTTTTACTAAAGCTATTATCACTAAGCCACTGTTGATAATCTTGGAGCAACTGACTTTTAATAGTTTGTTTTATTCTCAACAAAACACTCTTTAATAAGCCATTACCAGCTTTTTCTAAAATCATATTTGGTGTGAACTGTAGCATAGGAGGCAAATCAACTTGAACTTCTAAATCAGCACGCCCCACTAAGCAAGTTTTCCCTTTCTGCTCTTGAGGAGATAATTTGCCTGTCACATTAAGAGCAAAGCGCTCATTAATATAATTATTTCCTTCGATTTTACAAGACTCTGATCTTAAATAAACTGTCCCCCCTGAACTTGACCAAACTTTTAGGACAACAACAGGCTGAAAATGATACATTTCCATGAAGTTCAAGGGATTCATTCTTAGCTCAAAGCGCTCTTTTTCAAGCTGAGTCATTAATCTAGGGTTAGCGATTGCCCTAACTAAACGCTGGGGTTGGCGCAGGTAATGCTTAATAGAAACAGACTTTTCTGGTACAGCTAGCTGCAAATTTTCTGAGGCACTAAAACTTATATTCATAAAAGTATCGGAATTTTTCGTTAGGCTTCTTAGTTAATTTTACTTTACATTTATTTAATAAAATAGCCAATACTTTCATAAAACTGTAGCGAGATAGATTTACTATCTGAGATAGGCAAAATTATCTTTACCTTTAGTCATAAAAATTGGTATAGGCAAACTAATATTTATTGAAACAACAAAACAACTCATACTTTATGGCAATATCCATAGCACATTTAGGTCCTACTGGAACAAATGCAGAAACAGCAGCCATCGGCTATTCCCGCTGGCTGAATCAAAAATATCATACCGAATCTTTATTATGTCCTTATCCTAGCATTGCTCAGAGTTTGCTGAGTGTAATCCAAGGAGAAGCTGAGGTTGCCGTAGTTCCGGTAGAAAATTCTATTGGTGGGAGTGTAGCAACAACCCTAGATACTCTCTGGCAACTAGAGGAGCTACAAATTCAACAAGCACTTATTTTGCCGATCTCCCATACTTTACTTTCCCAAGCCTCATCTCTCCAAGAAATTAAGACTGTTTACTCCCACCCTCAAGCTTTAACTCAATGCCAAGTTTGGTTAGAAAAGCATCTTCCTTTGGTTCAATTAGTACCTACCAATTCCACTACAGAGGCATTGCAATATCTTTCCAATGATAAAACAGCAGGGGCGATCGCCTCCCCTAGGGCTTCAAAACTTTATAACTTACCAATATTAGTACCTGAAATTAACGACTATCCTGATAACTGTACCCGTTTTTGGGTCGTGGGTTTAAAACCTACCACCAAGGGAAGCCATACTTCCCTGGCTTTCAGTGTGGCGGCTAATATACCTGGAAGCTTAGTCAAACCTTTGCAGGTATTTGCACACCGCCAAATAAATCTTAGTCGTATTGAATCTCGCCCAACCAAACGCTCTTTAGGAGAATACTTATTTTTTATCGACTTGGAAGAAAACTCATCTCCTCATTGTATCCAGGATACCCTAGAAGAGCTAGCTATCCATACAGAGATACTCAAGGTTTTTGGTCATTATGATTTTCTACCCATTGAGCTTAAAGACATTTAATTATAGGCTATTTGCTCACTCTAAAGCATCTTTAAGGGCTGTACGGGCAGCTAAATGGTTGCGAGTTGAAGAAAGTATCTCTGCTTCCCTATTCAGGCGTTCAGAGGTCTTCTGCATCTCCAAAAGAGCTTGCTGCTCTGGAGCTACACCATGTAAATTACTAGCCACCCAGTAGGACAACTCAATGGGCAAGTCTGGTAAATCATCAGGGAGTTCAATCTTCTGCTCAGTTAATTTAGCAGAAAGATGCACCACATCCCGCAATAACTGTTCTACTTTTTTACTCAAAGGTCTAAGGTCTTCTTCGGGAGGATAGTCTTCAATCCATTCCACCAAACCAGTACGGTAGGGTTTCTCTCTAACATACTCTAGGACACGAAATCTTTGTTGTCCTAGAGTAACCATCTTCATACGGTCATCTGGTAAACGCTGAAAGTGAATGATTTCCGCACAACAGCCCACAGGAGCGATTTGACCTTTAACCGGATCAAACATTAAAACTCCAAAACGGCGATCGCTCTCCAGAATTGTATTCATCATAATTCTGTAGCGGAATTCAAAGATGTGCAGAGGAAGATGACGCCCAGGGAAAAGAACAACGTCAGGTAGAGGAAACAGGGGAATTTCTCTTACAGCAATTGAGGAAGAGGGTGCCATTATTTCTTTTGCAAAACGGTATGTTTCTTATACTTTAGCGGATTTCTTGATAGTGAGCTTGAACTTAAAACAACAATTACCCTTATTTATCACTTTAATTGTGGGTAGATCCTTTGGTGACAATAAACAAAACCAAAAGATCCCCTGTTAATACTTTTATAGCTTAACTTCAATATCTACCCCAGCGGGCAAGTCGAGTTTCATTAAAGCATCAATAGTTTTAGAAGATGGTTGATAAATATCAATAATGCGACGATGAGTACGAGTTTCAAAATGTTCTCGTGAGTCTTTATCTACGTGGGGAGAACGCAATAAACAGTAGATTCGACGCTTAGTTGGTAAGGGGATTGGTCCAATAGCGGTGGCATTAGTACGGTTAGCTGTATCGACGATCTTTTCGCAAGAAGTATCGAGAAGACGACGATCAAAGGCTTTGAGACGAATACGAATTTTTTGTTGTTGAATAGTTGCCATGTTTGATTTTCAAGGTTCAGTGTTTAATTTTTTTTGGGGAGACTTTAAGTCCCCATTGATGATAACAGAATAAAGGAGCGCCTAAGACGCTCCTTTGCCAATTTCTGGTAAGAGTAAGTAGGGCTATTCTAGAATTTTGGAGACAACTCCTGCACCAATGGTACGACCCCCTTCACGAATAGCAAAACGCATTCCTTGCTCAATAGCGATCGCATTAATTAACTGTACAGTCATCTTGATGCGATCCCCTGGCATGACCATTTCTGTTGTACTACCATCATCAGCAGTAAAAGCTTCAATAGTTCCAGTTACATCAGTAGTTCTGACGAAGAACTGAGGGCGATAACCACTAAAGAAAGGAGTATGACGACCACCTTCATCTTTTTTGAGAACGTAAACCTCAGACTCAAACTTGGTATGAGGAGTAATCGAACCAGGTTTAGCGATTACCATACCCCGTTCAATATCATCCTTTTGAATACCCCGCAACAATACTCCGACATTATCTCCAGCCATGCCTTCGTCAAGGATCTTCTGGAACATTTCTACTCCAGTTACCGTGGTACTGCGAGTGTCCCGAATACCTACTAGTTCTACCGTTTCACCTACTTTTACTTTGCCGCGTTCAATGCGTCCTGTAGCAACGGTTCCTCGACCAGTGATGGAGAATACGTCTTCAACTGCCATCAAGAAAGGCTTATCTATATCCCTCTCAGGAGTAGGAATATAAGCATCCACCTCACTCATCAAAGCATGAATTTTATCTACCCACTCATTATCACCTTTAGCCGTATTGGGGTTAGACTTCATAGCTTCGACAGCTTGCAAAGCAGAACCAGAGACAATAGGAATCTCATCACCATCAAACTCATATTCGCTCAAAAGCTCACGGACTTCTAATTCTACTAACTCTAGCAGTTCCTCATCATCCACCATGTCTTGCTTGTTGAGGAAAACCACTAGATTGGGAACCCCTACCTGCTTCGCAAGCAAAATATGCTCACGAGTTTGAGGCATAGGGCCATCCGCTGCTGAAACTACCAATATTGCTCCATCCATCTGGGCAGCACCAGTGATCATGTTTTTCACATAGTCGGCGTGACCAGGACAGTCAACGTGAGCATAGTGACGGTCTTCCGTTTCATACTCGACGTGAGCAGTATTGATGGTAATACCCCGTGCTTTTTCCTCAGGGGCAGCATCAATATCTTCATAATTCTGAGCTTTAGCTTGACCTAAAGCCGATAAACTCAAAGTAATTGCTGCTGTTAAGGTGGTTTTACCATGGTCAACGTGACCAATAGTACCAATATTTACGTGGGGTTTATTCCGTTCAAACTTTGCGCGTGCCATTAATTTAACTGTTCCTTTTCCTAGTTATGCGTTCCCTTTAGTTTTGGCAATGATCGCTTCTGCGACATTGCGAGGAACTTCATCGTAGTTACTGAACTCCATTGAGAATATACCTCGACCTTGGGTTTTTGACCGAATATCTGTGGCATAACCAAACATCTCCGCTAAGGGAACCTTACTGGAGACTTTTGCTAAGCCATCTTCGGAGTTCATTCCTTCGACTTGTCCTCTTCTGGAGTTGAGATCACCGATCACATCTCCAAGGAAGTCTTCGGGGACTTCAACTTCTACTTTCATCATTGGTTCTAATAGAACAGGAGATGCTTTTTTAACAGCATTCTGAATACCCATTGAACCTGCTATTTTGAAGGCCATTTCAGAAGAGTCTACCTCGTGGTAAGACCCATCTACCAAAGTTACCTTGAGATCAATTACAGGATACCCTGCTAGAATACCTGATTCGCAGGATTCTTTGATGCCATTTTCTACAGAAGAAATGTACTCTCTAGGAATAGCACCACCAACGATTTTAGAAACAAACTCAAATCCTTTGCCGGTTTCTGCTGGTTCTACTTCTAGGACAACATGACCGTATTGACCTTTACCACCACTTTGGCGGATAAATTTACCTTCTGCTTTAGTAGGCTGACGAATAGTTTCGCGGTAAGCTACTTGAGGTTGCCCTACGTTTGCTTCAACCTTAAATTCCCGTAACATTCTATCTACTAGAATTTCGAGGTGTAGCTCCCCCATTCCAGCAATTACAGTTTGGTTTGTTTCTGAATCTATGCTGACACGGAAGGTAGGATCTTCATCAGAAAGAGATTGTAGAGCTTTAGAAAGCTTGTCCATATCTTGCTTGGTTTTCGGCTCTACAGCAACTGAAATAACTGGCTCAGGGATGTAGAGAGATTCAAGAATTACAGCGTTATCTTCATCACAAAGGGTGTCTCCAGTAATAGTCTTTTTCAACCCTAAAGCCGCACCTAAATCTCCTGCCCGCAATTCGTCTACGTCAATGCGATCATTAGACTTCAGTATGATTAAGCGAGAAATTCTTTCTTTTTCATCTTTGGTGGAATTATAGACATAGCTGCCTTTTTCTAAGACTCCAGAGTAAACTCTCAAAAAGGTCATTCGCCCATACTTATCAGAAGAAATCTTGAAAGCCAAAGCTGAAAAAGGTTCTTCATCACTAGAACGCCTCACCACTTCTGTGCCATCTGGTAAAGTCCCTTTGATAGGAGGTACTTCGGTAGGAGCAGGTAAGTAATCAATTACGGCATCTAGCAGGAGTTGAACTCCTTTGTTTTTGAAAGCTGAGCCACAGAGAAAGGGCATAATTGAACCCTCTACCGTTCCTTTACGCAAGGCGGTCATGATTTCCTCTTCAGTGAATGCTTCCCCTTCTAGGTATTTCTCTAGTAGTTCTTCATCTGCCTCGGCTGCCGCTTCAATTAGCTTGGTGCGATATTCTTTAGCTACTTCTAAGATATCTTCAGGGATTTCAGTATCTTCAATTTCTTGACCGATATCGTCCTTATAGATTTTGGCTCGCATCCGAACTAAATCGACAATCCCTTGAAAGTTATTTTCACTACCGATAGGTATTTGAATTGCCACAGGATTAGCTCTAAGGCGCTCTCTAACTTGCTCGTAAACTTTGAAAAAGTTGGCGCCAGTGCGATCCATCTTATTTACGAAGGCAATTCGAGGTACTTTGTATCTATCTGCTTGGCGCCAGACAGTTTCAGATTGAGGCTGAACTCCTCCTACAGAGCAAAATACAGCAATAACGCCATCTAATACTCGCATGGAACGCTCAACTTCAATAGTGAAATCAACGTGTCCTGGTGTGTCAATAATGTTGACTCTATGATCGCGCCAGTTCGTGCTAATAGCTGCGGCAGTTATTGTAATACCACGCTCCCGCTCTTGCTCCATCCAGTCGGTAACGGCTGTACCGTCATGAACTTCACCTATTTTATGAACAATCCCTGAGTAAAAGAGAATTCGCTCTGTTGTTGTTGTCTTGCCCGCATCTATGTGAGCAGCAATGCCGATGTTGCGTACTTTATCCAGCGGGATGGTACGTGCCACAGTTACCTCCTTCGTATAGCAGAAAAATTATCTCTATGTTGCTATATATTTACACTTTTTACAATTCTATACTTTTTCATAATGTTTTGTACTATTTTGTAGTTAATTTTGGCACTCAAAGTTTTTGGAGGTCGATCATGGTTTAGATTACCTCGCTAATTGCTTTTGTTTGCTTAAAACCAACTTTCTTGCGGCAAAGACTAATAACGATAGTGAGCAAATGCTTTATTTGCTTCTGCCATGCGATGAGTTTCTTCCCTTTTACGAATAGCGGAACCCGTTTCGTTGGCAGCATCCATGATTTCGTTAGCAAGTTTAATAGCCATAGTACGACCACTTCTGGCTCTGGAAAATTTAACTAACCACCGCAAGGCTAAGGTAGTCCCCCTACCTTGACGCACTTCCATTGGTACTTGATAAGTTGCACCACCTACACGGCGAGCTTTGACTTCTACCAAAGGAGTGAGATTTTTAATGGCTTTTTCAAAAGTTTCTAGAGGTTCACTACCTGTACGCTCTTCAATGATTTTCATGGCATCATAAAAGAGCCTAGAAGCAAGAGATTTCTTGCCATCGCTCATAATTCGCCGAACAGTCATACTGACTAAACGGCTATTGTAAACTGGGTCAGGCGGAACAGGGCGCTTTTTGATAACTGTGCGACGAGACATAGTAGCTATTTATCCTTAGATTTTATAATTATCTATTTTTTTGCAACCAAATTAGTTGTTTAGGGTTTCGCTATATCACTGTTGAAAAACTCTCAGGAAGCAGAATATCCTTTTTCATCAAAGCAATATATAGAGTGCTGAAGATTATTGAAGATATTACTGCTACAGCATTATATTTGGCTCTGCGATAATAATCCCAGCTAAACACAAATCCGAAGCTGATTAGACAGTCTATTTAGGCTTCTTAGTGCCATACTTGGAACGACTTTGACGGCGGTCTTTAACTCCGGTGGCATCTAGGGTCCCACGGATAATATGGTATCTAACCCCTGGTAAATCTTTAACCCTGCCACCTCGTATTAAAACTACTGAGTGTTCTTGCAAGTTATGACCAATACCTGGAATGTAAGAAGTTACTTCAAAGCCTGAAGTTAGGCGAACCCTAGCCACCTTGCGCAATGCTGAATTTGGTTTTTTAGGCGTGGTTGTATAAACTCTTGTACAAACTCCACGGCGTTGAGGACATTGCTTAAGGGCAGGGGATTTAGTTTTCTTTTTGGCTTTGGATCTTTCGTCTCTAATAAGTTGTTGAATAGTAGGCATGAGTTAATGTGTAGCCAGGATAGTCATAGATTTGCCACAGTTGACAAACTCTAATCATAGGCTCTAAAACCACCTATGTCAATAAAATTGTCTCAGATGAAAGTTTAGACTTTAGTAGAGAAGGAATAGCCACAATCGCAGCTATGAGAAGCTAGAGGGTTGCGGAAGCGGAAACCTCCTCCCATTAAATCTTCTGTGAAATCCAGAGTTAGGTCTTGAAGATAGGGTTGGCTTTTACTTCCTACAACGATAGAGATACCATGAATTTCCCAAATACGATCCTCTGGGTTGACGCTCTTATCGAAATCCAAAGTATAAGATAAGCCAGCGCAACCTCCAGGCTTCACTCCTAGATGCAACTTGCTATTAGCTTGATGGCGAGTTGATTGTAATCTCTTTATTTCTTTTAAAGCTGCCTGGCTAAGCTTAATCATAGGAAAATTAATTCAGATTTGTCTGGCTTGAATTGTACTTAAAATTGACTGTTTTTAAGTCCTAGAGATAGGAAATATTAATAATTACTCGCGAGCATAATCATCTTGGAAGCGAATAATATCATCTTCTCCTAAATATTCGCCATTTTGTACTTCAATTAAAATCAAATTAATGACCCCAGGATTTTCCAAACGATGGGAAGTACATTGAGGAACATAGGTGGATTGATTACTAGCTAAAATCTCTTCAGTGTCTCCACAAACAACCTTGGCAGTACCAGAAACAACAATCCAGTGTTCGCTGCGATGGTGGTGCATCTGCAAGCTAAGACGATGCCCTGGCTTTACTTCTATACGTTTGATCTTGTAGCCACTTCCTTCTTCTAAAGTAGTAAAAGACCCCCAAGGACGAGTTTCTGTAGGAGTGCCAAGGGAAGGGAAAGATAGTGGTTTAGTTTGGGCAACTTCTTGAGACATTACCATGATAGTTTTCTCCTGAAACTTTGTAGAGATACAATGGTCAATTTAAAAAACTGAAATTATGACAACAAAATCTATTTGTGGGGATTACTACCCTAGGCAAAGATAACAAATAACTATCCCTTGCCGCCATCACTAAAATGGCTAATTTGGCTAATCTACATGAAATCTTTAAAATTAAAGAAACTCTCGTTACTTACATCCTAATTCTGAGGAGAAAAACTCTGTCTTTACAAGCAATTTCCCTTAAACCGACATCAGGATATTCTCCTACTCATTTACTTGTGGGTTTACATGGTTGGGGAGCAAATGCTAGAGATTTAGCTTCTTTAGCACCTATGTTACAACTTCCCAATTACCAAATGGTATTTCCTGACGCCCCCTTTCCCCACCCTCAAGCGCCAGGAGGAAAGGCTTGGTATGCTTTAGAAAAGTCGGACTATTTCGGTTTGTCCGAGAGTCAGCAAAAGCTGACTGATTGGCTTTTATCTTTGGAAGATCAGACTGGTATTCCTCTTTCTCAAACTATTTTAGCTGGCTTTTCTCAAGGAGGAGCTATGGCTTTAGATGTAGGATCAAGTTTGCCTTTAGCCGGAATTTGTAGCTTAAGCGGTTATCTTCACTCCCTACCCCAAGGTACAGAAAATAGTCCTCCTACTTTGATTGTTCATGGTAAACAAGACCAAGTTGTACCTTTAAAGCTGGCTCAACAAGCTAGAGACGAGTTAAATAAATTAGGAGTGCAAGTAGATTATCGTGAGTTTGAGATGGGACACGAAATTAAACCAGAAGTGTTAACCGTAATTAGTTCTTTTGTTAACAATATTTTCGATAATCAATGACTTTTTACTCTGTGTATAACCAAAGTTCCCTGCTCTTTACAAAAATTTACAAATTTAAGATCATAAATCATCCTGGTGCAAGAAAATAAAGGCTGTAGAAGTTGAGCAGATTTCACCATCTTGTTTCCCTGAAAGGTAAAAAATTAGAGATCGAAATTGGTGGTTAAAAGAGAAAATATCTCAACAGCCCTTAGAGTAATAAGTAAAAGCGTAGGTCAGTGTGGCAAAATTTGAAAAGAACATCAGACCTCTGCTTCTGTCAATCAGATTCTTTCTATGACTGCAAATATACCCAGCTTGCCCAAACAATATGACTCCACCGCTGCTGAAGCGAAGTGGCAAAAATACTGGGAAGAAGATCGCGTCTTTGAGTCCGATCCCCAAAATGAGGGTCAACCCTATAGTATTGTTATCCCTCCTCCTAATGTGACGGGTAGCTTGCATATGGGACACGCCTTTGAAGCAGCTTTAATTGACACCTTGGTGCGTTACAACAGAATGCTAGGGCAAAATACCTTGTGTCTCCCAGGAACTGATCATGCCAGCATAGCTGTACACGCGGTGATTGAAAGGCAGTTGAGGGAAGAAGGGAAAACTCGCTATGATTTAGGGCGAGAAGAATTTCTCAAACTAGCTTGGCAATGTAAGCAAGAGTCTGGGGATAATATTACCAATCAACTAAAACGTTTGGGTCTTTCAGCAGATTGGTCACGACAACGTTTTACCCTTGATGAAGGCATATCTAAAACTGTTAGGAAAGCTTTTTCACAACTCTATGAAGAAGGGCTGATTTATCGCGGGAAATATATGGTTAACTGGTGTCCTGCTTCCCAGTCAGCAGTTTCTGATATTGAGGTGCAAAACGAAGAAGTAGAGGGGCATCTTTGGCATTTTCGTTATCCTATCAAAGATAGTGATGGTTACTTAGAAGTGGCAACCACAAGGCCAGAAACCATGCTGGGGGATACTGGGGTTGCTGTTAACCCAGATGATCAACGCTATCAAGATTGGATTGGCAAAACAGTAATTTTACCAATTGTAGGTCGAGAAATCCCGATTTTTGCTGATGAGTTGGTGGATAAAGAATTTGGTACAGGTTGCGTTAAAGTAACTCCTGCCCATGATCCCAATGATTTTGAAATGGGAAAACGCCATCAGTTAGAGTTCATTAATATTATGAACAAAGATGGTAGCCTTAATGAAAATGCTGGTCATTTTGCTGGACAAGATCGCTTTGAGGCCAGGAAAAATGTTGTTAAGCAGTTAGAAGAAGAAGGATTTTTAGTTAAGGTAGAAGACTATAGCCACGCAGTTCCCTATAGCGATCGCGGCAAAGTCCCTATCGAACCATTACTCTCTACCCAATGGTTTGTCAAAATTCGCCCCCTAGCCGATAAAGCCTTAGCTAGTTTAGATGACGAAGGTGCGCCTAATTTTATCCCAGAACGTTGGGCAAAAGTATATCGGGATTGGTTAGTTAAATTAAAAGACTGGTGTATCTCTCGGCAACTGTGGTGGGGACATCAAATTCCCGCTTGGTATGCCGTTAGCGAAACCGCAGGAGAAATTACCGATGAAACCCCTTTTGTGGTTGCGGATAATGAAACTGAAGCGAAAGAAAAGGCGGTTGCTAAGTTTGGGGAAGAGGTAAAGATTGAGCAAGATCCTGATGTCCTTGATACTTGGTTTTCTTCCGGTTTGTGGCCTTTTTCTACTTTAGGTTGGCCAGAAGAAACAGCCGATTTTCAAACCTATTTCCCTAATGCCATTATGGTAACGGGTTTTGATATTATCTTCTTTTGGGTAGCCCGGATGACAATGATGTCTGGTCATTTCACCGATAAAATACCTTTTCAAGACATTTATATCCACGGTTTAGTTCGGGATGAAAATGGCAAGAAGATGTCGAAAAGTGCCGGTAATGGTATTGATCCCCTGCTGCTAATTGATAAATATGGTACAGATGCTCTGCGTTATACCTTAATTAAAGAAGTAGCAGGGGCAGGGCAAGATATTCGTTTAGAATATGATCGCAAAAACCAAGAATCAGTTTCTGTTGAAGCATCTCGCAACTTCGCCAACAAACTTTGGAATGCTTCTCGGTTTGTGATGTTGAACCTTGAAGGAGAAACTCCCGAAGCTTTGGGAATGCCGAAATTAGAGGCTTTGGAACTAAGCGATCGCTGGATTTTAACTCGCTTTGATAAAGTGGTTAAGCAAACTAGAGACTATTTAGATACTTATGGTTTAGGAGAGGCTGCTAAGGGCGTTTATGAGTTCATTTGGGGAGACTTTTGTGACTGGTATATAGAACTAGTTAAACCTCGCTTACGGGAAGATGCTGCGCCAATTTCTCGTCGAGTTTCTCAACAAACCTTAGCTTACGTTTTAGAAGGCATCCTGAAACTACTTCATCCTTTCATGCCCCACATTACCGAAGAAATTTGGCATACTTTAACTCAAAAACAAGGAGATACTTTAGCTTTACAGACTTATCCAGAAGTTGGGGCAATTGATTTAGCAAATGTTGCTACTTTATCTTTGTCGCCATCTTCTCAAGTTAGCCTGAAAAGTCAACCGGAAAAAACCGTTCCTCCTTCTCAACCCGTAGGAAACGATCTCGTACAAATTGGCAGCAAGGTAATGAATTTCCTCGTGGAGTTCCCCACTACCTCAGCTAAATTTCTTGGTAATTATCAAAAACCTCTTGTTTGGTTGGGGTTAGCTGCTGTAACAATTATTGCCTTACAAGCCATAGGCGGTGCATTAAATAGCATTAACAGAATTCCTTTAGTGCTACCAACCTTTGAACTAATTGGTGTCGGCTACACAATTTGGTTTGTGATTCGTTATTTATTAAAATCCCAAACTCGCCAAGAGTTAAAGAAAATATCTGGAAATATAACTGAGCAAATTCTTGGTAATGTTGATTTTCAAGCTTCACCTCAACTCAAAAAGCAAGAAGTTCAGATTGCTCCTTCTTTAGCGAATGATTCTCCTGCGGCTACTAACACCGAAGATAATCTCTCTACCGAACTAAATTTAGAAGAAGCCTTTAAACTGATTTTTGGTGTAGTGCGTACAATTCGTAACTTAAGGGCCCAAGCAGATATAAAACCAAATCAAAAAACCCCGGTTGTTTTACAAAGCGAAAACTCCACTGAAGAAAGTGTTTTAACAGTAGGCAAAGACTATATTCAAGATTTAGGGAAAGTAGAATCCTTAACAATTACCAAAGAAACTAACCAAGAAGCAGAAAAAGCCATTGCTGGGGTTGTTGGTACTGTACAAGTACTGATACCCTTGACTGGTATTGTTGATGTGGAAGTTTTACAAGCTAAGCTAGAGAAAAACTTGAGTAAATTGGACAAAGAGGTAAAATCTTTAACCAACCGTCTTGATAATCCTGGCTTTATTAACCAAGCCCCTCCTGATGTGGTGCAAGGTGCAAGGGATAACCTAGCAGAAGCAAAAAAACAATCAGAAATTTTACAAGAACGTCTAGGGCGTTTGCAGTAAAACTTGTTGTCACTATTTGCAGGTTACAGGTTGTAGATTTAAACTTACTATTCCGCTCATTTGAAGATCAAGATGCTTAAACTTACAGCCTCTAACCCACTGACCACTGACCACTGACAAATTAAATGTTACACCTAGCGAAAGTGCAAAACAATACCGTTTCAGGCAAGATAGAACTACAACTTCTTGCTCGTCAGGAAGCTGATGGTAAATGGTCATTGGGCAACAAAAAAGCAGTCGTTCTCTCTGAAGAAAGTCTTACCAAAGGCCCTGTAATAGGTGAAGGTAATTTAGTATTAGTTGATCTAGACGAGGACGGCATAATTATTAGTACCGAAGAAGCTCAAGATTGGGTTTTAGGTCTAGTCAATCAATTTCTGAGTAATAATACAAACTCTTCTGGCTCAATGGAAGAAGAAAAAGTCAAGATTGAGCAATGGCGACAGGAATTAACTTTAAAAAACCAGGATTTAACTCGCCGTCTTTTAGAAATAGAAACTCGTGAAGAACAAATGCAGGAGCTAGAAGAAAGTTTTAAGCGAGAGAAAGAGGAACTAGAATCAAAGTATCAAGAGGATTAATGTCATATCATTTTTCTTTTCCCTTCCCTCACAAATAATCTATACAACTAAACGTGGTTTGGTATAACCGTTAGACTCCCTCGGCAAGAAACTCTACCTGGAGTTAGGTCTAATTCTTCAAGATGGACTTGCTTACCTAAATCAATTGTGTAGTTATTAATACTGATGCGCCTTGATTCTGGTGCTTCAATGGAAATAGGGCTGAGGGACAATTCGTGAGGACTTGCTAAATCTAAGCCACTACGGAGTGAAATTGGTATTTCTTGCGCTTCAGCATCCTTAAAAGTGCCTTTCAGGGTTAATTTTTCCGCATCTATCTTTATTTCCTGCCAGTTAATCTGCTGATCATGCCAGAAATCCTTCTGGGATTGCTCTTGACTAGCAGTGATCAATAACAAGAGTAAATCTGTTAAAGCGGTAGCTAGTAAGTTTGCAGATAAAGAAGCTTGTAAATCTTTTTGCTGTAACAATACTTTTCCTGTAACTAATATAGGCTCTAGTAGTTGAAGGGGTTTACCCTTAATAACTTGACCGATATTAATGCGAATATTCTCACCCTGTAACTCTGTTTGGTTTAGGTGTAAGCCTTGATAAATAGCGCGATCGCATTTTAACGATACTCTAGGAATATAACCGCCTATAATTTGGCGATTGGTTCCTGAAATATCAATTTGCAATTTTTCGATCTTCTCTACTTGAGTTGCTAGCCATAGTTTTAAAGCAGGAGAGAGAACTTGGCTAATAACAGACTTGGGAGATTTACTCTTCATTTAAACAATAGAGATTTCTTAGGGAATAATGAGGAAGTTATATGTAAAACAAAATACCGATAACAGACTAACCAATCAGCAATCGAAAGTACCTGAAACTTTAGTCTTTTGGTCAAAGTCAGCATAATTTTTACCAGTCCTTAGTTTTTTTTCTTCAGATTTTGTAATATTCTTACATAGTGTTAATCGTAACTCCAGCTAAATTACGAGGGCAACTTGCCCTTTATGGTGTAAAACAAGATATGCCAGAAAAACCCAGAGCAGAAAGGGTACAAAAAATTTTATCCCAGTGGGGAATAGCATCGCGACGACAAGCGGAGCAAATGATCCTTTCTGGGCGTGTATACCTTAATGAGCAGGTAGTTCAATTAGGGCAAAAAGTTGATTTGAGGAAAGATAAGCTTAAGGTTGATGGGAAAATTATCAAGCTTACTGAACGTCCTCAACCAGTTTATATTCTACTCAATAAGCCTATGGGGGTTGTGGCAACTTGCAGCGATCCTCAAGGTCGTCCCATTGTACTAGATTTTCTGCCCTCCAAGCTTCGGGATGAAAAAGGTATTCATCCAGTAGGGCGATTAGATGTAGAATCTACAGGAGCATTACTGCTAACTAATGATGGAGCATTAACTCTATGCTTAACTCATCCCCGCTATCATTTACCCAAAACTTATCATGTTTGGGTAGATACCCATCCTCCAGAATCAGTATTGGACACTTGGCGTAAGGGACTTATTCTCGCTGGGAAAAAAACTTTACCCGCCAGGGTAGAAATTCTCAAGCAAGTAAGTAACAAAACTCTTTTAGAAGTAGTCCTAACTGAAGGGAGAAACCGACAGATTCGCCGCGTTGCTGAGCAACTTGGGTTTAAAGTAATTAAACTTCACCGTACAGCAATCGGGCCAATTAAGTTACAAAATAATAATGAACCTATTTTATCTAGGGGTAACTATCGTTTTCTTAAAGAATTTGAAATTCGTTTTCTCCAAAAAAGAGTGCATCTAATATCACAAAGAGTGCCAGCAGACATCCAGGAGAATTAGTGTATGAAGGAGAATAAAGCTCATCTTTGCCAAGAACAACTTGACAAGCTTCAGCAGTTTGGTTCTCGCCTACGGCAGGTTCGCGAGGCGAAGTTTTTATCTTTAGAAGATGTAGCCAGGAAAACCTTGATTCCCGAACGTTTGCTGAGAGCGATTGAGGAAGGCAATAGGGCAGCGCTACCAGAATCAGTTTATATCCAAGGATTGCTGAAACAGTTTGGCGATCACTTAGGAATAAATGGTACTGAAATGGCTGAGGATTTTCCTGAAGACTACAACTTTCAGTTCCTCAAGCCTTCTTTAGGACGCTTTCCTAAGCTAAAAATTCGCCCTGTTCATTGGTATGCTCTTTATGTAGCTGTGGTAGTTGGTACAGTTAGTAGCGTATCTCAATATATGGATCATTCTCAAGCTGTAGCGGATAACCGAAAGCTTGAGAAAAAAGAAGCTGCTAGGTATAAGCAAAAGGATACTCAGACAAAAAAAATACCAGTGCCGTCTAAGCTAGATAAAAAGCAATCAGAAGATGCTCAAAACCAACCAGTGACGTTAGATGTAACAGTTGAGGATCAATCCTGGTTACGGGTGGTGGCAGACGGTAAAACTAAGTTTGAGGGAACAGTCCAAAAGGGAAAAAAGCACACTTGGAAAGCTAATGAGAGTATTACTCTTCTTGCTGGTAATGCAGGAGGAATCTTAGTAGCTTACAACCGCAACAAAGCTAAAAAGTTGGGTAAACTTGGTCAAATTCAAGAAGTAACCTATCCACCTCCGTTATAAATTAGGTGAAGAGATATGAGGTGCAAGTAATAAGTAATAAATAATAATGCTTTGAATGTTTGGAAAAATGAGGAATATGTAAGTTCCTTAACTATAAATTTTAATGATCAGCTATCTTAAAGGTCAAGCCGTAGAGGTGGTTAAAACCACTACCAATAAAGTTATCCTGGTTATAGAAGTTAACCAAATGGGTTACGAGATTCAAACGACTTCCCGTTTTGCCCGACAAGTACCAGTAGGCAAAGAAGAAGAAGTGCAAGTCTTTACTCACCTACAAATAAGGGAAGAACAACCTATCCTCTATGGTTTCGCTTCAGGTTCGGAAAGGGACTTGTTTCGCCATCTCATCAGCGTTAATGGCATTGGGGCGCAAAGTGCCATCGCCTTAATTGATACTTTAGGTTTGACAGATTTAGTCCAAGCGATTGTCACAACTAACATTCGTTCCCTAGCCAAAACCCCCGGCGTAGGCAAAAAAACTGCTGAACGCATCGCCTTAGAGTTGAAAACTAAGTTATCTCAATGGCGACAAATGACAGGAGTTACTACTACAGGTTTAGCAGCTACCCCATCACCACAGATTCAAGAAGATGTAGAAATGACTCTTCTAGCTTTGGGTTATAGTAACGAAGAAATTGACCAAGCATTATCTGCTTTAAGTAAGGACAATCAATTACTCAAAAATCCTCAACCAGAAGAATGGATCAAAAGTGCTATTTCCTGGCTAAGTCAATAATTGATATTTTTAATTTTTAATTTTCAACTTTTAACTGACTCTGTTCCCAAGCTAAGAATTGGCGTAACTTAACTAAGCTAAGGGTTTGACCAAGATTTAAGGGAAGGTAAGAAATTCCTTCTAGACGAGATTGTACCCAACCTTCTCCCCAGTACCATTCGTGATAGCCATCAATTCCCTGGCTTAGCAGCAAGCGTAAGCAGTTATGATTAGCTACTTCTACTTGATGTTGAACACTTATAAGTCCTGTCCAACTAGTAAAATTCAAACCAGATACTAACTTTTCTGGCATTCCCGCCTCTAAACGTTGGGGAAAAAGCCACTTACTCAATTTAGCAGGTTGTAAAAGACTAGCACCAATTACTTTGGCCGGTGCTTCTACTTCTATACGCATATTGCTTTGTTGAAATTTACCAAACATTTAGATACTCCCACTACTAAGTTGCTGACTCTGTATTCCCTCCGTTATTAATTTTAGTGGAGGAATCTTAGTTTAGCGACTCCTTTGTTTTCTAAATGACTATTCTTTGTTCGGTAGTCCTAAAGAGGTGACGATCAACCTAAGCAAATAGCCTATCATGCTATAGCAATATCATTACCTTTGCACCGCTACCCTTTGTTCTTAGTGAATTTAAAGGGAATGAAGAAAAAAATCAATTGTTAAAAAGTCTAAATCAACTACTTCCTTAGAGAGACATTTTGGCAAAATAGAGTTGACAGCAGCCAATAAATTGATTTTAACAAACTTAACTTAAGCGAAGAAAATGAAATTTAGTCGCATTATCTTCTCAGGTATAATTACTTCTTTAGTCGGTTTAGTTCTGGGAATTGCGATCGCCAAAATAAACCATGCTGATCAGCGTCCTAATGCTTTTTCTCAATATGCAACTATTGGTACTGTAATGGGTTTAATTGTTGGTTCAGCCCAAGAAACTATACGTCAATTAGATAAAATCTCCCAAGAAGAAGAACTTACTTCTTATTTTGATCACCATTGGCCCCTAAAATAATTACTAATAATTACTCTAGCAATTCTAGTAGTGTGTCAATTATCAATTATCAATTATCAATTATCAATTATCAATTATCAATTATCACAATTAGGGTAGTTCAGAGGTGGCAATATCCTAGTAATCTGTTTTTAGTTAACTAAATATGCGATTTTTGCATATTTATTATGCTTTTTTCAAATCGAAGAAATATTTTTTGTATAGAGATTTACAAAACCGTGTTTTCGACGAGTTTATATTAACCAGGAAACCAAGTTAATCTTTATTCTCAATCAATTTACACATCTGCAATAGGCAAACCTTAACCACAAAAACAAATAGAGAATATTTGTGTAAACAATCACAGTATTAAATATCAAGCCAAGCTAAGTTAATAGACTTAAATAGCTTCAAAATAAGCTATAAATCATGTATCAATTTTAGCTCTGCTGAGATACAAAAAGCTGATTCTTTAGGGGTTTGCAATGCTTTTGCTGTCAATAAATCTTCCTAGTAAATTAATTTGAGATTGGGTGCAATACAAAACAATTGCCAGCAAATATTTTGAATATATGGAGTAAAACCAATTAATGTCTTTGCAAGTAGAATTACTAGAAGAAAGTTTTGAAAAAGTCAAACCTCAAGCTGATAATTTTGTAGCCTCTTTTTACAACAATCTCTTTACTGCTCATCCTGAAGCTAAGCCTCTGTTTGCTAATAGCGATATGACAGAGCAAAAGAAAAAGTTGCTTGCCTCTTTAGTTTTAGTAGTAGAAAACTTGCGGAAACCTGATGCACTCAGTGGTGCGCTTAAAGGATTAGGGGCAAAGCACGTTAAGTATGGCGCTTTACCACAACATTACCCATTGGTAGGTGATGCTTTGTTAACAACGTTTGAGCAGTATTTGCAACAAGATTGGACACCAGATGTTAAGCAAGCTTGGGTAGATGCTTATGGGGCAATTACAGAATTAATGCTTTCCGGTGCAGATTATTCTTCGACCGATATACAGCTAAAATCAACCCCCACCACCCCAGCTAATATTCACACCCTCCCTCCTACCCCTGAAGCCAAAGTTAATTGGGGTTTAGCTGGTGGTTTATTTTGTGGTGGCGGCTTACTTACGATTTTGTTACTCCTGATTGCCTAAAGGAGAAAAATGGCTAGCAATCTGGCCAGGATTTTCAAGCCTGGTAAGTTCTTTCAATCCAAAATCGCCATTATCGGTATCGCTGTTATTGTTGCAGCTTGGTTAACGGCTGCTTTTGCTTTAGATGAACATAATGTTTTCCTACCGGGAACAACTTCTGATGGGCATTACTTAGTAGAGGCTTCTTGTGGTTCCTGCCACGAAAGTTTTCAACCGGTTAGCAACGAAACCTGTATGCGTTGTCATGAAGCAGAAATGGCTGAGGATGTTCATGGGGCTAAAAAATTTCGTGACCCCCGTTGGGCTGAACTGTTAACTAGGTTAGATGTCTTGACTTGTACTGCTTGCCATGAAGAACACGTGCATATGTTTGGGCGAGGAGTTAACCTCAAACCAGACCTCTGTATGGCTTGTCATGAGGGCATTATTCAAGGGGATATGAAAAGTCATGACGGCTTTTCTCCCGATGGTTGCTGGACAGCAGGTTGCCATAATTTTCATGATCACCGCTCAATTTCTACTGGTTTCTTGAAGGATAATTTAGGTCAGCCGGCAATGTTACCTAAACCTGCATTACCTAAATTAGAAGTGGAAACTAAGCTAGATAAAGCCCCCACTCCGGATTTAAGTCAAGAGTTTTTGGGAGGTGGGTAATGCAAAGTCAGAAGAGAGTTTGGTTAGTTGTTTGCTTGTTTGTTGTTAGTTTGTTGCTGCTACCCTTTGCAGCTACCGCGCAGAATGTATCTCAGGCTGAACTAAAGGAGATTAATGAACTTTGGGCAGATAGCGCCCATGCTTTAGCAGACGTTAACTGTTCTAGTTGTCACCAAGATGACAAAACCAAAGCATTTGTGGCACAACCTAACTATGAAAGTTGCACTAGTTGCCATGAAAACCAAGTAGAAACTTTTTTGTTAGGCAAACATGGCATTCGTTTAGGGGAAGGACTTTCACCTTTAACCCCAGCTATGGCTAACTTACCGATGAAGGAGTCAGCCTTGGATAAGGAAATGAACTGCAACACTTGTCACAATGTTCATTCTGTTGATACCTACACAGCAGCAGTAGATTCTTGTTTAACTTGCCACAATGACACTCACTCCCTCAACTACAAAAACTCTCAACACGCTAAATTATTCGTTGCCGAAGGTGATTTAGCAAGGCCTAGTACCGAGTCAGTCACCTGTGCCACCTGCCATTTACCGCGCCAGGAGTTTGGTACAACCTTCCATGTCAACCACAACAATACCTATACTCTTTTACCTCGTGATCGCGCAGTTAAGGAGGTTTGTATGAACTGTCACGGTATGGAATATTCCTACAACAGCATCTTCGACGATGAGTTAGTAGAAGAAAATTTTGCTCGACCACCGAATCAAGAATTAGAAACCCTAGATATGGTTCGCGCTTTGGGGGATCAAGGTTCGAGTGAAACCTCAGCAAAGTAAGAATTTACAAGCTGAAACTTATTTGACTATTTCAATTTACAACAAGGAGAACACAAAATGTTAACAGCCAATTCTTGGCTACCGAGAATGAAAGCCAAAACCATGGCCCTATTTGCCTTAGCAGCAAGTATTTGTATCACAGCTATTGCCTGTAGTGGTGGTGGCGGTACGCCTACTGCCGGGGCTGCTGGTGGCATTGCCCCAGAAGCCGTAGTTGACTACATTCACACTGTCCTATTAGCTGATCGTACTGCTTATACAAAGCACGTTGTGAATAGATTAAAGACATTGGAGGGTAAAGAAAAGGCTGACGGTGTAGTTACCACTGAAGCAACAGAATCTTGGCAGCAAACTGATGGTATACCTTTACCAGCGCAAATGTTTCGTTTAGGGGCAGAAATAGCTTCAGAAGAAGGGAATTTCACCTATGGTTTGATTTCTCCCTGGAATATCAACGACAACCATGCACCCAAGTCCGACTTTGAAAAAGAAGCCATGGATGAAGTGGTTGAAACCGGTGAACCTTTCAAAGCAGAACAAGAAATTGCTGGCCAAAAATACTACTCTGCCCTTTATCCTGACAAAGCTGTAGCAGAAGCTTGCGTTAGCTGTCACAACGAACATCCGGTTCATAAAGAGCGCTATCCTGACAAAACCTTTGAAATGGATGATGTAATGGGTGGTATTATGATCAACCTGCCTTTAGGAGATGCTTAAACAAAAATCAGCCTTCGCAAAGCGTTGCCGTAGGCTTATTGCAGCTAATTAAATAATCCTCTGCCAAGGACGAAAGTGCGATCGCCGATACCCGGAAAGGGGGCAAATTTGCCCCCTGTCTTAATTATAAAAGCATTGATTTCCTAACCTTGTAGAGAAACTAATAGCTAATCTACAAACCAATGAAACCTAAATTTATTACCTTAATTATCCTCACTTTAGTTGCCGCAGCACTTTTAGCACCTTTCGCTTTGAGTCCTATTTATGTAGAAATTTTGCGGGAACAAGCCTTTGAATTTTTGCAAGTTTTACAGGGAGAGTTATACAAACAAATTACGGGTTATGCGGCCCTAGTTTTTGTCATTTTGGAAATGGTTTTTACAGCCAGAAAAAGAGGGAGAAGTTGGGTAGTTAAGTTAAAGGTTCCTGGTTCCATACAGTTATGGCGTAGACTACATATTTTTTTAGGAGTTGCTCTTTTAGGAGTTACTTTAATTCACACTTTTGGTATGACAGGAATCAATTTTAATGCTATTTTCTTATGGGTATTTTTTGCTGTAACTCTTTCTGCTTTAGTGGGAGTTGTGGCCGAAACTGGGGTGTTAGAATCTTCTCGCCAATACTTTGCTTGGGTTTCTGTTCCTGTTAGCAAGAGTGGTAAAAAGTTACCGGGAGTTCCTAAAGGTACTTTAATTCGCCAACTAAGAGCAATTTGGCTTTCTACTCACATTCTTTTAGTTAGTGTTTTTCTGGTGATGTTGTTATTTCATATTTTTCTGGCTTATTATTATCAGTAAAAAGTAATAGGTGATTAGCTAATAGTTTCAATTGTTTAGCTTATTAAAAATCTATCTTCATTTTTATAAATTAATAACTAAAAATGGCCTTAAATTCTCAAATTCTAGAAAAATCCTTTGAGGCAATTAAACCTCAAATGCAACAATTCTCTGCTAGCTTCTATGAAAATCTCTTTCGCAACAATCCAGAACTAGAACCTATGTTTAAAAATGTTAGTATTGAAGCCCAAGAGAAGAAACTAGTTGCTTCTTTAGGTTTAATTGTGGAAAATCTCCGTAACCTTGAAGAACTAACTTTAGCTTTAAAAAGTTTAGGAGCGCACCACGTTACCGTTGGTACAGTAGCAGAACATTATCCTTTAGTTGGTAAAGCCTTATTAGAAACTTTCGCTACTTATTTAGGTTCACAATGGACACAAGAATTAGAACAAAATTGGTTAGATGCTTACACTTTAATATGTAAAATCATGTTACAAGGTGCAGAAAATCCTGATACCTATTTAGGGGGAGAACTAACTTTTTATGAATGGTTGGATTTATATGGTGAATCTAGCCAATCTTTACGGGAAACAATTGCTAATGTTACTCACTTTAGATATAGGAAAACGGCAGGTAATAGGTAATAAGTGATGAATAAAAAATCTTTTAGTTTTCTTGGTTCTATTAAGTTAGCAGTTCCTCTCTTATGTGCCATTACTGCTATTTTGATTGGTGCAACATTTTATGAATCAGAAGTTGGTTCTGCTACCGTACAACAAGCCGTTTATAAAAGTCCTTGGTTTGGGGCTTTGATGTTTCTTTTAGCCATAAACTTAGGAGTTTCTGCTTTAAGTCGCTATCCCTGGCGAGGACCGCGCAAAGTAGGTTTTGCTTTAACTCATTTAGGCTTAATTGTTATCATCGCTGGTTCAGCAGCCGTAATTCATTTAGGACTAGAAGGTTTAACTCTGTTGCGGACTGACAGTGGCCCCAATAATCAGATTCGTGTTGAAGGGGAATTACTGGAAGTAATGAATCCCCAAGGGCAAATACAACAAACCGATGTATTTGTTAAAGCTAGCGGTAAAGTTTATCCTCAAAGCTTTGCAGGTCTTTCCTTACTTAGTTATAGTGAAAATACCATGCAAACCGCTAGCTTTATCCCAGGAGCAACGGTTGTTAATCCTGGAGTAAGATTGAGTTTAACTAGCGATCGCATGGGACAAACGGTAGAACGTTCCTTAGCCGTTGCCCCCGCTAGTTACAGTCAGATGACAATTGGCCCAGCCCAGTTAGAGATTATTGCTGTTGCTAGTGAAGCAGAACTACAAAAGTATTTAAACACACCCCAAAATAAAGATTCTAGCCCCTGGGGTGACTTACAAATAGTTGCAGGGGATAAAGAATTAGATTTAGATGTTAAAACAAGTATTGGCAACACAAGCAAACTTGCTAACAACCTCAAAGTTAAAGTGGTTGACTTCTGGCCAGACTTTAGATTAAATAGCAACAACCAACCAGCCACCGCTTCCCAAAACTTCAACAACCCTGCTGTACAGTTAGAACTAACTACCGCAACGGGAACAGAACGTTGGTTTGTTTTTGGCAATAACTTTGAACCGATTCGTAGCTTAGTTTCCGGGGAAGCAATCCAAGGAATTAAAATCAGCTACACCGTTCAACCTCCCACCCCAGAAGACTATTTCCGTGTCATAACCACCCCAGACAAGCAACTTTTTTACAGTGCGCAATCTTCCCGTGGTTTCAAATCTGGTTCCTTAGAAGTTGGTCAAGTTATCACTCCCGGTTGGGCAGATTTCCAAATCACCTTAGAAGAATTTATGCCTCAAGCCCAGCTTAAGCGTCAAGTTGTACCTGTTGATAATCCTAACTTTGAAGGGGTTCCTGCCCTGTTGGTAGGAACGGAAACTGGAACGCAAACCTGGTTGCCTTGGGGAGAAGCAACCACTATCAATGATACAGCAGGGGATATTTTTGCAGCCTTTAGCCCGAAAGTCTTGCAACTTCCCTTTAATATTCAGCTTGAAGACTTTATTGTGGAACGGAATGAAGGCAGCGAATCTGTAGCCATGTGGACAAGTCAAATCCGCCTGCAAGATCCTCAAACTGGCTTAACTCAACAACGCAAAGTCTGGATGAATCATCCCACTTGGTATCAAGGCTGGAAAATTGCCCAAGCCTCCTGGAATCCCGGAGATTTACGCCAGTCAACCCTACAGGTAAAGCGAGAACCTGCTTGGGTAACAGCTTTAACTTGGATAGGTTCAGCCTTAGTAGTTATAGGCATTGCCGTAATGTTCTACGGCCCAGTATTAGTTAAAAAACTAAAACCCAAACCTGCCCTAACCGAACAGCCAAACCCAACTCCAACAGAAGCACAAACCAAGCCATTGCTAACCGTCAATTGAGGGACTGGAGATTAAGGGCGATCCAATTCAAACCTTGATTTATCAACAATATTTGGGAAACGGATCGCCCCTACAACTTATTACTTTTGCTAGACGCTATTCCCCCAATTCCAAATACCTGCAACCTACAATAAATATGATTAACAAACCACTCAAATTCATCATCGGACTCTGTTTAGGCATCTTCTTAATCCTGATTCCCTTTAGCCAGTTTCAAGCCTCCTCTTGGGAATCCCTAGAAACTATGGCAGTGCAACTAGATGGACGTAAAAAGCCTTTAGCCACAGTAGCCCAGGAAACTGTAGCGCAAATTCATGGTCGTGCCAACTATCGCCCCAAAAATGGGGAAACATTAGGTTATCTGCAAACCTACCTTTCTTTGTGGTTTAATGACCGAGATTGGAATCAAGAACCCTTTATTCTCTTTAGCTACCGTCCCCTCAAAGAGAAAGTAGGACTAGATCCTGAACGTAAGTATTTTACTTTCCAAGAGTTAATTAGTTCCAGTTTAGGTTCCGTTATCCTCGATGCAAGGCAAAAGGAAGCTGACAACCTCGACTTAACTAGGGATGAGAGGGAAGCTTTAACCATTGAAGATAGATTGGCTTTGCTGGTTGACACAGTGGGGGTAAACAAATTACCTTTAGTACCCCACCCCAGCGATATTAAAGGAAAGTGGGTAGGTTTGAAGCAAGCAACCCAATATTACCAAGCCCAACAGGTTGCCCCGGTACTTGCTGACTATGAAATGTTGAAACAAGTTTATCTCTCTAGCCCTGAACATTACCAAGTTTTGGGTGAACTTGGTGGCAAATTACAAGATAAACTCCGCGCCCTTAGTCCAGAAATTTATCCTAATCACGCCCTCCTGCAACGGGAAGTTAACTTCTACGGCTTACATCCCTTTGCCAAAGCTTGGCGACTATATGCGATCGCCTTTGCAATCATGCTATTAGTAGTAGGGGTAGAGAAATTCAACTTCTACTGGGGAACAATAGGCATCTTTGTAGTTGGTATTGCCATTCATAGCTACGGTTTTTGGGAAAGAATGCAAATTGCCGGCCGGCCTCCTGTTACCAATATGTACGAGTCGGTAATTTGGGTCGGTTTTGGTTTAGCGGCGATCGCTTTAGTTTTTGAACTAATTTATCGTGCCAAATACTACCTCCTGGCAGCAGCCCCCCTATCCGTTGTTTGCTTAGTTTTAGCCGACAGTCTCCCTGCTGTCCTTGATCCTAGCATCAAACCCTTAGTTCCGGTTTTGCGGGATAACTTCTGGTTAAGCATCCACGTCCCCACTATCACCCTAAGCTATGCCAGCTTTGCCCTCGCTTTAGGCTTAGGTCACATCATCCTGGGCTACTATCTCTTCGCCCCCCAAGCTACAGAAAAAATTAAAAACCTCTCTAAATGGAATTATGGCGTTTTACAAGTAGGAGTCCTACTTCTCACCGCAGGGGTAATTCTCGGCGGCATCTGGGCGCATTTCTCCTGGGGACGTTTCTGGGGTTGGGACCCAAAAGAAACCTGGGCCTTAATTGCCTTAATCTCCTACATTGTCCCCTTACATGGCCGTCTCATTGGTTGGCTAACTAACTTTGGTATGGCAGTAGCTAGTGTAGTATGTTTCAATGCTGTATTAATGGCCTGGTATGGAGTAAACTTTTTTCTGGGTACTGGTTTGCACAGCTACGGTTTCAGTACGGGGGGTTCGGAGTTAATGGTAGCTGGTTTAGTGGGTTTAGATTTACTCTTTGTCTTGGCAGCAACAGTACGTCATAAGGGTTGGTTCAATCGTAAAAAACCAGCAGAAACAGATATGATGGGACAGTTAAAGTTGAAGGTTGATAATTAATAACTTAAAATTGAGGAGAAACACTTATGGAACGTCGTAAATTTTTAGGTTGGGTTAGTGTTGGTATTTTAGCTAGTTCTTTACCCGTTGCGATCGCAGCTTGTAGTCCTGAAGCCGAAGAAGCAGAAACGGAAACCTCCCCGGAAGAAACTCCTGCTGCTGAAGGCCCTCGCGAAGATGGCTTTATTGTCGCTGGTACAACCACTGAATTAGATGAAGCAGGCTACCTTTTACAAAAGAAAAACGACTTAATCGTAGTCCGCAACGAAGATAACAGTCTAGCTGCTGTTAGCCCAATGTGTACCCATCAAGGTTGTACTGTAGAGTGGAATGCTGAGGCTAAAAATTTAGTTTGCCCTTGTCATGGTTCCCAGTTTGCCCCCGATGGAGAAGTACTGAAAGGCCCTGCCCAAGAACCTTTAGCAACCTATGAAGTGAAAGAAGAAGAGGGTTCTGTCTTAGTCAAAACAACTTAAACTTAAGGATAGTGTTTCCTGCTAAGCTGATGTGCATTTAAACTGTGTATTACTCAACTAGGAAATAAGCCCTAAAACCCTCTCCCCATCAAACCTAATAAGTAAATTAAATGCCTGACAGCTTAGTAGTGGTTGCCCAGTCTTTCTATCCCATAAATGCAGGGCAATAACTATCAAGCAACTGCTTCAGGTTTCAGAAGCTAGCTGGCTTAAAATAAGTGTATAACAACTAGCTATATTATCCTCACCCCAATGAGATTCATCTCACCTAAAACTGACTTTGCTTTCAAAAAAATATTTAGTTCCGATGAAAGTAAAGATATTCTCATTTCCTTCCTCAATGCCACCATTTACTCCGGTGATGCTGTCATTGAAGATTTGAAAATTATTGACCCCTATAACCCTAGTGATATCGTTGATTTAAAAGATAGTTATCTTGACGTTAAAGCAGTATTAAATGATGGCACAAGCGTCATCATCGAGATGCAAATCTGGAACGTAGAGGCTTTTAAAAAACGAGTAGTTTACAACCTCTGCAAAACCTACGGTAATCAACTTAAATCTGGACAGGGATATTCTGATCTTGCACCAGTAATTGCTTTAACTATCACTGACTTTACTTTATTTTCTTCAAGCCAGAAAGTAATTACTCGTTTCCATTTTCAAGAAGAAGAAGAAAAAATTGCTTATCAGGAAGAGGAATTAAAGCTAGTATTTGTAGAATTGCCTAAGTTTAACAAAAAACTAGAAGATTTAGAAAGTGTTACGGATAAATGGATCTACTTTATTAAAGAAGCGCAAAACTTAGAAGTAATACCAGAAAAAATGGGACAGATACCACAAATAGAAAAAGCCTTGAACATTGCTAATCAAGCTAGCTTGAGTGTAGAAGAATTAGAGAAATTACATAAACAGGAAATGTTCATTGCTGATCGTCAAGGTGCAATGATTTTTGCTAAAAAACAAGGTTTAGAAGAAGGGTTACAACAGGGATTAGAAGAAGGGTTACAACAGGGATTAGAAGAAGGGTTACAACAGGGATTAGAAGAAGGGTTACAACAGGGATTAGAAGAAGGGTTACAACAAGGTTTAGAAGAAGGGTTACAACAGGGATTGCAACAAGGTTTAGAAGAAGGAAAAATCGAAGGCGAAAGAAGCTTGTTATTACGGCAAATTGAGCGCCGTTTTGGAGAATTAACCTCAGAAGCTATTACTTCTATTGAAGCCTTAGAAGCTCAAGAATTAGAAGATTTAGGAGAAGCTATGTGGAATTTTCAAACTAATAGCGACTTAACTCAGTGGTTGCAAGATTACTATAAGTTAAATAAATAAATTTGTCTTTTCAAAAGCATCATTATGACTCTATTTACTGCCAGTGAAATAGTTGCCAAAATCCAAAAAGGAGAATCCTTAGCTAAAGCAGAACTAAGTAAAGTTGATCTTGAAGGTAAAAACCTAGACCGAGGCGATTTTAGTAAAGCTTACTTGCGTCGATCTAACTTCACTAAAACCTCTTGTCAAGAAACTAATTTCTCTGAAGCTACTTTGATTTTTGCTAACTTTAGTCAGGCTTCCTTAGCTGGTGCTAACTTTAACGAAGCTACTTTAACCAATGCTGATTTTAGTGGCGCTATTATGAACCATATTCAAGCAAAATCTGCTAACTTTTACGGCGCTATTTTAGATAATATTGCGGCAACGGCTGCGGTTTTAGAAAGAGCAGATTTTCGTGAAGCAAAAGGAAAAGCCGCTAACTTTAGTAATGCTGAGTTAAGCAAAGCAAATTTGAGTATGTCTAACTTTCCCCAAGCTAATTTTAGCCATGCTAACTTAAGAAAAGCTCGGTTTGAGGGAGCAAATTTATTGGCAACAATTTGGCGCGAAGCTAATTTAGAAGCGGCTACCTTTATTCATGCTTACTTAGCTGAAGCTGATTTAACTCAAGCAAATCTTTTTGCTGCTAACTTAGCTGAAGCTAATTTGAGAGCGGTAATTTTACAACAAGCAGAATTATCAGAAGCCATGTTACAAGGCAGCACTTTAACACAAATTGACTTTACCTCTGCCTCTTTATTTGATGCTAAATTAGAAAGAGCAACTTTATCACAAATTAATTTCAGAAGTGCTAATTTACAGAATGCTAACTTTGAAAATAGTGTTTTAGCTGAAGTAGATTTAACAGATGCTGAGGTAAGAGAAGCAATCTTTACTGATGCTAAAGGATTGACAGAAGAACAGAAACAATATTTGCAGAAAAATGGTGCTGTCAATGTACCTGATTAATTGATTCTTCTGAGACTACGCCGTAATGCTTGTAGCTGCCCTTGCAAATAGGAAACATTTTGTGTCTTATCCCCATAACGCCAGCCTACATATCCTTGACAAATCTCTTCAATGATATCAGCCCTAACACTTTGCAAATTTCCCCGTACACTTTGGGCATATTCCAAAGGGGTTTGGGCAGGGTTTTTAGGATATCCTTGCTCAGCAGATAATTTGAGCATTTGTTGATACAATCTTTCCATAGGCGCTAACTTAGCTAGCCAACGACGACGGGCCCAAGCTTGCAGTTGATTCCAACCTAACCAAGTCAGAAAACTAAAGCCAATAGCGGCCATAATACCTGTAAACAAGCCAAGCCAAGTACTAGAGAAAAATCTCCACAACCAAGCAATAGAGCGAATTATCCTCACAATAACTTGCTGCCAAACTTCCCCCAAAAAGCTAGTCACAGGGGAAGGCAACCAACCAGCAATCAAACGCCAAAATTGTTGTAATGCACTGAAGGTTTCCACTTCTTCAATAGAAGGAGGGACTATTTCATGGCCAGGAATAGGATCAAAAGCATACCAACCGTAATCACCAAAATAAACTTCTGTTAAAGCATGGGCATCTGTATTTTTAACCACATAAAGTCCAGTAAAAGGGTTAAACTGTCCAGTGGCGAAACCGACTTCTAACCGGGCAGGTATACCTACCGAACGAAGCATCATAGTATAGGCGGTAGCAAAATGATCTGGGTAGCCTCCTTGATGGCGAAATAGAAAAGCCTCTACTAAATCCTCATCTTTCTCAAAAAAGGGTAAATCAGTTTTAACTTCATAACTTTGCTTGATAGCTTGGGCAAGATAAAGGGCTTTTTCGTAACTGGAAGTTAGGGGATTAGGGGATTTAGCTAAAAGTTCTTCTGTTCGCTGCTTCACCTTAGTTAGGATTTCTGGAGGAATTTGTAAATAATACTCTTCGATCTTCTCTGGATATTCCTCTGAAGCCTTCCTCAATAAACTGCGATCGCGAATAGGTACTTCTGAAATTACTGTATAGGTCAATCCTTCTACTAAACCAAGGGGCGATCGCAAACTCCCTTCTAAATCTATAGCAACTTGTTTGGCAGGAAAATAAAGTTGCTTAGGATAAGTTAAAGCCGGAATAATATTAGGTAACTCAGTAACTGTTGTATAACTTTGAATTACTCGCTTAGTTGGTGCTGTGGTACGGGGAGGAGAAAGATAAAATTGATAAGACCAGCTAGGGCGCTCAATTTGAATTAACTTATCTTCACGAGAAACTTTCCACCCTTTGCCAGTGTAGCGATCAAATGCCATTACCCGCCAAAAACCTGGTGCTTGGGAGCGTATCCGCAAAACCACCTTGGGAGTCATTTCTCCCCGGAGATTTTGGTTAATCTGACTATTAAAGCCATAGTAAAAGGTATCATCTATCTCTCCTGGGGCTTCTGTTTCGCCACTACCGCTACCTTCTCCGTCACCATTTTCTTGGTTGCCATAACCAGGATTAACAATACCCTGATTTTGTTGCTCAAAACTTTTGTTATCTAAATCTATTGGCGCACTAACAGGAAAACTTTGGAGTTGATAACCAGGAAAACGAGGCATCAGAAGAAAAATAGTCAACCCTAAAACCAAAATAGTTCCTAGCAAAAAAAGCCAACGTTGGGGAGAAAGAATAACAAAAAGGGAAGACTTAAGACTAGAAAGAGACAGTTTTCTATCCCCTTCCCTTAAATCCTGTTCACTAGAGTTTTTTCTCCTCCTTTTTTCTTCAACTAACCCCAAACGGGAACGATAATCTAAAACTAAAACAGGTAGAGCAAAAACTAAGAACAGAAATAACAGGGGTGCAAAAGCTAAAGTTTGCGAAACCGTACCAGCTACCCCCAAAAGGATTAACCCAATAATCATGGAGTAGCCTAAATCTTTACGCCGAGGTAAATCAAAACTGTGAAGAACTTGTAGTTGAATTAATAACTCAGCTAGGACAAGGCGAGTATCATTCAAACTAGAAAATAAATTCCCAAAAAAACTAGCCATAGCTAGTAACATACCTATGGCAAGAAGAAACTTCACCATAACATTGCGCTTACGCCGTCGATACCAACTCCAAATAGCACCGACACAGCTTAAAGGTATAGCCCACAAGCTTAATTGAGTACCCGCAGCCACATCTGTAGCGACAATGCCTACAGCTACCAATCCCTGGACTAATATCCGTAGCAGGATAGATTCCTCTGTTGGTGGTAAAGGCATTGTCTCCAGACGCTGCCAGATTTTCCTAACTAGAGGTAGATGTTGTAGTCGCAAAGTTTTCACAGGTCGCAGTTGCAGCTTTAAAAGGTCTATAAGTTACAGGGTACAAATTATTCTTCGTACCTTTCAACCTTCCCTATTTTTAACCTGTAACTGCCCAGAAAACTATTCACTAATTGCTAAAACAAAGTTTAAAGGAGTTTGGTCTGGATCAAACAAACGAATTTCTAAGGAGTAGATTTGTCCTGGTTGCCAGTCAAACAACTCTACACTGAGATGTCCAGGGTAGGTACGTTCAGCCTTGGCCGATTCTTGGGGTGTCTGTAAAGTCACACTACCTCCTTTAGGAAGCCTAACATTAACCCTCAAAGATGCCTTAGAAGAGACAGAACCCTCTTCTTTTGCAGATTGATACTCAGCTTCCAAACCAACTAAACCAACTGTAGTTTGCCACTGACGTTCCACTGAGGGCTGATTAGGAGAAAGATTAATGGTGAGATTATTAATAATTTCCCTAGCAGCAATTAAAGACATGGCCATTTGTTGCTGAGTTGTCGCTGTATCATAATCCCTTGAAGGTAAATCCAATTCTGTACCGCGAGCAGGGCTGCTTAGTAAGACAATTCCAGCCATTTGGTTAAGGGACTGAAACTGCTTAGGAAATAAAGCACTAACAGCTTGTACCATTTTAGCCCCTTCAGGCCTGTGGGATTGCATAGCAGTTGAACAAGCATCTAACAACTGAACAAGGATCTTTTTAGGTAATCCTAAATTACTTAGTTGGGGCATCCACAATCTTTGGAAAGGAACTAAGTTATTGATCACAGAGTCACTACTTTCGGATTCATAGCTAGAATTTTCTGTCTCCCAAGGAAACAAAGGTGGGTGACTTTCTATTTCGGCTAGTAATTTGCGCTTTAAAAGCGATTGGAAACGGTTTTTCACTTGTGTTGTATCTCCCATGTCGAGTTTTTGAGAGGATTGAGTTGGTTTTTTGGAACCAGAAGGTAAAGATTGCTCTTTATTTTGTCCTCTGTCTAGGTCATTTAACTGCTCAATTTCCCCGTCTGCAATTGATTCTTCGGCAGAATCAACTTGATTTGGTTCGCCACCTTGAGGTGACGATTGGTCTGAATTAGATTCTTCAGTTAACCAGCTTAGTATTTGGTTATACAGAAAATCCGAGTTTTCATTCATGTCACTATTCATCTGGAGATGCGTCCGATCCGGATACTGAACGATTACGAATGTCCCAAGCGAGTTCGAGTAATTTGAACCACTGTTTCTCAGCTTGATTTACTGTTAAGGATAGTTCCTTGGCAATTTCTGCTGTAGGGGTTTCTAATTGTTTAAGTCGCAATAGCTCAGTTTGAGTAGGGCTTAGTTTCTCGGTGAGAATTTCCCACTTTTGGGGGGTTAAACCCAAATTACGTTCTAAATCAGCTTCTAACCATTGATGCACTAGTTCCCAGCGATGGGAAAGGGCAAAACGAATAAGATGGTACTTAAAGCGCTGCTGTAAGTAATCCCTTTTTCTGGGAGTTAGCCCTAAAATTTGCTCAATTTCATTGGCACTAAGGTCTTGCAAGCGCAAAACAAAGTAGTTTATACACTCGTTTTGTTGCTTTTCTTCTAGGTAAGCAATTAACTCCTCAATAATCTTTTCCCGCAAATTCGCCTCTAAAGGGGTAGATTCTTGTTCTACCATGACTTCCCTTAGTTGCTGGACTGTGGGGTCATTCCAACCTCGATTAGAGTCTAAACTCCCTCCATCCCCAGCCGCATCAATATCCACTGATGCTTCGCTAGGTTGTTGTTGAGAAAAGGTTTGGGCCCGTAGGATAATTAACTGTTGAGAGCGTTTCCCTGGTAAAGGAATACGCCTTTTGCCATAGCGTTCGCAAAAGGCCATATATTCCCCAAGTTCCAAAAGAGTACGAGGAGAGTATTGTTCTTGAAGTTCTGCCTCTCGCCTAAAAGCATTCAAAGCTTCTGCATAAAAACCTTGTAAAAAGTCTTCAATTAAAGTCAATCTCGCTTGATAGCTGGCGATCGCACCTGGAGGAGAAATGTAGCGGTAGATAATGGCACTCAAGGTACTCTGTAATTCGATTCTGCCTCGATTAGAACCTAAGCCATAGTAATGCAGGCACTGTTCTAAGCGATGGTTAGCTAATTTTTGGCCCAGTTTTCTATTTCGCCAGAAGCTTGAATGCGAGAGCTTTGCTGACAAATTCTCGCTACTTCATTGGCAATACGTTCGGCAACAGATCGACAGTTTTGCTCTGAAGCTTTAGTCGATTGCCGGAATTTACTGAATAGCAGTTGAAAAATTACCTCCACGCGCTGGCAGATTTCCTTCTAAGGATTAATGTTCAACAACGACACTAGCACAGAAGGTTAACCTTTTAACCTGGTTTAGGCTCACAATAAATTTAGTCCCAATAACTAATAAAAGAGAAAAACAATGGAGTTAGAACAACAAATTGCCCTTTTAGTCGAAAATGCCCCCGCTGATGGTTTGACTCCCCAGGTTATGGAAGTGGCTATTGCTCCCATTCTCAAAGCTTTTGCTAGTCAACTCAAACATTTAGAATATTACGTTCTCCAGACCATAGATGGAGAGTGGGTATTAACTACTTTGAGTAATCGCGCCCAACAATCATTGGAAAAAAACGTCATCTATGCTTTTGCAACCCTCAAAGATGCTGCTAGTTTTCAAGGAACTTGTGATCCTCAAGTTATAGCTTCCCCAGTACCGGTTACTCACATTTTGTTCCAAATGTTTGCTATTGAGAAGGCAGATAGTACGGTTTTTGTAGAAACACCAAGTAATTTATCTGCTGGAGTTGAGGTTCGTCGTACAGACCTACAAAAACTAATACAAGCCCAGTTAAAGCAATTCAGGGCAAATCCTAATAGTTTACCACCAGATATTGCTTGATTTAGTAAAGGGAGCAGAAAAGAGTCACAATTTTAAGTTGTGAAAATTAAAGGTCTACTCTAATACATCCTACTCAAAATATAATCAGTTATTTCGATCAGGGTTTCACGAGATGGCGAAGGTTTTAAAGTCGCAATACACTGGGCTGCTGAACAAGCATGATGGGCCGCTAGTTCGCGAGAACGTTCTATACCTTGGCTTTCTTTAACTAAGGAAAGGGCTTGTTCTATATCTCCATCTTGGCTAAACTCTCGCTCAATTAGGACTTTTAAGTAAGGTTTTTCTTCTATAGCATATAATACCGGAGCCGTAATATTGCCACTAATTAAATCCGAACCTACTGGCTTACCCAGTACTTCTGTTGAAGCGGTGAAATCTAAAATATCGTCAACTATTTGGAAGGCTAAACCAAAATGCTTGCCGTAGTTATAAATACTATCAGCCATTTCTTCAGATACCCCGCTCAAAAGTCCAGCCGCTTTAGCACTGTTGGCAATTAAGGAAGCGGTTTTGTAATAGCTTTTTTCTAAATAAGCTTCTAAGGATAAGCCAATATCAAAGCGACTCAAACTTTGTTGAATTTCTCCTTCCGCAAAATTCTTAATCACTTCTGAGAGTAGTTTTACTACAGCTAGGTTATCTAAGTTAGCTAAGTACCACGAAGATTGAGCAAATAAGAAATCTCCGGCTAAGACTGCAATGCGGTTATCAAACAAACTATTAACCGTAGGTACACTGCGACGAATATCTGATCTATCTACTACATCATCATGGACTAGACTAGCTGTGTGAATCATTTCAGTGATTTCGGCCAATCGTCGGTGGCGTTGGGTGAGTTCGCCCTCCAATAAAGTAGCTCGCGACACTAACAAAACAATTGCTGGCCTGACTCGTTTCCCTCCCGCCCCAAATAAATGTTCTGCTGCGGCGTAGAGAATGGGGTGTCGCGCACCCACTAATTTTTTAAGGTTCTCTGTCAGGATACACAGGTCTGCATCAACAGGGGCAAAAAGAGAGGTAACTGAGGTCATGGGTTAGCCAAATTGGGCGCAGTATTTACGAAAGTTTACATATCCTTTAATTTATTCTAAGCCATGGTTTCCTGAGAGGGAAGCCTTAGTCTAGAAATAGAGTGCTAAACATCTCATAAGTAATTGTATGGATCTAGAAAATTAATTGGCAAAAACCCTTTAATACTAAGCAATATTGTGTTAGTTTAATAGTAAGGGTTTTGTTCGTTTATAGATTAGCGATTTAGAAGAAAAGCAGTCAGTATTTTTACCTGGCGCAAATAAGCTAAGTCAAGTTGAAGTTATGTTTCCCATATCTGATAATTCTTAAAATAGGTTTTATGAGATTTGGGGTTTAGCTAGAGTGAGTCTATAAGCTTACGATCAAAAGACTTCAGGACGAACTAAAAATGATCTTGGTTGTGCTACAGGAGTAGATTGCTATGAATCTTATCATTGATGAGTAGCTGTTGTTTTTCTACACCTTGAGTTTAATTAGTAACTGGAACAACTCAAATATCATTTCTTAGGGAGTTCTAGATTAAGTCATACCAAAACTCTTAATATCTGCTAGCTCAGCAATAGCAGCAGGTTTTTCAGCTCAAACCTTATATACCTTTTTAGTTACCTGCAAGCAGTAATACTTTCAGGCCAGCGCTGTTGTACCTAAATTTGAGCTGATATCAGGTAAATACTTACCTTATTTTGTGTTATCTAAAGTTCCACCTTCTATGAGTTACGGAGATATATAAGTGATGATTCTAGTTGTTGCATCTGGTTACTTGCTAACAGTTTATTTACTGTTGACATTGGCGCAGCGTCCCTTAAAAGGAACGCCTGCACCATCTCGTGATACGAAATTTAGTTAATTAATCAACTAAACTACTCACCAAATAAATTAAAACCTAATCTACCTTTTCTAAAGGCATTGCTATAGTTGATGCCTGCTTAGTAAGGTAGATTTGTTTGACAAAGGGAGTATAGCCCAGTAAGCGGTGAGAAAGTTGAGCAAACTGTTGAGGTTCCCCACTCACGCAAAATTGAGTGGGGGGAGAAGTTAGAGTGCTTTTTAAACCTAAGAGTTCCAGTTCTTGTTCAGCCGCTTTAACTACAGAGATAGCAGGATTTATTAATCGAACTGAAGGAGGTAGGAGCGAACTCAAAATGGGGGCTAAATGAGGATAGTGGGTACAACCGTAGACTAAAGTATCAATTTGCTGTTCTAATAAAGGTGCTAAATATTTTCTTGCCACTTCTTTGGTATAAGGCTCATTGATGCGCCCTTGTTCAACAATCGGCACAAATTCCGGACAACCCATCTGCCAAACTTGAGTAGTAGGAGCAGCTTCTAAAATCGCATTACGGTAGGCGTTACTAGCAGCAGTCGCAGGAGTAGCAATAACACCGATACGTTTCCCTTGCTGTTCAATAGCGGCTCTGGCACCTGGTAAGACAATACCTAAAATTGGTAGCTCAAACTCAGAACGTACTGTATTTAGAGCAAGAGCAGAACTAGTGTTACAAGCCATAATCACCATTTTTGCTCCTTCATCCTTCATCCAAGTGAGAATCTCCCGCACAAATTGCAAAATTTCTGCTTGGGAACGTGTGCCATAAGGCAATCTGGCAGTATCGCCAAAATAAAGAATTGATTCATTAGGTAGTTGGCGATTAAGTTCTCGTAACACAGTCAATCCGCCGACTCCACTGTCAAAAACACCAATGGGACTAGGTTTCAATTGATTCATAAAATAAGGATTTAGGTCGTAAAAAACTGATAAGAGCTACACTAGCATGGGAGTAAAGAAAATATACCTAAAGCCGATATTGTTGAATGTACTCTAAAACACCGCGAGCGATCGCCGCCGCCATTTGACTACGAAAGTTTGGGTTAGAAAGGTTGTCAGCATCGACTCTACCGGTAACAAAGCCTACTTCTACTAGTACTGAAGGCATGGCAGAATTACGGAGAACATAAAATCTGGCGGAACGAACTCCGCGATCTGCAATATCAACATTTTGGAGTATGCTGCGATGGATAGTTTGGGCCAATTGCTGACCGCTACTGTAGTAATAGGTTTCTAAACCATTAACATCGGGGCGGTCTAGACTGATGGAGTTAGCGTGAATACTGACAAATAGGTCAGCCCCAGCCCGGTTAGCTAAATCAGTCCTTCCTTGGAGACTAACAAAGGTATCATCGGAGCGGGTCATTAACGTACGGACACCTTGCTGTTCTAAGTATTGAGCAATTTCCCTCGCAATAGGTAAAATCACCTCTTTTTCTCGCAAACCGCTAATACCAATTGCGCCAGGATCTTTACCTCCATGGCCAGGATCGACAGCAACCAGAGTTGTGCCTTGGGGAACTGTGGGTAGAGGAATTTGGGGTTGAGTATTACTAGGAGGACGAATAGGGGCAGAACGTAGCTCTAAAGCTAATACTTGTTCGCTAAGCTGATTAAGTTCGCCAATTTGAGTGTCAGAAGCCGGTTGGATTAAAATGACGACGGTTTTTTCGTCTTTATTACGCAGTCGTATGCGAGCGATGGGACTATTAGAACCTAATTGAGGAGCATTAGGCTGGGAGGCAACTTGAGCATTGGGTATAGTAATTTCATAAACCCCGGCACTGCTATTCCAGCGACTGCTAGCTTGTACAGGGCCATCAGCGAGAACTAGGAGTTGAGTGTTGCTGAGATTGAGTTCTAGTCCTTGAATAGTAGTTAATTTTTCTTGGGTAGGAGTTTCAGGAATTTGCGTCGGAATTTCCCTAACAGGAATAACTTCTGATTCGGAGGTAGAAATTTCTATGGCAGAAACTGGTTCCGATTCGGAAAAAGAAACCCCCCTAGGAACGAGAACAACTCCCCCTAAATCGCTATAAACGGCTATCCAATCTGGAGCATCTCGATCTACATTTAAAGTCAAGCGAACTTTGTCATTCTCTTGGGTGAAGCGAATTTGATTGACTCCAAAGCGACCAACATTTAAAGTTTGGTCTTTGAGGCGAGCATCAAGGGTTGCCCCTTCTATTTCAATCTCAATTCTACGCTGGTCACGACTGCGTAGAATCCGAGGTCTTTGGGGTTTTTCGTTGCCCCTAGCCCGGAGGAAAAAGCCATTTTCTGTTTCTTGAAAATTATAAATTTGCCATCCTGCTGTGCCATTGTCAGAAGGAGGGGGATTGGGAGGTAGATTATCAGGAGGATTAGGGTTATTAGTCGTTGGTGGTGGTGTCGTTGGGGTTTGTTCCCTTTGAGGTGTTGGTAACTCGGCTGACCATTGAGTTGGTGAAGCGCCTCGAATTTTAATCTGTTCTGGGTCCATAGTGTAGCCAGGAGCCAGTTCAATAACGATACGAGTAGTTCCCTCATCAAATTGACCTATACGCCAACTGCGGATTGCACCACCTAAATTCTCGTTTTTAGTTGTTCCTCCTAAACTTGTACCGGGTAAGTCAATAATTAAACGAGTCGGATTGGAAATAAGCTTAGCAGTAGGTTGAACCCCTTCGTTAGTAATAAAATTTAGTTGTCTTGTCCGAGCATCGAAATTTGCACGTAATAGTCTTCCTGCTTCAGCAGGAGTACAGTAAATTAAAATACTCAGAATAGTTAGTGCTAGCCAGCGAAGTCTCACAATTAATCTTTCCTCAATAGAAATGTATCTAAATATCCAGATCGGTGTTTAGTTGCAAAAGTTATCGGTTAGGTTAGGGCAATGTGGGGGCGGGTTCGAGGTCAATCTAAGAGATAATCAGAAATACTCATAAACTCGCCCTTATTTCAGGGAGTAGGGGGGATTATTCTGTGAAAGATATCATACAACCTGTGACTATGGGTTTGAGGGTGTAAGATCACCGGACGTGGAAAAAATAATCAAGTTTCAATGTTTTGATTAAGAGCCAGGGAAATATCTCCCTGGCATTTGTTAACCAGAGGTGATTTAAGCTTTTTCTTTGCTGACGGCTTCCTCTGTTGATGGTTCTTTAAATACCAATCTTAAAAAAGGAGGTGCCACAAAAGTGGTTAAAATAACCATCATGATAATTGCGGCTTCGGTAGATTCAGATAAAGCCCCACTAGCAGAGCCAACCCCAGCAAACACTAGCCCTACTTCTCCTCTCGGAATCATACCAACACCAATAGCCAGCTTATTAAGTTTTTCGGGCCCGATTACGGTAAAACCTGTAATAACTTTGCCGAAGATGGCAACAACGATCAGGAAAGCAGCAATAATTAATCCTTCGCGGTTACTAGGTACGGCGGGGTTGAGGACACTTAAATCTGTTTTGGCTCCTACACAAACAAAGAAAATTGGTACAAAAAGATCAGCAATAGGAATTACTTGTTCCTCTAATTCCCTGCGTTTCTCTGTTTCTGCTAACACTAAGCCTGCCGCAAAAGCACCCAAGATAGCTTCTAGATGAATGGCTGTGGCTATGTAAGACAAGCTGAATGCGAAAATCAGGGATACCAGGAGTAATTGGCCACGGGTTTTCATGCCGTTCACTAGTCCGACGAAAAAAGGATTAAGGAAGCGACCAATGAAAATTGCTCCAATGAGAAAAGCTCCGGCACTAAGGATTAAATAGATAATGTTACTAACTTGAACTTCTCCGGTTTTGGCCAAACTAGTAACTACTGCGAGGATAATGATACCAAGAACATCATCTAGAACCGCAGCCCCAATAATAATTTGTCCTTCTTTGGTGGAGAGGCGGCCAATTTCTGCTAGGACTTTAGCGGTGATACCAATACTGGTTGCTGTTAGGGCTGCTCCGGCGAAGATGGCTGGTACGATAGGAACATTGAAAAGGTAAATTAAACCGGCTGTACCCAGGGTGAAAGGGGCAACAACCCCGACTACAGCCACAATAGCCGCTTGGGTTCCAGCTTCAATCAAGTCTTTGAGATCAGATTCTAAGCCAATCTCAAACAGAAGAATGATTACCCCTAATTCTGATAAAACAGAAATCACTTCACTCTGACTAGCAAAGACAGCAGGAGTTTCTTCTAGGGTCATGCCTGCGGTTTTCTGCAAGAAGATCATTAGTAGGGAGTCACCAGCTTCTGTGCCGCCTTCTGGGAACACAAGTAACTTAAAGACGGAAATACCAACTAAAACACCGCCAACTAATTCTCCTAGAACAGGCGGTAAGTTGATGCGATCGCAAATTTCCCCCCCTAATTTACTAGCGAAGTAAATTATCACTAAACTAAGCAATACCCCCGCTAATACAAGAGTTCCATTTGCTTCTGGGGATTCTGTTGCTGTAGCTAGGGTATAAACAGGGTGATGGTTGAAAAGTTCGTAAGGGTTTGAAGTAATTAAGTTCATTTAGGCAGTTAGATAAGCCGTTTGTTGGGCAAAATTTATCTGTTTCCTCATTACTTTACAATTTTTTTACAGAAATCAAGTAACACTGCCCTAGGTGCAAGTCATCTCCTGACGGATTTTAATCAGACAAAAATTCCTGAAATCATCTTCAAGTCGCTGTCAAAGTAAAAGGATATTGTCATGGAGTCATCAAATGAGCGATCCTTCTTTGCTAGCCATCACTTTGTTAGCCACAGGACAGGTTCCTCCTCCTCCCCCTCTCCCAGAAAACCCCCTAAGCAACTTTTTGAGCGCTTTTGATGTCAGTGAAGCTAGTGTCTCTCTTTCTCTAGCTCAACAACAAACTATTCCTAGTATTGAAAATAGTCAGCCGGAGTTTAGCTCATCAAGGTCGCAGCTACTAATGAAACCGCAACTAAATCCTTCTCAGTCTTCCCTGCTCTCAGAAGTTAGTCCAACTTCTGGTTCGCAGTTATATCAGTTAAGACTGGCAGCTTTGAAAGCAGGAAAACTTTATACTCGCTTGAATGGCAATAGCTTCTATTCAGATTGGGCTAGGGCAACAAAACAACCAACTCACCAACAATGGAAACAACTTTTAGGGCAAGAAGCTAGGGCTTTATCTAAAGGTCAAGGTTCTAATCGTTTAGGGGTTTTGGTGGGAGATTCTTTGAGTCTTTGGTTCCCCAGTCAGCTTTTACCTGGGGGGAAGTTATGGCTCAATCAAGGTATTTCAGGAGAAAATTCTACTCAAATTCTGCAACGAGTTTCTACTTTCGCTCAAACTAATCCTGAAACCATTTATGTGATGGCGGGGATTAATGATTTGCGGCAAGGAGCAACTAATTGGACAATTCTCAACAATACTCGTTTAATTGTCCGTCGCATTAAGCAAAATCACCCCCAGGCAGAAGTGGTTGTCCAGTCAATTTTGCCTACTCGCCTTGAGGCTATTCCTAACTCTCGCATTCTTTATCTTAATCAACAAGTTCGTGATATTGCTCAAGAAGAAGGGGCTAGTTATCTTGATCTTCATCCCTATTTTACGGATTCTCAAGGTCAGATGCGTAGAGATTTAACTACTGATGGTATTCACTTAAGTTCCCAAGGTTATCAAGTTTGGCAATCAGTTTTAAATAATGTTGAATACACAGTTGCTAGCCGTCGTTATAGCAATAGCTTTGTCAATTGATCTAATAGATAAGTAGAAATGAAAACTAGCTATGGGCAATTAGGGGCAGTAATTCTTCTAGAGAGTTAACTTCTTGGACTAAAGAACGGTATTGGGGAAGTAAGAACTTTTCTTGAACTGCTTGCTCAAAGAATTTGAGCAGTGAGTCATAATAACCGTTGATATTAAGCAGAATTATCGGTTTTTGGTGCAAAGCTAGTTGCGCCCAAGTCAGCATTTCACAAAATTCCTCTAAGGTTCCATAACCCCCAGGAAGTATTACGAAAGCATCAGCTAATTTAGCCATTAGTGCTTTGCGTTCGTGCATAGAATTAACGATATGGAGTTTGCTTAATCCAGGGTGGGTAGGTTCTCTGGTAGAGAGAAAATCAGGAATTACCCCAATTACGTTACCCCCTGCGGTTAAGGCGGCTTCCGCTACAGCCCCCATCAAGCCACTTTTACCAGCACCATACACGATACCAAAACCTTTTTGGGCTATAATTTCACCTAAATTCCGGGCTGTTTGCTCGTAGCTAGGATTAGTACCAGTTCTAGAACCACAAAATACGCAGATATATTTCACAATCAGTCTTTTATTATTTAGTCCTTTTCCACTTTAATAGAGAAAACCAAAGAATCGTACCGTGGCTAGACTTACAACTTTTTAGCTATGAGCAAGAGGTAAATAGTTAATAATTGTACGATATAACTGTGGTCGAAAATATTCTCAATCAATATGCAAAATACTCGTTTAAACAATCTCTTAGTTTTGACCAGCACTCAGATTGGTCAGTTTTTCAGTAATCCTTGGCGGCGCATCGCTCTGATTTTAATTAGCTTACTATTAGGTTTCTTTCTTGGTACAGCTATTACTAGTACCGCAGGACAAACTTCTGATTGGGATATTATTGCTGCTGGTTTTGTACTTTTGTTTACAGAAATAGTTAGCAGAACTGTTTATGGCCGTACTAAAAAGGGTCTTGTTAATGGAGTAGCTAAACCATCTTTGTTGGTAGAAGTAATTAATAACTTGAAGATTGGTATAACCTATGGTTTATTTGTGGAAGCATTTAAACTAAATTCCTAGTTATTGGGTGAATGGTTTTGCGAGTAGAGAAATTATTACAGCAGTTAGTTACGGGGCAAAAGTTAAGTGAATCAGCTTATCAAGAACTTTTGCAAACAGAATTAAACCAACCACAAAAAGCCCAGGCTTTTGGTCTTGATGCTAATAATGCTCAAGAAAAGATTGATACCAGAGTAGAACTTTTCCAGGAAGTATATGCTGAGGTTTGGCTACTTTGTCAAAATTTAGGTTTCCAGAATCAAGAAGCGGCGATCGCAACTCTCTGGGATTTGTGGTTGCCTTTAGCCCTATGGTTAGCTTCAGAAAAAGAAAAGCTAGGTCGTCCTTTAATACAGGGCATTTTAGGAGGCCAGGGAACAGGTAAAACAACTCTTACCACCATTATTTATTTAATTTTGGGCAAGTTAGGTTACTCTACTTTAGGGGTATCTATTGATGATATTTATAAAACCTACGCAGATAGAAAACTCTTGCAGCAAGAAGATCCTCGCTTAATTTGGCGTGGCCCTCCGGGAACTCACGATGTAGCTTTGGGTATGGAATTATTAGATAAATTGCGTCAAGGAAACGCAACTGAGACTATTTGTGTACCTCGTTTTGATAAATCTCAGTGGCAAGGGGCAGGAGATAGGACTGAACCTGAGCAGATCCAGAAAGCAGATATTATTTTATTTGAAGGTTGGTTTGTGGGAGCTAGACCTATAGATGAGGAAATGTTTAACAATGCACCTCATCCTATTTTGACCAACCTAGATCGAGATTTTGCCATCGCTAGTAATACTCGCTTACAGGAATATTTACCCCTCTGGGCAAAACTAGACCGCTTGATTGTTCTTTATCCTGTGGATTATCGTCTTAGCCAAAAGTGGCGCTTAGAAGCAGAACACAAAATGATTGCTACGGGAAAGGCTGGCATGGGAGATGAGGAAATTAACCAGTTTGTGGAATATTTTTGGAAATCTCTTCATCCTGAACTATTCATTACTCCGTTAACTAAAAATCCCCATCTTGTAGATATAGTTATTGAAATTAATCAAGACCGTAGTCTTGGTAAAATTTATCAACCTGTGGAGATGCAAAACTAATCCAAAAGCTGCTATTATTTTGGAATAGGAAATCAACATCTAAAGTGAACAAACTCCCTCGCACAGTACGTCTATCAGATACAGATGCAGCGGGTGTTGTCTATTTCGCTAATGTCCTGGTAATGTGTCATGAAGCTTACGAACAGTCTTTAGTTAATGCAGGAATTAACTTCCAAGAATTAGTTAATAGTTCTACTACAGTACTTCCTATTGTCCATAGTTCTGTAGACTTTTTCTTCCCGATGTTTTGTGGTGATAGATTATTAGTTCAACTAACCCCTAAACAATTAAAGGAAAGTGAGTTTGAAGTCGCTTATCAAATCTTCGCTACAGAAGCGGAGAAACTATTGGCTGAAGCACTAACCAGACACGTTTGTATTAATCCTTCTAACAGAAGGAGAACTCCTCTACCGGAAAATATTCGGGAATGGCTCCATGGGGAATGACTGAGGTGAGGGATATAAATCGAATTTCAGTATCAAGTGATACAATAAGGTGAAGAGTTTTAGTTACAACTTTTGTGCTTCCTATACTTAGTTTTATAGCAACTAGATAGTGACTCTAATGAGTTATCAAAGTTGTGAAAATAGGTTGTCGTTGTGTTGAGAAAAAATGGCGATTTCTTACCTCTATTGCAGAATTGCCTATTGTAATAGCTGTCACCAATACTACATTTAAAGAACAAAAAACAAACTATAAAGATTATAAGGTCGCCCGATGATGGCCTCCGTTAGGATGCACTACTAAAACCCAAAATAAGGGAATACTAAAGGCCATAACTACTGACAAACGAAAATCGGCTGTCTCGCTTAAGTCATTGATTAGCTGTGGTCAGTAATTATTTCCGGAACAGTTTACCCTGAATCGAACATTTTTACTTGAGGACTATTTAATTAGAGCTAGCTAAACAAAATGAAAACCTATATGCCCTACGGTTTGAGTAGCGACTTGCCAAAAAGGAAGATTAGTCAAGGTGCGATCGCCATAACTATTTTTGCTGCTGCGATGGTAGTAACTAATCCCAATCGACCAGCTTATCTTGAATATGCTTCAACTAAGTTAGCAGCAGTAATTAAAGCTGGAAATTGTCACCATACTACTGCTACATTAAATACTGATAATCAATGCCAAAAAATGAACAACCTGGCCAAAACAAAAAAGACGGAAAGTGAATCTTTACAGGACTTTATCTTTCAAGTAACAGAACGTCAAAACTTAATTTTCTTGAGTCTCTATACTACAGAATTATCAGGCAAAAAATATCGAACCCTGGCTGCATTCGGTAACTTTTTTAGCTTCTAGATAAATTAGTTTGTGTAGTATTATTCGTGGTTTTTTTGTGTGAAGTTGTTTGTTTTTTATTGAAAAAAGAAAAAAGTCGGCTTAAGCTCAAGATAAGCAAGTAAAGATTTCAGGAGCCGACAACCATGAAAACTACTAAGGTTGTTTCTACATTATCCCTAGCAACATTAGGGATAGTCACAAGCACAATGGCAGCTAATGCTGCTACTTTTACTCCCTTAACTGATTTAACAGACGGAGAATTTAATCAGCTTCTAGGAGAAGGTAAGTTTGCCGAAGATTTTATTGCCGAAAGCCGTATTGGTATTTCTGGTAACGGAGACTTTGAAATCGATATTCAAGAAGTAGAGCCTCCCGGCCCAGGAGGAATACCTAAGCCTACTGCTGAATTGGAATGGGGCAATAATCAACCAGTTGATTTTCGTTTAGAATATGATGGGTCTAAGGTTATCTATACCGTTGCTGGTATAGAATTAATGAAAGAAGATGTTCAAGATTTAGCCAATATTGACAGCATTTTTCTTCGTACTCGCTCTAATGGAGACGGTAGCATTACAGAGATTAGTAATTTGGTAGTTGATGGTATGGCTTACGACGGTACAGTCAGTTCTGATGATAGCGATACAGTTGACTATTTGAAAATTACCGATATTGGTAACAACTTTCTGATCACAGGTACATCTAATTTTGCTTGGGTTGATGGCAACCGTCCTAGACGTTCGGAGTTGGCTTATCAGTTTAAGGTTGGTACGATGGCAATGCCACCATCACATTCTGTACCTGAACCCAGCTCAATTTCTTTAATTTCTTTAACTTTATTAGGTGGTGCTTTTGCTTCTACGCGCCGTCGTAGTAAGTAATAGACAGGGATTTGGGAGTAGGCTTTGAATATACTGCTTCGTTTACCCTTAACTTTTGGCAATTAGCTATTAGCCATTAGCTTTGAATAAAAAAGAGAGAGGCTCACTCATATTCTCTGCAAAGCCGAGAATACCGCGATCGCGATGTTCATACAACAAATTTCCTTCCCCATCAAAAAGAAAAGTTCCTCCCCTTTGGGTTAAGTAAGTTGAGTTTGGAACATAGGTTTTCCAGTTACTAAGAACTTCAGTCATATTTTGTAAACGCAGAGTCGCTAGTTCAAAAGGACGTTGAAAGCCTTTTCCCCCTGCTAGCTTAAAAGATGAGGCTTTGAAGGATGGTAATGGTGTACCACGAATGATTTCATCATCACTAAATAGTTGGGGGGCTTGACGATCGCCTTTGTAACCTCGCAAAACTTCTTTAAGGGTTCCAGGGCTACCAATTCCTGCACACATCAACATTAAGTTAAACCAAGCATTTTGCCCTGTTGAGAGGAGGGGGAATTTTCTGGTTAAGCCACGATACAGCCCCAAAGCATGATGAATCTCTGCTTGAGGATCTACAAATAACTGGGTTGGGGGAAATCCAGTATAGTCACAAAATTTTTCCCCTGCCGGGCGATCACCAATACCAACAGCACGAACATTGATGTTTTCTGCCTCTAGCTTAGCTTGGGCTTTCTGTAGCCACCAAGCATATTCAAGGTTGTCGAAGTCCCCTAGTTGTGACCAAATTAGAATCAGCGATCGCGAAGTATCTCCTACAGAGAATGGCCTTCCTTGGAAACAACTATCAAAGATAGAACTCGTCTTTCCATCGCTAACTCGCAAGCATTGAGTCTGAGACAAGATAGAGTAGGTGCTAGGGAATTTATTATTCACCATTAAATATTTATTATATTTACTTTTTTTGAAGGAAAGCAACCTGATGTACTTTTCTTAGGAAAAAATGTTGCGATCGCATTTTTTTGTCTATAATTCTAACTCTTTGTGAGTAAAAGATTTAGCTTCGAGTCCAGAATAAGTAGCGGCAAGATGACCATTTCCTGTTAATTTGTACTTATAGGTAATTAAGCCTTCTAACCCCACAGGACCACGAGGAGGCATTTGTTGAGTGCTGATGCCAACTTCTGCTCCAAAACCATAGCGAAACCCATCAGAAAAGCGTGTAGAACAGTTGTGGAAGACTCCTGCTGCGTCAACTTGGTTTTGGAAGTTTGTAGCAGCTTTTTGATCTTCGGTGACGATGGCATCGGTATGTTTAGAACCGTAGGTATTAATATGGGCGATCGCACTTTCTAAAGAATCAACTATTTTAATAGCTAGAATCAAGTCGCTATATTCTGTACTCCAATCTTCTACAGTAGCAGGTTGCACATCAATTATTTCTTGAGTTGCTTTATCTCCTCGCAATTCTACTTTTTCAGCTTGCAAAGTTTTAGCTAGTTGTGGTAGAAAATTAGCTGCTATTTCCTGATGAACTAAAAGAGTTTCTACGGCATTACAAGCAGCAGGATACTGTGTTTTTGAATCTACGGTAATGGCAATTGCTTTAGTTAAATCTGCTGCTTGATCAACATATAAATGACAAATTCCCTCAGCATGACCTAAAACAGGAATGCGAGTATTATCTTGAACGTAGCGAACAAAAGAATTAGAACCTCTAGGAATAATTAAATCTACATATTCGTCTAAATCTAATAAAGCCCGAATTTCTTCTCTAGTAGTGAGGAGTTGTACCGCATCAGGGTTAACTTTCGTTTTCCTTAAGCCCTTTTGAATTGCTTTAACTAATTCTTGACAAGAATTGAGGGCTTCTTTGCCACCTTTTAAAATAACTCCGTTACCTGATTTTATTGCTAAACTAGTAATCTGAATTAAAGCATCAGGACGGGCTTCAAAGATAATTCCTAACACTCCTAAAGGGCAAGTAACACGCTGCAAAACTAATCCTTCATCTAACTCTCGTTTAATTTGAATATCACCTACAGGATCGCTTAACTTGCCCACATTTCTTACCCCAGCGATCGCACCTTGCAATTTAGTTGCATCCATCTTCAACCGGGCAAACAAAGCTTGAGGAATAGCGGCTATTTTCCCTTGCTGACAATCTTCTTCATTGGCAGCAATAATTTCTGGGGTATACTCTTCTAAAGATTGTGCGATCGCTTCAATAGCTTCATTACGTTCGGCGGTGGATAATGTACTTAATTGACTTGCTGCTTGGCGAGTTTTCTTAGCTATTTCTGTTAAAGAAACAGAGGTGGTTTGTGAGGCAACCATAGTTTTATTCTGCTTAATTTAAAGAAGTGTATTATATCAAATTGCTAGTTGCTAGTTGCTAGTTGCTAACTGCTAGTTGCTATTTGCTAATCGCTAGTTGCTAATTGCTAAACAAGTCTTAGAATTAAGATAAGAAGCTTATTTCGATAAATGATAAATGATAAACGATAAATGCTCAATGTTTTCACTTATCCCAATAAGCCTTAGTTAAAACCTTCATACGAGGGATAAAAGCTTCTATTTCTTCTTTTGTAAACTGCGTTTTTTGCCAACTATCACGACTTGAAAGTTTATTGCACCAGATAGCTAACTTAGGATGATTATCTAAAGGTACACCAACCATAGGTAAACTTGGTATCACTGTGCCGGCGGTAATATCGGCAAAAGTCAAACTATCGCCACTAAAATATTCATTTTCACCTAGCAAATTCTCAAAAAAGTTCAACACATCTATTGCTTTATGTTCAGCCTTTTCCTTTTTTTCTGGTTCTTGAGTAATACCGATAGCTTCGGTGCTTAACCTTGTTATCGCTGGCAACAATTCATTAATAGTCACCATTTGTACCATACTTACTTTAGCTAAAGATTCAGGTTCTTTCGGTAACAAAGCTGGGGTAGGATATTTAGCTTCTAAATAATCAAGAATTGCCAAAGATTCAACTACAATCAAATCACCATCTATCAATACAGGAATACGATGAAAAGGACTAATTTTAAGGAAATCTGGTGCAAATTGATCTCCATCTAATTTGACGATAACTTCTTCAAAAGCAAGACCTTTTTCTAATAGTGCAATCCAAACTCGACGGGAGTTAGCAGAAATGGGTTGATGGTAAAGTTTTAGCATTTTTTAGATAATTAGGTAATATTTTTTTAAGGGTTGAGAATTCAGGAGATAAATTACGTTGTTTGCCTAAATGTTGCTGCTTCACTGGGCCGACATTTTTTAGTATGCGTAGGTATTGGGAAATTCCCGGTAATCAAAATAGCAGAAGGTTTAGCCAATTACTTGACAGATTGTTCTTCCTGCCGCAACTTTTCTAACAAAGCTCGCCGTGTAGAGGATCTTGCGATCGCCGCAAAAATATCCGCACTGGCAGTCTGTTTAATCATAAACTCAAGGGGTTACTCAAATGTCAACCTGAAAGCAACATAAAGCTTACTTATCCGTCATGAATCAAGGTTGTGGCGAGGCCAAAACTTTGCTAGTTATCAGCTAGATAATGGAAAAATATCTTAAATTTATGGCGACCAAATAACACAGTAGCCTCAGCAATTACTAGAATGAGAACGGAGTTTAATAAATTACTACTTAAACTTATTCCGTTAAAACCTAACCTCGGCTAACTAAAAATTAACTATTATGTCTTTTTCTGATTTTATCAAAGGTATTCCCAACGCCTTAGCTCAGCCTTTCAGTATTGCTGTACTCGCTTCGGTTGGGGTTCATGGCATTGCAGCATTGGCGGTTCCTAGCTTTTATTCTAGCCCCGAAGTAGAAGAGTCTCAACCTGTAGGTTTGCTCAATGCTTCTGAAATAAATCAAAGTGGTTTACCAAATTTAGAAAGACCTCCAGAACTTGCTTTACTTGATCCTGACCAATTAACTGGTCAAAAAAAGCCTGGTGTGATACAAGGAAGAACTGTTCCTGGAATTCCTCGCCGTAGTCGTGATAGCGGTTCTACAGGGACAAAAATAAGTAAGAATCCTGCTCAGGCTCAAAAGCAACAGCAACAGAGGCAATTAAGCATAAAGGAGATTGAGAAACTAGCAAGTCAGCAAGTGAAAAAGCATGAGCAAAATATAAACAAAACCTTTAATCAGCTACGCAAACAAGATGTACAGGAATTAGAAGCAGAAAAACAGCGATTACAAGAAGAGTATAAAAAGAAAGAACTAAGGCTGGCTGAACAAAATCCAAACGATAGTAAAGACTCTAATTCTACTCCCAACCAAGACAGCAAAACTGATAACACTGCTGAAAATACAACACCAGTTGCGAGTAATAATGATCGAGAAAAGGATCAAGGATTTGACAATGGGCAGAGCATACCTGAAGCTATTTCAGGTAGCGAAGCACCCGAAACTCAAGAAGTTTCGTCACAATTAAGAGAACGACTTGCTCGTGTAGAACCTTTCACCGCAGATAATCAAGCTAACGTGAAAGCCTTAAAATGGGCAGAATCAGTCCAACAACAAATAGGTATAACTCCAGACATCTCAAAACCAGATTTGTCTACAGGTGGTAATTACCCTAAAGAGGCTTGCTTCGGAGAAAAAGTTAATGGAGAGCAACTCCAAGGCGCTGCTACTTATGGAGTTATAGTTAATGCTGAAGGTAAAATTAGTGGTGAGCCATTTTTGATAGGGAGTTCTGGTTATCATATTTTAGATGAACAAGCCAAAGCAGACTTGAAGGCTCCAGATCTATTTGCTAAGAATCCTCAACCTACCCCTTATTTGGTTGAGGTTACATATCCCTATAACCCGCAAGTTTGTGATGGTAATTGAAAAGTAGTACAATCAAAGCTGGTATGGTGATTAGAAATTATTGATTGGTAATTATTATAAAAAGCCTATGGAATTTACCGAAGCTCAAACTCTCTTAGTTGGATTGTTGTACCTAGCCTTAAGCGGTGCATATCTAGTTGTACTTCCTGGTTTGCTTTACTTTTACCTGCAAAAACGCTGGTATGTAGCCTCTTCTTTTGAGCGGGCTTTTATGTACTTCTTAGTCTTCTTCTTCTTCCCAGGATTACTGCTACTTAGTCCCTTTTTAAATTTGCGACCAAAACCTAGATTTAGTAGGCAATAAACGCCTTATTCAGTATGCGAAGAATTGATGCGATCGCCATTGCCTTTGGTGTCTTTATCGCTGGAGGTTTAGCTTACTTGGTTTTGCAAATAGCTGGACTTGATAGCCTCTCGGCAGGAGTTTGGAGTCAGGTATTATTGGTGATGGGTTTGCTTGGTTGGATTTCTACCTATTTGTTTCGGGTAGGAACAAAAAATATGACTTATAACCAACAGATCAAGGACTACGAAGATGCCGTCTTGCAAAAGCGTTTAGAAGAAATGTCCCCAGAAGAACTAGCAAAACTGCAAGCAGAAGTTGAAGAAGAGAAATTAAAAGGCTAATTGCTATTTGCTAATTGCTATTTGCTATTTGCTAGTGGTAATAAATAGTGACAACTGTTATTACTTATTACTTATTACTTATTACTTATTACTTATTACTTATTACTTAATTCTAAATGACATCAGTTTCCGCTTGTTTTGAAGCCCTTCGTAATCGTTCTCAGTGTGCTTTCATTCCTTTTATAACTGCTGGAGATCCGGATCTGGCTACTACTGCCCGCGCCCTCAAGGTTCTTGATCGCTCAGGGGCAGATATAATTGAATTGGGAGTTCCCTATTCTGATCCTCTCGCAGATGGACCAACTATTCAAGCCGCAGCGACGAGGGCTTTGGCAAAGGGAGTCAAGTTAGAGGATGTTTTGCAAATTGTTCGGGATATTTCTGGGGAAATTGCTGCACCAATTATTCTTTTCACCTATTACAACCCCATTTTTTATCGGGGCATTGAAGCATTTCTTGACCAAATTGTCGCTGCTGGGGTAAAAGGTTTGGTTGTGCCAGATTTACCCTTAGAAGAAGCAGAAACCCTCCTCAAACCCGCCGCAGAGAAAGGAATTGAAGTTATCTTACTGGTTGCCCCAACTTCCCCTATTGAAAGGATAGAGGCGATCGCCTCTCAATCTCAAGGTTTTGTTTATTTGGTAAGTGTGACTGGGGTAACAGGAGTACGTTCGGAATTGGAAACTAGGGTTAAAGATTTATTACAAAGCTTACATAAAGTTACCGATAAACCCATTGGTGTTGGTTTTGGTATTTCTCAACCCGAACAAGCCAAACAAGTAAAAGAATGGGGGGCAGATGCAGCAATTGTGGGTAGTGCCATAGTTAAGCGTCTAGCCACCGGAACTCCAGAAGAGGGTTTACAAGCGATCGAAGAGTTTTGTTTTAGGGTTAAAGCAGCAATTAAGTGATTTTGTTATTTGCTAAGGGCTAATGGCTAGTTGCTGATTAGGAACGATTTTCTAGCCATTGAATTATTTCTTTGCCTAAAGAAACATTATTCAGACGATCTATTTCCCTAATACCTGTGGGGCTAGTAACATTTACTTCCGTCAAGTAACCGCCGATAACATCAATACCAACGAAGTATAAACCATCTTCAACTAACTTCGGGGCAACCAACTCACAAATTTCTTCTTCCCTTGGAGTGATCTCTACTGCGGCAACTCTGCCTCCTACCGCCATGTTGCCGCGAAACTCCTTACCTGTGGGAATACGGTTAACTGCCCCAAGGGGTTTGCCGTCGAGTAAAATAATCCTTTTATCCCCTTCTTTAGCAGCAGGTAAATAAGCTTGTACCATCACAGGTTCTTTTCCCCATTTGGTACTAATTTCAATCAAAGAATTTAAGTTGCGATCGCCATCAGCAAGAAATAAAATTCCTTCCCCAGCTTTTCCGGCTAGAGGTTTGAGGACTCCGGCTTCTTTTTCAGCGACAAACTCCTTAATTACTTGTTTATCTTGGGTAACAATGGTTTCGGGAATAACTGATTGAAAATTTAAAGCATAAAGCTTTTCATTAGCTGCTTGTATCCCTCTTGGTTTATTGACAACTAAGGTTTTTTCTGGATTGATTAAATCGAGAATTTGGGTGGTGTAGAGGTAAGGAATAGTTACAGGAGGATCTGTTCGCATAAATACAGCATCCATTTCTTCCAAAGCCATAAACACCCCTTGGGAAACCTGATACCAATCAACCACAGGAACCCAACGTCCCTCAACTAATTCCACCGGGGTAAGTTCCACTTTTTCTAAAAGCGCCCAAGCCTTACCCTCAACCACACTTAACTTTTCAGCTTGAGTTACCCAAACTTCATGTCCTAATTGTTGTGCCGCTTCCATTATGGCAACACTACTATCATGTCCAGGATCTAGCTTAGCTAAAGGGTCTATTATAAAAGCAAATTTCATATAGGAAACAGAAGAAGAAGAAGTAAGGTTTCTCCTTGCGGAGACGCTTACAAGTTAACGTAAGCGTTGCCGTAAGGCTATAGGGAACAAGGAAAGATACTATTACCAACTAGTCATTAGGCAATTAACAAAGCATCTAACTTATTAGCCGACTCCAAAGCATAGAGATCATCACAACCGCCAATATGTTCATCGTTAATAAAGATTTGCGGCACAGAAGTACGCCCATTTGCCCTTTGAGACATTTCTTCTCTTTCTTGGGGCTTGCCGTCAATACAGTATTCTGTGTATTGAACTCCTTTCTTATCTAACAAACCCTTAGCCCTGATACAAAAAGGGCAACGACTCCAGGTATAGATTTCTACTTTCGACTCCATGGCCATAATCATTAAGTAATGTTTCTTAAATTCTAGCAAGGGGAGTCTGTTTTCAATGATCAGTTATCAATGTAGGGCTGCCGTTGCTGTTGGGCATTAGTTATCAGTTGTTAATGATTATTGAGTCGGTGGCTAGGGATAACTCTAGGATACGCTCATCTAATTTATTAGCAACTTCTGCTACTGATACTTGCGGTTCTTGATTATTAAAATACATTACTCCTGTTAGCACTCCTTGATCATTGCGCCGGAAAGCAACCATATCAACTTTAAAAGATCGTCCTTGTAACTTGATGGTTGTTGTCATAGCGGTGGAACTATCAGCTATCTGTTTTTCCAAAGGAAGTTCTTCATAGTCAACAATTTCCAACCCAGGAAAATCCTTGAGAGTATTTTGCATCAAAGCTAGGGTTTGCTCCCTGTTTTCCGGCTTTTGCATATTTTCTAAGTTAGCATCAAAATTATCGAGGGCTTCTTCAGAGATTTCTCCGGTGAAACCCATCACTATTTGCAAATTGGCTAAATTAGGATTAACTAAAACAAAATAGTCCTCTGGTTGAAGATTACCTTGTCCTAATTGTTGGCTAAGAAGTTGAAACTGGCTAGCTATTTGCTCAGAAAATTCTGGTGGTAAACTTTGGAAACCAGGAGGTAAATCTGCTGGGGTTAAGACAGCTTTTGCTTCCTCGGTTTTAGTTTCTGGTTCCGTAACTGGAGAGAGATTATCTCCATCATAAGTTGAGGGAGTCGCAGGTTCTGCAATTTGGGCTTCAACTGCACTACCACTCAAGATAATGCCATTGATAAGACACAATACTAAGGAGAATTTTTTAAACATTTCCTGGGTAGATGAGGGTGATTTCTTTAATTGAGTTTAAACATAGGGATAATTCGATAACATCCTATTTTGGGCATAAATCAAGATTGAAAAAATAATGACTCAGAAGTGGAATCCTCAACTTTATGACAATAAACATTCTTTTGTGGCGCAAATGGGGGCAGGAATTAAGGATTTGCTTGCCCCACAACCAGGGGAAAAGATTCTTGATATCGGTTGCGGTACGGGACATTTAACCAAAGAAATTGCGAACCAAGGGACAGAGGTTGTTGGTGTAGATAGTTCCCTGACGATGATTAAAGAGGGAAAACGCCTCTATCCTCAGTTAGATTTGAGGGTGAAAGATGGGGAAAAGTTGGATTTTAACCAAGAATTTGCGGCGGTTTTTTCTAATGCAGCATTGCATTGGATGAAGAATGCCGAAGAGGTGATTAAAGGAGTTAATCGCGCCTTGCAACCAGGAGGGCGTTTTGTGGCTGAATTTGGGGGCAAGGGTAATGTGAGGGCGATTGTTAATGCAGTTTATGAAACCCTTGAAGGGGCTGGTTATGAAACGGAAGGGAAGAACCCTTGGTATTTTCCTGGCATTGTGGAATATGGCAGTTTGTTAGAAAAAAATGGTTTTGAGTTAACTTTTGCTTGGTTATTAAATCGTCCGACCCTTTTACAAGGGGAGGAAGGGTTACAAAATTGGCTAAAGATGTTCGCTGAATATTCTTTCTTTTCTGGTGTTTTGAAGGCAGAGAAAGAAGCGATTCTGCAAGAAATAGAACGCAAATGTAGACCCGATTTATATCGTGAGGGAAGTTGGTATGCCGATTATCGTCGTCTGCGTATTGTGGCAGTTAAAACTAGTTAAGTTTGATAGCAAATTCAGTTCTTGGGAATTGCCGGTCTTTAAAAAACGGCAACAGAGCAACCTCATCGATTTTTTGCAGAGTCTCTTATTGTGATCTCTGGGGAAGTTACAATCATAGCTGAAAGCAGACAGAGTTGAGAGTCACAATTTGAAAGTTTTTGCACTATAAGCCAAAGAGTCATATTTGTCAAAAAAACTTTTGCAATCGCCCTCAATATTTGATTAACAAAGCACTTCTAATTACTATAATTTTGAGGAAAATAGTAGCTTGATCAACGGTTTAGCGTGCTTGTAAGGATTAAATATAAATTTTGCATACAAGAAGGGCAGTGTGAATTTTCAATTATTTCATTAAACCACACAAATGCGTCTTTTGAAGCAACTTTTTGGCCTTGACAAATTTAAAGTTGAACTTATGTAAATTCAAAAGATTTAATCTAAAAATTAATTTAGACATATTATTGCTTATAATACTTGCTCAATTGCCTCTCATAGGTGTTTTATTTTCTGGAGTTCCCTAACTTACTTTTTCTTTTTCTTGAAAATATGGTAAGAACCCAAGCCTACACCAATACCTAATACTGCGGGGGCAGCAACAGCAACACCAATAGCTGCACCCCCTCCAAGCACGGCTGCTGCGGCAGTACCACCTAGACCACCAACAACAGAGCCAACCTGTCCTGCTATTCTGCCTGTTTTTCTTGCGTCGTTGTCGTATTTCGGCAAATGCTCGTCCTCCTTGAGGAGTTGACCAACTACAGCATCAGCAGCGAAGCCTGTAACAATACCGCCTACACCTGCAATTCCCGCAGCAGTCCTACCAGCAACCTTGGCAACCTGGGGGGCTTGTTTAAGACCAACTTTCATCAACGTTTTTGCCACAGGGCTAGCACTTTTGATTGCAGCTTGGCCAGCAGCTTTAGCAGCAGTATTGGTAGCAACGTTAGCCCCTACACCAGCAGCAGCTTTAACTGCACCACCTATTATACTCGCAGCAGCATTGTTGACTTGTTCGCTCTTTTTTTTGCCAGTCTTGCACCAATAAGCAAAATGTTCGCAGTTGTTTGTAAATAGACAGTAACCTGCCTGTCCCAACTTGCTTTCGGCCCTCTTTACAACAACATCGGGTAAGTCACACTTGCCATATTCTTTAATCTTAATAGTCCTTCTCTTTCCGAAAGAATGCTTAGGTATACGAGTTACTTTACCACCTTGGTTATAACCTTGATATTCAATTACACTATCTCCACAATCTATGGCGTGATGAGTAACAGGCACATTATCTACCCAGAAACTAACATAAATACGATCGCCCTTTGCCATTTTTTTATGCTCCTTGAGATCGAAGAAAAGTTTGAATGTCCTCATTATAGGGTTATTACTTAGGCAAAGTAAATATATTCACTTAGAAAACTGGCACAAATATATCGCAAGCCTACCGAAATAATAAGGTGATAAACTCTCTATCTCTTTCTAACCCACTACTTGAATCTTGGGTTAAACCTTTTGCACAAACTGCTTAATCCCTTCCACAAGAGCAAAAGTAGAACTCAAAGAAGACTCAATGTACTCGCCCTTTCCTCAAACATCAATCTTTTTAAGTAAAACTAACCCTTCTGTATAACTCTAGAAAAGAAATTTCAAATTCTAGATTAGCCAAAGCTAAAGTTGACTCTTCTCCTTGATAATCACGGAGTAACCATTGTTCATCTTTTTGCTTTACATATTGCTCTACATAATAACTGTATTGATCAACTAAAATATATTCTTGAAAGCTAGGAAGAGAACGATAGTAACGAAATTTAGAAGTTTTATCGGTTTGTTGGGTAGATTTTGACAAAACTTCCATGATAATTAAGGGATTAGTAATTGTGGTTGTACCTTTCCCTTCATAAACAGTCTCTCCTTCAACTATCATAATATTTGGATAAGTATAGTGGCGATATTCAGGAATCCAGAGGCGCACATCTCCTATGTAAATATCGTAATCTTGCCCAGCAATAGTTAAAGGAAATTGACGATAAAAGTTACCAGCGATTTTATTATGATTGGTAGTGCCTCCTGTTATAGGAATAATTTTCCCATCTAAATATTCACTTTTATATTCAGCTTTAGCTTCTAATTCTAGATATTCTTCTGGAGTGTAATAATGTTTTTGGATTGCAACAAACTGTTTAACCATTTCAGATCACCTATTTAAGTCAGGGATTGCTCTGTTTATCTAAGATGAAAGTTTGCGATAAGCTGATGTGCATTTAAACTGTGTATTACTCAACTAGGAAATAAGCCCTAAAACCCTCCCCCTATCTCCCCATCAAACCTAATAAGTAAATTAAATGCCTGACAGCTTACCTACGGTGGGCTTTGCCTACGCAGGGCAACATAAATTATCAAGTTACTACTACGAAAAAACTGGCATTGCCCCTAAATCCCCTAATATGGGGGACTTTATTCTTTCTTTGCTCTTTCCTTACAAACCTCTTCATAAAACAGAGTACTTTACTGCCCTTGCAAACTCATATTCATCACCATATTCATCCCCATAGGAATTTCCTCTTGACTATCGGGTTGTTTAACCGCCATTTGCGTATCGGAAGTTATGGCCATAGTTGCGCTGTTGGGCAAGATTTGGTCTAACTTAATAGTGAATGTACCTTCACCTTGGGAATTTAGAGATTGCAAGTTAATAGAAGCATTGGGAGGTAAACCAGGAGGGCTGACTTTTTGGGGGTCTGCTTGTTGTTGTACAGTGGTTTTTAGGATAACAGTATCTCCTTGCAAACTTTCTACTTCGTAGGTAGAAACTTGGTCTAAAGTAATGCCATTAGTAGTCAAAGTATTATCAACCTGCCACTTTGCCCCTTCTCCCACAGCTTGAGTAGGCACAGGAGAAGATAGCTGTTTCAGGGAGTTTAACATCTGTTCCAACATCTGCTTGCTTTGGGGGTTAACGCTTTCAGGTAAGTCAAAGTTCACCTCTTTGGTGTTGCCTTGAGAATCCACAATCATGGAACCTTTGAAGCCTACCATTTGTTTGATTTGGTTACGCATCGCTTCTGCCATTTGAGGGGAAGTATTGCTATCTGCAACAACATCGGCATCGGTGTAGGAAAAATCAACATGAATATCACCATTTTTATCTACCTCCGTTACCTTTGCTGCCACCGTCATCTGCATTTGCGGACTCTTAAAAGCAGGTTGAGTTTGCCCTGCCAAAGACATACTCATCTCCATTTGCATATTCATTTTGACAGTTTGTTCCTGATTCACCTTGGGGGCAAAACGCAACTCTTGTCTGGGCTTAGCACCTGGATCAATTAATTCTACTTTTGTATTTGCTGTTGCTTGAGAATCTTGAGACTCAGCGGCCGCTTCAGACTTTTGAGTACCAACACTATTAACGGACTTATTAGAAGCAGAATCCTTGCCACCGCATCCTACTAAAAGAAGCACCAAAGAACCTGTTAAAAAGACTTTTTTCATTAAATTGCTCCAAAAATTTCTATACGCAGCTAAGGATACAGCCTCAATCAATCTCTCCTTTCCAGGAAATAGTTTGTTCGGCCGAACGTCCTCCTAAAGAACGGATAGCCGTAACTTCAATATCAACATTAACTCCTGGTCTGAGATATTTATCTTCAATAGGAAGCTTACCCAAATCTAGGGTAAAACGCTGTCCTTCTAGTCTAACTAGTTCCCCAGGAATCGTCCCTTCGTATCTGGTAGTATAATCAAATACAGAATCAGGTCGTGGCCCACTTCTATCTTGCCCGGTACGATACTTAATACGGAATTGAGTAGAAAGAACATCAGACTGTCTCGCTTTATCAATGAGGCTAAAGGTTAAGCCAGAACGATTACCAGCGAAATCAGCCCTGGTTAACTGAGTTGTTTCTTCTCGTAAAACAGCTTTGGTGACATTAAGTTGAGTGATGCCATTATTTTGGGAAGTTTCACTTTCTAACCAAACAGCTTCAGGGGAAACAATATTAACATCGTTGCGACCTTCAAGAGTTAAGCTAAGATTTTGATTATAAAAGTCTGTAATCGGGCGTGAAGCATTCCAAGCCACCTGAAACTCCCCTTCAACACGTTCAACAAATTCATCATATTCATCGCTAATAATGGAACCGGAGGCTAAAAGAGAAGTTGCCCCCAGCCGAGTTTGCCAGATATTTTTAGAAAGAGAGATAGTTCTACCTGCCACTGAAGAGAGAGAAACATTAGCTGTTGGTTGATCTGCTACTAATCTTTGATTGTCTTTAACTAGTGCTAACCTGCCTAATTCACCTTTATCACCTCTTCTACCTCGTCTACCATCTCTGCCATTTTCCCCATCTTCACAGTCAAATTCTTCAGTTTTGCAACTATAATTAGGATCTCCTGGATTGCCAGTACAAGTTCGTTTCTCCCAACGTCGCCACCGACAACTGCAACCTGCTGCACCATAGCCAGAAAGCCCGGCTTCCCCTCCTCTTCCTCCTTCTGCACGGACATAAATTTGGCGTAAGTCGGCAATATTGTTGTAATAAACAGTGAGAATACCGCCATCACCACCATCACCGCCATCACCACCATCACCACCATCACCACCATCAGCAGCTTCTAAATCGTAGCGTACATCTCTAGGTTGATTGTGACAATTGCCACGGTAGCCATCTTCACCGTTATATCCTTCCTCTCCCTCTAAACCGGAAATGTCGATATTTAAAGGAGAACCATCCACAAAAACCTCGCGACTTTCACCATTCTGGCCCTTTCTACCAGTTTCGCCATCCCTGCCATCACGACCATCTTGACCAAAATGCCTATTACTAGCCCAAGCAGCAGGAGGGCAAAATGGCGAGTTAGGGTCAGCAGGTAATAAACCTGGAGTAGCTGTAAAAATAAATATAAATAGAGATAGTTTTCCGAAAAATCGCTTGTGCATTTTCAATAACAGTAATCAAGGACTGTAATAGATTTTGAGATGGGGAACAAGAAAATTGTTGCAGAAACAGGAAGTATGGGGCAGTTAAGTAGCTATACTGCTCTATACTTTTCTCTGAGTTTCTACATTATCGTTGGCTAAATTCCAGACTTAAAATTAACTAAGTTTGGGTTATTGTTCCAAAGTTAAATCTTCAAGTAAAGTCACATCTAAATCTTCGTTAGGGTTAATGGAAATGACTTCAGTTTCCTTGCCACCTAGGAGAAGCCCCCCTAATGCACCTAAACCAGCCCCTCCTAAGACTTCGAGGAGATCAATAGAATTATCTCCGGTAATCAGGGCAATTATTGCTGCTGCGGCACTACCAATGGCAGCGCCTTGAAGAATATCTCCGGTGTCAGTTCCTTCATTAATCTTTTCGGTACGAGTAATAACTTGGGAGGTTGCTTGTAAAGATTGTCGTTTTTCTGCACTAATAACTAATTCTTGGGCTACAAACTGAGAACCGCCATCTTTTGGTTGCAGTTCACCAATAATTTTGCTGCCATAGGGAATTAAAATATTACCTTGTCGGTCTTTGATATTCGCTGCTACTGTTAGGGTTAAAGGAACTGTTTCTTCTTTGGTGAGAACAATTTTTTCTGCTTCTTGATATTCCACAGGTAAAGTGGTTGTAGCCGGAATAACTATGGGTTGGGGAGTAACATTGTTATTTTCCTGGGTAGGAAACAGTTGGGCAGAAACAGGAATTGCTGTGGTGTAGGCAAAGCCCGCCGTAGACATCGTACTGAAAGCAATTAGTAAAGAAAGGCTAGAGCGACCATATTTAAGGTTAGACATAATAAAAATAATTTGATAGTTCGACCATAGTCGTTAGATGAATTTTCCGGTAATTTTGTTCCAGGATTTTGGTAGAGACAGAAAGAGAAATCCTCCATCAAGTCATAATCAAGTAAAGTGAGTCGTCCCAGACAGCTTATTTGTAGCGATTATAAAGATAATTAGTATGTCGTACTATCTCATTTCCCCGTTTATAAACCCAGGATTTGATCATAGTTTGACCTTCAGCATCACACTCATAGCGATCGCCTAAAAAGTCAGCTTCGTAAACATTTCTCACACCATTATTCTCGATAACCACTTCATAAATGCTATCTAAATGGGTATACACCGTTAAAGTCTCAGAACAGCGAATTACGACATCATAAGTACTTTCTTCAAAAGAAATCGGTTGAGCATTTTTATCCCACCAACAACCATATCTTCTACCATTACTGGTTTCTAAAACTGATTTTTGCTTGAAGCTTTGATAATCTATTCTCGCGGAATTTGTTTCAGGACAGGCAACTGCTAAGGTGCTAGAAAAAATTGCCAAGGAACTAATAATAGCACTTAGTAAGTATGAGTAATGACTAGTACTATTTTGCCAAAGATTGAACTTATATTTAAACATGATGGCTATCTTGGATTCATTTTATCTTAAAAGAAGAAAAAGAGCTGGAAACTGTTCCTTCATAGTTAAGTGGTCGCACAAAATTATTTAGATATTTACTATTTCAGTTCTTCACTTAGAATCTGAAAATAACCCCAACATTGGCCCCAAGATTGCCCCAAAAATAAAGCCCCCAGCATGGGCCCAATAAGCGACACCACCGCTTTCCATGCCAATGTCAGCCCTGACTCCTAAAGAGGCTATGCCATTAAATGCTTGCTGGACAAACCAGAAACCGAGGAAGTAAATTGCAGGTACTCTTACCGTTGGGAAAAAGAAGCCAAGGGGAATTAAGGTTAAAATCTTAGCAGCAGGAAACTTAAGGATGTATGCACCCATAACCCCGGCGATCGCACCACTAGCCCCCAAAGTAGGAGTTAGGGATAAAGGAGAGAAAAACCACTGAGAAAGGGCTGCTAAACTACCGCAGGCTAGGTAAAAAAACAAGAACTTGATATGTCCTAATTCTTCTTCAATGTTGTTGCCAAAAATCCATAAAAACAACATATTAAAGCCCACATGGGCGAAACCACCATGTAAAAACTGAGAGGTAATTAAGGTTGCAGGTTCGGGTACTGATTGATTAATTGCTAAGCCATTAAAGCTGGCTGTCAACTCTTTTGGCACAATAGCATAAAGCTCAAAAAAAGCATTTAACTGAGGTTCTGTCAAGCTTATTTCATAGAAAAAAACTACTATATTAATAGTGATCAGGGCATAGGTAACAAAAGGGGTAATCTGAATCGGATTTTCATCCTTTAAAGGAACCATAAATTGCTTTCGTCCGTGAAATTATCATTTACAAACTTATAAATTATAAATGAGTAAAAAGAATTTGACCGCTTATTCGTTTTTATTGCCGGCTTTAGTTATTTTAGGTTTGACGGTATTTTGGCCAGCTATACAAGCTTTTTATTTAAGTTTCACTGACTACGAATTGTATTTAACGGAACAGCCTCAAATAGAAGGATGGGAAAACCTGAGAAGATTGTGGGCAGATGAAGTATTTTGGCAAACCATGAGAAACACTTTACTTTATATTATTGGTGTTGTTCCTTTTTTAGTTTTTGCCCCCCTTAGTTTAGCTATTTTGGTTAATCAAAAACTCAGAGGAATCAGTTGGTTTCGCGCTTCTTTTTACACCCCTGTAGTTATTTCCATGGTAGTAGCCGGAATTGCTTGGCGGGCCCTTTATGATTCTAATGGTATTTTCAATCAGTTTTTGCAACAATTGGGTTTTGAAGAGGGTATTCCTTGGTTAACCAGTCCCAATTTAGCTATTTGGAGTGTCATGGTAGTAACTATCTGGAAAGGTTTAGGTTATTACATGGTTATTTATTTAGCTGGACTACAATCTATTGATGGCGAATTATACGAAGCGGCAGCTATTGATGGTTCCGATGGATTGCAGAAACATTGGGATATTACCTTACCTTTAATGCGCCCCTATTTAATTTTGGTAGCAGTGATTTCGGCCATTTCAGCAACAAAAGTGTTTGAAGAAATTTACGTGATGACCAAAGGTGGCCCTTTAAATAGTTCCAAAACCGTCGTTTACTATATCTACGAAGCTTCATTTCGAGATTTTGATATTAGCTATGCTTGTACCATTGGCTTGGTACTTTTTGTGATTATTTTCGTGCTTTCTATTATTAGTTTACGTTTGAGTAAAAGCAAAGATATTTATGGGCAAATTCGTTAATATTTATTATCTATGGTTGATAAAAATTCTTCACAACCAACTTTAACAACTAAAATAGTTGTTGCTCTTTTCTCTATCCTATTCCTAATTGCTTTGGGAACATTGCCATTATTATTTGTGTTTTATGACCTGGGAACTACAACTCTCTCCTGCCAACGTTTAGAGTCTAACCAAGTTAACTGTAACAATAACAAATCGAGATTTTTTAGCTTAATTAAATTACCACCTACTTCTTTAAAAGAAGTTTTTCAAGCCAAGTTTAAAGTAGAAACAACAAAAGCCCCCAGTGGTGCTAAAGAAGAGCGCAACTTTGTCACCTTAACCACTTTAGAAGGAGAAGTTGATACTTTTAAAGGAAATGCTACAGAAATGCGAGAGTTGGTTACTCAAATCAACAGCTTTCTCCAGTCGAACGAACCATCATTAATAGTTGAACATAAAACTCGTTGGTTTTGGAGTCGGAAGTTGTTGCCTTTAGGAATATATCTTATTATTTGGGAAGGAGCAATAGTTTGGATTGTTTTTTCGCTATTTGCAGGACTTGGCCACCAAAACAATAAAATTAAGTCTCGTTAATATTTTGAATATGAGACTTGCTATATTTATAATTAATTTTATGAGTACTCAAAACGTCAGTCAAATATTCAACACATTCTCTAACTTAACCCAGGAACTTGAACCATTTGTAAAAGTAGATGATTTGAAAGTTGCCTTTGATAACAAAGGGAATGCTTATCTTCAAGGAAATGATTTTCAAGAACAGATTCACGCCAACTTTAAAATTTGGCGTGAAGTTCGCAATGAAATGCGAAGCTTGATAGCCAAACATCGCTCTACCAAATGATGCTAAGTTAGGATTTAGTATGAGATGAAAATGTGGTGAACAATCTATTTAATAGAATACCAAAAAACTTAGAAAATGAGATATTTGAGCAATTAGTTAAAAGTGATAATGTACTCATAGAACGCATTATCTCCAAGGGGCATACATCACCAAAATCTGGTTGGTATGAACAAGAACAAAATGAATGGGTTATAGTCTTAAAAGGTGAAGCAATTTTATCATTTGCAGATGAATCATCTATTAAGCTGCGAGAAGGTGATTATCTAAATATAGAAGCATATAGGAAACATAAAGTAGAGTGGACTGAGCCTAATACTGAGACAATATGGCTAGCAATTCATTATTAAATTGATAGATAATTAATTGTTGTCCTAACAAATTTTATTTGCGCTGTTTCAATCAACTATGAAAAGGTATTGCTACTAAAGGAAATAAACTTAAAATTATCCCTGCATAAATCCAGAAATTAAACTGAGAAGGTAACTCGTAATTATTAAGTAAAGCATCAACTCTTTCTTGTAAGCGATTTTGAGGAACCGGAGTACTAAACGCAGCGCTAAAGCTTTCTGACACCATCAAAGGGGAACTTATCACCGTTAACAATGCTTCTGCTAACACTAAAGGATCAACTGTTTGGGCTGCCCAACTATCGGCCGAATTTCTCGTAAGGTGAGGATTTCTTGCCATAATGCTTCTGTATGAGGTAACCAAAAAGTGATTTTACGTAGCCACCCTAACCAAAAGAACCAAAAGGTATCTCGATAAAATAAATGAGCTTGTTCATGGGCCAAAACAGCTTCTAAATGTTTTGGTTGCAGACAATCTATTAAACCTTTACTTATTACTAATTCTGGTTGCCAAAAGCCGATTTGAGCGCAAAAAAGCAGAGGATTTTCCAGAAGTTTAACTGAGTATCCGGCTAATTTTTGGCTAGGGCAGCTATGTATTTTCCTTTTAAATTGTCTTCCTTCTCCTCCTAATTTGACCGCTACTATAACAGCCAAAATCAACCAACAAATAGTGATTAAGTAGCTAAACCAATCAGTGCTAAGTCCAATCATTTCCCCTTGAGGCCCCATAAAAAGTATGGCTATTCCACTCATCAAAATCAAAAGGGGAGGTAAGAGAAAAAGGAACAATGCTTGTTGCCAACGTGCTAACCAGTTTCCTTGATTGGGAAACCAACATAGCCTCAATAAGCAAGCTAAACTTACTACTCCAAGGATCATAATCAGGTGCATTTATCCTTATCCCCCATTTCCTAAAATATCTACTACTCCCCCTACTTCTCTACTGCCCCATCATCTTCCCTTTCTTGACGGGCTTTTTGAATACGCTGAGCAATAGCAGCAATCTGTTCTACACTAGCTTTGTCAAGGCTATCAGCAAAGGCAGCCACCACATCAGGATTACCCACTTCTAAAAAGCGATTAAGCTGGTCATGGGCATGAATCATTTCTGCTTCTTGGCGAGAGATACGGGGTTGCCAACAAAAAGCTCTTTCTTCTCGGTCACAAGCTAACCAGCCTTTTTCTGTGAGGCGACGCAGTACGGTAGTTACAGAAGTATAAGCTAATTCCCGATTGGGGTCTTGTAAAATGCGATCGCGAACTTCTTTAACACTAGCTGATTTTAGTTCCCAAACAATTTCTAAAACCTCTCTTTCTAAAGGTCCGAGGGAGATTTTTTTGGGGCGATAATTAGGTAAAGGACTCATAAATGTTTAGTGTTTAATGATAAATGTTTATTACCAAAATCCCCGCTTACCGCTGGGTAAAATAGTATTCCAATTAGTTTTAGCCTGAGCTAATTGTTCTTCTGTTACTCTCGCGTTACTAAGATCAGCCCCCGATAGATTTGCTCCTTTTAAGTTAGCATTACTAAGATGGGCATAACTAAGATCAGCTCCTCGCAAATCAGCATTTGCTAAATTGGCATAATTAAAGTAAGCCCGACTCAAAACAGCATCTTTTAAATTGGCATTGGTTAAGTTAGCCTTACCAAAATTAGTATTAGCTAAATTAGCCCCTTGTAAGTTAGCCCTAGTTAACCGAGATTCATTGAAGTGGCTATCACAAAGGCTTGCTTGTTGTAAATCTATACTACTTAAATTTTGGCTAGTAAAATCCCTTCTACCTTTTTTGTAACCTTCCAATAGGGAACTTTTATCTAATCTGGTTAGATTTTTCCTACGTCCAGAAGAAGTAAGTTTGCCACTAGCCATTCTCCCAGAAGTACTATTCATTCCCCCTATAGAATTCCCGGCTGATGTATCTTGTTGTTTGAGTCTTTCTCTACGGGCGCGAATTTTTTCGGCCATCGAGCTAATTCTTTTGGAGGAAGTAGAACTTGGTAAAGTATTAGCGGTGTTGCTAGCTCGATTAAAATTATTGGGTAAGTTGAAAGTATCTATTTGCCCTTTTTTTGGGGGGTTAACTTTGGTAACTAAACTTTCTGCTAATCCTTCTAAATAAGGCTCTAAATCCAAAGCCCTTAGTACATCATCTGTTTTTTGATAGCGATGGCGTACCCCCACCTCAAGCATTTTACCCAGCACTTGAGCTAGATGATCACTAATATCAACATATTTGCGCCAAACCATTTCTCCCGTTGCCGGGTTGTAGTCTAAGTCTTTGGGCGCTTTTCCTGTAAGAAGATAAATAGCAGTTACCCCAATAGCATAAATATCACTGGCATAAACTGGCCGCATAGCCATTTGCTCTGGGGGGGCGAAGCCGGGAGTACCAATGGCAAATTGTGTAAAGGCAGTTTGATCGGCAGAGTCGGAGGTTTGTTCTGGGGTAATCTGATTTTTAACGGCCCCAAAATCAATGAGTACTAGTTTCTTATCTTGTTCCCGACGAATCAGGTTAGCTGGTTTGATATCTCGGTGAATAACTTGTTGGGAGTGGATGTATTGAATCATCGGCATAATCTCACTCAGAAATTGTTTCACTCCGGCTTCAGTGAGGGGGCCGTTGCGTTTAATTTCTTGTTGTAGGTTATTGCCTTTGACGTATTCTTGGACTAAATAAAAATTCTCATTTTCCTCAAAATAGTCTAGTAACCTCGGCACTTGAGGATGATTACCGATACGTCCCAATGTTTCTGCTTCCCGTTCAAATAACTCCCGGGCCATTTGTAGAATATGAGGGGAACTACTAGAAGGTCGTAGTTGTTTGATCACACAACTGGGCTTTCCTGGAAGTGAGAGATCACGGGCTAAAAAAGTCGCACCAAATCCTCCTTGTCCAAGGCATCTTTGCCCCAAATAGCGACTCTTCAGCAGTAGAGAAGAGCCGCAAGATTTACAGGCTTTAACTGAGTCTGGATTTTTGGGCTGAGGACAGGAAGGGTTAAGGCAGTAGCTCATTCAGCGTCACCGATGTTGCGTTGTCTGGGCTAGGACTAGCAGTTTGTCAATCTTCAATTGACAGAGTTTGGGGGAAAGTAGATATATTTTCAGTGTAAACCTTTGACAGACTCTCCTGCCAACTATTTGAAGTAAATTTGACCAAAATTAAGAATAATTCCTTGTGGTTTTACCTAATGACTGAGTTGAACACCCTGTTTGTTAGTAGTAATCAATCACAAAAATTCCCTAGCCCACCTAGGATATCTTATTTTATTTAATTCAAACTTGCTTAAGACTACTTTTTTTCAAAGTAGCTGTACTTAGATCTATTTTGCCCAGAATTAGCCTTGAAGTGTTAGTAAGCAATAAAATTGCCTCAATGACTACTCCCTTGGGCGAGACTACCTTAAGATAAAAGACACGAGTGATTAAGAATAGGTAGAAGCTAGTAGTAAATGCGCATCTCTTTAAACTGGCTGCGGGAATTAGTAGATGTTAATCTTTCCCCAGAAGAATTGGCCCAAACCCTGACAGTAGCAGGTTTTGAGGTAGAAGAAATCGAAGATCGCCATACTTGGGCAACTGGAGTAGTGGTGGGTAAGGTTGTTGAATGTCAGCGTCATCCTAATGCTGATAAGTTAAGTGTTTGTCAAGTTGATATTGGTCAAAGTGAGCTTTCCCAAATTGTTTGTGGGGCTGCCAATGTGAAGGGAGATATTTATGTTCCTGTGGCGACGGTTGGGGCTTATTTACCCGCAGTAGATATTAAAATCAAGGCAGCGAAACTGCGGGGTCAAAGCTCAGCCGGGATGATTTGTTCTTTAGCAGAATTAGGTTTAGCCAAGGAATCTGAAGGGATTTATATTTTTCCTGGGGAAGATTTAGTACCAGGAAAGGAAGTGGCCCCTTTATTGGGGTTAAATGATATTGTCTTGGATTTGGCTACCACCGCTAACCGTGCTGATGCTTTGAGTATGGTAGGAGTGGCACGGGAAGTTGCCGCTTTAACTGGGGCAAAAGTAAAGTTGCCCCCATCTCCAGAGTTAGAAATTCCTAGCCAAGATGACCTTAATTTAGATATTGCTGATCCTAAAGCTTGTCCAGCTTATATCGGTACAGTAATTAAAGACTTACAAATTGCACCCTCCCCAGAATGGTTAAAGTGGCGTTTAGAAGCGGCTGGGGTACGACCAATTAATAATATTGTTGATATTACCAATTATGTGCTTTTGGAATGGGGACAGCCCCTCCACGCCTTCGATCTAGAGCGTTTACAAGCTGTGGCTGGAGGCAATGATTTAACTATTAGCGTGGACTTTTCTGCCCAAGGGGAATCTTTAAACACCTTAGATGGTAATGAGCGTCAGCTAAAATCCTCTAACCTACTTATCAAAGCCAACGAAAAACCTGTAGCCTTGGCAGGGGTGATGGGAGGAGAAGCCACAGAAGTTCACTCCACAACTAAAGAAATTCTCCTCGAAGCCGCTCTTTTTGACCCTGTAGTTATTCGCCGCTCCTCCCGGAGTCAAAACCTGCGTACAGAAGCCTCTGCTCGTTACGAGCGTAGTGTTAACCAGGCAGAATTATCAGTAGCTTGCAATAGAGCGATCGCCCTTTTACAGGAGCTTGCTGGGGGCAATCCGGTTAAGCAAGCAATTGCCGATGCCAGACCAGATCCCAGTAGTTGGAGTCCCTCTATTGAGTTACGCTTAAGTAGAATTAATCAGATTTTGGGTCAAATTAAGCTAGAAGATGGTACAGGTTACATTACCCCAGAAGATGTAGAAAAAATTCTTACTGCTTTAGGATGTCAACTAACTAGTACAGAGTCCCAGACTTGGATGGTAAAAGTTCCCCCTTATCGCTACCGAGATTTAGAGCGGGAAATTGATCTTATTGAAGAAGTTGCTCGCCTCTACGGTTATGATCATTTTTGCGATACCCTACCTAGTAAAACTCAACCGGGGTATCTTCCTAGTAGCGAGAAGGTTAAACGTAAAGTACGTCGGGCTTTTCAAGGGGTAGGATTGACAGAAGTTGTCCATTACTCTTTGGTTAAACCGGAAGGGGAGGAAGTTGTTTTAGATAACCCTTTATTCAGCGAGTATTCATCTCTGCGTACAGATTTACTAGGTGGTTTAATTAATGCTTTCCAATACAATTACTCACGGGGTAATGGTTCTCTTAATGCCTTTGAATTTGGGCGCATTTTTTGGCGTGGGGAAGAGGGTTTAGGGGAAGCTGATTCTGTAGCCGGGATTTTGGGAGGAGATTTGCATCCCCAAGGAAGTTGGACAAAAGGGGGCAAAGGTGATGCTATGGGTTGGTTTGAGGCTAAAGGTTGCTTAGAAAGTGCTTTTAATTTGTTGGGTTTGCAAGTAGAATATCAACCTAGTAACCAAGATCAAAGATTACATCCTGGCCGTACTGCTTCTTTATGGATAAATGGTAAACGTTTAGGAACTTTTGGGCAAATTCATCCTCAATTAAGGAAAGAAAAAGACTTACCTGATGAGGTTTATATTTTTATTCTTTCTGCTCCAGTACTTTTAGAAAGTTTGGAACAACAAGAAAGCAAAAGTAGCAACTTCCAAACTTTTTCTACCTATCCGGCGGCAGCGAGGGATATTGCCTTTTTTGCACCTATAGAGATTTCTGTAGCCCAATTAGTTCAAGGTATGAAAAAAGCCGGGGGTAAACTTCTCGACAAGGTAGAATTGTTTGATGAGTATCGGGGTGAAAATGTGCCGGAAGGGGAGCGCAGTTTGGCTTTTAGTCTTGCTTACAGAGCCAGCGATCGCACTTTAAAAGAACAAGATATTGAATCTATTCATCAAAAAGTTAGAGAAGCTTTGACAGATGAATTTAGGGTAACTTTGCGGAGTTGATTAAGTGAATAAACTTTAAATAGTTGCCTTGAAATTGGGAAATTCAGCTAAAGCCACTCTTAACAATTAAATCGATGATGAAACAAAGATTAGATACTATACAAGGGGGAGACTTACTTCCCAAACGCCTCAAAGTAGCGCTGTTATGTGGTGTAATTACAACAGCTATTGTATTACTATACAACTTTGATCCTGCTGCACCAGACACTTTTTTCCCCCCTAGCCCTTTTCGGAGTTTAACAAACTTGTATTGCCCAGGGTGTGGCACTATGCGCGGCTTGCACCAAATCTTACACGGCAACATTGTAGCAGCAATGGATTTGAATCCTTTGATGGTGCTATTCCTGCCATATTTAATTTATGCCTTCTGTGCCTACAGCGCCCCAGTTATTACCGGTTATAGGTTGCCTCAGCCTTATATCAAGGGCAAATGGATTTGGGGCTTGTTAGTTGTGGTTTTGAGCTATTGGGTATTAAGAAATTTACCTATGTGGCCTTTTTCTTGGTTAGCTCCCTGACTCTTTAACCAAGAAAACCCCTTGAGTGAACACAGCAAGCAGTAAGTTGCTGATTCGATGTTTTGAGGAGAATGAGCAAAGGCAAATTGACAGATCAAATTTTCTTCAATTCAATCTGTCAATCTTGAGCCTAATTGATTACCAACCTGCCTCAGCTTTATCTAAAACATAAGCTGCAACGTCTTCAATTTGTTCTGCACTCAACTTACCCCGAAAAGCAGGCATTGCCATCTTGCCATTGGTAACTTGGGTAACAATAGCCTCTTGAGAAAACATACCGTATTTTTCTAAGGCATCTTTTTTGAGGGTTTTAGCGCCGTTAATGACGTTATTACCGCCCATATGACAAGCTGCACAGTTGGCACTGAATATTGGAGCGCCCTTAGCTGCATCCCCAGCATAAGCAGGATTAGCCCAGGTTAGGCAAAATAGGGCGATCGCTAGCCAAATCAATGATAAAAATCTCTTCAAAAGTGCTTTCCTCTCTTTGGTATAGGTGATATATTCATTTTTGCCAAAGTGGATATGAGAGTCAAAAGACAGGCTGTCATACTTGCAAACGAGAGGTAAGCTGATCTGCTTCTAAACGACATCTCATCAAGTCAATTAAAATAAGCTGTAGTTTCTACCTATTAACCATTACCTGTTACCCAGAAGCCTTGAATAATAGTAAAGTAAGGCATTTGTTTAATTTGTGGTTTGCCATTTTTCTGTTCCTTTCTTCGTCGGTTGTCCTGTAGCATTAAATGCCCAAATTACTCGTTTGTGTTGAGGCCCATAGCTGATATGAATGGGTTTATGGGAACTGTAAAAATAGACCGAATCAAAAGGAAGTTTAGTTGTTACAATCCAATCTACTACGTGAGCGCTGCTTGTTTCTTTGATTGAAAAGTCACAAGCAGCTCCCAAACGGGGACAATAGTAATTACCTTTACTGTTCGTTTCCCAAGCCATATGCTGGTCAATAGAAGGCTCAACACGACCATTTTTGATTCCGGTTATAGGGTCTTTTTTATTTAAGAATCTCTTTAAATCTCTAGAACAAAATCCATAGGTTAATTGAAATTTGTCTCTCCCAAAATTATCAATGATCGGGTCAATAATAAGCTGATTAAGTTTTTTAAGAGCAGTAATAGATTCTAATTTTTGAGGGTAAGGTTTAATCTGTTCTTGATATTTCTTATAAGTACTGGTACAAGTACAAAAATCTTCTAAGCTTAAGTATTTTCCTAAAGTAATATTTTTCATCTAACTTTTGTATAATCACGCTTACTACCAAAAAGAGTGAAACTTATGAATAAAGAAACCAAAACCAGAGATCAAAAACATCCCCAAGAAAGTCGAGATCGCATTATTGTTAATCGTCTGTTAAGGGGGGAAGCCAATGATTATAATTTAACTGAACTAGCTAGATTGTGCATTCGCTATAAGAATTTTCCTGGTGCGAGGGATATTCAAAGCGACTTAGCTAATGTACTACAAAACTGGCAACTAACAGAAGAAAAGCTTTTTGCTAAAACTCGCGAAATTCACGCTCTTGGTAAAGTCTACCAAAAAGGTAATTCAGGAGAGGATAAAGAAGACTGGAGTTGATTGTTGATTGCGAATAACAAGCAAAAAAAAAGAGACATCCCCACAAGAATGTCTCTCGTTATTCAGCACATAGATTACACAGGAAATTTGAAAAAATTAAAGTTTATATACTATCAATGTATTACAATTAGAGGTTGCAAATTCCCCTGATGACTTGGGAGTTAAATAAAGCCTTAAGGATTTGACCTAAAGCTTTGGCGCTTGCCTCACAGTTACTATTATCCTGTTTTAATCTCTGGCTACCTGTGAGAATAGTCTTGGTATAAAGTGATTTTTTAAAGAAATTTTTGTGACTTCAATCACAATTTTTCGTGGTAATTTTTTAAACACTTAATACCAATAAAAATCACTTAGGTAAGCTATTAAATAAGTTTATTTCTCCCTTAAAAATTTCTCAAAACAGCTAATACTTTAAGATAATCTTCCATTTGACTTTGAGCCAAAAAGAGTTTTGCTGCTTGGCGCAAATCTTCGTTAGCCTTAGAAAAATTTCCTATTTCCTGGTACAATAGCCCTCTATTACCGTAGGCGATCGCTAAGTTAGAATTGAGGTTGATAGCTTCGGTGTAGTCTTGGATAGCGGCGAAGTATTCTCCTTGATTAGCTAAGGCGATCGCGCGATTATAATAAGTCAGAGAATCCCTTGGTTCAAGGGCAAGAGCCATTTCATAATCAATGATTGCTCCCTCATAATCGCCCATTTGTCGCAAGACAATACCTCGATGGCGATAAGTTTCTGCTGATTGGGGATTAAGATTTTGTAGCTGGTTAAAATCTTCTAAGGCAAGTTGATTATTACCTAGCTTGCTATAAAGTAAGCCTCGGTTTAAATAAGCTTTGGTATATTGAGGCTGTAAAGAAATAGCAATAGTATAATCAGCGATCGCTCCCGGAAAGTCTGCCAATTGCTCTTTAGTTTCCCCACGATAATTATAAGCTGAAGGGTTTTCTGCTTCTAGTTCTAAGCCGCGATCATAATCTAAAATGGCTTGTTGATAGCTTTGCAACTCAGCATAAACCAAACCCCGATTAATATAGAAGTCTGCTTGATTGCTGTCTAATTGAATTGATTGATTAAAATCAATAAAAGCCCCCCTACTATCCCCTAATTTATATCTCGCCAAGCCTCGATTGTAGTAAGCTGTGGCTAGTTTTGGAGATAAATTAATGACATTACTAAAATTGGCGATCGCCCCTCCATAATCTCCTCCAGCATATTTTTCTTGCCCCCTTTCTAGAAGGTTGATGGTATTTCTACTAGCAAGTTTTTCTGTTGTTTGTGCCTTAACTAAAGGAGTAGTTAATCCTAGTAAAGCAATAGTTACACCCAAATAGATAGTCTGCTTCATACTTATAGCTTGCAGGTTAAAGGTTTGAAGTTATTATTCCCAAAACAGAATCTGATCTAAATATAGTTAGATAAAAGAGTCAAAGGCAAGAAAAACTTTTTCCCTCTTAATTAATTTTTCTATAAGTTAAGTTAATTCTGGGAGCAACTTTTTTAGCAGTTTTAGGAACTTGATGCTGCCAAGCTGCTTGTGTGTTTCCTTTCATAACTAACAAGCTACCATGACTTAGCTTGAGAGCAACTTTTCCGAGGTTTTTGTTATGTTTATGCTTAAGTACAAAACGTCTGGCTCCACCAAAACTTACAGAGACAATAACTGGCATATTTCCTAATTCTGGTTCATCATCGCTATGCCAAGCGACACTATCTTTACCATCACGATAAAGATTAATTAAAACACTATTCAACTCTACTTCAACCAGCTTTTCAATTCGGGATTTAATCTTCAACAAACTATTTGTCCAAGGGGTAGGATTCATTTGTATTTTTGAGTAGGTATAAGACTTGCCTTCCTCTCCATACCAAGCCGTTAATCTAGGCAGAGGAATAGATTTACCATACATTTTAATAAAATCTTGTCTCCATTGAATTTCCTGATGCAAAGTAGCAAATAAAGAGTCACTTTCTTCTTGATTAAAAAAGTGAGGGACAAGAAATATCTCGCCATCAGGTATAGAAATTAATTGATATTTATCTGGGGCTTCTTCTAGTTTGCCTTCTTTATTTTTCTGATTATCAAGAAGGCTTAGTTGTTGATACATAATATTTTTTCCCAACTTTAAATTATCATATAAAAAAGCAAATAAAAATAGACCCGTAAATCAACAGGTCTTCACTATAGTAGGGAGCATCTCAGTTTTGCAGAAATAGTTTGTCTGTGAAGTTAGCTATTAGCTGTTAGCTGTTAGCTGTTAGCTTTAAGAATACATTTCTTGCTGCTTCAGTGAAGCTAATATCAAGTTGACGGCTAAAGCCTGTATTTACCAATTTGAGATGCTCCCCTATAGTAGTCCTAGAATAATTAATCTTTAATAGTAAATGATATTAGTTAAATTGCTGTATTCCACTACAAATAGCGCAGCTACAACCCAAATGCTCTTGTAGAGGATCGCTTTGTTTAAACACTGAAATTAGGTGAGGATTTGCTTGGTTAATATTAACTAATTGAGTAGGCGCAATAGGAAATGTGGGATGAAAATTTTCTGTAACTAAAGGAGTAGCAAAAGCGGTATTAGCGAATAAAATAACTGCTGCTAAACTGCTGCCACAAACAAATAGGGTGAAAATGAATTTATTCATTAAAAAATTCTCCGGCTTAAATAATAAAGGCTAAATCCTATTTTATAGGATTAATTTCAAGATAGTTTTGTTCCTTTATTTCGCCACCACCAAATACCTACACCTAAAATAAGAGCAATAATTACCCCAGGAATCAACCATTGAGTAATAGAAGCATGAGAAGATACTGTTTCAGCTTCTCTTGGAGAAGAAGCAATTTCTGTAGGAGATGGCGAAGCAACTTGACCATTACTCACATTCACAGTGTAGGATAATTGGAAGGGTTGGAAAGCATCCCCAGACTTAGAACTCCCGGTTAATCGCAATTCATAGCTTCCAGCTTTAGGGAAAACTAAATCTGCTCCGGGAATGCCTTGATATTGTTCTGCGGTAATGCCTTCTAGGGTTGGCTCCAGAATCGGTTTTTCTCCTTCTGGTGCGGTTTGAGAATATACTGCTAATTGACAATCACATTCTGCTAAAGGAATAATCTCCCCCCCAGCACGAGTTAGGGCAAACCAAGCTTTGGTAGGTTCTCCCGCACGAGGATTATGATTAGGCTCAATATGAAAAGTTGCCCCGACATCAGCATCGGTTTTGACATTATGGGCAAGTACAGGAGGCATGAAGAAGTTAAAAGTCATTGGTGCAAGCCTCCTCAGCTAGAGTAAATCATCAAGTCAAAGTCATGTATTTTAATGATAACTACATCCCTTACTTTTAAAATGTCGTTAGACTTACTGCTAATTGCCTCTTTAGGATTTTTGGGTAGTTTTGGCCATTGTGCTGGAATGTGTGGCCCTTTGAGTGTGGCATTTTCTCTTTCTCAAAAAGAAAAACAAAGTAATTGGCTTTCTAGCTTTGCTTTTCACCTTTTGCTTAACTTAGGGCGCATATTGAGCTATGGTTGCGTTGGTGCAATATTAGGAACAGTTGGTTCAGTGGCCATTGCTAGTGGACAATTAGTTGGTATTGGTAGTGAACTGCGTCAAGGCATAGTGATTTTTACAGGTTTGTTATTAATTTGGTTTGGCTTAGGACAAATCAAACCAGACTTTCTACCCAAACTACCTGTCTTACATCCTTTACAAGGAAGTTTGCATAACGGTTTAAGCCGCATCATGAGCAAACTTTCCTCGCAAACTCAATGGTGGATTCCTGGATTATTAGGTAGCTTTTGGGGTTTAATTCCCTGTGGTTTCCTTTATGCAGCACAAATCAAAGCCGCACAAACAGGAAATCTTTGGTTAGGGGCAACTACCATGGTTTGTTTTGGTTTAGGAACCACCCCAGTAATGCTTGGTGTAGGCATATCAGCATCTCGCCTTAGTGCCTCCCATCGTAGTCAGTTATTTCGTCTTGGGGGCTGGCTAACCCTCACTATTGGTATTTTAACTCTGTTGCGTACCGATGCCATGGTGGATTATACAGGTCATAGTTCCCTAATACTGTTGATCTTAGCCTTAATAGCCCGCCCCCTTAGTAACCTCTGGAAACAGCCCCTACAATACCGTAGAGCCATTGGTGTGGGGGCTTTCATCCTAGCGATCGCCCATACAGCCCATATGCTCGCTCATAGTTTAAACTGGCAACTACAAAGCTTTTCATTCCTTTTACTCCAACACCGTTTAGGGATGATTGCTGGGGCAGTAGCTTTATTATTAATGCTCCCTGCTGCCTGTACTAGCTTTGATCACTGGCAGCAAATTTTAGGTAAGCGTTGGCGACAAATTCATCTTTTAACCGTTCCTGCTTTGATCTTCGCCACTCTCCACACTATCTTTCTTGGTTCTCACTACCTAGGAGAATTCAACCTAACCTGGAACAATCAACTCCGCGTTGTTGCCATTAGCTTACTCACTCTAGGTACTTTAGCGTTGCGACACCTACGGCGGGCTTAGGCTAAGCAGTTTTTTTATTCGCTTTTTTCTCCAGGAAAGCTTTACGTAATCAGGACTTATAAATCCTAATAATAATGAAGAAAAAGGGAGCTTTTATACTCCCCCTGACCTTGACATGGACATCTTTAAAAAATTGTTAACTTAAGCTTTATTGTGCTTACGCTTAGTTGCTACAACACCACTCAAAGCGATTAGACCTAAAATTGCGGAGGGTTCAGGTACTTTCTCTGCATCATCTTCGCCCCACTGGAAAGAGAATTCAAAGTTACCGTCGTGGGATGTCCCATCAGAAACTTCGTACTGCCCAGAGTCTGTAGGTTTGTCAAAGCTATAGAATAATTCTGTTTTGCCTTTGTAGCTTACTTTAACTACTTCGCTAGCATACATACCCTGAAGTAAAGGGTGTACATTTCCTGCATTGCTATGGCCAGCTAAACCGAAAGTAACAGTATTCCCATCTTTACCTACATAAGCCAAATTAGGGTCGCTGAAGCGTTGGAAACCATTAGATTTTAATTTACCGTAAAGCACTTCTTTTTGTATACTATTGTAGCCTGAGCCGTATTTGGCCATAGCCTCACCAAACCATTGGTTAGCAAAGTTATTCGCCCCATAATTCTCGTTGATACCACTGCCTGTACCAAACCAGTCTTCGTAGGTAAGACTATTAAAGTTAACAATCTTACCATCAAGATCGGCTGTTAATGTAGCTGAGCCGATTTCTTTGAACTGCTCTAAGGTTAAACCATCTGTCTGGTCATAAAGCTCAACGTTACCACCAGGAGCGCTGCTGTCACCACTTAAAATAGTTGATAAGTCTGCCCCTGTTACTTTTCTAGTTTTGGTCTTGCCGTCAGTATCAACAAAAGACTCATATACTGTTGTTGGGCCGCTGGAACTAAAACTACCAGCAAAAGACGGGTTAACTGCGATCGCACTTGCCCCTACTACAACTGAAGCACCTAATAAAAATTTCTTGATTGTTCCCTTCATACCTTTAAAATCTACCTAACGTTACCGTTTAAAATTTTTAGAAGTTCGAGTTTATATGTTGATTAGTTCCGCAGCCAAGATTTTCTGGTAAATATTTAAGTGAGCTAGCCTAAAACCCTTTAGAATTGCCCGTTTGAATCCATCTCACCTTGAACCTATATCTATTTAAACTTTCTCTAGATGTGAGTGGTTAAAGTTACGATGAAGTTTTAGTATTCTTTCTATGAAGAAGGTATAGCAGCTAAAGTAAAGCATTCAAAGGAATTTTTACAGAACCGATAGGAAACATCTATTAATTAATTTCATAGTCCCAAAACTGTACGGGCAATATTAAAGTAAATTAGTACCCCCAAAACGTCTACGGCTGTGGTGATAAATGGTGCAGACATGAGGGCAGGATCTAATTTTAAATAACGGAATAAAAAGGGTAAAGCAGAACCGGCTACAGAAGCTAAAATTGCGATCGCAACTAAGCTGATGCCCACAGAAATAGCGACGGAGAAGTTTCCTTGTAACCAATATGCCCAGAAGGTAGCGACTGTTCCCAATATGCTCCCCAATAAGGCTCCTGCCAGGGCTTCTCGGAAGATGACTTGCCTTGCTCCCAAATCATTCATTTCGTCGGTGTTTAAGCCTCTAATCACTACGGTAGAAGATTGTGCGCCCACGTTTCCTCCTGTACCAGTTAAGAGGGGGATGAAAGCTGCTAAGGTGACGACTTGTTGCAAAATATCTTCTTGGGAACGAATAATAGTTCCGGTAACGGTATTAGTTAAAAGAAGAATAAATAACCAAACTACCCGCTTACGGGCGACGGTTACTAAGTTGGTTTGAAAATAGTTATCTCCATCGGCTTGAACTCCACCTAAAGCATAAATATCTTCTGTAGCTTCTTGCTCCAAGATATCGATGACATCATCTACTGTCACCACCCCTACTAAACGTTCTTCTTTATCCACAATGGGCAAAGCAAAAAGATCGTAGCGTTGAATTAACCGGGCGACTTCTTCTTGATCCATACTTGTGGGGGCGCGGACAAGATCAGAGGTCATAATTTCTCCTAAACTGTTTTCAGGAGAAGATGTTACTAAATCTCGCAGCGAAACAATCCCTAATAAATGCCGAGAAGCATCGGTGACGTAGAGATAGTAGATAATTTCTGAAGCATTAGCTAAACGGCGGATTCTGGCTAAGGCATCGGCAACGGTTAAATTCTCTTTGAGGGAAATATACTCCGGGGTCATAATTCGCCCCGCCGTATCTTCTTCGTAACCCAGGAGTAACGCTGTAGCGATGCGTTCTTTAGGACTTAATTGATCTAAAAACTGTCCCACAACTTTAGCTGGCAGTTCATCGAATAATCTCGCTCGATCATCAGGGGACATTTTATCAACAATCTCAATCACCTCCTGACGCTTAAACTCTTGAATCAAAGCCTGCTGTACAGAAGAATCAAGATATTCATAAACGGCGATCGCCTTTTCTTTAGAGATTAAACGAAAACCAATAGCGTGCAACTTTTCTGGTAATCCTTCAATAGCTTCGGCAATATCCACTGGTTGTACAGGAACCAAAAGAGTTTTTGCCCCTGCTAAGTTTCCTTCTTCCAGCAATAATTGCAACTGGGTACGAACCAGTTGACGCAGTTCGCTATGGGAGACGTTGGAGGTGGAAGTTGTTGGTTCACTCAAGGTTAATACTTTTTTTAGCTGTCAATTTTTGATTGATGGGCAATAGCTATAGGGAAGGGGTAAAGGTTAAAGGGTCAAGAGTTATTTGATTTTTAGTTTATCTAGATATCTAAATATATATTAAGATGCGTCACACTAGATTGCGTAAAGAAAAATTTAGGGGTAGAGCATTGATGCTCTACCCCTGCTTACAAATGTTTTAGGGGCGATGACCATCACCCCTACTCCCTTATTTCTTACGTCTACCACGACTCCTCTGACGAGGACGATGGGAGATTTCGTATTCTAATATTGCGCCAACAGCAAAAAATACTCCACTAAAAACAAAAAATACTTCTAGTAAAGCGCCACTTTGGTATTCTGTTGGTAGAGTGGCAGCATACTTAAACCACATATCAGCAATATATAAAGCAAAGGTAGCTGCACCAATCATCCGCCAAGACCAAGAATAGGCTCCTCCCCAATAGGCTAGTAGTAAAGTTGTAGCAATAATTACTAAAGCTAAGTCACCAATAATGTAAAAGAAATTAATTGGGCGAGCTAAGGGACTCAAGGTATCTTCTAGAGACATCACCCATTGAGGGGCTTTGCGGATTGCGATCGCCTCTGTTTCTGCTAGGGCTTGAGAGGAGGGAGTAGCTACCTCTATTTGTTCTGTAACAGGTTGTTCATTGGCTAAAAATTCTAGCTCCTCCTCTAAAGGGGGAGGGGAAATAGCAATCCAAACAGCTAAGGCTGTACCAATAACAGCAATGGAACCCAAAACAATCCATTGCCACTTCTCCAAATTCAAGCGCCTGGGTATGATAGCTAAAATCATTCCCCAGCTTAACAGGAGATAAAAAGCGACATAAAATAAATCTGCCGGGGAAACATCAGGATCTAGTTCCCAATACAGTTCCCACCAGCCGAAAATCAGGTTAGCAGTAAAATAACTAAGGGCCCCTAAACCAATTCCTAGCCAGACATTACGTCCACTAGCAATTTTAGGGCTGTTAGCATTACGAAAACACAAAAGTGCTGCCCCAAGAAAAGGCAGACATTCCAGGATATAGGTATCTATTAAATAGACAGTAGGACTATCTTGTTCTGAGGGAATCAGGGCAAATAAGACGAAGGAAACCAGCGCTAATACTGACCAAGTAATACCAGCATAGATAATGTTTTGACTACTCAAAAGCTTATTAGACCCTGATGAAGTATCTAAAGAGCTGCTCATAAGATTTTCTTAGATTCTTAACAAGTTGCTGTTAGTAGTCTATCTTAGGAGACTGTAAGACCAGAAATACTTGATAATCAAAAAATATCACTTAAGTCTAGAATAAATCCCGGTAAAATATCTTCTCCTGAGAGAGTTTGAGGATTATTTAAAACTTCTACTGGTTGCCCAAGTCTATATATTTCTACTGTTTTCCCTTGAGGTTCGATTAACCAACCCAGCTTAACCCCGTTATCTAAATATTCCTGCATTTTTGCCTGTAAGTCTTCGTATCTCTGATTTTTGAGATCGCTTGGACTTACTAATTCAATCACGAAATCAGGAGCGATAGGAGGAAAGCCATCTTGTTGTTTTTGAGTCAGTTGATGCCATCTTTCTAGTTTAATCCAGCTAACATCAGGACTTCTTCTCGCACCGTTAGGTAAAACAAAAGTAGTCGAAGAATCAAAAGCTTCTCCTGTACCGTCTCGATCTGTCCAAATGCCAATTCGCTGTGTCAAACGGCGATTTTTTCTACCTGCTGTTCCTCCAGTGGGACTCATAATAATTAATTCTCCATTTTTAGTTAACTCCATTCGTGCCAGTTGTTCAGCGAATGCTAGTTGCTCAAATTGTTCTGGAGTTACTTTAAATCCTTTAGGAATGGCGATCGCTTCCATATTCTTTACTATCAAAAAATCTGACTTAAATCTAGAATAAATCCCGGTAAAATATCTTCTCCTGAGAGAGTTTGAGGATTATTTAAAACTTCTACTGGTTGCCCAAGTCTATATATTTCTACTGTTTTCCCTTGAGGTTCGATTAACCAACCCAGCTTAACCCCGTTATCTAAATATTCCTGCATTTTTGCCTGTAAGTCTTCGTATCTCTGATTTTTGAGATCGCTTGGACTTACTAATTCAATCACGAAATCAGGAGCGATAGGAGGAAAGCCATCTTGTTGTTTTTGAGTCAGTTGATGCCATCGCTCTAGTTTAATCCAGCTAACATCAGGACTTCTTCTCGCACCGTTAGGTAAAACAAAAGTAGTCGAAGAATCAAAAGCTTCTCCTAGCTTTGTTTGACGATTCCAAATTCCTAAATCTAGATATAGGTTGAAGTTTTTTCTACCTGCTGTTCCTCCAGTGGGACTCATAATAATTAATTCTCCATTTTTAGTTAACTCCATTCGTGCCAGTTGTTCAGCGAATGCTAGTTGCTCAAATTGTTCTGGAGTTACTTTAAATCCTTTAGGAATAGCGATCGCTTCCATATTCTTTACTATCAAAAAATCTGACTTAAATCTAGAATAAATCCCGGTAAAATATCTTCTCCTGAGAGAGTTTGAGGATTATTTAAAACTTCTACTGGTTGCCCAAGTCTATATATTTCTACTGTTTTCCCTTGGGGTTCGATTAACCAACCCAGCTTAACCCCGTTATCTAAATATTCCTGCATTTTTGCCTGTAAGTCTTCATATCTCTGATTTTTAAGATCACTTGGACTTACTAATTCAATCACAAAATCAGGAGCGATAGGAGGAAAGCCATCTTGTTGTTTTTGAGTCAGTTGATGCCATCGCTCTAGTTTAATCCAACTAACATCAGGACTTTTTCTGGCATTATTAGGTAAAACAAACACTGTAGAAGAATCAAATACTTCTCCTGTACCGTCTTGATCTGCCCAATTTCTTAGTTGCTGGGTTAAACGGCTATTTTTTCTACCTGCTGTTCCTCCAGTGGGACTCATAATAATTAATTCTCCATTTTTAGTTAACTCCATTCGTGCCAGTTGTTCGGTGAATGCTAGTTGCTCAAATTGTTCTGGAGTTACTTTAAATCCTTTAGGAATAGCGATCGCTTCCATATTCTTTACTATCAAAAAATCTGACTTAAATCTAGAATAAATCCCGGTAAAATATCTTCTCCTGAGAGAGTTTGAGGATTATTTAAAACTTCTACTGGTTGCCCAAGTCTATATATTTCTACTGTTTTCCCTTGGGGTTCGATTAACCAACCCAGCTTAACCCCGTTATCTAAATATTCCTGCATTTTTGCCTGTAAGTCTTCGTATCTCTGATTTTTGAGATCGCTTGGACTTACTAATTCAATCACAAAATCAGGAGCGATAGGAGGAAAACCTTGCTTTTGTTTCCGGGTTAGTACATTCCATCTTTCTAATCTAATCCAGCTAACATCAGGACTTCTTCTCGCGCCATTAGGTAAAATAAAAATAGTTGAAGAATCAAAAGCTTTTCCTGATTTGGTCTGACGATTCCAAATTCCTAAATCAATATATAAATTAAAGTTTTTCTCTCCAGCTTCTCCACCAGTGGGACTCATAATAATTAATTCTCCATTTTTGGTTAACTCCATTCGTGCCAGTTGTTCGGTGAATGCTAATTGGTCGAATTGTTCTGTAGTTACTTTGAATCCTTTGGGAATAGCGATCGCTTCCATCTTTTTTTAGTTGAATCTCTTTTAATTATTATAAATTTACTTGAGAAAATATCATTCAAATCAATTTGATATTGAGTTGCATAACTTAAAACCAATTATTTTGGGGCTTGGCGATCGCCTAAAGATTCTATACCATTGAGTAATTGCCTCAAAGGAATGCGTTGTTTAAGTTTACCAATGGCTACAGTTGTTTCTCCCATCGCTTCTAAACCTAACAATTCTTGATAGTCTAAAATGATTTCTGGATGTTCCATTAAAGGGACTTTTTCTACTGGCACAATACCAGGAATAGTTTTGTGAATATAGTCAAATTGGGAACGAATTGCTGTTAAAAGATTGCGTCTCGTATTAGCTTTGCCACTAACACGAATTTTAATGATTTTATCTTCCCTGTCTGCTTTAACTAATGCCAAATTACCTTCATTTGCTAAAACTACCCCACTACGCCAATAGGTTGTTTGATGAATATAGTGATTCATACGAATAATAAAGCGAGAGATAATGCTACCAGGTAAAACGGGGTAATGATATTCAAAAGCAAGGGTGTTTTCCCATTCTCCTGTATAAGGTTCTTCTTTGGGTAAAATATCAGGCAGGAGAAATTGTTGATCTGTTTCAATATCAAAACAAAGTTCAAACTTTCGCATCATGCCAATAAGAAATAAATGCTTTCTGGCTGGGTAGCGAGGTTGATTGAGGATTCTTTGTAGAGTAGGAATGGTTAAAATGCCGCGATTATCAACAATTAAATTACGATCGTTGAGTATTTTATAAACTCCATTTGTTACCCATTCAGGGTTAAGTACGTGGGTATCTTCTAACCTAGGGTCATCTTGAAAATTGAGGACAACACCTAAATCGTTTAACAGCCCAATTAAGATGCGTTGTTTAGTTTCTTTTTCAATTCCTTCTTGTTCACACAAAGACTCATATTGTTCGTAGGGAATATAGTCTTTATCAAGTTCTTCTAGCTTTTCTTTGATGTTAAACCAAGGCAAAGGTAACAAATCGTCAATATGTTCTAATTGATTAATTTCCTGCTTGACAAATTGAGCTAAATCGGAAATACCCATTCCTGTTTCACAGGAGATTTCTTTAAAATCTAAAATTTGGGGATACTTTTTCTTTAAACCAGTTTTATCAATATCTAAAGGATGTTGATCTGCTTTGTTACCGACAATAATTACCGGGGAGTTTTTACCAAAACTTTTAATTATTTTAAGCCAATATTCAATGCGATTTTCTTCTTCTCCTATAGTCGTATCAACTACTAAGATATAAAGACTGCGTTTAGTTAAGAAAAATTGGTGGGTAGAGTGCATAATTTCTTGTCCACCGAAGTCCCAAATATTTACTTGTAATTGTTTATCGTCTACTTCTATTTCCCAAGGTTCGATATCAATACCATCAGTTTTATTACGAGTCGGATCGTATTTATTTCTAATTAACCTTTCTCTAAGACAAGTTTTTCCTACATTTCCCTGCCCAACCAGTAACATTTTTGCTTCGTGGAGCGGTTTTTGTTGCTTACTTTGTTGCAGAGATAAATAGTAATCAATTATGATAGCTGGTTCGTTTTGCTTTGCTATAATTTCTGGGGGTAAATTGCTTAGGGAATTATTGTCGAGGTAAAGTGTACTAAGATTATCTAGTTGTCCGATTTCTAGAGGCAGACTGTTTAGGGAATTAGAACTGAGGTAGAGTACTGCCAGGTTAGCTAGTTGTCCGATTTCTGGAGGCAGGTTACTTAGGGAATTAGAACCGAGGTAAAGTCCTGTCAGATTAGCTAGTTGTCCGATTTCTGGGGGCAGATTACTTAGGGAATTATAGTTGAGGTAAAGCCCTGTAAGATTAGCTAGTTGTCCGATTTGTGGAGGCAGGTTGCTTAGGGAATTATAGTTGAGGTAAAGTTTACTAAGATTAGCTAGTTGTCCGATTTCTGGGGGCAGATTACTTAGGGAATTAGAACCGAGGTAGAGTACTGTAAGATTAGCCAGTTGTCCGATTTCTGGGGGCAGACTGCTCAGGAAATTATTGTTGAGGTAAAGTTCTGTCAGATTAGACAATTGTCCAATTTCTGATGGTAATTCTGTTAATTCCATTATAGAAAGATCTAGTCTTTTTACTTCATCTATAACAGCTTGTCTGATTTTTCTAAGTGCCTGATAATAAGAAGGATCGTGATTTTTGATTTGAGTCGAGGTAACTAACTTTTCTTTCTCTTGAATAAGAGCCAATGAATACCAATCACTAACAACTTCTTCTGGCTTTAAATCTAATACATTGCAAATAGCTTCTACAGCTTCTTCACCAACTTTATATTTACCATCGCCCCATTGAGGATTAAACAAGCGTTTAACTTTATCTTCTGTCTCCCTCGCTTCCTCTGCAATTTGTTGATAACTATATTTCTTAATACCCTTTGCTTCTTTAAGTTTTTTTACTCCTTCTGCCGTCGCCAGATAACCGCCTCGTCTTTTATTTCCACTCATGGGTAGGTAGCCACTAAAACTTTCTCTAATTTAACGAAACAATGCGTATAAGTGCGCGAGTATTTATAGCGGCATGACAGGCATAAAATCTTCCAACAGCAGGGGCGCGAGTCTAATCCTGAGATTAACATTAAACCAAATAAACCCGCCCTAACAGACAATTTTAGCCGAGTCACTAATAAATAAGCCTCTGCAAAACAATGCGTGAAAATGCTTTTATCTACTCGCATTTACTAGCTCTTTCGCCTCAATTTCAAAGTTTGTAGGTTTGTAATTAATCAAATGCAAACCAAGCAAACTCATGAAACCTGTCAAGCAACCCGAAACCAAAATCATAATTGTTGTTCCTTGTGTTACCAAACCTCAACCACCAAAGAAACCTAAAATCAATCCCTCTCTCTTAAAAGCGATCGCCATCACGACAATCACCCTGATAAGCTGGCTAAATCCAGAAGCGACAATTGCGATCGCATTGATTCGGTTATTGTTTATTTTGCTACAATGGCTCAATCAAAATAAATTTTAGTCAATTGAGAAAAGGCAATTCTCTTACGGAGACGCTTTGCGATCGCCCCAACCTAAAAACTGCTAAATTTCTAACTGTTAAGCATCTTTATTAGAAACTCTTGTCAAGAATTGGGGTATGCTCAATCTTATAAAAGGGAGCGAGGAATTATGGCCATAGACCCCCAAGTTCAAAGTTTATTTGAGGCGATCCACTCAGTTAATATCGCACAAGTGAAATATATCCTTGAGGAGTTAAAAGTTCCTGCTAACAGCATAGATGAAAAGGGACAAACTGCTTTAGTGTTGGCAGCTAGTCAAGGTAATGTGGCCATAATTGAGTTATTAGTAGCTGCGGGGGCGCAGGTAAATTTAGCTTCTCAACTTGTTGATTTTGATTCTGAAGATTGTTTGTTTGAGACACTAGAAGATGATGACTTAGAGGAATTTATCACTGAAGCAATAAAGAATGTTGAGCCAGAGACAAGCAATTTTTATGCTAGCTTTACTAAGTTTATCAAAGCGCTTTTAGGAAAAGGTTCCCCAAAAAATGAGGAGCATAGAGAGATTGAAATTGCTCCGGTGGCAACAACTCCTAGTAAAAAGAAAATTCTCTTCACCGGAGAACATGGAACTTATTATGGCAGGGATCTTGAAACCATTTGCCACCAAGAAATAGAGCCAATTCAGGAAATTAATAAAGAGTTGCAAAGTTTAGGGTTTCAACTTTTAGGGAAATTGACCTTTTCTCATTTTCGGGATGTAATTAGCTATGGCTATGGTTCCCCTGATGAGTCTGTTTGTGGGGTGGTAATGAAAATGGATAAATGCTTCGGGGGAGTAGATTTTGTGACTTGCTTTACTGATGAGACTTTTCTGACTACTACCACCACAGAATTAGAAGCAGAAAGGGAATTTTCTCGACTCTGGCGTTATTCTCATCCCTGCTGTCCTACCAATACTTTATTAGAACATCATCACAACTACATCACTCAACTACAACCTCACCACGGCAATCCCCAAAATATTTTCTCAGATTTATCTGCTGTGGCGGTGATGTTAGATGAGTATTTGCAAAGGCAAGAAGGTAGAGAAACAGAAGATAGTTTCGACTCACCAGAATATTTTGCTGAAACTCCTGAAAACGTCACACCGCTTATCGCTGCGGTGATGAGTGAAAACCTAAATGCTGTGCAAACACTGCTTAGGTTAGGGGCGAAAGTTCAAGCTTCAGTTTGGTACGAGACACCACCTTTAGTTTTTGCTGCAAAACAAGGCTTGCTAGAAATAGTTTGTGAGTTAGTTGCTGCGGGGGCTAATGTTAACAATGGTTTTGACTGTCTGCCTTTACATGAGGCTGCAAACGGCGGACATGAAGAGGTTGTACGCATTCTGCTTGAAGCTGGGGCAGAAGTTGATGCTTATGAAGAAGATTGTTGGACAGCTTTGATGTCTGCTTCTAACCAAGGTTACAAAGAAGTTGTGCAAATTTTGTTAGAGTTTGGGGCAAATGTAAATGCTTGGAGTGTGGGAGAAACACCTTTATTGTTGGCAGCAAAAAATGCTCACCCGGAAGTATACGATTTACTTTATCCTTTGGTTAATGATGAGATACGCGAGTTAGCAGATAAGGAGATGGTGGCAAGTCTGATGTCTTTGGCATTGTGAAAAATTGATAAAAGCTTACCTAAAAGCCGAACATTTTACTAATCATCGGTTAAAATTGCCGGAGGCGAATACAGATTCGGAATTATGGGGATGATGTTCCAAGCTTTTAAGCAAGCCCCTATTAAGTTAGCTTGGCGGAGGGCAGTATATCTTTACTTACTACTTCCCCCCTTAGCTTAAAAATTAAACTGTAACTGTTCAAACGGATCTGAATATGACTACTGGCGATATTCCTAATCTACAAACAAACTTCGACTCTAGGAAAATTCCGAGAGTTGACTTAATTACGATGTTTCGCCTTGGTTTGTTTAACCTAGGGCTGGGATTAATGTCAGTGCTAACCCTAGCAATTCTTAACCGGGTGATGATTAGTGAGTTGGGTATTCCTGCTACCATAACTGGTGTAGTGGTGGCTATGCAGCAATTTGTCTCTCCAGCTAGGGTTTGGTTTGGACAGCTATCAGATTCTAAGAAGTTGTTTGGTAGACATCGTACCAATTATGTACGCTTGGGAACCGCTTTATTAGGCTTAGCTGTGTTTTTCGCAGTACAAGTAGTGTGGCAACTTGGTAGTTTAGTCCGTGCTAATGGTGGTTGGGTTTGGAATACTGCCACTATGGGGTGGACAGGTTTGCTAGCTTTGCTTTTTGTCTGTTTTGGTTTGGCACTAAGTTCTAGTTCAACCCCTTTTACCGCCATGTTGGTAGATATTTCTGAAGAAGATAACCGCTCGAAAATTGTTTCTGTAGTTTGGTCAATGTTGATGGTTGGTATCGTCATTGGTGGCATCAGTGGTGGCATTCTTTTAAAAAAAGTTCAACAATCTGGCATTGTTTTAGGGGCTAATGTTGGTAGTAGCTTGTTAGTGGGGGAAAAGATGATTGATACTCCCCTAGAGGTTTTGCAAAATCCCCTCAACAAACTTTTTCTTATTGTCCCGATTGTTGTTTTCGCCCTAGCATTGATAGCTACTTTAGGAGTAGAAAAAAAATATTCTCGTTTCTCTGTTCGTTCTTCCTTTACAGAAAGAGAAGATAGTATGACCCTCAGAAAATCCCTGAAAATTTTAACTGCCAGTCGTCAAACAGGAATTTTCTTTTCCTTCCTACTAGTTTTTACCATTAGCTTATTTATGCAAGAAGTGGTTTTAGAACCCTATGGCGGTGAGGTTTTTGGTATGTCTATCGCTGAAACAACTCAGTTAAATGCTTTTTGGGGACTAGGAATTTTGTTGGGTTATGGTACAACTGGTTTTTTAGTCGTGCCACGTTTAGGAAAAAAATTAACTGCCAAAATTGGTTGTTTGCTGATTGCTATTTGTTTTTGCTTAATTATTTTGGCTGGCTTTACCCAAGAGGAAAATATTCTCAAAAGTGCGGTGTTTTTGTTTGGTATAGCCGCCGGGATTGCCACCATTGGCAGTATTAGTTTGATGTTAGATTTAACAGCGGTAGAAAGTGCTGGTACTTTTATCGGGGCTTGGGGTTTGGCACAAGCTATGTCTAGGGGGTTAGCTACTTCTTTGGGTGGTGTGGTTTTAGATATTGGTAAGCAAGTTTTTAAAAACCCTGTGCTTGCCTATGGTTTGGTATTTGCGATCCAAGCTTTAGGTATGCTTGTGGCTATTTATCTCCTCAATCGAGTGGATGTAGCTGAGTTTAAAGCTAATACTAAAACTGCGATCGCAACTGTTATGGAAGGGGATTTAGAAGGGTAATAAGCTGTCAGGCATTTAATTTACTTATTAGGTTTGATGGGGAGATAGGGGGAGGGTTTTAGGGCTTATTTCCTAGTTGAGTAATACACAGTTTAAATGCACATCAGCTTACCATAAAATAAAATAGGGAAAAAATGGTCTATTTTTTCCCTATTTAACAACTGCAACTATACGAAAATCAAACTATATAGTTTGTATTTAGAAAACGGACAATTCTAGTCACCAAAGATTCTCTCTAAAACATTACCAGTATCTTCTGCGGCTTCTTGTGCTTTACCTTTAGTTGCGCCAATATCACTTTGAACTTTACCTTTAACTCGCTTAGCAGCACCTTCTATAGTGTTATCTGCACCTCGCAAATTTTGTTGAGTTTTACCAACTGCTTTATCAAAATTACCTTCTACTTGGTCGGTACTTCCCGCACCAAAAACATTATTAAAAGCTTCTCCTGCTTCTTCTTTAGCTTCATTAATTGTGCTAACAGTTGAGAGAAGTTGAGGTGAGTTTAAAGTAGCTGCGTTAGCGGTTAGTGAAGAAGGTAAAAATACTGTACTGAATAAGGTAAGGCCGAATAAAAATAAGATACTTACTAACCAATTTTGGCTTCTTTGAATAAGTTTTTTGCTAAAAAAGAAAGTTTTCATCATGTTTTTTTTGATTCCTCATAACTTGTATTTTAGGTTGTCCTCATTAACTTATAAAACATTTTCAGCTATATTTGCTCGTTCAGAAGAGAGAATCCACTTTGCTTAAAAATTGTTATTACTACCTCTTTGGGATGAAAAGTTGCTTCAAACTAATTTTCTATAACTAAATAGTTAGTTTTTTATTTCTTTCAATATTACTTCAGGTGGAAGCCTAAGAAGAATCAAATTTGTTAGGTTACTAATAACAAATAAAAACTTAATGAAAAGTCTGTTTTCTCAGGTTTTCATTATATAAGCAATATGAGGTTAATCAATCATGAGTACTGAAGATAAAGCCAAAGCAACAGCTAAAAATGTTGAAGGAAAAGCCCAAGAAATGATGGGAAAAGTAACTGGTGATCCTGAAGATAAAGCCGAAGGTAAAGCCAAGCAAGCAGAAGCAGCAGCTCGCCATAGCGTAGAAGATGCTAAAGATAAAGTCAAGAAAGCTATTGATTAAATTTAGTTTTTGCCAGCTTTCTACTAGCTTTTTAACCTAGAGATTTTTACGGCTAAAGTATTAAGAAGGAGGGATTTAAAATCTCTTCTTTTTTTACTTAATAACTAAATGGAAATCCCACCAGATTCTTTTTATCTAACTAGCCCGGAACGTAATGCCCTTACCGCAGCTTGAGTACGATCATCAGCACAAAGCTTACTCAAAATATTACGAACATGGGTTTTAACTGTACCCACGGTGATAAATAGCTTCTCAGCAATTTGAGCATTGCTACATCCTGCTACTATTAGCTCCAAAATTTCTAATTCCCGATTAGTCAAAGGGTATGTCTCTAAAACTTGCTCATATTCTGGCTCAATAGCCTTAATTCTTTGGGAATCTTCACCATTGACTATAACGTTTGCACCAGGCTTGTTATGACGTGCTTGTTTAAGAACCACACGGGCTATGGTAGGATCTATCCAAGAATTTCCTTCGTTAGTTAACTTGATCGCCTGAATTAAATTTTCTACACTAATATCTTTAATACTATAAGAATCTGCCCCAGCAGCAAAAGCGGCTAAAACAGAGTCTTCATTCTTGTGCATTGTTAAGATCAAAACCTTGGTTTTAGCTTCTTTCAAACCTCCTTGGGCTTGCTTCAGTTGCTGCGTTAGCTCAATACCATCACGATCTGGCAAGCCAATATCAATAATTGCCACATCTGGCTGGGTAGCTTCTAAAACTTGTAATCCTTGGCTAGCATTGGCTGCATCACCTACCACCTCAATACCTTCATCTTGTCGTAGGGCTGCACATAAACCAACTCGACTCAGGTTATGATCTTCAATTACAACGACGCGAATCTTACTCATTATTAATTCAGTATAAAATTAAATTTTCTCTAACAGAAATCTAGTAATCTGCCTTGAGAGTTGCGCCGCAATAATATACCACCTGAATTGGTCATTGGCTAAGAAATATTAATAGCCATTGGTATTTTATCTACGCACTTTTACCCCATTTATAAACCATAATGCTGCCTGTCGTCTAAGGGATAACCAAAAACCACACTTCACCATGAGCAACTTATCCAACCACCAAAGTGAGCATTTTTTCCAAAACAGACGTTTTTTAGATGCACTACCGCACCTAATTTGGTGTGCTGATCAAGCAGGAGAGATAACTTTTTTAAATCAAAAATGGCAAGAGTATATCTACCCAACAACAACTACTGTACCAAAAGAACAGTTTTTTCAAGCAATTCATCCAGACGATAGAGAGGGAGTGCAACAAAAATGGCAGGCTGCACTGCCCTCTCAAAGCACCTACAAAGTCCAGCTTCGCTTGCGGAATAGAGAGGGTATTTATGAACAGTTTCTTGCCTGTGCTGAACCTTTGAGGGGGGAAAGAGGGGCTGTAACCGAATGGGCTGGAACCCTAGAACCCATAGTTAAAGCAGAAGAAGCTTTGAGGAAAAGTGAGGAACGCTGGCAATTGGCGCTAGAAGGGGCAGGAGACGGAATTTTTGATTGGAATATTGTTACTGGTGAAGCTTTTATGTCTCCTAATTTAAAAGGAGTACTTGGCTACCGCGACGAAGAAATTCCTAATACCTATGAAGGATGGCACGATTTAGTTCACCCTGATGATTTTAACCAAGTATCAGAAAAGCTAGAAGCCCATCTCCATAACCAGAATTCTCAGTACCTAGCAGAATATCGCTTACGCTGTAAAGATGGCAGTTACAAATGGATTTTAGCTAAAGGAAAGGCAAAGTGGGATCAAACAGGTAAGCCTATGCGTATGGTAGGTTCCCATCAAGATATTACTGAACGCAAGGAAGCAGAAGCAGAAATTGTTCGCCTTAATCGAGAGTTAGAAGCAAGGGTTACTAGAAGGACATCTCAGCTAGAAGTAGCTAACCGCCTAAAAGATGAATCTGTCAACATTGCCCAACAAGCCCAAGCAGAAAATAAAATTTATCAAGATATAGTTGAAAATATACCCATCGGCTTTGTGGTTTGGCGCTTAAAGGATCTCGATGATCCTCATAGCTTTCAATCAGTAACAACTAACCCTGCTGCGAGTAAACTACTTGGAGTATCTCTTCAAGATAAAATGGGTCAAATGATGAAGGATTGTTTTCCCAAACTTTTGAGGGCAGAAAATAGAATTATTATTGATACTTATGTTGAGGTAATTCGTTCTGGGCAAGCTAAGGTTTTAGAAAGTTTTGCTTATAATCATGAGCTAGGAAACAAGAACATCTTTAGCATCAAAGCCTTTCCTTTGCCGGATCAATGTGTGGGGGTTGCCTTTGATGATATTACCCGACGCAAACGAGCCGAAGCTGCCTTAGCGGCTAGTGAACAAAAACATCGTTCTGTGGTTAATAGTGTTAAAGAAGTTATTTTCCAAACTAATCAAGAAGGTTGTTGGACTTTCTTAAATAAAGCTTGGAGGGAAATTACTGATTTCTCTATCGCCAACAGTCTTGGTACTCCCTTCACTAACTACATTTATGGAGAGGAAGATCAACAGAAATGCTGGAAACTTTTCCAAGCTTTGATGGCAAAAAAACAAGAATTGTTTCAACATACATTTCGTTGTCAAACTAAAACTGGCCAATTCCGTTGGTTAGAAATAGAAGCTCAACTTTATCATAATACTGAAGGAGAAGTTTTAGGTACATCGGGAACCCTTAATGATGTTACCGAACGTCAGCAACATGAAGCTATCCTACAAGCTAGGGCTGATGAACTAGCACGAATTAATGCTATTTTACTCACTACCACCGCTCAACTAGAAAAACGCAACCAAGAATTAGACCAATTTGCCTACGTTACCTCCCATGATTTGAAAGCACCTTTACGGGCGATCGCTAATTTATCTGAGTGGATTGAAGAAGATTTAGAAGCTTGTCTAACTGAGGATACGAAGCATCAGATGGATTTGCTACGAGGACGAGTTCATCGTATGGAAGCCCTGATTAACGGACTGCTACAATACTCTCGTGTCGGACGTATCCGAGTTCAAAGTGAAGAAGTTGCTGTCGGTGAACTTCTTGAAGAGATCATTGATTTTCTTGCACCACCACCTAATTTTCAAATTACCATTGCCTCAGAAATGCCGATTTTACAAACGAAGCGTTTACCTTTACAACAGGTATTCACTAATTTAATTGGCAATGCCATTAAACATCATCCTCGTGATGATGGCAAAGTGCAAATTTCTGTGACAAACCAAGGGAAATTTTATGAGTTTGTAGTAGAAGATGATGGTTCTGGTATCGCTCCACAATACCATGACAAAGTGTTTGTCATTTTCCAAACCTTAGAAGCAAGGGATAAAACTGAAAATACTGGTATTGGTTTATCGATTGTCAAAAAAACAGTTGAAGCCCAAGGAGGAACTATCAAAGTTGAGTCTCAATTGGGGGAAGGGACAATTTTTCGTTTTACTTGGCCAAAATAGGTATAAGTAATAAGTAAACAGTTATCACTTTTACCTTTACTTCCTACTTCCTGCTCCCTGCTCCCTTCATTTAATGATGAATAATCACAGCAGTTCCTACAGAGGCCCAATTGTATAACCATTTGGCATGATCGGGAGCAAGGTTAGTGCAACCATGACTGACTGGAGTACCAAAATTGTGATGCCAATAGGCTCCGTGAATTGCATAACCACCATAGTAATACATGGCATGAGGTACATTGGGAATGTCGTAATTTGCACCTCGCATCCTCTCCTTTGAGGATTTACGTTGTATAGCAAAGATACCAGGATGGGTTGGAGTTGCTGGTTTGCCAGTGGAGACAATCACTGCATACACAGGGGAGTTCCCTTGCCAAGCAACTAATCTCTGCGTTGAGAGATTAATTTCAATCCAACGTTGTCCAGAAGTTTGTAGGGTATCAACTTTTTCGATTATGCTTGTACGTAAATCTTTTGCTGTTGCGGGGTTAACACCTAAATCTGCACCCAATGCGGCTAATGCTAATAAGCAACTGGCAGCTAAATTAGTTAATAATCTTTGGCTATTGAATACTTTCATCCTTAAGTTTGCTCTGATCAAAACCTAAATATTCAGTCCTAGCTATCGATTTATATTATACTTTTTATGCTTTTAAGTCTTATTACATGAACAAGAAACTATGCAAATATTTAGAATCTTTCTTGCTGTTCTTATTTCTTTTTCGACTGCTTTAACAGTGTCTCAGAGAGTTTTAAGTGAAACAGAGATAACATCTGAGGAAAATGGTAATAGTCTTCCTGGTAATCCCATTCCTTTGTCAAGATTCTGTGTCATTCCTCCACAGAATTTTTCTACCTCACGTTTTATTCCTCAGCATCGCTTTCCATTCTACCTTTATACTCTACAAGAAGTACATTTGAGCGATATAGCAAAACAATATGCTTCAATTGGTGATTATGAACAAGCAGCGAAGGCTCTTGAATTAATTAAACCGAAAACTCTCAAAGTAGATACACTTGTTACTTTAGCAGAATCTTATCTTCAAAAGGGAGAACAGAAATTAGCTGTTGATGCTGCTTCTCAAGCTTTAAACATAATAGTTGAAAGCATAGTTGGAAGCGATCAAGATGACTTTTCTGAACAGACGTATTTTTACGATATTGCTAAAATTTATTTACAAGCAGCGGATTCTTACTTAGAAGTAGAAGAAACAAAGCTAGCTTCTGAGATTCTTTCCCTAGCCTCACAAACTATTAGAAAGCTAGAAGGACAGATTTTAAAAGAAGATTTGCTTTCTCAGCTAGCTTCTCAACTAGTTATTGTTGGTAAACAAGAAGAAGCTTTAACTATTGCTGCAAGTTTAGATAAAGAAGTTAGAGACAATACTCTCGTGCAAATAGGTATTAATTTAGCTTCTCTTGGTCAATTTGAACAGGCTATGGAGATTGCAGAAAGACTGAGAAAAGAAAATGCTTATAGTGAAAAAAGTCAAAGTATTATTATTGCTAACATTGCTCACAAATATATCAATCAAGGAGAAGCTATTCTCGCTATCGGTACAGTTCAAAATATAGAAGATTTCTGTACTCGCTCCAAAGCTTTTAGTGAATTATCTTCCTTATTACTAGAAACAGAAAAATACGATTCAGCTTCGCAAGTTGCTGATATTATTGAAGAGCCTTTCATAAAAAATAATACCTTACGTACAGTGGCAATGAAACTAGTCCAGCAAGAAAAATATGAGCAAGCAATAGCAATAATTCAAGGTTTGCAATATCGTGATTCTAATAACAAAGCTGATGCCTTAATTGAAATTGCCGAAAACTTAATTGAAGCAGGAAAACCTGAACAAGCATCAGAATTATTAGCTCAAGCTTTAGAAATAACACAATCTTTACCAGCACAACCAGCAATACCCGAAGTAAAATCTCCTCAACCTAACAATTAATCAACAACTTCTCCTGCAACAACTTAGCCCTTTTAGTAATACCTTGCCAATCTTCTGCTACTATTAATTCTTGAGGAAATAACTGACTAGAAAGCCCGACGGCGATCGCCCCAGCAGCTAAAAACTCCGAGGCGTTGTTTAAAGTAATCCCTCCGGTAGGAATTAAAGGAATTTGACCTAAAGGCCCTTGCAAGCTTTTAATATAGTTTGCCCCTCCCACAGCTTGGCAAGGGAAAATTTTAACGCAACTTGCCCCTGCTTGCCAAGCGGTAACAATTTCGGTAGGAGATAAAGCCCCTGGTACGATAGGAGTCCCCACAGCTACAGCAGCTTGAATTAATAAAGGGTTGGTGTGAGGAGAAAAGAGAAACTGTGCTTTTGCGGCGATCGCTTCAGTAAGTTGGCACTTATTTAAAATTGTTCCTGCACCAATAATGCAACCTGGTAGTTGGGATTGCAATTGAGTAATCAGGCTACCAGGATTAGCACTATTCCACGTTATCTCAATTAACCTTATTCCCGCAGCAGCAACAGCTTGAGCCATTTTCAAGCCTAAAGATTGTTGGGGAGAACGAATAACTGCGATCGCCCGGTATCGTTGCAGTAACTTTAGCCAAGAGTGATCATCCATAAAAATGAGACAATTAACGTACTTGACTATAAACTGCTTCGGAAAGCTGAGGAATTTCTGCATACTTACCTAACAAAGACTGAACCATAGAATAGGCGCAAATAGCCAAAACCCCTAAGAATACTGTATTGAAAAGTGTTTCTGCAATTAAACCAGTGCCAATTATAGGACTCAAGATAGTGTCCAAGACTATACTGAGCAAAGTTAACAAAATATCAATCAAAATCGCTTGCATTGTGTTGTAGCGAATAAAATGGCTAATGCGAGGATTCCTCACCACAGCAAGGAATAGAACAAAGAAAATAATAATTCCAGCGAACATTCCTAAAAGGTTATAGATTATGGCAACAGGAATAAGAGGAATACTAATTATCTCTAATAACCCAGGAAACTGCCGTCCTATATATCTTCCAAAGGGTAGCAAGTAATATAAAGGGAATAAATATACCAAAACAGAAAAAATTTTATCTTTAATATCCGTAGAACCGCGCCAATTCATCGCCTTCTCTCCTGAGAAACTTAGAGTCAATAGTTTCTCTATTATAGATAAAGCTCAAAATACAATTGATAATTACCTTACCTAGTCTCTGAGTCTCCCAGTCTTCTAGTACTCTCAATGTTAGCGATGCAAAATCCCATCTGACATTCGTATACCTCCGATGCTACTTCTTGAAAAGCGTTACTCTCCAGGGAAGTTTTTAGATTTTTAGCTTCCTTAATCTGGTTGCGACTACAACCTAATTTACCTTTATCCCAGCGAGGTAAGCCTTTCTTACTAGCAAGCAAACAGTCACCACAAACTTGCTGAGGAGAAAGTATCTGTTTTTCAGTGATAACTATAAGCATTTGTTCCTCCCAGTACTTACTTAAGGTTGCTAATCCTAATTTTAGTTAAGGCTTTGGAGGAAACGAACATATTGCTACACAGCTTAATACAGGGAAGGGGTAAAGGGAGAGAGATGAAGAATTACTCACCACTAACATGAACCACAACTTCTCTATGGTGATTACGTTGGCGATGTTCCCAAAGATAAATACCTTGCCAAGTACCTAATACCAATCTGCCACGAGAAATGGGGATTTGTTCTGAGGTTTGGGTAAGGGCGGAACGAATGTGGGCTGGCATATCATCAGCACCTTCGGCACTGTGGATGTAACTTCTGCCATCTTCAGGTACAAGTTTGGCGAAGAAGTTAGCTAAATCTGTGAGAACATCGGGATCTGCGTTTTCTTGAATGACTAAGCTAGCAGAGGTATGACGAACAAAAACTGTACATAAACCTGTATCTACCCCGGAGTTAGCGACAACAGAGTCTATATCACGGGTGATTTTATGTAAGGATTTGCCAGTGGTTTTAATTTTGAGTACTTTTTGATGGTGCATATTTTCAGTTAACACTTAGCAGTTAGTAGTTAGCCATTAGCCATTTATACTTTTTGAGCCACAACCGTACGATGTCGGGGACTATTAGGAGTGATAGTTGGTTCAGCAAAACCTGCTTCTGTGATCGCTTTAGCTATATCTAAATCAAAATATTGATCTAAATAAGGTTCTGTACTTTTGAGCAAAGTCAAAATGTAAGGAGGCATTTTCCCATAAATCGGCGATCGCGGGTTCATATCCATAAAGGTAAAATAACCTCCTGGCTTTAAAATGCGCTTAATTTCTGACAAAATTTCTTTGGTTGCTTGTTGGGGTAATTCGTGGAATACCAAGCATACCGATACCAAATCAAAAGCTTCATCAGGCAAACCCGTATTCTCGGCTGCGGCGTGTTTCCAGTTGATAGTTAAATTTTTCTCCTTAGCACGGTTTTGAGCCACTGTCAGGAAATAAGGAGACAAATCTAATCCGGTTATTTGGGCTTGGGGATAAACCTCTTGTAATGCAAAACTACTCATCCCCACACTACAACCAATATCTAAAATAGCTTCCGGTTCACCCGAAACTTGTTCCTTCACCAAGTTATGATAACTCCGCCGCAACATAGCATCTCCATTTACCCCCGCATCGGGCCAAATTTTGGCATGAACAGCATAGGCAGCAAACTCTACTTCTAAAGCCGCATCCCAACTCAAATTCCCCTTTTCATAGGCATGGAAAGAGCGTAAATAATATTCAGGATAGGTTAATTGAGGATCTTCAACTTCTACTAATTCCGAGTCCCAATCATAACTGCGCAACTTCTCCACCTCACTCCGCCAAGGAACACCCATAGCCTCAGCCCGATCCATCATCATTTTACGGGCTTGATATTTGGCCAAATTAGCTAAGGGCTTAACCGCCAGTACTCCATTGACCAAACGGGAAGCTAAACCAGGAGTTGCACTTGTAGTCATGGTTTATGTTATCTAGGTTTTAGTTGTCAAGATTATTGTGCCTTCGGATGTAACTTGAAAGCAAGATCAGCTTTCTCTATTGATACAAATATTCTGTTTGTTACACTCATTGCGTTTATTTCGTTTACGGATTACTATAAGTAATAGTTAATCAAGAGTGTAGGTTAAAAGCAATGGTTATGGGAATCGCTGATTGCCAAGAAACGATTGTACCGACTGCTTCAGATCAGAGGCTTGCGCGAGAGTCCAGTAGTCAGCTATCAAGATTTGTCAGTGAATATCCTGCTGGAAGTCAGAAAGAGGACTTTAAACTGTGTATACAGAAAGACAATAAGGTAGAAGAGGTCGTTGCTATTCCGGTATCTGCACTTCATCTTTTAACTGATATTCTGACGCAAATGGCTCGTGGTAACGCAGTTACCTTAATACCTGTACACGCGGAGTTAACAACTCAACAAGCAGCAGATATTTTAAATGTCTCCCGTCCCTTTTTAATCGGGCTAATTGACAATGACAAGATTCCATATCGCAAAGTTGGAACCCATCGCCGTATCCGCTTTGATGATCTCATGGCTTACAAACAAGACATAGACAAACAGAGAACTAAAGCTCTCGAAGAGCTTGCACAAGAGGCACAAGAGTTAAACATGGGATATTGATTTGTGAGTAACTTCACGGCAATGTTTGATGCCTGTGTCCTTTACCCTGCCCCTTTACGCGACTTTTTAATGCACTTAGCAATAACAGATTTGTTTCGTGCTAAGTGGACTGAAGAAATTCATGACGAATGGACTCGGAATGTTTTAAAAAACAGACCCGATCTGACGAGGGAAAGTTTACAACGTACAAGAGAGTTGATGAACAGTAATGTTCGCGACTGTTTGGTTTCTGGCTATGAAGATATTATCCCCTGTCTTACCTTACCAGATGAAAATGATCGTCATGTTTTGGCAGCTTCAATCTGTGTGGGGGCTGATGTGATTGTTACCTATAACTTATCAGATTTTCCGACGGCAACTCTCAAACAGTATGGTATTGAGGCCCAACATCCCGATGAGTTCATAACTCATTTGATTAATTTAGCTCCTTTAACGGTTTGTGAAGCTGCGAAACGTCAACGAAAGAGTTTGAAAAATCCACCTAAAAGTATTGAAGAATTGCTTGCCGTTTACGAAAAGCAAGGTTTAGCTCAAACTGTAGTAGAGCTTAAATCATACGATGACTTGCTCTGATACCAGCTTGGTTTCATAGAATCATTGCTATACAAGCATCTGCGGTTAGGAGAGAGTATTCGTTCGTTTACGGCGCGTGATTATTTATGATGCTTCAAACTTACGCATACTGCTTTCTAACATTAAAACACTCATCAAATTTATGAAATAACTCTTTCGCTCTGGCAAAGCTAATATCTCGCGCCCAACTCTCAATAGAAAACAGAAATTCCTGAAGATCCTGTTCTACAAGCTTTAATGCCTGCTCAAAATCAGACTGTGAAGCATCAATATGAAAGGCATTTTTGACTGGCATCATACCGCCATCTGACCAAATAAGAATAACATCATCTTTACTTTCAAGCCATGGACTTGGATCATGCCCTAACCAAGGTGAATCACCAGTTTTGAGAAAGTCTCTCCATTCCCGCCATGTTTCTAGTCCGCAACAACAACTTGGAGGAATAACTTGATCCTCAGATACAGTTTGTATTCCACCTGGCAAAATTAAGTTTTCTGCTTCTATGATTTGCTCTAAAACTGCTTGTTTGTCGTTAGTAATTTCTATGCCGTTGTATTTAGCTAGTTGAGCAAAAATTAACCCAATTTCTGGATTTGTCATTTCTCCCCATAAACGGATCATTGAAAACGGCTTGAATTTTTGAACTGCCCAAGGACAAAGAAATTCATCTTTGTAATAAGGCGCTTCTACAACAGCTTGCATCTGAATTGATGAATTCATTAATTAAACTTAACTAAAATATTTGCCAGTTATTATCCTGTAGGCGATCGCGGATTTACATTTATTTTTGGTGAGCAAAAATAAATTAATTTTTGATACATAGAAGTTACAATAACTTTACAGCTTGCCTTTGTTGCAGGCTTAATACTAAATAACTAAATAACTAGTAAATTTATGTTTGGTTTAGGCTGGCCGGAAATTGCTTTAATTGGATTTGCTGCATTGCTTATCTTTGGCCCCAAAAAGATTCCTGAACTAGGGGGGGCTTTAGGCAAAACTTTAAGGGGTTTCAAAGAGGAAATAGAAAGCCCCCAAGAAGATATCACCGACGTTGAAGCAGATTAAGGGGAATAAGCTGTAACTCTTCTTTTGCTCCCTACTCCCCAATCCCGGCTTTCTTCCTTTGGTATACCAATCTTAAATACATGACAACTTAGAGAACTCCAATAAATAAAATCTCCTCACCAAGTATAAGATTTTAGCAACTAGCAACTAGCGACTAGCAACTAGCCATTAGCTTCTCACTTTTGGATAAGTCTTTTCTTGGCTCTCTGTTACTACTCTTCATCCCCATCCATCATAGATGGATCGATCAAAGTAATATCATAGGGATCGTCGCTGGGAGGGGCGGTGGGTAGTGCTGAACGACGAGGTAGTTCTACATCTCCCCTTAACTGATAAACAGCTAGTACATGAGGCGCAAAGACAACTTCGTCTCCCTTAGCTAAGTTGTGGGATTGCAGCTTAGTGCCATTTATTCTTAATCCATTGACACTAACTTTACCTTTGGAGTCGCCGTCAATAATTTGGTAGTAAATACTGCCATCTTCTTGGGATTTTCTGACCAAAGTTGCGTGGCGGCGAGAAATAGAGGAAGAATATAGCTTAGAGTAAAGGCGAATATCGCACTTTTTTTCTCTACCAATAGAATAGACAGGTTTATCTAAGAGAACCTCTCTTTTCCCTTTGTCGTCTTCGACGATAAATAAATGTTCTCGATCTTGTTTTGCCGATTTCACAGCCATTAGCAATTGCTCGTGCAGTTAGTTGGTTGATTAGAGATGACTTTATTTTTAGCTCAATTGAGCCAATTAAGCTATCCCTAAACAGCATCCTTATTTTAATACAGTATACTTTTCTTCCTTAAGAACGCCTAGGTACACTACTGAGTTCTATACAGTTAATAATTGTAGTCAATTTGTAATGTCATGAAATCTAGCTTAAGAAAGAACGGCGTAAAAGTAGTGAATTTGTCACAACTATCACTGAACTACCAGCCATAAAACCTCCGGCTAACCCAGGGCTGAGGACAAAACCCCAATGTGGTAATAGAATACCTGCGGCGACGGGAATGGCGAAGGTATTATAACTAAGGGCCCAAAATAAGTTTTGACGAATTTTATTTAAGGTTGCTAAACTAAGGCGCAAAGATTCGACGACATTAAGTAAGTTTTCTTGCATCAAGATGATTCCGGCGGTTTCTATGGCTACATCTGTCCCTCCTTGCAAAGATATACCCACATCTGCTTGGGCTAAGGCAGGGGCATCATTAATGCCATCCCCAACCATGGCAACTACTTGAGATTTTTGTAGAGATTTAATGAGGGCAGCTTTTTGCTCAGGTTTGACTCCAGCAAAGATTTGGGTGATACCGAGTTCTGTTGCTACTTGCTCAGCAACTCCTTGGTGATCCCCTGTTAAGAGTATGACCTCTAAACCCCTTTGGTAAAGCTTAGAGATAGTTTCTTTCCCTTGGGGGCGTAGTTTGTCTTTTAAGGCAATTAATCCCGCTAATTCGCCATTTATACCGCAGTAGACGACGGTTTTGCCTGTTTTTGCTAAAGGGGTGACTTTCTCTTCTACTTGCGAGTCTACAGGAATACCTCGACTTTCTAACCAAGCAAGATTTCCCAATACTACTTGTTTGCCGATTACCTTTGCTGTAATGCCCTGTCCCGGTTCAGTATGGAAATTATCAGCTTCTAATAAGCTTAACCCTTGTAAATGGGCTTCTTGCATAATTGCTGTGGCGAGGGGATGATTAGTACCACTTTCTGCTGAAGCGGCGATTTGCAGTAGGGGGGAGGGACAGAGTGACCCTACATTCGTTGCCCCGATTGAAGCTAAAGGAATACAATCTGTTACGGTGGGATGCCCTTGAGTTAAAGTACCGGTTTTATCAAAAACGATGCTATCCAACTGATTGATGCGTTCTAAAACATCACCACCTTTTATTAAAATGCCCTTTTCTGCCCCAATTCCTGTTCCTACCAAAATTGCTGTGGGAGTAGCTAAACCTAAAGCACAGGGACAGGCAATTACTAAAACCGCGATCGCCAGTTTTAAGCTTAATAACAACGGGGAAGTGGCGGTAATAGCTAAAACTTGGGGCCAAAGATTAGTACCAATAAAATACCAAAATAGAAAGGTTAAACTCGCCACGGCCATTACCCCATAGGCAAAGTATCCTGCTACTTGATCTACCAATTTTTGGACGGGGGCTTTGCGGGTTTGGGCTGATTCTACCAAATTAATAATTTGGGCTAAGGTAGTATTTTTCCCGGTACGAATAGTTTCAAGGATCACCCTTCCTGAGCGGTTAATTGTCCCCGCCACAACTTCTTCTCCGACTTGCTTAAATACAGGTGCAGCTTCCCCGGTTAACATTCCCTCATCAACGGTGGTTTCTCCTGCCGCAATTCGCCCATCTACTGGAACCTTATCCCCTGGCAAAACCTTTACCAAGTCTCCTTGTTTTACCTGCTCAACGGGAATAGTAATACCTTTTTGTGTTGTGGTGTGGGGTTCACTCACTAAGTAAGCGAAGGGAGGTTGCAAGGTTAGTAAAGCCCTCAAAGCGGAGGCTGCCCTTCCTCTTGCCCTTTGTTCCAAGATTCTCCCTAAGAGGATGAAACCCAATAACATAACAGGTTCATCAAAAAAGCATTGCCAACCCAATTGGGGAAAAAACAAAGCCGCACAGCTAGCAATGTAAGTGCTAACGGTTCCCAAACCCACTAAGGTATTCATGTTAGGGATTCTCTGCCACAAACCCCTTGCACCATCAATGATAATTTCTCTACCAGGAAAAAGCAAAGCTAAGGTTGCCAAAGCCCAATGCAACCAAATATTACTTAAAATAGGGATGTGGGGACCTCCCCAATGCCCCAAATGACCCAAACCGGAGAAAAAGAGTAAGATAGCAGCGATCGCCAGTTGTTGTATTTGTTGGCGTTTTTCTTGATTTTGTTTTTCCTGAAGCTTGTTTTTTTGTGTCTCAAACGTCTCATTTTGAGCATTACGAATCTGGCTAGGAAAGCCTTTAGAGGTGAGTTTGTCCTGCCAAGTCTCCAGGTTGAATCACAGAAGCATCATATTTAACCACCGCCATCTGAGTAACTAAGTTAACCCAAGCAGAAGCTACCCCCTGGTTTTGGGTTAATTGTCGCTCTACAGCACTAACACAACCAGCACATTTCATTCCTGCTACTTCAAGAGTGACTGTTTCTAATATTTCGGTAGCTTGAGATGTTGGAGTTGCTGAGGATACTTGCATTGGTTTTGGGTTGGAAAGAGAAAGTTAAGTAGTTATACTTTTGAGGTTAAGCTAAATCTTCTTTGACTGCTAGTATTACGCTTTGTCTAAGCACGGTATTTGCTATTTAGAGATAGTTCATGGGGGAAAACCAGTGATTGAAAATCTTTACAACAACCTATTAAGATGGTCGAAAATGAGCTAATGCTGCCAGCAGCTTAGAGAGGAAAGTAATAGCCTTTATTTAACTCTGTGATTGCCCAGCCTTCCAACTTCCAGACTTACCCCCAGTCTTACTAAGCAAATGAATATTGCCAATTTCCATAGACTTTTCCAAAGCCTTAGCCATATCGTATAAAGTTAAGGCAGCGACAGAAACGGCTGTCAAAGCTTCCATTTCTACTCCTGTTTCTGCTTTAGTAATCACAGAGGCTTGAATAAAATAACCTGGTAACTGAGGGGCTGCGGTTAAACTAACTTCTACTTTATGTAAAGGTAGAGGATGGCAGAGAGGAATAAGTTGGGCTGTTTGCTTGGCTGCCATAATACCAGCCAACCTCGCTGTACCCAAAACATCTCCTTTGGGAGTATTGCCTGCTTCAATAGCTTCCAGGGTACTCGGTAACATCCTCACTTGTCCGAGCGCAACCGCTTGGCGACGGGTAACATCTTTATGGGAGACATCAACCATTTGGGCTTGCCCTTGACTATCTAAATGGGTTAGCTGGTTTGGGGTAGAAGAATTTTGTTCCATGTTTTGAGATTATATGCTAAGGTAATATATCTAGATAGGGGCCTGTAGCTCAGTGGACTAGAGCACGTGGCTACGGACCACGGTGTCGGGGGTTCGAATCCCTCCTGGCCCGTCTATTGGAAGCAGAGAGTTAAATTAATTAACTCTCTGCTTTTGTTTTGGCAAAATCTTTCCCCTTCTCCTTGAAAAAGTAAACGTTTTTCTAATTTTCCCTAAACGTATACAAAAATCAACACCAACGTATACACGAGCGCAAACATACATCTTAGATGATGTTTATAGGAGCAAATTAGATGAGTTGTTTTTATTCAGGGTGTATTAACTATTGAATTAAGTAGCACAATTTAATACCTATAGCTAAATTAAAGGCCAGGAGGTGTAACCATCAAAAAAAATCGTCATGCTCTTAATAATTAGTATGACATCCACAAATATCAATTAATTTTAAATCTGTGTGCAATTCTAGGTTTTGGGTTGTAATTGACGCTTAAGGAAGATCACCTTAAGCGTCAATTACTGTTTTTGGGTAGTTGGTTAATCAACTATGCAAAACCCAATTAACCAAGGTTCTAACGGGGAAACCAGTGGCCCCAGAATTATCAACTCCATTGTTTTTATCTGTCCAAACTGGCCCTGCCACATCTAAATGGGCCCAAGGAGTTTTTTCTACAAACTGTTTTAAGAATAACGCTGCGGTGATGGAACCGCCAGCACGGGGCCCAGTATTTTTCATATCCGCAATGGGAGATTTTAAACCCTTAAAATACTTCTCTTCCATGGGCATTTGCCAAAACTTTTCCCCCGCTGCTTCTGCTGCTGCTTTAATTTCTGTCCCTAAGCTATCGTCGCTACTCCACAAACCCGCTATATCCTTACCAAGGGCTACAATACAAGCCCCCGTCAAGGTAGCCAGATCAACGATGGCATCTACTTCTAACTTTTCAGCGAAGACTAAAGCATCAGCGAGGGTTAAGCGTCCTTCTGCATCAGTATTATTCACTTCGATAGTTTTGCCATTGGAAGCAGTTAAAACATCTCCAGGGTGCATAGCATGGCCGCTAATCATATTTTCTGTTGCAGCACTAATAAAATGAACCTCAACATCAGGCTTAAGCAAACCAATAGCTTTGGCTGTACCTAAAGTAGCTGCACCGCCCCCCATATCCATTTTCATGGTTTCAATGCCGCTACCCACCCCTTTAATATTCAAGCCCCCAGAATCAAAGGTAACTCCTTTGCCCACAATGGCTAGCTTACGTCGTGGTGTACCTTGGGGTTTATAGGTAAGGTGAATAAACTTAGGAGGTAAATCAGAAGCCATTGCTACCCCTAAAAAGGCTCCCATCCCCAGTTTCTCACAATCTTCCCGTTCTAGAATTTCTAACTCCAAACCATGTTCAGAAGCAATTTCCTGGGCTGTTTCGGCCATAGTAAGGGGAGTTACGGTATTAGCCGGGGCTGCCACTAATTCCCGCGCTAAAATAACCCCAGCACAAACTTGTTCAGCATGGCTGATAGCTGCTTCTTGCCCTGATAAACCCAATAAATCAACAGTTTCTAAGTTTGGTTCTTTTTTATCTTCTGGATCAGATTTAAAGCGTTTATCTTGATGTAGGGCTAAAACTATGCCTTCAGTAATAACTTGAGCCGTAGTAGCAGCATCTTCTGCAACTACAGGTAAACTAATACCTAAAGTCTTAACTTTCTCCTGTTTAGCAGTTCTGGCGATTGCAGCCCCACAACGGCGCAAACAGTCTAAATTTAGTTCGTCAGGCTTGCCTAAACCAACTAAAATAATTTTCCGAACGGGGCTATTACTACCAACGCGAGTTACCGCCGTACTGTTAGCCTTGGCTTTAAATTCTGTTTCTGTAATTAATTCTTCAATGGTTCCAGCTAACTTTTCATCTAAGGTTGCCAGTTCGCCAGCAACTTCAACAGATTCTTCAAATAAGCCCACAGCTAGGGCATCACCAGTCCAGTCTAACTGGGATTGATTCGTTCCTCGAATTTGCATTCCTTGTTTTAATCTCTGTACGGATAACTTGTATTTTAGTTGAATAACAAAGAGATGGGGAAACAGGAAAAAGGTAAAGAAGAAGAACTGATGGCTCATCGAAAACTAATAACTAACTGAATCATTGTTCGGCTTACCGTTGCCATAGGCATCATTGAAAACTGATAACTGATAACTGATATGGGGAAGCAGCAAAAATATAATAATCTTCCTTTAGCGATCGCTTTGGTAGTGATACTTGGTTCTGGTTTGGGGGCTACTTTTTGGTTAGCTACCCAACGGGGTTGGTTGGGGATTTTAAGGAGAGAGAATCCGGAACTGTTATCATCTCAGCGTAAGCAAAAGGAAGATGCCAATTCTCAAGTTTTGCCTTTAGCAACTTTACCAGCCCAGGAAAGGGAAGCTGAGTTGCAATCAATTGCTGAGAGTAAAAAATCCTTAGATCAATATCGCGCCCGTTACTTATTAGCTGCTGATTTAATTGCCCAAAAACAAGGGCAAGAAGCCCTGAAACGGTTAGATGGTTTAGAAAAAAATTATCCTGTTCTCGCGCCGCAAATTGCCCTGCAACAAGCTGCTGCTTACGAATTAACTGGGGAGTTGGAGAAAGAAAAGGACGTTTTAAACCAGTTATTAGAAGATTATCCCCAAGATCCAGTTATTGTTAAAGCCCTTTATGACTTAGGCAAAACTGATGCCCAATATTGGGATCAGGCTATCTCGGAATTTCCTTACCATCCCCTTACTAGTCAAATGGTTAGGGAACGTTTGGAAAAAAATCCTGACCAGTTGGAATTGGTTTTGTGGTTGATTGAATATGCCCCCGATAGCCCTGGTTTGTTGGAAAAATTGGAGAAAGGAATTGCTGATACAACTAATCAGCTATCTTCAGAGAATTGGCAAGGAATCGCCGATTTTTATTGGCAAAATGATCTTTACACCAAAGCGATACCAGCCTATCAAAAAACTCCCCCTACTTCCCCAAACCTCTATCGCATTGCCAGGGGTTTGCACTTAACAGGTAAAACCGAAGCCGCTAAAGCTAATTATCAAGCGTTTCTTAAGCAGTTTCCTGATACAGAAGAAGCTAGTTTAGCACTCAAACACTTAGCTAGTTTATCCGACAGCAAAGATGCTATTAAATATTACGATCAGGCGATCGCTACTTTTCCTGATACCGCCTCGGATATTTTGCTGAAAAAAGCTAATTTGTTGGACAAAATGAGAAGCAAAACTTCCGCTTCCCAAGTTCGTCAATTTCTCCTCGATAAATATCCTGAATCTGATACAACAGCAGAGTATCGTTGGCAAGTGGCCAAAAAATTTGCAGAAAAAGGAGAGTTAGAAAAGGCTTCAGCTTGGGCAGAAAAAATTATTGCCAATAATCCCCAAAGTGATGTTACTCCTAAAGCGGCTTTTTGGGTTGGGAAGTGGGGACAACAATTAGGCAAAACCCAAGAGGCAGAAAAAACCTTTCGCTACATTTTGGCTACTTATCCCCACTCCTACTACGCTTGGCGTTCTGCATCTTTATTAGGTATGAATGTGGGAGACTTTGATAGTGTTTGGCAGTTAGATCCAGAAGTTGTTAAACCTCAAATTAGATTTGCCCCTCCCGCCGGATCACAACAGTTTCAAGAACTTTATCAACTTGGGCAAGATTATGAAGCCAAAATGTTGTGGCAAGGTGAAGTAGGGGGTAAAGAAGAACTGACGGTTAATGAAGAATTTACTGATGGTTTGTTGATGTTAAATAAACAAGAATATATTCAAGCCATTGGGAAAATTTGGAGTCTTAAACTTCGCAGCGAACCTGAAGAAAAAGAACAATGGGAAATCCTACGGCAACGCCCAGATTATTGGCAAGCACTTTTCCCTTTTCCTTACCAAGAAGTTATTCTCAAATGGTCTGAAGAAAGGCAACTTAATCCTCTTCTGGTTACTTCCTTAATCCGCCAAGAATCAAGATTTGAAAAGGAAATTCGCTCTTCGGCGGGGGCAGTAGGTTTAATGCAAGTTCTACCTTCTACAGGGGAATGGGTAGCCCAAAAAATCAATCTTAAAGATTATTCTCTTACCGAGCCTAATGATAATGTTACCATTGGTACTTGGTTTTTCAAGTATACTCACCAAGAATATGAAAATAATTCTTTACTTGCGATCGCAAGTTATAATGCAGGACCAGGTAATGTGAGTAAATGGTTACAAGAATACGCCAAGGAAGATCCTGATGTTTTTGTGGAAAATATTCCTTTTCCGGAAACCAAAGGTTATGTAGAGTCTGTTTTTGGTAATTACTGGAATTATTTACTTATTTATAATCCCGAAATTAAGCAATTAGGAATTAGCGATCGCTAATTGGGACAGAGGTAATAGCTAAGAACTACATACAGTTGAGATTCTCGGAAAAGAAGAAATAGCAAAATGGGTGGAATTACAAAATTTTCCACCCATAAATATTATTTAACTGCTTTTAGTATTACCTAAACTTAAACTTAAACTTTAACATTAGCCGCTTTAGTAGCTGATTCTTTTACCTCCTCTACCTCTTGATCACCAAATGCTAACCTCAAAAAAGGTGGAGCGATGAAAGTCGTTAAAATTACCATAATAATAATCGCTGCCTCTAAGGGTTTGCTCAAAACACCACTTGCTGAACCAATCCCTGCAAACACCAGCCCCACTTCTCCACGGGGAATCATGCCTACTCCAATCGCCAAACGATTGAGTTTTTCCTTGCCAAATACTGTCCAACCGGTGATGATTTTACCCAAAATGGCTACCACAATTAAAAATGCGGCAATAACCAGCCCTTCTCGGTTTGCAGGCACAGCAGGATTAAGAACTCCTAAATCTGCTTTAGCACCTACTGTCACAAAAAAAATCGGTACGAGAATATCCGCAATGGGAATTACCTGCTGATCTAACTCCTTACGCTTATCGGTTTCATCAAGAACCAAACCTGCGGCGAAAGCACCCAGGATTGCTTCTAAGTGAATAGCATTAGCAAGAAAAGCCATTAAAAAAGCAAAGGTAAAAGCGGGAATTACTAAATTACCTCTGGTTTGCAACTTTGCAGCTATGGTAACAAAACTTTGGTTAAAGAACTTACCCAAGAAAATAGCACCAAGGAGAAAAGCAGTAGCACTAATAACTAAATAGATAACATTATTAATATCTACTTCTCCTGTTTTAGCTAAACTTGCCACAACGGCTAAAACAATAATACCTAGCACATCATCAATAACCGCCGCGCCAACAATAATTTGTCCTTCTTTAGATTTTAGATGTCCTATTTCTGAAAGTACTTTAGAAGTGATACCAATACTAGTAGCAGTTAAAGCTGCCCCTGCAAAGATTGCTGGAATTGCTGGTACACCGAAAAAGAACATTAATCCTGCTGTACCAGCCAAAAAAGGAGCTGCCACTCCCACCACAGCCACCACAGCCGCTTGGTAGCCAACTTTTTGTAGTTCCCTTAAATCCGACTCTAAACCGATTTCAAATAAGAGAATAATCACCCCCAATTCTGCTAAAACAGAAAGAACCTCACTTTGAGTCGCAAAAACTTCCTGTGCTGCATCGGGGCTTAAGTTACCGATAAGTTGTAAAATTGTCATTAATAATGAATCAGTGGCTTGCGCTCCTCCTTCGGGAAAAACTAACAAATGCAAAGCCGAAACTCCCACCAAAACACCGCCAACTAGTTCTCCCAAAACAGGGGGTAAATCAACAGATTTAGATAACTCTCCTCCTAATTTACTCGCTATATAAACTACAACTAAGCTGAGTAGAACCCCAGCGAGAACAAAAGATCCTTGTTCTGGGTTTGCTGCTGTTGCCAACACAGGGGAAATTAAGTTCCTCCCCCAAATATCGATACTGTCTAGGTAAGAAAACATGGTAATAATTTCTCTTCGTTAATTTCTAAAAAGAATTGCAAGTCAATTGATGTAAAGAACTAACGGCTGCTCAAGGAAGTATAAAACTTGTACAAACCGAGTAGTAAAATTGTACCTAGCCCTTGAAGTAGTAGAGGACTAGAAAAATATCCCCAACTTAAGCCAATCAAACCCGTTGAGACTAAAGCTAAACGGTGAATTTCGTCATTTGTCCTAACACCTGTCAAGATCGAACCGATGCCGAGGGTATAGAAAATGAGGTAGTTCATAAAGAAGGTGACAATCTAAAATAGTGATGCAACAATTATTGACTCAAATCTATGTAAAATATTTTATTATTTATTTAAGTCTATGAATAAATGCTAGCACTGAATTCCAGCTTAAGAAAGTAACTTCTATAGCAAAAATTCTTATTAGACAGCCAAACTCTACTTATCAGTACTGGATAAAGGGGAAACAGCTAGAAAGATTTACATCTCTATAGATGTTATAAGTAATATCTCCATGACTTATGTATACCCAGACACAAAATTCGTATTATTTTTACAACTAAATTAGTTTAAAGTACTTAAAGTAAAGAAACTTTAAAGCTGAGTTTTTAGCAATATTGCTCTGGTTTAATTTATTTCTGGCTGTAGAATATGAGATGGTAGAATTGGAATCCTGCCAACTATTAAGTCATCATAATAAATGAGAATAATTACCTAACAACAAAAGGAATCTACCCTTATATATATTTATATATTTTCTACTTAGGAAAATATATTCCTTCTTTGATATGTCAATGAGCCTAGCTTAAGTTAGCGTAATTCTGTCCCAAATAAACCCTAAACACCCATTGGGCGAGCTATCCATGAAATGCCCCCTAAAAGCCAGTAGTAATTTATTCAAAGTAGCGTTTTGTACTAAAGCAATTCTAATTAGTTTAGCTTTAACTAATAGCAACCCTACTTGGGGACAGCCAGTCACAGAAGCAGTTGATGGGACAGGCACAATAGTCATTCCTGTTGGTAATGAATTTCAGATAGTTGGTGGCTCTCGCTCTGTCGACGGAAGCAACTTATTTCACAGTTTTCAACAATTTGGTTTAAGCTCTAGTCAAATTGCTAACTTTCTGGCCGATCCTAGTATTAGTAATATTTTAAGTCGAGTTGTTGGGGGCGATCCTTCCATTATTAATGGCTTAATTAAAGTAAGTGGTAGTAATGCCAATTTGTTTTTAATGAATCCGGCAGGTATTGTTTTTGGAGCCGGTTCCCAATTGAATATTGGTGGGGATTTTACCGCTACTACTGCCACAGGTATTGGCTTTGGTAACGGCCAGTGGTTTGAGGCTTTCAGTAACAATACTTATGGAGGCTTAACTGGTGATCCTACTCAATTCGCCTTTGATTTTGCTAACTCAGGGGCAATTATTAATGCTGGCAACTTAAACTTAGCAGAGGGAAAAGATTTAACCCTCTTGGGAGCAACTGTAGTTAATACAGGTACGGTGAACACTCCAGGAGGACAGATTTTAATCTCCTCTGTTGCCAACAGCAGCACCATTAGAATTTCTCAATCAGGACAAATACTTAGCCTAGAAATTCAACCCCCCAGAAATAATAACGGTCAAGTTTTACCAATCACCCCTTTAGATATACCTGCTTTATTAACGGGGGCAGGGGCTGTGAATACAGGATTAACTGCCAATGGTGCCACAGTCGAATTAACTTTTTCCGGTACAACCATACCCACCGATCCAGGTACAACTATTATCTCTAGCAATCTTGATACTTCTGGTACGACAGCAGGAAACATTACTATTTTGGGAGATAAAATAGGTATTTTCCATAGCCATCTTAACGCCTCTGGGGAGGCCGGTGGAGGTCAGATTTTAGTCGGGGGAGATGTTAGAGGGCAAGGAAACCTGCCCAAAGCTCAACGCATCTATGTTAGTAGCGACTCCTTGTTCCAAGCTAATACCCTCTCCGGTACGGCAGGAATCGGCAACGGTGGTAAAATCATCTTCTGGTCTACAGATACTACTAGTTTCTCTGGAAGTATCAACGCCCTGGCTGGGAGCAATGGAGGTAACGGGGGCTTTGTAGAGGTTTCCGGAAAGCAAAATCTCTTTTTTCTCGGTGATATTGATACTAATGCTCCTAATGGGACAATTGGTACAATTCTTTTAGATCCAGAAGATTTTCAAATCACTGGTGGGGTTGCAACCCCCCTTGATAATTCTCTCCTCTCCAACAATGCCTTTGCACCCAATTACACCACAACAGGGGATACCTTACAAGGATTGCAAGGTAATTTAATTATTGAAGCAAGTAGAGATATCATTCTCAATTCAGGCTTATCCTTAAACTTTCCTGGCAATGAGGGCAACATAACCTTTACTGCTGATGCTGATCACAACCAAGTTGGCTCCTTCGTTATGGATCTTAACCAAGGCATCACTGCAATAGGTAGAGATATTGCTATTTCTGGTGCAGGGGTGACAGTAGGTAATCTCAACACCAGTAGCAACTTAAGTAATGGCGGTAACATCAACATCAGTGCTAGCAATGGCAACGTTAATGTCGGCTCCCTCAATACTTCTAGTCGAGCCTCTAATAGCAACGGTGGCAACATTAATCTTGATGCTTCCCAAGGGCTGCAATTACTAGGTAACATTGATACTTCCAGTAATGCTCACAATGCTGGGGGAATCAACTTTGCTGGAAATGCAATTGTGGCTAATCCAGCTTTAACAATCCTCGCCACAGGGGGAACTGCTGGGGGTAACGTTACTTTTGCTCAAAATCTCAATGGTAACGGTACAAACAGCAACCTTACTGTTACCACAGGTACAGGAAACATTACCTTTGCTAGTCCAGTAGGAAACACAGCACCATTGGGGAATGTCTTCCTTAATAGTGGGGGAACAACTAACTTAGCTAGTTCATTCAACGCTGCCAGCTTAACCATCAATGGCGGTGGAACAACTCAAGTTGGAGGAAATGTTACCACCACAGGAATTGCCGGACAGAATTATGGTAATAACCTCATCATTTTAGGGGATATCAGCTTAACAGGGGATGAACTTAACTTTACCAATTCCGTCTCTGGTACAGGGAACCTACTTTTGCAACCCTACACTCCCAGCCTCAACATCATCCTCGGCGGCTCCAGTGATAGTAGTACCGCCAGCCTTGATCTCCTTCTCTCAGATATAAACGCCTTGAAAAACGGTTTCAACTCCATCACCATTGGTAGGGATAACAGTAGTGGTAGCATCATCCTCTCAAATGATATCAGCTTTTCTGATCCGGTAACTTGGCGATCGCCCCTAGGCTCTATTGATACCACAAGAGCAACTTTACGAGGAGAAGATAATGCCACCATCTCCCTAGAAGCGGGCCAAAACTTAACCACTGGGGATATTATTAATCCTGGTCGTGCCATTAACCTAATTAGTAACGGCAGCATCAATACTGCAGCCGGGACTCTTGATACTAGTTCCCCTGGTAATGGTGGCAATGTTACCATCAAAGCTGCTGGCCAGATTACCACCGGAGAAATCAATGCTAGTTCATCGGGAAATGGTGTAGGGGGGCAAGTTAGTTTCACTAGTCCTGTACCAATAACTTCTATCGCTCAAGAAGATGAAGAAGAAACAACAATCTCAGAAGATGAAGAAAAAGTAGAACAAAGCTCAGCCAATTATAGCGTTGCTGCAAATACCAATACTATAGAACTAACTAAACAAGATATTAAGAATATAGAAACTAACTTTAGTAACGAGTTTGCCGATCACTTAGGTTTAAGTTCAACCCGCACTGTCACTCTCCAAGAAACCCAAGCCACCTTGGAGAAAATGGAAAAAGCTACTGGGGTTAAAACGGCTATTATTTATGCTTTCTTTCATCCTCAAAATAGGGATGAAAAATTAAATGAAGCCCCAACATCAGAAGCTATTTGGGAGCTAGATACTTCAGAAAACAACCCTTTGGATGAAGAGTTATTACCTAGTAACCAATATCATAACCCTGACGATCATTTAGAAGTAGTAGCGATCACGCCCAATGGAGAAGTAATTCGCCATCAAGTCCCCGATTTAACTCGTAGAAATATTTTATATATAGTCGAAAAACTACGTCGTAAAATCCTCCATATGAGCCAACCTAGTGCTTACATAGGAGCATCTCAACAACTCTACGACATATTGTTAGCTCCTGTGGAAGAACAATTGCAAGCACAAGGGGTTAACCATATTGCTTTCATTATGGATTCAGGTTTGCGCTCCGCACCAGTAGCAGCTCTCCATGATGGTAATGATTTTATCATCAAAAAATACAGCGTCAGTCTCATGCCTAGTTTCTCCCTCACAGAAACCAACTACAGAGACATCAGGAAAACTTCCATATTAGCTATGGGTGCAGAAACATTCCGCAACCAAGTTCCCTTGCCTGCTGTACCAATCGAACTCTCTACCATTACTAATAAGTTGTGGAATGGCAAAGCCTATCTTAACGAAGAGTTTACCTTAAGCAACCTTAAAGGTACTCGCAAACAGCAAAAGCCAGGAATTTTACATCTAGCTACCCATGCAAACTTTAGGGCTGGTAAACCTGCCAATTCCTACATTTATTTATGGGATGAGAAATTAACCTTAGATAAGTTACCATCCCTTGGTTGGCACGATCCTCAAGTTGAATTATTAGTTTTAAGCGCTTGTCAAACCGCCTTGGGTAGCAGGGAGGCAGAATTAGGTTTTGCTGGTTTGGCGGTATTATCTGGGGCTAAGTCGGTTTTAGGGAGTTTGTGGTCTGTCGATGATCGAGGTACTCTAGGGTTGATGAGCGCCTTCTACAAAAATTTAAAACAAAAACCTGCTAAGGTTGAAGCTTTACGCTTAGCTCAACTAGCTATGTTAGAAGGAAAAGTTCGCGCAGAAGATGAAAAACTGATTTTTCCTGATGGTACAGTTATAGAACTACCTGAAGAGTTGAGCAAATATGGCAACATAGATTTAAGTCATCCCTACTATTGGAGTAGTTTTACAATGATTGGCAATCCTTGGTAGGGATTGCACAATCGCCCTATCATGCTGGAATTAACCAGAATTTCCAAAAAGCAGCTTTGATGTCAACCCTCAATGGCTAATTTCAACCTGATAACTTTCTTCTTGATGATTGCCATCCTGGGTTTCTACAAAGGTAAAGCGGATGGGTTTCTTTTGGTTTTCAGGAACAGGAATATCAACATAACCAACACCCAACTTAGTAGAAACAGCAGCCCTTTCTTCCTCTATTTCCTCATCGGTAGACCATCTGAGCTTAAATGGTTGTGCTGTTTGGATGCGTAGGGTATAATTCGGTTGCACAGAAGTAGCTTGGTGAGTTGGTTGCCAAATTTCTAGGTTTTTGCAACTGCTACCCTGGCAATAACGTTCTGCAACTTCAGGAATGAAATCAAAAACTTGACGATCCAAAGCAGATCGCAACAACTTGATATATTCTGCATGGGCCCACATCAAAGGCATAGCGGAACCTGTAGGCTTTCCTAAATACATATGTGCTTCCGGAATATCTTCACTGTCCCAAACTTGTTCTGGTAGTAACCCAGTCTCGGAGGCCAAACCTTCTATGGTTTTAATATAGGAACTCACATCTTTTCCGGCCGCTAGTTCGTAATGTCCCCTTTCTCCTGTTAACAGTGGCCACAACCGCCCCACACCAATGTTAGTGAAAGCACTACCATCTGCTTGTTGTCCGTAACCATCGTGGTTATAACGATGCCAAGCCTTTCCGGCTGGAGTTTCCACTTTCAGGATTTGATCAACAACCTTGAGAGAATCAACGATGACAGGATCATCTGGTTTACGGATACCATAGCGTACTAATTCCAGGAAACCAGTATCTACAACTTCTTTAGCTGGGAAAGCTTGGTCATCCTCTGGGCGGTTGATAATGTATAAGGTGGCCTCATTGGGATCTTGACTAGGTTTAGGGTCATCTGGTTCGGCAGGAAGTATGCGAATATAGTGCTTAGTAATTTCTGGTACTAGGGTTCCTTTTGTGGTAACAGTCCAAGCTTCGAGATGACATTCGAGAAAATCTGCATAATCCTCTATGAAATGAGCTGTTTTCTCATCTCCTCTTTCCCTAGCAAAACAAGCAGCACAAATCAAGGCAGCGATAATAGTAGCCAGGGTAGAAGGGGAATAACCACTAGCTTCTTCCCAACGTTCTTGTTCTGTTACAGGGCCGTTTTTCATCAAAAAGCTAGCTGCCCGTGTGACGAAGGGATAGGGGTCGAAACTTCCTAAAGCATCTTCTTGATGAAGGCGACGGGCAAGGATAATGGGTAGGGCCATCTGATCAAGCTGAACACCACAGGAACTGGGTTCGCCATTGATCCAAAACCTTTGGGGAAAACTACCGTCAACCTTTTGACTTGTAGCTAAATAAATTAATGCTCGTAAAGGAGTTTCCTTGTTTCCGGCTGCTAAAAGCGCTGTAGCACTGTTAACCATGTCTCTTGTCCAAACAAGGTGATATCCCCCTTTTTCTTCATCTCCTTTGGCTTCTCCCCAAGGAATAGAAAGGGAAGCGATTAAAGCACCATGATAGGTTTTATCTTCATGGGATACTAGTATACTAAGGCTGCCATAATAAAGCCCACCATCATCGTCAGAAACCTTTTCTAGAGAAATAATTTGGTCGCAGGGAGGTTGCCATTGCTGTTGGTAGCGGGCTTTGTGTTTGGCAAAGGGAATTGCTAAAGATTGTAGAAGACTAGTAGCAGCGGCATGAAGACAGTCACCGAAAGCTATACCTAAAGTGAAAGATGCCTCACCAGAATCATTTTGAACCCCTTGCCAGTCCAATTTTCCTGTTAAAGCCACATTACCGTCATCAGCACGGTCAAATTCCCAATCCATTTGGTAATTATCGGCTAAATCTTCCCAGCCATCACTTTTACCCACATAACCACAGGAAAGCTGCAGAAAAGGAACTGTTGCTGCGATCGCCAACCAAGTCCCCTTTTTTTGGGCTACTAAGATTTCCTTACCATCTATTTGCACAATATGAGCATTATTGTTTTTCCCCCCTACTTCTAAATGAGGGGCAGCTAAAAGATATAAATCTAATTTTTCTTTTAAATTGGCATCATCGCAACTTAAGGTGGTTTGTTGCAATACACAAGGCAGCAAAGGATTACTGATAACTTCTTTAATAATTTTGTAGCGTCCTTGAGAATCGCTGTTAGTAATGCGATACCCTAAAGCGTGTCGCCAAAGACGCTCTACTTTTGTGTTTAAACTAGTTTCTTTGTGGAGAAAGTTGCTGCCATCGCTAATTAAGTATTGTATATCTCTAGTTTGGGGACGGTCGATGGTTGGGTAATAAATTTCTGTTAAGATCCCATTCCAAAGGGTAAACCAAACTCTACTAGCCACCGAATAAGCAGTACCAATACCATCTTTATCCCCGTGAGTCCAACGAGGTTCGACACCAGGTTGGCCAAATGCTTGGCGATCGCCGCGAAATCTGGTCATGAATTATTATTTAAAAGTTAAGCTATTGCTTTATTTTGGATAAGTATTTTCTGATTTGCGCTCCCTCTAGATACTGATTTTTACTGACAATATTCAGTGACTTATTTATCTTTCCTAAGAGGTATGACGGCATAGGGTTTCAATGTAGCAAAAAAATATCAAACTTATTAGTGTCAGTATATTTTGCAGCTTGAACTCAAAAAAGCTACTCTGGTTTTATGTGTTTTATTTAATCAGGACAAATTTTATTTTATTTTAGGTGATGAGAATTTTGTATCAGAAAAAGACTTATTCTGTGACTGCACAAATGTTAAGTGGGATCGCAATAAGTTTATTATTTACAAGTGGATGTAGCCCCCAAGAAACAAAAGCTAGTAACCAATCTTTCCAGGAAGTGAAAACAGTAGGTTGGATAGAAAATACTCAAATTTTAGGTGTTGAAGCTCAAACCCAAGTAAAACTTGATACAGGAGCCAAAACCACCTCCATTAATGCCGAAATTTTAGACAAGCCAGAAAACGAATCAGAATCTGGCGGTATGATTAAATTCCGCTTTGTAGACGGTGAAACTAGTAGTGTTTTTGAGCGTCCTGTGGTCAGGTGGGTAAAAATTAAGGATGGAGATGGGGGCTTTTTCCGCCGTCCAGTAGTAAAGATGAAATTTTGTATTGCTGGTCGTTGGGTAGAAGAAGAAGTAAACCTTGCTGACCGTAAACAGTTTACTTACCCAGTCCTAATTGGTCGTAATATGCTCGAAAAAGGCGGGTTGGTGATAGATTCTGCTGCTACCTTCACAGCCGAACCAAAATGTTCTCAAGGGGAGGCCCAGTAATGAATCGAACTTTTCAAGCCCTACTGTTAGCTCTTTTTTTAACGGCAGTTGGCATCACGATTTTTCTCCACAAGTCCCTCTCTACAGACATTCCCCTACTGCCAAATCAAGCTTATAAAAGTTGGTATGTGGAAACTAAGGTTGCGGTTACATCAGAGGGATCGCTGCTGCAATCAGAAGAGGCACTGCCAACAACTATTCAGCTACAAATGCCCCAAAATTCTCAACGCTATCGCTTAATCAACGAAGACTTTGTTAATACAGGGTTTGAACGTCAAATCAAAACTCAAAAAAATCCTGCTAACAGAGTTGCTACCTTTAGCAATAAGCAAGCTAAAAATAGCACAACTCTTTTTTATCGGGTCATTGTAGACGAACAACAAAACTTTACCGACTCAGACTCTAAGGAAGTTTCCCTAGCCGGCCGCCGCTTAATTAACCAAAAGTTTGCTGAATTTGATAATGATCAAAGGGCTACGGTGGAAGAAAATTTGCAAGAGAATCCACCAGATGCAGCCATTAAATCCTTGCTGAAAATAGCTAAAGAAGAATCGAGGGATCGCTTATCTTTAGTGCAAAATATCTACGATTTAGCCCTAAACTCCGAAGATATTCGCGTCCAGACTATTCGTAATACCATCGGAGTAGAAAAATCTACAGCAGAAATTGCCGCATTTTTATCTCAAGAAGCACAAATACCAACCCGCATTGGTAATGGCATTTTACTAACTAGCGAGGAAGTTTATGCCACAGATTTTGTTAAGTGGTTAGAAGTTCAAAATCAAGATAGCGATCGCTGGTTAGCTTATGACCCTGTTAACCGCAGTTTTGGCCCCCAAGACCGCTACCTGACTTGGTGGTATGGTTCTAGCAAACCCATTACAGCCAAGGGTTCAGGAGACATCACCCTCGAAGTTTTGGTACGTCCTAACATCGACAACGGCTTAACTAAGGCCATTTGGCAAGAAGAGGCTGCCAGCAATCCTTTTTTAGAATACTCCCTTCTCCGATTACCCTTGGCAACTCAACGAGTTTTCCAAATACTCGTGCTAGTACCCATCGGTGGGTTAATTGTTTCTTTTCTCCACCAAGTTATTGGTTTACCAACCTTCGGTACGTTTACACCAATTTTAATTGCTCTTTCCTTTCGAGAAACTGGCTTAATTAAGGGCATTCCTTTATTTATCATGGTTGTTGCAGTTGGGCTTGTCATGAGAGCTTGTCTTAATCGCTTGCAGCTTCTGGTTGTACCTCGCTTAGCAGCAATTTTAACCACAACGGTTTTAATCATGGGGGTTCTAGCAGTAGTAATGAAAAATTTCAATCTCACTCTGGGACTGTCTATTTCTCTGTTTCCCATCGTCATTTTAGCCATGACTATTGAACGGGCGGCCATGATGTGGGAAGAAGAAGGGGGAAAGGAAGTTATAGTAGCTGGTTTAGGTAGCTTAGTAGTGGCTATCCTGGGCTATTTATGTACCATCAACCCCTACGTACAGCATTTAGCCTTTGCCTTTCCCGAACTACTATTAGTTATTTTAGCCTTCAACATTCTCATCGGCCGCTACAACGGTTACAAACTCACAGAATATTTCCGCTTCTTGTCTCTACAACGACAGTTAAATCAATAAAGGATCGCAGACAAACTAATGCAGTCATTTTTGCTTCAAAGTCATGGCATTCTTGGGGTCAATGCTCGTAATTTAGATTATTTATTTCCCCACAACCCCCGCAAACTTTATCAATATGCAGACAGCAAGCTAGAAACCAAAAAAATTGCCCAAAATATTGGGGTTACAGTCCCTCAAACCTATGGTGTAATTCGCTTTCAAAATGAAGTTAAAGGATTAGCAGACCTAGTTAAAGGACAAAGTGCTTTTGTGGTCAAACCTTCACGGGGTAGTGGAGGGGACGGCATCGTTGTTATAAAAGATACCGTCAAGGAAGGCTATCTCAAAAGTAATGATTCTCTAATCAAGCCAGAGGATTTGCACTACCACATTCATAACATTCTGAGTGGGATGTTCTCCCTTTCTGGTCATAAGGATGTAGCAATCATTGAATATGCAGTACAATTTGACCCGGTGTTTGCCGATGTTGCCTATCAAGGAGTCCCGGATCTCCGTCTTATTATTTACCATGGAGTTCCGGTGATGGCGATGTTGCGGTTGCCAACTCGCGCTTCTGAGGGTAAGGCAAATCTTCATCGCGGTGGTGTTGGGGTTGGCATTGATCTAGCCACAGGTAAAACCCTAGCTGCCATTCAGCATAATCGTTACATCAAAGAACATCCTGAAACTGGTAGTCCTTTAGCGGGGCTATCAATTCCTAATTGGGAGAAGATTTTAGAAATGTCTGCCACTTTAGGGGAGAAAACTGAATTTGGTTATTTAGGGGTGGATTTTGTTCTTGATGAGGAAAAAGGGCCTTTACTTTTAGAAATTAATGCCCGTCCGGGTTTGTCAATTCAAATTGCTAACCAAGCAGGGTTAATTCCCCGCTTGGAAGCGATAAATGAGGTTCGAGGTAAACTGACAACTATTGCCGAAAAAGTTTCTTTTGCTCAAAAGACTTTTGCCGATAAGAGGTAAGCCCTATGAATTCAATTATGGTCATACACCCCTATAAATATGATGAGATGTGGGTGTTTGATGACGAGAAAGTAGGTTTAGTGCGAGAGCCATTTGTAGCAGGAGCTGACAAAATTATTGACCAGATAGTAGCGAATATAGCAAATGCAGAATCAGGTTTCAACTTGTTATTTTCTGCTCGTCCTTTTCCTGGCTATCAAGTTAAGTTTGACTGGCGGCGAGAGGAATACGGAGGAAATTGGTACTATCTTGCCATGCTAGATATGGAAGGGTGGCTTTGCCCTGCTTTGTTGAAATACTTTGGTGAAGCCCCGAAAGAGTTTTATGCTCAGTTCAAAGGGATTTTAGAATAATAAATATTGAACATAATAATTTAAAATAACCGTGTAGAGGACGAAAATCCATAGAAGAGAAAAGCAGATAGTTGAAACCTTGACCTTCAAAGGAAAATAACCAGTCTACTAAACCAAGGTGAAGCTTACTCAGCAGGCAATAGCAAAGTTGGAATAACAGATTCAGAGACTTTCTCGCTTACTCAACTGATTTGGGCAAATCTCAGGAAAAGCTACCTGAATTATTAGAGCATCTTTTTTATCCACTTCTCTTGCCTATTGGCAAAAAAAACATTTAAGGGTATCATTTACCAGCCTCAAGCTGTTTTAATTTAACCAGAAAAACAAATATTGCTTCTATAAAATGACATTGTGTGCTACTCCTTAAGGGTGATGGGAATCTCTGTTGTTTGGTACATCTTGCTAGATGAATCAGTAAGTATGAATTACCCTAATAGACAGTACAAGCTATCTGTTTTTTTGAGCCTCCTTTAAAGGAAAAATCGAGCCAAATTCCCTATAAAAAAATTGCGAAACTTTGTGCGATGACTGCTGTGCCTATTTCACATCGCCAGTACTCTGGAGATAAAAATCAACAAGTTGCTATTACTGACACTCAACCAATTTTGGCCCTCAAGGAGTTAGTAGCTGACCTTTCTAGGGAACAGCATAAAGTTCAAAACCTCTTGAGTTCCTTGGGGTTTGCCCTTCGTAGCTTCAATAACTTAAAGCAATTTCTAGAAATTGTACCTTTAATGGCTGCAAGGGTTACTGATGCAGAAGGAGGGGCTTTAGTCCTGTTTAAGCCTAATGGTAAAGTTCGGCTGGAATTATTGCATTGTCAGCAGGCTAATAGCTGTCAGGATATTAGTTTGGCTTTGGATAAGGCGATCGCTCATGTTAATACTTCGCAAAAACAACCTAGAAATATCCCAGGAGAAACTAAACAGCCCATTCCCCTAGCAGAATATCTTGATGAAAAGCTAAAAAAATATCTAGAGTCAGAAGTTAAGTTTTTTGGGACACCTATTCTCCTCAAAAATCAAGATCGAGGGCGTTTATACGTTTTTAGCCGAGATGAAAACTATAGTTGGACTCCTACCCGCAGAAAATTAGTCCAGCTAGTGGCAGATCAAACTGCTGTAGCCATTGCTAACAACGATTTAACCGTAGAACTGCGACAAAAAGAACGTTTAGATCGGGAACTAGAAATTGCCTCAGAAATACAAGTACACCTACTTCCTAGTAAATGCCCACAAATTGCTGGGGTAGAATTAGCTGCTAATTGCCAAACTGCTAGTCGGGTGGGGGGAGATTATTACGATTTTATTCCTGCCAATTACGACCAAATCAGGCAAAATCCCGATGGCTCAGACCCTTCCCAATGTGTTCCTTGGAGTATTACCATTGGGGATGTTATGGGCAAAGGAGTGCCTGCGGGATTAATTATGACCATGACGAGGGGAATGTTGAGGGCAGAGGTTCTTAACCGTAACTCCCCAGCGCAAATCCTCCAACACTTAAATCGGGTTATGTATGAGGATTTAGAAAATTCTCATCGTTTTGTGACCTTATTTTACTCCGAATACGACCCCAAAACAGGCATTCTTTCCTATAGCAATGCTGCCCATAACCCTCCTTTGTTATGGCAAGCAGCTAGTGGTTCGATTATTCGCTTAGACACCTTGGGTATGTTAATTGGCTTAGATGCAGAATCAGAATATCAAGATGCTCAAATACAACTAGCTCCAGGAGATACAATAATTTATTACACAGATGGTTTTACCGATGGCGTAAATAAAAATGGGGATCGCTTTGATGAGGATAATTTAGTGGCAGCTTTTAAATGGGCTTGTCAAGAAAAGCATAGCCCCCAAAGTGTTCTTGATCATCTCTTCGAGAGAGTACAGCAATTCATCGGTCTGGGCAATCGCAATGGTGATGATATGACATTGGTGGTTATGCAGGTAAAATCTTCTCAGAAACAAGTTTCACCCTGTGGCTCAAAAGAAGTGATTGAGTAGGGTAATTCATTAAGATAATATTAATCAGTGATGCAAACAAATATGGATACAGTAACAGCAAATTTACCTCATCTAAGCAGCATTTTAGCTCAAGCCGTATCAGATCCAGATGTTCTTGGTCAGATGCGTGGGGCAGTACAAAATTTTATAGAATCTGGGCAAATTTGGGCTTTGCTGATTGGTATAGCTTTGGGTTATTTTATTCGTGGCTTCAGTTCTTTTGGGTAACGGGCTTCGGTTATCAATGATCAATATAACTTAAGGGGTGAAAAATTTTTGGTGAAAGTAAATAAAACTTGGAGTGATCGCTTTGAAACATCTTTACATCCTGCGATCGCTGCATTTAATGCCAGCATTGGTTTTGACATTGAACTAATTGAATACGATTTAACAGGTTCCATTGCCCATGGCAAAATGTTAGCCCGTACAGGTATAATCTCCCCTGAAGAAGGAGAAAAATTAGTAGCAGGTTTAGAACAAATTCGTTCAGAATACCAAGCCGGGAACTTTAACCCTGGAATTGATGCAGAAGACGTTCACTTTGCCGTCGAACGCCGCTTAACTGAGATAATTGGTGATGTGGGCAAAAAACTCCACACCGGGCGTTCTCGCAACGATCAAGTTGGAACAGATACTCGCCTTTATTTAAGAGAACAGATCACAGAAATTCGCACTCAATTGCGCCAGTGGCAACAAGCCTTACTTAACCACGCCGAAAACCATGTAGAAACTCTCATTCCTGGTTATACCCATCTCCAAAGGGCGCAACCCCTCAGCCTAGCACATCACCTTCTCGCCTATTTCCAAATGGCACAAAGGGATTGGGAACGCTTAGGAGAAGTTTATCAACGTACCAACATCTCTCCATTAGGTAGTGGTGCATTAGCTGGTACAACCTTCCCCATAGATCGCCATTACACTGCCTCGGAACTTGGCTTTGGAGGAGTATATGCCAATAGTTTAGATGGAGTAAGCGATCGCGACTTTGCCATCGAATTTCTTAGTGCCGCCAGCTTAATTATGGTTCACCTCAGCCGCATTTCTGAAGAACTTATTCTCTGGGCTTCCCAGGAATTTAGTTTCATTACCCTCAAAGATAGCTGTTCCACTGGTTCTAGTATTATGCCCCAAAAGAAAAACCCCGATGTCCCAGAACTAGTTAGGGGAAAAACAGGTAGGGTTTTTGGCCATCTCCAAGGGTTGTTGGTGCTAATGAAGGGATTACCCCTTGCCTACAACAAAGACTTACAGGAAGACAAGGAAGCTTTATTTGACGGAGTTAAAACCGTTCAAGGTTGCTTAGAAGCAATGACAGTTCTTTTAAAAGAAGGATTAGAATTTCGTACCCAACGTTTAGGGGAAGCCGTAGCAGAAGACTTTTCCAACGCCACCGATGTCGCAGATTATTTAGCAACAAAAGGTGTACCTTTTAGAGAAGCTTATAACCTGGTGGGTAAAGTAGTAAAAACCAGTTTAGCTGCGGGCAAACTACTCAAAGACTTAAGCTTAGAAGAATGGCAACAATTACATCCTGCTTTTGAAGAAGATATTTACCAAGCCATTTCTCCTCAACAAGTTGTAGCAGCCCGGAATAGCTATGGTGGTACTGGTTTTGAGCAAGTTAGGAAAGCTTTGGCAGAAGCAAAATCTTTACTAGCAGACTAGTGGTGTATCAATTTTCAATTGATGGGTAAGGGGGACAACTTGACTATCGAACATACTACCCCCTACTCCCTACCCTCACAAATAACCGGTGCTGCCAAATACCGATCTAGTAGGATAGAGAAATTTCTTTTCTTAGTTATTCTTAACAAGAATATAAATAAAATAAGGCGCACCAAGTAAAGCAGTAATAATCCCACAAGGAAGTTCTATAGGGGCAAACAAAATTCTACCTAAAAAATCTGCTACGACGACAATTGCTGCTCCCATCATTGCTGCTACAGGAATCAATCCTTCATGGAGATTTCCGACTAATTGACGGGATAGATGAGGGGCAATCAAACCAACAAAACCAATAGTTCCTGCGGTAGCTACTGCTGCCCCAGCAAGGGCAGCACTAATTAATAATAAAAAACCACGCTGCCATTCAACTTTCATCCCCAAACCTTTTGCTATTTCTTCTCCTAAATTTAAGGCATTTAATTGTGGTGCTTTTAAGAAAGCTAAGGGAATAAAAACTATTAACCAAGGTAACAGGTAAAAAATCTGTTCCCAACTGCGGCCATAAACACTTCCTGCTAACCAAACTAAAGCCTGACTAACGCTATTAATTTCCCCTAAAGTGACGATTAAGTTAGTAACAGCATTAACCACAGCAGCAATGCCCACACCAATTAAAATAAGTCGCACTGGATGGCTTCTGTGTTGCCAAGCTAGGAAGTAAATTAATAGTGAAGTCAAAAAAGCACCACCGAAAGCTGCTAAAGGTAAAACACTTACAGGAATGTTGGGAAAAACCACAATTAAACTCACTGCGGCTAAACTCGCCCCAGCATTAATACCAATGATTCCTGGGGCAGCAAGGGGATTGCGAGTGATACCTTGCAGGATTGTGCCAGAAACCCCTAATGCCATACCCACCAATGCCGCAGTCAAACTTCTGGGCAGGCGCAAAGTCCTGATAACAAAGGCATAGTCACTATTTCCAGCATCCAAACCGAAGATGGTTTGCACAACAGCTAAGGGAGGGATGGGATATTCTCCCCAGGAAGTGTTTATTACTATTGTTGTTGAGGTGATGAGGATTAAAATTAGTAATACCATTTTTCTTTTTAGTGTGATCGCGACAGCCATAACAAAGCATCTTCAAGACGGCGATTGTTCCTGTCACTGAGTTGTCCCATTTTCTAAAAATTGCTTCAATTCTTCTATTATTTTTTCTCTTTCCCCATTCATATGCGGAATGTCAAGCACATTGCAGAAGATAGAAGTATCAACGATTGCGACTGGACTCATTATTCAGCTTTCTCCCCTACCACTCAGAGAAGCCAACCATTCCATAGCTTTTTGTTTCTTTTTCTCAGCCCCTGGATGATCCTTGACAAAGCGTTCTAAAAGTTTTCCAGAAGCATTAGCCCCAACTAAAACCGTCAGCCGCGCAAGATACAAAGTTCTAAATATATAGCTTTTGAAGTTTCTTAGTTGGATCTGGGTAATCACTGTTATTTACTCCCTAGTCAGTCCCGTAAAATAATAAAAAGTAGAGAAGTTAACTGAAAATCTTCTACATTTAACTTAGCTACACTAATCAACAATCTTTAGTAAACACTGAATGACCGTTCGAGTTCGCATTGCCCCAAGCCCCACTGGAAACCTCCATATTGGTACAGCCAGAACAGCAGTATTCAACTGGCTATTTGCCCGCCACCAAAGTGGTAAATTCATTTTACGCATTGAAGATACAGATCAATCGCGATCGCGCCCTGAATTTACCGAAAATATCCTTGAGGGCTTAACCTGGTTAGGGATGGATTGGGACGAAGGGCCTTTTTTCCAGTCTCAACGTTTGGAACTATATCAAAAAGCGATCCAAACTTTAATTGACAAGGGTTTAGCTTATCATTGCTATTGTACAGAAGCAGAACTAAATCAACTGCGGGAAGAACAAAGGGCGAAAAAACAAGCCCCCCGTTATGATAATCGTCACCGTAATTTAACCGATGAACAAAAAGCCGCTTTTGAAGCAGAAGGTCGTCGTCCGGTAATTCGTTTTAAAATTGATGATAGTCGGAAAATTGTTTGGCAAGATCAAATTAGGGATCAAGTTACTTGGCAAGGTAGCGACTTGGGCGGAGATATGGTTATTGCCCGTACTTCAGAACAAGAAGACTTTGGTCAGCCTTTATATAACCTAGCGGTGGTAGTCGATGATGTAGATATGGGTATTACCCATGTTGTTCGTGGCGAAGATCATATTGCTAATACCGCTAAGCAGATTTTACTTTACGAAGCAATGGGTGCTGAAGTTCCCGTATTTGCCCACACTCCTTTGATTTTGAATCAAGAAGGGAAGAAACTTTCTAAAAGAGATGGGGTAACATCTATTGATGATTTCAAAAAAATGGGCTTTTTACCTGAAGCCTTAACTAATTACATGACTTTGTTAGGTTGGACTCCTCCCGATGCTACCGAAGAAATTTTTACTCTCTCCCAAGCCGCAGAAAAGTTTAGTTTAGACAGGGTTAATAAAGCGGGGGCTAAGTTTGATTGGGATAAACTAGATTGGTTAAATTCCCAGTATCTCCACCAAATTCCTGGGGAAAAATTAGTTGATTTATTAATTCCCCACTGGCAAGCAGCAGGATATGAATTTGATGCAGATAAGGAACGTCCTTGGTTAGTGCAACTGGCAACTTTAATCGCCCCCAGTTTGACTCGCTTAACCGATGCTGCTGAAGAAAGTCGCCAAATTTTTAATCAGGCTTTCTCTTTAAAAGAAGAGGCGATCGCCCAATTGCAAAAAGAAGGGGCAACTGAAGCAGTAAAAGCGATTACAACAGCATTAGAAGCAAGAAAAGAGGAGTTAACCGAAGCCGATGCTAAACAACTAATTAAACAAGTAACCAAAGAACAGAAAATTAAAAAAGGCTTACTAATGCGATCATTACGGGCAGCCCTATTAGGTGAACTCCAAGGTCCAGATTTGATGCAATCTTGGCTATTACTTAATCAAAAAGGATTAGACAAAAAACGTCTGTCAATGCTCAATTAGCAATTAGCAACTAGCAACTAGCTTCTCGTACTCTTGTTCAGTAAACATATCTTGAGTACTTTCGAGACGATCTACAAAGAGTATGCCATTGAGGTGATCTAATTCATGTTGAAAAATGCGGGCAATAAAATCCCTCAACTCCAGACGCTGTAAAATTCCTTCTTGGTTGGTATACTCTACTTCAATAACTTGATATCGAGGAACTAAGCCGCGAATACCAGGTATACTTAAGCAACCTTCCCAATCCTTGACCATTTTAGTAGAATGGCTAACTATTTTGGGGTTAATCATTGCTGTAGGTTCCATTTCTGGGGCTTGGGGATAGCGAGGATTGGGACGGGAAGCAACAATAAATAAGCGGTAAGGTTGGCAGATTTGAGGGGCAGCAATACCAACACCATTAGTTAAAGCAGCCTTAGCAATAAGATCATCAATGAGTTTGTGGATTTCTTCAGCTTGAGGATTTTCAACTTTATTCGCTATCCGCCGTAAAAGAGGATTGCCCAACTGAGCAATTTCAGGAAGTTCAACCATAAGAAAAAAATTTGTGTATCAATTAAGAACTACTTTAATTTTTACTTAATTGTTCACTTTCGCCCATCGTCAGGCAAAAACCGTGAATATAGCCCCGGAAAAGCTTTGGAAGCAAGTACTGAAAAGCCTTAAGCAACAGCTTAGTCAACCTACTTTTGATACTTGGATTAAACCGACTCAGATTCAGAAGTTAGAGGATAATTGTGCTGTTATTGCTGCCCCCAATCCTTTTGCGCGCAATTGGTTACAAAAGTATTACATTAAGATTATTGCTGAAGCTATGCAAGATATCCTTGGTTATCCTGTAGAAATTAAACTTGTTACGGATCAGGGGGACAATGTTTATGCTGGAGTTAAAAAGGATCTTGCTTGGTCAATACCTGTTACTAATGACAAAGAAGAAGGCGATTCTCTTGCAGAGACACTTCGTGAACGCGATCAAAAAACTAGCGAGTTAAATCCTAAGTATGTCTTTTCTCGCTTTGTGGTAGGTTCAAATAATCGTATGGCCCATGCTGCTTCTCTTGCGGTAGCAGAAGCCCCTGGCAGGGAATTTAACCCCCTTTTCCTTTGTGGAGGAGTTGGTTTAGGTAAAACCCATTTAATGCAGGCTATTGGTCATTATCGCTTGGATATCCATCAGGATGCTAAGGTTTTTTATGTTTCTACAGAACAGTTTACTAATGATTTGATTGCTGCTATTCGCCAAGATAGTATGGAAAGCTTCCGAGAACATTATCGCGCTGCGGATGTATTGTTGGTGGATGATATTCAGTTTATTGAAGGGAAAGAATATACCCAAGAAGAATTTTTCCACACTTTTAATACCCTCCACGAGTCAGGAAAACAAGTTGTGATCGCTTCTGATCGTCCTCCTAATCTGATTCCGAGTTTACAAGAAAGATTATGTTCTCGTTTTTCGATGGGATTAATTGCTGATATTCAAGCCCCGGATTTTGAAACTAGGGTGGCAATCCTCCAAAAAAAGGCGGAATATGAACGGATGCGTTTACCCAGGGAAGTAATTGAATATATTGCCAACAACTTTACTTCTAATATTCGCCAGTTAGAAGGGGCTTTGATTCGGGCAGTGGCTTATATTTCTATTTCTGGTTTACCGATGCAGGTAGAAAATATTGCCCCTATTTTGAATCCTCCTGTGGAAAAGGTGGCTGTTTCCCCAGAGGCAATTTTGCACACCGTGGCTGAGGCAATGAATGTTCCGGTTGAGGATCTCAAAAGTAGTTCCCGTCGTCGAGAAATTAGTACAGCTAGACAAATTGCGATGTATTTGATGCGACAACATACTGATTTAAGTTTGCCTAGAATTGGTGAAGAGTTTGGGGGCAAAGACCATACGACAGTTATGTATAGTTGTGAAAAAATCACTCAGCTACAAAAGAAAGATGCTAACTTGAATAGAACTCTACGACAGTTAAGCGATCGCCTCAATTTATCTGGACAATAATTCCTTAGATAAAGCTCTAAGTATAAATGCTCTGTGGAAAAATAAAGGTGTTTTTCCACAGCTTTTCCACAATCAGATATCATTTATCATTGTTGGCGTTTCACAAATGCGTTGCCGCAGGCGACATTAAAAATCTATCATTGGTTGTTTCAGTTGGTATGGAATATGCCTAAAACTGCTTTAATTACTGGCGCATCTAGTGGTATTGGTTATGAACTTAGTAAGTTATTTGCCCAAGACAGCTACGATTTAGTTTTAATAGCGAGAAGTGAAAATAAGCTACAAGATTTAGCAGCGAAATTGCAAAATGAGTTTGGTAGTCAAGTTAAAGTGATTGTGCAAGATTTAGGGATTAATTTTGCTCCTAAAACTATCTTTTCTCAACTACAAGAAGAAAATATTACTATTGATGTCTTGGTTAATAATGCTGGTTTTGCTACCTATGGATTATTTACGGAAACCGACTTGCAAGCAGAATTAGAGATGATGCAAGTTAACATGGTTGCTTTGACTCATTTAACTAAATTATTTCTGCCTGGTATGGTGCAACGCAGACAAGGAAAAATCCTTAATATTGCTTCCACGGCTGCCTTTCAACCTGGGCCTTTAATGGCAGTTTACTACGCTACCAAAGCTTATGTTTTATCATTTTCTGAGGCGATCGCAAATGAATTAATTGGTACAGGAGTAACGGTTACAGTTCTTTGTCCGGGGCAACAAAATCAGGTTTTCAAGCTAGGGCTGATGTGGAAAAGTCGAAGTTATTTAAGGGTTCAAATCTGATGGAGGCCAAAACTGTGGCCGAGATTGGTTATAGTGGTTTGATGGCTAGTAAAACGGTAATTGTACCTGGTTTTCAGAATAAGTTTTTAGCTGCATTGATTAAGTTTTTACCCAGAAAGTTAGTGACGAAAATAGTCCGCAATGTGCAGAAAGAAGTTTAAAAGTATCATTTAAACTATTTCTCTCTCAATCTGCTACTCCTGAAACAGATGAAGTAACGGATGACGGATAGAAAGAAAATAGCGATCGCACTTGTAATAAAATTGAGCATTATACTTAAATTTTAAACTACTTGGAGTCGTTGCATGAGTCTAGAGGCTACAGTTGCCGATGCTAGCATTGAGCAAAGCCTAGAACAGTTTTTAATTGTTTTAAGTCTATCCTTAAGCGTCGCCACAGTATCAAGGATTTTTAGTTGGTTTCGCAAAATTCCCTATACCTTACTTTTGGTAATTGTAGGATTAGCCCTGGCTTTTATTGATGTTCGTCTGGTTAATCTCTCTCCGGAACTAATTTTAGAAATATTTCTGCCCCCTTTGCTTTTTGAAGCTGCTTGGAACATTCGTTGGCGAGAGTTACGAGAGAATCTGTTTCCGGTGACTCTATTTGCCACCATGGGAGTTTTGATTTCGGTATTGGGGGTTGCTTTTGCTTTAAGCTATTTTACAGACCTTTCCTTAACCACTTCCCTGTTAGTTGGGGCAAGTTTATCAGCAACAGATCCGGTTTCTGTGGTGGCTTTATTTCGGGAATTGGGGGCAGGTAAGCGGTTAACCATTTTAATGGAAGGGGAAAGTTTATTTAATGATGGGGTGGCGGTTGTTGCCTTTTTGCTATTGGTAGGCATCCCCTTGGGAACTCAACAATTTTCCCTGGCTAACACGATAACTAGCTTCTTTACCTTTGTTGGCATTGGTATTGGCATTGGTTGTTTAGTTGGTTTTGGCATCTCCTACCTAACTCAACGCTTTGATTTGCCTTTAGTAGAACAATCTTTAACCCTGGTTTCTGCCTATGGAACTTATTTAATCGCTGAAAAGTTAGGGGGTTCTGGTGTAATTGGTGTGGTAACTGTAGGATTGATTTTGGGTAACTTCGGTTCCCGCATCGGTATGAATCCTCGTACTCGCCTTTTGGTTTCTGAGTTTTGGGATTTCCTCGCTTTCTTTGTCAACTCCATCGTCTTTCTCCTCATCGGCAATCAAATCAACTTTTCTAGCTTGGGTAGCAACATTGATTTAATTTTGGTTGCGATCGCAGCAGTATTAGTAACCAGGGGGATAACTATTTTCGGCTTAGGAGGTTTAACCAATTGGTTAGCTAAAACCGAAATTGGTTTAAGAGAACAAACTGTACTTTGGTGGGGCGGTTTGAGGGGTTCTGTTTCTATTGCCTTGGCTTTAAGTGTACCAGTGGTTTTATCTGGTAGGCAAGAGATTATTGATACAGTTTTTGGGGTTGTTTTATTCACCCTTTTAGTGCAAGGTTTGACCACTCAATTCTTCTTAGAAAAATTAGATTTAATTGGTGATCAACCTTTGCGTCAACAATATTCTGAAGCGATCGCCCGTCGAGTTGCCCTGAATCGGGTTTTAGACTATTTAGCTAAGGTTAAACTTACTCCAGAAATTGACCCAGAATTTTATCGCTACCAACAAGGCTTGGTGAAAGGACAATTAACCAGTGTGGAGGAAGAAATTGAAAAACTACAAAACCTCCACCCCCAGTTAAGGCAGTTAAATATGGAACAGTTAAGAGAACAACTTTTAGATATCGAAGCTGATACTTATGCGGAGTTTATTCGGGCTGGTAAATTAAATACAAATCTTTCTCCTTTATTACAAGGAATTCTTGCTGATTCGTTGGAAGAAGAGATGATTGAAAATAGGAATTTTGCTAATGGCTAATGGCTAATGGCTAGTTGCTAGTTGCTAATGGCTAATGGCTAATGGCTAGTTGTTAGTTGTTGGTTGTTAGTTGTTAGTTGTTAGTTGCTAGTTGCTAAAATCTTATACTTCAGAGGATATTTTATTTATTGGTTTGCTGCTTAGCGTGAAAGATTTACATAATCGTTTTTAGGGTAAGTTGAGAAAAGAATTAATAATTAATTGCCATTGAGTAAAGCTTGAAATTGTGGATTGTTTTTTAAGCTGTTAAAGTCAGGATTGTTCTTAGCTTCTAAGCGACATCTGCGAGGAGCTATATCGATTGATTTGCTGAGATTTTCTATTGTTTGCTGTTCATCATTTTGCAGTGCGTAATAACAAGCTTTTGCATAGTAACAAGCTTCATTTTTAGCATCCATTGATATGGCTTGGTCGCAATATTTCAAAGCTTCATTATAGTCACCTTGACGAGCTAAAATTATTCCCTTATTTGCAATATATATTGCTTTGTCTGAATCAATTTTAATGGCTTGATTTATATCGGCGATCGCTTTATCAAAATCACCTTGAATACTTAAGAATAAAGCTCGACAATTCCAAGCATTTGAATCATCAGAATTCAAGTCTATTGCTTGATTATAACTAGTCAAAGCTTCTTCATATCTTTCCAATTGTAATAGTGCAGCACCTCTATTTTCCCAAGCAATTGAATCATTAGAGTTTAATTTTATTGCTTTATCTAAGCTAGTCAGAGCTTCTTCGTATCTTTCTAACTTACCAAGTGTAACGCCTAAATAGGTAAAAATAAGACTAATCAGCTTTGAGTAATTATCAGTACCTAATCTTTCTATTTCTTCTTCAGCTTGTTTTAATAAATTCAAATTTTGCTTAAGTTGTTTACTTCTTAAGCAACCACCAAACAAACCAAAACACTTTGCTAATCCTTGAAGACGTTCTACTTCTTTAAAACACTTTTCCAAAGCAGATTCAATCTGAGATTTAAAAAGATTGCTTACTTCTGACTTTATTTCGCCTTCCTCAGATTCTAAATTGATTCCATAACTATCAGGATGATCATCAACAAACATCCAACCAAACATAATTGCCAATGAAATCGATTCAAGAAAGTCTTTCGTATTACCTGGTAGAAGCTTATAATCTCCTAAATCTGACTTGGCAGTTACAGCAGTAAAAGATTTTATAGCTACATCAGGTTTTTTTAGATATGCACCTTCAAAAAAGTGAGTTAATAATTGAACTTGTCCTTTATTTTTATTAGCAAATAGACAATGATAAGTAGATTCTGTAACATACTCGCACCAATCAGGATTTTCATACTTATCAGCAAGTTCATCTTGATTGGTTTCAAATTTTGCTAAGTTCTGGTAATAAAATGCCAATCTCTTTAAGATAAGTTGTCGTTTCTTCTTCAGTAAACTTATCTAATTGTTTTTCTGATATCAAACTGTTATGCTGCTGAAACATTCGCTGATATCTTTGGCTGTATAAAGAGTATCTTCCTGCCATAACGATTCTGACAGGAGCTTTATGTAACTTTTCATTCGCTAGCAAAAACTTACATAAGAAAGTATTAAAATCAGATGAGGCTTTTTCATAAGTATCAATAAATAATAGTATGGGCTTTTCCTTGGAATTTTGAATTAGAGTGTCAATAATAGACTTAGCAAGCTGAGGTATAGGATTTTCAACTAACTCCTGTAATTCTGGCTTATTTTTAATGGCTTGGTGTTTCTTAAAACGCTCTATTTTATTTGCTCCTGCATCTACTGCTAAATCTACTGCTGGATTTAAAATTGGGTTTACTATTTCAGATGAAATAATACCACCGTCAGCTTGAGAAGCAGCTACCTTACCAATGAGTTTTGCCCCTCCTCTAAATAGTTGTTTAACCCATTCTTTTTGTTCTTTACTAACTTTTGATTCTCCTTCAACTGGTTCAGTTTCAAGCTTATGTAATGTTCCCTGATATTCCTCTAACTTTTTTTGAAAGGGAGTTTTGCCATGAGTCCAAACATGATCAGATATCTCCTTGCTGATAATCTTCATCAATGTGATTGGGGTATCAATACGGGAATTGACATCAAAAGAAACTTTGATACATCGCCAACCTGAAGCATATTTTCTTTCTATTTTTTCTAGCAAAGTTGATTTGCCAATGCCCCCAATTCCATAGGCATAGTGCAGCAAAGGATTATCTTGAGGCTGTTTTAAGGATTTTTCAAGGTTTTCTATGAACTTTTCAGCCTGTTTACGAGAAATATAAGGATATGGGGGATTCATTGAAGATTTATGGCATCTCTTATTTGATCTATAATATTACCGTGCTATTTTGAGAAGCATCATACAAACTAAGTAATTCAACCTAAAATTTCAGAATCACTGATTAGCATTTTGAGCAGCAAGCCTAGCATTAATATGAGTAAAAATCCGATCTAACTCCGCGATCGCAACAGCTAAAAAAATCCAAAATTCATCATAGATGCACCCCCGCCTACTTTGCCAAATAAAAACCGCCGCTGTGGTGAGGGCGGTTCATATAAGCAATCGGAGGGTTGTCTTAGCTTACAACAACGTTTTTTTAGGGTTTGTAACTTAATTTACTTATTCAACTGTTATTTATCTGAATAAGCTGCCATGGGTTCTTTAATAAAGCGAATATAGAAGTGTTTAAAGGTTGAACGCAGAATACGAGGGAAACCGAAATCTATAGGTAATAGCGCTGCTGGGAGTTTCCAATCGCAGACTTGCAAATCTACGGGGCGCTGGTGAGGGAAGTGAATCTCTGCTAACTCTGGACATAATCCTAAACGCTGAGACGCTGCTACGGTAGGAACTAAAGCAGGTTCAACTTGAAGCAATTCTAATAAAGCTCTATCTAAAGCAAACACATTTGTTGATGCGCCGAGAATCCCTAGTTGGCGAGGTTCTCCCCCACTGGGACCATTACCTTCATGACCAATGATACCATCAATAATCGTTAAATCTGGGGCAATTGCTTTGGCGGTTTCTACTAACATCTCTCCGAAACGGTTAGCATCTTTCCCTGCTTCCATATGCCACCAAGCTTTCATTTTACCAGGAACACAACCAAAGAGATTTTTAACTGCCATTGTCATAGTTAGTTGAACATGGGATTTAACTTTGGGTAAATTAATAACAACATCTGCGTTAATAGCTTCTTTAGAAAGTCGTAGATGATTAAAATTATCATTCTGGGTAGCATAACGCTGACCATGAAATTCGACAATCGGTAGATTAATTTCCTCCATCATAGGTAAATAGCCGTTGTTTTTCGCTACTCCCATGGCACTACCAAAAGCGGGACTATCACCGAAAAAGGGTTTTCCCCCAACTTCTTGCACCATTTCTGCCACACAAGCAACAATTTCTGGGCGAGTGATAGATTCATTGCCGGGACGGGCAGCAGTAAGTAAGTTAGGTTTAAGGAGGACGCGATCGCCTTTTTTAACGAAAGCACCTATTCCTCCTAATGGTTCGAGGAGTTTTTCTATGGAGTTGCGTAGTGCTTGTTTTTGGTAGGATTGAGCGGATATTAAACTAACAGTGGGTTGCATAGGAAGATTTAACTAAGTATAAATTGCTTCCAACATAAACCAATTTATGTCATTTATCATTGATTATTAAACATTAAACACTTTATTTCTGGCATTCTTGGCATGGGGAAATAACAATATGACAACAACCTTACTCATTCAAACTCAAACAACACCGTTAACAGTTTCTTTACCAGCGATCGCCCCCATGACTCGCGATCAGTTCTATGATTTTTGTCAGGCTAACCCCAACCTCCGTATCGAAAGAACTACCAGTGGAGAAGTTATAATTATGCCACCCGCTTTTTCCGACACTGGAAACCGCAACTTCAATCTTGCTGCTCATCTCTGGATCTGGACAGAAAAAGATGGTACAGGGCTAGGCTTTGACTCAAGTGCAGGATTTACTTTGCCCAATGGTGCAACTCGTTCCCCTGATGCTGCTTGGGTTCAAACCGAAAGGTGGAATGCTCTCACGGAGCAGGAAAAAGCCTCTTTTGCACCCATTTGTCCTGATTTTGTCATTGAGTTGCGTTCTTCGAGTGATACCTTAAGTCGTTTGCAAGCTAAGATGCAGGAATACATTGACAATGGTGTATTGCTCGGTTGGTTAATAGATCGTCAAAATCGTACTGTTTATATTTATCGCCCGAATCAAGAGCCTCAAGTATTAGAAAATCCCCCTCAAGTTAGTGGTGAGCCAGAATTACCAGGTTTCTGCTTACCAATGGCGAAAATTTGGTGATATCAATTATCAATGATGCCTAACTGCAAAGGCAAGCCGAACAATGATCAATTATTAATTCTTGGCATGGGGAAATAACAATATGACAACAACCTTACTCATTCAAACTCAAACAACACCCTTAACAGTTTCTTTGCCAGCGATCGCCCCCATGACTCGCGATCAGTTCTATGATTTTTGTCAGGCTAACCCCAACCTCCGTATCGAAAGAACTACCAGTGGAGAAGTTATAATTATGCCACCCGCTTTTTCCGACACTGGAAACCGCAACTTTAATCTTGCCCTACAGCTAGGCATTTGGACAGAAAAAGATGGTACAGGGCTAGGCTTTGACTCAAGTGCAGGATTTACTTTGCCCAATGGTGCAACTCGTTCCCCTGATGCTGCTTGGATTCAAGCCGAAAGGTGGGATGCTCTCACGGAGCCGGAAAAAGCCTCTTTTGCACCCATTTGTCCTGATTTTGTCATTGAGTTGCGTTCTTCGAGTGATACCTTAAGCCGTTTGCAAGCTAAGATGCAGGAATACATTGACAATGGTGTATTGCTCGGTTGGTTAATAGATCGTCAAAATCGTACTGTTTATATTTATCGCCCGAATCAAGAGCCTCAAGTATTAGAAAATCCCCCTCAAGTTAGTGGTGAGCCAGAATTACCAGGTTTCTGCTTACCAATGACGAAAATTTGGTGATATCAATTATCAATTATCAAACGTGTTGCCTTGGTAATTAATTCAGCAATGCCAGTAACGGGTAGTATTTTTACAGCTAATTTTGCTTCTAATTCCTCTACAGTTAAATCATCAAGAAAGCAAGTATCGCCATGTTTCAACATTACTGAAGGTAACAAAATTCCTTCACCTAAATCTTTACCTTGGAGATTCTTTAATAAGTCTTCTCCAGTCAGTAAGCCAGTTACAGTTATTTCCTGTCCCCAATATTCGCTATTCATTGCAGCAAGATTAACTGTTAATCCTTCTACCTCATTTAATTGTTGAACCAAAGGTTGAAACGCTTTTTCAACAGCATTACCCACTACCCAAGTCAACTTTCTTGGTTTAGCTAATTTACTCGGTAACATCTCGTTGGCTGTAGTTTGAAATTCCTGGAGAAATTGACGAATCGAACCCACACCATTACCAATTTGAGGATAGGATTCATAATGGGAAGTGGGGGGAAGTTCTTCCTGGGCAATTAAGAACCATTCATCAGCTAACCAAGCAAAGTTTGTCCCTAACTGTTGGCGGAACTTACTTTGCAAAAGCTTTACTTGCTTAATCACTTCTGCTGCCTTATCACGGCTCACCGGGGTTAATTCCGTTAAGTTGGGGCGGAAACGAGTTAAACCCACAGGTACAACAGCAGCAGAAGCAACGGTAGGGATTTCTCCTTGATGGAAGGAGGCTAAATCTAGTAAGGTTCTTTCAAGATGAACACCATCATTAATTCCTGGACAAACAACCACTTGAGCATGGATTTGCAAACGTCGTTCCTGGAACCAAGCTAATTGGGCTTTAATTTGCCCTGCGCGGGGATTCTTGAGTAGGTTGATGCGTATTTCTGGTTCCGTGGCGTGAACAGAAACATAAAGGGGAGAAAGGCGCATAGCTTCAATGCGTTGCCATTCTTTCTCGCTTAAATTAGTTAAGGTTAAATAGCTGCCATAAAGAAAGCTGAGGCGATAATCATCATCTTTAAGATATAAGCTATCTCGCTTACCTGGTGGTTGCTGATCAATAAAGCAAAAAGGACAACGATTGTTACACTGAATTAAACCATCAAAAAGAGCGGTTTCAAATTCTAAGCCTAAGTCGTCGTCATAGTCTTTTTCAATTTCAACTTGATGAATCTCCCCAAGACTATCAATAACTTCTAATTCTAATACTTCATCAGCACATAAAAACTGATAGTCAATTAAGTCGCGAGGGCGAGTGCCATTTATCGCCACTAAAGCATCCCCAACTTCAAAACCAACTTCTGCGGCGATGGAATTGGGTAAAACATTGGTGATTTTAGCGGGGTTGAGGGAAGCTTGACTCATGATTTTTTTAGCAATCGCATCTTAAATATTATCAAGTAAATAGAGCTGCATTAGTTTGTATCCTCAACAATCCTCTCAAACAAAGCATTCTCAACGTATCCGCGATCCTAATTTTTTTGAGGAATGGCCAACAGGTTTACCAGAGTTAACAGAAATGGAAACTCTACAACGTGAGTTCGATGAAGTTAAAAAACAGCAGAAGGAAGTTCAGCTAGGCCTTTGGGGTCAAGGTCAAGGGAAGGCTTTTTGGGCAAGAAAGTATAAGCGATTAGACCAGCTAAGAGATTAACCAAAAAATTCCAAACGCTACGGTGTCTTGAATGCTGAATCTGACAGATATTCTTGAGCTGGTCATTAACAGTCTCAATCAGAGAACGCTTACGTAGGAGAATCTTATCCTGAAGACGCATTAACTTCGGCTTCATATTTTTCTTGCGGTGTGTAATCAGTTGTAGTCTTTGTTCATAGAGTTTCTCAAACAAATCCTGAGAAATATAACCTCGGTCGCCAAATAACTTACCAATCAAGCCATCAGCCATATCTGGCACAGGGTTACGGTCATCAGTATTACCCTCTGTAAGTTTGAAAGCAAGCAGCTCACCTTTGTCATTAATAATTAGATGTAGCTTGAAGCCATAATGCCATCCCATAGCATTTTTGCCCCAACCTACCAAACCTTCAAAAACACGGTGGCTTTTGGAGCGATTCGGGTGGCAGACCTCAATGGGGGTAGAATCAATAAAGCTGATGCCGGTAATTTCTCCTCGAAGAGTATGTAGAAAACAGCAAAGAAGCATTAAGCTCCACGGCATTAGCTCTACGAATCGAGTGTAACTGACCAAGTTGGGAAAAGCTTTCTTCCAGTAAGGCAAGACTTGTAGAGTGTAAAATTCTTTAAAAGTGCGAAATCCCGAACCATGAAAGGCAATGACAATGGTCATCACTTCGCTTAGGCTTAGGCGGGAGCGACATAGACGCTCTCCACAAGTTGCTGTTAACATTGGCTGTTGTTGCCAATGCCTCTCAAACCTTTGATAAAAGTCATCTACCTGACAGAATATTTGGGTGATATCGAGACGAGATACAATATTGGACATAGCATCAGATTCTGATTAAGATTCATTTTCAGCATACCTCTGATGCTTTTCTTTTCTCTCTTTTTCCTCCGTCGAACTCACGTTCTACAATTAGATAGGATAAGAGAAAGCTATTTTTTAAATATCGATATCTTGATTTTAAAAAATAACTGCTTGATTAAATAAAGAGCTTATCGACTTTTAGAAGCTGTTTTGGTCTTCTTCTTGGCAGCTTTGGCTTTTTTCTTTGCTTCTTTTTCTGCTGCAATTTTAGCTAACCTAACTGCCTCTTTTTCTTCAGCAATTTTATCTAAATAGTAGTGATAATCTCCCAAGTAAGTGCGAAACTCACCATCACGAATTTCGACGATTTTGTTAGCTATTTGGGAGATAAAATAACGGTCGTGGGAAACAACAATAACAGTACCGTCGTAGTTTTGAATTGCTTCTTCGAGCATTTCCTTAGCGGGAATATCAAGATGGTTAGTAGGCTCATCTAAAATTAAAAGATTGGCTGGTTGCAGGAGCATTTTTGCCAAAGCTAGACGGGCTTTTTCTCCCCCACTTAAAGCATCTACCTTCTTAAATACAGTCTCACCACTAAACAAAAACTGTCCTAACAAACGGCGAACTTCTTCGTTTTTCCAGTCAGGAACCTCATGGTGAATGGTTTCCATAACTGTTCGGTTTAAATCTAAAGCTTCAGCTTGATTCTGTTCAAAATAACCGGGAATAACATTATGTTTTCCTAAGTTGACTTGACCATCTTCCGGGGTTTCCAAGCCCATGATCATTCTTAAAATAGTCGACTTTCCCGCCCCATTAGGCCCTAAAAAAGCCACGCGATCGCCCCTTTCAATTTCTAATTCTGTACCAACAAAAAGAATATTCTCATTATAGGTATGGGTTAAATCTTTAATTGCCACCACTTCTCTACCGCTACGGGAAGAAGGGGGAAACTTAAAGCGTAAGCCTCTTAAATCAGCAGTTGGTGCTTCTACCCGTTCAATTTTATCTAATTGCTTTTCTCGACTTTTCGCTTGGGTACTACGAGTAGCACTAGCCCGGAACTTTTCAATAAATACCTGTTGCTTTTCAAGCTCTTTTTGTTGCCGTTCATAGGTACTTAGTTGGGCTAATTTTGCTTCTTCTTTTTGTTGTAAATAAGCTGAATAATTACCTGGATAAGTTGTCGCTACACCCCTTTCTGTTTCCACAATTTTTGTACAGAGGCAATCTAAAAATTCCCGGTCATGGGAAACAATAACCATAGGAGTTTTAAGAGACTTAAGATAAGTCTCCAACCATTCAATAGTTGCCAAATCTAAATGGTTGGTTGGTTCGTCCAAAAGTAAAACATCAGGGTTTTGGAGTAAAATTTTCCCCAAACTCATACGCATTTGCCAACCGCCGCTAAAAGAAGAAACTAAGCGATCGCCATCTTCGCTCTTAAAACCCATTTCTGGCAAAATCTTCTCAATCTGCGCCTCCAAACCATAACCATCTAAAGCTTCAAACTGGCGCTGTAACTTATCTAACTTATTAATTAATTTCTCTAACTTCTCTGGTGAGGCTGTCTCCATTTCCAAAGTTACTTGCCCAATAGCTTGCTGTACCTGATTTGCCTCTGTAAATACCGTCCAAAACTCCTCTCTGACAGTACGAGTAGGTTCTACCTCAAATTCTTGGGTAAGATAAGCAATATGCAAACTCCCCGGACGTACCACTTCCCCAGAAGTAGGTTCAGTTTCTCCAGTAATAATTTTGAGCTGAGTAGACTTTCCTGCGCCATTAACTCCTACTAAACCAACTCTTTCTCCTGGCTTCACTTCCCAAGTAACATCCTTGAGAACCTCACCTGTAGGATAAATTTTACTAATATGTTCTAATCGCAGCATTCTCTAATCTCCAGCAACAAACCCCAAGGGACACTCTGCTCTAAGTTACTATATATCTTAACTTTTGTAACGGATTTAGAGAAGTTTATCCCTAAGAATAATCCATATAAAATCGTGATGATGCTCACAATGGGGGATGAATAAAAGATACTAGAGCTAGCACATTTATCTGGAGGTAAGTATAGTTACCTTCTGTGAGTCAATAAATTGATGTTCTCCGTCACTAGCGATATTCTTTTACTGCTTTTGTTGATCTTAGCCAACGGCATTTTTGCTATGTCAGAGATTGCTATTGTCTCCTCCCGTAAAATTCGTTTAGAACAACTTAGTTCCCAAGGAGACTACAAGGCTAAAGCAGCCTTAAAACTGGCTAACAATCCTAATCAAATCCTTTCTACTGTTCAGATTGGCATTACCTTAATAGGTATCTTTGCAGGAGCCTTGGGCGGTGCTACCCTCGCCGAAAGCCTAGCTGATTTTTTGGCAGGTTTTCCGCTTCTGAAGCCACAGAGTGAAGCGATCGCTCTAGTTATAGTAGTTTTGTGTATTACCTATCTTTCTTTAGTGATTGGGGAATTAGTTCCTAAACGTCTTGCCCTCAATGAACCAGAACGTATTGCCAGGCGTGTAGCGTTACCATTAAGTAATCTAGCGAAATTATCTGCTCCCATAGTCCATTTATTAGGTTTATCTACAGATTTAGTACTGCAACTTCTTGGTACAGCTACAGTTTACTCAGAACCTTTAATTACTGAAGAAGAAATCAAAGTAATGCTCAAACAGGGTACTGAAGCGGGTATGTTTGAAGAAGCAGAACAAGATATGGTGGAAGGAGTCTTGCAATTGGGAGATCGAGAAATTAATACCTTGATGACCCCTAGACCGGAAATTGTTTGGCTAGATCTAGAAGACTCTTCTGAAACTAATCGCCATAAAATTATTAATAGCATTCATACCCGCTTTGCCGTTTGTCAAGGCAGCCTAGATAATGTTTTGGGTGTTGTTCAAGTAACTAACCTGCTTGCCAACTGTTTAGCTGGGCAACCTTTTGATCTGACTTCTTCCCTACGCCCCCCCCTCTTTGTCCCGGAAACAACGCGGGGATTAAAGGTCTTGGAGTTATTTAAGCAAACAGGAACCCATATTACCTTGGTGGTTGATGAATATGGAGTGATCCAAGGTTTAGTAACCCTTAACGACATCATGGAAGCCATTGTTGGCGATATTCCTTCTGTTGATGAACAGGATAATCCTCAAGCTACCCGTAGGGAAGATGGTTCTTGGTTAGTTGATGGCATTTTACCCATTGAGGATTTTCGAGATTTATTTAAGTTGAAAATCTTACCAGGAGAAGAAAGAGGTAATTATCATACTTTGGGTGGATTTGTGATCACCCACCTGGGCAGAATTCCTACCGCCGCAGATCATTTTGAGTGGGAAAATTTGCGTTTAGAGGTGATGGACATGGATGGTAATCGAGTTGATAAAATTCTGGTTATGCCCTTGGAACATCCTGCTGTTGATCCCACCAATGATGTTTATTAGGGACGAGGAGTAGGGAGAAGTAACAAGTAATGAGTTAATAATACTGTTCCTTATTCCCTTTCCCTATTCCCTAATTAGAACAATTAGTCAAGTTACTGTTATTGCCTACACCGCCAGAAACCCAGCCAGCTTGGGGTGCGGAAATACGATACCAAGTCCTACCAACACTATCTTGTTGAGTTTCACCAGTAGTAGTAATATTGCTTCCTGCGGCTACAGAACCTACTAAAGGTAAAGAACCAGCTATAGGACGAGGACGAATAATTAAGCCTACGTTAGTAGTACGACAACCTGAACCGCTAGCGGTGGGGGCTGGAGTTGTCGGCTGAGGATTAGTTGTAGTATTCCCTGGGCAGGGTTTTAAATAACGAGCAATAATATAACCTTCTACCGGAGCAGTAACTGAGATCCAGCCATTGCTAACTACACTACCCAACGTTACTCTACTATCAGGGGTTAAGATTCTTACCCGTTGAGAGGCATTGCCAACTGAAGGCTGAGAAAAAATGTCTGTGGTTCTATTGGTTAAGCGACATTGCCCCTCAAACCCTTGAGCTATCAAGGTAGAGGTTGATCCTGGGTTCAGGGTGTTAGTTGGTTGTAAGCTCACTTCACTAGCTGTAGCTTCCCAAGCTAGCCCTAAGCTTAACGCGCCAGCGAGAAAGACTGAAGCTTTAATTTTTTTCATAGTTGCGACTCCTCATAAAACCAAAATTTTAAACACTAAGTTAAGAAATTAGCCAGCATTTGAGACTGAATTTTAGCTTATTGTGCTGCTTTGACAGCAATTGTGCATTAATCCTTAACATCGTGGCAAGTTTTGGTTCTTATGGTCGCCAATTTCCCTCTAAAGAAGCATTTCTAACCCCCAACCGAGAAATAAGCTTATTCCGGTGACTAAAGCGAAAGTTTGTAAAGTTTGCTTTTTAGCAAAACCTTTAGAACTCATAGGAACCCAAGCACCAGCACCAAAGGTAATGGTGATAATGCCGACTAAAAAAGCGATCCCCAGAGGAACAGCACCTGCAAAAATTTCCTGGTTGTCACTAAAAGCAGCAATGCCATTAAAAAACAAGTCAGTTAGCAATAAAACTCCCGAAATTAAGCCCCCAATCCAAACTCCTCCTTCTAAGGCTTTGGTAATATCAAAGTCAAGGGAAAAGAGCAAACCAAGAAAGACTAAGACCATTACTGTCGCCACTACTACAGTAACAATGGACATAGAAGTAGAGCTAAGAACACAAAAAGTAGCAATTATAGGGACAAAAAAAGTTAAATAGCTGTTGAATATTCCTAGTAAAGAGCTAAACCCAGTTAATAACCAAATTAACCAAGGTGCTTGGTAAGCTCCTAGTAATAGACCTAAACTGAAATAACCTACCCCCAGAAGTAATAATGGTTTCTGAGGTAATCTTTGATAAAATTCCCGGTTAGTGAACTTTAATTGAGATGTTCTGATTTCTGATATTTCTTCAATTGGTGCTACGAATGATTCGTTATTGTCTGCATCTTTACCAACAATCATTTCCCCATTTTCCTTCCTTTTGAAACTGCTTAGTATTTAGTTGTTTTTTATAGCTACTAGTTGCCTTTTATTGCTCACCTGATGACTAAAGAGAAAAAAATATTTCTTTGGTTACTTTGAGTGACAAACGACAGTGCCAGTCTTTTCTTTATTTACTTTTAAATTGGGAAGCTTCAGGGAATTTTTATCTTAATCTTCCCTGAAAGAAGGATTTTAAACTTTTGCTACCTATAGCCTATGATTACGCTACGTAAACCTCACTCCCTAGTCCTCAGACACAATAGACTATCTAAGTGCTTGATAGCTAAGCTGCTTAAACTTATGGGGATATACCCCAAAATGATGGCTATTTTAATAATGAAATGATAATTGATAAACTCATTAACAATTAAGAAATGAGTTTGCTAGGAAAAACTTGAATTGTAGATGCGTCGCTTTTATCTCTCCATGCCAAAATTGAATAGGCAGCAGAAGATAAAGTTTAAGTTGCAATTTACTAAAGTACTGAATCTGCATAGAACGCTACTACATACGACTATAGGAAAATAGCTATATACACAATTAGCTTAATTGTATATTAACTAATTAAAAAAAGTAAATGAAAAAATTCAAAATCCCTCACAATTTCTACTAAGTTTGTTGTCTTAACTACTTGCTCTAGTGTTCCCTAGTTTTGTAGTTAACTAAGGTAGCCAAGTTGGTTTAAAACCAGGTACTAATTGTTGAGGTCTTGCTTCGGTTAAATTATCTGTAGAAGGAATATTTGGTAGATTTAGTAACCAAATATTTCCTGATGAGATTTGCTGTCCATCATTTCCTTGCAATTGAGAAGAAGAGCCAGGAATAGGAGCTAATAATTGCTCAAAAACTAAATTACTACCATCAGGAGCTATACTCATTTGAACTGCTTGTTGATTGGGTAAAGCAATTAGAGGAGTTGCTTTGAGGGTTTTGAGAATCAATAAGTGTCAAAATAGGTTTTTCTAAAGCCGTTTCTTCTGTAGTTTGAGTAATTAAACAATAAAGGGCTTCTTCTTGATGTGGTTCAAACTGACAGTTGAAAATGGCGGCTTGAGTTTTGAGTAGTTCTTTTTCTTGCCCTGTTTGATTAACTAAAAATAAGGACTCAGTAGCATCAGAATTGAATTTTATCATCACCTTGCTACCCTGACGAGAAAAGTCAAGTATGCGCCCATAATCAGCAAAAATCTTTTCTGAAGGGGCTTCCTGAGTAAGGGGGATCGTTTTGATACCTTTAGTTTGGGCAATAGCTAAAGTGTCTCCTTGGGGAGCAATCTGAAATTCGCCTCCTTTGATTCCTAAAGATTTTACTGCTTTTCCGGATATTGACCACAAACCAAATTCCTCTGGTTTGGTGCGACTAACTCTCTGGACAATAACTTTTTGAGTTGCTGGGGAGAAGGAAAATTGCAGATTTTGATAGTCTTGAGCATCTAAAATTAGTTTCAGTTGCCCTGAAGGTTTGGATTGGGCAGCAGAAGCAAAATTCAACCCGGTGGTAACTGTATAAAGTTTTTGTTGAGAAAATGTTTGGGTTTTACTACCAAGCCTCCAAGCAGAAAATAGTATTATGTCCCCTTCTTGATAAGGTACAAAGTCAGTCACTACTAAGGTTGGAGGTGTAAGTAAAACTTTACTTTTGGCTGTTAAATTATAAAGAATTAATCGCCCTTTTTCTTCCCCTTTAACTCCTATATAAGCTAAATAGCGATCGCGGGTTGTAAAGTCACTTTTAAAAGGTTGCCAACCCTCCTGAGTATCTTGCAAAGCAACAGTATATTTAGTTTCATAGCTAGGAATCTCGGTGAGGGTGTAAAACATTCGCCTACCCACCCAACTAATTTTTCCTGCCAAATCAGGTTTGATAGACAAATCCTTTCCTTTGACACTTTCGGGTTTCACCGGGTGGTTAAAAGTCAAGGAAAAAGAGCGATCCCCAACTCCTACTTGCTTATCTTGCCAGCTAAAATCTTCGACTTGAACAGAAGTGCGATCGCCAACCAGAAGTAAAATACTAATTAGTACTAAAATGACGAAAATAGTACCCAAAGCTACTCGATCCAATGGCTGTAGTTGGTTGAATCTATTAGTATTATTGTCAGGGTTGGACATTTCAGTTATCAATGATCAATGATCGGTTATCGGTTATCGGTTATCAATGTACGGCTTGTCGTTGCTGTTGGGCATCAGTTAAACAGGGAGTAGGCAGCAGTAATCATTGCTATTAGTCACTAGCCATTAACTATTAGCTATTACCCAAAACCGGCTCACCAGTTTCTGGACAAAGTTTATAAGTGCCTGGTTGTAAATTTTCGTCTAGGCTGACGCGCTCGTCAAACACAAAACATTCCCCTTGCCACTTACTTTCTTGGGGAGAGACTTGTTCGATGTACTTGAGAATACCACCTTGAAGTTGGTAAACTTCTTCAAAACCTTGCTCTAATAAATAAGCACTAGCTTTTTCACACCGTATCCCTCCAGTACAGAACATAGCAATTTTCTTTTGCTTCTGGGGATGGAGTTTTTCTTGGACATAATGGGGAAATTCCTGAAATGATTTGAGTTGAGGATCTTTTGCCCCTTGAAAAGTGCCAATACTAACTTCATAGTCATTGCGGGTATCAATTAATGTTACTTCAGGATCACTGATTAATTGGTTCCACTCTTGAGGTTGAACAGGAATTCCTCTTTTAATAGTGCGATCGCTCACTAAATCCCCAAAAGTAACGATTTCTTTTTTCACCTTGACTTTTAGCCGTTGGAAAGGATTTTTTTCTGCGAAAGATTCTTTAACTTCTAAGTTGGGAAAATAAGATTCCTGGTGCAAATAGCTTAGTAAAGTATCAATTTCTTCTCGATTACCTGCCATAGTGCCATTGATTCCTTCAGAAGCAAGAATAATAGTTCCTTTTAGGTTTTGTTGAGCGCACAAAGATTCTAAGTCTAAGCGTATTTCCTCACAGTTAGAAAGTTCTTTAAAATAATAAAAACTAGCAATAGTATGTGTCATTGATAACTGATAACTGATAACTGATCATTGTTCGGCTTGCCGTTGCCGTTAGGCATCATTGAATAAATGGAATTGTACTTGATTCGTCATGGTATTGCTGCTGAACGGGGGACTTATCTTCATGATGAGGAGAGGCCCTTAGTTAAGAAAGGAGAAAAAAAAACTTGTCAAGTGGCTCAACACCTTTTGGCAAAAGGTCTAAAGTTTGATTTAATTTTAACCAGCCCTCTGATTAGGGCCAAGCAAACAGCAAAAATCTTACAAAAAGAGGGTTTAAGCTCAAAGACAGAAGTATTTCCGCCCCTAGCACCAGAGGGAAATATTCAAGATTGGCTTACCTGGCATGATAATAATAAAGTTAACTATCTTGCTTTGGTAGGTCATCAACCTAACTTAGGTAACTGGGCAGAGATTTTAGTTTGGGGTGAGTATTCCGAAAAACTAATTGTCAAGAAAGCTGGTGTCATTGGTTTAAAACTTCCTGCTCTTGCTCCTGCTGTAGGCAATAGTGAGTTGTTTCTACTCACCCCTCCTAAGTGGATTATTTGATGTTTGTCTAGGTGCTAGTTGTAGTAAAAATCACTATTCACCTTATCAAAGCAAGATAATCTCAAAAGTATTTTGTCGCTTATTGGTAGAAGTATGACAGTTTGTGAATATAAACCAGGTTTAGAAGGTATTCCCGCAGCCCGGTCTGATATTAGCTATGTGGATGGCAAACAGGGTATTCTTGAGTATCGCGGCATTCGTATTGAAGAATTAGCAGAAAAGTCAACATTTCTAGAAACAGCTTTCTTACTAATTTGGGGCAAGTTACCCACAGAAGAAGAATTTACTGCTTTCAAATATGATGTCAATCATCATCGGCGCATTAAATATCGCATTCGGGATATGATGAAATGTTTCCCAGAGACTAGTCACCCCATGGATGCCCTACAAACCTCAGCAGCAGCTTTAGGCTTGTTCTATTCCCGCCGTGCTTTGGATAACCCAGAATATATTCGAGAAGCAGTGGTGAGGCTACTAGCGAAGATGCCGACGATGGTAGCAGCTTTTAAGCTGATGCGTAAAGGTCATGATCCGGTACAACCAAAAGACGACCTTGGTTATGCAGGGAACTTTCTGTATATGCTTACAGAACAAGAACCAGATCCTATTGCCGCAAAAATCTTTGAAGTTTGTCTGATTCTCCATGCCGAACATACCATTAACGCTTCGACATTCTCGGCAATGGTAACAGCTTCTACTTTGACAGATCCCTACGGAGTAATTGCTTCGGCGGTAGGTACATTAGCTGGACCTTTACACGGCGGTGCTAATGAAGAAGTTATTGAGATGTTAGAAGAAATTGGTTCTGTGGCAAATGTTCGCCCCTATATAGAAAATTGTTTGGTACACAAGCAAAAGATTATGGGCTTTGGCCACAGAGTATATAAGGTCAAAGATCCTAGGGCTATTATTCTGCAAAGTTTGGTGGAAAAGCTATTTACTGAAACTGGGGAGGATAAATATTACGAAATGGCTTTGGAATTGGAATCTGTAGTGGAGGAAAAGCTAGGCCACAGAGGGATTTATGCTAACGTAGACTTCTACTCTGGCTTGGTTTATCGTAAGTTGGGCATTCCTACAGATTTATTTACCCCGATATTTGCGATCGCTAGGGTAGCTGGTTGGTTAGCACATTGGAAAGAACAGCTCGCTGTTAACCGTATCTTCCGCCCCACTCAAGTTTATACCGGAGTTCATGATGCTCCTTATTTGGGTATGGGAGAAAGGTGATTATGGGGTGATCAGGTTGAGAAACAAATACCCTTTGTCGATAATGTAGTGGTTAAAATTATCTAAATTAGTCGTGCAGTCTTTATCGGAAATTCCTTTAATTGACTGTGCGATATTTTTTATAAAAGTACTTTTGTTTTTGTTTTTCTGCTACAACCAAAAGGATTAGTTTTGTTAAGCTTTTTGGTGTTTACAAATTGAAAAAACAAATGTCACGAAAATAAATTATTTGCCTTTGTCAAGACCCTTATTTACACAATTGCGCCTTTTGAGCTATTATTACCTCATGCTATTTTTGGTTTCTTATAACTAAAATCAAGTTTTTTCTCCCCAAAGCTTGATTTAGCGTTGTTATCAAATTCTTTCGCTTCTCCAAACAGCTTAATAGGGTCATGCAGTCGTATTAAGTTATGTAACAGGGAAAAAGTTTATTTGACAAAATACAATTTTTGTGAAGCACAGTTGCAAGGTTTTAGCCATAACTCACTTTGCTTGTTAAACTTTACTTCTGCTGGAAGTGCTTGGTTAATTGACAATAATGATAATGATAATCGTTCCCGTATTAGACGCGGTGGTTCTTGGCTCAACGATCCTTGGATTTGTCGTTCTGCTTGTTGCTTCTTCAACGTTCCCGGTAGCCGTTTCAACTATGTCGGTTTCGCCTTGCCCGTTCTTCCCCCAGGACTTCCTAGCCCTTTACCTTTCTTCCCCCAGGACTTCCTAGCCCTTTACCTTTTTGTCCTCTTGCCCTTGGGCTTGCGCGAAGTGCTAATTTTTTTGCAGGATGGGCAAGGTTAAGTAGTTTAAGCTCACCTCAAGATGAGCTTAAACTACTTAACCTCATGATTATTTTGCTCCCCTAAGTCCTTGACGAATCAATTCTTACTCTTCCAGTAAAGAAATACTTGTACCTTGATAATAATGACCTAAAATTTGATTGTATTGAACTCCTTGTTGGGCTAAATTTCTTGCCCCCCATTGGCTAAGCCCGACACCATGGCCAAAACCTCGCCCAGAAACTTGGAAACCATCCCCAGTAGCAGAGATGCTAAATAGGGTACTGCGTAAATCTAAGACCTTGCGTAATTGCGCCCCGCTAACTTCTTTTGTACCATTGCTACCTACTGCTTTCATGGTGACAATGCGTCCTTGGGGAGTAACTTGAACAGGAGTAATAGAGCTAATTGTTCCTACCCCACCAATCAGTTGACTCATTTGCCCTTTGCTAAAACTTTTTGTCCATTGGTAAACCGGAGCATCATTATCATAATCAACTACCCCCCGGAGATAAGGCAAAGGATTTGACCAAATATCTTCTACATTCTCCGTATGACCTCCAGAAGAAGCATGGAAAACTGCTAAAATTGGTTCTCCGTTGTAAGTTAAAACTTCATTTCTGGTGGCATCAACCGCTTGTACAGTGGTGTTAGTTTCGCTGTTCAAACCCTTATAAACTTGAGTTGCTGTGGTAGTGTCCAAATCATAAAGACTGCTATTAGATTTAGCACTTTGGTAAAGGGCATAGGTACGGGCAGATACAGCTTGGGATTTTAAAGCTTCTTGTGGCCAACTTGCATACATTTCTGCCCCAACCACACTATAAAGATAATCTTCAATATCAACATGATTAATAGCAGTAATTCCTTGACCATTAGGAACTAATTGAGTATCACCGCGATACCAACGATCACCGATCCAAACAGTGCCATCTCCGGTTGGTTCAATCCAAATTTGACCACCTTGATATCCCTCTAAACTAATCCCATTACCCTCAGAAACAGCCGTAACCGAGTTCATTGGCCTAATCTCACCAATTTTTTGTCCAGCTTCGTTTTTAATTACTGCTGGGGTAGAACTACCGACATCTAACTGACTAACCCCATCCTTAATAGCTACGCGCAATTCAAAAGCAGCTTGGGCGGTCCCACCAAAACAATCCAAATTAAAAATGATAGCCACCAATGACGGCTGCCGAGAAGGAGCAGTTGCTTGAGTAATGAAGTAAAAGAAACAGAAAAACCTTGGGATGTCATAATCTTTAAATATCTCCTTGAGAGGATTTGAGGTCTAATTTCGCGACGTTAATGCCTTAGTGTGAAAAAGTTATCTCAACGAGAATTTTTTCTTTGTGAAGTGAATATTCCAAATTAATCTTAGATTAGTCATGTATCTTAAGTCAGAATTTTCTTGAATTTGTCGAATGATGCTATGGATTTCACGGATGCTAAATGATGTAGATGGCTACCGGAAAGATAGTGTTCCCCAATCCCAACAGAAAAGTCAAGGGTATCTTGCAGCCATTAAGTTAGCTTTTTAAACATAATAGAATTAAATTAAAGATTCAATTAAGTTTTTGATAATACTGTGGAAATCACCTTCTTGGGAACTAGCTCAGGAGTACCGACGCGATCACGCAATGTTTCTAGTGTGGCAGTGCGCCTTCCCCAAAGAGCAGAAGTTTGGTTATTTGACTGCGGGGAAGGAACCCAACACCAACTCCTTAAAAGTGACCTCAAGATATCTCAAATTCGACGCATTTTTGTAACTCATATGCACGGGGATCATATTTTTGGTTTGATGGGGTTAATTGCTAGTTGTGGTTTAGCCGGAAATGCTCAACCGATGGATGTTTATGGCCCTGCTGGCTTGAAAGAATATATTTTGGATTGTTCCAAATACTCTTATACAGACTTCTCCAGGCGGGTAAAGGTTCATCAAGTCCAACCTGGAATAGTTTTTGAAGATCAAGAATTTACCATAAGTTGTCTTAAACTTAAACATCGAGTTCCCGCCTATGGCTATCGATTAGTAGAAAAAGATCGACCGGGGAGATTCAATCTAGTAAAAGCCACCGAATTAGGAATTCCCCCTGGCCCAATTTATGGTCAACTGAAAAAAGGTCAAACGGTAACTTTAGAAGATGGACGCAAAATTAAAGGAAGCCAGTTATGCGATCCCCCAGAAACTGGCCGTAAAGTAGTTTATTGTACCGACACTGTTTTTTGCGAAGCTGCTGTAGAATTAGCCCAGGATGCCGATGTTTTAATCCACGAAGCAACTTTCGCTCACCAAGACGCGCCCTTAGCTTTTGAAAGAATGCACTCAACCTCGACAATGGCAGCTCAGGTGGCTTTAACGGCTGGGGTAAAACAACTCCTCATGACCCATTTTAGCCCCCGCTATGCCCCAGGAAACGCTATTGGATTAAACGATCTACGTCAAGAAGCCCAAGCAATTTTCCCTAAAACCAAATTAGCTTATGATTTCTTTTCTTATGAAGTTCCGAGAAGAAGGGACTAGGGAGTGGGGAGTAGGAAGAAAAATACTATTGTCACTAGCCAATAGCCATTAGCAACTAGCGACTTAAACGTTTACGAATGCTGCTTAAACTTTGTTGACTACTGACTGGTAGTCTTGGTTGGGGAATTTCTGTATTGGGCCAATTAGGGATATCTTGACAAGGGCAGGGTAGAGATGAAACCCCTAAACTTTTGGTGGGGACAGGCATTTCACAATTAGCGCAAGAAGAAATCTCCCAACTAGGAGAGAGCAAATCGGCGATGGTTTCTTCTGTACCTTCTAGGTAAGAATCCCCTTGATTCGCAGCCAAAATTTTGCGCCAACAATCTTCAAAAGCCTGGGAGTAGTGATCGCCAGCGATGACAGAATTTGGTAAAAGCTTCTCTTTGGCATTATTTAAGATTACTTTCTTGCCTAATTGAAACCAATGAGCCAGATATTGTTTAACTTCTACTTCTGATGCCATAAATTATAAAGAAAGAGCGTCTTGTAACTAACTGTTTTACTTAATTTACATTTTGTCTTAATTCTGCTGATTTAGCCCGAATTCCTAAAGATAATTACCAAGTTGTTACTTTTCTAGAGGATTACCTAAAGCCGTTAAATTCAAAGCATGACCCCCTGTTACCAGATAAACCAAATCAGCGCTTGCACCAATTTCTCTAATTAAATTACCTAAGCGATCACGAAAAGTTCTGCCCAAAGGATAAGCCGGAACAACGCCCCAGCCTGTCTCTTCACCAACCAAAATTAGGTTACTAGGAGTTTGTTGCAAACTTTTAAGCAAATCTTCTTTTGTTTCTTGCCAAACCTTTTCTTCTTGAGAAATTATATTAGCTAGCCAAGTACCTAATGAATCTATCAATAAGCACTGAGAAATTGATGTAGAGCTAATCTTAGCAGCTAATTCCACCGGAACCAATGCCGTTTCCCACTCTGGAGGACGACGGGAAGCGTGTTTGGCAATGCGAGATCGCCATTCTTCATCGTTAGAATCTATGTTGCCTGTGGCAATATAGATGACAGGTTGCTTCTTTCGGTGGGCAAGCTTTTCTGCCCACTCACTTTTGCCAGAACTTGCTGGGCCAGTAATCAAAATTATTTCTTTTGCTGTTGCTTCTTTGAGGCTCACAAGTTAGAACAGTGATTAGTTTTATCAATAACAAATATATTTAGTAAAGTAGAAAAACACCAGTTGTCAACTGAACACTCTTGGCATAGAAGAGTTTATGAAACCAGAATTGAAACAAATAGAAACAACCCTCGACCAATTAGAGCAAGACAATATTGCTACTAAAGGAAGCTCTGCTGTATCTAAAGCACCATCTTTTACGATCACAGTAGATGATCTTAGCGATCCCAAAAGTAGGCAAGATTTAAAAATGCCTGCTTTACCCAAACTTAAGCCTCCCAAGATTAGCAGCCACAATCACAGCACCAATCCTGCCTTAGCAATGAATTTGCTAAAAGATATTGAAGCTATTGTGGAACGTTGGCAAAAAGAACTTCAGAAAGTTGTTAGGCAAATCCAAGATATTTATTTAGAAGGACCGATTGTTGATGGTTGGCTAGAATCCCATAATCGTCGTCCTGAAGAAGGCTCCTCTGAGGTTAGGAAAGCCCAAACAGATAGATTGATGGATTATGTCGAAGAACTATTAGATGCCAATATCACCTATGAAACCCCTCGTCCCGGATATCGACTCTGTGGTTTAGACGAAAGTGGCCAATTATGGTCAAAACTTTGTCCTCCGGCTGAAGTTCCTAATGTTAGTGTAGCGATCGCCCGTTACCAAAAACTCCGGCTGTTATTAAGTCGTAAAAAGGAGCTAGAAACTCGCCTCGGTAATTTATCAGAAACCCTTGTGATCATGCACAGTAAATTAAGCGAGTAAAAAAAGATTAGAGATTTTTCCCTTGCACTCTTCTATGCTTCTTATCTGAAAACTATGACCTCTAAGTCTGCACCAGTCCCAGTCTCAGTTTTAATTCCTGCCAAAAACGAAGAACTTAATCTTCCCGCTTGTCTAGAAAGCGTTGCTAGGGCGGATGAAATTTTTGTTGTGGATTCTCAAAGTGAGGATCGTTCTATCGAAATTTCTGAAACTTACGGCGCTAAAGTTGTACAATTCTATTTCAATGGTAGCTGGCCGAAAAAAAAGAATTGGTCATTAGAAAATTTGCCTTTTCACAATGAATGGGTCTTAATTGTTGATTGTGATGAAAGAATCACGCCAGAACTTTGGGATGAAATTGCTGTAGCGATTCAAAACCCTGACTTCGATGGTTATTATCTTAACCGTAGGGTCTTTTTTTTAGGTAAGTGGATTCGTTGGGGAGGAAAATATCCTGACTGGAATCTACGTTTATTCAAACACGCTAAAGGGCGCTACGAAAATCTCAAAACTGAAGATATCCGTAACACTGGAGATAATGAAGTTCACGAACACGTGATTATGGAAAAAACAGGCTATCTCAAAGAAGATATGCTCCATGAAGATTTCCGAGATATTTATCAATGGCTAGCCCGACACAACCGCTATTCTAATTGGGAAGCAAGGGTCTATTTTAATATTCTCAACGGCCAAGATAGCGACAGCATCGAAGCTAAAGCTTTCGGTAAAGGACCAGAGAGAAAACGCTTTTTCAAAAGAATTTGGGTACGCTACGTTCCTTTCAAACCTTTAATTAGATTTATTCTCTTCTACTTTGTCTTCTTGGGATTTTTGGATGGTAAACCGGGGTATATTTATGGTCGTCTTTTGGCACAGTACGAATACCAAATTGGGGTCAAACTGTACGAATTAATGAAGTTTGGTGGTTCCCTTAACCCTAAAGAAATTAAAGCCAAAAAATCAGCACCTGCTGTTTCCCAGGCTAACCAACTGGTGAAAGATGAATCAAAAGTTTGAACAAAAACCCCGATTAGATGAGCCAGCTTTAATTGATCTACGCAAATATGACCAATCTTGGTATGATCGCGGTCGTCCTGGTTGGTTTATTCTGCTGTGGTGGTTCCTACAAGGGATTATTTTCCCTTTAACTCTCCATTCTGCCCATGGCATTCGCTGCTGGTTATTAAGCCTATTTGGAGCCAAAATTGGTAAAGGAGTAGTAATTCGCCCTACTGCTCGCATAACCTATCCCTGGAAATTAAAAATTGGAGATTATAGTTGGATTGGTGATGATGTAGTTTTGTATAGTTTAGATGATATCCACATCGGTCAGCATTGCATTATCTCCCAAGAATCTTACCTTTGTACTGGCTCCCACGATATACAAGACCCTAATTTTAGTCTCCAGGTTTCTCCTATTGCTATCGGTAATGGTGCATGGGTAGCCGCAGATTGTTTTGTAGCTCCGGGGGTAACTATTGGTGCAAATGCTGTGATTGGCGCTCGTAGTAGTGTTTTCAGCGACATTCCCCAGCAACAAGTGGCTTGGGGTTCTCCTTGTAAGCCGAGGCATCAAAGAGAAATGAAATCCTCTTAAATTAGAGAGAACCCCCTCACAAATAACCTGTGCTACTAAACGCCGCTCTGGTATTATTCCTCAACTAGAAAATTATTTTGCTCTAAATCTCGCCGTAATTGAGAATAATAAATAGGTTCAATCAACAGATATTCTTGGTAGCGTCGAAGCAATCCTTCTTGTTGCAAGCGTTGTATCGAGATTAAAATATCTGAACTATTTTCCCCCAAACTAGTAGCCAGGTCAGGGATAGTAAGTTGTTCATGTAAAGCCAAGGAATAGAGAAGGTAGCGATCGCTCATTTCTAACCTTGGTAGTTTTGGCAATAGTGCTTTTTGTTGTCTTAAAGGCATCAAGGATAAAGGATCACTCCCTTTCTCTAACTCTTGTTCGTGACCTAAAGAACGCAACCATAATTTTCCAGCAACTTGGCTTAATCCTAAAGAAATTTTTGCTAAATTCTCAAAATATTCCTCTTCCTCATCTTTGGTAATCTCCATATTAGCTCTAACAGGTTTTAACCAAGCTTGAATCTCCTCACCACTCAACTTCGGCAAAGAAAAGGTTTGGCAAAATGTCCCTTGAATTCCCTTTGCCTGGACCAAATATTGCCAAGCCCAGGAATGGCAACCAATCAGCCAAAAGCTATCTGGATGGTTAAAAACTGCCTCTCCTAACTTATTAATAATCTCTAAAGAACCAATACAGCGTAAAAAACCTTGAGATAAGCGAGGCAAGACCACTAGTTGTTGTTCCGGAACTTCTTTAAGTTCTGCTTTCAGTTGTTGTATTCTCTTTTGTGCTTCGCAAGAAGGAGAACTCAATAACCATCTCTGAGCTAAAGAAGAGGAATTTTGCCCACTTGATAACACTGTTGCCAAAATACTCTCCAGAGGTTCCCCTGCACTAACTAAAATAACTAAACTATTAGGAGCATTAGGCTCCTCTTGCCAACGAGAGAGCGCGCCATCTAAGGCTTCTTGTAATGCCTTTACATAGGCTTGAGGGGGGCTTAAATCAGCTAAATTACGACTTAGCCTTGCCTTAGCCTGGGGGGGAAGTTCCTGTAAAGATAATTCTGACTCAGGGGTTTGTGGAGTAGTCTGAGTTAAGAGAATTTTGAGCTTTTCTAATACCAATTTTTTTGATTCTTCAACAGATATAAATGGAATCTATTTTTGCACAGAAGCTTAAGTAGATTTAGACCGCTATCGATAAGCCTATCAAGGTCTAAGCTTTTTCCTCTGGGTTTCCGTTAACGGTGTTGACCTGCCATTTACCAAGCCTTAGAATACTAAGCCAGAACGCAAAGCTAATACAGCCGCTTGAGTACGATCATCTGCACAGAGTTTGTTAAGTAGGTTGCGGACATGGGTTTTAACTGTACCTACGGTAATATAGAGCTTTTTAGAAATTTCATCATTACTGTGGCCAGCTACAATCAGTTCTAAGACATCAAGCTCTCGTTTAGTTAGAGGGTAAGTCTCCAAAATTCTCTCGCGATCTGCTTCAACGGAGGCAATAATAGTGGTTTTATTACCGGAAGGAGCATATGTACGAGGTAGCTTTTGCTGTGCCTGTTTCAGCACTACTTTAGCGATCGCCGGATCAATCCAGGAGTCACCCCCATTAGTAACTCTAATGGCTTCAACTAAGTTTTCAAAATAGATATCCTTAACGCTGTAGGAGTCTGCACCAGCAGCAAAAGCAGCTAACACCTCATTTTCTTTATTATTCATGGTCAGAACCAGAATTTTTGTTTCTGTTTCTATTTCGGGTGCTTGCACTTGATATTGCCTAAGCTGTTGAGTTAGTTCAATACCATCCATGATTGGCAAGCCAATATCTACAACGGCTACATCTGGAGAGGTAGCTTTAAGAACCTCCAAGCCTTTTTTCCCATCGGCAGCTTCTCCTACTACTTGAATATCTTCATATTGTTCTAGAGCAGCTCTCAAGCCGACTCTAGTAAGATGATGATCTTCTACCAATGCTACGCGAATTGCATTCATGATTTTCCACTTTTTAGCTCCATTGCATTACTAAGCATTATAAATTCTCTTCCCTTTCTCTTGGAAGGTTAGTTGGACTCAACGAATATATTTGAGGTTATAAATTCCCTAGAAAAAGGGGCTACCTATCTCTTACTTAAAGACTATTGCTTAGGGATGAGGGGAATAAGTAACAAGTAATAAGTTAAGAGTTTCTGGAGGAGCTTAGTTTTTTGCGTACATAAAGCTGAGTAGAGACTTTGGGAAGTTTTTGTTAGTAATTAAGAAAGTGAGTTTGGCTATTTTTCAAAATCACTGTTGTTAGCTTTACTACTTTTTAAGGCCATAAAAATAAGTCTTGGGTAGTACTTTAGTTGTGGGGCAAGAAAAGTTTATTTTTGTACTTTATCTATCCCAAGGTAGTAGTGTACTTAAAAAGACAATTTCTTTGACTCAAATTATACCTATTTCCACAGTTTAAATATAAGCTTAAACTATCAATAAACTAATTTGAATCATTAACTGTCATGGCTTTGATTCTCCACCCATCTTCCTGTCGGAGAAAATTGTAGCGAACCCGAAAGTCTTTTTCGTAGGATTTTGCTTCGTTACGCTGCCCTTGTTGGTAAAAATCTGCTGCTTCAGTAACTATAGCTTCAACACTAGTTTGATTAGGATCAGTTTCGCTTTCTGTGGCTGATTGTACTTCTATCTTCTCGTGCTTATACTTCCAGTAGGCATTATTGTTTTTAAGATTTTGGACAGTACCACGCCATTGAGATAAAAGAGGTTCAGCCAAAACATTAGTTAATTTTTCCCCTAAATATTCCGATCCCGTAGCTTGGGATTTAGTAGCTAGCCAGTTACTAATAAGCTGACGAGCAGCTTCTTGGGATAAAGCTCCTTCTGTAGATACATCTAGCTGAGTGCCAGGAGAAGGAATTTCTACAGGGGGTTTATTCAATTCAATAGCCAAACTTTCTTCGGCTGGTTGATTTGTACCAAAAAGGCTATTTAAAGTCGTTCGCAGCCATTTATAAGTTCCTAACAAAAGGAATATAGCAATCCCTAGCCCTAAAAGACCAACTATAGCCAGGAAAATTAAACGACTTAGCTTCGGGGAAGTCGATTTATTTCCTAAAGTATTGTTACTAGCTACTTTAACAGAACCATTACCAGAATTAAGAAAAGAACTAGCTGGTTGTTCACGAGCAAGTCTTTTACGTCGCGATCGCCCCTCTTCAGGAGATGTATATTCATCTCTACTGTTTAAGGTTGATACCCCAATACCAGGAGTATTTTTAGTTGCTTCGGAGTTTCGCTCTACTGTAATTGTCGAAGTGCTGCCCCTAGACTTAGAACTACTTTCCCCTCCTTGACTTCGTACTCCACTACTGTGCTGAGTAGCGAAAGCACTACTAGCAACTGAGGAGGTACGAGTAGTTTGAGAATCTACCACCGACCATTGATTGGGATCTTCAGTTTCCGCCGGAAGTTTTTCTAAGTAACTTTGTACTTGGTCATCAGCAAAGTAATCTTTTAAAGCGACCCTTTGCTGAGCTAAATCTCGAAAGTGGGGGAATACTTCTGAGTGTAACCAGTTTTCTCCATAAAGACACAATCCTGGTAAGAGATCTGGCGAACCTTGGGAATGTTCACGGATAAAAGCTAAAGGTTCATATTCCTGGCTTAATTCTAGGGCGCGGCTAGCCTCCTCTGTTTGACCGAGTAACAGAGCGCAGACAGCTTGTTCTAAATGAACGTCCTGTCGTCTTCCTAAGCGAATTAGCATTACTTTGGCCCTAGCGACTAAGGCAGGGCGGCGTTGAGCAAATCCCCTCGCTAATAAAGCATACACCGCCAAATAAGTAGCCACAGCAGAAGGTCTTTTCGCTTCTGCTTCAAATAATTCTTGCTGCTCTGCTACAGTTAAATAGCCTCTAAGCTGTTGAATAAAGCGCAGGAAGTCATCTATACTCAAACCCGATTGATCGTTCGCTGTGCCATCTATCCCTCCCCGCTCAGCTAACATTTCTCGCAGCAGTATTAACCCTTGCTGTCTTTCTTGAGTATTTTTCAGAGGCAAGGCCAACAATTCTAAAACGCGATAGGGTCTAAGCTTGTAAAGATCCGCTTGAATTTCTCCCCTAACCCCAGGAAATAGCCCTTCTCGCAAGAGCAAATCTTGTCCTGTTTGTCCAGAAATTGAAGCATTTTCATATTCCTTTTGCTGCCAGTGTTCTCTACCTAACTCCAAGCAGGCTAAAGCTAAGGTCAATACCAGGTCAGCCCTAACTAATTTGGGATCTCCTAAACGTCCTTTATCAAGACTAATGCCATCTTTTTTAGTTAAATAGGGATGGCCTAACTTAAGGACTAATTCGTATTCTCCCAATTCTTGCAGTATTAACAAAGAGCCAATAAACTGCTCTGAATCAATTTCAATCCAAGGGGTATGGGGGTCTAGTTCGCTATTTTCTGCCTGACCTTTCTGTTCTAAAGGTAAATCTATTTGCCCCTCAGACTCTAACTCGTAAGTCTTAGCTAAAAAACTAGCGTCATACTCAGAACGCTGCTCTAGATTAGATAAAACTCCATAAGCTTCGTCAAGTAATTGTTTACGTGCTGTAATCGCCGCATCACTATATTCTCGACGCGGCAGTTGTAAAGTCCGGTCTTGGTATGCCTGACTTAATTGTTCGGCTGTGGCCTGAATTGGCACGCCCAGTATTCTATAGTAATCGAGCGGTATTCGCACGTTTTGCTTCCCCAGGACGCTAGCTACTGAATTGACCTTGATAAAACCCCAATTTTGCCTTTAGTTATTTGGTTATTGCTTCTTTTGCACGATTCTAACTTAAGAGCAAGCTATTTAAGATAAATATTTGCTGGAAATTCAATAAAGGTAATTGAAAAATTTAGCATTTTTCTTTAGATTTTCAGTTTAATCTTAAAATGTCAATGCTGTGTTACTTAGGTTTAAATTACAACCACAGCTTGCTTTGGATTCGAGTTGGGTACAAGATTGCTCAACTAGACTCCTTTTAAACAACTCCTCTTGCAACTGCTGTAAGGATACAACAAACTTTATGGTCTTAGAACGTACTTTACCTGAATTTCATGCTACCTCTGCTCAAATCACCAGAGAAGACGGATTGCTTCTCTATGAAGATATGGTACTCGGCCGTCTATTTGAAGACAAATGTGCTGAAATGTACTATCGAGGCAAAATGTTCGGTTTTGTCCATCTTTACAATGGTCAAGAGGCGGTATCCACTGGGGTTATTCAAGCTATGCGCCCTGGAGAAGATTATGTCTGTAGTACTTATCGTGATCACGTCCACGCCCTTAGTTGTGGAGTTCCTGCCAAGGAGGTTATGGCCGAGTTATTTGGTAAGGCCACAGGCTGTAGTAAAGGGCGCGGTGGTTCAATGCATATGTTTTCTGAGGAACACCGCCTTTTAGGAGGATTTGCTTTTGTAGCTGAAGGTATTCCTGTGGCTACTGGGGCTGCCTTGCAATCTAAATATCGCCGGGAGGCCTTAGGAGATGAAAATGCTGACCAGGTAACAGCTTGCTTTTTTGGGGATGGAGCAGCAAATAATGGTCAATTTTTTGAATGTCTTAATATGGCAGCCCTTTGGAAACTCCCCATTCTTTTTGTGGTAGAGAACAACAAGTGGGCTATTGGCATGGCTCATGAGAGAGCGACTTCTCAACCCGAAATTTATCGCAAGGCTGAAGGCTTCAATATGCACGGGGTTGAAGTAGATGGTATGGATGTATTAGCAGTTCATACTGTAGCTAAAGAAGCGGTGGCAAGGGCTAGAGCAGGTGAAGGGCCTACCTTGATTGAAGCTTTAACCTATCGTTTTCGGGGTCACTCTTTGGCCGATCCTGACGAACTACGTCCCCAAGAAGAAAAGCAAACTTGGTTAGCGCGAGATCCAATTAAAAAGTTTAATGCTTATTTGGTTGAGCAGAATTTAGCAGAAGCAGGAGAGCTTAAAGCTATTGAGAAAAAAATTCAAACCCGAATTGAAGAAGCCGTTGAATTTGCTCAGGATAGCCCAGAGCCAGATCCTAGCGAATTAAGACGGTTTATTTTCGCTGAGAATCAATAGTTTGGTGAGGGAAATTTAACTCAAGGCCTCTACTGCACAGTAGAGGCTTCAATTTTTATGTATCGGCATATTTTGTGAAGAGTATGGGGATTAAACCCTTAAGGTTTGATTCTCTGTTGAGTTAAGCTAACGCCCTGATGCTATAGTGTCAGCAATTTCTATGAGATAAGGCATTTGTCTGAGCCTTTAAGCATGAAGCTCTTTAACGAGAAATCGCTAGAGAATCGTTTCCTTTGTGATGTCCTTCCCAATTAGAATCAGCAGGAGCAATGTGGTATTTAACTAAGTCAGCTAAGTCTTGTAACTGGCAAATAGCCTCAGCCCCTTCTAATTTCATCAACTCTCTGTCATCACGCATTTCCGTCCAAGTGATGCCATAATCTGATACTAAAAAACGGATGAGATGATTTTGTCCTAAGCTAACCATAAAAGAAGCACTATTCATTTGACTACCGCAGGTGTAGCAAGAAGCAAGATAGCCACGGTTTTCTAGAACAATAGCCATAGCTTGGAGATTCATTACCAAATCTTTGACAAAAAGACGATGTTGTTGTGCAAGTCGTAAAAACACTTTTTTCCTCCAACCAAAAGATATGTTTAGACATTTTAATACTTTCTTAAGGCTTTTCTTTTTTCCCCTAGTGTTAAACTCCATTATTGAAAATAATCAAGCTTAAGAAAATAATTAATTGTCTACTGCGCATCAGGTTATCCTAGCCTCAATAAAATGCCCAGTATAAGCAACTACATTTGGCAAAAACTAGCCTGATACAAACCTGAATATTCCTTAAATAAATCTGTCTAGAGGTATAACTATTAGCAAATTTATTTCTTTAAGGGCTTCAGGCAGAAAGCTTTAGCAACTAAGCTATGACTAAGCGCTACTTTCTAGTATTACCTCAATATTCATTATTAGGTATTGTAAAAAGGAATTTTTAGACAAAAGATTAATTACTTTTACTTATTAATTACCTTTAAATAGTTAATTTATCTAGAACTACTTTTGTCGAGACAATGTGTTTCTCTAAACCTAATTGTTGGGGTTCAAGTCCTAAAGCTAAACCAATTAACTGAGGTAAATGAAGGACTGGTAGGCCTAAAGAGCGTCCTATGACTTTTTCTACCTCTGGTTGGCGAGAATCGAGATTAAGATGACAAAGAGGGCAAGGAGTTACTAAGCAGTCAGCCCCACCATCAATAGCCTCTTGGATATGTTTGCCAGCCATTTGGAAAGATTGTTCTGGGGCATAGCTAGAAATAGGCCAACCACAGCATTGAGTACGACCTGAATAGTAGACAGGAGTAGCTCCTACTGTACGGAAAACATTTTCTAAAGATTCTGGCTGAAGAGGATCGTCGTAGGGTAGAGATTTTTGAGCGCGGAGTAAATAGCAGCCATAAAAAGCCGCACATTTTAAGCCAGAAAGGGAGCGTTTGACCTTAGCTTTCAAAGTATCAAGCCCGTAATCAGCTACTATTGCCCAAAGAAGATGTTTTACTTCTGTAGAACCTTGATAAGGTGAACAGCCTTCTTTTTTTAATAAACTATTAACCTGTTCTAAGTAAGCAGGATTATTGGCTTGGGCTTCTTTTAAACGTTCATCCACATGACCAATAACTCCTTGACAAGTACTGCAATGGGTTAAAAGGGGCAGATTTTCTGCTTCAGCCAGGGCAATATTACGAGCATTAACGGTATCTTCAAGTAGTTGGGAATCTTCTTTGTAGGTTCCCGATCCACAACAAGCGCCCTTTTTTAATTCAATGAGTTCAATATCTAAAGCTTTTGCTAAGGCTGAAGTAGATAAATAAAGCTCCTTACAAGCCCCTTGAGCCACACAGCCCGGAAAATAAGCATAGCGCAAAGCTTTTTGGGTCACAGTCGTCATGGCTCTTGTATTCTCTTTAAACTCTAACTAGCTATTATGCTATATCGGTGAGGAGATGAGGAGAAAACAATTAGCCATTAGCCATTAGCCAAGTATGCCAATTATCTGTGCGGCTACAAAAAAGCTTAGGGAGTACCGCTTTCCGATAAGATGAAAAATACTTACAAAATCTCTATTCACTCAAGTCAATTCCGGCAAGTAGGTTGAACAAAACTTATGAATCAAGAAATTTTCTCTCAAGTCCAAACAATTGTTACAGAACAATTAGAAGTTGAAGCTGATAAAGTAACTCCTGAAGCTAGCTTTGCTAACGATTTAGGAGCAGACTCCTTAGATACCGTAGAGCTAGTCATGGCTTTAGAGGAAGAATTTGATATTGAAATCCCCGACGAAGCCGCAGAACAAATTGCTACAGTCAAAAATGCTGTGGATTATATTAGTGAGAAGGTAGCTACCTCAGCTTAAAGATACTCAAATATCGGAAATATCTGACTTCACTTTGTTGGTCAAACAAAACTATTTTTATAGATGTTCTGTTAGGACGGGTTTAATTTAATACCCGTCCTCTACAACAAGAATTTGGGTTTAGAAATCCTTTTGGGTTTAACATTAACAAGCATAAAATTCTCTGATTTGCCATCTAAACCCCGGCATTATTGAGAAATTCAACATAGCTTCAGTTTTGGAGCGAAAAAGTCTTTATCATCTCTAGCATCATGACAAATTTACAACTAAAACGGGTTGTTGTAACTGGCCTCGGAGCCGTTACTCCCTTGGGAAATAGCCTCAATGAATATTGGCAAGGTTTATTAAATGGACGTAGTGGCATTGCTCCTATTAGTCTATTTGATGCTTCTCGCCATGCCTGTCAGATTGCTGGAGAGGTTAAAGGTTTCGATCCCCATGATTATGTTAGCCGTAAAGAGGCTAAGCGTATGGATCGCTTCGCTCAATTCGCGATCGCCGCTAGTAAACAGACTTTAGAAGATGCCAAATTTGAGATTAATGACCTCAACGCTGAACAAATAGGTATCATCATTGGTACTGGTGTCGGAGGTATTAAAGTTCTCGAAGACCAGCAGGAAATTTACCTTAATAAAGGACCTTCTCGCTGTAGCCCTTTTATGGTTCCCATGATGATCGCTAATATGGCTGCGGGGTTAGCTGCTATTCATACAGGGGCGAAAGGCCCTAACTCCTGTACGGTGACTGCTTGTGCTGCAGGTTCCCACGCTGTAGGAGATGCCTTTCGCTTAGTTCAGAGGGGTTACGCCCAAGCTATGATTTGTGGTGGTACAGAAGCTGCTGTTACCCCCTTAGCGGTAGCAGGTTTTGCTTCTGCTCGGGCCCTTTCTAGCCGCAATGATGATCCTATCCATGCTAGTCGCCCCTTTGATAAAGACCGCGATGGTTTTGTAATGGGAGAAGGTGCAGGCATACTACTTTTAGAAGAACTGGAACACGCTTTGAGTAGGGGAGCCAAAATCTATGGCGAAATTGTTGGCTACGGTATGACCTGTGATGCTTACCACATGACGGCGCCAGTGCCTGGAGGTGAGGGAGCAACTAGGGCTATACAGTTAGCCCTTAAAGATGGGGGCATTAGTCCAGAACAAGTAAGTTACATTAATGCTCATGGTACAAGCACTCCCGCCAATGATCCCACCGAAACAAAGGCTATTAAGCAAGCATTAGGAGAAAGTGCTTACAAAGTAGCGATTAGTTCGACAAAATCTATGACGGGACATCTTTTAGGGGGGTCCGGAGGTATAGAAGCGGTAGCTACGGCTATGGCAGTAGCTAACGACAAAATCCCACCAACTGTTAATCTTGATAGCCCTGATCCTGACTGCGATTTAGATTACGTACCTCACATCAGCCGAGAACAAAAAGTGCTAGTAGCTCTTTCTAACTCCTTCGGTTTTGGTGGTCATAACGTAACTTTGGCTTTCAAAAAATATCTTTAAACCCTAATTATTAATCGTTGATATCTCCCTTGCTCATCGATCCCTATCAATGGGATGATGGGTAATAGCCTTGGGGCAATTTTTAGCCATCAAGTTAAACTCTCACAAATTTTTTTAAACCCTAGTTCACCTTAATAGAATCAATATGGTCGTTGCTAGCCAATCACTCGAAGAACTTTGCATCAACTCAATCCGTTTTCTGGCAATTGATGCTGTAGAAAAGGCCAACTCTGGTCATCCAGGGCTACCTATGGGCGCTGCTCCTATGGCTTTTGTGCTTTGGGACCGCTTCATGAAATTTAATCCCAAAAATGATGCCTGGTTTAACCGCGATCGCTTCGTTCTTTCTGCGGGTCACGGTTGTATGTTGCAATACGCTTTATTGTATCTTACTGGTTATGATGGCGTAAGCATTGAAGACATCAAGCAATTCCGGCAATTTGAATCGAAGACTCCTGGACATCCAGAAAACTTTATGACCGAAGGAGTGGAAATTACTACTGGTCCTTTGGGGCAAGGTGTAGCCAATGCTGTAGGTTTAGCTGTAGCAGAAGCTCATTTAGCTGCAAAGTACAACAAGCCTGATAGTAAGATTGTAGACCACTACACCTATGTAATTATGGGTGATGGTTGTAATATGGAAGGAGTATCAGGAGAAGCTTGTTCCTTAGCTGGGCATTGGGGCTTAGGCAAGTTAATCGCTTTTTATGATGATAACCATATTTCTATTGATGGCTCTACAGATTTAGCCTTCACTGAAGATGTCAGCAAGCGTTATGAAGCCTATGGTTGGCACGTACAACACGTTGAAGATGGTAATTCAGATTTAGAAGCCATTGCTGAGGCTATTGAAGCAGCTAAAGCGGTTACTGATAAGCCTTCTTTAATTAAAGTAACCACCACTATTGGTTTTGGCTCTCCTAACAAAGCTAACACCCACGGCGTACACGGTGCTGCTTTAGGGGGAGACGAAGTAGCAGCGACACGGAAACACTTAGGTTGGGATCACGAGCCTTTTGTTGTCCCTGATGATGCTCTCAATCACTTCCGCAAAGCTGTAGAGCGGGGTGAATCTGCTGAAGCTGAATGGAATCAAACTTGGGCAGAATACAAGAAAAAGTATGCTGAAGAAGCTAAAGAGTTTGAGAAAATTGTCCTCAATGGGGAATTACCTGATGGTTGGGCTGATGCTTTACCTACCTTTACTCCTGAAGATAAAGCCGTAGCTACCCGTAAGCATTCCAACGCTTGCATTAACGCTTTAGCTCCAGTTTTGACTAACCTCATTGGGGGATCTGCTGATTTGGCCCCCTCTAACCTCACCTTAATGGACGTATCGGGAGATTTCCAAAAAGGGCAGTACGAAAATCGCAATGTGCGCTTTGGGGTCAGAGAACATGGTATGGGGGCAATTTGTAATGGCCTTGCCCTCCATGACTCTGGTTTAATTGCCTACGGTGCTACTTTCTTAATCTTCACCGATTATATGCGGGCTGCGATTCGTTTATCTTCCCTTTCTCAAACTGGAGTTATTTGGGTTATGACCCACGACTCCATCGCTTTAGGAGAAGATGGCCCAACTCACCAACCCGTAGAAACCATCGCTTCTTTACGGGCAATTCCTGATTTAGTGGTAATTCGTCCGGCTGATGGTAACGAAACCTCTGGTGCTTACAAAATCGCCGTAGAAAATCGGACTCGTCCTACTTTGATGGCTTTTACCCGCCAGGGCGTACCCAACTTAGCTGGTAGCTCTATTGAGAATGTCGCTAAGGGGGCTTATACTTTAGTTGATTGTGATGCCCCTGAGATTATTCTCATTGGTACTGGTAGTGAAGTACACCTCTGTGTTGATGCTGCTAAGAAACTTGCTGATGAAGGTAAGAAAGTTCGGGTAGTTTCTATGCCTAGTTGGGAACTATTTGAAGAGCAAGATGACTCTTACAAAGAATCTGTATTACCCAAAGCAGTTACTAAGCGTTTAGCAGTAGAAGCTGGTATTAAGTTTGGTTGGGAACGCTACGTTGGTTTTGAAGGCGATACTATTACTGTTGATACCTTCGGCGTTTCTTCTCCTGGTGGTTTAGCTATGGAGAAGTTTGGCTTTACGGTTGATAATGTAGTGGCTAAAGCTAAAGCTCTCTAAAATCAAGCTTAGGCTGAGACGAATTTTATTTAACTAGGGACACAATTTAGGTTGTGTCCCTTAAATTTTAGTTACTAATTAGCTTAATCAAGGCCCAGAAAAACTCTCGACTGGGTAGCATATATTTATAAATATTGATAGGTTAAATATTACCCATGGAGCTACCTTCACTACGAACTACTACCACAATCCTTTTAGGAAGTATTTTGACTCTAGGTGCTGTAGCTTGTAGTCAAGATTCTGAGACTGCTTCCACGGCTGAAGTTTCTCCTGCTGAGGCAGCAGTATCTCCTGCACCTCAAGCCTCCCCTTCCCCTACACCCCAAGTATCTCCTTCTCCTCAAGAAGATTCTTTCCAGAAAGCTTTTGATATGGCTACAGGAGCCACTGCGATGGGCAAGTCAGCCCTAGCTAGGGAAGATTGGGTATTGATTGCTCAACGTTGGGAAAAGGTTATTAAGTTATTAGAAACAGTGCCAACTTCTAGCCCTAACCATAAGATAGCCCAAGAGAAGTTATCAGAATACAAAGGCTATTTAGCAAAAGCAAAACAAAGAGCAACTCCCCGCGACGATACAACAAAAACTACTAGCGATGCTAATCCTAAGTTTTTCTCAGTACCAATTAAAGCAAAATATAAAGGTATACCAATTGTGGCAGTGACTTTTAATGGTAGCAAAACCTTTGATATGCTTTTTGATACAGGAGCTACTAATACCCTAATTACTAGCTCTATTGCCCAGGCTTTGGAGTTAAAACCTGTTAGCACTGCTAATATTGTTATTGCTGACGGTTCAGTAGTTTCTATGCCTGTTATGCAACTAAAATCTATGGCAACTGACGGGCGGGTTAAAACTAATGTTAGGGTGTCTATGGCCTCTAATATGCCTATTGGTTTGTTGGGGCAAGATTTTTATGCTGGTTACGATATTAATATTAAGACTGGAGTTATTGAGTTTAGCCGGCGTTAGGGGATAAGTAATAGGTAATAGGTATGTTTATGGTTGAATTAACCTTATTCTGATGAAGAGATATTTGCTTGGAGGATATCGGGGTTGTTTGAGAGATATTCTATTAACCAGCGAATTTGGGCAACGGTGATTTCTACTAGCTTTTCTTCTGTCGGTTTATCTAATTTTTTTTCTTGCATTGCCTTAAGAATCTGCTCTTTTAATTCAGCAACTGCTTCTTCTATGGGAGTAGGATCAATCATGGTTGGTTGCTGTTGCAATTCTATTACTGAAAGAGCATTAACAAGATTGACTTGACAAATATCTAAATAATCATCAACCCTTTCCCATGCCGCTGCCAAATCTGGTTGAGAACTTATTTCTTCTTCTATTTCTCTTAATATCGTTAAAGCTTGTTTGAGTCTTTCTGAAATGTTTTTGCGGGAATCAGATTCATTCGCTTCTGAAGTTTTCATTGATTATACTAAATCTGGTTTAGTTGCCCAGGTAATCCAGTGAGGGTAGAGAGTGGGGAGTACTCTAAGGAAAATATATAGCAAGTGAGCAATTATGTAAAAGCAGGATGAGAATTTTCTTGAAGATTTAGCTAATATTTTGGTTGAGAAAAATGTGCCTTAAATAAAGAAGGCAATTCTACAGTAGAAGAAACCCTATCTAAAATTAAATTATGGTCTTGTTCTCTAATGATAAATGACAAAAGCTTTCCGGAAACACGACTTAGCAACTGAAAATAAGTAGCTTAAGCTAATTTTTCTTTTCTTTGTGTGATGGAGAATAATAAAATAGTAAATGGAATTGCAAATGGTCAATATAAGCCAGAGTCTTTATCTGTACTTCAATCCTATGCCCAGGAAGATCCTAACTCGGAGGTAAGGCGTTCTGCAATTAAGAAGATTGCTCAACATTATCAAAATGAGCCGCAAACTTTGCCTTGGTTGAAATCTCTCACTCATTCTCAAGGTTATGAGGATATCCCAGAGGCTGCGGTTGAGGCGATCGCCGCTTACTATCAAGATGAACCAGATACTTTGCCTTGGCTCAAATCTTTGCTGATTTGGAAGGGGGAAAATATCAATCCTCATTTGCAAGCAAAAGCTATTTGTACCATTGCTACTTACTATAAAAATGAACCAGATACTTTGTCTTGGTTAAAAGCCTGTGCCAAAGTTGAAGAAGACGAGGGAATGTTGGTGCGACAAGCGGCTATCAGTAGTATTGCTGACAATTATCGAGATCACTTAGAAACTTTACCTTGGTTAAAATCTTGTGTTGCTGCTGATGCTTTTTGGGGTGTTAATGAAGCTGCTATTTTTTCTTTGGTAATTAATTATCAAGAAGATGCTGCTACTTTAGCTTGGCTGAGAAATAAGGTATTGCCTCATCAAAGCCCTGAAATTAGGAAGTATGGGATCATGGCTATTGCTGAATACTATAGCGATTTGCCAGAAATTTTACCTCTATTAAAAAACTGTTTTTGGGCTGAAACAGAACCAGATACTCTAGTAATTATTATCCAAATTTTGGCTGAAGGTTGGGGAAAAGAAGAGGGAATGCAAGAATTTTTCTCCAAATGTGCTATTCTGCCCCACCATGGCATAACACAGGAAAGTAGAGGTGATGAAACTAGGGAACAAGAAGATGCTTTTGCTCAGCTTTTAGCAAATTCTATAGCAGGGATGTTCGTTAAAAATCCTCGACAAGCTGCCCTTGAAGCCCTTTTTAAGTATTATCGTTTTCACCCTCGAACTCTAGAAATCTTTCAGGATCGCTCAGAAAAAGATGTTGATGAAAATGTACGCAACTTTGCTTTAGAAAAGTTGAATAAATTTAAGGATTAACTTCTTTAGTTAACCAATTGCCGTTTTCTTGGAGAGTGTATAAGTAACGGTTTTGTGGTTCTCCTTTTAATTGTAAAATATCTACCAAATATGGCTCTAAAAGAATTAAGTAAAAGTTATCTACGGGTTGATTTTCATTAGGTAGATTGGCAAAAAAAGCTTCTTTTTCTTGGCATCTTTCTTTTTTAGGGCTAGGCCAAAAAAATTGTAATTTTGCTCCTTGAGAAAGGTTTTGCCAAGCAGCTTGACGAGCATTTTGTAAAGTTGGGTGATGCTGATCTACCACAATTAAATTACCAGCTAGACGAAATTGTTCTCTACTTTTAGGGAAATACCAACAAATTTCTCCCCAAGGTTGATGTTGGATATGCTCAATTTTTTCGCTACGAGAATCAGTCACAATTTGAAGCTGATTAGTTTGATTTAAAAATCCCCGAAAAACTACAGTACGATTAGTTGGGCGACCGTTTTTACCTACTGTGGCTAACTGGAAGTAACGAGAATTAGCTAGAGAGCGGTTGCGATTGAGGGCAAGGGAAAGTTGCGATCGCCAAGGAGAGTTGATCATTTAAAGTTTAGAATTTATGAGCATTTTCTTTAGTGTTTTAGGCTTGTTTGTAATAATATTATCAACACCAAATTGAATCATTTTGTGCATATCTGCTTCGGTATCAACAGTCCAAACATGAACTTCTTTATTGAGATCATGAGCTTTCTGTACAAAGTTGCGGGAAACAACAGAGTAATCAATAGCGTAAATTTCTACTGGCAATTTAAAAAGATAATTCTCTAGTTCTTTAATAATTATCCCAGTAGAAATTGTCTCATCCAAATCTTTAACTTTCTCTATTGTTGCCAAGTCAAAAGATGTTACCACACATTGTTTAATGAAGCTGCTAGCTTGGAGAATTTTCACAACTCTAAAAGCAAGTTCTTGTTGGTGTCCATTAAGTTTCAGTTCAATATTTAATTTGATTTTACCTCTGGCAACTTCAATTATCTCCTTTAGTTTAGGTACTTTCTCCCCCAGAAACTGGGCAGAAAACCAGCACCCTGCATCTAATTTTTCTAAATCATGACCAGAAATTTCCCAGATATGTTTATCAACCCCAGTAACCCTTCGTAAATTACTATCATGGAAAACTACTAATTCTCCATCTTTAGTTTCTTGGACATCAATTTCAGCCCAATCTGCACCCTCTCGGATAGCAGATTTGATGGCACTAATAGTATTCTCTGGGGTAGAGTCAGAATTACCTCTATGGGCAGTAATTTTCATATTGAAATTGGGTATAGTATTATAATTGGCAAGTAAAAAACAAGAGACATAAAACCTCTGAAGAAAATAAAACAATAGTGGTAATCTGCTTGCTTGCTAACCTATACTTTATAAGTTGACTTTAAACGTTTTTTGTGTGTAGGAAAAAATGAAAATCTCAAATCTTTTTTTAGTAACAGCTTTAGCCACCAGTTCAATGTCAATTGCCTTAGCCCAGGCATCTTTTGCCCAAGATGACATTCTTACTGATGATGTAGTAGAAGAAATAATCGATGATTGTACGGATATGTATTGGCCTTCAGATCCTGCTAGGTATCAAGGTTGCATACTCCAAAAAGAAACTGACCTACTTGATGATAACAATCTAGAATCACCTAGACCAACAGGCACTTCCTCCCCAGAAATGTTTAGCCCAGAAATGATGGAAGAAGAAATGAATGATGGTACTCCTCCTATGAACTAATAAAATATCTACGCAGTTCTTTTATAGAGCCGCGTCATCAAAAACCCAGATGTAGGGCAGGCAAGGAAACCAGCTTGCCCAATTTTGTATGTGCTGTATGAATTAATCAAAGGAAGATAATTTAGTTAGGATCTTAAATACAGAGAAGAACTTGCTTAAATTGCCGTGACTGCATCAACAAAACCTACTCCCTTAATTAAAGATCCTGAACGCTTAGAAATTCGTCTTAAAGAAATTCCTGGAGAAGCGGGAGTTTATTTAATGCGAGATCAAACGGGGAATATTCTTTATATTGGTAAATCGAAAAAATTGCGCTCACGGGTTCGTTCCTATTTTCGTGCTTCCCAAACTTTAAGTGATCGCATTGCCATGATGGTACATCAGGTAGCCGATATTGAATTTATTGTCACAGATACAGAAGCCGAAGCCTTAGCCTTAGAAGCCAACTTAGTTAAGCAACACCAACCTCACTTCAACGTGTTGCTCAAAGATGACAAAAAATATCCCTATGTTTGCATTACTTGGTCAGAAGATTATCCTCGCATCTTCATCACTCGCAAGCGGAGGAAGGGGCAGGAAAAGGATCGTTATTATGGCCCTTACGTCGATACAAGGCTGCTACGCTATACCCTTCATATCGTCAAAAAAACCTTCCCCTTACGGCAACGTCGCCGCCCTTTATTTAAAGATCGCCCCTGCCTTAACTACGACTTAGGCAAATGTCCAGGAGTTTGTCAGGCCTTAATTACTCCTGAAGAGTATCATAAAATTGTCCAAAAAGTAGCCATGGTATTTCAAGGGCGTACCGGAGAATTGCTAGATATTCTCAACTCTCAAATGGAAAAGGCTGCCCAAGAATTAAACTTTGAACAAGCGGCACTAATACGGGATCGCATTCAAGCCCTTCATAGCCTCCATGCCGGACAAAAAGTTTCCCTCCCCGATGATACAGTTTCCCGTGATGCCATTGCCTTAGCAGCAGATGAAGAACGGGCTTGCATTCAGCTTTTCCAGGTTCGTGCCGGTCGATTAGTGGGGCGTTTGGGCTTTTTCGCTGAAGCGCAATCGGGAAGCCCTGGAGCCATTTTACAACGGGTTTTAGAAGAACATTACAACAACGTCGAAGATGTGGAAATTCCCACCGACATTTTGATACAACACGAATTACCCCATCCGGAAATGCTTGCTCAATGGTTAGGTAATCGCAAGGGTAAAAAAGTTGACTTCAGTGTTCCCCAACGCCAAACCAAAGCAGAATTAATTGAAATGGTGGAACGCAATGCCAAATATGAATTAGCCAGTATTCAACGCTTGGCTAGCCGCAATAGCCAAGCAATGGCAGACTTAGCAGAAATTCTTGACTTACCAGAATTACCGAAACGTATTGAAGGTTATGATATCTCCCATATCCAAGGTTCTAATGCCGTCGCCTCTCAAGTAGTCTTTATTGACGGTGTACCGGCTAAACAACATTATCGCCACTATAAAATCAAAAACCCCGAAGTCAAAATCGGTCACTCCGATGACTTTGCAAGTATGGCAGAGGTGATTCGTCGCCGCTTTCGCAAGTATGCAGAGTTAAAAACAGACAATCTCCTACAGGATGCAGATTTTCCTGACTTGATTATGATTGATGGGGGAAAAGGTCAACTTTCTGCGGTTGTAGCCGTCTTGCAGGAAATGAACCTTTTTGAAGTTGTGCGGGTAATCAGTTTAGCCAAACAAAAAGAAGAAATCTTTCTGCCTGGTGAATCCTTATCTTTACCCACCCAAAAAGAACAACCGGGAGTACAATTATTGCGGCGACTACGGGATGAAGCACACCGTTTTGCGGTTAGTTTCCACCGCCAACAAAGAAGTAGCAAACTCAAGCGATCGCGTTTAGATGATATTCCTGGCTTAGGTTTCGAGCGTCAAAAACAACTTTTAGCCCACTTCCATTCCCTAGATTATATTCGCCTCGCAACTCCAAAAAAGTTACAAGAAGTATCAGGCATTGGCCCCCGCTTAGCCCAAGAGATTTATGATTATCTTCATCCAAGTTAACTAGTGGTTTGTCAATTGAAAATTGAAGGGTAAAGGTTAGTATGTTTGCTCTTTCAAGCTATCACTTTTTAGATCGCCTCCTTGTAACTCATCACTCAGTCAAGGTTGATAACTACAAATAACCCTTCCTGCCCCGGTTATGCGCCGACGATATAACGCACCAATTTCATCTTTTTGAATCATCAAAGAGTCAATATCAATACCGTTGCGACCATCTTCAGCCCCGGAACTATGGATATAAGTTTCATCTCCTAGATAAAGGGCAACGTGATTGACTCTTTCATTCTTACTAAAAAAGATTAAATCTCCGGGAAGCAAATCGTCAAGGGTAATAGTTTGGGTAAAGGCTTCTTGTTGATAAGAGTCTCTAGGCAACCAAATACCCTGAGAAGAAAAAGCCGCTTGCATCAATCCCGAACAATCATAATTAGGGGCTACAGTACCTCCCCAAAGATAATGGTTTGGTTGAGCCATTGCTGCTTGGGTAAAAGCAATAATTTCGGGAATACATCGCTCAATTTCACTACGGGAAAGAGCGATCCCTTGGTATGCTTTACTAGCACTTTGGAGTTGTTCTAGATCCTTGAGGGTTAACCAGCCAGGATAATTGTCTTCACAAGAACTTACTTCCACCGCTCCCTCAACAACAGAAGATAGCACTTTTAAATGTCTGCCTGCGGCTATTTGACTTGCCAAATTCTTGCATTGAGGAGAATCATAGAGATTAAGATTTACATCAGAGTAATATTCACCACTAGGAGAGGGTCGAGATTTTTCCAGAATGTTCATAAGCAAATAACAACAGCAAAGACCAGTAGCATTTTACACATACTTAAATAATTAGTCCGGAATTGCCATGGATTTTTTTCATAAAGATGAACAACTAGAAAAATTAGGTGCAAATATCTTAGATACTATTTGGGTACACTTCCCTAGTTTAGCCAGAGATAGACTAGCTTTAACTTTGATGGTTTATGATGAGCCAATATTTGTCAATACGGGTGGCGCTCTTTCTCCGGAGGAATTTTGGCAACATCCGGTACGCAGCTTTAACTATCGGGGAGTGGAGAGAATTTATCCTGCTAGTGTGGTTAAGCTATTCTATTTAGTAGCTATTCAACAGTGGTTAGAAAATGCCATGGTTGCCAGTTCTCCAGAGCTAGAAAGGGCTATTAAGGATATGATTGTTGATTCTAGCAATGATGCCACTAGCTTAGTTGTAGATGTTTTAAGCGGTACTACTAGTGGTCCAGAATTGTCTTCAGCACCTTTTGAAACTTGGAAATTCCAACGCAACATCGTTAACCGCTACTATCAATCTTTAGGTTGGCCAGAATTAAATAATATTAATGTTAATCAAAAAACTTGGTGTGATGGCTCCTATGGTAGGGAAAGGGCTTTTGTGGGTGAGTTGATGGAAAACCGCAATATGCTCTCTACCAATGCTGTAGCTAGATTATTCCATAGCATTATTGGAGGAGTAGCGGTTTCTGCTAAGCGATCGCAAATAATGATGGATTTACTCAAACGAGATTTAGCTAATCCTCGTCCCTTAGCTGGGGGTGATGATGAGAATCAAGTTACTGGTTTTTTGGGAGAAGCTTTACCATTAGGCAGTCAGCAATGGTCTAAGGCTGGGTGGACAAGTCGAGTGAGGCATGATGCCGTTTATGTCGAGATACCCAACAAGCAACCTTATATTTTTGTGGTGTTCACAGAAAGCCAAGAATACAGTCAAAATCGAGAACTTTTACCTTTTATTTCTGAGAAGATTATTTCGATGATTTAATCATATTGAAGGTATTTTTCTGGGGGTAAGGGTTGATTATCTTTGAGGGCAATCATGTTTAAAATTCTCCTTAAATAAATGGTAAAACCAGATTAAGCGATCGCATAGTATTATCTCAATTATCAATTAGTTTTAGACAAAATAGATCCAGAACGTCTCTTCTCTTTAATTGAGAAGTTGCTATTAGAATATAGTAAAGAGCCTCCAGCTAACGTTGATATCTAAGTAAAAGTGGTATGCTTAGCCTACGCACTAAGTTTGGCTTTAGGAAACTGTTTTTTACCTAATTACTTATTACTTATTACTTATTACTCATTACTTATTACTCATTACCTAAAATAATATGTCCAATGAACAACCATCCAACATTAACATAATTCCCCAAGCACCAGAAGGCTTTAAATCAGGATTTGTGGCTATTATTGGTAGACCTAATGTCGGGAAATCTACCTTAATGAATTACCTGGTAGGGCAAAAAATAGCCATTACTTCCCCAGTATCCCAAACAACTCGTAACCGCTTGCGAGGAATCTTGACAACCTCAGAAGCTCAAATAATTTTTGTTGATACTCCCGGCATTCATAAACCCCATCACGAATTAGGTAAGGTATTAGTAAAAAATGCTCAAGTAGCCATAAATTCAGTAGATTTAATTCTATTTTTAGTTGATAGTTCTGTAGAAGCAGGAGGGGGCGATCGCTTCATTTTTGAACTGTTAGAAAAAACCGAAACTCCGGTTATTTTAGGTTTAAATAAAACAGACCTCCAATCTCATGACAGCCAACTACTTGATGGTAGTTATAGCCAGTTAGCTAAAGAAAAAAATATTCCCTTAACTAAATTTTCTGCCTTAACAGGAGCAGGATTAAAAGAACTACAAAAACTATTGGTTGATTATTTAGAACCTGGGCCTTATTATTATCCTCCTGACTTAGTTACCGACCAACCAGAAAGATTTATTATGGGGGAATTAATTCGCGAACAAATCCTATTGCTAACTCGCCAAGAAATTCCTCACTCTGTAGCTATAGTTATTGAGAAAGTAGAAGAACAACCTCAATTAACCCGTGTTTTTGCCATCATTCATGTCGAACGCAGTTCCCAAAAAGGGATTTTAATTGGTAAGCAAGGAAGTATGCTTAAACAAATTGGTTCAGCAGCCAGACAGCAAATCCAAAAGCTGATTACTGGCAAAGTTTATTTAGAATTGTTTGTTAAAATCCAACCCAAATGGCGACAATCAAGGATGCGTTTAACTGAGTTTGGTTATCGAGTAGAAAACTAAATTCTCACTCCATCTCCCTGCGTCCTACTCTTGCTGAAGCAGAGTTCCCTATGGCAGAAACATCATTAACAACCTTAACTCTACCTCGACGAGTAGAACGGATTAGCCTATCGATAGAAGCTCTTTCTTCTTCACTCAAAGAATCAGCTAAAATAGCTGCCATTAAGCCATAGCGGTCAGCTTTGGTGATACGCTTAGAGCCACTAGCCTGGGCAAACAGATCCGAAACTGCACCAGGAATCAGATGGGGAAATGAATTAAGTTTTAGCTTCATTTTTCTTAAACTCGAACCTTGAGTATTAGCAACACCTGAGATGGGGTAAAGCTGTTACTTAGAAGTTTCAATAACCTTATTGTTATCAAAGTCTCTTGAATTACTTCGGTGGTCAGGAGATTTAAGCTAACCCCAGATTGCAGGTAATTTATACTTGAGAGTGAATAATCCCATCAATACTACCATAATTACTTCTGGGCGAAATAATAATTTAAAATGGTCAGTTATGAGAAATTTCTGCCATGAGTAATTGAATCTAAGCTGATAAATAGTTAGGCTTAAGGTCAACTAAAGAACGTAAATCATCTTATCGTTTTACTACGGTCACTAAAAAAACTCGATATTCAGCAAACTATTTGCTCTTAAAGGGAGAAGGGGCGGTTATGCAGCCTGAACAACATAAGAAAATAACACATTACTTCATATTGGAGTCCCAAGAGCATCTCCAAACCATAGAAAGTGGTTTGCTGAATTTAGCTGCAACTTTGCAAAACACAGAAATAGTAGACGAGTTATTCAGGGCTGCTCATTCAATTAAGGGAGGAGCAGCAATGTTAGGATTGACTAGTATTCAGACTATTTCCCATCGTCTAGAAGACTACTTCAAAATCTTTCAGGACTCTTCCTTCACACCAGATCAAAAACTAGAAGCCTATTTTCTGAGTTTATTCATCACTCTACAAGAACTCATCGAAGAACTATCTAGTCAAAAGGGCTTAACTCCAGAAGTTGCTCAAAATGCCTTGTCTAAAGTTGAGCCAGTATTTAAGCAGCTAGAAGATCATCTCAATAATCTAATCGCCGCTCCAAAAGCTACAGTAGCCGAAGATGGAGAAATAGCCCCTATGGCCTCTAGACACCAGCAAAATCAACAAACCGTAGATCAGCACTTTCATAAGCAAGTCCTCCTGTGCTTAAAAGAGATGCTGAGACTCTATAAACAGCCAGACTCTGCGGAGAATCGTCAAAAATGGCAAGAATATTGTCAAGATTTGGCAGATTTAGGTCAGGAAAGAGATCTTGCCCCTTGGGTTCTCTTGCTAGAAGCAAGCAAAAAGGCGATCGCGAATGCCGAAAATTCCTACCGTAGTTGTGCTGGTGTAATTATCAAAGAAATTAAGCAAGCAAGGGAAAAGATTGTAGCGGGTTCGAGCCAAGAAATTACTATCACTGAGCAACTACAAGTATTATTGCCAGTAGAACAATCCAAAACCCCTAATCGCGCTCCAGAAGTAGGTATGGCAGCCATTAATAGCCTCGCCGACTTATTTGAAGAAAAAGAAGCCCCTGATTTAGAAAATACTTGGCAAGTAGAAGAAGTGATAGAAAGAGAAACTTCTGGTGGGGAATTTGGTTCTCAAGAGACTTCCTTTGAAGAAGAGGAGGAACAAGAAAGAGATTTTGATGAGCTTTTCCTCGATCTGGATGAAGAAGATGATATTTCCAGCGCTGAAAATTTAGTTAATCTTTTTGAAGATGATTTTGAAGAAATCTCAACTTCTAGCTCTTTAACCACAACTAACGGTAAAGTAGATCCTTCAGAAAGATTAGACGAAGTTGCTGATCTCAATTCTAGTAGCAGTTTTGCTTCAGACTCAGACACTGAAGATTTTTCTTTTGCAACTGAAGAAACGGCAACAACAAGTTTAGATGAATCAGCATTCTCTTTTACTGAAACTGAGGAAGAAGATCCTGGAGATGATTTGAATGCTTTGTTTGCAGATATCGAAGAAGAAGGTATCTCAGGTACGGTTGAACAAGAGTTAAATGAAGAAGAACAAACAGATACTTTCGACAACTTAGATACTTTATTTGAATTAGATGAAAGTGAAACACAAATTAGCAACGCCAACGAGGAAGTATTAGATATAGATACGGCTTTCACTAACGAAGAAGATAGTGACTCTTTAGCTTTAGAAGAAACAGCCGCCTTCGGTGACTTATTTGCTCTAGATAGCGAAGAAGAAAATGCCAATAACTTTGATGATTTCTTAGAGCCTGAAATATCTTCTTTCGATGCAGAAAATGAAGATTTTGGTATACAACCAGAGCAAGATTCAGATAGTTTAAATGAGTTTGTAGAACCTGAACTAGGCGAGGAAACAAACTCCCCATTGACAAGTACTGATGAAGCAGAAGATTTTGATGACCTTTTAGACATTAGTTCCGACTCTTCAGTAGAACTGTCTCTAGATGATGAGTTGCCTTCATCGGGAGAATTAGAAAACTTCGATGATCTCCTCGCTATTGGCTCAGATGATTCCCAAGAGTGGTCAGATTGGGGAAACGATGATATACCTACTGGGGCTTTAGGTTTTGGTGAGTTGTTAGACTCAGAAAATACCCAAACAGCAACTTCTTCAGAAGTCGAAACCAACTTATCTTCTATATCAGCCATAGAATCCTTTGATCTAGATGCTTTTGCTGATTCCCAAGAAGATTCTGATTTTACAGAGCTAAATGATTTATTTGAAGAAGAAATAGCTCGCGAGTCTTCTGAACTGGATAATACATTTTCAGAGCCTAGAGAAGATCATAATTTCTCTTTTAATCTCGATGCCCCAGAGCAAGATATAGATGGGGAGGAGTTAGCGGAGATTAATAGTACGGAAGTTTTTGAAGAAGATTTCACCGTAGATACTTTGGATTTGAGCGACCAATCTTCTGAGTTGAATAGTACTTCAGAAGATGATTTTAGTTTTGATACCAATAGTTCCTTAGAAGAATTGAGCCTTGATCTCTAATGATTCAAAAGAAAATGCGGAAGAAGAGTTTAACCTTGAGCTAGATACATCTTTGGAAAACCTGGAAGACGATGATTTAAGTCTTGATTTTAGTTTCCTAGAAGAAGATAGCCCTAGTAACAATCTACAATCTTCTGAAGAAGTATCTTTAGATGACTTAGATGCCCTATTAGATGATTCTCAAGACCTAGAAATAGATACAGAAATAGAAGAATCTGCATCCTTGGAATCTCTTTTTGACTGGGATGAAGAGGATTCTGTCCCTGAAACAGCAGAAACTTCTTTTGAGTCAGCAACAGAAGAAACCTTAGAATACTACCCATCCTTTCAAGAATTAGAAGCCTTAATCCAAGAAGACTCAACAGCCAAAGTCTTAGCTGAATTAAATGGGGTTAGGACTTTTGAGCAGTTAGAGAATTTCCTCCATAACTCAGTTGGCACTGATTTACCTCAAGAGCAAAATATTCAACTCTCCAGTTCACCTAACCCTCCTCAACCCAATAGCAACAACTCAGAAGACGAATTTGGCGACCTAGAGGACTTGCTTAAGGATATTGAAAGCCAGGTGGGAGGAACACCCAGTGTCGTACCTCGTTCAGGACAGCAGCGTCCTAGCCCTGGAAATTCCCAAAAGAAAGTCAGTATTTTCGAGCAAACCCTCAAAGTTCCAGTCAAACAACTCGACAACCTCATTAACCTCATGGGGGAACTAGTCGTTAACCGTAACGGCTTAGAAAAAGACCAAGAAATGCTGCGTCAGTCTTTAGATAACCTTTTGCAACAGGCAGGTAACTTAAGCGATGTCGGGTCGAGAATGCAGGACTTATACGAGCGATCACTCCTAGAAAGCTCCCTCTTAGCCAGCCGTCAAAGACATAACCGAGGCACAGTAGGTATAGACGTAGGGCCTAGTAGAAATGGTGAATCTGGAGATCAAAGTTATGATCCCCTAGAAATGGACCGCTTCTCTGGCTTCCACTTACTTTCCCAAGAAATGATCGAACTAGTGGTTAGGGTCAGAGAATCAGCTTCTGATATTGGCATAATTGTAGAAGAAGTTGACCAAGTAGCCAGAAATCTGCGTCATGTCACAGGTCAAATGCAAGAAGGTTTAACCAAAGCCCGCATGGTTCCCTTTGACAGAACTGCCAGCCGCTTACCTATTGCTGTTAAGCGAGTTTCCCAAGAGTTAAACAAACAAGCCGAAATCCAGCTAGAAGGGCGAGAAACTCTCATTGATAAGATGATTTTAGAACATCTTTCTGACCCCCTCACTCACCTAGTTAATAATGCTCTCTACCACGGCATTGAGCCTGCTGAAGTGCGCCTGAAAGCAGGGAAGCCCCCGAAAGGAAAAATAACAGTTTCCGCTTTTCACCAAGGCAACCAAACTATTATCACCGTTGCTGATGATGGGGGGGGGATTCCTGTAGATGTGGTCAGACGCAAAGCCGTAGAAAAAGGTTTAATCTCTTCAGTAGAAGCGCAACAGTTCTCCGACCAAGAAGTTTATAGCCTACTATTCCAACCCGGTTTCAGCACTAACGAAAAAGCTGACGACTTTGCAGGGCGGGGTGTTGGTATGGATGTGGTACGTAACAGTATTATGGAAATTCGCGGTACTGTTGCTATCGACTCAGATTTAGGCAAAGGAACCACCTTCACCATTCGCCTACCTTTGAACCTAAGCATTTCCCCAGCACTTTGTTGTCGAGTTGAGAATACCAGTATTGCCTTCCCTATGGATGGAGTTGAAGATGTAGTTGATGTCTCAGCTAACCAAGTACAAACCAATGCCCAAGGAGAAACCTTTATTCATTGGCGAGATAGCCTACTACTTTTCAAGCCCATCACCGAGTTGTTAACCTATAATCGCTACTTGGGAAGAAGGAAAATGTATCGCGGTAAGAGACAAGATAAATTGATTTCTATTCTTGTCTTACGTAGTGCAGGTAACTTCATTGCTATTGAAGTAGACCAAGTTTTGGAAGAACAAGAAATTGTAATCAAACAACTAGCAGGCCCTGTACCCAAACCATTAGGTATTGCTGGGGCTACAGTATTAGGAGATGGTATAGTCATGCCCATCGCCGACGTATTGGAATTAATGGATCTATTCCATGGTCGCAGCAACTCTGGTGGTACTTGGCAAGAAAACAGTATTCCGGCGAAATCAAGCCTAGAAATGGCTCAAAGCGAACCCATGGTATTGATAGTAGACGACTCCATTACCGTAAGAGAACTTCTTTCCATTACTTTTAATAAAGCTGGCTATCGCGTTGAACAAGCTAGGGATGGGCAAGAAGCTTGGGAAAAACTGCGTTCCGGACTGCCTTGCAATATTGTTTTCTGTGATATTGAAATGCCCAGAATGAATGGCTTAGAGTTATTGGGTCGCTTACAAAAAGATGAACAACTCAAAAACTTACCCATCGCCATGCTTACCTCCCGTGGTGCAGCAAGACACAAAGAGGCGGCGGCTGAGTTAGGGGCAAATGGTTACTTTACCAAACCCTATTTAGAAGAGAATCTCCTTGATGGGGCCCAGAGGATGATGCAAGGAGAAGTCTTACTTGAAGGTAGTACTCGCGTTAGCCGTGTTGAGGAACCCCAAGCTGTAGAAGAAGCCATAATACAACCAGAAAAACCAGCATCCATAGAAACAATTAGCCAAGAAGAACCTTTGGTATTAATTATTGATGACTCTATTGTGGTGCGGGAACTACTTTCAGAAACTTTCCTTAAAGCTGGTTATAGTGTTGAACAAGCTAGGGATGGTCAAGAAGCTTGGGAAAAACTGCAAGATGGGTTAATGTGCGACCTGGCTTTTTGCGATATTGAAATGCCCAGGATGAATGGTTTAGATTTACTTGCTCATCTTCAACAAGATGAGGAATTAAGTAAACTCCCTGTGGCGATGCTAACTTCTCGCGGGGCGCAAAAGCATCGTAAAATAGCCGCAGAACGAGGTGCAAAGGGCTATTTCACTAAACCCTATGTAGAAGCAACTTTACTCAATGCGGCTAAAAAATTGTTGGCTGGGGAGATATTAATGGAAAGCATGACTCAGGCTTGAAAATTAGAGGGAAAGTAATAAATAAAGAATATAGTGTTCAATGATAAATGGTATCAAACTACTAACCAGGGAAGCCAAAGGGAAAGGATCAAAAAACAAATCAATAGTACTGGTATGGTTAAGGCGATATGAATGCGGCAATAATGTCCCCAGAAAAGGTTTAAACCTTTGCGACGTAAGATATCTAACCACAACAAAGTAGAAAGACTGCCCCAGGGGATTAACTTTGCCCCCAAATTACTGCCGATGAGGTTAGCGTATAGCATCGCTTCGGCGATCGCACTTTGATCAGCAGTGGCTTGTTGTAAGGCGAGGTTGTTAATGATCGCAACGGGTAAATTGTTACTTAAGCTTGAAAGTAGGGCGGCGGTGAATCCTGTTCCCATACTAGCTAAGGTGATGCCCCAGCCAGAGAATTGCGAAAAAAGTTGGCTGAGTAAAGGAATTAACCCTGCATTGCCTAAACCAATAACCAGGAAATACATTCCTGTGGTGAAGAAGATAGCTTGCCAAGGTATTTGCTGGAATAACTTCTTTGAGGATAAAATCCCACGTCCAGGATAAAACCAACGTCCTGCTAAGGTAAAGAGGAATAAGACAGCTAACCAAGCGATTAACCAGGTTAAATGGGGAACGAAGTAACCAAGTAATAGCCAACCGAGAATCATCAAACCCCAACGACAAACTAAAGGATCACGAATAACTGTTGAAGCGGGGTTTGTTTGGGCAAGTTCATAGGTAGGGGGAATTAGCAAATTAAAGTAGAACCACAGCACCCCAAAACTAATGGTTAAGGCGACGAAATGGATGGGAACCATGATTATGGCATAGCGAACCAAAGGTACTTGAAAAGAGTCGATAGCAAAAAGATTAACTAAGTTACTGAAAGGCAAAGCTAAACTTGCAGCATCGGCAATAAAACCGGTAGCAAGAACGTAGGCTAAGGTAGGTTTGGGGCGAAAACCCAATACCAGCATGGTTTCCATGACAACTGGTGTCCAAATTAAAATACTGCCATAGTTGGTAAACAGGGCTGTTGCCACCGCAGCAACTAAAGCCATAAGACAAAATAGCCACCAACCTAAGCCCAATCCTAACAAAGCGATAGGACGGGCTAGCAAGCTGAAAAAACCAGCCTCATCAAGGATTAAACAAATAATGCTAACAGCTATGAGGGTAAGGAAGGAATTACCTAATAATTCCCAAGCAACTACAACATCTCCCCACTTAATAATCCCTGTTACTAATGCCAGAAATGCCCCCAGTAAAGTACTCCAGCCTATACCCAAACCCTTCGGTTGCCATAGAACCAGAATCAAGGTAAAAATTAGTAATGCGATCGCTAAAATCAAAGCAACCATGCCCCAGGCAGTGATGAAGAACCTCAGTTATTGTATTGTTTGTTGGCCTGTTTCGTGCAAACTTGTCATCTAGGCCAAAAGTACCAGAGTCAAAATAGTACTTTAGTTACAATCAATTTGGGAGGTTTGATCCAGGTCAGTTAGAGAAGTTATTTCCTAGAATTGAATTAATCGTACCTCACACACATTCAATCAAATTAGGAAAGACTGAACTATGAACTGGCGAGCTTTTTCTATCATCGCATTAGGTGGCTTAATTGTTCCTATGACTGCCTTTGCTGCTATTCATCCAGAATTACACAGTTCTGAGGCTGAATCTTCACAACTAGTTGCCCAAAGCCCTAGAGGTGAAAAATCAGGTAGAGGTTCGGAAAATGGACCCCCTTGGTTACAAGAACTTAATTTAACTGCTGAACAATCAGAACGTATCAAGGCGATTCATCAAGAGTCAAAAGAAGGTAGCCAAGATTTGCGAGAGCAAATGAAGGCAGCTAAAGAAGAAATGGAAACCCTGATGGCTAATGGTGCTTCTGCTGAACAGCTACGACAACAGCATCAACAAATGCAGAATTTGCACCAACAACTTAGCGATCGCCGTTTTGAAGCTATGCTTAAGGTTAACGAAGTTTTAACCCCCGAACAACGTTCCCAACTAACACAGTTGAAGGAACAGCGCAGGAGTGAAGATCGCCCCAGAGGCCCTCGCCCTGAAGAGAATTAGAGCTTTGAATTACCTTAACTAGCTGCCATAGAGCGAATAATATCCCCTTGGGTAATGATGCCAACTAACTTCCCGGCATCATTAACCACGGGTAAGCGCCTCACTTCTTCGTTGTGCATTAACTTAGCCGCTTCCCGCAAAGGTTGAGTGGCTTCAATGGTAAGGGGTTTTTCACTCATTACTTCCCCCGCCGTTTGACCTAAAGCTTTGTGGATATCTTTATCGTAACGAGTAGGATTTTTGAGATAAATGATACTATCAAGAAATGTGATATATGGTGGGGGATCTATTCCTGATTCTTGCCACATCAAGTCAGTTTCTGAAAGAATACCTAAGATTTTTTCCTCTTCATCCACCACCAATAAACCACTAATGCGCTTTTCGGCCAAAATCTTAATGGCCTCCCCTAGAGAAGTTTGGGGTTTTACTGTAATTGGATCTGGGGTCATAACATCGGCTACAGTTTTGGACATGGCAATTATGTTGATAAATAGTTTGGCAAATTTGAGATGAAATATACATCTTCACTTATTGTGGGGGCTAGTCGAGGTATTGGTCTAGGTTTTGTCAGAAAACTACTTCAAAATAAAGAACAAGGAAAAATTTTTGCAACTTACTGCCGCCAAGAAACAGCTACCAAGTTACTTACACTACAAAATAAGTATCCCGCTAAGTTAGTTTGTTTGGGGATGGATGTTACAGATGAGTCGCAAATTATTGTAGGAGTTGAGAAGATCCGCAGTGAGGTAGATAAATTACATTTAGTTGTTAACTGCGTAGGAATTCTGCATGAAGGGGAATTACAACCAGAAAAAAGCTTAAAGCAGCTTAACCAGGAGTATCTTTTACGTTATTTCCAAGTTAATAGTATTGGTGCTGTGCTGTTAGCAAAGCAGATTCTCCCTTTGTTGCGTCATGGTGATCGCAATGTGTTAGCAACCATTTCTGCTAAAATTGGCAGCATTAGTGATAATCGCTTAGGTGGTTGGTATGGCTATCGCGCCTCTAAAGCAGCTTTGAATATGTTTATGCGCACTACCGCCATTGAATATAGTCGTAAAAGCCCCAACACCATAGTAGCTGTATTGCATCCTGGTACAACAGATACCCAGCTTTCTCAACCATTCCAAAAAAATGTTCCCCCAGAAAAGTTGTTTCTAGTAGAACAAACTGTAACTCAATTACTCGATGTAATCGAGAATCTCAGCCTAAAAGATAGCGGTGAATTTTTCTCTTGGAATGGGGAACGGCTGCCCTATTAATTAAGTAATAGGTAATAGGTAATAGGTAATAGGTAAAGAATATCCTTTGATCTTTACCATTCTCCCCATTTCCCCTCACTCTTCTTCTATCATTTGAATGTTATAAATAGTCTTACGGTAAGCAACTATATTTTCTTGTTCTTGAAATAGTTGTGCTGCTTGTTTTAAGTCAGCTAAAGCTTTTTGGGTTTCTCCTTTTTCATAATAAATAAGCCCCCGGTTGCCATAGGCTTCAGCTAAAGAAGAGTTAAGTTTAATCGCCTGATCATAATCGGCGATCGCCTCTTGATATTCTCCTAATTCGGTGCGAATTAAACCACGATTGTAATAAGCGTCGGCATGGTTAGGATCTAGGGCTAAAGCTTGATTAAAATCCGCCATTGCTTTAGTAAGCTCCCCAAAGGTAGCAAAAGTATTACCGCGCCGATTGTAGGCGTTAGCATTATTAGGATCTAGGGTTAAAGCTTGATTAAAATCCATCATTGCTCCTTCATAATCCCCTAATTGTACTTTAGCAAGTCCTCGATTAGAGTAAGCTTCTACCAGTTCAGGATTTAGGGCTAAGGCTGAATCAAAATCATTAACCGCTTCTAAAGAATCTCCTTCTTGACTTTTGATAATTCCCCGCTCAATAAATTCCTCAGCACTCATTTGTGGCGCTTGTTCGAGTTCAGTAATTATCTGTAATGCCTGTTGATAAGCTTCTATTTCCCCTTGTTCTTTGGCTAAAGAAGCTCCCCTCTTAAAATCGGCGATCGCAGCTTCTCTGTTACCCAATTTTCTTTCTACATAGCCACGATTAAAATAGGTAAAAGCTAATTGATCATCAAGTTCAAGAGCTTGGTTGAAATCTTCTAAAGCTCCTTTAAATTCATTAGTCCAAAAATGAGCTGTTCCCCGTAAGTTATAGCCTTCAGCTTCTTGAGGTTTAAGACGAATAAACTGATTAAAATCAGCGATCGCCTTTTCATAATCTTCCACATGAAGGTGAAGCAAACCGCGATTTTTATAAGCGTCAGCATTATCAGGATCTTCTTTAATCGCTTGGTTTAAGGCCTCAAGTATGGCAGGATTATAATGGGCAAGGAGTAACTCTGAAGAATCTTGCTTTATGACTTCAGTTTGTGCAGCCAAAGCAGGTACTTTAGTTAGTAACTGCACTGGTAAATAAATAGCTGCGGTTAAAAATAAAATTAGTTTTAGTTTCATTAAAATATCCTTAATTCAAATATTCAAATTTTATGATCTGGAGCTAAATTACAGGGATAATTAGGATCTCCTGTTTCTATTTGCAGAGTGGCATGATCAATTCCGAAATGTTTTTTTAATTCCCCACAGGTTTGAGTTAAAAAAACATCCCCTGGATAACCCTTCGGCATTACTAAATGTGCTGTTAAGGCAGTTTGTGTAGTACTCATAGCCCAAATGTGAAGGTCATGAATTTGAGTTACTCCAGGAAGTTCAGATAGATAAGTTCGTACAGCTTGCGGTTCAATACCTTGAGGTACAGCATCTAGGGCTAGTTTAATAGAGTCCATCAATAGCTGCCAGGTTCCCACTACTACCGCAACGACGATAATTAAGCTAGTTACTGCATCAAACCACAACCAGCCTGTAAGCATAATACCTAACCCAGCTAAGACAACCCCAAAAGATATTAAAGCATCAGCACCCATGTGTAAGAATGCACCGCGAATATTCAAATCTTCCTTGCGGCCAGAAAAGAATAAAAGGGCGGTAGCCGTATTAATAGCAACTCCTACTAAAGCAACAATAATAATAGTTAAAGCAGGTACAGGACTTGGTTGGGAAAAACGGCTGATGGCTTCCCAAGTAATCCCTCCCATGGCTACCAGGAGGATAATTGCATTGAATAAAGCTGCTAAAATTGAAGAACGTCGCCATCCATAGGTGTAGCGTTGGGTGGGTTGTTGTTGAGTTAACCAGCTTGCTCCCCAAGCAAGCAGTAAACCGAACACATCACTAAGGTTATGACCGGCATCGGCGAGTAAAGCTAAAGATTGAGTAAAAATACCAAACAAAGCTTCAATAACTACAAAAGCAATATTCAGAATAGTACCAATAATAAAAGCGCGGTTATAGTTAGCTGGTTGATGTTCGTGGTGATGGTTATGTGCCATAGAAATCAGTTTTTCAATTATCAATGATGTCTAGCGACGACTGCAAGCCAAACAGTTATCAATTGTAGGGGGGGAGTTGTTTTCCAAGTATGATTGACAAATCAGGTTTTAAACTGGGTTGCCCATCTGTTATCAATGATCCTTGAGGTAACAGCACAGGTTAAATGAAAATTGATAAAAATAAATTTTGAATTATGAGCCAAAAACAAGAAGAAAAAGAAAAAGATCTTAAATATGGTGAAAGGGAAATTGCCCAAGGAAAGTTAATTACTTTTCCTAATCCTCGCTTAGGGCGGCGTTACGACATTGACATCACTTTACCTGAGTTTACTTGTAAATGTCCCTTTTCTGGCTATCCTGACTTTGCTACTATTTATCTTAAATACGTTCCTGATGGGAAGGTGGTAGAATTAAAATCTCTTAAACTTTATATCAACAGTTATCGCGATCGCTATATTCCCCACGAAGAAGCAGTTAACCAAATTTTAGACGACTTTGTAGCTGCTTGTGATCCCCTAGAAGCAATAGTGAAAGGAGATTTCACTCCCAGAGGCAACGTACATACAGTCATCACCGTCAAACATCAAAAAACGTAAGCTTTCCCCATCTCCCTAGCTCCCCATTTCCCCACCCTACTTTTCAATTAGGCAACAGCAAATTCTTCACTTATTACTTATTACTTCCCTATCACCTAGGTACAGCATAAACACAGTAACGATCGCGCCCTTGTTTTTTAGCCTCGTAAAGGGCATTATCAGCAAGATTAGTTAGCATTAAAGGAGACTTCTTTATCTGGGGAAAAATCAAAGAAATGCCCATACTAATAGTGACATAATCACTAACATCTGAGGTACGGTGCAGAATTTTAAGTTCTTGTAGGGCAAACTGAATCTCCACAGCTATTTTGGCTGCCCCTTCATATTCTGTTTCCGGCAACACGATGACAAACTCTTCACCACCATAACGGGCTACGAGATACGGGGAAGGAGAATTAGTCTCAACAACCTTTTCTAGGGCTTGAGCAATAGTATGGAGACATTCATCTCCTGCTTGATGACCATACTCATCATTGTATTTTTTAAAAAAATCTACATCCCCTAAAATTAATGATAAGGGTTGTTGAGTTCGGATTAACCTTTGCCATTCTCTAGCTAAATATTGGTCAAACTGACGGCGGTTAGCAATCTGGGTTAAACTATCCAAAGTAGCAAGGCGATGTAACTTCTGGTTGGCTTGTTCTAGTTCAGAGGTGCGTTGAGAAATCAATTCTGCTTGGTCGCTAATTAAGTTTTCTAGTTGTTTATTAAGGTGTTTCAACTTTTCGTTTTGTTCAGCTAACTTTTTATCTTGGAGATAGCTATGTATGGCTTCAATTGTAGTTATTTTTAAGTCTTCTGATTGCCAAGGTTTGGATATATAACGATACAATTTAGCATTTCTGAGGGCATTACCCACTGCTTCGACATCTGCTTGCCCTGTAAGCATGATTTTCAAGGTTTGGGGCGACATGGTATGGATGCGTTTTAAAAGTTCGTCCCCTTTAATATCCGGCATAATATAATCGGACATTACTAGAGCAACTTCATAATCTTCTTCGAGTAAGTCAGAAAACAGCTCTAAAGCTTCTTTTCCCCCACCTGCTGTTTCAATTAGGTAATCATTCCCTAAAACCCTTGACAGCTCTATTTCTAGGCTGTCAAGGATAGTTTGTTCGTCGTCAACACAGATAATTACAGGTTTATTCATAGGGCAGCTACAGCAGACTTAATAATTTTAATTAAATCCTTTTGATTCCAAGGCGTTTGTGAACTAGCTTTTTAAGCTCCTTTATAATCTCCAAGAGTTCAACTACACTTTCAGTAAATTCATAGAGATAATTATGCTGGGATTTTCTAGAAAGGAGTGTTTCTAGCTTGTGTAGTACCGCCACTTCATTCTCCATCTCTAAAGTTGCTGCTTGGGACATGACAAGGGAAAAATAAAGGAAAGGGCAGTTAGAATATCGGTAGAATGCTACTGAGGTTTATAACCAAAATTAAGTTTAGTAATGGGCTAAAGATATCATTGATACTTTAATTTGGCTATTGTTTTGTGACTATCCAATAAGGTATCATACTTGACTATTTGTTATGGCAAATTTGGGAAAGATAGCTTAAGGTTGCAGCATTGGTTAGGTATTTTGAAGTTTCTACAGTGTATTCTTGCTAGGTATAGTCATGGTGTTACCAGTAATACTGTCTAAAAGATTCCCTTTTTCTGAGCAGAAATCATTGTCATGCTTCCTGTGATGATCCTGCTTTGTTAATACAGTATCTATTACGACCTTGTTTTTTTGCTTTGTAAAGAGCAATATCTGCTTGAGTGGTTAGGGTTGATGGCAAGCATTCCTGTTGAGGGATAGTTGTGGCAATACCTAAACTTAGGGTTAAATATTCCTTTACAGCAGTTGAAGGTTGATGGGCAATTTTTAGTTGTTGGATGGCTGATTGAATGGCGATCGCCGTTTGCACAGCTTCTGTGGTTTCTGTATTAGGTAAGACGAAGGCAAATTCTTCTCCTCCATACCGCGCCACTAAACCTTTAGTGAGTGTAGAACTCATGGCTTGGGAAACAGCCCGCAGACAGTCATCCCCTGCTTGATGCCCGTATTGATCATTGTAGCTTTTAAAAGAATCTATATCAGCAAAAATAATTGATAAAGGTTGTTGCATTTTAGCTAATCTTTGCCATTCTTGAGTAAGATATTGATCGAAACAGCGGCGGTTGGCTATTTTGGTTAAACCGTCTAGATTAGCGAGGCGATGTAATTCTTGATTGGCTTTCTCTAATTCAGAGGTACGTTCCCTAATTAAAGCTGCTTGATGAAGGTTTAGTTCTTCTAACTGCTGGTTCATTTGTTGCAGCTTAGTATTTTGTTCAGTGAGTTTTTTATCTTGAAGATAGCTATGAACTGCTTCTAAAACGGTAATTTTTAAATCTTCAGGTTGCCAAGGTTTAGCAATATAACGGTATAGCTTTGCATACTTAATAGCATTACTTACTGCTTCTAAGTCAGCTTGCCCTGTAAGCATGATTTTCAGGGTTTGGGGAGAAATGGTATGAATACGTTTTAAAAGTTCGTCTCCTTTGATATCGGGCATAATATAATCAGATAGAACTAAGGCTACTTCATATTCATCTTCCATTAGTTCTTTAAACAGTTCTAAAGCTTCTTCTCCCCCTTCTGTGGCTTCGATTATATAAGCATCCCCTAGAGCTTTTTTTAGCTCTATTTTGAGACTTTCAAGTACGGTAGGTTCGTCATCTATACAAATAATGACAGGTTTGTTCATAATTACTTTTAACCAGATTTAAACTATCTACTTCATGCCCTGTCTTATCAGTTATCAGTTATCAATGATGCCTAACGGCAACGGCAAGCTGAATAGTTATCAGTAGCTCTTTCCTGCTCCCTGCTCCCTGTTCTTATAATCCTACGCTTTCTTCTTGGCTATTTCGGTAAATTAAAGTCAAAGTTTTCCATTGAATCATCTGAATTTAATCATACTCCTGTTCTATAACCCCAACTAAGGATTGGAGATCAAAATCGTGATCGCGTCCACTCAGGCAAATTCCAGCGCTAACTACGGTAAGATCCTCTTTAGATATTGCGGAGGTGTGGAGTTGCCCATCTGTGGTTATCCATTCTACTTGCCAAAAATCAGTGCGATCGCGGTATGTTCTCAATTCACCTCCTCCCTGTTGTAAGGCTTGTTGCAACCTAAGTTCTGAGTTTTGAGGTGATGATTGCTTTAGTGCCTTTCCCTGCACTTGCTGGCGGTGTTGTTTTTGGATTAGGGCGTTTTTTGTTTTTCCCCAGGCTAATTGGTAAGTTGTAAGCATTTCTGGGGTTAAGCCAGGGAATTTTATTTCTTCAGGGCAGGTTTCCTGTTGTAAATACGTAGCTAAGGTTTCTGTGGGTTGCGGCTTGGCACGACGATCTATAGTTTCAAACCAACAATAGGAACCTTGGAGACGGGCAGTGATGGCTTCAAATTGCCCTCCTTGATCTACCAAATGTACCACTATGGGTTTGGCTTTAGCGAAACGCTGTTGCATATCTGATTCGTTAATGGGATAAGCTAGCCAAGTTTGTTGCTTTATTTGATAGGCAAGGCGCAGGCGTAATGGAGGTAGTAATTCTAAGTAAGAGGTTATTTGGGGTAAGCTAGCTTCTGCAAGTAATTTGGCAATTTGAGGGTTAACAGCCTGGAAAATTCCCCAGCCAGTAAAGTTTTGGGGCTGAGGAGTAAAGGTGTAGATTATCTTAGCAACAGAGGTACGTAGAGAACCACCAGCTACACAAGGGGCCAGAAATTGAGTGTTTTGTAATGCTTCTTCTTGACTAGCAAGTTGTTTGAGAAGTTTATTAATATCAGGCATTATTGAAAGTTATTGGCGTAAGCCTTCTCGCATCTAGTAAGTTAAAACTTTACAGGGTTTCAGTAAGTGTTTTTTAAAAGGAAGAAGTTATAACCTACATAATATAATAATAGAGAAAATATTATTAACCTATTAAGCTGATGTGCATTTAAACTGTGTATTACTCAACTAGGAAATAAGCCCTAAAACCCTCCCCCCATCTCCCTATCTCCCTATCTCCCCATCAAACCTAATAAGTCAATTAAATGCCTAACGGCTTACCATATTACCCATTGTTTATTAGCTATTACTTAATTATGACTGTTGCCCAAATCTCAGTAATTATTCCTGTTTTAAATGAAGCAGCAGCGATTGAAAGAACAGTTGATAGGGTAAAAGAAGCAGCAGGAATTGAGGTTATTGTAGTGGATGGAGGCAGTGAAGATGCTACGGTAAAGCTAGCTCAAGCTATGGGAGTTGAGGTTATTATTTCTTCCCCTGGTAGGGCAGTGCAAATGAATGTTGGTGCAGCAATAGCGAAAGGAGATATTTTGCTATTTCTACACGGAGATAGTTATTTACCTTATGGTTACAAAGATTTAGTAAATTCTGCCCTGGCAAAACCATATACTATTGCCGGGGCTTTTCAACTCGGAATTGATGCTGATCAGCTTGGGGTTAGGTTAGTAGAAAAGATGGCTAACCTGCGATCGCAATTTTTGGGTATGCCCTACGGAGATCAGGCTATTTTCCTCAAAGCTTCTGTGTTTCAAGAAGTAGGCGGTTTTCCTAATTTACCAATTATGGAAGATTTTGAATTGATGCGTCAGTTGAGGAAGTTAGGGAAAGTAAATATTGTCCCTGCTAAGGTAATTACTTCAGGAAGACGTTGGTTAAAGTTGGGAGTTTTCAAGACGACTTTAATTAATCAAGTTGCAATTATAGGTTACTTTTTGGGAGTTTCCCCTAGTAAGTTAAGGGATTGGTATGGTAGGAAGTAATGAGCAGGTTTTTAGATATAAAGAGTTGGTTACTAGGGGAAGGCAATAGTCAATAATTTGTGGGAAATTAGGTAAACTTAATAAAACCTACTTTAAATATGTAACAGCTCACTCTGTCGATTTTCAACTTAATTACTTATCTCTTTGAGGATTTTCTGCCGCTTCTTGTTGGTGTTTAATTCTTTGTACCAATTTGAATTCTTCTGGATTATTCTTTACCCAATTTTCCCTATCGGTACGAATTTTTTCTAAGTGAGAATCAATATTTTCGGAGGTTAATAAGACACCAAAGTCTTCAGGTACTTCTGTTTCTTGATAGCTCAAAATACGATTTAATATTAAATCTCCAATGGCTTTGTTATAGTGAGAGTTATCAGAATAATTATTCATTTTAGCTTTGATATGTTCTGTCGTAATTGAGTTATAACCAGAAAAATCCCACACTGGCGCAACTGCAACCAATTTCTTTTTCCACTCCTCAAATACTTGCCAATGTCCTGTTGTTCTAATAGCTTCCCACTGGGTAGCATGGGCTGGAGAAATGAAAACTTTTAAATCAATGTTATTTTCTTGACAAAGCTTAACTGCTTCTTGGAAACTCGCAAAATATGCTGAGGAAAAATCATAATCAGAATGTAACTCAAAATAAAGCTTGATAGATTGTTCAAATCGCCATTTTGTTTCGCCATCATCAGCTTTGCGATTGGGTTGAAAGCCATTTTCTCCATAATTGTCATTTTTATATGCTTCTTTTCTACTTTCTAATAATGTTTCTTTGCTAGCATTAAAAGCATCTATAGAAAAGACAATATTAATAAAATCTTGCACAATGAGATGGCGTTTACCTAATCTGGCTTCTGAAAAGCCAGGCTGATTTGCTAGATTGGCGTTGAACATAAAAAAGTCCACACCAAGGACGACTGTTTGTAAGTTTTCTTGATTAGCAATAGCGTGTTCTAAGTAGCGTTTAACCTCATACATATTGGGGCCATTAATTGCCAAGTTATAAGTCGGTTTCTGCTTTGCTATTTGAGGATGATCTCGGATTTAAACCTTGTTTAGTACGAGAAGAACCTAATAATATAGTTATGGGTTTAATACGAGTAATATCTGTGGCTTTTGATAGCCTATCATTATTATCTTGATTGACTTTAGCGTGATTAATACCAGGAATATCAGAAGAGCTAAATACATCGTAGGGATTAATAATAATATTAAATAAACCTACACCAAATAGAGGGATGCAAACACTAGTGAAAAAAATTAGACTATATTGACGATATTGGCGAAAAGTTTTTTTCATTGCTTAAAACTGAAAGTAGAGAAAGTTAGATATACAATGCAAAATTTTGTTTATCGTCATTTTCGTAATTTGTGTATGGTTGGCAGTTCATATTTTATGATGAAATTGTGATCGTTTGATTTACTTTTAGAGTTCCTCTCTAGCTAAGTTTTCTTGCTATTTACCTGGGTTACTCGCCAACTCAATTTAAGATTAAGCCAAAAATTCCACCCAGTAACGATAGCTATTGCTATGAGGTTAGCTATATATCTGCCAGTCGAGAAGTTGTTGAAACCTAAGTAGTTGAATAAGAGGTTGAGGATTACGACATTAAGAAATAAGCCTAGCAAGCAAATCAGGTTGAATTTCAAGAGGCGTTTCAAACGTTGTTGCCAACCTATTTGTTTGATAGCAATATCTGCAAATGTCCAAGCATCATTCCACAAGAAATTGTTGATAATTGCTACTTCCCCAGCAATAATTTTGCTACGAGTTAGCCCCCAAGCTAAGGTGTGAGGATCGCTTAATAGGTAAAGTATACTCATATCTACAAATACACCAGTTAAACCCACTAAACCGAAGCGTATAAAGCGATTAACTTGCCATAAATAGAGGCGTAAAACAATTAAATGTACGAGGTAGTCTAAATATTGTTGGTAGGTTACTTTACTCTCACCTGCTTGACGTTCTTGAAAAATATAGCCTACTTCAGCTATTTTACTAATATGGCAACGGGCTAACACTTCAATGAGAATCTTATAACCTCGCGGGTTTAATTTTTGCTGAGCGATCGCCTCTCTCTTCACCAAAAAATAGCCACTCATGGGATCAGATACTTTACCAACAACTTCTGGTAAAATTACTAAGCCAATGGTTTGTGCGCCGCGAGACAAAAATCTTCTCCCAAAACTCCAGTCGCTGACACCTCCTCCTTCTATATGGCGACTAGCAATTACTAAATCTCTTCCTTCTTCAATAGTGTTTACCATCGAAACCAGGATCTCTGGGGGATGTTGTAAATCAGCATCTATAACCCCCAATATGTCTCCTTGGGATGCTTGCCAACCACGAATTACCGCAGTAGAAAGTCCCTTTTCTCCCTGACGGCGAATTACTTTGAGTTGAGAATATTTCGGCAGCAAAGATTGAGCAATTTTCCAGGTTTTGTCAGGGCTATCATCGTCAACGACAATGAGTTCGTAGTTTTCTGGTAACTTACTGTCTAATAAACTAATTAGCTGGGAAATAACGAACTGAAGATTTTTGCTTTCATTATAGGTAGGTAAAATTAGGGAAAGTTTCTTTTTAGAAGTAGAGACAAGATTGATTTGGAAAGAACCTGAAGGGGAAGGTAGAAGCAAGTTGACAAGGTTTGAGGTTTGTTGATTAGTTATTATATATCCCTGTTGACTAACAAATATAAAAACCACTCCGGAGTTTTTAAAAATAGAAAATGGGATTTTTGTTCAACTAGGTGACTGGGGCGAGTTTATTTTATTTGATGTTGAAATCATAGTTTCCACTCAAACCAGCCCTTACATATAGCAATTAGCGATTAGCAAGGTTATTTTGAATCTCTTTCACCATTTCTACTTCTTCAGGATTATTCTCTTCCCAAATTGCTTGTTGAGAACGAATCTTAGCTAAATGGGATTCTATATTTTGGGATGTAACGAGAACACCAAAATCTTCTGGTACTTTTTCTACTTCATAGTTGAATAGACGATTGAGAACTAAATTACCAACTTCTTCTTGATAATGGGAATCATCAATATAATTTTTAATCTCTTCGCTAATCGGTTCTATGGTGATACTGTTATAACCAGAAAAATCCCAAACTGGCAAAATCTTCACTAATTGTCGCTTCATTTCTTCGTATTCTTGCCAATGCCCCGCAACGCGAATTGTTTCATAGCGAGTGGCATGGGCAGGAGAAATGAAAGCTTTAATAGCTATATCATTTTCTTTGGCTAATTTGACAATCTTTTTCAGGTTATCCAAGTGCTTTTGAGATAATTGATAATCTTGCGGAAAGGACTTGAAATAAAAACCAATACTCGTATTAAAGCGGTAATCTGTTGCCGATTTATCACGATCAATCAATCTTAGCTGTAACTGACCTTTTGGGCTATGGGTAACATAATTAGGATTAGTTTTGCTAGCTTCAATAGTTTCTTGACTCGCCGCAATTGCATCTAGAGAAAATGTGGTGTTGATAGTATCAAGAAGAGTAATATTTTTGGTTTCTAAACGGGCTTCGGAAAAATCTGGGCTAGCTTCATTGTTAGCATTAAACATAAACTCATCTAAACCAATTACAATTTGTTCAATATTTTCTTGGTTATAGATAGCGTGTTTTAAATAAGCGAGAAGTTCGTAGGGACTTGCTGCCCCTAAACCTAAATTATAAGCTGGTTGTTTTAAAGCAGGATGGTTGGGTTCTAAACCGTAGTCTGTGCGAGAAGAACCAAGGAATATAGTAATAGGTTTGAGATTAGTAATTGCCACAGCTTTAAATAATCTTGTATTTTTAAGCTTCTCTGGTTTGGCTTGATTAAAACCTTTAATTTCTGGACTATTAAAAATGCCATAGGGATCAATCCGCCAATTAAATAGGCCAACAGTAAGAGTTGGTAGAAAAATAATAACTAAAAGGAAAAGAGTAAAATGTCGATACTGTTTCTTTCGACGCTGTTTTATCTTTTTGGTTTTAGCAACCTCGGGTTTTTCAGGGAAAGTTTTCATTATTCATTACTTCATTAGGCAACGGATTTAAAATTGGAAATAAAGGAACTCAGAAACACGGTTAAGGGATAGTAAACAATAGCTAGTTAACAAACCAATGCTAACAGCCCACCACCAAGTAGGTTTTAGCTTTTGGAGAATTTGTTGCGTATTTGGTAATAAAGCAACCGCTAGTACTAATCCCAAAAGAACTGCTAAGGTGATGATTTTGCTATCGTTAGTTTCTGGTAGGTAGGTAATATTATTCCATGACTGTAGTTGAATACCAAAATTCGTTAGAAAACCTAATTTACCCGTCGCTTCTCCAGGAACAACTATACCTTTCAAGCCAACCATCGCTGTTAATATCTCTATGCCATCTCTTAAAGTGACAGCACGAAATAGTACCCAACTAAAAACCACACTTGTAAAAGTTATAAACCAAGCAACTATTTTTGGTAAAGGAAAGGCATATTTGCGCCAAGCATGGTTGATAGATAAATAAAGTCCATGAATACCTCCCCAAATAACAAAAGGCCAACCTGCACCATGCCACAATCCTCCTAATAACATAGTGGTAATCAAATTAGAGTAGCGACGTATTTCCCCTTTGCGACTTCCTCCTAAAGGAATGTAGAGATAGTCCCTCAAAAAATTAGATAAAGTAATATGCCACCGTCGCCAAAAATCACTAATAGAAGTCGCTTTGTAAGGAGAATTAAAGTTAATTGGTAAGTTGATATTAAACATCAATCCTAAACCAATAGCCATATCAGAGTAGCCGGAGAAATCAAAATAAAGTTGTAAGGTATAACTTAATGCACCCACCCAGGCTTCTATAAAGTTAACCTCAGTAGCATTTGCAAAAATATCAGCTACCCAAGGAGAAACACTATCTGCTATGAGAACTTTTTTACATAACCCTAAACTAAATAAGACTAAACCTAGAGCAAAGTTTTTATGAGAAAAAACGAAGTTTTTTAATTTACGGAATTGGGGAATAAGTTCATCGTGGCGCAGAATTGGTCCTGCAATTAGTTGAGGGAAAAAAGAAACAAATAAACTATAGGTTAAAAGGTCATAGTTTAATTTATCGGTTTCTCCTCGATAGGCATCAACAAGATAGGCAATCTGGGTAAAAGTATAGAAGGATATACCTAAAGGTAAAATTATCCGGTAAATAGTGAAATTGCTACCAAAAGTATCATTAAGGGAAGTGAAGAAGAAATTGGCATATTTATAATAGCCAATACTTAATAAGTTGATGATGATTCCTACCCAAAGAAATACCTTTGCCTGCTTCTGATTATTTTGGGCAATAAGTTTACCAATTTGCGCCCCCATTTGATGGTTAAAGACAACAGAAAGAATGAGTAAAGGTAGGTAGAGAGGGTTCCAATAACCGTAGAAAATAAAGGAACTAACTGTTAACCAAACTGTTGCTAATTTGGTAAATTTAAACCTTGTTAAGCTAAAAAAGCCAATTAAGGTTATGGGTAGGAAGATGAAGATGAAAACGTAGGAATTGAAAAGCATGGCTGATTAGGTAATAGGTAATAGGTAATAAACGATTTTTGCTTGTCAAACCATTAATCTCTTACTCCGATTCTTGCCCTTCTTTCCTTACTTCCTTATCTTGCTGCGAACAAGAATATTCGCCGACTTTTTTACGTTCTAGATTCTGTTTTTTTCCTGGTTCGGCTGTTTCTTCTGCCACGAAATAAACTTCAAAACTCTCTAATACTTCCTCTCCTTGATGGTGTTGATTCCAGTTTTGACAAACATACTTACCGTAGTGAGGGTAAAGCTTCTTACCAATATTACGATTAAGGTTGATAAAATAAGTACGCCATTGCATATTTTTATAGAGGGAATTGCGCTTATTTAAGGTTGGTTTTTTCCAATTTATTGGATCACCATTTTGAAAAACATCTACCTCTTCCCCATTTTTAAGTTTCCCTGGCATGACGTGCCAACCATCATCTTTCGGGGGACTAGGAGCAAAAATACTCCAGGATTGGTCTAATCTGCTGATACGACTTAAAGGATCGATTCTTTGTAGGGTTCTGCTATTAGTAACTCGTCGCAAAGCTGTAAAAGTTTTGCTTTTATTATCGAGGAAAGCAAAATGGTTGGTAAAGCTGCGTAGATTCCAAAGAAAGGTTAAAATCAATAGTAGAGAGGTAACAATATTAAGGAGTAAAGAAGGACGAACTGTAAGGGGGCGAAACTTAAAAGGTTTGGTAAAAAATCCTGCTTTGCGGCGATTATTAGCAATGGTTTCATAGAACCTATTTCCTACCTTCATAATCGGTTGCCAGCGTAAAATTTTGGCTAAAGGAAAAAAGATAGGAGAAATACTAACTACATAGGCAATAGCACCAAATTTATAATAGCGATTTCCCTTAGCATCCACCACAACCCAAGAATTAATTCTCTGCATATCTTCATAAATAGACTGGTCATCCTGTGCCAATAAAAGGGGTGTTCCCGGCAAGATAAGGAGGGTACGCAGAATATAAACTACTTTCTTACAAAAACCGCAATCAGCATCATAATAAATTCGCAAACCCTGCCTTTCCTGAGTTGCAAACTTCCTGGCTAAACCATCCCAAAAAGAAGAAGGCAAAAATACTAACCAAGTAGCAATACTCAGGAAAGGAAAAATGCCAATATTTAAAGTTAAACCAAAGCCAGCGTGTAAGCCAATAAAAGTTAGTACGGTGAATAAACGAACCAGGTTATTTGGTATTAATAAAAACAATGGCCCAATCCACTCTAAAACTAAAGTAATAGCTGTAGATATGGATAACAAGGGAGGAAAATTAAGTAAAAAACGTCCTATATGAGTGACATATTGATCAAAACTCAAGGCATAATAAACTGCGGTATAATCGGGGAACCAAGTAGGACTTTGGGTTTTAAAAGCAGCAGAAAAAATATAAATAAAACATTGTTGTACCAATAAAGCAATAGTTGCCCCAGAAACCACTCGTTTCGGTAAAGGTTTCGGGGAATTATTAAAAGCACTATCTAATGAATAGGCTGATCCTAAAGGTAGAAACATCGCCCAAAATAAAATAGCCCGCAACACATCATCCGCAGCAAAAATCAAGGCAGGATTGCGGTTGTGCATAGAAACAATTAAAGCCCAACAAGCAATAGTAGCTAACCTAGTACGATAACCAACTAATAGGCACAAAGTAACTAAAATAGCGGTTAAAAATATCAGAAACTGTACTACAGGTTGCCCACTAATCAAATGAATTGACCAATACCAAGGCTTAAGAATGCCCCCTTCCAAAGCAGAACGAGGTAAAACACCTAAATCGGTATAATGGGCAGTTAAATCCCCTAAACGGGTAAACAAATCTGCTAAAATAACTAATGCCAAACCAACACGAAAAGCAGCCAGCGATCGCAAGTCGAAACCAAATACTTGTGAAAATTTAGATGCCCAGATATTTTTAGGTTTTTCTTTCATAGTTTTTGCTAATGGCTAATGGCTAGTTGCTAATGGCTAGTTGTTAATATCTAACTGCTGACATAAATCATTATTCCCTTTACTTATTACTTATTACTTAGCCCCAACCAGCCCTTAAGAACTTTCCAACGATGAGAAAAAGTTGGTAAGCGTTGAAGATAAACAATTCTTCTTACCAAAGCAGCTAGGGAACCTTTTAAATTGATACCGAAACTTGAAACTGCTGCATCATTAACCCCTAAAGTAATCATTTCTCCTAAATGCAAATAACGAAAGCGTTTTAAAGGTTTATTTGCCAAACTAGCCCTCAAATTTTTAGCTGCTTGACTTGCTTGTTGATAAGCGGCTTGTGCCGTTGCGGGGACTAATTTACCATTAGGGTTTTTAACTTCTGCTAAATCTCCTAAAGCAAGTACTTCAGGATATTCGGGGATTTGTAGAGTAGGTAAAGTAATTACTTGTCCTTGTTCATTATGTTGGCAAGTTAAATTAGCAATTAATTCCTGAGTTTTTGTACCTGCACTCCACAACACTAAATCTACCGGAATAGCAAAAGTTTCTCCTTTTTGGATTAAAGTAACTTGATCCGGTTCAACCCTCTCAACACTAGTTTCAAAACTTATCCTCACTCCTCTTTTTTCCAAAGCTTCCTTACCGCTACGTTGGGTTGCTGGGGTATAAGCTTTGAGAATTTGAGTCCCCCTTTCTATTAAGCGTATCTCTCCCCTTCTACCCAAAAAGTCAGCTATTTTTGTCCCTAATTCTACTCCACTCGGGCCACCACCAATAATTACTACATGAATAGTTTCCCTTGCCGATTTTGCCAATTCCCCAAGCCTTTCTTTCAAACGTAAAGTATCTTTTAAGCTACGGAAAGTTAAACTATGTTCTTTCGCCCCCGGAACTCCTGCAAAACGATTCTTATTCCCTAAAGCAAGAACTAAATAATCATAGGTAAGTTGTCCTTGTTGTAGTTTTACTGAACGACTTTCTAAATCTAAAGCAACAACTCGATCCTGAATAATTCTTACCTTTGTATGATTCAACAACTTTTTATAAGTAGGGGCAATTTCCCAAGTTTGTAACTCATCAGTAATCACTTCATAAAGCAAGGGAGTAAAGAGAAGATGGTCATTTTGATCAACTAACGTAACTTGATAGCGAGAAGAATTAATCCCTTTAAAAGACTGCAAATATAAAGCCGTATAAAGCCCACCAAAACCACCTCCCAGGATGCAGATTTTGATAGGAGTTGTTGTATTAGGAAGATTGGTTTGATCTGACATTTACTTTTCAAGGAAGGTGATGGGTAATAAGTAAAGAACAATACTATTGCCTATTCTCTTCTCTGTTCCCTCTGACAACCAGCAACTAGCCATTAGCCATTAGCCAATAGCAATTAACAATTAACAATCACTCTAATTCTTCCAAAATCGGTTCAATTTCTTCAGCAATTTGGCGCGATCGCATTTTCATGGAATCTAATTTGAGATGGTAGTGGGTGTCGGCGAAGAGATCCGAATCGCTTTGGATATTGTAATTTTTGGGATCATAAATTAGAGGGGCAATTTTCTCCATTTCTTGGGCAGTTTTTTTGACATTTTTGAGAGTATTTTTGTCTTTTTCCGCATAAACCCAAGGCAAAGAAATAACTAAATTTGCCTCCTTAGCTTCTAATTCTTCGCGAAACTTTTTGATGCGTTTAACAGAGTGGGGTGAGATGGGGTCTTGAATTTTTAATTTCCACCATTCCCCTGTCCTTTCTTTAATTACTGTGGGATCTCCTCGTTCGGTAATGGGGTCAGAATAGTAACCTGTCAATCTACCTTCTTGGAAGAGGTCAAAAGTTGATTTTGTCAAGGCCCTTAAGCTAGGAATGCCTAACATCCAAATATCCTGGGCCAACTGTTTCGGGGGAATATCTCCTATACCAACCTGTCCGGTAGCCAAAACAAAAGGGCCGGAACGTTCCCCTAAACCATCTTCATCGAGGAGAACTAAATATTCAGGAATTAATAGGACGACATCCCCTGGTTGCACTTGCTTAAGAACACTGGGTAGAATTACATCTAATCCCACAGGACCATCTATACCCAGGTTAATTACAGGTATGCCTAACTCTTTTTCCAACAACTCAGAATTAATTGTGTAATGGGCCCCTGAACCCCCGGTAATAATTAATCTTCTTGGGGCTTCGATCTTTTTGGCTAAGGCGACTTTCTCTTGATACATAATCCGCAACCAACTTAACTCGCCGCCATAGTAAACGTTATAAACGCAACCAAGACCCCAAGCTAAACCAGCCGCAGCGAACCATTTCAGTAGGTTTAAAGGTTTCGACATTAGAATTCAAAGTAAATAAATTCAGAAGGTTGATTAGCTGCTAATAAAAAGGTTAAACCTAGCAGCAAAGGGGATACCCAAGGGTTTCGGAGTAGTTCGTATTCGGGGCGTTTTTGCCAAACTTCAATATGTTCAATTAGTAACCAACCCAAACTTAGCCCCAAGGTTAAACTAAGAGCAGCTATTTCATTAACGGTAAAATCGCTAAAAGCCCCAGTTAAGTTACCCCAGGAATAAGCTGTGGGATTAATAATAGTTTGTAGTTTGGTAACTAAGCGGCTAATATTCGTTTCCATAAAGAATAAGCAACCCAAAATTACTGACCCAAAAGTTAAAGCCCAAGAGAAAAACTGCGAACCTCCGCCAGGTTGCCCCACCAAGCGTTGGAAAGGCCGCCCAGCATAACGCAACAGAAGCAATAAAGCCCCGTGGTATGCTCCCCAAATAATAAAATTCCAAGCTGCACCGTGCCAGAAACCAGACAGGGTGAAGGTTATGAAAAGATAGGAAGTGGCCCACTTTTTGTTAGTCCCCATCAAAGGAATAAAGACATAATCCCGAAACCAAGTACTTAAGGTGATATGCCACCGTCGCCAAAATTCTTGAATACTGGTGGAAGTATAGGGAGAGAGAAAGTTGATAGTTAGTTGTACCCCCATAGTCCTAGCAATACCCAAAGCCATGAAACTATAACCGGCAAAATCAAAGTAAATTCTCAGGGTAAAGAGGAAAGCATACAACCACACTAACCAAGGATTGGTTGCTTGTTCTATATCAATGAAAGGGAAAAGATTATCCGCCAGAACCATTTTCATAAATAGTCCTAGGGAAAACCAACGCAGTCCCGCTTCAATATTATCTGCCTTAAATTGAAATTCAAATTTTTGGAGTTGGGGAAATAAATCTGAACGCCGTTCAATAGGACCAGCAACAATTTGAGGAAAAAAGGCCACAAAGTTAACGTAATCAATAAAAGCAATGGGTTTAGGCTGGCGTTTCCTTTTGGTTTGCTTCAGGGATTCCACCACAAAAGATACCATTTGGAAGGTATAGAAGGAAACTCCAGGGGGAATTTGATTAAATACGGGTAAAGGAAAGCCTGCTTGCCAATTTTCTGAGATGCCACCAGGTATGCCTAAACCGATTACATCTTCAACAAAAAAAGTTAAATATTTAAAATAAGCCAAAATAGCAATATCAAAAACAATCACCAAAGTGGCCAACAGTTTGGCTGAAGTTCCTTTTTGGCGCAGCATTAACCGCACCATTAAGTAATTAAAAATAATCTCAAACAGGAAGACAGCGAAGCTTTTAAAAGAAGCATTTAAAAACAACGTCAAAGACAAGACCATTAAACCAATGCGGTCAAATTCCGGCAACCAACGGTTAATGGACTTGCCAATAGTGCGAATGATTAAAAACGGAATGCTGTAGAGTAGCAGCACCCACCAAAATGAAAAGTCTGAAAAGTTCAATTTATTTTGATGCTAATTGCTAATGGCTAGTGGCTAGTGGCTAGTGGTTAGAAGGAAGGGGGAACAGGGTTTTACAGATAAAGGGTAAAGGGCAAAAGATATTATCTTGTTTCCCCATCTCCCCATCTCCCCAAAAGGGCATAACTTAGATGAGATAACTTAGGCCTCTTCCAACGCTTCTGCCACATCAAACTCAGAAACGAGAAACTGGGCAGATTTTTCGATCGTGGGGTGATCCCAGAATAAAGTAGAAGGTAACTCTAAATCTAACCAGTCTTCTAAATCACCCACCAAAGTTACAGCATCAATTGAGTCTAAACCATAACGGGTCAAGGGTTCGCTAACTTTAATAGAGTTGGGGTCTAAGGATAATTCCTCGGCTAATTGCGCCACTAACCAGCTTTGAATCGCTTCTGTGGGGGAATTCTCCCCTGTAGCTTGTTCACTAGGCTTGGAGTTGTAGTTCTGAACTTGCATCTTTTTTATTCTCCTGAGATTGGGTTTGTGCTAATTGGAAAGGAACAATGGAAAAGAGTTTGTCTTGGTTATAAAGTTTAACTAGTTCTTGAGCTAAGTTTTCTCCATAATCCGGCAAAATCAACTCTTCGTTAGGATGATAGGGTTTTAGTAGCTTGTTAAGGGCTAAAACTAACCATTCTCCTTGGGCAAAGAATGGTTCTAAGTTGGTGCGGTTATAAACCCACATATGGATGCAACAACTAGCAGCGTGTAAAGCACAGTACTTTTTGGCTAATTCAAAGGACTCCGGAGTTTGATCATGACCAAATTCAAAGCTTGAGTTAGCAAAATTTTCGTGCATCTGGTTGACTTCTGCACTTAGTTTATTGCTCAGTTGGAGGATATACTTAAGTACCTGTTGGCTAACATCAGGATTATTTTTCAACTCCTTTAACTTAGCCAGGGATAGTTCTAAACCCTGCATGGCATCATCTGCACCACGACCAAAAATTTCTAGTTTGCTGCCGTCAAAGTGGGGAACTTCTTGGTTAAGGGTGAAGATTTTCTCCAGACGGGATGCCAAGGCTTGTTTCTTCTTTTCGTTAAGGCGGCTACGGTGTTTAGCAATTTGACGAAATTGTAAAATTAAGGCATGGAGGTTAACCAAGCCACTACCATCAAAAATGCTAATAATAGAGTTATCCCGGAGCATTTTTTGGAAAACTCCAGAGTCGTGTTCATCCCGAAAATAGAAACGCGCCCCTAATACCGAAGAAAGGCCGTTAATCATATTTTCTAAGGTAATGGGAACGAAATATTTAACCACCGAAGCCCAAACACTAAATTGTTGGGGAATGATACTGAAACCTCTAGCTGAGGCAATTACTTCGCAATCGCAAATTAATATATCGAGGAAAGCGTTTACTAAGATGCGGCGGGGGAAAGGGAGGTCAAAGACTGTTTTACCATAAACTATTCTATTTAAAGCAAGTTTCAAGGTGGTACGCACTGTGGTATCTGCGGCCCCTTGGGAAAAGGCAGCACAGAGGGTACGGGTGATTTGGAAGCCTTTTAGACCTAATTCTAAACCTTGCCCTTCTTCCCCTAACAGGGTACTCTCCGGGATGAAACAATCTGTGAAACCAATACCACTCATATCTGCGGCTTTGATACCGTGGCAGGGAATTTTGGGTAGGTTGTAATATTGAGACTTGTCTAATTCCCGCTTATCCACCATGAATAGAGAAAGGCTTCTGCTTCCCCCTTCTGGGTCGGTTTGGGCAATTACAAAAGTTGTACCGGAACGGGTGGCGCGGTTAATGGGCCATTTTTCCCCGTTGAGTAAGTAACCGCCAGGAACCTTTGTAGCTGTGGTTTCTCCCCCTACTAAGTCGCTACCATGTTCCTTTTCTGAATAAGCCAGACACATGGTTTCGTTCTCATCTTTCATGAGACTAGCCAGTTTCTTTTTCTGTTCTGGGGTTCCTGCCATCCAGCATAAATAAGACCAAAACATGGTGGTAAAGGCGATCGCTACGTTTTGATCCCGGCGAGAAAGAACTCGCACAAAAGCGACAAATTCTTCAAAGTTGGTGAATTCACCGCCACATTCACTAGGAATGTAGTAATGTTGCAACTTCTGGTTATAAAGCCAGTCAATTTCTGCTTGGGGAAACTCTTCTTTTTCGTCCAACTCAGCAGTACGTTGCCAAGAAACTTTACTGTTAGGGTTTGAGGGTGCGCCTAAGTCTTTTTCTAAGGTTTCTGCGACCCAATATTGTTTTAAGGGATGCATTAATATATTCTCCTTTTTCTAGTAGAGACGTTCCGACGGAATGTTTCTACTAGGATTTAGTGGTTTTCAAGCTAGCGGCTAAAGATTCTACTTCTCCTTCGAGGTCACGAAATTTCGCGGTAATTTGGGGATTTTCACTCCAGTCAGCAATAACTCCCAGTTCCCCTGCCAAAAAACTTGCTTTGCAGGCGCGGCGTTGGATTTTGCCGCTAGAGGTTTTAAGAATGTTTCCTGGTTTTGCTAACACCAAAGCATGAACTTGCAATTCATGTTCTTCGGCGATCGCTTGCTTAATTTCCGGTAACATTGCTTCGGGGTCAATTTCTTTGGCACGACGTTCTATTTCTTGAACAACCACTAATTTTTCTTCCCCCCTCACCAAGATAGAAAAGGCTGCACCATAATCAGGGCGAAGTTCGGGATGTAGTTGTTGTACCGTCCACTCAATATCCTGGGGATAATGGTTTGTGCCGTGGATAATAATTAAATCTTTAATACGACCGTTAATATAAAGTTCCCCTTCTTGGAGAAAACCTAAATCCCCCGTCCTTAAAAAGGGCCCTTCGTTGCTATCAGCAATGTAAGCATTAAAATTTTCTGCTGTCGCCTCTGGGCGTTCCCAATAACCTTGGGTAACACTCTTGTCAGATACCCAAATTTCCCCCACCTCATCGGGGGCGCAGCGCTTCTTCGTATCAGGATTAACAATAGCTACTTGAGTTTCGCAAACCAACTGACCACAACTAGCAATAGTTCTCACCCCTTCCCCCTCTTGATTAACGGGAATAATTTTATCCCGTTCCAAGGCTTGAGAGTCAAAGTAACCAATGACAGGTTCTGTTAATTTAGGTTTAGTAGAAACTAACAAGGTTGCTTCGGCTAAACCATAGGCAGGGGCAAAGGCATTCCAGCGAAAACCAGTTGGGGCGAAGGTTTGGTAAAAATTTTCCATAACCTTGGGGTTAATGGGTTCCGCCGCGTTTCCTGCTGCTTCCCAACAACTCAAATCTAAAGTTTCTAGTTGTTTCGGTTTGATTTTGCGTACTGAAAGGTCATAGGCAAAGTTGGGGGCTTGGCTATGGGTAGCCTTATACTTACTAATACTTTGCAACCACCGCAAAGGACGCTTCACAAAGGCGAAGGGGGACATGATGTAACAAGGAGTTCCATTAAATAAAGGAACCATCAACCCTTCTACCAACCCATAATCATGGAAATAGGGCATCCAAGTAACCGTAATGCTACTATCGTCGTAACCACAGGCTTTTTGTAGGTTGCCGCAGTGGAAGACTAAGTTACCGTGGGTGAGCATTACCCCTTTGGGAGTGGAAGTAGAACCAGAAGTATATTGGAGATAGGCGATCGCCTCTTTATCTATTTGAGGATCTTGCCATTTCTCCCCTAACTGATAGTCAATTTTTTCTGTGTCGATCCATTCCATTGTCTCAAATTCAGGAAACTCCTCCTGAACATTAACAATGGTTTCCAAAATCCTTTCTGTGGTCAAAACAAGAGAAGCGCGGGCATCTTTGACAATTGACCTTAATCTCGGTAAAGTGCGCTTCATACGCCCAGATTCTGGGGGAGGGACGGGGATAGCAATGACCCCAGCATAGAGACAGCCACAAAAAGCAGCTACCACCTCAATACCTTGAGGATAAAGGAGGAGCGCCCGTTCTCCTTTAACTTGATTCTTTTGCAGATAAGCGGCGATCGCTCTAGCTTGGGCATCGAGTTGGGAATAGGTTACACAGTCCCCTTCTCTTTTACCATCGATTAAAAATGTATAGGCTAGCTGGTCGCCTTGCTGAGCTGCTTTATTGCGCAATAACTCTACTATTGTAGCAGGTTGTTGGTCTTCCCTAACTGTCGAATTTGTAGGGCTTTCGGTCATCTTCATGACTCCCAGAATTAAAGGTAAACTTCGGTGGATTGGCTGGGGAGGTTTGGTATCCTCCACAATTGTGTCACAGGCTTGAAAAGCTTGTCTGCACTTTATTCAATCTTCATCAAAAAAATAAACTCCCTTAATTTTTCACAAGTTCTAAATTTATTTTTCCCTAATCTCCCCTAAGTTAACTAATGTGGAACTGTAGCGACAAGATATTTAAACTATTTCATATTAAATCTATGTCTGTTAAAGTCTTCGCAGAAAGTATGATGGCTCAAGTTAGATTTCAAGCTGATGCTGATATAAAAAATATTGTGGGACTTACGCAAAGCCTCTATTGGCAGGGTGTGTTAGCGTAACGCACCTTTGAATCTATATATGGTGTAGCTGCGTAAGTCCTGTATTGGCAATTTTTTTTTGATACTCAATTTAGACTTGCTTATCTTCTCCCTTCCCTCCATCCCTTTACAATAAAAATATCCACATTCCTAGTTAAATACTATGTCAGAACCAGAAACAATCTGGATTGTTACTGAAGAAATTACCGAAGAAGAGGAAGATACTAGCAAAGGAGGAGTTTCTAAAAATCCCTACTATCCCCAACCAAGACAGACGGTTTTTAATCAATAACTTAAAAGAGTTAAAAATGCCTTTTAAAAAGCGTTTTCAGAATGGCTAATGGCTAGTTACTAAAATAGTATACTTGGTGAGGCTATTTTATTTATTGGAGTTCTCTAGAACTAAATTTGTAACCAAGCAAAAACGTCCTCAACCTTTAACTCTAACTCCACCCCATTCAATACAGGTAAAACCTCATTTCCTTGTAACAACTGCACCCTTTGTTGAGGATGTACAACCAAAATACTCTCTTCTGTTGAGTTAACTAACCAACCCAACTCTGTACCTTGAATAGAACAGTGCAAAAGTTTACCCAACACCTTAGAAAAATTTTGACCTGGGGATAAAATTTCTATTGACCAATCAGGATGAATCTCAAAACGATTAGCAATTTTTCCAGAAGCAGTACGGGGAATTCTTGACCAGCGAAATACCGTTGCATCGGGAACAATAGATTGATTACCCAAAGTACAACGCAACTCAGGAAAAGCCAAAGCGATTTTAGCGGGTTCAGTTATATTGTTGACAGCAGTACAAATTTTATACTGCAAACGACTATGTTCTCCTTGTGGCATAGATTTTTGAATAATTTGACCATTAATAAACTCCGAAGCTGGTTTAGTTTCTTCTCGTTGTAAAAATTCTTCTAAGGTTGGGGTTTTGGTGATAGTCTGGGTCATAACCGCTCAGGCATAAAGAATTATCAGCTTAGCAAACTTTTTGAGCTAAATTAGCTAGCATCACAGCAGAAATTTGTGTACATTATACCAACTTCACTTTAGGAACATAGGTTATTTATAGGGAAAAGGAGTAGAGGAAGTGAGAACTTTTCTCATGTCTGTTAATCTGCGATCGCCTATCAACAGAAAATCCCAACTAATTTGAGGTGTAATTGCGTTATTTTTTCCCTGTTGACTATTCCCTAATTTCCCTAAAACATTTAACTCTTTGTTCAAATCTCACCCTAGAATTGCCATACAACCTTAAAATGCAGCTTGCTAGTAAATTGGTCTTACCTGATAACAATCTTCACATTTGGCGTTTTTGGCTAAATCAATTTTCAGATCAGATACCAGAATTATCTCAACTACTTTGCCCAGAAGAACAACAAAAGGCAAAACGCTTTCATTTCCCTAAAGATTCTTTCCGCTTTACTGCTTGTCGGGGAATGTTGAGAAAAATCCTTGGTGCTTATTTAGACATTGAACCAAAGCAACTACAATTCAGTTATGGAGAGCGAGGTAAACCATATTTAAAAGGGGAACAACTGCATTTTAACCTCTCCCATTCTGGGGATTTAGCTCTTTATGCCATAACCAAAAACCTTCCTGTGGGCATTGATGTTGAAGAATTTAAGGCAACAAAACCTGTAGAAAAAATTGCCCAACGTTTCTTTTCACCGAGGGAACAAGATATTATCAAAAGTTTACCACCGCAAGAACAAAAGCAAGCTTTCTTTCGTGCTTGGACTCGCAAAGAAGCTTATTTAAAAGCAACAGGAGAAGGTTTAGGAGGAGGTTTAGAGGAAGTAGAAGTTTCTTTGCTACCAAAAGAACCAGCAAAATTAATTAATATGCCTGGTTGGTTTTTGGAAGATATTCAATTAGGAAAAGATTATTTCGGTGCGGTAGCTGTGGGAGGAAAAATTGATAGGCTTAGTTATCTTGTTGTTCAAGGCTAGTGGCTAATTGCTAGTAGCTAATGGTATTACTTATTACTTATCACTTATTACTTTCCCGTCTTCCTATAAGCTTTCGCCGAAGCCCTAATCCAAATCGAAGCAGCAACACTAAAGGGAGTAAAAATAAAGAGTCCGCCGGAAATTAGAGCGTGTTGTCTCAGGAAAGGAAAAGAAACCATCGCTGTGATACCTAAGCCACAGTAAATTAGACCAGCAATAGGAATCCCAAAAACCAATAAAGCAAACTTTGTATCAGAATCAATAACCTTTTTATTTTGTGGTTTAATCGCCAAGATTATTTCCCTGAGTTATATTTTCCCTTGCCTTAATTCTACTCAAACCCCTGAGTATTTGCAGACCAACGTTTAAGAAAATAATCTTTACCATTATCAACAACTAACCCGGAACTGCCTTTTTCTCCTAAATCGGCGATCGCCAGCCAAGAATTACCTTGATTTTTGGTGAACTCGCTATAAATAACCCTCCCCCCATCGGAAATAATCATGGTACGGGGCTTTTTCGCGGCATCAGGAGAGGTTGCTAAATTATTGAGATTTCCTGAAGCTTCTTCGTATAAAGTTAAAATTGCTTCTGGCTGGTCATTTCCAGTTAAATCTACGGGGCGAATAGACCAGTGGCCAATTTGAGATAACAATTCTGCCACCTTGGGGGCTTCTCCAGAGGCAACTTTACCACTAGCTTGCAAATCTCGCCAAATAGCAGGAAGCAACTTAGCTACCCACTCTGGTTGCATTTGATGAAGATCCGCTAGACTAACAGAACCAGGTTCTAACCAGTTTAAAGCAGAAACGCTATGGGCAAAGGGACGACGGTTAGGACTGATGGTTCCTGGATTGAGGTTAGCAAGATTGTCTCCCACCGCCAGCAACTTAAGCACTCCTCCATTAAACTGCACTGCTTTAACTGCTCCTAAGATAGACTGTCTTTGACCTCCTTGAGTCCAAGCAGCAATCTCAATACTAGAATCTATCTCCAAACCCAATTGCTTGGCCAACTCCCTTCCTGAGTTACCTTGGGGCGGTTGCAGGTTGGAAAAAGGTGGTTTTTGCCAACCACTGCCATTGTTAAAGGTAGAAACTTGAATTTGATACCAAACCTGCTGTCCTTCTAAAGGCAGAAGTACTGGATCAGGATAGGGTAGCCAGGCTTGAGAGTCAATACTTTCTACCCTTTGAGCCAAACCAATAATTCTGCTAGCTGTTAAGCTAACCATAGGGGTATTCTTGACGGAGATAGCAACATTATCTAATTGGTCAAGGATAATTTTAATTTTTGCTAAGGTTTCTGGCTGATTTTGGGGTAACTCTTCTAGCCAAGAAATCGCCCGTTTTCTATCCTGTTGACTAGCCAAAATTAGCGCCCCCCAAGCCTTCGCTTCAAAATCTTGAGGATTAACCTCTAAGGCCGCTTGTACCCGCTTCCAGAGTCTTCCTGAATCAGTTTTGAGGAGAGTAGTAATTTCTGGGGCAGTGGTTTCATTCAGGGAAACTTGAAACAAATCCAAAGAATCTTTTAAACGGCCATCAATTAAGCAAGCTAAAATTTGTTGGCTAGGACTAGCCCAAGGTTTTTCGCACTGTTCTTTAGTGATTTTGGCGTGTAAAGCAATCACATCTAATTGTTCTTGGGCTTGGGGATTCCATTCTTCTGGGGTGGCTTTATCTTTTAAAGTTTGGAACCTTTTTAAAGCAGGTGACCATAAACCATCGCTACTTAAGGCAAAAACCTGCTGATATTCTTTTTTCAATGCTGGCTTATCAATAGCCGGTTCCCGCAAAGAAATTTCTTCTAAACTAATGGGATCAGGGGCAAAGTTACGAGGTTTAAGGTGAAAGACCTTAAATTTTGGTTCTAAGCCAACGCTTTGATTGATTAATAATTCCTGGGTACTTTCATTTCCCCCTGTCACTTCTTGCCATTGGGGAATTTTGCCTGTAGTAGTTGACCATTCCATCAGGGGGCTAAGGTGCATGGAGTTGGGGTTATAGTGGAAAATATAACCATAAAGCAGCTTAGTATCCGTGCGGACAAATTCTCCGCTTAGGTTAAGCCAAACCCCCGAAGGAGGAGAATCCGGTAACTCACTAAGCTGGCGAAAAGGTAAGGAACGAGTGGTAGCAAAACCTTCTTTTTCTAATTCTCTCAAAGGTGCGATCGCCGCAATTTCTTCTACTTTCGGTACATCTAATGCCCTCACTAAGCGATATTTTTGTGCTTCTTTCTTCGTTCCCTCGACAGGTTGATAAACCCTCAATTCAACAATTTTCTCACAGTTGGTTTGGCAATTAACTTGCTTACGCCATAAAGGAAAAAGTACTTCTGAATCCAACTTAAAAGCCTCTCCCAAGCGTAATTGTGCTTCCCTAGCTTCTAGCTTAATTTCTGCCAAGGTTTGAGGAGGGTTAGAAACATCTAAAGGAATGCGCGTCCATTCTGGTAAGTAGCGATTTAGCCAAACTACAGAATCAGGATTAATAATCAGCATCAAACTTAACCAAGCCCCCCCAACCATAATACCTACGGTTGTTAATAGGGTCATGGCAACTCCGAACTTTACAGCCCAAGGGGGAACTCCGCGACGCTTCCCCCCAACAATTCTTTTGGTACGATATTTACGAACTTTACGTACTTTATCAACAGTCATACCATTTCATTTATCATTTATTATTAAACATTTATCACTGAGCAACTAGCAACTAGCAACTAGCAATTAGCCATTACCTCAAAGATTAGGATTAGTTTGAATAGATTCTAGCTTAAGCTGTATCTTTGGTTTAAGTCTCTCAAACTCTTTTTGCAAAGCCTGTCTACTAATATTAGGTTGTGCTGCGGATCTTACGGTATGACTGGCATTAGCCCAATCAATTAACCTTTGGCATTGGTTGGGGTCAATGGTGAATTTCATCACACTCTTACAGCGTTGGTAGTCTTCTAAAGCAAAAAAGAGGATGCGATAGTAGCCTACTTTACCCAATAAACGAGCTATTTTCTGACCGTTAGCTGTTTTAAGATCGAGGTAGCAGCGCAACCAACGAGGGCCATAGTTGTGGTTATAAAGAACACTAATCCATAGCAACATGGGATGAGGAGCCATTAAACAGAGAAATTGATTGTAGCGAGTACTAAAGAGGCGATTATTAATATCCTGCTGTTCCAACATAACCCAAAGAGTCACTAACACTTCAGACTCTGTGCGAATGAGACGGGGAAAAACTATTTTTTTGTTGGGCTTATCTTCTGGCCAAGTGGTACGTAAACAGATATCTTCTGGTGAGAGGGGAGTCTCGATTTTGACCCCAGATAAGGTAGCATCAATGCGCTGACCGAGTTTAAGATTGTTGCTGAAGCGTTTTTCTAAAGGTTCTAGGGCTTTTAAAATATCTTCTACGGTTTGGGGACGCTTTCTAGGGTCTTTTGCTAAGCAACTTAGGATCAATTCCCCCAACACAGGGGGGATTTTTACCTCAGCTTTAAAAGGTTTTGGGGGGTTACGGTGATGGGCTTTGTACCAACCACCGAAGCTATGGGTTTCTGGGATAATGGGCATATCCCCAGTTAACATTTCATACATCATTACCCCCAAACTATAGATATCAGAACGATTATCTAGTTCCTTGCCTTCCATTTGTTCGGGGGAACAATAAGCTAAAGTACCCATAAAGGATTGAGTTTGGGCCCCACCAGATTGGATTAGCTTAGCGATACCAAAATCGAGAATCTTGACTAGTTCTCCTAAAGTACTATCTTGAATCACTAAAACGTTGCTAGGTTTAATATCTCTATGAATGATTGTTACTTGTTCTTTATCAAAAAGAATTCCTTGGTGAGCAGGCTGTAAACCTAAACACATTTGTCGTGCTAATTTTAAAAACCTTGGCAGGGTGAAGGGTTGAGCCTTGATTAGTTCGCTTAAACTGTCTCCTTGCAAAAATTCCATAACATAGAAAGGAATTTCGTCTTCATCAACCCCATAATCCCGCACACGAACAATATGAATAGTTTTTTCTGCCAACAAAGCAGAGATTTTTGCTTCTCTTAAGAAGCGTTCTTTCATTTTCTTGTTCAACAAAGCGTGGGAGAGAAATTTAACCGCAACAGTCACACCACCAAGCAAATTGTCCTCTGCCAGGTAAACTCGACCCATAGCCCCTTTACCTACCATCTCAATGAGTTGATAGCGGTTAGATAGTCGGCGACCTTGATTGGGGTCTTTAGTCATAAATTAAACTCCGATCGCAATGTCACAGGGACAAGAGGTAAGAATGAAGTTGCGAGTGAAACCTGAGAACTTTTTAGGTCTGTCTTTCTAGGGTAGCTTCCATGGTGCTACTTAGACTGTGACCTACTAAAATACTACTGGTGAGATGATAGCTATTGTTATTAAGTCGATAAAAAGTCTCAAAGCCACTACGCCTCTTATTGTCATTTAATACCCAATAACGCTGTACCACAGATTCAGGACAAATCCAACCTTCCCCTTCAATACGACCTAAAAGACTTTGTTGCAGCACATAGGTATATTGTCTTGCTCCTCGATCCAAACGTCCTCGATATTGAAAAGAGATGCCAGAGCGATCAGTATCAGGAAAAACTAATTTTGTTACCATGGTGAACCAGTTATCCTGACCCCAAGCAACTATTGTTCTACCTTTGACCATAATTGGCATTCCTTCAGTCTCCAGCCAATTTCCCTGGAGTGTCCATCGTCCTGGCTCCATTAAAAAGGTGTGACCCACAGCTTGTATCCATTATTGACGATCTTTGTACTACCGTTTCTAAAAACCAGTTTAACCATCCCTGGTCAATAAGGGAGAGAAAAAAAGTTCTAGTATGTTCAAGTATAACTACACTTTCTTCAGGGATAGATTACTCTTTGTGAGCTTATAACACTTGGGAGAAGAGAGGAAGATGGATTTCCCCCAACAACATCGGTTGATTAGCCCCCGTAACCTTGGGTAAATTACCCGGAAAGGAGTTTTGAGAGCGCCAGTAAGCCAAGACAGCAAAGGCGATCGCTTCTTTGAAATCCGTGTTTATTCCTGCTTCTTCAGTAGTTGAGACAGCAGCAGGTTTTAATTGATTGGCTAGGCGATTCTTGAGATAGCTATTGCGAGAACCTCCTCCACAAAGTAAGATCTCCTCTGGCATTTTAGGAAGAAAGTTTTGATAGCTGTGAACTACAGAAGCGACTGTTAGTTCGGTTAAGGTAGCTAACCAATCTTCATCACTTAACTGTTTAGCTTGGGCATCTTGCCAACATTTTTCTAGGTAAGTGGGGCTGAATAGTTCTCTCCCTGTAGATTTAGGAGGGGGTTGTCGAAAGAACTCTGCTTGTAACCAATTGTCAACTAACTCTTGACAAGGTTGCCCTCTAGCGGCCCAACTACCATCATCATCGTAACTTTGAGCGCCTTTAGTCAACCTTTGTACTGCTAGATCCAATAAAGCATTACCTGGCCCTGTATCCCAACCACAAACTTGCTCAAGCCAGTTAGGTTCCTGACGGGCTGGCAGGTAGGTTACATTGCCAATGCCTCCCAAGTTCTGAACGCATCTATACTGGGCTTGATGACTTAACAAACAGGCATCTACCTTAGAGACAAGAGGCGCACCTTCTCCCCCCGCAGCGATGTCTGCTACTCGGAAGTTGCTAACGGTGGGGATGCCTGTAAAATTAGCAATTACACTTCCCCTACCAATTTGTAAGCTGTAACCAAGGGTAGCTTGTTCTCTGTTGGGGGGGCGGTGGAAGATTGTTTGCCCGTGGGAACCAATTAAGTCAGCAGTTTGGCCCTTACCTTGAATCTTTTGGGCTGCTTGGGCAAATTGAGTGGCAATTTCGTCATCTAAGGTTGCCAACTCTTCTACAGACAGCTTTTTTCCAGCACATACTGTGAGAATCTGTTCCCTTAAGCTAGTTGGATAGGGGTAGGTTTCTCCTGCTAATAACTCAACTTCAATGTCTAAATCTAAGCCAGAGATTTCTACTAAAGCAGCATCAATTCCATCTACGGAAGTACCACTTATTAAGCCGATTACTTTTGTTTTCATTCTGAATCAGATTTTTTACAAGCTACTAATACTAGGGTAAATTTATCAAATATCCCTTAAAGGTTTGAGAAAGTTGCTCACTTGATCGACAATTTCTTGAGCATTAATAGAGTCAATACTTGGAGAAGATAAAGGTAAGCTATCCCCTGTTGCTAAAATTAATTTTGCTTGATATAAGTTGTCTCCTCTAGAATCTATCTCTCTTGTTAATGTGATGTTGAGTATATCTTCTAGAGCATATTCTTGATAGTCTTTACTAATCAAGTTTTGACCCTGAAATATTAATTTCCTTGAAGTAAAATCAAAATTACAAGAATAAATTTTTAGAGTCAGAAGATGCTGTAAATTAATAGCCACAAAAATTGCCGCTAAGGGGAAAAAGGCTACTAAGAAAAGGCGATCGTCATGTTTTATTTTCAAAAGCCCTTTTTGATGACTAGCGATTAAACTATTAACTTTGCTGGCATCAATCTGTTCAATTTTTACAGGAACTTTACCTTGGTCTGCGACTAAAAAAAACTTACTTTCTTCTTGTTTGTTTTCACGACCTTTTGCTTCTAGAACTGTCCCTTTTACTCCGCTTAAAACGCGATTTTCTGCGGTGGTTAAGCCCATTAATTTGGAACTTGTTAGGTGGCAGTTTACTTGCGCTGACTGGACACGTTGACAATTGAGGTTAGTTACTCCAGAGTTGTTCATTGTCAGCCACCCCATCACCAAGGGTAAGCTACTGAATGCTGCCCCCCATAATAAGTCAAATAATAGAGAGGAAATCGAATCACTTATCTTTAATTGCTGAGTAGTTTGTTTAATAATCTTCATGAAAGTTTTATTAAGAAAAAGTTTTTTATACAAATAGAATATAAACCTTTTATAGCAATTTTTCTTCACTGTAGAAAAGAGGGTTTCTACGGATTTACTTCCTTTTTCAAACACCATCAGGTTATTCTCTTGGCCGAAGGTTTTTCTCAATACAATATTAATTTTAGTTAAATGCTTAACTGACCAAGGGATTAGTAATGGCAAATTTATTTAGAGTAACCATGAAACCTTTAACTCACCGTACCAAAATCGTTGCTACCATTGGCCCTGCTAGCAACTCTAGACAAGTTATTAAACAGTTAATCGAAGCTGGTATGAGTGTAGCTCGTTTGAATTTCTCCCATGGTAGCTATGAAAACCATGCTAAAACTATTTCTTTGTTACGTTCAGTATCAGCAGAACTTGATACTGTGGTCACTATTCTTCAAGATTTACAAGGACCAAAAATTCGGGTTGGCAATTTGCCAGCCGGGGAAATAGAGTTGGAGGAAGAAAATTTAGTTACTTTAGTTCCTCTTTCTAACTTTATAGATCAAGAAAATACTGTTGCTATTGATTATCCTTTTTTAGCAGAAGAAGCGGAAGTTGGGGCGCAGATTCTTTTAGATGATGGACTTTTAGAGTTAAAAATAGAAAAAATCATTGGGGAAGCCGTGCAATGCCGGGTAATTGAAGGAGGTACTCTTAAAAGTCGTAAAGGAGTTAACTTACCAAGTTTAAATCTACGCTTGCCTTCCTTAACAGATAAAGATAAACAAGATTTAGAATTTGGTTTATCCCAAGGGGTAGATTGGATTTCTTTGAGTTTTGTTCGTAAGGCAGAAGATATTCAGATTTTGAAAAAAATTCTCGCTGTTAAGGGTGTAGATATACCTGTCATCGCCAAAATTGAAAAACCTCAAGCTATTAACAATTTAGCTAGCATTGTTGAGGAGTGCGACGGCTTAATGGTGGCAAGGGGAGACTTGGGGGTGGAAATGAAACCGGAAAAAGTGCCAATGTTGCAAAAGCAAATGATTAAGATGTGCAACCAAAAAGGTATTCCTGTGATTACTGCTACGCAAATGCTAGAGAGTATGATGCACAATCCTAATCCTACCCGTGCTGAAGCTAATGATGTTGCGAATGCTATTATTGATGGCACTGATGCAGTGATGCTTTCTGGTGAATCTGCGGTGGGGAAATACCCCGTTAAAGCAGTGAAAATGATGGTACGCATTGCTAAAGAAGTAGAAAGAAATACGCAATTCACCAATCATCCCCCGGCAGAAAATGATACTACCCATGCTTTAAGCGAAGCTTTGAATACCATTGATCAAGTTCTTGATTTACGTTGCATCGCCGCTTTTACTACCACAGGTTATACTGCCAGACTAGCAGCAGCAGAACGTCCTAATAGTTTGGTGGTTGCTTTTACTCCCCATCAAAATATTTATCACCGCTTGAACCTATTTTGGGGAGTGAAACCTTTGTTAGTTGAGGAACAGGTGGATGTGATTGAAGATTTTATTCAGTTGGCTGAAGGGCTTTTAGTGCAACGTAAATTAGCTGCATCGGGGGATACTTTACTGATTTTAGGTGGTTCTCCGGTACAAAAAGCGAAGGGAACGAATTTTTTGAAGATTCATTCTGTTGTCAGGTAAGTAATTAGTTTTCCTTCCTTATAAACCAGCACACAAGCAAGCTATTAAAAATAGCAGGGGAATGACAAATAGCTTCTTCATTTAATTCTCGTCATTGCTAATATGCTAATGGTGTAACCAATATATTGTAAGCTGGGCAATGCTTGCCTTACAGATTTTAATTGGTGCGTAAGTTCTGACAAATTCCAAGACTTGGGAGAATTGAAAAGTGAGTATAGCCCTAGCCCCAACACTTTTAGGAAAAGATGAAGCTTTAAGCCTCATAGATACAACTATTAAAAAATCCCAAGCTGAAGGTGTTTTTGTTAAGTTAACTCAGAACGCATCTACCCTCAGTCGCTTTTGCGAAAATCAAATTAGCCAGAATATTAATCGGGATCGCTTCACCTTAGAAATTACTAGTTATTTTGGTAAGTGTAGTGCTTCTGCTTCTACCACAGAACTTGATGAAGCCGCGATTTCCCAAGCGATTCAACGTTCTGAAGATTTAGCCCAATTTGCCCCGGAAGATCCGGAATGGGTTGAGTTACTCCCTCCCCAAACTTACGAAAACCGTACCCCTGCTTTTGATCAGAGAACAGCAATTCTTTCTCCCTTAACTAAGGGAAAAATGGTGAAGCGAGTTTGTGCGATGAGCGCTAAAGTGGGAGTTAAGGGTTCTGGAACCCTGAGCAGTGATACATACATTAAAGCAGTGGGTAATTCTCAAGGATTAAGGGCTTGCGATCGCACCACAGAAGCAGATTTTAGTTTCACTGCTAAAAGTGGTGATGGTTCTAGTTGGGGACATAATACCAGCTTTGCCATTGCTAATTTACCCATTGAGAAAATTACCGAAGAGGTTATAGAAAGGGCCTTAGCTTCCCGCCATCCCCGCGATATTTCTCCAGGAGTCTATCCCGTAGTTTTCAACGGGGCAGCATTCGCCTCTCTGTTACCTTGGGTAACTTGGAACTTAGATGCTAGGGCAGCAGATGAGGGGCGTTCATTCATGGCTGGTAAAGATGGTTCTGGCAACCGCTTAGGGGAACAAATATTTAGTCCATTGGTACAGGTAAAGCGAGATCCTTGCCATGCTTTGATTCAAGGAAGTACTTTTTTTCAAGATGGTTTGAGCAATAATCCTTTAACAATTATCCAAGATGGTATCCCCAAAACCCTAGGTTACAGTCGTTATTGGGGGCAACTTAAGGGGCAAAAACCCACAGGAGGCCTTTATCCCATTGTTATGGAGGGTTCCAACCAGAGTAACGCCGACTTAATTGCCCAAACAGAAAGAGGAATCTTTGTTAATCGAGCCTGGTATGTGCGTTATGTTAATCCTCGTACCTTAGAAGTTACCGGAATGACTCGCGATGGTACATTTTGGATTGAGGATGGTAAAATCGCCTATCCCATTAAGAATTTGCGCTTCAATCAGCTTTTGCCAGAAATGCTAGCCAATGTAGAAGCTGTTAGTCGGGTGCAACGTTTTGGTAATACAGTGGTTCCGGGAGTTAAGGTTAAGGCTTTTAAATTTAGTAGTGTTACTGATAGTGTTTGAAGTAGCTAATAGCTAATTGTTTTCATTACTCAGAAATATAAATAACATAAGGATGATACTCAACTTCTTGAGCAGATTGATCTTTGTAAGAACCAATCCAAATTTTGTAAATACCTTCTAGCCATTGACCGGAAATACCAGGATTTTGCCCTGTGGCATCGTCGTTACACCAACTACCTCCTGGCCCTTGTACAATTAAAGTTGTATCCCCAGAGCTTTTGACTTGGAGACTGAGGAAGTTAAAGAACTGAGTTAGGGTTAGAGTATGATCTGGTTGTTCGTCAATAAAGCCAACACAAGGCCCTGTATCAGTTTCTAATCTACCAGCCACACTGCTAGCAGATACTGGACCACCACTAATACCTCTGATTTTAACGGTTTCTGGATCAAATCCAGGAGCGATAATGACATTTTCAAAAATTGGCGGAGAAGATTGGGCGATCGCCCCTTTAGCAACCAAAAAAGTACTTCCTATCCCGGCTAAGGCGATTAGGGAGGCTATGATAGTTGGTCGGAAAAGTTTTTGCTTGGAATTTAATACCAGGTTGTTCATATAACAGTTCAAAAGTTGAAATTTCTTGGCGAAAGCAAAAGTGATATTAAGTCCACTTAAATTCTAATGTTTTTAATGAAAACTCTAGTAGTTACTAGCTCTTTATTGACGTTTACTTATTTAATGTTGTTCCTTGACATCCTCATCTCCTGATCTCCCCGTCTCCCAAATTACTTCCCTGAAACTCCTGTCATTTCTGGTTTAGGCTTAGGCTTTTCCTTCTTAGTAGCTTTTTGTTGGTGGGATTCGGAATTAAAGAAGCGATCGCTTAATGATTCGATGACAATATAAATAATGGGGACAACGAACAGGCTTAAGAAAGTAGCTACGAACATACCACCAAACACTGCTGTACCAAGGGATTGACGGCTAGCGGCCCCTGCACCGCTAGCGATGGTTAAAGGGAAAATACTACTTAGGGTAGAAATCGCTGTCATGAGAATGGGACGTAGACGCTGTTGTGCTGCTTCTACGGCTGCTTTGGTAATGCTTGAGCCTTGTTCCCTGAGTTGGTTAGCAAACTCAACAATTAAAATCGAGTTTTTACTAGCTAAACCAATCAACATTACTAAACCAATTTGACAGTAAACATCGTTAGGCATTCCCCGAAGAAATTGTGCCAAAAGCGCTCCGAATACAGCGAGGGGAACTGATAGCATAATAATAATCGGGTCTACATAGCTTTCGTATTGAGCCGCTAGGACGAGGAAAACCAATACTAGCCCTAAACTAAAAATGATAGGTGCTTGCCCACCAGATTCAATCTCTTCTAAGGAAGTACCAGACCATTCATAACCTAAACCGGGGGGCAAAACCTGAGTAGCAACTTGTTTCATAGCTGTGATGGCATCCCCAGAACTTTTACCGGGGGCCGCACCACCGTTAATTTCTATGGAACGAAAGAGGTTATAGTGGTTAATGGTTTGCGCTCCTGTTTGCGGTGTGATAGTGACTAAATTACTTAAAGGAATCATCTCATCACGATTAGAACGGACGTAGAGTTGATTGATATCTTCAGGATTGGAGCGATATTGTTGGTCTGCTTGGACATAAACTCGATAAGTGCGCTGATCTAAGGTGAAGTCATTGACATAGCGAGAACCCAAATAGGTTTGTAGGGTATTAAAGATATCGTCAATATCCACATCCAAAGCTTTAGCCAGATTGCGGTTAACATCAATGAGTAGTTGAGGAGTGTTGGCTGCATAGGTACTAAACACCGCTTGGAGATTGGGGTTTTCGTTAGCGGCCCCCAGTAACTTACCCATATTAGCAATTAAGGCATCTAAACCTGAATTGCCTCGACGATCTTGGAGTTGGAATTGGAAACCTCCAAAACTACCTAAACCACGAATAGCTGGGGGATTAACCGGTAATATCCTTGCTTCAGTGATGTTAGCAATGGAACCTTGAACTTTACTAATAATAGCCTGGGCTGATTGTTCAGCCCCAGTACGTTCTCCCCAAGGTATGAGGGTTGTAAAAATGATGGCGCTATTAGCAGTACTACCACTAAAGCCAAACCCACCGACAGCAAAGGTAGCTTTGACTTCATCTATGGGTAAAATCACTTTTTCAATTTGCTGCATTACATCGCTGGTGTAATTAAGAGAAACTCCTTCTGGGCCTTGAATAATGGTAATAAAGTAACCCTGATCTTCATCAGGAAGGAACGCAGAAGGGACAACAGTATAAAACCAAACTGTCAGGGCTAAAAAAACAGTAAAAACTAGCACCACAATTGTTTTGAAATGGGTAAGAACATCAATTATGTGGCGATAGCGTTTTTGTACCCAATCTAAGAAGCGATTAAACTGATGGAAAATTCTCCCCAGCCAGCCCCTACTCCTGGGTTTAGGCCGTAATAATAAACCGGCAAGGGTAGGAGTTAGGGTAAGGGCATTGAAGGTGGAAAGGGCGATGGCAAAGGCGATAGTTAAAGCAAATTGACGGTACAATGCCCCTGTTGTACCAGGAAAAAAGGCGACGGGGATAAAAACAGCCATTAACACCAAGGAAGTTGCAATTACCGCCCCCACTAACTCGTGCATGGAAGCCATAGCTGCTTGGCGAGGTTTCATGCCTTGGTTTTGAATTTTATTAGCAATATCCTCCACTACCACAATGGCATCGTCTACCACCATCCCTGTGGCGAGGGTAAGACCGAATAAAGTTAAGCTGTTGATGGAGAAGTTAAAAACTTTAACAAAAGCAAAAGTACCAATTAAAGCTATTGGAATAGTGATGGCGGGAATAATGGTGGTGCGCCAGTCTTGTAAAAAGATAAAAATCACCAAAACCACTAACCCGACTGCTTGTATGAGTGTCCAAACCACCCTAGTTAAAGATTCTTCTACAAAAGCAGTGGTATCAAAACCAATGTCATACTGCATTCCTGGGGGAAAATCTAAAGCAAGGCGTTTCATTTCTGCTTTAACAGCCTGTCCCACTTCCAAAGCATTACTACCAGGAACTTGGTAAATCCCTAAACCAACTGCTTCTTTCCCACGAAAGCGCAAGAAGGTACTATAGTTTTCTGCTCCTAATTCTGCTCGCCCTACATCTTTAAGCTTGACTAAACTGCCATCTTCCCCTGTTTCTAAAATAATATCTTCAAACTCAGCAACATCCGTAAGACGACTAACTGCCCGCAAATCAATCTGGAATTGCTGATCTTCCGGTGCTGGTTGCTGCCCAATGCTTCCTGCACCCACTTGAATATTTTGTTCCCGTAGGGCATTTACTACATCTTGTCCTGTTAAATTACGACTGGCTAAACGTTGCGGATCTAACCACAGACGCATAGCATATTTGCGTTCCCCAAAAATCCGGACATTGCCCACACCGTTTACTCTTTTGAGAGCATCCACCATATAAAGGTCGGCGTAGTTACTCAAAAATACGTTATCGTATTCCCCTTCTTCTGTATAGAGTCCAAACCCCATCAGAATGTTACTAGATTGTTTACTGACTGTTACTCCTGTTTGATTTACGGTTTCTGGCAGTTGAGGTTCAGCAACAGAAACGCGGTTTTGGACATCAACTGCCGCAATATCTTGATCTCGTCCTGGTTCAAAGGTAATAGTAATATTGCTGCTGCCGTTATTACTACTACTGGAAGTCATGTAGCGCATCCCTTCCACACCGTTAATTTGCCGCTCTAAAATTGTGGTGACAGCATTTTCTACGGTTTGTGCATCAGCACCATTGTAATTCGCAGTAACGTTAACTTGTTTGGGGCTAATGTCAGGATATTGGGCTACGGGTAAGGTTGGTATGCTAACAGCCCCCACCAAAATGATAATTAAGGAGCAAACGGTGGTAAATACAGGCCTTCTGATAAAAAAGTCAACAAACATAATTTTAGTTGCTGATTAGTTTGGTAGGGAGGTTGTTTTGGAATTTACTAGCTGATACAGCCGCTAAAAATACTTGTCTATATTTGATTGTTGCTAAATTTGTTTTAGAACAACGTGATAATCTCCATTCTATAGCTAATGGCTAATTGAAATGCTTAACAGCTTAACTTCTTTTGGGTGGGATTGTTGGATGACCACAAAAAGAACTGTTTCTTAATTTGTGTTCTGTCTAAGGTCTAACCCAACCTACTATGTTGCTCACAACTATTTATTGTACGGCTTGTTATTGTTGAAGGCTAAGAAGAAATAAAAAAATCCTCCTCTTAAGAGTATAAGAGGAGGATATGGGGGGTGATTTGGTTCTACCAGAAAGTCTCCTTGCTGTCAGATAAACTAACAGATCAATTTGAACCTCTATATTTAGTATGGGAGGGCTGTGTTTGCGATCGCGTTTTCGCATATGTTTATTTTGTATAAGTTTATTTTTGATGGTGTTTTTAATGACAAGAAAGTAGAAAAGTGGCTAAAAAGTTCTTTTTAGATAAATTTTGTCTCTGCTCAAAATAATTTTAGAAGATTAATCTTACTTAAGGTAAGTTAATTATTTAAGTAAAAACTTCGTCACTTTGTAGAAAGGTCTTTCTGAAAAGATATCTAAAATAATCACCTATATATATATAGCAAGTAAAGTTCTTCAGTTAAGTAGTTGAAAATCGGCAAATCAAGGGTAGTGAGCATAGCTATAGATACTTAAATACCCATGTATTTTTATTTTCTCGTCGAAAAAACTTTATTCCGAAAAAACGTAATAATCTACTCCCTAATAAACTAAACTAGGAGAGGAAGCAAGAAATTATATTAGTATAAAAATCTACCTATTTATCTACTAAATCTGTCAAGATAAACTTACCGTAGGTACTATTTATACCAGGCAATATTGAATATGATAGGTGAATTGTTAGCTGGGCATTATAGAGTTTTACAAGCCCTCGGTTCTGGAGGTTTTGGCAAAACCTATATTGTTGAAGATACTCACCGACCGAGTAACCCTAAATGTGTACTTAAACATCTCAAACCTGCTAGCAATGATTTTCAAATTTTAGAAACTGCTAGAAAGTTATTTCATAAAGAAGCAGAGATATTAGAGAAACTGGGAGAATATCATCATATTCCCAGACTTTTAGCTTACTTTGAAGAAGACCAAGAATTTTATTTAGCACAAGAATATATTGAAGGACATACCCTGAATGAAGAATTATTACCAGGACAACAGTGGCCAGAGAGTCAAGTAATTGAGTTACTACAAGAAATTCTGCAAATTCTCGTTTTTATCCACGGACAATCAGTTATTCATCGAGATATCAAACCAGATAACCTGATTCGCAGGGCTTCTAACAGTAAGTTAGTTCTCATCGATTTTGGGGCAATTAAACAAATACGCAACCCAAATGCTTTAGAAGCTGGTTCAGTAAGTGTTTCTGTTACCGTAGGTACTCCTGGTTATATGTCCACTGAACAAGGAAGAGGTAGTCCCCGCCCCAACAGCGATATTTATTCTTTAGGGACTATCGGTATTCAAGCCCTAACTGGTGTTCATCCTTACCAAATACCAGAAGATCCTCATACAGGAGAACTACTTTGGCGACAATTAGTGCCAGTAAGTGCTGGTTTGGCTGCCGTATTAACTAAGATGGTACGCTATCACTTCAAAGACCGCTATGAAACGGCATTAGAGGCCTTACAAGCAGTTCAACAGTTAGCAAGCCCCCACAATATGCCTACAGTACAAATAGCCAGAGATTACATACCTTCTCATCCTGTTCCTATTGCTGTTGTTGATCCGCCTAGCCATAACAACCATATAAAAGAGTTAACTCTCAGTTGGGTGGAGGCAGGAGAACCCAAGAAGCAGGTTATTCGAGAAGGGCAACTTAGTAAAACTCCTGGCACTTTCCGTTTGGGGCGCAATCCTAGTTTATGCGATTTGGTTTTGTCTGATGCTACAGTTTCAGGACTCCATGCAGAAATTTTTGTCCAGCCTCAGCAAGATAGTTTTTTCATTCGTTCCTTAAGGGAAAGTAATCCTTTAATAGTGAATGGACAGTCTTTACCTGTAGGAGAATTGCCTCTCAATAAAGGTAGTACTTTTCGGTTAGGACAGGTGGATTTTCAGGTCACAGAAATTAGTCTCAAGCAGTTAGATGCAGTTCAAGAAGAACAATCTGTTGAACCACCACAGATTACACCCCCTCAAGCCGTAGCAACCACCTTAACACCCTCTCAGGAAACTCCAGTTAGAGAAGATAAAACCATTGCAGTTTCTTCTCCATTACCTTTAATTACTCAACTTCCCACCGCTAATTCCCCTGAAAACAAGTTACTGATTTGGGGAACAACTGGCTTGGCAGTAGCGGCGATCGCTATAGTTGGTAGTATTTTGGGATGGAACTTAATGTTTAGTAATCAACCTAGCCAGTCTATTTCCTCCCTTGAAGAGACTTCAGATCAGAAAACTGACTCGGAAACAAACTCACCCATTACTCCCGAAAATTGCCGAGTGATTTCTCCGGTAGGAGGGAGTATTGCTAGGGTTTTTGACAAACCTTCTAGGGAAGCAGATACGGGAAAGACCCTTAGTAAGGGTACTGAAGTTGCCTTAGTAGAAACTCAAAATGCCTTTGTCCAAGTTGAGATGGTTGACGGTAGCCGAGGCTGGATTTTTAACGATCAAGTAAAAGCTTGCAAAGGAAAATGAGAAAAAAGTCAACTCTTATTTACAAACCTTAAAATGTTAGTTACAATAGTTTACATTAAGAGAAAAAATAAAAGCTTTCAGGAGCAAAATTAATGCTAACTATTTTAACTGCACTATTTGTCATTGGTTGGGTTGCTGCTGCGGTCTTAGGAACTCAAGCTTACTTCAGAGGAGAACAGTCTAAGCCTATCCACAACCGCAACTGGAACTCCTCTGGTTTTGAACAATTGTCAAAATCTATCACCGGACAAGAAGTAAATTATGCCGTTCGTGTTCCTATCTATAGCTTGGATGCTTACGACAGCAAAAATCTATCCCGTTAAGTAGGAAGCTAGAAAAAGCTTTACCTTCACCCATCGATTGACAATAAACCTTAAGCTTCTACCGCCTCCTCAAATCTGTAACGAAATCCTGCTTTCTTGAGGCGGTTTATAGCTTCTCCCAAGCGATCGCAATCAGCAATTAAACTAATCCTGACATAGCCTTCTCCCCCATCACCGAAGGCATTACCGGGAGTTACCACTACTCCAGTATTCTGTAAAACTTTTAAAGCAAAATCGGTAGAACTAATTCCTACAGGACTTTTTACCCAAAGATACATAGTTGCTTTAGATTTAGGAATTTGCCAGCCTAATTCCCCTAAACCTTGAATCACAAAATCCCGGCGAGTACTGTAACGTTCTTGTACTTTTTTAATATAAACATCCGGTAACTGTAAAGCCGTTTCGGCCGCAGTTTGGATCGCCGCGAAGATACCGTAATCTAAGTTAGTTTTTAGAGTCCGCAACCCTTGAATAATCTGGTTATTTCCCACCACAAAACCAACCCGCCAACCTGCCATATTGTAGGTTTTAGAAAGGGTATGAAACTCCACACCAATATCTTTAGCCCCAGGAATTTCTAACAAACTGGTAGGTTGATAACCGTCAAAGGCCAACTCAGCATAACAAAGATCATGAACTAAAAGAATTTCGTAGCGGCGGGCAAAAGCAACCATCTCCTCAAAAAACTCTCTTGGTGCAGTGGCAGTGGTAGGATTGCTGGGATAGTTGAAGTAAAGAATTTTGGCTTCTTCAGCAATGGAATCAGGAATAGCAGCTAAGTCAATTAACCAATCATTTTCTTCAGTAAGGAGGAGTTGATGTAAACGCCCTCCAGCAATTAAAGGGCCACGAAAATGGGCCGGATAAGCAGGACTGGGAACTAAAACCAAATCTCCTGGATTAATATAAGCAAGGGCTAGGTGAGTTAATCCTTCCTTAGAACCAATTAAAGGTAAAGCCTCTCCGTCAGGATCAAGATTAACGTCGTAGCAACGCTTATACCAAGAGGTAATTGCCTGGCGGAAACTGGCAGTACCTTCAAAAGGAGGATAGCCATGATTACTTGGTGTTTGTAAAGCGGCGATCGCCGCATCAATAACTGGTTGAGGGGGAGAACCATCGGGGTTGCCCATACCTAAATCTATCAAGTCTAAACCCTGTTCTCTGGCCCGGGCTTTTAATTCATCCAGACGGGCGAAAACGTAGGGTGGTAAGGCAGCAACACGTTTAGCAGGGGTAATCCAATTTAAACTCATGGCGATTGTGGTAGCAAAAAAAGCAGAGGCGGTAGGGAATTATTTTCTCACCCAGAGGTAAAACTATGCTAGCAGCAAGTTAAGTTTAGAAGGGACTAGAGAATAGTCATTGGGTCAAAAAGCTCAAGAGAAGACGATTTTTGGTTTAAGCTGATGCTCAATTATTTCTGCTATACCTAAAAAGCCTCCCTGTTGACTATGAACTCGATAAAACGGACTCAAATTTATCTGCTCCTCTGGTTCTAAGCTAATCTTTTGTCCCTGACACCAACCCTGGGCTTTTGGGGTTGATAAAGTTAGTTTGGGTAAATGTCTGAGTGCTACATCAGGAGGAATTAACTGCTGATTTCCGGCTTCTAATTCTGCAAAAGTTACGCTTTGTGCTAACTGTAAACCACAACTCTGTGTTCGTACCAAGTTAGCTAAAGTACCACCAACTTGAAGTAAGTTTCCTAAGTCCCTGGCGATCGCCCTTATATAAGTCCCAGGGCCACAGGTGATCGCAACTTCTAACTCTGGCTTTTCTCCCGGCTGCCAAGCTAAAACTTCAATTTTGTCAATTTCAACCATTCTGGGTGCAACCTCTACTTTATCACCCTTCCTAGCTAACTCATAGAGCTTTTTTCCTTGACGTTTGATGGCACTGTAAGTAGGGGGGATTTGGGCAATTTCTCCAGTGAATTGTCCTAAAACTGCTTCCACTGCTGCTAAAGTTAAGTGCAAAGCAGAATGGGTAGCAATAACCTCTCCTTCAAGATCATCAGTGTCTGTCTGTAAGCCCAAGCGGATTTTAGCCCGATAAGCTTTTTCTGGGGGCAGAAATTGCAATAACCGGGTTGCTTTACCTACTGCAATGGGCAATACTCCTGTAGCCGCAGGATCTAAAGTGCCGCCATGGCCAACTTTTTTGGTTTGTAATAGTCGCCGCACCTTGGCAACACAGTCGTGGGAGGTAAAGCCAGGAGGCTTATTTAAGTTTAAAAAACCTTGCATATCAATGATGTCTCCGACAAGGGCAAGCCCTACAGTTATGAGTTATGAGTTATGAGTTATCAATGATGCCTAATAACAATGGCAAGTTGTCTAAACATTATCTGCAAATCAGAGTTTAAATTGGGTCGCCTGTCAGTTGCAAAATTTATAATAATATTGCGAGAATGAATAATGTATTATTTTGTTCATTATTCATTTTGAATCATTATGTTAAAAACTCAGCATCAATTACCCCCAGGGCCATCAGGATACCAAGTATTTCAGCTTTCCCAAAAATTTCAATATCAACCTTTGGAATACCTTAACAGTATTTGGCGAAAATATGGGGACTTGGTACGCTTGCAGGCTATGCCTGGTTTAACTCTTTACATAGCTGCCCATCCTAACCATGCTGAACATATACTTTCTACTCATCAGAAACTATACAGCAAGCCAGATGTCTTTAAAAAGCCGATGAGTTTAGTAGTTGGTCAAGGGATTTTTACCACAGAAGGGGAATTTTGGTTGCAGCATCGGCGTTTAATGCAACCGGCTTTCCATCAAAAGCAGATTGCTAAATTGAGTTCGACAATGGTTAATTCCACAGAATCTTTGCTGCAAGAATGGGCAGAAAAGCCTGATGAGACAGTTATAGATATTGCTGCTGAGATGATGCGATTGACCTTAAAGATTGTTAGTTTTACTTTGTTTAGCTTAGATATTAGCGGCGAGTCTTTGATGAATCTTTGCGCCTTTATCCTCCCGGTTTAGGACAACCCAGAATAGCAAGGGAGGATGATGAGATTGAGGGTTATTTCGTTCCCAAAGGAACAATTTTTAATATTGCCCATTGTTTGATTTTCCGGCATCCTGAATTTTGGCCAAATCCAGATAAATTTGATCCAGAGCGCTTTTTACCTAATGAAGTTAATAGTAGGCCAAAGTTTGCTTACTTCCCTTTTGGTGGAGGGGAACATATCTGTATTGGTAAAAGCTTTGCTGTCATGGAAGCAACAATTATTCTCGCGGCGATCGCTCAACGTTTTGCCATAGAATTAGTTCCTCAACAACCAATAGAAATAGACCCCAGATTTACTTTGCGTCCGAAATATGGCATTAAAGTTAAACTGCGAAAAAAACTTTAACCAATCTATGCAAAAACTTGATGCCGCCAAGCGAGAAGCTATCTTGCAAGCAGCAAAACAGCGTCTTTACCACTACGGTGTTCAGAAAACGACAATGAAAGAAATTGCCAAAGATGCTGGTATTGCTGTAGGGACTTTGTATCTATACTTCAAGAATAAAAACGAGATTCTCATTGCCACTGTTGAAGCTTATGCCCAACAACATTTAGCAGCTACTGAGGGGATCTTAAACTCATCCAAACCTGCCGACGAGAAACTTAAGGACTATCTAATCAACCGCTTTCGGGCTGTACAAGAAGAACGACTAGGGGGATCTCACTCTGCTGAATTGGCGAGGGCTGTGATGCAACTTCAACCAAAACTACAGCAAGAACAAGGTAAGTTGGTAAGGAATAATGTGTTAGGAATATTACAAGAAGGTATGAAAAAATATGTCTTCCAGATTGATGATTTAGAGCGGGATTTGGAAGTGTTTTTATACTCAATCGGTTACTTTTTTCCCCTCGCTACAACCGAAAAGTATTATGAACCGCAAGAGGAAAAGCTTTGTTTAGTTATTGATTGGTTTATTCAGCAATGGTGTTGTTAATAAGCTGTAAAGCTGGTTATTCTTCTTCCCCTGTTGTTTCTTAAGAGGGAATAGGAAAGAGTAATTGGTTTATTTGTACTTATGCCAGATTTTATAAAAAGAAATAACGTAAAATTACAAAGCAAATAGCTGCCAAAATACCTGAAAAAGGAAGAGTGAACAACCAAGCAAAAGCTACAGATTTGAGAGTTTGGAAACGAACTTTACGCCAGTTTTGTAATAAACCAATACCAACAACACCACCTACCAGGGCATGGGAAGTAGATACCGGTAAACCTAAGCGAGAAGCTACTAAAATGGTAGCAGCCGTGGCAATCTCAGCGCAAAACCCACTACTTGGTTGTAAAGGGATAATATCTTCACCCACGGTAGTAATGACATTTTTACCCTGTATGGCTAACCCGGCGACGATGCCTAAGCCCCCTAGAATAAGAATCCACTCCGGTACGTCTAGGTTGTTGATGGGAACAGTATTGGTTTTAAAAATATAGGCGATCACTGCTAAAGGGGCGATCGCATTGCCAACATCGTTGGAACCATGGGCAAAGGCAACGAAACAGGCGCTTAAAACCTGGAATTTACCAAGTTGCTTTTCTACTAAGTTGTCCTGCTTTTGAACTCGCAATTTAGCTAAACTATCCCAGCTAAATAAACTTAGCCCCAATGCGGCGATCGCCCCTGTTGCTAGAGAAAAATCATGGGTTGGTAATGGCAGGGAGGTAAATATTGGTTGATCGAACAAACTTGGTAAAACAATGACACCAAATACTGTTAGAAGAATGGCACTCAACCAAGGAATCCATTCTTCTAGGGCAGCTAAAGAATCATCGTGATCTAATATGCCTTGCTTAATTATGCTGTAGAACAAAGCAGCAACAATACCACTAACCACCGGGGTAATAACCCAAGCAAGGCTAATAATACCAATGCTTCTCCAAGCTATAGCATCAACTCCTACAGCTAACCAACTAAACCCGGCGATCGCACCCACTACAGCATGGGATGTGGCGACGGGTAAACCTTTGCTAGTGGCGATTTGCAGCCAGGTTCCCACGGCGATCAACACAGAAATCATCCCCACTAAAAATACTTGGGGGTTTGCAGCAAAAAGTTCAGGATTGGCTACTTCTGTAGCTAAGGTAGCAGATACTTTTTGACCAAAAAGCACTGCACCAGTAAACTCTAGCACCCCAGCAATGATAATGGCTTGGGTTAAGGTAAGGGCTTTGGAACCAACGGAGGTTCCCATGGAATTAGCGACATCGTTAGCCCCCAAGTTCCAAGCGACGTAGAAGGCGAGTAGTATGGTTAAGATGAGTGGCAGTGGGAGCATCTGGGGAAGTAGGGGTAGTGGGGCTGGTGGAGAGAGCGCCTTTGCAATAATATTGTTACTTATTAGTTTATTAGTTAATTACTTATCACTTATTACTTATTCTTTCATGGAACAATATCGACAAAACTTTCCTGCCCTTGCTAATAAAGTTTACTTTAATTTTGGGGGACAGGGGCCCCTGCCTAAAACCGCTTTTCGGACAATTATCAGGGGCTATGAATATATCGATCAAGAAGGGCCTTTTGGTATCAAGATTAATGGTTGGATTAAAGAACAAGTTACGGCAACTAGAGAGGCGATCGCTACTGAATTGAATTCACCGCTAGAGGCAATTACCTTAACAGAAAATGTGACAGCAGGTTGTAATATTGCCCTTTGGGGTTTAGATTGGCAACCAGGGGACGGCATTGTGATTAGCGATTGTGAACATCCTGGGGTGATTGCAGCAGTGCAAGAAATTTGTCGCCGTTTTGGGGTGGAAATGGTTGTTTTTCCCCTCATGGCAACCCTTAATGAAGGTAATCCTACAGAATTAATTGCCCAATATTTAACTCCGAAAACCCGTTTAGTGGTATTAAGCCATTTGTTATGGAATACAGGGCAGGTTTTACCTTTGAAAGAAATTGTTCAACTTTGCCATAACTATCCAGGGGAAAAACCAGTGAGGGTTTTGGTTGATGCTGCCCAATCTGTGGGTTGTTTGCCCTTAAATTTAACGGAGTTAGAAGCAGATTTTTATGCCTTCACAGGACATAAATGGCTGTGTGGCCCCCAGGGTGTGGGAGGGCTGTATGTACGTCCAGAAACTCAATCTAGCCTTGCTCCTACCTTCATCGGTTGGCGGGGGGTAGAGGTTGATCAAAAGGGACAACCCACAGGTTGGAAAAACGATGGGCAGCGTTATGAGGTGGCAACTTCTGCCTATCCTCAGTATCTTGGCTTACAAGAGGCGATCGCCATTCATTCTACTTGGGGAACTCCTCAAAAACGTCATGAGAAAATCTGTGAGTTAAGTAAGTATCTTTGGGAAGGCTTAAGGAAAATAAAAGGAGTAAGATGTTTGTCTAATTTCCCTCCCGAAGCAGGTTTAGTTTCTTTCGAGATCACAGAGGGGAAATCTCATCAAACCTTTGTTCAAGAGTTAGAAAAGCAAGGTTTCCTACTCAGAACTATTGCCGATCCTGATTGTATTCGCGCCTGTGTTCATTATTTCACTTTACCCGAAGAGATTGAGAAATTATTAATGGTTATGGGTTAGTTTCTTCAGCCTATGTTCATAATTAGTTAACCATACTGCACTTACTTAAAAAGTGATGTATTATTACCTTTATTTATTATTTTACATGGTGAATAATGAACCAAAACTTGCTCAAAGAGCAAGTTTTTAAAGAGTTACAATTCAATCAAATAATCTTATTGTCGTAACTCAATAATTTCAACTTTCCCTATTCTTCTTGACATTTAAGACGATCCCTAATGCTGGTTGTAGGCAAACCGCCGAAAGTCATAGCTAAATTATCTTTAGTAAAAACTTCTTCTGTTGTACCAGCAGCAAGGATAGTTTGGTTAAGCAAAATGACGCGATCGCAAAAGGTAGAAATTGAGGCCAAATCATGGGTAGAAACTAAAATAGTATGTCCTGCATCTCGCAATTGTAGCAATAAATCAATGATGCTTTTTTCGGTGTTGATATCTACCCCAGTAAAAGGTTCATCTAACAACATAATCCTACTTTCTTGGGCTAATGCCCTAGCTAAAAAAGCCCGTTTCTTCTGTCCCCCAGAAAGTTCTCCAATTTGGCGATCACGAAACTCTGTCATTCCTACTCGTGCCAAACTTTCTTGTACTAAACGGCGATCCTTAACTTGGGGAATGCGTAAAATATTCATATAGCCGTAGCGCCCCATCATCACAACATCTGAGACACTTACCGGAAAGTTCCAATCCACCTCATCAGCTTGAGGAACATAAGCCATCATTTGTTTCTTCTGTGCTTTAGCAATGGGCAAACCCTCAACTCTAATGCACCCTTGATTAGGTTCTAAAAAGCCCATAATGGCCTTAAACAAAGTGGATTTACCACCGCCATTAGGTCCTACTAAGCCAGTAATTGTACCCGGTTGAATATAGCAACTAGTATCATAAAGAGCAAGACGGGCATTGTTATAAGTGATACTAAGATTATTAACAGTTATTCCTAAAGTTTGAGTCATATCATTAACATTAAACATTGAACATTAAAGATTTATCAGTCTGATGTCAGAGATTGCAGATAACAATAGAGATTTAACAGAACCCTCCCTCACTGTTTGCTATTATCACAAGGCATCACTAACCAAAAGCCCATTTGTAATAGTTTGGGCATCATATTCTAATAAGTCGAGAAAAGTGGGTACAGGGCCATCTTTAGTAGAGAGAGAATCAACATAAAGATTGCCTCCAAACCTTGCCCCAGTTTCCTTAGCAACTTCTTCTTGGCTTTTACTACTAACGGTACTTTCACAGAACACTGTAGGAATAGAATTCTCTTTAACTTTTTCAATCACCCCTTGAATCTGCTTTGGAGTAGACTGTTGTTCGGCGTTAATAGGCCACATATAAATCTCTTCGAGTTCATAATCCCTGGCAAGGTAAGAAAATGCCCCCTCGCAACTGACTAAATAACGCTGGTTTGACTGCAAACGGTCTAAATTTCTTTGCAGTTTTTTGTCAATGTCCTTCAGCTTTTCACTATAGGCTGCTGCATTAGCATTGTAAGTAGCTGCATTGTCAGGATCAATTTCTACAAAGGCCTTGCGAATATTTTCTACATAGATTAAAGCGTTTTGTGGAGACATCCAAGCATGAGGATTCGGCTTATCTTCATAAGGCCCTTCCGCAATGGGCATTGCTTCTATTCCTTCTGTAAGAAGTACCGAAGGCACATCATCTAAATTATTGTAAAACTGTTCAAACCACCTCTCCAAATCCATACCATTGTAGAGAATCAAGTCTGCATTTTCAGCTTTGATGATGTCACTAGGGGTTGGTTCATAACCGTGAATTTCTGCTCCGATGCGAGTGATAGAATCTACTTGTAGCTTATCTCCAGCTACATTACGAGCCATATCTGCAAGGATAGTAAAGGTAGTAACTACTTCCTTTTTTCCTTGAGTATCTGTGCCTTGATCTGTAGCTACTCCAGAACGATCAGACTCAGTTGATGGAGAAGTTATCTCCCTAGAAGCATTACAACCTGCTAAGCACAAAGTTAAAACTATCCCAGAGATTAATATCCACCCTTTTAAAAATAAAGGTTTTGCCATGAAGACTAAATTTTATGCAAATAATTCTGTCTTTCATAATTATCTCATAATCTCATAATCTTTTCATAATTCCCTTAAGACAAGGAATCTTAATATTTCTCCTTTCGCTAGTTTTCCACTTAATTACTTAAAAAGTTTCCTCCCCCTTGTGGCGCAAAATTTTCTCACAACGCTTAACGTAGGCTTGTAAAACCCGATCTTGGACGTTTTCTTGTAATAATTCCTTAAAAGCGTACCAAGCTTGAGCAAATTGTTCTTGGTAATAAAAAATAACTGCTTGTTCAAAACTAGCACGAGTTTTAGTTTTAAATTCCTTAAGAGCTTCAGGATCTGCTTCATAAATTTCAAACACCCCCACTGGTTCCCTTTTGCCTTTTACCCTTACCCTGCCTAAAAATCTGCTGGCATATTTTTCAGGTTCTTCAAGGTTGAAAATAGTATGTTCTGAAACCAATAAACTAGCGCCGTAACTCTTAGTTAATCCTTCTAAGCGAGAAGCTAAATTAACAGCATCAGAAATCACTGTACTTTCCATTCGTTCTTGTTCGCCAATAGTTCCTAACATCAAAGTTCCAGAATGTAAACCGATGCCAATATTAATGCGAGGATAGCCTTTGCTAATACTTTCTTCGTTGTAAACCTCCACCTGTTTTTGCATCGCCATAGCTGCTTGTAAAGCATCATCGCTGCTTTCAGGAAATAGGGCCATAATCGCATCGCCAATATATTTATCAATAAAGCCTTGATGATTACGAATAACTGGCCCAACTTTACTTAAATAGGCATTGAGGAAGTCAAAGTTTTCTTTCGGAGACATTCTTTCTGAGATAGTGGTAAAAGAACGAATATCAGAAAAAAGAATAGTCATCTCTTGCTGAACTTGATCCCCTAATTTAACATCAGAAATACTCTCTTTACCTAAAAATTCCAAAAACTCGTGAGGTACAAAACGACTAGTAGCAACATTAATTTTTGCAAGCTGAATATGAGTTTTCATTCTTGCTAATAACTCATTTTTAGAAATAGGCTTAGCCATATAGTCGTTAGCCCCATATAAAAAGCCTTCTACCAAATCAGAGACTTGATTTTTAGCAGTCAATAAAATAATTGGCAACTCTGCTGCGGAGTAAGTTTGACGAATTTGCTGGCATACTTCGTATCCAGTAATTTTGGGCATCATAACATCAAGTAAAATGATATCTGGCTTGAAGCCTTGATTAATTAAATCAAGGGTTTCTTCCCCATTAACAACTTGAGTAATTGCATAATTATGAAGAGAAAGATGATTGGTTAGAACTTGACGATTAACCTGTTCGTCATCAACAATTAAGACTTTAAATTGTCCTTGATTGGGTTTAACAATAATTTCTGATTCAATTGCGTCTTCTTCATTATTATGAACAACTAAACCACTAATTGGAGACAAGTCTTGAGAACTATCAAATTCATCTTGAGGAGTATCTTTCTCTTCTACTTCTGTAGCTAGGGGAAGGGTGAAAATAAAGCGAGAACCTTCTCCTAAAACTGATCTAACTTTAATCTCACCCTGGTGAAGTTCCACTAATTGCTTAGTTACAGCTAAACCTAAACCTGTACCACCATACTGCCTAGAAATTGAGCCGTTAGCTTGCTCAAAAGGCTGGAAGATACGGTTTAATTTATTAGCTGGTATACCAATACCTGTATCAGTAACAGCTATGGATAAATGTTGCTCAGTAACTTTAGCTTTAATCTCTACTGTCCCAGATTCAGTAAACTTAATAGCATTACCAACTAAGTTAAAAAGAATTTGTTGAACTCGATTTTCATCAGCAATAACTAGGGGTAGATCAGGAGAAATTTTATTAATCAACTTGATGTCCTTGTCTCCAACCAAACTGCGGGAAATTGTTAATATTATTTCGGCGATCTCCCGCATACCAATATTTTTAAGTTGTAATTGAATGTTTTGATGTTTTAATCTAGAAAAATCAAGTAAATCATTAACTAGTTGAGTAAGTCTTTTGCCACTAGAAATAATTAGTGAGAGGTTAAATAAAGTTTGATTAGGAAGTTTCCCTGTTACTCCATCTACTAAAGATTCAGCTAGGCCAATAATGCCATTAAGGGGTGTTCTTAGTTCGTGGGAAGTGTTAGCTAAGAAATCATCTTTAAGCTTGTCTAAACGCTGCAAAGCTGTATTTTTTACTTCCATTTCTACAGCATACTTTTGTAGTTGTTTTTTTGCCTCTGTGAAACGTCTTTCTAAAATGAAGGCTAAGAAGATGATAAAAACAAACATTCCCCAAGGATAGATAGTTAAATACCAAGGGAAAGACAAGAAAACATAGCTTAAAATATCATGAATAACAGTGATTAAAAATATTGTGAAACCAGTGGTAAATAAATTTACTTCTATACTGTCTCTATCTTGGGTTTTTAAAGCTGTAAAAATCAAAACCAAGGCACTAACAATACCCAAAATCTGCGTTGGGTAAAAAGTATAATACCAAGCCACCAAACCGCTACTAGCTAAAACTAATACGCAAGCTGTATAAGCTAGCTGAATCTGCCATAATTTGCGAATAATATTTTTATAGCCCGAACCGAAAACCTGCTCAAAAAAGACAATAACAATGCAAGGTATAAGATGAAAGCTAGTATAATGGAGAAATGACCATAGCGAGGGATGGTAAACCAAAAAGCGAGCTAATTCTGATCCAGAAATTGTATAAATACCAATGACAAAAGTTAAAACACCGAAAGATAAATAGAGAGATTCTGTCGTTTTAACTAAAGCAAATAGTAAAGGTACAAAACCACAAAAAACAAATAGACAGCCGAGAATTAGCTTGCCTAAACTTTGGTTAACAAACCTCTTAACTAATTCTGGTTGGGAGCCAATTAGAGTACTGCCAAAGAAACCAACTTTGAGGGTTTGGCGATTGCCGACATAAACCTTAAAAAAGAGAGACTTATTTTGAAAATCATCTCCAACAGGAACAACAGGCCATTTTTCTTCCTTAAGCTGTAAATTGCTATCTTGATTTAATTCATAATAAATATAGCTCAACCTCTCCTCAATATAAGTCTGCAATAAGTTAGGAATACCGCGAATATAAAGACCAGGATAAGGCCAGGTTTGCTCTGGCAAGGTAGTTCGTAACCAAACAAATTTTTCTCCTGGATTAATCTTCAACTTGCCAGGAACCTCAAAGGCTTGCCAGAGGGAAATAGAGTCCTTTTCCAAAGTCCAAATGGGAATTTCATCCTCATTCACAGGAGAATCTCCTAGTCGATACTGCCATTTTTGAGTAAGTTCGACTGGGGGAGGATTTAACTTATTCTCTTGCCTATCTTGGGTGAAGGTAGTGAATAAAATCGAACTCCCCAAGGCAACAAAGATAATAGCAATACAAATAATAATAAAAGTACGGGTCAACTTTAAGCTAAGCTTCATCCCTCAACTTCTCCTGTGAAGCTAGATTATTTTAAGCGTAGTTAGGAGGCTAATATTTTTGTTGCCTATTTATTGATAATTTTAGCTACCTATCTATGGTCAAAAATACCTTGGTAATGAAGTAAATCTAAAGAAGCAAATACTGGCACGCAAGCAAAGCATTGTTTAGCTAATTCCCAACGTTTTTCTCTTTGTAGCATACTAATTAATTTCTGCTGTAAACTAATCAAATAACGGACATCATTGGCCGCATAATTGAGTTGTTCATCAGAAAGGTTAGCTGCATTTCCCCAATCAGAACTTTGAGCGCTTTTATCCAACTCAACTTGCTCTAAATCCTGAACTAAGCTCTTTAGTCCGTGGCTAGAAGTATAGGTACGAGCTAGCTTACTAGCTATTTTGGTACAAAAAAGAGGATGAGTTGAGATGCCCAAGCTAGATTGTAATTGAGCAATATCGAAGCGAGCAAAATGAAAGATTTTAGTTACCCCCACAGCTTCCATTAACTGTTTTAAATGAGGTGCTTCCTTCTGTCCCTGCTCAATACGAATAGCTGTGACATAACCTTGAGGCCCACACAATTGTACCAAACAAAGGCGATCACGCTGAGGAACTAACCCCATCGTCTCTGTATCTACAGCAATTTCTTGAGAGTCCAAATACTTTTCTAAAGTAGGTTCATCAAGATCACGATCACAGACCTGAAAATTTTCTAATTTCATGCACAGAATAACTAAATAGCTATACAAAAAGATTGTTTTAATCCTGCTCCCCCCTCCCTGTTCTAAATTACCATTCCTTTCCTAAATACTTCGCCACCGTCCTCACATCCTTATCACCTCGCCCCGAACAATTAATAACGATTTTAGGACTGCCTGGTAATTGGGGGCAAAGAGCTTCTAAATAAGCAAAAGCATGGGCAGTTTCTAAAGCAGGGATAATTCCTTCCAACTTTGATACTCGCACAAAAGCATCCACTGCTTCAGCATCAGTAACGCTATAGTATTCTGCCCGTTGGGTATCCTTGAGATAACTATGTTCTGGTCCCACTCCAGGGTAATCCAATCCGGCACTAATAGAATGAGCTTCAATGACTTGACCTTCAGTATCCTGTAATAAATAGCTCATGGCTCCGTGTAACACCCCTGGACGACCTTTGGTGAGAGTAGCAGCGTGTTTCTCTGTTTCCGTACCTTCTCCTGCTGCTTCGACACCGATCATCCTCACAGAGGTATCTTTAACAAACTCAGCAAATAAGCCCATGGCATTAGAACCTCCGCCCACACAAGCCATGAGAATATCAGGTAGCCCCCCCCACTTTTCCTGACATTGCTGGCGAGTCTCTTGACCAATAACAGCATGAAAATCCCTAACCATTCTCGGATAAGGATGAGGTCCAGCCACAGAGCCGAGAATATAATGGGTATTCTCCACATTGGTTACCCAATCCCGAATCGCTTCAGAAGTAGCATCTTTGAGAGTACCAGTACCTGCGGTTACAGGTTGCACCTTCGCATCTAGCAGTCGCATCCGAAAAACATTGAGGGCTTGGCGTTCCATATCCTGTTCCCCCATATAAATAATACATTCCAAGCCAAAGCGGGCGCAGACTGTTGCTGTAGCCACGCCATGCTGCCCTGCACCAGTTTCAGCTATAATACGCTGCTTACCCATACGCTTAGCTAACAAAACTTGAGCTAAAGCATTATTAATTTTATGGGCCCCGGTATGGTTTAAATCTTCTCTTTTAAGATAAATTTGCGGCCCTGTAGCATCAGATTTAGCGTAGCGATCGCTCAAGCGTTGGGCAAAATATAAAGGGCTAGGTCTACCGACATAATCTCGCAGTAGCCCCTGTAATTCCTTCATAAAGTCAGGATCTTGGCGATATTGACTATAAGCAGATTCTAACTCGCTTAAAGCCGGCATTAAGGTTTCCGGTACATACTTACCTCCAAAACGACCAAATCTTCCTAAAGCATCGGGTTGTTGGGAATCGGTATAAACCGCAGTGTTGGTAGTGGCGCTCACAATTTAAGGCAAAATACTATTACGACAGGTTTAATTATAAATCTATTGGCGAAGCGGGAATAACCAACCAACCTTATATGAGCAAAAAGCGTAAATCTTCTTCTAACCAACGAATTGCTTACCAAGAATTTGGTGAAGCTAGCCAGCCAGCAGCCTTAGAACGGGGTAAACCAGATTTACCTCCTAATCAACAGAACTTGCGGGTACAATCTACTCGCAAAGGGCGTAAAGGTAAAACAGTCACTATTATTGAGGGATTCCAAAGTACATCAGAAACCCTAACTACTTTACTCAAGCAATTAAAAAGTCATTGTGGTAGCGGTGGAACCTTCAAGGATAATACTTTAGAAATTCAAGGCGACCATAAAGAAAAAATTTGCCAGTTTTTGCAAAAATTAGGCTATAAAGCAAAGATTAGCGGGGGATGAAAATTTCCTTAGAAACTCTATTCTCGAACCGATTTTCAACTCAGTTTTACACTAGCCTAAATATGCTATAGTTAGTACGAAAATAGATTTTAGTTCGGACTAGCTAGCGGTTGGGAAACCCTATATAGCCAAGAGACTTTTCTAGAAATTATAACGGGCTAGCCTAATTAGAGTTTCTAAATTATCTCCAGCCGACCTTTATCTAAGCCAGTATTTCAGACGGAGAAGCATTAGTGACAATTTACATAGGCAACCTATCTTACCAGGTCAAAGAAGAAGACCTGTCCGAAGTTTTTGCAGAATACGGTTCTGTTAAGAGCGTTGTCATACCAAAAGATAGGGAAACAGGCCGAGTTCGTGGTTTTGCTTTTGTGGAAATGGAAGAAGAAAGCCAAGAAGACAAAGCCATAGCCGAACTTGATGGGGCAGAATGGATGAATAGACAGTTACGTGTCAACAAAGCCAGACCGAGGGAAGATAGAGACAACCGCAGAAAAAACAATAGGTTTTAGCTTAACGCCGGAAGCCCCGCATCGTAATCTTTTGATATTGGTGTCGGGGTGGATAGGCTAGTTGGGCGTAGATATCTTATAAAAAACCCTCAAAGTACATCAAACATACCGTAGAATAGAGAAACGGGTTTGAGTTCACTAACGCCCATAAGCCAATAAGCCTTTGATTTTAAATCCGGTGCGGTAGGGCATTACGTGTCGTTAATAAAGCTTATCGAGCATCCGTTCGTGGAGTATCTCAATCATGAAATACTGCTGGGTGGAGTTGGTAAGAAGCCTACACTATACTTAAAAAGCTAGTGTAGGAGTATGTCGCGAGTTGAAGATTTATTTAGAAATACCCCAGAGTTTTTAGACCACAACAGCAATTTAATAGTAATAAAGTCTAAATTCAATAAGCGCCTCAGAAACGCTTGGGAGTTAATCTAACGAGCCAAAGCTGAAGGCGCTTTGTCGTGTCAATGAGGTCATAATGTCAAAACGTAGAAACCTAAAAAAAGAAAAAGCTGAGCGCAATAAAGCCTATGCTCGCAAATTTAGGAAAAATCGCAACAAACGTTTTACCCGAGGAGGTAAGCGTTACGGTAACGGTGGAGGAAGAAAAACTGGTACAGGTAATGCCGCCGGTGATGATAACAATGATAACAACGGCAACAATAATAATAATTAAATTGTTGCACAAAAGGCCTCTAAATGTGAGGCAAGTTTTAAGCTTGCCCTACATTTAGAGGCTTTTTAGCATATTGCCCTCAAAAATCCAAGTAATAAATATTAAAGATTGTAAATAACGCTAATATGTAGACTTAGATAGTAAGCTGCTTTATATAAATGTCGCCTTCTCATTTTCCTGAAAACGAACTGCTCAAAACAGTCCTTAGACCTCTACTCGAAGATTTTCAGTATTGGTTTTCTCGTTCGCAATCTTTATTAGAAGCAAAAGAAATTTCTTTTCTTAGCAATGAAGAGCGAACTAATTTGCTAGCACGACTCTCTCGCGCTCAACAAGAAGTTAGTGTTGCTCAGATGTTATTACAGGCAACTGACGGCCAAGCTGGCATTGAAACAGCCACCCTTGTACCTTGGCATCAATTAGTAGCTGAATGCTGGCAAATATCACAAAGATGGCGCTCTCACCAAGAACAAGCCTATGATTAAACTACTTGCCAATACCAAAGTAATCTCTAACTTTTTTGCTGGCTCTTTTTAATAAACTTTCGTCAATAAAACTACTCCACTGAGAGGATCACAATAATGTTACATATACTTTACATTCTTGCCTTTACAGTTATTGCTTTTTTCGCCATTAGCAACCTAATTAGTAACTTAATTAACTTAACGGCTGAATCAAACCGACGCTATACTTATAAGCCCAACTCTAATAACAGCAATAATGGTCCATCTGGAAATAGAATGGCTAAAACTGTACCTCACCCAGAATTATTGGATGAAAGAGGTCAGCCAATAAACGAGCCACTTTTAGTAATGCGTTCTGTTAATGTTGATGATGCTAGAGAACAATTAGATGCCATCTATAATGCTTCTCCTGGGAAAAAAATTGAAACAGACGAAGAAGCTTAATGGGTAGTCCTGAATAGTAACGGTCAAGAACACAGAGAAGTATTATAGTGATGCCCGAAATACCAGATAGCAGCGATATGATTACTGAGCTTTTTGGAAAATGATAGAGTCTTACGCACTAAGGGCCCAACGTCCTGTCTCAAGGTGTTGTTAAACCACTCGATATAACTAGTTTTGCCAGTTAATTTGCTTGGTGCGAGTTCCTTTGCTTCTTACGCCAACGCGGGGCCGCCTCCGCTTTACTGACAGCTTAGCTATAAAGGAGAAAAATAATGCGTTATAAATTGCTTGGAAAAAGTGGACTAAGAGTATCTGAACTCTGTCTTGGGACAATGACTTTTGGTGAAGATTGGGGCTGGGGTTCATCAAAAGAAGAAAGTAAAAAGATTTACCATGCTTTCCTAGAAGCTGGTGGTAATTTTATTGATACTGCTAATATCTACACCAATGGTACAAGTGAGAAGTTTCTTGGTGAATTTATTGCTTCTCAACGAGATGCTGTTGTACTAGCAACCAAATATACCAATGGTTTAGGGGATGGCAATCCTAATGGTAGTGGTAATCAACGTAAAAGTATGGTGCAATCAGTTGAAGGCAGTCTTAAGCGTTTGAATACTGATTATATTGATATTTTATGGTTGCATACTTGGGACTTTATGACCCCACCAGAAGAAGTTATGCGAGCTTTTGATGATTTAATTCGAGCAGGAAAAATATTATATATTGGTATTTCTGATGCTCCTGCTTGGGTTGTTTCTCAATGTAATACCTTGGCTGAATTACGAGGATGGACACAATTTATTGGTCTACAAATTGAATATAGCTTAATACAAAGAGCGCCCGAACGAGAATTATTACCAATGGCTCACACTCTTGATATTGGTGTTACTGCCTGGTCGCCTTTAGCTAGTGGTTGGTTAACAGGAAAGTACAGTAAAGGTAATCAATCTGGCGAAGAAAGACGTTTAGATAGTGAAATGATGGAGGGGTTTGTTGATAAAAGTGATCGCAACCTGAATATTGCCAAAGAAGTGGATGAAGTTGCCGAAAAAACAGGGAAAAGTTCCTCACAAGTTGCCCTCAGTTGGTTGTTGAGTAAAGGAGTAATTCCTATTGTTGGGGCGAGAAAAGTAGCCCACGTAGAAGACAATCTTAAATGTGTTGATGTTAAATTGTCAGCAGAACAGCTAAAACAACTAGATGAAGTAAGCAAAATTGAACTCGGTTTCCCCCACGATTTCTTTAAAGCCGATATGGTAAGAAACTTTGTTTACAATGGGACTTTTGATAAGGTTGATAACCATCGCTATTCACAATTAGCTGATTAACTGAATTTTTGTAGGGGATCGCTAAGGTAATGGTTAAGAGGAAAGAACTACAGTTTATTTTAGCTAGTTTAACCATATGTTTTGGAAATGTGTAACGGCTTATATTAATATCAGTGGATGAAAATCTCTCTTTGCTCAATTGCTAACTGTAGGGAATCACCATAATTGAGATTCGGTATTGGTAAAGTGATCGCTTCTAAAATAGAGTCATCTTGGAAATGACCAATTTTAGTTTCGGGATGGGGATAATATATAAACCCTGAATAATTAATATTTTCAACAATCACTTGAGAAGGAGAAAAAGAAAAATCTTCTGCGGGATAATCAGGATGCCATTTAACGTTTTTGAAGGTATATTTCGGTTGCTTTATTTCAAAACTGTGGGGTGCGATGGAAATATTCAATGTACCTAAATAATAACCGCTCAGATCAAGTCCTAATTCTTGGAAAAACGGTAATTGCATTTTAATAGTACCTTGATTATAAGGACTATCTTCAGCTATTCCTGATGCTACTTGATGACCTTGTTTCACTATACCTTTAACTAAAGTTAGCCCTGATCGCATTTTTATTAGCTATGAAATGATAAAAAAATTATAAGCTGTTACGAATTAAAACAACATATCATTAAACTAGCTAGAATAAATTGTTAATTATCAATTATCAATTCAAGATTATGGTTGCTACTCAATTAGATTCTCGTTCCGTTGCCTCATATTTAGGTGATGAAGCTGAAGATTTGTTGACTTATGAAGCTAAAGTTCCTCAAGAATCCCTAAACTTACCAGGAAAAGACTTTATCGAACGGGTTTTTGTTCGCAGCGATCGCAATCCGCAAGTACTTCGTAGTTTACAGCAACTCTATTCTACAGGGAGACTTGCAAACACAGGTTATCTCTCCATTTTGCCTGTAGATCAGGGCATAGAACATTCAGCCGCCGCTTCTTTTGCCCCCAACCCAATTTATTTTGACCCTGAAAACATAATCAAATTAGCTTTAGAGGGAGGTTGTAATGCTGTTGCCACTACTTTAGGAGTGTTGGGAATGGTATCTCGCCAATATGCCCATCGTCTCCCCTTTATCGTCAAACTAAATCATAACGAGTTACTAACTTATCCTAATCCCTCAGATCAAATTATGTTCGCCTCTGTCAAACAAGCCTGGAATTTGGGGGCTGTAGCAGTTGGGGCAACTATTTATTTTGGTTCACCAGAATCATCCCGTCAAATCCAAGAAGTTAGTCAAGCTTTTGCCCAGGCACATGAATTAGGGATGGCGACAATTCTTTGGTGTTACCTACGCAACAATGTCTTTAAACAAGATCTAGACTACCATTTAGCGGCGGATTTAACTGGACAAGCCAACCATTTGGGAGTAACCATTGAAGCTGATATTATCAAGCAGAAACTACCTGAATGCAATGGCGGTTACGGTGCAGTGGCTAAAGCGACAGGAGAAAAATATGGTAGAACAGATGAGAGAGTTTACAATAGCCTCACAAGTGAGCATCCTATTGATTTAACTCGCTACCAAGTACTCAATTGCTACGCAGGGCGTAGTGGTTTAATTAATTCTGGTGGTTCCTCTGGGGATAACGATTTTGCTAACGCTGTACGTACTGCGGTAATTAATAAACGTGCTGGTGGTTGTGGTTTAATTTCTGGTAGAAAAACCTTTCAACGCCCCTTGGTAGAAGGAGTTAAGTTGTTTCACGCGATTCAAAATGTTTATTTATCTAATGAGGTGACAATTGCTTAATTATACAGTGAAGTAGGGGGTGAAAAGGCATTGTTACATCTTTAAGATTACTCCCTACTTCCTCGTCACAACAGGTAATATAGCGTTTTCAAATGAGACATGAAAAAGCATCGTAGTTTTGAAGATTAGGGAAATTGAATAACTTCCAATCTACTAATCGCTCTATAAACCAATCCTTGTAAGCTGTAGTTCGGACATGACTATAAAAATTTGGCAAGTACACTAATATTAAAATCTAAGTACGTCTTGCACAACTTTAAACGATAGCATCGTATCGCCGTCGGTTTCGAGAAAATCATCTTTCCTGGAAACCTATCACCACAAGGGTTTCAAAAGAGTTGCACATCGCATCAATAGAATAATAGTTTTCACCCCGTCACCCCGTTAATCTCAACATAGACAGCTATGATAAACTCTTCTATATCAAACATAGTCTCACTGATTAAGGGTACAAGTTAATCATTTCCCACTATACATCAGTAAGATTTTTCTGCTCCATTTTAAGTTGCACATCTCGTTATTCCTAGATCATGGCTCTAATCGTCCAAAAATACGGTGGTACTTCCGTTGGTTCGGTAGAAAGGATTCAAGCAGTTGCTCAACGGATCTGCAAAACAGTTCAAGGTGGCAACTCAGTGGTAGTAGTGGTTTCTGCCATGGGAAAAACCACTAATACCTTAGTTAGTTTAGCCCAACAAATTGCTAGTCATCCCAATCGCCGGGAAATGGATATGCTTCTGTCCACGGGGGAACAGGTTTCTATTGCCTTACTAAGTATGGCTTTGCAAGAATTGGGACAGCCTGCTATCTCCCTCACTGGCGCTCAAGTTGGTATAGTGACAGAGGCAGCCCATAGTCGCGCTCGAATTTTAGAAATTAATACCCAAAGAATGCAGCGCCATTTAGGAGAGGGGAAAGTCTTGGTGGTGGCTGGTTTTCAGGGTATAACCAGTAAAGAAGAATTAGAGATTACCACCCTGGGAAGAGGAGGTTCTGATACCACTGCTGTTGCTTTAGCAGCCTCCTTAAAAGCTGATTGTTGCCAAATTTATACCGATGTCCCTGGTATTCTTACCACTGATCCACGAATTGTACCGTCAGCAAGGTTGTTAGAACAAATTACCTGTGATGAGATGTTAGAGTTAGCCAGTTTAGGAGCCAAGGTTTTGCATCCTCGTGCGGTAGAAATTGCCCGTAATTATGGTGTTCCTCTGTTAGTACTTTCAAGTTGGAGTGATGAACCAGGAACCAAAGTGGTTTCCCCCACCCCTAAGCCTCGTTCTTTAGTAGGTTTGGAAATTACCAAAGCGGTGGATGGGGTGGAATTGGATACAGATCAAGCTAAAGTTGCTCTTTTGCGAGTTCCAGATCGCCCAGGTATCGCCGCTCAATTATTTGGGGAAATTTCTGAGCAAAATGTTGATGTAGATTTAATTATTCAATCTATTCATGAAGGGAATAGTAATGATATTGCCTTCACTGTGGTTAAAGCAGTTCTCAACAAAGCAGAGGCTGTTTCTGAAGCAATTGCCCCAGCTTTACGTTCTCAAATAAGTACTAGCAACAATGAAGCGGAGGTAATGGTAGAGCGAGGTATTGCCAAAATTACCATTTCTGGGGCAGGAATGATTGGTCGTCCGGGTATTGCTGCTAAGATGTTTACCGCACTGGCAGAAGCTGGAGTTAACATCGAAATGATCTCCACTTCAGAAGTGAAAGTTAGCTGTATTATTAACCAAGAAGATAGCGATCGCGCGGCTACTGCTCTGTGTTGTGCTTTTGAAATTAATAGTTCTGCAATTCGGCAAACTCAACCTACCCAGGAAAAAGGACAACTAGTCCCAGTGAGGGGAGTTGCTCTTGATCTCAACCAAGCCCGTCTTGCTGTTCGCCACATCCCAGATCAACCTGGCATGGCAGCAAAGGTGTTTAGTTTGCTAGCGAAGGAAAATATTAGCGTGGATATGATTATTCAATCCCAACGCTGCCGGATTATAAATGGAGTTCCTTGTCGTGACATTGCTTGTACCGTAGCCCAACCAGATGCCCAAGCTGCTCAAAAAACCTTACAAGCTGTAGCAAAAGAACTTCAGTGTGGGGAAATTTCGGTAGATACTAAAATCGCTAAAGTCAGCATTGTTGGTTCTGGTATGGTAGGGCAACCGGGGGTAGCAGCAAAGATGTTTGCCGCTTTAGCTAAAGAGAAAATCAATATTCAAATGATTACTACCTCAGAAATTAAAATTAGCTGTGTGGTAGACGAAGAACAGGGAGCCATTGCTTTAAAAGCGGTTCATGGGGCTTTTGCTTTAGCTGGGGAAAAGAAAATTACTATCCCGGCTTAATTATTCTTGGGGTTTTGCAATAAGACAACAGAAACCACCTTTGGTCTTTATTACAAGAAGAGACTTTGCAGATAGCTTTGGAAACCTTGATTTTCAGGAATTGGTATTATTTAATTATCAAGAACAAATGAAGTAAATTGATTAACTTTTAACCTCCTGAAACGACAATTTATTCTTCCCAACACAAAATATTTATGATGAACAAGCAACCTGAAGTCACTAAACATAGCGAATTACTCAATCGCTTAGTCTTAAACCGCCGCACCACAGATAAAATTGGTAACGTAGAAAAAATCTGGCTAGATCCTCAAGCCCATCGTGTACTTGGTTTAATTTGCAAATCTGGTTTGCTTGGTATTCATAAAGACTTAGTTCCTTGGCAGCAAGTAGAAAAAATTGGTGAAGATGGCATTATCGTTAATTTGCCAACAGAAGAAAAAACTAATCAGAAACCAGAAAAAAATGAGATATTAATCGGTCATGAAATTTGGACAGATGGAGGAAGTAAGGTCGGTAACTTAGTAGATTATTTATTTGTTCGAGAAACTGGAGAAATTATTGGCTATCTGTTTGCTTCTAGCGGTTGGCGCGGAGTTGCTGAAGGCTTATATGTACTTACTCCTGTAGCAATTTCTAGTGTGGGAGAGAAAAGAGTTATTGTTTTAGAAACTGCCTTAGAAAATCCCCACTTATACCAAGAAGGAGTAAACCACAAAATTGAGGACTTTAAGGATTATCTCCAAGAAGATTTTGCTAAAACAAAAAAAGATTTACAAACTGTTATTGGCTTACCAAGAAGAGTAGTAGAGCAATTACAAGATGCAGCAGAATCAGCTACAGACAAAGTACAAGATAGGTTTAAAGCACCAGTAGAACCAAATAAAGATGATGATAAAATCGAGGATAGTGATATTCAAATTTAAAGATTAAAAAGGAATAATTGAATGCAAAGTTTACTTGTCTTAGCTGTGATTATTGCCATAATCTCGGTATTTTTCGCTCTACAAAATCCTGTAGGTGTTACTATTAATTTTATTATTTGGCAGTTTCAAGGTCCTTTGGCGCTATTCCTACTTTTAACTTTAGGAGCAGGTATTTTAGTTGGTTTTTTGTTTTCTCTACCGCAAGTGGTAAAAAGAAAGCTCAAAAGCCTAAGTAAAAATAAAAGAATTAATGAATTAGAAGACGAACTAAACTCTAAACAAGAAAGGCTTTCTGAGCAGGAAAAGAGAATAAAATATTTAGAGCAAACTTTACAACAAAGAAGTGATTTAGCAGAATAAAGACCTGTACTTATTTGCGAGAATTTGAAATATAATCAAGATTTACTAAAAAATTAGAATGGTTTGAAGATGGAGGATAATTTTTACGATTAAAGTTTATCCTTGACCCGTCAATTGAAAATCGACAGACCACTAGTCAAGTAAAATCAACTTTAGTAACTTGTCTTCTAGGATAGTAGTTAGGAAGTATGTAACTGCAACTTCTTAACCTGTAACTTTCCTCTTCCCTTTGTATGTCTGTTACTAATGCCCTCTACTGTATTAATCCTGATTGTCATAGGCGCGAGCAAGCGGGAAACAATCGCTTTTGTACCACTTGCGGTACATCTTTGTGTTTGCATAATCGCTATCTCCCTCTCAAAAGATTGGGGGCAGGAGGATTTGCGTCAATTTATGCAGTATGGGATCTTCAGACTCAACAGGAAAAAGTTCTCAAAGTGCTTACGGTAACTTCTCCTAAAGCTAGGCAATTATTTGAGCAAGAAGCAGAAGTTATGGCTAGTTTAAATCATCCCGGTATTCCTAAAGTAGAAAGAGAAGGCTATTTTTATATTCAACAAGGTGGCAATCGCACCTCTCAACTACCTTGCTTAGTAATGGAAAAAATTAATGGTCAAACCTTAGAAGATATTTTAGATAGGTATCCCCAAGGCTGCCCAGAAGCATTAGTTTATAACTGGTTATGCCAGGGAATCGAGATTTTACAGGAACTACATCAACGCCAAATCATTCATCGCGATATCAAGCCGTCTAACTTAATGTTGCGTACCCCTTCACCCCCAAGGCAACACCTCCCTAATCAAACCATTCCTCCTCTCTCTTCTACTGCCATTGCTATGGCGCAATTAGTATTAATCGATTTTGGTGGTGCGAAACATACAGGTTTGGTACAAGGAGAAATAAACAACACTTCCACCCGTTTATTTTCCTCTGGTTATAGTCCTCCGGAACAAATTGCCGGGCATCGAGTCGCACCAGCAACAGATTTTTATGCTTTAGGACGTACTGCCATTCATTTACTCACAGGGAAACATCCCCTGGAATTAGAAGATATCATGAGCGGGGAATTGCAGTGGCGACAAGAAGCACAAGTTGGAGATGAACTAGCTAATCTTCTTGATGATATAGTTCGTGTAGATGGCCGCCAAAGACCCAGTACAGAAGAAATTAGCCAACGTCTAAATAGGCTACCCAAACCAGTACCCAACCACTCCCCTGCCCCTACCTTAATAGTTGCCCCACCAGCCTTAACTCAGTTTACTCAACAAGTTGGGCAACAAATTACTCAGCAATCTGGAAATCTTGTTGCTGGGATAGGTAAAGCAATCAAAAAATTATTACGCTTAACTTGGGACTTAGCTTGGGGAACTACTGTTGGTTTAATTGATACCATTGGAGAAATTATTTTTGGCATCTTAGGAACCAGCATTGGCGCTACCATTGGCTTTGTATTGACCTACGCTACAGTTTTAGGTAGCAGGGTGGATTTGCTAGCTAGCACTCTTTTTCCCGGAGGAGTAATCAACGAAGGTGCAGAGGCAATTATCTTTGCTATGGCAGGGTTAGGGGCAGCTTGGGGCTTGACTTTACCCGGTGGATTCGGCCAGCGTCGCCGTTTCTTATTATCTGGCTTATTAGCTATGATGGGTTACGGTATGGGCTGGCTGTTGTGGCAAGCAACTCCCTTAACTATGGGAGAACGCTTTCTGGTATTAGTTTCTGCAACAGCAGTTTCCCTTACCCTTGGTTTAGGTTTATCTAGCCATCGCCTGGCCCATATTTTTGTAGGGGGCTTAGGAAGTTGGACAATGCTAGCAAGTTGCGTCAAACTAGGCTTTTTGCCTGTGGATGTACTGCAAGATATTCTTTCATTCGCTGGCCCTTTGTGGTTAGATTTTATTCAAAGTATAATTTTGTTTATTTTGTTAATCATCAGTTTATGTTTATCTCTAGGAGTAAGTCACTATTTGTTAGTACCAATTTTGCGTCAGTTAGGTTGGAAGTGAACGACAAGCAACTCGTTCATTTGCCTAGGCCCTTCTCATAGATAGTAAAGTAAAAGTTTAGATTAGGATAAACTAAGGATTTCTGAGTTTATAGTGTTTTTCCTAAGTAAGGACAAAATCTTATGCTGGTTCCCTTGACACGGGAGAAATTTGAGCAAATTATTCCTCTCATTGCTACTGGCAGCCAATATGCCAATGTTTTGGGTAAGGCGCGAGACATTTTAAGGAGAGTCCTAATTTCTGTAATTGGGGTTCTAGTAGTTTGGTTATTGAGTACTTTTTTAGGAGACAATGTTGGAGGCTTAAAGATAATTCTTGGTCCCATTGTTGGTTTATATTGGCTATGGTCGCCTGTTTATTGGGCTAGCAGACGCAACGCTGCTTATCGTAAATTCCCTTATAGTGGCTTTTGGCGTGGTCGTGTTACCGATGTTTTTGTTACCGACGAATTAATTGGTGAAGAAGAAACGGTTAATAATCGTGGAGAATTGGTAATTGTCGAAAATAGAGAACGCCGAATTAATATAGAGGTGGCAGATGAAAGCGGTTTTCAAGAACTTATCCAAGCCCCTCTCAAACGCTTGCATAAGGGCATAAAACCAGGACAGGTAGCAGAATTAGTTGTCTTGTCTAAACAGCCAGATTTAAGCCGTATAGCGGCGGTAACAGATGTTTATCTCCCTAATCTCAACCTCTGGGTGGGAGCCTATCCTTATCTACAAAGAAACGTTTTCGCCCAAGTTAGCAGTCAATTGAAGGAAGATTATAACTATTCTTATTCCTCAAGACGGAGAAGATAATATGAGGATTCATGGTTGTATTATCCATATTGACATTATTGACCGAAAACTATGGATTCAACGAGATAGTTCTGAGGATGGAATTGCTCTAGACTTATTAGCCGAGGGGATTAGTGAGAAAGAAATCCTAAAACGATTTCTTTCCCCTAAAATTAGAGAATATTCTAATTTTGCCGTGGGTTAACGTAACGGTAACTAGTCGTCCCTGAAAAACCCCCTGTATTTTGAGGTGCTTGATCACCAATTAGCATGTCATAGAGGCTCTGCGAGGCATTGCAGGTTAACTCCAATTGGAAAATTTCCATTTGAACACCTCCTAAGCAGAGAACTTTCTCCAGATTTTGTAAGGGGTTGAGCATTTGCTTGCAATTTCTGAGCTACTTTTCGAGGTTCAAACTCTTGCGATCGCAGGATTTAATTAGTTATTCAGGGACGACTAACTATCAAACTACTGTTCCTGTTAGAGGAGAACTAGCGGTAGCATAGGCCTTAATGGGGATGCGTCCTGATAAATATGCTAACCTTCCTGCTTCTGTTGCTAAACCCATCGCTTTAGCCATAGCTACAGGATTTTTTGCTAAGGCGATCGCACTATTAATCAATAAAGCATCTGCCCCTAACTCCATCCCATAAGCAGCTTCGCTAGGGCTACCAATGCCTGCATCTACTACCACTGGAATTTTCGCTTCTTCAATAATGATTTTAATATTAGCAGCATTTTTAATGCCCTGTCCTGAACCAATGGGAGAACCTAAAGGCATCACTGTCACACAACCGGCTTCCTCTAAACGCTTAGCTAAAACAGGATCTGCATTGATGTAAGGTAACACAGCAAAGTCTTCTTTGATTAACTGTTCTGCTGCTTCTAAAGTACCAATAGGATCAGGAAGTAAGTATTTAGGATCAGGAATTACCTCTAATTTGACAAAATTATTATCTTCTTGACCTAACAATTTTGCCATTTCTCGCCCTAAACGGGCTACCCTAACTGCTTCTTCAGCAGTTTTACAACCAGCGGTATTAGGCAACATCCACACTTTCTGCCAATCTAATGCCTCTGCCAACCCTTCATGTCCCGGCGCTTTGGTTTGCACTCGTCGCACCGCAACGGTAATTATTTCACACTTACTAGCAATAACGCTTGCTTGCATCTGTTCTATACTAGTATACTTACCCGTACCTGTCATTAAACGGGAGGAAAAGCTACGTCCAGCGATAGTTAGTCGGTCATCTTGGCGTAAAGTTGCGGCGGAAGGAATGGTCAGGGAAGGCATAATTTAAAAGTAGTTGCTAATTGCTCAGTTGCTAGTAGAGGAAAAATATCTAGCTACTTAGAGTGGTATCAGTTTTTGATAAATTAGGTTTGATAAAAAGCAGAAAGCATGAATTTGGAGCCAATTCAAGATGCTCAATTCATACTTTCTTTCTCTTACGGAAATATATATATAAAGTTACCACAATGCTCTTACTGGTTGTTGCTCCTCTACCACTGGTGGAGGGGCAACGACAGGGGAAGGAGTTACTACAGGGGCAGGAGCAACCGTTGGTTCAGGATTAATTACAGGTTCGGGGTTAACTGCTGGATCTGTGGCGTTGGGTTGTTGAGCAACTGCTGCTGGATCTTCTGTCGTAGTTGGTTGTTGCTCTGTCGCTTCAGGAGACTGTGGTGCTTGCTCTGTAGATTCAACATTTTCATCAGGAGCAATTTGATTAGAACTTCTACTAAAGCGATTGTTAGGGCGCAAAAATCCTAAAGCTGAGCCTATAACTATAGCTAGGGCTGACGCAATTAAGATAGCTCCAATTACTGTTTTGTTCACTAGTTGTTTCCTCTATCCCTCTTTAATTTCTTATTTTAACAATAACTCCCTTTTCCTTACATATAGATTAATAATGAAATAGCTGACTAAGCTCACAAAGGACTGATTTTTCCCCGTTCTCTATTATCAAGTGACTTTAAGGCAAATATTTCTGGACTACGCTCCATCCTGTTAAACTTACCCATAAAAAAGCCCAGAAGAGAGTAAGGTTAGTACCTATATGGAGCGCTCTCGCCCAAGATTTGCGGTTGATTTGAGTTGCGCTTCCTGCTGAAAGCAAAACCAAAGCAACTACTATCAGTCCTGCTGCTAAATGCCAAGAATGTCCTAAATTTCCATAGTGACCTACTGTTCCCACTAAACCGATGGCTAGTAGCAGTAGTACTAAGGATACCAGGATAGTGCCGATGATGTAGTGGAAAGGGCGCAACCAAGAAGGGCGGGGGCGTTTAGTTGTTCTGCTGTTAAATAGCCAAAAACCGCTTATGCTTAGTATTAAATAGGCTAAGCTTGATAAACCCATTGACCAAGCTGCAATTTTCCAAAGCCAGAGAAAAGAAGGTAAATTCAATTTGCGTCCTCAACGATCCTGAGACTTCATTTTTACCTAGTTTATTATCTTTGCTTGCTATTAAAAAGGGTTGCCCTCAAAGACAACCCTTTAATATTAACTATTTTTGTTATTTATTTGGTTATCTAAAATATCAAGCGTTAGCTGTAACCAAAGCTTCTGTGAATTGGTTTTGTTGAGTAAGGTTAGGGGCTACAGGAGCTTTATTATCGCTTTTTTCCTGGTTTGATAGAGAAGAATTTTCTTGACTAGCAAAGTCACCTTCATCTACACACAAACGCTCACAGGGAATAGTATCAGAAAGAATGGCGCTGGCCATTGCTCCGGAATGAATTTCTAATAAAGCTTGTGGCAAGGCTTCAAATACTAAGCGTTGTCCAGGAAAAACTACTCGTTCAAAATACCAATTAGCAATATTAGTAATTCTGGCTATTTGAATTTGGCTAGTAGCATTGACATAGCAGCAAAGTACACTGTCTGTCTCATTTTGGGGGAGAGGATCAAGAATCTGAGCCATAGCAACTGATAAATTTTGTTTTTTATAAAGACTACGCTTCCTAAGCTAACACTCACTGATCCCGACTGGCTGTAAATCCTAATACCAATCAGAATTTACCTATTACAAAAAAAATAGGTTTATATGGTAATATGATTTGTTTTTGACTCTTTTGAAGAAATTCTTAGGGAAATAGGCTTCCTACATTCATAAGCTTGCTATAACTCAGCTTAGTGAGTCCCTAATGGAGCTTGCTTGAGCTAAGAAAAATAATTTTTATTTCACTAAAAAAAACCAATTAGTTGATAGCGAGGGTTGATGACGCTAAAGTTAAGTTATATGAAAAAGACTCTCATAATTCTTGCCTTTTTCTCAGGTGAATTTCTAAATATCAGTTGCTATTGATGCTGAATAACACTCCCTATGGCAATCAAGATTAAACTATATCATCCTTAAGAAGGATATTGTCTTAAATGATCTTAAAATTTCTTGATTCTAACTAACAAAACACTTTTAAAAATAATGAAAAATGAAAAAAAGATTTTATATGTTCGCTTACCTTGTAACCCAATTTTCCCCATTGGCGTAGTTTACTTAGCTGACCACATCCACAAACTATTCTCAGAGGTAGAGCAACGTATTTTCGATATGGGTACAGTGCCGCCTCTAGATTTTGCAACATCCTTAGATAACTATATAGATGAGTTTCAACCTACCCTATTGGTTTTTTCTTGGCGCGATATCCAAATTTATGCTCCTGTAGGGGGTAGAGGGGGAAATCCTTTACAAAATGCTTTCGAGCTTTACTATGCTAAAAATCCCTTCATCAAGCTGCGTGGAGCTTTAGGAGGGTTAAAGGTTGCTAGTGCCTATTACGGTGAATTGTGGCGTAACGAGGGTCTAATTAAACGGGGTTTAAAAAGAGCAAGAAAGCACCATCCTGAAGCCCAAGCTGTAGTTGGAGGTGGTGCGGTTAGTGTTTTCTATGAACAAATGAAAACTCAACTGCCAAAAGGAACCATTGTTTCTGTAGGAGAAGGGGAAACTTTATTAGAAAAACTGCTCAAAGGGCAAGATATCCAGGGGGAAAGGTGCTACGTTGTGGGGGAAACGCAACCCCGCGATCGCCTGATTCATGAATGGCCCGAACCCATTGAAAAATCTGCTTGTGACTACGATTATATAGCTAAGATTTGGCCGGAGTTTAGTTACTATCTCCAGGAAAATGACTTTTATATTGGTGTACAAACCAAGCGTGGCTGTCCCCATAACTGTTGCTATTGTATTTATACCGTAGTAGAAGGTAAACAGGTACGCATCAACCCTGCTGATGAAGTAGTCAAAGAAATGCGTCAACTTTATGAGCTAGGCATTCGTAATTTCTGGTTCACTGACGCACAATTTATTCCTGCCCGCAAGTTTATTCCTGATGCCATTGAATTGTTAGAAAAAATTCTTGCTTCTGGGATGAAAGATATTCATTGGGCAGCTTATATTCGCGCTGATAATCTTACCCCTGAGTTGTGCAAGTTGATGGTACAAACAGGGATGAATTATTTTGAAATTGGCATCACTAGCGGTTCCCAGGAGTTGGTAAGAAAGATGCGTATGGGTTATAACCTACGTACTGTACTAGAAAATTGTCGGGACTTGAAAGCAGCAGGTTTCAATGACATAGTTTCTGTCAACTACTCTTTCAACGTCATTGACGAACGTCCTGAAACCATTAGCCAAACCATCGCCTATCACCGAGAATTAGAAAATATCTTTGGGGTAGACAAAGTTGAACCTGCCATCTTCTTTATTGGGTTACAACCCCATACTCACTTAGAAGAATATGCCTTCAAAAATGACATCATCAAACCTGGCTATAATCCTATGAGCTTAATGCCTTGGACTGCTAAAAAACTGCTTTGGAACCCTGAACCTTTAGGTTCCTTTTTTGGAGAAGTATGCCTCCAAGCTTGGCAACAAAACCCCAATGATTTTGGTCGCGAGGTGATGCAGATTCTCGAAGAGAACTTAGGTAAAACGGAGCTGGAAACAGCTTTGAGCGCCCCTGTAAAGCCAGAAAAACAACTAGCCAAAGTTTCATAGAAACACTAGACTTCTTGAATCCATCAAAAAGCAATTTACTTATAAAGATACTAAGGAGTCAAATCTAACCCCCCTTTCACTCTTACCCTTTCCCCTGACTTCACAGAGGAACTCTAAATCAACTAACAACCATCAACCGATATGCTGCAAGGCTCAATATTAGAAAAATTAAAAACTGCCCATCAAAAAAGCGGAGAACCTCGCAATTTTGGAGTTTATTACAAAAATACTTTAGTCGCCCTCTGCCATGCTTTAGAGGACTTTATTTTAGAATCTGATAGTTCTCCAATTATGATTACTGCTTTCCAGCAGGGTAAATGGTATCTTCAAGAAGCAGAACGTTACGGGGGGCTGGCGGATAAGTCTTCTCAAGTTGTGATTATGGCTGCACCCAATGCCGGTTTTGCTGAACATCCTACTAGTCAGAAAGATAATGTTAGTTTAGTCAGTTTGGAAACCGATGATCCGGTAGCCCAGGAATGGCATTTGATGATTATGTCAGCTCAGTATACCGCAATGGTTTTGTGTCAAGAACTATCGGAGGAAGACTATGGTGTTTCTGGGCAACCCCAGGAAGATTTAGAGCGTAAATTTTACGGTCTTTGGACTTTTGAGCCAGAATTAGTTAAGGAAACCATAGAGATTACGATCGCTCATCTTGACAAATATAATCAAAAATTAGCTAGTCAATTAAGTGCTAAAGTAAGAAGCGATCGCCGCAGAATTTGGTAAACAGCCACGTAATGATTTGGGAAAGGTGGTTTCTCGTGTAGTAACCTATCTCCAAACTAGCCAGGAAAAGCTCGAAGAACCCCTAGCACAAGCTTTTTCTGCCGAATTGGATGATAACCTCCTCTCCAACGAAATGCAAGCCTTCTTGCGTATGGCGCAATTAATCAATCCCTCAAATCACCCCATAGCAGCAGCAGAAGTATCAGCTTTGGCAGAAAATATGGGTCAAATGTTAGACTTACCTGCTTGGCAAATCAAACGTTTGCGCTTAGCTGGTTTACTCTATGGCATTGTACCGGCTTTGATGACCCAAGTCCCCTCAAAAGATGAGGCTCCTAGTTGTCCTCTAGTGCCAGAAGTAGAGGCTTTAAGAATCATGCCCCAACTCCAAGCCGTAGCCCAAATTATCACCCATCAATACGAACGTTGGGATGGCAATGGCGCTCCTGCGGGTCTGGCCTATGATAATATCCCCTTAGAATCAAGAATTTTGGCTTTAGTTAGGGAGTTTCGTGAGCAAATTACTCAATTCTCTCAACACGAGGATCACCTTAACCTCAGCGAAAAAGAAGCCTTATCTCAAGCTTTAGCCGATTGTCAAAACAAAGCCGGAGAAGTTTTCGACCCTAAACTAGTTGAGGCACTATCTTTGCTAGTGATGGGAATGCAGCAGGGGATGGGCATTCAAGCTAACCAGCCTAAAATAGCTGCGGGGATGTGGTTACTAGATACTGAGGCCGAAGAAAAAATTCAATATGCACTTTAATACTATCAATGACCAATCTAGAAACAATTAAAGCTGGCCAAGAAAAACAATTTCCGGGCATAGATTTAGAAGATGAGGAGCTTTGCGAACATCAGTTAGAAAAGGTTAACTTATCTGGAGCTAATTTAGTCGGTACAGATTTTTCTTACTCTAACCTCAAAGGCGCTCGTTTTGATGGGGCTAATTTACTTGGGGCTAGATTAATAGGGACTGACTTGCGAGGCAATTTGTTAGGTTCTAATTTAATGCAAGCAGATTTGAGTCGTGCTGATTTGCGGGGTGGTAATTTGCGAGGGGCTAACTTAATGGGGGCAAAGTTAGTCAATGCTTCTTTAGCCGGAGCATTTTTAAGTGGAGCGAACTTAACCAGAGCTAACCTGCAAGGGGTAGATTTGCGAGGAGCCGACTTAAGGGGAGTCAACCTCAGCAACGCGAACCTGAAAGGGGTAAATCTCAACCAAGCTGACTTACAGGGTGCTAGTTTGAGTGAAGCAAACTTAGAAGAAGCCGACTTGCGTGGGGCAAACCTAGCTGGAGCAAACCTAGCTGGAGCTAACTTACTTTGCGCTGAACTAGAAGGAGCAATATTAGGGGGAGCTAATTTTGAGCGTGCTTGTTTGTTAGGAACATCAGTTATCATTTAACATAAATTAAAGCCAAAGCCAAAATTTAGACAAATAGAATTGCCTCAACCTTGGGAAAGGCGAGTTTTGAGTATTCAGGCTAAAATAGAAAATGTCAAGGTGTTTAGAATACTTGTCTACAACTACATCTGTAAACATAAAAAATCGAGGCGGGAGCCTGGCCAATGAATGCTGAAGGCGCACAACTACAACAAATTAAATCCCTAGAAGATGCTTTTGAGAGGTGTCAGGATCTCGGTATGCGCCTGAGTCGCCAGCGTCGCTATATTTTAGAGCTACTTTGGCAAGAACAAGAACATCTTTCTGCACGGGCAATATATGATCGCTTGAACCAACAAGGGAAAAACGTTGGTCATACTTCTGTATATCAGAATTTGGAGGCTTTATCAAGCCAAGGAATTATTGAGTGTTTAGAGCGTTGTGATGGTAGGCTTTATGGCAACGTCAGCGATGCTCATAGCCACGTTAATTGCTTAGATACCCAGCAAATTATTGATGTTTATGTAGAATTGCCCCAGGATTTGTTAGAGCAGATTGAGAAACAAACTGGAGTTAGCATATCTGAATATCGTATTGATTTTTATGGTTATCGTAATTCTCAAGGTAACGACTCCCCATAAGGAAAGCTAAACTAAGAGAGCTTTGATCTTTTTTAATAACAATGGTCAAACATGAAATTTAAACCCCTGAAAATCCTGGAACTTTTTGACTTTGCTCTTCTTGGCTTTCAGCTTTGTCCAGTTATGGCACAATTAACTGGGTAGATTTTAAAGAAGACCCTTGTTTTGGGAAATTTTATGGCTAAGTTTGTCTTTGTAACAGGTGGAGTTGTTTCTAGTATCGGTAAAGGCATTGTCGCCGCTAGTTTGGGGCGTTTGTTGAAGTCTAGGGGCTATTCTGTCTCTATCCTCAAACTAGACCCTTACATTAACGTAGATCCTGGAACCATGAGTCCTTACCAACATGGGGAAGTTTTTGTTACCGAAGATGGGGCCGAAACAGATTTAGATTTGGGGCATTATGAGCGCTTTACCGATACTTCTATGTCTCGTCTCAATAGCGTTACTACAGGTTCGATTTATCAAACAGTAATTAATAAAGAACGTCGGGGAGACTATCAGGGGGGAACAGTTCAAGTTATTCCTCATATTACTAACGAAATCAAAGAGCGTATTATTCGGGTTGGCAAACATACTAACTCTGATGTTGTGATCACAGAAATTGGCGGTACAGTAGGAGATATTGAATCTTTGCCCTTCCTAGAAGCCCTACGCCAGTTACGCAAAGACTTGGGACGCAGCAACGTAGTTTATATGCACGTTACCTTAATACCTTGGATTTCTTCGGCGGGGGAAATGAAAACCAAACCTACCCAGCACTCAGTTAAGGAATTGCGTTCTATTGGTATTCAGCCAGACGTTTTAGTTTGTCGTTGCGATCGCCCCCTCAAACCAGGCATAAAAGATAAGCTTTCTGAATTTTGTGACGTACCTGTAGAATCTGTCATTATAGCTCGTGATGCAGATAGTATCTATGAAGTTCCTCTAATTTTAGAAAAAGAGGGATTAGCCCAACAAGTATTAGAGTTATTACAGCTAGAACAAAAACAACCAGATCTCAAAAAATGGCAAACCTTAGTTGAGCGTCTCTATTGCCCCAATCAAGAGATTAATATTGCTATTGTCGGCAAATACATTCAATTAGGTGATGCTTATTTATCAGTAGTAGAAGCCTTACGCCATGCAGGAATGGGACTTGGTGTCGATGTTAACCTCACTTGGGTAAGTGCAGAGGATTTAGAAACCAAAGGCGCTCAAGAATATCTCAAAAATGTGAGCGGTATTATTGTACCTGGAGGTTTTGGTATCAGGGGTGTAGATGGCAAAATCACTGGTGTGGAGTATGCTAGGAAAGAGAAAATTCCTTTTTTGGGTTTGTGTCTAGGAATGCAATGTTCTGTAATTGAATGGGCGCGTAATGTTGCTAAATTAGAAGAGGCTAACAGTGCTGAATTTGAAACCGACACTCCTAACCCAGTTATTAACCTCTTACCAGAACAACAAGATGTAGTTGACTTAGGTGGAACTATGCGTCTAGGCTTATATCCTTGTCGCTTGATGCCGGGAACCCTGGCTCACTCTCTTTATAATGAAGAAGTTATCTACGAACGTCATCGCCATCGGTACGAATTTAATAATGCTTACCGTAATCTATTTTTAGATACTGGATACTTAGTTAGTGGTGCATCTCCTGACGGACGTTTAGTGGAAATTATCGAACTGCCAGAACATCCTTTTTTCCTGGCTACTCAGTTCCATCCTGAATTCCGCTCTCGTCCTAACAATCCCCATCCCTTATTTTTAGGTTTTGTTGAAGCAGCTTTGGGTAAGTGTAATACAGATATTTTATCAAGGGATGCCAATTCTCCAAAAAATATATCTGAGCAAACAGAGCCTTGGCAACTTTCTGAAGAAGAAACTTCTTCGAGTCAATCCCCTGCTGAAGTATCTTAAGTAGGAAAAACTCACTTTTTGACTAGGGGTTCTTATGAGACAAAATCTGGTAAATAAAGCTCCATAAATGTAGGAAATTAGGAAATAAAGTTTTTTACCTTGACTTCCTACTCCCCGCCCTCACCAACAACCTATGCAACTAAACACTGATTTTGTATGACATACTGGGTCAAAGTTGATTATGAGCGCAAAAAATTTGTTGTCGATCTAGAGCGTATCAGTTCTTTTGTCTGCGCTCCTAACGGCAGGATAACTTTTTGGCTACCTGATAGTTCCATACCTGTGATTATTAATAAAAATACCCACCCAGATGATTATAATCAAGTAATTGAATATATAAATCAGCTTTTTGGTTCTCCTTTTGGTGGGGCTTGGTTGAGGCTCTTTTATGAACGCAATGAGTTTGTGATTGATTTGAGTAAAATTAGTAGTTTTTGTTACTCTGAGCGAGATAAAATCACTTTTTGGCTACCTGATAGTGCTACACCTATTGTTATTAGCAAGCAAAATGATCCTAATGATTATCAAAGACTGCTTGATTTTGTAAGTACAAAAACAGGTTATTCCTTGCCTTAAAAATGAAAAAAGGAATAATTTGAAATTAAGAAGTAACTAATTATTTCTACAGCTTAAGCCTAAATTTAATAGTAAATAAATTGATAAATAAATAGTATCTAGGTCAAACTTATTAATTATTACTTGGCGCTGCTCTCTGCTCCCCTTTTTAAAGTAAGCTGATGTGCATTTAAACTGTGTATTACTGAACTAGGAAATAAGCCCTATCCCCCCATCAAACCTAATAAGTAAATTAAATGCCTGACAGCTTATGACACGCATTTTCGATAATGATGCTATTGAATTACTAGAAGAAAAAGCTGCTAATCTGACTTAAAGTTTTCTGGCTGAAGGAGGGCGTCTTGAAAGTTACTCAAGTCTTCCCAGCATTCATAGACTTCCTGTTTGAGTTGGGCTAATTTCATAAGCGATAAGCCTCCAGTACGGTTTAACTTGAGTTTTAAAAAGTATGGCGATCGCTATTTTAAAAAATTCTGCTTAAGAAAATCGATAAACAATCTAACTTTGAGGGGAACATATGTTTCCCATTGAATTGGTAGAAAAAGATTTGAGTTATGCAGTGAAAACGGCTCAAACCAATAGACATCTCCGGAAAAGAGGGAACGGGGAACAGGGAACGGGGAACGGTAACAAGAATTGATAATTTCGGTATGAGAATTGATTTGATTTTTAATTATCGGAGATGTCTAATGGTGGTAAGTTACCCATAGCAGCAGCGACTCAACAAACTTTTATCCATGCGATCGCCTCTGGATACAGTGCAGACAATATCACTGGTATCGCTCAACTATATCTTTGATGATCTGTTTAAGTTGTCTAGCGCAGTCTGTACTTAGAAGCAAGTTAAATAATCTTAAATTTAGAGAAGTTCTAACTTAATTCCATAGTGCTATATATTGGGGACGCGATTAACAAAGATCACGTCCCCAATTTGAAGTATCTTTCAAGACTCTCCTTAGACTTTTTCTCTTTTTCAACATGACGCGCATTTTTGATAATATTGAACAACATCTGCTCCCAATTTTACGCCCTACCCTTGATATATCAAAGGGGGCAGACTTTTGCGTTGGTTATTTTAATCTTCGAGGTTGGCAGAAAATTGCTGATAAAATTGAACATTTTGCGGGGACTAAAGATTCTTGTTGTCGCCTCCTCATTGGTATGCAAAGATTACCAGAAACTGAGGTACATCGTAGTTTGGCACTGGGGAATGATTATGGCGGGCTTGATAATCGTCAGGTACTGCGGTGGAAAAAACAAATTGCCCAGGATTTTTGTCAACAGTTAACTTGGGGTGTACCGACAAATAAAGATGAACAGGCTTTGCGGCAACTGCAAAAGCAGCTTCAAGAAAAGAAGGTTAGGGTTAAGTTTTTCCTCCGCTATCCTCTCCATGCCAAACTTTATTTAATTCATCGTGATGATCTCAATAACCCGACAATCGGTTTTTTGGGTAGTAGCAATCTCACTTTATCAGGTTTGCAAAATCAGGGGGAATTGAATGTTGATATCCTTGATCATGATGCTTGTCAAAAGCTACAAAGGTGGTTTGAGGCGAGGTGGGAGGATAGGTGGTGTATTGATGTTTCTGAGGAGATTATTGCAGCTATAGAAGAGAGTTGGGCGCGAGAAAAGTTGCTTCCGCCTTATTATATTTATCTTAAGATTGCTTATCATTTATCTTCAGAAGCGAGGGCAGGTTTAGCGGAATATCGTATTCCTCGTAGTGTTAGCGGGGAGTTATTTGAGTTTCAAAAAGCAGCCGTAAAAATTGCTGCCCGGCATCTTAATCGTCGGGGTGGGGTTTTAGTTGGGGATGTGGTGGGTTTGGGTAAGACTCGCATTGCGGCGACTTTGGCGAAAATTTTAGAAGAGGACTTTTTTTTAGAGACGCTGATTATTTGTCCAAAAAATTTAGTACCGATGTGGCAAGAGTATGTTTATAATTATCAGCTTCGTGGCAAAGTACTATCTTTGAGTAGAGTACAAACAGAACTCCCTCAAGAAAGGCGTTATCGGGTTGTTTTAATTGATGAGAGTCATAATTTGCGGAATCGCCAGGGGAAACGTTATCGGGCGATCGCAGAATATATTGCCCTCAATGAAAGCCGTTGCATTTTACTTACTGCAACTCCTTATAATAAGACTTATTTGGATTTATCTAGTCAATTACGCCTGTTTATTGGTGAAGATCAAGACTTGGGAACTCGCCCAGAAAAATTATTGAAGGAGATGGGGGGAGAAATTGAATTTAGTCGCAAACATCAAGCCCCGGTTCGTTCCCTGGCTGCTTTTGAAAAGAGTGAATATGCCGATGATTGGCGAGAATTAATGCGCCATTATATGGTGCGACGGACTCGCAGTTTTATTGAAAATAACTATGCTAAAGAAGATGCTACGGGGCGCAAGTATTTAGAATATCCTGATGGTTCTAAATCTTATTTTCCTTTACGCAAACCCCAAACTTTGACTTTCGACTCAACGAAGAATGGTAGGTTGTATTCTGAGGAGATGGTTACTACCCTGGGTGAGTTGAATTTACCCCGCTATGGTTTAGGTAACTATGCAGTTTCCCCAAAATCAGCTAAAGGTAAGGGGATGACGGGGGAAGAGTTGGGGCAAATTAAAGATTTATCCCGTGGTGGTAAACGTTTGATGGGTTTTTGTCGTACCAATCTTTTTAAACGCTTAGAAAGTAGTGGTATTGCCTTTTTGCAGTCGATTGATCGCCATCTTCTCCGTAACTATATTTTTCTGTATGGAATCGCCCGTCAGCTTCCTTTACCCATCGGTTCCCAAGATGCTAGTCTTCTCGATCCTCAGCAAAGTGATGATGACACTCTCTTTTCTCAATGGGAGGATGAGGAGGTTAGTGATCTGAGTGCAACCTTTGTAACGGCAACAGAAGAGGAATATTTACAACGTGCGGCACAGGTTTATCAAGAATATGCTACCCGTTATCAGAAGCGTTTTAAATGGATTCGCCCCCAGTTATTCAAAGCTTCTTTAAAGAAAGATTTACGGGCTGATTGTTTGACTTTGCTGAAGTTGCTATCAAGTTGCCGTAACTGGCAAGCTGATCAAGATGAGAAGCTACAAGTTTTAATTGATTTACTTTGCACCACCCATCCCCAAGAAAAAGTGCTTATTTTTAGTCAGTTTGCTGATACGGTGAATTATCTTACCACGGAAATGCAAAAACGCGGTGTTAAAAGGGTTGCTGGGGTGACAGGAAACTCTACAAATCCCGCTGCGACAGCCTGGCAGTTTAGTCCCCAAAGTAATGGTAAATCTCTACCAGAAGAGGATCAGTTACGCATTTTAATCGCTACAGATGTCCTTAGTGAGGGGTTGAATCTTCAAGATTGCGCCATCGTTGTTAATTATGACTTGCCTTGGGCGATAATCCGCTTAATTCAAAGGGCGGGAAGGGTTGATCGTTTTGGGCAAGCAGCAGCAAAAATCCTCTGTTACTCTTTCCTCCCGGCTGAAGGGGTAGAAGAAGTGATTCGTTTGCGGAGTCGTTTGCGGCAACGGTTAAAGGAGAATGCTGAGGTTGTTGGTACTGATGAAGCTTTTTTTGAAGATGATCTAGATGAACAAGTTATGTTGGATCTTTATCATGAAAAGTCGGGGATTCTGGATGGTGAGGAGGATACGGAGGTGGATTTAACCTCAGAAGCTTACCAAATTTGGAAAAATGCCGTTGATGCAAACCCGGCTTTGAAAAAGATAATTGAAAATCTCAACAACGTTGTTTATGCTACCCGTCACCATAACCCTACCCCAACTCACCCCGAAGGGGTTTTACTTTATATGAAAACGGCTGAAGGTAATGATGCTTTGGCTTGGATTAACAAAGCAGGGGAAAGCGTTACCGAATCTCAGTTTGCAATTCTCCGGGCAGCGGCTTGTCATCCTGATACCCCCGCTTTTCCCCATCATCCCCAACATCATGATTTGGTTAGCCAGGGGAGTAAGTTTATTATTGATACAGAAGCTAGTACCGGAGGGCAATTGGGCCGTCCTTCGGGGGCAAGGTTCCGCAGTTACGAGAGGTTGAAGCGTTATAGTACCCAGGTGAAGGGGACGTTGTTTGCAACTCAAGATTTGCTAAAGGCGATTAACCAAATTTATCAATATCCTTTGAGGCAGTCGGCGATTGATCGGCTGAATCGTTCCTTAAAAAGTGGTGTGGATGATCAGCAGTTAGCAGAGTTGGTAGTTGCATTGTATTTAGATGATCGTCTTTGCCTTATTCATGAAGAAGGAAGAAAACAAGAACCTCAGATTATTTGTTCGATGGGATTGTTTGAACATTAACGCACCTACACCTCATATTAGTTTTGTTGTACCTTATTGCCCGTATTGATTGGAAAAACAAACTTTACAAAGATAAATAATTTGCTTTTGTCAAGACCCTTATTTACACAATTGCGCCTTTTGAGCTATTATTACCTCATGTTATTTTAGGGTTTTTATAACTAAGATCAAAGCTTCTCTTCTCAAAGCTTGATTTAAGGTGATTATCAAACTCATTTTTTCTGCAAAGACCTAAAAAAATATCATTACGCTCCATTAATTAATGTCACACCCAAAAAGTTTATTTGACAAAATACCGTGATTTGGCTATGTCTGCCCACCAAAATTAATAGGCAGTGGTGGGCAAATATTTGAGATAGACTCAAATTAACGAATATCTTCTTTTTCGCCCCCCCTATTTTCTACTTTCTAGTTGTTCCAAGAGAATTCTGCGATTATTAATTGCTGCTTGATAACCAGGCTGAATCTCTAAAGCTTTATCATAAGATGCTAATGCTTCGGAGTATTGTTCTAAATTCTCCAAGGCAAGACCGCGATTATACCAAACTATATAGTTATTGGGTTCAATTTCCAAAGTTTTCTCAAAGGATGCTAATGCTTCAGAGTATTTGCCTAACTTCCCTAGAGCAATGCCGCGATTATTCCAAGCTTGATAATAGTCAGGTTTAATCTCTACAGCTTTGTTGTATGATACTAATGCCTCCTCGTATTGTTCTAACTCTTCTAAAGAAACACCACGACGATACCAAGCTTGATAATAGTCAGGTTTAATTTCTACAGCTTGACCAAAAGAAGCAACTGCTTCAGAGTACTTTTCTAAGTCAGATAAAATTAAACCGCGATTGTACCAAACATAATGATAGTCAGGTTTAATTTCTATCGCTTTGTTGTACGAAGCTAATGCCTCCTCATATTGTTCTAAATTTTCTAGCACAATACCGCGACTATACCAAGCATAATGATAATCGGGTTTAATTTCTACAGCTTTGTCAAGGGAAACTAATGCTTCTGAAGGGTTCCCCACCATATCTAAGGAGATGCCACGACGATACCAAGCAATAAAGTTGTTGGGTACAATTTCTAAAGCTCTATCATAAGAGGCGATCGCCTCTTCATATTGTTCTAAATTATCTAAGGCAATGGCGCGATTGTACCAAGTTACGTGATCGTCAGGTGTAATTTCTAAAACTTTGTCATAAGAAGCTACTGCTTGCTGATAATCTTTTAACTTATATAGGGCATTGCCGCGACTGTCCCAAGCTTGATAGTAGTCTGGTTTAATTTCTAAAGCTTTGTCGAAGGATGCTACTGCTTGCTGATAATCTTTTAACTTATATAGGGCATTGCCGCGATTGTACCAAGCTTGATAGTAGTCTGGTTTAATTTCTATCGCTTTGCTATATGAAGCTAATGCTTCCTCGTATCTTTCTAACTTGTTTAGAACAATACCGCGACTACGCCAAGCATAATGAAAGTCAGCTTTAATCTCTATCGCTTTGTCGAGGGAAACTAATGCCTCTGAGAACTTTCCTGACATATCTAGGACAACACCGTGAAGATACCAAGCTTGATAGTAATTAGGCTTAATCTCTACAGCTTTGGCGAAGGATGCGATCGCTTCTTCATAACGTTCCTGTTCAAATAATTCTATACCTTCGGAGAGGAAATCTTCTGCTGTCATCGTTTCAGCAATTTCTACTTTTGCAGCAGCAACTGAAGGTTGGTTAACGAAAATCCCAGTAGATAAAGAAAGGACAAGAATACCGGGAAGAGTTAGTTGGTAGGGAAATTTCATAAGTCAAATCAAGATTATAGTTGAAGTTGAGTCGCATTTTAATGATTGCACTCAAGAAGGATTTCTCTGCTTCGAGGAGATAAATACTCAAACGAAACGAACTTTAACAATTGCGATTTAAAGGGAACCTTTGGTAATGGTGGGCAAATGTTTTAAAGCAAGTCTAATCAACCATATCCAGCAGTATGGGCAAAAGAACTTTATAGCGTTTCTCAGACTCATGAGGTACATTTAGTCTGTTTCCATATTTTCAACTAGCAACTAGCAACTAGCTATTAGCAAAAAACCACAATCTAGGCCGCACCTCACAAGTTATAGAATTGCTATATATCACATCTAAACTTTACAAAAATTTACGTTTTTTTTCTCGAATTTTACCTTATTTTTCCCTTGACAGTGTAAAATTATTTTAGATAATGGGAATATTTGCAATTTTCTGAAACGAAGCATCTATTTCCCCTTATAAAATAATACCATCAAACGGCGATACAACCAAAGGAAAGAAAGTCTCTTTTCTATCTAAAAATATTGATTAACAAATTCTTCTGGTGTCAAACACTCAAACTCTCCTGTTTCTGTTACTAAAGCGCGAATTAACTTATGATTAGAAGAGACAAAACATTGAGCATTTCCACCTTGAGCCGTTAAGTAAACTCCTATATCTTCACGTGGTATTATGCCTGTGTTTAATATTTGGGTATACTCATGATCATCAAGTATCACATAGCAAAGATTAAAATTTGTCCAAAGACGACTCAACAAATCACCACCCCAATCTTTGTTTCGCAAACGTTTAGCTACACGCAAAATTTGCTCAAACACCTCCTCTGATACTACTACCTCAACCAATTCAGATTCTGATATTTTACCTTCCCAACCAAGCCAGTTAAGAATTTCACGTTCATAACTTACTGCCTCAATTGCACCAATAATATAAACATTAGTATCCAAAAAATGCAAGTGGGCAAGTCCATCATAAATTAGTTTCTATTTCCTCTTCAACCATTAATTGCTCAGAACAATAATCCCTTTCATTTGCCATTTCCTTCTTAACATCTTGTACCAACTGGATAATTTCACTTGGGGAATTATACCCTGCCTCTTTCAGAGAATTTCTCATGCTGTTTTCTAATTTTTCTAAAGGTAATAGCTCTTTTCGTAAATATTTTTTAATACCAATTAGATACTCAAACATTTCCCAGTTAAGTAAAACTGCTTTTGCTTGCCCGTCTTCAGTTAAAGTAATCACTTTATTCTCTTCAGAGTTTTTTTCAACAAGTTGTGGTAATTTTCTAACCGCTTCACTAATACTTATGCTATTCATAATTCATCGGGTTCATTGTGCATAACTCAACGAGAGCATTCATTTTTACAAGAGGCTTATATTATCCTACCTAATTCTCCGCTTTTCCAACACGCTCTTGAGGAAAACGGCAAAGCCCTCATATTCAGCAGTATGGGTAAAATAACTTTACAAAAATTTACATTTTTTTCTCGAATTCTACCTTATTTTTCCCTTGACAGTGTAAAATTATTTTAGATAATGGAAATACTCGCAATTTTCTGAAACGAAGCATCTATTTCCCCTTATAAAATATTATCATTAAACAGTAATACAACCAAAAGATAGAAAATTTCTTTTCTTTTTTGCTTATCCTAATTTCTCGTCTTCGAGTATGGAGATAGAAATGAGCAAATGAAAGGTATGATAGATAATTAAAAATGGCGAGAGATAGATTTCATAATGTTGTGAGAACTGCTCTAGAAAAAGACAATTGGCAGATTACAGCCGATCCTTACGAAATTAGTATCGACGATGTAGACTTTGAAATTGATTTAGCCGCAGAACAATTGTTAGCAGCAGAACGAGGAAATCAAAAAGTTGCTGTGGAAGTGAAAAGTTTTATTAGTCCATCTAACGTTTCTGACTTTCATACGGCGTTAGGTCAATTCCTCAATTACCGAGATGCACTAGCAAAAATTGAACCAGATCGCTTACTTTATTTGGCGGTGCGATTGCCAATTTATGAGACTTTTTTCCAGCGACGCTTTATTACCGCAGCAGTTGAAAGATATCAATTACGATTAGTGATTTATGATGTCAAGCAGGAGGTAATTGTTCAATGGCTGTAGAACAATATCGTCAGTATATAAAACATCTTCTTTCTGAGCGGGCTAAACAGGCTTCACAGCAACGGAATGCACCAGAGTATGAAGTTCAAACTGTATTTGATATCCAGCAAGATCACTATCAATTACTGTATGTGGGTTGGCGCGGCAATAAGCGGGATTTTGGTTGCATTGTGCATATGGATATTAAGAAGGGAAAAATCTGGATTCAGCATGATGGTACAGAGGGGGGATTTGCTAACCGCTTAGTTGAGATGGGAGTACCTAAGCAGGATATAGTTTTGGCGTTTCATGAACCTGAGATACGGGAGTTTACGGGTTTTGCTACAGGGGCTGAAACTGTAGATTAAGGCTATAGATGGGAAATTTAGCCTAAAATATTAAGGTAGAAATTAAGTATACTGATGGCACTCAATTTTGAACGTATCCGTGATTTTGTAGACGAGTTTCGCTTTCAGGACGCATTTATTGAGGAATTAGGGTGGAATCAACCATCTAGCAAGAAGTTGGAGTCCTTGGAAATTGAGGAAAAAACTTATAATTACTATAGGATAGCCGAAGCAGCGAAGGTGGCTATTTTTGAGGTAACTGGGGCAGAAGGAGAGATTCCTGATGGGAAGATTCGCACAGCGATACATAAAGAAATTGAACAACGGGTGGCGGAAAACCTGTTAATTTTTGTGGATGAGGAGAGGACACGCAGTTTATGGTATTGGGTGAAGCGAGAGGGGACAAAGCGTTATATTCGTGATCATCTTTATGTGAAGGGGCAACCGGGGGATTCATTTTTAAGTAAGTTAAGTTCTTTGATTCTTGATATTACTAAATTAGAAGAGTATGAAGGGCTTTCTGTTGTTGAAGTTGCTAAAAAACTTGAAAGTGCTTTTGATATTGAACGAGTTACTAAGAAGTTTTATCAAGAGTTTCAAGAACAGCATTTACATTTTCTTGATTTTGTGAAAGGAATTGATACTGAAAGTGACCGTCGTTGGTATACTTCTGTGTTGTTGAATCGTTTGATGTTTGTCTATTTTTTGCAACGCAAGGGGTTTATTGATACTGATGTTGATTATTTACAAAATAAGTTAGTTGCAAGTAAGGCGAGGGGAGAAGATCGATATTATCGGGAGTTTTTACAAGCGCTATTTTTTGATGGCTTTGGTAAGGGAGAAAGTGAACGAGATGATGCTGTTGTTGAGTTGATTGGTGAGGTTAAATATCTCAACGGGGGGCTATTTCTGCAACATCCTATTGAACAGAAATACACTGAAATTTTTATTGCTGATGCGGCTTTTGAGGAGGTTTTAGATTTATTTTCTCGTTATTCTTGGAATCTTGATGATACTCCGGGGGGAAAAGATGATGAGATGAATCCCGATGTGTTGGGTTATATTTTTGAAAAATATATTAACCAAAAAGAGTACGGGGCTTATTATACTCGTCCGGAGATTACAGAATATTTATGCGATCGCACTATTAATAAGTTGATTGTAGATCGGGTTAATAATCAGGGGAAGACGGATTTCAAGAGTGTTAATGAGTTGTTGTTGAAGTTAGATAGTAATCTTTGTAGTCTTTTAGTTGCAGATATTTTACCTAATTTAACTATACTTGATCCTGCTTGTGGTTCGGGGGCATTTTTAGTAGCAGGAATGAAGACGCTAATTTCTGTTTACACAGCAGTAATTGGTACGATTGAGTTAAAGGGAAGTCGGAAGTTAAAAAAATGGCTAAAAGAGATTCATAATTCCCATCCTTCTTTAGCTTATTTTGTTAAAAAGCGCATTATTACCGACAATCTCTATGGTGTGGATATCATGGAGGAAGCTACAGAAATTGCTAAGTTGCGGTTGTTTTTAGCTTTGGTTTCTTCCGCACAAACAAAGGAAGAGTTGGAACCTTTACCTAATATTGATTTTAATATTATGGTGGGTAATTCTTTGATTGGTTTAATACAAGTGGATGGAGATGCTTTTTCTAGTTTGGAGGGGCAGCAAAAGTATGGAGTTGAACCCACTCAAAAAGCTATTTTTGAACCCGTAGCAGTGCAAGGAAATTTTTTACCTCAGTTAGCAGCTTCAGAGTATCAAAAAATTCTGGTAGAGAAGAATAAAAGTGTGGCTATGTACAAGGAACACGCTTTTAAGTCTGGGGATGTGGAAGGGACAGATCAAGATTCTCGCTTACAAAGTTTACGTGATCATATTCAGTTAGTTAATAGAGAATCAACCCAAAAGTTGAATCAGTTATTGTTAGATGAGTTTAGTAGCAAGTTAGGGATTAAGTACGAAGAAGCACAATTGAAAGGGAAGGCAAAGAAGCGGTTATTGAAAATAGAGGATATTGCTAGATTGAAGCCCTTTCATTGGGGCTATCATTTTAACGAGGTGATTGCGGATAAAGGCGGGTTTGATGCGATTATTACTAATCCACCTTGGGAGATATTTCAGCATGATGCCAAAGAATTTTTTAGTCAGTATAGTGAGGACGTTTCTAAAAAGAAAATGTCTTTAAAAGCATTTAAAGCTGAACAAAAACGTTTACTTGCTAATAAAACTATACAGAAACACTGGTTAAAATACCAAAGTAATTTCAAGCATACAAGAGAATACTTTAGAATTGCACCTCAATATGAGAATCAAGTTCCTATTATTAATGGTAGGAGACATGGCAAAGATATAAATTTGTATAAATTGTTTGTTGAACAATGTCATAATCTTTTAAGTTCTCATGGTGAATGTGGTTTGGTAATACCTAGTGGGATTTATACAGATTTAGGTAGTAAGCAACTCCGGGAAATGTTGTTTACTGAAACGAAAGTAACAGGATTATTCTGTTTTGAAAATCGCAAGACTATTTTTGAAGGAGTTCACAGAAGTTTTAAGTTTGTGGTTTTAACTTTTGAAAAGAATAGTCAAACAAAACAATTTCCGGCTAAGTTTATGCGTCACGATGTGCAAGAATTACAGCATTTTCCTGATGAAGAAACCTTAAATATTTCAATTGAATTGATTAAAAAGTTATCACCGGATTCTATCTCAGTGATGGAGTTTAAAAGTAATTTAGATGTTACTATCGCTGAAAAAATGGCGAAATTTCCTTTATTGGGGGAAGAAATACCTGGTAAATGGAATTTAGAATTACATCGTGAGTTGAATATGACTGATGATGCGTATTTGTTCAAAACTGAACCAGCAAAAGGAAGACTCCCCTTGTATGAAGGGAAAATGATTCATCAGTTTACTCATCAATGGGCTGAACCGAGATATTGGATTGATGAAGAAGAGGGAAGAGAAGCTGTATTAAAAAGAGGTCAAGAAGATAAAGGTCAAACCTTAGATTATCAATGTTATCGTTTGGGATTTAGAGATATTGCTAGGAATACAGATAAAAGAACAATGATTGCCACAATTATTTCTGAAAACATTTTTACTGGAAATACTTTAGTAATTGCTAATCCTTTAGAGAATATTCAAGAATCATTATTAGTAGTTTCCATACTAAATAGTTTTTGTTGTGACTGGGTTATTCGCCAAAAAGTCACTGCTCATTGTAATATGTTCTACGTTTATCAACTCCCCATCCCCCGCCTAACCGAAAAAGATAAACACTTCCAACAAATAGTAGAACGTGCCGCAAAACTCATTTGCACAACTCCAGAATTTGACCAACTTGCCCAAGAAATTGGCTTAGAATCCCATAAAAACGGCGTAACGGACGAAACCCAAAGAGCAAAACTTCGCGCCGAACTTGATGGCATCATCGCCCATATTTACGGCTTAACAGAACAAGAATTCAAACACATTCTTAACACCTTCCCCCTCATTTCTGAAGAAACAAAACAAGCAGCCCTCACAGAATATCATAACTTTACTCCCCTATCTGGCGATCCAGAAATAGTCAACTTAATCACCCAAGGAGAAAGCGCCACCTTAGAGTTTAAATCTACTGCCCGTTGGGACTTGCGGGAGAACAAAAAGAGTAAAGTTATGGAACAAATCATCGTCAAAACCGTCACCGCCTTCCTAAATAGTCGCGGGGGAACATTATTAATTGGCGTTGAAGATAACGGTAACGTAATTGGCTTAGAGGCAGATTATCAAACTCTGAAAAAAGGTAACAAACAAGATGCCTATGAACTATTTTTAACGGACTTACTCTTACAAAGAGAAATAGGCAAAGACTCCGCCCCTTATGTTTGTATAACCTTCTCTAAAGTAGAACAAAAAGACGTTTGTAAAATAACTGTACAACCTTCCCCTCGCCCTATTTATATTCAGACTAAAAACAAAAATGGTGAACAAGAAGAAAGCTTATTTATCCGTGTCAACAACTCCACCAGAAAATTAGACAAACCTAGCGAAATTCGTAATTACTGCCAAGATAGATGGGGAAGTAATTGAGTAAGCTGTCAGGCATTTAATTTACTTATTAGGTTTGATGGGGAGATGGGGAGATAGGGAGATGGGGGGAGGTTTTTAGGGCTTATTTCTTAGTTGAGTAATACACAGTTTAAATGCACATCAGCTTAATACCAAATGGGAGCATCTCAGTTTTGCAGAAATAGTTTGTCTGTGAAGTTAGCTATTAGCTGTTAGCTGTTAGCTGTTAGCTTTAAGAATACATTTCTTGCTGCTTCAGTGAAGCTAATATCAAGTTGACGGCTAAAGCCTGTATTTACCAATTTGAGATGCTCTCATAGCAAATTGGGTTAAAATAGGATTTGCTATTACTTCGCCGTTTGCAACAACTGTTCTAACTCCCCTGGTTCCTTCGCATCTTCCTCTTTCTGAGTCTTAATAACTGGCAAACTTGTAGCCGGTATCCACCCTTTTTCAATAGCGTGTTTAGCCGCAGAAACTGTATCGGGAACTAAAATTAACTGACTACCTAAAGAACTAACTTCTTTTGCTAAAATATTAATCGTTTCTTGGCGACTAGGGGAAGTAGTTACATCACGAATATAAATAGCTAAAATGCGTCCAGGATAATCCCGTACTACTTGAGTATAAATCTCTGGATCTTTTTGACCACTATCCCCAATTAAAATAAAAGATAAATCAGTATATAATTCTAGAATAGGCTTAATTTTGCTGAGTTTATGGTTTTCATGACCATCAGAAAAGGGATCTTCTTGAGAAAGTCCGTAATCTCGTAAAAGTAAAGGACCAACCGGAATTTCGTTTAACTCGATAAACTCCCACAACAAATCAAAAAAGTTCCAAGGACTACTAGAAACATAGAAAATCGGGTTGTAATTATCACCCTTAATCCCTCTTTGTAAAGCTTGATAAAAACTAGCAACTCCCAAAAAAGGTAAGCGAGTATGGGCATTATTAAGAAACACTAAACGAGCCATTTGTAACCAATCAAAAGCATGGGTTTGCAAGATTGTATCGTCAATGTCGCTGATAACACCAAATTCAGCTTTCTCAGGGGGAATCATCACCCTAGCCACCGCACTTACACCGGATTGCTTCTTGCTTTTTGGCTCAATTAATTCTAAGTTAACTTCTTGCCAATAAGCATCTTTTTCTAAAGCTTTGTCGAGAGAAAGTTCTACCAAGAAAAAACCTTCTTCATCAGCCACAAACTCAATTTCTTGCTCATTGAAAATAACTTCTACCTTAGCCCCAGGTACTTCATCACTTTCCAAGCGTTTATACATATTAAGCAAATTGTGCCAAACTGTATCGCGATCGCTGGCTTTAGTGATACCTTCATCTTCTAAAACTCGACCCCTAAACCGAAGCAAGTTTTTTGTCCCATAACCTAAATAAGGAAGAACTTGCAGAGGATCATTAATTCCTAAACGCTTTTTCAAACGAAAACTCAACTTATCAAAATGCTGTTCCGCATCATGAGCAATATGTGCGATCGCTTGTTGCCAATTAGCCATCTTATTTGTCATTGATCATTTGTCATTAAACATTTTACCCCTGAGCCTTAATTACTTATTCCTCAATCTCCTAGAAGCCGGACGATGAATAGCAAAAGGTTTGAGGCAAGCAGAAATTAATACTAAAACGGGAATAATTTCTAATCTTCCCATCCACATAAACATAATCAGGGCCAATTTACCAGGCCATTGCAAAGAAGGGCTAGTAATACCAGTAGATAAACCAACACTACCAAGGGCTGAGGTGACTTCAAAAATAACATCAATTAAGGTGTGGGCTGGCAAGGCTAGCTGCAACAACACAAAGATACCGACAATCACCATTCCTAACCACAATAGGGCCAAAACGGCGGCTCCTTCCACCCTATGACTTGCTTCAGCTTCAGTTAAAACTTCCCCGTTTAACTTGAAACGCATCATTTGGTGGGGCTTCATTTTCAAGCGTTGGAAGCGCCACAATATTGCTTTATAAAGAACCACCGCCCGTTCTAATTTTATGCCCCCTACCGTTGAACCAGCAGTGCCGCCAATGAACATAGCCATAGTTAACAACAACTTAGCACTATCACTCCACCCTTTAAGATCCGTACTACCAAATCCGCAGGTTCCTAAAGCGGAAGCCCATTGAAAAATAGTATCTCGCCACAGCCAGGTATTATCTAAAGAATAGTTAGCCAGCAAAAGTAACAGAGTACCCAACAATAGTAAAATAACCAAAGCTCGATGTTGGGTATTTTTCCACAAAACTCCTATATTGCCGTAGCGTAAGACTTGATAGTGCATTGCAAAGCTTACTGCCCCCAAAATCATAATGGGAATAGCGGCAATTTGGACACTAGGAGCAAAAGAACCAAGATTATCATCTTGAGTACTAAAACCTCCGGTAGAGATACCAGCCATACCATGATTAAGGGCATCCCACCAACCCATTCCTGCCACCCGTAAAAGCATGATGCTAGCGATGGTATAGAGAATATAAATCCACCAAATCTTGCGTACCGTTGCCCTTACTGTCAAGCCAATGGTTTTAGAACGTCCTTCGGCACTGTAAAGTTGATAGGGATCAGTACTAGGTTCGAGGACAGAGAGAACTAAAACAATAACCCCAACCCCTCCTACCCATTGCATCAAAGAGCGCCACCATTGTAAACAATGGGGTAATTCACTCGCCCGAATAGCCATGGTTAAACCAGCACTGCTGAACCCAGAAAAAGCTTCAAATACAGCATTCCAAGGTTTTTGAAAGTACAAAACTGTTGCTCCAGTATCCGTATAAGCAGCTAGTTTAGTAGCAATCATTAAAAAGGGAATCGCTGCAAACAAAGGTAAAATCAGCCAACCAAGGGCAGCGATCGCCATCGCATGACGCATCTTTAATGATTTAGGCTGTTTGCATTGCTGATAAAATACTTGACCAGTCACAAAAGTAACTATAGCCGTAACAATAAAAGGGCGCACTGCATATACTTCTCCCCAGGCTAAGGATACTAACACCGATATTAGAGCCATAGCTCCGGGAATATGCAGTAGTAAACCAAGATCGCGGCAAATCGTCTTGAGGTAAGGATTCATTACTCTTTCTCAGACTTGTCCACAAAACTGAATAATCGCTGGGCGATAAGTTTTTCTGGATCTACTAATACTTGAAAACCCAGTTTTTCAAACATATCTTTATGTTTGCGATCGCTAAGCATAGTCACAAGATGCTTAATGCCATATTCTTTTCCTAAAACCATAGCCATTAAGTTAGCTGAATCGTCTTCGGTGGTGGCAAATAACACATCTGCTTTTTTGCCTCCAGCTTCCTCTAGAATCCCACCTTGAGCAATACTTGCTTGAAAGACTTGTACCTGATCATGTTGTTTCAACATTACTCTAGCCCGTTCTTCATCTTCTTCTATAACTGCTACGGCATGGCCATCTTCAATTGCTTGAGATATTAAGGAACGGGCAACTAACCCTCCACCTACAACGATTACATACATAGTTAATGGTAAATTCGCCTCTTATCTAAGGAGATGATATCTCTACCCCCTTAATTAGCCAATTACCTGGAGATTGACTTTTATCTACCTTAATTAAGGTCAACTACCCACAAAGTGCTATATCTATCTATCTTAGGGTCAATTACTAAGCTGTGGTTGTTATCACTTTCGCCAGATGGTTGTCTTGACTGCTTTTGAGAAGGTAGAAAATATAGGTATCAAGGAAGGATAAATGAGTAGCATTAGCACTGTTGTTGCCCAGGTTAGTGATTTGCAAGATGGGGAAATGAAAGAAGTTTCCGTAGCAAAAACTAAGGTTTTGCTGACTAAAGTAGAAGGGAAATTCTTTGCTACTGGGGCCAATTGTACTCATTATGGGGCTAAATTAATCAATGGAGTTCTCAAAGGCGATCGCCTGGTTTGTCCTTGGCATAATGCTTGTTTTCAGGCTAAAAACGGCGAAATGCTTGAACCCCCGGCTTTAGATGATTTACCGGCTTATGAAGTAGAAGTTAAAGGAAATGATATTGTAGTCACAGTTCCTGAAAATGCACCTCAGCAGTGTGTTCCTAACATGGCCAGCTATAATCCGGATGCTGATAGCAGAGTGTTTGTGATTTTAGGGGCAGGAGTAGCAGGAATTAATGGGGCTGAGACTTTGCGTCAAGCTGGGTTTCAAGGCAGAGTGGTGATGCTCACCGCCGCCGATGAGCTGCCCTATGACCGCACTATGTTGAGTAAGAAATACTTACAAGGAAAAAGCGGCGATAATTCCTTACCCTTGCGATCGCAACAATTTTATCAACAACACAATATTGAAGTGCTTACCAATCATCGCGTTAAGGAAGTTGATGCCACCCAAAAACAAATTACCTTTGCCGATGATTCAACCATGAATTACGATGCCTTGCTCCTAGCCACAGGCTGCAAAGCGAGAAAACTTGATGTCCCTGGGTTTGAGCTAAAAAACATCTTCACCCTACGCAATCATGAAGATGCCCAACAAATTGTCGCTGCGGCTCAAGAAGCATCTCAAGCGGTAGTAATTGGCTCTAGTTTTATTGGGATGGAGGTTGCCGCAAGTCTAAGGAAACAAGACATTGCTGTCACGGTAGTATCTCCCGATGCAGTCCCCTTTGCCTCTATTCTTGGGGAAGAAATTGGGCAGATGTTCCGTCAATTACATGAAAAAAATGGTGTGGTTTTCCATAGTGAAACCAAAGCAACTAAGTTTGTCGGAAACGGTAAAGTTGAGGAGGTAATTCTCAAAAACGGCACTTCCTTAACTGCGGATTTAGTAGTAGTTGGGGTAGGAGTAGAGCCTGCCACCGATTACTTAAAAGGAGTAGAAATTAATGAAAAAGATCACAGTGTTCCTACCAACGAATACCTCCAGGTAAAAGAAAGTTTATATGCAGCCGGAGATATTGCTCGCTTTCCCTACTGGCAAACAGAAGAACCCACTCGCATTGAACATTGGCGTTTAGCAGCTCAACATGGTCGCATCGCCGCCTATAATATGGCAGGAAAAGAAGTTAAGTTTAAAGGAATCCCTTTCTTTTGGACAGGACAATATGATTTAAAACTTCGCTACGCTGGTCATGCAACAAGTTGGGATGAAGTTATTATTGATGGTAACGTTGAGGAGCAAGAATTTATTGCTTACTACGTCAAAGATAAGCAAGTGTTAGCAGTAGCAGGCTGCAATCGCGACCAAGAAATAGCTACGATAACTGAGTTGATGCGGGTTACAAAAATGCCGACGATTGAACAGTTAAAAAGCTAGTTGCTAGTTGCTAGTGGCTAGCGGTTTATATGTAAAACTATGACAACTTAATAAGCATTGAATTTATGATGAAAGCTGAAGAATTGCTTCAACAATATGCTGAAGGTAAAAGGGAATTTAGAGAAGCAGATTTAAGAGGAATATCTCTTCAAGGAGCAGATTTACAGGAAATCATTTTGCACGAAGCTAATTTAACTGGTGCTGACTTGAGCAAGGCTAATTTAGCTCAAGCCGACATACGTTATGCTAATTTAACCAATACTTCTTTAACTTGCACTTCTTTTGAGAAAGCTGACTTGAATTCAAGCAATCTAAGTTACACAGACTTAAGCCGAGCTAATCTCAAGGATGCTAATTTAAGCAGTTGCACGTTAACTTTTGCCAACTTAGACGATAGTTATTTAATTTATGCTTCCTTAAGTAGCGCTAATTTAACCAGAGCTTCTCTAGCTAATGCAGACTTGAGTAGAGCCAAGCTCGGTAGTGCCAACTTGACTCAAGCCTACTTAGCTGAAGCAAATTTAACACAGTCTGACTTGAGAAAAGCCACATTCTCTCAAACTCACTTAGTCGATGCTAATCTCAGCCAAACATATTTACAGAATGCCACTTTTGAACAAGTACATCTAGAGAAAATCAACCTCCAGCTAGCTGATCTTCATGGGGTTAATTTATCTCAGTTAAACCTAGCTAGAGCTAATTTGAAAATGGCTGATCTTAGCCATGCTAATTTGCAAGGAACAAATTTAGAAGGAGCTAATTTAGAGAGGGCGATTCTTTCCCACGCTAACCTGATTAAAGGCAATTTTAAAGGAGCAAATCTGAAGAGGGCTAATTTAATCGATGCTAATATCTACGGAGCTAACTTTGAAGGTGCGGATTTAACTGGTGCAAGAATGCCTGATGGAGAAACTTATCAGCCTTCTAGTGAAGAACAAAGTGATAAGTAAGACTTCTCTTTAACTTGGTCAAAAATGGCTCTACCAAACTTGCAATGTCAAACCATTAAAAAATAACTAGCACAAGCCTTGTTGTATAAGCACTTCGGCTTTTAATAGTTTGATTTCTTATAAACAAACGAATTTATTAGACTTGGTGCGTTTTTCAGCGCTTTTGTGCATTCTAGGTTCGGTAGAACCGTAAAAATATTATCTACTAAGATTTATGCTAATGAATCCGCAAGTACAAAATAGTAGCAATAACAAGAACTTTGTTAAAGAATTATCTTTAATTATACGCTGGTTTAAAGCCGGGACAAAGAACGTTATGATTGGTAGTAAGACACCTGATTCTATAACTAGATTTCGCCAAAAATAGTGATTGAAAATATTGAGTTTTCCCGCACTTGGTAATACTCCGAAGGGAAGAACAATTAAATTTGAATTTAAAGGCCAAAATAAAGGCATGGGATGTACACCAACTAATAAATCCATGACTAAATGGCTTAATGGTGCTACCCATACTACCCAATATGGCAGGCAAGCTAAAATATTTTTGAAGATAGTGAATTTAGCTAAGCAAACAATAGCACTGATTATTAAACAATAAAAGATTGAATGGGTATATCTGGGGTCTAGCCGATAGTTAAAGAAACTTAGATAATAATAAATAAATTAAACGGAAAAGAGCTGTAATTGCAACTGCTGCCGCCGCCGCAAAAATAGCTATACCGAAAACAATTGCTTGATCACCTACAGCATCATTAAGCAAAGGAACGAACATTACTAATAGCAGAGTAATTGTGCCAATAATGGCAAAATCCCACTTTTCAATGAAGCGACGATATTCAGCAAACATAAGTCCTGCCAGCACCATACCAAAAATTCCCATACTCAACCCTGGAGAGTCGAATAAGCTATCAAAAGCGACAAACAGTAGCCCTCCCTCAAAACCCGTAAAAGCAGCCGCGCTTAAAGTCTCTATTAAAGAAAACTTCGTACCTTGCTTGACTTTTACTGGAGGCTGAGTTGGTGGGAGTGTTGGAGGGGTAGCCCTTGGAGTAGGGGTAGTGGCGGGAGTAGAAGGGGTTGGAGTTGGAGGTGGAGGGGGAGGACTATATTTCTTAGGAGGCTTGAGAGCATCTAAAACCTCTTGGGCAGTTTGAAAGCGTTCACTAGGAGTTCGCCGCAACATTCTATTAAGAACTTCAGCTAATTGAGTGCTTACTCCTGGTGCTTGGGGCTGCCAGTCCCAAGTATTGTTGTAGGAGTCATAAAGTTCTTCTGTATCCTTACCAGTTAGTAAATTAATACAAGTAGCAGCTAAGGCATACAAATCTGTAGAAGGGTAAACTTGAGAACCTGCCATTTGTTCTGGAGGGGCAAATCCCATGGAATAAATGCCTGTGGATCTACCTCCTGCTGCCCCAGGAGCATTGGTTACTTGCTTAACTGCACCAAAATCCAATAAATATAAACGCCCTCCCTTTTCTCGCATAATATTGGATGGTTTAATGTCGCGGTGAATAGAACCGTTGCTGTGAACGAAACTAAGAACCTTAAGAACTTCTGTAAGAATTTCTCTAATTTCTTCTTCTGTTAACTTACCCTTGCGAGCTAATTCGTGTTCTAAATCTTCGCCATCAATAAACTTCTGCACCAAATAAAAGAACTGGTCTTCCCCACTAGAATTGATACTTGGAATGATGAGGGGAAAAAAGGCATACAAGTTAGGAATTTGGGGATGTTCATTACCTAACTGTTCCAAAACTTCAGCTTCTCTCTCAAAAAGAGTTTTCGCAATTTGTAATTGCTGAGGATTAAGATTAGCAGGAGGTTGAAACTGTTTAGCTACGCACTGGCGTTTGGTGGGAGTATAGCGATCTGTCGCCAAAAATGCTGCACCAAAGCCCCCTTTGCCAAGCAGTTTGGAGGGAATATAGCGCCCGGCTAAGATCAAAGGCATTCCACAAGAAGTACAATACTTCTGCTGGGTGGTAATCAGGGTATTTTCGTCATCAAGATCAGCAAAAAAGTTTTCTGGTCGGGGACAACCAGGACGGGTGCAGTGAATTTTCATTGACTAAATAACCCGATTTTAACTACTACGATTAGGCTCATCTTATAGTGTTTGCCAATGAATTGTAAATTTTCTATTCCCCACTACCTGCCCCCTACTCCCTATTAAGGAGCGACAATATGAGATTGAGTAGAGTTTTTTAACTCTGTATGCTGGTTAAGTCCGAATTTCCTTCCTTGGCTAGAAAACAGGGGCAGAATTTCTTTACTAAAGGCTTCTGCGGCTTTAGAACGATAGCGGTTTGGATTCACAATTACTGCAAGAGTCCGTTTAATGACAAAATCTTGAATTTGAGCGCGGTGTAGAATGCCCATCTGTAGTTCTTTTTCGATGGCAGAAACAGAGACAAAAGCTGCTCCTAAGCCAGATTGAACAGCATTCTTAATAGCTTCAATAGAGTTTAACTCCATTTCAACTTTGAGCCTTTTTGTGTTGATACCACTACGAGTTAATACTTGGTCAATGACTTTACGAATAGTTGATTGGGAGTCTAAGGCAATAAATTGTATTTTGTAAAGGTCTTCTTTTTGTATAGATTCGCTTTTGGCTAAGCTATGTAAAGGGGGTAAAATCAAAGCTAACTCATCTTCAGCGTAGGGAGTTATTTCTAAAGTGTCTTGCAATTCAGAAGGAACTTCTCCACCGATAATAGCTAAGTCTACTTGACCATTAGCTACACTCCAGGAAGTTCGCCTAGTAGAGTGAACCTGTAATTGCACAGACACATCAGGATATTGCTGTCTGAACCTGCCAATCATGCGGGGAAGAAGGTAGGTTCCGGTGGTTTGAGAAGCACCCACAATCAGAGTACCCCCTTGAAGATTTTGTAAATCTTCAATTGCCCGACAAGTTTCTTGGCACAGAGAGAGAACTTTTTCTCCGTATTCTAAAAGTAAGTGTCCCGCTTCTGTTAATTGCGCTCGTCTTCCTCCTCGATCGAATAATGGTACATTTAATTGTCTTTCTAAGTTTTGTACCTGAAGACTTACGGCTGGTTGAGAAACATATAAACTATCCGCAGCCCGCTTAAAACTCCCTTCTGCTGCGATCGCTTTGAGGATGCGGAGTTGATCTAAAGTAAAAGGTATGTCAGACATAGGACTTAACATCAAAAATGAGGAAACAGAGATTCCAAGGGGATTTTGTCTAGAATAAAAATTAGGCAAAAATACCTTGTTTTTTTACGCCAAATTCCAATTTGCACAGAAGCAACCAATAGTCACCGCCGCTCAATCGGGATCGATAAATTCTTGGGCGCTGTGAATTGTGAATGTTGCCTATAACCTTGCTGAATTTGACAGTAACACACCAAGGGGATCAAGTAATCTTGAGAATTATCTCCTTGACAACCTTTTTGTGATCAGCTAAATATTGAAAATCTTTTATTTCAAACTAGTTAAAGAGCTAACTGAAGGTACAATATAAAGAAAATAACCCTTCAATATCAAGGGTTTTATCCGTTATTTCTTCTGTAACAGAAAAAAGATTTTTCTGCATTTAGATAGGTGTAAGTTTGCCTATCCAAACTAGATGGCCATCAAAAATACTTTCACAATTACGTTTTAACGAATTAACTAATATTCATATGCAAGCAGAAAACTGGCTAACGTTGAGTCATGGAATTATGCTCTTGATGCTTTTAGGCTTTGCCCTTACCCACAGTGGCTTAGCAGCCCTGCGCCCTTGGGCAGAAGCTAAAATTAGTCCCCGACTTTATAGAATTATATTTGCCCTAATTAGTATTCCTTTTGCCGTCATCCTCATCACTTACTTTTTTAACCATCATTACGACGGCTTATTTCTCTGGCAGGTACAAGGCATTCCGGGAATCAAAACTTTAGTCTGGATGCTTTCAGCTATTTCCTTTCTGTTCCTTTACCCAGCCACTTTTAACCTCCTGGAAATCGCTGCGATCCAAAAACCTCAAGTTCATCTTTTTGAAACAGGAATTATTCGCATTACTCGCCATCCTCAAATGGTAGGACAAATTATTTGGTGTATTGCCCATACCCTTTGGATTGGTACAACTTTTACCCTTCTCACTTCATTAGGTTTAATTGCCCATCATCTCTTCGCCGTTTGGCACGGAGACAAACGTTTAGAAAAGCGCTACGGCGAAGCCTTTCTTGCTGCTAAAGCGAGGACTTCTGTTGTTCCCTTCGCCGCTATTTTAAGCGATCGCCAAACCCTGAAATGGCAAGAATTTCTCCGTCCTGCTTACGTAGGAGTTATTACTTTTACTCTATTACTGTGGTGGGGACATCCTTGGTTGATGGTAGTAACAGCCAGGGCAGGTTTGTAATGAGATGGAGCAACTAGCAACTAGCAACTAGCAACTAGCAACTAGCAACTAGCCATTAACAATTTGATCACTTTAAGACAAATTTTTGCTAAAATCGCCTGTACTAGCTGATCCCCATTGGGGTTAGCATAATTTTCAAATCATTATTAATAACAAATCTATAGATAACTTTCGGGATCATGATCATCTCTGTCAGTGAAAATAATTTTGACCAAGAAGTTTTGCAATCTCCTTTACCCGTTATTGTAGAATTCTGGGCCCCCTGGTGCGGTTTATGCCGTCTAGTTTCACCAATTCTACGGAATTTACAGTCTGAATTAGACTGCGAAGTTAAGATAGCAAGAGTTAATGCTGATAAAAATCTCAAGTTGGCTAATAGCTACCGCCTTAGTAACTTACCAACTGTTCTTCTACTAGAAAAGGGAACAGTAGTGCATCGTGTAGAAACTTTTCAGGGGAGAGAAGATTTACAATCCAGCCTCAAAGCTCATTTAGGAACATTGAGTATCAACACTGTGTAGCACTTGAATATAGAAGCGTAAACTTTCCTGAGAGAAAAGGAGTTAAAAAGGGTCAAGAACTGAATAAAATGTTAATTATTTTAGCGTTTTCTGACCTCTGTAATTTCTCTGATGCTTTTTTTGATATTTCCTTACCAACAAGTAATGATAGGGGACTAACAATCAAACCAAAGAGTATATTTCCCTAAAAACCCTTCTATCTGCCTTACCCCATAATTAGTGAGAAAACCCGCCCTTGTTATAGCAAGTCTGCGGGTTTGTTTGGTGGGAAAAACATTTTCTTTACTTAAAGTGTTAATTATGGAGACTTGCTTAGAGGTCTGTCTATGTCACAATGTCAGGAGTACTTCTAAAAAGTAAAGAAATATAAAGTAAGACAAGTGATGGAACCGCTTTATCAGTACGCTTGGTTGATTCCACTTTTGCCCCTAGCCGGAGCAATGTTGGTTGGCCTAGGCTTAATCTCCTTCAGTAATGCGACTAATCGTCTACGGCAAATAAATGCTGTATTTATTATCTCCCTCTTGGGAGCGGCAATGGTTTTGTCATTTGCTTTGCTGTGGAGTCAAATTCACGGTCACGAAACCTTTACCCGTACTTTTGAATGGGCAGCAGCAGGAAGCTTTCATCTGGCCATGGGCTATACCATAGATCATCTCACCGCCTTGATGTTAGTTGTTGTGACCACCGTAGCCTTTTTGGTGATGATCTACACCGATGGTTATATGGCCCATGACCCAGGTTATGTACGTTTCTATGCCTATTTAAGTTTATTTAGTTCTTCAATGTTGGGCTTGGTTATTAGCCCAAACCTCGTCCAGATTTATATTTTCTGGGAATTGGTAGGAATGTGTTCCTATCTACTAATTGGTTTTTGGTTCGACCGCAAAGCGGCGGCTGATGCTTGTCAAAAAGCATTTGTGACCAATAGGGTAGGGGACTTTGGCTTATTACTAGGAATGCTCGGTTTATATTGGGCTACAGGCAGCTTTGAATTTGAAGTTATGGGCGATCGCCTACAAGAATTAGTAACTTCTGGTGCTTTATCCGCCGGTTTAGCTGCTCTATTCGCTGTATTAGTATTCCTAGGCCCGGTAGCTAAGTCAGCCCAATTTCCCCTCCATGTTTGGCTTCCCGATGCCATGGAAGGCCCTACGCCAATTTCTGCTTTGATTCACGCCGCCACGATGGTGGCAGCAGGAGTTTTTCTGGTAGCGAGGATGTATCCTGTATTTGCCGATATTCCTGTGGCCATGAACACCATTGCTTGGACAGGAGCATTTACAGCCTTTTTGGGGGCTAGCATCGCTATTACCCAAAATGATATTAAAAAAGGTTTAGCCTACTCCACCATTTCCCAGTTAGGTTATATGGTTATGGCTATGGGTATTGGAGCCTACTCAGCAGGACTTTTCCACCTCATGACCCATGCTTTCTTCAAAGCAATGCTTTTCCTTTGTTCTGGGTCAGTAATTCACGGCATGGAAGCCGTTGTTGGTCATGACCCAGTTTTGGCCCAGGATATGCGGTTAATGGGTAACTTGCGTAAATATATGCCTATGACTCACCTAACCTTCTTGGTTGGGACTTTAGCAATTTGTGGCATTCCTCCCTTTGCTGGTTTTTGGTCAAAAGATGAAATTCTCGGTAGTGCTTTCTTTGCTAACCCAGCCCTTTGGTTCATCGGTTGGTTAACCGCCGGAATCACTGCCTTTTATATGTTCCGGATGTATTTCCTCACCTTTGGCGGCGAGTTTCGTGGTAATGATATGGCCATTCGTGCTTCTTTAAAAGCAGAAGCTGGAGTTGCACCTCAACCTGCTTTTGGCCCTGGGGCAATGAATGTTAAGGAACTAGAATCAGAAGAAGCCCACGATACCCATGGTGAACACCATAGCAGCGAACCCCACGAGTCTCCTTTAACCATGACTCTACCTCTACTCATTCTTGCTGTCCCTTCAATTTTCATTGGTTGGCTGGGTCGCCCTTGGGCTAACTCTTTTGAGGAATTTATCTATCCTCCCACGGAAACAGCCGCAGAAGCAGTCGCAGAAGCAGCGCATTTTGAGTGGTCAGAGTTTTTGATTATGGCAGGGAATTCTGTGGGTATTGCCTTAATTGGTATCACTCTGGCTTCACTGATGTATTCCCGCAAAGTTATTAATCCTGGGGCGATCGCCTCTAAAATCAAACCTCTCTACAACTTCTCCCTTAATAAGTGGTATCTCAACGACATCTACGAAGTTGCCTTTGTTAAAGGTTTGCGTCGCTTAGCAAGGCAAATTATGGAAGTGGATTACCGGGTAGTAGATGGTGCGGTTAATTTAACGGGTTTAGCTGCCATTGTTAGTGGTGAAGGTTTGAAATACCTAGAAAATGGTCGCGCCCAATTTTACGCTTTAATTATCTTTGCTGCGGTACTAGGCTTCGTGGTTGTTTCAAGCGTAACCTAAGGGAATTAGGGAAGTCTGGAGTTGGGGAAATAGTATAGATTCTAAAACTAGAGAAGAGTTTTTAAAAACTTTCCCAATGTTTTAAATTTAAGTGTCTCCCCGTCTCCCCGTCTCCCCATCTCCCCATCTCCCCGCCATCATAATCACTTGCTGAATTGAGAACTTATGACAGAATTTCCTTGGCTAACAACGATTATTCTCTTTCCCATTGCAGCAGCTTTACTGATTCCGTTTGTTCCTGACAAAGGAGACGGGAAAACCGTAAAGTGGTATGCCTTAATTGTGGGATTAATTGACTTTATTGTCATTGTTTATGCTTTTTACAATGGTTACGACTTAGCTAATCCTGAATTGCAATTAGTAGAAAGCTATTCCTGGGTTCCTGCCCTTGATTTGAAGTGGTCAGTGGGGGCTGATGGTTTAGCCATGCCACTGATTATCCTAACGGGCTTTATCACTACCCTGGCGGTAATGGCAGCTTGGCCTGTTACTTTCAAGCCGAGATTATTCTACTTCTTGATGTTGGCGATGTACGGCGGTCAAATCGCTGTCTTTGCTGTTCAAGATATGTTGCTGTTTTTCTTAGTATGGGAACTAGAATTAGTTCCTGTTTACTTAATACTCTCCATTTGGGGAGGGAAAAAACGCCTTTATGCCGCCACAAAGTTTATTCTTTATACCGCCGGTGGATCGCTGTTTATTTTAGTCGGCGCTTTAACTATGGCGTTTTACGGTGATACCGTAACTTTTGATATGCAGGCGATCGCTGCTAAAGATATTCCTCTTAATTTGCAATTACTGCTTTATGGAGGATTCTTAATTGCCTACGGTGTAAAACTGCCCATCTTCCCTTTACATACCTGGTTGCCAGATGCCCACGGTGAAGCCACAGCCCCCGCCCATATGCTCCTGGCAGGTATTTTGTTAAAAATGGGAGGCTATGCCCTATTTCGGATGAATATGGGGATGTTGCCCGATGCCCATGCTGTCTTTGCTCCGGTTTTGGTAATTCTGGGGGTAGTTAATATTGTTTATGCGGCATTAACCTCCTTTGCCCAACGTAATTTGAAGCGCAAAATCGCTTACTCTTCCATTTCCCACATGGGCTTTGTTTTAATTGGTTTGGGTTCCTTTACAGAATTAGGAACCAGTGGGGCGATGTTACAAATGATTTCCCACGGATTAATTGGGGCAAGCTTATTTTTCATGGTAGGTTGCACCTATGACCGTACCCATACCCTGATGTTGGATGAAATGGGGGGAGTAGGACAAAGGATGAAGAAAGTTTTTGCTATGTGGACGACTTGTTCCTTTGCCTCTTTAGCTTTGCCAGGAATGAGTGGTTTTGTAGCGGAATTAATGGTGTTTGTCGGCTTTGCCACTAGCGATGCCTATAACCCCACTTTCAAGGTGTTGGTGGTCTTTCTAGCCGCCGTTGGAGTGATTTTAACTCCTATATACCTCCTCTCTATGTTACGGGAATTACTTTATGGCCCAGAAAACAAAGAGTTGGTATCCCATGAAGCTTTAATTGATGCCGAACCCAGGGAAGTATTTATTATTGCTTCTTTGTTGGTTCCCATTATTGGTATTGGTTTTTATCCTAAGCTAGTTACCCAAATTTATGATGCGACAACGACTCAGTTAACTGCTAGGGCAAGGAGTTCAGTTCCTTCTTTGGTAGAAACGATTGCGGTTGAGGTACAGAGTCAAGAAATGATTTCTTTGCAAGCACCGGAAATTAATTAGTTTAGCTAATAGCTAATTGATATTAAAAGCTGTAGGGATGTTGATAAATTGATGTCTCTACAGTTTTTTTATTAAGTTTGGTGTTGTAGAGAGAGTTATATGAAATAGCAAAAATAATGCGACAAATAAATCATTTTTGTATTGCTTTTTTTGTTGCTCCTTGTTTTAGTTGGTCTGTAGGTCGTTATAGTCTTTACTGGGGGACTAGCCCCCCAGACCCCCCAGCAGGGAAACAAGTGTTTCCCTACAACCCTTCCTAACCGCTTCGCTCTTCGTTAGTTGTGTTTGGCTGGCTAATTTGGGGTTGGTCTATCGTCGGAATTAGAGTTGGTGGTAGGGCGCATTTGGACTTAGGCTCGTTGTGGGAAAGGTTGCTTGTTAATAGCTAAGAGCAAATAGCTTTATTCAATTGATATCGATTCGGTTTGGTTGCAGATGTTGCTTTTGGGAGTAGGGAGTAAGGTTTGAGACATTTTTTGCCGTTGTTTTATAGAGGCACTTTATGAAGCAGATTTAGTATGATAAGTATTAAGGCTTTTTGAAGAAGTTAGCTCTAAAAAGCCAGGTTAACCAACTAAATAAACAACCAAAAACAGCGCTAACAATAATAATAAAAAGTATCTGCCAACCTGCTTCTGTTAAAGGATTTTCTGGGTATTTGACTATTTCTTCTACTGGGTTTTGTACTGCTGCTGAAACAATTGCTGCTGTGCCTAAACCGATACCTACAGAAGCGACTAAATGTTCTAAGCGCTTTTCTCCTTGGGCTTGTTCTGTTTCGACGATGGCACGGATAGTTTCTGTGAGGTGAGAGAGGATTTCTAAGCCTGGTTTGAGGCTTTCGTAGTCTTTGTTTACTTGTTTTTGGTATTTCTCTTTAACTGTGATTGCGAAATCGTTTAAAGCTTGTAAATCGTGGTGGGTGTCTCCCATTTGTTGGGCAGCTTTACTTAAGTACTTGCAATACTCTTGGTAGTTAAGGAGGTTCGTGTTAATAGTTTGCCTTCGTATTTCTAAAAAGTTGAGATTAATAGTGTATTTGGAGAAGGTTTCTAAATTATTTTTTAAAACTTTTTGTAGACTATTCAAATCCGTTTTTTGCTGAACTATGGGAATAGTATCTTGAATGGTTTTAAAACCTTTTTCGAGTTCTTTCTTGGTTAACTGGCTTTGTTGATAGGTAAAGATGGTTTTATTGCGATAGCACCATAATTCTAACCAGTTTTGTTGAAAATAAGGGACTTTTTTCAAAAAGCTGCGATCGCGGTATAAAAAAATGAGAATATGGCGATTTTGATTAATGTCATCCCACTTTTGCGGTGGTTGCCAAACTTCAAAAACTTCTGCATCAGAAAATTTTAAGCGTTTGTGTCTAAACCATTCCCTGGTTAATTTTTCTTCTTCTTCTCCTTGCCAAAAGTTGATATATATTTCCTTAGCTAATTCTTCTGTTTTACCTGAAAAGTCAGGTGTAATCATACCAGAAACAAACCAAGTTTGTCCTACATGATTTTGATTGACTGGGGCTTTTTCTTTAAGGTAACGTAGACAGCTTAGTTTTTGGGGTTGGTCTTTTTCATCAACAGAACAATTGTACAACAACCCATAAGTATCTTTTAAAAGTACAGGATAGTAATAACCTTCTAGTTGATAGTTGTTTATTTCTGTTCTAAATGGAAAAATCTCATCTTTGAGTAATTCTTGATATTTGTTCTCAGCAGAAATTTCTTCTGTTGAATAAATCTCTAATAATTGTTCCTTTGATTTGTCTGGTAGAATAGTGAGAAATTGTTGGCGATTCTGGCTAATTTTTTCTTTGCTATCCCCTAAACCTGAACTAATTTGGTAGAGAAATAAATCAATAGAGGGATAGATAATTTCGTTCATAAAGTGTTTGCCCTTTTGTAATACCAGAAAAATCTGAAGTTAATTATAGAATGATAGGAATTATTCCATATTCTTACTGTTTCTTTCTTCTTGCTTTTCTTTGGCTTTTTTGGCTGGCTCTGAAGCAGTTAGGCTAGATATAATATAATTATCGAGTATATGTGATTCTTCAATATAAATAAGCTTTTTCCGTGGACGCTCAGCGTCGCCCTTATTTAATTCTTGGCTTTGATACTCCTTTAGTCTTTCAGAACGAATCTCCTTATATAACTTATGCAACGGTTCAAACTGTTTAGCAACGTTTACTAATTTCCCTACGGCTGTTGTATCTCCTTTTTGCAAAGCTACACCAAGGTGATTAATCTCTGTTTTCATTTCTGGAGGAATAGAGGTTTCCAGATTAGCCAAAGCATCAACAAAGTTAACTAAAGTAAGTTTTTGTACAGAGTCTAAGTTTAATTCTTGCATAATTTTATTATTTAAATTCCAGTAATAGTAAAACCAGCCCAATAGTAAGGATGGCGATAGGGACAAGTTAAATTCCCCTCATCTTCGATAGTTTCTACTAAACCTTCAACAAAGTCAGCATACTCGATTTTTCCTCTTCTCTCTAACTCCTGTGCTAACTGGCGATACCAATTAGCCAAGCTACCCTGATCTAAATCTCTCAACCAGTTTACCGCCTCATTAAAAGCTACCACCGTCCCCCTGTCCCGAAGCAACTGGTGAAAACGCATCAGCAAAATAGCCGTTGCCCGTTCATCTACTCGCCATAAACTGGTGATGATATAACTCGCCCCCTTAGCCAGAAAAGCACTACCTAAACTGACAAATTCATCAATTAATTCCTTATCTCCCGTCAAGCCTGTCTCGCAAGCAGAGAGGGTTACTAAATGGCGGGGAGGAAATTCTAACTTAAAAATCTCCTCTACAGTCAACTCCCCGTCAACTAAGAAGAGGGCAGACTTTTCTGGTTGGGTGAAGTTGTGATAACCATGCCCTGTAAACAGGAAGTCTCCGGGGTTGTTGATTAAGGCTGTTGTGACATCTTCCTTTTTCTGCAAACTCTCTGAATTGTGGTAAAAGCTAGCAATCACTTTCGCTTCTACAGGTGTAAACCAGAGAGAAGAGGTCTTACCTTCGGGAGATTCTACACTTAATAAGTTGGTTAATTCTTTTTCCCTTGTTTCTTTCTCCGAACTTGTGCCTATCCCTTGCTTAATACTAGGCAAATAAGAAAAAGTATAACTTGTCGGGAACAAAGCGTGGAGAGGTAGCAAATGTAAATCGCGGTGGGGAATGAGGATTAGGTTTTTAACTTGCAGGGTTTGCAGTGTTTCTTGCAGGGTAGGAATAGAGAGGAAGTGGGCGAGTTTTTCTAGTTGTTGGGGTAAGGTTTCTCGCCAAGCGTTGCTGTTTTCTGCTTTGCTGTAGTTGCTGTAGGTTTGCTTCCAGTTGGTTAACCAGTTTTCTAAGTTATCTTTGCTGTCTACTTTCCTCAATTCAACTTCCGAAAGGATGGGGGATAAGTCGGTGGTGAAGGTTTGGAAGTGGTTTTCTAGGAGGAGGAAGGTGGTTAAGGAGACGGGGCTGAGATGCCAGTAGATGATGGCGGTTTGGGGTAGCAGTTGTGGCCAGATTTGTTGCATTTCCTCATAGTTGGGGGAAGGAATCTGGTGCAGAAATAAAATGCCAGCTATTATATCGATTTCTCGAATTAGTAGCCAAATAATCGGTAGTTTATTGTTCGATTTCCCTTGCAACCAAGCAAGGGAGATATTTTTTCTTGCTTCTGCTAGTTCTAAGGCTTCTTTTTGTTTAGCTATGTCTTGGGAACGGGCTAAACGATCTACCCTGAGTTGAAAGAAGCCACTGAATTTTCGTAGCAAGACTATCTTGTAGCCAGGAGAAGTTTCGTTTAAGAGTTTTTCTAAAAGATTGACTGCTATGTTTTCGTAAGTCTTAGCTTCTTCTTCATCACGAGTAGCGCGATAAGTTTTGATTAATCCTTTTAATACTTCTAGATAGGTTTCTCGGTTGCGGGGATTATCCTTGAGGAAGTCTAGGGCTTGATGATAACTTTCAAGGGCTTCTTGGTAAAGGGGATATTGGTAATGGTTGGTAGCTTGTCTATAGTGGGCATTACCTTTCATCCAATGCAATGTGCCGCAACCAAGTTGATATTCTTTGTCTTTTGGGTTGAGTTTGGTTAATCCTTCGTCCCAGTTAGCGATCGCTGTTTTATAGTTTCCACTGTTCTCAAGAGCTACACCTCGATTTCTCCAAGCACTAAATTTTTCAGGCTGAATTTCCAAAACCCGTTCAAAATCTGCTATCGCTTCTTTGTACTTTCCTAAGTGATCACAAAGTACAGCGCCGCGATTATCGTAGGCTTGATAGAAGTCAGGTTTAATTTGGATAGCTTGAGTGAAATCTGCGATCGCTTCTTCGTATCTGCCTAAATCACTCAGGGTAGCGCCGCGACCATTGTAGGCTTGGTAGTCATCAGGTTGAATGTCAATTGCTTTAGTGAAATCGGTAATGGCCTCTTCGTACTTGCCTAAATCTCTCAGAGCAAGGCCCCGATTATCGTAGGCTAGGTATAAATCAGGATTAATTTCTATTACTTTAGTGTAAAGCTGAATTGCTGCTAAAAAATCTCCTGCTTGGGCTTTATTCAACCCTTGATTGAATAACTCTACTGCCTGAGAATCATACTCTGCTTCTGAACTCATGCTAGTCTGAATTATCGGGGGGCGAAAAAGAACACTAGACTGGCTAAGATTAAAAGTATTGACAGTATTTGAAAGATTAGTATTAATGACTTCTTCTATGTTTTGAGTTTTCCCAGAAATTTGCAACGCCTGATTATTCGCTTCAATAGCCTCTGTATATCTTCCTAACTGCTGCAAAACTACGCCATACTTTTCCCAAGCTTGAAAACTCTGGGAATTTAACTCCGTAGCTTGTTGCAGCAAATTAGCTGCTGTCTCATAGTCTCCTTGCTGGTATGCAGCAACTCCTCTCGACAAAAAATCATCAGTCTCCTGATTATCCCAATCTTCTCCCTCTGGCAAACTTACTTCGACTTGTGAAGAAGACTGCGAAGTTTCTCTACCAATCCCCCCCACAACCTCCACCAACTCCCGCAAAAAAACAATCTTCCTCCCCCTTTTCCCCAAACCTAAGCAATCGCTTCCTCAACTCTTCTTGTTCAACCTCAGCCTCCTGCAACCTCTCACCAAACCGCCGCAACCACACCGCCAATTCTGCAACCGTAAGCTTTTTAGCCAAGAAAAAACCCTTCACACTACCCTGACTCCAACCTTCATCAACCACCCCATCCAGGAGGGCAAAAAAGAACTGTTCGTAATCCGCATCACTAAACTGGGGAGTCGGTTTTTCCTCTACTGGTGTCGCAACTTGTTGAGGAAACCAACGCCGGAAAAAATTTTTTAGCCACTGCCAAAATTTATTTAGCATCTACCAAAGGATATTTATTACAACGTCTTTTCGCTTGATGTCAACCCTAATACTACTTTAAGCTATCACCCCCTAAAGATGTTGAGATTGAGATGGGGAAATGGAGAGAAGATTTGAGGTAATAGTTTCCTAATTTGATAATTGTAATGTCAGCACCTAGCCACTAGCAATTAGCAAAATCACCAATTTGTGACTCAGATTACAAAAAACCCCTAAATCAGTCATACTTTATACCGATAAAATTCACCAAATTAGCTTCTAAAACTCACCTCTTTAACGTACCTATCTCACTGACCAAAAAGCCCAAATGCCTCATGATACAAGGTATGCATAACAACCTCTTCAGGTTTTGGTACTTTTTGTGGAAGCGCTTTTGCTGGTGGCTTCCACATTTTTTTGTTCATATACAAGATTAGTTCTCAAAACTTGTAGTGTGCTTTTAAAGTATAAGGAGCGATCGCACCACAACTACAATCCACGGGGTGGGAATTGGTGCGTTACGGCGGATGGAGGCTTTGGATTCAACCTCATTTTTTAGGTCCGCCTAACACACCCTACGATCTTGGTATTATTAACTTACCTATAAGAAGCGATCGCACCACAACCACAATCCAGGGTAAGAATTGGTGCGTTACGGCGGATGGAGGCTTTGGATTTCACCTCATTTTTCAGGTCCGCCTAACACACCCTACGATCTTGGTATTATTAACTTACCTATAAGGAGCGATCGCACCACAACTACAATCCACGGGGTGGGAATTGGTGCGTTACGGCGGATGGAGGCTTTGGGATTTCACCTCATTTTTCAAGTCCGCCTAACACACCCTACGATCTTGGTATTATTAACTTACCTATAAGGAGCGATCGCACCACAACTACAATCCACGGGGTGAGAATTGGTGCGTTACGGCGGATGGGGGCTTTGGGATTTCACCTCATTTTTCAGGTCTGCCTAACACACCCTACGATCTCGGTATTATTAACTTATATAAGGAGCGATCGCACCACAACTACAATCCACGGGGTGAGAATTGGTGCGTTACGGCGGATGGAGGCTTTGGATTTAACCTCATTTTTCAGGCCCGCCTAACACACCCTACTATCTTGGTATTATTAACTTATATAAGGAGCGATCGCACCACAACTACAATCCACGGGGTGGGAATTGGTGCGTTACGGCGGATGGAGGCTTTGGGATTTAACCTCATTTTTCAGGCCCGCCTAACACACCCTACTATCTTGGTATTATTAACTTATATAAGGAGCGATCGCACCACAACTACAATCCACGGGGTGGGAATTGGTGCGTTACGGCGGATGGAGGCTTTGGGATTTAACCTCATTTTTCAGGTCCGCCTAACACACCCTACGATCTTGGTATTATTAACTTATATAAGGAGCGATCGCACCAAATTAATAGCTTCCTTATAATAACTAAAAAATGGTTTACACCCCTCCCTTAGCAAGATTAATCGAACAACTACAGAAATTACCTGGAGTAGGGCCGAAAACTGCCCAAAGATTAGCCCTTCATATCCTCAAACGCCCGGAACAAGATGTCCATGCCCTTGCCCAAGCTTTAGTAGAAGCAAAAAAGCAAGTCGGTTTTTGTCGAGTCTGTTTCCATCTCTCCGCCGAACCCGTTTGTAACATTTGTGCTAACCAAAATCGAGATGATAAAATCATCTGTGTTGTCACAGATTCCCGTGATGTTATTGCCTTAGAAAAAACACGAGAATACAGTGGTAAATACCATGTTTTAGGGGGGGTTATCTCTCCTATGGATGGCGTTGGACCAGAACAATTAAATATACAACCTTTAGTACAAAGGGCTAGCCAACCCCACATTCAAGAAGTAATTATGGCTATTGGTCCCAGTGTAGAAGGAGAAACTACTACCCTTTATATTGGTCAATTATTAAAACCTTTTACCAAAGTTACTCGTATTGCTTTTGGTTTACCCATGGGAGGAGATTTAGAATATGCCGATGAAGTCACCTTAGCAAGGGCATTAGAAGGAAGAAGAGAATTAGATTGAGGGAAAAAAGTTTGTCTTCGACACAATTGACTTAAAATTACGGGAACAACCGTTGCAATAATCCAGACAAGAAAGTGTTAGAAGTTCAGACTAATTGGCTTAAACTCCCAAGCGGCGATATCGAAATTGATGCTTATTTGGCTACCCCTCAAGGAAAAGGGACATTTCCGGGGATAATAGTCATTCAAGAAATTTTTGGAGTTAATGCCCATATCCGCGATATAACTCAACGCTTTGCTAAAGAAGGATATATAGCGATCGCCCCAGCTATTTATCAGCGTCAAGCCCCAGGATTTGAAACTGGCTATACCCCAGAAGCTATCACCGTTGGTAGGAAGTATAAAAATCAAACCCAAGCCTCAGAGTTATTACAAGATATTCAAAGTGCCATAAATTATTTACAAAATTTACCCCAAATTAAAGGAGAGAATTTCGGTTGTATCGGTTTTTGTTTCGGTGGTCATGTCGCTTATCTAGCAGCCACCAAACCAGAAATTGCTGCCACAGCATCCTTTTATGGTGCAGGAATCACTACCATGACTCCAGGGGGAGGAGAACCCACTTTAACGCGAACTCCAGAGATAAAAGGTACAATCTACACCTTCTTTGGCAACACAGATGCTAGTATTCCCCCAGAACAAGTAGACGAAATTGAAACTTCCCTGAAAAAATACCAGATCTCTCACCAAGTTTTCCGCTACAGTAATGCAGATCACGGCTTCTTCTGTGACCAAAGGGCAAGCTACAATCAAGCAGCAGCTAAAGATGCTTGGCAGCAAGTATTAGATTTATTTAGTAAAAAACTATAAAAAAACACCACTGCTGGATCTAAATCAAACATAAAATCCCCTTTTACCCCTTTACCCTTTAACCTTTACATGAACTCAGAATCCACCCCTTCCCCAGAATCTCCTGCATCCTTTTCTATGGATGATTTCGCCAAAGCCTTAGAAGAACACGACTACGAGTTTAAAAAAGGTCAGGTAATTAAGGGTAAACCCTTTGAATATGGTAGTGAAGGAGCCTACGTAGATATAGGAGGTAAATCTCCTGGCTTTGTTCCTTCCCAAGAAGCTTCCTTATCCTCCTTCGAGAAACTAGAAGAAATTCTGCCCCAAGAAGAACTAGAATTTTTGATTATTCGTGAACAGGACGGGGAAGGCCAAATTTTACTTTCTCGCCGTCAACTAGAAATGAAGGTGATTTGGGAAGAATTAGCTGAACTTCAAGAAAAAGGTCAATCAGTTTCTATGAAGGTAATGGGGACAAATAAAGGAGGTGTAACGGGATATGTTAATGGCTTAAAGGGTTTTATCCCACGATCCCACCTCATAGAAAAGCAAGATTTAGAGTCATTAATCGGTCAAAACCTTACCGCAACTTTCCTAGAACTTAACCCAGATACCAACAAACTTGTTCTCTCCCAACGAGAAGCCGCCCGTTCCCAAGTCGTCAGCAAATTAGTACCGGGGCGTTTAATGGAAGGTACGGTAGTTAACCTCAAACCCTACGGCGCATTTATTGATTTAGGGGGCGTAACTGGCTTACTCCACGTTAAGGAAATCAGTCATAATTCCATTGAATCTCTCCCGGCTTTATTGCAAGTAGGGCAAAAAGTCAAGGTTATGATTAAAGATATTGACGAATGGAAAAAAAGAATTTCTCTATCAACAAAAGTTCTCGAAAATCACCCTGGAGAAATATTAGAAAACATGAGTGAGGTGATGGCAACGGCGGAAGAAAGGGCGGAGAAGTTGGAGGAAGAGAAAAATAAGTAATAAGTTTAAGAATTTACTGTTGCTTATTCTCTGTTAGCAATTAGCAACTAGCAACTAGCCATTAGCAAATAGCAACTAGCAATTCGTAATATGAATGAAGAAAATGCAAATATGATTACCCTCGCAATTGATATTGGGGGTAGCGGAGTTAAAACTATAAAATTAGATGCCGAAGGTAATGCCGTAAGCGATCGCAATCGTGTACCAACCCCTCAACCTCCTAAACCTGAAGCCATAACGGAAGTTATTGTTAAATTAGCCAAAGAACAAGGAGAATTTCAGCGCGTCTCCGTAGGCTTTCCTGGAGTAGTACGCAAAGGGATCATAGATACAGCCGTTAACCTCGATCCTGACTGGATTGGTTTTGATCTCGCTACGGCCCTGTCGGATCTTTTGGGGCAGCCTGTACGGGTTGCCAATGACGCTGATGTACAAGGATTAGGTGCGATCGCTAGTAAAGGAGTAGAATTAGTCATCACCTTGGGTACAGGATTTGGTTCTGCTTTATTTATCGAGGGTAAATTAGTACCCAACCTAGAAATTGCCCACCATCCTTTCCGTAAAGGGGAAACCTACGAAGAACAGTTAGGCAGGGCAGCTTTGGAAAAAGCAGGTAAGAAAAAGTGGAATAATCGCTTAGAAAAGGCGATCGCAACTTTAGGACGAACTTTCAACTACGACTTCCTTTATATAGGCGGCGGAGAAGCAAAGAAAATCAACTTTTACCTACCGCCCAACGTCAAAATTGTTCCCAACATTACAGGTTTGTTAGGTGGCATTGCTTTATGGAAGGACTGACTAGTGACTAATGGTTAGTTGCTAGTTGCTAATTGCTAATTTTCACAAACATAATGATCAATGATCAATGTTGTCATTAGTTTCAACCTCTTACTTGTAACTGTAAATTTATATATTGCTTGGCGAATTTGGAAGCTTAGTTTATTTTTGGTCAAAGTAACAGAAACTCTAAAAAACGTAGAAAGAATAACCTATAGCGTACTTCACGGCGCTCCTCCACCAATTTTAGGTCTTCAGCAAGGCACTCACAATCTTAAGCAAAGCTATACTCAATTAGAAGCACAAATACAACAGTTGCAAAAAATTATCACTTTACTTAGCCTGGTAACTAACCTTTGGCGTTGGTCAAAGCCTAATTTCTCCAAAATTAAGCAATAGCTAGAAAGTTACTGCTCCAAACTGCAACCAAACTAAAGTTGTGATCACGAAGCGCCTCCCTAGGAGAATCGCGCCAGTGGCAATTAAAATAATGGTTATTCACGCCCATAAACTAAAATATGTCAAAAGAAAAGACTGGAGCTTTTATTGGAGGAATGCTATTTGGCAGTGCTGTTGGTACAATTGTGGGATTGCTGATTGCTCCTCGTCCTGGTCGAGAAACGCGGCAGCTAATTAAAAAATCTGCTGATGCTTTACCAGACTTAGCCGAAGACTTATCAACCACAGTTCAACTACAAGCAGATCGTTTTTCTACATCAGCAATGCGCAATTGGGAAGGAACTTTAGAACGACTCAAAGAAGCTGTTTCAGCAGGAGTAGAAGCTACTCAGCTACAAGCTGAAGAGCTAAAAACTCCCCCTAGTAATATTTCTGAGCCAACTTCCTCCACCTCAGAACAACATTTGTAAGGGAACTAAAGCGTGATCGATCCCCTTTTTTGGCTCGGCTTGTCAATTCTGCTGGTTGCTGTCAGCTTAACGGCTGTGTTGATTACAGCTTTACCTGCCCTCCAACAATTATCTCGCGCTGCCCGTAGTGCAGAGAAGTTATTTGATACCCTAAACAGAGAATTTCCCCCCACCCTAGAAGCCATTCGTTTGACGGGGTTAGAAATTAGCGAATTAACCGATGAAATGAACGAAGGAGTTAAAAGCGCTTCCGATGTAGTTAAGCAAGTGGATCGCAGTATTAGCAATGTCCAAAAACAGACTAAGAATATTCAAATCGGTACGAAAAGTTTCGTTGTTGGGGTAAAAGCGGCTTGGAAGACTTTTAAACGCCCCAAAGCGAAACGCCGTCCTTCCTCGCGTCTCAAACCATCTCAAAGAGCAAGTTTGGAACTTCGCGATCCAACTAAAAAATAAGCAACCAAAGAAAAGCTAAACCTTGACGCAACAGTCACTACCCATAACCCATAGCCTATTATTTCTTTTGCCTGGGGGTTGCCTCCCTTAAAATAGCATCAGTTTGTTGAGGATAACTAATGCCTCGTTCTGCGAAAGCTTGTTTACTACGTTTGCTCAAATCCGTTTTATAAGCTGTTTCAGCACGGGCATCCATAGGATAAGCCTTAAGCTGGAAATGACTGCCCCAAAGCTTGTCTTCTAGAGAAACCATCACCGGGAGTTGAAGCTGAGTATACTTACTTGTGTAAGCAGCTTCCGTCAGAATTTCTATAACTACCTGGGTATTAACATCATGGCTTAGGTAAAAGTGCGTCACTACTTGGGCTTCTACATCCCCATCGTTAGCATTAATAATCGCCTCAGTCCAGATTTTATTATGGGGAATAGTAACAGTATCATCAGTAAGAGTTTGTAAGCGAAAACTTCTTAAACCGTAGCTTACTACTTCACCATATTGTTCCCCAACTGTGATGCGATCGCCTACTCGATATGTCGCTTCAAAAAGTACTACCGCACCAGCAATAACTGAACTAATATAATCTTTAAAAGCAAATCCTAAAGCTACTGCGACTGTACCACTCAGGGCAAGTATGTTGGAAGGAGACAAGTCTAAAAAGATATTACTTACCGTCCCGGCTGTAGCGATAACTACTAAAAACTGCCAAAAAGGTAAAGATTGTCTTACCTCCGGACGAAGTTGCAAAGGAACTCTTTCTGATATCCAGTTAATCAGTTTATCAAGCAACCAATTACTGATATAAGCGATTAAAAGAATAGCTAATGCTTGGGTGATTTTCCCTCTAGTTATATCTCCGATTAATTCTTTGGCTTTTTCAGCAGTTTCCGAACCCGCTTGGGCTAGATTAAGAGTTAATAGGTAATAGGGATTATTCATTTATTGTGATTAAAACTGATCTTTTTTGCCTCGTAAACGAGAAAATACCCTGACTGGATCTTGAAGCCCTACTGCTTGTTGAATAGCTTGTGTATCCCAGCGTAAAAAAGGATTAGTTTTCTTTTCTATACCTAGTTGAGAAGGAATTGTTGCTTGGGATTTTTGGCGTAGTCTTTTAACTTCTTGGTAACGAGTTTGCAGTTGAGGATTTTCTGGATCTACGGTTAAAGCGAATTTTAGATTTTGTAAAGTATATTCGTGGGCGCACCAAATCCTCGTATCATCTGGTAGTTTTCTTAATTTGCTCAAAGAATCAACCATTTGTGCTGGAGTGCCTTCTTTTAAACGTCCACAACCCCCAGCGAAAATAGTATCACCGCAAAAAAGCTCTCCTGTTTCATTTTCCCTTTCAGATGGGAAATAATAGACGATATGGGCGCGGGTATGACCAGGCACAAAAAAGACTTCTCCTACACGTTCAGAAAATTCAACGCGATCACCTTCTTCTAAAAAGACTTGTTGCCCAGGAATTCTGCCGCGATCCTTTGCCCCTCCGTAAATACGAATTTCAGGAAAACACTTTTGCAACTGAAGATTGCCACCGATATGATCATAATGATGATGGGTATTGAAAATCGCCACTAGCCTAGCATCAAGCTGCTTTAAAAGTTTTAACACCGGCTTCGCTTCCCCAGGATCAACAACCGCAGCCAGATTTTTTGAGCGATCATAGAGCAGAAAAATATAATTATCAGAGAAAGCCCGGAGGCGGTGTATTTCCATAAACTATTCAAACTTGAAAAAGTGATTGTCAACCCTCGTATATCATAATAATGAGCTTTATTAAAACTGGGAGGGAACAATTTATTTATGGTAGGAACTATTCAGGGGGAATCGAATCAGAACCTAAAGTCAGTTGTCAATCGTATTTTGGAAACCGGTTGTTTGACTCATCAAGAGCATTTTCAGCTAATGACTCACTTTCTTGCTAATTCTTCCTCTGAACAGGAAGATCGTTCCTCCCTCAATCGCGTTTTTGATGAACTGCAAATGGGTCGTTTACAATTTGTAGACTAGTAAAGTAATGTCAAATTTTAGGGGATAATTACTTCAGAAAGTGCCACAAAAAGTTTCTCTTCTAGCACCAGATTTGTCAGGAGGTGGGGGAACTAGAGCCTACCTCATCGCCAAAGTATTGCAAAAGTTAAATTACGATGTTGAAGTTATTGGCTTTTTGTTCGGAGAAAGTCTTTATCCTCTCCCGCCAGAAAATTTAAAGGTCAAATGGGTTCAAGGTTGTGACTATCCTCAATTAATTGGTTCTATTAAAAATCTGCAAAGAGAAATTAATGGGGAGATTATTTACGCCATCAAACCCCGTTTAACTAGCTTTGGTATGGCTTTACTCAAAAGTTTAGGCAGTAGTAAGCCAGTAATTTTAGATATTGACGATTGGGAAATGAGTTGGTTTGGCGGTGATGATTGGCAATATCGCCCTAACCCTCGCCAACTTGCTAGGGATTTACTGAAAAAAAACGGTGCTTTAAGAAACCCGCAACATCCCCTTTATTTAAGTTGGATGGAAAAACTTATTGACAAAGCAGATCGGGTAACGGTTAATAATAAGTTTCTGCAATATCGCTACGGTGGTACTTATCTACCTAATGGTAAAGATACAGAATTATTTGATCCTAGTAAGTATGATCCTCAAGAATGCCGTGCTAAGTATAGTCTTTCTGAATTTAGAGTATTAATGTTCCCTGGTACAGCCCGCCCCCATAAGGGGCTAGAAGACGTTTTAGCAGCCCTAGAAGCGTTGAATCAGCCTGACCTTAGATTAGTCTTGGTAGGGGGTAGGGACATTGGCGACGGCTATGTAGAAAAATTAATTGCCGGTAAAGAACACTATGTAATTAGATTGCCCCAAACTCCCCTTGACAAAATGCCAGAAGTAGTAGCGGCTGCTCATATTGTTGTTGTTCCTCAAAGAGAAAGTTTAACCGCCTGCGCCCAATTCCCCATTAAATTAACCGATGGTATGGCTATGGCTAAGCCCATTATTTCTACGACGGTGGGTGACATTCCCGAAATTTTAGGGAATACTGGTTATTTAGTTGAACCTAATTCTCCAGAACAAATAGCCGAAAAGATCGAGTTTATTTTTGCTAATTTAGAAATTGCCAATGCTAAAGGTCAAGAAGCACGACGAAGATGTGTGAATAACTACGGCATAGATACTATGGCTGTTGCTCTTTCTCAGCTAATTGAAGGAGTTCAGTAGAAATATAGTCAGCGCCTGAATATTATTCGATGAGCTAACATACCGAATGTCTACTAATCAGTTACTTCTGAGATTCCTCTCTAAACATCCATTTTTAGTTGGTTTAACTATTTTATTAGGCTTCTCTGGAGCTATTTTTAATGGTGTAAGTACAGCTTTGGTTGTACCTCTGTTACTAGAGTTTTTAGGACAGGGAGACGAAATTTTTGATAATGCTCCTCAAGCTTTAGGAAAATTCATGTCTCTTTTTGATAGCTTTCCTGAAGACAAAAGGCTTATGGCTTTAACCGGGGCGGTATTGCTAGCAATTCTGCTCAAAAATGTCGCCAACTATGCTAATGGTTTAGTGGCTGGTCACTACTCTCGCCTTTTAGTTAATGGTATACGCTTAGAAGGTTTAAGGTTGCTTTTAGATGTAGATATAGATTTTTTCTCTAAACATAGAATTGGTGATATTCACAATCATTTAAGCGGAGAAGTTAATCGCACAGCAGGGGCGGTGAGAATTTTAATCCAAATGGCTTCTTTAGTTATGACCATTATGGTTTATGTTGGCACCCTCATCGTTTTATCCTGGCAATTAACTATAGCAGCAACGTTTTTGCTTGGTATAGTATCTCTTTGCAATCAATACTTTATTAAAAGAGCTAAATCTTTTGGTAAAGAGTTATCAGAAAAATCCCGTGCTTACTCTAATGCTTTTTGGGAGATATTGGGTGGCATTCGTTTAATTAAAACTGTAAGTAATGAAGATGAAGAATATGAGCGCATCAAAGCCATAATTAGGGATAGAGAAAAGGCTGACTTTCAGTCTCAAGCTAATTTTGCGATTATTTCTCCCATGAACGAAATGCTTGGTACTCTCTCGGTTTTGGGTGTGGTGATAATTGGTGGAGTGATTTTCTCAGAAGAACAAATGAGCGCCCTTTCAACTATCTTATTAACTTACTTAGTTTTGTTATTTCGCCTACTACCAATTGTGGGGCAACTTAATGGTACTCGCAGTCGCTTTGCTAATAGCGCCCCTAGCGCAGAGATTGTGGCTAATTTTTTGAACCGCGATACCAAACCATTTATGGGCAATGGCAGTGCTACTCATCAAAGATTAGAAAACAGTATTGAGATTGAAAACCTCAGTTTTGCTTATCCTGGGCAAGAAAAATTAGTCTTAAAAAACGTTAATCTTCAAGTTCCTAAAGGACAAACCATAGCCTTGGTAGGAGCTTCTGGGGCTGGTAAATCGACTTTAGCAGATTTAATACCCAGGTTTTATGATCCTCTAGAAGGGCGTATTACCCTTGATGGCAAAGATATTAAAGAATACGATATTGCTAGCATTAGGGAGCAAATGGGGGTGGTTAGTCAAGATACCTTTTTGTTCAACACCTCTATACGCAACAACATTGCCTATGCTATGCCCCAGGCTACAGACGAAGATATTATAGAAGCATCTAAAAGAGCCAATGCCTATGAATTTATTGTGGATTTACCCCATGGTTTAGATACAGAAATAGGCGATCGCGGGGTACTACTTTCCGGGGGACAAAGACAAAGAATTGCCATTGCCCGCGCCTTACTACGGAATCCGGATATCTTGATTTTAGATGAAGCTACTAGCGCTTTAGATACAGTTTCAGAACGTTTAGTTCAACAAGCCATTGATGAACTTTGTCGCGATCGCACTACAGTAGTTATTGCCCACCGCCTTTCTACTATCCGCAAAGCCCATCAAATTGCTGTTCTTGATAAAGGGCGAGTTGTTGAAGTAGGAAGCCATGAAGAGTTAGTCAATAAAAAGAATGGTCATTATGCCCGACTTCATTCTATGCAATTCTCTGATAAGCCGAAGATCGTTTTACCCACTAACGCAGCTTTAATTAGGACTTCTTTAAGGGCATCCCACGAACTTCGCACTCGCCTTTCCTACGAAGTGAGAAGTCGCCTCAATTCTATGCTTGGTTCTTTGAGGTTAGTAACTGATGATTTAGTAGATAGCAAAGAAGAACAAAATGAACTCATTGAAGAGTCCTATCGCTCTGCTTTACATCTTCTTAACACTATTGAATATTTTGAGGTAAATGGGGCTAAGTTACCTATAGAACGTTGAAAAGGGAAAGTTACAGGAGAAGATTCTGGGGAATTATACCACCTGTTATTACTAAGATTTCGCCATCAAGATATTCGTAGCGTAATTCTTGCTCAAGTTCCCAGGTGTTGTGGGGAAGTGGCAAGCATAAATTGTCTCAAGTCCGCTTGAAATGATGATAGTTTGTTTGCTGAAGCCCGCGATCGCTATTTAACCAATCTTTGTTTATAACGGCGGAAAATTAAGGCAAAAGGAATGGTCATAATGACTGCTAAAATCAGTCCTGGCTCAGGTACATCAGAGTTATTGTTAAGGGGGTTGCTAGGTTGGGCTAACTCTTCTTTACCATCTTCTACTGTCCTATCAAACCTATCATCTGCGGCTTCTGCTTCTTTTAGGGCTTGTCTTTGCTGATCATTAACTAAAACAATCATAGAAGAATAGGGGCTGACAATGGCATACTTCTTAGCAATGCTATGAATTTTATCTAATTCTTTTACTGCATTACCGTCGGTTTGGGCGCTTAAGTTTTTAATTAGTTGTCTACTGGCAAGGGGGGCAAAGTCCTGCCCTTGAACAAATTCTACTTGGGCTGGAGCAATAGACCAACTATAATTATCAACTACATTCACTATATTAGAACCTAATTTAGACTGGGTAGCAGCCCTTATTAATACTTCTGGTAGGGCAGTTGCTACACCTCCTTGACTATCTTGAATAGCTTTTAAGGTGGCATCATCGTAAGCTGGGGCTAGGGAGTCTCCTAAGTGTACAATCCATAAGGGTGATTTGATTGCAGGCACATCTTTACTATTGTCTGCTAGTTCATAGTTGCTGGCATCGGTAAGGAGGATAATACTGTTATAAGAGCTGTTTTTTTGCAATGCAGCAAACTGTTGCAGCATTTCCTTCAGTTGTAGTTTGCCATAAAAGACTTGTTGATCGGCTTTAAACCCTTGGAGATTCTCTAGGCGTTGAGGTGTAGAGTTCCCTGTAGCCGTTAGGTATAAGTCGGCATTTTGGAAACCATTCTTTTTGAGCCAAGCGAAAGTGTTCACTACTTCCTGAGCCTTTTCTCCCATGCTGCGGGAACTATCGAGGATGATAGCTAAGGATTCTTTTTCGGGTAAGATGTAATCTTGCTTGCTTAGGGGCGTTGCCGTTAAGCGATAGCCTTCTGATAAGCTGATTTGATGTGGTTGGGGTTGGTGTGGCTTTTGTGCCGGTAAGAAGGTAGGAAGCCAATTTTTACCATCTCCTTTAACCTTCTTGCCATTTTGCGATCGCAAGCTCCCTTTTGTCCAAAAGATGTTGCGTCTTTCTGCCAATTTAGGTAATGCCCAGCCTTCTGGTTGCTGCATCACTTTGTAGGTCAGCCAAAGGTGCATTTGCGTTGGGGCTTCGGGGTTTTCCTGTAGTTGTCCTAAAGGGAGGCGAGGAGGCACAGGAAAGGCTCTTAAGCGATAGTTACGGGGGCCGACTTGTTCTAGCAAGGCGGGGTCTACAGGGCGCTCTCTTCTTACTTGGGAATTATAAACTTTTTGTGCCGCACCGCGAGGAGAAACTTGGAAGGTGAAGCGTTTATCCTTGTCGGCACTGTCTCCTAGCCAAACTCCGGTGATGACAGCACTTTCTGGTAAGGAGAAATAGTAGAGGATTTCTTCGACATCATTGGTTTGGTTTTCATATACTTCATAAAGTTCTATATCTGCCCAGTCTTCTTGGGGAGTAACGTTGATATTTTGTGAGCGCAACCAAACTCTTTTTTCATCAATATTAAGAACTCCTGCTTTAGCTTCGTCAATAATTACGGTGGATTTTAAAGCATGGAGAATTGCTTTTTTTTCTGCTTTTTGAATAGGAAGATCAAAAAAGTCTTCATAAAGTTGTTCTGCTTTGCTGCTATCTTGTGAGGAACCTTGATAAAGAAAAGGAGCAAGGAGAGTATTGAAACTATCTTGAACTATTTGTGAGGTTGAATTATCTAAGTTGAAAGCTTCCCGGTAAAGACTAGCAATAGAGTTACTATTTTCCACCGGAGAAAGATAGCGATAGGAAGATAAATAGGCGTTGATTAAACCACGGCGAATGGTGGGAGATTTTTTAATTAAAGCGGCTTTTTCACTATTGCTTTGTGCTGGTTTGTTTAATAGTTGAAAGGCTTGAGTTTGGGGTTGGTGATTAAAACCAATGAAGAGAATGAACCAAGCTGTTAATACTCCTAAGACTCCTGAAATAGTAGCTTTTTTGCCGTAGTCAGAGCGAAATCTTTGAATTATTCTTGTTCCTGATTTGACGTAGAATGTTACCCAAAATAAGGGCATTAAAATGAATAGAGTAGCGCTGAGGATGAAAAGAAGTATGATAGGGGGGCCATAAATAATAAATTCTATTAAAGATTGCCATTCATTGGTTAATAACCACCCTATAGCTTCTAGCCACTCAAAAGACCAAAATCCTTCCCAAAAGAAAGCTCCTATAGGAACAGTATAAAACCCTAACAGAGTTGCTACTCCTACTCCTACTAATAACATCAGGGTATGAACCCCTAATTGCAAGCTAGCTAAAAAGCGATTTTCTTCTCCGTAGCCATTAACTAAATCAATAAAAAATCCCAGCAAACAAATAAGTAATGTCCCCACAACTAAATGGCTAGCAGGGGTTAGTTCTCGTAGTGCAAATAAGCGTATGATTAAAAGCAGAAGTAAGGGAACTTCTACACCATAAAATAAGCGAATTAGTTTGTTAGGTTCCAGTGAAAAAGTGAGGCGGGCGATGGCTACAGCAGCTAAAGGTATTAATAAGATAGCGATAAAGACGAAAAGAAATTCTCTTTGAATTTCCCCTCGCAAACCGGCTAGCCAAAAAGCAGTACCTAAACTAGGCAGCAACCCTCCATAAATAACCAACAGAAAAGCCAGGTTCCAAAACCAGAAAACCGCAGCCCCTGATATATTTAGGAATGATTTTAATTTTCCTTGGGGTTTTGTGATAGTTTTCATAGCTATGGGGGTTGTGGTTTTGCTGGGAATAAGCTGTCAGGTAGTTAGATTACCTATGGGGGCAAGGTAATAATAGGTAATAGGTGACAAATAACTCCAGCTTACTGAAAGGACTACATCTATCTAGTAAGACTTTCCAGATTTCTTTTTGGTTCAATGTTGCTATTTAATTTTTCCCCAAATCGTGAGGGAATCTTTAGTCTTTGTAGGATTTTTCTAATGTCATTTGTCTGGAGAAAGATAAAATTAAAATCTTTCGTAAGTTATTTTAATGGCGATCGCAACTTCATAGGCAAAGAAGTTTGATGATTTTATTGATGTTTCCGTGATAGAAAGTTGAGTTTATAAACAAAAGTGTTGCATTTTTCTTCCTTGATATGATATATTGTATATGGTGGAAAAGGTGCGCTCTTAAAAAGCACTTTTCAAAGCAATTTTTACTTTCCGTTAGCGTTAAAAGTTTCCCCAAAGCTTTAAAGATAGACTCGTAATAACGCAGGTTGGGTTAGACGTAAGATATCTAGGGAAGAAACACGGCAATCTTTGTGTTGCCGTAACCCAACGAAAACTCAAAGGAAGCAATCAAGTTTTTATTTTTTGTGCGATTCTCCTTTTTTCAAAGGAATTTTACTTTTTGTTGATACTAATGTGAAACCTGATGGTGAGGGTAAACGTTGGGTTACGCTAACGCTAACCCAACCTACGTGATTTTATTATTTACTCTTTTTCGTCATTAGCAGGATTGGTTAAGGTTTCGATGTCTACACCTTCATAAATTGTGTTGTCAAAAATTGCCCCTTCGAGGTTAGAACCCTTGAAATTGACATCTTCAAAGTTTGCACCTGTAAAGTTAGCATTTTTAAGATTACTATCTATAAGGTTTACTTGTCTAAGATTTGCTTCTCTAAAGTTTGCTTGTTCAAGATTTATACGAAAAAGATTTGATTTTTGAATAGTTACCTTGTTGAAAATAGTCCTTGCAAGATTGCAATATTTAATTGTTAATTTGTCTGAAAAACTAAAATTAATTCCTGCAAAAGTGACATTTACAATATTCGCTTCTGTGAAGTCAGCTAAAGGCATATCTGATCCGCAAAAAATAGTATTTGATAAATTTGTTTTGTCTAAATGAGCTTTTGCAAAATTATAAGTTGTTAACAAACAGTGATTTAATTTGAGGAAGCTTAGATATTCTAAATAATTTCTCTCTCTAGAATAAAGCTTTAAAATCCACTCTTGGAAAGTTCTACTATTAGGCCAATCAATCTCAGAAACTTCTTTCGTAACCCTCGCACAAGCATTTAAAACAACCAACAAAGCCTCTTCCGCATTCCTCGCCTGTCGCACTTCTTCCCGATAATCTGGCCTAGGAATAACCCCTTCCATCGGCATACCATTCCTCAACATAAATTCAATCAAACGGCACAAACTTTGCTGCCAATGACGAACATTTTTAATATCCTGCGATCGCATCTCATCAAGAATAAAACCAAACAAGTAATTACTTATTGCCGTTGCCCCACAAAGATTAGCCCACTTAATTAAAGCTTCCTTTTCATTAAAGCCCTTGCGGAAGTTATTTTGTCTTTCCTTTAACCCTTCGCAAATAAACTTCAACTCTTCAACAATACGTGTCGCTGTGAGATATTCCCCAAAACTTTTATGGGTAAACTCGAAAGTTTTCTCACTTTCCCTAATACCACCACTTTCACGGAAATAAAAGGCAGTTAACAGACGAGTAATACTTGCTTTAGAATCTTCTTTAAGATTAGCCTGGAAATTATCTAAAATTTGCTTGGAACCACTATCATCACAATGCTTTTCAATCTCTTTAACTGTAGTAGTTCTACCATCACCATGCCAACAAGCTAAAGCGATTTCTTCTAAAATACCCACAAATTCATATTTTTCAATACCTTCTGTAGGGCGATAACCATGCTTTTCATAACCTCTTTCATAAACTCCGTCTAAGAGATCGCGGTAGATTTCATTAAGGTTAGTTTCTTGGGTAAACTTAAGTTTATCTCGTTCCAAACTCAGAGAAATTAAATAGTTGAGTAAAGGTTGTGCGGTAACGTCAACTAAATTTTCCTTATTTAACTCCTCCGGTAAACCTGTATAATCTTTTCCCTTGGCACAGCCATACTTTTGCCACCAAATTTGTCTTTGATCTACTGCTAATAAATCTGCTTCATCTTCATACTTTTCGCGATTACTTTCTGTGACAAAATAAGGCAGTAAATAAAGTAACTGACGAGGTAAACGAAACTTACTACGGTTTGCTTGAACAACAACCTCTCTACCGCTAATAATTACTTGTAACCGCAGTTGGCGAGAATTAAAACGGCTGACCAAAAACCGCACTTCTTCAACAAAACTTCTTGCTGTTTCTTCGGCAACTTTCCCCTGCATAGAAAGTTCATCTAAGCCATCAAAAATCAGCAATAACCTTAACTCTTCATTCTCTATTTCTAAAGGATTATCAGACAAAAAACCATCAAACTGAACAAACTCTCCCACCGCCCGAATAACATCATCAGAAAGTTTAAATAAATGGAGGGGAACAAACAAAACCGGAACTTTTCTTTCTCTACTTTGGTTTTTTCCTTTTCTACTTTATTATATTTAGTGGGATAGGTTCAAGCTTGGTAGCGTAACCATTTGTGTTGTCTTTGCGTGGCTTGGGTGAAAGGAGTATCTAAACTTTCTTTAATTAATTGATAATCGGTGGAATGGTTTAACCACTCTTGGTTTAAAGCATCAACAAAATAAGTAGGTAAGCGATCGCTGATTCTTTCTGCCTCTACTTTCCTCTCGACAAACTCCTCTAACCAAATTCTAAAACCTGTTTGTGCTTCTGTCAGAATCGGTAAGTTACGAGGATAACGGAAAAACTGTTCGTTAATAACTATCTCGTTAGTTGCTAAAGAATCATTGAGTTTTTGATATAAAGCTTTGAGATTAGCTGTTTTTTTGATAATTAATTCCCGATTTTCATGTTGTAAATTCTTCATCCCTAGTAAAAGCGATCGCACAATTAACAACCCCGCCATTTCCCCCGGTTTCGCTGCCAATCCCAAAGAATTGAGAACCTCAACACCATTTTCGGCTAAATCATCCCATTGCAAAAATGTTCCTTTAATAGCCATTTTACTTAAGGATAAAAACAGATTTTTCGGGTTAACTTTAATCTCTTTATGAAAGACAGAAACGGACTTTTTTACCTCAATTCCCTTTTCCTCAACCATAGAGTTTTTGCCGAATTAACAACTAGCTTTTAGTCAGGACTTACGCAGCTACACCATATATAGATTCAAAGGTGTGTTAGCCTAGCGTAACGCACCTTACCAATAGAAGCTTTGCGTAAGTCCCATTAGTTTTACTTCGCTTCTAATTTAGCTAGGCGACTTTTTAAGTCTTGGTTTTCTTGTTTTAATTGTTCTACATCATCTCGTAACTTTTCTACTGCTTGTTGGGAACCGAGATTTTTTTCTACCTTTTTGATTCCTTCTTCGGCAATGCGACGCACTCTGCCGTCGGGAGTTTGTTCGGCTAGGGCTTGCAAAATAGTAATTGCCCCAGAAGTTTTCATTTGTTTCAAGCTAGCAACTACCGATACTTGAGTTAAGAAGAAACTCTCTCCGGCGATCGCTTCTAAGGTTTCTAGAATTGATTCTACTTGGTTGGGAGTTTGCCCCACAGAAATAGCACCCAAGGCGCGGATAGCGGCTAAGCGGAGGGCTTGGGGAACTCCTAATTCAGTGTATTTAGTAATAATTTCTACTGCTTGGGCAGAAGTTTTTAACTTACTTAAACCGCCAATAGCACCGGAACGAATTACTTCATTCCAACCTGATTTTTCTTGCAGAACTTGTTGATAAAGTTTAATAACTTCGTCTTGTTTATCTTTTAGGTTTCCGGCAATCATACCTCCTAAAACTCTTAAAGCGCTAGCTTCTACATAATAGCTAGCATCACCTTGTTCAGCTATTTCTTTAACTGCATTGTAACTAGCAATAATTTTGAATTTACCTAAAGCTTCTACTACGGCTCTACGTACTTTAGCATCATCGTCTTGTAAAGCTTTAATTAATTCTTCTGCTGCTACATTGAGTTTAATTTTCCCTAACTGTTTAGCCACTTCTAAACGTACCCCCCAAAAAGCTTCTTCTTTTAAAGCATTAGAAAAAGCTTTAATCACCTCCAAGCCACCTTTTTTACTTAAAGCTTGGGCAGCATAAATACGAGAAACTGGATCAGGATCATATTTTAATTGGGCTTTTAATTCCGCAATTGGATAATCTAAAGAGACGGTTTTTAAGAAATAGTTACCAAGGTCAAAGCTTAAAAAGCTAGGTTTCTTCTCTAAAGGAAAATAAAAGCTTTGTTGCTTTTGATTGAGGTGGAGAATAATCTTCTTTTCCCCATAGTCACTGGCCAACTTTTCTACCCCATTTCTCTTCTCCAAATAACCAAAAGCGATGGGAATGTTTAAATCAAACAACTCGCTATCACTACCCGTAGAATCACTTTTAGCTTGCTTTTGGGTAATAGTTAATTGAGCTAACTTATTTTGACTATCCCAGGAATAACTAACTTTAAATTCAGGATGACCACCGCGAAAGACATATTGGTCAAAAAGATAGGCTAAATTACGCCCTGTAGACTTTTCAATGGCTCGTAATAAATCAATAGTTTCTACGGTTTTATGAGCATTATCTTGGACAAAAGTATGAATCCCTTTGTCAAATAACTCCTCCCCTAAAAGACCATTAATCATATGATAAACGCAAGCACCTTTTTCATAAAGATGGCGATCATATAATTCAATTGCTTCCCGATAAACATTAGTGACAATGGGGCGACGGTAACGGGAACTATCTTCATTGATATAACTGCGGGCTTCATTTAAAAGATAATAAGCCGCTTCATCTTTACCATATTCATGTTCAGTCCACATCACCTCAGCCAAAGAAGCCATACCTTCTTTAATCCAAGCGTGGGACCAATGTTTAATTACTACTAAATCTCCAAACCATTGGTGTGCCAATTCATGGGCAACTAAACTCTCTGTACGTTGGTTATCAATGGCTGCCCTGGCATCTAATAAACAACGATCAGTTAATAAAGTGGTGGAAGTATTTTCCATACCACCAAAAATAAAATCATCAACACAAACTTGAGCATATTTAGGATAAGCATAGGTATAGCCAAATTTCTGACTAAAAAACTCTACCATACGAGGAGTTTTTCCCATACTGCGATCGCCATCTTCTTCGCGACCTTTTTCTACATAATAATTAATAGGAACCCCGTTCCATTCATCCTTGATTTCAGCAAATTCTCCCACGGCTAAAGTCATTAAATAACTAGGATGAATTTGTTTTTGTAACCAATGATAAATCTTCTCTTCTCCTACTTCTTCTGTAGCAATCAGTTCCCCATTAGAAATAGCTAAATACTGCTGAGGAACCCGAACTTTTATTTCTGAAGTAGCTAACTGACCGGGATAATCAAAACAAGGGAACCAAAAACGAGAATCTTCATCTTCCCCTTGAGTCCAAACCTGAGTTGGTTTGTGGGGATAATGTTCGTCAGGGGCAATAAAATAAAGACCTCTTTGGGGTTGTTCTACACCATAGCTAATAGCGATTTCTATTGTCTTAGTTGTAACGGGTTTAAGTAGTTGAATATCAAGCTTTTCTCCATCATAATTAAAAGGTTGAGAAACACCCCCTACCATAACAGAATTAATCTGTAAACTGACCGCATCCAAACTTAATTGAGTAATCCCTACCTGCACAGGAGCCAGGGTAATAGTACAAGTCCCTGTAAAGCTACGATTAGGAATATCTAATACTAAGTCTAAAAATATATGTTCAACTTGACCAGGGCGATCAGGATTATAATGGGGTTTCGCCCCAGGCAATTCAAAAGATTTGCGACCATTCTCTTCTGCGTCAAAATAAAAATGCGACATATTTATAGTTAAGGGGATAATTCAAGCTAAAAAGTTCTTGCTGTAGTTCACTTTATCTTGCTTTTTTAGTTTCTGCCAAGCTTTCATACCTTTTTCTAAGCTATGAAGCATAATAGTATTGAGACTAAATTGGAGCTTGAAAACCTGTAATTTTAAAAAAAGTTAACATTAATCTTTAAGCAAATCTTCAACATTGCAACTATGTAAGATAATCCTTAATAAACTTAACTTTTGTTGATAGTTATTACTCCTAGTATTAGTTAAACTAGGAAGTAAGACAACAAAAGTTGAGGGAATCGTTAATGAACGCTGTTTCTAATCGTGGCAAGCAAATCAACTGGCCTGCCTTAATTATGTTTGCTTTAGGATTCTGGCTCAGCAGTAGTCTACTTTTAGATACAGTCATTATACCTAGTCTCTTTGCCACTGGTATGATGACCCAAGCCAATTTTCCTAGTGCGGGCTATTTAATTTTTGGTATTTTTAACCGCGTAGAATTAGTTTGTGCAGCATTAGTATTGACAAGCTTTTTAGTTCTCGGTCGCAATCATAATTATTTTTCTTCAGATAAACAACGCTGGTCAATTATTCTATCTAGCGTACTATTAGCAACTACTTTAACTTGTACCTACTTTTTAACCCCTCAAATGAGTGGTTTAGGTTTACAGTTAAACCTGTTTGAAACCAACCCTACTATGCCGACAGCGATGATTTCCATGCACGAAGGTTATTGGGCATTAGAAGCTATCAAACTAACAGTTTGTACTTGGTTGCTACGCTGGTGCTATCGTGACTCTTGCACTATCTAGATTTCAAGTTTACAAGTTAGTAGTTTGGTAGTCCTAAACAGGTAATGATAAATTATAGTAGTGGACTATTATCATTACCTCTAAATTACTACCGTTTAAAGGGTAAATGGGTCAGGGATCAAGGTTTTTTCTTCTTTCCCAGCTACCCATTTCCCTAGCTCCCCACCAAACCGATTTAAAATCCTGCAAAAATCTCACAACTCCGACAAAAACAGTAAAGAATTCCAAACGCCCTAGAAACATACCAACAATATGCGTCCACAACAAACCAACAGGGGCATCTGAAGCTGTAACCCCCACAGAAAGCCCTACTGTACTCAGGCTGCTTGCATACTCAAATAAGCTGTCTTGCAAAGAGTAGCCATAGCTAGCGGTAATCAAAACCCCAATGAAATAAACTAGGAAGTATAAAAAGACAAATAAAGCAATATTGCGGATTAAACTGTCATTGAGGAAGCGGCGTTGTTCTCCTTGCCAAAAGTCTGGTTCTGTGACAGTATTTTGGGGTAATAACATCCGGCGTACTTCCCACAATAAGGCTCGGTAAAGGGCATAGATGCGGAATTGTTTAATACCTCCGGCCGTTGCTCCTGTTCCTCCTCCAATTAACATTAAAGATATTAATATCAACCAACCTAGACTATTCCAGTCACTATAACCGACGGTGGAGAAACCGGTTGTAGAAAGGGCCGTGACAGTTTCAAAGATTGCTACCCTGATAGCTTTTTGCCAGGTAGGATAAAGTTGCATGGTTCCCCCAAGCAAAAGAATCAGGACAGATAAAGGTATAACGAGGGCTTGCAGCTTAATTTCTCCGTTGCGTAGCACTGCTTTGAATTTACCCCGGAGTAACATATAGCCGGTGAGAAAATTGACAGTACCAAAAATCATTAAAACAATGGTGACTGCTTCTACGGGCGCACTGTCCCAATAACCAATAGAATCAGTACGAGTAGAAAATCCCCCGGTGGATAGGGCGGCGAAGGAATGATTAACCGCATCAAACCAACCCATACCCGCAACCCATAAAGCAATTGTTCCGACTGCTACGTAACCAGAGTAGATACTTAGAACTAGTTTAGCTGACTTGCGGACATTAGGGGCAAGTTGTTCGGTGCGTCCTTCGGCTGCGGTTAATCCTGAACCAGAAGCCCCGGTAATTGCACTTAAGGTTATAATTGCCAAACCCGCACCCCCAGCTAGTTCTATGGTACTGCGAAATAATAAAATGAGGTGAGAAGCTTGGGTGACATCCACAACAGATAATCCGGTGGTTGTCCAACCGCTAGTAGATTCAAATACTGCTTGGGTAAAAGTTAGTCCTTGGATTGTCATCAGGGGAAAAACACCAATGCCGATAGCTAGCAACCAGGAAAAGACGACAATGACAGCCCCTTCTTGCAAAGTGAGACTGTGAGTCTTTTTCGGAACAAGTTGCCACCATAGCAACCCCCCAATTATAGTCGTGATTAACCCAGGTACTAAAAACCCCCAAGCGAGGTTGATTTCTTCGGGATAGGCAAATAGGGCGATGAGAGGGGCGATGGTAACTAAACCGGCGATCGCACAACTTAAGCCAGTGTAACCTAAGATAGCTCGATATCTTTGGCGTAAAAATCTGCCGTAGCGCCCTTGATTTGATATGGTTGTAGACAATGTTTTGCTCCCCTTGGTATTATGAACCAACTAACATTCTCATTAACTGCCCATAGTTATCTGGTTGGCTGAGCAGAATTAAACGGTCTTTTACTTCTAAGCTAGTTTGACCTCCTGGTACAATGACTTCTCCCTGGCGGAGGATGCAAGCAATTAATGTTCCTGTGGGCAATTGCAATTCCTGTAGCTTTTTCCCTAATCCAGGACTGTCTTCTGTGAGGGCAACTTCTGTAACATTGACTTTGCCTTCTGCCACAGGAAGAAGGTTAGTAATTTCTTCTGCACTTGTTTGCTGTTCAATTAAACTAGTAATGATTTCCGTAGCAGAAAAAGCGACGCTAATACCCAGTTTTTCAAAGATGGCACGGTTTTCTGGATCATTGACTAAAGCAACAGTGCGAGGTACACCATACTTTTTCTGGGCAATTTGACAAGCAATTAAGTTATCCTGGTCTTGGGAAGTTAAAGACAATACCACATTAGCTTGGTAAGCCCCAGCTTCTTTAAGGGTTTGGGGGTTGCTACCTTCCCCCAAAATTACTGTAGCTTTTAGTTGCCGAGAAAGGGTGGTTGCTTCGGTGGCATCGTTATTAATGATGGTTAAGTGATAACCTTTGCTAGCAAAGCGCTTTGCTAAGAAATAAGCCAGTTTTCCACCGCCAATTAAAATAATTCTCATTGTGTTAATTCTTGCAAAAAGGCTTCTGCTGATAGCTTGGTAGGGCTGATGGTAGCGATACCAAAGTCTTGATAAATATCTTCCCTGGCTGGATCAAAAACCCGCGCTAAGACTGTAGAAACGTTAAAGACACTCTTGGCTACTTGAGCTACCATTAGGTTGATGTTATCTTTGTCTGTGACCGCTAACAAACAGTCTGCTTGGGAGACTTTGGCCTGTTGCAATACTTCTACTTCTGAGGCATCACCAACAATTTGGAAGCCGCTAAATTCGCTGGTAAGACTCTTAAAAGAGCCTTCTTGGGGATCAATGACAACTACGCTATTCCCCTTTGCACTTAAGCGAGAGGCCAGCAAAGCACCCAAACGACCACAACCAACTATTACTATATATTGAAATTTTGCCATGTTATCATTTTATTTAAGTTAACCATTAGCCATTGGTGACAAGTTAAGATAGTGTAGCATTGGTCAAGCCCTGATTATCAAAGGGGCTTATCCCTGAACGAGTAAGGGATTAAATCAAAATCACCGAGAAAAAATCTCTGGTCAAAAAGCTCATGGCACACTCCCAAAAAAGCATTAGCGACCACAGCAGAAAGCGAAATCAGCCCAACATAGATAATCAGGTAAACGTTGGGACACAAGGAAAAAGAGAAAAAATCTGACCAGTATCAAAAAAGCCCTTGAGCATTTTCAACGGTTATGGATAGTAGATGCCTCGACATTAGAAGCACTGTTTCAGAAGCTAAAAAGCTTAGAACAAGTACCTCTAGGGCAGCTAGGAGGCAGAATCTGTGCAGTAGTAGATTTTTAGCAGAAAAGTTAGAGATTCATCATACTCCTAAACTTTGACAGACTACTAGTTGTTTTCTCCCCATCTTCCCATCTCCCCTAGGGAGTCTTCTGAAGTTGAGGTTTTTCCTCTGGAATAATTGCCCCCTCAACAGGACAAACTTGCAAACAGATACCGCAATCTATACAAGTTGCAAAATCAATCCAATACCAATCAGTACCTTTAACATTTTTACCTGGTCCTGGATGAATGCAAGCTACAGGACAAGCATCAACACAATCCGTAACGCCTTCGCAGGTTTCTGTAACAATGGTATGGGGCATAAAATTTCTCCTCTTCAATTAAATTAGCGATTTTGGTCTATGCAACTAGTTTCTGAATAGCCCTAGAAAGTTACTAAAGAAACTAGTTTTCTTCATTTATTTGGTACTTGGGCTTTTTCGGCCTAACTTTGCAAGGATTCGTACAAAAATCAATCGAGTCAAGCAAGATAATGTTAACTGATAATAAATACTTAAAGTTCATTAAATTTGCCATGCTTACTCGTATTAAAGAGTTAACAGAAAAATTAGCACCAAGATTAATTGAGATTAGGCGACATATTCATGCTCATCCAGAATTAAGTGGTGAAGAATATCAAACTGCTGCTTATGTAGCCGGAGTATTATCTTCCTGTGGTATTCGTGTTAGAGAATCCGTCGGCAAAACTGGCGTAATTGGAGATTTGCAAGGGAATAGTCAGAAAGAGAGGATTTTAGCTATTCGTACTGACATGGATGCTTTACCAATCCAAGAACGTACTAACTTAGAATTTGCTTCTCGTCAACCAGGAGTCATGCACGCTTGCGGCCATGATGTGCATACTACTTTAGGTTTGGGAACAGCAATGGTTTTGTCGCAATTAGGAGAACCCCTACCAGGAAATATGCGCTTTCTGTTTCAACCGGCCGAAGAAATTGCCCAGGGTGCTACCTGGATGGTTCAAGATGGTGCAGTGGATGATGTTGAGGCAATTTTTGGGGTTCATGTTTTTCCTTCTATTCCTGCTCGTTCTATCGGCATTCGCTATGGTGCTTTAACTGCGGCTGCAGACGATCTAGAAATCTACATTCAAGGAGAATCTGGCCATGGGCCCGTCCCCACGAAGCTGTTGATGCAATTTGGATTGCGGCACAGATAATCACTAACTTACAACAGGCTATTAGTCGTACTCATAACCCTTTGCATCCTGTGGTACTAACTATTGGTAAAATTGAAGGGGGAAGAGCGCCGAATATTATTGCTGACCAAGTAAGAATGTTAGGAACTGTGCGATCGCTCCACCAGGATACCCATGCAGAGTTACCCCAGTGGATAGAAAATATTGTCGCCAGCGTTTGCCACACCTACGGGGCAAGCTATAAACTTAACTACCGCAGAGGTGTACCCTCAGTTCAAAATGATAGGATACTTACTCAAATTATCGAAACAGCAGCTAGAGAGGCTTGGGGTAGCGATCACGTCCAAATTATTAGTGAACCTTCATTAGGGGCAGAAGATTTTTCTGTTTATTTAGATAAGCTGCCCGGTATCATGTTCCGTTTAGGAGTTGGCAAAGAAAATCAACCCAATTACCCCCTCCATCATCCTCAATTTGAGGTTGATGAAGCAGCTATTGTTACTGGGGTGGTTACTTTAGCCTACGGGGCTTACAAGTATTGGCAGAGCTAGAGTAGGGAGTAGGGAGTAGTGTGTAGTATATTCTTTACTCAGTTCCTTTCCCCGTTTCCCTTTGTTGCGTCCATAAACATTTTCAGAGTCTCTACTGAGAAAATCTGTTGCCGGGGAAAATAGATAGTAACATTATCTGTATCTTGAGTTTCCGGCATTCCTTTGAGAGATAGCCAATAAGCACGATGTCTTAAGCAGAGTTCTGTTTCTGATTGATAGACCCATTCTTCTAAATTGTCAGAAACCAACACAAAAACCATCAAGCGGGGTATGGGAGGATTCTCTAGACGCAATTGGTTATAAGTTTTTTGCTTGAGAGAATATTTAATAAATTCACCTCTAATTGTTTCCTCAGATAAAGGCCTTACCTGAATTTTAAGCTGGGGAGGTTGTGGTTCTTCTTGTGGCGTTATACCAGAAATCAATATCTCATACTCCTCTGGGTTAAACGCCCTAGGTATTTTGTGAAATGAGTATCCTGCGGTTGAAGCTACCGCTTGAACGTAGGCATGGCTAAACTCTTTTTTTCTGTAATTTAGTTCCACTTAACATAAAAATCTTTGTTTTTTCTTAAATAGATATACCCTTATTAATTAAAAAAATAGCACGTTTCTCAAAATTCAACTATTACATTATTTCATGAATTCATGTCTACCTTTTTGTCAATTAATTGACTAATAACTTATTCTGTATTCCCAAATATTGCGTGTTAGTGAAATTAAGAGAATAGGCAATCTTCAATAATGGATAATTACCGATGGATAATTGTTAATTATCCATCGGTAAAGAAGTTGGGCAGAATTAGGCTAACTTAATAAAACCCAGTTTAAACGCTTCTGACTTCAGAACTAGAGAGGTGCTGCCAATAACAAAACCTTCTCCATCAACCAGGGAGCAAAGAATTCACACCATACAGCTAAATAACTTTGCCAGCCAACTAAAATCTCTGATGAGTCTTTATTTAGTCCAGTGATAAGCGCCTTAGCTACCCGTTGAGGAGTCATTGGTTTTACCCAACGGAACAGCTTCAGTTTTCGTGCCATGTCCGTATCCGTTAAAGTAGGCAGCAAAGCGACAACCTTGATCTGGTGAGTTGCTAATTCACTCCGTAAAGCTTTAGTAAATCCTAAAATAGCAAATTTGGTAGCTGAGTAAGTTGACATGGTTGGTGCAGCAACCTTACCCATTAAGCTAGAGACATTGACAATTGTCCCTTCTTTTCGGGCAGCCATACGTTTAGCCACTGAGCGAGTAATTGTGTAAGTTCCCATCAGATTTAGGGAAATCTCCTCGTGTAATTGAGGGAGTTTCGATTGCAAAAAGGGAGTTTGGTGGGCAATACCGGCACAGTTTACCAGTAAATCTATAGGGCCAAAGTCTCGCCAAGCTTTGGCTAAGGCTGTATGGACAGCAATAGGTTCAGTTAGATCAAGGCTAAGAGTTACTACGTCTAAATCAAGAACTTCAATTTCTCTAGCTAGTTCAGCTAATTTAGTCGCGTCGCGGGCTACTAATAATAAACGTTTCATACCTTGCTGGGCTAACTCAAGGGCGATCGCACGCCCAATACCACGAGAAGCTCCAGTAATCAAAGCAGTTTTTCCTTTAAGTTGCGTCATATCAAAACCTCCATTTTGTGATGTCTTACTTGGGTTTAAGCCCAGCAGATGTTTAGCTGTACTGGCACTTTTACTGAAATGTCCTTAGTAAGACGAAAAGTAGCTTGGGTTGAACAAATAAATTAAGACTGAAATCTGGGAAAATTTGGACAGGGGAATCACACATAGCTGCAAAAAACTGTTTAGTCGTTAGGCTAAAGGCTGATTAGTATTGATGCGGTAGTGTTAAACAGCTTTTAGGCAAGGTTGCAATCAATAAAACAGATGAAGAAGCAAAATTGATCTGGGCATAATTCCTCCTCATTGAGTATTTGTACTCAATAAATTGTGGCTTCTCACACAGCTTAGCTATTAAGTCAAGAACCTGCCATGTTTCTTAACAGGGATCGTTGATTGTTACATTTCTACATAAAGCCTTAACAAACTTTTCTGGCCCTGTTAATGGCAGAAAGCCATTCTGGTTAGGTTCTAGAAGCTATTGCTTACATTGTAATAACTGTAGTAATTTTGGCGATAACTTCTCATTTTGCTCTCGCTGATAAGAAAGAAGTCATTGATAATTAATAACGATTGAGTAGCGACTAGCCATTATTACTTTTTTGCTTATAACCAAAACGACGACGAAGTTCATCACGAAAATGAAGGTAGAGGGAAATATCATCATCTTTCATTCCCAATAAGCTGTAGAGTTTAACCTTATTTTGTCCTCTTCCTTTTAGTTGATGTTCTCCCATGGGAATAACTTGAACTTCTTCTTTAACGATTTCGTACAAAGAATCAGTAATAAGAATATCAACCCAAAGTTTTCCAGTTAATCCTTCCACTCGACTAGCAACATTAACCGTATCGCCAATTACGGCATATTCTCGGCGGGTGGCAGAACCAATATCTCCGGCAATCACTTCTCCATAATTAATACCAATACCATTAAAAAACAACTCTTCTCCTTCTGCTTCCCACCTTTTATGCAACTTTGCCAGAGCTTCGCGCATCTTCAATGCAGCACGTACAGCATTCATAGCATCTTTCTTTGCTCCCCTAGAAATGGGGGAACCAAATTCAGCCATGACAGCATCACCGATGAACTTATCTAAGGTTCCTCCTTCTGCTAAAATCGCTTCCACCATAGCGTTAAGGTAGGTATTGAGCTTTTCAACCAGTTCCTCTGGTTCTAGTTTGAGGGACATGGTGGTAAAACTGCGAATATCAGAAAAGAGGATCGCCGCTTTAATTTTTTTGCCTTTGAGAAGTTCTCGGAAATCGTCGGAGTGATGAGTCAGGATTTCATTAACGATGGGGGCAGCTACATAACGTCCCAAAGTTTGGTAAAGGCGCAATCTTTCAATTTGAGCCTTCAATGCTCCTACCGCCAAACAAGAGACTCCTGTAAGGGTAAGGGCCACAGTTGGTACAGCAGTGGGAAGTATTAAACTGGCGTTAGTAAAACAAAGATAACTAACACCTCCCCAAACAATAGCTACGGCTAAGGCTCCTACTAAAGTTAAGACAGGCTTTTTAAGGGACTTAACTAGCAAAATTCCTGTTCCGGCAACTCCTAACAAAACAAGAAGCCCCCTAGCACGGGGAGAGGGTAAAGCTTCTGCGATCGCTTGCCCTTCCATTAAAGTGGCGATCGCATTACCATGAACTTCTATCCCTGGCATAGCCTCAGAAAAGGGAGTACGTTTAAAGTCTTCTAGGGTAGGAGCAGTAGAACCAATGAGGACAATTTTGTCTTTAAAAGTCTGATTTGAGGAGTGAAATTGCCAATTGCGAGAGTCAAGTAAGTTCCAAAAGGGTACGTGCTTGAAACTGCTAGGAGGGCCATAGTAGTCAATATATTGCCCTTTGGGTTGCTCAAACTCAATATTGGCTGCTTGCAAAGTTGCTTCTGCAAAAGAAAGGATTCCTTCCCCCAAACCCCAAGGAGCTAAAACCTGTTCATTATATTCTGTGGCCAAGCGGTGAACTCGGCCATCTGCTTCGTACCAATAATTAACTAAACCCAAATTATCAGGGGTGGCTTGAAAAATAGCGTCGGGTTTAGATAAAGTTCTTTGGGCTACACCTTGCCCTTCATTTTCTTCATAATGGGTGGCCAAGATAATGCGATCACCATATTCTTGCAATACTTCTTGCAAGCGTAGATCGTCTTCTGTTCCATAGCTGCTAGGTAAGTCGAGAATCACATCCACAGCAACTGCTTTAGCCCCCGCTTCCATAACTTTAGTAATCGCTTCAGCATAGGCTGTACGCTTCCATGGCCAAGCTTGTAGAGGTTCTAGTTCCGGGTAAAGTTCCGGTTCTGCTTGATAAAATTTTCCTTGATCCAAAGAAGATTGGTCAATATCGAGAATCACAATCTCGTTAGGAGTTTCTAGGGGGCCCCTAAGCTGAAAAAAGAAGACTTGAGCCTGTTTTTCCATTTGCTCCACCACAGGAAAATTCAACCCTGTGGCGATCGCACCAGAAATTGACCACCAGCAGACCAAAAGGTAACTTAATCTTGTTAAATTCAACCAACGCCAAATAGCGATGAAAACCCTCTGCTGAGTCGTTGTTTTTCGACGGGTGTGTTTCTTTTTGAAAGGAGAGCGCTTGTTAGTTTTAGGTTGACTAGACTCCATTAATTAACTTAAGTTAGCGATTGTAAGCTGTATCCCTTAATAATAGTTATTTATCTTCAGTAGATGTAGTAGATGTAGAAGAGGGGCGAGTCTCATTTTGAGGTTGAGTTTCAACTTTGACAGATCTAGCAGGACAAATTAAATGTTCAATTCCTGGTTGCTCATCTAACTGGCTATTGTCTTGATTCTTCGTCTCAATCCAGCAATAAATCGAGTTAATAGGAATTGAGTTTGTTTCTTTTTCTAATTTAGAATCTTCATCCTCAAGTCTTGAAGTTCTATCTAAACTAGGTTCTGGTTTCGGCTTCTCTGGTTTAAACGGCGTTACTGTTATAGCAGGATTGGGCTTAGGTTTAGGTTCTAAAGAAACACTAGGTCTTGGTGGAGGGGTTGGAGTAGGATTATTCTCTATAGGGGGAATTTCCCTATTCCTGCTCTCGCTTCTACTCTCTCCTCTACGAATAACTGGTTCTTCTGGACTAATTCGTGATCTCGGATTTCCACTCTTGATTGGTGCTGTATCCCTTGCTTGGGATGGTGCTGTTCTATCAATTTTGGCTAAAGTTGGTAAAGGTCTAGCAAAATTATTAATCAGGGGACTTTGTTGACGACGTTGAAGCCACTCTTGACGAGGTATTTTGCGTATCCTGCGGCGTATTTGCTCAATATTTTTGTCGCTTTTTTTAACTTTGACTTCTTCCCCTGATTTTAGTAATACCTCCCCTGGTTGATTAGGAAGGGAAACCGCCACACTACCTTCCCAAGCAAAGAATTCTGTTTCTTGACTAGCATCACTTGGTGTTTTAATAAAAACCGTAGTACCGCGTATACCTGCTGTGGCACTGGGGGTAACGATTTCTGCTGGTACTTGTTTACCTGGTTGTACCCAAGTAATCATTTCCCCTTCTTTGAGATGAAGTTTGTTATCCGGTTGGATGGTTAAAACCGAATCACCACCAATCCGGAAGGCGAGGCCACTTTTCATATCTATTTGGGCCAAAGCCTGCCCTTGGGTACGTACAGTATCCCCAAAGCGCAGCTTCATGTTTTTCTTAGCAGCTTTTTCCTGAGTAGCATTGAGTAACTTTGCCCAAACAGGACTTTTATGAATTTCACTAATGGTTGCAGCCTCTTCTTGGGAAGAAGTTGCTAGAACTCTCTCAGAATTATCTTCTTGAGCAGCAGGATCAATAGTATTGACAGTTTTGGTTTTGGAGTTGCCGCAACTTACTAGCAAGATTACTAGCATAAGACTTGTTAGCCTGCGACTGTAGCAACTCAGTTGCTTAGTTTTCATTGCTGAAGTCAAATTAACTAAAAGTTAGTTTTGTTTGACACCCTAATGACTTAATGACTTAATGATGCTTGGATACTAATGGTCAAAGTAGTGGAATGTTATCTTTAATAACTCAGTTTATTTGACTATAATTTTTATAGTGTTAAGTTATACTTCAGCTACTGCTTGTATTATACAGTCTGACAAGACGAGTAGCTTTTTAAGAGTGTTCCGAGTAAAGATTGGTGCGATCGTAAGTTGATTTCTAAATTCATCCTTTCTTTATTTAATAATTAAACTGCCAACCATAAATTCTCTGGGTCGATGATACAGCTCGTATACCCCCCTAGATAGATTTATCAAAAAAATCGGTGATTTTCTCTCTTGGGACATAAATTAATCTTTTTTTCTATATACTTAATCAAATTTCATCTTCAAATTTATAACCAACACCAACTACAGTTTTAATAAAGTAAGAATTAGAGCGATCTGGTTCAACTTTCTTACGTAAACGAGCAATATGGGTATCTACAACTCTCTCATCTCCAAAAAAGTCATTTCCCCACAATTTATCGATTAATTGAGAGCGATTCCAGACTCGCCCAGGTTGACTAATCAAAGTGGCCAAAAGATTAAATTCTAAAGTAGTTAAATCTAAAAGTTCTTGTTGTTCAGAGTCAAGTTGACGAAACGCTTTATGCTGCTCTGGATCAATGATAAAATGCGGGGTACGAATCAGTTGAGGTTGTCCTCCTTGACGCAAGCTACGCCGTAATAAAGCCCTGACTCTGGCAACTAATTCTCTGGGACTAAAAGGTTTGATTAAGTAATCATCAGCCCCTGTAGAAAGACCAATAACCCTATCTATTTCTTCTCCCTTTGCAGTTAACATCAAAATGTAAGGATCTTTGTTCCCTGGTTGTTGACGAATTCTGGCGCAAATCTCCAACCCATCTAAGGCAGGAAGCATCAGATCCAAAATTAGTAAATCTGGTTGTTGTTCCCCAAAAATACTCAAAGCAGTTAAACCATCCCCAGCTTTAATACAGTCAAATCCTTCCCTTTCTAAGGTTTGCTGAATCAGTCTAGCTATTTCTGGTTCGTCTTCAACAATGAGTATTTTCATGGAGTACAGATAGCAATCTCCGTCCAGAGTAGCTTTTCTTGAGTAGTATTAAGAATACTTTCCTTTGTTAACAGCTTGATTAAAAATCTTGGACTTTACCTAAGAAAAACCTGTCCAATAAGCTTGTTATAAATGAGAGAACAATTGAACCCAAAATAGCGGGAAAGAAACCACCCACAGCGAAACCTGGAGTTAAGTAACCCACTAAACCCAGGGCAATACCGTTAACTACCAAAAGAAATAACCCCAAAGTTAGAAAAGTTAAAGGTAAAGTAAATAATACTAATAACGGCTTAACAGTAGCATTAACTAAGCCTAAAAATCCTGCTGCGATGATTGCTGCGACAACCCCACTAATAGCTAAGCCGGGAACGAGAATAGCTGTAATTAGTAAAGCTAAAGCAGAAATTAGCCAAGTAACAATAAATTGTTTCATGATTTTGTTATTAATAAAGACATCGTATTCTTATTATAAAAATGAGCAAAAAAATGGGTAGTGTTTAATACTACCCTGGAATTATAGTTTGCCACAATTGCCAAACTAGTCTACTATCTGCTCTCAACTAGAAGATTTTCATTACACAGCAACAGTCTTTTTCGGACTAGCAGATAATTCTCCTTTCGCATACTTAGCAGCATAATCCTCTAAAGTCATTTGCTTGATCTTGCTAGCATTACCGGCAGTATCAAAAGCTTCATAACGCTTCAAGCAAACTTGTTTCATATATTTGATAGAAGGCTTGAGGAAGTGGCGAGGATCAAAGTTAGAAGGATCTTTAAACGCTGCTTCACGAATGGCTGCGGTGATAGCTAAACGGTTATCCGTATCAATATTAACCTTGCGTACACCACTCTTGATACCCTTTTGAATTTCTTCTAAGGGTACACCGTAGGTTTCAGGAATATTACCACCGTATTGGTTGATCATATCCAACCATTCTTGAGGAACAGAAGAAGAACCGTGCATTACTAAGTGAGTGTTAGGTAAACGCTTATGGATTTCTTCAATGCGGCTAATAGCGAGAATTTCACCAGTAGGTTTGCGGGTGAATTTATAAGCACCGTGGCTGGTTCCGATGGCGACGGCTAAAGCATCAACTTGAGTACGTTCTACGAACTCAACAGCTTCATCAGGATCAGTAAGAAGTTGCTCTTTACTTAAAGTACCCTCAAAACCGTGTCCATCTTCTTTATCCCCTTGGCCAGTTTCCAAAGAACCTAAGCAACCTAGTTCTCCTTCTACACTTGCACCAACGGCATGGGCAACCTTAACTACTTCAGCCGTAACATCGACGTTGTAATCAAAGCTAGCGGGAGTCTTGGCATCTGCTTCTAAGGAACCATCCATCATTACGCTGGTGAAACCATTACGGATAGCCGAGTAGCAAGTAGCAGGGCTATTACCATGATCTTGGTGCATGGCAATGGGAATATCAGGATGGCTTTCTACGGCTGCCATAATTAGATGGCGTAGAAAGTTTTCTCCTGCATATTTACGTGCGCCGCGAGAAGCTTGTAAAATTACGGGGCTATCAGCTTCTTCAGCAGCCTGCATAATCGCTAGGATTTGCTCCATATTATTAACGTTATATGCAGGTATACCATAACCATTTTCCGCTGCATGATCCAATAGCAACCGCATTGGTACTAGGGCCATAAGTTTCCTCCTGTGGTTTTCTTATTCGTCAAGTTATTAGATGTCAAGAAATTTATTTCTTTCTTTATTGTTCAATCTTAAGATATTTTTTAACTTCTGACGAATTGTTTTTCCTATCTATGGTGTATGGATCTGAAAGAGAGAACTTGACCGCTTTACTTGATATCAAACTTTTTTTATATTCAACAAATATAATATTCCTTTAGAGTTTGACATTCAGATTATTTGTTTTAGTTAGGTAAGACAGGCAAAAGATGCAGATTTTTTAAGTTTGTTTAAATTGCTTTTACTTCTGGTTGGATGAGATTTAAAACTGTATAAGCCTCGTGTCCTGAAAATAATAATTTAATCACAATTGCCGCAGTAGATTCAAGTAGTCGAGCATATTTTAAATCGCCGATGTCTTTAGCTTCACAACCGACATCTTCAATTAAAAGGGCAACTTTCTGTTTAGCTGGATCGTTATCTCCACAGTACATAACCACAAGGGGACGATTATCAAATACGGGTGGGTTCATCTGCCAAACTTTCGCTTGGCACATATTAAATGCTTTGACAACATTACCATTAGGAACGGCTTCAGCTATTTTTTCCGCTAAAGAAATACCATCATAACTTTTAGCTAAAAAATCAGAGAGTTCTACGGGATTGTTAATATCGAGTAAAACTTTTCCAGCTAAAGCATCGTTACCACCAGCAGCTTTGATCACTTCAAAAACCACTTCATGTCGAGTTGCTAAGACGACAATTTCACCAAAGGAAGCTGCCTCAGATTCTGAACCAAATTCAACATTTACTCCTAGTTTTTTAGCTAGGTTTTCAGCTTTTTCTAAGTTGCGGCCACCTATAAAAAGCGAGTGTTTTTTAACCCATTTTGAAGCTAAGGCTTCCGCCATGCTGCCATAGCCAATAAAGGCAATTTTCATGTATTTACTCCTATTTAGGGGGATCGCCCAATTTTTTAGCCAAGTTAAATGGCTGTAAAGCCACCATCTACAGTTATTCCCTGCCCTAAGACAAAGGAAGCCTCATGGGAACATAGCCAAACCACTGCATCAGCAATTTCTTCTGGTTTACCCAATCTACCAATGGGATGCAAAGATTTCATATACTCGATAGTGGAACTATCTCCTCCGGTAAAGTCTTCCAGCATTGGAGTTTCAATTGCCCCTGGACAAACTGCATTAATACGAATGCCTTGTTTAGCGTATTCTAAAGCAGCAGTTTTGGTTAAACCTAGTACAGCGTGTTTGGAAGCAGTATAGGGGGCATGGCCAGGAAAGCCAATCAGTCCCGCAATAGAGGCAGTATTGACAATTACACCACCGCCATTGTCTAACATATATTCGATTTCGCATTTCATAGAATACCAGACCCCTTTAACGTTGACATTCATTACTAAATCGAAAGTGTCTTCTTTTTGATCTGGAGTCATAGCCTGGGAGTCTTCTGCCCCAGCATTGTTAAAAGCAGCGTGCAATCCACCGTAAGTATCAACAGTATATTTGATTAAATTTTGGACGTTTTCAAGTTTAGTTACATCTGTGGGATAAAAACTAGCTTTGCCACCAGCTTGTTGAATTAAGGCAACGGTTTCTTGCCCAGCCTTTTCGCTGCGATTAGCAATTACTACGGCTGCCCCTTCTGAAGCGAATTTAAGGGCAGTAGCCCTACCAATACCTGAACCACCACCAGTAACCAAAGCAACCTTATCAACAAATCGATTCATAGCTTTAACCTGTTCAACCCTAATTTACTCGTACACCATCATTAAATTTAGTGAAGTCAACTTTATTAGTCAAACAAATATAATCAATACTAGATATCGATAGCATTAATATATTGAGCTGATCCTTAAAGTGAGTATTGATTACACCAATCTCCGCCAACTCGATCTGAATTTGTTAATCACCCTTGATGTGTTAATTGCCGAAGCTAGTGTCACCAGGGCAGCGGAAAGACTTAATATGAGTCAATCAGCGATGAGTTATTCCCTCAAACGCCTGCGAACTATTTTGCAAGATGACATTCTCATTCGCACCTCTAGGGAAATGGAAGTTACTCCTTATGCCCATGGAATCAGCGATCGCATCCGGGAAATTCTCCTAGAAATTCAGTCAACTTTGCTTGTCAAAGAAACTTTTAACCCTGCTACGGCACAGGATACTTTTAACATCGCTGCCAGTGATTATGTTGAGGCGACAATTGGGCCTAAATTACTACAACAACTAAGCAATCAAGCCCCAGGTATCCGCATCCGCATTAGTAATCTTGACAAAGAGACTGTCATGGCAGCTTTAGATGATAACCGCATCGACTTAGTGATTAATGCCAAATTACCCTTAAAAAGCTGGCACGTTGAGGAAAATTTGTATCAAGAGGAGTTTGTCTGTGTTTGTAGGGGGGATGAATCTCTGACAGAATTGTCTATGGTAGATTATCTTAGGCGATCGCATATATTAGTATCCATGCGGGATGATTTTCAAGGAGCAGCAGATGAGATACTAAAACAACAACAACAATCTCGCCAAGTAATTTGGTCTACTTCTCACTTTATAACAGTTCCCTTTCTACTTGCTAATTCAGACTGTGTGGCATTGCTTCCCCAACGCATGGCCCAACAATGTGCCAAAGCAATGAACCTCAAGTTATTGCCACCACCAATTGCCATTGAAGGCTTTACCATTTCGATGGTTTGGCATCAGCGTAATACTAATTATCCTCCCCATCAGTGGTTACGACAGCAGGTGGTTGATGCTGCACAAAATATTTAGGTCAGGAATTAACTACAGATAACCTACTGGCCTGTCAATTTCCAATTGACAGGTAAAGGGGTAAAAGAATAGCATCTTATCACACAAAGCATCCAAAAATATTGCTTTGACAGACAACTACATACATTTAGTGATCAAGAAAAGAACCACTCTCTAATTTCTTCTGACGTTGCTGCTTAACCTCGTGCCAACCCAGCAGTAAAATTGCAATAACAAAGGGTAAAAAATAGTATATGCCTCGATAAGCTAGCAATGCAGCCAAGGTGATATCAGCAGGAATCTTGGGTTTTAGCATTAGCACAATAACAGTTTCAAACACTCCTAAGCCACCAGGGACGTTGCTAATAATGCCTCCTAATTGTGCCAGTAGGTAAATACAAAAGAAAGTAGGATAGGGTAGTTGACCATTATGATTTAAGAGTAAATAAAGAACTCCTGCAGCCATAGCCCAATCTAGAGAAGAAATGATGATTTGAGTAGCAGCAAGTTTCGGAGGGGGAACCTGAAAAAGTGAATCTCGCCACTGCAAAGTTTTGCCACGACTCAAAATACTCAAAACCAAGTACCCAATTACTAAACAGAGAAATATTCCCCCTAGTAAATGAACCGAAGAGAAGGGTAACTTGACTAAGTCAGGTATTGCAATAGATTCAACAATAAACAAAATACCCCCTAGTGCTAACATTCCCAACCAAAAACCGAAGTTACAAAAGGCGATTATTTGCGCGATTTCGATTTTTGATAAACCCCAAGCTGTATAGAAACGATAACGGATTGCACTGCCACTAAGTAAAGCCAAACCCACAGTATTGCTAACAGCAATGGTAATGAATGCAGCAAGGGCAGTTTTGGAGTAAGAAAGCTGATGGCGGATGTAAATTGCAGCTAAAGTGTCATAACCCGTCATCACTCCATAGCCGCAAATGGTCAGACAAATA
>CAWDOD010000010.1:0-581515 GCA_963803805.1 uncultured cyanobacterium | reverse complement strand
GCTTGGATATTTAGATTAGCAATTGCATCAACTAATAATAGATCATTATCTAGTTCAATTTTGCTGCTTTGAAGAAGGTTTTTGGGAAAGTGCGATTTTAAAATTCTTGCCAACATAGGAAAGAGAATCTACCAAATGCTTATTCCAATAATTCCAACCCACATTAGCCCCGTTAATACCATGTCCTCCTGGGAAAATGTAGAAGACATTGGCAATCCCTAATTGGTTAAGGGTTTCATGAAACTTACGGGTAGAAGCAAGATATTTTTTATCATCGGCCCCTGCATCTAAGTAAATTCTTAACTGTTGCGCTCCTGAACAGGTATTTGGGAAACAAAATCTTGAGGACTGTTTTGAGGCCCACTTTCGTCTGTGAAGTAGCTGCTGTGGCTGAAGAGAACATTGAAATTATCTAAGTGGCGCAAACCGATATTTAATGAACCCCAACCCCCTGATGATAAGCCTCCCATAGCCCAAAATTTGGGAGAATCGAGGGTACGATACCGTGACTTGATCACCTCAACTAAGTCACTCCCTAACATGGTACTAACTTTGCCATTGGGGCCGTCATAATATTGAGGATCTCGGAAAGGGGCAGAGCCTCTTTTATCGTTACCATCAGGGGTGATGACAATGGCATGGGGGAGTTTATCCTGTTGATAAAGTTGATAAATGATGGTGATTGCAGCCCCCTTTTTAGCCCAATCTCGTTCATCACCGGGGCCACCATGCAACAGAAAGATGACAGGATAACGCTGTGATGAATTGGGTTTGTAGTCGGGAGGTAAGATTAAGCCGTACTTTCTCTGTTCCTCCATCCCTTTGCTATAGTAAGTTTCTACCTCAAATTGCATCCCAGTGTTTTTGGTAGTTTCTTGGGGAGGATCTAACTGGGGCGCACCTGCAATATAGATATACCAGTAAATTGCCCCTGCTACAAGAAGGGTAACTACTAAGCTTGCGATCGCTAAAAGTAGAAATTTTCTTGCTTTTGATTTATGCTTGCTCAAGGTCAACTTTTTCTCCTACGGAGTGGGTTCTTCTTTCTCTTTGCCAAACAGTTGCTGTGCTTTTAATAAAACCCGCCATTGGTACTGCAATTAACAGTCCCACAAGACCACCAATTTTTGCACCAATCAACAAAGCAACTAAAATCCATACAGGATTAAGCCCAGTGAATCCCCCTAACAACCGTGGGGCAATGACATTTTCCATAATTTGTTCAATAATTATGGCGACGATTAAGACTCTAACCCCTAACCAAAAGCTAGTAAGGGCTACCAACAAACTCACTAAACAAATTCCTAAAAAAGCCCCAAAGGGAAACAAGGCGAGGATACCAACTCCTAAGCCGAATAATAAACCAAAAGGAACTTTTAGAACTAAAAAAGCCAAAGAAATAGAAATGCCAATCAATCCGGCTAAAGAGGCTTGCCCCAGATAATAGTTACGAAAATTCTGCCGTAGCAAAGGACGTACTTCTAAATTCCAGGATCGAGGTAGCCATTGCCAAATACCTTCCCAAAGTTCATCTCCATGCAACAGGAGGTAAAAGGTTAAAACCATAGTGAGGAGTAAGTTAACCAAGCTATCTACAGTCCCTAAAACAAAACTGAGAATCTCTCCGGTTAAAGACTGTAATTGTTCTGCCAGCTTTTCCCGTAGATGGGTAGAGATGCCGGTAAAATCTATGGGTAGCTTACGGCTAGCTGCCTGCTGATTAAGGGTTTGCAGTTGTTGTGTTCCTGATTCAATCCAACTAGGCAATCTCTCTACTAACTGGTTGAGTTGCTCAATAATCAAAGGAACAATGGTAACAGCAGCAATTCCTAGTAAAATTAAGGTTAAAGCAATGGTAGCCCAAACTGCGCGATCGCGCTTCATTCTCAATCTGGTTAGCCATTCGACAAAGTAGCTTAAAACAAAAGCTAGTAAAGTTGCGATTATGCCAACGGTAATCAGCGACCGAAAATATTCCACAACAATCACAAATAGCCAGCCGTTGAGAAATAATACCGGGAAGGCTAATCCTACTTTCGTCCAGAAAGGTAAGGATCTAGGAGATTTCATTGAAGATTATATAGATAAAGGCATGGGAATTGAATTAAGAAAATCTAAAAATTATCATAAGCCAGCTTGCTTAAACTGCTTTGATCCCCAGTCATAGAATCTCTTTGAGGTCAATTATCCAAATTTCAGATCAAAGTTAACAAAAATTAAGCGCCCAAGGCAAAATGCTTCAGGCGCTGATTATGCTAACTTGCTCCTTGAACTCTACAAAACTACTTTGGTTGCAGGGTTAAAGTAGAATAGGCAATTGGCTCAGCCTGGTTAGGGGAAGTCACTACTACAGTATATTCTCCTGGCTCAAAGGTTTCTGCAATGGTTTGTTCTTGTCCAGGCTTGATTGGGCGATCGCGTAATTGCGAAATTACTTCAACTCCTTTTTGCGTTTTATCAATCTTCCCTTCTTTAACCATGATTTTGGTTGGCTCAACCTCTGTTTTAATCACTGCCAGCTCTAACGGTTCAGTGGTATCATTGTGAACTTTAAATTCTAGAGGCCCCGCTTTAACCTGGGATTCGGAAAGCTCAACCTTGCCATCTGATAGCTTCACATCAATGGTTGAGAGTAGTTCACTATCTTTTTGTGCTGAGGTAGTCTTGTCCTTTACTGGCCTCACTTCAGCCGGTGTTGCTTTTGAAGTTTCCGTCGCGGGTGATTTTGTTTTAGCATCTGGGCTACAGCTTGCTAGTAACGCAACTAAGCTGACACCGATTAAACCCTTTTGAAGAATATTCATACAATTCTCCTTTGTATGATTTTTGATTCGTTTTTTTTGAATCTGCTTAAAGTGTAACGACTCCTCATGACAAACTTGTGTCGAATCAATGTTGTTTCTGTGTCAACTTTCGGAGGATGACTAATTTGTTTGATTTCATAACAAATCGGCGATCGCATCATTAACCTGATCGGGATATTCTCCGATTAGTAAATGCCCCGCTTCAGGCAAGTGTAGATGTTGCCCCAAGGGAAAGATAGCAGCTAATTGTTCTCCCATTATTTCCGTAAACATGGGGTCTTTACCACCACTAATGACTAAAACCGGGAATTGAAACTTAATGGAGGGGCGATCACGACCGAAAAAGTTATAACCCCAAAATATTTCTAAGGCTTCATAGGGATGAGGTTCTGTGGGGACAGGGCTTTCAGCAAAAAAACGCTCAATCTTTCTTCCAGTACCATCACTCGATAAGCGGTTTGTTAGAGACTGAACCCCTGGTAAATGATAAAGATATCTCCCACCCCAAGCAAGAAACTTCATCAAAGGAATTTCCCACCAAGGGTCTAAATCGTGGGTTCCTCCAGCAATCAGCACCAAACCCCGCACCGGATGCTTTCTCGCCCACTCCAAACCAATAGGTACACCGTAGCTATGACAGCAAAGGATAGGAGAGTGGATGTGTAAACGTTTCAACAACCGATTCAAGTCTCGCCTATGTCTGCCTAAAGAGTAGCGTTGATAAGGGGTAGACTGTCCATGTCCAGCTAAATCATAAGCCAACACCTCCCTACCTTGCTGAGCAAAAAATTCGTACTGCGATCGCCAGTTATATCTATTTCCTAACCCACCGTGCAGAAAAACGATTCCAGGAGTCACTCCTGGAAAATGGCAAACCTGCAAATCTACTCCTCGCCGTAGATGTAGTTTTTTACCAGCAAGTTGGTCTTCTAACACTTTTTGCATGGCAGGGGTAACATATTCCTTATTCTATATACAAAGCTACGTCAACGGGGAGTTGTAGATATTGCCCAGGTTAAGTTAGCTATTCTTGAAACTAATGGTAGCCTAACTCTAGAGCTTTTTACTGAAGACCAGCAAAATGAATTCAAGGAAAGCTTAGCTAGAATCGAAGCAAAGTTATCTCAATTACTGCAAAATTCTAGCTAGCAAGGGTTAGAGACGATTTACCAAATAGTTATTAGTTATTCATAATGTTCCTGCAACGCATGAATATATTCAGCCTGTTCATCAGTCATTTCAATAGTTTGCTCTTTATGCAAAGCTGAGAGAATGGAGTTAAGCTGGGTATGCTCAGTTTCTTGAGCAGCCGCAGCAGGAAAGGGAGTAGCTGCGAACGCAAAACAAGCGATTGCAAATGTACCAATGCCTTTAAAAGATTTGAATGTAGTTTCCATATTCTTTTCTCCAACTTGGATACTTTCTAAGTTACTCCTAGGATGTGACAAACAAGTGTTAGTCTTGTGTCAATGTTGTGTACTTGAAATTAGTCTAAGCTATCAGGTGTTTAGAGCTATTGATCTGCGAAATGTCCGATATGACTAACTCTATTAATAAAAAAGCTTTATTGATTATCTCCGTCGCTTTAATCGTCATCTTCTTCCTGGCCCCAATTCTGTGGCAATTGCTGACTTCTTTTAAAGTCAACGAAGATATTTCCGCTATCCCTAATGTTTATTTCCCGACTCGTTTCACTTTAGGGCATTACCAAGAACTATTTAGCCGTCGCCCTTTCATTTATTACATCTTAAATAGTGCTTTTGTCTCCATCACCTCTACCATTTTATGCTTAGCCCTAGGCGCACCAGCCGCTTACGCTTTAGCAAGATTAAGATTGCCAGGAGAACAAATTATTTTAGGGGCAATACTAATCATCACTCTTTTCCCCTATGTCTTGTTATTCCTGGGTTTATTGGAGATAGTTAAAGCTGTAGGGTTAGGAAATAACTATCTCGCTTTGATTATTCCCTATACAGCCATAAATTTACCCTTAACTATTTTGGTAATGCGTAGCTTCTTTCAACAACTACCTAAAGATTTGGAAGATGCGGCAAAAGTAGATGGTTACAAAACTTTGCAAATGCTTTTTAAGATAGTTTTACCTATGACAATCCCTGCTTTAGTAACTACCGGGATTCTTACTTTTATTTTCGCCTGGAATGAGTATATTTTTGCCCTAACCTTTATTACCCGCGAAACCATGAAAACTATTCCTGTCGCTACAGCACAAATAGGAGGGGCATCGGTATTTGAAATTCCCTATGGTCCCATTGCCGCAGCAACGGTGTTGGGAACTTTACCTTTAGTTATTTTGGTCTTGCTGTTCCAACGTCGTATCGTCCAAGGATTAACCGCAGGGGCAGTTAAGGGTTAGAGAGAGTCAAGAAAAGACTTATCCAAAAGCGATCAGCTAATGGCTAGTCGCTAGTCGCTAGTTGCTAGTGGCTAAAATCTTATACTTGGTGAGGATATTTTATTTTATTTATTGGAGTTCTCTTAGGGAGGTAATAGGTAAAATACTAAGCTGTAGTTTTATGCTTGTTACCCATCACCTTCTACTGGCAACTAGCCATTAGCCATTAGCCATTAGCCATTAAGGTTTCTGTTGAGAGATAGAAAGTTGAAAGGAATTTTGAGTGCCAGAAAGGTCGCCTACACTAATTTTATAAACTCCTGCGGTAAATAAACCAGACATTTCCGGCTTGCCAGAAAAACTATCTGGTAAAAGGCAAAAACGACCACTAGGCCCCTCTATAATTAAAGTTGGTTGCCCTTCTGCTTCTACAGAAACTCGCATATAATCAATACGTTCAGCGACATTAATTACTTGATTGGGTGTATCCGAAACTGAACCGCAATCTCCAGAATCTACAGAACCGCCAGACATTCCTGATAAGGTAATTGGCCCTGAACTAGGATCTTTACTTATAGTAGTGACATTTCCTTGACCAACAGCTACTCCTGTACCTAGTAAAGTTATAACTAAGGTCGTGGGTAGGAATGCTCTTTTGATGATTGTGTCGATCATGGTTTTCTCGACCTCTTAACTAGGTTTGCTCTTGATAAATCTAGTTTCCTAGAAAATATCTCCAATTGGGTAAGGGTATGTTCCTGTTTATCAACTGTCCAAATAGCCAATAACAAAAAAAGTAGCAATAACTCTACAGGAGTGTAACTCCCACCGCCACCAGACGAAAGATAAAATTAGATAAAAAGTACTAGAATCGATAATAAACCATGAATAGCCCAGAAAGACCCGACTTAGAGCAAAGATTTCAAGAATTAGAAAGAGAAGTTAACCAAACTTCATCTACTTCTAACAACAATTCCACAGAAGTAGAATCTTCTGTAGCCCGCAACAATGAATTCTCCCTAGAACAAACTTTTGAGCGCTTACAGGTTTGGTTTCAACAACTTCCTCCCATAGCTAAAGTAGCTGTAGCCGTAGTAGCAGCTATGGTCGGCTTTTCTTTATTAAATACGGTTTTGAGGGTGGTAACTTCCTTACTAAGCTTAATAATTATGGGAGTTGTACTTTACTTACTCTATAAGTTTTTCCTAGCACCGCGCTCTTCAGAATAGAATGGGTAAAATCAGTACTCGCAGCGTGGGATTCTCTGCATGGCAAACCCAACAATTAAAAGAGGTAGGAAGCAGGTAAGTAACTATCACTTGCCTCAACACTTACCATTAATAGCTAGGCGTTCTACTGCTTGGTTAGTAGAATTATCAATGCTGGCTATGAGTGCTTTGATTCCCTATGGTATTGGTCTTTATGTCCATCACCATACTGCCCAAAAATCAGTCCCTCTCCATGCTGGATTGGCAATTACTAAAGAAGTTACTGAAAAAACCCTAGCCTTACCCCCAGATCCCGAAAGACAGCCCTTAGTTGCCCCCTTAACCAATTTATTATGGTGGACAGCATTAGGTACTCCGGTTATCTTCTCCGCCTGGCAACTATATCTTTTAAGTAAAACGGGCCAAACTACTGCCAAAAAATGGTTCGGAGTACGAGTGGTTACAGGGGCCGGTACTGCACCTAGCTTGAAAAGATTACTGCTTCGTGAAGGAGTCGGGCGCTGGGGAATGCCTGTAGGTTCAAGTTATCTAATTTGGCGTTACCTGGGGGCTTTCCCCGATTTAGGTATTTTGTTAGGGCTAACAGGTGTGATGTTGATAGCAGAAGCGTTATCTTTTAGTGGTCGCTATCACCGCCGCAGTTTTCATGATCGCGTCGCTGGGACTTATGTTGTTAATGGTAGGGATAATTTTACTGGTAACAGCCACTCAACTCAAACAGCTAGAGTTGTTGAGGTACAAACTAATTGGCAAAATCAAGAATCAGTCTCTCCCGAAGCTAAACTGACAACGATAGTTCTCACTGCCAAGGCTGAAGAGCGGAGTTTTTCTTTGTGGCGGTGGATGCGTTACAATCCTGGCTTAACGCTTGTAATTATCTCTTCTGGGGCTTTGCTAGCGGTATTAGGGACTTTTGTAGGAACGCAAATTTATATTCAAAGTCAAGCTAATCAGCGAGAATTTAAGCAGCAAAAAAATGTCACTTTTCTGGCTCTAATTAAGCAACTTAACTCTAATTCTAGCCAGAGTGTTGAGGAACGCCGAGGGGCAATCTTAGCTTTGGCGAGGTTAGAAGATAGTCGTGCGGCCCCTATGTTAGTAGACTTGTTAAGCCAAGAGGAAAATCCGACTTTAATTGAAGCAATTAAGCAGGCTTTGGTTAGTATTGGTCCGGCTTCATTACCTCCTTTGCAACGCTTAAATCAATCTTTGCAACATGATAGAGAAACTTTACAAAAAGGCAATTCTCAACCAGAAGAATTACTCGTAACTTTACGTTTACAAACAACCCAGAGGGCGATCGCTAAGCTTTTAAGTATTTATAGTGATCAAAAGGCTAGTTTCAATCTCAATCGTGTTAATTTGGGCTATCTTAGCACTGATTACAATCAGTTTACCTTAGTACTAGAGGATACTGAGTTGTCACAGATTAACTTTAGGGGGGCTGATTTAGCTCAAGCTAGCTTGCGGGGCAGTAACTTCCGCAGCCCAGGGAAAGACCAGCGTTGGGGGACTTATGACGATGCGATCGCAGATTTAAGTGGGGCTAATTTAAAGAAAGCAGATTTACGAGGGGCTAATTTAAGTAAAGTCTCCCTCAACCGGGCTAATTTGATGCAAGCTACCCTCAACCGGGCTAACTTAAGCAAAGCTAATTTAGAAGGGGCTAATTTAAGCAGCGCTCAAATTATTAATACTAATCTCCAAGGAGCAAATTTACAAAAGACCAGCCTGACAGGGGCTGACTTAGGCTCAGCAGACTTTTACCAAGCTAACCTACAAGGAGCAAGTTTGGGGCAGGTGCAAGCCCCTGGGGCGCAGTTTCAACAAGCTGATTTAACTCAATCTAACTGGCAAGAGTCTAATTTAGCAGAGGTTGATTTCCAAGATGCCAATTTGCAAGAAGCAGACTTGAGTAATACTCAACTTCAAGACGCAGACTTAAGGGATACTCAACTGCAAAATGCCAACCTTCAAGGAGCAAACCTCACTAAAGCAGATTTACGAGGGGCTAACTTAAGTAACGCAGATTTTCAGGGAGTCATCTTTGTGAAACAAAAATCAACCACAAAAGAACAATTTTTGCAAGCACCAAGTCTGAATAAATCTGCCGCTCAAATCAAAGGAGTAAATTTCAGCAGAGTTAAAAATCTGAGCAAAGAGCAAATATATTTTATCTGCGATCGCGGCGGTAAGCATCCTCAATGTCGCTAAGATATCAGGGAACAGGGATTAGGGGAAAAAGAGTTGCTATCTTCTAAGGCGTGAGTTTTTTATCTCCTAACAGTTTTGGCTGTTGATATAAAATTTTATTTTCATTTGCCTAAAGCAATCAACTACAGGATAGTTAATCAAATATCAATTCCTAGCTAAATTATGGACTCTAGTTTAATTCTTTCTAATATTTTAAATCCGCCAGTTTTGTTTTTCTTTATCGGCATGATGGCGGTTTTTCTCGGTTCAGATTTAGAAATTCCTCAACCTTTACCTAAACTATTTTCTCTTTATCTTTTATTTGCCATTGGTTTCAAAGGGGGTCATGAAATTCATGAAAGCGGTATTGATAGTGAAATTGCCATAACTTTGTTAGTGGCAATTATTTCCGCTACTATTGTTCCTATTTATTCTTTTTTTATTCTCAAAATCAAATTAGACGCTTACAATGCCGCCGCGATCGCCGCAGCTTATGGTTCAATTAGCGCCGTAACTTTTGTTACCGCTACTTCCTTTCTAGAGCAACAACTTCCCCCGGTTACTTATGGTGGTCATATGGTAGCAGCTTTAGCCCTGATGGAGTCGCCTGCCATCATTATCGGTTTAGTTTTAGTCCAACTATCTACAAAGTCCAAAGAAGTTGGCAAAGAAGACAATGAAGGGGATTTTTCTTGGTTGGAAGTTTTGCGAGAAGCTTTTTTAAATGGTTCAGTTTTTCTTTTGTTAGGTAGCCTAATTGTCGGAATTATTACTAGTGAGCAAGGCTGGCAAAGATTAGAAGGATTTACTGGAGAAATGTTTTATGGAATTCTGACTTTTTTCTTATTAGATATGGGACTTGTAGCAGCGAAAAGAATTGGAGACTTGAGAAAAAGTGGCTCATTTGTGATTGGATTCGCAATTTTTATGCCAGTATTAAATGCCTTAATAGGTATTTTTATCGCCAAGCTAATTGGTATGTCTCCCGGTAATGCTCTTTTATTTACAGTATTATGGGCCAGTGCTTCTTATATTGCCGTACCTGCAGCGATGCGAATGACTGTACCTGAAGCTAATCCAAGTTTATATATTTCTATGGCTTTGGCATTAACTTTTCCTTTTAATATTATTATTGGTATCCCCGTTTATATGGCAATTATTAATCATATTTGGGGATAATTAAATAAAGCTAATTTCACAAGAGTATTAAAATTAAAATTATCAATTTTAGGAGAAAATAAAGTGCAGCTAGTTAGCCGAATAGAGATGATTGTTGCTTTTAAAGAAGTAGACAAAATTATTAAAGTTTTAGAAGATGTCGGGATTCCTGGTTATACCATAATTAGGAATGTAATTGGTAAAAGTGACTTGGGGACTGTATCTGATGATCTTAGTAGTGACTTAAGTAATGTATTTATAATTTGTTACTCTCCTCAAGAGAAAGTTGAACTAGTAGTAGAAAAGATAAAACCTGTTATTAATAAATATGGAGGAGTTTGTTATTTATCAGATGCGAAGGAAATTCGCTCATTCCACTGTATAGCTTCACTTTGAGTTAATTTTTTTTGAATCGCGAATTTAACTTAAGAAATCGCAAGTAGATTAAATGCTTGATAGCTTATGGCCTTCTTTATTAAGACTTTGATTTACATCAGTTGAGAAGATGAATCCTTTCTCCAACCAAAATGAAAAAATGTGTTCCCCGCAACGCCGTCTTACCTCAGTTTATGACCTGGGAAACCCAGGTGGGTATCGACGCTCATCGTTTTTAGTTTCCGGGTACTTGCCCGGTTTACTGCCACAAGAGCTGTTGATTCCCTTATAAATCAAGCATAGATCAAAAAACGCTATTGGCAGTCACCAACGTCGCAGTAGAACTTTTCTTATTTTAATAGTTTTTTTACAGATTGGCGAGAAATATGGAACAAGACTGGGTACAGTTGAATAGATTTAACTCTGAAGTCACCGTACCAAATAGATTCTATTGCTTGAATCATTTCCAAGGCTGCGGATCTGTCTGGGGAATTTAGTAAAGCTGTCACATGACCTAATTTACGTCCAGGGCGGGATTCCTTTTTGCTGTACCAATGAACGTAGGTTTGGGGAATTTCTTGGAGTTGGTTTCTTTTTTCTTGGTAGTCGCTGTGGGAGTTTTCGTAGCCCAAAAGGTTAACCATCACTGCCCCTGGATATTTCATCTGAGGTGAACCTAATGGTAAATCTGCTACTGTTTGTAGTTGCATGGCGAATTGGGAAGTTTCGCAAGCGTCAAGGGTGAAATGTCCGGAATTATGGGTACGGGGGGCTATTTCATTAACTAAGACTCGCTGATCTGAAGTGAGGAATAGTTCAATGCCAAAGATGCCCACGACTTGGAGTTTTTCTAGTAAGGTAGTTGCGATCGCCTGAATTTGCAAAACTAATTCTGAGTGGATTTGTGCTGGGGCGATGACACGGCGGCAAACCTGCTCTACTTGTTGGGTTTCTACGATTGGATAGATAACAATTTCTCCTTGGAGGCTACGGGCAGCCATAACCGCTAATTCTTGTTCAAAAGGAACAAATTCTTCTAAAAGGATGTCAGGGCATTCTCGGCTTTCCCAGGTGTTTTTGAGGTCATTGAGGTTTTTGACAATGAATGTACCTTTGCCGTCGTAACCGTTGCGTCTTGTTTTGAGTACGGCGGGGAAACCAAAGGGAGAAGTTATTTTTTTGCCTGATTCTAAAAGGACAAACTTTGGTACAGGCAGCCCAATTTTTTGTAGGTAAAGGCGTTGTTGGTATTTATCTAACAGGGGTGCTAAGGCAGTTAAGCTGGGTAGAAAATCAACTCCTTCCTGGGCTAATTTACTTAGGGCAGCTAGGTTGATAAATTCGTTTTCAAAGGTGATAGCCTCACAGTAAGTCGCAAGTTTAGCTGTAGCTACCGCATCATCTACCGGGGCATAAATTACTTCACTGGCTATAGCAACAGCAGGATCTTCAGAGCTAGGGGTTTGCACTGCTAATTCAATGCCCAAGGCTTCTGCTTCGGCTGCCATCATCCCCGCTAATTGTCCACCACCAATGACACCAACTCGTTTTAAGGACATATTCAATAAGTATAAGGCTTTGCCGTTGTTGTAAGGCATCAATGATCAATGATTATTGATAACTGATAACTGATTACTTGCATCGCAAAGAATCGCGAGTTGCAACTCCTGTCACAGAATTTACACCACTGGCATTTTGACAAAGTTTGTTAACTTCAGTTTTTTCTAAAACTGCATCGGTGAAATCTGCCCCCGTGATGTCTACATTCTCAAAAGTTGTCCGTAGCATCAAGGCTTGGAAAAATTGAGCATCGGCTAAATCAGAGTCTTTGAAGTTTGCTAAATAGGTGATGCCGTAGGAATAATCTACGCCATGAAAGTTAGCCCCTTTAATGGGAGAAGCGTTAATAACCGCTCCTTGCATATTGGAGTTGCTAAAATTCACATTTTCTAAGTTAGTTTTGCCAAACTCTACCCCAACTAATTCTCGGTTAGAAAAATCATCTCCTTGGAGAGAAAGATTGTTATAAATCAACTTACTTTCTGCGGCTTGGGCGGGTAAAGGTAAACCCAGAAGTATGGTAATCACAAGAAGGGCTAATAGTCGTCTTATATACTTCATGGGTTAATGTTCTTTTTAGTTTAATCAAGTTAGATTATCCTATATTTTGGCAACATCGGAACAATAAGCTATTAACCATTAGCTGTTAAATCATAATCTGGCGATCGCCTTTTCTCGCCATAAAACTTCTTGGGTTAATAAGTCTGTTACCGTTGCTAGCAATACTCTACGTTCATTTACTATAAATTCTACAGCGAGTCTGTCTTTTCCTTTTTCTCCTGGGGGGTTAAGTTTAGCCAGACAAACTTCCTCATTCGTACTTTCTAGGGAACGATATTCTTGATTTTGACGCTAGATAACTACTAGTCATTCTGCCTTGGTTATCATACTCTACTTCTGCTTGAGTAATTTCAGCTAATTCGCCAATATCTAAACGTATTTCGGTTTGTCCTTCCTTTGCTACTTGCAGTATAAGAGGTTCTTCTCCCTGGCAAGGATAGGATGTTCCTTTGGTAAAAAGAGTGTGATAGAAATAGTTATTTTTAAATGGTTCCCAGATGCGAATGGCATAGCTGTGGCGGAGATTGTCCTTAAACTCTGCTAATTTATTTAAAGTTAAAGCTCCTTGAGAAACTGCTTGAAAAGGCTTATCTAGCTTAACTTTATTTTTACCAAAATAAGATTGGATTAATTGCTGTACTGCCGGGATTAAACAACTACCTCCTACTAATACTACCTGTTCAATACTACTTTTAATCACACCTTTATTAAAAGCAATTGTGAGAACTTCATCTAAAGCATTTCTTAGCTGTTCTAGTAAGAAGCGATTTTCTAATATTTCTGCTAACTTATCCTGGGTTAGATGCAACTCATAGGACATGAAATTTTCTTCATTAAACCAACTTTCTTTCGCCTCCTTAGCTCCAGAAAGACGTATTTTTAGCTTTTCAGCTAGTTCTAGCAAATTCTGCCAGCCAATTTCTCCAATTACTTCCCGTGAGGAATTGCTTTGCTGTAAATAGTCTTCAACAATCCAAATGTCGATATCTTCCCCACCTACATAAGCATCAGATTTAGCAATAACTTCTGCTTTAAAAACTGAACGATTCTCCTTCTTTTGTGGGGTTGAGGTACGAATTAAACTCAAATCTAAAGTGCCACCACCAAAATCTACTACCAAAACCACTGAACCGGGGCGCTTAATGGCATAACCTAAAGCTGCTGCGGTAGATTCATCTACTAGTTGTACTTCCGGGAGACTTAACTTTTCTGCTAAGTCCCAAAACCAATTAAGATAGCACTCAAATGCTCCTACCGGAACGGTGAAAATAACTTTAGTTGCTGTGATATTAAGCTGCTGCAACTGTTGATAAATATTTCCTACAAAAACTTCAGCAACCAACTCCGGAGTATAACTTTTTTCGTCAATATAACGAGGGGGCGAATGAAAATCGGCTGCTAACTCTCGTTTAAAACCTTTAAATAAACGATTTGGTTCTGTAAGTCCTAAACGTTGCGAACGAACCTTCTCTCCTAAAATAATTTCTCCTTTACCCTCAATATAAACCAAGCTAGGAACTACTGAAATTGTTTCCTGTTTCGACTCTAAAAGAGAAACTTGAAAAAGGCGAGAAATATCAGGAAAACGCAGAGTTTCTGGGTTCATCAGTATCTGGTTCTAAAACACTAACAACGGTATTACTAGTACCAAAATCAACAGCTACCACTGTCATAATACCTAATATTTATTATTTATTACTTAATTACTCACTCCGCTCCCGGAGGAAGATTGCGACTTACTTTAGCAGGACAAATAATCCTTTCCTCATGGCGATAACCCACAAAGCGAATATAAACTTCTTCTCCTGGTTGAATATCACTGTTATCTGCTTGATGTAACTGTGGTTCATAAGAGACTTTTTGCCAAACTTGCCCGATTTTTTCATAATTCCAACTAGCCAATAAATTATCTAAAGATGTAAATAAAGCAACTAAATTCTTGGCTGGCAAATCTGTCTTGACTTGAGCAATTTTCTTGGCAGTGGGATAGTTGGTGAGTAGAGTTTGCAATTCTTGAAAAGTTGAATTTTGCAAATCTTTGTTAAGGTATTTAGCTTGTTCTTCTAAATCCTGTCGCAAACGAACACATTGCTTTTGTAATTCTTCGATTTTTTGAGAGTTCTCAATAGTAGGATGTGGAGAATTTTGTAAGGAGATCAACTTGTGATTCTGGAGTAATTCTTGATAACTCCATTGTAGAACAGCAGCTAATTTTTCTAATTTATCGACATTGATTTGTCCTAATTTGCCTTTACGTATTTTGGTAAGGGTTAAAGAAGTTAATCCCGACTTTTCTTGGAGTACTTGCCAATTAGGTATAGCTAACTCCTGCATCCGTTCTTTGAGTAACAAATCATATGGTAATGCAGTTTCTTGTTCTGAGTTAGCAAAAAAGTTTAAACTCAAATAGCTTAAACCTAGCCAAGCAATACCCAACCAAAGAATGCAACCAAATAAAAAGAAATTAAGACTCTCCACTTTCCTACCTTGACTTAATTTTGAGTTAAGGATTGAGTATCTTCTGTAGAGGAGTAGTTATCTCCTTGATAGTATTCTGGCAGTAATTCTTGAGACTCAACCTTCCCTAAAGCTTCTTCAATACCTTTAGTTGTTTCTTGACAACCTTCTCCGGAACCATTGAGTACTTTTTCGGTAATTTTGCCATCTTTACCAATACGATATTCAATCTTTCTATATTCAGCCATACAATTCTCCTCTGGTAAGGCTTTTCCTTAAATCATAACTCATACTACTTTGAGGAAGTTAACATTTCTTTCCCACTCCCTTATTTTATAGTTGGTAGCAAGCCATAATCGCGAAAGCGTCTGTAATCTTTGAGAATCAGATCATGATCAAAGCAAAGGTTGGTAGGAAACTCCCAAGGTTGGAAAACTCCTAAACTTTTAGCATCATCATCTGCTTGGGGCTTTCCGGTTGCTGTAGCGATATATACTGCACTCATGGTATGCTTGCGAGGATCGCGGTTAGGCTCGGAATAAACCCCCAATAAGGCGACTAATTCAACTTTTAAGCTAACTTCTTCTTCTGCTTCTCTGCGGGCAGCAATTTCTACTGATTCGCCATAATCTACAAACCCTCCAGGAATAGCCCAACCATAAGGAGGATTTTGTCTTTCAATTAAGACAATGGGGCGTTGAGGTTGATCAATTAATTCGATGATAATATCAACCGTGGGAACAGGATTACGGTAAGTCAAAATATAGAGGCAGTTAGCATTTGATATTTAACATTTAACATCTTTTTGAGGAAGAGTAGAAGAAAATTTTGTTGTTAAAAGTCTTGCTTCTTTCTCCCTTGACATGATATTCTGTACATGGTGGAAAAGGTACGCTCTTGGAAAGAGTGTTTTAAAAACAATCTAGCTCCTCACTGATCCTTGACCCTAATTGAGAAAGAGTTGAGCAATATACAGAGTTACCAAACAAAATTTTTAATGTATCAATGGTGAAGGAAAAGAGAAGTGTAACGGTTTTAGGTAAGGGGGTTTGGGGAAGTGCATTAGGAACTTTAGCTAGCCGTAATAATCACCAAGTTCATCTTTGGTCACGCAGTAATGAGGTGAATTTATCAGAGGCTTTAGAAGCAGAAGTGGTGGTTTCCGCCGTCTCTATGGCAGGGGTTTTACCAACCATAGAAAGGGTTATAGCAAACAATTTACCTAAAAATACCATTATCCTTACTGCCACCAAAGGGTTAGACTTGGCTACGACTCTTACACCTTCGCAGATTTGGCAAGGGGCTTTTCCTGATCATACCGTAGCTGTGTTATCTGGTCCCAATCTTTCTAAAGAAATTCAAAAAGGTTTACCCGCAGCAACAGTGGTAGCGAGTAGCAATTTAGCTGCGGCGAAAACAGTACAAAAACTCTACTCCTCAGAAAACTTTCGGGTTTATATCAACGACGATCCTTTGGGAACAGAATTGGGAGGAACCTTAAAAAATGTTATGGCGATCGCAGCAGGAGTTTGCGATGGTTTAGAATTGGGAACCAATGCGAAATCCGGCTTATTAACTCGTGCCTTACCAGAAATGATTCGTGTTGGCAGCCAGTTGGGGGCAAAGGTAGAAACTTTTTTCGGTTTGTCGGGTTTAGGAGATCTACTCGCCACTTGCAATAGTCCCCTTTCTCGTAATTATCAAGTGGGTTATCGATTAGGAAAAGGGCAAACTTTAAAGCAGATTTTAGAGGATTTAGAAGGGACAGCAGAAGGAGTTAATACTACCCAAGTTTTAATTAAAATTGCCCAACAAGAACAACTTTCTGTACCAATTGCCCAACAAGTTGATCAACTACTCAAAAGTAAGACAACTCCTCAAGAAGCAGTGCAAGCTTTGATGGAAAGGCAATTGAAGGTTGAAAATTAACCTGGTAGGGGCAGTTAAATATTTGTGTAAAAGCGGGTTTTTCAATATTCCTGTTATCACCAAATACCGATGTAAGGAGAGATTTGATAATAACTTACTTCAAACCAATATTAGTAATTTTTAACCACCAATCTTCCAACAAACTATAAAGGACAGGAACTACAATTAAACTCAAAAGAGTGGAAGTAAACAAACCCCCAATAATCGCCACAGCCATTGGCTGCCGCAATTCTGCCCCAGCCCCCAAACCAAAAGCAATGGGCATCATGCCTAAAATTGTGGAAGCAGTTGTCATGAGAATGGGGCGAAGGCGAATAACTCCGGTTTGCAGGATTGCTTCAGTACGATCTAAACCAGCTTGACGCAACTGGTTAGTATAATCCATTAATAATAAGGCGTTTTTGTCCAGTAAACCCAAAAGGAAAATTAAGCCGATTAAGGAGATCATGCCAAAGTCGCTTTGAGTTATTAGCAAAGCTAGCATTGCACCGACGATGGCTAGGGGCAAGGATAAACCGACTACCAAAGGTTCTAACAATCTGCCAAACAGGAGAAGTAATACCCCTAACATGGAAGCCACGGAAAGCCCTAAAGTGCCTGCAAAGCTAGTGAGGACATGGTTGCTAACTCCTGAATCTCCTTTCAAGTCTAAAGTTATATTGGCAGGTAAAATTTCATTGGCGATTCCAACTACTTTTTCCGTGGCATCCCCTAACGCTAATTCTTCTCCTAAGTTAGCACTCAGATAGGCAACCTGTTTGCCGTTGAGGCGTTCCCTAACTCCCTTACTTACCGTTTCTTCTTCGTCTCCTGTGGCGGTAATATCTTCAAATCCTGGTAGTTTCTGGAGGCGTTTTTTTAGTTCGGTAGCTTTACTTTGTAAGGTTTGCACTTTGTCTCCTAACAAGGCTACTTGTAAGGGTTTGGTACTGGCTAATTCTACAAACTGAATATCTTCAACGCTGGTGGTTACCCCTTTAAGGTTAGGTAAATCAGCCCGGAGTTGTGCTTGTACTTGGGAGGTATTGAGTTGGCGTTCGCCTTTTAATTTGACATAAAGTTTACCTCGATTTGGTTCGCCGCGATCGCCACTGATGGTAAAAACGGAAGCAACTTCAGGATTCGCTAAAATTTCTGTTTCTAATTTCTTAGCTGTTTCGAGGGAATCTGTTAATAATAACTTTATTCCCTCTTCAGGAGAAGGGTTTGCAGCATTATCTTCTCTATTTTGGGTTACAAGGTTTTCACCTTCACTCACCTCCCTACTATCTAATTGGGGCAAGGGTGCAATGTAAGTAACATTAAATTCTCCCCGATCTAATTTAGGAATAAATCCTTTGGGAATTAAAGGAATTAAAGCAACTCCAGCTATAAAAGTTGCGATCGCTAAACCCATTACAATAGAACGATGGTGCAATGACCAATTGAGGAGGTTGCGATAGTATTTGTTTAAGTTTGAGTCTTTTGGGGTTGGGGCTGAATCTTCGGCTAACTGAGGCTTTACCGATAACCAATAAACTCCTAAAACTGGGGAAAGAGTACGGGCAATTAGTAAGGAAGTAAGCACAGCAGCAGAGACAGTTAAGCCGAAGGGTTTGAAAAATTGTCCTACTGTACCTCCCATTAAGGCAACGGGTAAAAATACTGCAACAATGGTGATTGTGGAAGCCGAAACCGTTAAACCGATTTCCTTGGTAGCAATTAAGGCAGCTTGTTTCGGGGTTTGCCCTTCTTCAATGTGGCGAATGATGTTTTCCACTTCCACGATGGCATCATCAACAATAATACCAATCACCAAGGCTAAGGCGAGTAGGGTGATGGTTTCTAGGTTAAATCCGGCTGCTGCCATAACAATGAAAGTTCCCAATAAAGAGAGGGGAATGGCTAAAGCCGTAATTAAGGTTGCCCGCCAGTTACGCAGGAAAACAAAAATAACTAAAACCGCCAGTATAATGGCTAAAACCAAGGCTTCGATAGTGGATTGGGTTGCTTCTTGAATATAATCAGCTTGAGTTGCAGCTAAAACTAGTTGTATTTTCGGTAAGTCTTTTTGTAACTGTTGAACTTCCTTTTCTACCCGACTTACTACTTCTAAGGTATTCGCGTTCCCTTTTTTAATTACTTGAAAAGCTAAAGCATCTTCGCCATTGAAACGTACCAGGGTAGATTGATTTTGAGTTACGGAGGCGGTTTCTGGAGTTGTGGCAGTACCTAAAAGATCCACCCGCAACACCCCAGCTAGTTTTGTCAGGGGGGGAATAACTTCCTTTTCGGCGACATCAATTAATTCTTCAAGTTCCCTTTCCTCACTTTTGATGGCGTAACTAATGACAGGAGATTCGTTTAAGTTTAAAGGAATAACTTGGAAAGTTGCTTTTTTGGCTAACTTGGCTTTCTCTAAAGCAGTTTCTATTTCCGTAGTGGAAGACTCTAAGTTAGTACCAACATCAAAAGAAACCGTAATAGCCGCTTGCCCTGGATAGGTAGAAGAACGAATATCATCTAAACCTGATATAGATTGTAACTGTTCTTCAATAGGAATAGTTAATTCTTTTTCTGTATCTAAAGCCGTTTGGGAAGGCAAAGTAGCATTAATCGCCACCACAGGAAAAGTAATATCAGGAAACAGGGCATATTTTAGGGAACTAAAAGCGAAAAGCCCCGCCACTGTTACAGCTAACCACAAACAAACTGTTAACCAAGAATGCTTAATCGCCAACCGCGATATATTTAAACTTTCTCGCCAAGAAGATTTAGCCATTCATTTAAGTAATAAGTAATAAGTTCAGAAGATTCTCTAGGCTTAAGGTGACAACTGAATTATTGTAAGCCTTGCTGTTGTTGTCGGCATTATTGATTTCAAGTCAACTTTTTGTACAGATTATCGTCTAAGATAACCGTAGTTTTGAGTTAAAGACGAAAAAATAACTGCTGGTAGCAGTTGAACTGTCATCACAGAAGTAATCTAAATATTTAAGCATGAAACAACCCTGGCTAAAATCCTTAACGATCTTTGCTTTAAGTGCCATTGCCACCTCGAATCCTTTAGTAATTGAAGCAGTAGTTGCCCAAGAAATTGCGGCTTTACCCCCACCAAATTTTGAACCCATAGATATTTATGTACCACCACCGGATAAATTAAGTGATGGGGTTTGCCCTGCTTCAATTGATTTTTTCATTGATGCTATCGTTGATACTCCTGCTTTTCGGAGTGCTAAATGGGGAATTTTAGTTGAGTCATTGGATGGACAGGTTATCTACGGTAAGAACCCGACGACGCGGCTTATTCCGGCTTCTAATACTAAATTGCTTACCACCGCTGCTGCTTTGCAAAGGCTGGATATCAACTCAGCCCGTATCCGTGGTTCATCCTTGACAAGTTGGGTAACTACAACCAATCGTGATAGTAATAATAATTATGCAGAGGTGTTATTACGTTTCATTGGTGGGGCAACAGCGGCAAAACAATCTTTAACTCAATTGGGCATTAACCCTAATGGTTTTAGCCAAGCAGACGGATCTGGTTTATCTAGAAGTAACTCCATTAGCCCGGATGCTTTGGTAGACTTACTACAAGCGATGACAACGGCTAAGGGTAGTGATGTTTTTTATCAATCCTTACCTGTAGGGGGAGTTAGCGGCACTTTACGTCGAAGATTCAGCAATACCGCAGCCCAAGGCAAGGTACGGGCAAAAACTGGTACATTAACAGGAGTACGGGCTTTATCTGGTTATTTGGAACATCCTGAATATGGTAAGATTGTTTTTAGTATCTTAATCAATCAACCTGGACAATCTGGAGATACAATGTTGAGGGCAATTGATGATGTCGTGGTTCAATTGACAAAATTAGTTAGATGTTGACCCAAGAAGGGTTTAGGGAAGATTGATAAATGACTCACCTCTTCTTCAATACTTTCTTCTGCCCGCTCCTAGTTATTACCTTTGTTGAGCGAGATCCCTAATCAAAGAAAGCTTGGAATAAATGTAATCGCTCAAAATGTCAGTTTCATACCTTTCAAGATCACGACGCTTTTCTAACTGTCTTAGTAACCAGCTAACTAGACTTGTATCATCCAGTCCCAAAAGAGTGTTTGCTTGAGTATTTTCAACTAAAGACCATAGTTGGCGTAATAATGTTGGACTCATAAAGCCTCCGAGTAATTAAGGGAAGAAGTCCGTATATGGTTATAGGGCGAGACAGGGTAAATCTGCTTAAACCCATAGATAATTAATCATTTTTCAAGGTTTAATTATCTACTTTCACCAAGATACCCGATCTAAATGATTACAGATCTAGAGTACACAAGATGCAACAAGAGTTACCAAACTCTTAACAAATCAACTAATTATTAATTATTCTAATCTTTTAAAATATACTTCTACTTTATTTTCTTCTTCTTGGGCATTGTAAGCCACTAATTCAGTCTCAGAAACCCGGAAATTCAGGTTAATTGGCTCCTCTTTGGTAAGATCTTGCAAAATCAGTGTATCCCCTTCAACTTGATAAGTACCTTCTTCCTCAGCCAACCTAAACTTACCATCCTCTGCAAATTCCCCAGTCGTGCCTTGGGCTGTTTCTTCCGCACTTTCTGCATCTCCAGTTTCAGCAATCTCAGCTAATATCTCTTCAAGAGAAACTTCTTGTCCATTTTCTACTAACTTGACAATCTGCCATTTACCTAGGAGTAAATCTTGGTTATTATCAGCTTTTGCTTGAGCTTTTTTCTCAGGAACCTTTTGCTCAGAGACAGATTCTTCTAGATCAGGAGAAGCAGAACTCCCTACTGGTTGCTCTGAGGTACTTTTACCACAACTATTAAGTGTTAGGACAGACAATGCTAAACTGAAAGCGATCGCCATTTTCTTCCAGGAAAAAATCATCATAGCGGTTCTCATTTAAACAATGTACATTCTAACACTTTGATTTTTGCCCTTTGGCTAATCGAGACGTATCTTACAAAGAGTAAAAATGCCCGCAAATATTGACTAAGGAACAATAAATGATGAGTGATATAAATTCCCTTGAGCAAATTATGCAAGGAATGAAACAAGAAGAATTAGCTGTTAGATTGGGAGTTGATGCTTCAACTTTGGCACAACTCAAGAAGCAAGCCAACTTTCTTGAGTGGAGTAAGCAAAGAGATCCTGAATCTGTAGCTTGGCAATATGAAGAAACAAGGGATTGTTATTTACCTCAACTTAATTTTTCTGAGTGATTGATTCTCCATCCCATTCTAAATCTTGGGTGAAAGATTCTGTATTTTGAATGTGAAAATATTCCTTTAAAAAGAAATAGCTAGGAAGAGGATCTGTCAAACGAAAAACTTCATCTTGAGTTTGTATTAAAGCCTGCCCACCTTCCTTAAGCTTTTCAGGTATGATTTGTGGAAATAAACTCTCATAAATCGTAGATAAAGAATTGGTTACTTTAAGTTTCTTTTGAGGCTGAATCAACCCCTTATTTGTATTCAAAAAAGCTTTTGTCAATCCATCATCAGCATGAAATAGATGTATAGCTTTCGTTAGTTTTAAATTGCAGCCAATAGGGTAGATATCATCATATTCATCAATAATAAAATTAAAAGCTATTTGCCCAGTAAAATGTTTTGCTTTGACGAAATCACTAACCCAATTCAAGATCTTTATTTGCTGTACTGCTACTAATCCTGATAACCGCTCTTCAGTAGTCGAATAAGATTTAAAATGAGTGACATGGGCTTTCAAATCCCCTTCCTGAGCGATACTATAAGTAGCATATTCTTGACCAGGAATAAACTCCTGCAAAACCCAAGGCTGATCTTCTTTGATTTCTAATTTAGGTAACCTTTCTACTGGCTGGTTTAACAAATGTATATTTCGTCCTAAGCGAGAATATATAGGCTTTATAATTAACTGAGAAGGTGTAGCCATTCTCAAACAAGAAACTAAATCTTGGCGAGACTTAATCAACCAAGTTTTTGGTACTAACAAGCCTAAAGCTTTAGTTGTTTGAATAAAAGTCCACTTATTATGTAATTGCTGCAAATCAGCTAAAGATGTCGCCAAAACCATACATAAAAGTTTTAACTCTTCTAGGTAACCAGCTAAATAGAAAATCTCCTCAGAAGTAGGTATTAGTAAGCTAATTTGTTCTCTTTTAATAATATTTTGTAAAGCCTTAATATAAGCACTAGTATCGTAACGAGGTGAAGGGACAACAAAACCTCTAACTGTAGCGCGAGAATAGCTACAAAGAAAATCCTCTAAACTATCAACAACAAACACCCTATAACCAGCAGAGGAAAATAACCTTACCAAAGCTAAAGTTGCAGGCATTCTGCCTCCAGTGAGTAAAATATTTTTATTCATTAAGTAATTGCTAGAGAATCTGCTTGCTTTGGTTATAAACTAGAATTTACATGATAAATGATAAATGTTTAGTGACAAATGTCAAACCCTCTACATAAGCTCTAATAAAAACTCATTCTGATCAAAAAACTATGATCGCCACAGCACAATCTTCTCATCTCCCTAATCTCAATCCCTTAAAATCAGGTTTACCCAACATTTGCGGTTATGAAAAACAAATTACGGCAATAGTAAATCATCACGAACCTGTATTTTTGCCAACTACAAACCTACATTGGGAAGACATAAAAGCGGGGTTTGCCTGCGCCTTACATATGCACCAACCTACGGTTCCTGCTGGAGCAAATGGCTCACTAATTAATAACCTCCAGTATATGTTTGAACATCAGGATCAAGGGGATAATCACAATGCTGAAGCCTTTGCTTGGTGTTATGGGCGCATGGGAGATTTTATTCCCGAATTAGTTAACAACGGGTGCAACCCTCGCATCATGTTGGATTATTCTGGCAATCTCTTGTGGGGTTTGCAACAAATGGGACGAGATGATGTCATCAATAAACTTAAACGTATAACCTGCGATCGCCAATACCAACCCTACGTAGAATGGTTGGGAACGATGTGGAGTCATGCTGTAGTCCCTTCTACACCGATTCCTGATCTCAAACTTCATATTCAAGCTTGGCAACATTACTTCGCAGCTATTTTTGGTTATGAAGCTTTAGCCAGAGTGAAAGGTTTTTCTCCTCCAGAAATGGGTTTACCCAACCACCCCGACACCCTTTATGAATATATCAAAGCCCTAAAAGAATGTGGTTATCGTTGGTTAATGGTGCAAGAACATTCTCTAGAAAGGTTAGATGGTTCATCCCTTCACCATGATGACAAATATATTCCTAACCGTTTAGTCGCTTGCAACTCCCAAGGAGAAATCATTAGCATTACTGCCTTGATTAAAACCCAAGGTTCTGATACTAAATTAGTGGCTCAAATGCAACCATATCACGAAGCCAAAAGCCGAGACAGGCAAAAAATTGGTAGCAGAACTATTCCTAGTTGCGTAACGCAAATTGCTGACGGTGAAAATGGTGGTGTGATGATGAACGAATTTCCGAGAGATTTTTCGCCGGTTTGGTACAACATTAAGGAAAATGCCCAAGCTGGTGTTGTGGGAATTAATGGTACAGAATATTTAGAATTACTCACCCAGGCAGGAATCAAACCAGAAGATTATCCGACTTGCCAAGCGGTAGGGCAGCACAAAATTTGGCAACAAGTAGATCAAGCTCAAGCTACACCGGAAAAAGTAGCTACAGCAATTAAATATTTACAAACAAATGACCATCAATTCCATACCGACGGTGCTTCTTGGACAAATGATTTAAGTTGGGTGAAGGGTTACGAAAATGTCTTAGAACCGATGAACAAATTGAGTGCTTTGTTCCACCAAAAATATGATCCCTTAGTGCAACAAGATCCTAACGTAACCAAACAGCCTGATTATCAAGAAGCTTTGTTATACAACCTCTTACTAGAAACTAGCTGTTTTCGCTATTGGGGTCAAGGGGCTTGGACTGATTATGCAAGTCAACTTTATCAACGGGGTAAAGCGGTTATTAATGAGCAATTGATAATTGATAATTGATAAATTTGGTTTAAAATCTCTCCTTTTCTTTTGAGGGGAAATAAAGAAAAAATTGGGTTCTACTTCAACTCTCTACTATTCCTAACTATGATTCTTTTGTCTAAGTCTACTAAGACTACATAATAATTACCTTGCCCTTTAACTACTGCTATTTCATCAATACCCAATCTCTTTAAGTTCTTCTAGGGAAATTGTGGGATTCTCTATTGGTGAGCGCAGTCGCGGTGTTTTATTTAATCCTGAAAAGAAAAAACAATCTAGAAGTAAAGCATTATTAGATGCACCCTGATGTTCTAAAACCCCTAGCTTAGCTAGGGGTTTTCTTTTTGCTCATTCTAATTTAAAACACCTTTGCTTAATAAAAAGAAAGTTTAGTTTGGCAAAGTAGATGGTAGTGAGTGACTGTTATTAGCCTCCACTTTGATAGAAAAAATAAGTTGCCATCGGGATAATTGTTGCTACAACTAACATACCAACTACCCAAATTGTTGCGCTGCGGTCATCGGTTTCCTCAGCAGTAGCATAGGTAGATTCAATGTTAACTTCATCTTTTGCTTGAGGAGGGCCAGGATCTTGTTGTCCGGATAGTACAGCAACAACACGATCGCTAGCATCAAGAAAAGCTTGGTTGTATTTGTTTCCTTCTTTCAAGGGAATACCAACGGTTTCAGCAACTACACTACTAGCTATATCCTCTGTTAATAGCTTTTTAGCCGTATCACCACTACGAAGAGCAACATTATTAGTTACAGAGTCTAAAGCGAGCAAACTTTGGTTGCCCTGATCTTCTGAATTGGGAAACCAACGCTGAAATAGTTTATCAGTAAAACTTTCAATAGTTTCGCCGTAGTCTAGACGGCGAACAGTTACTAAGCGAAATTCGTTTCCGGTTTCGCTGGCTAAACTTTCTAGTATCTTGCTTAGCTTACCTCGATTGCTGCGGCTCAGGAGATTCGCTGTATCTATCACCCAAGTTTGTTCTCCAGCCCTAACTTGAGGGAGATCGTAACTTTGGGCTTGGGCTGGTGTAATCCACAATCCTGTTAGTAAAAGCAGAGATAATATAGTTATAAGCAATTTGGACAGCCATTTTTTCTTTAAATTGACTTGTGTTAGGAGCTTGTTCATAAATCTGTGTTCCCCATCTTGACAGTTTAAAATTATTTTGCCATTTCTTATTGTCATATGATGAACTAAAGAAACCTCATCAATAGCAAAAATGATGAACTTTTCTAACGCTAATAACTAATACTGCCGTTTGGTAACACTCCTTGCTTAAAATGTATTCTAAAGTTTTCCTAAAAACTTTAGAGCTTCAATAAGAGAGGAAAAAAAATAATGGCTTACTCTAGAGATGTAGAGCTAATCAAGCCTTACAATGGCGATCCCCAAGTGGGTCACTTGTCAACACCAATTTCAGATTCAGATTTCACAAGGACTTTTATTGGCAACTTGCCAGCTTACCGTAAAGGGCTTGCGCCTATTTTACGCGGCTTGGAAATTGGCATGGCCCATGGCTATTTTATTATTGGTCCTTGGGTTATTTTTGGTCCTTTGAGAGATTCAGAATTTGCTAACTTAGGTGGCTTAATTTCCGGGATGGCTTTGATTTTAATTGCCACTGCTTGCTTAGCTAGCTATGGTATTGTCGCTTTCACTGAAGATGAGAGTGGAGAATTAGCTGCTGCCAATCCTATGCAAACTGCTGAAGGTTGGAGTCAATTCACTGCGGGTTTCTTTGTAGGCGGTATGGGAGGAGCATTTGTTGCTTACTTCTTACTAGAAAATTTTGGTGTCGTCAATGGCATTCTCAACGGTAGTTTCAACTGAAAATATCTATCTACATTAGACTGCCCTAGTCTTTTGCAACTTTGTCAATAATTTTAAATTAGGAGAATTAGAAATGACAGGCGAATACGCTGCTTCTTTCTTACCCTGGATTCTTATCCCTGTAGTTTGCTGGTTAATGCCTGCTGTGGTTATGGGTATGTTATTCCTTTATATCGAAAGTGACGCATAATACATGAGGGATATTCCTTCTTGTACGTAAAAAAGCGATTAGTAATTGGCTAAGGGCTAATTGCTAATCGCTAAATTGTTTTATCCTAATTCTTGAGAGCGCTGGTAAGCAGCTTTGACTGCTTCAATAAGGGCCGAACGAAAACCAGCTTTTTCTAACTGAGCCACCGCAGCAATAGTAGTTCCCCCTGGACTAGTAACTTGATCTTTAAGTTGAGCAGGGTGTAATTGAGATTCTTTGATTAACTGGGCTGTACCCAAAACAGTTTGTAAGGCAAGTTGGGAAGCGATCATCCTTGGTAAACCGGCGGCTACTCCCCCATCTGCCAAAGCTTCAATCATGATAGCGACGTAAGCCGGCCCTGATCCAGAAAGTCCTGTTACCGCATCCATAAGGTTTTCTGGTACTTCTATAACTTGCCCTACTGCGGCAAAAATCTTTTTAGCTATTTCTAAGTGTTGAGGTCGAACTTTTTTTCCTGGGGTGATCGCTGTTATAGCCGCCCCCACAGTTGCCGGAGTATTTGGCATAGCTCTAATAACTGGCTGGCTTTTAAAGGTGGCTTCTAACCTAGTTAAGGGAACTCCTGCCAAAATAGAAATTATGAGGGTTTCTTGAGCTAGGTAACTGCCTATCTCCCCCATTTCTGCTATGACCTTGTTTAAGACTTGAGGTTTTATTGCTAATAAAATAGTTTCTGAAGCTGCCATCGCTTCAGAGTTATCACTAGTCACTTGAACTTGATAAGTCTTCTGCAAAAAATCGCGCCGCTGTGGTTGGGGTTCGCTAACCAAAACGGCGTGGGGAGGATAAATTTTTTTACCTATGAGACGGGATAGGATAGCTTCCCCCATAACCCCGCCTCCAATCATACTTAACTTATTAGACACCTTTAATTTAGTGTTGGTGATTAGTTCTTTAACCTTGGAGAGGGTCAATGTCTAAATTATCCCTCTCTCCGACGCTAATTTATTGGGCCATACGGCTAGCTTCTGTTGCCCAAGCTGGAGTTGGTGCGGTGGGGCGAGAAGGTACGCTAGCAGGTCTAGTGGGTACTTGAGGAGCTTCATGGACTACACCAGAGTTTGTACTTACCTGTACACAGCTAGGTGTGAAGAGGAAGATACTTTCGCCAATACGTTCTTGATGGCCATCAATGGCGTAGGTTCCCCCAGCAACAAAATCTACTGCTCTTTGGGCTTCATCTGGGTCCATAATCGTCAAATTTAGAACGACAGACTTACGTTCCCGCAAGCTTTGAATAACCTGGGGCATTTCTTCAAAGGAGCGGGGTTCGATCACCACAACTTCTGTTAAACCATTGACTGCACCGGGCATACCAATTACATTACTTCTTGTTGCTGCTCCCATACCTGCCTCTGCTGTTGCTGTTGTACGTTCGCGAGTGCGCCTGCGATTTTGCTGTTCTTCCTCAGCTACGGTCTGAGGCTCTTCTTGATAAAGATTTTGATAATCGCCGTTTTCCATGTCTTCTTCGTAATATTCGTATTCGTCTGCTTCATTTAGACCTACGAAATCTCGTAGCTTTGTGAAGATTGTGTTCACAGTTAGCTCTACCTCATAACTTTAATAATTCTAACGGGGAAACTAGATTGCCTGACATCAAATAAGTGGGAATTTTTTCCGGCGGAAGAATTAAGAGTTATACAAATCGCTGACATTAGAGATGTAGATCTTAATGTCAAATTTGGTAACGCCTCTCTTCTTTCACTCCAAATAAAAATGATTTAACAGTATACACGAGTATTCCCCGAATTGACTCATGAAATGTCGATACCCTAATAGTATATTTCTTGCTTGTCAAGATGGAGAAAATTAGTTATTTGAAAAAATCGCTGTTTTTTAGCTTCCCTAAGATTAGTTAATTTCTAATCACATCAAATCAGTAGCCGATGAAACTGTCAAATCCTTGACTTCATCTAAATTGGGAATATGGTCAGAAGGATGAAGACTTAGCCAGAGTAAATATTCTCTATTGCCTGCTGGGCCAGTAATAGGCGACCAAGTTAGCCCCTGGTATTGCCAATTTAGTTGTTGGGCAGCTTGGAGAATTTGCCAAATGGCTTCGGCTTGGGCTTGGGGATCACGCACTACACCTTTTTTTCCTACCCGCGATCGCCCAACTTCAAATTGAGGTTTAACTAATAAAACAAGTTCTTTGGGAGCAACTAATAAGTTACTGAGAGGGACAAGAACTTTTGTCAAGGAGATAAAAGATATATCCACAACTCCTAAATCAGCAGGAGGTTCAGAACCATACAATTGGGAGTAGGTAAGGTGACGTAGGTTTGTTCTTTCTTTTAAAAATAAACGCTCGTCTTGGCGTAAACTCCACGCTACTTGTCCATAACCAACATCAACACCATAAATACGTGCAGCCCCTTTTTTCAACAAGCAATCAGAAAACCCCCCAGTAGAAATTCCCCCATCTAAACAAAGACGATCTTTGACATTAATCTCAAATTCTTCTAAAGCTTTGGCTAATTTTTCTCCCCCCCTAGATACATAGGGAGGCTTTTTTTTAAGTTCAATATTTGCGGCGGTATTAACTTCTGTCCCTGGTTTATCAACTAGCTGTTGATTAACCTTGACTTCCCCGGCACGGATAAGTCTTTGAGCTTTTTGTCTGGAAGTACAAAGTTTGAGGTCTACGAGTAAGGTATCGAGTCTCTGTTTTGGCACGGGAAGAAAGTTTGGTCTAGCAACTAAGTTATTGCTGATTCTAATATAGTTGTGGTATAAGAATTATTAATATTGAAAATACAAGCAGTTTTCTCTGGCAAAAATAATCAGGAAGTAGTTTCGAGAACAGAATTTAGCAGTCATCAGGATGGTTAAATCATAAAAATAACTCATGCCAATAATTACAACGCTGTTAAAATGCTTTCTTCTCAATCTTATTCTGATTTAGACTTATCGAAGGCTGATAGCTCTTGTCTTCAGCAATTCCCTGCTAAATATCGCAATTGGTTCATCCGCCTTAAAACAGTACACGGACAACTTTGGTTAAGGTGGCAACACCCCAAAGACAAATTTTCTAGATATGGTTGTCCTATTAATCAAGCAGATGTAGTTGCTAGCGTCAACTACGTCCGTCATATGATTGATTTGAGTATTGAGTTAGAGTCAAATCACTAAATAAAATAGTCTCTTTTTTAAGTTCTACCTAGAAGGTCGCAGGTTAGAATTGCATCATTCGGTGCATAAATTAAAGAAATGAACCAAGGAGAGAAACGCTACCGAACAATTCGTTTGGTTTTAGTTATCATGCTTTGGCTGATTTTATTTATTTTGTCAGTCAAAGCTTCGGCTGGGTGGGTTACGACATCTTTGAGTGTTTTAGCGGAGTGCTTTTATACTTTAAGCGCTAGTTTTAGTATTTTGTTAAGCCTGCTAGCAATTACGAGTAGCGATCGCCCTCTAGGAAAACATATTTATGGCCATGGGACAAGAGAAAGCGTACTAACTTTACTGGCTGTAGCTTTTGCTAGTCTAGGAAGTGCGGTTTTGTTATGGTTTTCCACTCAGCAATTGATTGCTGCTTGGTACAGCAAAGATATTCCTTTTGCGACTGATGTTAGTGTTCATTTGATGCAAATTATTGGGGTGAGCGGTGGAGTTAACTTATTATTAGGGATACTGGGTATTTTTCAAGGACGTTCCTTAAATAATCCTGCTTTACGTTTTAATGGTATTCAACTTATTAAAGATGGCGTTCTTACCTTATTAGTTATCGGTGGTTTTTTCGGGAATTGGTGGGGACTAATTTGGATTGATTTAATTTTGCCAGTTATTTTAGTTTTCTTAACCCTAATTAATCTTTGGCAAATCATTAAATGGCAACTACCCCTATTCGTTAGACAAACGGCGATCGCCCCAGAAGTTTTGGCAGAAATTGCTTTGCAAGTTAACGGTGTTACCCATTGCTATAAAATTCAATCACGGGGGATTGTCGGGCGTTTGATTTATATCAAAATGCACCTGGTTGTCCATCCAGATTTTCATGGAGTTACAGGAATTATTGCAGAAGAGATTGAAGAACGTATCTGCGAGGGCTATGGTCCGGTACAAATGACTTTTTATATTGATGAAGAGGCAGAAGAGCAAGAAATTTTAATGAGTTTAAGCGCCCCTCCAGAGATGAATGGGAGGATGGGTTATTAGTTGTCTTAATTTGCTGCCCCTGATTTGGCAATTCTCAAGTCTGGAGGAGGCATCATCAAAATACAGGAAATACGGTTAAATAGTACACTTGTATTTATGTACAGGGAAGTTGCCACATAACAAAAATGCAAGAAGATATTATTTCACCAACTAAAAGTATTGGTAGAAAACAAGCATATCAATATAATGCCCTTGCTCAACCATTTCTGAAATGGGCTGGAGGGAAAAGACAACTCCTACCAGTTATTAAGAAATTTCAGCCTACCAAATATACTCAATACTATGAACCTTTTGTCGGGGCTGGTGCAGTTCTATTTTCTTTGCAGCCGAAAAAAAGCGTTATTAATGATACTAACAGCGAGTTAATTAATTGTTATCGAGTTATTAAAGAAAATCCTGAAGAATTGCTTACTCTTTGTCAGTACCATAGAAGCAAAAATTCTAAAGAACATTATTATTTCTTACGGGAACAGGATAGAAAAGACGATTTTCAAAACCAATCTCCAATCGAGAAAGCTGCTAGAATTATTTACCTTAATAAAACCTGTTTTAATGGGCTATTTAGAGTTAATAGTAGTGGTCAATTCAATGTTCCTTATGGTAACTATGCCAACCCTGCCATAGCAGATTCTGCTGTTATCAGGGCAGTTAGTACCTACTTAAATCAACCAAATGTACGCATTCTTGAAGGTGATTTTGCTAACGCTGTATCGACAGCAAGAAAAGGAGCGTTCGTTTATTTTGATCCTCCCTATCACCCCATATCTAATACTTCGTCTTTTACTGGCTATAGTGTCAATGGATTTGGTGAAGATGAACAAATTAGGCTTAAAGAAGTTTGTGATCAATTATCTGAACGCGGCGTTCAAGTATTAGTTAGCAATTCAGCAGCACCTTTGATTAAATCCCTTTATTCTGATTCACGGTATGAAATTGTTGAGGTAAAAGCTACTAGGGCAATTAATGCAGTGGGTTCAAAGCGCGGTAAGATAAATGAACTGTTAATTTATAACAGATATGACTGCAAAAAAGTCGAAAAATGACCAAGCTTGGGAAATCCTTTTTGCAGAATTGAATGGATACTAAAGCTTACTTAACGGTTAGTTAGGAACTTACCAAGGTGGAAACCATAGCTGCTAGTAATTGTTCAGGCGACACAGAAAAAGGGAGATGATGTAGATCAGAATTAGGATAACAGGCTATTTCTGCGGCTTGGCGTAATTGGGCTAAGGTGGCATTACCTAAACCTAAAGCTTCTAAGCTAGTAGGTAAGCCAATTTCTTGGTAAAACTTTAATAGTTGCTGTCGGGCGGAAACTGCTAATTGGTTGCCTTGGAGCATTTCTTCTAGACGAAGTTGAACTAAAATACCGTAGGCAACTTTTTCCCCGTGTAAGGCTTCGTGTGCTGCGGGGATATGGGTTAAGCCGTTATGAATAGCGTGGGCAGCCACTGTACGGCATTGCGCCCCTCCTAAACCACCGATTACTCCTGCTAGTAAGATAGTGGCATCAACCACTTCTTGCCATTCTTCACTACCGGGAGTTTCTAAAGCAGTTACAGATTTTTGGAAGAGAATGTCCCTGAGAATTCTTGCTTGTTGAACTGCGGCGATAATTAAGGTGGTAGAAGAGTTACCGCTACTAACGGAAGATTCATACCATTTGGCTAAAGCATCGCCAATTCCGGCGATTAAGGTACGTTGAGGGGCAGTTTTGATTAACTCGTAATCGAGAATTAATAATTGGGGACAATTATTTAAAGGAACATCATATTGGAAAGCCCCCTGATCCGAATAGATATTAGCAAGGGCTGTCCAAGCAGCACAGGTGGCTGCCGAGGTGGGAATAGTGATAATGGGGAGATTTGTCTCTTTAGCAAGAAGTTTAGCTGTGTCTAAGGCTTTGCCACCCCCAACACCGATGATCAAATCTGCTTGGTGAGAAGTTACCGCAGCTTTCAAAGTGTTGAGGGAGTTTTCAGAACAATCAGGAGAGTAGGAAGCCTGTTTAGTTTGGAGGTTATATTTTTCTACGACTGGTTGTAGGCTAGCTTCCACAACTTTTAAACTGTGATCCCCTCCTACAACTAAAGGGCGATTACCAAAATTCGCGATCGCCTCTCCTGCTTGTGATATACCTTGCCAACCCCGCAAAACCTGTGCCGGGGCAACGGCGATACTAGATGTTTGAGTTGTTACTGAGGATTGTGTTTTTACCATAGGGTTAATTGAGAATTGCTGATGAGGACAATCCAATCAAAATGATAGTTATCCTTAAATTACCGAGAAAACAGGTTGCCTTTACATTGATTATTTATCATTAATAACTGATAACTGATAACTAATCATTGATTTCCAGTTTGACAAAATTATCCGAGAAAATTCTTACTTCTGGTGTTGCTTCATCCCGAAAAGCCAAAGATCTTCTTACTTCTCCTAAATATAAAGGAACAGAAATACCCGGTTCGGGGTGAATAATAGTACGGGCGCGAATTGTGAACTTATTATCCCCTGCACTACCGCCCCTACCGTAGGAAGCTAAGTTAGAGGCTGCTTGTAGTAAAGTTGCTTCAACTTCAGATTCTGTAACTTGAGTAGGTAAGGCGATCACAGCTTTATTACCACCATTATCGTAAACTAAAGAAAATTTTACAGATCCAGGAACCAGATTAGACTCCAGCAAGCCGAAGCTAAGGGCAAATAAACCGGCGGTAAGTACTACCATGAAGCCAGTAATGCCCACAAGACGGAAGCGAATACCCCATTTAAACAGGAAAGCTAACCCAGCTATTACTAGACTAACTACAGTTAAAATCCCTGCCCATTGAGCAAATTCAGCAAAATTAGGAGTAAATTCCATAAAGAAAATTATTTAATATATTTCGGTATTTTACGACGTTGATTTTTCTTCTTAGCACTACGGCGACTTTGTAAAGAAATTACTTCAGCTTCATTACTTTCCCTAGCAACTCGGATTAACATTCCCGCTAAAATCAAAGAGGAAATAACTGAGTTGCCACCATAGCTAAACAAAGGTAAAGGTAAACCTGTGGTAGGTAATGCCCCTGTCGCTACGCCAATATTAATTAAAGATTGCCCAATTAACAAAATCATAACTCCCATTGCCACTAAACGCTGAACGGGGTGGCGAGTTTTCATAGCCACAATCAAAGCCAAACTTGCATAGGCAACTAGCAACAGCAATAACATTATGCTACCAACAAAGCCAAATTCTTCGGCGAATACTGCGAAGATAAAATCTGTATATTGAATCGGTAAATAAAATAATTTTTGCTGGGATAAGCCAAAACCAGAACCCCAAGTTCCCCCAGATCCTATAGCTAAAAGACTCTGAATCAGTTGATAGCCATCCTGCATTGGATCTGCCCAAGGATTGAGAAAAGAAGTTACCCTGCGTCTTTGATAATCTTGGGCGCTGATACTAATTACTGCCAGCAAAAAACCAGCAAAAGCTGTTCCTCCTAAATAGGTAAAAGGCAAACCCGCAGCTACCGCCATTAACCAAATAGTCATGCCGCACAAAGCTGTGGTACTAAGGTTAGGTTGAATTAATATCCCACCCAAAACCACCGCAAAAATGCCCAGCCAGAAACCTCGTACTTTCCAACTCAGTTGTTCCCACTGCCCAAATAATTTGGCACTTTGTAGTACGAGAAATGGTTTAATTAATTCAGAAGGTTGAACCGTTAAAGAACCAAAACCAACCCAACGACTTGCACCATTAACTATAGTTCCAAAGCTAGGAATGAGGGTGACAAAAATTAAGCCTAGTAGTATCAAAACTAGCCAGTGGGAGATTTTTAAGAGATATTTAAGAGGCGATTCCACCACAAGATGAAATCCCACCATACCCATGGCAATCCACAAAATTTGCCGTTTGAAATAGTATAAGCCATCGCCGTATTCAGCATCTGCTATAGGATAAGAAGCCGAGAATAAAACAACTAAACCAATACACAACCATAAAAAGGTTAGCCATCGCAGCAGTCTAGCTTCAATTGCCCAATTTTTGACTTCAGAACCGAATAGAGGATTTAAGTATCGCAGAACCACAGTCCATACCATTTATCATTGAGCATTCAACATTTATCTTATGTTAAGGTACATTTGCTTGGTAATCTTAAAGCAAAAAAACGCCAATAAAAAAGAGGTCATTTTACGACCTCCAATGCACGAATTTCTGTAAGCTATCTTTACTGTAGTCCGGTATTCGCACCACGCTTTCCTGTAACTAACTCCACTTTCTTAATTGTCCCTCCCATTTTCTGAATTCTTTGTTGTTCACGGAACCAATTATCATAGGGAACTAATTTTGTGAAATAGGTATTTTGTAATTCTCTTTGGGTTCTGATGCGAGTTTGACTAGGAACACAAGCAGTTACTTTAAACATTCTCATGATATTTTTTATTTCTCCTTTAAGAAAATCTTTGATGATTAGCTGAAGTCTCTTATCAAAGTTGCAAATTATACTTAAAAATTTCTCTGGTTATAGTCAAGATTGGGAGTCAAGAGTCAATACTAGCTAATTACAACTTATGCTAGGCAGGTGTCATAATCAGCTAACACTCACTCCCGACTTCCCAAACTTTTACGGAACCAAGCGTTCTACAAGCTAACGGGTGTTGCTAAATATATTGTCTAGCTTAAACCAGAACAGATATAGTCGAGGTAAACACCCATTTCTTTACCTGCATCAGAACCAACCAAGCTAGAAGTAACTTCTTTCATGGCTTGGATAGCTTGAACGGTAGAAGAAACAGGAACTCCTAAAGAGTTATAGGTTTCTTTTAAGCCGTTAAGAACCCGCTCATCAAGAATAGATGGATCGCCAGCTAACATAGCATAGGTTCCATAACGCAGGTAGTAGTCTAAGTCGCGGATGCAAGCAGCATAACGACGAGTTGTATACATATTACCACCAGGACGAGTAACATCAGAATACAACAAAGACTTAGCTACAGCTTCTTTAACGATGCTAGCTGCATTAGCACTGATTACACTAGCTGCACGAACTCGTAGTCCGCCAGTTTCAAAATAGCTCTTAAGCTTGTCCATAGCAGAACTATCTAAGTACTTGCCTTGGACATCAGCAGAATTAATAACGGCAGTAATTGCGTCTTGCATAGTTTTATTTCCTTATTTCACCTTAATCTGAGGATTCTTGAGACTAAACAATCATTGTTTGCGTCTTGGTTAAAGTAGGTTAAAACCTAGTCCATAGAACCAATAACGTAGTCAAAGTAAGAACCTGCTTCAGCCGCATCTTCAGAAGACATCATAGAAGAAGCAATCTCTTTCATTTCACGGACGCTTTGAGCAACCGCAGCGATAGGAGTACCTAAAGATTTGTACATCTCGCTAACTCCAACCAAACCAATTTCTTCGATAGGAGTTACATCCCCAGCAACCACACCATAAGTGATCAGACGTAGGTAGTAATCCATGTCGCGTAAGCAAGTTGCAGTCATTTCTTCGCCATAAGCGTTGCCGCCAGGAGAAACTACATCTGGACGCTTTTGAAATAGCTGATCTCCAGCTTGCTTAACGATGCGTTCACGAGATTCAGTCAAGGTTTGAGCAATACGCAAACGGCTTTCACCACTGCTGACAAAGCCTTTAATTCTATCTAATTCACCAGGGCTAAGGTAACGGGCCTCAGCATCTGCATTCACGATGGATTTCGTGACTATACTCATTGAGGTATTCCTCCAATAAAAAAATTAAACCAGATGTTTGGCAACTGGCATATTAAATTTTAGTTGCTGATTGGTATATAAAAAATTGTTTTCCAATCAACTGCCTAGTCTTTAAGAGAAAGCTTTGAGCTTTTCAAGGAGATTACTCACTTTAGTAAATGCCTCGATTGTGGCATCGACTATTTTAAGAATAATATTTCCAGACACAGCAACCTTTCAGCAAACATTCTCTGGCATCTGGTTCACCTTCGTTGGATTTCCTTAATATTTTGTAATGATTTTACTCAGAATGGCAAACAAAATTAGAAACTCATCAACTGCTAGAATTGTCTACCCTAAATGTAAAGATAGAATAAGACTTTCACCTCAGCTATGACAGAAAAGCAAAACTCTCTTCTACGGAATCTCTGGTACTATGCTTTACCGGGAAAGAAGCTTAAAGCAAGAGCAATAGTCAAGAAGACTTTATTGGGAGAACCAGTACTTCTAGGACGTAGTAGTGGAGGTAAAGTCTTTGCTTTTCGGGATATCTGTCCCCATCGCGGTATACCTTTAAGCTGCGGCAAATTTGATGGAGAAGAAGTGGAATGCTGTTACCATGGCTGGCGCTTTGATACGAAAGGAAGTTGTACAGCAATTCCGGCTTTAGTAGAAGATAAAGATTTTAATTTCAGTCGTTTTGATGTGCGAACCTACCCAGTTAAGGAAGTCCAGGGCAATATTTGGCTCTACATGGCCCAAACAGAACAAGATAACATTCATGCTTCAGAAGAAGACATTCCTTTGGTTCCAGAATTTGGCAACCAAATCTACAACTTTGAAATGACCATGCACTTTCCTTGCCATGTAGATCATGCCGTCATTGGTTTAATGGACCCTGCCCATTCTCCTTTTGTACATCGCGCTTGGTGGTGGCGTTCTGCGGAAACCAACGAAGAAGCAAGAGCTTTTGATCCTTCTCCCTATGGCTTCACTATGCGCAAACACCACAACGAAAACCTAGCCCTTGGCTATAGTATCATCGGTGGCGCACCAGAGGTAGAAATATCTTTTCAATTACCAGGAATTCGCATTGAAAATATCACCAACAAGCGTCATAAGTTATCTAATCTTACCGCTGTAACTCCTTTATCAGATCAGGAAACTGAAGTAACTTTCTTAGCCTATTGGGATATACCTTGGTTAACCCCTCTTAAACCAGTTTTAAAATTTCCTGCTCAAGCATTTTTAAAACAAGATCGTGACGTAGTAATTAAACAGCAAGAAGGCTTAAAATATGACCCCAACTTAACTTTAATTCATGATGCTGATACCCAAGCAATTTGGTATTATCGCTTGAAGGCTGAATTTTCTAAATCTAGAGAAGAAAATAGACCCTTTGTTAATCCGGTTAAGGGTAGAGTGTTGCGGTGGCGAGGGTGAATATAAGTGATAAGTAATAAGTCATAGGTAATAAGCGATGGTTTATTGACTAGGTTAATTCTTTGGTTAGTGAAATTATCCAAGCCAGAGCAATAGCCGTTAAGATAAAAACTTCTAAAAAACCAAGAGAATCAAGAGATAATAGCCATTGCTTAATTGTGCTGAAACTAAAGTTAGAACGCCAATCAGAAAAGTGTTTGCGCCATAAAGTAGGACTATCCTTACTATGAAACCGCCAATGAGTCATTGATAAAATCAAAGGTATCCCGCCAACTTTAATGCTCATCAACAAATGCAGTGCAATACAACTAACTAAAATAAGCCAAGAAATAAGATGGGCATAGTACCAACCATGATCAACTTCACCTTTAGGCAGCCACTTTTCGTCCATCATCTTGCCTGAAAAGACAGCAAAAGTCACTCCGAAGATGGTCAACGTATTAATCAAACGATGCAAATTGTACCACCAAATTTGTTGCCCAAATCGAGTTAGTTGAGCAAAAGAATCTTTCTGGATTAATCTTTGCTTTCCTCGATTAAAAGCGTAGATAACAAAAAGAGGAAAAACCAGTAACGTCCACAATCCGAATGTGCCATGAATCCCTTCGATTTCTCTAAATTCAGGTAAGGGGATCTTTCCCCAACGCCCATCATAAGTATTGTAAGTCCAAAAAGCAGTAAGAATAGCTGCGATCGCGAATAATCCTGTTAAACTGTGAAGAATACGAAGTAACAGAGGTTGATAAGGTTGGGGAAATTTTGGCAACATAAAATCTACTAATAATAACGAGCTAAAATCAACTTTAAATCATTAATTTAGAAAAATTTGATATAACAGTTTACTTTTCAAGAAATGTTAAGTTTTTTACCTTATTCGCCGACAATAATTCCCTTGGTTTATTGTTGTGGTAAAAAGTTGTAAACTAAAGAAATTGAAAGGCAATTATTAATAACTCAGGCAAGGAGATAAAATTGGTTGCGACTACTTCTTTAAAAACCACTAAATCAGAAGAAATTTTCACTGCGGCCCAAAAACTAATGCCTGGAGGTGTTAGTTCCCCAGTTAGAGCTTTTAAATCCGTCGGCGGACAGCCAATAGTATTTGATAAAGTCGAAGGTGCTTATGTTTGGGATATTGATGGTAACAAGTATATAGATTATGTCGGAACTTGGGTCCTGCAATCTGTGGTCATGCCCATCCGGATGTGATTGCTGCTCTACACAAGGCTTTAGATAAGGGTACTAGTTTTGGTGCGCCTTGCGTCCTAGAAAATGTTCTCGCGGAAATGGTCATAGATGCTGTTCCTAGCGTCGAGATGGTGCGGTTTGTCAATTCGGGAACAGAAGCTTGTATGGCAGTTTTACGCCTGATGCGAGCCTTCACAGGTAGAAATAAGCTCATTAAATTTGCAGGCTGCTATCATGGTCATGCCGATATGTTTCTCGTACAAGCGGGTTCTGGAGTTGCGACTTTAGGTTTGCCAGATTCTCCTGGAGTTCCTAAGTCTACCACTGCCAATACTTTGACCGCTCCCTACAATGACTTAGAAGCAGTCAGAAAGCTTTTTGAAGAAAATCCTGAAGACATCTCCGGGGTAATTTTAGAGCCTGTGGTAGGTAATTCTGGCTTTGTTGTCCCTGAACCTGGTTTCCTCGAAGGTTTACGAGAATTAACCAAAGAATACGGTGCATTACTGGTTTTTGATGAAGTGATGACCGGTTTCCGTATCTCCTATGGTGGGGCGCAAGCTAAATTTGGTGTCACTCCCGACTTAACCACTTTGGGTAAAGTTATTGGTGGTGGGCTGCCAGTGGGTGCTTATGGGGGTAGAGCCGATATTATGGCTATGGTAGCTCCGGCTGGGCCAATGTATCAAGCGGGAACCCTTTCCGGTAATCCTTTAGCAATGACAGCCGGGATTGAAACTTTGAAGTTGCTGAAAAAGCCAGGAACTTACGAACAGTTGGACAAGATTACTAAAAGATTAAGCGAAGGGCTTTTGAGCGCTGCGAAAGAAGCGGGGCATGAAGTTTCTGGTGGTCAAATTAGCGCCATGTTTGGTATGTTTTTTACCGGAGAAAAGGTAAAAAATTACGACGATGCTAAAAAGTCTGATTTAGAAAAGTTCAGTCGTTTCCACCGAGGAATGTTGGAAAGAGGCATTTATCTTGCACCTTCTCAATTTGAAGCTGGTTTTACTTCTTTGGCTCATAGTGAGGAAGATGTGGAGCAAACTATAGCTGCGGCAAAGGAAGTTTTAGCTGGTTTGTAATTTTAGACGGGTGACCCAATAAGAATTATTATTGTTCCCAAATGCAAGGGAAGCGGGTCGCCCCCACATTAGAAATTTTTCCTAATTGCCCAGTTCTCCAATGAACAAAAACGAGATATTACCTATAGTTCATCAATTGTTACCAAGCCACCATCCGTAAACTGAATTACAAGTTCTTGTCTATCCAACAAAGCGGTTCCAAGTAAAGGCCGCCTTCCTGAAGCAATAATGAGGACTTCTCGTTCTTCACCATCCCAAAGGATAATTGCCTCATGAACAGATAGTAATACCTCACTATTATCTGCCAAATTTGCGGCAGTATCATACCTGAAGGGTAAGCCCATTAATGAAACTGCTTCTGGAGGAAGGCATAATTCTCCTGTGAATCCTGTGTCTATAACGAACTCAATGGCTATGCTTGAGCCATTTGGCAACAGGAATGTCAGTGCAACAGTTGCGTGTCTATCTGTTACAAGTCCAGAAATCACCTCTACACACGCTCCATGACACCGCCAAATGAAACAGCGAGTTTGTATCCAATACGAATACCAAAGAGTCGAGCATTTGGGTGCTTTTTACTGAGATTACGGGATGCTTGCAGCCCAGTCTTATCAACTTCGTAATCACCTGTTTCAATATCAATGATGACCATTTTGCCAATATTCTCTTCCACTTCTACCTGTTGATGAATATTGCTTTTGTACAATTGCTTTGCACGCCTCGCAACTTCCTCACGGCTTAGAAGAATCGCCTGCATATGTTGACTCCTGTTCGTCGTGCCATATGTTGTTTTCCTAATTTTACCTCGTAAGTAGATGGACAATCTCTACATTATTTTCTTCCCTTCTCTTGAGGATGCAATCACAACAACATAATCAGCTTAGTATCTAAGATTTTTGAATACGTTGATATCGAAAAAATCTCCTAAACAAGATTTCCAGTGAGGTCAAAAATCCCCCCATTGCAACCTTATACTTGTATAAAATTAATTCAGTAATCTAGGAGCCGAAATTTGTGAAGAATAACTCAACTCCATCCCAATTTGCTAGTGCAGCAATTATGCCATAAATCATTAAGATAAACCAAAATACACCCACACCACAAACAACCATCTTTGCATCTCCTGTAGACGAACCTTGAAAAGGCCTTTCTGTACGCGGGCCTAAACTTGAGCGAGAGCGAAAAACTCCAGCCAAATAAGAATTTTCATCAATAAGAGCGGTCATATCACTACGCCTAAAAGCGGTTAATAAGTATAAAGACTGACTAAATGTATAAGAGATTATGGCAATTAAACCAGCATTCAAAGTCAACATAATCCCATAACGCTTCCATGCTCGATCTGCTTCCTTTTCACCTAACTCTGCTGTCAAAGTTATAAGGCGTAATCGCAAATCTAAACTAATATCTGTTGGCTCACTTAGTTGACCCTCAGAAGAATCAAGTAATTCATTAGAATGCTCAAATTCTTCAAACATTTAGTTACTCCATCTTCCAGAAGAACAAATCCATCTTGGTTACAAGCTTGCCATACTAGTTGTTTTAATTCTTCAACATTCATCATGATATTCAGAATCCTGTTGATAATGACTGAGCATTTTCTCACTTTGGTTTTCGAGAACACGCTTACGCTCGGCAATGGGCAACTTGAGGAAAGCAAGGCGTTGCTCTAATGATAGGGTTTGTTTCTCTATAGCAGTAGAGGGAAGATTGACCTCCTGAACTAAAATAACCACCTCAACAGTTTGCCCCACTGAAAGACTGGGAGCCTGAATTTCAATTTTGTTTCCTGGCAAAACTTTTGCTGTTAAATATAACGTTGTTTTAACCGTCATAAATTACCCTTTCAGTTTGGTATACCAAGCAATCGTTTTGAATTCATTTTAATCATCGACAGTTGCTTAAATCACTTAAAAAGACAGTAGTTTAGAGCCAATTAGAAATCATTTCCCTCCAAACTTCTTTTCCGCCATTTCTATAAGTTCCTTGTTATCCTCAACCTCGCTTTCCATGTAAGCAACCAAATCTTCCGTCATAGTAGTTCCCTTAATACCACAGAGCCTTTTGTATCTGTCTTTTAGTCCCTCTGGCATATAGAACCTCATTATGTCCTTTCCTTCTCTTTTTTCTGACACTTTGTACTGCTGTTAACTCAAATTAACTACAAGTATAATTAACTGTTTTTGTACATTGTGCCATACAGTGTGGAAAATGTTATTTTCCAGATATTAAAAACCCGTGCAGGGGCTGACAACCAATCTGCACGGGCGGACCCACTTATAGGTTAATTAAATTATGCCAGAAAAACAGCCACGTTCCCTGACTTCTAGGGAGCGAAAAATCATTTTGCTTTATAGTTCCTGTAATCTGATTATGACTCCCCAGGAATTTTATTCAAGGTGGCCAGTAACTCAAGATGATGTCGCTTTGATTTGTCGGAGAGCAAAATCAACAGTGAGTAAATGGTTTTCCGTCAGAAGTCAGCGTCAACCAGGTTTCAACGACGAGTATCATCTTGGCTTAGCAGATTTCTTATTGGAGCATTATGAAGAAATGCCAGAATCTGTGAGGATTGTTTTGGCTCAAAATACATATGGATAGATTATGTTAGCAAAACGAACAACCTTAGCCGTTAAGCATCATCCAAACTAGAAAGCCCAAAATTGGTTCAACTGGCGGTAAGGGATAATCCGTTAAGTCGATTGTAACGGTTTGCCCTTCCAGTTTAAGAAACCGCCAAACTGTACCACTGGTAATTGCTCCATAAATAGTAGAAATAGGCTGCTGTTTCTGTTGATTGAAGCGTTGGGCTGCTACCATTTCCGCTAAACACTGCCCTAACCCTGGTTTAAGGTCTTCTTTTTTTGCTTCTACTAAAACTATTGCCGGGGCTTTGATATACAATTGCTCCGGAGAACGACTCATTAAAAAATCGACATAGCCGGTTAAATCAACATCTGGTTGCACATTGAACTCTTCACCAGAGAAGAGGCTAATCTGTCCGTTGAGTTGACGTTTAACTTCTAATAATACCGGATTGATGATACCCTCAGACCGTGCTTTTTCTGTACTGACTGCGATCGCCCAAGGTAGTGTTTCTTTGAGGGTTTCTTGAAGCAAAGCACTGGGATTAACTGGGGAAATATTCTCCACAAAGCGATCGCCCTCAATAAGGGTGAGTTGAAAATCTTCTATAGCTTTACTAAGGGTAAATTTACTGTAAGGCATAAGATTTTCCTATCTCGCAAAGATAACTGATGATTATAAATAAACCAATAATAGTACAGTGCCTGCAAATAGATGCTTAGAGTTAGTTAATAGAAAGCTATAGCGATCGCAAAACATAAATACATATTTACTATAATTTTTAGTTCGGGAAACCGTACTGAAAATACAGTTGCCATAGTTAACCAAATTTAGATAAATTAGCACTCAGAGGTCGAGAGTGCTAATTTGAGCGACCGCAAAAACGTAGATGAGGTTTATATGGCAGCTTTAACAATTAATGTATCCACCGTTAGCCCCCTTGGGGAGCGCGTTTTCGTCAAAGTCAACGTAGCTGAAGAGAAAACCAGTGGCGGTATTTTCTTACCCGACTCCGCAAAAGAAAAGCCTCAAGTTGGCGAAATTGTTTCTGTTGGTCCTGGAAAAATAGACAACGATGGTAAGCGTGTACCAATGGATGTCAAAGTTGGCGACCAAGTTCTTTATTCTAAATATGCTGGAACTGATATTAAACTCGGTGGCGAAGATTATGTACTTCTCTCGGAGAAAGACATTCTCGCGGTAGTCGATTAGGTCTAAAAGTAAACACTTAGAAAAGTAGCAAACAAGAAATATTTATGGCTAAAAGTATTATCTATAATGACGACGCTCGTCGTGCATTAGAAAAAGGCATTGACCTCCTTGCAGAGGCTGTTGCTGTTACCCTCGGACCAAAAGGTCGTAACGTGGTCTTGGAAAAGAAATTTGGTTCACCCCAAATTATTAATGATGGTGTTACCATCGCCAAAGAAATTGAATTAGAAGACCATGTAGAAAATACAGGAGTTGCCCTAATTCGTCAAGCAGCTTCTAAAACCAACGATGTGGCTGGTGATGGAACCACCACAGCTACGGTTTTAGCCCATGCCATGGTTAAAGAAGGTTTGCGTAACGTCGCTGCTGGTGCTAACCCCATTGCTATCAAGCGTGGTGTTGACAAGGCAACAGAATTTTTAGTCGGGAAAATTGCTGCTCACGCTAAGCAAATTGAAGATTCTAAATCCGTTGCTCAAGTTGGTTCTATTTCTGCGGGTAATGACGAAGAAGTAGGGCAAATGATTGCCGATGCCATGGATAAAGTCGGTAGGGAAGGGGTGATTTCCCTCGAAGAAGGTAAGTCCATGACTACCGAGTTAGAAATTACTGAAGGGATGCGCTTTGATAAAGGCTACATTTCTCCTTACTTTGTAACTGATGCAGAGCGCATGGAGGCTGTGTTTGATGAGCCTTATCTTCTCATTACTGATAAGAAAATTACCCTTGTTCAAGACTTAGTTCCTGTATTAGAACAAGTTGCCCGTTCTGGCAAGACTTTAGTTATTATCGCTGAAGATATCGAGAAAGAAGCTTTAGCCACCCTCGTAGTCAACAAATTGCGAGGAGTTGTCAACGTTGCCGCGATTAAAGCCCCTGGTTTTGGTGACAGACGTAAGCAAATGTTAGAAGACATTGCTGTGTTGACTGGCGGTCAACTTATTACCGAGGATGCTGGTTTAAAACTAGAAAATACTAGCTTAGATATGCTCGGTACTTGCCGCCGCATGACCATTACCAAAGACAACACCACCATTGTTGCTGAAGGTAATGAAAAGGAGGTTAAAGCCCGTTGTGAACAGATTCGCCGTCAAATGGAAGAAACCGAATCTTCCTATGATAAGGAGAAGTTGCAAGAGCGTTTAGCTAAGCTTTCTGGTGGTGTCGCGGTGGTTAAAGTTGGTGCAGCCACCGAAACAGAAATGAAGGACAAAAAACTGCGCTTAGAAGATGCTATCAACGCAACTAAAGCAGCCGTAGAAGAAGGTATCGTTCCTGGTGGCGGTACAACTTTGGCACACCTCGCCCCTGAATTGGAAGAATGGGCTAACGGTAAATTAAGTGCAGAAGAACTTACTGGTGCTTTAATCGTTGCTCGTGCTATTCTCGCACCTTTAAAGCGTATTGCTGAAAATGCTGGTCAAAATGGTGCGGTAATTGCTGAACGGGTCAAGGAAAAAGAGTTCAATGTTGGCTTCAATGCAGCGACCAATGAATTCACTGATATGTTTGAAGCTGGTATCGTTGATCCTGCCAAAGTAAGTCGTTCTGCCTTGCAAAATGCTGCTTCTATTGCTGGTATGGTATTGACCACTGAATGTATTGTGGTTGATAAGCCAGATGATAAAGCTAGTGCTGGTGGCGGTGCTGGTGGCGGTGATTTTGATTATTAATTTATTAGCTAATGACTAATTGGTAATTACTGTGGGGTGTAGCTTGAGGTTACGCCCCCTTTTTTTATCCCATGCTGCCTATTCTCTTAACCTATGTAACCAAAACCTTAACCTATGTAACTAAAAATCGATCTAGTATAAATCAAAGAAACTGAAAACTACCAAGAGGGAAACTGTGACTTTATCACGACGTAAATTTTTTGCTATTGCTGGGGCGACTACAGCAACTTGCGTGGTGGCATCTCCTTTAAAGGCTCTTTATGCTAGAGGGCAAAGCGGTGATTCTCTTGTTACCGAAGGCTTTGGCACACTACAACCAGATCCTCAGAAAATTTTAGACCTGCCCCCAGGTTTTCAGTATCGTATCCTTTCCAAAACAGGGCAGCCAATGAGTGATGGTAATACTACACCAGAAGATCCTGATGGTATGGCAGCATTTCCAGGGGAAGATGGCACAACTATTTTGATTCGCAACCATGAAGTTAGCCCCGATCAGCTAAAAGGAGTGAAAGCCTCCGCAACCCAAAAATATGATCCTTGGGGTCAGGGGGGGACTACAACCATGGTTTTAAACCGCGATCGCCAAGTAATTAAACAATTTGCTTCCTTGGCTGGTACTAGCCGTAACTGCGCTGGAGGGCCAACTCCCTGGGGTTCTTGGATCAGTTGCGAGGAAGATATTTCTACCCCCGCCACAACGAAGAATAAACCAGCTAAGGTAGCATTCAAGCACGGTTATAATTTTGAAGTACCTGCAACTCAAGAACAGTTGGTAACTCCTACTCCGTTAGTAGCCATGGGGCGCTTTAACCACGAAGCGATCGCCGTAGATCCAGAAACTAGTTACGTTTATCAAACTGAAGATCGAGATGATAGTTGTTTTTATCGCTTTCGTCCCCAAGAGAAAGGAAATTTAGAAGCCGGAGGAGTTTTAGAAGCTTTGGTTATTCAAGGAATGCCAAAAATCGATACCAGTACTAATTTCCCTATGGATATCCCTAAAGCTGTGACATGGGTCAAAATTGATGATGTAGACCCCCAACAGGATACCTTACGTTACGAAGCCCAAAAGAAGGGTGCAGCCATTTTTAAACGGGGGGAAGGTATTTGTTATAGCGACGGTGCAATTTATTTTACCTGTACCAGTGGAGGCAATGCTGCTAGGGGACAAGTTTTTCGCTATAGCCCTCAAACAGAGCAAATCGAATTATTCGTAGAATCTCCTGGTGGTGATGTCTTGGATTATCCCGATAACCTAGTGATGTCTCCTTTTGGGGATTTAATTGTTTGTGAAGATGGTTATAGGGAACAGTTTTTAGTAGGAATTACACCCCAAGGTCAATGCTACAAGTTTGCTAGCAATGCCCTCAATTTTAGCGAGTTTGCAGGAGTTTGTTTTGCTCCTGATGGAGAAACTATGTTTGTTAATATTCAAAAGCCGGGTATTACTTTAGCTATTTGGGGCCCGTGGAAAGTCACAAGCTCTGTGTGAATAGCAATGTTAGCAAATAAACGAGCCTACGTACTCAACCCCTAACTTTGGATTGACCACAATGTAATTATGACTACCGAGGTAGTCATACATAATATCTTGGAGCTTTAATCATCACCTTATATTTTCCTTAAAGAGAACTCCAATAAATAAAATATCCTCACCAAGTATAAGATTTTAGCAACTAGCCATTAGCTTATCGCTTTTAGATAAGTCTTTTCTTGGCTCTCTCTAAATATGTTTATCAAGGGCTTCACTAAAGGTTTCGTAAGGAGCAACACCAACTAAATTTTCTACTAACTCGCCACCCTTAAACATCAGTACCGCAGGAATACTCTTAACTCCATACTTGCTAGCACTAGCTTTATGTTCATCAATATTTAGTTTCGTTACATTAGCTCGTCCTTCGTATTCTCCTGCCAATTGGTCAATCAAAGGCCCAACTCGACGACAGGGGCCACACCAAGGGGCAGTACAATCTACTACTAAAGGGAGTTCAGAAGTTAGAAGTTCGTTTAATTGCTCATCTGTGATATGTTCAGCTTCAGCCATGAAAATAAAATCATAAGTGTTTGTTAACAGCTTAAGGCTTGAAGTCAACTTGAGTCAAAAACAGAAAGTTAAGTTTCTCGCCAATCTTCTTACATATTTGCTTGATTACGCAATAAAGTTTCTGTCATCTTCGCTAGTTTATCAAGGGTTTCTTTTTCTTTAGCAGCACGCTTAGAATATTTTAATTTCCGCTTAATTGCTTCTCTAGCCAAGTCTTCTCGATTTCTTTTCACCGCTTCTCTAGCTACTTGCTGCCAAGCATTCATTTCCTTAATGGCTTCTTTATAAGCAGGTTGAGTCTGATCCCAAATTACTTTAATATCCGCCAAAGCTTTATTCAACAATTGGGGTGCATCCTCTTTTGTGGCTTCTTGGAATGCTTGATTAAGGGGTTGGTATAAACTATCAAGATTAATATGCCTGATAACAGGTACAAAATCCTCAACCTGCTGGCTATAATTTTTACCAATTTTGCACCAGGTAGCAAAATGTTCGCAATTATTAAAAAGTAAATTATATTTTTGCTCTCCTAATCTACTTTCTGCCCTTTGTACTACCACATCAGGAATGTAGCAGGTTTGGTATATTTTGACATACACTTTTTTCCCGTGAGTAAAAGTAGCCATAGAAGTGCGGGAAATAGTTTCATTACTTTTGCGGTAGTGAATGACACTACCATCTCCACAATCAATACCGTGATGTTCGTAGATTCCTTGAATATTAATAAATTCTCGGATTGTATAAATTTGGTCACCGCTAGCCATAAGTCAATTCAAAAGTTAAGAAAACAATAATCATTATTCAGCTTGCCGTTGCCGTTGACATCATTAATAACTATTAGGCTTGCCGTTGCCGTTAGGCATCATTGATCATTGATCATTGATTAATCATCCACTTTTTCTGTTTTGTCGAACTACTTAACTTCTGCTGCCAATAGGGAATATTAGGATGATCTGGTTCCACTCTTTGCCACATACCTAACCAAGAACGAGCGCTACCTTTTTCATTTTGAGCTAAGAAAAATTCAATTTGTGTTTGACAGTAAAGGGAAAATTCTTGGTAATGGAAACTTTTCCATTGCAACATAGATTTTAGTAACTTTCCTGCGGCATCATAATCTTTTTCCTTCATATGTCTTCTAGCTAAATCAATTCTGGCAAAGGCGTAATCAGGATGTTGTTCAATAATCTGTTCAACTAAATCTAAAGCCTCTTTTTCACGTCCTTGTTGTTCGTAAGCAACGCTCAAATTGAACATTAAATCAGCAGCATTCGGCTCTTTTTCTAAACATTCTTTTAGTATCGATTCAGCTTCCTTAAACTCGTCTGCTTTTAAACAAGTAATGGCTTCTCCCAAAGCTTTATTAACCTTAGAACCATGATTTTGGGTGGGTTCGTCGTGAATCTCCATCCCCAATAATAGTACTTCTTGCCAAGATCCTTGCAACCACATACGCACCTCTCCGGCTGGAATCAACCCTGCTTCTGAGGCTAATTGAGCAGCTTCTTGGCGCATACTATCTGGTCCTTTATCACTGAGGGCAAAATCTTTTAATATTTCCAGTATTTCTGGAGTTTTGGCCATTGAAGCTAAATATAAAACAAACTGTCTTGCAGAAGGGTCACCTCGCTCTAATAAAATAGGGATTAATTTAACTAATTCTGGATGCTTTTGTAAATAAACTTGGGCTTTATCACTATCAGTTTTGTCTTTTTGTTGGAACAGTTCTAATAACTCAGTTACCATAGCTGAAGTAATCCAGTTAGTTACAGGAAAAGCCCAGGCGGGATGCCGTTGACTGGGGAGCTTTTTATGGTTAGCTAAATTCTGTTGTGCCAGTTCATATCCTGGAGATTCCTGGAGAATTTCTTGCCAAATTTGTACTGCTTTTTTTGCTTCTCCCTGGTTCACATAAGCCACAGCAGCTAAGTGTTGTAAAAGAGGAATATAATTTTTGGGGTCAGTATTTTCATAAATGGCAATAACTCCAGAGTTATCCCCCAAATAAGAGAGGGCTTCTGCTTGTTTAATGGGCAAATCCTCAGACTCATGTTCAACTAGTTTTAACTTTTCCCCCACCTGCAATGCTTCTTCCATCTGCCCGTTTAAGACCAAAAACCGACCAAGATTACTTAAAGCATGGAAGTTGTCAGGATCTTTATCTAGAACATTTTGAGCAGTCTCAATGGCTTTAGGAGTATTATTTTCTGCCCAATAGGAAAGACTAATATTGTTGTTTGCCGGAGCAAAATCCGGTTTGCTAAGGAGGATCTGTTCTTCTAGTTGACGAGCTTTTTGTAATTCCCCTCCCTCTAATGCAGACATGGCTTGCTCATGTAATAAAGCCAAGGAGCGGCCATTTTCTCCTGATAAACCCATTTCCTTGATGAGCTTGTCGAGAGTATTTTCTATGGTAAATACTGTTTGCTTAACTTCTTTAGCTCGTTCATCATTGGGATAAACTTTGAGGAATTCTTGAAAAGCCCCCATTGCCATTAAGGGTCGAGTATTATTCATATAAGCACCGGCTAAACCCAACATTGCGTCCTTATTTTTTGGGTCAACAGCCAAAAGTTTCTCTGCTGCTTTCTCGTAAGCTTTGATATCCCCTAGTTGATAACAAAAATTCACTCTTGCTGATAGTACTTCTTGGCGATTAGGAAAACGTTCTTCCAATTCCCTTAATAAATCTTCTGCTTTTTGCCATTGTTGTTGAGCCAGGAATCTTTCTACTCTAGTGATGCCTGATTTTAGAGCTTGGGTGTTAGTAACAAAACCACCAGCAGGTTTGGAACGCTTCTTTCTTTTAGCCATGGGTTTGAGCTTAGGATTATTCTTTGCCTAATGATATCAAGTTTGGCTCGTCAACCCTATTTTACCGAGCGGACAATTCTCAAACCCTTAACCCTGCCTAAAAACTAAACCTCCGACCCAGCAATACTCAAAGTTTGGAAACAAACTCGATTTCTCCCCTTTCTTTTCGCTTCATAAAGAGCATTATCTGCTTGGTTAATTAAGGTTTCAGGAGAGCAATTGGTATTAGGAATAGTACTCGCAATACCGAAACTAAGAGTTATATAGTTGTTAATCTGGGAATTTACATGGGGAATAGCTAACGAATGCAGATGTTGTTTGATGTTTTCTGCTACTTTAACAGCACCCTCTCCTCCAGTATTAGGTAAAATAATCGCAAACTCTTCTCCGCCATAGCGAGCAGCTAAATCTCCGGGACGCTTAGTATTAGCTTCAATGATCTGAGCTACTTTGAGCAAACATTTGTCCCCAGCTAAATGACCATAAGTATCGTTGTAAGCTTTAAAAAAATCTACATCACAGAGGATTAAAGATAAAGGTCGCTTTTGTCTAGTCATACGTTTCCACTCGTAATGGAAAGTTTGATCAAAACAGCGACGATTAGCAATTTGAGTTAAGCCGTCTATACTAGCAAGACGCTGTAATTTTTGATTAGCAACTTCTAACTCTTCGCTGAGCATTTTTTCTTTTTCGATCTGTAGCTTAAGCTCCTGTACCAGCCACCAAGCTTGAATTAAGCGACGAACTCGCTGTCGTAAAACAGCCCAGTGAATTGGTTTGGTAATATAATCTGTTGCCCCCACATCAAAAGCTAAATCCACAGAAGTTTGATCATCTAAGGCCGTGATCATCAGTACTGGGGGACAATTTTTGCCCAATGACTTATGTAATTGAGCGCAGCAAGTGAAGCCATCTATCCCTGGCATCATCGCATCTAACAAAACTAGATCCGGTTGTTGTTTGAGACAAATTTCTAGACACTCTTCCCCATCACAAGCATCAATAATTTTATATCCCTCTTTAGCCATTGCTCGACGCAAAACCATTCTGACGGTTTTTTCATCATCTACAATCAGAATTAAGGGAGACTTTTTCCGTAATTCAGGCTCAATCATGGTCGCTTGGGTTGGCTAGGTGTTCTCTTTGTAGGGCATCAACTACTCTTTGGTACTCAACTTGGAGTCGCTCTAGTAGTTTTTCTACTCCGGTGGTAGTACCGATGCGGCCAATCATTTCAATTTCTCCAGCTATACGCCCTAGAGATATAGCCCCTACCGTCAGACTTAAGGATTTAAGAGCATGGGCAGATTCTCTTAAATTCAGTAGGTTTTTGGTTGCTAAGGCTGAACGGATTGATTCTATTCTTAAAGGTGCATCTTCAAGATAACTATCGACAATTTCTTGGAAACTATTTTCTTCTCCAGTGTTGAAAAGATTTTTTAAACTAGTAAGTACTTGCTCATCTAAAGGGGTTGCATTAGCTTCTGCTGGTTCTTCTAAATTATTCTCCCCAACCAAAAGAGAAATATTACCATTAGTTTGGGATAATGAGGTTGTGAAGACTTCTAGCTCCTCTGATTCATCGTTTTCTAATTCATCGTTTTCTGAAAGAGGAGGTAGTGTAGATAATTCCTCATTGTAGCCATTCGTTGAGAAACTTACCTCTTCAATTTTTTCAACTTCTTCTTGCTGCTTTTTACCATACTTAGTTAATATCTCGACTAAATCTTCTGTACGCACCGGCTTACTAATATAATCATCCATACCCGCATTAAGGCACTCTTCGCGATCGCCCCTCATAGCATGGGCTGTCATGGCAATAATCCAGGGTTGCTTATCAGCAAGGATTCGCTTACGAATGCGACTAGTAGCTTCTAAGCCGTCCATTTGGGGCATTTGTACATCCATAAAGACTAAATCGTAGGACTGGCGTTGTAAAGCTTCAATGGCTTCTATACCGTTATTGGCTACATCAGCGCGATAGCCCAAACGCTGTAACAAAAGTAAGGCCACCTTTTGATTAACAACAACATCTTCAACTAAAAGAATGCGGAGAGGAAATTGAGAGCTGAGTAGGGACTTTGGAGTTGAGGTACGGCTATTTTCAACTTTAACGGGAATCGGTTGAGAAGCCACAATACGATTTAAAGCTTCGTAAAGTTGTGCTTGTTTAATAGGTTTACTCAAAGAAGAGGCAAATCTCTCTCTACCACCAATTTCTTCGAGGCTAAGTTGCCCCACTGAACTGAGCATAACTAAAGGTAAGTCTTGATAGTCTGGTAAAGCCCGAATCTCTGCTGCTAAGGTTACACCATCCATTTGCGGCATCTGCATATCAAGGATAGCTAAATCAAATTGCTCTCCGGCTTTGAGCCATTCTAAAGCTACTAAACCAGATTCTGCACTCTTAATTTTCATGCCCCAAGAGCGTGCTTGCATGGTGAGAATTTTACGGTTAGTTTGGTTATCATCCACGATCAGCAAGCGTTTATCTTTTAACTCCGGTTGAGGGATTTTTAGGTTAACCCAATCTTCATCAGGAGTTGCAGTTCCTTGGATTGTGAAGTGGAAAGTGGAACCTTCCCCTATTTTACTTTCTACCCACATTTGCCCTTTCATAGACTCGCTTAGACGCTTACTGATAGCTAAACCCAAACCAGTACCCCCATATTGTCGGGTCATGGAGGCATCAACTTGGCTAAAGGGTTTAAACAATCTTTCTAACCTTTCTGTAGGGATGCCAATGCCTGTGTCCCTAACTGAGAAGTGAATTTCGCAGGTGGGGTAGGCTTGTTCTTGCTCTTGTTTTAAAACCTCAGCTTCTACAGAGACAATTACTTCGCCAGATTCGGTAAACTTAACGGCATTACTTAGCAAGTTAGTGAGAATCTGTCTGAGACGGGTAACGTCTCCTCGTACCATAGAAGGGGTTTGTTGTCCCAATAAATAAGCTAGTTCCAATCCTTTGGCACTTGCTTGGGAGGCAACCAAATCTAAAGCCGATTCTATACAACCTCTGAGGTTAAAAGGCTGTTCTTCTAGCTCTAACTTACCCGATTCTATTTTAGAAAAGTCGAGGATATCATTAATAATGGTGAGGAGAGAATCACTGCTGTTGCGAACAGTATTAACAAAATCTTCTTGCTGATAATCTAGTTCTGTATCCAATAACAAACCCGTCATACCAATGATGGCATTCATGGGGGTACGAATTTCGTGGCTCATCATCGCCAGAAATTCGCTCTTGGAACGATTAGCTGCTTCTGCGGCTTTTTTCGCTTTCTCTAACTCTAAATTCTTCGTTGTCAGTAGCGAACCTTGTTGCTTTTCTTGTTCTAGGTAATGGGCTTGGGTAAGGGCAATTCCGACTTGATCTGCCAATGATTCCAGTAATTTGATTTCTTCACTACTCCAATTACGGAAGCGATCACATTGATGTAAAACTATAATGCCGTTGGGTTGGCTATTGTAGGATGTACGCACTCCCAGTAAGGATTTTAAATCTGCTTGGTCATAAATTTGAGCAGTGGTTTCGGGTAGCTCACCACCATAAACATCCCTAATTGCTATGGCCTTATCTTGGGCTAAAATTTCCTCCTCTATTGGTAAAGAGATATTGACTAGGGAGTTATAGCCTGTTTCTAAATATTCTGCTACTAAAGGAACTTCCGGCTGAATTTGGGCTGTATAACTATAAATTAAGCAGCGATTCACCCCAAAAGTTTGACCAATTAAATCAACGGTGGTTTGAAAAATTTGTTGGCTAGAGAGGGTAGAGCGAATTTGTGTGGTAATGCGTTTGAGCAGGTGTGCTTGGTTAATTTGTTGTTCTAAAGCTTCCTTGGCCCAAGAGCGCTCAATCTCATTACCTACCCACTGAGCCATTAGTTTGAGAATTTGGCGATCGCCGTTTTTAAAAGGAGTTAGCTTGGTTTGGGGGCTAGAAAAGCTTAAGGTTCCATAAATTTGGCCATTTACTACTATCCCTACACCAATATAGGCTTCGAGCCTGAAAATTCCTCCGTAAGCCCTGTGGTTACGCCACTCAGATTGACCGGCGGCCACAAAACCAATGGGTTCTTCTGCTAAAAGTGTTTCATGACAATAGACTTGATGAATATCTAAGGTTGTACCAGGGGGAATGGAGAAAGGGAAGCCTTCTGGTATTTGGGAGGCAATAATGCGATATTCATCCCCTTCAATTTGGGATAGCAAGCCAATTTCTAAGCCAAATCTTTCTCTTCCCATGGCCAAAAGTCTTTGCAGTCTTTGGTCTAAATTAAGTTTTGGTGTGGAGGTTACTTCATAAAGGGTACGAATACCAGATTCTGCGTCTCGAAGTTCGATTTCAGCCTGTTTACGCTCTGTAATCACCTCGGAAAACATTATGATCCCGCCAATTTCTTGGTGATTATCACCCCAAGGGTGAATTTCCCATCTCAGCCAATCTAAGGAACCATCACCATGAAGTACAGCCTCTTCTTCACATTTTTTAATTTCTCCTTCTAAACAAGCATTATGGATTTCTTGGGTGGTTGGGGATGTGTCAGGGAAGATGTCGTAGTAAGAGCAACCCACTAATTCTTGTTGTTCTAAGTTATGATCCCGCAACCAACGGTTAGAGGCAACTAAATAGCGCATCTGGTTGTCGAACATGGCTACTCCGGCTGGGGTATATTCGACAAAAAGGCGAACCCTGGCTTCGCTTTCTTCTAAAGCGACGGCGGCTTCTTTACTTGAGGTGATATCCCGCGCTACCCAAATAACAGAATGCTCTGACATCGGCGAAATGCTAGCCGCAAACCAAACTTGTTTTTCTCCTAAGTTTAAGTTGTACTCAAAATGGACTGTTTCTTTACTGCTTAAGGAATTGTTTATGGCAGAGGCAAAGGTTTCTGCTTGAGTCCCTGTTAAAAATTGGTTGAATGTGGAGCTAATCACATCTACGCCTGGCTCGTAGTTATGAGCATAGTTAGTAGGCATTACCTGTAAATTAGGTCCAGGAAGTTCCACAACTAAAACAATATCAGTCATCGCTTCTAAGACAGCCCGCATTTCCGCTTCACTAGAGCGAAGTTTTTGCTCTAGTAACTTGCGCTCAAAACTTTCTTGATTTTTGGCTTTGTTTGCCTCTTCTAGCTGTTTAGTTCCCTTCACCAACTGCTGCTTTAGCTCAGCAATGGTTTTTTCTAAAATTTGCTCTTGGGTTTCCCTGGCAAACAGAGGGGCTTGGGCTAATTCCTCGATTTCAGGGAGATGTTGCTTTGATTCTAATAGTTTTAATAAATGGTTTTGGGTAACAATGCCTACTACCTGATTTTCCTCATTCACTATAGGCAGATGGGCAATATGGCGTTGATTAAATAAGCTTAGTAAAGAACTTAAATCGTAACTTTCTGTAGCTAGTAGGGTAAAAGGCTGTTGGGTCATTACCAAAGCTACAGGAACTCCCGCCAAATTTGTATCGTGGGCGATGGTATGTAGGAGGTTGCTTTCTGTAAACATCCCTACTAAGCGTTGTTTTTCCACTACCAAGGCATAACCAACTTTCTCTCTTTGCATTTGAGAAATAGTTTCTCTTACAGGAGTGTTGGCAGTTACAGTTAAGGGGTTTTTGGTAATTACTTGTTCCAAAGCCAAAAACTTGATGTAGGAATTACTGGTTGACATTATTATTTTGGTAGATGTCAAAGAAATATTTAATATAATGTTTTATAATTGAAACTTTTAAATCTGCCGGACTCAAAAGTTTTAAGTTAATTGAGTAAAGTATTCTCTGCTCAGAAAAAAGATAATACTCACTCCAAAGTAACCTATAGAAACTGAATTGGCTTCTTTAATAGCACAATATTCCTGCACCCCAAGAAGCATTCCTTTGAGAAGTTGTTCGGCCCTGGTTAGTTATTTGAGTCGGAGTTTTAGCTTGGGGTACAGTTTCTAACCTGGTGACGGCTTGAAGCAGAAAATATTTAGTTAAAAGAAATTTTGGTAGATTGAGAAGAAACTTAGTCAAGCTTAATTAATTATTTTACCCTCTACTACTCAAACTATATCTTAAACTACAGATATCGAGCATAATTTACCCATTATTTGTTACTTATAAGGTTTTTCTTCAGCTAAACTTGTCAAGATTGGGTAATAGGTAAGCTAACACTTATATAGAAAGATGGTTTTTCGCAATCTCTTTACTATTGCTCCCTATTCCCTATTCTCTCGCATCAGCTTTAGCTTGCTGCCAAAGGGCTTCTAACTCACTTAAGCCATATCCTGTGAGGGAATTGCCAGCCAGAGTTTCCATCTTGGCGAAACGCTGACTAAACCTTTGATTAGTACTTTGTAGCGCTTCTGTGGGATCTATATTGTACCAGCGAGCAATATTAATCAAAGTGAAGAGAATATCACCAAATTCTGCTGTTTGCTGGGCAATATCTTCTTCTTGTAGAGCTTCGCGAAACTCTGCTAATTCTTCTTGAAACTTTTCCCATACTCCCTCAACATTTTCCCACTCAAATCCTTGCTGAGCAACTTTTTGAGAAATTTTCATTCCTGCGGTTAAAGGAGGTAAACTGCGAGAATATTTAGCTAATTTACGACTAAGTAATTGGGCTTCTTCAGGAGTTTCTCCCTTCTCTACAGCTTTGATTTGTTCCCAATTACGACGCACCTCATCGGCGCTACTAACGGAAACATTGGCAAAAACATGGGGATGACGGCGAATTAATTTTTCAGTAATACCTTGGGCTACTTCAGCGAGGCTAAATTGTTGGTACTCCCCAGCAATTTGCGACTGTAATACTACCTGTAACAGTAAATCTCCTAATTCTTCGGCGATCGCCTTACTATCACCACTGCGAATAGCATCAACTACCTCATAGGCTTCTTCAATAACGTAGGGGATGAGAGTCTCTGGTGTTTGAGCCAAATCCCAGGGGCAGCCTCCTTGAGGCGATCGCAACTTCGCAACCACTTCAATCAATCTTTCTAACGCTTCTAAGGTAGCTTGAGAAACAACTTGAGCCTTTTCCTCTGTGCTGGACATTGATTACCTTGGGGCTATTATGGATGATTGATTTTATAATTCAGTCCCTATTTCTTGCTTCGGGAAGACTTACTCTTATTGATTTTTTTGCGCCGTTTTTGCCAGCGTTTATAACTAGAGCCAGTCCAGTCACTGAAAGAATGGCTCATTGCTCCTAATTCTAAACCAAGAAAAACTGCGATCGCCTCAGCAGGATAGATATGCAACCAATCAAAGGTTTTTTGAGCAAATTCTTGCCAGTCAAGAGTAAAACCCCCAGTTAGCTGGGCGATTACTGTTATCAGTATTCCCACCAAGGACAAGATGCTAAAGAAATAAATTAATCTTAAGCTAGTACCAATAATCAAACCATGGGACAAACTAGAACGGTGGCGAAGGACTTTTTGATAAGGTCGCCAAATCCAGCGTAACCAGCCCCAACGCTTGTATTGAACAGAATAAATATCTAAATCAGGACCAAACATTAAGCCGCTAAACAGAAAAGTGGCTGCCACAATTAAAGTTAACTTGGGGTCGCGAGTAACCAATAAAGTTAGCCCACTTACCCAGGGTAAACTCCACAAAGTTATGCGATCATGGGTTTTGCCAGAAGGCATAGAGTTTTTTTCGACAATTTGTGCTAATCTATTTAATGTTGCATAACGGGCGATTAGCTCAGTGGTAGAGCGCCTGCCTTACAAGCAGGATGTCACTGGTTCAAGTCCAGTATCGCCCATGTTAAGGTTTTTTGCTATTAATAACTTTTAAAGATCACAGAAAGGTTGTTAGCAGGCATAGAAACTACTTCTTGTAAAGTGAAATTACATTTCTTCGCAACCTCGATAACAGCATCAAGATCCCGTATACCCCACTCTGAATTGCGTTGACGCAAGGAAAGATCAAAGTCTTGGTTACTCGGTGCAGTATGTTGACCATTTTGCTTAAAAGGGCCATACAAATAAAGAATACCTCCACTAGGCAAAATCTCCTTAGCCCCAGCCATCAAGCCTAAACAAGCTGACCAAGGTGCGATATGAATCATATTAATATTAACGATCGCGGTGATAGGATTATTTTGCAATGTTAATAATGGTTGCTTTTCAATCCCCCACAGAGGTTTTTGTACATCAATATCAAGAGGAGAATGGAGATTATCCGCAGGTGAATCTTCACACCAAGCTTGGATACTTGTTCTTGCCATAGGGTTAGGATCACTAGGCAACCAATAACGAGGGAGTAGGCGAGGGGCAAAAAAGACAGCGTGTTCTCCTGTGCCACTAGAAATTTCTAAAACTGTACCTTTAGGAGGTAGCACCCGCGAAAGTACTGCCAAAATCGGTTCGCGGTTGCGTTGAGTTGCTGGTGCATAGCTTTTGAGGTTTTTGTTCTGGTTCATAATCACGACTGACGCAAAAGATATAGAATGGAAATTATTTATGGCTAGTTGCTAGTTGCTAGTGGCTAGTAGCTAGTGGCTAATGGCTAGTGGATAGTAGTCTGTCAATTGGAAATTGATGGGTAAGGGGTAAAGTTTAATAGAGGCTTTGCGTAAGTCCTGTTCAAGAAAATTTAGATTGACAAGTAGCATCTTTTATGAAATAGATTGTTGAGCAATGCTTTGCTTATTTCATTACTTAGTCCTACTATTTTTATGACTATCGCCACTATCGCCACATTTATCTATGGTATCCTCTCCCTGGTGGGGGGCATCATTGGTTATGTACAAGTTCAAAGTAAAATGTCTTTGATTTCGGGTCTAATTAGCGGTATCTTGCTAATAATTGCTGGCATATTAATGTTGCAAGGACAAGCTTTTGGGTTGATTTTGGCTTTAATTCTCACTGTGGCGTTGCTCATCGTTTTTGCCCTACGACTAAAGAAAACCAGGAAATTTATGCCCGCAGGATTAATGTTTGGCGAAGGGGTAATCACTCTAGTATGCTTAATTAGGCAAATGTTAGCTTGATTTTATGGCTACTCGAACCCGAAAACGCTATGCTCAACATTGGCTCCGTAGCGAGAAAGCCTTAAACAAAATTGTTGTCGCCGCCCAGCTAAATAAGAGCGATCGCCTCTTAGAAATTGGACCAGGTACGGGGGTTTTGACACGCCGCCTCTTGCCGGAAGTTGAAGCTGTTGCAGCAGTGGAAATTGACCGAGATTTATGTCAGAAATTGGTTAAAAGTTTGGGGGAAAGGGAAAATTTCCTACTTTTACAAGGGGATATACTTTCTTTTGATATCGCTGCTAATTTAGCGGCTTTTCCTAAATTTCGCAACCCCAACAAAGTGGTTGCTAATATTCCTTACAATATCACTGGGCCAATTTTAACTAAGTTGTTAGGAACGATATCTCAACCAGCAACGGAACCGTTTGAGGCTATTGTTTTGCTAGTACAAAGGGAGATTGCCCTACGCCTCTGTGCCAATCCAGGTTCCCGCAATTTCGGTTTGCTTTCAGTACGGGTACAATATCTTGCTACTTGTGAATTAATTTGTACCGTCCCTGCTAAAGCCTTTTATCCCCCTCCAAAAGTAGAGTCTGCGGTAGTCAGAATTTGCCCCCAATCCAGAGAAAAATCCCCTAATCATCCCCGTTACCTAGAGACATTATTGAAAATGGGCTTTGCTAGCAAGCGTAAAATGTTACGGAATAATTTAAAATCAATTATAGAAAGCGATCGCCTCAGCAATGTATTAGAAGAGTTGCAAGTAAATCCCCAAGCCCGTGCCGAAGATTTGAGTGTAGAAGACTGGATTAATTTAAGTGATAAGTTGAAAGTAATGACTGAATAAATTGCATAGCAATAATCCCTTAGAAGGGCGATTATAATAATTAATATAGATACCCTCTAAATTTGGCGAAATGGACGATTATGTATACAGATTCTCCGACTCTAGCTAAACAAATTACAGATAAACTAACCTTCAACATTTTGGTGGAAAATCTAGACCAAAACGTATTTCGTGCTATAGTTTTGGGTTTTCCCAATTGCCAAGTTGAAGGAAATAGCCAAGAAGAAGCTATTACAAATGTTCGCCAACTTTTGAGCAATCGTTTAGCTAAAGCAAACATCATTTCTTTGGAGATTGAATCTCCTAATCATAAACATCCTTGGATGCAGTTTGCTGGTATCTATGCAAATAATCCTTTGTTTGAGGAAGTATTAGCAGATATAGCAGTCCATCGCCAAGAAACTGACATAGAAAGGGAAGGATATAATTATCAAGCTGATGCCAAGGAGACAGCAAAGTGAGTTTGTGGGTACTCGATACAGACCATGTTTCACTTTTTCTACAGGGACATCCGCTGATCAGCAAGGGTATTAATCAAACCAAACCAGAAGAAATTGCCACAACAATTATCACAGCAGAAGAACAAATGCGGGGTTGGCTTAACGCTGTAAGGAGAGGATCTGGTTCTGATAAAATAATATGGGCTTACCAAGGGTTATCAGGTACTTTGAAGTATTTTGCTGAAATTAAATTACTTGATTTTTATCAAGCTGCTTATAACTGCTACCAATAATTAATTAAGCAAAAAATACGTGTTGGTAGTCAAGACTTACGAATTGCTTCGGTTGTTATTTCTGTTCAGGGTATTTTAGTCACACGTAATAGTCGTGATTTTGAAAGAGTACCTGGCTTAACGTTTGAAGATTGGACAACATAGCATTTTCTTGTATGTTGATAAATGTTTAATGATAACTGATAATTGATATGGGTTCTTATTCTTTAACTGCACCGGCTAAAATTAATCTTTATTTAGAAATCATCGGCGATCGCAGCGATGGTTATCATGAATTAGCCATGGTTTTGCAGAGTATTGAATTAGCTGATCAAGTGGAGTTGCGCTCTAGCGGTACAGAAGAAATTCGTATTCACTGCGATGATCCCCAAGTACCTTTAGATGAAACTAATCTAGCTTACAAAGCAGCTAGGTTAATGGTTCAAGAATTTCCTAATTCCTTTGCTCAATATGGTGGTTTAGAAATTACCATAGATAAACGCATCCCCGTTGCCGCAGGGTTAGCTGGGGGTTCTAGCAATGCTGCCGCAGTGTTAGTTGGTATTAACCTTATGTGGCATTTGGGCTTAACCCAACCAGAATTACAAACCTTAGCTGCTAAAATTGGTTCTGATATTCCCTTTTGCATTGCCGGAGGAACTGCGATCGCCACAGGTAGAGGAGAACAATTAGATTATCTCAAAAGCCTAGATTCTCTGTTTGTTATCTTAGCTAAATACCGCAACCTCAGCATTTCTACCCCCTGGGCTTATCAAACCTATCGGCAAAAGTTTGGCAGTACTTATGTTAGAGATCCTGCCACCATTAAATCTCGGACAATGGAGATTCATTCTGGTTCTTTAGTACAAGCAATTGTACATGATAATTCCCCGCAAATTGGTCAATTGTTACATAACGATTTGGAAAAAGTGGCTTTACCAGAATATCCTCAAATTCAAAAACTCAAGCAAGGTTTTCAAAAAGCGGGAGTATTGGGAACAATGATGTCAGGTTCGGGTCCGACAGTGTTTGCTTTATGCGAAACTGAACAGGAAGCTTGGCGAGTAACAGAAGAAGTGAAGGAGGCGATCGCCGATCCTAATCTGGATTTTTGGTTGACTAAGTTCTCGACTTTTGGTGTACAAGTGGGACTTTGAAATTTATTCTTTTTGACTAGTTGCTAATGGCTAGTTGCTAGTTGCTAGTTGCTAGTTGCTAATGGCTAGTGGCTAGTGGCTAGTGGCTAGTTGCTAATGGCTAGTTGCTAGTGGAAATATTCTTCTTGAATTACTTTACAGTTTCAATCCCTCATAGGGATTATTGTACGTTGCAACATTTATCCTGGAGTTGTAAGTTTAGAATTTAGAGTTTCAATCCCTCATAGGGATTATTGTACGTTGCAACGCAATACTCTAACGGTTCTCTTGATTCATGCTCTCGTTTCAATCCCTCATAGGGATTATTGTACGTTGCAACCTGACTGGGAGCGAGGTGTTTCTCTTCCTAAAGCTGTTTCAATCCCTCATAGGGATTATTGTACGTTGCAACTGCGGCATCTTGAAACCATTAGTATATTTAGTTTTCAAAGTTCGTTTGCGCTGTACCCCTATAAATTTATCATAACCACCTCTAGAAAACAACCCTAAAACGCTGAAACCCTTGCTGTGTAAGGCGCGCGGCACTCCTGGGAACAGAAATCGCTCTATGCCTTTCTCCCAGGTGCTTTCAGGGATTTTTAAACAAACAGCCATTTTGTGACCTACCCTGCCGCGCAAAATCAAGTAGTTACTCTGAGAAACTTTTCATATTTGTTACTTATTATTCAACTATAGCGATTCCCACGCTTGGTGAAGTAAATTTCCATTAGCTATTAGCAAAAAACCAAAGTCTAGACTGTACCTCATGCTATCAAGAATTGCTATAAACCAATAACATATTATTGAACTAGCCAAATAAGCTGTAGCTCTTTTGTGCTGCCTATTCCCTACCCTCAACAAGCAATTATATTTGCGGTAATAGTTTAAACAATCCCGATATTACTAAATTAGTCTCGAAAAACTTAATCTAGACCCACAAGATAGAAATTCATTTTTCTCTAGCTAGATAAAAAGAAACTGGGTCAAAATTGAAATTGAAAGGTACTATTTGCTTCTCATGATTTCTTTGTCTGGGTATGAAATTGTTGACTTTATTTCTGAGAGTTCAAGCTCTTTAGTTTATCGTGCCATCCAAACCCAAAATAGTCAACCTGTTGTCCTTAAAGTTCTTAATCAAGATTATCCTACACCAGAGCAATTAAATAGGTATAAGCAAGAGTATGAAATTAATTGTCGCTTAGACTTTCCTGGAGCAATTAAAGTTTATGGCTTAGAAAGCTATCAAAGAACTTTAGTGATTGTTTTTGAAGATTTTGGGGGAGAATCACTACAAGAATTTATTGCCCACAAACCTTTAAGAGGAGAAGAATTTCTCAATATAGCTATTCAAATAGCTGGAAATTTGGGAGAAATTCATCGCCGCAAGATTATTCATAAAGATATTAATCCTGCCAATATCGTAATTGATCCTGTCACTAAACAAGTGAGGATTATTGACTTTGGGATCGCTAGTATTAATGAAAATTCTCCTCTTCCTCCCCAGGATATCTTAGGTACTTGGGCTTATATGTCCCCGGAACAAACAGGAAGAATGAATTGCGCCCTAGATTACCGCACAGATTTTTATTCTTTGGGGGCAACTTTTTATGAATTACTAACTCAAAAGCCACCTTTTTCTAACACAGATCTTTTAGAGTTGGTACATTGTCATATTGCTAAAATGCCTATGGCAATAGGGGGCGGGGAGATTCCCCAGGGGATTGCAGATATTGTCATGAAATTACTAGCTAAGAGGGCGGAGGAACGTTATCAGAGTGCTTGGGGATTGCAGGCAGATTTAGCAACGTGTTTGCAACAATTACAAACCACAGGAACAATTACCCCCTTTCCCTTAGCAAGCCAAGATATTAGTGATAAGTTCAACATTCCTACTAAACTTTATGGCAGGGATACCGAAGTAACTCAATTGTTAACAGCATTTGAGCGTATAGCCAGATCCCCCCAGCACTCTACTCTCAAAGGGAAAAGTGAGGAAATCGAACTATGCTTAATTGCGGGATACTCTGGTATTGGTAAATCAGCACTGGTTGAAGAAATTCATCGCCCCCTTGCTGCCCAAGGTGCTTACTTTATTTCTGGTAAATTTGAACAATATCAACGCAATGTCCCTTATTTAGGCTTGATTAGAGCTTTTCGAGAATTGGTGCAGCAACTGTTAAGGGAAAGTGAGACAAAGTTGCAAACTTGGCGAGAACAAATCGAGGCAGCTTTAGGAAACCTAGGTAAGGTAATTGTTGAAGTGATTCCGGAAATAGAATTGATCATCGGAAGGCAACCAGAAATCCCTCAGCTTCGAGGCATAGAAGCAGAAAATCGCTTTAACTTAGTTTTACAAAATTTCATTCGAGTTTTCGCTCAACCTCAACATCCCCTCGTTATTTTCCTTGACGATTTACAATGGGCTGACAGTGCCTCTCTACAATTGCTGCAAATGCTAGCTACAACTAATGTACGCCGTCAAAGTATGACTCATCCTACTAGTTTGTTATTAATTGGCGCTTATCGAGTAGAAGAAGTTAGTGCAACCCATCTTTTGCCGTTAACTGTAGCGGAGATTGTGAAAGTGGGAGCAACAGTCAACCAAATTGAACTCAAAGCTTTAAACTTGGTACAGGTTAAGGAGTTAATTGCTGATACTCTTGGTTGTCATCAAGCTCAAACTGAACCCCTAGCCCAACTAATTTTGGCTAAAACGGGGGGCAATCCTTTTTTTATTAGAGAATTTTTGCAAGCCCTTTATAAACAAGGTTTTATCTCTTTTCTCTACAGTCAATCTCAACCACAACAAGCACCCAGTTGGCATTGGGATTTAGAGCAAATTGAAGCCCAAGGATTTACTGATAATGTTGTCGAACTTATGGCAGCTAGAATTCATCAGCTACCACAACAAACCCAAACTGGTTTACAGTTGGCAGCTTGTATTGGTAATCAATTTAACCTCAATATTTTAGCAACCGTTTGGCAAAAATCCTCCTCGGAAACCACCACCTTATTACGGGCTGCTGTAGCAGAAAATTTGATTGTTCCCCCAGAAAGGGAAGAAATAGCAACCCAGTATGAATTTATTCATGATCGCATCCAACAAGCAGCCTATTCTCTTATTCCTAAGCACAGAAAGCAAAGTTTACATTTGCAAATCGGTAGGTTGTTACATCGCACCTACCCAGAATCAGAGTATCTCTTTACCATTGTCAATCAACTGAACTTAGGCAGAGAATTAATTACCAGGGCAGCAGAAAAAGCAGAATTAGCGCAGTTGAATTTATTAGTTGCTAAAAAAGCCCAAGCTTCTGCGGCATATGATTCAGCTTATCAATATCTGGAGGTGGGTTGTCAACTTCTATCTCCAGATTGTTGGCAGAAACAATACAACCTAGCCCTAGAAATCTTTACCTTAGCAGCAGAGGTTGCTTATCTCAGCAGTAACTTAGCAGCCATGGATAGACACATAGCTACAGTCCTCCAGAAAGGGCAAACATTGCTAGATAAGGTTCCAGTCTATGAACTGAAAATAGAGGCTGATATCGCCCAGAATCGCCTAGCAGAAGCAGTAAAAACTTCCCTAACTGTACTTGACTTTTTAGGGGTGAAGCTACCGCAACAACCTAGCAAGTTAAATGTCTTGTTGGGTTTGCTTAATAGCAAAAGAACTTTAAGGGGTAAGCATATTCCTGAGTTGGTTAATCTGCCAATCATGCAGGATGAGCAAATAGTTGCAGCTTTCCGCCTCCTCACCACATTAGGGGCTGCCGCCTATTTAACTGTACCAGAATTAACTGCTTTGGTTAGCTGCAAGTCTGTTGCCCTCTCGGTAAAATATGGCAACACAGCTTTATCTCCGGTTGTTTATGCCGGTTATGGCATCATTCTTTGTGGTGTATTAGGAGATATTAAATCCGGCTATCAGTTTGGACAACTGGCTTTAGATTTGCTTACTAAATTAGATGCTAGGGAAGTTCAAGCTAAAACTCTATTCCTAGTTAATGATTTAATTAAACCTTGGCAAGATCATCTCCAAGAAACCCTCTCCCCTCTGAAATTAGCCTATGCTAAAGCTTTAGAAACTGGTGAGCTAGAATTTAAAGTTAGGGCAGCTAACTCTTATGCCTATCATGCCTACTTCTGTGGTAAAAAGTTAGGGGAACTAGAACCAGAAATTGCCAATTATTGTGATGAAGCTAGGGAATTAAAGCAAATAACAACCCACAATTTTTTGAGTATTTGGCAACAAACGGTTTTGAATTTACAAGGCAAGGCAGCTAAGGTTTGTAGTTTACAAGGGGAAGCCTACGATGAAGAGACGATGTTGCCGTTGCATCACCAAGCCAATGATCATACTGCTTTATTCTTAGTTTATTTTAACAAATTGGTACTGTGCTATCTGTTCGGAGAATATGCCCAAGCCTTAACTTACACTACTTTGACAGCTAAATACTTAGATGGAGGATTAGCAACCATAACCGTGGTTATCTTCCACTTCTACGACTCCTTAACAAAACTAGCTGCAACCCCTAACCAACAATTTTTACCCCAGGTACAAGCCAACCAAAAGAAACTTAGAAAATGGGCTGATTATGCCCCAGCTAACCATTTGCATAAATACTATCTTGTGGAAGCGGAAAGGCAAAGAGTTTTAGGAAAAAAATATGCCGCCATGGAATATTATGACAAAGCAATCAGCTTAGCAAAAGAAAATGGCTATCTCCAAGAAGAAGCCCTGGCAAACGAACTCGCTGCCAAGTTTTACTTAGGTTGCGATCGCATCACCAGCGCCACAGCTTATTTCCTCAATGCCCGTTACTGCTATCAACAATGGGGTGCAACTGCCAAAGTAGCGATATTAGATCAAGCATATCCTCAATTCCTTCGGGTAACGCACATTAGCAGCCAATCTCCCCATAGCGCCACTGTTACCACCAGCGATCGCGCTTTAGGAACATCCTTAGATTTAGCGACAGTTATCAAAGCTTCCCAAGCTATTTCTCAAGAAATTGTCCTCGACAAACTCCTAGCTAACTTGATGGCTATTCTGTTAGAAAATGCTGGGGGGCAAAAAGGTTTTTTGCTTTTAGATAATAAAGGTAAATTGAGCATTGAAGCAGAAGGAACAGTAGAAAAGGAAGTTAAAGTATTAAGAAGGCAGTCTTTAAAATTGTTGGATTTACAAGGGGATGCACCTTTACCTCTGTCTATGATTAATTATGTAGCCCGCACCCAGGAAAGCCTTGTCATTAAAGACTTAGAAGCAGCAATTGCTTATCTCAATGATCCTTACTTCCAAGCTAACCAACCCCAATCCATTCTTTGCGCCCCTTTACTTAATCAAGGTAAACTCAGTGGCATCATTTACCTAGAAAATAATCTTACCACAGGAGCTTTTACAGAAGACCGTTTAGAGCTTCTCAACATCCTCTCTTCCCAAGCCGCTATCTCCATCGAAAATGCCCGCTCTCACACAGAAATGGCTCGTCTCAATGAAGCTTTTTCTCGCTTTGTTCCCCGACAATTCCTGCAATTTCTGCAAAAGGAAACCATTGCCGATGTGCAGTTAGGGGATCATGTTAAAAAGCGAATGTCAGTATTGTTTTCTGATATTCGTTCCTTCACAACCCTTTCTGAACAGATGACACCGGAGGATAATTTTAAGTTTATTAATGCCTTCCTTTCCCGCATGGAATCTGCCATTCTAGAAAATCAAGGCTTCATTGATAAATACATTGGTGATGCGATTATGGCACTTTTTGGCGGCAGTGCTGATGATGCTGTCAAAGCTGGAATTGCGATGTTGCAAAGTTTAGCTATCTATAACCAGAAGCGGCAAAAGTCAGGGCGACAAAGGATTAAAATCGGCATCGGCATCAACACAGGTTCTTTAATGTTAGGAACAGTAGGAGGTAGCAACCGTATGGACAGTACTGTAATTAGCGATGCTGTTAACTTAGCTTCTCGCATCGAAAGCTTAACTAAAGATTACGGTGTATCTTTGTTGATTTCTCAGGAAACTTTCTGGCAATTAAAACAAGTAAATAAGGACAATATTCGCTTAGTAGGCAGGGTAAAAGTTAAGGGCAAGTCTCAATTAGTAACTGTTTATGAAGTCTTTGCAGCAGATGAACCAGCTTTGAAAGAAGGCAAGTTAATTACTAAAAGTGATTTTGAACAAGCCTGGTTACTTTACCAACAAAAATCATTCTCTGAAGCGGCAGAACTTTTTGCTTATTGTTTACAACAAAATCCTGAAGATAGGTTAACAAAAATGTATTTTGAAAGCTGCCGAAAAGAAGTTGAGTGAAATAATAATTTCCCTCCAATAGTCCCAAAGTACTAACTAGTAAATGGTACTCAAGAACTATTGAATTTAGGAATATTGCACCATGTCATTACTCTTTTAGGTTGCTTAATATGTAACGGTAAGCAATCAAAAAGGATAAAAACAATGAAAAAACCTGCGATTTTCCGTCATCTCTTCACTTCTCTGCCTATTACTGCTAGCGTTGTTGGTATTATAGCTACGGCCCCAGCCTTTGCAGTAACATTGCCAACTATAGATACTCTAGATTCTATCTCAAAAAAGAGTGAAGTAGCCTTAGAGGTTGATGTCAATATCGGAGCGCCACCTGCTCCTAATAATAATCGCCCTGCTCCTAATAATAATCAATCTACCCCAAATCGTCCTGCTCCTAATAACAATCGCCCTGCTCCTAATAACAATCAATCTACCCCAAATCGCCCTGCTCCTAATAATAATTGCCCTGCTCCTAACGCTTAACCTGTCAATATCTAGAAATAACTTATTTCTAGATATCCTACACATTTTCATTCATAATGCACATTTTGATTGGTCTAATAGAATCACAACTGAGCAACTTTTCTACCTTGATTATTGCCTCGACTTGTAAAAAATATCCTTGGCAATACCAAACTTTTAATCAAGAAAAATAGAGAAGCTAATTCTCCTGGTGTCCTTTCAAATAACCATTGTCCCGGACGACAGAAAAGCATAGTTATCAACTTTCTTTCTTGTTCTAAACCGAGATTAACAAAGCTTATTTGTAAGTAAGAAAAGTTGTTCTTGTATTTAACAGTTTCAACCTCACAGTCGATAATTAAATTGTCGGCAACTACAGTTAAGTTTACTGACTTAGCTTCATTAAAAAAGCAACTATTTTGAGTCAACTTTATTTCTGCACCAATTTCGGAGATTTTGGTAGTTGTCCCTAGAAAAACTTGTCCCTCTGCTTTAATTTCAACCACTCTCTGTAAATTAAACCAAGGATAGGCATTAGGCTGAGGAACATCAATTAAAGAAAGAATTGCTATACCTAACAAAAAAAGATTGTAGGTACTCCAAAACCAAATCAAACCTAAATTATTAGAGGCTAAAGTTGGTGATAGCCACAAGCCAAAACTACGTCCTAATGCCATTAAAGTGCCAAGGAAAATTAGGATTAAAGGAGTAGCTAATAACCAGTTTAAATGAAAGCGATCGCGGTAGATTCCTTTTGGTGTTACTTTGAATCCTTGAGAAAAGGGTTTGATTAGGGTTTGAATTACAGTTAGGGCTACAGGAATACAATAAACAACATTAGCAAAGTCTAGAGTAATAGCAGAACGGGAATGGTTATTTAACCAGGAAAAAGCAGCTATGTTTAATAGGTAATAAGGTAAGAAAAAATAGAGTAATTCACTAATAGTAGCTTGGACAGGGATAATCTCTAAGAGAGCATAGACTATGGGTAAAATCAAAAAAGCAGCCCGTGAGATATTTGTAAACCAATAAAGTAAACTTTCAAAGTTAGCTAATCTTTGACGAAAATTTAGTCCGGGGATGGTTAAAGGATTGGCATCAATGAAAAAAGTTTGTAAAGTTCCCCTCGCCCAACGTAATCTTTGGGTCATTAATCCTTCGATATTTTCTGCCGCTAAACCGGCGCTTAATTTTTCTGCTAAATAAATGACTTGATAACCAGAAGCAGAAAGCTTAATACTGGTGGCGTAATCTTCACTTAAAGATTCAGTTACAAAGCCGCCAATCCTTTCTAAATGGCTTCTTCTCACCACAAAAGAACTACCATAACACATAGCAATATTAGCCCCGTCACGAATAGGTTGGTTGTGGCGAGAAAAAAGTTCTTGATCGTGGGGAATAACTGTTGCCAAACCTAAATTGCGGCCTAAAGGTTCAAAGTTATAAAACTCTTGGTGGGTTTGCACTAAAGCAATGTTAGCTTTTTTAAAGAAGCCTACGGTACGGGTAAGGAAGTTTTTAGTAGGGATAAAATCCGCATCAAAAACAGCAATTAATTCTCCTTGAGTTTTGCCTAAACCATGGTTTAAATTACCTGCTTTAGCATGAACATTATTAGGTCTAGTAATATACTTACAGTCTAACTTCAAAGCTAATTGAGCTATTTCTGGGCGACGACTATCATCAAGAAGATAGACAGTTTGGTTGGGGTAATCTAAAGCTTGGCAACCAATAATTGTCCGGCGTAAAACTTCAGTTGGTTCATTGTAAGTAGGGATAAAAATATCTACCGAAGGAGTATAAGTTTGCTCTATTACTGCCACTGCCATTCTGTCTGCTTCTTTGTTTCTTACTTTGCGATGTAGTAAGAAAAATAGCTGGATAGCAACCATAGCAATTATAATCACTTCCAACCCTAATAAACTAAAGCTAAAAATACCGCTTAAAAGAGTATCTAAGTTAAGAGTAGACAAACTACGCCACATTAAATAACGCACTGTTACAGCAAGAACAATAGCCACAATAATTACCCGCGACCATTTTTGTGGTTGGGGTGAAACTTTCATCACTCCTTGGGCAATACCAAACAAAATAATAGTAGGTAGAAATAAATAATATTGCTGCTTACAATCAGGAACTTCTAACCAAAAAGTAAGATTTCCTTGCTCTTGATTTAATTGTGTAAAAAAATTAGTAACCTGACCTATTTCAGGAAACCAAGCTATAGCCGTGGTACACCCGAATAATATCGCCATAATAATTAGCCATTTTGACTTACCGCCCCTGAAAAGTCTTCTTTTACCCCATCTAGATACTGTCATATTTTCCTTTTGTTAATGTAGCTTTAAGTGTGACTTAGCTAAATGAAATTATCTCTAAGAATAATGAAGAAGTAGGGAAGAAAATTGCCTAGCTTCTTTCCTCGTTGAGTAATACACAGTTTAAATGCACATCAGCTTACCTAACACCTGAAGCCATATCTCACCATTTTCTCTTCAAGTTCTCATTTATTCCTAATTTAAAGTTAGGGTTTTAGTTGAAAATTATTACTAGCAATAACTTTAATGATGAGGTATTTTTTATGAATATCAGTAAACTCAAAAAATTAGCGATCGCCGCTTCCATAGCACTTTTTTTAGCAAGTTGTGCCACAGAAACACCAGAATCCTCCTCAGAAGACACTTCTGAGAGTCCAACAATAGAAGAAACAACTACTGCTGATACTTCCGAAACCTCTAGTGAAGTGCAAGCAACTGCTACTGGTAACTTTGTAGAAGCAGAACATCCCACTATGGGGGTAGTGACTATCGTCAATGAAAATGGTAAGAATTATTTGGAATTTGATGACACTTTTAAAAGCGATGACGGACCAGATTTATTTGTTTTGTTACATAAATCAGAAGTCCCCAAAACCTATCAAGAAGCAGACTATATTAGCCTCGGTGAATTACAAAGCATTCAGGGAAGCCAACGCTATGAAATTCCCGATAATGTCAACCTGGCAGATTACCAATCTACAGTAATTTGGTGTCGCAAGTTCAATGCCACCTTCGGTTACGCAACCTTAGCTTCAAAGTAGACATTGAGGGGGAGACAGGGAGAAAACCATTGACTATTCCCTGTTCCCTTTCAATAAACACTCGCTGAAACCTCTGTAAAATCCTGATATTGTCAAGAAGTATTTCTTCAGTCTTTTATCTATGCTATTAGTATCTGTCAAATCCTAGTTTTTAATTTTTAATTAACGCTATTCCCTATTCCCAAAATAAAACTATGACTGCTTCAGATTTTCTTTCTTTAATTCATCCTACCCTAGCTGTTATTGTCGTTTTTCCCCTCATTGGCATTGTGGTTAACTTTGCTTGGGCTACACGCCAGCGTCGCCTCCAGTTAGCGGAGGGCATCAAAAGTAAAATCCCTCCAGCAGTAGGTAAAGAACACGTTCAGTTGGGGCGTTGGTTAGCTAGTGCAGTAGTGATATTGAGTTTAGTTGGGTTTGCTTATGCTATTGTTCTCAAAAATATTGTGGCGAACAAATTATGGAATAGTGATCCTTTTCAAACAGTCTTTATTTTCCTTCTCTTTGCCCTCACCATTGCTTCCTTAATCTTCCTTTATCGAGCAAGACAGAAACTTTGGCGCGGTGTCTTTGCTACCCTAACTGGTATGGGCATAGTTATCCTAGGTTGCCAAGATGGCATCTTTCGCCGTAGCAATGAGTGGTATTGGTCCCATTTTTATTTAGGAATGGCTGCCACTTTGCTGATGATTTTTTCTTTGGCAATTATCCAAGATATTTATCAAGATAAATCCCTAACTTGGCGCAAAGTTCATATTATCCTTAATACTATTGCTTTGCTATTTTTTATTGGGCAAGGTTTTACTGGAGTGCGGGACTTATTTGAAATTGGTTTCTATGCCAATGCTAAATAAGTTTGCTAACGGCTAATAGCTAATCGCTAACTGCTAATTAGACAACTAACAACTGTTAATTGATAACTGTTAACTGATTGATTCCGCCTGTTCCACAGATCGATTACGAACCCCTAAAGTTAAGCGCAAAGTTTCTTTTTGAGGTAAAGACTTAACCACCTGTCTATAAACATCGTAGTTAGTGGGCAAGGTAACGCTATTCCCCCCATCTTGATAACTAATCTCATAGCTAACTTGTCGTAATAACTCCGGGCGATGGTGCTTTTCTTGAGATTTTGCTCTCTGTTCAATTTCATCTAAACTCGGTTTAGGTGGTACTTTGGGCCACCATAAACCTTGATCATCCGGGGGAGTAAGAACCTCATCAGGTTTAATACCGTTAAGATTAACCAAAGAGGCAGAAGCAAACTCCTCAAAACGTCTTTCTCGTTCACTTTGCCCCTGATATTCAGGAGTATACTTAACTTGCCAAGTAAGTTTGGTTAAGGCTGTAGCTTGGTACTGCTCTGTGGTGACAGTGCTACAGCCTGCAAAGGTAAAGCTAAGCATTAGCATTAGCCCGAAACAAAACAAACCAATTCGTCTCTTATGTTTCAACCTTTAACCCCTAAGCTAATTAATCAGCCCATTCAATAGACCATTCAGAATTATTATCCCAGTTATAGCGCGATTCTTCTTCAATAATCACAGGACGTTCTTTCGCTTGGGAGATCCAGTTAATTATTTGCTCAAAAGAAGGAAGCAACTTGACAATTTTCAGTTGTTCATTGACCCTTAAAATCTCCTCATAAAGTTCATTGGCTGAAACCTGGCCAAGTTTCTCGACACTCTCTACTCCTGCTGCTTCTAATAACTTCGAGTACTCCCCTCCTACTCCTTTGATTTGGATTAAGTCAGCTAAATGTAACCAGCGAAAGATCATTCCTTCTTCAATGCCTGCAACTTGGGATAATTCTTTTCTTCCCGCTACAGACTTACCTTTTTCTAAGAGTTCCTCTACAGTATTGATATTTGCCCTTTCTAATTGATTGACATAAAAAGGAGTTATACCATCAATATCTTCAATCTGATGTGCCATTGCCTATGTGTAAAAAAATTTGACTATTTATTTCTATTGTCAGGCTAAAGGTTACTATTTGAGCGATTCATTGCAGTTAAGATACAAAATAATCTTTTCCAACCAACCTTTACTATTCCCTTTGGCAATAAACTGATGACATCTAACCTTTTAAACAATCGCTATCGCATCGTTAAACCCCTTGGCGAGGGTGGTTTTGGCAATACTTTCCTAGCAGAAGATACCCATATGCCCTCCGGAAGACGCTGTGTTATTAAGCAACTGAAGCCCGTCACCAACGATCCCCAATACTATCAATTGGTTAAAGATCGCTTCCAAAGAGAGGCGGCAACCTTAGAAAAATTAGGCCAAGGTAATAATCAAATACCTAATTTATATGCCTATTTTTCTGAAGCTGATCAGTTTTACTTGGTGCAGGAATGGATAGAAGGGGAGACTCTGACTAAACTGGTTGAACAACAGGGTAAGTTAGCAGAAAACCAGGTAAAAGGAGTGTTAGCTAGTCTTCTACCTGTGTTGGCTTATATCCACTCTAATCGCATCGTTCATCGGGATATTAAACCGGATAATATTATTATTCGTTCTGTGGATAATCAACCTGTACTCATTGATTTTGGTGCAGTGAAAGAAGCCATGGGTACGGTGGTTAATTCTCAAGGTAACGCCACCAATTCTATTGTTATTGGTACTCCTGGTTTCATGGCTAGTGAACAAGCTGCCGGAAGGCCAGTTTATGCTAGTGATCTTTATGGTTTGGGGTTAGTAGGAATTTATTGTTTAACAGGGAAAATGCCCCAGGAGTTAGTTAATGATCCTCAAACTGATGAACTTCTTTGGCAGCAATACGCCCCTCAAGTTAGTCCTCAGTTAGCCACAGTACTTAACAAAGGGATTATGAGTCATCCCCGCGATCGCTTCAATGATGCCCACCAAATGTTGGCAGCTTTGCAAAGTAATCTTGATAATGCACCTACAGTAGCCGTTGCCCCAGGAAATAGCTATCCCGTTTCCCAAGCAGAATTTTCTCCTACCGTAGCTGTTGCTGCCCCTGCTAGCCAAACTGTAACCGTTCCGAATAGAAAATCTGGTCTTGCTGGTAGTATTATCATCGGTAGCATAATCATGGCTGGTATAATTGGTGGTGCTGTGATGCTCGGTTTGAGGTTGAACAATACTGCGGACACAACTAGCCAAGAAACTGCTTCTACTACAACGACAGACTCTTCTGAAAGTAGCTCCTCAGCACCAATTGATTCTCAAACAGAACCAACTCAAACTCAAAATAATGCCCCGGTTAGGGAAGAAGTTGCTAATCAAGAAGAGAATTCCTCCCCACCTGTTGAAAGTAACAATTCTCCCGTAACTGAAAAATCTCAACCAGACAGACAAGAAGTTTCTCGACCTTCTCCAGAACAAACTGTATTAGATTATTACAGCAACTTAAACAATGGTAAATTACAAGCTGCTTGGGAACAGTTACCTGAAGAGTTACAAAATAATCCTAGAGTACATCCGAGAGGCTATGTTTCCTATGCAACTTGGTTTAGTACAGTAGACTTTGTAGACGTACAACAAATTAAGGTAGCAGAAGAAAAAGAAGAAACAGCTAAGGTTGATGTGCGCTTCAAATATAATATGAATAACGGCAAAGTTTCTAGCCATAATTTGCGCTATTTCTTAATTTGGAATCCAGAAACCAAAAGTTGGCAGTTTGCACAAATCACCAATAGGTAATTGATAATTGGTTAGTTCCTTTTTCTAATGATTAGCCCGGTTAAGTAACTGAAGAATTAACTACAAATTAAACTGGCGATCGCAATTATTGGATCTTTTATTTTCTGGAGTTCCCTTAATGGATCTCATAACTTAGAGGAGCGCATTAACAAAAATCCTCCCGCCCCCAGCCCAAAGAAATTAGGCAACCAAGCAGACAAAAAAGGAGAAACTGCTCCTACTATCCCCATTGCTCCAGTGATGAAACCGAGTAGGTAGTAGGAGAAAATTATCACGATGCTCATACCGAAACTTGTCGCTTTAGAAGCTCTTTGGGGCCGAGTTCCTAATGCTGCACCTACTAAACCAAAAACTAAACAAACGAAGGGAAAAGCAATTTTTTGTTGCACCCGAACTCTTAGTTTACGCAACTTCTTGGTATCGCCGCTTTGTTCGAGAATTTTCATTTGCTCGAATCCTTGGGTAATATTCATCTCCCCATAATCGCGACCTTTTTGGGCTAAATCAAAGGGAGCTTTTGGTAATTTTAGTTTCTGGTGGACGAAGCGAACAATCTTTTTGTAGGAGCCATCGCCATCAATAAGGTAAATTGTACCATTAAAGAAATTCCAGGTATTATCTTTAAGATCCCAAGTGGCAGATTCAGAGGTGACAATTTGTTCAACTCCTTCTTGAGAACGATCCAGTAAGGTTAAACCTTCCATGGTTGTACCGTCGAACTTTTCAGCGTAAAACAAGCGAGTCAAGACTTCTTGTTCTCCTTCAGGACGCTGGACATTATTATATTCTGGGTAAAGAATGTTTTTTTCTTGAAAGGAGGGTTTTTCTTCCCCCAAGGCCCGATCTAAAGTTAAAGTTGCTTGGTAGTTCGCATTGGGAACTATAAGTTCGTTGAAAACGAAGGTTAAGCCTGTTACTGCCAGACTGAAGATAATTCCTGGTAAAACAATTCTATAAACACTGATGCCAACGCTACGTAGAGCCGTTAATTCGCTATCACTAGAAAAACGACCATAGGCCATCATAGTAGCTAAAAGAGCAGACATAGGGAAGGCATAGACAATAAATTCTGGCATCTTTAAAAGCAGAACTTTTAGAGCTAAACTCATTAGTAGCCCAGATTCAGCAACTTTTCGCACCAGTTCAAACAAACTACCAATAGCCACACCAATAGAAGAGAAAGCTCCTACCCCAAAGAGAAAGGGTAAAGTTAGCTCCGTTAATATGTAGCGATCCAGAATAGAAAAGCCAGAAAATAATGGAAACCAAGAAAGTTTAGCTTGGAAAGATTTGCTCAGGGCCATAAAATTTAAGGTTCAGATTGCTTTTGTGTCCCATCAAGAGTAGTTTACGCTTGAAATTTGTCTCCTAGATAATATTTGCGGACTAAAGGATTGTTGTAAAGTTCTTCTGCTGCCCCAGAAGCGAGAATTTCTCCATCTCGCATGATATAGGCACGGTCAGTGATTTCTAAAGTTTCTCGCACATTATGGTCAGTGATTAATATTCCCATATTGCGATTCCGCAATTGAGCAATAATTTGTTGAATCTCAGAAACAGCGATGGGATCAACTCCGGCAAAGGGTTCGTCTAAGAGAAAAAACTTTGGCCCTTCTTTCCCCGCAGCTAAGGATCTGGCTATTTCTGTACGTCGCCTCTCCCCCCCAGAAATTTGACTTCCTTGGGTTTGGGCTACTTTTTCTAAACGGAACTCTTTAAGCAGCGTAAGTAAACGCTTGCGTCTTTCCCTAGCTGGTACGTCGGTTTGTTGCAAAACAAGTTTAATATTATCTTGAACGCTAAGATTGCGAAATATACTAGCTTGTTGGGTTAAATAACCAATACCAAGATGAGCCCTTTTATCAATAGGTAGAGTGGTGATTTCTCTTTCGTTGAGCCAAACAGAACCTTTATTGGGCTTGACTAAACCAGTAGCAATATAAAATGTGGTGGTTTTACCTGCACCGTTAGGCCCCAATAAACCAACAATTTCCCCTTGAGAAACCGTTACATTGACTCGGTTAACCACTACTCGCTTGCCATAGGATTTGTGAACGTTTTTAAGAATTATTTTCACACTATTTTTGGAGAGCAAGAGGATTATTAAGGATTGCTTTGCGGCTCTTTGAAAACTGGCTTAGGATTATAAGGTGGTGCGGGGCTAACAGTTGGAGTTGCTGCTTCTGGGTCAGAGATGATGTAAATTGATTCTACTTGACGTTCTGTTTTGGGTGTGGCAACAAAACGTTCTTCATCCATCAGGTAGGTAATTTCTTCTCCTCTAATGCTGTTACCATTGCTTTGGAGGACGTAAACATTACCTCTTAAGACAATAATACGTTCACTACTAAAATATTGCGCTTGAGCAGCAGTAGCTTGGATTTGTCTGGCAGGATAATTAATTTGCACGTTGCCACTAGCGGTAATTACCCCGGTTTTGGAGTTAGCTTCTTGGAGATCAGAACGAATAGTAATTGCCCGCCCTGGTTGTGCTTCGGCATTTTTAAGCGCTCCGGGAATGGCGATCGCTCCTATTAAAGCAGCAGGAATAACAAACATGACTCCTAAGCGGCGCATCAGGGGAGTAGGGGAGTTAACAGAGAACATAATAATTGATTTAACAAGGTGCAAATAATTGAGGAATCTACAGAAAATAATACCGTGGATAGCTAGCCAAATCAGGTTAATACTTGACTATCCTAAGTAAATTATCTTGTTTTGCTGATATTTAGACTTTGACGCTTAAGTAGCTTCTGAAGTTTCGTTACTTAATACTCTGCGGTTCTACTGTAGCTATTTGGGGCAAATAGATACTGGAATTATTAGTTTTGAGTTCCTCAACAAAACTGCTAATTTCTTCTGGCTCAATTTTTTGTAATCTTTCTAAAAGTTGTAAACTTTGGTCTAATAAGCTGCTTATATCAATACCTTCATATATAGGTTGATAATCGCTAATTCGCCTCACTCCCTCTCCTAACAAAATAACTGCCCCTCGCCAGTTATGATTGCCTAGATGATGACAGGCTACAGCGATTTGTAGTATACCTTGATAAAACTTTTTAAGAGGCTCTGAAGACTCCATCCACAAAGCCTCTAAAGTATCATGACAGGCATAAAATTCTTGACCATTAAATTGGTCAATTCCTTGCCAAAATTCTTGAGGCAGCATAAATTATCCTCAAGATGCCATGCTCTCTCGCACCTTTTTTATTTCCTCTAAGGAAATTTCTTGCGCTTCGCCAGCAAATTCATTGTCAGGAGTGATAAATAACATACAATGGCATTCGTAACGCTCCCGCATGGGTACACAAGGACAATTCCAGAAAGTTGCTTTCACTTCTGCTTCTTTGTCCTCATAGTGGCGGCAAGGACATAAAGGAGCGCCTAATTCGTCTTTATTTTTGGCTAGTCCTTCAATTACTACAGCCGTTACAGAAGGATCGCTACAGAAGAAGGTGTCAGTACCCTTAGCATACTGCTCTGCAAACTTCTTCATTGACTCAAGGGTTTTATCTTTTTGTTGGTTATCAACTGCTTCGGAACTCATGAATATTAAAAATATTTAGTACAATTCTTGTTTGTTTAGCATTGTATCTTACTTTATGAAGGGAGCAGGGAGTAGGGAGCATCTCAAATTGGTAAATACAGGCTTTAGCCGTCAACTTGATATTAGCTTCACTGAAGCAACAAGAAATGTATTCTTAAAGCTAACAGCTAATAGCTAATAGCTAACTTCACAGACAAACTATTTCTGCAAAACTGAGATGCTCCCAGGGAGTAGAGAGTTTAACAAGTGTAGGTTTTTTACCTTTAGCGGTTTTTTGGGTAAGGAGCTAGGGAAGATTTTTCTGGCACTTATTTTATTTATAACTTCTGAAAAAGCAAGATGATTAATTGGACGAACCGAGTATTTAAAGGCTTTCTCTCTTTTTTTCTTGAATCTAATTGTCCCCTTTGTGATCGCCCTACTGAAAAGGTTATTTGTGTTCATTGTGAAGAACAATTACAACAGTGTCGCTTGCATAACCCCTGCCAGTTTGGGCAGCAAGAATTACCTTTATTTGCTTGGGGTTCCTATGATAGTACTTTGAGTCGAGCTATTAAGACTTTAAAATACCAAAATCAACCCCAGTTAGCTGAGCCAATGGGACAATGGTTGGGAGAAGCTTGGTTAAATTCTGATTTAGGACATAAAAGTGGTAGATTGATAGTTATTCCTATACCCAGTCATCCTCGTAAATTAGCAGAAAGGGGATTTAATCAAGCAGAATTAATTGGGCGCAGTTTTTGTCAGTTTACAGGTTTTTCTTTGCAAACATCTGGTTTAGTAAGAGTTAAAGAAACTGAAGCGATGTTTGGCTTAAATGCCAAACAAAGAGAGAAGAATATTGCTGATGCTTTTAGTTTAGGCAAAAGCTTTCAAAGACAAACCCCCCCCTTACCAGTACTTTTATTAGATGATATTTATACCACTGGTGCTACTATTAAAGCGGCAGCTCAAACTTTACGCAGCAATGGCATTAAAGTGGCAGGGGCGATCGCCTTGGCAACCACAGCTTTTGGAAAATAGTTTTTTTGCCCCAAAACTAAGCAAATTTATTCATATCTTAAGTAGAGTATTTATCTGTATCTATTTTAGCTGTTTCAGTCCTGGGAACGATTGTAAAGCTAGGGTTTATTCGTTAGAAAATATAATTGTTAAAGCAAGTTTACGAGTTACAAAAAATAATGAATAATTTCTTCTCTAAAATAGCTAATTTGCGTCCAATGCGTTTTTTAATAGCTGCTGTTTTCTGCACATTACTATTTGTTGCTAATACTTTGCCTGCTGCCGCTGCTACCAGTAGCCCTGATAAAGGCGTAACCCCCTTACAAGGTATTGAGCAAAAATCTCAAGATGTCCTCAAGGAAGGGCCTCGTGATTTAGAAAAAACTCAATCAGAAGCACAGAAAGGACTCAACGCAGTACAAGGAGGCGCTGATTATAACAAGCTTAATCGTCCTGAAAATGCTAAGTCCACCTCAGTAGAAGAGCAAATCAAAGAAGGATTAAGGGACTTGACTTCTAAATAGATTTTACTGTTTAAGCTAGCTAATAAGGTGATTTTTTACTTTATTGGCCTTCTTAAAGATAATTATCAGTGAGCTATAAAAAAGTATTGGCAAGCGGCCGAAGCGGTGATTAAAAATCAGCGTCTCGGCGCTTCTTCTTTGAAGATTTATAAGTAATAATTTTAATTAAAAATCGGTGTGAAAAAAAAATTAAGTAAGTTATATAAGCTCAAGATTTATCCTCATGCAATTATTCTAATTACAATTAGTTTTGTTTCTTTCTCAGCCCAGACTGTTTTGAGCCAAGAAGCTATTATACCTCCTTCCCCAACCCAAGAAGAAGAGGCAACTAGTTCTTCAGAAGGGCTTTACTTTGCTGATGTTATGGTGAGGGGAAGGCCAATCTTTCAAATAGGTAGTTTGACTGAAGTTAGCGCTGCGGAAAGGGCTGAAATTATTAATAGACGTATTGCTAGCGTTTTGGCTCAAAGCGATACAGTAGAAAAAATTGCTGTTAACCCAGATAATCCCCGCAAAATTGCCACTTTACGGCTGAAAAATCGGGTTTTGATGACGATAACAGAACAAGATGCCCAAGATTTTGGTTTAGATGTGGAAGAATTAGCCGAAAAGTGGGCTGATAGCCTTAACAAAGCTATTAATAAACCACCTTTAGCTATTGATGTGGGGCAACGTCTTTATGGGACAGTACAACAATTAGCACGGGATACTATTGGTAATCTTCCTGCTTTTCTTGGTGCATTCATCGTTCTCATTATTACTTGGATAGTTGCTAAACTGGTACGCTATCTTGCCTTTACCTGGGCCCAAAAAACAGAAGGCGATCGCTCTACAGAAATACTTATTGGCCGTCTTGGTTATGGGGGAGTTTGGGTATTAGGGACTGTGGTGGCTTTGGGTGTTTTAGGATTGGATTTTGGAGCTTTATTAGGGGCATTAGGACTGACTAGCGTAGCCATTGGTTTCAGTCTCAAAGATGTTTTAAGTAACTATATTTCTGGGGTTATTTTACTTGCTGCTCGTCCTTTTGCTATCAATGACCAAGTAGTAATTGAAGATTATGAAGGAACTATTACCCAAATACAACTCCGGGCTACAACGATGAAAACCTATGATGGGCGGTTGGTTTATATTCCTAATCAAGAAGTTTTTCAAGCTAGCATTATTAATAATACCGCTTCCCCTCGCCGTCGTAGTTCGGTTACAGTAGGTATTGATTATGGGGAAAATATTGCTCAAGCCAAAGAAGTAATTTCTCAAGTTTTAGAAAAGATAGTTGAGGTAGAAACTTCTCCTGCCCCAGATGTTTTAGTGCAAGAATTAGCAGCAAGTACCGTTAATTTAGAAGTCCGCTTTTGGGTAGATTCTCGTCGTTCAAGCTTTTTGGCTACCACCTCAGAAGTAGCCCAAGCTATTAAAGAAGCTTTAGAAAAAGCAGATATTGATATGCCTACAGATATTTATACTTTACTGTTTCGGGATTTGCCTACTTTGCCGGAAGGAGTGGGAAAGGTTGTTGAAGACTAATCGCTATTGTTAACAGTTTATTTGAAGTATTAAACGTCTTTCAAGCCTAGTTTAAATATTAGTTGCTATGCTTAATTTCAACCTTGAATAAAAACAAAAATTACCTATTACCTAAAAAATGCCTAATCGAACTCCTAAAAAACTACTATTAATTGATGGACATTCCTTAGCTTTCCGTGCTTATTATGCCTTTGCTAAAAGCCGTAGCGGAGGATTATATACTTCAACAGGAATTCCTACTAGCGTTTGTTTTGGTTTTCTCAATTCTCTTATTCATGTTATAGATACTCAACAGCCTCAGTTAATAGCAGTAGCTTTTGATTTAGGAGGAAAGACTTTTCGCCATGAAAAAGATGCTACTTATAAAGCAGATCGTCAAGAAACTCCAGAGGATTTTAGTATTGACTTAGAAAATCTTTTAAAACTAATCTCCGCCTTAAACTTGCCCGTAGTTTTTAGCCCTGGTTACGAAGCAGATGATGTCATTGCAGCTTTGGCTAAACAAGGGAGTAACTTAGGTTATCAAGTCAAAATTGTTAGTGGCGATCGCGATTTATTTCAACTAGTAGATAATCAAAAAGATATTTCTGTCCTTTATTTAGATCCCCGTGCCATGAAAAGTGCTTCTGGCATCATTGAATTTGGGGAAGAGGAAGTAAAAGAGAAAATGGGTATTACACCTTCTCAGGTAGTTGATTATAAAGCTTTATCTGGAGATAAGTCCGATAATATTCCTGGTATTAGGGGGATAGGGGATAAAACTGCTGTTAAGTTGTTGCGAGAATATGAAAGTTTGGCAGGAGTTTATGAGAATTTAGAAAAGCTTAAAGGGGTGCAGAAGAAAAGGTTGGCGGAGGGAAAAGATATTGCTTACCATTCTCAATATATGGCTCAGTTAATTGATGAAATTCCTGGGATAGAGTTACAAGAAGAAGAGTTTCACTTGACAGGCTTTGATACTCTTAAGTTACAAGCTCTCTTAGAAGAGTTGGAGTTAAAGAAGTTTGTTAAAGATATTAGTAAGTTACAGGATAAGTTCGGCGGTGATTCGTTATTAGAAGAGCAAGAAGAAACTGTAGAAGTTTTTGAGGATGAAGACTTATGGTTTTTTAGTTCTGAAGATACAGAAAAAAATCAACAAGTAAATCAAGTACAAACTCAAACACAAATTATTGATACCCCAGAGAAATTAACGGCTTTAGTTAAGCAACTTAAAACCTACCAAAAAATCTCCGTTGCTTGGGATACAGAAACCACAGCCTTAGAACCAAGGGATGCTGAATTAGTAGGAATTGGTTGTTGTTGGGGCAAAGAATTAACTGAAGTTGCTTATGTTCCTGTAGGTCATAATTCTGGTGCTAATTTACCCAAGAAAGAAGTTTTGGCAGCTTTACAACCCGTACTAGAAAGTGATAAGTATCCTAAAGTTTTACAAAATGCCAAATTTGACCGTTTAGTATTAAAAGCCCAAGGAATTGAGTTGAAAGGGGTTGTCTTTGATACTATGTTAGCAAGTTATATTTTAGACCCCAATGCTTCCCATAAATTAGGAGATTTAGCTCTCAAATATTTATCAGGAATTGAAGCCAAAAGTTATGAAGATTTAGGTATTCCCAAGGGAAAAACTATTGCTGATTTGGATATTCCTACTGTTGCCGAATATTGTGGATTAGATGCTTATAGTACCTTTTGTTTAAAGTTGGAATTAGAGAAAAAGCTAGCTACTAAACCAGTTTTAGCAGAACTACTAACCACCATAGAACAACCCCTCGAACCAGTTTTAGCAGAAATGGAATATCTGGGGGTAAGAATAGATAAAGAGTATTTAGAAAACTTTTCTCAACGATTAGAGCAAGACTTACAAAAAATTGAACAACAAGCTTATCAAGCCGCAGGGAAAGAGTTTAACTTGTCTTCTCCTAAACAGTTAAGTGAAGTACTTTTTGAAAAGTTAGAATTAGATACGGGAAAGACTCGTAAAACAAAAACAGGCTATTCTACCAACCATGCCGTCTTAGAAAAATTACAAGGCGATCACCCTTTAATTGACCTCATTTTAGAACAGCGTAGTTTAGCTAAATTAAAATCCACCTATGTAGATGCTTTACCGGCTTTAATTCGCCCAGATACAGGTAGAGTTCATACCAACTTTAACCAAACCGTTACTACCACAGGCAGACTTTCTTCTTCTAACCCTAACTTACAAAATATTCCTATTCGTACAGCTTTTTCTCGGCAAATTCGCCAAGCTTTTATTCCCAAAGAAGGTTGGTTACTTGTCGCAGCAGATTACTCACAAATTGAATTAAGAATTCTTGCCCATCTTAGTCAAGAACCTACTTTAGTGACAGCTTATCAAGAACAAAAAGATGTTCATACCGTTACTGCTCAAATTATCTTTGAAAAAGAAATAATAACCACAGAAGAAAGAAGGTTAGGAAAAATAATTAATTTTGGAGTAATTTATGGTATGGGAGCGCAACGTTTTGCTAGGGAATCAGGATTAAGTTCTGACGTTGGTAAAGATTTTATTGGACGCTATCGAGAACGTTATGCCCTCATTTTTGACTACTTAGAAAGTAAGAAAAAAGAAGCCATCGCTAATGGTTTTGTCACCACCATCTTTAACCGTCGTCGCTACTTTAATTTCACCAGCGATCGCCTCCGCAAACTAAGAGGTAGTGAGCCTCAAGATATTGACCTCAATGAACTTAAAAACATTGGTCAATATGACGCACAATTATTAAGGGCGGCAGCCAATTCTCCTATTCAAGGTTCCAGTGCCGATATTATTAAAATTGCCATGATAAGATTGCAAGAAATCCTCACAAATTATCAAGCCAAGTTATTGCTTCAAGTCCACGACGAACTAATCTTAGAAGTTCCTCCAGAAGAATGGTCAGATTTACAGAATAAAGTCAAAACAACCATGGAAAATGCCGTAGAGTTGAGTGTACCTTTATTGGTAGAAATTAATTCTGGAAGTAACTGGATGGAAGCGAAGTAAATAATTACTATAATACGAATCTTTTCTGTTTCCACTTCTACTACTTTCCTAGCACCAAAGCTGAATTTATGTTATAATTATCTCATCGGATAAAAATCAATTTCAAATCAAAAAAAATATTTTATCGGAGATGGGTTGGGAGCTTTTTTTAAATGGGCATGGAAGGTAAACATCTAACCTGCCACAACAGAAAGATAATTTGACCAATAGAAATTGTCGAACCGATGATTAACTGACTCAACCAATACAGACCTGTGGCCACCGAGACGAGAAAATAGCGGTCAATCATTCATTATCCTTAGCAAATGAAGCAAATTCTGGTTGTTGTTCACCAAACAACATCTAATCCTGGATTAGTAGGAAAGCTGTTACAACAAGCGGGATATGGACTTGATATTCGCATTCCTAGTGTAGGGCAGGAACTTCCTGTTAGTTTAGATAATCATCAAGCTGTGGTCGTTTTTGGTGGTCCTATGAGTGCTAATGATGACCAGACCTTACCCCATATTCGCACAGAATTAGACTGGATTCCCACCGCGATCACCTCAGCAAAACCCTTTTTGGGTATCTGCTTGGGCGCACAATTATTAGCTAGAGTTTTGGGAGCAAAAGTTGTCCGACACCCTCAAGGAATTAGGGAAATTGGTTATTTTCCTATCACCTCTACCCCAGAAGGCAAAGCAGATTTTGCTCAACTCAAACAGGTTTATCAATGGCATCAAGAAGGATTTGAACTGCCACCAGAAACTGTTAAATTAGCATCAGGAGAACTCTTTCCTAATCAGGCTTTTCGTTATGGTAAGAATGCTTACGGGTTGCAGTTTCACCCGGAAATGACTGAGGAGATGATTAAGTTTTGGACAACAAACGGGGCAGATCAACTGACTCTCCCTGGGGCGCAGTCTGTTGCGGAACAGCTTGAGAAACATATCTGTTATAGCAAGGAAAGAGAAGAATGGTTGCAGAATTTTCTTAATAACTGGTTGAACAAATATAGATAATTAAGTTCGCTTGTACTATAATATCTTCGTTCCTCTATCCTGCCCAAACCATGTCCGAGCAACCCCGTAACCGTCAGGAACTCTACGATATTATCCGCCAAAGAGGGAAACAAGAATTTATTTTAGAAGAAATGATTCGCTTGGGTTTTTGGCCAGAGGAAGGAGAGATCCCCCAAGATCCTGCCGATGAGATTCGCCGGACAGGAGAGATTCGCCGGGAGTTAGAACAGTTACGGCGAGAAAGTTCCCGACTTACTAATGAAAAAGCCCTCCGTAAAGAGGCTTTGAAGCAGCGATTAGCTGAATCCCGACGCAAACAGGCCCAAACCAAAGAAAGGCGGGAAAGACAACGACAGGAACGCTCAGAAGCTTGGCAACAAAAACAAGAGCAAGATATTGTCTATTTAGGAGAAGAGGTTTCCGGAGGGCTAAATCATACTCACTGCGACGAAGAAAGGTTGCGATCGCATGGTATACCAATCTTAGGAACAGCCCAGGAAATTGCCCAAGCCATGAAAATTAGCATCGGGCAGTTACGCTTCCTCACTTTTAACCGCAAAACTGCCACCATATCCCATTACATACGCTTTAAAATCCCGAAAAAAACCGGGGGAGAGCGCTTAATATCTGCTCCCCTGCCCAAGTTAAAACAAGCTCAACACTGGCTTTTGAGCAATATTTTAGAAAAAATAGCCATTAATAATGCTGCCCATGGTTTTCGACGTGATCGCTCTATCGTAACTAATGCTCAACCCCATGTCGGTGCTGATGTGGCTATTAATTTTGACCTCAAAGATTTTTTCCCCTCTATCTCCTATAAAAGAGTTAAAGGCTTATACCGCTCCTTCGGCTATTCCGAAGCCGCCGCCACTATTTTTGCTTTGTTATGTACCGAAGCAGAATTAGAAACCGTAGAACTAGATAGTAAAACCTATTATGTCGCCTTAGGAGAACGTCATTTACCCCAAGGCTCCCCCGCTTCCCCCGCCATCTCTAACCTTCTCTGTCGCCGTTTGGACAAACGCTTAACTAATGCTGCTGTAGAATTAGGCTTTACTTATACTCGCTATGCTGACGATCTCACCTTTTCTGCTTCTGGCACTCACCTTCGCTATATTTGCAATCTCCTCCGCCGTACCGAATCAATTGTTAGCCATGAAGGTTTTACCATCAACCAAGAAAAAACCAGAATTTTACGCCGCAAATCTAGCCAAATAGAAGTAACTGGGGTTGTAGTGAACGAATTTCCCAACTTAGATCGCAAAACCCTCAAGCGATTCCGTGCTACTTTATACCAAATTGAAAAAGATGGCTTAACCGGAAAAACCTGGGGAAATTCTAGTGATATCCTAGCTGCAATTCAAGGTTTTAGTAATTTTGTGGCAATGGTTAATTCCGTTAAGGGAAGTCATTTTCAAGCACAAGTTAAGCGTATTAAGGAAAAGTGGTGTTGAAAATCTCTCTAACTTTTAGTCAGACCAAAAAAAACCGCTGCTATAATAATCAAACCTAAAAGAGCCAGGGGAACTAAAAGGTTGAGGGGTTCAATCATCTTTTAATGGGAGCAAGACCTCAAAAAGGAAAGGCAAATTTGTGAGTAGAAACTTGAGCAGACTTGACTTGAGCGACAGATTCTTCTAAAGGAACAAGTCGTACTTCTTGCTGTTCTACCCTTACTTGGTAAACTAATTTATGGGTAAAATCTAAAGCAGTCAGCCAGCCACTTTTACGGTGATAAGCTCCGGTATCAATATCTAACCAGCCTGGACCTGAAGCAATTTTTCCTGGTGATACTCCCGGTAAAGTAAAGGTAATGGTATGTCCTGTAATAATCAACTTATCAGGAAAATAGGGTTGAGTAGTGCGATGAAATTCTTCCCTAATCCAACAAAACTGTTCAGAACTTTGTTGTTCTAAGGGCAAATTAGGATTAACCCCCGCATGAACCAGCCAAATCTCCCCTAAATCGAGATAACTGGGTAAGGTACGTAGCCATTCAATATGCTCTTTAGGAATGCCTTCCTCCCCATAACTAGCTATAGTCGCATAACCACCACTATATAACCAAGCTTGTAGCGCTGCTTCAGAAGTAGATTCTTTGTCTAAGACAGCAAGCAACATATCTTCGTGGTTGCCTAAGATGCAAGAATAGTTATTCTGCATTACTAATTCAATTACTTGAGAACTTTTTGGTCCTCTATCAATCAGATCTCCAAGGAAATATACTTGATCTTGTTGTCCAGGAGCAACCGCTTCTAATAGTACCTTCAAAGCATCGTAGTGACCATGAACGTCACCAATTAAAATCTGGCGCTTTGTCATTGCTGCTGTTTACACTCACAAACTTAACTTAAGTAGCTAGTACTGGGAATATCCCTGCTTTTTGCTGAGCTACTAGCACAGGAATGACTAACCACAAATAGATACAAACCCTAAGCAACCAATAATTTGATTCCTCTCAGATAGCCTCACAAGTGAGGTTGTGTTATCTGAAGTTAGTACTACTTCCCTTATTCTGCCCTTAGCCTCAATATTAGTTCCTATTGGGATAAATAGAATCTGCAAAAAGTAAAATTAGTAATAAGTTGCAGTTAAAAAGCTATCTGTCAATAAGTTATTAAGCTATCAGGTATAAAGAATTACTTGTTGGAGTCAGGAGGTACAGAGCAGCAGAAAGGCGTAGTAGCTTATTTGAAATGACCCAATATAAAAATTATTAGTACCATTCTGATTTTTTCGCTTTGGCTAATGGCTAGTGGAAATCTACCTCAGCAGCTTGGGAATAGCTATAATATATCGTTTAAATGTCTTATCTTTGCGTTTGTTTCGTTTCTTGATACTTTTTAATTTAACTGTCTGTTTAAATATTTGTTATCTATAAACCGTTTGCCATTTAGTGGGCAACTTTTACTAAACCACGTTCTACGCCATAAAATAATCTTTTAATTAAAGCACGTTCAGTTTCTTCGATACCGTCTTCTTGTAAGAGAGAGGTGATTAATTTTTGCTCAACAAGAGAAATATTGCGGACAGACATGATTTTGCAAAACAGTTCTTGGATATCAATTTTCATGGCTTTTCAAAAGTTGTATGTTGATTAAAAACTCTGTTATCCCTTATGTATATAAGTATCAGCTTGATGGGCTAGGATTTCCGTGACTCAGTAATTATATTGAAGTGACAAAAATTGCTGTTTATAGTGACCGCGATCGCACTATTATTTTCTCTTTCTAAAAGTAATTAAATTCTCCAACTACTCCAACTACTCAACAAAAATATCTGCTTTACTGAGTGTTTTGAAAAGTACGCAAAACTACCCCATCTAAGTTAGCTCCTACTAAATTAGCTCCATTTAAATTAGCTCCACTTAGATCTACACCCGTTAAATCTGTTTGACTTAAGTTTGCTTCCTGCAAATTTGCACCACTCAAATCTGCTTTTCTAAAATTAGCTCTCCCTAAGTTTGCTCCGGTAAGATTACTCTCAACTAAATCTGCCCCTAAAAGGTTTGCTCTATCTAAATTAGCTCCTGTCAAGTCTGCCCGGCTAGAATCAGCCCCAGTTAAATTGGCTTGACTAAAATTACTCCGCAAACCTATGGTTTGAGTAAGATTGGCTCCCACAAGATTAGCTTGGCTAAGATCAGCCCCGGTTAAATTGGCTTCAATTAAGTTAGCCCTGGTGAGATTAGCTTTGCGAAGATTAGCTCGCATTAAGTAAATTTTTTTCATACGAACTCGACTGAGATTCGCGTCTTCTAAGTCTGCTTGAATACAAATTGCTTCAGTCAAGTTACCTCTAGTTAGGTCTACTTTAATTAAGTTAGCTTCAGTGAAATTTGCTCTGGTAAGGTTGGCTTCAAGAAGTTCGGCTAAATAGAAGTTTGCTTTAGTTAAATCCCTCTCTGCTAAAACAACTCCAACTAAGTCAGGTACTAACTTTAAGTTTTTTAGTCTCCAGTTGTTCCAGGTAATGATGCCTTTATCCAGTAGAGCAATATGGTTAGGATCAGCCATGTAAGAGTAGGGGTTTCAGATTAAAATTAATTTTTGTTAAGTTTAATTGTAAAGTAATTTCAATAAATTTAACATTTGATTAATATTTCTATGGCTTATGGTAACGATTAAGACATCTAGCATAAAACGCCTTTTGTGTACCTCAACTTAACCCCTGAAGCACAGCTAGTTTAATTTTATATTTAGTTTAGTGAAAAATTAGTATTGCTTAACTTTGCCAAGTTTTTTGCAACATTTGCCAAAGAGTCTGTACAGATTGCTTGAGTTGACGCTTGCGTTCCCACTTCAAAAAATCTTGTTCATAAGCTTCTCCTTTGCTTTGATAAGTTCTCCAAGCGCTTAGAGAGAGAAACATACCAGAAATCAAAAGAGTATATACTGACCAAGAAAGATGACTAGAACTAATTGAGTCAAGACTTACTAGAAAAATATTGATAATTGCATACTTAGCAACTTTCTGTTGTAACTTTTCTTTTCGATATAGATCAAAAGTTTGCCGTCTTTGGTCTATAAGTTGTTGAGATAGCCAATCTTGTTCCGCTTCCTGCATACATTCAATGGGAATTTCTAATTCTGTAGCAATCTCCCAAAGTTCTTCTCTAGAAAACTCTTCTCGATCTGCTTGACGGGTAATCGCAAGTTGCAGAATTTGTTGTAGTTGTTCTTGATTATAAGATGAGGGGGTAGAAAGTTCTGAAGCTGACATCATGCGATTACTGGGTTTAGGTTACAGGTAAGCGTCGCTGGGGTGAAGCAGCATTTACTAAAGAAAATGGTCTAAGAATTCTTAGTTATATTATGCCTAACTTATTAGGGTAATGGCAGATCCTAAACTTGTCTTCATAACCGAACTTGAAAGGGCGGCATTTACGGTAATCTTTGCGTGGTGGTTATTTTTACACTTCGTTACAATATTTTCATGGAGAGATAAACCTCTTCTTGCTTAAGAAAAAAGGTCATTATTTATGAACAATAATATTCGTGTTGGTAGTTTATTTGGTATTCCTTTCTTTATTAATCCTTCCTGGTTTTTAGTTCTGGGGTTAGTTACTTTATCTTTTGGAGGGCAGCTAACTGGGTTTCCTCAATTGTCAGGATTAGTACCTTGGATTTTAGGATTAATCACAGCTTTATTATTATTTGCTTCAGTGTTAGCCCATGAATTAGGACATAGTGTAGCAGCTATTCAACAAGGAATTAGTGTCAAATCTATAACCCTGTTTATTTTTGGGGGTTTAGCCTCTTTAGAAAGGGAATCAAAAACTCCTGGAGAAGCCTTTCTCGTCGCGATCGCCGGGCCTTTAGTTAGTTTATTACTCTTTGGCTTATTTACTGTATTAGCTCTCACCACGAGCGTTTCCGGACCTTTAGCCGTAATCATTAATCTGCTAGCTTCTATTAATTTAGTTTTAGCTTTATTCAACCTGCTCCCAGGTTTACCTTTAGACGGTGGTAACATTCTTAAAGCCCTCGTTTGGAAGATTACCGGAAATCCTTATAAAGGTGTGGTTTTTGCTAGTAGAGTTGGTCAATTTTTCGGTTGGCTAGCAGTAATTGTCGGGGGGTTAGCTATTTTAGGAATTAGCCCTATAGGAAGTTTTTGGACTCTATTAATCGGTTTCTTTTTACTACAAAATGCCGGATTTTCTGCTCAGTCAGCTAACCTTCAGGACAAACTCAACAATTTAACTGCCGCAGATGCAGTAATTCCCAATAGTCCGGTTATTTCTGCTGATTTGAATTTACGAGAATTTGCTAACAACTATGTAATTGGTAATGGTAAATGGCGCAAGTTCTTAGTAACTAACGAAGCAGAACAACTAATTGGTACAATTGCTGTTGATGATATGAAGCTAGTTTCTACTTCTTTGTGGCCAGAAACTTCTATCCGAGAAGTGATGAAATCAACGGCTGAAACAATGACGGTTAATGCCAGACAATCCCTTTTAGAAGTTGTCCAGTTACTAGAACAAAAAGAAGTTCAACAGCTACCAGTTATCAGTGAAAATGGTACAGTGGTAGGCTTACTGGAAAAATCCTCCATTACGAACTTATTACAAAAGCAAGCACAAACTAATCCTACTTAAAGCTTAAATACTAAGTGAAACAATTTATTTGGAGACGTTAGCTTTAACGTCTCTATTTCTTTCTGGGCTTGAATTTTACTATATAAATATACATAGGAACGCATACATTCATCTGCGAAAGTAAAAAAGGAAACCTTGAATATTTCGCGAACTTATTTTGAATGCTGCTTCAATACCTTGAAAACCCTCATCATCTTGCGGTCAATTATTTATTAACTACTCGTCCCATATCTTCAAACTCTTTTTTGTGGCTTTTGCTTACCCTTATTGTAGTTTTTCTTTTCGCCAGCTTAAGCAAAACAAAGGAAAGAAATAATGAGGTTATTTTACGAGAATCGCTACCTGAGTGCCTTGACTAAGGTGCAATTTGAGTTACTGGCTTCTTTAGAAGATTCTCATAGTTATAAACAAGTTATCTCTACTTTAGGAAAAGCAGCGAGAGCTAGTCGAGTCTATATTTTGGAAAGTAACCTAAATAAAGAAAGTTCAGCAACTCGTTATCAAGTAGAATACTGCGCTTCAGAAATTGCTCCTCTTAGAAAAGATTCTATTGCTCCAACATCTTACCAAGAAATACTAGCTAATAGAGTTGCTTTTTTTGCTCAAGGTCAATATCTCCACGAAGTCGTTGACGATTTACCAGAATTGGAAAAGGATTTTTTTGTAGCTAGAGATGTTTTATCAATTTTAATCTTTCCTTTAATGATTAATGACAAATTTTGGGGAATTATTGGTTTTGAGAACTGTCTAGAAGCTAAGTTGTGGGAACCTATAGAAATTACTTGGTTACATTCATCTGCTAACGCCATTGCTTTAGCACAAGCAAATAAACTTAATAAAGCAGAATTACAAAAAATCAATCTTCAACTAGAACAAAGAGCAACTGAACGTAGTGCAAAACTAATTGAAACTAATGAAAAGCTTTTAAAAGAGCTTACCCAAAGAAAGCAAATTCAAGAAAATCTTATTGAGAGTCAATTATCTTTAACTACTATTAATAGAATATCCACTGGTATTATTGACAATTTATCAATTGAAAAAATCTTAGCAGAAACCTTTCAAAGACTGGGTAAATATTATTCAGATATTAGTATGGCTTACGGAGTAAGTCATGGTAGAGGGGAATTAGAGGTCAAATACCATTATAGTCATTATGGAAGTAATGATAATTTAATAGGGAGAAAATTAGAGCTTGATGTTGTTCCAAATTGCCTAAAAAATCTCTTCAAAGGAGCCATGATCATAGCTAACGATACAAGCAAAGAATCACAACTGCTCCCTCTTTTACCTCAACTTTCTACCCATCAAATTAGAAGCTGGCTAGTTGCCCCCCTTCATGACAGTAAAAAATTTGTTGGTTTAATCTACTTTTGTACTTCAGAACCGAGAAACTGGAGTTATTATGAAATTTCTACTTTAAAAGATGCTGCGAAGTACATTTCTATCGCCCTTAAAAATTACCAAACCGAAACAGAATTGCAAAAATATCGTGATAATCTTCAACAGCTAGTCAAAGAACGCACTCAATCTTTAGTAGAAATAAACCAAAAACTCCACAAAGAAATTAGCTATCGCTTACAAGTTGAAGAAGCTTTACGCCACAGTGAAGATAGATTTAAAGTGACCTTTAATCAAGCGGCTATAGGAATTATCCAGACTGACTTACAAGGAAACTTTCTTAATGTTAATCCAAAGTTTTGCCAAATTATTGGTTATTCTCGAAGTGAACTTCTTACCAAGAGTATTGAGAATATTACCCCTCCCGATGATTGGGAAAATTCTTATCAGTTATTTACCCAATTATTAGCAGGGGAAGTTTCTACTTTTTTTAGAGAGCAACGTTATGTATGCAAAAATGGCAGCCCGGTTTGGACGAGTTCAACGGCTTCTTTAGTCTATCTTCCCAACGGTACACCCCACTATGCAGTCGGCATAATTGAAGATATTAGCGATCGCAAAGAGGCAAAAGAGAAAATTAAAACCTCCCTGCGAGAAAAGGAAATTCTCCTTAAAGAAATTCACCACAGAGTTAAAAATAACTTACATATAATTTCTAGCTTACTAGAATTACAATCTGACTATCTTGAAGACGAACGTTTTTCTAGTGTTTTTGCTGATAGTCAAAGTCGTATTGAAACTATGGCTTTAGTTCACGAACAGCTTTATCAGTCTGAAGATTTGAGACAAATTAATCTAGAAGATTATATACATAGGCTAATGGACAACTTAGCTATTTCCTATAACTGTGATTTAAGTATTATTTCCCTAGTTATGGAAGTAGAGCCTGTTATTCTCAACTTAGAAACGGCAATTCCCTGTGGTTTATTAATTAACGAACTAGTTACTAATTGTTTTAAACACGCTTTTCCCTATGGACGTAGCGGCGAAATTCATATCAAACTTCAGCAAGATGCCGACAAAAAAATTTGTTTAGTAGTTTGGGATGATGGTGTTGGCATTCCCCCCAGTGTTGATTGGCGAAATTCTAATTCTTTAGGTTTAGAACTAGTACATACGCTAGCCGAACAGTTACATTCTGAAATAATTCTTGACAGTAAAAATGGTACTTCTTTTACTTTCAGATTTTTTCAACTCAACTACAAAGCTAGATTTTAACTTATACATTAAAATATGCGCGATCTTGAACGCCTTTCTAGGATCTTAGAAGTAACTAGATCAAGAAAGTCAAAATAAAAATCGTTAAAACTATTCTTATGCTGACAGTAAATAAGCAGATGAATCAGGAAAGCCAACATATCTCCCCAGCCAAAATTTTGGTTGTAGAAGATGAGTTGATTGTTGCTAAAAATCTGACTCGTAGCCTAGAAAAACAAGGCTATGAGGTAATGGGAGTTGCTAGTTCTGGGAAGTTAGCTATTCAAAAAGCAACAGAAACTCACCCTAACTTAGTTTTAATGGATATCACTCTTCAAGGAGACTTAGATGGTATTGAAACTGCTCAAATTATTAACTCTCAACTTCACATTCCCATTATTTATATGACAGCCCATGCTGATGATTCTACTTTAGACAGAGCAAAAAAAACAGGGCCTTATGGTTACTTAGTTAAACCTTTTAAACCTCAAGATACTAAAACTACCATAGAGATGGCTCTAGCTAAGCACAGTGCCGATCAAACCAGAGAAGCAACACTTTTAGAAGAAAAGGAACTTAATAATCTCAAAACTCGCTTTCTTTCTATGGCTGCCCACGATCTCAGAACTCCCCTCACGGCGATCGCTGGTTCTGCGGAATTACTCAATTTATATAGCCAGAAAGGTAGTTTTGAGCAAAAAGGTGAAAAATATTTTCATCGTATCCAAACAAGTGTAGATTGCATGAAGCAGATCCTAGAGGATCTATCTATTTTAGGTAAATCTCAATTAGCTCAATTACCTTTCAACCCAGTTCCAGTAGAAATTGTGGCATTTTGCCAAGACTTAGTAGACGAATTTCAAACTATTTCTCAGTGCCAAATTCTCCTTATTAAGGAAAGAAAAAGCATCTCAGGACAAATGGATATTCATGGTTTACGGCACATTTTAATGAATTTGCTTTCTAATGCAATCAAATATTCTCCTAATGAAGAAGCTATTGAATTCATACTTACTTGTCAAAATCAAACAGCTATTTTTATCATCAAAGATCAAGGTATTGGTATTCCCCAAGAAGACTTAGAACATCTTTTCGAGCCATTTCGTCGAGCTAAAAATGTAGGGAAAGTGAAAGGTAGCGGTTTAGGCTTAGCAATTGTTAAGCAATTTGTTGATCTTCACAAAGGTACAATTAAAGTTGAGAGTAAAACTGGTCAAGGGACGACTTTAACTTTAACAATGCCTTTAATAGTTAGTTAGCCTCAAGTACAAGACTTTAAAATCCAACCACAGACGATTCCTAAGCCTCCAAACCTAACTGCTTGCCAAAAAGGTTCTTTGAAGCTATCCCAGCTAAACAAACGACTCTCTAAGTTAAGTTCAATGGTTTCTAACTCCTGTTGAATTTGTCGTAATTCTGCTTTGATTTGCTGAGAATTACTAGAGTTACTTTTTTGCTTGTTGAGTTGCTTTTGTTCTTGCTGAAGCTGAGTTTTCCTATTTTGCGAACGAGTTACTTGGCTATAGCGCTCCTTAACAGCTATAAACAATTCTTCAACCTCTACTAGAGCTTTCTCTATTTCTGGATCACCATTTTCCGAGAGTCTTGGCTTTTTAGGTGGATTCATCTGCTGCGATAGACTAATATTTAGTTGAAATCCTAGCTTTAATATTTTTATTATAAAAATCTATGTCTCACCTAACCCAGCGATCGCACTCCAAAGCAACTCTTGATGAAATAAGTACTCTAGAGTTAGCACAAGCCCTTGCAGAACGTTTAAGCATTAAGCCCAATGATTGGCATCGTCTTAAAGCCAATCGCCCAGCACAAGCTAGTCAGCAAGCTGCGGCAGCTTTAGTCTTTTTATTAAGAGATAACTCCCAAGAGGCACTATTGAGATTTAAGCAAGCCGTAGGGTGGTTAGACCGTTCTATTTCTGCTCCTCCTTGCCCTACTCATGGAGCTAAGAAAAACTAAGATTAAGTGAATTCAGGTTACTAAAGTAGCACTTGCCTTAGTCTTCGTGATCCGCTTAAAAAGCATCAATTGGGTTCCTTGAGAATTCCAACGAACCTCATCAAAAATCAGGTTGAGGATACACAGTCCCCTACCGCTTTCCGACTCTTCTGGTGGTAAGTATTCTTCCGGATGAATGTTGCACTCGCAACTAGGAGCAAAACCAGAACCTTCATCAGAAATAATCCAAAAATAACTATCTTTCAAGATGGAAAATTCTACGGCAACAGTCTTACTAGGATCAAGCTTATTACCGTGCTTGGCAGCATTAACCAGTGCTTCTTGTAGTCCTAGCCTTAATTCTGCTTGCAATTCACTAGGTACTTTGGCTAGAAGTAAATCCAGAATCGGACAAAGATAGAGGGTAGAAGCAAAACTCATTTTAGACCATTCTTGTCTGGTGGGAAGTATAGAGATAGCAATCACATCATAAACCTCTAGCTTTGATAACAGTTGACTTGAACTATTAAAGGCTTTATAGCCATTGGTACTCACAAATAGGACGTTTGTTAATATATTTCTTTATTTCGGACATCAGGAGCAATAGTTCAACCCTGTTCTCGATCTTGGTAGTCTTTAAGCTCCAAAATAACTGCGATTTTTTTGGTTATTGATAGTAAGATCACCCTAATGTTTCCCTCTAACGAATTTAAGTTAACCTGGTTACTAGCAGTTTTGAAATTCAAGTAACCAGTTTTTAATTAAGGAAGCTAAATATTCTATATTTCCAATCTATTATAACCAAACTAAGTAGAAATACGTCAAATAACTATTGACAACTGTTGATTACATCATCCTTTCACGTCATCATCATTACCTTAGTTCTTTTCCCGTTAAAGCCCAAACCAAGTAACTCTTGGGATAGATAGAAGTTTCAGAAAATTAGTATTAAGATTCAATCTTTTCCCCATTTTCCTATCTTCCCCTCCTACGGGCTTGAACTGCAGCTTTGAGTAACTTAACTTTATAAGGGTCAGCATCCTTACGCCATACCAGAAAATGACCTTTAAAAGTGGCACAATGGTTTTCGAGGTATTTTAACCAGCCTTGGAGGTATCTAATGTTATTAGGCTCATCTAATAGGCCCCAGTCTTGCTCTTGGCGGCTGAGACGGGCAAATTTTTCATAGAAGGGATAATCTGTTGTAACTAAGGTTTCTTTTCGGTGTAAAACAGGAGGATTCTCAGGGTCATGTTCCCAATAACTAACGTGTAAGTCTTGCAAGTCTATTTGCATACTAGTATGGAGAAGGGGATGGGGTTCTGTGTCAAAGTCGGGGTAGAAGAGATAAGAAATTTTGGGTTTGCGGATGTGAAACTTAATCAAGGTTACTTCTTCCATTCTGCCAATGGTACGGCTGGCACAACCTTCATAAAGTCGTAGCAACGGATCAAGGTTTTCTAAAGCACTAATATGTACAATAAGAGAGTTACGCCCCTTCTGTCCAATTTTACTATGCAAACAGCACTCGGCAATAACTTCGGGATCACCAAGACTAAATAACATATCTTCCGCCTCAAAAGTTGCTTGACGATAGCTACCGAATAAGCTTTTAAAATCTTCTTTTACTCTAGGTGCAAACTCCCTTAGTTTAGGAGTTTGATTTAATTTTGCTAGGGCTAAGTAGAGTCGCAAATCTTGACGGCGTTTTTCAGCGATCGCTTCCCACTCTTGGGGGTCTGTTGCTTGTAAAATAAGTTTAAAAGCACGGTGCAAAGTACCAAATTCTTCTTTAAGGGCAACTTCTTCGGCTAACTCTCCTTTGGCTGGCAAGCGTCCTCGTTCAGTGATAAAGATCATCAACGGAGCAAGCAATTCTTGGTAATCTTCAAAACGTCTAACAGGCTTGCAAACCCTTGGAGTGGTAGCCCTAGAACGGAAGCGGGAGGCACGGAAAGTTTGGGCTTGGGTTCCGTCGCGGAAAACGAAGTAGATTCCTAACCCAACAGGGATAGCATCAACGTCTAGAACTTGGTCGATGTAACTTTTTAACTCTTCTTGTTCATAATACTTTTGAAAGGTATTGCGGTTGGTGATTACACCATCTCCGTAGGCAATTTGTCCTCTACTACTGCTACTAATTAAGACTTGTGCTGCTACAATTAAGACCTGTTGAGTTAAATTCCAAGCCTCAACAAGGGCTTCTCGCCGTTCTGCCAAGTCTTCTATGACGTTAATAATATAGCCTAAGTTAACCACATCGGCGGCTGTTAAGGCTGTTTCTGGGCAATAATAGGGGTCCCAACCGGAACTATGATAACCTTTTTTTGCCATACGTTCTATATCTCCTCCCCAACCGCAACCATAGTCAAAAAAAGTTGTACCGGGGGGAAATAAATCTGCTTCTAGGGCTAAACGGACAGGACGGGAAAGGGACTTACGCACCATTGCTGCTTTGTGGCGTTCAATTCTGATGGTGCGAGTTTTTTGGGCTTTGTGTAAGGGACAAGCAAGGTAATGCCCTTGTAATTCTACGCCATAGTTAGCAAGGCGTTGTTGCCATTCCTTTTGAGTACCGATGAAGCGAGATTTATCTAATAAACCTAAAGCTTCTTCAGTGAGAGTAAGTTGAGCGAATTTTTGGTAAAGGGGATAGTCGGCAGTTACAAAGGCTTCTTTGCGATGCAGTATGGGAGGATTTTCTGAGCTACTATAATCTCGATAACTAGTTTCTAAACTCAGCACATCTACTTGAATACTACTTTGCAGAGATGGATGAGGATCTTCATCAAAATCTGGGTAAAAGAGATAGGAAATTTTCGGTTTATTAAAGTTGAATTTAATTAAGGTAGCTTCAGCTAAGCGTTTGTTAGTTTGCCTAACTCGGCTTTCATAATTTTGGAGTTGGGGAGTGAGGGAATTTAGAGCAGAAGTATGGACGTATAAAGCATTGGGTAAAAGTTTGCCAACTTTACTTTGTTGACATAGTTGCCAAATTTCACCCTTGGGGTCAAGATTGGAAAGCATATTTCAGTTATCACCTTACCCTGGGTAGCAGCGCCCTATTTTAACTAGTATGAAAATATAATACCAGTTTTGCCACAGAATAATGTCATTTTGTAAATGTAACAAGGTTTCAAGTTGATCATAATCAGCACATTTGTTATTTGTTATTTTTTGCAAAAAGTTCTTAAAAGTAGTAATTATGTGATTTCCTGTTTCTTGAAAAAACTTCTGTATAAGTAACTAGGTGTTTAATAAATAGTTAGCTTATGCAGATTAAATATTGCTTACTTATAAATAGTTTATTTTTGGTTATAGTAACTATAGCTTCACAAAATAACAACTCATATTCCACTGGCTTAGCAGAAAATAATAGCTTTACTTACCGAAGTTGCAGAGTCAAAATCAGCGGCTGTCGTGGTGGTACTGGTAGAAGAAGAATCATGTCTGCAACTCCTTCTAAACTAGAGAACTTGAATCATATAAGTAGCTAGTTCAAAAGTTTCTTGATTGAACTTATCTTAGTAAAAAAATACCCACAGATTAACTTAAAAGAAGGATTGACTAAAAAAGAGCGATACAAAAGCGATTTATTTATCTGTAGCGTTATTTTTTCGATTTCATATTAAAACTAAAAATCAAACTTTTAAGACATATTTTACTTAAGTAAATCGCCTTTTTGAAATAGTGGGATAGGTTCTTAGATTAGAAAGACTTGGATAAACTCTGATGTGATTAATTATCTAGGATAACCTCAACTTAACGAGTAAATCGTTTAATAATTCTTTGGCAGTAGTCTTTTCAGGTAAATGGCTCTCCTCACTAGCTTTTTTTAAAGTGTTTTTTAAGCGCTCACATTCTTGTCTATGGAACACTAAATCAGTTTCTTTTAGAATACCTTTCTCCTGCCCTGTTACTTTTTTCTCAATAAGTTCTGTAAGATAAGGTAACTGGAATTTTTCGTTTAAAGTAAGCAGATTTGCTTCTACTCTTCCTGTTTGCATCAGATGAATACCTGTTAACAATACACGGTAAACATAAAGTAAAGGTTTAACTTGTTGGGGTCGCTTTTTCTCAAATAATCGCCATTGTGTTTTAGCAAAACCAAGATAATGGTAGCAATGATAGCTAGTAATACAACTATTAGCAATTGCTTTTAGTTCTTTGTGAGCAGGGGTAGTATGTAAAACCAAAGGAGAGTAAAGTTGCTCTAAAACATAGCCATTTCTGGTCAATAATAAGCTAAAAAACTTTTTAAGATCGTGGGTGACTAAATCAACTTCCACGCCTTCTTTTATCTCAGATAATTCAATAGTTTCATGAACATTATATAAACCAACAACTTCTGCTGCTGGTAAAATATGGACTCCCCGTAAATCGTAATCCGAATCTGCTGAAGGAAAGCCATATAAATGCGCCCCGCTAATAGTAACGAATAATAAAGGATAGGGCTGATTTTCGATAATTTCTGATAATTGCTTCATAATTAATAATTAATCCGACAAATAATCCTATGAGAACAATCATCTATCACTTACCTGCGAACGCCTCGCCTTAATTAAAAAAGCGTTAGCTTGTTCATAGTCAGGACGTTCGGGCAAAGAAGTTTGAGTGAAGGCCAAATCAAACTCTTTATGTAGCTTAAGTCTCCAACTATTTACTTCTTCCCAAGGCATTTCTCCATTGCGAATTGCTAATAATTTTTGTCGAAACTCTTCAACTTTAACTGGTACAAAACCTTCTTTAAGCACAGTAATACCTGATAACAATAAACGAATTAAGTGCATAGCGTGTTTCAACTTTACTTGCCCTTTAGTACGTAAATCTTGCTCCATTTTCTTGAATTGAGACATAACATAACCGTTGTAGGTTTGATATACCAACTGAGAAAGAAACATATCTCTTTGAGACAATAACTCTTCTGCTAAAGGAGTAGCTTTTTCTATCAAGGGTGTATAAAGACATTCCAAAACATTAGGATTAGCTTTCAAAGCGAGGATCAGAAACTTCTGTAATTCCCAATAACATTCTTGAGTAAGATCATTTTCAATTTGTTCTGGAATACCATAAAGTGACCAATGAATTGAAGCAGGAGGAAGATAAATACCTCGAATATCTGTATCAGAATTGTTATTATCTAAATCAAAAGCTTTAGAACCAACAATACAACGGTAAATTGTCTGATCAAATAAATTCAACTCTGCCAACATATCTTCTGCGGCAAGCAAACCTTCTTTTTGAAAATGCTTGCGGATACTAAATTCTTGGCGATGCAAAGTCACTTCTATACTGTTAGGAAGGCGCACCCTGTAACTATGAGAATTATCTGTAGGCGCTTTAATAATAGTTCCCACTGCCCCTCGTAAACAGATTATTTCCTGGGCAGAATTTTTGACTTCCCGACGAGCAACAACTTGTGTTCCTTCGGGAATGATGAGATGGGGATTCATTCTTTAAGTAATAAGTAATAAGAGAGATTCAAGAAAAGATTTACCCAAAAGCCAATTGCTAGTTGCTAAAATCTTAGACTTGGTGAGGATATTTTATTTGTTGGAGTTCTCTAAGTTAAGAGAGATTTCTAGTTGTTCTCTTGATCAAATACAATAAGCTAGAGCAAAACGTTCTACCCCTGCCAAATCAGGGAGAATTTTTATATTTTGGTAACTGCCTTGCTGTCGTAAAAGATTACTAACTTCTTCTGCTTGCCCCATCATCATCTCAATTAAAAAAATCCCCCCTGACTGGAGATAATTAGGAGCAGTAGTAACCAAATGTCTGATAGAATCTAAACCATCTTTCCCACCATCTAAAGCGAGGTGGGGTTCATGTTTAGCCACTTCTGGTTGTAACTTTGCTACAGAAGTTGTGGGAATATAAGGCGGGTTGGAAATCATTCCCTTTACTTTGCCCTTGAGATCAGTTAGAGGTTCCCACCAAAAACCTGGATAAAATTTGATTTGTCCAAAACCTAATCGGTTAGCATTAGCTGTCGCTACTTTTAAAGCTGCGGCACTAAAATCCACACCATGAATAGTAGCATCAGGAAAAACCTCCGCTAATCCTAGAGCGATCGCGCCACTCCCTGTACCCAAATCCACCCAATTTCCCCTACTTAATTCTGGGAAATTTTTCACAGCATTTACAGCTAGATCAATCAAACATTCTGTTTCTGGACGAGGAATTAATACATCTGAGGAAACCTCCAGCCGGAAATTTCTCCAAGGGCTTTTTCCCACCAGATATTGTACTGGTATCTTGTCCGTAATGCGCTTTTGCCAAAGTTGAGCTAGTTGGGGCAAAGAGTAATCACTTTTAAGCTGAGATCCCTCTTCAAAACTTGACAAACGCAAAGCAAGACTATCGAGTTCTGTCACTTCTTGCAATAACCAGTCTACCTCCCCAGGAGGTATAGAAGCAGCGATCGCTGCTTGCTTTGCTTCATACCTCCAAGCACCAAGTTTTTGCCCCGACACTAACTTCATCCCCTTTTTAACCTTAATTTCCAGGGTTGTTACCGGGTTGAGCCTCTCCTTGCTGCTTAAGTAATTCTTGCACTAAAGATTCTGCTTCTTGGGATCTAACCAGGAACATATTTTTGATCGCCTCACCGCTTTCATTTTCAAAAAGCTCAATTACATACTCCAAAGGCAAAACCCTGATTTTTACATCTGAAGCCATTCCTGGTTCCTGCTGCTTAAAAAGTTCTGCTAATTTTTGGGCTTGTTCTTGTTCAAAAAAGAGGGGGATTTGATCACTTCCTGGTGCAGGCAAGTAGATTTCTTGTTTTGCTGACTGCCCTTCCCGTTGGACTTCTACTGTAGCAAAAAATAGTGGCACTCCCCGAAACTGACTTACTTCTTGCCCTTGCTGTTTGAGAAGACTAACAGCAGAATTAACCTCTTGCTGCATCGGTACAAACCGGAAATCAGGGCTATCAGATTGTTGGGCAGCTTCCTTTACTTTTTGATAAATATCTGGTAGAGAAACAATAACTAACTGTGCTTGCTGAGCAATGTCTGGATTAGTTTGCTTTAGCTGCTCAATAGCTGCTTCAGCATCCTTCAAACTCAAAAACAAGTTAGCAATACCCTTTTCTTGCCCTTCTCTAACCGTTAACAAGGGTAAGCCTTCACTATCAGTAATGCTATAGATAGGAACCCCTTGCAAATTATCAATAACTTCGGTTTCCGGTAAAGCTATAGAACTAGGACTAATGCCAAAAACGACTCCCACCAAAGTGCTACTGACCAAACCTAGTGTAGCAGCAAAACGAATTAATGCTTTCATGTTCAATTACCTCAAAAATTATTTGTAATTCGGAAAGTATTACTTTAAGTAATATTGCTAGGACATAAATAATTGACTTCTAAACTTACCTACTAGTTTCCTCTACAAGGATCTCAAAAACTCTAAGGATTCTTCTGTTGGCTCTAAAACCATTTTGCGTACTGTTTCGTTATCTTCTCTTTCAAAACGCTCTAATATTACTTCTAAAGAAGTGAAGCCGATCTCTAACTGAAGAGTTAAATTTGGATGTTCTTGCTGGAATTTAGCTATCATTTCCTCAGCAGCTTTTTTTTCAAAAAATAAAGGAATTACTGATTTATTTCCCTCCTTTCTTTCTAAATAAGAAATTTGCAGAGAATCCTGTTTAGTATAAACATAAAACAGAGGTACTACCTGAAAAATCTCTCGCCCATCTGAAATTTCTCTAGCTGAAAAAACGGTATTAGACCTAGGAGTAAGACGAAATCTAGGGCTATTGAGCTTTTGAGAATCCTCTTGGGTGATTTGATAAATATCTGCTAGGGAAACTGCCCTAACTTGTAATTGTTCCACAAGTTCGCTTTTGCTCAAAGCTTGTCTTCTGTTAATAAAACCTTGAGCATCATTTTTGCTCACAAATACTGGCTTCTCCCTAATCTTATTATCTACCAAGGTTATTAAAGGAGAGCCTTGCTCATTAACTATAGCGAATACAACTATTGTTCTTAATTTATCAACAATTTCTGCTTCTGGCATAGCTAAAGCTTGTTGGTTAAAAGCACAGATAGAGCTTATAAAAATGCTACTAATCAAACTTAGGGCTGTACTCTTGTTAGTTAAAAATTCCATTGCTCAACTTTACTTTATATTAACCCTGGTGGTAAGTTCTGACTTCACTCAATTAATGGAAGTTCCAGCCCCATGATAGAACTTTATCTGGACGAAGGTTCATTTATATTAATCGTGAAGCGCTATTAAAATACCACTTTAATTGTTTATTAAAAATCTTTCATCGGGATGACAGGATTTGAACCTGCGACATCCTGCTCCCAAAGCAGGCGCGCTACCAAGCTGCGCTACATCCCGTAACATAGCCAATCTAGTATAACTTGCTTTCTGGTTTTTGACTAGAAAGCTCATCAAGTTTAGTCGGGATACCAGAACATACCTTTGATACCTTCTGGATCTAAAATGAAACCAAGTTGGCGATAAAAATCCACTACTTGAGGATCTGCAAAAAGAGTAATATTACTAATATCTTCTCCTTTAAGTTTTTTGATTATATATTTCATTAACCCTTTGCCAAATCCTTTGCCCTGATAGTCAGGATGAACCACAACATCCCAGATTGTTGCATTAAAGGCATAATCAGATGTTGCTCTAGCAAAGCCAATCAAACGTCTCCTATTGCCTTTAACTTCCCACATAGATACAACCAAAAAACTATGCTGGAGAGCTTTTTTGACTTTCCGGAGAGGGCGACGAGACCAACCGACAGCATCACACAACTCCTCTAACTCATACAAATCGAGTTCTCGATCTGTACTAAATAGTATCTTCGGCTGGCGGATGTTAGCATTGATTCCCTGAAACGTCTCGTTATCAGGGGCTATTGTTGCTGATGCAGCAACAGCATCAGAGTTACTAAATAAGTTTTTCCAAAACCCCATGCCTATTTGGCTAAGTTAGGTGATTTCTTTGCTGCGCTAAGGTAAGTTAACACAAGATTCCCAAATTGTGGACTAAATTATTAATCTAACTTAAAATCCACGATTTAGATATTAGCACAACAAAGATATCTTATCTTTACCTATACTCATCTCCGAGTAAGCCCAGCCATAGCATGATTTGAATTAGACTGGGTTTATCAAAAACTTTAAAGGAGCTAGTTAAAAATCTGGCATTGCTCCTTGTTCATCCTATCAGGCAAGACCTATAACCCTTATGACTGCGGGTTTAAAATCATCTACTTTGGAACTCTTAAAGCGCTTTAATAGAGCGTTTCCCAAGTTCTATGAACAGTTTGTTAGTAGTGAAATACAACTACAGAACCTGCGGTTAGCATATCGGCTATACCGAACTAAGCGAGCGGTAATCGAACTTAAACCAGAAGGCTCTAAAAGTGCTTTACACTTTGCTTACCGCAATCAGTCTTTTTTACTCAGTGATATTTTTGGTGTACTTCATGCCTATGGATTAACTATTCACAGTAGTTTGAGCCTTTACGGTCAAATAAAGCCACCGATGTTGGTATTTCTCAAATTAGTGGTTTCTCGCGGCAGCAAAGCTTTAACAGAGCAAACAGCAGATAACGTCTGTCGAGCTATTAGAGAAGCACTAGCAGGAAGATTTGAAGTAGAAGAAATGCTAGCGGTAGAATTTAATCTTAATGCCGGCTTAGAACAAGTGGAAACAGAGTTTTATATTGATCCGGTTTTTCATCTTCCTGCACTGTTAATAGAAGCAGATAACCAGCCTGGACTCTTTTACAAAGTGATGTATACCATTTGGCAAGAAGACTTACTGGTTGTCAACGCTAATTTACTAGTTTGGCGTGGCCGTACTCGCTTGATCCTCTATTTGCTAGGGCCTAACGAAAGCTTGATTCCTGAATATCTTGGCCAAAAAATTGCTGAAAGCGTACGACAAAGATTACTTGGTCAGCAATTTTAGAGGCTATAACTGATACGATTAACATATGGTAATGATAGATATTTTGGGAGTGCCTCATGCTTATGAACTCACACCCCCTGTTCCTCAACCATCCAAAGCTGTATTAGTTTTTATCCATGGCTGGCTTTTGAGCCGTCGGTATTGGAACCCTCTTGTTGAGAAGTTATCAACGAGTTATCAATGCTTGACTTACGACTTGAGAGGATTTGGAGAGTCTCAACAAAATTCCCCAGCCAATCAACCAAAAAGTTTTCGGGATTTCTGTTTCCCTACCTCAAATTCTCAAAATACCCAAGATGCCAGTAGAGGAAATTACACTTTAGCTGCCTATGCGAAAGACTTACATTTTCTACTCGAAAAGCTTGACATAGAACAAGCCTGGCTTATAGGTCATTCATTAGGAGGAAGCATAGCTGTATGGGGAGCAGAACTTTTTCCTGAGCAAGTTAAAGGCATTATTTGCTTAAATTCTGGAGGCGGTATTTATCTTAAAGAAGAGTTTGAACGCTTTCGCTCTGTGGGGAAACAACTAGTTAAACGTCGTCCTTCCTGGCTTAGATATGTTCCCTTACTGGATTTGGTATTTTCCAGAATCATGGTAGAGCGTCCTCTTAATCGACAATGGGGGCAGCAAAGACTAATCGATTTTGTAACTGCGGATGCCCAGGCTGCTTTAGGAGCTTTACTAGATTCAACAACAGAAAAAGAAGTTCATCTTTTGCCTCAAATCGTCTCTCGTCTGAAGCAGCCAGTTTATTTTCTAGCTGGTGCGAAGGACAAAGTTATGGAACTCCAATATGTTCATCATCTAGCTAGTTTCCATCGGTTGTTTGGTAATTGTAGTGATAACGTTGTAGAAATATCTGATTGTGGCCATATGTCCATGGTGGAAAGAACGGATAGGGTTGCCTCAGAAATTAGTGCTATTTTGCAAAAGTATGAATTCTCTCCAGCTTTGCTCTGAATAATAAATATTCCCTCTGTATCGCCAACATTTATAGTCAATATTGTGTAACAATAGCATTATAATCTTAGGCTTAACACTCCATTAGAAAGAAAAATTTGACCATAAATTTAGATTAAATTACAATTACTGCTTTTTGAGATTTATACTCAAATTCAAGTCAAGTTAACCTAATATTGTCACGAAAATTGCAAGAAGATTTTTTGCTTAGGAGAATTAACCTATGCTACACCGCAAGATTTATCAACTCTGTGCAGATGGTCATGAAGTTTGTATTTTTTTGCGGGACCAGCAGCGCTGGATAGAAGGCGCTCGCATCCTTCATCTTGAAGGTGATTTAGTTACTATTCGCTATGAAATTGATGAAGATGACGAAATAAGTTCTTGGGAAGAAATGGTGCGTTTAGAGAGTATTGGAGCTATAACTCGCAAGCTAGCTTCTGTACCGAGGGGAAATATAGACGTTCTTATTTCTGATGAATGTCCAGAGGCTGAGCAAATACACCCTCATTCCCCAGACTCCAATCAAGAGTAGTTGTATTCCAGTTTATTCAAAGGTTATTCAGATTCAAAAACAGGACAATATCCATCTGGAGTTACCTTGAATCCATAAAGTGGAGAAGCTTGATTCCAGCAACGTTGACCCTTTTGATGAAGGCAGTTACCGCAGCAATCCACCTCTGCGATAATCCTGGCATCACTGCTCTGACTTAGTAATTCTCTTTGGGATAAACCCCGTAAAACGAGATCCTCTCCCTGCCAACGAGCTTCTATTAATCCCGTATCACCAAAGTTATTCCAGCGCGAGTCGGTAGCAATAGAAGTAGGTAAGGTGATGTTCACTCCTGTTTCTAGTTCACTCAATTGTCCTTCATAATAAATTTCTGGGGGAGGGGCTGGTTGAATGAAGGTTTCTCCAATAGGAAGTTCTACCAAACTACCTGCTGGGGGAGAATGTAAATGGTAGCGGTTTTGCAACTCTTCTAGACTAGTTAAGTCTGCTAAATATGCCGGGGAACCGTGGATAAAAACAACGTGTTGAGGTCGCAAGTTATGAATTAACTGCGTTGTTCCTTGGCGATCGCTGTGTTGTGTGAGGAGATAGTTCTCTACCCTCAACTTTTGGTTAAATTCCCCATTGACTAAATATTCGAGATACTCTGGTAGTAATATTAACCACGAATCTTCCTCAAAGTAGCGATGATTTTGCCAATCACCACTAATATCTGTCAGGAGAAGACATGGTTTTTGGTCAAATTGAAGAATTTGTTGCCAATTATCAAGACGACGCATTCTGGGGCGAACTCGTTCATCCCAAAATAGAGGTTGATGTTTAGCAAAGTTCTGAACTGAGGCTGGAAATTCAGATAAAAGAGTTAAGTAGCGATCACAACCTCTAGCAACTTTTTCATCCACCCATATATCTAAGTCTCGACCTGTGAATTGGTGATGAGAGCGTAAAAGTTTGAGGATTTCTTGCCCTAAACCCAAAGGAGGAACAGGCATCAAGACACTCTTATTTTGAGCAATAGCTTGATTGATTCGTTCCATTAATTGTTTTTCTTGTTGCCTGCGATGGGGATGTCTTGCTGTACCATAAGTACCTTCTACAATCAGCACATCTGGAGATAAGCTACGCAAAGCCTCCACCGATAGCCCCTCTACCAACTGAGAGTTAGAGAGAAAAAAATCTCCTGTATAGACTAAAGTATAGGAACGTTGATAACTAGTGTAAGTAAGGGCAATAGCTGCGGCTCCTGGTAAATGCCCCGCAGGAAAAAGTTGAGCTACTAAATTATCAGCAAATTCTATAGGAGCATACCAAGGTAAGCCTTGGCAAAACTTGTTCATCTCCTGCGAGGGTAAGTCAGGCCAGTTAAGGGGTAAAAGTTCTGCTGTTACTTCACTAGCATAAATTGGTATTTGAGGAAAAGTTTGGTATAACGGCCAAATCCCTTGAGCATGGTCTGTATGAGCATGGGTACAAAAAACCATCTCTGCTGGAGGTTGAATATTTTGGAGAGCAGAAATATCTTCTAAACCGCAATCAAGAAGAATGCGATGAGGACCCATTTGAACTAAAAGACATACTCCTTCAGAACTATGTCCTGAACCATAGGGCAAACAACTTAGCTGAGTCTCAGCATCAGAGGATACCTGGTCATTTCTACTCATGCTCCCCTCCAGCTATAGTATTCACAACCTTGGTGTTTGTTTAAATAGTTATGAGATTTCAGTGAGCAGAACCATTACCATGATAGTTATCTGAATCATAAAATCCATTCTTGGTAGCGAAAAAGAGGCTAGATACAGTAAAAACGGCTGTTAAAACTATCAAAACCAATTTGACATCCATAATTTTTTTACTTCTACTGACTATATACATTCATAATAAGGCAAATACTTCCCAAGAAACCTTTATAGAAGATGGCAACTTTAAGTATTTCATAAAGTTTAAATTCACCCAAACTTTATTTACCTAGAGCTGGTTCAGTAGATACTGAAGCAATAGGTACTTCTTCTACTTCCGACAACTTCTCTAAAGCTAACCGAGAGGATTGACTACCACCAGACAAGCGTTTTAAGAGCTTTGGCCGAGGGTCATGTAGCAAGTAGATAATTTCATCTCCTACTTGCCATTCTTCAGATGCTTTTACCACTTGAAGTTTCCGCTCTCGCTTTAATAGCAAAGGTAAAAGCTCCCCTGAGCGAATGAGAGCTTTAAAATGAGCTTGTTGAAAAGAAAACCCTTGCTCTTTAAATACTGTTTTCCCTAGTTTAACCTGGCCGTTACTGAGATACTGATTCCAGATTTTAATTGGTAACTGAGCAATAAAAGCTTGATTGATTTTGTTTTTTTTCGTTTTGTTTCCTGGATTATTTCCCTCTGGATTATGGGGAAATACAGCTAAAACCCGGGGAGGTTGAAATTCCTCAGAAGCTCTTTGGGCTAACACCATATTAACTTCACCATTGCTAGTTACAGCTAAGAAAGTTCCCATAGACTCGATGCCCGCTTCTTCTAAGGCATCAGGATCTAAACCACTACTTTGAAACACTGTTAAGTTTTCTGCTTCAGCTTTCTGGCAAGCTTCTGGATCTGTATCAATCAAAACTACAGATTCACCTTGCTCTTGAAACAAGCGACCAATCATACGCCCCAAAGCATTGCAACCCACAATAACTGCCCCAGTTGCTTCAGAAGAGTTTATTTGTAACCAATTAGCCACCCAACGCGCTGATAGCCCTTGGACAAATACTGTCATGGTAATAGTTAAGAAAACGAGAGCCTTAATAGAATCTCCTCCGTTAACTCCCCTTTGAGTAAGCAGAATAGCAAATAAAGAAGCCACAGAGGCAGAAACTATTCCCCTAGGAGCAACCCAAGATACAAATAGCTTTTGTCGCCAATTTAAGCCCCCATTCCAGGTACACAAATGAACACTGATTGGTCTGACTATCAACATCAAAGACAGAACAGTAAAAATGCTTCCCCAACCGAGAGCAAAAATACTAGCAATGGACAGATCTGCTGCTAAGAGAATAAATAAAACCGATACTCCTAAAACTGTTAGCTGTCCCTTAAATCTCCTCAACAAGCGTTCTTCTGGTACAGAGGAAGCTCTTAGGACAATTCCCGCTACTACAGTAGACATCAGCCCCGACTCACTACGAATAGTTTGGGAAATACCAAAAAGACCCCATACTACTGCAAGAACTACCAAATTTTTTAATTCTTCTGATAAGAAACTAGTACCCTTGAGAATCAAGCCTAATAACCAACCCCCTAGCACACCGATAGCCACACCAATACCCAAGCGCAGTACTAGACCACTAGCCACCTGAATAGCACCAGCATCGCTGTTCAAGATGGTGTCAAGAACAACAACTGCGAGGATTGCTCCCACTGGGTCTATTAAAACCCCTTCTCCTTCTAATAAAGTTGCTACTTGCCTGTCAACTTCAACGTGTTTAAGTAAAGGACTAATGACGGTAGGCCCAGTAACTACAATTAAAGAAGCGTAGAGAAAAGCAATTGACCAAGGAAATTCCCCTAGCCAATGGGCTGCCATTCCTCCCCCCAAGAGAGTGATAAGAGTTCCTAAAGTAACCAAGTTGCGAAGACTACCAGATACTTTATTTAAGGCCCGTAACTCAAGGTTGAGTCCTCCCTCAAACAGGATTACAGCAACAGAGAGAGCAACAATAACCTCTAAACCAACTCCTAATTCGTGAGGATGTAATACTCCCAAACCGTCCGTACCCAACAAGATACCGAAAATTAGTAGGAAGACGATGCTAGGTACTCTAAGATATTCAGCCAAAACCTGAGCGCTAATTCCTGCAACGACAGTAATTACTATTTGTAGGGTCAGTTCAAAAGATCCTTCCATAGGCTTGATATCGCAGAGTATTTATTTGGTTTGTTGCTTTCAATCTCATAAGCTCTAATGGGCTTAAAATAGGAAAACAAATACCGATAAGTTCTGAAAAATTTTTAAATAAAATAAATTAAACTTGGGAATTTCTATTCACCCCGCGTATTCTAACACCTCACTCCCGGAGCAGGCGAGTTTATATAGTTAAAGAGGTAATCAATTCAGCAATAGCAAGAAAAAGTAATCTTAAGAGTTTTGGGGTCGTATGGAACGTCAAATTTTTGTCGGGGATCGTCCAGAAAAGAATCTACGTAGTCATGACTATTGGCTCGAATGGCTCTGGATTTGTGGTTTATTTTTAGCTGCTTTTGTCTTATTCGGTACTAACCTCAATAATCTGCCTTTACAAGATGGAAATGAAGGAGTTATAGCCCAAGTAGCTAAGGAAATTAGTTTAGCTCCCCCCCTAAGTTGGCAATGGTTATTTCCTACTCTATGGAAAATACCTTATTTGCATCACCCCCCTCTAATTGAGGGTTTAATTGCTATTTTTTACTCTTGGTTTGGTATTGATGAATGGACAACACGTTTGCCTACAGCTTTGCTAACCGCTATTTCTGTACCTTTGGTTTATAGCATTGGCAGGGAAATTTTCTCCAACCGCATTCCGGGAATTTTTGCTGCTTTAATTTACTTAACTTTTTTACCTGTGGTTTGCTACGGTCGCTTAGCTATCTTGGAAGGACCTTTACTATGTTTTGAAACTTTGACAATTCTATGTATTTTACGCTCCCGTCGTGATCTTAGATGGACTTTGTTAGCAGGAATTGGCTTCAGCTTAATGTTCTTAGCCCAAAAAACAGAGGGATTATTAATTGGAGCGATTATTATCTGTTTTTTAGCTTGGGATACACCTAGATTATTAAGTTCTATATACCTCTGGTTTGGTTTAATTCTAGGAAGTATGCCTATTACTTTTTGGTATTTAGCTCAATCTTTCCACTACGAGCTACCCTTGATTAGCAAAGTAGCAATTGGTCAGTATCTTGAAGATACTTGGCATAATTTAGGTACTCATAATACTTATCCTTGGTATCACTTGGGAGAAATACTCAAGTATTCTTGGCCATGGTTGTTTTTCTCGCTCTACGGCTTCAAACAAGCTTGGATAGATTGTACTTGGAGTTGGGCTAAATTAGTTTTAGTTTGGACGATATTTTATTTTGTAGCGGCTTCTTTTTTATTAAGCCCAACTCCTTGGAGTGTTTTACCGATGTATCCCTCCCTAGCTTTAGCTGGAGGCGCTCAGTTAGCACAGATTTATACCTTACCTAGTTTTGCTGTTTATCCACGCTCTTGGACTGTTATTTTTGGTTTATTAACTTCATTTAGTGGCTTAGCTTCTATTTATTTTAGTATTGCCTATGCTGCGGACAATTCTTTGGTAGTTATTTTTGCTTCGGTAGCTCTTACTTTAGGTGTAGTTACCATACTAATTGAGCGACAAGATCGGCAGTTTATCCCAATGCTATTCTGGGGAATTTATATATCACTTTTATTATTAGTTCTTTCTCCTCACTGGATTAGCGGTTTAAATCAAACTTATCCGGTGGAGAAACTTGCTAAGGTTATTAAAAGTTCTGTACCAGAAAATCAGCTTATTTATACTTCTTCTGAGTTTAGTTCATCTCTTGATTTTTATAGTGATCGCCAAATTGTTGCTCTGTCCCCACTCAAACAGACTCAATTAAGAACTTCTTGGTTGGAAAGACACTGGCAAGCAGCACCAGAGCCTTCACCCCAAGAAATTAAACACTACTGGTTAAAACAGCGTTGGAATTTAGAGTCGAAGCCTTACCTATTGCTTGATTACAAAACTTTTAAAGAGTTGGCTTTATTCAATGTCAAAGAACTAGCAGATATTTCTCCTGAGTGGAAATTGCTTTCTAAAGATAGAGTCAAATTAGAAAACTGAGCCATTTTCTCTGGAGAAATATCAATAACTTTAAGATTCCTCATCCATTTCTTCAGATTCATCTATTTGTTTAAGATGAATGTGTTTCCTGCCTAGAGTGATTTCAAATTCATCTCCAGGCTTCAAGCCCATTTTCTTTGTATAAGCAGAGCCAATTAACAAATTATGATTAGACTGTACACTAATACGATAGCTAGCAGAACGCCCTCCCCGACCATGGCCGTTGACGGTACTGTCTAATTCAATTCCCTCTGCATCAATTAGAGCATTGAGAAATTTCATCATATTGACACGCTCTACATCGTTTTTAGTTACTGTGTAGTAACCGCACTCTCTTGCTTTTTCTTCCTTACTAAGATTGCCTAGTTCTTTAACTTTCTTGAGTAGGGCTTCACCAGTTAAAGGTTCGACTTTTTTCTTTTTAGCCATCAACTTGTATATATAACTAAAGACTTAAGTACTAGATAGGTTTATTGTCTAGCTCTTTGAAAAGCAAAGGCAAAAAAATCCTGGTCTGTTATTAAGATATAAAACTATATTACACGCAGTAAGTCAATCTGATTATAAACTATCTGTCTGATAACAAAAATTTGCTATTTTGTGAACAAATACTTCTAGTGTATTGAAACTCAACGACAAGCTTAAATAAGCAATCTAATTTCTAATAATTATTGATGTCAAAAAACAAAGATGAAGCTAACTACTCGTGGACACTATAGCGTTAAAGCTTTGCTGGATATAAGTTTACAGCCTGATCATGGCCCTACTTCAGTAAAAGAAATTGCCTCTCGCCAAGATTTACCTGCTCCTTATTTAGAAAAATTATTAATTGAAATGCGTCGTGCTGGTTTAGTTAAATCAATACGAGGCTCTCAAGGCGGCTATCAACTTGCAACTAGTCCAGGACTGATTTCTCTAGGACAAATTTTAACAGCAGTAGGAGAAACTATTGAACCATTGCCCCATCATAATCTTGACGCAGATCGAGTAGAAGATTGGGTAACTTTTAGCATCTGGCGACAATTACATCAAAGATTGAAACAGGCACTCCATAGTATTACTCTAGCTGAACTTTATTATGATGCTAGGAGTCGGCAAGCTGCTCTTGGAGAAGAAACTAGCTTTGTTATCTAGTGAATGACCAAGGTTTAAAAAGCTGTTACATAATTATTTGTTAGCGATTTTGTCCGAGTTAATTGACAACGAATCTAGACAGATTATAGTTTTACTACTAGCAGCGACTATAGACTATTTAATTGCTGACCCACGCTATTTACTTCACCCTGTACAAATAATGGGCTGGGGGATTGTAAATTTTCAGCAATTTGTGATTAAATATTGGCAAAAACCTTGGCAACGGCGCTTAGCAGGAATTGGTTTGGGATTAGGTTTAATTATTGGTAGTGGTTTTTTCGGCTGGTTAATAGTATTTAGCGCCACAAAAATTAATTCTTTTTTAGCTATTACCTTGGAAATAATCATTTTGGCAAGCTGTTTTGCTAGTCGCAGTTTGCGCTTTGCCGCAGAAGATATTCTGCCATCTTTACTAAAAAGAGATTTAGTATTAGCCCGTACTAAACTAAGTCAATATGTTGGTAGAGATACAGCCCAACTTTCAACCTCAGAAATCTTGCGAGCTATTTTAGAAACCGTAGCAGAAAATACCACAGATGGAGTAACAGCTCCTCTTTTTTATGGTATTTTAGGAACTTTTATACCAGGGGTTGGTGCTGTCCCCCTAGCCCTTGGTTATAAAGCTGCTAGTACACTAGATTCTATGGTTGGCTACCGCTATGAACCTTTCACTTATCTAGGTTGGTTTAGCGCCCGATTAGAAGATTATCTTACTTGGCTTCCCTGTCGTCTCACAGTTTTGAGTGTGGCAGTTTTAACGGGTAAATATCAACAAGTTTGGTATTTTTGTTGGCGCGATGCCCCTAAAGATCCTAGTCCTAATTCTGGTTGGAGTGAAACTGCTTTTGCGGCAGTTTTGGGAGTTCAATTAGGAGGAAAAAATTCTTATGGTGGAACGCTTAAATATAAACCACTTTTAGGAGAACCTGTTCAAGAGATTACAATAAACAAGGTTAACCAGGCTCTCAATCTAAGTCGTAATTGTTTTTTGCTTTGGTTAGGAGTCGGTTTAGGTAGCCATTTATTGATCTTCCTTGTTTACTAGCGACCAATTTCCTTTTAATTTGAATAAGTAAACACTAAAATGCTGATTTGACCTATGGGTGAGGTTGTCGAAATTCTTTCAGCCCAAGAAATGCGTCGTACTCTGACTCGCCTGGCTTGCCAAATTATTGAAGAATCTGGCAACATTTCTCAATTGGCTTTGTTGGGCATTTATACAAGAGGAGCGATGCTTGCTAAATTACTAAAGCAGCAAATCGAAATATTAGAAAAAGTTCAAGTTCCTGTAGGTTCTTTGGATATTACTTTTTATCGAGACGATCTAGATAAGATTGGTATCCGAACTCCCGCTCAAACGGAGATTCCTTTCGATCTTACAGGTAAAACTATAGTCTTGGTGGATGATGTTATATATAAAGGTCGTACTGCTCGTGCCGCTTTAAACGCTATCACAGAGTACGGCCGACCAGAGGCAATTTTATTCGCTGTATTGGTAGATTGAGGCCATCGTCAACTCCCCATTCATCCTGATTTTACAGGTAAAAATTTACCGACGGCCAAGGATGAAAATATTAAAGTCTATCTTGAAGAAATTGATGGTCGGGATGCTGTTGAATTAATTCGGGGGAACAGCTAGTAGTCTGTCAAGATTAAATTTAGGGATAACTTGACTATCAAACAATACTAACCTTTACCTTTTTCAATTGACAGACCACTAGTTAACCTTTGCCAACTTAAAGAAGAAGAGTCTTTTTGCCAATGCCAACGTAATAATTGAGTAGCCCGAGTTCCTATTCCTAAACCTGTTAAACCAATGGCTTGTCGTGGAGATTCTATAGCTAAGGCGATCGCAACTCCTAAATTACATATTTTCCACTCGACTAAGTTTTTTACTCCTTCTAACAAGGGTAAGGTTGTACCGGACAAAGTACCGTCAGCTAATCTTGCTGTTCCTTGTCTGACTTCAATTTGACGGCTATCCCAAGGATAAGTACCGTCGGGTAAACCTATTGGTGCTAAGGCATCACTGACTAAGAAGATGCCTTGATTATAGTTTCCGGCACGAAGTAACAACTTCATCATCGTTGGACAAATGTGCTGCCCATCAGCTATGAAACCACACTTAACTTGAGGATTAACTAAGGCTTCCCCTAATAACCCTGGTTCTCGGTGGTGTAAGCTGGGCATAGCATTAAAAGCGTGAGTTACCATTGATGCCCCTTGTTTAAAGGCTTCTTTTGCTTGGGAGGCTGTAGCTAAGGAATGGCCGAGGCTGGTGGTAATGCCTGCCGAATGTAAGTAAGGAATTACTTGAGCGCTAGAATCTAATTCTGGTGCTAAGGTGATTACTTTGACTATCTTGTCGTAATCCCCCAAGATCCTTTTAACTCTATCTAAAGTTAATGGTAAAAGATATTCTTGGGGATGAGCGCCCCGCTTCTCTGGGTTTAAAAAAGGCCCTTCTAAGTGAACACCAAGGATCTGGGCTGTTTGACTTGGTTGAGAAGAAAGATAAGCAGCAATTGTAGCTAGCGATCGCCGAATTTTTTCGGGGGAAGTTGTGACAATAGTTGGTAAAAATCCATCGACTCCCTGATTCCATAAGTATTTACTTATTTTTGTCAATAAAGGAAAATGCTGTTTTTCCAAATCTGGAAAAGCTAAACCTAAACCTCCATTGATTTGTAAATCTATTCCTCCTAGAGAAAGCCAGTCTCCTCCAAAATCCACAGTATTTTCCTGCTTTTGTACCTCTTTTGTGGGCATTATGGCCCTAATTGCGCCTTCTTTTACCTGAACTTGCTGTAAATCCTGATATCCTGACAATCGGGCATTAATAATTGTAAAACTGTTTGGGAGCTGTTGAAAGGCTGTAAATGCTTGAGTCATAACTGTTTACTGGTAATAACAAGGACTTCCTTGCCCCTGCTGTTATAAAATTCAGGAAAGTCAACTTCTTGTTCCCTACTACCCACTCCCTTTTCCATTATGAGTGAAACTATACCCTCAATCGGTATTATTATGGGTAGCGATTCCGATTTACCCACCATGAAAGCGGCGATCGCTGTTTGTGAGGAATTTGCTGTTGCTCATGAAGTAGCGATCGTTTCAGCCCATCGTACTCCTGAAAAGATGGTTAGCTATGCCAAGAATGCCCATAGTAGGGGAATTAAAGTCATTATTGCTGGGGCAGGAGGGGCTGCCCATCTGCCTGGTATGGTAGCTTCTTTAACCCCTCTTCCAGTCATTGGTGTACCTATAGCAACGCGCCATCTTAATGGGGTTGATTCTTTATACTCAATTGTCCAAATGCCTAGAGGTATTCCTGTAGCAACGGTAGCTATTGGCAATGCTCAAAATGCCGGATTGTTAGCCGTACAAATTATTGCTTCCCACCAGTCCAATTTATTAGAAAAAGTACAGCAATACCGCCAAAATTTACATAACTCTGTGTTAAAAAAACAAGAAAAGCTCGAAGCAATTGGTTATCAACAATATCTCCAAACTCAAGAATGAGTAAAGGAACATAGCAATCCTAAGTGATTCGTAAAAATCTAACATCGCTCTTTTTCTAGAGGAAAAAACGAGGTATTTATTTCCCCCGTTTCCTATTCCCTTTTTTTAAAATAGCAATTCCTAAGCTGCTGAGGTACATTTCCATTAGCCACTAGCTTATTAGCAAAAACAATAGTCTAGACAGTACCATGAGGTACTGATAACTCCTATATTGTTCTTCCGAAATATCATAATTTCCTTAGCTAGATAACTAGCAACTCAGTAACAAATATCACGGAGCCATTAAAAACTAACTATATAAAATCAAGGGATTTTATATCTTTCATCATTAATTAATTAAATTGATTAATATTTACAAAAGTGATTATTGTTACTTAACTTGCATTGGTTGGTGTTGCAAAATAAAAAATATCGTTAAATTACCATTTTTATTGCTCTCAGTAAGATGTTTTTCCTAAAAATCCCAGTCTAAAAGTAGTTCTAGATCCCTTCTAGTAACAGATATTGATAACTAATGTCTAGAAATTTGACCTTAAGCATTAACTATGGGTTTGTTAGCAAAATTTATCAGCATTCAGACAAAACTGTATTTTCTGATACAGAAAACTATCTTGAAGAAGCAGAACATTTCTAAACTTAGCAGAATAAGCTAGCTCTATTTACTAGCTTCAAGGGAAAAGAATACTTAAGTATTAAGCTATTGCTCTCTTGACTCTTTCACAAAATATCTGTAGGTTTTTTTCGTAGGACAACTTAGTGCTTTTAGAGTAGAGAAAAAATTTGGTGCTTGCCTCTGCTCAGAGCCTTAAAAAGTGACTGAGCTATGAAACTTTTAACCTAGCTCAGGTAACTCAAAAAAATGTTCCTAACCTTTCAGGAGGTAGTCTACCCACTTCGAGCTAAAAAATTTGCAGTTATGCTTCACTAACCCAGGAAAGTCCAGTGATGATGTCTAATCCAAGTCTTAAAAAGAAAAAACAGCGTCCCCCAAGCTTTTGGGATGCTCCCTATTTCGAGCCAATTAAAACAGTGGCTCGCCTATTTTCCCCCTACTGGCTAGCTTGTATTCCTTTAGCAGCAATCATTGTTGTTTTCTGGAACACGGCTGCCTCGGCTCAGGATTTTGAAGCTCCTTCAAGTCCTGAAGAAATGCAAGTCGTCCTCGACTCTATTTTCTTACTGTTTTCCTCAGTCCTAGTCATCTTCATGAATGCAGGATTCGGGATGCTAGAAACAGGTTTCTGTCGCCAAAAGAATGCCGTCAATATTTTGGCCAAAAACCTGATCGTTTTCGCCATTGCCACTATTGCTTATTGGGCCATTGGTTTTGGTTTAATGTATGGCGAAGGTAATAGTTTCATTGGTTTAGATGGCTTTTTCTTCAACAATGATCCTGTTCCCTACGGAGATGATCCTTACCCAGAAGCTGTACCTGTAGCGATTTCTTTCCTTTTCCAAGTAGCCTTTGCTGCTACGGCAGCGACTATTGTTTCCGGTGCTGTTGCTGAAAGGATTAAGTTTGATGCTTTCTTGATTTTCAGTTTCTTGCTCGTTGCTATTTCTTATCCTATTACCGGACATTGGTTATGGGATGGTGGTTGGTTAGCGGAATTGGGTACAGATGCAGCAGGAGACCCCGCCGGTTTTGTTGACTTTGCTGGCTCCACCATCGTTCACTCTGTGGGTGGTTGGGCAGCTTTAGTAGGAGCAGCATTCTTAGGGCCTCGTCAAGGTAAATATGCTCCGGATGGTTCGATCCGAGCTATTCCTGGTCACAACATGAGTCTGGCGACCCTTGGTTGCTTAATTCTCTGGATTGGCTGGTTTGGTTTCAACCCTGGCTCTCAATTAGCGGCTGATGCGAATGTTCCTTATATTGCTGTTACCACTAACCTCGCTGCGGCAGCAGGAGGTTGTACGGCAACTGCCACTAGTTGGATAACCTCCGGTAAACCCGACCTCTCTATGATTATCAACGGTATCTTAGCGGGCTTAGTGGGTATTACTGCTGGTTGTGCCTCCGTCAGCTTAATCTCTGCGATCATTATTGGTGCAGTTGCTGGAGTCATTGTGGTCTTCTCTGTGGCTTTCTTTGACAAAATCAGAATTGATGACCCTGTTGGTGCGACCTCTGTCCACCTTGTCTGTGGTATTTGGGGAACTTTAGCGGTTGGTATATTCGGCGGCGCTAGTATTATTCACCAAATCATTGGTATCCTCTCTGTTGGAGCCTTTACCGTTATTTTCAGCGCCATTGTTTGGGGTGTACTCAAAGCAACTATTGGTATTCGTGTTCATCCAGAAGAAGAGTTCGAGGGCTTAGACAAAGCCGAACATGGTATGGAAGCCTATGCTGGTTTTGTTACTGAAGCTGACGCTTTCGGTGTCAGCCCCAGTACCATTGGCAGCGCAAGTGATGTTGCTCCACCATCAGAAATCTAAACTTCACTACTCTTAACTTTTATCCATTTAGTTAAGGAAAGCCCGTCTTTGAGCGAGAAAAATCAATTCTCGGTTGAAGGCGGGCATTTTTTGGTACAAAATTATTAAGAACAATTCGTGTTTATACTATTTTGATGAAGTTGCGGTTTGAGATACTTTTAATACAAAGTTGATCCTCATTACTTTTGACTTTTGAATTCGGCGAGGGACTCTCGCCCCTTTTGACTTCCAAAGAAGCGGTATTATTGTCTTGAAGCGCTGTCCTCGTTGGGCTTTTTTCTCCTTAGTCATCAATGGACTATTTATTCTTCTCCTTACCTATCTTTGGTGGGGGGACGAAGAAAGCAACTTGCTTTCTGTGGCTAGGTCAGACTTTTCAGTAGAAAACAATTCTGTCCCGAAAATAACTTCTAGTCCTGAGTTAGGGGAAAAACAAAAACTTACCTATCAAGAGTGGGTTAATTTACTAAAACAAGAAGCTAAAGTCGCAGCAAAAAAACAACCAGAACATCTTACTGTACTTTTGGGAGACTCTATTAGTCTCTGGTTTCCTCCTGAATTATTACCTGAGCAAAGATACTGGCTTAATCAAGGTATTTCTGGGGAAGGTTCAGCAGGATTGCTTAGACGTTTACAACTTATAGATGAAACTGATCCCCAGGGTATTTTTATTATGATCGGTATTAACGATCTGATTCGGGGAGTTGAAGGAGAAACTGTTGTCGCCAATGTGGAGTTAATTGTTAAATACTTAAAGCGCAATCATCCTGAAAGTAAGATAATCTTGCAATCTATTTTGCCCCATAGCGGCTCTCAGGCAACCTGGGAAGGGCGGGAGCGTTTGTTAGAGATTCCTAACCTAGATATTCGTAATATTAATCGTCGTCTGGAGAAAATTGCTGAACAAAAAGAAATTATTTATCTTGATCTCTACTCCCTTTTTGCCGACGACCAAGGTAATCTAAACACAGAACTGACTACAGATGGTTTACATCTCAATGAAGAAGGTTATGAACTTTGGCGTATTGCCCTGCAAGTTTCTAGCCAGTTAGAGATTGAGACACCCTAAATTTTTAATTAATTACTTAATCGACAAATGAGCGATCATCCAAGCAAAATAGATACAAAAGCTTTTAAACGTTCTCTTGCCCACTCTCAAAACTACCACCGCAAAGGATTTGGTCATAGTGAGGAAGTTAATGCTGTTCTAAACTCTGAATATCAAAGCAATTTGATTCAAGAAATCCGCGACAACAATTATCGTTTAAGCAAAGGAGATGTCACTATTCGCTTAGCAGAAGCTTTCGGCTTTTGTTGGGGGGTGGAGCGTGCTGTGGCTATGGCTTATGAAACTCGCCAGCATTTCCCCACAGAACACATTTGGATTACCAATGAAATTATCCATAATCCTTCTGTTAATCAACGTTTGCGAGAGATGAATGTTGGTTTCATTACCGTTGTTAATGGTGATAAAGATTTTTCTGTAGTTGGTACAGGAGATGTAGTAATTTTACCCGCCTTTGGAGCTAGCGTAACAGAAATGCAACTCCTCAATGATAAGGGTTGTACTATTGTTGATACCACTTGCCCTTGGGTATCTAAGGTTTGGAACTCTGTAGAAAAGCATAAGAAAAAAGACTTTACTTCGATTATTCATGGTAAATATGCCCATGAAGAAACCATTGCTACAAGTTCTTTTGCTGATAAATATTTGGTTGTTCTCAATTTAGAGCAAGCCCATTATGTCGCTGATTATATTTTGCAAGGGGGCAATTCCGAAGAATTTCTTGTTAAATTTAAAAACGCTCATTCTGCTAATTTTGACCCCGATACAGATTTAGATAAAATTGGCATTGCTAACCAAACTACTATGCTCAAAAGTGAAACAGAGCAAATTGGTAAATTGTTTGAACGGACTATGCTCAAAAAATATGGACTCGCTAAGTTCACTGAGCATTTTATGAGTTTCAACACTATTTGTGATGCTACCCAAGAAAGACAAGATGCTATATTCGGCTTAGTAGAAGAAAAGCTCGATTTGATGTTAGTAATTGGTGGTTACAATTCTTCCAATACCACTCATTTACAAGAGATTGCTATTGAAGAAAAAATTCCTTCTTATCATATTGATAGTGCAGAGCGCATTAGCTCAGAAAATAGAGTTGAACATAAACCTTTAGGTAAAGATTTAGAAATCAAGGAAAATTGGCTCCCCGAAGGTCCAATTACCGTAGGTGTAACCTCTGGGGCTTCTACTCCTGATAAGGTGGTAGAAGATGCTATTAAGAAAATATTTGAAATAAAGGCGATGGCAGTAGCTGCTAATAGCTAGTTGCTAGTGGCTAGCGGTGACAGGAATTAGGTAATAGGAATTTTAGCAATAGTTAGGTTCTTTACTTATTACTCGTTACTTATCACTTATTACTTCTTCCCAATGTCCTTTCTCGATCCTCTTTACGCACTTTTTCTCCTTGTCATCATAGAAGTCGCTTGGTTACTAAGGCAATTAGCCTCCCAAGGTAAAACCCGTAAGCAATTACAACTATGGTTGTTTTTAGTAGCGAGTATTGCCTTCTATGCTTCTTTGCAATGGTGGTACATTCCTTTACTCTTAATTATGGCTTTGCTGAACTTCTATCTGGGCAAGGCTATGGAGGAGAAAGTTGGCATTGGAGTTAAACAGGCACAGGATCAGAATCTTTCTAACCAAGAATGGGAAAACTTACAAAAATCTTGGAATCGTAAGGCTACTAATATTCTGATTCTGGGTATTGTTGCCAACATTCTCATATTGGTAGCTTTTAAATATCTTCCTTTTCTTATCAATACCTTTGCTACTAGCTTCAACTCACCTGCGGCAAGTGAAAACGCTAATTGGTTGAGCAAAAACTTGCTTGCCCCCTTGGGAATTTCCTTCTTTACTTTTGAATGTATTGCTTATCTAGTTGATATTTCTAGAGGGAGCAAAGCTAGTCAGAGTTTGTTGCAATTTATTAGTTACAAACTCTTTTTTCCTAAATTAATTTCCGGCCCTATTACTCGCTATCACGAACTAGCTAAACAATTTAATACTCCCCAAACACCAGCTCTTAATAACTTTATTGAAGGATTTTGGTTAATTGCTTTGGGGGCAGTCAAAAAAGCTTTGTTAGCAGATCGCTTAGGGATTTTCGTAGATTTATGTTTTGGTAATCTAGAAAGGGCCGGTAGTTGGGATCTTTGGCTGGGGATTATTGCTTATGGGTTGCAACTCTATTTTGATTTTAGCGGCTATGTAGACTTAGCCCGTGGTAGTGCTATGCTATTGGGCTTCAATCTCCCAGAAAACTTTAACTACCCTTACTTTAGTACCAGTATCGCTGACTTTTGGCGACGCTGGCATATGACTTTGGGAGATTGGTTACGTAATTACTTATATTTCCCTCTGGGAGGCTCTCGTCAGGGTTTAGGGAGGACTTGCCTGAATTTATTATTGGTGATGCTTATTGCGGGAATTTGGCATGGTGCAGCTTGGGGTTATGTAGTTTGGGGAGGTTTGCACGGTTTGGCTTTAGCTATACATCGCCTTACAGATACAGTTAGTAAGAAGGTTGAAGGGTTAACGATTTGGTGGAAAAGTTGGCCCGGAATATTTATGGCTTGGTTAATTACCCAATTGATGGTATTCACATCCTGGATCTTTTTTCGTCTCCCGGATCTTCGGCAAGCTGGTTTGGCAATAAGGCATTTATGGAACTATTCAGGAGATGCCCAGTTTGCCCAGAAGGTTTATGGAGAGGCAATTGGCTTAGGTCAGTATCAAGTTTCGGTATTAATTACTTTAATATTTATTGCTATGGCCATTGCCTATGCCATTCAACGAGGTTTGCAGTTAAGACTAAATTGGCCTATTAAACTAGTCTTCGCTCCGATTTGCCTTTTAGGAGTTTGGCTTTTGGCACCGGAAGGAGGACTACCGTATATTTATTTTGACTTTTAATCTTGATGGGAAAAACCACTGCTAAAAATATTTTTACTCCTCATCCCTATATGTAGCAAATTGAGATAAAAATGTTACAAATTTATCACTAAGACTACTGATACAAAGCAAGAAATTTTCAAAAGTATACAAATAAAACCTAAATCAAACACTAGCGTATACACAAACGCATATCTCAGGATTTGATAATAAGTACATAGCAAAGCAAAGAAAAGAGGAACGCGCTCTTTACAGCTAAAGGTAGTCAAACAAAAAAATTGTTTTTATATGCCCTTAGCACTGAGCCACGAAACTCTAACTAAATTGCCTTTAATGCTTCTACTTTGTGGGTTTTGCTCATTGGAAATCCCTTAGTTAATTAATTCAAGGAGGTGTAAGGAAAAAGCAATTAGGTCTTTGATGTAAGATGGCTATTTTTTGACAAAGGTTAGTTCTCAGAATGGATATTAGCTGGGCCAAAGTTTGGGAGGCTCAGCTTTTTTTTGTCTGTAACCTAGTGGTTTGTCAATTGGAAATCTAAGGTTCAGAGGTCAGGATTCAGTAATTCTTGTAACTCCAAAATTATAGATAGACTGACAAACTACTAGTTAAGTTTGGTTTGCTTACTTGGTGATTATAATAACAAGGGAAATTTATTTCAGGTTAGGAGGTAAGACCCCTACTTTGAGATTTAACTTTACTTTCTGACCTTGGCGATCTAATTCTAAAGATACTTTTTCGCCTACAGGAACCTTATTGACTATATTTTGAACTGTTTGAGAATCAATGACTTGATCTTCATTAATACTTTGGAGTACATCCCCTGTTTGTAATCCAGCTTTAGCCGCAGGAGAGTTAGGAACAATTCCGGCAATAATTACTCCTTCTTGTGCTTCCACCCGAAAACCATTTTGGGGATTGTTGTTAATACTTTCTTTGATTTCTGGATTGAGATCTACCATTTGGATGCCTAAGTAAGAATGTTCAACTTTCCCTTTAGCTACTAACTGATCAGCAATATCTTTAGCAGTATTGATGGGGATAGCGAAACCAATGCCTTGGGCATCACGGAAGATAGCAGTGTTGATGCCAATAACTTCACCCTTTTGATTTAGTAAAGGGCCTCCAGAATTTCCGGGGTTAATTGCAGCATCGGTTTGGACAAAATCCACTCTTTTATCCGCAACACCCACTTGAGAACTAGATCTACCTGTAGCGCTGATAATTCCTGTGGTGACAGTATTATTTAAACCTAAAGGATTACCAATGGCGATCGCCCATTCTCCTGGTTTAAGTTGATCAGAATCTCCTAAAGCCGCCGCAGGAAGATTTTCTTCCTCAACTTTGATAACTGCCACATCAGTTACAGGATCACTTCCCATAACTTTTCCTTCCATAGTGCGACCATCTTTGAGGGTAACAGTTACAGTATCAACACCATCAACAACATGAGCATTGGTAAGGATTTGTCCGTCTTCCCTAACCACAAAACCTGAACCTGTACCTTCACTCATTCTAAATCTTCCTGTTTGGCGAGAAGCATCAATACGTACAACGCTATCTCCAACAGTGTCTACAACTTCAGTGACGAAGTTATTGGGAATTAGGGAACTATCTATAGAACGGGTTGTAACTTTCTTTTCTTGAAGTTGGGCTGATGAGTCGGGAACAAGGGCAGATAATTCTTTTCGCTCAATTAAAGCATCACTACCAAAGGCTATACCTGCGCCTAAAAGCACCAAAGATAAGTAAGTAACCGTTTTTTGCAGAGGATTGTTTTTTTGAGGTGAGGAAGAGTCTAAATTATTAATTTCCATAGTTACTTAACTTGATTAATAGCTTCTACAGAGGAGGAAAAGTCAGCTAGTGGTGTGAGTGAGTGTTCAAGGTGTTCATTAGCTGACACTTTTCAAGTTAGATTAAAGAAATGACTTTCTTGTGACGGTGTTGTGAAGATTGTGTGACAAAGTTGAGAGGGAGATGGGGAGATGGTTTGTTTCCTAGTTGAATAATATACCGCTTTTCCCTTTGAGAAGCTGGGCAATCAACTAGTTTTTGAGAAAATATACCAAAGTCATACAAAAAATATACATTAAGCAAACATGATCGTAAACAGTGTTGCTTGATAATCAATAGAAGAAAGCAAAATAGTCTAAACAAAGTAACAAGGTTATTACCTTGCTTCTTCCATCAATAAGGTTCCTCGTAGCATAGCTAAATCTATGCTCTCACCGACAAACGAGTAACTGCCCCGCCCAACACCCACTGGTGGGGATTTTTTTTGTCTCAATATGAAAGCGAACTGTTTAAATAGCTATATAGATAGGCTAATTTAAAATTAACTCGCTCGAAATGACCAGAATATATAGAAAAATTTTACTTACTCTCATGGTTTTGGGGGGAACAGGTTTAATCGGTACGGCTGCTGTTGCCCAAGAGCCTAATGACTTTAACTATTGGACTCAGCAATGCTATGAATTAAGAGGGGAAGCAGGTTTAGAAGCCTGCGATCGCGCCATTGAGTTACAACAAGATCAGGCAATGTTATGGACGACAAGGGGGGCAATACTCCATCGAGATTTTAAAAAGCCCAGTGAAGCTTTGACTTACCACAACCGCGCCATTGAACTGGATCGCGACAATTCTTTAGCTTGGTACAATCGTTGTACAGCTCTGAACAATTTACGCAGATATGAAGAGGCTGTTACTAGTTGTGAACTAGCCTTGGCAGGAGATGGTAATTGGGGAGATGGAGAAGTATATCTAGCTTGGACAGCAAAAGGAGTGGCTTTGCGTCGGTTAGGACGCTATACCCAAGCGGTTGAAGCATATGAACAAGCGATCGCCCTCAAACCTGATGACCAAACAACCTGGAATAATAAAGGGGTTGCTTTATACAAGTTGGGGCGCTATTTAGAGGCTTTGGAAGCTTTTGAAATAGCTTTAGAGATAGATGTTAATGATCGAGTTACCCAAGAAAATCTTGATTTGACTTTACGAAGATTGGGAAGGTAATTTTGCTAATGGCTATTTGCTAATGGCTATTTGCTAATTGTCCTTACCTCCCTACATCCCTACCTTTTACTTTTCACCAAAGCTTAAAGCTTTTCCTCGTACTTCTGTATTAACTTTGCCAGCCTCATAGACAACCTGACCACCAACAATGGTCAATTGCGGCCATCCTGTTAAATTCCAACCTTCAAAGGGACTCCAGCCACATTTGCTTAGCAATTCTTCCCTCAAGACTGGGCGGTAATTATCTACATCTACCAAAACTAAATCTGCATCATAACCAACGGCGATCGCTCCTTTGTTAGGAATTTGGTATGCCTTGGCAGGGGCAGCAGACATCCAATTAGCGACTTGGGCAATGGTGCAGCGCCCGTGTACAGCTTGGGTTAGCATGAGGGGTAAGGATGTTTCTACCCCTGGCATTCCTGAAGGACTATGGGGATAGCCTTTACCTTTTTCTTCTAAGGTATGAGGGGCATGATCGGTAGCAATGAAATCTATCACCCCATCTAATAAAGCTTGCCAAAGGATGGCGTTATCTTGGTGCGATCGCAAGGGAGGATTCATCTGGGCGAGAGTGCCAATTTTCTCGTAAGCTTGGGTATTTAAAAGAAGATGTTGAGGGGTTACTTCTGCTGTTACCCAATTCGGTTTATCTTGACGCAATAATTCCGCTTCTTCTCCTGTGGAAAGGTGGAGAATATGTAAACGTCTTTGATACTTTTTAGAGAGTTTCAGAGCTAATTTAGTGGCATTTAGGGCAGCTTGGCTATCTTGAATCTGAGAATGGATAGCGGGGTTAGTTTCTCCGGCAAATAATTTACGCCGTTCTATAATCCTAGCTTGATCTTCAGCATGAACAGCAATTAAGCGCTCCCCTTGAGCAAAAATTGGTTCTATTTCTGCTTCTGTACTAACTAACAAAGCACCATGGGAAGAACCCATAAAAATTTTGATGCCACAACTAGGAGAAGCCTCACGAAGGGCAGCCAAATTTTCTGCCGTTGCCCCCATAAAAAAGCCATAATTAACTAAACACTTCTGTTCACAACGCCTTAATTTATCGTCCAAAGCTTCTTGAGTAGTAGTTAAAGGACGAGTATTCGGCATCTCTAAAAAGGAGGTAACACCACCTTTAGCGCAAGCACAACTAGCTGTAAACAAGTCTTCTTTATGTTCTAACCCTGGTTCTCGAAAATGTACTTGGGGGTCAATTACCCCAGGCAACAAAGTTAAATTAGTAGCGTCTATTTCTCTATCAGAGTTATTTGTCTCTATCTGGGTCGCAATTTGGGTAATTCTTCCAGTTGTGATCTCCACATCTCCCACCTGAAAGTTGCCATCAGGTAAGAGAATACGGGCTTGACGAATTAGTAACGGAGCAGTAGATGTCATATCAAGTTAGAATTAAACGATTCTTAAATAGTTGCAACTTTTGAGGTTGTGCAGTTACAAGTAGAAAAGAAACTATACATCAATCCCTAAATTTATTTTTTGTTGTTCTTTGTTGGTAATTGTCTTGAAATTGCATAGCTATGACCGAAACTTCTAATCAAACTCCCAAACCTAAGCCGGAAAGAAGCCCTGAAAATCCTTGGATAGAAGGACTGAAAACCATTGCCCTCAGTGCTGTATTAGCTGTGGGTATACGCAGTTTTGTCGCTGAAGCCCGTTATATCCCTTCCGGTTCGATGCTTCCTACTTTAGAAATTAATGATCGCCTCCTTATTGAAAAGGTAAGCTACAACTTTAGAAAACCCGAACGAGGAGATATTGTGGTTTTCAACCCCACAGATACCCTTAAGCAACAGAATTTTCATGAGGCTTTTATTAAAAGAGTTATTGGTTTACCTGGAGAAACTATTCAAGTTAAAAATGGTAGAGTTTTTGTAAATGGTAAAGGAATAGAAGAAGAATATATTGAACAAAAACCCGCTTACGATTATGGCCCTGCTAAGGTTCCTGAAGATCATTATCTAGTTTTAGGGGATAATCGCAACAACAGCTACGATTCCCATTCTTGGGGTTTTGTACCTCGCAAAAATATTATTGGTCGGGCAGCCGTAAGATTTTGGCCTGTGGGGCGCGTAGGTTCCCTTGATGAAGATCCCCTCTATCAAGATGGGGAAAATAAAAAATAGACTCCTGTTAGGGAAAATTTTTAGTTGAATGTGTATTCTAACTTATCGTAAGCCTAGCCAAGTAAAGAAATCTTGGTGAGTAAAAAGCTCAAGGAGCAACAGGGCAACAAAGCCAATCATAGCAAAGCGCCCATTAATTTTTTCTGCATAAATATTCCAACCAAAACTGGGTTCTGTTTCTGGGCTGGAGCTTTCTTTTGGTTGATTAGGTAAAGAAGTTTCTATTTCAGTATCCATAATTTACGAGTCAAAAGTGTAATAAGAAAACAAAAGTTAGCGATTAGCAATCTAAATTTTGCACAGACTCAATCAGCGATCGCACCTCCTGAGTTCCCTGGGAAGGCGTGAATTCCAGGGGAAATTTCCCCCGTGCCAACATTCGTAAACCTAAAGGGGCAAGACTAGCTAATCCTTTTAAGTCCCGTAAATAATTTCCTACCACCATCAAACCAAACTTACGCTCATCAATCCAGCCCCCTTGTTTAACTAAATCTATTAGTACTTTACGATGGCGAATTGAACGGCTGCTTTGAGCATCTTGGCGGTCTAAAATTTCCTGCTTAATTTTACTAATTTGTTCCATGGGGGCAACTTCCATGGGACAAACGGTGTTGCACATATAACAGCGAGTACAACCCCAGACCCCTGCTGTTCCTTGATTATAAGACTCTAAACGCTCTTCTGTGTGATCATCGCGGGAGTCTGTTACCATCCTTTGGGCTTTTGCTAAGGCATGGGGCCCCACAAAATCAACATTAACATCCTTAGCATTACATTCAGAATAACAAGCACCACACATAATACAATTACCGGTTTGATCAAGCTGCGATCGCTCGTTAGGAGTCTGGAGAAATTCTCTTTCCGGTATTGACCTGGCATTGGTGCTTATATAAGGTTCTACCGCCTCTAAGCCCTGCCAGAACCCTTGCATATCCACAACCAAATCTTTGATTACAGGCATATTTCCTAAAGGAGCTATGGTAATTTCTGGAGTTAATTGAGGAGATTTTGTCCAGAAGCGCTCAATTTCTTGCCCTACATTTTCTTTACAAGCTAAAGCTGAACGTCCATTAATTTTCATACCGCAACTACCACAAATTGTATTGCGGCAATTTTTACGAAAAGCCAAACTACCATCCAACTCCCACTTGATGGTATTTAAACACTCAAGAATAGTCTTTCCTGGCTCAATATCCAAGCTATAACTTTGAAGCTTCGGCGAAGCTGCTTTTTGTTTTTGGCGAACTATTTTGAAAATTACTTCCATAGAATTGATCTTAAAAAATCTTCCTACCTGAGTGGGAATTTTGATTTAACTCAAACAATTACCAAATAGCGTTTTGATTCCTATTTGTCAATACCTTTTTTGTTGTTGGAGATAACTCACCCTGATATTTCTAGTCTAAAACAAGGAAACCAAAAAATCTCCCCCTCTAGAAAAATTACCAGTTGTAATTGAGAATTTAATTTTTTCAACTATACCTTCTTAAATTAGACAACTAACTTCAAGTACAATAGTTTTTGTAAAAATCACAAACAACTACTCAAAAAAATTGTCTATCATTGGTTTTTAACGATATATTTTTTATATAGCCAATAATTTGGTAGTAAGATATATTGTCTAATTAAGAAAGTTGAAGGATATTTTGTCACATCATGAGTGAGATGCCAACTACAGCATTAACGGGAAAATCTTTACTGCAAAAAGTTAAAGAGCTTTCCCACTTACCTCGAAGAGAAACAGCGAAACGCTGCGGTTATTACACGGTGACTAAAAATAATCAAACCCGTGTGAATTTAACTGATTTTTATGATGCAGTCCTTGCTGCAAAAGGAGTTCCTCTAGATCCAGAAGGAACAAAAGATGGACGAGGAAGGGAACCTACCTATCGGGTAAGTGTTCATAAAAATGGTCAAATTGTGATTGGTTCAACCTACACTCACGCCATGGGTTTAAAACCTGGGGATGAGTTTGAAATCAAATTAGGTTATAAACACATTCACCTCAAACAGCTAGATGTTGAAGGCGAAGACTTAGCAGAAGATGCTGAGGCTGTAGCCGTGTAAACTCTAGTACCAAAAATCCCAGATAAATAGAGTGGATGGGTTGAGAGGCAAAGTAATATTTTCTCCTCTAAGCAGCAGAGCAATCTTTTTAAGGAATGAAAAATTGGCTCCCTATTTAAGGGGTATACCCTGGTTAAATTACCAGTAAAGAAATGCTACTCTCTACTAGTTAGATTCTCAATCAGTCCCTCTTTTCTTTTTTCCTAACAAATTGATCTTCCAAGGCTCTTCTCATCCACGAATCGAGCCAAAATGCAAGCATTTTGACAAACAAGTTTCAATAATTCACTTGGCTTAATTTCTACCTATGGTAGTATTGTCATTGACCTTTAATGAGTGGCTAAATTTCTTAGCAACAACTACAGCCTTAGTAAAAGTAACAGCTTTTTTTCTTGCTTGGGGAATTGTGTGGTTGCCCCTGTTAGTTTTCGTCGCAATTTTAGTGAAGTGGCGACCACCTCAACCCTTAAGGGAAAAACAAAAACTCTCTTTAGTAGCTTCTCTTTATTTAATTGCCCCTTTAATTATTGCCGCTTCAGCTTGGGTAGAAGGAGCTTCCTTTCAAGACTATGGCTTAAGCTGGCATAGGAGTATTTTTACTTCTTTAGGACTGGGTTTTCTTTTAGGTATTTTTAGCTTAGTCGCAACTTTTATGGGGGAGTGGTTATTAGGCTTACTACAATGGCGTTGGGAAAATCTAACCCGTTTGCGATCGCTTTTATTGCCCCTATTACTAGTAGGTTTATGCATTGGCCTCACTGAAGAATTAATTTTCCGGGGCTTTATTCTCACTGAATTACAACAAAACTATACCCTAATAGTTGCTGGGATAATTTCGAGTTTAATTTTTGCTTTATTACATTTAGTTTGGGAACAAAAAGATACCCTTCCTCAAATCCCAGGATTATGGCTGATGGGCATGATTTTAGTCTTGGCACGTTGGGTAGATGGGGGAAGTTTAGGGATTGCTTGGGGGCTTCATGCTAGTTGGATTTGGGGACTATCTTGCCTAGATTCAGCAGAATTAATTTCCTATACAGGTAAAGGAGGGCAATGGTTAGCGGGTATTGGTAATAAACCCTTAGCTGGTGTTGCTGGTATTTTTTGTTTATTGATTGTTGGGTTTTGTTTATTTTTGGCAACTTCTAACCCTCTGTTAACAATTTATAATTTTTAACCCATCCTCTTTTGAGATAAAATTAACAGTTTGCGATAAATATATAAAGGCTGGCATAAGGAGAAACAACTATGGCGCGGATGTATTACGACGAAGACGCAAACTTAGATTTATTAGCTGATAAAACTGTTGCTATTATTGGTTACGGTTCCCAAGGTCATGCCCATGCCCTTAACCTGAAAGATAGTGGGGTTAATACAATTGTGGGTTTGTATCCTGGTAGCAAATCAACCCAAAAAGCTGAAAAAGCCGGGTTAAAAGTGCATAGCGTTGCTGATGCTGCTAAAGCTGCTGACGTAATTATGATTTTGCTGCCGGATGAAGTGCAAAAAACAGTTTACACTGAAGAAATTGCCCCTAACCTCTCAGAAGGAAACGTCCTCGCTTTTGCCCACGGCTTCAACATTCATTTTGGTCAAGTTGTTCCTCCTCCAGAAGTAGATGTAGTCATGATTGCCCCCAAAGGGCCAGGACATTTGGTTAGGCGTACCTACGAACAAGGAGAAGGTGTACCTTGCCTCTTTGCGGTTTATCAAGATGCTTCTGGCCAAGCCCGCGATCGCGCCATGGCTTACGCTAAAGGTATTGGTGGTAGTCGTGCCGGAATCCTCGAAACTAGCTTCCGGGAAGAAACAGAAACTGACCTTTTTGGGGAACAAGCTGTACTCTGTGGCGGTTTGAGTGCCTTAATTAAAGCGGGGTTTGAAACTTTGGTTAATGCTGGGTATCAACCGGAATTAGCTTACTTTGAATGCCTCCACGAAGTTAAACTTATCGTTGACTTGGTTGTGGAAGGGGGACTTGCTAAAATGCGAGATAGCATTTCCAACACTGCTGAATACGGCGACTATACTAGAGGCCCTCGCATCGTTACTGATGAAACCCGTGCTGAAATGCGCCAAATTTTAAAGGAAATTCAACAGGGGCAATTTGCCCGTGAGTTTGTCTTAGAAAACCAATCGGGGAAAGCTGGTTTTACAGCGATGCGTCGTCAAGAAGCAGAACATCCGGTAGAAGAAGTAGGTAAAGATTTACGGGCAATGTTTAGTTGGATGAAGGATAATTAGAAAACCGTAGGGTGTGTTAGCAGTAGCGTAACGCACCTTTTTTTTAGAAGCTTCATAATGAATGATGGGTGACATTTCATTAACACACCCTACTAGTGTGACCCAGCTAAGATTGTGTATTAGGGCAGGTTTATTTAGTTTAAGGTTAATCTCACAATTTGACTGGTAAACCCGCCTCTACTATTGCAACATTTTAGGCGTGTCACGCCACTACTTTTTTGATAATTAAATAAAAAACTTTATCATTCACAAAATTATGGGTCAAGCAAATCGCCAATTATTCCTTGCGATCGCCCTAATAATCTGTTTACTTAGTAGTGGTTGCGAAAATTCTTTTCTGGGTAATAGATTTGGCGGGGTAAGAGAAAAACCTTTAAAAATAGGGGCTTTATTACCAGAAACAAAAGACCCCACTTTGCTAGGATACAATCTTTCTCAAGCCGTAAGCTTAGCAGTGGAGAAAGTTAATCAATGTGGTGGTGTTAATAACCAACCCGTTCAATTAATTGTTGCAGATACCAAAGCTGATCCTCTTGTGGGGGAAGAGGCGATGAATCAGTTAGTAGAAATAGATCAAGTTGCTGGAGTGGTTGGGGCTTTTACCAGCAGTGTAAGTGATCGCGCTGTGAAAATAGCTGCCCGTAATAAAGTAATGCTAATTTCTCCGGCTAGTACTAGTCCTGTATTTACAGAAAGGGTGAGAGAAGAAAGGGCTTATGCGGGTTATTGGACAAGGACAGTATCAAGCGATATTCTTAAAGCCCAACAAGTTGCTAAACTCGCCTTAGCAAAAGACTTTACCCAGATTGCAACAGTGGCGATTAACAACGATTACGGTATTGGCTTTGAGGAAGAATTTATTAATGCTTTCACTAACCAAGGAGGCATTGTTACCAATCAAGATGAACCTATACATTATGATCCTACGGCAGTCAATTTCGACAAAGAAGCCATGGCAGCCTTTGATGGTAATTCTGAAGCTGTCCTAATTGTGGGCAATCTAGAAACAGGAAATTTGTTGTTAGAGTCTGCTTACAATCATGGTTTTAATAAGCAAGCAATATTTATTCCTACCGATAGTATTTATTCTCTAGCTTTTCCTCAACAAATGCCTAAAGATAGCAATAATAGATCGATTATTACTGGGGTTTTGGGGCTAATACCTGGGGCAAATGGTATGGGGCTGTCGGAATTCGCTTCTTTTTGGAATCAGCAAACGGGGGAAAATATTACTCCTTTTTTAGCCCAAACTTGGGATGCAACGATGCTTTTGATGCTAGCAGCAGAAGCAGCCCAAGAAAATACAGGACTAGGCATTAAAAGTAACCTTATGGCAGTGGCAAATCCAGGAGAAAAGCCAGAGGAGAAAGAAGAGGTTAAGGATGTTTGTCGAGGAATGGAGTTATTGCGGGAAGGCAAAGCTATTAATTATCAAGGGGTTAGCGGTAATGTTGATTTAGATAATAATGGTGATGTAGTAGTAGGTAGTTACGAGGTTTGGAGGGTAACGGAAGAGGGAGAATTAGGGATAACGAAATTCCCTGAATTTATAGAAACTCAGGACTCAGCCCTTTAAGCAGAAGTGGTATAACTGTAGAACAATGGTTCCCCCAAGCAACCTACATTCTCTGTTTGTACTTTAGTAGACGGTGAGTATCAGATGCAACAGTTTCGAGGAGATGAGATGATCGTCTCCCCAACTTTCCCTAAATTAAATCTAAGTGCAAAACAAATATTTGCAGCAGGAGAATGGTAATCTAATGACTAGAAAAAACTTTACCTACCGCCTCAGCAATGCGTTCTAAGTCTTCATCTAATAATGGAGGCCAATTCACCCTTGATCTACGTCCTTGTTCATAGAATTGTCTGCTTTTATAAGCTAATAAATAAAGAGGGTAAATTAATTCTTTTTCTAGTTCTGGGGATTTTTGCAAGTTTTCCCACAAGATTTTTAAAGCCAGCAAAATATTGGTTACTTGACCTGGTATAGGGGCTTGGCTTTCCCGGAGACGTTTGAGTAAAGTCTCAGTGTTAGGATCAGTTAGGGTTCCTTGTTTAATTAGAAATTTACGGGCGGTTTTGTAATCCATATATTATTAAAGGGAATAGGGGATAGTATTAATTAAAAATTATTGGCTTAAGCTTCTCATAAGAGAAAATTAAAAATTAAAAATTAAGATTTTACCCATACTTTATCGTACTTGTATTTGTGAGCGTATTTAACCAAGAAAACCTTCTTTTCACCCCAACTTCTCCGGATCACGATGCTATTCCGGTTATTTTCGCTTTCCCTAATCAATACAGTGTCGGTATTACTAGTTTAGGTTATCAAATTGTTTGGGCTACTTTAGCCAAACGCTCTGATTTAGATGTTAGTCGTCTGTTTACAGATACTCAAGAATCCTTACCAAGAAATTCGGAATTGTTAGGTTTTTCCCTTTCTTGGGAATTAGATTACATCAACATTCTCAACCTGTTAGAAAAGTTAGCTATTCCCTTTCATTCCAAAATTAGAAATGATTCCCATCCCCTGGTTTTTGGTGGAGGACCAGTTTTAACCGCTAATCCTGAACCCTTTGCCGCTTTTTTTGATATTATTCTTCTGGGAGATGGAGAAAATCTCCTTGATGATTTTATTAATGCTTATCAAGAAGTTAGGAATGCAGAACGCTTAACTCAATTAAAGCATTTAGCAAAGGTTCCAGGAATTTATGTTCCTAGTTTATATGAAGTAACCTACACTGATCCAGAAGGGGCGATCGCAACCATTGAACCTATTTTTGAGGATATTCCTCCCCAAATTTATAAACAAACCTACCGAGGTAATATTCTTTCTGCTTCTACAGTAGTGACGGAAAAAGCTGCTTGGGAAAACATTTATATGGTGGAGGTGGTACGCAGTTGTCCAGAAATGTGTCGCTTTTGCCTAGCAAGTTATCTTACTTTACCTTTTCGTAGCGCCAGTTTAGAAACTTCCTTAATTCCAGCCATTGAAAGGGGACTAAAAGTTACTAATCGTATCGGTTTATTAGGGGCATCAGTAACCCAACATCCAGAATTCAATGATTTATTAGCTTATCTTTCTCAACCTAAATATGAACAGGTAAGGTTAAGTATTGCTTCAGTTCGTACTAATACCGTAACAGAAAACTTAGCAAAAACCTTAGCTAACAGAGGCACTAATTCCCTTACCGTCGCTGTAGAAACTGGTTCAGAGAAATTACGCCAGATTATTAATAAGAAGTTGACAAACGAGGAAATAATTCAAGCAGCCATTAATGCCAAAGCTGGCGGATTAAAGGGATTAAAGTTATATGGTATGGTGGGGCTTCCTGGGGAAGAAATTGAAGATGTTGAAGCAACAGTAACCATGATGCAAGCAATTAAAAAAGCTGCCCCCGGTTTACGTTTAAGCTTAGGTTGCAGCACCTTTGTACCCAAATCCCACACTCCTTTTCAATGGTTTGGGGTTAACTCCCAATCTCAAAAGCGTCTCAAATTCCTACAAAAACAATTACGTTCCCAAGGCGTTGATTTTCGGCCAGAGAGTTACAATTGGTCAGTGATTCAAGCTTTAATATCCAGGGGGGATAGGCGTTTGACACCATTATTAGAACTTACTCGCGACTACGGCGATTCTTTAGGAAGTTACAAACGCGCTTTTAAGCAATTACAAGGTAAGTTACCCAACCTAGATTTCTACGTCCATCAAAACTGGTCTACTGAGCAAATTTTACCCTGGAATCATCTCCAAGGGCTTCTGCCTCAAGAAACTCTCCTGAAGCATCGGCAAGAAGCGTTTACTCATTCAAAATCCAGCAGCATTTAACAATTGATTATTTATTAATCCCTATGCAAAATACGGCTGAATATTATTGTGCCTTTTGTGGCGAACCGAGTACAACTTTTATAGATATTAGTGCTGGTTTGCAACAATCCTATACAGAAGATTGTCAAGTTTGTTGTCGCCCCAACATCCTCTATATCCGTATTGATGAAGATACCCTTGATATTGAAATTGATACAGATTGTGAAAGCTGAAGAAGCAGGGTAAACCTACGACGAAAGGCAGAGTTTAGTTAAGCAAAAAACCTTCTCAGGAAAGACGATTAGTTAAGGCAAGATTTCTTAATATTTCAAATGAAGTCATAAGTAACGGAGTCTTAAATCTATATATGAGAAAATTCATTTCTCAGGTTAGGAGTTTACGCCTACGCCAAATAGCTGCCTTTTTTGTGGCAACATTAGCATTTTTTACTGTAGCTGCATTTAGTCAACCAGCACAAGCTTTGCCATTCTTGGATAATGACAACACTGAACAAGTAGATGCTGCTACTGTCAAAAGAATTCAACAAAAAGCGGAAGATTTTGGTGGTGATGATATTGGTGACACGGGTTTAGAGAATATCCGTGAGTTACCAGAAAATATCCCCGAAACTACAAAGCTAATTATTGACCAACGTTCTGAAGGTGTTGAAGAAGCAGCAGAAACAGCGAAAGAAAAAGTAGAAGAAACTGTTGAGAATGCTAAAGACGCTATTGATTAATTGACTAGTGCTTCGGTTGTATGAGTTTTTGAATTAGGTTTATTTCACTGTGGTGAGCGCCTAATTCATTTTTTTTGCGGCGATCGCACTTTTAAAACTTGTTTAAAACCTATTTTTAAGAACGCACATTTCTAACCACATACATAATATCATCTCAAGGAGTAAAAAAGGTTTTTTGCCAAGGAAATTTAACAAATTGACATATAGAATTAAGTAACAAAAAGAAACTCAATCAAACTTAGCTTGGTATGATAAACCGAAAGTAAGAACTGATAACTAAAACGAACAATGGAACAAAATAGCAAGTCAACTGTTATTATCACAGGTGCTTCATCAGGAGTTGGTTTGCAAGGGGCAAGAGCGCTGGCTCAAACCGGAAAATGGTATGTAATAATGGCCTGTCGTAATATTCCCAAGGCTGAGAAAATGGCTCAAGAAGTGGGAATGTCAAAAGATAGCTATAGCGTTATTCATCTTGATTTAGCTTCTTTAGATAGTGTCCGACAGTTCGTCAAAGACTTCCGCGCTACAGGTAGAACCTTAGATGCTTTAGTCTGCAACGCGGCTGTTTATCTACCTTTGGCAAAAGAGCCGTTGCGTAGTAAAGAAGGATATGAACTAAGTGTCGCTACAAATCATTTGGGACATTTCCTCTTGTGCAATCTAATGTTAGAGGACTTAAAAAAATCCTCAGCTTCTGAGCCAAGATTAATTATTTTAGGAACTGTAACAGCAAATCCCAAAGAATTAGGGGGCAAAATTCCCATCCCTGCACCTCCAGATTTAGGCAATCTCCAGGGTATGGAAGCAGGGTTCAAAGAACCTGTTACCATGATTAATGGCAAAAAATTCAAGTCTGGTAAAGCCTACAAAGATAGCAAACTTTGCAACCTTCTCACCATGCGAGAACTACATAGACGCTACCACGACTCAACAGGTATCACCTTCAGTTCCTTATATCCTGGTTGTGTAGCCACAACAGCCTTATTTAGAAATCATTTTCCCCTCTTTCAAACCATTTTTCCTTGGTTTCAAAAAAATGTTACCGGGGGTTATGTATCAGAAGAATTAGCAGGCGATCGCTTAGCAGAAGTAGTTGCCGATCCTGAATACAATAAATCCGGTGTCTATTGGAGTTGGGGAAATCGTCAAAAAGAGGGGCGGGCAGCCTTTACTCAAGAAATGTCTAACGAAGCCTTAGATGATAGCAAAGCTGAACGCCTGTGGGAATTGAGCGAGAAATTAGTGGGGCTGGGGTAGATGGGGAGACTAGGCAAAACTGCTGCCTATTGCTTGCTAACTTTCAGCTTCTGCTGAATCTTTTTGGTGTTCAATAATCGCTTTGCGAAAACCAAGCACGACTAAAATGTTGGAAAGGGTTAAAAAAGCTTCTGCACTGCCATGAAGCCAGTCTACATTGGCTAAAGATTTGTGGTAGTTCACTTGAGCATAAATTCCTGCTGGAATAGTAACAGCCACAAAAACTAGCAGGACATAAAACCCAATTAAAGCCAAACGCGGTGCTTTTCCAGAACGAGTAATAAACCACAAAAATCCTAAGTAAGGAAACAGGGAAAGAGCAAATAAAGTATCTTTAGAAATCATTGAGGAAGAAGGGAGTAGGGAGCGGGGAGCAGTAACGGAGGTGGCAAGTAAAATACTATTCTATTGCCTGTTCTCTATAAATCCACCAACCTGCAACGCAGAGAGTGCAATTCCCTAACACAGTCATAGAAGCTTGGACAGTAACTAACCACTCTAAAGAAACTGGATTATCAAAGAAGTGCCAAGTACAGGCACACATGGCGCTAACCAAAGCAGGTAACATCGCAAAAGAAAGCCCATACCAAGCTTTATTATTCGTTACCTCACCATAGCGCCAAATAAACCAAATCGCCGCTATCCACTCAAAAACGCTAGAAACATGGATAACCCAGGTAGGAATAGAAAGAGCGTGCATAAGCTATCAGGTATAAAAAATGCTTGTTAAGAATGCCCATCAGCTTAACAAATAAATAACTTCTTAGGCTAAGAGAGAAAAGCAAAGCTATCCTGGAACATAAATGCTGCCTAAAAAAGCTTTTATCTAAGCTCAAGTAACTTGATTATGAAACCTCAAATTGTAACTGCTGCTGTACTTTTAACCACAATTAGTTTAGCAACTCCTGCCAAGGCAGAGAATCTAACTCAACTAAGTCAATTATTAAATACAAAGCAATGTGTTCAGTGTGATTTAACTGGGGCGGGTTTAGTTTTAGCTAGACTTTCTAATGCTCAACTAACCCAAACAAATTTAACTCGCGCTAACCTCAGTAGGGCAGATTTAAGCGGTGCAGATTTAAGGGGTGCTAACTTAACGGGTACTTCCCTTAACGGCGCTAACTTAACCGGGGCCGATCTTCGGGGGGCGATTCTTAATGGTACAGACTTAAGAGATGCTTACTTGTTTGATGCCAAACTCGAAGATACTAGTTTAGCCTCAGCTTATATTCAAGGAACTATTGGTATTCCTTTAGATGCTGCTAGTGCCGAACAATTTAATGTTTGGGGGGTTATGGAAGCTAATCGGCAAAACTATGCTGCTGCCCTAGAACATTACAATAAAGCTCTTGCTTTAGATCCAGAATTAGCCGCAGCTTATTTAGGAAGTGCTTGGACTTTATATCGCCTCCGCGATGAAGAAGAAGCGATTAAAAATGCCACCATAGCTAGTACTTTGTTTGAAAAACAAGGTAATGTTAAGGGCAAAGAAACTTCTGATCAATTCCTAGTTAGTATAGAAGAAGCCCGCCAAGCTGCCGAGAATCGTAACTCTGGGGGATCTGGAGGTGGTGTAGGCAGATTTTTAGGAGGAGTTCTTTCTTTTCTCTTACAAGTCCTGCTTTAAGCCTAACTCTTCAATTCTACTCCCTACTTCTTAGCCTTCCTCCTTACCATAAGCTTCCCAAGCTAAATCCACCAAGCCATTAACAATTGCAGCCGCCACCACAGAGCTACCCTTACGCCCTTTAATACGAATATGAGGAGTTAAGGTATCTTTCAACTTAGACTTGGCCCTATCTACCCCCACAAAGCCAGAAGGAGTACCAATCACCAAAGCTGGGCGTATTTCCTCTGCTTCAATCAATTCTACTAGAGCCGTGAGGGAAGTTTGAGCTTGTCCAACCACAAAAATACCTTCGGGATAGCGCCTTGCTAAAGTTTGAATGCCCCAAGCCGCTTGAGTCTTTTCTTTTTGCGGCCTAGTTAAGGTTTCCATAGCGCAATAAACAGGGTTGGCGAAGGTGTTTTGAATATGATAGGTAATACCCACCTGTACCATAGGTACATCTACCACAATGGTAGTACGAGCAGCCAAAGCTGCTGCCCCAGCTTGAAGCGCACGTTCCGAAAAGCGTACTAAACTTTTATACTCAAAGTCTGCTGTTTCATAAATGACGCGACGAACAATTTCATACTCCGCAGGAGAAAAAATATGTTCACCAACTTCTCGGTCAATAATAGATAGACTTTGGGCATCGGTTGTATGCCATTCCATGATGCTTAGTTTCCCATCAGCTTAAAGTATCTTTTGCTTAGAAAGCTCAAATGTATCATAGAACACCCTCGAATTATTTGCTCTCTATACTTTTAAGTCTCTGAAGCATTTGATTGAGCGATCATAGGAGATAAGTAAGCGACTAAAGCACCTAAAACAAAACCAATAACATTTCTGAATAAGGGTAACCACTCAGAAGTTCTGGTTACAACTGGTCCGATACCAAAAGCAATGAATAGTATGCCCCACAAAGGTGAAAAAATTAAGGCCCACTGCCAAGCAAAGATTTGACCTTCTTTACGGGGGACTGCTGCCAGTCCAAAAATAAATCCCCCAACTACAGAACTAATTAAAGTCAGAATCCACTGTTCTTTCGGTAATCCTGGTACGACATTACAACCGCCGTTTTTGAGGCATTCTTCTACAGTGTAAAGGGCTTGGACAATCGAGTTATTTTCCCCTTCATCCCGTACATAATAAAGGTTGCCGTAGCGAGTTTGCAGTTCTACCCAAAAAGTACGAGGAAGCAGAGGATAAATATCATCGCCAACATTAAAAGCTAAAAGGTTGCCCCCCCTAGCATCAGCAACCAGGAGAATACTGCGATCATCTAGTCCCCAAAACTTTTTGACTGCCCTACCAGGGGTACGATCATACTGGGTTAGTACTCTGAGTTTCCAGCCTGTATTTTCTTCAAAGCTTTCTAAATTTGTTATTAGGGATTCTTCTTGCAGAGAAGGGAGGAAGTTGGCTAAATCAATGATCGGTGTTTCAACTTCAGGCAATAAATCAGGATTATCAAAAGCCCAAGCTACAGGTGCGATCGCCCAAGTAGATAAACTCAAGAGACAGGCAACTAGGAATATTAAAGTTTTTTGAATAAGACGATGTTGCATTTTGCGCTTAAAAACATCTTTGAAGGTGGACAATTGAAAAGTTATGGAAACTTTTCTTTACACTTATTCACCTTATTCTAATATTAGGAATGGTTAGAAGTTAAATTTTCTTGGTAAACCTGATTTATTACCTAGTGAGTTGAGGTCTAAAACTCTTGTTGATTCTGGGCTAAAGGTTTTTTAGCTCCCTCTACAGATTAAATCGCCTTAATGAGATTTCCTTTTTAAGTTGAGGCTCATTAAGGCGATCGCTGCAAAAATTAAATTATTATTACTGGGCAACGCTAATGGGTTCGCTAGGTAATTGAGTCTGACTTAAGCGGTTTAAGACACTAATGGCCCTCACATACTGGGGATCATCATTAGTTCCTAGCAAGGAAGGATTGCCAGTTAAACGTCGCTGTTGCAGCTTTGTCAAACTTTGTTGAATATCTGGAGCAATACCTTTTTTATTAATATCCACACCGCTAGGAGGATAATATTGAGAGATAGTTACAGCTAAGCCAGAACCATCAGATAGAGAATGTACCGATTGTACGGTTCCCTTACCAAAAGTACGGTTTCCTACTACCGTAGCCCGTTTGTTATCTTTCAATGCTCCTGCTAAAATCTCGCTGGCGCTAGCAGAATTTTCATCTACTAAAACCACTAAAGGTAAGTTAGTCAAAGCTGTGTTGTTAGCAGCAAATTCTCGATTGCCAGTGCGGGTATCTACTGTACGAACAATGTTACCCGTATCTACCCACATCCGAGCAATATCTACACTAGCAAACAATAATCCCCCAGGATTCCCCCGCAAATCCAGAACGAAGCCATCTACTTGCTCTTTACTTAAATCTTGAATCGCCACCTTCATTTGTTCGGCAGCGTGGGAACTAAATTCTGTAAGGTTAATATAACCGACTTTAATGCTATCTTCTTGGTTAAGGCTGTAGGAAACAGCAGGTAATTCAATTTGAGCGCGGGCTAAGGTTAGTACAAATTCTCCCTGCCCTGCTCTATTTATCTTCAAGGTGATTTCTGAGCCGACTTCACCACGAATTAGTGCTGACGACTGTTCTAAACTGAGCAGAGAGGTAGGTTTACCATCAATAGCTAGAATTTGATCCCCGGTTTGAATCCCTGCTTCGCTAGCTGGGGAGTTAGGTATAGGATCTACTACTGTAAGAACTTGGGTTTTTTCATTGATTTCTAGATGAATACCTAGACCAGAAAGTTCTCCAGAAGTTTGATCTGTAAGGTTCTGAAAATCTTGGGGATCGAGAAAGCGAGTGTAGGGATCATTAAGCTGCTTCAAAGCCTGGCGAATTGCCTCATAAGCCTCTTCAGTGGAATCATATTCTTTACTGAGAAGTTCCTGCCTAACCACTTGCCAATCAAGTTGATTAAAACTTCTATCTACAAACTCTCGATTCACAATTTGCCAGACTTCATCAACCACTGTTTTCGGACTATCATCCAAGGCTGCCCTCACAGAAGGAATGAAGCCGGGAATCACTAGAGAACTAGTAACTAAAGACGTTGCAATCGCTCCTCCAAACAAGAGACGATGAAGCACAGGGAAATTTTTGTTGGCTTGGTTCATTAGCTGGCTCAAAAAAAAGTGATTTTCGTGTTAGACAGGAGAATAATCTTCGATCTTCCTAGACTTAGGGAGGGAGCTACAACCTTCGGTATCGCAGTGGTAGCCATCTTTAGTCTAATCAATAAAATACTAAATAAGTGAGAAATTTAGATATATTTTTGTGCCAATTTTCTCATTGTCTGTTGGTTCTAGCTGCATGGCTTTAAGTTAGGTTTTTTTATTAACATTGGTAATCAAAGATACTGCACTGTTTACTCAGTCTGTGCGCTTCAATTAAGCTCTTGATTTTACGAGCTTAGGTAGATTAACTTTCCCTGAATAAATTGGCACTCTCAATAAAATTGAGCAGAATTTTCTGATGAGGAAGACCGAGGGGAAGTACTTGATCCGCTTTTTTAGAATAGCAATTCCCCCGGTGAATATCCTCAATTGTTAAAAAATCAAAATCCCAACCTTCACCAAGAACTAATTGTTCTTTGCCAACTGTTAAAGGAGCATGGTAGATATATCTAATCACCTCAACTTCAATACGGCGGTCGAACAAGCTCAGGGAAGGAGGAGTATAACTAATTTCTTCAAGTAATTCTCTTTTGACTCCCTCTAATGGGGTTTCTCCAGTTTCCAAATGGCCACCAAAAAAACCCCAATGTCCTGGATAGCGAATGCCAGGAATATTGTCTCGCAATTGCATCAGGAATTTCCCTTCACAATAAAGGATAGCAACGGCGATAGAAACTGCTGGTTCATTCATTTTGTACTGTACTATTTATTCGTTTGCTTCCCTAACTGTTCTATTTCCCCTACATATCTTTCTCCCAACTCTTGCTCACCCACCAGGATAGATTTATATTGAATTTGCCCTTTAATCAAAACCACATCTCCTGGTTTAGGAAGATGTTGCTCACTTTTCACCCAAATTGTTCCTGTAGAATCACTTAGGGCATAGGCTCCTTCATCTAGCAAAGGAATTTTTTCTTTTACTTGCCCCTTAATATAAACTGTAGAATCTAGATTCTGCTGTTCTAGTTTTTGAATGGGAGTCAAGGTAAGTTTCTTTTCTACAGGAAAAGTTACCTGGGAACGCTGCCACTGACTACAGCCAAGTAAACTAAGTAATTGCAGTGTAATTAAACCACTTTTATATTTTTGTATCATTGGTTTACTCGACTGCTGAAGTACGTTCAATATTTGTACGGCTTTGCCGTTGTCGTAGATTAAATTATTTAATTTGTTATAGCACTAAGCAACGAAAGTTAGGACTGATTAACCATGACTCAGCTTTTAGATGGTAAAGCGTTAGCTCAAAAGATTCAGGTACAACTTAAGGAAAAGGTTGCTATCCTAAAAGCAAAAGTTGGTCGTCCTCCAGGACTAGCGGTAGTGATGGTAGGAGACAATCCTGCAAGTGCAGCCTATGTTCGCAATAAAGAGAAAGCTTGTCAAAAGGTTGGCATCGCCTCAATGGGTAAGCACTTTCCTAAAAATACAACTCAACAAGAACTCCAGGAAGTTATCGCCGAACTTAATGAAAATCAGCAAGTAGATGGTATCCTCGTTCAACTTCCCTTACCCGAAGGCTTAGATGGGGTGAGTCTTCTACAACAGATTGATCCTGATAAAGATGCTGATGGCTTGCATCCAGTTAATTTAGGGCGTTTGTTGCGAGGAGAACCTGGTTTGCGCAGTTGTACTCCTGCTGGGGTGATGGAGTTGTGCAAAGAGTATAAAATTGATTTGAGCGGCAAACAAGCGGTGGTGGTGGGACGAAGCATTTTAGTAGGCAAACCCTTATCCCTGATGTTATTAGCAGAAAATGCCACTGTGACTATTGCTCACTCGCGATCGCAAGATTTAATTGATTTAACTTGTCGTGCAGATATTTTAGTTGCGGCGGTAGGTTCCCCTGGCATGATTACTGCGGACATGGTTAAACCAGGAGCTACAGTTATTGATGTGGGGATTAACCGGATTGTCAATGAAAAAACCGGCCAATCCCGCTTAGTAGGAGATGTAGATTTCGACTCCGTAGCAGAGGTTGCTGGTTACATTACTCCCGTCCCCGGCGGAGTGGGGCCGATGACGGTAGCAATGTTATTACAAAATACAGTTTTAAGTTATGAAAAGGTAATGGAATTTAGTCCATTGGTCTAATAACTTCAAATAGCTATTAGCTAAAAACTACTAAAAGTATAACCAACCCCCAAGACAATACCTACTTCTGTCTCATCAAGAAAACCAATATTTAGAGTTGCGTTGGCCGTAAAATCTCTTGAGAGGGGGTAATCTACTCCTCCAGTTAACAAAAAGCCGACATCGCTACTGTCACTATTGGCGCTATCGTCTTCGGTATTGAGGATGATTCCTCCTCCCACAAAGGGAAAAAACTGCACTGGCTCAAAAGGATCTCGCCCAGGAAGGTTGAAGTCGTAGGTTAAAGAAGCTAAGAAGGCTGTATTATCACTAAAGTGAGCCGCAGGACGTAGAGATAAACTGCGAGAAAGGGCTATTTTTGCATTAACAACAAAAGCTCCTTCACCAACCCCTGTATCCCCAGTTAAACCAATGTTGCCCCCAACGCCAATATAACTGAAGCTAGAACGGGTTAAGCGCCCTAATTCAATATCTGTTTGTGCTAACAGGGGAATATCTGACTCAAAGCTAGATTCAAGATTGAAGTTATCGGCTTCTTTTGGTAGAGGTTGCAGGGCTGCTGAGTTGGTTATGGGTTGTCGCCATTCTTGAGATTCTACAGGTTGATTGGCTACAACTTCAGGTAAATCTTCTTCTAAGATAATTTCTGCTTGCTTTTCAACAGACTTAAGGGAATTTTCTGCTAAGGTTTGAGGTAGTAAATCCTCTTGTGTAGCAGTAAATGCTTGCTCTTCAACAGAGTTTTCTGCACTGGTTGAAACCAGAGGAGGAACCGCTGCTTCTAGTTTCTGGGTACTATCAAACCATTGCAACTCAAGATTAACCTTCTCCTCTAATCCAGCTTCCTCAGTTTGAGCCAGAACAGGTACAGTAAGCAAAGTTGTTCCAGTTATACTGAAGAAAAAAACCAGACTTTTAACAGCAAATAATTTCACGTTCACTCCTGAGAATCAAAAACTGTTTCTATTGTCCCTAATTTGGTCGTTGATGTCAGGTTATGATGACGATTGATAGATTTGCGTAGCATTGCTGGAAGCTACATATTACTTTTGCTCATGTCGTAATCCATTACCGAACCTGATTACCAGCCCACCTTGGTGTCTTAGAAGTTGTTCTAGGGCTTAAAGCTCTTGAAGATAGGGAAGCACACTTCAAAAATTATGATCACAACTATCTGATTTAGAAGTTTATGCTCCCCATGAAAAACACCAAGCTTTTATTGCCCAAGCTAGTCCTCAATTAGATTTAGTGCAGGTGATGGATTTTTATGGCAATTGATTAGCAATCGCTGTGAAATCTCTTCTTCGGTTTATGAACTTAAAGCTCAAAGTCTTCTCTAAAACTAGCACGAGTAAGAGGCTGTTCTAGTAGGAGTCCTTCTCCTCCTAAAGTTTCTAACTGCTCTCCTTCGACTTCAATCCAAACAGGGGCTTGAGAGTCTAAACTAGTTGCAGTATGCAAGATTTGAGCTACACGACCCATCATAGAAGCACTACCGCCTCCGGTAGTAAATTCTTTGGATAAATCAATATGGATGCCATCTTCTTTAATATTAATATTATTAAGCTTTGTTCCTTCTGGTATGCTGGTTGCTAATTCTTCTCCTGGAGAACCAGCTAATAAACGCTTAAAGGCACTATCGAGGACGGCTTCAGGTTGATTGGACTTCTCTTGTTCAATAGCAATGGGGCTAGGGACAAGCTCAATGTTATTACCAGAAGCATCAATCCAAAACACCTGGGCTTCTTTTTGTTGAATTTTATTGCTTGAGGGTTTTCTTGTTTGGGAAGAACTAGGGGAATATTCACTTCTTGATGAAGATAAATCCGTAGAAGAAGTCAGTATATGCCAAGCCAGTAAACCTGTAACCGAACCTACGGCAATGAGACTTGCCGCGGAAATACCCGCAATAGTACTGAAGGAAAACTGACGACTCTTTTCTTGCTCTTCCACGATTTTACTCCTGAGTTTATAAGTGTATTTGCTTAAAAATAACTATAGACCAATTGTTAAGTGAATTATAGTTTTTTAAAGTAAAAGTTCACCCGTTATTCATTTTATGGTAGAGAATTAGCTAGCAGAGGTTCAAGACGGACAAAAGCGGCTAAATTCATTACCTCTTCATCTATTTCTAATTGTAAGACCCTTGCTAAAATCCCAGCCTGTTCTAATTCTTGTAAGTTTAAGCGGTTGTTTAGTCCGGCGGTAAATCCCTGAAGTAAAAAACTGGGTATGGGATTATCATTAAGGGTTACAGTTGGTTCAACTAACTCAATTTTATAGCCTTGAGAAACAGAGAGTTGAGATTCTACACTTAAGTTAAGCTGGCTATTTCCAGAGTCATCAGGATTATTACGACGTAACTCCATTTGTAAGCGGAATTTATTGTTGCCCAAGAAGTCGATACGAGGGTTAATTAATTCGTAATCTTCACTAGAAGAGCCTGTAAAACTACTCAACAAACGTACAATAACAGCTTGCATACGGGCTTTGATAGCAGGAGATTGTAAAGCTTGGTTCAAATCTGCTTGGGATAACTCTAAACGCAATCCTCCTTGTAAAGGTTGGCGCAGAGATTGACGCAGTTGAGATAAATTTCCTTGCCTTATACCTTGAATATCAAGGCTGATGGGGTCAGTTTCTAATTCTAGGGCATTGATACGTAACTCAGGGGTTACATATAAACCTCTACCAGCAAAGCGTACCTTTTCTACTTTGCCTTGAAGGATTTGGTAACTAGGGGCGTTATCAATGCGAACTTCTAGTTGTTCTACCTCTGCAAGTCGAGAACTAATCTGATTCTCTACTACCGTATCTAAAACTAAGCCTGTGGGGGAAACCGCAGCTAGTAAGCTGGAGAGGAAGATAGTTAGAAATTCCATAAACTTAGTTGGGAAAGAATCCTAATTTGATGTGGGCTGATACGGCTGCTATGCCAGAACCTGTTTATGATACCAAACCCTGTTTAAGTTAAGTGTTTGCTAAAAAAACAAACAACCGCAGCTAAATTGATTTATCCTTTTCTTCAGGAATTCTTGTTTCAGGAATATGTTTCAAACCCCAAGCAGTGATTACTTTTAAAACAGGACGCAGACTTTCCCCTTTTTCTGTAAGCTGGTAATTCATACGACGGCGATGGTTGCTATAAGGCTGCTTTTTAACTAAACCTAAATCTTCTAAGGATTTGAGGCGATTGGTGAGGATGTTAGTAGAAATACCTTCTGCTGAGGCTAAAAATTCTTCAAAGCGATGCTTGTCGAAAAACATCATATCTCTAATCACAAGTAACGTCCAGCGATCGCCTATTAAATCTAGGGTACGGGCAATAGGACAAGGGGAACGTTGCTCTTGGGACATCTTACAAGAATTAAAGTTACTTGAATAAAATACTACTTGCATTTTACAAGCTACTCATCCTAAGATAAATTTTAAATTGCAATTTACAAGTAAAATTATGACCCAATCTTCCCTTGCACCCAAAATAGGACAAAACTTTGCTGTTGCCGAGTTGGGAAACTTTTCTGGGCTACACCAGTACAGCTTTGAAGTTCCGGAAAAATCTTTTAAGTTTGAGGGCAAAGTCTTTCTTAAGCAACTTCTCAACCTCACTAGTGCAGAAATATCTCTTAACAATCTCCCACCCCAACAATCGATTCCTTTTTATCACAAACATCGTCTCAACGAAGAAATCTATATTTTTATTCGTGGTGAAGGAGAATTTCAAGTTGATGGTCAAATATTTCCTTTAAGGGAGGGAACAACAGTACGAGTAGATCCTCAAGGAGAACGTTGTTTGAGAAACACTTCAGCTACAGAAGAGCTTATTTGGCTTGTTGTTCAATCAAGGGCAAATTCTTATACTAACCATACCATTCAAGATGGCTTTGGTGTAGAAAAGGAGGTTAATTGGGGCTAAGTGTAGATCAAATATTTTCCCGGTGGTAAGTTAAGTCATCTTCTGTGGCGGAAGGAGCTAAAGCGCTTCACCGGGTATATTTAGGTTTAAGTATTCCCTTCATCAAGTAAGCTATGGGTAGCAAGGTGAATAATTTTTGCTTCCGGCATGGCATAACTGCAACAAATTGCTCTAACACTACCTCAAAAATCGCGATCGCCTCAGCAAATTTATTTTGATGGTGAAATACGGATAATTAGTAGCCATAGAAATTCGTGGTAATTTAGATATTTTGGTATTAATGGTTAAAGATAGAAGCCTGGTTTCTAGGGAACAAGCTATGGAATTGTTTAATCGCCATAGTGGTTCTTTAAATATAGTAGTAATTAGTTGTATTGAAGGAGAAGTTGACGAGGCAATTCTTAGGAAAAGTTTGGATTTGCTTCAAGTTACTTATCCTCGGCTCAATTGGCGTATTTCGGGTTCTTTTAATAGCTTAAAGTTCACTGAGGAAGGAACCAAGAAAATTCCTCTCCAGGTAGTAAAGAGCAACTCTTATAATTCTTGGCAAGATATAGTAGCAGAAGAGTCAAACAAACCAACCAATAGTCATGAATGCTTGTTACGTTATGTACTTTGGAAAAATCAGCAAAAAACTTATTTGATTGCCACTATTCACCACGGTATTGCCGATGGCTTATCTGCTGTACAATTACAAGCAGAACTATTAAAGTTTTACAAAATGGTTGCCTCTGGACAATTTCCCACTCCTAATAGTGATTTTTCTAGTTTTCAGTTAAAAAAGGATTTTTCACTAGAAAAAATACAGGGTTATAGAGGTTTTTTGGCAAGTGCTTTGTTTTTATTGAAAACGAAAATTAAGATGTTTTTGTTTAAACCAGAATGTCTTGAAAATGAACTTAAAGTACCTCTTGAATCTCGCAGTTGCCTCATGACTCAAAGGTATTTAAAAGTAGAGTTAACCAATAAATTAGTTGATTTGAGTAAAGGAAATAACACTACAATTCAGGGAGCCTTATGTGCTGCAATGTCTATTGCGGTAGCCAATCAAATTAGAAATGGCGAAATTAGAAACATCAATGTTTCTTGTAGTTCCTATGTTGATTTACGCAGACGTACCAAACCAGCCATTCCCCTCAGTGCTATGGGAATTTTCATCTCTTTTATCAATACTTTCCACACCCTAACCCCAGAAAAAACTTTTTGGCAATTAGCTCAGGAAATAAGTAAAGAGATTAGATTAGGATTAAGCAGAGAAGATTACTTTAAGCCTTTGAGATTAATGAAACAAGTTGCTAGTTATTCTCTAGCAAATCCTGATCAACTTTCTCTAACAAGTTCTGTAACTAACTTAGGTAGGTTAAATACACCAACAAAATATGGAGAGTTGGAGTTAAAAGAAATTAGCTTTCTCCCTGCCAACGTTATTTTTGGAAGAACTTTAACTGTAGCAGTAACAACCTTTCAAGGTAAGATGATTTTTAACTTTGTAGTTTCTCAACCTTCGATTAGTAAGGAGACAATGGAAAAATTAGCCGATGATGTTCTGGGACTTTTAACATTCCAAAGTTAAAACACCACTTATTAATGGTAGTATTTCTTGCATCTAAGCTAGATTAATTAAGGCTTACAATAAACGTCATGAAAACTGCTATTCCTTCCCTAAAAAGATTTTTATTTATCAGTTTCCTCAGCTTAACTTTAACTATCTTAAGCTGTTCCAATCCTCTCATGGCCGCCACCTCAGAAGTCACCCCAGGCAATATAGTTTATGCACCCATAACCTTAGATGGGAGAAATTTATTTCAAATTGCTGCGAATATTGGCAACTCAAATAATCCTAATTCTCCTAATATCATCTCTCCTTTAGAAATGCGAGTAGAAATGTATGAAACTGCCCTCTCGCAAATCCTCGCCACAGATTTTGAGCCTCGCAGTTTATCTGTAACACCTCGCGATCGCCAAGGTCAAACTATTATTTTTGTCTCCGATGAAAAGCAATTAAAAGAACAAGCTTTAATGACGGTAACAGAGTTAGATGCCCAAATTCACGGCTTATCTGTACAGGAATTAGCTCAACATTTAACTCGCATCATTCGCCCTGCTCTTATTCAAGCACAACGGGAGCGTCAAAAAGAATACTTACAACACCAAGGTTTGGTAGCTGGAGGAATCCTTTTAGGATTAATTATAGTTAGTTTCCTCTGGATATTTTGGCATCAACGTCTTATTCATAGTTGGGAGAAAATTCACGAAGGGCAACCTCAACCCCCAACAAAAGAATCACACCTCGACTCAGAAGACGAGGGGATGAAATATGCTCAAAAAAAGCTCATTTGGCAACGCCAGCTTAATATTAATCAGCTTAAAAGATCGCTTTTGCTACTCAGTTTATTTATCTTTTGGGTTATAGGTTTAGCTTGGATTGTTGGCTTGTTTCCCTACACTCGTCGATTTCAAGATTGGTTACTTACTAAACCAATTTTAGTCGGAATTGTTATCGGCACTATCTTGGTAATTCGAGGTAGTATCTTCCTCCTTGATTACGGCTTCAAAAGATGGTTTGAACAACAATCGCAAAAACCAACTGCTTCCCCACGACAAATAGCTCGTTTAACAACATTATCTCAAGTTTGTCGTAGTCTCATTACTTTTTTAGGCATTTTCATCGGTACTATTTTATTCCTTCACAAACTACATATTCCCATTGCCCCAATATTAGCTGGGGCCGGAATAATTGGCTTTGCTGTTTCCTTTAGTTCACAAAATTTAATTAGAGATATCATCAACGGCATTTTAATTCTTTGGGAAGATCAGTTTGCCATTGGCGATATAGTTGATGTGGGAGAAACTAGAGGCTTCGTAGAAAATATGAATCTCCGTATGACCCAAATTCGTGGTTCGGGGGGACGTTTAAGTACAGTTTCTAATAGTAGAATTACCACTGCCCATAACTTAACTAAAGATTGGTCGCGTATCGATTTAACTATTGAGATTAGTCCTAATGTTGATGTTGATCAAGCCCTAATGGTAATTCGGGAAGTAGCAGAAGGAATGCAACAAGATCCAGACTGGCAAGATTCAGTTATTGACCCGGTTAATGTCTTAGGGGTTAATAATATTAGCAGTAGGGGGATTGAAATCTTGTTCTTCTTGAAAACTCAACCCGGCAAGCATTTAGGCTTAGGAAGAGAGTTTCGCCGTCGCTTAAAACTAGCCTTCGATGAAGCAAACATAACCATCGGCGCACCTCGTCAATCTTTGTGGCTAGAAAATGCTTCAGCTTTGCAATTAGTTACTTCAAATGGAGAGCAAAAATGATAAATGTTAAATGATTAATGATTAATGATTAATGTCATAATATGAAACCCAAATTTAAAAATACCCTCGCTTGGCAACAGGCGCAAATTTTGATGCAGCCTACTTTTATCCGAGTACTTGACAATCTTCGCAAACAAGTTGAAAAAACTACTTGGAAGGCAGATTATCAAGAAGCCAACAATCCTTTTCCTGGTTATAAATTAGTTTTATCTCGCCGAGAAAGTAAAATTGAAATAGATATTTGGGATTTGTGTTTTCAAGTCTGCTTCAGTAACTATAACCCTGAACGCATCCATGTTGTTACAGACTTGGTTAACTTCAGTTACGAAGTAGAAATTGATACAACTCTATTATCTAACACAGGAGAAGTGAATTGGGAACTTTTAGAGGAAAAAGCTCAAAAATTAGTAGAAAAAGTATTCAATAACTTATCTGATCTGAAATAGAAATAACAGCGCAACTACCAACTAGCAACTACTTAAAAAAGCTATTTTATTTTCTTCCCTTTAACCAATAGGTTTTCATATCTCCTTTTCCTTTAATATTCACTTTACCTCGATGGATAAATAAATAGTTTTCCTGCAACCGTTTGTAAGTAGCTTCGGTAACTTGAATTTCTCCTTCGGCTCCTTGGGATTCCATTCTGCTAGCAACATTAACTGTATCCCCCCACAAGTCGTAGATAAATTTCTTAATACCAATTACTCCTGCGACTACTGGTCCTGTATTAATACCGATGCGGAGGCGGAATGGTTTACCATTTTCTTGTTTGAAACGACCAATTTCTTTTTGCATAGCTAGGGCTATATCAGCGATCGCTTCAACATGGTCTGCTCTAGGAACAGGCAACCCCCCTGCTACCATATAAGCATCACCAATAGTTTTGATTTTTTCTAAACCAAGCTCTTCGGCCAGTTGATCAAAGCAAGAGAAAATTTGATTAAGAGTGCTAACTAATTCTAACGGGGCAACATCAGCAGAAATAGGGGTAAACTCAACAATATCTGCGAAAAGAACCGTTGCTTCATCAAATCTTTCTGCTAAAGAACCTTCGTAATGTTTGAGTTGCTCAGCAATGGTTTTGGGCAAAATGTTTAGTAAGAGGCGTTCTGAACGAGCCTGTTCTTCTCGCAAAGCTTCCTCTGCTTCTTTACGCTTAGTAATATCTGTGGCTGTACCTTCGTAGTAAAGCAACTTACCAACTTCATCTCGTACTACCCTAGTATTTTCAGAAATCCAGATGATACTACCATCTTTACGATAAATTTGCGATTCAAAGTTGGATACTAACTCATCCCGTTCCAAAAGTCGCAGAAATTCTTGACGGCGTTCCCTGTTTACATAGAGTTGTTCGTTGACATTAGGTAAGCTGCCAATTAAGTCTCTTAAGGAAAGATAACCATACATATTAATTAAAGCCGGATTAGCACTTATATGACGACCGTCAGGAGCAATTTGGAAAATCCCCTCAGCCGCATTTTCAAAGATACTGCGATACTTTTCTTCGGCTTTTTCTAAAGCTTTTTCTGCATACTTGCGTTCTGTTATATCTCTGGCCACCCAAATAGCGCAATTATCTGGCATAGGGGAAACATTTGCTGCATACCACATTTCTTGCATCGGAGCATCTTTACCATTTGGAGTCACCGGCAAGTTGTATTCTAAATTAACTGTTTGTCCCGTGTTGAGGGCCCGTTGAATATGACTGACAAACAGTTTTGCTTGACTAGAAGGCAAAACTTCATAAACCGTCTTGCCAATTCTCTCCGTTGAAGGATTGTACAAAAGTTCTGAATTAGTAGAAACAATTTTAAGATAACGTCCTTGAGCATCAAACACCGCAATCACATCTGTCATGGCAGCAAATAAAGCCCGCAATTCCGCTTCTACTTTTTGGCGTTCACTAACTTCAATGAGCAACTGACGGTTGGAGTCTCTTAAAGCAGCAGTACGTTCTTCGACTCTAGTTTCTAACTGTTCGTTTGCTCTTTGTAGAGCTTCTTGAGCTTCTTTGCGTTCGGCTATATCTTCTACTGTACCTTCGTAAAAAAGGAGATTACCTTCTTCATCACAAACGGTACGGGCATTTTCAGAAATCCAAGTTAAAGTGCCGTCGCGGCGATAAACTTGAGCTTCAAAACCGACTACCGAACCATACTGATTGAGTCTGCGGATAAATTCTGCTCTAGTTCCTGGTTCAACGTAGAGATTATCACCAATACTCCCCAGGTTGATAATTAAATCTTCTGGAGAATCATAACCGTAAATGCGTGCTAGGGCAGGATTAGCGCTAATAAAGTATCCTTCTGGAGTTGTTTGAAAAATTCCTTCTACGGCATTTTCAAAAATGTTACGATATTTAGCTTCTGCTTGGCGCAGGCGTTCTTCTGCTTGTTGGCGTTCAGTAATATCAATACCAATAGTAAATGCGGCTTTGTTGTGATCATATTTTTGAGCAACAATTAGATACTTGCGCTCAATACCGTTAACCTTAGCTGATACTTCACGGAAAGCATCTTGAATCGTATTATCAGCAAAAAATTTGCGGACAAAAGTATTAAATTCCGAGCTACTATTGAGAAAGCCAATATTCTGACCCACAAAAGCTTCTCTTGGCAAGTTAAACGTTTCTGCTAAATGGCGGTTAACTTCTAAGTAGTTCAGGTCTTTGCTAATACGAGAAACAATTCCTGGTACGGCTTCTAGCACCGCTTCCATTTGACCTTTTGCATCTACAAGTTGCTCTTCTACCCGGTGGCGTTGAGTAATATCAATGCCGACAATAAAAGTTGCTTGGTTATGATTATATTTCCTAGCTACTAACAACAGTCTTTTCTCCACCCCTTTGAAGGTGGCAGATACCTCTGTGTATTCGTCTTGAGCTTCTTTTTTGGCAAAGAATTGCCGGACAAATTCTTTAAATTCGGAACTACTATTAAGAAAACCAATATCTTTACCCACAAAGTCTTCTCTAGGCAGCTCAAACATCTCTGCTAGATGGCTATTAACTTCTAAGTAACTTAGGTCATGGCTGATGCGAGAAACAATCCCTGGTACAGCTTCTAACACCGTTTCCATTTGCTCTTTCGCTTCTAGAAGTTCTTGTTCTGCCTGATGACGTTTGGTAATATCAATACCAACAATGAAAGTTGCTCGGTTTTCGTCGTATTTTTGAGCTACTAGTAAAAACTTACGTTTTTCACCTTTAACAATGGCAGATATCTCTTTATATTCATCTTGAATGTCTTTTTTCGCAAAAAATTGGCGAACAAAGTCGTTGAATTCGGAGCTACTATTGAGAAAACCAATATCTTGGCCGACAAAGGCTCCTCTGGGTAGCTCAAACATATCTGCTAGATGGCTATTAACCTCTAGGTAGTGCAGGTCATCACTAATACGAGAAACTATTCCAGGCACTGCTTCTAATACTGCCTGGAGTTGATCTCTAGCGGCCCTTAATTCTTTTTCTGCTTGAGTTCGTTCGACAACCTCGCCTACTAAGCGATCATTGGATTCTTTTAAGGCAGCAGTACGCTCAGCAACTTTCTCTTCTAATTCTATTTTGGCTTGTTTAAGATTCTCTTCTTCTTGTTTCTGTTGGCTAATGTCCCTAGCCACCCAAAGTACAGAATCTGTGGAAATCGGGGAAAGGCTCCCGGCTAACCAAAATTGCTCTTCTCTAATGGTGAGGCAATATTCAAAATGAACAGTTTCTTGGCTTTCCAAGGCTTCTTGGATATAACCTAAAAAAGTGTCAGCTTGGTTACGGTCAAAGACTTCATCTAGGGTTTTACCCAACAATTGACTACCATCTTGGTAGGAAAGATCGCTATGGTTGGGGGCGATTTTGAGATAGCGTCCCTGGTTGTTAATTACCAAAATTAGTTTTGTCATCGCCTCAAAGAGGCTCTGTAGTTCAGCTTCAGATTCTGGTAAGGGAGTTGAAATTCTCTGAGTTTGAGCCATTTCCCTTTGTAGCTGGGCCATATTGCTCTGTAAATCTGAAGATTTTTTTTGTAAGTCTTTGGCTCTTTGAATCCACAAAGAAACTTCTGAAAGTAAACCAGTAACTACCTCAGAGTGGTGAGGACTATTTTCTCCTAAACTGAGCCAAGGTAGAGGCTTAGCTGGTTGAGGAGCAGTATGAATGATGCTAAAGTTTCCTGTGGGTAAGACTTGAGCAATACGATAGGGTTTCCAAATATGGTGGTTGGGTTCAAGTTGTACTAACCCGTTAGGAGCTTTAAAAGTTTCTCCATACACAGCTACCCGCAATCTTTCTAAATCAAATGATTGGGCTAATTCTACTGCTTGTTTCCATAGATAAACTTGGGTATAGGCTGTTTCGATAGCTTCGTTGATAACTCGCTTTTTACCGTAGCGATTTTGAAAATTCCTAATAAAATCTTGGTTGCGTGGGGTATCAAGATTTTGAAAATAGCTGCGAGTGGCATAAGTTCCTTGGGCATCTTTGCCAATCTCTTGCAATTCTACTTCGCTTAAACGAAGGGCCATGACGATAGTATCACCAGGAAAATCTAACTCTCGATACTGTCTATAAAACAGAAGATTGCTGGCTTCATTAAGGGTATTAATGATAACATCAGGTTGAATTTGTCGAATGTTACCTAAAATAGGTCTAAAATTTTCAATGCCTTCAGGCATATAGACTTCACCAACAACTATTCCTGCTTGTTCAAGCTGTTGTTTAATCAGTTTGTGAGCTACGTGGGAAAAAATATCCTCTGTACCGACTAAGTAAAACTTCTTGTTACCATTACTCAATAACCAATTAACTCCAGGTTCAGCTTGTTGGTTGGGGCAAGAACCTGTATAAAAAATATTTTTAGAAGATTCTAGCCCTTCATATTGAGCCGGATACCAAAGTTGGGCATTCAATTCTTCAAAGATTGGTAAGACAGCTTTACGAATTGAGGAACTATAGCAACCAAAAATATTGTTGATACCACACTCTTGAATTAGTTCTTTAGCCAGTTGCTCAAATTCAGTGGGGTCAGAAGCTCCATCAGCAACAACTGGCTCAATTATTTTGCCCAGTACCCCTCCTGTAGCATTAATCTCTTCTATGGCCATCAGTTCCGCTTCTACAAGAGAAGTTTCTCTGAAAGCCAAAGTGCCACTTAAGGAGTGCAAAATACCTACTTGTACGGTAGCACTCTCTTTTCGCTCTGGGGATTTGAGCGTATTAATGCTTAATATTGCTTGTTGGAGCATCTCACCTATACACCGATACACTCTTGCCTACGAACTCTAACCTAGAATTTCGGGATTCTTTAGATCCTATAAATATCTGAAACTGAGATGCTACTGCTGATGCCTGATGATAATAAACGTAAACTGACAGTTTCTTAAACTCAATATAGAAGCACAAATATGTGGCAATGATAGCCTTAATTGATTGAAATTGCCCAGATTAGTTGAGTCGTTGAGAGCTACATTGACCATTCTGTCTGGATTTGGTACTTAACATTTATTTATACCAATATGTAGGGCTATTGAGGTTTACAGATAAGTAATTGGAAGTAATGCTGTTTCTTTTGTGATTTTGTGTATAAAGGGGAAGATTTTAGTCTGAAATTCCACCCTAGCAGATTACTTTTTTAAGTACAACTGTCAGTATGTATAAAGAAAAAACACTTCACCTCATCCCTAAGCTATAGTTAGGGCATTCTAATGATGATACTTCGGGAGATTCGGTGGAAATTGAGTTTTAAAATTGTTTGTTCCTCGTGTCTCGTATACTGTATACTCAAAGGATAAAAACACTTAACCATTTAATAGTCTTTCCCAAGTAAAAACTCAGGTTATGCTCGCTATTCAAAGAAGTCAATCTTTACGGCAACAAGTATATCAAGCTTTGAGAAAAATTATTCTTAAAGGAGATTTAGCTTCAGGAGAAAGAGTAGTAGAAACGAAATTAGCCGAACAATTACAGGTTAGCCGCACCCCCATTCGTGAAGCAATCGGTCAACTGCAACGAGAAAAATTAATAGTATCTAACCCTAATGGCGGTTTTAGGGTCGCTACCCTTTCTGTTCAGGATGCCATACAACTTTATGATTGTCGTATGGCTTTAGAGAAACTTTCTGCTGCGGATGCTTGCGAACAAATCACCTCCAAACAACTAAAAAAATTAGAAAAATGCGTACTTTTGGCAGAGAAGTTGCTAGAGTCTCAGCAGGATAAATCTAATACCCTTCAACTACTAGAAATAGACTATCAATTTCATCATTTAATTGCAGAAAGTTCTGGTAATCAATGGCTATTAACTTTGTTAGAACAAGTTTTTGACAAAATGGCATTGTTAAGAATACAAACCACCAAACATAACCCCCAAGTATTAGAAATTCGTCTTGAACATAGACAAATTTATGAAGCGATCGCCGGTGGAGATGCAAATTTTGCTCAAGAAACGATTACAGAACATTTAATAGCTAGTAAAGTCAGAGTAGTGCAGGAACTGGAAATTATTAATAATATTGGCATCTCTTAAATATCTAGATGAATTCATGACAATAACAGAATCAAGCATCAAGCAAGTTTTTATCTGTGGTTCAGCTTTAAAAGGTCAGCCAGACCATCAAAATCTCCAGTCTGCAAAGTTCATTAAGGCAGCAAAAACCCTTCCTAAATATCGCCTCCATGCCGCAGAAAATGGCTGGCATCCGGCAATTTATGCTGTAGAAACAGGGGGAGTAAGCATTCCTGGGGAAATTTATGAAATGACAACGGAAGAGTACGAATATCTCTTGGTAAATGAGCCTCCCCATATGTATCCTGATACGGTGGATTTAGAAGGAGGAGAACAAGCAATCGCCATGCTTTATCCTCAAGAATTAATCGAAAAACACAACTGGCCCGATATTTCCAATCTGGGCGGTTGGGCAATGTATAAACAAAAGCAATCAACCACCTAAGTGAATTAATGTTTGCAACAAAACATTCGCACCTTGGGTACATTGTTCTGGAGAGGTATATTCACTGGCATCGTGGGAGACTCCCATTTTGCTAGGAACAAAAATCATTCCCATGTCAGTAATTTGAGCCAATTCTTGGGCATCATGACTAGCACGACTGGGTAGGTGAGTATAGCTTAAGTTAAGGCTTTCACAACTAAGGGCAATCGCCTTTTGGATATAAGGCTCAGCTAAAACTGGTTCGTTGTCTAAACAGGGTATCAATCTAATTTGAGTATTGGTAGTAACAGCAATTTCTTCTAAATGAAGGCGTAACTGTTCGAGCAAATTATTTATATGTAAGCTAGATAAATCACGAATATCTAAACTCATTTCTACCCAACCAGGAACAACATTAGCTGCATTGGGCAAAACTGCCATTTTCCCTACTGTAGCTACCTGTTGTCCAGGGCTGTTAGCAATTTGATTAACAGCTAAAACCACCTGAGAAGCAGCCACTAAAGCGTCACAACGCATCTGCATCGGGGTTGTCCCAGCATGATTGGCGCTACCTTTGACGGTAATATCAAATCTTCTTTGTCCGACAATACCTTCAACTACGCCAATTTGTTTACCCATAGACTCTAGTACAGGCCCTTGTTCGACATGAAGTTCGACAAAGATAGCGATATCTTGGGGATTGAGACGGGCTTGAGTAATGTTATGCCAGTTACCGCCAACTTTCTCTAAACAAGTGGCAATATCTGTACCATCAGAGCGACGATAATAATTTGAGTCTTTGATTACTCTACCAGAAATAGCTTTAGAACCAATCATGCTACCTTCTTCATCGGTAAAGACAATTACTTCTAAGGGGGGATCTAGCCTAAGCTGATTTTCTTGGAGAATTCTTACAACTTCTAATCCTGCTAATACTCCATAAGCACCGTCGTAATGTCCTCCACAAGGGACGGTGTCAATATGAGAACCTGTTGCGATCGCAGGTGCATCAAGATGCTTACCTGGATATCTGCCAATGATATTACCCCCTGCATCAATCCTTACCTGCATCTGAGATTCTTCCATCCAGTGCCTGATTAGGTTACGGGCTTCTCTATCTTCTTTGCTATAGGCAATACGTTTTACACCACCGTTAGGTAGTTGACCAATTTGTGCTAAACGGGCAATGCTTTGATTGAGGCGATCGCTATTTACGAGTAATTGAGTTGTTGTTGATAATTTCATCTATGGCAAGGAGTAGGGTAGAAATATAACAAGGCTTAGTTTAATTAAAACCTAAATTGCATTCGCAAATTACCCACAAAAATACTGGGATTACTCTCAAAGTTGTTAGGATTAGCAATGAAATAAAAGGCCGGAACAATTGCTAAATTACGATTAACTGGATAAAAATAAGTAGCTTCAAACTCATACTGAGTGCCTCCATCACCATTACCAGAAGCAAGAAATTCTTCTCCATCAAGAACATCAAAAGGAATCACAAAAGAAAGAGTTCCTAACGCACCTTCTTTACCTAAGTCGGGGAAGGCAACTCCACCTTGAAAGGCTTGAGCATTAACTTCTCCTGAGCTTCTGGTAGTATTTTGAGGAGAAATGTCGGTGCTACCGTAGTTATATCGCCCAAAAACGCCGAATCTTTCTGTAATTGCCCAATCAAAGTTAACAGCAAAAGTATCACTGGGAGCATCACCAATTGTACCACCAAAACCATCGTCTGCTACTCCATAGATAGGCTCTCCTGTAGCGCCACCAACACCAAAACCAGTGAGATTGCCATTGGTATCAAAAAGGGGTTGATTGTTGTCTAAAGTTCCTCTGGTGTATATTAAGCGAAGGTTGGCTTGATCTGCGATCGCTAAATCTACTTCAGCAGTTAAGGTTTGTGTACCACTAAATAAACCTTTGCTAGGATCAGAAGAGGTATTAAAGAAAGGGGCAGGTAAAAACTCTGTATTTTCTCCCAGGTAGCCTAATTTAAAAGTCAGCCAATCATTAGCTTTATAAGTTGCTACAGCCCCTGAACCACGATCAATGGGGTTAACTAAAGTACCACCAATAGCGTTAAAGCTACTTGCCCCTGTGAGGAAAAAAGTATAGCGATTATTATCAAAATAGCGATACCAATTAATTCTTGGTCCAACTACTACCCGCAGTTTTTCTCCGACAGGAAAATCATAAAATAGTTCCCGAATTTCTACACTACCTGCCCCACTTGATGTACCCGTTTGATCTAAAAAAGGAGTACCAAAGGTATTAAAAAGTCCGGCGGAAACAAAGCTATTGACAGGAGAAATTCCGTTACCTGCTACTAACTGAACAGCTAAGTTGTCTCTTCCTGTGAAAGAAGAATTTAAGTTAATCCAGGCATAATAGCTCAGAGTAGTTGCAGGATCATTAGTAACCGTACTAACTAAGGGGTTATTATTAGTATCTCTGCCTGCCCGACGCAAAGCAAAAGGAGCATTAAGAGAGCTAGTTTCGACAGAAACATTATCTCCTGCACCCGCACCTGTTAGGTTAAAAAAGATGTCACCAGATAGTTTAGTTGTGGTCGAAAACTGATTCTCTTCTAAAAAGTTAGTACGCGCTTCTAAGTCATCTATTCTCTCAGAAATAATGGCGAGTTCTGCCTCAAATTCTTGGCTGAGGCGTTGCATTTTTTCTAAATCTTCCTGAGTAACTCCTTCAGAAAAAGTTAGTTGTTCTATTTTGTCAAGACAAGAACTTAAACCCGCAGCAAATTCGTAACGAGATAAGGGTTGGTTTCCTCTATAGGTTTGGTCAGGAAATCCTGTGATACAACCATAACCCTCTACTAAAGAACGTAATGCTTCATAAGCCCAGTCTCTAGGAGATACATCTCGTAACTGGTTTACGTTAGTAACTTGAGACATCCAATCGGAGTCATCAAGGCTATTTATTTTTTCAAAAGTGTTAGCACTTTCTAGTCTGGAGGAGTTAACTATTTCTTCTGAGGCTAGGGTTTTAATTGTAGTCGTAGATAATAAGGTTAAAGGAAAAAGTAACAAACTTAATTTATTAATCAACTTAATTCTTTTTTTGGTAAGATAAAACCTGTTTAAAGTTTCTTTGATACTCATTTTTCCCTCTCACACCAACTAATTCTCATCAGTAAAATTAGCATTTTTAACTAGTTAGAAAAGTATTGCTGTATACAGTATACAATTAGGCTTGAAGTCAAGAATATATAGTAATCAAAGACAAACTAAACAGGCATTTTAAATCTAGCTAATTAGCTCACCATTGACTCTAAACGTAGTCGTGCAATCTTAGTAATTTCTTTTAAAGCCTGTTTTTTTTCTTGCTCTTGGTTGTTTTCTAAACGAGTTTCAAAGTCCGCTAAAATACTCTCTTTAGTATGGTATTTAACTGCCACTATAAAAGGAAAACCAAACTTATTTTGATAAGCTTGGTTGAGTTCTAAAAAATGCTCATATTCTGACTCTGATAAACGGTCTAAACCTACTCCAGCTTGTTCTTGGACTGAAGCTTCTGCCATCTTTGCCTTACTTCCTAAATCTGGATGGGCTTGAATGAGGGCTAACTTTTTTTCGTCAGACATATTATCAACAACTGCCACCATCTCTTGATACAAATCTTCTAAATTGGCAAAGGGTTTCTTTTGCCATGATTGTTTAGCAATTTCTGGTGTGTCTTCCCAAATATCTCCTAAAGCAGCCGTAAACTCCTCCTGAGACATCTGATTTAAGTTGGCAATTGTGTATTGCTTTTCCTTCATTATTTAATCAGCTTCCTCGATAGGTACTATAAGACCAAGGAGAAACTAATAGAGGAACATGATAGTGAACTCCAATATTATTAATATTAAAACGGATGGGAATTTCGTCTAAAAAAAGAGGCATAGAATAGGTAGAAAATTGGGCAAAATAATCACCAACACTAAACACTAATTCATAGACTCCCTTTTCCATTTCTTGGGAATTTAATAATGGTTCATCGGTACGGCCATCATGATTAGTTTCTATTGTTTTTAACAGAGTTTTAGAATCCAAATTCCAAAGAGCGACCGCAATTCCTTTACCAGGGCAACCATTGGCTGTATCCAAAACGTGAGTTGTTAGTTTTCCTGACATTAATGTAAAGGGCCTCCTAAAATAATTTTCGCGATCGCATCAGTAACATCTTTTTCCTCTTCCTGCTTTAATTGCTCATACCATTGCTGAGTTAAATCTGGCTCTTTATTATAAATAGTATCTGTACGTTTACGAGCTTTCAAAACTAGCTTTGCCACCCTTTCTTTCCGTGCAGCCTCATAACGTTTTAAGGCATCTTCAACGCTAATATTAGTTGTTACCAAATAGCGACATAATACCTCTGCATCCTCCATCGCTTGGCAACCTCCCTGTCCTAATGTAGGAGTAGTAGCGTGAGCAGAGTCTCCTACCAAAGCAATTCTACCTTCAACCAAATTAGCAAGAGGGTCAATATCACTAATTTCCAGACGGTTAACCTGTTGAGGATCAAGTTTTGCAATCAAGTTTTGTACTGGTTGCGCCCAACCTGCAAAGATTTCTTGCAACTCAGCCCGGATCTTTTCTGGAGGTGTCTTTGTCCCTTGAGGTTGAGGACAACCGCAGAAGAAATAAAACCTATTTCCTCCCACAGGCATCATCGAAGCGCGTTTTCCTTCCCCAACATAGATTACCCAAACATCACCTTCTGCTAAATCAGGACTAGCTTCTACTAAACCATTCCAGTTAACATAACCGGCATAGCGGGGTTCAACTTTGTCACCGTTTAAGTAAGTACGCACCACTGAATGTATACCATCTGCACCAATGACCACATCCCCTGTAGCAGTAGTACCATCTTCAAACACTGCTGTAGCACTATCGGCATTCTGCTTAACTTCCACACAACGCATTCCCATGCGGACATCTGCTTCACCAAAAGCATTTAGCATCATCTGCTGCAAGTCGGTACGGGAGACAGGATAAGGTCTTTGTCCTACCTGTTCCATTAAAGGTATTAAGTTAACATTATTTAAGACCTCACCTTGTTTGTTACGATACTCCATGCGGTTCATCTGCCCGCCAATAGCTGCAACCTCTTTACCCAGCCCTAATTTATTGAGAACTTTAATGCCATTAGACCAAAGAGAAATCCCCGCCCCCGCAGGACGAAGCTTTCTGGTTTTCTCATAAATTTCTACTTCATATCCTGCTTGACGCAAAGCAATTCCTGTGGCTAATCCAGCCATACCTGCGCCAATTACAATTGCTTTTAGTTGGTACATCTTTTACTCTCTTCCTGGCAAAATTAAATTCAACAATAATGCACTAACTCCTCCTGTTGAAATACCAGAGGAGAAAAGGCTTGTAACTAAAGGAGGCATATTCTCTAGGATTTCGGGAACAAAGGTAACGCCCAAACCTAAACCAAGAGATACGGCGAGGATAATAGAGTTACGCTTAGTAAGATTGACACAAGAGAGAATTTTAATTCCTGCTACGGCTACTGTACCAAACATCACAATGGTTGCACCACCCAATACAGGCTGGGGTAGGGCTTGGAAAACTCCCGCTACTATGGGGAATAAACCCAGAATGACAAAGATTACGGAGATAAAATAGCCCACATAGCGACTTCCTACTCCGGTTAGTTGAATCACACCATTATTCTGACTAAAGGTGGTGTTAGGGAAGGTGTTGAAGCAAGCGGCGATAATTGAGTTAATCCCGTCCCCTAAGATTCCACCTTTGATGCGTTTGAAGTATATGGGCCCTTCAATTGGTTCACCAGAAATAGCCGAAGTAGCTGTTAAATCCCCGATAGACTCAATTGCCGTAATTAAGTACAAAAAAGCAAAAGGAATAAATGCGCCAAAATCAAATCCTAAACCATAGCGAAAAGGGATCGGCAAAGCAACGGGTGGTAAGCTAGCTAAATTGCTAAAATCTACTAGCCCTAATGGGATAGAAACCAGAAAACCTACTACTAAGCCAATGACAATTGATGCCATCCGTAGGTAGTTATTGGTTGTGCTATTGAGGGCAATAATTACTGCTAAAACTAAAAATGCTACCCCTAAAAAAACTGGGCTACCGAAAGTTTCAGCATTCTGGGCTGGTACACCACCACCCATAGAGGTAATACCCACTTTAATCAGAGTCAAACCAATTAGAGTTACTACCACTCCTGTAACTAAGGGTGTAATAAGTTTATTAGCTAGGTGCAAGAAACGACTAATAAAAATTTCGATAAATGCCCCAAAGAAGCAAAGGCCAAAGATAAGTTTTAGGGCTTCTTGAGGAGTGCCACCAGCTCCTTTTACTGCTAATCCTGCTCCGATAATGGGGCTAGAAAAGCAAAGCTTGTTCCCTGAACACTTAGTAAACCTGAACCCACAGGGCCAAATCTTTTGGCTTGAATAAAGGTTGCAATGCCTGAAACTACCAGAGACATACTAAGAATAAAGGTAGTATCAGCAGGAGGTACTTCTAAAGCACCACAAATAATCAATCCAGGGGTAATAATTCCTACAAAACAGGCAAATACGTGCTGCAAGGCCACAAATATTGTCTCGACAAAAGGTGGGCGAGCTTCTAGACCATAAATTAGGTCTGATTCAATCCTAGATGGTACTTCTGTTTGCACATCGTCTGTTTCCAAAGTTATTTCTTGATTTGTCATTTGTTGAACTGAGGAATTGTACTTAAGAGTTTATTCAGACATAACGTATACTGTATACAATTAGCTCAAGTAAAAATGTATTCTTAGCTACTAGTTAATTCTTTTGTCATCAAACGAACACTTATGTACCAATTTCAACTTAGTAAAATTGGCCAAAAAGTAAAATTAGAAGCAAGTTGGCTAACACCAATAGCTTTGTGCTTTGCCCTATTAGGAATTGCTTCAGCTTCAATTTTAATTGCGATCGCCGAAGTAGAAATCGAACCCAATACCATTACCGGCGATCGCCTGTTGATTGCGGCAACAGCTTTTGCTATTTGGAACGGTTTTAAATCTTCAAATCAAAAACCTGAATATACAAAAAGAGCGATTGCCTTATTATTAATAGCAGGAATTAGTTTTTCTATATCTTTAGCACTTTGGGCATGGTCTTTAACTCAAACCAGTATTGCTAATTCAACTTTGCTGAATAACATGATGCCAATTTTTACTACATTGGGTGGGTGGCTAATTTTCCGTCAGCAATTTTCTCTACGGTTCTTAACTGGTATGGCAGTGGCAGTAATAGGTGCAATAGCTATTGGTATTGAAGACTTGCAAGTAGCAGATAGTAACTCAGAATCCCCTGTAGAAATCAATAATTAGTAACCAGTTTAATATTAAAAATCTACACCATAGGCAGAAGCCAAATATCTGCTCATTTCTACAAACTTGTCTGTAGTCCAAGAATCTGCTTTTTTGCTCGATTTTGTATTATCCGTTCCCAGGCAGTAAGCCTGTTCGAGGGCTTTACTTAAGTTTATAAATTTTTGGGTAGTCCAATTTTGGTTTTGATTGTTGTTAAACATATTTTCTCCTTATTTCTGTAACAGAATATACAATTTGTCTATACCTCCATAATAGCTTGAAATTTCTTAAAGCAAAGGTGGTAACATCCGAATAACATCTTGCCAAGAACTCAAAGCCTCTCCCAATAAAGCTTAGAAAGATTTATGGAGAGGGCTTATTTTGAATACTGTATACAAATACTCTAAAACTAAGATCGATTGATGATTATCTTAAATATCGGTAGCCAAAACTACTAAATGGCAGAACTTATAATTTTTGATTTTACAAATGTCTTATCCCAGAGATTTAATTGGTTATGGTGCAAACCCACCTCATCCAAAATGGCCAGGAGATGCCAAAATAGCTTTACAAATAGTCCTTAACTATGAAGAAGGCTCAGAATATTCAATTCCTGATGGAGATGAGAGTTCAGAAATATATCTTAGGGAAGTTCCTGGTTCTTCTATGGACAAAGGAATGCGAGACTTACAGGTGGAGTCTGTTTATGAATATGGTAGTAGGGCTGGATTTTGGCGATTGATGCGCCTGTTTAAAGAAAAAGATATCCAGGTCACTATTTTTGGTGCAGCCTTAGCATTAGAAAGAAACCCCGCAGCAGCAAAGGCAATCGTAGATGCAGGGTATGATATTTGCTGTCATGGTTGGCGGTGGATAGGCTACCATTTATTAGACGAAGCCGAAGAAAGAGAACATATTAAAAAAGCGGTTGCATCTTTGCAAAAACTTACAGGGGATCGCCCTTTGGGTTGGTACTGTCGCTATGCACCTAGTCTAAACACTCGTTCCTTGATTGTGGAAGAGGGAGGCTTTTTATATGACTCTGACGCTTACAATGATGATTTGCCTTATTGGGTAGAAGTAGAAGGCAAATCTCACTTAATTATTCCCTATACTCTTGATAACAACGATATGAAATACTGCGTTGCCCCTGGTTTCAGTAGCGGTAACGATTTCTATACTTATCTTAAAGATGCTTTTGATGTTCTATATGCAGAAGGGAACACTGCACCTAAAATGATGTCAGTGGGACTTCATGCTAGACTAGCCGGAAAACCAGGACGTATTGCAGCTTTAGCCAGGTTTATCGATTACGTTCAAGGTCATAAGCAGGTTTGGATTTGTCGTCGTTTAGATATTGCTCAACACTGGCTCAAACATCATCGCCCTTAAACTTCAAGACAATGGTTCGGGAAATCCGGTGGAAATTGACTTCTAAAGTTATTTGTTCCTTTTTTTTGAGAAGTACGGCACTGTAACCACCGTTTTCTTCAGTAAAAGAGAGCCTTGGGCAATTTTGAGCCTGTAGGATGATAGAGCCAACTGTTATTTGGCAAGTAGCGCAGTTGATATGGATTTGTTGACCAGAAATAGTATCAGTAATTAGAACTTGCTGAGTATTTTTGGTTACTTCAACTACAAAATTGTCAACTTCAAACTGTTTGCTAATTTTTTGAGTTGGCAGGGTTGATTCAACAGAGTTAATTTGGCTTTGCCATCTTTTTGCTTTCCTGGCAATTTCTGAGTGAATGCGTTTGGCTTTATCGGTTTGCCCTTGATTGAGGAAATATTTTGCTTGGTTAGTTTTAGTAGCTAACCAGCGATCGCAGGCAAATTGGCGTAATTTTTTGTCAGGATGTTTGAGATATTTTTCATAAAACTCTAGTGTTTCTACTAAAGAGCCAATTTTTTCTAAAGCGATACCAATTTTTTCGATTGAAAGATGTTGTGACCAGTTAGGATTATCAAGAATTTGTTCTCTGATAAACTTTTGGTAGTGTTGGCGTTGATTTTTGGTCAGTTTTTCTGAGGTTAGTTGAGAGTTAGCTATTTCTTCAACTAAAGTAAAAGGGAAAGACGAGTCATTAATTTGGGGTAAATAGGCTTCTATGGCGGCGATCGCTTCTTGCCAATATTGAGAATTGAAGTAGTAACTTAGGATGATTTTGAGGGGTTTGTGGCGAGGCAGGGAAGGGCAAGGAGAGGAAGATGTTTGTTGCCAGAATTGGGCAAAGCAGGATTTAACTTTGATTAAGTTATCGAGCCAAGTATAAACCAGTAAAGCATTAGCATATTGTTGTTTGGCTTCTAAAATGGGGGCAATGTGTCGTAACCATTGGTATTCATGGGGTTTGCCTGCTTGTTGCCAAGCGCTTAAAATTAACTCTCCTCCATTAGGTTGAACTTTGGCAAGAAATTCTAGTCCAGCAGGCAAGCCCACAACTTCAGCTTTGGCAATATTGTATTCTTTGAGGTGGGTGAATTTCCCTTCTTCCCAAACTGTTACTGCTTGGGGCAGTTTCTCTGCTAAATAAAAACACCTGCCAGCTAATTCATAGGTATTTTTATACCCGGCGATCGCCAATTTTTGTAAAACTTCTCCCCATTTATTTCCGGGGGTTTCTTGATTTTTAAGCAATCTGGTAATGCGTTGAACATAGGTTTGCACACCTTCTTGCCATTGGGGGGCAAAGCGATTTTCTTCTAAGCTATTATCTTTTAACCCTGCTTCAAGAAACTCAGTAAACTGCACTACCGCTTCAACTTCATCAGTCTCTGCCACCATAAAATTGACTAAAGGGCGATAGGATTCACGACGATCTAAGATAGTTTGCCTGTCTGCCTCTATTTCTCGGCGTAAACTTTCCGGTACATCTGTTTCTTTCTCCCTCTCCCAGTCTCCAGTTTCCAAAGACTCATACCAAACAACCAACTTACCCCAACACATACCCTGCCAAAAACAATCCCAGGCTTGATCAACAAGGTTTTGCTTCAAGAAGAGATTACCAGCAGTAAGAAATTGTTTTTCTAACTTCAATGCCCTTGCTTCACACAACGCCGCTTGTTGAGGTTTATTGAGGCGTTGATAAGCACCTTGCGCCCTGCGGAGAAGTTCAGGATTTTCAGTATTTAACCCTTCTGTAACAAAGATTTTAGCGATTGATTCTAGGTCATCTGTCGCAATTTCATGGGGGCGGGTTCCCAAACTAATTAGTTGAATTGCCTCTCGCCATTGTTGCTGTTTTTTTTCTTGCTTTAACTCCCCAAGGAACTCTTCTAATTCTCTGGGATCGCTAGCTTTTTGCCACAATTTTCTTTCACCCAAAGGAGTATCCACAATAAACAAACGTTCTGTTGCCCGACTAGAGGCGACATAGAGTTTATTGAAAAAGTATTTTACTTCCTCATTGGCGTGATCATGACTTTCCCAAGCTTCCGGCTGGCAAAATTCTCCAAATTTATATAAAACCACCTGTCTAAATTCCAATCCCTTAGCGGCGATCGCACTTAAAATATTCCAATGGGGCTCTACGTTATTGCCTTCCCCTAATAAATAACGCAGATGTTCGTCCCTTTGTAGGTAGTCAGCTTCTGCTCCTTCATCACAAGGAACAATAATAATCGTATCTTGCAGGTAATATTTAACCGCTTCCGGGAGCATATTTTCCCCGATGATATATTTTTGTGGTACAAATTCACCAGTTTTTCTCGGTTTCTGGGGTTTTAATTCCGGGATATCAAATAAAACCACTCGCCATAATTGAATTAAATTGTTAACTCCAACAATGGCAGGTAAGGAGCGGTAATTTGACTCTAACTCAGTAAAATTCATCTCCAAACCCAATTTGCCTGTGGGAGATAAAGCGGTAATCACCTCGTTATAAAATCCTGCTTTAAGGCTAGCCCAACGAAATCCTGTGGGATTAAGGGTTTGCATCGGATCACCAGCAAAAGCAAAAGGGAGGCATTCAATATGTTGGTGTTCCAAATCATATTGAGAAAAGGCTGACAGGCGCATGATCAGTTGCAACTCCAGTTGAGTAAAATCCTGAGCCTCGTCACAGAAAATGGCTGTATACTCTGGGCAATAGGATTTGAGTTGCAATACCCTCCTAATTAAATCTTGATCATCCCATTCCCCTTGTTCTTTAGTTCTTTGTTTGTACCACTTCCAAACATTTTCGTAGATGGCAGCAAACTCTTCTGGGGGAACTGTTCTTTCTCGTTTCGGAATTTCTAAATAATCTTCCGGGGAACGGTAATTATCTCGCTCATCAAGATGGTAGCCTTTAATAAAGGTACGAATGACTAACCAAGAACGTTCTGGGGAATATTCCCAAGGGTTATGTTTGTATAGTTGTCGGAAGCGGTGGAAAGAAATATATTTAGCATCGTTGAAGCGATCGCTTTCTTCTTTGGGTAAAAGGTTGCGTAAAAAGCTTCTGAAGGTTTGAAAAAAAGGACTCAAATCGGGAATTTGGGTTAATTCCTCTTTTCTGGCGAGGAAGCGGTGATGGGATTCTAATAAAGGAATCACCCTTTCTTTAGCAACTTTGAGGAGGCGTTCATTATAAGCCAAAAATAAGGGATGGGGTTTGCTTAAAATATCTTTGCCTTCTGCTTGGCAATGGCAAAGGTGGCGGTAGCAATAATCAGCGAAGAGATGAAAAAGCATGGTTGATTTGCCGCTACCTGCTTGCCCGTTTAAAAATAGGGGTAAGGAAGCCTTAGCCGTAGAAACAGAGTGGAGAATCGCCTTTTCTTCGGCGGAAAGGGCTAAGTTAGCAGTTTCTTCTTTTTCAATAGCTAGCCAACTAGTTTCATCCGCTAATAAATAACCAGGATAGGCACGTTTAGCTAAAGGGTTAAGTTCGTCTATTTTCAAATTGCTAAACAAAGCTGCAATGGAAATGGGGGCGGAAAATTGGCGATTTTTTAAAGCTAAAGGAGAAGGGATTTGTTCTACAATTCTGGCAATTTGTACCCTGGAAGGGTTGCTGAAAAAAGGTGCAAGGAGAAAGACTACTTTTAAAGGAGGAGTATCGGCAGTATTAATTTTACTGTAGAGAACATAGCAATCATCTTTGCTGTGCAGTTTAACATCTGACCAAATAGTATCTTCGCCGATAAAAGTCTCGGCATCAGCAATCTCAGCAATCATCTGGTTAAAAACCAACCAACGACTCTCTATTTCTGGGGTTTGAAATTGATTTACCCAAGACTCGCTTTCATAAATAGATACCCCATCAGTATCTATTTCCCAATTAGGGCGATCTAACCAAGGTAGTAACTCTGGGGTTAAGGGCTGGGATCTAGGTTGCTTAATTTGATTCAGGGCTTTTTGTTCTTTGAGCCATTGCTTTAGTTTACTCGGTTGTAATTCCCCATCCCAAGAACTATGCTTAAACTGTTCCCTCTCTCGCAAAAACTCTTCATACCTGCGATCGCCACGACGAAAAATCACCAACCAACAAAGGATATGTTCTTTACCAAAGCGATAAATCCTGGCAATTAAGCGCAAATTGCCTTCTTTACGTTTCAGGTAAGGATATACTCGTTCAAACCGTGACTGCACTTCATCTAACCTCATGGTAGCCAACTCGCTACACAACCGTTCAACTTGCGGTTGCAGGTTCTTTTGGCGTTCTAATTCCCGGTTGAATTGCGAGGTACGATAGACGTACATCCTAGTAATCCCCTTTCGCTATTCTGACTAAAGATTAATTGGCATTCGTTCTTCTCTATACTATTTTGATCTATGGAGACAAGAATTTGCCATCACACTTACCCACAATAGAGGAATAAAAAAAGTAACTAAGTTGCTCTGATATCTTCGGTTTTCCTTGAAAAAATACTTAAATGTATGGGGTTTAATTATTTATGATTTGGTTGCTCCTTGCACTGGGGGGACTTTCCTCTGGACTTTTGGCAGGATTACTTGGTATTGGTGGAGGTACGGTTTTAGTACCGATTTTAGCTATTTTCGGTTATTCCTATGACCAAAGTGTAGCTACTAGCAGTTTGGCTATTGTCATGACTTCTGCTTCAGGAACCCTACAAAATTGGCGTATGGGTTACTTAAATTGGCAGCACATTATTTTATTAGGATTGCCAGCAATATTTACTGCTTTATGGGGAGCTTATTTAGTCGCTAAGTTACCAGACTATGTTAAAGAAACTGCCTTCGGATTTTTGTTACTTGCCAACATTTTTTTAGTAACCTTACGTAAATATTCGTTAAGTAAAAACAAGCAAAATCAACAAGTAAAAATTAACCCTATTTTAAGCCGTATTGCCACAGGGGCAATAGCAGGTTTATTAGCTGGTTTATTTGGGGTTGGGGGCGGTGTAATTATGGTTCCTTTGCAAATGTTGTTATTAGGAGAAAAAATCAAAGCCGCTATTCAAACTAGCTTAGGAGCAATTGTTATTTCTTCAATCGCTGCTTGTTTAGGCCATGCACAAAGAGGCAATGTTTTGTGGTTAGAGGGCTTGGTTTTAGGTACAGGGGGATTAATTGGCGCTCAATTTAGTACTCGTTTCTTACCAAAGTTACCGGAAAAAGTAGTTAGTTTAATGTTTCGTACCCTATTAGTAATTTTAGCTATTTATTTCTTTTGGAAAGCAAGTACTAGTTATTAAGGTAAGGGTTTATTATTGAATAATATGTTATTGTTAATAATAGCTTGAGAGGGCGCGTAGCTCAGCGGATAGAGCACCAGGTTCCGGTCCTGGGTGTCGGGGGTTCAAGTCCCTCCGCGCTCGTTTATCAACTAAGGGTTGTCCTTGATTTGCCAGTCTGGACGTTCTGGAAAAGACTGTTCAGTATGAAAAATTGTTGAACCAGGTTCTTCAGGCCGATTAAGACGTATAGCTAAACCAAAACCAAGCCCGGCAAAAGCTGCCACCATACTAGTCATTATTAAGGCTTTGAAGGGGTATTGATAATGAGATTTTTTTGAGGACTTAAGTTTGGTTTTTTTGGGCTTACTAGGTTGAGGGATTTTCTTAATAGTTTGAGATGGTTGAATAAGGTTAGGAGCAGAGGTTGTTTGTTCTTTTTCTTGAGGTAAAAGTTCTAGCCAGTTCTGGATAGTTTGGGGACGATTCTTTTGCCTCAATTGCTAAACTTTGGATAATTGCTTTTTTGAGAGTAGGATTAAGCTTTTTGGCAGAATTTTCTTCTTGAAAACCATGGCGCAGTTCTTCAGGAACAGTTTGATTAGCCCTTAAAAGCGCTGGTGTTGCTTCTTTACCTGTGATTAGGGTTAATAGGGTTGCACCTAAAGCATAAATGTCGGTAGCGGCGTTAAGGCTACTTTCGGGAAGATAATACTCCATAGCTGCATAACCAGGAGATACTAAGTTACCGTGGGTTTGTTTTATTTCTGGAGTCAACTCACAGGTTAAACCGTAGTCTACTAAGATTACTTTACCAGTTCTGTTTTGGCGGATGAGATTCTGAGGTTTAATATCAAGGTGTTGAAGATTGGCATGATGAAGAGTAGCTACAGCAGCACTAATTTGACTGATGTATTGGACTGCTTTTTCGGGGTTTAAGTTACCTGTTTGTTCGATAAAAGTAGCTAAATTTGGTCCAATAATACGTTCATAAACAACATAAGGTTTACCCTCTTCTTCAAATATATCTAGCACCGGAACTAAATTTTCGTGGCGACAAGTACTCAGCTTTTGGGCAAGGTACAGAAATTTGCTTTTAAACTGTTCAAAGTCAGGGTGAGTGACTAAGTTTTGCCCTAAAGTTTTAATTATTACTGGTTGCTTAGATTGTTGTTCAATTCCCTGGTAAGTGCAGCTAAAGATACCTTGACCGATAGAGGCATTCAGGCAATATTTACCATCTTTAAGGGTAGAAGAGGTTGCGGTGCAGGTCATAAGTTACGTTGGGTTGTCTAACCTATTATGTTACTTTTCGTAATAAATGCACCCTTATGAGTAATTACTTCGTAAGTAATTTTTTGCTTCAGCGCGATCGCTGATTTTGCTATCTAACTTAGCTGTTAGTAAATCGTCGAGTATTTGGCGATATTGTGGCCCTGGTTGATAACCAAGGGCTTTGAGGTCATTGCCGTTTAAAGGCGATTGGACATTCCTCCAATGGATAAGATACTGCCAAATTAGTTTGCGTATCTGACGGGGAGTTTTTACTGCTAATAAAGCGAGGGTTGGTAGTTTGTACTGCCGTAATAGTTTAACTACTTGACTCGGAAGCAGAGATTGTCTCAGTTCATTAACAATTTTCCTTTCTACTGAAGCAAGATTTTGTAATCTTTGAACAGTATTGAGGGGTAATTGCAGATTAGTTGCTACCTTGCTACCAGTTTCCCCAGGAAGTTTAGCAAGGATTAGTTCTAGTCTCATTAGCCAATGGTTAAGGCTGTTGTCCGGATCGAATTTTCTTAACCAACGGTCTAGTAAGCGTATTTGCCACCATAATTGCTTATCTAGTTTAAGGTCCGGATGGAGACAGCGTAAAGCCTCTAGGGACTGGAGAACTTGTAAAGCCCGTTTCCAATAAGGGGCTTGGAGAATATATTTTAATTCCGTTTTTAAGCGGGTAGTTAAAGCGGGTGGAGAGTGATTTTCGGCTTGAGAACGTTCGTAAACTCCACTAGCGATCGCATAACGGATGTAAGATTCTGTTTGGGACTCGATAGTAAACCCTAAACGGACAGCAAATCTTACCGCACGATAAATACGGGTGGGATCTTCAATAAAACTGTTGGGATGTAGGACTCTAATTTGATGGGATTCTAAATCCAAGATTCCCCCAAAAAAGTCGAGTAATTCCCCTGTTTGGGAATTGGTGAGTTTTAAGGCTAAGGCGTTGATGGTGAAGTCGCGGCGATATAAGTCTTGGCGAATGGAACTTGCTTCCACTACAGGGTTAGCTGCGGGGTAAGGATAAAATTCTGTCCTCGCAGTGGCAATATCAACCCAGAGATTACCAAATTGTGAGTCATGATGCCACAGTAAAGCTGCTGTTTGAAATGCACCGTGAACTTCTAAGCGACAGTTAGGAAACTCTATTTGTAAGGCTTTGGCTAATTCTACCCCGGCATTGGCATTGGCTGCCTCATGAAAGCCGTCTACTACTAGGTCAATATCTTGTAGAGGCGAGATGTTGTCTGGATTTGCCTCATTTTGCTGCCGTAGCAACAAATCCCTAACTGCACCCCCAACTAAATAGAGGTTCCAGCCCCTTTTCTCGGCTTCTGTGGAGGCTAAATCAAGAAATTGGAGGATTTGTTGAGAAATTAAGGATTGAGCATTAGGAGGAAGAAGAAAGGCTATAGGGGAAGCGTTACTAGTTTCCTCTTTCTCTAACTGATTTCCTCCTCGACGTTGGCGTAATATATCGGTGCGAGTGACGATACCGATAAGCTGTTCATCTTTTAGCACCGGCAATCTACCCACATCGTAAGTTACCATCAAAGATTCAATTTCGCTGATGATGGTTGCTGGGGTAACGGTTTTGAGGTTGCTAGACATATAACCTTTAACTGGGGCATGGTGAAAGCCGTGGTGTAGGGCTAAATCTATGTCTCTACGGGAAATAATCCCCACAAGTTTGTCGCTGGTATTAACGACACATAGTCCAGAGTGACCATAACGCAGTAAGATACTCTGTGCCTGTTCAATGGTGGTTTCTGGGCGAATAGTCCGTACAGGAGATGACATTAAATCCCTGGCGGTGAGGGGGTAAGGAATTTGTTTTTGTAACTTTTCGACAAGTTCTGCTAATTTAAAAGGTTTATCTTTATTAAGGCGTAGGGTAACAGAGGCAGCTTGTCCATGGCCCCCTCCTCCTAAAGGTTGGAATAGTTGATTGAAATCAGTTTCCGGGAGTCGCGATCGCCCAATAATCGTTATTTTTTTCTCTTCAGGCTTTTTTGTGCCATATTCATGGGCTAGCAACAGAGTATCTACTTCCGTTAGCTTTAATATTTCTGAGGCTAAGCTAGCTAATCCTGGTATAAAAGTATCGGTTTTTAGTAAAATCCAACTGAGAGTACAATCCCGAATCGTTACTTTACGTAAATTATTTAGAGATTGTGTTAACAATTGTTGCAATTGTGGCGACAAACTAGGATGACTATATTCCGCAATTAAGGATAAGTTGGCCCCTTGTGCCATTAACCAAGCCAAAGCTAGGGCATCACGGGGAGTAGTTTGATCAAAAGTTAATGAACCCGTATCAACATGGATACCTAAAGCCATCACCGTAGCTTCGGCAGAAGTTAAATCAATTCCATGTTTTTGAAGTTGTTCAACAATTAAAGTTGTAGCCGCCCCCACAGGTTCAATGACACTATAAGTGGCGGGAATATCCATCTCCGCACCCATATGGTGATCGTAGACTTCAATAGTTTTGAGATTGGGTAAATCAAACCACTCCGCTGCCTTACCTAAGCGACTCCGTTTTTGGGTATCAGGAATAATTAAAGAACGAATTTTTTGGGGATCTACACTGCGCCGTTCTACAATAGCTAAAGCATTGCGATGTAGGGCTAAAAACTCTCTAACAGTAGGATGCGCTCCTCCCGTTAAGACAATTTTTCCTCCAGCTTTTAAGCGAGTTAAACCAACGGCTGCCCCTACTGCATCGAAGTCAGCGGTTTGATGGCATAAAATTAAGTCCATTGTATGGTAAAAAAAGTTTTAAGATAATCAAATTAAGACTGTTTAGGAGATTAATAAAATGACGATTATTTTTCAATTAGCACTTACTGCTTTAGTTTTGTTTTCCTTTGTTATGGTAGTCGGCGTACCTGTTGCCTATGCTACTCCTCAATATTGGGATCAATCTAAGAAACTACTTTATCTTGGTTCTGGTGTCTGGACTATTTTAGTGGTTGTAGTGGGAGTCCTGAATTTTTTCGTAGTGTAAAATTTTCTCTTGGTTGTTGGTTGTGAGTTTTTGGTAATCTACAACCTACAACCTTTTAACCTTACTTAGTCTAAATTATGGCAGTTTTTGAGGGGACTTTTGCACCAACGACCTCTTCCCCCGCTCGTTTCGCAATTGTTATTGCTCGTTTTAATGACCTTGTTACCAACAAACTTTTATCTGGCTGTCAAGATTGTTTAAAACGCCACGGCATCGATATTAACCCCCATGGTAGTCAAGTTGATTATGTTTGGGTTCCAGGTAGTTTTGAAGTCGCTTTAGTCGCCCGCAAGTTAGCTTTATCCGGTGGCTACGATGCCATAATTTGCTTAGGGGCAATTATCAAAGGACAAACCCCTCACTTCGATTATGTAGCAGCCGAAGCAGCGAAAGGCATTGCGGCGGTGGGTTTTCAAACCGGAGTACCAGTTATTTTTGGTATTTTAACTACAGATACGATGCAGCAAGCGTTAGAAAGGGCTGGCATTAAAAGTAATTTGGGTTGGAGTTATGCTATGGATGCTTTAGAAATGTCTAGTTTGATGCAGCAGATTAATGACAAGATGCCCACACCAGTTTATGAAGGGGCGAGAGTTGTTACCGCTTCTGCCCAAGAAAGTTTGATGCCTTCACCAACAAAGGCTGAAGAATGAGCTATCAGGTATTAGATTGTATTGCTAAGGTTTCAACTAACAGCAAAGTCAGTAAATTTTCGTTTGTATGGAGCTTTAAAAGCCAAAACTATATCTTGTTTAGGAACTCCAGCTTCTACTAATTCATTAGCAACTCCGATTTCCGTACCATCGCGTTCAATCCAAATTTTACCATCTTTAATTTCTACATAAATAAGACAAGCAAATATTCGTCTTAGCTCTTGCCAACCAATATTCATAACTTGATAGCGATCGCGATCAGTGTCAAATAATAATTTGACTTCTGTCTGACTATTTGAGCGATTTTTGGCATGAATTTCCAAGATTTTTTGGACTATTTCTTGATAATTTAGTCTCCCCATATAACAATCTCCTCTTGCTCTGGATTAAAAACTAGTAATTTAAGTTTATATTCGCTAATAATTCTTTGAATAAACCTGCGACTAAAAAACTCATCATAAACATCTACTGGAATAGCTAAATACAAAATCCGATCAGGTTCGGTCAAGCTCAATGCTGAACGGTAGTTGAGACATTGACCAAGAGCTAGACTGTATTATGAAATATGTCTTTAGCTGGCATACTCAAATTAAATCTATTTGATTGCTAATCAAGAATTACCTCCCAAACAAAGGTAGAAGAAAAGCAAATTTAGTTATCCTTGGCACAGCGAAAACCCGCTAAAATCTGCCTCACATTTGGATAATACCAGTTGCGGAAACTAGCGCGTAAAGCCCAGGGACGAGTTGCCCAACTTCCTCCTTTTAAAACTCGGTGTTGCCCATCAAAATAGGCTTGGGAATAACCTGGGTAAGGATAGCCAGTAAAACCTTCATAACCATCGAACCAAGTATTAGTCCACTCCCAAACATTACCCAACAAATCATAACAACCAAACCTACTTCTACCTGGAAGATAAGCATTAACAGGAGTAGTTTCTCCCACCAAGTTATTGTGATTACATCTTTGGGGTTGCGGAAAATCTTCACCCCAAGGATAAATTGCTTTTTCTCCTGTATTACTATTTCCTATAGCCGCTTTTTCCCATTCTGCTTCTGTAGGTAATCTTTTACCTACAAAACGGGCATAAGCATCAGCTTCATACCAACTGACACCACAAACCGGGCGAATGCTATTTTTTAGCCCATCAGACCAGTATAAAGGTTGATTAACCGGATTTGTTTGTAACCATTGCCAACCAAGTTTAGACCACCATCGAGAGTTTTGATAGCCACCTGCGTTGATAAATTCTTGGTATTGGCTACAAGTAACAGGATAAGTATCAATCCAATAACTATCTAAACAAACTTCTTGAGCAGGACGTTCATTATCCTGGGCTTCAAGGCAATTACTTCCCATGATAAAACTTCCTCCAGGAATTTTCACCATCGAAGAAGGAAAACTTTCTCTTTGAGAATCTGATTTAACAGGATAATAATCACCACCTCGCAACATTTGTAAGATGAAACTGATGGTTTCATTATGTTGACTTTCGTGTTGAATTAACCAATGCCAAAGACGTTCTTCCTCTTCTAAAGGGGCTGTGGTTAAATAAACTAAAACCTTTTCCCTAATGGTATCCAAATAATCTTTAATAACATCGTAACTTGGTAAATTCTGCCGTTCTACTTTTGGTAAACCATCAGCAGCAAATAGTCGCTGATATTGAGGAAACAGAGTCGGCAAACCGCCACAACCTGACAAAATCCAATAAGCTTCTGTATAAGCAATATGTCCTAAATGCCAACCCACAGGGCTAAAATCTCCGTGTGCCTGTTGACAAAAAGTTTTGGCATCAAGGTTAGTAAATAAATCTAGGGTACTGCTGCGACTTTGCTGCAAAGCTTCCCTAATAACTTCTCGTTTAGAGTTGATGGATAGTAACTTCAAGATTTTCCTCGACAATAATCAGGCTTTGTTCTGGACAACTCTTCCAGTTTCCTGCAAATAGGGGTTCAGAAGCAATAATCACCGCATCGGGATAATGAGGATCATTTTTTAGCCAATATAAAGAAGGGGCGGGGGAACGATTTGCATAACGGGAAGCAACTAATTTTTTCCCTGTGGAAATAAGAACATTAGCAGAAAAAAGAACTTTAGGATGGCTTGCTAACTCATTGAGTTGATGGAGAGTTTTATCTAAAGCTGTTTCCAAACTCATTTCTGGATTAAGTTGCAAATGATTAATGATTAAAGCAAAAATATGTTCTGAATCAGTATTGCCATCAATTAATTCATAACTATAATCATTTAAACAATTCCTAATCTGGCGATATAAACTATGGCGAAAGTTATGAATAAAACCGTTGTGTAAGAAAAGAAGTTTTTCTTGGCTAAAAGGTTGACAATTACTAAAATCTACTGCTAAACCAGCCGTAGCACTACGTACATAACCTAAAACACATCCTGACTCTATATAGCGACTAAGATGGGGTAAGTTAATATCACTCCAAATAGGTAAGATGTTTTTGTAAGTAAAAGGAGTAGTAGTATCTTGGTTGGGATGATACCAACCAATGCCAAAACCATCAGCATTAACTGTTGCCGAAATCATTTCCTGGGGTTGATAACTTTGAACAATTAAGGAATGTTCTGGTTGAGAAAGAATTTTTTCTAATTTTAAAGGTGAACCAAGATAGCCTAATATTCGGCACATAGTTTATTTGTGTATTGTGTTAGTGTGTGGTAAAAGATTTGTCTAATCTCAAAGAGCTTCTGAATATAAGAGATATAATCTAGAAATGTCCATCTTCAAGAACCCTGTGTATTGATGGATTTGCATCATCAATTACAACTTGAATTTTGTCAATCATCCTTTGAAAAACATCAGGGTAATATTTAGAAGAATCCAAGAAGTCAATATATTCCTGTCGGCGAAGTTTTCTTTCCTCCGGTGTTCTATACTCTTGTCTAATATTCGATGACATACGCTTAGTCTTACGTACAATTAAAACATCGTCAATCTGAGTTGAAACTATTGATACTGGTGTCATATCAAGAAATTCACAGATTAGGAAATATAACGAACCAGGAACAGCAACCTTCAAATCTCTACTGGTAGCAACAGCTTCCTGAAACATGGTTTTATCTAAATTTGTTTTACATTCAGCACAGACATATCCTAAATGCGATTTAATTAGCTTATAATCTTTAAATTCTGCATCGAAGGATGATTTTAGGTAGAGCTTTTTACCAAGTATAAAATCTTGATCTTTTGATTTTACAACAGCTTCGCCACCCTGTCCTGGGTTCCCAATTGAAGACAAAAAACTAAGCCCTGAGAACGTTTTTCTCGGACCTAACTCAAAAGAATTATCTATTCTTCTTAAACTGCGAAAAACTAATTGAGGTAAAAACTCTTCTAAAATTGTATTATCTAGCTTTAGTTGCCCTTTTTGACGATACAAAAAGTTTTCGGGACTATCAAATATTAAATCTAGTTCAATAAATCGTTTATAGTCATTAGTAGCTTCAACCATTTGTCTTACTGTGTCTGTTTGGCCACGCTCAATTCTCTCAAGGATGGCAATCCACTGATGGTAACGAATTACTGCTTCTTCTAATCTTTTCTTATCAGCTTCAGGAAGCCGACGATTACTTAAGCAAGCTATTAGTTTTTGGTAATGAGGATGAGAAAGTTCGGGCATTGATTGAGTAAAGGCAAAAATAAGTGGGACTTACGAAGAGGGATGTTTTTGTAAAAGGTAAGTTGAGTGGTCTTGAGCTAAAATAGCTGTTTTTCTAATATCCTGAACTTTGTTAATTGCTGCTTTTAAGTATGTACGATTCTTAGTAGAGACTAATGAAAAATTGCTCTTTAATACATCTAGTGCAACTTCTCTAGCTGTATTTTCTAATTTTTTTTTACAATACTGATCATTAATGTTTACAAAATTAATTATATCTTCTCTAATAATTTTACCAAACTTGTTTTTGAACTCCCTCTTTTGCCTAATTAATTTAACAAAAAGACCAGATTTAGTCCCAATTTCATCAATAATATCAGCATTGTAAAAAGGGACTCCAAGAACATTTGATTGATGTCCTACAATCAAAACAATTCGACCATTTGTTGTGCTTACTCTAGCAATTTCTCTAAGAGTCTCAGCTATATCTAAACAGTATTGTACTACAGTGTAAAAACGATTTCCTCTATTAGCTCTATTGGAGCCAATTTCTGATTTGGCAATTTTCAACAAATTCCATCCTAAAAGCTCAGCAGATTTCCGATAGTTTTGATGATAGTTAAATACATTTATGTATGGTGGTGAAGTTAGGACAAAATCCACTTGATTATCTTTAAGTGGTAGAGAGCGTGCGTCAGATAAGCCTACCTTAATTTGCTTTTCAGATAAGGGTAGTTGCTCTATAAGATTGACTAAATTATAAAATTTAGCCTGTATAAATTCATTAGTAATCTCATTTTTGTCAAGAATCGAGCAAAATCACGAAAGTTTCTAAGACTTTTCTTGACTCTTCATCTAAATCTTGTTTAATTTCTCTAATAATTTCAGCTAAACCATCTACTTTAGTATTATTATCAAAGATTTTAAAAGGGAATTTCGAGTCTATTCTTTCTCTTACTCTCTGAATATTTTTTCTACGCTGAGTATTATTGATAAGTTCATAAGTTCTACTTAAAATCCAAGCGGCAGGATTGGCTTCAAAGCCATATGCTTCAAAACCTAAATTTCCTGCTTCTAACAAAACAGTTCCACTACCTACAAATGGGTCAAGAATAACTGAATTAGGAAGACAGTAGAATTCTAATATAACTTCAATAAGCTGAGGTGAAAACTGACCACGCCAAGCAAATAGATTTGCTCTAGTCTTTTTAATGATATTGATACATTCTAACGGGATGGGTTTGTCAAACTCTTTCAATGAATAATTTCCTCACTATTTTTTAATTGTTTGAGAAATAGTTTCACTTACTAACTCATTCCCTAAAACGCTAAGATGAATATGATCTCGATAAAGAGAATTTGGAGACTTTACTTGATTAAATAGAGATAAAAAATCAATGTATTCAATATTTTGTAATTTAGTAAATTCTAACAAGCGTTCCCTCGCTTTTACTTCATAATCTCTCGGCCCATTATCTCCTAATTCTCTTAATAAAGGAGTCATGGCTAAAATAAACTTTGAGCCTTTTTCATCCCTAAGATTTTTGATTTTCGCGATCGCTTCTAAATTAAAACCGACGCGATCGCCTCCTTCTTTTTGCACTTCTGCCATGCCAGGAATAGGTTGGGGAGAGGTGATGTAGCGGTTGTAGACTTCAATTAAAGCTAAAGGAGGCTTTTGATTGGGGTAATTGGAATCGCGCCCTACGGGTAATGAGGTAGGGGCTGTGGCAAAAAGATCGTCTGTGTTAATTAAGAGGATTAAGACTTGGGATTCAAATGTACCAAACTTCTGTAAATAAGCTAGTTGATTACGTGGTCCCCAGGAATTCGCTGAAGCATTGAGGACTTCAATTTCTTGGTTTGTATCAAGAGAAGCTAGTTGCTCTCTAATTAAAGCAGAAATGGTGTTTTTTTGGTCAGTCCACCACCCCCCATTAGCGACGGAATCTCCTAGTAAAAGTAATCTCAGGCTATTCTGAGGTGGTTTTGGAACAACCTCTCCACTACGCATAGAATAGTCATTAATCTCAATGTAGTTACCCATGCGTCGTAACTTTTGTTTGGGGGCTAGTAAATAACCAATTTCCTCATCAGCAATATAAAGGGGAGGATTGCCAAAACCAAACAGCAACCGTAAAGCAATTTCGGTGATTGCAACTAAGCCAATACCAATAGCTAGGATAATCAGCAAAATTTGCACTTTAACATTTAACATTTAACATTTACCGTTCAACATTTAACATTTATTATTTATCAAGAGGGTTGTGCGGTAGGTCAGTTATCTCCAATCCTGATGATAAGTTAGACAAAAATAATAGTTGCAAAGACTACCTACCTCTGGGCTTCCCCATCTCTCTACTTCTCTAAATTTATCGTAAGTAATAAGAGCAAATTTGATATTATGGCTTCAGCGACAAATGTTTTAGGCAGCGATCTACAGGTATGTTGTACCTCTCCGATGACAGGATTTTATCGCGACGGTATTTGTAATACTGGTTCCGGAGACATGGGCGCACATATTGTTTGCGCCCAAGTTACCCAAGAGTTTTTAGAATTTTCCAAAGCAAAGGGTAATGATCTTAGTACTCCTAATCCCGGATACCAATTTCCCGGACTTAAACCAGGCGATCGCTGGTGTTTATGTGCTTCACGTTGGCAAGAAGCCCTTGAAGCGGGTGTTGCCCCAGCAGTACTATTAGAATCAACCCATGCTTTAGCTTTGGAGTATGTGAGTTTAGCAGACTTAAAAGCCCATGCTTTGAACCCATAGCCAACCGCCTTAAGTAATAAGTAATAAGTTGAACTTAAATACTTTAGCTTGTACCAATCATATTGATGATATGTCGTTTAAATACGTGGTAGCTAAGTAATCGGTAAAAATTTAGATAGTGTAGAGGCAATGTTAGTGAAAGACCGTGACTATACCCTAATTCTCGATAAAAGCGGGAGTATGTCTGTTAAAACTGAAAATGGCATGACTCGCTGGCAGTTAGCAGAAGAATCAACCCTTGCCCTAGCCCGTAAATGTGAAAGATTTGACCCTGATGGCATCACTGTCTACCTATTTTCCAGTCGCTTTAAACGCTACGACGACGTTACTGCTGATAAGGTTGAGGAAATCTTTTTAGAAAATGATCCTGTTGGTACTACCAATCTTGCTGCTGTCCTCAACGACGCTTTTAAAAGTTATTTTCAACGCAAAGCTAACGGCCAAACTAAACCTAATGGTGAAACAATTTTAGTTGTCACTGATGGTAGCCCTGATAACCTTCGTGCCGTTATAGAAACTATCATTGATGCTACTCGCAAAATGGAAAAAGATGAAGAGTTGGCCGTTTCTTTTATCCAAGTTGGTAATGATGCGAGTGCCACAAAGTTTCTCAAAGCCTTAGATGATGATCTAGAAGGAGTAGGGGCTAAGTTCGATATTTGCGATACCGTGACAATGGATGATATGGCAGATATGAGTTTGATAGAAGTATTAACTGCGGCGATTGATGACTAGAGTTTCCCTTGATGGGGGAGGTAGAGAGGTAGGGAAATAGGGAAATAGGGAGAGGCAACTAGCAACTAGCAAATAGCAATAAAAAAAAGCCAGTAGTCCCAACTACTGGCAAAAAAAATATTGTCGCTTAATTGTTGGAAATCCAAGCTTTTGCGTTCCCAGGCGCAGGCTAGTAAGATTTCTTAATATTTATTGTAACAGAAGGTACAGACTTGCCTAATTAGCTTAAATCATCTTTCTAGCGATCCTCTTTTAGATAGCTAATCGCTTCTTGCGGATGACCCCAGATGATGCGTTCTTGTTTATAAATAGCCATTCCTGGTTTTGCCCCTTTGGGTTTATAAACATTTTTAGGCTCAGTATATACTACAGGAGCAGAATCACTATTCCGGGCGCGACTATAATAGGTTGCTAAGTTAGCAGTAAACTGTAAATCCACGTCTTGGGCAACAGCCCCTGGTTCCAAGCGTAATAATACATGGCTGCCGGGTATTTCTTGGGTATGGAACCACAAATCGTAATCCACAGCAGTACGGAAGGTTAAAATATCATTTTGGCGATTATTACGTCCAATTAAAATTTCATAACCACCAGGAGAAACATAGCGGTAGGGTTGAGAATCATCTTTGCTACTACGGCTATATTGTTTAGAAGCGAGGTATTTTTGTTCAATAAGTTCTTCGCGAATCTCTTCTAAAGTTTTTAAGTCTTGAGGATGATTATATTTAGCCGATTGTTGCAAGGCATCTTCGATTTGTTCTAGGTAAGCAATTTCCCCTGCCACTTCCTTTAATAAGGGTTCTACTGCCTGCCGGGTACGTTTTAGTTTTTGGTGGCGTTTATACAAAGCTTGAGCATTTTGTACAGCATTTTTTTCCGGATTAAACGCAATCTTCACAGGCTTTCCCGTCTCAAAGTCAGTCAATTCCATCATCTTCATTCCCGGTTGCCATTGCTGAAGATGTGCCATAACCAAATCAGCTTGGTAGCGATATCGATCTGCTTCGTCAGATTGTCCTAATCGTTGTTGAAAAGTTTGGGCTTTTTGGCGTAACTTCTTTAAAAGATTAGTGATCTTTTGAGTTAGTTGGTGGTGCAACTGCTGGAAAACTTGTTGGTTAAGTGCGTCGGTATAATAGCGATTTAGTAAAGTTTGGACATCTTTGCTTGGTTTGATTATATTCCAACCCAAAACGGTATAACCATCCTCAGTCCAACCCGGTTCAAACTGTTCTTTTTCCAGAATGATTAACCATCGCTGCCAAAATTGAAACAGAGTTTGCCAATCCGTAATTGACAAACTTTGATTAGATTGTTGAGGATCTAACCCTGCTACTTGAATTATTGATTGGGCAATGCGGGGGCTTAAACCGCGATAACTCTTCATCAACTGGCTTTTGAGAGTTCCTGGTATCAAATTAACTCTTTCTTGCCAGGAAGCCTGGGATTCTTTTAAACTGGGGAAAGTACCTGTTAAAACTGGGGGAAATTCGTAAGGTTGTCCCGTTTGGATAGTACGAACACTAGATTGTTGTTGGCTAACTTGATGGGCAACGGTAACAATAAGGTTTTTAGCATCGGTGAGGATAACATTGCTATACTTACCAATAATTTCTACATAAAGATGCCAAAGGGGATCTTCTCCCGGACGTTTCGCAAATTGCAAATCTAAAACCCTCTCCCAAGGGGCAATAACTTCTATTTTCGTCAAAGCAAACCCTCCCAATTGATGGCGTAGTTGATCGCTAAAAGTAAAGGTGTCAGGAGTACGAGGAGGAGGATCACCAAGACAAACTCTCGCCCCTTGAGGATGCCAACAAATCGTTAACCAGCCCCGTCCTTCCAAAGTACGTAAAGCCACAGCAATGGTATAGCGATCGCGCTGATAAACTTGTTCTAAACGGGCAGGAAGCCAATGGCGACGCAATTCCGAACAAGTAGCGATAAGAGTAGTAAAGTCAACAGGTTGCATTTTCAACTTCTTCAATGCCCAAAAACAGCAAAAAAAACTAAAATCAGTAGTTATTTTGGCAGTAAAGGGGTTTTATCTTCTTAGAATGGGAGATAGATCGATTTAATTCTCTCTAAATGGCTTAGTCCTTTGTTCCCTATGGATATTCAACTAATTAACATCGGCTTTGGTAACATAGTCTCGGCTAATAGGGTGGTGGCTATAGTCAGCCCTGAATCTGCCCCGATTAAGCGTATCATTACAGATGCACGGGATCGTGGACAACTGATTGATGCTACCTATGGTCGTCGTACTCGTGCTGTAATTATGACTGATTCTAGCCATGTTATCCTTTCGGCTATACAGCCAGAAACAGTAGCTAATCGCTTTGTTGTTCACAAAGACTCAGATAATAACAACAACAATTAACTCAATTAACCAAAAAAGATTGTGAAACCAGGCCAATTAATAGTGTTAACAGGCCCTAGTGGCGTAGGAAAAGGAACTTTAGTGCGATCGCTGAGGTTGAGTTTTCCCGAACTTTATCTTTCTATTTCTGCTACTACTCGTTCTCCTCGTCAAGGAGAAGTTGAGGGGCAACACTATTATTTTGTCACTAAAGAGCAGTTTCAGTCCATGATCGAGGGAGGGGAACTATTGGAATGGGCGCAATATGCCGACAATTTTTATGGAACCCCTCGTTCCTCTGTGGAGAAACAACTCAATAGTGGCAATTCTGTAATTTTAGAAATTGAGTTAATCGGGGCGAGGAAAATCAAAGAAATTTTCCCTCAAGCTCTGCGTATTTTCATTTTACCCCCTTCGATTGAAGAATTAGAGGCTCGTTTAAGAGGTAGGGGTAAAGATTCTGAAGCAGTAATCAACAAACGCTTAGAAAGGGCAGTTGAAGAAATTGCAGCAGCAGATGAGTTTGCTTATCAAGTTGTTAATGATGATTTTGAAGCAGCTTTAGCAGATATCGAACAGATTGTTTTTGCTCATTTCTAATTGCTAGTTGCTAGTTGCTAATTGCTAATAGTTTCCTCACGGGGGCAGCGAAGCGATCGCACAAGGAAAGTTATATGACATGATGCCAAATCCGGTTATTAAAAACTAAATACAAAATTCACCGAAAAAGTTTTCAAACTCTACTGCCTACTCCCTACCCTTACCGATAACTTAGGCTATTTAAACAGGATTTGGTATGACTGGCACTTACAAGGAGTATAGTTACCTCATAAATTTGCTAGCCGAAAGCAATATCGAGTTATTAGAAGAAGCAGAGAAAGTTATCGATAGCTTTCCAAAAGGTGTTGATGATTTTATTCATAGGCAGTGGATAACCAATGCTATAGATTGTGGCTCTCTTGAATCGGTGAAATGGGTTCTTTCTAAGGATGTAGATTTGTCCTTCCGTGATGACGAGGGCTACACACCAATTTTAAGCGCCATAGAGCGTGATCTGCCTGACAAATATGAAATCATACAGCTCCTAATTGACTGTGGCGCACCAATTAATAAGAAAGGAATAAATGATTGGACTCCCTTACATATGGCAGCAGCTAGAGAGGATCTTGAGGCATTAAGAATACTAGTTAAAAATGCGGCAGATCTAACAATAAGGACTGAAATAGACGATTACGCAACGCCATTAGAGGAAGCAACAATTCTCAAAAAACAAAAATCCGCAGAGTACTTGCAAAGTATCGTAAATGGATCAAACATTGACTTTTAGTATTAGTTGTAGAGATACTTAATTAAGAAAGGGTTAAAAGGAAATACTAGTAAACCTTCCCTTTAACCCTTTGAAAAGTGGTACAAAATGCACCATTACTAATTAAGATTTACCTCACAAGTAGCGGAAATTGCTCTTAAACAGCACTTGAACCCTCAGCTATATTTCTATCAGCAACTACTGGCTCTAAATCTGGTTCATATCCCTTAATTAAAGTAACGGCCTGTTTGAGAGCATCTAAACGGTCTACTACCAAATTGTGGGGTGGTAAGAGTTGTAAAATACCAAATTTTTGTAAACGGCGTTTAATTGCTCCTGCAGCTCCCACAATAAAGACGTGGCGGCCTTTATCGCAAGCTTCTTGAATGGTATTTTCAATCGCTAAAGAAGAAGTTACACCTAAGATAGGTACATCGCTTAAATCAAGAATTAAAACATCGTGATCTTCCATAGCTATTTGTTGCCGAGAAATAGCTTTCGCAACACCGAAAATCATCGGCCCATCAAGGTGGAAAATCAGAATACGACCATTTCCAGCATTGAGGAGTTGTTTCTCTTCTTCATCTAAGAGAATGACATCATCAGCATCGGTAATTGCTTTCACGTCATTGGATTGTAGTTTGCTTAAGCGTTCGATAGTTAAAATATTAGCTACAAATACACCAACCCCAACAGCCGCAATTAAGTCAACAAATACCGTGAGGATAATTACCCCATACATAATCATGGCTGCTTTCCAAGAAACTTTGTGGGCCCGTTTCAAGAAACCCCAGTCAATGATATCAATACCAACTTTGAGGGCAATACCGGCTAAGACTGCTAGAGGGATACTTTCTGTTAAGCCAGCAGCCCCCAAGACAACAACCAGCAAAATAAAGGCACGAGTTAAACCAGATAAAGCCGTACGTCCTCCTGCTTGGATATTAACAACTGTTCCCATGGTTGCCCCAGCACCAGCAATTCCACCAAATAGTCCAGAAGCAATATTACCAAGCCCTTGACCAATTAATTCTTTATTAGAATCGTGTTGGGTGCGGGTGAGACTGTCTGCAACCACAGAAGTAAGCAAAGCATCAATGCAACCAAGCATCCCCAAAACTAAAGCATCAACAAACATTAACTGTAGTTGCTCAGGGCTAAAAACAGGTACGTGTAAAGATGGCAAACCAGTAGGAATTTTACCAATATCGATAATACGACGAATCTCTACACTAGAAAATACAGTTAAAGAAATTATTGTTCCCAAGATTAAAGCTAAAAGCTGGGGTGGCAAAAATTTCTTAATTTTACCTGGTGTAAATACAAGTAAGGCTACGGTGATAGCACTCAAAGCTAACTCAGCCGGATTAATATTAGCTAATAAATCTGGCAAATTCTGGATTGTACCAACTACACCACCTTTAGGACTTGCTTGTCCAAGAAAGGGGCTTATTTGTAAGATAATCAGAATGATACCGATCCCAGACATAAAGCCTGAAACTACGGTATAAGGCATGAGGGTAACGTATTTACCCAGGCGCAAGACTCCAAAGATGATTTGTAACACCCCAGCCAGCATGACTACCGTAAAAGCCATAGCTAGACCATTTTCAGGATCAGCAGCAGTCAAGTCAGCAATGACAGCAGTCATCACTACTGTCATTGGCCCTGTTGGTTCAGAAATGAGGGTAGGAGTTCCCCCAAAAAGGGCTGCGAAAAAGCCCACTAAAACGGCTCCATAAAGACCAGCCGCTGGACCTGCACCAGAAGCTACCCCGAAAGCGAGGGCCATTGGTAGGGCGATAACTGCGGCGGTTAAACCACCGAAAATATCCCCCCGTAGGTTCCTAAAATGAATGCGGTTAACTATTTGCATGAATTTGTAAGTTGTCTAAGTAGTAATCTTTGATTTAAACGCACTTTTATAGATAAAAATCTATTGATTTAAAGTTATCATTTGGTTCAGTCTATACCAAGACTACACATTTAGAAATGTTTCTAAATGTAAGATTTGCTAATGGTTAAGCAAAATTCGACTAATACTAAGTCTGTGTTTAGTGGCACGATATATTTGCGGAGGTAGGGTACACGCTTGTTGGTCGCCGTGTTTACTACAGAAAGCGGGAGTTAAAAACATTGATTCGCTATATTTCATCGCAAGTCCATAGTAAACCGGAGTGGGTACAATACTCAATCGGCTTAAACACTCACAATTCAGTTTCTCAAGAATGGCTAACGGGGGTAAAGGGTAGATATTGTCTACCTCTTAGCAATACCTGTCCCCTCTAAAAACTCTTGTATCTCCTTGTCGCTAAGACGGCAAGATTTTCCTTGGGTATCTTCTTCGGTAATATCTAACTTAGAAGTAGCAACAGCAGCGAGGACATGAGTTTGGCACTGTTGTTTTTTGAGACTAGTTATTTCCTTTTCTAAAGACTCAATACGATCAACTAAAGCCCTAATCACAGCAGCTTCAGAATCTGGTAGACTTGCGTGTTCCAACGGGCTTACCTTAACTCCAGAGCGATAAACAACTCTGCCTGGAACTCCCACCACAGTACAATCAGAAGGTACATCTCTCAATACTACTGAGCCAGCACCAATACGTACATCGTCACCAATTTGGATGTTACCCAAAACTTTAGCACCAGCGCCAACTACAACATTTTCTCCAAGGGTAGGGTGGCGTTTGCCACTTTCTTTTCCTGTTCCCCCTAAAGTAACTCCTTGGTAAATCAAGCAGTAATCTCCAATGATGGCTGTCTCACCCACAACGATACCCATACCGTGGTCAATGCAAACTCCCTTACCCATTTGCGCCCCTGGATGAATTTCAATACCAGTGAAGAATCTACCTAAGTGAGAAATAAAGCGAGGAACGAAGGGTATCTTCAGTTTATACAAGCTGTGGGCAAGGCGATGAAACAGAATTGCTTGTAAACCAGGATAGCAAAACAAGACCTCCAGCCAGTTACGGGCGGCGGGGTCACGTTCAAAAATAATCCGAAAATCAGCGATAAGGGTAGACAGCACGGGTTTTGTTTGAGTACAACCTAATTGATTATTATCTTAGCTAAAGATGTAAGTTATTTAACGATGCCTTTGAATTTCGATATTTTGGCTAAGATTGAAATCAAAACAATTAAGCCTATGACGCAAACCTTGATCCACAAAAAAGGTTTTTAACTCCCTGAACTACTCAACAAACGCATATTGCCCCTTTTGGTAGGGGAACTTTTCTTCTGACTGCGCTTACTCTTCCATTGGCGGATAGAAGCGGCTACCTTGGCAATATGGCGATTGTGAACTTCTTCGGGACTATCTTTTTGGGAAGAATATTCTTTACTAGGACGAGATTGAATATTCATACATTGTCCTAATTCTTTGACCGTTTGGGGTGTTTCTAAAGCAACTTTCAACGCAGAGATAGATTGATAGCGTTCAGGAAGAGAAATCTTTAGCATCTTATCCAAAACTTGAGCAAAAGTATCGCTGACTTCTACCACTTCTCGCCATTTCATCTGTCCGGTGTGGAGATTAGTTTGGAAATCTAAGGGCGCTTTTCCTGTTAATAAATATAAGCAAGTTACCCCCACCGCATAAATATCACTAGCAAATACAGGGCGCAAAGAAAATTGTTCTGGGGGGGCAAAACCTACAGTACCAATAAAGTTAGTTGTTCCTCCCCGAATGCTACTATCCCCTGGTTGAGAGATTTGCTCTTTGACAGCGCCAAAGTCAATGAGAACTAATCTACCATCCTGTTTACAGCGAAGAATATTTTGGGGCTTAATGTCTCGATGAATAACGCCGTGTTTGTGGACATATTCTAGTATGGGAATGATTTCCCCTAAAAAGTGCTTAACAAGATTTTCAGACATGGGGCCATAGCGTCTAATCAACCTTGCTAGGGTTAGGCCATGGATATACTCTTGAACCAGATAAAAATCTTCACCAATAACGAAATAATCCAAGAGTAAGGGTATTTGGGAATGATGACCTAACAGGGAAAGGGTTTTGGCTTCCCTTTGAAAACGCTGGCGGGCTATTACTAAAGCTGACTCATCACTAACCTTTGGGCATAACTGCTTAATAACGCATTTAGGATTTCCTGGTAGAGAGGTATCCCTAGCTAAAAAGGTAACTCCGAAGCCACCTCTACCGAGCATCCGTAAAACTTCGTAGCGATCGCGGAAAAGCTGTTCTTTACCGCAAATTTGACCCAAGGCAGTTTTTTCAAAAACGTCTGAGTGGAAAGAAGAGAGGTTCGCTGGAGGAAAATTCATGGCTTTTGGGGATGAGGAGCGAGGTTTGTTTAACCAAATATTAGGTATGCTCCTATTTGGTAATGTAAACATTCCCTTGGTAAAAAAAATTGAAACCAAAGGATGCACCCAAGGGATACTTAGTATTACTTATAGTATCGCTGAATTTTAGATTAGGAGCTAAAAATTAATTATGAACATCCATCCTAGACTAGAGAAGTTGTTTCAGCAACAAAAAGTCCTTAAGGTGATTAGTGGTTTAAACAACTTTGATCATCATAAAGTTCTAGCTGTGGTGAAAGCTGCCCAGGCTGGGGGGGCTAGCCTTGTGGATATTGCTGCTGATGCAGATTTAATTGCTGCTGTACGTCAACAAATTGCTCTGCCGATCTGTGTTTCTGCTGTTGAACCAGAGTTATTCGTTGAAGCTATTAACGCTGGTGCTGATTTAATTGAAATTGGTAATTTTGATAGCTTTTATGCCCAAGGACGGCGTTTTGAGGCCCCAGAAGTTTTGGCTTTGACTCAAAAAACACGCTCTTTACTTCCTGATGTTCCCCTTTCTGTCACCGTACCTCATATTCTTCCTTTGGATGAACAGGTTAAATTGGCAGAGGAGTTAGTAAGTGCAGGTGCAGATATTATTCAAACAGAAGGAGGCACTAGCACTAGCCCTAAGCATCCTGGGACTCTAGGTTTAATTGAAAAAGCTGCTCCCACTTTAGCTGCGGCTACAAGTATTTCCCAGGGGGTACAAGTCCCAGTACTTTGTGCTTCTGGTTTATCTAGTGTCACGGTTCCTATGGCGATCGCTGCTGGTGCTGCGGGAGTAGGAGTTGGTTCTGCTATTAATCAACTTGATAGTGAAGTAGCGATGGTGGCTGTTGTACGCAGCTTAGTCGAAGCTTTAGCTTTGGTTAGTCGTTCTAGAGTTTCTGTTTTTAATGGCTAATGGCTAATGGCTAATGGCTAATGGCTAATGGCTATGCTCTAGTAGGGATAACTAGCACCTCATCCCTACTAACCACTTGATTAATAGCAAATAGCCATTAGCAAATAGCAAATTCAGTAAAAAACCCGATTTAAACTCGCTATACTTTTGAGCATACTAAAGCTAGACCATTTAATATACCCATGAATATCTTGTCAGGGGAAAATAAATTAAAAGAAATTAATTCTTCTTCCGTAAGCATTCTAGATTCCCAACCAGCGAAGATTCTGGTTGTGGATGATAATGCTTCTAGCCGTATGGCTGTGTCGGCTTTATTATCCATAGAAGGTTATGAAGTTATTGAGCTAGAAAATAGTAAAAAAGTCTTAGAATATGTCATTGCCCAAGAGCCAGACTTGATTTTACTGGATATAATGCTTCCTGAGTTTGATGGGTTTGAGATTTGTAAAGGTATTAAAGCAAACGAAACTACAGCTTCGATTCCGGTTATTTTTATCACCGTACTCAATGATAGAAAGACTTATACCCAAAGTTTAGAAGCTGGGGGAGATGACTTACTTCCTAAACCTTTAGATCGCTTGGAACTAGCCACTAGGGTTAAATCTTTTATTCGTCAAAAGCGCCTTTATGAAGACCTCGATCATACCGAACAGGTACTTTTTTCTATTGCTAAAGCCATAGGAGAACGGGATAGCGATCGCAGTAAATCTTCAGAAAGATTAATTCAACTAGCCCAATCCTTTGGAGAATATTTAGGACTTCCTTTAGCTAAAGTTAAAGATTTAATCAAAGCGATCTATCTCCACGACTTAGGTACAGTAGGCATTCCTGATGCTGTCTTGCTTAAAGAAGGTAAACTAACCCTCGAAGAGAGGAAACTAATTAACCAACACGTTCTCATCGGTGAAAAGCTTTGCCAACCTCTTAGGGGGATGGAAGGAGTTTTGCCTATTATTCGTCATCATCACGAACGTTGGGATGGGGGCGGTTATCCTGATGGTTTAGTAGGGGAAGATATTCCTTTGCTGGCACAAATCTTTCAAATTATCGATATTTACAATGCCTTAACAAGTAAACGTCCTTATAAACAAGCTTTCACTCCCCAACAGGCCTTAGAAATTATCCTCGAAGAAAAGAATAAAGGCTGGCGTAATCCTCAACTCGCAGATCAGTTTACAGAATTTGTTCGTTCTGTTTTGAGTGAAAAAGCAGAAGGAGATTCTCAGGCATAAACGGGAATTAAGCAGAAATTTGCTACCCTAAAACTAAAATTCAAGCTTTAAATTACCAAACGTTTAGGTTATACTCCACCTCGAAGCACTTTGACTTGGGGAGAAGCGATGGTAGCGGTAGCAGTTCTTGCAGCAGGAAAGGGTACGAGAATGAAGTCAGACTTACCCAAGGTTTTGCATAGCTTGGGGGGGAAGTCTTTAGTTGAACGAGTACTTAATAGTAGTGAGTCCCTTAACCCTTCCCAAAAAATAGTGATTGTTGGTTATGAGGCCCAAAGAGTTAAGGAAAATCTCCAGTCTCTTCCCGGTATTGAGTTTGTTGAACAGACTCAGCAATTGGGTACAGGTCATGCAGTCCAGCAAATTTTACCTTACTTAAAAAATTTTGAAGGAGATTTGTTAGTACTTAATGGGGATGTTCCTTTACTCCGTCGAGAAACCCTAAAAAAACTAGTCGAAACCCATAAAAAAAATGGTAACGCAGCAACTCTATTAACAGCCCAATTACCAAATCCTCAAGGTTACGGTAGGGTATTTTGTGATCGTAATTATTTAGTGGAAAAAATTGTTGAACACCGGGATTGTACTCCTAAACAAAAAGAAAATAAACGTATTAATGCCGGAGTTTATTGCTTCAATTGGCCAAAATTAGCAGCAGTTCTACCCCAATTATCCGCAGATAATGACCAGAAAGAATATTATCTTACGGATGTTTGTTCTTTATTAGAAACAGTGATGGCTGTTGATGTGGCTGATTACCAAGAGATTACTGGAATTAACGATCGTCAGCAATTGGCTGCCGCGGGGAAGATGCTGCAACAAAGAGTTAAGGATCATTGGTTAAAAGCAGGGGTAACGATGATTGACCCCGATAGCATTACTATTGATGAAACGGTACAGTTGCAGGCAGATGTGATTATTGAACCTCAAACCCATTTGCGAGGTAAGACAACTATTGGTTCCGGAAGTCGTGTGGGGCCAGGAAGTTTAATCGAAAACAGTCACATTGGCGAAAATGTGACTGTTTTTTATTCAGTGGTTAGGGATAGTCAAGTGGCGGCAGGAACACAAATTGGCCCTTATACCCATCTACGGGGTCAAGCAAAGGTAGGAGAATCTTGCCGCTTGGGTAACTTTGTGGAAGTGAAGAAGACGACTATTGGTAACAAAACTAACGCAGCCCACCTTGCTTATTTAGGAGATGCCACTGTGGGGGATAACGTTAATATTGGTGCTGGTACTATAACTGCTAATTACGATGGTTATCAAAAACACCCTACTTTGATCGGTAATAGTAGTAAAACTGGTTCCAATAGTGTGTTGGTGGCCCCAGTTACTTTAGGAGAAAATGTAACGGTTGCTGCGGGTTCGGTAGTAACAAAAGATGTAGAAGATGATTCTTTAGTGGTAGCAAGATCCCGCCAGGTGGTGAGGAAGGGATGGCAGTCTAAGTCAATGAAAAAGAAGCAGTGATGTGATGGGTAAGGAAAATACCCTCGAATATGTACTTAGGTAAAAATGTTTATGGCAAACCAAATGGCTTACAAAAAAATACCATTAGGGGGTGACGTACCTTGATAAGTATGTTATTCTAGTTTGCGTAGATGCACCCTGATGACTGGGAGAGTTACATTAAGTGGCTCTCCTTTTTTTGTTGTCTAAAAGCCTAGATAACTCCCCACAAGAGCTTTTGGAGTTGTGAATTTCTCTTTGGTAGAAACGGAATTAGTATTTGCGTATTATTATTAGTGATTAAAAGAAGTTAACAGCAAAAACTCCCATAGGGGGTGACACCCCTCAAAAAGTATGTTATTCTAGTTTGCGTAGATGCACCCTGATGACTGGGAGAGTTACATTAAGTGGCTCTCCTTTTTTTGTTTCCACACAAAATAGAATGGTAGGGCAAACATTGCCTGCCCTATTTAATCTGTATGTTTAAGATGCCATCAACTCTTCTAGTTGGGTTGCTGAAGAAAGTTTTGGTAAATCGAGAGAAAGCTGCTTGTAATCATGTGTCGTCACTTTTTCTAAAACTTTAACTTCCACATTTACCGAAATTAAATAAGATCCTGGTTGATTATCCACTGCTTCAGCAAGCATAGCCGTTAAATCTGGGCGATCGCCTGTAATGGGTTCCCTTAAATTGGACTGTTCCCAGTCATACTGTGCTTCGGGGTTGAGGGTAAGAACGTAATGCTTAATCATAGCTACAGATGAAGGTGAAGGGTTAACTCGTTGCTTTCTTTATTATAGTACATTTGTACCCAAGGGTAAGCTATATATCTTCTAACTCTCAGTAGGCAGGTTATCTTAATGCAAAATGAACTTAAATAAAACTTGGTTTTTATCATGACTTTTTCTACAAAGTCCTTTTATAGCAGGAAATCAAGAGATGTTTACAACTACTTACTTTTGATAAGAGCTTCTTTTACTATTGCTAAATAGTAGCAATAAATATAAACTTAGTACTCGACTTAATTTTGCCCCATCCATTTTCAATCATTTATGATAATCATTATCATAAAGACCGCTTGGAATCTCAATTAGCATATTTACTCTTTAAGGTGTGAGTTAATGAGCAAAATCAAAACCCTGTTATCAGTTTGTCTATTTAGTTCCGCAGCAATCAGCATAAGCTTTTTAAGTGCTGGAATCGCCCAAGCAGCAGATTTAGAAAGCGACCAATTGTTAGCTCAGGTTTCTCCTGATAGTGATGAAGGCAACTTATTAGAAGATGTTATTCGCTATGGTAATGAAGGGCAAGGACAATCTTCAGAATCCCTAGACCAAGTAACCAGCGTCAACCAGTTGACAGATATTGACCCATTTTGGTACGAAGCTGTAGAAAAGATGGTAGATAAATACGGTTGTATTGTCGGCTATCCTGACAGCACTTTCAAGGGTCAACGCAATATTACTCGCTACGAATTTGCAGCAGCCCTCAGTCGCTGTATGGAGTACATTGAAACTAACATAGGTACAGGTAATCTTGAAGATGGGGATTTAGCAACCCTACGGCGTTTAGTTCAAGAATTTGAGGCAGAATTAGCAACTTTAGGAGCTAGGGTAGATGACTTAGAAAGTCGTGTTGCTTTTGTCGAAGATCAGCAATTTTCCACCACTAGCAAACTTGTGGGACAGGTGGTTTTTGGTCTTGGTAGCCTCTTTTCTGGAGATAATGTTGAAACCAGTACCGAAGCTAATGAAACAACGGTGTTCGGTCATCGCACTCGCTTAGAACTAGAAACCAGCTTCACCGGGGAAGACTTACTTTTCACCCGACTAGCCACAGGTACATTTCCCGAATTTTCCAGCGTAACCGGAACTACTGAAGGAGATGTTAGCTTTGCCCAACCTGAAGATAGTAATGTGGCTTTGGAAGTCCTCAAATATAGCTTTCCCTTTGGGGATAATACAGAAGTAGTAATCCTCGCAGCAGGGGGTGCTTCCGATGACTTTGCCAGTACTGTTAACTTGCTAGATGGCGACGGTGCAGAAGGTTCTATATCTGTATTTGGTACTCGCAACCCTATCTATTATCCCTTTGAGGGTGCAGGAGTTGGTGTTGCAACTCGTTTAGGAGAGAAAGTAGAGGTTGCCTTTGGTTATGCAGCGAATAATCATAATGATCCTAGTGCTGGTAATGGCTTATTTGACGGGGCTTATACTGCTTTTGGGCAAGCGGTTTTCCAACCTATCTCAGGACTCAACGTAGGATTAACTTATCTCCATGGTTATAACTCCCTGGCTACGGGTACAGGCAGTCGTTTAGCTGATTTTGCTGGCTTTGCTACGGCAATACCTACCTCTGTACCTACTTACCACAACTCCTATGGTGTCGAATTGTCATGGCAATTGAGTGATAAGTTTGTGCTTGGAGGATGGGCTGGTTATACTAATGCTGGCACTTTGGGTACAAATACTACAGCTTTGACTCGCGGTAACTTAGATATTTGGAATTGGGCGGTTACTCTAGGTTTCCCCGATTTAGGCAAAGAAGGCAGCCTGGGTGGTATTGTGGTGGGTATGGAACCCAAGGTAACGGATTCTAACATTGTTTTAGCATCGGGAAACAATGAAGACCAAGATACAGGATTGCATATAGAAGCCTTTTACCAATATCAATTATCAGATAATATTGCCATTACCCCAGGACTTATTTGGGTAACAGCCCCAGATCATAACAATAATAACGAAGACCAAGTAATTGGTACTATTCGTACTACCTTTAGTTTCTAAGATTCACAGAAATATTGTCGGGGCGTTGGCGTAGCCTTTGTTAAGGATAGAATATGCCAACATCCCGACAGAAGATTTTAGTTGCCAGGCGATGGAAAAACGAGGCTACAAATGAAGTGTGAGTAGTTTTGGTTTTGTTGTATTGCTAATCATAGTTGAGATTATTAGCAGGTAGGCTAGATGTTTACCTTCTATGTCCATTTTAAGAAAGCCCCTACCTCGTCGCCATAAGAAATATTTTTTTATTGAGATTAATTTTTCTCTAATTGAGATAATTATAGCACAAACATCCCTAAGAAATCCAGGTAATTTGCAGCAAAATTGAGATAAGTATTGCAACACTGAAAGCAGCGATGATGGAGTTATGGAAGTAATTACAATGTTAGAAAAGAAAAGATAATTACTCCTTATTCTCTGCTCCCCACTCCGTAGCTATTGCCAACCTCAAGCAAGCTAAGCCATACTGTGGATATGTTCCTAGCTTCTAGGTAATTTTATGACCCAAGGTATATACACCTTAGCTAATGATGTTGTTTACGATCAACTTGTTGCCCTCCTCAATAGTATTGAAGTTAATGTTGGTGCAGAATTCCCGGTTCGCGTAGTTGCTTTTGATGAACGCTTAGATAAGGTACGCTCAGAAGTAAAGAAGAGAAAGAATGTTGAATTACTTGAAGATCCGAGCTTATTTATACCTTGGGAAGAATTTTCTGGACAAGTTTGGCAAACCCATCCCTATGCTCTGAAGATGTGGCAAGAAAAGGGCATTGAAGGGGTCAATCGTTTAGCTTGTAATCGCCGCTACTTTGCTTTTGATGAACGGAGTGATTTTGACCAGTTTATTTATTTTGATGCTGATGTTTTAGTGCTTAATTCCCTAGATTTTATGTTTGAGAAACTAGGTGATTATGATTTTGTAATTTATGACTTTCAGTACAAAGATCCTTATCATATTTTCAATGTAGATTCTCCTCGATTGTTTGAAGTTTTCCCAGAAGAGAAAGTTCGTTCAGAAATATTTTGTTCTGGCTGTTTTGGTGCAAAAAAGGGTATTTTTCCGCCAGAAAAAAGAGCTTGGCTAATTGAGCAGCTTAAGAAAAATGAAGCGGAAGTTCTTTATTTGAATGCCCCTAATCAATCGGTTTTAAATTATATGAGGATGCGAGGAGAAATTCCTCTTTGCAACTTATCTTTCACTTTACCTAAAGAGCAGGTTACAGGTTGTGCAGTTACTTCAACCCATTTTGAAGAAAAAGATAATTTACTTTATGATAAAGGGGCAAGAGTTACCTATCTTCACTATATTGGTGTCTCTTCTAAAGCCTTTACTAGGTTATGTCAAGGGGAGAATCTGGAAGTAGCTTATAGAGATATTTTTTTACATTATCGCTATCTTCACGAACCTCAAAATCGCCCTCAATTTACTGGCAAACCTCAAGCTGTTAATCCACCTCCTAGTTTTCAAACTAAAGTGTTAAAAAAATTAGGTTTGAAAAAGTGAGGATAAATCAATGACTCGCGGAATTTATATAGTTGCCAATGATAAGGTGATTGATAATGGAATCGCACTTTTAAATAGCATTCGGTATTATGACCCTGATGTAAAAGTATTTTTAGTTCCTTTTAATGACCAATATCAGCAAGTTGCTCAGGAATTAAAAAAACGTCACGGTGTAGAAGTTTTTCCTGATTTAGATTTTGTTAATAATTTTACGAGCAAAGTCGGAGAAATATTTGATCGAGACTTTCTTGCCTTACCAAATAAGATGCGTAAGTTTGTTTTTTGGTTTGGGCCTTTAGATGAATTTCTTTATATTGATACAGATATAATTGTTTTTGAAAAAATAGCTCAGGTTTTAGATTATCTCAACGAGTACGAGTTTTTATGTTGTGATTATCATCATTCGGGACGAGGATTGATAGATATTTTTGCTCCTGATATCAAAGAACAAGGTATCTTTACCGAAACAGAATTACAAGATGTTTTTAATAGTGGTTTTTGGGCAAGTAAAAAGGGCATTTTTTCTGAACAACAAATGTATGAGATGTTAAAAGAATGTGCTGCCCATCGAGAATATTTTGATTTTTCCCATAACACAACGGATCAGCCAATTCTTAATTATGTAGTTCTCAAATCTACGGATAAACGTTTAAATTTGGTTAAATTAAATCCAGGGGAACCAGGAAGTTGGGCAGGTTCTCCTCACTTCCGAGAAAAAGAGCATATTTTATATGATGGGCAAAGGCGTTTAAAGTATTTACACTGGGCTGGTACACCCATGAAATCCGGCGCACCCTATCGAGAATTATGGGAATATTACCGTTATCAAGGAGAAGAGAAACCCCCTCAAGTTTCTGTACCAAAACAAGAACCTAGTCTTTTCAAAAAGGTGTTGCGTAAAGTTAAGAATAGGTTGAAAAGTTAGGATGCGGGATTAATAAGCTGCTTGTGCATTTGAAAGACATATTATTGAATTAACTAAGGCAAGCTGTATTTCTTAATAATTATCTGGTACAAACAAAATAGAAATAGTAGATAATATTTTTGCTAAATTTAACAGAACTCACTAACCATTAAATCTATATTTTGTCAATGGGTCGTCAAATATAGGCCTCCAAAAAAGTATTTTCCTTTGGCTTATAGTAGTGCAAAATTCCTTTTCTTAACCTGTCCAATTGAAGGCAAACCCTTATTCCCTAGTGGTTTTGCTCAGTTAAAAGTTATTTTGGGTATAAGAGTGGCAATATTATCACTGTTTATAAATCTTGATTTATTCTATTACCAAAGAAACTCTTCTCAAAACCCTATTGACCCGTTATTAACATAACTTCACAAAGAGAGCTGAAAATCGCTTGTGTTTAAATGATTTAAACCTTAACTATTAAAAAGAAAAGTTTTGCTTATTGATATTAAATTATGCAAAAGCCTTGAACTTTTCTTCCTTGACATGATATTCTGTATATGGTGGAAAAGCTGCGTTCCTAAAAACTGTTTTCCTGACCTATTTTCACCTTGACATTCAAGACAAGGCTCACCCTAACCATTTTCTAACAGTTTCACATTGCAAGTTTGGTAGAGCTGACTATTTTATCTTCCCAATGTGAAAAATCACCTTAACTCTGCTAACTTTTGAGCTACATTCTGAATATCTTGCCACATCAACCACTTCGGCTTACCTTTTTCCCGTGAAGGATTGCGCAATAAATAAGCAGGATGAAAAATTGCCATACAAGCTCTACCTTGCCATTCTAACCATTGACCCCGCACTTTAGTAATACCTCTTTTTTCCCCTGTCAACGCCTTCAAAGCAGTTGCACCTGTAAATAGAATAATCTTAGGATCTATCAAGCGAATTTGCTCTAAAAGATAGGGCTTGCAAGACTCAATTTCTTTGGTTACTGGAGTTCTATTACCAGGAGGACGACATTTAACTACGTTAGCAATGTAAATATCTTGTTCCGTATCCAGTTTAACGGAAGCTAAAATTTTTTCTAATAATTGTCCAGACTTGCCTACAAAAGGCAAACCTGTCTCATCTTCTTGTTGTCCAGGTCCTTCACCAATAACCATTATATCTGCTTGGTGATTACCTCGTCCCACAACAACATTAGTACGACTTGCACTTAGTTCACAACGCTGGCACTGTTGACAATGATTGGTTAACGGCTCTAGATTTTGATAAGTATTTTGGGGAATAGGGATCTTAGCATCTGTAGGGATTAACTCAAATTCAGACTCCGTAAGAGAGGGAGACTTATCAATATCAGAGTTATCAAAAAGACTAAATTGTTGAACCTCGGTCATTGCCTTTAGTAGTTGCTAGTTTGCGATGCCTAGGTTGAGCTTTGCCTACGCAGTTCTTGTGATTATAACGCTTCAGTGCCAACTTACAGGTATAGTTTTTCCCTGCCCTTATACACAGAGATTCAAAACAAGTGGTTATCTGTTTTACCAAAAAAGAATTAATATTAAACTGTCTGCTTACATAGCAGAATAATGTCAATTTTGGGAGGGGGGAATAGCTATGTCAACAGCTATTCAGTTTAAGGATCGGCTCAGTGCAGGAGAACAACTAGCTGAGAAAATAGTCATGGAAATGACTCAGCTAAGATTAGAAGGGATTTGGGCTAGTCCCATAGTTTATGCCCTTCCTAGAGGTGGTGTTAGTGTTGCCCTTCCCTTAGCTCGACAACTCAATTGTGCTTTGGAGGTGGTAGTTGCTAAAAAAATCGCTTTGCCCCAAAATCCTGAACTAGCTGTTGGTGCGCTAACTAACGAAGGACAAGTTCTTTGGGCATATTCTCAAACCTTGAAAGAACAAAGCCCTCAACAACTAAAAGTTGCCCAATATAAGGCACAAGAAAAGGCAGCAAGTCAACACCTTTTATTTGCTGATTTTGATCTCAAAATAAACCCTCAAGGGGCGATCGCCATTTTAGTAGATGATGGCATCGCCACAGGAATGACGATGGCGGTGGCGATCCAAACCCTGAGAACCCATGCCCCTGCTCAAATCTGGATCTGCGCCCCTGTAGCACCACGAGAACTAGTTGACAAGCTCAGAAACTGGTGCGATCGCTTGATCCTTTTGGAAAGTCCTCATCCTTTTCATAGTGTTAGTCGCTTTTATGAACAGTTCAATCAAGTTGAAGATGAACAGGCTTTAGCTGATTTAGAAGAACATAAACACTATTTAGAAGCAAGTTCGTAAGTGCATTAAAAATAAAAACCCATACGGCTTGCCATTGCCGTAAAATCAATTAAAGACAGAGAAAATTAGTTTAAAAGGAAGGTAGAAGTTTGTAAAATAGTGTAGCCAAGAAAGGCGAATATTAGGGTGATTATTAAGCTTAGGAAGTAGCTAATACACATTAATAAACCGTCAGATTCTAACATCGCGATGGCTAAAAATAAAATGCCTATGGTAGGCATGAAGTTTGTGAAAGGAAGTGGCAAAATTAATAAAATGGTTAGCCAAGCGATACATAATCCATTTAGCCGCCAAATATAACTGTTTTCAGATAGCCTCAATAACCGAGGACGAACTATTTTTTCTAGAAACTTAGTAATACTTCTAAGTTTCTGTAATAATTTAATGGTGATTTTCTGAGGAAACTGATAATTACTTACTCTTTTCGGTAGCCATAAATTATTTTTACCTAAAGCCATTTGTATAGCTAATAAAAAGCATCCTAAACCCAAAATACTTGCTGAACCGGGAGGCATAGGAACTAAAAAAGGTAAAATCAATAAAGCAATTACCAAAGTGATTCCTCGCTGGGAGGTTTCTTGCAAAACATCTTTAATGGTAAGAGGTTGATGAGTTAGTTCCTTAAGTAAATATTCAATATCTTGGGAAAATTTTAGATACATAAATCGTAAATGCCGTTATTTCAAATACTTCACAAACTTGATGGCCTTGATATTCTTCTCCCTAAAAGAGAGAGGCTTTCAAATACTAAAATCAGTAGTTATTCATTGTTCATACCTCCATATTTCCTTATTTCTAAGTAACGGTGTAAATATTCAGTAACGACTCCATGTAACATTAAATTGCGAGATGCTTGAAAAGAGCTATTAGGTGCTAGAGGATTACGGTTAGAGATAATATGGTTCCAGTTATAATCACCTGTTAGTTTGCTTACATAGATAGCAAAGTTTTCATCAAGTTGTAGTGACAAAACAGCCCTAGCAAATTCTTCGCTAGTTAAGCAAAGAGAATAAAAAACTTTGAATAGTTCCAAAGCAGATTCTAAATCTAAAATCCTTAGCCAACGATTTTTGTTAAAATCTATTTCTACTTTTATAGGACTAATAGCATTATAATCAATTCCTCTTTTTTGAACTTCTTTTAACCAGTTAGGATTTTTAATTGCTGCTTGATTATAATCCCAAACAAAGTTATAGAGAATGAGGTCATGTTCTAAGAAAGCATTTTGAGCTAAATCTTCTATTTTGCAAGGATAGAGTTGTGATTTTTCGATTTGAGGATCAGGACTATTATCAATAAGAAAATTGACAATGTTAGAGCCAAGGCAAATATGTCTGACAATTAAATAACAAGCTGCCGGAGAAACAAAGTTTTGTAAGAAAAATACAGCGACACGGTGCATTAAAGTATAGGCTTTAAATTGGAAGGGCAGCAACCGCTTCAAAGTCATAATTAAAGCTAACATTAGGTTAGCCAAAACTTTGATAGGAACAAGCAAGTAATTACGAGTCCAACTTTGTAAGTCTTCAATCATATATTCCTTAGCCACAGAGTCTACAGGAATAGCTTGGTCAAAATACAATACCTGCCAAGCATCAGGATTTTGGCGATTGTACATTATTTGACTTCTTCTAATTGTAATTGATATAAACGTGCGGTAACTTTAGCTGTTTTAATAATGCGTTGAGCAATTTTTGGAGTTAGCCAAGGTGCATTAATAATAGCTGACAACTTGCCGATGTGAGATTCATCATTGGCACTGTGATAGCTTAAAAAAGAAACTTGCTCTTCCTTTAAATTGAGAGTTCGTTTAATTAAAGAAGCCCATTGCCCTGCTAATTGATTACCTAAACCTTCAATAATAAACATACTCCCAATCAAATCTATAGGATTTTCTTGGGATGCTTGATGGAAAATAAAAGCAGAAAGAGCTTCCGAACCAAGATTTTTTTCAGCATTAATAATCTCTGCTAATTCACCCCCTACAGAAACATAATTTCGCTCTAACATTTGATAGTCTCGGTGTTCATCTTGGGCATGGCCAATAAAGGTAGAACGAAGTTGAAAATCTTGCATATTAGAAGCAGCACGAGCTATCCATCTTGCCCCTTCTACTACTTGAGGACGTAGGTTACGCAATAAAGCCTGATAATCTTTAATTGTAAATTCATTACGGTATAGTTTCCGAATCAATGGAACTGAATTTAAGTTGCGTTCAAATTCCAACCAAACTAAAGCTAATTGCCGTAGTAAACTGGCTGCTATAGTATTAGAATCTTTCGTTGCAATACTACTAAGAGGAAAGGTTAGAGATGAGGGTTCTGAGGTTACTGTTTCCCTTTCAAAAGACACCACTGTCAACATTAAATAAGCAGTGGTAAAGCGGCCACTTTCTGGGACAAAGCAAAATATTTTTTCTCCTGGTTGTAACTTGCCGGAGTGGAATAATTCTTCCAACATAAGGTAGAGAGAAGCACAACCTGTATTGCCCCTAGTATAGAGATTGGTAAACCACTTGGATTCAGGAATTAAACAGTTACCTTGTGCTAATAAATCAACAATTTTACTACGGAAGAAATGGGAAGAATAGTGACACAAAAGCCAATCAATTTCTTCTGGATTCACTTTTCCTGTTTCAATCAGTTTTAACCAGCCTTCTACCCCTAACTTAACCACCTGATCAAGAAGACGAATGTTTTGCCGTAAATTAATTGCCCCAGCAGCAGCAGCATCTTGATAAGAAGGATAATCTAGCCAGCTTTTTCTTCCTGTTTCATCAGCAGTCCCCGCATACATACACAAAGGATAAGCATTGGCGTAGGAAATTGATTCAATCCACTCTATTCTTAAACTAATGCCTTCCTTAGCAGGGGCATTTTGAATTAAAAAAGCACCCGCACCATCAGAAAGCATCCAACGAAGAAATTCTGTATCAAAAGGGAGTTTACCACCATTTTTAAGTTTATTTTCTGCTTCAAAGTTACTATGTTTAAATAAGCGAGAAGCAAACTCAGATGCGATGGCTAGAGTATTACTCCTTTTACCTAATTTGACTTGAGAAACAGCATAATTTAAAGCAGCAATTCCCCCGCAACAAACACCTTGGGTAGAAATAGCTTCTAAGGGAGATAATTCTGGTAACTCTCCATGTACTAAGCTAGCAAATCCCGGTACTAATAAATCTGGCCAACTTGTGGCACAAGCAAGTAAATCAACTTCTTGTGGTTCTAAGTTCCCCCTTGAAAGAGCATCTTTAGCAGCATAAGCTGCCATTTGGCTATTAGTATAAGTTGTATTTTGTTGCTGATCTAATGCGTAGTAGCGTTGTTGAATGCCATTACTATTAAGTATCTTTTTCCTTACTCGCGAAGCTTGGCCATTAATCTTCCCTAAATAATCTTCCATTTCCCCATTCGTAATGGGTTTGCCTGGTAAAAACTTACCTATACTATTAATATAAGCCCTATTCATAGCTAAAATCCTGAAATGGTATTAGCAACCTGGTAAAATGTTTACCATCAAGCTAATTAAATTCAATCTATTAACTATCACTTCTATATTTTTATTTGCTGTGACAGTTTTATTAATTGTCAAAGTATTAAATAGCGATTCTAGCTTAAATAACTAACAATTACTGTGCCAAATAAGTAAACTGTCACTACTTTCTTCACAAATAAATAATTAATTGCTAGGACAAACTAATCGCAATTTATAACTCAGAAATATATCAATCCTCAATAGTATAAGGTAGGATTTGAACTCTGGTTTTTGCCCTTTGGCGCTTTTGCTAATTGCTAATTGAGATATGCCTCACTCTTAGGGAGAAACGCTATATTATTTAATTAAAAAAAATAAAGTGACCATTTCGACTTGCAAAAAAGCCGATTTTGTAATTTTATCTAAAGAGTTAGTTCTTTAGGTAAATAAGCAAAGGTTAACCAATGGTTCAACTCAAAAAACTTCGTAATATCTTAGCTGGTGCGGGTGTAGCTGCGGCTGGTGCAGTGGGGACAAAAATGGCAGTGGATTATTTCCGCAATCGCGGTAAGGAAGATGAACCAGCCGAACCAGTAGATGAAAGCAAAGACGAAGCTGAGGTAAAATCAGCTCAGGAAGTGGCTTACGTTAATGTAGAAACTGATTCTGTACAGAACTTCCTTGATGCTAGCTTCGGTGATCCTGGGCGCTATGTTCCCACTCGTGCGCCTAAAGTATTTGATTACCAGGGAAAACAGTATATGGTAATTTGGGCTTATGATAATAAGCAAGAAAAGAATCAAATGCTAGCTTTTCTGTATACCGATGAAGGTAGAGAAATGATTGCTAGTGTTGGTTATACTACAGAAAAAACTGACTACAATCTTAATTTAGAAGGTACTCCTTTTGCCATTGAAGTTAATGGTAAAGAAATTACTTCTGGTAAGTCAGAAACTCAAGGAACAGATGAAGTTGATTTAGTTCCTGTTGCTTAGAAAACTGTTCTAGGCTGAATTAGGCGATCGCCAAAATCCTCAGTTTTAAGCTTGGCGATCGCCCATAGATAATGGGATGATGTTAAAAGCAAGTTTGTTAAAATTTAGCTAACTAGAAAAAATATAACTTGCTGCGGTAATACCCGCCCCTGGAGTTACATCTTTTCCTAACTTTGGTAGAACTACTTCTAAAGCAGCGATCGCCGTCAAAATATCACGATTACAGGCAAAACCAAGATGACCAATACGGAAGATTTTACCTTTTAAATGGTTTTGTCCTCCTGCTAATTCAATATTAAACTGTTTTTTCATTGAAGCCCGAATTGCCTCTGCTGCCACAGGATGAGGAAAAATTGCAGTAACAGCAGGACTAGCCGCATTTTCCGACGCAAACAGATTCAAATCTAAAGCTTTTATTGCCTCACGAGTTGCTTTTCCTAAACGTTGATGACGCATAAAAATGTTTTTCAGCCCTTCTTCTTGCATCATCTCTAAAGCTACCCGGAGTCCGAACATTAAATTAACTGGAGGGGTAAAAGGACTACTATCTTGGTTAATAAAATCTCTATACTTGCCTAAATCAAAGTAAAAACGAGGAAACTTTGCTAATTTATAAGCAGCCCAAGCTTTAGGGCTAACAGCTACCAAGCCCAAACCAGGAGGAATCATATAACCCTTTTGAGAACCAGAAATGACAACATCCAAACCCCATTCATCCACAGGCAGATTGCAAGTTCCCAGGCTGGTGACAGCATCAACAATAATTAAACTATCCCCAACCTCACTAACATAATTAGCAATAGTTTCTAGGTCATTGAGAACCCCTGTAGAAGTTTCGGAATGGGTAATAATAACCGCCTTAATTTTTGGGTCTTTTTTCAAACAAGTACGAAACTCTTCTGGATCAAGAGGTTGTCCCCACACTGCCGCAACTTTCGTCACCTCCAAGGCAAAAATTTTGCATAAATCAACCCAGCGATCACCAAACTTACCATTACAACCCACCAAAACATGATCCCCTGGACTAAGGAAATTAATAATCCCCGCTTCCATGGCCCCTGTACCACTGACAGTTAAGGGAAGAATATCATTTTCGGTTTGATGTAACCACTTAAGCCCTGCCGTTATTTCAGCACTAAGTTGATTATATTCTGGGCTACGATGGCTAATAGGTTGAGAGGCGATCGCTGCTAAAACCTTTTCCGGTACAGGAGTAGGTCCCGGAATCATTAACATTTGTTTGTTTTTCATCAAGAAACAGCGCTAAGTCAAAAGTAATAAGTAATAATAATAAGTTTGACTTAGATAGTATTCCACTTGTCAAAAAGGAGTGAATCAAATAATTATCAATTTAGTCTACGGCAACAACAAGCCGTACACTGAACATTCAATTCACCCAACATTGTTCCTCTTTTCTGGTAAGGGAATAACATCTAATAACTCTTCCCTTCTAGAAACTGTATTATTGAGTGACCACCTGGGTTCAAAGGATAAATCAAAACGCTCACAAGTACTCTCAATTTGTTTCTGTTGTGCTAAAGCTTTGCGAATTAAAATAATCAGTTGCTGAACTTGCTTTTTCACTGCCGGATTTTCATTTGCAGCAAAAGAACTTTGCTGTTCTAAAAGTTGCAAAAGTAGTTCGTAATGAACGTGAGAAGGAAGAGGTATTGGTTCCATGGGATTTGATTATTATCAAGAGTAGAGTGGATCAGCAATCGCAATGCTTATGCTTCTTTTTTTCCCTGTTGGTAACAGGTTTGTTTTAATTTTTTCCCTAGTTATTAGGAAACAAAGACCTAATTGCTTCAGTAGGATCTGGCTTCCTTAACAAGGACTCACCGATTAAAACAGCATTAGCACCAGCTTCTTTCACTAAATTGAGGTCCACTGATGTATGCAGCCCTGACTCGCTCACAACCAAGATGTTTCTTTCTTGCAAAGTTGACCTCCGCATTTCCAGAATTTGACAAGTTGTTTGCAGATTGACCGAGAATTTTTTCAAATCGCGATTATTTATACCTACTAGGGTAACTCCTTCTAAGGGTAATACGCGATCCAATTCAGCAAGGGTATGTACCTCTATCAGGGGAGTCATGCCCAAATTCTGGGCAATTTTAACAAAATATTGCAAATCTTGGTCACTTAACACTGCCGCAATCAATAAAACCGCGTCAGCACCTTTGCTGCGGGCTAAATAGATTTGGTAGGGATAGATGATGAATTCTTTACATAACAAAGGCAAATCCACCGCTTCTCTAACTAAAGAGAGATTCTCAAAACTACCTTGAAAGAATTTCTGATCGGTTAATACTGATAAACAACTAGCCCCCCCTTGTTCGTAAGCTTTAGCGATCGCCACCGGCTCAAAGTCTTCTCTAATTACCCCTTTACTAGGAGAAGCTTTCTTTACTTCGGCAATTAAGGCAGGTTTGATTTTGCTTTGTTGCAAAGCCCCCAAAAAATCGCGAGGAGGTTCAACTTTCTCTACCAATTTTCGTAATTGTAATAAAGGGGTGCGATCGCGCAAACGTTCGACTTCTTGTTCTTTATGCCAAACAATTTCTTCAAGTATATTGTCTGGTTCAGCATCCGGTAAAGCCACCTGATAGCGCAAGATACTTACATTAATTCCAGGACTAGGAGGTCTACGTCTTATTTGCATTTTTGCTAATGGCTAATGGCTAGTTGCTAGTTGTTACGAGGAACAGAGAATAAGGAGCGGGGAACATTTAAGATATATTCATTCCCCAAATTACTGTAGATAGTGAAAGGCAAATCCCCCTCACGGATACATTGATTACTGATTACTGTTCGGCTTGCCGTTGCCGTTAGGCATCATTGATTAAACTGCCCTTTTATAAGCTTCATCCAAAACCTCAGAAAGAGTTGGATGGGTATGAACATTAAAAGCTAGATTGTGGACAGATTGGCGTTGGGCGATCGCATTTGCTGCTTCTTGGATTAAATCAGAAGCGTGGATGCCAATAATGTGAACCCCTAACACTTCTCCAGTATCAGCACGGTAAATAACTTTTGCCATCCCTTCGGTTTCTCCTTCTGCAAGGGCTTTAGAATTGCCCTTAAAGTAGGTTTTAACGGACTTCACTCCAAATCCTTCGGTTTCCCCTAATTCCTTCGCTGCTGGCTCTCCTAACCCCACATAACTTATTTCTGGATGGGTAAAAGCAGCCGCCGGAATACTGCGATAATCAATCGTCTTTTCTCGACCGCAAATATTTTCCACGGCAATCACTCCTTGGGCAGAAGCAGCATGGGCTAACATCATTTTTCCTGTAGCATCTCCTACCCCCCAGAGGTGAGGTACAGGTTGTCCATCCCTTAAAACAGCCATTTGGTCATTAACATCAATAAAACCCCGTCTAGTGGTTTCTACCCCCAAAGACTCTAAACCTAAGTTTTTCGTAGCGGGAATACGTCCTGTAGCTACTAAGCAGGCATCTACTTCCAAAACATCAATGGTTTCTTTAGTTGCCATCTCTGCCAATTCAATCACGACAGGCTTTCCGGGAGTAACTTTTTTCGCCAAGGTTCCCACATAGGTTTCTAAATCTCTGGGGTCAATCAAAACTCGCTTGGCAATTTTGGCGATTTCTGGGTCAAAACCGGGCATTAAACTATCTAGGGCTTCAATCATAGTAATTTCACAGCCCAAAGCAGAGTAAACATCAGAAAACTCTAAACCAATGTAACCACTACCAATAATGGCAATCCAATCGGGTAAAGATTCTAACCGCACTGCATCGTCGCTAGTAAAAACAGTTTTGCCATCAACCTCAATACCAGGAGGTACAAAAGGAATTGAACCAGGACAAAGCATAATATCTTTCCCGGTGATGGTTCTTTCGCCGTTATCGGTAGCAACAGTTACCTTTTGTTCCCCAGCAAGTTTACCCCAGCCTCTGATAATATCTACCTTTAGGCGTTTGAGGCTATTGGTTAAATCACTGCTAATTTTACTAACTAAATTATTAGCATGGTCGGCGATCGCCCCTCGATCAAATTCTACTCCTCCGACTTGAACCCCTAAATCTTTGAGGTGGCCATTACCCAACTCCCGTACTTTTCCCGAAGCGGCCAATAAAGCTTTAGAAGGAATACAGCCACGATTAACGCAAGTTCCTCCCATATCAGCCGCTTCAATAATCGCTGTCTTCAATCCACACTTAACTGCGTGTAAGGCAGCCCCATGGCCTCCTACACCAGCCCCAATAATTACCAAATCATAATCAAATTGTTCGCTCACTTTAGATCTCCTGGTGCGTTGTTACCCCCCCTTCATTGTCAACTTCACTAATCAACAATGACAAGCAGTGATCAATTATCAGTTATTATTGTACGGCTGTGCTGTTATCTTCAAGCATCATTTATGATTGGTAAATGATGAACTTAACTGTTCCTATGAATGACCATCATCTACCAGATCGAAGTGAGGCTAGTCAAGAGTTCTATAAAGCCCTAGATCAGCTAAAAAACTTGTTAGAATCCGATGATTCTCAAGAAAGTTCTTCTGCGAAGTCTCCGGAAGAACAAACTGGTTCTGCCCCTAAGAATCCAGAAAAAGAGTTAAATTGGGACGAGGTTGCTGCTGATTTGGAAGATATTCCAGAATAATCAGCCATTAGCCCTTAGCAAATAAGAGTCGTTGTCTTTGAACTTCATAAAGCAATAAAGCAGAAGCTATAGCTACATTGAGAGATTCAACACCTCTTTGCAAAGGAATACAAATTTTCTCATCAGCTAAGGTTAGCAATTCTTCTGAAAGCCCCGCCCTTTCGTTACCTAACAAAATTAAGCTAGGACTGCGAAAATCAACTTCCCAGTAGCTTTTGCTAGCTTGGGGCAAAGTTGCTATCACCTGCATTTCACTTCGCAAACCTGAAACAACCTCAACAAGATTAGAACTAACACCCTTCGGCATCCTAAACCATTCCCCCGCAGAAGCTCGTAAAAGTTTAGGATTATCGAGGGCTACACTATCTTCACTTAACCACAAACCATCTACACCAGTAGCAACGGCGGTGCGGATTATTGTACCTAAGTTACCAGGGTCTTGGATTCTTTCTACAACTAAGCCTAAACCAACTTGATTAGTCGGTAAATCACTGATTATCCCTCGCGAGATAGTTGCCACCACACCATCAGGATTAACTGTAGTTGCGATCGCCCCTAACAATTCTTGGTCAACTAATTCTACTCTCTCCGCATTTTGAGTTGCCTCTTGCCAAAGCTGAGGATGTTGATTTCGCCATGCTTGCGTATAACATAAAGTCACAAAAGGGTGATTTTCCTGGCAAGCCACGGCTATTAAATTCGCCCCTTCCAATAAAATAAGATTTTGTTCCCGACGTTCCTTGCTATGACGCAATTTACGCATTTGCTTAATCAAAGGATTTTGTCGGCTAGTTAAAATTTCCTCAGTCATCATTCCCTAACAACCAAAACCAATATCATCTTACTTTTAACTTCTAGATGCGGAACCCGGGACTTGAACCCGGAAGTCCTTGCGAACACATGAACCTGAATCATGCGCGTCTACCAATTCCGCCAGTTCCGCTTGAATGTATATTATTTTTAGCACAGCCTTTGATAGTCTCTTACTTTATCAATAAAGTCAAGCTTCTCCTCTAAGCAAAAGATGCTACTTTTCTCAAGTCAATGAAAAAATTTGATAATAATCTACACAATTGGTATCTTTCAGGTAAAATCAGAACGAATTTTCTATTTTTAGTCCGCAAACTATTAACTGCATTATTTTGGAGGACCGAACCATCAATACCTCTTTGAACGGAAGCACCAGCAACTCTATGTCCGAAGAAGATCAACCTGTATTAAAAATTTGGGGCAGAAAGTCTCTTAAGGGTCACGTTACTATCAGTGGTGCAAAAAACTCAGCCCTCACAATTATGGCAGGGGCCTTACTTTGTCCAGAAGATTGCCGACTGCGAAATGTTCCCTCCCTCGTGGATACCAGGAGAATGGGTCAAATTCTCGCTTCCTTGGGAGTAAGAGTTTCTACTCAAGGGGATATTTTAGACATCAATGCCAAAAATTTGAACGTCGGGCCTGCCCCCTATGAGTTAGTCTCTAAATTGAGAGCTAGCTTTTTTGTTATTGGTTCTGTATTAGCCAGGCTAGGGGCTGCCCGGGTTCCTTTACCGGGTGGTTGTGCCATCGGTGCGAGGCCGAGTGGATCTCCATGTTAAGGGTTTGCGAGCATTAGGAGCCGAGGTTCATATTGAAGGTGGTATGATTAATGCCTATGTTCCTGGGGCTAGTAAGAGGCTTAAAGGTGGGAAAGTCTATTTAGATTACCCTAGCGTTGGTGCTACCGAAACTGTGATGATGGCAGCAACCTTAGCCGAAGGAGAAAGCGTTATTGAAAACGCAGCCCAAGAGCCAGAAGTGGTTGATTTAGCTAACTTTTGCCGTTCTATGGGTGCAAAAATTAGTGGTGCAGGCACTAATACTATTATCATTTCTGGGGTAGAAAGTTTACATTCTACAGATTATTCTGTGATTCCCGACAGAATTGAAGCCGGAACCTTCTTAGTTGCAGGGGCCATTACCCATTCAGAAATAAGTATTTCTCCGGTCATTCCGGAGCATCTTGTTCCGGCTATTGCTAAGCTACAGGCCGCAGGATGTAACGTAGTGGCAGACAGTGCTGATTGCCTCCGCGTCATTCCTGGAGAGTTAAAAGCCACCGATATTGAAACTTTACCCTATCCCGGCTTTCCTACAGATATGCAGGCTCAATTTATGGCCTTAATGGCTGTAAGTGAAGGAAACTGCGTCATCTCAGAAACAGTGTTTGAGAATCGCCTCCGTCATGTCGCAGAGTTAAACCGCATGGGGGCGGATATTCGCTTAAAAGGGAATCACGCCATTGTTCGAGGAGTGCCAATGCTTTCCGGCGCACCAGTCTTAGCTACGGATTTACGGGCATCTGCGGCTTTAGTACTGGCAGGTTTAGCTGCCAATGGTCAAACTGTGATTAAAGGTTTGCAGCATCTAGATAGAGGTTACGACAATTTAGAAGGTAAATTACGTCAATTGGGTGCTTCTATTCAAAGAACTTCTTTACTAGAAGAAGAGCAGTTAGTTTAATAACTAAATTAAGTTATTAACTGTTACTAATTCTTGATGAAAAAATACGCTGCTTACACTTTTCTATACTAGGTAAGCAGCGTATTTTTAGGTGAAGTTAATTGTATCGCCATGGAAACTTTAGAGTAAGCGAAAAATAAAGGGATAGCGAAAAACTGTATCAGCATCAGCAACGATTTTAATGATGGCAAAAATGGGAGCCAAAACATTAACAATGCCTAATATCCAAAGCAGAGGAATACCAATGACGAAAAAAGCTAAAATACCAAATATAATTCCGTAGAGCCAAATATTAAAGTGGAAATTGAGAGATTCTTGAGCATTTGCTTTAACAATGGCATCATCTGAAACTAGATAAATAGCAACAGGAATTCCTACTGAAACAACAGTTGCACTCAAGAATATTGCCCCATGGGATAATCCAGAAAGTAGTTTCCGCTTAGTTGTTAAATCTTCAGTCATTACCGTTCCTCTTACATCAATTGTTTTTAACTTAGCGTTAAAGCAACTGGTTTTGTATAGGGAAATCTAACGGAAAATTCCCCACCGACAATTATGCTTTTTTATGGTAACTATTTCTTACTTAAGCTGGTGATCACAAAAGTCTAACAAGCGATTAAAACCCCAAAACTCATCCTCCCCTCCTGTCGCAACGCCGATGTGGGCAACGTGTCCTCCGTGGGGAGTCATCAACAAATAACCATGGGGATTATTGCTCATGCGTTGTTCAATCTCTTTAACCAAAGTCGGGTCGAACATGGGATCATCTGCCGCATAAACAACCAAGAAGGGCAACTCTATCTGATCAAGGAGAGCAATGCCACTAGTTTTTTGATAGTATTCTTCAACACTAGCAAAACCGTAGTAGTCAATAACCATTTCCTGATCAAAAGACTCAATAGAGTTAATGCGTGCAACTGCTCCTAATTTAACTGCTTCTGGGAAACGATCCCGACGTTTTTGAGCTTCAATTTGTAGTTCTTTGGTTAAAGTTTGTTCAATGAGCCTTCCGGCTGGAGTACTAATTAAATATTTTAAGGAACGATTAGACTCTAAATTAGGGGTAATCACCGCACCAGTAGAAATCAACTCACAACCTTCTTCCACTGCTGCTTTCAAACCCCACAAGGCTAACTGTCCTCCCAAAGAAAAACCTACTAAAGCTACTGGGGCAGGACAACCCATGGCGATCGCAGCTTCGGCAATTTTTACTTGATCTACTCCTTCTCGCCAACCATCAGAAGAAGGTACTGGAGAAAGTTCTGCTGTTTTGCCATGACTACGCCAATCATAAAGCACCACAGCCCAACCTCTTTGATAGGCCTTGCGAGCAACCACATGGGCATACCAAGCGGTAGCCACCGTTCCTGTAATACCGTAGTTGAGGATCATCGTGCCTTTAGCTTGGGCTGGGCAACTCCAAATTCCCCATAAAGGTACATCGTCTGCTCCGGTAAAAACTTTTTCTTGCCAAGGAACAGGGGGAAGATGAGTTAACCAAGGTACTTTTTCTCCTAACCAGTTCCAGCTATTGCCATACCAAAGACTGGTAGCGAGGGTTTGCATTAAACCATCCCTTAAATACCAAGGTGTTTGGTAGTTTTTATCTTGTCTCATTAATGATCCATTGATGATTTTAAATTAGCTCCCAACACAAAAATAAGTCAGCAAATCTTAAATAAATTTTTAATCTAAATGGTTTTTTCCCTGTAAATCTTTAAAACCTTTAGAAAAAATTTAGGATTACCGCTTATAATGGGACAGGAATTTTATATTCTTGCAACACTTATTCACAAACTGTAAACAAAAGTATAGCCAAAGCTTTCTTGTAATGCCAAGAATACTTGTAATCGACGATGACCCTGCAATTTCAGAATTAGTCTCTATTAACCTAGAGATGGCTGGATATGACGTTAATATGGCCGAAGATGGCCTCAAAGGCCAAGCCCTAGCTGTCCAGCTTCAGCCAGACTTAATTATGCTGGATCTGATGCTTCCTAGAGTCGATGGTTTTACAGTTTGCCAGCGATTGCGTAGAGATGAACGCACTTCTGACATTCCCGTATTGATGTTGACAGCACTAGGGCAAACCCAGGATAAGGTGGGCGGCTTTAATGCTGGTGCTGATGACTATATGACTAAGCCTTTTGAGTTAGAGGAAATGCTAGCTAGGGTAAGAGCCTTATTGCGTCGTACTGATCGTATCCCTCAAGCGGCAAAACACGCAGAAATTCTCAACTACGGCCCTTTAACCCTTGTTCCTGAAAGATTTGAAGCAATTTGGTTTAACAAAACGGTTAAACTAACTCATTTAGAATTCGAGTTACTCCATTGCCTACTCCAGCGTCATGGACAAACAGTCTCCCCTAGCGAGATTCTCAAAGAGGTTTGGGGTTATGATCCCGATGATGATATTGAAACTATTCGAGTTCATATTCGCCACTTAAGAACAAAACTTGAACCAGATCCCAGGCATCCACGGTATATCAAAACCGTTTATGGTGCTGGCTATTGTTTAGAATTACCTAATAGTGAGCAAGGTATTGAGGATGCTGATGTCCCGGCTTTGAGCGGTGAAAAGGATTAGGTTAGCCAGAAAAGATGAACTTAGGACTTACGAGTTCACCGCTAAGGTTAACTATTGCTGGTTTCGTGGGGCTTTTTTGTCAGGGTATCATTATCGCTGCTCCTGGGGCATTTTTACCCCAATGGCAAAATGTATTTGGTGAACAAGCAAGTCTTGGTTGGTACTACAACCTATTTCTGTTGGGTGGCTTAGTTGGATTACGTTTAGCTTCTACTGCACAAAAGCGTCATCCTCTCTTCCCTTTTGGGTTTGCTGCGGTTGCCTTTGGTTTTTGTTTGGCTGGGGTTGCTGCTAATTTCCTTAGCATTACCGTAGCGGCTGTTTTTATTGGTTTTGGCAGTGGCATCATTAACCTGCAATCTAATAGCCTGATAGGTGAATTGCACCCCCAACGTAGAATTGCCATGCTTAACTGGGGTAGCGCTATTTTTGGACTAGGGGCTTTAAGCACTCCTCTATTAGCTTCTTTCCTACCTTGGCGGCTGGCTTTACTTTTGATGGCAATTGTAGCTTTGCTGGGGATAACTTTAGCTTGGCAAGCTCCTTGTGTCCTCAATTTTTCTCCTACAGATAGTAAGATATCTTGGAGCAAGGCACGTCTTTTGTTATGGTTATTTTTTGTTTATGTCGGTTTAGAAAGTTCTATCGGCACTTGGAATAGTAGCTATCTCCTTAATCTCGGTTGGGATGAGGTTACTAGTGGAACCCTACTCTCTTTTTATTGGGGTGGGTTAACCTTGGGAAAAGGTATTTTGGGAACTTGGGTAGGCAAACAACCAGTCAAGGCTTTAAAGTTCCTCTTGCTTTGTGGTTTAGCTGTTACAGGACTTATTTCTCTTCCTTCCCTAGTGATTCTTCTACCCTTAGCTGCTTTTTTCTATGGCCCTTTATTCGGTACAATACTAGGGCTTTTACAAGAACGTTGTGGTCATGTAGCTTTAGGTTACTTATTTTACGCTGCTTATATTGGTAGAACCTCAATTCCTGCTTCTTTGGGCTTACTAGAAAGTCCCGCCTATTTACCCTATAGTTTTGTTGGACTTGCTGTAGTTCTTTACATCTCCAGCTTACGCCTGAAGTAAGATTCAACCAATATCAAAGAATTATCAATTGATACAAGATTGCTAACTTAAAGCAGACATAATCGCCTGTTGACTAACGGTTTGATAAACCTGATCTAAATATTGCTTTACTAAAACCGCCTCAGCAGATGGTAAAGGAACATCTCCCAAAATATCCAGGGGAGTTTTGCTTTCTGGAGGGGGAGCAATAACCACTAAAGATGATTCTAGGGGTTCTTCATATTGCCAGAACTTCTCTAAATCCAAGCTAGTATTTTCTGAATTATTTTCTACTTCAACCTCTTGTTGTGAAACTACTTCAACTAAATCCTCTTCATATTCCCCTTCATAATGCTCAGAACGTAATTGCCTTAAAGTATCGAGAATTTCTCTTTTAGTACGCCCCCTTAACTGGAATAAAACAAAGGGATCTTCACTGAAGCGATCGCCTAATTGATAGTAAACTGCACCAATATGTTTACAAGGATTAGCTTTATCAGGACAGCTACAACGGGAGTGGATGTCAGATAAGGTGAAAGGAAACAGGCTTAAACCACTGGCAGTAAAAACTTCTTCTTCGATGTTAGCTGGCATTTCTCCTGCTAATAGTTGAGCAGAAAAAATTGCTTTTTGGGCCATAGTTTCGATAGCATAGTCCCAATCTTCCTTACTAAAAGCATCAAGAGAAAGAGAAACAAAATAAGGTTCCGGTTCACTCCCCTGTACTTGTGCTAAAACCTTTTCTCCCTCAAATTCTATATTGAGGACATTACCTTCTTTCGCGTATTTCCTTGCCCTTTCTAAACGCTTCTTAAAACGGTAGGAATCGAGTAACTCTAGCCATCTTTGTACCCACCATTCTCGACTAGCAATTTGATAATTAGTCATTAGTTTTTGATTTTTCTTTCTCGTTTAGCTTGTCTTGTTCAATGTCAAGTTTTTTGTCCTTATCTTGATAAAAAGTCTCCAAACTTTCAATATCTCCCACAAAACGCCAATGCCAAGGTTCATAAGCAATACCTTGGGGATTATTCTCAGGAAAAGATAGCTCAAAACTATAGCGAGGAGCATTTTTTTCTAACCATTTAAAAGCAGGGGTTTGCTCAAAACTCGTCTTTAGATTTGCCGCAGGTACGTTACCATCACCAATATCAACAGCATAACCAGTATGATGTTCACTATAACCCGGAGGGGCGCTTACTTCGGCTCTTTGGCTAGCTATTTGTCCCCGTTGTTCTTTAACTTGGAAAAACAATTGTTGCTGCTCTTCTACAGAACGGAAACCAGAAAGAACAACTAAATTGACCCCCTCCCCACTAGCTGCATTCACCATTTCTCTCAATTTTACCGTAGCACTTTTGTGCATTTTAATGGGGCTATTAGGTACAATCGGCGCTAACTTCTCTTTATCTACTTCTTCGTAGGGTAAATGCCCTAGTAAATCCTCTTTTTCTGGGCTAGCAACAACTTCTGCTTCTGGGGCAGGAGAAACTTCTTGAGATTGTGGTTGGGAGACAGGATTAGAGAAAAAAGCCCCAGCAAGAAGGGAGATAATGCCCAACATTAATCCTCCCCCTGCCAATAACATTTTTCGACGTGAAAATTTGCCTTGAGAACGGCTTGTTTCCCGCAAGGCTTCTGGAACATCATCTCCAGTAACTAGGGAACGTTTGACAATTTTTTTCGGTGAACCTGCTTTACCCATTCATTGCTCCGGTTGGTGAGATTCAACCGTATAATGTACACAAATTTCTACGCTGATGCTAGCGAATTAGCCAGAGAGTTGTTTTATTTTAGAGTCTAATCATGACCCAGGCTATCAGCAAAACCTCAACCCTCAAGGAATTTTTACAACAAATAGGTCTATTATTCCCGATATAAGCGTTTTTCGCTGGTCTAGGAGTCCCCTCACTGCTTCTGAAACGATTGCTAATCGTTCCTTACCCTTTATCCCAATCAATGTATTTTCGACACAGCTAAAAAAGTGGTATTAACTAAAAATCGTTTCTTGTTCCGGCTGAAAAATATAATCGTAGTCGAAAAACAAGTAGTTAAGATTTCTGATAATTTCAAAACCTAAATCAGCTAAAGTTTGAGTAGTAAAACTAGCCATAACTAACTCAACAGCTTTCTTCTCGCTTAAGGCAGGTTTTCTAATAAAATAACTTCGTTTAGAAAAGAAAATATTTTCGTCTTTGGGATTAATTAAACCATTGAGGCGGTGAGCATTTTGTACTGGTTTGATGTACGTCTTGAAGAAAAATTCTTGATTGCGTTGCAGGCGATAAAGTCTTTCGTGTTGCAGCCAGCTCATTTGAAAAAGCATTTTAATTAACTCAAAACCCAAAATATAATGTAGAACGCGACTTTGCTTACTAGGGCTTAAAACAAAGCGTAGGGCTGACTCTAAGTATTGGTCAGGATTGTGACGAATATCTTGGGCTGAATGAAAGTAAAATAACCTAATATATTTTTTAATTGTGTCTTCGCTTAATTCTGAATCGACACGGAAATTTTCTAAATATTTTTGTACTTTAATTTTTGTATTTTTATTATGGATAATTTTATAAATAAGTCCATCAGCAGTATAGTTGTCAAGGAATTCCGCTTGAGTCTTAGGGTTCGCAGCACATAAAAGATGACACAAAGATAGTAAACAACGCCTTTGATCCCAAGGCAGACTTTCTGACCATTTTCTTGCTTCTTCAGGTAGCAAATTGAGCATTTCTTTCCATCCTTGCTTGAGGCTCAAAGAAGTAATTTCTTGGCTGATAGTCATCCTGGTTTGCCTTTAGATACGTTTGTAAATAGAGGGCAGTGTTATTAGTATGATTGCTTTTACTAACAATTTTTCTTTTTTTAGTAAGCTAAAACCCCTAACCCATTATACAAATAGCTATGTTTGCTTTGATGTTTGTTTATTGACTATTAAAATTGAACATTAAGTTATACCATCTTTACATTGAAGATTAAACATGAATCATTGTTGAGCTTGCTGTTACTGTTATGTCTCTATTGAGCTGTGTTTCCAAATTAATTTCAGCCATAACCACCCTATGAAACAACCAAGAAGATAATGGGGAAAATCTAGCCAGGAGAAAGTTGTCCCTAAAAACAAGCGGCCAAATAAAGTAGATCTAATTTCTATTACCGCCGGATTTCTCCATAGTTGCATTAATTCTAAGATGCAGGTAAAGAAGAAAACCCCAAGGGGAATTTGTTGAATAGCTTTTTTACTAGGTATGAAGCAGAAGAAAAATAAACACCAGAAGATTTCGTATAATAGTCCTCCTAAGTTTTGGTTAAACCAGACTTGTCCGGGGCCATTGTAAGCCTTGGAAAAGAAGCCAAGAGGGGTGATAATTAAAAGGGAAATTAGGCTGAGGAAACGAGGATTCAACATTTAACATTTAAGCTAAGACTCATTGATTTCAGTATAATTCTTAGTATTCAATGAAAAAGCAGCAACAATATCGTTTAGGAAAGTCTCTTAGTTTAATTTTAATTTGGTTAGGAGTACAAATAGGAGTTAGGCAAGAGAAAACTTTTGCCCAAACTTCTTTAACAACAGTTGCAGAAACAAAAGATGCCTCTGTTTGTATAGCAGATTTAGAACCTGCCATTGAAGAAATTATTAATCACCCTAACCTGCGTCGTTCTCGCTGGGGAATTTTGGTACAAACCTTAGATACCCAAGAAACCCTCTATGCTTTAGCTGCTGAACGCCATTTTATCCCCGCATCCAATACTAAATTATTAACCACTGCGGCAATTTTAACTCAACTAGGAGCCGATTTTTCCATCCGTACTCCTTTTTATGCTACTGGAATAGTTCCTAACTTAAGTACTTTAAGGGTTTTGGGTAAAGGAGATCCGAGTTTAACCACAGCAGATTTAAGGGAGGTTGCACAACAGCTTAAAAATGAAGGAGTTCAGGAAATAGAACAGTTAGTTGTCCAAGATGGCTATTTTTCCGAATCACCAATTTTAGCCAGTTGGGAATGGGAAGATGTTTATGCTTATTATGGTACGGCGGTTAATAGTTTAATTTTAGATGAAAATGCGGTGGTACTTACCCTGCTACCCCAAGAATTAGGACAACCAGTACAAGTAACTTGGAGTAACTCCATCGCCGCAAGACAGTGGCAAGTTGAAAATACTGCTATAACCGCAGCAGAAGGGACTCCCTATGGGGTAACTATTGGTGGGGTGTTAGGAGAAAGGACACTTAAAATTGCAGGGGAATTAGCTGCCGATGAGGGGGCAGATATTTGGGGTTTAGCGATTCGTAACCCTGCTGAATACTTTTTAGCAAGTTTGAGGACTGCCCTGGTTTTAGAAGGGATTGAAGTGAAAAACAGCATCGTGACAAACACTCCTGAAACCTCATCGTTAGGTGAAGAAATAGCAGTAATAGAATCTCCTCCCCTAGAAGTTTTAATTACAGATACCAATCAACCTAGTAACAATTTATATGCAGAAGCATTGTTACGTACCCTTGGAGTTGAGAAAAATAGTTCCGGTATTGCTGCAACAGAATCTAGTTTAACTGCCTTGGGAGTTGATAGTGCAGGTTATGTTTTAAAAGATGGTTCTGGTTTATCTCGCCATAACTTAGTTAGCCCCCAAGCTATTGTACAAACTTTAAGGGCGATCGCACTTACTCCTCTGGGAGAAATTTATCGTAATTCCTTACCTTTAGCTGGGGTTAATGGTACTTTACTTCGTCGTTTTCAAAATACCCCTTTACAGGGACATCTTCGGGCTAAAACAGGTACGGTAACAGGCACTTCCGCACTTTCTGGTTACTTAGAATCAGATTATTTTCCACCTCTAGTTTTTAGCATTTTAATTAATCAATCTGACCAACCAGTAGCTAGCCAAAGAGAAGCAATTGACGAAATTGTTTTACTTTTAAGCCGTTTGCACAGTTGTAAGAATTGAGCGAACATATTGAATTAAAGTTCTAAAACTATTGATATTTACCCTTTAGGTTTTACCTCAATTGGTGTACTTTCGAGATAACGAAAGAAAAAATATATTATTTCGTTTCTAGAACTTTCTCGACAAATTCTGGATAACGAGTTTTTACCCAATTAGGAAAAGCAAGATGGGGAGTATCAATTAACTGCCGTGATAGTAGTTCGATAATATCATCAACTTCATTAACTAAATCGAAGACAAAAATGTTAAAGGGCATAGTTTGGTTGACATTAAAATCCAAGTTTAGAAAATGCTTAATATTAACATCTTCTCCTAAACCTAAAACAAAAAACTTCACTTCTTGGTGATGTTTGATTTTGGCACAAGCAGAAGCAATGCAGTCAATAAATTCTGCTTCATCATCAAATTCGCCATCGGTATAGATAATAAAAAAAGCACCTTTATGAACTTTTTTCCCTGCGCTTAACCAAGAATCAAGACAATGGTTTAGGGTAGGGCTAATAAAAGTTTTGGTTTTGGGTTGATTATCAATAAATAATCGCCATACTTCTGAGGCATCAGCTATGGTGGTAGGAGTTGGAGGAGTTTTCTTACGACTAAAAAAATAAACCCAAAGGCGATCGCAAATTTTCTGTTCCGAACCTTGGGGAGATAAAATACGGCTAATATGACCTTCAACTACTTCAGCTAAATATTCATAGCGAGTTTGAGTCCCTGTATCACCATCTTTCCTTACCATTGAACCGCTTTGATCAATAAGAATGAAGACTTCGCGGTTATAAAGAGAAAGTTGTTCAGGTTCTTCTATTATTAAGTTAGATAACTCCTTTGTCCCGATAGTAGAGGCGTTATTAACTACCAATTCTGGTTTGTGCTTAACAAATAAAGCAATTAATTCTGGGCGTTTAGAACGCCGTTCATCAGGAAATTCATTATATATATGGAAAGAAAGACAAATCTTTTCTATATGCTTTCTAACAGTTGATTCTGCTATATGTAGAGATTGAGCAATTTTTAAGTCAGGAACTCCAGCCAACAATAGCTTTAATACCTCTTTGCGTCGCGGTGTCAACGCCTCAAAAGCTCTATTGAACTGTAAGTCGTTCATGCTTCAATAGTAATGTGTAAGGGAAGGAATACACATTACCTTAACTTAGCATACAGAATAGGAGTTGCTCATGATTCGACTTGCTAGACCCGATGAAAAACAGGCTCTAATGGCGATCGCAAATGCTATTAATATATTTAAACCGCAAGAGCTTGAGGAACTTGGCGGGATGTTAGCAGAATACTTTGCCGGCAACCTTAGCAGCGATCACTTCTATATTAGCTGTTTCCTATCCCCTGACCCCTGACCTAACAAAACGTTAAATCAACTTTGCCTAAGTACTTACATTTTGCTTGCAGCAATACTTACGTAATTCCTGTGCTTAAAGCCTTTATTTCCGGGGTTTTTGTGTAATTCCCAAAAGAAATATCTCTTTTTTCCAAGGATTACTGAAATATTTACGCAATCTTCATAAAACTTGCATCAGTCTTTATACCAACTTTATATAAGTTAGTCCATAATGTTATTAACCAACTAAGTAATATCAGTTAAGCATTATGAAACGTCAACTCTTAATCAGCCTCATAGCTACTACTGCTACAATCGCAACTTTCTCCTCTAGTGCTTCTGCTGGAAGCCTTGTTCCTCAAAAAGAAGGAGAAATTAATGTTGGTCTTGGTTGCATAGATTTAGATCCTAACAAGTGCATTGAAGCTAGTGATATACCTTTTATTCAAAGCATCGAATCCCTCACTGATAGCACCACAGGTAATAGAAGTCGCCTCTTTGTTGATAATTTAGCTACAGCAAACACCTACGGTAGCGGCGCAAATGCGATCAAATTTAAAACCAAAGATGCTGGGACTAACCCTATTGATTTTTGGTTCCGCCCTTCGGAACATAATGAGGCTACAGGTTCAGCAGAAGAAAAAGGCCAACTTGAAGTAGGAACTTTTACTTTTACTTTTACTGAAATATTAAAAGAGTTAACTGTAGATTTCTTTGATACCGAGTCAAGTAATACTACTGGTGTGATTGCTATCAATGGTGTTAACTTAGCTAGTCCTGATTGGGTAGCAAAAGGTAAAGATAGCAACATTGTTAGTCAGACTTTCTTTGATATTAGTTCCATCACCCTCAAGTTGGGTCATGACAAGGAAAAAGGCACAGGAGATGGAGTAGACTTCAACCTCGTTAATCAAGAAGTTCCTGAACCCACTACCATATTAAGTCTTCTTGCTGTTGGTTTGTTTGGAGCAACTTCTTTGGGTAAAGGTAGTAGAAAAGAAACAAAGTAATTACTTGGTATAGATTCTTGTTAGTACATATATGCTTACAAATAAAGAGGTTGAGTTTGAACCAATTAACTCAACCTCTTTCATTTAAGTATAATCAGAAGGCTTAAATGTTTGCCTAATTTTTTAATAACGGATAGTAAAGGGAACCTTTCCAACCTACAATCCCCGCGCGATCGCCGGCGACTGGTCCCGTACCTAAAAATAGATCCACTCTACCTGGAGTTTTGATAGCGCTACCAGTGTCTTGATCAAGGGCATAGCGACTTACCTCCGGGGTAATTAAAACCCCTTCAGGAGTATAATAGGGAATGCGGGTGCGAACTAAAGCTAAGGCTCCAGGGGGCATTACAGCTTTATCTGTGGCTATAGAGCGTTCTGGAGTAACGGGAACTCCGATACTTCCCCTAGCAGAAGCTCCGTTGGTTTCTCGTATAAAAACAAAGCGGTTATTGCGAGGAATATATTCGCTTAATTGCTGGGGATTATTGCGGAAATATTCAATTAGTACAGGTAAAGTTAACCCATCACTAGGTAGAATGCTATCTTTGATTAATTCTTTACCAATACTGGTATAAGGATAATCAGTTCCCCCATCGTAACCAACAGTCATGGTAGTACCATCGGTTAATTGAAGATTAGCAGAACCTTGGATTTGGACTAAGAAAGCTTCGAGACGGTCTTTTAACCAAACTATTTCGTAACCCTTTAAGGGGCTACTATCACCTAATAAGCCATCTTTTCCTTCGATTTGTTCACGGGTAAAATGGGGCTTTTCCCACTTATCAAAGTTAGTTGGCTTGCGATAGAGGGGATAGCGATATTCTTCTGTTCTAACACGACTACCATAGTAAATCGGCTCATAATAAGCTGTAAACAAGACCTCACCATCACTAGGCCTGCCTATAGACTTATAGAAGACAAATTCCCGCTCCACCGCAGTTTGAAATCCTTCAGGGGTGCGGTAAGAAAGTAAGAGATGTCGAAAACGCTGCAAAGAGCGACGTACCCTATCTAGGGTAACACCAGGAACAGGATAGTTTTTGTAAGCTTCCGCAGCACTAGGAGTATTTAAGTAGCGAAGGCTGTTATCGATGGAACGAACGAGGGCATATTTATCCCCTGGTTGCCCAAACTTACTCCAGAGTTGCTCATCCACCCCCAATTCTTCTCCTGATGTTTGGAGATCAATAGGAGTCAACTGAGCTTTAACTGGTAAGCTGGGAACTAAGCAGGTAAGCCCTAAGCTTAATGATAGTAATGTGATTGTTCTCTTCATACTTTCTTGTGACCGCATTCTTTTTAAAAGCGTTCCACGCTACCGGCAAAAATTGGTTCTACCCTGATGGCAGCTACGTTGGAAGGACGTATGACCATATATTCTCCTTGAATATTTTTAATCGGGACGCTGATAAAATTAGTGTCATTAGCTTTGGGCATAAGTTCGCCACTGTACCATTTTTGAAATTCTTGAATGGTAGCAAAACGTACTTCTTCTTTGTGTCCACCCTGGAGCATGATAGAGACTGCATATTCGTCTGGAGTTCTTGGCATGGAGAATAATCCTCAACTACTCCCGATTATTATGGTCGAATGTGGCCGCGAAGTTAACATCCCTAACAATATTTTGTAAAGAAAAGGGGATTAGGGGTCAAGGGTCAGGTATAAAAGGATGCTTGTTGAGCTTGGCTAGGTAAGGGGTAAGGGGTAAGTAATAAGTAATAGACATCTCCGGAAAAGAGGGAACGGGGAACGGGGAACAGGGAACAGTGGTAAGAATTGATAATTTCGGTATGAGAATTGATTGGATTTTTAATTATCGGAGATGTCTAATGGGTAATGGGTAATGGGAAAGTTATAAATTGGGTGATATGATTAACTCAAAAAGTTCCAGGAAATTTGTTACCTTCTTACTAATCTATAGCTTGATTCTTTTTCTTGGCTGCATAACTTTCGCCTGCCAAAAAGAACCTTCTAACTCTGTTGTCAAATCACCTCCTGAAAGTGCTGTACTTAATATCTGGTGGGATAAAGGCTATATCCTCGAAGAAGATGAAGCCCTACAACAAGTTATCGAAAATTGGCAGAAAAAAACAGGATATCAAGCTGAAATTTCTTTCTATAATGCTGATGAAATTGCTCAAAAAGCCAATCGCGCCGATCACGCAGGAAAGCCCCCAGATATTCTCTTCTCTAGCCGTGCAGAGTATCCTTTACTCGCTTGGGAAGGTAAGTTAGGAGATGTTTCTGAGGTTATTGAACCGGTTGAGGATCTATATGCCCCTGTAGCTTTGGAAGCGGCTTATTTATATAACAAAGTTGAGGACAAACGTAGCTATTATACTGTCCCTTTGCATCAGGCGACTATTCATATTTTTTATTGGCAAGACTTATTAGCAGAGGCTGGTTTTAAGCCTCAAGATATTCCCCAAACTTGGAATAATTTTTGGGCATTTTGGACTCAAGTACAGGATAAATTACGTAATTTATCAGAAGATAAATATCAAGATATTTATGGTTTAGGACTACCTATATCTGTTGCAGCTTCTGATACTTATTATTTATTTGAACAAATATTAGAAGCTTACGATATCGAGATTATGAACGAGTCCGGGGAACTTTTGGTTAATCAACCAGAAGTACGCCAAGGTATTACCAATATTTTAAAATGGTATGTTCAGTTTTACCAACAGGGTTACATACCACCCCAAGCCTTGCAATGGTTAGATCCAGATAATAACCGCAACTTCTTAAATCGGGTGGTAGTTATGACTCCTAACCCTACCCTTTCTATCCCTGTTGCCTTGCGCCAAGATAGAGAAACCTATGTTAATAAAATCGGTATTTTGGAGTTTCCCCTTCAGCCTAACGGTAAGGCTATTAGCCACATAACTGCTGTACGACAGGCGTTTATTTTTGCTAAAGGTAAAAATCAAAAACTAGCAAAGGACTTTCTAAGTTATTTAATCCAACCGGAAACTATAGAAGAGTATCTCCAGGCTTCCGGAGGGCGCTATCTTCCAGTTATGGCAGCAGCGAGGCAAGATCCTTTTTGGCAAGATCCTCAAGATCCTCATATCTCTGGGGCAGCAAAAACGATCTTAACAGGAAAAACTCATTTGCTAAATTCTGCCCGCAATCCTGCTTATAGCGCTTTGGTAAATGAAAATGTTTGGGGAGTTGCCTTGAAGCGTATTTTGGTTGATGGGGTTTCTATTGAAGAAGCTACGGAGGAGGCGATCGCCAGAATTGAAGAGATTTTTCAAGCTTGGCAGTAGTTTTATTTTTCTGGGGGTTAAGCCCAAATTATTTGCAAATCTAAAATGAAATTAAGTGGGCTAGTTGCTAGTTGCTAGTTGCTAGTTGCTAGTTGCTAATGGCTAATGGCTAGTTGCTAGTGGCTAGTTGCTAATGGCTAGTGGCTAGTTGCTAAAATCTTATATCTTTGTGAGGATATTTTATTTATTGGAGTTCTCTAATTAGATACTTAAAGTTGTTTTTGACAGCAGCTTTTATTCCACTTTTGTTTGAGAATTGTGTCCAATTTTAAAATTACAAGAATTAGCTATAAAACACATCTTGTTCGCTTCAATGTGGAGTTTATTCGCTTTTTCAATCATTTTTGCATCCGTAATTTTAACCTTGGGATTCAATGTTACCTCTATAAATTTTCCACTTCCACTTTTCATTTCTGCCATAATTCCAGTTGCGTTGTCAATATATTCTGTTTCCTTCATTTCCAGTCCATTCAACTGTGATTTTATAATTATGCTTTTTCATTTTACTTATTCTCAACTCAAAAACAAAATTCATTGGGGGGTTTTTCTCTTCTCTACTTCTTCCCGATTGCTTTTTATTTTATTTAGTAATTAATAGAGGATTTTATTAATGCTAATGCTTCAGACTTCAAAGAGTACAAACATCTCACAAAGAATATCCTTAATGAAAGGATGGAAAACGCAAATTATAATTGATGCCCCGCAGCAGCTTGTTTGGGAACAAGTCACTGACTTTGCAGCTTATTCAGATTGGAATCCCTTTGTAATTGAAGCTTGCGGCAAGTTTCAGGTTGGAGGAAAAATTCACTTCTTAGAAAACCTTAAACAGTTTGGACAACATTGGCTTAATGCTAATTTCTTAGCCATTGATAGACCTAATTCTTTTATTTGGCAAGGACATTTTGGAGCAACATTTCTTTTCACTGTTTGCCACTCATTTATTTTTGAAGCAATTAGTGAACAGCAAACTCGATTTATTCAAATACATGAAAACTCTGGGCTGCTTATTTCTTATTTAGCTTGGCGAGGGGTTTATTGTGTTAGCTATCAAGGTTATCTTGATTATAATCAGGCTTTAAAGGAACGATGCGAAAAGATGGTTACAAGTAATTCTTAGTCTAGTTTTTGCTAATAGCTACTAGCCACTAGCCATTAGCAAAAGTCAGAATTTAGGTTGTACCTTACGCTTACTCTTGTATTGCCATATTAAAAAACATCTTTACTTTTTTGTACCCACCAAGCAACAGTTAAATATAAACTGGCGTGTAAGAGAAGAATAAACCAATTTAAAAGTAAATTTTCCCAAGTTGGATCATAAACAGTTGAACCTTCAAAAGGGGGAGTAATTAAACTACCATCGGGAAGTTTTGTAGGTTCGGGAACCATAGCATTAACATTAACTAAAGTTCCATAAGCCCCCACAGACCAACGACTTAACATTAACCAAGATATTTTACTACCAATACCTGTCATTTTGAAAAGTACCCCAGAGAAGATAATTTGCGGTAACAAAAGTAGGGGCAGGGCATTGTTAGCTTGGGAACTATTTTTAACTGTAGTAGAAACCATTAACCCCAAACTAATACAGGTAAATAAAGTTAAGAAAGTGGTAATAGCTAAACCCAGGGGCCAAGAAATAAATTCTGGATTTGGTGACTGAAAACCAACAAGAATAACAATAGTTATTAATAAAGTTTGCAGTGCTGCTAGCCCTCCTAAAATTAAAGTTTTAGAACCGAAATAGGCTGATAAAGCTAAGTTAACTAATCTTTCTCTAGCATAAATAGCTGCTTCTTTAACAACTTCTTGCAAAGAAGTGGATAAACCTACCCACATGGCTGCACAGGTGAAGACAAATAAAACACGTAGTGCTAAAGGTGCGAGGCTAGGGTCATCTTCTGTACCTAAAACTAAGGGATTTTGGTCTTGAATTGCTAGGGTAATTAAACTAATACCGATGGGGGCTGTAAGTAAAGCCAAAGCTAAATTAATGCGATCGCGACTTACTAATTTAAAGTAGCGTTTCGTTAATAGGGTTAATTGCTTTAAACTGGAAGAACGAGCTTTTTTCGGTGGACTTCCTTTCGTTACCTGGCTTTCTTTAGTAAGGTGGTTAGAAATATAGTTTTGGTAATGCTGGGAACGACGAAACTTACTAGCTTCCTTAATGACATTTTGAGGATTTTCTAAGCGGTTATAAATCTCCGCAAAATCATCACTATTAACTTTAAAAAACTTAGTTGCTTCCTGGGGAGGGCCATAATAACAAAGTTTTCCCCCTTGACCCAAAAAGACAAGGCGATCGCACAAAGTTATATTTGTAGTAGCATGGGTAACTAGGATAATTGTTCTGCCTTGATCGGCAAGTTTGCGTAACAGTTGCATCATCTTTTTATCCAACCCCGGATCTAAACCCGATGTCGGTTCATCTAAGAAAAAGAGTTTCGGATCAGCGAGGAGTTCGACTCCAATAGAAACTCGTTTCCTTTGCCCTCCACTTAACTGACTTACCAAAACATCCCGGCGATGGGACATTTCAATTTGCTGCAAAGTCTTTTCCACCACCTCTTTAACATCCGTATCCGGAGGTAGTCGTAACTGTGCTGCGTAGGTGAGAACTTCTTCTACCTTAAGTTGACGGTGGACAATATCATCTTGGGGAACATAACCAATTTGACTGCGATAAATATTAAAGTTATCCCGCAAATCCTCCCCATTAAGATAAACTCTGCCTTTAGTGGTGGGATCAACTCCCAACAAAGTACGCATCAAAGTAGATTTGCCTGCCCCACTACCCCCTACCAACGCCACAAACTGTCCTGGTTCAATAGGCAGGGAAATATTAGCCAAAAGCTGCCGTACTTGCCCTTGTTTGTCCTTAACTTCTCGTATCACATGATAGGCATCTAAGCGAATGCGATCCCCTTTATCCGTAAGCAACAACTGATCTTCTTTCAGCACCAAACTATAGGGGCCAATACGGATAGTTGCACCGGGAGAAAGTTTTGCTAAACCGTTCACTTTCTGCCCGTTGACAAAAACTCCATTAGTACTGCAATCCTTGATGACATAACGCCCTCGCCCATCAGCATCAATGATGGCATGACGACGAGAAACCGTTGGTGCATCCAGTTGTAAGTTAGCCTGGGGATCTCTACCTAAAACAACGGAACGATTTTTTAAGGCAAGGGAACTTTGATTAGGTGGGTTGGCAGCTTTAGGACTATTCGGATCGTAAAAATGTAAGAATATCCAATTTTTAGGATCTTGACCAATTTGAATTTGCGTACCATTTTCAAGGCAATAACCATCAGTAGTAGTGATGCGAGTGTGGTTAATAAACAAACCGTTGGTACTAGGAGTTTCCCCGTCTCCATCAAAAATATAATAATTTTCTCCCTTTTTGCGTAACAAAGCATGGCAACCAGAAATAACCAGCCAACTTTCTGGGGCAACTAAATCCGCACGACTAGCATCTCTACCTAATATATGCTGTTCGGCGCTTAATTCCATCGGTGGCAAGGTAGGGCCTTGGTTATTAAGAATGATATAAGGTTTAGTACTGAGGACAGTACGCTTGCCTGCGGTGTTGGTCATTTTTTAATGAGGGAATAGCGCCAAGTCAAAAGTCAATAGTCAAAAGTCAATAGTCAATAGTTAAAGGTATTCCATAGTTTCAGGGATACCATGATTACAGCCTTTAACAAGCTTTCCTCCTTAAGAACTATTACTTATTTCTACAATCACCTCTCCTTGGCGTAACTTTTCTAAGGCATCGGACAAAGTAGCAGCTAGTATCTGTCTAAGATTTGTATTGGTGACGTTACCGCAGGTTATCCATAAAATTTGAGGGAGCGATCCTAATCGACATACCAAGTCAATAAAATCACTATCTTTAGTCATAATTACAGCATTTTCATCTCGTGCGGCTTCAAAAATTTCCATATCTTGAGCATCTCGTAAGCCTAAATCCCGTAAAGCAATAGCTTCTAGGGCAAACGTTTCTGTAAGCCATTGTGCTAGTGTTGGAGGCAGTTGAGCATTAATCCAAATCTTCATGCTGTTAGTCTAGGAAAACTAGTGCGTCGTGCTGCAAAAATCAGGCAAGCTTGAATATCTGCTAGTTCTAAATCAGGGAAATCTTCTAAAATTTCATTAATATTGATGTTTTCAGCTAACATTTCTAAAATATCGGTGACTCTGATTCGCATTCCTCTAATGCAGGGACGACCACCACACTGACCAGGAATTTGAGTAATACGGTCTAATAAACTATTGTGGGAAGTCATTAGTATATTTTGTAAGTGGCTTTGCTTGTTTCCATTTTATCGAGTTATGGGATGTTAATTGAGGATTGGAAATAGGCAATAGGCAACAGTGACAAGTTAAGGAAATATAGCCGTTGTCAAGCAAATGCTTGTATCTATTGGTAGAAAAGGGATTAACAGTAGAGATAAGGTGAAACTATGAGGATAGTTTGAATTAACTTGCGGTGCGTTACTGCTGAAGGAAATTCCACCCATTAATAGTAGGGTGTGTTAGGCGGCTATCATAAAAATGTGCTTAAATCAAAAAGTCTTTATCCGCCGTAACGCACCAATTCCCATTTGAATTAACTTGCGGTGCGTTACTGCTGAAGGAAATTCCACCCATTAATAGTAGGGTGTGTTAGGCGGCTATCATAAAAATGTGCTTAAATCAAAAAGTCTTTATCCGCCGTAACGCACCAATTCCCATTTGAATTAACTTGCGGTGCGTTACTGCTGAAGGAAATTCCACCCATTAATAGTAGGGTGTGTTAGGCGGTTATCATAAAAATGTGCTTAAATCAAAAAGTCTTTATCCGCCGTAACGCACCAATTCCCATTTGAATTAACTTGCGGTGCGTTACGTGCTGAAGGAAATTCCACCCATTAATAGTAGGGTGTGTTAGGCGGTTATCATAAAAATGTGCTTAAATCAAAAAGTCTTTATCCGCCGTAACGCACCAATTCCCATTTGAATTAACTTGCGGTGCGTTACGTGCTGAAGGAAATTCCACCCATTAATAGTAGGGTGTGTTAGGCGGTTATCATAAAAATGTGCTTAAATCAAAAAGTCTTTATCCGCCGTAACGCACCAATTCCCATTTGAATTAACTTGCGGTGCGTTACCTGCTGAAGGAAATTCCACCCATTAATAGTAGGGTGTGTTAGGCGGTTATCATAAAAATTGAGATTAAATAAAAAATACTTTGTCCGCCGTAACGCACCAATTCCCATTTGAATTAATTTGCGGTGCGTTACCTGCTGAAGGAAATTCCACCCATTAATAGTAGGGTGTGTTAGGCGGTTATCATAAAAATTGAGATTAAATCAAAAAGTCTTTATCCGCCGTAACGCACCAATTCCCATTTGAATTAATTTGCGGTGCGTTACGTGCTGAATTGACTTTTACTCATTTATCTAGGATTGTTGGCAGCACTAACACACCCTACGATAATACGGAGACGATAACGCGCCAATTCCCATTTGAATTAATTTGTGGTGCGTTACCTGCTGAAGGAAATTCCACTCATTAATAGTAGGGTGTGTTAGGCGGTTATCATAAAAATTGAGATTAAATCAAAAAGTCTTTATCCGCCGTAACGCACCAATTCCCATTTGAATTAATTTATGGTGCGTTACGTGCTGAAGGAAATTCCACTCATTTACCCAAAATTGTTGGCAGCACTAACACACCCTACGATTCCTGCGATCGCGACTATGATGCTACGATAAAGCGCAGATGGAGTAGCGCATCAATTCTCTAAGCTAATGCCAAACTACAGAAGACTTAAAACACCGGGAAGGACTTACTTTATTACTCAAGTTACCCATCAAAGAAACCCCTGGCTATGCCAAGATGTAGGTAGGAAAGCTCTTCGAGAAGGAATTTTGCAGGTTAAGACTAAACATCCGTTTTCCATTGATGCCTTTATCTTGCTACCGGATCATTTCCATTGTCTTTTAACTTTGCCTCCCCACGATCATGATTTTTCTAGGCGACTGCGATTAATCAAAACTTATGTTACCAAGCATTATAGAGATGCGATCGCTGTTGAGGGGAGTATTTCTCTTTCTCGTCGTAAAAGGCAAGAAAGTAATCTCTGGCAACGCCGTTTTTGGGAACATTTAGTTCGAGATGAACAAGATTTTGCCTTGCACTGTGATTATATTCATTACAATCCCGTTAAACATGGGCTATGTAAGTCGGCGCAAGATTGGCAATTTTCAACAATTCATCGGTTTATTAGCCAAGGCATTTATCCGTTTAACTGGGGTGTATATGAAAGTGGCATGATGTTGCAAAATGTTAGGGGAGAATAAGCGGATTTAACCCAAGACTATGATGATCACAATTCAACAAACTAAACCCGCCCTTACAGTTAGTTGGATGATGGTTATAACAACTAGCAATTAGCAACTAGCAACTAGCCATCCTTTTCAATTGTAGAAAAAGGTTCTGAACTAAGGGGACTAGGTTGCCAACCTTGAATGTTTTTCCTTTTTGCTAACAAAGGTTGGGAATGAACTATGGGAATGCGAACCTTTTCTGTGGCTACGATTTTATCTATCTCTGCGTAGATTTTTGCCCTTGCTTCCTGTTGCTGTTCCTGTCGTCCTTTTTCTAATAATTCTAGGAGGCTTTCGTTTTGCCAGTTCCCTAAATCTGCTGTAGCGGCAGGGCTAAAATGGGCATAGTAAAAGTTATCAGGATCACCATAATCTCCTGTCCAACCTAACATAAAAGCTTGATATCCTGGGGCTTTGCGCCGATCTTCAAGGTAGGCAGCCCAATCTTTGGTTTGTAAGTTAACCTTAATACCCACAGCATTCAAATCTGCTGAAAATGCTTCGGCGATCGCTTTAGGGGAAGGATAATAGGGGCGAGAAACAGGCATATACCATAAATCTAAATCAAAGCCTTGTTCGTAACCTGCTTCTGTTAATAATTGCTTGGCAATTTCAGGATCATATTGATAATCTGCTAATTCTTGATCCTGTGACCAATCTAAAGACGGAGGAGTAAAATGAGGATCACTGGTGGCTAATTCTCCCCAAAATGCTGCGACGATGCCAGGGCGATTAATAGCTAGGGCGATGGCTTGGCGCACTTCTAACTTGGCAAGGGGTTCGTAGGTGGGATTAAGTGCCAAATAACCGACATTAAAGGAAGGGCGTACCACGGCTTCTAAGTTAGCATCCTTCTCAATTTCCTCGCGCTGATCGGGGGTTAAATCCTCGGTAAAATCTACCCCACCAGCTCTTAACTCTGCTAATCTAGCAGCAGGATCACTAATGAAGCGGAAAACTAACTGTTCGGTTTTTGGTAAATCTGGCTGCCAGTAATCAGGATTTTTAGCTAAAATGATGCGATCGCCTGTACGCCATTCTTCAAATTTAAAAGCCCCTGTACCTACTGCTATTGAGTTGGGTGTACCATACTTTTCTTCAGCTTTTTGAATAGCTGTGGGGCTAGCAATACCAAAATAACCAGAACCAATGGCAGCAGGAAAAGCAGCGAAGGGTTTTTGTAGTGTAAACTCAATGGTGTAATCATCTACAACTTTGACTTCCTGTAGCAAAGACTCTGCCTCCCCTCGAAAGCCACCAAATAAACTACCCCAAATTTCATAATTCTTCCCAGCCTCACGAAAACCGTAAGGATGTTCTTTATCCCACCACCGTTCCACATTGAACTTAACGGCATCGGCATTAAAATCTGTACTGTCGTGAAACTTCACTCCTTCCCGTAACTTAAATGTCCAAGTTTTGCCATCTTCAGAACTTTCCCAAGAAGTGGCTAATGCTGAGGTAGATTCGGTGGTTCCTGGTTTCGTTTCCAAAAGACGATTGTAAATTTGTTGCTGGACAATAATTGAGTTTCCATCGGTAATATTGCCCGGTTCTAAGTTAACAGGTTGTCCCCCGGAAGCATAAATTAATACATCTGACTGACTTTGCCCAGGGGATGTCGGGGCTAACCCAACATCTTGACTATTGTTGTTCTGAGTACAGTTGGTGAGGATAATAGCTAAAGCACATCCTAAAGCCACTAATACGGGTTGCCATCGTTTCAATATGGATAGTTTGGTCATTTTTAGCTTTTTTATAAGGCTTGTCTCAATGCGCCAATTATGGCAGTTTTGCCATAAAACTTGGTACGATTACCATAGGTTTCAACATCAATAATTGAAGCATCTTTGCAGCGTCCTTGAAAAGTAAGGGCAATAACTTTTTCTCTACCTTGAAAGCAACGGTTAATTTCTTGAGTGATTTGTTCCCAATTACTAGTTGCTACTAAAGTAAATAGAGATTCTAAAGCAACAAGTTCACCAAAGCTGTAGCCGAAAATCTTAGCTAATTGCTGATTTGCATAAAGAAATTTTCCTTTGTTTAAAATAATATAAAAACCAAGCCTGCTTAACTTGTTTTCAGATAAACTTGTTAGACAATCTTTATTGGCACTGGTGGCTTTTGCCGAGAAAGAAGATAAATTAGTTGCCTGTTGTTCCGCTTCTAAAGAAAGTCGCACATTATCTAATACCATCACCATATTTACAGCAATCATCTGTATTAATTCCACAGATGTACGGCTGAAATGCTCTGTTTTAGAGTGCATTAATGTGATTATTCCCAATAGGGTTCTGCCTCTAAAAATCGGCACACATAAAACCGAACCTACTTGGTAAGGTTGATTGGGTAAAGTTAACCAACGCTCATCAATATTTGTATTTTTAATTAAGCCTATTTGACGATTTTCAATTACCCAACCAGCCAAACCTTTATCTAAAACTTTACCAATAATAGTTTGCTTTTGCCCTTTAATTGTAGCACCGCGAGCGAGTATACTTTCAATAACTACTCCTTGACTATTAAGTAGGAAAAGACTACTCTCCTCAGCTTCGACCACTTGACTAGCAATAGATAATGCCTGTTGTAAAACAGTCTTCAGCATTAGATTCCCTGATGCAGTTTGGCTCGCCATCGTCGATGCTTTTAAAAGGTTGTTTTGAGCATCAAAAGCTATTTTAGTTTTCCTCAATTCAGCAACTTCTTGCCGCAGGGAATCCAATTCTGATGGTTGGCGATCGCTCATGGTTACCTTAAGTAATAGGTAATAATTAATAAGTAATAAAATTGGAAATTGTTTCGTTAGCCAATTAACAAGGAAGTTTGACTGTTACTATAGTACCAACTCCAACTTCACTTTTCACCTCAATAGTACCGCCGTGCAAGTCTACACACTTTTTGACTACCGTTAATCCTAATCCTGAACCGGTTAGAATACCAACATTCTGTCCCCTTCTAAATGGCTCAAATAAGTTAGGAATATCTTCAGTGGGGATACCAATACCTCTATCTCTGATGCGGAAAATAGCTAGCTTGTTTTGACAAAAAACTTCTAGGCGAACTGGGTAGTCTCCCGGAGAATATTTGATAGCATTGGAGATTAAATTAGATAGGATAAACCACAACAACTTCCCATCTAAATACATAATATTATCTTGACAAGAATTGCTTACCTCAAATTGAAACTTATGATTATGAGCAAGGTGAATATTTTCTATAATTTGCACAATAAAATCTTCTAAGACAATCCTTTGAGGATTAAATTCTAACTTGCCACTTTCTGCACGATTAATAGTCAGCAAATCCTCTAGTAGATGAAGCATATGTTTCACCGAAGTTTGAATGCGGTGTAAATTTCTTAAAGTTTTGGTGGTGGGCTTTTGGGCAGTATTATGTTCGAGAATTTGAGCTGACATTAAAATTGTACTTAAAGGAGTACGAAATTCATGGGAAATCATGGAAAAGAAACGAAGTTGTAGCTTACTTAATTCTTTCTCTTTTTCTAGAGCAAGGCGAGTTTCTTGAGCTATTTTATGCTCAGTAATATCTTGAGCAACTCCAACAATTTGTTTTAGTGTACCGTCACTGTTTCTAGTAAAAACCGTGTTGCGACTATTAAACCAACGCCACTTTCCCTTAGCATCAAGTATCCGATATTCAATTTCGGCAATAGTTTGATCTGGACATGAATTCAGGTTCTTTAAGTGTTGATTAATCTCAAGAAAGTCTTCTGGATGAAATAGTTTTTTGCTCAGGTACTTTTGCCTTTGATTAGTAACAGGATAACCAAGAAATTCAACTACAGAACGATTCACATAAACATTCTGCTGTTTTTTGAGATCATAAATGTACAAAATACCAGGAGTAGTATCAGCAATACGCTGAATAAATTGATGGTTCTCCCGTAATTTTTCCTCAACTTGCTTGCGTTCAGTAATATCCCTCACCATTGCTACAACTTCATCTAAACCACTTTCTGCTAATCTTGCTTCGTAATAATGAAGTCTATCTGGTAAAGGTAAGGAATATTCTATACTTTGAACCTCTCCTGTAGCTAAGGCTTGGGAGATTGCCTTTTTAATGAGACTGACAACTGGCGGCGGCATCGTTGATTGGGCAAGGTTAGTACCAATAATCTCTTCTGGTTTCATCAATAAGTCTTGCGCTCTAGCCCGGAAATCTAAAAATGTTCCCTGGCGACTGAGGCGGAACATCAAGTCTGGTATAGCATTTAAAAGAGCTTGATTACGGGTTTCGCTATCTTTTAAAGCTGCCTCTGCTTCCTTGCGATCGCTAACATCTCTTTGGATGGAAAGCAGATGAGTATAATAACCCTTTTCATCAGCAATGGGTACAATACTCAATTCAACCCAAAATTCTGAACCATCTTTGTGGTAATTAATCAATTCAATTTGAATTGGCTGGAATTTAGTAATAGCTGTACGAATTTTGTTAAGTTGACGGCGGTTAGTTTTTTCACCTTGGAGTATTCTAGGAGTTTTACCTAAAACCTCTTGGGCTGTATAACCCGTCATCCGTGTAAAGGCTTCATTCACATAAACTATTTTTGGTCCTGGTTCACTAACGGGGCGGGCTTCAGTAATTAATACTGCATCATTAGCACAAACAGCCACAGATTCTAATAAGCGTAACTGTTCATTAACCAGGGAAAGTTCTGCGGTGCGCTCTTTAACTCGCTTCTCTAAGTCTGCTTGGGCTTCTTGTAAGGCTTGAATTAATTGTTTGTTATAATCTTTGGTTTTTCCTACTACTGTGGCAGTAATTAACATTACGAAGATACTAAGAGTAAGATGTCTTACCTCTTCTGTTACAACTAAGGATTCTTGAGTCTCTAGAAGCTGAAAGATTTGGTAAAGACTGACTATAGCTGTACCTATCCAAGCCCCTACTTGCCCTCCTAAGCTAGCTAATAAAATCACCACGGCGAAAAGCAGCCAAAATTGGCTATTAATCTCAAAATATTGACCAAATTCAAAACTAGCAATCAAAAGAAGGGCAATAACTCCACTAGTACAGAGTAGTAAATCGAAGGAAACATATTTCCCTACCACCGAGAACTTTTTTCTTAAAGCTGGTTTCATTTCTTTGCTCCTTGAAAGTCATGAATTAAATAAATATTTTTGGAGAGTAAAATAGTTAGTTTTCTTTGCTTTTAATTAAGAAGTATATGCAAATTGTAAAAGAAAGATATGATTATTTTATAAGGAGTTGACAAAAGTGATTTTTCAGGAAATGAAGAAGAACAAAAATTCTTGAGACTTATTCATCTTCAAATCTAATACTTACTTATGAGAATTCTTTTAGTAGAAGATGATATTCCTCTTGCTGAGACGTTAGCAGAAGCACTAAGCGATCTTGGCTACATAGTCGATCTGGTTAGTGATGGAGAAATAGCTTGGCAGCATATTACAACCTTAGAATACGACATTGTTTTATTAGATGTTATGTTGCCCAAATTAAGTGGCTTAGAAGTTTGCAAGAAAATGCGCTGCCAAAACTATACAATGCCAATTTTGATGTTAACTGCCCGTGATACTAGTAATGATAAAGTAGCGGGTTTAGATGCGGGAGCTGATGATTATGTTATTAAACCCATTGATTTACCAGAATTATTTGCCAGGATTAGAGCCTTATTACGCCGAGGAAACAATCAATCTTTACCAATTTTGCGTTGGGAGAACTTGACTTTTAATCCTAGTACTTTTGAAGCTTTTTATAATAATAAACCTCTCAATTTAACTCAAAAAGAATATGGTTTCCTAGAACTTTTTTTACGTAATGGTCGCCGAGTTCTTAGCCGCAGTATCATTATTGAACATATTTGGTCACTTGAAGATCCCCCCGGAGATGAAACGGTTAAAACTTATATCAAAAGTCTACGGCGTAAACTAAGGGCAGCAGGCGCTCCCCGTGATCTTATTGAAACAGTTCATAGTATCGGTTATCGCTTAAAGCAGATTTGATTCAGGGGTTTTTTCTAAATTACTTGTAATTGATAACTGCTCTTTTCTAGTTAACTTCACTTAACCGTTTTATAACCGATTTTTACCCCATTTATTTCTTTTTAGTAAGTTAAGGTTAAAAGTATAGTAAATCAGTTTGTTCGTTTTTACTTGAACTGCAACTTTTTCAAAGTGTGTAGTCTCAATTCAATCTTATCTAACTAGCGATGGTATTCAGAAGAAGATGAGTAAAAATCTAGTCAACATAACACTGTTTTCTGTGGGTGAAGAAATCAAGTATATTTTGGCAGAACAGCCCTATGCTATTCAAGCTGCTTACGCCCAAAACGACTTGTATCAAGACTTACTCGCCTATGTTCTTAGTAGGATTCCTAACTCATATGTTGCTATTGAGCAAGGGCAAGAAGTAACTGAACTAGAATATTTATATCGAGAACCAGCAGCTAGAAGATTGCAAAAAGAGTCAATAATTAGTAGAGGAATCAAAGATATTTTGGCGACAAAAATTACACTACAACAAACAGCCTCAATCACCTAAGTATCAACAAGGGTCAAACTTCGAGTTTGACCCTTGTTGATACTTAATCATTAAATCATCTTTTTTTAAAACTTTATTTAGGATCAAAATCATGACTGACTGCCCTTGTTGCTCTCGTTTAATGCTACGCCATGTTGCTCACAGCAAAATTTATTGGTTTTGCCCCCACTGTAGGGAAAAAATGCCTGACTTGTCAGCAGTAATACTGAAGAATAAAAGCGAAACAACTCCTCACGAGTTCACCGATTTAGTTCCCTTATCTGCTTGTTTTTCTGAAGCAGTATTGGCTGCAAAAAAATAATGGATAATAAATAATTTTGAGAACTTACTGTTGCCTGCGGTTAGGAGATATTAGCAACTAGCAAACTGCTTTCATTGACAAACTAATTCGTTTTAACTTTTCATTAACTTCCAAAACTTTCACTTTCACTATATCTCCTACCTTAACTATCTCATTAGGATCGCTTACAAAACGATTAGCTAATTGAGAAATGTGAACTAAACCATCTTGATGTACACCAACATCAACAAAAGCACCAAAGTTAACCACATTGGTAACAACTCCTTCTAACTCCATCCCCTCTTGTAAATCCTTAACCTCATTGATCCCCGTTTTAAAGGTGGCGTATTTAAACTCTGCCCTAGGATCTCTACCTGGCTTTTCTAACTCTTTGATAATATCTTTGAGGGTAGGTAAGCCAATTTCTGTAGTAACGTATTTTTGCAAATCGAGGTTTTGCATCTTGCTACCCAACTTGCTAACTTCCGTTAAAGGAATAGCCACATCAGTTGCGATCGCCTTCACCACAGGATAGCTTTCTGGATGTACCGCCGTATTATCTAAAAGGTTATCTCCCCCCCGGATGCGTAGAAATCCTGCCCCTTGTTCAAAAGCTTTTGTCCCCAACTTAGCTACTTTGAGAAGTTGACGACGGTTGCGGAATGCCCCTTTTTCATTGCGGTAGGTAACAATATTTTGAGCAACCCTAGGATTTAAGCCGGAAACATAGCTGAGTAATTCCTGAGAAGCAGTGTTTAAATCCACCCCCACATAATTAACGCAGCTTTCCACCGTTTCTTCTAACTTCTTCTGCAATAACTTACCATCAACATCATGTTGATACTGCCCTACCCCAATAGATTGAGGGGCAATTTTCACCAACTCTGCTAAAGGATCTTGCAAACGACGACCGATACTAATCGCCCCTCGTACGGTAACATCAAGATCAGGAAACTCAGCACGGGCGACATCGCTAGCAGAGTAAATAGAAGCCCCAGATTCGTTAACCATCACCTTAATAGGTTGTTGAGGCAGAGTGGCGATTGCCTCAGTAACGAAAGCATCGGTTTCACGGGAAGCAGTACCGTTGCCGATGGCAATAAGTTCAATATGGTACTTGCTAATCAAATTCTGAATAGTTTTCATTGCTTCTGGGCGCTTCTTCTCCCCCGTATGGGGAAAAATAGCTTGATACTCCTTAAATTGTCCTGTGTCGGAGAGTACAGCCACCTTGCAACCGGTACGAAAGCCAGGATCAATAGCTAAAGTAGACTTTCTTCCCCCCGGTGGTGCTAATAAAAGTTCCCTTAAATTAGTAGCAAAGGTTTCAATCGACTCCAAATCGGCATAGTTTTTTGCTTCACTACGTACCTCCCGAATTAAAGCCGGTTTCAGCAAGCGATTAAAAGCATCCTTCAACATCACTTGATAAAACTGGCGTACCTCCGCACTTTTGCTATGGCTTTCTTGTTTTTCTAAATAAGCGATCGCTGTTTCTGTAGAGAAATCTAAATCCACATTTAAAACTTTCTCCGCTTCCCCACGAAACAAAGCTAACAAGTTGTGGGGGGCAATTTTTTTCACCTTAAGGCGATAGTTGCGGTACATTTCAAACTTCGTTGTACCTTCGGGAAAATCCTTTTTAACTTGGGCAACAAACTCCCCCGTTTGCCACAAAAAGTCTCGCAAATAAGCCCGCAACTCTGCTTTTTGGGCCACTAATTCCCCTAAAATATCCCTAGCACCTTGGAGGGCATCTTCTATGGTATTAACCTTGTGTTCAACAGATAAATACTTGCTTGCTTCCTCCTCTAAAGATAGAGATTTTCCTTGGGGATGGTTAAGCTGTTCAATAAACTCTGCTAAAGGTTCCAAACCCTTCTCCCGCGCTGCTGTTGCCCTAGTACGACGCTTAGCTTTATAAGGAAGATAAAGGTCTTCTAACTCATTTTTCTGCTGACAAGACTCAATTTGCTGCTGCAAAGCCGCCGTCAACTTTCCTTGGGAGGCGATGGCCTCTAAAATACTTTCTTTGCGCTTTTCTAACTCACTCAGATAAGTATAGCGGTCAGCCAACTCCCTTAACTGAACCTCATCTAACCCTCCAGTACGTTCTTTACGATAGCGAGAAATAAAAGGAATGGTTGCTCCTTGGGCTAACAATTCCAGGGTATTTTCGACTTGGGAAGGACGTAAGGAAAGTTCTTGGGCTATGGTTTTCGGGAAATTGAGCATCAGTTATCAGTTATCGGTTACTAGTAATCTCTCAGAGCAGCATTTTAAGGATAGTTTTGATGATGAAAGGTTCCCTTTCCCCCTCAATTTTCAATTGATAGACCACTAGTTATCAATGATAAATGATTAGTTAAGCTGCCACCCATTTATATAGTAAGAGTTATGATAACTGGTATTTACTACTTATTCAGTGCGATCGCCATTCGTCTCATACATGACACAAATTAATTCTCCTGCATCTACGCCAATCAGTACCATGAAGCAGTACTCATTACCGACAATGATTGCTTATGTAATCGGTCCGATACTGATTCTGGTTAGCCATATCGGTTCACTACTTGTTTTCACAACTGGTTTGTCATGGGGGGCTGTGGTTTGGCTCGTATTTTTGTATGCTATCCGTATGCTAGCAACCACAGGGATTTACCATCGCCTACTCACCCACAAAAGTTATCAAACTCCCCCTCTATTTCTCTGGCTGGGTTGCATCGTCGGAGCCTCAGCAGGGCAAATGGGGCCCAGTTGGTGGAAAGCACATCATCTAGCTCATCATAAATATGCAGATCAAGAATTTGATACCCATTCTCCCTACACTCCAACTCAAGGTATCAGAGGGTTCTATTGGTCGCAAGGGGGCTGGCTGTTATCCTCTTGTTTCCTTCCTGACAAACTGCCAGCAGATGTTGAAAAAGATATTGTATTAAGGGTGATTGATCGCCTACATTTCCTCCCTTTAATAGTACTTGGGGCTATTTCCTATGGTATTGGTGGGCTGGAATATCTCGGTGCTTTTTTCCTTAGCACAACTTTGCTATTTCATGGAGTGCAAACTGTCAACTCCCTCAGCCATATTTTTGGCAAGCAACCCTTTGTCACCGATGATAACAGCCGCAATAATGGGTTTGTCGCCTTTCTAACTTTAGGTGAAGGCTGGCATAATCTTCATCATGCTTTTCAGTCATCCAGTCGCCATGGCATTACGATTAAAAATGGAGAAGTTGTTTATTTACCAGATCCCACCTTTGGCTTTATTAAAAGCCTTGAGTTTTTTAAGTTAGCCTCAAAGGTTAGAGTACCGCCCGAAACTGCTCTGCTGATGCGTGCTAAAACAAATTAAAGACCATTGAGGGCCGCATCTTTTGAAATGCAGTTTTTACTGATCATCTTTTGCTTGAATTACCAAACCATATTTCTCATTCAGGGAAGCTAGCTGTTTGATAAAGCGATCGCGTACTGATTGGGGAGAAATAATTGCTGCATCAGGGGAATTTTTGAATATTTCTCGGATCAACCAATAGGTACTAGAAATTAGACGCAATACACGTTTTACTCTCGGTTGTTCCGGCAGCCATTCACTTAACTCATCCTCTGCCTTAACCTTATAAGCAAAGGCTAACCGTTCAAAAAAGTGTATTTCTACTTGCACCTTATCTAAATTCCCTCGCCATTGACCCTTCACTGGCATAATAGCAGCTTCGGGGATACGGTCGATTCGTAAACTCCAGTTATGTTGGAGTGCTTCTATATCTAAGTTTCCTTCTATTTCTTCACACCAACAATCTAAATACTGCCTTTCTTGATGAGAAACTATTTGAGCATAACGTACCGTGAAATCCCAGGGACGACCTGTAGCATCTTGGTAAAAAAGTTGAAAGGGTTGTTGACGCTTGATGTATCTATCCAATTCTAGTCGCCACGGTGGAGGAGGATTACCCAGAAATTGTTGGATTCTATCTCTTAAAGGTATGGTAATTTCGCTACGTTCAAGGAGCAAGTGAGCGATCGCCGTTGCCTCTTCGATCATGCCTGCATCAATTAAAGCGTTTTTTGCTTTCTCCAAGGCGTTGATGCGGCTAGCTTCCCAGTTGTGGTTAGGGGCAATTTGGAGTTTGCGACGGGCGATCGCTTCTACTAATTTAGAAATGTTAGGACGTTCACCCCACTTCATACCAAATTCTAAGGCTAGGCTTTCTAATTCGGCTTTATCAGGTTCCGATATTGATAGGGTTATGGATTGACCTTGACGGCTCATATTTGTACGGACACTTTATACGGAAACTTCTTGATTATCTTTATTGTGGGTGGCATGATAGGAAATATCAACAAGTTACGGACACAAAATGTAAGTTATGTCCGAGTATACAATCACTTTAAAACCAGTTTATTCTGCCCCGGCAACGGAGTTACCAGAGGGGATTAAATTACCTGAAGGTTGGAGGCTTTCTTGGCATCAACTGGAAACCTTAAAAGCAATTCGTGATCCTGAAGTTGATGTGGTTTTCAACACAGCGATGACAGGGGATGGGAAAAGTTTAGCGGCTTACCTGGACACTTTACAAGGAGAATCCTATGCGATCGCTTTATATCCCACAAACGAGTTAGCAAGGGATCAAGAAAAACAAGTTTATGATTACATTGCCAAGTTTCAACCGGAAGATGATCCTCGTGTTAATCGCCTTAGTGGGGAGGATTTAGAAATTTATGCTGAAAAGGAAGGGTTAAAAAAGAGGGCTGCTTTAGAAACTCGTGCAAATAATTCAGAAGTTTTACTGACTAATCCTGATATTTTTCATTACTTGCATCGTAGTAAGTATCTCATGTTTGGCGATAGTCCCGATCGGCTGTGGAACCAGATTGACAAGCTTTTTAATTTGTTTATCTTCGATGAGTTTCATGTTTTTGCCCCTCCCCAGGAAACTAGTGTGATCAATACCATGTTGTTGATCCGCTACACTAATCGCCAGAAGAAATTTCTTTTCCTCTCAGCTACTCCTCATTCTGAATTTGTGGGACGTTTGCAGGATGCAGGGTTTCGTTGTCGCATCATTGATCCCATTGCAGAAGATAAATATCGCTTTGCAGCAACATCAGGATGGCGGTTGGTAACAAGGGGAATTAACTTAAATTTTGTTTCCTTAGAATCTAAGTCTAAAGCTTCGGAAGTTTGGATTAAAGAGAATGGTGAGTTGATTGTTAATCGTTTTCTTACTTCCCCTGGTAGCAAAGGGGCAATTATTCTCAACTCTATTGCCGCAGTGAAGCGTTTAACCCCTTGGTTACGAAAACTGTTGCAACCTCACGGCTTAACTGTGGGGGAAAATACAGGCTTATCTGGGAAAAGGGAGAAGCTGGAATCCCTAAGTGCAGATTTAGTGATTGGTACGAGTACGATTGATGTTGGTGTTGATTTTAAGATTAACTTCCTCCTGTTTGAAGCAGCAGATGCAGGTAACTTTATCCAACGTTTGGGACGTTTGGGGAGACATGGTGGTTATGGAGATGTTGAATTTAAAGAGTTTACTGCTTATGCTTTAGTACCAAACTTTTTGGTAGAGAGGTTGTTTTTAGGAGATTCACCACCTTTAGAAAATGGGGGAGTTTGCGATTCTCCTTCGGAGACACTTTGTGAACGCCTCTTTTTTCACAATCAGATTAAAGATAAATATCGCAAGATTAATGATTTTAGCCATTACTATTCCCGTTGGGGTGCAGTGCAATCGATGGTACTGTGTCGGCAGTTAGGTGCGCCTACAATTAGGCAGCAATATGCTGGGAGTCAGCAGGCTTTTCTGGCAGCTTGTGAGAAGATATTTGATGCCAACTTAAAGTCAGTTTTCGGACGCAGCAAAGCTTGGGAAAGGGAGTGGTTGCAACTTTCTGGCAAGGAAAAGGGCAACCCTATTTTAGAGGATGCAGCTAGTTTTCGCGGTTCAAGTCCTTTGCAATGTGGCATTTATGACTTAACAGAAAACAATGAAGCAGATCGTTTTAAAACCTACGGTTTACCGGGAATTTTGAGTAACTTAGTAGTTGAACCCATGACAAAAGCAGCATATCTGCGTCAGTTGGGAGAGACTGTTAAGGATTTGGAGGAACCCATAGCTAAAGGGAGATTTAGTTACTGTCTCGCTTTTCTTAAGTTACATGAATATCGAGAAGAGAGGTTGAATTGGAAATTTACTTATCCTGGGGATTTAAAACCCCTTGTTGATGCTTGGAAGGTACAAGTTTTATTAGGTTTGCAAGTTTGGCAACCGGATAATTACTGGATTAGTAAGCTTAATCAATGCTTGAAGTTAGAAGGTTTGGTTTGTTATCTGTTGCCTTGCCCCGTTGCGGAGGTGAGGATGCGTTTACAGTTGCCGATGCACTTTCAGATTTATCCTATCTGCGACGAGGCGAGTATTCATGATGCTACAGCACCCTATTCAATCTGTTTTGGGCAGTCAGCGTTATTGGTAGATATTCTCGCTTATCGTTTGAAAAGTAAAGGGAGGATTGCCCCGCTACTAGCAGGGAATCTTCCTCAACTTTAAAGAGTAGGAAAGCTACTTAACTCCAGCTTTCGGTAGTAAGTTAAAACGTAGGTAATCTTCACCCCCTAAAGCTAAAAAAATCAAGCAGATGGTTGGTTAAGTTACAACTTAAAGAACAAACCTAGAACAGTTTACTGTAAACAAGCTTTCCTCTCTCTTCTTCCAAATTTGGAGATAAATTAATGACTAACTTTATATGGAAAAAAAATATCATCTTCCGTAGGGTGGGTTAGGCACAGAGATAATTTCCACTACAAACAAATAACCTTTAATTCGTGCCGTAACCCACCAATAAATTAATATGCAATAAACATCAAATGCGGTGGGTTACGGCGGACATAGATTGCTAGGAGATGCAGATATATTTAAACCCGCCTAACCCACCCTACAAAATATTACTTTTTATCAAGCGAATCATGGCTAAAAAAAAGAAACCTTCCCTAGAAGAAACCGAACAGTTATTATTACCATTAGAAGAAGAAATAGATGATGATTGGTTAACTCCCGATGAAGACGAAGATTACTTCCAAACATCAGAACGTACTGTTTCTCCACCACAACAAGAGTTACTTACCCTTAAACTTTTAAAACAAGCAATTATCTCTCAAAATCAAGAGGATGAGGTAATGAGAGATTTTGCTGAATATCTTTTACCTAATTTATTAAGGGTTGCTATCGGTGTTACCGCTAAAGGAGGGAAGTTTTTTGATACTTTAGACAGCCGCAGAGGGAGAGAAAATGTCCGTCGGGATAATGCAGGTGATCAATCTTTAAATACTCATCTTCTTAATGGTTTGTTTCCGGCTAACTTAATTGAAAGGCGATTACAAGATTTAAATAGTACGGTGAAAAGAGTAGTTAAAGAAAGAGAGAGAAGATTAGTTATTGCGGGTTTTATTTTCCATGACTTTGAGAAATTTGATTATCGCTTGTTTCCTTTTATGCCTGCTAAATATAGGGAAATAAGAGCAGATTTTGACCAAGATATTCGCAAACTATCTATAGAGGAACATCGAGAAGTTTTTGATGTTATCGTTACCGAGTTAGGAATCGATAAATTTATTCTTCCTGCCCATTTACAGCAAGAAGAAGAGGAGTGGTATGACTACCGGGATGACTTACTTTATGTTGCTTATAACGCCCAACGGCGTAACGATACTAACCTCAACTTATCTGAATATGGTTTACAACCGAAACTGCGCGATCGCAATTTAGTTTGTTTATCAGATTTGACTACCCTTGCTGACTTACTTGCTTCGGTTATTAAACATCCCCAGGATGCAAAACATTCTACTTTGCAAAGTCTTCTCCATAGTTTGAGTGATGGGCAACTCAAGTTTAGTTACCATAGCATTTCTGAAAATAGAGGAGTGTTAACCAATGTAGTTAACAATGCCATCATTCAGGCACATACTAGCTTAAATACTGAGGATTGCACTTACTACGAACCCCTACTTTATCTTCCCACAGGGGTAATCTACCTGGCACACCGTCAAGCCCCTCCTCTCAACACCGCAGAGTTACCAGAAAGAGTTATTGCCAACATCAAAAAACTTTGCGCCGACAGGCTAATGACTAGTCAGACAGGGTTTGGTAGGGATGGTAAGGGGATGAAATATGCTGAGTATTACGAACAGTTTTTTAACACTGTAGGATTGATGCAAGTAGGCTTAAGGGCAACTTTACGCATCCTCAATCCTAGCAAGAGTTCTGTTGCCCAAAGTCGTAGCGACAATCTGGTTAAGTTTCAGCAAAAGGATGTCCTCTCTGCCGACTATGACTTTAACTTTGGTGATGACATCCGCATTGATCAAATAGCTGAGTTTGGGGATGTGGCTAGTCGTAAGATTTGGGGGGAACAAGCGAAGAAGATTGAAAAGGAGAGGAAGAAAGATAAAAACTTACCTCCTTTACCAGAGATTGATTTAATCCATGAAGCTGCTAAGTTTTGGCAATTAGCAGAATATTTACCTCTAATTCGGGAAATTCAACGTATTAATGAAAGTTTGAAGGAACTAAAGTTAAAAGGTAATACGGGTGGTGTACCCTATGAATGGTATTTCCTGGCTGCAAAGTATCTGCAACATCATCCTGGGATTGAAGATGTACGGGAAACTTGTGAGAAATTAATTGAATATTTTGCTGAGATTATTAATCCGTTGCTTTCTTCCTATAAATTAAATGATGGTTGGGATGATTTACGCCTTTGGGTAAAACGAGTAGTCATGTTACCAGAAGAAGAACAAGTAAATATTGATAGTGCAGAAGTGTTCTTTGAGGAGTTAAATAATTATCAATTAGCTAAAAAATCAGGCAGAGGAAGACAGTTAATTTGTTCACTTTCCCACTCTCCTTACACCGTCAAAGAACAAATGGAATCTGCGGTACTTTTTACCCCTCAAGTTTATACAAATAAGCAAATGTTGGGTGGTTCCAATGCCAAACGTAACATCTCTAGTATTGCGGGGATAGAAATGATGTTACGACAAATTCTTATGAATCAAACCCAGGCAGTAGGTAAACGTTTTGAGGATGGAAAATATCGTTATCTTTATTTTTATCCTACCTATTACTTTACTCCAGAAACTAATAAGTTTTTGCAAAAAGCTTATAGCAATATTGCCCAAACTCGCTTTAATACTAATATTCGCAATCACTTTATTAATGAACATATGGAGGCTGATTTCGCACGGGATAACTATCAAAGAGTAGATACATTTTTGATAGAAGAAAACTTACCACAAAAAACGACTTTATCTACAGATGACCCTAACTATAAAAAAGACCGAACTTTTAAACTTTCCTACCCAGAAGATCAACCCCTCACCTTTTATTTTATGGCTTTACCACCGGGTAAAGATGCCACCGATACCGAATCTTGGGTAATGCCAACTTGGTTAGCTTTTGCTTTCCCGATGATTTTGGATGTCAAAACTGTAGTTTCCGAGTCTCCTATTCCTCCTTTTAACGATGGTGCGGAGTTTGAAGAAACAGTATTTCTTGATAGCGCCCCCCAAGCTTTTCGAGTTTTAACAAAGCGCGATCGCTTCCGCTTAGATTATATCCTTGAAGGTTGGCAAGAAGAAGAAAGAAATTATTCTGCCCCCCTCAATGTTTTAACTGCTGCCTATGCAATTCATCTTGATGTTAATGCTAAACAAGGCAAGTCTGGTTATGACTCTAACTGGGGCAGATTAACCGAATTATCTAAAGATTTAGAAACTAGTCCTTTGTATGTTTTTAGCTACTTAAATCGTTGGGTACGGAGGCAAAAGGTGGAAACAGCGAGGATTTCTAAAATACGTCTCTATGCTTACCATTTTTACCCTTGTTTTGAGCCTTATGCCGTTTATAATTTTGAATCTAAGGAGTGGCAATTGCAAACCCAATCAAGTTTAAATCATCCTCAAAAACTTACCGAACTTTACCGTAAGTTTTACCGTGCAAACAAACGTTATAACCCCAAATCAAATGCTGTTCTTAAACCGATAGATATTGCGGCTGAAACAATTTTAAAAGCCGAATCTAGTATCTTTCAAGGGGAAACCTTAGTTAATGCTGTTGCTGCTGAAGTATTCAAACTAATGGATCGGGTTCATGCTTCCACCGCAGAAGGGCGTTGGATTTTTAAGCATAGGGAAGAAGAAAGGCAAGCAGTTTTAGACTTTGCCCGTTACTTTGTAGTGGATGTTTTTGAGAAAGCATTTGCCGGCGATCGCGCCAGGTTAGCAGGGAGGCAATTGAATCTGATTAAAGATACCTGCGAGTTTCTTTATCGCCTTGAAGATGATAAAGAGAATTTTTCTAAAACTAATCAGGTTAACGAAGAAGAATAAAAATTACTTCAAATTGTCCGCTACAGATTTAATAAGTGTTGGGTTAAGCTACCGCTAATCCAACCTACCTTTAGCCAAATTATTAACTTACAAGGAGATTCATTATGGCTTTATTAACAACCGTCAATTCTAAAAACTTTCACACAGAAATACCCTACAAACCAATGGGTAAATATGTCCACTTTATTACCGTCAGAGTTACAGAATCTTATCCTCTCTTTCAAACTGATAGTGAATTAAATAAAGCAAGAGTGAGGGCAGGAATTGCTGCTAACAAGACAATTAGTCGCCTTTCTATGTTTAAGCGCAAACAATCTACTCCAGAACGTTTAGTAGGTAGGGAATTACTGCGAAAATATGAATTTATGACCGCCGAAGATTGTGAATACAATGTTAAATTTGCTATGGATAACCCCGACTGTATTATCTATGGTTTTGCCATTGGTGATTCTGGTTCAGAAAAATCTAAAGTTGTGGTTGATACTGCCTTTTCTATTACAGCTTTTGACGAATCCCACGAAACTTTTACCCTCAATGCTCCCTTTGAAAATGGTACTATGACCTCTAAAGGAGAAAATAACTCAAAACCAGGGGAAGTAACCAGCAGAATTAACCAGCAAGATCATATTAAACCTCAAGTCTTTTTTCCGAGTATTGTCACCTTAAAAGACCCCACGGAAGCGAGTTTTTTGTATGTGTTTAATAATATCCTCAGAACTCGTCATTATGGCGCACAAACTACCCGTACAGGAAGAGTTAGGAATGAATTAATTGGTGTCATATTTGCTGATGGAGAAATTGTTAGTAATTTACGTTGGACTCAAGCTATTTATGACAACTTACAAGCAGAAAATAAACTTGAATCCCTCGATCCTTTAAACGAAGATGAAGTTATTGCTGCGGCTAAAAGTGCAATGGAACAATTAATGGCAGATGAATTTATTGTCCATGAAGATTTCTTAGGGGAAAACTTTACTCCCTTATTAAATGAAGTAAAAGCTTTAACCAAAACAGAAACAGGAATCATCCAAATTTTGCAACAAGCTGATGCTGAAGCTAAAGCTTATGCCGAAGAACATATTAAGGGCAAAGGTAAGAAAAAAACCACAGCAAAAGCCAAATAGTATCTAATTTGTAGGGTGTTGTTAGCACTTCCCTAACACACCAAAACTGACAATTTTGTAGTTTGCTTCCTGTTCTCTTACTTTTACCAACAAGTGGTTATTTAAACCAGATTCAGTATTACCATGACTCTTATCTATCGCGCCCAATTAGAGTTACACGATAGTCTTTACTTCGTCACCCGTGAAATTGGCAGACTTTATGAAACAGAACCAATTTTACATAACTATGCCCTTAATTATGCTTTAGGTTTAGTTGATAGCTTAACCCACTCAACTAATGTTACTGAAGAGCATAGTTACCGTTACTTCTGTCCTGAACAAGTACCTAAATATGAGGAACATTTAACTTCCCTTAACACACAAGGTATTTATCTAACTCCTGCCCGTACAACTGCTCACAGTTCTATTCTCAATACTTGGAAGTATGCTAACAACAATTACCATGTCGAAATGCAGAAAACTCAAAAGAATATTCCCAGCTTTGGTAGGGCTAAAGAAATTGCCCCGGAGAGTTTATTTGAGTTTTTTATTATCTCCCAAAAACCTCTAAGGCTTCCCCGTTGGATACGCTTAGGAAAATGGATGAGTAAAGCCGAGGTGAAAATAAAACAACTACCACCACCACAAATAAAAGCAGGTAGCTTTACTTTTCCCCATCCTTTAAATCCTTTGGATGTTATGTTTACCCACAAAGTAATTAGCTACGATGTGGTTAATATGCCTCCGGTAAGTTTAATTCGTAATGTACAAATGGAAGGAGAATATTATTACTGGCAAAATGCCCCTAAAGAATTGCAAGGGTTAAAAATTCCTGCCCGTATGGAGTACCGTTTTCAAGTTGATTAACTACCCTTTCATTAAACCATGCCCTATAGTTTAGTACTTAACCTCCTGCCCCTTTCTCCCATTTCCCCCAAATTCCTAACGGGGAGACATTTTCACGCTTTGTTTCTTACCTTAGTTAGTTCTGTAGATACAGAATTGGGGCAGCATTTACATGACTCTCAGACTGGTAAAGCTTTTACTCTTTCTCCCTTGCAAATTGCGAGGAAGACAAAGGAGAACAATATCTTGCAAACTCAATACAGTAAGGCGATTTCTCCGGGTACTAATTGTTGGTGGCGGGTTTCTTTGTTGGATGATGCTATGTTTAGTCGCTTGACTCAGCTTTGGTTGCATATCAACCCGGAAAAACCTTGGCATTTGGGGGCTGCGGATTTAAAGATTACTAGTATGCTGGGAACTCCTCACCCGGAACAACCTTGGGCGAATGCTTGTCCTTACAGCCAGCTTTATGAGGAGGCGTGCGATCGCACGAAACAAATCACTTTAAACTTCGCTACTCCTACCGCTTTTCGCCGGGGCAAGTACGATACCGCCTTACCTTCTCCAGAATCAGTGTTTAACAGCTTGCGGAATCGTTGGAATAAGTATAGTGGGCAGGAGTTTCCGGAGTTGCCTCTAGAAAATATCTTTCCTAGTTTCTTTAACATCAACACTGCTATTGTGGCTGATTCTCGCAGTAAGTTTATTGGTTGTGTAGGAGAGGTAAGTTACCGTTTGTTTGGGGGTTTAGAACCCTTGCAGATTAAGCAAATCAATGCTCTAGCAGACTTTGCCCTCTACTGTGGCATTGGGAGGAAAACTACAATGGGGATGGGGATGGGGATGAGGGTTAGGTAATCAGCAATTAAGGGAAAGCGCGATCGCAACTATTCAAGGTATAAAAGAATTATTCCAAAAGGGCTGTAGTTTGCAGAAAAACTGCTTACCCCAAGCGGTTGGGGAGATGGGGAGATGGGGGGAATAAATAACACTAATTGCTTTTTACCTCAAGCCAAACCCTCCCCCTCCAGGGGTTTCAATCACAAACACATCTCCAATAGACATTTCTACTGTAGCTGTGCCACCTAACTCTTCTATAGTCCCGTCTTGGCGTTGCAGCCAGTTTTTGCCTACAGCACCAGGTTTACCCCCAGCTATGGCAAAGGGCGGTACTAGCCGATGTCCAGAGAGGATACCTGCTGTCATAGGTTCTAAGAAACGGATGCGCCTTACTATACCATTACCACCGGAATGTTTTCCTGCGCCACCACTTCCTGGGCGAATAGCAAAGCTTTCCAATTGGACAGGAAAACGCCATTCTAATACTTCGGGATCACTTAAGCGGGAATTAGTCATGTGGGTATGTACAGCATCTGTGCCGGCAAAGTCTTTTCCTGCACCGGAACCACCACAAATAGTTTCGTAGTATTGGTATTGAGCATTTCCGAAGGTGAAGTTATTCATTGTCCCCTGTGAAGCTGCCATGACTCCCAATGCACCGTATAAAGTGTCAACAATACATTGGGATGTTTCTACGTTCCCAGCTACTACAGCAGCAGGGTAAATGGGGTTGAGGAGGCATCCTTCAGGGATGATTATTTCCAAGGGTTTGAGGCAACCTGCATTAAGGGGAATATTATCTTTGACTAAGGTGCGGAAGACATAAAGGACGGCAGCTTTGCAAACAGCTTGAGGGGCATTGAAGTTGCTTGTAAGTTGTGGTGATGTACCTGTAAAATCTATTTTGGCACGTCGGTTAACTTTGTCGATGGTGATGGCGACTTTAATTTCACTACCGTTATCCATTGGGTAGGTAAACTCTCCATCCTTAAGTACTTCGATGGCACGACGTACAGATTCGGCGGCGTTGTCTTGGACATAACCCATGTAAGCTTGAACTACTTCTAAGCTAAAGTCCGTGACCATTTTGTGGAGTTCCTGCACCCCTTTTTCGTTGGCAGCAATTTGTGCTTGGAGATCGGCAATGTTTTGTTGGGGGTTACGGGCAGGATATTGACTGGAGGTGAGGAGTTGCCGTACTGCTTGTTCTCTGAATTTTCCGGCAGCAACTAAGGGGAAGTTATCAATAAGGATGCCTTCTTCTATGACAGTTTGGCTATGGGGAGGCATGGAACCAGGGGTGATACCGCCAATGTCAGCTTGGTGTCCACGGGAGGCAACGTAGAAGATGATTTCTTGGTTATTTTGGGCAAAGACAGGGGTGATAACAGTGATGTCAGGTAAATGAGTACCGCCGTTGTAGGGGTTGTTGAGCATATAAACATCCCCTGGTTGCAAATCTATGTTGCGATCGCCGATTAAAGCAGTTACACTTTCCCCCATGGAACCTAGATGAACAGGGATATGGGGGGCATTGGCTACTAATTGTCCTTTTTGATCGAAGATGGCACAGGAGAAGTCGAGACGTTCTTTGATGTTAACTGAAGATGCGGTATTTTGTAAGGTTACGCCCATTTGTTCTGCGATCGCCCGAAAAAGATTATTAAATATTTCTAATTTGAGCGGCTCACATTGCTTTGATTGCTGGTTAGAAGGAGAGGCGTTTTGCCCTAGGGATGTTAAAATTAGGTGGTTGCGTTCGTTTAGTTTGGCTTGCCAACCGGGTTCAATAATATTCGTTCCCGTCCCTTCAATAATCATAGCTGGGCCAGAAATACAATCTCCTAACTGTAAGTCATCTCGTTTAAATACCGGGGTAGAATGCCATTGTTGGGCAGTGTACATTTGCACTGTAGCAATAGGGGAAGGAGGAGTTGGGGAATGGGAGGAAATAGTTGCTTCTTCTGGTGTTGCCATTTGTTGAACGGCTTCCACTGCTACAGATTCGATGATTAAAGCTTTTTCAGCTTGCACAAAACCGTAACGTTGCTGATGTTGCAGGGCAAATTCTGCTGCCATTGCTTTCAAGCTGGGGGCATAGTTGATTTCTAGGGTTGAGTCTGTGTCTTGATATTTTAATTTTACTCGACGCAGAATAGTTATCGGAGTGTTGATTTCCGCTTTTGCTTCTGTGGTTAATTTTGCAAATATATCTTCTAAATTCAACTCCTCCCTTAACTGTTTTTCTACCGCCTTTTCCTTAATCACCCTGACATCCGCTAAACCCATGCCATAGGCAGATAAAACCCCAGCGTAAGGATGAATAAATACTTGTTTGATACCCAAGGTGTCAGCGATTAAACAAGCGTGTTGTCCCCCTGCCCCGCCGAAACAACAAAGAGTGTAGGTAGAAACATCGTAACCCCGTTGTAAGGAAATTTTTTTAATGGCATTGGCCATATTTTCTACGGCAATGGTAATAAAGCCTGATGCTATTTGTTCTGGAGTTTGTTTGGTTTTAGTAGCCTCTTCTACCTCTGTAGCTAATGCTAGAAACTTTTGTTGCACAATCTCTTGATCCAAAGGTAAATTTCCTTCAATACCAAATACTTTTGGAAAAAACTGGGGTTGAATTTTTCCCAACATCACATTACAATCAGTAATAGCTAAACTTCCGTCACGACGATAGCAGGCAGGCCCTGGATTTGCGCCAGCAGACTCTGGACCAACTCGATACCGAAAACCATCAAATGTAACTAAAGAACTCCCCCCAGCAGCAACAGTATGAATCGCTAGCATGGGAGTCCGCAACCTTACTCCAGCAATCTCTGTTTCTCCTTGCCTTTCGTATTCTCCGTTAAAATGAGCAACATCGGTGGAGGTTCCTCCCATGTCAAAGGTGATAATCTTCTCAAACCCCGCTAATTTACTCGTTTGTACTGCTCCCACAATGCCCCCTGCCGGCCCAGATAAAATGCTATCTTTGCCTTGAAACTGGTTAGCAGCAATTAAGCCACCGTTGGATTGCATGAACATTAGTTGAGGTGATGCTGTGGCTGTTTGTCCTAATTTACTACTAACTTGGTTAACATAGCGACGTAGAATTGGTGATAGGTAAGCATCCACAACCGTTGTGTCTCCACGGCTAACTAATTTCATTAAAGGGCTGACTTGGTGAGAAACAGAAACTTGAGTAAAACCCATTTTCTTCACCAATGCTGCTAGTTGTTGTTCGTGAAGGGGATAGCGATAACTATGTAAGAGGACAATGGCACAACTGCGAATGCCATCTTCATAGGCAGTTTCTAAAGCAGGAACTAACTCTTTTGTCTCAAGAGGTTGTAACTCCTTTCCCTTAGCACTATAACGCTCCTTAACTTCAATTACCCGTTTGTAAAGCATTTCGGGTAAAATAATTTGCTGGGCAAAAATATCAGGGCGGTTTTGATAACCAATTCGCAACGCATCCTTAAACCCCTCCGTTATCAGTAACAAAGTAGCATCGCCTTTGCCTTCCAATAAGGCATTGGTAGCAACAGTAGTTCCCATTTTTACCACTTCAATCTTTTCTGAGGGGATAGGTGCATCCCTAGGAAGTTTGAGACAGTCCCGAATACCTTGAATAACTGCATCGTCGTAGCATTCGGGGTTTTCTGAGAGTAGTTTGTGAATAAGTACCTGAGAATTAGGAGTAATGGCAACTAAATCAGTAAATGTCCCGCCGCGATCAGCGAAAAACTTCCATTTCATAGGATTTGTTCTGAGTAATATAAGTATTGATTATAACCTGCCCCTCACAACTCATCTAAATGCGTAGCAGCTTATTATCTAGAAAGAATTTTTTGTTGATTGAAAATCATAATCTGGGAAGAAAAACGCGGTTTACTAGCTTTTTGATATTTAATTAATAACTGGCTGGGGGAAGAAATAATAATTGCTGCATTTACTTTGCTATTCCCTTCAAACCTAGATGTTGAGGAGCTAAAAATAGAATCAGGATTAACATTAACAGGTACAATACCAGATAAAAGCCAACCAGTTGCGATCGCCATAGCTATAGACTTAGAAAAACAGTTAGCTTTCATAACTTCTCCGGGAAAATTGAGTAGAGGCTTAAGCATTGCTGCCTAAGAACATTTTGGAGAATGTCTGTTTTTCTTTTGGTTTACAATATGTTTTAGCAACGTATAATGTAGTGTTTAAATTCCCAACTAGATAGCAATTTTTTTAAATGGACAAAGTATGATCACTAATTATCTAAAATCCATTCTGACTCCCGCTCTCCCAAATCTAATGGTAGACTAACTGCCTTACCTAAACGAGGGCGATCGCTAGTTTTGGTAATGAAGGTTTGTACTTGAGATACTCCTCCCCAAGCGTTGAGATAAGCGGAGACTGTATCGAGGTGGGCTAAATACTCTGTTTCAGAAAGAGGAAAAGAGGCTTGTTCTAAGTATTTCCACATTACTTGAAAAAAAATCTTTCCTTTGGTACGCCGTAGTTGAACATCATAGGAATGTCCCCATTTATTGAGCAATAGTTGATGCAGTTGTTCGCCAGTCATGACAAAGTAAGTTAGAAGGCAACAGGTAATAGTTTTCTCCTCATTATCCCGTTACCTCATTTTAGGTTAAGAGATCATCTGGCGCGAAGTTCTGTTTCCACAAGATCCAAATCTTCTTTAAGGAAAATAGTCATTTTCCCAGTAAAAGTTCTACCTTTGTGTTCCCCAGCCATTTCTTCTACCATCTCTAACCAATAAGCATAGCGATCCCCTAAGCGTAATTCTCCTTTCGTGGCAGCGAGGAGAGGGAGGTTTTTACGTCTGGCAATTTCTTGCATTTCCCTGGTAGGGTAAGCGTAGATGGTACGGGCGTTTTGATAATCTTGGTAGAGGCTGATGTCGTAAATTACTCGCAAAGCTTCCTCTAGCCTGTCTCGGTTTACCCCATTAACCCTGTCGTAAAAGGAAAACTTTTCGGAACGGATTAGATTTTTGTTGGCTTCATATGCTCCTAAAGGGGGTATAACAGAAGCATGAAACTCAAAGCTTTGGAAAGCAGTGTTGTTTCTGCGTACAGTTAATCCATCTCCTACAGTAGGTCGCAAACTACTGTTACCATTGATCCAAGCTACCACCATTGATTTTTTTTCACCGGGTAAAGCTTGTGCCGAACCTGCCCCTAAGCTGAAAATCACTCCCAGAGATAGGAGAAATTTGAAAGAATACTTAAACATGATTGTCCTCCTTTGCTAATTTTGAATGAGTATTTTCTATGATTCCCATCCTGGAGGCTAATTATTATCGACTAAGGGATAAAGATTTTGCCAAGCGCGGAAAATATTACCCTGCATTAAGGCAGCAATGCCATTTAGGGCTTGAAACTCTTCAGAATTAGGATTTTGTTGCAAAGCTGGTTGAATCGCTTCTTGGGCTGCGTGGGGATGGAAGTCGTAGAGGTTAACAAAAGCTAAGTAAGCATAGGGATAAGGATTTTGAGGTTCTAGGATAATGATTTGTTGTAAAGCTTTCTTGGTTCCCGCTACATCCCTTTGCAAAGCCCTAGCTAGGGCTAAACCATAGGCATAGTTGAGGTTTTTTTCTTGCTGCAATCTATAAACAAAAGTTGTCTCAGCTTGGGCTAGATAGTCTTGGGTGGGGTCGTATTGGTTAATGCGACCTGTTTGGGCAAAAATTGGTTCTAAGCCTGTTGTACCTTGACTTAAGTTGGGGGCAACATTACGCAATTGAGTGACTAAATCCAACTCTGGGGCAGCTATAACAGTAGCTTCGGGGTTAATGTTGATGTTGACGTTTGGAACTTTTAAAGGGTAACTGTTTCCTGTTTTACGGTTCAGGTAAGTAGCTTGAAGTTGATATTCTCCCGGCTTTAATTGTTTTGGGGGCAGCATGGCTGTACGTTCAGTAACTTGAAAGTTCTTCTCTAACTCTTTGAGGTACAACTGCCCTAAACCGATGCCATGATCATGCAACCAAAAAGTATTTGCACCGACATTTTGCCGATGCTGCCAGGTTAATAATACCAAACCATTTTGCAATTGCTGCCCAGAACCAGACCATTGATAGGTAACGGGGATAGGTTGACCTGGGGGCCCTTGTGAGGGAATATTTATACTTGTTAGTTTAACTTGGGTTTCTTGGTTGGAGAGAGGTTGCACTGCAAGGTTGGGAACCTTTTTATGGTAAAGTTTGAGGGTGGTAGCATCGGGTAAAGTCCAGGTTTTTGCCACGGAGAAATCTTGTCCTGATTCAATCCTTTGTACCATTTGCGTTTGGGAGGAAGGGACACTACCTAAATCGCCAGTTTTAGTAATAAACCAATCAAAGGCACGGGCATCAGTAGCAATAAATTCTTCTTTTCCTGAAACTTCCCGCCCATAAACTTGGAAGTTTGTCAATGCCCCGTAGTAATTAATATTGTGGTTATTTAGTTGTGGAGTACTCATTAATACCCCCAAGTTAGTTTGGAGGTGGGGAGTTGTGCGGTTAATTTCGGCAATTACTTCCTCATGGGGCCAAGTTGCACCTAAATAAGGATGATATTGGGCATTGGGGCTGAAAAGCCGGGCTATATATGTTCCTGCCCCACTACCAATAGGAAAGAGATTTAAACACATTAATAAAAAGCTTAAACCCATTGTCCCCCAAGCTACTCCCCGCCAACGTTTAGGATACAAGGTTAAGCCATAACCTAGTATCACCGCCAAAATTGGATAAGCAACCATAACATAGCGGGTATCTTTATTAACAATGGCTGAATTAATTAAATAGGCGGGGAGGAAAAAAATTAGTAGCCAACGCAAAGTCTCTATTTGCGGGAATTTGCGCCACCAACGGGGTAGATAGAGAAGGAAACCAACTATGGGAACGATGAGCAAAGGGAAGGTAAAGGCAACAGGGAGAGTTTGTAAGTAATGAGTCCAAGCAGCTAAGGTATTGAGGGGAGGATCTCCTTCTGCCATTGCCCCGCCGACGATGCCCCTTTCATAACTACTAATGGCAAAAAGCCAATTGGTGCGATACCAAGGGCCACAAATGAGTAAACTAAGGAAGAAAGCTGTGATTAATTGAGCGATCGCACCCCATTTTGTTTGCCAAATAATTGTTGCACCTATCCATAAAAGTGGGCAACAAAAAAAGATTAACACAGTTGGTTTGGCTAACATGGCTAAACCGAAGCAAAAGCCAAAACCTAATGCCCAATACCAACTTTTTTTCCTGTACCAAATTGTCAAACAAGTAAAGCTAGCTATCCCCAGAGCAACTAAGGAATAGTCTACTAAGTAATTAAGACGGAGAATATAAAAAGCTGGCAACAAAACACAAATACCTGCCCCCCAAAGCCCTGCCTGGGGGTTGAAAAGTTCCTTACCTAATAGATAAACTGAGGTAAGTAAAATACCACTAAAAAACACATTAACCAACAAGGCATTATCAGGACTACTACCGAAAATCTGTTGCCAAGGTGCAGTACTAATATAGGTGAGGGGAGGATACTTTTTTGAGAGCATCCATAAACTTTGCCACCAAGTCGAAGAAAATAAAGAAAATAATTGAGCATTTTGGAGAGCGTTTAAATAATTGAGTGAACCCGTCAGATGGTTGCCTTGATCCCAAGCTGGCACACTTTTATCTAATGCTAACCATAGGCGATCGCGCAATACTGCTATTAACCAAATAGCAACTAAAATCCACTTTTCATTAATCATTAAATAGGGAATAGGAAATAGGAAACAAGCTTATAACATTTATCATTGACTATTGACAATTCTCTCAAATATTGAATTCTTTGTTCACATCTCAAATAAAACTGCCATATATGAATAATAAAAATTTAGACTCCACGGTTTGTTTCCATGCTTTAATTTCAGGACGAGTACAAGGGGTAGGCTATCGCTATACAACTCAAAAAAAGGCACAGGCACTGGGTTTGGTAGGCTGGGTTCGTAACTTAACTAATGGTCAGGTAGAGGCTATGGTCGAGGGAGATTCTCTTCAAGTTAATGAAATGGTGCAGTGGTTCCATCAAGGATCACCAGCAGCAGAAGTCGAGATAGTGGCGATTAAAGAAATGCCTTTGCAGAAGTTCAAGGGGTTTGAAATTCTAGCAACTCAAAGGTTTAGAAGTTCCAAGAAATAATATAACAAAAAGTATCCTTCATGCTCAAAGCTGTATTAAAAAATACCAATTTCGGCTGGGAGTTGGCATCAGAAGCAATCCTAGAAGATTTTCCGGTAGTTAAGAAACAAAAGTATTCTCCCCCTAATAAGCTGTTACACAACCTGATTTGGTTTAAACTCAATTAATTGCTAAACCTATAATCTGATAATTATGAAGCGATCCTGGCTATTAGCGAGCTTATTTTGTTTGATTCCTACTGTTGTACTAGCCCAAGAGAAAGAAACAGGGAATGCTTTTCTTAGCGGTATTGATCAAGTTTTTTCTCAAGTAACTGAAGTCCTTTTTGCCATTCTCTTCTTTGAAATTGGTGGTTTTCCTCTAATTGTTCTTTGGCTGCTAGTTGCAGCAATTTTCTTCACCATTCGCATGAAATTTGTTAATGTGCGAATGTTTGGCCACGCCATCAATATTGTCCGGGGAAAATACGATGATCCTAATTCACCAGGAGAAGTTTCTCATTTCCAAGCCCTTGCTGCGGCGCTGTCTGCTACCGTCGGTTTAGGTAACATTGCCGGAGTTGCGATCGCTATTAGCGTTGGGGGTCCTGGGGCTAGTTTTTGGATGACTCTGGGGGGCTTGTTGGGGATGAGTAGTAAATTTGTGGAATGCACCCTCGGTCAGAAATATCGAGTCGTCAAACCTGATGGTAGTATTTCTGGGGGCGGTATGTATTATTTGTCCCAAGGTTTAGCCAGATTAGGACAAAGGGCGTTAGGTAAAGTTTTAGCAGTTATTTTTGCCGTTGCTTGTATTGGTGGGGCTTTTGGCGGCGGGAATATGTTCCAAGCCAAACAGTCTTTTGTGGCGGTTTCTGAAGTTGTACCCTTATTTGAAGGGAGGGGCTGGCTTTACGGCTTAATCTTAGCTGGTTTGGTAGGAATGGTCATTATTGGTGGTATTCGCCGCATTGGTCAAGTTGCAGGAACCATTGTTCCTATTATGTGTATTCTTTATGTCCTCGCTTCGGTATGGATTATTTTTAGTAATATTAGTGAATTTCCTAATGCGATCGCCGCTATTTTTCAAGGGGCTTTTTCAGGACAAGCTGTAGCTGGGGGCTTTATTGGGGTGATGGTACAAGGTTTAAGGCGTTCTACTTTTTCTAATGAAGCAGGGCTTGGTTCCGCCGCCATCGCCCACTCCGCCGCTAAAACTGATGTGCCTATCAAAGAAGGTTTAGTTGCTTTACTAGAACCTTTTATCGACACAGTAGTTGTTTGTAACATGACGGCTTTGGTAATTATTATCACCGGAGTTTATAACGATCCTGCCAATGCTGCTTTAGTAGAAGATAGTGCCGGGGCAGCATTAACTTCCGTTGCTTTTGGTACAGTAATTGACTGGTTCCCCATCTTACTTTCTATCTCGGTTTTCTTCTTCGCTTTCTCCACAATGATTTCCTGGAGTTACTACGGAGAAAAGGCTTGGGACTATCTATTTAGTTCTCGCTTTGGTGAAAGCAGCGTAATTGTCTATAAAATTTTATTCTTAATGGCTATCTTTGTCGGCTCTGTCAGCAACCCTGCCTCAGTACTTGATTTTAGCGACGCAATGTTATTCGCCATGTCTTTTCCTAACCTAATCGGAGCCTATCTACTTTCCAATGAAGTAGCAGCAGATTTACGGGGCTATACTTTGAACTTGAAAAGACAGGAAGTAATTGATAATGGCTAGTTGCTAGTTGCTAGTTGCTAGTTGCTAGTTGCTATCTGTTACTCCCCACTCCCTTCTTAATGCCAATAAGCCACCTTCGTCCTTGGCGTTTTGGAGACAATAAATCTGCAAGGAATAACATAAACAGTCCCTTTTCCCGCTTTTTCTCCTGGCCCAGATACTTGGATACTTAAGTTTAGTTTAAACTCCCCACCTTCTTCCGGAAGGCTTTTTAATTCTTCGGGACTAAACAAAGGTTTAGCTAATTCCAAAGAACCTTCTGAACCAGGTTTGAGGGTTGTTTCTGTAGTAATCTTTGCAGCAATGTTTTGACTTGGCCCCACCGTAGTAAAGGTTTGGGGTTGGGAAAGATCAATCTTCATCCCTGGTACTTCTCTAATTACTCGTTGAGATTTCCCTTTGAGATTAGACAAGGTACTTTGCTGCCAGTTTATGGCCAAAGAACGAGTAGGAGACAGATTTTGAATAACAATACCAATGTCTCGAAATTTGTCCATTTCCCGCATATCAGGAAGAGCAAACTTGAGATCAATTGTATCTTCTAACTTCTTTTTAGCGATATTCTGGTCAATGTCTTCTTTATCTGCCCTTACACCGACATATTTATCTAAAGATTGAGCAACTTGATAAAAAACAAGAATAATACAAATTAGATAAACAACTACGATAAGTAAATTCCAATACCTGTCATTCATTACTTTTAGTCAGAAATAGTGCGATAATTTAAAGCTAAAGTTCTATTAATTACCTAAATTTCAATCATCTTCAATTTTATAAAAGTTTTCAAACCAACCTTGTCGCCAAAACAAAGAAACTAAGCTCGTAGAAATGATGATGATCACACCCCAAAAAATAAAATAACTCCATTTATAACTTAATTCTGGTATATAGCTAAAGTTCATACCATAAACTCCGGCTAAAAACGAAAGAGGAATGAAAATAGTAGAAATTACCGTCAATACTTTCATCACCTCATTCATTTTATTACTAACTGAAGACATATAAACATCCATTAAACCAGAAGACAACTCTCTATAGGTTTCGACAATATCCAATAATTGAATGATGTGGTCATAACAATCACGAAAATAAATTTGTACTTCTGAACTAATAAGCTGATTTCTATCGCGAATTAAGGAATTAATCGCATTGCGTTGGGGCCAAATTGCTCGACGCAAGGCTAATAATTCTCGTCGCACATCATAGATTTTGGCCAGAGTACGGCGACTAGGGTTAAGTACCACCTCATCTTCTAGGGCTTCAATCCTTTCGCCATAATCTTCTAACACCGGAAAAAAACCATCAATAATTGAGTCTAATAAAGCATAAGCAAGATAGTCAGCACCTAATTGACGGACTTTACCCTTGCCAGAACGCAGGCGATCGCGTACATAATTGAAACAGTCACGTTCTGGTTCTTCTTGAAAGGTAAGTAGGTAATGTTTACCTAAAATAAAACTAACCTGTTCACTATCAAAACCTTCTTCATCAGATTTTGGCATGACCATTTGAGCAATAATAATCAACTGCTCATTGTAGTCTTCTACTTTGGGGCGTTGAGGAACATTAACCACATCTTCTAGAAGTAAAGGATGTAACTCAAAGATTTCTCCAAGCTGTTTTAAAACATCCTCGCTACCCAAACCTTGAATATCAACCCAAGAAACTGAGGTTGCTTCTCGATAGTTGATACATTCAGAAGGGGAAAGATTAACTTTACGAATGGCTTGGTTAAGGTTGTAGTCAATTAAAACAATAAAAGAAGGCTTGGCATCAGGATCAATACGGAGTGTTCCTGGTTCACTTCCAGGTTTATCAAAGAAATATTCAAAGTAATCTTCTTCTTCTGGAGTAAGATCAGCAAGGGGTTGTTGTTGAGGAGCTTGGGGATTTGACATAAAGCTGTCAGGCATAAAAAATTACTTATTTAGGTTAGGGAGTGAGGGAATGGGGAGTGGAGTTTGCGAAAGTGTTACACCTATAAGATTCACAGCTTATTTTAACCAATTCAATAATACGTCTATGTTTAATGTTTGATGTTCAAGGTTTAACTCTTCCCCCTCCTCTCAAACCAGGAGATTTGTTGCGAGTCGTTGCTCCTTGTGGTGCTTTAAAAGAATTAGAAGCATTTAACCAGGGAGTAGAAATTTGGCGATCGCGGGGTTATCGAGTAGAATTTGGCCAGTATTGGGATTCTTGCTACGGTTATTTAGCCGGAACGGATCTACAACGTCGCCAAAGTTTAGCAGCAGCTTGGCAAGAAAAAGAATCTCAAGGTATCCTTTGTGCCAGAGGAGGATACGGTAGTACCAGGTTATTGGAAGATTGGCAATGGTGGCCAGAAAATAATCTGACTACCCCTAAATGGTTGGTGGGTTTTTCTGATGTCACTGGTTTGTTGTGGAGTTTAGCTACGGTCGGTGTTTCCTCAATTCATGGCCCCGTTTTAACCACCTTGGCACAGGAACCAAAATGGTCTAGGCAACGCCTCTTTGACGCTGTAGAAGGTCGTCCCTTAGCTCCCTTATCCGGGGAAGGTTGGGTGGGTGGTAAGGCTACAGGAGTCCTCTTACCTGCCAACTTGGCCGTAGCTACTAACCTATTAAGAACTCCCCTTCAACCCCCTTTAACTGGTACAATCCTCGCCTTTGAAGATGTAGGAGAAGCCCCCTATCGCTTAGATAGGATGCTAACTCAATGGCGAATGATGGGAGCATTTCAAGGGGTTAAAGCAATAGCTTTAGGTCGTTTTAGTGATTGTGAAGGCTCAAAAAGCGGTTGGACAGTAGGGCAAATGTTGCGTGATCGCTTAACAGACTTAAATATTCCCGTAGTAGCCAATCTTCCTTTTGGCCACGATGGAGTTAACGCTGCTTTACAAGTAGGACAATTAGTAGAGTTAGATGGAAATAAAGGAACTTTGAAAAGCACTGATCATTAATTATTGATAACTGATAATTGTAAAGTTGTGTTACCTGATTTTCCCGAATAAACAACTAATAATTTCTTAAATAACCAACAACAACAGCCGAATGATAAGCTAACAAATACAATAAAAATATTTTGTATAGTAAGGTGGAGTTTATATGGTGGGTTCAACCCAAATCCCCTATCTTCTCAGGGCAGCTCGTGGTGAAAAATTAGATCGCCCTCCTGTTTGGATGATGCGTCAGGCGGGGCGTTATATGAAAGTTTATCGAGACTTAAGAGAAAAGTATCCTAGCTTCCGAGAGCGTTCGGAAAATCCGGAGCTAGCCATTGAAATTTCCTTGCAACCTTGGCGGGCATTTAGACCCGATGGGGTGATTATGTTCTCTGATATCCTCACTCCTTTACCAGGATTAGGTATTCCCTTTGAAATTGTTGAAAGCAAAGGGCCAATTATCCCTGATCCGATTCGGACTCAAGAACAAATTGATAACCTCCATGCCTTAGAACCAGAGGAATCTTTACCCTTCATCAAAACAATTTTACAAACCCTACGCTCAGAAGTTGGTAATGAAGCTGCGGTTTTAGGTTTTGTGGGCGCTCCTTGGACTTTAGCAGCTTATGCTATTGAAGGGAAAAGCTCTAAAAACTATGCTGTGATTAAAAACATGGCCTTTGCTCAACCAGCCATGTTGCACTCTTTTCTGAGTAAGATAGCTGAGGCGATCGCCGACTATGTTTGCTACCAAATTGATTGTGGGGCCCAGGTGGTACAAATGTTTGATTCTTGGGCAGGACAACTAAGCCCCCAAGATTACGACAACTTCGCTTTACCCTATCATCAACAAGTAATTAGGAAAGTGAAAGCAACTCACCCTGACACTCCTTTTATTATGTACATTAGCGGTAGTGCGGGAGTATTAGAACGCATGGGACAATCTGGAGCCGATATTGTCAGTGTTGATTGGACAGTAGATATGGCCGATGCCAGAAAGCGCCTTGGTAAAGACATGAAAGTTCAAGGTAACATCGATCCTGGAGTACTATTTGGTTCTAAGGAATTTATCCGCGATCGCATCATTGATACCATCCGTAAAGCAGGGCCAACAGGTCATATTCTCAATTTAGGTCACGGGATCTTACCGGGAACTCCAGAAGAAAACGCGGCCTTCTTCTTTGAAACTGCGAAACAAGCAGATCAGCTTTTAGCCGTTCACGCCTAAAACTTCTATCCGGGTGGTGACCACCTTAACCAAAGCGTGGTTTAAAATCTACTAAAATCCACAATCTAAAATCCCATGAATCCCAAGCGGATTTTGCTAACTGGCGCTAGTGGCTGCATTGGTCACTACATCGCCGAAACTTTAATCCAAGACACAGAACACGAACTACTCCTCTTTGTCAGAAACCCCGATAAGCTAGGCTTTGACTGGGAAACACGACCTGGAGTGAGAGTGATCCAGGGAGACTTGCAGGACATTGAGGGTTTTGCTCAATTACTCAAAACAGTCAATGTTGCCATCCTCACTGCCGCAGCCTGGGGAGGAGCCGCAGAATCCTTTGATATTAACGTAGCTAAAACCACCCGTTTAATAAGCCTGCTCGATCCTCAAACTTGCGAGCAGGTTATCTATTTTTCCACAGCAAGTATTTTAGACCGTAGTAACAATTTACTACCCCAAGCAGGACAATTGGGAACAGATTATATCCGTACAAAATATGATTGTTTCCGTCAGTTAAATAAATTAGCTATTTACCCCAAAATAACCACTCTCTTTCCTACTTTGGTATTAGGAGGAGACGAAAATAAACCCATATCCCATGTTTCTTCAGGGCTACCAGAAGTAGCGAAATGGGCTAGTTTAGTGCGTTGGTTTAAAGCTGATGGTAGTTTTCACTTTATCCATGCCCAAGATATCGCTAAAGTTGTCTATTATCTAGTTGACAATCCCCCTGAAGCAGCAGAAAAAGAGGGTATTGCTGGGCAACAATTAGTATTGGGTAATGAATGTATCACTGTTAATCAAGCAGTAGAACAATTTTGCGCCTATGTGGGGCAGAAAATTTATTTCCGTATTCCTTTACCCCTATGGTTAGCGAATATTTTCATTAAAATATTCAACATCCAAATGGCAGCTTGGGACCGTTTCAGTTTGCAATACCGTCACTTCAACTATCAAAATCCTGTTAACCCTTCTACCTTTGGTTTGCCCACTTATTGTCCCACTTTTAGGGATGTTCTTAAAGTTAGTGGAGTGCCGCAGGAAAATAATAAGTGATAAGCAATAGGTAATAAGTTGATTTTCTTCTTTTGTTATTTTCTCATCCCTTAAACTTATTAGAAAGGGTCAGCTTGTGGAAAAGTCAAGGAAATCTGTGGAAAATTAAAGATTTCTGTGGAAAACTAGCTTATTTTCTAAATTTCTCTAAACCTAGTAAGTTAGTAAGTTAACTAAAGGAAAAGCCGTCTTATTATGAAGACAATAAATCATTTTTGTTAAATAGGAGAATCATTAGCCAAACCTCTAGCAGTTTTGGGAGAATGGGCATATCAACACATTTGCGATGTTGAGGCTTCAATCAAGGAATACGATAGTCGTCCTAAATCAGAAGATTTTTGGCAACCTAAATAAAGCAAACAATGACAAATAATAAAAACCTCGGTATTAGTGATCGCCTTTATGAATACCTACTTTCTGTTTCTTTGCGGGAAGCCAAAGTTCTTACTCAACTGCGCCAAGAAACTGCTAAGCTGCCTGGGTCTAGGATGCAAATAGCTCCTGAACAAGGTCAATTTATGGCTTTGTTAGTGCAGCTTTTAGGGGCAAAGAAAACCTTAGAAATTGGTGTGTTTACAGGTTACAGTTCTTTATGTGTTGCCCTGGCTTTACCTGCTGATGGTAAAGTAATCGCCTGCGATGTTAATGAAGAATCCACCGCCATTGCCCAGCATTATTGGCAACAAGCAGGAGTTAACCACAAAATAGACTTACGCCTAGCCCCAGCTTTAGAAACTTTGCAACAACTCCTCGACTTAGGAGAGGCAGGGAGCTTTGATTTCGTTTTTATTGATGCTGATAAAAGAAATTACGATATTTATTACGAAAAATCTCTGCAACTACTACGAGCAGGGGGAATCATTGCCATTGATAATGTACTTTGGGCAGGGAAGGTTGCCGATGCTGAAGTTCAAGATCCTCAAACCTTAGCCATCGGTGCTTTTAATAAGAAGCTTCATAAAGATACCAGAGTAACTATAAGTATGTTAGCGATCGCCGATGGTTTAACTTTAGCTTGGAAAAGAAATTGAGGGAGCCAAGGAAAGTTTTTCTCCTAAATTGCCCATAAAGAAGCAAGCTTGTTGTATCATAGTAAATCGCGACACCACCTGGAGAGGTGGCCGAGTGGTTGAAGGCGCAGCACTGGAAATGCTGTTTAGGGGCAACTTTAACGAGGGTTCGAATCCCTCCCTCTCCGTTTTTATCGAGAATAGTTTTCTCTTTTTGACAGACAATATTGTCTCTGTCTGACTCTGTTGCCTATAGAGAAATAACCTAGACCCCTATCCCCAATTTCTGCAAAAATTTGATAGCCTATCCTAATAGATTTGGGATAGGGTAAAAAAAAGCGTGGATATTTTAATTGGTCAGGGTAAATCTGCTCGTCGAGCCTACGGAATTGATGAAATTGCTTTAGTTCCGGGTTTAAGAACATTAGACCCCAATTTAGCTGACACTAGCTGGGAAATAGGCGGTATTAAGCGAAGTATCCCCATTATTGCCAGCGCTATGGATAGTGTAGTGGATGTCAAAATGGCAACACTCCTATCGGAATTAGGAGCTATGGGAGTGCTTAACTTAGAAGGCATTCAAACTCGCTATAGCGACCCTAAACCAGTATTGAATCGCATTGCTGGGGTCGGGAAATCCGAGTTTGTGGGTTTGATGCAAGAATTATATGCTGAATCTATCAAGCCAGAACTGATTAAGCAAAGAATTAAGGAAATTAAAGAAGCCGGGGGGATTGCCGCCGTTAGTGTTACTCCTGTAGGAGCGATGAAATATGGTGAGGCGATCGCCTCTGCTGAGGCAGATTTACTTTTTATACAAGCAACAGTAGTTTCAACAGCTCATCTTTCTCCAGAATCGGTAACACCTCTAGATTTAGGACAATTTTGCCGAGAGATGCCGATGCCGGTAGTTTTAGGTAACTGCGTCACCTATGAAGTTGCCCTGAATTTAATGAAAGCAGGGGCTGCTGCTGTGTTAGTAGGAATTGGGCCTGGTGCAGCTTGTACTTCTCGCGGTGTTTTAGGTGTGGGGGTTCCCCAAGCAACAGCAACAGCAGATTGTGCCGCAGCTAGAGACGATTTTTACCAAGAAACAGGTAAATATGTCCCAGTAATAGCTGATGGTGGTATTGTAACCGGAGGGGATATTTGTAAATGTATCGCCTGTGGTGCTGACGGGGTGATGATTGGTTCTCCTATCGCTAGGGCAGCAGAATCCCCCGGTCAAGATTATCATTGGGGTATGGCAACTCCAAGTCCTGTTTTACCACGGGGAACTCGCATTAATGTGGGGACAACAGGAAGTATAAAAGAAATTCTTACTGGTCCAGCGAAACTAGATGATGGCACTCATAACTTACTCGGCGCTCTGAAAACCAGTATGGGAACTTTAGGAGCGAAAAATATTAAGGAAATGCAGCAAGTTGAAGTGATAATTGCCCCCTCTCTATTAACAGAAGGAAAAGTTTACCAAAAAGCTCAGCAACTGGGTATGGGTAAGTAATAAGTAATTAAGTAGAGGCGGCCCGTTTCCCAAATATGATTGACAAATCAGGGTTCAAATTGGGTCGCCCTCCATAAGTAATAAGTTATGTTGCTTCTTACTTTTCTTCTGGTACTAAAGCAACCATTAGCGATTAGCAACTAGCAAATAGCAATTACCAATTACCAATTACCCCAGAGTGACTATCTGTAAGTACAATGAAATTAAAGAAACCTTAATTACTATAATCAAAGCATTATCGATACCATCTACGGTAATCTTAAAGGACTCAAGTCCAATCAGATTAAGCAACTACAACGACTTTATAATCAGCGTAACCCTCGTGAACTTTTGGTTACGCCAGAATTTGCTCAGCGCTTAGGAGCTATTAGCCAAGAAATACAGCAACCTGTTTGTGTCTATATTAATCGTCGAGGACAGGTCATGCGAGTGGGAATTGGTAGTCCTCATCAAACTCAAATTCCTCCCTTAGAACTTCCTCGTTATGGTGCAGAGAGACTATCTGGTATTCGTTGTATTGCGACTAAACTTAAAGCTGAAACTCCTAAAGAATCGAGCTTGACAGCAATGGCGATGCAAAGACTGGATGCTTTGGTGATGTTAACCTTAAGTGGTGAAGGTTTCCAACGTCGAGGTGGGGGAGGAACTGGTTATGTTAAACAAGCTTATCTTGCTCACCTCATTCCCCAACAAGATACTGATGATAGTAATCTTGCTTGTTGGTATTTATCTCCTCCTTTAAGTTTAGATGCCTTGTATAAACAAGATTTCCTCGATCTTGTAGAAGGGTTAGAATCTGAATTTCGTCGCGAATACATAGCTAGGGATGTTGATGTAGATAAAGAACGAGTAGTGTTGGTAGGGCTAATGACAGACAATCTTTCCCTACCTCAATTTGAGCGCGGTTTAGACGAATTAATTAGATTGGTAAATACTGCTGGGGGTGAAGTATTAGAAACTATCAAGCAAAAACGTTCTCGCCCTCATCCCCAAACTGTAATTGGTTCCGGTAAAGTACAAGAAATAGCCCTTACCGCACAGGTATTAGGGGCAAACTTGGTAGCTTTTGATCGGGACTTATCCCCCGCCCAAGTTCGTAATTTAGAAACTCGTATGGGTATTCGGGTGGTGGATAGGACAGAAGTTATCCTTGATATTTTTGCTCAACGGGCCCAATCTCGCGCCGGAAAATTGCAGGTGGAATTGGCTCAATTAGAGTATATGTTGCCCCGTCTTACTGGGCGTGGTCAAGCTATGTCCCGCTTAGGAGGAGGAATCGGTACAAGGGGGCCAGGGGAAACAAAGTTGGAAACCGAACGCCGTAGTATCCAAACTCGTTTAGCCAGGTTGCAAAAAGAAGTTAATCAACTACAAGCACATCGTTCTCGCCTGCGACAGCGAAGACAACAAAAGGAAGTGCCGACAGTAGCGATTGTTGGTTATACTAATGCAGGTAAATCTACTCTCCTCAATGCCTTAACAGGAGGGACAGTTTATACAGCCGACCAGCTTTTTGCCACCTTAGACCCGACTACCCGTCGCTTAGCTGTTAGTGAAAAAGCCACAAGCCAATCCCGTAACATTTTACTTACAGATACAGTGGGATTTATTCAAGAATTGCCCCCAGCTTTAGTAGATGCTTTCCGGGCTACCTTAGAAGAAGTTACAGAAGCTGATGCTTTGGTTCATTTAGTAAATTTGTCTCACCCAGCATGGCAAAGTCAGATTCGTTCTGTAACGAGTATTCTTGCTGATATGCCCATTACTCCAGGGCCAATGCTGATTGTCTTTAATAAAATTGACCAAGTAGATGCACAAGTTATCAACCAGGCAGCAGAAGAATTTCCTTTGGCAGTGTTTGTGTCGGCAAGCGATCGCCTGGGTTTTGCAACTTTACGCCATAAACTTTTAGAGTTGGTAGATTATGCCACCACTTCTCTATAAAAATTGTTTAATTGCAAAATTGAGCCTAATTTTGTTGCTGAAATTACTTTGAGAGCCTCGTATGAAGATTTTATGTGATCTATGAAAATGTGAATTTAGGCTGAATATCTCTATTTACAAAAAATCATACCTAAGTTATACACATAACACCAAAAATATACTTGTGTATGACCGCGATCGCAAACATAAGTTAGAGAAAATGTAAATATACAAGTTAAGCATACCTGGCACAGAGAAGATATGAATATTTCAACCACAGCGAATTCTGCCTTTTTTCCTAACGAAAACAAGCTTTTTGGTAACGCAAAAGAGTCAAAAGATTGCTTATTTGAAGATGTCGTTACCGCAGCTAAACCACAATTGCCGAAGCCAGAAAAAGAAGCGACAGTAAAGAAGAGTCAGTTAAACGCAGCAGTGATTGAGGCAATGTCTAATCTTTTTTAAATATTTCTCAAACCTTTCTCCTTTAATAGTTCTTCTAGCCAAGTAGTTGCCGATTTACTTAGGCGAGGGGTTGGATTGAGATTATAATCAATAACTAATCCATAGCCTGCTTTTTGATAGATTGAGTTAAGTATTTCTTGTAAAGGAATTATTGGTTCAGTTATTTGTTTTTCCTGTTGTGCTATGGGTAGAGGAATAGCCGGAATTTCTGTCATAAGGTCAAAAGCGTACAAATCTGCTTGGGGACGTTGGTAACTTCTACTAACCAAGATGCGGTAATCACTTGTAATATCTTCGCTTCCCATCGGCAAACTTTTGCCTTGCCGTAACAAATCAATTTCAATTAAATGAGTATTACTTGCTAAAATCTGTTGACGTTTGCTTTGATAACTTTGACGACCTTCCCCTACTCTTTTATTCTTAGGAGAAAGTATCTCAATTACGGTAACAACTTTCTTACTTTCTGCATCTTGTAACTCTAAATACCATTCCTTAACTGGCTGGGGTGTTGGTAACTTAATTATCTGGGGTTGTACTTTGGCTATACTTGCGGTTGCGGTTGCCCTAGGGTAAGTTTTTGTAGTAGAAGTTTGGATAACTACATTATCAGGAATACCCACAAGTAAAGAATCTTCGCCGTTGGTTGCTGTAGTTTGATAAACCCTTTCTTCAATAGACATCCAATACTGAGGTAGTAGTTGGGGATTCATGGCATCAGCTATCTCAACAATTAGCCGTTTGTGAACTTGTGGCCAAAGTCGCGGATTTTCTAAATAAGGATTCATGCCAGGGAAGGGGGAAATCATACTAAGTTGTCAGGTATTTAGATTGTATTGTTAGGATAGGGAGTAGGAAGTAGGCAGCAGGGAGAAGAGAGAACTTTGTCCTGAGATTTTACGCTAGTTTTTTGATAACCGGATTTGGCATCATTTGGCGTTGATCATTTAACATTTATAGTAGCGTTTCTGGTTGTCTCCTCGTAATGTCAAACACTGCTTCAGAATTATTACGCGGAAAACGAATTTTACTCTTGATAGGTGGGGGAATTGCCGCTTATAAAGTTTGTACTTTAATTTCCCAACTTTTCCAAGCTGGGGCGGAAGTAAGAGTAGTTTTAACCTCGGCTGCTGAAGAATTTATTACCCCTTTAACCGTATCTACCTTAAGTCGTCATCGTGCTTATCGAGATGAGGATTTTTGGCAACCTTTATATGAACGCCCTTTGCATATTGAATTAGGAGAATGGGCAGAAATTATCATCATTGCTCCCTTAACTGCTAACACTTTGGCTAAGTTAAATTATGGTTTGGCAGATAACCTTTTAACTAATATTATCCTCGCTTCCACTTGCCCGGTACTTCTTGCTCCGGCGATGAATACGGAAATGTGGCAACAAGTGACGGTGCAACGCAACTGGCAACAATTAACCGAGCAGAAACGTTATCTTAGTTTAAGTCCTAATTCAGGATTGCTAGCTTGCGATCGCGTCGGTGCAGGTAGAATGGCAGAACCAGAAGCAATATTGACTGCGATACAATGTTTATTGCCTCAAGGTGAAAAAGATTTAGTCGGCAAGTCGATTTTAATTAGTGCTGGAGGTACAAGGGAATATTTAGATCCTGTACGCTTTTTGGGCAACCCTTCCACTGGTAAAATGGGTTTAGCTTTAGCACAAGCTGCCTTCTATCGTGGGGCAGCAGTAACCTTTGTTCATAGTCCCATGGGAAAGGAGTTACTAACTCATTTACCTCAACAGGTAAAAACTATAGGGGTAGTCAGTGCAGCAGAAATGCAAGAAGCGATGTTAGCTGCATTTCCAGATGCAGATTGGACAGTTATGGCGGCGGCGGTGGCTGATGTTAAACCAACCGAGTATAGTTCAGAAAAGTTACCAAAAAAGTCTTTACCCGCTAGCTTACCTTTAACTCCTGTAACGGATATTGTGGCAGAATTGGGGCAACGCAAACAGTCTCAGCAAAAGTTAATTGGTTTTGCCGCACAAACAGGGGAGATTGTTACCCCAGCTTGGGAAAAGTTACAAAGAAAGAAGCTTGATGCCATTGTTGCTAATCCTATAGATAAAGCCGAATCTGGTTTTGCTAGTGATATTAATGAAGGGATGATTATTACGGCTGATGGTAAGAAGCAAACTATTGCACCTTGTTCTAAGTTAGCGTTGGCTTGTCGGTTATGGGATTTTCTTTTAGACGAATTTGCTACTTAAGTCAGTTAGGAAATTAGCAAGCTATATTTCCATTGACTCCAACTTAGCAAATTGCGAAGTTGGAGAAATGAGCTTAAAATAGCTAGAAGAGATGATGCAACCCTTAAACTTATAAAATAAGGAAACTGAATGCACGTCATCTCACTTAAAAAGCTAAGGCAGTTTTGGCAATCTCATCCTACTGCGGAGGCAAGTTTACGGTATTGGTACAAATTAACAACTGTTGATAAATGGCAGTGTTTTAACGATATTGTTCAAACTTTTCCTTCAGCAGATCGGGTAAAAAACTTCGTTGTATTCAACATTGGAGGGAATAATTTTCGCTTAATTACTTATATTGATTACGATCAAAGCAAAGTGTTTATCCGAGATGTTTCAACTCATGCCGAATATGACAAAGAAAATTGGAAAAAAGATGATTGGTCTCAGTAATCGATAGCCTGTTTAAGGTAATTAAAACAAGCTCTTTATCTATTTAATATGCTTTATTTCTTCTAGCTTTTTTGTAAAAATATCTCTTTTTATGACCGACAAATATCTTCAGCTACTACAAACATTCCCGCCTCATACCATTAATTCAGATGAAGAATGGGATAAAACAGTTGCAGTTATAGATAAGTTATTGGATCGTCCGTCTTTAAGTTCGGAAGAATCAGATTATCTCAATGTTTTAGGAACACTGGTTTTTGATTATGAACGAAGAACAGAACCAGTACCTGATCTGAGTGGGGTAGAACTATTAAAGGTTTTAATAGCCGAAAGAGATTTGCTTCAAAAAGACCTTGTACCCATATTTAAAACTGAGTCTATTGTTTCTGATATTTTAAATGGGAAAAGAAAATTAACGGTGCGCCATATTCAAGAGTTAGCCAAATTTTTTAAGTTACCTCAAGCAGTATTTTTACCACTTGAGAACAGTTCTAAAGCTATAGCTTAAAATAACTTAGCTAAGAGTTTTCCTACAGAACTGGAAAATTAGTTATGGCAACATGAGGAATAGAGATACAACAAACTCTGATGCCATCGCCATGAAACTTAATCTCCGTTTCCCTTCTCCTCAACAAGTAATAGTTCAATTTGCTGAACAAGAAACCAAAACCTTAGAATTTGTTTCTCCCTTACAACCGGAAGACTACGAGGATATTCGTTGGTATCTTGAAGTTTATGCTAGCAGCTACACTACTGATGTGGATGATGAGAGTGCTAGGCGCATTGAGGAAAAGCTACCTCAGTGGGGAAAAGCCCTATTTGAAGCTGCATTTCCGAGTTTAACTGCCCAAAGGCTGTTTGAGAATTTTAAAAGGAAAAGAAAGGAAAACAGAGAAGTTGGTTTCATTACTATCAGTGCTGAACATCCAGCTATTCTTTCTTTGCCCTGGGAACTACTCCACGATCCAGAAAAAACCTATCTGCTCCATTCTAAACCTCGTATGCCTATCCGTAGGCGTTTAGCTGGGGCTGGTGGTGGGGATTTACCTTTTGAAGTGGAGCCAAAGCAGAAACTACGGATTCTTTATATTGTCAGTCGTCCTAGCGATGCAGGTTTTATTGATCCCCGTGGTGAGGCTAAACCTGTTTTAGATGCTATTGATGAAAACGCTCCAGGTATTGTTGAGGTTGAGTTTTTACGTCCAGCAACCTTGGATAGCCTGACGAAAAGGTTAGAGGATCGCCGTAAGCCGGCTGTAGATATGATTCATTTTGATGGTCATGGTACTTTTGACTCTGATGGTAGACTTTGGGAACTGGCTAAAAATACTGACCCGGCTGCGGCAACAAAAGGAGAAGGGAAAAAAGGTAATCTAGGTTATCTCCTCTTTGAAGATTCTGAAGGAAAATCAGCCTTAGTAAGCGCTATTACCTTAGCAGATATGCTCAATGAAGAGGAAGTAGGTTTGATGGTACTCTCTGCTTGTCAATCGTCCCAAGTAGCAGGGGAAGATGCCATGGGAACTATCGCGGCAAGGTTAACCCATGCGGGGATTCCTTCAGTTATTGCTATGAGTTATTCAGTTTTGGTGAAAACAGCCCAGCAGTTTTTTGCTGAGTTTTATACTCGTTTAGTAGCTGGGGAAGGTACTGGAGAAGCTTTGGATAATGCCCGACGGAATTTGTACCGTAATACTGGCAGGGGAGAAAGGCAGCGAGGGCAAGACCGAATTACTATGAAGATGCAGGATTGGTTTTTGCCGACTTTGTATCAGTCTGGAGTGGATACACCTTTGTTGCAACCGGGGGAAGTTGCGGAGGAAGAAGAAGAAACCCTTAACCATAATTTGCCAGAGGTACAAGAAGCAGGATTTTGGGGTAGGAGCGAGGAATTATGGCAGATTGAAACGGCTTTTGTCAGAGGTACAAAGCGTATCACCGTTACTGGTTTTGGGGGACAGGGAAAAACCTATCTGGTACAGGAAGCAGGGCGATGGTTACAGCGTACAGGAATGTTTAGTCATGTTTGTTTTGTGGATTACGCCGCTTTTCAAGGTATTGATGCGGTAGGTTGGGCGGTTAGTAGTTTGGGAGTGGTTTTGGAAAATAGTTTTGTCGATGTTGGGGCGGTGGGGAATTATTTGCGATCGCACCACAAAAACCGCTCTCTACTATTAATCCTAGACAATTTAGAAACACTCTCTCCTGAAGCTTTACAAGAGTTGCTGACAGTGGCGCAGCAATGGTCAGAAATTGGGGAGAATCGCTTGCTGATCACTACCAGGCAAGGAAGTTTAAACCATCCTGGTTATCCTAATTCTGGTAGTCGCAAACATATTCCTTTGGCTTTGTCAGGATTGGGGAGAGAAGATGCTTTGAGTTATTTTCAGGAGTTAATGAAGTTACCCTCAGAACCTTTATTTGCTTTACCACAACGGAGGGAGTTGTTAAAACTATTCCGTCTAGTGGATTTTCATCCTTTGTCTATTGGTTTGTTAGCTAATCAGTTGAAAGTGCGACGAATAGGGGAAGTGGAAGGAAGTTTGGAGAAGTTGATTGAGGAGACGATCGCAGCGACGGCGAATAGTGAGGATAAGAATGTTAGTTTGCTAGCTTCTTTGCGGTTGTCTTTACAGATGTTACCGGAGGAGGTGCAGGGATTGTTGCCGAAGTTGGGGGTTTTTCAGGGTGGGGTTTGGGAATTTATGATTACTGGGGTGATGAAATTATTTACTGAAGAACAATGGCAGCAGTTACGCCCAGCTTTGGAAAATGCAGGTTTGATTAAAGCGGAAATACTTCCAGGATGGAAATCACCATACCTCAAGTTTCATCCGACTTTAACCCCTATTTTACGCCAGGATGGAAGTAGCAACATTGCCTCTCTACAGGAGAGTTACTGTCAGGCTTATTATCAACTTGCTGGCTACCTTTACGATGAAGATGAGAAAAACCCTCACCAAGCCCGCGCTATTGCTAAACGGGAACTACCTAACCTCCTCAATGCTGTAGAGGAGACTTTAATACTTAAGGCAAACTATGTTGTGCAGTTTGTTGATAGTGTAAGTCATTTTCTCCGTGTTTTAGGATTGACTTTTAAAATTTTGCAACTAATAGAGAAAGTTCAACAACTAGTTCAAGGTGTAAACTCCCGGAGTTGGTATCTTGCCCAAAGCTATAAGGTTGAAGAGCTATTCTATGCTGGACACTATCAAGAAGCCACTTTGGTATGTAAATCTATCTTGGCAAACATAGGCAATATTTACAATGATGAGCTATGCGCTCTTTTATATATGCTGGGTAGCTGTTTACAAGCTCAGGGAAAAGTAAATCTAGCCACAGTAAAGTATCGCCAGGCTTTAGATGTAGCATCAGAATCAGAACAAAGCCAAACAATACAGACAATGATAGGAGCTTTGCATTCCGAGTTAGCTGAGGTAATGATGCAAATGGGAAAGCTTGAGGATGCGAGAAAAAACTACGAGCTATCACTGACTACTTATCAGAAAATAGGTAATGAGAGAGACGAAGCTCTGGTTCAGGCGAATCTAGGAACTCTTGCACTAAAGCAAGGCAAACTCCTAGAAGCACATAAGTTTTACCAAGCTGCTCTAGAAAATTTCCAAAAGATAGAGGCACCGGAATTAGAAGCAAGTTCTTGGAATCAACTAGGTAATGTACACTATGAGGCTAAGGCTTGGGAAGCAGCAGAGTTTGCCTATCGGCAGTCTGCTCAGATTAGTGAGAGTCAAGGGAATTTAGCTGGAGCTGCAGGAACTTGGCATAATTTAGCTCAGCTTTGTATAGGTATAGGGAAGTTGAAAGATGCAGAAGCTTGGTTTCGGAAATCGATTAAAGCAGGGAAAGAGGTAGGTGACATGGTGAGGGTGTCAACAAGACTTTTTAGATTAGCCTTTTTTCTCTATAAAAAAACTCAAAACCTTTCAGAAGCTTGCCAGTTAGCAGAGGAAGCCTTAACAATAAGCAAAACTTTAGACCCCGCAGTAGCAGAAATTTGGAACATTTACGAACTATTGGCTCGAATTGCACAGAAGCAAGGAAAAAGCTCCCAAGCCAGGGAGTATAGCCGTTTAGCCAGGGAAGCGAAGTGGAATTTTACTGGTACGAGGTATGAGTTACGGAACTATAGTAAGTTAATTGGCATGGTTGTGGCTACGGTGAGTGATAGTGAGCGTAGGCAGCAGTTGGAAGAACTGTTGGAACCCTATGTGAATAAAGGTTGGGTTAATTTAGTAACAGCAATTCGACAAATCCTTGCAGGGGAAAGGGATGAAGATGTTTTTCTTGAGGATTTGAATTATGAGGATGCTGTTACCATCCGTGCTATTTTACAGGGCATTGCTGACCCGACAACTTTGCAGGATTTGCTGGCAGGGAATGAGGAATAAGATTCTTCTGTAGGTTGGGTTGCACAAAGTCAAACCCAACAAAGACCTATGGGTGTTGGGTTTCGTTACCTCAACCCAACCTACGCGAGGAGTGCAATACCCTTCAGGTGCAGTGAAGCGCTCACATAGTAAAGAGAAGTTGTTAAGTTTTTTTAAACTTTAATCGGGTTTTACCTTGATAAGATAAAATTATTTTGAATAATGGGAATAGACGCAATTTTATTTTCAAAACCATCTATTCTCCCTTAAACCATACTATCAGCAAAGAAAAAGAAAATCAAGTAAGAAAAAGCCTCTTTTTTATCAACAAACTAGTTTTTAGCAATTCACTTGGTCTTACTAATAGGGAAGGGGCAAAGGGGTTAGAAAGCTTTACCCTCTAGATTTCATAACAGATTTTTTGTAACTGGATTTGTGATCACCAATTGATAACTGTTAAATCGGTAATCTTGTTTAATTGAACATCACGGGTTACTAGTTTTGCGGATTTTTGACTTGCCATTGCAGCAATAATTGCATCCGGTAGTTTTAAGCGATATTGTTGGCGAATGGAAATAATTTGCTTGATGAGGGATTTATCTTGACTAGATAAATCGATGACTTCCACTCGCTGCAAAAATTGTTGAAATAGTCGTTTATCTGCTTCCGTTAAGCCACTAAAAGCAAGAAATTCTAAATGACTGATGACAGAAATACCAATCCATTCCGTATTATGAAGTAGTTTAATGAGGTTAGAATCTCCTTGCAACAGGGCAATAATGGCATTTGTATCTAATAAATAACGATTACCACTCATCCCTTAACTTTCTCTGTTCTGCTACTGGGTTTCCTTGCCAAGAAAGCTTACCTACCAAATCGGAAAAATCATAGGTATTAGGTCTTTTATCCTTTTCTGTCACAGGATTAATAATTACCACTAAATCAACCTTGCCCTCCGTTAAATTAGTAGGTAGATTGATATTGAGCTGCCCTTTTTGATCAATTTCAGTAGTAAGCTTAAAAACTTCCATTACTTTGTTCCAACTGATTCCTTTATTTTATAAGAAAATGAATAGATTGCGATCGCCTTTGAACTGTGGGATACCCTTAATGTGCAGCGAAGCGATCGCATAAAAATATGACTCATTCACTAACTAAGAGTCAAGTTGATCTTAAAAAAAATGCTACAATGTGCCAGGAAAGCCTGATAGTCAATCCAAACCGACTACCAGGCAAATTGCATGACACACTAGCATTATACAGCAAGGGGGTAGAGCAAGCTAACTCTACCCCCTTGCTTTAGTTGCGGTGGGCAAGAATAAATGTTTTTTTAATATCGATTGTAGAAAAGCTAAATAGAAAATACTACCCCTGCACTTTCTTGAGATACCCGATTAACCGCACAAACAGCATAAGTACCAGAACTTAACTTAATTTCCGTAACTTGCAAAGGCAAAACTTGCTCTAACTTCCAACTACCAGAAACCTGTTGATAAAGAGTCCAACCTTTTAAACCTTGGTTGCCGGGATTCCAACTAACTCGACCATTTTCTACCTTAACTCCTGTCGGTATTTCTGGAGGAGTCAACTTAGTATCTGGCAAAATAGGTACTAAGGTAGCTTGAGGATAAATAGCTATTTGGAAACGCTCGTTTACTCCTTGCAAATTCCTCGCGAAAGGCTTCATATTGTAGTAAATATTCCCTGTCGCTTTTTGAAGAAAAGAGTCACGGGTAAGCTTAATTTGCTGTTCAATTTCTGTTACAGACCAAGCATTTCCTTCTAACTTTGCTAGGTTATTACCCGCATAAATATCTTTACCTCTGGGGTTATTTTCTGTCCACCATTTTAATAACACCGGATAACTTTGTTGCCTTTGAGCAATTGACCAATAGAGTTGCGGTGCAATATAATCTACCCAACCTTCTGCAAGCCATTTTTTGGGGTCGGCATAAAGATCACCAAACTGATCAAGCCCGCTAATACCGGGAGGTTGCCCAGGACGATAGATACCAAAAGGACTGATGCCAAAACGGATGTGAGGCTTAACAGCGTGGATGCCCTCACTAAGGCGTTTAACCATTTTGTTAACATTGTCCCTACGCCAGTCATCCCTAGATAGCTTGCCTCCACTAGCTTTGTAGGCATTGTAGCTATTGTCGTCGGGGAAAGGCTTGTCGGAAATGGGATAGGGATAAAAATAATCATCCAAATGGATGCCATCCACATCATAGCGTTGCACCACATCCATAATCACATTGTAGGTGCGGTCTTGTACAACCTTTAAGCCTGGGTCCATCCAACGTTGAGTTCCATATTGATAAACGGCGCTAGGATAAACTGCATCGAGGTGAGGTTTGACATTAGGGGAAGTTTGCGAAGAAGTTTTTGCCCGGTAAGGATTAAACCAAGCATGGATTTCGATACCCCGCTTGTGACCCTCTGTAACAGCGAATTCTAGGGGGTCATAATAGGGATTAGGGGCTTTGCCTTGGGTTCCCGTTAACCAGGCACTCCAGGGTTCAAGCTGGGAGGCATAGAAAGCATCTCCTTCCGGACGTACCTGGAGAATAAGGGCATTGAGGTTAAGGCTATTGATGCGATCTAGGATGGTGATTAATTCTTGCTTTTGTTCGTTGCTAGAAAGCCCCCGTTTGGAAGGCCAGTTAATGTTCCAAATACCTGCTACCCAAACTCCGCGAAACTCCCGACGATGTTGTAATTTAAGGGTTTGGGGTAAGGGCTTTTTTGGAGGATAGGTGACAATTAAATCTGAGTTAATTTTCGGTACACCCCCTACTAAGGTTAAAGCTTGATAAATAAAAGCCACAACTTCAGCCCTAGTTGCTGGGGAATTAGGTTTGAAGGTTTGTTGCCCTTGCCCATCTACCACTAAACCTTTTAAAGTGGCGATCGCCACTTGCTTTTTGGCATAATCAGGAATTTCTGTCCAATCTTGATAAACCTGCCATAACTGCACATCTTCTGCCCCAGCAGCTTGAATCCCTAAGCCATTAACCAAAGAAAGAATTATTTGTACTGCTGTAACGGGTTCATTGGGGCGAAATTCTTCTCCAGGGAAACCAGAAATAAAACCCATTTCATAAGCTTTTTCAATACCAGGTACAGCCCAATAACCGACAGGTACATCCTTGAAAGCAATCTTCTCTCGCTTGCGGGGCAAACTAAAAGCTGTCCCCACCACAGCAGCAAATTGCGCCCGACTCATAGTTACATCAGGGCGAAATGTACCATCAGGAAAGCCATTAACAATTCTTTTTTGAGCCAAACCTTCTATAAAAGGTTTCCCCCAATGATTAGCAAGATCAGAAAAAGTTCTGGGGGGAATATCTTCGACAATAATGGTAACTTTATGTTCTCCCGGTGGTAAACCCGGAGGCGCATTCCACAGTTACTTTACCATCAGCACTAACAATAGCTTTTGTTTCTATAGTCCTCATATCAATTATCAGTTATCAGTTATCAGTTATCAATGATGTCTAAGGGCAAGGGCAAGCCCTACAATGAACCGTTATTAACCATGCCTGGGGCAAGGGCAAGCCGAACAGTTATAAATGGGGGGCGAGTTTCATTAAGGGTATCATCAGGAAATTGGCATTTTCATTTTCTTCTTTGTAGCCTAAAGTAACAAAATCCGTGACCCCTATTTCTCATTTCCTCAATTAATGAATAACAACAAAAAACAAATTTTCGGTTGGGTAATGTACGATTGGGCTAACTCTGCCTATGTTACTACGGTAGTTGTTGCTGTATTGCCTGCTTATTTTGCTTCTGTGGTAGTGCCGGAAGGAGGAGTAACTATTGGTAATGCTACCTTTAGTGCCACTAGTCTTTGGGCTTTGGCAATTAGTTTTTCGGCTTTTTTGGTTTTACTTATTGCGCCAATTATGGGCGCGATCGCCGATTTCTCCGCAGCAAAAAAGAAGTTTTTACTAACTTTTTGTTATCTTGGTAGTCTAGCTGCTTGTTTGCTTTTTTTCTCTGGGGCAGGAGATGTTTGGCAAACTTTGGGGTTGTTTATTATTGCCCAAATTGGCTTTGTGGCTGCCAACATTTTTTATGATGCTTTTTTACCAGAAATTGTTGCTGAAGATAAACTAGATTGGGTTTCTGGGCAAGGTTTTGCTTGTGGTTACATTGGGGGAGGTTTACAGTTTGCCCTTTCTTTAGGATTAATTGCTCTCCATGAACAAATTGGTATTTCTGCGGCTTTAGCTGCTAAGTTAGCTATTTTGATGGCAGGTTTATGGTGGGGAGGTTTTGCTTTAATAACATTTCTCTATTTAAAAGAGTCTCAAAGGGGGCAAAAATTACCCCAGGAATATAGAAATTTGCCCCAGTGGCAAGCTTACACAAAAGTAGGACTATTACGAACTTGGGTTACTTTAAAAAAAGTCAAATTATTTAAGCATTTACTACTGTTTTTAATCGCCTATCTTATTTATAACAACGGCATTCAAACTGTTATCACCTTAGCAACGATTTATGGCACAGAAGAGTTGGGTTTTACCACTAACGTTTTGATGGTAACACTTTTGGTAATTCAATTTGTTAGTATCATTGGGGCATTAGCTTTTAGTAAATTAGCAGAAATCATCTCAGCTAAAAATGCCTTAATGGTAACTTTAGTTGGTTGGTCTTTTGTGGTTATTTACGCTTACTTTTTACAAACACCTACAGAGTATTTCATTTTAGGAGGAATAGTTGGTTTAGTTCAAGGTGGTTCCCAATCCCTAAGTCGTTCCTTTTATGGTTCTTTGATTCCTCCCCAAGCTTCAGCAGAGTTTTACGGTTTTTATTCTGTATTTAATAAAGGTTCAGCTATTTTCGGTCCTTTATTATTTGCTATTATTCGTCAAGTTACAGGAACTTCTAGGACAGCGATTATTTCTTTAATTATTTTCTTTATTTTAGGTTTGCTTCTTCTTGGTTCAGTTGATGTGAAAAAAGCTAGAGAAGCGAAAGATTCAGCTTTATTTAGGGAGAGCTAAATTATTATGTATAAGACTTTAGCGACTAGCAACTAGCAACTAGCCATTAGCTTATCGCTTTTGGATTAAGTCTTTTCTTGGCTCTCTCCTAATCACCTATTACCTATGAATCAACCCAAATTCGGTATTTTTGCATATACTTAGATATTTAAGGAACTGCTGTTGACCAGAGTGTATGGTTCATATCAAGTGTGTAGAACTTTCCCGGTTTAAATCTTTCGGAGGAACAAGTACAATTCCTCTATTACCTGGTTTTACAGTGGTTTCTGGCCCTAATGGCTCTGGAAAGTCTAACATTCTTGATGCTTTGTTGTTTGCCCTCGGTTTAGCAAGTTCTAAAGGGATGCGGGCAGAACGACTCCCGGATTTGGTTAACCATAATAAGGAACATCGCGGTACTGTTGAAACTAGTGTTAGTGTAACTTTTGATCTCACAGAAACTGAGGATTCAGAAGATGATATTGCTGCTAACTTTGAGGGGCAAGAATGGACTGTTACCCGGCGGTTGAGGGTGACTAAAGGAGGAAGTTACTCTTCTAGTTATTTTATTAATGGCGAACCTTCTACCGCTACAGAACTTCACGAACAACTTAACCGCCTACGCATCTATCCTGAAGGGTATAACGTGGTGTTGCAAGGGGATGTTACCCGCATCATTACCATGAATTCTAAAGAAAGGCGGGAGATTATTGATGAACTAGCAGGAGTTGCTGCTTTTGATCGCAAAATTGAGCGGGTAAGGAAAACTTTTGAGGAGGTACAAGAAAGGGAAGAACGTTGTCACATTATTAAACAAGAACTGATTAAAGCCCGCGATCGCCTAGCTGCGGATCGGATTAAAGCAGAAAAGTACCAGAAACTGAAGACAGAAATTCACCAAAAGCAACAGTGGGAGGCGGTATTAATTTGGCGATCGCTACAACATCAAGAACAGGAGTTGCAAGGGAAAATTTCCGAAGGGGAGAAGAAGGCAAGCCAGTTAGAAGAGGAGTTAACAAAGTTAGCTGGGGAAATTAACCAAGCAGAGGCAGAATTAGCCCAGTTGAATCGCCACGTCAAAGCTTTAGGAGAAGATGAACAACTTTCGGTGGCTGCCCAACTTGCTACCCAAGAAGCGAAGCAAAATCAATTACGCCAACGTCGAGAGGAGTTAGCTACAGCAAAAGAACAAGCAGAAGCAGAGATAGTTCAGCTTAATCAGCAAGGACAACAATATTGCCATAGTTTGGCAGAACTTGAAGAAGAAAAATCTCAACAAGAAAAAGAAATTTTACCTAATTTAAAACAAGAATGTGTTCGCGCCAAGGAAGTTTTAGAAACAAGTCGCGAAGCAGCTAATAGTCTCGCTTCTGCTTCTGAGGCGTGGATACAGGAACAAACAGCCCTGAGTAAAGCGATAGCTGCCTTACAAAAAAGCCTTAATCCTCAACGTACAGAACAGGCACAACTTAAGGAACGCTACAGCCAGTTAGAAAGCAAAATTACTGAAGGGCAGGAGTTCTTAGCTATTAACCAAGCAGAAATTCAACTTAAGCAAGCAGAAGCTACTAATTTAGCTACCCAGGTTGATAGTTCCCAACAAAATAGCCAATCTTTGGTACAACAACTCGCGGCGGCGGAACAAGAACGTCAATTACAAGAAGATACCTTAAACCGCCTACTTACTGAACAAAGAAATAAACAACGGCAGTTAGATAAATTAGAAGCTACTAACCAAGCCCAACAGGAGGCACAAGGAACCTACGCTACCAAAGCAATTTTACAAGCCAACTTGCCAGGAGTTTGCGGTTTAGTTGCCCAACTCGGACAGGTTGACCCCCGCTACCAATTAGCCTTGGAAACAGCCGCAGGAGGTCGTCTGGGGTTTGTAGTGGTGGAAAATGATGGGGTGGCTGCCCAAGGTATTGAACTGCTGAAACAAAAGCGTGGCGGGCGGGCAACTTTCTTACCTTTAAACAAGATTAAGCCCCCTCGGATGAATCAGGTGATGTTCCTCCGCAACGCCCCTGGTTTTATTGACTACGCTGTAGAATTAGTAGATTTTCAACCTCGTTATCAAAATATTTTTGATTATGTCTTTGGTAGTACAGTGGTTTTCGCTAGCCTCCATGATGCCCGCCCTCATGTTGGTAAAACTCGTATCGTTACCTTAGAAGGAGAATTATTAGAAAGTAGTGGGGCAATGACTGGGGGCAGTAGTTCTTTCCGTGCCTCAGTGCATTTTGGTACAGCTAGTTTACAAGAATCAGGGGAATTAGCTGCTTTGAGACAACGCTTGCAGGAAATTGGTATTGTTTTGGAACGCTGCCAACAAGAAAGTCAGCAGAAGTTAAGTTTGGCCCAGGAATTGAGTAGAAAATTAAATGAAGCCAGACAAAGCCATCAGGAAAAACAACTGCGGCAAGAACAAGCGGAGACAGAAATTAAACGCCTCGCCCAACAACAACTGCAAAGAGAAACTCAACTAAGTCAATATAATCAGGAATTAGCAGAGTTGCAAAAACGCCTGCAAATTTTAACGACAGAGATTCCTCAACAAGAAGCCGATTTACAAAACAAGCAAGAAAGTTTGACTGCCTTAGAAGAGTCTCAAAGCCATAGTGAGTGGCAGATGATGCGTAAAGCTATTCAAGAACAGGAACATAGTTTACAGCAAAAGGAGATAACTTTACGCGATAGTGAAGGACGGTTGAAAGATTTAGTCAATCAAGCACAACGCTTAGCCGAGAAAACTCAAGAATCTCAACAGAGAATCGGAGAAATTGAGCAACAGAAATTGAATATTACTAATAAAGAAGGGGAAGTAGAAGCTGGAATTGTTGCTGTAACTGAAGAAATTGCGGCAACTCAAGAATTACTTGCTCAATTATCCACAAAATTACAAACCGCTAAACAAGCTAGGGATCAGGCAGAAGAAAAACTGCGATCGCTACAACTAAAACAACAAAAGAAAACCTGGAGTAACCAAAAACTTCAAGAAACTCAACAAGAACAAAGAAAATTATTACAGGAGTTGCAAGAAAAAATAGCTAGCCAAATAGCAGAACTTCCCAATCCTTTACCAGAGATTCCTTTCCTAGTTGATCCCCAAGGAGGGGGAGGTATCACTTTTGCTAACGTTACAGAACAACTAGAGAAATTACAAAAAGACTTGCGTAATTCCGGAAAGCGCCTCCAGGACATGGAACCTGTAAATATGCTGGCTTTAGAAGAATATGATCGTACCCAAACTCGCTTACAAGAACTCACAGAAAAATTAACCACCTTAGAAGCAGAACGTACTGAATTATTATTAAGGGTGGAAAACTTCACCACCTTAAGATTACGGGCTTTTAAAGAAGCCTTTGACGCAGTTAACGAAAACTTTCAAAGCACTTTTGCTACCCTTTCCCAAGGAGACGGTTACTTGCAACTAGATAACACCGAAGATCCTTTTTCTGGGGGACTCAACTTAGTTGCCCACCCCAAAGGGAAACCAGTACAACGTCTTAGTTCCATGTCTGGGGGAGAAAAATCCCTCACCGCCCTCAGCTTCATCTTCGCCTTACAGCGTTATCGCCCCTCCCCTTTTTATGCCTTTGATGAAGTGGATATGTTCTTAGACGGCGCAAATGTCGAACGATTAGCTAGAATGATCAAAAAGCAGGCCCAACAAGCACAATTTATTGTGGTAAGCTTGCGACGACCGATGATCGAATCTTCCGAACGTACCATCGGTGTTACCCAAGCCAGGGGCGCTTATACTCAAGTTTTAGGAATTAAACTTTAAACAATTATTCATATTGAAATTGGATTGGGAGCTTCCACTGTAGGAAAAAATGACAATAGATAACATCCGTCTACGCGCTGAATTTTTAAACACCCAGGTCATTACTCGCAATACAGGCAAACGCCTAGGAGTGGTCAAGGATCTCCTTGTTGATGTTGACCAAAGGGAAGTCGTGGCCCTTGGTTTGCGAGATAGTATTATTTCCTTATCTGGGATGCCCAGGTATATGTATCTTACTAGTATCATCCAAACTGGCGATGTCATCCTCGTAGAAGACGAAGATGTCATTGATGATGTAGATGTCGAAGCCTACAGCCGACTTATTAATAGCGAAGTAATTACTGAAACTGGTGAACTTCTTGGTCGGGTTCGGGACTTTCAATTTGATCTTGCTGATGGTAAAGTTTCTTCTTTGATTCTGGCTTCTATCGGTTTACCACAAATTCCTGACCAAGTACTTAGTACCTACTCTTTACCCATTGAAGAAATTGTTAGCAGTGGTCCCAACCGTTTAATCGTTTTTGAAGGCTCTGAAGAACGTCTTAGCCAACTCACCGTAGGAGTTTTAGAAAGGGTTGGTATTGGCAGACCTCCTTGGGAAAGCCAAGAAGAAGATATGTACTCATCACCTCGCGTCGCTAACCCTGAAAATCAATTAGGTACTGGCATACCTGTAGACGTACCAGCCAAAGCCCCCCGCCCTATTGAAGCGCGATCGCGAGTACCAGAGGAAACTTGGGACGAAGATGCTTGGGAAGATACAGAACGTCAACCTTTACGCCGCCGCCAGGAAGCCCCTTTACCCTATGAAGAGGAAGAATATGAAGAAGAAGGTAATTGGGGGGATGAACCTATGGTTACTTACGAACAAGAAGCCTATATCGAACCCGAACCTGTTGAAGTGGAAGGGGATGTTTGGGACGACGATGTAGAAAATGAACCCTACAACCCACCAAAGGTAAATATTCCAGAGAAAACTAAAACTCCGGAATATGAGGAGGAAACGGGATATTGAATTAATGTTCAATGATCAATGAACAGTTATCAGTTATTGCTCAGAGCAAGAGATAAAGTTATTCTGAACTAGATAACTTTTGACCTACAAAAAAGAGAGTAGGGTCTAACCCCACTCTCTTTTTTAATTACTGATCAACTGAGATTAGATGCTAGTGGTTCCCATCATCACATCATCCACAGCAGACATTGAACTATTTTATATTACTAACTGATTCCTTGCGGCGAGAGCGTCTAGCAAACAAAGCACCTAAGCCTAAAACTGCTGCTGCACTTCCCGGTTCAGGAACTTGGGTAGCTTTAGCTGCTACGAGAGAGTAGTCATGCTGAGTAGAATTATCACTAGGATTTCCGGGTGCAGTGAACTTGACTTGACCAACTTTGATATCACCAAAAGGATTATCAATACGGTAGTAACCACCACCATTCTTTGTAGAAGAACTTAGGGCATTAATAATTGTTGTTTGACCATTAAATAAGTACTCTGCTGTATTATTGCCAGTAATTCTTAAAGTACCAGTTTTCCCTTGGGAAGTTTCTAAAAGAGCAATTTCATAGACAGCATCGTTATGTACTCCTGGCTGATAGAGAAAAGATAGCTCAATATAGTCAAAGATAGATGGGCCTTTAGTTGCTTCTAAAGTGATATATTCCCCAGCATCAATTTCTCCATCTGTGCCATAATCTCCTGGGTTACTGCTACTAAGATCTTTGTCAAAGTTGACTCCAAGCCCGATAGTATCCTTGACTTTCTTGGCAGCAAGAAGAGGTGAATCAGTTTCGTTGCCAGGATTGCCTTCAAAACCAGCAGTTAACTTAAAACCATCAGTAGTTTCACAGCTTGTGAGGTTTGTAGAGGGAGCGTTTTTATCAATAACTTCTTGGCGTAGAGGATTGCAACCTCCGAGATCCTCACCTGTTTGGAAACTGAAAGCTTGAGCAGAACCGGTAGAAATAGAAACAACTGCTCCAGTAACTAAGCTGGTACTAGCGAGAATTTGTTTGAAATTAATCATCGATTTACCTGGTATTATTTACGTTAAAGAAATGGAACCAAATTGTTAGTGAAAAAGGAATTTTTAGACATGAGAATCCCTCTCACACATAGTCTGTGTAAGCTTTGCACCTTAATTTACTTAGGCAAAACTGAGTTGAAGTTAACCTTTTAAAGTATGGCCCTTTACTCTAAAAGCAATCTTCATTGATGGTAAGGTCTGAGAACTTAAAACATCTTTTACCCTTGTTGCAACAAAACTCTTGCTTTGAGACATGGAATATAGCTTTTTGAATACCTCCTCGGCTTATTAATAAGTATCAAGATGAAAATATATTTGTAGCTGCACCTACTGACTTTAAGTTAGATAACACATCTATTTAATTTGCTCTTATGACTATATTTATTCATCCATGTATGTCGTGAGGTATAAGATTGCGTTTGTTTTGTATAACTTTTATTTCTTAATCGATAATTCTTTTTTAAAGGTTTTGTAAGCTAGTTGAAGAGGTAATTTGCTTACTTTTTCTTCATGGTAGTTTATTTATGGCGGAAACGGCAAATTCTCTTACGCAAGAAGACGTAGATTGATGTCTATACTTCACAAACAGCTAGCTTATCTAATTACTAACCACAGCAAATTCTATCAATAAGTAAATAATTCCTGTCAGGTTTATGTAATATCTTTTACCTTTAAGCATTTCCTGAGTAAAAAACTATAGAGAAACTAGTTTCTGACAAATTTATTTAGCTCCAAGTAGAAGTCTGGAGATATCCTAAAAGATATTGTAATTAGACCCTATAATCATGACTATCTTACATATTGCAGAGATTCAACAGTGGGAAGAAGCTCAATTAACAGGGGTTTATCGTAGTGATACCCTGAAGCGTGAAGGTTTCATTCATTGTTCAACACCGAAACAAGTTGTGGCAACAGCTAATAACTTTTTTAGGGGCCAGCCCAGACTATTACTTTTATTAATAAATTCAGAAAAACTGCAAGCAGAAGTTCGTTATGAAGGAAACGATCAAGAAGGTTACTTTCCCCACATTTATGGTTCCCTAAATACAGATGCGGTGTTTGGTGTTATGAATTTTGAGCCTGATGAAGATGGCAAATTCATCCAAACTCCTGAACTCACAGTTCTCACTTTAGAGAAGTGATTTTATGATTACTCTTGCTAATTATCGAATTACTGAGCAAATATATGAAGGTTCTCGTTCGCGGGTATATCGCGGTATGAGAGAAGATGATGCCAAATCAGTAATTATCAAAGTACTAAAGCAAGAATATCCTACTCGCCAGGAACTAACTAGATATAAACAAGAGTATGAAATCATCTCTTCTTTGAATTTAGAAGGGGTAATTAGAGCTTATAGTTTAGAAACCTACCAAAGGGGTTTCGTCATTGTTTTAGAGGACTTTGGAGGGGAATCTTTGAAGACTTTGTTGAAGAATCGCAGTGAACCCATTTCTCTCCAGGCATTCTTGACAACGGCAAGTAAAATTACAGCTAGTTTAGGTTTGATTCATGCTAAAAAGATTATTCATCAAGATATTAATCCTAACCATCTTATTTACAATGGCCAAAATGGTTTACTCAAAATTATTGATTTTGGTATTGCGACAATCTTAAATACAGAAAAGTCTCAATTTAAAGCCCCCCAAGAAATTGAATCTACCCTTGCTTATTTATCTCCCGAACAAACGGGAAAAATAAATCGAGTGGTGGACTACCGCACTGATTTTTATTCTCTGGGAGTAACCTTTTACGAACTACTTACTCAACAGCTTCCTTTTGATAGCAAAGATGCCGGAGAGTTGGTATATGCTCACATAGCTAAACAGCCAATTCCTCCTCATTATATTAACTCCAAAATCCCACCAATTATCTCTGAGATTGTCATGAAATTATTGGCAAAAAATGCTGAAGATCGTTATCAAAGTTGTTGGGGTTTAGAAGCTGATTTAGAACTGTGTCTTTATCAATTAGAAACCAAAGGTGAAATCAAACCTTTTTTCTTGGGAAAGCATGATCTTATGTCAAAATTTGCAAATTTCTCAAAAGCTTTATGGCAGAGAAGTGGAAATTGTTCTTTTGCTTGCTGCTTTAACTAAAGCAGTGATGGCTTTTGGGAAGATAATGGTTAATAAATCGTAGCCATTAGCAACTAGCATCACCGCTCTAAAAAAGTTTCTACCTTACGATCAGGATAAAGCACTAGGCGAATTATACGGCTTTGCGCCCCTGAAAGTGGTGAAACAAATTGTTGCCCTAATATTGGCATACTAGTAGATTCTATATGGGTAGTTGCAGCTTGCCCTACAGGAACAACAGTTCTTAGAGAACCATCGCTATTTAACACTAACTGATACTCCAAAGGTTTAGTAACATCCTGGGGAGGGTTCCAATTTCCTTGGAAATAGTTTCTAACTTCAGCTACTTGAGGTATGACATCAGACAGACGATCTTGAGGAGGAAGCCTCAAAGCAGTATCACCTTGAGATTCTTCTAATCCGGCGGTACGTTTATCATCATTCCCAAGGGGTGGCAAACCTGGTATAGTTGGTGTTCCATCTATTCTAGAGGGGACAGAAGGCTTTACTTCTGGAGGTGCTGGTCTTACAGTTGGGGGTATAACTGTTTTTTCTGGTGCTACACTAGGAGCCTTAGCTGGTTGTGCTGGCCCCACAGATGGAATAGTAGTTTTACTTGAATTAGGAGTTTTTGGTGGTTGGCTAGGGCCGGTAGCTCCTATATTAGTGCCACTACTGCTGCTAGGTTGAGTTGAGGTTCCGTCGCTGCCTCTTTTTACAGCCCCAGGAGGTTTTAGTTTTTCTTTCGATTTTAAAGCTGAGGGAAGAGTGGGGGTAGGGGTAGGAGAAACTGCTGGAACAGAAGGAGGGGGTACAATGCCAATGGGGGCTTGGGAGTTGGAACTCTCGTTGACATCAGCGACGGTTTGTCCGTCTGGAGAATTGTCTAACATCCTCATACCAACAGCAGTTAAACCCACAGCTATTACCACCGCAGCCGCAGTGCCTGCCCAATATGGGATTACGGAGCGATCGCTATCTTTAAGAAAAGGCAAAGCGACGATATCTTCGGCATACTCATCTAAAGCTGTAGCCAAATCAAATAGTTGTGTAGTACTTAAAGTAACATTTTCCCTTGCTTCCTCGCTTCCCAAATAGCCTAAATGGAATTGGTGAGCTAATAAACCCTTTGACTCTAAACGAGGTCCTCTGGCGAAAGGAGGAGGGCTGAGAGAGGATGTTTGTGATTCTTCTGCTTCTGTTTCAGTTTCGGAATTATTAGTTTCCGGGAAAGGAACTACTTTATCACTTTGATGATTTAAGACCTCAGAAAAAGAACGTTCTAAGGTGGTTGTTTCTGGAGTTAATAAAGGTAAATCTAAAGCTGAACGATGGAGGAATTTTTGTATATACTCTGTGACAACTTCGCACAACAACTCTAATTCTTCTTGTTCTCCTTTAACTTTAATCTGCTCATCTTTATGCTTACGAGGATCATCGAAGCGCAACTCGAAACGCATTTTTTTCAACACTGTTCCCCCTACCCAACGTGCTAAGGGAGAACTTTTACCCACAATTTTGAGGGTACAAGTAGGAGGGGTATAAATTCTGACAACTGAGTTAGAAATTACCATCGCCGAAGAAGTGAGAATATGGATAAGCGGAGCAAGAGAAACATAGAATAGAATAGTTTTTAGATTTGTAAGATATCTTCAGCTAGCTAATAGCAAAAACCTTTATTTGGCATAATCTAATAAAGCTAACCAGAGACGACGATGCCCCTTGGGGGCGCTATAGAATAGTAAATCAATTAAAAGTTTGAATGCCAACTGAGACAAAAAGGTAGAAGATATCTCCTCGCCGTCTTCCATGCGTTCTTGATAGGTATTACTGAACACATCTAGATAGTCTCCTAATAAAGCACTACGATGAGGTTCTTGATTTTGTTCTGCCATTTGTTCAAGTAAGCTCACAGCACGGCGAATTAACTCTTGGTACTCTTGGGCTAAGTGACAAATAATCAGAACTAGCGATCGCGCTTCTTCTACATCAAGTTTTTTCCTGCCTCCTGAACTTTTACGTTGCGGGTTAGCTTGGCGCAACCGCCAAAGGGCTACGCGATCGCCAATAACCGACTCTAACCCCAAATCTGTGGCTGCTTTGAGCATAGCCTCAGATCCAATGGCGGTAAGGGCTTCTAGGGCGAGTAATACTAAGTCCAAGTGGGATTTTATATTGTCGAGTTGCTTAGCATTGGGTGCTTGGGCGAGGGACAATTCCTCCCACTGGGGAACAGACGGATACGTCGTCACGGTGGGCTGCATAAATATAGATTAAACAAATACAAAGCTATTAAGTTCGCCGTTACAGATATTGAAACAGTTAATAGCTAGTGGCTAATGGCTAATAGCTAATAGCTAATTGTTTCTTCATTATCATCTCATCATCACTACCTTTTATCTTTGATAATTGTCGTATTCAACTTGACCATAATCTAATTTGATGATTCTGTCTGCTAAATGGAAATAATGATCATCATGACTTATTACTAGTAGAGTTTTGCCTCTGTTTTTTAGTTCCTGCAATAATTGGCTATAAAAAATCTCTCGAAACGCAGGATCTTGATCTGAAGCCCATTCATCAAATAAATAAATGGGGCGATCTTCTAAATAAGCATTTAACAGGGCTAATCTTTTGCGCTGCCCTTGAGATAAAGCAGTGGTAGAAAGCTTTCCTTGCTCAATTTTTACTTTATGTTCGAGTTGTAGTTTTCTCAAAAACTCCTGGGCTGTTTTCAAAAACTCAGGTTTGTTGATGCCAATAAGACGCTCAAAAAGATAAAAATCAGCAAAAACAACGGCAAAATGTTGGCGATACCACCCCCGATTATGATCTTTGATAGGTTGTTGATCCAAAGAAATAACTCCAGATTCAGGAGAATATAGCCCGGTAATTAGTTTGGCTAAGGTAGATTTGCCGCTACCGTTGCCTCCCACAATAAAAATTAGTTCTCCGGCTTTAATGGTGAGATTAATTGGACCTAAAGTAAAGTTACTATCTTCTTTTTCGTTATGGTAGCTATGGGTAATATTAGCAAGGTGTAAGTGTTGCCAGGAGTTTTGGATAGGAGCTAAATCAGGTGCTTCTTTTTCTTTGGTATCTGCTGTTAAGGATAAACCTAATGAGTCGATCTTATTTAGGGCGATCGCTGCTGTGGTAAAGTCAGGAAGGGTATTAATTATGGCATTTAAAGGCAAGGTCAAATAAATAGTGATTAAAGCATAACCCGATAAAATCTCTGGAGTTGTTGCTACAATTTTGGGGACAAGAAAAACAATTATCCCCAAGGCAATAAATAGATTCATCAGCCCCCAACTTGAAGCAAAGGAAAAAGTGGTAAAGGCTTTGATTTTGTAACACCTAGAAGCGTCTGCTGTAGCTACTAAATCTTGTTTAAAAAAGGCTTCTTGACGGGGTTGATGTAATTTAAGTTCTTTGATTCCTTCTGTAATAGTACGAAAGTGCTGAAATAGAGAATCTTGTTCCTCCCTAGCTAAGGAGAACATTTTTCCCCCTTGAGAAATTAGTAATTCAACACTAACTACAGCTACTACCAGAACAACTAACATTAACCAAAAGACTGATAAAGAAAGCCAGCCTAAATAAATCAAACAGCTAACTAAAATGGCTAAGTTGGTGAAGATGAAAGGTAAGCGCGATAGAAGTAAAGAAACCGATTGCACATCATCAATTAGGGTTGCCAGTAAACTAGCTGTACCAACTTCTTCTAACTTCCGTAAAGGTGAGGCGAGAATGCGACGGCTGAGGTAAATTCTTAAGTCGAATACAGCTCCTTGGGAAAGACGGGCAAGCAGAATTTGCGAGCATAAATTAGCTATTAATAGAGTAAAGCATAACCCAATAAAGCTGAGTAAAAGTTGTTGTTCAGACCAACGACTATTAGTTAAGGCAGTGTTAGTTAAGGCAATTAAGCCTGTACTACTAGCCCCACTTAATAAGCCTGTAATAACCGCTAAAACCACTGTTAACCAGGAAGTACGCAGCAGAAGGGAGATAAGATTCATGGCTTGGCTGGTATTCTTTCGTTTAATTTTTTTCCAAGAGCGATCGCGTAGCGTCTCCGGAAGAGAATCACCTGATCTAAGTTACAAATTTAATTTCTCTACCTTCTACTTTCAATCACATCTTGAATTGAGACGGGAACACGATTAAGGAAGTCGTAGCCAGTTTTAGCTTCTAGTTGATCGACACTGACTTGATAGTTTTCCCAATCTGAACTGGTATTGACACGATTGGTCACATCTACAGCGATAATTCTAGTATTTTCGGAGATATTATTTAAACCTGCTCCTGGTTCATCTAAAACCACGATAACTTTCCAAGTATAGGTTGGTACGGTTATTTGTCTATCAGGGCCAATTTTTTCCCTTTCCCCATAAACTCCAGCAATGATGTAAAGTTCTTTCCCTTCCTCTACTAATTCTCGACAATATTCTTCTAACTCTCGCCATGCACCCCGATTGTTATTTGGGGTTTGGGGTACAATGTTGGTCATTAAAAAAGTCGCTGAGTTATCTTCTATAGTGTCTGTGCGATCTGCTGAAGGGGTAAGATGACCACGATCATAGCCGCTTCCTCTATAGTCGTTTGGTCTGACTTGATACCAATCTTCTGGTAAGGTGGCATCGGGACGAAAATCATCTTGTCTTTCTACTTTACCTAACCAACTTTGGTTAAGCTGCCAAGCTACCCAATTAGCTGTTCCCCGTTCTCGATTGTAGGATAAAACATATTGAGGCTTTTCTATTAAATAATTATTTGGTTCTAATCCAGCATTGCTAGGATTACCCAATAGTAAGTGAGGGTTGGTTGGGGTATCAAACCCTAAGAGAAAATCACAGCCCGTTTGCAGGAAGATAAAAATAGTTGCGCTCAGCTTTGCTGCTACGCGGAGCGTAATCGCCATAGTTAGTTTTTTTTGCACAATTGATAGTTTTGCTAATAGCTAATGGCTAATGGCTAATGGTGATTAAAATTTTAGAGTAGAAATTAGGCAGCTAGAAACTTGGCTAATTCTTCTACTTTTAACCAAGCTTCCCCACTACCCAGAATATCCTTGGCTAACTTGATGCCTTGTTGATATTCTCCCCAAGGAACAGCATCAGCAACTTGCAAAGCTAAGGAAGTATTCAAGGCGACAACATCCTGTTGTGCCTTAGTTCCTTTACCTTGCAAAATGTTTGTGAGAATAGTCGTGTTTTCGGCTATGTCACCGCCTTGTAAGGCTGTTGTAGGGGCGTAAGCTAAACCTAACTCGGAGGGATTGATACTGGTGGTTTCAGTCTTTCCTTGGGCAACTAAGGCTAAATCTGTGGCATCTGCTAATCCTGCTTCATCTAGTTTTTCCCGACCATGTAAAACCATAGCTTTAGGTATACCTATTTGGTTGAGGGCTTCTGCCATTGGGGTGAGAAATTCAGGGTTGGAAACGCCAATCACTTGTCCCGTGGGGCTTAAGGGATTGACTAAAGGGCCAAGGAGATTAAACACTGTTCTAATTTTTAAGGTGCGGCGTAGGGAAGCAACACTCTTCATGGCAGGATGCCAACCAGGGGCGAAAAGGAAGGTGACACCTACTTCTTGTAGGGCAGCTTGTACTTTTGCGGCAGGGGCAGAAAGATTGATGCCTAATGCTTCTAAGACATCCGCAGAACCAACTTTGCTAGAAGCTGAACGATTGCCATGTTTAGCTACAGCAACCCCAGCAGCAGCACAAACAAAGGCTACTGCTGTGGAAATATTAAAAGTGGCTGCCCCGTCCCCTCCTGTACCGCAAGTATCAATAACAGGTTGGTTATGTTGCAGAGTTTCTTGTTGCAAAGACTGAGATTTTAAGACTTTGGCCATTCCCGCTAATTCAGCAGCCGATACGCCTTTAGCTTGGAGTGCCGCTAAAATCGCCCCAGAAAGGACAGGGGGAATTTTTTCTTGTAACCAACCTTCCATGAGAATAGAGGCTTGATTTTGAGAAAGAGACTCTTGATCTAATAACTGTTGTAGCAGTCCTGACCAACTAATGTTTTCTTGTTCCATTTTTAATTATCAACTATTAACTAAATTAAGCTTGATTTCTTGAGCATACAAACTCTGCAATCGTTCTAATTTACTATTATTTAAAAACAATAAATCTCCTTTGCCTAATAAACAAGCTGCTTCTTTTTGTTTGCCTCCTAAAATGATTTCTGAATCTGCTTCGCTTGCAGTACGTAGGGCAATTCTACCAGGTAAGTTAGAGCGAATGATGGGGGTGACAACCCTGGCTTCTGGGCGTTGAGTAGCAATGATTAAATGAATACCAGCCGCCCTTGCCATTGCCCCTAAACGCTTGATACTTTGTTCTAGGGTTTGGCGAGTTTCTTTTTCTACCATAAAGTCTGCATATTCATCAAAGATGCAAACGATGGGAGGTTCTGGTTTTTTTTGCTGTTGTGCTAGGTGTTGGTTATAGGCAGTTAAGTTAGGGCAGGAATTGAGTTCAAAAAGTTGGTAGCGACGTTCCATTTCTATGACTAATGTTTCCATTAATTCAATGGCGCGATCGCTATCTTTAACTACCGGGGAAAGTAGCCAGGGCATTTTTTCAAATTCTGGAAAGGTGACTCGTTTAGGATCTACTAAAGCAATTTTTAGTTGGTTAGGGGGATGGCGATATAAAAGACTGAGGAGTAATGCTCTTAAAAATTCACTTTTGCCACTACCTGTAGTTCCTCCTACTAAGAAATGGCAAGTGTTGGAGTCAGCTAAGTTGGCTTCTATTAATTGGTTGTTTAAGTTGATGCCAATGGCGATTTTAACTGGGGCTGTGGGGGAAGAATTTTCTGGTTGTATATAAGTTTTGAAGTGGGCAATTATTCTTTTTGAGCGGGGTAAGTCAACGCTAACATAACCAGCTTGCGGAGCAATTAAAGGAGGGTTGCTAATGCCTAGTTGTACTTGTAAGTCATCAGCTAATTTCAATAAAGAACTTACTTTAACTCCTAAGTTAGGTTTGAGTTTAACTCTAATAAAAGCTGGTCCAATATCTGCACCTAAGTATTCAACATCGGTTTTAAATGATTTTAAAATTGTTACTACTTGTTCACCAATTTTATCGGCTTCTATAGTTGGTTGAGGTTCTGTATTTGGGTTAGTTTTCTCAACTGGTTTTGCTGTAGTTGTTGGCTCATTTTTAAGAATTACTTGTGGGGCGATAATTGGCTCAGTTTGAGGTGTTGTTTTGGTTTCAGGAATATTAGCTTCTACAGTAGATTGAGATTCTGTAATTGGTGTTTTTGCTTCAGTTAGATTAGTAGGAAGAGTTGATTTTTGTGGAGGAGCAAATTTGGGTTTAGGAATGGGATTAGCAGTAGTAGATTTTCCTTCAATTAAAGGAGGATTTGGGAAGAAAGTTTGACACTTTTGTTGTTGCGGGCAGAGAGGACAAAGTAATTCTGGTTGAGAGGTAGGTGGTGGTGGATTGGTTTGAGGTTGTTGCCAGTTTAACCACTGTTGTATTTGTTTGAGTTTTTCGGGAATAAGTTGATGAATGGTTGCTTCTAATTGTTCCCAGGTTAAGGTTGATTCTTCCCAGCTAGGTAAGACAGTATAAACGGCTGAATTTATGGGAACTCCCACTCTATTTTTAAGCATATAACCATAGAGAGCAACTTGAGCTAATTGAGCAGATTTGTCGGGGCTATGGTAGGTTTTATAATCGACAACACAAAGCCGATGTTGGGAAAAGTCATAAACTAAACTATCAAATCTGCCTTTAACTAATTGTTCTTCATTGTTGTTTAAAATAAATTTGTAACTAATGTCTAGTTCTTGGGAGATGAACGTTTTACTGACAACTTCTTCGGCAGGGCAAAAGGCACGGTTACTAACTAATAATTCTGCCCAACGTGCAATGAGATTTTGTAATCCTTGCCAAATTGTATACAGAGGCTGTGCTTTAGCCGGATCAACTCTAATGGCATTTTGTAAATAGGGAAAGAATGCTAATTCATATAATAATTCTTGCATTTTCTGAGCTACTTCTGTGGCATTTAGTTGTTGTGGAGTAGCTATTAATAGTTGTTGAAATTGAGCTTCTTGTTTGATTAGTTTGACGAAGCGATCAGACAATTGATGAAAGGTTTTACCAATACCGGGGGCTTTATTAGCAGGGACGAACATGGTTTTTCCGCCGGATTTATGTCCGAGATAAAAAAGACGGGGACATTCAAAAGCTAAACAAACTTTGGTGACAGTGAGGGAAGAAAGAGGTCTTTTCCTGACATTTATGGGAGTTAGTTTGAGAAAGTAATTATGTAACTGTGCCAAATAAACTACATCCATTTGAGCATACTTTAACTGCGTCGCTGTTAAAGGACGTTTTCCCCAATCACTCCCTTGAGGTTCGACATCGGCTACGGGAAAGTTACATAATTCTGTGGCTAAGGTTTTTAGTTGTAAGTTGGTTACTTCTGGCAATAAGTGACGATTACTTTTAGCTAACTTTAAAGTACAAGTAATATTCTTAGCTTTGTTTCCCCCTAAAAATCTTAAATCGTAACTTGCGTTATGAAAAACTTTTTCAATCTGAGGATTAGCCATAATTTGGCTAATAAAATAGTTGATTAATTCTGGTGTTTGCAAAACATCTAAAACATAAGCAGTTTCTCCTGTAAAATCTTTAGCATCAACTAAAGCTTGAATCAGAGAAAGTCGAGGATTTCTGGTTCGCCAATCAGCCACTTCTGTATCTAACCACAGGACTTTTGCTTGGGTTAGTTTGTTAATTGTTTGCCAAATGGCTTGAGAGTCGCTTAAGTAAGGCATTGTTTTATTTATTTTTGAGGAACCCAACAAATTAGTTGTGCTTCCGGCTTGGCATTGGGGTCAAGAATTTTAAGTTTCTGTTCTTGACAAAGTTCTTTAATAGCTATTTCTAATTGCTCAGGACTGGCTTCGGCAAACTGAACATTAGCATTTTCAAGCAAAGTGGGTTTACCCATAAGTTGTTGGCTCATCATTAAGTTCAAGAAAATCTCTTTGATTCTGTCAGATGGCGGTGTTGTCACTACAACCTTTTCTAAAAGTCTCTGCAACAAATCACAATTATCTAGAACTTTGGTTTGGGAAATTAAATTCTCTAACTCTATTAAGTCAGGAGTTTCGTCCCCCACAACTAATTCTCCTGAACGAGCAGAGTTAACTAAACTATGATAAGTTGCCAGATAGCAAACAGACTCTTGATTAGGTTTATGATGTTGGTGAGGGGAGTCAATAAAAATCTGTTTGTAGTCTTTGTATCCTCGATTTTGAGGGTTTCCCAATTTATTGTCGCGAATTAAAAAGAGATTTTGGCATCGCTTATCTTTGAGAGCTTTCTTACAAGCCTTCATTAAAAAGGAAAAGCTTGATAAGTTAGCATCTTCACTCCAAACTACTCCTATTTCTGTACCATTCTCTTTGGCAAATTTAAAAGAATAACTACTATACTTCCCCGCTAAAAGCTTGGTTTCAATATTAGTAACCCGCGAAGCAGTTAAAGCTTCCTGTAACATTTTAATCAATTCTGGCGATGAGAATTGCGATACTTTTGTTACTTGTTTTTTGATTTTATTGAACTCTTTTTGCCAAATAAGCTTAAATGCCCCTAAGTATTGCTCTTTTTCATTACTAGAGTTATTATCCTTACCAACTTGATTGCCTTCACTAACTTTATTTTCCTCACCAAGTTGTTTTTCACTAGTAACTTGATTAGCCTCAACAATCAGATTATCCTTGAGTTGATTTTTATACTCCTGATATAATTCTTTTCCTAACTTCAGCGCCGAACGAGGCTTAGTTTTACTGTCAGGATGTTTTTGTTCTAAAGCTTGTTTGCTCAAAGGAAAAATAGGCGATTGAGGTTTAGACCTGACTTTTTGATGAAGAGGATAAAGTCGGTTTCGCCAAAGGTCTTCTGCTTGGTCTAAATTAATTGGTTTGAGAGCTAACTTAGCTGCAATTCTAACTCTATCTGCTGATTGGACAGATGTACTATTTAGTTGCCAAGTACTTTTAACAAAACTAATAATGATCAGAAAGTTCTTGAGATACTGGTTGTGAATAGTTGAATTAACTCTGAATAAAGGTTGTAAATCCAATAAACCGTTATTAGCGAGGGGGATATTATCTAAATTATCAAAGCAAAGGACAATCGGTTGTGTATCCTTAGCAATTCCACCAAAATTATCAACAATATTTTGTGCCGCTTCTTCATTATCAATACTACGTTTAACTCCAATTCTTTTTCTATCTTCTTCATCTAAATCATCTCCTTTTAACCAGTCACAACAAAGGGTATATAGTTCAGGTTGAGTAAGATTATAAAGAACAGTAAAAAACTCTTTGGCCTTGTAAATACCAGTAGGATAAGCTGCTCTAAGGTTGTTGACGAAAAGTTTACGTTCCCCAAGCAACTTAGTAACAACACTTTGTTCTTTTCCTTGCAGCAAACCATTGAGCCAAAGTAAAAGTTGTGATTGCTCTTGGTTTTCTGGCACATACATCAAACTATCAACTAAATAGCGTAATGTATGTCGCCAAATATAATTACCATCGGGCCAAGGGCCAATATAAGCAAAGAAAGCTTTAGTGTTAAATAACTTCTTAACTCGCCCTAATAAATAGCTTTTACCTGTACCAGAATCTCCAATTAAAAGTAAACTACGACTACGACCATCCTTAGCTACAAGATCAAGATATTTTTCTATTTCAACAACTAATTCTTGATGAATAGAATCAACAACTAACTCTTGCTTCTGTTCTTCTTTCCAAAAATTACCGGGCGTTAAAGTTATGGTATCAAAAGGATTAGCTTCCTGGGCAATAAGCTGATCTATAGGAGTCATAGGAAGAAAAAATTTGGTTTACTGCAAAATTAGCTAACAGAGATAAAAAACAGAGGTCCACCAATATCTTGAGGAATACCAGCACTCAGTTCTGTAGAGTTATAAACTCTCGTTTCCTGCAACGCACCCAACTCAATCCGGTCATCTTTTGATAGGCGATAAAGTGCTTGATCTAACTCTTCCCTAGAAAGGGGCGGTTGAAACTTGTCTCGCAGGTAAAAAATTGGTAAATAATTATCCAAACTCATTTTATGATCTAAATCTTTAATCGCTTGGAAAATCTCTTCATCTGTAGGTTTACTCTCTTCAACTTCTACTCTCTTTTCTGCAACTTCTTGCAAAGAGAAGAAATGTTGATTAACTTTCTCTAAACAATCTTTTCCTTGGTCAGTTAACCAAACTTTTGCCCCTTGGCGCTTAACTTTCATTTCCGCCGTAACTAAACCCTTATCCAAGAAATCTTGCAGAATTTTATCTCTTGCTGCGGCTTTAGGACTTTTAATTTCACTAGGCTTTATTTTGCCTGTTTTAGCAATTTTTTCTAATACTTTAAACTCTTTTTCTGAAATTGGTGGTTTATTCCCTTGAGAGTTTAGTAAATCACTTCCCGGAGGAGCAACTTCTACAGTGGCGATATTTTTTTCTATCTCCGCGGTAACTAAACCTTTATCCAAAAAGTCTTGCAAAATCTCATCTCTTTCTGCTGCTGCGAGACTTTTTTTGTCAATCTTAAAAGTAATCTTGCTTGGCTTCGTATTACCTTTTTTAGCAACTTGCTCTAATACTTTAAATTCCTTTTCTGAAAGTGGCAATTCCTCAGTTTCCAACTCCAATAAAGCAGTTCCGGGAGGAGCAATTTCTACAGTGATAATATTTAATTCCATCTCTGCCGAAACTAAATTTTTCTCCAAAAGAACTTGGAGAATTTTATCTCTCGCCGCCGCCTTAAACTTTTTAGTTGTCAGGTCGCTTAACTTAGCCTTACCCTTTTTAGCAATCTTTTCTAATACTTCAAACTCCTCAACTGAAATTGGTAATTCCTTTGCTTCTAAATTTAGTAAAGCATTTCCTGGAGGGGCAATTTCAACAGTATCAATCTCACGGCTAAAATCGACTATCCCCCTTTCCCTTAACTTCTGACAAATTTCGTCCCTTTGTTTACTGTCAAGTTTGTTTCGTTTGCTCTTGGATTTTGTTAAAAAAGAACTAAGAGATGCTTCTTGGTTAGAATAAGAAGCCAACTCTAACAAAAACTTCAGTTCAGCAAAATTATTTGCATCCATAAGATGAGCTTCGCCTTACTTACATAGCTACAAGTTAATTTAACCTGATTTATCCGAAAAAGATAGGGAGCAGCGTCTGATAAGTAATAAGTAATAAGTAATAAGTAATAATTTTGCTTGATGGATGTTGTTATTAAACATCCTGAATTTACACAACTTCATCTTCATAAATGTCAAGGGGGAAATTGTTCTGAAAAAGACGTATTTGCGTCGTTTGATGGTAAAATCAAGAAAATCATACTGCTCTTTTTATATCTAAAATTCAAACTCAATCCCTATAACCTTGATAAACCGTTAATTTAGTTAGTATTTGGCGGCAGAATTTAGTTAATAGAAGTTTTAGGTTTAACAAATTTTCAGGGTGGTTGAAAAAGTTTTTTTGACGAAAAAAGCTGTTTATGATATATGGCAGAAATGATATCAAAATCTTAAAATCCTTACTTAGCAAATACTTTCTATGAATTTAGAAGCATCATCTTCTGATAACTTGGTCATCACCCCTCAACCTTTATCCCTTGAGCAAGTTTATCAACTAGCAGATGAGCCAGGAAACGGGGCGGTTGTGCTTATGAGTGGTATGGTACGCAACAAAACAGGCGATCGCACCGTTGCTTACCTTGACTATCAAGCCTACGAACCGATGGCACTACAAGTATTTGAGCAAATTGCTAACCAAATTCGCCAAAAATGGCCAGAAGTAAAAAAAGTAGTCATTCACCATCGCATCGGCAAACTAAAAATTGGGGAAATTAGTGTCTTAATCGCCATTGGCTCTCCCCACAGAGCAGCAGCCTTTGCTGCTTGCAGCTATGCTATTGATACATTGAAGTATAATGCGCCAATTTGGAAAAAAGAGTATTGGCAGGATGGTGCTTCTACTTGGGTTACTTCAGTTAAGCTGTCAGGTATTTAGATTGTACTGCTAGGGTAGGGAGTAGGGAGCAGGCAGAAGGGTTTAAAACATTTTTTGGCTGAATGTTATATAGGCTTTTTGATCACCGTAGCTATTCAAGCAGATTTTATATGACTCAAAATAAGAAAACAGTAATGGTTTGCCAACACTGTTCTTGTGTTGAAAAGGGTTCAGCAGAAGTTTTAGCTGCCTTTCAAGCTGCTGACTTACCAGAAGGAGTTGAGATAATTGCTTCTGGTTGTCAGGGACAATGTAGCGTTAGCCCGACGGTAAGAATCCTCCCAGAAGAAACTTGGTATTGTCGAGTCAAACCAGAAGATGTTCCCCTAATTGTCGAAGAAAACCTCCGCAAAAACCAGCAAGTCAAAGCCAAACTAAACCCCAGTATCCACAGAAGCTTCTACTTCTAACCATTAGCCATTAGCGACTAGCAACTAGCAAGTTAAAGTATTTTCTCCAAACCATAAACCAAAGACTTAAGTTGAGTAACCTTGCGAATTGATAAAAGAACACCAGGCATATAACAGGAACGATTGGAAGTATCGTGACGTAGGGTATAAATTTGCCCTGGCGCACCAAAAATCACCTCTTGGTGGGCAATTAAACCGGGTAAGCGGACGCTATGAATGCGGATATTATCATCAGCAATGCTACCCCTCGCCCCTGGTAACTTCTCACTTTCTGCCACTTCCGCCGGATTATAAGTTTTACCTAAACCAGATAACATTTGCGCTGTCTTAATCGCTGTACCACTGGGGGCATCTGCTTTTTGGTTGTGGTGTAACTCAATAATTTCCACATGATCAAAATGTTGAGAAGCTTGGATGGCTGCTTGTTGTAACAACACCATACCAATAGAAAAATTAGGTACAATTAATGCCCCCGTACTTGCTTTTTCAGCAAACTCTCCTAACTCTTGAATTTGCTTCTCACTCAATCCCGTTGTCCCCACCACTGGACGAACTCCATAGGCGATCGCAGATCTAACATTCTCATAAACACCATCAGGATGAGTAAAATCTACCATCACCCCTTGAACTTTCTCTTGGGTGGCTAAAACCAGAATACTTTGTAAATCATTAACAATAGGTACTTCCAACTCTCCACACCCAGCCACTTCCCCCACATCTTGCCCTTGAACATTGGGGTTTCTATCCACTGCCCCCAACAAAATCATATCTTCTGCTTGGGAAACAGCCCGAACTACTTCGCGTCCCATTTTACCTGCTGCACCGTTAATAACTACAGGAATAGGAGATTCATTAGTCATAATTAAAATAAATATTTGAGCTTAACTTTGTAGAGTTTTCAGCTTACCAAAAGAGGTAGCCGGTAATCCACAAGATAATTTGTTTAACTAGTGTTTAAACTAGCCACAAACTATCCTACCAATTGCCAACTACCTCGCTTGTTTCAATCCAGAAAGGATTAATAGAGATTGCTCAATTCAATTTTTAAGAACCACGATAAGGTACTTTATCAAGGCTGATATTCATCGCAGAAACCCTGGGTATATTACCACCCTTGGGGTTGATATTGCGTGCCATATCCAAAAATTGAGTAGGAGAACCAGCCACAGCCTTCTTATCTTGGGGAGTGAAGCTACGCACTTGGTTTTGCCAGATGATTTGGGGGAAATTCAACTGGGCGCGATGATAAGCATCGTAGCGAGGAGATTTGATATTAAAAGGTCGTTCCCCCTCTTCTCGCCCAGGAAGTATCCGACGGCGTTGGAAAGGAACAGTATCATAACCAAAGTTTTCTAAATACTCATCGCTATCTAGAAGCTGATCAACCAATCCCTTGATTCCTTTAGTAGCAACTACAATAGACCAAGCAATTTTCTCCCGCTCATTGTAGGGTTCACGCCCCAAAACTTTTTGGATGCAGTGTTCTACAAAGCGATAGTTGCTGTTTTTCTCATAGAAGCTATTTCTGTAGGTTTCAGAAAGCAACAGTCCGCGAATGAAATCCCGTACTGTAATCTGACCATTACGAAGTTGTGACTCTAGAACAGACTCACGATCTGATTTGAAAGCATGGAAGAATATCTGACGATAGGCTGCTTCAATTAGCTCATCCATCGCCACAGAAGAAAGTATATCTTCTGTAGAATAAATCTTCGGCTGTTCGTCACCTGGCACAAGATATCCAGCTACACGCTGATTTTGACTTTTGGGCGCGTATTCTAAAAGTGGAATAGCCACCAATGAACCTCCAAAATCTTATAAAAGTTTGCAAAGTTTAATCCCAATCATAAGCTAGGAAGGGACTCTCTACGGATTTACTGGGGAATGACAATCTTGATTCTTGAATTAACTTTACCTATCGTTACTTATCTTTACTCAAATCTTCCGATAACAGGTACAGCATCGTTGTTCCTACCAGCCGCTTAAACTATAGATTGGCTCTTCGGTAAGGTTATTGCTTTGAGGTGATTCATTTTCTTCAGGTTTTGCCCGAACTTCTATACAGAAAGTAGCAGTATTGAAACCACCAAATCTTTTTACCGTACTAGTTCGCATCCGAATATCAGGACTAGCAAACCAAAAACGCTCAATAATGCTCATGGTTTCATATTCCGTTACTAGAACTAATCCCTCTTCATCGTCCATCTCATAATGTCCTGCCACAGGAACAATTTCGGCGTAACCTCTTTCTCGTAGTAGTTTTCCTTTACGAGGATCTTCTGCTTCAGGTACAAGGGCAAACACAGTGGTTCCTTCGTGATTTTCATCTTCTTTATCCCAAGCCATAGAACCATTCCAACTAACAAAGGCTCCCCCTACTGTTAAGTTAGGATCTGTGTCATGGATCTCACAAATTTCCACAACTTTAGGATGAGCTTTGTCTAAATACTCCACATAAATATCTGATCCTCCTGTCTCCGCACGTCTAAAGGGTAAATGATGGGTAGTGCGTTGAGATTTCCATTGACCAGCACTATGCTGAAAAAATTCTTTAGCATCCATGGCGACTCTCCAAATTATCTTAGATGATTTTCTTATTTTGTTTTCATTTTGACAGAGATAAGCTATTTACCTTAAACTTTTTGTAAATATTTATTACTAAAATTAGTTATTGCTTGACATGGTAGACATTTTATAGTTGTAGTGTTAAGCTTTTGAAAAGCACAGAAACATAATATTCAATCTCAAAGAACCAATGCTTAAAGGGGTAATTAGCCCTAAATATCGCTAAAGCTCAGTCACCGATTAAGGAGTGAACTTATGGAAACATCAGGAAAATTAACTTTGGAGCAGCAATTCAAACTGCAAGTTTTCCGAGATCAAGTCAAAGGTTTAACCCAGGAGCAAGCCCAAGAATATTTGTTAGAAGTTCTACGTCAGATGATGGTTAAAGATAATCTTTTCAAGAATCTTCTCAGGAACTCTTAAAAATTAAAATAGGAGCAAGACATTTTAGGGGGCGTAACTTTAAGAGAGTGCGCCTCTTCCTGCTTTCTGGCTTCTTTCCCCTAAAACATTTCTGAAATATCTCTAATCAGGGGCAAGCGATCGCCAAGGTAATCGAGATATCTTTGTTGCTGAATTCCCTGAATAATCCAGTAGACTATATCCGTATCACCTCGCTTTTTTATTTATTTAATGGCGTTTTTATTTTCAAACCGTCATAAAAATTCAGGAATCTTTCTTGCTTATGGTGAATACTAACTTTAGAATGACCAAACATAAATAGAACAATATTCCGAGTAATTATTTCCGAATAATGAGTAATTTATCAAAATCTCTCGCCATAGCAACCATGCTCTCTCTAGCTACAGTTGTAGTTGGTGCTACTGAAGCTATGGCTGTTTATTGTGCCAAAATAGAAGTAGCCAGAGGCCCTCTCAATATCCGTTCTGGTCCAGGTACGGCCTTTCGGGATGTTGGCAATATCCCCAAGGATAGTATCGTGCGGGTAGAAGAAAGAAATAACGTACCGATTGATGATCCTAACTGGAAGTGGTTGCGTATCTCCATGTACGAAACCTTAGCGGGTAATGCTGTTAGCGCCCCAGGTTGGATCTCTTCTGATTTTGTTGGCCCCGGTTTTGCTTGTCAAGCTCCTTTAGCAGGAACTTCTCGGTCAGCACCATCTAGTTAGGTAGTTCTTAGGGAACTCCAGAAAATAAAACACCCAAGTTTATCCGGGAGCAGGAAACATATAGACAAACCAATTAAGTAAATAATGACTTACTCTGAGAGAAGGCTTACGACAATGACTTTTAACTTTCGTTCTGACTATGCCTTTGAGGTAAGATGCTTGGAATTGCCATTGTACTCAGCATCATGATATTGCCTACCCAAAATAGCAAAACCAACCAAAATAAACCTAACCAAGGCTGAGAATCAGTTATTAACTCCAAGCCCAACCATAGTTGCGCAATCCGAAAAACCGTATAAAGCACTCCAATTATTACCACCACACTTTTACACAAAATACGGCTCAAAACTATTTCACTCCCTAGCTGAATTACTACTGCGATCGCACTAAAGACTAAGACTGTCAACCAGTGATTTGGATTCATTTACCTAGTGGTCTGTCAATTTCCAATGGATGAGTAAAGTGAGGGCATTGCAACTCTCACTCTGGTTACAGGATGAAAAATTATTCTGGCTGTAATTGTTTAATCCTATCAAGACGAATCACCGTACCATCGCTTAACTTACACCAGTCTGCACCATCAGCAGCATAAACATCTACTATTTGACCCTGTACTTCGCTCAATTTATTGTTTTCACCTAAATAGGTCAAATGACATTCTTTTTTTAGTGTTGCTGTAGCTTCTAGGCGATCGTATAGTTCGCAACTTACAGGAGTATAATCACTCATGATTTTTCCTTTAATAACATTGACAAATTTAATTCTATAAACTTAGCCTTAACTGAAACATCTATAACAAGTAAACAAGTGGAGTGGAGAAATACTGAATCAATTAACTCTTAAGTCATACAACAGAAAAATTATTCAAGGGAAAAACCCTTAAATTAGCTGCTGCCACAGAGACTTCTACCCTTGTACCTACAGGTAAAACCTTACCAACAGTGGTACGGGCGCTAATTCTTTTTCCGGAGGGAGTTTGCAAGTCGTAGCGATGTTCTCGCCCCAGGAATTGGCGATCGCAGATTAACAAACTTCCTGTTTCTTTTGGTATTAACTTTAAATCTTCTTGGCGAATCATTAATTCACCTTGATTAAAAGAATGATCTTTACGACAAGGAAAATCACCAATTTCTGTCTGCCAAAAACTCCCCTGGCGTTCTGCGAGAATAAAATTAGCTTGGGTGACAAACTCCGCAACAAAACGAGTAGCAGGTTCTTGATAGACCTGTTCAGGAGTGCCATACTGCTCTAAACGACCATTTTGCATCACCACTAGGCGATCAGAAATAGACAGTGCTTCTTCTTGATCATGGGTAACAAAAATTGCTGATGTACCCGCCGCTTTAATAATCTCTCGTAGTTCTTGACGCAGGCGTAAACGAACTTGCACGTCTAAGTTAGAAAGAGGTTCATCTAATAATACTAAAGCAGGACGGGGAGCGATCGCCCTCGCTAAAGCTACCCTTTGTTGTTGCCCACCAGATAATTCATGGGGATAACGCTTCTCCAAACCTTCTAAACCAACTAACCTCAGTACTTCTCCTACCCGCTTGTTGGTATCTCTGCTTAAACCATTACCGGAATTAATTAAACCAAAAGCAATATTTTTTCCGACATTTAAGTGGGGGAAAAGAGCATAATCTTGGAAAACCATCCCCACATCTCGTTTTTCCGGAGAAACCCATTTTCCCTCTCCTGCAACCACTTGTCCTGCTAAATTGACTATGCCAGTTTGGGGTTCTTCAAATCCAGCAACAATGCGTAATAAAGTTGTTTTGCCGCAACCGGAAGGGCCTAAAAAACTCAATAACTCCCCCTCTTGCAAACTTAAAGTCACGTTATCTACAGCAGGGGAACTAGAACGAGGAAAGTATTTGGTTACTTTTTCTAGGTGCAAAATTACAGGTGCAGTCATTACCATATTCTAAACTAAAAAAGCTATCAATTTTGGGTTACATGAAGCAATGCAGTTGTCTGACCTGAACAAAATCTTGGCTAAAAAATGCGTGACGATAACTAAGTGATAACAACTAGTTGAATCAGAAACGCAGCTTTTGATCTAGCCCTTTACTGATTTTTATAGTAAAGTATTTCTTGAGATTAATTCCTAATTAGAACTTGTAACCCATTTTGGAGCTTAAGTCAAAGTGTCTTCATTTTCCTTGGCAAAACCATTATCCCTTAAAGCTTTTTTTCTCAAGGTTTTACAAGGCTGGACTATTTTTGTGACGGTGATCGCCCTACTAATTGCCACTCCAATTATTTTTGTTTTAAGTAGTATATTCTCTGATGCTAAGGAAATTTGGACTCATCTAGCAGCTACAGTTTTATCAGGTTATATTCTCAATTCTCTCAGCTTAATGTTGGGGGTTGGGGTCGGAGTTTTACTAATTGGGGTTAGTACTGCTTGGCTAGTAACCGCCTGTCGTTTTCCTGGCAGTAAGATTTTTGAATGGGCATTATTACTGCCCTTAGCCATACCTGCATACCTATTGGCTTATACCTACACAGAATTACTAGACTATTATGGCCCAGTGCAGACATGGTTAAGGAATGCTTTTGGTTGGCAAAGTGTACAAGACTATTGGTTTCCTCCGGTACGTTCTTTGGGGGGAGCAATCATCATGTTATTCTTAGTTTTATATCCCTACGTTTATTTAATTGCTAGGGTTGCCTTCCTAGAACAATCAGTACGTACCTTAGAAGCTTCTCGTAGCCTGGGCAGAGGCCCTTGGCGTAGCTTTTTTACCGTCGCCTTACCCTTAGCAAGGCGGCGATTATGGGGGGTTTAGCCTTAGCATTAATGGAAACTTTAGGGGACTTCGGCACTGTAGATTACTTCGGAGTCACCACCTTCACTACCGGTATCTATCGTACCTGGTTAGGTATGGGTGAACCTGTGGCAGCCGCGCAATTAGCGGCTTTTTTAATGCTGTTTGTGCTGATGCTGATTGCCTTAGAAAGATGGTTTCGCCGTCAAGCCCGTTATTATGATTTGGGTCATGCCCATCAATCCTGCGATCCCTATCAGTTAAAGGGAGTGCGTAGCCTTCTAGGGGGGTTAACTTGTTTATTACCTGTAACCCTCGGTTTTATACTTCCAGCAGGGCTACTGTTGCAAATGACCTGGGAAAACGCGGCCGAAACCCTTGACCAAGACTTTTGGCAATTAGCTTTCCATAGCTTCATCCTCGCCACCCTTACTGCTGGGGTTGCTGTCATAGTTGCGTTGATTATCGCCTATGGCCACAGACTCAATAGTAACATAACCATGAACTCAGCGGTTCGCATTGCTTCTATGGGTTATGCTATTCCTGGATCTGTAATTGCCGTGGGTGTAGTGATTCCCTTAGCCCAGTTTGACAATTGGTTAGATAGTCGCATGGAAGCAATGTTTGGTATTTCCACAGGGTTATTATTGACAGGAACAATTATGGCCTTAATCTTTGCCTATTTGGTACGTTTCCTAGCTGTTTCTTTCAATACAGTAGAATCTAGCTTAACTAAGATTAAACCCAGCTTAGATGATGCAGCCAGAAGTTTGGGTCATAGTCCCAGCAGCACTTTGGTTAAAGTTCATGCCCCCTTGATGTTAGGGGGAATGTTAACGGCGGTGATGTTAGTATTTGTGGATGTGATGAAGGAGTTACCGGCAACTTTATTAATGCGTCCTTTTAATTTTGATACCCTAGCAGTGCAAGTATATCAATATGCTTCTGATGAAAGGTTAATAGAAGCATCTGCACCAGCTTTAGCTATTGTCTTAGTAGGAATTATTCCGGTGATTTTTTTGAGTATGAGAATTGCTAAATCTCGTAATGGGTGGCAGTAATCAATAGATATCTCCAAAAACACTAACAATGTTAGGGAGCATCTCAGTTTTGCAGAAATAGTTTGTCTGTGAAGTTAGCTATTAGCTATTAGCTGTTAGCTGTTAGCTTTAAGAATACATTTCTTGCTGCTTCAGTGAAGCTAATATCAAGTTGACGGCTAAAGCCTGTATTTACCAATTTGAGATGCTCCCCAATGTTAAGCCCCTCTCTTGCTAGGAGAGGGGTTGGGGAGAGGTCAATTCAAGTTAACAAAGCCTTCGTTTCCGACTCTCCCACTTTTTGTAATTGACGTTTGGTTTGCCAAGAAACTAAGGCGATGCTTAACCAGGGGAAAAGTAGGGAGAAGCATAAAGTTGTAATTTGGGTATATTCTATGGCTGTGGTTGCGCCGAAGGTGAAAAAGCCTAATCCTGGTACAGCATGGGGGTTGAGTTTAAGTAGCCACCAAGTCATAAAAGGTAAGATGGTGGAGACAAAGACGGCCATTGCTAACCAGATGCCATGTTGAGGACGTTTCATGAGCAATGCTAACTGGAAGATGCAAGCGTAAAGCAAAATTAAACTGGCGGTAAATAACATCCCGAAGAAAACCGGCAGTTTGTATTCTTGTAAGGGTAGCATGAAGATTCCAGGCAAGATTACGGCTGTGGCGGTAAAAAGATTAAGGGCGATCGCAACTGTAGCCGGACTTTTTTCTCCCCAAACCAAATCTTTCCACAAACTCCAACGATCATATTTACTTTTGTAGCGATAACTAGCCCAATCTTGGAGGGTTTGACGTTGAGGACTTAAGGTCGGAATTAAAGCTAGGAAGAGAATTAAGGTTAGCCCCATCACAAAGCCGAAATTTTCAAACAAGGCATCTTGGTAAGTACCAAATTCCGGTTGTTGGGGGACAAAGCCGATGATGGTGACGATGAAACTACCTGATAACCAATAGCTTTGTCTTCTGGTGATTAAGGCTTTTGTTGGGTTGTGGAAACGGCGTTTGAGTCCTTGCCACAGCCAATTTGTCCACAAAAGATAGTTAGCTAAAACAAAGGCTATTGTTGTTCCCCCATGACTCCATAAAGGCATTCCGTACCATTCTAATTGAGTTAAGTAGGCAACATTAAAGTAATTATAGGCTGAGGCTAAGGAAGTTGCTTCAACTAGGTGAGGTAGCAAGATACCAGGATAAAAAACCATAAACCAATCAAAGGGTGTATGGGTAATAGCTAATGCATCAGCATATCCGAGGGAAAAGAAAAAGAAGGAGTTAGGGATGACTAGTAAGGCGAAAACGATACCGCTACCAATCCAAGGGGAAAATACTGCCAATTTGTTACTGACTAAAGCAAAGAGTAAAGCTGCGGTGTAGATGAATATACAACTAACTGCTAAGACTGTATAGAAAGAGGCAATGAGAAGGGGGGGAATGTTCGCTTGTAGTGCCGCATAAAAGTTGAGGGGCAAGGCAAGGGCGCAAAATAAGTATAGTAAGCTGGGGACTCCTAGCATCTTACCCATTAAGATTCCTGCTGCGGGTTGAGGAGAGAGGCGAATAAATCCTAAAGTCCCCCGACTCTCTTCTTGAGATAAGTCTCGGATCAACAGATAAGTTCCCCCTAGCCACAGGGCAAAGATGCTAAGAATGCTGGTGCAGATGAACATATCTAACCACCAAAGCTGGCTGTTAATAGCTAAGTTACCTAAGCTATCTATAGTACAGTGTGGAGAACTATGATAATTTAAAAAGTCTGGTGCGTTCCCCTGACAATAACGATTGAATTTTTCTAGGGAACCAGGGGGATTTGGTAAAAGTTTTTGGAAAAATAAATAAAGTAAAAATTGACCAAATAGAGAAGTTACTACGGCGATGGCCATATTAACAGGTTTTAGTTTTCCTTTCAGCTCCCTGATTAATTGTGGGTTGCCTTCCCTAAATACGTCTCGAAAATTAGCTATCATTTTCTTGGTATCCCTGTCGCTACTTAAGGGCAATTGTAACTAAAATATTCTTGACCGTAATGAATTTAATATAACTTCGCTATAAAATCTGGAGAGATTGCCGCCTAGACAGAATTTTGGCAGACAGTTACCTTATAAGATTAAGTAATTCTGCCGAAAATTAGAGATAATCCTCAATGACATTTCCCCTAGAAGAACATTTGAAATTGGCACGGCATCACCACTTTGTTGGTCGTAAAGAGGAGTTGAAAAAATTTGTAGAGGCGATCACCAAACCGAAATTACCTTTTCATATTTTGCATATTTTCGGACCAGGGGGCATTGGCAAAACCACTCTCCTCAGAGAGTTTATCCTCATCTGTCAACAGTCTCAAATCCAGTCTTTTTACTTAGATACTCGCAACCTCGAAGCTACTCCTGAATCTTTTCTCAAGGGGTTGCGTTTTGTGATGAATTTACAGCCTTTGGAATCCCCCTTGCAGGCATTAGCTAATCACCCAACTAACCAAGTTATTTTACTTGATACCTATGAAACCTTGACTTACCTGGATGAATGGTTGCGGGAAGTTTTTCTCCCCCAGTTACCAGAAAAGGTTTTAATGGTTATATCTAGCCGCCATTCTCCTGGGGTTCCTTGGTATACAGATCCTGGCTGGCAAACTTTAACTCACTTTTTCCCTCTACGCAATTTTTCACCAGAAGAGAGTTGTCTATACCTGGCTAAACACAATATACCCAAAACTCAACACCAAAGGATTCTCGACTTTACCCATGGTCATCCTCTGGCTTTATCTTTAGTAGGGGATGTTTTGGCCCAAGGTCAAAAACTTACTTTACAACCTGAAACGATGCCAGATATTATTAAGGCATTGCTAGAAAAATTCGTCCAAGAAGTTCCTAGTAGAACTCATCGTCAGGCCTTAGAAGCCTGTACTTTAGTCCGTTCAGTGACCGAAACTTTACTAGCCCAGATGCTAGGAAAAGCTGATACCCACGAACTATTTACTTGGTTGCGTAGCTTATCATTTATAGAACCTGCCCCTGTGGGTTTGTTTCCTCACGATTTAGTTCGAGATGTCTTGGTGGCAGACTTGCGTTGGCGTAATCCAGATTGGTACAGTGAGCTTCATAAACGCGCCCGTAACTACTATACAATGCGTCTGGGGCAAACTCAAGGGCAAGAACAACATCGCCACCTCTTCGACTACATTTTCCTGCACCGGGACAATCCAGCCGTCAAACCAAGGTTTACTTGGCAAGAAAATAGTGACCTCACCACTGATAGTCTAGGGAAAGGGGATAGGGAGGCTTTGTTAGCTATGGTAAACAAGCATGAAGGTTCTCAATCAGCTCAAATTGCTGCCCATTGGCTCAAACTGCAACCCCAAGGTGTAAGGGTATTTCGCGATGAGAAACAGCACCTAGCCGGGTTTATGCTCACAGTCGCTTTACACCAAGCTAGTGACCAAGACTTAAAGGCAGATCCAGCCACCCATAAAGCTTGGCAGTATCTACAAAAAAATGCTCCCCTGCGTTCAGGAGAAGGGGCTACGTTTTTTCGTTTCTGGATGGCTCAGGACAGCTATCAAGATGTTTCTCCTGTACAAAGCCTCATTTTTATCAACTTTATACAATATCACCGCAATGACCCCGGATTAGCCTTCAGCTTCTTCCTTTGTGCTGAACCAGATGACTGGGCAGCTATGTTTGCTTATGCTGACTTAACCAGAATTGCTGAAGCAGATTTTCAGATAGGAAAGCAATGTTACGGAATTTATGGTCACGACTGGCGAGTACTACCAGCTAAAGCATGGCAAGAACTTTTGGCACAAAGAGAAATTGCTGCCTCAGATCAAGCCATCTCCTCTTCTCAAGTAAGCTCTCCCTTGGTTGTTTTGAGTGAAGCTGAGTTCAAAGAAGCGGTATGGAATGCCCTGCGCTATTTTACTTGTCCCAATGATCTAAATAGCAACCCCTTACTACAGTCGCGTTTGGTGAGGAAGAAGGTAATAGTAGAAGCACATCAAGCAGAGCAAATTGCCACCTTACAGAGGTTGGTTGAGGATGCAGCAAAGTCCTTACTTTCCTCACCTCGCCATGCTAAATACTATCGAGCGCTTTACCAAACCTACCTTGAACCTGCACCTACCCAAGAACAAGCTGCCGAGTCCCTAGATATACCCTTTAGTACTTTTCGCCGTCATTTGAAGAATGGCATAATCCGAGTAGCAGATATTTTGTGGCAACAAGAAATTCAGGGAACAGATTTATAATAACCTAAGCTTCTGGTACAGGAGGAGTTGGTTGCTGATTTAAGAAAGGATAGGGGACTAGTTTATCATCTCCTGGTAGTGCAGGTTCATTGAGCAGAACTAGTAATACAGAGCGATAAACAGCGACGTGTTGATTTTCGATTGGTAAGATGCTAGCAACAACATTCTTGGCTCCTTCGGAGGTAAGCCCCTTGGTGATGAAGTCGAAGTAACTTTTAGAAGCAAGCATTTCTAGGGTGAGAGCATACCTTAGTACATCAGCTTCACTACCATTTAAGACATTGGCAGGAATGGGGAAAGTACCCAGATTTTCAGTGGACATCGGCTCTACTTTAAATACCCCTGAGACAATATCTTTAAGGCGATCGCGATGTTCGGTATGATCTCCGGCAAATTGTACAGCCACGTCTAAGAAAGCTTTGGTTGGTAACAAATTATTCTCAGCCGCCGCTACATAGGTGTTAATAGCTTTTTGCTCAAGCATGATTGCGCCGTTAAGGATTTCTACATCAGCTTCCCGGCTAGGTTTGCCCGCAGCCATTACTTTATCAGCCGCTAAGGCGAAAGCACTAGTTGCCCCAGTCAGCACACCAAGTTTTAAGAATTTGCGTCTTTGTGGCGAAGCAATTAAGGCTTTTTGTTCTGGATTAGTCAAAGTTTTTTCCTTGTTGTAAATATTTACTTAACTTCATTTTAAAAAGAGGAATGTTCGTTTTCCAGGTCAATAACTGTTCATTTCTTGTTCATTTTGCTGGAACTGCGGAAATTGAGTTAAAGCTGTTGAAGTAGATATTATGTACCATAGCAATCACTATAAAGACATGAAGAAACTTAAGTTATACTTGTATTAAAGAATTAACCGCATCCTCAAATATTCTTTAGCTATTACCTAATTATGTCACTCAACAAAAAAGAACCAAAGGGATGTGGCTGTTCAAGTATCCCTTTTTCTCTGATTCTGGTTATGTTAGCAGGGGGATATTTCCTATTTACCCAAAGAGAAAGTTTAGGCATAAATAAGTTTTTATCAAGCAATTTGCCAGACAACATTCCTTTTGTAAATTCTCCTAGCCCGGAAGCAGCAATTTCTCCAACAACTACTTTACCAAAAGCACCAATTCCTCAATCCAATCAGCAACCAATTTCTCCCGTCACTACACCTCAATCCCCACAACAAACAAATTCTCCTTCTCCTGAACAAACAGCCCTTAAAACAACAGCAATACCGCAAACTCCTTGGCAAAAAAAAGCGATTAGAGGCATCTATTTAAGTCGCTATCAAGTTACTAATAATGCTAGCGAAGAAATGATCAGAGAAAGAGTTCGTTACTATCGCGCCCAAGGATTTAATACGATTATTCATGGGGTTTGGGGCAATGCTTGTACTATGTACAAGAGTGAAGTGATGCAGAAAACGTTGGGCTATGAAAGTTGTCCTAACCAATTTCAAGATAAATGGTTAGATTGGTTAATTGATGAAGCCCATAAACAAGGTATGGAAGTTCATGCTTACTTTGAAAAAGGAATTAAAATTGACGAAAATAGTCCTGCTTTTGATTTAGCTGTGGAAAAAGGTTGGATTGTGCCAGGAGTTGATCGCACCCATACAGCAGTTGATCATTATGTTCTTGATGTGGAAATTCCTGAAGTTGCTAAATTTTTCACTGATATTTTAGTTGAGTTTGTTGATAAATATCCTTCTATTGACGCGGTGCAATGGGATGATTATCTGGGTTATCATGCAGAGTTACCAGGTAAGGTTGATCGCACAGTTAAGTTAACCAAATTTGTGCAGAATATGATTGCGGCGATGAAAAAATCTAACCCTGCGGTTAGTTTTGATTTGTGTCATCATAATCCTTATTGGGCGAAAAGATATTTTGCTGCGGATTGGAAAACTTGGAATGTAGATCGGGTGTTTATTCAAGTTTATGGGGAAGACAAGTTTAAGGAGGAATTAAACTACGTTAAACAGAATGATGGTATTGCTATTACTGAGCGACAATTTAAGCATTTAGATAGTTTAATTGATGATCCTGAAGTTAAAAGTATTTTAGTTTTTCCCCTTTCTGGCAAGCCTGAAGAAGCTGCTTCTGAGTTGAATAAGTTGACTAGTAAGAAGTGAAAAAAGCCATTTTAAATATTAAAGGCTAGGTAAAGATTTAAGATAATTCAAAAATTCTTCTATTTCCTGGTTACTTAATTGTTGGCGAGAACATTTTTGATAATTTCTTTTTAAATAAGAGCGTCCTTGTTCTATACTCCAACCAACTCGTTTCATCTCTACTAAAATTAAATCATACTCAAATAATTCTATCACTCCAGCAATGAGTTTCCAACAAGGATCATCTTCTTCCCAATCTTCAAAACGATAGGGCATACTTAAGCTTACAGTTACTAAACAAGGATGCTGAGGACGATAACCGTAACTGAGTTTTTGTACAAATACAGGGTCGGTTATACTAGCATTAATTAGTCGCAATCCTGTCTCAGTTGTAAGTGTACCTCTCCATTTTATTCCTTCTCCTGTGGGTATACCATGTACAGATAACTTGGTGGCATAGACGAACTCTAAAGTACGTCTTTCTGACAAAGGTAATGATTTTAAATAAGGTACGGTAACATACCTTTCTGAGTTATGAAGAATGTAATTGTAATTATGGCAATATTCAAGCAAATCTGTAGGTTGAACTTCTCCTAATCTTCGCCATTTTCCCGCAGCGATTGTGACATTTTCACTTTCAAAACCGAAGTTAAGCCCATTTTTTTCTAAAGGAATATCTAAAATATCTAGTAAAGTAGGTTCTCTTCTTTGTATCAATCTTATATCTTTAGGAATTCTACCATCTTGAGGATATAAGGGGTAGACAGGGCGAATCCATTTTTTAGTATTTTGATTAATACCAGCAATGCACCGCTCACCACGTTTCCAGGAGTTAGCAAGACAAACAATTTTCATTTATCATTAAAGATTTTCTCTTGATTTGAGATAGTGATTACATGAACTTATTTGATTTTTGCTTTGGCTTAGAGATGAAGTATGCTGATATTTCCTAGTTTTTCATTTAAGTATTCTGCCACTAAACGACGATGACAATGATGAGGTTTTGCTTCACTACATAACAAACAACTGCTCTCTAAATGTTCTCGTGAAACTTTTTTTTCGATTTGGCGATCGCTAATCAGGTGCAAAAATTTTTGTTCGTAAGTTTCCCAATTTACTTGCTTTTTTTTATAATCATTCAAAATATCCTTAGTAGGTGCTAAATCTAAAATATGGTCATATTTAATCTCACTTATTGTCTGCAAAAAGTATTCTAAGTCAGTACGTTTAGCAAATCCTGCTAATTGCGAAACATTATTGAGCCTAATATCAATAACTCTTTTGACTCCGTTATTGACTAAAGTTTCAAAAAACTGTTGAGCAGTCTTTTTCGTAAAACCAATTGTATAGAGATTAATTGTTTTATTCATCTTCTTGCTGTTTTTTCTCCACATAAGCGATACTTTCCCCTTGAAGTTTATAGGCTTTTTGTAAAGATTCTTCCCTAGAATAGTTGTTCATTAACGATTGAGACGATAAGAGGTTATCAAATAAAAATAGTTGCATTTGTTGCGGTTGTTTGAGATTATGCAATGCTAAAAGTCTTTCTTCAAGATGATTATGACATTCTAAATCACCGTCTTTTAGTATATGGTTAATCTCCAAATCATCCACTTGTAAGTAAGGACAAATCAAAATTGCTCGATGGCAAGTAAGGGGATCTTTTTCTGCACACATAAGAGCAATATGATGATTTTTTACTCCTTTTAATATCCGTTCAATACCTTCCCTAAACTCTTCAGTAGAAGCAATTTTCTCGTATATAGCTTTGCCATCAACATAACACTTAAGATTATTGGCTCTTGCTCCTAATTCACTTCCTAAAAATACGTAGTTAATTCCCACTTTAATTAAGGATTTTTTCAGGAGTGTTTGATTGAAATGAGGTAAATATTTGCTATAAGGATGAGAGCGAACATCAGCTACTGCTGTAATATTATGTTTTTGCAGCAGAGTAATAAATGTCTCAATGGAATGATTTGAATGCCCAATAGTAAAAAGTTTCATCGGCAATAAACGGTTTATGTCTTGGCAATTAACTATTGACTATTTTAAAAGAAATAGCGCACTCCCACCTCAAGATTATGAATTCCAACTCCTTCTAAATTAACTTCTCCTAATGGCGTATCGAAAGAAGTATTGAAAGTATTAAAATAACGATAGCCCAAGGTAACAGCAGTTTGAGGATTAAAATAATAGCCAACTCCAGCCATCAACTGATAAACAAATCCTAAAGTAGAATCATCAACTGTAGCAGTGAAAGTTGTACCGGGATAGCTGATACTCAAATCATGGGCAGAGAAAAGAGAAACGCCGATGCCGCCCCCGATATAAGGTTCCCAGTTTGATTGAGTATCAAAGTCATAATAAAGGTTGACTAAGCCTGAAAGAGTGGAGATGCTACCGCTAGCATTAGCTGTAGTAGCAGGAATTTCTGGACGGATGAGGGGTGTTATTGTATCAGTTGTTGTCGGAATTCCTGGAGGAATAGGTGTTCCGGCGGAACGGTTATCCCAATGATGGTAACATCTTGAGCTAGAGTTGGGGGAGTGCCAGGATTGAGAATAACTCCTCCTCCAATATTAATATCAGTCGGAACAGTAATAGGCCCGATAGTTGTTCCAGCAGGAATTATAGTGCCAGGAGTAATAGTCAGGGTAGTTATCGGAGTGCCAAAAGCAGCAGGAATGCCTGGTAAATCCACATCACCTACTTCGTTGCGTCCATAGGAAATTTGACCTTCTAAGCGAATATGATTAGGAAACTTGTAACCAAGAGAACCATTGATGCCGAAGCCCGAATCAAATTCTGCTTCTATGGGGTCTATTGCACCGATAGTCGGGATGTTAACTCCTGTGAAGTCAACAGAGTTAAAAAATCGCCAATCCCCACTCAGGGAACCGTAAATGCCTTGATTAACAGGTTGATTCTGAGGTTGTTGTTTCTGGGGTGGAAGTTTGGACAAGATTAAGGGAAGGGAGAGGTTTAGGAATTATCTCTTCTTCTGGGACTTCTAAAAATTTAGCTTCTGTTTGCACACCATGGTTTAAACTTTCTGATGTTTGCAACGGTTCTAAATCTGTGGTTTCTGCACTATTTTGAGCAAAACTGACGGCGGAGCTAAAAATGATCGGAATGGCGATAGTAAACAGGAGAATAGATGCACTTTTCATTATTCTTTGCCCGCAATAACTCTTCTGTTTCAATCTATCTCTTTATTGACCTTGACTAAAATAAGATTAATATTATTTATTAAAAAAAGCCATAATTTATGATTGAGAATTCTTGTCAGTATTAGGTCTTTCATTAAACTTTAGAAGGAATTTTTGTTTGAACTGTTATGATATAGTTTTTGCGGTAACTTTCAGTTCAGATCATTTCCTTAGTAACAATCTTGCCCATCATTTCTTAATTGTAGCCTTAGTTGCAAAAGTGTACCCTAATAGCTGAAAAACCAAGCACCCAGCTTACTCAGGCTTTTAAAACTTAGTATTTATTAGGAGCAAGTAAACAAATCATGGTTCAAGCTTCATCTTCCCAAGTAAATCCCTTAAGATATGCTTTAAGTTCTGAAGAATTAAGTAAAATTGATGCTTATTGGCGTGCTTGTAATTATCTTGCCATTGGTATGATTTACTTACGAGATAATCCTTTACTTAAACAACCTTTAAAACCTGAACATATCAAGCGACGTTTACTGGGACATTGGGGTTCTTCTCCTGCCCTTAGCTTTATTTATGTTCATCTTAATCGGTTAATTAAAAAATACGATTTAAACGCGATATTTATAGCGGGGCCAGGCCATGGCGCGCCCGGAGTATTAGCGCCAGTTTATTTAGAAGGGACTTATTCAGAAATATATCCTGACAAGAGTGAAGATGCAGAAGGAATGCAGAAGTTCTTTAAGCAATTCTCTTTTCCGGGTTATATTGGCAGTCATTGCACACCGGAAACTCCTGGTTCGATACATGAAGGAGGAGAATTAGGTTACAGCATTTCCCATGCTTACGGTGCTGTATACGACAATCCTGAATTGATTGCTGCTTGTGTGGTAGGGGATGGGGAAGCAGAAACAGGGGCATTAGCAACCGCTTGGCATTCTAACAAATTCCTCAATCCCCTCCGTGATGGGGCTGTGTTGCCGATTTTGAACCTGAATGGTTATAAGATTGCTAATCCTACCATCCTCGCTCGTATTAGCCCAGAAGAACTAGAAAACTTATTTAAAGGCTATGGCTACACCCCTTATATTGTAGAAGGTTCAGACCCTGAATTGATGCACAAAAAAATGGCAGCCACAATGGAAGAGTGCATTGTTAAAATTCGGGAAATCCAAGCAGAAGCCCGTAGCGAAAATAGAGCCTTTCGTCCCCGTTGGCCGATGATTATTTTGCGTAGTCCTAAAGGTTGGACTGGGCCAAAAGAAGTAGATGGTCATAAAGTAGAAGGTTATTGGCAATCTCATCAAGTTCCCATGGGTGCAATGCACTCTAATCCTGAACACGTCAAACTTCTAGAAGAGTGGATGAAGAGTTACCAACCAGAGGAGTTATTTAATGAAAATGGTACTTTAATCCCGGAGTTAAAAGAATTAGCCCCTGTGGGGATTAAACGTATGAGTGCTAATCCAGCCGCTAATGGGGGTTTGTTACGGAAAGCCTTAAGATTACCCCACTTCCAAGATTTTGCCGTGGAGATAGAAAAACCAGGTAGTTTAGAAGTAGAAAATACTAGGGTTTTAGGAAAGTTTTTACAGGAAGTAATGAGGCAAAATATGCACAACTTTCGTGTTTTTGGCCCTGATGAAACTGCTTCCAATCGCCTCGCAGATATCTATAACGTAACTAAGAAAACTTGGCTGGCAGATTATTTACCAGAAGATGAAGATGGAGGAATGTTATCTCCTGACGGTAGGGTAATGGAGATGTTAAGTGAACATACTTTAGAGGGCTGGCTAGAAGGTTATTTACTAACAGGAAGACATGGACTTTTCCATACCTATGAAGCCTTTGTTCATGTTATTGACTCTATGTTTAACCAACACGCTAAATGGTTAGATATTTGCAAAAATCACGTTCCTTGGCGCGCTCCTGTTTCTTCTTTAAATATTTTACTTTCTTCTCTGGTTTGGCGACAAGATCACAATGGTTTTTCCCATCAAGATCCTGGTTTTATCGACTTAGTTACTAATAAAAGTGCTGATGTAACTCGCATTTATTTTCCCCCTGATGCTAATTGTTTGCTTTCTGTTGCTGATCATTGTTTACGGAGTAAAGATTATGTAAATGTAATTGTGGCAGATAAACAACTACACCTACAATACCTAACTATAGATGAAGCAATTAAGCATTGTAGTAAAGGTATTAGTATTTGGGAATGGGCAAGTAATGATGACTGTGGTAAAGCAGCAGATGAACCTGATGTGATTATGGCTTGTTGTGGGGATATTCCCACCATGGAATCTTTAGCCGCTACAGCAATTTTACGAGAAGAGTTTCCTCAACTAAAAGTGAGGTTTATTAATGTAGTTGATTTGTATAAACTACAGTCAGAAACTGAACATTCTCATGGTTTATCTAACAAAGAGTTTGACATTCTTTTCACCCTTGATAAACCTATTATATTTAATTTTCATGGCTATCCTTGGTTGATTCACAAATTAGCTTACCGTCGTACCAATCAAGAAAGAATTCATGTTAGAGGTTATAAGGAAGAAGGTAATATTAATACGCCCTTGGAATTGGCAATTGTTAACGAAATAGACCGCTTTAACTTAGTAATTGACGTGATTGATCGCGTCCCTAAATTGGGTTCCCGTGCAGCTTATGTTCGAGAAAGAATGAGAAATGAAATTATTGATAATCTCACCTACGTTCACGAATATGGTATAGATAAACCAGAAATAGTTAACTGGAAATGGCCGTATTAATTAGCAAACAACCTTAACATGACTACCTATGACCTTATTTACGAAACTGTTCGTCAAATTCCGGCTGGTAAAGTTGCTACCTACGGACAAATAGCAGATTTAGCAGGACTTTATGGTAAAGCACGTTTGGTAGGATATGCCTTATTTCGAGTAGATACCGTTGCTGACGATATTCCTTGGCATCGGGTAATTAATGCTAAAGGTGAGATTTCCTATTCCAATTTGCGCCGAGGTGGAGATTATTTACAGAAGGATTTATTGGAAAAAGAAGGAATTGAATTTAATGCTGAAGCTAAAATTAATCTTCGCCAATATCAATGGCAACCTAAGCTTAGATGCCAAATTAATAATAAAGCAAGATAAGATGTCATTTCTATTAATACCTCAAATAAAATCACTATAGTTTATAGAGTCGGCCATGAAAAAATATATTGTTATCTTTTTTGTTGTCTGTTTAGGAATGCTTTTATCGGGAGGACTCCCTTCTATTTTGGCTCAATCTCAAATTAATTTAGATACTAACTTCCAGACACCAAGAGACATTCAAACTTATGTTTATAAAGAAGATGGAATCTATTTGTCTTTATTTTACCTCAACGAGGTAGAGTTGAAGCTTTATATCCAAGAAGATTGGCAGAACTTACAGAATTTCCAAGAAGTTATCCAAACTAATGAATTAAATACTGCCATTAATGCAGGATATTTTCATAGTGATTATAATCACTCAGGACTTTTGGAAATTAAGGGAGAACTTATTGCGCCTATAGTACCTAATGATGTTCAAGTTACTCATATTGTAGAAATCGGAGAAACAATTAATATCTATCCTAGTTCTACCTACAAGACTAATAGTGATCAAACAACTAAATTCCAAACTGGGCCACTTATTTTAAAAAATAACCAAATTCAAAAAGATTATATCCACAATTCCTTAAATGGTGATGGAGAATATCTTCGCTCTGTTTTAGGTATAACTGAAACAGGAGAAGTATTTTTTCTGGCAACCACAGAGTTATATTCCCTAACTGATTTAGCAGAGTATATTCTCTGTTTAAATGTCTTCTCTGGTAAAGCAATAACTGCTATTAACTTAGATGGAGGAACTTCGGTTGCTTTATATGCCCAAGAAAATGAAGATATACGTCTAGGATTGGAGAAAAGATTACCTTTCTTTTTAGGAGTAAAAAAGTAGAAAATTCAAGGAAGCAAATAATCGTTATTACTCATTAGTTTAATATTGTCCCCCCAGTTTAATCCTAAAACTTCCTTAGCACTGCCACCATTAACAGCAACTTCTAGCCAACCATGACTACCAATTAAACTAACAAGTTTTCCTACAGGGCGATCGCTATAGGTTTGGGTAAGAGGAATTCGCTGATTACCAATTACTATTAACCAAGATTTATCCTTAACTTCAGTACTAGGAATATTGGTGATTAGATTACCAAAATGGTCAATATATTGAATATAACCAATAATTTTTCCCGGCATACTTTTATAGCTTTGCAGGGGTAGCTGCACTAAACTATTGATATCAACTTCCTTACCTAACTCTTTTAAAGCAGCTCCCTTAGCCAAATGCGCCCCTACAGGAGCAAAAATATCTCTGCCATGAAAAGTATGGCTAGGAAAAGGTACTCGCCAATATTGGGAATTCGTTAATTCTACCGCCGCTATACCAGGAGATTTAGCAAGAATACCACTAAATAAACCATTATCTGGCCCCACGAGAAAACCTTCTTCAATTTGAATCGCCACACCTCGTCGTTGACTTCCTACCCCTGGATCTACGACAGCAACATGAACTGTACCAGTAGGGAAGTAAGGGTAAGCATTCATTAGAGCAAACCTGCCCGCAGCAATATTTTGAGGAGATATTTTGTGGGTCAAATCTACTACTTTTAATTGAGGATTTATAGTAGCGATCACACCTTTCATTACCCCAACATAAACATCTTGATAACCAAAATCACTTAAAAGAGTTAGCACTTTTCTTATTGTTTACTGCTTCTAAAAGTTGCTGGCACAAACCATCTATTTCTTCCGTTTTTTCGGCAATCGTTTGCTCAGCTAAGGCTTCTAGTTTTTGAATATTATAATTGCCAGTGTCATCCAAATCATCATTACTAGCACCGAGGAATTGTTGGAAACGATAGTATTGTTGAGGCTGATCATAAGCTGGTGGCAAAAGTTGAGCCATTTGTACTGCAACAGATTCGCTAGAACCATCTAAGGTAATATTAAGTAAAGGTCTAACCCAGCCTAACAAACCCCAATTTTCTGCTTGTTCATAGGCATATTCGCGAGTAAGAGAACCAGTACCAAGGGAGACAACGAGGATGGAATTAATGTTAAGATGATTAGATGTTTTTCTTAAGTCGGTAATTGCTTCAATAGTCGCTAAAGCAGTAGGATTATTCGCAAATACTCCCCCATCAACTAAGGTATAAAAACCACTGCGAGTTTGGGTAGTAGGAACTCGGTAGGGCTTAAAATAAGTAGGGGCAGCAGAAGTTGCCATAGCTGCTTGTTTCATGGTGAAACCATCACGAATTTTCCGAAAAAGTGGGGAACGAGTTTCTTGTTTTCCTGTATCACTGGTGAAGAATACTGGCAATCTTTGTTCAATATCATAGCTAGGAACTAAAACTTCTGTCAGGGCTTTTTTAACAGGAGTGTTGCCGAAATATTGACCTAAGACTTCATCTCTACCCACAGAGGAATATTTAGGCCTAACTAAATCATCAACACTGGTCATTTTTTCTAGGAGAGGTTCATAGAAAATATTTTTGCTTTCTTGACGATAAAGATTAAGTAAATCTTCTGCGGTGTAACGAGGTTTTAGTTCGTTTTTTTGGTTTGGTACAGTTAGTCCTAAAGCAAGAATACCTCCTGTAGAAGTTCCCGCAATTAAATCAAAGAGTTCAAAGATTCTTTTTTGGGTGCGTTTTTCAATCTCTACGAGAATTTTAGCCGGAATTATTCCTCGAATACCCCCTCCATCAATTGATAGTAACTTGCGTTTAAAAGACACTCTGCCCTCCAAGTTTAGTTTGTTAAAAATGATTACACTTGATTATTGAATATTTATTATTAAAACTACTAAGAGTAACTTTAGTCTTAGTTGGTTGGTTTAGTACTAGGGGTTTCACCTCAAAGAGGTGCTTAGCACAAATAGAAGATAATTAATTGAATTTTAACAAAAACTTAATCAATCATCAGTATAAACCCTGTTGCATAAAGCAAAAAAGAAAAAATATTAATTTTCTGTCAAATTGGTTACACTTTCTCAAGGAAATGCTAATATTAATGTAAATGTTGTCAAATTAAATCAATTATCGAAAACTGCTCAATATGAAAAACATACGTCGCGAACATATCCAACAAGCTGCTAGTAACTATCGCGAATCTCTGCGCAAAAATATCCAACGTCGCCTAGAAGTAGCTCGTGCCAACGGTGATGAAACTTTAATTCGTCAGATTGAAGCTGAACTCGATTATCTTAAACTTAACTAAGCTAATAAACTTAAGAGATTATTTTTGTAGAGACGTTTTTTTGAGCGTCTCTACTTTTTTCTCAATTATTACTTAAACTTAAATCCTCCTTTTGGCTAATAGCTTTTAAGGGTAAAGAATGTAACTCCTGGAAATCATAATCTAGTTTATTTCGTTCCTCAGTTAAGCAAGATTGATTGTTACGTATTTCCCAAACTTTAAGAGTAATTAAATATTCATAAAAAGCTTGTAAAACACACCAAACAAAACCAGCTTTACCATCTAAGAAGCCTTTTAAGAATATATACATATAAATAAAACCTACCACAGGACGACCAGGTATCCTTAAAGATAAATCTTTCAAAGCGTGTCGCCTTGCTACTTCCGTTGCCCCAAAAAATAGAGTAGCTAAATCAACTTTACCTTGAGATAATTGTTTCACTGTTTCTTTAGCCTCATCGCTAGAATATTGATAACTGATCATTGACTTAGGCAAAATGGTATTAGAGTAAAAAAGCTATTAGTAAGGATATTTATTTTGACTTTTAAAGTTGGTTTACTAGGATTAGGTACGGTGGGTACGGGGACAGCCGAGATCTTGTTGAGTCCCGATGGTCGCCATTCTTTATTAAAAGAGATTGAAATTAGTGCTTGTGGGGTGCGATCGCTCTCTAAAGCTAGGAAGGTACAGTTGCCTCCAGAAGTGATCAGTGATGATTTGGAGAGTATCGTTACCAATCCCGATGTAGATATTATCGTGGAATTAATTGGGGGATTAGAGCCAGCGCGATCGCTCATTCTCAAAGCTATAGCCAAAGGTAAACATATTGTCACCGCTAACAAAGCCGTTATTTCCCGCTATGGTGATGAAATTTTTACTGCTGCTAATCAAGCTGGGGTTTATGTTTTTATAGAAGCTGCGGTGGGGGGAGGAATTCCAGTAATTCAACCTTTGAAGCAATCCCTGGGTGTCAACCGCCTTAATAGCATAATTGGCATTGTTAACGGTACAACCAACTATATTCTTACCCGCATGACAGCAGAAGGGGCTGACTTTGCTGAAGTTTTAGCAGATGCCCAAAGATTAGGTTATGCCGAAGCAGATCCTACTGCTGATGTAGATGGTTTAGATGCCGCCGATAAAATTGCCATTCTCGCTTCCTTGGCTTTTGGAGGACGCATCAAATTAGATGAGGTTCATTGTGAAGGCATTCGCGGTTGCAGTGCAGCAGATATTACCTATGCAGATAAATTAGGTTTTGTGATTAAGTTATTGGCGATCGCTCAAAGGGAAGATGCTCAAAGCAAAGAACTTCAAGTTAGGGTACATCCCACCTTCTTACCTAAAGACCATCCCTTAGCGAGCATCAACGATGTCTACAATGCTATTTTAGTGGCTGGGGAACCTTTAGGACAAGTAATGTTTTTTGGTCCTGGTGCAGGTGCAGGTGCAACGGCGAGTGCTGTAGTGTCCGATATCCTTAACATTGTGGCAACCCTAAAAAATAGTGGCAACCAAACTAAACAAAACCACCCCCTCTTTAGTTGTTCCCACCAAGAATACTTTACTGTAACTCCTATAGAAGAACTGGTTACTCGCTTCTATGTCCGCTTTCTCACTGAAGATAACCCTGGTGTAATTGGCCATTTAGGAACCTGCTTCGGCAATCATCAAGTTAGTTTAGAATCCATTGTCCAAATCGGTTTTCAAAATAAGTTAGCAGAAATTGTTGTTGTTACCCACGATGTTAAGGAAGGAAACTTCCGACAAGCGATGGCAGAGATTCAGGAGTTAGCAGCGATTAATAGTGTACCGAGTATTGTACGGGTGTTGTAGGAGGTAGGGGCGACCCGTTTCCCAAATGTTATCAACAAACCAGAGTTTAAATTGGGTCGCCCGTCTTAGCCATTAGCCATTAGCCATTAGCCATTAGAGTGATTGCCGTTGCCAGCGATCGCGCTTATTTAAAGTTGAGTATCTATCAGATTCGCTTGACATACAACTCGTCAATAGATTCATTTGGTACACCTTTGTATGAAGATTTCTGGAGAGGTATGGTGAATACACCTTTCGTAGAATTTTGTTTAGTTAAAGTTTAGAAGCGAAAAAGATTGGGGATTAATAAGTTACTAAACAGAGAATAATCTTTTCATCTTCCCCAGGTATAGTCAACAAAAAATATTGATATCTCTTAATCAAATAAATTCTAATTTAAGTAAATCCTCTCAAGAAAATTAAATACAGTTTTTATAGTTTGATATAGGAATCAAATTAAGGGAGTTTCTTGAAACTAAAGACATCTAAAATAGAGAGTATTTATTACTTGTTCCCTTTTTTATTAAGGTATTATGCTTGCTATGTTCAACTTAAACAAACTATCTGAAAATCTTCGTCGCACTTCTACTGCTTTGTTAATAGCAGCAACTTTTTTGGGATTAAGTAGTATTCCTATTAAAGCAAATCCTGAAGAGCGTTATCAAGTTAGTGGAGACGAGGCAGGAAAAGTCACTGTTGTTGATGCTGATTCTGGGGAAGTAGTTAATACTTTTCAGATCGAGGAAGGAGGAGTAATAGAAGAAACATTTATCTTAGATGAGGGTAAAACTATTGCTGCGGCACAGAAAGAACAGACAGTTTTCTGGAACTTGGAAACGGGTGAAGAGATTGGTCGTGTTGAAGGGCGGATGTATAACTTTTTTGAGGGGCAAAACAACAGAATGGTTACTTATGTAGAGAAAGAAGAACAAATTCTTACTTATAGTTATCCGGAATTAGATTCAAAATGTCAAATAGGAAGTATTCTAGAACAACTAGAAAATGGTTATTTCCGCTTATCTCCAGATGGTCGTTACTTAGCTGTTCTTTTTGTTGTTTTTTTCGAGCCGGAGAGTGAATATTATAAAGAACCACCACTATCATCTGGACTTTATGATCTCCAAAGCTGTAGTGAGATAGAAATTGCTGAGCGTCCTTCTCTTGAGCCAAGAACAATTGGACTTTTTTCTGATGATTCAAAGTACTATTTAGTATCAAATGCCCGTTTCTATATGGATGATGGCAGTATAGCTTCTGGTGCAATAAAATTTGATCTGCAAACTCGCAAGATCGTAGAAAAGTTTCCTGAGAGAATATTTGGTCAGTAGCGGATTTATAAAACTGTTACAGCCCAATTTAGTTGTAAAAATTTAGGATAAACAACATGAAACAAACAACAATTCTAACCAGTTTGAGCATACTTTCTTCAATATTGCTACCGAATTATTCAGCTTTGGGAGCAGCCTTGAAGGTAGGAGATGATATCAGCTTCGATCCAATAGTAGAGAATAGTAAGGTTGGAGATTTGCTTGTTGAGGTTACACCCAGTACCAGACAGGCAGGGGGTTTTGGAATTACTGCTAGCTTTACCACGACGACAAATGAGTCTTATACAGATTTCTTACAAAACACTCTTAACGGAGCAATAGGTATTAACTGGTTGCAAATAGTAAGCATAGACCCCAATACTCCAGGAATAGTAGATCCTCTGGTCGAGCCACCCCCAGGAGGGCTTGGTATTCAATGGGCAGATAACAAACCTTGGTATTGGGATGAAAGCAAACCTAGCAATCTGTCACAAGCTAACCCAAGACCAGGAGGAGTTTTTGAACTGCCTGATGGAAAACTCTTTTTTGAGAATGGACTTCTTGAAAAGCATTTAACAACTTCACCAGATGGTTTAACTCCATCAGAACTATTATTAAACGACTCTCCTAATTCGAGTACTGGTTTTGCTCAAACATTCAACTTCGATACCTTCTTAATTGCTGAATACGCGAACAACAAATACGATATCTTTAGCAGTTTTTCTTGGACAGCCTTTGTTGACGACCAAGGGACAAGAAAAGGATTGACAGACATTATTGAACTCACTGAAGGAGCAGTCTTCACTCAAGAATATGCTGATTGGGTATCAGCTTTTGGCTATCAAAAAGTAGCCAAACTCCCCACCTATAAATATTCCTTTGACTTGCAACCTGGTTTCATTGACGGCATATAAGCAGCCAAATTTCAGGAATTTGGCTTAATAAGTATACGCTTTTCTAAACCAAGTGATCCCTTTATACAAGAGGAAGAAAATGGGGCGTTGCTGGATAGAGGTATGAAAAAACGAATTACTTTGATAATCTCAGATGCAGGTGTAAAAGTTAGCTTCCTAGCTATAGGCGCATTTCCTTGTCGCCAGACTAAACTAACAACCAACAACGAGCAGTATCATCTTCGGATTCATACCTTAAATCAGCAACGCCAAAAATAGTATTATCTCTTAACAGGCCCTAAACCGATGGTTGCGGCGTAGACTGCGCGATCGCCTAACTCATCTTCAATGCGTAGAAGACGGTTGTATTTTGCTACCCGTTCACTACGACATAAAGAACCTGTCTTGATTTGTCCGGCGCGAGTTGCGACAGCAAGATCAGCAATGGTAGTATCTTCGGTTTCTCCAGAACGATGACTAATCACAGAAGAATATTGATTGCGAGTGGCTAAATCAATAGTTTCTAGGGTTTCGGTTAAAGTACCGATTTGATTGAGTTTAATCAAAATAGAATTACTTGCCCCCAAATCAATCCCCTTTTGTAAGCGAGAAGCATTAGTAACAAACAAATCATCTCCGACTAACTGCACCTTGCTACCCAACTTTTCTGTTAGTAATTTCCAGCTATCCCAATCTTCCTCATGTAAACCATCTTCAATAGAAACGATGGGATATTTGTCAACCATTTGAGCTAAATAATCAATAAACTCTTCAGCCGGATGTGCTGTACCGTCATAGACATAATCCCCATCTTTGTAAAACTCGCTAGCGGCTACATCCAAGGCTAAAGCTATTTCCTCTCCTGGTTTGTAACCGGCTTTTTCAATCGCTGCCACCAACAATTCTAAAGCTGCTTCATTAGACTCTAAATTGGGGGCAAAGCCACCTTCATCTCCCACCCCAGTTAGTAAACCTTGGGCATCTAAAACCTTGCTCAAAGAGGCAAAAACTTCTGCCCCCCAACGTAAAGCTTCCCGAAAAGTGGTTGCCCCCACCGGAACAATCATAAACTCTTGAAAATCAATATTGTTGGCAGCATGGGCCCCACCATTAATGACATTCATCAAAGGAACAGGTAAAACATTAGCTAAAGGGCCACCTAAATAACGGTATAAAGGTAAAGCAAGTTCATCAGCCGCCGCCTTAGCCACAGCTAAAGAAACCGCCAATATCGCATTAGCCCCCAGTTCCTTTTTATTAGCGGAACCATCTCGATCAATCATGGTTCTATCTATTCGTACCTGATCTAAGGCATCTAATTCTAGAAGTGCAGGAGCAATTTTTTCTTTGATATTGCGTACTGCTTTAAGGACTCCCTTACCTCCATAGCGTTTTTCATCGTCCCGGAGTTCATGGGCTTCAAAAGTCCCTGTAGAAGCGCCACTAGGTACTTGTGCTAATCCCACTGCGCCACTATCTAAGCGTACTTCTGCCTCTACGGTTGGCTTGCCCCTCGAATCCAAAATTTCTCTCGCATCAATAGCATCAATGGTAGCTTCAGATTTATTTAGCATTAGTTCTCCTCAAAGATTCAGTCTCCGGATTTAGGATAAGGCTTCAGGGGCAAAAAAAAAGTATCTTTAAGAATCTTTTTGAGTCCGAAGGATATTTATGCCGAATCCTGCACAGGCGGCATGACTTATCTGTTAGGGTAGGGCATCTCCTACGGAGACGCTATGCGTTCGTGAAACGTTGCCGTTAGGCTATAGGGAATTGATCTGCCGCTTTTTACTAGTAATATCGAATAAAAAAAGCGTGAGGCTAACAGAAAAAATGTCGTTCCCATTTTCACTCTACGAAGTGCGTAAATATGAAACAAACAATAACCCTAAATCTACCCTATAACCTTTCTGATTCTGATTGGGAAAAAGTTAGTACTGTCTATCAGGAAATGGATGGTTGGGTTGATAGTCATGACTATCCTTACTGGTTTGGTACTGAAGAGGACGAGCAGTATATCTCGGCTTCGGTAGAACCAAGTGGTCTATTATTGTTTGGTAAGATTGATGAGAGGATTTGGATAGGTTGGATTACAGTCCTCTGTGCCAAGTTAACTTTGGCTTTAGGACGAGAAATACATGATGCTGAATCATAAGATTATCAATTAACAGCTTTTCTCTCATCTTCTTATTTAACTTCTGTTAAGCGCGACTCAAAGAAGGGACAATTAGATTTGTTTTGTAACTTGGGTAAACGGAGAATATTACTATGAATCATACTAAAACAATTTATCCGGTAATTTGGCAAGAAGATCAGGTTGTACTGATTGATCAAACCAAATTGCCTCAAGAATATACAACCATTGCCATCAAAAGTAGTTTAGAAATGGCTAAGGCAATTAAAACGATGATTGTACGGGGTGCGCCGGCTATTGGTGTGGCGGCTGCTTATGGAATGTATTTGGGGGCAACAGAAATTGCCACCGAAAAGCGAGATTTGTTTTTAGCTGAATTAGAAGAAGTTGCTCAAAAGTTACGTCAGACTCGCCCCACCGCAGTAAACTTGTTTTGGGCTATTGAACGGATGTTACAACAAGCTAAAATAACTCCAGGTTCTGTAGCAGAAATAAAAGCAGCATTACTCAAAACAGCCCAAACTATTCAAACAGAAGATTTATCCACTTGTAGGCAAATAGGCGATCGCGCCTTAGAAGTTTTACCTCCTACTCCTTCACAGTTAACTATTCTTACCCATTGCAACGCCGGGGCTTTAGCTACGGCTGGTTATGGTACAGCATTAGGGGTAATTCGCTCTGCTTGGCGGGAAAACAGGCTAGCTAGGGTTTATGCTGATGAGACTCGTCCTCGTCTGCAAGGGGCTAAATTAACAGCCTGGGAATGTGTTCAAGAAGGGATTCCGGTGACAGTTATTACTGATAATATGGCTGCCCATTGTCTGAAGCAAGGGTTGATTGATGCAGTGGTTGTGGGGGCAGATCGCATTGCTGCAAACGGCGATGCAGCGAATAAAATTGGTACTTACGGTTTAGCAGTGTTAGCCAAAGCCCATGATGTCCCTTTCTTTGTGGCTGCACCATTGTCTACCGTTGATTTTAAGCTAGCTGGGGGGGAAGAAATTCCTATTGAAGAAAGAGATGAGCGAGAAATTTATCAAATTGGCACTACGACAATATGTCCTGAAGGGGTTGATTATTATAATCCCGCGTTCGATGTTACTCCAGCAAATTTAATTACAGGGATTATTACTGAAAAAGGTGCATTTAAACCGGAAGATTTGCTAATGGCTAATGGCTAGTTGCTAGTTGCTAATGGTTAGTTGATAACAAATGAGCGAAACCATCTTCTTAACTTATTACTTATTACTTTTGCCAAACGCTATTCCCTACTCCCTTCAAATCTCCAACTTTTTACTCAACTTCTTCAAATCTGTCGCTCTGCCAATGATTGTGGCTTCTTTCTTGTCGATTTGAGCGAATACTTTCCCGGTGAAGAATGAGCTGAGAGAAGATTTACCATAAATAGTATAGTCTTCTTCTCTATACTTTTCTTCAAATCCCATTTCTACTAAAGTTTGTTGCAGTTTTTTACTGAATTCTTGCTTGGCACGGCTCGTTTTCAAGGAAGTGGAAATAGTCTTGCTACGGTTTAAATAAGCCCCGATGGTTCCTGTTAAAACACCACAAATCATGCCGTAACGATAGGGAAGGGGAGAGAGCATACCTGTACCAAGACTTTGGGAACAGAAAAAGGCCACAATCATGGTTGTGGTGGAAAAATAATAGAGGAATGAGAGGGCAATTCCAGGGCCTTCAGGCAGGGAGTTTGTTTTGTTGGTCACTGCTTGGCGGTAGTCTATATTACTATTAAGATAATATTTTATTCTATCATTAAAAATAGCTAAGTTTAAATAATTTTTATATTTTGTTTTATAGATATGACTGACAAAGACCAAGCCTTGAAAAAGAAGCTCCAAGATTTACTAGGGGAAGATAAATTAAGTCAGCTAATTGAATATTTACTCTTAGACAGGTTAGAAGATTCTTCTTTAACAGAGAACAAAGAAGCAAAATTAATTGCTTGTCAGCAAAGTAGCCGCCATAGCAACCTGATTTTATCTCGCAAGTCTTTAGCGATCGCAGCAGGCGTCATTTTACTCTGTTGCCTTCGCATTACTTTTATCCCTATCTTTCCTCAAAATAACTTTTCTTGGCCTGATTTAATTGCTTCTAGTGCAAGCATTATTTGTGGATTGACTCTAGTTATTTTAATTGTCACAGAACTTATTGTTGGTGCAGGTTCAGAATTAGAATGCGAATTACAACAAGATGGCAAAAAGTTTTTTGAATATCAATTTGTTCCTTCTATTAACCAATTACATTTTCTCCTTCTATTTTTATTTCTCGGCTTTTTAACTGTTATTGTTGGTTTCTCTAGTCTCTATGCAGAAATGTTTCGTTCTAATCCAGAGCATTTTTGGGGATTAAGAGATGGTTTACTCTCAATTTACTTTTCAGTAATCACTTTTTCTACCGTTGGTTACGGAGATATTCATCCTGTTTCTTTATTGGCAAAAACTGTGGTGATGGCAGAAGTATTTATCGCTATGTTTTTTAGTTTAGTTGCTCTTTCAATTACCTTATCTTGGGTGGCTTCCCATGAAAAACAAAAGCAAGAAAATTCTCTACGACAACGTATAGAAAAGCGTAAAAAAGAGAGAAGAAATTTATTACTAGTAGATTTGTTAGAAGGAAAAGCTTCCTCAAAACCAGATCATGATCACGGCTCAATTTAGTGGTTGATTTATACTGTTCTAAGCTATAACCAATAAACATGGCTCACAAAGAAAAGCTCTTCTGTTCTAGATAATGAGTAACAAACTACAAAAGTTAGTCACCCAGCAAAAACTTCAGCTTACCTCAGCTAACGAAAAGTTGGCGGAGTTAACAGCAAGATGTGAACAAGCAGAAGCAGCCCTCCAAGATAAGGAAAAAAAGTATCATAGTATCTTTAACAATACTGTTGTTGGTATTTTCCAAACCAGCGCCCCAGGAAAATTCCTTAAAGTTAATCAAACTTTAGCTAACATTTATGGCTACAATTCTCCAGAAGAATTAATAGCTCAGCTTACAGATATTGCCAAAAATCTTTACGTTTCTCCACAGCGACGGGAAGAGTTTCTCCGCATCATGGCTAAAGAGGGAGTTGTTTCTCAATTTGAATCCCAAGTTTATCGCCGGGATGGTAGCATTATTTGGATTTGTGAACATACCCGCGCTATTACAGATGAAACCGGGGAAATCCTCTACTATGAAGGGTTCGTAGAAGATATTACCAAAAGAAAGCAGACTCTGGTTTCTTTGAAAAATAGGGATGCTAGATTTCATTCTTTAGTAGACAATCTCCCCGGAGCCATTTATCGTTGTCTTTGGGAGCAAGATTGGACAATGATTTATATTAGCCAAGAAATTGCTTCTCTTTCTGGTTATCCTAGTACTGATTTTATTAATAACCAAGTACGTAGCTTTAATAGCATTATTCATCCTGAAGATATTGCTAAAGTTAAAGCAAAAATCGAAAGCAGTATTCAGACTAAAAAATCTTTTATACTAGAATATCGCCTGGTTAGGGCAGATGGTAGTATCTGTTGGGTATATGAAAAAGGTCAAGGTAATTGGGAAGAAAATACTCAAAAAGTTTACTTAGATGGAGTCATTTTTGATATTACCGCACAAAAGCAGGTAGAACAGGAATTGAGGGCTAGTGAATCTGCCATCCGCACCCTCTATGAGATCACTGCCTGTCAGCAAGCTGACTTTGAGCAAACTCTCTGTAAACTATTGGCTTTTGGTTGTCGAGAATTTGGCTTAGGTTTAGGGATTTTAGCCCATGTTGAAGCAGAGTGTTATGAGATAGTTGCCGCCCAACTACCCAACAAAGTCAATGTTCAAGGCACAATCCTCAACTTAAAGCAAACCTATTGTCAAGAAACCATTGCAGCAGCGAAACCCATCTCTTTTGCCTGCGCTAGCAACTCTGCTTGGAGAGAACACCCCTGTTATCAGGCTTTCAAGCTAGAAGCTTATATGGGAGTGCCAGTGTTTGTGGGAGAGCAAATTTACGGCACTCTCAGTTTTAGTAGTGTCAATCCCCGCATTAAACCGTTTAAAGCCCTAGATCGAGAATTATTAAGGCTAATGGCACAGTGGATTGGTGGAGAAATTGAACGTTTACAAGCAGCCACAGAGTTAGCTAAAGCTAGGGATGAAGCCTTAGCAGGAACCATAGCTAAAGGTGAATTTCTAGCCACCATGAGTCATGAAATACGCACCCCCATGAATGCGGTTATTGGTATGACAGACTTGCTCACAGATACAGAACTTTCCTTGCAACAAAGAGATTTTGTTGAAACAATCCGCAATAGTGGCAATACCCTCCTCACCATTATCAATGACATCCTCGACTTTTCCAAAATTGAATCTGGCAAACTGGAATTAGAACAGCATCCTTTTGAATTAAGGACTTGCATTGAAGAATCCCTTGACTTATTAGCAGCTAAAGCTGCCCAGAAGCAGTTGGAGTTAGCTTATCAAATTGCTCCCCATACCCCCCAAACTATTCTGGGAGATACTACTCGGTTGCGGCAGATCTTAGTCAACTTACTCAGCAATGCTATTAAATTCACTTCCACAGGAGAAGTGATTGTTTTTGTAGAGGCTTACAAATCAGATAGCCAAGCCACAGAGATCCGTTTTGCCGTTAAGGATACAGGTATTGGCATTCCCCAGGAACGTAAAAACTGCCTCTTTGAACCTTTCAGTCAAGTAGACTCTTCCACCACCCGCGAATATGGTGGTACAGGATTAGGTTTAGCTATTTGCCGCCAGCTTTGTGAAATGATGGGGGGCAAAATGTGGTTAGAAAGCGAAGTGGGTAAAGGTTCCACTTTCTTTTTTACGATTATGGCAAGGGAAGTTATAAACTATACTTCCCCTAATTTGGTTACTGATTACTCCCAAATGGCAGGCAAGCACCTTCTGATTGTGGATGACAATGTTACCAACTGCAAAATTCTTTCTATCCAAGCTCAATCTTGGGGCATGAGTTCTCGCACTGCATCATCAGGGCAGAAAGCCTTAGAATTATTGCAAAAAGGCGAAACTTTCGATCTGGCTATTTTAGATATGCAGATGCCAGCTATGGATGGTTTAACCCTAGCTACAAAAATCCACAACCTACCCTTAAAGTCCCATTTACCTCTGGTAATGTTAACTTCCATTGGTAAGTCAGAAATAGTCGCCGAAGCTGAAAAAGTCGATTTTGCTGCCTGTTTAAACAAGCCAATTAAGCAATCTCAACTTTATAATATTTTAGCAAAAATTTTGGGGGGGCAGGTAACGAAAATAAGCCAACCTCGCCCGGAAAGCATCACCATCGATAGCGAATTGGCTAGTAAACATCCTCTTAATATTCTTCTCGCTGAAGACAATTTAGTTAACCAAAAACTGGCTCTAACTATTTTGGACAAAATGGGTTATCGAGCGAATGTGGTTATTAATGGTATTGAGGTGATAAAAGCTTTAAAAAAACAAAGTTATGACCTGATTTTTATGGATGTGCATATGCCAGAAATGGACGGTTTAAAGGCGACTCAAATAATTTGTCAAGAAATTGAACCTAGCTCTCGTCCTTATATTGCAGCTATGACAGCTAATGCAATGCAGGGGGATAGGGAAAGATGTTTAGCTGCGGGGATGGATAATTATCTGAGTAAACCGATTAGATTAGAAGACTTGGTTCAGGTTATTCAGCAATGCCCACCTTTAGAGGTTAAGCAAAAAGATAGCGACAGCAAAACAGTGAAACATAACTTGCCATCTGCCATTGATACTAACCAGCTTCAAGACACTTTTAACGCTCTTGATAATGATACCCAAGAATGCTTGGATTTGGTAGAAGTTTATCTTGAAGAAACTACTAAACAACTAGAAAATATCAACCAAGCTGTTAAGCGAAAAGAAGCAACAGTTATAGAAAATACTGCTCACTTGTTGAAGTCTAGTAGTGCTACTTTAGGAGCGCTGAAGTTTTCCCAATTATGTCAAGATTTAGAAACAATGGGGTGTGAAAATTCTCTGACTAATTCACAAGAAGTTAATTCTCAACTTCAACAAGAATATGAGAGAGTAAAACTAGCTTTACAAAATGTTTTGGTTAAGCTGAAAGGAAGAATTGATAACTGATAACTGATAACTGAAAATGCTTTTCAATCCTCTTAGTATTGCACCAATGATGGATCGCACAGATCGGCATTTTCGCTACTTTATGCGTGCCATCACAGGTCATACTTTACTTTATACAGAAATGATTACCTCCGCAGCTATCTTACGGGGCGATCGCCACAAATTATTAGATTTTTCCTTAGAAGAGAAACCTTTATCTTTACAAATTGGTGGTGACAATCCCCAGGAGTTAGCAGAATGCGCCCGCATTGCTGAAGATTGGGGTTATGACGAAGTTAATCTCAATGTCGGTTGTCCGAGTAGTCGTGTTCAAGATGGTAACTTTGGGGCTTGTTTAATGGCGCAACCAGAAAAAGTTGCTTGGGCTGTGGCAGCAATGCAACAGGCAACATCCCTACCCGTAACTGTGAAACATCGTATTGGTATTGATGAACAAGATAGCTATGAAGATATGGCTAACTTTGTTAAAATTGTTGCAGCGGCAGGTTGTCAACGCTTCACTGTTCATGCGAGGAAAGCTTGGTTAAAAGGTTTAAGCCCGAAAGAAAATCGTCACATTCCCCCTTTGCGTTATGAAGATATCTATCACCTCAAGGAAGACTTTCCTCAGCTTTTTATTGAAATAAATGGCGGTATTACTACCTTAGAAAAAATCAAGGAACAGTATCAATATGTTGATGCTGTTATGGTGGGCAGGGCAGCTTATGATAATCCCTACCTTTTTGCTACCGTAGATCAAGAAATTTATGGCGACTCCAAAGCTGTGTTAACTCGCCAGGAAGTTATTGCAAAAATGCTTCCCTATATCGATTATTGGTTAAGTAAGGGGTTGAAGTTAAACTCCATCAGTCGCCATCTACTACAATTATTTTCTGGGCAACCAGGCTCTAAAGCGTGGAAACGTCACATTAGCGAAAATGTCTATTTACCTGGTGCTGATTCTCTAGTGATTGAAGAAGCTTTAGCCAAAGTTCCTCCCTTGCCGGAGAACAATTAATACCAAATTTGGTTACAATAAATTAATTTTCTTCCAAAGTTTTTAAATAAGCCCTGAGTTGAGGAGCTAATTTAATGATAATTTCCCTAACTTGATTAATTTCGGCTGCGGTTAAAAGATGGCGATTATAAGCTATCCTCAACCAATGAATAGTTTCGTATAAAGAACCCTTAGCAAGTTTAACGAAGCGTCTATTGTCTACTAAATTATCACGTCCATTTCCTTCGGCTATCCTCGCTCCAATTCGATCTGCTGCATTAACTAAGCTTTTCCCTACAGTGTCTTGGGCAAAAAAGTCCCAATTTTTAACAAGAGTCCAAACTTCATTAGCAAGTTGTTCGGCTAGTTGATAGACTGGCAAGTTTTCAAAAGTTTGTTTACCCATAAATTAATTTAGTTATCAGTTCCAAGAAGAAGACAATTAATAATTAGCAAAAGCACAAAAATCAGAGTCTAAACTGTACATCATCTCTATAAGAACTATTATATCTTGTTCAATAGCTTGACAAATGCTACACTATCTTAACTTATTATTAACTGAGAATCATCAATTCTCCATTATCAATTATTGTTTATTGCCTAGCCCCAATAGATAACTCTGAAGATAAATAGCTTACTATAGTTTATGAATAGACCTGTTATTATTTGTGTCGATGATGAACCAATTATCTTAGAGAGCTTAGAAAGAGAATTGTCTCAAATTTTTGGGGATGATTATCTGATTGAAACTGTAGAAACTGCCGCAGAGGCTTTAGAGCTAGTTGAAGAACTTTTAGGACAAAAGCATCATATTCCCCTAGTTTTGTCTGATTATATTATGCCTAATTTAAAAGGGGATGAATTACTTAGGCTCATTCACAATATTTCGCCCCAAACTCTCAAGATTTTACTCACAGGACAAGCTAGTGTTGAAGGGATCAGTAATGCGATCAAGTATGCTAATTTATATCGTTATATAGCTAAACCTTGGCAAATAGAAGACCTTAGTTTAACTGTTAATGAAGCAATTCATAGTTATTTTCAAAAACAGAAATTAGCTGAACAAACCCTCAAACTTCAGCAATTAAATCAGCAACAAGCAGAACTAATTACTCAACTCAATGAAAACAGAAATCACTTAACTCAATTTTTAGAAGCCATACCTGTAGGAGTGGGGGTGATTGATGCAGAAGGTAAACCCTATTATGTTAACCAAAAAGCCCAAGAATTATTAGGTAAAACTATTTCTCCACAGGTTAATTATCAAAACTTAGCTCAAACCTATGGGGTTTATAAAGCAGGAACAAACCAAATTTATCCGATAGAAGAATTTCCTATTGTTAAAGCCTTGCGGGGAGAAGCGGCAATGGCAAATGATTTAGAAATTCACATAGGTAACAAAACCATTCCCATCGAAACTTGGGCAACACCAATTTATGATGAACAAGGGAATATCATCTATGGCATTAATGTTATGCAGGATATTAGCGATCGCAAAAAAGCTGAGTTAGAACGGGCTAAATTTACTCACGAACTTTTTGAGCTTAATCTTGCTAACGAACGCTTTGTTCCCAGGCAGTTTCTGCAACTATTAAATAAGCAAAGTATTGTTGAGGTGGAACTAGGGGAGTCGGTACAGCAAGAAATGTCAGTGCTTTTTGCGGATATTCGTAATTTTACTACCCTAAGTGAAAAGATGACTCCCCAAGATAATTTTAAGTTTATTAATTCCTATTTTCTCTGTATGGAACCAGCAATTATTAATAATAATGGTTTCATTGATAAATATATTGGTGATGCTATTATGGCTCTGTTTGGGGGGAGTGCTGATGAAGCAGTTCAAGCTGGTTTAGCTATGTTAAATTTGTTGGCTGAATTTAACAAAAACAATCAGCATTTAGACGATATACCTGTGCAAATTGGTCTTGGTATTAATACAGGTTCTTTAATGCTAGGAGTGGTTGGGGGACAATCTAGAATGGATAGTACAGTAATTAGTGATGCTGTTAATTTAGCTTCCCGCATAGAGAAATTAACTAGAGAATATCAAGTATCTTTCTTGATTTCTCATCATACTTTTTCCTCTCTTCAAAATCCTGGAGATTATGCTTTACGCCGCATTGCGAAAGTAAGGGTTAAAGGTAAATTGGAAGAGGTGACTGTATATGAAGTTTGTGCTGCTGATTTACCGGAAGTTAGGAAGAAAAAGCTAGCCACAAAAGAATTATTTGCCCAAGCTTTAAGTCTTTATGAACGTCAATACTTTCAAGAGGCAAAACGATTGTTTCAAAAATGTTTAAAGCAAAATGCTGATGATAAAGTGGCACAAGTTTATTTAGAAAGTTGCTTAGGGTAGTTTAAGAGGGAATAATTCTAGGGGAAATTCTTAGGGGCGATCGCCAAACAGCCCCAACCAATCAAAAAAGCGACACCACCGATAGGGGTAATGGCTCCTAGCCACTTAATTCCTGTTAAACTTAAGGCATATAAACTACCAGAAAAAATCACTATCCCAGTAATAAAAGCGCTACCGGAAATAGTTAAAAGTAAAGAATTTTCTGTTTGAGTTAACAATAAAGCCACCAATAATAAAGCTAGGGCATGGTACATTTGGTACTGAGTTCCCGTCTCGAAAATCTCTAAAGCGCGATCGCTTAATTGAGTTTTCAGAGCATGGCTAGCGAATGCTCCTCCTGCTACGGATAAACCCCCTAAAATTGCAGCGATAGTTAAGAATATTTTTACCATAAAACTAGTTTAATTCCTGATACTAAAAAAAAGTCCGCAGAACGGACTTCGCTTAGTTTAGACTATAAATCAACTAACTTAAAGGGAAAAAACTATACTTCTGCACCAGATTTTGGTTCTGCACCACCACCAACTACAGCATCTCTAAGGACAGTAATTTGCTGTTGAAACTCCATCCCTTCAATTTGAGATAAAACTTGGTTGACACTACCAGTAGGTTCATAATCATCAGGTACAGGAACAATGGTTCCTGCATCCATTCCCTGTGCTAAACGATACCAGAAATATAGTTTAGTGTTTTCGCTTAAAGAACCATACTCACGGGAAATAAGAGTATCTTGTCCTTCAATAATCTTACGCTGTGCATCCAATTGCTCTTCAAAAGACAATTCTTTGACTTGATCAAACAATCCTTCTGCAATTGTATCTCCGGCTGCTCCTGGGGCAGCAGGAGTTATGGATGTTCCCATTTTCTTGTAAACATACCAAAGAAGAGCTAGTTTTTCATCTGTAGATAGGTTGTTATAGCTGCTTAGTATGCCATCAATATTGTGTTCTGAACTGGCTGTAGCCATATTATTAATTGATCTCCGGTTTGCTATTTTCTGAGCTTTAATTGCTTGAAGCTACTAATCTTCAAGCTAATTAATTTTCGACATGATAGAGAACTGTATAAAGGTAGAGAAACATTGAAGCTAATATTTAACTTTGGGTAGAGACTTTAAAAATTAATTGTTTACTAGCCTATTTCCTATTGCTCATCACTTATTGCCTTTCTTGACTCAATTACGTTTTTGTTGCAAACCTAACAATTCCTGTGGTGATGCTAGTAACTTAATCTTAGCTGTGGTGATTTGCTGGTCTGAGTTTAAACAAAAATGCCAAGCTACATTGACACTAAACAAAGAAGTTTTTACTTGCCCTGTCACCTTAATTATCTCTACTAAATCATCCTCAGTTGATTCATGTATTCCTTGGTGGGGTAACAACTTCATCCCCTTAGCTTCTTTGCTTAAATAAGTTGCGATCGCCTCTTTACCTATGATAGGTTTCTCGAAGGGGGCTAACAACTTTCCTTCCTCAGCGAATAAAGCAGCCGTTTCTACGAATTTTCCTTGGTTAATGGTAGCAAAGTAGTTAATGATAACTGGCTCTTCTATGTTTTTGATTGGTATAAAATGCTCGGTTTTGGTTTCGGTATAATTCATTTAGCTAATAGTTTGGGTTTCTTTAGTTATAAGTGAAAACTGAGTTAGGAAACCTTCGTTTCAAAGCTGGAATAACGGGACAAGGATTCTTGTTTTGGAAATTTGTGCCTTGGAAACTGCGAAAAGTATTCCAACGGAAAGGCCCTTGTTCGGCAGCAGACATCCATAACAAACGTTTTGCCCTCGTCATAGCCACATATAAAAGACGAAACTCTTCAGCTTTTTTTAAATAACCTGCTTCTTGCCAAGCCTGTTCTGGTTGGGGTAAATTGAGGGGTAAGTCTGGTTGAAGATGTTGGCTATGTACCCCAGCACGAATTTGGGCCCGGGCAACTTCTGCTAGGGTAAAGTTACCTAAGAACTTAGCGGCGTTGGGAACCCAAGGTTTGCCAGGAATAGAGTCTTCGTGTAAGAAGGGCAGAAAAACATAGTCCCAATCTAAACCCTTGGCTTTGTGCATGGTGATAATAGTTAACTGACCTTTTTTGGTATATTGGTCTTCGCTTTCTTCTTCTACAGCTTCAAACTGTTCTGAGTTGACGATTTCTCCTAATACTTCTAAAGTGGTTTGTAAGGAACTCTTACCCACAGTTTCCTTACTAATTCTTTCTGCTAACTTTTGTGCTGTAGCTAGTTCTGAACCTGTATACTTCAAACTTAAGGCGAGGAAAGAAATAAGCTGGTAGTGGGGCAATTCTAACCGGGCTTTGAGGAGGTTGCAACAAAACTTCTTTGCTTGTTCTACTTGAGGTTTTTGGGGAGGATCAAGGGGGGCTGGATAAAGGAATTGTTCTGGGAAGGTTGCTAAGGCGTTTAAGTCTTGGGTGGCGATTAAACTGCGTTTTTCTAATACTTCTAAAGCCCCTTTCAAATAATCTGGAGAATGGGGACGGGCCAAAAATTTGAGTAATTTGAGAATCTCAATGGGAATATGAGAATGACGCTCTGCTTCTCCTACTTCATAAATGGGAATGCCCTGTTCTTTTTGTAAATGGTGCAGTTTTTCAGCCACAAAACGTCCTTGACGATTTTCTCTAACCAAGACAGCAGCATTTTTTTTGGGGTTTTGGGCAAATAAGTCCTTAATCCTCTTGCCAATTAAGTCTACAGTCTCACAGATGTCACTAGGGGTATAAATTTCCAACCCTGCACCCTCCGGTTTAGGGTTGGCATCTGGTTGTGGATCATTCCTATCTACTGGCTGGATGTTTTGCAAACGAAAAGATTGCGGCAGAAGAATTTCTCTTCCTTCCTCTTCTCCGACGAGAAATCTTGCATCAATAACTTCCGAATTTTGAATTTTGAATTTTGAATTTTGAATTTCACGATCTACCCAATGAAGCACAAAGTTAGCAGCATCTATAATAATCTTGCTACTACGCCCAGCTTGATCCATGGTTGAAAGGCTATTTTTGGCTTTGCAGGTATCACAAAACCAGTTAAAGTAAAGAGGATCAGCAGGGGTGAAAGTGGAGTTGATTGCTTGGTTGGGATCTCCTACCCTAACGAGATTAATACTAGGGTTGTTACTACTAGGATTGGCAGCAATGATTTTGAGAAGTTTTTCTTGCAAAGGGCTAGAATCCTGGGCCTCATCTTCAAAAACAGCAAAGACTTGTTGTTGCCACATTTGCCGAATAGCGGGATTTTCCAACACCTTTAAAGCAGCCAGAATCATATCATCATAATCAATAAAATCCCGCGATCGCATGATTTGTTGATACTGTTCATATAAGCCAGCCCCTACTCCTAAGATGTTGTAGTCATCTTCTGCTTGCTTACTCAGTTGCCATAACTCTTCCGGCAGCAACCCAGAACTTTTTGCTTCATGAATGATTGTATAAGCTAAGTTAGGCAGTACTTCTGTCCGTAAGACAGACTGGCGACGCAATCTTTCTGTTTCTTCCCCATCAAATTGCACCCCTTCCAATAAAATTTTATATTGGGAGGGATGACGGGCTAGCCATTTTTCGACGCAAGCCCTCATAATCCGGTGGCTAGGAGTGGGAATTACTATGGTGGCTGTTGCTAAGTTTAGTCCGGATAATTCAGGATGGCGGGTAGCGATGTTAAGGGCTAAACCATGTAAAGTATGAACAACAAAGCCTCCTTGGGGCATCTGAAACTCTTTAAGGCGATCCCTAATCTTTCCTTTAATACTAGCGGCAGCCGAACGGGTAAAAGTAACTACAATTAATTGACGACGAGAATTAAGTTGATGTTTTGCTACTGCGATCGCTGCTGCTACTGCCATACCCGTAGACTTCCCTGCCCCAGGTACTGCCGATACTGCCATTGCCCCACCTTGCCAGTCTGCTAAGCTAAGTTGTCCTTTACGTAGAGTACTTCGTAATTGGGCGATCGCCTTTTCCCGCAACATTTGATATTGATTCTGGGTTAAATCTAAAGAAAGATTATCCCAATCAATATCTAAATTATCAGTGGCATTTATTTCCGAGTCTAGGGACATTTTTTCAGGGCTGACTAATGGCTAATTGTTAATTGTAGCAATAGGGTTTACTAATTTTTTATTGATATCAAATCCTGTTATTAAAGTACCGCTAAAAAATCTATCAACTTAATTTTTTAAACTATGCAGCCCACTCCCTACTCATACAAATAACCTATGAAATCAAACCTGATCTGGTATGATATGGGAGTCGAGATTTGATTTCTAGTTATGCAGCCCGAACTTAAGCAATTACTTACATCTCATCTTAATGTAATGATGGGTAAACCTGTTATTGTTGGAACTTGCATTACTGTTGAACTAATCCTCGAAAAACTAGCTGCGGGTGAAACAAAGGAACAAAAGGCCCCTTTAATAACAGGAGACAAAGATCTTGGTGAGTTGGTAAGCTGATGTGCATTTAAACTGTGTATTACTCAACTAGGAAATAAGCCCTAAAACTCTCCCCCTATCTCCCCATCAAACCTAATAAGTACATTAAATGCCTGACAGCTTATTTCGCTTAAAAAGTATTACATCGGGAAATGCAATATTTATTACTAACATTAATTTTAGGGTTGGGAATAGTTTTACGTTTTCTGAATCTAGACCTTAAACCATTCTGGCTTGATGAAGTAATCACCGCCTTATTTAGTTTAGGCAAAAACTTTAATGATGTTCCGGTGAATGTAACTTTTTCTCCTCACAATTTATCACCAATTTTCACTCTTAATCCTGAAGTTAGTTGCACCACAATTGCTAACAACTTACATCAACAATCTACCCATCCCCCCTTATTTTTTTGCTTAACCCATAGTTGGCTAAATCTCTTATCACCTTTAACTCAATCTTTAACTTGGAAACTACGGGCCTTTCCTGCCTTAATTGGAGTGGCGGAAATTGGGGCAGTTTATTACCTCAACCGCCTTGCTTTTTCCCGTCAGGCTGGTTTAGTAGGGGCAGCTTTAATGGCAGTTTCTCCTTTTGCTGTTTATCTTTCCCAAGAAGCGAGGCATTATACTTTGCCCATGTTTCTCATTACTTTGGGTTTGATTAATTTAATTCAAATCCAAAAAGACTTACAAAAACAACGACTCAATCCTTTGCCATGGTTGAGTTGGATTGGGGTTAACGGTATTAGTTTATATAGTCATTATTTTGGTATTTTAGCATTAGTTGCTGAAATTTTAACATTATTATTATTAACTTACTACTTACCAAAAACCAAGAAAGAAAAACTCATCAACCTTGCTTACTTAACCATCTCCACCTTGGTAATAATTGCTATCTTTTCTCCCTGGTTCCCCATCCTCTTAGAACATTTCACCAGTCCTAAAACCGATTGGCTTCCTTCTCCCCAAAATATTCTCCCTTTATTACAAATAATTGCGGCTTGGTTAACCACAATTATTGTTTTACCCGTAGAAAATCAACCCTTAAAAATACAAATTCTTAGTATATTTTTCACCGTTGCCTTTGGTATCTGGGTTGCTTGGCAAACTTGGGCAGGCTTCAGGCAAATGAGACAACACAAACGTTTCCATCTTTCTACTTTTAGCCTCACTTGCTTCCTGGTTTTAGTTTTACTAGAATTTCTTGCCTTAGTTTATGGCTTGAAAAAAGATATCACCATCGTTCCCCGCTACAATTTCATTTACTTTCCTGCTTTTGAATGTTTATTAGCAGCAGGTTTAACCGCCAGGAGACAACAAAATACCTTCCCTTTCTTCCTGATTTGTATTGGCATCATCAGTTCTCTTTTCGTCACCTTCAACCTCGCCTTTCAAAAACCTTTTTTCCCTGCCACCGTAGCCAACCATTTTAATCAATCTCCACAACCTGTCTTAATAGTCTTTCCCTACCGTAATTCCCTCGACCTGGCACTAGGATTGAGTTATGCCTTAGCATTAAAAGATGTCAGAATAGAAACCAGAGAAACTAACTTTATTTTCCTAGATAACTCCCAAGGATATGAAAAAATTTGGCAACAAATATCTCAACTATCTGTTTCCCCAAGCAACTTATGGTTAATTGCCCCAGGCTTTTTAGATGAAAGCTTCCCTGCTGTCCAGATTATCAATAGAACTCAGTGTAATATTGACAACAGCCAATTTTATCGATTAGGTAGTTATCCCTATCAGCTTTATCGCTGTAACATTGGGCTTTAAAATATAAAATTATTCAATAACTAAGCAACCCGTCTATAAAGCAATCTTTAAAGTCTTGGGTTAATCTACTAAAGTGAGCCTTATCTTGCATACACAGACAGTTGCGCTAATTTAATTTTATTGATATGAACCCAAATGATATTAACAAATTACTTAAACAGATGGAAAAAGCAAAAAAACCGAAAATGCTGGTGGTAGACGATGAACCAGATAATTTAGACTTACTTTATCGTACTTTTAGGCGGAGTTTCCAGGTTTATAAAGCTAATAGCGGTGTAGAGGCTTTAGAAGTGCTTTCCAATCAGGGGGAAGTGGCAGTAATTATCTCCAATCAAAGAATGCCGGAGATGAAAGGGACAGAATTTTTAAGCAAAACTGTTCCCCAATTTCCCGATACCATGCGTATAATTCTAACTGGATTTAGCGATGTGGAAGACTTGGTTGATGCGATTAATTCTGGACAAGTCTATAAATATATCACCAAACCTTGGGACCCCCAAACCTTAAGGCTGGTGGTTCAAGATGCGGCTGAAACCTATGATACATTAAGAGGTCGTCGCCTAGAAAGACACCGTAACAACAAACAAGTTGCCTTATTAATGAAAATTGGCGAAATCGCCCAAACAGCCACATCTATTGAAGCAAGCTTAGAACCCATCGCCACAGCTATAGGAGAAAGTTTACAAGGGGATGGTTGTATTTTACAGCTTGTGGAAAATAAAAGCTTAGTATCAACCCAAGGTAAATATAGCAACGGCGAGTTAGCCGCAGATTTCCTTGACCAAGATCCTTTAGTGACTAAAGTTATAGAGGCAGGGCAACTTCAGGTTTGGATAGAAGCTTTGGTTGACTCCAATGCCACCACAAGTCAATATTATCAAGGTACAGACCTCAAAGTCCATATCGCCGCCCCGGCTTTCTTCCGGAACCAATTAGAAGCAATTCTTTCGGTGCAATGGCGAAAAGATTACCAAGTTAGGGAAGAAAATATAGAATTAATCAATTCTGTAGCCCAACAAATTGGTCTTGCTTTAGGTTGCATTGGCATAAGTAACAAGTAACAAGTAATAAGTTACGAAAGTGCTTTCAACAAAATACCGCATTGACAAGTGACACCTAACAGCAACAGCAAGTTGTACATTGTAGGGTTTACCCTTGTCAAAGACATCATTGATAACTGATAACTGATAACTGATATATGGTTGCATTAAATACTGCCAACTCAACTTTCCCTCTCACTGCTGTGGTGGGACAAGATGCTATTAAGCTAGCTTTGTTACTAGCAGCAGTAGATCCGGGATTGGGGGGGGTGGCGATCGCTGGTCGTCGGGGGACAGCTAAATCAGTTATGGCTAGGGCAATTCACGCCCTTCTACCCCCTATTGAAGTGGTAAAAGGTTCTTATTGTAACCTCAAACCAGTTGAAGAATTTCAGGGGACAAGTTTAATTCAACCTTCAGATCAAGAAGTAGAAATTATTCGGGCCCCCTTTGTACAAATTCCTTTAGGAACTACAGAAGATCGTCTTTTAGGTTCGGTGGATGTAGAAAAGTCTGTCCAACAAGGGGAACCTATCTTCCAGCCGGGACTATTAGCAAAGGCACATCGGGGAGTACTTTATATTGATGAAATCAATCTCCTTGATGACCAAATTGCTAACCAGCTTTTAACGGTTTTAACAGAAGGATGCAACCGGGTAGAAAGAGAAGGCATTAGTATTGAACATCCTTGCAAACCCCTTTTAATCGCCACCTATAACCCAGAAGAAGGGACTTTACGAGAACATTTGTTAGATCGGATCGCCATCACCCTTTCTGCCGATGGCGTGTTAGCCTTAGAGCAACGAGTTCAAGCCGTAGAACAAGCCATTGGTTATACCTACTCTCCTCAAGATTTTCTCCTTCAGTATCAAGAAGACATGGATAACCTCAAAACAGAAATTATCCTCGCGAGGGAATGGTTAAAGGATGTCCACATCAATAAAGAACAAATTACCTATTTAGTTGAAGAAGCTGTCAGAGGAGAAGTAAAAGGACATCGGGCCGAACTATTTGCGGCTAGAGTTGCTAAAGCTGCTGCGGCTTTAGAAGGGAGGAATGAGGTGACAGCCGAGGACTTAAGGCGGGCAGTGGAATTGGTGATTGTACCTCGTTCTACGGTCATACAAACCCCTCCCGAAGAACAACAACCGCCCCCGCCACCCCCACCTTCTCAAAATCAAGATGAAAATCAGCAGGAACCGGATGAGGAAGAACCGGATGAGGAGAAACCAGAGGAAGAAGAACAACAAGAACCCCCAGCCATACCAGAAGAATTCCTCTTTGATGCAGAAGGGGTAATTCTTGATCCTAGCGTCCTTTATTTTGCTCAAATGACCCAGCGTCAAGGAAAATCCGGTAGTCGCAGCGTTATTTTTTCCGATGATCGAGGACGCTATATCAAACCGATGTTGCCCAAAGGGAAAGTACGCCGAGTCGCTGTGGATGCTACCCTACGTGCTGCTGCCCCTTATCAAAAATCCCGGAGACTGCGCCAACCCAACCGTACAGTTATTGTCGAACAAACTGATTTACGGGCCAAGCGCTTAGTTAGGAAAGCAGGTTCTTTAGTGGTATTTGTGGTAGATGCTTCTGGTTCGATGGCCCTAAACCGAATGCAATCAGCAAAAGGGGCCGTATTACGCCTATTGACCGAAGCCTATGAAAACCGTGACCAAGTGGCCTTGATTCCTTTCCGGGGAGAAAGGGCTGAAGTCCTGCTGCCCCCAACCCGTTCTATTGCCCTAGCAAAAGGTAGGTTAGAACAACTTCCCTGCGGTGGCGGTTCTCCTTTAGCCCACGGCTTAACCCAAGCTGTTCATGTGGGGACTAATGCCCAAATGTCAGGGGATATTGGCCAGGTGGTTATTGTTGCCATTACCGACGGTAGGGGCAATATTCCTTTAGCCCGTTCTTTAGGAGATACTTTACCAGAAGATGAAAAACCAGATATTAAAGCAGAATTACTCGACATTGCGGCGAGAATCCCGGCTTTAGGAATGCAAATGTTGGTAATTGATACAGAAAATAAGTTTGTCTCCACCGGCTTTGCCAAGGAGTTAGCTAAGCAAGCAAGGGGCAAATATTACCATCTCCCTAAAGCTAATGATCAGGCGATCGCCGCGATGACGAAAAATGCCCTTTCGGAAATGAAGGGATGAGTTTGATAATTGATAATTAATAATTAATAATCGTCTTACTAACCCTACCCTCATAAATACCTTGGTAACTAAACCAGATTTGACATTACAGCGTTGCTAATCATGGATCTGATTTTGCCCCCTTACGCTGAATCATTACTTAGTTGCTAAAGCCTCAATGATCTTTTCAGTAAAAGCAGGAATATCATCAGGGTTGCGGCTAGTAATTAAACCTTGATCTACCACAACTTCTCTATCGGCCCAAATTGCCCCAGCATTTTTCAAGTCAGTTTTCAGAGATGGCCAAGAAGTTACAGTACGGCCTTTAACTACACCTGCTTCGATAAGAGTCCAAGGGCCATGGCAAATAGCAGCAACTGGTTTATTGGCAGCGAAAAAAGCAGCGATAAACTGTATAGCTTTGTCATTGGTACGTAGTTGGTCTGGGTTAGCAACGCCTCCAGGTAGTAATAGTCCGTCATAGCTAGTAGGATCAGCACTATCTAGCTGGACATCAACGGGGAACTCATCACCTTTATCAAAATGGTTCCACCCTTGTACTTTCTCGTTTTGAGGGGAAATTAATTCAGTTTTAGCGCCAGCTTCATCAAGGGACTGCCGGGGTTTGGTCATTTCCACCTGTTCAAAACCACTTTCTACTAGGATAGCAATTTTTTTACCTTGCAATGCTTGAGCCATATTTTAATCTCCTATATTAGCTTCTTTCAATCCTAAGAAACTTAAGGGGTTTTCTCTTCTGACTGAGGGGTCAAAGTGGAGAATTTATAGTTCTGTCTCAAGAATGAATTATTTAGGCAACGCCTAAATAAAAGATGATTTTCTACGTGCTATTCCAAGTCGGTTGAGAGGTTAAAACACTCTATCCGATTAGCTGATTCACCACCTTAAGTTTTGGGATGTTCTGCTTCCACATCGATTCATCTGCTCATTTAGCAACGCCCACATTACAAATACTTCTTCAACAAAATCTCTAACTTCTGTTTTGTAGCTTGGGGGGCTGTAGCTAGTGGAGTGATAATAGCGTATTTAAGGGCGGAATGAGCAAGGGATTCTGGGGGATTGCTGCCTAAACTTTTAACAGCCGCTTGAATCACTTTTTGAGCATTTGTCGCGTTGCGCTGCAAATTGCCAATTATCATTTCGACTGTAACGCTGTCGTGATCAGGATGCCAGCAATCATAATCTGTCACCAAGGCTAAAGTTGCATAGGCAATTTCTGCTTCCCTGGCTAACTTAGCTTCTGGTAAATTGGTCATACCAATAATCGTTGCATCCCAACTGCGATAAAGATGGGATTCTGCTTTGGTAGAAAAAGCTGGCCCTTCCATGCAAACATAAGTACCACCACGATGCAAAGTGACTTCTGATAGCTGCAAACTGGCCACAGCATCTCCTAAAACCTCTGCCAAGTTAGGGCAAATTGGCTCACCGAAAGCAATATGCCCCACGATTCCCTCACCAAAAAAAGTAGAAATGCGATTTTTGGTACGGTCAATAAATTGGTCTGGAATAACCATATCTAGAGGTTTAGCGGCCTCTTTTAACGAACCCACAGCCGAAGCAGAAATGAGATATTCCACCCCTAGCTGCTTCATGGCATAAATATTGGCCCGAAAAGGTAATTCTGAAGGTGTCAGATGATGGTTGCGCCCATGACGGGCTAAGAAAGCAACCTGAATACCTGCTATTTTGCCAACAATGAGAGCATCAGAAGGAGAACCAAAAGGAGTGTTTACCTTTATTTCCTCTACATCCTCAAGGGCCTCCATTTTATAAAGCCCGCTACCACCAATAATACCGATTTTTGCTTCTACCACAATTTTTCGCTGTAACAGTTATCCGTTATTTTAATATGATTCCTGCTTTCCCAGGACTTAGGCACTAAGCTTTTAGAAACCTCTATTTTCTATATTGAAAGAGTGACTATTCCCTTCTTAGGGAGTATGAGATGCCAATTTGTCGGCCCAGCGAGTTGTTTCTGGCAAACGATATTTAGGAGTACAACGAAGGACATAATCTAGGGCTGTAGATAGACTGATACGATGTCCAGGGGAAACATATAAAGGTTTAACCCCATTTCTAGAACGCAAAACCGCCCCAATAATTTCTCCTTTATCCAGCAACGGTTGCCAACTTCCTTTTTCTGTAGCTACAGCTTCATGCTTACCAATGAATAAGGACTTAGCTACACCAATAGTTGGCAAGTCGAGTAAAACCCCTAAGTGACAAGCTAAACCAAACCTACGGGGATGGGCAATTCCTTGACCATCACATAAAATCAAATCAGGAACTATGGTTAACTTCTCTAAGGCTTTGAGGATAACGGGAATTTCTCGAAAGGAAAGGAAACCAGGAATATAGGGAAAAGTTGTCGGGATTTTGGCGATCGCCTTCTCCTGTAATTCTAGTTGAGGAAAACTCAAAATAACAGCAGCCGCTTTGCTGATGGCATAATTATTTTCAAACCCCACATCAACCCCCGCCACATATTTCACTTCATCGAAACGATCTTCGGTAATAACTTGGGGTTGTAATTGATTTTGCATTTCCTTGGCATCTTCTGTATTTTGAGGCCAAGCAGGGGGATGATTAATTTCCATAAAGGGCGTTAGGGCGGGTTTATGTAGTTTAATTGTTAATGTCTCAATTTTTCTCCAAACCCTCCCCTACTGGGCGTTACCAGACAAACTATAATTCCAGCGTTGATTAGGATCGCTTGCACCTACCCAAACTTCAAACTTGCCAGCTTTTAAAAATTCATCATCTTGAGTATCATCATCGTTACTTTTAATTACAATGCTGGCATCAGGATTAGAACCAGAATCATCGCCGCAAAGCACTTTACCGCCAGGACTTTTAACAATTAAGGTTGTATCTTTACCTCTACTATTGACCTTTAACTCCAAGCGAGAAAAGTCTTCTTCTAGAACTAAAATATGATCTGGCTGTTGGGTTGCCCAACCTAGACAGTCATTTCCTCTAATATCTTTCGGTGCAATTATAGTTAAGTCGTATGCCCCTTGGGTATTACCAGAAACTACAGGGTTGGCTGTTTCAGGATTACTGGTCAAAATTAGTTGAGCGAAGTTGGCCTCAGCTAAAACAGGGGCTGTGCTTAAAGCAGCGAGAAAACCAATTAAGACACTAGCTTTTAACTTTGGCATGGCTGTTCCTTTTTGATAATTGAGTATTATTATTAGTACTTATACATAAACTTATAGTCTAATTTCGTAATACTTGAGGAAGAGATGGGACGGTATTTACTCTGACACATGGGTGAAAGAGTGACGGGGTAAAGGAAAAGGGAAAGGGTTTGATTTGAACCTTTACACCCATACTGAAATTAGGGACTGTAAAATAGGCTGTAGTTCTTCCCCATTACCTATTAACTCACCTAAATACCTGACAGCTTAGTTACTCCCACCTTTTATGCAACTAGTTTTTCTACTTATTTTCCTCTTAATCTGTAACTTTTTCTTTTCAGAGACTTTGGTTTTGTGGCCTATACGTCTTCTCCTTAATACTCTGAACGGCTTCATTTGGTATAGTGTAGCCATCGTAGCCGTGGCAATTATCGCTTGGTGTTTCGCTGAATAAAACACCGATTTCCCATACTTTCCTTACTTCCCACCTCCCTATCACTCAAAAAGTAAACCAAGAGTTAAAGTTAAGTATGGGAGTATACATTAAGGAGAAAGCCAATGAATCAAGACCAAGTTCCTAAACTACTACGGCTGAACCCTTCCGGTCTTGGCTGTTGGTTAACTTTTATATTAAGCTTTTTGTTATTAGGTTCGGTGGGCTTTGGTTGGTTAGCTAAGGGGTTACTAATTGTTTTGGGTTTAATCTTAATCACCCCAGCGATCGCCTTATTTGGTTTTCGTTGGTGGTTGCAGCGTAGCTTGGTACAAAGTCAATGTCCTGTGTGTAACCACGAGTTTCCTGCTTTAAAGACAACTTCTATACAATGTCCTAATTGTGGAGAAGCATTACAAGTTGAACAGGGCAACTTTACTCGCCTAACGCCCCCTGGAACTATTGATGTAGAAGCGGTAGAAGTTCCTGCCCAATCTGTAGACGAATGAACAAAATTTTTAGTCTCAAACGCCGCCAATTTCTCAAACTTAGTTCCCTAGCTGTTGGTAGTAGCATTTTAGCGGCTTGTAATCAGCAAAAGACTTCTGATACTAAAGGTACAAAAAGTGGCAAAGAACTAGATAAAATTGAATTTGCCCTTGGTTGGAAAGCCGAAGCAGAATATGGTGGCTTTTTCCAAGCTGTGGCTACAGGTATTTATGAAGATTATGGTTTAGATGTTAATATCCAAGCTACTGCCCCCCAAACTAACACGACTCAGCTTTTAGTAGGTGGATTGGCTGATTTTATTATGGGGCATTCTATTAATGCCTTAAAAGCTATTCAACAAGGTGTCCCTGTTGTCACGGTGGCTGCTACTTTCCAACAAGAATTACAAGTTTTGCTAGCCCATCCCGATACAGGAGTGGCATCCCTTAAGGATCTTCAGGGTAAGCCAATTTATCTTACTCCAGGGGCTAATACTACCTATTGGCCAGTATTAAAGGAAAAATACGGCTTCAGTGATAGTCAACAACGTCCCTACAATTTTAATGTTAGTCCTTTCTTAGCAGATAAAAATGCGGCTCAACAAGGGGTCTTAACTTCTGAACCCTATACTATAGAGAAAGAAGGGGGCTTTAAACCAGTTATTTTACCATTATCAGAAGCAGGTTATAATCCCTACGCTTTTACCATTGAAACAACTCAAAAATTAGTAGGGGAAAATCCAGATTTAGTCAGGCGTTTCGTTACAGCTTCTATTAAAGGTTGGTATAGCTATTTAGAAGATCCTACATTGGGTAATGAGTTAATTAAGCAAGCTAATCCAGAAATGCCCGATGATCTTCTCGCTTACGGAGTTGCCAAACTTAAAGAATATGAAGTTGCTACCTCTGGCGATGCAGCTAAACTTGGTATAGGTGCGATGAGTGACGGGCGTTGGCAAAGTTTGTTTGAGGAGTTAGTAGCAGTTGGTGTTTTGGATGACAGCATTAATTATCAAGATGCCTATACTTTAGAGTTTGTTAATAAAGTACATCAATAGCAAAACTTGGCTAGCGAAGTACTAACATTTACCCTGATAACTGGACAGAAATTGCTTTTGCAACCAAAGAAACTGTTGGCTGGAAGTGTTCTAAGTGCGGTAGACAATGTTACAAGAAAGGTCAGTTTCCTTTCTGAATTCCAGGGCTTTTGTATAGTATGCGATCGCCGAATAGCTTTACCTAATGCTTTGGCAGCTTTAGGAAATCAAGATTTAACTCATCCCTATTACTGGAGTGGTTTCACCATGATTGTAACCCCTGGTAGCAAAGTTTGTAGATTCAGTTCTACAAACCATTGCCAATTAAAATAAACGGGCCCCAATAGTAAGGATGGGCTAAACTATTCTGGGTTAATCCTTCTAAGCCTTCCTCAAATCTGGCGCGAATCTCCACTGCACCACGAGGGTCATCGCTAAGGGCGCTATAATCCCCGGTGATTAAGGCAATTTGGGCCTGACGTAGGGCTTCGGCTTTGGTGTATTTCTTGGTGGCTAGGGCTGCGTAGAAGGCATTCATCAAAGCTTGGGTTCCCCCATCATCCACTGACCACAATGATGCGATCGCAGCTTTTGCTCCGGCATCCTGCATTAAGTAACCGAAACCCAGGATTTCCCTGCCATCTTCTCCTAATTCTCCCCCTAAACCCGTTTGGCAAGCGCTGAGGACGACTAAATCAACGTTGTTGATACTCCATTTCTCATCTACTTCCTTGAGGGAGACAGTTTCCCCATTGCCAAAGAGGATAAAGGATTCTTCCGGTTTGCCGGGAACTAGGGCCGCATGGGTGGCGAAGTGAAGCACTGTGTAGGTGTCCATGTTGTCTTCAAAGGTATCCTTATTAAACGCCTCATCCACTAACTTATCGGTGGTAGGAATCGTAGAAGCAAGAATTTCTACCTCCCGCCCAGCAAACTTTAACCCGGAAAAAGGAAAAGTGTGATCGCCCACTTTCACCTCATGATTTCCCTCTACAAATGCCCCGGCTAAGATATTTAGTTCCTGGGATGGTTTATCATCCCAATCCGTAAGGCTGCGGGCGGTGATGTTATTAACTCGGAACCTTTCTACTAACCACTGTTCCCCATCGTGGAGGGCGGCAAGGGGAATGTAGCGCAGTTGCCCGTCGGGAGCATAAATTATGGTTTCTGTTTCTGCTGTGGCTAGGTCGTTTTCTAGGGGTTTGATCAGCCAGTTGTAGAGTTTTTGACCATGTTTTCTCACATCGGGGGAACGTTGCTTCAAAGCTTGGCGATAGGCAACTATGGTGCGGTTCAATTCTTCTCTACTCACAGTAACGGTGCGACGGATGGGGGGAGAGTTGGGAGTGGTGAGGAGGAGTTCGAGGCGGTCTTCGAGGATGAGGGGATAGAGGAGGACGGCGTTTTGGTCGATGTCTTGTAAGTCATCGGAGATGCTTTTGAGTTGGTCGAGGGGGACATTTCTGCCTTGGGAAATGAGGCTCAGTTGTTGCACCCAAGTTTGCACGTCTTCCCTTTTTGCAAAGCTAGTGAGCAAAGTAACTAATTCTTCCCGTTGGTTGGTTAGAGTTTTGAGGCGTTGCAGTTGGGCTTCGCTGCGTTGTGCCAGGGGAATACCTTTGACTTCCTCTTGCAGTTGGCTTAGGGCTTTACCGTTGGCAATGGCTTTGTCTTGCAGTTGGGCATATTCGGTGATGATGTTGATTTCTGGGGCTAAGTTAACTACTTTCTCATCCCCTTCTCCCCTGACGTTTTGCAGGTAGTCTTCCAATTCCTGAATTTTGAGGAGATCCAGGACTTGTTGGGCTTCAAGGATGCGGTTTTGTTGCAGGAGAAGGTCGCCTAGTTTGCGGTAGGTGTTGGCTACGGTGGCGGTGTAGGATTCTTGTTGGTCGGTGGGTAATCCTTTGATATCGGCGCGGATGGTTTCGTAGATGTTGACTGATTGTTTGAGGAAGATGATGGCTAGTTGGGGTTGGTTTTGGTTTTGGAGGAGATAGCCGAGGTTGTGGAGGGTACTGCCTTCCATTTGGCGATTACCCACTTCTTGGTGAATAGCTAAAGCTTGTTGGTAGTAGGTAATTGCTTCCTCATATTTTCCTAAATCACTATAAATTAAACCCAAATTGTTAAGGGTAGTACCTTCCACGGGGCTATTACCTACTTCTCTGTGGATAGCTAAAGCTTGCTGATAGTAGGTAATGGCTTCCTCGTACTTTCCCAAGCTTCTATAAACTGCTCCCAAATTGTTGAGAGTAGTACCTTCTCCAGATCGATCACCTACTTCCTCACGAATAGCCAAAGCTTGTTGATAGTAAGCAACAGCCTCCTCATACTTTCCTAAATTTCGATAAACTTCTCCTAAATTGTTGAGAATAGCACCTTCCCCAGCGCGATTACCAACTTTCCTAGTAATAGCCAAAGCTTCCTGGTAGTAAGCAATAGCCTCCTCATACTTTCCTAAGTCACTGTAGATGAATCCTAAATTGTTGAGAATAGCACCTTCCCCAGCGCGATTACCAACTTCCCGAATAATGGCTAAAGCCTGCTGATAGTAATTAATTGCCTTCTTATATTCTCCTATACTTTGAGAGATTAATCCTAAATTGTTGAGAATAGCACCTTCCCCAGCGCGATTACCAACTTCCCGAATAATAGCTAAAGCCTGCTGATAGTAATTAATTGCCTTCTTATATTCTCCTAGATTTCGATAAACTTCTCCTAAATTGTTGAGAATAGTACCTTCTCCAGATTGGTCACCAATTTTCCGAGTAACAGCTAGAGCTTGCTGATGGTAATTGATTGCCTCTTCATATTTTCCTATACTTTGATAGACTGACCCTAAATTACTGAGAGTAGCACCTTCTGTCGGTTGGTTATCAACTTCCCGAACAATGGCTAAAGCCTGCTGATAGTAATTAATTGCCTTCTTATATTCTCCTGAATTTCGATAAACTAATCCTAAATTGTTAAGAATAGTACCTTCTCCAGATTGGTCACCAATTTTCCGAGTAATAGCTAGAGCTTGCTGATGGTAATTAATTGCCTCTTCATATTTTCCTGTACTTCTGTAAATTTCCCCCAAGCTACTAAGCGTATTACCTTGCATTTGCTGATTACCCGCTTCTCGAAAAAGCTGCAAAGCCTCCTGCAATTTCTCAAATGCTTCTGCAAACTTGCTAACACGCCACAAATCACCAGCCTCAGAATATAACTGCCGCGCCCTAGCATCCTTCTCCTCAACCGTTTCCGCCCTCACCAACCCAGGTTGCAACCCAAAACTTAAAGGCAGAAAAGGAGCCGCAACCGCCAGCAACAAAACCAAACTAAGGCGAGAAAGATTCTGCAAACCCAACAAGCGTAACAGAGAAAAGTCAGACATTATTTAAACAGGATAAACTTAACGATAAAGAAGGTAAACTTTAGCAAAATTGTACCTGTATATATTTCTTTGCAAGCTTAAGTTATGTATGCAGTTTTTAATTGTTTGCATTGAAATTTTCTGGAGAGTTTCTGTTGCTTCTGCTAATTGATCTATTTCTGCTAAGCTGATGTGCATTTAAACTGTGTATTACTAAACTAGGAAATAAGCCCTAAAACCCTTCCCCCATCTCCCTATCCCCCTATCTCCTCATCAAACCTAAGTTAAGTAAATTAAATGCCTGACAGCTTACTGAAGCCGTAGCTTTAGGGACGATATTTAGGTTTGATTATGCTCTAGATTGCAGGGAAATTCTGCTATTAGCAAAAAAAATCCAATATTCTTAATCTTAATTCTAGTAACCTCAGCTTTATACTAGATGGTAGGAAGTACGAAATAATTAAATCTTCATACAGAGGTCTTGACATTAGATACGCAAATTAACTAACCTTTCACCGACAAACTTGTCAGAAAGTGCTTCCTAATATTGAGCTTAAACATTGCTTGCAGATGTGGAGCGATCGCCAAAATGCCTTTAAAAAATTACGGTGTCTTAAAAGGGTGGGTAGTTGACAGAAGATTAGCTGTGACTAGCAATGCCCACTATCAGATTCATGTTGTTGACCAAGACACTGACTATCGAATTGCTGTTAATGTCCAATCTAAACTCTTTCCCTCGGAACTGGAGTATTGGATTGATGAAAATTTCCAGTATCCGATTATTGAAGAACTTTCTGAATTGAGTGCCGGTTTTCATGAATTGGAAACTAAACCGGGGGGATTAGCCCTAGACTTTATTCGCGGTAACTTGATTCCGAATCCTGAGATAATGATACCCCTTCCCTTTGATGTTGTAGGGCCAGACAATGACTTGAACGAGAAAATTGACAGGCATATACGGCGGGCAATGTCTGATGAAGAGGCGATTATTTATGCTTTTGGAGAAAGGTGGGGTCGGAGTCCAAAAAAGACAAGATTTTTGGCTTCATACCAGGTAATGGCATTCATGATATCCACATGAATCAGGGCAATTCTGAAGGTTTCCGCAAAGATGATGGAGTTTATCAAGATGGGGCTTTGTTGATACACTTTCCTCAAGAAAATGAGTGGATAGCTATTTTTCTTAAGTTTCAATCTCAATGTTGGCATACAGATGACCAGGCTGGTCATTGCTTGGCTACCCCTCCACCAGAACCCTTAGAACCATCAGAACCATCAGAACCCTTAGAACCATCAGAACCTTTGGAACTAGAGAGAAGCGTCCGCATCATTGCTGCTTTGGTTAATCCGATTGGCCCTTCCCCAGAAGCAGAGACAGTTACTCTAATTAATACTACCTCACAAACCCTCAATTTAGAGGGCTGGAGTCTTGCAGATAGGTACAAGAACAAATTTACTCTTAGCAACACCCTCCCCCCAGGAGACACTTTGCAGGTTGTTTTGCCCCAAACTGTCCAATTGAGCAATCGAGGCGGGATTATCACCTTGCTCAACAACGATGGCATCAAAGTTGATGGTGTTTCCTATACCCGTGAACAGGCTCGTCAGGAAGGGTGGACATTGGTTTTCTGAAGTTTAGTTGGCAAGAAACACGAAGAATAAAACTAGAAGAGTAACTATCAAGACAAATTATTGATTTTGTATTTAACCCAGATAGTAAATATGCAGTGGGATAGAGAAATATAATGCCATATCAAAAAATAACAGACTACTTTAACTTTTGACCAATGGAACAAAACAAAAAGGATAAGAAATCAAACGGACAAGGTGCAACACCTTTCGTTCAAGCCTATTTTCACGGAACGAAGGCTGACTTGAAAGTTGGCGACTTAATTAAAGTTGGTTTCAATTCAAATTTTGGACGAAAGAAAAATGCAAAATACATCTTCTTGACAGCAACATTGGATGCAGCTATTTGGGGAGCTGAACTTGCACTTGGAGAAGGACGGGAAAGAATTTATTTAGTAGAAGCAACAGGAGAACTTGAAGACGATCCAGACTTGACAGATAAAAAATTTCCAGGTAATCCTACTAAATCTTATCGTTCGACACAACCATTTAAAATTGTAGGAGAAGTTACGATTTGGCAAGGACACCCAGCCGAACAAGTTAAAGCAATGAAAGACCAGCTTGAAAAACTTAAAGAGCAAGGTATAGATTCGTTAAATGATAAATAATCTAACAGAGAACTAAGAAAAGACTTATCCAAAAGCGATAAGCTAATGGCTAGTTGCTAGTTGCTCAAATCTTAATACTTGGTGAGGATATTTTATTTATTGAAGTTCTCTTAAACAAAACAGAAAAATTATCTAAAATCTGTTCAGCCACTAGTAATTATCAATTATCAATTACCAACAGCCTGCTTAAGGAATTCTTGTAGTTGTTTGATCTTAAAACCTTGCCCTAATTGAGTTAACTTTGCAACAAAAAGTGTATACTTCGCATCTGATGTTGCTATCTTTTCTGCTTCCTCCAAAATATCACTAATAAGACCTCCCTTAGCTAAATCATAGAGTTGAGATATTTTTTCTGGGGGAGGAAACACTAGTGAGTTGTTAGCTGCCATTGTTTCTGCTTCTAGGCGATCGCTAATTTGCTGTGTTTCGTTTTGCTGTTGATAAATCCATTCGATTGGTAAATGTTTCTCTAATTTCTCTAGTAACTCATCTTGGCTTACTGGTTTAGGGAGAAAATCGTTAAACCCAGCTTGTAAACTCTTTTGCTTATCGGTATCAAAAACACTAGCAGATGAAGCAATTAAAATAGTAGAATCCACTAGTGAAGAATTTCGTAAGCGCCGTAGCATTTCAAAGCCATCCATTTCTGGCATCACAAAATCAGAAATAATCAAATCAGGTTTAAACTCGGCTACTTTTTTTAAACCTTCTTCTCCGTTACTTGCTTCGGCAACTTTAAAGCCTAGGGGAGTAAGAAGTTTTCTAACTACTGAGCGATTTAACCACTGATCATCTACAACTAAAATCTTACGCTCTTCTCCTTTGAATCCTACTATAATAGGAGTATGATTTCTGCTTAAATCGGGTTTTTCGGTAACATCTAATAAGACTAAATCAAACCAAAACTTACTTCCTTCTCCTAATTGACTACGTACCTGTAAGCTGGTATTCATTGTAGAAAGAATTTTGTTAGTAATTGTTAACCCCAAACCTGTTCCTTCTACTTGCCGAGAAAGGCTGCCTACTTGTTCAAAAGGAAGGAAAATCTTTTCTAATTCCTCCGGGGCAATTCCAACACCAGTATCTTCAATTTGAAAGCGAATTTTATTGCTTAGTTGTTGCTTGTCTTCTTCTATAACATCAACAGAAAAGGTGACTCCTCCAGTGTTGGTGAATTTTATAGCATTGCCCAAAAGATTAATTAGTACCTGTCGCAAACGTTTTTCATCTCCTCTAACAAATTCAGGTAGTCGAGGATTAGGGTGGTATGCAAAGGTAATGTGCTGTTTTTCTACTCGAATGCGACAAATATCAACGATATTTTCTAGGAAGCCAGAAAGATTAAATGCAGTTTTGTACAATTCCATTTTCCCAGCTTCAATTTTGGAAGAATCCAAAATATCGTTGATGAGAGTGAGGAGATGATTACCGGAACGATAGATAATATCAATACCCTTAATCTCCTTGGCAGTCATGGTAGGAGATTTTTGCAGGATTTGGGCATAACCTAAAATACCATTAAGGGGAGTCCTTAATTCATGGCTCATGTTAGCTAGAAATTCGCTTTTAGAAAGGTTAGCAACTTCGGCAGCTTCTTTTGCCGCTTGCAATTGGGCAGGGCTAGGTAAGGCAATGGCTTTAGGTACGAGGTAAACAGAGAGGATTGCTGTAGCGACAGAAACTATAGCCGTAAAGGCTTTAATTAACCCAGATACCCAATAGTTAGGATACCAAAGAGTCCAAATTCCCATGAGATGGGTTGTACCACACAAGACAATAAAGGCAGCAAAGCAGAAGAAGATCCAATCAAAGGGAATATCTCCTCTTTTGTGGACTAAATACAACAAAGTTAAGGGGATGGAAAAGTAGGCAATGGCTATAGTTGCATCGGAGATAAGATGTAGGCTAACCAGCCCTGTTTGCCAAAGATAACAATGTCCGTGGGGAATGAATTGTAATAATAAAGGAAAAAGCATTTTATAAGTAATGAGTAATAAGCGATAGTTATTACTTAGTTTTGTTTAGTAAGGGATTTAAGATAATTCTGAATTTCTTTAACTTGGAAGTTTTTGGCCCAGTGACGGATTTTTTGTCCAAAGGGAATTAAATCAGCATTGTCTTTTTCTAAATCAGTAATTAAGTCTAAGATGTCACTAATTAAACCTGCTCTTGCTGAGTCATAAAGTTCTTTGATTTGTTCATTTGAAGGTAAAACTAAAGTTTGAATTTCTAGGGCTTTTTCTTCTAGGGATATATCTTGATTTTCTTGTTGATAAACCCACTCCAATTGCAAATGCTTTTGCAGCATTTCCATTAGCTTAACTTTATCTATTGGTTTTGGTAAAAAACTATCTGCTCCTACTTCAATACTTTTTTGCTGATCCCTGGTAAAAACGCTAGCAGAAGAAGCAATTATTTTTAATAATTGCCACTGAGGGTATTTGCGCAATCTTCGGATCACCTCAAAACCATCTATTTGAGGCATAACTAAGTCCATAATCACTAAATCAGGCTGAAAACCGGTAATTTTTTGCAAAGCTTCTTGTCCGTTATTTGCCTCAGTAATTTGAAACCCTAAAGGGGATAACATACTAATAATAATTAACCTATTAGACCAGCGATCGTCTACTATGAGGATTTTCTTTTTTTCACCAGTAAAACCAATAATATTTTTCGGGACAGAAGCCTCAGCATCTTCTTGAATATCAAGTTCCGGAACAAACAAATCAAACCAAAATACACTCCCTTCTCCTAACTTGCTCCGTACTTCAAGTTTAGAGTCCATCATAGAGAGGATTTTTGTTGTAATAGCTAACCCCAAGCCAGTCCCTTCTGTTTTACGAGAAACTTCCCCCGCTTGTTCAAAAGGTAAAAAGATTGTTTCTAACTGTTGTGGTGTCATGCCAATACCCGTATCTTCTACCTGGAAACGGATTTTATTAATTAATTGCTGGTTGTTATTTAAACTTTTTTTCAGGACATCTACTCGAAAAGTTACTTTACCCACATCTGTAAACTTAATAGCATTACCTAACAGATTAATCAGTACTTGTCGTAAGCGTTTTTGATCACCAGAAATATGCTCAGGTAGTTGAGTTTCTAGTAGCTTAAGGAAAGCTATATTCTTTTTGTGCGCTCGAATTTTGCAGATCGCAACTAAGTCATTTAAAAAAGAGGGAAAATGCCAACTACCAGCCTCAAGTTCCATCTTCCCTGCTTCAATTTTTGCCAAATCTAAAATATCATTAATTAAAGTCAGTAGATGCTTACCACACTGATTAATAACATCAATTCCTTTACTCTCGGAAGCAGTCATGGTAGAGGAATTTTTCATGATTTGAGTGTAGCCTAAAATACCATTAAGGGGAGTTCTTAACTCATGACTCATATTGGTGAGAAATTCACTTTTAGCCAGATTAGCAACTTCAGCTTTTTCTTTTGCTTCCTGCAATTGTGTGCTTAACAGCTTTTGATTTTGCAACTCCTTTTCTTGAATAGATAGCACTGTTTTATTAGTATAAGAAGCGAGTAAAGTGGCAATTAAAATCGAGAATAGTATGCTACTAATAATAATAAAATTACGTAATTGGGTAGCCCTTCTTAAAGCTACTTCTGCTGGCAAACGTTCTTCTTCAACTTCGGCGATTAATTCCTCTAAACTAATCACAAACTCCCTAAGTTGCAGAGAGAGAGGATTTTTACCAAATGCTAGCAGTAAAGATTGCAGTCTTGCTCTTTCTTCTGGAGAGGGATTATCACCATCCATCACTTGTAAAACTGCGTCTAGCTGTCTGGTATAATCTACTTCTAATCCATCATAATTGGCAATGATACTCTCCATGATGCGCAACTCTTCATTATTATCCCCTGGCTTAAATCCTTGGTAGGAATCTTTGAATAATGACCAAACTTCATAGACTTCTTTTTGATGATTTTTGAAAAGTAGATATTCTTCGCGAAAAAGCTCTGGTTTATCTAATAAAACTAAAAATTGTTGCTGATGTTTTTGTAAGTGTAATAATTGATTTTGTAGTTGCAGAGTTAACTCTACTTCTTCTAAGAAATCTTCCCTTAATTCATAAGCATACTGTTGGTAAGAATTACCAATAATTAGTCCTGCTGTTGTCCCCAAAACAGCTATACCAACGGCTAAAGAATATCCATAGACAATTTGGCGTTCAATTTTAGTGCTGTCTAGGCGTTGGGCAAACCAATTTAAGAAAGGGTTTGTTTTCGGCGGTTGAGGGATCATAATTGACCTGAAGATTTTAATTAGGAGTTTGTTTGAGGCTTTCTTGAAGAAAATCTCTAATTTTTTTCAGTTGAAACCCTTTAGTCCACTGCCGAAGCTGGCTGCTAAAAGGACTTAAATTAGGATTGTTTTCCTCTAGAGTATCAAGTTGTTCCAAAATATCGCTGATTAATCCGGATCTAGCTAAGTCGTAAAGTTCGTTTAATTCTTTAGGTGTAGGTAAACAAATAACTTTCTCTGGCTCTTGGTTTTGGCGAATTAACCTTTCCTGGCTTGGTTGTTGATAAATCCATTCTAATTGCAAATGTTGCTGCAATAATTGCAATAAATCTTCTTTATCGATTGGTTTAGGCAGAAAACCATCTGCCCCCACTTCAAGGCTTTTGTATCTATCCTTATCAAATACACTTGCAGAAGAAGCGATAACTTTTAATGATTGTCCTTGAGGAGATTGGCGCAATTTTTCAATAGCCTCAAAGCCATCCATTTTAGGCATAATCAAATCCATAATAATCAAGTCAGGTTGAAATTTTTCAACTTGTTGCAAACCTTCACTACCGTCATTTGCTTCGGCAATTTGAAACCCTAAACGAGCCAGCATATTAATAACAATTAAACGATTAGACCACTGGTCATCTACTATTAAAATCTTGTTTTTCTCCCCAGTAAAACCGATCATATTCTGAGTTTTTTGAGGAGTAGATTTAACCTCAGTCAAGTTAGCAGTTTCTGACAAAAAGACATCAAACCAAAATACACTTCCTTCTCCCAACTGACTGCGTACTTCTAACTTAGAATCCATCAAAGTAAGAATCTTTTTCGTAATAGCTAACCCTAAACCTGCTCCTTCTCCTTTTCGAGAAACTTCCCCTACTTGCTCAAATGGTAAAAAAATTCTTTTTAATTGTTCTGGGGTCATACCAATGCCAGTATCTTCTATTTGGAAGCGAATTTTAGCTTTTGGTTGGTGATTATCTCCTAAACTTCTTTCTAAAACATTAGCCTTTAAGGTTACTCCTCCGGATTTAGTAAACTTAATAGCATTACCTAAAAGATTAATTAATACCTGTCGTAAGCGTTTATCATCACCATAAACCCATTGGGGTAGTTGCGGGCTAAGCTGGCAATGGAAAGAAATATGATGTTTTTGGGAGCGGATTTCGCAAATATTCGCAATACTGTCTATCAAAGAAACCAGATAAAATTCTTTGGGATAGAGTTCCATTTTCCCAGCTTCAATTTTAGAAAGGTCTAAAATATCATTAATTAAGGTTAGTAAATGGTTGCCACATTGATGAATAATATCAATCCCTCGTAACTCAGAATCGGTCATATTCAAAGAATCTTGCAGAATCTGAGTATAACCAAGAATGCCATTAAGAGGAGTCCTCAATTCATGGCTCATATTAGCTAAAAACTCGCTCTTAGAGCGATTAGAAACTTCAGCAGCTTCTTTGGCTACTTGTAATTCTTCACTAAGAGTTTGTTGTCTTTCTACCTCTGCTTCTTTCTCTGTTAATAACTGCCCAACTTGCCCAATTAACTGATTTAAAGAGGTAGCTAAAACTGTTACTTCATCCTTATCTGTAACAGGAGCTTGGAGTGAAAAATCAGCTTTTTCAGTTACTTGCTTAGCAACTTCAGTTACTTGTTCAAGACGCTTGATAAGCAACTTTGTTACCCGAATACCAATTGCAGTAGTAACCCCTGAACCCAATAAACAAAAAATACCAATACCTAGCCAAAGTTGCTGTTCTGCTTCATCTAACTCTTGGGTAGAATAGAGAACAGCCAACTTACCATCTATACTATTAATTCCCGCTAATTCTATAGGGTGGGCAAAGTAATCTTGCTTGCCGATAGTGACTTTTTTATGGGAAGAAGATTTGTGATCAAATACTTGCCAGGAAATATTTTTAGCTTGGGGTAAAGTGGAAGCTGTAACTTGAGAATTGAATAAAGCAACTAAATGTAAGCCTGTTTGAGCGCGAATTTCATCGAGCAATTTCTCATTAATGGCAATACCAACAATGACTCCTCCTAAAATTTCCTCTGAAGATTTAATCGAAGTTAAGCCAACTAAAACTGAAGGGTTATTCTCTTGGGCTAGCACAATATCAAATAAATCCATACCCACACTAGCTGCTCTCTGAACAGATTCATCCCTTAACTCAGATTTAACTATCTCTTTTCCCTTAACTTCTACTAATACACTTCCATTGCTATTAACAACTTCAATAAAATCAAGTTTGAGAGTCGTACGCAAAGGCAATAAAACTTGTTGCAATTTTCTTTTATTACCCGCAGCTACTAACTCAGGAATCTCTTGACTATCAGCTACCCATTTTGCTTGTAAAAAGAGTAATTCTTTCTTTCTTTCAAAGTTTTCTAAAACTATAGAAGCAATCCCTTCAGCATCTTCTTGGCTATGTTTTTCTAAGCGTTTCGTAAAAAAATAGCCCATAGAAAGAGCGCCTAAACCCCACATTAAGAGAAACAGGGTAAGCAAGGGCAAAAGTATCTTTAATCTCAAAGAGAGTTTTGAGTAAGTGTTACGGAGCATTTCTTTTTTGTCCTATTTTTGGCGAGATGGCACAAAACCAGCTTGCAATAATTCTGCTGCCCCTGCTTCACTAAACGCAAAATTAATAAATTGGTAAGTTGCTTCGGAAGCACCTTTTTTGGGATAAACAATACCGAGTTTGCGCGTCATCTTATACTTCCCTGCTTGAACATTCGCTATTGTAGGTTTTACCCCATCGAGACTAAGGCGATTAATGGCTAAGTCATTAACTACAGCATAGGCAAGAGAAAATGCACCAATACTATATTCAGTACTCTGTAGGGTTTCAATTAAATCGCTTTCTTTGGTTAGGATTACTGCTTCTGAAGATTTTTTTAGTTCTTCACCTAAATAGTATTCCCGTAATAGCTTTTTCCCCGATTCACCTTCAGGTCGATCTAGTAAGATAATAGGTGCATTAGGACCACCAACTTCTTGCCAATTAGTTATTTTACCGCCATAAATGGCTTTAAGTTGCTCTGTTTGTAAGTTAGTGACACCTTCAACACTGGGATGGGTTGCCACTACTAAAGCATCTTGAGCTAATTCCCGATACTCTAAAGAATCATCATTCTCTTCTGGTGTCAGTTTCCTGGTAACTGCACCTAAATCTACTATGGCATTTTTAACACCAGCAATTCCCTCTAGACTTCGATTTGGTGGCAAAAAGCTGATCTCAACATTGTCTGCTTGATTTTTATAAGCCTCAGCTAAAGCCTGCAAAGGGATATAAATAATACCATCACCAGCAATTTTAATTTCTTGCTGTTCTTGAAATGCTGTTACTGATGGTTCTTTTTCTGAGGTACAGCTTGGCAAAATCCCAAAACTTAATCCTAAAAATATTATTAATAGTGCATTACTGTTCATCAGACTATTTTCTCACAGGTGAATTAAGCTCAAAAATTGGTACTGCCCCCGGAAAGAGAGTTTTTTCGAGTCTAGCTTGAAAAACAAGAGCTTTAAATTACAACGAAGGTACAAAACCAGCTTGCTGTAGTACCTTAGCTCCTTCTTCACTAAACATAAAATCAACAAATTGGCGAGTTTCTGGGGAAATGCCCTCTTTTTTCAAAACAATGCCGAGTTTGCGCGTCATTTGATACTTCCCTGCTTGAACATTTTCAGCAGTAGGCTCAACCTGATCAAGACTAAGGCGATTAATGGCTAAGTCATTAACTACAGCATAGGCGAGGGAAAATGTACCGATGCTATATTCAGTACTCTGTATAGTGTCAATTAAATCCCCTTCCTGGCGCAGAATTATTGCCTCGGTCGAAGTTTTTAAGTCTTCCCCTAAATAGTATTCCCGTAAAAGTTTCTTCGCCGATTCATCTTCCGGTCGATCTAGTAAGACAATAGGTGCATCAGGGCCACCAACTTCTTGCCAATTGGTTATTTCTCCGCTATAAATACCCTTAAGCTGCTCTGTTTGTAAGTTCGTAACACCTTCAACACTGGGATGAGTTGCTACAACTAAACCATCTTGGGCTAATTCTTGGTATTCTAGGGAACCATCATCTTCTTCTGGTTTAGGTTTCCTGGTAACTGAACCTAAATCGACTAAACCATTTTTAGTGCCATCAATACCCCCTGGACTTTGACTCGGTGGCAGGAAGTTAATCTTAACACCATTTTCTTGCTCTTCATAAGCCTTAGCCAAAGCTTCTAAGGCTGGATAAGGAGAACCAGCACCAGTGATTTTTATTTCTTGCTGTTCTTTTGGAACTACAACTTCTGGTTCTGTTTTTTGGGTACAGCTTACTAAAGTTCCCAAACTTAATCCTAAAACGACTGTTAATAATGTGTTGTATTTCATCTTCGTAGTAAGTAAATTGTCTCTCTTGTTCTTTCCATCACTTTGTCTTCCTGTCAGTAAGGGAGTCGCATCAAGTCAAAATGAAAAATTAAGATTTGACACATACTTAAGATTGCATTCGCACGATTTTACAAGGTTTCATCAAGGATATTTCTTGAAAGCAAAGACAAAAGTGAGGTTAGATGAGATTAGTGTTGTCCCACCGAAAGAAAGTCTTTTCGAGTCTAGCCTAAAAAATTGAAGTTTTAACGATCAATGATTAACCCTTTTTCCACAGTTAAAATTTGTGAATCTTTCACCCATTGCTTATCAAAAGCACTGAGGTGAGTTGTAGTAATTAAGGTTTGAAAGCGGTCTTGAATTGCTTCTAAGAGTTGGTTTTGGCGATTGAGGTCTAATTCAGCTAAAACGTCATCGAGAAGGAGTAGGGGCGGCTCTCCAATCACCTCTTCAATTAACTTTAATTCTGCTAATTTAAGGGCTAAAACCAAAGTACGTTGCTGCCCTTGGGAACCATAGGAACGAGCCGGGGTTTTATTGATAGTTAATTCTATTTCATCTCGATGGGGACCAACTAAAGTTGTACCTTGTTGTTGTTCTGGAATACGACGTTGTTGAATCTTTTCTAAAAAGGCTTGTTGGACGTGTTCAGGATTATCTTCTTGCCAATTAATATTAGGATGATAATTAATAGCTAAAACTTCTGTTTCTCCACTGATACTAGCGTGCCAAGCAGCAGCTAAAGGAGCAATTCGCTGTAAAACTCTAGCTCGGCGACGGGTTATCCTAGAACCTGTAGCAGCTAGTTGAGCATCCCATAAAGCAAGTTGGTCAATATAATTATTAATATCTACTTCTAAGTCGCGAAGTCTCCTTAAAAAAGCATTTCTTTGGCGTAGAACTTGATTATACTGTTGCAAAATATAAGCATAAATTGGTTCTAGTTGAATGAGGAGATAGTCTAACCAACTACGGCGAGTTTCAGGACTGCCTCTCACTAAATCCAAGTCTAAGCTAGAAAATTGTACGGCGTTTAATATTCCCAGAAATTCGGTTTGACGGCGTAATTTTTCTTGATTTAAAACTAATGTTCGTCTACCTTTATACTTTAAAGTGATAGTTAGCTCTGAACTACCATACTTTCGTTCTAAAATAGCGTTGATTCTACCGTCCTCTTCCCCCTCCAAAACCAAGTCGCGATCGCGAGAGGTACGATGACTTTTTAAAGTTGCTAATAATTCTACTGCTTCTAACAGATTAGATTTTCCTTGAGCATTATTACCAACCAAAATTGTTTTCCTGGCTATGAAGTTAACGCCTTGATCTTGGTAATTACGAAAGGAACGTAGATGGAGCTTTTTAAGAAACATTAAATAATAGGGAATAGGGTTCGCGTTTCGCGTTCGTGTAAACCTTGTCGTAAAATAGGGAAAGTTACTTATTACTTATTATTTATTACTTAGTTGAGTGCTGTTATGGCTATAGGGACAAAGAGAAATGAGCCGGCGATAACGTAAACGAAGCGACGATAGGATTTAGTTTTTTTGCTGGCTGTTTCTTCAATTAAAGAAGGTAGTTGTTCGGTGATAAATTGTCCAATTTCGACAATGTTGACATCAGTTCGCCCTTCTTTCTTCAATTTCTTTAATAGTTTATTGATAGTTAAATCCAGCATTAGTTGATTAAGGTGAATTAATAAAGATGATTGTAGATGAAATACTCTAATACCAAACTTCTTGAAAATAGTGAATATTTTTATGGGAGTTTTGATAGTTCTTTCCATAGTTGTGAAAGTTTCTTCTAAAACCCTCGATATTTCCACAACTAACTGATTAAGACCTTGCTGGAAAAAGTAAATATTCATACTTTCTTTTTGCTCAAAAACAGCCTCAATAACTAAAGAAAATAAAGGTTGTAAGCAGTGGCGCAAAATTTTACTAACTAAGTTCTGATAACCAGATAAAATAGCTAAGCTCACCCCACAAATAATCCCCGCGATTAAATAAAGAATCATCAAAGCAACTAACTTAAAAAAAGTAGCAAAGCTAAAACTTCCGGCGCTCTCAAGACTGACATGGAAAATAATCGCTGCTGCTACGCTAAACAAGAACAAAGAAAGAATACAGTAGCCAATGGTTTTAAGTAGAGAGATGATTAACAAACGACGTAGTAACATAATTGAATCTCGCGCCATTTTTTGCCACTCTTCAATTAGTTGTTCATGGGGCATTTTCAAAAAGTAATAAGTAATAAGTAATAAGTAATAAGTAATAATTTTTAGACTTAATCTAATTAGTTTTTTGTAGTAACTTTAGTTATTTTTTGGTTAAGAACCAGCGAATGAATAACTTCTCTAACTCTACCCAAACGAAAATGATGGCGCTGAAACCGAAACAAAGCCCTAATTCTTCTAAGGTTAAATAATCAGTGCCAAAAAAGCTCTGCAATTTTGGGACATAAACTAACATTAATTGTAAAATCGTTGTCCCGATCACCGCCACTAGTAAATAGGGATTGGAAAAAGGATTCAATTCAATGGTTAACTGGGAATGGGAACGCACGGCGATCGCATGGCCCATTTGAGCAATACAAAGGGTTGTAAAGACCATGGTTTTCCAATGATCGGGATAATAATTGAAAGCTAACCACATCAGGGCAATAGTTACTAACCCAAAAATAATGCCGATACGAATCATATAGGAACCTAAGCCCCTGGCGAAAATACTCTCGCTAGGATCAATAGGAGGGCGAGACATAACGTTGGGTTCAGCAGGTTCTACCGCTAGGGCTAAAGCGGGTAAACCATCCGTAACCAGGTTCATCCAGAGGATTTGTAAAGGAACGAGAGGAACTTCTCCTAAACCGATTAAGGGGGCAGCAGCAATAGTAATCACTTCGCCGATGTTACTGCCCAAAATGTATTTAATGAAGCGGCGGATGTTTGCATAAACAACCCTTCCTTCTTCTGTTGCGGCAATGATGGTAGTAAAGTTATCGTCTAGTAAAACCATATCACTAGCTTCTTTACTAACATCAGTTCCGGTAATACCCATGGCAATACCGATATCCGCCTGTTTAAGGGCCGGGGCATCATTAACTCCGTCCCCCGTCATGGCAACAAATTTACCCTGTTTCTGGAGGGCCTGAACGATGCGTAGCTTATGTTCTGGGGAGACACGGGCATAAACGCTAACTTGGTTAACTTCCTGTTCTAATTCCGATTGCGGCATCCTTTGCAACTCCCGTCCACTGAGAACTCTATCTTTCTCTGTGGCAATATCTAACTGGGAAGCGATCGCCCTAGCAGTTAGTTGATGATCTCCTGTAATCATCAGGGTTCTAATCCCGGCTTTCTTACTCTGGTGTACTGCTTCTTTCGCTTCTAGGCGTGGGGCATCAAGCATTCCCACTAACCCTAGCCAAATTAGTTCTTGTTCAGCACTCTCTTCCCCATCAGCCGAAGGAATTTCCTCCACAGGTTTATAAGCCAAACCTAAAACCCGCAACCCCCTTTGGGCCGATCCTATCATTGTCATTAAGAATTTTTTGCCGATGTTCTTCTTGTAAGGGTACGAAGTGTTCGCGTAGCGTCTCCGAAGGAGAATCACCAGATTTAAAAGATTCGCAGCGTTCTAAAATTAATTCTGGTGAACCTTTGCTAAACATTACGAAAGGGCTAGCCGGAACCAAATCGGTAGTATTAATAGCCCCTTGAATTGCTTCCCCCTTACCTTGACAAATAACACTCATCCGCTTGCGGCTAGAAGTAAAGGGAAATTCTCCCATCCTGACTAACTGACGGCCTAAAGATTGTTGTTCTAAGGAAGCTTTCCCTGCTAAAGAAAGTAACGCACCTTCGGTAGGATCTCCCAAGATTATCCATTCCGGGTGAGGATTGCGATTTTCCCCTTCAACATCCTCAACATCTTTGTACTGTAAAAAAGCATCATTACAAAGAACTCCCGCCAGAAGTAAAGTTTGTAGTTCAGGGTAATCTTGACTCTTCACAGTTTGTTCTTCAGCTAAGAAATCTCCTGTAGGGTTATAACCTTCCCCTGTCACCTTAAAGCTGTTTTCTAAGGTCACAACTTCCTGCACCACCATTTTATTTTGGGTTAAAGTTCCGGTTTTATCAGAACAAATAGCACTTACCGAACCCAAAGTTTCCACCGCCGGAAGTTTACGAATCAGGGCATGGCGACGTACCATACGCTGGGTTCCCAAGGCTAATGTTACCGTAACCACCGCAGGTAAACCTTCTGGAACTACTGCCACCGCCATACTTAAAGAAACTTCCACTAATTCTCGTAGGCGACTAAAGTTGCCGGTACTAATTACCCCAACAGCAATAACCAAAACCACCAAAGAGAGAGAACCTGTCACCAAAGCCTTACTTAACTGATTCATCCTCTGTTGTAGGGGAGTCGGTTCACTTTCCACCCCTTGCAACATTTGGGCAATTTTCCCCAATTCTGTAGCCATGCCCGTAGCTGTAACCACTACCTTAGCCCGGCCTTGGATAACTTCTGTACCAGTAAATACCATACTGCGGCGATCGCCAAGGGGAGTATCTTCTTCTAAACCCTCCTCCCCAGGAGACTTTTTCACAGCTTTGGCTTCTCCGGTTAAAGCTGACTCCCTTACCTGGAGGTTAGAAACCTCAACTAATTGTCCATCTGCTGCTAACTGAGTTCCCGACTCCACCAACATAATATCTCCAGGAACAACTTGGGAACCTTCAATTTCGGTGGGTTCTCCTTCTCGAATCACCCTTACTTTAGGAGAAGAAAGATTTTTCAAGGCTGCTAAGGCTTTTTCCGCCCGACTTTCTTGGAAATAACCTAAAGCACCGTTAAGAATCACAATTACCATAATGGCGATGGTATCTTTGAAAGGGAACTCTCCGGCCGTCGCCCCTCCCCCTTGTAAATCCACTAAATCTAAGACACCGGAAATAATTGCCACAGCAATCAACATGATCAGCATAATATCTTTAAACTGATCAACAAATATTTCCCAGCCAGGACGGCCTGGCCCTTCTTCAATTTCGTTAAGACCGTAATTTTGCCTACGTTCTTGTACTTGTTGAGAGGTTAAACCAGTTTCGGGATCGCTTTGGAATGTTTCTAAGGTTTTCTCAACAGACTGAGTATGCCAAGGATTGGCAAGATCCGGGAATGAATGGGTATTATTGCTAGATTGGGTCACGAGGAACGAACATTTATCTATTAATCCCGATCATACGCTAATACCGCTTTGGAGGTGTCAATTGTTAATTGCTAATTGCTAGTTGCTAGTTGCTAAGGGCTAATGGTCTTGCTAACTCTACCAACCCTGATCTCTTGCCCGTCAATTAGAGTTGTTAGTTATTTTGCTGATCAGAACTTCTTTAGAAACCCGAATCAAATCATAAGACCCTTGACTATCAAGCTTTTGGTAATCTTGGGGTTGCAGATTGATGTTTTCCCATGAACTTGGTTCACTAAGGATTAATAGAGAGTCATTTTGTTGGGCATAATTTTTGAAAAAGCCCAAGCCATTTTCTGTCACCAGCTTAGGTAAAAGATGTTCTATATGGGTAAAATACTTAACCGGGCGTTGGGAATAAAAAACTACGCTGGGTTTTTTAAAACCGACCATGTAAAAATCTTCTCCTGGTTTTTCCACTTGGGGAACAAGTTGAGAAAGTTCCCTTAAAGGAAGTTGCCGGGCTTGATCAAGAAGGAAAGAAGCAGGATGAATAACGAAAATTAAGAAGGCGAAAAAAGCTAGTAGATTAATACCCATTAGCCAGGATCTTAACTGGAATCGCCAACAAAATACACACCCAACCAAAGCTGCTATCAGCCAAATTAGACCCCCAACCTTGGGTAAACCAGATTCTGCTACTAATTCCCCCAAGTTGGGGGCGGCGGGGTCATAACCAATAAAGTTGGGGCATAAGCGAGGGCAGCAGCTAAGACGAAAAGAAAGAGAATATTAACCAGATTGGTGATTAATAAACCTCGGTTGGGTTTCGTTTTGTTGGTCAGTTGTTTAACTTTGGTTAACTCTTCGCTTCCTAACAAAGCAACCAGAATAGCAGCGGCGGGTAATAAAGGGAGGGTATAACTAGGAAGCTTGGTGACAGCGACGCTGAAAAACAGGAAAATAGCAGCAAACCAAAAAAGGGCAAACAAGCTTAACTGTGCTGAACGAGGTTGCTTACGCCAAAAAGAAGGTTGCCAAAACTTTAAACGAAAAATTGCTTGGGGTAGATAAACTGAGTAGGGGGCAAAACCAACAAGTACCACCAGGAAATAAAAGTACCAAGGTGCGGCATGGTGGTTAACTACACCGGTGAAGCGCTCAAAGTTATGGTAGCCGAAAAAAGAATCTAGGTAATCAGGGTTTCTTAAACTTACTAAAACAAACCAAGGGACACTGAGAATCAGGAAGAGAATGCTACCCACAACTAACCCAGCTTCTTTGGCTACTTGCCAAAGTCCCCCGACATACAACAGGAAAGGGATAATAACTATTCCTGGTATAACGATACCTACAGGCCCTTTGGTTAAAACAGCTAGGGAAGTGAGAATATAAAAAGCAAGATACCAAGGACGAGGCCAAGCAAACCAACCCCCTTCACCTCGATATTTTGCATAGCCAAGAAAAAAACAGAGTATCGCACAACCCATACAGCCACTCAGAAGCAGGTCAGAAACCCCTGTATGGGCCCAAACCAAAGTTTGAATATTCAAAGCAACTAAAGCTGAACCAAGCCAAGCAGACAGCCATAACTGCCTTTGAGGGCGACTTACACCCTCTCCTTGTTTCGCTGTCCCAGGAGTTGCAAAACCATAACGCCGCAGGGTATAAAACACCATTGCCATTAGGGCGATCGCCGCGAAAGCAGAGGGCCATCTTACTGCCCATTCATTAACCCCAATTACTTTGTAACCAATGGCCATTAACCAATAAACCAGAGGGGGCTTATCAAAGCGAGTTTCCCCATTAAAATAAGGCGTAACCCAATCTCCGGTTTCTGCCATCTGACGTGCCGCTTCAGCAAAAAGAGGTTCTGTCTCATCCACCAAACCTGTAGTACCTAAGTTCCAAATAAAAGCGAAAAAACCAATTAATAACAACCAAAAAAACGAGAACCACCAGCTACTTTTAGGATGTTGTTCAAAAGACTTCCAGCTATTTTGGATTTGGTAAATCAGCCTCAAATTTTTTAATTCCCCACAATTTCATATTCCCAATCGGGAGTGAACCCTAAATGTAAAAAATACTAACATTTAGTTGCTTTTTTTGACTGCAACTATTCTCTCTAGTTCCCCCTTGTCCCTGAAATGAGATTTCAGATATCTGATTTAACTCTCTCCTTGGGGATACTTGTCCCACAAATCCGTAACTTGCCGCAAACTTTGGTGATCGCCGTTGCCTAAAATTAAATGATCTAGCAAAGGAATATTTAAATACTGCGCCCCTTTTAAAAGCTGTTCTGTTAAACCAATATCTTCCTCGCTTGGTTCGATATTTCCTGAAGGATGATTGTGAGCAATAATTAACCGTGTTGCTCCTTGACGCAATACCTCTCGGAAAATTTCGCGGGGAGGGGCTAAGGTTTCTGTAGCTGTGCCGATGGTAATAATTTGAGTCCCAACCAAACAATTATTGACATCCAAAAGGATTACAGCAAACTTTTCTTGACTTTGCCACATTAACTCATGGCTCAAAGTTGCGGCAGCACATTCGGGGCTGTCGACGATAGTGCGTTCTTTCGGTTGAGATTGAAAAGCTCGTTTCCCTAATTCTACCGCAGCTACGATGGTAGTTGCCTTAGCCGGACCAATGCCAGGAATTTGCATCAACTCTTGGAGGGTAACATTACGCAGAACTTCTAAAGGATCTCTTTGATGTTTGCTTAATTCCTGAAGAATATACTGCCCTAAGCCCACAGCAGAAAGTTTTCCCGATCCCTGTCCTGTTCTCAACAACATCGCTATTAACTCTGCTGTTGAGAGATTTTTTGCCCCTAAAGCAACCAGCCTTTCGCGAGGGCGTTCGCTGCTGGGAATGTCAGCAATTCTTAAGCAATAGGTCATACTGAATTAGACTATCAGGTGATTTGCTAGCCAAGTTAGGCAATAAATAACTCAATTGATTATATAGTTAGAAAGTCACTCTTCAAGTTTTCCCATATAGATTGTGTTTACTCGTTCCCAATATCGTTGTTGTTCCTATTTTGCTGGCATTGCCTTAGCTTGTTGTGCTACACCAGCAATAGCCCAAGATCAAGATTTTGAGCAAGTTCAAATTGAAACTATTCCGATTCGGGATGGTATTTATATGTTGACAGGAGAAGGTGGCAATATTGGTGTCTCTGCTGGGGAGGATGGAGTTTTCCTCATTGATGATCAGTTTGCACCCTTAACAGAGAAAATCCTTAATGCTGTGGGTGAAATTAGCCCTGAACCAGTACGCTTCTTGATTAATACTCATTGGCATTCCGATCATACTGGAGGCAATGAAAATTTGGGTAAGGCAGGGGTTCTTATTTTTGCCCATGATAATGTGCGTGAACTTCTTAGTACAGACCAGGTAATGGCAGTTTTTAATCGGGAAGTTCCTGCCTCACCGGAAGTTGCCCTACCGGCAATTACTTTTAATGAGACGATGACTTTTCACCTCAATGGCGAAACAATTGAGGCTTTCCACGTTAACTCTGCCCATACAAATGGTGACTCAATTATCCATTTTCAAGAAGCCAATATCATCCATACCGGAGATGTTTATTTTAATGGCTTTTATCCTTTCATTGATGTTGAACATGGTGGTTCCATTGATGGCATGATTTTAGCGGTGGAACAGCTACTTACCATGGTGGATAATCAGACTAGTATTATTCCCGGTCACGGCCCTCTTTCTAACCGTGGTGAGTTGATTGCTTATCTTAATATGTTAAAAACAGTACGAGATCGAGTTAGGTCTGCGATCGCCCAAAATATTTCCCTGGAAGATTTCATTGCTTCTGAACCAACTGCTGATCTAGATTCTACTTGGGGAGATGGTTTTCTCCCACCAGCAAAGTTTTTAGAGATTGTTTACACTGATTTAGCTAAACAATCTCTATCAAACAACTAGCAACTAGCCATTAGCTAATAGCTAAAACTTATTTTGATATTCTCGTAGCAATTCCATCAAATTACTCTGACATTGGTTTGGCAAAAGTTCAGTTAAAGGGAGTTCTTTTTTTCCACCTCCCAACTGGATAGGGATATCTTGCAAAATTGCTGTTACCTTATCCTGGGTTAAAGAATTACCTTCTAGTAAGGGATAAACTTTTTCTGCTACCACAGTATGTAGCTTCGCGTTAGACAAATAAAGATGCCATTTAGCTATATCCATATAGATATTTTCGCCAATTTCCGCTGCTAGGGCTTCAATTGTCTCAGTCGTATTGTAATTAGCCATTTGATTTAACAGAATAGTTTGCTATACCAAAAATATAAATGCCATGAAGGAATATAACCATCAACCAAACCAGAGTTACCCACTTGGCCAAGGCCAGGTTGCTTGTTTAAGTTGATGAAAAAACCACAAACCAGAATTGCAAGTAGCGCAGAAAGCAACATGAATAGCAAAGTTCATCCGGTCATCTAAACGACGATATTCTAAGTCGTTGCGGTCAGGTTGGCGTGGCCAGCGAGGGGGCATTTTTTCTCCTTATCAGTTTTAACCACTAGCTATTAGCCATTAGCCATTAGCCATTAAAAAGTATAATCAAGATTGTGAGGATTAGCTTTTTGAGATAACATCATTTCTTTATATCTTTTAAGCTGTTCTTTCTCGATATTTTCAATCCTAACTAAATAGCTTTTGAGTCGGGCGTACTGCCAGCCTGTTTTTACTCCTAAAGCGAAAGCTTCTTTTTTTTGATTGCTGAACAAAGAAGATAGCAAAGAAGGAGTGAGGTTGGTGCTTTTTTTGATCGTTCTGCGATTGCTTTTTCCTTCAAAATAACCTTGCCAAAACTTTTGCTGCAATTCTTCTGAAGAAAATTGTTGATATTGGTGGAGAATACTTTGTAGGTCTTGTAAATCTTGCTTCCTAGTTCCTGACAAAGAATCATTGGGTTTATACTTGTGCCATGTATCCACAAGTTTTCTTACTGCAATTTGGAACTTGGGTATTAACTGGCTAGGAGGTAACTCGCAAGAGATTTTGGCATCTATTAGTTGAAAGTCTTTCATAAAGTTTTTGAGGTAGATGGTTCAGCCTGATGAATACTTGCAAAATTTAGATTTAGTAAGGGCGTCTCTAAGGCAGAAATAGAAGATTGGTTTGGTGAATAATTTAAGGGTAGATTGAAAAAGAATAAACAATCCTAAGAGGTTGCTGTTCTTCTACACTAGTTAATTCTTCAAATATTTCCTACTTCTATCTTAAGGCAGATGAAATAAATTCTAACATTAAAATTATTTGAGTTGCCATAAGTGAAAGCAGTTAATGAATAATAACTTAACCTTATTTGATGTTGCGGTGATTGGTGCTGGCTTAACGGGGCTGAGTTGCGCCAAGGAACTTTCTCAACTCGGTAGCCGAGTTGTGGTATTAGAAAAGTCTCGCGGTTTGGGAGGAAGGGTTGCAACGCGACGTATTAATGACTTACGGGTAGATCATGGCTTACCTTACCTACAACCCCAAGGTAAGTTGTCTGGGCAGCTTATTCAGCGCCTCCACCAAGAAAATATTATTCAACCTTGGCACAGCCAATTTCCTGATACCTATATTGCTCCCCAAGGTATGAGCGAAATCGCTAAATTCATCGGCAAGGATTTAGAAGTTTGGCGGCAAAGTCGGGTTGAAAAAATTGAACCGACTGAAGCACAAACTTGGCATTTAACCTTAGATTCTCAAGAGAATTTAACTGCTAAAGCTGTCGTCATGGCTATACCAGCCCCCCAAGCAGTAACTTTGTTAGAACCTTTAATTACCAAAGGTTTAAATCCTGATTTTCTAGGGAAGTTACATCAGATTAAGTTCAATCCTTGCTTAAGCGTTATGGCTGGTTACAATACTGCTACGGTTTTACCCAAGCAATTAAATAAGCAACCTTTTGTTTCTCTTCAAGAAGATTCTTACTTAGCCTGGCTGAGTTTAGATAGTAGCAAAAGAAGTCAATCTCCAGTACCAGTTTTAGTTATTCACAGCACAACAGAATTTGCTCAAAAGTATTTAGACACAACTAATTTAGAACCTGTAGCACAAAAATTGTTGTCTCGCACTGGGGAACTTTTCGGTATTGAATTAAAAGAGCCTCAATGGTATCAAATTCATCGCTGGCGTTATAGTATTCCTGAGCAATTTATTAATGAAGTTTATCTAGAAACTAATCAACCTTTGCCCCTGATTTGTTGTGGCGATTGGTGTGGGGGCAATTCAATAGAATCTGCCCTAGCATCAGGTTTAGCTACAGCAACTCAAATCTCTAATTTGAACTAAAATTATGGCTTTATGGGAAGTCAAGAAAATAAAATCTTCCGTCAAAGACAAAAGATGTCCACCAACCATCGACCTAACTCCCTAAAACGCTCTAGATGAGATTCAACTTGCTTCATTTGATTGGGTATTAGCTTTACTCCTGTATGATAAGTCTGCTTGACCAACTTAACTTCTGGATGTTTTCCTTTCCAAGTCATGGTTTGAGCAAAATTAACCACAGTTCTTTTTATGGTAAGAACTTGAAATGCTTCAATCCTTCTAAAATTCCTCCTGAACATGAACTTTGAGCAAGATAATGATAAGACTTACCTTGGGCTTGATACCATTCCCGAAGTTCATGTTTAGCATTGCCCACCATAATTCCTCGCGACTTACCAACCTTAAATAAAGCGATATCATTACCGGAATCACCACAGACAACTGTATCTTCAGGTTGGAATCCCAACTTCTCCTGAAGGAATTTTACCGCTAAACCCTTGTTGCCATTTTCCGGCAAAATATCAAGATCAAGGCTACCACTGTAAATCAGATTAATTTTAAAACCTGCACTGGTTAGCTTCTCTTTCAAAGCGGGAATAACTTCTTTTGCTTCGGTTTCGGGAATATGATAACTAACCTTATACTCAAACTGTTCGTATTCTGGCTGAGGGACTAATTGAGTAAAGCTAGTGCCAATCTCGACAATTTTCTCCCTATCCCACCCTGGAGATAGCACCTCTGCCCATTGAGGATCGTAGGTATCATCTTCGGGGTTACTGAAAATAGCTGTACCCACAGAAGCGATGAGGGCATCGGGGGTTAAAAGAGTTTTTTCCTGGGCTAATTGCCGATAGAGATAGAGCGATCGCCCGGTAGCATAAACTATTTTAGTACCATTTTCTTGACGATGTTTACTTAACTTTTGATTAAGAGTTGCCAAAGCAGCATCATCTCCTACCAGAGTATTATCTAAATCAGTAACAAATAAAAATGGTTTCATAATTCTCAAAAATGACTAAGGACAAAAGCTACAGCGTGAAATATGGGGGCAACCCGTATTACCAATACTAGGGAGATCCGCACCTTTTTATTTTCCTCCGAGATAGGATCTTTGGCCACAATAGTAGATAGAAATATTCAATTTCCTTTAACCTTGAGTTCTCCTACTGATACCCCAGAAACTACCAGCTATTCTTGCCAAGAAACCCACTTTAATCAAGCTAGGGCTAGCTTACAACAAGCTTTATCTTGGTATGGTAAGTTTCGCCGCCATGGTGATCGTACCCCAGATTTAGAATTGCAAGCTTCTGTACGCCAAGAATTACAATCTTTAAAATCTGCCCTGGAAAAATTAGACCAAAAAGTTATTCGCATCGCTGCTTTTGGTTTGGTTAGTCGAGGTAAATCTTCTGTGGTTAATGCTTTGTTGGGGCAGAATGTCTTAGAAACTGGCCCCCTAAACGGCGTAACTAAATGGCCCAAAGCTGTACGTTGGCATCCTGGGGGTAAAATTCAAGTGGAGTTGGTGGATACTCCGGGGTTAGATGAGATAGCAGGGGAAGCCAGGGCAGCGATGGCGAAAGAAGTAGCTAGCCAGTCTGATTTGATTCTGTTTATTATTGCTGGGGATATTACTCGGACAGAATACGATGCTTTAGTAGAATTGCGGGATAGCCATAAGCCCTTAATTCTTATATTTAACAAAATTGACCTCTTCCCTGAAAAAGATCGTCAAGAAATTTATCAACAGCTACAACAATTAGAAGCAAGTGATGGTGGACAAATCAACCAGATATTGTCCCCTGAAGAAATTGTTCTCATTGCCGCAGAACCTAAACCTATTCGAGTTCGGGTAGAATGGCCTGATGGTAGCGAAACCCAAGAGTGGGAAACCCCTCCACCTCAAATAGATGAACTCAAAGAAAAGATTTTTCAGATTTTAAATCGAGAAGGGCGATCCCTATTAGCCATAAATGCCCTCTTTCAAGCCCAAGCAGCAGAAACGCAAATCGCCAAGAAAACCTTAGAGTTGCGGCAAAGCGAAGCAGAACAAATCATTTGGCGCTATGCCAAGTATAAAGCCGTAGCAGTCGCTTTCAATCCTTTGGCGATTCTTGATGTCTTGGGAGGTGCGATCGCCGATTTAGCCCTAATTCGTTCGTTGGCACGTTTGTATGGTTTACCCATGACAAGTTTTGAAGCCGGGAAGTTATGGCGTAAAATTCTGGTTAGTTCTGGCGGTTTATTGTTAGGAGAAATTGGTAGTAGTGCGGTTTTGGGTTTAGGGAAGACAGCTATTTTAGAAAGTCCTATGGGTATTGCCACCTATGCAACTACCGCTGCAACCCAAGGAGGCATTGCTGGTTATGGGGCTTATGCGGTGGGGAAAGTAGCCCAAGAATATTTAGAAAGAGGTTGTAGTTGGGGAAATTTAGGCCCCAGTACAGTGATTCAAGAAATTCTTTCTCAAGTGGAACCGAATACGATTCTCTATCGCTTGCGTCAGGAGTTGGGGTTAATCAGTTAGTCATGAACAATGATCAATTTTACTCCTAGTCACTTTAATCTTTTAATACGAGTACACAATATTGACACAACATCAAAACTTGTTTGTCATATCCTCAAAGTAAACTAGAAAGTATCCAAGCTAGAGAAAAGAATATGGAAACTACATTCAACTCTTGCAAAGGCATCCAAGTAGAAAAAATTCGAGGGATTAGTTCAACAGTAACCAATATTGACCAATCCCTAAATTTTTACACTCAAGCACTTTCGTTTAAACTAGTTTCTGATCTCTGTTGCTAAAAGAGATTTTTATAGCAAACTTGAAGGAATAAAGCCGACTGAGATTCGCATTGTTACCTTGCAGCTTGGGGATGAACTTGTTGAATTAATCGAGTATTCCCATACCAAAGGAAAACCGATTCCTGAAGATTCCCAAAGTAATGACCTTTGGTTTCAACATCTGGCCATTGTTGTTAGGGATATAGATTGCGCTTACGATCATCTAAAATCTTTTTCTATCAAGCCAATTTCTAGGGGCCTACAAACCCTGCCTTCAGGTATACGTGCTTTTAAATTCAAAGATTCCAGACGGTCATGATTTAGAAATAATTTGGTTTCCACCAGAACAAAGCAAAGTTAAGTGGCAACAAAACACAGAAGAATTATTTTTAGGAATTGATCATAGTGCGATCGCAGTAGCCAATACAGAACAGAGTCTAACCTTTTATCGGGACTTGTTGGGGATGGAGATTGAACAAAGCAATCTTAACTCTGGAGAAATTCAGGCCCATCTTGATGGCTTACCAGAAGCTAAAGTGCGAGTAACGGCAACGCGACCCAAACAAGGAGGTTTGGGAATAGAATTACTCGATTACATCGTCCCTGAAACAGGTCGTCCGTTCCCCGATAATTGGCAAAGTTACGACATTGCCACGATGCAAGTACAGCTTGTTGTTAATAATATTGTGCAAGCCGTTAAGGTACTGCGAGAAAGTGGAGTTGAAATCATCTCGCCCTACATCGTTCAGTTTCCCAATTCCTATCCTTATAGTCAAGGTTGTTTGGTTAAAGATCCTAACGGACACGCAATGATGCTAATTGCTTTGTAATCTGCCACTCTATAAGCTTTAAACTAATAATAAGGAATTTGAGATGAGTAAACCAAAAGTAGAATACTGGCACGTCTGGACTGATGAAGAGGGTATTAGCCACCAGACTCGCTGTGAGTTAACAGACTTTGCTAAAGAAAGTATGGGAGGGGATGCAGATCCCCAATGGAATAATCGCTTGCTTAGTAGCAATGCTGAAGTTTTATTTACGGTGCAGCCAGTGGGCTGGGTTGGTGAGTGGCATGAAAATCCCCAGCCCCAGTGGATTGTACCTTTATCGGGACGATGGTTTGTGGAAACCATGGATGGTACTCGTGTAGAGATGGGTCCCGGTGAAGTTTCTTTTGGTGGTGACCAAAACACCAAAGCAAACAGTCAAGGACATCAAGGACATCTATCAGGTACAGTAGGTAATGAGCCAGCAGTGTTGATGGTGGTGCAGTTAAAGGATAAGCAATGGCTAGCAGCACAACCTGGGGACTTTGCCTAAAGCAAATTATTAAGGTAATCTTCTGAAAGTTATTAGCTTATCAACCAATCTTGTCATGCCTGAAGCTATTGAAATTTATGACGATCGCGCCAAAGCTTTGTTGCCCCCAAATGCCACCCTAAAAAAACTTACAAGTGGTGCAGTTCATGGAGAAGGGCCAGTTTATTTTTATGAGGATGATAGTGTAATCTGGAGTGATGCTCACGACAACCGCTTGTTGCGTTGGAGTCCTGCTGATGGTAATCAAGTTATTCGTCAACCATCCCATTATCAAAGTGGCAATTATCGTGATTTACAAGGTCGTCTTGTTTCCTGTTCATCAGGGCAAAGAGCAATCATTCGACGGGAAGAGGATGAGCAATGGCGAATTTTGGTAGATCGCTATCAGGGTAAGCGTTTGAATAGTCCCAATGATTTGGTCGTTAAAAGCGATGGCACAATCTGGTTTACTGACCCTGTTTTTGGTCTTACCCAGGAAGATCAGGGATACGGAGGTGAACAGGAACAAGCGGGAGATTTTGTCTATCGTTTCGACCCCACAACCGGGGAAATAGATGCAGTTATTAAGGAGATGGAACGACCGAACGGGCTTGCTTTCAGCCCTGATGAAACTCTTTTATACGTTTCTGATACTTCAGCTTTTGAGCATCCCCAGCAACATCATTACATCCGCGTCTACGAAGTGAGAGAGAATCGCTACGTTGAAGACGGGAAAGTCTTTACCAAGGTTGAGCCTGGTGAACCCGATGGTTTGCGTGTCGATGTACATGGCAACATCTTCACCAGTTCTGCTGACAGTATACAGGTATATGCTCCTGATGGTAAGGGACTGGGAAAAATTCTTGTGCCGGAAGTATGTACTAATCTTACTTTCGGCGGCAAAAATCGCGATCGCTTGTTTATTACCGCTAAAACTTCTTTATATGCAATCGATCTTAATACCAGGGGTGTACAACAACCTTAACGATTAAAAAAATGATTAAATTTATTTACGCTGTAGTCGCTTTTCTTTTAACTAGCGGCATCTTATTTAAAGTTCCTGCCCTATCAGCAACGACGACTTCTCTAGCTTGGATTTATCCCAGTAGTAGTTTTCCTGGAGAACTAAAAAGCTGGACTTTGTTAATCTTTCGCGTCTGCATTGGCATTATCTTTATCCTTCACAGCTACCCTAAATTAACCCACCTAAAACAATGGTCTGACTCACTTAATAACATACCAATATTTCTCTGTTTTATTGGTGCTACAACCATGTTTGTTGGCGGTTTTTGTTTGATTGCTGGTTTTCTTACTCCCTTAGCTAGTATTGGTATTTTAGGTTCAATGGCATTTGCCTTAGTGTTAGAAGTTTTAGGAGGGGAACCTTTTATCGCCCGTGATCCTTATTTGAATCTTCCAGGAATGTATGAAGGACCAAAAGGGAAAGCTGAAGAACCGAGTTATGAAAAAGCCTTTGTTTATATTTTGATCATGGTTGTAATTACCATCTTTGGACCAGGATTATATTCTCTTGATGCCATAATTTCTCCCAATCTTTCCTTTTAATTAAGGATAGAAATCTCTATTAATTTAAACGAGCTTAAACAATGAAATTAGCAGAAAAAGTTGCAATTGTAACTGGTGGTAGCGGGGGGCTGGGACAGAGTATTTGTCAACGCTTAGCCCAAGAAGGAGCAAAAATTGTAGTTGATTATCACACTCACCCTGATGAAGCGGAAAAAACTAAAGCAAAAATTGAACAAGCTGGTTCTCAAGGTTATATAGTTCAGGCAGACTTAAGCAAAGTAGAACAGATTAACAATTTAGTTCAACAAAGCATTAATCATTTTGGCAAAGTAGATATTTTAGTTAATAATGCTGGGCTAGAAAAACGTGCTGACTTTTGGGATGTAACTGAAGCAGATTACGACTTGGTATTAAATGTTAATCTTAAAGCCGTCTTTTTTGCTACCCAAGCTGTAGTTAAGCATTTTAAAGCCACAAATAATCAAGGCAAAATCATCAATATTAGTTCCGTACACGAAGAACTACCTTTTCCTCACTTTACTTCTTACTGTGCTAGCAAAGGTGGTGTGAAGATGATCACTCGCAATCTGGCAGTAGAGTTGGGTTCTATGGGTATTACGATTAATAATGTTGCTCCCGGCGCGATCGCAACTCCGATTAATCACGACTTACTCAACAATCCCGAACTACTACAAAAAGTTACTAAAAACATCCCTTTAGGACGTTTGGGAGAACCAAAAGATGTATCTGGGCTTGTAGCTTTCTTGGCTTCCGATGAAGCTAAATATATCACAGGTTCAACTTTTTACGTTGATGGGGGTTTGCTGTGGAACTATCAGGAACAGTAGATATATGGCAATTCTTGTACTGGTGAGGTGCAAAAACTTTGGTTTTAGGTTCCGGAAGCGTTTAGGCTACGGGTAAATGTACCTCATAAACTTGAGAAACGCTATAACTAATTCAATAAATACCAAACATGAGCGTTAATAACCAACACTACGATCTAATTATTATTGGTACAGGGGCAGGAGGCGGTACTTTAGCCCGTCAATTAGCACCAACGGGTAAACAAATCCTGATTCTCGAACGAGGCGAGTTTCTACCGCGAGAAAAGGATAATTGGAATGCCAAAGAAGTTTATCAAAACCAGCGTTATTTTACCAATGAACAATGGTACGACAAAACTGGTAAAACCTTTCATCCTCAAACCTGCTATTTTGTCGGTGGCAACACCAAAGTGTACGGTGCAGCCTTATTACGTTTGAGAGAAAGAGACTTTGAACAAGTGCAGCATAAAGGGGGGATATCTCCCGCATGGCCCCTTAAATATCGCGACTTTGAACCTTACTATACCCAGGCAGAAAAACTTTATAACGTACACGGCAAAAGGAGTGAAGATCCAACTGAACCTAAGAGGTTTGAGGATTATTACCATCCACCAGTTAGCCATGAACCAAGGATGCAGGAGATTAGCGATCGCCTGCAAAGTTTGGGTTACAATCCCTTTCACCTCCCCTTGGGAATCAAACTAAACGAAGTCAATTCGTTTCTCAGTAATTGTATTCGCTGCGATACCTGTGATGGTTATCCCTGTTTAGTTCAAGCTAAAGCTGATGGGGAAGTCAATGGGATTCGTCCTGCTTTAGAATATCCTAACGTTACTCTGTTAACAGGAACAAAAGTGGAGCGACTCTATACTAGCGAATCTGGTCGAGAAATCACCGAAGTCAGGGCAGAAGTTAACGGTTACAGCCAAAGATTTAAGGGAGATGTGGTTGTTGTTTCCTGCGGTGCAATCAATTCGGCAGCTTTGCTATTACGTTCTGCAAATGATAGACATCCCAACGGATTGGCAAATAGTTCCGATTTGGTGGGACGTAATTTGATGAAACACCTAGCAACTGCCTTGGTTGCTTTTAGTGAAGAACCTAACCCCGCAGTTTATCAAAAAACTATTGCTTTTAATGATTTTTATTGGGGAGAAAGCGATTTCCCCTATCCCATGGGCATGGTGCAGAATACCGGTAACGTTAAAGCCGACATGATGCCAGCAGAAGCACCACCATTGCTAGCTCCTTTGGTTAAATTGATACCAGGGGCAGGGTTAGAGGCTTTGTCCCGCCATGCAACTGGTTGGTGGCTGCAAACCGAAGATTTACCAAACCCTAACAATCGGGTTAAAGCCCACGGTGATACTTTAGAGCTTCACTACACTCCTAACAACATCGAAGCCAGAGATAGACTAATTCATCGTTGGAGTGAAGTATTAAAACAAGTTGACAAAACAGCACACCACATTCTTCCCTTTGGCATCTATCCTCGTAATGAAATGCACCTATCGGCTGTGGCTCATCAGTGCGGCACTTGTCCCTTTGGGGAAGAACCCAAAACTTCAGTTTTAGACCTTAACTGTAGCACCCACGACGTAGATAATCTCTATGTCGTTGATGGTAGTTTCTTTCCTTCTAATTCTGGAGTAAATCCTACTTTGACGATTATTGCCAATGCTATCAGGATAGCAGAGCATTTAAAAGAGCGTTTAAATAGAGGAAAATGAGAGAAGCAAGCTTTTTCATGAACAGAAAATTAGAACTCAATTCGCTGATTGCAGAACAACCAACTCAAAAAGATCCTTTAATGAATTACAAAGCCGAACATCTAATTTATGCTGGCGTTTTCTTGCTTGTGATTGGCTTAATTATTATTGTAGGTGTACTCAGTCGCAAGTTAGAGTATGCTTTGCTTTTTGCCACGAGTCTTAGTTTAGTATTGATTCTCTTTTTTCTCACTGCATAGCTTATATGATGTTTCTTTCCTACCACGGAATTAGCTAGGTTAGAAAAGAGAATTTTATAACTAATAACCAAATAACCGAAACTCAATGAGAAATACTCGTGCAACTACTAATGCGACTCCTCCTAACCAAAAATGGTGGGCAATGCTGGGCGTTGGTTTGGGAGTGCTTATGTTCACCATTGACAGCAGTATTGTTAATATCGCATTACCCACTTTAGTTAAGGCTTTCCAGACTAACTTTGCAACTATTCAATTAGTCGTCCTGAGTTATTTACTGGTTGTGACTGCTTTTGTTCTCGGTGCAGCACGGTTGGGAGATATGTATGGCAAGAAAAAACTTTACTTAGGTGGGTTGACTATTTTCACCATCAGTTCCTTATTGTGTGGGCTTTCCTCTTCTGAATATTTTCTCATTGCTTTTCGAGCTTTGCAAGGTATGGGTGCTGTGTTTATCTCTGCCCTTGGTGCAGCAATTATTACCGAAGTTTTCCCAGCATCGGAACGAGGCCAAGCTTTAGGAATTATTGGGGCGGTTGTTTCTTTAGGTGTATCCCTAGGCCCTACTGTAGGGGGCTTACTAATCGGTTTGTCAGGTTGGCGTAGTCTGTTTTTAGTCAATGTACCCATTGGTATTTTGGCTAGCTTTATTGTTTTTCGTTTTGTCCCTTCTTCTAGTAGTAGCAGCGCTGGACAGCGTTTTGATTTTCTGGGGGCTTTGCTAGCAGTAGTCACTCTTACCTGCTTTGCTATTGGCATGACAGAGGGGCAAAAACAAGGATTTAACAGTCCTATAACTTTAACTCTGCTAGCAATTACTGCCATTTGTGTAATAGCTTTTGTCTTTTTACAAGCACGCCTCAAACAACCTATGTTAGATTTAGCAGTTTTTCGCAACTTGCAATTTAGCCTGGGTTTGTTGACTGGAGTTTTGGTTTTTGTGGTTATTGCTGGGGTGATTTTTGTCTTACCTTTTTTCCTGGAATTAGTATTACAGTATTCTACCCAACAAGTGGGCTTACTTCTGGCTGTAGCACCAATCTTGGGTGGTATAGTTGCACCAATATCCGGCCGCTTATCGGATTCGTTTTGGCCCCCGATTAATTAGTTTAATGGGTCTGATTTTGATGGTAATTGGCTGTGGGTTAATAAGTACTTTCAATACTCAGTTAACCGACTTAGGTTACATCCTGCGAGTTGCTCCTTTTGGCTTGGGATTAGGTATGTTTCAATCCCCTAACAACAGTGCTATCATGGGGGGAGTACCGCGAGAAAGATTAGGTATTGCTTCTGGTTTATTATCTTTATCACGTACTTTAGGGCAAACCACTGGTGTGCCTTTAATTGGAGCTTTGTTTTCAACCTTTGCGATCGCTAGTATTAAAGGGGCAGGAAAAATCGATGTTACCAATGCTCCCCCTGAAGCTCTAGTGCAAGGGCTGCAAGGTGCTTTTCATGTTGCGACACTGATTCTTTGTGGGGCAGTAGTTGTTAGTGCTGTGGTTTGGACAATGGAGTTGCGAGGTAAAATGAAATAGAAAGAACAAGCTATGATTACAAAAACTCTCTACTTCCCTAGCTCCTAAAATAAATCATCAGTATTTAAACGGACTGGATCTTATTCACCCACATCTTGTTCTTGGGTAGGTTGTTGGGGAGGGGAAGGTTGAGTTGTGCGCCATACTACTATCGAACCAGCAATTAAGGCGATCGCAGCGATTGTACCGCTAACCCAGACAGCAATTCGATTGAGTTGAGATTTTCTCGTCGGAGTTGTAATCGATTCTGGTGGCTGGTGAGGAGCAAAGATTTCGTCTATTAGCCAATCGGTAGTAGCTTTGAAGTTGTGAACAGGAGTTGGCAACAGTTCTAAATAAGTCCCGTTGCGAATTAAATCTCCAGTTTTTCCTGTTACCTGAATTTTATTGAACAGATTAGCAACCCCGTTATTAATGCCTAATTTCATTAGGGTTCCCTTCATGGTTACTTCAACTGCATGAAGCTCTTTATCCTGAGACAGGGCAATCAAATTATCGGCAATACCCGCACCCTGTTGATAGGCAATTTGGGCTACAGGGGGTAGAGGATGTGTCTTTACTACCCCACAGTCTCCTGCTGCAAATACTTCGGGAAAGTCAGGTAACTGCAAGGCAGAAGTTACCAAAGGTAAACCATGCTTATCTTTATTTTCTGGTTTGATCCCCTCTAAAAATTCAATTAAAGGGTTAGTTGCCGTACCAGCCGTCCAAATTGTAGTTTGGGTAAATAAGGTTTCTGCTTCCTCTTTATCCTTGTGTTGATACTGCAAACAGCCTGAATCTACACCGGTAACTTTTACCCCTAGCATTAATTCAACAGGTACAGTACGACTTTTCAAAGCTTCAAGGGCTGTTTCTTGTAGATGAGAGTTGACATCACCGGATAAAATTTCTTGAGAGTGATTAACTACAACAATGCGAATATCTTGAATATTGCCGCCTAACTTGTCATACCAACTGGGTAATAAGTCAGCCAGGGTAGCTGCCATCTCCACCCCTGAAGGCCCTGCCCCAACTACTGCTATAGTTAGTAAGGAGCGACGTACTTGCGGCTCTTCGGTGTGGCTAGCTTGCTGCAAACAATCTCTGAGGTGTCGTTCTAAGCTGATTGCATCTTCTTGAGTCCGAAAGGGAAAAGCGTTTTCTTTGGCTCCCTCCGTGCCAAAATAGCCTTGGGTACTCCCTACTCCTAACACCAGATAACGATAGTTGTAATGTAAACCCGAAGCTAATTCTACTTGATGTTGCTCTAAATCAATACTCTTTACCTGAGCCTGTACAAAAGTCACCTCACTACCTTCTAATAGTTCTTCGTAGCGGGGTAAAACCTGTTCGTCTTGCATCTCCCCTGTTAAGTATTCATAGAGTAAGGGTTTAAAAACAAAACGTTCTTGAGAATCAATGAGGATAACGGGATCACCGTAATGACGATGGCTTAAATGTAAAGCAGTAAAAAGTCCAACAAAGCCTCCGCCGACAATAATAGTGGGAGCGGTTGAGTTATTCATTTATGGGAAGTATATTTACTTTTTAATTCTAGAGTTTTTGTCTACATATGTGATCGTTATTGATCCCATGAAACTATTTATCTTCCCTGTGATAGAAGCGATTGAGGGGGACAGCAGGTAAAGATTTGGCGGTCTTCTTATCTAAATTTAAGTGGACTATGTATTCATTCTTGATATAGATTAATAAAGCATGAGAAAATAAAAATGATTCTCCCTCTGGCTTGTTTTTAGCCATATAAACTATGTTTAATTTGTCTTTAAACAGTAGCAATTTACCCTATCCTGATCCTCTTCATCCTATTATTGTTCACTTTGTCATCGCCATGGTTTTTTTCTCTTTCTTTTGCGATGTAGTAGGCTATTTAACTCATAATATCAAGATGTTTGAGGTAAGTTTTTGGAATCTGTTTGTCGCTTCGGTATCGATATTTCTAGCGATTATTGTGGGTCAGTTTGAAGCAGGTTTAGCTCAACCTTATGAGGCAGTAAAACCCGTATTAAATTTACATACCATAATCGGTTGGTCATTAGCAGGTATTATTGTGGCGGTCACTGCTTGGCGGTTTGTTATTCGGATTCGTCATGCTAAAAAAATTCCTCCTGCTTATTTAGGAGTAGCCACAATTTTAGTTTTTTTGGTAACTTTTCAGGTTTACCTTGGTACTCGTTTGGTTTGGGTTTACGGGCTGCATATTGAACCTGTGGTACAAGCTGCCCAAGAAGGAATTTTATAGTGAACGAACAGTTAATTAAGCAATTAGGATTAAATATAGGTGCAAACGGTTTGCCCTATGAGTTTCCTATTCATCCCCTACTGGTTCACTTTACCCTGGGACTCTTTATTATTGCCGTCATTTTTGATTGGGCAGGAACCCTATTTCCTCTAGAAAAGCCCATTCTTAAGTTGTTAGGTTTAAGGGCAACTCGCACCGGTTTTTATGATTTAGGCTGGTATAATTTAGTCGCTGCTGCTGTGATTACCTTTTTTACTGTAGCAGCCGGTTTTTTTGAGATTATGCTAGCTCAACCTTCTGTTACTAAAAAAAGTATCTGGGGTTTGGGGGCAGGTACAACCATTCTTTGGCATGGGATTGGCGGAGTTTTGTTGTTGGCTGCGATCGCCGGTTTAACTTTGTGGCGGGGTTATCAGCGTTACCATTGGCGTAAACACAAGGTAAGACAAGTGCAGTGGAGTTATTTATTAGTTGGCTTGTTGATGTTTGCCCTTCTCTTTGTTCATGGTACTTTAGGAGCGCAAATGGGGAATGAGTTTGCTATTCACAATACGGCTGCGGGGTTGTTGCAAGAGGGCAAAAATCCCAATATGATTCTTAAATAATTATTTTCAAGCTCTTCAGGCTACTAACTGTATTATATGAATAACACCTTAGAAAAAATTGCCATCTTAATTAGTGTTGCAGCAAGTATTATAGTTAGTTACTGGTTGGGACAACAGGCATACTCTTGGATGCCAACCGCAGCCACCGCAGAAGCCCAGCACGTTGATGATTTGTTTAGCTTTTTGGTAACCTTGGGGGCGGTTGTTTTTTTTGGCGTTGTGGGCATGATGGTTTTTTCAATTATCACCTGTCGGGCAGCCCCAAATGACTACACTGAAGGACACCCAGCCAGAGGCAACAACACTTTGGAATTTCTCTGGACTGCCATACCTACGGTCTTAGTCTTATGGATTGCTTGGCAAAACTTTCATATTTATCAGAAGTTAAACATTGAAGGGTTGAATACAATAATGGACTCAAATGCTGCAAATAATCCAGATACCCCCTTAGTCACTCAAACAGTTCCTAATTCTGTAGAAGAAATTGAAGTAAATGCTAAACAATGGGAGTGGAATTTTCGCTATCTCCAAGAAAATATCACAACCTCTGAACTGCACTTACCACAAAATAAACCTGTGCATCTTATCTTTGAGTCAGAGGATGTAATTCACGGTTTTTACGTTCCCGAATTCCGCTTTAAACAAGATATTATTCCTGATCATATTCTTGATTTTACTTTTACCCCGATAACTGAAGGTAAATATAAGCTTCACGATTCTCAGTTTAGCGGGACGTATTTCGCTTTGATGGAAGCAGATGTATATGTGGATTCCCCCCAAGCCTACAGTCAGTGGTTGCAGTCGGCTGCGCACAAAGGGATGCAGCCAAACTTGGCAGCCACAGAACACGCCCACAAACCTCAACAACTAATCAAAAGCAACTGGAAAACTGTTGAACCATACTCACCTTTAGTAGCTTCTGAAAATAGAAAATTTTGAAAGCTTATACTCTTTACCAAAAACAAGGATCTTAACTGTATGATTTCTCCTGAGCAACCATCTTTAACTTCTCTGCCAGCGAAGTCTTTTAATCTTAACGGAGAGAAGTATCCTTTATCGGAACAAGTTGTCAAAAATATAGAGACAATAATTGGCTTTCAAGCCAAACAGGAAAATAAGCTACCTCTACATGAGCGCCTGATTGAAAAGATAGCTGCTTTCTTCAGCAAATCAGAATTTTTGTATTTACAGCTATTATTCTTTGCTAGCTGGGGTTTGTGCAGCCATCTAGCACCACAACTGTTACCATTTGGTTTCCCTAAATTCGAGCTACAAAATATGGGAGTAGACACTGCTGCTTTGCTAATTGCTACAGGAGTATTAGTACAACAAACTCGTCAAAATAAACTAGCTGAACAACGTTCTCATTTGATCTTACAAATCAATTTGTTAACAGAACAAAAAATTGCCAAATTAATTGAGTTAGTAGAAAAATTGAGAACAGATATTCCCACTATACGCGATCGCTATGATCAAGAAGCCCAAATTATGCAGCAGGCAACCGATCCCCAGATTGTCCTCGATATTTTGCAAGAGAATTTGGAGCAAGCTGAAGCAAAACCAATAGTTGATAACCCAAAATATGACAGTTAATTCAAATCTGACAAATATTGGCGAGTCTGAAGCTTCTCAAGATAGCTGGAAACGCTACTTTAGCTTTAATACTGACCATAAAGTGATTGGCATTCAGTATCTCGTCACGACTTTTATCTTCTTTCTCATCGCTGGCATCATGTCGATGATCCTGCGGGCGGAATTGATTACCCCTGTATCCGATTTAGTTGATCGCACTCTTTATAACGGCTTGTATACCCTCCATGGTACGGTGATGATTTTCTTGTGGATCATCCCTTCCCAAGTAGGCTTAGCTAACTATTTAATTCCTTTGATGATTGGGGCCAAGGATATGGCCTTTCCAAAATTGAATGCGATCGCTTTTTGGATTATACCTGTCGCGGGAGTTTTGCTAATATCCAGCTTTTTGTTGCCTAGTGGTTCAGCCCAGGCGGGATGGTGGTCTTATCCCCCTGTAAGTATTCAAAATCCTTCAGGTAAACTCATTAATGGCGAAACGATTTGGCTACTGAGTGTTGTTTTGATCGGCGTATCTTCAATTATGGGAGGAGTCAACTTTGTCTCTACCATTGTCAGAATGCGCGCCCCTGGCATGACTCCTTTTAAAATGCCGATCTTCGTCTGGACAGTACTTAGCGCCCAGCTATTGCAGCTATTTTGTTTACCCGCTTTAACTGGTGCAGCAATCATGCTATTTTTCGACCTTTGTTTTGGTACAAACTTTTTCAATCCCGCAACCGGGGGAGATCCTGTTCTCTACCAGCACCTCTTTTGGTTTTACTCCCATCCTGCGGTTTACGTGATGGTCTTGCCTGCTTTTGGGGTGTTTTCAGAAATTCTTCCTGCCTTCACTCGTAACCCCTTGTTTGGTTATAAATCAGTTGCGATCGCTTCTTTTGGTATATCTATATTTAGTGCTGTAGTCTGGGTACATCATATGTTTGCTAGTGGTACTCCTAGTTGGATGCGAATCCTCTTTATGTTCACAACTATGTTAGTTGCCGTGCCGACGGGAATTAAGGTTTTTGCTTGGACAGCTACAGTATGGAGAAGTAAGCTACATCTAGATACACCGATGCTCTTTGCTCTGGGGGGGATTATTATGTTTATGATTGGTGGCATCACTGGCATCATGCTGGGTTCATTGGCCTTTGATCTGCACGTCAATAATACTTACTTCGTGGTGGGGCATTTTCACTACATTGTCTTTAACACCATCACCATGGCGATATTCGCCGCCATCTATTTTTGGTTTCCCAAAATGACTGGACGGATGTATCACGAAGCTTGGGGAAAAATTCACTTCTGGCTAACTTTCATCAGTGCAAACCTAACTTTTTTCCCAATGATGTTCCCTTTAGGACTGCAAGGAATGGTACGCCGCATCTCCTCCTATGACCCTCCGTATGCAGGAGGAAACATTGTTGCTAGTCTTGGGGCATTTTTATTAGGAATGGCCACTTTGCCCTTTATCGCCAATATGGTTGCTTCCTGGCTCAACGGCGAGTCAGCAGCAAACAACCCTTGGCACGCTACAGGGTTAGAATGGACAACTACTTCACCACCGCCAAAAGAAAATTTTGAACAAATTCCTAGAGTTACCTTAGCTCCTTATAGCTATGGTCTACCGCAATATTCTACAGTTGATACAAGTGATGAAGAGGCAATTGGCAGACATGGTAAGTAAGCTGTCAGGCATTTAATTTACTTATTAGGTTTGATGGGGGGAGGGTTTTAGGGCTTATTTCCTAGTTGAGTAATACATAGTTTAAATGCACATCAGCTTAACCACATAAGTACTTGAGCAATAATTAATTTAACATTTTGTTGGGGTAGGGAATAGGCAATAGGGAACAGTTGATATATAACTAAATAGTAAATATACAAATAATTTTCTACGACTACTTACCATGAAAACAATCTAAATTATGACAAGTTCTATTGAGCAATCCTCTGGTATTCCTCCCAACGAACCCAGTAGCAAAAAAGAGCAACGAAAAGGTAATGTCCTATTTGGTTTCACCATCTTTTTGCTCTCGGAAAGTATGGTCTTTGTCAGTTTTTTACTGACCTATATTATACTGCGCTCAACTACTTCTCAATGGCTACCTCCTGGAGTTTTAGGGCCAGAATTATCTACGCCGATAATAATTAATACTATTATTCTTCTTTCTAGTAGTTTAGTTATTTATTTTGCAGAACAGGCTCTCAAAAAGCATCATTTATGGTTATTTCGCCTATTGTGGCTAACTACTTCAGTAATGGGAGCGTACTTTTTAGCCGGTACACTTAAAGAATGGCAGGGACTTGATTTTAAACTATCTACAGGTTTGGTCGGTGCAACCTTTTTTCTGTTAACTGGTTTTCATGCTTTACATATTACTATTGGCATCTTTTTACAAATGCTGATGTTAGTTCGTTCTTTTGTTTCTAGTAACTATAGTCGCGGTCACTACGGAGTTACTTGTGTATCTTTATTTTGGCACTTTGTTGATGGTATTTGGGTAATTTTATTCTCCTTACTCTATCTTTGGCGAACCTAAAAATATTTACACTTAATCATTTTTTTTTATTCAAAATAACCGTTAAATCATGAACGCTGAACAGCAAAGAATTCAGGAAAATACTCAACTCCAAGCCCACTGGAATCGCTGGGGTTCCTACTTAAGTGAACGTCAGTGGGGTACTGTTCGAGAAGATTATTCTGCTGATGGTGCAGCTTGGGATTATTTTTCCCATGATCAGGCGCGATCGCGGGCTTATCGTTGGGGTGAAGATGGCTTAGGTGGGTTCTGCGATCGCCATGGTCAAATTTGCTTTGCATTGGCTTTGTGGAATGGCCAAGACCCCATTTTAAAAGAACGCTTGTTTGGTTTAACTAATAATGAGGGCAATCATGGGGAAGATGTTAAGGAATACTATTTTTACTTGGATAATACCCCTAGTCATGCTTATATGCGCTGGTTATATAAGTACCCCCAACAGGAGTTTCCCTATACTCAACTAGTGGCAGAAAATGGGCGCAGGAGCAAAGAAGCTAGGGAGTTTGAGTTGCTTGATACGGGCATCTTTACTGGCGATCGCTACTTTGATGTGGTGGCGGAGTATGCCAAAGTTAGTCCGGAAGATATTTGTATTCGCTTCAGCATTACTAACCGAGGCCCAGAAATAGCTAAGCTTGACTTAATACCTACTTTGTGGTTTCGCAATACTTGGTCGTGGACGGGGGACAAACCAAAAGCCCAGGTAACTAAGTTAGCGGAGGGAATAGTTAAAGCCTACAATCCTAAATATGGTAATCGCTTCTTATATTGTCAAGAACAACCCCCCCTACTATTTACCAATAACGAGACTAACCAACAGCGTCTCTGGGGTGTAGCTAATGCTTCCCCCTATGTTAAAGATGCTTTCCACAACTATATTATTAAGGGGGAAAAGGAGGCGGTTAATCCTAATCAGCTAGGAACGAAAGCAGCGGCCCATTATCATTTAGAAATTGCAGCAGGGGAAACTAAAGTTGTGGAGTTGCGATTTGTAGATCGGCAACTAGATAACCCTTTTAACCAAGAATTCAAAGACATTTTCTCACAACGTCAAGGGGAAGCCGATGAATTTTACCACAGCTTAACTCCCAACCTTGATGCCGACTCTTGCAACGTACAACGACAGGCCCCTCGCCGGGTTATTATGGTGCAAGCAATATTATTGCTATGATGTTAAAACCTGGTTGCAGGGGGATTCGGCTCAACTACAACCACCTGATAGCCGTCTGGATGGTCGTAACTCTGACTGGCAAAGTCTCTACGCTGAAGAAGTAATTTCCATGCCAGATACCTGGGAATATCCTTGGTTTGCAGCTTGGGATTTAGCTTTTCACTGCCTACCAATGGCTATAATAGATGCCGATTTTGCTAAGAGGCAACTCCTTCTTCTCACCCGCCAATGGTATATGCACCCCAACGGCCAATTACCCGCCTATGAATGGGCTTTCGGGGATGTTAATCCCCCTGTTCAAGCTTGGGCTGCTTGGCGAGTTTATAAAATTGAAAAGAAGCGCGTTGGTAAAGGCGATCGCCATTTCTTAGAACGGATGTTTCATCGTCTCTTACTCAACTTTACTTGGTGGATTAATCGTAAAGATCCCCACGGGGATAATATTTTTACCGGGGGATTCCTGGGACTAGATAACATTGGTGTTTTTGATCGCAACAAACCCTTACCCACAGGAGGAGAACTAGAACAAGCTGATGGTACGGCTTGGATGGGATTATTTTCTCTTAATATGCTGGCGATCGCACTTGAACTAAGTCGGGAAGATCAAATCTATAGCGATATGGCTCTCAAATTCTTTGAACACTTCATCTATATTGCCGATGCTATCAACAATGTTGGTCGCCAGCAAATGCCCCTTTGGGATGAAGAAGATGGTTTCTACTACGATGCTTTAAATTTACCAAGCGGTCGCTGCTGCTTACTGAAAGTGCGTTCCATCGTAGGACTAACCCCCTTATTGGCCGTAGAAACCCTTGAACCCGACTTGTTAGAGATTATCCCAGAGTTCAAAGAACAAATTGACTGGTTTTTATCCCACCGCCCGGACTTAGCTAAAAACATTGCTAGTATGGACTGTCCCGGCAAAGGGGCCAGGCGGTTGCTATCTTTAACCCATCCTGATGAACTCCGGCGCTTGTTAACCCGCTTGCTTGATGAGAAAGAGTTCCTCTCTCCCTATGGTATTCGTTCCCTCTCTCGCTATCATCAGGAACATCCTTACATCTTTAAATGGGATGGTAGCCAGTATCAAGTAGACTACGAACCTGCCGAGTCCACTACAGATCAATTTGGCGGTAACTCCAATTGGCGTGGCCCGATTTGGTTTCCCCTCACCTTTCTCCTCATTGAATCTTTGCAAAAATTCCATCACTATTTCGGGGATGACTTTAAAGTAGAATGTCCCACCGGATCAGGGCAATTCAAAAACCTCTGGGAAGTGGCCTCAGACATATCCCAAAGACTGATCCGCATCTTTTTAAGAGACGAAAAACAGCAACGTCCCCTCTATGGGGATTTAGAAAAGTTTCAGCAAGACCCCCATTGGCGCAACCTCATTCTCTTTTACGAGTACTTCCATGGTGACAACGGGGCAGGTTTAGGGGCTAGTCACCAAACTGGCTGGACAGCATTAATCGCCAAGTTAATTCAGCAACAAAGCTTGTTTTAAATTTATAAATTTTTATTTTTATCCCTACTACCAACTAGCTTTTGAAATTCTTCATTTGTTCCCAATTTATCAAAATTACGATCATTTTCTACCATCCCTTGGTATTTATCACGATTTAAGCTTAAAGCTTGTTGTAAATCTTTTAATGCAGGTTCTATTTTATTAAGTGAAACGTAAATACAGGCGCGATTATATAAGGTTGCAGCATGGTTAGGTTGGAGTTTTAACACTCGGTTATAAGAAGCGATCGCAGCTTCTAATTTGCCTAATTTTTTTAATAAAATACCGCGATTATACCAAGCTTCTGCAAATTGAGGCTTAATGGCTAAAGCTTTGTTATAGGAGGCAATGGCAGCTTCCGTTTTTCCCAACCCCCGTAGGGCGATACCGCGATTGTACCAAGCCTTATCTAGTAATGGTTCGAGTTTTAAAGCTTCGTCAAAAGAAGCTACTGCTTCAACAAACTTACTTAGCTTCCTTAAAGCAATACCACGATTATTCCAAACTTCGTAAGCTTCTGGCTTAATTTCCAAAGCCTGATCATAGGAGGCGATCGCATCTTCATAGCGTTCTAATTTCCGCAGAATAATGCCCTGATTGTACCAAATAATAAAGAGTTGAGGTGCTATTTTTGTCCCTTTCTCAAAAGTTATTAAGGCTTCTTGTTGATGATTTAAGTTACTTAGTTTGACCCCAAAGTTGAGTAAATATATTAGCATCTCTTCGGGATGTTTTTCAGTGACTTCTAAAACTACTTTTGTTAAACCAGGAAGATATTCTTTTACTTTAACATGGTTTCCTTTTGACTCAATTTGTCCATCCCTAGGAGTAAGAATACGTTCCGATTCAATGAGATAATCTAAGGTACGGCGAAAAGTGTAGCGTTGCCAAAGTTGAGAGTTTTCTTTGATGATTAATCGAGCAGTTGGTTCAATAATAAAATGCTGTAACGGTAAATTGAATTGCTCTAATAAATCTATAGCATCGTAAACATAAATAGCCAAGGGATACTTATTAGTTACTTCTTCGTAACGCTTACGCCAAGTGGTTTTTAAAGTGTCTCGATAATTATCTATGGTTAAGGGCAAATGGCGGCTTTTTAAGTTACGCAAATTTTCGACAATATTGCGAAAAGTACAATCATTTCTCCTTGCTATTTGGGGATAATCTTCAGCTTGAGCAGAAATTTTACTTTGATTGACTGTGGCTTGCAATAACTTAATTATCGCTTCATCTTCTGGTTCTGGTAATTCATAAACAGCAAAACGTTGCCATAATTGAGGATACTTTTCCCATTGTAACTTTTCCCAAGCACTAGGTTCCCCTGGATAGTCTGGTTGTTTCTCATTTCTAGCGGTAGCAACGATGCGAATTTCTCCACTACCACAAAACTTTTCGTATGCTTCTAATGCCCGCAATAAACGTAATTGTAAAGGAACATTCAAAGGTTCTAAAGGAGATTTTTCTGCCCGTGGTGATAACTCATCTTGCCCAAAATACATCCGTTGATTCAAATCATCAAGGAAAAATAGCAACTTGCGGTTAGTACCAATTTCTCCTAATTGTTCCCGCGTCGGTACATCTAACCATTCCCCTAACTTAGGATACAAAATTGTCCAACCATTGCTACTATAAAGTTGTGCTAATTCGGCAGCTTCTCGCGTTTTTCCTACCCCTGTTCTTGCTATAATTAATAACCAACGCTCTGCTTCTAGTTGTGCTTCTAACTCCTCTTTTATATCTCGCCCTGCAATGCGTTTTTGGTAGGGAATACGGGCATCGGCTAAAGGATCTTTTTCTTCTCCTCCCACCAATTTTGCTAAAAGATTTTTTCCTGGGGAGATAATCTCAAAAGGATAGCGGTTGGGAGGGAGTAAGCGATCGCGGTTCTGCTGTCTTAACCACCAAATTAATCCCAAAGTGCCAGGAAGAACTACGGGAATAGTTCCAGAAAGAAGAGTATTAATAAGATCCTGGTTGTTTTGGTAAATGCCGCTAATTTGTTGCCAGTAAGACATAAGGAAAAAGAATAAATATTCAGTCAGGTTTGCTTAACCTCTGGGAATGCACCGTTTTTATAGCATGAAAATAACATTAGAGATATTAGAAACTTGAACAAAGAGGATGATTTAACCCATCACTGTTCCCTGTTAATTGAGCTACATCAGCAATCAAAAAGATTCTACCATCCTCAGTAACTTGCCAACCTCTAGCCTGTTCAAATCTCTCAGGAGATGTTGGTTGCATTTCTGTAACTGAATCAACTTTTTCTGTTGCATTATCTTCAACCGTTGCCCACTCTACCATAGGGTTAACAGGAGTCAAACTACCCTGTTGAGATAAAGGTAAACCACCTTTACCTACTATCTCAAAAGTACTACCATCAGCAAAGTTTCCTTCCTTATTAAGATTGCAGCTATCTTTGTCAATTAATGATGCTACATCAATGGGGCTTTCTGGCAATTCATTTAAGCCTTGAGTTGCATCTACCTCTCCAAGTTCAATATCTACTAAACCATTAGCTTGCGCCCCCAGGTTAGAAAAAGCGGTAATATCGCTCAAAGAACTCTGAGTTGTACGAAATTCAATGCCGAAAATGCTGGTGGCTGTAATAATAATTTCTCCCCCTTCCCCATCAAAAGCATTGGCAGTGATGTCGCTATTTTCTTCAGGAGGGGCAACAATAAATTGAGAAATAATGTTAATGTTGCCCCCATCTCCGGCAACTTGCCCAGGAATACCAGCACTGGCACTGATCTTACTACCATTACGCAAAAGGAGAATATGGGAGATATCAAGGGTAATATCTCCACTGATACCGCTTTGGGTTTCTGCGATGATCGAACTTCGATTTAAGGTGAGATAGTTGCTGCTTAAATAAATGTCCCCTACCAAGTCGAAGTTCTCATTATCGTTGCTGTCTAAGCTATCTAAACTAACGGTTTTAGCGGTGATGGTACTGTCGCTGAGGGTAATTCTATTAACAGCTTCACCTTCTATTAATCCTGCTGCACCTAAGTCTGCGTTGCTAGAAATGGAACTTTGATTACTGAGGGTAATGTTATTTCCTGCTTTAAGTTCAATGATACCTGCTAATCCTTCCCCTTTAGCCGCAGTACTTAATTTACCGTTGTTGAGTAAAATTGAACCGTTACTAGCCGTGACATGAATTGCTCCTCCATCAGCAAAGTCAGTAAAACCAAAGCTTTCTGAGGCAACTTTACTATTAGTAAGGAAAACTGAATTACCTGCTTGAACTTCTATTAATCCTGCTTGCCCTTTGTCTGCACCACTTTCTAATGAGCTATTATTAGTTAAATTTATGTCTTTACCTGCTTTAAGGTTAATGTTCCCTGCAAACCCATTATCGAAAGCTGTAGCACTGAAGATAGTATTTTGCAGATTCAGGGAACCAGAGTTGGCTGTAAAAGCAATTTCTCCTCCGCCGCCACGACGGGAAAAGCCTAAACTGATTGAACTAACTTCAGTATTGATGGCAGTGATAGAATTAGCTACTGTTGCCTCTATTAATCCGGCAGAGCCCTTCTCCCCATCACTATAGAGGAAGCTGTTTTCTAAGGTAAGGTTTTCTCCCGTTTGAAAAATAATATTACCTGCAATTGCTCCTACCAAATCTGTAGAAACATCAATGGTTGCATTTTTTAGGAGAGTCGATTGATCACTGATTATTTGAATTTTGCCCTCTGACGCGCTTAAAGAACCTCCAATAGTAACTTGTCCTCCTTGGAGAATTAAACTTTGTCCGATATTAACCTCTAAATTAGCTTGACTAGCGATTTGCCTTTGCTGGTTTTCCAAGGCGTGGTTAAATAAGGCTCCAGGTTGCACATTCAGCAAACTACTATTAGCAATATCGATAGCGCTATAAAAGGCAATATTTCCTAATTGAATTGCATCAGCAGTGGTTGCAGTGAATGAACCTCCTAAGTTTAATTGAGCATCGGGACCAAAGTGAATACCATTAGGATTAATTAAGATTAGGTTAGCGTTATTTTGAACTCCAAGAGTTCCAAAAATATAAGAAGGATTTCCCCCCGTGATGCGGGTAATAATATTCTCAATTGAAGGAAGTTGCTGGAAAATAGCAGTTTGATTTCCACCAATATTAAATTCCTGAAAACTATGAAATAAGTTAATGTTGCGAACAGCACCACCTTGAATTACTGTAGTAGAAGGGTTAATAGTATTAATAACAGACCTTTCTAAACCCAGGGTATTATCGGGTATTATCTGAGAATCAGCCTTTTCTACCCATGTCAGCAAACTAAGTAAAGTGAGTAAAGTGATTGGTTTAAATAAAGAGGTGCGATCGCTCATTTTCATGCAGTTAATTTAGCTTCAACTTCGATATTCTTAGCTTTCCTCAATATCAATTTAGATATTTAACTGCAATCACCTCTATTCCGTATTCTCAATTAAGCTAATGTAAATCTTGCTGCCAAATACCAATATAAAGACGATTACGTTCTTCCCATTGGACAATTCCTTCTAAGGTATTAAGATTAAAGCCATATTGAGAATTTTTATCCTGCCAAACTTTCCTCAAACCCTCTTTGATTTCTTCATTAATCTCACAACCCAACATACTATTCAAAGTTGCTATAACCGTCTTTAATTTAACAGAGTTAGCAAAAGCAGCTTCAGTTTGTCGCAGAATTTTTGATTCTTTATCAAAAAGAAAACCTAAACTAACCCGATCAGGAATTAAATCATAGCTTACAGCAATAGTATCTTGCCAATAACCAGGTAGTATTTTGGCTGGAGTGCCAAACATTTGTAATACTTGGTTTTTATTGATACCTGGTTTAAAACCTGGTATTCCTATACCTACAGGAACTTCTTGACAAAAATTTTCATAAATCTCTTCTTCTGTAGGTAAATATGGTAAAGGTTGATTATTTATAGCTTTAATCAACGCTGCTTCTGTTGCTAAAGCAGGTTGGTTATAATTCAGACGAAATGATAGCAATTCAATTGGCTGTAAGTCAATTAAAGCAATTATCAGAAAGAACATAGATAAACCTGGTTTAATTTATAAAGTTGAGCAACAAGTTTTAAATCATGCTGTAGGGGGTTTAACTAAATCATTTGTAGGAGTTTACTTTATACTAGACAACTATTTTACAAAACTGTTTCCCTAAAAAGGAAGATTATCTTTCTTTTTGGTTTTACGTTGATAACTACTTAAAAGAAAACTATCTACCTCATCAACTTCCTTTGCTTCTAAAGCAGCCTGTAATCTTTCTTTAATGCTTGATTTATGATTTTCAATGGGTTTACGAGGGTAGGTAACAGAGAACAGTAAAGATATTGATAGTTATTCAATTAAGGTCAGAAATCCCAGTTTCAATGCGTCTTAGCTTACCGGGAGCTTCTAACCTAAAGGGATTTTAATTACGAATTCTGTTCCTTTACCTAAGTGTGAATTACAATATAGTTTGCCATGATGGGTTTCAGCAATAATTTGGTAACTAATTGCTAAACCCAATCCGGTTCCTTTGCCCACTTGTTTAGTTGTAAAAAAGGGATTGAATAACTTAGTTCGTAATTCTTCTTTAATTCCTGCTCCATTATCGGCGATAGTAATGATAACCCACTCAGAACTGTAGTTCGTGCCAATGGTAATAGTAGGTTGCCAATTTCCTCTTCTGTCATGAAGAGGAAACTTATTCTTAAGAGTTGATAACTCTTCTAAGGCATCAATAGCATTAGTAAGAAGATTCATAAATACCTGGTTGATTTGTCCAGGATAACATTCAACTAAAGGATTTTGGGTTACATAGTTTTTAACTATTTTAACCCCAGGAAAATTAGCTTGAGCCTTGAGACGATTACAGAGAATCATTAAAGTATTCTCAATTCCCTCTTCAATATTCACCTTTTTCATTACCTTTTGTTCCTGGCGAGAAAAATTACGCAAGGAAAGAGCAATTTCTCGGATACGTTCTGCTCCCATATACATAGAATCTAAAACTTTAGGCAAATCCTGAATCAGGAAATTGAGTTCAATTTTTCTAGCAAATTCTTGGACTTCAACTTGGGGTTCAGGATAGTATTTTTGATATAGACTGAGAAGTTTTAATAAATCCTTGGTATATTCTTGAGCAGGTACTAAATTCCCGTAAATGAAATTAACTGGGTTATTTATTTCATGGGCAACTCCAGCGACTAACTGCCCTAAACTAGACATTTTTTCGGTTTGTACTAATTGAGTTTGAGTTCGTCCTAACTGATATAAAGTAATTTCTAATTCTCTAGATTTTTGGCGCAGTTCATCTTCCGATTTGTGTAGTTTTTCATTGGCATGAGAAAGTTCTGAAGCAAGTTCCTCAACTCTTTCCTGCAATTCCTGTTCCTTTCTATGGCATTGTTTAATCTCAACACTAATGCCAACTGGGGCTGGAGTTTCATCTTGAATACTAAAAATAGGAGATTCAATACCCTCAAAAAAGTGATATTTGCTATCAGTATAATCTAATAATTGTTGATGCTTCTTGGTGTTTTTGTTTTGAATAACTTCCCAACTTTGATTACAAAACTTTGCTACTATTTCTGGAACAATTAATTCCCCACTCCTTAAACCAGCTAAATAGCTTTCTTGGTTACAGTCTAAACAATTACTCTTTTTATGTTCATAAAAAAACAAATCTGGTAGTAAAGGGAAAAACAGGAAAGGGAAGACAAACACAGTAGCTGTGGCATGAATAGCTTGTGCTAGTTCCAAAATCCAGTAAACAGGATACCAAATAGCTACGACTTCTACTAAATGTTGAGTTCCACAAGAGGCAAAAACAATAAATGTACCAGTTAGTAAACTTGAAGTTTGGTTTGGTAAGTTTTTTTTATTTTGAGTAAAATAAATAATTGCAAAAGCTGCAAAGTAATAGGACAGGATAATTAAAGTTCCAGAGATAAAATGTAATCCAAGTAATCCTGGTTTGCCAAAGAGATATTTGCTATGAGAAAAAAAATTAGCTGAAACGGCTGTTCTTAATGCTATCATTTTATAGTCACGGTTTTTATGAGCTTTCTATTCAATTTTCCTTGTAGTAGATTCCCTGGCGGGAGAAATTTAAAAAAATTCTGATATCTTATATAATGTATTTAATTATAGTTGCTTAATCAGACTTTTCACATTAGTCAAATTAATGAATAACATTAGATTCGTAAATACATAATCCCTTATAAGGTAAAAGGAAAGTAGCTACTGCCATCTGCTCCCTACCCCAACTTATTACTTATTACTTACTAATTAGGTTCCCCAAACAGAATCATAGAACAGGTAAGTTTAGGCATAATCTTCGTAGTAATATCGCTAACTGCAAGTCCTCCTGCAGTACGACGACGTATAGAACGTAAAATCACCAAATCGCAAGAATGGCTTGCATTAATAATTGCACTAGCAACATCATCTCGGCGTAGAGTTTCAACGGTTAAATTCACTTCAAATTGATTGGATACAAGGATTTTAGATAGTTCAGATTCAAACTCATCAACTTGCTTTTGGGGAGTTTTTCGATCGCATATATGTAGCAAAGTAATCTTAGCCTGATTAGTATCGGCAAACAATTGAGCAAACTTAATAACGTGCAAAGCTTGAGGTGTGAGGTTTTTAATAGGTACTAAAACACTTTGGATATCTATGGGTTCATCCAACAAGCGCATCACTGCCACTGGACAATGGGCAGACCAAAAAACGTTATCAATAAGATTACCAAATAAGCGAGCTTGCAAACTCCTCGTAGGACTCCAACCCATAATAATCAGATCGGCATCTTGTTCCCTAGCTGCGCGGCTAATACCCTGTGCTGTATCTTCATCAATGCGGATTGCTGGCTTAGCCTCTACCCCAAACTCTTTACTTACTTCTAGCGATCGCTGGAGCAACTTCTTGCTTTTCTTCAAAATAGCATTTAATTCCGGTTCATCCATATTGACACGGGCTTTAGCCACAGAAAGAGGAACTATAATACCTGACTCATGGCGGGCTAACAAAGCCCCCATCTCAATTAAATACCTTTCAGTATGGGGATTGTACACCGGAACTAAGACAGTGAAAACACTATCTTCTTCAAGCTGAACAGATAAAGACGTTTTAGTTGTTCCCCAACTTTCATATTCTGTTTGAAGAGGTGCTTTTGGTGGCGATATTTTTCTAGCATACTTGGCTGTTATAACTGGGCCGAGAATTGATGTTACTAGCATCAAAACGATGACAATATTAAACACTGAATCTTCAATTAAACCAGCCTCTTTAGCTGCCAGGGCTGCTGCTAAGGTAGCAGCCACTTGGGGTAAAGATAAAGACCACATGGTCAAAGTTTCATCCCAACTGTAGTGATAGAGAACTTTGGTTACCAAAGCAGCCAAAAATTTGCTACTAATTAAGGCTCCAACAATTGCTAAAGTCATCACTAGGTTAGAAGTCAAAGAATCTACTAAACCAGCTACATCAAGAAGTAGCCCCATACCAACGAAGAAAAAAGGAATAAATAAAGTACTGCCCACAAACTCTACTTTTTCTTCAACTGGGCTTCTACCTACCACATCATTAACAGCCAAACCTGCTAAAAAAGCCCCGACAATTTTATCTACTTGAATGAGTTGCGCCCCCACCGCAGCTAAAAATACAGCTAAAAGAACAAACAAAAACTGATTACTTTCATCTTCTCCGGTACGACGAAAATATTCCTTACCTGCCCAATCGAAACCAAACAGGACAATTACTGAGTAAATAGCTAAAGCCCCTAACTGCATAACTAGACTAGTTGTTGAAAAATCGCCCCCATGAATAGATATACAAATAGCCAAAACTAAAAGGGCAGCAATATCAGTAAAAATTGTTGCTCCGATAGTAACAGTAACTGCTTCATTATTTGCCACCCCCAAACGATTCACAATGGGATAACCCAAAAGAGTATGAGAAGCAAGTAAGGAACCCACTAAAATCGAAGCATTGAAGCTTAAACCAAATAACTGGCCTACGAAAGTACCAAAAATTAGGGGGATCAAAAAGGTAGCCATCCCAAAACCCAAAGAACGGTTTTTCGTTTTACGGAAATCTTCTAAATCAATTTCTAAACCAGCAACAAACATCAGATATATTTTGCCTATATCCGAAAGCAGTTTCATCATCTCTGATTCTGCATTTAGCAAACCTAACCCACTAGATCCAAGGCAGACTCCAGCTACTAGCAATCCCACTAATCCAGGAAGACGCAACCTTTCAAAGATGGGTGGTACAGTCAATATGACTAAAAGAAGTATGGTAAAGCCAACAATAGGGCTGTTTGGGATTAGTTTGAGGATTTGTTCCATGCTAAGTTAGTTACTATAAATCAGCACCCTAATGCTAAACCAAAAAATAGGGCATATTTGTTGTTAGAATTAAGTCAGCAAAAAACCGCCCCCACCAAGGGGGACGGTAAGAACATCCAAGGTCTTATAAATACTTTCTTTCAACAGAGGAATCCAAATTTTCTGCAAATCAGAGATTTTTGTTACAAAAGTTTATAGAAATTTTTGTAAGCTGACTGCTCCACAGGAGATAGATGCTGAGATATCTTATTTTTCAAATCATTGAGTAAATAAGGCTTGCGTAGATAATCATCACAGCCTGATCTCATCAAACCAGTACTATCTTGTTCCATAGCTAAAGCAGTTACAGCAATAATTGGTATATGGCTAGTTTGGTAATTTTGTTTTAAATTATAAATCAACTTAACTTCATTGATCCCCGATAGAACAATATCTAGCAAAATTAGATCAGGCTGATATTTCCTAGCTAGGGTTAAAGTAGTCGGAGCATTAACTGCGGTAATAAAAGTATAGTTGAAAACTATCAAAGCATAGGAAATAAGTAAAAGATTATCTTGATTATCTTCTACTACTAAAATAAGGGGAGGCTTTTTTGCCGCCGGGGGAGAAGAGGAATTGTTTATTTGATTAACATCCATGCTTAATTTTTTGATAGTAGTCATTGGTTGTCAGCCTTGGTTGCTTAGCAATTAAAAGGCAACCATTAGGAGGATATATTTGCATAGTATTTAAGGTGCCATCGGTTGATAGCACTAAATCCAACTGACTAATAGTTATCAGAGTCCAAACTATTTAATTAGGAGACGGTTAGAGATTTATTATTTTTCCCTTTATTAGTACTCTCGTTCTTTCGCCTACTGTATAACAACTTTGTTTTATGCAATGGAGCCTGTTAACTTCACTTTGCTGATAGCTCTTGCTCTAGTTTGGAGTCAAAACTGAGGAAATGCTGATTTTCAGGTAGAGAAGCGTAGTATCTAATCTCAATATTACAACATAAAAAAAACATGAAACCATAAGAAATTTTACTACTTTATCCTTCTTCAAGAATTAAGGTAGAGTTTATAAAGAGCCTGAAACCTTCTTAAAAATGTAATTGTACGCCCCGAATTGAATAATCTAGCAATTCCATCGGATGTCTTAACTCTATATTCTTCCCCTGCAAATCGAGGTGTTTTTTAATTTGTAAAGAACAACCAGGATTAGCAGAAGCGATTAATTCTGCACCAGTATTAACCAAATTAGCTACTTTTTGTTCCCCTAACTCATCAGCTACTTCTGGTTGGAGCAGATTATAGACCCCGGCACTACCACAACACAAAGCTGCATCAAGGGGTTCTTTTAACTTCACTCCCGGAATTTGCCTCAATAACTGACGGGGTTGTAAGCTAATTTTTTGTCCGTGCAAGAGGTGACAAGCATCTTGGTAAACTAGGTCCAATTCCCCATCAGTCAAAGGATGCAGCTTGGCTATCAACCCCACTTCTGCCAAGAATTCCTGTACATCCTTCACTTTAGCCACAAACTCCTCAGCTTTTTGTTCGTATTGTAGATCTTCTGCTAAAATATGGTCGTATTCTTTCAATGTATGACCGCAACCAGCAGCGTTAATAATCACTGCATCAAGCTCCTCATCCGCAAAACTATCAATCATTTGCCTTGCTAAGGTTTGTGCTTGCCCTTCTTGCCCTTGGTGAGCAGGTAAGGCAGCACAACAACCTTGCTTAGGGGGAATTACCACCTCACAGCCATTAGCTGTTAATACTCTTACGGTTGCAGCATTAACAGGAGAGAAAAATAAACGTTGTACGCAACCAAGAATCATACCAACCCGGTAACGCTTTTTTCCTTGGGCTGGGATAATTTGTGGTAAGTTATCTTGAAAAGAGTCTAGGGTGATTTTTGGTAAAATCGACTCCATAGCCCCTAAACGAGGGGCAAACTTCTTAAGGAAATTAGTAGCACGGACAAAGTTTTGTAGACCAGATTGTTGATATAAATATAAAGGTGCTAGTAAAAAGCGTAAACGCTGGGGATAAGGAAAAAGACTGAAAATTAGCTTCCTAAGTAAGCGATCTGCCAAACTACGGGGTTGATTTCTCTCCACTTGAGAGCGAGTAGCTGCAATCAATCTGCCATACTCTACTCCAGAAGGACAAGTAGAAACACAAGCTAAACATCCTAAGCAAGAATCAAAATGCTGGGAGGTGGCAACGTTTAGTTCGGCTTGATTTTTATTAATTGCATCCATAAGGTAAATCCTCCCTCGTGGAGAATCCATTTCCTTGCCAATAACACGATAACTAGGACAAGTAGCAAGACAAAATCCGCAGTGAACGCAGCTATCAATTAATGTTTGCTGGGGAGGGTTTTCTGTATCAAAACCACCAAAGGTTGCTGGAGACGTATCAGAAGTTTGCATAATTTGTAATTAGGAATTAGTAGTAGGTCTTTCTTTCAGTATCCAACATAATTTGTGAGATAAAAAAATGATAATCTAAGCAAGTTCGAGCATTCCCAAAACAAGATCCCATGGCTAATATTTCCTCTATTACCGTAACAGTGCCTGCCACCACCGCTAACCTCGGCCCTGGTTTCGACTGCCTTGGTGCTGCTTTAAACCTATACAATCAGTTCAAATTTACTTGCCTAGATAAATCTGCTTCAATTCCTGTAGAAATCCTTGTTAAGGGGAAAGAAGCGAATAAAGTCAGTACCAACACAAGTAATTTAGTATACCAATCTTTCCTACAACTATACCAACACCTTAAAAAGCAACCTCCCACAATCCAAATTGAAATCTCTATGCAGGTTCCCTTGTCCAGGGGCTTAGGAAGTTCGGCTACAGCCATAATTGGGGGCTTAGTAGGGGCTAACGAAATAGCAGGAAGACCCTTAGAACTATCTCAATTGAGGGATTTAGCGATCACTATTGAAGGGCATCCTGATAATGTTGTACCTGCTTTGTTAGGTAGTTGTCAGCTATCTATCAAAAATGAGCAAGGAGGTTGGTCAATCTGTCAACTACCTTGGCATAAAGATATAATCTCTGTCGTTGCCATTCCCGACTTTGAACTATCTACAGAAGAAGCAAGAAAAGTTATTCCACCTCAAATCAGTCATGCCGATGCTGTATTCAATATCTCTCGCTTAGGATTATTGATTAAGGGTTTTGAAACAGGAAAGAGAGATTGGTTAAAGGTAGCGATGGCCGATAAACTGCACCAACCCTACCGAAGAAGTTTAATTCGTGGTTATGAAGCAGTAGAATCTGCGGCTTTGTGTGCAGGTGCTTACGGAATTGTAATTAGTGGTGCCGGCCCAACTTTACTTTCATTAACAAACTCCGAAAGTGCAGGAACTGTGGTTAGTGCAATGGCTGAAGCTTGGGAAAGACAAGGAATTCAAGCTGATGTTAGAGTTTTAAATATTGATCGGGGAGGAACAAAAATTGCCGGACACGCATAAACAAAACAAAAGACCCCTCTAGGTGTTAGAGGAGTCTTTAATGTTAAAATAGAGAGCCTGGCGAAGAGCTATTGTCCCAGGAGGCAACCCTCAAAGTATCGTCGCCGCAACAGAGTTTCACAGTCGAGTTCGGGATGGAATCGAAGTGGTGCCACTGCACTAAATACACCAGGCAAGAAATGGTCTTGCATTGTTGAGAAACAAAACCCTCAAGACTGCAAAGAAACAAAGTAGAAGTTGGTCAAGCCCTCGGTCTGTTAGAACGCCTTGGCTGCATACATTACTGTACTTCCACCTAGCGCCTATTAACGGGTGTTCTTCCCGTGACCTTACTGGATTAACTCCATGAGAGTACTCATCTTGAGGTGGGCTTCCCACTTAGATGCTTTCAGCGGTTATCCGCTCCGCACATGGCTACCCAGCGTTTACCGTTGGCACGATAACTGGTACACCAGCGGTGCGTCCTTCCCGGTCCTCTCGTACTAAGGAAGGCTCCTCTCAATACTCTTGCGCCTGCACCGGATATGGACCGAACTGTCTCACGACGTTCTGAACCCAGCTCACGTACCGCTTTAATGGGCGAACAGCCCAACCCTTGGGACGTACTTCCGCCCCAGGTTGCGATGAGCCGACATCGAGGTGCCAAACCTCCCCGTCGATGTGGACTCTTGGGGGAGATCAGCCTGTTATCCCTAGAGTAACTTTTATCCGTTGAGCGACGGCCCTTCCACTCAGTGCCGTCGGATCACTAAGACCTAGTTTCCTACCTGCTCGACTTGTAGGTCTCGCAGTCAAGCTCCTTTGTGCCTTTACACTCTCCGGCTGATTTCCAACCAGCCTGAAGGAACCTTTGTGCGCCTCCGTTACCTTTTTGGAGGCGACCGCCCCAGTCAAACTGCCCACCTGAAAATGTCCTTGTCCCGGATAACGGGACTAAGTTAGAATTCTAGCCTCGCGGGAGTGGTATCTCACCGTTGGCTCAGTATTCCCCACAAGGAATACTTCAAACGCCTCCCACCTATCCTGCGCAAGCGAAGCCCGAACACAATTCCAGGCTACAGTAAAGCTTCATAGGGTCTTTCTGTCCAGGTGCAGGTAGTCCGTATCTTCACAGACACTCCTATTTCGCCGAGCCTCTCTCCGAGACAGCGCCCAGATCGTTACGCCTTTCGTGCGGGTCGGAACTTACCCGACAAGGAATTTCGCTACCTTAGGACCGTTATAGTTACGGCCGCCGTTCACCGGGGCTTCAGTCGTTAGCTTCAACCTTTCGGTCTGACCAACTTCCTTAACCTTCCGGCACTGGGCAGGCGTCAGCCCCTATACATCCTCTTACGAGTTAGCAGAGACCTATGTTTTTGGTAAACAGTCGCCTGGGCCTCTTTATTGCAACCACCTCTCGGTGGCACCCCTTCTCCCGAAGTTACGGGGCCATTTTGCCGAGTTCCTTAGAGAGAGTTATCTCGCGCCCCTTAGTATTCTCAACTCGCCCACCTGTGTCGGTTTAGGGTACGGGTGCAAAGTTTTCAACGCTGTTTGAGCTTTTCTTGGCACTATCTGTTACCACACGGAGTTCGTAAACTCCTCCCAATCCATTCAGGGCGTGGCTATCTTTCATGCGTCCCTCAAACAACTCCCACTCTACAGCCAGGGAATATTAACCCTGTGTCCATCGACTACGCCTTTCGGCCTCGCCTTAGGTCCCGGCTCACTCTCCGCGGACGAACCTTCCGGAGAAAACCTTGGGCTTTCGGGGTATTGGATTCTCACCAATATTTTCGCTACTTAAGCCGACATTCTCACTTCTGTATCGTCCACACCTGCTTGCCGCTAGTGCTTCTACCTTTACAGAACGCTCCTCTACCAATATTAAGATTCTTAATATTCCATAGCTTCGGTAAGTCACTTAGCCCCGTTCATTTTCGGCGCAGGAGCGCTTGACCAGTGAGCTATTACGCACTCTTTCAAGGATTGCTGCTTCTAGGCAAACCTCCTGGTTGTCTAAGCACTCCCACCTCCTTAATCACTTAGTGACTATTTGGGGACCTTAGCTGATGGTCTGGGCTGTTTCCCTTTCGACGATGAAGCTTATCCCCCACCGTCTCACTGGTTGATGCTTTAATGGTATTCTTAGTTTGCATCGCTTTGGTACCGCTCTCGCAGCCCGTAGCGAAGCAGTGCTTTACCCCCACTAAAGTCTCGTCAACCGCTGCGCCTAAACGCATTTCGAGGAGAACCAGCTAGCTCCGGGCTCGATTGGCATTTCACCCCTAACCACACCTCATCCGCCGACTTTTCAACGTCGGTCGGTTCGGACTTCCACTTGGTTTTACCCAAGCTTCATCCTGGACATGGTTAGATTGCCCGGGTTCGGGTCAACAAACTGTGACTTAATTCGCCCTATTCGGACTCGCTTTCGCTTTGGCTTCGGGTTTAACCCCCTTAACCTGCCACAGCCTGTTACTCGCCGGCTCATTCTTCAACAGGCACGCGGTCAGACGTTTAATCGTCCTCCCACTGCTTGTAAGCTAATGGTTTCACGTTCTATTTCACTCCCCTCGCCGGGGTTCTTTTCACTTTTCCCTCACGGTACTATTTCGCTATCGGTCACGTAGTAGTATTTAGCCTTACCTCGTGGTCGAGGCGGATTCACACGGGATTTCTCGTGTCCCATGCTACTCGGGATTCAGCTCAGACTATTGGGGCTTTCGACTACAGGACTTTCACCTTCTCTGGTGCAGTATTCAGTTGCTTTGTCTAACCTTCCTAATCTTGATAAGCTGTCCCACTACCCCATCTACCGTAGTAAATGGTTTAGGCTCTTCCCGCTTCGCTCGCCGCTACTAAGGGAATCACTATTGTTTTCTCTTCCTCTGGTTACTAAGATGTTTCAGTTCGCCAGGTTAGCTCGTGCTAGCCTATGTATTCAGCTAGCCGTAAATTGGGTTGCCCCATTCGGATACCTCCGGCTCATTGCTTGCTTCCAGCTCCCCGGAGCGTTTCGTCGGTCGCTACGTCCTTCTTCGCCTCTACGTGCCAAGGGATTCACCATTAGCTCTTTGTAGCTTGACCAAGTTGCTTAAAATTTGAAGATACGTGCAAGCAAATGCTCTCTACTCTTATCAAGTAGGGCATTCACTTACTACCTTTTCATTTGTTACTTTCTACTCTGTTTCTTATGCAGTTTTCAAGGTTCTGACTGGATATATTACCCAGCAGACTCTCTACTCTCGGAAATTTCCTGAAGTTAGACAAGGTGCTGAATTTATTTCAATCTTTTCTTTTGGTGGAGGTAAGCGGACTTGAACCGCTGACATCCTGCTTGCAAAGCAGGCGCTCTACCAACTGAGCTATACCCCCAATCTTAGTTGGTGGTGGGCCATCCTGGACTCTGAACCAGGGACCTCACCCTTATCAGGGGTGCGCTCTAACCACCTGAGCTAATAGCCCTTTATTAGGTTCACCTGAACTTTAGTTTGAAAGCTTTACTCCCCTATTTCCTTCGAACGACCTTGGGATGGTTTTCAGTCTCCTCAATACAATTGGGTTGAGAACTGAAAACTGGTCTCCCTATAAGGAGGTGATCCAGCCACACCTTCCGGTACGGCTACCTTGTTACGACTTCACCCCAGTCACTAGTCCCACCTTAGGCATCCTCCTCCATTTCTGGTTGGAGTAACGACTTCGGATGTTACCAGCTTCCATGGTGTGACGGGCGGTGTGTACAAGGCCCGGGAACGGATTCACCGCAGTATGCTGACCTGCGATTACTAGCGATTCCTCCTTCATGCAGGCGAGTTGCAGCCTGCAATCTGAACTGAGACCGAGTTTGATGAGATTCGCTCACTCTTGCGAGTTGGCTGCCCATTGTCTCGACCATTGTAGTACGTGTGTAGCCCAGGACGTAAGGGGCATGCTGACTTGACGTCATCCCCACCTTCCTCCGGTTTGTCACCGGCAGTCTCCCTAGAGTGCCCAACTTAATGATGGCAACTAAGAACGAGGGTTGCGCTCGTTGCGGGACTTAACCCAACATCTCACGACACGAGCTGACGACAGCCATGCACCACCTGTGTTCCGGTTCCCGAAGGCACTCTCTACTTTCATAAAGATTCCGGACATGTCAAGCCCTGGTAAGGTTCTTCGCGTTGCATCGAATTAAACCACATACTCCACCGCTTGTGCGGGCCCCCGTCAATTCCTTTGAGTTTCACACTTGCGTGCGTACTCCCCAGGCGGGAAACTTAACGCGTTAGCTTCGGCACAGCTCGGGTCGATACAAGCTACGCCTAGTTTCCATCGTTTACAGCTAAGACTACTGGGGTATCTAATCCCATTCGCTACCCTAGCTTTCGTCCCTCAGTGTCAGTTATGGCCCAGTAGAGCGCTTTCGCCACTGGTGTTCTTCCCAATCTCTACGCATTTCACCGCTACACTGGGAATTCCCTCTACCCCTACCATACTCTAGCTCTACAGTTTCCACTGCCTTCCCGGAGTTAAGCTCCGACCTTTGACAGCAGACTTGATGTGCCACCTGCGGACCCTTTACGCCCAATAATTCCGGATAACGCTTGCATCCCCCGTATTACCGCGGCTGCTGGCACGGAGTTAGCCGATGCTTATTCGATCGGTACCGTCACTTCTTCTTCCCAATCAAAAGAGGTTTACAACCCAAAAGCCTTCTTCCCTCACGCGGTATTGCTCCGTCAGGCTTGCGCCCATTGCGGAAAATTCCCCACTGCTGCCTCCCGTAGGAGTCTGGGCCGTGTCTCAGTCCCAGTGTGGCTGGTCGTCCTCTCAGACCAGCTACTGATCGTTGCCTTGGTAAGCTCTTACCTTACCAACTAGCTAATCAGACGCGAGCCCCTCTCCAGGCGATAAATCTTTTACCTCTCGGCATATCGGGTATTAGCAGTAGTTTCCCACTGTTGTCCCCATCCTGAAGGCAGGTTCTCACGCTTTACTCACCCGTCCGCCACTATCTCCGAAGAGACCGTTCGACTTGCATGTGTTAAGCATACCGCCAGCGTTCATCCTGAGCCAGGATCAAACTCTCCATTTTATGGTTTGAGTTCTTAAGCTCTTTATAACTACACCTTTTACAATGTAGCTACTTCTTATTCATTTCTTTGACGAAGGTTCTTCGCAATCTATTTCGCTTTCTTCAAAAGCAAAACATTTGCTTGGTTCGCACTGCTTTCAAACTATTGTTTTTTCCAGGTGCTGGCGCTGAAAGAAGCAAGTCCTTTCAACCGCGCATTTACCAATATACTCACCCTCACATCCTTTGTCAATACCTTTTCAAAAATAAATATCTCTCTAACCTCCCCCATCTACTCTCAACACCACACAAATAAGACTTTTGGACTTTGGAAAAAATCGAATCCTCACTACTGATAACGATTAACTTCTTCTTGTAACCAAGTATCTACCGGAGTTTCATCTTTACGCCGAAGTTCTATTTCAATTGTGGTAGTTAGGTCTGAACCTTCCGGAGCAGGTCTTTGATGAAATAAAACATCGTACTCCAGGGGATTTTCTTTACGCTCTCGTAACCAATCTTCTACTTTTGTCTTAGCAAAGAAAGATTGCCCTTGCTCAAACATACGAGAGATTTGCATTCGTAGAGTGTAGGGATTAATGCGGGCCATGACTTAAATTCCCCATGTGACAAGTTGTCAATCTAAAGTTTATAGCAAGGTTGAAAGATATTAAAGAGATACCTGCTTGAGGTGAATGCCTCATTGGCGGTTGCTATAGTTTTTTGTTCCCGGCTTCTTTAAATGCCGGAGCAAACCCCATTTCCAAAAATTAAACTGCAATTATTCGAGCAGAGTTGATAATATAGAATGTTATTGCTCAAAAATATTTTGCTTTGAGACACTTTATAGTTAAGCGGCAATGCCGAGAGGAAAAATTATGGCTAAGCGAGTTCAAATAGTACTTAATAAAGATGTTAGTAAACTAGGTCAATCTGGAGACTTGTTAGAAGTTGCCCCAGGTTATGCTCGTAACTACTTAATTCCTCAAGGAATAGCTGTTCCTGCTACTCGTGGAATTATCAAGCAGGTAGAACAAAGAAGAGAAAAAGAAAGACAAAGATTAGAGGAGATCAAACGTCAGGCACAAAGCCGTAAGACAGCTTTGGAAACTATTGGTCGTTTCAATATTAAAAAGCAAGTGGGAGAAGACGAGGCGATTTTTGGTACAGTGACTAGTATTGAGGTGGCTGAAGCCATTGAAGCTGCTACAGGGCAAGAGATTGATCGTCGTGGTATCACTTTACCAGAAATCAATAAGATTGGTTTCTACAAAGCTCAAGTCAAACTTCATCCTGAAGTAGATGCTGAGGTGGAAATTCAAGTGACACCGCTCTAATACCGTTTTTCTTTAGTTGTCTCGGAAATATGTTGGTTGTAGTGAAGGGTAAACGGCAAGGGTAAGGGTTGAGGCTCTACAAGAAATAAACTTCTTAAGCTCTATTGACTACAACCTCACGGTAAATCGCGATCGCGCTCCTGTAAGTATCTCTTTAAAGAGAATCCTGATGAACTTAGTGCAACCCTTTCTCCTCTAACCTTCCCTCAATCTTCTTGATCTAGCTAAAAGATCTTCCAAGTACTTATTACGCACCTTGCTATGAGGAGTTTGCTTGGTTGTTACAACTGGAGGGGGAGAAGCTTCAGTAACTGCTTTTTGTAGGCGTTGCTTTGATTGTTGTTTGAGTTGCTCAATATAACTTCCTGTAATCGGAGGAGAAAGGGCTGTTGTTTTTAGCTTACCTTTGTTGCGTCGTAGTTGCGCTTTCGCTTGCAATTGCGTCAGAAAGTTATCTTTGGTTATAGTCTCAGAACCTTGATTAACTACTGGAGTAGGGGTTTGCTTAGCTTTATTGCGTCTTACTTGGGCTTTGGTTTGCAGTTGAGTTAAGAAGTTACTTTCTGTGGTTGGTGTTTCTGCAACCGGAGGATATGGCTGCATTTTATTTCTTCTTGTTTGAGCTTTAGTTTGTAGTTGAGCTAAAAAGTTATCCTTAGCAGTGCTTTCTGAAACTAGGTTAACTGAAGGTGTTACTCTTTTAACTGATGCTTTTCTTGTCTGATTTCTCCTGACTTGAGCTTTTTGTTGCAACTGCCCTAAAAAGTTTTCTTCTTCTATTAGTATTGGTAAAGAAATTTCAGTAATTTGACCCTGACGTTTGCTTCTTCTTGTTTGGGCTTTATCTTGGAGTTGGGCCAAAAAATTATCTTTAGTAGCTGTTTCTGAAACTTGATTAACAGCAATAACTCTTCCCGTTGTCGCTTTCTTCGTTTGCTTGCGCCTAGTTTCAGCCCTAATTTGCAACTGAGTTAAGTAGTTATCTTGTTCTGGCGCAGATTCAAGAAGTGATGAGGCTGCTTCTTCTTCTATTGCTACAGATCCCAAAGCCTCATTGACATCTTTATTTACCCTTTCCCAATCAATATCAATATCAATTTTGAGTAACTTTTTAATCGCAGGTACTCTATCAACTAAAATAACCCCGACAGAAGTCATTATCAAAGCTAAACCTGGAGGTACTAAAGGTATCCACCCTGCTAACAAAAATAAGCCATAACTTGCACCAACCAAAACCCCCAAGGAAACACCATCAACCAAGGCAACTTGCCACAACTTCAATTTTGGTAAAGCTAAAATACCTCCTAATGCTGACCAAATCAAGATCCATAACCATTCCACCGGATCTGGTAAATACCAAATCAAGGGACGATTATCCAATACAGCGCTGAGAATTTGGCTAGTAACTTGGGCATGAACCCCAACCCCAGGCATCCTCGGATTTGTCTTTAGGGCAGCGCTGTAAGGAGTATTAAAGGTATCTTGGGAACTTTTTGCTTCATAGCCAATAAGTATAATGCGATCGCGGATTAATTCAGGATCTACTTTATCTGTAAGAATGTCGTTGAGACTAACCAGTTTAGCTGCGTTCTTAGCAGAACGGTAATCGATTAGAATTTGTAGTCCGTCAGCGTCAGTGCTATGATAACCCCCAGCATTAGGAGAGAGAAAAGGGAAGATTGTTTCTCCTAATTGCAGGTCATCATATTCAGTAATTTTTCCTTCAATTCCTTCCTCTTCTAAATAGAGAATTGATACAGCTAAGGAGAGAGAATAGAGCAATTCTTCTGATTCTGAATCATTACACAGATGTTGACTGCTATACTCTCTTTCTGGGATAGGGGGAAGGGCAAGTAAAAAACTACGGCGGTAGACGTTATCTATGTCTTGGGGAAAATCAGCAAAACCTATTTGTTCTGAAGGAAGTTCTGAAGGGGGAGCAAATCCAGGATCTTCAGCCTCGTTCATTTGGCAAACTACCACCAAATTAGGTTGCTCAAACTCTTCTACTAATTTATTACGACCTTTGCCAATTGGTACATCCCTAATAATATCTAAACCAATTGCTCTGGGTTTACTAGCTTGAATTTTGTTTAAAGCTTCAGCAAGGGTTCCATCTGAAATGGGAAATTCTTTAATAGTGCTTTTGATATCTTCTTCCGTGATACCAACTATTAAAATACGCTCATCTCCCCCTCTTTCTGGTTTCCAGCGTAGCAACTGATCATAGGCGCTGAGTTCCAAGCCCTGTAAGAAGCCCAACTGACGAGTAATTAATACCAACCCCGTAACCACCACACTTGTTACCGCCACTCTACCTTTCCAAGTCGATAAAGCTTGCGATCGCCAAGAACTCATTTGATATTTTAGTCGAGAGAACATCTATGACTGTAGAAAGGGTATTTTAAAGTAGACATGACAGGGGAATGTTATCAATATAATATATGCTTTTTTTATGTCACACGATTACACTACTTAGGTAGAATATCTTTCAAAGTTTCTTACTAACTAACCTCAATGGCTAACCATAAAAAGCACTTTGGAATTGCCGTAGTACTTTTTTTCAGTATCTGGTTGTTAATAATTAGCATAAAACTATTTTTGCACCGACAGCAACCTGTGGATGCTTTCTTGGTTTTAGGGGGTAGCATTCGGCGAGAAATTTATGCAGCAACCTTAGTTAAAGATTATCCTCAAGCAAAGATTCTTATTTCTCAGGGTTCTTTAGAACCTTGTATTTGGTTGATTTTTGAACGAGAAAAAGCGGCTAAAGAAAATGTTTGGTTAGAGCATTGTGCGAATAGTACCTTTACTAATTTTTATTATGGACTTGATATTCTCCGCAACTGGAAAGTTCATAAAGTTAAATTAATCACGTCCCAAACTCATCTCCCCCGCGCCCAATTTATGGCTCAAATTATCCTTGGTTCCCATGGTATTTGGGTAGAAACAGATATTGCCCCAGAAAAAGGCATTCCTGGAAACCAAGAGTCAAGTTTAAAAACAACTTTGGATATTACTCGCAGTTTCTTCTGGGCTATAATCAGCCAATTTGTACGTCCTTCCTGTCCTGATTTAACGAGGCTGAAGGATGTGGAGATTAACACTTGGGAAAAAAAAGGTTTTAAGTGCGAACATCAAGCTGATTTAGATTAATTTTGCTCAAGTATTTATGAGAAAAGCAGCCTGTTTGTGAAAAAACAGGCTGCCTTAAAAAGACTATAGCTACGGTGCTAATGGCGAATAAAGAGCATTACATCATACCCATGCCGCCCATGCCGCCCATGCCGCCCATGCCGCCCATGCCGCCCATGCCGCCCATATCACCACCAGGCATGGGAGGTTCAGGCGCAGGTTTTTCTACCACAAGGGCTTCGGTAGTTAAAACCATGCCAGCGATTGAACCAGCATTTTGTAAAGCAGAGCGAGTAACCATTGCCGGGTCAATAACACCTGCTGTAATCAGGTTTTCAAACTCCCCAGTTAAGGCATTGAAACCAACACCAAAGTCACTATTGCGTACTTTTTCGACAATAACAGAACCTTCTTCCCCTGCATTGTTAGCAATTTGGCGCAAAGGAGCTTCTAGCGCTTTAGCAAGGATGTCTGCGGCGACTTTCTCTTCTTCATTTGCCAAACTATCTTTAATACTAGCTATCTTACTAGCAAGATAAATTAGAGTTGCACCGCCACCAGGGACAATGCCTTCTTCTACTGCTGCTTTAGTGGCATTGAGAGCGTCTTCAATCCGAAGTTTGCGGTCTTTAAGTTCGGTTTCAGTAGCTGCACCAACCTTAATTACAGCGACACCGCCAGCTAACTTAGCAATTCGCTCTTGCAGCTTTTCCTTATCATATTCAGAGTCACTTTCTTCTAATTGCTTACGGATTTGAGCAATGCGTTTCTGCACATCGCTTGTATTATCTCCACCAGCAACAATGGTTGTGTTTTCTTTAGTAATGGTAATTTTACGGGCTGAACCTAACATATCTAAAGAAACTGTTTCTAATTTCAGACCAACTTCTTCAGAAATGAGCCGCCCGTTAGTGAGTACAGCAATATCTTGTAACATTGCTTTGCGACGATCGCCAAACCCAGGTGCTTTAATCGCTGCGGTATTGAGTACCCCTCTAGCTTTATTAACTACTAAAGTAGCTAAAGCTTCCCCTTCAAGATCCTCAGCAATAATTAATAAAGGTCTACTGGCACGGGCTACTTGTTCTAAAACAGGAACTAAGTCAGCGATCGCGCTGATTTTTTGGTCAGTAATCAGAATATAGGGGTTTTCAAATTCAACAATTTGTCTTTCTTGATCGGTGACAAAATAAGGAGAAACATAACCGCGATCAATCTGCATTCCTTCTACCACTTCTAATTCTGTGGCTAAGGATTTTGATTCTTCTACAGTGATTACGCCATCTTTGGTAACTTTGTTCATCGCTTCGGCAATCATTCTGCCGACTTCTTCATCGTTACCAGCAGAGACGCTAGCTACTTGAGCGATGGCATCCCCTTCAATAGGCTTGGCGATACTGACAATTTCTTTAACTAATTCAGCGATAGTTTTTTCTAAACCACGACGTAAAGCTACAGGGTTGGCCCCTGCGGTGACATTTTTTAAGCCCTCGCGAATCAATGCCTGAGCAATTACTGTAGCAGTGGTAGTGCCATCTCCAGCAATATCTTTAGTTTTGGAAGCTACTTCTTGAATTAGTCGCGCCCCAGTGTTTTCTAAGGGGTCTTCTAGTTCAATCTCTTTAGCTACAGTAATACCGTCATTAACGATTTGTGGTGCGCCAAATTTCTTTTCTAAAAGAACATTACGGCCTTTAGGCCCTAATGTGATGCGTACAGCATCAGCTAAGGCGTTGACCCCTTGTTCTAAGGCTCGTCTTGAGTCGTCTTTAAACGAAACGATTTTTGCCATGAATTTCCTCTGTTCCGCTATGCTTTCATTTAGCAATTTAGCACTCTTGAGGGGAGAGTGCTAATACTTTTCTTGAGGATGGATACAGAAGGCTGGAATTGCTAACAATTCAAGGAATTCAGGAAAATAGATACAGCTAGACCCACAAAGGAATTCTTTTGTCAAGTAGTAATTGAGGAGAGTTTTACCTACCTTTGTAGGGAGCAATTATGATTCTGATTAATCATTTTGGTTCAGATTAGGTAAATAATTCGGTGCAAGTGCTTAAAAGAGCAGATACTTTTGTAGGATAATTTTGGCAGTAATTTACTCAGTTAATTGGTTTCCCCCAAACCCCAAACTATTAAATTTTAAGATATCACGATTATGGTAAATACTATTGGAGAAGGCAATCGCAGCCTGGTTAGTCTCGATTACAGCAGTCTACTAGCAGCTATCTTAAAAAGTCTCAAAACTACTAATCCTTTTAAAATCTCCAAAAATGGTAAACAGCTATTTATTAATATAGATGAGATTGCTTATAACGTAGCTATCACAAAGACAATAGAGATGCCTTTGGGGAGTAATTGGCGGGGAGGGAAGGTTGCGACTACTAGTTTAACGGAGTCTTCAAGAGATAGTTTTGTTGATTACAACAGAAAAATTAGAGAGAGTTTGCAGGCATATTTAGAGTCTTTATTGAAAGAGAATGAATGTAGTTGTTTAGAAGATTATCTTAAGGATTTATATACTCCTTTAGCTAGCTTTCAAGGTAAGGTTGGGGACAAAATTAGCCTTAATTATGATTTCCAGAAAAAGTATACCGGGCTATCTAAGCAACGACTTACTCTTAAGCATGAAGATAAGGATAATCCCTTCCTTAAGTTTCACCGTTTGATTATTCGCATCAAAAATACTAAAGGAGAGTTTGATTTACAGCTAAAAGAAAGTTTAAGTAATTATATAAATCACAAATTCGCCGACAGTGACAGTAAAGATGAGTTAGCTGATGTTTTGGAGGATTTATATGAAGATCGAGATCAACTAGATTCTGATTGGTATGCCTTAAAACGCTTGATGGATACAGAGGCGATCGCTAAAGTTCAACGCACCGCCAAGATTAACTATTTAGAATATCTATTGGAGCATATTGGTGAACATAAAGATATTATTTATTTAGAAGTTCTCATTAGACGTTTGCAAGCTTTAGAAGCTTACATCAATACTGCTGACAAGCCAGATGGAGATTATCGAGTTGTTTATGGAGAAACAGCTTTTAATCTTAAGGAAATATTCGCACGTGCTGAGGCTTTTGATTCATTACCAATTATTCCCCAAATTGATGGTAATTTAGGAGAAATTAGGGATGACAATAAAGGTGAATTAAATTTCATTTTTGGTTTGAAGCTCAAGTTGGCAGGTAAGATTCAATCTGAAGATGGGAAAACGGTTTTAGAATATAATTTAGATTTACTTAACCCTAATAGTCAACAGCATCAAGAAGAATTAGAAAATGAGTCTAGAAAAGAATGGTTTGCTAGGAAGGTAATACGATTAGCAGTATTATATTTTTTCGTTTTTGCCGGGAATGCTCCTCATAAAGAAGATCATAATGCTAACTCTGATTTAGATTATGAAGTTATTGAGAAGTTTGAAGAGAATATTCTACCTATTTTAAAAGGTTCTGATGAGGGAAAGAAACGTAGTTTATTAAGAGGTATTGTTAAAGGAATTAGGAAGCATAATACTGAAGGAAAAATCAACAAGTTAAAGAACCTTTTAAGAACCAAGCTAAAAACCTCTCAGTTATGGAGTTCTAGGGTATATCCGATTCAGATCAAGGTTAAACAAGGTATTTTAGAAACAGATGTTAATAAAGTAGATCTACTTAATACTCTATTTTGTGAGGATTTAAGAAGAACTAAAACCGCTTTAAAATATATTTCTGTAGGTGATACTAGTATTGATGCTAGTTCTTTGTGTTATCTTTCTGGCGATATAAAAATTGATGAGATTGGTTATTTTGAAGCCGATGATAGTCAAGAGTTTTCTATGGAATATTTTACAGGAAAATTTCCTACTATTCCTCTTCTTTTAGTACCAAGAGAAGAGGAATGCAGAAAAGCTTTTGAGCAAAGCTTCAAAGATACAAAGCTAATCTTATTTCCTTATCAAAGCGACAGACTCAAGCAAGATATTTTTCAGAAAACCCAAAACAGAGAAATGTTTATCTATCGCTTTGTCTTCTCTTTACTTAGTTATGTTAGTCTCAAAATTCTCCTCGACATAGCAACTAAAAAGCTAAAGCGTAGATTATTTATTCCTATAGTGAGAATGCACTTAGGAGATAAGCGAAATCCGTTGAAAGCAGAAGTTTTCTTTCGGAACAACTTCGCTGTTTTAGCTCATCTCTTTAATATCAATCATCGCTCCAATACTCAAGGATTTAGAGTGAAAGACGTTAAAACTTACAAAGTTAAGAATGCTCTTTCTTCTCTTTATAATGTGCTTCCTAAGCGGTTTGAATTGAAAAACCCTTTCCCTCACCCCAAGATTAATAAATTAGCCATAGTGGTGGTATCTAGCCGGGAATGTGATCGCGCTTGGAGAGGGAGTTATCAAAAATCTAATCTAATAGGGGAAATAATCAAAATAAACCGTCAAGATGATGGTTCTGTTTTAGTTTATACTAGCAAGACCATATCAGAACACTATGAAAAGAAACGACTTTATAATGATCCAGAGGCTGTAATTACAGAAGTAGAAAGGCTTTATCAAGATGGCTACAAACATATTTTGTATATTGCCAAGTCTCCTTATTCTCAAAGTTTGAATTTAACAGCAACAGAAAAGGACAATTTATATTTTATGTCTCCTTCAGTAATTCGCAATCTTAAAGGAGAACAAGAAGATTTGAAAATTTATCCTGTCTTTTTTGATAAATATTATGTGGTTAGTATGCAGCAGATTGAACGTAAGTCTTTATATATTCAAGATGCAGAAGAATTAACTAACATTATTAATGACCCCACCAAACAAATTGCAGTCTTCTTTAACTTGTTTAACGGCATTAAAGTAGGAGGCAAAGATAAGTATTATAATGGGGTTATTTCTTATTCTACGCTGTTAAATGTCTATGAGCAGAATCTTCTTGATACTAACGATATTTATGCTGGTTTAATTGATAACGACGAAAATCGTGGCTTAAAGAATGAAATTCTGCAATTGTTAACCCTATTCCATTTTTCTCGTTATGAAGCAGACAATAAAGAGATTCAGTTAAAGTTAGATCCTTATCAGGATATTATTGGTAGCGAATCTATTGGAGCTTTGTCTATATTCCCTCACATACAACCGAAAATAGAGTTTAATTGTTTAGCTTTCTTAAATGAAGTCAATGATGCTTTAGATGCCAATTTAGCTGAAGATAAATGCTTATGAACAATACTAACTTAGGTCAAAACTTAGGTCGTATTTTTGAAGTTGGCTTTAATATCGGTATGCTGACTTATCTTAAGCAAAAAGAGATTAAATGTAATTATGCTGATTTTTATAAAGAAGATTTGGCACAGGTTGGCTTTCCGAAAATTGTTCGTAAGTTAATAGATGAGGTGGGGGTAATTAGCCAGCAAGATAGAGGCGTTATTAAGCAATGGGCAACCTTTTTTTTACAAAAAAGCTTTTTAGCAGGATTGAATTTTTTAGACGAGTACTTCACTGCTATTGGTTGGAATAGTTCACGCAAACTAAAGCGAATACAAGTTGTTTATTTTCAATGCTGCTTTGCTGACGATAATAGCTTGAATACTTATTATAAAGGAGATGATCAGGTATATAGAGATTGGTTATCTCAATTTAGGGAGCTAGGAATAGATATTAGTAATGTAGATACGAACAAATATAGTCAAACAGGAGAGTTTTTTAAAGCCGATAGCTTGATTTACTTTCGCTATCGACATCAAGTAAGAATCTTAGTTCTCGATTATTCGATTTTTTCTATCAAATCGATTAGAGATTTAGCTGACTTAAATAATATAGAAGTATTACGCCAAATTCTCCTTAGCAACATTATTTACCTCAAATCTAAAAGCGTCTTTGCTAACTTGGGCTTAGATAGTAAAAATAACCAGCCTTTATTGTCAGAAAGCTTGTCTCAATATTATAAAGCTTTTGTTTGCAAAGACAAAGAAACTATGAAGACTATCCAAGCTGGAAGTTATGCTTATAGCTTCTGGAATTGGCTAAAATCTCAGCAACAAATCTCACCAGAAGATGAAGTGACTTTTAACCTTATTGGTTATAGTGATCGCGACTCTGCTTCTCTATGTCTTCAGCAAGATAACCTTGGGCTTTTAGAAACCTGCTATCATATTTATCGCCAAAAGCACTTGCCAGAAGAAATAACTTCAGCAAGAGAACAAGTCTTAAAAGTTATTAGGCGAAAAGCGAAAAGAAGCTTTGCCGATGGAGAAAAGTTTGTTGATGAGCTTTTAAGTATATCTAAGGATGGTATACATTTAGTAACACATCAAGAAAGCTTTACCGATTTTAATAGCTACTTAGATACTATTCCTAATCACATTGCTAAGGGCTTGAATTTATCACCTGAATTGAATTTACAACAAGCCCATGGTGAATTAATTCAACAATCCCTGTCTTTAAATGACGAGAGTTTATATGTCTTTTTAACTGGGAATCCTGGTATTGGTAAAACTACAGCGATTAGTAACTTTCTCAAACAAAGCCAGATTTTGAAAGAAGGATTTCTATTTTTATATATCAGCCCTCGTATTCAAGTTAATCTAGATATTATTGAAAAATTCAAAACAGATTCTCAGGAAAATTCGCTATGCGATGATCTCCTAATTTTAATCAACACTGACTCTATCTTAATTAGCAAAAATCAAGGTAAATTAACTGTACAATATTGTAATAACACTAGGAATGATTCTTTTGCCTTACAAGCTGTAGATTTTATTCCTCAAGGTAAAGAAATAAAATTTACTCCTCATAAATCTGAAGGCATCACCAGAAAAACTGCAACTCGCCTACAAGATAGTGGCAGTAATAGAAAAGGGGTGTTGCATAGTATGTCCGAAGCTATTTACAGCCTTCTTAATAACGGTCATAACAATATAATCGCTACTATTGCCATACAGTCACTAAAACAACTATCTACTGGTGGCAACACATTACATCATCTTAGACGCATCTTTAGGGATGTTTATAGTCAAACTGATAACAAACCTATTGAAGCAAAACTACAGCAATTATCTCAAAAGGTTAAACATATTTTTATTGCCATTGATGAAATTACAGGGGACTCTAGTGGCGTGAATTTCTTATTAGGAGTAAGTCAAAAATTAAAGCAATATGGATTAACTAACCGGAACTATTTTAATACCAAAATTATTGTTGCAGATGCCTCCCTTGTAGAAACAGACGTTATTCAACAACATCTATCAGATCATACGGCAGAACCTAACAAAATATTTTTCCGCAAAGCAGTAAAAAATGATCACTGTCTGACTAAAGAATCTTTCGCTTTCAATAACAATCAAGCCGTTGCCATCAATACCAACTCTTATCCTGCTAAAAGTTTACAAATCACCTATAAAACTTTCATCCACTCCTTAAAATCTCAAGAGAAGAATAAAAAATTATATAGTATCAAAAAATATGATTTAGAAGATAAATGCCAAGACGAAATAATTAAAGATATTGATAAAATTACTTCTAACTTCCCTACAGAACAAATAATTATTTATATTCAAGACAAATTAAGATTACGCAGTTTAATTAATACTCTTCAAAAACATAAAGGAAAATTCACTCCTTATCAAGATTATCTAGAAATACACGCTGATTTATCAGAATCAGAGAAACAAACAATACCTCAATACAAAAACAAGGTAAACTTCATTTTCATGACAGCTTCTGCTAGTCGCGGCTTATCTTTTCCTCGTGCCAAACATATCTTAGTTGAACTACCTCGCTTTGAAATTGAAGCTAACTTAATGGAAGTAATTCAAGTAATTTATAGAGGTAGAGGAAATACTGAAATAGACGCAGAAGAACAGCAGTTAATCTTTTATATCACCGAACAAGCAGTTTACTATTTAGAAGATGCCGACGATCGTAAATTCGCCTTACAAGAAAGTAAACTAAATATACTTAACTTCTTAATTATACTTCAGGTTTCAATTAAAACAAGAATATTCGGTTATGGTAATATCGCTAATGAAAAATATATGATGATTCCCGTGGGAGGGAAATCTATTTCTACAGCAGGTGAATCTTTAAGTAACAAAGTCAAAAACTTGATTAAAAGACTTAGGAAAGAACATCAAAAGCGCAGCAATAATTTGCAGCTACAACAAGCTTATCAGCGCTTAGAAGAGTTGATGAAGACAACAGAAATTACTATTTATAATACTGCTAATCAAGCTACCGAAAATGGCTTATCTTATTTGAAGTTGCTAGAAAATATCCGTCAGGAATTTATTAAACCAATTGATGGCAGTTTAGATAATCTGCTCAATTTCCCACCTATTCAAGCAGGCTACGTAGCTGGTAGCTTACTATTAGTACCTTTGGTTGATAAAAAAGTAGAAGAAGTTTATCGACTTAAGATAGATGAGCAGACTATAAATTTGGCTGAAATATTATCAGAACTACAACAAGAGCATTACCTTTCAGAAAGTACCAAGGCTTTAATTCGGAAAACCTTACAACTAGTAGAAGAACTAGAACAACAGAAGCATCGCCACCAAAGATTAGAACAAGATAGCCAATACCCTGACCAATATTATGCTGTTCCTTTGTTTATTTTTTTAGTAGGTGATGTTTTTTCAGTTTATTTTAGCAACCAAGAAATCGAACCAGAGGATCAAAGATTTCGTCAGCTTCTCGAATTTTATGTAAACTCAATCTTTTCTATTGGTCAAGTTGCTCCCATAGGTTATAAATACGAAAAATTCCCTTTTTTGTTCTTTCGTAGTTATAGCCTTAGAGAAATGAGAAATAAGTCTTTTAGCGATAAATATCTAATGAACTCTAAAGAATTGAACATCCTTAACTTGATTTTGGCTCAATCTTGATGTCACTTTAGGAAAATTTTAGCTCACCTAAATTTTTCAATAAGTTGCTGTGGAGTTTATCAAGTTTTAGTTAAAAGTAATGATTTTTAGGAGCGCACCTTATCCACCATATACATAATATCATGTCAAGGAAGGAAAAAGCAATCTCAAATTTATCTTTCTAGGCGATCGCGTAACTCTTCTGCTTCGGCTAAAATCTCTTCTGGATCATCTTCTTTCGCACCTTGGATATAATTTAATTTAACTTCTTCAAGTAAATCAGCTAACAAAGATTGAAGCTCTGCTTGAGTTTTTTCATCTTGTAACTCTTGCCGCAGAACTTGTTTGAACTTCGTGGTTAGATTCTCAAATAATTCTCTTCCTTGAACATCCCCATAGGAAGTAGCTAGCACCTCATAGGCTGCTTGGGATAAATAATCAGCTAGCTGTTCGGTAGCTTCTTGAGGTAGGGCAGCAAGCCCTGGTATTTGTTGTAGGGCATGGTAAAAATCTGAGCGCTTGAAGGCTCCTTTTAAACTATGATGCAACAGAGACTCTAATTCTGGTTGGACTTGAGGAACAGCCTTATAAATGGCGATTTGCAAAATACGATCTAAAATTGCATCTACTTTATCTACATCGCTAACTTGAATATAATCCCCTGGTTGCAGCAGCATTTTAGCGACTTCTCCAGTTTGTATTGCTTCCTGGGTTTGATTAATTAAACGTACCATTAAAAACATCCCTACCCTATCAGCTAGGTAAGCAGAAGGTTCGTGGGTAACTTGGGCAAGGATACGTTCTAAGTTAATTAAGCCAGATTTATGTAAGCGTACTGCTACCGGAACAATTCTTAACCAACGCCAGGTAGGAAGCAACATCAGTCCATCGTACCAGTTGCGTAGGAGGGCATCCCCCCAGGTTAAATCTTCTCTTTGTCGAGATTTCCTAAAGCTTCTGATGAGCAATTCTAGACCAAAAAAAACAATGAAATACAAATCAATGCGCCAAAAGTCATCAATAAATTGACCATTTTCATCTACAGAACGGTAATAGTTAACTTCTAATAGAGGACGCAGTTTACGATTAAAGAATTCTAATGCTTCAGGAGGAGTTACTTGAGAAAAGTAGGTTTGAGTCCAAAATTGATTAAAAGCTTCTTTTGCTGATTGAGTATTGAGATGATATTTAATGCGCCGTTTCAATTTCGCAAAAGTACCAAATTTGTTAGCGACAGAAAAAGGATTTTCTGCTAACATATCCGTACTTTGTTGTCGCAATAGAGCGAAAATTTCTGTGGTTTCTGGATCTGATAATCCTACTTTAGGAAGTTTTTTGACTAAAATATCTACTGTGTTTAAATAGCGACTAGTATCAGGGTGGGGTTCAATACTTTTAATAGGATCATATAAACTCACTAAAGTAGGAATTTGTCGTAAATAAATATCCCTAAGTGGAATGTAGCTGAGGTTAAATAAGACTAAAAGGAGATTAGCAACAGCTAATAGAGCAACGAGTTTATTCCATATCTTTTTTGGAAAAGGTCGAAGGCTATTCATAACCATTTTATAATTGATGTTGATTAATTATTGGAGTGTGTAAATTGTCATCTCTCACCTCAAACGCCCCGACCTTAAAATACTCACAATTAGCCATAAACCCAAAAAACTAGCTACAGCGAAAAGAACACTCGTAATCAAAGATAATTGGGGTGTTTGCGAACCTGTAGAAATAATTGCTGCTCCCATAATCAACGAACCAACTAAAATACTAAAAGAAAGGCGGTTAGCCGAATCATCAAGACTATGCCTTAAAGAAGTCAAATCTTGCAAATGTATATTCCACTTCAGACTTTCTGAAGTTATTCGATCTAAAAGTAACTCTACTAAACGAGGCGCTCGCAAAGAAAGACTTTTAATATCCAATGTTGTTCTTAAAAAAGTTTCTAAGGGGGTATCCCCTAGAAGTTGACGGCGAAATAAATCTGCCATTAAAGGTTTAACTTCTTCTAAAAGGTTAACCTTGGGATTAAAGCCTCTAGCAACTCCTTCTAAATTAGCTAGGGTCTTAGCATATAAGCCCATGTTACTAGGCAAGCGAACTTTATTATTGCGGGAAACTTGGAGAATTTCGTAAAATACTTCGCTAAAGTTAATTTGAGACAAGCTGAGGTTGTGGTACTTACGCAGCATTCGATCATAATCATTTTCTAAGCGATCTAAACTAACAGGTTGCCCAGATTCAGCAAGTTCCAAAGTTAACTGAGAGCAACGCTGAGCATCAATATCAACAATAGCTAGCAGCATTTCTGTGAGAATTTGCTGAGTGCGGGGATCTAAACGCCCCACCATACCACAATCTAAAAGAGCAAGCTTGCCATCATGAAGATAAAAAAGATTGCCGGGATGGGGATCAGCATGAAAAAAACCATCAATATAAACTTGTTGGAAAAAAGCCCGAAATAACAAAGTAGTAACTTCGTTTCTTTCCTTATCTTGCTCAGAATCAGCTTGAGATAAATCTGATTGAAGTAAAGGAACACCGTCCAGCCATTCTAAAACTAATAACTTTGGGGTGGTTAATTCCCAGTACACTTTCGGTACCAATATTTGCTCTGGCTCAAACCACTTACTTTTAGAAAGATTCAGACTTAATTGGTCAGTATATTTAGCCTCAGTAGTAAAATCCAACTCGGCTTTTAAAGCAGTAGTAAATTCCTCAGCTAAAGCTACCATATCGTAATCTTTACCAAACTCTGTTAAAGAAACCAACTCTGCCAAACTTTTAATTAAGGAGATATCTCGGTCTACAACCTCGCCAATACCAGGGCGTTGCACCTTCAAAGCCACTTCTTGCCCATTAGCTAAAGTAGCACGGTGAACTTGACCAATAGAACCTGCTGCTACAGCTTCAGTTTCAACAACGGTAAAAGTCTCTTCTAAGGATTGAGACAATTGTTGGCGAAGTAGAGTTTCAACTTCTAACCAAGTTACTGGAGGTACATTCGCTTGCAAGTCTGTAAGGGCATCAACATACTTTCCCGGTAGAAGATCAGGGCGAGTGGAAAGAAGTTGTCCAAGTTTAACGTAAACAGGACCTAGTTCGATTAAAATATTGCGGAGAACTGTAGGAGAAGGAAGGCGAGGTTCGTCGTTTTTGCTTCCTGTTAGGAGTCCTCGCATATAGTCCCAGCCATTGCTAAAGACAACTTCAAGGATTTCGCGCTGTCGAGAAGTATTTTGAGTTAAGGAAAACATTTACATCCTAAATAGTTCCAGATTTTACTGCAGTAAAGATACCTGGTTCTTATTTTAATTGTTTTAACTAACCCTAGACTTATCTTTACTGCCACAATGATTTTGCTAAATCAATACTTCAAAGACAAAAATCTTTCTTGTGATTATATGCCTGATGAAAGAAAAGTCACTTAAGCTAACAAACTAGGCGATTTAAAACAAAAGACCCCTCTAGGTGTTAGAGGAGTCTTTAATGTTAAAATAGAGAGCCTGGCGAAGAGCTATTGTCCCAGGAGGCAACCCTCAAAGTATCGTCGCCGCAACAGAGTTTCACAGTCGAGTTCGGGATGGAATCGAAGTGGTGCCACTGCACTAAATACACCAGGCAAGAAATGGTCTTGCATTGTTGAGAAACAAAACCCTCAAGACTGCAAAGAAACAAAGTAGAAGTTGGTCAAGCCCTCGGTCTGTTAGAACGCCTTGGCTGCATACATTACTGTACTTCCACCTAGCGCCTATTAACGGGTGTTCTTCCCGTGACCTTACTGGATTAACTCCATGAGAGTACTCATCTTGAGGTGGGCTTCCCACTTAGATGCTTTCAGCGGTTATCCGCTCCGCACATGGCTACCCAGCGTTTACCGTTGGCACGATAACTGGTACACCAGCGGTGCGTCCTTCCCGGTCCTCTCGTACTAAGGAAGGCTCCTCTCAATACTCTTGCGCCTGCACCGGATATGGACCGAACTGTCTCACGACGTTCTGAACCCAGCTCACGTACCGCTTTAATGGGCGAACAGCCCAACCCTTGGGACGTACTTCCGCCCCAGGTTGCGATGAGCCGACATCGAGGTGCCAAACCTCCCCGTCGATGTGGACTCTTGGGGGAGATCAGCCTGTTATCCCTAGAGTAACTTTTATCCGTTGAGCGACGGCCCTTCCACTCAGTGCCGTCGGATCACTAAGACCTAGTTTCCTACCTGCTCGACTTGTAGGTCTCGCAGTCAAGCTCCTTTGTGCCTTTACACTCTCCGGCTGATTTCCAACCAGCCTGAAGGAACCTTTGTGCGCCTCCGTTACCTTTTTGGAGGCGACCGCCCCAGTCAAACTGCCCACCTGAAAATGTCCTTGTCCCGGATAACGGGACTAAGTTAGAATTCTAGCCTCGCGGGAGTGGTATCTCACCGTTGGCTCAGTATTCCCCACAAGGAATACTTCAAACGCCTCCCACCTATCCTGCGCAAGCGAAGCCCGAACACAATTCCAGGCTACAGTAAAGCTTCATAGGGTCTTTCTGTCCAGGTGCAGGTAGTCCGTATCTTCACAGACACTCCTATTTCGCCGAGCCTCTCTCCGAGACAGCGCCCAGATCGTTACGCCTTTCGTGCGGGTCGGAACTTACCCGACAAGGAATTTCGCTACCTTAGGACCGTTATAGTTACGGCCGCCGTTCACCGGGGCTTCAGTCGTTAGCTTCAACCTTTCGGTCTGACCAACTTCCTTAACCTTCCGGCACTGGGCAGGCGTCAGCCCCTATACATCCTCTTACGAGTTAGCAGAGACCTATGTTTTTGGTAAACAGTCGCCTGGGCCTCTTTATTGCAACCACCTCTCGGTGGCACCCCTTCTCCCGAAGTTACGGGGCCATTTTGCCGAGTTCCTTAGAGAGAGTTATCTCGCGCCCCTTAGTATTCTCAACTCGCCCACCTGTGTCGGTTTAGGGTACGGGTGCAAAGTTTTCAACGCTGTTTGAGCTTTTCTTGGCACTATCTGTTACCACACGGAGTTCGTAAACTCCTCCCAATCCATTCAGGGCGTGGCTATCTTTCATGCGTCCCTCAAACAACTCCCACTCTACAGCCAGGGAATATTAACCCTGTGTCCATCGACTACGCCTTTCGGCCTCGCCTTAGGTCCCGGCTCACTCTCCGCGGACGAACCTTCCGGAGAAAACCTTGGGCTTTCGGGGTATTGGATTCTCACCAATATTTTCGCTACTTAAGCCGACATTCTCACTTCTGTATCGTCCACACCTGCTTGCCGCTAGTGCTTCTACCTTTACAGAACGCTCCTCTACCAATATTAAGATTCTTAATATTCCATAGCTTCGGTAAGTCACTTAGCCCCGTTCATTTTCGGCGCAGGAGCGCTTGACCAGTGAGCTATTACGCACTCTTTCAAGGATTGCTGCTTCTAGGCAAACCTCCTGGTTGTCTAAGCACTCCCACCTCCTTAATCACTTAGTGACTATTTGGGGACCTTAGCTGATGGTCTGGGCTGTTTCCCTTTCGACGATGAAGCTTATCCCCCACCGTCTCACTGGTTGATGCTTTAATGGTATTCTTAGTTTGCATCGCTTTGGTACCGCTCTCGCAGCCCGTAGCGAAGCAGTGCTTTACCCCCACTAAAGTCTCGTCAACCGCTGCGCCTAAACGCATTTCGAGGAGAACCAGCTAGCTCCGGGCTCGATTGGCATTTCACCCCTAACCACACCTCATCCGCCGACTTTTCAACGTCGGTCGGTTCGGACTTCCACTTGGTTTTACCCAAGCTTCATCCTGGACATGGTTAGATCGCCCGGGTTCGGGTCAACAAACTGTGACTTAATTCGCCCTATTCGGACTCGCTTTCGCTTTGGCTTCGGGTTTAACCCCCTTAACCTGCCACAGCCTGTTACTCGCCGGCTCATTCTTCAACAGGCACGCGGTCAGACGTTTAATCGTCCTCCCACTGCTTGTAAGCTAATGGTTTCACGTTCTATTTCACTCCCCTCGCCGGGGTTCTTTTCACTTTTCCCTCACGGTACTATTTCGCTATCGGTCACGTAGTAGTATTTAGCCTTACCTCGTGGTCGAGGCGGATTCACACGGGATTTCTCGTGTCCCATGCTACTCGGGATTCAGCTCAGACTATTGGGGCTTTCGACTACAGGACTTTCACCTTCTCTGGTGCAGTATTCAGTTGCTTTGTCTAACCTTCCTAATCTTGATAAGCTGTCCCACTACCCCATCTACCGTAGTAAATGGTTTAGGCTCTTCCCGCTTCGCTCGCCGCTACTAAGGGAATCACTATTGTTTTCTCTTCCTCTGGTTACTAAGATGTTTCAGTTCGCCAGGTTAGCTCGTGCTAGCCTATGTATTCAGCTAGCCGTAAATTGGGTTGCCCCATTCGGATACCTCCGGCTCATTGCTTGCTTCCAGCTCCCCGGAGCGTTTCGTCGGTCGCTACGTCCTTCTTCGCCTCTACGTGCCAAGGGATTCACCATTAGCTCTTTGTAGCTTGACCAAGTTGCTTAAAATTTGAAGATACGTGCAAGCAAATGCTCTCTACTCTTATCAAGTAGGGCATTCACTTACTACCTTTTCATTTGTTACTTTCTACTCTGTTTCTTATGCAGTTTTCAAGGTTCTGACTGGATATATTACCCAGCAGACTCTCTACTCTCGGAAATTTCCTGAAGTTAGACAAGGTGCTGAATTTATTTCAATCTTTTCTTTTGGTGGAGGTAAGCGGACTTGAACCGCTGACATCCTGCTTGCAAAGCAGGCGCTCTACCAACTGAGCTATACCCCCAATCTTAGTTGGTGGTGGGCCATCCTGGACTTGAACCAGGGACCTCACCCTTATCAGGGGTGCGCTCTAACCACCTGAGCTAATAGCCCTTTATTAGGTTCACCTGAACTTTAGTTTGAAAGCTTTACTCCCCTATTTCCTTCGAACGACCTTGGGATGGTTTTCAGTCTCCTCAATACAATTGGGTTGAGAACTGAAAACTGGTCTCCCTATAAGGAGGTGATCCAGCCACACCTTCCGGTACGGCTACCTTGTTACGACTTCACCCCAGTCACTAGTCCCACCTTAGGCATCCTCCTCCATTTCTGGTTGGAGTAACGACTTCGGATGTTACCAGCTTCCATGGTGTGACGGGCGGTGTGTACAAGGCCCGGGAACGGATTCACCGCAGTATGCTGACCTGCGATTACTAGCGATTCCTCCTTCATGCAGGCGAGTTGCAGCCTGCAATCTGAACTGAGACCGAGTTTGATGAGATTCGCTCACTCTTGCGAGTTGGCTGCCCATTGTCTCGACCATTGTAGTACGTGTGTAGCCCAGGACGTAAGGGGCATGCTGACTTGACGTCATCCCCACCTTCCTCCGGTTTGTCACCGGCAGTCTCCCTAGAGTGCCCAACTTAATGATGGCAACTAAGAACGAGGGTTGCGCTCGTTGCGGGACTTAACCCAACATCTCACGACACGAGCTGACGACAGCCATGCACCACCTGTGTTCCGGTTCCCGAAGGCACTCTCTACTTTCATAAAGATTCCGGACATGTCAAGCCCTGGTAAGGTTCTTCGCGTTGCATCGAATTAAACCACATACTCCACCGCTTGTGCGGGCCCCCGTCAATTCCTTTGAGTTTCACACTTGCGTGCGTACTCCCCAGGCGGGAAACTTAACGCGTTAGCTTCGGCACAGCTCGGGTCGATACAAGCTACGCCTAGTTTCCATCGTTTACAGCTAAGACTACTGGGGTATCTAATCCCATTCGCTACCCTAGCTTTCGTCCCTCAGTGTCAGTTATGGCCCAGTAGAGCGCTTTCGCCACTGGTGTTCTTCCCAATCTCTACGCATTTCACCGCTACACTGGGAATTCCCTCTACCCCTACCATACTCTAGCTCTACAGTTTCCACTGCCTTCCCGGAGTTAAGCTCCGACCTTTGACAGCAGACTTGATGTGCCACCTGCGGACCCTTTACGCCCAATAATTCCGGATAACGCTTGCATCCCCCGTATTACCGCGGCTGCTGGCACGGAGTTAGCCGATGCTTATTCGATCGGTACCGTCACTTCTTCTTCCCAATCAAAAGAGGTTTACAACCCAAAAGCCTTCTTCCCTCACGCGGTATTGCTCCGTCAGGCTTGCGCCCATTGCGGAAAATTCCCCACTGCTGCCTCCCGTAGGAGTCTGGGCCGTGTCTCAGTCCCAGTGTGGCTGGTCGTCCTCTCAGACCAGCTACTGATCGTTGCCTTGGTAAGCTCTTACCTTACCAACTAGCTAATCAGACGCGAGCCCCTCTCCAGGCGATAAATCTTTTACCTCTCGGCATATCGGGTATTAGCAGTAGTTTCCCACTGTTGTCCCCATCCTGAAGGCAGGTTCTCACGCTTTACTCACCCGTCCGCCACTATCTCCGAAGAGACCGTTCGACTTGCATGTGTTAAGCATACCGCCAGCGTTCATCCTGAGCCAGGATCAAACTCTCCATTTTATGGTTTGAGTTCTTAAGCTCTTTATAACTACACCTTTTACAATGTAGCTACTTCTTATTCATTTCTTTGACGAAGGTTCTTCGCAATCTATTTCGCTTTCTTCAAAAGCAAAACATTTGCTTGGTTCGCACTGCTTTCAAACTATTGTTTTTTCCAGGTGCTGGCGCTGAAAGAAGCAAGTCCTTTCAACCGCGCATTTACCAATATACTCACCCTCACATCCTTTGTCAATACCTTTTCAAAAATAAATATCTCTCTAACCTCCCCCATCTACTCTCAACACCACACAAATAAGACTTTTGGACTTTGGAACTTTAGCCTTTTTCTGCTGACAAACTATTTAATTCTGACTGCATAGTAGTTTCTACCAACTCATAGCATTCATCAACATAGGTACGATCGCGAGCAGATTCTCTCCCATAATGTTTAAAGATAATTGGAGAACAAATACGGGTATAAATTTTGGCAGGCAAGGGAATATTAGGTAGAGGACCAATAGCTAATCCCCACGGTAGCCCTAAGTAGATAGGAAAAACTTCTGGATCGATCCCCAAAATCCAAGGCATACCTAGTTGATGCAGTTCCTCTACTTGTTTGTAGAAATCCCCAAGTATGAAGAGGGTATCGTGAGCGCCTATAGAAATCGCAGGGATGATAGGGACTTTCTCTCTTAGTGCTAGCTTAATGAAAGCCTTGCGACCAGCAAAGTTAATTTTGTTTCTCTGACTATAGGGGCGGAAGAGATCTTGAGCGCCTCCCGGATAAACTAATACGCTAGCGTCTTTCTTTAAGGCAGCGATCGCCATTTGAGGATGAGCAATTATTGCTCCAGTTTTAGCAGCTAGTTGGGTTACTCCTGGATAAACTTGCCAAGCGATGGGATGCATTAATCCATAGATCAAGCGTTCTGTACCAAAGCGACAGAACCAGTCATACATCATCATCATCATATCCGGAGATGCCAAGCCTCCGTTGTGGGAGCCAACAAACAAGAATTTACCTTGATTAGGAATATTCTCCCAGCCATCGGTTTCTACTCGAAAGTAGTAGCGATAAAACCATTCCCAAAAAGGCATTAAAGAGGCAATTACTTGGGGATCTCTTTGAGTTAAAGACCAGCCAGGACTATTTTTATTTACTTTCTTGCGCAGATTTTTTTTGTTTGTCACTGAGTAATTAATCTCGCTATAACTCACCTAAACAGACTTAGCCTGTAAATCATCTACTAACTTGCTTAAGTCTTCTTCAGTAGCATGATAAACTTCCCCACAGAAATGGCAAGTAGCTTCTGCACCATTATCTTTCTCAATCATGTCCTGAAGTTCGTCGATTCCTAACATCTTTAGAGCGCCAAGAACCCTGTTGAAAGAACAGCGGCAACTAAAATGCACCATCTGTACTTCTGGGAATATTTTTAATCCCATATCTCCTAGTAAATCTTGAAAAATTTCTGGTATAGTTTTGCCCATTTTTAGCAAGGGAGTAAAACCAGAAAGTTGAGAAATCCGAGATTCTAGTTGAGCAACTAATTCTTCATCTCTAGCAGCTTTAGGCATAACTTGCAATAGTAATCCTCCAGAAGCTGTAGCTCCTTGAGAATTAACAAATACTCCTAACAGAAGTGCTGAAGGGGTTTGCTCAGAACTTACTAAATAGTGAGTAATATCATCCCCAATTTCACCAGAAACTAGCTCTACGGTACTAGAATAAGGATAGCCGTAGCCAACATCACGCACTATATAAAGGTAGCCTTCTTTGCCTACAGCACCACCAACATCGAGCTTACCTTTGTGGTTAGGTGGTAACTCAACTTTTGGATTGTCTACATAGCCTCGAACAGTGCCATCTAAGCCAGCATCTACTAAAATCCCTCCTAATGGCCCGTTACTTTTGATCCGAATATTAACCCTAGAATTTGCTTGCTTCATACTAGAAGCAAGCAAAAGCCCGGCAGACATAGTTCTTCCCAAGGCTGCCGTTGCCACATTAGAAAGTTGATGCCGTTTTCTTGCTTCATTGGTAAGGCGCGTGGCAATTACACCAACAGCTCTTATTCCCCCCTCTGCAGCAGTAGCTCGAATTAATTGATCTGCCATTATATTTTTAAATATATCTTTGCTTCTATTTTAAAACGATTGCAAAGAAATATGAAGTAGAGACGTTATTACACCATCTCTACTCCTCAGTTAACGGAACATACTGCTCACAGAGCTATCTTCATGAACACGCCAGATAGTTTCCCCCAATAAGTTAGCTACAGAAAGTATTTTCAACTGCTCAAACATTTGGGATTCTGGTAAAGGAATTGTATTAGTAACAATTACTTCTTCAAAAGTTCCATCGGATAATCGACTTATAGCTGGAGGAGAGAATACAGCATGGGTTGCACAAGCATAAATTTGGCGGGCCCCTTCTTTCCGTAGTAATCTAGCTGCTTCGCAGATAGTGCCAGCAGTATCTATCATGTCGTCAACTAAGACGGCTGTTTTACCAGCTACATCACCAATAACATTCATAACCTCGGCTACGTTGTGGGCTTGGCGACGCTTGTCGATAATGGCTAAAGGGGCATCATTAAGCTTTTTAGCAAAGGCCCTTGCTCTAGCAACACCTCCTACATCAGGAGAAACGACTACTAAGTCAGGTAAATTTTTGCTGGCTAAATAATCTAAGAGTACAGGAGAACCATAGACATGATCCAAAGGAATGTCAAAGTAGCCTTGAATTTGCGAAGAATGCAAATCCATAGCTACAATACGATTAGCCCCCGACTCGGTAACTAAGTTAGCTACTAATTTAGCTGTGATAGATTCACGACCAGCAGTTTTGCGGTCAGCCCTTGCATAACCATAGTAAGGAATTACTGCCGTAATTTGGCGTGCTGAAGCCCGACGGCAGGCATCAATCATAATTAGTAATTCCATCAAGTGGTCGTTAACGGGGTAACAACAGGGTTGTATTAAATAAACATCGCATCCCCTAATAGATTCTTGAATTTGAACATATAGTTCTCCATCAGCAAATCTTTTGCGAATCATCGGCCCAGATCCATGCCCAAATAGCGAGCCACTTCTCGCGAGAGGACTAGATTAGAAGAACCAGAAAATAATCGCAGGCGATTGTTGTCAGAAAGGGATGCCAGGGTTGAGTGAAGCGGTAATGTTGCAGAATGGCTCACAACAGACTCTTGAACCTCGATTCATTACAGTTTTACCATCCTAACCAATAAAGTTTGGCAAATATTAATCTTTTGAAGATCTACTAGGTTCTGATAGGAGTTAACTGAGGAAGAATGTTAATTTAGATTAATCAAACTCGTCGGTAGTAAAAGTCTTTATAACTAAGTCGATACTAGAGTAAGCTGTATTTTTTTCTTAATGGTCTTGAACTTCAAAAAATCCCTTCTACCTTCTATGATTATGGCGATACAGGATTTTATTAATATCCTCACCAAAAAACAATAATTTACTAACTTTACTAAGGAGAGTGCATCTTAGTCCCTGTCTTCAAATGAGGGATATCTGATGCCGAAAAATATAACCTATGTCAGAAATACAAGCGCCTATTTCTCCAGATACGTTACTGAATAATCGTTATCGTGTAATTAGGGTTCTTGGTCAGGGAGGTTTTGCTCGTACCTACCTAGCTGAAGATGAAGGACGTTTTAATGAATCTTGTGTGCTTAAGGAATTGATTCCTAACCAAGATTCAGAGTACGTTCTAGAAAAATCACGGGAATTATTTCAAAGAGAAGCAACGACACTCTATCAAATCCAACATCCCCAAGTTCCTCAATTTCGCTCTACTTTTGAGGAAGAGGGACGCTTGTTTTTTGTGCAAGATTATGTGGAGGGTAAAACTTATCGGGAATTGTTGGGAGAGAGGCGATCGCGCGGACAAACTTTCTCAGAAGCTGAAGTTTTAGATACTTTACAGCAGCTTTTACCAGTTCTTTCTTATATTCACAATAAAGGGATTATTCACCGGGATATTGCTCCCGACAATATTATTTTGCCAGATGCTCCCATTGCGACTAATGAAGCAGGGCAGCAAATTAGTTTACCTGTGTTGATTGATTTTGGGGTGGTTAAACAGTTAGCAACTCAATTTCAATCAGAAGATATGAATGCTCTACCTACAACAGTGGGTAAGTTGGGTTATGCTCCTCCAGAACAAATTCAAAGAGGACAGGCTTATCCTAGTAGTGATCTTTATTCTTTAGCTGTTACGGCAATAGTAATGCTAACGGGTAAGCCTCCTAGTGAGTTATATGATGATGTTCAACTAAGTTGGAATTGGCGAACCTGGGCAGGAACAGATGAACAGTTTGCTAATGTTTTGAACCGGATGTTGGCCCATCAACCAGGGGATCGGTATCAATCAGCAGACGAAGTTTTCCAAGCCCTAGCAGCTATTTCTAGCCCCACGACCACAACTATCCTTACTCCTCCCCCTCAAGTAGCTCAAGAGCATCCAGAGCTAAGACAGGGAGTTTCTCAAGCAGAAACTGTTGCTGTAGGGCAACCTTTACCCCCAACTTCAGTTGCCGCACCTTCTAGTAGTAGGGATACAGATGAAGATCCTCCAGCAATTATTCCTAGTGAAGGTGATGGTTCTTTTTGGGAAAATCCTTTGGCTATAGCCGGGGCAACTTTGCTGATTGCCGTAGCAGTAGGATTGATATCTTGGCTGATAGTGAGATCAATTTTTGGTTCTGATAATGAGGAGATTACTCCTAGTCCTACTATTTCTCCTACAGCAACTCAATCTCCTGATGTGAAGAAGGAACTCCTAAATATTAGTGCTGGTGGAGTATTTTCTACTCAAGGACGCTTGGAACCAAATCAAATCTTAGATTACATTGTCCCGGCACAAGCTAACCAAGTTTTGATTGTTACAGTGAGTAGTCCAGGGGTTTTGATGTCAGTATACGAGCCAAATGGTACTTTAGTAGCACCTGGGCCCAAGGAGTGAAAAGTTGGCAAGGACAGCTTACTACTTCTGGAAACTATATTGTTCGCTTAGAACCGGTGGCTGGCTTAGAGGATGAACAGTATGATTATCAACTTAATATCCGTTTACAACAAGTAGCCGTACCAACCCCTGCACCAACCCCTGCACCAACCCCTGCACCAACTCCTACACCAACCCCTGCACCAACTCCTACACCAACGCCAACCCCTGCACCAACTCCTACACCAACGCCAACCCCTGCACCAACTCCTACACCAACGCCAACCCCTGCACCAACTCCTACACCAACTCCCCCAAGCCCATCTCCCACGCAGAGTTAAGCTAGTCCATGACTCATAACCAAAAAGCTAATAATAAGCAACTAATAATTCTCAATGGCTAACTTACTAATAACAGGAACTGATACAGAAGTAGGCAAGACGGTTTTGACAACTTGTTTGGTTGCTTACTGGGAAAAATATCGTTCTTTGGATAAGTTGGGGTTGATGAAACTGGTACAAACGGGAATTGGTGATCGCGAGTTGTACCAGCAACTTTTTTCTTTACCCCAATCTTCTGAAGAAATTGCTCCTTTGTGTTTTGATACTCCTGTTGCCCCTCCTATAGCCTCAGAAAGGGAAGGGAAAGAAGTTAATCTAGGCAGGGTTTGGCAAACTTTAAACCATTTACAAAAACAGCGAGATTTGGTGGTTGTGGAAGCTTTGGGAGGTTTGGGTTCACCAGTTACTTCTGAGTTAATAGTTGCGGATCTGGCTAGGGATTGGCGTTTGCCCACAATTTTAGTAGTTCCTATTAAGTTGGGGGCGATCGCGCAAACTGTGGCAAATGTGGCTTTAGCGAAGCAATTTGGTGTTTCTTTGAAAGGAATTGTACTTAATTGTCGAGAAGCGGGTACGGAGGAAAAGTTAGCCGATTGGACACCGATTGATTTGATCCAGTCGTTAACTAATCTTCCTGTGTTGGGATTGTTGCCTCATTTAGCTGATCCCCAAGATAAGAATAAGCTGGCTCAGGTAGCTGCTAATTTAGAGTTAGAGTATTTGATTTGAAGGTTAGTAGCCTTGTAGCCAATCAATCTTCAATTGACGGGAAAGGGGTTATTTGAGGACAACCTTTTATCCTAAAAATTATCCCTCAATGTAATTAGGACACACTAGTTCTTAAAATACTGCCTGGTTTTTAAAAACGTTCTCCGGTTTTAATTTCAAACCAGTGAAGCTGCTTTTGAGAAACAGATAGATTTAAAAAATCTCCTTCCCACTGATAATCAGCAGGAACTAAAGCTCTGATCGTAGTATCAGATCCTTGTACTTTGAGACTGACTAAGTTTTCTTTACCTAATCCTTCTACCAGAAATACTTCTCCTTGTATGGTTAAGGATTCTTCTGTAGGAATGATACCAATATCTTCAGGACGAATGCCTAAGACTATTTGAGCCGGTTTCGTGGCTAACTTTGGTAAAGGAATTTTAAAATCTCCTAAAATGGCCAAATCTCCTTCGCACAAAAGAGTTAAGAGATTCATTTGAGGACTGCCTACAAAACCAGCTACGAATTGATTAGCCGGATGGCTATAAATACGACTAGGAGGATCAAGTTGTTGTACTAAGCCGTCAAGCAATACAGCAACTTTACTCGATAAAGTCATGGCTTCGGTTTGATCATGAGTAACGTAGACAACCGGCTTGTTTTGCTCTTTGAATAACTGTTTTAAATCTGCCCGCACCTGTTCCCGTAATAAAGCATCTAAGTTACTTAACGGCTCATCTAACAAAAATACATCAGGGTTTCGTACTAAGGCACGGGCTAAAGCAACCCTTTGTCTTTGTCCCCCGGAAAGTTGTCCTGGTTTTCTATCTAATAAGTTTTCTAAACCCAGTTTATAAGCTGCTTCTGTGACTCGATTTTTGATTTCCTCTGAGGAGATTTTTCTTAACTTTAAAGCTGCACCAATATTTTCCGCGACACTCATATGGGGATACAGGGCATAACTTTGAAATACCATAGCTATGTTGCGATCGCCCGGTGCAATTTTGTTAACATTGCGACTGCCAATAACAACATTTCCTTTCGTAGGAGGCTCTAAGCCAGCAATTAAACGTAGTAAAGTAGATTTGCCACAACCTGAAGGGCCAAGAAGGGTAAGAAATTCTCCGTCTTCTACGTTGATACTAATATCTTTAACCGGAACTACATTAGCTGCATATTCTTTTCTTAAGTTTTGTATTTCTAATTTAGACATAATTATATTTGTTAATTTTTGATAGAAACATTACCTCACTCTCTATATTAAAATCTAGGAGAGCAAAATCAATAACACTTTTATCAATTAATCTATGAGTTCTAAAAGATACTCTCAATTAATTGCCAAAGAAGGTTTCTGTATCATTCCTCAATTTTTAACAGAAAAGCAAGTTAAAATTCTGAAAACTGCCCTGAACTCAGTAATCAATAAAAGAAGTTTACCAAAATACGGTTTACGCAATCTTTTAGAACTAGTTCCAGAAGTACAGCAAATTTGTACCTCAACAACAATTATTTCCCTAGTTTCTTCAATAACTGGTGAAAATATGATTCCTGTACGCAGTCTCTTTTTCAATAAAAATACTCAAGTTAATTGGAGTGTTCCTTGGCATCAAGATTTAACTATTGCAGTGAGAAAAAAGATGGAAACACCAGGTTTTTATCCTTGGTCTATTAAAGCAGGTATTCCTCATGTTCAACCTCCCATTAATATTCTTGAATCGATAATTACTCTACGCTTCCATTTAGATGATACTAATTCAAGTAATGGCTGTTTGCGTATTATTCCAGGCTCCCATAAACAAGGACTTTTAAACTCTGAAAGAACTCAAAAAATCAAATCCACTGCTATCAATTGCTCAGCTTTAGCAGGAGATATTCTAGTCATGAAACCTTTACTAGTTCACAGTTCTCAAACTGCTCAGAATCCTAGTGACCGCAGAGTTATTCACATTGAATTTACCTCAGCAGAACTACCAAATAATTTGCAATGGAGATAGCAAATAAAAGTTTAGCCTTATTTGCTTTTCTCTAAGAAAGCAACACATTCAACATGGGCTGTTTGAGGAAATAAATCTACGGGTTGGACAAAATTCAACTGGTAAATTCCATTTTGACAAAGAAGTTTGAGATCCCTAGCTAAGGTAGCTGGCTTACAACTAACATAAACCAAATGTTGCGGCTGAATTTGCAAAATAGTTTCTATAACCGCAGTATCGCAACCCTTACGAGGAGGGTCGAGAAGTAAAATATCTGGAACTAATTCCAGTTGCGGCAAACAGGTTTTTACTGTTCCGCACAGAAAAGAAACGTTATTAATCTTATTAGTCTGAGCATTCAACTTTCCTTGCGCTACAGAATCAGCTTGTACTTCTATACCAAAAGCCAACCGCACCTTTTTAGCCAAGGGTAAAGTAAAAGTGCCAATTCCACAGTAGGCATCTACAAGGACTTCATGACCCTGTAAATCTAATTTTTGATGAATTACCTCTAATAACTTCTCTGCTGCCTCTGTATTGACTTGGAAGAAGGTTTGAGGCAACAGTTGAAACTTTAGTCCAGCAAACTCTTCAGTTAAATAAGGCTGCCCAACAATACTCAGAGTTTGGGAACCAAAAATAACGTTAGTAGAATTAGGGTTTAAATTCAGGCAAACTCCTACCAAAGAGGGATAGCGTTCTAACCATTCTTGGCCTTGGCTTTCCAATTGCGATAAGTTACCCTCCCGACTGACTAAAGTTAGCAACATTTCTCCAGTACGCTTACCAATACGTAAAGAGAGATGCCGCAGTTTACCTCTATTTAACTCTTCGTTATAAATTGACCAACCTTGCTTTTGAATATCTCCTTTTACTTCAGCTAAAAGAGGATTTAATCTCTGATCTTGCACTGGACATTGATTAAGATTAATTAATTGATGACTACCAGCACGATAGTAACCTGCCTGTACATTCCCACTAGTAGCTCTTTTGAGGGGATAGGTAGCTTTATTACGATAATCCAAAGGAGAAGCCACAGCTAAGGTAGAAGCAACAAGAGGATTTTCAAACTTGCCAATTCTCTTTAAAGCTTGCAGCACCTGATTTTGCTTCACTGTTAACTGATATTCATAACTAATATGTTGCCACTGACAGCCACCGCACTTATCGGCAACAATACATTGAGGGCGGATGCGATGGGGAGAAGGAGTAAGAAGTTTTTCTAATTTACCGAAGGCATATTTCGATTTCACCCGCACTAACCGAACTAAAGCGCGATCCCCTGTTACAGTTTGCTGCACAAAAACAACACGATCCCCGAAACGTCCTGTACCATCGCCGCGATCGCTAATATCAGTAATTTCCACCTCCACTAATTTCCCTTGTTGCCAATGGTCAATAATATTAAGATTGTTTAATTTGTTACTTTCCACCCTACCCTTCTCCCTTTCTTTGTGTCCCATAGAGTAGCTAAACTAACAGATATTAAAAGTTCTCGAAATATCATGAGTGTAGTTAGTCAAGTTATTCTCAAAGCAGACGATGAACTCCGCTATCCTAGCAGTGGAGAACTCAAAGGTATCAAAGATTTTTTGTGTACCGGAGAGCAGCGAGTACGCATCGCTGAAACCTTAGCAGAAAATGAAAAAAAGATAGTTGATCGTGCCAGCAAAAATCTCTGGCAAAAGCGTCCAGATTTTATTGCCCCTGGAGGCAATGCTAATGGAAACCGTGAACGCAAACAGTGTTTACGGGACTATGGCTGGTATTTACGCTTGATCACCTATGGGGTGTTAGCTGGGGACAAAGCCCCCATAGAGAATATCGGCTTGATCGGTGTCAGAGAGATGTACAACGCCCTTGATGTACCTGTCCCTGGAATGGTAGAAGCGATCCGTTGTTTAAAAGAGGCATCTTTAGCTTTACTTAGTGAAGACGATGCTCAAGAAACAGCCCCTTACTTCGACTACATTATTCAAGCGATGTCCTAAACTAAACAAAAATTGACAAAGTAAAATTACAATTGTCTTAGGGCGAAGTGTTTGAGATTGTTTGAGCATTAAGTTTTATGTTTTTCTATCCCATGCTTCGCCTTCAGCAAAAAATCCCTATACAAAAAACCGACAGTTTCTATACAGAATCTGTCGGCTGCTAATGTGTTCCCTATTGATGACTCGGCTAGAGTTCAGTCAATACTAAGTATGCCGATTTTTCTATCTAAGCAGAACGATGTAGATCATTAGGCTTTGTGAATTCGATCACAGCCAAGGACAACTTGCTGGGGGTAGACAAGCACACTTCTCTTGCTTAAAGAGCGATAAACTACCCTATTCAAGCCATTTAATGCTTAACTTATGTCATTCTTAATTAGAGTTCCCAAATTATCTTTAGGATTATTACTTTTAGCTTACAGTGTTTTTGGTTGGCATATAGGTAAAGTAAGTACGGTTATTGCCAGAGAAGATGAGTGGCAGGAAAATATTTCCCGTCTAGTTTGGTTAAAATCAATACCATCTTTTCTAAACTGGTTATCATCAAGCTCCACTGCTTACTGGGGTTTATGGATAATTGTTGTAGTTTCCATTTTACTCTTTGCTGGAGCCTTTACTACCCCCATTAAGCTGATTAGAACCTGCTTTGGTAGTTGGTTAAAATCGGATACCAGCGCCTTTGTTTCCATAATGAGCTTATCATTTGCTGCTGTACTCATGTTCTGCTGGATCAAAGTATTCACAAGTCTACTAATTATCCTTACCACAGGAGCTTTGGCTCGGTTGGATTTACAAAAAGAAGGCTACGGAGAATGGCAAGCATTTACAATTCTTACCCTATTTAGTTTTGTAGGTATAGGCTTAGGTTGGCTGAATTATAGCTTTTTCGTTAGCTTTCTTTGATTTCAAGTATGCTCTAGCTTAATTCCCCTGGATCTACTCCTAGAATCCCTCAACCGTGCCTCTAAAAGTGCTGCTCTTCGTTTAGCATCAGCAGCCTCTTCACTCTTAACCTGAATTAAACTTCCCTTTGGATTCCTGTAGTTAGTTGCTCATTTATTTAATATGAAACAATTTGATGCACAAGGCTAAACATCCTGCTGACAAAACCAGAGATCAAAAAACTCACTTTGCTCCTGAAGTCGATATTTGTTGAAAAAAACTTGTTTAAATTTTTTGTTAAATAGAGGGGGACTATTATCGTAGTAGCTAGGTTGCGCAAAAGGTTGATTATCTTTGGGAATTAGCCAAATTTTTGTGCTGCAAGAGTCTAGTACTTCAATAGTTTTATTATTGATATCTATCCCTGCTTTTCTCATATCCATTAAGGCATTAGCATCAATCAGATAAGGATTACCATGAAAAACTAAAATGGGGCGATAGTAGGTTAAGGGATAGCCTGTATTTTCTCCATATCCCATTTCTATATTTGTGTTTGGGTAACGCTCAATTATTTTTTCTATGTCAGCAACTATTTTAGAACCTGATATGCTAATTTTTTCCCATAATATTACTCCTTTTACCCCTCCATGATAGAAAGTAAAGATAAAAACAAGTGCCGAAATCAAGTAAGCAATGTTTGATCTAATTAAATTAGACTTTCTTTTTTTATAACTTGAATAAACAGAAAAAGTTTTTCTCAAAAAAAGAATATAAATATAGAGTATTGACGGTATAAAAGGAATCAAATGATGTTTACCTGAGCCAGGTTTAGCCGTAGCTAAGGATATTATCAAGATACTTACTGATAGTAAAAGCAGATGATATCGATATTTACTAAAAAAAATTTTTTTTAATTCATTAGTGTTAAGCAAGTATAACTGGAATATCAAAATAATCAAAGGAAAAACTAGATATAAAGCCCAAATCAAGCTTTCTTTAATTAAGTTTATGTCTAGACCATGATTACTAATTATCTTTATCCAAGCTAAATAATTAAATAATGAAATTTTAGGATGGACAAATGGCAGTAAAGTTAAAAATGTTGCTCCAAACAAAGATATTAATAAAGAAAAAAAGCCTTGCTGACTATAAATAACATAGAGCAAGGGGAGAAAGTATATTATTGAAGTGAATTTTAAGTTTACACAAATAGCTATAGTCAAAATGGCAGCTACTATGCTTGACTTTCCTGGCTTAGTAACTATTATTAATGTCAATAAGCAAGTTAACATTAAAATCAAAGAATCTGGTCTGATTTTAAAGATAACATTACCGTATAGATTTCCAAAACAGATAATCACAAGAGTTATATAAGCAGTTGTAATTATAGCCATTTGAAAATTAACTAGTTTATAAACTAACAAAAATAGAAAAAATATACTTAGTATTAAAGCTAAAGAAATAGGAAATTTAGCTGCATAAATACTTGGGTTAGAAACTTTCAAAAATAGTATTTCTATAAGATAAAATGCTGGGCCAAAGAAAAGGTTATAATACTCAGTTGAGTCTACAGAATGGTAGAGAGGATAGTTGCCAGTTTGTAGTAACCATGAAACTGCTGTTACGTTTCCTTCAACATGGTCTACGAAGGCATTGTTAGTTGTATTTAAAACAACCAAGCTGACAAAGCATATAATAATAAATAGGCAAAAAGTATATAAGAATAACTTTCTATACTTAGCTAACAACTTGTCCATAAGGCATCCCTGAAAAAGAATTAGATTCTGATAAAAGAAGTAAAAAGCATCATTTTCCGACTTCAATCTTGCTCTGGCAACTGTACATTAACTATTCCTTCATCAGAAACAGTTACTTTACCTCCCAATTCTTCAATGCGTCGCACCGCAGCTTCGCGAGTTTCTTTGTCTACAGCATTTTGCAAAACCATCCCCCAAGCACTAACTTGGGCTGATTTACTATCAGGATTATTCTCTAAAAATTGAGCAGTTTGGCGAGAAACTTGGGCTACTTGTTGACTTTCTTCATCGGGGTGAATGCTTGCCCATTCAGCAGCTTTTTGGAAAGATTGGCGGGCAGCTTGAGGATCTCCTAAGAATAGTAACTCATCTGTTGCTTTATAACGCCAAACATAGTAAGAGCGACTTTGAACATGAGGATTAAGAGATTTTAAGCCCTGTTCTATTAATTTAATACTACGTTCTGGTTGCCCTGCATAAATGGAAGTGCTAGCAGAAAGAAAGGGATAGATATCTAAGAAACGAGGATCACGATCAACAATAATTTCAAAATACTCTGGGCTAAGGCGATAATCTGTAAGTTGTCTAGCTTCATCATCGCCAAAATACTCTAAAAATTCAATAAATACCCAATCAGCTACTAAGTTTTCAAACCCAAAAGCAGGAAATTTTTTTAGCAGATTGAGGCTAGCTTTGCTTGACTCTACTTCTTTTTGAGCAGTTTCTGGAGAGAGGTTTTCATCTTGCTTAAGGTTATTCAAACGCGGCATTTGTAATACGCTAATGGCGACTATACCGGAGAGAATAAGTAAACAGAGCCAGAGATATTGAAGAAAATTAGGACGTGCTTGCACGCTCATGGTTCAACTTTGTTAAAGTAGCGATGTAATCAAGTTTACCCAGAAGTAAAGATCGTTGCTGAGCTTAAACTGGGTAACTTTAAACATAGCTCTCTTTGTCTTCTTGCCTCAAGCTAACCATGTCTAAATCTAAGTCTGAAAAGAAACTAATCACAAGAATTTTGATTATCTTATCCGGTTTCGCTTTTATTGGCACGACCTTTTTTACCCTTGGTAGTCTTTTTACTAACGATTCCGAAGCACCAGAATCAACAGCTAATCAGGAAGTAGATGTAGATGAGACATTAGCCCAACAAGCAGAAGGATTTGAGAATGTTTTAGCAAGGGAACCAGAGAATGAGTTTGCCCTTAAAGGTTTGGTGGAAACCAAAATGGCAATGAAAGATGCTCCAGGGGCGATCGCACCTTTAAAAAGAGCGTTGGAGAAAAATCCTGAAAATCAATTTGCCCTCCAAGGTTTGGTAGAAGTTTATTTACAAACCAATGAACCTCAGAAGGCTGTACAACCGTTGGAAAAGTTAGTTGAGTTAAATCCGGAGCAAGAAAAGTTAAAGCAGCTTTTGGCTCAGCTTAAGGAGGTGCAAGGGCAAGGTGAGGAAGGGAGCGATCGCTAAAATATAGTCTTTAAATTGATAATGAGCATTTCTAAAAATCTAGATAAACTTAGCAGATTGATTGAGAAGTTACCAGAAGTCTACCAATCCATTTATTTGAAAGATAAGTTGATTAGACAAGGAGTTAGGAAAAATGATTGGGAAAGACTCGAAGTAATTAAGCATTACATTAAACCTAAGCAAACAATATTAGATATTGGTTCCAACGTGGGTTTTTTTACTATTCAATTAGCTAAGCTTTTTCCTCAAAATGTTTTCTTAAGTATTGAATCTAATCCTAACTACGCCTACTTACAAAAAGAGTTATTGATTCAAGAAGGTTTAGAAAATGTTGTTTTGATTCAACTCGGCAGTTACAGTAGATTGGTTAAAAAAAGCATCTCTAGCTTGCGATTACTTTGATATGACTTTACTTTTGTCAGTTCTACATCATATGGATGATGCTAGGAATTTTCTAACAGAAGTGAGCAAAATTTCGCGATCACTTTTAATCGAAATGCCTCATCCACAGGAATCAGATGTATGTGGTAAAGATATCATTAGAGAACAACTAACTATAGATAAACTGAGTATAGTTAAGCCTGAGTTTAATAAATTAGATTATGAAGCAAGTACTCATTGTGATACTAATTTAACTAGGTCTTTTTACTATGCAAATACACCAAATTATTACAGAGAAGCTTTTTTTCCTTATATTGACTATCCTTTACAACCAAGACATTATTTGCTTAAGAGTGATGAAGGGAAAGCTACCCTTTACAAAACTCACTTAAATAAAAGTATAGATTTAGAACCAGGCTGTTTACTTTATGACATTGCTAAAATTGGTAGAATTTTATTTCCAAATAAAGATAGTTTACTCAACCAAATAGAAAAACAATTTAACTATCTTGATAAGCAAGAAAATGTAGCAGATGTGCGTCCTTGGAATTTGCTTTTTTCTGCACAGGGCTTAAAATTTATTGATTGCCACTATACTACAGACTTAACATCTGATTTACTTTACAAGCCTCAGCAAGATGCTTACTTGATTAAAAATTATCTTGAAAACTTATTCAAACCTCATCCTCAACCAACAATAATTATAGATGGTGTCTTTTTTCAGCTTTATAGCACAGGAATTTCCAGAGTTTGGAAATCTTTACTAGAAGCGTGGAAAAGTACTAACTTTATTCATCATATTGTAGTTATAGATTGCTTAGGAACATCTCCTAAAATTCCTGGTGTGAAGTATCGTATGTTTCCACCCTATAATTATTATAAAACTGATGTTGATAGAGAGAAATTGCAACAAATCTGCGATGAAGAAGGTGCAGATTTATTTATTTCAACTTACTATACAACTCCTGTTTCTACCCCTTCAGTATTTATGGCTTATGACATGATTCCTGAAGTATTAGGGGCTAATTTTGAAGAACCAATGTGGAAAGAGAAACATAAGGGAATCGAACACGCTTCAAGTTATATTACTATTTCTGAAAATACAGCAGTTGATTTAGCAAAGTGTTTTCCCGATATACCTTCAGAATTAATAACTGTAGCTCATTGTGGAGTTGATAGTAATTTTTCTCCAGCAAGTTTAGCAGAAATTAATAGTTTTAAAGCTAAATACGGCATCAACAAACCTTATTTTATGGCAGTAGGTATAGCTAGTAGTTATAAGAATGCACCTCTATTTTTCCAAGCTTTTAACCAACTAATTAGTAAGCAAGGTTTTGAGATAGTTTGTACAGGAAGTGGAGGATTTCTACCATCAGAGTTAAGAGATTTAACTGCTGGAACTACTGTTCATATGTTGCAACTTACCGATGAAGAATTAAGGTTAGCTTATAGTGCTGCAGTTGCTTTGGTTTATCCTTCTAAATATGAAGGTTTCGGTTTACCAATTGTAGAAGCCATGGCTTGTGGTTGTCCGGTGATTACTTGTCCTAATGCTTCGATTCCTGAAGTTGCTGGTGAAGCGGCTATTTATGTTGATGCAAATAACATTGAAGAGATGGCAAATGCTCTTTGTGAAGTGCAGAAACCTGCGGTAAGAAATTCTTTGACTAATCAAGGTATTACCCAAGCTAAGAATTTTTCTTGGTCAACAATGGCGGACAAAGTAAGTTCTGCTCTAATTGCAGCTACACTTTTACCTTTAAATCTTAACGATGTTAATTTAATTATATTCCCAGATTGGTCGCAGCCAGAAGAAGAATTAGGCTTAGAATTAGCAGAAGTATTAAAAGCGATCGCAACTCATCCGGATAATAAAGATATTACTTTATTAGTCTATGCCGCAGATAGTGATCAAGAAGATGCTAATCTTTTGTTATCTGGAGTTGCTATGAATCTCTTTATGGAAGAAGAATTAGATATTAGTGAAGGAGCAGAAATTGTTCCTGTAGGTAAACTAAGTTCTTTACAATGGCAATTTCTCTTACCTCGTCTTCAAGCTAGAATTAGCTTAAAACAAGAAAGTGAAGTTGTAAATATACAAGAAGAAATAACTCAAATTCCTAGTTGGGAAATAAAGCAAATTACTAATTTAATTACAAACAAATAATTGACGGTAGCTTTTAGTGGTGAGCAATCAGCATAATTTTAAAAAAGTTCTTTTTTCAGTGGGTGTAGAACTATGGGAAGGAAGATTTAAACATCTGACTAGTCCTCGGTTTCAAGAATATGCTCAATATTATGGTTTTGAATACCGTGCGATTAGCGAATATGAAAACCTTCAGGGTAGAACACCTCACTGGATAAAAATCCATTACATTCTTAAATTGCTTAAAGAACTAAAATCAGGAGATTTAATTGTTTATTTGGATGCAGATATAGTGATAGTAAGGGGCGATATAGAGTTAGCTACCTCAAAAAGTATCTCTTTTGCCAAGAGTTCTTCTGGCAATGTTAATAGTGGAGTAATAGTAGTTAGAGTTAATGAATTTAGCCAAGAATTTTTTCAAGCAGTTTGGGACAGAAAAGATTGTGATAATCACAAATTGCAAGACAATCTAGCAGTGCTTAAGGTGCTTGATAAATTATCTGAACAAGAGAAGGAACAACATCTAGAAATTTTGCCAAATTGCTTAAATGTTACCCTTGTTAAAGGGGAATATTCACCTTACGATAAGTATTTAACAAATCCTTGCCAAGAACCGATTAGGTTTAGGCATTTTGCTAGTATGCAACCTTTGTATCAAAAATATTTCTCTCGTCCTGTTATCTTCACAGAAGAAGATGAATCTCAAGTTAATAGTTCAGTAACAGTTGAAATCTCTGGATTACCTTTTAACTTAAAGCCAATTAATTTAATTGTATTTCCTGATTGGTCGCAGTCTGAAGAAGATTTATATTTACAATTAAAACAATGTTTTGTCATACTCACGAATCATTATGACAAAAATCAAATTAGTTTACTAATAAATACTGATGGTATTGCAGAAGAAGAAGGAAACCTATTTTTATCTAGTGTTGTCTTCAATCTTCTTATGGAAGAAAATATAGATGTTACAGAAAGTCTAGAAATTCTTGAAGTTAGAGATTTAGAGCCATATCAATGGCAAATACTTCTTTTCCATGTTCATACTCAAATAGTTTTAGGAACTAGAGAAAGGGAAGCACAAAACTTATTATCACTTAACCTCAAGCCAGAGTGGTTTACTTCCTGTCCAGTAAATGAGTTAAATAAGTTTAGAGCAGGAGATTTTTTCTTTAACTTAGGCAACAAGTTATTCCAGCAAGGACAGTGGCAAGAAGCAGTCCAAGAATATCAAAAACTCCTCGATTTTCAAATAGGTGACGCAGAACTGTATTGGCGTTTAAATGAATGTTTAGCTAAGATCGGACAAGTTAACGAAGCTATTAAAGCACTATCTTTAGGAATTAATCTCTACCCTAGAGACGGGAAATTGCATTTTACTATTATAAATACTTTGCGAGTCCAAGGGTATATTGAAGAAGCAATTAGTAAAGCAGAAGCTGCTGTCGAATTATTACCAGATGATTATACCTTTAAACTTTTAAAGTACTTATTATTACCAAGTATTTATGACAAAGCCACAGATATCAGTTATTATCGACAACGCTATATTAGTGGTTTACAGGAATTAATTGAACAAACCAAGTTAGAAACTCCACAGCAAAAACAAGAAGCTTTAGCAGGAGTAAGCCGTCTAACTAATTTTTACCTTGCTTATCAGACACAAAATGATGTTGAATTACAAACTCAGTATGGTAATTTAGTTCATCGTATTATGGGGGCTAATTATCCCCAATGGGTAGAAGAAAAAACTTCGCCTCCTGTTCAAGAAAATCAGAAGATTCGTATTGGTTATGTTTCTGCTTATTTGCATTCTTACAGTGGTACTCTTTGGTTAACAGGTTGGTTACGCTATTGCGATCGCAATCAATTTACCATCCACTGTTACTACACAGGAAATAGCTCTGATGCGGTGACAGAACAATTTAAAGAATATAGCGATATTTTTCACCACATTCCCCATAATTTAGAAGCTACTTGTCAACAAATAGTTGATGATAAACTCCACATTCTTATTTACCCAGAAATAGGCATGGATGCCCCAACAATGGCGATGGCGGGTTTACGCCTTGCCCCGAAACAATGTGTAGCCTGGGGACATCCTGTAACTACTGGTTTACCAACTATTGATTACTTTTTATCTAGCGAGTTAATGGAAGCAAAAAATGCTCAAGAACATTATTCAGAAAACCTAATTCGTTTGCCTAATATTGGTGTTGCTTATCCTCAACCTTATATTCCTCCTGTTAGTAAAACTAGGGCAGATTATGATTTAGAAGAAGAAGCAGTTATTTATTTATGTTGTCAAGCACCTTTTAAATATTTACCACAATACGATTATATTTTCCCAGCCATTGCCCAGAGTGTCCCTCAAGCAAGATTTCTTTTCTTGCGAGGAGAATTACTTAAGCCAAGACTAAAACGTACTTTCGCTAAAGTAGATTTAGACTACGGAGATTATTGTCTTTTCCGTAAGATTCTTGGACGTAGTAATTACTTGAATATTAACCTATTATCTGATATTTATTTAGATACCATAACTTGGTCAGGAGGCAACACTAGTTTAGAAGCAATCGCCTGCAATCTTCCTATTGTAACTTTGCCTACAGAATTTATGCGAGGTCGTCATACAGATAGTTTTTTAAAGATGATTAAAGTAACAGAAACTATTGCGAAAACGGAAGAGAAATACATAGAAATAGCAGTTAAGTTAGGATTAAATTCTGCGTTGAGAGCAGCTATTCAAGAAAGAGTTAATCAGCACAAAAATCGCCTTTTTGATGATAAAAATTGTATCCAAGGCTTAGAAGATTTTTATCAGCAAATAGTAGCAAAACATGACTTTTAACTTCACTTAACTTCACTTAAATACGCCTGCCTAAAATCACTAAATCTCTTTCAATCCCATCTAAATCAGCTACTCTAGGCAAATAACCCCACTCACTAAAACTAAACTTCTCGAATAACCGTAAGCTTGGTTCATTGTGAGCAAAAATAAACCCTAACAAAGTGTTGATTTCTAATCTCTGACTTTGGTAAATAGCACGTTGTAAAAGCTGTTTACCTACTCCTTGGCAACGATACTCAGAAGCAACATATATACTTAATTCTACAGTCTTTTTATAAGCAGGACGACCATAAAAAGATTGGAAACTTAACCAACCAATTATCTCACCTTCCTCATTTTCCTTAACCCAAATAGGGCGGTGGTTAGCATCATGATCTTTAAACCAACTTAAACGACTAATAACAGAAACAGCTTCTGTATCTGCTGTGACGGTGTAACTGGGAATCGTTGCATTATAAATCTCGACAATGGTTGGTAAGTCTGCTTCTGTAGCATCGCGGATTATCATTTCAGTTATGAATAAGCAATAAAGATGATAAAAAGTTCATGGTAAACAATTAATTTCAGACAATACTATCTATTTGAGAATTATTTTGAATTTTATCGAATCTTCATAGAATCTTGTTTAAAACTTCATAGAAGTCACAGTTCACCAAATAAGTTTGTGTGTAAGCTTTTAGCAAGATTATTTTGTTTCCAGGTCAACAACTTTGTAAAGATTTCTGAATAACCAAGTTTTAGCACAGTAAGCAAGAGAAATAGAAATATAGGGGGATAGTCAAAATTCTTTTTTTCCTATGCAAAACCCCCGGCTATCATTTGAGGGAGTAAGAAAGTGAGCAAATACAATTGGCAAAGGGCATTGATTAAAATAACAATATGGTTGGTGGCTGAAATTGTTTTAAACGTAATTGGAATTGATGATCTTGCTGATTATAGCGAGTTTGTTTTTGAAAAGGAAGTTTTGATCAGTGTTCGCCGTCACGGGATAATTGTTTTAGTGACACCTTAATTGATCTCAATCTACTTTTGTTTCACAATTTCAAGAAACAGAGGTTAACTAGGCGTTAAATCAAGACTGAAATATTTGTTCTGGTGTTAAATTAAGTTCAGGAAATAATAATAGTATTTCTTCGGTTTACTTACAGCCCAAGCCAACCCAAATAAACATTACAACTAGCAATTAGCAACTAGCACTTATCAAACCGCTAAAAGCAACATCTTCCCCTACTTTAATAGTACCTGTGTTGTGAGGAATAAGGTTTTCGCCGAAGAGAATCCCTTTAGTAGAAAAGTTACGAAAAGTCCCTAATGTTCTCAATGGTTCTTGTTGTTTATTTCGCTTTCCGGTCACTTGATCTGTAGTAGTAATTATGCAGCGATCGCAAGGTTTTACAGCAGCAAAAGTCACTTCACCAATTTGAATAGTTTGATAGTTTCCTTCTATAAATGCTTCTTCGGTTTCTATGACAAGATTAGGACGAAACCTATTCATTTGTACCTGTGGTTGTTCGTTTTGATAATACTCTTTAATTCTCTTATTTAATTCTGCCAAGGAAGCAGTTGCTGTTAACAAAAAAGGATAGCCATCAGCAAAACTAACTGAATTGCCTTTGGCAACAGCGTATTGAGAATTAACACCTCTAGGATATTGAGGTGATTGCCTAACTAAGCGAAAATTCTTACTCTGATTGAGGAATTTCTGTAACCAATTAGCCACCTCATTCCCTTGATCAATAGCGGTTATATGACTACGCCAAATAGTGACAGCAATTTCTTTACCTTCTAGAGTAGGTTGTAATTGTATGGTTTCTAAGTTACTATTTTCTGCTTTTAAAGAAAGACAATTGTTAGCAATTGCTACTTTAATCCTAGCCAACTGCGGATACTTTCTTTGACTTAAGAATTGACCATTCTCATCAACAAACATAAATTCCCTATCCCACTTAAAACCTTTAGGAGTAACTTCTGCTTGTTGAAGAGAAATACCTCGGCAAGATTTGAGAGGATAAATCCAAATTTGTGAAACAGTGATTGTCATTGCGTGAAGAGTAAAATACTCTATCTTAAAGACCAAGAAGTTTCATAAGGACTTTCTGGTAAAGGAATTTTTCTTATATTATCAGCCGCGATCGCAATCTGACGAGTTTGATTAAATTCTTCGGTCATCATTTCCCCTTCAACTTCTACCCAAGTATCAGGAGGATAATCTTGCCGACGATTAGTTCCCAAATTTACAGGTAAGGCAACGGGATAAGTATCAGCTACCCCAGAAGTCATTACTAAACGGGAAAGCAAAATATATTCCTCATCTAGTTGAGCCGAATGTACCACAAATCCTTTAACTTTGACTTCCTGTCCTGTATAAATATCTGGTTCAGGATTTTGATTTAATATTTCTTGCCAGTCCATAATGGAACGTTCCACAGGCTTTTTAGCTACATATCCTGAAGGGGGTTGAGAAGGAGTCAAGGTTAAATAGTCTTCCACTCCTTGATCCAAGGCTGCTGCACTGCCCAAGGATTGAGGGACAATAAATAAACTGGCGATCGCCATCCCTAACAAAAAAACACTGCTTAACTTCCCTGGAACCCAACTAACTTGCCTTACTTGCCCATTCCCTTCTCTCCTTCTACCGAAGCGACTCTGCACAAACCAAATAATTACTTTTAATAGGGCAATTCCTACCAAAAAACAACCTGAAACAACCAGGGGTAAAACATAATCAGGATGAATCAAATCCTTCATTTGCCCCGTTAGCCAAGATTTAAGAATTAAACAGCCCCAGGCTAAAAAAACTAATATATCTAAAATATTTTGCGATCCCATTTAAAATAGCTATAAGGAGCAGCAATTATTATACTATGCTTGCTTTTTGAACTAAATGATCTGGTAAGACGCAAACCTGGAGAATAAAAACCTAGATAGACACACCCAAAACATGGAGTTACAAGTTAAAAACCATTATTAACTTTAAGTGGTATTTGCACCAAAAAGCCAAAGCACTTGCCGAAAAAGATGCTTTTGCCTAGTGAAGGAGTTATAACGGTAGAATAATTATTCTAACTAAGGATAATCAATTTACTCCCTCTGGTCGTTGACAACTCTAACAACTTTTTTTGAAATATGTCAACTCGCAATAAATTATTGTAATTTTCAAAGCTAAATAAACAATTTATTGCAAGTGTAATTACCAATAATTAACAGCAAGAAACCTTGAGGGCAATAGTAATTACTGATGCAACAAGGAATCAATATTGTGATTTATATTCTTAGTGAGTTAGCTAATCATGGAAACTAGAGAAAAAGCTGCTTTGTTTAAGCTGAAATTAAGGTTTTAGTTATAAAAATAGATCAGGCAAGTCATAAACATTATTATTGTCTTGCCCTGGTATTTAGATATATTCTTAGATAAATGTTCTTGCTTTTTTTGAAAAACCCTGTAACTCTAACTACAAAATTTGCCAGTAATTGCAGATCACATATCTATAAGTAAGTTCTTCTTATATGCTAGAACACATATTTTTCGTGAGGAGACGGATGGATGAGTTTGCATAAAGGAGCATTGGAAATATTAAAAGCAACCAGTAGAACTTTTTATATACCCATTAGCCGCTTACCGTTACCCCTGCAAAAAGCTGTTGCTTCAGCATACCTTTGTATGCGGGCTATTGATGAGATTGAAGATCATCCTGAACTAAGTAACCCTCTTAAAGCCAAGCTGTTGCGTGCAATTAGCTTAAACTTGCAGGGGGCAGTAGAAGATTCTCAAACAGCAGACTTCTCTGTGGGCTTACTTGACTATCAAAACCAATTAGAAGAAGTTACCTTAAGAATCGGTGAATGGGTTCTTTTAGCCCCAGAAACCATCGCACCTCGCATTTGGGAAGCCACAGCAACCATGGCAGATAGAATGGCCTATTGGGCTTATTGTAATTGGCAAATCGATACCAAAGCAGATCTAGACCGCTATACCTTTAGCGTAGCTGGTTCTGTAGGATTGCTCCTTAGTGATCTCTGGGCTTGGCACGATGGTACTCAAACCAATCGTCTCCAAGGTATAGGTTTTGGTAGAGGCTTGCAAGCTGTCAATATTTTACGCAACCACAGCGAAGATCTAAAGCGTGGCGTAGACTTCTTTCCAGAAGGATGGGAAACTAAGCAAATGCACCAATATGCTCGCCATAATTTAGCCTTAGCAGATGCTTATACTAAGGCCTTACCTAATGGTCCAGCTTTGGATTTCTGTAAAATCCCCTTGACCTTAGCCCATGGAACTCTCAGTGCCTTAGCTGTTGGTAAAGAGAAACTAAGTAGGAGTGATGTAATCTCTTTAATTGAAAAGGTGATAACTATCAGCAAATAGCCCAACTAAATATTCATCAATGATCAATGATCATTGGTCATTGATCATTGATAACCGATAACCTGAGCAATTAAACACATATCTACTATGAATTATGCTCAAACCAGAACCTATTAAACCACAACCAGGACAAGAATCCGTGTGGGATTATCCTCGCCCGGCAATTTTAGAAGATACCCACAAACAGATTAAAGTTGTTTTTAATGATCTAGTTATTGCCGAAACCCGACGAGGCAAAAGAGTTTTAGAAACAAGTCATCCTCCTGTATACTACGTTCCCCCAGAAGACGTTAAGCGGGAATATCTCCAAGAAACTCCCCGTAAGACTTGGTGTGAGTGGAAGGGTTACTGCTGCTACTACCATATTTCCGTAGGAGCAAAGCAAGTTCAATTTGCGGCGTGGAGTTATTTTGAACCTACCCCTAATTTCGTCCCTATTCAAGGCTATTTCGGCTTTTACCCTAATCTCATGACTGCTTGCTATGTTGAAGGCGAATTAGTAAAACCTCAGCCAGGAAACTTTTATGGGGGCTGGATAACTGATGATATTGTCGGTCCTTTTAAAGGAGAACCAGGGACAATGGGATGGTAATGTCATTGATCATTGAGCATTTTTTTAGAGTTGGTCTAGTTAATTATAAGATTCGCTTTTGCTTAATAATTTCCTAGTTAATTACGTGATATGAACTAAATAGAGTAAATTTTTTATTCATTAATTTAGTTTGTTTGCGAAATGCACTGAAAACTTTAAGAATTGATATAGTTTATAGTTAAGGCTTCTATCTTAAGGAAGAAATAATTGCTCAATATAGCCTCATACACAAGAATCTTATTTGTATACGACATTTGGCCGAGGTTGATAGAGCAGTCAAAAACTATACTTGGCAAGTATTTTTCTTACTGAAAAGCTGGAAATTGTTTGAATCTTAAGGAGCAAATGTAGTTATGGACATAACCTTAACCAATATGAACGAGTTGCCAATCTCGTCACTCAATTCTTCTGATGTTCCACCCAAAGCACTGCACTCTCAACCAGATAATCAAGAGTTATGTTTAGCGGAATATCACAGCAAGTCTGTTAGCAAAGAAGAAATTAAAGCCCCTAGTCGCCAACTTCAGCAAGTTGTTATTGATGTGATGTGCGATCTTTTCTAGGGAATTTAGTCTATTTTTGTGATGACGAAAATCAAACATCTCTACGGTCAACAATTAGTTCACAATTAACTAGATTGCTGTTTCATAGGTTGCATCTCTACATCTAATCTGTCAGTTAAGAGTATCTACTTTAGCTTCAAATGACCTGTCCAACAATTAAAATGTAGTCCAGATTTCGTAATGGTTTCAAGTTAATTTCTGGACAAGTCTAATGTAAATTAACACGGCTTTGTTCCCTACACAATTTCTCCACAGTGTGATGAGAATTTTCATCATTATATTTTGTAAGGTGAGTAATGCTCACCTTACAAAATTGTGTCCCTAGGTAAGTACTAAGATTCAGCGCTAACCTTAAATTGCATTACTAACAATTTCTTCTGAAGAACCTTTTTCCCTTTGTTGTAAAGCGCCATAAAGACGATTTAAAGCACTTATATAAGCCCTAGCCGAAGCAGTAATAATATCTGTATTGGCTGAATGTCCAGAATAAACTTTACCTTCATGACGTAGGCGTATAGTCACCTCACCAATAGCATCAATACCCGCAGTTACTGATTTAACGGAAAATTCAATTAATTCATTGGGTACATTAACTACACGGTTAATGGCTTGGTAAACTGCATCTACAGGTCCTGTACCAATAGCTGCATCGCTTAACTCTTTACCATCGGGGGTACGGAGAGTAACTGTGGCTGTAGGAGTCGCGCGATCGCCACAGGAAACTTGTACTAATTCTAGGCGGAATAGTTCAGGGGCTTGTTGAATTTCATCATTAACAATTGCTTCTAAGTCCCAGTCAGTGATTTCTTTTTTCTTATCTGCAACATCTTTAAAGCGTAAAAAGGCTTTGTTAAGTTCTATATCAGAAAGTTCAAAACCTAACTCTTGGAGGCGAGTCCGAAAAGCGTTACGCCCTGAATGCTTACCCAAGATAATTTGGTTATTATTCAAACCAATGGATTGGGCATCCATTATTTCGTAGGTTAGTTTGTTTTTGAGAACTCCATCTTGGTGAATACCAGATTCATGGGCAAAAGCATTAGTCCCCACAATCGCTTTATTGGGCTGCACCATCATCCCCGTTAAATTAGAGACTAAACGGGAGGTTTTATAAATTTCCTGGGTATTAATTTGCGTCAACGGTGCTTCTGACTCCGGCTTTCTACCAAAGAAAGGGTTAAAATACTGCCTACGGACATGGAGGGCCATAACTAACTCTTCCAAAGCGGCATTACCAGCTCGTTCACCAATACCGTTAATGGTACATTCTAATTGCCGCGCCCCATTCTTCACAGCTTCCAGGAAGTTCGCTACGGCCAAACCTAAGTCGTTGTGGCCATGAACAGAAATAATCGCTTGGTCAATATTTGGTACATTTTCTTTAATACCACCAATCAAAGCCCCAAACTCTGTGGGAGTCGTATAACCAACGGTATCAGGAATATTAACAGTTGTAGCCCCGGCTGCGATCGCCCCTTCAATCACTTGGTAAAGAAACTCCGGATCACTTCGGACAGCATCTTCCGGAGAAAATTCCACATCATCAACAAAAGATTTAGCATAAGCCACCATTTCACGAGCAATTTCTAAAACTTCTTGCCTTGTCTTCTTTAATTTGTACTGCAAATGAATATCAGAAGTGGCAATAAAGGTATGAATCCGCGAATTGTAAGCAGGTTCAATCGATTCAGCAGCAGCTTTGATATCTTGTTTAGTTGCCCTAGCCAAACTACAAATCGTTGGCCCATCTTCTGTTCCGACAATTTGAGCAATGCGATTAATCGCCTGGAAATCTCCTGGACTAGCGTAGGCAAAACCTGCTTCAATAATATCCACCCCCAAACGTGCTAACTGCCTGGCAATCAGTAGCTTTTCATCGCCGTTGAGGGTTGCACCAGGAGACTGCTCCCCGTCTCGAAGTGTGGTATCAAAAATGATGATGCGGTCTGATTGATTATTCATGGCAAATTGCAAAGATGGAGATAAAATATTTTTCTCTAGCTATAGAACAAACTATAGCAATTTTATCTCTCTATTAGGAATTAGCACTCTTTAAAAATCATATTTTTCGATGCGATCACGAATATCGTTTAAATCTATATAAGAATCTGTAACGTTCCTCAATTCCCTAGCGATCATCCCTTCTGTAGATACCACTGTAATATGAGTATTTTTAGAGCGTAATAGCTCAATAGCTCTTTCAAAATCCCCATCGCCACTAAAAAGAACTACACGATTATATTGTTCGCAGGTATTAAACATATCTACAACAATTTCTATATCAAGATTGGCTTTTTGAGAATAGCGTCCGGAGTTATCATCGTAATATTCTTTAAGTATTTTGGTTCGTACTGTATAACCTAAACTAATAAGCGCATCTCTAAATCCTCGTTGGTCTTGGGAGTCTTTTAAACCTGTATACCAAAAGGCATTAACTAGGGTAAGTTCGGGAGGACTTTTGAAATATTCTAATACACGCCTGGGGTCAAAGAACCAACCATTTTTTTGCTGCGCGTAGAACATATTGTTCCCGTCCACGAAAATCGAAAGACGGTTCTCAGTGAAACGCATAAACTTAATATATACCTAAAATTTACAAATAAAAAGATCGCAACTTACTATACTAACAAGATTTACTCATTTATTTAATAATAAAAAAACCTTGCTAGTGCAGCAAAACTCATAACGAGCTTCCCTTTCCATACTTTCAATTTTTATAATTAAGAGGATAAAAATAAACTTCCAAGCCTCAATATCTTTGAGTTAGTTTTAAAATTATTTTTTCCCTTTATTTATTGACCAAACACTAAGAAAGTGGGGATTTTCTGACCAAACAACTTCAGGCTGAATTCCCCACCACTAAACTATATTTTAATTTAGGCATTCTTGAGACAATAGAGATTATTACCTATTAAATAAACTAAAAAAATATTCACCTCAGAAAACGAAACTATTATTTTGACCTCCCAACTCTACACTTATATTGAGATTATATGTTATTGAGATGACAAGATTATCGCAGTTTGATATTTACTGAAATAAATCGTTAATCAATCATAAGAACACCAGTCACTCCACCCCCCAGGATATAGTTTGGCATTGTTAATTTGGGCTATTTCCAAAGAGAGAAGGTTAACACAGGCTGTTACCCCTGAACCACAATAAACAACTAAAGGAGAACCAAACTGATATTTTTGCCATCTTTGGCTTTGTTCTAAGGGAGAGCGAATTTTCTGTGATGGTTCTGTAACTTCTTTCCAAGGTAAATTAATTGCACCCGGAATATGTCCCGCCACAGGGTCTAGAGGCTCTATTTTTCCTAAATATCTATCACGATCGCGAGAATCAACTAAAATAATTTCCGGGCAATTCTGGTAATTCTTAACAGTTTCGATATCTACTATCCAATCAGTTCTTACTTGAGGAATAAAATTACCTGGGCTAGGTATGTCCAAAGTATTACTAACGGGATATTGCCCTTCTTGCCAAGCTAACCAACCCCCATCTAAAACAGCTACATGGTCGTGACCAAAATAGCGTAATAACCACCACAGGCGGGCAGCAAAAGCCAAACGGGAACTATCATAGGCAACTACTAAGGTTTTCCCAAAATCGACTCCCAGACTAGCCATTTTACTAGCAAATTCCTGAGTTACAGGTAGGGGATGGCGGCCTCCATGGCGTTTAAGAGGTGCAGATAAATCTTGGTCTAAATGTAAATAATAGGCTCCTGGAATATGACTGTGACGATACTGTCTCTCTCCCCATTGAGGGTCAGACAAATCGAAACGACAATCTAAAATTACCACCTGGGGATTATTTAATTGCCCTGCTAACCAAGCACAATCAACTAGGGGTGGCTTAACTTGACTCATAAACTCATAAGCTCAATCCGGTTGTACCGAATCGTAATCTTTTCCTATTAACAAGCAATTACGACTATCATCAATGCGAGTGTAACTCAGAAAATCGGAGATTTTCTGCAAAATTTCCAAACCACGACCGCCCCCTGCCCACTGATTATCTTTTTTTTCTAACAAGTTGTTGAGATGGGCGCTCAAATCAAAAGGAGTGACCGCAATCCCAAATACGCATCTCTAAGTGATCGGTATACAAAGTGACCTCAATTTCAATCAATTCATCTGTAGGCAGCCCTCTATGGGCGTGGCGAACAGCATTAGTAAATCCTTCGGCCAGAGCTAATTTGCACTCCAGCCAATATTTTAGGGATACTGAAGAAGGTTTAAAAGGATCAAACCAAGACAAAACGTCATCTAATAACTTCAGATCCGTAGAAAAGGTTGTCAAAGTTTTTTTGAGAACTGTCAACAGCCCAAATCCCTTTAACGTCACAACAAAGTAGCTATTGTTACCAAATTAAATAACAGTACTAATAGCAAATCTAGTTTAGCCTGAATTTATGGACTTGATACTTGACTACCGACCGACATTTTATTCTTATGTTTTCCAAATTTATCAAATTAAGTCTAGTCTAGTTGAGAATGGGAGCCAATTTAAGCGCGAGTTAAATCACTGACCTGTCATGGAGCAAATACTTATTATTGACGATGACCCAGCAATTCAGATGTTGCTGAAAAGAACTTTAGCCAAAAGTGGTTACGATGTCACCGTTGCTAGTGACGGCAAGGAGGGTTTAGCCAAAGCCAAGGAAATTGTTCCTGGCATGGTAATCTGCGACTGGATGATGCCCCACATGAATGGCATTGAAGTTTGTCGTCAGATTAAAGCCACCCCAAAGCTTTCGACTACTTTTTTTATACTACTAACTTCTAGAGATTCTGTAGATGACCGCGTCGAAGGTTTAGATGCAGGGGCCGATGATTTTGTTTGTAAACCCATTGAAATATTTGAGTTAGATGCCCGTGTTCGTTCTGGTTTAAGGCAACATCAACTAGCTAATGACTTGCAACAACAAAAGCAGCTTTTAGAGGCCGAATTAGCCGAAGCCGCAGAATATGTTTGCTCAATTTTGCCAGAGCCTTTGAAGGAATCAAGAATATCTATTAATCTTAAGTTTATTCCTTCTAGCCAATTAGGGGGCGATAGTTTCGATTACTACTGGCTTGATGAAGACCGTATAGCCATGTATCTACTAGATGTTTCAGGTCATGGTTTGAGGGCGGCTTTACCTTCTTTATCGGTAATGAATCTTCTACGTTCTAAGGGCTTGCCCAAAGTTAATTATCATCAACCTAGCGAAGTTCTTAGAGGCTTAAATGATGCTTTCCAAATGACTCAGCGCAATGACAAATATTTTACTATTTGGTACGGAGTTTATGACACAAAACAACGTCAGCTTGTTTATGCTAGTGCTGGACACCCCCCAGCAGTCCTCCTCAGCCCTAGGGATAAATCCAGCTTAGAGGTACAGCTTCTGAAAACACCAGGTTTTCCGGTGGGGATGTTTCCTGATGCTGAATACATAGACACTCGTTGCCAAATTGACCCTGATGCTAGTCTTTATATTTTCAGCGATGGTATTTATGAACTTAGCCAGTCCGATGGTACTCTTTGGGGTTTAGACAATTTCATTGAACAGCTTAAAGAGTACCAAAAAAAACCTCAGTGGGATTTGGAGTTGTTAATTGAAAAAGTTCAATCTTTCAACTCTCAGGACGTTCTAGATGACGATCTTTCCCTGATGCAAATAGATTTTGTTTAAACAGGCATAGATACAAAACATCTATCCCACGCCGAAATTTTAAATTACCAACGTGGGGCTTTTGGTTGAATTGAGCTAACTTGACAAATTAGGTATCTTTAAGATTTGGTTAAGACTTTTTCTTGGAAATCTTCATAATTATCAAAGATTTCAAATACTCAATCCATACTGGTTAGCTCAAACAACATTTTAATTTGTTCATTTATGGAACACAAAAATAGCTTGGAACCAACAGTACGAACAGTTTTAAGGGCTAATACCAATGCTCCTAAACCAGAGCTATCCATAAAAGTCACATCACGAAAATCAATGACGATAATTTCGGCCTTATCTTCGACGCATTTTTGAATTTCCTGACGAAATTCACTCGCTTTTGTCCCGTCCAAGATTCCGGAAGGTTTAATTACTTTAACAGCAGAATTCATAGATGTTGTCGATTTCCTCTGTAAAAATCTGCGGACTTTGCCAGTATAACTGGGAGCTTTGCTTTAAGCCATACTCTCTGAATAGAGAACTATGAAGGGCTATATACTCTATTCTATTTTGTTGCTGGTCTATTTTGCCCTTGGAGCATAATTTATGGAAACTTATGATGTAATTATTATTGGTGCAGGTCATAATGGTTTGGTCTGCGGAGCTTATCTACTCAAAGCTGGCTATAAAGTTTTACTATTGGAAAAGCGCCCTGTACCTGGAGGAGCAGCTACTACAGAAGAAGCAATGCCCACCGAAGCCTCTGGGTTCAAGTTTAATCTTTGCGCCATTGACCATGAATTTATTTTTCTGAGTCCGGTTATCGAGGAATTACAACTCCATAAATACGGCTTGGAATATCTTTTTTGTGATCCGATAGTTTTTTGTCCCCATCCTGATGGTAAGTATTTTTTAGCACATAAATCTGTTGAGGCAACTTGTGCAGAAATTGCCCGTTATAGCCAGCGAGATGCTCTTAAGTACGCTGAATTTATTGATTATTGGCAAAGCTTGATGGGAGCGATCACCCCACTTTTTAATTCTCCTCCTAAGTCTTTATTAGATATCGCTGGTAATTTTGACAAAGGAAAAATCAAAGATTTATTTAAGAGTGTTGGCTCCACAAAAAAAACACTAGACTTCATACGCACTATGCTATCTAGCCCAGAAGATTTGATTAATGAATGGTTTGATAGCGAAATTGTTCGAGCGCCTCTGGCTAGGTTAGCAGCAGAAATTGGCGCTCCTCCTTCCCAAAAAGGTATTACCGCCGGGGCGATGATGATGGCTATGCGTCACCATCCTGGTATGGCTAGACCTCGCGGTGGTACAGGGGCTTTAACAGAGGCTTTGGTTAAGCTAGTAAAGGCTGAAGGAGGCACAATTCTTACTGACCAAGGGGTGGAGAAGGTTTTGGTTAATGAGGGTCATGCGGTGGGAGTAAGGGTAGCTGGAGGGAAGGAATATTTAGCTAAGGCGGGGGTTATTTCCAATATTGATGCCCAACGACTCTTTTTACAGTTAATGGAGCCAGGGGATGTTGCCGAAGTGGATTCGCAGTTGCGCGATCGCTTAGAGAGGAAAATTGCTAACAATAATGAAACAATTCTTAAAATCGACTGTGCTTTATCAGAACCTCCCCGATTTATTAACCATAATCATCAAGATGAATATTTAATCGGAACAGTTCTGATTGCTGATTCTGTCAACCAAGTAGAAAAAGCCCATGCTTTGGCCAATATGGGGGAAATTCCTGATAGTGACCCTTCTCTGTACCTTGATGTACCTACCGTTCTTGACCCCTCCATGGCTCCGGAAGGCAAACATACCCTGTGGATCGAGTTTTTTGCTCCCTACCAAATTTATGGGGCAGAAGGGACTGGTTTAAATGGTACTGGTTGGACGGATGAAGTTAAGAACAAGGTTGCTGATCGGGTTATGGATAAACTGGCCGAATATGCTCCGAATGTCAAAGAAAATGTTATTGCCCGACGTGTAGAAAGTCCAGCGGAATTAGCCCAAAGATTAGGAAGTTATAAAGGTAATTATTATCATATGGATATGACCATTGACCAAATGGTTTTTTTACGTCCTTTACCAGAAATAGCTAACTATAAAACCCCTATTGAAGGTTTGTTTTTAACTGGGGCTGGAACCCATCCCGGCGGAGCAATTTCTGGTATGCCAGGCAGGAATTGTGCCAGGGTTTTCTTACAACAACAACAACCTTTTACTAGTCGTTGGCGGGATGCTCAAGAGACAATTAAATCAGTTTTTAATTCAGTTTTTGGAAGCTAGTTGTCTGTCTCTATTGGTTTTTGATATGCCAGATGGTACTAGTATAGAACTTGAAATTGGGTAAGACACTGCAAAACAACTAATGATCGATGAAACCACCAAAGGGACAATTAAAAAGTTAACCGACAACTTAGGACGTACCATTGTGGGGAAAGATAAGGCTATTCGCTTAGTCTTAGTCGCCTTGCTTGGTGAAGGACACGCTTTACTAGAAGATGTACCTGGGGTTGGTAAAACTCTTTTAGCCAAATCCTTAGCCCGTTCTATTAACGGCAAGTTTCAGCGTGTTCAATGCACTCCGGATCTTCTGCCTAGCGACATCACTGGAACCAATATTTGGAACCCCAGTAGCCGGGAATTTGAATTTATGTCAGGCCCAGTTTTTTCTAATATTCTTTTAGCTGACGAAATTAACCGCGCCACCCCTAGAACTCAATCAGCATTATTGGAAGTGATGGAAGAAAAACAGGTAACGGTAGATGGCTATCCCCGCAAAGTTCCCCAACCATTCTTTGTTGTCGCCACCCAAAATCCTATCGAATATCAAGGCACTTTCCCTTTACCGGAAGCACAAATGGATCGTTTCGCCCTTTCTTTTAGCCTTGGTTATCCCACAGAAGCAGAAGAATTACAGATGCTGCAAAGACAACAGGGAAATATTACTGTTGATGAACTAGAACCTTGTATATCTATAGAAGCAATCCAAGATTTGCAACAGTTAGTTAAGCAAGTGAAGGTTAAACCTAGCATACAACGCTACATCCTCAATTTAGTAAGAGCTTCCCGCGAAGATGAAGAAATCACTTTAGGAGTATCCCCCAGAGGAACAGTCGCCCTGCAAAAAGCGACTCAGGCTTTAGCCTTTCTCTCAGAACGAGATTATGTCATCCCCGACGATGTTAAATTAATGGCTCCCCACGTACTTTGTCATCGTCTCATTCCCGCCGGAGGGAGACAAGGGCGAACAGTGGTGGATCGGTTGTTGAGATCAATGCCAGTGGATCATCAATGATCAGTGAACAATGAATAGTTATGTCTAAGGTAATAGCAAAGTCTTACAGTTATTAATGGTGTCTTTGGCTAGGGAATGATTTTATGAAAAGACTTCGGAAAAGAAGAAAAAACAGGAATGTTGTTACGGTTTTTTTGCTTTTATTTTTGTTGTGGGGAATAGTTTTGGGTTGGGGTATGGCTGTTGCCTTAGATTCTCCTCCTCTCCCTGTCTCTTCCTCCTCTCCAGCAGATTCAGAGAGCAATAGCCTTAAACAGGGGCAGAAAAGTCTTGATCCTGACAACCTTCCGAGTCGCTATCAAATGGGTCAGGAACTTTATTTAAAAAACTGTGCTAGCTGCCATATTGCTTTACCTCCAGCCGTTTTACCAACAGAAAGCTGGCGGCAAATTTTACTACAACCTGATGATCATTATGGACAGAAACTGCCGAAAATGAATCCTTTAGATATCCGCATTATGTGGTCTTATATTCGGGACTATTCCCGCCCTCTCAATGAAGGAGAGGATAAACCAGAAAGGGTATCTCAATCTCGCTATTTCCAAGCTCTCCATCCTAAAGTAGACTTACCGAAGCCAATACGTCTCAACAACTGTGCTAGTTGTCATACGGGCATTGCCAAGTTTAATTATCAAAGTTTAACGGAGGAATGGTAAGGAAATAATGCCATTTTCTTTGGTTGTGTCGCAGATAGTCTGGTTGGGGTAAAGGGGAAAGGTGATCTCTCCATTTTCCTATTCTTTTACGGATTTTATTCGTAATCGCCGTATCCCTGAAAAACGTATAAATGATAGCATAGGTAAGAGTTGTTGGTCATTGTTCTCTGGTCAAAAATGACTGATGCTCAACTATATATAATGGCCAAGAACAAATAAATACTATGTTTAAAAAACTACTAGGCGATCCTAACGCACGCAAATTAAAGAAATATCAGTATTTAGTAACTGATATTAATCTCCTCGAAGAAGATATTAAAGCCCTTTCTGATGAAGAATTGAAGGGAAAAACCAAGGAATTTCAACAAAAAATCAGCGAAGCTAATAGCGATCAGGAAAGGGAAGAAATTCTTGATGAGATCTTGCCAGAAGCTTTTGCTGTAGTTAGAGAAGCGGCGGTTCGTGTTTTGGGAATGCGTCACTATGACGTGCAGTTGTTGGGGGGTATTTTCCTCCATAAAGGTCAAATTGCGGAGATGAGGACTGGGGAAGGAAAAACCCTAGTAGCTACTCTGCCTGCTTATTTAAACGGTTTAACCGGTAGAGGGGTACATATTGTTACGGTTAACGATTATTTGGCCCGTCGGGATGCGGAGTGGATGGGACAAGTTCACCGCTTTTTAGGTTTGAGTGTGGGCTTAATTCAATCAGGAATGAGTCCTAGCGAACGTAAAAAGAACTATGCTTGCGATGTCACCTACGCTACTAACAGTGAGTTGGGTTTTGATTACCTACGGGATAATATGGCTACATCTATGGTTGATGTAGTGCAGTGTCCTTTTAACTATTGCATCATTGATGAAGTGGATTCCATTCTAATTGATGAAGCACGCACACCATTAATTATTTCTGGGCAAGTAGAACGCCCTACAGAAAAATATTTAGGGGCTGCCCAAATAGCAGCCCAATTAGTTAAGCAAGAAGAAGAAGATGGGCCGGGAGATTATGAAGTTGATGAGAAAGCCCGTAACGTTTTAATGACTGATGAAGGTTTCGCCTCCGCAGAAAGGCTTTTAGGAGTTAATGACCTCTACGATCCTGAAAATCCTTGGGCCCATTATATTTTTAATGCTATTAAAGCCAAAGAACTTTTCACCGCCGATGTTAACTACATTGTCCGTAATGATGAGGTAGTTATTGTTGATGAATTTACTGGTCGGGTTTTAGCTGGCAGACGTTGGAGTGATGGTTTACACCAAGCTATTGAAGCAAAAGAAGGGGTGGAGATTCAAAATGAAACCCAAACTCTAGCAACTATTACCTATCAAAATTTCTTCCTGCTTTATCCTAAATTAGCTGGGATGACAGGAACTGCCAAAACAGAAGAAGCGGAATTTGAGAAGGTTTACAACCTCCAAGTCACCATCATGCCTACTAACCTACCTACCCAAAGGCAAGATTTAGCCGATGTGGTTTATAAAACTGAACCTGCTAAATGGGATTCTGTGGCGACTGAATGTGCGGAAATGCACGAATTGGGTCGGCCAGTTTTGGTGGGAACTACTAGTGTAGAAAAATCTGAGGTACTCTCAAAGTTATTACAAGAAAAAAACATTCCTCACAACCTTCTTAACGCTAGGCCAGAGAACGTAGAACGAGAATCAGAAATTATTGCCCAAGCTGGACGAAAAGGGGGCGTAACCATCGCCACCAATATGGCAGGACGAGGTACAGATATTATCCTGGGGGGTAATGCCGATTATATGGCGAGGTTGAAAATTCGGGAATATTTGATGCCCAAGATTGTTCAACCGGAAGATGATAATGCCCTGGTAGCTATGCCAGCAGCAGCTAAACAATCTCGCAGTCGCTCCCAAGGTTTTGGACAACCGAGTAAGACAAAGAGTTGGCGTGTATCCCCACAAATTTACCCTACTCAACTTTCTGCTGAAATTGAAACCATGCTTAAAGAAGCGGTGGATTTCGCTGTTGAAAAGTATGGTTTACAAAGTTTGCCGGAGTTGGAAGTAGAAGAAAAAATAGCGGTAGCAGCGGAAAATGCCCCCCTTGAAGATCCAGTTTTAATTAAGCTGCGGCAAGTATATAAGGCCATTAACAAAGAATATGAAGGGTTTACTGCCCAAGAACATAATGAAGTTGTCCAACGGGGTGGACTTCATGTTATTGGTACAGAACGTCACGAATCTCGCCGTATCGATAACCAGTTAAGGGGCAGGGCAGGTAGGCAAGGTGATCCCGGTTCAACTAAATTTTTCCTTAGCCTTGGAGATAACCTCCTCCGCATTTTTGGAGGCGATCGCGTGGCAGGTTTGATGAATGCTTTCCGAGTGGAAGAGGATATGCCTATTGAATCAAAAATGCTAACCCGCTCTTTAGAAGGGGCGCAAAAGAAGGTAGAAACTTTCTACTACGACACCAGGAAGCAAGTATTTGAGTACGACGAGGTAATGAATAATCAACGCCGGGCTATTTATGCCGAACGTCGTCGGGTTTTGGAAGGATTAGATTTAAAAGAACAAGTGATTTCCTACGCTGAACAAACCATGAGTGATATTGTGGATGTTTTTATTAATCCTGAATTACCCTCAGAAGAATGGGAACTTGACAAGATTGTTTCTAAGGCACAGGAATTTATTTACCTTTTAGAAGATTTGAAACCAGAGGATCTTGAAGATATGCCTGTGGGGGCAATTAAGACATTTTTGCAAGAAGAAGTTCGCAAAGCTTACGATATTAAAGAGGCACAGGTAGAAAAAATCAAGCCTGGATTAATGCGGGAAGCCGAACGTTTCTTTATCTTGCAACAAATTGATACTCTCTGGCGAGAACACTTACAAGCGATGGATGCTTTACGGGAATCCATTGGTTTAAGAGGTTATGGACAAAAAGATCCTCTAATCGAGTATAAGCAGGAAGGCTATGAAATGTTCTTAGAAACAATGACAGATATTCGTCGCAATGTCGTTTATTCTCTCTTCCAGTTCCAACCCCAGCCTCAGCAAGCTTCGGCGACGATGGTTTAGGAGAAGGGGCAGTAGGGGAGGTTAATGATTAATGACTAACTTTTCCTGCTTTTTTATTTTTCTTATCTAGTCCTTGTTTAACCCAAGTTAGGCATTCATGAGGAGTAAAGAAAATTTTGGGGGCAGCAACATTTCTAATCTCCTGGGGGGGATAATGGTCATAAAAACATTTACCTGCTTGTTGGTGAATGATAATTAAATTATTTTGGTAAGTATAGCGGTTTTGAAAATAATCAAAGTCGCTGCTTTGTTCTATGGCTTCGTGTAAATGTTTTTTAGCAATATCAATGATTTGGGCTATGTTGCTAGAATAGAGTTTAGCAGGATTCTCCAGTTTATGAAATTCACCTTTGTATCCTTGTTCAGAAAGTAAAGCATAGGAATAGATATTCTCTCGATTTGCACGAGCGAAAACAAAGGGTATGATAAGATGACCTCGATATGGCAAGGATTTCTCGTAGAGCAACCTACTCATTTTAAATAATGGTAATGGAGAATAAATAACTAAGAATAAATTTTAGAGATAGTTGAGCTAAGAAGTAATATCTATAATCATCATCCTAAAAAACAATGAATCTAGATTGCAAGTTCTTTGAACAAACTTAACATTATTTTCAGTGGCTAATTCAAAAGAAATTCTTGCAAAGCAAAATAGGTTTCTTGGGGGGCTTCTTCTGGTAAGAAGTGACCACAATTCAATGCTTTTCCTACTACTTTTAAGGCTCTTTTTTGCCACATACCTAAAACATCATATTTACTGCCAATAAAGCCCAGTCCGCCCCACAAAACAAGCAGAGGACAAGTTATTTTACTATCTAGATCCTCTTCATCGTGATGTAGATCGATGGTAGCGGAGGCGCGGTAGTCTTCGCAACTACTATGAATGGTGGCGTAGTCTTGAAAACAGCGTTGATATTCTCCTAAAGCTTGGGGAGTGAAAGCAGCGAAATTTTTGCTCCAGTTTTGCAAACAAACATTGAGATAATATTCTGGGTTGGCTGCAATTAATCTTTCGGGTAAGTCATAGGGTTGAATCAAGAAAAACCAATGATAATAGGCTGTAGCAAATTCTTGGTCTGTGGTAGTATACATTTCGTAGGTAGGGGCAATATCGCAAAGGGCTAATTTCTGCACTGACTGGGGATAATCTAAGGTCAAACGATGGGCTACCCTTGCCCCGCGATCATGGGCTACCAGGTAGAATTGATCGTAACCCAATTGGGTCATCACCTCAATTTGGTCTTGGGCTAAGGCTCGTTTAGAATAATTACGATGATCCGAGCAACCTTTCGGTTTTGAGCTATTGCCGTAGCCACGTAAATCTGTAGCTATAACAGTAAAATCTTCTGCTAAAAGAGGAGCTATTTTATGCCACATAAAATGGGTTTGAGGATAGCCGTGGAGTAACAATAAAGGAGGGCCTTTTCCGCCTTTACGTAAGTTTATTTTCGCTTGGCTAGTGGTGATGATAATTTGTTCAAATTCTGAAAACAGCATTTGATTTTCCATTTATCATTGAACAACTTGTATAGCTAAATAATAATTTTAGAGCAAATGTTTCCGATTATTTATTCTGACCAATTCCTTGAACATAAAACCGGTAGATTGCACCCAGAAAGCCCTCAGCGTTTAAACGCTATTGTTGAGGCTTTAAAACAGGTTGATTGGGCAGATAAAATTGCTTGGCAAATTCCTACTTCTGTAACTAATAGAGATATTTTACCAACAATCAAAAAGATACATGATCCTCAATATATTAACTTGCTTCAAGAAATTGCTAAAGAAGGGGGAGGAAGATTAGATGCTGATACAATTGTCTCTCCTCGTAGCTATGAGGTTGCCTTACTTGCTGTTAGTGCTTGGTTAGATGGAGTAGATTCAGTTATCAATAATCATAGCCCTGCTTTTGCACTTACTCGCCCTCCTGGACATCATGCAGAAAAGAATATAGGCATGGGATTTTGTTTGTTTTCTAACGCTGCGATCGCCGCTTATTATGCCTTAGAAGAAAAGCATTGTAATCGCGTCGCTATTCTAGATTGGGATGTACACCATGGCAATGGTACTCAAGCAATTGTAGAAAGTAATCCACAAATTATTTACTGTTCTCTACATCAATTTCCTTGTTACCCTGGTACAGGGAAAAGAGTGGAAAAAGGAAAGTATAATAATGTACTCAATTTACCTATGAAGCCAGGAAGCACCATAGAAGAGTATAGTCCTGTTTTTGAGAATGAAGTTATACCTTTTTTAAGGGATTTTCGACCAGATTTATTAATAATTAGTGCTGGTTACGATGCTAACCACGCTGATCCGTTAGCAAGTATTTCTTTACGACCCCAAGATTATCAATTATTGACTCACTATTGCTTGGGAATTACTAATAATATTCTCTTCGGTTTAGAAGGAGGTTATGATTTGCATACTTTAGCTGAATCAGTGGTTAAGACTATAGAAAGCTGTTTGTTAATTTAGGGAATAGGGAATAGGTAGCAACTCCAGCTTATTTTAGCTAACTCAACAACGTGAGTTCGATGAAGTTAAAAAACAGCAGAAGGAAGTTCAGCTAGGCCTTTGGGGTCAAGGTCAAGGGAAGGCTTTTTGGGCAAGAAAGTATAAGCGATTAGACCAGCTAAGAGATTAACCAAAAAATTCCAAACGCTACGGTGTCTTGAATGCTGAATCTGACAGATATTCTTGAGCTGGTCATTAACAGTCTCAATCAGAGAACGCTTACGTAGGAGAATCTTATCCTGAAGACGCATTAACTTCGGCTTCATATTTTTCTTGCGGTGTGTAATCAGTTGTAGTCTTTGTTCATAGAGTTTCTCAAACAAATCCTGAGAAATATAACCTCGGTCGCCAAATAACTTACCAATCAAGCCATCAGCCATATCTGGCACAGGGTTACGGTCATCAGTATTACCCTCTGTAAGTTTGAAAGCAAGCAGCTCACCTTTGTCATTAATAATTAGATGTAGCTTGAAGCCATAATGCCATCCCATAGCATTTTTGCCCCAACCTACCAAACCTTCAAAAACACGGTGGCTTTTGGAGCGATTCGGGTGGCAGACCTCAATGGGGGTAGAATCAATAAAGCTGATGCCGGTAATTTCTCCTCGAAGAGTATGTAGAAAACAGCAAAGAAGCATTAAGCTCCACGGCATTAGCTCTACGAATCGAGTGTAACTGACCAAGTTGGGAAAAGCTTTCTTCCAGTAAGGCAAGACTTGTAGAGTGTAAAATTCTTTAAAAGTGCGAAATCCCGAACCATGAAAGGCAATGACAATGGTCATCACTTCGCTTAGGCTTAGGCGGGAGCGACATAGACGCTCTCCACAAGTTGCTGTTAACATTGGCTGTTGTTGCCAATGCCTCTCAAACCTTTGATAAAAGTCATCTACCTGACAGAATATTTGGGTGATATCGAGACGAGATACAATATTGGACATAGCATCAGATTCTGATTAAGATTCATTTTCAGCATACCTCTGATGCTTTTCTTTTCTCTCTTTTTCCTCCGTCGAACTCACGTTCAACAATATGTCTTTTAAATGCGTAACAGCTTAGCAGCTTAGAGATTATTAAAAGTTGCAACCTGCTGTCCCTCAAAGGGATGCGATCGCAGTTTGGCGTTTCAATCCCTAATAGGGATTATTAGAAGTTGCAACTGCGGTAGTTTGGAACCATTGATATATTTGACTTTCAAGGTACATTTGCGCTGTAGCTCTATAAATCTATCATAACCACCTCCAGGAAACACCCCCAAAACGCTGGAACCCTTGCTGTGTAAGGTGCGCTTTGCTCTCAAAAACCAAAATAGCTGAAAAGCCCTCTCTGAGATACTTTCAGGCATTTTCCAACCAATAGCTGTTTTGTGACCTACCCTGCGCCGCAAAATCAAGTATTTCCCCGGATAATTTCTCTAAATTTATTACTTATTACTTCCTTGCGGTAAGCAAATCTCTTCTTGATTAGAATGGTTAGCTTGGTAATCTTTCAACCACTGGCAACCACGCTTCAGCATTTCATCTAAATTTTCTACACGCCACAAGCGAACCATACCATCTTTCCCCACTGTAGCTAAATACTTACCATCCGGACTAAAACTAGTGCTGTAAACTCTGCCAACATGGCCTTTAAATTCAGCAATTTGTTGTCCAATAATCCCAGAAACCAATCTCAGTTGTACCGTACCATCTTGCCCTGCGATCGCAACTAATTGCCCATCCGGACTAAAATTAGCACTTAAAACTCCACCTTGGTGGGTATTAAATTCATTTATTTTTTGTCCAGAAGATTTCCACAACTTCACCTTATTGTCTACTGTTGTTGTAACCAAGCGTTTGCCATTGGGACTAAAACTAACACTAGAAATTTCATTCTTACCATCCCCAAATCGCCGCAACTCCTCTCCTGACAAACTCCAAAGGTGTACCGTACCATCTTGTCCTGCTGTAGCTATAGTTTTTCCATCGGGGCTAAAACTGACCCAATTAACTATCCCTTCATGGGCTTCAAGTTTAATCTGCGCCTTAGTAGCAAGATTCCAGAGGTAAACGGTACTAGCTTCCCCTGCCGCCGCTAAATACTTACCATCAGGACTAAAGCCAACATTATAGATTTTATAGCGGCCGATCCTAAACTTAGCTAATTGCTTTCCTGATAAGTCCCAAAGGCGTACCGTCCCATCTTTTCCCCCTGTGGCGATCCCTTGACCATTGGGGGTGAAACTTGAGCTATAAATCCAACTAGGATGGCCTTTTAACTCTGCTAGCATTTCCCCCGAAAGGTTCCAAATCTTGGCAGTATTTCCTTCTCCTGCTGATGCCAGTAAGGGCGATCTGCCCCTCGCCACTACCGGGTTAAAACTTACTGTCCACAACTCATTTTCTCCTCCTTGCCACTCAGCTTTTTCTTGGTAAGCAGAAGGGAAAAAAGTGTTGTTAAGATCCCAAATTCGGGCTGTACCATCTTGCCCTGCTGTAACTAAGTTTTTGCCATCAGGACTAAAACTTAAGCCATAAATCCAGTTAGTATGGCCCCATAATTCCCCTAAAAGTTGTCCAGAAGTATCCCAAATACGAACTTTACTATCAGCCCCTGCTGCCGCTAAATATTTACCATCGGGGCTAAATTCAATAGCAAAAAGCCAGTCTCTGCTACCCTGCCATAGGGCTAGCTGTTGCCCCGACAAATTCCACAACCGCACCGTACCATCCAGCCCTGTAGTGGCGATAGTTTGACCATCAGGACTAAAACTGAGACTAAAAATTTGTTCCTCATGACCGACAAATTTAGTGATTTCTCGCCCAGATAAATCCCATAACCGTGCTGTACCATCTTCCCCGGCGGTGGCTAAATAATTACCATCAGGGCTAAATTCAACGCACCAAACATCATTGGTATGGCCAACAAATTTAGTGATTTCTCGCCCAGATAAATCCCATAAACGCGCCGTACCATCCTTGCTAGCAGTAGCAACCTTCTTACCATCAGGGCTAAAACTAACATTCCAAACTTGCCCTTGATGTCCCACAAATTTAGCCAATTCTTGTCCAAACAAATCCCATAATCTTGCTGTACCATTTTCTGAAGCAGTAACCAATTTCTTACCATCAGGACTAAAACTGAGATTCATAGTCATGTTCTCTGCTTCATCTACCTTAATCGAAAACTGACTTAACCCCCGCCCTGATGAATGCCAAACTCTAACTGTACCATCAGCAGAGATGGTAGCAATTTTGCTGTTGTCAGGGGCGAGAGGCCCCTCGCCCCTACTGTAATCTACATCGTAAACAAAACTTTGATGACCTAACAATTGGTTGCGTTCATGAATTTCTGCCAAAATTCTTTGTAATACCCACACTGGTGCGATCGCCGGATATTCTTCCAAGGGAGTTTCTTCTCCCACTAATTCTTCTAATTCTTCCCCTGCTTTGATCGCTGATCGCAAAGCTTCTAACTCTTCGTTTTCAAATTCCTGGAGGGCATTGATCCCTTTTTGTTCTAGTTTCAGGGCTGTTTGTCCTTTTATAATTGCAGTTTTGCCCCAAATCACTATAGAAACAGAGGCAACAGAAATAATCCCCAAAACCATCAAACCCCTGCGTATTCTCTGTTTCGCCTTCTTCTCTGCCCCAGCTAAAATACGATTAGCCGCAATTTGTGCTTCTAAATCAGTTTGAACTTGCTGCTTAGCTAATTGTTGGCTAGCCCCCAAAAATTCATAATCTTGGTTACTAAGACTTTTGCCCCCTGCCCAAGTGAGGGCATCCTGTAAAGCCTTGCCCCGCAATAACCTAGACTCATCCTGACAACCAGAAGTAAACCAAGAATTCAAAGTCTCACTATAGGGACGCAAGGTAGCTAATTCTTTATCTACCCAACTTTGATTAAAAACGTATTTATAAATGGGGTTATTGACTTGTAACTTTCCCCCCTTTTCCACTACTAAACCAGATAGGCGTAAATTCATCTGTTCGGAACTATCCTCAGAAAGGATTTCTCCTTTTTGGAGGATCTGCTGATACAGCCCCAACATCCGCGCGGCCCCCCCTTCTTGCTTGAGGATTCGGTCGCGAATGGTTTGCAAGTGTTCCGGTTCATCCTGTGCCTCCCAATGGTTAATAACGCGATTTTTAACCAAAGCCTCAATCCATTCTGCTTCCTGGTTTTCAGGAATAAATTCATTGGATTCAAAAACTAACTGACAAAGTTTCTGACTTAAAAAAGGCTGCCCCCCCGTCCAAGCCAAAATTTCTTTCATTACCAATTGGGGATTGGTTGTATATGCTGTCAAGCCTCTTGCCAAAGTCATAGCTTCTGGCATAGCAAAACCATCTAATTCTATAGCCCGACCAATATTAAAAGGAGTGCGACTTTTATCAGTAATTAAATCTGCGGGGGTAGCAACTCCTAAAAGGGTAAAAGTTAAGCGTTTATATTCCGGGTTATCAACCCTTTGGTTATAACAAGCACGGATCAAAGCAAAGAAATCATCGGCAGAAAAGTTAAGGCTGATGGTACTATCAATTTCATCAATAAAAATCACTACCTTTTGCTTAACTTCGACTAAAAGAACTTCTTCTAAGAAATTGCTAAAGCGTTGTAAAGGAGAAAAATCAGAGCGATCTCGCCACCAATGTCCCAACTTAGGGCGCTTGGCCAAAGAAAGGTTTAAAGCGGTGGCTAGGTTTTTAACAATTCCTAAATACCATTGTTCTGGGGTAATATTTTGGCTACCAATACGAGTCAAATCAATAGCCGCACAAGCAACTCCTTCTGCTTCTAGGCGTTGCATTGTTTGCACACGCAAGCTAGATTTACCCTTCTGGCGAGAGTTCAAAACATAACAAAATTCCCCTGCTTTCAAAGCATCATAAAGTTCTGTATCAGCTTTCCTTTTCACATAAGTAGGAGCATCAACAGGCAGGCTTCCTCCTACTTGATAGAGTATGGTTGATTGAGGAATTTGTATCATACTGATAGACTTCAGGTATTTAAGATTTACCTGCTCGTGAGCCTCGCTATATCTAGCTTAAACCCAAGGAAGACTGAGACTAATAATCAGTGATAAATGTTTGATGATCTAATCATCAATGATATAAGTTATCACAAATGGTTATTGCCCATTAGGGAAATTGAATGTTAGGGTGTAAACTTCAGGGCCAATGTTGAGGGAAATTGAAGAATTTCACTTATGTCTATTGAAAAGTTGAAACCTGCTGAAAAAGCAGACGTTCGTATTTATTCTCCTTATTACCAAGGGAACAAGCGTAATCTCCTGCCTTTCGCTATCAGCCTTTATAAACAAGGCTCCTTTGAAGGAGAACGCCGTATTGAAGGTGGCGAAAGTATACCTTTTGTAGCCAGTTGGTTTGTTTCTAAGCTGCCTTCTGAAATGACTCGTTGTCGCCTGCAATTTGATGGTAATGCAGAACTGAGTTATGAAGTAACTATAGCTAACTCCCAGCTAGTAGATTACTTACTAGAAGTGATCATGACTTTCAAAAGTTCTCGGACAGTTGACTTTTCTCGAGCTTTCTATCGTAAACTTCTACGTATTGAAGAATCGTAATTTATACAAACCTTTTCCCAACGGTGTCTAAATCTGAAATAACAGATTAAGCTATAGGCTGGGAATAAATTTATGTATAAAAAACTGCTGATAAAAAGGAGCTAAAAGCGTGGCAAAATCAGCCAAGTGCTTATTGATCGGTTCAATAGAAGCTTACAGCGGTAAGTCAGCAACAATTGTCGGTATGGCCAAGCAACTTAAATCAAAAGGAGTTGGCATAGCCTACGGCAAACCATTGGGGACTTATTTAAGTAAAGACTACACAGATTTTGTAGAAGAAGATGTGCGGTTTATGGTTGAGGCCCTTAATTTGCCAGAGGCCCAAATACGCTCGCCCCTTTTGTGTCAAGATGCCAATACTATTGAAAAGCGCTTGGCCGGTGAGGGTTCAACAGATTATACAGCTTCTTTGAAACAGTATGTTGAGGAATTAGATGCTGATGCAATTGTTTTAGAAGGGCCGGGCAATTTACAGGAAGGAAACTTATTTAATTTATCCTTACTGCAAATTGCCCAAAGTGTAGATGCTTGTATCTTATTAGTAGTTCGTTTTCAAGAGCAGAACTTGGTAGATAGTCTCATAGCAGCTAAAAGGCACTTAGGTAACTCCTTGTTAGGGGTTTTGATTAATGACATTCCCCTAGAGGAGTTAGAAAAGACTCAAACCTTAGTTCAGCCATTTTTAGAAGAACAAGGTATTTCTGTTTTAGGACTTTTGCCTAGAAGTAGCTTGTTGCGTAGTGTCAGCGTCCGAGAATTGAAACAACAATTAGATGCGAAAGTTCTTTGTCGAGAAGATCGTTTAGATTTGATGGTGGAAAGTTTGACTATTGGTGCTATGAATGTTAATTCAGCTCTAGAGTATTTCCGCAAACGAAGAAATATGGTTGTTATTACTGGAGGCGATCGCAGTGATCTCCAATTAGCAGCCCTAGAAACTTCTACTAATTGTTTGATTTTGACGGGGAACGTTATGCCTCAAGACTTTGTTCTTTCTCGCGCTGAAGATTTGGAAGTGCCAATCTTGTCAGTGGATCAAGATACCTTAACCGCAGTAGAAATAGCTGATTGAGCTTTTGGTCAAGTACGTTTTCAAGAACCAATCAAAATTGAGTGTATCCAAAATTTGATGGAGGAACACTTTGATATTGGACGTTTGATGAATAAGTTAGGAATAGAAGCGACAGTTACTGTTTGAGAATAAGGGAGTAGGGAGTAGGTAATAGGTAAGAACTACAGCTTATTAAAAACTTTATTACTTATTACTTATTTCCTTCCCCCTTCCCCTCTCCTCAAAAAGTGATCGGCTTGAGAATGAGTTAAATGGAGTAATGCCACATCTCCTAATTCAAGAATTTGTTGAGGTACTTCTGCTTTAATCCCCAAAGCCTCTGTAACTTGATTTCCCAAAACTCTTCCTAGTAAAGGGGGAACGGCATTTCCCACTTGGCGGAAACCATGCCATTTTGTGGTGTGAAGACGGAACCAGTCCGGAAAAGAATGTAACCGGGCGGCTTCTCGTACCGAGATTACCCGATGGTATTGGGGATGGAGGGGACGGGCAGAAGTGTAACTACCTCGTTCTCCCCCTGTTCCTGCCCGTAAAGTATGACAGGGTTTATCCCAAACTAATCTTTGTAGATGACTGATTCTTTCCCTTTTTCCTGGGAGCGTTTGGCAAAAGCGATTGATAGAAGTTGTAGTATGTTGGGTTTGCCTGGAACTTGTTAATTGGGTTCGGTTCCAGATACGTTGGTAAGCAAAATTGTGGGGATCATCAATTAAACCTCGTAAGGTTTTGATATAATCGCTAGCTGTATTTTCCCAAAGTTCTAATCGTTCTGGTGATAAATCCACTTCATCACTCTTTTGCAATTCCCAAAAATCATCTAGGTTTGGCAAATCTGCGATCGCCTCTCTTACGGTAACTGGGTAGGGAGTTAGTTCTAAATCGGGATAAGTTAAAATCTTTTCCCCTTTTCTTGTCCCTAATAAAAATAATCGCTGGCGTTGTTGAGGAACTCCATAGGCTGCGGCGTTGAGGATTTGTAGGGGTTCGGTAAGTTGATAACCTGCTAATTTAAACTCTTCTTTAAGCCTCATTAAAATTGCCGCATACTTTTTTTGAGTCAAACCAGGAACATTCTCCATAATGAAGTAACGGGGTTGTAGTTCCTTAACTAAGCGACAAAAGTGAAAAATTAAGTTATTGCGCTCATCATCAAGATTTCGTTTACCCATAACTGAAAACCCTTGACAAGGCGGGCCGCCTACGATCAGGTCAATTTCTTGGTTAAGGTTCTTTTCAATCTCCTGGCCAGAAAGAGTCCCTAGATCAGCACATAATACCTTACTGTAGGGAAAATTAAACTGGTGTACAGCCCCATGAACAGGATCTTTTTCCACTGCGATCACTACATCAAATCCTGCTTGTTCAATGCCTAAAGAAAATCCTCCAGCACCAGCAAATAAGTCCACTGCTACGGGGCGGCAGCAGTGAACTCCGGGAAACTGGATACTGGAAAGATTAACAGACAAATTACCAAAGATCGTAACTTGACATCGTTAGATTAGCACAAATGTACTAATTTTAAACCAAATAAATTTTTCCTCAACCCTTGACAAGACTTGTAGCATTTGTGTAGTATAAAGACAACGAAATAAATCAAACATAAAAAAACAAACTACCAGCAACCAGCTTGGTTAGAGAAAATGGTTCACATCAGATTTGAAGGTCGTTCCTACGACGTTACCGAACGTCAATTAAGAGTAACTCACCAAATGAATGATACTCAAATTAAGGAACGTTTAGCACAGCATTTTGATGTCAATCTTAATCGCTTTTCAGACTATGTAGTTGATAAACGACCTAGTGGTGATTTGATTGTACGTCCAGAAGCAGTTTACGGGTAATTAAAAGTTTTAATTCCCGCGTCCTAACTTATTAAGCTTACATACTTTTTCGTTTGTGGAACGGAAGGTCACAGGTTCGAGTCCTGTTATCCCCCCTAGAAATAGGGAAATGGGGAGATAGAAATTAATTTCTCCCTAGCCACCTAACTCCGTAAAATATGGGGGATATAGCTCAGTGGTAGAGCGTCAGTATATTAACAGCTTGATTAACTTACGCGGGATCACCTTTAAATTCTTGCTCCTATAAAGTTCAGCACTTCGCGCCCCAATTTAAGAAGCTTACATACTAGCTCAATAGTAGAGCGCTTGACTCATAATCAAGATGTTGCAGGTGCGATTCCTGTGTATACTTAACAGCTTTTTTAACTTGCGCGAGGTCACTTTTTCCTTAAATTCCTACCGCGTCCCAACTTGCAAAGCTTACATACTATGTTGATCCATCGGTCGTAGGTGCAACTCCTACCATCTCCGTTGTCAAGGGGATGTAGCTCAGTTAGTAGAGCAGTGGAATGTATCTGAACTAGCTTTACTGACTTACGCGGTTTAATTTTCACGCCAAAATATTTCCGTACCCCAATCTAAAAAGCTTACACACTAAGGAATCTGTTATCTGTAAAGATACGTGGGTTCGACTCCCACCAACCCCAATTGGAGTTGTGGCGGAGTGGTTAAACGCGATAGAAATTGTGACACACAGCTTTCTTAACTTGTATGGAAATCATCACCTCTATAGGAGGGAATATTTATGTCTACAGTAACTTCACAAATACTTGAACAACTGCAAACTCTAACTTCTCAAGAAACACAGGCATTGGTGAAGCAAATTGAAGCAGTTTTCAATGTAGATATGTTTTCTCAAGTCACCTTTGCCTATAGCCTTGATCCAATTAACCTAACCGGGGAGCATTCTGAAAAGCCAATGGAATTTGATGTAGTTTTAGAGCAAGTCCCTACTGAAAATAAGATTGCCATCATTAAAGCATTACGAAGCCTAATAGGGACAAGCTTGCGAGAATCAAAACAGATGGTTGATTCTATTCCTACAACTATTAATCAGTCAGTGGATCTTCAAATAGCTGAAGCAACCAAAATTCAGTTAGAAGCAGTTGGTGCAACAGTTGTTTTGAAGTAAGAAGGAGGAAGTGGGGAGTGGGGAGTAGTTATTATTCTTTTGCCTTTTGAGTTACAAAAAGGCTTCCCTGCAACCTACTTTGCGGAACACCAATGAATGATTGACTTGACAACGGTAGCTGTTGCTGCGCCCTAATCTAGAGAGCATACATACTTTCTCTTTCCCAGAAAACAAGCTTTCTTAACTTGCGCGGCTTTTAATAACTCGGCGACATCTGCCTCTTAAACCCGAATTTTTTGACAATTGTCAATTATCAATTGATAAGGAGGTAATACGATGAATACTATGACTCAAGATGAACGCGACTTGCGTTTAGAAATGCTTAATAGCTTGCTGACAACCCCTCACCGTAAGCTAGAAGAAGTAGCTGAGTTGCATAAAATGCTTGTTGAGTTAGATCCTCTATTTTACGGACATTTAGCAGTTTGGTATCAACACAACGGCGATGTACGCGACCACAAAGAGGTTTTCACTGGCAACCTGCTAACTAGTAAGTTAACTGCTCATCGGGATGCTGGTTTTGTAATGCTGCAAAGCTTCCCTCCTTATCAAGTTGCTCGTATTGTGGATTTCATGAAGCAGCAACTAGGTAAGATGCCTCGCTCTACCCGTACTGCGGTACGTCGTTACTTAACTCACAGAGAAAAAGTTCCTGCTAAGTTCGACAGGGCAGCTTTGAGGGCGCGTAAAGCGATGAAACACTTATATGCAACCTTGCATATTAAGCCAGATTCTCGTGCTGATGCGATCCTGTTTAAGGAACAACCTCCCGAAGGTAGTTTAGCCCTGGCCTTGAAGCAGTTAGCTAACACAGAAACTCCTGCTCAACAAGCACAGATGATTGTGGAACATCGCATTCCCTACACCATTGCTGTGGGGGCGGTGAAGCAGGTTACGCCTACGGTGTTGGTAGCTTTGATTAATTCTATGTCTCCCCAAGAGGTAATCAACAACCTCAAGTCTCTCAAGGCTAAGGGAGCAATGGATCATCCTGAAGTTAAAACCCTCATTGATGCTAAATTGGTAGCGGCACAAACTGACTCCCGTGTATCTGCTTTAAAAGGCAAGGTTGCAGCACAAGCTGCGGGGTTAGATGATAGTACAACGGCTCAGTTAGAAAAGGTGATGGATACCCAGGTGAAGCAACGGGGTACAATTAAAAAGCCTACTGCTTTATTGGTGGATAAGTCTAGTTCTATGAATACAGCTTTGGAAGTTGGCAAGCAAGTTGCAACGCTAATTTCTGGGGTGACGGAATCCGACTTATTTGTCTATGCCTTTGATACCATGCCTTATGAAATTAAGGCAACGGGTAAAAACCTTAGCGATTGGGACAAAGCCTTCCAACACTTAAATGCTGGAGGTGCAACCAGTATCGGTTGCAGTATTGAAGCAATGCGCTTGAGAAAGCAGGTTACAGAGCAAATCGTGATGGTAACAGATGAAGGAGAAAATACTGCTCCTTACTTCGACAAAGCCTACGATGACTACTGCAAAGACCTTTCTGTTCGTCCTGATGTGGTTATTATTAGGGTAGGTCATAGTTGTGATTATGTAGAAAAGAGGTTGCTGAATAAGCAAGTGCAAGTAGATACCTTAACCTTTGCCGGCGACTACTACTCTTTGCCTAACTTAGTTACTCTATTATCTCGCCCTTCTCGTTTAGAGTTGTTGATAGAGATTTTGGCAGTACCTCTCCCTGTTAGGGATGACAAGTAATTACTAAACCGGGTTAGTTGCCCAGATTATTTGTTAGGGTAGGATACGCGCTTATGGTTGTCGTGTCTACTGTAGGGAGTAGGGAGTAGCGCAGCAGAGTTTGCTATCATACTACTTCTCAAAAGTAAATTGGCAAGCCCACCGTTACACCAACTTATGATTGGTGTAGCGGTGTTTTCGTCTATGTATTTGAAGTATTCCCATGAGTAAAATATCCTCACCAAAGCAATTAGCGACTAGCAACTAGCTTAACCCCAAATCAACCGCTACCCGATGGGCGCAAGCAAAGCCAGAAAAGGCTACAGCATTTAAACCCTGCCCTGGAAAAGTACTATCCCCAACGCAATACAAACCCGGTATGGAAGTACGATTAAAGGGCATTCCCAGTAAACCTGGTAATTTACTTCTGGGAATAGGACCATAAGTCCCATCTTCTCGACCCAGGAAACGCCTGTGGGTACGGGGAGTGCCGACTTCTTGGTAGTCTATTGCGGCTATGATACCAGGAAAGATTTTTTCTAATCGAGAGATTAATTTATCTGCTGCTGTTTCTTTTTTATCACGGTATTCTTTAGTGGTTAATCCCTGCCAATCTTCTATAAAACTAGGGGTAAAAGTATGGATGATATGATGTCCCCTTGGAGCTAAATCTGGGTCTAGTAAGGTAGGAATAGAGACGAAAATAGTTCCTTGAGAAGCTTCCATTTGTTGCCAATCTTCTAAGAAAATGTGATGACATTCTGTACTAGGGGGAAGCAATTCTGCTTTAACTCCTAAATGTAAACTTAAAAAACTAGGGGATTTTTGGTAACGTTTTTGCCAGCTTTTTTCTTTCTTTGGCATTACTTGAGGAGGTAATAGTTTATCAAAAGTATCCCAACGAGTAGCATTAGAAATGATTCTTCGAGCGCGATATTCCTCCCCGGTAGCTAACTTTACTCCTACTGCTTGACCATTTTCTAAAATAATCTCATTTACTCTCGCTTTATAAAGGATTTTCCCTCCAGCTTTTTCTAACCCTTCTACTAATTTTTGGGCTATTTGTCCCACCCCTCCTTTCGGGTAGTTAATGCCTCCATAATGGCGGTCGGAAAAGACCATTCCGGCATTAATCATGGGGGTTTTATCTGCTGGAACCACTGACCAACAGTAACACTCCATATCAATGAATTTTAGCAATTGAGGATCGCTGATGTAGCGACGGGCAATATCTCCGGCATTTTGAGGTAAGTATTTAACTAATCCTAAACAAGCTAAAGGATGTTGCAAGAATACCCTGGTTAAATAACCTAGTTCTTCTAAGGAGAGTAAGTCCATAGTATTTAGACAATTAAATACTCGCCAACATTCATCGTAAAAACGGCGAATACCTACTTCTTCTTGAGGAAATTTACTAATTAGTTCAGTTAAAAATTTTTCATAATCTTTATGAACTTTTAATTCTAGGTTATCAGGTAAATGGTAATGAATTTGTACAGAATCAGGAATGGTTTCTAAGCTAACGTTAACAGCTTCTAAAGCGCGAGTTAATAAGTTAGTTGTTCCTTCTGTCCCAAAACCAAAAATCATTGATGCTCCCACATCAAAGCGATAGCCTTCTCGCTCAAAATACCCGGCACTGCCTCCAGGGATTATATATCTTTCTAAAACTAAAACTTTGGCTCCTTTGGCAGCAAGTTGAGTGGCAGTTACCAATGCACCAATACCAGAGCCAATAATAACAGCATCAAATTGTTGGGAATCAGGAGATTTTTGATAACGAGAAGCAATAGTATTAGGATTCATTTAGCAAAAATTAAAAGATACTAATAGCTAATAGCTATTAACAAAGAAGCACTATCTAAGTTTATCAGTTGGAGAGTCATTAATTGGATAGTATAAAAGTTTCTCAAGAACAATTAACGCAGCTATCGGAAGATAAAATTAATTTTTCTCCCTTGTCCTAACCTTTTGCCTAGGCTAGTTGGGATTTAAGATGATTTTCCGGATTTATACCCAGAAAAAGAGTTAAAGAAGTTAGGACTCTAAAAAGGAACTCTGGGAACATCAGTATCTTAACCAAGGGATTTATGAATATTAAAGCAGGCGTGGGAACTAGCTACCATCGTAATGTCACAGTAGCTGGACAAGAGGCTGTTGAGCAAGCACTTCAAGAAACTGGTATAGAAAAGCCTGATTTCGTATTTATGTTCGCCTCCACAGGTTACAACCAACAAAAGCTAGTAGATGTAGTTAGGGAAAAAACAGGCTATGCTCCCCTTAGTGGTTGTTCGGCTTGGGGCATAATTGGTAGGGATTGGGTCGATAATTCCAACTTCGCTGTGGCAGTTATGGTAATTAGTTCTGATCAGCTTCGCTTCAGCAATTATTTACAAGTCGGCTTAAAAGAAAATCCTCATCAGGTTGGGGAAGCGATCGCCCAAGCAATTAAACCTCAAATCACTTCAGATAGCTTAGGAGCATTTTTGTTCGCTGATGGCATAAGCATTAATTTTGACCGTTTTGTAGCGGGTTTGGAAGCCAAGCTTAATTTGGATGTCTTTTTACCTCTTCTCGGCGGTGCTTCTGGTTACAACTTAAATAGGAAAAATACTTACCAATATTATAACGACCGGGTAGTTTCTGATGGAGTGGTAGCGACTTTAATTTCTGGCGGAGTTAATCTAGCTTGGGCTGTTAACCATGGTTGTGAACCTATTGGTAGTGAGCGCAAGGTAACTCGCTGTGAAGGAAATGTTATTTATGAAATCGATGATCAGCCAGTTTTAGAAGTATTGAAAGAATATCTTAATGAAGAAGAAATTGAAAATTGGAGCGAAGCCGTAGGTAATCTTTGTTTAGGACTTAAAGCGCCAGGATATATGCAAGATTATGACGAGTATTTAATCCGTTTTCTTCCTAGCAAAGATGATGCTGCGGGTTCGGTTAGTTTACAAACAGAGATAGCAGAAGGGACAAGTATTTGGATGACTTTGCGAGATCGGACTAAAATTATCAGCGGTCTTGATATAATGACGGAACAAATTAAGAATCAATTAGGCGATCGCCAAGCTAAATTGGTTTTTCATTTTGATTGTTTTGGTAGGGGGAGCATCTTTCGTGGAGAAGAGAAAACTCAACTTTTAAACCGGCTACAAAAAAATATTGGAATGAATATTCCTTGGTTAGGATTTTATACCAATGGCGAAATTGCTCCAGTGGGAAATCATAACTGCTTTCATAATTACACTTTGGTGTTGGGAGTAATCTATTAAAATAACTTTGGTTATACTTTAAGTTTGGTATTAGTCTACTAAGATAGTTTTTGGTCGGGAATTTACGAAGCTTGAAAAGTTAAATAGTCTATTGCTCCCATACCTATGCAAGATTCAAGTAGACAGTCAATCCAGCTAGAAAATAACTTGCAGCAGTTAAGCGAACAAAATCAGCGTTTATCTGCCCAAGTTAAGCAATTAGTTAAAACTGAAAGCGAACTTCATGCTTCTCGAAACAAATTAGATAGCCAGATTAGTATCTATAGAGAACTTTATGAAATTGGCAAACAGTTTAATAATACCTTTGATATTGAAGAAATTCTTAGTCTAATTCCTCATTTCGTTCTTTATGAGCTTAACTTTGAGCGCTGTTTGATTCTTAGTTACGCTCAGAAGCAAGATTGTTTTACTCCCATAATCTGGGATGGTTATTATGAAGAGCAAGAAGCACAACAGATCGAAAAATCCCAGTTTGATTTAGGAAAATCCGGTATCTTCTCTTTATTTTCCCTTGCTGAATATTTAATGTGCGCTCCAGACTATTATCATAGTCCTAATTTACAGAAACTTTGTTCTACTTTCGGTATGGAAGAATACGTTCTTTTTCCTTTAGGTATAGAACAACGGCAACCCAAAATATTATTGTTAGTAGGAAATACTATTAATAATGCTCAATACCATTCCCGTGTAGAGCCAGAAGGGGATTTTATTCTCGGTTTAGCAAATTTGGTTAGTCAAGCTTCTATTGCGATTAAACAGTGTCAGCTTTATAAACAGGTTGATAGTAAAGCCCATGAATTGCAGGAAACAATTAGTAAACTAAGTAATGCTCAATCTCATTTAATTCAAACTGAGAAAATGTCTAGTTTAGGGCAGTTAGTTGCTGGGATTGCCCACGAAATTAATAATCCAGTTAACTTTATTTTTGGTAATCTTATTTATGCTAGTGAGTATACTAAAGATATATTAGCACTCCTTCATTTATACCAAAAAGAATATCCTCAATATAATGAAAAAATTGACTCAAAAATAGAAGAAATTGATTTGAGTTTTATTGAAGAAGATCTATCTAAGCTCTTACAATCTATGCACATGGGAGCTACTCGCATTCGAGATATTATTCTTTCTTTACGTAACTTTTCTCGTCTTGACGAATCTAATCTCAAGCAAGTAGATATTCATTCTGGTCTTGATAGTACCTTAATGATTTTGCAAAATCGTTTTAAGGTTCAAGCTGGGTATCCTGTGATTCAAGTTATTAAAGAATATGATAATTTGCCTTTGGTGGAGTGCTACGCCGGACAGCTTAACCAAGTTTTTATGAATATTCTTAATAATGCTATTGATGCTTTAGAAAAAGCGATAGATCAAGGAGAAATGAAGGAAAAAGTCCCGACCATTCAGATTTATACTAGAGGGATTCTTGACCAGAATGGTGAACCAGATCGAGTTGTTATTCGTATTGTTGATAATGGGACAGGAATGCCACTGGAAGTACAGCAAAAAGTTTTCGATCCTTTCTTTACCACCAAACCTGTAGGCAAAGGAACAGGTTTAGCTATGTCTATTAGTTTTCAGGTAGTTACTGAAAGGCATAGCGGCTTTTTAAAATGTGTTTCCTCTGTGGGAGAAGGGACAGAGTTTATTGTAGAGATTCCTTGTAAACAGAAAAATACTTAAAGCTTGGCGATCGCAGATTATCCTCTACAAAAGCCGAAGCATAAACAGTTCCGAAGAAACATGAAAAAATCCCTCTAAAGTGTTAGCTTGTTTGTTAAAACTGAATCATTGAAAACTGCTAACTTAACTGCACAACAGCCTGATCTATTAATAGAGTTTCGTTAGTAAGTAAATCTTCTACGGTGAGGCGCAAAAACCTTTCTTTATCTACATAGAACTGTAACCTAACGCGATCGCTGCCAGGATTTCCTAAAGGTTCTAATTTAGCAACCGTCCTTGCCCCTTCTTGATCGTTAAGAGGTTGAACGGTAGTTTCTCCTGTCTCAATGCTACGAGTAACTAAGCGATCGCCATCAAAATAAACCTCCGTTCCTCCCGTGTCTGCCCCCAATTCCCCGATAATTAATTCAATGCTAGGTTGATTAGCAACAGAAGCACTTAAAACAAGTTCTATGGCTTTGTTCATGGGATAAGGCTGCCCTGATTTTACTAAGGTATGCCAGCTATGGCGATTTTCTTTACGATTCCAGTAGCGAATGCCGTAACTGTGATAAAGAAAATCCTTAACTTCAATCCCCTCAACTACTTGCAAAGCCCCCGCAGCTATGGCAGTGAAGGGGTGATCCCCTTTGATTTTTTCTGGTTCAAAGTACTTTTGTAACCAGGTTTGTACCGCCGGGATTTGGGTTGTTCCTCCCACTAAAAGCACAGTATCAAAATCAGCAGAGGTAATTCCTTCTCGCTTTCCCTGTTGCAAAACCTGAGTCATGAGTTCGTCTAATTGTTGGAAAAAGCCTCTTTCTTTGAGGATAGTTTCAAATTGCTCCCGATCCAAAGCTAACTCATAACTTTCTAAGGTTTCGTCATTAAAATAAACTTCACTCGCCTCAGTTTGAGAAGAAAGTTTAATCTTCAAACGTTCTGCTAAACGAGTTGTTAAAGGAGACTTGCTTAAGCCCTGTTCCTGTACAAAATAATCTACCAACCAGTTGTCGAGATCGCAACCCCCCAGATTTTGACCTGCCTTAGCCAAGACACGGGCTGTTTTTGGTCTTTGCCCCGAACTCTCCCCAAACAAATTTGCACCCCATTTAAGGATAAACCCCCTAGAAGCAGGACTTTGCCCCGGTTTTAAATCCAGTTGTACCAAAGATAAATCTATGGTTCCCCCACCAAAATCTATCACCAACAACAAATTCTCTTCTGCTGTTCCGTACCCCAAAGCTGCGGCTGTTGGTTCATCCAACATTTGCACCTGTTCAACACCCAAAGATTGACAAATATTTCCTAACCAATGACGGTAGGCTTCAAAACTATCAACCGGAACAGTTAAAACTAATGATTCTGGTTTGTCCTCTTGGTCAAGGTTAACGATTAACTGAGTAAGAAATAACTTACCAATCTCTTCAAAAGTAACCGCTTCCCCATCCAACTCTGGCAGAAAACCTTGCACCTTCGTACCAATACCCCGCTTAAAACTACGAAAAAAGCGGGAATTGTTGAGCAAATCCAAACCGCGATCCCGCACCTGTTGTCCAACAATCACTTGTTCCTGGCTAGCATTTTCTACATAAACTAAACTAGGAATTAAAGGCGGATTATTGACCAATTGCTGAGATATCTCCGGCAAGCTCAAAATTTCTGCTTCCTGAGTTGCCTCATTCCAACGGGCAATAACCGTATTACTAGTACCAAAATCAATCGCGATCGCCATTTAGTTAATTTAATTTAAGATACTTATTTACTTAATACTATGAAGAACTTACTAACCAAACTAATTATCATCGGACTTTTGTTATTATTAATTCTGGCCCCTTTTGCTGGTCTTGCTCCTTTAATGTTTATTATGTTAATTGGCGCAATTATTTGGGGTATTGTCTCCATCTTTCAGGTTCTTATCTGGGGAGAGAGGGAGAGAGAAATTGATAATTGATAATTAGATGCCTAACGGCAACAACAAGCCGTACAATGTAGGGTCTATCCTTATTGATCATTGCACAGCCAGTTTAAAATCAACTCATTAACTTGCTTGGGGTTTTCATCATGGGGACAATGACCCGCATTAGGTATAGACTGAAATTCTACCTGATCTTTATTATCACTTAATTGTTGATAAATCCTTGCCCCAGCAATCGGTGTCCAGGGATCTGCTTCCCCCCAAAGAATCAGCAGAGGACTTGTAACCTTCGGTAGCAACTCTTGAGGTGTTGGTCCTGGAGGGGCTGTTAATACTGAAGCAAACACCTGTTGCGCCCCTTCGTCGCAAGAAGGATTGTAAAGCAGATCAACTAATTCATCAGTAACCGCTTTTCTATCTCGATAAACTTTGTAAAGAGTATTGCGGATACGTTGTTTCTGGCGAATACGGTTGAAAATGAAAGGCCCAAGCCGAGGAGAAGCAACTAGTTTAGTAAAGCTTCCCATAACTAAGCCTAAAACAGGATTGAGTTCACTGGGGCGGTGGTTTAACCCACCAGCACAATTAATTAAAATGCCCCCAGCCGCAATTTCAGGTGTTTCTGCTAAAGTCATCAAAGCTAGCAAGCCACCAATAGAGTTACCAACAAATACCGTCGGTTCCTGAATATGGGCTTGCCAAAAGTCTTTAATCTGCTGCTGCCACAACTCTACAGTGTAGTTTAAAGCTGGTTTAGCAGAACCACCAAATCCTAGCAAATCAAGAGCAAATACTTGATAGCCTGCGGCGGCTAGGACAGGGATATTTTTACGCCAATGCCCCAATGAAGCACCGAAGCCATGAATTAACAGCAAGGGCTTTCCTGCCCCCTGGACAGTGTAAGTTATTTTATGACCTTGCCAGTGCCAATTTAGTTGTTCTAAGTAGTCGTATTTAAGAAGTTGCTCTGCTGTCACAGCCAAATGTAGTAAAGTTTTGTTAATTAAATTTATTTTAATATAAAAAGAAGGCTCCCGTTTAACCAGTCAGGGTAATTTTTCCTTATCTTAATCTGAGCAAATAGGATTCCAGGAACACCATCAAACTGGGAACGTCTTTGCTAGGGTTCAAGGTTTTTTTAGGTGTGACAATTGGGACAAAAACATAAGGCTATTTTAGGCAAAGCAATAATGGCAGTAGTCGTAGGAACTTTTAGCACGACTGCAACTTCTCTACCCATTAATGCTACGGATTTATCTTTACAAGGGAAACAGCAAGAAAGTAACAGTAGCACTGAACTAGCCCACAAAACTGGTGAAGGTGAACATAGCCATGAAATGATGGTAGATTTACCAGATATAATTAACAAAGCTGTTGTAGATGCTGCAGCACAAAAATTAGGGGTTGATAGTTCTCAGTTGAAGGTTGTGCAAGCCCTGCAACAAGAATGGTCGGATAGTTGTCTTGGTTTAGGAGGCCCAGCAGAAAGCTGCCTCCAAGCTATAACCCCCGGTTGGTTGGTGGTATTAGCTGATGAAGAGGAGAATGTTTATATCTATCGTACCGATAAAACAGGTTCTGGGGTTAGGTTTGATCAAGTAACTACTCAATCTGTAGCCGAAAGCAATGTCACGAATGTCGGAACTCGACGTAACACGACAGAAACAGTCATCGAAACAAGGACAACTAGAAGTAGCCAGACAACCCAAGTTAGTCAGGGAGTTCAAACTAGTTTTACTGATGTTTCTTCTAGCTATTGGTCACAGCAGTTTATTGCTCGCTTAGCTAGCAAAGGCATTGTTAAAGGCTTCCCTGATGGGAAATTCAAGCCACAGCAAGCTGTCACTCGCGCTCAGTTTGCAGCTATGGTTAATAAAGCCTTTAAAAAGAACAAAGTCAAGAAATTTAGTAGTTTCAGGGATCTTTCTCAGAGCTTTTGGGGTTATAGCGCTATTACAGAAGCTTATGAAATGGGCTTTATGAGTGCTTCTGGCAATCAATTTAACCCAAACCAACAAATGACTCGCTTGGATATTTTGGTGGCTTTAACTCAAGGCTTGGGTTATTCTTATAACCAAGCTACTGAAACCATCCTCTCTTTCTACAGCGATGCCAATACCATTCCTACGCAATATCGTAGTGCGATCGCTGCTGCAACGGTGAATGGCTTGATTGTCAACTACCCTAATGTTAATGTTCTCAACCTTAACCAAGTAGCTACCAGGGCTGAAGTTTGTGCTTTACTCTACCAGGCATTGGTTAGTACCAAAACTGAAGAATATAGTCTCATTTCCTCTCCTTATGTCATTGTTGTTGATGAAGGGGGTACTGTGAAGCCCTGCAATAACTGTGGCGATATGGATATGGATGATGATATGGGCATGGATGATGATGATGAGATAGATATGGATGACGACGACGATCAAAAATCCAAGAAACCTAACTGCAACCAAGGTATAGGTAATGGTTCAGAAGGCTGTGATCCAGGTAATTCCAGTCCTCGTGGAGGTAGTAATGACGAAGGAGGACGTACTCCAGGAAATAAGCCCTAACCTTAAGTAGTAGACTGACCCAAGCAGTACAATAGATTGTTGTTTAGAAACATGAACAAGAAGAGTTATGCTGTTTTTCTAAAGCAATATTTTAGGTGGGTCAGTCTAGTAGGGTTCGTTAGGCGGTTATCATTAGAATGGGGTTAAATCATAATTTCAATTCTGCCGTAACGCACCGATTCCTATCAATCCAACTACATTGGAGTTTGGATAATAATGAAATGATGTTGCCAGGTATTGAGGGGATAAAATCCTCAATCATCGGACAAGCCAGTTAAAAGAATCTCTTGTTGAGGTACAGGAATAGAAATACCAGCTTTGTCAAGGGCTATTTTTAAGCGACGGCGATATTCTCTGGCAACATCCCATTGTTTTAGGGTTTGAGTTTTCAACCAAATGCGAAGAATTACCCCGCGATCGCCAAAACCATCAATTCCTAAAACTTGGGGGGGTTCTAAAATCTGTTCTTGCCAAACTTCGTCTGCATCCATGTCTTGGGCTACTTTGTTAACTATGGCAATGGCTTTATCAACGTCGGTACGATAGGAAATGGGCAGGCTAACATCAGCCCTAGACCAACCATTAGAGTGATTGGCAACGATTTTAATTTCACTATTGGGAACAGTAATTAATCTACCTTCAGCATCCCGCAATTGAGTGATACGCAGGTTCATATTTTCCACTAATCCCCCCACATCTCCGACTGTGATTACATCTCCCACAGCAAATTGATCTTCGAGGATAATAAAAAAGCCATTGAGGGCATCTTTAATCAGGTTTTGGGAAGCGAAGGAAAGGGCAACACCAATAATGCCAGCCCCCGCTAATAATGGTGCGATATCCACCCCTAACCAAGCTAAGGCGACGATTACCCCCGCACCAAGACAGGCAATGGTGGCGATACCTTTGGTTACACGAGAAATGGTGGAGATTCTCAGTTGTAAACGAGAAGTAGATTCCGGGACTAATAAAGAATTTTCGGCGATCGCCGTAGCAAATTTACCAATCAAGACGTAAACAAGGCGAATGGTTAAGTAAGTACCTAAAATCACTAAACCAATGCGGAAAGGGATTTTCAAAGCTGCGAGGAGGGCAACTTGGATTGTTCGAGTGTAGGGGAACAAACCCAAAATGTATAATGCCCCTCCCCCCAACAAAAAAAACTCCCCTAACTCCAAAAGGCGTACTTGAATTTCTTTAAAGTTCCACTCCTGTTTATTGGTAAGTTGAGTTGAAATTGGTTGCCCTTGGGTTTGGGCAGAAGATTTAAGCTTGTCTTTAGAACGTTTTAAGTAGCTTTGCCAACGGGAGATCAACCAGCTAAGGGTAATCATGACAAAAAAGATGCCCCCAGCAATGCTCCCTTGGCGAGTTAAATAGCTTCTTTCCCTTTCTCGTTGGGCTTCTTTTAAACCTAATTCAAGATCCTCAACTACCTGCTTTGACCTAGTTGCCACATCAACTCCCTGGATTTCTGCATCAGGAATAGTAATTGTCAGCAGGCGAATATCCTCATCTTCCTCCCCTAAAGCATAGATATCCTCTAACTTTCCCGCTTCTACAGGGCGAATTTCTAAGTTAGTTTCTTCGGTACTTAAATAGATTTGGCGAACATCCCGCAACCTCTGTTCAATATCAGCAACCCGTTCTCCTATTTCTGATTTCGGGGCTGCAACCTTAAATAAACAGCTACCATCAAGGCGAATGCAAGCAGGGATTATAGGATCTTCTATATCAGGTTTAAATATTTGGTGAGGAATCAGATTCAGTTCCTCTAACCTGGGTAACTGAGACTGAACAGGGGAAATTATCCCCTCCATTAAAATGATTGTTGCGGCGATCGCCACTGCTAAGGCAAAGTATTTTTTGTGCATCCCCTTCACTAATCATTAATTCGATTTCATCTTACCTGAGTTCTATACTGTCAGTTTTTTTATACTTTAGCGTTTAATTTATTGGAGGTTTTGGCCATAACCTGCGATCGCAAGCTTTACTAGATATTAAGCTAGTTTAGGAATTCGTTGTGCAAAAAGAAGTTATTGGTATTGACTTAGGGGGAACCGCTATTAAATTAGGGCGGTTTCAAGAAGATGGGATTTGCTTGCAATCTTTAAATATTCCTACTCCCCAACCCTCTACTCCGGAAGCCGTGTTAGAAGCTATGGTGGCTGCAATACAGGAACTTAATGTTAATCAGCAAGCTGTGGCCATTGGTGTTGGTACTCCTGGCCCTGCGGATGCAGGGGGGAAAGTTGCTAAGATAGCTATTAACTTGGTAGGTTGGCGGGATATTCCTTTAGGATATTGGTTAAAAGAAAAAACTGGTTTACCAGCAATTCTCGCTAATGATGCTAACTGTGCAGGGTTAGGGGAAGCTTGGTTAGGGGCGGGTAAAAAATTTAAAAACCTCATCCTCTTAACCTTGGGTACGGGGGTAGGTGGTGCGGTGGTTTTGGATGGTAAGCTGTTTACGGGGCGATTAGGTACAGCAGGGGAGTTAGGTCTAATTACTTTAAATCCTGATGGCCCACCTTGCAATAGTGGTAACAATGGTTCTTTAGAACAATATGTTTCTGTGGCTGCAATTCGACGACAAATGGGGCAAGAACCTGCGGTGTTGGGGGCAAGGGCGAAAGCAGGAAATACAGAAGCGTTGGCTTTTTGGCGCAACTATGGCAAGCTTTTAGGAGCAGGTTTAACCAGTTCCATTTACATTTTAACCCCAGAAGCTGTAGTAATTGGCGGTGGTGTGAGTGCTAGTGCCGAGTTTTTCTTTCCTGCGGCTTTAGAAGAGATTGAACGGCGAGTTATGGCTAGTTCCCGTGGGGATTTGCAACTTGTTAGGGCAGAGTTAGGGAATGATGCAGGGATGGCAGGGGCAGCTAAGTTGGCTTGGCAGGAGTTGGTTATACCAAGTACCAGAGGTTTTTGTGAGGGTAGGGAGCAGCGTTAATTAAAAATTAAAAATTAACACCCTTACTCTTTTTTTTGCGGCTAAGGCTAAACATAAGCAAACTGAGTAACCCTAAAGCTAGAGTGATATTGGGTTCAGGTACGGTTTCTGCTAGAGGGGCTTCAGTGTGACCAAAATCGGTGACTGGAATAGGCTCATCTATAATAGAAGGTACGGGTAAACTTGCCACAGCAAGGGACAAGTCCCTACTAGTTTCATTGATAAGAAGTTGCAAGATATCCGCATAGTGACGCGGTTGAGTAGGTTTTAGATCTGCCATGAGGCTGTCTGTAAAAATATTCTGGTCAATATCTGGGTTGACAGCACCACCTTCGTACTCATCATATAATCCCAACATATGCCCAAATTCATGGGCTGCAATCTCATCGTGGTATTCGTTTCCCCAGCCTGCTGATTCATCGAGAAACCAGTTTGTCATGTTGGTGTGACCAGCCCCAGCATGAATTGTCACAACTTGATCAGCATTGCTATCAACAAAATTTACGTCAAATAGGAGAGGGTAAGTGAAGTTACCATCTATAATGTCATATTTATTGCTCCAGATATTTTCAATACCTGCTTCCCAGACGCTAACTAAATCCCCTGGATCATCGCCAACAAGGTCAATATCCAAACTGATTTTCATCATTTGATCAATAAATTGCCAGTCATATTGGTAATTCCAACCAAAGTCTCCAGAAGTTTTGAAACCTGATACCATCTGAGACTGAATATCCGCGATCGGTTCTAAAAATGTACCAATACTCAAATCCGCAGCAACTGCACTAGGGGAAGTGCTTAGAAAAGAAGCAATGACGATGCCGGACAAACTACTGATATTTTTCATACAAAAACTTCTTGTTAGCGTTGTTGACTATAGATGTTTCGTTTCTAAGTTTGAAAAACTATGCAAACTAGGATTTTTTTTGACCCCTAAGTAAAATTTCAGGAATTCCCCTGAAAAAGCCATTGCCAAATCTTGATTACCATCTCCTCTAACCAAGCTATAGCTTGATCAAGGAAACAGAGGATCACTTCTAAAGGATGTTTGACATAGCCAAGATGAACTCCTTCGGTTTCTATCCAATCAAAAGCTGGATCTAGCTGTTCTTGATTTGCAGTTACTGTAGCGATCGCCGGGGTGAAAGTGGTGATGGTTTGGGTTGTTGGTTTCGGTTTAGCTAAGTCTGCATCCTTAGAAGAAAGATGTTTTTTTACCGAAGTTAAGAGAGAATTTTTTGTAGTTCGAGGTTGGCGATCCCAACCTGTTAATCGAGGTGGGGAAACTAGAGGTTCATCTTCAGTGATTTCTGCATCTAAAGTGTTACCATACAAATCACTCCAGCTTAACCAAGGATCTGGTTCTAACTGTATTTTTTCTTGAGTAGTAGGTTGGAAAGGAGAGAATTTAACTAAGGCACTTTGTTGCCAAAAATTCAATTGTCGCTGCCAAAGATTCTTAAGTTTTGTGGGTAAGGAAAAGAAGGATTTTTTTGGTAATTGCTTGCTGGAAATAGATGGCTCTGGCAGTTTTTGAGCAGAAGTTTTCCCCCTAAAGAAGTATTGTATCGCTGCCATAATTAAGGCTTTGATTTGCCCCAATTCTTTCTGAGAGTTTGGAGAGTAATTAGTTAAGCCCGCTTTAAAATTCTGTAATTTTCCTCCCCAACTTTCTGTTATCCCAGAAACTACTTTTGCCACCGGAACTAACCCGTTACTTTCTATATTAGCGACAACAAGGTCGAGATTAATTAAGCTTTCTGGAGGTAGTATAATTTGGCTAAAAAGATTAGCTAGGGAGGAGGCAGGAGTTAAGGAAGGCACGGCGTGCTTCACAAAAACAGCTTCTTGAAAAAGGTTAATTGCTGTTGCTACAGGGCTGATTTGTACCCAGTGCATTAGATGCCAAAATAACCTGATTGGGGCAAAAATTTGAGGTTTTTCCCTCGGTTGAATTGGTGCATATCCTTTTTGGCTGGCACTTTGTAATAACCTTAGATGGCGGCGATAGTTAGCAATTTCCCAAGCGATGCGCTGCTGAAGTTTTTGTTGCTGCTGGGGGGTGAGGATATCTATTATTTCATTACTATTACTAACCAATACTAGGTTGCGATCGCCTAATAGAGTTGCTACCCCTTGAATGGTTATTTTAGTTTTAGTAAGAGTTGTTTGTTTTTTTTCTATAGTTTGAGGAGATTGCCTAACAATTTTACCGGACGAATTTAAAAGAGGCTTAATTTCTTGCAGTAAGTTGAGAATTGGTGTCGAAGGAGTTATATTTTGTGCGGTAGTTTCCGGTTGAGGTAATTCTGCTTCCTGAACAGCTTGGCTAAATTTGTGTCCTGCTGCCCTTGTGCTTTGCACCAAGAGGTAAATAGGGTAAAGTAAAATCTGTCCTCCCCAAGTCGCTGCCACCTGAAGGTTACGTAAACCACGCCCAATGCGATCGCCCCAACGTAAAGATTGCCGATTAATGAAATTGAATAATCGGCTTTTATAGGGGCCAAAGGATGCAGAGGACATTTGCTTCAGGAAGTGGGTGAAGGTAACTTTTATTTTATCTGGTTAACTGCCAAAAGTAGAAGTTATTTCTAAACTTCAGTTAAATCTAAAACAAACCGAGGATGATTCAAAACTTCAATATCTCTGTCTTGCTGAGCAATTTATACCTGTAGATTTTGCCAATCAATATAACCAACCTAACCTAGCCCCATTATCACAGTAATAATCTTTTTAGTACTAGCCTTGTTTCTTACGACGAGTATAGGCGACAAAACTACCCAGCAAACCCAGAGAAAGTAGAGAAGTAGGTTCAGGTACAGGTTCAGCCATGGTCATTAACCCTACCTTAATTTGATAAGCTAGCCGAGAACCCTTTGGCAAATCGCCATTCCAAGACAGGGTGGATTTACCAGTCATCAAAAAACTATTGCCAATGTCAGTAATCTTAAGGTAGTCTATCGTATCGCCATCTTCGGAACGCACCGTACCGTTATAAGCCATACCATCTACGACTATTAATTTTTCTCGGCTAAAACGGCATCTTCTTTTGTATTTCCCCTTTGCTTAGCCCCAAGACCATTAACTTGCTTTAAATCTAATCCTTGTCTAAATATCTCTTCAATAGGTAGCATTGTCCCATCCTGGATCATAAATTTATGGTCTGGGGTGGCTTTAATTTTATTGCCATCTTCTAAAAGATATTCAAAGACTTCTTGTTCTCCGCGATCGTGCCATTGAGCAATTGGTTGAGTATAAATAAAGCCATTTTCATCGACACTATAAACATGGCAAACTAATCCTTCTTTAACAATTTCTCCAATAGCAATAGCGCCATATTCTACTGTTAAAACCTTAGTTTCGTAGCTTAAACAATATTCGGCAAACTTAATCATTTGGCCAAATAAATCTTCGGCAATGACACGCTTAACTCCATTTTTGCTGGCCCCATCTATAAACATTTCCTGATGTTTTTTCATCTCAGAAATCTTCTTTTTGCCCATAGCACGGCGTAATAAATCAGCTTGACCTAAAGAGTACCCTGCTAGGTCTTGAGCCATCTTCATGATTTGTTCTTGGAAGCATAAAGTTCCGTAGGTTTCTTTGAGAATTGGCTCTAATAAAGGATGTTGATATTCAACTTTTTCACGACCATGTTTGCGATTAATAAATTTGGGAATTAGACCAGCATCTAAAGGTCCTGGTCGATAAAGTGCCAAAATAGAAGAAATATCTTCAATGCCAGAAGGTCGCAAATCCCTAACGATTTGGCGCATACCTTCTGATTCGAGTTGGAAAATACCTTCTAATTCTCCTCTTTCTAACAATTTATGGGTTTTCTGAATATCATCAGGTAGCTTTTTAATTGTCCCTTTTTCTAAAATCTGTAGAGCTTTTCTTTCTTCTAAAGGTAGCTGATCTAAATTTAATTCATCCCCTCTATTCTCCTTGATTAAGTCAGCGCTTCTTTGAATTAAGGTTAAATTTTTTAACCCTAAAAAGTCCATTTTTAATAAACCCATAGACTCAATATCTTCCATAAAATATTGAGTGATTACCGCCCCGTCATTATTTTTTTGTAAGGGTACAACTTCATCTAAAGGTTGAGAAGAAATTACGACTCCCGCAGCATGAACACCATAGGTTTTGTTCGTACCTTCAATACGCATGGCCATATCTAACCAACGGCGAGTTTGCGGATCTTGTTCGTATTTTTCTTTAAATTCTGGTGCAGGAGTATCTTCAGAAATCATTACTTTTAACTTCGCCGGTTTTCCCCTTGTTACCGGAATTAATTTCGCCATACGATCTGATTCTGCGTAGGGAATAGCCAAAACCCTAGCCACATCTTTTAAAACCGCTTTGGAAGTCATACGGTTAAAAGTAATAATTTGGGCAACCTTATCTTTGCCATACTTTTGGGTCACATATTCAATAACTTGATCTCGCCTTTCAATACAAAAATCTGTATCAATATCTGGCATTGATTTCCGTTCAGGATTTAGGAAACGTTCAAATAATAAGCCGTGGTGAACTGGATCAATATTGGTTATTTTTAACGCATAAGCAACTAAAGATCCGGCGGCTGAACCTCTTCCAGGACCGACAGGAATATGATTATCTCTAGCGTATTTTATATAATCCCAAACTACCAAGAAATAAGTGGAAAAGCCCATACGTTGCATCATTTTCAACTCATATTCCAGCCTTTCTTTGTAGGTAGAATCAATTTCTGAGTAAGAGCGACATTTTAATCTTTCTTTTAAACCTTCCCAAGTAACCTTTTCTAAATAACTATCTGCTGTATGCTCTAAAGGTACAGGGTAATCGGGAATGCGAGGTTCTCCTAATATTTTGTAAGGACGAATCTTTTCGGCTACTTCCAAAGTAGTAGCGATCGCCTCTTCAATTATCTCAGAAGGGAGATGATCTTGAAACAACAAAGCCATTTCTTCTGCTGATTTTAAATATTCCGTCCCGCTATAACGTAAACGCTTATCTTCGGTGATTAATTTATTAGTTTGAATACACAATAAAGCGTCATGTGCTTCTACATCATTACAAGAAATAAAATGAGAGTCGTTAGTTGCAATAATTTTAATATCTAACTCACGGGCAATTTTAATAATTTCAACATTAACAATCCGGTCTTCTTGGGAACCATGATCTTGTATTTCTAAATAATAATCTTCCCCAAAAACTTTCTTGTACCATTTAGCCGTCTTACGAGCTAATTTGATATCTCGCCTTAATATTGCTTGGGGAACTTCTCCCCCTAAACAAGCACTGGTAACAATTAAGCCTTCATGATACTGTTCTAAAAGTTCTTTGTTAATACAAGGTCTACCAAATAACTTATTACCACGAAACCCTTGTAAATGAGAAATTGTGGTTAGTTTGACTAAATTTTGATAACCTTGTTTGTTCTTTGCCAAAACAACTTGGTGATACTTTTTTAACTTGCGCTTATCATCAAGTTCGCCATTAATCACATACATTTCGTTGCCAATTATTGGCTTGATGCCCTTATTACGGCATACTTTAATTAATTCCACCGCACCATACATAACCCCGTGATCTGTCAGGGCGATCGCTGGCATTTCTAACTCAACAGCCCTTTCTACCAAAGGATTAAGCTGGGAAGCGCCATCTAAAAGGCTATAGTCACTATGGATATGTAAACCAACAAAAGACATAAAAAAGGAGCAACACGCTATATATGGTGTTTATTAATTTTACTGCACACCATCTGTATAGAGCCAACTATTTTTATCCTTGCCAGCTCTTTGATTTAGTATAAATGTATTGACGTAATAAAGGTACAAAGCTACAGCTAAACATATTAATAAAGCAACTTATATCATTTTCGTTGATTGATTATTAAAGGGGTGACTATTTCCTAAAACTCCAGCACCACGGCTTTTTTAGGAGTAGGATTTTGGATTAGAAGCAAACGATTTGGCATAGCTATATCAAACAAAGTTGTTATATCAAATAAACTTGATATATAATCAAATCACTCCCACAAGCTTGAGAGTGAAAGATGAATTCAGAAAGTCCGCAAATTAATGCCAAAGCTGTCAAAGCTGGTAGTCAACTTAGCTTTTTTGAAAAGTACCTTACTCTCTGGGTTGCTCTGTGCATTGTGATTGGTATTGTCCTGGGAAAAATCTTTCCTGGGGTTGCTCAATCTCTCGATGGGATGAGCATTTATAACGTTTCGTTGCCTATTGCCATCTGTCTGTTTTTCATGATGTATCCCATCATGGTGAAAATCGACTTTAGCCAAGCAGCCAAAGCAGCACGAACCCCCAAACCGGTATTATTAACCTTAGTAATAAACTGGCTAATCAAGCCCTTTACCATGGTGGTATTTGCCCGGTTTTTCCTTGGTGGGCTGTTTAAGCCTTGGTTGTCGGCAACAGAATTGGTACGGGGTGTTGAAGTCACCTTAGCTAACTCTTATATTGCTGGGGCAATTTTACTGGGAATTGCTCCTTGTACAGCAATGGTACTGATGTGGGGCTACCTATCTTACAGTAACCAAGGACATACTTTGGTGATGGTGGCAGTTAACTCCTTGGCGATGTTATTTCTCTATGCACCATTGGGCAAATGGTTACTATCAGCCAATAACCTCACTGTACCTTGGGAAACTATTGCCCTTTCAGTGTTAATTTATGTCGGTTTGCCTTTAATAGCCGGGGTTTTTAGCCGTTACTGGATTTTTAAATATAAAGGAAGACGCTGGTTTGAGGAAAAGTTTCTCCACTATCTTTCTCCCGTTGCGATCGCAGCTTTACTTCTTACCTTAGTGCTGCTGTTTGCTTTTAAAGGAGAATTAATAGTCAGTAACCCCCTACACATCTTATTAATTGCTGTTCCCTTATTTTTACAAACTAACTTTATCTTCTTCATCACCTACGTTGCAGCCTTGAAGTTAGGTTTAGATTACGAAGATGCAGCCCCCGCTGCCTTAATTGGTGCAAGTAACCACTTTGAAGTTGCGATCGCCACCGCAGTCATTCTATTCGGACTAAACTCAGGTGCAGCTTTAGCAACAGTAGTAGGGGTGTTGATTGAAGTACCAGTAATGTTGATGTTGGTAGAATTTTGTAAACGTACCGCTAATTGGTTTCCCAGACATCCTGAAAAAGCAACCTTGCTTGATCCTCGTTGTGCTAGTCCTTATAGATAGTTGATTTGGCTAAATAAAAACCATGAAAAAAGTTATGTTTGTTTGCAAAAGAAACTCCTGCCGTTCCCAAATGGCAGAAGGTTTTGCGAAAACATTAGGAGAAGGAAAAATTGAGGTTACTTCTTCTGGGTTAGAAGCTAGTCGGGTACATCCTACTGCTATTAAAGTCATGTCAGAAGTCGGTATTGATATTAGTAAGCAAACCTCTGACTCTTTAAAAGATTTTAATGCCAAAGATTACGATGCGGTCATTTCTATGTGTGGCTGTGGAACGGGTTTACCCCCTGAGTGGGTAAGGCAGGAAGTGTTTGCAGATTGGGAATTAGATGATCCTGACGGACAACCGATGGCAACGTTTCACCGTGTCAGGGATGAAATTAAAGAGCGAGTTGCTAAGTTAATTGAGCAACTTTAAGGCACGATTTGAATCTACATTAAGCTGTTACACGTTTGAACAACAATAAGTAATCGCAAGAAAGCCTTGACCTTGATTTTTTACTGATAAAGTCACTGAAGAGTAAAAAGAGTTTTGAAAGTCTTTTTTTAGGGCGCACCTTTTCCACCATATACATAATATCATGTCAAGAAAGAAAAAAGCGGATGCGTTCCAGACTTAGGTTAATTCAAATTCATAAGTAAAGCTTGTCTTTTTGCTAGTTAAGCTTTTAATTATTTAAACCTAAGCAAATTTCCAGTGTATTTGTGAAGTTATATCAAGAACGATTTTATAAGACATTGAGAGGGCTTCTTTTTGTAATAGGATTAAAAAGCAATAACTAAAAATAGTAATATTGCTGTTCATGTGCTTAAAATAACTCCAATAAAGCAAAATAGCTATATATCGAGCTTTCCTCTAACTTGAAAAGCTTAGGAAGAAAAAAATATGACGCTACAACTATAAGACAAAAACTTCTTTTTTAGCTGTAACAAAATACCCTATTGACAAGATGGCATTTTCATGAAAAACCAGTTATGATCTCCAGCAGAAAAATATTGTAGTTCAGCATTTCAACTCAATTAATTAAGCAACTTAGCTAGTCTATTAATAAAGTTAAATTGCTTTTAGCTTACAAATAAAAACTTCAAAAATCCTCACTAGTTCTAGGAGGACACTTGAATTCTAATCTTCCTCTTATTATTTGAGAAAAATAAAAGTAATCGTCATTTACGTCAAAGTTATTACTTATTACTTGATCCAACTGCCGCTCTTCCCCATGATAGAAACATTCTCTGGTAAAATCCTCTTTGAAAATGGCGTAACCGCAGAAAACGTGCAGGTTCGCATCTTTGATAAAGATGAAGGGGACAAAGACGATAATCTCACCATCAAAGCTGGTTTATCAGATTCCCAGGGTAAATTTACTTTAACCTACGAATCTTCTCGCTACCTCGACTATAAAACTATCACAACTAAATTACCTCAAAGCCTCTTTAACTGGAATCGGGCTAGCCGTAGCCATCGCCTCCCGGATCTCAAGGATATTTATTTGCCTTACTTAGAATTTCGCTACAGCTACAAGGGAAGAACCAAACGCCACACCGCAGCGATGATTCCCTTTGTTCGGGAATTCCGTTTACCAGAAATTTTCACTCCTGATGTCACTTTTATTCCTTCCCAACATGGCTTTAACTTCCTCAATCGCTTCCCCGGCTACCCTTTACCATTTTCTGTCCCCAAACTACCCAACTTAACTGATATTCAATCCACCTACGGTTTATGTGGGGGAATGTCTGCTGCTACTTGCGACTTTTTCTTAGCACAAAAACCGATACCGGAACTAAAAGAACCTCCGGCAAAGGGAACTCCTTTTTATAAATATCTTTATCGCCGACAGACAGATTCTTTTGGTGCATTTGGAACCCATGTTGCTAAATTTGCTCAGTGGATGGTACTACCGGAAGATACAGTTTTTGGTACACAAAAACGTACTTACGATCAGTTTGAGGAAATCAGTGCGGATTTAGATGACGGTAATTTAGTGGTTATCGGTTTAGTTTATGTGGGAGGAAGTAGTATTCAAATTTGGGAAAATCACCAAGTTCTCGCTTACAGGTATGAAGAATCAGGTAATGATATTAAACTCTATATTTATGACCCCAATTATCCCAATCAAGATGATGTTTTCATCGCTGCTGAAAGAATTGTGATCGGGAAAACCAGAGTTCCTGGAGATTCCCCCAGATTAAAAACTATTATGGGTTTACGCTGCCAGCAAAAGCGAACTTCTAGCCAAAAAGAAAAAGCAGTCAGGGGATTTTTTAAAATGCCCTATCAACCTGTAGAGATACCTGTTGATCTTTGATGGGGAAATAAAATAATTAGCAACTAGCTATTAGCCATTAGCAATGATGCCTAACGGCAACGGCAAGCCGTACATTGATTATTAATTATTCCCTTTATACCACTGATGCCATTCCTTAGAACTACGGGTAGCTAACCAAAGCAGTAACATCGCAATTAAACCACCTTGTTGGGGTGCATTGAAAGCGAAGAATATCAAGCAGATACAAAGGGCATCTTCTAACAAAACCAACCAAATAGGTAAACCTCGCAAGCGAAAAAACCAACCTATTTGTACTAATTGTAGTACCAAAGCTAGTAAGCCCCCAATGATACCAATTAACCAGAGTTGTTCAATAACAATTCCTGTGGTTTTGATTACCGCAACACTTAATAAAGCCCCAACTAAAGGACTAAAGCATAATCCTAATACCTGAAGAACCCTTTGTCCTAGTAATCCTTTAGAACCGAAAAGTTCAAAAATTGACCAACTAGTAAGTATTGACAAGAGAACTGGGGGAGGAACTCGCCACAATAAAGGGATATTAGCCCACAAACTATCAGTTTGTAGCAAGCCGATTACTAACAAAGGTAAAGCAATACGCATACCTGCGGCGGCAGAAGCAGAAAGGGCAGCTAATAAAGCGACAATCATAAAGGTTGCGCTCGAAAAAAATTCAAAGAAATAATAATAAATACAACCTTTTTCCAGTATAGAAACCTTTTATATTCTTTGTCTGGGACAATTAGATAACTAAAGGATAAATCAGAAAAAATTACTGTTGTTTATGACTAAAACCGTTATTCCTTGGGAAGAAAAAAAATCAGACACTCTTTTTGCCGATGCTAGCAAAAGATTAGAAAAAGCTTTAAAGTATGTGGCGATTTCTGAAGATGCTATCCAACGCTTGAAGCACCCCAAGGCTAGTTTGAGAGTATCTATTCCTGTTAGGATGGATGATGGTTCTTTGCAAGTTTTCTCAGGATATCGAGTACGCTACGATGATACCAGAGGGCCTGCTAAAGGGGGAGTGCGCTATCATCCCGGAGTTTCCCTTGATGAAGTACAATCTTTAGCTTTTTGGATGACTTTCAAATGCGCTTTACTTAATTTGCCTTTTGGAGGAGGCAAAGGTGGTATTACTCTTAACCCCAAAGAGTTATCCAAATCAGAATTAGAACGCTTAAGTCGGGGTTATATTGATGCGATCGCTGATTTTATTGGTCCTGATGTAGATATCCTCGCCCCCGATGTTTATACTAATGCCACAATTATGGGTTGGATGATGGATCAATATAGTATCATCCGGCGCAAAATTAGCCCTGCGGTAGTAACAGGGAAACCTTTAACTATGGGAGGAAGCCAAGGTAGGGATGTGGCTACAGCTATGGGAGCTTTTGAGGTGATTAACACTATTTTGCCCAAGTTTGAGCAAAAGCCTCAAGAAACGACTATTGCTGTACAAGGCTTCGGCAAGGTGGGAGGAAAACTAGCAGAATTACTATTTCATGCTGGCTACAAAGTTGTGGCTGTAAGTGACTCTCAAGGGGGAATTTATGCAGTTGGAGGATTAGATATTCCTAGTATTCGCACTTACAAAAATGAGCGTCGTGGGATTAAAGCAGTTTACTGCCAAGATAGTGTTTGTAATATTGTTGAACATCAAGTAATTAGCAACGCAGATTTATTAACTTTAGATGTTGATGTTTTAGTTCCTGCGGCTTTAGAAAAGCAAATCACAGAAGCAAATGCTGCTGATATTCAAGCTAAATTCATTTTTGAAGTTGCCAATGGCCCCATAACCTCTGGTGCTGACGCTATTTTAGAAAGTAAACAAATCAAAGTTTTTCCTGATATTTTAGTTAACGCTGGAGGGGTAACAGTTAGTTATTTTGAGTGGGTACAAAATCGTAGTGGTTTGTATTGGCATTTAGCAGAAGTTCAAGAGCGTTTACAAGAAAAGATCATCGTAGAAACCCAGAAAACCTGGTCAATTTCTCAACAGTTAAATGTTTCCATGCGTACTGCTGCTTATATCCATGCTTTAAATCGCCTAGGAGAGGCTTTGGACGCGAAAGGAACTAGGGACTATTATGTAAATGGCAAATAATTCTTAATTACTAATTAAATGTTTATTGTAGAATATTTAGACAGTTTAAAGTTGTAAGAAATCACTTAGAATAGCTTGAATATCCCTCTGGTTATTTTTTCCCTAAAGTGACAGCAAATTTACTGGAAAGTCCCCTATTTGTGATTGTAATAAAGTTTCTTTAATAAAAGTAAAACTTTACAAAAGTGGTTTGGGATATCAACATTTGATTACAATACGGGAAAGTTAGTATTATCCAAATCAAGCAATTATTAGGGCTAAGTCATAATGGATTTTACAGTTGCTATCCGTACCTATAATGGGGAACATCTATTACCTGATCTTTTAGATAAACTACGCTCCCAGGTTAATACAGAAGCAATAAACTGGGAAATTGTGGTTGTTGATAATAACAGTAACGATGGTACAGCTAAAGTTGTTGCTCAATACCAATCCAATTGGCACTATTCCTATCCTCTTAAATATTATTTTGAACCTCAACAAGGGGCATCAATTGCTAGGCAAAGGGCTATTAAAGAAGCCCAAGGTTCCTTAATTGGTTTCCTCGATGATGACAACTTACCCGCTTCTGATTGGGTATTTCAAGCTTATTCCTTTGGTAAACAGCATCCTCAAGCAGGGGCTTATGGTGGTCAAGTTCATGGGGAATTTGAAACCGAAACACCTCATGATTTCCAAAAGATAGCTGTTTATTTAGCTATAATTGAAAGAGGAAAAAAACCTTTTTGTTATAACCAACATAAACAAAAAGTTCTTCCTCCAGGAGCTAGTATTGTTATCGCTAAACAAGCTTGGACAGAAACTGTACCTGATAAATTAGTACTTTTAGGGCCTAATGAAAAATCTCTTTCAACCAAAGGGGAAGATTTAGAAATATTGTCCTACATCCAGAACGCTGGCTGGGAGATTTGGTATAACCCTGAGATGCACGTATATCACCATATTCCTGCTTGGAGGATGGAACGCAGTTATTTAATCTCCCTAAGCCGCAATTCAGGATTAACTAGGCATTATATCAGAATGCTCAGGCTTAAGCGATGGCAAAGACCATTAGCCTTTTTTGCTTATTTAGGGAATGATTTGCGAAAGCTTATCTTACATATTGCTAGCAATTGGACTAAGCTTAAAACTGATACAGTTGCCGCTTGTGAAACAGTGCTATTACTAAGTATTTTAATTAGCCCTTTTTACATTTGGAGAAATCGCTTATGGAGATAGCTTAAGTAGGTTACTAATTGATTGCTTATAGATTTTTGAGAAAAATATTATTATTTAACAATAAACACGATCAAGTAATTAATTATAGTTTCTATTCAGCAAAGATTCAATCAATTCAATATTTTTATAAGCTGCGTTTTCTATACCAGGAAGTTTACGAGCGATTTTTTGGCTAATATTCTCTTTTTGCACTATTAGTTCTTGAACTTTGTTATTTAATTTCTCTGCTGCTATATTATCTACTTCAAGAAAATATCTTTCTAATTCAAAAAGCTTCATTAGCCCTTTAACTTTAATCAGATGATGTATCGCCATACTAGGAACTTGAGAAGATAGAGCAAAAATAGTAGGATGAAGTCTCGTACCAATAAAAATATCCATATTAGAGATAATCTCCTTAATTTGCTCAGGTGAGTATGAATCCTCTGCAACAAAAACTCTGGTTTTTAAAGGAGATGGCAATTGGTTATAAATTAGATTTGCGAACTTGAAATCTGAGGGAACATTCATAGAGACAATAACAATTACTGCCTTGGTCTGTTCTAGAATTTCTTTGATTCCCTTTATTAAAGTTGCCCCATAAGCTGAGCCAACACGATTTTGACCATCAGAATCTCCAGATCCTTGATCTCTCAAATTCATACCGATTAGTAAAGAGTCATTGTCAGGGACACCTAAATTTTTTAATAGAGTCGATGCAGATTCTGATGAAGTATTTTCTAATAGAAATGCCCAGTCTGCTGTCACAACTCGTTTAGTTTGAACTCCCAGCTTTTTTAGGGTTTCTATTGATAGCATCTCCCGTAAAGAAATGAGATCAACTTGTTTAAGGATAAAACGAGTAAGCCATCTATCTAACTTGCGTTTTGGCAGTTCGATAGTGAGTGCAGAAAGAAAAACAGGTTTATTAAGGCGTTTTGCGATCAGGATTGGTATCGCTGCGTGAAGGAACAAGTTAGTGACTCCATATCCTCCAGGAGATCCTCCGCCACAAAAAACCAGAACATTTGCTTCCTTACATAAATTGACATATTCCTGGGCTTGGGAATCGAGGCAGGGAATTTTCAAGGTTAACCAGAGCAAATAACGCAATACTCGTACAAAAATCACTCTACCAAGAAGAGAACCTCTGGGAGGGAAAAGTTCTCCATAGACTTTTCCATAAGGAGAAAATTCCTTAGCATCTTTGAGCGGTCTTCTACAAAGAATTGATAGTTCCCAATTAGGGCGAGTACGTGAGATAGTGGCTAGCATACTTTTTGCTATGGCAAGATCCCCTTTATAACAAGCCGGTAAAACTTTTGAAACGAGTATTTTGGCTTTCATAAAACTTTATTTACAAATCACTTCTTTGAGTTGGAAATGTTTAGCATCTTCGGGCAAAGAGTCGAATTTGAGTGTTTTACTATAAGCTGGCTCAAATTTATCTAAATAAGTCTTAAGCAGATAGTGAGAGTTATATTTAGTAATCAATCTTCCCAATAACATGAGCAATTGCGACAGAAAGATGATCGGCAGTGCTAAGGGAAGATAAATGCTTGTATGGGGAGCATCTTGGAGGTAAATTTTTGTTTGGCTGAGGATATAGTTAAGTTTGTTAGCCACTCTAAAATGTAAAGGTTTGGGCTTAAATTTTTTATCTGAGTTGTCAGATTTTGGAGTGGCATCTACTTTTGATGTAGATGAAGTAGCAGATAGCTGAAGTTTTTGTTTCTTGATTTGATCATACAAAATATCTAACCAGTAGTTATCATGGCCCATTAAAAGGAAACGCCATAAATAATTCGTCAAACTATTAGGTGTAGCGTGTATTGCTTTGGCTAAAGGTTGTTTCCAGATAGTATGGCCATTTTGCTTTAAAATCCTGGCGTGAATACTGCAACTACCTCTAAAAATGGGAAGTCTTTCGGGAATGGGATACTTTAATAAGACTTCTCGCTTAAAAGCAACGTTATTGATGTAATATATCGGGTAAGAGCTAGAATGTAGTTGCTGCTGCGTTTTTTGGCGATGCAGCATATAGTTAACCGCCAAGGCCATAGAATAGGGGTTTTTAACAGCAATAACTGTTTCCCCGGCAACAATATCAATACCCTCATTGGTTGTAAAAGATTCTAGTAAAGACCTTAACCAACAAGGGTCATACTGACAATCTAAATCAGCATAAACAAGAATATCTCCTGTAGCTATTTGAGAGCCATAGGATTTTACTTCGTAATAACCTAAAGAATCAGGGATTTGAACAGTTTTAATCCAGGGATTGGTAGTGGTGATTTCTTTGCTTATTTCATCAGAAACATTGTTACCGCACAGAAGAATTACCTCTTTTGCTGATGTCAAAGGAATATCTTGATTTATCAATGAAGAGAGTGCGACTCTAAACTCTTCTACACTTGCGGTAAGAAGATTTTCTGTTTCTACAATGATGCTAAAAGGAGGATATGAGTTTTTAGCCATTTTTTAGAAGAGGATTTATGTTAGTCAAACACGATACTAACTTATCCATTTTTTTTTGCCAAAATGAGCAATGATATTACCTCTCAAATATTCTCTCAAGACGATTAATAATACGTTCTGCTAGTTTTTTACCAACAATAGGTTTATTAATAAAGTCATCAGCACCGCTAGCAAAAACCAGATCCTGCATCGATCTATCTGTATGGACGGTAAGAAATAAAATGGGTATCTTACGCCAATAAGAATAAGTTCGCAGCATTTTACACAATTCGATGCCACTAAAATGAGGCATTTCTATATCTAGTACTAAGACATCAGGAAGTACCGATTGAATCACATCCCAGAATTGCCTCGGATCATCTAAGGTAGTTAACTTGAAACCCCAAGGTTGTAACATAGAAGGTAAAACTCGGAGTAATTCTATGTCGTCATCGACAATCATTACTTTTTTATTTTGGTAAGAACGCTCCAAAACTCTCTGGCAAAAAGAGATGATTTGCCTAGGAGTCATAGGCTGTTTTAGAAAAAAGGAACCTCCATGTCGCACTACTTGTAAACGATCTTGCAGGCGATCGCAATCAGCAAGCACAATTACCGGTATTGATGGTTCTATTAACTTAAATTCAGCAATTAAAGATAGACGCTCCTCTCGCAATATAGAATGAGATGTTGATTCTTCAAAAGCAATTTTCAAAAGAACTACACTAGGAAGTTCTCCTTCTAGATAATTTTTAGCTAGTTCTGTTGTCGGAACAATGGCAGTTTGGATACTAAAACTAGTAGCTTCTTGACCTAAACGTTCAGTAAATTTTGTATCATCATCAATGATCAATAATAAAGGAGAATTTGCTTCTAGTTGGCAAGATATTTGCTCTGAAAGATGATCTTCAGTAACTAGTTCCTGACGTAAAGTATCGAAGATAGTTTGTAACTGTATGATTTGTTGAGAATCTTTACGCAGATCAGTTTGTAATAGTTGTTCTATTTTTTTAGCCAATTGGGAACTTCCCTCAAAACCAAATAGTCCTAAATTCCCGGCTAAACTATGAGCCGTTGCCATGGCACTCAGGCGATCGCCTGTCTCAAGCTTGCCTTGGTGCAAAGCTTTTATAGCTGAGTCCAAATTAGCTAACTGTTGGTTACTTTTATACTGATATCTTTCCCAAGCTGTGGTTAGGGCTGCTAAATGCTGCGATCGCTTACTTGTGTGACTTTCTGGCTGTATTGATGAAGTCGTCTCTTCAATATTCTTCCCCCTAGATAGAGATTTTAAACAATATCCTCGTCCTTGCAACGTGGCAATAGGATCTTCTGTTAAGCCCGCTTTTTTGAGTTTCTTGCGTAACCGTCTAAGGTGAGAACGAACTGTCGCCTCAGCAGGGTATTCTGTTGATGACCACAAGCTTTCAATAATTTCTTCTATGCTTAAAACTTCTTGAGGGTGACGCAAAAATAACTCTAATAATCCATACTCTTTAGCAGTTAAAGACAATAATTGGTCTTTATAGGTTACTTCACCGCTACAAGGATCTAGTTTGATATTTCCCCAACTCAACACAGAAAGGAAATCAGAATTGAGGCGACGCAATAAAGCACGAATACGTGCTGCCAATTCTTCAGTATCAAAAGGTTTGCACAGATAATCATCTGCCCCGGCATCAAGTCCTTGAACCTTATCTTGACTACTATTACGTGCTGTTAATAGCAGAATAGGCATATCATAATCAGAAGCGCGAAAACGCTTACACAAACTCACTCCATCTAGTTTGGGTAAAGACCAATCCAGGATAATGAGATCATAACTATAGGTTGAACCGTATATCCAGCCTTGCTCTCCATCAGTGACTGCATCAATGACATAATTTTGTTCTGTAAGAATTCTCTGAAGTAAATCAATTAAAGTTTTATCATTATCAATCAATAAAATTCTCATAGGTAACTCAGATCATTTATCATTTGCCATTAAACATTTATCCTCCTTAGTAGCCTGTCAATTTTAAATTGACGGGGGAAGGGGAATTTGGCATTAAAAACACTATCTCTTCTTAGTTCATTTATTTGGTTTACTAGTAGGGTGATAACTTCATAAGCGCTTTCAAGTAATGAAATCAACTAAGCTAAAAGTAACTATAAATGCGGCAGTTTCAAGTTTACTACTTTGCAGCTTGATACTCAATTGCTGGGGAATTTGGTGGGGATTACCAAGTTATCATGGTTGGGCAATCGATGAAATAATTCCTCAACAAGTTTTGAGTGGTATTGATGCTAATTTTTCTCATGGCTGGCATTATAAATATCCACCCTTTCACTATTATTTATTAACCGTTACTTATTTGCCAATTTTACTTTTTGATTGGTTAAACTTAGTAGATATTAATAGCTTACCAACCTATACGCTGCTTTTTTATCTACAAAGATTTGTCAGCGTATTTATGGGAATCGGAATTATTTTTTTAGTATATTTATGTGGCAAGGAAATTTATGAAGCAAGGACTTCTTTCTTGGCAGCTTTAATGACTGCTTTAATTTGCCCTTTTGTCTATTTTTCTAAAACCACAAATTTAGAAATCCCCTACGTTTTTTGGTTTGTTTTATCTTTGCTATTTTATCTCAGAATTTTGAAATACCAAAAACTTAGAGATTATTTATTATTTTCAGGAGCGGCGGTTATTTCTATTTGTACAAAAGACCAAGCCTATGGTTTTTATGTCCTGACTCCTCTATTTATCATCATAATTCACCATGTAAGTCAAAAACAAAAGCAGAAAAATGTTCAGCTATGGCAGTCTCTAATCGACAAAAAAATTATCTTTTCTCTATTGCTTTCAGTAGGACTGTTTTTCCTATTACATAACATCCTTTTTAACTGGTCAGGATTTATAGCTCATGTAAAACTACTGACAGAACAAGCAGGAGATGCCCCTAAAACTTTTAAAGGGGGAATCAGCGAAAACTTAAAATTATTAGGACAGACTTTAAAACTAACAAGCTTTTCTTTCGGTAGACCAATGTTTGTAGTTTGTTTAGTAGGGTTAATAAACTCTTTGGTAAGAAAAAAGAAAAACTATTTACTATTATCTACTTTAGTGCCGATTTTATCTTACTACTTATTTTATATTAGTTACATTGCTTATGTCCGAGATCGCTTTACTCTTCCTGTTTGCATTGTTCTAACTTTTTTTGGCGCTCATTTACTAAAAAAATTATTGCGTCCTAACTATAAGTATTTCAAGTTTATGGCTTTTGCCGTTAGTATATTATTTGCTTATACTTTAGCTTATTCAAGTTCCGTTAATATCTTAATGAGTCAAGATTCTCGATATTATGTAGAAAAATGGTTGAGCAAAAATATTAGTGATAGTGATTTAATCTTGAGTATTGGTCAACAAGAATATTTACCAAGATTAGAAATCTACGATGAGGTTATGAATACGCGATCACCCTCCCTAAGTAATGATTACTTGTTAGAAGTTAATCCTGACTATATAATAACTACCAGTTCTTTTGATATTCGCCGTTCTAAACCTGGAACAACTAGATATGATTTCTTTAATAGTCTAAAAGAAGAAAAATACGGTTACAAGTTGGTACTAAAGTATCAATCTCAACCAACCTGGAACTTATTAAAACCTGACAAAAAATTAACTTATCACGATACTAACTTAGATAAGATTAACCCAGAAATAAGAGTATATAGCAAAGAAAAAGTAGAAAATTGAATGAAGATCAATTTTAAAAAGCGTCAATTTCGTTTCTGGCTATGCTTTAGTGCAGCTTTATCAGGAATTATCTGGATTGCTGTAGCTAAACTGATTATACGTCCTCTTCTTCAGGCAGCTTATAGTGATCAAGGTTTACCTGTTGTTGGTAACATTATTTTAGGATTAAATAGACCCCTCGACCGATTACTATGGCGTTTGGATACATTAACCGAAGCAGGTCTAATTTTCTTTCTTGCTTTTGGTTTTATTGCCTTAGTAACTACTAGTAAAACTTTCTTTACCAAGTTTGTTGGTAAAGCAACCCCAGAAACTTTAGGTTCAATCAGAATTATTACCTGTGGATTTCTTTTAGCTAGCGCCCTTTGGGAAGAAATTGCTAGCAGTGCTTTACTTCCTAGCCAGATGCGCGTATTCATGGGTACGATGGAGATTTTTTATGCCTTACCTATTGGGTTTGATGCTTTTACTGATAGCTACGCAGCCTTACAAATTTTCAAGTGGCTAACAGTATTAATATTATTTCTGGCAACTATTGGCTGGCAGACAAAATGGGTACTTCCTTTAGGAGGAATTCTTTACTGTATATTTGGAGGAATTATTCGTCAATACGAACATTTTGGCCATGCAGGAATTGTTCCTCTTTACTTAATATTTGTCCTGGCTTTTACCCCCTGTGGAGATGGTTTATCAGTAGATAGATTCTGGAAAATTCGCCAAGGCAAAACTGTACCAAAAGCTGACGAATATGACCCTATTTATGGTTGGTCACGCTATGCTTGTTGGGTAGTTTTGGCTATGGTTTATCTCGCTGCGGCTTTGAGCAAACTTACTAAAGGGGGCTTTTTTTGGTGGAATGCTACTAATATGAGAACGATTGTATTCACAGATGCTCTCAATCCTGCTAGGGTGGATTGGGGATTAGGTTTGAATCTCATTTCTGCCCCCAAATTACTATTTATTTTATTAGGAATAGCTGGTTTATTTGGCGAACTTTTCTACGCTAGTGTTCTCTTTTCCAAACTAGCAAGACGCATCTTTCCTCCCTTAATGGCGATGATGCACACTGGCATCTTTTTACTACAAAATATTGCTTTTTTCGATTTAATTATTTTGCAACTTATCTACTACGATTTTACCAAAATTCGTCAAGCAATTAGTCGAAAGTTAAAGCGCGATCGCCTTTTAATAACCAGGGAATCTTTACCGAAAAGAGCTTTCTTGCCTAACTTATACTACCCTTTACTCGTAACCACCTTAAGCGTCTTTCTCCTCCTCACTTGGGTTTATCGAGTTGAGTTTTATCCCATCACTGCTTGGCAAATGTATTCTGGTTCAAACACTACAGGAGAGATTGAGTATTACAAAGTTTTAGCCCATCGTCAGTCAGGAGAAACGACGAAAGCCTATTTAGAACAGGCGATTGGTGCAATGAAAAATGGTCGTTATAAACGAGTTACTCGCAAATTTTGCTTTGATCCGGCTAAAGTAAATGTTTGTAAGAAATATCTTGATATTAGCGCTACCACTTATAATCGCAGTCTACCATCGGAAGATCACATAGTTGCTTATGAAATTCAAAAATGGCAATGGAACTTTCTTAAAGCGCCTTCTGGCCCTGATTCTGGCAAGCTAAAAGAGCGTTTCTTTTATAAAACAAGAAGTTATACCAATTAAAATTAATCTGTTAGCTATAGTTCCCTCACTATCGATTCGGCTTCCGACTTTTCACCAAATTTCTCTTTTTAATCGCCACAAAAGATAACGTAAATGTTTAGGGTGGAAATAGATTGTCAAAGAAGATATTCCTTCTCTTTTTCCTTTACGAAGATAAAAATTAGTTCCTTGAAGCAGGTTTTGCCAATATCTACCCCAAGTTCTCTTTTGAATTCCCCCTAAATCTAGGCGAATGTTATAGAGATTATAATTACTTCTATTTAAGGCATTAAGCTTGGTTAAATTTTGCTGTTGAGCAAATTCTTCGTAGGTTATACCTATTCTGCTTTGGGGTTTTTCTTCTCTGGCAATCCATTCCCATACCGCCCAAGTTTGTCCTGCAAAATAGAACTTAGGTATATCTTTAGTTACTTGATTGCTAGTTAAATATATACCTATGGGAATTTCTCCCCAAGGGCCATGATGCCAAACAAAATCGGGATCAAAAAAAGCTTTAAAAGCAATTTCTTGGCTATCATTAATCTTAAGGCGGGCAACTTTTCCAACCATGCCTTTACCTACTATTTCTACGACGATTTTTAAACGGGAAGATAGGCTTTTGTGAGGCAGATAATTACTTTGAGTGACTCGCGTTACTAATTTGCTTTGCCCCTTAATCCTAATTACCACCTTCTGTAAATAGAAAATTATTTGCTTTTGTTTTAAATTAGGAGAACGCAAATAGTTAGCTAAGTAATCACAGAAAAGGAAAAACCTCTCTTCATTAATTCCTGAATTAAGGTCAAGGACATGAGGAGAGGGAGATAAAAAGTAAAGCTTTTGCTTAGCTTTAATTTGCTCTTGACAAAGGCTATAAAATTGCTGAGGAGAAAGTAGTTCTTCCTTAGCTTGGTTGATGATTGATTCAAGTGAAGAATGTTTAGGAGAATTATTAACTCCCATAGAAATAAATTAAAAGAAGGCTGCTTAGGGTAAGAGGTAATTAAATCTTAAATCATGAGCAGCCTTCTTTTCTAATTACTTAGCAACAATGGGTTTGGTTAAGTTAGCACAATAGCTATCTGCGACAATTTGAGAGTCTACCTTAATAGATTGTTTATCGGAAGATTTCGGTACAAATCTTTTACCTGGATGAATCATTACTTCCTTGCACACTACTTGTTCGCTACCAACTCTCCGAAAATCCCAAGTGTAGGTAGCCGGATCGCTAATAGTAGCGTTAACTGGAGTATTTCTTAAGACAGTTACTAAAACTATTTCTAAACAAATTAAGGCTATGAGTATCTTCTTCCACATATAATATTGACCTCACCAATATTTTCTTGATGACTTTAGTTTTTATTAAAAGCCCAATTAAACTTGCGCCAACGCTAGAAAACAGAGCAAAGTTAGATTTTCTCTACGACCTAGCTTACCCAAAAAGCTTCAATAACTTAAACCTAAAGAGAAAATAAGCTGTTTGCTGTTCAATTATGGGGCTAGACAATAGGCGATATAAAAATTGGTCAGGTTAAATGTTTACCTTCCATCAAATCAGGAAAGCTCCCTGCCCTACTCCAACTGCAAAAAGAACTAGTTAATAGAAAATTTTATCTTAGTGAGATAATTATAACATAAATTGTAATTTTTCGTCTCAATAGCCTTAGCAAGTCTCTATAAATTTGATCTAGTATGAACCAATTCTCACAAAACATTGCAGCTACCATTACCAAGTTAAGTCAACAAACAGAGATGGATGTTCAAAGGGATTGGTACTATTTTCATAATGATATAGATGTTGATAGTAATAGTTTCCCCCTAATTATTCTCAAGCAGGGAGAAAAAGTTGAACTTAATGAAAAAGGATATATAGTTTTCGGAGCTGGTGGTCAAGTTATTTGGTTAGCACAAAAGATTACTATTGCTGATAGTTTAGATATTTATCCTTTAGTCGGTTTAAGCTTGCGACTAGCTTTAACTTGGTGGGCGCAAGAAGCACAAATTTATGTTGATAGGAAGTTATTACAAGAAGGAGATTTATTTGATTCTTCAGCACGGGTATTATTAAGAGAATCTGTAGCCCCTGAAGAAGAATTAATTGTTGCTATTCGTTTAGTTAGTCCTGGCCATGATATTGGTGCTTTAATGGGTGCAAAATGTATTTACGAAGCTCCCTTAAATCCTGGCTTTGTAGCTCAAGAAATGTTGGTTTTGCAGAAATATTTAGAAAAGTTTGAGCCAAATAAATTAGCAAACTTAGCAACTGAATTATCTCAAATTAATTGGCAACTTGCTACTAATCAAGCAGAGTTTAAGCAAGCTTTATTAAAATTACGTGAAAATCTTCTCCCCTTAGCTAGTAATTTAAAGCAACGTTGTATTCAAATGTTAACCCATGCCCATCTTGATCTAGCTTGGTTATGGGAAGTTGAGGAGACTTGGGAGGTTGCACAACGGACATTTACTTCTGTACTGAAACTAAAACCAGATTTCCCGGAACTAACTTTTTGTCACACTAGCCCTGTTCTTTATGAATGGTTAGAAAAAAATCGTCCTCAGCTTTTTAAAGAAATTCATGAGGCAGTAAAAGCTGGCTGGTGGGAAGTTTTAGGAGGAATGTGGGTTGAACCTGATGTTAATCTTCCTAACGGAGAATCTTTGATTCGTCAGTTACTTTATGGTCAAAAATATACTAAAGAAAAGTTTGGAAACATAACTAAAATTGCTTGGTTAACTGATAGTTTCGGTTTTCCTTGGCAATTGCCTCAAATTTGCCAGCAATGCGGAATTGAATATTTTGTTACCCAAAAACTCCATTGGAATGATAGTACTAAATTTCCCTACGGTTTATTTCACTGGCAAGGATTAGACGGGACACAATTACTAACTTTAATGTCTCCTCCTAATGTTACCGGAGTTATGGATACTAACCCCATTACCCAAACTAATTATGCAGTAGATTGGGAGGAACAAACAGGCATCAAAGATGTTTTTTGGCTACCCGGTGTCGGAGATCATGGCGGCGGGCCAAGTAGAGATATGTTAGAGGTGCAAAGATGTTGGCAAAAGTCACCTTTTTTCCCTAACTTAAAGTTTACTACAGCAAAAGATTATCTCCAGCAGATTAGTGAAAATTGTTCTTTGCCTATTTGGAAAAATGAACTTTATTTAGAATTACATCGTGGCTGCTATACTACCCACGCTGACCAAAAACTCTATAATCGTAGATGTGAAAACTTACTTTATGAAGCTGAACTTTGGTCTTCTTTGGCTAATATAATTACAGATTTTCCCTATCCTCAACAAGAATTAGAAACTGCTTGGAAGCAAGTTTTATTTAATCAATTTCATGACATCTTACCGGGAACTTCTATAACTCCGGTTTTCACAAAAGCTAATCACCATTGGCAACAGGTAATAGAAATGGGAGTAAAAATCAAAGAACAAGCTTTAAAAGAAATAGCCAAGCAAATTAGTTTACCAACTCCTCCTCAATATGATGCTCAACCTTTGGTAATTTTCAACTCTCTTAATTGGTTACGTTCAGAAGTTATTACTGTTGAAGTACCGGAGGGAAATTGGTCTGTTTATGATTTGGCGGGTAATGAGTTGCAATCACAGCTATCTTCACAAAATAAATTGTTGTTCTTAGGGGAAAATATTCCCGGTGTTGGTTATCAGCTTTTTTGGCTATGTCAGGGAGATGGCAAGATAGAAGTTCAAGACAGTGAAGAGTTTATTTTAGAAAATGATTGTTTAGAAGTTATTATAAACCCTAAAACAGGGGAAATCCAACAAATTTATGACAAAAGTAATGGTTATCAAGTTCTAAATGGTGCAGGGAATCAACTCCAATTTTTCCAAGACAAAGGACAATATTGGGATGCTTGGAATATTGACCCTAATTATAAACAACATCTTTTACCTCCTGCTCAACTAATTTCTATAAAATGGCAGGAAAAAGGGGAAATACAACAATGTGTTCGAGTAATTAAAAAATTTGGTCAATCAGAATTTATTCAAGATTATTTCTTACAAATAAACTCACCCATTTTAAAAATTGCAACTATAGTTAATTGGCAAGAAAATCAAGTATTAGTTAAAGCAGCCTTCCCTCTTAATTTAACTAGCAACACTGCCACATATGAAATAGCTTGTGGTGCTATTGAACGTACCACCCAACCTAAAACAGAAGCAGAAAAAGCTCAATGGGAAGTAGCAGCTTTAAGGTGGGCTGATTTAACTGATGATTCGCAAAACTATGGCGTAAGTTTACTTAATGATTGTAAATACGGTTATGATAGTAAACACAATCAAATTCGCCTTTCTTTACTCCGTTCTCCCAACTGGCCCGATCCCAAAGCAGATAGAGGAAAACATCATTTCACCTACGCTATTTATCCCCATCAAAATAGTTGGCAAAAAGCAGATGTAGTACGTCGAGGCTATGAATTAAATCAACCTTTGCAACCTTGGTTATTAAAGACAACTGCGAAAAGAAAATCAGCTTGTTTACCTCCGATGAATCAATTGTTAAATTTACCAGGAGAAAGTTTAATTTTAATGGCATTGAAACAAGCAGAAGTGGAAAAAAATACTTGGATATTGCGCTGTTATGAGTCTCAAGGTAAGACAACTAAATTAAGTTTGCAAAGTGATTTATCTGTAGCGATACCTACGGTGGGCAAAGCCCATGTAGGTTATGTAGATTGTTTAGAACAACCTTTGAAAGAAGAAAAAGAAGAAATTGTACCTTGGCAAATAGCTAGCTTAGCTATTAGACCAATTATTAATAATAAATGATAATTGAAATTACCTTTTCTGCAAGAGCCAATCGGGAGTAAAAACTTCATTAATCCAGATGTAAACTATTTCTTGGCTTGACTTAACAAAATAAAAACCAATACCTTTAGAAGGATAAAAGACTCTAATTCCAGGAATAGAAGCTAGTAATTCCTCTTCTTCTTCTTTAAGCTCACCATAAGCTTTAATAACCTCTTTGTACTTAGAATTTAAGTCAATACAACTCGTTGTTTGTCCCAAAAACCTTTGATAATCGCACCTAATGTTTCCCCCAGCAATGCCACTATAGAAGAATAAATTTGTTACTAAATCTTGAATAAAAAGTAGACTTAAACCCAAGCTATAATAGCAGTAATAGAGACTTTTCCCTTTCTCGTAGCCCCTAATCTTCTCAGGTTTACCGAGGTTGCTTAGAACTTGTTTTTGATTCATGCCTAACTTAACTTTTTGATAACCGATACCTTCAGTAATAAGGTTAAAAGAATTTCTATAGGTTTGAATTGCTTGCTTTATTTTCTGTTCACTACTTTGCTGGAGTAATACCAATGCTGCTTGTCTCACTGCCGCAGAATCGTCTTGCAGTGCATTAATAACTAAATCCAAAGCTGTATTGCTATGGGCGAGCGCTTCTGATAAAGCAGTTGTTCTAACTTGCCAATCTTGATGATTTAAACGTCTTTTTAACCCCTCTATCCCTCCTGAAACTGCCCCATCTTTGTGGAAACCACTGCCGAGAACAACATCATTATTTTTGGGTTGATTAGGCATCTTTTAGATTATGTAGGTTAATTAAGCCCAAGAATATTAAAGCAAATTTTGTCCAGATTGTGCTTCTATCGGCAAAGAGATATTCTTTGCTAAGATTTGGGAAATTTTAATCTACAAATTATGAGCATCAAAACCAAATCCAGTAGTTCAAATTTCTTACCCTATCGTTCTCTTTTTGTCGCCTTGTTTTTTGTCATCACCCTACTTTTATCCGGTTGCGTACGATATGATCTCGGAGTCAATTTTGCTGGCTTGCATAGAGGAGAAATTGTTCAACATATTAAACTTAGCGATCAATTAGCTAACTTTAGCCAGTCTGAAGCCCAGCAATGGTTAGACAGTATCAAACAAAGGACACAACAACTTCAAGGGAAAACCGAGAAAATCTCTGAGCAGGAAATTGTTGCCACCATTCCTTTCTATAATGCCCAAGACTTAGCTAAGAAGTTCAACCAATTTTTTAATCCTAATCCCGAACAAAATACCCAACCTACGGCTCAAGATAGTTTTGATTTGGTACAACTCAAATCACAAATGGAAATCAAGCAAAATAATTGGCTATTATTACAACGTAACCGCTTGAGCTTAGATTTGGATTTGCGTGCCTTGGATTTTCTTAACTCCAACACCAATGTAGCGGTTAGCCCTGGTTCATTAATTAATCTAGAATTTGTTCTGAATACACCCTGGGGCGCTCGTAGCGTCGCGCAAGAGGCAAATGCCTTAATTCCTTCTCAAAAGGATGGTTCAAGCTTAGTTTGGAAGCTACAACCCGGTGAGGTTAATCATATTGAAGCTCTTTTCTGGCTTCCTAGTACTATTGGTATTGGCAGCTTAGTTATTTTGGGCTTTGTGATCTCTAGGTTTTTACTTCAAATACAAGTCTTTCCCTTGGGCAAATTCAAAAACAGCATCACCTTTGGTAGAAACTTAAGCCGTAATAATCTGATATTGTAAGGGCCAACAACTATTTCTGTGAAATTTTTTGGTATAGGAAACTTCAAAGCGAATTGAACTACCACCCCAACTTCTAAAATCGGTATAGATACGTGTTAGTTTTCTTAATGTATCGTCGTTCACCCACAAAACCAGGGGAAAAGCAAATTCCTGAGCAAATAACTCTCGCACTAAATTAGTGGAACTAAGCAAATCATCAAGATTAACCACCGATTCCAATCCTAAAATCACTAAAGCATCGGGAGATTGATTTTGTAAACTAGTTTGAACTGTAGAAAAAAGTGTGTTTACCGAAGGATGCAAAGTTAATTCATTAACTTTTAAAGGTGAAATCGCTTGGAGTTGCTTAGTTATTTTTCTTCTTAAGGCGGGTACGTTACAAACACATAAAATCAAGGAAAATTCTCCTTGAGATAGGTTAATTGCTCTGTTTAAACGGTGGAGTGATCGCTCGTTCTCTGAAGAAAAACTGGTTTGGGAATGATGAAAACCGTTTTCTGGAGGGAAAAAGCGTTCAGAATTAGTAACCATTAGTTGCTTTTAGGAGTGTTTCTTGACTCAATATCTGGCAAATTCACAGCCAGGGTATGCCTTTAGGGGTAGATCGTGATTTAAAGCACAACGTTTACTTAAGCCTAAAGTTAGGTTGATTCCCTAGAAAGATAACGGAAAAAGCCATCATAATGAATAAGTATTTTCTACTAGGTAGCCTGGTTTGACTAAGCTTGTCTTTACCGTACTTATTCCGTTTCTGTCCCTAAGTTACCCCAAAATAGGTTTAAATATAGCAACATCTGACAGAATAAATAGTCTTAAAACAACCACAGGGTTTGAAAATCGAGAATCTGGAGTCAGACTCTAATTATTTAAGGAAGCGTAAAGTATGAAATATAAAGGAGAGATGAAACAATCTATTTCTCAACTTTTTAATTTTTGTATAGATAAATTAATTTTCTTTAGCCACCACTTTGGACGTAAAGCTTGGCTAGTTTTTCTTTTAGTCTTCAGTTTAGTACTGACGACAATCAAGTTACCTCCTGCTAGTTCCCAAGTCGTTTTAAATGATATTCAAGGTTATTGGGGCAAGTCTTGTATTCAACAGTTGGCACAACAAAACATTATCAGTGGCTATCCTGATGGTAGTTTCAAGCCCAATTTGCCTGTAACTAGGGCAGAGTTTGCTGCTATTGTTAGTAAGGCTTTTCCCAAAGCAGAGAACATCCGTAGCAGTCGGGAATTTAGGGATCTTAGTCCTGATTATTGGGCAATTCCTCCCATTACTCGGGCAGTACAAACCGGGTTTCTGATTGGCTATCCAGATGCGACATTTCAACCTGACAAAAATATTCCTAGGGTAGAGGTTTTGCTTGCTTTAGTTGCTGGTTTAAACCAAGTTCCATCTACTTCTGTAGTAGATGGAATTTTGAATAATGCCTTCGCAGATGCTAACCAAATTCCTACCTATGCGAAGGATGCGATCGCTGCCGCCACAGAGAAAAAGCTAGTAGTTAATTATCCTAATGTTCGTCAACTTCGACCCCAAGAATTAGCTAGTCGGGGGGAAGTAGCAGCTTTTTTGTGCCAAGCATTGGATTATCAGCAAGTTATTCCGACTCAATATGTCGCTAGTAACCCTATAGCAAAACCGACGGAGTTGAGGGGAGTGTGGTTAACTAATATTGATAGCGATGTTCTTTTTTCTCGCGATCGCTTAGCCCAAGGTATTGCCAGTTTAGGCCAGTTGAATTTTAATACCCTTTACCCAACGGTGTGGAATTGGGGACACACCCTTTACCCTAGCGACGTAGCACAAAAAGTTATTGGCCAAAAACTCGACCCTGAACCAGGATTGCAAAACCGAGATATGCTGCAAGAAATTATCTCCCTAGCCCGCGATCATAACCCTACCATGGATGTCATTCCTTGGTTTGAATTTGGTTTTATGGCCCCTGCGGACTCAGAATTAGCAAAACGCCATCCCGACTGGCTAACTAGTCGTAGGGATGGGGATACTATTTGGTTAGAGGGTAATGTTCACAGAAGGGTATGGCTTAATCCTCTCCATCCGGAAGTGCAAGAGTTCATCGAAGATTTAGTGGTAGAGGTTGTCAGCAACTATGACATAGATGGCATTCAATTTGATGACCATTTTGGCATCCCCTCAGACTTTGGTTACGATTCCTTCAGCGTTAAATTATATCAGCAAGAACACAACGGCAAAGTTCCTCCTAGTAACTACGAAGATCCCGAATGGGTGCGTTGGCGGGCAGGAAAAATCACCAATTCATTTAAACAAGTATTTCAAGCGGTTAAAAAAACCAAGCCTGCTGTCTTAGTAGGACTTTCCCCTAATCCTCATGAATTTGCCTACGAAAAGTATTTACAGGACTGGCATACTTGGGAAAGAGAAGGCTACATTGAAGAATTAATTGTACAAGTTTACCGCCGAGATCTTGAGAGATTTGAGCAAGAATTAGCCCATCCTACTTTACAACTAGCTAAAAATCATATTCCTACAGGTATTGGTATTTTATCTGGCATCAAACCCATTCCCATTCCCTTAAAAAATATTCAAGAACAAGTACAAACCGTTCGAGAACAGAACTTTGCAGGAGTTTCTTTCTTCTTTTATGAAAGCTTATGGAACTTAAGCGAGGAACCAGCCGAACAACGTCAATCTGGATTTAAGGGGATGTTTCCTACTATGGCGAAGCGACCTAGTGTTAGATATTGGTGACAAGTTGAAGAAAATTCCTGATCTCAGTGATTTCTTAAAAAGAATTATTGGTAAAATCAAGTTTTAGAGTTAGCATTTCAAGACTTATGGTTTCTGAATTCAAGCCTAACAAGCTCAAAGGATTTTTTCTTATTACCAAAGGGACAAGGTAGAGGGTCTATGATTCTATCTCCAGGTAAAACAAATCTCATTGAGATGAATTAGGAAATTTGCATTTGACTTCGATTTCTAAGTTACTTTCAGTTTTACCCTCAGTAATGTAAGGGATACCTACTGTGCCACCAATCTTTAAACCAAACTTGAGAGTAACTTGTTCTACTTCTGCTTCAGTAAAATTTCTAAAAGCACTCAAAGCATAAAGAGTGTAACCGCGAATCATTCTTCTTGCAGCCTGCATTTTAACTAAAGCTTTTTCGCTAGCACCCTTAGAACGACGTACCACTGGCTCAATTTCTTCTACAGATTCAGGAAATTGCGGTTTGGTTTTAGTTTCAATATAAATTTCATAGGTTTCACCGTTCTCTTTGAGAAGTAAACGCTGGACTTCTGACATTAACTACCCCTGCAATATAAAGTTTTTGCTAGTTTTCTAGTACCTTATTAGTATATATCGTTAAAATTGTTTTAGATGTTTACAAGTTATCAAGCTTAGTTTTGGTCTATCCCTAATATTTACTTGTGTTATAAGGCCAGAGAAATTTTAAAACCCTCCAAAAATATGAAACGCTATGCTCTAGTAGTCGGCATTTCCAAATACGATAGTTATTACCTTGAAAATTTGAAAAAGGCTGCTGTTGATGCAGAAGCTATAGCTAAGTTACTGGAAAAACATGGTAATTTCCAGGGAGTCAAACGTTTGCCAGCTAAATGGCTAACTCATAGTTGTTGTGAAGTTGGAGAAACTAAGAGGCTTACAGGAAAAACTTTAACCGATGAATTAAAGTACTTTCTAACAGAACAAGCTGCCAACAGTGAAGCACTGATCTATTTTAGCGGTCATGGAATTGCAGTTTTCGATGAGTTAGATGAGGAACAAGAAGGGTTTTTGGCCACCTCTGATTGTGAGGTGGAAAAGAAGGATAGAGATATTTTAAGTCAGCAAAATGGTATTTCTTTGCGTCGACTTAACAATCTTATCCAAAAATCTCAAGTTAGCAGCTTGGTAGTCATCCTCGATTGTTGTCATGCTGGTTCTATGTTAGAAACGCAGTTAGTTACTAATACCCTCACTACTTTTAATTCCAGTAGCAAAGACTATTTTCTTCTGGCTGCTTGTCGCCCAAAAGAATCTGCCTATGAAGGAGAAAAATATAGCTTTTTTACTCAAGCTTTGTTAAATGGGTTGCAAGAAAGCCAGGCAGGAAGTGACGGTAAAATAATTTGTGATCGCGCTTTTGCTGTCATTAATGAAGAGTTAAAACGTTCTGGTCAAGAACCCATTCGTATGGGATGGGGTCGCCCTATAACTTTAGTACAATACGATCCTTCAGTTGTTAATAAGCCAATTATTTCTCAGGAAACAAAGAAATTAAAAGGGCTATTTGACGAATTGAATATAACAATTAATCAAAAAATTCAGGATATCAAGCAGCCTAATTTATTAGAAAATACGGATGAATTAGTTCAGTTTAAGAATGACATACAAGAATCTATGTTGAAAATACAAGAAATTGAGCGACGTGATCGTATGGCTAGAATAGCTGCAGAATGGCTAAAGGAGAATAAATATACGATAGTAGAGTCACTTACCAAGTGTACCCTAATCAAAAACAATGAAGATGTTCAAGATAAAGATATTATTTATAAATATACTCCCAATGAAATTCAATCTTTTCAAGAAGAAATTAGCAATTATATAGATTGGCTCAGTGATAGTCTTATTTACGGTGAACCCATAGATAAACAATTAGAGAAACCCATCGCTTTACCTCAAAAAGTATATATAGAAGCTTTTAAATTTATGAAAAAACAATGGGGTGTAAATAGGTTTTCTGATGGAGTAGTAGAAGAATTTGAACCATACCTTGACTATCTGGTTAGTTATCTTTCTCGTTGATATTTGTTTACTCAAAAAAAGTAAAGGGGCATTAAGCTCTTAATCGTTGTATTTTTATAGTGATTTTTACCAAAGTTTGCTTTTTTAGCATGATAGATCCCATACAAAAGTCTAATTTTCCTAAAAACCAATATCATTAGAGCTTGATTTTTGTATTTTGCAAGAGGTCTATTATCTATAAAAGCGTGTTTTAGGTAGATGCTCATAGGGTTATTACCCTACTAGCTGGTCAATTTATAATTTCAATTTAGAGCTGAGATAAAACATTATCTATGGCTTTTCTAATTTCTGTAACGTATGACAGCAAATTTTTATCCTGATTAGTAGTATCTTCAAGCTCTTGAACTTTGCTTTTCATTTCCACGAGTACTTGTTCTAAATCTCTTCTACGGAATCCCATTTTTGAAGTCCTTATGTGTATTGATTTTATTCAATATTCAGGACTTCGTTTATCTATCAGAAAATAGTCTACTCAGATTTTATACCTTGAGCTATTTTTGATGTTTCATCCTTAGTTTCTTTAATTGCTGTAACTAATTCTTTCTCTGCGGAAAAAGCTTTTTTTGCCTGCTCAAGTGAAGCCTCTATATTTGTTAATTCTTCCCTTAATTTTCTTCTTCTAAAATTTTGTAGTTTATCCGCCATATCTATCCTACTAATGAGTTACTACTCACTTTTTCAGATAAAAATCTTCTGCTCAGGACTACAATCAAAATTTGATTGCAAAATCTTAAACTTTGGAAACTCCTCTTAAGTTGCAAATTTGTAATTACTGAAGCTTGCTTCCTTGTAAAAAATGTATTTGGAGGTGAAGAATCTGTTATTTCCTTTATTAATAAAGAAATTATTTGAAATTAATTAATCACCACAATCATGCCAGAAGAACTTTACTCATGGATTACCACAGGTGTCCCCATAGAAGCCCAGTCATAAAACCACCTAGCTTGATCTGGGGCGAGATTAATGCAACCATGACTAACGGGAACACCAAAATTGTTGTGCCAGTAAGCCCCGTGTATAGCGTAGTTGCCAGAATAGTACATCACGTGAGGGACATTGGGGAGACTATACCCAGCCCCCTGCATTCGCTGTTGAGGAAGTTTTTGCTGAATAGCAAACTTCCCTGTGGGAGTAGGAGTACTACTCTTACCAGTAGAAACAATCACAGCATGAACTTGAGTTTTCCCTTCCCAAGCAAACAATCTTTGGTCGGAAAGGTCTATTTCTAGCCAACGTTGCTGCCTGTTGTTTGCTGTTAACTCCGGCAGTGGCAGGGGAGAAGTGAAACTGGCGGTGGTATTTTGCTGGTTTAAGTTTACATCAGGTTGTTGCGGTTCAGGAAGAGAACCATCGACAGCAAAAGTTAAAGTTATACCTGCGATCGCCAAGCAAACCCCTAAAGTTTTTTCTACTGATGGAAATGAATCATCGCTCATCTTTGTACTTTACCTTCTCCCCAATACCCAAAATTAAACCGCACCTGTTCAAACAGAATTGATCTTACTCTTGTACCTGCATTGCATATTCTCTAAATCTTTCCATATCAGCTTGAAGAGAAGATTCCACAATTTGTCCAAGAAATAGATTATCAACAATTTCTAAAATCCTCGGAACCTGATAAGCGACAGTTAGCTTAACAATACTGCTACCTTTGCGGTCATAAAAACGCACTGCCCCTCGGTTTGGCAAGCCATCTACAGATTCCCATTGCACAATTTGCTGAGGAACTAATTTTAAAATACGAGATAGCCAAGTAAATTCCCAAACACCACTAGCTAGTTTCCAGCGAGAAATTTCCGGATTATCTTCTAAGACGTTAACCGAATCAATCCACTTCATCCAACGGGGCATTTGTTCTAAATCTGACCAAAGCCCCCATACTAGTTCAATGGGAACATTAACTTCGACTTGTACACTATGTTCTAACCACTTGGACATTTGCTTCAAGTAATAAGTAATAAGTAATAAGTAATAAGTAATGGTTTTATTACTTGGTTGCAAAAGTATCTGTTTTTAAGATAAAGCTTTTGCTAAGGGCTTTTGACTTTTGCCTTTTACCTTTTGACTTTGCAATATTGCTTGGGCAGCTTGTTTACCAGAAAGAGTTGCTCCTTCCATACTATCGATATAATCCTGTTGAGTGTAGCTACCAGCTAAGAAAAAGTTATCAATAGGGGTTTGTTGTGCCGGGCGATAAACATCCATGCCAGGGGCTTCTCGGTAGAGAGATTGGGCTAATTTAACTACACTATACCAAGTCATATTCAATTCCCTAGCTGAAGGGAAAAGTTCCTGCACTTGTGCCAAAACCTGTTGGGCAATTTCTTGATTATTCTTTTTAATAAAAGGATCTCCAGGGGTTAAAACCAATTGTAGTAAAGAACCTTCTCCTTGTTTGTAATAATCACCCGGACTAGTTAAAGCCAGATCAGCAAAGCAGGAAAAATCTGCATCAGGGGTATAAAGTAGGTTATCAATACCTGTGGCTTCTTTTAACTGTTGCCGTTTTTGGGAGTCTTGCATTTCTGTTACCCAACCGTCGAAGCGTAGTTGTACCGTGGCTACAGGAACAGCTTCTAATTGATAAATATTGTCGAATTCTGACCACTTGCGCCACTCTGGAGGCAAAATTCTTTGAATGCCCGGTAGATCACAAGCGCAGACATAGGCATCAGCGATAATAGTTTCTTCCGTTTCTCCATTAGCTACCACCAAACCAGTTACTTGGGTATCTTCTCCCTCTTCTTGAAAGAGAATTTCCCTGACTCGGCGGCGAGTATGAATTTTGGTTCCCCTAGTTTCTAAATAATCAATAATCGGTTTATGGAGATATTCATAGGGTGAACCTTCCAACATTCTTAATACAGAAGCTTCCGTTTTAGCGGCAAAGAGTTGAAAAATGGTTAGCATACAACGGGCGGAAATATTTTCTGTATCAATAAAACCCAAGGCGTAGGCGATGGGATTCCACATCCGTTTCAAACTACCATTATTGCCTCCATGTTTGCGGAACCAATCAGCGAAACTAATCGAATCAAGGGCGCGAATATTTTTCATCGCTCCTTCAAAATCTACCAAGCCCCTAACAATGGGACTTGTACCTAAAGCTAGAGAGTTAGCAATTTTATCTACAGAAGAGAGTTGAGAAGTGGTGAAGAAAGCTTTTAAGCCATTAAAAGGGGCCCCGGTAAGGAAACGAAAATCAAGTTGTCCTACCTTTCCTCCTTGGTTAATAAAGGTATGAGTATGTTCTTTGAGACGTAAATTATCAATTGCCCCCACCTTTTCCATCAATCCAAAAAGATTGTAGTAGCAGCCAAAAAAGACGTGTAAACCCATCTCCAGATGATTACCATCTTTATCAACCCAACTGCCTACTTTTCCTCCTACAAAGGGGCGAGATTCAAAAATTTCTACTTCATAACCAGCATCTACTAAGTCAATGGCTGTAGCCATTCCTGCTAGTCCCGCACCAACGATCGCAACGCGCATTTCGGTTTTCCTTCTCAGTTTATTTACATATTTTAATGTGGATTAGTCATTTGTCATTTGTTATTTGGGGTTGGTAAAAAGGAGTAATTAAATTCTTCTTGTCTACGGATGACAGAATTACAGCTTAAGTTTAAAATCTTTGCCAATGAATAGCGAACTCCTCCAACAAGTAAGAGTATTAGACCCGGTTTCGGAAACAGAAGCTATAGCTGATGTTTTGCTGGCTAATGGGAGGATTCAAGAAATTACCCCCCAAATTAAAGATTTTCCTTCAGACACAATAGTTACCAATTGCCAAGGATTAATACTTGCCCCTGGCTTGGTAGATCTTTATAGCCATAGTGGAGAACCAGGATATGAGGACAGGGAAACCCTTTTGACTTTAGCTCAAGCTGCAACCGCAGGAGGGTTTACCCGGTTAAATATTTTGCCTGATACTCTACCTCCTTTGGATAATCCCGCCGAATTAGCACTGCTTAAACAAAGACAACAAAAAATTCAAAGTTCCCTTAGCGCCCCAGTAGAAATCAATTTTTGGAGTAACCTGACGGTTGGGGGCAAAGGAGAACAAATGAGCGAATTAGCTGAACTTTGTACCGCAGGGGTGACAGGCTTTACAGATGCTTCCTCACTGGGGGATCTCGCCCTAGTACGCAGGTTATTGGAGTACCTACAACCCTTTAATAAACCAGTAGCCCTTAAAGCCGTTGACACTCATTTACGGGGCAATGGGGTAATGCGTGAGGGGGCTTGTTCTCTACGTTATGGCTTGCCAGGAAATCCCGCTATGGCGGAAGCTGCGGCACTTGCTGCTTTGTTAGAAGTAGTAGCAGCAGTGGGAACAAAGGTACATATTATGGCTATATCCACAGCCCGTAGCGTAGAATTAATTGCTGAGGCCAAAAGCCGTGGTGTTCCTGTAACAGCAAGCACTTCTTGGTTGCACTTGCTTCTTGATAGCCAAGATGCCAGAAGCTATCACCCCAACTTACGATTAGAACCTCCTTTAGGAAATCCTGAAGATAGAATTGCTTTAATTGAGGGAGTCAAAGAAGGAATTATTGATGCGATCGCCGCAGATCATTCTCCCTATACCTATGAAGAAAAAACCGTTGCCTTTGCTGAAGCCCCTCCAGGAGCCATTGGTTTAGAGTTAATGTTACCTCTATTGTGGCAAAATTTAGTAGTCCCAGGCATTTTATCGGCCCTAGATTTATGGAGAGTGTTAACAGTAAAACCGCAAAATTGTCTTGGGAAAAAACTCCTTCCTTTGACCCCAGGAATGAAAGTAGAATTAGTTTTATTTGCTCCACAAAAAACTTGGCAAGTTGAGAGAAAGAATCTTTATTCCCTCAGTTCTAATACTCCTTGGTGGGGAAAAGAAATTGTGGGACGGGTTATTAAGGTTTGGAATAGTGATCATTTTATTTCTTAACCAACACCTTCCGGCGGGCAGCAGCGATCACAAAACTCGTTTAACCAAAATTAGTAAGCCTAAACCTAATATCAATTTTACAACCCAAAACTAATACTCTGAGACTCATAATTCAAAGGTTCCACATGAATTAAAACACGAACGGGACTAAATTCTGCTTTTAAGCGAGTCTCTATTTCTTCAGTAATATTATGAGCAGTTTGGACATCTTTGACATCAACAATTAAGTGCATTTCAATAAATACTTGCTTGCCTAACAAACCGCGAGAAGCAATATCATGGCAATTAACTACCCCAGGAACTCCCATCACAATGGTGTGAATTTTTTCTGGGGGAATTGCCATTTCATCTACTAACCAAGGCAAGTTGGCTTTTAACACTTCCCAACCACTCTGAAATACCAACACAGCCACAGGAAAAGCTAACACCACATCTAACCATTGCAGTTGAGAAATACCGAAAGTTCTCCCTTGCCACATCCCCAATAATCCTACCAACACCAGAATTGTCACCCAAATATCACTGGTAGTATGTTTAGCATCTGCCAGGAGAATCTGACTACCAATACGTTTTCCTACCTTCCTCTCGTAAAAAGCAACTAAAATATTACATCCCAAAACCACCAATAAAAGCCCTAATTCTGCCCCAGAAATCTGTACAGAAGTAGTGCCATCAAAGATGCGCTGAATTGCCCCTCGCAGAATTTCTAAGCAAGCTACTCCTAAAAAAGCAGCAATTCCCAAAGCACCCAAAGCTTCAAACTTTTGATGTCCGTAAGGATGCTCTCTGTCAGGTTGGGGAGAAGAGAAATTGTTAGTCACCAAACCCAAAATATTATTGGCACTATCTGTAACGCTGTGTAAGGCATCCGCTTGTAAACTTAGGGAACCGATACTAAATCCTACAAAAGCTTTCAAACCCATAACAAACAGGTTGGCTAATAAAGTAATTAGTAAAACTTGACGAACTTCTGAGCGATTATCTTTAACCACATAAATAGCCCTACTAATAAATTAAGGTTCTTTAATCCTTATTTTAGGGGGTAAATCTCTGAAGCCTTTGTCCATTATTGATTACAGCTAGCGCTACCTGATGATGATTATTTTCGTTATTGAGATACTTTTTAATAATTAACGGTTATTAACGCCATTCTCTGGTACATTCTGACAGAAACTAGATTAAAGATAATCCTATTAACGAGCAAATATTAAGATTTTGTCAGTACCCCAATAATTCAATGGGGTTGCTAAGGAATAAATTTTTAACTTTGACTTTTGACTTTTGACTTTTGACTTGTAAAACCATGCCTCCATCTCAACCTCAACTTACTTTCAATTTAGTTCAAGGTTCTATCTCTTTCGGTTTTTCCGCATCTGCGGCGACAGATTTGCGACAAGAAATAGTAACTTTAACGAAAACTCTCAAGGCTAACGCTGCAAAAACTGGCGGCGGCAAGCCCAAGCCCCAAGCCCCGATGGAGTATCGCTATACAGGAGATATATTTTTAGAAGTTTTCTGTAACCCCAATATTTACCCTAGCCCTTTTGCTGCCAAAGTATTAATAACTTTACGTGATGATCGTATTCGCCTCACTGTAGAAGCTGAACTTACCCGTATCATTGAAGATATTAATCAGTATTTAGAACAGGTAGGCTAAGATTCAATAATTATAAATTGATCATTAACAATTGATAAGTTTATCATTGGGAAAAAATGAAGTAATGAAGTCTAATAGTTTATTTGAATTTGTTAAACAAGGGTTTCGTGTCACTCTAGGGGCAACTACGGCTCTTGTAGAAACAGTTCAAGATTCTCAGAAGCGGGAACAAACTCTAGCCGAACTTTCCTCTAACCTTAGTCAAAAAGTTCAAGAATGGGCAGCGAAAGGAGAAATTACTGAGCAAGAAGCTCGCCAGGTAGTTGAACAATTTATCAATAACCGGCAAGCTTCTAGTAGTAATGCACCCAGCCAGACAGTAGAAGTTAACAATAGCTCTACTACTTCTACTGGTGTGAGTAATGCTTATATTCAAACAGAGTTGGAAGAACTTACTTCCGAAATCACTGCCCTCAGAAGTGAATTGGAACAAGAACGGAAGTAAGATTTCAACTAATTACCATTATTTTGAGTGGTTGACTTCTTTGTTGCTACCATGCTGGGATAGTTTTAGTAGGGGAAAAATCAAGTATGTTCGTTTTTGCGAAAAAGTGTTCTCAGCTTGATTTTTCGTTAGGACAGCTATTCATTCTTCGGTTGAGGAGTCATCAATAGTTTTTGTAAGCTAGCAGAAGTCCTAAGCTTTAGTCATTGTCCCAATGTTCTGAACCAATTAGATCCCCGACGCGATCGCGCAATAGATACTCGCAACGCTCTAACTCTGATTCTATACATACCCATTCGCGGGCAGGGATATATTGGCAGAGAACATAAATAGGCTGGTTGCGGCTCAAAAGCCCTCTTTCTACTAAATGTCTAGCTTCATCTTTGATTGTTCCTATGGAGTAGTCATCGATGGGTATGGATGTCAATGTATTAGCACTCATGGTTTAAACCTAACTAAAGTGGACGTAGCTTAGAGATTTTTGTGGAGTAGATATTCTTCAAGAAAAAGAATAATTTACATTTCAGTATATAAAGATACAGATGAAATGGATGGTCTGATAAATAAAACAAAACATTAGATTAATAAACATAATATTTTTGCCATTGATATATTCACTTAAGCAATAATTGGTTTATTTTGTATCAATTAAGTAATTAACTGTTAGAAAAAACCTTATAGATTGCATTTAGCTAAATAAATTTGCTGAACAACTTATTAAATAAATATTTCTTGTCTAGAATTGGTTAGATTCAAGGGGGTAAATAAAGTTTCTAAAACGGACTTTTGTGCTAAAGGCATTTGCCCATAGGAAAATACCCAAGGTAAGTCTTTATCAAAATGAGGCTCTAACCACTGCCATAGATAAGGACTACCATATATCCCTAGACCCAAAATCCGATTATTCTTTAACAAATTCTTAATCAAATCTTGTAAAGAACTTGAGAGTTCTGCTGTCCCTCGGAAAGGGTTCCCCCTCACAAATATTTGCAGCAGAGTTTCTTGTTCTCCTTCTAATTCTAGGCTAGGGAGGCTCATATCAAGTAATTGTAATTGATAACCAAGTTGTTGAGGAATTGTGATCGCTGGGGTATGACGGGCAAGGAAGTCGCAATCTAGAGCATTATCAAGAATAATTAAATTACGGCGTTTGGAGGAGTGATGAGGAGAGTTTGCCGGGATTGGTAAGGAACCCCCTGTTATTAAAGATTCTTTAATAATACTTTCCGCTACTTTCTCAGCTTCAGGATCATCTAATGCTGAGGTGATTTCTTTGGTGTTAAAGGTGATTTTCTCTTTAGCTAGGGCGATCCTGTTTAAAGAGGCTTCAATACTTTCTATGGGGATTTTTCCAGTTTGAACGGCATTAAATATGGCTTCGATAGCTACTTCAGGATCATCAGGCATCAAAAGAACATCTGCCCCCGCAGCCACCGCCATCACCGCAATTTCTTCAGGGGAGGCAAATTTAGCCACTCCCCCCATAACTAAAGCATCTGTAACCACCAAACCCGTAAAACCAAGTTTATGCCGTAATTGTTGGGTTAAAATTTGGGGTGAAAGGGTGGCAGGAAGTTCTGCATCCCAAGCAGGAATGAGTAAATGAGCGCTCATTACACTATCAACTCCTGCGGCGATCGCCTGTTGGAAAGGAGGTATTTCTACGGTACTGAGGCGACAATCATTATGGGGAATTAAAGGTAGATGGAGATGGGAATCTGTAGAGGTGTCTCCATGCCCAGGAAAATGCTTGGCGGTGGAGAGAAGGGGATATTCTTTTGTACCACGAATAAATGCTGTGGCTAAATTTCCTACCACTTCTGGGGTTTCCCCGAAGGAGCGGACATTAATTACCGGATTGTGCCGATTGTTATTAACATCCACCACAGGGGCTAAAATCCAGTTAATACCAAGGGCTAAGGCTTCTTTAGCAGTAATAGCTCCCATTTTATAAGCATAATCTTCTCCTAAAGAAGCATTTTTAGCGGCGATCGCACCACAAGCCATAGGAGGGGGAAACCAAGTAGCCCCAGGAAATCTCTGCCCCACTCCTTCTTCTATATCTGCGGCAACAAAAAGGGGAGTTTTCGCCCAATTTTGCAGTTGTTGGGTGCGTAAAGATAAATCTCCCACACTGCCACCAAGAAGGATTACACCACCAACATTCCAATCTTGCAACCAATGTTTAAGTTGATGATTAGGGGCTTCCCAAACTGGATAACGAATCTGGCGATCAAACAAATAACCACAAGCCCTAACGACAATCATTTGCCCAATTCGAGATTTTAAGTCATTTGGCATAGTAGGGAGATGGGGAGATTGGGTGAGAACAATTAGCAACTAGCCATTAGCCATTAGCTATCACTCTCATCAGTTTCCCGACGAGATTGGCTAATACTATCCAATAAGCTGATCATGCGATCGCCTTTTTCTAAGGAAGTGTCTTCAATAAATCTTACTTCTGGGGTTCTACGCAGGCGTAACCTTTGTCCCAATTCTCGCCGTACAAACCTAGCAGAAGAGTCTAAGCCTATCATTGTCTCTTCTCTAGCTTCAGGAGTTCCATAGATACTGACAAAAATTTTAGCGTGTTGTAAATCTCCAGAAACTTCTACATCAGTGATGCTAACCATACCAGCACCAACTCTATCATCTTTTATCTCACTGAGTAACATTTGGCTAACTTCTTGTTTAATCAAAGAAGCAACTTTAGAAACTCGACGGCTCGTAACCATAATTTTCTGCTCTAATTGTGGTGATCTTGTAGGCGGGGCGAATATTCCAGCGCTCCTATTATTTGTTCTCCTTATTATTTAAACTGGCTTTAGTCCTAACATTGCTTCTAGGGTGAGAAAGAGGAAAGCAAAAACTCCCAAAAATAGTCCTATAGAGGCTACAGCCGTCACAGGATTTTTCATCAGAGGAGCAAAGCGCCTCAAGAATGCCCAGAAAATTCCTAAACTAATGGAGATTAAGTATCGAGGGTAACGTAGGATGTTTTCAATGAAATCTTGCATTTTTCTTGCAGCAGGTTTACTACTTAACTGGCTACTGAGCAATCGATCTATATTTTAGGTCAACTCGCCTCCTCTCCCAAGCATTATTTCGTCCTTTTTCAAAATGGGCAGGTGGCAAAAGTAAACTTATTGCTCAATAAAGAATTAAGAATTTACTCAAAAATATAAATAGCCATGAATCATAAAATAACTAAAATAATCTTCCTGCTTACCTTTATAGCTGGTTGTACTACTTCTAATAGTGCTTCTATTGATGAACCCGAATCTGTAACGCCAACAACCCCAGAGAATGTTTCCACAAATAACTTAATCACTACAGAAACTCTTTCCCCTCAACCAATTAAAGTAAACCTAGAAGACTTACCTCAACCTTTCGCAACTAATAGTGCTTCCAACCCTCCTCAAGTAGTAGATATTCCTGCCAACCCAACCTTAAAAGTACCAACAGGTTTTCAAGTGAATGTTTTTGCTTCTGGATTAGATGCACCTCGTTGGTTAGCTTTAACCCCAGATGGCGATGTTTTAGTCACAGAGACACGGCAGAATCGTATTCGTTTGTTACAAGATAGGGATGGTGATGGTGTCGCTGATGGGGAAAGAACTTTTGCCAGCCAGGAAAATGGCTTAAATATTCCCTTTGGTATGGCTTTTAGCCAGGGTTACTTTTTCCTCGGTAACACTAACGAAGTGCGCCGCTATACTTATAACCAAACCCAAGAACAACTTGAAGGTAAAGGAGAAAAGATTGCTGATTTACCTGGAGGGGGCTATAACCAACATTGGACAAGGAATGTAGTAGCTTCTCCTCAAGGAGATAAACTTTATGTTTCTGTGGGTTCTCGTTCTAATGCTGATGTAGAATCTTTACCCCGTGCCTCTGTTCAAGTCATGAATCTTGATGGTTCTGAGCAAGAAACCTTTGCTTTCGGTTTGCGTAATCCTGTCGGCTTAGATTTTCATCCTACCACCAAAGAATTATATACCACCGTTAATGAAAGAGACGGCTTAGGGGATGACCTCGTACCGGATTATTTTACTCGCATTCGTGCTGGGGAATTTTATGGTTGGCCTTTTGCTTATTTGACACCAAATCTCCTCGATCCCCGTCAAGCAAATAATGGTAAAAGCAAACAGCCAGATTTAGCTGCTAAAACCAAAACTCCAGATGTACTTTTCCAGTCTCACTCAGCAGCTTTAGGGCTGCAATTTTACGATGGCTCAACTTTTCCAGAAAAATATCGTCAAGGAGCATTTGTAGCCTTTAGAGGTTCTTGGAACCGCAATCAAGGGACAGGATATAAAATTGTTTTTGTTCCTTTTAATGATGAGGGTAATCCTGAAGGATATTATGAAGATTTCTTAACAGGTTTTTTACTCAAACCAAAAGTCCCTTCTACTTGGGGAAGGCCAGTTGGTTTATTGGCTTTACCTGATGGTAGTTTGTTGTTAACAGAAGAAGCAAATGGCCGTATTTATAGAGTTCAGTATGTAGAATGAAGTTACTAGCAATTATTAAATTAGTAAGGTACAAAATCAAGCTTACCTATTACCTATTACCTATTACCTATTACTTAAGCTTCAACCTCCCTGCCCAAGCAGCTAACCAAGCAGATGTGGAGAAGTTATTAGCTACCAACTCTTGTCCTCACTGTGATTTAAGTAATGCAGCACTCGCAGAAGCGGATTTAGAAGGAGCTAATTTAGAATATGCAGATTTAAGAGATGCTGACTTAGCTAAAGCAAACTTAAAAAATGCTGACTTACGCCACGCTCAAATGCAGTCAACCAATTTAAAAAGAGCTGATTTAAGTAATGCCAAATTAGGAGTTAAGCTCAAACCTAAACAACCTTTGGAGGAGATTAAGAAGGCTGATGATGAAAGAGAAGAAAGAGAAGAAAATCAATCTCTTAGTAGTGTTGAAACAATTAATGCTCTAGATTTATTTACAAAAGTTTCAGTCCCAGAAAATCCAGAAGAAAGTCCTACTAACTTAGATATTGCTGATTTAACGGAAGCAATTTTAGTGAATACAGATTTACAAGGAGCCAGTCTCAATAGTACTAATTTAGAAAATATTGATGGTCGTTATGCTAACTTCCAGGGAGCTAATTTAAGCCAAGCTAATTTGAGGAAAGCTAACTTAATAGGTGCTAATTTATCCAGTACAGATTTGCGCCGCGCCAAGTTACCCATTGCTGATTTACAAGGGGCTAATTTGATTAGTGCGGACTTGGCAGAAGCAAGTTTAGAATTAGCTAAATTTGGTCAAGCAAACCTTAGTGGCGCTAATTTAACCAAAGCTTATTTAGTTGAAACCAACTTTAAAGCAGCGACTTTAGTCGGGACAAACTTAACTGAAGCGGTGTTAGAAGCAGCAGAATTAAATAGTGCTAACTTACAAAGAGCAAATTTATCTCAAGCAAATTTAAAAGATACTGGTTTCAATCGAGCTAACTTAGAAAATGCTCAATTAGTTGATGCAGATTTAACCAGAGCTAAGTTAGCATCAGCTAAGTTAACTAAGGCTAACTTAACAGGATCTAATCTCTCTTTTGCTTATTTACACCAAGCAATCTTACTTGAGGCGAATTTAAGGGGCGTTTACTTAAGGGAAGCTATTCTCAGAGAAGCCGTATTGAGTAATGCCAACTTAGTGGGAGCAAATTTATTAGAAGCTACTTTAACATCAGCACAGTTAATCAACGCCGATTTAACTTATACTGATTTAACATCTGCTGATTTTAGCTATGCTAACTTAGAAAAAGCTAATCTTAGTTACGCTAATCTCAAAAGCACTAACTTCAATCAAGCTTTTTTAGGGGAGGTTAATTTCGCTAATGCTGAAGTGGCAGAAGCAGAATTTAAAGGAGCAATAGGTTTAAACCGTCGAAGTATTTTTAAGTAACTATTAGTTGATTGAAGCGAAATTTTCCATGTTAGCAATTTTAATGAAAGTTAGAAGTATGTTTCGTAAATCTCCACCCCCACCCCAACAAAGTTCACTATTCACTTGTTTAAGCAAAACTAGCGAAATTAGTGGTAGTTTGCACGCAGAAGGTTTCTTGCACGTTGATGGGGTAATTCACGGTACTGTAGAAGTGCAAGGTGATATTGAAATTTCTGAAACAGGATTAATAGAAGGCCCAGAAGTGCGCGGCCGGAATATCATTTTAAGAGGGGTAATTAAAGCCCGTGTAGTTGCAGAACAAAAACTAGTCTTAAGCAGGACAGCCCGTTTAGAAGGAGATGTTATTGCTGGGGCATTGGAAATTGAAGAAGGCGCTCTCTATACTGGTTATATTCAAACTGGAGATGCTAAAGAACTTCCTAGCGCTCAAGAATTTCCTGAACTACCAGCAAGTGTAGGGGAACAGAATTTTTCTGTCTAACTAAGGACACAGGTTGCATCTTTCCTCAACCTTATACTATTAAATATTAAACATTTATCATTTCTTCAAATTACTTTCTCCTCACTACTTTTTTATGGAAGCTTTTAGCCCCAAACCCCCTCAATGGACAGAAACAGCGATCCATGCTTTGAAGTATGAATGTCCTTGCTGTCATGAAGCAGCAACAGAAGCCCAAAAAGTTTGGTTAAATCGACGTGCGCCTGTAAGCATGGAAAACTATCGCCACAAATGGCAAACTTTTTATCTTTGTAAATGTAGTCAAGTTTGGTGGGCTTGGAATAGTGATCGCCCTCCTTCTGATTTAGTTTAACTTGACAGATATTAACCAAAGCCAATAACGGCAATAGCCCGTTGCACCTCTTGCTAGTAGACTTACGAATTAACTCTTAAAAATCATCTAAAGAAACTTCCGGTAAATCTGGGGGAATAACAACCCGATCTAAAGTTGCCTTGCGGCTTTCGCATTGAGTTTCTGTATCAATGGCGATCGCGTGTAATCTTACCTCCATGCTACCTTCTGGTACGACTACTTGAGCGAGGGTTTCTAAGTCTCCTGTCCGACTTGTAGCGAAGTCAACTAAGGCGCGAGGACTTTCGATTATGTAGCGAGTTTGGCGGTCTTGTATCCACAACTTAACGTAAATTGGCCCTGTATAAGCAGGTAGTTTGATGCGAAGGATGGCGGGTTTGTTGGCAATTAATTCTTCGTCAAGAATAGTTAAAGTTGGTGTCGGTACAGGGGCTTCGGAATTGAGGGAAGTTTCTTTTTTAGCTTGGGTTAATTCAGCAGGATAAGGCAATCCCGAAGTATCTAGCTGGGGAGGGGTTTCAAAAAGGCTTTCATCGTCATCAACAACAATTTCATAACTATCTAAGTCGGCGGCGACATTAGTAGGAGAGTAGCGAGGAGGTGGATTTTGAGGGTGAGTTGGTTTAGGTTGAGGAGTTTTTTGCTGAGGGGTAGAGGGAGAAGATTCTTCGCCCCTATTAATATCTTTTATTAAAGATGTAGGTTCAGATGGTTGATCTTTGATGGCTAAGGAATTTAATCTTGATAAAAAGCGGTCTTGGAATTTCAAGCTTTTAAAAGCACTTTTACTAGGATCTGTCTCTTTTTCTGCTGCACTTTCTAGGGCAGAATTGGTATCAGTATCCTCATCTTTGGGTATTTCCTCAATTTTTTTTATCGGGGAAATCTCTTCTTCAGTTAAAGATGATTCGACATGAATTTCCGGAGTTTCTATAACTTGAGGTTGAGAATGATTTGGGCCATTAACAAAGCTTAAAAAGTCGAGATTTATGCTCGAAGTTCCTGGGGAAGAGAACAAAGAAGGTTGAGAATAATAGTTTTTTACTTCTTCAGTTTCTCCTGTCTCCTCTTCAACTTGAGAAAAAGAAACTGCTGTTAATAATTCTGACAAGTCAGCAGCGATACTAAAAGCTTGAACAGCAATAATATCGTAACTCTCGTTGCGGTTGTGCCACTCTGGTTGTTGTTCTAAGATTACTTCCCCTAAAATTAAGTGACTGTCGCATTCTAGAGGAATATCTAAAGGATAGCTGAAAGCTAGAGGAATGCGCTGTTCTTTTAAAGGTTGTTGTGCTTCAAAGAGAACTTCTGAAGTTTGGGGATTTCGCAATCTGTAGCGTAATGCACCATTAAATAAATGCTGCCCAGAGGATTGTTCCTTTGCCGGAATATCTAAGCGTCCCGAAATGACTACAGATTCCCCTTGACGACGCACGAAGGCTTCCCGATCTATGGTTAATATTAATTCTTCCTCTTCTTCGTTTAACCCTACTTCTGAAGGAAATATCTCTTGTTCTTCGATTGGAGGATGAAATTCAAATTCTTCTGAAGAATTTTCTAATTCTTGTAGCAGAGGTTCAACAACCTCTTTCAACATCTGTTCTAAATTTTGTACAGATTGATCTAGGAGTTGGTTAGTAGGGGTAGAAGTAATATTTGTTTGAGAAGCAGTTTCCCCTTCTCCATCATAAGCAGCTAATTCTTTACGTTCAGAAGCTATGATTTCTTCAGGGGTAAGTTTGTAGATAGTTTCTTCTTGAACTTCTATTGATTCTGTTGATTCTGAAGCTGAATTTAGTTCTTCTTGTAAATAGATTTCAAAAGGATCTTCGATTTCTTCTGTTATCACAGAATTTTCGTTAATAGATTCTTCTTCTTCGGTTTGTAAAGCCGCAATTTCTTCTAAGGAAACTTGGGCATTAAAACTTGTTTCTATGTCTTCAACTTCAGTAGGAATATTTTCTTGATTAGTTTGGTTAAAGTAACTCTGATTCTCAAATTCTGCTTCAATAGAGTTAGTTATTTGGGCTATGAAGTTACTGTCTTGATTTTCTTCTTGAGAAGTTATAGCAGCGGGAGTTTCAACCTCAAACTCTTCCTCAATAGGACTTGTATCAATATCTAAGCTTGGTTGATTATCTTGATTAAAGTAACTCTCTGGATTAAAATCTTCCCCTACAGAAATAGTTGTTTGGGTAGTTAAATCTGTATCTATACTTTCTGATTGAGAAGTTATAGCAGAGGGAGTTTCACCCTCACTCTCTTCCTGAATAGGACTTGTATCGATATCTAAGCTTTCCTGGCTACCTTGGTTGAAATAACTCTCTGGATTAAAATCTTCCCCTACAGAAATAGTTGTTTGGGCAGTTAAATCTGTATCTATACTTTCTGATTGAGAAGTTATCGTAGAGGGAGTTTCACCCTCACTCTCTTCCTGAATAGGACTTACAGTTACTTCTTCTTCTACTTCTTCTACCTTCTGGGGTAACACTTGAAATCTAACGCTTTCTTGCCATGATTCTCCAAAGAAATCAGAAACAACATCTCCGGAACAACGTAACTCCCATAGCCCAGGTTTAAGGGTGGTAAAAGGAATAACAACCATCAACCCTTCTTGGTTAGTATACCGCGATCGCTTCTGGGAACGACGCTTTGGTGGTACTTCATCCGTTGACTTGTAAGTAACTCGCACTTCCACATGACAATTAGCATAGGAAGAATGGGCAACTACTCGATACTTGCCTTCTTCAAGTTGGACTTTAGCATTTTTAATTGGAATCCAGCGGCGGTTGCCTTCTTGTTGGAGGAGAAATTCCCAGTATTCCATCTTTATCTTGGCAGTCAGTGGTCAATGCAAAAGAGTTAGATACTCATCGCTTAAAAATAGCAATGAAACGCAAAAACTACAAGTTTGCTAGTTGCTAGTGGCTAATCCTAATTATTATTACTTGTTACTGCCCCTACTCCTACTCCCTGCTATTTAGTAGGGCTACGCTACTAAATTTAGTCCAGCTTAAACTCAATCTCGCCCTTGGTAAAAGGTAAATCTTGGTTAATCGCTTCGATTTCTGCTTGTTCAGCTTCGTTAATTTCATTAATATAGGAACTAAGAATTTTGCCCATACGCTTGTTATAGAAACGATGCAAGCTGTGGTTAGGGGTTGCGGGGAAACCACGCCTTTTTTTGTGTCTACCTCCTGCCCCAGGATCAAATATCTTAATTTTATTCGTGATCGCCCACTCAATTGGTTTATAGTAACAGGCTTCAAAATGGAGGCAGTCATATTCCTCTAAACAGCCCCAGTAGCGCCCGTAAAGCTGTTCATCTTTCCTTAAACAGAAAGACATACCCACGGGGTTATTTTCCTCTGCTCCTTCTTGGTAAGCTGCTACTAATAAGACGCGATCGCTATAGTTAGGATAAAGTTGCCTAAAAAACTGCTGAGTTAGGTATTTACTTCCCCAATAAAACTTATCGCAGGTATTGCTATAAAAGCGATAAATCAGGGGAAAAAGGGCTTCAGGTATTTCCTGCCCGCTAAAAGTTTTCACCTCTAATCCTGCCTTAGCAACAGCTTTGCGCTCCCTTTTTATGTTACGCCGTTGATTAGTATTAAATATCTTTAGGTAATCATCAAAGCTGTTAAAGTCCTGATTTTGCCAAATATAGCTGTGATGTCGCCAGGAATTGAAACCATGATTTTCCATCACCCCTTGCCATTGCGGATCAACAAAGAGAAAATTGCAACCAGAAATGCCGTTACGCCGACAAAAATCGTCGATTTCCTGTACCATCATCTCCGTTACCTCATCCTCATCTACCCCAGGGGCAATTAAAAAGCGATAACCTTCTGCGGGGGTAAAAGGAATCATGCCCAACATTTTGGGATAATAGGGAATACCCAAACGGTAAGATAAATCAGCCCATTGGTGATCAAAAACAAATTCACCATAGCTATGGCCTTTAAGATAAAGAGGTGCAGCAGCAACTAATTGATCATCTTGCCATACTGTTAAATGGCAAGGTTGCCAACCTGTTTTAGCCGTGGCACTACCAGAAGTTTCTAGGTTATTCAGCCATTCCCACTCCAAAAAGGGAGTTTTCAACGGTACAGCTAAAGCATCCCACTCAGTTTGGGGAATTTCAGCCATTTCTTGCATCCAAGTAACAGAGTAGCGAGGTTTAGCTTTTTGAAACATTGAGTGACTGGAGAAAGTGCAATTAGTAGTTGGGAAAGCCGCTTAAATTAAGGCAATGCTATACAAGCAACCTAGCAAGAGAAAAACCCAATTATCATTTAGGGTAATGCAATCTTCGTGAACTTGGCAGGAAATCATGAAGAGGACTATTTCCCTAAATCGTTGCGTAGGGGCTTTTTTAGGGAAATTAAATCCTTTTATTCGGTGTGTTATCTTAATTCAGTGTATCAGGTGAGTAATTTTAGTTGAGCTGCATACAAGCAAATTTGGAGGAGTTTCTTTTCAGTACTCTGTCGAGATTAATCTTATAGGTAGTACAAGTTTGTAACTCCGTTGCTATATGCCTCAATTTTTCCGTTGCAATTTGGCTTTAAACTAAACCTTGAGTACGGTAGGTACTATGACTAAATTAGGTCAATCTTCCTTCCGCCGCATTCTTCTCTCGCGCTTATTGTTAGTAAGCGTACCAATTTTATTAACGGGAGTTTATCTTACCTATAGCAAAGCTCGTTCTGCTATTCTTTATACAGCACGTCAGAATATTACAGAAAGTGCGATCGCCAAAGGTGAAAGTATTCATAAGTCTGTTGATATCCTGCAAGCTGAATTAATTATCGCTTCTAGTAATGAAGTCTTTCAAAAAAATTCTGTAACAGATATAGAGAGTTTTATTCAACAACTAGAGCAAGAATTATCTACAAATATCCAATGCGTTCAAGTTATTGATCTCAAAAAAGGAATAACAACCGCTAGTACTTGCGGTCAAAAAGCTTTACTTGGTGTTACAGATTATTCTTGGTCAACAAAAAAGACTTCACCAGTTTATATCCAATCTTTAGTCAACTCTTCTTCTCAAATAACCAATAAACCTCCCGACTTACCAATTCGTATCAGTCAGTTAGAATTATTGTTTTGCGTACCAGTTGATAATTCTCAAGGTCAATCAAAGCAAGTTTTAATAGTCAAATCAGCACTATTACAACAAGAGCGAGTTAAACGAGGTTTATTAACAGGTAATCCTGGGGTTATTAGTCAACAAGGTATTATTTTAGCCTATCCTTATCCTGAATTAATTGGTCAAAATATTGCTCAACAAAAAGATGCTCAAGCTTGGCAAAAACTAGTTACCAAAGCCCTTAATGAACAACCAGGTTTTTTCTCTCTGTTTTCTCCCCAAGAACCTGATTTAGAACTATTATCTGGATATACAGCTATTGCTAGTCCTGTTACTAAAGAAACAGAGCAAAAGTGGATTATTTTAGATATTACCCCTGTAGAAGAGGCCCTTGCCGGACTAAAACATGTACGCATTATTCTTTTAATCATGACTTGTGCCTTAATTACTGGAACTGTTGTCGCCACTTTATACATTTCTCGTGATCTTGCTAGCCCCTTAGAAAAACTTAGTAATACCGCCTTTTATGAAGATAATTGGCAAGTAAAAAACATTCTTGCCCAGGATTTTAAAATTCAAGAATATAATCAGTTAGCTGCCATTCTTAATGAGAGAGAAATCAAATTAAAAACATGGGGTCGAGAGTTAGAAATTGCGTGGAAAAACTCTGAAGCTGCTGACCGGATCAAAAATGAGTTTCTTATGACTATTTCCCATGAATTAAGAACACCTCTCAATGGCATTATTGGCTCTTTAAATTTAGTAATTGAAGATTGTTGTGATGACCGCGAAGAAGAGATGGAGTTTCTGCAAAAAGCAAATAGTTCGGCTGTACACTTATTAACTATAGTTAGTAATATTTTAGAAATTGCTAGTCTAGAAAAAGGCCTATCAAAAGTTAACCTAGTACAAGTTAACTTAAGGGATATTCTTGATGAAGCAATTTTAGAAAATTTACCAATTATTCAGAATAAAGGAATTGAGTTAAATCCTCCTAATTCCCATAAACCTCTTTTTATTCAAGCTGACCCAATTAAACTAAAAAAAGTATTTAATCATATTCTTGATAACTCAATTAAATTCACCCCCAGGGGTAGCATTACTATTAGTATTTTAATCAATTGTATTGACGAAACCTCTAAAAATAAAGTAATTGTTATTATCAAAGATACGGGTATTGGTATTGATATTGCTAGTCAAACTAAGCTATTTAGTCCTTTTGTGATGGTAGATGGTACTACCACTCGCCAATATGGTGGTGTTGGTTTGGGTTTAGCGATTTCTTGCAATTTGGTAGAATTAATGGGAGGAGAAATTAGCATATTTAGCCCTGGCAAAGGTCAGGGAGTAACAGTAGAAATTCATTTTCCTTTGCTAAGATAATTAAATCTAGCTAAAAATAGATCAATTTATGCTCACCCAAGATACTTTGTGCTTCAAGGATAATCAAGTCCTGGCTTTTCGCGCCATCAAACCAAGAGATGAAGCTTTTCTTTATCAAGTTTATGCCAGTACTCGCAAAGAAGAACTTGCTTTAGTAGATTGGGATAGCTCCCAAAAAGAATCTTTCTTGAAAATGCAATTTAATGCTCAACACAAGCATTACCAAGAAAATTATCCTGAAGCACAATTTCTAATTATTTTATTAAATAAAAAACCAATTGGTCGCCTTTATATTAATTATCAAAAAGATGAAATTCGCATTATAGATATTGCTTTATTATCCCCTTATCGCAATCAAGGAATTGGTACTACCTTCCTCAAAAAAATTATTACAGAAGGACAGCAACTTACTTTACCTATACGCCTTCATGTAGAAACCTATAACGGCGCCTTACAACTTTATCAACGCTTGGGATTCCAAACTTTAGGAGAAAACGGAGTTTATTATTTAATGGAACGCCTCCCCTAATCAAATTTCAATCAGTAGTAGAAAGAATGCCTATTACCTATTACCTAAACTTAATTTAATGTTAGCAAAACTTAAAAGTAGCAACTTTCGTCCTTATCTCCAAGAAAGGTTTTATCTTTTTCTAGATGAAACTAACTTTTTAGAAGTTGAATTAATCAAAGTATCAGACTACCCTGATCAAGATCCCCATACTGGACGACCCTTTGATCTAATTTTTCGTTTACCAAAAGGTCTTTTTATTCCTCAAGAAACCTATACTTTTAAACAAGACCAAATGGGCAAATTCGAGTTATTTATAGTACCCATTGGTTCTGATAGAAAAGGTCAGCTTTATCAAGTTATATTTAATTAAATCCTATATAGCAATTCTTAAGTTGCTACCGAAGATTATAAAAAGCCCCTGTCACCCCAGAAACGTCACTTTGCCATTCTGCACTATTAATAGCTGTCCAACTGAAACCTCTTGTTGGTACACTAGTGGGAGTAGGAGCGCCCTGAAAAGAAGCATTGGCTGCATCAAGCTTCATGGGAATAACCTGGACTTGGCGTATTTCTAAAGTATCTAAATCTAGCAAAACCCTGCCGATGATATCTTTTCCCTTCGCTGCTAAGTTGGGATGAATGAAATTACCCAAACTTTCAAACATCACTCCTTTTTTCCCATTAGCCTTGGGAACAACTTGTACTGGTTCCCAAACATGGGGCCCATGACCAAAAACTATATCTCCGTTGTAGTTACGGATAAAGTCTTTTCCTACACCAACCAGTTGATTTTGGGTTGCAGCGTTCCAACTGTGCATTGCCAAAATGCGAATATCGGCATCTGCATCTCGCAAAGATTTTAGTACAGCATTCTGATCACTAACACAGGTGATATAAGTGCAAGCCCCTCCCATATAAAGGCTAGCAAAGGCTACCTTAACAGGACGTTCATCAACCATCATGGTTGTTACCGTAGCCACATTTTTCTGCTGCCCAACACCGTGCCAAAGCCATTTTGCTCCCATTTCTTGAGTGATGCGTTGCATGGTTTCTGCTGATGCTAATGCACCGTTTTTACCATTGGCAGAAGGACAGTCCCAACTATGGTTATTGGCTAAACCAATAAGATTAAAACCTCGCTTGTAAGCTTCTACAAGGTTATCTGGATGGGACATAAAAGCATAGGAACTGCGGCTAGGGCTGCCTCGGAAGCTATTGCAGCGAGTGCCAACTACAGTTTCCCAATTAATAAAAGATAAGTCGCCACGATAGGATTTTCCAGTGGGATCTAAAGCATCAAGACGTTGACCAAAATCAGCGAAACCACCGCCATTATTTCCCGGCAAGGTTTGGTTTAAATTCAGGGGCTGTTTGTAGGTGAGGGCCATCCCAGAGTCACCAACTCCGCGAATGTCCAAGACGTTGCTAGTTTGGTCAATATCTAGGGGAACTGGTTGGTTGAAGTTAACTGCTTCTGTACTAGGATCGGCAATATTTGTAGGGGGAGTAATTTCTGGCAACGGGACTTCTATTTCTACAGTAGGGATTCCTTGGGCATCTTCTACTTGAGCGGAGGATGGCTGTAACGCGCCCAATCCTAAAGACACTGCGGTACAAGAAAGTGCTATGAAACTAGCGGTCAGGGAATAGTTAATTTTTTTCATTGACAATTAAACTTTCATCTCAAATCTACGGGTTCTGCTCAGTCTTTATTTATCGAGTAAGTTACAAGTCGTCAGGTGAGTTCTTTATGTTTCTTGGTTGCAGGTTAATAAGATTACCAGGTTGATAGAAGATTGTAAATCGACCAAGAGAAGCTATTGCTTATTAGGCTCTATCATGAATTTGTCCTATGACAAATAAAGAATTGTTGCAATATATTTCTAGTTACGTTACATTAAATTACATAAGGTTGACTAAAGACACTCAAGTAATTGATACGAGGTTTAGATATGACAGAACAACAAGTAACCAATAAATTCGGTTTCACCAACGTTGCTGAAACCTGGAATGGTCGCCTCGCTATGTTAGGTTTCACCATTGGCATTTTGACCGAACTTCTCACTGGACAAGGCATTCTCTCTCAGCTAGGTATCATGTAATTTCTAGCTATAGAGTAGAGATAAGCAACATGAAACCTCCCTTGTAGCACCAAGGGAGTTTGCTATTTTCTATATTTCTTGCTAAAAACTACTTGACAACTTCTAGGCAACAGTTGTTACAATAGCAAAGGCAGATTCGTTGGGGTGTAGCCAAGCGGTAAGGCAGCGGGTTTTGGTCCCGCCATTCCTAGGTTCGATCCCTAGCACCCCAGCATAAATACCAAAAAACGAAGGCACGGCTGAAGTCGTGTCTTTTTTGTGTCAAAATATTGCCGTTGCTGGAGGCTAAAATGATCAATACCAAAATTCTTGCCCTTGATTTTGACGGCGTTCTTTGTGATGGATTAGTTGAGTATTTCCAAACAACCTGCAAAACCTACGTTCAAATTTGGCATTCTCAACCCAGTGCGGGTTTAGCAACTGTTTTTTATCGTTTACGCCCAGTTATTGAAACAGGTTGGGAAATGCCTGTCTTATTGCGAGCATTAGTTTTAGGATTTACTGAAAAGGAAATTTTAACCAATTGGCACGCTGTAGTTCAAAAAATTGTTGTTGCCGAGAAGCTAGATAGTAAAATAATAGCTCAACAGCTAGATCAAGTTAGGGATGAGTGGATTAAAACAGATTTGGAAGGCTGGTTAAGTTTGCATCGCTTTTATCCAGGAGTAATTGAGCAAGTTAAACGCATTCTTGCTTCTCCTACTCAACTATTCATTATTACGACCAAAGAAGGACGTTTTGCTCAAAAGTTGTTACAAGGAGCAGAAGTTAGTTTATCAGAAGAAAACATTTTTGGCAAAGAAGTTAAACGTCCTAAACATCAAACCTTACGGGTATTAATTACTGAATTTTCTGTCAGTAACCAAGAGGTTGCTTTTGTTGAAGATCGCTTAAAAACCTTGCATTCAGTAGCACAGCAGCCAGATTTAGAGGGAGTGCAGCTTTTTTTGGCTGATTGGGGATACAATACCAAACTTTCTCGTCAATCTGTTCAGGATAATCCTCGAATAAGCTTACTGTCCTTAAATCAATTTGTGCAGAATTAGCTCGCTTTTTTTGAAGTATAGTAAAAGCGAGCTAATTCTGGAAAATGAGTAGTTTTTATAACTTAAGGAAGAGAAATGGTAATTTAGTAATTCCTAACCAAGAGATGAGGAAATTTACACTTGGTTTATTCATAATATTAAAACAGGGTATAAAATACTGCTCATTTTTGCTAATAATGGTCAAGTAAACTTGGTTGATAGAACTCATGGAAGACCGGATTATTAACATCCTGCTTGTTGAGGATGATGAAGTAGATGTGATGAATATTAAACGGGCGTTTAAAAAAAGCAACATCTCCAATCCCCTCTATATTGCAGGTAATGGCTTAGACGCTCTTCAATTGTTACGTCCCCAAGAAGAGGGTCAGCCGGCAGAAGTTCCTGAAAATCGCCGTCTAGTTCTCCTTGATTTGAATATGCCAAAAATGAACGGTTTGGAGTTCCTACACGTACTTAGGGATGACCCTAAATTAAGATTGACTCCTGTTATTGTCCTAACCACTTCTGATGAAGATAGAGACAGAGTTGAGGCTTACAACCTGAATGTAGCAGGCTATATTCTCAAACCCGTAACTTTTTCTAAGTTTGCTGAAGTGATGGCAACTTTGAATAAGTATTGGGCTTTATGTGAAATGCCTTAGTAATAAGAGGCTCAGGTAATGAAGTATACAAATGAATTCAAAATTATGATTCGCTTCTATATCTTATTGCTCTCAGCCACCAAACTGAAAGTTGAATCCTATGGAAAAGACCTTAAACATTTTGGTTGTCGATGATGACGAAATAGACCGGATGGCTGTACGCCGCGCACTCACGAAAGCAGGAGTAAACGTGGAGTTTGCTGAAGCTTCTGACTGCACTGGGGCTATTACCACTCTCAAACACCAAACCTTCGACTGTATTTTTCTCGATTACGGTTTACCAGATCAAGATGGACTGGAATTAGTTAAAGATATGCGATCGCTTGGGGTGAAAGTACCTTTGATTGTGCTGACAGGCCAAGGAGATGAACGTATTGCGGTGGAGTTGATGAAAGCGGGAGCATCGGATTACCTCTCCAAGTCTAATGTTTCTCCAGAAAACCTCTGGCAGCGTCTACGCAATGCGCTTCGAGTTTATCGAGCAGAAATGAAGGCATCTTTGGCTAATCAGCAGCTTAGGGAGAGTAACGAACTATTAATTCGCAAAAACCAAGAACTAGAACAGCAACGGCGGCAAATCCAATTGCAAAATCGCAAATTGCAAGAAGCCTCTCGTCTCAAGTCGCAATTTTTGGCTACCATGTCCCATGAGTTGCGTACCCCCATGAATGCGGTGATGGGTTTTTCACAAATGTTGTTGCTCCAAAGCCATGGCTCTTTAGATGAGCAGCAACAAGATATGATTGAGCGAATCTTTAATAACGGTCAAAATCTTTTACTATTAATTGATGAGTTATTAGACTTTTCCAAAATCGAAGCTGGGCATTTAGAACTTAAGCCAGAAAGTTTTGATTTAGCTGAATTAGTCCATATGACCACAGAAGAAATTCGTTCCCTTGCATTAGGCAAGCAACTTATTTTGGAAGTGGAAACAGATTTAAAAAAGCCTCTAGCTTATACCGACAGAGGTTGTTTACGGCGCATACTGATTAACTTACTTTCTAACGCCATTAAATTTACCAATGCTGGTCAAGTTTGGGTCAAAGTTTGGGAACCAAAGGAAGATTATATAGCGATCACTGTTAAAGATACTGGGCTTGGTATCTCTCCAGAAAATCTCAAAATAATTTTTGAACCCTTTCGACAAGTGGATCAAAGCCTTACCCGCAAACACCCTGGCACTGGTTTAGGACTGGCGATCGCTGATTCTTTGGTCAAGATGCTTAATGGGCAAATTACCATCAAGAGTGAGTTAGGTAAAGGTTCCGTTTTTCAAGTTGAGTTACCACGTCAAGCTTAATGAACAGAAAAATTCTTTTTATATATACTTTAAAATACCTTTTTTTATGTCTGTTTCCCAAACTTATAAAAACTATATTTTGGCCGTTGATGATACTCCGGACAACCTTTTTTTGATTCAATTAGCCCTAGAAAAAGAAGGGCATAAGCTGGTACTAGCCCATGATGGCCCAAGTGCTTTGGCCAAATTGAGCGTTACCCACCAGAGTTGATCATTCTTGATGTGATGATGCCAGAGATGAGCGGTTATGAAGTAACTCAAAAGATTCGTCAAAACCCTAACTTACCTTTTATTCCTATTCTTTTAATCACCGCCCATCAACAATCTAGTGTGGTAGAAGGTTTGGATATAGGGGCAGATGAATTTATTCGCAAACCCGTCAAAATCGATGAACTACAAGCTAGGGTGCGATCGCTACTTCGCCTCAAACATAGTTTTGATGCTAGGGAAAATTTTATCTCCTGTCTTACCCACGATTTACGCACCCCTTTAGTGGCGGTGGATCGGATGTTGGAGTTGATTCAAAAGGGTGCTTATGGGGATGTTTCTACTAATATGTACCGAGCCATTTCTAGTATTATGAGCAGCAATCATAATCTACTGCAAATGCTGAATAATTTACTAGAAGTGCATTGTTATGAAACAGGACAAAAAGTTTTTAGTTTTATTAATTTTGACTTAAAGGAATTATTAAAAGAGGTAGTAGAAGAGTTGAATCCTTTGGCTCAAGAGAGGGAGTTAACTATTCAATTAAGTTTGCCGAAAGATAAATTAGAAATTAGTGGCGATCGCCTAGAAATGCGTCGAGTGTTTACGAACTTAATTAGTAACGGCATCAAGTTTACTGATCAAGGTTGTGTCAAAGTGATCGCTAAAAAGTCTCCCCAGAAAATAACTGTTGCTGTAAAAGATACAGGTATTGGTATCACATCCGAAGACCAAGAAAGCATTTTTGATCGTTTTCGTCAAGGCGCTCACAAACGTTCTGGTCATGGTTTAGGATTACATTTATCTCAGCAAATTGTTCAAACCCACCAAGGAGATATTACCGTAGAATCTCAAGTAAGTGAAGGGACGACTTTCACTGTTAATTTGCCTTTAATACCAAGTGATGGGTAACAGCTAACAACTAGAGTTTATTTTAATTAACTTAACATTAATGTATTGTTTAAACCATCGTTGATACCTAACAGCAAAAGCAAGCCGTACAATGATAACTGATCATTAAGAGAACTCCAATAAATAAAATATCCTCACCAACCATAAGATTTTAGCAACTAGCAACTAGCTTATCGCTTTTGGATAAGTCTTTTCTTGGCTCTCTCTGAGATTATGCTGTTTCTAACCAATCAAAAATCTTATCTAACTGTTCTAAGCTAACTAAGCCATATTGCCAAAGGCTCATAGGTAAAGAGTTAGGGGTTTGCTGGGTATACCGTGAAGCGACCTTGATTTCTTCTGTACCAATAGCCAGTTCATTTTGGAGAAAATTGATTAATTTATCATAAAGTTTGTAATTCATAGCTGTAATTTCTTGATTTTTCAATTTTATTAAACATGGATATTTATTATTGATGGAGGGAGATTTCTTCAGTTTAAAATAGAAGAAACCTCCTCTTTTTTTGCTATCTTAAAAAACTACTTAGCCCCAACAGGAGACTTTACTTTTTCTCCGGAACGTTCTCCGCTAGGTTCTACTTCTTGCCCTTCAATGAAAGAACGTAGCATCCAAGCCATTTCTTCATGTTCTTCCATTAATCCGGTTAAGAAATCAGCAGTTCCTTCATCATGGAACTCATCGCCACATTGGTCAATATGTCCTCTTAAATCGCGGATGACTTGTTCATGATCAGTAACCAAGCGAGAAACCATTTCTGTGGCAGAAGGCAAGTCATTAGAATGTTCTTTGATGGAACTGTACTTAATAAAGTCTTCAGCCGTACCGATAGGATATCCCCCTAATTTCCTGACTCTTTCGGCAGTTTCATCAATGCTGATGGTTAAGGCTTCGTAATGTTCCTGCCAAAGTTCATGAAGGCTGCGAAACTGAGGCCCAACTACATCCCAATGATACTTTTTGGTTTTGATCAATAGCAAGTACAAGTTTGCTAAATCACTATTTAAGAGTTCAATCACTCCCTGGCGTTGTTCTTGAGTAAGACCGATATTTATCTTAGGCATTAGGTTTTTCTATATTATTTCTGAATGTTCTCTGTTATTACAACAAACTTGACTGGGGTAAAACATCTGTTTTATGAAGTAATCTAAAGAAGAAAGTTTTTATAACTAAAGGCATAGGTGAGGGGAAAAGGGTCAAGGGTTCAGGGGGCAGGTGTCAGGAGGAGTCAGAGGTTAGGGAAGATTCTTACGATATTGAACAACTCCTCTACCTCAAACCGCCATACTTTGCCAATTCCCAAGGCTGCATAGATGCTGAGGGGATCTAAGGAATTGCTGAGATGTATTTCTATTAGCCATTAGCAAAATTAAAAATATATGCTATACCTCATGGTACTAATAATTGCTATGTTAATTTTGTTTCTGTTTGATGACTTCAATAGGTAAAAGCAAAGTTTCCTCAATTTCTTGGCGAATTTCTGGGCTTACATAACAGTCTTGATGCAAACATTGGGTTAATAGTTGGTTGGCATAATAATATTGTTTTAGTGATTCTTTTTGTTCCTCACTAAATTGCCAATCATGGCCAATATTGCGATATTTGATCATGATTGTTCTTAAGTCTTGTCTCCAAGCTTTACCGTTAGCTTGCCACCATTGTTTAAATGCTTCTTGAGTTTCTCCATTAGGAAGTTGATTATTAAGCCGTTGTAATTCTTGATGTAATTCAGGATAGAGGGAGAGGGAGAGGGAGAGGTCGAGGTCGAGGTCGAGGGATCGGGAGAGGGATCGGGAGAGGGATTGGGATCGGGAGAGGGAGAGGGATCGGGAGAGGGAGAGGGATCGGGAGAGGGAGAGGTCGAGGGAGAGGTCGAGGTAGAGGGATCGGGAGAGGTCGAGGTAGAGGGATCGGGAGAGGGAGAGGTCGAGGGAGAGGTCGAGGTAGAGGGATCGGGAGAGGTCGAGGTAGAGGGATCGGGAGAGGTCGAGGTAGAGGGATCGGGAGAGGGAAATTTCTTTATTGATGTAAAAATCAATCTCGTCTTGGATTTTTGGAATATCTTCTGGCTTAAAAGTAATATTTTCAGTTATAGTTTTCTCATTTAACCACTGTAAAAATCGCTGTAATTTCTCATCCTCTGCCAATGAATTATCAATCTTTTCCTTCATCAATAAAACTAATCTTTTTCCATTAGGAGACATAGCCACAGCCAGCAAAAATACCTCTCGCCAGCGTTTCTCAAAAACATGATTAACTAATTCTTCTAATGCCTCATCTGAAGATTGACGAACTTGAATGATTTCTCTTGCAGTAAAGTATTCTTGGAAACTTAAATGAGAAAAAGAATAAATCTGCTTTGCCCTTTCCACCAACAAACCATGTTGCGATTCAATGGATTTTAAGACAACTTCACTATCTAGTTTTAAAGCTACCTCATCAGTATTTGCCCCAGGTAAATTACGAATATATTCCCCAACATATCTTTCTACTTTGTCTTGTTTAAAGAAATATTCCCCCGGTGCAAAAGTATCCCAAGCAATCTTACTCAACAAGTCTTCTTTCCTTTGTATCCAGAGTTTTTGATAAACTTGATCCCTTTGAATTCCTCGTTTAGCATCCCATTTTTTCAACAGGGCATCTACACCTTCTTTATACAATCCGGCACGATTTCCAGGAAAGTCACCAGACTCTTCAAATACTAAACATAGTAGAGTAAGTAATAAAGGATTTGCCGCTAATTCTTGAATTGGTTCGTCTCTTTCTAAGCGGTTGAGAAAAGTTTTGGGCTTAACAGGTTTGTTCCGAAACCAGTTAGTAGCAAAAATAGTAATTTGTTCCCAATCAAAATCAGCAATTTCTACTTCAGTAAATTGTTCAAAAGTATATTCTTTGGCTGCAATACGACAAGTTAGTATATATTGATTGTGAGGAAAATCAACTGATAAATTACGAATTTCTTTGATAACCCTTGGGCTATCTTCTTTGAGGACTTCATCTAAGCCATCGAGACAAATTAAAGCTTTACCTTGTTCTAAAAGTTGCTGTAAGTTTTCTCTGCCTTGTTTCTCAAGGTACTTACTAATATAAGTTAATAATCTTGGTTTATTTTCTGCTTCGGCAAAGTCTTTGAGGGTAACAAAAAACGGTACTAAATCACCCTGAAATGAACCGCCACTACATTGGGTTACTAAACGTTTAAGGAAAGTTGTTTTACCAGCCCCCGGCTTACCTAAAATAAGTAGAGTTTGATACTTATCAACAGCCTCTTTACCTGGTATCTTTTCCTTTTCGATTCTTCCAAAATTAAAACGGTTAAAATTCTCAAAGTCGCAACTTTCAATTAAGTCAGTAATTTCTTTCCGGCTACGTCCACTAATTTTTTCTAAAATATTAACCTTAGTATAAATATCATTCAAACCCACAGGTTGACTCATATCCAAAATTCGCATTGTGCCACAGCGAGTTTCGATATCTGCTTTAACTTGTTCGCGAAACTTGTTAACTAAGAAAGAAATATCTATTGCTGGTTTTTCTTCCTCGAATTCTGTCTGGTTAACGACACTTTCTTTTAAACCTGTAACTTCTTGCCAATCTAGCTTGAGTACTTCACAGATTTTGAGAAAACGTTCTCTAGAAACAGCTTCGCCTTTGAAAAACTTAGAAATAGTTGAACGACTGTATTCTAGTCTTGCAGCAAAGGCTTCTTGAGTTATACCCAAGTCAATAAAAGCATTTTCAACTTGTTTAAGATATTGTGTCTTTACTCGAAGCGATCGCTTAGCCATAATTGCTCTAAAATCACCTTTGCTAATTCTCCTGATTCCGAAAGCACACCCAAATCATACCTAGATTATACATAAGTCACATTTTACAGAAGCCCAGCTAAGACAAGGAATGCAACACCATTAAAGAGTCAAAATTATTCCAACACAAAACTAATGGAAGAAATACTTTTCTTGATTCTCTCAACTCTATTAACCTGGGCAATAGAACGTTCTGCTGATACAATACTTGATTTAATCATCGAGTGGTTTAAACGCCATTTTAAATAGAAATCCTCATCAAGGTTGGATTAGCGACAATGTAACCCAACCTTGATAGAAGGGAACGAGGTTTACGCAAGCATTGCGGTTAGGCAATAAAGAACAGGGAAAGGTAAAATGTCCTCACTTATTCTCTAAACTATTAGCAACTAGCCACTAGCAATTAGCAATATGACTTACCATCGCCTCGCCCCTTTTATTCAAGAATATATTTATAAAAACGGTTGGCAAGAATTAAGGCAAGTTCAAATCGAAGCTTGTGAGGTAATTCTTGATAGTAATGCTCACTTACTTCTCTCCACCGGAACAGCTTCTGGCAAAACTGAAGCAGCTTTTTTACCAATCTTAACTGCATTGCATCATAACCCAGCAAAAACCATCGGCGTACTTTATATTAGCCCCATCAAAGCCTTAATTGATGACCAATTTGAACGCCTTAATGACTTACTGAAACAAACTCATACCTCCGTTTGTGCTTGGCATGGAGATATTGCCCAAAGTAAAAAAAAGAGGTTATTAAAAGAACCCCAAGGAATTTTACAAATTACACCGGAATCATTGGAAAGTCTTTTAATTAATCACAATGGAGAATTAAAACGCTTATTTGGTGATTTACGTTTTGTGGTTATTGATGAAATTCATGCTTTTATGGGTTCCCAAAGAGGTAGTCAAATTCTTTGTCAACTAACTAGACTTTCTCGTCACTTAAATCAGCCGCCGCGACGTATTGGTTTGTCGGCAACTTTAGGAGACTATTCCTTAGCTAAACAGTGGTTACAATCGGGAACAAATATACCTGTAATTGCCCCAGAAGTTGAGAGTAATAAGAGGCAAGTTAGATTAGCATTAGAACATTTTTTCTTGCCGGAAAAAGAGGCAGAAAAGCAGCAAGATTCTCCCTATCATCAATATATTTATCAACATAGTTTAGGGAGCAAAGCCTTAATTTTTACCAACAATCGTACAGAAACAGAAACGGTTATTGCTAAGTTACGAAGTATTGCCCAAACTAATACCACACCAGATATTTATCATGTTCATCACGGTAGTATTTCTGCCTTTTTACGGGAACGGGCAGAAAGGGCAATGCGAACATCTCAACCCGCAGTAACAGCAGCTACAGTTACCTTAGAAATGGGTATTGATATTGGACAATTAGAAAGGGTAATTCAAGTAAATGCTCCTTTTTCTGTCTCCAGTTTCTTACAAAGATTAGGGCGTACAGGAAGACGAGGAAATCCGGCAGATATGCGTTTTGTTTGTACTGAAAACGAACTATCAGGAGAAGAATCTTTACCCCAACAAATCCCCTGGCAACTATTACAATGTATCGCGATTATTCAACTTTATTTAGAAGAACGTTGGATTGAACCGATTTCCCCTTCAAGTTATCCTTTTAGTCTTCTTTATCATCAAACCTTAAGTATCTTAGCGGCAAGGGGAGAACTTTCTGCTGCTGCTTTAGCAGAGGAAGTATTAAATTTACCGATTTTTAAAACTATTTCTCCTGAAGATTTTCGACAATTACTCCACTATTTAATTAGTCTTGAACATTTACAAACTACAGAAACTGGGGGACTAATCATTGGTTTAAAAGGAGAAAAAATTGTCACCAACTTTCATTTTTATGCCATTTTTGATAGCAAAGTTGAATATACAGTTAAAGGAGAAGCCGGAGAAATTGGTAGCATTCCTTTACCTTTACCCCAAGGCGATCGCTTCACCTTAGCGGGAAAAACTTGGCAAATTCAGGAAATAGATAAAAAAAGAAAGACGGTTTTTGTTCAGGAAACAGAGGGTTTTGCTAGTACCTCTTGGCGAGGAGGAAAAGGGGCTATACACAACAAAGTTTTGCAAAGAATGCGCCAAGTTTTAGGAGAAGATCTACAGTATTCTTATCTACAACCAGGGGCGCAAGCACGTTTAAATAAAGCCAGACAGTTAGACAAAGTTTACGGTTTAGCGACGGATAATTTAATCTCTTTAGATGAAGGTAGTTGTTGCTTGTTACCTTGGATGGGAACTACTACTTATGGAACTTTGGAGAGATACATTAACCTTTTTATTCGCGAAAAAGTTGATATCAGGAAAATTCAAAGTTATCCCCCTTATTATTTAATCATTAATCTGTCTCAGAAAGAGTTTAGTAATTTATGGCAAGAACTTATTGTGGCTTCCAAGCAATCTTTAACCAATGAGGATTTAATCGCCCCCGCAGAAGCGCCAAGGTTACATAAATATGATTCTTTTATTCCTAATAACTTACTCCGCAAAGCTTATAGCCAGGATTGTTTGGATGTGAAGGGAATGCAAGAAGTAATTAGAAGTTGGTTAACCTAAAAGGTATGAAAGCTGGTATTTGTGAAATTATACCAAATTCACCTCTACAAATCCTATAATATTTAGGGGGCAAAGTTAAGTATTTTTGTTCTACCCAGGTAGCTTAGTTAAGTAACTGTTTTCTTCGAGGAAGTTTCACTGAGGAGTAAGAATCTGTTTAAAAAACTGCTTTTTAGAGCGCACCTTTTCCACCATGTACATAATACCATGTCAAGGGCGCTTAGCAACAGGTTAAAACTGATACTTAGCCCATTTAATCAGTAAGGAAGATTATATGAACTGGTTTGGCAGTTATTTCTTCAATAGCAATCCCTCCAAATAGCGAAATAGTTTTAAGAAGAATGATATTAGATAAGCCCTTCAGCCCGTCGTCGATCTAAAGAAGCTTTAAGGATACGCACATAATCAAGCCTTGCTTCATCTTTTTGCTTAATACCTTTATTAGCTGAATGCAAGCGTCGTTTTGCCACTAATTTCGGTAAGGTTAGAGTTTTTAATCCTGACTCTACTGCCTGAACGTACCAAGCAGCAAATTCTCCACATTTCCATTTAGACTCAAACTCACCGATTTGGAAAAAAGATTCTTTTTTAACTAGCATTGCCGAAGGAATATATCCCGGCATCAATTCAGAATTACAGTAAATTGTTGCTTTTAATTCTTCTGCCAAATCTGGGCTATAAAACTGTTGCACTTGTCCAAAAACTAAATGAAGTTCAGGATCATTTTTAAATGCTTCTAGTTGAACTGCTAATTTATCTTCAACCCAAAGATCGTCGGCATCCAGAAAAGCTAAAAAGCTACCTTGGGCTAATTCTATACCATGATTACGAGCAGTAGCGCTACCGCCATTATTTTGATAGCAGTATGTTACTTTTGAACCAAAGCTTTTAGCTACTTCTGCTGTTTTATCCGTTGAACCATCATCAATAATAATAACTTCAAAAGATGTATAGGTCTGATTTAGTATGCTTTCAACGGCTTCTGCTAAATAGCGATCGCAGTTATAGGCAGGAATAATAACACTTACTAAAGGGTGACTAATCATTTCTTTTCTTCTTGTTGACGTTTGCGTTTAATCGATTGTCTTAAAACTTTTAATAAATTCTGATTATTATTAGCTGCATTCAAAGAAAGATTGGTATCGTGAACCCGTTTGTAAAGTAAAACTTCAGGCATTACTGCTGCTGGTATACCTGCATCATTACACCTAGCAAACCAATCCACATCTTCAGCAACATTAAATTCAGGATCTAACTTACCAACTTCAGCAAATAAACTCTTCCGCGCTACTAAAGTTTCCATGATTTTCCCTGTATGTTCTCCTTCTAATAATTCTTCTCGAAAACCAGGAGGTGGAGTATGCCCTGCTTCTAAAAAGAACTTAACTTTGGCTACTGTGTATTGAATCTCGCTATGGTTAAGTAAATAATTTACCTGAGTAGTTAATTTATGAGAAGTCCAAAGATCATCATGAGACAAAAAAGCAATTATATCTCCTTTTGCAGCCTCAATTCCCTGATTATAAGCCCTAGCAATGCCTTGACTTTTTTGCAAAAGGTAGCGTACTTGGGAGTAGGATTGGGCAATTTTAGCGGTGTTATCTACTGAGTTACCGTCAACAACAATGATTTCATAATTTTGATAGGTTTGCTTAATAACAGTTTTAATTGCTTCTGCTAAATATTTCTCTCCATCTTTAACTACAATAATG
>CAWDOD010000009.1:0-255321 GCA_963803805.1 uncultured cyanobacterium | reverse complement strand
CAAGCTTCTTTTAGTAAGAAAAAACTCTATGGCGAAATAAGAAATTAGTAATATTTATAATTTCTTGTTTCGAGGAAGCAATTACTCATCGCGAGAAAATTTCCTCCTCTTCTAATTCATAATTTAAACCTTAGACTCATGGGACATATGTTTAAGCCAATTGAATCGAGTTTGAGCTAGTTCAGAATGTTCTAATGCTCTAGGATTAAGTTCGTCTTTCCCTGCAAAAGATTGCTTTTCTTCTTGAGTCCTTTCTAGTTCAATACCATAACCCAAACGTCTGACTGTTCCTCGCATCCGATTTGCTAAACAAAGGGAAATACCATGAAAAAATCGTGAAGCAAAACCTGTATCTTGTTCGAGTTTAGTGGTTAATTGTAATCTGGGAATAGCAAGTATTGTAGAATCTTCTAATGCTTTAACAGTAGCAACAGGAGGACGAATATCCACAAAAGAAATTTCTCCTACTACCTCTCCACTAGATATTTTAGCTAGTTCCCGATTACCTAAAGATTGGATAATAACGCTGAAAGTACCGCTCAAAACTATGTAGAGAGCATTGATTTTTTGTCCTTCGTAGATTAAAGTATCTCCAGCTAAGATAGTTTCTTTTCTACTTTTTTGAATTATCCAGTCTAAATCATCGTTATTAAGTTCGCCTAATATTAACAGTGCTTTTGTCATACTGGTGCTCATTCTTTTGACCCCGTACTATTTATGTTTACGGCGGTACTAGCATCTTGGTTTTGAAAATATAAGATTTAGATACATAACCCTGATTTTTTGCTTATAGCAGTTCCCTCTATATGCCGTACCTATACTCAATGCTATTGTAGTAACTCTGAGTTTTGAACTCTGAAGTTTTCTTTTTTGAGCAGTTTCTAAGTGTAGCATTCAATTTGCAATTTAGTCCTCTGTCCTTTGTTAGGCAGTTTTCCACTTCCCTTACCCCTAATATAGGCAGCCTTTAGAGAATCTTGAGGATGTTCAAAAATCTGTTTAACTCAATAGTATACTTTCCTTTTAAACTGACAATTAGTTCTTCTACGATAGCCCTAGAAATGGGTTCGAGAGCGCTACAAGCTTCGTCTATTAATAATGCTTCTGGTTGCAGGGCTAAAGCACGGGCAATACAAAACTTTTCTAATTTTTGGATAGGTCTATTGAGCTATTGAGTCTACTGTTAAGCAGATTGGAAGAGATATTAAAATTTCTGGCACACAGTGGAAATCTAACAATGTTCCACAGGTACTTTAAGCATGGCTGTGCTTACCTCAATGGTCTATTCTCTACCTCATTCTTACAAGACTGAGATGCACCCTGGTAATTTAACTATTTAACTATAGCCCGAAACAAAAGAAGTCGGAAAACTTTCGGAAAGTTTGAACAAGAGTTAAGTTATCCCTGAAGAAAAATTAATACTCATTGTCCAACATAAATTACCAATAACTGTTCCCTGAGAAGAACTGTTCTTTGTTTTACGTAAGTGCGCGAAAACCCAAAATATCCTAAATTTATCTCTATGCTGAGAAAATGGTAATTTTAAGGAGAAGTTGTGAGATTAATAATTTTGGGAGGGCTGGAGTAGGGAAAGGGACTCAATCCGAGCGACTGTGTAATCATTTTAATATCCCCAGAGTAGCTATGGGAGATATTCTCCGTAGCGCAATCGCCAAACAAACAGATTTAGGACGCAAGGCAGAAGATTATGTTAAAAAAGGGGAATTAGTTCCAGATCAAATTCTTATTCAGTTTATGCGCCACCGACTCAATGAACCTGATGTCAGTAAAGGCTGGTTATTGGAAGGTTATCCCCGCACTGCTTTCCAAGCCGAAGAGCTGGATTTTCTTCTTGATGAATTTGGTCAAAAGCTGAATTGGGCAATTTATTTACAAGCATCAGAAGACGTTATGAAGGAACGTTCTTTAGGGCGTTCCCTTGCTGACGATAAACCGGAGATTCTCCAACGCCGCATTACCAGTTTCCAAGAATGTACTATTCCCATTCTTGAATATTATCATCCTCGCCAGAAACTCCTTACTGTTGACGCTACTCCTAGCCCCGATGTTGTAGAACAATCAATTTTAGGAAAGATTGCCAACTAATCAACATTAACAGCCCCTTCAGTCAATATCTCTGCGGGAGGAGCAGCTTCTGAAGCAAAATCCACGTCTTCAATAGGTGCAGGGGCAGCCATATCTGAAGGAAGGAAAATGCGGGCGCTAACGGCTACTAAGGCAACTGTAAAAATAAGTACTGCGAAAAATGGGGCAATGTATTGGCGAAAGAAGCTCATAGGTTAATTATGTCAAGTCTCATTAATATTTTGTTACTTATATCATCCCACAAAATTCTGCAAGATATAATACTACCCTAGTTGCAAGTTAAATGAAGATTTTAAGAGTAATTTAGAGTATTGCCATAAACTCAAGCCAGCACTAAAGGAATTAGAAATAAACTTTAAGAGATATTTGCTCAACAGTCCCCATCGCCTAGAGTTGGAGCCAGGTTTGGGAAAACAAGTATTTTCGTTGTGGGAGTTGGATGTCACAACGTTTGAAGATGCGATCGCCACAGATTTAGTAGAAGAGTCTAGGTTGACAACAGAATACACAAAACTATTAGCTTCTGCTGAACTCAACTTTCGGGGAGAAACCCTCAATCTATGGAGCATTCTATCCTACACTCAGGATAGCGATCGCACAATTCGACATCAAGCAGAGCAAGTTCGCGCCAACTTCTTTGAACAACATCAAGAGCAACTAGACTGCTTGTTTGATAATTTAGTACAAGTTCGTCACCAAATGGCACGAAGATTAGGCTACGAAAACTAGCTTGGACAGTTTTATCCTTACCCTATGGTGCGATGGTTGACCATTTTCAACATCTAATTTATGCTAACCCAGAAATATCTTCGCAACAGAGGCATAAAATCTGGCAACAATTGGAAGCTAAGTATCTTCCCTGGCGGCGTTATGGAGATTTAACCCATCTAAATCAAGGGAGACTCTGGCAAGAGCAACACCACATTTACTGTATGGCATTTTACTTTATCGACTATGCCTTAGCTAGCTGTTGTGCTTTACAGTTCTGGGTTAGAGCAGAAGAGAATTATCACAGTGCTTTATTAAACTATATCAATCTCTGTAAGCGTGGAGGAACAATGGCCTTTTCAGAATTACTCCACTCAGCAAATCTTTTCTCTCCATTTGAAGTTGGTGCGCTAACTCAAGCTGTGACTGCGGTTAGTCAGTAATAAAAGTTCTCTGCTAGAGAGATTTTTAAATCCTGCTTCCATTCTGGTTAAATAGCTTTTCTGCTGTCACTTGATGGCGATAGCGAAACATATCATTTAACCTCATTTCTACCCACCAACCGAGAAGCAATTCTGCTATTTGCCCCCCAGGGATAGCATATTCAATAGAGTCTGTTAAACGAGTTTGACCATTTTCTTCAGCAAAAAGATGGCGATGTAACCAAAATTCCATCGGCCCTTCTATTTGTTGATCAGCAAACAGCTTATACTGCTGGTACTCTACATGGCGGGCTAGCCAACGAACAGGAATTGGTCCCAGAAACAAGCGAAATTCTGTAATTGCACCAACATCTAGTCCCCCTTCCCTACGGACAACTTGTACAGGTTGCCAAGGGGGAGTAAGAATTTGCAGAATATCTGTCCTTTCGTGAAAGCGCCAAACAGCTTCCACAGGGGCATTAATGAGGGTTGAGTATTGAAAATGCAGCATGAAAGTTTAAGTTTGTGTAATCCAAAAGCTACTTTAGCTTAACTTTGGGGATAACTGAGTTGACTAAGCTGGGAATCCTAGAAACGAGGAGTTGGTGTTAGCTCTTGTTGTGTCACTGTGTAAGCTTGGCTGCTAATAGTTTTTTTAATATGCAAAATAACATTTAAAAATCTGTCAATTTTGCTACATTTAACCAAAAAATCCAGTAAAATTTATTTATACACCTTTGATTTTCACAAAACTGCTCTAGGAAGTTTAAGGATTTTCTACTATGAACAGAAAAGAATTTAATAACAGAAGGTCGTCTTATTCTGGCCAACCGGAAGTTAGTGACCCAAATAAATTAGTTTTTACCACTCCAGATTTACCTCCTCTTTCCTTAGTTTGTTTAACAGTAACAGTTTCTTTATTGATGGGACTAATGCCTTTCGTGTGGGGGTTTAGTCCAATATCAAATCAAAATAAGACTCAAGATATTATTCCTAGTGAAGCAAGTCTTTGGAATTTTCAGGGTCAAGGAGACTAAACATCAAAACTGATGGCATCGCTATAAATTGCGATCAAGTTTTCTATTACAGCTTTATTATTCTAGAACCTATTAAAGCAAGTAAGCATAGAAAGGATGAATATTATACATACCCTTAGTTTCGTTTTACCAAAAAGAAGATTACCATGCTTAATATAGTAATCTTCAGTATCGACACTAATGGTAGCAAATCCTCAAATAACTCTCGAAGAAAAAGCTCAAAAACTATTAGAAGCTTCTCTGATTTATTATCAAGACCGTCCGGTAGGAGCCGTAGCGGCCAGTGATTTTGAAACGGAAGCCCTTAACTACGACCAATGTTTTATTCGCGACTTTGTTCCTGTTGCTTTAGTATTTTTACTACAAGGAAAAACTGAACTTGTCCGCAACTTTCTCATTGAAACTGTCGCTTTACAAAAACAAGAAAGACGTATCGACTGTTACGAGCCTCCACCAGGTTTAATGCCTGCTAGCTTCAAGGTGCAAGTACAGGGAGACAAGCAGTCTCTTGTTGCTGATTTTGGTGACTTGGCTATTGGTCGGGTCACACCTGTGGATTCTTGCTTATGGTGGATTCTGCTTTTCCGAGCCTATGTAAAAGCAACTGGAGACAGTGCTTTCGCAGAACAAAAAGATTTTCAAGATGGTTTAAAATATATCCTTGATATTTGTTTAGGTTCTCGCTTTGAAACCGCACCTACTTTGTTAGTTCCCGATGGTGCTTGTATGGTTGACCGTCGTATGGGAGTTGATGGACATCCTATTGAGATTCAAGCACTTTTTTATGCTGCTTTGCGAGGAGCGCGGGAATTACTTGTTAAGGATGAAGATGGGCAAGTTTGGTGTGACAAAATTAATAACCGCCTGAGTAGTTTAATCTTTCACATTCGTTTTTACTACTGGCTTGATCTCAAAAAAATCAACCAAATTCATCGTTACAAAGGAGATGAGTTTGGCGAATCGGTAGTAAATACTTTCAACATCTATCCTGACTCGATTCCTTACTGGTTAACCGAATGGATACCAGATCAAGGGGGATATTTAGCAGGTAACTTAGGTCCAGGACGTATGGATTTCCGCTTCTTTGCCTTGGGTAACTTAGTAGCAATCATCTCTTCATTAACAAATGTTGAACAGTCCCAAGAAATTATGGATTTAATTGAGCAAAGATGGGACGATTTAGTAGGTAGAATGCCGATGAAAGTTTGCTTCCCCGCAGCAGAAGGTTTGGAGTGGAAAATTATTACAGGCTCTGACCCTAAAAATACCCCTTGGTCTTATCATAATGGCGGAAGTTGGCCGATTTTACTATGGCTCTTAATCGCTGCGGCACAAATTACAGGGAGAAAAGAATTAGGTGAAAAAGCTTTAGCTTTGGCTAGAGTCCGTCTTGCAAAGGATGAATGGCCTGAATATTATGATGGCAAAAATGGCCGTTTGGTGGGTAAAGCGGCACGGAAGTACCAAACTTGGACAATTGCCGGTTTCTTACTAGCACAACTGTTACAGGATAATCCAGAGCATCTTTCTATTATTAGTTTTGAAGAAGATACCGAAGCCGCGGGATGTATTATCTAATAATATTTTGAGTCAGGCAATGGATAATAGTAGTAAACTGGCGTGCATTCAAGTTGTGTTTTTTAATGACTGAATTTAGCAACTTAGGGCTATTTTCAATTTCGTTTTTTGTTAATGAAGAGTAATTTGGTAACTAAAAATACCAAATTACTCTTCACTATTTAATCAGTTTTAATTTGATAAATAGGTTGTTCGTCAACAATAACTCTTTCCCAAGACCAACCGTTAGGATCGTACCTGGAACTCCAGCGAGCGAAGTGATCTCCACCTTTACGGATATTCCTGATTACACTACTCCTATTTACTCTTAACCTATTAGCTAAAGCTTTCTGAGTAATACCGTTGATGAGTTCGTTAGCTTCATAACTAGTGAAACCACTAGTCTGTTTCAATAAGTTCATTTGATTTTTAAAGCCCTTGGATGTTCCTGGTAATTAGTCGAGGCAAATCCTTGAAAGTTCCTGGTTACTGAAGCTATTTTAGGGAAATTATAGATTGATTATTACTTCTAATTGCTTCTAAAAAAGAATAAGTAAATAACAATTTGATTGGTGCAAAATAGATGGTATATTTGATAGAATAACCTTTTTTTTATCAATATAAATACAGTTTTCCTCTCCCGAAATAGTATTACCGCTCAGTAATATCTCTTTCTTACTGAAGTGATTACTACTAATATTAAGTAACTATAAACAAAACTTGAGACTCTATTAATGAAATTACCTCACCTTTTTTCGACAGCTTTAATATTAGCTGGATTTTCCAACTTAGGATTAGCAAGCTGTCTGCCTTTAACTAATTATTTCGTAAGCAAAGAAAATAGTCCTTCTTCTTCAGGTTTAGAACTTGGTTCTACTCAACTAAAAAAAATAACACCGAAAGAGGTGGAATACTTTGAAGAAATCGCTTTCGGCAACGAGTTTGCAACAGATACTCAAACTCAATATGTCCGCAAATGGAATCAAGATATTAGAATTAAAGTTATGGGTTCTCCTACCAAAGATGACTGGCAAACTTTACAAAGAGTGATTAATGAACTTAATCAATTAGTTGACGATATTCAAATAAGTTTAGACAATCAGAATCACAACCTAGAAATCTATTTTGTTCCCCAGGAGGAATTTCCTCAATACGAGCCTAACTATATTCCTGGAAATCTCGGTTTCTTCTTTATTTGGTGGAACGGTAACTTAGAAATCAACCGAGGAAAAATATTAATTTCTACAAACCAAGTTACTCAAATTGAACGTTCCCATTTAATTCGCGAAGAATTAACTCAATCTTTAGGTTTAATGAATGATGCTTGGACTTATCCAGATAGTATCTTTTATCAAGATTGGACTGAAGTAAATCAGTTTTCCGAACTAGATAAGGTTGTGATTAGGATACTTTATAGTCCTGAAATTAGAAGAGGAATGACGAAACAGCAAGTGCGAGATATTTTACTTGGTTATTAAGCCCATCCCAGGGTAAGAAATAATCTGAAAATCGCGATAATCTTAAACTAAAAGCCATTATTTTTTCATCTGTTAGAATTTAAAATACAGTTCTGTATAAGCTTATAGAAATAGTTCATGAAGCGACTTGTGACTACGATGATACTATCTACCGGACTTAGCTTGGTTTCCCTAACCACCCTAGCCCAAGAAAGACAAGGCTGCTTCATGGTAGATGAGAAGGGTCAACCTATAGATTTAAGTAGTCTTTGTGGTGGTGGTAGTAACGAGCAAATAACTAACTCCGGGGTATTTTATATTCCCATCAAAGGGAGATTAGGAGGAACTCCAGTTGTAGAAGTCACCTTTAATGGTAAACAAACCTTTGCCATGCTCTTTGATACAGGGGCAACTGGAACCGTCATTAGTGGTCAAATGGCGCAAGCTTTGGGAGTTAAGCAAGAAGGCACTGCGCAAGTTGATACAGCCAGTCAAAATGGAGTAGAATTTGCCCTGGGTCGCTTACAATCAGTAGAAACTGGAGGTATAACCCTCAATGACCTTGTAGTTGCTATCTCTCCTGCCCTCGATATAGGTCTTTTAGGACAAGATGTTTATGGGAACTATGATGTCAGCATTACTGAAAGTGTTATTGAGTTGCGCGTTCGTTAAGGAATAGCTGCTACAATACAAAACCCAAGAGAATTTTTCAAATAAATTATGGGCAACACCTTCGGTCATTTATTTCGCATCACCACTTTTGGTGAATCCCATGGTGGTGGGGTTGGTGTTGTTATTGATGGTTGTCCCCCTCAACTAGAAATTACCTGCGAAGAAATTCAATGGGAACTAGACCGGAGACGGCCAGGTCAAAGTAAAATTACTACTCCTAGAAAAGAAACTGATACCTGTGAAATCATCTCTGGTGTCTTTGAAGGGAAAACTTTAGGTACGCCCATCGCTATATTGGTAAGGAACAAAGATACCAGACCCCAAGATTACAGCGAAATGGCGAGCTTATATCGTCCTTCCCATGCTGATGCTACCTATGATGCTAAATATGGTATTCGTAACTGGCAAGGAGGGGGACGTTCTTCAGCTAGGGAGACTATTGGTAGAGTCGCGGCAGGAGCGATCGCCAAAAAGATTCTTCAACAAGTTGCTGGTGTGGAAATTGTTGCTTATGTCAAGCGTATCAAAGACATAGAAGCAGTTATTGATCCGGATTTAGTAACCCTAGAACAGGTAGAAAGTAATATTGTCCGTTGTCCTCAACTAGAATGCGCCGATAAAATGATCGAGTTAATCGACCAAACCAGGCGTAACAAAGATTCTTTAGGGGGCGTGGTAGAATGTGTAGCTCGTCATCTACCTAAAGGATGGGGAGAGCCAGTATTTGATAAACTAGAAGCAGATCTGGCAAAAGGGGTCATGTCTTTACCTGCAACTAAAGGATTTGAAATTGGCTCAGGATTTTCTGGAACATTATTAACAGGAAGCGAGCATAATGACGAATTTTATCGGGACAAAGCAGGAAATATCCGCACTAGCACAAATCTTTCCGGGGGCATTCAGGGGGGCATCACTAATGGAGAAAATATTCTCCTACGAGCAGCATTTAAACCGACTGCTACCATAGGACAACAGCAGCGTACAGTGACTAACACTGGAGAAGAAACCCTCCTCGCTGCGAAGGGAAGACATGATCCCTGCGTATTGCCTAGAGCTGTACCTATGGTAGAAGCCATGGTTGCCTTAGTTTTGTGCGATCACTTGCTGCGTCATCAAGGTCAATGTGGTGTTTTGAATTGCTAAATGGAAACTAATCATTCCTCTGAATTTGTCGTTCAGTTTTGGGGGGTAAGAGGTAGCGTACCTTCCCCTGGAGCCGAAACAGTCCGTTATGGTGGTAATACTTCTTGCGTAGAAATGCGCGTAGGAGGAAAACGCCTCATTTTCGATGGTGGTACTGGACTGCGAATGTTAGGTAAAAGCCTGCGATCGCAAGCGCCAGTAAAAACCTATATGTTTTTTACTCACTACCATTGGGATCATATCCAAGGAGTACCTTTTTTTATCCCTGGCTTTAGTGAAGATAATTGCTTTCATATTCATGGTCAAGTCCCAACAGAAGGGGTTTCTATGGAGAAGCATTTCCGAGAACACGTTTTGCATTTGGACTCTCCTGTACCTATGAAAGAAATCCAAGCAGAACTAAATTTTCATGACTTGGTATGTGGAGATGATTTTTACTTAGACGATATTGAAATAGAAACTGATAAACTCAACCATCCCAATGGAGCAATGGGTTATCGTATAACTTGGCAAGACCACTCTATTGTCTACTGTACTGATACAGAACATTTTCAAGAAGGTTTAGATAAAAATGTACTGCATTTAGCCCGCGACGCAGATATTTTAATCTATGATGCTATGTATACAGATGAAGAATACAATGACCCTAAAGCCTCTAAGGTTGGTTGGGGCCATTCAACTTGGCAAGAAGGAGTGAAAATTGCTAAAGCTGCGGGGGCAAAAAGATTAGTGATTTTTCACCACGAACCTAGTCATACTGATGATTTTTTAGATCAAGTTGCCTTGGAAGTCAAAAAAGTGTTTCCTGGGGGAATTATGGCTCGTGAAGGATTAATTATCTCAGCCATTTAAGTCGAGTAAAATATTACAAGGCGATTTGGAGTTATCACTGAGTTACTCCCCCTGCTTTTTCCTGGCATCTCCTTATTTTCCTAGTTTTCTTAGAGAAAAGTGGGAGTTTTCTGATAAAATCTTATAGAAAGTTTAAAAATCATTACTAAATTTTTTATAATGTATTTGTTAGTGGTAGGTGCTACAGGTACCCTAGGAAGACAAGTAGTGCGCCGCGCTCTTGACGAAGGGCATAGTGTGCGCTGTTTGGTAAGAAGTCAGCGTAAGGCAACTTTTCTCAAAGAGTGGGGAGCAGAACTTATACAAGGCAACCTTTGTGTAGCAGAAAGCTTACCTCCAGCTTTAGAAAATATTGATGCTGTAATTGATGCAGCTACAGCAAGAGCAACAGATTCATTGAGTACAAAAGAGGTTGATTGGGAAGGCAAAGTTGCTTTAATAAAAGCAGCAAAAGCAGCCGGAATCAAAAGATTCATCTTCTTTTCTATTCTTGATGCGGATAAATATCCGGAAGTCCCTTTAATGGATATTAAAAGAAGCACAGAACTTTTTTTGAAAGAATCTGGTTTAAACTACACAGTCTTACAACTTTGTGGTTTTATGCAAGGGCTAATCAGCCAGTATGCTATACCTATGTTGGACAATCAAGCAGTATGGGTAACAGGGGAAAGCTCTCCCATTGCTTACATGAACACCATGGATATAGCTAAATTTGCTGTTCGCGCCCTGGAAATACCAGAAACTGAAAACAAAACTTTCCCTGTAGTAGGAACTCGTGCTTGGGGAGGCTACGAAATTATTAATCTTTGCGAAAGACTCTCCGGACAAACTGCTAAAATTGCTAGACTTCCTTTAGGGTTTCTAGGGGCAATGCGCCGAATCCTGGGCTTCTTTCAGTGGGGGAAAAATGCTTCAGATCGTCTTAGTTTCGCAGAAGTATTGGCAAGGGGTAAGCCATTAGATGCCTCTATGGAAGAAGTCTATCAGACTTTTAAACTAGATCCCCAAGAAACTACTACCCTAGAGGCATATCTTCAAGACTACTTTGGCCGCATTATGAAAAAACTCAAAGAAATTGATTACGAAAAGAACAAAAACAAAAAGCAGAAAAAGAAAACTCCTTTTAAATCCAAATCATAATCTTTCAGTGTAAACATTAAAAGCCAGCGAGATCAACAGTTGTGCCGAAAGCAGGCATTATTTATAACGACTCTAAACCAACAGCTTGTCGCCTTGCCAAAGAACTAACAGATACCTTTACTGCCATGGGTTGGGATGTTTGTGTAACCACCAGTTTTGGCGGTATATTGGGTTATTCTCGTCCAGACAGTCCTGTTTGCCGTACTCGAATTGATCAATTAAAGCCTGTGGGCTTTGATGAAGATGTCACCTTTGGTATTGTCTTAGGGGGAGATGGCACAACCTTAGCCGCTTTTCGGCAAGTAGCTGTTTTTGGTATTCCTTTATTAAGTGTCAATACAGGACATATGGGATTTCTTACCGAAACCTATATCAATCAAATACCCCAAGCGGTAGAGAAATTAATAGCAGGGGAATATGAAATAGAAGAACGCTCAATGTTAGCCGTAAGTGCTTTTCGGGGAGAAAAGTTGATTTGGGAAGCACTTTGCCTTAATGAAATGGTACTGCATCGAGAACCCCTAACTAGTATGTGCCATTTTGAAATTCAAATTGGTCACCATGCCCCAGTAGATATTGCTGCTGATGGGGTAATTGTTTCTACCCCAACGGGTTCTACTGCTTACTCTTTAAGCGCAGGAGGACCAGTTGTAACTCCTTCTGTACCAGTTTTACAGTTAATTCCCATTTGCCCTCACTCCCTAGCTTCTAGGGCGTTAGTCTTTTCTGATACTGAGCCAGTAAATATTATTCCCGCCACTCCCAACCAAATGGTAATGGTAGTAGATGGTAACGGTGGCTGTTATATTTCTCCAGAAGATAGGGTTTATATAGAGCGATCGCCTTACCCTGCTCGTTTTATTCGTCTGCGATCGCCAGAATTTTTCCGTATCCTTAGAGAAAAGCTGGGTTGGGGTTTACCTCATATCGCTAAGCCTACCTCGGTGGAGTTGCCTTGATATTTAAGTAATAAAATAAGTAACCATACTACTCCCTGCTCTAAGCAAAAGCAATTTTAAGATAATCCTCTTCCATCTTCGCCCCGGAAGGTTTCAAGGCAGCTAAAGCTTGGGGTAAAACTAAATTACGGCGATGATTACCAATGCGGACATTTAATTCATCTCCGGTTTTATTTAACTGAATATTCTCTTTCGGAACACCAGGTAAATACAACTCTAAACTGTATTGATTAGAGCCTTTTTGTACTACCTTAAGAGTATTTTCTTGGTAATAAACCTGTGTCGGATCTTCATTGGCATATAAAGTTTCTTTAAGCCTTTCTAGGGCGGCTAAACCGCATAATTCTTCTGAGTAAAGAGGGACTTCTTTTACGGGTAAGGGATGGAAATTATTGTGAATTTCTTGTTTATAAACTTGTTGATTTTCTTTCCACCTTTGGAAAAAGGGATCAGTTACTTCTTCGGGAATAATACGATTAGCAACCACCAGATCCGTAGCCACATTGTACAAACTTAAGTAAGCATGGGCGCGCAAAGATTCTTTAATCACCATCTTTTCAGGATTAGTTACCAACCTCACAGAAGTCTTGGTATTATCTGTTAGGACTTTTTCTAAAGCTTCAATTTGTTCATAAAATTCATAGGGTGCATCCATCACCTCTTTATCCGGTAGAGAAAAACCAGCAATAGGTCTAAATATAGGTTCAACTAAGGGGCGTAAAGCAGCAGAAACCCCCTGCAAAGGCTTGTAAAAACGCCTCATATACCATCCCCCAACCTCTGGCAAACTCAATAGGCGTAACGCTGTACCAGTAGGGGCAGAGTCGATGATTAAAACCTCAAACTCTTCCTCGTCGTAGTGGCGTTTCATACGCACCAAACCAAAGATTTCATCCATGCCTGGTAAAATAGCTAACTCTTCGGCTTGAACTCCTTCTAAGCCCCTCGCTTGCAAAACCTGGCTGATATAGCGCTTGACAGCTCCCCAATTCCCTTCTAGCTCCATCAAAGCGTCCAACTCTGCGCCCCAAAGGTTTGGGCGTACCTGCTGGGGTTCGTGGCCCATTTCCAAGTCAAAGCTATCAGCAAGGGAGTGAGCAGGATCTGTACTTAAAACCAAAGTTTTGTAACCAAGTTCAGCACAACGAAGTCCTGTAGCTGCGGCAACAGAGGTTTTACCTACACCTCCTTTACCAGTCATGAGAATTACGCGCATAAGTTTTCTTGGATTGACCCTACTTTAACTAAAGTTTACATTACTTCTAAGTTTTCGTAGTAGGGAGAAAGTGTTGTTTAAGCACATTGAAGCCAGAGCAATGCCAGTAATCCAGATGAGCAACGATTAATCCTGCTTCATTAAGCCTTAATTCACTTCTACCAGGAATTGCTATATGGGGTTGCCAGGGAAGGGGAGTTATCCAGTGAAGAGTCCATTCAGTTTTGATCGTGTCTTCGTGACGAGAAATGTCATGAAGTTCCATATGGACATCCTTAAACCAAGTTTTAATGAAATGAATCATCTTTTTGTAACGGCCAACACCGCGAAATTCCTTCATAGGATCTTTAAAATAGACTTGCTTGTCATAAATGCTATAGGTTTGTTCCAAGGGAAAACGCTGATAATCTTTTTTAAGAGTGGCAATAATATCCATTGAGGTTCGGAATTCAACTATATTGACTTATTAAGTTAACGTAAAGAAAAACTTTTTTCTTTTTAGAGATGAAATATTCTAGATGGGTATCATAAGATATGGTATTGTTTGATTAAGATTTCGTGAAGTTTTCGCAAATTTGCTCTAAATACGAGGGCAATACCGAGACAACCTTCTGATTGCACCCTTGCATCTACCCTTTGTTATGTTTAGCTGTCCTATTCTTACTAATAAGACTAGCAATTTTACGGGCTTACAAGTAGGATATCGAAAAATCACATAGTTTTATTTACGCATCAGAGGTATTTGTTATGGTTATAGACTTCTGCACTCACCAGAAACCACAGATTAGTTTACGCTCTCGTATTCAGCCTGGAGATTTGGGACAGATCCTTTATTTACATGGCTTAGTTTATGCCCAAGAATGCGGCTACGACTATACTTTTGAAGGTTATGTAGCTGATACACTTTCCCACTTTTCTAAATCCTATGATATTCATCGGGAGCGTTTGTGGCTTGCTGAAGTGGAAGGGAGAATTGTTGGCAGTATTGGCATTATCCAAAATACTTTACAAAGAGGCCAACTTCGCTGGTTTCTAGTCGATCCCCGAATGCGCGGTGGTGGTTTAGGACGCAGACTCCTGAACAAAGCTATTCAATTTAGCCACAATTGCGGTTATGAGTCCATTTTTTTACAAACCGTGGGGGAGTTACCCGTAGCAGGATATTTGTACCGTTCAGCAGGATTTGTGAAAACAGAGGAGTTTAAACAAATTCTGTGGGGACAGAAGATAACTAAACAATTTTACGAATTATGCTTAGATAATAAGCCACCAAAAACTTATACCAAACGCGATCACGCTAAGGTGTTGCGGTGAGAGTAACCCTAAAGGCTGACGAGCAATTTTTTGAGTTAGTAGTATAGAGAGAATTACACCAACTACCAAACTAGTGCCTTGCAAAAAAGCAATGACAGCAGGATGGGCTACCAGTATAGGTACACTTTCACCATTTAAACCAAAAGTAGCTAAGCCTACGGCTAGAATCTTGCCTCCTTCGCCCAAACCTAGATTTAAGTAATAGGCTAAATTAGCTGCTAATACTAAGGGCAGGTAGCCATAGGCTAGTTCAATAAAGGAATGAGGTTTAAATCGGCGGGTTCCTTGATGGATTAATTTAATGAGTCCGTAAGCGAGTAAAGGAATAGTTGCTGGAATAGTTAATACAACTACTGCTAAGCAAAGATGGGTGATAAATTGGCTTAAGTCCAAACTTAGACCTAGTAAGGATTGGATTTGGGGTAGTCGGTGTAGAAAGACGGCATCGAGAAGTAGTAGTAACAAAGCTACTTCATAACTTCGGGGGGTGTGGGTTGTCCATAACTCAATACCAGGAGGACGCAAATTTACTTCCACAGAACGATGCGGACAAGCTTTGAGGCAAGTCATACATAATACACAGTCTCGATTATCCTGGAGTTGTGCGGGGTGAGAGTAGAGGGGGCAACCGTTGGTTTCTAAACCTTCACCTTTAGCAGGGCCGCCTTTATAACATTGATAGGTGGTACATTCTGCTGAACAAGTACCTTGTTGCGCTCTTAATTCTGTCATGGAAAGCTTTGCAAACATACCATTCATACCACCGATAGGGCAAAGATAGCGACACCAAAAGCGACGTTCAAACAGGGCCGAAAAAATCATCGCCCCGGCGGTAATTAATAATAGTAAGCAAGCGGAAAGATAGGCGGTATTTTCTAAGTTCCATAGTTCTTCCCATAACAAAATTAGGGCAAATAAACCGAATAAAAACCAACCTCCCCACTTCTCAGCAGATTCTCTGGGCCAGGTTTTGAGTTTACGGTTTGGGAAAAGCCAACCGGAGAGTTTTTGGGTAACTTCTCCATAAATCATAAAAGGGCAAAAAGCACACCAAACTCGTCCTACAAAAGGAAAACCGATTAATATTAAGGGCCACCACCAAGCCCAAAAAATGTTGAGGGCAAAATTGCGATCGCGGGTTTGGGGGCCAAGAAATAAAATGGCAATAATAAAAGCGAAGAATGTTAAGGTAAAACCATAGTTAATGCGATCTGGCCACCAAGGGCTACGTAGGAATTTTCTCAAGCGAGGATAGCTGTTGAGAAGATTAACCCGAAATTGCTTTTTCTTACTTTGAGAAGGCCAAACAATCTCTTCAGTTAATTCTGTAGAACCTTCTAATTGGACAATTGCCCGTTCTATTAAGTTTTCTAATTCCCTTTGATTATTAGGAAAATCATAGGCTTGCAATCTGCGTAAAGCTTCTGGGGTGATGCGGGGACGATTTAAACCTTTGGCACGACAAACTAAGCTGATATAGTAATCAACATAATCTGCTATATCAGCTTTGCGTATTCGTAGGGGAGGAACTTTAATTTTTAGCCCCACCACTGCATTAATTTGTGGTAAATTCTGTTCAGAAATAATGATAATGCGAGCCTGATTTTTTAAGATAGTTTGACTCGCTTCTCCAGAACGGTTAACAGGAAGATAATTTCCGGTTTTGAGTAATTCAACTATAGGGGGAAGTAAGTCTTGAGGTAATTCTTCAATACTATTAAGAACTAAAGTTCCTTCTCCTAAAGCGGAGATTAAACCTGGTTTTCCTCCCGCCCTACCAAACAATTCTGCACCACTAGCTTGTATTTTGCTGCAATCTAATTTGATAATTGGTTCTCGGCGATGGGAAGAACTAAAGTGAATTAAACTAGCAAGATTATCTTTTTCTAATCCTGGTTCACCAAAAATCAATACTGATTGTCTTTCTTCGGCTGCTTGTTTAACTTGCTTGCGGAGTTTGACAGCATAGCGACTCTTACCAATCACCCCTCGTTTAGCTTTGGTGACTAAATAAGGACGTAAAATAGTCTGGCGTTCTTGTTCGTAATTTAATTGAGATTCAAGGTGTAAAACCTCTTGGGCAAGTTGTTGGGAAATAGTTTGGGGTATTTCGGGATAATCGTCATAAAGGGCGCGAAACTGTTGGGCGGGAATAAACCACAATTGAGATTCACTCAAAGTAGTTACCGTTTCTCTGGCAGGTTGATCTAAAATAACTTCTTCTAAGTTAAGGGTAGAACCAGCCAGCAAACTTGCCTTTCCTTTGCTCTCTAAACGACCTTCCCGCAGAATATAAAGTCCTCCTGGGTTAGTATTTTCCTTAACTATCTGTTCTTGTGCAGGAACAGTTTTTTCCTGGAGTATATTTGCGATCGCTTCTAATACTTCCTGGGAAAGGATACCAAGGGCGGTTCTTTCTTGTAGCCAAGTAACTATATCAGGAAAAGACATAATTTTATCTTGATTTTCTCAAGGATATAAAGATAAATGCAAATGAAAACCTGGTAAACATTCTTCGCCCCCCAACTCCGTAGGTAAATTCCTAATTTCTACTGCTGTGCCGAAGCGATATATTTCCACTTGCTGTTGCTGAGGATTAATTAACCAGCCTAATTGGACTCCTGCTTCTATATATTCTCGCATCTTAGCCCGCAGAGGTTCGAGGCGATCGCTAGCAGAACGCAATTCAATCACAAAGTCTGGTGCAATGGGAGGAAATTTGCGGCGTTGTTCTGGGGTAAGGGCTTCCCAGCGATCGCGCCTGATCCAAGCAGCATCAGGGCTACGATCTGCACCGTTAGGTAATTTGAAGATAGTTGAGGAACTAAAGGTATAGCCTAAGCGGGTTTGCCGATTCCAAATTACTAAGTCAGCAATAAGATCCGCTTCTTGGTTGCCGCTATCGCCACCAACAGGGGTCATAATAATCAATTCTCTTTGAGGAGTGCGTTCAAATTGTAACTCGCGGTTGCTTTGACAGATTTGGTAAAATTGGTCGTCTGTGAGGTTAACGGTATCTAGGTTTAAGGTTAGAGGAGTCATGGTTAAATCTCAGGGAACCTTGATTTTTCTGTTTGTTAAAATCATATCCAAGTGTAATCCCTAACTATCTTGTTTATTTACGAAACCTTTAAGTACTGCTGCGATCATTTGTCAGCTTAACAGAAAAATCTATTATTTTTGCCCACCAAACTCCTATTTTTTGGCATTGGAGTTTAGCTATTTTCTTTCGTTACTTTTGTCTAGCTTACTTTCTCCTTCCCTATTCCTTGATCTTAACTGGACATAACACTAGTTCGGTTACGGGTTATGGATGAGTAGGGTAAAAGTAATAAGTAATAAGTAGGGGCGACCCGTTTTCAGGGTATTGGAAAAAATTGTTGTTTTTATTGAGTCGCCCTAAGTAATAAGTTTCTGATTATGTGGATTTCATATGATTCAAACAATAAACAAAACCTTAACGTTTGAAGAGTTTGTCAACTGGAAACCAGAAAACAAGCATTATGAGTTACATAGTGGGGTGATTGTCGAAGTGGCTCAACCTCTTGGTAAACATGAAAATGTTGTGGGATTTTTGGCAAGAAAAATAACTGTGGAGTTTGATCGCCTAAATTTACCCTATTTCATTGCTTCAAAAGTATTAGTAAAACCTGATGCTCAAGATTCTGCCTATTTACCGGATGTTCTGGTATTAGATAGACGTAATTTACAAAATGAACCTTTGTATGAAAAGCAATCAATAGTTTCTCAAGGTGAATCAATACCAATAGTAGTGGAAGTAGTTAGCACTAATTGGAGTGATGATTATGCTTTGAAGTTTGAAGAGTATGAGAATATAGGTATCCCAGAATACCTGATTGTTGATTATTTAGGATTGGGTGGTAAAAAGTTTATCGGCAATCCCAAGTTACCTACTATTACGGTTTGTCAATTGGAAGATGGGGAATATAAAAGCTTGTTGTTTAGAGGTGATATGGTTGTTCAATTAAAATCATTCCCAGAATTAAAACTGACTGCTAGAGAGATTTTTCAATCTGCTCAAGTAACGCGATCTCCGTAAGTAAGGTGGGCAAATATAGATAAATTTTTAATGCTTGTTGTACTATTTGGTTTTGCCTACCCTACAAAAAGCCAAATTAAGCCCACTAAGAGTAATTTAGTTTTTAAATTTTCATAATCAGGCATTTTAAGAAAGCAAAGCTACCATGCCTAATAATCAAGACGAATCTTATTTTAGAGATTTTCTCATTCCTAACCTGAAAAACACCGTAGAATCAGCCAGTTTCCAACACAAAATTGGTAATCATCATCTGGCAGACTATTTCCTTAACCAAGCGAAAAAAGGATTAGAAGAGTGTATAAGACAAAATAAGAAAGATCAGCAAGAAACAGAAGAAGCAGAGAAAAATGATGAAAACTGATAGCTTTACAATTTGTCCTTGGCAGGAAATGGCTAGCGTCATCACTCATTCCCATTTGACTGGTAAAAAGCTAAGAAGTTTTTTGGATTTTGTCTTTGCATACTACTCCCCAGTTATAGTCATTTGCCAATCAATGGAAAGTAATTCCTACGCCTATACCTTTGCTCAATCTGGGGAATTAGTAGATGTTGCAAGCTTGTTGAAAATTCTTACTCGTTGGGAAATGGGTTGGAATTTGAGTGATAGCATCTTATACTCTCCCCGTCCTAGCAAATTAGAACCTACTGAATTACAAAAGGCGATCGCTGCTGCTCGTAGGAAAGCTTTAGCTAATAAAAATTAAAAACTTAAGTAAGTCTTACCGAGAATATATTCTTTCTCTTGGTTCTGTTCTGTTTTAATGGTATTATTTTACAATGGGAAATATATGCTTTAATTCAAAAAATTGCAAATATTTCCATTATTAGAAATAATTTTACCTTGTCAAGGAAAAAAGAGCCAGACAACCCCAAAATGAATTTATATTTCGTAACATTTCTACTGAATTTAGCCACAAAACATAGCGATCGCAACTTTGCTAGTTAATTAATTTAATTAGTAATCAAAACAACTCCTTTCCCCTCAAAAACTTCCCTAAAGCTACACCAATAAAAGTTGCTGTCCCGTAACCTAATGTCCCGCATAAAATAGCTGGAGTCACTAGCCTCGGCCATTTCTTAGCTGCCGCCATAGCCGCAGCAGTCGTAGGGCCACCTGTATTGGCATTAGAAGCTACGGCTAATTCAGATAGCTTGAGTTTGAGTAGCCGACCTCCTAATAATAAAACAAACAGATGGATAATGAGGATTATGGCAGCAAAAATAAATAGAAGTGGTCCGACGTGCAAAACTGTTTCAATATTAGCGCTAGCTCCTATGGTAGCAAAAAAGATTTGCATTAAAAGAACACCGATTTTTTCTGCTCCTTTAATTGAGCCAATGTAAGTAGGAAATAAGGTAGCTAAAATTAAAATTAAAACAGTTATTAATAATATTTTGCTGCTAGGTATGCCTAATTTATTAGCTAAGCCATAACCTAAAGCACAGATAATGGCACTGATAGCTAAGGACTCACTAATATCTAATAATCGAAATCTTTCTCGATCTATGTTAAGGGTAGGATCTGATTTTACAGAAGAGGAGATTTTATAATTAACTTGACTAGGAAAGAAGCGTTGCAACCAACCAATAGATGGCAAAGCAAACAGAATTATAAAATACAAACTCATCAATAAGTTATCAGCAGCTACCCCAGCACTTAGTAAGTCCCCAGAGCGTAACCCTACTGTTTCTGCTGTAGCAGCAAAGTTAACAGAACCACCAATATATGTAGCACAGAAAATTGCTGCTAATTGCCAACCAGAATCTCCTAATGGTAACAAATAATAGGCCACTACTGTACCTAAAATAGTTCCCACAGCACCAATCATATAAGCAATAAGAGTAGGGCCGGTTTTGCTAATAATACGCACTAAGTTCGCTTGAAATAGTAACAGAGGAATAGCTAAAGGAACAAAGTAAGACCATACTACTTGATAGGCAGGGGCCTCAGCAGGAACAATTCTAAAATTAGACAGCAAAAAAGTAATGGCAATAGTAATAACAGCACCAGATATTTTACTTCCCCAGGGAGTTTTTTCTGCCCACAAACCAATGGTTGCAGCTAATAATAATATTCCCCAAAGGGCAAAGTCTTGATGAGGATCGAGTAAAGAAATAGAACTATTCCCCCGAATGTAAGTAATAGGTAAAGATTATAATTCAGTTGGTTTGTTTTTGTTTAGTCTTTGATTACTTGCTTTTAACATTGATTTTTCTAGTTCACCTGACTTTTCTGCTTTTAATAAGCCTAATATAGCTGGATAAAATAAATCTTGGTCGAAAGAAATTAAAATTAAATCTACACCACCATTGATAGCTTTAACAGTGGCATTTTCTATGCCATCAGGACTAAGGGAAACAGGAGTCATACTAAAATCATCGGTGATTAAAATACCTTGATTTTGCCACTTTTGTCTAATGATGCCTTTAACTACTTTCTTAGAAAAAGAAACAGGATTTTCAGAATCTACTGCGGTTAATTTTACATGACCTAACATTGTGAAAGCTGAAGATTTACTGGTAACTTGTCGAAAAGGAAGCCAATCTTGCTGAGTTAATTTTTCTACGGTAGTTGTTATAGTTATTTTAAATAACAATGAGACATTAAGCTGCACAATAGTTACGAATAATTTCATCTACAGATGTTCCAGAATCTGCATACATTCTTCCTCTCTTTAAAGCACTAAAATCATGCTCAATATCATTGAAGTCAGGAGAATATTTCGGCAAGAATAATACTTCATGACCTGCTTCTTTCACTAACTCTCTAATCATTCTTTTCCTATGAATTGGTGCATTATCCATAATTAGTACCGACGCTATGGTTAATGATGGTAATAAATACTTCCTTAACCATCCTTCAAATCCTTCTGCATTCAGACTTCCTCTAAACAACATTGGGGCTATTAAGTTTTTTGACTTTTTTCTTCTACCAGCTACTAGATTCTCTCTTTTACCTCGTTTACCTTGTTTTTCTCCATACAGTTTTTGCCTTTCTTGGTGTGCGTTCCCTTGCGTCTTACGCCGACGCGGGGTCACACCGCTTTTTGACCATCCATAATGCACCGACTGCATCTCCTCAAATCCTGACTCGTCAATAAACACTAGGCTTTCACTTCCGTAGATTTTTATTAATTCTCTTAATGCTCTTAAATACTTAATTCTTTCAAGTCTGTTTCTTTCTCGATAACGAAGTTCTTTTTTTTTCCTAGTTATCTTCATTTTTTTGAGAGCATAGAAGATCGCACTTGGATTTACCCCAAATTTCTTGGCTCTTTGCGATAGTTTAGCATCTGGATTTTCTTTGACATCTTGTTCTAATGCTTTCCAATCCAGTTTTCTTTGACGGCGTTCTACCTTCGTGGCTTCCAGATTCTCACGCTCTAACCATCTGTATATTGTCGCTCTTCCAATGTTAAAGACTTTTGCTGCTTCCCTAATCTTTCCACCATCTTCTATATATTTTATGACCTTTTTTCTTAAATCTAGACTGTATGGCATTATGTTGAGCTATTATAAATATACTCTTTTCATTTTACCTCCTTATTGTCTCAAACTTAATTAAAATAACTATAATTCGGCATTGTTTAAATGGGTATCTACAGCGATACTTCCTAAACCAGGAAAATGTTTGAGGGTGCAACTAACTTGGAATTTTTCTAAGGTTTGACAGTACCACAAAGCAACTTGACTAACTATTTTTTCATCAAGAGCGATCGCCCGTTGATAAATGCGAGAATATTTATCTTTAGCGTTAATTATGCCGTAGTTTAGATCGACCACAGGAGCAAAGTTAAGATTAAACCCCAAAGCAGCTAATTCTTGCCCATGAATTGTGGCGTATTTAATCACTTCAGCTTTTTGCTTAGCAAGATTATGAGTATCTTCTACTACTTTAGCTAGAGGTGGCAAAAGAGTTAAAGGGGGAGACAAGCGAGAAACAATTCCTCCTTCTTGATCTACTGCTACCCACAAAGGAGATAAACCTTGCTTTTGGCGTATAGTTTGTAAACTTTTTATTTCCTGGCTAATTTCTTCTTTCGTCTTGCCTTTGATATTTCTAGTAGTAAAAAAAATACCACCAATCGCTTTTTTCTCAACTAATTGTTTGACATCTGTGAAATTTCTATAACCGATAATAAAATGTTGACCTAATTTTTCTAATCGCGGTGTTGGAGTATTTAATACAGCTTGCTTACTAAAATAAAATTTAGCTTCTATGCCTAAAACAACACATAAACTCAAACTAGTTAGCAGTAATATTGCCGAACTTAGAATAGTCCTAATTAAAGTGTAGTTACGCCTATAAGCGACAATTTCGGAGATAAGTAGTGCTAAGCCAATTACAACTATTGCCAATAAAGAATCAGCTCGCCAGTTTGCCCAGTAAGGCATTCTATAAAGGAAGGTAAGAACAACAATAGTAATAGCTAAAAGCAGTCTCAACAATTTAACTATAATAAACACTTTTTAGAAGGCAATAGGGTAGATTATGATTAATATTTCTCAAACTATTAGCAATTAGCAATCACGCTTTAAAAACAATTGCCGGATCAATACTCGTTACTTTTTGGACAGCAAACAAAGCCGAACCAACACACATAAAAACTGTGATGCCTAATATTCCACCAGCAGTCAAAGGGGTAATGAGAATCAGAATACCTTGAGTAGTTATTGTCCACTTAGCCAAACCCAAAGACAACAACATACCAGGAAGATAACCTAAGATTGCCATCCATAAAGCTTGTTCAATAATCACTTGATAAAGTCCCCAATTAGAAGCACCCATTGCTTTCATGGTGGCAAATTCTTTAAGATGTTCTGATACTGAAGTATAAAGAATTTGTCCCACCACCGTCACTCCCACAATTATTCCTACCATTGCCCCTAAACCAAATACAAATCCTAATCCTGTTCTTTTCAACCAATAAGAGCGAGTTTTATCAGCCATTTCTTGGCGAGTATAGGCACTGATTCCAGGTAAGGTTTCCTCAAGTTTAGCAATAAGTTTTTCTATATCTTGACCTGGTTGAGCTTTGATCAGAATATAAGCAATAGGATCATTGAGATTTAGTTTTCTGGGTTTATTTTGTAAAGAAGAATCATTCTTTTGTTCAGATTTATTATAAATAGTTTGACATTGCACATCCCCAGCTTTAAGTTGACAATCTAATTGGGAACTTAAGCCAGAATTAAGGTAAATATTGGCATTTTCTAAGGAAGTAAAAGCACTAGCACTAGAAACTAAAGACTGAGTATCACTAGTCAAACCAACTATTTGAGTAGGTAAAGAAGCAATCGTTGCTTTAGAACCTTTACCCTTAATATTTAAAGCAGATAAATTGGTTTCATCAACAATTGCTGTATAAGGTTGTTGTAAAGCAGCGACATCTTTTTGGGAAACTGTCCCTGGCACAAATAACTCTCCGGCAGGATCAAAACCAAATACCCGAAGGGGAGTAAGTTCTCCTTTTGTAGTATCCCAACGAGTTCCCCCCATCATTACTGCTTCTGCTTTAGCAACTCCTTGTACTTTCTTAGCTTGGGTCATTTGCCTTAACAGTAATGCTTCTGTTAATTCAAGCTGAACCATTTTTTGAGAAGTTACCCAAATATCGGCTTGAGATTGATCTATCAATAAAGCAGTAGAACGAGTAAAACCATTAAGAATACCTGTTTGAATTGTCACCAAACTAACAGCAAACATAATTCCTGCCTGGGCAACTAAGAAACGAAGCTTATCTTCAAGTAAATTTTTACGGGCAATAGAAGCCATTTTTCCAATGAACAGTTATCAATTGTAGGGGCAGGTTCTACTAAATTTATGATGTTATTAAACATATTGATAAATCCGCCCTTACTAGCGATTAGCTAGCAATTCTGCGGCTAACTTCATTGCTTCTTGCATAGAAGTAGAATCAGCAACTCCTTGCCCGGCAATATCGAAGGCTGTGCCGTGATCAGGGGAGGTACGAATGAAAGGTAAACCGATGGTAGTATTAATTGCCCGATCAAAGGCCATTAGTTTGACGGGAATTAAACCTTGGTCATGATAAAGGGCTAAGTAAGCATCCCCCAACTGGATTTGAGAACCTGGGGCATTGCCATACCAAGCTTGCCCTGGTTTTACCCACATGGTATCAGGAGGTACAGGCCCTGTTAAGGTAACTTGAGGATGCTTAATTCTTTGTTGCTTTAACCAAGGAATTAACCAATCCTGTTCTTCTGTACCCAGTTGTCCCGCCTCTCCACTATGGGGATTTAAGCCAGAAATAACAATTTTCGGTTTTTGCAAACCGCAGCTTGTTTTTAAAAACTCGATGAGTAAATCCAACTTCAAACTCATCAACTCTGGAGTTAGGGCAGCAGGAACTTGGTGTAAAGGTATATGAGTTGTGGCAAGGAGGGTACAAAGTCGCCAATTAGTATGGGGCGATCGCGCCACAAACATCATAGCAAATTTATCTACTCCCGCACTTTGGGCTAAAACTTCTGTTTGCCCTGGGTAGTTATGCCCAGCAGCTTTCCAGCAGGATTTAGCGATGGGGGCGGTAACAATGCCTTGGAAATCTCCTTTAATCGTCTCGGCGATCGCTGCTTTTAAATAAGCAAAACTAGCAGCCCCGCTAGCTGCATTCCCAGTCCCAAAGCTGATTTGCTTTGCCATCCCTTCCTCAACCAGAATATCAACAATCCTCACCTCTTCTGGATTAGCTAAGGATTCTCCCCTACTTTTACAAATGGGGCTGAGATGTTGATAGGCTGCATTTAAAAGGCTGCGACTGCCAAAGAGAGTTATTTGAGCTTTTTCTCTCACCAAAGGTTTTGCTAAAGCCTTCAAAACCACTTCAGAACCAATTCCTGCTGGATCTCCCAAGGCGATCGCCAGCTTGATTTTGTTATTTCTCTTAACTGTGGGCATTAGGCGGTGCTAAATATTGTCCGATGTACTTCACCAGAGCTATATAATAAGCAATAGACTGGTATATTTTACTAATTTTAACCGAGGAGAAAAATTCATGAACGCCCAAACACTGATGTTTAACACAGCAATTTTATGTATTGTTTTAGTCTTAATTGGTTTAGCCTGGGGCTTTTTACTACTTAAAATCCAAGGGGGCGAACCGGAATAGTTTTTGGAACTATAAGATAGTGAAGTATGAAAAGAATTACCCTTCATACTTCCCACAAATAGATATTAATAAGTACAATCAACCATCAATTTTATGAAAATAGCTATTACCGGGGCAACTGGTTTTGTCGGTAAGCTTTTAGTAGAAAAGCTTTATCAACAAGGGCAAGATATTTTAGTTTTTACTCGCAAACCAGAACGCGCCCAACAAATATTTCCGCCCTCAACTTTCCCTAAATTAGAAATAGTTGACTACACTCCTACCCAATCAGGCACTTGGCAAAACAAACTCTCTGGTTGCAGTGCTGTAGTAAACTTAGCCGGCGAACCTATTGCTAATACTCGTTGGACAAAAGAAGAAAAGCAAAGAATCTTAGCAAGTCGAGAATTAGGAACTAGACAAATAGTCGAAGGAATTAAGAAAGCAGAGATTAAACCTCAAGTATTAATTAATAGTTCTGCTGTTGGTTATTACGGTACTAGTGAAACAAAAACCTTTGTAGAAAATAGTCCTTCAGGTGATGATTTTCTCGCTCAAGTTTGCCAAGCTTGGGAAGCAGAAGCGCAAAAAGTAAGGGGCGCTGGAGTAAGATTAGTTATCATTCGTACAGGCATTGTTTTGGGAGACGGTGGTGCTTTAGCGAAGATGATTCCTCCTTTTAAAATGTTTGCAGGTGGTCCTTTAGGTTCAGGTCGTCAATGGTTTTCTTGGATTCACAGAGAAGATTTAGTTAACCTAATTATTGCCGCTATTAAGCAGCCAGAAATGGAAGGGATTTATAATGGAACTGCCCCTAATCCAGTGAGAATGAACGAATTTTGTCAAACTTTAGGTGAGGTTATGAACCGCCCTTCTTGGCTGCCAGTACCTGATTTTGCTTTAGAGTTACTATTAGGAGAAGGGGCGCAAGTTGTTTTGGAAGGGCAACAAGTTTTGCCAAAAAGAACTCAATCTTCTAGTTTTCAATATAAATATGCTGATTTAAAACCAGCTTTAAAAGATATTATTGCTAATGGCTAGTTGCTATTTGCTAGTTGCTAGTTGCTGAGAGTGAATTAACTAAATTGGATCTGTATGATAAATATTTTTACAAATATAAAATTCACTCGAAAGAAATCTAAGTAATGGAAGAACTAGAAGCATATAAAAAAATACGCAAGCTAAAGTACTATCAACACTAAAATTGTTTACTAACACTGACTTAATTCAACTATGTTACCATCTAAATCTTGAGTAAATAAGGCAGCACGACCTGACGAACTTAATTGTAAAGGATAACCTTTGCTTTGCAAACGCTCTTTTGCTGCTTCAATATCAGTAACACTAAAGGCAAAATGAGCATTACGTCCCCACTTCTCTTGATTAAACAGTTTAACCTCAACTTGAGCATCAACAATGAGGTGAATTTGATAGTCCCCAACTTGATACCAAGCCCCAGCATAATTAAGGGAACGCTCTATTTTTGTTAAACCTAAAACTTGACCATAAAATTCTTCAGCTTTGTCTAAGTCTGAGACTAATATGGCAGTGTGAAGGCATTTAGTAATCTGCATTATTAATAATAACGAATCAACAGCTTAATAATAAATCAATAAGCTATAGTTGTACCCATTACCTATTACCCATTACCTATTACTTATCACCTTGCACTACCAAAACAGAACAAGGTACATGGTGAATAACATGATTGCTGACGCTACCAAGCAGCATTTCTGTTAGCCCTCTATGCCCTCGACGACCGACAATCACTAAGTCCGCTTGCCAAGTTGTGGCTATTTCTCTAATCCAACTTCCGGCATCTCCTAACTTACAGTCCCATTCTGTATTTATGCCTTTTTCCAAAGCTTGTTGATGGTATTGAGAAAGCCATTTCTTGATTTCTTCCCCTTCTTTGACTAAACTATCATTAATTTGTCGTGAAAAGCTACTAATGCTATTACCATAAAGGTCAGAAAAAGCTCCTACCCCTTGAGTTTGAATAGCCATACAATGGAGCAACATCAAGTTGGATTGATTATTTTGGGCTAATTCCAAAGCTTCTTGAAAAACAGCTTCAGTTTGAGAAGAACGATCTAAAGCTACTAAAATTTTGTTATACATAATCGTATTTCCAAATCATTTGTAAAACTTGAAAGCATTTTTTCCCTCACTTAATTCAATATTGCCAAAGTTAGGAACCTTCGTTTAAACGCCTCTGCCACTCAGCATCTATTTTGTCAGCTTGTTCTAAGTTTTGCTCTAACAAATCCTTTTCGCTGGAATAGGCAAGATCGTTTTTATCAATGGCTTTGTTAGCAGCGAATTTACGGGCAAAGGCTAGCTTATTTTGTAATTCAGGAGTTGCTTCATTTAAAGTGATCGCTAATTCTTGACGTTTAAGGGAACGCTTTTCGATGCGGCTATTTTTCCTTTGTATTAAGAAGTAGCGAATCAAGGGTATGCCCAAAAAGGCAGCGGCATAACCAAGTAGAAACCAATAAATGGAGTTGACAAAGGCAATCAAACCAATAGATTGAATAGCTAAATCGGGACTACGTAACATTGCACCCAAAACTAAAGCCAGGATGAAATTAGCCGCCCCCAAAATTACCGCAAACATACTTTGGCCACTAGTTGCTTCGGTGAAATGCCAAGGTAATTCTTTCAAATAAGAGGAGACGGATTGTTGTTTTCGCTTAGAGGCACTAACTTGCAATTCTGGGAAGTGATAAATAATGCCACCTTGGGGAGATACTTCCGGATAGCCGTTGAAACGGGCTAACACAGGCAGCATATATTCTTCGTATTCATAGACGCTGCTATTTCTGTCTAAATCGTTCATATAAGGGGCAATTTGTTCGGCGATTACTGCCCCCCTGTTGTTACGAATGGTTGCCCCAATATCATGCCAGCGTCTTTCTTCTAAGTTCCAATTCGGATCACCATCCCCAAATAGAAAAGAGAAGATTGCCTCCAAGAAAGACATCTTCGGTTTTTCTGAGGAACTCTTGCGGCGAGACTGCCTTTGATAATAAGAATCGTACCCCGGATTGAACCACCAGAAAATGTCTGGACCAAACCAAAAACGAGGTAGATAAAAAAAGTTGAAACTACCACCAGAACGATTATCCCCATCATCGCCGTCGCGAGAACTGTTGAGGGCGATAAAAATAACAGCGATCGCCACTAACATCAAAACAATAGAAAGAATAAGGACAATACCAAAAGAAATGCGGAGTAAATAAAATAAGGTTTTGCTAACCTTTTGCCACCATTCTTTAAACCGTAATTGCCAATACTTATTATTGAGAATAGAGCGGAAGTTTTTCGGAAACTCGTAGGCAATATCTCCTGATTCTGCTACTTGCAAATGTCCTCCAGCATCGGAGGCTAAAGCAAGTAATCCTTGTTGAGTTTCGTTAAGTTCTAAACCAACATTCGCCGCAACATCGCCGACGGTAACTCGGTAATCTAGCTGTTCAACTGCTTGCATTATGGCAGGATTATGGGCCATATCCTTACCTCTTTTTATTAAGTTCCTATTTACTATTATAAAAGCTCCGAGATTTACGGGATTTCCCTAGAAGAGCTTGTGATGTTATCTTAATAACTATCTCTAAAACGCTTAGGCGTATTTATTTACATCCTGGTCAAGACTTGATTTCATCATCTCTGAAATAACTAAAAGTTCTTTATTGAAAGTAGAACTATGAAAGTCGCCAGAAAAAGTCTTGGTTTCCTCTTGTGGTGGATGGATATATTAGGGGCTTTATTCCTGACCATATCTTCATTTTACTACGCTTCTCCAACTCTAGCCCAATCTATAACCACGGCAACCGATGGTACAGGAACAATCGTTGGTGTTAACGGTAATCAATTTGAGATCACAGGCGGCTCATTTTCTGGCGACGGGAGAAATTTATTTCATAGTTTTCAACAATTTGGTTTAAACCCTAATCAAGTTGCCAACTTCTTAAGCAACCCTCAAATTACCAATATTTTAGGCAGAGTGGTAGGGGGAGATCCTTCAGTTATTAATGGTTTGATTCAGGTTACTGGGGGAAACTCTAACCTTTACTTAATGAACCCAGCAGGAATAGTATTTGGTAGCAATGCTAGTTTAAACGTAGCGGGAGATTTTACCGCCACCACAGCCACAGGGATAGGTTTCGGCGATAGTTGGTTTGAATCTGTCGGTAGTAACAACTATCAAGATTTAGTAGGCAACCCCACAGCATTAGCCTTTGATTTAACCCAACCAGGGGCAATTATTAACGCTGGAGACTTAGAAGTAGAAGCCGGAAAAAGTATCTCTTTAGTGGCAGGTAAGGTAATTAATACTGGCACAGTAACAGCATCAGGTGGCGGCATTACCATAGCAGCAATACCAGGGAGTAGTAAGGTTAAAATCTCCAAGCCTGGTAACATTCTTAGTTTAGAAATCGAACCCCCCAGAGATGCCACAGGGAAAGTTTTACCTCTCAAAGCAACGGATCTGCCTAAATTATTAACCGGGGCAGCCACAGAAGTTGAAACGGGATTGAAGGTAGAGGAGGGAGAAGTTAAATTAAAGGAAATAACTATTCCTGGTGAAGGGGCAACAGCAATTGTTTCTGGTAAAGTTGATGCCTCTGGTACAGGAAGCAAAGCACAAATTAACATCCTAGGGGACATTGTTGGGGTTGTTGGTGGAGAAATAGATGCTTCTGGTAGTAACGGTGGGGGAGAAGTCTTAATTGGGGGAGATTACAAAGGGCAAGGCACAGTACCCAATGCCCAGGTTACTTACATAAGCGCTGATTCTACCATCAAAGCCGATGCTAAGGATGTGGGTGATGGTGGTAGGGTAATTGCTTGGAGTGATGAAACTAGCCGTGTTTATGGGGAAATTAGTGCTACCGGGGGAGTGAATGGTGGTGATGGTGGTTTTGTCGAAACTAGTAGCAAAGGTTATTTGGATGTTACAGGAAATCCTGATGTTTCTGCTGTGGCAGGGGAGGGGGGAACTTGGTTAGTTGATCCGAATAATATCGAGATTGTTGCGGGTAACGCCACTACTAATATTAACAATGCAGATCCTTTTGTATCTATAGATGATGATGCTAAGTTGGGTGTACAGCAAATTATCACAGCCCTAAACGGTGGTAATAATGTTAGCGTCGCGACAGGGGCAGGAGGTAGTAATAATCAAGAAGGAAATATTACTCTTAGTACTGATTTAAACTTTAATGGTGTTGGTAATGCTGGTTTAACTCTTGATGCAGCTAATAATATTGTTATTGATGGTGCGATCAAAGACAACGATACTAGTTCTAATGATTCCCTTAATTTAACTCTTATTGCTGGTGATGGGATTAGTGTTAATAACACTATCAATACTGCTGGTGGCAACATCGATATTACGGGCAACAAAACTAGTAATAACTCTTCTGTGGACATTAAAGCCCAACTAGATGCAGGTAGCGGTGATATCAATATTACAGGTAACAAAGTTTGTGTTGCTGCCAATCTTACTGGTAAAAATGCAGCAGCAACAGGGACAGGAGTTGATGCAACTTTAACAGTTACTGATGGGGCTAACAACTGGGATATTACTGGTAACAATAGTGGTATTGTAGATAATCTTAATTTTGATGGCTTTAGCAACTTACAAGGTGGGGACAATGTAGATACATTTAATCTTAATGGCGGTAGCGTTGACACTATTAATGGTGGCAACGGTAATAATGAGTTTAACTTCAATGGTGGTAATGTAGCTACAGTTAATGGTGGTGACAATGCTGATCAATTTAACTTCAACTCTGGCACGGTTGGTACTGTAAACGGAGAAGGAGGAAATGACACTTTTACTTTTGCTGGTGGTGATGCTACTGTTGTTAATGGTGGTGACAATGCAGACACATTTACTTTTAATCAAAACACTACAGCAACAGTAAAAGGAGGAGGAGGAGACGATAACTTCACTTTCAATAGTGGTAATGCTGATACTGTAAATGGAGAGGGAGAAGATGATACTTTCACTCTTAATGGTGGCAGTGTCACTAGCATTGTTGGTGGCAATGACAAAGATACCTTAACCAGAAGTAGCGTAGCAGGGGATGCTATCACCTGGAATATAACAGGAAACAACACTGGTGATGTAGATGGTAGCAACTTCACTGGAATTGAAAATCTTAATGGGGAAGCTGGTGACGATACCTTTGCTTTTAGTAATAATGGCCAATTCACTGGCACAATTAACGGTAACGGTGGCACGAATGAACTTAACTACAGTGCCTACACAATTCCTTTAACAGTTGATTTAGGCAGTTTTAAAATTAACGACATTGCTAGGATTGTTGGTTCAACTAATGCTGCTACTAGTACTTTGAAAGGGGAAAACAATAACAACACTTGGACTTTAACCGCTATAAATAATAGCGTTGACGGGGTTAATTTCTCTGACTTTGATAATCTTCAAGGTGGTGACAATGAAGATACATTTAATCTTAATGGTGGCAATTTTACCAGCATTAGTGGCAACGATGGTAGCGATCAATTCAACTTAAATGGTGGCAGTGTTACCACAGTTAATGGTGGTCAAGAAAGCGATGACTTTAACTTAAATGGCGCTGTTGTTGGTACTATTAGTGGTGGCGGAGGAAATAACGATACCATCACCGGAAATAACCTAGCCCGTACATGGACTGTTACTGGTACAGGAGTAGGTACTGTTGATGTAACAAACTTCAACACTATAGAGACGTTGAATGGTGGTGATGCTGTAGATACTTTCAGCCTCAACGGAGGAAGTATCAAGAATATCAATGCCGGAGGGGGTGACGATAATATCAATCTCAATGGTGGCGTTGTTGACGATCTTGATGCTGGTGGCGGTATAGATACGATAGTTGGTAATGCTACTAATCGCACTTGGAAAGTTGATGGTAATTATCAAGGAGATATTACTAACGGTGCAGATAAATTTAGCAGTGTTGAAAACTTAATAGGGGGGGCTGGTGTAGATACATTTAAGCTTAATCAAGGTAGCATTGGCAATGTAGTTGGTGGTGCAGGAAACGATCAATTTGATTTAAAAAATGCTTCTCCTACTCTTTTAGATGGTGGTTTAGGAGTTAACACCTTAACAAGTACTAAAAACAGTGATTCCACTTGGACTATTACTGCTGATAACGCTGGAAATCTTGATGGTGTTAACTTTTCAAGTATGCAAAACCTTGTTGGTAGCAACAATAAAGACGAGTTTAGACTTGTTAGTGGCAATGTTGAGAATATCTCTGGTGGTGGCGGTAATAAGAAAGATAGCATTTTTGGCCCTAATCAAAAAAATAATTGGTCAATTACTGGCAGCGAAACAGGTACTGTGAATGGTAAAAATAGCTTTGATAATATTGAAGCTTTAGAAGGCAACGATGGTGAAGACATCTTTACCTTTGCTAATACTGCAACTTTTAGCGGCAGTATTAATGGTAACGGAGGTACAGTTGATACCCTAGATTACAGTCTCTATGCTTCAGATCCTGGTGTTAATTTGGACAACTTAGGTGCTATAGGTATTGAAAAAATTAATGGCACAATACAAGCTACTTCATCTACTTTAACTGGAGCAAACATTGAGAGTAAATGGGATATAACTAGTCTCAACAGTGGCAAAGTATTTAATAGCAAAACTATTGCTCAAGGAATAGAATTTAACAACTTCTCAAACCTTGTTGGAGGCGATAAGAGTGATACATTTAACCTTATTGGTAGTGGTAGGATAAGTGGTAGGATTGATGGCAATCTTGGCGATAATAATAAATTGTTTGCTAATAACAATTTCTTGGGTTTCAGCTTGAGTAATAATTGGGCGATTACCGATGTTAGCCAAGGGACTCTGAATAACTTATACGGCTCGACAAATTTCAGCAATATCCAAAATCTTATTGGCAATAACGCTAGCGATCGCTTCACCTTTGATACAAACGGTTCAGTAAATAGTCTTGACGGAAGCTTAGGTGACAACACCTTAATTGGCAGCAACACCAACAATACTTGGAGTTTAACAGCACCTAATCAAGGCATATTTGACAACGGTAATCAAACTATCTTTGATAACATTCAAAATCTTCTAGGGGGTACAGGGAATGATAGTTTCGTCTTCACAGATCCCTTTAACCCCGTTAATAGCTTTGCCTCTGTTGAAGGGGGAGATGGCCAAGATACTCTCGATTATTCTCCCTATAAAATTGCCATTACCGTTGATTTAAACAAACCTCAAGCAGGAAGTATTGAAAGAATAATTGGTACAGCGAATGCAGGTAGTACCTTAATCGGCAATGATGTTGATAGTGATTGGACAATTACTAGTGCTAATGGTGGTGAAGTTGTTAACACTGCTAACAACAGGATGCTGTTTGAAAAATTCGACCGCATTGTTGGGGGTGAGGGTGATGATAAGTTTATACTGCAAAGCGGCAACTTCACTAGTATTACTGGAGGTGAAGGGGAAAATACTTTAATTGGGGATAATATTGTCAACGATTGGGAAATAACAGGTGACAATGCCGGGAAACTGAATGTAACGGCGGAGTTTGAAAATATCCACATCCTTCAAGGTGGTGATGCTGTGGATACTTTCACCTTTAATGGTGGTGTGGTAGAAAGTATTATTGGAGGAGGAGAGATTGATATTGTTAATGGCGACAACCTCAATAGTACTTGGGAAATCACTAGTAGTAATGCCGGTACACTCAATAATGAGACAACCTTCACCACAATAGAAACCCTCAACGGTAATGCCCAAGAAGATACTTTTATCTTCAATAACTCTATCTTCTTCGACGGTACAATTAATGGTGGTGTAGGGCAAGATACTTTAGATTACACCAACCACAGCAATTCCCTCTTTGCTTACATAGATCAACAAGGTGGTTTAAGCATCAACGCCACTCAAGCAGAAAATATCACCAATCTTTTGGGAGGGAAAGCTTTTTATAACTATCTCTTTGGTGGGGATGTAGATAATAACTGGAATATTACCGAAATCGATGGGGGCAAGGTTAATCAACTAAACTTCCGAGACTTCAACCGCCTCTATGGTGGTAGTGATGATGATACTTTTGCTGTGAATGGTGGCAGTATCAACTATGTTGACGGAGGTTTGGGAAACAACACTTTAATTGGTGATAACCAAAACAACGATTGGACAATCACCGGTACAGATAGGGGTTGGGTTAACAATGTTAGCAATTTCAACCGTATTCAAAACTTAATTGGGGGCAATGGTAACGACACCATTAACTTCTGGGAATCCTTCTTCAACAAAGGGACAATCACCGGCAACATTGACGGTAAGGCAGGAGATTTAACCTTAATCGGCAACGAAATTGACTACCAGGGTAAACTTTCTGGTACTGGCAATCTGGTAATTCAACCTTCCTCCCCCTTCCAAGATATCTTAATAGGCAGGCAAACAGACACTAACTTACCTTTCTATCTTGACTTGACTGCTAATGAAATCAACAACATCCAGGATGGTTTCCAATCTATCACCATTGGTCAAGAAAATGCCCCACACCAACTATACATCCTGGGTGACACCACCTTTAATGATCCGACAACCTTACAAAGTCGCTTAATTGCTGGTAGCGGTAATAACATCTTTGGTAAGGACAACGCCAGCATCAATTTAATCACCAGTAACGGTATGAGTGTTGGAGATATCACTACCAATGGTGGAAAAGTCACCTTAAGCAACAACATCGGTAAAATTGCTACAGGGGCGATTGCAACATCGGGTGGTGATGTTTCCTTAACAAACAACAATGGGGCAATCATCACCGAAGATATTGACACCTCCGGTAATAACGGTGGTAAAGTTGAGATCACAGCCACCCTACCCATCCGCAGATTTAACTTAAAGAATACCTTGATTGCCATTGAAACAGGAAACATTAATACAAGTGGTAAAAATGGTAACGGTGGGGCTGTTTTCCTCGAATCTGTGGGTAACATCCGCATTGCTACCATTAATACCCAAGGTACATTAGACGGAGGTGAAATTGACATCATCACTGACCCCTATATCCAAATCACCGACACCTTCACCAGCAGCAATGGTTTGCTAGCTAGCATCTCTAGTGTTGGTGGTGTTAATGGGGGTAAAATTACCATCCGCCATGGTGGGCAAGGTTTAATTGCCTTTGAAATTGGCGATGCTACAGTTAATGGTAGTGCCGGAACTATCACCAGTGGCAACTTTCTCCTCTCTCCCATCCAAGCTTTCTCAGGTAAAAAGCAACAAGGTAACATCCTCATCACCCCAGATAGATTTGCCATCAACACCTTTGAAGCTAGGGCTTTATCCACAGAAGCCGTTACATCTCCCCTAGATGGTGATGCTGATAGTACCGTAACTAGATTGGAAGAAGGTTTCAGCGACTCCTATGAACAACATCTCGGCCTTGATAAGGTTCCTAACATTACCTTAGATCAGGCCCAAAATACCTTAAGGAAGATTGAAGATGTTACCGGACTCCGCAGTGGTTTAGTTTATGTTTTCTTCAAACCCGCAGAAGTAGAAACAGCCCAAACAGCGCAAAAGAGTACTATTTGGCAATTTAATCCGGAACAAGTTAATTCTAAAACCAACGTCGAAGAACTCTTACCTCAAAATCGAGAAGTCAAACCCACAGACCAACTAGAAATTGTTTTAGTTACTTCCTCCGGAGATTTAATCCGGCAATCCGTTCCTGGGGCAACCAGAGAGGAAGTGACTAAATTAGTCAAGCAATTCCGCCGCCGTATTACTAACGTTAGCAGACCAGATGCTTACAAACAACCGGCCCAGGAACTATATAAGATTTTAATAAAACCCATTGAAGATAATTTACAAAGCAAGGAACTAAATAACATCTCCTTCATCATGGATGCAGGATTACGTTCTCTTCCTCTAGCAGCCTTATATGATGGTGAACAATTCATTATTGAAAAATATAGCCTCGGTTTAATGCCTAGCTTATCTCTGACTGACCCCAACTACCAAGACTTACGTCAAACTTCTGTTTTAGCAATGGGGGCCTCAGAGTTTGCCGAAAAAGATAATCTTCCAGCAGTACCAGTGGAACTATCCCACATTGTCACCCGCTTCGGTTCAGTAACCACTTTCCTCAATGAAGAGTTTACCCTCAACAACTTATTAACTGCCAGAGAACAAAACTCCTTTGGTATCGTTCATCTTGCCACCCATGCTGAGTTTGAATCGGGTAAACCTAGCAACTCCTACATCCAAATAGGAAATCAAAAACTCCCCTTAGATCAACTAAACACATTGCAACTTGAAAATCCTCAAGTAGACTTACTCGTATTAAGCGCCTGTCGCACCGCATTAGGAGATCAAGAAGCAGAATTAGGGTTTGCCGGTTCAGCCGCGATCGCTGGGGTTAAATCCGTACTGGGCAGCCTCTGGTCAGTAGATGATGGAGGGACTTTAGGCTTAATGAGTAATTTTTATGAACAGTTACACAAAGTTCCTGTCAAAGCCCAAGCTTTACAAAAAGCTCAATTAGCGATGATTCGCGGTGAGGTGAGGTTAGAAGCGGGGCAACTAATTACTCAAGATATCAGCCTCGAACTTCCAGAACAATTCTCAGATTTAGGAGATTTGGAACTAACCCATCCCTATTATTGGAGTGGTTTCACTCTGATAGGCAATCCTTGGTAATCTTCATTCAAATTGAAAAAATTGGTGTAGAATGTAGCGAAAGGAATTATTAAAATAGCTTCTAGGGTTCCGGTTTTTGAGCAAGTCTCTTTTAAATGTCTGGTCCAAGAGAAGCAGATTGTTAACTAAATACAGTTAATAATCCCACGGAGGGAAAAAAACCCGGGAGATTTGACGGCAAGTAGAAAATCGTCAACTCTGGGGCTTTTTCCCTTTTTTATTCACAACATCCAGGGCAATGCAAGTAAATCAATGAGTGAACAGTTACCATTTGAACCCCCTAATAGTGAAGCACAAAGGGCTTTAAACAAAGAAAAACAACTTCCTTTGACAGGTTGGCAGCAAGAAGTTGATCAAGGATTAGAATATGGCTTGGAAGCTGCCGAAAGCATCCGCGATCGCACCATCCCCACCTTTTCAAGGGGAGAGTTACCTCATTATGCCGGAATCAATACTTTCCTCAAAGCCCCTTATTTAGAAGATGTCAGGAAAGTAGGAGAATATGATGTTGCCATCATCGGTGTCCCCCACGACTCCGGTACTACCTACCGCCCTGGTACAAGGTTTGGCCCCCGAAGGCATCCGCCGCATCAGCGCCCTTTACACCCCCTATAATTTTGAACTAGGAGTGGATTTGCGGGAACAAATTACCCTTTGTGATGTAGGGGATATTTTTACCATTCCTGCCAATAACGAAAAGTCCTTTGACCAAATCAGCAAAGGGGTTGCCCATGTTTTCAACTCCGGCGCTTTCCCCATTATTTTAGGGGGAGATCATTCCATTGGTTTCCCCACCGTCAGGGCAGTTTGCCGCCATTTAGGAGATAAAAAAGTCGGCATCATCCACTTTGATCGCCATGTGGATACCCAAGAAACTGATCTTGACGAACGGATGCACACCTGCCCTTGGTTTCACGCCACTAACATGGCAAATGCCCCGGCTAAAAACTTGGTACAAATGGGCATCGGTGGTTGGCAAGTCCCTCGCCAAGGGGTGAAGGTTTGCCGGGAAAGGGCGACAAATATTCTCACCGTCACAGATATTACGGAAATGGGCTTGGATGCAGCAGCAGACTGGGCTATAGAAAGAGCAACAGACGGAACAGATTGCGTTTGGATCAGTTTTGATATTGATTGTATTGATGCTGGGTTTGTACCTGGTACAGGTTGGCCTGAGCCAGGAGGATTGATGCCCAGAGAGGCTTTGCATTTATTGAAAAGGATTGTGCAAAACACCACGGTTTGCGGCATAGAAGTTGTAGAAGTTTCTCCTCCCTACGATGTTAGCGATATGACTGCATTAATGGCAACCCGCGTTATCTGCGATGCAATGGCTCATTTGGTGATATCGGGACAGTTGCCCCGAACCCAAAAGCCTGATTATATCCAGCCGGCATCGGAACCGGAAATGGTTCAGTGGGAGTAGTTTTTAGGTAATGGATAATAGGTGAAAAATGCACGAAGTTGATATGACCAAATCTCTTATTTTGACAGTTAAAGATTGGCAGAATAATCAACCGAAAAAAAACACTATTGAAACTATTTATTTAGTTGTCGGGGAGTTTACTTGCGTTGAACCGGCTAGTTTGCAATTTGCTTTTGAAGTACAAACCAAAAACACTTTTTTAGCAGGAACAAAACTAGTTATTAAAGAAACTCCCTTAATTGCTTTTTGTCACCAATGCCAACAAGAATATCAACCGAAAATAGGTCGAAAATATACCTGTCCCACCTGCGATCGCCCTATGGAAGATATTCGTTCAGGAAGAGAATTAAAAATTGACCACATAGAATATAGGTAATTGATCATTGTTCGGCTTGCCGTTGCCGTTAGGCATCATTGATAATTGATAACTGATAACTGAAAAATGCACCAAACTTTCGATGCCGCTTTAGAAATCAACTTACTCCATGCAAACCAAGCTGGAGCAAACGATAACCGCGCCCATTTTGACCGATGGGGCATCACTTGCCTCAATTTAATGAGTAGTCCTGGGGCTGGAAAAACAGTGTTGTTAGAATGCACCCTAGCTACCCTCAACCAGGAATTTAAAATGGCAGTCATTGAAGGGGATATGACCACAGAATTGGATGCGGAACGACTACGACAATATAATGTTCCTGTCATTGCTATTAACACTGGGCGTTCCTGTCACCTCGACTCAAAAATGGTTGCTGGGGGCATCCACACCTTTGCAGAACAATACAATCCCTTAGAGTTTGATTTAGTGATGGTAGAAAATGTTGGCAACCTGGTTTGTCCGGCAGAATTTGAAGTGGGAGAACACGCCAAAGTTGCCCTGCTTAGTGTGACAGAGGGAGAAGATAAACCCCTCAAATACCCTATCATGTTCCAACAAGCAGACTGTTTATTGATTACCAAAACTGACTTAGTACCATATTTAAAAGTGGATCTGCAACGTATTGAAGCCAATGTACGTCAAATGAATCCTCATGTCACTATTATTCCCCTCTCGGCGGAAACTGGACAGGGGTTGGATACTTGGTTTGCTTGGTTACGCCATCGGCTTAAACATGATGTCAAATTTTAATTTTTAATTTTTAATTAACGCTGTTCCCTATTCCCTATTGCCTTCTCCTAATAATTGATATAAATTCTGGACAGCTTAATATGATTAATAACAATTATGGTCAACTTCCTTGCTATTAAGAATAGTCAACATCCTGATTTTACAGCAGTCATTAATATTTATGAGGAAGCTTTTCCTCCTAGTGAAAGGGTTGCTACTTCTTTAGTTGAACAGAGAATTGATAACGGCGATTATCAATTATTTGTTAGCTATCAGGAAAATCAGGTAGCTTTTATGGCTATACTTTCTCCCATAAGGGATACTCAATTTATTCTACTTGCTTATATTGCTACCCAGACAAGTTTTCGTAATCAAGGAATTGGTAGCAAATTTCTTGATTATCTTTTACTCAAATTGCGCCAAGAAGAGAAATACCTTCTTCTAGAAGTAGAAAATCCTCAATACGGCAATGAGCAACAATTAAGAAAAAGAAGACTTAACTTTTATCGTAGAATGGGAGCGCAGCAATTAAAAGATATTAGGTTTGTAATACCACCTTTAAGTAGAAAATCACCGGTGGAAATGCTTTTGATGATTGCACCTCCTTACCGAGAAAAAGTCTTATCACAGCAGATGGTTAAAAAGCTCATTACCTGGCTTTTTGTTGAAGGTTATCAAGGCTCTCCTAAGAGTCCTTTATTAACAGAATTGCTTAAGGGAATTGGCGAGATTATTGAGTTAGCTTAGATAAGCTGATGTGCATTTAAACTGTGTATTATTCAAATAAAAAATAAGCCCTAAAACCCTCCCCCCATCAAACCTAATAAGTCAATTAAATGCCTGACAGCTTATCCCATTAAATCTTTAAAAGCCCTTCAGGATTAACAGTTAATAACTTCTTTCTTTGTAAACCTTCTTGGTGCAAAATAGCATTAGCTGCCAACAAACCACTACTAACAGCCCGTTCCATTAAACCACAAGGAAAAGGCATCTTAACCCAGTCTCCGGCAAAAGCTAAGTTAGGAACTTTGGTAGTGGTTTCAGGGCGATTTTGGTAACTATTGGGGGGATAACCGGAAAAGTTCTTTTGGTTAACTAATTCCCGATGTAACATCTGACTATTTTTCAATTCAGGGACAATTTGATATAATTCCTCTTCAAAGGTTGCCAACAAACTTTCCTGAGTAGGAAACTCCTTTTCTTTGTAACAGTAAGCGTGCAGTTCTACGACACTTCCTCCTGTTTCTTCACTCCAAGTAATAAACTGTTCTTGGATGCGATGGTAGAGAGTAATACTATCTGTTAAAGCGTAGCCAGAAAGGGAAGTAAACCAACTATGTTGCCAGTCGAAATCTTCATCGAACCAAAAACGCGCTACAGCAAAGGGATCGGCAACGGCTAAATTGTTAACTTGAGAAGCTGTTTCTTCTTCCACATCTCCTGTCATTATTTGGAAAAGATGTCTAGTTCCTGGAACATTAGTAGCAATTACATAATAATCAGCACTAATGATCTTTTGGTTGGTTTTTAATTCAGGATTGGCTGACACTAATTGAACCTGATTTTCTCGGTTTCTAACAACTTGAAAAGAGGCTAAATCACGTTTTGCAGGACCACTAATAACTTTACCTTCTTGGTTATACAAAGCACCATGACAAGGACAAACAAATTCTCCATTAGCCTGGAGTTGCACTGTACAACCTTGGTGGGTACAAGTTAAAGAAATAGCTTTATCTTCTCCTTGTACAAGATAAACATTATCCCCCGCACCATAATAATTTTTTCCTAACAAAGAGTTGCTATTCACCCAAAAAGGGACTTTGGTTTGAGCTTCACCTTCATAATAACTAAGGGAGTTTATTTTACCCTCTTGCCAGTTAATTTCGCTTACCGTAGCTTCCGGAATAATCTTACCTCCCCTAGCTACAATTGCCTTAGCGATGGGTTCTACTAAACTCGTTCCCATGTCCTGTTTCGTACCATTAAATGCCAAGCCTTCAGGATTACCAAAAAAGTAAAAGTGAAAAAATTGTAATAATTCTCCGGCACTAAGTACATCCGGTGCATTTAAACTAGATTTAGCAAAAGGCAGGAAGTATAAATCATAAAGTCCTTGGGGAAACCCTTGAGAAATCCAATCTGTTACAGAAATATCATCAAAATTGTTAAAGGTTTTAGGAATTTTAAAGCTAGTAATAGCCCGAAATACTTGTAGGTGACTGATTTTAGTTAAATTAATTCCCCAATGAAAACGATTAGGAGAGGAAATGGCTAAATCAACGATATTCCAAGGAAAGGCAGAATTACTAGGGCGAAAGACTTCTGGATCATACTTTTCTTTATTAAAGACTAAAGAGTAAAATCCCAAAGATTTAAAATTATCTGTAACCCCTAGTTCTTCTACCAAGTTGTTGAGATTATAATACTGAGGAAAAAAGCCATGGAAACCGTGTTCCATAATAAACTCTTCTTCCCCAACTTTAATAGGCCAACTAGCAATTTTTCCTCCTAAATTAGGGGACTTTTCTAACAAAGTTACTGCAAAACCGCGCTGACTTAATTCATAAGCACAAGCTAACCCTGCCAAACCTGCACCCACAACTACAACCTTTTTTGGTTGGGTAATTGCCTGGGGAAGAGTTAAGCTATCTTGTTGAAATACAGTTGGTTGAGGCTTAACAAAGCGAGAATAACCTACTACCCCGCCGATAGCTCCTATACCTAATAATTTCAAGGCTGTGCGTCGAGAAACATTTAACCGAGAAGAAAAATCTGACAGTTGACTCATTAGCAGTTATAAAACAGAAGTTATTGCACATTGCGCGAGTGGGTTTGTGGCAATAATTCATATTTTACTGAATTTTTAATTTTCTCGTCGGTATAGCTTATTTTGCCCTAATAAGAGTTATATAGCTTAGGCAAAAATCACAGTTTTGACAGTAGATTCCTGCTCAATAGCAAATACTATCTCAGCAAGTATACCAAGTACAAATAAATCACTTGTTACTTATTAGTTAAATTCAAAGTGGGCAAGGAGAGACTCGAACTCTCATGACCGGGACCGCCACATTTTGAGTGTGGTGCGTCTACCAATTCCGCCACTTGCCCTGAGTACCAGCTTCACCATTATAATCTTTTTCGCGCAATTGCATCAAGGTTTGATATTCGTTAGAGCTAGCCCAACGATCTATCTCTCTGGCACGGATCACAGGTACTGGGTGGGTTAATTGGGCTGTCTGAGCAGTTTTGAGCATTTCTCCAAGCTGAGTTTCTCCCACCGCATCATAGGCTCTCGCTTGCTCAATAAAAGCGTCTAAGTTAAGTTGAGGAGCGAGTTTAGGAGAACCCCCAGCTAACTTCATCAATACCGACATCACCACTTTAGGGTCTTGAGTTGCTAAAAGTGCCGCGCGATCGCAACTAAATTCTGCACAACGCACCCATTCCTGCATTTGTTCTTGAATATTTTGGGCAAGAACTGTTCCCCAACCAGGTAGGAAATTGGCAGCTAGGGCCAGAATATTAGCTAAAGTTAGGTATACTCCATGTTCACACTTGAGATGCCCCAGCTCATGGGCAATTACTGCCTGAATCTCTTCTGGGGTGAGCATATCGATTAAAGAAGTGTGCATCACCATAAAAGGCTGCTTACCTCGCATTGCCAAAGTATAAGCATTAGGGGCAGGATTTTGTTGTACGTACAGTTGAGGCGGTTCTAAATCGAGGATTTCGCAAGCTTCAAGGAGGAGTTTATGAAGGTGAGGCAGTTGCTTTTCGCCAACTTGGACACTAGAAGCAATATTGTTCAAGAAAAAGAACTGTTCTGCCACTGAACCAACGATACTTCTAACTGCGACATCCAAACCTGGTATTTGCTTTAAGCTTCTGGTTGCTTGCAAATCCAAAGGATGGCGAAATTCGTCAGCTTTGAGGCCAATTAATAGGGTTTTAGTAAATTCCATTGAGTTAATTGTTTGTTTAAGAACGACCCAACTTCAAAGTCTAGGGTCGTTCCTGAATAAGAATAGTTTAGTTCTTTAAACCCCAAAAGACTTACCGCAACCGCAGGTTTGGTTGGCATTAGGATTGGTAAATTGGAAACCACCACCAATGAGAGCATCACTGTAGTCAAGCATCAAGCCATAGAGGTAAAGAAGACTTTTGGGATCACAAATAATTTTAAAACTATCGTAATCAAAAACTTCATCATCATCGCGGATCTTACTAGGCTCTTCAAAGTCCATCATATAGGACATTCCCGAACAGCCGCCATTGCGTACACCGACCCGCAAACAGAGGTCTTTTCCTTGTTGATTTCTAAGCATCATGACGTGCTTAAGGGCATTTTCTGATAATTGAATGCCTTTTTGAGGTAGCTTAGTTGCTTGTGTCATCTGTTATGAGTAACTCCTAAATTGTTTTGAACTGCCGAGTTAAATTTTAGTATCCCAATAATTTTATACTTTCATTTTAACTGGGAATTTTGCTAAGGAATTTCTAGATGCCAAGGAAAAAGTTAGTTTATTTCCTATACTAACTACATACCAATAGGAAACTGGCTTGATAGGAAACCTTTTTTCCGAGCAACTGACGAGGTTCTATGAGCGCTCTAAATCCCACGACTAAGCGTCGTCTCCAGAAAATACCCCAAATTAATAGCGTTTGGGAAGGTGATTGTCGTCCCTTGTCAAGTTTAGCCAAAAAAATTGACCCAGAAGCCCAAGGTAATGAGCAATGTATTATTTGGGTAGATGGCTCAGAAGGTATTGTTAGAGCTATGGATTTGGTTTCCCCAGAAATGGGACAGGAGGCTATTGTAAGGACTTTGCTAAGAGCGATAGAAACTCCTCAAAGTCCGGCTCAACCAGCCCGTCCTCAAAAAATTATCCTGCGGGATCGCGAAATACAATTTCTTTTACGGGGAGTTTTACAAGGTTTAGATATCAGCGTTGATTATGTCCCTCAACTGCCTGTTATAGATGAATTTTTCCATGGTTTAGACTCCTTCAGTGACAACAGCCCCCCTACAATTCCTGACCAGTATCAGGAATTGTTGTGGCAAACCGCCGATGAAATTTGGCAAGAAGCTCCTTGGGAAATACTCGCAGATCATAATATTATTGCCATTAAGCTGAATCGCTGGGATATTGATACTCTCTATGTTTCTGTGATGGGAATGTTAGGAAGAGAGTACGGAGTGCTTTTTTACCGTTCCTTAGAATCCCTGCGCCGCTTTCGTTCTGCTGTTATAGCAGAGGAATCCTTAGAGCTTTTAGAAAAGGCTTTTCTAACCCAAGATTGTTGGTTTGTCAACTTTGATCTTCCTGAAGATGAGTTAGAAACTGAAGATAATTTGGTTGAACTACCTTCATCAGATGTTCATCCTCGCTTCGGCAGTATACACCCCTATGAAGGGATGCGACCTTTTTTAGATGAAGAAGAAGCTTTGGTAGTTTATGTCGCCCTAAAAGCCTTAGCAAGGTTCATGAATAAACATTACGATCTAATAGATAGTGATGATTTTGAAGCCTTTAATAAGCGTTACCGTATTCCTCTGCCCCAAGGTCAATCCTCAAAAACAGTTACCGTAGAAGTTGCGACTATGCCAGAGTTGGCTTCTGAGTTTTTGAACTTGATGGCAGAAGCTGAGGTTGAAGACTTTGACTCAGAAGAAGATGCTCTACCTCTCAAAGATGACTTAATTCCCGAAGATGCTTGGCGTAGTTTGGGAATGGTTTCTCCCCAATGGATAGAAGCAGTGCGTAGCCATGAAAAGAAGTATTATCAATCCCAAGAAGCACCTCAATTAGAGGAAGGAATACCAGCAATTTTAGTGCAAACTTCTTTACCTAAAGCTAAAGCTATTGTGGAACGAATTAAAGCTGATGGCGGATTGAAAGCAATTTGTTTTAACCCTGGAGAAGATCCTTCAACAGGAACGAATTATGATTTAGGAATGTTGCAAACAGCTAATGGTAACTTATATTTATTTGGGGAGTTTGTGAGCGAAGATCCCAGTTTTAGTAAAGACCTTTGGCAATGGGAAAAAAACTGTCAAAATAATGAAAGCTATTGTAGCTTTGTGATTGCTAGAGGGCTAACAGGCTCTTCTCGCGGCAATCCTCAAATTGCTGATCTGGTAGCTTTATTTGAAGCTAAAACAATTTCACCCCAAGAATTAGGTATAGGGATGTTGCAATTGATTCCTCAAATTAGTTTTGAATTAGACTGGTAGGCTAGTCAGAATTCAAAATTCAAAATTTCTCCCCCTACCTCCGTTACTGTCTCCACTCCTCTAGTTTTAACTCAAATCGACAATTTTATCCTCGACTATAGCGTAACCCCAGTGAGGATTTTGGTGGATTTGCTGAATAACTAGGCTTTTGCCGATGGGAGTGTAGTACATCCCTTCTAAAGATTCAATGCTGGGGCGGGATTCAGGTACTATTTCCTCTTCCTTTGCTTGAGAGTTTTGTTCCTCTTGTTGTAAAGAAAATTGAGGGGCAATTTGCCCTAACTTAGCGATAACACTTGCTTTAGTTACTTGATTTTTGGCTGTAAAAGAAGAAGGTAAATGGGGGGTTGTCACTCCCATTTTTTTGGCTCTAATTGCTTCGTCAGCGAGGCGATCGCACTTCCGCAAAAAACCAGTCCAGAGATCCTTGGCTAAAACAGGGTTTCTTAAGTCTGCACGCGCCCTAGCTACAGCATTTTCTAAGGGTTCCCCTTTTTGAACATAATATTGAGTACGTTCTTCTTCTAGGGCTGGATAAGGAACTCCTGGTTCCACTTCCCACTCTTGTTGTACTTTTTGAGTTGTACCGAAAGGAATGCCTTGGTTAAATTCTTCCCAATAGGGGGAAATTATTCCTTTGCTGATGCTATCAACAATTTTAAATACCCAACCAGAAGGGTTAGAAAAACCTAAATTTTTGGCATAGCTTAATAAAGCTTTTTGAAACTCTTCAAATTCTTGAGGAGATTGCCAAGGGCCACTAAATTGATAATTAGGGGTAACTTGAACAGAAATAGGTTGGCGACGTACAGGGAAGAAGGGATCACTTTTTACTTTTGTTACTAATTTTGTTGGAGTGGAAGCTACAGTATTAGAGTTAGTTAAAAGCTCTTCTAAAAGTTGCCAATTAATGATAAATTCCCAAAGTTCAGCTTCTTGATTAATTACTCTTATTTGTAGGAGCGATCGCTCTTGAAGTTGGTTTCTAGACCAATCTTGCTCAACCAGACTCAACCCAGTTATTGTCGTCATTTCTTCAGTAGTAATTTGTACTCCCTTTTTTGATTCCGGTAGCTGAAATTGACGTTGCATAACCTGTCCTAAAAAGACTGCTGTCGCAACCCCCCCGGTAACTTTCGCTAATTGTGGGTAATAAACTTGGGGAGTAGTTAAATATTGCCAAAACACCTCTAATTTCACTTTATCTTTTGCCTTAAATAATAACTTTTCTCTAGGGATTAGGAATAAATCCGGTTAATTTGCTTCTTTAGATGTATACATAAACAGTTTAATTAGCTTTATAATTATCAACCTATCAAAAGGATTAATTAATCCTCCGCCTATGCCTAGTTATCCTGGAATATCTAGCGAAGCCTTCATACATCCCCTCGATCGAGAAGCAGAACAAACCTTGCGCCGTGTTCCCGGCTTTGATATTCTCTCCCGCAGCTTTGTTGAGTTTCTTTACGAACGGCCCCAGCACGTTTATTTACTAGGTAATGCTATACAAGCAGGGCCAAGGCAATATTCTACTATTTATGGAATCACTCGTGAATGTATTCAGGATTTAGATGTGGTTCCTGAACCATTATTGTTTATCAGCCAAAATGCTCAAGCTAATAGTTATTCTTTAGGAAGAGAACAACCCCATATAATTCTGAACACAGGATTATTAGACTTACTTGACGAATCAGAAATTCGTACAGTTATTGCTAGCGAACTAGGACATATTAAGTGTGAACATACTACTTTAAGGCAAATGTCTCTTTGGGCTATGAACGCTGCTTCGATGTTAGGAGACATGACTTTAGGTTTAGGCAATCTTCTTAGTAGTGGCTTACTTTACGCTTTTTATGAATGGCGACGTAAAGCAGAACTTTCAGCAGACAGAGCAGCTTTATTACTTATTGATGATCTTCCCACGGTTTTAAGAACCATGATGAAATTAGCGGGGGGATGTACAAAATTCGCCCAGGAAATTAATTTATCTGAATTTATTCGTCAAGGGAAAAGCTATCAAGAATTAGACCAAGATAGTTTCAAAGAAATTTATAAATTTTTGCTTTACAATGGGGGCAATAATTCTTTTACGACTCATCCTTTTCCCGTAGAACGCATTCATTACTTACAGGAATGGTCAACATCTCAAGAATACAATCATATTCGTCAGGGTAATTATCAAGGTCGCAAATCCCCAGGAAGCGTAGAGGTAGAGGCTAAAGCCTCAGAAGCAGAAGTGACGAAGCTACAGAATCAAATTGAGAAGCTCAAAGCTGAGATAGATAGGGTTAAATCTCGTAAATCTTAAAAAGTAATTACGTAAGTAAATTACTTATTCTTAGTCTATTTCTTATGAAGAAATGGCTAGGGGGTTCGGAGTTGCCTTTTCAACAAAAGATAGGATATGTTTAAGCTAGGAAGAGATGAGATTAGACTAGCATAAACCAGCAGATTTTTGGATTTTCAGCAGCAACTACCAAGCATTTTAAATAGTTAACAAAAAAATCCTGCTCTTCAGAGCAGAATTTTTTGATAGCTACAACAACTAATAAATACCAGAACCTGAACAATAAGCATAATTAATAACTTTAACCGTCAAAACTTGAGAAGAAAGTTGACATTCCTCTAGTATGGTAAGCATGGAGAAGCTCAAAAAAGAGAAAAGTTACAAGGCTAAATTACTCAAGCCCAAGATTGATCTGGCTCAAGCTTATATTTACAGCTTCTTTTTAACTCTTGTTAACGAAAAAGAGCCGCCTGAAGTACTTAGAGAATTTCAGCTTTTATTTTTCAAATATCACGCCACAGAAGAAAATAGTGAAGCCGTTGCGGCCTTAGCAGAAATTATTTTTGCCAAAGATCAAGAAGCTTTTTTAAATACAATTAAACGCTGTTGCTACATCTTAATTAACAACTGGGAAAGAGACAGACAAAAAGAAGCTATTAAAAACTTTGTTCAAGCTTTCTTAGATGAAGACTTTGAGCAAGAACCAACCCATGAAGTCACCAACCGACTTTATGCTTGGCTAAAACATTTTGTGGCAAGCAAATACTTTGCGGAAATAAATATCTTCAAAAGCAGTCAAGCTGCCCCAGAAACAGAACATTGGAGCAAAAGATATAATTCTTACCTACTAGTTAATCAATATCTCAACACTAACAACTCCGCAGAACAAAGAGAAGCTGCTAAATTATTATCTCAAAAGCTAAGAAATAAGTTTAAATTCGATTTAGCTATGTATACTGCTCGTTCTGAGACTGCCCTCAGCAGGGAAGATGCAGTTGCAAACCCGACTAATCTTGGTAAAGAAGCTCTACAGCTAATTAAAAAAGTCTTAGCCAAACAAAGAAATTTCGATTATGACAAATTAGCTAATATTTTTAACAAGCAAATCCAAGGACTCCGTTACAGAAGTTTCAAGACATATTTAACTAACTACCTTTTATATACTCTAGAAGAACAAAAAAATACCAAAGCGGTAAGAAATCAGTTAACCAAAAAGTTGGATTTTCTTTATGAAGAATACGATGATTGTCATCTTGATGATTCATTAATATTGCGTAGTTGCAATCGCGTCATCGATTATTTAACCTTAGAAAGTGAAGATAATCCTGGGGAACTATTTATTCTGCTCATGTCTCAAGAAGATCGGCTATCTTTGGTGATTATTATGCTGAAGCTGATTTTATTTTGTCCCTATTCTCGCACTCACTTAGAAACCAGAGTTGCTGAACTAATTGAATATTACAACGATTTCCCTGAAGAAGATTGTAAGTGGTTAGTACATTTTTTTGATATTTTCCAAATCATTTTCACAATTTTCGCTGATAGTGAAGTTGAATATAATTTGATTAAAGTTAAAGAAGATCAAGATTTTTCTTTAGATAGTTATCGTATTTTTTCTATGTATAGAAAGCGAAATGAAGTTGTTTAGGAAGGTGGGTAATAGTTAGAATTGAATAGTCTCGAAAAACCCAGGGAACATCCAGATATGGCAAAATCTTGTAGTCATACTAGAGTAAATAACGAATCCTAATAATCTATATGGCTAACTGTCCCCAGTGTAAGCTGATGTGCATTTAAACTGTCTATTACTCAACTAGGAAAGAAGCCCTAAAACCCTCCCCCCATCTCCCTATCCCCCTATCTCCCCATCAAACCTAATAAGTAAATTAAATGCCTGACAGCTTAACTCTAATGCATTCCGAGCAAGGGTCATATCCACACTAGAAAAAAACGCCTTAAGTGCTGTAAGTGTAGACGGCAGTTTGTAGAAAATTCCACCAACATTATCTATTTAGTTTAAATAGTCAGCTTTATAAAGTATAAAAAAACGAGCATCTCTATCTCTTTACTGAGAAGTGAAACATTTCTTATTTCTCAAGTGAGATGTGTCTAAGAGCCTAATTTAGCTATGCTAAAAAGTAATCATTTAACTTTGCTTAAAAAAGGTCTTAAAAGATATGGCCAACTTAATTGAGTTTAAGCTTCTAGCTCCTTACAATAAAGAAGCTGCCTTAATTGGGTCTTTTTCTGACTGGGAAGATATTCCTATGGAAAAAGATGATAAGGGTTACTTTCGTACCCAAGTTGAGTTAGAAGATGGTGATTACCAATATAAATTTCGGGTACGCTCTAAAAGTTGGTTCTTAGAACCTGATCAATGGATAGAAGTGGTAGATCCCTACGCTATAGATATTGATAATCCTACTCAAAATGGCATAGTCCGTATTAAAGATGGTGAAAGAATTGTTGATACCTATGTTTGGCAACATGACGACAAGCCTTTACCACCAGACCAAGAATTAGTTATTTATGAACTGCATATTAGCGACTTTTCCGGCGGGGAAGATGACCCCAACCCTAGAGGAAATTATAAGCACGTTATCGAAAAACTAGACTACCTAACCGAACTTGGTATCAATGCTATAGAGTTGATGCCGATTAAGGAATATCCTGGGGAGTATAGTTGGGGTTATAATCCCCGTTACTTCTTTGCCTCTGAATCTAGTTATGGTCCTACTACTGGACTAAAGAAATTAATTGATGAGTGTCATGGTAAAGGGATTCGCGTCATTATGGACGGTATCTATAACCATTCAGAAGCTTCTAGTCCCCTAACTCAAATTGACCACGATTACTGGTATCACCACGAACCCCGTGATCCTGACAATAACTGGGGACCAGAGTTTAACTACGAATTCTATGATGAGAAGTTAGATATTAAACCAGCTTGGCAGTTTGTTGGTGATGTTGTAAGGTTCTGGATTAGGGAATACCACATTGATGGTGTCCGTTACGACGCAGCCAGGCAAATTGCTAACTATGACTTCATGCACTGGATAGTTGAAGAAAGCAAGAAAACAGCCGGGAACAAACCCTTTTATAACATCGCCGAACATATTCCTGAAACCCCCAGCATTACTAATGTAGACGGACCAATGGATGGCTGCTGGCACGACAGCTTCTACCACACCATTAAAGCCCATATTTGCGGTGATAGATTTGAATTAGAAGAACTTAAAAATGTCATTGATTGCAAGCGACAGGGTTTCTTAGGTTCAACTAATGTAGTTAACTATCTGACAAACCATGACCACGAAAGGATTATGGTGGAGTTAGCTAACCGGGAGATTTTTGAGGAAGCTGCTTTTAAGCGCTTTAAGTTGGGTGTAGTTTTGTTGATGACAGCAGTTGGTGTACCTTTAGTCTGGATGGGAGAAGAATTCGGCGACTATCATCCCCTTGATCCAGAACCTACTAAAATTGATTGGAATTTACTAAAAAACGACCTCAATAAGAGCCTATTTGAATACTACAAAGGTTTGGTTAACCTACGCAAAAATAATCACGCTTTATACACAGAAAAAATCGATTTCTTCCACGAAAATGTAGAGGCCAAAGTAGTTGCCTATACTCGTTGGAATGATGAAGGTTCCCGTGTTGTGGTGGTGGCTAACTTCTCAGATAAATATCTTGCTGGCTACGAGGTTCCCCATTTCCCTGAAAATGGTACTTGGCACGAATGGACTGGCGATTATGACCTTGAAGTTGGCGAAAATAGTATTACAATCGATTTGCCAGAGTATGAAGCTAAAGTACTTGTTTGGCAATAAAGTAAAATTGTAGTAATCAAAAAGGATGTTTTTATGGATATAGTCAGGCTTCTTTGTGCAATTTTTTTGCCACCTCTAGGAGTATTTTTACAAGTAGGTATTGGGCCTCAGTTCTGGATTAACATTCTTTTAACCATCTTAGGTTATGTTCCAGGAATTATTCATGCCGTTTGGATTATTCTTAGAAGATAGTAGCCGGAATTGAAGATAAAAATTAGTCCTGACAATCGCCTTAGTGTAGAATTGTCAGGAGCTTTATTTTTATCTAACTTATGGAGTTGATTAAAACAGTCAAGGACAGTTTACGAGAATTAGTAGGTAGTAGTGTTAAAATTCTGCCGGCTTTGGTTGCTGCACTAATTATTATTTTATTAACTCGCTTTGCGGCCGAGTTTGTTCAACAAATTGCGACCAAAGTAGGCAGAAAAACTATTCGCAGTCAATCTCTGCAATTATTACTTTCTAAGACTGCTTATGTAACTACTTGGCTGATAGGAATTTTAATTGCTAGCGTTATTGCCTTTCCTAGCTTAAGGTTAGGAGATGTTATTGCTACCTTGGGACTTGGATCTGTAGCGGTGGGTTTTGCTTTTCAAGATATCTTTAAGAACTTTTTAGCAGGAATTTTATTACTAATACAAGAACCTTTCCGCATCAATGATCAGATTATCGTTGAAGATTATGAAGGGACAGTAGAACGTATTGATATTCGTACCACTAGCATTCGCACCTATCAAGGAGAAAAAGTACTGCTTCCTAACTCCACTGTCTTTACTAGTGCAGTGCAAGTCAGGACAGCTTTTAACTATCGACGTACAGACTTAGGAGTAGGTGTAGATTATAATACCCCTTTACCCAAAGCAGCAGATATTTTAATGACAACAATTAAAAGTGTCGAAGGAGTTCAAGAAGATCCTAGTCCAGAAATAGATGTAGTCAATTTTGGAGATAGTTCCATTGATTTTGTCGTTCGCTACTGGACAATTCCTCAACAAAAAGAAGTGCGAACAACTCAAACTAAAGCGATGATTGCCATTAAACAAGCTTTGGATCAAGCTGATATTAGTATTCCCTACCCAATCCGCAACCTTTACCTATACAATCAACAAAACTTTAATGATTATATAGAAGTTAGTGACCGCCAAAACTAAAACTAAAACTAAACAAGTTCTAACTCTTGGCGATAAATCTCGCCCCATTTTTGAAAGTATTTTTTGCTGGCAACTTCAACTTTCTGTCTTAATTGTGGTAATATTTGGCAACATTTGCTCTGGGGATTCGTACGACAATTAATTTCCGCTACGAGTAGTTCTTGTTCAAGTGCGTCTAATTCTACTTCTAAAGTTTCTCTAATTTGGGTCAAAGAAGTACTACTATTCTGAAAGCATAGTTCTAGATTTTGGTAGTTCACGATTGCTGCCCTTGGTTAGAGAATACAAACCTAATGTAAAGGAAAATAACTCTTGAAGGCAACAGCCATTTAGCTGAAGAAAAATAAGCAAAGCAGGCTAAATGGCCTATGGTGCTTTACAGAAACTCATTGGATTTAGAGAACTCCAATAAATAAAATATCCTCACCAAATATAAGATTTTAGCAACTAGCCATTAGCTTGCTCTCATTTCAAACAGGGCGAACGACGGGACTTGAACCCGCGAATGGTGGAATCACAATCCACTGCCTTAACCACTTGGCCACGCTCGCCGCAACATTTATAAAATATAACATTTTGTGGGGCAATTGATCTAGGTTTAGAATGAATGACTGAAGGTTTCCCTAATAATTCATGTCAGAAGAAATTCCTCAAACCCTTGATCTGCAAGGCGAATATGTTGAACATCTGCATCTACTTTCCAGTGAGAATGCAGGGTGGAAGGGAATGCAGCTTATTTATGAAAATGAACCTGCTGGGGAAATGCCAGAAACGGTTTTGGATCAGCATATGCTGGTTATTTGCCAAGGAGAGGTTCGAGTTAGTTACAAACTAGATGGATACTGGCAAACACAGGATTATACAGAAGGAGATCTGCTTCTTTCTCCGGTTGGTACAGTCTTTCCTAGAGTACAAACAGATAGGGAAGTCGGTTTGATTGAGCTTTTTTTAGAACCTGAAACCTTTAATAAGGTTGCTTGGGAAAAAGCTTATACAACAAACATTGAGTTGCAACCAAACTTCAAGCTACGTGATCCTTTAATTCAACAAATGGGACTAGCTTTAAAAGCAGAATTAGCAATAGGAGGTTCAGATAGCAAACTGTATGCAGAATCAATGGCTGCTGCACTCTCAGTTCATTTATTACAACGCTACTCTAGCTTAAAAAAAGAAATTAAAACTTATCCAGGGGGTTTGCCTAAAGCCTGTTTAAAAGAGGCGATCGCCTATATTCATGACCATTTAGACCAGAATATTAGCTTAACTGAAATGGCAGCAGCAGTACAAATGAGTTCTCATTACTTCGCCAGTTTGTTTAAAGAATCCACAGGCATACCTCCCCATCAATACTTAACAAAGTGTCGTATTGACAAAGCGAAACAGTTATTGGCAAACCAACAGTTAACTATTATTCAAGTGTGTCATCAAGTTGGTTTTCAAAATCAAAGTCACTTCACCAGAGTTTTTCGCCAATATACGAAGACAACTCCCAAGGTTTATCGTAACAGTCTGTAATTGTTGGGAAGATCAGAACATTTTCAGGAAGATAAGGAAAGACAAAGGGAAAATAGCCCTGCTAAACTCAATAAGTACTTAAGCAATTTTATTGGCCATATTTGATTATGTTGCGCTATTTTTATCTCTTTCTTTGTCTAGCAGGGACAATTTTACCCTACTCACAACTTCTACCTTTCTTTAGGAATTTTGGTATAGATTTACCGCTCTTTTTTCAACAATCTTTTGCCAATTATGTTGCTAGAGATATTAGTTTTGATATCTTAATTTCTAGTTTAGCTTTTTGGGTATTTCTTTTCAAAGAAGGTACACGCCTAAAGATGAATTATCTGTGGGTTTATGTGGTTTTGAATTTGTCAGTAGGTTTATCTTTAAGTTTGCCGCTTTTTCTCTATATTCGAGAACTAAACCTTGAGACTCAATCAAAACAATGCATTGCTGCAAATTGATAACTATGAACACTAAATCTGCTTACCAAGGATGGAACCTTGTTACTTTATCTGCATTAGCGATCGCCGCTATTTTAGCCGTCATTTTCATAGTTCAAGGTATTAATGAATTAGGGATGCGCGTTGCTATTCGGTTAACAGCAAGAACTTCTTGTCTTTTATTTTTATCTGCCTTTATTGCTTCAACTCTACCTAAAATAAACTCAAATAAATTGACTAAATGGTTACTTAAAAATCGCCGCTATTTAGGAATTTCTTTCGCCATTTCCCATGGCTATCATGCCCTAACCATTGTCGGCTTAGTTATCATAACTTCCGGAGAAGCTTATGAATTCGACCATGGCGGAACTTTAGGGTATATCTTTATTGCAGCTATGACTGCAACTTCATTTAGACCCATTGCAACTCTCTTAAGTCCCCAAGTTTGGAAGATTTTACATACAGTCGGAATGTATTATCTTTGGATAGCTTTTACCTATTCTTTTGCTACAAGGCTAAACATTTCTCTAAGTATTTATTTACCCTTTGTAGCTTTACTAATTGCGGCAATGATACTGCGTTTAGTTATGCTAACAAAGAAAAGTAGATTACTAAGGGAATAGGAAAAAGTTTGTTCTTTACTTATTACTTTTCCGGTTGCAAACCTGCCCCTACTGGAGCAATACTTGTTAACTCTAACTCTGGAAAATCTCCCTTAATCTGATCCACATTCCACTGATTACGAAATAATAGTACAGGTCTACCCCAATTATCCTTCACAACTTCTGTATTAAACAACCGCCCTGCCTCTTCTAAAGCTTCCCAGCCACCCGCTACCCAACGTGCTACGCTGTAGGGCAAAAGTTCTAACTTGGTTTCTACTCCATATTCATTTTTAAGGCGAAACTGAACCACTTCAAATTGTAACTGCCCCACCGCAGCAAGTATGGGATCACGCTTAAACTCATCCGCAGAATACATAATTTGTACCGCACCTTCTTCCCTTAATTCTGTAATCCCTTTATGGAATTGCTTAAACTTAGAAGGGTTAGGATTTTTCACATAGGCAAATATTTCCGGAGAAAAACAAGGAATCCCTTCATACTCAATTTTTGGCCCTTGGTAAATGGTATCGCCAATAGCAAAAACCCCAGGATTATTCAAACCAATCACATCCCCAGGATAAGCTTCTTCCAACGATTCCCTACCTTGAGCAAAAAGTTTTTGGGGACGGGAGAGGCGAATACTTTTACCTGTACGGGCGTGTTTAACACTCATATCTTTCTCAAACTTGCCTGTACAAACTCGTACAAAAGCCACCCTATCCCTATGTTTAGAGTCCATATTGGCTTGTAATTTGAAAATAAAACCGCTAAATTCTGGATAGGTAGGAGGAATTTCTCCTAGAGAAGAGTTACGAGGTTCTGGTTGCAGGGAATACTCTAAGAAAGCATCTAAGAACAACTGCACCCCAAAATTAGTCATCGCACTCCCAAAAAAAACAGGAGTCATTTTTCCTGTATGAATTGCTTCTAAATCTAGGGGCAAGCCAATTTCTTCGAGGATTTCTAAATCTTCTTTAAGTTGATTATAAAGTTCTGGTTCTAATACTTCTTCAAGATGAGGATCTCCCCAGTTAAGGATCGTATCCTTGGCTTCCTTGCTCCCGTGGGCTTGGCGTTCAAATAAATGGACTTTTTGCTGACGACGATCAAAAACCCCTTTAAAGCGATCCCCCATACCAATGGGCCAATTTACTGCATAGGTTTGTAAACCCAACTCCTGCTCAATTTCATCAAGCAACTCTAAAGGCTCTCTCCCTGGGCGATCCAACTTATTCACAAAAGTAAAAATTGGCAGCGATCGCATCTGACAAACTTCAAACAATTTCCGCGTTTGAGGTTCTAAACCTTTAGCTGCATCGATTAACATTACCGCATTATCTGCCGCTGCTAAAGTTCGATAGGTATCCTCGCTAAAATCTTGGTGTCCTGGTGTATCGAGTAAATTGATTTGATAATCCTGGTAATCAAATTGCAATACCGTAGAGGTAATAGAAATACCTCTTTGTTGCTCCATCTCCATCCAGTCAGATGTAGCTTTACGCTGACTTCGACGGGCTTTCACAGCCCCAGCTTGATGAATTGCTCCTCCATAAAGCAAAAGTTTTTCGGTCAGGGTTGTTTTACCAGCATCAGGGTGAGAAATAATTGCAAAGTTGCGCCGACTTTCGACGGCTGTTTGCAAGTTAGGGGAAATTTCAGAGGACATTCTTTCGTTTAAATAAAAATTATTCGGGCAAAATTATAGATAAGTATCTTAACTTTAGTCATTCATGAAACAGCAAAGAAGGGGAAGTATCAAGTATAACTTAAGAGGTAGATTAAGCTAACTAACTCTTTTTTAGTATTTTTGAGGGGTACATTTGTTGCTTCACTTCGGTATGTGCTTATAAGCCAAGGGTGAATGATAAATCAAGGTAAAAAATTGTTGTTGCTCCTTTATGTTTGATTTAACCGCTAGTCTGTTAGCAATCGTTTCTTATATGCCCCACGGTAACTGCTATCTCTGGCAACCAAGTTTAATGAGGCTTCATTGGGTAAGCGATGCTGTAACGGCTCTATCTTATTATTCTATTCCCATCACTATTATTTATTTTCTGCGCAAGCGTCCTGATATTCCTTTTCACTGGATTTTTCAGTTGTTCGCTGCTTTTATTATTGCTTGCGGCACTGGTCATATTCTTAATATCTGGACTCTTTGGCATCCTACCTATTGGCTATCAGGATTTGTTGAGGCAGTGACAGCTAGCATTTCTCTGATAACGGCTGTACTGTTAGTTATTTTATTACCCAAAGCTCTAGCTTTACCAAGTCCAGAGCAAATGCAACAAGCTAATCAACTTTTAGAAAAAGAGATTAAAGAACGTAAGCAAACATCAGAACAACTTAAACAAGCTCTCCAACAATTGAACTTTCACGTTGAAAACTCCCCTGTAGCGGTTATTGAATGGGACAATGATTTTCGCGTTAAGCGTTGGTCAAAAAAAGCTGTAGAAATTTTTGGTTGGCAACCTCAAGAGGTCATAGGAAAAAACCCGGATCAATGGCAATTCATTTTTTCAGAGGATCTCAAACAGGTTGAGGATATCATAGCTAATCTGATTAATGGTAGCCAACCCCATAACACTATTCTTAACCGTAACTACACCAAAGAAGGCTCCGTCGTTTATTGCGAATGGTACAACTCCGTTTCTCTTGATAATTCAGGTCAGCTTGAATCTGTTCTCTCCTTAATTCTTGATGTCACAGAACGCCAAAAAGGAGAAATTGCCTTAAAACAGCAAGAACAGAAACTACGCTCCGTTATTGAAAATATGCCTGTCATGATGGATGCAATAGACGAGTCTGGTAACTTTATCGTTTGGAACAAAGAATGTGAAAGAGTTACAGGTTATTCTGCCCAGGAAATTGTTAATCAACCTGATGTCTTGACTAAACTTTATCCAGAATCTAGTTATCACGATTTTATGTTGAGTCAATGGCAACAAAAGGAGAAAAATTATCGCAGTTGGGAATGGGAAATGACTGCTAAAGATAACTCTCCTAGAACTGTTGCTTGGTCGAATATTTCTGACAAATTTCCCATTCCTGGTTGGGCATCTTGGAGTATTGGCGTAGATATAACTGAACGTAAGCGGGCAGAGAATCTTTTAGAAGAACAAAAACAAACCTTAAAAGCTTTATTAGATAATGCTCCTATTTGGATTTGGATGACAGATACCAAAGGAAAAATACAATTTGTTAACAAGACTTTTTGTAAAAATGTTGGGGTTCCTGAGTCAAGATTTTTGCAAGCTAGCCACTATAAAGAAATTCTGGGAGAGCCAGAAGCCGCCAACTGTATAGTCTCAGATTCAGCTTGTTTAGCCCAAGAAAAACCTTGTTTTTCTGAAGAAACTCTTCCTTTTGTTGATGGTAAATACCACGAGTTAGAGGTTATCAAAGCTAAGATTAAAGACCGCAATGAGCAAGTGACAGGTATTATTGGACTAGCAGTAGATTCTACTGCTAAGAAACAAGCTCAACGACAAATCGAACTTTCAGAAGCTCGCTATCGGGAAATTGCTCAACGGGAAAAACTTTTTAATTCTGTAGTCAGTCAAATTCGTACATCCCTAAATCTCGCGACAATTTTACAAACTACAGTCACCCAAATCAGAGAATTATTTGCTATCGATTTATGTATATTTCTTTGGTATAGAAAAGATGTTGAACAACCCTTTTGGCAGATTGTCACTCAATCAAAAGCTGAGGGTATTCCGAACCAACTCGGTATTTATCCTGCTTCTGAAATTGGTGAGTGGACTGAAGAAATTTTCCAAAGAGAATTAATTCAAATTGATGACTTTGCTAGGGTGAAAAATCAACCTATGCGGCAATTTTTTCAGGCTTTGACCTATAAATCTTTATTAGCAGTCCCAACTCGAACTCAACAAGGTCAAGTGGGGGTAATTGCTTGTATTCGCTGTAGTAGCTCTCGTCCTTGGGCTAAAAGTCAAGTAAAACTTCTCAAGGCCCTAGCTACTCCAGTTGCGATCGCCATTGAACAAGCAGAACTCTATAACCAAAGTAAAGAAGCAACTATTAAAGCGCAAGCTCAAGCTGAGAAAATCGAACAAACTTTACATGAACTTAGACGCACCCAAGCTCAATTAATTCAAAGTGAAAAAATGTCTAGCTTAGGGCAGATGGTTGGAGGAGTTGCCCATGAAATTAACAACCCGGTTAACTTTATTTATGGCAATCTTACCCATGCCAGCGAGTACGCTTATGATTTGCTAAAACTTCTCAGTCTTTGGGAAACTAACTATCCTAATCCTGCACCAATAATTGACCAAGTAAAGGAAGAAATAGATTGGGACTTTGTTAAGTCCGATCTGCCTAAATTGTTAGGCTCAATGAAAATGGGTGCAGATCGCATTCGCCAAATTATTCTTTCTCTACGTAACTTCTCTCGCTTAGACGAATCAGGGGCTAAAGAAGTTGATTTACATGAAGGTTTGGATAACACCTTATTAATTTTGCAAAGTCGTTTACGTTTTTCATCGGGCAAAAATAGTAGAAGTGAGATTAAAATTACCAAAGAATATGATGATTTACCTCCTATCACTTGCCATGCAGGACAGATCAACCAAGTTTTCATGAATCTCTTATCTAATGCTATTGATGCTCTAGATCAACAAAACCACCCAATTCCTCATATTCATATCCATACCTTACTTAATAAAAATTGGGTTGCTATTAGTATTAAAGACAACGGCCCTGGTATGACAGCAGAAGTTACTTCTAAGTTATTCGATCCTTTTTTTACTACCAAACCAATCGGCAAAGGGACAGGTTTGGGTTTGTCTATCAGTTATCAAATTGTTGTAGAGCGTCATCAGGGTAATATTATCTGTATCTCTGAACCAGGAAAAGGTGCAGAGTTCATAGTAGAAATTCCCATTCACGGCGTTAGCTTAGCTTGATAAGCTGTCAGGCATTTATGTTGTTTAGATACGTAACAGCTTATCCTCAGTCCTCTGCTACTTAAGCATTCATGGTCATTATTTGCCTTAACCCCAGGGCCAACTCATTTCATTCAATTTGTCAGAAACTTATAAAGAGCATCCAATCTTTCTGATACTTCAGGAGGTGTAGAGGTGAACTTGATGCAGAAGGTTCTTTCTGAGCTTGTTTCTTCTAAAACTTTAGCATAAATATCTTCACTAACTTCTGCAAGCTCGCCTTTTTGTAATAAGTTCAGTTTGATGTTGCTTAAAGGCGTAGGAACAGAATTAATTACACCCTTTTCAGCACGAATTTCTGCTCCCTTAGCAGAGATTTTAACTAGGCTACCTTTGAAAATAGTTTCATGAAGTTGCTTACCAGAAACAACTTGATAAAGTAACGGAATTTCTACTGGAATAGGTACAAATAACTCTTCTTCCTTCTCAATAAATAGGTTATATTCTCCTGCTATTCCTCCTACTTCATAAATAGCAATGGGCTTTTTTACTCCTTTAGGTTGTACCCATTTCTCGCTATTGATTTTTAATAAAGAATGTCCCGTTTCTTCTAAAGTAGTTTCAGAAATAAGAATCTGACTTCCAGTGGTATAGGTTTCAATGCGGAAGGTGAGATTTACCTGGTTGCCAATAACTGTATATTCAGTATGTTTTTCTGAACCAATATTTCCAGCTACACATTCTCCTGTATTAATACCAATGCCCATTTCCAAAATAGGGCCAGCTATTTGCTTCATTTTGGCATTGACCTTAGTCATCGCTAATTGCATAGCAATTCCACAAGCAATTGCTCTTTGGGCATCATCTTTTTTAGGAGTAGGAACACCGAAAAGTACAAGTATGCCATCTCCCATGAATTTATCTATAGTTCCGCGATAATTAGCAATTTCTTCTAACATTTCTTGGAGATAGATGTTAAGAATTTTTACAACTTCTTCAGAAGAAAGACGCTCAGACAAGGCAGTGAAACCCCTCAAGTCTGAGGTTAGCATGGTTATCTTTTGTCGCTTTCCTCCTAACTCTAAACCTTGAGGATTTTCTAACAAGTTAGCTACAACTTCATTAGTGAGATAACGCCCAAAGGTGGAGCGAATCTTACCAGCATTCTGGGCCACATAGGCAGTAATTGCAACTCCAGAACCAACTAAAGCTAAAAAAGGTGGTACAACTGGCAACCACCAGCTATGAAGAAAAGCTAAGTAAGTGCTGGTTACTAATACTATTATCGCAATAATAACGCCGAAAAATTTGACAATCAAGAAATATTTGCGCTGACTTGCATAACGCCCTTGCCAAAAAATAATACTACCAACTCCAGACCAAAATAGAATCCACAATACTTCTAAGAGTTCAGATAAAGTACTAATTAAAGGACGATTATTTAAAGCGGCACTGAGGATTTGGCTAGTAAGTTGGGCGTGTATTTCTACCCCTGGCATAGGTTCAGGACTAATAAATAATCCCCCAGAAAAGGGCGTAAAGAAATTATCATTAAAACTTTCTCCTACTGCACCAATCATGACGATGCGATCACGTCCCCAATTTTTTGGTACTTTATCATTGAGAACATCGGTTAAAGAGTAGGTAGGAAACTTAGCCTTAGCACCCCGATAGTTAAGTAAGATTTGATAGCCCCCAGCATCAGTATTTGCATAACTACCGTCGTAACTTTCCAAAGGAGAAAAAACCGAATCTCCAAGTCGCCAAATATCTCCACTTTCATCTAAATCTTCTGGACTAATACCTTCAGCATCCAAGTAAAGTAAAGCTAGATAAAAACCAAAACTATAAACAACTTCTCTATCTTCTGGGTATAAAGATAACAAAGCTCTTCTCACAGTTTGTCCAGTATCAGTAACCAGATCATTTGCTCCCACTTGACCCTTTCGAGCTAAAACTGGTGGTGGGGCAACGGTTTCCCTTCTGCTGTCCCCAACAACTTTTTCAATACCGACTAAATTATCTGTAGACTCAAATACCTTAACTAATTCATCTTCACCAGGGGGGACAGGTAAATCACGGTAAATATCAAAACCAATCGCCCTTGGTTTCTGAGCTTTAATTTTTTCTAGGAGTTGGGCATAAATATTGTCAGGAATTATTCCTTGACCAATTTCTTGCAAATCCGCTTCATCAATACCCACAATAACAATACGTTCATCCTGGGGCAATTGAGGACGTAAGCGCATATATTGATCATATGCTCCTAACTCCCAAGGTTGAAGCAAACCTGTGAAGCGAAACAGGATGACAAAAGCTGCCATACTAGGGGTAGTTAGCCAAACACCGCGCCATCCCCACAAAAGATGTTTAAATCTTATCCACATAAGGGGCAGTTGTTGTTGATTAGAGGAAGCAAATATAGATGCCAAAAAAAATCAAGCATAACTCAAGATTATTGATATTACTACTCAACTCAATGTCCTAATTCGGGATTGTTCAATCTAACTCGATTTCCACAACTGGCTCGTCAACAAAATTCTCTAACCCTACAGAGGTTAATAGTTCTAACCAAGGAGTAGAATCAGCATCCCGTAATGTAGCAGCTATATCCAAGGCTTCGTTCCAAACCGAAGCTTGGGTATATAAATCTGCCTTTTCCAAGAGGTTCTTTTCCTGTTGAATCTTCTCTAAATTAACAGGGGTATTCCTCTCCAAAAGTCCTTGAATTACTTCATGTTTAGATTCATCCTCTGCATCACAAATGATACCGAAATGCCATTGGTATTCATCTCCCACTTGTAGTTGAACTTTTTCTGGCAAAGTTAGTTTGATAATGCCACCTTCTGGAGGTAAAGCAAATTTAGCTTCGTAGAGTTCATTTCTATTGCTAAGGTCAAAAATAATCAACTCTGCATTCTTGTTATTGTTCTGGGGAATGTATAGATATATGTTAGGATTTGCTTCTGTGGTAATAGCCAGATTATTTTCTGGCATGATAGCTGTTAGAGGTAGTTGGGAATCACTTACTACTGATTCATTAATAGAAGTATTCTCGCAGGCTGGGCCCCTTTTACCACCGCCGCTAGTTCTACTTGGTCCGCCGCGATTTGAACCTTTTGGAAAAGAAAGACCTGCTACCATCTCAGGAAAAGATTGGGCCACTTCAGGAGAAGGTAAACCAGATAATATCAGGAAAGTGGGTAAAACACCCAAAACGAGAACTTTAAGGGAATGAAGGTATTTACGCATCGTGTTTTCGGTTTGCTTAATTTAGTTAAGGTGGATATTTTCTATTAAAACCATATTCATAAACTCTAATTATTTCTCTTTTTTATTTTTATTAGCTTTCTCTTAGTTATAGTTCCCAAACAAATGGATACAAAAAAGCATTCAGATATATAATCAATTTCTGAATGCTTTTTTACTGGATAAAGTTAGCTTATTTTAAAAAATAAATTAACTTTACTCAATCAATATCAATAGAAGTTGGTGCTGAACCAGCAGAGGTTGTAACAGTAGGAATAATAAGACGGCGATATTCTGTGTATAAGCGATCGCGCCAAGTGAAAAATGGCTCATACATAGTATTATCTGCTAAGCCAGGAATACCCTTTCCTTTTAAATCTTCAGGAATATCTAGATAATTTCCTGCTGGGAACTTAATGATCATACTTAATCCAGCCACAGCAAAATCGGCTAAAGTGGGGTGGTCTGTGACTAAATAAGGGGAATTTTCTAAAAGCAAGCAAAGAGCGCCTAAGTCTTGTTTCAAAGCGTTTTGAGCATCTTTAACTGCACTCCCCCCTAAACCAACTCCAGAACCTATTGCATCAAGAACTTCTCCTGGTAAAGATCCTACTAAGGTTTTCAGGAAATCGGGAGTTTCCTTGGGCAAAATTGAAGTCCGAAAATTGGCATTTTTATTTAACGCACCGACAAAAGCTTTACGCCCTTTAGCACCAATGGATACATCAGCCCACTCTTCTATTAACAAGCATAGACCTCTTTCTTTAGAGTCAACTGGTAGTAAAGGGGGATCGGGATATTTGCGTTCTAAATAAAGGGCGATTTCCGTCGAGTCAGCTACATAAACATCCCCATCTTTTAAAACAGGAACTTGTCGCTGTCCTGATTTTTGGAAAAGTTCTATTTGTCCTACTCCAGGAGTCACCTCGATTTTTCGGTAGTCGAGTCCTTTATAATCTAGAATTAGCCTGACTTTCTCTGAGTATTGGGACATCTCAAATTGGTACAGTTCCAGCATTGAATTTCTCCCAACAGTTTGTAAAAGTTAACACTGTCAATTTAACGCTTTTATACCATTGTTGCTAAAAATCAATGATGAAGAGGCTTTTTTCCTTTTGTTCAGTGAAGACTCCAGATAACTACGCGCGATCACTTGCCCCTAAAATAATCTATGTTAAATATTTTAATTGTCCCTCAGCAAGAAAATAAATTTCTCAAACGGCTGCTTGTTCCCATAAGTTTAGTTTTATTACCAATAATCCCTGCTGCAAATGCCCAAGAAGTTAACCTTGAACAAGAAATCGGCTTGCCTCCGGAGGTGATCGAAAGTAGTCCTGTCTTACAACGTTGGTTAGAAGATGTTCCCAATGTTCTTGAGGATATTCACCACGATCCTAGTTTTCGTACCCGCCTGCGGCTAGGCTATTCACAGTTTCCCTCCACAAACCAAGAAGAGGGTATAACTGTTGGTGTAGAAGATATTTTTATTGGTGATACCGGTTTAACCGTAAGTGCTGATTATCATAGCAGTTTTGAGGGAGGGCGTAGTTCCTGGGGAACCGATTTGCACTACTACATACTGCCTTTAGGGAACTATATTAATGTTGCCCCGGTAGTTGGCTACCGTAATATAACCACAGATGGGTATGCTACCGATGGTGTTAATTTAGGAGCAAAATTACAGCTAAGTTTATCCCGTACGGGGGCAGCAGACATCGCTATAACTCAAAGTTTTGTCTCTCCAGGTAGTAGTGAGGAAGTAGGCATAACTAATCTTTCTGTCGGTTATGCTGTCAGTTCCCAGGTGCGTTTGTCCACAGACATAGAAAGACAAAATTCTCTTCAAGGGCAAGATAGTCGCGTTGGTATTGTTCTAGAGTGGATGCCCTAATTGATTTTTTATCTTAGGAAAAAATCCTCCCTAGCTCCCTAACCAAAAAAGTAGCTAAATATCAAAAATCTACACTTGTAAGCTGCTCCCTGCTCCCTTTTAAGAAAGTTTGTGGTATATTATCTAAGGATGAAATTCGGCGACAGGGTTTGGTCATTAAGACATTAGATACATCTCTGCGATCCGAGGCTTTTCATTGATTCCGGTTCTGGAGATTTAGAATGTCGATTTATGTAGGTAACTTGCCTTATGAAGCAGGTCAAGAGGATGTCGAGACAGTTTTTTCTGATTATGGGAAAGTTAAGCGAGTAACTATACCTATGGATAGGGAAACAGGCCGAGTTCGCGGCTTTTGTTTCGTAGAGATGGGCGACGAAAGCGAAGAAAGCAAAGCGATTGAAGCTCTCGATGGTGCAGAGTGGATGGGGCGAGAATTAAAAGTCAACAAAGCTAGACCTCGTAAAGAAGGCGGTGGCGGTGGTAGAGGGCGCAAAGATTTTGATTCTAATTGGTAGAATATAAAGTAGGTTTAACAGCGAGAATAAGTTAAATCAACAGCTTGGTCTTTGAATAGTATTTTGGTTAAATAGAAGTCGCTTTAGCACTCAAGCGCTAAAATAGATGGTGTGTGGTCAGCGATCGCACAAATGCTTAGGAAAACCATAACTACCTTCTCTCAAGGTAGCTTTTTAACTAAGCTTAAACTCCCTTAGAAATTACAGGGGAGTATTTAATTTTGTCTGTGGGCTACAATAGTCCAGAAATTTATGACGATAGATATTTAAAGGAGTTGACTGATAGTATGACCCAAGTGGTTGTTGGTAAAAATGAAGAAATAGAATCGGCACTGCGTCGATTTAAGCGTCAAGTATCAAAAGCAGGGGTTTTTGCTGATATTAAGCGTCGCCGTTATTTTGAAACCCCTATTGAAAAACGCAAGCGCAAGGCAGTAGCGCGGCGTAAGAAGCGTTTCCGTTAATAGAGTCTAAACTGGTATGACTATGATTCTACTTTAGATGATTATTAAGGAGAACCCAAAGCCAATTGGTTTTGGGTTCTTACTATTTCTCCAGTATCAAAGTCTTCTCTCTACCCTTAACATTCTTTGATAAGCAAGCCATCCTGCGAATACCATCACCAAAGCGAAAATGGCTAGAACCAGAAAATGGTGACTAATGGTTGCTACATCTTCTCCTTTGGCCCAAATTCCTACTAAAGCTTCATTCATATGAAAAATGGGGTTAAATTGAGCTAAATTTAATAGCTTTTTAGGAAACAAAGAAGTAGGTAAAAAAGCCCCACCCAAAATTAGCAAAGGTACTCCAAAAGTAGCTACCAAAGAGTTAACATCTTCTGTTCTTCTTGCCAACTGTGTACCAAGGATAAAACCGACACCTACATAGCTAATAATGCTCAAAAGAATGATCACCAAACCTAAAATGATAGATCCAGAAAATTCAGCACCTAAAAAACTAGCTACGGCATAAACTAAGATGCTCTGCCCTATACCAATACAACTATGGGCTAAGAAAATCCCCAGAAAATAAGAAATACCGCTTAAAGGAGAAAGGAATAGCCTCTTGATTGTTTTTTGTTCTCTCTCTGCCACCACAGTAGCTACGCTTCCCCCTAAACAGCTAAAGAACAAAGCTGCCCCTACTAAGCTAGAAGGAGCCGCAAATGCCATTGCTTCAGCAGTAGAAAGGTTTGCCCTCTCAGCTAAGATAAATCCGTTGAGTAGCAGCACAGAGATAGGAAAAATTGCCCAAAAAACCAAACTCCGCTGCCTCCGCCATAGTTCAGTAAGAATGCGTTGAGCAACGGCAAAGCTCTCGTACCAATATTTCATAGAAGAAAGGAGTAGGGTTCACGTAGCCTTGTCGTTAGACGACAGGGAGTAAGGGCATTTAAGGGGATAGGGTGACTTTTTCTTTGAGCTTACTAAGAGCAAACTTAGCTCTAGCTTGTATAGCAATCTCAGCATCTTCAGCGATTATCTGAGTTAAGCAAGCATCGATTTGCTGGTTAATTTCTGGAGAGTTCGTCTTGAGGCCAAGAGATTCTAAACCTACCACCGCCCCGTAGCGCACTACCCATTCTACATCTTGACATACTTGCAACAAGGTTTGTAGTACTTGAGTTTGTTTAGTTTGCACTTCCGTTGCCTCAACCTCAGCCCAGTTGATAATTCCTAAGCCTCTAGCCGCAGAGCGTCTGACACTTTGGGAAAAATCACTCTTTGCCGCACTTAATAAGGTGTCCAAAGCACGGGGATCACCAATAGCAGCTAAGGCACGAATAGCCCACGCCCTCGCTCCATAGTTATAACTATCGAGTTGTTCTAATAAAGAGGGAATAGCTACTTTCCCCAATGCTATTAGCCCTTCTACTGCAGCAACTGCAGCTCCTGGATTATTGTATCCTAATACTTCAATTAAAGTAGCAATAGATTCTTCGTGACGAGCTTTTGCTAATGTGGCTACTGCTTTAAATAATTTATGGGCAGAATCTGCCTGATCTACCTCTTTAATTAACTGAGAAATACTCTTATCCATAATCTTTTAAAGAAGCGCATCCATTAATTTCATCAGTTGCAGACTCTCTGGGGATAATTCTATCGCTTCTGAGTCGCTGGTTTCTAACTGAGATTCTAACAATCCTTTCAAAGAAATTAATTTCAGGCTATTTTCTGCTTTTGTTGAGGCGATCGCCTCTCCTGCCTTGGAGTAACCAATAGCTCCTAAGTCCATAAGAGCAGAGCGGCGTAGTTGTAAGTTATCTTCTTGTAAAGCTTTGATTAAAAAATCTCCGTAAAAAGATTTTTCTGTAAGCTGATACATAGCTCTAGCGGCTGCAAACCTTACTTTAGGTGCAAAATGTTCTAGAAAAGGTTCAATTAAATCCTGGGCTTCTTGGGCCTTGAGAGTACCTAATGCTTCAATAATAGCTTCGTAGGGTTGGACTAAATGAGGTTTGCCAGGAAATTGTTGAGCCGCTTCTACTCCCCCGGAGAGCAATTTGATTAGCTCAGGAATAGCCGTTTTGTCCCCTAACATTTCTAAAGCTTGGGCTGCTGCTTCCCGGACATAAAAATCACTAAAGGCTAAGCAGTTAATTAAAGCCGGTACAGCTTGGTGGTTACCTAATTTGCCTAATGCTCTCGCCGCATTGCGTCGTAAAGGATAACCACCGTCAGGAGCGCGATCTTCTTCGTCTTCTAAAGCTAACAATAAAGCATCTATGGCTGCTTGGTCTTTGATCCGGAACCTACCTAACCACCAGGCGGCATAGTAACGCAGGCCTAAATCTTCTTTTTGAAGCAGGTTTGTGATCGCCTTTTCTACAGTTAATTTTCCTCCAGAAGGAGCTTCTGTATTAAAGTTTTGTTCTTCCATCACCCTCTCATACAAAATCCGGTTAGAGATAATCAAGTCTAAATCTCTACTCCCTACTCCCAGTTCCCTTCTTTATAAACAATACCTGGAACGGTAAACAAATACTAGCAATTTACTGGTATCCGCATACCTTTCCAGGTAGTACGCCTTAGTTAGCGTTGTTCACATTTTCCTAACTATTTGTGCTACAAATAGCTAGAATTCCTAGTTAGCTAAGAGCATTAATAGCGTAGTCGATGTAGGAGTTAGCTTCTACAGCAGGGTCACCACTTAAACCATGGCTCGCTTTGATGTTCTTGAGAGCTTCTACATACCAGCTAGGAGATAAGTCGAAGGTGCTGTTGATTTCAGCAATTCCAGCGATTAAATACTCATCCATGGGTCCTGTACCACCAGCAACTAAGCAGTAAGTTACCATGCGGAGGTAGTAACCGATGTCACGAGCGCACTTATCTTTACCACGTTGGTCAGCAGCGTAGTTAGCGCCATCCATTTGGGTGGTGTAAGGGAACTTTTTGTAAACAGCTTGGGCTGCGCCACTAACAAGGCTGTCAGCTTTGCTAGTCAGAGCTTTAGCCGCTTCTAAGCTAGCGCTAGCTTGGCGGAAACGACCAAAAGCAACTTGGATTTCACTGCTGCTGAGGAAGCGACCTTGAGCGTCTGCTGTGGATACTGCTTCAGTTAGAGGGGTTTTCATGTTTTAAGGTATCTCCCTAAATTAGGTTTGCAAAAATTTTTCAAGATATTGGAGTTAATTACCTGGGATATTTCAGGTAAGTAATTTAATTTAGCTAACAGCAGAAGCTGCACGGTCAAAGTAGCTACCTACTTCAGACATTAAAGAGCTGCAATCACCTGATGTTACGCCGTTTTTGTCGTTGGCGATCGCAATAGCTGCATCTTTCATTTTATTAACGCCTACTGCTACGGAGCTTCCAGGAGTTCCTAAAGCTTGGTAGGTTTCACGCAAACCATTTAAACAACGGTCTTCTAAAACACTAGCGTCACCAGAGAAGATAGCGTAGGTTACATAGCGTAGGATGATTTCCATGTCCCGTAAGCAGGCAGCCATACGACGACTGGTGTAAGCGTTTCCACCAGGAGCGATTAGCTGAGGTTGCTCAGCGAATAAAGCACGGGCTGCATCGGTAACAATTGCTGAAGAGTTGCTGGTGATGCGGTTAACGGTGTCCATGCGCTTGTTGCTTTCGCTAACCATTTGGCCAAGGGCATCTAACTGGTCGCCAGACAAGTATTCGCCTCTAGCATCTGCTTGGGAAACTACTTTAGTGAATGCGTCAAACATTTAATTGATCTCCTACTTAAAATTTTAGTTGAGCGTGGTTGGTACTTGTGTACCATATACCGTATTTTAAAGCCTTATAATTCAGTCAACCTAAGCTGAATATAAACTTTGATTTCAACACCCATTATTTCAGTTCTTCTTGAAATCTACTCGGATACTTTAAATTTCGTATTCTAGTAGATTTTTAAGAATTCTGAGAAAAGTTCATATTTATATGAGTGAAGATAGAAACATGATAAATCTTAGCTAGAACTAAGGTTTATCCCTTGTGTTTATACCCTACAGGTAACTTTTATACAATGGTGTTGAGCTTTTATTTGTTACATTTTATTAAAATTCAACCAACCGATGTAACAAAACTTAAAAACCTGTTGCTTTTACTTTACTCAAGGCTGGTGAGCGCAGATGGTTCCTATTAGTTTAGCTCCTGTTAAAATAGCTTGTTGCCATTCAACTCCAGCTAGATTGGCATCATTTAAGTCAGCATAACTAAGATTAGCCTTTCGCAAATTGGCATAGGCTAAGTTGGCTAAACTTAGGTTAGCTCGGCTCAGGTTGGTATTTTTTAGTTGAGCTTTAATTAAATTCGCTCCCCTCAAGTTAGCTCGGTTAAGATTGGCATTGTTGAGATTAGCTTTTGTTAAATTTATACCTTGCAAATTAGCATGGCTCAAATCAGAATCTTTAAGGTTCGTATTACGTAAATAGGCATCTTGCAAACTAGCCCCAATGAAGCTAGCCTCCATTAAGTTTCCTTGGCTCAAATCTGTGTTGCTGAGATCCGCGCCATGGAGATTAGTACAACAGAGGTTAACGCGACTCATATCAGCACGGAGAAGTTTAACCCCTACTAATTCCGCATTGCTAATGTTGGCAAAAAAGAGGTTAGCCCCCCTTAAATCAGCGTTACCTAAGTTAGCAAAGGCTAAATTAGCAGTACGTAGGTTAGTACCAAATAAAGTTGCTTCTAAGAGATTGACACTACCCAAGTTTGCCCCGGTTAATAAGGCATCATTAAATTTCGTTTTTGAAAGGTTAGCACCATTAAGATTAATACCTCGTAAATTAGAGTTGCTAAAATCGCTACCACTCAAATTAGTATTACTCAAGTCTATACCACTTAAATTGACATTTTGGAAATCTCTCTGTCCTTGGGCATAAAGCTGAATTATTTCCTTGACTATCATATTAGTTTAGAGTGCTAGAGGGCTTGCCTCCAGGTACTTTTTACTAGATTAATTTTTAGGATCAGGATAACTCACGCAACTCTATTTTTGAGAAGCTAATTGTTAATTTGTGGTTGCTGAAATTTATAAATATCTTCGATTAAATTAACCCAGCTACTAGTTAATGAAGTGAGCAAGCGATCACCTTTTTCTTTAGTTGCTATGGTTGCATCTCCTAATACTCCTGTTTTAGTTAATTCTTTAGTTAGCCAAGCAAAAGGTAGTTTTCCTTCCATACTTAAAAGACTATTTTCTGGCAACCCAGCAGGGTACTCTTTAATTGCTAGCTCCATTTTTACTTGTTCTGGTAAAATCGATAGCATCAGACTTGTTTCTAAATCTCCTCCATGAATGCCATATTGCATTTCTTTTTCTGTAGTTAATTCTTGGGCAAGATTAGGTACTTTCCAGATAAATAAAGGGAAAATCATAAACTCTTGATACTGATGATGAAGATCCCTCGCTACAATGTCTAGAATTTGAGGCTGTCCCCCATGGGAATTTACTAAAGCTAGTTTACGAAAACCCGCTTCATAAATACTCTCTGCTATTTCTTTGAGAACAGTTAATAAAGTAGTGGCACTGAGGGTAATTGTTCCTGGAAAACCAGTGTGTTCATTGGATTTTCCATAGTAAAGCGGGGGTAAACAATAAGCAGGAATTTCTGGTTTTAATTGTTCTAAAGCTTTACCAATTACAGCTACTCCAATAGCAGAATCAACAATAATTGGTAAGTGATGACCATGTTGTTCAATAGAACCTATGGGTTGAATAATAACCGTGTTTTTTTTATTAGGTAGATCCTGGATATCTTTCCAAGTAAGATAGGGGAAAAAGCGGTGAGGGGGAATAAAGTTGTGCATTACATTCTTTCAATTAGAACTGCTATATTTCATAATAGTAATAGGAAAACCCCACAGTTTAGGATGGGGCTGGAAGAGCATGAAAATGTTTTTAATTGGTTGAGATAAATCTTGCCAACGCACTTCTCTAAAGCCAAGCTTACTATAAAATTTAATCATTTTTGGTTTACAAGCTAAATAAAGAGTATTGGGTGATTCCTGAATTAGCCTGTTAATTAAAGAGGAAGCAATTCTTCTTCCCCGCCAAGCTGGTTTGACGAATAAGTATGCTAGTTCTGAGTTACTACTATAAATATTTAATAAAGCGCAAGCAACTAATTGAGAGTCTTTTTCTACTACCCAGTATCTTTGCCAAGTTGTACCAATTCCCATAATCATAGCAGAAGATAATTGTAGGGCATAAATACAGTTGAATAAAATAGCAGCAATGACTAATGCTTCTACTAATTCTCCATAAATAGGAATTGTGAAACTACGAACCAAAAAGAAAGAGTAGGTAAGTAAAGTGACTACAATTAAGCGATATAATATTATTCGCAAATCCAACTCTAAAGCTTCAGCGAAAGTAAACTCCCAAATTAAACTTTGAATAGCTTCTTTATCGCGATAACAAGCTGGTCTAATTATAAATTCTGGTAACACCTCTACACAACTTTCTTGCATTCTCCAGACAAATTCAAAACTATTAACTATCAACCGGTGCGCTACCCAGTGTGTTTTACTCACTATACGGAATCGCACCAAAATCATCAATTATTTAGCTATCCCATCCACGCATTTTACCAGGATTAAGTAAACCAAAAGGATCAGCTAATTTTTTGAAATTCAATTGTTGATTATCTATAGTCTTTTTGCCACCATCTTCTAAAATATAGGTGTGGGGATTAGCAATAAATACCCCTTTATTTTCGTGGTAAGCAATAATTTCTTGCAAACGTTCTTCATTAGTATAACGAAGCAATTGAAGTCCACCGGCTACCCCTCTACCTTGGGATCGCATAAATTCTAAATGTATCATCACCTCTTCCCCAAAATATTCGTACATTTGCTCTACTAATTTTAGTTGAGGATCGTAGGGAAAAACACTCTGCAAATAGGTTAAATTATGATCAGCGCTACGACCATGGAGAGTTGTATGATTCCAAGTAAATTCTGCTAAACTTACGCCCCTTTTCGCTTCTACAGAAGGTTTTTGATAGGTAATTTTCCCTTGATATTCTGCTACTAAACTTGACAATGGTTCTAAACAACTTTCAGCCACCATTAATAAGGCGCAGTGTTCCCCATTAGGAAGATAATCTTGCAAAGGAGTAAAGTAATTAGGAATTGGTGAAGCATGGATACTAACTAACTTTTTAATTAAACCGTCTGCATCTGTCAAAGCCTGCCCAAATTTTGCTGCATCCATAAAGTCTTGAAAAGTGACAATTATTTCTGCCCAAGGATAAGCTAAAGCAAGAGGAATTTCTAATTGAGTAATGATACCATTTGTGCCGTAAGCATGATTTACTTTTTGAACTTCATCTCCCCGCAATTCTAAAACTCGTGGTTCCTTTTCCAAGGTAACAACTTTAACCGCCAAAATATTACCGCGATCGCTTAATCCCCCATAATTAACTGAACCGATGCCCCCACTACCACCACCAACAAAACCCCCAATAGTCGCTGTACGGTAAGTAGAAGGATACATCCGCAACTCCCAACCCATCCCCCTCCCTTGCTTATCAAATGCTGCTAGTCGTACCCCTGGTTCAACCCGGGCAACTCCTGGTTTAAGGTCAACTATTTTGTTCATTTTCGTAGTATCAAGAATAACTCCTCCTTGCAAAGGAACACACTGTCCATAATTTCCTGTGCCTGCCCCTCTTATAGTTAGAGGAACTCGATACTTGACACAAACTTTAGCTATTTGTATAACTTCTTTTTCATTACTAGGGCGTACTACAATATCTCCTCTTTTATCTGCTAATTGAGGTTTTAATATCGGGCTAAAATGATAGTAATCTAAAGAAAGTTTGGCAACACGATCAGGTTCAGTAATAGTTTCAATATTATCAAGTTCAGTAATAAATTCATCCCACTTAGTCATCAGAAAATACTTGCAAGCTTTGTTATTAATTATCTTGGCACTAATGTTAAACTACAAATAGTAAGAAGTGCTAACTTGGAGTTTAAGGCTATGGCTTCTCCCTTTCCAGGAATCGACCCTTATTTAGAACATCCGGATTTCTGGCCAGAAGTACACAGTCGCTTAATTGTGGCGATCGCTGATGCTTTAGTTCCTCAAGTACGTCCTAAATACAAAGTTGCTATTGAAAAGCGCATCTACCAAATTACCAGTAACAACGATGATAATTCTTTACTAATTGGTATTCCTGATGTTGCAGTTGCACATCAATCTAACGTACCTAAAATCAATAATTCTAATGTCGCAGTTACTTCTGTAGAGACAAAACTCGTCAAAGTTTTAGTCCCAATGTTAGAAGAAATTAAACAAGCATATCTAGAAGTCAAGGATTTGGCAACAGGCAAAGTAATTACGGCAATTGAAGTTCTTTCTCCAGTCAACAAATGTTCTGGTGAAGGAAGAGGAACTTACCTTAAAAAGCGTCAGCAAATCTTAGAAAGTTCGACTAATTTCGTAGAAATAGATTTGTTGAGAGGATGGCAAGCAATGCCCATTTTAAATAATGATCTAGATGCAGATTACAGAGTTTTAGTTAGTCGCACAGTACAACGTCCCAGTGCTGACTTATATGCGTTTAATCTTCCTGATAAATTACCAGCTTTCTCTTTACCTTTGCAGTCTGAAGATACAGAACCTTTAGTAGATTTACAAGCAATATTTAACCAGATTTATGAACGAGCAGGTTATGATTATCAGATTGATTATACTAGTGAACCCCAACCTCCTTTAGGAGATACTTATAAAGTTTGGTCGCGAAAAATCTTGCAGTAGTACAATAAAACCATAGCAGTCTTAGCAAGAGTGATTACAGGTTAGACCTTATAGTCTTTTACTAAAAATACAATTAATTTTGGATAGCTACTTAAAACTTGTGTAGTGCCATAATCATAAGTCTGGAGTTGGAACTCGAATGGATAGAAATGATAAATGAAGCTCACAACAGATATTTTAGTGGTAGGAGGAGGTACAGGGGGAACTGCTGCGGCTATTCAAGCTGCCCGTTGTGGAGTCAAAACTACCCTTGTTAGCGAATTTCTTTGGTTAGGAGGAATGCTAACTTCCGCCGGAGTCTGCGCCCCTGATGGTAATGAATTAGTACCTTGGCAAACTGGTTTGTGGGGAGCATTTTTAAGGGAATTAGAAATTAGGCAAAAAGGAGGATTAGCTAATAGCTGGGTAAGTATGTTTAGCTATCATCCTCAAGTGGGGTCTAAAATTTTTGCTGATTGGGTAGAAGCATTACCTAACTTACACTGGATTAAGGGGCAGGTTCCCTTGGAAGTATTGTGCAAAGAAAACCGTGTTACTGGGGTTCGCTTTGCTGACTTTCTTATTAAAGCCCAAATAACCCTAGATGGCACAGAATTAGGGGATATTCTCGCTTTAGCAGATGTACCATCACGTTGGGGTTGGGAACTACAAAAGGATTTTAATGAACCAAGCGCCCCTACTTCTGAAAATGAATTAACCAAACGCTATCCCATTCAATCCCCAACTTGGGTAGTTATGCTGCAAGATTATGGGGAAGGTAAGGAAGCACCAGAAATTAAAGCTGAGGAAAAAAACTCTTTTGAAGGGGCTTGGCAAGGTTATGGAGAAGAAGAATTTCTTAACTATGGTCGCTTACCTGGTGGTCTTTTTATGCTTAACTGGCCGCAATGTGGCAACGACTACGGGGAAAATTTACAACGCCTCATCGAATCGGATATAGCGAAAAGAGAGTTTCACCAAGAAGCTATTAACCATAGTCTCAGTTTTGCCCGTTACATTCAAACTCATCTTGGTAAACACTACGGCTTAGCTAAAGACATTTTCCCTCACTCCCTTGGTAATGGTGCTTTAGCACTCCATCCCTATTACCGAGAAAGTCGGCGCTTACTGGGGCTAGAAACAGTCACAGAAAAGAGTATTTTACCTATCGAAGGAGGTTTTGTTGCACCTTTATCTAAAACAAATGAAGGTACAGTTAGTTCTATTGCTGTAGGCAACTATGCCAACGATCATCACTATCCTGGTAGAGATTTTCCCGTTCAACCTAAATCCTTAATATGGGGGGGGAGATGGACTGGTACGCCTTTTACAATCCCTTACTATGCCCTTGTACCTGTTTTGACAGAAGGTTTATTGGTGTGTGAAAAGAATATCTCCGTTTCTCACATTGCTAATGGTTCTACCCGCTTACAACCTCTAGTTATGAATATAGGGCAAGCTACAGGTATGGCAGCAGCTTTGTGTGTGAAATCTCAATGTCAGCCTTGGCAGTTATCTGTAAGCAAACTGCAAGAAGCTTTATTGACAGATACCATAGCCCCAGCAGCAATTATTCCCTTATTTAACTTACCCCCGGAACACCCAGAATGGCTACAATGGCAGCGTTACTACCTAGAACATCCTGAAGCCTATCCTCAAGATGGCAACAGCCCTTGCAAAGAGAGTAAAACCATATTTAACTCTGACACAGAGATAGTTTCCGGAATTTTCCAGAAACAAAATCGAGGGGAGTATAGTCTAGAACTTAACAAGCATCAGGTTATACTCAGACAAAATTTGAGGATAGTTACTCTACATCCAGAAATTCACCAACAACTATCAAACTATCCTCACCACAAATCTATTTCTATTTCAGGGCAGTACAACCCCAGTGGCAACTGGTTCGCAGCCGAGCAAATAATTCCAGATTAGGGAGTCAACATACTCACCAGTTTGGTTTTCCGTACCAAAAATTTCTAACTTATCCCTACCTATTTTGCTCTGAAGAAAGCTTATCCGGACATAAGGGATTGCCTCCGTATCAGGAATATAGAAACCCTGATGTGGAGCTATGTCATGAAAAAAATTATTGCTGTTGTGTTGTTGAGTATACTATCTCTTTCCCTATCTTTCCAGTTAGGAACAATAGAAAGTGACTCTGCAATACCTGCGGCGGGCTTTGCCTACGCTAATCTCACTCAAGTTCAATCTTCTCACTTCAACTTAGAAGAAGGAACTATCCTAGCTGAAAGAGGAAGTGGTCGTTTTGATACTGGCCCTTTTCAAGGCTAAGTTCCTTAAGAAGAAATTATTTTCTTAACAACAATCTCAATCAAGTCTCTGTCCAAAACGGCAGAGCTTTTTCTTTTGTTGAAGAATTTCCCAAGTTAAGCAATTATAAAATATAATGGTATATATTTTTTCATCGGGGTGCTTGGAGTTATTGGGAGTTGGTTCAAGCATCTTGGATCAACCATTGGTAAAGCAGAGCAATTTATTACTACACTAGTTGTCCCGCCCGAACGTAAAAATTCCGTAAGATGAAAACAGACCTTGAGTTAATTCAAACTCTCAGCCCCAGTGCAATGGATCAAATTATGTTCTACTTGGCATTTAGTGCCATGAGAACAGGAGGGCATCGTCATGGAGCCTTTTTAGACGCAGCAGCAACTGCTGCCAAGTGCGCAATTTATATAACTTATTTAGAGCAGGGCGAAAATATTCGCATGACTGGCCACCTGCACCACATCGAACCGAAAAGAGTTAAGGCTATTGTCGCTGAAGTAAGGCAAGCTTTAACAGAAGGAAAACTGTTAAAAATGCTAGGTTCTCAAGAACCTCGTTACTTAATTCAATTTCCCTATGTTTGGTTAGAAAAATATCCCTGGCTGCCAGGGAGTCCTCGTGTTCAAGGAAGAAGTTTATTACCGGAAGAAAAAAGGCAAATTGAGAAAAAGTTACCAGACAAATTACCTGATGCCCAATTGATTAGCTCTTTTGAATTTACTGAGTTAATCGAATTCCTTCACACTCGTTCCCAAGAAGATCTTCCTGAAAAGCGGAGAATGAGTTTAAGCGAAGCATTGCAAGAACATATCAAAAGGCGTTTGATTTATTCTGGTACAGTAATGCGCGTCGATCATCCTGGAGGCTTACCTTTTTATGCTCTTACTAGAGCTACTTATTCCCCAGAAGACCAGGAAGAGCGTACCTATACTATGGTAGAGGACACAGCCCGATATTTCCGCATGATGCGCGACTGGGCTAAGAAGAAGTCACCCACAATGAGATTGTTGGAAACATTAGATATTCCTCCAGAGAATATTGAAGCAGCGAAAGCTGAACTTGATGAAATTTTAAGAGATTGGGGGGATAAATATCATCAAGAAGGAGGACAAAAAATGATTTTGCAAATGGTTTTTGGTAACAAAGAAGCTTGAATCAGTTATCAATGTATCCCTTGCCGTTGCCGTTAAGTATCAGTTGTCAGTTTAGTGAGAATATTGCTATCTAATAACTATTTTTCTGAACAAGTTATGCCAGGTACTTACTTTTGGGGGCAACCGAACTTTAACTTTGTGCGGTTGCCCTAACTCAATCCTCAATTAAGGTAATTCTTCTTGTAACATTTTCTGATAAATTTTCGGTAAATGACGGCTCATAGAATTGGTTTCAATACCGTACCCCAAACTTGTCCAAGTCCCAGAGAGCAAACGCAAAACTTGTTCTATCTTGCCCTGGCGTAATAATTGGGCAATATCTACTCCCCAAGCTTGGGGATCGCTCAACCAATCGTGGACAACTTGATCTTGATACATAGGCTCAAAACTGTAAGTCCGCCCCCACAAAAACCCACTAGTTTTGGAGTTATAACGTTCTGCTTGTTTGCGCCAAGTAGTATTGAGAAACTGATATCTTCCTGCTGCTGTGGAACAATTACCTCGATTTGGTCCTACTCGAATGGTGATACAAGTCTCAGGATGTTTGCTTAAATCCTTAGCACGACTGCCACCATAAATAAGGGAGTAAGGACGAGGATCATTAGCTTCGCTGGCTGTAATTGTACGCATTAAAGCGCGAATATAAGGATCTCCTCCTCTCATAACTAAAGGCTGAGTACCATAAATCCCCCTTGGCAAGGTAGGATCACTCTGTTGTTGACGAAGAAACTGCTCTACATTGGCTAACAAAAAAATTAGCGCAATTACCACAGCAGCATTAACAAAAATACTTCTTTTTTGCGTACTTTCTTGGCTCATTGTTGACTAATAAAAATTTCAGTCTAATTAAACCGTAGCAAATAACTCTTCTAAACTACGTTGTGGTGCTTCTGGTTTAGCCACAATCTCCACAATCTTATTCTTGGCCTCTGGCTGAAAAAGTGCTTCTACGCAAACCTTGGCTACCTTACCACGGGGGATACTGCCGTCAAAAAGAGTATCTGCTGCTGACATAACAATAGAGTCTGAGTTATTTTCGTTCTTTAAGCCACCAGGTCGGACAATAGTATAAGTTAAACCACTTTTAGCAATATATTCTTCTGCTTGTTTTTTCCACACTAAAATTAACCAGAATAGGTTGAGGGGATGAAGGAATTTCGATACACACAGAGATGATACCAAGACAAAATGCTCAATGCCCTTACCTTGAGAAGCTGTGACGAGGTTTTTTGTTCCTTGATAATCTATTTGATAAGGGCCGGTAGGATCAAGGCTAGGAGCCGCGCCAGTAGCGCAAATCACTACTGTACTATCACCCATGGCTTCTGCAAGACTTTCTAGCTTCAGCACATCTCCTACAACCAATTCTGCTGCTGTGGGAAGTAGCTCTTGACCTTTTTCTAAGTTTCTCACTAAAGCCCGGACAGGAATATTACGTTCAACTAACTCTTTGACAATACGTCTTCCGGTTTGTCCTGTAGCTCCGGCTACAAATACTTTCATAGAAATCTCCTTGAATAGGTTTAGATAAATAACAAAATTTACTTTGGTGGCCGCAAAATCTTATTTCTTTATTATCTTAGATAAGGATTTAGAAGTTTCCCGAAGTTTGATGATTCGGCTTTCCACCCCAGACAAATAAGGTTTTCAAGAGTAGTATTCAGTACTTAGTTAGATAATTAAAGAAATTTTCAGGGAATAATTTAATTATGTTGAGTAACTTAAGGTATGGGGATAAACATTAACCTCTGAGCTAAGCTGGAAAGAGTTAAACTCTCAGCCTATTGCTTTTGTGCTAAGTTAGCTGCTCTTTCCGACCAAGGACAAATAATCAAAGGCTTTTATGCCGTTGCCAGTTGTTAACAATCGATAGGATGGATTGTCTGAATTGCTTTCTAATACTAAATTTCCGCTCTTAAAAAACAATTCTCAACTTCAAAAGCAACAAGAAACAGTTGAAAAAGAACCAACTAACTTTTCTAGTTATTTTCAAGGTTCTATGGAAATGTATAGCGATCCCCAAACTGTTGCTTCTTATCTAGACTCTCATGAAGACTGGTTTAGCAGTTGCGCTCAGCCAATGGCAGTGGAGCCTTTGGGGGAAAATAGTTATATCTTAATTATCGGGCGTTTTGGTTCTTTTGGCTATGAGGTGGAACCGAAAATTGCGGTGGAGTTACTGCCTCCAGAAGAAGGAATTTATCACATGAAAAGAGTTCCCGTACCAGGCTACAGTTGCCCAGGCTACGATGTGGAGTATGATGCAGCTATGCAACTGACAGAAATCGATAGCAAGGATCTAGAAGAAGATTTCTCCTCGCTATACTCAGGTAAAGATTTCCAAATGCCTCAAATAGTCACTCGCCTTGAGTGGAATCTTAACTTAGGAGTTGCTATTAGGTTTCCCCAGTTTATTTACAAGTTACCCCAATCTCTAATCCAAAAAACTGGCGATCGCGTTTTAACGGAAATTGTCCGTCAGGTTTCCCGTCGCTTAACCTACAAAGTACAACAGGATTTCCATACTCGCTTCGAGCTACCAATGCCAGGAAATCAATCAAGGAAGCTAGAACAAAAATTATCGAATCATTAAAAATATCTATGAGCGGGTGTGGTTAACCTGCCCATAGATATTTTTTGTCTACATCTTGCTAATAATCTTTTGAACAATCTGCATTCCTGTCACAGCTTGCCAACCAAATAAGCCTAGCAAGGTAACATTAATAGCAATGTGGCTACTTCTGGCTATGGTATTTCCTTTTTGCATTAAAGGTACTAAGGATGCGGCAACTGCCATTAAGCCAGTCATGGTTAAACCTACTAGTAAGTGAGGTCCTACAAAGAGCTTACCATTGTTAATATAAGTGATAGCCATCCCGCCAAGATTACCCAAAACTAGAAAAGCGAGAAGGGCTGAACCAATTAAATGGTGTCTGTCTCGGAAATTCTTTTTAACTAATTCCTTTCTCTGTTCTTTATCCGCATTGCGAGTACGGATGATCTGAATGCCAAGATACAAAGCATAAATTGTGGTTCCCAAGATTGTCCACATTAATACTGGATGAAAAAATTGTGACCAAAATTTGAGGGTTTCTATTGTGTCTGGACTCATTGTATTCTCCTTGTATCTCCAAGTTTATGAAAGTTAACTTAACACAACTAAATATTGATCTGAAGGGAGTGGAGAGTGGGAAGTAGTCAGCAGGGGAAAGAAAAGGTAATTATTAACTATTTATCATTAAACATTGATCATTTAATCTGGGGATAGACAGATTGTTGTTGATTGGATAAATTGTGATTTCTAAACAGGATTCTTCCTTAATTATCGCTGCCCGTGGGGGCAATCTTGAGGAAGTGAAAACATTACTAAATCATAATGTTGATGTTGACGGGGAAGACAGAGACGGCACAACGGCTTTAATGTTTGCTTCCCAGCAAGGCTATACAGAAATAGTCTTGTTATTAATTCAAGGGGGGGCTAAAGTTAATCAACCTCGAAGACGCTATGGCTTAACAGCCTTGATGTTGGCTGCCGCAGCTAATCAGAAGGATGTGGTAGAGGTTTTACTGGAGGCTGGTGCAGAGGTTAACCAGGTTAATGATGATGGAACCCCTGCTTTGATGGTAGCGGCCCATAAAGGTAATTTACCTATTGTTCAAAAGCTATTGGAAGCTGGGGCAGAAGTTAATGTTAAGGATCACGATGGGGATACTGCTCTGAATTTGGCTATTGAACAGGGGAATGTGGGTATTGTCCAAGCTTTATTAACTACGGGGGCTGATCCTCAACTAGGAGGTAATGCTTTGAGCTTAGCAGTGGCAAGAGGTAATTTAGAGGTAGCTAAGGCTTTGTTAAAGTTTGGTATAGTTGCTACTCCTAGAGATTTACAGGAGGTTATTAATTCAAATAACTCTTCTTTTGCCCAACTACTAATTAACTACTGTAACGAAGTTAATTTTGTTAATGAGGAAGGGGAAACCTTGTTGATGTCAGCAGCGAACCAAGGTATGACGGCTGTGGTGCAGAAATTACTCCAAGTTGGTGCTGATGTCAATGCCCGAACTCCTGAAGGAGGGACAGCTTTAATGGCAGTCGCTGCGGCTAACGAGGTAGAAGCGATCGCAGTTTTATTAGCAGCAGGGGCAGAAGTCAATTGCCAAGATGAAGATGGCGAAACTGCCCTACACTTTGGGGCAGTAGAAGGTTATCAAGAAGTGATAGCTGCCTTAGTAGAAGCTGGTGCGGATGTAAATCGAAAAAATAAATTAGGAGATACACCCCTAATGTTAGCTGCCTTACAGGGACACCCTCAAGTTGTCACTACTCTAATTCAAGCAGGGGCAGAGGTTAATATTAGTAATCAACAGGAAACACCTTTATCTTTAGCTGTATCTCAAGGTTGGACAGATGTAGTAGATAGACTACTTCAAGGAGGTGCAGCCCCTAATACTCGAATGCCTGATGGCAAGACGGTTTTGATGGTTGCAGCCGATAGAGGAGATATAGCAATGATAGAAAAGTTGCTTCTTGCTAATGCAGACGTTAATTTACGCGATGAGGCGGGGGCTACAGCTTTGATGTGGGCAGCCCATCGGGGTTATCTTCAGGTAGTTGAGATGTTGGTGAGGGTAGAAGCTATAGAATTAGACTACGAAAATAAGGGTGGTTATACTGCAACTATGCTTGCTCAGTTTAATGGCTATACTAAGGTAGTAGATTTGCTCAAAAACTCAGGAGCTAAAGATAATTAGCTTTAAGTAGCACCACAATAACTATTAATCTCTCCTACTACCTCGCTATTTTCTTGTCCAACATCAGTTAATTCTTGGGAGTCAGTTTGAATAGCTGAAGAAATTTGTTCAAGACTTTGCAAACCTTCCTGGTTTTCCTCAATTTCGCTTATTTGGGTCATTGACTGACTCATGCTACGAATACTTTCACTAAATTTATCCCCATTTTCTACATAACGCCCTTGCAAGCCAATCAGAGTTTCATCTACTATCTCAACACCCTCAACTTCTTGGTTATAAGCCCCCCATTTATTAGAAAATTCCTCAAAAGTTGTGGCAACTTCAGCAGCTTCACTTTTAACTTCGCTAATCTTACCACCTCCTTGAAAAATAGCATTTGATTTAGTGGCTTCTTGTTGAAATTCATTAGCTAAAGGTTCTCCTTTGTTAATTACTTCAATTAGCTGATTGCATTGGGAAATTTTGGAAGGGCCACAACTAGTGGTTAAAGATACAACGGCTATGCTTATTACTGTGAAAACACTATATTGACGAAATCGTTGCATACTATATTCCCCTTAAATTAGTTTGAATTATCTTCAAGCTTGCAGTTCCTTAAGTTAACGAAACTAACAATTTCAAAATAATAGTACAAGAGGTTAGCTATGTTGCTAGTAGTCAAAAGTCTAATTATTATCAGATTTTTTAGGTGGAAAAAATATCGCTCTACAAGAGAAATTTAACTTAGATTGAGCAATTGTTAGGAATAACAAGTTCCCAATCTATAATTAGTCCTAGTACAAACTTATATTTATAATAAAAATCTATGTCAGCTAAACTAGTTGCTATTGGTGATAGTCTTACTCAAGGTTTCATCAGTGGTAGTATTCACAAAACAGACTTTTCTTTTCCTGCTATTCTGGCTGAGAGTCTTTCTGTGGATGAGTTTCGGCAACCAGACTTTAGTGGTGAAGGGGGCTTGCCTATCAACCTTGAGCAACTTCTGAGATTATTAGTAGAAAGATATGGTTCTAAAGTGAATTGGACAGAGGTGGTTCCTGCTACTTTAAGCGCCCGGAGTTTATTAGACAGGGTTGAGGATTACTGGGAAAGAGGAGAAGGTACTCTCCCTTCAGCTACAGGGCCCTTACACCATAACTTAGCAATATTTAGCCTGTTGTTGGGAGAGTGCGACACATTAACTGAAGCTATTTGTCGTCGTGCCATACCAGAACCAGAGGATAATTTTATTAGTCAAATTCCCGAATCAGCTATGTATCGTGCTGCCCGAAGGACTTTGAATCCCAGCTTTGCTGCTGAATATGCCAATTTATCTCAACTAGAAGCAGCTAAAGCGATCGCCCAACAGGAAGGGGGCATTGATAACCTCATCTTTTGGTTAGGGGCAAATAATTGCCTTAGTACTGTAACTGACTTAGACATACATTGGTCTACCCTAGAAGATTTAACTTTGTTACCCCATCAAAGAAAAGAACAAAAATCTCAAACTAATTTATGGCGACCAGAACATTTCCAAAAAGCGCTAGAGCGTATTGCTCCTAAAGTTGACGCAGTTGGGGCTAAAAATGTCTTTATCACTACTATTCCCCACGTTACCATCCCTCCCATTAGTCGCGGCGTAACACCAGGTAAAACAGGCGAAGCAGCCCTTAGCAACGATGGTTACTACGAGTACTATACTCATTTTTGGGTTTGGGATGATGATTTTTCTCGCGCCCCAGAACGCTATCCTTATTTAACCCGTGAAGATGCTCGTACCATTGACTCTACCATTGATGACTATAACCGATTACTAAAGGAAGAAGCTCAAAAACGAGGTTGGTATGTGGTAGATATTTGTACTCTATTAGATAGATTAGCTTTCCGTCGCCAAGGAGGAGATGTTGACTATCAGTTTCCGGCTGAATTAGTTACTGCAATTCGTAATAATCCCCTAACCAAAGACCGCTTAACCCCTCAAGGGCAACTTTTAATCGATACCCGCTTTATTCATCTAGATCCCAAAGCCTCCAACCCTGAAGCAGAATTTGAGGGAGGAATATTTGGACTGGATGGCTTTCATCCTACTACCGTTGGTTATGGCTTAGTAGCTTATGAATTCTTGCAGGTTATTTCCCAAGTAGTTCCTACTAAGCCCTTGAATTGGCCAAGAATCATTGCGGCTGATAGTCTTTTAACTCAGCCACCAGCTAACTTAGAAAACCTACAAAGCACTCTTGGTTTCCTTTATCACCGTACACCATTGCGCGATTTAATTGAAAGGTTAGGCTAAGCTTACTCAAGCTACTTTTTCTAGTTGCCAAAGGATTTGGTTCCCTTCCCGCCTAACCCGTGAAACTAGCCAATTGCGCCAAGGCCAATTATCCCCTCTACTAGTAACTGCACTGGCGTTGACATCCATCAAATCAGCCAGTTCAGCACTACTAATTAAATAACCTTTAGTCGAGATTTCTTCGGCGATACGCAAAGTTTCGATTAAGTTTTGTAGGTTAGTAACTCTGACTTCGCGGGGGAGTTGAAATTCCTCTGTTGTACCAGCAGATGATTCCATCATGTTTATATCTGAGTTAGATGAGTTAGTTTGTTTATCTTCTGTGTAAAGTATCTTTGCTAGACCCTTTGAGTCTGATAACCCTGCTACCGAGAGAGAATCAAATTGAGCAAAATTTTCTGTCACCCTAGGAGAATATTCTTGTTGGAGAGAGATAGAACCACCTTGGGCAAAGCCACGGGCGATCGCATCGCAGCGTTCATTACCTTCGTTACCACTATGACCCTTAACGTGTTTCCAAATCACCTGGTCAGAGTTTAATTTATCTAGTTTCTCCCAAAGGTCTTGATTTTGAACCGGTTTGCCTTGAGAATTTTTCCAACCTTTTTTTTTCCAGCCTTTAATCCACTGAGTTATACCTTTGCGAACATATTCGCTATCTGTATAAATAGTAGCAGTTTCAGTTTGCTTGCAAGCTTGTAAAAGGCGTAAAGCGGAAACCGCAGCTTCCATTTCCATGCGATTGTTGGTGGTTTGAGTCGCACTACCACCCATCTCAAAGACTGAATTATCTGTAAAATAGACTACAACTCCCCAGCCTCCAGGGCCAGGATTACCTGTACAAGCTCCATCAGTATAAAGACTTTCGATGATTCGGGAAGATTCCATTACTTTGCACCATGATGAATGACAAAAGATTCTTGATTATTAGTTATTTATTATTTACAAATTAATAATTTAAGTTTGTAATAAAGATTGAGCATTTTAGTTAGTTTCTTTTGTATTGTATAGCCGTTATTAATTTCTTAGCAAACAAGATCATAAAGCATATAAAATATTAATATGCAACTATCATTTTGTATATCCAGAAGTTTTAATAGGCGTGTAAGAGCTATACTTAGCAAGTATTATTCATTAATTAAATAATTAATCACATAAATGACTATTCCTCGTACAATCTGCTTAGGTTTTTTGGCAGTTATTGCTATTGGTACAATTTTATTAATGATGCCGTTTTCAACTAGTACAGGCAATTGGAATGATCCAATCAAGGCATTATTTACAGCCACCTCTGCTGTTTGTGTAACAGGTTTAGTTGTGGTCGACACAGGCAGCTATTTTTCCTTTTGGGGGCAGTTTTTTATCATCTGCCTTATTCAAGTTGGTGGACTTGGCTATATGATGATCACTACTTTTCTGGCTTTACTTATTAAACGTAAATTTGATTTTAGACAAAAATTTGCTATCCAGCAATCTTTTGATAGACCATTCTTACAAGGAAGTAAAAATCTAGTCCTTTCTGTCCTAGCTACTACCCTTATTTTTGAAGTAATAGGAATGGTTTTGCTACTCACAGTTTTTTCTCAAGATTATGGTATTGCTTCTAGCCTTTGGCTAGCTATTTTTCATAGTATTAGTGCTTGGAATAATGCTGGATTTAGTTTGTTTTCTGATAGTTTGGTAGGGTATCGTTCTTCAGTAGTTCTTAACTTAGCCATTTCCCTTTTAATCATTTTTGGAGGTATTGGCTATCAGGTAATTATTGAAATGTATTTGTGGTTTTTCAGCAAAGTCAAAGGACATCAAAAAAGATATTGTTTCTCCCTTAATTTTAAAGTAGTTACTACTACAAGCTTTGTTCTTTTAACTTTAGGGGCAGTAGCTTTTTTGTCTACAGAATTTAGCAATACAGCAACCTTAAATTCTTTACCTTTGTCGGAAAAAATTATAGCCGCCTGGTTTCAATCTGTTACTACCAGAACAGCAGGTTTTAATAGTATAGACATTGGTACTATGACTGGAGCAGGTTTGTTCATTACCGTAGGATTAATGTTTATTGGCGCTAGTCCTAGCGGTACTGGAGGAGGAATTAAGACTACTACCCTAGGAATTATTATTGGCTGTACAAACTCTATTTTACGAGGTCACGATCAAGTGCGTATGTTTAAGCGTACAGTACCTATGCCTTTGATTCTCAAAGCAGTAGCAGTAGTTTTTGGTTCAGGCATCACTATTGCTATTGCTACTATTTTACTTTCTTTAACGGATGCTAATTTACAGTTGCTCAGAATAGCTTTTGAAGTCGTCTCCGCCTTTGCTACAGTAGGACTTTCTACTGGAATTACCGATAGTATTTCTCCTTTGGGGCAGATAGTATTGGTATTTACTATGTACATTGGTAGAGTGGGAGTATTACTCTTTATATCAGCTATTTTAGGAGATCCTGAACCTAGTAGAATTGAATATCCTAAAGAAAATTTATTAGTAGGATAAACTAGATAGAAGTTTTCAGTAGCATGAGTCAAAGTCTAGACTTTGACTAATCAAGATATAACTCATGCTTATTCGGAAATGATTAATGGTAAATGATAAGAGGTAGAAGTGAATCTACGTTCCCTAAGTATTATAAATAGTTTCCATCAAGAAGATCATCAATTTGCTGTCATTGGTTTAGGGCGTTTCGGCAGAGCAGTTTGTAATGGACTAAAAGAATTAGGTTACGAAGTTTTGGGTACTGATCTAGATGACAAGCTTGTTCACCAAGTCATCTTAGAAAAATCTGTTTCCCATGCTATCAAGCTAGATTCAACTGACCCTGTAGCCCTAAAAGAAGCAGGTATTTTTGAATTTGATACAGTAATTATTGCTATTGGTAACTATGTAGAAGAAAGTATTATTACAACCTTAAATGTCAAAGAAGGGGGGGTCAAACACGTAATTGCTAAAGCTTCCTCAGAAATACATCGCACTTTATTAGAAAAAGTAGGAGCAACTCAAGTTGTTTTCCCGGAAAAGGAAGCAGGTTTAGAATTAGCCCAAAAGTTGACTAAACCTGGCATTCTAGAACGCTTTGAACTCGATCCAGAACATAGTATTGTCGAAGTTCTTATCCCTGAAGAATTTCATGGCAAAACGATTGCTCAACTCCAGTTACGTAACTGCTACGGCTTAAATTTATTGGCGGTAGGGCAAGGAGAACATTTTGAGATTAATCCTAAACCAACTCAAGTACTTTCTCAAGGTTTAGCGATGGTGGTAATTGGTTCTAATAAAGATATTAAACGTTTGCCAATTTAGTTGTTGAGGGCTAATGATATCACTACTCAAAAAACTTAATTTATATTGAAGAAACACTTTTGTTCACAGAATGTTCTCTGGGATCATCGGGAGTTGATTGATGATTGAAAACAAAATTGCCTTGGGGTTAACTCTACTATCTTTATTAAGTTGGCTAGGACTTTTAAGTTTTTGGGGTCAATTTTGGCGAGCAAACCAACGCTTAGATACTCAAAGCAAAGATTTAAAAGAATTTCCTGCCGTTTGTGCCATAATTCCTGCTCGTAATGAGGCTGAAATGCTGCCTCAAACTTTGCCTTCCCTTCTTAATCAAGATTATCCTGGGGAATTTAGCTTAATTTTAGTTGATGACCGTAGTAGTGATTCCACCGGGGAAGTTGCTCAAGAAATTGCTGCGCAATTAAACTGTACCCAAAGGTTAAAAGTCATCCTAGCAGAAGCTCTTCCCCAAGGTTGGACAGGTAAACTCTGGGCTATGGCACAGGGTATCAAAACCGCTCAACAACAAACTTATCTCCCTGACTACTTCCTCTTCACTGATGCAGATATTCAACACCATTCAAGCAATCTCCGCGAGTTAGCTACTAAAGCAGAACAAGAAAATTTAGATTTAGTTTCTTTGATGGTTTTGCTACGGTGTCAAAGCTTTTGGGAACAACTCCTCATCCCTGCTTTTGTGTTCTTCTTCCAAAAACTTTATCCTTTTCCTTGGGTTAACGATACCAACAAAACAATGGCAGCCGCAGCAGGGGGTTGTATCCTCATCCATCGCCAAGCCTTGCAACGCATTGGCGGCATTGCAACTATACGCCAAGCTTTAATTGATGATTGTGCCTTAGCTGAAGCTATTAAATCTAGTAGTGAAGGAAAAAAAGGCATTTGGTTAGGCTTAACCGACTCTACATTGAGTTTGCGTCCCTATCCTTCCTTAACAAGTATTTGGGACATGGTAGCCCGTACCGCTTATACCCAACTCAATTATTCTCCTTGGCTTTTATGGGGAACTTTAATGGCTATGACCATAATTTATCTTGTACCTCCTTTAGCAACTATAGGAGGTTTATTAACCCGAAATTGGTCAATTGTGATCACTGGTTTAGCAGCCTGGCTACTTATGGCTTTAGCTTACTTACCAACTATCCGTTTATATAAATCTTCTCCCTTGCTAGCCTTTGTTTTACCAGGCATTGCTTTACTTTATAACTTGATGAGTGTTGATTCTGCCCTACGCCATTGGCAAGGAAAAGGGGGAGCATGGAAAGGAAGAGTTTATCCTTGAAGTTATGACATTCCCCATCATTTATAAATAATCTTAGCAATTAAGAGAAAGTCATTACCAGAAATAGCTAAGACGGAGAAGCTAATTTATTTTGTCGCTAATAATAGCCTTTCTTCTCTATTTCTTCCCGATTCTTTGTTAAATTAGCCATTAATCATTAATCATTAGCCATTAGCTACAAGTAATGATAACTAATAACTAACTCAATGGAAGCAGACTTAACAACACAAGAAGTTGAGGAACTCCAAGCTAGGCTTAAGCAGATGGAAGAAACCCTAGCTGGAATTGCCCAAGGGGTGGTTTGGGTTAGAGAGGATGGTCGGATACAGTGGTACAATGATAGTTTTGTAAGTTTGGTAAATGGCTTAGAGAGAAGCTTAAGGGAAGTTAGCTTACCCGAAGTACTTCCCTTAATTCAAGATGGGCAGTTCCTTCTTCCAGATTTATATCCCCATGTACTACTCCTGCAACAAAAGTACGAAACATCTATCTATCAGTTGTCACGGGGAAAGGATATTTTAAACTTAGAAATATCTGGCCTTTACAGTCACAATCATCAAGGTGAAAAGATTGCTATATTAACTATTTCAAAACAGCCTCTAGTTTCCTATGAAGCCGAACAACGACTGCACCAACAAAGTCAAGTACTCACCAAGTTAGCACAACACCAAGCCCTAGCAGAAGGTGATTTAGAATTAGCCCTACAAGCTATTACAGAAGCAGCAGCCCAGTCTTTGGCTGTAGCGAGAGTGGGAGTATGGCTTTATAACCATGACGGCTCAAAGCTAGAATGTATCGATCTCTACGAAGCTCAAAAAAAACAGCATTCCGCAGGTTTAGAATTTACTGCCACAGAACATCCTCGCTATTTCAAACAGCTAGCAACTGCCCGTACCATTGCAGCCTCCGATTCTTGTAATGATCCTCGTTTAAAAGAATTTTTTAGTTCCTACTTCCTTCCCTACAAGATTACCTCCAACTTAGATGCACCAGTCCGATTGGGAGGGAAAGTGGTGGGAGTTTTGGCTATTGAACATCAAGGTATAACCCGTCACTGGACATTATCAGAGCAAAACTTTGCTGCATCCCTTGCTGATTTTGTGGCTTTAGCATTAGAAACCCATCAACGTGCTTCAACTCAAGCTATTTTGCATCGCAATAATGCTTTACTCAAAGCCCAACAGGAAGCTGCACCTGATGGTATTTTAATTGTTAATGAACATCGTCAAGTAGTTTATTACAATCAGCGTTTTTGTCAACAATGGTCTATTCCTGAGCCAGTCATGGTAACAGCCGATTCTCTGCAATTAATTAACTATGTTACAACTCATTTGTTGCAGCCAGAGCAGTTTATCGCCAAGGTTAGCTATTTATATGATCATCCTCAAGAAGTGAGTCGAGACGAAATCATCTTAAAAAACGGGCGAGTTTTAGACCGCTATTCTTCTCCGATTCAAGCCAGCAGTGGGGAATATTATGGCAGAATTTGGTACTTCCATGATATTAGCGATCGCAAGCAAAGGGAAGATTCCCTGCGCTTAATTGTGGAGGGGACTTCAGCCAAAATTGGGAGTGAATTTTTTAGCTCCTGTGTCCGTTCTTTAGCAGAGGTTTTACAAGTTCCCTGCGCTTTTATTTCTGAATTTGCTGATCATAGCAAAAAGAAAGCCCGTACCTTAGCTTTTTGGCTGAGGGGAAGCTTTGGAGAAAATTTTGAGTATGACATAGCCCATACTCCCTGTGCAGAGGTTCTTGAAGGTATAAAATCTATCTATCCCCATTCGGTGCAGTCTCTTTTTCCTAGGGATGTTTATTTAGTTGAGTTTGGGGCAGAAAGTTACATCGGCTTGCCCATTGTCAACACTGCCGGAACTATTTTAGGGCTTTTAACGGTGCTGGACACCAAACCCTTAGAAGAAAAGAACTTGGAGGTGCAGAATTTGATTTTAGAAATCTTTGCTGCCCGTGCTGGGGCTGAGTTAGAAAGGGAGTATGCAGAAAAAGCCCTCGCTAGGCAACTACAACGGGTTTTATTGACAGAACAAATCACCCAAGATATTCGCCAAAGCTTGGATTTGCAGACTATCCTGCAAACTACTGTAAACCAAGTTGGTTCGGTGTTCTGTGTAGATCGCTGTCAAATTTTCACCTATCAAACTATTCCAGAAGCTAGAACTCGCATCGTAGCTGAATATCTTCTCCCTGAGTTTGCTTCGATGTTGAATATGGAACTACCCTTAGAAGATGCTGCTTGTGTTGCTCACTGTCTTGCTACTGAAGAAGCTACTGTTTACCCCAATGTTTTTGATGTTCCGATCCTAAAACGTTCTGTTTGTATTTATGAGGAGTTTGAAGTTAAATCTCTTGTTGCAGTGCGTACTTCCTACCAAGGAGAAGCTAATGGTGCAATTGTGCTGCAACAGTGCGATCGCTTCCGACAATGGACTCCAGAAGAAATTGAATTAATGGAAGCTGTTGCGGCTCAATTAGGCATTGCCATTGCCCAAGCAAAGCTATTGCAACAGGAAGCAGAGGCTAAACACAGTGCCGAAGTTGCTAACCAAGCTAAAAGTGAATTTTTGGCTAACATGAGTCATGAATTGCGGACTCCTCTCAATGCAGTTTTAGGTTTCACCCAGTTAATGAAAGAGGATGCTAATTTAACCACAAAGCAAAAAAATTCCCTTAACATTATCAACCGCAGTGGTAATTACCTCCTAGATTTAATCAACAATGTTTTAGAAATGTCCAAAATTGAAGCGGGACATACAACCCTTGATGCTACAACTTTTGATTTACATCAGCTTTTGCAAACTCTACAAGAAATGTTTCAAATTGAAGCAGATAAAAAAAGGCTTTCTCTGGTATTCAATCTTGCCCCTGAACTTCCTAAATACCTATTTAGCGACGAAAAAAAGCTACGCCAAGTACTAATTAATCTTCTCAGCAATGCTGTTAAGTTCACCTCAACTGGGGGCATTACTTTAACGGCAAAACTAAACCCTAACCTATCAGAAAAATCAAATTCTATTTACTTTGAAATAACTGATACTGGTAAAGGCATAACCCCCAAAGAACAAGCAAAAATCTTTCAACCTTTCGTACAAACCATTAGCGGCATCCACGCCCAAGGTGGTACAGGGTTAGGACTCGCCATTAGTCGCTGCTTTGTCCAATTGATGGGAGGAGACATCAACTTAGAAAGCAGCATTAATCAAGGTTCTACTTTCAGCTTCAACATCAAAAGCAAACCCATCTCCCAGTCACCCCATCTCTTCCTCTCATCTACCCATCTCCCCATCCCCCAGTCTCCCCCTCTCTCCCTTTCCTTCATGTCCCTCAAATGGCTCAAAAAACTACAGCAAGCTGCAATTGAAGTAGATGCGGAGGTAATTCAAAAACTCCTCACAGAAATCCCAGCAAGTTATCAAGCAACAAAAATCAAGCTATTTGAATTAACTTCTAGTTATTGTTTTGATGAAATTATAGAATTAACTGAAGTTGCGATCGCCAATTGCTAATCTTACATCCTAAGTTCGGTAGAACCTTTTTTCTTTAAGATAGTAAATACTAACTGGTAGCTAATAATTAATTAATGGCAGCAGTAAATCATATCTTTGTTTTAGACATCACCACGGTGCTAGGCTCATCAGCAGTAGGAGGTTTTATTGCCTATCATCTGCGCCAGCCTGTTTTATTAGGTTATCTGGTTTGTGGTTTAATAATTGGTCCATTTGGCTTGGGTTTAATTAATCAAATAGAAGAGATAAAATCCTTAGCGGAAATTGGTGTTGCTTTTTTGCTTTTTGCTTTGGGAGTGGAGTTTTCCCTGGCTGAATTAAAACGGGTTAAAGATATTGCCATCAAAGGTAGCCTGTTACAAATTGGGCTAACTATTGCCTTAGTAGCATTGTTCACCACTATATTGGGTTGGGTTCAAACTCCGGTAGAAGGAATTTTTATGGGGGCTGTATTATCTCTATCTTCTACCGCCGTTGTACTAAAAACTTTAACCGAAAGAGGAGAAGTTAATACTATTCATGGTCAGGTAATGTTGGCAGTCCTAATTGCCCAAGATTTAGCTTTAGGATTAATGTTGGCAGTATTACCAGCCCTCAATCAACCAGAGAATCTAATTTTTGCTTTAGTGGCTGCAATAATTAAAGTAGTATTGTTTTTTATTAGTGCGATCGCTGCTGGGTATTGGCTTATTCCTCGCATTATGACTACCGTTGCCAAAACTGAAAATAGTGAGTTGTTTTTACTGACGGTAATTGCTTTATGTTTAGGGGTAGCCTTGATAACTGCTAGCTTAGGCTTATCCATTGAAATGGGTGCATTTGTAGCTGGGCTAACTATCTCCGAAATTGATTATTCTGACCAAGCTTTAGCAAAAATGATTCCCTTACGAGATACTTTTGCTAGTCTATTTTTTGCCTCTATTGGTATGCTAATTAACCCGAATAGTCTCTGGGAAAACTTGGGCATAATCATAGGGTTTGTCACCTTAGTAATGTTAGGTAAGGCTAGCATTGTGTTTCCCATTATTTGGCAGTTTGGCTATTCTTTTAAAACCGCTATAATTACTAGTTTGGGCTTGAATCAAATTGGAGAATTTTCTTTTGTATTGGCATTATTGGGAGAAAGACTTGGCTTTATTAATCAAGAACAATATGATCTTCTCATCGGTACAACAGCAATAACTCTGGTTTTAACTCCCATCGGCATGAAATTCTCTCCAGAAATTGCCCAGAAACTAGCCACCATCCCCATAATTGCTAATTATTTAGAAAAGCAACAACAAAATAGACCCATGTCCATACCTGAAACCATTTGCAACCATATAGTGGTAGCCGGTTACGGGAGAGTTGGTAGAGTTATTGTCAAGGTATTAAGCGATCGCGGTTATCCTCTATTAGTTATTGAAAATAGTGAGGCTGGAATTAGGCGTTTACGTCAAGAAGAAATCCCTTATATTTTTGGGGATGCTGATTCTGAAATGGTTTTGAGTAAATGTCATTTAGGGCAGGCTAAAGCTTTAGCAATCGCCTTGCCCGATCCTTCTAGTACCCGTATTTTGCTCATACAAGCCCTAAAAATCAATTCTAAAATAGATATAGTTGCACGTTCACATAGTGACAAAGAAATAGATTTCTTAACTAAAATAGGTGCAAATGAAGTAGTACAACCTGAATTTGAAGCAGCCTTAGAAATGGGTAGACAAATTCTTAGTACTCTAGGAGAAAATGAAGAAGAAGTAGGTTCAGTTTTACAAACAATTCGTACAGATCGTTATCTCAGTGTTAGAGATACTTCCCAAAGGGTTAAGTAATATTACACGAAGCAATCTTCAATAACTTCCTGCAATAATTCCGGTGTAACTTGATCGGTGATAGTTACTTTACCAATTGCCGTAGGTAACACAAAACGTACTTTCCCCGCTTTCACTTTCTTGTCGCTTTGCAAAGCCGCAATAATTTCTTGACTATGCAATTGTTCAGGGATTGCTGTGGGCAAACCAACTTTCGCAATTAACTCATTTTGTCGCTGACTATCTTCAGGGTTCCACATCTGCATTTTAGTCGCGATCGCCCCGGCTGCTACCATACCTATAGCTACAGCTTCACCATGGTTAACAGTTTTATAAGCAGTTAAGCTTTCAACTGCGTGACCGATGGTATGGCCGTAGTTTAAGATAGCTCTGATGCCTGCTTCTTTTTCATCTTGACTAACTACATCTACTTTTGCTTGACAAGAATGAATAAGGATAGTTTGCAAAAGTTCTGTAGTGATGTTTTCTAATCTATCTAAAGCTTTGCTTGCTTCTAGTTCATTAAATAAACTCGCATCCCAAATTACACCATATTTAATCACTTCTGCCATACCTGCGCGAAATTCTCTGATGGGTAAAGTTCCCAAAACTTGGGGATCTATAACTACTAATTTAGGTTGATAAAATGCCCCGATGAGGTTTTTGCCTTGGGGATGGTTAACCCCTGTTTTCCCCCCTACCGAAGCATCTACCATTGCTAATAAGGAGGTGGGGACTTGCACGAAGTTAATGCCCCTCAACCAGGTGGCTGCTGCAAACCCAGTCATATCACCAATCACTCCTCCCCCCAAAGCAAGCAAAGTAGAGGAACGTTCGAGATGTTTTTCTAAGGCTGTGTCATAGAGTTTTTCGATAGAACTGAGATTTTTAAACTGTTCTCCCGCAGGAAGGAGGTGATAAAAAACTTTAAAACCAACTGATTCAAGGGAGTTGAGGATTGTGTTGCCATAATGGGCGAAAATCTCTGGGTTGGAAACAACTAATACTTTCTTTCCTAACCCAAGGGGTTGCATCAATTCCCCAACTTGGGGCAAAATACCAGGAGCGATCGCAATTTGATAAGAGTTCTGGGGTAATTTAACAGTAATATCGGTCATTGATTGGCTAAATTGTTAACAGTATGTTCTTCACTTATTACTTATTACTTTAAAAAACTACTCCCTAAGCACATACCCAACCCCTCTTACGGTTTGAATCAAGCGTTTTTCTCCTTCTGCTTCCAACTTCAAGCGTAGATAGCGAATGTAAACTTCAATAATGTTTGAATCTCCCATAAAATCATAACCCCAAACCCTTTCTAAAATTTGGTCGCGGGTAAGGACTTGGCGAGGATGGGAAATTAAATAATCGAGTAAATCAAATTCTTTAGCTGTTAATTCTATGAGGCGATCGCTGCGATATATTTCGCGGGTACTGCGATTAAGTTTTAAGTCAGAAAATTGTAATACATCAGTGTTTTCTTCTTGGGTACGTCGTAGGCTAGCCCTTAATCTTGCTAATAATTCTTCGACGCTAAAGGGTTTGACAACATAATCATCTGCCCCCGCATCTAAACCTGCCACTCTATCGCTAACTTCGTCTTTAGCTGTTACCAAAATTATGGGAGTTTTATCTCCAGTGAGGCGTAGGCGACGGCAAATTTCCAATCCAGATATTCCTGGCAACATCCAGTCGAGAATAATCAAATCGAAGTTGGTTTCCCTGGCTGTGGTTAAACCCGTTAAGCCATCCTTGGCAACTTGAACTTCGTAGCCTTCATATTTTAGTTCTAACTCAATAAATTGAGCTAATTTGGCTTCATCTTCAACTACTAAAATGCGGGCGTTCATGTGTTATACAAGTCAAAAGTCGGAAGGTTAAACAATGATTAATGTATAAGCTTGGATTATAAAAAAACAAGTAGTGGCACAGTAATTTACTGTGCCACTACCATATCACTTCTTGAGTTGAGCTTATTGCTTAATTAGAAAAGGTTAACTTATTCTAAAGCTTGCATCTCGAAAGTAGCTGTATCAGTGTTGAAGTCTAACTTAACAGGGAAAGCAACGGGATCATCGCCATCAACTGCGGGGTTAATAGAACTAATGGTGAATTTGCTTACACCTTCGCCCTCTTTGAGGGAGTTACCCAAAACTCCTTGATAGTCGCTGAAGTCAACTTCTTGCCCAGGGCTAAATTCACCTAAGACTTTACCATCAACAGAAACAGTAAATTTGTTGTCAGCATCAATGCCTTCCGGTAAACCACTGATAGAAGTAAACAGAGAACCTTCGGTCATTTCATAGCTATAGGCATTTACCATGGGAGGATCACACCAAAGTCCAGTGGCTACAGCAACGAAGAGGAAACGTCCCGAAGCAATTCTTGTGGGTATAACAGGATTTTCTTGGGAAGAACCAGCTTCAGAATCTTCGCTGTCAGCATCTTCAGAATCTTCGCTGTCAGCATCTTCAGAATCTTCGCTGTCAGCATCTTCAGAATCATCACTGTCAGCATCTTCAGAATCATCACTGTCAGCATCTTCATCATCACTGTCAGCATCTTCAGAATCATCACTGTCAGCATCTTCAGAATCATCACTGTCAGCATCTTCAGAATCTTCGCTGTCAGCATCTTCAGAATCTTCGCTGTCAGCATCTTCAGAATCTTCGCTGTCAGCATCTTCATCATCACTGTCAGTCTCGTCAGGATTAGAAGCTACTTCATCTTCAGAAGTTGTGTCTTCAGAAGCCGTGTCTTCAGAAGTTGTGTCTTCAGAAGTTGTGTCTTCAGAAGCCGTGTCTTCAGAAGTTGTGTCTTCAGAAGTTGTGTCTTCAGAAGTTGTATCTTCTTCTGTAGATACATCAAGTTCCTCTAATTCTTCTTCTGATATTTGCCGTAAGCCAATTAAACCGGGGAAGATACGGCTAGAAGGGCCTACTTGCTTGTAAGCTACTAAGTTAACCTGACTGCTAGCTACACCACGACGAGAAGCACGAGAGGCAATATAATAGCGATCGCCGCCTTTTTTAACGGTTCTGATTAGTACTCGCCCTGGTCTGGAAGCTACAATATTGTATTGGTTGACAGCAACTTCAGAAGAAGTAGATAAGTTAAATATGCTGCTGCTAGCTAAACTAACGGAACCAGAGAAGTTGAAGGTGATGTCGGATGTATTGCTTTCATCATCATCATCATCATCGTTGAGATTGTTGGTACTGGCATCAACGAAGAGAAAATTGGTGCTGTTTAAATCAAAAAGGAAAGCAGTGCTGATTTTAACTCCATTAACAATTGTTACATCACAAGTGTTACAAACGAACCCAGCATTGGCATCACCACTAATGTTATAAACTTGATAGCCAGTGGTAATATTTTCACGCTTGAAACTACTAACTCCCCCCAAGGCATAGAAGTCTACTAAACCGTTTTTACCATCTGTCTCTAGTTCTAATCTGTTGCTACCTTGTGTAAAGTCTAGCTTTGTATCCTTGCGGTCAGAAACGCCACTGAAAGCAAGACCGTCAGCAGCAAATAGGGCAGTGATACCAGTGCTTTCCCCATCAATTTTAAATTTGTCTAGGGGTTGAGTAATATCAATTGTGCCGTCTTGCTTTTTAATCTCAAAGCCATCAGGATCACTAACAATAATATCAACTGCACCAATTTTACCTTTAAATTTGAACTCACTCGATCCGCGAGTACCTACGCTTTGAATTTGGAATTTTTTGTTAGTTTCACCCACAAAACGCACTTCGTTGTCGCTAGGATCTAAGTCTGTGCCATCTTGAGGAGTAACGTTTTCTCCTTCAAACTTATACTTAATTCTTCTGCCTACTAAAAGAGGAGTGACTTGGGTAGCATTACTACTCTCTCGAAATTCTAAGTCAGAAGAAAGGGCGATCGCACCGCCAGTTAAACTAGCGGTAAAGTCTCCTATTTCTAAATCCCCATCAGAAGGGGTAAACCCTGTCCCAGAAACGCCGCTAACTCCAGGGAGAAATACCAAAGGTGCATCGGTGTCATCAGGATCAAGCAAGCTTCCAGTAATTGTAGCGAGGTTGGCAGTGAAGCTATCAACATTAAACTTTAAGCTACTTTCCACCCCTGAAAAAGGTACAACACTACCATTAGAAGTGAAAGCAACTCCAGAAAGGGTTCCTAATAGAGTACCGCTACCTCCTACTGGAGTTGACCCTGTGCCAGTAAAATCAGCAGCATTAGGGATGAAAACTGCACTACTAGTAGAACCGTTAGTAGTATCTAACTGTAATTGATTAATACCAATATCGAAGAGTTGGATATCACCGGAAGTAGGGATAAAAAACCCGGCTTGACCTGAAGCTGTACCTCCTGTGACATCAATTTGGGCTTGGACTGCTGGAGTTAAACCTAATGCTAAACCTCCTGCTAAACCTAAACAAAGGGCGGATTTCTTCTTCATAATTTTGCTACTCCTTCAGGGTAAATATGTTTTGTTAGTGGGTTGAGGGCGCTAATTTGGCAAAGATTAGCTTAATCAGGAATGGGAAAATTTGTTGATTAAAGAATTAGGAGAATTTATCCCGATGTGCTATTGAAAGCTGGGTATTTATATGTGGGAAGAAATATCTAAATCTTCTCTGGGCTATAAAATCTACCTTTTTCAAATCAGTCTTGATGGGGTAGATGACACTTTTACTTAAGGGTATGTTCCCAACAAAACTGATTTTTGGTAAAAATACTTAACTTTGTTTTTGCTTCATTTAGAAACTGAAAGTTGTCCGTATCGCACCGATGAATATATTGTCATTTTCCGAATTGTGGCCTGGATCAATTAAATAAATTGCACCAGGGGTAATGCTGATGTTGTCGGAAACCTGCCAACGATAAAATAATTCGATGTGAGTGGTAGTTCCTGGTTGATCTCCTGGGGCGGCAAAAACGTTACCCTCGTTAATAAAACTGGGGATATTGCGACCTATAGGTAAATCGCTACTGGTGATTTTCGGGGGCTGACCGATGTATAAACCTGCTAAGTCCCCTTCATTTAAGAGGTCATAAACGTTGAGGTAGCCCATCCAGTTGAAGGTTTCTACACTTCCTGAACTACTGACAAAATCAGAGTTAGTGAAGCCAGCCCAACCACCAACGGTAAATTTTTCATTGATACGCCAGTCTACGTTAGCACCAAAAGCATCGGTGTTAATTGGCGCTCTTAAAAGTCCTGTGCCAACATTAGGAGAAAGAAGGGCTAATTGGTCGTCTCCTATGCCTGTACCTAAACGCCCAAAGGGAGAGTAGGCGTTGATGTATTGTAAGGAAAGATCAATATTTTCAGTGGGAGAAACTCCCAATTGCACACCAGCAGAAGTTTCCCCGTTTTCCCCACCAAATAAACCTGTGTTGGGATTGTTGCCAGTACTGGCGGAGTAAACAGCTTGCAGATTAAATTTATCGCTGATTTGCCAGTCAACACCAACCCCGGCACTACCACTACCAATGCTAATTATAGGGTTACGTTGGGCAAAGCGAGAAATGGAACCTTGCCCAGCACTTTCAATACGATTTACTCCCCGAAAAACGTTGACAGGGTTAACAGCAGTAGGGCCAAAAATTACTGCTAAGCGATCTGTAAGCAGATGGCGGAAGTTGAGATCGCTAACTACAACGTTATTGTTGCCAGTGTTGCCTTCATAGGCAAGGCTAGTAAAGTTGGTTAAAGCTGGGGGAGTGGAAGTAGTGCTACCATTTCCGGCTACTAAACCTAATAAGAGAATACTACGGGGGTCGAATTGGGTGATTAAACTAAGGTTAGTGGTGTTGATGAAATTAACGTTAGTATTTTGATCCTCATTGGGGAAGCTAAACTGTCGGAAAGAATTCTCTGTTCTCCCTTGGACACCAAAAACGCTTTGACCAAAGAGTTTGGTGGTGGTGGAAAATTGAGTGGCTTCTATGTCAATGAGGCGGGCTTCTACTGCGTCTACTTTGCCCCGCAATACCGCAAGTTCGGTAGCAAATTCTTCTACTAATCTTTGGTAAGTGTTGCCATCTGAACCCTCAAAGCTTGGTAAGTTGCTTTCAAAGTATTCCATGCAACGACTCAAAGCCGCAGCAAATTCGTAGCGGGTGATGTTACGTTGCCCCTTAAATGTGCCATCGGGATAACCAACGATGCAGCCATATTTATCAACCATTTTTTGTACGGCTTCAAACCAAAAAGGGTCAATATCGCTTAATTGGTTAACGCTGGTTACTTGTTCTAGGGGGATTTCTTCGTTGTTATAAATTTGAATTTGATCAAGAATTTCTTGTTCTTTGCTACCTTCAACTTCTAGATCAGTGGGCTTAATTTCTGTTTCTAGAGGTAAAGAAGGGTCTGAATCAAATTCGGGATTAGCCAAGTCTTGGACTAAGAATTGCGACTCTTGTGCTGATTCTAACAAGTCTTCTTCCAAGATGATTTCTTCAGAAATATCTACCGCTTGGGCAGAGTTGCCCCCCATTAAACCTAAAACTGTTAATAACAGAATAGAAGAACTAGGCAGGAAAAAATAGGATCTTAACTTCACAATATCTAAACTCCTCAAAACACCTAAGTTTTTATCTTATCCTGCATTTTGCCCAGTCTAGATATTTTTGTACCAATGCCAAGGGATTTCCTTACAACTACGCAAGTAGGAATTTTTTGTGGTGGAAATTTTTGTTTTGAAAGAGTTTATACGCAAAAAAAAGATGGCTGTTGATTTTGTTTTTTGTTTTGGGAACTTTAGGTTAAAAACCTCGTCTTTACTTTACTTGGAGCCAATAATTTGCCATGACTTATCCAGAACTTCATCGGGATCAAAAGGTTTAGTCATATATAAATCTGCGCCAACTTCTTGACCTTTTTTCTTGTCGAATTCCTGTCCTTTTGCTGTGAGCATGATGATATAAATGCCTTTTAATTGCCACTCTTTCTTTACTTTTTGGCAAACATCAAAACCATTCATTTTCGGCATCATGACATCTAAAAAAACTAGTTGAGGAAGTTCGGTTTTGATTCTATCTAAAGCTTCTTCCCCGTTACTAGCCATGAGTAACTCAACACCTTCATCTTCTAATTCTTCTAAGGTTTGTTCTAGGAGTAACCTGATATGGGGTTCGTCATCAGCAATTAATATTTTTCGCTCCATATCTATGGCTCCGGTGGCAACTGAGTTAGTATAAAACTTCAAATACTTCTATGGCATTTTTTTTGCCCTTCACATTAACTATGCCAAAATCCTTGAAATCAAAAGTATCTTTAGTTACTTCGTAAATGCTACGGCTAACTAAAATTTGTCCTCCTTTTGCTAAAGATTGCAACCGAGAAGCAATGTTTACTTCATCGCCAATGGCAGTATAGTCCATATGCTTAGGAGAACCAATATTACCTACTACTACTTTACCAGAGCTAATACCAATTCCGGTGGGAAAGTTTTTTCTAATCCAGACTTCGGGTATGGTTTGGATGCGTTTTTGCATATCAATGGCTGTGGCGATCGCTTTTTGTTCTGTGTTGAGGGTGCTAGAAGGAGCGCCAAAAAAGGCGACAATCATATCCCCGACTAGTTTATTAACTGTGCCTTGATGGTCAAAAATTACATCTACCATGTGGGTAAAATATTCATTCAAATAAGCAACTATTCTTTCTGGGGCTAGTTCTTCACATTTGCCAGTAAAGTTTCTAATATCAGAGAATAAAATAGAAACATTTTTTTTATTGGGTTCGAGGCTAATTACTTCTTTATCTAACAAAATTGCTTCAACTACTTGAGAAGCAACATAGCGTTCCAAGTTATTTTTAATTCGATCTTCTTTGAGCTTATTTTCATGTAAAAGGGCATTTTCAATAGCCGTGGCAGCTTGGGAAGAAATAGCAGTAAGTAATTTTAACTCTGCTGCTGTGTATTGAATATTTTGATTGCTACAAAGATTAATTGTCCCAATAGGTAAATCTTTAGCTTTTAAGGGGGCGCAAATTAAAGAAGCTGTTTCGTTATGGTAAGGAAGATAGCGAGAGTCAGCGAAAACATCATTGACAATTTCAGCTTTACCGGTTTTGGCGACATAACCGGCGATACCTTCTCCTAATTGAATATTAGTTTTTAAAAAAGATTTATCTCCCGCTGTGGCAATTATTTCTAGCTTCTGGGTTTGGGGATTTAGTAACATAACTGAGCCACTTGTTGCTTTGATAATTGTCATGGCTTCTTCTAGTACCAACTCAGCTATGTCTTTAAGTTCCAAACTAGCAGAAAGTTTTTCAGAAAGTTTATAGACTAAATTTAATTCTTTGTACCGATCTAAGGTTTCCCTGGCTAAAGCTTTCTTTTCTACTTCTTGACGAGCAAAACAAGTAAGTAAATTGGCTAAGAAACTAATATCTTCTTTGCCTATTACCCAACCTAAAAGTTCTTCTTCAATGATAATGGGGTATTTATATAAAGAATACTCTAAATCTTCTCCAATAATTAAATCACCTTCAGCATTTCTAATACTGATTGGAGTGGTTATAATTTCTATAACTTGAAGTATCGCCTGCCGAACTTCTTTTTTAGTTAACAGTCGCTTAAGTTTGAAACTGTTTGCTTTCCCTTGCCTGCTAATCAATTATTCCCCCTAGTTAACAGCCATTATTAAGAACCTCGTAAATTTAAGCCGATTAGTTACTGAGATATCATCCTCCTTGCGGTGAGTCTTACTAAAAATCAAGGAGAGTTGTTTTTATCTGTCAGGAAAATAAAAACGACTTTTTTTAATCCTTTTTCAAAACGTAAACTCTGGACTGTTTCAGAATGCAGATCCATTGGTATGTAGGAGGGTGAGGAAGTCATCTTTTGTTTTAGTTCTTCCTTGCTCAAAGCTTCTACTATTTTGTAACCCCGTCCTTGCAATATCTGGGTGAGAATCTTAACGGTATTTTTATCTTTATCGATAACTAAAACTTCTTTATGAGCATTTTCTTGGTCAGAAGAAGATCAATTTCTTTTAAAAGTTCTTCGGCGTTAATGGGTTTATTCAAATAACTGTCTACGCCTATTTTATAACCTCGTTCTTTCTGTTCAACAATAGAAAGAATAATAATAGGAATATCAACAAAGAGCGGGTCATTTTTCAATACGGCTGCTGCATCCATACCATTCATTTGCGGCATCATAACATCCATGATAATCAAGTTAGGCTTCTTCTTTTTAACCTGATTAATTGCCTGCCAACCATCTTCAGCTTGCCAAACAATATAATCTTGTGGTTCCAGTTGTTGAGTAAGAAGTTGGCGAATATTAGGGTCATCATCTACGACAAGAATTGTCTTAGGAGTCGATTTTTCTTGAGTTGACTTTGGCTTTATAGAACAAGTTAATTTGGCCACGAGGTTGTCTAGATCTACTTCTTGAGAAGGGGCAGGTTTATGGGCAGAAATTGGTAAAGAAAACCCAAAAGTACTCCCTTTACCTAGCTCACTTTTTAACCAAATTTTACCTCCGTGATGTTCAATTATTTGTTTGCAAATAGGCAATCCTAAACCTGTTCCTTGGGGTTTGTCGGTTAAGGTATCTCCTAACTGTTGGAAGCGTTGAAAGACTTTATCTTGATGTTCTAAGGCAATTCCTGTTCCTGTATCTATAACCCGAACAATTATCTTTCCCTCTTGTTGCTCAGCTTGGCAAGTTACCGAACCTTGATCTGTGAATTTAATCGCATTAGAAAGTAAATTAATAATAACTTGAATTAAGCGATCACGATCACCAACAACTTCGGGTAGTTTAGGGTCAATTTCTTCAATAATTTGTAAATCTTTTTGTTCAAAAAGTGCTGAAGTAGCGGCGATCGCTCTTTGAGAAATAGTTTTAATGTTGATGCTTTCTTCCTTCCACTCAACTTTGCCTGCTTCCATTTTAGCCAAATCTAAAACATCATTAATTAAGGCAGTCAGTCTTTCTCCTTCAGAAATGATAATACTGAGATTACTTTTCACCTGTTTAACGGCTCTGGTAATTTTTTTCTCTTCAATATTAGTAGCAGGGAAAATAACTTCTTCTAGTTTTTTTTGAATTAGTTTAGTAAAACCTAATACAGAAGTTAGGGGGGTTCTTAGTTCATGGGAAACTGTAGAAATAAAGTCTGTTTTGAGTTTGTCTACTTCTGTCAAACGCTCATTTTCTTCTTTTAAATATTGGTACAACTCAACTATTTCTTCGTGGGCGTGAGCAAGTTGAGCCGTACGTTTTTCCACTCTAATTTCTAATTCTTCATTGAATTTTTTTAAAGCTGCTTCAGCTTCTTTGCGTTTAGTGATATTGCTTAAGAAAACTGATAACCCATCTTTGCGAGGATAAGCCCGTACCTCTAGCCATTGTTGGAGGGAAGCAAAATACTGCTCAAAGGTGACAAATTCACTTTTTTTAACTGCTTTGTAATACTTTTTTTTAAAGGATGGTTCTGCTGCTTCTGGAAAGACTTGCCAAAAACTATGACCTGTTAAAGCTACTGTTTCTTGAGATAAAAGTTGGGTGGCTTGGTGATTAAGATAGGTGATATTCCAATGGGAATCTAAAGCGATAAAAGCATCGGTAATAGTTTCTAGAATGTTAATGGTTTTACGATTGGCTTGAACTAATTTATCTATGACAATATAAGCCAAACAACCCATAATAATTAAGGATAAAACATAAGCAACTAAACTAAGAATATCATTGGTTTGTATAGCTTTTTGATAATAATTGCTGTAGTTTATTTCTAATTCTTCACTTAACTGGGCAGTGGGAAGATCCAGAATCTCTGTGGTTAGTTGGTTAACTTGAGGCGTATTGGTGAGGATGATTCGACTATAATCGATAGCAGATGTAATTAACTCATTTTCTTTCTCAGGATAGCGACCTTTCAAACCAGAGATTGTTTTTAGTTGATTATCGATTTGCTGATATTGTTTTTCATTGACATTAAAATTGTTAACGACAATTTTATAAAATAAGTCATCAATAAGTAATTGCAAAGGTTGACTTTGATTCGTTATAGGAGATTCTTCTAGTTCAGCAATAATAATAGGCAGCTCTTTTAAAGAATTCTTAAGTAAAATATTTTTATCTTGAAATTGTTTTACTAAAAGAGCTTTTTCCTCCATAACTTCTGCTCTTTCTTTTAAGATATTTTTAAGCCGAATTTTCCCTCTATTACCAATAAAGCTAGGGACTTTGAGTAGCTTATTTTGTAACTCCTTTTGCTCTTGTAAATGTTTATTCAAAGTCCAAGAAGAAGCTAGTAGTTTGTACCTGGCTTTGAGAATATCTTGATTAAAGGTAGCGTCTTTCTCTTTCTGGGCAATTAAGGCATCGCGGTAGCGGTAATGTTCCCCGACATTAATAGATATAGTCTTAGCAATAACTACTACTAATGCCACAGAACTTGTGACAGCCAAAATACCGAGTATTTTTGCAATTCTCATCTAAAAATCCCTAGTTGTTCGTCCACAAACTAATTAAGGGACTTGGACTTGCAAGTTCCTTAATTGAGTTAGTAGATGACAACCTTATTGGCTCAATAATAGAAACTAGGTTCAAGGAACAAATCTAGCTTGAGGATGATATCTTGCAAAAAAAAGTCCCTGTCAAAAATGTTTTGACAGGGACTAAGATTTTAGTAATTAAATAAATTATTTAGCCAATTGTAACCTTCACTACTTTATTTTTCTCTTCTTCTGCCTTCGGCAAAGTTAGATGCAAAACACCATTTTTGTAGTCAGCTTTGACATCAGTATTTTGAATCCTAGTCGGTAAAGGAATTACCCTGCGGAATTTACCATAGCGGAATTCACTGCGAGTCATGCCTTTCTCTTCGGTTTTAGTTTCTGACTTACGTTCACCGCTAATCGCAACTGCTTCCGCCGTAACTTGAACATCCAAGTCTTCAGCATCTAAACCCGGAATTTCTACCTTGAGAAGAACCTCATTAGCAGTTTCTTCTAATTCAGCAGCAGGGATAAATGAACCAAGATTATTACTATCTCTATCAGTAGGTGATAAACTCTCAAACAGCCGATTCATTTCCCTTTGTAAGCTATCAACTTCTCGGAAAGGTTCCCAACGAATGAGTGCCATCTAAATACCTCCTAACATTAAATCAAATAAAAGAATGTTTTAGAACTAAGAGAAGTTTTTTCTTCTCTATGCTTTTAGGATATTAGATAGCAACTAAAAAAGTAATACGGTTTTACGAAAAGGTTTTTTAGGGTTTACCGTAGGGATAATATAGTTGTGTCGGAGATACACTGATGGGGGCAAAGGGTAAAGCTTAAACATCAACTTTACTGAGTTTCAACATCCAATTCCTCACGGCGCAAATTTTTTTCAGCTTCAACGAACTCTTGGGTAACTTCCTTTTTAATATTAACTTCTTCAGTGACAAAAGCTTCTTTGTGAACATCAACCGCTTCCCGATGCACCTCAACCCTAGCTAGTTCCTGATTCTGGAAACTAGCAACACTAGGGTTAACCATTGTCCTTGGGTTAGTAGGTTCAGAACGTTCGATAACCACCCTTTCTCTCTCTACAGGCACTGTAGCTTTAGCTGGTGAGGTTACAACGTGTTTACCCACAGCAACTTCACCGGTTTTGTAGCGATTTTTATTAACCACAAGTCGTTCTTCATATAACCTAAGTTTGCGACTATCTGGCATTTGATATAAATCTGGCTGACTTTCATAGCGATCGCCCCGGTTCAAAGCAGAATGATTATTTGCTGGGGCTGCCCTCGGACGATAGACATTACGCACTCTTTCTTCATATTCATAATCTACTGTCATAGTGTCGTCATATTCTGGCAAGTGTTCTGCTTGTTGCTTATTTTCTAGACCTGTGGCATAAATACGTTGTTTGTTGTCGTCAATGCGACAACGACCCATAGGAAGTAAGACTTTTTTACCAATAAACCAAAATCCTGTGTCAACAACAAAGTAGCGAAACTTACCAGTTTCATCTACTAAGACATCATGAATGGAACCAATCTTTTCTTCTGTCAGTCCAGCGTAAACCGCAAGTCCTTTAACTTCTTCGCCATCAAATAAATCTTGGGTATAGGTGGGATAAAAGTCCCCGATTTTTAATAAAGCCATAGGTGAAACTCAGTAAATTTTTTTGCTTACCTTAAATATATGTCTCAAATAATAATTTTTAATGCTGTTTAAAGCTTCTTGCTCACGAGGTAGAAAGTAGTACCAGAGGGTATACCTCTTTGTCGTCATTAGTGTACTTTTGAGCTAAAGAAGCTACTTCTTGCGGAGGAGAGAGTTCGACAAAGCTAATAAGAAGGCGATTTTTTAGAAAATACCTGTTGCTGATTTCCTTTTCTCCTTCCTCGTCAACTAACAATCGACAAAGTACCAAAAGTGGATAGACGGCTTAATACACAAACGGGAATTAGCCGCTAAAGTAGAGAGATTAATTGCTCTGGTGTAGAGGCAACTAAGCTGTATAAAATATTCTCAATATCCTCAATAGACAAGTTTTTTAGTTTTGCTAAAATAAGCACTTAAGGTAAAGATTAGCGAAATAATCCTCATTTAAGGAAAAGCCAGGTTTACTTAAATAGAACACAGCTTTATGGCAATTATGATTCAGATTTAAAAGCTTAATCATCAATTGTGGAGCTAAATATTACTCAGAAAATTCAGTAAATAACTTTATTCTACCAAGCTAGAAATAATCTCAAAACTATGGACTTGAAATAGAATATGGACGAGTCAGCCTCCATTGCAGATTTTCTTTTTAAAAAAACAATTATAACTCCCCACTTCTATCTACAAAAAATCCCCCACCCTAAAGTAGATACTGCCTTCACATCTGGCTTTTTTACTGTTGGTGAAACAGGAAAAGTTAGTTTTGAATTTCTTTATAATGGTGGCGGTTATCAAGGGGAATTAGCTATTTTTAGCTTGACTCGTCTGGAAGATTATGAAGTTGGTAGCCACAAATTTCTGCTTGAAGTTGTTACCCGCGCTTTAAGTAACTCCAAATTGGGGCGGATTGTCATTACAGATCGGACTCCAGGTAAGAGTTTTAACCGTAACTTAGGTAACTTAACAACCTTGGGTAGTGAAGATTGTTCATTAACAGATACCTTTATGATGAATCCTGGGGATACCTTGGGGATGATGTTAATTCCCCAAGGTACATTAGAGCAAGTTTTCAATCGCCTCAAAATAACCGAGGGAGCGCTACCAAAAAGACTTAATCCCTTGTTTTCTTTCGCCACAGCTAACTTCAAGCCATCTCTTTCCCTGGGAGAAATCGTAGATGTAGGAGGGAAAGAAGTTACTTTTGTCTTAGAAAACTTAGTTCCTCAAGAATCTTCTCAGAAAGATTGTAACGATATCGTTTTTCGGGTTAAGGGGGCTAAGGGGAAAGCCATAAACTTGGATGAGGAACAAAAACCATCTGTGGATCTAAGTTGGCAGAAGCATAAATCTCTTGAAGATTTAGTCCAAAAATATCTCAATTTACCAACGGAGTCCGAAACTGGAGTTAACTATCAACCTGGGGAACTTTTAGTTAAATTTGACTCTAGCTTTAAAGAAGCACAAATCCATCATTTAGCTGCTACTTACGGTGCAAAGCAGGTAAACTCCCTTCTACCCTGGGACATAGAAAGTGATTCTCCTTTAAGACAATGGCACTTAATGGTTTTTTCTCGCCATGTTAATCTTCTTTTTATTCGCGATCGCCTAGAAAAAGAAACTGGTGTTGAAGCAACGGAACTGAATATTGTTAGCTTCTCCACAAAAAAGAAAATAATGTCTCAGGAAAACCATTGTGTAAAGTAATGTAACAAAAATCCAGGTTCTGCATAATATTGCCTCTTTTGAATAGAGAACTCTATAGAGATGTTGACCTGGATGAGCTAAACCGCTTTAACTTCTGTTGAAGCGGTTTTTTTCTTTATAGTCAAGCCGCCTTCTGTAAAATTACTACAATAGTTAATAGCCTTAGCAATAACCTGAGCCAATATGAGACGTAGACCTCCATCTCCTCCCCCTAGAGACTATAGAGACAGAGAACCGATACCAAGATCAAAACCCAGCAAATCTTCTCCTACCTTGCCCTTTGGCTTGAGCTACGCAGCCATAGCAATTATAGGAGGTATCTTCATTCTCGGTATTGGTGTGGGCATTTTCTTTAGCACCGCCACTAGTTTTGGGGTGGAAAACATAAATTCTAGGGAAGCAATTGATCGCAGCGCCCCCAATGCGGAACTTTGTGTCCAGTATGGAGCTAGTGCTATTGTTACTGATACGAAGGTTTTTGTTACTCTCAACCCTTTTCATGTTTATGTAACTCAGCCGATTGTCCAGCCAGGTTGTGTTCTACGCCGGAATAACTGGTCAATTTTGGAGCAGAAAAAGCTGGTTACAAATAATGAGGTTCGCGATTGTAAACAGCGCCTCAATACCTTCGGTTTTATTGGCAGTTTGGATAGTAAACCAGAAATTGATTGTATCTATCAAAACGAAGCTGGTGATAACTTATTTGCCAACCCTTCCGGTACAGTTGGCCCTCCGCCGAAGACTAATGATTTTTAGGTAATAGGTAATAGGTAATAGGTAATAGGCGAGGATGCAGAAAAAACCATCGGTACAGGAAAAATACGCTCTGCTTAACTGGCTCAACCGCAACCGCCAGAAGCTTAATAACTATGGAAACCAATATATTGCCTACAATACCAAAGGAGTAATTGCCCATAGCCAAGCTTGGGAAGAAACAATTGAATTAGCGAAATGTTCGCGGCAAAATTTTGCTATTTATTTTCTACCTCAAAATCTTGATTCTCTCGAAGGTTTACCCATTAGCTTACGAGAAGTTAGAACTGACAAATGGTTGCCTAGCTATCAAGTTAATCTCAAATACAAAAACAAAGTAGCTTCTGCTTCTGTAATAGTGGGGGCGGGAGCCGATTTTACTGTTATTCCTTACCAAATAGGTAAACAATTAGGATTTAATTTAGTTAAGCAAGAACAGACTTTATTAGCTCAAGGAATTAAGGGAACAGTAGAATATGTTTTTCGTTATTTAGACTTAAGTATTAAAGGTCATAGTTTCGCTTCTCCTGTGGTTTGGTTACAAGGAGATAGCGGTGAAGAACAAATACTTTTAGGTAAAGAGTTAGTTGCTTCCCGGTTTGATGAAGCTTCTTCAGCCCCACTAGAGTCAACGTCTCAGAAGGTGGTTAAAACAGTTCCACAAGTAACCCCAATTTCTGTGGTTAAGGAGGAAAAAACATCTCAAGTTGCTTCTGTTAAAAAGGCAGAAGTGACGGCAAACAAAAAAGAAAAAACTGCCAACTATGAACAAAAAACAGAGCGCCTCAAAGCATTAAGTCAATTTATTAAATCCGTTGCTCCTTTTATTTGGGCAACAGTGATTTTATTAGTAATAATTCCTTTAGTCGGTAGATTTTTAATTGCTTCCTCAGAAGGAGTTACAGCAACGCAAAAACTAACGCAACCCAACCCTATAGTTGTGGTTAAGCCTCGCCCGAAACTAGACAAAGTTAATGAAGCAGTTGTTGTAGCTATAAAAGATGCAGAGGAAACTGCTGAAGAGTTTGCTTCCCATGAATTAGATGAGTGGGAGCAAGAACTTATTCCTCGCGTAGATAACTTTTTGGATTGGTATTTTGGTTATATTAATCAAAAAAAGATTGAATTTTCCACACCATTTACCTGGCTATCTTCTTCGGTGTTACATAAACTAAATTTTCGTGATTTTACTCCTGAAGAAGTGGTGGCGGCCAAGTTGACTCAAAACTTTCAAAAAGAATTTGCTAAACGAGTACTGTTACCCAAAAATGCCCAAATCAAGCTAGAAGTTTTAACCACAGAAACTGTTAATTTATATCTAGCTGAACTGGGAGATAATATTGAGCAAGTTAAAAGTAGTTACAAAATTCCCCAAGGGCAATGGAATCGTTACCTCAGCGATATTTCTACCACTGTTAATGATACCGATGGTAATATTTCTAATTTATCCTTAAAAGCTTTAGTGGGAGGAGGCGGTTATTTATTAGCTAAACCTTTGATCATTAGTTTTGCTGGGAAAGTGGGTAGTAAAATCAGTGCTAAATTTGCGGGAAAAGCTGCTTCTAAGTTAGCAGCTAAAACCGGTAGTGCAGTGGGGGCAGAACTAGGAGCAAGTATGATAGATCCCATTGTTGGTGTTGGTATTTTAGTATGGGATATTTGGGATTATAATCATACAGTTAAAGTAGAAAGACCCATTTTGCAAAAAAATATTATTGATTACTTAGATAATGTCAAAAAATCTCTCTTAACTAATCCAGAAAATGGCATTATGGCAGCTATTTATCAATTGGAAGATGGAATTTTAAAGTCAGTTACATCAACACCAAAATTATTGTAAATGGCTAACAAGTAAGCTATTCCCTACTCCCCGATTCTTCCGTAACATGAACAAGCAAGACAACCCCACTATATTAATTCTAGCTTTGTTAATTACCGCAGGTCTTCTTGGCGGTGGTTATTTTTTTCTGACCAAACTCAAGCCAGGTGGAATATCTATTGGTAATGTAACTGATAATAATCCTGCTCAAGGTGAATTTACTATTTTGGGAGATACCTTTAGCGGCTACAGTACTTTTCGCAGCGAAGATTTTCAAGCAGCTTTGCAAGAAACTGGCTTAAGTCTTGATTACCAAAATGAATTTGACCAGTCTTTGCGTGCCGAGATGCTGAATAAAGGTCAAGCGGATTTATTAGTAACAACCTTAGATCAATACCTTCAACATCAACCCGAAGCAAAAATTGTTGGTCTTATTGATCGTACCATCGGGGCGGATGCAGTAGTTTTAAATACTCCTAAATATTCCAATCTTAAATCCCTTTTGGATCTCAGTAAGCTTCAAGCAGAAGCAAGAAGTCAAAATAAAACCTTGAGTATTGCCTATGCAGGAGATACTCCTAGTGAATATTTAGCTTTAGTTTTAAGTACTAAATTTGAAGCTTTTAACCTTGCTGACTTTGAGATTATTAAAGTTGCGGATGCTTCAGAAGCTTGGCAATTATTGCAAGATCCAAATAAAGATGTAGCTGTAGCAGTCATTTGGGAACCCTATGTTACCCAAGCCAGGCAAAAAGGATATACGGTGGTTTTATCAAGCGAAGATGCCCCCAACGCAATTGTAGATGTCATTGCAGCGAGTAATCGTATCATTGAATCTCAACCAGAGAAAATTGCGGATTTATTGGCAGCTTATTATCGTCGTATTGACAGTAATGTTAGCCAACCTTCTCAATTACAGGCTCAAATTGCTGAGGATGGAGATTTACCTACCAATGAAGCTAAATCTGTTTTGCAAGGGATAGATTTTTTCACTTCCTTAGAAACAAGGGATTGGATGAACCAAGGAACCCTCACCCAAAGAATCACCTCTACCGCAGCCACCTTAGCTTTAGCGGGAAGAGTTAATAATGTTCCCCAAAACCCCGAACAGCTATTTACTGCTGAATTAATCAAAAAAGCAGCGGACAATAGCGAATCTTTAGTTAATTTAGTTAAAGCTGATAATCCTCAACTAGCTGATAAATTACTTGGTAAAGGCAACACTATTGCTGAAACTACCAAACAATTACAGCCGCAAGAAATTTCCCAAGCCCCTGATATTGGTAACTTAAAAGTTAGAGGTGAAGTCAAATTCGCTACAGGCTCTGCTCAATTAACCCCTGAAGGGCAGCAAACCTTAGATAAGTTAAGCTCAGAAATCAAAGAATTTAACAAACAAACCGTTGCGGTAAGAATTATTGGCCATACCTCCAAAACTGGCCCCTCTGATGTCAATCAAAAGCTAAGTAAAGCTAGGGCTGATATCGTGGTGCAGTACTTAAAAAGTAAAGGACTAGATCATAACTTAGTAGCAGAAGGAAAAGGTTTTAGCTCTCCAGTCCCTAATATTCCTCCGGAATCCCCTCAACAACAACGTACAGAGATTCGCTTAGTAAGGGTAGATTAAGAGGAAAATGAGAAAATTAGTAATGTTACTTTACACTTAGCTCCAAATTTTCAATTCCAGGTTACTATCTCACAATACCCATTTTCCTAATGGGGAATTTAGTATTTTTGTTAGCCAAAGGGTCAGGTCATCTACCAGCTTAAATTCGTCATATCAAGCGGGAGAACTTTGTCAACATGCACCAAACTTTAGACGCAGCTTGGGAAACCCATCTACTTCAGACAAACCAAGTAGAAGCAGAGCGCAATCGCGCTCATTTAGATGAGTGGGGGATTAGCTGCGTCAACATTATAAGCGCTCCTGGAGCTGGTAAAACGGTGCTATTAGAAAGTACCCTTGCTGCCCTCAGTAAGGAGTTGCAAATCGCAATTATTGAAGGAGATATTAATACAGAATTAGATGCCCAAAAATTGCGTCAATACGATGTTCCGGTTGTTGCTATTCAAACCAAGCCTTATTGCCGTCTAGACTCCAAAATGGTCGCTGGTGGGATTAAATCTTTACTACAAAACCATGACCCTTCTAACTTAAAGTTGGTATTAGTAGAAAATATCGGTAATTTAGTTTGTCCAGCAGAATTATCAGTAGGAGAACACGCTAAGGTTGCTCTTTTAAGCATCACAGAAGGAGAAGAGCAGCCCCTCAAATATCCAGTTATGTTCCAAGAAGCAGATTGTTTACTACTAACAAAAATAGATTTGGCCCCGTACTTAGATGTAGATATTGCTCAAATGGCTGCCAATGTTCGCAAAATCAATCCTGATGTTACCATTCTTCCCATTTCTGCTAAAACAGGTATTGGCTTAGAAGCTTGGTTCGACTGGCTCGAAACCACAACAGCTCGTACAGCGACTATGATGAGTTTGTGGTTTACTGGGTTATTTTCAGCAACAGATTGGTTGGACACAGGAGAATTGTTAGCCACAGCAAATATTTTTTCTAACTTGTGAGGACTTGTTTTAACTGATGACAAAGCGAAAATTTCTTTCCCTCTGTACGGTTTTTTTCTTTAGCTTAGTAGTAGCGGTTAGTTGCTCCCGCTCTCCCGAAAGCAACCCGGCTGATACAAATACGAGTACGAGTAGCCCATCCTCTTCTACTTCTGCTCCTATTGTTATAGGTTATAGTAACTGGGCCGGTTGGTGGCCTTGGGCGATCGCCGAAGAAGAAGGATTATTTGAGAAGAATAATGCCAATGTTGAAATGAAGTGGTTTGATGGCTATTTAGAGTCTATGAACGCTTTAGCCGCTGGACAAATTGATGGCAATTGCCAAACCTTAAACGATACTATTTCCTTCGCTGGAGAAGCGATAGACGGTGAGGTAGCAGTATTAGTTAATGATAATTCAGCGGGTAATGACAAAATTATTGTTACAGAAGAAATTAATAGTATCGAAGATTTGGAAGGGAAAGAGGTTGCTGTTGAAGAAGGAGTTGTAGATGATTTTCTCCTTTCTCTGGCTTTAGAAGAAGCAGGAATGTCTAGGGATGATGTCAAAATAGTTAACCTAGAAACAGGAGCAGCAGCAGCAGCTTTTGCAGCAGGCAAAACTGATGCGGTGGGAGCATTCCCACCTTTTTGGTTGATAGCATTAGAACGGGAAGGAAGCAAAGAATTAATTACTTCTAAAGAGTTTCCTGGGGCTATACCTGATTTATTAGTAGTTACTCAAAAGTTAGTAGACGAACAACCAGAACAAGTTCAAGCTTTGGTTAATACTTGGTTTGATGTCCTTGATTTTATGGCAGAAAATCCCGAAAAAGCTGACGAAATTATGGCTAAACGGGCAGATGTTAGTGTCGAAGAACTCCAACTGTTCAAGGAAGGAACAAAAATATTTACCATTGAGGAAAACCTAGAAGCATTTAGTCCTGGAGATTCTATGAAGTATATGCCCTACGCAGCTAAAAAAATGGCTGATTTTATGGTAGGTGTAGGTTTTATTGAAGAAGCCCCTGATTTAGAAAAAATTCTCGATGACCAATTTGTTAAAGCTTATGCAGAATCATAGGTCATAGGTGAACTTGTTACCTTTTAATCAAGTTAGTCAAAAAACAGAAGATAAATGTTTAATGATAGATGAGAAATGATAAACGTTTAAAACCAACTGTATTTTGGCGTATCACCGAAGATATTCCCCGTTCTTTGAATTTATTTCTGCTTTCCCTCTCAGTAATTATTCCTTTTTGTACTTGGTGGTTAATTTCCAATTACGGGGGGATAGAGGGAATTTTTCTTCCTAGTCCCCAAGATGTAGGGGCAGCTTTTATTCGGCTTTGGGAAAAGGGTTTTTTAATTAAAGATACTTTTGCTAGCGTTTTTAGAGTAGGAATTGGCTTTTTCTTTATTGTAATTGTGGCTATTCCGGTTGGCATTGCTATGGGAACTTTTCCTAGTATTCGTGCTTTATTTGAACCCATAATTGGCATCGTCCGCTATATGCCTGCCCCTGCTTTTGTACCCTTATTAATTATTTATTTAGATATCAATGAAGAGTCAAAAATTGCCCTGATTTTTATCGGCACAGTCTTTTTTAATATCTTGATGATTATGGATGCAGTGAAATTTGTTCCCAAGGATTTGATTGAAACAACCTATACTTTAGGGGGACTGCGCCACCAAGTCTTATTTCAAGTAATTACCCCCTACATTGTTCCCAATATTATTGATGCTTTTCGTATTAATATGGCTGCTTCTTGGAACTTAGTAGTAGTAGCTGAATTAATTGCCGCAGAAGATGGTTTAGGTAAGCGAATTTTATTAGCTCAAAAGTTCCTTAAGACTGACGAAATATTTGCTTGTTTAATCGTTCTTGGTTTAATTGGCTTCGCTCTAGATTTATCCTTTCGTTTGTTACTCAAAAGCAGTTGTAAATGGGCATTTGATTAATTGCTGAAGAGGAAAACATTCAATAATTAACAAAACAATTAGCGATGAGCAAATAGCAAAACATCATGCACTTAGAAGTTTGTCACTTAGAAAAAAAATTTCTTACTGGTAAAAGCTCTTTCTTAGCCCTGCAAGATATCAACTTGCACGTAGAAACAGGAGAGTTTATCTGTGTTGTTGGTGCTTCAGGCTCAGGAAAATCAACTTTATTAAGACTGGTTGCAGGCTTAGAAACACCCACCGGGGGAAAGATTGTTGTTGATGGGGTTCAAGTAACAGGCCCAGGCTCAGATCGTGGTATGGTATTCCAGAAATATACCCTTTATCCTTGGCTCTCAGTAGCTGCTAATGTAGAATTTGGCCTCAAACTTCAAGGGATGGCTAAAAAAGCACGGCAAGAATCAGCAGCTTATTACTTAGATGTCGTCGGCTTATCCCAATTTGCCACAGCCTATCCGAAAGAACTATCGGGGGGCATGAAACAAAGAGTGGCGATCGCCCGTGCTTTAGCTTGTCAGCCCAAAATTCTTTTACTAGACGAACCTTTTGGGGCTTTAGATATACAAACGAAAGAGAATATGCAACTATTCCTGTTGGATATTTGGCGGCGTACTGATACGACGATTTTAATGATTACCCACGATGTGACAGAAGCAGTGTTTCTCTCCCAACGGGTCTATGTTCTCACTCCTAGCCCTGGTAAAATCCAAGCAGAAGTAGTCATTGATTTACCCCAAAAACGTGACTATCAAACTAAGCGTCTCCAACAGTTTCACCAATACACAGATGAAGTTACCGACTTGCTGCGGGGTGGAAAATTAGGAGTTCCCTTAACTTTGTAAGCTTTTAGGGTAATAGTTCTTTAATAATTATCAATAATAATTATCAATTGATCACCTTGCTCCCTTACCTGAATCACATTAAGCTAGATGGGTAGGGGGGGGATACTCAGCGGTAAGCAATTACACGACTCTCTCTGTGAATATTTTTTTCAACAGCACTGAAAACTAACAAACTTGTGAATACTATGCTCAAAAAATTTGCTTCAAAAGTAAAAAATTGGTTTCCAGCTCAGGAAGTAAGCGCTCACTGCGATGGACCTTGCGGTGTTTATGATCCTGCTGCTGCTAGAATTTATACAGAAGCTGTAGTTTCTATGACCAAAAAGCTTCTTGATCTAGAAGTTCCTGATCCTAGCGACAAAGAAGCTTTAATTGCTTATAACAATACCTTCTCTCGCTATGTTGCCATCAAAGAAGAGCAAGCTCAGAAAGCAAAAGAAGAAATACTCATTCTCTGGACTGACTACTTTAAGCCAGTACACTTAGATAAGTATCCTGATTTACACGATACTTTCTGGAAAGCTGCCAAACTTTGCTCTTCTTGTAAAGTAGAAGTTAACTCACAACACGCTAATGAACTTTTGGATGCTGTACATAAGATTCATGATATGTTCTGGGCAACAAAAGATCGCGATGTTGCTTGGGTCAAAGCTAGCTAACTGAATTTATTAGCATAAAATTATAGAAACTGAGCTTCCTAGTTACTGTCTCAAAATCTTTGGCAGCAATTAAGAGGTTTGGTTTCTCCTTTGATAAATGTTTAATGTTTAATTAATTATCAATGGTATTAGGGGAAAGCAGCACAAAAGAACTAGTGCTTTGGCTGCTGAGGAAGCGCTGGCGGCTTAGGATTACAGGAGTTTCTATGCTACCTTTGCTACAACCAGGGGAAGAGATTCTTGTTGATACCCAAGCTTATAAAAACAAGCTCCCTAAGCCTGGGGATTTAGTCGTTGCTAAACATCCTCATTTGTCAAACTTGCGCTTAGTCAAAAGAGTAACTGGGGTGTTTGAAGATGGTTCTTGTTTCCTCAAAGGAGATAATGCTTCAGCCAGCACTGATAGCCGCTCTTTTGGTTTAGTTAACTCGGAGCAAATTCTTGGTCGCGTTACGAGTCGCCTTCCTTAGCCAAACAGAATCACCATGAAAAGTATTAAAAGCTACAAAAACTTTAATCTTTTTATGTAAGAGCGTACTATGCTGTAAATACGAGTAGGCTTAACAAAGGAGTTAGTGGTTTGAAGAAAGTAGAAGCCATCATTCGCCCATCAAAGCTAGAAGAAGTAAAAACCGCCTTGGTCAACGCAGGGGTTGTTGGTATGACAGTTTCTGATGTCCGGGGTTTTGGCAAACAGAGAGGGCAAACTGAACGCTACCGAGGTAATGAGTACAAGGTTGATTTTCTCCAAAAACTGAAAGTAGCAGTGATTATCGAAGATGAGTTATTAGAGAGGGTCGTCAACAAAATTATGACTACAGCCAAAACGGGAAAAATTGGTGATGGAAAAATCTTTGTGACGAATATAGAACAAGTGGTGAGGATTCGTACAGCAGAAAAGGATATAGAGGCTATTTAAGCCCTCTTTTCACAAAGAAGACGCAAGCTATAAATTATTGCGTCTTCTTTGTGGTTAAAAACCTCTCTATGTCGATTTAATTAGCTCATTATCTAGGCTTAAGCTATCTTAGAAGCGAGAGCGCTCGTTTCTGCGGCCACCGCCACCGCCACCGCCACCGCCAAATGAGTTCCTTTTCTCACGGGGTTTGGCTTTGTTAACTTTGATTTCGCGATCCATCCACTCTGCCCCATCTAGCTGGGTAATTGCTGCTTCTTCTTCGGTTTCTGTTTCCATTTCCACAAAGGCAAAGCCACGCATACGGCCTGTTTGACGATCAGTAGGCAAATGAACCCGCTTGACTGTTCCATATTCGGCAAAAACATTACTGAGGTCTTCTTCCGTTACCTCATAGGATAGATTGCCTACATAAATTGACATAGTTTGTGTCCCAAGTTAAAACTGTGTGTGTGTCGAGATTAAGAGGAAATCAGATTTCACAACAGAAGTCTATCAATACTAAACGGGAAGAAACCTGTCAATACTAAATAAAAACAAACGCTGTCATCTATACCTTCATTCTCACACTACTATCCTAGCAGGAGAAAAGTTGAAAACCAACTGTTAGCACAACAGGGAGATAAATAACAACTTTTATTGGCTCAAGGCTTTGAGAAAACGTTGCATATTAGCAAAAACACCCTTTTTTTTGGGTCTATGGTTTGATTGTGGAGTATCAGTCTCTGGGTTAATGGCAGAGAAGATGATGCGCTCTAATGCTTCTCCTACTGGCTTTTGTTGTAGCTCAGTTACTAATTCATAGTCTTTTCCTTTTTCTAGCCATACCTGCCAAGGAGAGGGATAGAAGCGTGTCAGAGCAGCCCCTTCTAAGGATCTAACATAGTAGGAGGTAAAAAGATTGCTGAGGAAGCGCTCCCTTAATTGACGGGCAGCATAGCCAATGCCGACGACGGAAACGTTTTCTAGTTGAGGAATAAGAATGATTACAGGGCGATCTTCTGCGAGGTTACAGAGTTTTTCTACTTGTTCTACTTCTACTGAGGAAGGACTAACGACGAGGAAGGCTCGATCTTCTGAACTAATTCTCCTTGTAACAGGGGAGCGACTAGTACCTAGATCTTCAATTTTAAAGGGTACTTCTCCCCAATCTCGACAAGCTAAAGCAGCAGCACCAGCGTCAGGGAAGAAAACTTTTAAGCCGGAACCATATTCAGAGAGTATGGAGGTAAACTCTTTAGCAATATATTGAGATTGAAGAGCAATTTCTGCTAAGACTAACTCAACTTGCAGACAGCTATGACCATCATTAAGAGCTGTTTGAGTCGCTTGTTTAGCTTGGGCGATCGCATCGTCTAAGGTTGTAGGTAGTTGAGACATGGTTTTTATTGGGAAGTCAGCCGCTTCGCGGAAGTCATTACTTGGCTTAGACAAAAGAAAATTTATTATTAATAATAAATGATAAATGCTGTTAGTAATTAGCTAAAGGAATTTCAATAATAAATTCAGTTCCTTGACCTAAAAAAGAATGGCAACTGAGGCTGCCACCGTGTTTCTCGACGACTATTTGGTAGCTAATGGATAAGCCTAAGCCAGTACCAGAACCAACAGATTTTGTGGTAAAGAAGGGGTCAAAGATCTTGCTTTGTAATTCTGTACTTATACCTGGCCCGTTGTCAATAATACGGATTATAGCAACTGAGAAAGCTAGTTCAGTAGTAATGGTGATTGTGGGGTCTTTAATAGAGATATTTTGTTCGCTACCTTTGCCTTCTAAAGCGTCGATGGCATTAGCGAGAAGATTCATGAATACTTGATTCAATTGGCTTCCATAGCAAGTTACCAAAGGTAAGTCACCATAGTTTTTAATTAATTTAATGCTTGGTTTTTCACCTTTGCCTCTCAAGCGATGTTGCAAAATTAGGATGGTGTTATCTAAACCTTCGTGAAGATCCACAGGGCTTTTCTTTAAGCGATCAAGACGCGAAAAGTTCTTTAAGGAAACAACAATATTGCGAATACGTTCTGCTCCCACTTTCATAGATTTGAGCAGCTTTTGTAAGTCTTGAACTAAAAATTCTAAATCAATAGTTTCTGTGACTTCCTTGATTTTTTGCGAAGGCTGGGGATATTCTTCTTTGTAACTATTAATTAAGTTGAGTAGGTCTTGGATATATTCCCTTGCATATTCTATATTGCCATAAATAAAACTGACAGGATTATTTATTTCATGGGCAATACCAGCTATCATTTGGCCTAAGCTAGACATTTTCTCACTTTGTACAAGTTGAGATTGAGTATATTTTAGTTGTTGCAAAGTGTGTGCTAAGTCAAAGTTTTTGTTATTTAATTCTTTGGTTCTTGCGGCAACTTTGTTTTCTACCGAAGCATAGAGTAAGGCATTTTCTATGGAGATAGCTGCTTGTGCAGCGAGAATACGCAATATTTCGAGACGTTCTTCAGTGAAGCCTCCTTTGATTAAGTTATTTTCTAAATATAAAATTCCTAGTAATTTACCTTGATTGAGAATGGGAGTACAAAGGACTGACTTAAGTTGTTTATAAGCAATATAGGGGTCATTAACAAAATCTCCTTCCTTAGCAGCATCATTAAGAACAACATCAAACTTAGTTCTGGTTACATAGTTAACAATTGTCCAAGGTAGGTTATGGCAAGCATCAATAGGTACAGTATTGTAAACTAATGAGGGATCTTCTACAGAAGCCACTGCTTCTACTAACATTTTGTTATCTCTTTGTAAGAGCAGAAAGCCCTCCCTAGCACCAGCATTTTCAGTAGCAATCTTCATTAAGTTAGCCAGAAGCTTATCAAAGACAATTTCTCCAGAGATGGCTTGAGAGGCTTTAACTACAGTAACAAAATCGAGAACTAGACTAGAACTACTACTAGTATTAACTGTGGAAGTATAAGATTTATTGATTTCTTGCCAGTGGACTGTTCCTGGTTGGGAAGTTAGCAGTTCAGGATGGTTTTTCTCTAGGTCTTTTACTTTACTTTTAGCTCCCCATAATTGATATTTATAATAAGCATCTCGCCAATGGGCAAAGGCATATCTTTGGTTATTTTGACTTGACCAAAATTGAGCAACTAGCTCGTGGGCAATAGCTTCAACTTGCATAAAGTTGCTATTCTGAGCCGTTTCAATAGCTTGGTTATATAAGTTTATTGCTTCTATTTGTTGGTGCTGAATACGAGCTATTTCTGCGGCAACTAGAAGATGTTTAGCTAAAAAGTTCTCCGGACATTGATCTGCCCAGATTTGCATTTTTGCTTGATTTTTTTCTAATTGCTGCCAATACTGATTTTGTTGTTGAGGAGAAACTTTTAAATAAAGAGCCGTTAAACACAGGGAGTGGTAAAAATTATGTTCAGTTACTTGAAACTTACCAGGAAGAGTAGAATTAATGTCTCCAGTAGCTATAACTTCTTGTAAAGCTAGGTCTACTTCCCCGAAAATATATAATAGTTTAGCTTTAAGTAAATGATAGTGGCATAAAGAGTAATAATTAGCTTGCTTATGACATTTTATTAGATCATCATCATCGTTAAATTTTTGACTAGTTAAAACATATTTATCAGATGTTTCTCCAGTTAATTTAAGAACAATACTTTGCAAAGCAGTAATAGTATCAATAGCTAACTTTTGAGATATTTTGTTGACAAACTGCAAAGCTTTAGTCATTTCTTCTTGCAGCTTTTCTAAGTTTTGAGTACGGTAAAATGAGTTGAGTAATTTATCGATCAGAATATAGCTAAGAAAATTGTATTCTCCTGCATTCAAACCAGCATGATACCCTTCTGCCAAAATAGCTTCAGATTCTTTTAAAGGCTTAACCCAAGGGATTAAGTTATTCGCTAATATATAGCAAGTTTTACAAATATCATCTAACTTGCCAAAGCGATGACTAAGATCGCGAGCAAGCAAACCAAATTTGTAGCCTTGTTGATAATTGTTTTCCCTAAACATCCAGAGCATTCCATAACAGGCAACTCCATAGGATGACTCAGGAACGAAGCCATATTCTAAAGAGAGAGTAACAATTCTAGTGGCAATTAGGAAAAACAAATCCTCTTGCTTAGTAAGATAGATTGAAGTTAATAAGGCATTGAGAATTTTAATTGCTAAAATTTTATCTAATTTTGTCCCTTCTGGTTCATTAACTAAACTGGCAATTTCGCGACCTCTAATTTTCTCTTCATTTTTAGCTAATCCTTGCTGTATAGCAATAGAAAAATCTTTGGTTTCTGGTAATTTAATCTCTAGCAAATCCAGAGCTTTTATCCCCATATCTATAGCTTTCTGTTCTTGGAGAGTGACTGTATAATGTACAATCATCATCCTATATATTTCGATCAGGTCAAAAGTTGAATTAGCTCGGTGCAGAAGTTCTTCTAGTAATGTTTCTGTAAGGGCAAATTTTCCTTGGAGAGACTCTAACTCAGCTAAATCTTTATGTAAGGAAAAAGCTAAAGCATAATCTTGCCAAATTTCATCTCCTAAACTATTTTTTATGGTGATTAAATACTGTTTAGCAACCCCATAAGCCGTAGTGTCTCTCGCTTTTTTACTAGCAATAAGATTTAAACGAGCTAATTGGAAAAGCTTTGTGGAATCAGTAATTGTTTCTTTGCCCAAATTAAGATGATCTACTACAGTAAAAATATCTTCTTTATCGGTTTGAATCTGATATTTTTGCAATAATATAACACCAATTTTCCAGTGCAATTTATTTTGCTGACATCTCTCCATTAAAGCGAGAGCAGACTGACGAATTTTGTCATGAGGAAATTTATATTTAGCTACTAAAAGAGGAGAAGTAAACCAATCTGCTTCCAGGGGAATATCAGAGTTGGGAAGGATAAATCCTTCTTGAATTGCAGGTAAGAGATTGATAAAAATATCATTATGATTTTCTTGTTGTAATAAAGATAAAACATCGAGATCGAAGTTATTGCCAATGCAAGCTGCTATTTTTAGTATTTCAGAGGTTGATTGGGGCAGTTTTTGTAGCTTAACTGCCATTAAGTCAACTACATTTTCAGTAATTGCAATATCTTCAATTTTCTGCAAATTCCACTGCCACTTTCCTTTTCCAGAAGCTAAGGGGTAAAAATATATTTGTTTCTCTTGATAGAGAGTTTGTAAGAATTGACTAACAAAAAAAGGATTACCTCTAGTTTTTTGCCACACTAACTCAGCTAAAGGTCTTACTTCTTGACAATTTTGATGTACAGTGTCAGAAATAAATTGTGTGATTTGATTTAGATTTAAAGGGGCTAAATTGATTTGCTCTATAGGGATTCCTCTCTGAGCAATTCTGTTACAGCTTACTGTTAAAGGATGGTTAGAGTCCACTTCATTATTTCGATAAGCACCGATCAAAAATAGGTATTCAGTTTTGGGATCAGCTAAAATTAACTCTACTAAATTTAAAGAAGCAGTATCAACCCATTGCAAATTATCTAAAAAGATTACTAAAGGATGTTCTAGCTGACAAAATATCTGCATGAAACTAAGAAAAACAAAATTGAAGCGATTTTGAGATTCAATTAAACCTAACTTTTGTACCGCAGTCTGCTTACCAATAATTAATTCTAATTCAGGGATAACCTCAATAATTACTTGGGCATTATTGCCAACAGCAGCCAATATTTTGTGTCGCCATTGATTAAGTTTATCCTGCTCTTCTGTTAGTAGTTGTTTAACAAGACTTGAAAAAGCCCTAGCAATAGCAGCATAAGGAATATTGCTTTGGAATTCCGCAAATTCCCCAGCAATAAAGTAACCCCTTCGTTGGGTAATTGGTTTATATAGTTCTCTAGCAAATGCCGATTTCCCAATGCCGGAAGAACCAGAAACAAGAACTAATTTAGTTTTTTTTGTCTTAGTGTTTTCTCTATTACTAGTTACACTCTCAAAACCTTGTAACAAACTTGCTACTTCTGCTTCTCTACCATAAAGTTTTTGAGGCAAAAGGAATTGTTCTGAAATATCCTGTTCACCTAAAGGAAAAAGTTCAATTTTTCCCGTTTCCTGGTATTGTACCAAGCATTTAGTAAGATCCTTTTTTAAACTCCAGGTACTCTGATATCTGTCCTCAGCCCTCTTAGCCATTAATTTCATAACTAAATTGCTAATTACTTGAGGAATATTAGGTTTGTGCTGCTGGGGAGAAAGAGGTTGTTTGGCTAAATGACAATGTACCAACTCCATAGCATCTGTTGCCGTAAAAGGGATTTGCCCGGTTAGTAATTCGTAAAAACTAACTCCAACTGAATAGAAATCTGTACGATAATCTACTGCCCGGTTCATCCTACCAGTTTGTTCAGGAGATATGTAGGCTAAGGTTCCTTCTAATATTTGAGGGTTCTTAAGGGGAGGATTTTCTTGAGTAACAACGGTAGAAATACCAAAGTCAATAATTTTGACTTGCTTAGTTTGAGGATTATAAACAATATTGCTTAAATTAATATCTTTGTGAATTACTCCTGCACTATGAATTTCTGCTAAAATATCAACAATTTTTAGGGCTATTTGTAAAAATTCTTCCAAATTCAAAGGCTGTTTTTTAAACAGAAAATTGAGAGACTCCCCCCCAAAATCCTCTAAAATCATCACCAGAGTATTTTGATATTTTTGTAACCCATAGGTAAGAATAACCCCTTCACTTCGTAGATTGCGAGTTATTTCATATTCCTGTTTATATTTCGCAATTTCTTGCGTACTAGGGTAATCCTGCTTCAGGAATTTAAGAATAATTGGTTTACTATCTCGATTCCTAATAGCACGATAAACAACAGAAAAATTGCTCTCGTAAATTTGAGCGATAATTCGATAATCTGCCAGGGTAGTCATACTTTAGTTGTGTCTTCACTACAGAAAAGATGGTGACTTAGAATAAGGGTAGAGACACCCACAGCAGTATATGGATTAACTTAATACTAACTTTACCTAACTCCGGATTAGGGAAAGTACAACCGGGTAAAAGAAAGACGACTTTATTGGTTATAAATGCAACTAAACTTTAGCTGAGACTAGAGGATTTAGCAGTCTTGCTAAAATTTGTTTTAACACCACTGCCACCCAATCGACATCCGCTTTAGTGGTATCTTTGCCTAAACTCAAGCGAATTCCCCCTAAAGCAGCTACTTCACCATAGCCCATAGCTAGCAAAATGGGGCTAGGAGAGAGTTTACCACTGTGACAAGCTGAACCAGCACTAATACCAATTCCAGCTAAATTCAACTGGCGTACCAAAGTTTTACCTGTTACCTGAGAAGAAGTTGGGGTTAAACGAAAACTAAGGTGATGGGGAAGTCTGTGTAATCTTTCTCCTGTTGGTATTAAGTAAGGAGAATCTGCTAGAAGTTCAAAAAGGTGATTCCGCATCTCTCTCAATCTTATTGTTTCTGTGGCCATTTCTACGGCTGCTAACTCTGCTGCTATTCCCAATCCTGCCATAGTAGCCACAGCTTGAGTTCCTGAACGCAAGTTCAACTCCTGCCCCCCTCCTGATAATAAAGGGACTAATTCTACACCTTTTCTAACATACAAAGCACCAGAACCTTGAGGCCCATAAATTTTGTGTCCAGAAAGGGAAAGTAAATCTACCTTTAAACTTTGTACATCAATAGGTAATCTACCAACCACTTGTACTGCATCAGTATGGAATAATACCCCTCGATTGTGAGCAATTTCCGCCAAATCTTCGATAGGTTGCAAGGTTCCTACTTCGCTTTGCCCATATATAACTGAAGCTAAAACCGTATTTGGTTGCAAAGCAGCTTGTAAATCTAAAGGGCTTACTCTTCCTCTTTCATTAACTGGCAACTGAGTAACTTGCCAACCCCATTTTTCCAACAGCTTAACTGGTTCAGCAATGGCAGAATGTTCCACACTAGAAATAATTAAATGCTCAGGAGTTGGATATTGCCCCACAACCCCCATAATGGCAAGATTATCAGCTTCTGTCCCTCCAGAGGTAAAAATAACTTCTTCGGGATTATAAGCATTAATCAAGCTAGCCACTTGCATCCTAGCCCTTTCTAGAACCGTTGCGGCACGTTGCCCCCATTCATGCAAGCTAGAAGGATTTCCCCACTGCTGAGAAAGAATTTCTTGCATAGTCGCAATAACTTCTGATCTAGCTGGGGTGGTGGCGCTGTAATCAAGATAAATTTGCATTTTGGTAATATAGGTATAGGGGCGATCTGCCCCTTGTCCCTACTTAATATCCAAAAGTTCTACATCAAAAATCAAGGTTGCGTTCGGAGGAATTACACCCCCAGCACCTCTAGCTCCATAACCTAACTCTGAGGGAATAATAAGTTGGCGACGACCACTCACTTTCATCGAAGCGACACCTTCATCCCAGCCTTTAATTACCTGACCAACACCAATTTTAAAAGCAAAAGGTTGGTTGCGATCGCGGGAACTATCAAACTTTTTACCATCTTCTAAAGTTCCTGTGTAGTGAACAACTACAGTTTGCCCTTTACTGGGGCTAGCACCATCTCCTTCTTCAATATCAATGTACTTTAGTCCAGAAGAAGTTGTTACAGCGTTGTCCATATCAATGTTTTCCTTATTTGCTTTAATATTTGCAGCTAGAGTCCTAGCATCATTATTTACTTTAGCTTGTGGTACTTGGGTTGTTATTACTTGAGGTTGATTCAACTCAGCAGCAATAGACTCTTGAGGTTTACCGTTAGTAAACAACATAGAGACTGCTAATACTAAACCACAAACAACAATTACCCCAAAACTAATTAATATCTCTTTCATTTACTCTTCCTCTGGGAGGGCTACAGGTTGGCAGTATACAGCCTAACGCCACAGTTTATTTTCTAGATCCCGCACTTGACGTTCTAGACGGTCTATGCGTCCGCGCAATTCATCCACTTCTGATTGGCGAGATACTCCTAAGTCTTGCAACATATTACGCAATTGCCGTTCCATCTGGCCTTCAAAGTTGCCTTGTTCAGACTTGAGATGATCCATAAGATCATCTACCATACCCTTAGCCTGATCGGGATTAATTTTGCCTTCTTTTACCCATTCTTGGCTAACTTCTCGTAATCTTTCTGCCGCTAAAGAAGTTGTGCCGACACCGACCATTAATAGTTGTTTGAGAAAATTATTATCATCCATAATACTTTTTTAGATAGTAAGTCAGCTAAAGCCACGACCCTTTTATGATGGCACAATTAAACTATTACTTAAATAGTTAGCTGAGGACGGTTTACCCTACCAGGAATCGGTGATTCGCCCTTACTTTGTAAATCAACCTCCCCTAAAGATAAGCCCATACAACTTTAACCAATGTCTATATCCAATTGCCCTCGTTGCCACCAAAACATCGATACAGAGAACGTTAACTGTCCTCATTGTGGTTATGAGCTTAAGGCTTTTGGTCATCCTGGTATGCCTTTATACCATGCTCCAGAAAGAACATTTCTTTGCCCTAGCTGCAAGTATCATCTAGATGATACTTGTACTTTCCCTAAGCGCCCCTATGCTAAAACCTGTACTCTCTACCAAGATATCAATAAACCTACCGAAGCTCAGTTAGAACGACCTGTTTATCAGACCTATGGCTTAAGCCAAACCATTAAAAATTGGTGTTGGCACAATCGATGGCTAGTAGTTTTGCTAATTATTTTAATTATTAGTATAGCTATGACCCTAAGATAAGCTTTTTGCTCTCAGGTCAATAAAAAGAGCAAGGGTTAAGATAAAAAAACATTTGTTTTTTATAGGAAGTTCATGGGTTTGCTCTTAGAAAATCCCAGTGATTTTAGTAGCCATAATTACATTATCTTAGTAGTTGACGATAATCCTACCAACTTAGAAGTGATCTCTACAACTTTAAACAATAATGGTTTTAAAGTTGCGGTTGCTACCGATGGTGAAAGTACTCTTGAACTCGCCAAATATAGACCGCCAGACTTAATTTTGTTAGACGTAATGATGCCGGGAATTGACGGATTTGAAACCTGTCGCCGTCTCAAGGAAAATAGCTTAACTACAGCTATTCCTGTGATTTTTATGACGGCTCTTAATGATACGATTAACAAAGTAAAAGGTTTGTCTTTAGGGGCAGTAGATTATATTACCAAACCAATCCGCTCAGAAGAAGTTTTAGCTCGCATCAAGGTTCATTTACACTTACAAAGTTTAACTAATGCCTTAGAAAATAAAAATCTTCTCCTGCAAGAAGAAATTGAGCAAAGAAAATTAGCAGAACAGGGATTACAAAAGACTTTACAGCAACTCAAAGCAACTCAAAAACAACTAATTGAAGTAGAAAAAATGGCAGCTTTAGGTAATTTGGTGGCTGGAGTTGCCCATGAAATCAATACCCCTGTCGGTACAGGAATTACTGCTGCTTCTACATTAGCTGATGAAACAAGAGCTTTGCATACCGCTTTTAATCAAGGGAATTTAAAACGTTCTATCTTAGAAGAATATTTAGACTTAGCCCAAGAAAGCAGCCAACTCATTCTTCATAATTTACAGCGTGCTGGAGAATTAGTCCAAAGCTTCAAACAAGTTGCTGTAGACCAAGCCAACTTAGAAGTACGTCGTTTTGCTATTAAACCCTATTTAAGCGAAGTTATCATCAGCCTCAAACCACAATTGAAAAAAACTTCCCATACCTTAACCTTGGAAGGAGATGACACTATTGAGGTAGAAAGTTATCCCGGTGCTTTTTCACAAATTGTTACTAACTTAGTGATGAATTCTCTCATCCATGGCTATCAGCCAGGAAAGTCAGGTTCATTACACTTTGCAATTGAGCAACAAAAAGATAGAGTAGAAATTGAGTATAGAGATGATGGCCAAGGTATTAATCAAGAAAATCTGGCTAAAATCTTTGAGCCTTTTTTCACTACAGCTAGAAACAGAGGAGGTAGTGGTTTAGGATTGCATCTTGTTTACAACTTAGTAACACAAAAGCTCCAAGGAACAGTCCAAGTTCAAAGTAAGGAGGGTTCGGGAACAATATTTAAGATTAGCCTACCTTCTTTATTAAATCAAACCTCTTAAATTTCCAATAGCTTACTTGATAAAATATAACAATGGGCAATGAAAACCTAAATTCTGTTCCAGAAGAGGATGATGTTTTAGTTTTTGAAGAAGAAGAAGAAACTAATCCTAATTTACAACAGGACAGTAGCCAAACAAGTATAGAAACTGATGTCTGGAAAGTCATGATTGTAGATGATGATCCTGAAGTGCATCAAGCTACTAAATTGGCTTTAAAAAGATTTCATTTTGAAGGCAAACCCCTAACCTTTTTGTCAGCTTATTCGGGGCAAGTAGCTAAAGAGTTAATACTAGCTAATCCAGATACTGCGTTTATGTTGTTAGATGTGGTTATGGAAACAGATAACTCTGGTTTAGAAGTTGTTCAATATATACGGCAAAAATTAAAGAACGACTTGATTCGCATTATTTTACGTACTGGACAACCAGGAGAGGCCCCAGAAGAATCAGTAATTCTAGATTATGATATTAATGATTACAAACTTAAAGTAGACTTAACTAAAAAAAAGCTCTTGACCACAACTATCTCTGCTTTAAGAAGTTATCGAGATTTAGTAACTATAGAGAACCATCGTCGAGAACTAGCCAGCAAAAATGTGGCCCTTGTCCAAGCTAAACATGAAGCAGAATCTGCCAACAGAGCAAGAAGTACTTTCCTGGCTAACATGAGTCACGAATTCCGTACTCCCCTCAATTCTATTATCGGCTTCAGTCAATTACTTTACCGAACTTCTTCTACTACTCCCCAAGAAAAAGAAACTCTCAACATTATTAACCAAAGTGGACAACACTTGCTCGGTTTAATTAATAATGTCCTGGAAATGTCAAGAATTGAAGCAAATAAAACCGCCTTAAATAAGAAGAATTTTGACCTACATTACCTTTTAAACTTTCTTCAGAAGATGCTTAAATTGCAAGCAGACAATAAAGGTTTACAGCTTATTTTTGATTACTCTCCCAATATCTCTCAATATATCCGCACTGATGAAAGTAAGTTACGCCAGGTTTTGATTAATCTTTTGGACAATGCAATTAAATTTACTGAGAAAGGACAAGTTACCCTGGGAGTGAAAGAATCAGCAGGAGATCAAAAAAACGAATTAACAAGTCTCACTTTTACCATAGAAGATACTGGAGCAGGTATTGCCCTAGAAGAAATAGAGCAATTGTTTAAAGCTTTTATCCAAACAGAAATAGGGCGAAAATCACACCAAGGAACTGGGTTAGGACTAGCTATTAGTCGCAAATTTGTACAAATGATGGGAGGGGATATTTCTGTTAATTCTCAAGTTGGTAAAGGGAGTATTTTTCAGTTTAATATTTTAGTAGAAAAGTCAAGTCAAACTCAAAGTCCTAATCAGCAATTCTCAGAAGTTAGTATAACTTCCAAAGAGCTAATATCCAAGGTTACAGCTAATAATTTGACTCCAGAAAGCTTAGAGATCATGCCCAAAGAATGGGCAACTCAACTATATGAAGCAGTGGCTAAATTAAATGATAAGTTGATTTTTGAAATTTTAGAGCAAATCCCATCAGAACAAGTAAACTTGAAAAATCAACTGGTGGATTTGGTTAAGAATTTCCGTTACGAGGAAATTCTTGATCTACTGGAAACAAAAACTTAAAACCAGCCCTACTTACCTTATTCCTCCACCTTATCCACATTTCCCCCCTTAACCCAACCTTGGCGATCGCTGTCAGGAATACGTACTTGTTGCCATTTGCCATTCTCGCTTTCTTTGAGGACAATAACTTCTTCCTCAAAACCAATACCCCCCAGTTGCCCAGCATCTTCATCGGGTTGATCCCGTAAAATCAAACCATCGGGCCAATTTACTGTTGCTTTGTAAGCCCCCGGTTCTAATTCCTCTTCCTCTTCCTTATTGTCTTCTTCCTCATCCTCTTCTGTAGGACTTACTTCAGCTTGAGGCTTTTCTTCTTTCTTGGAAGCTGATTCAGCTTCTTTACCTTGTTCTTCGGCAAAAACTGGCCTGGGAGGACTTGCTGACATTTTTGTAAAGAAATAATACCCAGCAGCAAAACCTACCCCCCCCAAAATAGTTATACCGACAATAAAGCCAATAATAAATTGTAAAAGCCGGGAAATTGTCTTCATTATTTTCTTTGAATTTTGCTTAGGAGTTTTCTTTCGTAGCTTATTTTAAAACTATTTTCTCTTTTCTTCTCTTCTAGAATAATTCCGAGAAAAAGTATCTATTCACTTAAGATGGCGTTGAATGCGATCGCTTAAACGGCTATCCTTAGAGGCAAGACGTGCTTTTCCTGCTGCTGCCCAGTCTTGTAAGAATTGAATTTGTTCTTGGGCTGTCCTAGCTAAGGGGATAGTTTGACTCGCTGCTTCTAGGATATCATCGGTGGTGAAGTCACGATTTTGGCTAAAGCCAATGTGCATTGCTTCAATGATGGTTTGTTCAATTTCTGCCCCGGAAAAATCGGGTGTTTCATAGGCGAGTCTTTCTAAGTCGTAATTTGGTAAGTTGTGGGGGCGCAATCGAGACAAATGTACAGCATAAATAGCCCGACGTTCTTCTTGGGAGGGCAAGCCTACAAAAAATATTTCATCAAATCTGCCTTTACGCAACATTTCCGCAGGTAAGGAACGAATATTATTCGCTGTGGCTACTACAAATACAGGAGATTGTTTTTCTGCTAACCAGTTAATAAAAGTCCCAAAAACCCGGCTAGTTGTCCCAGAGTCACCTTTGCCTTCCAACCCAGAAAAAGCTTTATCAATTTCATCAATCCAGAGGATACAGGGGGAAAGAGCTTCTGCTAAGTTAATGGTTTGTCGAGTCCGAGATTCTGATTCTCCGACTAAGCCAGCGAATAAACGTCCCACATCTAAGCGTAGTAGGGGCAGATGCCAATGATGGGCAATAGCTTTGGCAGTGAGAGATTTTCCTGTCCCTTGAATTCCTACCAACAGTAAACCACGGGGATGAGGCAAACCATAAGCCCTCGCTTTTTCACTAAAAGCCCCCCCCCGCCGCAATAACCAATCTTTTAAATTATCTAAACCACCAATATCGTCAATCTTTTCAGTAGCAGGGTAAAAGTCAAGAATTTGAGTTTGGCGAATGGACTGACGCTTTTCTTCTAAGACTAATTCCACATCTTCTGGCTGTAATTGCCCGTGGGTAGCAATGGCTAAAGTGAGAACTCGGCGTATTCTTTCTAGGGATAAACCCCTAGCTGAACGTACCAACTCATCCAATAAATTATTAGCTAAAGACTGGTTAGTACCAGATAGCAATCGTGTTACTTCCTCCCTAATTTCTTTCGCTGTAGGTAAGGGGAAATCTACCACCGTCAAAACTTCTGTTAAATCAGCAGGAATATTAACGTTAGCAGAAATGATTACAATATTTTTTTGTTGCGCCTTCAACACCCTGGCTAAATTACGCAACTTGCGAGAGATAGCAACATCTTCTAAAAACCTTTGAAAGTCCCGCAGAATAAAAATTCCCTTAGCCTGTTGAGGTAACTTTTCGATATATTCTAGCGCTTGTAAAGGGTTACGTTTTCCTACCCCAGCATTATTGGGATTATCTTGATAGCCATCAACAAAATCCCAAGTATAAACAACCCGCTTTCCCAACCGGTTAGCGGAAGTGCTGATCGCTTTTTCTAACCTTTCTTCCTCTAAGGTAGGAATATAAATTAAAGGATAACAAGCCCGTAGGAGTAATTCAAATTCTTCACCAAAGCTCATTTTTTCAATGCTTAATGTGAGCAGTTATCAAGGTATTCAATTATCAACTATCAATTGTTTCTTGAGGGTTTCTAGACTTGACCAACGACTATCTAAAAGGGACTCTTGGGCAGAATTTACTGGAGTAATTTGACAATCAGAAGAACAAACTTTTTTCCAGGGTAAAGCTAAACAAAGCTGTTCATATAACCAAGTATTAACTTCAAAATAGCCTTGAGGATTTAAGGTTTCTGTTAACTCTTCAAAAGCAATTTCTTGTTCTAAAGGCAAGGAATTTAAAGGGGTTTCTTCTAACCAAATTAGTTCCTGCGTATCTAGAGATAGGCGATGATTGTACTGTTGTAAACAACGATCACAACTTAAAGTAACAATAGCTTCTGCTTTAGCTGTCACTTCTAAATAAGTACCTTGATGAGTCACTCGTAGTAATCCTCGCACTGGCATCAGGGTTTTTAGCTCAGCAAAAGACTCTTGAAGTTGAATTTCCTCTGTCTTCTCTGGTGCTTTGAGTAATTGGGGAATATGGATAGGTTCCATAGTTCTTTTTTGTCTAAAAAATGTATTTCTATATCGCTTTGGGTTAGGTAATAGCTAACAGCTAATTACTAGTTGCTACTTGTTAAAGAAAGGTTAGTTATTACTTCCCCTACTCCTTAATGTCTTTTATTTCCCATCTCAATCTCGCAATCTTACCACTAAATTTCGATGGGGTTCTTGTCCTCGACTTTCTGTGATCAAATCTTCCGACTTTTCTAAAAAGTTATGAATTTGACGGCGTTCTGCGGAGGATAGAGATTGAATTTCTTGTTCTTGCCCAGTTTCTCGTACTTGTTGGGCTACTTCCGTTGCCATGGTGTGCAGTTCTTTTTGGCGGCGGATTCGGTAACTGTCGAGTTCGATGGTAAGCGCCCTTTGGGTATCAGATTCTTGTCCTAAATTAACTAAAGCATTAGCTAAGTACTGAATGGCATCTAGGGTTTTACCTTGGGGCCCAATTAAGGTTTCAATTTGTTCTTGGTCTAGTTCAGCTTGGTTGATAGTTAGCCAACAAGCTTTTGAGTCACTCTCAAAATCGGGTTGAGATATTTCTACTTGGGGAGAAAGCCCCATCAAAGTTAACAGTTTTTCTAACCATTCCTGGCCATGTTGTGCTTGATCAATCATCACTTAATACCCCTTGAATTCACTCGACAGGCAATCAAGTAATAGGAATAATAGTTAATCTTACTTATTACTTATTACTTGTTACTTATTACTTGCTATCTACCCTGATGGTTTTTCTTTTTTCTTGGAACGTTTTTCAAAAGGTAAGATATCTGTACCTTCTTCCTTTTTCTCTTTCTTCTCTTGCTCTTCAACAATTTTTTGTAAGTTTTCTGGTAAAGGTTCTCGCATTAAAATGAAAGTCTGAAGAGTTTGGAAAATATTAGCAATAACCATGTACATTAATACACCGGCGGGCAAAGGGAAGAATAAGAACATCCCTGAAAAAAGTACCGGAGTTATTTTACTAATAGTTTGTTGTTGAGGATTTGCCGCATTGTTTTGCTGTCCAGATAAAAGCTGGTTAGCATACAAGCTAAGCCCAAAGAATAGCACCATACCAAAGATATCCCAGTGGATAGCACCATTTTCTCCGGTAGCACCAACACGACCAAGGGCTTTAATGAACAAGAAACCTTCGTTAGCTGCTAATCCAGGTACTGTCCCTTGTACCGTGACTTCTCCTGGTGCTAGGGCTTCGAGAGTGCCGTCAGAGTTGATTTTAACCTTATCTTCCCCCTTGGTAATTTGCCATTGGGGTTTAATCTTTTCGTCTGAATTTTCCGCAATTAAGGTTTGTAAGCTTTTACCGCTAGGTGTTTGGAATTGAAGTTGTGTCTTTTCCCCGACAACCAATTTTTTGCCGGCTGGGGCATTGGCTACCACTGGGTAACGAACACCATTATCAACATAAATTGTTTGAGGTTTAGTACTAAAGGGTTCAGGTTGGATCAACTCTATCTGTTCCCTGGGAAAAACTTGTAAATCGACTGTATAGTTGATGTTGCTAAAAGGTGATCCCCTTAAAGTAGCAAATAAAGCAAACAGAATTGGCATTTGCAACAAAATTGGCAAACAGCCCCCCAAGGGATTACCAAATTCTTTGTATACTTCGCTCATCGCTTGCTGTTGCTTGGTAGGATCGTTTTTATAACGTTCCTGAATCTCCTTGACCCTTTTTTGCATTGCCGGTTGGGAGATTCGCATTTGCCTCATACTGCGAATGGATTTTGCGCTGAGGGGATAGACAGCAAAGCGAATTACTAGGGTGAGAGCAACAATCGCAAATCCGTAAGATGGCACAATCCCGTAGAAAAAATCCAGGATTGGCAACATGATGTTAGTGGAAAGAAACCCAATACCAAAGTCCATTCGTCTGTTATTAGTAATTATTGATTAATGATCTGTGATTATTATTACTTACTTGAGCCGTTAACTTTTAATTGCATCGACGGGTCTACCTGTTTTCGCTGCTGCTTTTTCGGCTATGTAATTATAAATTTCCCGATGGTTAGGAACTGCCCGCATTTCTAAACGACTCTTATCTCGGAGGGTAACAACTATATCTCCCCACAGTCCAACACCCCTGGCAACTTTAACTACTTTAATAACTTCTGAATAAATAATATCCATGCGATCGCGGCCTCTAAATCCCCCAGTTATCGAGATGCGGCGGTCGGTGATTCGGTATCTCAACCAAAGGGCGCGGACTATTGCTCCTACAGTTAAGGGCAAGCAGATAACAGTAAAGCCTAATAGAATTCCGATAATTAGATCGCCGACGTGAGGCCCTCCTTCATAAAAAGTTTCTTCTTTAATGCCCATGTAATACCTCAGCTTTTGTCAATAACTTCTTCAATTCTCGCAAAAAATGTTCATATTCGCATCCTCGCGCTTCTGGTTTAACCACTAAGACTACTTTCCAGCCTGGGGAGATTTGTTTTAGTAATTCGCGTATAGCCCCTTTAAGTTGCCTTTTAATACGATTACGAACCACTGCTTTTTTGCTAACTTTCTTACTAATAGAAATACCAAATCGACTAGGTATTATCTCTGTCTGGGGGAATTCTTGCCAAGCTCTTAGAGTTAAATAACCCCCTGAGCAACGAATTCCTTTGCGGTAAACTTGCTGGAAGTCTTTTCTGTGTCTGAGTCGGTTTGCTTTGGGCAATCCCACGGGGCAGGTGCTGAAAGTTTGAATAAAATAGCTTGAGGCCTTAGCTTAAACAGCAAGGCGTTGTCTTCCTTTACTGCGGCGAGCGTTGATAACTCGACGGCCAGTTTTTGTCCGCATTCGTTTACGGAAACCAGATTTTCTCTTTTGCTTACGGTTGCTACCGCCAAAGGTACGCTTACTCACGAACTGTAATTCTCCTAGACAAATGAAAATTCACAAACCTATATTATATCATTGCAGGAATATTTCTTTATTTAGGGAACGGGGAACAGAGAAGAAGTTGAGACTACTCAGCTTTCTATTCATTGATCAAGAATCCGAATATAATTTCAAAACTCTATTTAATAACTTATAAGCCGCGCTTTTTTTCGCTTCCTTTAATTTCTTTCCCTGGGCTTGTGCCGATAAATTTCGACCTCCGAACCGACAACTTGCTTTAATGGTAAAAGTGGGTAAATGGGGTTCACCCATCCTTTTAATCTCTATATACTCTGGTGGGGATTCCCCTTTTTTTGCTAAAAACTCCTGTAAGGCTGAAACAGGATTTTTATGCTGTACAGAAGATATATTTTCTTCTTTAACTTTAGCTTCTACTTGTTTTCTTAATTCACGAGGATTATAAACCTTGGGTTGATTACCTACCATTAATTCTCTTAAGGTAATCTGTTCTAAGTTGAATAGTTTTTTAATGATTTCTTGACAAGTTTCTAAGCCATAATCTAAATAAGTAGCGCCGAGTAAGGCTTCTAACATATCAGCTAGCATTTGTTCGCCAATTTGTTCCCTATTGCTGGTGCTAGGTATTACAGCCAAAGAAGCTAAATCAATCTTTTTGGCAATCTCAGCTAAGTTTTGATTTTTAACGAGCTTAGCTTTAATATGAGTAAATAGACCCGGCTGGTCAATAAATTTATACTGAGTAACCAAATATTCCGCAACAATAAAACCGAGAACAGAATCGCCGAAAAATTCTAAAACTTCATATTGTTGCATCGTAACGGCCATTTTATACTTATGTAAGTCTTCAGGAGTAATTCCTAAGTTTTTTTTTAACCAGTTACGTAACTTTTGCTCGCTCATATATAACAATCTTATTTAATCTACTAAGCAAAGAGTGACAATAGACTCCTTACTTCAATCTTTTCAGCGCTTCGGTGTTCATCTAGGATTAGAACGCATTGAGCGGCTGTTAGCAAAATTAGGCAACCCTCATCAAAATGTACCAATTATCCATGTGGCAGGGACTAATGGTAAGGGTTCGGTTTGTGCTTACCTCTCCTCTGTATTAACCACGGCTGGTTATTGCGTTGGGCGCTATACTTCTCCTCATTTAGTAGATTGGACAGAAAGAATCTGCCTTAACGAACAGCCCATCGCCTCAGAAACTTTACAGGAACTACTACTAAAAATTCAAGCAGTCATTGAACCAAACCAAGAAAGTCCGACTCAGTTTGAGGTTATTACAGCAGCCGCATGGTTATATTTTGCCCAATCTCAGGTTGATGTTGCGGTGGTAGAAGTAGGTTTGGGAGGTAGGTTAGATGCAACTAATGTCTGTAATGATCCCTTGGTTAGTGTAATAACTTCCCTGAGTCGAGAACATTGGCAACGCCTTGGACCTGAATTAGCAGATATTGCTAGGGAAAAGGCTGGTATTCTTAAGTTAGGTTGTCCGGCGGTAATTGGTGTTTTGCCGCCAGAAGCAAAGGAGGTTGTGGCGAAGCGAGTTACTGAGTTAAATTGTCCTGCTGTTTGGATTAAACCAGCCCAAGAAATTACTTTGGAAAACGGGATTAGAGGGGCAAGTTATCAGGGAATTAACTACCCTTTACCCTTACAAGGTAACATTCAATTAACTAACTCGGCTTTGGCGATCGCAACTCTCAAAACTCTACAAAGCAAAGGTTGGCAGATTCCTTTAAAGGCTATTCAAGATGGTATGGCCAAAACTACCTGGGAGGGAAGGTTGCAATGGCTAACTTGGCGTGAGAGAAATATTTTAATTGATGGCGCACATAACACTGCCGCAGCTAAATCTTTACGGCAATATGTTGATAGTTTAGGGGTTAACATTACCTGGGTTATGGGTATGTTAAGCACCAAAGACCATAAAGATATTTTCCAAGTTTTATTACGACCTTCGGAGCAATTATACTTAGTACCTGTACCTGACCACAGTTCAGCTAACCCGGAAGACTTAGCTTCTTTAGCCACCGAGGTCTGCCCCAATTTAAAGGATTGCCAAACCTTCAGCAATCTCCTAGCAGCCTTAGAAACAGCTTTACAGGGGAACAACAACCCCAAAAGATTAATTGTCCTTTGCGGCTCCCTTTACCTAGTAGGAAACTTCTTAAGTTTTATCGGCAATTAATGGTCTTTCTATTTTAAATTGAGGTGGAAGCAAGAAAGGTCAAAACTACTAGCAATTAGCTATCTTCAAAAAATCGACACCCTTCACAGGGGCCTTCCGGATTAACCGCACAACGGACAAGTTCTGATTTAGCATTAAAATTGCACTTCGCATCACCAATTACCCAACGTCCTTCTATATAACTTTTTTCTGTAGGTGTTTTGGCGGATTGAACGTAGAGAGAAACTTTCTGTAAACGGTAACCACTAAGCTTATATTGATAATGGTGGTGACGTTCTAGAACAGCATAGGTTTTACCGGCAAAATCAAGATAATTGCCTGGTTGCGGTATCCAGTCAAGACTAATTTTCCCAAGTTTCTGACGAGGGTGCGTCAGAATAAGCTCCGTTGGTAGAGAATCTGGCTCCATTTTTGTATCAAAATGTATGGGGGACTACATCTCAAAATAGTAACGCGATCGCTAACCTACTACCACTTACTTCAGATTATGCACAGAATTGAAAATCGAAATAGTATCTAAAATTATTGGCCAAATTATTCCATCCCTTTTTACAAATATTCCTGAAAAAACTTCATAAGTTCTTGCCAGGAGTCATTAGCAGCTAAGGGATCATAAGAAGAACGTTCGTGACAGAAAAATCCGTGACCTGCATTTGGATAAACTTTTAACCTGTAGTTTTTATCGAGTTCTTTAAATCGGGAATCAATTTGCTTGATGCGATCACTAGGAATAAACTGATCTACTCCACCAAAAAATAAATATACAGGAATTGAAATATTTTTAACTGCTTCGAGCCACTCATCAAAAACCATACCGTAGAAAGGTGCAGCCACGGCGATTTGATCCGAAAAGTTGGTAGCAGTAAAAAAAGTAAGACCACCACCTAAGCAAAATCCTGTAACACCCACTCGATTCGGATAGACATCTACTCTAGATTTAATATAGCTCAAAGTTGCCTTAATATCGTTCTCCATTGGCTTGCCAAAATCGAGTTGCCACATCATGGCCATCGCTTCTTCCACTTCATCATATTCAAATTTATTATTTGGCAATTCACGATAATATAAGTCGGGTGCAATGACGACATAACCCTCGTCAGCAATTTGAAGAGCTACATCTTTAATGTGCTGTGTTAATCCAAAAGCCTCCATTAGCAGTACTATGGCTGGTTTACGGCTATTTTCAGTAGGAAAACACATAAAAGCGGGCATTTCTCCGTCAGAAGTAATAATTGTTATTTCTTTCTGTTCAACTTGCATCTTATTCCCTCTATAAATTTCCGATTTAACTTACAGATAGCTTAGATAAAATGTCATTCTAATAAGCAAAGGCTTTGTAAGTAATTTTCAGCCCCTAAACCGCTCTTTTTTAGTTAATTAATTTATCTAATGTTGCTGCCATGACATTGGTAGTTTGTCCAGAAACGGCAAATAGCAAAGCTTCTCGATAAACTCTTTGAGCAGGATTATTTTCATAATTAGCAGCACCACTAGATACTGCTACTGCACCTTGGGCGCAACGTCCAGCTAAGTTAATGGCTTTAGCTCTTAAGATTAGTTTGACATCAAAAGATAGTTCTGTATCTCCCTCAGCTTTTAACATCTTTTCTCTCAGTTCAATTAATTCTTGTTCCAGAGTAAGGAAAGCTTCTTTAATAAAAGAAAGTCGTTTTTTATCATAGCTTGCCACCATAATATCAAGCCCTGCCCTGGCGCAACCTAAACTATAAAAACCTTGTTGTAAAACATTATTTTTATCTTGTTGATGAATCTTTCCTGCTGGCTGTAAAGAAACTACTTGTTGTTGGGGTAAAAACCAGTTTTGCAAGGTAGCACTAACTGTATTTGTAGAGTTCGCTGCTGCTAGTTTTTGAGGAGGAGAAAAGCTAATCTCACCTCCTTCTTCTTGCTGGCTATTTTGAAAGGGCATCATGCCATAAACAACCTCTCCATTAGGTAAAGTTGCCCCAATAATAAAGTGATGGAAAAAACTCAAACCAGTTAACCAAGGAATCTTTCCTTCTAAACGATAGCCTCCAGCTACGGGAAATGCTTTAGCGATGGGTTTTCCGGGGCGACGTACATGGGAAAAACCAATACCTAATAATATTTCACCCGAAGGGGTGAAAGGTAAATACTTTTGCTTCAAAAACTCATTGCTACTTTTCATCAAACGATAAGCGGCACTTTGATGTTGAGTTTGCAGAAAAGCTAATGCACCAGAATAACGAGAAATGATTTCTTGAAATAACCGGAATTCTTTGGTACTAAAGCCACCGCCACCCCAATTTTGAGATACTCGCAAAGCAAGTAAGTTGCAATCGCCCATGCCTCGTAAAGCGATTGCTAAGGCTTGGCTATCTTTATCTATTTTGTCTGCTTGGGGGGCAACAAATTCCTGCAAATATTGTTCGGTAATTTGAAGTAAGTTGTTAGGCATTAAAATTGCTTTAAACCAATTTAAAGTCTGAGATATAAAGTATAACTATCTCTATCTCTATTGACATTATCAATGTACCAAATCACTATCTGAAATCTGATTCCACCCTCAACCATACTTGCTCTAATAAGTCCGAACAATTAACATCAAACCATTCAATTTCAGGATACTTCCGAAACCAAGTTCTTTGCCGCTTAGCAAATTGGCGCGTATGGAGAACAATTAAATCTTCTGCTTGTTGGAGAGATAATTTACCGACTAAAAATTGTTTGATTTCGCCATATCCCAAAGTATTTAATAAAGGTAAATCCCAACCATATTTCTGTACTAACTTTTCCACTTCAGTTACCAAACCTGCTTCGAGCATTTTTGTGGTGCGATCACGAATACGTTGATGTAAAACTTCTTGCTCGCAATCTAAACCAATCTGCAAAATCGGATAGTTAGGAGGATTTTCTCCCTGTTGCTTAGATATAGGAACTCCGGTAACATAAAAAACTTCTAACGCTCTTAAAGTTCTTACTAAATCGTTAGGATGGATTTTTTTGGTAGCAAGAGGATCTACTTGGGACAAGAAAGTATATAGTTGAGTTTGCCCTAAAGATTCGAGTTGTAATCGCAGTTGAGGTTGGGGAGCAACTCTTGGTACAATTAATCCCCGTACTATTGCTTTAATATATAGTCCCGTTCCTCCCACTAAAAGGGGACAAGGATAATCAGCAATTAAAGCTTGAGCTTTTTGCTGGTACTCAGCTACAGTTAAGCTTTCTGTCGGTTCACAAATATCAAGCAAATAATGTGGTACATTTGCTCTATCAATCTCTGAAGCCTTAGCAGTACCGATATTTAACTCTTTATATACCTGCCGAGAGTCAGCACTGATAATCACTGAGTTAAGTCTTTGAGCTAATTTAACTCCCAAACCTGACTTTCCCGTAGCGGTAGCACCGCAAATAACGATAAGCATTAATTATAACCGAGGGTAAAACAAGGGATAGACCTCTTCACTAATCTACCTTGAGATTGGTCTAGAGCAGTCTTGAACCCTTTTGTGTTAGAATTTTTGAAGATTTTGGTATAAGAAAGTCAGATATTAGGCTCTCACCCCGTATAGGAGAAAATCAATGGCCAGCAGTTATAGTGCCGATCAGATTCAAGTCCTCGAAGGCTTAGAGCCAGTTCGGAAAAGGCCGGGTATGTATATCGGCTCAACTGGTCCCAGGGGACTCCATCATCTAGTTTACGAGGTGGTGGACAACTCAGTTGATGAAGCTTTAGCCGGATACTGTACCCATATAGAAATTGAATTAAATTCTGATGGTTCTGTCACCGTTACTGATAATGGGCGCGGTATTCCTACCGATATTCACCCTACCACAGGAAAGTCAGCTTTAGAAACCGTAATGACTATACTCCATGCTGGGGGTAAGTTTGGCGGAACCGGAAGCAGTTATAAGGTTTCTGGGGGACTGCACGGAGTAGGTATTTCTGTCGTTAATGCCCTTTCTGAATGGGTAGAAGTTACCGTCCGGCGAGATCAGCAAATTTATGTTCAGCGTTTTGCCCGGGGAATTCCCCAGGGAACTTTAGAAGCAAAACCATATAAGAGTAAAGAAACAGGAACATCAGTTAGTTTTAGACCTGATGAACAAATCTTTTCTGATGGCATTGAATTTGATTACACTACTCTAGCGGGAAGGATCAAAGAGTTAGCTTACCTCAATGCTGGGGTAAAAATGACCTTCACGGATCATCGTCCCGTACCCAGCCGCGTTGAAAGCTACTGTTATGAGGGAGGGATTAAAGAGTATGTTGCTTATATGACTCGTGAAAAGCAACCTCTACACCAGGATATTATTTATGTTGATCAAGAAAAAAATGGTGTTCAAGTTGAAGTTGCTCTGCAATGGTGTATAGATGCTTATAGTGACAACTTATTAGGCTTTGCTAATAATATCCGTACTATCGACGGTGGAACTCACCTAGAGGGTTTGAAGACGGTATTAACCAGGACAATGAATAGCACCGCCCGCAAGCGTAATAAGCTTAAGGATAATGATTCTAATTTAGGTGGAGAAAATATCCGGGAAGGTTTAACGGCGGTAATTTCTGTTAAAGTTCCTGAACCAGAATTTGAAGGACAAACCAAAACCAAGTTAGGTAATACAGAAGTCCGGGGCATTGTTGATTCTTCTGTGGGGGAAGTTTTGACAGAATATTTGGAATTTAACCCCCAAGTAGCTGACACAATCCTAGAAAAAGCTGTTCAAGCTTTCAAAGCAGCAGAGGCAGCAAGAAGGGCCAGGGAATTGGTACGGCGCAAATCAGTGTTGGAATCTTCCCCTTTACCGGGTAAGTTAGCAGATTGTAGTACCAGAGATCCTGCGGAGTCTGAGATATATTTGGTTGAGGGAGATTCTGCCGGAGGAAGTGCGAAGCAAGGTAGGGACAGACGTTTTCAAGCCATTCTGCCTTTGCGGGGCAAAATCCTGAATATTGAAAAAACTGATGATGCCAAAATTTACAAGAATAATGAGATTCAATCTTTAATTACCGCCTTGGGATTGGGTATTAAAGGGGATGAGTTTGATGCTAGTCAGTTACGTTACCACCGCATTATTATCATGACTGATGCGGATGTGGATGGTTCTCACATCAGGACTCTACTACTTACTTTGTTCTACCGCTATCAAAGGGATTTAGTGGATCAGGGTTATATTTATATTGCTTGTCCGCCTTTATATAAGCTAGAACGAGGACGTAACCATTACTATTGTTATAGTGATCGCGAGTTAAACAGACAAATTAGTGAGTTTCCCGCTAATGCTAACTACACAATCCAACGCTTTAAGGGTTTAGGGGAGATGATGCCCAAACAGTTATGGGAAACTACCATGAATCCTGAAAGTCGTACTTTGAAGCGAGTAGAAATTGAAGATGCCGCCGAAGCAGATCGCATCTTTACGGTTTTAATGGGCGATCGCGTAGCACCGAGGCGAGAGTTTATTGAAACCTACGGACCAAGGTTAAACTTAAATGATTTAGATATTTGAGTCTATTTTTTTAGTAGTAGAGATGTTTGTCAGAACATCTCTATAGATACTATCACTCGGTGTTTTTATGATTATTCTGTTCTATGAATAATCAAATAGTAGAATCAAAACTTAGACTATTAACTGTATATGGTTATTCGGTAGAATCAGTACTAGGTCTTTTAGTATTAGGTATAGAGATGTTACAGAGCATATTAGACAAAGCTAAAGTTGATCTGCTCAAAGACAACCTCAAGCTAGAAATTAAGCAAACTGACAATCAAGTATTATCTAAACTAGCAAATAAAATCACTGCTTATACTCAAAAAGTTACTGCACAAGAAAGCTTTGAAAGCAAGTCTGATCAACTATCTAAATTGATGCAGTTTTTGTTAGAGTTCCAAGAAGAAAATAAAGATAATATTCAAGTCGATTTAGCAGAAGATATAGAGTATTTGTACTTGGAATCTTGCTTGTACACCGAATTATACAGAGGTTTGTACTGGATATCTCAAGTTAACAGACTAAAAGAACAAGGTTCTAACAAAAATCTGTATTTAGGTGCGCTCTATACAGCAGTTGATTTTTTTGAAGGCGGGCTTTATAGGGCTATGCAAATGCAGGTTTCAAGCAAATTTGTCTTAGATAAAGATTTAAAAGACTTGCTTTCAGACGTTTTTAGAGAAGCCTTAAAAGAAATAGAAGAGATTCCAGAAGAAAGAGATTCACATAACAACGTAGTTGCCATAAGAAGAACTTCTCTAGCTGGAATTAAACAGTTAGAATGGTTAGAAGAATGGTATAGAGAAAACCCTGCCAAGGCTAATCAGTCTGCTCTGAAGACTTTGGCAAGATGGATAAAAGAAGATGAATTAAAAGAGGAAACACCTGAATCGAGAAAGTCTTTTGAGGATTTCCAAGAAATTGTTGATAGTTACAGATTACCTGGACAAAAAGTGTTTTCGCAGGAATGATTATTTTTTTAGATACAGGAGTTTTGGGTTATTTATGCAATCCTAATCCTTCAGAAAAATCTCAAAAATGCAAAAGGTGGCTTTATAGAGTTATGGCCAGGGGCGCTACAATCATAACCTCAGAAATTTGCAAATATGAGGTTAAAAGAAGTTTGATATTAGAACAGATAAGAAATAAGAGCAATAGTGAAGGAATTAAGCGTTTAGAAGAATTGAGAAACGAAATTGAATTCCTTTCAATCACAGGTGAAGAATTAGACATTGCTGCGGAAATCTGGGCAGAGTCTCTTATTCAAGGAATCCCTACAGCGCCAGAAGTAGATATTAACATAGATATAATAATCTGCGCTCAATTTAGAGTTTTGAAACGAAATAATCCTGGGCGTTATGTAGTGATTGCGACTGAGAATGTAAGACACTTAAATCGTTTTGCAGATGCCCTTCAATTTGAAGATATTAGAAAGTAAAAATATTGTTCACAGTCTCCTGCAAAATATAGCCAAAGCATCAAAGCACAAAAATATGCAACTTCAAAACCAAACTAGCAACTCTCAAATTCAAGAAGCAATCGCAGCTAGTCAGAATTATTTACTTTCTCTCCAAGATCCTCAAGGTTATTGGTGGGCAGAATTAGAATCTAATGTAACTATCACTGCTGAGGCGATTTTACTCCATAAAATTTGGGGAACAGATACTACCAGGGCTTTACATAAGGCTAAAAAGTACCTACTTTCTCAACAAACCGAACATGGCGGCTGGGAACTATTTTATGGTGATGGGGGAGATTTGAGTACTTCGGTGGAAGCTTATTTGGCTTTGCGGTTGTTGGGGGTTCCGGCAAGTGATCCTGATTTAGTTAGGGGGCGAGAATTTATTGTTCAGCAAGGTGGGATTAGTAAGAGTCGTATTTTTACTAAATTCCACCTGGCTTTAATTGGTTGTTATGACTGGCGCGGTATTCCTTCTATTCCCCCTTGGATCATGTTTTTAGGTGATCCTATTCCCTTTCCTTTTAGCATTTATGAAATGTCTAGTTGGGCAAGGGGAAGTACTGTTCCTTTATTAATTGTATTTGACCGCAAACCAGTATTTAAGATTAACCCAGCAATTAATTTAGATGAACTATACACAGAAAGCATCAACAATGTTCGCTACGAATTGCCTCGCAGCGGGGATTGGACGGATATTTTTGTCCAACTAGACAACCTGTTTAAATTGGGAGAGAGTCTCAACCTGGTTCCTTGGCGAGAAGCTGGGTTAGAAGCGGCAGAGAAGTGGGTGTTAGAAAGGCAGGAAACAACGGGGGATTGGGGAGGCATTATCCCTGCGATGTTGAACTCTTTATTGGCACTGCGTTCTTTAAATTACAATGCCGCTGACCCTATTATCCATAGGGGTTTGCAAGCTATTGACAACTTTGCCATTGAAACAGAAGATAGCTATCGAGTACAAGCTTGTGTCTCTCCGGTATGGGATACGGCTTTAACTATGCGTGCTTTGGTAGATTCAGGATTAGCCTCGGATCATACCGCTTTGGTTAAGGGGGGAGAATGGCTTTTAAAACAACAAATCCTCGATTATGGTGACTGGGCAGTTAAGAACAAAAGAGGCAAACCGGGGGCTTGGGCTTTTGAATTTACTAACCGCTTTTATCCTGATGTGGATGATTCAGCAGTTGTGGTGATGGCACTCAAAGGTGTTAAATTGCCTAACGAAGAGTCAAAACAAGCGGCGATCGCCCGTACCCTGAATTGGATAGCCTCTATGCAATGTCAAGATTTTGGCTGGGCAGCTTTTGACCTTAATAATAACCAAAATTGGCTTAACTACTTACCCTATGCTGATTTGAAGGCGATGATTGACCCCAATACCGCCGATGTAACAGCCAGGGTTTTAGAAATGGTGGGTAGATTAGGGGAAAGTTACACAACCAGCAATAGTGATTTAAGTCAAGAAAAAATTGACAGTGCGATCGCCTATTTAATTAAAGAACAAGAAGCTGATGGTAGTTGGTTTGGGCGTTGGGGAGTAAACTACATCTACGGTACAAGTGGTGTACTCTCTGCATTGGCACTCATTGCTCCCCAAAGCCAGGGTAAAGTAATTGAACGGGGGGCAGCCTGGTTAGCAAGTTGTCAAAACTTTGATGGCGGTTGGGGAGAAACCTGTCGCAGTTATGATGATTCCCGCTTAAAAGGGCAAGGGGTAAGTACAGCCTCGCAAACAGCTTGGGCATTAATTGGTTTAATGGCTGCTGGGGAAGCAACGGGTAATTGGTATCAAGAAGAAATCACCGCAGGCATTGATTATTTAATTACCACTCAACAAACCGATGGCAGTTGGGAAGAAGCAGAGTTTACAGGTACAGGCTTTCCTAGCCATTTTTACATTCGCTATCACCTTTATCGGCAAAACTTTCCCTTAACTGCTTTAGGGAAGTATCAGCAATGCAGTTTGTTTAGCAATAGATAGCGGCATATTTAATAATGGGGATGGTGGGTTCCGCTCTTAAAGCTGAGAGTTGAGAGAAAAGATTATCTTAAAGAAACCCACCCTAGGATAGAACGGATTCTCTGGTCACAATGTACTTTAGTATTAACTTAAATTACCTTTAATCCGCTCTACTAAACTAGTTTGATTTCCTAACCATGACTGATATCAGTGTAGACTCCATTACGCCATTACGCCAGGAACTAATCACGGTTTATAGTGACTTACCCACCGTTGAGCAAATGATTCTACAACTATTCTCCCTTATTTATGGGTCAGCTTCAAGGAGTTTAGTACTAGATTGTTGGCAGCAATTAGCTCAAAAAGATAAACAGTATCAGTCGTTTACTCAACAAAGCTTAAAACTCCATCTAGACAATTTACTCGAAGAGGGTCTATTACTCCAAAAAGGTAATCAAGGGGCGCGATGCAATCCCCTGGTGGTGGAAATAATTACCCGTGATGCGATTAAAGTAGGCAGCTTTGTAGCCCTGGTTGAAGTAGTGAAAGAGAAGTTATTACCCCGTAAGCAACATGGTTCCCTTTATCTACGGAGTGAACAACAGTTTTTACAGGTAGCGCGTCTCGCTATTTATAGTCATGATTGGTCACTGATGGGTAAAGTTATAGAAAGTTATGAGCGCTTCAACTATGGTAAGCCAGATAAAATTCTTGAGCGCCTCTTCCTAGAAGTTTGCAATAATCCTTTTGATCCCGAATGGTTTCGCACCCTACCATTCCAGATGTTTGAAACTGCCTTATCGAATATTCTTATTACAGCAACCAAAGAGCTTATTCGGGTAGAAGAAGCATTTACCCTGTTGCGGGAAGAGTATTATCGAGGAGGAGAAAAACAAAGCAATTTCCTTCGTTTAGTTTTGATAGAACAGTTAATTATACGGGGCCATCTCCAAGAAGCGGAGCAGATTTTAACTAATTTACCTCATAATAATGAAGGCGGTGCTGTATTCTGGGGATGGTTAAAGGTATTGCGTGGTGACTATCCGCAAGCTATTGCCTACTATAAAAAAGCCCTCAAAAGCCTTCGGAAAAGAAGAAGTAAACGTAAAATTTACTTTAATACAATTAGCGGTGTATTTTTTCTACTTGCCTTACTCAAAGACGGCTCACCCCAATCTCTCCAAGAAGCACAAACCTATGCCAACCTTGTCTCCGAAGACTATCACTCTTGGTTAAAGCTGACCTACACACTCTTAGCAATAGTTATTAAAGTCCGTCAGGGAAATATTGAGCAACAAGAGTTACTGCACGAAGTTTATAATGAGTTTGGGCCAGACTACAATAGTTGGGAAAAATTCTTTTGCCTACTGTGCCTCTACTGGGTCGATGTAGAAGAGCTAAAAAAGCGTCCAGCTAAACTCTTGAGCTTCTATAAACAAGCTAGCAATGGCGGCTATAACTGGTTAGCAATGGAAGCCGCGGAAATATTAGCCCGCATCAAACCCCGCAGCAGCTACGATACACAAGCAGCAATCCTGCGCCAGGATGAACAAATTACCCCTCTAGTGGAGATAATACGTCTTCAAGAACCTTGGGAACTTTCCTTAAATGCCCTTGCCAATTTACAGCAGCCTCAGACTTCAGCAACAACTCAACGTCTGGCTTGGTTTATTACTCTCTACTCTAATAGCTGGTTACTTCAACCCAGAGAGCAGAAAATCAATGCCAAAGGAGAATGGAGTAAGGGCCGAGTTATTGCCCTCAAACGCCTTTATAAAGACCTGGATTCTTTTAATTATTTAACACCTCAAGACATTAAAATCTGTAATCTGATTGAAGGTTATTCCTCCGGTGGTTATCGGTACTCTCGCACTACCGAATACACCTTTAATAAAAAAGCGATGCTCCCTTTAATTGGTCATCCTCTTGTTTTTTGGGAAGATAGCCCTACTACTCCTGTAGAAGTAGTGAAAGGAGAACCAAAATTTATGGTTAAACAAAAGAATCAGGGAAAAATTATTCTAGAATTATCTCCTCAACCCCAAGAAGATGAGGACTTGGTAGTAATAAAAGAAACCCTCACTAGGATCAGAGTAATTGAAATCAAAGAAGAACATCGCCGTATTGCAACCCTTCTCGGTCAGAAAAATCGCTTGGAAGTTCCCAGTACAGCCAAAGAACAGGTTTTAGCCGCTCTTAATGGTGTTTCCCACAGCGTCACTGTACATTCTGACATTGATGCGGAACTTGAAAATGCAGTGGAAGTAAATGCAGACCCGACTCCTCACATTCATATTTTGCCCGCAGGAGATGGCTTGAAGCTAACAATACTCACTTGTCCTTTTGCTCAAGGACAATCCTACTATTACCCTGGTCAAGGAGGAGCAACAGTTATTACCGAAATTAAAGGCCAGCGTCTGCAAACTAGCCGCGATCTTCAAAAAGAACAAGCACTTGCTCAGGAAGCTATTACTGCTTGTCCTTTCTTAAAGGCTACTCCGCAGAAGATGGTGAATGGTTCATAGAAGAAGCAGAAGACTGCTTGGAGTTGCTCCTAGAGCTGAAGGAGTTGGAAGATAGAGTGGTTATAGCTTGGCCAGAAGGAGAAAAAATGAAGGTGAGTCACTCTGCTGGTTTTGATAACCTTCAACTCAAAATTAGTCGGCAACAGGACTGGTTTGCTGCTAGCGGCAAGCTCAAACTAGCTGATGATCTGGTAATGGATATGCAGCAATTGCTGGAACTATTAAAACAAAGTCCAGGGCGCTTTGTTCCTCTGGGGGATGGCCAATTTATTGCTCTTACCCAAGCCTTTCGCGATCGCCTGAGTGAATTTCAAGCTTTTTCAGAAAAACATAAGCAGGGGCGACGTTTTCATCCTTTAGCAGGTTTAGCTTTAGAAGATTTCTTTGATGAGGTTGGTCAAGTCAAAGCTGATAAGCATTGGCGGCAACATCTCAAAAAACTTCGGGAAATAGAGCATCTAGAACCAGAAGTACCTTCTACCCTTAAAGCAGAACTACGAGATTACCAAATAGAAGGATTTCGCTGGTTGGCACGTCTTTCCCATTGGGGAGTTGGTGCTTGCTTAGCTGATGATATGGGTTTAGGTAAAACTTTGCAAGCCCTAGCTGCTATTCTGCTTCGAGCTAGTGAAGGTCCGACTCTAGTTGTTGCACCTACTTCAGTGTGTTACAACTGGCTTAGTGAAACAAAGCGCTTTGCACCCACTCTTAACCCCAAACAATTTGGCAGTGCAGACCGACAAAAAGTTCTTGCTCAGTTAAAGTCCTTTGATTTACTGGTTTGTAGCTATGGTTTGCTGCAACAGGAAGAAGTGGCGCAAATATTGTCTGAGGTGGCATGGCAAAATATTGTTCTTGATGAAGGGCAATTTATTAAAAATTTTGCTACTAAGCGCTCCCAAGCCGCGATGAAACTTCAAGGGCAATTTAAGCTGATTACTACAGGTACTCCTTTAGAAAACCACTTGGGGGAGTTGTGGAATCTCTTCCGCTTCATTAACCCCGGACTACTTGGTTCCCTCAAGGATTTTAATCAAAACTTTGCTATACCTATTGAGAAACAAAAGGATAAGCAAGCTCGCAGTACTCTGAAAAAGTTACTGCAACCTTTCCTACTAAGACGTACTAAGAGCCAAGTACTTACAGAGTTACCTTCTCGTACAGAGATTACTTTGCACGTGGAGTTGACTAAAGAGGAGATGGCCCTTTACGAGGCTCTACGTCGGGAAGCGATCGCTAAACTCAATGATAGTGATGCTACTGCTGGCCAGAAACATTTGCAAGTTTTAGCAGAGTTGATGAAGTTACGTCGCTGTTGTTGTCATCCTAGTTTGGTTATGCCTGAAACTGATCTTCCTGGTTCTAAGTTACAAGTTTTTGGGGAGATACTAGCTGAATTGAGAGAAAATGGTCACAAAGCTTTGATATTCAGTCAGTTTGTCAGTCATTTACAAATTATTCGTGCTTATTTAGATGAGCAAGAAGTTCTTTACCAATATTTGGATGGCAGCACCCCCAATCCCAAGCGTCAGAAACGGGTTAAGGCTTTTCAAGCTGGAGAAGGGGAAGTTTTCTTAATTAGTCTTAAAGCTGGTGGGACAGGTCTAAACCTCACTGCGGCGGATTATGTTATTCACATGGACCCTTGGTGGAATCCTGCTGTAGAAGACCAAGCTTCAGATCGGGCCCATCGCCTTGGACAGCAAAGGCCTGTAACTATTTATCGTCTGGTGGCTAAGGATACTATTGAAGATAAAATTGTGGCACTGCATCATCACAAAAGAGATTTAGCTGATAGCCTTCTCGAAGATAGCAATATGAGTGGTAAGATGTCCACGGGTGAGCTATTGCAGTTAATTACTGGGTAGAGCTAAACAAAAGGAAACTTCCTAAAAGTAAAAAGATTGGTAGCAAACTAAGTCTGCGCCTTGAGGAGAGTTATGCTAAATCCGGTTCATAACAAGCTGCATAATGATAATATCTTGCCAACTTTCTTGAATATAACCAATTTCTTTTTGCACTCCTACAACCTCAAAGCCAAATTGCTGATGAAAAGCAATACTTCCTTGATTAGAAGCAAAAATTTTAGCAACAATATGGTGATAGCCAAATTCTCTAACTTTCTCTAATAATGCTGTTTGTAAAATTCGACCATAACCTTGACCTGTTTCTGTTAAAGAAAAATAAATAGAAGTCTCGCAACAAAATCTATATCCTGGGCGATCGCTATATTTTTTAATTGTTCCCCAACCAATAACTTGCTGTTCTTTTTGAGCAACTAAAATAGTCTCTCGTTCATCGAATTTTTTTAAGCGCGCTTCCATATCCTTAGCAGTATAAAAGTTCTCATCCATCGTGCTATTTCCAGCAGCAATAGACTGATTATAAATAGCAGCAACTGCTGCAAAATCTTGCTTTATTCCTGGTCGAATCAAAAGATTAGCTAATCTTTTCTCCATTTATTCATACCATTTTTCTAAGTTACTTATTTATATAAAATATTGGCTTTTATATAAGCTTAATTTTTGAATACAGAAAAACAGGGGTATTTTAACTTTCAAAGAGGTAATCTATATTTATGAATCCTTCTTCGCCTGTATAGCATTCATAAAATGCTTCAACTATAGCAGAAGCTATAAGATTTAAACTGATTTCATGTATGTATGTACAACTTAAAATATTATCAATTAAGTGCTTGCCTAAAGTAATATTCCCCTTAATTTTCGTTATAAAACTATCAATATAATCTTTGTCACTTGGCATAAAATTCTCTTTTTCAGTAAGTGTGAATGCAAGTTTCCTATCTTTATGAGAGAACATAAGAATGTAATGAGAGCCTGCTTCTTCAAAACTGCGGGGTGAGGCGATCGCAGAATGAGAAAAACTACACTGGCAACAGTGTGCGATATGAGAAACATCAGCGGGAGCATCCCAAAAATGTAATGAGTAATAATACCCGGAGGGAAAAAGTAAAGTTGTGAGAGATTAGAGGCAGAAGAGAAAAAAGGAGAGCAGAAGATGAGTCCAGCACAAGAGCGGAAACTGAAGTATCACCTCAAAGAAGTAGCCAAACTGCTCAAAGAAGAAACACCGAAGGAAAAATTAGAGGAGTTTGAAAGCAGTGGCTCAAGCAGGGTGTGAGTGGCGAGATTACAAAGCAGTGAGTCTGAATGATTCGGTGTGCGGAGCATACTTTCAAGACAATGAAGCTCTGATTAAATGGGTGAGTGAGCAACCTTTGTCGGCAATGGTGACCTGCTTGGGGGATGGCCATGCTGGGGTCTGGAATTTGATTGCCCAATTCAATCACGAACAACAGAAGCGCGAAGTTCTCGACTGGTATCATTTAGTGGAGAATCTCTATAAGCTCGGTGGCTCACTCAAACAATTGAAGCGAATTAAAGCTTCTCTGTACTCATGGCATTTAAAGCGTTGTTTGCCATTGTGGATATGACCATTTTTGACAACTTGCTGGGAGTTACATTGAGGACAATTAAGCATGGAGAGCATTCTTCGTTCACCAGGTTTTCTCTCCTCAATGTTATTATCATTACCTCTACATGACTACCCACGAATTATCATCAAAAGGCAGAGCATAAGCATCTCCTCTCGATAAACTCTGCCCGATTACTATGCTGTGGATAGAAGTTAGCCCGTGCAACCTCCAATTTACGAGAATCGATATTCAGCTCTACCATAAATTAAATTGGTAAACCCGAACTCAGACACCAACAAAGTTTTGAGCAGTGAAAGTACTAGCTTCTACATTAATTAGGGTAGCTAAAAGTTCACCACTAGCCTGAATACTAATCAGGGAATTATCGGCATTAGTTCCAGTACCTTGAACAATGCTAAGTTGTCCAAAGGTGAGATAATTTTTCAATCCTAGAAGATCTTGCTCAGCCTGAAAATCGACAATGGTATCATCTCCAAGGCCAGGAGCAAGTATGAACAGATCCCGACCTTGACCGCCTTCTAGAATATCATTACCTTGACCGCCTTCTAGAATATCGTTACCTTGACCGCCGTTGAGTTCGTCATTGCCATCACCACCGTCGAGGGCATCGTTTCCTGCTCTTCCTAACAAAACATCGTTGCCTCCATCGCCCCAGAGAATATCTACATCAGTGCCGCCATCTATAGTGTCATTACCAGTACCACCAAAAAGTTGGTCATTCCCTGCTTCACCAAAGAGTCGATCATTGCCGGCTTCACCGAAGAGTCGGTCATCCCCTGCACCACCATCTAACTCGTCAAGGTCGTTGCCACCAAAAAGTTGGTCATCTCCTGCTTCACCAAAGAGTACATCCCTTCCTTGTTCACCGAAAAGTTCATCGTTGCCTAATCCACCAAACAAGAAATCGTCGCCTAGTTGACCAAAAAGTTGATCATCTCCAGCTTCGCCATAAATCTTATCATCGCCTCCTAATCCGGAGATTTTGTTATTGAACGAGTTACCAGTGAGAATGTCTCCAAACCTTGAACCTTCGAGGTTTTCAATGTCAATCAGCCAGTCCCCTCGTGCATCGCCAGAAGTACCTGTACCTGTGGTCAAACTTACTTCTACCCCAATATCTGAAGTAGCATAGGATGCTGTGTCACTGCCGAAGAAACCACCGTTAAGAATATCGGCTCCCTTACCTCCATTCAATACATCGTCACCGCCATCGCCATTGAGGATATCTTTCCCCTCTTCGCCAAAGAGAGTGTCGTTACCTTCACCACCAGATACAAAGTCATCCCCTGCGCCTGCGGTAATAACGTTGCCTACTAAGTCACCTGTGAGAGTATCATTAAATGAGGAACCAGTTATGTTCTCAATGCCGAACAAAAGATCATTGCCACCAAAACCATCTTGAGCATTACCAACTCCCGGAATAAACAGAAGACCTAGAGTGACTGTAACTCCATTTGGATCTTGAGCATAAGTCACTGTATCGATACCAGCATCGCCTGAGATGACATCGTTACCAGCACCACCTGACAGTATGTCGTTACCCGCAGGACCAAAATCAATAGTGAATTCATCCCCATCAGGTGAAGATATTGAAAATCCTTCTGGCACTAAATAGTCACCAATGATTAGATCATCTCCATCTCCACCATTGATGATGTCGTCATCAGCACTACCAATGAGAGAATCGTTCCCTTCATCGCCATTGATCGTATCATTACCTCTATCTCCAATAGCAAGGTCATCACCTGCTCCTCCTGAGATAAAGTCATTCCCTTCATTTCCAGTCCCACCAACTTCGATGCTGCCAGTTTCAATAAAGTCATTAACAATTGTGATAGGAGGAATAGCAAACTCAAAGCCAAGTAGGTAGTCACCTATCAAAATATCATTACCACTACCACCAAGGAGCGTGTCATCAGCACCACCACCAAAGGCAATATCATCGCCTCCTTGAGCATTAATGAAGTCGTCTCCATCAATTCCAACTTCGTTAACAACAACACCGTCTCCAAATATGATATCGTTGCCTGGTAAATCAGGCCCATTAATATCACCTCGGATAGTATCGCTGCCACCAAAACCGAAAATAAAGTCATTAGCGCCATTAGGCAGAGTAACTTCTTCATCAATCAGACAAATACCAAATATAGGATCTTCTACGAGACAGATAGTTATCTTGTTTGCATCCCCTCCCCTATCTCCATCCAGAGTATTGTTACTGGTATCTCCTACAAATACATCAGGTAAATCACTAATTTGAATACCCCTGAATCTGTCTTCTATTAATTCATCGCGTAAAGTCATAGTTAAAACTCCTAAAAAATTAAGTTGGACTAATTTAAAAATTGGAAACTAGTCAACGCATCTACGTTAGAAACGTTTACTTTCAGATAGTTGCATTCATCAAAAGCACTACCTTCTTCGTGAAATGCAAAACTTTAGTACCTTCTTGGAAATAACCCCAGAGATAGCAAATAAAAGAATACCGATTCCTAAAGATGGTTCTGGTACTTGGGTTGAAGTAGACACATACCAATTTGGTGGTATTTCGTTGGAAGGAAGAGTGTAGGGTGCATAAGGACTCGGATTTATTCCCCCAAGAGAAAGATTCAGAAAAAAATTATCAAGAATAGTAGCTATTTCCCCATCAGTAAATAGAGGTTCACCTCTATCAGTAGGAGGTAAGATAACTTCTGGCGGCACTGGTTGCAAAGGATTACCAAAGGCTTCAATGTTTCCAGATTCTATGTCGAGCTTCGTTATCCAAGCATCAAAAGACCCGGCATTAAAGTCTCCCCAAGAGCCATCCGAGATTCCTGTAACATAGAGATTACCAATATCATCGAAGGTAATATCGTAAGCTTGTTCCAACTGAGGAGTGCCAAACTGCTGAATCCAAGCTTGTTCTCCATTGCTATCATATTTAGCTACCCAAGCATCATAAGAACCGCTATTAGTTCCTCCTAAACTATCATCCGTGTAGCCTGCTAAGAAAATATTATCGTTTGAATCAATCTTCAAGCTAAAAACTTCGTCATCTCCAGGAGTACCAAACTGCTGAGTCCATAACTGATTTCCTTGTTTGTCATATTTAGCTAGCCAAGCATCAAAAGAACCTGCATTAGTTCCTCCAAGATTTCCGAGAGTATATCCCCCTAAGTAAATGTCATCTTGGCTGTCAGTATCTACTCCCCAAGCCCATTCATAATCCTCAGTGCCAAATTGCCTAATCCACTCTAGCTGACCGTTTGTATCATGTTTGGTCAGCCAAACGTCATAAAGACCAGCATTAGGACTTGCTAAATCGCTTGTTGTAAATCCTGTAGAGTAAACATTGCCATTTTGATCAACAGCATTGCTGTAATTTTCATCAAACTCGCTGCCGTCCTCAAGCATTCCTAATTGTTGAAACCAAAGCTGACTACCATTAGAATCATATTTAGATACCCAGAAGTCTGTCGAAACAGGAAGCACAGACCCTTCAGGGTTAAAACTATCAGTTACACCTGACAAATAAATATTGCCATCAGCATCAATATCGAGACTATTTCCAGATGTGGGACGACCAGTTGTTCCCTCAATCTTTTGTATCCAACTTTGGTTGCCATCAGAGTCAAATTTAGCAATCCACGCATCTGAGATTCCTTCCCCTCTTTCACCTCCTAAATCTCCCTCTGTTAATCCAGTTAAATACAACTCACCTGCATTGTTAGTTGCTATTGAAATCACAAAATCAGTTTCAGAACTGCCAAATTGATTAGTCCATAATAATTCCCCTGCACTGTTATACTTGCTTAACCAAACATCGCGAACTCCAGAATTCAAAAAATCTCCTAAAGAGCCAGTTGTCACCCCTGCTACATAAAGGTTATTGGAGGCATCTACAGCAACAGCATTAGAGAAATCAAAACCAGAAGTTCCTATCTGTTGAGATTGTCTTGTTTCGGGTCTATCTGGGGGAGCATAGCCCAAAAACTGAAAATAATCAGCATCTAGTTCTAGGTCGAATACCGGCAAAACCCCAATAACATCCGGTACATAGGTAAAATCTGAAAATATTGTTCTCGGCGACCAAATTGCAGTCCCAAAGGTAAAACTCGTTAGTTGGTAGTCTGATGGAGTACCGTATAGCTGAATGGAATCTAGATTAGAGTTGAAGTCAGCAATCACAGCAAAATTGTTCAACCCGATGTCTTCTAGCTGGGTGACAAAGAAATCATCAGTTGCATAATAGGCTCGACTCCAATCTCCTAAAACAAAAGAGTCACTCCAATCACGAGGAACCGGATCTACTAGTAGAGGAATTTCAAAATCTCCTAAAAGAACATCTATTATTGGCTCTTCTGTATCAAAACTGATAGGTAAAGAACCTAAAACGGTATCGTTTCCTGTGCGACCCCAGACAATTTGATTTGGTCTAAAGCCAGCAGCAATATCGCTACCGGGGGAATAGGTTTGAGGTAATGGAGCTGATAGTTGCACTTGAGCTTTCCTAATAAAAATTAAAATGATTCGGTTTGAAGCTTTTGTTTCAGCAAACTTACAATTACTAACTCTTCACTTAGTAATATTTACTGAAGTACTGACAAGTAGCTGCTGAAACTTAAATCCGCCCTGAAAAATCAAGTCATACATCACTTTTCTTCCTCTTTGAGTAAACAGCAACTCATAGACTGATGGTTGTGGAGCCTCTGGATAAAGCTTTTCCCAATGTTCCAAGTCAGAACAACTCAAAAATAAATCGTCACAGCGATACAGATTTATTGAAAATCCTGCTTTCTCAAGAAGAGCAAAGATTTCTCCTTTGGTGTATTTGTGAAGATGATAAGGGTCAAAGTGTCGCGTTTCGCCTAACGGCACTGACAGTAAAAATTCACCTTTTGGAGTTAAGTAACTACGAATACGTTCAAGAAATTTCTCTGGGTAGCGAAGATGCTCTAGAGTTTCAAATGAAACTACTACATCAAATAGCTCTGGGTATTCAAACTGCTCTGCCTCACTACAAACAAACTCTATTCCAAATGCAGAGTAGTGTTGCTGGGCATACTGTATTGTGTCTGGACATACATCGACTCCCACCACCTTGCTTGCTCCAGCGAGGTGTAATATTTGACTGCCATATCCTACACCGCACGCAATGTCTAAAACTTTTTTTCCTCTAGCATAGTGTCCCGCAATTTCATAATGGTGAAAATTAATCTCAACAATCCTTCGACTTGTCGGATCACACGCCATTTGGTCAGGAACTAGTCGTTCTCCCAGTCCCCATGTTGCAGGAAGGCTTACCTTTACCTGAAGGTTTTTCGTGTTTTCGGTGAATGCAGTAGTGGAGCTACTTGCAACTGGCTGTTTTCTAGAAATACTATGTTTTTGTTTCATCGTTTGATTACCGTATATTTAGCTCAATTCAATAATTGCTGATAGTAGTCATGCAAATTCCGACAGCCTTGAGAGAGGGAGAACTGCTTTGCATCCCGCAATACCTGCTTAATCATTTGTGTATTGTCGCTTGATAAAGCTTTGTGAATACCATTAGCTAATCCTTCAACATCGCCACTTGGAACGAGATATCCATTTACACCGTGAATTATGTATTCAGATACCGCGCCGCTATCGACAGTTACAACCGGAACTCCTGAAGCCATCGCTTCCACAATTGTCCGTCCAAAAGTTTCGTAAGGAGAAGGACTGCAAAACACATCACACGAAGACAGCACATTAGCCTTGGTTTCTCCAACGAGAAAGCCTGTAAAGTGGATGTTGTCAACCGTTTCAGCAAGGCGTCTGAGTTTGTTTACAACTTCAACAGGCCCATCCCCGGCGATAAGAAGAGAATAATTAGGTTCTTTACTCTTTAACTTTGCAAATGCTTCGATGAGTAAATCTACTCTTTTCTCGAAACCAAGACGACCCAAGAAAAGCAAGACTTTATTATCCCTTTCCTGATGACTCAACCAAGGTTCTAACCATTTTCGGTGACCCCGATTGGGGCTATAGGTGGAAACGTCAATGCCTAAAAAAGGAATCGTCTGAACTTTGTTAATCCCCAGTTCTTTACAGCTTTGACTAGCAGCATTACTCGAACATATTGTCATATTGATATCACTATATAAATAACTTACTAAATGAGAACTACGAACCAGCTTTCGTAACCACTGCCAACCTGGATAAGCGGCTGAAAAATTGTAAAGGTCTGTGTGGTATTCAGCTAGGTAGGGAATACAATGCTCCTTGGCATAACGCTGACCTGGCAATTGCCACGCACTTAATAAGAAAAAGCGCTCTACGTCTGTCACAACAATCAAGTCGGGTTGGTAATCAGCTAACTTTTGATTGATTTCACGGGCTGCACGAAACTTGGGAACATGAGTTAGTTTGTAGGGAAGCCAAGGCTTTGAGGGATAGCGTTCAATAATCAATTTCCCCTCTAATTTTGACAACCCCAATAACTCATTGGACTGTTTTTGCCAATCAGGTGCAAAGACAACAACACGATACATTTCTTGCTGGGCAAACCATTGGACACGTTCCCAATTAAAGTGAGAAACGCCGCTTACGTCTGGAGGAAAACCAGTTACTAAAAAAGCCAGAGTGTGGATTTTGAGAGGTTTCATTCTGTTCAAGCCTCATACTGTTGAAATAATTATCAAATCCGTTGTTTGGGAGTCTCTAAGAAACTGCTGCGATTGAAATAAGAAAAATAGGTGTTCAGTAATTGATAATCCACGGCAGGACAATTAATAAAACTATCTGCAAGACTAGCAATTGTCTCTTTACAGTTAAGTTTGACTCTTCTTTGACCAAGCCCAGCAAAAGTTAGTTTTTCCTGTGACCATCGCCGTAAAAAGAAGGGTAAGAGGCTACTTAAAGCATTCTCCTTCGCTCCTACTATTGCGATAAGTTCGGCTTCCCATTTCTCATAAGGCAATGTCCGAAGAGGATAACCTAGCTCATTGATGCAATCGGTCACTTTATCCCAGCTAGAAGCATTGGGATTATTTAAGTGAAATGCCCTGCTTAGCGACCCCTTTTTCAAGGACAGATGAACGATTGCTTGGCTAACATAATCCACTGGAACTAAGGTAACATCACAACTCATATCCGGTATGCTTCCCATTTGAATGCAGCCTTTGATGAATCGGCAGGTAAAGTCATCGGTCTTCCAAATACCACTTTTACTATCCCCAGCAATCAAAGGCGGTCTGTAGATAGAAACTGGAAGTCCGCGATCGCGAGCAATGGTAACTAATTTTTCTGCTACCCACTTACTTTGGGTATAGCCAAGGTCAATTCCTTCTGCGTGAAAAATTGCCTCTGATTCTCTGACTTCCTTGCCGTAATAAGCAGACGAATCAAACACAGCGTCAGTAGAAACATAGTGGAGAGGTTTAACCTTAGACTGACAAGCTAAGCGCAGTATTTCCTGCGTACCCAGAACGTTAGTTGGCTTCAAAGCTGAATAAGGGTAGACAAAGTTTAGAACTGCTCCATTGTGATAAATAACATCAATTCCCTCAGCTAATTCTTTAAACTGTTCTGCTCCAAGACCTAATCTAGGTTGAGATAGATTGCCAACAACAGGAATAATTCTAGGACTTAGTTGCCCCTCTAATAAGGAGTATTTGTATAAGTTTTTGTAAATTTTCTGCAATCCTGAAGTAGGGTCGGTTGCACGAACTAAACAATAAAGCTTTGCATCGGTTTTTTCTAGAAGTTCTTTTAGTAAAAACGCCCCTAAGAAACCTGTTGCGCCAGTCAAAAAGATTGAACTTATTTGAGCAAGCTCAACATCGACGTTTTCTGGAGTGATTGAATCTTCTAGAACAGCCTCATGAGTGAGATTCAACTCATTCTCGGTAGCAGACGGAGTGGAGATATTCGGAGCAAGTTGTTGAAGTAATAGCTTAGCTAACTTATCAATATTATGTGCCTGCAAAACCTCTAACATCGATAATTTTAACTTTAACTGAGACTGAACCAATTCAACCAACTCAACTGTCATTAGTGAGTCCATACCCATCTCAAAAAGACCTTGTTGAGGAGAAACTAGTTGAGATGAGGCAAGCCTTAATACTTTGGCAACTAAGCTTTGAAGGTAAGCTACCAGAATGGAATAGTAATCTTGTACCGAAGCTGCATCTAATTTCTCTAAAATCTCCGATTGTTGCTTTGAATCCTGTTGCTCAGTGGCTTCGCCTACTTCAATTTGTTCTAACAGCAATCGCTTTCCTCGTGTTTCATAGATACTTTTGAATCGAGTCCAATCAACATTAGCCACAGTTGTTTGAACACAGCCTGCTTCAAGTAGATATTCTAGGGCAGTAAGCGCCTGCTCTGGCTGCAAGACTTCCATCCCTAGCTTAGTCATCCAGGTCTGAAATTCTTCAACAGCCATGCCGCCACCTTGCCACGGCCCCCAATTCACACTTAAAGCAGGTAGTCCTAGTCCCTGACGATAGTGAGCTAACAGATCAAGAAAACAATTTGCTGCTGTATAGTGGGCCTGTCCTTTAGACCCCCACACTGACGAAATAGAGGAAAAGTTAACAAAAAAGTCTAACTTCATCCCTTTGGTCAGTTGATGTAGAATCCATGTCCCTTCTACTTTGGGACGAAGCACAGACTCAAAGCTGTTAAAGTTCATATCTTTAATCGCTTCGTAGCCAGGAACGCCAGCAGCATGAACAATACCTCGCAGAGGTAGCATTGATGTTTCAATTTCTTCAAAAATTCTGACCATATCCTCTTCTTGAGATACATCTGCCCTAGCCACGACAACCTTGGCTCCTGCCTGCTCCAGTTGTCTTAAGGTTTCCTGTACCGGAGTTACAGTTCCACGGCGGCTGGTGAGTACCAGTTGTCGGACACCCCGTTCTACCATCCAGCAAGCAACTTTCAGCCCCAACGCTCCTAAACCACCAGTAATTAGGTAAGTACCATCTGAATGAAAAGAAATTTCTTTGACTTCCGGTAGTGGCTTTTTTACCAAGCGAGCTACATAACGGTTTCCCTCTCGGAAAGCTAAATGATCTTCGTCTTGATAATCTTGAATTTCGGCTAAAAGCTTTGTTACTTCGTCTTCTGTAGCCTCAAAAGCTAAATCCAGCATTCCTCCCCATAGTTCTGGGTGTTCTAGAGAAACAACTTTACCCAATCCCCAAAGAGGTGCTTGAGCAATTCCAGGAAGTTTACTTCCAACTGGTGTCGCCCCCCGTGTCACTAACCACAACCGAGGAAAATGATTAAATTTCACTAATGCTTGTAACAAATGGAGTGTGCTACCAACACCTAGAATTTGAGCCTGTTTCAAAGAGGAGATTGTCAATTCTGAAGCGACTTGAGCCTGTAAACTCCAAAGGTGAATAACTTTCTGTAAAGGTGGATTTAGGTTTCCTACAACTTCTTGGAAAAGACGCTCAAAGTCTGTTGGACTAGCAGGATTGATGATGTATGTTCCGTCTTCTTTAATCTGGTAAGCATCTCCAACATAAACCAGAATACAGGTGTGACCCTGTTGGTAAAGAAGCTTAGCTATGGTTTGTCCTACACTTCCCTCGTCAGCTAAAATTAACCAACTACCAGGTTTATGGAACCCGTTTTGCTTATGGTTGGTGGATCTGCGTGGCTGTAGCTGCCATTCTATTTCACAAAACCAATCTTCAATGGATGTTACCTTAAGTTGCTCCTGATTGTGATGAACTAATAGTTGTAGCAGCTTAGGCAGTAATTTCAACTCATCTTTTGATAGTTTTCCTGTGGTTTCTAAATGCTGAGCTAACTGTTTGGTATTGCCTTTGAGTAGCAAATTAGTGAGTGGATTATCTTTAGACAAGGACTTTTGAGGACTATCTTCAGAAATGTTTGCCCAGTAGCGTTGCCGTTGAAATGGATAAGTCGGTAGTTGGAGGCGGCGACGGGAATAATCTTGGTCAAAGGCAGACCAATCTACTGGTAGGCCGCGTACATATAATGCTGCTAAACTTTGCAGAAGCTGTTGCCAATCTTCTTGGGTTGGAGACAAGCTAGGAAGAAAAATGCCTAGATTTTCTGGTAAGCAGTAGCGACCCATACCTAATAGAGTCGGTCGCGCTCCAATTTCTAGAAACATTTCGTAACCCTGTTGGTAAAGGGTTTCCATACTGGCAGCAAATTTTACTGGTTGTCGCACATGATGGCACCAATATTGAGGATTTGTTACCTCAGTTGTGGCAAGTTCTCCAGTGAGGTTAGAAATTAACTTAATTTTTGGCAGAGAGTATGATACGGAGGCCGCGACTTTCTCAAAAGTAGCTAACATAGGCTCCATTAAAGGAGAGTGGAAAGCATGAGATACAGTTAACCTTTTTGTTTTTATTCCTTTAGTGTTTAAAGCTGCGATCGCTGCTCGAACTGCTTCACGTCTCCCAGAAATGACAATACTTTGAGGGCCGTTGATGGCGGCAATTGAGATATCTTGAGTGTAGGGTTGAATGGCTTTTGCTACTTGGGTTTCCCTTGCTAGCACGGCTACCATCTCACCATTCTGAGGTAGAGCCTGCATCAAACGGCCCCGTTCTGCCATTAATTTCAAACCATCTTCAAGGCTGAATACTCCAGCAACACAAGCCGCAACATATTCCCCCACACTATGACCCATGACAACAGAAGGTTCTATTCCCAAAGATTTCCATAACTGAAACAGAGCATACTCCAAGGCAAATAAGGCAGGTTGAGTATAGCCTGTTTCATTAAGGAGAGAACTTACTCCTGATTCAGGATAGATTACTGAAAGCAAGGGTTGCTTTAGATAGGGACGTAAAATTTCATCACAGCGCTCAAGGGTTTGGCGGAAAATAGGTTGGGTGTCATAGAGTTGCTGTCCCATGCCTACATACTGTGACCCCTGACCTGTGAAAAGGAAAGCTACTTTCCGGTACTTCTTAGGTTGTACCCGTCCACTTATTAGTCCCGTAGTCTCCCTACCAGCAGTGAAAGCTTCTAGTACTCCTTGCATCGGTTTAGTCGATTCAGCTACTACAGCTAGGCGATAATCAAAATGCGATCGCCCCGTATTTGCTGTAAAACAGACATCTGCTAAGGATTTCTCAGGATGAGCAACTAAGAAATCTGTATAACGTTTGGCTAACTCTTTTAAAGCCTGCTCATTTTTTGCTGAAAGACTGAGAAGATGGAGAGGGCGATCGCTCTTAATAGAGTTTTGCCCTAATGTAGAATTTAGCTCTGGAATTTTCCCCACTTCCTGAGAGGGAGCTTCTTCTAAAACTACGTGGCAGTTAGTGCCACCGAAGCCAAATGCACTGAGTCCAGCTAAGCAGCTTTCTGCACCAGCCAACCAAGGTTGACACTCGGTGGGAATAGCAAAAGTAGTCCCTTCTAGGGAAATTAGGGAGTTGAGCTGCTTTAGGTGCAGGTGAGGAGGAATTTCTTTATGTTTTAGGGAAAGAACTACTTTAATTAAACCAGCCATTCCAGAAGCGGCTTCCAAATGACCAATATTCGTTTTGACTGAACCTAGCCAACAGGGTTGGTCTGCCTCCCGCTCCTTCATCAACACAGCTTTTAAGGATTTAACTTCAATGGGATCTCCTAAAGATGTACCAGTACCATGAGCTTCAACGTAGCTAATTTGAGCAGGAGTCACTTCAGCATTTTTCAAAGCCTGACGGATAACTTCCTGCTGGGAAAGGCTATTAGGAGCGGTCAGTCCATTGCTCAGACCATCCTGGTTAACTGCTGTACCTTTAATAACTGCTAGAATATTATCTTCTTCCCTGAGAGCATCATAGAGGCGCTTGATGACAACCACACCACATCCTTCCCCCCGAACATAACCATCTGCACTAGCGTCAAAAGTTTTACAGCGACCATCGGCTGCCATCATCCGCGCATGGGAGTAGGTGATAAACGGTTCTGGAGATAGCATCAGACTGGCTCCACCCACTAAGCACAAATTAGATTCTCCACTTTGCAAACTCCGACAGGCAAAATGCAATGCTACCAAAGACGAGGAGCAGGCTGTCTCAATAAGTACACTCGGCCCCCGCAGATTCAGAATGTACGATAGGCGATTAGCTGTAATAGAAAGAGTATTTCCAGTGCCGTCATAGGCGTTTACAAGATTTATATCCTTAGCTAGTAACCTGCAATAATCGTAGTTACCAACTCCCATGAAAACCCCTGTCTGACTTCCAGCTAGCTTGTTAGGTGCAATCCCGGCATTTTCTAATGCTTCCCAAGCGACTTCCAAAACTAGCCTTTGCTGAGGGTCTATTCGCTCTGCTTCACGAGGGGAAATCCCGAAGAAAGCAGGATCGAATTGGTCAACCTGCTCCAGGAATCCACCCCAACGGGTACTCATTTTTCCTGGTGTACCGGGTTCTGGGTCATAGAATGCATCAATATTCCACCGCTCTTGAGGCACTTGTGTGATCGCATCTCCACCATCACGCAACAACTGCCAGAAGGATTCAGGGTCTTTTGCTTTGGGAAAACGACAACCAATACCGATAATTGCTATGGGTTCCACTACTAAACCTCTAGTTAATTTGCAAACAAACCAATTCAAACATTCATAATGTTGAACTTTCTTTAAACAAAAGTTTGAGAAAACTTTTCAAAAGCCTTAATGTTGTTGGAGATAGCTTTACTAATTACACCTCCGACGGCCATAATGTTCATCTCGCGGTTGACAGACCAAAGGTAATCAATAGGTTCAAAAAGCCGGCGGAGATCTGACAAGAGGCGTTGGTGGTATTTGAGAGTGAGATAAAACCCTTCATGTTCTTGACACATACACACTCTGAGCCACTCTAAGGCTTCTCGATTAGACATATTGAAAACAGGAGACTGTAGCAGCCTGTAGAACGAAAGCATGAACGTATCATCATTCCGAAAGATTGCAGGTATTCCCCCAGAAAGCCCACTGAGAACCACGACTTGCGCCCTGTAGATGATTAGATTAGCTAAAAACTTCTCGTAGGCTGTAGGCTTCGGAAAATCCTTGTATAGTTCTCGAGCAATTAGTTGAGACGTTGTGGTGTGGAAAGCCTCATCCAAAAGATGGTAGTGAGAAACAGCTAGTGGGGCGGGAATAAATTTCCCTTGCTTTTCCAATTCTCTATAATACTGGGAATAGCGGTATTCGTAATTCTTAATCAGCATATTTGCCATGAAGCGCGTAACGTAGAACAGGCAAGCTAAGAAAGGTGAAGTTCCGCAGTTCAAGGTGAAGAATTGTAGAAAAGGCCGAGGTGCTAATTGTCCTAACAAACCAGTTGTTTGAGCAGGAATTGATTCACCTTTGGCTTCCAACTCTTTCAAATACCGAGAATAGCAACAAGCTGGATTTTTCAGCACCACTTTTTTGGTGGCGAAACGCAGGGCAGTTTCCTGAAATCCTGACAAAGGTGAACTTAGCATATTAAAGGTGAATATTTGTCTTGGTATAACTCCTCGACAAGAATCCTTCTTTTTATAAGACTTTCCTTGAATAAAAGTATTAAACGTGGAACCTAACAAAGCCTTTTTTGTTTTGTAGCCCATCATATGAAAGGCATGAATATGATGCCGTTCCTGTACTGTTTCAAGGTCTAGCTCTTTGCACAGCGCTTCGTAACCACTAAACGCTCTGAAAACTCCAGCCGTCACCTGATTATAAAGTACAGCATTTGCTTCGGTTGCAGCCGTCTGGTTATACTGAGTTGCCCAGTAAAGGTGATTGAGAGCCAATTTTTGAGAAGAGGAAGCTTGCTCGTAGAGTGGAGTACCATAAAGCAGTGAGAGTTCGGGTTCGCTCCAATAGTCATTGCTATTACTGCTGTAGTTGAATTTACTATCTAGTTCTTCTATTTTTTCAGTGAAGTCAGACTCAGTATTATGCTGATAGGTGATTGCAGCTAGTTTGAGGTGTTTCTTTATCTTTCCATCAGGTGGGACTAAATTTTTATTTGGTAAACCTAAATCTTTAGTGGTATTGCTCATGGCATTCTCCTAAAAACCTTCAAGCAAGGACAAGTGGCATTTCTGAGTCAGCTAATATAAGGTGTTCTACTCTTTGGTCTTGAACTCCTCGACCAAATGCTGAGCGAGAGTTTCGATGGTAGGGTAATCGTATAGCAGGGTTGGATCAATTTTTCTACCCACCCAATCCTCCAAATCACCAGTCATACCTACAGCAACTGAGGAATCAAAACCATATTGGTCGAAGGGAACTGTGATATCTACTTCATCAGGATCAATTTCTAATAGTTGGCTTAAGTAAGAAACGATCCACTCTTGAATCTCTGTCGCTGTTAGTGGATTCTTGCTTACATTGTCTTGAATAGTAGTTAGAAAGCCTGCTGAACCTGAAGATGCCATTTTTTGGAAACCCTGATTTTCCATTGTTTAAACCCTTAATTATTTGGATTAGCTTTTCATTCTTGTGACTCTTGTTCGCTTAAAGAGCAAACACTATTTATTTCGCCGTTACAAAAGCACTCCCTTTCTCACAAACTAGTTGATAGTTCCTTCAACATAGATTCGACCTCAACTTGTAGATGAATGAATTTCGATTTGCCCTGAGCCGTTTGACTCCAATCTCCTACCACATTCAAGCTTCCAGTTAGAAATCTATACCGACATATGTGGCGCTGAATCTTGCCACTTGAAGTCTTAGGGATACTCCCAGTCTTAACTAGAACTATTGCATAAAGCTGTAGGGCGTGTTCTGCTGTCACAGCCCGACGGATACTCTCTATTACCTCATTTGCATTCAGCTTCCGTAGGTAACTCCGTTCCACCTCTTGAACAACTACCAGTCGCTCTTCACCCTTTACTTCTACTGCAAATGCTGCTCCACAACCAGACTTTAGTGCTGCATGGCTCTTCTCTACGGTCAGTTCAATGTCTTGAGGATAATGGTTTCGTCCTCGGATGATAATCACATCTTTAATGCGCCCGGTAATAAATAACTCACCATCCTGTACAAATCCCAAATCCCCTGTCCGTAGAAAAGTTCTGTCATCCGTATTCCCTAGATTGCCATGAAATGTCTGTTCTGTTTCCTTCTGCTGATTCCAATAGCCTTGAGCCACACTCAAACCTGATATCCAAATCTCCCCCACTCTGTTAGGAGGACAAGGAGTTAGGGATTGAGGGTCAACAATCACAATTTTTTGGTCTAATAAACCCTGACCACAGCTAACTATTGTGCGAGTGATTTCTTGCTTACTCGTGGCTGTCACAACTTGATTTCGTTCAAGTGCTTCCCCATTAACTTGGCGAATAATGGGTGGAGTATTTCTCAAACCCCCCGAAACCATCAAAGTTGTTTCTGCCATTCCGTAACAGGGATGAAATGCCTCTCGTCGAAAACCACAATCAGCAAACGTAGCAGCAAACTGCTCTAAGGTTTCAGCACGAATGGGTTCAGCCCCGGTAAAAGCTACTTCCCAGCTACTTAAGTCAAGACTTGCCCTTTGTTCAGGAGTAATCTTACGAATACAAAGGTCATAGGCAAAATTTGGTCCGCCGCTAGTGGTTGCGTTGTAGCGGGAAATTGCCTGTAACCAGCGCCAAGGCTTTTGTATAAACATTGTGGCTGGCATTAAAACTGTTGGCATACCAATATAGAGAGGTTGCAGTATTCCTCCAATTAATCCCATATCGTGGTAGTGAGGTAGCCAAATGACCCCCTGACTATTGGGTGTATCGTCAAAACTTTCGTTGATTGAAGCAGCATTGTGTAGCAAATTGCTATGGCTAACCATCACCCCTTTTGGTGTACCAGTTGAACCTGATGTGTACTGAAGAAGCGCTAGGGTAGTGCTTTTTATGTCCGGTTGCCGCCAAGCTTGAGCTTGGTCGCTAGCAATATTATCCGTAGTTATCCAAGGTAACTGAGCTAATTCTGGCTCTTTAGTGAAGCGGCTTTCGAGATAGTCCAAGGAAGAGGTTGTAGTCAGTGCTACTGCTGCCTGTGAAGAAGCTATAATCGCTTGTAACCTAGACATATTCTGGTTGCGTCGGGGTAGATATGCAGGAACAGCTATAACCCCAGCATACAAACACCCAAAAAAAGCATTAATAAACTCTAAACCTGATGGGTAGAGTAGTAAGGCGCGGGAACCAGTAAAAACGAGACTTTGAAGCGTAGCAGCGATCGCCCGTGCCTGTTTATCTAATTCTTGATAAGTTAGCGTATTTACCTGTGTTTCTCCATCCTTCAAAAAGGTATAGGCTATTGTATCAGGCTGATTTTGCCCTCTATAATTTAGTAGCTCTACAAAAGTTTGAATTTCATACTTGGTATTGCTTAAATAAGTAGTTATTTCCATAGCGGTTTACTAAAAAGTATGATTTTACATAAAGAAGCTTGCTTCCTGAACAAGTGTTCTTATTTCTTCCTTGGTAGCAACGATGAATTTTTATGCAGATATAGGGTTTTAAGTTACAAAAGTTTATCAAAATAAAAAAAGGTTTAAGACCTCGCGGTTAGCCTGCGGCAACGCTACGCGAATAGGTCGGGGAGGATGTCAAATATCCTCTTTGTTCTCTTGAAGTGTAAGTGCATAAAACCTATCCTTCGACCATAAGGAATAATTAGAGCAAGCCACCCTAGGGATTATCCTGGGGCAAAAGTTCTATGCAACAGAATTACAAATATCTAACGGCCAACCCTTATTGCGTCTACCTCAAGCGAAAAGAGTAATGTATTGGAACCAGTTTTATGACCCTAAATTAGCTAGGTGCTTAGATAGACTAGCCAAACAACATCCTAACTGGACAGAAAATGATTACTTTAGACATTTTCTGCACATTATTAACGATGATTATCAAGCGAATAGCCTTAAAAAAACTGCTTATCTGTGGTTTATTGTTCACCTATATCCAGTTATAAAGCAAGTTATTAAAAAGTTATCTTTGAAGTTATACAACTATGAAGAAGGAGAGGATTCTTACTCAGAAGTAATTACGGATCTTTTAACTGATAGAAATGGTTTGAAAACAATCCTCAACAGATACAATCCTCAACATATTAGCCAGTCTAGTTTCAGAGGTTATTTTGCTAGTGTAGTAGAGCGTCGTATCAAGGAAAGGTTAAAACTGCAATCCTCTTGGCATTTATTAGGTCATAGTTCTCGAAAAGATATCAAACAAGCTCTAGCTAGATCAGGACTGTCTCCTAGGGCAATTTCTCGCTATGTACTGGCGTGGGAATGTTTTATTAGAGTTTACAAGGAAAATCATATTTACAATCCCTATAGAAATTCTAACGATAGTTCGCCCAGTCCAGAACAGGCAGATTTTACCGCAGCAACGAAGGATTATAATAGTAGACGATTTCAACCTGATGTTCCCCCTAGTTTGTCTTATGATTTAGACTTGACAACCAAAGAGTTAGAAGTATTGTTAAACCAAACTATCGCAGCATTATACGACTATCAAAATATTTTAGAAGTTTCTCGTGATGCCAATGACTATGAAAAGTATGCTAGGGGAAATGAGTTTTCAGGTAGTCCTTGGCAAAGATTAGAGAATCAAGAAGAACACTCTAGTTTTGCTCAACAAGTAGAACAAGCTTTTAGAGAGGAACTTAGTAATGTAGAGAAGAAAGAGGAAAATTTTCGTAGTCGCATACCAAAGCAATTTCGCAAGGGACTAATGCTACTATGTTACAACCATTCTTTTTATTTACTTAGACAGTCACAATTCGCAGCTAAAGTTGGGGTTCATCAAGGTACTGTTTCACGATACATAGATGCCCATTATAGACAGACTTTACTTAGGAAACTTGAATTTTTAATTAACAGACAATTAGCAATCACAGAAGAAACTTGGGTTGAAAATTGTGTGAATGATTTTCTTGATTCAGGCATTAGTAATGAGAGTGACAATAGCTTTGTAAAAGAAGTTTTAAGTGATGTCCTACAAGAATTTGATGCTGAGTTAAAAATAATAGTCAAATTAAAATTTATTCAAAAAATAAGTATCGAACAAATTGTTGAGCAACTAAATAAAACAAAAGAATATATTGAGGAAAAAATTCACGATTTAAAAAAAGAATTGGCAAATTCGTTATTTACTGAAATGCAAAAATCTAAGCAAGGAATGGTTCACTTCTGGTTAAGTTCTCACTATAGAAGAGTTATTGATTTGGTTTTGCTAAATTTTTTACAAACGGTAGATCAAGAGAGTAGAGAGATTATCAAGCTGTATTACTGTCAGCAACAGCAGCAAGAGCAAATACAAAGTAATTATTCTCATCTAAACATTTCTAGTACTATCGCTCATGCTAGACAATATTTACAGACTCAACTGCATCAATGGATTAAGTCTCAGTTCAGTATTGATTTTGATAGTAAGGAAGAAAAGCACTTAGCTAGAGTGATTGAAGAGTGGTTAAGTAATTTGGTTTACTCTTCTAATTTAATTGACTAATTTGTAGTAGTAATTAAATGATTATTTTTAGGAACTATAACTATGTTTGATATTGAAAAACTAGCAACAGTCTTTTCTCAGCAATTGTGGTTGGAAATATCTCCCCAAATTCACAAGGAAGCTTGGCAAGTATCACGGCAACATTCTAATACGACAGCTCGTTGTAATGCTTATTTAAATTATCTATGTCTGCATACATTTATCCCTTGGCTTCAAGGTTGGTTAGAGGAAGATTTATTACTCGAAAATGATCATGAAAACATTTTAGTTAAGCTAGATATTTTTCAAGAACAATCTTTAGCTAGTATGTGGGAGGTAGTTAATGGTAGTGCTATTAATTTAGAACGGGTAAGGCTAGTTTTGTTACCTGGAGACATGAGTGAAACTGATGAGTTGGTTATTCCTCAAGAATGGGTAGATATTCTGGATTGGCAAGCAGATCATTATTTAGCTGTACAAGTTAACCCTGAACAATCTTGGTTACGTTTGTGGGGAGGGGCAAGTTATGGGAAAATAAAAAGTCAGGGTAAATATAATCAAGGCGATCGCACTTACAATTTACCAGCCAAATATTTAACTGAGGGCTTGACTAATTTACTCACAGAATTACAACCTACTCCTAATCAAGTAACTCTGTCTCAACCAATTTCCAAGTTATCTAATCAACAGGCTGAAGATTTGCTAAGGAAGTTAAGCGATCGCAATTTACATAACCCTAGATTAGCAATAGATTTTCAACAGTGGGCAGCTTTGATTAGCAACGAGAAATGGCGGCAGGAATTGGAATTGTACCGAAGACGAGGAAGCAAGACAGTTACAGCTATTAATTTGCGTAGCTGGTTGCAAAGGGTAACGGAGGTAATTGAAGAAGGTTGGCATGGAGTTGAAGATTTATTAATCCCTCCAGAAACAGTGTCAGTTAGAGGTGTAACGGCTTCTCAACCTGGTAATAATCCCCAGGAGTTAAAGTCGATAATGGAGTTGTTGAGGAACGATCGCACTGAAAATGTTCGTCGTCAAGCTGCGGGAGTTTTAGGGGAACTTGGTATCGGTAATCCTGAAGTTGTGCAGGCTTTAGAAGATTTACTCTCTACTAGCAAGGAAGAAGAAACCCGTTGGCAAGCAGCCCTTAGTTTGGGTAAGGTTGCCCCCCAACACCCCCAAGGAGGGATTAGAAAGGGGAGGTTGATTGATTTGGCTTGGCAGCTAGAGGGGAAACATATTGCCTTGGTGGTGGCATTGATGCCCCGCGAGGATAGTAAGGTTGGTGTATGGTTGGAGTTGAAGAGTGTAGGGAAAAAAGCGAAGTTGCCCCCAGGAGTTAAACTTGCTTTAGTGATTTCGGGAGAGGTGTATAGGGAAGTAACGGCAAGACAGGATAATGAAGGTAAAGGAGATCAATCTTTACAGTTACGTTTTTACCCTCCGGTTGGGGCAGTTTTTGAGGTGAGAATTTCTATTGGAGAAACTGATATTTTGCAGTCTTTTGTTGCTTAGGAGAAGTGATTTAGCTATTGCAAATTATTAACAAATATTAAAATATATAGCAAATCCGGGGATAGCTGCATAAAAAGGAGGGCATTGAACCAGAGTAATTTATGTAGTCTCCTGTTCCCTTCGATGATCATGAAACGTGCATCTCAACTACTCTGGCTAGCTTTTGGTTTTACTGGTGCTATTTTTACTGTTCCTGGCGGTGTTTCTGCACAGATTATTCCTGATAGTACCCTTGGTGGGGAAAGTTCTGTAGTTACTCCTATCAATTCTCAGGTTCAACGTCTTGATGGTGGGGCGTTGCGGGGGGATAATCTCTTTCATAGTTTTGCTGAGTTTAATATTGCTGAGGATTCTGCTGCTTATTTTGCTAATCCGGTGGCGGTGGAGAATATTTTTAGTCGGGTGACAGGGAGTAATCCTTCTCATTTGTTTGGCAAGTTGGGGGTTTTGGGGGAGGCTAATTTGTTTTTCCTCAATCCTAACGGTATTGTTTTTGGCCCTAATGCCAGTTTGGATCTGCGGGGGGCTTTTGTGGCTAGTACAGGGGATAGTTTTGTTTTTCCTGGGGGAGAGGTTTTTAGTGCTACTAATCCGGAGGCTGCGCCGTTGTTGACAGTGAATGTAGTTGCTCCTATTGGTTTGCAGTTTGAGGGGAGTAGTGGAGCAATTGTTAATGCTGGAAATTTGGTGGTTGAGGCGGGGCAGAGTTTGAGTTTGTTGGGGGGTACGGTGGTTAATGATGGGGAGTTGGTTGCCTCTGGTGGGGAAGTAAGTTTGGTGGCGCTACCTGGCAGTAGTTTGGTTGAGTTGGGGAGTGGAGGTGAGGTTTTGGGTTGGCAGGAGTTGAGGGGAAGTGTTGATGGGAAGGCTGCTTTGTCGGTGGCTGAGTTGTTGGTAGGGGCTGGGTTAGATTCAGTTTATGTTAATCCGGAAACTGTTGTGATTAATGGTGAGGTGGATGTTGCTGCTGAGGTGGGAGGGACGGTTAATGTTTCTGGAGATAGGGTTAAGGTTGCGGGGGTAATTGATGCTTCTGGTGTTAAAGGGGGAGAAGTTAACCTTAGTAGTCGTTATTTGGAGAATCGGGGAGAAGTTTTTGTTAATGGGGAAACTGGGGGCAAGATTGCTATTGAAACTAATAATTTTTTGGATACTGGAGAGTTGAATGCAGTAGGCAGTGCTGGTGATGGTGGGACAATTGCGGTTGATTATACAGGGACGGTAATTCAGACTGCTAGCGCGGTGACTGATGCTAGTGGCAGTGAGGTGGGGGGAGTAATTAGATTGCAAGGAGGTAGGGTTTTGACTACTTCTGGGCAGTTGGCGGCGGCGGGAGAAGAAGGTGGAAAGGTGCATTTGTTTGGGGAGACGGTGCAACTTTTGGCTGCTGGTGTGGATGTTCGTGGTGATAGTGGTGGGGGAGAGATTTTGGTAGGGGGAGATTTTCAGGGGCAGAGTGAGGGGGTGGAGAATGCCCAGAAGGTGATTGTTAATCATAGTAGTAGTTTACAGGCGGATGCTAGGGTGGCTGGAGATGGGGGAAAAGTAATTGTTTGGGCGGATGAGGAGACAGAGTTTTATGGCAGTGTGACGGCGCGGGGTGGAAAGTTAGGTGGTGATGGAGGATTTATTGAGGTTTCGGGGAAGGAGGAGTTGGTTTTTGCTGGGAGTGCGGATGCTGGGGCTGTTGATGGGGTGGCGGGGCAGTTGTTGTTAGATCCGAAGAATATTGTTATTGATACTGTTGTTCAAGGTAATTCTTTTCAGTTGTATGATCCTAATCCTGCCCCTGGGAATGGGTTTGGCGAAAATACTACTGTTTTGAAGAATGGGAATATTGTCATTAGTTCACCATTTGATGATTTGACAGCGACAGATGCAGGAAGTGTGTATCTTTTTGAGCCGCATACAAGTGCGATTTTAGGTAGTATTTCTGGAGCGAATCCTGATGACAGGTTTGGCTCAGATGACATATTAGCCCTACCCAATAGCAATTATGTTTTTGGTAACGGGGGAGCTAATATCGGCGGTAGAGAAGATGCCGGAACAGTGATTCTTGTTGATGGTACTACTGGCACAGAGATAAACCGTATTTCTGGGGTCAATCCTGGTGACTCGTTTGGCTTCCACCAAATAGTAGTCCTACCCAATGGCAATTATGTTTTTGATAGCATACTAGCTGATATCGAGAGTATAGGAAATGCTGGAACAGTGATTCTTGTTGATGGTACTACTGGCACAGAGATAAACCGTATTTCTGGGCCAAATCTTGATGACAGGTTTGGCTTAGGACAAATATTAACTCTACCCAATAGCAATTATGTTTTTGGTAACAGGCTAGCTGATATCGAGGGTATAAGAAATGCCGGAACAGTAATTTTAGCTGATGGTACTACTGGCACAGAAATCAGCCGTATTTCTGGGGTTAATCCTGGTGACTCGTTTGGCTCAGATGACATATTTGCCCTACCCAATAGCAATTATGTTTTTGGTAACAGGCTAACTGATATTGAGGGCAGAGAAGATGCCGGAACAGTAATTTTAGCTGATGGTACTACTGGCACAGAAATCAGCCGTATTTCTGGGGTTAATCCTGGTGACTCGTTTGGCTCAAATGACATATTAGCCCTACCCAACGGCAATTATGTTTTTGGTAATGCTATAGCTAGTATAAGGGGTATAAGAAATGCCGGAACAGTAATTCTAGCTGATGGTACTACTGGCACAGAAATCAGCCGTATTTCTGGGACCAACCCTTCTGATATGTTTGGCTCAGATGACATATTAGCCTTACCCAATGGCAATTATGTTTTTGGTAACAGGCTAGCTGATATTGGGGGTAGAGAATATGCCGGAACAGTAATTCTAGCTGATGGTACTACTGGTACAGAAATCAGCCGTATTTCCGGGATCAATCCAGATGACAAGTTTGGCTCAGATGACATATTAGCCCTACCCAATGGCAATTATGTTTTTGGTAACAGGCTAGCTGATATCGGTACAAGAAATGCTGGAACAGTAATTCTAGCTGATGGTACTACTGGCACAGAAATCAGCCGTATTTCTGTGGCTAATCCTAGCGATTCGCATGGCTCCAACCAAATAGTAGTCCTACCCAATGGCAATTATATTATTGGCAACAGGCACGCTGATATCGGTACAAGAAATGCCGGAACAGTAATTCTAGCTGATGGTACTACTGGCACAGAAATCAGCCGTATTTCCGGGATCAATCCAGATGATTTATTTGGCTCCAACCAAATAGTAGTTCTACCTCATGGCAATTACGTTTTTGCTAACGCTGGAGCTGATATTGGGGGTATAGGAAATGCAGGAACAGTAATTCTGGCTGATGGTACTACTGGTACAGAAATCAGCCGTATTTCTGGAGCTAATCCTGGTGACTCGCTTGGCTCAAATTTTTATGGCATTTTTAGCTCAAACGGCATATCATCCCTACCCAATGGTAATTACCTAATAGCAAGCCCAGAAGTTAACAATAATTCAGGAAGAGTAGACATAGGCATCGCCAATCCTAACACCCTAACCTACAACTATTTCCCAGACCGCAGCATAACCCTTACCCCTAAAATCATCACCAGTGTTACTGATACAGGCACATCCGTCATTCTCCAAGCCAACAATGACATTACTGTCAACCAAGCAATTACTAGCAACAATTCCCTAGGCGATGGCGGTTCACTAACTCTACAAGCAGGACGCAGTATCTTCATCAACCAAGACATCACTACAGATAATGGCAACCTTACTCTCATTGCCAACGATGTCCTCAACAATGGTGTAGTAAACAATGAACGAGACCCCGGTATAGCAACTATTACTATGTTGCCAGGAACTACTATTGATACTGGAACAGGTAATATTAATATCAACTTAGATAACGGTGCAGGCTTAACTAACAACTCTAGTGGTGATGTCACCTTAAACAACATTCTTGCCAACAATCTAACTGTCAACTCCAGTGGTGCAATTATCGGCAACGGTATACTTGACATCAAAGGGGATGCAAGTTTTACCAGTACCTTAACTGGTGTAGGTAGTGTTTCCGTCACCAATACTCAAGCTACAAACATAGGCAATTCAATCATTGGTGGCAATTTCAGCCTCAACTCTAATGGTGCAGTTTCTCAAGCACCAGGAGAAATATTACAATTAGCAGGCAACATTTCTGTTAACGGTGGTGGTAGTAATCCCCTCGTCAACACCATCGGTACACCAACTCCCGTTACCATCCTCCCTAATGGTGACAAAATCATCACTCAGGTAGGAACTGTTAACCTTGAATCACAAACTATTGCTGGCAATCTAACCGTCAATAGCTTACCCAAAGCTGTTCTACAATTTAACGAAGTCTTAGCTGCACCAGCTATCACCCTAAACCAAGCCAACTCCTTTGGCGGTACACTACGCTTTAATACAGCCATAGGAGATGCTGTTACTGTTGAAGGAACTCCCGGTATTATTCAAAGTGGTTCCTTAGACGTTGCTGGTACTGCTACCTTCAAAGCAGATACAGGCAACATTAGTCTAGAAGATTCAGGAAATCGCTTTGGTAATCTTGCTTTTGTGGGTAACAACGTCTCTATTCAAGAAAACAACGCAACCAACCTCCTAACTTCTGCTGCCACAGGAAACCTAGAACTAACTTCCGGTGGTGCAATTACCCAAACTGGCGCTTTAAGTATCGCTGGAGATGCTAGCTTCACCACAACTTTAGCTCAAGCAGGAAATGTCACCATTAACAACAGCAATAGCACCACAATTGGACAATCTTTAGTTGGTGGCAATTTAACCATAACTTCTGGTGGTTCAGTTTCCCAAGTCCCCGGAGAGTTTATTCTTGCCCCCAGTTTTAATATTAGCGACCCGAATTTTGTGCTTAATAATCCTCAGTTAACTCCCAACGGCAACGGTAGTCTTGTAGCGAGAATAGAGTTAGGCAATGGTGATGTAATTATTACTCAAGTAGGAACAGTGAATCTTGAAGGAGAAACTATCTCTGGCAACCTCACTGTCAATAGTTTAAAAGAGGCCCTGAAGTTTGCCGGAATTTATGACAATGCCGCAGCCATAACTCTCGATGAATCAGCCAATAGCTTTGGTGGTACACTCAGACTAGAAACCGATGCTAATACTATTGTTGTTGCTAGTGGTACTCCTGGCATTACTCAAAGCAATTCTCTCCAAGTTAATGGCACAGCCACTTTTAATGCAGAAGATGGAGATATTACCCTCAATGACTCCAGCAATCAGTTTGGTAAGCTAGCCTTTCAGGGGGCAAATGTTTCTATCCAGGAAAATGATACAACCAATCTCCTCAACTCCATAGCTACAGAAAATTTGCTACTAACCGCAAACGGGGCCATAACTCAAAGTGGTGGACTGAAAGTTACTGGAGAATCAAACTTTGTCACCCTTTCTCCTGACGCAGATATTAGTTTAAACGCTAACAATCAACTCAACGGCATCATCAGCTTTGCTACAAACGGAAAAGGAGATGTCAGCTTAGCTAACTTCCTCGTTCCTACCCAAATAGCAGAAACCAATTTACTCGGTGACTTAACTATCAATTCTGGAGGTGAGATTAGTCAAACAGGAACTTGGAACGTAGCAGGAAACACTACTCTCAACTCTGGTAATAGCGACATCACCTTGCAAGACAACAACGACTTTAGCACTTTAGCTATTAACCGTGGTCAAAATGTCGCCATTGAAGATATAAACGGCATTAACTTAGGCGATTCTTCAGTTTCAGGCAATCTAGTAATCAACGCCCAAGGAAACATTACCACTGAAAATATTTCTACTTCCGGTGGTAATATAACCCTCACAACTAAAGGAGAAATCACAGTAGCAAATAGCGAAATATCCAGCAGTACTTTTGGGTTAGGAAAACCAGGGGATATAAGAATAGAAGCTAATTCCTTGTCTTTGAGAGATAATGCCCTAATTTCTGCTGCAACCTTTAGCGAAGGCGAAGGAGGAAAAATTAAAATCGATGTAACAGATGTTGTCGAGATTCTTGATGGTAGCGGAGTAGAAAGTAATACCTTCTCAAGGGGCGATGCTGGAGAAGTAACTATCAAAGCAAGAAATTTGCGAATTGATAGTAGCAATTTTGGGTCAACTGGAGAAACAGGAATTAGTAGCTTAACAGCTATAGGTAGTAGTGGTGAGGGAGGCAATATTTTAATTGATGTTTCCGAGTCTGTAGAAATAATTGGCAATCAACCAGGTTCCTTTACTCCAGATATTACCCAACCAGGTTCTGTTTTTGCTGTGGCTTCCATACCTACAGGCATTTCTACAGGAACTTTAGGTTTTGGCAATTCAGGTAAATTAACTATTAACACAGGAAGATTAACCATTAAAAATGGTGCAGGGGTAACAACCGGAACTGTTTCTCCCCAAGGAAATGGTGGGGAATTGAATATTAATGCTAATGAAGTCGAGTTACAGGGACTAGCAGGGATAGTAGCAGCAACTACAGGAGGAGGTGATTCAGGAAATTTATTTGTCGATGCCGACAGCGTTACTCTCAAAGACGGTGCAGTTATCTCTACGGATACTGCGGTTAGTGGTTCCGGAAATGCAGGAAAATTAGACATCATCACCAATCAACTCCATATTATCAATGGTTCCCGCCTTGGGTCTGCTACTGCCAATTCAGGTACAGGGGGCAACATCAACATACAAGCTACTGACCTTATTGAAGTTAGGGGGACTTCCGCCGATGAACAAGTGCGTAGCGGTATCGTTGCCAACTCTATCAACGCAGGGGATACAGGTAATATCGCTATCATAGCTAACCGAATCAACCTCCTAAACGGTGGTGAAATCAATGTTAGCAGTACTGGTACAGCAGCTAAAGCAGGAGATTTAACTATCACTGCCAATACCCTTTTTCTGGATAATCAAGGGCAACTAATTGCAGAAACTAAATCTGGTGACGGTGGTAATATTACTCTGCGGGACTCAAACCTCTTACTAATGCGTCGCAATAGCCTCATTTCCACCACCGCAGGTACAGCACAACAAGGGGGAAACGGGGGCAACATTAATATTAATGCTGATTTTATTGTCGCTCTTCCCAGTGAAAACAGCGATATTACTGCCAATGCTTTTGAAGGACGTGGGGGCAATATTAATATTACTACCCAAGCAATTTTTGGCTTAAAATTCCGCGACGAACTCACACCCCTAAGCGATATTACCGCCAGTTCCGAGTTAGGAGTTGATGGTACGGTAAATATTAACACTCCTGGGATAGATCCTAGCCGGGGCTTAAGCACCTTACCTAATGATGCAGTAGCCCCAGATGTGAATGACAGTTGTGAAGCGATAGAAGAAGATGAAGCGGTAGCTTTTTTTGATATTGGTAAAGGGGGAACCTTAACAAACCCAGATGAACCTGTGAATGCTGAGAGTTGGAGGTGGTTAGCTTTGGCAGAAGAAAGTGCTTCCACAGAGGAATCTTTCCCGCCTCAAGTTGCTGCTGAAATGGCTGAATTAATTGCTTCTTGTGATCGCTATTCTAAGTAATGGGTAATCAGTAATAGGTATGAGATGGAGTTTTTTTGATGATGGTGCATAGATATTTTTTGGGTTTTCGTTGGTTGGCTTTGCGACAGGTTTTGGCTTTTTTGTTGGCTTTGTTTATTACTCTTTGTCCGACTATGTTGCGGGCGCAAACTACTCCCCAACAGTTGGTACAGGAAGGGAAAACTTATTATCAAGCAGGGAAATTAAATGATGCGATCGCATCTTTACAAGAAGCTGTAGAATTGTTTCGCGAGGAGGAACAACAGGAGAATGTTGCCATTACTTTAACTAATTTAGGTAACATCCAGTTAACTCTAGGAAAACCACAACAAGCCTTAGAAACCTGGCAAGAAGCCCAGACTGTTTATGAAAATTTAGCCGATTATGCTGGTGTCACCCTTAGTCAAATTAACCAAAGCAGGGGACTGCAAGCTTTAGGCTTATATCCTCGCGCCTGCAATACCCTCATTGCTGCCTTTCAACTTGCCCCTCTCCACTGTAGCGAATTAACTGGGGAGAAATTACAACTATTAGCTAGCTATAATCGCCTTCCTTCTATACTAATACAGGTAGATGGTTTACGCTCTTGGGGTAACTTATTTCGGGGAATGGGCAGGTTAGAAGATTCAGAATTCGTGTTGCAACAGGCTGCCACTAAAGCGGTTGATCCCGAAACTAAAGGTGCAACACAACTTAGCTTAGCTAATACTTTCAGGGCAAGGGGAAATTTAGAACGCGATCGCCTCTCTCAACCAGAATATCAACATCTCCCTTGGCGTTATGAAACTAAATCTATTCCTGACGATGCAAAGACATTTTACGAACAAGCAGATAATCTTTATCTGGCTTTAATTAAAAATACTTCCTTACCTCTGTCCTTAAAAACTAGGAGTAAAATTAACCATCTCAGCTTGCTATTAGAAAGAGGACTGCAACCCCAACCCCAAGATTTACAAATCAATCTAGAAACTCTACCCTTAAGTCGCACCAAAATCTACCTCCGCATCAACCTAGCCAAAAGCCTAGCCTTTCTACAGCAAATCTCCCAAAAACCCCCAAGTCCAAATAGGGCTAGAGGTCAAGAGTCAAAAAAGTCAACACCTAAGCAACACCTATTACCTACTAGCTGGCAAACCATAACTAATCTCCTTAACACAGCCTTAAACGAAGCCCAAGAATTAGAAGATAACTACGCCCAAGCATACACTTTGGGGAACTTAGGTGGTCTAGAAGAGTACTTTGCCAACGTTGCTTCACAACCGACAATGGCCCAACAGTGGCGTGAACAAGCCCAACGCTTAACACAACAAGCCTTACTGATTGTCCAACCCCAAGGAAGTCCTGGCATTGCTTATCAATGGCAATGGCAACTAGGTAGACTCTTGGCTAGTCAAGGTAAAAGGAAAGAGGCGATCGCAGCTTATGAATCAGCAGCCCAAACCCTAGACAAAGTGCGTCGTGACCTACTTATCATCAATTCCGATGTCCAATTTTCCTTTCGAGATAACGTCGAACCTTTATATCGTCAACTAGTCTCTCTGTTGCTACCAAAAGGAGAAACTAATCCTCCCCAAGAACATCTTAGAAAGTCCCTTTACTACGTCGAAGCCCTACAATTAGCAGAATTAGAAAACTTCCTACGCTGTACCGTTCAAAGCCAAGACACTGAAGGTTTGCTACCGACAGAAATCACTACCCAGCAAGCACAAATCGAGCTATTAATCAAGCGTATCGAGAGAGTAATTCAAAATGATCCTGAGCAAAAGACCGCCTTCCTTTATCCCATTCTCTTACCGGAACAAGTAGCAGTAATTCTCAAACTACCCAACCAAGAAAAACTAGTTTATCAAGTAACAGCCCAAGATAAAAACCAAGTAGGAAAAATTGTCCAAGCCGCCCAAAAAACCTTACAAACCAAACGTCGCCTCCTGCCCAATCAAAAACAACCCTTACAAGAGTTGTACCAACTCTTACTAGCTAAATCTCTTTCTAATTTAGAACAAGCACAAATCAAAACTTTAATCTTCATCCTCGATAACATCTTCCGTCCCATCCCCATGAGTGCCTTACACAATGGAGAAAACTATCTAGCCGCCCAAAATTATGCCACCCTCGTTGTTCCCACCGTACAACTTCTCCAACCCCTAAGCTTTCAATCGCAAAACTTAACTGCCTTAGTAGGTGGTGCAATCAAACAGCGCGATAACTATAATCCTCTAGAAGCAAACGTCAAAGCCCAAATTACTGCCATAAAAAACATTCTACCCGACTACAAAATCCTTAGTAATGGTAACTTCACTAAAGCAGCAATCAAACAAGAACTAGTCAATAATTACTATCCCATCATCCACCTAGTAACCCACGGTCAATTTAGTTCTAACCCCCAAGAAACATTCATTCTTACTGACGATCTAGCCGCAACCATAGAAGGTTATTCTCTAAACATCAATGAATTTGAAAACCTGCTTAAAACTACACCACAAAAGCAAAGAATAGAACTATTAGTTCTCAGCGCCTGTGAATCAGCAGAAGGAGACAATCGGGCTGTCTTGGGTATTGCAGGAGTTGCTGTAAAATCAGGAGCAAAAGGAACAGTTGCTCCTTTATGGACGGTAGACCAAGCCTCTTCTAATTTAATAATTGAAAAGTTTTATGAAAATTTAGTCAATAAAGAAGTTAGCAAAGCAGAAGCATTACATTTAGCCCAACAATATTTACTAGAAGAAAGTAGATATACCAGTCCTTATCATTGGTCACCTTTTGTATTAGTTGGGAACTAAAGCAATGAGTAGAGTAGCTATACTAAAAATACGAACTGGCACTCTGGAGGAGGGGCTATCCCTCGCTTTACAAGTATGGAGTGATGGTCAATCTCCTTCGAGTGATCTTGAAGGAAGTTTACCTAGTAATTCCCAATTGAGAGGTTTATATGCTTGTTGGCGTAATTCCTTCAACTTACTTCTGAAATCTAGTCGTAGTAATACCTGGATTATTGAAGAAAACCTACCTACAAATATAGCTTCTCAAGAAATTGAAACCTGTCAGCACTGGGTAGAAAATTTAGAAGCACAAATGCAAATTTGGCTACAATCTACAGATAATCAGCCCTGGCAAAGAATTAGGGAAAAGTTACTTCAAGAATTAGCTAGCAACTCTGCTGAACTACGTTTGGTAATTCACACCTCAGAACCACAACTATGGAAGTTGCCTTGGCATAGTTGGGATTTGTTGCAGCAATATACTGATGTTAGTGTAGTTTATAGTTTTCAAGAGTTTGCACCTCCTCAACTAGATAATTTTGTTCCCCAAAAACAAGTCCCTATCCTGGCGGTTTTAGGTAACAGTAGCCATATAGATACCGAAGTAGATCAGCAGTTGATTGGGAGTTTACCTGGGGCTACCCCTACTTTTTTACAGCACCCCCCCGGAAAGGTATTAGTAGAAACTTTGAGAAAAGCTAACTGGACAGTCTTTTTCTTCGCTGGCCATAGCAATACAGAAGGAGAAAGAGGACGTATTTATCTTGATGAAGAGGAGAGTTTGACAATAAAGCAGTTTAAATATGCTTTGCACTCAGCAGTTCAAGGGGGCTTACAAATCGCCATTTTTAATTCCTGTGATGGTTTAGGTTTAGCCCAGGATTTAGCAGATTTGCAAATTCCTGTGGTTATTGTTATGCAAGAACAAGTCCCAGACCAAGTTGCTCAATGTTTTTTAAGGGAATTCCTACAAGAATATGCTGGGGGAAAAACTCTACAAATAGCAGTGAGATTAGCCCAAGAGAGGCTAGAAGAGTTTACTAGTTTGCCAGGCTGCACTTGGTTGCCGATAATGTTTCAAAATCCTTCTTTGAGTTCCCACAAATGGACTGACCTTTACCAATCTCAAAAAGCTTTACCTGTCAAGCTTTTTCCCTCTGTTACCTCTTTCCTGCGTACTGCTTTGATTGCTAGCTTTTGCTTAACTTTACTAGTTTTTACTGCTAGATGGCAAGGACATTTACAAAGTTGGGAATTAAAGGCTTTTGATCTATTAATGCGTCAGCAACCTATTGCTGAAGTAGACTCTCGTTTATTAGTTGTGTCAGTAACCGAAGAAGACATTAAACAACTACAACAACCACTAATAGAAATTGGCGATGGAGCGCGATCACTCTCTGATAAATCCCTAGATAGTCTTGTGCAGCAATTGCAAAAATACCAACCTGCAATTATCGGTTTAGATATATTTCGGGAAGGGAAGATAGATGGTAATGATTACCCAAACTTACAAGCAAGTATCCAGCAAGGACGCTTAATAACTGCTTGTAAAGGGGCATCCAAGTCAGATCCTGGGATAATAGCTGCCCCTCTAGATGCACCACTGGGAAAAGCAGGCTTTGTTAATGCGGTAGTAGACCAAGATAATATCATTCGTCGCTATTTAATGTTAAGAGGCGTAAGAAATCAATACTTTTGCCGTTCCCCTCAAGTCGAAGTAGAATCCTTGAGTCTTAAGTTAGCTCTTAGTTATCTTACCTCTCAGGGAATTAAGCGGGAAGATACCCCTGAAGAACCTTTTTTGACTATCGGTGGTGTAGATTTTCCTTACTTAAAAGCCCATCTTGGTGGCTATCACCGTGCCGACTCGGAGGTAGACAAAGCTTATCAAACTATGCTTAATTATCGCCCTTACCGAAACTTAGAAGATATCGCCCAAGTAGTTTCAATAGTAGATGTCTTGCGAGGTAATCTTACAGCTAAAGAAGTTAAAGACAAAATTGTTCTTATTGGGGCAGATAGACCTGGACGAGATCGCCATCATACCCCTTTTGCGAAAGGTCTTAATACCTCACCAGGAGTACTAATACAAGCCCAAAAGGTTAGTCAAGTGCTTGATGTGGTGCTGGGAAAACGCAATTTAATTTCTACTTTACTATGGTGGCAAGACGGCCTCATAATTTGGTTTGGGGCATTAGCAGGTGGTAGTATCGCTGCTATTAAAAATTGGCCTAACTGGCAAACTAAATTTGAGTTTTTGCTCATTAATGGAGTTGCTTTGACCATAACTTACGGTATCTGTTGGTATGCTTTTGGTAAGGATATTTGGCTACCTTTAATCCCAACAATTTTAGCTTTCTTGTTAACTAGTTTTTCGGTTGCTTTATACAAAATATTACAATCTCAAACCTAAAATTATGAAACTATTTTTCTCATTTCTCCTAATCAGTAAGCTTGCTCTTGTAGCATTTTTTACTCTTAGTATCTTGTCTCTAGTTGAAGAGAAAATAGTAGCACAAACTCCTAGTGTTACCGAAGAAATTACTACCAACACTAATAATGAATTAATATTTATTCCCAGAGCTAAAAAAGGATCTGAACAAGGGCCATCTAGTCAGTCTGCTACTGGCAGTTATGGTGAAGATAGATGCCCTCAATCTATCCCTAACTTAACAGCTTTAGTTCCAGGTGAAGGTTTGGCCTCACAGGATAACAATCAAGTTGCAGAAGATAAAACTCTTTGGTCTATCACTGCTCAAGAATCTCCTACTTTCTGGTTCTATATTCCTTATCCTGCTAAAGGAGAACTAGAAGCAGAGTTTCTAGTCATGACCAATGAAAGCCAAGAGGTTGCCCACAATGGCATCTATAAAATAGATAAAACTCCGGGAATTGTTAGTATTATTTTACAGGATAAACCTCTAGTAGTAGGAAAAAATTATTATTGGAGTTTGACAATTATTTGTGACCCCGAAAATAGAGATTCTGATGTTTATGTAGAAGGTAATCTAAGAAGAGTAAATGCAACACCTCAACTAACTCCTATACCTACAGCAAAACCAGAAGAAAAAGTCATTCTTTATGCTCAAGATGGTCTTTGGAATGAAACGATAACCACTATTTTGCAAGAGTTATACCCTCTCGATTCAGAACTAGCTAAACTATACTTACGAGATTTATTAAAATCAGAGTATGTGGGTTTAGAATCCTTAGCAGAACAATCAATTATTTCTTGTTGCGTAGGCAAAGCCCACCGTAGGTATCACTAATTGGGAAGTCCAATTAAATAAGTGGTAGTCATGTAGAGGTAATGATAATAACATTGAGGAGAGAAAACCTGGTGAACGAAGAATGCTCTCCATGCTTAATTGTCCTCAATGTAACTCCCAGCAAGTTGTCAAAAATGGTCATATCCACAATGGCAAACAACGCTTTAAATGCCATGAGTACAGAGAAGCTTTAATTCGCTTCAATTGTTTGAGTGAGCCACCGAGCTTATAGAGATTCTCCACTAAATGATACCAGTCGAGAACTTCGCGCTTCTGTTGTTCGTGATTGAATTGGGCAATCAAATTCCAGACCCCAGCATGGCCATCCCCCAAGCAGGTCACCATTGCCGACAAAGGTTGCTCACTCACCCATTTAATCAGAGCTTCATTGTCTTGAAAGTATGCTCCGCACACCGAATCATTCAGACTCACTGCTTTGTAATCTCGCCACTCACACCCTGCTTGAGCCACTGCTTTCAAACTCCTCTAATTTTTCCTTCGGTGTTTCTTCTTTGAGCAGTTTGGCTACTTCTTTGAGGTGATACTTCAGTTTCCGCTCTTGTGCTGGACTCATCTTCTGCTCTCCTTTTTTCTCTTCTGCCTCTAATCTCTCACAACTTTACTTTTTCCCTCCGGGTATTATTACTCATTACATTTTTGGGATGCTCCCGTTTAATCGGAGTGATGAATCAATTTTCACCTTATTATCCTGACGGATAGCTCCCAATTATTCTTACTTGTTTATTCCGGAGAGTGACCAAAAGGGGTTTAGCCAGAACACCCCCCTCGTGCAACACTTCTGGCTCAACGTATAAGCTGTAGCTACGCGGTTAAAGATTGCTTAAAAACTGGTTGACCTTCTGGAGTAAAAATTATTTCTCCTTCTTTGTCTAGCTCCACTTCACAAAAAATGTAATCCCCCGCTTCGTTCTGTTTAAGGTGGAGTTTTCCTTGAATAGTTTGATAAGCAGGAGGATGAAACTGAGGAATGCCCTTATATTCAATAACTTTACCGTCTTTGTCCCGTAAAACCGGAGAAACAACTAATTCTCCTTGGCTATTAAAGATAAAGTCTTGGGTTTGGGGGTGGCGTATTGGAGTAGGATAAATGGGTAACTTGCTTGCTTCAATTGCTTCTGTTTCTAGGGGGAAAAGAAAAACTGGTTCCCCTTCATGATTGCGTACCAATTCTCCTGTTTGGGGGGCGCGCAGGGGAATTGCTTTTGGTAATGGAGGTTGGGGGAAGTCAACTTCAGGGTGAGAGGGATGGAGATTAGGTAATTTAGCATTCACAGAGAGGTCATAATGCTTCGTATATTGTACAGCAGCTTTAGTAAACCCAGCCCTTTGCAGCAATGCTTGGATACCCGTTTTGTCAGCACTAATGAGTAGATCAATATCGTTAACTTGCATTTCCTCTGCTTTAGCAATGGCTACTTTGGCAAGGAGTTGAATTACTTCTGCTTGACGATGTTCTAGTTTGACATAAAGACCTAAAACAGAGGCAACCCGGCGAGAAATGAAGGGGTTATCAATTTCATGTTGTTCCAACATTTCTTGAGGAAGGTTAGAAGGGGGGGCTTCATCATAGAAGTAGATGATTATGCAACCGACGATTTCTTTTGTAGTCTCTTTATTATGTTCCAAAACCCAAGCATAGTTAAGAGGATTGGCTAGTTGATTGGTAATGTATTGGGTAAAGTCAAAGTCTGGCTTAATAGCCATTGAAGGGTCAATTGTTGCTCTTTCCTGGGCAAAGGCTTGCCAAAGAGTTGCGATCGCATTTGTATCTTCGGTAACTGCAAGGCGGTGGCTGTAGTTCATGGCTTGTTGGGGCTTATTAATCTCTACAGTTAGTCGTCAGGTCAAAAAAGGTAGCTTTTCGCAATATCTGTTTTCTTTTAACTTTTCTTCATAAAGCTAGTTATTAGTATTAGCTTGAAGGCTTTAGTAGTTCTTCTGTTCTGGGTACAGGTTGCCAGTTTTTCTCCACAGGAGAGTATTGACAATAGCAAAAGTAAACTTCTTCACCCTCACTAACAAATTTACATACGCTGACTACAAGCCAATCTGCCTCACTAACCTCAATACAGCTTGATTTTTCTGATGAGGGGTTTTGTTGTACTGTTACTGGGCGATCGCCAGGTTGAGGAATATCTGGTTTGGTATCATAATCTAGATGAGAACCCAAAAGGTTCATAGCATTACCCAAAGGTAGCCTGGTTTGGGGGGCTTCCTCGTTTCCCAACTGGGCGATGTAAATGTAGCTACGCTTAATTATCTTGGTGGTCATACCATTCCTCTTGAAAGTTAAAGGGAGAACCATAAAACAAGCAATCTTTACTTAAAATAGGATCGTCATTGTCTATAGCATCAACTAACCTTTGGTTATACTTTTGAGCTATTTCCTCACAAGCTTTTTTACTTACTGCTGCTTTGACGTGATAGGTTTTTTGAGGTTCATCATCCTCTATCATAAGTCCTAATAATTTTTCCTAAAGTTCGCTATTAATTGATTCTACCTATCAACCGTTAGTGTAGAGCAAATTTAGGCAACTATCCTATACTATTTACGGCACAAAGAAGCGGTGGGTAAGTATTTTAATGAGTGGCTTGATTACTGTCACAAAGCCCAAGAAGAACACGATAATGATCCACCGCCTGTTATACTGCGACTGTTTAAATTAAAGGAAGAACAAAAAGCAGCCAAGGCTGTCAAATAAAGTCTATTGTAATTTCTTAGATTTTCGCAATGAACTTGCGCCGAAAATCCCCAAGGCAATTAAACCTAATATTGATGAAGGCTCAGGAACAGTCTCACTGGGTAGGCCACCACCCGCATCATCTGATGATGCAATGACAAGATTATCAAAGGAGGCATAGCCCCCCTCAAGCAAGTCTATAACAAGAGCTACATTGCCATCAGTACTGCTGCTCGCATCAAGTGCAACGGTATGGTTAGTCCAGGAAAATGTAGTCCTGTCGGATGGCGTACCCACAATGCTCTCACTGTCTAGTAGAGTCCCCGGTGCAAACAGATTAAAGACACCTGATGGCGCGTCATATAGCCTGAACTCAAACTGGGGAACCAGGAATCCTGTTGGGTTAAATGGTCCCCCGCAGCAATCAAGATCAATGGCAGAGATATCGATATTAAGGTTCAAAAAAGCTAATGATTGAGTATCAAAGACTGCTGAAACAAGATCATTTTGTGCAGATGAAAGCATACCCAAAGCATATTCTCCGCCTGTACCACTAGGATCGCTGAAGGTCTTGCCACCTGCGATGCGTAAAGTTTCTACGGTGAAACTATTTTGAAAAGAAGTACCATGAAGAGAATTTACTTTTTTACTTGAAAGATCTCCATTCAGAGCGTTGCCAGTATAACCTACGGGTGTGTCAAAGTCCTCTTCAAAGAGAACTACAGCTTGTGCTGATAAGCTCATCAAAGAAGCAATCCCAACAGAAAGACCTGTTACTGTCAATAATCTTTTCATAATTTTTTTCTCCTCTGGATTATTAAGATATGGGTTTAGGCGACTAACCCCGGCTTAAACACATCAAGCATTAGATACTTGAAAAGAGTATTTGAAGCTCCATAGATGTTTTAGGTATAAGAAGAGCAGTTTTACGCATTTGTAAACAAATGTTTTCAATCTTTTTCCACATGACCAAAAATATATTCTGCTATCTTGCGTAGTTGGGAATGTTGGGTTTCGCTTGCAGAACTTTGTTGTTTTGTCTGAATTATTTTGTTGCTCAACCCAACCAACAAAAAAGTGATCACACTCTTTAGACTAAGCACAGTACCTACAGAGAAGTGATTATACTTTCAATATATTTTTATTTATATGTTGCATTAAAACCTTCTTTTGTATGTGGAAACTCACTATTTGTAATGCGTAATTTAGAAAATTGTGAAGGACGTTCCTCTAATAAGTCTTTTGCAGATGCACCATTTTTAATAAGTTTCTGATATTCAGTTATTGAAAAATTTGGGTATACCATGAGTCTATCACTTCCTTTTTCCCAAGCTTGCTTGAAATTGCTCCACTTAACCTTTTGCATTGTTCCCTGTGAGGTATAGTGAGGAATATCTATACCAGTATCTGCCAGTATAAATGTGGGGTTTGTTGAATTAGAATCTTCTACACCTATCACAGTTAAAGCATGACCATCCCTAACATCGTTAAATTTCCAGTATGGTAAATGGCTCACTCCAACACCTACAACGACTGGTTTACCATTCTTTAGTTGCTCAATAAGTTGTTCCTTTGAGGCTTTTTCTACTTGAGTAATAGGAATACCATAATCATGGAGTAATAAACCTAATTTTTCAGGTGATGCTCCTGTATTTCCAGGTCTTTTATAGGGAGCAATAGGAACAGATTCTTCTGGTAAATTATCCCACTCTTCTTGTGATAAAGTGATAATTTTTTCATCTTTTATCACTTTAAAAGATTCTGCATATTCTACTATTTCTCGATTTTTATCATGCACTATGCCTGCATAGTTTTTATCAATTTTTTCGAACTGTTCTGAGCTAATGTGAGAAATAACTTCTTCAAACTGATAGCCTTCTTTATAAAGCATAATAACCAAATTTTGAGAAGCACAACTACAGTAACCATTAACTTCTTGGTTAGCCAAAAAAAGCTGAATAACCTTTTTGTCAAAAACCAAAGAGTCATCGCTTATGGCAATTGATTCTTGATTTTCGCTAAGATATGCACTACTTGCATTCAGAAGTAATTTGCCTTCATCGTCTATGCTAATTTCCTCTGGATTAACATTAATTAAGTTAGCTAATTTTAGTAAATCAGGATCGTCTATATTTTCTCCAAACTTGAGGCAACCACATTGATGTTTATCTTTAATCTTGTTGATTAATTTAGATATATCATCACTTAACCCCCCAACAATATCCCCAATTCCATCAAGCAAACCTTGGAAACCACCAGTAATAAACTTACTTACACCAATACCAACAGAACTAATATTCTCCAAAACATTAGCCAGCTTTTCCCCAGGGGAATCATGGTCATCATTAAAATCATTCGTCCAGGTATTAGCTAGGGAGACAACGGACTTAACAATACTGCCAATGCCATTAACCCAATCCCCACTTTGAATCGCCTTAATACCGCTATAAATAGCTGTGGGAGCCTTAGATAGAGAATCTAGTACCTTGTAGCCGAACTTTCCTAAATCGCTCAAACCTTGCAAACCACCTTCAGCAAAACCAGCAATTCCTGTAGTCGCAGTACTAGCTAACCCAGCAACGATATTTAGGAAGCCCATAATGCTATCACCAGAAGCAAAGCTGCGGACTGAATTGTAAGCACCGGAAGCTAGAGCCTGCATTGTCTTAATAGTGCTGGCGACTTTCTTGGCTACTGTCTGAGTCATACCCAAAATAGCTTGTTTGCCAGCTTGGAGAGCATTACCAATAGCACCACCAACAAAACTTGTACCAGCCATCACAGCGCTGAAAATAGCTCCCATAAAATCGCCATTGATAGCTGCTTGGGTAGCATTAATTGCACCAGATAGTAGAGAAACTCCTAAGCCAATTTTGGCAGTTATCGCACCAATAGCAGTAGTTGGAGGAATTACTAACAGAATCATACTAACGATGGAAAGAATACTGGAAACCATACCTAACATCTGATTCCAAAAGTATTTCTTCCTAGCTTTCCGTTCTGCCACCCGTTGCGTAATCACATCCTCCAACAGTTTGCGAGATTGGGCTGCCAACTCCTGGGAAATATCCACAGCTTGGCTAGCATAGGCAACTTTAGTGAGGGTTTCCGTGTACAGGGGCTCGATTGCTGCTAAAGCATCCTGCAAGGGCTGATTTTGTTCTACTTCTTTCAGGAGTTCCTGGGTTGCCCCTTGTAAATCCTGCTCCGTCTGAGCTAAAAGATTCTTATCCCATTGAGCCTCAACTTCCAATTCAGCTAATAGGCTTTGATGGTGCTGCACTTGCCCAATTAAACCTCCCATCGCCTTGAGAAGATTTTCCTGTATAGTGGTCGCTTCTTTTCCTTGCAGTGCTTCGTGAATATCCCCCTTTGCTTCTGCCAACAAAGCCTTCACATTAGCTTGTAAATCTGGTTGTTGACCTTCTAAATCCTTCAGTTGAGCCAGCAATCCAGCTAACTGGGTTTGTAACTGTACAGGATCATCTCCCCCCTGCAAATCCTTTAAACCAATATCACTCCGGGCTTGGTTTAAGGCTTGCCGTAACTCCTCTTCTGATTGCAGTTGCTGCAACTGTTCAATCTTCGCTTGCGCTTCTAAACGCTGCCTTGCTAACTCAATTTTCTCCCTTTCTAAACGAGCATTTACAGCCTCTTCAATTTCAGCCTGTCGCTGTTGGGCAATTTCTAACTCTAAACTGGCTTGGGCTAAATTGAGTTGTTCTATGTTAACCAATTGAATAAAGGTTTGTTCTGTGGAGTTGCGTAGGCGAGTGATACTATCTAAACGACCTTCTGCGATCGCTAATTCATCTTGTTTTTTCTCCCTTTCCTCTTGGGTAGCAGCAATTTGCTCATTCAGTTGCTCCAATTGACTCCGTGCGGCATTTTGTTCTTGTTGGAGGGTCTGTAACTGGGCCTGGGCTGTTTCCTTAACCTGGCGGAAAGCATTAGCCTGTGCTTGGGCGCGACGTTGTAATTCTTGGTGAACTAGGCTTTCGTGGAGATAGCGGTTAGCTAAAATAGCATCTTCAGGACGAGCAATTCCCCCGGCACAACTACCGCCATTATCACTAGCTAAATCTCGATAGCTTCTAGGAGGTCATCAAGGATCGTTTTGCGCTCCTTAGCAGCTTGAAGTTGGGCATCATTTTGTAATAGCAGGTTCTCCTGTAATTCCTGTAGGGGAGTGGTTAAAGCTTGGCTACTTGCTTCTGCTTGCTCTGCTAATCTTTGGGCCTCCGCTAGGGCAGCACGGGCATCTTGGAGTTGCGATCGCAGATTGCCTAAATCTCCATCGGGACTCTCTAAATAGGCGTTTATTAGTTGCTGTTCGGCATTAATTACTTCATTCTGAGCAGTTAGGAGATTACGTTTCTGGGTTAAAGCCGTTTGTTGAGCCGTCAGTACTGCATCTTTATTTTGTAACAAGGGGAGAATTTGTTGAATCTGGGCCTGTTGGGTTTGTAGGTCAGCTAAACCATCCACCGTTACTCCTTGGTTTACTAAAGCAGTAATTTCTCCAGCAATTACCTGTTCCTGGGCTATTAACTGCTTTTCCAGGGCCTTAATTTCCTGTAATTCCGTTGCTAAAGCCACACTCTGTCCTTCTACCCAAATTTCCGTATCAGCTAACTGATGCTGTAACTCCTGAGCCTGCTTGTTGACTTTAGCTTGACGTTGCAGTACATCTGCTACTGCTTGACGATAACTTGCCCCGGCTGGTTCATACTCTGCCCACTCTTCCTTAACTTGAGTTTGATAGGTAGTATTTTCTCTCTTCGCTTCCTGGAGTTTGTCTTCCACTTCTGGTAGCAATTCTTGTAAAATCTTTAACTGTTCTTTCACCCCAGGTATTTGTTCCCGTGCAACTTCTAGGCTTTCTACTAAATTCCGGGGTGCATTAACAGGGGAGGCTGCTTGATTAACGGCGTTGTGGGCATCTGTCCACTGCTGAGCCAAAGGTTCATAGCGTTTTTGCGCCTGGTCACTGGCCCTAGCTGCTTGAAGTTGGCCCACTCCTTGCTGGCGTAGTTGTTGGGCGTATTTAGTGTAGGTATCCCAAAGAATCCAATCATGGTCGATATGGGTAACTAGCACCGAATGCTCTTCTTTCTTACCGGATTTACCCCGTTTCCAAGTACTACGCCATTCCTGCCAAGTGGGACCGTTTTTACGGCTCCGTTGCCAATGTTCTGCGGCCCGTTTTTCATACCAATCTGCTTGAGAAATCGCCGCAGCAGATTGGGCTGAGTTGTTGTTATAACTCGCTTGAGCCTGAGCTAATTTTTGGTTATAGGTGTTGCTGTGGTAGGAGGTTTCTTCGTGAAGAATATCAATTGCTGTACCGTTCTTAGGATTTTCAGTCAGCCATTGACCACGGAAAGCTTTAGCTTGGGGAAACTCAAGAGCAGCATCCCTTTCTTTTGTAGCCTCATTAGCCTTAGCTTGAGCGGCTTTGCGGTTAGCTTCAGCTTGGGGGTTGTGAATCCAGCCATAGACAGGCCATCTTCCGAAAAGCCAATTATTATAACCAGTAATACCCCAAGTACGTACCTTACTACTCCAATAATTAGCATTGTTTTGATATTGCTGTCGTTGCACCTCAAACTGATCTGCTAATTGTTGATCTTGGTCTTTATACCATTGATACTGTTGCTGATAAGCTTTTAACTCTTCCGACTCAACTCCATAACGCTCAACAATGGGGGCAATCTCTTCCCAAAGTTCGGCATCTTGTTTAATCCACTGCTCCATCTTGGCAATTTCTTGCTTAAGAAGAGTTTCCCCTTGCACAAATTCATCATAAAGGGGGGCAACCACCCCTAATGTAGCAACAGTATCTCGTAAATTAGCATGACTACGATGATATTCACCATGAGGATCAGCAAAGTTATCTTCAATGTGAGTAAGTAACTGATCGACATTCCCTGATAAATTAAGCTGTGCTTTACCTAAATTCTTGGTTTGTTGATTACCTTCTTTAAATTGTTCCGTCCAATGAATCGTACTTTGGGTTAAATCTTCCTTAACCTTGTCGTTTAATTCCGCATAACCCAAAACTGTATTAGTGTTCAGAGCATTTGCTGCTGCCTCTTCAACAGCAAGTTGCGATCGCAGATTCTCTAAACGCTCTTCATTACTGCCCAGGTTTTGACGAATGGTTAATTCCTGTTGTTGCCGCAAGGCTTCCAGGGAAGTATTGGCCTGTTGTAACCGTTCTTCGAGTTGTTTAATGGCAGCTTGATTATCTCCTAGCCAAATTCTCAAAGTATCTCGCTGTGCTGTAGTTTGGGTAATTAAATTTTCTAAAGCTTCCCGGCTAGCAGGGTCAGAGGTTTTTCCTAATTCTTTTTGCCAGTCCCCAATTAATTTACCTAACTGTTCACTTTGCTGACCTAAATCTTCACTCCGTTGCTGTAATTGCCTAATAAATTCTTGCACCTTGGGTTCTACTTGTAGGGGGAAGAAATCTACATCGGATTCTGCTGCTAAGACTCCAAAGCTAATCAGGCGTTGCAAAGAAACTACTTGGTCTAGGGTTGTATCAATTAGTTCCCCAGCTACACTTTGGGATTGATTAACTGCTGTTTGGAAGTTTTGAGTTTGAATTTGTTCCTGTGCTAAATAGGGGGCCAAACTTGTTTGCAAGGGGGTAATTTGCTGTTGTAGGTTAGTTGCTTGGGTAACAAGGGGAGCAACTTTTTGTTCCACTTCCGTTAACTGCTCTTGTTTATTTAACCAAACAACCTCTTTCTCTTGGCTTTTTTCCTCTAACTTAGGAAGATTATCCTTGATTTCCTGGCTTTGTTGCCAAACTCGATTACGTTCATCAGCTAGGAGAGAAGCTTTTTGCAGATTGGCACGATAAGCCGCAGCTTCTCCAGAATTGAAAATATATTGACGACCATTCCAATACCAAATGCGACGAAGATGTTGTTGAGCAAGGTTGTAGTGATAAGCCTCCGCACTAACTAAACCAGGGTCACGGTCTATAAGGGCTTGTAGTTGGAGTTGTTGACTACGTAATTGTTCCTGGGCAAAAATAAAGTCTTCGTTTGCTTGGTTAACTTCTGCTTGTAAGCTAGCTTCCTCCGTTTGCAGGGGAGTAAGTTGGGTTTGGACATCCTCTAACTGAGATTGTAGGGATAAAAGTAATTGGCGATCGCTTTCTTTTGCTTGACGGGAGGCTAAAAGGGTTTTGGTAGCTGCTATTTGTTTTTGCAGTGCCTCTTGCCACTGTTGTTCTTGGTTTTGATATTCCTGTTCTAAAGCATCAGCTTGATTGAGTAAATCTAAACGACTTTGTAGACGTTTAATTTCCTGTTCAACTTGTTCTAAGTACTGTTCACTTAGTTCAATTTCTTGATATTTATCAGCTAATTTATCTTCTTGTTCCTTTAGTTTTTCCTGCCAATTATTAAGAACTACTATTAAATTATCCCTTTGTATGTGTTGATTTTGTAGTTGTTTATCTAAGGATATTAATTGTTCTTGATTGACTTTAATTTCTCCATTCAAAGACTCAATTCTTTGAGCAATATTCGTAAGTTCTTGCTGTAGTTTTCGTAGCTCTTTTTGTTCCTCTTCTATGGTTTCTTTCCGAGTATTTTTGGACTTAATCAAAGAAAGCTTTTCTTCTTGTAGTTTCTTTATTTCTTGGTTAACAGCTTCAATTTGGGGTTGTAATTCAGTAGCTTTAGCTTGAGAGGCAATTTGACCTGCTTCTACTGCTTGTTTGTTAGCTCTATTTCTTTGATTAGCCTTAACATTAGCAAAATGTTGATAACTATTACGATTGGTAATAGCTTGTTTAATCCAGGCATTTTGAGGTTGTCCTAAAGCAAGAGATTGACATTCGGAGGAAAGGCCATGAAACCAATCTGGAATTCGCGAATTCCAAGAGTTAGCTGAATTCTGATGGTAAATGCGTTCTTGCTCAAATTTAGCAGCTTCGTCTAGGTAGGGCTGTTTTGCTATTTGCCCAGCTTGTTTAATTTGCTGCTGATAATCTTGCAAAATCGCTTCCTGGCTAGCAATATCTTGATTCTTGCCATCAATTTTATCTTGCAATGTAGTTATCTTAGTTTCAGTTCGAGAAATTCTCTTTTCTTGATTAGTAATTTCTTCTTGCTTGTTTACTTGTAATTCTTGCTCTAATTGCAACTTATCTTGTAGCAAATTAGCAGCAGTTTTAGTATTCTTAATTTGTCCATTAATAGTTGCAATCTCTTTATCCTTAGCAGCTAACTTTTCTTGTTGTTGAGCAACTTGCTTCTCTAAATCTGTCTTCACAAAACCCAAATTACGATACTCTTCCTTTAATCTCTCCAATATAGGAGGAATAGTTTCCTGTTCTGCCTGGGCTTTAGTTAGGCGATCGCTTAAATTATTAAACCCTTTCAACAGATTAGTATTTCCTGCTTCAACTTCTTCTAGGAATTGAATATAATGCTGTAGGGGTAAGCTATTGCTGGGGAGAGCAGCCTGTTGGCGTTGTTGGAGTTTATTCAGCAGGGCCTTAAGGGCTAACCTTTGGGGAGAGGCAGCAGCAGAAAGATGAAGCTGTTCTTCCTGGATTTTAGCCCAGTTTAAACTTCCTTCTATATCTTCTAAGTATTCCTTAGCTTGGTCTAATTGTGGTTGCAGGTTCCCGTTATTATGTTGGGAGAGTTGGAGAATGAGTTCCTGTACTTGCACAGACTCTGCTTCGAGTTCCTTAATCTGCCTCTCAATAGCCGCTTTACGTTCCTGATAGGGCAGCAGATAACCAGATACTTCCAGGAAATTCTCCAACTGCTTTTGACTTGCTTCCCTCTCCTTACGGCTTGCTTCCACCTCTGCTTGGAGTTTTTGCCAACGCTTTTCTGGTGTAGCGATAGTTCGCTTTTGCTTAGGAATTTGGCTGGTTTCCAGCGTTTGCAATTCTGCTTCTAACTGGTCAATTTCCAAATTCAGTTTTTCTAATTGTTGCTTTTGTACAGGAGTTTGCAGTGTTAATAAATCCTTTTCCCCCTGTAGCTTAAGTTTGTAAGCATTGATTTCTGAATTAATTCCCCACTTCAAACTAGGCCAATCTTCAATCCTTTCTTCTAAACGCTTTGCTTCTTCTGCCAAAGCATCCGCTAGTTGTTGCGCCTGTTGAGCAAATTGTTCCAACTGCTTTCGTTCCGCCTCAGCAATATTAGCTTGCTGTTGTGCTTGGTTACGGGGGGGAATATGTTCTGGGTAATGTCGCCAACCATAAATTGGCTTCTTCCCACCACAACTTCTACGTCGATGTCCTACTACTTCCCAACGATTAATTAGGGAGTTGTGTCTGTTGGCAGTATCTTGGTTTTGTTTGCGCCGTTTCTCAGCTAATTGGGCTTGTAGCCAATATTGATTAGCAATTTCCTGTTGCTTTGTTGCTTCTGTTTGGAGTAATTGCAGGAGTTCTAATCCTTCTTCTGGTTTGCCTACATATTGGCTGAGGTTTTGGTTTTTATCTTCTAGGAAATGACTATGGGTAGTCAGGGCTGCTGCTTGTTGTTCTAATTGGGCTGCCAATTGATTCTTTTGAGCTGCATTGTTACCTAATATCCCTGCTAAATCCCGATGTTGTGTATGAAGTGCAACCATTTGTGGATTAGTTCTCCAACCCCAAATAGGACTACCCGTGCGACCGCAAGACTTTTTCTCATGCCCGATAATTACCCAATCTTGAGTCTTAGAACTGTAGTCATTAGCTAGGGCTTGATGATAGTTTTGTTGTGTGGCTAAAGCCTGGGCTTGGTCACGATAAACTTGAGCTAATGCTAACTGTTGTTTAGCTTGTTCCTTGGCCGCTGTGGGGTCAGTTGACAGGGTTTCCGGGTCAACTAATTGGTATTTAAGCTTGTTTTTAGCTTGGGCAATGTCCTTTTTAGTTTGGGCGATCGCAGTTTCTATGGTAGCTAAATATTGAGGATGAACTACTTCCAATTGGGTTTTTTCCTGTTTTAGCTGCTCCAATAAACTCTGCAATTCTTGTTGTCTGCCTTCTAGCGCCTCTAGTCGCTGTTGTTCGATTTGATAATGGTTAGTAGCTAAAACTAAAGCTTCTGCTAATTGCTGATTCTGGGCTTTATCAATTGCTGCTGTACGACTAACTTCCTCATATTTATCTAATCCTTCCTGTTGTTGCCCAGCCACAACGGAAGATAATTCAGTTAAGGTTAAGGAGGGATTTCCTGCTAGGGCTAGGATTTGCCACTGTTCCAGTAAACTATCTTGGCTATCAACTAACCTATCAATTTCTGCTGCCGTTGCTGCGGAAGCTGCTCTTTCTAGGAGTTGCACCCTGCCTTGACCACTAAAACCTGGAGATAGGGAAAGGGCTTCTGGGGGAATGACTTCCTCTGGTTTTACCAAACTAGCCATCAGCAAGGCTTCTGTCACATCCAACAAACCAGCCCCACTATCAGCATCCCAACCTTCTGGCCCTAAATCCTGGGCAGTGGCCATGAGGATATCTTTAACTTGCTGATAACTCAATTCGGGATTAGCAGCCCAAACTAAAGAGGCTGCACCAGTTACATAGGCAGCGGCACGGGAAGTACCAACAAAAGCATCAGGATCATTGGCAAATTCTCCTCCCGGTGCAACCAGGGTTAACCCATCCCCACGACTGGAATAGTCAGTTACTTCTTCCCAACGGTTAACCGCACCAACGGTAATAATATTATCAAAATCCTCTGCCGCAGCCCCCAAAGCCGACATCCTATCCCCAGTATTACCGGAAGCCACCACCAGTAAAATATTATTTTCCCTCGCATAGTTGAGGGCAATTTGTTCTTCTGGGGTAATTTCATAACGGGTAGTAGTGCCAACCTCATCAATTTGGGCTAAATCAAAGCTGAGGTTAACAATGGCATTTTTTTGACCAGAAGCTTTAACTTGCTCAACAAACTTAATTAATTGTTCGGCCCAGTTTCCTTGGCTAATGGGTAGGGTTTCATAACTAGCTAAACTGTTAATATTGGCAAATGCTGCTGTGGTATTTTCTCCATGTTCCCCAGTAAAATCCAAGAATCCTATAGCAGGATGCTCGGCTGTCGCTGGCAGTATTTCTTCTGCTATTTGGGCATTAATTAAATATTCATCCCAAGCATCACCTTGTAGGGCTGTTTCTAAATCTGTGGGTAAACCCAGTAACTCCTGTAACTCCTCACTTTGTAAGATTTCCTGGAGGCTTTCTATTCCTTCTTCACTAAAACCCAGTTGTTGCAGTTGTTCCGGTTGCGTTAAAAATTTCTTTAAGGAGGAGTTTTCCCTAATTATTTCTTCAATTTCTACTAACTGTGTATCTAAGTTACTAAATGATTCTTCAGTTATTTCCGTTTGCAGTAAATTCTGTACTTGTTTTAGGGCAGTTTCAATGGTTTGAATGGATTCCTGGTCAAGATTAGTTACTGTTACTTGCCAACGTGAGTTCGACGGAGGAAAAAGAGAGAAAAGAAAAGCATCAGAGGTATGCTGAAAATGAATCTTAATCAGAATCTGATGCTATGTCCAATATTGTATCTCGTCTCGATATCACCCAAATATTCTGTCAGGTAGATGACTTTTATCAAAGGTTTGAGAGGCATTGGCAACAACAGCCAATGTTAACAGCAACTTGTGGAGAGCGTCTATGTCGCTCCCGCCTAAGCCTAAGCGAAGTGATGACCATTGTCATTGCCTTTCATGGTTCGGGATTTCGCACTTTTAAAGAATTTTACACTCTACAAGTCTTGCCTTACTGGAAGAAAGCTTTTCCCAACTTGGTCAGTTACACTCGATTCGTAGAGCTAATGCCGTGGAGCTTAATGCTTCTTTGCTGTTTTCTACATACTCTTCGAGGAGAAATTACCGGCATCAGCTTTATTGATTCTACCCCCATTGAGGTCTGCCACCCGAATCGCTCCAAAAGCCACCGTGTTTTTGAAGGTTTGGTAGGTTGGGGCAAAAATGCTATGGGATGGCATTATGGCTTCAAGCTACATCTAATTATTAATGACAAAGGTGAGCTGCTTGCTTTCAAACTTACAGAGGGTAATACTGATGACCGTAACCCTGTGCCAGATATGGCTGATGGCTTGATTGGTAAGTTATTTGGCGACCGAGGTTATATTTCTCAGGATTTGTTTGAGAAACTCTATGAACAAAGACTACAACTGATTACACACCGCAAGAAAAATATGAAGCCGAAGTTAATGCGTCTTCAGGATAAGATTCTCCTACGTAAGCGTTCTCTGATTGAGACTGTTAATGACCAGCTCAAGAATATCTGTCAGATTCAGCATTCAAGACACCGTAGCGTTTGGAATTTTTTGGTTAATCTCTTAGCTGGTCTAATCGCTTATACTTTCTTGCCCAAAAAGCCTTCCCTTGACCTTGACCCCAAAGGCCTAGCTGAACTTCCTTCTGCTGTTTTTTAACTTCATCGAACTCACGTTTGCCAATTATGGACTATGGAGTTGCCATCTGGGTCTATGGCACGGATAGCAACAGTATTAACACCCGTTTTTTCCTGGGCTACTAAACTTAATAAATTCTCCTCTAAACTGGCTACTAAACTCTCCCCATTACCACTAACAACCTCATAGGTTAACTTTTGCCCTTCTGGATCATTGAAAACACTATTTAAGTCAATGGTTACTTGAGGAGTTTCTCCTGTGAGAGTGACATCTTCTACAGGGTCAATTACTTCAGGGATTGCATAATGGAGGAGTTGCTGCCCTAATTCAGTATCTCGCCAATCTAGATCTTCGTCAATAAGATTATCTAAAAGTTCAGCTTTACCAAAAGCACCCTTAACTTGAAAAATGATATCGTTGTAGTCGCGATCGCTCCTCCCATCAACTCGCAAATCCTCCATCACAAAGGTGCTGCCGTCCCCGGTTACATCCGCAACTTGACCAATATGAAAGCCATCATCAGGGTTAGCAGTTGCCATTGAGAAAAGGGGACGGGCTGTACCATCTGCATCAGGGTTTTCCAAGACGTACTGCACAGATTGATTGGGAACAAGCATGATACCAAACTCATCCCCAGGCTTCATCTTCACTGTTTTGAGTCCAAGATATTCCCCAGTGTTGCGGTTGTCTTCCCCTAAATCTCCTTCAAACCTAGCTCCTTCAAGGGAATCACTAATCACCACATAGCCCAACTCCGAATTACTTAAACTCCGACTAGCCGCTTCAGCAATAAATTCTTCTGAACCCGGTGCAAACTCCTCCATTCCCTCCAAACTAAAAATAGCTACTTCTCCTTCATAGCCACCGCCATCGAAGAGGAAATCAACACTAACTTCTCCTGTTTCCCCGACAGTAAAGTAACCAGATTCAAAAGTAGAGGATAAGTCTAGTTCATTGATAAAGTCTATAGTTTCCAGTTCCTCTATGGGAACATCAGCGATGGAAGTTAGATCCTCAATATCTCCATTATCAAAGTCATCTATTAGGTCTATATCTAGAGATGTGGGGTCTGGTGTATCCTCTCCTCCATCAAATAAACCACTGGGAGTAAGAATAGGTTCGAGGATATGAACTTGTAGACGTTTTTTTGAAGAAGTCATAGATATCTCTAGTTGGAGTTGAAATTGGGATAAGTATTTTCTGCTCTGTAAATGTATCGGGATGAGAAGGGTCGTTTTTCGTAGCTATTTACAAATCTTTACAATCTTTTTCAGATTTACTTAACAGGTAGCTTAAGGGACTTAGGGAAAAACAGCCGTTTACTTTCCTTAAGCATTTTCTTCCTTAAAAAAAGGACTATCCCTAAATACACTTAACTTTGGTCATTTTGCGACCAAAAGCGTTTATATTGTCTAGCTAAAAAATGCTCCACAAGCCGGAGCAATTAGATGGGTAAATGTTGAGTAAGCTAAATTAAACTTATTAAACCTGATAGCTATAACTGCCATGTCAACCCTACTAAGCCAAGACCAAAATACTACTGATAATGCCGTCGAATGGGAACCAACCCCACCGCCGACAGAGTTAATCTTTGATGATGGAGAACCCTTGGAAACCAATCGCCACCGACAAGCGATGAATGTCCTCATTCGCTCAATTCCTGCTGCTCTTGCTAACCGAACCGACTACTTTGTTGGGGGCAATATGTTTGTCTACTACAGCAGCCAACAAGTTCGCAATCAAGACTTCCGAGGGCCGGACTTTTTTCTAGTCTTAAACATAGATGGAACCTATGAACGCCAAGGTTGGGTAGTCTGGGAAGAAAATGGCCGTTACCCAAATGTCATCATTGAACTGATGTCTCGTTCAACAGCAAGTAATGATACAGGGAAGAAAAAAGACCTCTACGAACAGACTTTCCGCACACCAGATTACTTTGTGTTTAATCCCTTTGACCCCAATTCATTGTTGGGCTGGAGTTTGGATTTACAACAAGGCTATCAAGCCCTCGAAGCCAACGGGAAAGGTTGGCTATGGTGTGAGAGTTTAGGTTTATGGTTAGGAACCTGGGATGGAGTTATTGATGAGGTGCAAGCAAGCTGGTTACGTTTTTACTACGACGAGGATGGGGAGAATGTAGTCCCCTTGCCAGAAGAAATAGCCCAACAGAATCTACAACAAGCTGAACAGGATTTGCAACAGGCTGAACAAAACCTGCAACAGACTGAACAGAAACTACAAGACTCTATTCCTCGATTGTTGAGTATGGGGCTAACCACAGAGCAGGTGGCTGAGGCTTTAGGTTTGTCTGTAGAAGAGGTTAACAAGTTCAATTGATTTCCCTTTGTTTACATTGCTATTGATGGTGGGCAAAAAGCTATTTGAAATATGCTAATTGCTTAATGCTTTACTCTTTCGCTTTTTGCCTTGAGCAAGCAAAAAACTCCCAGTGCTAACCCCTAACAAAGCTAATACAGAACTAGATTCTGGCACTGGTGCTGGCTTTTGGGTTAACCCAGAATAACCGACATATTCTTGAGAGTGATTATAAAAACCAAAGCGCCCAGGCTCAAATTCACCCTCGATATCAAAAATAGTGCTTCCATCAATGTCAATTTTGATGCGATTGCTTTGATAAAGCAGTGTGAAATCATATTCGGTATTATCTCGCCAACCTTTATTCGAACCGTAGTTAGTAGCTAAAAATTCAAATTCAGGAGTAGGTGAACGTCTCCAGAAGGTAGCATCAAGATTAGTAAAGTTACCATCAACTTTAATCAAACTAAAGCCTTCGTTACCACGGCTTATACCTCCATTTTGCTTCCAGTCAAATAGTAAGAAATTTAGGTTGTTGAGTTCATCACCATTAGCTGCTATCGGAGACTGGTATCCAAAGACAAAGCCTATCCAGTCATCATCCCAATTACCAGGTGATGCAACGCCAAATTTTCCTTTAATTTCGGTGTCAATAAAATTGTCGGGGCTAACAAAGAAAGTGGGAATTCCGTTAATAGTTTGGAGAACTGAGCTACCATCAGGAGAGACAACCCAGTTACCATTTTCAGGAGAACCTTCTTGTTGCCAGGTGGTTAAATCAATCGGTTGAGATTCCGATGTAGATATCGTTGCTGCTTGGCCTGATTGGCTAGAGATTAAGGCGATCGCTGTTGCAGCAAAAGTAATAGTGGATGCTTTTAAATAACAGGCCAAAATTAGAGTGCTAACCATGAGTTGTCCTAACTCAGAAGAAAAACCATCATCTATTCCGAACAAAGACTATCTTCAACAGTTAGTCAACCAAGCTTGTTGTCAACCACCCCAGAGTTTACAGCGACGCAAATACCTTAATCGTTTGATTGCGGCTATCACTAAAGCAGGTAAACTTTGGCATGAACAGACAGATTATTATGAAGATGCTTTGCAACAAACTTGGATATATCTTTGCCGCAATCTTTGTGAAGCTGTTACGGCAAAACAACCATATAATCCCCAAAAGAGTTTAGTGACAACTTGGTTAGATCGTTATCTCAAACGCCGTTTGCAAGACTTTTATCTGCAAGCCCAAGCAGAAAAGGAAAAGCGAGTTTTACCATCAGCAGCGAAAGAAGGTAATTTTTATGACCCTGTGCAAAATATTCCTGCACCTCCAGCTACTCAAGATATTCAAGAGGAAACCCGGCATTGGGTTCAAAGCGATCCTGAAGGAGAATTACGAAGTATCCATGTAAAAGGTAGAAAGGATATTACTTGTCAACTCATAATTTTGCGCCGTTTGCCCCCGGAAACTAGTTGGCAACAATTAGGGGCTGAGTGGGACTGTTCCTACTCAACTTTAGCTAATTTTTACCAGAGAAAATGTTTGCCTAAGTTGCGAAAATTTGCTCGACATCAGGGATACCTTTAAGAGAACGATATTTAGTACCGAACATGAACGAGATCACTCACGCAGAAGTTATCTGTTTACCTTTAACTCAATCAGCATTGCAGACTGCACAAAGGTTTGCCAGAGATAATTTCTCTCCTGAGAAGGCAGAACAAATTTATTTGAATACTTTAGCTGTTTGGACAGTACATAGTTATTGTCAGTTAATGGATATTGCTACAAGTCTTGAAGCAAGCGATAGCTGGAACCCAGCAATACGTTTAACTGTGGATATAGCAGATTTAATGGTGACAGGCTTAGGACGGTTGGTCTGTCGCCCTGTACTAAAGGGTAGTTCTAGTTGTCATTTGCCTTTAGAGGAAAGAGGAGAACGCTTGGGCTATATCATGGTGGAAATTGATTCAGAGAGTAAAAAGGGCATAATTTTAGGTTTTGCTCCTTCAGCAGAGACAGGAGAATTATTTAGGGCAGATTTACAGCCCCTTGATACTTTTTTAGAACAGATTGATGAATTAGAGCGATCGCAAGTTAATCTTACAGCTTGGTTAACCGGAAAATTCTCCGCAGCTTGGCAAGATTTGGAGGCTGTTTTTGTACCTCAGCCGGAAACTACAGTCGAACCTAATGCAGAAGATACTACTAATTTGACAAGTTGGTTTGGTAATATTTTTCAGCAGGGTTGGCAAGGAATTGGAGATTTATTTACTCCTCCTCCAGAAGCTAACTGGCAGTTCCGTAGTTACCCGAATCTTCAGCAAAGGAACTTTCTTGAACGTTTAGGAAATAGTGATATTGCTAGGGCTAAATTAATCGATTTAGGTTTCCAATTGAGGGAACAGAATTTAGCTTTGTTGGTAGCCATAACTCAAGAAGAAGATCAAAGATTGAATATCTTGGTACAATTGCATTCAGTCAGAGAGTCGATTTTACCAGCTAATCTGGATTTAATTTTGCTTTCAGAAGCAATGGAAATTTTACAAGAAGTAACTTCTCGCTCTCAAGATCAGTATATACAATTGAGAAGATTTCGTGTGGAACCAAATACTAAGTTTCAGCTTAAAGTAACTAGTGATGAGCTTAGTTTTATTGAATCTTTCACCACTTGAAATAACCACTTTAATTGATGAATAAGTTAGTCATTATTAGTTTCGGTCAAGGAAGTTTTGAAGCAGGATTTCCTAACTTAGCTGTCAGACTAGGAACTCAGGGAAATCTACATACACAACTTACGGGCAATTTGCCCCCAGCACCAGAAATTACTCAGCTCTATCATAACTGGCAACTAATTTATAATAGTTGCCAAAGAGAAAATAGAGGGCGAATTGAAGTAGAACAAGTTGGGGTAACTAATATTTCTTTGAGCGATTTCAACCTCATTAGTAAGCAGTTAGGTTTGAGATTAAATCAATGGTTAAATAAATCCGGTTTCCAAAATATTGCTAGACAACTTAGAACTCAATTAAATACCTCAGATACTATCCAGGTAATTATAGAAAGCGCTCATCCTGACGTTTGGCGTATTCCTTGGTTATTATGGGATTTTTTTCAGGACTATCCCCAAGCCGAAGTAGCTCTTTCTACCCCAGAATACCCCTCTCCTCCAGCCTACTTTTCTAGCTTAAAAAACAAGGTAAAAATTCTCGCTATTTTGGGTGATAGTAGGGGGATTGATATTCAACAAGATTGGCAATTACTCAAGAAATTACCCCAGGTAGATTTGCATACTTTAGTCGAACCAACAAGGAGAGAATTAAACGAGCAACTTTGGCAAACAGGTTGGGATATTCTCTTTTTTGGTGGTCATTCCGCTACTGTTGCTGATGGTACAAAAGGGCGTATTTATATTAATAGTCAAGAGCAAGAAAATAGCCTAACTATAGAAGAGTTAAAAGAAGCCCTTAGTTACGCTGTAAGCAGAGGCTTAAAGTTAGCTATTTTTAATTCCTGTGATGGCTTAGGTTTACCAAGAGATTTAGCAAATCAGGGTATACCTTTGCCCCCTAGTATTGTCATGCGGGAGCCTGTACCAGACCCAGTAGCCCAAGCTTTTTTACAATATTTCTTTCGTGCCTTTACTGATGGAGAGCCTTTTCCTGTTGCTGTGCGACAAGCCAGGGAACAATTAAAAGGTTTAGAAGGAGCTTTTCCTCAAGCAAGTTGGCTACCTGTTATTTGTCAACACCCAGCAATTTCTCCTCCCAGTTGGGAGGAGATTACTGGTATAAACACACTGTCAACGAAAGATAAATTTTATTTCTTGAATAAAAATTTTAGCTTGAGAAAAACAATAATTTTCGCTGCTAGTTTAGTCATTTTGTATTTTATCTTTGGCCCAGCGCTAGCTAAAGAAACTAATAAAATAGGACTTTACTATTATCAAAAGGAAAAAAACTTTGACTTAGCTTATAAAATTTATAAAACATCTACTTTATTAGATAATAACAATTCTCAGGCTTATTATAATCTTGGTTGGATATGCGATAACAACTTTGATAATTTGGACTGCGCTCTTAAATATCACGAAAAAGCAGCAAAAAGAGGTTATGCTGAAGCATTTGCTGAATTTGCTCGTCTTTCCATTAAAACAGATAATTTATCATCCGTATTAAAAGGAGTCTGGCAATGTTTAGAAATAACTGACTATGATCCTGTTAAAGCGGCTTGTCTGAAAAATAGAGCGTGGTTACGTTTAGAACAAGGTCGTTTAGAAGAAGCAGAAAAAGATTTACAACAAGCAATTAATTTAATAGATGATAGTCCCCATTCCCATTGTTTGTTGGCACAAGTTTGGGAATTACAAGGTAAAAAAACACAATCATTGAGTGCCTGGAAAAAAGTCAAACAATATGCCAGTTACGAAGTACCGGAAGAAGATGAATGTATTGCTGAAGCTAATCAGAGATTAACACGGGAAAAATAATTATGTTTAGGTATAAGCAAAAAGTAAAAGGTAAGGGGCAAAAGTTTCCGCTATTTCTAGAAGTTAATTCTTGGTTACAATATCTTTTTAAGAGTTTAAGTATTGGTTTGATTTTTACTACCTCTGTTTTGCCGGCTAGAGCAACTTCCACTACCTTATCTAACGGACCAGAAGTGTTGCGCGAGGGGGTGTTCAGTCTAAAAATAGACACACTACACCTATGATCAAGAAAATACCTTTATATGAACACTAGCTTTTTAAACCAGTGAACATAGCTGATATGTTCACTCATAAAAGCCTGTAAATAGCGAAGCTTATCTAATAGTTTATTGCCAAACTCTTGAGGTATTTTCACCAAAGCTAGTAACACATAACCAATCAAGCAACTGTATATTTGGATTTCAATTCCATTAGTGTTTTTAGTTATTAATTTGTCTAGTTTTAAGTGCATCTTAAGGAATTTCCAGAACAATTCTATTTGCCATCTTAAACGGTACAATTCTCCAATTTCTTGGTTACTCATTTCCTCCTCTCCTTTTTCTGGCAAGTTAGTTGCTAGTCGAAATTCTGTTCTACTTTCTAAGTCGCAAAATATTACTACTCTTACTTCTACTTGCTCTTTTCCTTTACCCAATATGTAATTGCCATTCTCTAGCATTTGAATGCTTATGTTTTTCTTTATTCTTAATAGGAAATATTTATTGGTTTCACTCAATAGTGACCTGATTCTTGACAATCCTGAAAACCCTCTATCCATTAGGCTAACTCCGTTTTCAGGATTAGACTCTATTGTATAGTCTCCATACTTGCTGTCATGACCTTGACCAAAGTGTATCAGTATTCCTTCTGGGGAGGATGTTAATAAGTTCAGACCACTAAATAATTTAACTTGTTTTAATCCTTGCTTTGTTAGTAACTTACTTGTCAATGTCACTATGGTTGAATCTAAAGGAAACAAAGCTAACCTTCTGTTGTCTATTTTTTTACTCTTGTTTAACTGTTTTCTCAGTTTTTTAAACAGATTGTAAAACAACATTGGGTCTCGTTTTTTACTCGCTCTGGAGAATGTTGATTTATCTACTGTTATGCCACGAATATTCAGAGTTTTGAATACAGAAGTCATGCTTACTTGCCCTTGGTCTAATACGAAACTTAGCCAGGTTGATACAAATAAAAATGTATTTAGTACTGGATAATCGTCTTTGGGTAAGTCTCCCAGGTACTTTTTGACTATTTTTGGGAAGTTTGATACCATCTACTTAACTTTATTATTTATTTTAATCGCTTCCATTTTACCAATTTGGAGGCTCTTTTTTACTTTTATTTGCTATCACTCAACGCTTCTGTAACGGACAAATAGTTTCTCTTACTGGGGAGGTAAAAATTGAGCGATCGCCTGGTTATTTAGTTGAAGCAAACTTAGGAACTCTTCTTTATCCGGGAGACAAACTATTAGCAGCAACAGGAGGGGCAGTTACGGTACAGTGTAGTACTTTGAAGTTAAAAAATATTCAAAGTAGTAATTGGCTTAATAACTGTGCCAAAAAAGAAGAAGCTAACTGTACACCTGGGAGTTTGGGCTGTCCTCGCCGTGGTGATATTGCTAGGAGTAATCCCAGCATTCCCTATATTATTAGTCCTCGTCGTACAAGTTTGTTTAACGATCAACCCATAATTTTAACTTGGAATGCGGTTTCTGGAGTTGATAATTATTACGTCACAATTGAAGGAGAAGATTTTATCTGGAGTCAAGAAGTTACTGATAATAACATCATATACGATGGTGAATTTCCTTTACAACCAGGAACTTACTATTCTCTTTTTATCGAAGCAAGTAACTATCGCTACTCCAGTGAAGATAAAGCTTCTAACTTAGGATTTACTTTACTTACTAATAGCGAACAAAAAGAAGTAAGAAATGAAGTTGAACAAGTTCTCAATAATACTAGTTTGAATACAGAAGGTCAGGTTTTATCTTTAGCTCAGATATATCTTCACTATGACCTTAAATTAGAAGCTATTAATAGTCTACAAAAGTTTTTAGCACAAACTAAAGTAAGTTCGGCCGTTTATCGTACTTTAGCAGAAATCTATCACTCCATTGAGCTAGCTAACTTAGCAGAAAAAGCTTATTTAAAAGCTGTGGAGTTAGCAGCTTCAGAAACAGAACAAGTAGCAGCAACAGAAGAGCTAGCTTCTTTGTACATCGATTTAGGAGAGGCAAATAAAGCGAGAAGCTATTTAGAAAAAGTAATAGTTATTTATGAAAGCTGGGGTGATACTCAGCGAGTAATGGAGTTAAGCAATTTATTAAATGCTCTATGAAAATGTGGATTTTAGAAAACTCTTCGTTCACATCAAACTCTAATATCTCAGCATTTATTTAAAAGATTTAAAAACTATTAAAACCGGAAATCAACTCATGAATACCATCTACCAAAAACTTAGTTTGTTATTTGTCGGTGCTGCTGTTTGTGCTACGGCTTTTTATGTAGAGAAAGGGCAGGCGCAAATTGAGCCTGCAAATGATGGGACAGGTACATTAGTTAATAACAATAGTATTAATCCTAACCAACTGGATATTACTGGCGGTACTCGTGTCGACATCAATCTTTTCCATAGTTTTAAAGAGTTGGGACTCAATCCTGGGCAAATAGCTAACTTTATGTCTCAACCTGGAATACAAAACATTTTAGGTAGAGTAGTTGGCGGCAATCCTTCTATTATCGACGGTTTAATTAAAGTAACAGGGGGAAATTCTAATCTCTTTTTAATGAACCCCGCAGGCATGGTTTTTGGTAGCAATGCGTTTTTAAATGTGCCGGGAGACTTCACTGCAACCACCGCTACAGGTATTGGCTTCGGTGACAATAATTGGTTTAATGCAGTAGGAGTTAATGACTATAACAGCCTAGTAGGAAATCCCACTCAATTCGCCTTCGATTCACCACAACCAGGAGCAATTATTATTGGCGGTGGCTTGCCTGTAAAAGAGGGAAAAAGCTTAACCTTCTTGGGGGGAACAGTAGTTAATACTGCTACATCGTTTGCTCCAGAAGGTAAAATTATTGTTGCTGCTGTAGAAGGTTCAAGTCGTGTCAGAATCTCTCAACCGGGGAGCATTCTAAGCTTAGAAATTGAACCACCAAGAGATCCTCAAGGCAATGTACTACCCTTCCAACCTAAAGATTTACCTGCTTTACTCACTGGTGCAGACGCTGCTAATGTCAATACAGGTTTAGTTGTTACCACTGGTGGAGGCATTGTCGCTAATTCTCCCAGCGTGCTTCTCAATAATGTTCCCGTCAACTTCGGTGATGTAGTAATGGGGCGTATTGATGTAGAGTTGTGGCCAAATGGTTTGAATGGTGGTGGTTCAGTTCTCATTAATGCTCTTAATGATATCACCATTGGTAGTGATATTGAGGCTAGGTCATGGCAGGCTAAGGGAGGCAATATTTTCTTAACCTCTTTGCAGGGAAATATTACTACTAGAGATCTAGAAGCTAGTGGAGTAACAGGAGGAGGGACAATAGGTGTCTATGCGCCCCAAGGAAATATTAACACTCAGTCACCGAGAGCTGATAGTGACAATGGACTAAGAGGTTCAATCTTTTATAGAGCTGGTGGGAATATCAATACCCATAGTGGTTACACTCGTGCCACCTACTCAGGTGATGGGGGTAATGCAGCTTTTATTGCCAAGGGAAATATTAACATAAAAGCCATACAATCCCAAGCTGATCAGGGAAATGGGGGCAATGTCTTAATTTTTAGTGAGCAAGGTGACGTATCTGTGGAGACAATTGGTTCTGGTAGTTTGGGAAGAGGAAATGGGGGTGAAGTAAAAATCTTTGCTGGGGGCAATGTTGACTTTAGTAGCATTCTCTCCGGTGCTATAAGGGGTAAAGGTGGAGATATTTTCATCACCACTGGTAATGATATCAAAGTTTCTACTGGGGTGCTGCGAGACTATTTGATGACCCAATGTGGTGCTGGGGGAGGTGCAGGACTGAATTGCAGCACGAGTGGTAGTACTTTTACTGTAACCCCTTCAGGTAAAACTGTTCATCCAGCGATAGAACTTCTATTTGGTGTAACCTTAACAGGGGAAATAACCCTTAACGGTGGTATTAAAATCCTTAATCCTGCCGTGGATAATCTTCTATTCAATACCTTCTTATTTAAAAACCCTAGCTTCATTGATAACAGAGGCAACATTATTATCAGTAACCTTTCCTTATTTACTGGTGCAATCGATGGGCTTGGAGGGGATATTACAGGCAATGCTGGTTTTGATATTAATCTTCCTGGGCTTACTTTCACTGGTACTACCCGCTATGGTGATGGCGGCGATCTTTATTTAGGGGGTCGTAATATTAACGGTGATTATTTCATTACTTCTAGCAACGTTGGCTCTGGAGGAGATGTTACCCTACGTGCATGGGAATCAATTACGGCCAAGTTAATTGATTCCAGCGCCTATGATGGTAACGGAGAATTTGGTATTATTGATGCCGAAGCTCCCCAGGTAAATGTAGACAAAGTTAACATTGGTCAAAATACAACCTTAAGGGACATTACAGAAGAAGAAAACCTTGCTGATGAAGAACTAGAAATTGAGAAACGCCGTACACAAGAATACGTTAATCATTTTGGCGTTAGCTTCCCTAACCAGCTAATGACAGGAATTGATATTCAAAATCGCTTAAAGGAAGTGCAAACCGAAGTTGGTATTAATCCGGCTGTTATCTATACTGAGTTTGCTGAAGAACAACTGAAAATAACTTTGCTACGCCCTGATGGGAAACAAATTAGTAAAACTATCCTTGATACCAACAAGCAAGAAATACGCCGCAAAGTTTATCGCTTGCAGCAAAAATTACGAGATAGCAAAATATCCCACTACCGCAATGAAGCTCAAGAACTCTACAATTGGCTGATTGCACCTATTGAAGCAGAGTTAGCAGCCCAAAACATTGACACTCTCCTTTTTTCTTTAGATGGTGAAATGCGTTCTTTACCTGTTGCGGCCTTGTATGACGGTGAACAGTTTTTGATAGAAAAATACCAAACTAGTGTAATTCCTAGCTTCACCTTCGCGGATGTTGAACATAGCAAAATTAAAGAAGGGGAATTGCTGGCTATGGGAGTTTCTGAGTTTGCTAACAGCAAAGAGGCTTTACCTGCTGTCCCTGCTGAAATAGCAGCCATCTCTGAACAAATAACCGGGAGTCAGGCTTTTCTCAATGAAGAAGCGACCTTAGTTAACCTTAAAGCACTACGGCAACAACCTTTCAAGGTTATTCATCTGGCAACTCACGCTAGATTCCAATCTCAAGGCAAAGAATCCTACATTCAAATGTGGGATCAGAAACTTCTCTTAGATAATTTAACAGATTTGCAATGGTCAAAAGACCCAGAAGTAGACTTGCTTGTTCTTAGTGCTTGTGAAACTGCTTTAGGAGATAAGTATGCAGAAATGGGTTTTGCTGGCTTAGCTATTAAAGCTGGGGTTAAATCTGCGATTGCTAGTTTATGGAAAAGCGACGACTTAGCTACTTTTGCCTTGATGAGTAAGTTTTACCAATATTTACCAGAGTCTAAAACTAAAGCAGTAGCTTTAAGAAAAGCTCAAATTGACCTACTACGGGGGGAAGTGGGCAATATAACAGCACGACTTCAAACAAAAGAAGATATGTCCAAGCAGCTCTCAAGTTTGTCAAAAAGCGACTTTTCCCATCCTTCTAACTGGTCTGGCTTTACTTTAGTCGGTAGTCCTTGGTAGTTCCCTTATCTATACGGTAGTCATGTAGAGGTAATGATAATAACATTGAGGAGAGAAAACCTGGTGAACGAAGAATGCTCTCCATGCTTAATTGTCCTCAATAGACCTGTCCAAAAATTAGAAAAGTAAGTCATGGCAAGGCTTATAGTCTAACTAAGTCTCAAACAACATACGAGCCAAAACAACCTAAAATAGACACAAAGATTGATTTATTGTTAGCAACATCTTCTTTGATACTGGATGGCTACCGGAGCATATATGCTTCCGAAATTGAGTTTTTTAAACAGAAAATATTAATGTCCCTATTCGTAGTCTTACTAAGCCACAAACAGTATTAATGTATGGTTTTTCTTCTTGCCTGAGTAGTATTTCTTCTGCTGGTCATATTCTCTTGGCCTTTCCCTGCTTTGCTCGTAGCTATCCACTATCACTTCATATTCTGTGAGTAATTCTTGCACTTGTCTGGATATTTCTCAATTTGTTCAAGAGGAGTTACCACAGTTTGTAATGCACTATATTAATATTAACTTCTCTATTTTTCCTTATCTTTTTATTTTTGGACAGGTCTTTTGTGAAAATTCAATTAACCAACTAATTAACTGGTTCATAACAGGTTTATTAGTTAACTGTTCTAATCGAGAAAAACCACCCACATTGCCAGCATTAATTTCACTAATACACCAATTATGATCTTCATCAAGTAAAAAGTCATATCCCAAAGTATGTATTCCGTAACGGCGATAATACTCAAAAGTACCGGCGATCGCTTCTTTTTCTCCGTCGCTAATTTCTGCTAAAAAGCATTCTCCGTCCCCACTAACATTGTGTACCCAATGACCACTTTGAGAACGGCGAATGTAAGCCCCGTAAATCTCCCCATCAACCACAACAATGCGTTTGTCTCCTGCATCTACTCTTGTGAGGTAGCGTACAAATAGCAAAGGTTTGCTGGTTGTGCTTTGTAGGTAATTCATAACCTGGGAAAAGTCACTAAATTCTCTTGTCCCCAAGAAAAGATTATCAACTTGAAAGGAACTGTTGTGATAGTAGATTTTAAACACTCCCCTGCCTCCACAACTATTAAACTGTTTAGCAACAATGGTTTGATGCTGTTCAAAAAAGGCTAACGCTTCTGCCAAGTCCTTGGTAACAATCATTGCTGGTGTAAACTTGCTTGCAGCCTTACCAAGGAAATCTGGTTGAATCTGTTCGCGAATACCTTTAGGACTGTTAACAAATTTAATCTGTTTTTCCCAATGGCTTAGAGTATTAAGATATCCTGTAGGAAAGGGTTTTAAGGTGCGACAAAATACTAAATCTACTTCTGCCAGAGAACATTGTTGATTAACCGTTGCATTTAAGTTTAAAAACTCTCTATAAGGAAGTTCTCCTGCCACAGAAGCAACCTGAAGCAATGGAAAAGAACTTTTTTGAGTTAAAACTTCCTCAGTAGGGATATGAAAGGACTTAACCCTGGTATCCCTAGCCAGTTGTTGGTAGTAAATTGGTACATCCAACGACGGGCGATTATAGGCAGCAGGATTGCAAATGGATAGTAGTTTCATACTAGACTCTGTTGAGCAACAGAGGTTATTTTTTGGGGGTAAAGGGAAAGGGTAAAGGAGGCAAAAACTAACTTGTTACCAATGCCCATTAGCAACTAGCAACTAGCAATTTAAGCAGAAACACTGCTTTCCCCTTCGGTGGCCATTTCCTGAACTTCTTGCGGTGCTTTTTTACCTAAACTAGTAATCAGCACCCCCGCCATTATTACGGCAAAGGCAGTAAATTGGGTTGCTGAAGGCTGTTCGCCATTGAGGAGTAAAGCGTAAATAATACCAAATACTGGGGATAAAACAGTCCATTTACCAATAGTTTTGGAGTCTAATTTATCTAGTGCTGCATACCATAAAAACTGGGCTAGTACGATGATAATAACAGCATACACTGCCATAATTATCCAAAGCTGACCAGAAAAGACATCGCCAAAATGATTAGGACCAAATAAGCTATAGGCAATGATAAAGAAAATTATGGCAGAGACAAAGTTACGACTAAAAACGACAATGCGTACACTCCCTTCTTGGGAAAGCATTACTTTACCAATCACTGAAGTAGCAGCATAAATAAAGGTTGAAGCTAAGATGAAAATATCCCCTTTGTTGATTTGAAAGTTGCTGCTTTTTAGGACTACAGCAGTTATACCTACGGCAATGAGAGAAAAACCAAACCATTCCTGTTTACGAATAGTTTTTTTGAAAAGCAGCGCCCCGACAATAGCATAAATAACCGGCCCAAATCTCCCTAACAATACAGCATTGGTGACAGTGGTGAATTCTAAACCAATAAAAATTAGAGAAGAGAGTAAAGCGGCTAAGCAACCATTGATAAACAAACCCAGCATTAGTTTCGGTTGCAAATTTTTGATGTCTTGCCAAATCTCCTTGACTCCAAACCAAAACAGCACCGCTATAGCAGCACACAGGTTGCCGACAAAAAGGACATTGCAAAAAGAAATGGGAGTTTCCATGCCTCCACTCAGTCTGGTTGCATTAGCCACCATGAAAGCAATTAAGGAAGGGCGCAATGCAGCCAGGGCGCGAGAAATAATCAGCAGTAGTTTAGGATTAGCACTTTGCAAAGCAGAGGAGATCATTTTGTATCATCTATCATTAAACATTTGTAGTTGACTATCGATAAAAGGCTAAAAAGCAAAGCTAGTAAGTCGTTTTTCTACTCCCCACTCCCTATTGACTTATTCCTTATTCCCGCTTCCCTGTTGCTATAGCAATAATTTGTAGGTTTTTGGTTCGGCTTTGAGGATAAACATATCGCCATATTTAACTACTTCCCCGGTAATACTAATCGGATCAGCAACTTTTCCTAAAACTTTGGCATTAACAGCTTTACCCTGGGAGTCTGCTAGGAGTAGGTAGAGTTTTTCTCCTTGCTGATTATGGGTAACAAATACGGGGGGTACGCCACCACTGATGCAGCGGATGGCGCAGGAACGATGGGTTTTCATTTGCCCTGGTTTCATGACCCCAGGATAACATTTGCTATCAACAATCTCCCCAATTAAGGAAAATTCTCCTAATGATTTACCTTGATCTAGGGTGGCTGCTTCTTGTGGTTTGGCGATAGTTTCAGCCGATTGAGTAGCGATCACGGTAAGGTTGTCCCGATAAACAGGAAGTCCCATTAATTTGACCCATTCTCCTGACTGTGCCATAACTTCCGGTGCAGGTGCTGTTTTACCTGGGCCTGTGAGTAGGTAGCGAGAATAAGCAGCCTCCGATGCAGTATCTCCTTGACGGGGTACAAGGAGTTGAGGGACAGGTTGGTCTATAAGCAAGCCCTCAAATTCCTGCCCTGCACCGAGTTTGCCTGAATTAAACTGGTTGTGAATGAGGGGTAAGATGCAAGCTAGTAATAAGTAGCCAATGACGAGGACAGGAATGAAAATCTTGAGAAAATTCCCTAATTTTGGTGGTACTTGACCATAGCCAATGTAAAATTCATCTTGGTGTTGTTCTTGATTTGGATAAGTCATATAGCAATTTTTGCTAGAAGTGAGGTATACATTTTCTCGGCTGGGGAAAGAGGAAAGGGAATAGGTGACATTTTTCTCCCTAAACTCACAACTCCCTCTATTTATTTCCCTAGTCAAAAACTGCCGGAGTTACTGGCGTACCAGGGAGATTAGGAATAGTTTTAACCAGAATGCGATCACCTTGTAATTTGACATCGAAAGTAGGGATTTTTTCGGTGAAGGGGGGAGGTGATGCGCCATTTTCTGGTAAGTATTGATAGCCATGCCAAGGACAGGTGATGCAACCATCGATAATTCTTCCTTCACCAAGAGGACTATTTTGATGCTGGCAAACATTGGAAACTGCAGCAACCTTGCCATCATATTTGAAAATAGCTACGCGATCGCCTGCTATATTGACAATCCTCGCCTCATTCTCTGGTATCTCTGCCAGGCTACCAACATCAACAAACTCTTCTCCTAAACTTCCTAATTCTGGGCGATCGCGCTTCATTTCACGCCATCCAACAAAAAGATGTAAGCCGATAATCCAAACAAATCCTATTCCCACCATGACAGTAAGTAGGGGATGTTTGTTAGTTTGCAATGCCCCTAAAACCACATGACCAATCAATAAGCTGTAGGCGAGATAAACTCCCATATGGAGGGCTTTCCAAACTGGGGCTGTGAGGTTTGCTAACCAAAAATCGTGGCTAGTTGCAGCCATTAAGAAGAGGATAGATAAGGCCACAAAACCAAGAATTTGGAAAGGAAAGCGAAGGAAAGTATCGTAGTAAGTATTGCTCACAAACAAACTTACTAAGGGTTCAATATTACCGAAATCATGATACCACGTTAGGGCAATGCGACTATGATAAAGGGCTAGCAAGAACATCATCACCCCCATATGCCGACGATTATAAAGTAGGGGATAAAATTTAGGACTAAGACGGGTTAAGGGGCCAATGGAGAGGATGATGTGTAGTAGAATAAAAGCGGCTGAACCAAAAGCTCGAATGCGAACACCTCGTAATTCGATGTTGCTATCTACTAACTGAGCAACATCGACAAAGAGGACGATGTAAAAGACAATGGCACTGAGTAAGATAGCATCATAGATAAATTTTTGGCGGTTCCATTGCACCGCTTTATATAGAACACTCACTTTCTTCTCCCAATTAAAAGCACGAATCTTATTTTCTTCTAGGTTTAGTTAACTTAGCAGGAAGGGGCAGGGTGGCAACAACTTCCTGTTGAATAGGACTGTAAATTAGCAAATGTCCTGCTTGACCCTGCATTGCTTTAGGAACAAGAAAATGACGCTGGAAAGGCCCAGCTAAATCCCCTAGCAGAAGGGAGGTGTCGCTAAGTTTTGTGGGTTGCTTTTCTCCTGCTTCCCAGTATAGTAAGGGATCGGGAAATTGGAGATTAGAGTTGGGCTGGAGTTGGAGAAGTATTTCTCCTTCAGGGGTAAGGAAAGTTTTTGCTTGGGCCCAAAAGGTTGCATCGGATAATTTAGCGGTAGTAATAGCCTTATTGGCAGGAGTTTCCCTAACAAACCCTGCTTGGTAAAATAATTCTGTTGCAGACTCTCCAACTGCGTTATAGCTAGGACGCAACCAAATCCCAGCTACAAAGCAGATGGGGATGAGAACAGCTAAAATTACGAAAGAGTAGAAATGAGCTTGGCGACGAGAAAGAATCATTTGAATCTACAGTTGCAGTTAAACAGCACGTTTGGCTTTTAAGCGATGGGCATTGCGTTCTGTAGGAAGGCTTTTACCTCGCAATAAGCGGATAGCCAAGAGGGGCCAAAATACAACCGTGCCAGGAACAATTAGAAGGCGAAAGCCAATATTCCAGCTACGGGCCCCAGGATCTAACCGTTGTACCCAAAAAATACACCAGAGAATGGCGAATACAAAGCCAGCCGCAAAATAGGCCCGAAAAAAGTTGATGAACCATTGAACAATAGCAATTGAGTTTTCCATATCTCTACTATGGCGGAGAAGATTTTTTTGCAAAGTCTACTTTAGTCGAATATTACCTGTAGGGACAGTCTCTCCTCAATCTACGTCGATGCACTCTTTAAGATACGCCAAGGTCGAAGTAAATAGTAGTAAACAGGAGGTAAGTTAGATTTAGTTACTTACCCCAGTCTTCCCCCTTTACCCGTCAAGTTCAAAAAGCAAATTAAATGCTATTGTTAATGATCATTGCTCAGTGATCATTGATATTATTTCCCAGTTAAAGCCATCGCCTGTGCCGGAAATTGGGCTTTATTAAGGGCTTCAACTGCCGCTTGATAATTTTCTACCCAATATTCTTGCCCCAAGCGAACGAATTGTCCTTGACTACGGGAACCAATAATCGCGACCACCGGAACTTTCCCTTGCTTGTGATCATTTCTTGGGTTTAAAATTCCCTTTAACCTAACTTGTTCTGAACGATCTTCAGCTTGTTGAGGAGTTAATTCTACCATAACCATATGAACCTTTTCTACTGGTTCAACTTCTTCGATAATTAGTTGCACCTTATCCTCTTGTTTATCAGCCCTTCCCCACATAATCAAGGGTTTATCTACTTCCAAAAAAGGAGAGACTTGCTCATAATTACTCGGAAAAACAACCCCTTCGGCTTGACTAGAAATATCTTCTATTTGTACAAAGGCCATAGGGTCGCCTTTTTTGGTAATAATATTCCTAATATCTGTCACCATGACAATAGTGCTGATTTTCTTTCTCTTACCTTGATCTGCTAATTGATGAAGGCTAATAGGAGAGAGTATTTTACTAGCTTTTTGGGCAGACTTGAGGGGATGGTCAGAAACGTAGAAACCAAGGAGTTCTTTTTCTTGTTTAAGCTTTTCCGCCGGGGAAAAATCCTCTTTTTTAGGAGTTTGAGGAACAGAGTTTAAGTTAATCTCGTTGTTGCTTGTTGAATCGCTTTTCGGGGTTAAGGTATCAAAAAGATTAAACTGCCCCATCTCCTTTTCTTTAGCGCGACTTTGGGCCCAGCTTATTAAAGGATCAAGATCATGGATAAGTTGGTTACGGTTGGGTTCAAAGCTATCAAATGCCCCACAATAAATTAATGCTTCTAAGGCACGGCGGTTAACTACTCGCAAGTCTACCCTGGCGCATAAATCAGCTAAACTCCGGAATTTTCCCTTCGCTTCTTCCCTCGCTTTTAATATTGCTTCAATGGCTCCTTGACCTAAATTTCTCACCGCAGATAAGCCAAAGAGAATCTTTTCCCCAACAGGAGTAAAATCTACCTGAGAACGATTAATATGGGGAGGTTCTACCTCAATGCCCATATTCTGGCAAGTCGCAATATATTTAACCACTTTATCCTGATTGCCACTACTCGATGTTAAAAGAGCAGTCATATACTCAACAGGATAATTTGCTTTTAAATATGCCGTTTGATAGGTGACATAGGCATAAGCAGTAGAGTGACTTTTATTAAAACAATTAGAGGCTACAGTACCATTAGCTAAAAGAAAATTATGATCCCTTACTAAGCCAAGATCATAAACTGGTTCTTTCCCCAAAGGTTTACAACTAACAATTTTCATCGTTCTCAACCCATCACTTATTACTTATTTACTTCTCCTAACCTCCCTAGCCCCCCATCTCCAACAATAGCTAACAGTTTACTTAGATTATGGAGCTAAGCGGATTCGAACCGCTGACCCCCTCAATGCCATTGAGGTGCTCTACCAACTGAGCTATAACCCCTTGTAGTCCGTATCTTATGATGCCTTGCAAACTCGCTTTTAGTCAAGTTATTCTTGGGAAGTTTTTGCCTTTCTCTACCTCTTTAGTAGGAGATATAGGAAGCATGGGTTAAATAACCCATACAGTTATTCATCAGGAAATAAACAACCATCATCGCTGCCGCAGCTAAGGCAACTAAGGTTCCTGCCAACATGAGGGAAAATTCTTGCTGATCAAAGGACCTCCTGCATAAGATGGAGTGACCAAGCTACTAAAGCAACATCTAAAATTAGAATAGGAACCAACATTTTTTAAGAATCGTAACTTTTTGTCTATTCTAATACACATTCTTAAGCTAAATACTGATAAAAAGTTTAATTTAAGCTTTTTATTAGATTAAGTAAAATTAATCTGTGTTAAGTAAAATTAGCTAGGGCGGATAGGTATTTCTCGCTCCTTCAAATAAGCTTTAATTTCCGCCACAGTTAACTGCCCGTAGTGCAACAGGGAAGCGAGAAGTGCAGCTTCTGCTTTACCTTCACTGAAAGCTTCATAAATGTGCTGAGTAGTTCCTGCCCCCCCCGAAGCAATCACCGGAATTTCCACCTGTTCAGCAATGGTGCGTGTCAGTGCTAAATCGTAGCCAGCTTGGGTTCCATCCGCATCCATGCTCGTCACTAAAAGTTCTCCTGCTCCTCTTTGGGCAACTTCTTTAGCCCATTGCACCGCATCCTTACCAGTATTTTCTCTTCCTCCCCGCACATAAACATCCCAACCAGGATGATCAGAACCCTTGCGCAGCTTTGCATCTATGGCAACTACAATACATTGGTTGCCAAAGCGATCGCTAGCCCGATCAATAAAATCTGGTTCCCTCACCGCCGACGAATTAATGCTGATTTTATCAGCCCCCGCTCTTAACAAATGTTTAATTTGTTCTAAGGTATTGATTCCTCCTCCTACGGTTAGAGGGATAAAAACTTGTTCAGCCGTTCGGTATACCACGTCCAGGATAATATTTCTATCTTCGTGGGTAGCTGTAATATCCAAAAATACCAACTCATCGGCCCCAGCTTCGTTATAAACTCTGGCTAATTCCACCGGATCACCAGCATCCTGGAGATTAACAAAGTTAACTCCTTTAACTACTCGTCCAGCTTTAACATCTAAGCAAGGTAAGATTCTTTTCGCTAACATGGCTTATCAATGATTCAGTTATCAATGATCAATGTACAGCTTGCTGTTGCCGTTAGGCATCAATGATTAGTTATCAATGATGTCTACAACGAGGGCAAGCCCTACAATGATATTTACGATAATGGTAAACATTACAGTCCCTATTTGTGGCCGATGGCAATTAAAAAATCATTTAACCAAGGGGATTTCCCCCCCCAAAAAAACAATCAGGGTAAAGGTAAAAAGCGACGCAATTCTCGCCAAGAAGCATCTTCAGAAGAAGAAGATTTACTCATCGCCACAGCCCATTTAAGAGAAACTGAGGGTGCAGAAGAAAAGATTCGCCCTCAAAGTTTAGCTGATTATGTTGGCCAGAAGGATTTAAAGGGAGTATTACAAATTGCCATCGAAGCCGCTAAAGGAAGGCAAGATCCCTTAGACCACTTACTACTATACGGACCACCAGGATTGGGAAAAACTACTATGTCCCTAATTTTGGCAGCAGAAATGGGGGTTAATTGTAAAATAACTGCGGCCCCAGCTTTAGAACGTCCTAGAGATATTACCGGAATTTTAGTTAGTCTCAAGCCAGGAGACATTCTTTTTGTTGATGAAATCCATCGCCTCAACCGCATGACAGAAGAATTGCTTTATCCCGCTATGGAAGACAGACGCTTAGATATCACCATTGGTAAAGGCCATACAGCTAAAACCCGTAGCATTCCCTTACCTCCTTTTACCTTAGTTGGAGCAACTACTCAAGTTGGTTCTTTAACCTCTCCTTTGCGCGATCGCTTTGGTTTAATTCAAAGGTTAAAATACTACGAAATTGATGAGTTGAGTTTTATTGTTCAACGCACAGCTAAGTTACTTAAGGTTTCTGTCACTATTGATGGTGCAGAAGAAATTGCCCGTCGTTCTCGCGGGACTCCTCGTATCGCTAATCGTTTGCTGAGAAGGGTTAGAGACTATGCCCAAGTCAAATCCCATGATTCCATTGATGCAAAAATTGCTGGGGAGGCCATGGAAATGTTTGGAGTAGATCTCTGCGGTCTAGATTGGACAGACCGCAAGGTATTACAAACGATGATTGAGCAGTTTAACGGCGGGCCGGTAGGTTTAGAAGCAGTGGCAGCGGCTACAGGAGAAGATGCTAAGACAATTGGCGAAGTTTACGAACCTTATTTATTGCAAATTGGCTTCCTGAATCGTACTCCTCGCGGCCGCACAGCAACAGAAGCTGCTTATAAACACTTAGGTCTTTAACTGAAGAAGGGAGTAGGAAGCAGAAAACTACAATTGATTAGTTATCATTGATAATTGTTCATTGATAACTGATGTCGGAAATCCGCGTTCTATTTCTCTGAGCTTAACTTCTTTAGCTTCTAAAGCTGTTTGTAAAAGTTTCATTGCCTTTTTCGGTTTACCCAAACCACAAAAAAATAGATCCGCAGCAAAATAACCATGTTCAGGCCAGGTATGGATAGCGATATGGGATTCGGCTAAGGTTGCTGTTGCTGTAACTCCGTGGGGACTAAACTGGTGTACGCATAGGTCAATCAAGGTAGCATCTCCTGCGGCAATCGCTTCAATCAAAGCTTGACGAATACGTTCTGGATCGTTAAGAATGTCTGCTGGAGCGCTCCAGGCATCTGCGATCAGGTGAGTTCCCACTTTTTTCATTCTTATCAATTTATACTCCATAATTGTGAATATTCAAGGCTTCTTTTTACTAGCATAGGTTTAACGACTAAAGAATTGCTACCTATAAAGTGCGATTTTGGTTATTCCTAGAGGAATTAGGAGAAAGCTTTACTGCTAAGTCGAATTACTTTCGTTACAATTTTTAAAGTAATTGGTGACATGGGAAAAGAATTGATGACAAATAAAAATACAATTTGGGACCGCTTCTTATCGCCAATTTTGCGACCTTTGATCGATGAAGAGAAGCTAAGACAGTTTTATGAATCTATAGACTGGAAAAAAGAAGGTGATCGCTTTCGACAAGCAGATTTAGTTTATCCTCAATACTATATTTCCCAAAACTTCCACGGGATTGACAGAGGTTACTTGAATCCAGGAGCCGCAGTTTCTTATGATCCAATCACTCGTTACGTCTTACCTCCCCAAGAAAATTGGGTACGCACTGAGGTGATCGCAGCGATAAAAGGACAACCGCAACGGATTCTGGATTTAGGTTGCGGTACAGGATCTACTACTTTGATGCTGAAGCAGGCTTTTCCTCAAGCAGAGGTGAGGGGATTGGATTTATCACCTTATATGCTATTCATGGCTGATTATAAGGCTCAACAAGCTGGTTTAGAGATTAACTGGCATCATGGTAAAGCAGAAACAACAGGTTTTGCTGCTGATTCTTTTGATGTAGTCACCGCTTCTCTGCTTTTTCATGAAACTCCTCCCCAGGTTTCTCAACTTATTCTCAAAGAATGTTTCCATCTTTTGAAGCCAGGTGGACAGTTAGTTATTTTAGACGGCAACCAAGCTATGTTACGCAGTGCAGCATGGCTTACAGAAATTTTTGAGGAACCCTATATCAAAACCTATGCCGAAGGAAGTGTAGATGCTTGGAGTGGTGCAGCCGGTTTTGGGGCTGTACAAACAGAAAATTTTTGGCTTATTCATCAAATAACTTCTGGGGTTAAGCCTCTAGCTAATCAGGAACAGGAGCAAGTTAGAGAAAAGTTTAACGAACAGCTTCTTGCTACTATTTAATATTTTATTTGATCTAATTTGTAGACTAAGCTGCTCTCTACGCCTCCACTCCCTACTCCCTATTTCTATGACTTTAAAGGCAGTTTTGTTTGATTTTAATGGCATTATTATTAACGATGAGTCCATTCAGGAGGAAGTCATCGGAGAAATTCTCTTGCAAGAAAACTTACGTCCGGATATTAAAGACTATCGAGAAGTCTGTTTAGGAAGGAGTAATAGTAGTTGCTTAAGGAAAATTCTGCAACTGCGGGGCCGAACTGTCACAGAAACTGAACTTGATAAGCTGATTGTGAGTAAGTCTGCACTCTATCAGCAAAAGCTAGAAACTCTTGAAACAATCCCTGTTTGTGAGGGTTTGCAGGATTTTTTACAACAATTGCAAGAAGCTAAACTTAAAATTGGCTTAGTAACAGGAGCTTTGCAAAAGGAAGTAGAGCTGGTGCTTAAGCTTAGCCACCTCAGAAGCTACTTTTCTGTCATTGTCAGCGCTGATGAAATTTACAACAGCAAACCAGCACCGGATGGTTATTTATTGGCGATGGATAAACTTAATCAGAAGTTTCCTGACTTGCAACTGCAAAAAGAAAACTGCTTGGTTATTGAAGATACTCTTATAGGCATTGAAGCTGCTAAAAATGCTTGTATGCAAGTAGTTGGTGTTGCTAATACTTATCCATTTCATATGCTCCAGCGCCAAGCTAATTGGACAGTAGATTATTTGAGGGAAATAGAATTAGATAGGATTCAAGAAGTATTTGTCAACCTCAGCAAAACAGCAGCAACAAGCTAGAAGTTTGTTGATTGGCAATTGACAGCAGGAGAGATAATACCATTTTTCTTTAGTTGCGAAGATACGCTGATTGGGGTAAGAGGTAAAGGTTAAGATTGCTGTTAAAATAAAAAAGATTATTCGGGGAATTAGCTCAGTTGGTAGAGTGCTGCGATCGCACCGCAGAGGTCAGGGGTTCGATTCCCCTATTCTCCATCTCGTTTATTGGTGACTTCAAACAGGAAACCATTCTCGTACCAGGGGTTCTCCGTCTGAGCTAGAAGCATCATCAATCCAGCTTAAACCCAGTTCCTTTTTCCCAGGAAGATGATATATGTCTGGTAAAGTAGCTTGAAAATTTTTCTCATAGCGGCTTACCATAGTTTGCCAATACATAATAACTGCGGCTAATTCCCTCGCTTCTGGCTCTCTGCCAATTTTGTCTCCCATAAACGACAAAGCTAACTTCTCAAACTTATTCCCCGCTACATCTGGTGAGTAATACTTATCCATATCCTCATCTTCCATGTCCATATCATCTTCATGTTTAACGGCGCTTTCTTTGACATAGAAATAGACATTGTGCATTAAACTACCAAAGTTTTTACCATACTTTTCTAAGATATTACTCTCCCAATCCAACTGCTTTTGGTAAGCTTCTTTTGCTTTATCCAAAAGTCCGCTAATATCTTTGGTTGATTTGTCAGGAATATCCACTGTATTCAACTCATTGAGCTTCAAACCTTTATAGGTAACTTCGGTTACATAGGGAGTACCGAACCAGCCCTCACTATTTTTATCAAAAATATGTCCTTCAGAAACCGTTGAGGTAATATCTAACCAGGCAACATCTTTGCCCATAAATTGTAATACCACATCTGGGCGAGAATTGCCGCGTTTTGCTTGCAGAATCACATCTAGCCCGCCCCCAGCCTTCGTTGCCGCAATCTTTGTCACGTAGGATTCAATCCAATAGCCTGCCTGCCTGGGCATGGCAGCACCATCTATGAATTTGTTGGTGCTGGTGTCAAAGTTATCAAGAAATTTCTGCATATAGCCATCAACAGCAGGAACATGAACGAAGTATTTAGTCATGATCATATCCCGTGCTGATTCTACTGCCTTGCTTAGATCTTGGGCATATTGTTCTACCGCACTTTTGTGAGGGTTGAGAATTTGGGGATTGTTATAGGCCGTATTTTCTAATTGTAACTGTACTGAAGGGACAGATTTTTCAAGCTGAGGTTGAAGAGGAATAGGTGCTGATACTTGTTGCTTGGGAGAGAGCAACGAAGAACTCTTCCCCACCCTTCTTTGAGTCCAGAAGTCTTGCATCTTAGCTTGCAATACACCTAATCTTGCTTGTTCTTCCGGGCTAATTGTACCTGAGTCCTGCTTCATTTGTAGCCCAAATGCTTCAAACTTATTTTGGTTAAAAGCTTCGTTTTCAATTTCTACTTGGTTGGGAAGTTGAGGGGAATGCTGTTTTGCTGAGCTAAAATTGTGGGAAGTAGACAGCCGTGAGCTTTTTCCCTGGGCTTGTGGATTCAAGGAGGAAGATTTTTGAATTCTTTTTTGCATTTTAACTAGACCTCATCTTGCTACTTAGCAATTCGTCTTTGTGTGAGCCTATCGCCTATTTTCCTTTCTTTAGCTTATCCATAAGTAGGAAGTTTGCTAACTTTACCTGTAATAGACTGAGGTTATGCCAATACTAGGACAAAGATCGAATCTAGTTTGCTATTCTACCCCCCTAAAAATACATTCAGGACATATGATTGAAAAACTGTGATTAAGATTTTCATGAGCATCTCATCATAAAATCTTGCCCTGCTTCAGCAACGCCCCTATAAAGATATGGTTATTAATTCTTTTAATCATCAAAACACTTGGTACGAAGCTAACCATCAATATTTGATGCGTAATATTGCTCAGATGCGAAAACTTATGGAACAGCGCATTAAGCAATTACAAAACCAAGTAGATTCAGTGCCAGTAAAGTTAGTTAGTAAGCCACCAGAATTTAACCTATCGCCTCTACCAGCCCTTGAACAACTCTGCCAAGTATTTCGCTTATCCCCTTTTGAACGGGATGTGGTGTTGTTATGTGTGGGGATGGAACTAGATAGTACTTGGAGTTGGTTATGTTCTGCTGCTCAAGGAGAACCTCAGCTTAATCATCCTACTCTCAGTCTTGCTTTAGCTATTTCTAGTTATGTTTCCTGGCGCAGTTTAACTCCTTCTACTCCTTTACGTAGTTGGCATTTAGTGGAGATAGGTTCTGGTAATAGCCTTACTTCCAGTTTAGTCAAGATTGACGAGCGCATCTTACACTACCTTACAGGGGTGCAGTACCTTGACCAACGCTTAAAGGAAATCAGCTTACCACTATCCCCAACAGACAGCCTCGTACCTTCCCACCAGAAGCTTGTAGAACAGATAATTAAAACTTGGCAAGGTTCGAGTAGAAGTAACTTGCTACCGGTTTTACAACTTTGTGGCGAGGACATTGTTACAAAACAAGCCATTGTAGCTACGGCTTGCGCCCAAATGGGTATGACTTTACACAGCATCGCTGTAGAAGCATTACCCGTAGATCATAATCAGTTAAGCTTAATTAAACGCCTCTGCGAGCGGGAATCAATTCTGGCAGATTGTGCCTGGGAGTTGGAATTTGATGACTTGGTGAGCTTAGAGCCTGCTAAACAAGCTTCTTTAGAGCGTTTTATTGATAATCTCCATGCTCCTTTAATTATTACAACTCGCGATCGCCGTCGTCAAAGGAAGCGTCCGCTAATTACTTTCGATGTTTTCTCCCCCACCACAGATGAACAGCGTTTATTGTGGGCAAATGCTTTAGGGGCAAAAGTTTCAGAACTTAACGGACAAGTAGATATTCTTGTTTCTAACTTTAATCTTTCTGCCCCAGCCATTGAAGCTGCTTGTCTAAAAGCTAAAGGATTACAAACCACCTCGACAAATGGCAATGCCAACTCTTTAGCTACTAGCCACCTATGGAATATTTGTCGCCTCCAAGCACGCCCTCGCCTTGATGAATTGGCCCAGAGAATTGAATTGGCTGCTAGTTGGGAAGATTTGATTTTACCTCAAAAAGAGCGGGATGTACTGCGGGATATTGAAGCCCATGTTAGGCAAAGGGCTAAAGTTTACGAACAGTGGGGCTTTGGTCGGAAAAGTAAGCGGGGACTGGGTATTAGCGCCATGTTCGCAGGGGAAAGTGGTACAGGAAAAACCTTAGCAGCAGAGGTGTTAGGCAGTACCTTAAACTTAGATGTTTATCGTATTGATTTAAGCTCGGTGGTGAGTAAATATATTGGTGAAACCGAAAAAAATCTCCGTCGCTTATTTGATGCAGCCGAAGGGGGCGGTGTTATCCTTCTCTTTGATGAAGCAGATGCCCTTTTTGGCAAACGATCTGAAGTTAAGGATAGTCATGATCGTCATGCCAATATTGAGGTTAGTTATCTTTTACAACGGATGGAAGCCTATCGAGGTTTGGCAATTTTAACCACTAACTTAAAGAGTTCTCTAGACCAAGCTTTTATGCGTCGCTTACGTTTTGTGGTGGATTTTCCTTTCCCCAATGCTAGCCAAAGAGCAGCAATTTGGCAGCGTATTTTTCCTCAAGATACTCCTACCAAAAATCTCAATTACCAAAAATTAGCCAAACTAAGTGTACCGGGGGGTAATATTCGTAGTATGGCTTTAAATGCTGCTTTTATAGCTGCTGATGCTGGGGAAGCAATACAAATGAAACATATTTTACAAGCGGCCAAAAATGAGTACGTGAAAATGGAAAGACCCTTCACCGATAGCGAGGTAAAAGACTGGTTAAATGAAGAAACTAACTATGATGACTTATTTTAATTTTCTGTTTCTTAGTAGAATATTCTTTTACTAGGTTAATAGCTTGTCGCAGGGCTTCAAGACGGTTCGTTTCTCTATTTCTTACTGGTAAGCGTTCCCAAATTTTTAAGCGATTCAACCTGGACTGAACACTGCCACTAGCCCCTACCAGAAAAACCTCACGTCTTTTCTCACAAGCTTCTTTAACAATATTTTCAATCGCTAAAGCAGCAGTTATACCGATGTAAGGTACATCACTCAAATCAAGAATGAGTACGTGGTAATCTTCAACGATAGACATTTGTTGAGAAATTGCTTTAGCAGCGCCAAAACTCATTGGCCCTCCGAAGCGGAAGAGCAAAATATTACCGTCAGCCTTCCTTAAGATGCTGTTTTCTTCTTCACTTAGGTGTAATTCTTCGTGAGGAGTTGTCGCTGTCTTAATGTTATCAATTTGTATATCACTGAGACGTTTTATCGCTAACAAATTGGTAATAAATATACCGATTGCCACAGCAGTAATTAAATCGACAAATACCGTAAGCAAAAGGACTCCGTACATTAATGCTGCTGCTTTGAAGGAGACTTTATGGGCGCGTTTGATAAAACTCCAGTCAATAATATCAATACCAACCTTAATTAAAATACCGGCTAAAACGGCATGGGGAATATTAGCGGTCAACTCCCCTGCTTGCAAAACAATAACCAACAAAATCAGGGCATGAACAATTCCTGAAACTGCTGTTTTGCCTCCAGCTTGAACATTGATAACAGTACGCATAGTAGCCCCAGCACCGGGCAAACCGCCAAACAAACCCGCGATTAAGTTACCGATACCTTGACCGATTAATTCTTTGTCAGAGTCGTGTTGAGTTTGGGTGATGTTATCAGCGACTAAAGAAGTAAGCAATGAATCAATAGCACCGAGAGCAGCTAACATCAAACCATAGCCAACAATCATCCTTAGTTTGCTTGGTTCAAATACAGGTAAATTGAGAGAAGGTAGTCCTTTCGGAATATTACCAATACGGGCTATCTCAAGATCCGGTAACAGATTAGGGAAAAGAAAAACAGAAACTAAAGTGCCAACTATCAAAGCTAATAAAGGAGCTGGAATAATCCGATTTAACTTCGCTGGGGCGACAAAGACAATTCCTAAAGTCAGGAGTCCTAATGCTGTGGCTGCGGGATTAGCTTGGGTAACAAACTCAGGTAAATTTCTTAAAGATTCGATGACATTAGCAGAAACTTCATGACCTAAAAAAGGTGCTATTTCCACCACAATGATAATTACACCAATACCAGACATAAAGCCTGATATAACGGTATAGGGTATCAACGTGATGTATTTGCCTAACCGTAGCAAGCCTAGCAGAATTTGAAAGACACCTCCTAGCATGATTGTAGTGAAAGCCATTGCTAGACCGACTTTCGGGTCATCTGGGGTTCTAAAAGCGAGGAAAACTGTAGCTATAACCACTGTCATCGGACCAGTGGGACCAGAAATTTGTGAGGGAGTCCCTCCAAATAGGGCAGCGAAAAACCCCACAAAAACAGCACCGTAAAGCCCAGCAATGGCCCCAGCACCAGAAGAAACCCCAAAAGCGAGAGCTAAGGGGAGGGCAACAATGGCAGCAGTTACACCACCAAATAGATCGCCGCGCAGATTCCGAAAATGCAAAGTATTAACAAGGCGCATAAGCGTTTATTTGGGAAAGTAACTATCTTTTTTTTGTTAAGAGTTTCCAGGAGATAATTTACCTAGTTCCCTCTAATTTATAGACACAAACAGGCAACTCATTATGGCACGACTATTAAGGTTTCTTTCGTGAGGAAAGATAAAGAAAGTATTCATTAAGGTATGTTCTCCTTGAGCAATGTGTAAGTGAGATTAAAATCCATTGCCAATTAAAATGAACGGGGCCCAGTAATAAGGATGTGCTAGCCCCTCTGCTTGAGTGAACATTGCTGGCCCATAGCCCCACTCTCTTCTATATTGCCACCAGTATCGCCCCACTACTACCTTTAAAAGATCGTTGCGTTCATATTCACTGTTCTGAAGACTCTGCAACCAATCAAATAAGATTTCTTTCACTGTTTCATATTCACGAGCTTGAAAATAGGTATTAGTGATATAACCAATAGACATCTCCGAAAAAGAATCAAACTATGATAAAAGAAGATAAAATAGAATTTTTAACCAGAAATAATGAGTAAAATACTCGAATATATCCAGCAACATCCCAGAGAATCTCAGCGTTTAGTAGGTTTAAAATATGAACAGTTAGAAAAACTGCTCTCCAAGGCTATTGAACTAGAGGCTCAAAAACGAAAACTAGCGGAAGCTCAAAAAGTCAGAATTATTGGCTCTGGAGGTGGTAGAAAAGCGAAACTATCTCCACCAGAACAAGTAATCCTAACCTTAACATATTTACGACACTTAACGACATTTCAGCTACTAGGGATTCAGTTTGGTATTAGTGAAACAACTGCCAATAATATTTTTAACTATTGGTGTCCCTTAATAGGAGAATTATTACCAGCAAGTATCTATGAGCAGGTAAAAAAAACGAGTGTGACTATGAAATAGTCCAAGAGATGTTAGCAGAGTTCGAGTTAATTGTAGATAGCTATGAGCAGCCCATCGAAAGACCTGGAGAGTATGAAGAGCAGAAAAAGTATTACTCAGGTAAAAAAGCTAATCACACAAGAAAAACTCAAGTAATTGTTTTACCAAAAGGTCAATCTGGTCGTCGATGTTGAAGCGGGTTTACCGGGTCCAAAAAGTGATATCAAAATATTTAGGGAAACGAAAACAAAATTTAGTGAGCAGCAAAGATTTAGGGGAGATAAAGCTTATCAAGGAGACAAATCAACGACAACGCCTCTGAAAAAGCCGAGAAAAAAACAACTAAATGCTCAAGAAAAACAAATAAATAAAGAGCTAGCTAAGGAGCGAATATTCGTAGAACATTTAATTAGATTAATTAAGATATTTAGAGTAGCTAGTGAAAGATTCAGATTAAATTCCCATAAATATGAGCAGGTAGTTACGACAATTTGTGGGTTAGTGAGATTAAGAATTGGTACTTCTGTGTTTTAGTGAAGATATATCTGCCCTTGCCCTTGGCAAATAACTATCTAATTAGAGCTATCTTTTTGTTAGTTATGGGTAGTAGCTTTCTCAAATACTTATTAAACCGTAGAATAGAGCTATCTTTGGGTCAAGGCAACTGCCATCTCAAAGACTGTACTGTATAACTTTGGCTATTTCCGGAGAGGTCTATTAGTCTCTGCTTCACAACCAAGATTGCTCAGAGATTGATAAATAATTAATGCCTGCTGATAATACTCTCGTGCTTTTACGTAATCATCTTGGCGCAAGTAAAAGTCACCTAAGCGATTTAAGGTGTAAGCTTCAGCAGCGTGATCACCAGATTTCTGATATTCGTTAACTTGCTCTTCAAGAGATTGTAGAGCTTCCAATGAGTTATCTTGCTCTCGTGATCTAACACCAACAGGACTCTTAGCATTATTTTTAGTTCTATCAAGAAAAGTTTTAGGAGTATCACAGGTCAATTCTTCTTGACTTTCTTCCTGAGTCGTTTGCTGCTGATTAGTTATTTCAGATGCGATCGCAACTTTGCCAGCAAAGAGCGTCAATAATGTTACTAAACCAATTGTTAATGGCCGTGAAACCATTAGACATCTCCAAAAATTAAAAACTAAATCAATTCTCGTATAGGAAATAAAATAGAAAGTCGGGTGGGCGAGTAAGATAAACCTTTGATGCTAATTTTCAACTCAACTTGTCCACCCTACAAAAAAAGATAAAGAAAAGGTGTACATTTTCCCAAGTGCAAATACTTGACAATATTCATAAAGTATCAAAAGTTACTCAGCAATTTCAAGCCTAAGAATAAAGCTGTTACTGTCCCAGAAACGCAAATTTCTCCTTGGGATATTTTGGTTGGTATTTCGGCTTTTGGTATTAAAACTACTTCAATTTCTTCTATTGGATCTAGCTTTTGCTGGCTACTTAGGATAACATCATAAGCCAGGAAAAGATGGATTGTACTAGTATCGTTGCCAGGATTTTCGTAGAGAGTGGCTAATTTAGTTACTTTGGTGGTCGTGTAGCCTGTTTCTTCTTCCATTTCCCTTACTGCGGCAATAAGACTATCTTCTTGCTGAGGATCAAAGTTACCAGCCGGAAGTTCTAAGACAAATTTTTTGATGCCGTGGCGATATTGTCGCACAAAGACGATTTCCCCGTTAGTAGTCACTGGTAAAATCAGAGCAATGTCTGGTCGCTCCCTAACAAAATAATCATCAACTCTTTCTCCATTAGGCAACTCAACTTCATCTTGCCGAATGCGACACCAAGGATGATCTAAAACAAATTTTGAGGAGATGGTTTTCCAAGGAAGCATTAAAGTTGATTTGGGTCTACACCTAGCTCTCGCAATTTTGCTGCTAATAGTTCGGCACGGGCTTTTTCTGCCTCGGCACGGGCTTTTTCTGCCTCGGCACGGGCTTTTTCTGCCTCGGCACGGGCTTTTTCTGCCTCAGCACGAGCTTTCTCTGCCTCTGCCTGTTCGCTACTCCACAGCAACATATTCCCTTGACTATCCCACCATCTCAGCCAGTTGATGTTTTGCCCTAATCTTTCTCCTCGCCAGATCCCCAGGAATAGCTCTAACTCTGGTATCCACTGCCTTCCGTTTTCATCTGCTTCCTGGAGAGTATATCGACCTTCAGATAACCTTCGCACTTCTAAACTCCCATCATGGGGATCATAGGTTACATAGGTTGGAACCTGAAGAATATGTTCATAGAAGTATAGTTTCCCATAGGGGGGAGTCGAACGAATTGATAACTCTCCGCAATCTGTTTCTGAGAGAAACTCCATGACTACTGCTACTGGCAAACCTTCTAAATTCGGTGTATAACTACGACGAATAACTTCTGGGGCTACTGGGTTAACTTGAGGAATGTAAAACCAGTCTGGTGCTTTAACGACGGTTTTACCTTTGACTGTGGCTACTAGTCCGAAGTTGGAGCCGATGAGCATCTGAGGTTGAATGCGCCCTGCTGCGCCTAAAGCATCGGTTAGTGCCGCCGCTAAAAGAGGTTGTTGAATGTTTTCCACCGGTTCATCTGGCAATACAAAGTCTTCTGGAAGTGGCTCCCAGGTGATACTCAGTTGTTTTTTGGTTGGTTGGGCTGGTTGAGTTTTTTGGACTGGTTGAAGTTGTTGAACCACGGAACTACACCAAGATTGATACAGTTAGAATCTAGTTTATTTATGATACTTTCCTAAACTTATCAGAAAAATTATCAACTGGTGCGAAGGCGCACGGCAATTATCAATTAGGAGAGATGCCATCGCACTTTATCATCAGCAGTTACTGGTAGAATCAAGGCAATATCATGGTCAAACCCTGACAAAATAATTATAAATTATCTCCCCAAAGGCAATACTAGGGAAATAACTGGCTAAACTATCGGCAATGACTAAATTAACACCAGATCAGCGCAACTACTATTACCTAATTGAAGCAGAACGAACTGGCATCTATAAAGCTATTTTGGCCGCACTTTACGAGGCTCATTCTGACCCAATACTCTCTGATGGAGAAACGGGCTTGGGTATGAAACCAGCCCAGAATATTGACCAAAGACAACTTGATACTTTACCAGAACAAATACAGTATGCGGCTAATGGAGTCCGGGCTTTGACCGATAATTTAATCGCTCAAGGTTGGCAAGCTGGGGATTTATGGGATGCGGAGGAAGGTCACTATAGCAAGAGATTTATTGAAGTAGTGGCTGATGGTTATATTCCCAAGGAAAACGAATCTTTAGCTGCTCGTTTAACTACCTGTGATGCTGAAAAACTCTGGCAAGCCCATCTTGAAGATAGTCAAAGGGAGTATCAACTACAACATTTACCTCAAAATTTGGCCTATTTAGATAGAGCTTTGCTTTCTTTGATTGATCGCGTTCCTAGTTACTATAATGGCTTGGCTCACCAAAGAGAAGCTTTGATAGAAGTGATTAGGATGTGGCGAAAACTCGATAGTCGTCAAGAAGTAATTATTTCTTTAATTCCTCAAGATCGTGATTCTAGTAGTTTAAGTGATTTTGAGTTAGATATTTTTCTGCGGCAATTTCTCCAGCGTATTTCTGGTTACTATGGTGGCTATCCCCATCAAAGAGAAGCCCTACTGCGTTTAACTCAATTATGGCGACAGCAAAGATCTAGGGAAGAAGCGATCGCTTCTTTAAAAGATGATACTTCTCCTGATCCTGGTTTGCAGATTATTGATCCGGCTTTGATTGATTTTGTAGAACGTATTCCTAAATACTACGAAGGTAAAGGAGTACAACGTAATGCCGTGACAGAAGGTTTTCGCCTTTGGCAGAAACTTGATTCTCGCACTACCGCAGTAGCAGCTTTAGGTATAGAACCGAGTCTTTTAAGTAGTAGTAGTGCTGATAAGACGAAAATGATGCTTTTTGCAGCTCAGTTAGATCGAGAATTGCTTAATTTTATCCGACGCTTACCTAAATATTACCAAGAAAAAGAACATCAACGGGAAGCACTTATTCGCATGGTGCAACTGTGGCGAGGCATTAGAACTAAGCAACAAACCATTGCTAGCCTCACAGAAGATGTGAAACGCTTGCAAAGGGAACAGGAAACTGAAAAACCGACTATTATTATCCCCCGTCGCCCTGAGCGTTGGACAACTAAAAATATTCAGTTATCTGCTTCTATTGTTCCAGATGGTAACTTTATTTGGGCAGAAGCCACTAAAGGAGGGACAAGAATGCCTCCTAACCAGTCTACGGTGGATGGGATGATACGCATTGCTAAGTTAGCTCAAAAAGCAAGGGAACGTATTGGTAGACCTTTTATTGTCACTAGTTGGTATCGCCCGCCCCATATTAATCGCGCTGTGGGGGGAGTTAGTAACAGCCGCCATATTGTTGGAGATGCTATTGATTTTGTTTGTGAAGACTTGAGCGGAAATCAATTATATTGGTTATTAGACCCTTCGTGGCCTGGGGGCTTAGGGCGCTATCGTAAATTCCCTGAATTGTGTCATATTGATGGCCGTTATTACCGTGCTAGATGGCATCATTAGGATAATGACCGGAACTTGATCAAAATAGCTTGTATATAGCTATAAATCTTCTGCTGCCACTTTAATAGCAATTTGTTCGTCTTTCAACCCGAATAGTTCCCGATTGGGAATTATACAAAAAGTAACTCCAGCTTATAATCTTCGGTAACGATGTCTTCTCAACTATTACTAGTCAATTCAGTATTAGCCCAGACTCCTAATGATCCTCAAATAAACTCTCCGGCACAAGAGGTTGCTTCCGGGGGCAAGCTTTGGATGTACTTGTCTTTAATTTTAGTGATCGCTCTTGCTGGTTTAGCTGTTTATGGTTGGTATGAAAAGAAGAAGTTAGAGAAGGCACTTAATTTTGAAAAGTATAAAACCAAAGAACTACAAAGAAAGTTAAAGCTTTCTTTGAGTACCATTCGCAAGATGGAAACTAACCCGGATTTGGTACACTCGCGGGAGTTTAACTTAGATTATTTGAGAATGCGGATGGATGAAGAGGTTTTCCATTATGCAATTGTCAATCAAATTAAAATTCGTGTAAAGCAAATAATTAGCGTTGCTTTACGCCCTAATACTGCGGCTAATACTACTGTGGGTATTGCTAATAGTAGTGGGCGACAAATTGATGAGACTTTTGATATTGTTTACAACACCCAAACAAGGGCAGGTAAGCGAATTAAGGCTGTTCTTTTTCGTATTGAAGTGAAGTTGATTAAACTGCCGACTCAATCTACTTCAAGTACTATTAATCAAATTATTGAGTGTATTGAAACGTTTTTGAATCCTGATGAAGATGAGGAGAATTGGCAAGCAAAAATTCAAGGTCGCATAGTGACTATAAGTTGGGATCAAAAAGCTAAGCCGACTCCTTTACTAGTTTTAGAACAGTCTGCTGAAGGAGAAAATGTCACTTTCCGCACTAAGCGAATGATAGAAAAAAGGAAAAGGTGATTTAATAATTGATAGTTTATAATCGACAATTGACAATTATATTTACCTAATTAGTTTTGATAAAGTTAATTATGTTTTGGTTGATTTCTTTTTGGTTATTAGTCCCATCAATTTGCAAAATATTCTTTGAATATTGACTAAAGATCCGTTGATAGTTAGCTTTTACTTTGATTAGTTTTTCTTTGTTTTCATAAATATCTTTTAGGGAGCGTTCTTTTAATCTTTCTAAAGAAACTTCGATGGGTATATCGAGATAAATAACTAAATCTGGGTCGGGAAACTTTTTATTCAACTGTTTGATAAATTCAAAATCCTCTGCTGTATCACCGTTGTAAGCTAAGGAAGAAAAATAATACCTTGTGGTTATGATATGAAAGCCATCGTTAATTAGCTTAAACACACCGTCAAATTTATTATACAAATGGTCGTGGCGATCAGCAGCACATAAATAAGCTATTTGTTCGTTAAATTTCTGGCTATCATCGGTAAATAAGATTCTCTTTTTCAAAGTTTCCCTAATTAATTTACCAATAATGCCTTCAGAAGGTTCAGGACTAAGTACTGCTTTTTGTCCTTTATTTATGAAATAATCTTTTAATAATGCAGCTTGAGTCGAAGAGCCAGAAGCATCTATGCCTTCAAAAACTATGAATAGACCTTTTTTATCATTTATCATTTATCATTTATCATTGAATATTAAACATTTTTAAAACCATAACAGCTTATTTGAAATAGCCTTTGAGAAACTCTGTTAAAACACCTTGGCTAGGACTAAAGAAAAAGGCTAATAGAAAGCCCACAAAGATAACCATCACAATAGCTGGGCCAGAGGGTAGATTTTCTGTATAGTAACTTAAATACATTCCTATCGTACTTGCTATTATGCCGATTATTGAACCTAAAATCATTATTTGATGTAGTTCTTTAACTAATAAGTAAGCGGTGATAGCAGGACCAACTAATAAAGACATTACCAACAAAGCGCCAACAATTTGCATACTAGCGACGATGGTTAAAGTGATAGCACAAATTAAGCCGAAATAAAGCGTTGTTACAGGCAAGCCACTAGCTTGCGCTCCTAAAGGATCAAAGGTGTAGAATTGTAGTTCTTTATAAAAAAGCTTAGTAATAATTAATATTGTTAAACTAATACTAATGGTTCGCCAAACATCTAAACTAGTTACGCCTAAGATATCACCAAAGAGCAGTTCATCTAAATCAACTTGATTGGTTTCTAATAAACTAATTAAAATAATTCCTAAACCCAAAAAACTAGTTAAAGTTAAAGCTAAAGCTGCATCAACTTTAACCCGCGATCGCGTTTTAATTCCTGCTACTAATAAAGCACTAAGCACTCCAGCAATAAAAGCACCGATGCCAAGATTAATTTTCAAAAAGAACGCTACAGAAATACCAGGAACAACTGCATGGGAAATTGCTCCTCCAATCATACACATTTGTTGAACAATTAAATAACTTCCCACAACAGCACACATAATACTAAGAAAAATGCCAATGATAATGGCATTACGCATAAATTCAAATTCTATAATAGGAGCGATTAACCAGTTGTCAGTCATCAGTTATCAGTTATCAATGTACAGCTTGCCGTTGCCGTTAGGCATCAGTTATCCTTTGTTGAATAAAATAAGCTTAAGCTGTTATTAAATTTAAGACCTAACCATAGGCTTTTCTAATATTCTCTGGCGCGATAACATCTGCTTTTGAACCTGCGGCGATGAGGTGTTTATTTAATAAAATTAAGTTGTCATAGTGGTCTAGACTATTACCTAAATCGTGATTGATTACTAATAGAGTTTTGTCTTGAGCTTTAAGTTCTGCAAAAACATCAAAAATAGTTTCTTCTGTCTTTTTGTCAATACCTGTAAACGGCTCATCAAAAAATAGTAAATCTGCTTGTTGGGCGATCGCCCTCGCTAAAAATACCCGTTGTTGTTGCCCACCGGATAATTCACGAATTTGATGTTGGCGATACTGCCACATTCCTACTCGCTTTAAGGCCTTTTTAACAATTTCCCTTGATTGATGGCTAGGAGATTTTAGCCAGCCTGTGGCACGAATACGCCCCATCATAACTACATTTTCTACCTTAATAGGATAATCCCAATCAATTTGATTACGCTGTGGGACATAAGCTACCCGGCGCAACTGCTGCTTTAAAGGGCGAGAACAAAATTTTACTTTCCCACGGGTTACAGGAACTAATCCCAACATGGCTTTAACTATGGTACTTTTTCCAGCACCATTTGGCCCTAATAGCCCTGTCACCTGTCCCGGTTCTAAACAAAAGCTAACTCCTTCAACAGCTAAAGTATCCCGATAATTAACTACCAAGTCAAGGACTTCGAGCATAAGTTAAACGCAGATGAGAATGAATATGATTCTCATGATAGTATTTATTGATTGCAACCGAATATCAAAACTTCTAAACGCAATTAATTCCCTATTTGCTGTAGTCTAACGACAACGCTTCGCGAACCTCATTCCCTATTCCCTTAAAATAAAAAGAAATACCTTAATTTATGTCCAGGTAAACAAATGCCTATGACTCCTGCTGTTTTAATTGAAAATTTACAAAAGAGCTATGGCCCCGTCAAAGCAGTTAAGGATGTATCCTTTAAAATAGAATCAGGTGAAATTTTTGGTTTGCTTGGACCGAATGGCGCAGGTAAAACCACCACTATTCGCTGCTTATGTACCTTATCTAAACCCGATTCAGGAAAGTTGGAAGTCTGTGGCATTTCTGCTGTGGAACAGCCTAAAATTGCGAGAAGAAGGTTAGGTTATGTTGCTCAAGAAGTGGCTTTAGATAAAGTTCTTACTGGTAGGGAATTACTGCAACTACAAGCGGCTTTGTACCACTTGCCAAAAGCAGCAGCAAAGGAACGAGTTAACCAATTAATTGAGATTTTAGGTTTGCAAGATTATGCAAATCAAAAAACGGGAACCTATTCTGGAGGGTTGCGTAAGCGTTTAGATTTAGCGGCGGGATTGCTACATCAACCGGATGTTTTAGTGTTGGATGAACCGACAGTTGGCTTAGATATTGAAAGTCGTTTTGTAGTTTGGGAATTTTTGCGCCAGTTAAGGGAAGCGGGAACAACAGTATTAATTACCAGCCATTATTTAGAAGAAGTAGATGCCCTCGCTAATCGCTTAGCAATTATTGATCAAGGTAGAGTTATAGCTGAAGGAACACCTTCTCAACTTAAAGATAGGGTAGGAGGCGATCGCGTTACTTTACGCATTCGAGAGTTCGCTTCTAGTCAAGAAGCAGACAAAGCGAAAAGCGTTTTAGATATTTTACCTTTTGTCGAAGAAGTAATTATTAACCAAGCACAAGGTAACTCTTTAAATTTAGTTGTTAAGCCTCAAAGCAACCCTTTAAGTAAAATAGAGCAAACCCTCAAAGATATAGATTTACCCACTTTCAGCCTTGCCCAATCCCGCCCTAGTTTAGATGATGTTTATTTAGCAGCTACCGGAAAAACCCTTATGGATGCTGAATTAGCCGCCGCAGGAAGTCGAGATTTAAAGAAGGAGAAAAAACAACAAATGAAATAGTAGTTAACAACTGTACGGCTTTGCCGTTGTCGTAGACTAAATGGATAATTGAAAAAATGAGCCAAACTATTACACCTTCTAAAATTAATAACTCAAACCCAATTTCTGTGCTGCAACCTAAAACTGACGATGGTGGTAGTGCTTTAGGGGAATTTGTTCAAGAAACCTTAGCTTTAACCAAACGCCTATTTATTCAACTGCAACGCCGCCCTTCAACTTTAATGGCAGGGGTTATTCAACCTTTAATGTGGTTGCTTTTATTCGGGGCATTATTTCAAGGAGCGCCCCAAGGACTATTTGGTGATAACCTCAATTATGGAACTTTCCTCGCTCCTGGGGTAATTGTTTTCACCGCCTTTTCCGGGGCATTAAATGCTGGTTTGCCTGTCATGTTTGATCGGGAATTTGGCTTTTTGAATCGCTTATTGGTAGCCCCCTTATCCTCTCGCTACTCCATCGTGGCGGCTTCCACAATTTATATAATTGTCCTTAGCTTGATTCAAACTACCGCTATTTTAGTTGCTAGCGCCCTCATTGGGGCTGGTTTACCTAACTTGGCTGGTTTAGTTGCGATCGCCTTTATTGTTTTCCTTCTCACATTAGGGGTAACTGCTTTGAGTTTAGGTTTGGCTTTTGCTTTACCTGGGCATATTGAACTAATTGCCGTTATTTTTGTCACCAACTTGCCCTTACTTTTCGCTAGTACAGCTTTAGCACCCTTATCATTTATGGCAGGTTGGTTAAAAGTCATTGCCTCCCTCAACCCCCTCACCTACGCTATTGAACCGATCCGCTATCTTTATTTACATAGCAATTGGAATTTCGGTAATGTAGTTATGGAAACTCCTTGGTTAGCTGTTACTTTTGGTGGGGCAATTCTAGTTTTACTAGCTTTTGATGCTTTAATTCTGGCAGCAATTCAACCTTTACTGAAACGTCGGTTTGCTTGATTGATTTTTCACTAATCTGTGAAAGCAAGAACTTTACTATATAGCTAATTATGTGAAAGAACTCGTTTTTACTAGTTGAAAATCGCCGATTAATTAAGTCAGTTTTAAGATCAAGTCCATTTTATTACGGCAACCCTAAAGCCTAATCTTCCGTCTTAAACATTAACTGTCTATAGAAAGTCGTATTTAGTACAAGTATTTTTTTGCTTTAGGCTAAACTGATAACTAAAATTACTATGGAAACAAACATGAAAACAACTACTAGCAATTTAGGAAAACTCTTATTTAGTCTTAGCGCCATATTAATGGGAATTGCGATCGCCCAACAAGCATCTTTTGCCCAAACCACAAACCCCAATGAAGGTGATGCTTTCCCTTCCAATGAACAAGATTCTATCTTTGGAGGCGAAAATTTTAATCCTTTTGATTTAATCCATAACTCCAACCTGCGTAATGGCACAACCAGAGAGGAGTTTCGCAAAAATGCTAACGAAGAAATTGATGATGCAGCAGCAGAATTTAGACGCTTACAAAAAGAGAGACTGCAACAAAGCCTAGAACAATCTTCTCAAGAAGTAAGTGAGTAAAGGGAACAGGGAAGAGTTATTTATCTGTTTACCCATTACCCTTTACCTTCCCCAGTTACTAACTATTGAGAGCTAAAATATCCTCAGCGTGGCTACTAGTATTCACCTTTGTATCAACGTGGCTAATTTTACCCTGGGGATCAATCACATAAGTAACTCGCTTAGAATAACCGCCGCCTTCCACATCATAAGCTTTGGTAATGGCCCCATCGCTATCTACTAGAAGTTGAAAAGGCAAGCCATACTTCTCCTTAAACTTTTTGTGGGAAGCTTCATCATCCATGCTTACCCCTAAAACCACTATATCTTTACCTTCATAGTCACTATACTTATCTCGGAAACCCTGGGCTTCTTTAGTACAACCAGGAGTATCATCTTTAGGATAAAAATACATAACGACAACTTTTCCCTGGAAATCAGACAAAGAAACAGTTTTGCCTTGATCATCTGTGGTAGTAAAATTTGGTGCATCATTGCCGACTGCTAAAGCCATGAACTTTTCCCTAATGTAAGAGCTAGTACTTTTGTTAACAAATTTTACAACAGTTCGTCCCCCTTCCTAAACTAGATAGTTGAGTCTTGCACCAAATCCAGAGACAAAAAAATTAATGACTTCAACTCCCACCAAGATAACTGAATCAATTCAATATACCCCTAGAACCATTAAAAGAGCAGAGAATGCGTTGCGTTGTTCTCCCTTTCAGCTAAAATTATTGGCGACAATGGCCAACAAGAGCGTAACCATAAGCGCGATCGCCTCTGAGCAAGGCTATCAAGCCAACTATACCAAAAAAATCCTCTCAGAAAGAATTGCCGAAAGCTATCTAGCTTGGTTAATCCAAGTTGGTTTGTTGCGGCGAGAAGTTGATGGGCAGGGCATTACTGATAGCTTTCGCTTAACGCCTCTAGGCAGACAATTGGTGGCAAAATGGGAAAATCTAGGGGGTTATTGGCCCGCTCCTTCTTGGTTAGATCGTATTATTAATGTTATTAATCGTTGGGTGCGTTTGCCAATTTAAGAGTTTGAGTATTTATGAGGGACAATCTGAGAAAACAAAATATACCTGAATTTCAGGTTAATAACAACAAGTTGTCTCTAAAAAGTGCCTCAACTTAAGCATAGTTTTTTGTGAACATCTCTAACTACTAAAAGCCTGACTATGAAAGCAATTATGGTGGTGGGAACCACCTCCCATGCAGGAAAATCTTTGCTTACTGCTGCTTTGTGCCGCATCCTTTCTCGACGGGGTTGGCGTGTAACTCCTTTTAAGGGGCAAAACATGGCTCTCAACGCCTATGTAACCGCCAACGGAGGAGAAATTGGTTTCGCCCAAGCAGTGCAAGCCTGGGCTGCTGGAGTAATGCCTTGGGTAGAAATGAACCCGATCTTACTCAAGCCTCAAGGAGATAGTACTTCTCAAGTAATTATGAAAGGTCAAGCTATTGGGACAACCAATGCTTCTGAGTATTATGAAAAGTACTTTACCATGGGCTGGCAAGCTATTGAAGAATCTTTAGGGAAGTTAAGTAGAGAATTTGACCTGGTAGTGTGTGAAGGAGCAGGCAGCCCAGTAGAGGTTAATATCAAGCATCGCGATCTTACCAATATGCGAGTTGCTCAATATTTGGATGCTCCCACTCTGCTAGTAGTAGATATAGATAGGGGTGGGGCGTTTGCTCAAGTAGTAGGAACATTAGAGTTACTTGAACCAGAAGAAAGGAAATTAATTAAAGGAGTTGTAATTAATAAATTTCGTGGTCAACGCTCTATCCTAGAACCAGGACTTAAATGGTTAGAAGAGCGTACAGGTATCCCTGTCATAGGAGTCATTCCTTGGATTGAAGGGGTTTTTCCGGCAGAAGATTCCCTAGATTTGCTGGAAAGACACGTTAAGAAAAAAGATGGGGACATCAAAATCTCAATCTTACGCTTACCTCGCATTTCTAACTTCACAGACTTTGATCCCTTGGAGGCAGAACCAAGTGTAGCAGTTAGGTACGTTCATCCTCAAGAATCCTTGGGTCATCCTGATGCGGTAATTATCCCTGGAAGCAAAACCACAATCTCCGATCTCAGGTATCTCCAAGCTAATGGTATGGCCCTACAATTAAAGCAATATGCCGCAGCCGGGGGAACAATTTTAGGTATTTGCGGTGGCTTCCAAATGTTAGGTAAAACCTTAAGTGATGCTGAAGGGGTTGAAGGAGAAGTGGGAACCTGCCCTGGTTTAGACTTACTGCCCCTACAAACTATAATGCAAGCCAATAAAATAGCCCGTCAACGTCTGGTAACTTCCAACTATCCTGAAGCAGGTTTACCTATAGAAGGATACGAAATTCATCAAGGGCGTACTAAGACTTTAAACCTCACTAGACAAGAAGCTGATTTTTATCCTTTGTTTGATGATCCTAGTTTAGGCATTGTTGATAAAACCCAGTCAATTTGGGGTTGCTATCTCCACGGTTTGTTTGACAATGGCCCCTGGCGACGAACTTGGTTAAATCAATTGCGGCATCAAAGAGGGTTAGTTTCTTTAGCCACAGGAATTCCTAATTATCGCGAAGAAAGAGAAACGGTTTTAGATTCTTTAGCTGATTTAGTAGAAAAGCATCTAGACTTAACTCCCTTGTTACCGAAACAGTGAACAGTAAACAGTTATCATTCTTCCCCCTTACACCCTTACACCCTTGCCCCCCTACTCCCCTATAAAAAATGAGTGTTTTAGTTAAATTTTTGCCAGATAACATTGTGGTTAAAGCTGAACCTGGAGAGCCGATGTTGGAAGTTGCCGAGAGGGCTGGGGTGTTTATTCCTACAGGTTGTTTAATGGGTTCTTGTCATGCTTGCGAAGTAGAATTAGAAGATGGTACACCCATTTGTAGTTGTATTACCGCAGTACCAAGAGGGAAGGAAGAATTGATTATTAATATTGAGTTTGATCCTAATTGGTAACGACATTAAACATCAAACATTTAGCATTTAACTTTATAGATTTTTCTTGGTTGATATAGTTGTTGTAGGTTGTTACTTATTCTTTTGCACCATGACTTTTAAGTAGTTTAATCATTTTTTTATTACCTAGCCTTTTTGCTTCCTGTAGGGGGGTATTGCCAATACTATTGACAGCATCGATATTAGCACCGTTAGCTATTAATGTTTCTACCATTTCTGGACTACCCCAAGCTACTGCCTGATGTAGAGGAGTATTAGTATTGTTGTTGGTCATATTGATATCAGCACCAAGCTCAACCAATACAGGGATCATCTCCTGGTCATCTGCACCTATTGCTGTATCAAAAACTGTTTTTTCATATTCATCAACAGTGTCAATGTAAGCCCCTGCATCTATTAGAGTCTCAACTACTTCCCACTCACCTTCGTATATTGCCTGGTTTAAGGCAATTCCCCCAAAAGTACCAACAAAGTTAACATCAGCCCCCGCCTCGGCTAATATCTCAACTATTTCCCATTCGGATTTTTGGGCTGCATGAAGTAGTACACTGCTTTGGTAACCAATATCACAATCCCAGCAAAATACCCTTTCAAGTAAAGTTAATTCATGTACTAAATTAGGGTCAACGCCAGCCTTTAAATACCGCTCAACCTTTTCAGCGTCCCCTTGATCTATTGCCTTATAAATCCCTTGGGGTTGTAATCCCAACCAAGTAGTTACTGAAGATAGTAGCTTGACAAAAACTAAACTAGCAGCAATTGCCCCTACTCCTGTTGCTATTAAACTTCCCCATTTTATCTGAGAATTAAATCCTAACTTCTTCTCATTCTTCAAACGTGATAAAGCTTGTTTGGCTGAGGTAAATCTTGCTGCGACATCTGCCTCAATCATCTTCTCTAACCATACCGTAAAATGCTCAGAAACTTGAGTGCAAGCTCCCACATCAATGCTTAAATCCTGGGTTGGTAAATCGGCCGGGGAACGATGGGTTAATAGAAATAGCAATGTTGCCCCTAACCCGTACAAATCACTTGCTGGCACTGCTTGCCCAATAAATTGTTCCGGAGCCATGTAACCAAAGGTTCCGACTACAGTACTTCCTCGTGCTAAAGTACTGTGGTAAGTATTCTGCACTGCCCCAAAATCTACCAGGAAGACTTTTCCTTCCCTGTCGAGAATGATATTTTCTGGTTTGATATCTCGGTGAATAACAGGAGGTTTTTGGGAGTGGAGATAAATTAAAGTTTCTAGAATTTGGGTGGCAATTTCTTTAACCTCTGCTTCAGTAAAACGTTTTCCTTCGGTTACTAATTGAGCTAAAGATTTACCTTGTGCTAATTGTTGAACGATATAAAAAAAGTCTGCAACCGTAAAGTATTCTAAATAGCGGGGAATATGAGGATGATTTAGTTTTTCTAAAACCTTGGCTTCCCGTTCAAACAATTCTAGTTGTTTCCAGTCTTGTAAGTGACGAAAGGAGAGAATTTTAATAGCAACTTGTTGAGTTGTTTCTAACTCTTGTGCGGCGTAAGTTATGCTGCTGCCACCTTGCCCTAAAATCTCTTTAAGGCGATAGCGTTGATTAAGGATAATTCCTGGTTGATATAGTTGTTGCAGATTATTACTCATTGTTTTGCACCATGACTGAAAAACAACTCAACTATTGCCTATTGCCTAAGCTGAAACGCATTTAAGCTGGGATTTCTGGTATTAACCAAATTTCCACCTGATGTCTTTACTGCTGCCTACTCCCTACTCCCTACTCCCTACTCCCTTGCCTAACAGTAGAATTCTTTGTACCTAACAGCTTATTGACTATTCCCTTCCTACATTAAATAACCATTTTCACTCAAAAAACTCAAACTAACTTCTTCAGTTTGCCCTTTGGTTGAATCACGATGGGATAACAACTTATCCACGTACTTACCTAAAATATCCCCTTCTAAATTAACTAAATCACCAACCTTAAGAGCAGCGAGATTAGTTTGTTCATAGCTATGGGGAATTACCGCTACCTTGAACCAACTACCCTCAGAATCGCAATCTGATACTGTCAGGCTAATACCATTAACCGCAACACTTCCCTTTGGTATCAGATAACGGGCAATTGTCTCTTGCCATTGACTTTCTAAACCAGGAGGGGCCGCAAAACACATTTCCCAGGATTTATCTACTTGGATCGACTCAACTAAACAACCTAATCCGTCAACGTGTCCGGTGACAAAATGTCCCCCTAGCTTGCTACCAACCCGTATTGAAGCCTCTAAATTCACCCAACTAGCTGCTTGATTACGCTTACCGAGAGTAGTACGCTTGAGAGTCTCAAAAGAAGCAGTAGCAACAAAACCATCAGCTAAAACTTCCTCCACTGTTAAACAGACTCCATCTACCGCGACGCTATCCCCAACTTCTAAATCTTGCCAAAGCAATGGAGAACTTTCCCTAGGGCAAGATAAAGTAAACCTGTCTTGTTCTAGGGAAGTGATTTTAGCAAGAGTTTGAATTAATCCTGTAAACACTTTATTTCTTAAGAAAAGTAATTTGTCATAAGAATAGTTTCCATTGGACTACTAACAGCCCAGAATCTTGGTTACAATTCTCGATATTTTTCCTAAAGTATAAGCCCATTCAACTTCAGACTGGGGCATACTTGGATTATAGATATATTTTTGAGAATAAAAGATGAAGTATAGAAATTAGCAAAGATAATAGGTAAAATCTTCAAAAGGAGATATAGCTTATTACCTATGCTTAATTCTACCGTTCGTTTTTTTTCTCCCCCTCCCAATAGATACCCTTGTCCCAATTTCAACTCTGTTTTAGAGGCTAAGCCGATGATTGAAATGAAAGTTGCTGGAATTGCATTAGATGCGGTCACACGCAGCCCCATAGTTTTGCTTAAGGATGGCTTGGGTAGGCGCGCTCTGCCTATTTATATTGGACAAGACCAGGCCAAGTCAATTATCAGCGCTTTAGAAGGACAAAAACCCCCTCGTCCCCTAACTCACGACCTAATCGCCAACACTTTGGAAGTTTGGGAAATGGACTTGGAGCGTATTATAATTCATTCTCTCCAAGATAGTACTTTCTATGCGGTTTTGTGTATGCGTAAAGGAGAAGTAAAAAAAGAAATAGATTGTCGCCCTAGCGATGCTATTTCTGTGGCTTTACGTACAGATAGTCCAATTTGGGTTGTCGAAGAAGTTGTTGCTGATGCCTCTATCCCTGTAGATAGGGAAGCTGATGAGGAAGAAAGGCAAGCTTTTAAAGAATTTGTTTCTAATATTCGCCCCGAAGATTTTGCTAATCGTAGTAGTTCTTAGTTTTTACTCTTCCCCCTTTACCCCTGATCTCTTGCCCCATCAGTCGAAAAATGTATTATCGGCAGTTTGGTAAAACTGACTTCCTGTTCTCTGTTTTTTCTTTGGGAACTATGGGCTGTTTGGCTTCATCCTCAGTAGCTTACGAAACTATTTATGCAGCTACGGCTACGGGTATAAATCATCTAGAAACAGCTAGGGGCTATGGCGAGAGTGAAACCTATGTAGGCCAAGCTTTAAAACAGGGTTTGCCCTTATCACGAGAGCAACTATACATTACCACTAAGTTGTTGCCGACTCCCGATCCTCAACAAATGCGTCAGGAGATTAATCAATCTTTAGAACGCCTCCAGGTTGATTATCTTGATTGCCTAGCGATTCACGGGGTTAATACTTGGGAACATTTTCACTGGCTTACCCATCCCCAAGGCTTTATGGTAGTGGTGCAAGAGGCGATCGCTGCCGGGAAAATTAGGCAGGTAGGTTTTTCTACTCATGCTCCTTTAGAGATAATTCTCGCCACCATAAATACTAACCTCTTCTCCTTTATTAACCTGCACTATTACTACTTCTTCCAGCGCAATGCAGCCGCAATTCAGCTTGCTTTTGAAAAGGGTATGGGCATCTTTATTATCTCTCCAGGAGATAAAGGAGGAAAACTCTATACTCCTCCAGAAACCCTACAAGAGTTATGCAAGCCCCTTTCTCCTCTAGAATTGAACTACCGTTTTTTATTAAGCGATCGCCGCATTTCTACCCTTAGTTTTGGCCCCGCTAACCCCCAAGAGTTACAGCAATCTCTCCAGGTGGCTAACCAAGATGAACCTCTCACCCCCCAGGAAAAAGAAATATTTAAAGTTTTAGAAGTTGAGTTGAATAAGAAACTTGCCCAGGATAAATGTAGTCAGTGCTATCAATGTTTACCTTGTCCAGAAGAGATTAATATTCCGGAAATTTTACGTTTACGAAACCTCTCGGTGGCTTATGATATGCAAAACTATGGTCAATATCGTTATCAGATGTTAGAAAATGCTGGGCATTGGTTTCCTGGCAAAAAAGGTAATAGTTGTACTGAATGCGGTGATTGTTTACCTCGTTGTCCTGAACAATTAAATATCCCTTTTTTGTTAAAAGATACTCACCAGCGTCTTAACGGTAAACCTCGCCGTCGGTTGTGGGGATAAGTGATAATTCATAAGTAATATGTTTAAGAAAATTGCTATTTTGTTTTTGGTTTCGCCTTTTTGGTTAGCTCAAATTGCTGCGGCACAAACATCTATTGATAATAGCTTTTGTGAGCCCCCTTTAGAGGCTGAATTATTAGAAAAAGATGCTGAACAGTTGGCTCAACTAGATATTGTCACCGCAGATACTATCTCCCAAGAACAAATTTCTGTTCCTAGTCTTTGGTGGGCTAAAGAACAGTTTGCTAAAAAAAAGTTACTGAGTAATTGGATTGCCCATCAAAATCAACGTCGTATAGACTTGATTGTGAATCGACAACTTTGGTCTAATTTGAGTGATATTGAACGTTATGCTTTCGTTAATAAGTTTGGTAATGTTGCTCGACGATATCAATATAACCTGAGAGTTTTTAATCAACAACAAAGATGCTTAGCAGCTTACAATTGTCAATTTAGATCATCTGAGCAAGGTAATGATAAATGTAAGATTGAGTTTAATTTACTTCAAGGAGGATTGTAATTTTGTAATTTCCCAATAAAGCTATTAAGCTATTATGCTTTTGGTGATTATTGAAAGTTATTACGAACTTGGATAAGTGGCGTTGGTAATTTTGAGTATGATTGTTATTTGCTGGCAATCACCAAACCGTTGAAGTGCAAATACTTCAGATTATAAGTTTTTGTTTTCATACCTTTATTGACCAACTCCGAATAAGACTTTCATCGCCATTTTTGTAGCAAAATTGTTCCCAGAATTTACTTAAAACTCCATTTTGGGAACTTCAGTATTTTCCGCTTTAAAAAAGGGCTTTTCTTCCCAACCTAAAAAAGAAGCAGGAAAAGATGTTACCTTTTGGTTGTAAGCTTGTACTGCTTGGTTGTAACGCTTGCGTTCAGTAGCGATACGGTTTTCTGTTCCGGCGAGTTCGTATTGTAGGTTAGTAAAAGCTTGAGAAGATTGTAATTGGGGATTATTGACGGCGTAGTTTTGGAATTGCGCGATCGCTTGATTAACTTCTCCTGTGGCTTCTTGCTTTGCTTCGGTTGTTTCCGCTTGGAGATAGTTTTCTCTCGCTTTTAAAAGCAACTCCACCATCTTTTGTTCTTGTTGGGCAGAAGCTTTAGTAACGCTAACTAATTGCGGAATCAGATCCGTGCGACGTTGCAATTGGTTTTCTACTTGCGCCCAAGCTGCATCAACATTACTCTCAGAAGCTGAGAGGGAATTATGGGTAAACCCAGCCCAAACTAAACTTAAAGCAGCCAAGCCCCCAAGTACCATTAAACCCTGTTTTTTCCTTTGTTCTGCCTTTGCCCTTTGTTGGACTTCAGCTTGCCTTTTCGCCTTAACTTCTGCGATCGCTTGTTCTACTAAAGCTGGGGGAATTTCCACCTCTGAACCCGCCGCTTTAAGTTCTGTGGGGCTATAACCTTGGGTGGTTTCGGCATATAACCGTGAGGCGATTTCCATGACTTCATCAGCCATGTCATCAGGAATGCGAGAATTATTAGAGTCGTTCATATTTTTCCTTATTACTATAATTACCAATCACCACCAGCACCGCCGCCGCCACTATCGCCACCGCCAAAGTCTCCCCCAGCGCTACTGCTGCCACCGCTATAGCCGCCACTACTACCACTACTACTTCCACCGCTATAACCTCCACTACTATAACCACCGCTGCTGCTACTACGAACTTTACGAGGTATAGTTTCTTTTTTCTCCCGGTGATAGTCACAACATTGGCAAGTATAAGTGTTAAGACGTGTTCCTGAGTGGCTGTAGGTAGCTGGGGTAAGAGTCTGAGAGTTTTTCGTTAAAGTTAATTCTTTACCCACCGGACATTCAGAATATCCCCATTT
>CAWDOD010000008.1:0-149620 GCA_963803805.1 uncultured cyanobacterium | reverse complement strand
CCCTAGAAGTTTAGCTAGCCTTGAAGAAGAGACTACTGAAGGGGAAGAAGCAACGGATATAATTTCTGAAGCTACAGGAGAATAAGTAACAAGTAGTTTAAATGGTTATTCTGAAAGTACTTCCATTCTTGTGCTTCTTCAATTTTTAAAATTACTGCAAACTTGTCTCCCATTGATTTTCTAGTAGGGTGTGTTAGGCGGCTATTACAAATGAGGTTAAATCAAAAAACTCCTTATCCGCCGTAACACACTAACTCCCACTATGTGGTGCGTTACGTGCTGAACTACATTTTACTGATTTACCTAGCTAATTGTTAATAGCACTAACACACCCTACTTGATTGAGTTAACTGTGCTGAATTTATTAAGTAAGTAAGCGACGAAAGAAATAGCTTAATAGTGATTCATCTCAATCATTTTCTAAATTGACTAGAAGTTTATCTCTATACAAAAAAAGGCTCTCATTATAACTTTAAACTTTTTGCCTGTCAAAAAAACTTTTAAAATTGCCTGAAAAATAGTTGATTCCTAACTTGGCAAAGTGAAATTTTTAAAGCGAAAAAGCTCCCCTTTTCAACGAGTTATCAAGGCTGTATATACTTCTCTTCCCTTTTTAGACACAAGAACACCAGTATGAATTTTCCAATTGTACCATCAAACAACACAAATGCGTCATTTGCCGCAATATTTTGGGCTTGACAATTTGGTAATGTAAAGTTGTTTGAATTTAAAACATTTAATCAAAAACTCACCCTAATCAAACAATTACTTATAGTTTATTGTCCAAAGAAAACTGAAGTTTACAAATTACTCTTTACCTTCTAAAGGCACTAAACCTGTTTTTTCTAACAAATCTTGTGCTTCTTTGGTTTTCATAATCGCTGCAAATTTTTCTCCTACTGCCTCTCTACTATTATCTCTGGGATAAATAACTGCCACCGAATAAGCCAAAGGATATTCTTGGTTAGCAATCTGTTCGGCATTAGGTGCATAACTACCTTTTTGATCACATAAATCTGTTTGTGGGGTTACAGGTTGGTTATTTCTTTTCTTCAGGGGAGAAACTGCTGCTTCTTGACCATCTTTTAGGGCTAAAGGATAGACGCTACATTGTCCTACCACCTTACTAATGGGGGCAAAACCAATGCTTCCGGTGGCTGTCTTTTCAAAATCTCCATAGACACTTCTTAGCATTTCAAAGGTTTGTAGGGGAAGAATTTCTGGGTTACTAGCGAAGGAACGGCGTTGATTTTGAGACTTAATTAAATCTCGGAATTGAGAAATAGCTTGAGGGTTTTTGAGTACCTGTTTTTCAAAAATATCCCTTGCTTCTTTTTCTAAGGGTATGTAGAGTTTTATGGGTAAAGAAGGAAAGCGACTATCTAATTCTTTCCAACTACTAATTTTTCCTGTATAAAGCTGACGCAATTGTTCAAAGTTAATACTTCCTTGTAAAGCTTGGGGGAGGCTATTTTCTCTTTGGGCAGAACTAAAAGCGACAAAAAAGACTAAGCCATCATAGGCGATAGTTTCTGCGTGTAAATCAGCATCTACAGAACTAGTAATACTGGCGATTAAAAAATCAACTTCTCCGCCCCGTAGCTTCTGTTCCATTTCTGCTTGAACTTGAGGGCTAGAAGGTTCCGGGCGATATAACCAATCTAACTTAGGTTGGCTTTCTTCTATTTCTTCTTTTAAAGTTCTATCCCTAAGAATAAGGTTAATAGTAGTAAAAGCATAATCCCAGGAACTATTTTGTTCTGCTGTATAAACAAAGTCACCGGGGGTTACACCTTTAATATTCTCAATACAACAGATTTGTGGTTCATCAAGGGTAGCAACTTGCCCTTTGATCACGACCAAAAATTAACCATAATAGAAAACCAAAAAGTAATAAGCCCCCGGTTAAGCCAAGTAGTTGTAGTAATATTCTGCCTAACTTCTTTTTACGCTTCTGTTCTTCCTCTTGTTCTACAATATCCTGAAATTCCACCTCAGGAAGTGGCCCATCTAAAGGTATGCGTAGCAGTTGTTTACGGGCAGCCTCCGCACTATCAAAAGGTACTGCCCCAATCCCCATCAGGCTGAGGATAAAATGCTTCAACTCTGGTCTAACGCGGGGCCAATGGGGTTCAAATCTGGGGTCGAGGGTTTTTGACGGAGTAACCAAATTCCAAGCTAGGCATTGATAGGCGACATAACCTAAATCTGCTAAATCCTGAACTTGGGTAGAAATAGGGGCAGTATTCAAAGGAGGATAAAAACAATCTTCCCACAGAGAAAAGTCGCATAAATAAACATAAAAACCTTGGAAATTTGGTGCAATTAATAAACTATTGAGATTAAGATTACCGTGGCAAATATCTTGCTGTACCTTCCCAGAAGGAAGGCGAAACTTCTGAGAGTGTAAACATTCCAAGCTTTGCAAAACCTGATTAAGTAACTGATGCACTTCCCTATCTGTCATTGCCCCATTGAGATACAAATAATTAATTAGGCTAGGATGAACATCTAAATTACTAGGGCTAACTAAATAACAACGAGGTTGATGAAAATCGGCGATCGCCTCAACAGGAGTAATGAGACGATAATCATGGAGTCGGTTATCAACTAAATCTATCCCTGCAAGACTTTGAAAGGAATCTTTACGGGCTTTTGCTTCGGGGGGGTTAAAATATTCTTCTGGTAACAAGTATTCCTTAACCACAAAAGGCTGTCCATCAGGTACACGAGTTGCTGAGTAAAGACGACCCATACCGCGATGATTTAGGAACTGTTCTATTTGATATGTAGCACGAATACCCCTTATCTGGCTTTCTGGAGGTAAGGTAGCTTGTAAACTAGCTTGGGGATAAACTTGGTCAATTTTTTGGGCTACAGAGAAAGACTGAACGGCCTCTGCTTCAGTTAAAAGTTCTTCTGTTTCTGTCTCTAAATCTTTTTTCCTAAATCTTGCCGGAAGTTTAGCCCGCAGTTTTTCCCAACCAGGAATTCTCACTAACTGCAAGTTTTCCTGTACCACAGGAACAATCCAACGCATCCTGGTAGGAATGAAGCGAGAAGTTAGGTTAGAAGCAGTCGCTTTTTGAGAAAAAACAATTCTACTAGTTACTCGACTAGCTTCCCTTCTAGCTATTTCTTGCCCAATATTTTTGCCGACGTTTTTAACCACAGATTTTCCAATGATGCTTACAGCAAAGGCAAGCCGAACAGTTATTAGTGATACCTCTAACAGCCAGAATAAGTCGAATAGTTGTCAATTACCAATCAATTCAGGTATTTTCTCTATTGTCTTAATATTAACTGTGTTAATTTAATTTTATCGAGAGTGTTGAGAGGAATTTATCAGATGGCCAGAGAGCAAGTTGTGAAATTATTTCGGGATGCACAAACAGATCCTGCCCTCAAAGAAAAATTGAACCAAGCCCCCAATCCAGAGAAATTTGTCGAGATGGCAAGTCAACTAGGCTATGAATTTACCGTAGAAGAATGGCAGGAAGTAACAGGTTTTCAAGTTGAGGAATTAGAAAGCAAACTCTCAGAAATTCCCGGTATTTAATCAATGGGAGTAGGGATTTAATTCTCATTCCCTGCTTAATCACTCCCTTGTTTTAGGCTTCATTCTTAGGCTGAACAGCACTACCATTTTGTTGCACAACATGGGTTAACTCATGGGCAATTAATTCCTGTCCCCCTTGACTGCTAGGATCATATGCCCCTTGACGGAAAAAGACATCTTGCCCCGTTGTAAAAGCTCGTGCTTGAATTGACTTATTGAGTTGGTCTGATTGGCTATCTGTATGGACAGTAACGCCACTAAAATCTGCTCCAAAAGACTCTTCCATGGGGCCACGAATGTTATCGCTTAAAGGCTGTCCATTGCCCCGTGATTGTTCAATGGAGGATTCTAATTCTTCTCCTGGCTTACGTTGAAGAGTAGACTCCGGTTTCATCTGAAGTTCTTCTTCTTCTTCTGGCAAAGCTTCCCGTTGAAGAGTAGACTCCGGTTTCATCTGAAGTTCTTCTTCTTCTTCTGGTAAAGCTTCCCGTTGCACAGTAGATTCTGATTTCATTTGAACGGCTTCCTCTTCTTCAGGTAAAGCCTCCCGTTGAACTGAATTATTACTCTGCCCTGGAGAATTAATCTGCTTAACTACTTGTGCTGCGGTAGCGTCTGCTTCTTGTTCGTACTTGTCCCCCACCTCACCGATGGTAAGCTTAGTTTGAATTGCTTGGGCTGGGGCAGATTCAGATAAGTTAACCATATGATCTCCTAGACGTTCTGCATTTTTCCGGCTGATCTCCATCTCTTCCAAAGACAGTCTTTGAGGTTTAGCTTGAACAGTGTCAGGAAGGGAGTTAAGCTTTCTTTGTATAGGTTTAACAGCAGACTTGGAAAAACTTTTTTTCTGGAGGTGAGTTCGAGTACGCATAGCTAACCTCTGATTTTAACGTTGATTTGATTAATTATTATTGTGCCATCTCTATCTACTTTAATTCATTACCTGGTAGGTCTAATTATTCAGTTATTAGTTATTAATATGAGAAGTACCAACAACTTACCTGACGAGGAGGAAAGCACTTTACAGCTAAAGAAGGGATAGGTGATAAGCCTACAGCAACGCTTCGCGAACGCACTTTAAGGATTTTCTTTATTATTCAGAAGAGAGATAAAGGGCTTTAGTATCCGTTAGGCATGGACTTAGAGGACTAGCACCTCCAGAAGGAGCAACAGGTGCTTGACGATGAAGAGTTCCTACCACTTCAACTTCGTGAGCTTTAAATTTATCAATTTCTTCTTGAGGTCTGCGTGCATCTTTATGCCAAACTGGGAAAAGAGCAACATGAGTGTTATCAGCTAGCACAATTGAAACATGACCCACATAGCGTGGTTTTCCTGTCGGTTTCATTCGTACATCACTTTCTACATATCTGCCAACTAAGCGAACTTGCTGCCCATCATAAGTATCTACCTTTTGTAATTGATTGATTAATGGCAAGTTCTGAACCTGATCATAAGAATCTGGCAGTAACAATTCAGAGCGTGACGATACCTCAGATTCTGACGAAGATGGTGCTTTTTTTTTGACTGGTAAAAAAATTTCATCGTGGTTCATTTCAGTATCCTCAGCAGGAGTTTTGGTAAGTGAACTTTGAGATAGTGATGATGTAGATGGAGAGCAACTTGACAAATATAAGCTAACTACTCCTGTTATCCATAAATAATTCAAGATAGCCGTTTCTAACTTCATTTTTCTTGGGATTGTCTTCTTACAGCAACCATTGAAGTAGGTGAATCTCCGTGTTGTTTATGAACATCTTTATGTTCTTCATGAAAGGATTGTCCCTTTTTGCCTACACCATACATTTGGAAAACCCAATCTTTATTCTCTTCTTGGTAGTCACTAACAGAATAATTTTCTAATGTTATGGTATCTGAACCACTCTTGATAGCAGCACCAGCCCAATGGAAATTCCAAGTTCCTACATCGGCTGGTTTATTAGGATGCTCTTTACCCCCTGTACTGATATGAAAAGCTTCACCAATTTGGGGGTCTGCATACATATTGATGCCTGCTTTTTTGTCAAAATCATCTTTAGCTTGAGGATCTAACTTCTCATACTCTGCACGGGCTAAAACGTCAAGTTCAGAAGCTAATTGAGCCATTCCTCTACTTAGGTTGTTTTTCTTGACATCATCTTTTTCCTTGATCCAATCTTGCTTTAACTTGTTGTAATCACTAAGTTTTTTATCAATAGTTTTGATATCTAACTTGCTTTCATATTGCGGTTTCCAAAACTCCCACCAAGAATTTTTTTGACTGAAAAGGCCTTTAAACATTTTCACTTTTTGAATTTCCATCCAGTCATTGCCAGTTACGGTCTTTGTTTTACCGTCTTTGCTATATTTTGCACCAGGACTAGCATTTCCTTGTCCTGTTCCTTGATCCATACCGGAGACAGTTTTAGCCGATCGCCCACAATCAGCCCATAGCTCCATATCTGTGTCTTCTGTGTTGTTCTGTGTGTTGACAGGAACTACATCCACAACATTATGTTTTTTTCCACTTATATCGGGGATTTGACTGGAAATTTTTCCGGGCTTTAGCCCAATTACAGAAGTTGCAGCTTTTAGTTTATCACCAGCATCTTTGATCAAGTCTGGAGTAGCATAGGCCGTTTGACCACCGATCGTACTATCTTGATGAACACCCATCTTACCATCGTCAGCAAAACGGAAATCGCTGTTAGTATAATATCGCTGAATACTGGGCTGAAGAGAGCCAGTTGCATTCTGTTGAACGACATGGGTTAATTCGTGGGCAATCAATTCCTGTCCACCTTTACTGCTCGGATCATATGCCCCTTGACGGAAAAAGACATCTTGCCCCGTGGTAAAAGCCCTTGCTTGAATTGACTTATTAAGTTGATCTGATTGACTATCTGTATGGACGGTAACGCCGCTAAAATCCACTCCAAAGGATTCTTCCATGGGGCCACGAATGTTGTCACTTAAAGGCTGTCCATTACCCCGTGATTGTTCAATAGAGGATTCTAATTCTTCTCCTGGCTTACGTTGAAGAGTAGACTCCGGTTTCATCTGAAGTTCTTCTTCTTCTTCTGGCAAAGCTTCGCGTTGTATAGTAGATTCTAACTTTGCTTGAAGAGGATTTTCTTCTTCTTCTGGTAAAGCTTCCCGTTGCACAGAACCTTTATATGCGGGAGAATTAATCTGCTTAACTACTTGTACTGCGGTAGCATCTGCTTCTTGTTCGTACTTGTCCCCTACCTCACCGATGGTAAGCTTAGTTTGAATTGCTTGGGCTGGGGCAGATTTAGAAAAATCAACCATATAATCTCCCAGACGTTCTGCATTTTTCCGGCTGATCTCCATCTCTTCCAAAGACAGTCTTTGAGGTTTAGCTTGAACAGTGTCAGGAAGGGAGTTAAGCTTTCTTTGTCTAGGTTTAACAGCAGACTTAGAAAAACTTTTTTTCTGGAGGTGAGTTCGGGTACGCATAGCTAACCTCTGATTCTAATCTCAAATTGATTAATTATTATTGTGACATCTTCGTCTACTTTAGTTCATTATCTAGAAGTCTAATTGTTTAGTTATTGGTTGTTAATGTTGAAAGTACCAATAAGTGGCTTTACAAGGAAGGAAGCATTTTAAACCGAAGAGATGAATCTATTCACTAGGTTCATCCCATCTAGTGCGACATGATTCACAAAATGAACCGTCAAAAGTACGATCTTCTCTGGTAAGTACTGCTCTACATCTTGGACAATGCTCTAAATTACGAGCTAGGGGATGAGTTTCTTCATGTAAGGGAATAGACAAATTCTGCCAATATTCTTCTTGGGCAACTTCTTCGGGGGCAACACTTTTATAGAGTAAAACTGTCTTCTGATACAGTTGCTGTGATTGGGGCAAAACTTTCCCAGCAAGAATTTCAGAGAGTTGTATAAGTTCGGTTTCCAAGTCCTTTGCTTCTTTGACTAATCTTTCATTCTCAACAAAACGGCTGACTATATTTAAAGATAAACATAATTGGGATAGAAGTTCTTTGACCTCTTTTCGGAAGTCTAAAGTATGCTGAGTAATCTGTTCAGGAGAGAGGGTAGAATCACCCTCATTTTCTTCTAATTCCTGACAGGTTATTTGTGACAATATATCGCTTAAAGATGATAGAGAAAGTTCTTCGTAGGCTAGTTTTAGAGCTTTGACAAGATGATAGCAAACATAATGTTCTGCTCCAGTAGAAATGTCTACTAATTTACTTCGGAGATGGTAATATTCAGATTTATTACGAGGGACAAATGTAGATAAAGCTTTAGCCTCTTTAATTTCACTGAGCAGATCGTAATATAATTCTCTAAGATGAAACCGCAATTCTTGAAGTGATTCATTGATTGGTAAATCTGGTAAAAAATCAGAGGTTAGGTATCCCATTTCTGTATTTCATAAATATATTTATTTTGCTAAGATTGCAATTTAGAACGAAATATATCTGATTAAAGCGGCAAGCTATGATTGACTGATTAAGTTGATCTGATTGACTATCAGTATGAATGTTGACACCGCTCAAATCTGCTCCAAAAGACTCTTCCATCGGGCCACGAATATTATTACTTAAAGGCTATCCACCGCCCCGTGATTGTTCAATAGAGGATTCTAATTCTTCTCCTGGCTTACGTTGAAGAGTAGACTCCGGTTTCATCTGAAGTTCTTCTTCTTCTTCCGGTAAAGCTTCACGTTGTACAGTAGATTCTAACTTTGCTTGAAGAGGATTTTCTTCTTCTTCTGGTAAAGCTTCCCGTTGCACAGAACCTTTATATGCGGGAGAATTAATCTGCTTAACTACTTGTGCTGCGGTTGCATCTGCTTCTTGATAGCTAACCTCTGATTTTATTAACTATTATTGTGGCATCTCTGTCTACTTTCATTCATTGTTTAGAGCTTGAAATAATTATGCCCGACTCAATTATGTATCAAGAAGACGCATATGTTGTCTTAGAAAGCGATCGCGAAGAAGAATTTCTCACTCCAGAAGAGTTACTTGCCAAGCTTGAAGCTATTTTGACCCAACAACCAGAAGATGTACCACGAGAATTGCTTAAATTTGATTCTGCCGAAGCCCAAGCAAAGCATCTGATGGAAAATTATTGTGAGTTAGATGTTGGGACAGGAAAATATCTACAATGGTATGCTGTGCGTTTGGAAAAATAACTTCTGGCTATTTGCTAGTTGCTAGTCGCTAATAGTTAAAGCTATCTCCCTATCTCCCTATCTCCTTGCCTCCTCGTCTTCCTCATTCTCCTTGATGGATAGGCGATCGCCCCAACTAACCCAATTAACAAACCTATATTAAGTAGAAAAAGCCACATCCAACGCAGAAAAGTAACTCCACCAGAATGGAAAGATAGTACTAGCCATAAGACCATCCAAGGGAAGAAAATTAACAAAGTTAAGAAAATACGTTTTAATAGATAGCGGGATGACAAGGGGCGTAGAAAAAAGTAGAAACCCACTAACTCTATAAGGGAAAAAAGAAAATTACCTTGAAGTTCTCCCTCTAAATTATGTCCTGCTAAATCAGGAACCGTAATATTCGGATCAGGAGGATAAGTCAGATAATTTTGACACATCCAAATCAACAAAATTATCCAGGTTAGAAAAGGCCCAAAAATACCTAGCCAATACCAAAAATCTCTCATCTGCCAGGGGATTTCTCCACAGGAATTACCTCGTGTGCATAAGTCAATGCGTTCTTTAGGTAGTGCAATCCTGGTAGATTTCTTTTTTTTGAAATTCGGGCTATTATATCAGCCCGAAGCAATTATTGGCTGTTTGCTACTGATCAGTTGTCAGTTATTGGAGTTTTTATTGTTAAGACTTGGGGAGGGGTAGAGTCTGGTGGGTAGAGGAACTCTAGGGTAACTAAATCCTGTTGACCAGGAGGTATAGTTACTGTAGCAAGGGGTTCTCCTTGTTGCCCACGATGTTGAACTAAATGATAATAATGGCTGCGGACTATACCTGCTTCATTGCGATAGCGAACTTTTACGGTTCCCCGGAAAAATACTTGTTTGGCTGGCGGTTCGAGGAATTGTAAGCCCCCGGAAAGTTGGTCTTGTTTAAGGGGGGTTTGTAAAGCGATGGTGACGGTTTTATTCGTATCACTGGGGTTGTACAGGGGCAAATTGAGACTATACTGTATACCATAGTTACCGTGGGCTTTGTAGGCCGTATCAGGGTAGCGTACTAAAAGAGGGGCGCTTTGACTTTGCCCTGTGCCGTAGGTTCCCCCTTCTAAGGTGCTTAAACCGTAGGAAATAGCTTTCCCTGGCATAGGGATTGTTAAAGCTGTAGAACCTGGTGAAGAGTCAGTTAGGGTTGCTTGCCATCGAGAGCCTTGGGCAACTCCAGCCACTCTACCATAAATAATTTGTCCTGTCCCTAGAGGAGTTGGGGCGCGATCGCGGGGAGTAGCTAATTTACCTGTTACTAATAATTGTTCCCATTCTGCTTTGCTGGGTGTTCGTTCATTACCCGCTTCGTTTGTAGGGGCATACATAGCTAAACTAGCAGCATAAACTTCCCCATCACTCTCAAGACGCATATAGGTAGAACGACCATTAATAGGAGGTTCTAAGATTTTTACAGGAATAGGTAAGTTCAACAACATAGCTGTTTCCCCTGGAGGAATAGTTATTTGGGCAGGGAAAAGGGCTTGACGCTTCCCTCGTAAGATATCTTGCATAACTCGACTACCAGGCCCTGCATAAACATCTCCTTGATCGTTTTCCACTAAGGAAGGGAGGGGAATAAATGGGGCATCAGGTTGGCTTAGATAACTTGCTGCTTGCCAAATATTGATTGTTACTGACCTGTCTTCGGTATTTTGGAGAATAATGCCTAAATAAAGAGTTCGTAAATCTTCTGGAGTTGGGGCTTTAGCAACGTGGTGGGCGAAAATATCAAAACGCCCTACTAAGGGGAAATTTAAGTGGGCTTCTGGGGTTGCTTTATGATCGGGGTTAAAGGTGGAAAGTAAGATTCCTTCTTCTACTACCAATTCTGGACTATTGCTATTAAAAACCGGGATATTATCTAACTGTCCAGGTAAAGGACGAACTTCTTGAGGCTGCACAATTTCTTGAGGGGGAGGAGTTTGAGCGATAAGTTGGGGAGTAGGTAAAAATGGTAAGAGGAGAAACATCGCGGTACTAAAATTTAACCTAAAGTAATATTCCTTCTGAAATCATCTAACAAAAAGAAATCTAAGTCTTCAAAAGAGCAAGCATAGGTAACTGTTTCTTCATCAAAGCCTTTTAACTTAACGATGTGTTTTTGAAATCTTTGCTCTGCTATGCCCATATCCGATAGGTGGCTATAGGTTTTATCCCCTAATGCGATATCTAAGCCAATTTCTTTGGTTGCTGATTCTAAGCGAAAAGCAGCATTAACTGTATCACCAATAGCTGTGTAATCTGGGCGATCGCCTCTGCCGGCATAGTTACCCACCATGGCATAGCCAGTATTAATCCCAGCACCAATACGCAAAGGAAAGGGTAGGGGATATTGACTATTAAGATAGTTGGTCATTTTATTAAGATCGCTCACTGCCCGAAAGATTTGTACCACATCTTCTTTGTCAATTTCTTCTTGACGATGAAACCAAATTGCCATTACTGCATCGCCAATATACTTATCTACCCAACTTCCAGAATGGCGAATAATATTTCCTGCATCACGAAACCAACTACCAATTAGTGAAGCGAGGATGTTTTCATCGATCTTCTGGGAGAGGACGGTAAAGTTGCGAATATCAACCACCATAACAGACATCAAACGCCGCACTACCATGGTGGAAGTTAGGGTTTCGCCGTCTTCTTTTTTGTTATCTTCGGCTTTGCTAGGATCGTTAGGATAATAAAATTCTAGTTCTGTTTGCCCAAAGGTTAGGCGATCGCTATTGTGTAAAATAACTGGCACACTGACCCGGCGACCATTGACAAAAGAACCATTTCTTGCGCCTAAATCAATTAAATAAAAGTCCCCCGCTTCTGTACATTGCAACATAGCGTGGTTACGAGAGATCCAGCGATCGGGGATCACAAAATGGTTGTCGTCACTGCGACCAACTGTCCAACAATTACCACCTACCAGGGGTAGATAGCGCTCGCCAGTAACTGTATGTAAAAGTAAGTAAGGAGTGCGTCCGAGAGCCACCACAGGTGTCCGATCGATGACGGGTTAAAGTAGGTTTTATCTTTGGATATCTTCTGGGGTTAGAGAAGATATTCCGGAATCTTGGCTATCTTTACTTCGCAGCTAGCTTTAAACGGTAGATGCGGCTACCCAAAATAGAGTATCTACAACAATTGTACTCAATACTGCACCTCCGAACGCCCACCAACTAACTCTTAGTCTTTGTAAAGACCAAAGACCGACCCCCAATAATAAACTTACTAAAATAGCAGCACAAGTTAAACCCCAGGTATTTTGTACCTGTAAAATAGCGCTTTGGAAGATGGGCGCAACTAAATCCGGTTCTACTTGCATAACTTGCCGCCAGTAAGGTATTAAGCCTGTCAAGTAAAAGTATATATCAGTAATAGCAGTGCCAAATAAAGACCCTAGGTAGAATAAACTGCCAACGGTAGCTTGACCTCGCCACAGACACCAAAGAGCGAATGGTAAACCAATGGCTTCAATGGGTAAGTGAACAAGAGGTTCCCAACGCAACCAACCCCAATAAATTGAGCCAGCTAACCAACTCCAGCTAAATCCAAGGAGCAAATCTCCCCAAACTTGAGTAGAGCGATGTTTAAATAATTGCCAAGAAATAGCTAACCAACCTAATGTTAACAACAAACTAACCCAAGGTAACTGACGTACTAAAGGTGCTTGGACAAAAACGGGTATGGAAACAAGGAAGGCAGAAGCCCCAAAAAACAACCACAGTTGGCTATTCTCTTGATTTTCCCAGGCGGGAATTTCCGCTAATTTTTGGTTTGGAGGGGGCAAATAATTTAAGGGGGGGGAGGGAAAAGAGAACCAGTTATGATTAAACAAAATACCTTTAATTTTTTTTACTTATCTTTACATATCTATAAAGATAACACCATCAATACCCCTGGGGGGCATATTAATAAAAGTAGTACAGTATTGGAATCAAATCAAGCGGAAAGGCAAACAGCGACGGAGTATAAAGGGTATTGATTAATGGTTAGTTATTGGTTATTTGCCCTTAGTTTTAGTCTTCCAACTTTCTTAACCTTTAGCCTTTAAACTAAAATCTTTTACCCGTCAGCCCAAAGATATGAACTTAAAAAAACGAAAGTGGTTTAATTTTGCTAGTACAGCAGCCTTCGCCCTAGCGGTACTTGTGACCATAGAGTCTTTCTTTCCTCATCAAGCCTTAAGCATTCCAGGAACCTCTAGCCAAACAACTACCCAAATAAATGTCTTCCAAGCTGTGGTTTTGGGGATGGTACAGGGTTTAACTGAATTTTTACCTATAAGTAGTACTGCCCATCTTAAAGTTGTTCCTATCTTTCTTGGCTGGGGTGATCCTGGAGTTGCTTACACCGCCATTATTCAATTGGGTAGCATTGCTGCAGTAGTTTATTACTTTTGGGAAGATTTAATCCAAGTTACTTTGGGGACTTGGCAAGCTATCGGTAAATCTGATTATAAATCCCAGGATTTCCGCATGGCCTTGGGTATCGCTATTGGAACTATACCCATTGTGATTTTGGGTTTAGGAATGAAAGCTTTCATTCCTGATTTAGACAACTCTCCTTTAAGGAGTATGAGCGCGATCGCCATTGCCTCTATTGTGATGGGATTGTTACTAGGGGTGGCAGAACGTCTAGGAGCGCGTCAAAGAGACTTCGAGACTTTAACTACCAAAGATGGAGTTTTGATGGGCTTAGCCCAAGCCCTAGCCCTAATTCCTGGTGTTTCTCGTTCCGGCTCAACAATCACTGCTGGTTTATTTCTTGGTTTAGAAAGATCAACTGCGGCTCGTTTTTCTTTTCTTTTGGGCATTCCAGCTATTACTCTGGCCGGACTAGTAGAACTTAAGGATTTATTGAGTCAAGAGATAAGTAATAGTGAATTGTTGCCTTTAATTGTCGGTTTAATCTCTGCTGCTATTTTCTCCTACCTAGCGATTTTTGGCTTGATTCGCTATCTACAACAAAAAGATACTTGGATTTTTGTCTGGTATCGTTTAGGTTTTGGTCTACTTATTTTATTAGGAGTAGCATTAGGCTGGTTTAATAATTGATAATTGATAATTGCTTGTAAATCCTGATACTGAGATTGTATACAAGTATTATCTTGAAATCTGAGCGTAAATTTGGGAGATAAAAGTGTACGGTTTCCTACAATCTCTCGGTATTGCTGACCCTGGCGGTACTGGCTGGCTGGCTGTGATTTTCACCTTCGCCTTAGCTTGGTTTGTTACCAAGGGTTTTATTCCCTCAGTACGCTCTTTTGCTTTACAAGTTGGCTGGGCAGATCAACCTAATGCCAGAAGACTAAATAAAGAGCCTTTACCCAATGTCGGGGGTCTAACTATTTATGCGGGAGTAATTGCAGCACTAGTTTTAGCAACTTACTTAAGACCGATTGTTATTGAAGGAGTATTAGCTCAAGTACTAACGATTCTCCTGGGAGGTTCTATATTAGTTTTAGTCGGTTTCATCGATGACCAATTTAGTTTACCTCCTTTATTTCGCCTTTTCACCCAAGTTATTACCGCTTTGTTGTTGGTAGCTAGCGATATTCAAATTGAAACTCCCTTGGGTACTCCCCTCGATCCCCTCTTTGCCACCTTGTTAACAGTATTGTGGGTTGTAGGCATTACCAATGCCATTAACTTAATGGATGGTATGGACGGTTTAGCAGGGGGAGTGAGTTTTATTACGGCAATGAGTTTGCTGGCGGTTTCGGCTCAATTTGAAGAAAGGGCGGCAGCGACGTTGCTTTTAGCGGCGTTAGGAGGAGCAGCATTAGGCTTTTTGCGTCACAATTTTCATCCTTCTAAAATTATTATGGGAGATGCAGGGGCCTACTTTTTTGGGTATGTGTTAGCGGCTGCGAGTATTTTAGGGAACTTAAAAGTAACCACTGTCTTTTCTTTAGTTCCTACTCTTTCTTTTTTATTATTACCTGTAATGGATACCACTCAGGTTTTTGTCCGTCGTTTAATGGCAGGAAAAAACCCCTTAAGTACTCCCGGCAAAGACCATCTCCACCACCGCCTATTAGATTGGGGACTTTCCCAACGCCACGCAGCTATTACCCTTTGGACTATTACCCTACTTTCCAATGTTTTGGCGATGAGGCTACAGGGAATGACTCCTTTAGCAACTCAAATTACCCTTGCTAGTATTATTGTGCTTTTAAGTTTGACAATTTGGCAGAAGGTTAGGAATGGCTAATGGCTAATGGCTGGTTGCTGATTGCTGGTTGCTAAGCTAATTATTCCAGATCCCCATTTCCCGACCTTCCTAGCTCCCTATCTCCCCATTTTTCTACTTCTATCAGAGGGACTTAAACAAAATCGCTGCTTGAGTGCGATCGCGCAGATTTAGGCGGTTGAGGATACTATTAACATGATTTTTTACTGTGCGTTCTGAAATGTAGAGAGTTTCGGCAATTTCACGATTACTTTGTCCTGCGGCGATTAAGCTTAGTACTTCTTGTTCCCTTGGGGTTAGTTTATTGAATTCTGGCGGTGTTTCTGGTTCGGTTTTCACCGGAGAGGCCATAACTTTTTCAAATAACCCTGGACCAAGGTGAGTGTAGCCTTTATGAACTGAACGTATGGCTTGGGCTAATTCTTCTGAGGGAGTATCCTTGAGCAAATAGCCTTTAGCCCCATATTGCATGGCTTGACTAACATAGTCGTCATCGTCAAAGGTTGTTAGTACAACAATTTTAATTTCTGGAGCCTGTTTTTGTAGGGTACGGGTAGCGGCAACCCCGTCCATTACTGGCATTCGCATATCCATCAGTACTACATCTGGTTGTAAAGCAAGAGCCTTTTCTACTCCCTGTTGGCCATTTTCTGCTTCACCAACAATCTCTAAGTCAGGCTTATTTTGCAATAAACTACTTAATCCTTCCCGAACAAGATATTGATCATCAACTAACAAGATTTTAATCATTGTTCACTGATTAAAGGTATAGCTACTTGAATCTTACAGCCTCCATTAGGTTCACTAATGGTTCGACACTTTCCCCCCAAGGCTTCTGTACGTTCGCGCATTCCCTTTAAACCAAATCCAGTAGTATTTTGTTCTAAGTCGAAACCTCGACCATTATCTTTAATTGTTAAGCTAATTATACTGCCATTTTCCTTTAGCTTCAGCCATACTTGATCTGCTTGAGCGTGTTTAGAGATATTAGTTAAGGCTTCTTGAACGATCCTAAACAAAGCGATGGTAGCTTCTCCTGGTAAGGAAGATTGCAAAGCAATTTGAGAGTGAATGGTTATCTGGTTTGTTTGCTCAAACTCAGAAGCTAAATCTTTTAAAGCAACCTCTAAAGTTTTACCTTGGAGAGGATTGGTACGCAAAGTTGCCACAGACTGACGTACATTCCTCAAGGCTTCCTTTCCTAAACTCCTAGCCCTTTGTAAATAATGGTCAGCTTGATGAGAATCTTGAGAGAGGAACATCGCCACATTTTCTAGTTGAATGCTCTGTGCTGTGAGAAAATGCCCTACAGAGTCATGAATTTCTCTGGCAATGCGATTTCTTTCTTGTAACGTAGCCTGGTTTTCAATTAACAGTGCATATTGTCGTAGGCGACGATTAGCTAAGGTTAGTTTCTGACGACTTTGTTTTTCTCCTAATAAAGCTCCAACTAGCAATAGAACAAAAACTAATACCAAGGCGAAAAGTAATGCAGAATTAAGGATTTGGTTAGCCAACAAACTTTGTAGCAACTCTGGGGGCAGCCTACGCGCACCTAGAGGTAATATAGGCCTTAATAGAGGAACTCCTAAAGGACGAATTCCTGAAAAAGAGATCACGAACATCAAAAGAAAGGAAGCATAGGCAGATAAGGCAACAATCAAGCGGCCACTCCAAGGAAATAACAAACAGCCACGAATTACTACCACTAGTAGCAACGGAGGGAAAACGTTTTGCCCTTTCCCTCCCAATAAGATTGCTAACCAACTCAAAGTAAATCCTAAAATAGTGTAGAGAATTTGCCAAAGTCGGGAATTGCCTTGGGAGTGCAAGCCTAAGCCTCCTAAAGCAACAATACTTCCTAATGCAGCGAAAGGAGAGCCGGGTGGTAGGAAATCTTTTCTAGTACCAGGAGGTAATAAGTGAGGGGGTTGTACAGTAGGAAAAGGTGACAATGTAGCTAAGATAGCAATACCTAAAAGAATCCACTCAAGGTAAAGTAAAATTTGAAAAGGATGGTCTTTGAAAGAGAACCGGGGCATTGTTATACCAAATTCTATTTAATATGAGTAAGTAAGATTTAAAACGGCTTTTAGAAAGGCAAAATTAGACTTATAGATAATGAAATAAACTAGGCAAAGATGCCAAGATAATGAATACTAGGTCTAGATTAGAACCGGAAATTAGTTATGGGTATCCACCGGACTCACCTCCAGAAAAAATCTCTCTCCAAATCCTCAACTCAACCTTTACAAAATAAGCGTAAGCTAAACTCTAACATTACGCAGCTATCTCCTCAAAGGCAGTCTTTAGAAGAAATGGAAATTAGTAGGAAGAATGCAGAGCGTCTTGGAGATCATCTGGTTAATTTTTCTCTATCTGCTCCTACTCCAGCAATTCAAACTAAGCTTGCCATTGGTAAGACGGGGGATCAATATGAGCAAGAAGCAGATATTACCGCAGCGAAAGTGGTTGAACAAATTAACAATCCTGCATCTGGGCAACCTGTGCAAAGTAAAAAAACTATTCAGACAGTTGCAGGAGGTGAAGAGCAGCAAATTCAGCGCTTTATGGACATAGGGGCGCTATGGGATCAAGTTACTGATGTGGCTGAAGATGTTTGGGATGCTCTTACTAATACAGACAGCGATACTAAAAATAGTAATTCTGCTAACCCTACCAAAGTAGAGAAGGAAAAGAAGGAGGAAAAAAAGAAGTCTGCTCCCTTGCCTCCTAAAGATGTGGTTGTCCTTCAACCCAGTCATGAAAAGAATCCCGGTTTGCCCGATCAGCCGGAATTAGAACATCCTGAATTTTCTGCTCTCGTGCAAGAAATGGAACAGATGGAGCAGAATACTTTACCACCTGAAGAGAAACATAAAGAGGAATTTGGTGAGGCACGTACAGAGCGTGTAGAAAAGATTGCCGAATTGCGCGGACGTATTGCTGCTTTAGGAACAGCAATACCTGATGTTGAAGCCAGTCAAATTAAGAAGGCTCAAGCATATCTTTATCGCCGTTTAGCACCCCTTGTACCTTATTTTGGGCAGATGGCTAATACTAATATGCTCACGAAAACCAATAAAACAGGTGGTAAGGGTTGGGATCGCACTTGTAATGTAACTGTTCCAGCGATGGTATTGCAAGGACTCGGTAAAACTAAAGATGATTATGTAGGTTCAAAACAGTTACTTGAGAATATATTTGCAGCCCTTGAAGGTAAGTATAAAGAGCGCAAACTATACGATCCTGCGGCAGATTTTGATTCTTTGCGTTTGCCTGATTTTATGGCTTTGGTTGGCATTGCTAAACATATGTCAGGAGGTGGTGAAGCGAATGATGAGACATTTGTCGCAGCCGTATCCGAAGCTCGCAAAAAAGCCGCTAATAAAACAACACATCATGCAACTATGATGTACTTAATTGAGCAATTTGGAGGGCAACATAAAAAGTACAGCGTTTATGCAAAAGAATTAGATCAAATTGGTGGAGCGCAAAAAGTTTACACTAAAGCACAATTGCGAGGAGAGAACCCAGAAAAAGGGCGAAAAAGATATAACGAAATTAATGAGGACTTGCAGCAATATAGTGAGGGGGAGGAAAGAGATAAAGCTTTTAAGAAACTTGAAAAAAGTGACCAAAAAATTTATAAGATACTCTGGCAGTATGACCAATTAAATCAGGAGAAAGCGGAAGTACTTTTACCCGTTGATACCTACCGTGAAGCTGTTTTTAAAAAAGTTAATCCCTTATTAGATAGTGGGGCGCAAATTTTGGTAGGGATGGAAGGACATTTCCTGCGTTTAGATGGGTTAGATGAAAATACTATTCAAGTTGATGATCCTGGGGAAAAAGGATTTAAGGATTTGCAAGTTACTTGGGAACAAGCCCGCAGTTTTGGTTATTTTAAAGGTTTCTGGGCAATTACATAAAGCGAATCGGCGATCGCTTAATAATTGTCAACGAGCATGACAATTATTAAACTGTCTATTAGTGTAGTTTTGTTTGCTAGGAATTAAGGAGCTAGGAAGAGAACTATTAGCTGTTAGCCATTAGCCATTAGCAATTTAAGATTATGTCACCTTCGTAAGTTGCCCACTATATTTCCTTGTATCAACCATTGCTAAAGTACTCTCTAAGTAGATAACAAACCCACGACATTAAGTGGTGGCTTCACTTAAGACTACAAATAGAGATGTCCAAATTAGCTGTTCAATCCCCTAAATTTTACCCCTCCAAAATTAAACCCCTTTTAGTTCGTTTATGTCAAAGTATCTCCCCTTTAGTGGGTAAGTTAATTTTTCATTTGGATTTAGTGATTGAACCAGAAAGTTTAGCGAGGCTGAAAAACTTAGGAACAGAAAGAATGGTTTTGATGCCTAATCATCCTAATTTTAGTGATGGCATTGCTATGTTTTTACTCTCTACTCGCTGGGGAGAAATCTTCAATTATATGGTTGCTGAAGATAATTTTTGGGGTTTGCAGGGTAAATTTATGCAATTGATGGGGGCTTATTCGATTAGAAGAGGATTAGGCGATCGCCCTAGTATTACTCAAACTCTTAATTTGTTGCGTCAAAGGGCTTGTCGCTTAGTGCTTTTTCCTGAAGGAGGTTGTTCTTTTCAAAATGATTATGTCACCCCTTTTCGTGCTGGGGCTATTCAACTACCATTACAAACTTTGGGTAAGTTGGCTAAAAAGGATGGTAGTGTACCCAACTTTTATTTAGTTCCTATTAGTATCAAATATCGCTACACTGGCAATACAAATAAGTTGATTCAAGATAGTTTAAGCAGCTTAGAAACTGCTTTAAACTTAACTCCAAACACTAAGGAGTTTTATCCCCGTTTGCGTGCTATTTCAGGACAAGTTCTGAGTAACATTGAACAAGAATATGACGTTGTAAGTAAGGGAGGTTGTCAGCAAGATTGGAACCAACGTATTGAACAATTGAAAGGCCGCATTTTACAAGTTTGTGAAGAAAAGCTTAGCTACACTACTTCCGATCAGCTTCAGCTTAGGGAAAGGGTTTATAAGATTCATCATGTTTTGGAATCTCGCGCAGAGGAATTAACAGAGTCAACCTATCAATTTATGCGTACCAGCTTGATTAGATTGCTGAATTTTGATGCTATCTACGATGGTTATGTGGCTACAGCCCCAACACCAGAGCGCTTTTTAGATACTTTAACACGCTTAGAAAGGGAGGTGTTTAATATCGAACGCCCTAGGCCAAAAGGACACCGCCAAGCTATTTTACAGGTAGGTGAGCCTGTTAACCTGAAAGACTACTTTAAAGCTTATAAAGAAGATAAGGAGGGAACTGTGCAAGCTGTTACTTTGCAAATGCAACAAGCGGTGCAGAATGAGTTGGATTTGCTGCAAAAGAAATATGGCGCTATGAGTTAGGCAACAGGGTGTTGCTGAATGTAGTCTTCATGAAAATTTGCCAGGTTAAATGTTTACCTCCTGTCAATAAATCAAGAAAGCTCCCAACCCCGCTCCGACAAAATATTTTTTAATTGAAACTGAATTTTATTTAATGAGATAATTATAACATAAATTCTGCTTTGTTGCCTAAATAAATCGCTTTTAGTTTGCAGGCTCAGAATTTTGGCAACGTTGCAGATAAACTTGAGCTACGCGATCGCCCTGATTTTTTTGTATACAATCAAGAAACAGTGATTTTGCCTTATCTATCGCTCCGGTGTAATAGTAGCTTACCGCAGTCTCTATAACCGACTTCGTTGCCAATTTGGACTGCTTTTGCTCAGGAGGGTCAGTTTCAAAAACCTCAAACACTCCCACTGTCTGAGTTTTGCCCCGAACTTTGCCCTGATCGATCAAGCGCAGTGCATACTTCATCGGCTCTTGGAGAGAAGCTAAGGTGTTGTGGGAGATGAGGAGTGGGGCTTGATAAACCTTAGTCAAATCCTGAAGACGCGCACTGAGATTAACCGCATCGCCAACGACGGTGGTATCAAGGCGAGAGCTACCCCCAACTGTGCCAAGCATTAAATTGCCGGTATTAATGCCAATACCAATTTTGAGAGGGGGGCGATCGCGTCCTGGCCTGGTAAGGTTATATTCAGCAAGAGCTTTTAACATGGCTATGGCCGCTTTGACCGCATTCTCGGCACTACCTTCAAACAAAGCCATGATGGCATCACCAATATACTTATCAATAAAACCCCCATTTTCAATAATTGCTGGTTCCATCCGGCGGAGATAGCCATTGATAAATTTAAAGGTATCTTCTGGACTCATGCGCTCACTTAGGGTAGTAAAGGAGCGGATATCAGCAAAGAGAATGGACATTTTTTTCTCAACAGATTCTCCTAGTTTGATGTCAACCAAATTATGCCGATCTAGAGATTGTAGAAATTGATGGGGAACAAATTTAGAAAGGGCTTCGTTGAGCTTAAATAACTCTTGTGTATAACTGTCTCGTTCAGCTTCGGCTTTTTTGCGATCGCTAATATCTTGAAAAGCGGCGATCGCTTGAGCAATTTTACCTGTCTCATCTCGAATCGGTGTAGTGGAAACTTCCAGAGGGACAACCCTGTCTGAGTGGTGAATTTCCATATCATCTACCCGGACTATTTCCCCCGTCAAAGAACGTACAATTGGTAACTCCTCTGTAGGATACAATTCCTCAGTGCCAGTCCGATAAACTTTAAAAGCTTCCGAAAGTTGCTCGCTTTTAGTATCGGGTAAAACATCTAGCTTCAGTAACTCTTTGGCCTTGTGATTAGCATAGGTTATTTGTCCGACCGCATTGTGAACCGCCACACCAATGGGCATTGCTTCTAAAAACTGAGTCAGGCGACGCTCTTTTTCCTGTATTTGTAGATTCTGTTGTTCAATTTGTTTTCTCTGTACATACTTGGTGAGAGCTTCTTTAACCGTTAGGTTGAGGTCATTAGCATCCCAGGGTTTAGCAATATAGCGGTACAAGTTAGCAGAGTTGACAGCGTTGCCCACCTCGTTGACATCAGCTTGTCCAGTGAGCATAATCTTTAAGGAACTGGGGTATTGGTGATGAATTTTAATCAGGAGTTCATCCCCTTTCATCCCCGGCATCAAATGGTCTGAAACGATGATAGCTACTTCGCTTCCTTCTTGGGTTAGTTCATCGATAATTTCGAGAGCTTCTTCAGCACTTTCAGCCGCTTCGATGTCGTAATCTTGACCAAAAGTGCGTTCTAACTCCTCAGTAAGGCTTTCTAGCACCATCGGTTCGTCATCGACTGCAAGAATTACTAATCGGTTCATATCGAGTTCAAGGCTGTTGAGAGGACTTGGATTAAATCTTCTTCTCGCCAAGGTTTAGCCAGGAAACGATACAAATTAGCTTCCTCTTTAGCTCGATCTACGGCTGACTCGTCGGCTTGTCCGCTTAACATGATAGTTTTAATCTCATTACCAAACTGCTCATGAATACGAACTAAAAGTTCATCCCCTCGCATCTCCGGCATCAGCCAATCAGAGACAATTAAAACTATTTTGACTCCTTCTTCACGAAGTTCTTCAACAATTTCTAAGGCTTCTTCACCACTTTCGGCTGCTTCATAGACAAATTTATCCCCAAAGTGGCGACCAATTTGTTCTTGGAGACTTTCGAGGATAACGCTTTCATCATCAACACAGAGAATTGCTGCTTCATTCATTTTTTTAAGTAATAAGTAATAAGTAGTAAGTAGTAAGTAATAAGTTAGGGTTTTTTTCAAGCAGAAGTATTATCTCTCAAGATAAACCCTGAATCTAGTAGTAGGGGAATTTGTTTACTTTTTATACTTAACTAATGGGTAGAGTAACCAGGAAAGTGGTTTTGCCGGAGATAGATTCAAAGGTTATTGTTCCCTGGTGTTTAGTAATTATTTTACGGACGATATCTAAGCCTAAGCCGCTACCTTCCCCAGCAGGTTTGGTGGTGAAGAAGGGGTCGAAGATTTTGGGAGCAACTTCCGGGGGAATACCTGCACCTGAGTCTGTGATTTCGACAACTATACTTTCCTGTTGCTGAGCTACAGCAATTTCTAATTTACCCTGACCATCCATAGCTTGTATAGCATTATGGATTAAGTTTGTCCATACCTGTACCAATTCATCACCATAGCAGGGAATTGGTGGTACGCTTTGATAGTTGCGAGTGACTTTGATACCTTTTTTAAAATAGTTACGGTACAGTTCCAAGACGGTTTCTAAGCCGTCAGTAATGTCAGAAACTTGCTTTTCCCCACTAGAATCGTAACGGGCGTAGCTTTTGAGGGCAAAGACGATTTTTGAAGCTCGTTCTACGGCGTTGTTGATATTCTGGCTGCTAGCGTTGAGACGGGCAATGTTGTAAGCGATTTGGACAATTTGTTTAGCTTGGGGAGTTTGCAATAGAGCCAGGTTAGTTTCGCTAATCTCATTATGCAATCCCCCTTCGGTGAGGAGATGGGCCAATTGTTTAGCTTCGGCAATTTCAGATAATTTTAGTTCTGCGGTGAGAGTGCGTTTGATTTTACGTTTTTCACGGGTGCTGAGGCTTTCGTGGGGGGTGAGGGCTACTTCGAGGAAATTAAAGAAGTCAGTTTGTTGTTGGGGGGTAAGTAGAGGTAGGAGTTGTGGTAGTTGGGATAATGAAGCTTGCAAGGCTTTATCTGTGTTACCGATGGCGGCGCGGATGGCTCCTAGGGGCGTATTAATTTCGTGGGCTACACCAGCAACTAGTTGACCGAGGGCAGCCATTTTTTCTGATTGAATCAGTTCGTTTTGGGTGGTTTTAAGCTCTTGTAAAGTTTGACTAAGTTCTTGGTTGTTTTGCTGCAACTGTTCGGTACGTTCGGCTACTTGTTGTTCTAGGGTACGGTTGTAGTCTTCTAGTCGTTGGTAAAGTTGGGCGTTTTCAATGGAGATGGCAGCTTGGGTGGAAAGGGTTTTTAACAAAGCCATACGCTCTTTGGTGAAAGCCCCTGTGGTGAGGTTGTTTTCCAGGTAAATAATACCTTGGAGTTGACCTCTATTAATTAAAGGAGTGCAAGCAATTGATTTACAATCATACTCTTGCAGGTAAGCATCATCATTAAAATTGCTTGCTTCGGAAGCATCGTTCAAAATTACGGCTTCGCGAGTGCGGGCGACATAATTGACGATTTTACAAGAAAGTTTAGCAAACTCTTCAATAGGGAGCGATCGCAATATAGAAACGTTTTCTGAGTTGGTTTCTTTGGCTGCTTCAACTAACAGTTTCTCACCACGGGGTAAGATCAAAATTCCTCGCTCAGCCCCAGCGTTTTCGATGAGAATATTCATCAAGTTGGCTAGCAATTTTTCTAAGACGATTTCGCTAGAAAGAGCATTGTTAGACTTGATTACTGTGGCTAAGTCTAATACTTCTGTGCTAGCAGTGCTGTTAGTATAAGTAGTGGAGATGTTTTCTTGAGAGGATGGGGCAGCACGAAAAAGTTCGGGATATTCCGCTTCTATATCTTCTGTTTTAGCGACTGCACCCCAGCGCTGGTAAGCATAATGAGCATTCTTCATGTAGAGCCGACCTATTTCTTCTCTACCAATAGCGAAATAAAATTCGGCTCCTCGTTCATAGGCTATGGCTTCTTCATGGAGGAAATTGTGTTTTTGAGAACCTTCTATGGCACGGTCATAATATTCCCTTGCCTTAGCATTTTTACCTGTAACTCTGGCTGTTTCTGCCATAACTAAATCATATTTATGTTGATAGTTGGCTGGGGCATTTTCTGCCCAGAACTTCATCTGTTTTTGATTAGCTGCTACTTGCTTGAGGTATTGTTTTTGCTTGTCAGTATCAACTTGAGAATAGAGGGCTAAGTGAGCGAGAGAATCGTAAAAATTGCCCATTGCTGTACACAGCATTCCCGCAGCCCAGTTTCCATATTCGCTGTATAATTGAGCGTTATTTAATGCTCTGGCAAAATTTTTAAAGATATAGGAGAGTATAGATTTATAGAGATAAAAAAAACTAAGTCCAGTATAGTTTTTAATCTCCACATAAATAGGAACAATAGTTTGCTCGTCAAAAGCTTCTCCTTGAATTTCTTCTTTTTGATTAGCTTTGCCTCGTAAGTTCAACGTCAGTTGCCTTACTAAGCTTAAGTTATTAACTGTAAGATTTTGCTTATATTTGTGCATTAATTTAAGGTATTTAGCACAAATTTGCTCCATGTTTGGCAAGCTTTCCCCTGCACAAAATTGGTGATTTATATAAGTAGAACAACAATAACCTCCATATTCAAAATCTCCGTTTTCAATCCCCAAATTAACTCCTTCAACAACGGAGAAAGTGTCTCGTATAGGGTATTTCCAATGCGTCACGAAATTATGAAAGTTATTCAACAACATGGGTTTGAGTTGTTGTAGATTATATTTTTCTAACAAATTAAAAGATAGTTGACCAAATTTATAAGCATCATCAAGACTTTGAGTAGTTGCTAATAAAGAACTGTAACAACTGTAGCCACCAACAGCCATAGGGGAATTGCCATATTTGATAGATGTATGGACAATATTCAATGTTAGTAACGCAAACAAGGGTTGATTGCTAGCGAATGCCGAACTCAAGATACTAACTAAAATCCTTAAGGTTGCTATTTTATAAGGATTGGCCATTTCTGGTAACTGAGTTAAATCTTCAATTTGTTTGTCTTCTAAAAAAGCTTCTATAGCTTGTTTTTCTGCATAAATATCCTCTTGGCTTGGCTGTGATGGCAAAACTACTCCTAGTTGTGCTGAAATTTCTAGGGCAGTATCTATAGCTTTTTGAAATTGAGATTGAGATCTATAGGACTGGATTTTAATCTCATAGACTTCGACTTTATCTATTGTGCTTTGAACTTGTTCCAAAACTGTGGCAGCTAACTTTTCTGCTGATGCAAATTCGGTGTTAAGATATTCTGCACTAACAGTTTCTACATATAAAGCAAGAGTCAGGTTGTATTCTTTTTCCCAACTATCCGATGCCAGCAATCCCAAACCTACCCTTAAGTATTTGACTGCTGCTTGATAGGCTGCGGATGCTTTTGCTTTTTTGCCAGCAATGAGATTTAATCGAGCTAGTTCGTTTCTTTCGGAAACATCACTAATTAAATCTGCCCCAATATTAAGCTGGTTAACTAAATCGAAGATGTTTTCTTCTAGTTTCTCTGAATCAGTATTCTGCAACAGCAGCTTACCAATTTGTAAGTGAACTTGTTGTTTTTGTGCTTCAGGAATCAGAGCATAGGCCGCTTGCTGCACTCTGTCATGCAGAAACTTGTAAGGGATAGCAACAGAAGAGATTGCTGAGGGTTGAAGGCTGATATTTTCACGTTGCAGTATGAGCAGTTTGTAGGCATCGCTTAAAGGACTAATCAAACCTTGTTTCAAAGCAGGCCATAAATCGACTCCAGTATCTGCTATGGATTTGCCGCTAATTACTGAAAGAATTGCTAAGTCAAATTTGTTACCAATACAGGCAGCTAATTTTAATAGTTTCTGAGTTCGGTCTTCTAACTTTTCAATTTTGCCGACCATCAACTCAACAACGTTATCAGTGATTCCTACAGCTTGAATTTGGTCAATATCCCACTCCCAAAGACCGCTATGAGGAGCAAAAGATAACAAGTTTTCTGTATATAAAGATTGGAGTAACTGGGTTAAGAAGAAGGGATTGCCGTTAGTTTTCTTGAATACTAGCTTTGCTAGGGGTTGTGATCTATCTGTAGAGCATTTCAGAGCATCAGCAATTAACTGGTTAACCCAATTGATCTTCAATGGCTCTAGGGTAATCACATTTACCTTAGCATCTTGCTCTTTAATTCGTTCTAGGGTTTGGATTAAAGGATGAACAGCACTAACCTCATTATCTCGATAAGCACCGATTAAAGAAAGATACTGGCGATCGCTTTGAGTCATCAACAACTCCAGCAACTTCAAAGATGCTAAATCGGCCCATTGCAGATCATCAATAAAAATCACTAAGGGATGTTCTTTCTGAGCAAATGCCCCCATAAAGTTTTGAAAAACTAAGTTAAAGCGATTTTCAGACTCAGTAGGCCCTAGCTGGGGGACTCTTGGCTGTTTACCGATAATTAGCTCTACTTCAGGAATGACATCTATAATTACCTGACCATTACGACCCAAAGCTTCTAATAACTTTTGCTGCCATAGTTGCAATTGCACTTCAGTTTCTGTTAGCAACTGCCTTACTAACTCTTGTAAAGCTTGAATCAGGGCATCATAAGGAATATCTCGCCTAAATTGATCAAATTTACCGGAAACAAAATATCCTTTTTGCCTGGTAATTGGCTTGTAAATTTCGTTAACTAAAGCTGACTTACCAATGCCGGAATAACCCGCTACTAGTAACATTTCTATTGCACCTGCGCTAGCTCGTTCAAAGCTTGCTAAGAGTTGCTCTACCTGCTCTTGTCGCCCATAAAGTTTTTGGGGAATTTGGAATTGCTCACAAACATCCCGACTCCCCAGAGCAAATGCAGAAATCTGCTCACGGTTTTGCAACTCCTGGAAGCAAGTTTCTAAATCGGCTTTTAATCCCCAAGCGCTTTGATATCTTTCTTCGGCCGTTTTAGCCATCAACTTCATCACAATCTGGGAAATAACTAAGGGAATGTCTTGTTTTTTCTGGTGAGGTGATATTGGTTGTTTAGCAATGTGGGAGTGTACCAACTCCATCGGCTCTGTTGTTTCAAAAGGTAGTTGCCCTACTAGCAATTCGTAGAAAGTGACACCGAGGGAATAAAAGTCGCTCCGGTAATCTATCTCCCTATTCATCCTGCCGGTTTGCTCTGGGGATATGTAAGCTAAAGTACCTTCCAACTGATTTGGGTTACGGAAAGTTGTAGTTTCTCGTGAGAGTTTAGTAGAAATTCCGAAGTCGATGATTTTAATTATGTTGGTTTGCCGATTCCAAACTATGTTAGAAGGATTGATATCTTTGTGGATAATGTGTCTCTGATGCACTTCACCCAAAATTTGGCTAACTTTAATCGCTACAAACAAAAATTCATCTAGAGTTAATTGCTGGTTTTGGATGATTTGTTTTAGGGATTGAGCTTCAAAATCTTCTACTACGATTAGCCAGCGATGATCACCAGTTTCTATGATGTCGTAAACCTTAACTACACCAGTTAAATTTAGTGAGTTAGTAATTTCATATTCCCTCTGAAATTCAGTGATGCGTCGCGGTGGGGGATAGTCTTGTTTAAGTACTTTGAGGATGACATTTTGGTTGTCAGTTTTATGTTTAGCGCGGTAAACGATAGAGTTGGCGCTGTCATAGATTTTGGCAATAATTTTGTAAGCCGTGATTGTACCCATTGTGCAAGACCTGCGATCGCTCTACTGTCAGTATTAAGTCATAGTTCATTATACGCAAGATAATTTGTAAAACCTGGTAAAAATGCCAAGAAAAGTAGTTAAAAACAATTACTGACTAATAGAAAAACTACTTATCTAAGTCCTCTAACTAATGGGTAAAGTAACTTTAAAAGTGGTTTTACCGGGAATGGATTCAAAAGTAATATTTCCCTGGTGTTTGGTAATTATTTTGCGAACAATATCTAACCCCAAGCCGCTACCTTCCCCAGCAGGTTTGGTGGTGAAGAAGGGGTCGAAGATTTTTTCAGCAACTTCTGGGGGAATACCTGCCCCTGAATCTGTAATTTCCACAAGGATATTTTCTTGTTGCTGAGCTACCCCAATTTCCAATTTACCCTGACCATCCATAGCTTGTATAGCATTATGGATTAAGTTTGTCCAGACCTGTACTAGTTCATCACTATAGCAGGGAATTGCTGGTACGCTTTGATAATTGCGAGTGACTGTAACACCTTTTTTAAGATAGTTGCGGTAAAGTTCCAAGACAGTTTCTAAACCATCAGTCATTTTAGCTACTTGCTTTTCTCCGCTATAATCGTAACGGGCGTAGCTTTTGAGAGCAAAGACAATCTTTGAAGCTCTTTCTACGGCATTATTAATATTCTGACTGCTAGCATTAAGGCGGGCAATGTTGTAAGCAATTTGCACAATCTGTTTAGCTTGTGGGGTTTGCAACAGAGCAAGTTGAGTTTCAGTAATCTCATTATGCAATCCCCCTTCGGTAAGGAGATGGGCAACTTGTTTAGCTTCGGCAACTTCAGATGAGTTAAGTTTTGCGGTAAGGCTGCGCTTGATTTTGCGTTTTTCGCGAGTACTCAGGCTTTCGTGGGGGATGAGGGCTTGGTCAATGAGGTTGAAAAAGTCAGTTTGCTGTTGTGGGTTGAGTTGGGGGAGGAGGTGAGGTAGTTGGGATAGGGAATCTTGCAGAGCTTTATCTGTATTGCCGATGGCAGCGCGGATAGCTCCCAGGGGGGTATTGATCTCGTGAGCCACACCAGCAACTAGTTGACCGAGGGCAGCCATTTTTTCTGATTGGATTAGTTCGTTTTGGGTGGTTTTGAGTTCTTGTAAGGTTTGGCTTAATTCTTGGTTATTTTGCTGTAACTGTTCGGTACGTTCAGCTACTTGTTGTTCTAGGGTGCGGTTGTAGTCTTCGAGACGTTGGTAAAGTTGGGCGTTTTCGATGGAGATGGCGGCTTGGGCAGAGAGGGTGCGTAGGATTTCTACGCGATCGCGGGTAAAGGCGTTAGTGGTGAGGTTGTTTTCTAGGTAGAGGATGCCGCTTAGTTTCCCTTGGTTGATTAGGGGGGTACAGAGGATGGATTTGGGGCGGTTGGTGAGGATGTAGGGGTCTTTGGTGAAGTTTCCGGCACTGGTGGCATCGTCGAGGATGACGTTTTCTTTGAGACGAATTACGTAGTTAGCGATCGCGCAAGAAAGTAAGGCGTTTTCTGGGTGTTCTTGGGCTTGGATGGGAATCGATTCTAATAGTTTTGCTTCACTGTCGTTGATGTTTCCCTCTGCTTCGATGAACCAATTGCCCTCTTTTTCTAAGATTAAGAAACCCTTTTGCGCCCCAGCGTTAGCGATAGCGACTTTCATTAATTTTGCCAGTAAGTCTTGGAGGACAATTTCTTTTGATAGGGCTTCTGAGGCTTTGATAACTGTGTCGATATCAAGGTATTTACTAGAGCGTCCGGAGGTTGTTATGGTTGGGGTGGTGGTGATGCTGTTGGATTTAGAGGAGGAGGAGGTAAACCACTGGGGATACTTTTGTTCGAGGTCTTCAACTTTGCGTTTTGCCCCCCAGATTTGGTAGCCTTGGTGGGCTTTTTTCATGTAGAGTTTAGCAAAGTCTTTTTTGTCTCGTCCTAACCAGAATTTAGCCGCTAGTTCGTTGCTTAAGGCTTCGTTTTGGACAAATTCATGTTTTTTGGCAGATGCGATCGCACGGTCATAAAGTTCCATTGCCTCTTGCCAGTTATCGGAGATACGAGCCATTTCTGCGGCAACGAGGAGGTATTTATGGAGGAAGTTAGCTTCGCAGTTATCAGCCCATGCTTGCATCTGTTTTTGATTGGTTTCGACTTGCTGCCAGTATTCCTGTTGTTGTTGGGGTGAGGCGTTGGGATAATGGGCGAGGAGGGTGAGGGAGTAGTAAAAGTTATGTTTGGCTATTGATATTGTGCCAAATATAAAACCTAATAGGTTAGCTGATTGTTCTAGTAAGCTTAAAGGAGCAGGTTCCTCATACAAATAAAGTACTTGTGCTTTTAATATTTGATAAAGACAAAGTGCAGATAACGCTTGATTTTGTTGACAATCATTTAAAAAATCAGATTCAGATGTTTCCTTTAATTCAAAACATAATCTGTCTCGACTTTTACCTACTAAGTTAATCAGGATTATTTTAGCAGCGAGAAGACAGCCCACTGACCAATAGTTTTGAGTTTCTTTACCAAAAGAAAGTCTTCTTTCAAGTTCTTTAAGCAATATTTCTAAATTTTTGCCTTGATATATTGAAGTATAAAAAGCATGGCCCTGTGTGTAGCCAGCAACTTGCAAATCTCCAACTTGTAAACTGCAATTAATTCCCTCATCGTTGATCTTTTCAGAATATTTAACATGAACTAGCCAAGGTGCAGTTATATTTCCATGAAACTGACAAGCTATTCCTTTAGAAAGCAAATTCTCATACTTATTTGATAGTTTTATACTAAGAGAGGTCAATTCATAGCCTGTACGATATTCTTTGAGAGCAGAAGAGTTAATACTACTAAAGAAACTGTAAGCTATGGGAGATATTGGTGTATGTCCATATTTGATATTAAGATTTACCATCTTAGTGCAAATAAGATTAGCTAATCCTGCACCCAATATCAAAGCAGGAGGGAAAATGCGAGATAGTATTTTAAAAATAGCTTGCTTATCCAAAAAATTCATTTCAGGACTATCGTACAATTCTTCGATGGAACGCTCACCTAAGTTTTGATGATATTCTCTCAATTCTTGCTCAAATGCTGCTTGAAAATTATCTTCAGGCAAATTTTCTCCGAGAGTTTGTAGGGCTACTCTTCCCACTTCTATAGCTTGTTCAAGTTTTCCTTGTAAACCTAACTGTACAATTTGGAGGTAGTAAAATTCTGCACCATCAAGGGGAGATTTTACTCGCTCAATAGCTAGTCGAAGTAATTCTTGAGATTCTTGAAGATTGCCATTGAGGTATTCAATTTCGGCAAGTTCTTTGTAAAGATCGAGAGCCATTGCGTAGCTTTCTTGCCAAATATCTCCAGGAAAGTCTTTTTCAACTGTCCGCAAATAGTCTTGTGCTGCGGGGTAAGCAATGGCATCTTTCGCTTTTTTACCTGCATCTAAATTGAGTTCTAAAACCTTGATTTTATCTTCCTTACTTTCGAGCAACTCAAGCCCTTTGTTGAGATGATCGACTAAGGTGAATATTTTTTCCTGTTGTTCTTCTGGTTGTAAATTAGCTAGTAACAACTTGCCTATTTGCAGATGAACTGTTTTGCTATGGTTTTGCTCAATGAGATTATAAGCAGCCTGTTGAATACGATCATGGCGAAACTTATAATTTGTAATTACTAAAGTAGATTCAACGGCAGTTTTTGAGGTAGTTTCTAGCTCTGAAGTGGGTTCAATTAAACTTTGTTGTATGGCTGGTAAAAGAGCGTCAAAGGTTTCTGCGGAGGATTGCTCGTAAATTATCGCCAGAATACTAAGCTCAAAACGATTACCAATGCAAGCTCCCAAACGTAAAGCTTTCTGGGTTGCTTCTGGCAATTTTCTCAATTTGCCCACCATTAAATCGACAACATTGTCGGTGATGCCCAAGGCTTGAATTTGCGATTCTTCCCATTGCCAAGATTGACTGTTGCGGTTGAAGGTTAGGAGATTTTCTTGGTAGAGGTTGGTGAGAAATTCGTTGATGAAAAAAGGATTGCCCGATGTTTTTTGTAAGATTAATTCCGTTAGAGAGGTAACACTTTCTGCATCACGATGCAGGGTTTCTCTGAGCAGTTGAGTAATATGATCTGAGTTGAGGGGCTTGAGAATAATCTGATTTACAACTGCACCTTGTTCTTTTAATCTTTCAATGGTGACGATTGTAGGGTGATTGTTATCAACTTCGTTGTCTCGATAAGCACCCAGTAAAAGCAAAGATTCAAGTTGTTGGTCGCTCATCATTAACTCTAAAAGTTCAAGCGTACCAAAATCAGCCCATTGCAAGTCATCTAAAAAGATTACTAAAGGATGTGAACGCTTACAAAATACCCTCATGAAATCTCGAAAAACTTGATGAAAGCGATTTTTTGCTTGGGCAGGTTCTAGGGGTTGAAGCGGAGGTTGAGGGCCGATGATTTCTTCTATTTCGGGGACTCCATCTACAATGACTTGTCCGTTAATACCCAAGGCGGTTTGTAGCTTTTCTCGCCATTGTTGCAATTGCTCTTCGCTTTCTGTGAGTAGCTGGCGCACGAGGGATTTAAAAGCGGAAATGGGTGCAGAATAGGGAATATTACGTTGAAATTGGTCGAATTTACCTGCAATGAAATAGCCGTGCTTTTGGGAGAGGGGTTTGTAAAGTTCTTGAATTAGGGCAGTTTTACCAATGCCAGAATATCCCCCTACTAACATCATTTCTAGATGATTTGCTGTTGTAGTTTCTTCAGTTTGGCTAACTCGGTTGAATGCTGAGAGTAACTGTTCTATTTCGGAGGCTCTACCGTAGAGTTTTTGGGGGATTTGCAGTTGCTCTACGACATCGTGACGAGCTAGAGGAAATTCTTCTATTTTGCCAGTTTGTGTTAACTGGAGACGACATTCTTCTAAGTCGGCTTTTAGCCCCAATGCACTTTGATAGCGTTCCTCTGCTGTTTTGGCCAGCAGCTTGAGGATGATTTGGGACAAAATCGGGGGGATTGCTGGGTCGATTTGCTGAGGAGGAGTGGGGGCTTGGGCGAGATGGCAATGAACCAATTCTAGGGCATCTTGGGTTTCAAAGACTAGGCGTTTGGTGAGGAGAGTGTAGAAGGTTGCCCCCAGAGAATATAAGTCTGTCCTGTAGTCGAGGGAGCGATTCATTCTTCCTGTTTGCTCTGGGGACATATAAGCCAAAGTCCCTTCTAATACATCAGGGTTTTTGATGAGGGGCTTTTCTTTTGCAAAGACAGTGGAAAGACCAAAGTCAATAATTTTTACTTGTCCAGTTTCAGGATTGAGAAGAATGTTAGAAGGATTAATATCTTTGTGAATAATATTGGCGCTATGAATTTCTTCGAGAATTTGAGCAGTTTGAATAGCAATTTGTAGGAATTCTAAGAGGGTAAAACTTTGAGATTGTAATAATAAACTTAGGGATTGACCACCGAAATCTTCTAATGCGATCGCAAGGGTATTTTCGTAGGGGAATAACTCATAGGCGGTGACGACCCCGGCAATTTTGAGAGAGCGAGTGATTTCGTATTCTTGTTTGTATCGGGTTAGTTCTGAGGGGGTAGGATAGTCTTGCTTAAGAACTTTGAGGATGACCTTATGGTCACCGGTTTTGTGCTTGGCGCGATAAACAACAGAGTTGGCACTGTCGTAAATTTTGGCAATAATTTCATAAGCCGTGATTGTACTCATTCTGCAAAACCTGCGATCGCTCTACTATCTGTGTTAAGTTATAGTCCATTATACGCAAGAAAATTGGTGAAACCTGGTAAAACCATTAACAAAATCTGTTAAAAACAAGTATTCGTCATTAGGAAAAGTACTGATTGAAAAAGTCTCCTAAAATCGAAAAATTTAGGAGACCAAGTATCTAATTCAAAAAGCAGTAAAAACTTTTCCTAAATTTAGCAAGCAGCAATGGGAATATACAGAGAAGGAGGAAGGTAGCTACCTCCGGTATTGATATTCTTGGCCCAATCTTCTAATTGTTGCTCTGTAACTGTTACTTCACTCAAAGCGGGGCGAGGAGGATAGGCCATCAGAGAAATATATTCTTTTCCTTCTTCTACTTCTATGATTTTTCCTGTGTAATCAGTTATAACCCGAAATTCAAACATATTAGTAAATGTTTCGTTTTTGGTAAAAACATAAGGCTTGCCATAAAGCCCGTATAAAACATCGGACAAAGTAACATCGACCTCTCTAAGATCTTCAAACTCTACCTCGTTATTTTTCCCTAACAGAAGATTCTTGAAGTCAGAAGCTAAACTTTCAGCCTGGGTTTTGTTATTGTTACCCCTAAAATTACCGTAAGATTCGTATGCGTTTGAAAGCTGACCTTGCCGTTGTACAATTTCGAGAAATACTTGCTTGAGTTTTTGCTCTTTCTCTGGCGATACCTTGCTGTTGTCATCCTCTTTTACGGCGGCGAGGATTGGAGTCCATGACCAAGCAACAATCCGAGACCATTGTGTTACAGCCTCTTTGATCTCATTTGAGTAATTTTCTTTCAAATAAGAGGGTAATGAGGTTTCCCAAGAATAGTCTGTCATTGTGAAATTCTCCTTAAGTTAAGGTTAATAGATTGAGTGAAAATTAAATTCAGAAGAGTAAAATTAGTCTAGAGAAACAGTGGATTTACTCTTAACTTTTCCATCAGAAAAACTTTAGTCATGCTCATTCAACAAGAAGCTAAAATCAGCAGAAGCGTTGTTAGGAAGTTGTGCGTTAATATGACACTTCATACAAGACATTCCCAATTTTGTCTTCTGAATATAAGGTTCGAGAGTTACATTAGCTAACTTTGAGAAGTCAGTACCTGTAGTCGGTTCAATATTATGAGTGTTTGGAACATCAAATTCCTCTAACCATTGTGTGCCAATCAATTGATAATATTGCCATATAGAACCTTTTAGCTCTTGTTTCCATTTTTCATTCAATTCTTTAGCTACTTTAGTAATGGGAACCTCTCGGATAATTTGAGAGTGAATTTGAGCTTTTTCACCTTCAGTAAAACCATAGGGAGATTGATCACTCCACAAATAAGGTTTCTTAGCAAAAGGGTAGTTTGGCTTACAGTAATCTCCTTGGCAATTTGGGTCAAAGAGAGTGTACTTAGTGGAATTTTGGTTAGACTCATCGCGAACATTATCTATATGTTCAAAGGTTGAAAAAATCCAACCTTGATCACTAGTTTTTTGCATGATATGGAAACCAACCAAACCTACAGGGACTGTTAGCTCTTTTTTTTGCTTTTGAAGGTCTTCAACTTCAAAAGTTCGGCAAGTAATGTAATATTTGTCTTTATATTCATTAGCAACCTTAGATGATCCGCAGAGGGAGTAATATTGATCGTCTTTTACCTCCTGTTCTTTTAAATCTGGTAAAACTCTCCAAGCTGCCTTAATTTCAATCGCACCGACATCATCCTTTGTCTCACAAGGAAACCCTTCCTTGCCTTCGTTGTTATCACTACAAACTAAAGCAAACTTATTATCTTGATCATTGAAATTTACAAGGTTATTAGGAGAATTCCATCCTTGAGCAACGATTTGGTTGACTTCTGTCGGATTGAGGTGAATCTCGTTGAGAATGTAATTTCCAGACTGATCAATTAATGCGAGTCGCCGGAATTGAAAATCGGGGTCATCTGCCGGTTCAGTATATCGCACTGGTACTGCAATCGATTGGTTAGGATGACACTGAGACGGATTCTCTAAGGGAACAGATTTTTCCAAGTTGGAATGAAATACACTCTCAGGAAAGTTGTAAAATTCCCAAACTCTAGGCTCCTCATGAGCTTGACCAATTTTTATGTCCTTTGAAGAACCCGTTTTGCAATCGGCAGGCCAGTTTAGAGCAACAAATGTCTGCCAGGCAAAAGCTCCGAAAGCTTCCTCTTTTTTGGTAAGAGGAGGGGGATTGTGAGGAATCTCAGACTTCAACTCAGGTATAGGTATACCCTTAGTCTGAGTCCAAGCATTCTGACCACTCAGCACTACCAAAACAACACATACAACACAAGCCAGGATTGCATAAAAAATACCAATAAGGCGTTTAGAAAGTCTCATCTTTGTTTTTCAGAGGTAGACATGACAACATTTCCTGGTAAATACGGTAATTTCTGAAAACTATTAAGTACTGAGAAAAACCGCTAGCTTACTATTAGCGCTCTTCTGTCTGAGAGCCTCTCATAGCTAGATACAAGGTCAGTTTCACCGGATACATATTCTTTTGTCAAGGCTTTTTAAAGATATGTAAAAACCGAGGAATTACCTCCTTTGCGGTAATGATTAATACTGAAGCGATTTAAATTAAAGCGTTATCATAATAGTGTTTTCTGGCAGACAGAGAAAAAGCCTTAATTGTAAACCAGCAATACCTACAGTGAGCATTGCTTACCCGCTTTAAAACATATCTATGAGCAGAAGCAAATTGTGGTGCGATCGCATCCACAACAATAACCTCAACTAAAATTAGGATCGCTTTCTGCCATTGGTTCGCCGTCACTATAGGGATAGAAGTCCTCTTCTGTTTCGATGAGTTGTTGTGATGAAAGAGTCATGGTTTGGTAGACCTCTTACTCAATGGCTGTTGATTTTAGGATAACATTGCTTCTGTGTCTAGGTATTGGTCAGTTTTGCTTTGGAGTAGTTTCTAAAAATCCTCATCTTCATCATCAGTCTCAATTGGCGTTGCCACAATCTTTCGCCATAAAGAGATGACAGCTTCTTCTACCCTTGCTGCCCTCAAACCTGCTAAAACAACACCAGACTCTACTTTCAACTCTGGAAAAGCCAACAACAACAGAGCCAAATCACGCCAATCTGTTCCTGCCTTGGGCTTACCTTGTCGTTGGTAATAGGCAATTACCTTGCTCACCACCAACGACTCCGGAGCCATCACTAATACCCCTTCAAAGGGACGATTTTCTGGCAAAGTCTCTACTTGGCGAATATCAACCAGATGTCGATCACCTGTTTTTTGCACTTGGTAGAGCCGATAACCTAACCCCCCTTTAATTACTCTCACTCTCATAGCAATGTAAAAGCGATGCCTGCGGCGGGCTTTGCCTACGCTTAAATAAAGGCGTAACTCTTCGGCTAAATCTGCTCCTCGTAGAGCCATAACATCAATATCCTGAGTCATACGCGGCTCTCCAGTATAGGCATTTACCGCTTGCGCCCCAAATACAACCACATCTTGGCGGTTTCGCAAAAACTCAAAAACTGCACCATGTAAAGTGGCGATTGACAAAGATTCGCGGTTCATAAATTCCTGAAAGCTCAACGCATCTGCACTTAGCACGATTCAAGATCCTAAGATTCAAAACTTTATCCTAGCAAAATAGATACCTACAGGATAGTTGGGTTGAGGCGACGAAACCCAACCTACATGATGATCTTTTATCTGTTTACTATTTAGCCCAAACCGTAAAACCGACGGGGATTATCCCAAAGAATCTTTTGCAAAACTTCCTTGCCTAAGCATCCTTCAAGAGCCACCATATCAGCAACCACATCAGGGTTGTGGTCGATATGGGGATAGTCGGAACCGAAAATGAGATTATCTACTCCCAGTTCCTCTAACAGCTTAGGAATATAGGTTTCTGAAGGTTCCACTGCAATAAAACACTGACGGCGAAAATACTCTGAGGGCTTCATCTTCACCTTATCCCCCACTTCCCAGCGCAAATCTTCGTACTCACGGTCAAGTCGCCACAACCAGTAGGGCAGCCAACCGCAACCGGATTCAAGAAATCCTACCCTAAGCTGGGGATGGTTTTCTAAAACTCCCCCCTCAATCAGCGCTAACAAAGCCATCATCTGTTCCATGGGGTGAGAGCAGGCGTGTAGGGCAAAGCGGCTGTGAAAGCGGTCTGCACCAGCACTAGGGACGCGACTATGGGTGGTTTCGTGGAGACTGACGGCAATGTCGAGTTTTTCGCATTCAGCCCAAAACGGCTCATAAGCAGGGTCACTAAGTAATCTTCCCTTAACGGGATTAGGGCGTAAGTAAACAGCTTTCCAACCAAAATCAGCAATCCGTTGCAGTTCAGGAACCATCTCCTCCGGGGCATGGAGATTAATAACGCCGATTCCTTTTAAAATATCTGGGTTATAACTACAAAAGTCTCGTAGCCAGCTATTGTAGGCACGGACATAAGCCCCTACTTGTTGGGGAGCCATGGTATCTACACCGCTAATCCAAGCTAGGTAGGTGGGGTAAACAAAAGCAACATCAACTCCCATTTGGTACATCGCTTGTACTTGGGATTCTGGATTAAATTCTTGAGCAAAAGAGAGGGGATGCGATCGCGCCACCTCTTCAGCCCCCTTATCAGTCAGAGTGTTAGAAAATTTAGTCATTACCGAAACCCCTTGAATCTGCAAGTCTGGTGTAGGAGCAAAGTCACGAAAGGCAGGTTCAAGATAGGTTTGCCACAAAGAATGAGGCTCAAAAACATGGGAGTCTGCGTCAATAATGCGATAACCGTTTAGCATAAGAGAAACAAAAGATCACTGGTAACTGTTTACATCCACAAAGGAATGGGATTCAATTCTTCCTCCTGCAATGGCTGTTGAAGCCAGCCCATCTCGACAGGGACATTATATAATCTTCCTGGGGCTAACCGCTTCCAGAAGTGTCGTAAACCGGGAACAATGACCTTGACTACTTTTAAACCGATATCAGGGCGGGTTTGATTGAGGACGAGCATTTCCATACCTCTTTCTTCCACAAGATGTTGACAGTATTTGATGTCTTCTAAGAAATCTTCATGCCAGACAACTTCATATTCATAGTCACCACTACATTTTGGGGCAATGTCATTGTAGGGGGCTAAATAAGGCTGGTTATCTAAGGTTGCTGTTTGCCACCAGTGGAGAATCTGAGACTCAGCCGAACTTGCATAGCGGGTTGTACCATCAGGATTGGCGTTCAAAACTGCCGGGAGTACTTGACAAACTTCTGTTAGCGCTCTTTGGATAGCTAGTTTGGGGTCAAAATGTGTACCAAACCCGAAAATTAAATCTTCTACAGGATGGTTAAAGCGCCGTGAAATAGCTACAAAGGTGGGAATATTCAAGTCGCTTGTTAAATCAAGAACCCAAAATTCCCGCCCTAGGGAGTCGTAATGAGCAGTTATAGCTTGAAAATAAGGCTCGTCGAAAGTCTCTAAAGCAACTTTCGGCTTGGGTAAACGGTTGTACCACCACAAGGCTGCACTGTCCCGCTCTACTAATTCTAAAAATCCCTGTAAAATTGCTTCTTCTAGGGTATTGCCCGCAGCGCAACCATTGGTGTTAGCCCAACAGTCCCTAGGAAGCGATTGGGGATAGCCGAAATAACAATAGGCTGTGGGTAAATATTTAAAGTCTTGCTGAGTCAAAGACCAAACCGGAGTCCAGGCAATTTCTCTAGTTTCATCAAAAGGTTCGGGTACTCTTTGAAACTGGGTGGTACGTTGTGCATTCCAGGATTTACGATTGTCATATTGAGTCTGACTAAAATTAAGACAACTGTATGGATGAATAGCGTCATTGCCTAGCTTTTTGTAGCTGCTCTTAATAGTGACTTCATCTCCCTGAAATACGCCGCAATAGCGTTCTATAGCTTCCCCTAAACCACTAGCTTTACCTTGGGCTGCTGTTCTACCTTTACCTGCACTGCGTCCTCCCAGATTTTTTTGCAAGTTCTCGCAATCATCAAAGACAGAAGCCCAATGATGCTTGACTCTGTAGATATGAGCTAAGCCGTTGCAATCGTAGGGTAGCTTTTCTATAGAACGTATTACTCCTAAAAAAGGACTAACGTGGTGTTGATAGCGGGCTAAGGTTTCCTCCGGGGTGAGGCTACGATGTCCACCATCTTTGGTGAATCTTTTTTTGCGACTACCAAGAATAATGGGTAAAGGTCGGTTGTTTTGGGGTTTGATGTAGCCACACTCTGGACATTGGGGGCGTTTGACAAGAATGTGGTTTTGCAAAGTTAGGGAGAGGGTGTCGTAAGTTACCATCACCCCTTCTAAACGTTGATTTTTGCCTTGGAGAATCCATTTAAGAATTTCCTGGGCTGCCATGGCTGTAGCGGTCTGTTGAGTTGTGGGCAACCCAACTAGGGGAGGTGTTAAAGGAGAAAGACTATCTCTGCGTCGCTGGATAAATCCTTCTGAGGGTCGATTATTTCGCAATCGTTGTGCTAAACATTGCCAACATCCAGTTTTTCCCGGTTGGAAGATTGGACCAAGCCAAAGAAGAGTGCCGACAGGTTTAACCAACATCCAAGGACGAGATTTAGCAAGATTAACTCGATTAATTGCCTCTAATTCTTCTCGTAAATAGTCGTCGGTTAGAACAACTTCAATATCTCCATCATCAGCAATTTGAATCTGACGATTGCTCTAAGCTTTGCTTTAAATCTTTCCCAGACAAAGAACCCAATGTTTTGAGGGTAACTTGAGTTGATTGCGATTGCTGCTTTCCTTGTTGAGTATCAACAAGCAAAGACTCACACAATAAAGTAAAATTCGGCTCTAAGATTGGTGCATTTTCAATAATCAAACCCTTCTGCTCCAACTCCATAAGCCCATAAAAGATATAAGCCTCTGGTAATTCGTTGCTAAGTTGAGTAACAATCTCTTCCTGGGTCCGCTTGCCATCAAGCAAGGGTATTAACTTTTGGTACAAAGGCTCCCTGAGAAATACTGTCTCTTTCTCAGACAATAAAAAGCTCCCTTGTGAATCGACTTTTTCCCAACGGAAGCTACTTTTTAATTTTGGCTTTTTAATCATAATTACTATCTTCAATACCCATTACCTAATTAGCCCAATAACTCAACACCTTTGCCAAAGCATCATACATAATGGGTTTGCTAAGATAATCATCCATACCAGCAGCTAAACACTTGTCGCGATCGCCTTCCATGGCATTAGCAGTAAGGCCAATAATCACCTTACGTTGCGCTTCTTCTTCTCTTTGTCGTATGATTTGCGTCGCTTCGTAGCCATCCATGACTGGCATTTGACAATCCATAAGGATGATGTTGTAATCGTTTTCTAGCAAGTGTTCTACAGCTTTTTGTCCATTGTCAACCCAATCGCTTTGACAGCCTAATCTTTGTACCATTAGTTGGAGTATGTAACGGTTGTCTTCTCGATCTTCGACAATTAGCACTTTGAGATTGGCTAGGGATACAACCGCAGATTTGGCTGCATCAGGTTTTTGTGATGTAGGGGAGGAAGTAGGAGTTGCAACCACTTCTAAAGGAACTGTAAACCAAAAGTTGGAACCTTCACCCGAAGTACTCGTAACACCAATTTCTCCTCCCATTAATTGTATGATACGGCGGCTAATAGTTAATCCTAACCCGGTTCCTCCATACTGGCGGGTTGTGGAGGCATCAACTTGAATAAAGGGCTGAAATAATTCTTCTTGGGCTTGAACAGGAATACCAATGCCTGTATCTTGCACTTCAAACCGGAGGATAGCCAAAGAATTATCATCTTCTTGTTCCGATTGCTGAGCAATAGCTACAGTAATCTGTCCAGACTCTGTAAACTTCATAGCGTTGCTGAGTAAGTTACTTAGCACTTGCTGGAGGCGAAATTCATCACCAATTAAGTTGCGAGGTACATCGGCAGCAATCTCAATGGCAAATTCCAGTTGTTTTTTCTTCACTTGAGCATCATACAAATTCCTGAGATTATTGCCTAAAGCATCAAGATTAAATTCCCTTGATTCTAGTTGCAGTTTTTTGGCTTCCAGTTTAGACAAATCGAGGATATCATCAATAAGTGCCAGTAACTTTTCTCCATTGCTTCTCAAGGTTTCCAGCAGTCTCTGTTGTTCAAGATTCAAATCTGTTTGTGATAAAAGTTGACTAACCCCCAACACAGAATTCATGGGGGTGCGGATTTCGTGACTCATATTCGCCAAAAATTCGCTTTTAGCTTGATTGGCAGAATCTGCTGCTTGGGCAACTGCGATCGCTTCTTCCAAAGCTTGATTTTGCTCTACTAATTTTCCTTCAATTTTCTTGCGCTCAGTAATATCTATTACTGCACCGTAGAGTTTGGTTACTTTCCCTTCCTGATCAATAACTGCTCTACCAATCATATTTAAGTAACGCCTTTCTCCATCTGGGCGATTGTATTGTAAATCTAAGTTGTAAGGACTACCCTCTGCAAGTAGCTGTTTTATGGCTTGTTGCAGTATTTCCCTGTCTTTAGGATTATGGTGTTGGAGTAGTTCGGCAAAGGTTGGCAATTCTTGGTCAGGAGTAAATCCATAAATACCAACCAATTCTTCTGAGCAATTTATTTGGGCCTCATTTAGTTCTTTTCCTTCCTCTATTACCCATTCCCAGTTGCCCACTTGAGCTAAGCGCTGTGCTTGTAAAAGCTTTGCTTTGCTGCGTTTTAGGGCTTCTTCAGAGCGAATTCGCTCAGTTATTTCCACAACTACAGCACCAACTCCCAACCCATCCCGCAGAAAATCAACAGGATAGTAGCTACCTATCCAATGGCGCTCTTGACTGGAATCTCTTGCTGTGTTACCACAAATTTCTATGCCATAAATCGCTTCACCAGTCTCTATTACTTGACGCAGTAAGGGTTCAACCTGCTGTGCTAACTCAGGAATAAGCTCTTGTAAAGTTTTACCTAAATGCTCTTCGATAGAATAACCATTAATGCCAGCAAGAGCTTCATTGATACGCAAAAACTTTAAATCTTTATCGTGCAAAGATAAACCGACAGGACTAGTAGCATAGAGATTTTCTAAAATTTCATTAGCTTGATAAAGTTCATCTTGTACTCGCTTTAACTCATCAATATCAACAAAAGTAACTACCACACCATTGCTACCAGCATTGTCTTGAAAATAGGGATTTACCCGCATTAAGGAACATTCATCGGAATCAGCAAAACAGACTTCTTGCTCTACTGGTTCTTCTGTATCTGCCACTTGCTGGAGAATTTCGAGTAAGTCAGAACAGCTTAGGTTATGGGTAATATCTGCTAAGGGGCGGCCGATATCTGTTGATTTAATATTAATGGCACGGGTTGCTGCAGGGGTAAATTTACGAATATTCAAATCCCGATCCAGAAAGACAACACCAATATTAGTGCTACGGAGTAAGTTATTAATATCATTGTTAAGCTGTGTCAGTTCCTGAATTTTAGACTGATACTCTGCATTAACTGTATAAAGCTCTTCGTTAACTGACTGGAGTTCTTCGTTAGTACTTTGCAACTCTTCATTAGAAGCTAGTAATTCTTCGTTGGTTGCTTGCTGTTCTTCGTTGGTAGTTTCTAATTCTTCAATGGTAACTTGCAAATTCTCACGAGTCTGTTGCAGTTCGTATTCTAACTCGGTGATACGCTGAGTCGCTTCTGTATCTAGGTCAAAAGCGAGGGCCACAGTGGAAACTGGGGTTGGTTGTTCTTCTATTTCTAAAACCACAATGCGATGGTTTTCGCTGTGGCGACTACTTTCATCTATGCCTACCCGCAGGCTAATATTTCGTTGTTCACCATCTCTTTCTAGTTTAACTCCTGTATAGAGGACTGGGGTTTTGTCTCGCTTAGTGCGATGTAAGGCGGTACTAAGAGGAAGCTTTAAACTAGGATGAACGATTTCAGTAACATCTAAAACTGGCTGCCCAACGGGAAATTCTAATAAACGAGCAGCATTGTAAAAAACCCGCAGCAGTTGATTATTTTGATTAACTAATAAGCAGGTAATTTGCCGCTCTGATAAACAATACTTAAATACTTCTCCTAAAAGCCTGTCTAGTTGCTGTTGCCTACTTTTTGAACGGCTAGATGCTTGGTGGATGGGGGTAACGATAGTTTGCCTAGTAATGGGCATTAAGGATAGTTGATTATCCCGCCGTTTGCGAAAAATTTTACACTTGTTATTTAGGGGGGTAAATTCCTCTTCTAAACCCCCTAGGGTTTCGGAACTGCCCAAAAATAGAACTCCATGGGAACCTAAAGCAAAATGCAGTAAACGCAGAACCTGTTGTTGTAGTTGCGGTTGCATATAAATTAAAACATTGCGACAGCTTACCAAGTTCATTTTGGAGAAGCCTGCATTTTTAGTCAGATCGTGAGGGGCAACAATCAGCATTTCCCTTAGAGATCGCTTAACCCTAAAGTTGTTGCTGTCAGAGGTAAAGTAGTATTCTAAACGCTCTGGAGAAATATCACTGGCAATGCTTTCGGGGTAAATACCTTGAGCAGCTACCTCTAGGGCATTGGTATCTAGATCAGTAGCAAAAATTTTCACTTGTACTGATTTTCCTGCTCTGCGAATGGCTTCATCTACCAAAATCGCCATTGAGTAAGCTTCTTCCCCTGTGGCACAGGCTGAAACCCAAACCCTTAGTTGTTGTTGGGGTTGTAGTTCAGCAATTATTTTTGGTAATACTTTAGTTTCAAGAAATTCCCAAGCGCTGCGATCGCGAAAGAAGCAGGTTGCCCCAATAAGTAAATCTTGACGCAACAATTTCTGCTCTTCTTCAGAATCTTCTAGGAAACCAATATAATCTTCTAAGCTACTTTTCCTGGTTAAGGCGCAGCGATGGTGAATGCGGCGGCTTAGGGTGCTAACTTTGTAATGGGAGAAGTCAATTTCTTCCCGCTCAGCAAGCACATCAAGAATTCTTTGCAACAGATCAGGATCAATTAAACTAGCCTCTTCTGCTGTGGAGTTAGGAAAGTTTTCTGAAAAGCGAATTAACTCAAAAACGGTTTGGGCTAAATCTTGGGGGGAAAGGACTTCATCGACTAAACCAGAGGGAATAGCGCTACTAGGCATACTAGTAAATTGGGCCGTTTCTGAAGATTGCACTAAAGCAATTCCTCCGGCTCTGCTAACCGCTTGTAATCCTTCTGTTCCATCGTTACCAGTACCTGAAAGAAGAATAGCGATGGTTCGCTCTCCCCATTCTTCGACTAAAGATTGGAAAAATTGATTAATAGGATAGTTGCGTGCTTCTGATTTTTTTTGGAGGCGTAAGGAGCAATTTTCTAAGACTAAACTTTTCCCAGGAGGCAAAACATAAACTTTACTTGGCTCCAAGGGCATTTGATCTTCTACTTCCTGTACAGGCATTGCTGTCTGCCGTTGAAGAATCTCGCTCATCATGCTTTTGTGATTGGGAGAAAGATGCTGTACGACGACAAAAGCAGCATTGGGGTGATCTGGGACGTTACCAAAAAATGACTCTAAGGCTTGGACACCACCAGCGGAAGCGCCGATACTGACTATGAAAAAGTTATTTTCGCCTGAAGAGGTAGTGGTATTCTTGCGGATCATTATTTTTAATAGTCCCTATTCAAAGAAGTAGTACCCTTTTACCCGTCAATTTTTTATTTAGGGGTAAAGGGTAAAAGGTAATTTTTGCTATAAAAATTATCCCCTAATTTAATTGGGATATAGCATTTAATTTAATTGGGATATAGCATTAGGTTAGATTCTAACGCAGGATTATCAATAGCATTGTCTAGTACGAAGAGGATAGTCTTAAACAAAACTTTAAAGATTATTTTTAGAAACTAAAAACTTAATTTCCTGCCAAAGATTCTAGTTGATACTGGGCATCTTTATAACAACCTAATTGACTTAAATCTAAGCATTTTTGAGAAGTGGTTTGAAAATCTTCTTTCGCCCCTTCAATATTTCCCAAGGTTTGATAAGCTAAGCCTCTTTCATAATAAGCTAAGGCATGATCTTCGTTGCGCTTGATTGCTTCTGTATAATCGGCGATCGCACCTTGAAAATCTTTTAAGTCAGAGCGGGCTAAACCCCTGTTGTAGTAGGGATCTGCATCGCTATCATCAAGCTGAATAGCGATATTATAATCGGCGATCGCACTTTGGATATCCCCTAGACGGCGATGTGCTAAGCCACGATTTTGATAGGCTAAAACATCATCAGGGCTGAGGCTAATGGCTTCGGTACAATCGGTGATTGCTCCTTTTTGATCCCCCAGGTTAGAACGAGAAAAGCAACGATTGAGGTAAGGTTCAGCTAATTGGGGGTCAATCTTAATCCCTTGACTATAATCTTCAACAGCTTTTTCTTCCTTTCCCATCTCTGCGTAAACACTACCTCGGTTGACATAGGCTTCTACTAATTGGGGGTTCAGTTTAATCGCCTCGCTATAATCAACTTCTGCTCCTTGAACATCTCCGAGTTGGAAGCGCAAATTACCCCGTTGATAATATATTTCTGCATCTTCTGGGTTAATTTCAATGGCTTGGGTTAAATTCGCTAAAGCGGCTTGCAACTCACCTTGACTACTACGAATTAAACCTCTTTTATAAAAAGCTCTAGAGTAGTTAGGTTGCATTGCAATAGCAGTATTATAGTTTTTCAGGGCTTGTAATTCCTGATTTTCTTTTTCGGATTTAATACCTTGGTTGAAATAGTAACGAGCAAGTAATTTCTGGGGCAGCCCGCTACTATAAGCTGTACCAAAAATAGCAATAATAGCTATTACGCCGATTAGAAGAGAAGTTGGTAATTGTAAAGAGTTTTGGCGAGAGTTTTTTTTTGCAGTAGGGACTTGGGTTTCTAAAGCTAAAGCAGAGTCTGAATTAGGTAAGTCTTGGAGAGCCTCTAGCATCTCCTGGGGGGTTTGGTAACTTTCTTTCCTTTGGGGGTGAATGGCTTTATTTAAAATCGCTGCTAACTCATCTCTTACTTCGATGCGATCGCGCCAAGAAATATTTTTTAACTCTTTTAATTCTTCGGTTGATAGCCCAACTAAGGCTTGTATTGCCGTTATACCCAAAGCATAAATATCGCTGTTGTCGGCAACTTTTCCCCTGATTTCTGGCGGTGGGGTATACAAACTCTCTTCCTTGGTGAGTTGAACATTCTCTCCTTGGGAGTGCATAAGTTGCTCAATAGTGTCCTCAATAGTACCAAAGTCTGTTAAGACTAATTTCCCATCCGGATGGTGACGAATAATATTAGTAGGTTTAATTGAGTAGTGTATAACCCTATTTTGACGAGCAAAAATTAAAATTTCTAAGATTTCTTCGAGAATGTAAATAACTTCTTGTTCTGAGAGGGGATTACCCGGAACAATTTCTGTAGCCAAAGAACGACCGGAAATATATTCTCGTACTAAATAAAATTCCTGATTTTCCGCAAAAAAAGCGATAGTTGCTGGTATACAATCATGGCAACCAACTTTTTCTAGAAGGGCAGCTTTTTTTTCTAATAGGTTGAAGATTAACTCTAGGGTTTTCGGATACTTGCCAGGAAGCCGCAAGCGCTTAATGACGCACTGAGGATGTCCTGGTATATGCAGATCAGCCACTAAGTAGGTGTGGACTAATTCAGCCATACCAAGCACTTTAATAAATTGATAATTACCACCGATCAGTTTCGTCATTGGTTTGGAGTGTGGAGGTAGCAGTGTGTCAATTTTCAATTAACGGGGAAAGGGTCTAGAGGCCAGAGGTCAGTAATCCTTGTAACCCCAAAATCATAGGCTGACATACTACTAGGGAGCTAGGAGCAATAACCATTAGCCATTAGCAACTAGCAACTAGCCATTACCCATTATCTTTCCTGATTTCACCTCAATAATTAACATGGACAGCCTCCCAGGCCATATTCATCAAAGTTTCTTGGGAACCTAAGCTATTAGCTTCGTTTTCTGGTTTTCTTTGTTTGTAGTTACCGTCGGTTTGCAATTCCCAACCATGGCGATGATCCCCTAGCATAATTTCTAAGATTCCTTGTAGGTCTTGGAAAATTTCTGAATCTTCAACTGGCGTTACCGCTTCTACTCGCCTGTCTAAGTTACGACGCATCCAGTCGGCACTACCGATATACATTTCATCTTCTCCTCCATTATGAAAATAAAAGATGCGAGAATGTTCCAGCAGACGACTAATTATGCTAATAACGCGGATATTTTCACTCACTCCTTTGACTCCAGGGCGCAAGCAACAGATTCCCCTAACGATTAAGTCGATTTTAACCCCTGCTTGGGAAGCTTCGTAGAGGGCAGTGATAATCTGGGGGTCTACCAAAGAATTCATTTTGGCAATAATACGGCTCTCAATTCCCTGGCTAGCTTGTTCGGTTTCTCGTTTAATCAAAGCTGTCATGCGATCGCGCAAATTCACCGGGGCTACTAATAGTTTGCGGTAAGATTTTTGCCGAGAGTAACCTGTGAGGTAGTTGAATAAATCTGTTAAGTCTGCACCCAACTCTTCTCGACAACTTAATAGTCCTAAATCTGTATATAATTTAGCCGTTTTAGGATTATAGTTTCCTGTTCCCACATGGAAGTAGCGGCGAATTTTATTCTTTTCTTGACGTACTACTAAGGTGATTTTTGTATGGGTTTTTAACCCCACTAACCCATAAACCACATGAACTCCAGCCTGTTCTAACTTTCTAGCCCAAAGGATGTTATTTTGTTCATCAAAGCGGGCTTTTAGTTCCACCAAGGCTACTACTTGCTTACCATTTCTGGCCGCTGAAATAAGGGCTTGGACAATAGGAGAATCCCCTGAAGTACGGTAGAGAGTCATTTTAATTGCTAGCACTTGAGGGTCATGTGCCGCTTGGGTAATGAAGCTTTGGACAGTCGCCCTAAAAGAATGATAGGGGTGGTGAACCAGCAAATCGCCTTGGGAAATAACATCAAAGAAACTATTTTCTTCTTCCCCGTCATTGCCTTCATGACTCTCAGCAACTCTTTGTAAGCGAGGAGGGATAGCACGATGCCAAATCGGGTGCTTAAGATCAGGGCGGGGTATTTCCATGAGGTTCATCAAGTCGGACATACCCAAAAAGCTAGAACACAGATAAACATCTTCCTCTTTTAAAAAGAGTTCTTCTGCCAGCATTTCCCGTAAACTATCTGGGGTTGAACCGGTTAATTCTAGGCGAACGGCTGAACCACCAAAGCGCCTTTTTTGCAATTCTTCTTCAATAGCTAGCAATAAATCATCAGCTTCATCTTCTTCAACGGCTATATCTGCATTACGAGTAACCCGAAAAGGATGGCATTCTTGGATATTCATGCCAGGAAACAGTGATTCTAAGTTATGGGAAATTACTTGTTCCAAAGGAATCCCCGCCCAAATTGCCTTTTTATTCTCCTTATGACGTTGGCGTAAATCTTCTGGCAAAGTGACAAAGCGTGGTAAAACCTTGGGAACTTTGATACGGGCGAATAATTCTTCTTCAGTTTCCGGATTTTTAACTACCACCGCTAAGTTTAAGCTGAGGTTAGAAATGTAAGGGAAAGGATGGCTAGGATCAACAGCTAAGGGAGTAACAACAGGGAAGATATGTTCTTCAAAGTAACTTTGTATATAAGCTCTTTGTTTTTGGTTAAGGTCTGTATAGTTAAATAAATTAATCCCCTCTGTCGCTAATAAGGGCCGCAATTCTGACTCAAAATACTGATCTTGTTGTTCTACTAGGGGTGCTAATTTTTTACTAATATCTCGCAATTGTTCTGTGGGAGTGCGGCCATCAGCAGTAATTTTGCTAACTCCAACTTTTTCTTGCTGTTTTAAACCAGCTACCCGCACCATGAAAAATTCGTCTAAATTAGAACTGAAAATAGCCATGAACTTAAGTCGTTCTAATAAAGGGGTACGAGAATCGATGGCTTCATGTAAAACTCGCCGATTAAACTCTAACCAACTTAGTTCCCGATTGAAGTAATATTTACTATCCCCAAGATCAAGTTCTTTTTTAGGAGTTTTAGGTTTAGATTGCCCCATGATGTTTCAGTTATCAGTTATCAGTTATCAATGATTCAGTTATGAGCTTCCTCTCCCTCACACATTCCCGAAAACTTCTCCCTCTCTGCCTTTCCACCATTTTCCTAGCTTTATTAAATCTTGATGAATATCTTCTAGCTGCTGCAAATACTCTTGTTGAGAAATTTCTCCTCGCCTTTCTTGAAGTTTCTTAAGACGTAGTTGTACTAATAACCAAGGTTTAGAAATACCGTCTGTGGCTTCAATGTAATCAGCTATTTGCTTACTATCCATTAATTTTGGAGATATTTTTTTATTTATACTCTAAGATTAACTAATTTTGTCTGAGCAAGACGAAGAGATTGTTAAGTGAAGATGTATTGCCCTAATTAAGACTAGAGATTTTTTTGAATCAGAAAATCTATGAATCTCAGGTTCGCCATAAGTTTGAAGCTAAAATCCTAGAACGCGATCGCAAGATAAATAAAAAACATGAGCCTTACCTCACTTATCAAAACAGACAAAGAACTCAAAAACGAAATCCAGTCTACTTTTGCAGTCCCTAAGTTAGATAAAAATAAGACTTTGCTGGTTGAGCCACATACGAAAACCACGGCTTAGTTGGTACTGCATTTGATTACTTATTCCGATTCTATTTAGAGAAACTCAATAAATAATCTTCAAGATCAATCTAGCCCTTGGATTGCAGAGAAAGCAATGAGCGGATTGTTTATTGTGAGTAAACAAGAAGTATATGAAAAAGGTGGGCAAAGAAATAATAATCTGTGATTTTAGCCAATAAAAAAGTCGGCGTTGGTCAATAAAGGTATGAAAACAAAAACTTAATAATCTGAAGTATTTGCACTTCAACGGTTTGGTGATCGCCAGCAAATAACAATCATACTCAAAATTACCAACGCCTTAAATGCTAGTTTAAATGCGTTTTAGCTTAGTAGTTATTAAATAACACCCAAAAGCACTAAAATGAGCAAGATAAGTACCACTGCTCCTAATCCACCTGTTGGATAGTATCCCCATCTCCGGCTATAAGGATATACAGGTAAAGATGCAATTAAGAATACAATTAAAGCTATTATCAAGATAGTATAAAGAGACATAGATAATTACCTCTGTACGTTATTTTTTAGACGATACAGAGATTTTAAGCCATTTTCAATTAATTTCTTAATTCGTAATAATTGTCTTACATAAGTAAGAGGTTGTTGGAAGAAATAGAATACTTAAGACATATTGACAAAGTTTTTTTTTTGCTGCGTAGATAAGCTCAAGCCATCTTTTCCCCACGAATAATATAAAACTTGTTAAATTTGTAGCATGGGTAACTCACAGCTACAGAAATTAGGTAATTATCTGCGCCCCTATTGGCGACAGGTTTTTTTAGGTATCGTCGCTCTTTTAGTTGTTAATGGTATAGGAATCTACATTCCTCTGTTAATTAAGGATAGTATTGACCAACTCCAAACTGATTTTGGTATGGAGCAGCTTTGGCGCTATTCTCTACTTATCCTTTTGTTAGCCTCAATTATGTTAGTTATGCGTATGTTTTCTCGCATGACTTTATTTGGTATTGGGCGACAGGTGGAATTTGACCTTAAACAGAAGATTTTTCAGCATCTTTTACAACTTGAACCAGCTTATTTTGCTACCAATACTTCTGGAGATTTGATTAACCGGGCAACTAGTGATGTGGATAATGTTCGCCGGTTATTGGGTTTTGCTATTTTAAGTTTGGCAAATACTTTTTTTGCCTATACTCTAACCTTGCCGGTGATGTTGTCTATCCATGTGAGGTTAACTCTTATGGCTGTGGCTATTTATCCTTTGATGCTAACTATTGTACAAATATTTAGTAAAACTTTAGGGAAGCAGCAAAAAAAGGTGCAAGAAAGACTTTCTGATTTGAGCGAATTGATTCAAGAAGATATGAGCGGTATTTCTTTAATTAAGATTTATGCTCAAGAAAAGAATGAACGCTCTGCTTTCCACGAAAAAAATCAGCGTTTATTGGCAGCGAATTTGAGGTTGGCAAGGACAAGAAATTTATTATTTCCTGTGGTAGAAGGGCTGGCATTGTTTAGTCTTTTAATCATTCTTTGGTTAGGTTCAGGGGCGATTGCTAGGGGTGATATTACAGTGGGAGATTTTATTGCTTTACTGATTTATGTAGAAAGGCTTGCTTTTCCTACAGCTTTGCTTGGTTTTACGATTACGGCTTACCAAAGGGGGGAAGTTAGTATTGAGCGGGTAGAAGAAATTTTGCGAGTACAACCCCAGGTAAAAGATGCTCTGGGTTCGCTTTATTTGCCTCTAAAAGATGTCAAAGGTCAAATTAAGGCGGATAAGCTTAGTTACACCTATCCAGGAGCCAATGAACCGGCTCTCAAGGAGGTTAGTTTTGTGATCCAACCAGGGGAAACGGTGGCAATTGTTGGTCCTATTGGTTCAGGAAAATCAACTTTAGCTAATGCCCTACCTCGCTTATTGGATATTGATAGCGAACAGCTTTTCCTTGATGGTTACGATATAGCCAATCTGCAATTAGCAGACTTACGGGCGGCGATCGCCTATGTTCCCCAAGAAAGCTTTTTATTCAGTACTAAAATTAAAAATAATATTCGTTACGGTGATCCAGCCCAAGAGTTGTTAGAAGTAGAATACGCTGCTAAGCAAGCTCAAATTCACCCAGAAATCCTCAGTTTTCCCAAGCAGTACGAAACTTTGGTAGGAGAAAGGGGAATTACTCTTTCAGGGGGGCAAAGACAAAGAACTTCTTTGGCGAGGGCATTATTGGTGGATGCACCAGTTTTGATTCTTGATGATGCTCTTTCTAGCGTTGATAATCAAACTGCTACCCAGATTCTACAAAACCTTTCAGGAGGAGTAGAAAACAAAACAGTTATCTTCATTTCCCATCAACTTTCGGCAGCAGCGATCGCTAATCGTATTTTAGTTATGGACGCAGGAGAAATTGTTCAAACTGGTAGCCACGAAGAACTTCTTAATCTTCCTGGTTTATATCGTTCTCTGTGGCAGCAGCATCAATTGGAAGAAGTGTTGCAGTAGAAATTTTCCTGCACAAAAAACACTATCTCACAATTGAGGTAGATGAAAAGAAGTTTATAGTTGTTGTTTGATAGTTGCTAATGGCTAATGGTGATAGGGAATAGGCAATTATAGGACTTAACTTATTACTTATTACTTATTACTTTATCTTCCTATGGAATCTTCTCTTTTTCAGCAGTCTACTAAAACCTACCGTATTCTAGTTGTTGATGATTCTGCCGATAACTTGTTTTTAGTACAAAGCATCTTAGAAGAAGAAGGATATGACATAACTTTGGCTACTAATGGGGCAGATTGTTTAGTGCGAGTGGAACAATCCCCACCAGATTTGGTATTACTAGATGTGATGATGCCGGAAATGGATGGGTTGGAGGTTACTAAGCGCATTCGTGAAAATCGTAACTTGCCCTTTATCCCCATTTTGCTGATTACTGCCCATGATGAACCTAGTGCTGTTAAAGGGTTAGATAGTGGCGCGGATGATTTTATCCGTAAACCAGTAGAAGTTGATGAATTACTGGCTAGGGTGCGATCGCTACTGAGACTTAAACATAGTGTAGATGAAAGAGATCAGATTGCTCGTCAGCGAGAAGATTTTGTGTCTCGTCTTACCCACGATATGCGTACTCCTTTGGTTGCAGCAGATCGAATGCTGTCTTTGTTTCAACAGGGTGCTTTAGGGGATTTACCCCCTAATATGGTAGAAGCGATTACAGTAATGGCCCGCAGTAACCGTAATTTGCTAGAAATGGTGAATACAATGCTTGAGGTTTATCGCTATGAAGCTGGGCGCAAGCAATTGCATTTTTCTGTTATTAATTTAGATAAGTTGATTGCCGAGATTGTTCCGGAACTTGCCCCCTTAGCTGAAGAAAAAGGTTTAGAACTTGACTATAAAATTTACCAACAATACAATCCTGTAGAAGGAGATCATCTGGAGTTACGTCGGGTATTTACTAACTTAATTGGTAATAGCATTAAGTTTACTGATAGCGGTTCTGTAAAAATTGAATTACTAACACAAACTGAGCCAGAGGATGGCACTAACTGGGTAGTTGTGAAAGTTCAAGATACTGGACCTGGTATTTCCCTAGAAGAGCAGAAAAATCTTTTTCAGAGATTCCGTCAAGGCAATCATAATCTTTCTGGTAGTGGTTTAGGATTACATCTTTCTCGTCGTATTCTTGAAACCCACAAAGGAACTATTGAAGTAGAATCAGAGTTAGGGAAAGGGAGTGAGTTTATTGTTCGCTTACCTAGCATTTGTTAGAATGAATTAAGCCATAAAAATTTGTCAGGTTGACTTGAGGCAATAGACAGTAACTAATAGAGAAAGTTTAAATAAAGTTTCAGCAAAGGGTTTTTATATAAGATGATTACTCAAGTTGCTACTAGTGAAATTATCACTCAGCAGAGGAGCTTTTTCGCGACAGGAAAAACTCGCTCCCTTACTTTTAGGATTGAACAGCTAAAAGCTCTTCAACAAGCTATTAAAAGCCAAGAAGAAGAAATAGCTCAAGCTTTGTATAATGACCTCAAAAGACCAAAGTTAGAATCTTTAGCCGCAGAAGTAAGCTTATGTATTAAGGAGATTAGTCATGCCCTTAAGCATCTTAAAACTTGGACAAAGCCCCAAAAAGTTGCCACTCCTCTAGCTCTTTTACCTGGTTCTTCTCACATAATTCCTGAACCTTTAGGAGTGGTTTTAATTATTAGTCCTTGGAACTATCCTTTTCAATTAGCTATAGCACCTTTAGTTAGTGCGATCGCTGCGGGGAATTGTGTCATTATTAAACCTTCGGAAATTGCTAGTCATACTTCCCAAATAATTGCCCAACTAATAGAGAAAGTCTTCCCTCCTGAATATATTACCGTAGTTGAAGGAGACAAGAAAGTTTCTACTGAATTACTTAAACAAAAGTTTGATCACATCTTTTTTACAGGTAGTACAGCCATAGGCAAAATTGTTATGGAGGCTGCGGCTAAATACTTAACTCCTGTAACCTTAGAATTAGGAGGAAAAAGTCCTTGTATTGTTGATAGTAATACAGATGTAGAAATAAGTGCTAAAAGAATCGCTTGGGGGAAATTTATCAACGCCGGACAAACTTGTATTGCCCCAGATTATCTTTTAGTTCATAGCAGTATTAAAAGCCAATTCTTAACTGCGCTAAAAAAATGTCTGGAAGAATTTTATGGGCAAAATCCAGCTACTAGCCCAGATTATAGTCGTATCATTAGCGACAGGCATTTTCAACGCTTATCTGCCTTATTAAAAGAAGGAAAAATAGTAGTGGGAGGAGAAACTAATTCAGCAGAACGCTATATTGCTCCTACTATTATTGATCAGATAAACTGGGACGATGAAGTTATGGCTGAAGAGATATTTGGTCCGATCTTACCCATTATAGAATATGAGAATTTAACAGAGGCCATCACAGCGATTAATTCTCGACCTAAACCTTTAGCTTTGTACATTTTTTCTGAAGATAAGCAAGTACAAAAACAAGTATTAGAACAAACTTCCTCTGGGGGAGTTTGTATTAACGACACTATCTCCCAAGTTGCCTCCTGTGAATTACCCTTTGGTGGTGTGGGGGCAAGTGGTATGGGAAGTTATCATGGTAAAGCCGGATTTGATGCTTTTTCTCATCAAAAAAGTATTTTGAAAAAGCCTTTTTGGTTAGATATTAAATTAAAATATCCACCTTATGAAGGGAAGTTAAAATTCTTGAAATTTTTACTAGAGAAAAGTTAGTAATCTCAGACAAAATGATATTTGCTTCAAACCAGTATCCGTTAACATAGAAGTAGTACACATCTGGTAAACTAACATTTTTGGAAAGTCATGTCAGAGCAGCTTATACTCACTGAAACCACAGTATCAATGCCCGTGACGGCCCCCCCTACTCAGGCTGATCTTCCCTATGATGATGGTATACCAATGGAAAGCGAAAGGCATAAGGCACAAATGGATCTGCTCATTTATAGCCTCTCATCTTGGTTAGATAATCGGGATAATGGCTATGTGGGTGGTAATATGTTTGTTTACTACAGCTTGGCTCAAATTAAAAATAAAGATTATAAAGGGCCAGATGTTTTTGTAGCATTAGATGTACCTAAAGGTGAGCGTCGAAGTTGGGTAATTTGGGAAGAAGGAAAAGCCCCCGATGTAGTTATTGAACTTTTGTCAGCAACCACTGCTAAGTATGACAAAAAAGAGAAAAAGCAGATTTATCAAAATCAAATGCGTGTACCAGAATATTTCTGGTTTGACCCTTTTAAGCCAGATGATTGGGCAGGATTTCGTTTACAAAATGGTGTCTATCAACCCATAGTAGTTAATGAGCAAAATCAGTTAGTATCTCAAAGATTAGGTTTAAGTTTAGTGCGTTGGCAAGGCAGTTATAAAGGTATTAAAGCAACTTGGTTACGCTGGGCAAATTTGCATGGGGAATTGCTGCCTACTCCTCAAGAAATGGCTGAGGAAGAACAAAGAAGGGCTAATCAGGAACAACAAAGGGCAGATGAAGCAGAGTCTCAGTTACACCAGGTGGCAAGGAAATTGTTGGAACAAGGTATGACTGTGGAACAGGTAGCTAGTTTAACAGATTTGTCTGAATCTCAAGTCATAAAGCTCGGCAATTAATAACATTAAACATTATGGAAATTCCTGACACTTTAACTAATGAATTGCGATATTATCTTCAACTTCAAGCAGAAAAAGGTGATCTTGAAGCGGAGAGTTTACTAGCTAAGTTAGAAGAGACGGCTGAAAATGAGCCAACCTTAACGGAAAATAAACAAGCTAACTTTGTACTTCCTCCTGATTTTGAAGAATTAGGATGTTAACAATTCGCCCTTAATTTAACCAAAAATCTTCTATTTTATAGCCCAGTTTTTCTAACATTTCCCGTAACAAAGGGAGACTCAAACCAATAACATTGTTGTGACAGCCTTCTAGCTTTTCTACTAACAATCCTCCCTTGCCATCAATAGCAAAACAACCTGCACAATTTAAAGGTTCCCCTGTGGCAATATAAGCTTCAATGAGGCGATCGCTAATATTGGCGAAATAGACTTTAGTTACACCACACCGGACTACTTTTTGGTGTTTATTTTGGTCGATAAGAGCATGGCCAGTATAAAGCAAACCGCTATTGCCGCGCATCTTTTGCCATCGGGCGATCGCAATTTGAGGAGATTCCGGTTTACCATAAATTTCCCCATCTAAAGCTAGTACAGAATCACAACCTAAAACTAAGGCATCCTCAAACTGACGGGCAACAGTTTCGGCTTTGCGTACAGCTAAAGTTTCTACTAAAGGGCGAGGATCTTTAAGATTAACTTGGGATTCATCAAAGTCGCTTTTACGAACAATAATTTTAATACCTGCATCTGCAAGTATTTTGCGTCGGGCAGGGGAGGCAGAGGCTAAGACGAAGGTAGGAACTTTCACTAATTCAGAATAGGAAGAATAAAACAGTCCTTTAATATTGTAAGTACCACGATGCCAAATTTTAAGAGCGAATAACATAGACTTGTTGATGGTTTTAGAAAAATGTTAGGGGTTTTAGAAAAAACTGATCTATGGTTTGGGCAGAAGGATACAAAGTAAAGAAGGGTCGGTATGTAATCCAGGAAGTTTTAGGGCAAGGTGGTTTCGGTATTACTTATAAGGCTTTGGATACTTTCCACCAGGAATTAGTGGCGTTGAAAACTCCGAATGAACAAATGATGAAGGGTAGTAGGGAAAAGAATGCCGATGTTTATTGTTTGGCTGCAACTCTTTATTTTTTGGTAACGGGTCAACGTCCTACTAGTTCTTTTGCCCGCAAGATAGATAATGCTAATTTAATTGCGCCGAGAAAGTTGGTTTTAGAAGTTAGTAGAGATTTGAATAAGGCAATTTTTAAGGGGATGGAATTAGAGGCAGAAAATCGTCCTCAATTTGTTGAGAAGTGGTTAAATTTGTTAGAAGTACAAAAGCCAAGGAATAAGAAAGTTATTCTTTTGGTTGGGTTAAAATTCTTATTGGCTGTTTATGTTTTTGCAGGGATTATCTTCTCGTTATCTTCTGTTTCATATGTAGTATGGATGTTAGCTGTGGTTATGGCTGTGGCTGTGGCTGTGGCTGCTATGACTGTGGCTGCTGTGAGTGTGGCTGCTGTGAGTGTGGCTATGACTATGGTTTTGATTGTGGCTGAGGATGAGACTGTGGCTGCTATGGTTATGGCTATGACTGTGGCTATGGCTGCTGGTGCTGAGACTCTGGCTAGTGAAGAATTAATTCAATATTTCAGCAGATTTCATACTTTCCTAATCTTAGCAAGCACCTCTTTACTAGGATTAGGCTTAGGAGGACTGTTGGGATTTGCTTACAAAGCAATTTTTAATAGTTAGATGGAATAAAAAGAATATGCTACAAATCGATGAAATTAAGCTGTTTGTTCTTAACCATTAGTCAACAACCTTTACCCTACATTCTTCCTTACAAATTAAAACTAGAAAAATTATTCCTCCCATCTCGCCCAGGAATAAATTCCGGGCTAATAGCAGAAGTCATCTTAAGATGACTGGGAATTGTTTCATTTTTGTTTAAGTTATGTAGGGAGTTAGAGAGACTTTTAGCTTTATAGCCGTAAATTTCCTCTCATTTTTGTTGAGCCATAATCTTGAAATCTCAAAGCACTCTCTTACTAGAAACTAAAAAACTCTGAGTCATCTTTGAGATGACTTTAGCTGTTAGCTGTGGATTTTAATCCATAGCGGTATGGGATATAAAACTTGTAAAATAGCCCTGAATCATATCCTGCCAGCACAACCTGTTTTGTTAGGACATTTCTCCAAAATATCAGCATAAGGATAATTTTTACGTGCTTTTCGGAAAGCTACTTCTGGATCAGGATCGAGGAAATAATCACCACTTTCTGGTTCAATCAAAATTGCCCAACCAGGATATTTATTCACCAAATCCGGATAAACTCGCCAAAAAATCTCTCGCCCAAGTTTAGCCATAGCTTCAGCTTTTTCCTTGCGCTTAGCAATTTCTTCCGGAGATATAAACGAGCAAAGCTTTCTTTCCCGTAATCTTTTCAACTTTCTGTATTTCATTGCGTTCCTTCATTCCCTATTTACTACTCTGCAATAGATTATAAATTGTCTGAAATAAAGGCGATAAAAATTCTCTTATCCCACCGCAAAATCTGTATACTGCCTTATATAAGCTGGACGATAAGCCAAAACAATATCTTGCTTCGGTACACCTTTTTCTACTAACTGATCTGCGATTCCATATTCAGTACCGTCATGTTGAATCCAAATTTTCTCATCAATAATATCAACGTGTATGATACAACCATAGATGCGAGTATTACTATCTTTCCAACCTAAATGTATAAGTTGGTAGTGGTCATCTTCACGATCAAAAATGGTTTGACTCCTGACTGGATCATCTGGTGATCGCAAATCTGCCCTTTGTTTTAGGGACTCTTGAATTAATTGGCGATATAAACTCAATTTATCCATTGGGCAATCTCCTGTTTCTCTGGGTCGTATACTATTAAAGGGATTAGCTATGCAACTATTCAAAAAGATATGGCTTGGCAACCAGGAACGAAACTTCACAATGGTAGGTATACAATCCAAAGAGAAATAGGGCAAGGGCGTTTTGGTATTACTTATTTAGTCAGGGATAAAAAAGATAAGCCTTTCGTTATTAAAACCCTCAACGATCAAGCCTTACAAGGAAATGAATTTGAACGCTTGCAACAAGTATTTATTCAAGAAGCCTTCAAGTTAGCAAAATGCCAACATCCCCATATTGTCGAAGCGCGGGAATTATTTAAGGATCAGGGTTTGTGGTGCATGGTGACAGAATATATTGAAGGGGAGGATTTAGCAAAGCGATCGCCACAAATTCTACCGGAAGCAGAGGCTTTACAATACATTCAACAAATTGGTAGCGCGTTAATTGAAGTTCATGACAATGGCTTGCTACATCGCGATGTTAGACCGGGTAATATTTTAATTAGACGCAACACTGAAGAAGCTGTATTGATTGATTTTGGTTTAGCTTTGGATTTTGACCGCGAATTAACTAAAAAACGTACAGAAGAAATTGTCTCCGGTTTCGCTGCCCCAGAATTATATTCAGAAACTGCCCAACGAGGTCCTTATACTGATATCTATGCTTTAGGGGCAACTCTTTATGTCTTGCTTACAAAAGAAACTCCTGCTGATGCTTTCAAGAGGGCTTGTGCCTTAGATAAGTTGGTTGCACCGAAAGAAATTAACTCTCAAATTAGCGATCGCCTTAACAAAGCTATCCTTAAAGCCTTAAAAGTTGACTCTTCAGATCGTCCCCAATCCGTAGCAGAATGGTTAGCTGAATTGAGTTTGAAAGCAATTATGCCAGAAGAAAAAACTCATTTAATCAAAATTAGCAAGCCTAAACTTAATATTAATTGGGCGCTTTTGTGGGCAGCAGTAGGAGCAATTGGTACACTTTTAGCAGGAATAGGAATTCCCAATTTAGTAGACAAGTTAGCAGAAAAATCACCACCCGCTAAATCTGTTCCCTCAACAGATAAATAATTTATATTATTGTTTAAGTTAATTAGTTAACTTAAACAATAATTCTATCAATCAACCTTAATCACTTTGAACAAGTGAAACAATTCATGAAAAAACGGCTCAGTCTTTTATTATTGTTGCTTTTGGGTATAATTGGTAATTGGTTTCTTCTAGAACATAAAGTTTATTCACAAACTCCACTAAAAATAGAGCAAACAGTTAGTTTCAAACAGCATTTTGATACTTTAGGCATTAATGGCTCTATTATCATTTACGACCTGAAGGGAGATAGCTTTTATCAACATAATCCCCCTCGCAATAATACCGCCTTCCTCCCCGCATCTACCTATAAAATTCCTAACTCATTAATTGCCTTAGAAACTGGCGTAATCAAAAACGATGTTGAGGTTCTTACTTGGGATGGCATTGAAAGAGGTTTCGCAGATTCTCCTATTAAGCAATGGAACCAAGATTTAAACATTCGTCTAGCTTTCAAGTATTCCGCCGTTTGGTTTTATCAAGTATTGGCTCGTAGAATTGGTTACGAAAAAATGCAGGATTTTGTTAAGCAAATTCAATATGGCAATCAAAATATCGGTAGCCCAGAAGATATAGATAAGTTTTGGCTTTCAGGGCAATTAAGAATTACCCCTCACCAACAAATTGACTTCCTTCGCCGCTTATACCAAAATGATTTACCTTTTAGCCAACGAACCATTGATCTAGTTAAAGAAATTGCGATCGCTGAACAAACACCTGATTACCTACTTCGGGGCAAAACGGGATTAACCCAAAGAATAGGTTGGTATGTAGGTTACTTAGAACAAAACGATAATGTTTATTTTTTTGCTACTAATCTAGATATAGATTCCCAAACAGATCCCGCAGTAAGATTGAAAGTTACCAGACTGTGTTTACAAGATTTAGGATTACTTTGAATAATGCCTATTTTAATGCCTTAATAAACTGTAAAAGAATCAACCACTGCTTCTAATCGTTTTTCTAACTTGCCCCAATGTGTTTCGGGAACAGAAACATTAAAAGTAAATAATTGACCACGACTAATAGCCACGCTAGCAAGATTATGTCTTTCTCTACCATCAGGCAACTTAACCTCATATTCTAAGGTGTAATAGGTTTGGGTTGGAGCATCTTTAATCTCCGCACCTACCAAATCTGCCTGACGTTTTGAACCATCAGGAGCGATCGCACTTTTAAGCAAACTATAACCAACTTCTGTGGGCGTACCCAAATCCTTAAGGGTTTTATCTTGGGAAACTTCACTTGCTACCACACTTAAATTTTCTGTCTTTTCAATCAAGTCTTGAAAGACAACTTTAACGCCCTTTCTTACCCCTCCAATATCAACATAAATCCAACCATTGGGATATAGAAACTCATATCCTTGGGTAGCATCTACATAGCTTTTTAAACCGCTAACAGCGCTGTTACAACTAGATAAACTTAGGCTTAAGATAATTAGAATTATGGCTAATAAGGATTTTAAAGATTTAGACATGGTTTTGATGATTAGAATTATGGCTAATGGCTAATAGTTAAAATATCACTTCTGATGAACCTAGTTCCTTATTGTTACTATGGTTATTCAAAACGTGATGGGAATTGTTGACTTCTGGGATGGTAGTTATAGGTTGGTGAAGGCAAATTAACTTAGCCAAAGTTTTCTTTAATTGAGTGCGAGAAACTATCGCATCAACAAAACCATGTTGTAAAAGATATTCTGAAGTTTGGAAATCGTCAGGTAACTTTTCCCTGAGAGTTTGTTCAATTACCCGCCTGCCTGCAAATCCAATAGTTGCTTTTGGTTCAGCCAAAATCAAATCCCCAAGCATGGCAAAACTAGCTGTCACGCCTCCGGTGGTAGGATGGGTAAGAACTGGTATATAGAGTAATTTAGCTTCGCGGTGGTGTTGTAAAGCGCCGGAAATCTTCGCCATTTGCATCAAACTTAATACCCCTTCTTGCATCCTTGCACCCCCAGAAGCACAAAGAATAATAACGGGTATCCTTTCTTTGGTAGCACGTTCAATGAGGCGACAGAGTTTTTCCCCCACTACAGAACCCATGCTACCCCCCATAAAGGTGAAATCCATCACTCCTAGGGCCAAAGGCAAACCATCAATCTCGCCAATTCCTGTTTGTACCGCATCAGACAAACCTGTTTTTTCTTGATAATCCCGCAAACGATCTTGATATGCCTTGCGATCGCGGAATTTAAGAGGATCTGTTGGTCTAAGTCCTTCCCCTAAAGGTTGCCAAGTATCAGCATCAATTAACTGAGCTATGCGTTCGTCACTGTTAACGCTCAAATGATGTTCACATTCTGAGCAAACCATTTGATTGCCTCGCAAGTCTTTAGTATAAGCTAAGACTCCGCAAGCAGGGCATTTTGTCCACAGCCCGTCAGCTATTTCTCGTTCTTGTCTTGTTTGAGTATGGGGTTCTGATTTTCTGCGGTTAGCAAACCAGTCAAATAGAGACATAAGTAAAGTTAATTCCTAAAAAAGATTATTAAATAAAAGGATTACTCTTCTTCTTCGACAGGACTCAACAACAGCAAAGCTGTCCATTGATCATGAGAACGTACTTGCAAAACCGCCGGACTTCCTTGGCCAAAATAGGAGCCGACACCAATATCAAGAACCCGACTGGGGATATCATAAGCTGCGAGTAATTGTTGCATTAACTCAGCTTCCCAGCGGGTGTTAGTTGTTCTGATAGTAATCCAAGACACAGAAATTATCTTATCAGTTTGCCTTGGTTTATGGTTGAGTCTAGGGTTTTGCTTTGATTATTAAAGACTGATATTTTTCAGTTTGCTACGGGGATCATAGCTACGGCTAGCACGAATTTTTTCGTAATATTCTTGTTCAGTGGTGCTAATTTTTTTGGGAATAGCAATTTTAATCTTTACTAGTTGATCTCCCCGAACTCCTTTGGGATTAGGCCAACCTTTACCCCGCAAACGTAGGGATTGCCCAGGGCGGATACCCGCAGGAATTTTCATGGTGACAGAGCCATCAGGGGTTGGTACTTCAATGGAGGCCCCTAACACAGCTTCATCAGGGGCAACAGGCACTTCACAAAGCAATTTATCATCTTTAAATTGAAAGAAAGTATGGGGTTCTAGTTCTACGTTCAAGAATAAGTCCCCTCGAATTTTACTATAAGGATCTACCCTGCCTTTACCCCGCAAACGAATACGCATATCAGGTTTAGCACCGGGGGGAATGCGAACATTGACGATTTCACTACCAATTTGAAGGCGCTTCTGTACCCCACGAAAGGCTTCGGAAAAGGTCAGGCGGAGGGTAGCAACAGATTCTTGGGGAGTGGGTGCTTGCTGACCAGCAAACCCTTGCCCAAAGTCATTAACAGTAGTGTTGTAGCCACCAGGCCTACCCGTAGAGGTTGTATAGTTATAGCCTCCCGGACTACCTGTCGCCCCAGTGGAGAAGCGACCTAATAATTCATTAATAAATTCTTCAAAGCTGCCATACTGACCAAAATCGAAATTACTATAATCAGCAGCGCTAGCCCCTCCACCAAAAGGAGAACCACTAGGTTGAGAAGCTTGCTTCCAATATTGACCAAACTGATCGTACTTTTGACGCTTTTCTGTGTCGGATAAAACTTCGTAAGCTTCACTAATTTCTTTGAAGCGTTCTTCTGCTTCTTTATTATCAGGATTACGATCAGGATGGTATTTAACAGCTAGTTTGCGAAAAGTTTTTTTAATCTCTTCAGGACTAGCAGTTTTGCTTACTCCGAGAATGCTATAGTAATCTTTAAAATCCGTTGCCGCCACAGAAGTCTCCTAATTCAGTTATCAGTTATCAATTGATCAGTTTTTTAGATGAGGATCTTTGGTTAAGAAGTTGAGGGCCTAGAGCCTTCTGTTTCTAAGTTAGCAAAGGTATTTAACTAATTTAGTTCGGTTCTTACGACAGCAAGTTTTAGCAAGTCATCAAGAAACTGATTACATCATTAATAGCAGGGTTTCAGCTTGTGTTTCTTAACAAGTAAAGTGAAGAATTTTCTCCTCATCCCTTACACCCTTATATTCTTACTCAAAACAACCCTGCTGACTCGTACAAGCGCCTAACAATAGCTAAAACTTTCTCACCGTAATCTAAATCTGCTGTCCAACGCCCTCCTAGTTGCTGTACTAAAGGAGCAATACCTCGCTTGACAAAGCGAAAACGGGGATCAACAACTTCTTGTACTAAAGGCTCTGTACTAGCATAGGCTTTGAGATGCTGAACCTGGGCCCTAACTCCAATTTTAGCACTGGGGAAGGTTGCTCCTTGGGGTCCACCACTAACAGAACCTAAGTCAGCGAAGTTATTCTGACTAGGCTTGATTTCACCACCAAAACGAAGGAAGTTAGTGGCTAAACACATTTGGCAAAAAGCGATGTCGTAGTTTACCCCTTCAATAGCTGCTTCTTCCCGGTAAAGTTTTGGTAACTCAGGGAATTGGCTCAATGCCCCTTCATTATTAGCTTTGAGGAACATAATGAGTTGCACCTCTGAGGTGTTGCCATGGCTCATGATCCGCTCAAAATCTCCAGGGCAAATCTTGAGAATAGAACGTAAAACAACTGTGCGGGTAGAGTTTTCCCAACCCACAGAAATATTGTAATCCCGTAGTTCAATGGCTTTAACGTAGACAACCCCCCGATATTGAATGAGGCGAATAGCCGGATCTTCGGTAAGGTCTACTCCTAAACGATCAGCTAAATCAACGGGTATGTAGGAGTTGTTATTAACTAGAATGCCTTCTTCTTCGTAGTTTCTATCGTTGATTTTGATGTTAATAATCGGATAAGTTGGTTCATTAACTGGAGTAGTCAAACCACCACTCCAGGCTTCTAGACCATCTGCCAAACCTAAAGCCATTTCCTGACGACGGTTGATGATTAAAGCCCGATCGTCTGGGTTGGTGATAAAACCAACTTCCATTAATAGAGAAGGAACAATTATTTGCCGACAAAAAGCTAGTTTACCTACTCCGGTAGCTGTATCCGGTTTAGCCCCTTGACTGGGCATTTGGGGAATACGCCGGAGGAAGGAAAGGAGAATCAACTCAGCGTTTTGTTTTCGTTCGGTATTATTGGCAATATAAAAAACGATCGCTCCTCGTACATTAGGATTTTCATAGGCATCGGCATGAATTTCTAGGGCTACATCTCCTAGTCGAGCGCGAGCATTAATCCATTGAATTGTCCCTTGGAAGCTAAGATCATCAGGAACAGATAGTACTTCTAAACCCCGCGATCGCAGTTCCCTAACCACCTGATCTCGCAACAAAATCATCTGTTGTGCTTCTGTTGTTCCTCCAGCAATAGAACCTGGATCTAGTACTCCCCCTTCTTGTCCACCATGACCAGCAGAGATGAAAATTCTACCCATATGCTTTAAATATCCAATGTCAATTCACGAAAATTATCAAATAGAGGACTAAGCTCAACAATGCCATAATACATAGTTAAGTTATTGGTTGGTATATTTTCGTTATGGAAGTTCCTCGCCTCCATCCAGATACTGTTGAGGAAGTTAAGCAAAGATCTGATCTCGTTGAGGTTGTTTCAGAACACGTTGTTCTGCGGAAACGAGGTAAAGATTTTCAAGGACTTTGCCCTTTTCATGAGGAGAAAAGCCCTAGTTTTAGTGTTAGCCCCGGTAAGCAGCTATATTATTGCTTCGGTTGTGGTAAAGGGGGAAATGCAGTTAATTTCTTAATGGAAATTGGTCAGCAGTCTTTTTCTGAGGTTGTGCTAAATTTGGCACGGCGCTATCAAGTTCCGGTAAAAACCCTCGAACCAGAACAAAGGCAGGAGTTACAACGCCAACTTTCTTTACGGGAACAACTTTATGAGATTTTGGCTTTAGCAGCAAATTTTTATCAACACGCTTTACGGCAATCTCAAGGAGAAGTAGCTCTTAATTATCTCAAATCTGAACGTCAGTTAGATGAAGAGACGATTCAACAGTTTCAGCTTGGTTATGCCCCACCGGGCTGGGAAACCCTTTACCGTTATTTGGTGGAGGTGAAACGCTATTCTGTGGAGTTGTTGCAGCAAGCAGGCTTAATTCAGCAGCGTCAAAAGGGGAGTGGTTATTATGATCGTTTTCGGGATCGCTTGATAATTCCCATTAATGATACCCAAGGTAGAATTATTGGTTTTGGTAGTAGAACCTTAACCGATGAACAACCGAAGTATCTTAATTCCCCAGAAACACCACTTTTTGATAAAGGTAAGACTCTTTTTGCTCTGGATAAGGCGCGGCAAGCTATTGCCAAAGAAGACAAAGCTATCGTGGTAGAGGGGTATTTTGATGCGATCGCTCTCCACGCTGTTGGTATAAATAATGCTGTTGCTTCTATGGGTACGGCTTTAAGCCCAGAGCAAATTAAGAGTCTTTTACGTTATACAGAATCGAAGCAGGTTATTTTTAATTTTGATGCTGATGAAGCAGGGAATACGGCAACACAACGGGCGATTAAAGAGATTGAACCTTTAATTTATTCGGGGCAAGTACAATTAAAAGTACTTAATCTTCCTGATGGGAAAGATGCCGATGAGTTTCTTAAATCTAGCCCCCAAGCCACTCAAATTTATCAAGATGCTTTGGTTAACGCACCTTTATGGATTGATTGGCAGCTTGAGCAAATTGTAGTAGGAAAAGACCTCAAGCAAGCAAATCAATTTGAGCAAGTTGCCCAAGAAATGCTCAAATTATTAGGTCGCATTGAAGATGCTAATAAACAGACTCATTATGTTATTAAATGTGGGCAAATTCTCGCTCCTGGAGACTCTCAACAAAGTTCTTTTTATACCAAAAACTTTCTTAATAAGTTAAAGAAACCTCGGAAATCCTCAGCAGCAATTCAAACTGAAACAGTTATTCCTGTTTATTTGCCAGAGAATCCTGAATCAGAACTGCTAAAACAAGCTGAATCTCTTTTATTACGCCTTTATCTCCATGTCCCTGAATATCGTCATGAAATAAGGCTAATGATGGAGGAAAAAGAACTATTATTTGGTTTTTCTCACCACCGTTTTTTGTGGCAAAAAATTATCGAAATATATAACCAAGAGCAGTTGATTTCTCAGTTGCGAGATTTGGCAGTTGAGTACTCTGAACAAATAGCTCAAGTTAGCCATTTATTCAACCTAAGTGAAACTCAAAGTAAAGATATTAGTCGCGCTCCTTTGCTGATTAAAGTGGCGATTACTTCCCTAGAACAAGTAACTTACGAAAAACATAAACGTTATAGTTTAGAACAGTGGCAAAAAAATATTGCCACTTCTCCAAAAACTTCTCAATATTATTTTCAAGAGTTTCGCTTAGCAGAACAAAAAATTAGGAAATTAGAGCAAGAAAGGCAGTTTACAATGTTGGATATTGTTGAGTTGAATTCTTTTTAGTTGCTAATAGCTAATTGCTAGAAATAAATGATCTAAAGCCTTGCCTTTTTGTCCCTTGCCATGATAGTGCGATTCGCTATTTTTCAAACAGATGGTAGGGTGTGTTAGTGCTGCGGTACGATTGTTGATAAATGAGTCAAATTTACTTCAGCACGTAACGCACCACAAATGAACTAAAGAAGTGAGTTTATAATAGAAAAATCTGGTTAATTAACTTGTATTTATTCAGAAAATAACTGGTGCGTTACGGCGGATAAAAACTTTTTGGTTCCCAGGTAATGATGACCGCCTAACACACCCTACGAGCCAATAATTTATCATTAAGGGATTCACAGTAGAAAGGGATGCGATCGCAAGTATTTTTATAGACTGGCTCAACGACTTATTTAATAATAAATAATTGCTTTTAACAGCAAGTAGATAATAGAAAATCCAATCAAGTATGACACCAAAAGAAATGAGTTCTGTTACCCATTACCTATTACTTTCTTCCCAACTCTTCTGCTAAAACCTCTTCATATACTTCTGGTAATAAAGGGGTGAGTTGGTTGGTTTCTATGCCATAGCCTAAACTTGTCCAAGTTCCAGAAAGAAGTCTTAAAACCTCCTCAACTTTTCCTTCTTGAAGCAAGGTAGAAATATCCTCTCCCCAAGCTTGTTTGTCATTTAACCAAGCATAAACTACTTGGTCTTGAGATGATGGTTGAAAACTATAAATTTGCGTATCTCCTCCGCTATATTTATTCACTTTTTCTTGCCAAGTTGTGGTTAAAATCTGGTATCTTCCTGCGGCTGTACTACAGTTACCTTCATTAGGACCATTGACAATAGTAATACATTGGTTAGGATGGCGGCTTAAATCTGTGATATGCTCACCGCCATATAGAAGAGTGTAGGGGCTAAAATCTTTCGCTTCACTAACAGAAATTGTCCGCATTAAAGCGCGGATATAAGGGTTTCCTCCTGTCATAGCTAAAGGTGGAATATAACCAGCTTGTTTTAATAAAAAAGCTTTTTTATGACTAGCAACATGAAATAAAAGAATGAGTAACCCAAAGAAGGTTAAAAAGATTAGCTTGCTTCCACCATGGGCCTTGTTTTTTCTCTGGATTGAGGGAGCTTTATTTGTATAATAAAGAGACTGTTTAGCTCGATTATTATTACTTTGGCTAAGCCAGTTAGACCTTGTCATTAGCTACTTTTATTCTAGGAGAATATATTATAATTATTGTTCGCTCTTTTTGAGTAGAAGTTGTTCTCCCCAGAGTTATAATTTAGCTCAATTGAAGAAAAAAACCTGATGAATGGGCTTGTATAAGTTGGAAAACTTTACTTACATCCCGACGCTGAAAACGACTATTTTCTTTTTATACCCAGCCCCTGATGACTATCTTCAGGAAAAAGTTGTTCTGGTTTACGGATTGATGGGCGACCCTCAATTTAAACCCTAGTTTATTAATCATACTGGGAAAACAGGTCGCCCCGATAACTTGATAACTGTTCGGCTTGCTGTTGCCATTAGGCATCATTGCTCATTGACCATTGAATCAGGGGCAAGTTAAAGCAATTAAATCCCCTTCTGGTACGTGGCTTTTAAACTTGCTGTGATCAGCTAAAATCACCATTAATCTTACAGGATAGTCTGGTTGAATGTGGAGATCAGCCCAGGGTACTGCTAATTCTAAGCATTTATTAAAAGCAACAGAAGCGCGGCCAGATCTAGTTTGCCACTGATACTGTTCGTTTGCTTCTTCAAACCAATTTGATTGGGTGATGAGGTTGATGCCTAAGTGGTGATGGAAGAGGTAATTTAGAGGGGCTACATCCGGCAAGTTTATAATGGGTGCAGGGGAATTGAACATGGTTTTTCCAGCATAGAACCATAACAGATGTACTTCTGGGGGAATATCTTGACCGGGTTGAACTCCGGCTTGGAAATCCAAACGCAGGTAAAAGTTGATGTGATCTAACCCATAAAAAAGACGCTGTACAGTACTGCTACGGTGCATGGTTCCCCTTGCACCCCCAACTTCAATCCGTCCAGCACTGTCCCAATCTTGTTCGTCCCCTAAGCCATCTATGGTAGGGCTGATGAAACTTCTTGGTAATTGATTTTCTTTCACTTGATGAGATTCTACTTGATGGTAGACATGGGGAGGTATGGGTTCATTTAAGGCTTGGTAAATACCTGCTAAGTGTTCCCGAAATAGTTGGTCAAACATAGCATCTTGGTTGGAAGAATGTCCTTCGCCAAACCACCAAAACCAATCAGATCCTTCGGCAGCATATAAGGCTTCCCAGGCTTCAGGGTTGTTTTCTTCCGTTGCTTCAGGATGATTAGCTAACATTTGCCTTGCTTCTGTTAGTAAGTCCCAAGCCCGGTTTTTGGCAGGATCACCAATCCAGGTTGTGAAGCTACCATCTACCCAAGAACCACTGTGAAGTTGTGCTGCGGGGATGGTTTCTGTGGGAGGAAATTGATCAATAAACTCTCCTACTGTTACTAGTTTAATATCTGTTTCTTGGCTGAGTTTTTTATAGAGGGCTTCGAGGAAGAGTAAGCCGTCTTTTTGATAATATTCCCAACAATTTTCCCCATCTAAAGCGATGGTAACTAACCAAGGCTTTTCTAAGCCATTATTCTGGTCATTTTGGTGTTGTTTGAGGGTACGGGCGATCGCTTCTAAATGTCCAACTAAATCTGCTGCTGCATGGTTGGGTTCCATTGAGCCGTAGGTGAAGCCAATTAAATCAGAAAGGCGGTGATCTCGGAAGACAATGGCCAACTCACCTTGGGGTGTTTCTAGGCGATAGGGGCGATATAATAATTCTGGTTCCCAAACGTTGCCTACTTCATCCCGGTGGAAAAAGTGCTTGATGCTCCAACCCAAGACTGCTTCATCAGAACAAATCCATTTGAAACCTTGTTGGGCAATGTAGGGTAAGGTAGCGGGGCTAACGGATTGTTCCGAAGGCCATAATCCTCTGGGTTCCCTACCAAATCTATCTTTATAAAGATCCCAAGCTTTTTGTAGGTGTCGGGGAATATCTTCTTGCCACTGAAATCTCTTTTGGGGCAAGGCCATGTTAGGGACTGCGACTCGCCCGGAGTCGGTGTCGGCTAACAGGGGTAAAATGGGATGGGTATAGGGAGTTGTAGTAACTTCTAATTGCCCTGTTTCTTGCATCTTTTTATGTTGCGGAATGATGCGACTGAGGATCTGCTTTTGCTTGGTATAGATGCGTTGGCGATCGCTTAAACTAAAATCTTTGCCCTGTTCCAACCAGGTGGCAATTTCGGGATCATCCCAAAAGATGGGGTCAATCCAAGCTAAGTTATGCCAAGCGAGTAAGTCGCCATATTCTTTAGCTGTCCAATTTTGCAAACACCAATCATAACCATTGTCCTGACGTTGATAATACAATTCGGCGTAGCGGGGATGGGGATCAATGAGGGTATGATGGTTGGCATCAAAGAAGTGTTGGATAATAAATTGGCGCTGATTTTGGTCTAATTTCTCTTCTTGGGTTAAAGCTAAGGCTAAGTAAGGGTCCATGGCTTGGTTAGAAATATAGTCTTCTAGCTGCAAGATCAAAGAAGGAACCAAGTTAACCGTTTGGTGTAGTTGAGGATAGCGTTCCAAAATCAGGACTAAATCTAAATAATCCTTTGTCCCATGGAGACGAACCCAAGGTAAGCGATAGGCCCCTAAGTTATCGTTGGTGGCGTTGCGAGATTTGTACAAAGGTTGGTGTTGATGCCAGATAAAAGCAACATGGAGAGGGTGGGACATGGTTGGGAATTAAAAATTAAAAATTATTGGCGTAAGCCTTCTCGCGTATAGTAAATTAAAAATTAGGATTTTGCAGAGCTTTCTAATAAGAAAAGGGAAATAGGGTTTTTGCAAGTTCTGAACTAAGACAAAACTTTCCCATCTCCAGACCCCTCTTAAATCTCCCCTGTCAAGGGAGAAGCAGGGGAGAATTGTTCCCTCTCCTGCCAGGAGAGGGTTAGACAAAGGTAGGAGAAGTAACTAAAGAACCTGTTCAACTTCAGCAATTTCAGGGATATATTCACGAAGACGACGTTCAATACCCATTCTTAAGGTCATAGCGGAACTAGGGCAAGAACCACAAGCCCCTTGTAATTTTAATTTAACGACGGGACCGTCTATTTCTACCAAGTCCACGTTACCGCCATCTGCCATTAAATAGGGTCGCATTTCATCAAGTACTTGTTCTACGTTATCTGTAGTAAGCGCCATTGTGGCCATAGTTCACCTCTTTTTAATAACTCTATTTTTGATCCTAGTCTAATTATGAGTAATAGGGAATAAGAAAGAGGTAAAGGGAAAAGGGGCAAAATAGATACTTTTAACTTACTCTCGAACCTTAGCCCTACTCACCTTAGAGAGAGCCACAAAAAGAATGATCCAGTTTAAATTAGGAGAATTGTGAGAGTAAAAAAAGTGGATGAAGAAACTAAGCGAAAGTATAAAAGTTCTTTATATAAAAACAGCCAAACAACTCAAAGGTAGTGCCAGACGGCAGTTTATGGCAGCAGTAGTGAAAGAATTAGGTGTAGGGGGACAAAGTTTAGCAGAAAGAGAATTGAAGTGGAATCGACGAACAATCCGTAAAGGAATAAAGGAATTAACTAGTGGGGAAGAAATCAAGGATGGTTATGAACGTAGTGGACGTAAGCGAGTAGAAAAGAAACTGCCGCAATTGGGAGAAGATATACGAGGCTTGGTAGACTCACAAACACAAACAGACCCAAGTTTCCAGAGTACTCGCTTATACACTAGGATGAGTGCAGCACAGGTACGTCGTCAGTTAATCAAACACAAAGGCTATACCGAAGAAGAATTACCGAGTGTGGAGACGATACGCCGTCGCTTAAACGAAATGGGGTATAGCTTAAAACGAGTACAGAAAGCAAAACCCAAAAAGCGGATACCAGAAACCGAAGAGATTTTTAAGCATCTCAACCAAGTCAATCAACAAGCAGATGCAGACCCTAAGACCCTACGCATTTCTATGGATGCCAAAGCAGTAATCAAGATTGGGGAATTTGATCGCGGAGGTAAAACCAGAGTTGGGACAATAGCTCTAGACCATGACTTTACTCCCACTACAACCATAACTCCCTACGGTATTTTTCTGCCTCAATACCAGGAGTTGTACTTGTTCTTTGTCAGCTCCAAACTGACGGCAGATTGTATTGTGGATTTGCTGGAGTTGTGGTGGTCAACGGTTAAAGACCGCTTTCGAGATATCGATAAATTGGTACTAAACCAGGACAATGGCCCAGAAAATCATTCCCGTCGTACTCAGTTTCTCCATCGAATTGTGGGGTTTGCTTGTCACTCTCAACTCCACATTAGCTTGGCTTACTATCCTCCCTATCACAGCAAATATAATCCCGTCGAGCGTACCTTTGGCTGGTTAGAACAACATTGGAATGGTAGCTTACTTGACAGTGTTGAAACGGTGCTACGCTTTGCTGAAAACTTGACTTTTCGAGGTCAGCAACCTGTCGTTCGGCTCGTGGAGAAAGTTTATCACACTGGAGTTAAATTAACTCAGAGGGCTATGGCCAAGTTAGAGAAACAAGTTCAGAGATTTTCCCTTTTGCCCAAGTGGTTTGTCGATATCATCGGTAAACCTACTTGATTATTGGATCATCTTTTTTGTTGTCTTCTCTTAAAGAAAGAGAATTTTAGTTAGATTCATCATAACTTGTAAGACTCTTATTACTAACTTTACAATTCATACACCAACTAATACAGTGCATATACCCAAAGTCAGACAGGAGCCTCTGATACTGATAAGTAATCAGACAAACAAATTCTCCGGTAATCTACTATGAACTTAATTTTTAAGCCAGTCGCTACAATCGCTCTTTCTGCTATAGCTACATCTTGGACAGTCGCTTTCCCCACCATTGCTTCAGCTTTTACTCTCGGTGATTACAACTTAGTGGTATTTGAGGATTTAATTAGTAACTCCGAAGTCGAAGGTAATGCTTTTATCGGTGGCAACCTGTTGGGAAGCTCTTCTAATTACTGTATTCACTGCTCTGCCGGTGGTAGCTTCGAGCCTTCTGATGGCGTTGGTTTAAAGGTTGTCGGTAACATAGAAGGCAACCCCAAGCAGATTAATAATGGTACTGATTTAGAGTACGGTGGTCTTCTCAACTCTACTGTCAACATGAATGGCGGTGGTAGCAAAACTCAAAATAGTGACCTGGCTAGTGAGTTTAGCCAACTGAAAAATTTCCTTACAGGCACTTCTACCCAACTTTCTGGTTTAGCGAGCAATAGTAGTGTGATTGTTCCTGGGACTCAACCTGGTGCTGTTAAATTTAATGGTTCTGGAGATGACATTGCTATATTTAATATAGATGCTTCCCAACTGTTCAGTGATAAGACCCAACAAATTGAACTAAACCTGAATGGTTCAGGAACAGCAATTATTAACGTTAGCGGTACTTTTGCGAACTGGACTCAAGGTAACATTGTGGGGGGGTTAACCGGAGACTCCATTCAGCAAAAGGTGTTGTGGAACTTCTATGAAGCGGAAACATTGACTTTCAACAATGCTTTACATGGTTCTCTATTAGCACCTTTGGCTCATTTGACAAATCAGACTGAGTTAGAAGGTAGTGTGGTGGTTAAGTCTTTTGACCAACGTGGTGAAGTACACTTACCTGTGTTTACTGGTAGTCTGCCTGCTAGCGAGACTGCTACTGAGCCAACTACTGCTGAAGGCCCTACTGAGCCAACTACTGCTGAAGGCCCTACTGAGCCAACTACTGCTGAAGGTCCTACTGAGCCAACTACTGCTGAAGGTCCTACTGAGCCAACTACTGCTGAAGGCCCTACTGAGCCAACTACTGCTGAAGGTCCTACTGAGCCAACTACTGCTGAAGGACCTACTGAGCCAACTACTGCTGAAGGTCCTACTGAGCCAACTACTGCTGAAGGTCCTACTGAGCCAACTACTGCTGAAGGTCCTACTGAGCCAACTACTGCTGAAGGTCCTACTGATATCACTACTGCTGAAAGTACTGAAATTCCTGAACCCAGCACCCTCGCTGGTCTTTTCTTAGCTATGGGCGGCTTCTTCGCTTCTCGCCGTCGTAAAGCTCACTAAGTCCTATATTCTTCTTTATCTCAAAGGGTTAGCAGTCTAGTTGAACTGCCAACCCTTTGTGCAAATGCTCAAGGGGTGACCAGGGGTATGAAAAGTAGATAGAGAAAGAAATCGAGATGTGAGCTTATCAATATTAGCAGTTGAAATGCCAAGCCAAAATGCTCCTCAGAGAAAAGTTGTCAAAGTTCCTGAATCCATAGCCTCTCCTTTTAATCAACTTCAAGATGGTAAGGACCCAAAAACCCCTGGTATATTTTGACTAGTTTAGATAATCCTCGATTAGCACTGTCATTCTACAAATCTCGTTGGGTGATAGAAACTATGTTCAAAGATTGTAAAACTGGTGGCTATAACCTTGAAAAGACTCGTGTTAATGAGCGACGTTTCTTGGCTACTGTTTTATTGGTCACTATCGCTTATAGTTTGGCTACTTTATATGGAGAACTCTTTCAAAGTTTAGCTGTCAGTGAATACATTTGTCGGGACAAGGTTAAGGGGGCTATAGGTTTAACTTTCTACTCTTCGGTAAAAGACGATCTGTAACTCGATAAACATCAACCATTTGTTCTTTACCCTGCAAAGCTATAAGTCCCCAGGCTTCCACTTCCACCTTATCTTGAAGGTGAACTAAAGTTTCCTTAGCTATTAAGATACGACAATTACTTGGCTGACGGTCTTTTTCACAAGCTTCCAAACGGGCAGCAATATTAACACTATCACCAATGACACCGTATTCTAAACGGTCTTTCCCTCCCAAACTACCCACAACCACAGGGCCAGTAAAAATACCAATGCGAATTTGAATGACTGGCAAACCTCGCCTTAGCCAATTAGCATTCATTTCTTCTAGGCGATCGCTAATAGCCAAAGCACAATTCACACAGCGTTGGGCATCTGTTTGGATTTCTTCAGTGTGGAAGTGAGACAAAGGGACACCAAAAACTGCCATCAGCCCATCTCCGGTAAACTTATTAATGGCCCCTTGGCGTTTGATAACTTCATGGGTCATAGCATCAAGCACTTCATTAAGCCAGTTTAATAAATGCTCCGGGGGCATCTTCTCGGAAATAGTACTAAAGCCTTTAATATCAACGAACATCATTGTTGCTGTTAGCTTTTTCCCTGGTAGTTTGCCAGATTTCAAAAGATAATCTCTACCTTGCCATAAAGCATTGGCAATTTCTGGAGAAGTATTTTGTCCCAAAAGTTTCATAACCATCTGCTGTTGTTGATGATCTTGATAGGATTGGTAAGTAACAGCCACTCCTATAGTTAAGAAAAAGCCTATAGCTGGAGAAGCTAAAGGTATCCAGCCAGAATAAAAAAAAATAATAGTGGCTGTAGATAGTAGAATGCCTAAGCCAACTCCAGCACTAATAGTTAAGGACAGAGGATGACGTAGTAGCCAACCGACAACACCTCCTAAAGTCACCCAACCAACAATCCATAGTCCTTCTAACCATTCTGACCAAAACCAGCGTAAAGGGCGAATTCCTGTGGCTGCATCGAGAATTTGGCTGACAGCTTGAGCATGAATTGTCACCCCAGGCATTTGGGCATTAGCAAACAAACCTCTACTGTAAGGGGTAAGCATCGCATCTTTGAGGCTAGGGGCGGTGCTACCAATAATAACGATTTTGCCTTTAACTAAGTTTGGGTTAATCTCTCCCGACAAAACATCACTAAAAGAGACTTCTGTAGCAGCTTTATAGCGACTACGATAATCAAACAAAACTTGATAGCCTCCGGCATCAACTTTTTGATAACCACCGGAATTATGGCTAAGGGGAACGAAGGTTGCTTTGCCTAATTGAAGATATTCAGGATTCTCTTGACTTTCTTGTTGTTTGATACCTTGAGCTTCCAAATAGTCTGAGGCTAGCAACAGAGCAAAAGAAGTTAAAAATTCTTCTCCTTCAGGAATCGCAAAAATGATGTTGCGTCGTATCACTCCATCAGGATCTATAGGAATATCATTAAAACCAACTTTTTCTGGGGATAATTCTGGAGGGGCGGGGGTTCCTTTTAAAATGTCAATACTGCGAATAGCAAAAACATTAGGTTCTCTAAGTTGCTCAATAAGTTCTTGGCGACCATTTTTAACAGGTAAATCACGATAAATATCTAAACCAATTACCTTAGCGTCCCAAGATTGTAAATTCTGCAAAACCTTAGCATAGTTTAAATCACTAATGGGCCAGTCTTTTTGCTGCCGTAAATCTTCTTCAGCAATGGTTACTAATAAAATACGTGGGTCAGGGGGCAAATCTTTTTGCCAACGGACTAGCTGGTCAAAAGCCAGGAGTTCAAGGGCTTGAGAGTAGCCAAGATAGCGCAAACCTAACAATGAACCCGATATCAATAATATACCAAGGGTAACTACTTTAAGCTCGGCTAAATTGCCCCAAGAATTTTTAACTTTATCAGTTAGCCAAGTAGATAAAGAGTTCTTCGAGTTGAAAAAACTGACCACAATAGCACGAGGATAAAAAGTAATAAATTTTGAGAAAGAATTAAATTTGATTAGGCTTGATTGAATTGCAGTCTATATTACACAACACTTTCAGTATGCCTGGTCATACCCCATCTTAGCCTCACCCCAAGATTGATTATCTGCTTGTTGTATCTTTCTTCCCTAATGACATAGAAGTTTCCCTAAGAAAACCAAGACTCTCATCCTGTAGGTAGAGATTTTCCGACCAAGCTCTTTCTCAACAGTTATATTTCTGATTTTCTAGCTACACCGAAATCTCTGTTAGCTGTATAAGATATAAAATGATATAAAACTTAAAAAATATTCATGACAGCTTCTTCTCCCAGGCTAAGTCAGTTCCAAGAGTTAATCAAAGAAAAGATTTTGTTCGGCAACGAGCCGAATCCTGAGTTATTAGCCATCATGACGGTTTATTTCGTTCAAGGCATACTCGGTTTAGCCCGTTTAGCTGTTAGCTTTTTCCTTAAAGATGACCTCGCCCTCAGCCCTGCCCAAGTTGCAGCCTTGATGGGTATTGCATCTTTGCCTTGGGTAACAAAACCCTTATTTGGTTTTATTTCTGATGGCTTACCCTTATTTGGCTATCGCCGCCGCCCTTACTTAATCATCTCCGGTATTTTGGGGGCAGCTTCTTGGTTAGCTTTGGGGACAGTAGTTAACACGGCTTGGGCTGCTACCACAGCAATTTTATTTACATCTCTTTCCATGGCCATTAGTGATGTAATTGTAGACTCTTTGGTAGTAGAGAGAGCTAGGGAAGAATCTTTGGAGAAGTCTGGTTCCTTGCAATCTTTAAGTTGGAGTTGTACGGCTTTGGGGGGCTTAACCACAGCTTATTTAAGTGGTTTGCTCTTACAGCATTTCAGCAACCAAACAGTTTTTTCTATCACCGCCACTTTCCCCCTCATAGTTTCGGGTATTGCTTGGTTAATTGCCGAAGAAAAAACTAGCAACAAGGTTAATGTTGCTGGGGCAAAGCACCAAGTTAAGCAACTCTGGGCAGCTATAACTCAAAAGTATATTTGGCTTCCCACCCTATTTATCTTTATTTGGCAGGCAACTCCTGGAGGAGAATCGGCGATATTTTTCTTCGTCACCAACGAATTAGGGTTTGAACCAGAATTTTTAGGTAGAGTGCGCTTAGTAACTAGTATTGCTTCTTTATTAGGTATTTGGTTATATCAACGCTTCCTCAAAAGCGTATCCTTCCGAGTCATCTTTGGTTGGAGTACCGTTATCTCAGCAGTTTTAGGCATGACAACTTTACTCCTAGTCACCCATGCTAATCGTAGCTTGGGTATAGACGACCATTGGTTTAGTTTAGGAGATAGTCTCATTCTCACCGTCATGGGACAAATAGCTTTTATGCCAGTATTGGTTCTTTCTGCCCGTCTTTGCCCTGCGGGAGTGGAAGCTACCTTGTTTGCCCTCCTCATGTCCGTTTTTAACTTAGCAGGGCTGCTTTCCCATGAATTGGGGGCTTTGTTAACCAAACTTTTGGGAGTGACGGAAACTAATTTTAGTAATCTTTGGCTATTAGTTGTCATCGTTAACCTATCTAGCTTATTACCTCTACCTTTTTTAGGCTGGTTGCCATCAGGTGATCCTCAAGCTGAGGAAGAGAAAGAAAATCTGATTAGGCAAGGGTTAGGGGAACATGAGATGAAAGGGGATATAGAAAAGCCTTTAGTGCCAACAGTTTAATTTAAAACTTACTACCACTTTTTAAAAACTATTGATAACTAATGAAACTAACTACAAACACCAAATCCTATAACCTTGAACAATGGAAACAAGGTTATCAATCTCAACTCCAAGAATCTGACTATTGGGTTGATGATGTTGAAGGAGAAATTCCTACTGAACTTGAAGGTACTTTATTTCGTAATGGTCCAGGATTATTAGATATTAACGGCACTGCTATACATCATCCCTTTGACGGCGATGGTATGGTTTGTGCTGTTTCTTTTAAAGAAGGACGCGCACATTTCCGCAACCGCTTTGTTCGCACTCAAGCTTTTGTCGAAGAACAACAAGCGGGTAAAATCCTTTATCGTGGGGTTTTTGGTACTCAAAAGCCTGGTGGCTGGTGGCATAATGCTTTTGATTTTCGCCTCAAGAATATTGCCAACACCAACGTCATTTACTGGGGTGGGAAACTTCTTGCCCTGTGGGAAGCGGCACAACCCTATCGCTTAGAGCCAAGTAATTTAGAGACTTTGGGGTTAGATGACCTAGATGGGATTTTACAACCAGGAGATGCCTTTGCAGCCCATCCTTGGATTGATCCTAGTTGTAAGTTTAATGGAGGAGAGCCTTGTTTAGTTAATTTTTCCATTAAACCTGGACTTTCTACAACTATTACTGTTTATGAATTAGATGCTGGGGGAAAATTGCTACGTCGCCACGACCATAGCGTCCCAGGATTTGCTTTCATTCACGACTTTGCTATTACCCCAAATTATTGTCTCTTCTTCCAAAATCCTGTTACTTTTAACCCCCTACCTTTTTTATTAGGCTTTAAAGGGGCCGGAGAATGCGTTAACTTTCAAGCCAAAAGCCCTACCCGCATCATCGTTATTCCCCGGAATACCAAAGCAGATGAAAAGGTGAAAATCTTGGAAACTCAAGCCGGATTTGTTTTTCATCATGCTAATGCTTTTGAGGAAAATGGCAAAATTTACCTCGACTCCATTTGCTATGATTCTATTCCCCAAGTACAAAAAGATGCCGATTATCGCGATGTGGATTTTGCAACCTTAGCACCAGGACAACTATGGCGTTTTACATTAGATTTAGAGCAGAGAACTACAGACAGTCAGTTATTGTTGAGTCGTTGTTGTGAATTTCCTGAAGTTCATCCTGATTATGTGGGACGTTCCTACCATTATTTATTTATGGGTGTTGCTGAAGAAAAAGAGGGGAATGCACCTTTGCAAGGTATCCTCAAACTAGATTTAACCACAGGAACACAGAAGAGTTGGAGTGCAGCCCCTAACGGCTTTGTTAGCGAACCTGTTTTTGTACCTCATCCTCAAAGTTCCCAGGAAGATGAGGGTTGGCTTCTTACTCTAGTTTATAACGGCGATCGCCATCGTTCTGAGTTAGTTATCCTCGACCCTAGCAATCTTAATCTCCTCGCAAAACTCAATCTTAAGCATCATATTCCTTATGGTTTGCATGGTAATTGGGCTTCTCAATATTTTTTAGATTAGAAGTTTCCAGGAAATGATCGCTCCGATTATACTAGGAAAATTATTAGGGTGAAGAATTTTCATGATACCAAATCCTACTTCTTTGGTATTAGTTGAAAGAGGGAAAGAAAATTTGCACATAAACAGAAAGTATTGTTTCGCCCCAGAAACAAGCTAAAATTCCACCTAAAGCGAGAAAAGGGCCAAAAGGCATAGGTTGCTTTCTACTCAAAATACCAAGGGTGATTGCACCTCCTCCCACAAATGCTCCTAAGCCGCAGGCGATGAAACTAGATAGTAAAAGATATTTCCAACCTAACCAAGCCCCAATGGTGGCGCTGAGTTTAGCATCTCCTCCACCCATGGCAGTTTGACCAAAAATGATTGTGCCAATCCAGGCGATCGCTTCAAATAACCATATACCCAAAACTGCACCACCAATTCCTACCATTAATTGATTGGCAACTCCTGATAATTCAGAGGTAGTTTGCCAGCCTAATAATGCTTGGAAAATCAAACCTAAAACTAACCCCGATTGGGTAAGGGAATTAGGTAAGGTCATGGTGTCTAAATCTATTAAGGATAAAGTTAGTAACCAGCTAACCAAAAACCAATAACCTAATGTTTCCAGGCTTAGACCAAATAAGCTAAATACTAAAAGGAAAATTATGCCTGTAAATGCTTCGACGATAGGATAGCGGGGAGAAATCTTACTGTGGCAGTGTTTACACTTGCCCTTAAGCCACAACCACCCGAAGACAGGGATATTCTCTTTTTTGCCCAATCTATTTAAACAATGGGGACAACGAGAAGGAGGCCAAAGAATAGATAGTCCTGCGGGTAAGCGATAAACCACTACGTTAATGAAGCTACCAATGGCCGCACCCAAGGCGAAGATGATTAAGTAAAGGGGAATTGCCATTGGCTAGTTGCTAATTGCTAAGATGGGTGAGCCAATAATTACTGATTTGCAAAAATCGAAGCAGAAATGCCTCTCTGCTTTAATTCATCAACCAATCTTTGCGCCTCAGCTTCGCTATTAGAAGCACTCATTTGTATTTTGACACTTTGGCCAAATTCTCGTAGGTAGGCATCTTTGACAATTGTTCTCGCTTGAGTTAAAGAATCAGCCCCTGTGTAATCAACAATAACGAAGTGGTAAGGCTCATTTGTACCCGGTGCAGGTACTGCTTCTGGAACTTGCGATACTGAATTAGTTGGGGCTGGTTGGGCTGCTATGTTGTTAGGAACTGCGGTTGGGGCATTTGGATCAGTTGGGGAACCGATACTACGGGGAATTAAAGCTTCTGTAGAATCCGAAGAACCTCCTTGAGGGGCTGGGTTAGGAGCAGGAATAGGAGATGGGGCGACAGCAGGAGTTTCACTGGTAGCCGTGACATCAGGGGTTGCTCCAGACTCCACTGTACTTAAGGTATCTAAATCTAATTCCTTAGTGAACTCCTGATTATTAGCAAGATTTGGCCCGCTAGGACTAGCTTTTACTTCACCTTCAATAGCTGCTTGATCTACTGGCTCTACTTCTACATCGCTATCTTCAGAAGCGAATAGGAATCCTAAGCCTAACTTGTTAGCTGTTTGGGAGTCTAATAAAGTTGCTCCAAAAAGAGTACTAGCGACAACAAAAACAGCTACAGAACCAATTCCTAAAGGAGAGAAAAGAACTTGTTTCCAGGCAGGGGTTTTTTGAGGTTCAGGTTTTTGAGGTTCTGATTTATTTTCCTCTAAAGAACGCAGCAGTTGTTCAGAAGATTCTAAATAATCTTCGGGAGGTTGCTGGTTGTTATTTGGTTCAGCTAGATTTTGCTTCTCTTCAGATTCCGTCGGTTGATGTACCAAATTTGAAGCGGCATTTTCTTGGGGGGAGTTGGGTTGTAACTGGGTGGTGGAGTTGATTTCTGTAGTGGTAGAAACAGAATCTATTTCGGGGCTTGCTTCGGCCGATTGGCTAAGGTCGAGAGTTTCAGCAGTAGGAGGAGGCTGAATTAAGGTATTTCCTTGGGGGAAGTTAGGTTTGCTTCCTTTGCTTAAACGTCTATACCGGATTAATTCTTCTTCTAAGCTTATGTCTAAGCTGCTTAGGGCTGCTTGTAATAAGGGATTTAATACGGGTTTTGAGGTGGGTGTACTCATAAATTAAAGATTTTCCCTAAACTTCGATCATATTTATACCTTGCCAAAAGTATACCCAAACCTTCGCACCTTTTGACACTGAAAAAAGGAAGGATCTCGCAAATTTTATTAATTTCACAACAAGTCGTTTAAATGCCTGACAGATTATAACAGCTTGCAATTTCTCAAAATGCTCTTTTTTTGAGAATAGTTTTGGTATTAGCATCGAAACTTTTAAAGTTTACCAATAAAGAAATCTTTTTATTTAAGTATCAATACTGTCATTGTTAAAGTGTGATCATAGTAGCCCTTAATTTGTGATCCCCGTACATTTGTTTTTTCAAACTTAGATTAAAGCAGTTTCTTTTCTCCTACTTAAGTAGTAATAAATTCCTAGCTATCTACTCCCTAATCAAGATTTTACCTTTTTTTACCTTGATCCCTATTTGTTTTTGGTTAAAATCTATATTAGTTCTTTAAATTACTTCATAGCTCAAAATCAAATTCCAAGGATTATGTATCTATTTATGACGTAATTATAAAGAAAACATTAAAACCAGGCTATTATCAAAGACAAAGATAAGCCTTATATAATCATCGTTTGACTAAGAAAAAGAAGCTTTTCAGAAAAGAATAAATTAAAACTGGAGCTTCAAGAAAGACAATCCTTTTTGAAAAAACAAATGAAAACACAACTTTTTTTAACATCTGCCTGCCGGTGCTGCCGTCACTATAAAACTGAGGGAAGAAGAGGCGGTATGTGTGAACAACTTTGCGTCCCAGTACAGGGGAATTGGAAAGCTTGTCCTTTGGCCGCTCCACCATTTGAAACGGATGTTTGGGAACATTTAGAAGAAGATATTGCTTCTTTGGAGAATTCCCTTGTTCTCGACTATTCATCTGTAGAACAGCCTTTGGAAGTAGCAACTTCCAAGAAAGTATTGACCCCATAAATTAGCTTATTTGCGACCCCAACAAAAGTAAAAATAAATACCTTTTTTGAAAGATAAAATTCAAGTAGGATGAAAGCAAGTTTTATGGCTTCGTCCTACTTGAATTTTGTTAGGTTCAATTCAGCAATTAGTAACTGACTTTAATTAAAAAATATTAAATTCAGGGTAGCCAAGGATAGTTACGAAAATCAGGTTTGCGTTTTTCTAAAAATGCTTGTTTGCCCTCAGCACCTTCCTCAGTCATGTAATAGAGTAAGGTGGCATTGCCGGCTAATTCTTGTAAGCCAGCTTGGCCATCACAATCGGCATTAAAAGCAGATTTTAAACAACGAATGGCGGTGGGACTTTTTTCTAAAATTTCTTGACCCCATTGGACACCTTCAGCTTCTAATTGATCTACTGAGACTACAGTGTTAACTAAGCCCATTTCCAAAGCTTGTGCCGCATTATATTGGCGACAGAGAAACCAAATTTCTCTGGCTTTCTTTTGCCCAACGATACGGGCAAGATAACTAGCCCCAAACCCACCATCAAAGCTACCTACTTTGGGGCCAGTTTGACCAAAAATGGCGTTATCAGCAGCAATGGTTAAGTCGCAAATGAGATGTAAAACATGACCTCCACCAATGGCGTAGCCAGCAACGAGGGCGATTACCACTTTAGGTAAAGAACGAATTAAACGCTGTAAATCTAAAACGTTTAACCGAGGTACACCATCATCTCCCACATAACCAGCTTTTCCCCGTACACTTTGATCACCTCCAGAACAAAAAGCATACTTACCATCGGTATGGGGCCCTGCCCCGGTTAAAAGAATCACCCCGATACTAGGATCTTCACGGGCATCACAGAAAGCTTCATACATTTCAAAAACCGTTTGGGGGCGAAAGGCATTTCGTTTCTGGGGACGATTGATGGTAATTTTAGCAATGCCGTCTTGTTTGTGATAAAGGATATCTTCGTAGGTTTTGGCAACTTGCCATTCTATTTGCATTGGTTATTGGCTGAAAAGATTGCAGAATTATTAGAGATATTGTTAACAACACCTTTGTTTATAAATTACCCATCCAAGTGTTTATGAGTAACTCTCAATCTCCAAAAGAACAAAAAACCGTTAGTCCCTGGCGTTGTTTAGTTGGTGCAATAATTTCGGGAGGATTTGCTGTTGCCCTTTATGCCCTAACTTCTTCGATTGCCGAAACCTTTGCCCACAAACCTCTGCCTAGCGGCAATGCTACCGCTATGAATATTGCTGTGGCTGTCCGTACCTTAGTTGTGGGTATGTCAGCTTTGGGAACTGGAATTTTTACTTTAGTGTCTGTGGGGCTAATCGCCCTAATGTTCCAGATTTTGTTTCAACAACTGCGGACAACAAATAATTAACAACAAGAAAATCTATCAATATTATGAAGCGATCGCTAACTAAATTATCTTTGTGCTTAGGTTTAATCGCCCTAACTAGCCAACCTACCCTTGCCCAAACTAATTCTGGGGAACAAACCGTAGAATGTGAAGTATTGGTTGTGGGAGGAGGGCTGGCGGGGGCAGCGACTGCCTATGAAAGCTTATTAGCAGGGCGTACGGTTTGTTTAACAGAGATTACCGATTGGTTAGGGGGACAAATTTCTGCCCAAGGAACCTCTGCTTTAGATGAACGCCCTACCCAGCGATCGCTGCTTTATTATCCTCGCGGTTATTTAGAGTTGCGCCAAAGAATCCAAGATCGTTATAGGGAACTTAACCCCGGTGATTGTTGGGTGAGTGAGTCTTGTTTTTTACCCGAAGATGGTCATAATATTCTCGTTTCTATGTTGGAGGATGCAGCGAGGAAAGGTAATGGTACTTTAAAATGGTTCCCTTCTACGGTTATTAAAGAAATTAGTTCTGTTCCAACAACTAATGGTGGGGAACAGATGCAAAGTGCGATCGCCATTCAACATCAAAGCGCCCCCGATGCCCCTCCTTTAAATACCTATCCCCTTTCTCAAACTATTGAAGATGCTTATCGCTACGAAGACTCTGAGTTATTTACGAAAAATATCATTCGTTTTGTTCCTTTAGCTACAGAAACCTCCCAAATCGCTAATTGGTATGTGGTGGATGCCACCGAAACTGGGGAAATAATTGCCCTCGCTGATGTTCCTTACCGTTTAGGTATCGATCCTCGTTCCTACCGGGAACCTTCTTCTGCGAGTGTAGAAGGCGATCGCTACTGTACCCAAGGCTTTACCTACACCTTTGCCATGGAAGCAACGGAGGAACCCCAAACCCAGGAAATGCCGGAGTTTTATCCCCAATACGAACCCTATTATAGTTACGAGTTAGAAAGGTTAGCAGATTTTGATCTGGTTTTCACCTATCGCCGTATTTGGAGTCCTGATACCGGAGAAGAAGAAAAGTTTGGCGGTATTGGTTTTACTGCCCCCACTCCTGGGGATATTTCCATGCAAAACTGGACTTGGGGTAATGATTATCGCCCTGGAACTTCCCAAGATAATTTAATTTATACCCGCGAACAGTTAGAAGCCGCAGGACAATTAGCACCTGGGGGTTGGTTAGGGGGACTGCGGGCAGAAACCTTAGCCAGGGGAGAAGAACATTCCCTGGGTTACTTTTATTGGTTGGTGGCAGGAGACACTGATTCTCAGTTAGGAGATGGGGTAAAGAAACCTCAACCGGATAATCGTTTCCTTTCTGGTTTAGATTCTCCCATGGGAACAGTTCACGGTTTATCAAAATATCCTTATATGCGAGAAGCCAGGAGAATTATTGGTCGTCCTTCCTTTGGTTATGAGGATGGTTTTGATGTTGCTGAAATTGATATTTCTCGCCAAGATTACCGCAGTGAATTTTATCAAGACTTACCGGAAGACATTTACCGAAATTTATGGACTGAGTTAGCAGGTATAAATGCCCTAGATGTGTTGACAGGTGCTGTAGAAGTAGAAAATGTCGAAAGGCGGACTCGTTCGCGCATTTATCCTGATTCTGTGGGTATAGCCCACTATGCTATTGATTTTCATCCTTGTATGGTAGAAAGTCCCCCGGAAAAACCAGGCAATACAGAAAAGGAAGGAGAACGTCAAGGGGCAGGGCAAGCTTATCCTTTTGAAATTCCTTTGCGGGCATTAATTCCCCAAAAGATTGATAACTTTTTGGTGGTGGGTAAGAGTATCGCCACTAGTCATATTGCAGCAGCCGCTTATCGGGTACACTCTTTTGAATGGTCATCTGGGGCAGCAGCAGGTACAACTATAGATTTTGTTTTAGATGAAGGGTTGTTACCTTATCAATTAGTGGATGAGTTGCCTTTAAAGGAGACGGAGTTACAAAGGTTGCGTCGTCGCTTACAAGCAGAAGATAATCCGATCGCTTTTCCCAATACTTCTATTTTCCGTTCTAGGGATGATTGGCGATAAAAAAGAGTTATGCTGTTTTACCTGAGTCAGTCCGGTAGGGTGTGTTAGGCGGCATGACAAAATGGGCTTAAATCAACAATATTTTATCCGCCGTAACGCACCGCTCCCATAATGATAAATACAGGTTGAATTAGCAGATTTTTCCATTATTACCCTGCCTTTTAAACTTGTTGGCGGTGCGTTACTATTTTCTGTTCTAGGGATGATTGGCGATAGAAAAGAGTTATGCTGTTTTAGCTGAGTCAGTCCGGTAGGGTGTGTTAGGCGGTATGACAAAATGGGCTTAAATCAACAATATTTTATCCGCCGTAACGCACCGCTCCCATAATGATAAATACAGGTTGAATTAGCAGATTTTTCCATTATTACCCTGCCTTTTAAACTTGTTGGCGGTGCGTTACTATTTTCTGTTCTAGGGATGATTGGCGATAGAAAAGAGTTATGCTGTTTTAGCTGAGTCAGTCCGGTAGGGTGTGTTAGGCGGCATGACAAAATGGGTTTAAATCAACAATATTTTATCCGCCGTAACGCACCGCTCCCATCATGATAAATACAGGTTGAATTAGCAGATTTTTCCATTATTATCCTGCCTTTTAAACTTGTTGGCGGTGCGTTACGTGCTGAATTGAATTTTACTGATTTATCAAGAATTTTGGCCGCACTAACACACCCTACGGAATTGGTGTAAGCCTCCCATTATTTTGTGTCTGTTTGACTAAGTAATAGGTTAGAGAAGACAAGGATGACTCTACACCCGAAGTGATATATTTGTGACAATCTAGGATCAAAGAACGTGAAGTTTCTTACTATCAAGTAAGGTGGTTCTTTAAAAGGAATTCGGTTAAGAACATCACACGAGCAGTAAAGTTGCCATCTTAAAAAGGATGTCCATTTTCTCCGTCAGGAGTTTTCTAACCTGGTTCTTCTAGAATCACTTTTTTCGTTAGAATGGCTCTTTAACTATGTCACTTTTTAATCCCCAACAAGAAAAAAGCCTAACCGCTTTTTTGAGCGCCCTCGCTCAGCAAGATGAATCTTTACCAGAAGGTCTACAAAAACAGCTTTATGCTATTGGCCAAAATCTAGATAATCGGGTCGTAGAGTTACCGACAATCGCCGCTAGTATCCCCAGTTTAGATAAGGCTTACTATGCTGCTTTAAATGATACCCAAGGCAATGATGAGCCGGCCGCAACTCTGGTATCTACCGATCAGAATCAGAGTGACCAACTCCGCGATCGCGCAGTCAAAATCTTTACAGATCCAGATCCGGTTCAAGCGGCACAGAAAAAGATTCCTCGTGGGTTAGGGCGAATCGCTTCAAATCCTTTAAAACGACTTTTTGGTAAAGGATAAGAGATTAGCCGATTGAATTAGATTTGCTACAGGCATACTTATTAGTTCTGCGATCGCTTCTTGAGTATGCTTGTTAACTTCAATTGTTATTTGTATTGATTTTGGATCTGAGAATTAAGTCTAGTTTGTGTACCATTAAACTGAAAATAAGTCAAAAAAACTTTTAAAATCGCCTCAAAATTTGTTAATCCAAGAATTTCCCATCGCTGTAATTTCTCTCGGAATCATCTCTTAATTAACGGTTTATCGAGGTTGTATAAACCGAAGCTTAATTTTGGACATAAAAGGCCACAGTGATTTTTTGATTTTCCCATTAAACCACGTAAATGCGTTCTTTGCAAGCACCTTGGGGGGTTGACAAATTTTTAGTTGAAGTTATGTAAACTTCAAAATGTTTAATCGCATATTTAATGTAGTTAAATTATTACTTATATAATTTTGCTAACTGATTAAATGGGTTAAATAGTAGTTTTTGCCTGTTGCTAAGCGCCCTTGACATGGTATTATGTACATGGTGGAAAAGGTGCGTCCTAAAAAGCAGTTTTTCAAACAGATTCTTACTCTTCAAAAAAACTTCCTCAAAGAAACCTTAAACCTATTAATCAATAAACATTAATTATCAATTTTTGAACGAGCTATCCTAGAGAAATAAGCATTGTTGACTAGATAGGTTGTCTAGCGATTGATTATGTCTCAGAAGAAAAGCTGGCTCTAACCCGTAAATTTAATTATTGCTATTCTTGGTCTTGGTGTTGCTGTTGCAGGCGTTACTTTAAAAGATGTTTGGATTCCGGTACTTTTTGGTAAGAATGACCGCTTTTCCTGTGAACTACGCCCGGATACTGTTAAGGGTGGGGAAGTTTGGACGGTGATGTATCGCAAAAACGATATAGATAGACCTTGGTTAAAAATGGTGACAACTTTGGGGGGAAATTTTACACCTTCAAAAAGATGCCAAGAAATTGCTAGTAAGTTAGAAGGCTATCGTGAGGATGGTTTAACAAAGCTGTCCTATCGTGATGATCCGGCAACTCCTAAGCAGTATATGAATTGCGCTCATACAAAGGTGAGTGGTGATAGTAACTGTCCCCTGTTGGTTACTTTGAAACCTGGTGCTGATCCATACATAACCCTTAAAGAGATGACAGCAGCTTTGGCTGGAGGAGATGGAGTTTATCAGAATAAGAATGGGAAGAATGTTAAGGGTTTATCGCCGGATTTTCCAGAGGTGAACTTGCAGGATTTGTTGGCAGAGGAAGATAGGAAGTAGGGACAACAAAGTATGGTTTAGTAAGTTTTTATTCAGAGGGAGAACGCCCTAGTTTTTGGAGTAGATTTTTGCGGTTGTTGATGGCTAATTGATAATCAGGCTTAATCTCTATAGCTTTTTCATAAGACTCCAGAGCTTCATCAAACTTTTCTTGTTTCTCTAATGAAAGGCCGCGATTATTCCAAGCCTCGTGTTTGTCAGGTTTAATCTCCAAAGCTTTATCATAGGAATCCAAAGCATCTGAGTACTTTTCTTGTTTCTCTAATGAAACGCCGCGATTATTCCAAGCCTCATGGAAATCAGGTTTAATCTCCAGTGCTTTATCATAGGAAGCTACTGCTTCTGAATACTTCCCTAACTCATATAGGGAATTGCCACGACCATACCAAGCATTATGTTTATCAGGTTTAATTTGCAGGGCTTTGTCGTAGGAAGCCACTGCCTCTGAATACTTCCCTAACTCATATAGGGAATTGCCACGACCATACCAAGCATTATGTTTATCAGGTTTAATTTGCAGGGCTTTGTCGTAGGAAGCCACTGCCTCTGAATACTTCCCTAAGTTATCTAGGGAAATGCCACGATTATACCAAGCTTCATGGAAGTCAGGTTTAATTTGCAGGGCTTTGTCGTAGGAAGCCACTGCCTCTGAATACTTCCCTAAGTTATGTAGGGAATTGCCACGATTATTCCAAGCTTCATGTTTATCAGGTTTAATTTGCAGGGCTTTGTCGTAGGAAGCTACTGACTCTGAATACTTCCCTAAGTTATCTAGGGAAATGCCGCGATTATACCAAGCTTCATGGTAATCAGGTTTAATTTGCAGGGCTTTGTCGTAGGAAGCTACTGACTCTGAATACTTCCCTAAGTTATCTAGGGAAATGCCACGATTATACCAAGCTTCATGTTTATCAGGTTTAATTTCCAGGGCTTTGTCGTAGGAAGCTACTGACTCTGAATACTTCCCTAAGTTATGTAGGGAAATGCCGCGATTATACCAAGCTTCATGTTTGTCAGGTTTAATTTCCAGGGCTTTGTCGTAGGAAGCTACTGACTCTGAATACTTCCCTAAGTTATGTAGGGAAATGCCGCGATTATACCAAGCTTCATGTTTGTCAGGTTTAATTTCCAGGGCTTTGTCGTAGGAAGCCACTGCCTCTGAATACTTCTCTAATTTCGCTAGGGAAATGCCACGATTATACCAAGCCTCATGGTAATCAGGTTTAATTTCTAGGGCTTTGTCGTATGAAGCTACTGACTCTTGATAACGCCCTTCAGCAAAAAAGTTATTACCCTCATTAAGAAAATTGTCCGCCGTCAGAGTTTCCGCAACAACTTCCCCAGAAATTTCAGGACGATTAGCCACATAAAGATTAGTGGGAATACCCCACTTAAAAGTACTAACCTGCGCCCCCACTTCCGTTGCACTATAAGTCATGCCATAACTATTGGACAGTTCATCTATAGCAGTGACATCACCAGAGACAAAGTGATTAACTAAGCGTCCACCATTATCAAAATAACTAGAAATATAAACTACATCTCCTTCTCTGGGTTTGAGAGATTTTTGAAATTGACTGCAACTAGATAAAAATAAAACAAGAACGCTAGACAGTACAAACCAGCAGCGAAGTTTCATGATTGGCTTAGCAGGATGAATATTTTAACTGAAATATACTCGTATTCTAACTGAGGCAGTCAAGATTACTTTTACCTTTGCCAAGAATAAATACTGCTATTCAATCAGCAACGCTAACAGTTTTGAGTTGACCATCAACAAAATAAAACACTTCAGATCCATACCCCACCGCATCATTCAAGTCCTCCTCTTCATATTGAGAAGGGAAATTTCCAAATTGATAAGGAGATAACCAAACCTCAATTGCTGTACTATTAATAAAGACTTCCCGTTCAGCAGTCCCCACCTTAAGGGGAAAATATTCTCTTTCGGCGACTCCCTTTTCTCCTGAAGCCTTGAGAAACATAGCTACATAAAGGGTTTCAGTAATTGGCTGTGGCGGTTTAACATAATCTCTAACCACAACGTTGGCAAATGTATCCCCTCCTTGGTTAAGGGCTAATCGAAACTGGGCAGTTTGGGTTTGAGGATTTACTAGCAATGCGGCATAATCTAGTTTTTCGTCTTGATTGAAATCAGCCGTGAAAAGGCTACAGGTGTAAGTAATTTTCTCTCTGCCTGGGGGGGCAGTTTCTTGATCAAACTCTTGAATAATAGGGATAAAATCATTAGGTTGGGCGAGGCGATATTCTCCGAACTCTTTTTGTAGTGCTTCAGGAATCTCACCTCGACATTGTATATCCGGTAAACTCAAAGATTGTGCTGGTTCAACTGAAGAAGATTGGGGGACGCGATCGCTTGTCTCAGACTGATTAGACATGGCACAGGAAGCTAGCCCTGTTAACAGGCTTAGCATTAATAAACGTCGAATCATCATAAATTGCTACTATACTAGTTTCCAGAAAATGGAGCTAATCTAAACTAATGCTTACGGCTAATTCTTTCAACCAATCTGTTTTTAACTCACTGCAATTGACCCCTTTACCCTATCAAAGACCTTTACTTGCCATTGGTCATGGTACAAGAAATGAACAAGGGAGACAAACCTTTCTTGATTTTGTGGCAACCTACCAAAAACTAGACACTTCTCGTCCGGTTATTCCTTGTTTTTTAGAGCTAACTCAACCAACAATTCAAAAAGCAGTAGACGCTTGTATTCAACAAGGCTACACAGAAATTACGGCCCTGCCAATTTTATTATTTGCGGCTAGGCATAACAAATTTGATGTTACCAACGAATTAGACAGGGCGCGATCGCCTTATCCTCAGTTAAACTTCAATTATGGTCGTCACTTTGGCATTACCCCCAAAATTATTGAACTGTGGCGCGATCGCCTAGCCCAATTAGATACACCCCAAAATAATCCTGACAATATCTCCCGTAGTGATACTGTTTTGTTATTTGTAGGTAGAGGTTCGAGTGATCCCGATGCTAACGGAGATGTGTGCAAACTAGGGAGGATTATCTGGGAAGGGAGTGGTTACAAAACAGTAGAAACCTGTTTTATTGGTATTACTCACCCTCGCTTAGAAGAAGGCTTTCGTCGTGCTTATTTCTATCAAGCAAAACGGATTATTGTTTTGCCTTATTTCTTGTTTACAGGAACTTTAATGGAGAAAATCTTCAACATTACCGCCCAACAAGAAGAACAGTATCCCGATCTTGATTTTACTTGTTTGCCAGAGATGGGTATTGCACCCCAACTATTACAGGTGATTAGGGAACGAGAAATTGAAGCGCAGTTAGGTAAAGTTGCTATGAATTGTGAGATGTGTAAGTTTCGTCTTGCCGCAGTAGAGGGACAGTCCCATGAACATCATGAACAGGGGCATCACCACCATCATCATAGTGATAGCGATCCCTACGCTAAACCCAAAGATTATCACCAACGTATTTGGAAGACACCTTGATCTAGTGATTAAAAAGTAGTAGCTTGTTTGGGGAAGCAAGAAGTAATAAGTTTTGAAGATACTATTTCCCCATCAATTTCCAATAGACAGACTACTAGCCATGATCAGGTGAACTAAACCATTAACCATGCGATCGCGCTCTAAAGGCAAAATATCCTTACCTTGCAGGATATTTTGCACAATCAGGTAATGTACTATAGAACCAGCAAAAATCCTCGCTGCAACCATAGGATCAGGCAATTTCAGTTGAGGTTGAGATTTTAAGTAGAAAGAGAGTTGTTCTAATAGGGGTTTTTCTATTTCTATCATAAAGGTTCGAGCTAATTCAGGAAACCTCTCCGACTCGCCGATAATTAATCGCATCAAAGTTAAAAGCTGTTGATTATGAGAAAACTCTTCTAGTACTGAAGTTGCAATTTGACGTAGTACCTGATCAGGAGGAATTGGCAAATCAGGGTTAGTTCGCAGGCTAAAAACTATCTCATTGCTCTTTTGGGTCAGTTGCTGCATCAAATTGATAAACAAGCCTTCCTTATCTTGAAAGTAGCTATATAGGGTAGGTTTAGATACACCTGCGGCTGAGGCAATGCGATCCATACTGGCCGCCGCGTAGCCATGCTTGGTGAATACTTGCAACGCACCAGCTAAAATCACTTCCGCTTTATCTGATTTATTTTTACTAGAACGATTCACGCAATTAACCCACAAAGAATAATGGTAATACCCTATTTTCCCATTTTACTCAAAAACATAGTTGACATTACTAAACCGTTTAGTAAAATTAAAATATTATAATACTTTCTATCTTGGGAATAAGCTTTATGAATACCGAGGCTTTGGGCAACCAGACCCCATCTTCAAAAATTCCTCGCAACTGGCTACTAATTTTAGTTCTCTTAGGGCTATTTGGAGCTTCAGCTTGGGGAGTTTGGCAATTTCGCTTTGCCCAAGTGGAGGAAGCCCAAACCAAGGTTGCCCCTGTACCTAAAATCAAAACAGTGACAGCCTTGGGGCGGTTGGAGCCAGAGGGTGAAGTCATTAATCTTACCGCATCAAGTTCTAGCCAAACAAGCCGCATCAAGGAACTGTTAATTAAAGAGGGGGATCTTGTCCAGCCAGGACAAGTAATTGCTGTTTTGGATAATCGCGATCGCTTACAGGCTACTTTGCAAAAAGCGAAGGAACAGGTTGAAATTGCCGAAACAAAACTAGCTCAGGTAAAAGCCGGGGCCAAATCAGGTGAAATCCAGGCACAACGCGCTGAAATTTCCAGAATAGAGGCTGACCAGGTTGGTAACTTGAATACCCAAAGTGCCACCATCAATCGTCTAGAGGCAGAAATGCAAAATGCCCGTATTGAATACCAACGGTACGAATCCCTATATCAGCAGGGGGCAATTTCCGCCTCTGAGCGCGATGCACGGCAACTTACCTACACTACCACCCAACAACAACTCCAGGAAGCTCAAGCCGCCTTGAAGCGGATTCAAACCACCAGTGACAAGCAAATTGCTCAAGCGAAGGCTACACTTGAGCAGATTGTAGAAGTTCGTCCGGTAGATGTAGCAGCGGCGATAGCAGAAGTACAATCGGCTCTGGCGGCAGTTGCGGAAGCTAAAATAGATTTAGATCAAGCTGAGGTGCGATCGCCCCGTGCAGGTCAAGTTATGAAGATTCACACCCGCCCTGGTGAAAAAATTGCTGAGGAGGGGATTGCCACCTTGGGACAAACCCAGCAAATGATGGTGATTGCTGAAGTTTATCAAAGTGACATTAATAAAATTAAGATTGGTCAAACTGCTGAGATTAAATCACCTGTGATTCCTGAAACACTCCAAGGAAAAGTTGAACAAATTGGCTTACAGGTAGAAAAACAACAGGTTGTTAATGAAGATCCTGCTGCTAATATTGATGCCAAAGTTATTGAAGTTCACATCGAACTTGATGGGGCTAAGAGTGAAAAAGTGGCCGGACTGACTAACCTGCAAGTTACTGCCACCATTAGAGTTGAGTAATCAGGAGTTGCTATATGCTTAATTTTATTAAAACCCTACAACAGCGTACTCCCTTGGGGCTGCTTCAGCTTAAACATGACCCTATTAGATTATTAACTGCGATCGCCGGGATTACCTTTGCCGACATACTAATTTTTATGCAGCTTGGGTTTGCCGATGCCCTTTTCAAAAGTAACACCCAATATCCCCGTATTCTCCAAACAGACTTGGTTTTGATTAGTACCCAAGCAAAGAACTTTGGGCAACTACGCACCTTCACCAGGCGGCGACTTTATCAGGCTCAAGACGTGCCAGGTGTCGCTTCTGTTGATGCTTTATACATTGGCTCAGTGCAATGGCGAAATCCTCAAACTCGCAAAAAAACTTCCATGCTGCTGGTGGGGCAAAACCCCAATCAGCCAGCCTTCAAACTACCGGAGATCAATCAGCAACTAGAGATCATCAAAATGCCAGATACCGTTTTATTTGATCAGGCATCACGGGGAAACTACCAGGAAATGATTGAGAAGATTAAACAGGGTGAGATAGCAACCACAGAAATTGGACTACGAACCGTTGACATAGTTGGGCTGTTTAAAGTTGGTGCATCCTTTGCTGATGATGGCGCACTAATTACCAGCGATCAAAACTTTTTACGGCTGTTTCCCAAGCAAGAAGCGGGAAGCATTAGCCTGGGGCTAATTCGCTTAGAAGCAGGGTATGACCTAGAGCAAGTGAGAGAAGCCTTAGCAGCGCATTTGCCCGAAGATGTGCAGGTGTTAACCAATGAGGGGTATGTTGACTTTGAACTTGCCTCGATCAAGTCTGACTCACCCATTAGCTTTGTCTTTAATTTAGGCTCAGCAATGGGGTTTATTGTCGGCTTAGTGATTGTCTATCAAGTACTTTCTACTGATGTAAATAGCCATCTGGCTGAGTATGCCACCTTTAGAGCAATGGGCTATCGCAATAGTTATTTACTGGGTATCGTTTTTGAAGAAGCCGTTATTTTATCGGTGCTGGGGTTTTTGCCCGGTTTGGGGGTTGCACTAGGTGCTTATCAACTCACCGCAGTAGCAACAGCACTACCTATAGCTATGTCTATTAATCGAGCAATTATTGTTCTCTTGCTTACTTTTGTAATGTGTGGCGTATCAGGAGCAATCGCTACTCGCCGACTCCAATCTGCTGATCCGGCGGATATTTTTTAACTAATTTATTAACAAATCATGGTAAAAGAATATTCAATTATCGTCCATCAACTTGACCATTACTTTGGAGCAGGCAAACTCCGGAAACAGGCGTTATTTGATATTAATTTAAAGATTTCTGTGGGGGAAATTGTCATCATGACGGGGCCTTCTGGATCTGGTAAAACAACTCTACTAACCCTAATCGGTGGCTTACGTTCCGCTCAATCTGGTAGCCTAAAAGTAGTTGGCCATGAGATTTGTGGGGCTAGTGAGAATGACTTGGTAAAAGCCAGACGAAACAATGGTTACATTTTCCAAGCCCATAATTTACACGGTAGCTTAACTGCCCTCGAAAATGTGCAAATGGGATTAGAAGTTCACGGCATCTTCTCAAAGCAGGAACGTCACCACCGGGCAGCACAAATGTTAACGGAGGTTGGTTTAGGAGAAAGGCTCAATTATTATCCAGCAGATTTATCAGGGGGACAGAAACAAAGGGTTGCGATCGCCCGCGCCCTGGTTAGTCGTCCTAAAATTGTCCTTGCCGATGAACCTACCGCCGCCTTAGATAAAAAGTCCGGGCGAGATGTAGTTGATATTATGCACAACTTAGCCAAAGAACAAGGCTGTACAATCTTACTAGTAACCCACGATAATCGAATTTTAGACCTTGCTGATCGTCTTGTTTATATGGAAGATGGTCGCTTATCTAAGCAACCAGAGTCATTAGGAATTGGTACTACTGCATCAATTAAATAAATAATCTGTGGCTTTTTATGCACATCCTGAGAATTTGTTCTTAAATTGCCTACAACTCCGCACGAACAGTAAACTCATAATCTCCCCCCGGTTCGAGTAAATAATCGCTTTGTTCTAAAAAGCGCCCTAAAGGTTCTATAATTAATGCCCTACCTAAAGAAGGGTGAACCGATAGCCGACCGCAGCGAAAATGCCAATTGAACTGCCATTCATAGTAGCCAGCCCTAATCTCCCCTTCAATTTTCCCTTGTTGCCAAGACTGCTTAGTAATCCGCACGTAAGCGGTAGTTTGTGGCAGATGATGAGAACTCACAGTAGTAACAATTCTTAACTTCTCTTAATGAACTTAAGATAGCAAATCTGAAATGATTATTCATTAAAAATTGGGGTAAGGGGTAAAGAAGAATTCTTGAGGTACAAACTATCCATCAACTGAGTCTGAATACCCTAAAAGTGGGGAGAATTGATTCTTCAAAATCGCGATGTTTTTGCTTTTCTTGCCAGAATAAGCTACCTACAATTAGCAAAATGACTAAAATAACCAGATTAACTAATATCAACAAATGAATACCCGATATATTCAGTAAACCTTGGGAGATTGCAGGAGGATTAATAATTTTTTGCAAACTTTGCTTGATTTCTTGGGCAGTTTGGGGACGAGTTTTGGGGGAAGGAGACATCAAATCATCGAGTAAATCTGCCAAAGGTGAGGAAACTTGTGGGGCAAGGTTGCGCCAAGTCAACTTACTGGTTTCATAATCTTGCCCTATGTCCATGGGATGTTTACCAGTCAGCAAATGAACTAAAGTACGTCCTAAAGCAAAAAAGTCTGATTGGGGAACAACTTTACCCACATCCTGTTCAGGAGCAATATAACCTGGTGAACCTAAACGTGTACTGCGATCGCTCCCAGCGATATAACTAGCTGTAACTTGCTTAACTGCCCCAAAATCAATTAGGACTAATTGATGATGACATTCATCGTCTGTTATAGCTGTTTCAGTGCTTAAGCGTAACATGACATTAGCTGGCTTAATATCGCGATGCACATAGTTTTGCTGGTGGAGTTTGGCTAATATTTCTACTAGTTGGGTTAACCAAGCGATCGCTTGTTTCTCAGAAATAGGCTGATTTCCCCGCTGTTTTAACCACTCCTCTAAATTAGGGCCATTAATTTTCTCCATCACTAAACAGTGACAAGGGCGTTTCTCCCCTTCTGGGTGATAGGTAAAGTAGCTGTTTGCTTCCCCTTTGGGAATGCCACAATCATCTAATTCGCTTAAAATGGCTGCTTCTTTTTTAAACAAACAGATGATTTTATCCTTATTTTTGGAACCAATAGTGCGATCTAATTCAAGAACCTTAACCACCTTAGAGATGTTATTATCCTTTTCATCTACCACCTCATAGGTTTTCGCAAAGCCTCCTTTACTCAGAGAAGCAATAACCCGATAGCGTCCTCGCAATAAAGTTCCAGGAGGAATAATCATACTTGCTAGTGTTTTTCCTTTACCCTATTAGATTCAGGTTAACATTGCTGGTTCGTTATTTATTCTTTAATTATTCCCTATAAAAATCGAAAGCATGAGTTTGAAATTCACAAATACTGCCCTAGCAATTCTTGCTCTCACTAGTTTCTTTTATCAACCAGTTTATGGGCAAGAAACAATATTTGCTCAATCAAATAGCGATTCCCTCAATAATGTAGCGGTTAGGGAGCGAGAATCACCAGCTAATTTTGTTGGTACTTACTACGGCAAAATTAATTACAGCGAGTATGAAACTGCTTGGGAAATGTTATCGCCAAATTTACAAAGGGATGTTTCCCGCCATCCCCAAGGCTATACTTCCTATCTCAATTGGTGGCAAACCGTTAAGTTAGTAGAAGGGGATGTCACCCTGAAAGAAACAAATACTGATACAGCAGTGGTTGATGCCAAGATAAGATATGTAATGAAAAGTGGTAGAGAAGTTCCTTCTTTGGTGCGAGTTTATTTACAATGGAACTCTCAAAAAAATAACTGGCAAATTGATAATACGACTAGTCTTAACAATTAAATACTCCTCTCAACTTACCTATCTCGAAAATTTGTCAACAATTACTCCTTTATCACTCACTTCAAATTTGAGGAAAAACTTAGAAGCAAGAGCAAAACCAGCAATAGTAATTTCACCTTTTGCTCTTGCAGCAAGTTGAGAAATAATAATTCTTTATTACCACTTAAGCAAGTTAAACTGCTCCATATCTACTGTATCTCGGTTGCGATAAATTGCCAGGACAATTGCTAAACCAACCGCAGCTTCAGCCGCAGCAATGGTAATAACAAAAACAGTAAAAATTTGACCTTTAATTGCTTGAGGATCTAAATAGTTGGAAAATCCCATCAAGTTTAAGTTCACAGCATTAAGCATTAGTTCAATAGACATTAAAACTCTTACTGCATTGCGGCTGGTAATTAAACCATAAATACCAATACAAAATAGGGCTGCTGCTAAGACTAAGAAATATTCTAGTTGTAGTGCCATAATTGTTTTTGTTGATTTTCAATTGCTGAGTCAGGGGTAAAAAGGGGCAAGGGGAAAAGATGATCTTAGACGCACAAAATTAGCCCCTAAATACAATTACTTGTTAATTTGATTTTGGAGAACCACCACTTAAAGTAGCTACTTCTCTAGGTCTTTCTGCTAAAGTTAAAGCAGGAGCTTGACTATCTGAAGCAGATAATTCTTCAGGAATAAAGTCGCGGCGGGCAATAATAATTGCTCCTACCATAGCTATTAAAAGTAGTACAGAAGCAAGTTCAAAAGGTAGTAAAAAGTCACTAAAGAAATGTTTGCCAATAGTAACAACAGTGCTTTCACCTGTTAAAGAAGTAGCAGTAGAAATTGACCAAGGAGTTGCTACAACCATAGTGCCAAGTAAAGTAAATAAACCAGCACAAACTAAAGCTGTTGCTGCTTTGCGAATCCAACGTCCAGGAATGACAGCGAAGTCTTCGCGTTTATTAACTAACATAATGGCGAATAAAATTAGTACGTTAATCGCACCAACATACACTAAAACCTGCGCCGCAGCTACGAAATCAGCGTTGAGTAGCAGGTAAAGACCCGCGATACTAATAAATACTCCTCCTAATAAAAAGGCTGAGTAAACGATGTTAGAAAACAGCACTACCCCCAAAGCTGCTGCTATCGTCATGGCAGCGAGGATGCCGAATGAAACAAATTGAACTCCTTGGGCTAGATTCACTTTTTTTGTCCTTTATTATTAGTCATGACTCATTGGTCGTTAGTCCTATTTTTAAAAACCAACGACCAGTTTTAAATTACTTTTTCTTTGCCTCTTGTTGAGGTTCGGTTTCGGTAATAATTTCTTCAGGACGTTTACCTGTTCGTTGGGAACCAGCAGGCAAGTCATGGGGATCTATAACTCCTTTGGGTAAGTAAGCAAACTCCCTCAAAGGTGTCACCATCGGATCTTGACCTACTTTATCTGGTAAGCGCCCTAAAGCAACGTTATCGTAGTTAAGTTCATGGCGATCATAGGCAGCTAATTCATACTCTTCTGTCATAGAAAGACAGTTGGTAGGACAATATTCAACACAGTTGCCACAAAAGATACAGACCCCGAAGTCGATGCTATAGTGGTTAAGCTTTTTCTTTTTCGCTTCTTTATTAAATTCCCAATCCACCACTGGTAGGTTGATGGGGCAAACCCTAACGCAGACTTCGCAGGCAATGCACTTATCAAATTCAAAATGAATTCTGCCCCGATAGCGTTCTGAGGGAATTAACTTTTCATAGGGGTACTGAACAGTTACCGGGCGGCGTTGCATATGATCAAAGGTAACGGAGAGTCCTTGACCAATATACTTAGCTGCTTGAACAGTTTCTTTAGCATAGTCGCCGACTTGTTGGAGGAATTTGAACATAGTTTGTTAGTTGTTGTTTGTTGCTTTTAGATACGAACTTTTGATCTGCAACCTGTAGAAATTAGCCACCAAAGGCAAAGGGGAAAGCTAACTTCAAAGCAGCAGTAAGCAAGAGGTTAACCAAGGAAACGGGTAAAAGGAATTTCCAACCTAAATTGAGGAGTTGATCGATGCGTACTCTGGGAACTGTCCAACGTAACAAAACTGCGATGAAGACAAGAATATAAGCTTTTAGAACAGTCATGGTAATGCCCAGTGAAGCAGTGGTTAATTGCAAAATGGGATTGGTGTCGCTTACTCCTATCCAACCAGCTAAGCGATCTAGGGGAAGAGGAAATTCCCAACCACCTAAATATAAAATAGCGAAGATCAAAGCAGAGAGAACTAAGTTAACGTAGGAACCCAGGTAAAATAGGCCGAATTTCATTCCTGCATATTCGGTTTGATAACCTGCCACCAATTCTTCTTCTGCTTCAGGAAGATCAAAAGGTAGGCGTTCGCATTCTGCTAAAGCAGCAATCCAAAAAACCAAAAATCCTACAGGTTGTCGCCAAATATTCCACCCCAAGATGCCATAACCTGCTTGCTGTTCTACAATATCGATGGTACTGAGGCTATTGGACATCATGACGACAGCCAGCACAGATAAAGCTAGAGGAATTTCATAACTAATTGATTGTGCTGCTGCCCTCAAACCCCCTAGTAGGGAATATTTGTTATTGGAAGCATAGCCCGACATCAGTAAACCAATCGGTGCAATGCTAGAAAGGGCAATCCAAAGGAAAATACCTATATTTAAGTCGGTGATCACCAGATTTTGGCCAAAAGGCACAATCAAGTAGGCTAAAAATACCGGAATCACTACCAAGATAGGACCAAGGGTAAATAGCCAAGGGTCAGATTTGTTAGGAACAATATCTTCTTTAAATACCAGTTTCAAACCGTCTGCTACAGGTTGAAGTACCCCCAAAGGTCCAGCATATTCCGGACCAATACGCTGTTGTGCTGCTGCTGAAATTTTTCTTTCTAACCAAACTACTACCAAAACTCCTACGGTAGCCCCAACGATCATCAAAACCATTGGTAAGGGCATCCACAAAGCTTTGGCGGCATCAGCAGGTATACCTAATTCTTTGACAGATTCGATAAAACTTCCTTGTAGGTCAATTCCTGGGTTCATTATGTTCAGATAGTAGGAAACAAGTAGGGGTGCTTGATTAACACCACCTTACTCAAGACTTTTTTACTTTTAAGTATGAAGATTTTTAACTCTTCTCGGTATTTAGTATATCGCTTTGGGTCAGGGAACAGGGAATACCATTTATCATTTATCATTAAACATTTATCCACTGACAAAAGTGACCTCAACTAAATTCCGTCTCCCTCGCTTCATTGCTGCTTTTTCTCGCCCTAGCTTATCTACACAGTTAATGTTGGCGGGTTTGATTATTACTACCTTCTTTATTTTTGTGGCTTTGTTCGCCCCTGCATTCCAGGCTTGGGGATGGTTGCAAGATCCTTTGGAGTCATTGAGTAACCCGATTCACGAACCTCCAGGAATTGAGTATTGGTTTGGTACAAGTCGCCAAGGTTATGATGTCCTTTCCCGCACCTTATTTGGGACTCAAGCCGCCTTGAAAGTGGTAATTCTGGCTACTAGTTTAAGTTTAGTTATTGGCGTACCTTTGGGGTTAATTAGCGGCTATTTGGGGGGTAAGGTTGACCGGATTTTAGTATTTTTTATGGATACTATCTACACCTTACCGGGATTGCTACTTTCTGTTACCTTAGCTTTTGTGGTGGGGCGGGGAGTTTTTAATGCGGCGATCGCCTTGAGTATTTCCTATGTTCCCCAATATTTTCGTGTAGTTCGCAACCATACCACCAGTGTAAAAACAGAGTTATTTATTGAAGCAGCCAGGGCAATGGGGGCAACTCCAAGCCGTGTTCTTTCACGCTATTTATTCTTTAATGTAATTCAAAGCGTACCAGTTCTTTTTACCCTTAATGCTGCCGATGCCATTTTGATTTTGGGAGGGTTAGGATTTTTAGGTTTAGGCTTGCCGGAAGAAACACCAGAATGGGGTCATGATTTGCGAGTTGCTTTGGATGCCTTACCTACAGGTATTTGGTGGACTGCTTTATTTCCTGGTTTAGCTTTAAGTTCAATGGTGACGGGGCTATCTTTATTAGGGGAAGGGTTAAGCGAGTTTATTAATCCTCGAAGTACCTAATACTATTGAGTATTAAACATCAAACCTTGATTATTTGCTATAAGCTTTTAGCAACTAGCAACTAGCAACTAGCAACTAGCTTATCGCTTTTGGGTAAGTCTTTTCTTGGTTCTCTCTAGTAAATGACATCACCAAGGATTCCCCACCATAGTAAAAGCACTCCAATAATAGGGATGGGTCAAATCCTGATCTCCTAACCTAGCTAACTCTTCTGGTAAAGGTATTTCCCTTTCTGGAGTAATGAGTTTACCATCTTTGATATATACATTACCTTGCATCATATCTAGTTGGGCTTTTTGTATCGCTTCAGATTTAATTGGTACTTTTCTTAAGTGTTCGTAGAAGCGAGTCATAAAAGCTAATGCCCCTTCATCACTAACTGCCCAAAGACTACCTACAGCAGATTTAACTCCAGCTTGGACAGCTAAGCCGGTAAAACCTAACTCTGCTTCACTATCTCCCAAGGCTGTACGACAAGCAGAAAGTACCAACAATTCCACCGGGGGACTGTTCCACCCTAACTTACTGATCGCATTCAAAGGCAGCTTATAATCCCAAAGTTGAAGGTAAGAGTTTTGGGGTTTGCCAGCGCGAAACTCTCCGTGGGTAGCGAGGTGAACAATGCCAAAAGGTTTAGTAGAACGAGCTGATTTGAGTTTTTTCAGAGTAAATTCTTCATTAAGATAGTAATTCCCTGGCCAAATTTGTTGAGTTATTAAGGATAATTCTAAGGGGACAGCAGGTAAGGATTGGCGTTTGTCAAAAGCTCCTGCCCCCATAGCCACTACTTCCATATTTCTGATATCAACGTGGCTAGTATCAGTAAGGCTTAAGCTAGGCATCAAACCAACGCTATATTCTTCAATGAGGAACTTTTTACCATCATTGAGAGTAGCTAAAGGAATAGAGCGCAATCCTTCATCTAAAATGAATACTAAGTTATCAATTCCTTTACTTTGTAACTCTGCTTCTAAAGGAGTAATGAACCATTCATAAAATAGCTTTCCAGAGCCTTTATAAGCTTCACTACGGCTGGGAGTGGTTACTTCACGCTGTAACTGATTTACTCTGCGTAGAACAAAAGAACGTACTGCCCCTGGTATTGTTTTACGAATGGTTGTTCCCGAAGAGGTTATTAATATTAATTCCAGTTGTTCTTGCTGTTTAGCTAAGGATTTTGACTGGGCTTTAGTAGCTAAACTTTCTGCGGTAGATGAGAAAACAACATAGATTAAGGCGGGTTTTTTCCCTGTTGCCTTTTCAATACTTCTAAGGGTTAATTGAGCTTGGGCTAAGCTAAAGCTTTTGCTACTTTTGATGTCAAAATACTTTTCGTAGCTACTAGTTAAGCTTTGTTCTAGTTGTGACACAGCCAAGTCAATTTCTAACTGTGGCATTTGAGTTTCTACAGTTAGAGGTTGTGTGGATTCGGGAGGTTGAATTTCAGTTGTTTCAACAGGGGGATCAATAGTATTAATGCCATTTATGATCGGATCAACAGCAGGAGTTGGAGTTGGAGTTGGAGTTGGAGTTGGAGTTGGGACAGGAGTTGGAGCAGGAGCAGGAGTTGGAGCAGGAGCAGGAGTTGGAGCAATACCATTGAGTATTTCCACATTCCCTTGAATATAATCAGTAGTGAAGGATTGCACCGGTGCAACGGTAGAAGTACCACTAGTAATAGCTGCTTGTGTACCATTAACAGAACCATCACCTACAATAAAAGGAGTATTCAAAACTCCTCCACCGTGGCGAATAACAATTTTGCCACCTTGCCCCCCTGCACTGGAAAGACTAGCATTGATGTTATTGCGATCGCTAAAGTTTCCTATAGCACGGAAAAACTGCTGTGTGGTGATGTCGATTTCTCCGCCGATTATACTTCCTTGAGTGTTGATAGAGCCAACAGTGATTGCATTGGGACTGTTGATACCAACTTTGCCCCCTCTACCAATATCGCTGCTTGTATCAATATTACCTGTAGTTATAGCATCCCCTGCTTTCAAAGTCACTTCACCGCCATCTCTTCCGGCAATAGAGGTGATTAAGTCTCCCGTGGTAATGGTTTGAGCCGCATCTAAAGTAATGCTGTTGCCGTTGCTCCGTAGAATACCTCCAGTAGCATCAATGGAACCTGTACCAGAAGTAGATCGCAAAGTTACAGGGGAATTAAAATCGACATCGCTTAACAAAGAAATAGTGCCGCTACTATCAACCCTACCAATGAAGATATCAGCTAAGCTGCTACCAATTTTGCTTAATTCGCTACTATTCAGGAAGGTTGCATTTGCTGCCCCTGTACCACCAAGCCCTAAGTTAAGGGTCGCGTCAATTGGTTGTAAAATGAGTGTACCATTACCTGTGATTGCCGGAGTTCCTGCACCAGGATCGAGGTTGATATTGTTTCCGGTTAAAGCAACTTCTGCATTGCCTGTATTAATAGTGCCACTCAACACCACCTCGCTGCCCATACCAGGAGTACTTCCAGTTAAGTTAGCTTTACCATTGGCGAAGTTAAGCACACTCTCGATTAAGACCCCTCCTTGAGAAGGATTGCCTGTGCCATTAAAGTTAACTTGACCACCACCTGGGTTAATGTTGACTTGCTGTTGTGTAACTAGAATACCAGCCTTAGCGTTGCTAGTACCGTTGAAGCTAATCTGACCACCGGAAGAGTTGATGTTGATAATATCGGTAGGAGTGAAGGCATCCCCTAAACTTATTCCTGGGGCTGCATTGCTGGTTCCTGTCAAAGAAATATTTTGGCCACTCAAAACCACACTATCTCTAACTAAAATGCCCTGACTCCCATTACTATCCCCAGTAAGGCTAATGGAACCGCTGCCTGCATCCAAAGAACCATCAACTTGAATGCCGTTATTATTTCCACCGTTACCTGTAACAGTTATATCGCCCCCGGCTGAGGTAATTTGGTTGCCGAGTAAAACAGCATCGTTATTGGAACTACTCCCCTCAAAGGTGATGTTGCCTCCTCCTGAAGCTACCGTGCCTTGAATTGCGATGCCTTGACCATTAATGCTATTGCCATTAAAATTAATTGACCCCCCTCCAGAATTAATAGAACCTGAAGGGCGAATTAGAACAGCAGTGCCATTAGTATTGTTTGCTCTCAAGTCAATGTTTCCCCCTCCAGTAGCAACAGACCCTTGGATTGTAATATTGTCACGTCGATTATTTCCTAAGTTAGCCGTTAAAAATAAATTGAGAGAGTCATTACTAGTAGCATCACTATCAAAGATACGCCTACTACTACTAATTAAAATGTTTCCCGCTGCTTCTAAACTTAAAGTCCCGTTGCCAATGCCATTAAAATCAAAGTCAGTGTTGAGGGTAATGTTACCTTCTTGAGTACCTCCAGTTCCTGTACTGACTACCACACTATTGCCACCTTCTAATGCCCTATATAAATCCCCTACAGTTAACTTAGAATCAACACTACTCGCTTCAAAAGGCGATGCAAAACCCATAGTAGGACCTTTAGTATCAGCAACAATCTCAATATCATAAGGATCAATTAACCAAGTGCCTCCCTCCCCTGCAACAGCAGACACATCAGGGGAACCTTTAACATCTAAAAAGTTACGGCTACTAGTTTCGACAAAGCCACCATCACCAGAATTAACACCTCCACGGGCGCTAATCGCCCCGTAAATGCGGCTGGTTTGGTCTGACCAAGCAATCACCCTACCTCCTTCCCCAGTAGCTGTTGCGTCAGCTTTAATGGTAGAATCTGAGCTAATATAGGTGACATCGGCATTGGGGACTTGCCCTTCTCCTTTGTAATCCCCACCAATCAACACATTACCGCCACCGTTTGCACCCGAAGCATCCAAGTTACCTTGAATAATTCCTACGCGATCGCCAAATACGAGTATCTGTCCCCCAGAGTTGTCTGACGCGGTATTGAGAAGCCCGGAAACTATGCTTGTTCCGGTATCATTGGGTAGATTGGTATCAGTATTTTTGAGCTTAACTTTACCATCGCTATTAATAGTTAATCCTGTTTCTACCCCCACACCAGTAAGTAGAGTTGGTAAATCGAGAACTTTAATGGGGAGTACTTTCCCTTGAATATCTCTAGGGGGTTCAACTTCTATAGCAAGTAACTGTCCTGGTTGAGAGATTCTTACCTTGCTACTGCCAGGGATAGCCGTAATATTTATCGTTCCTTCCGGGGCGGTAATACTGCCAGTATTAATGACATTCCCACCCAAAAAAGTCACACTTTGCCCTGATTCTACTGCTAAATCTCCAGCATTAATAATTACCCCAGGTTGAGCAAAGTCGAAAGCAAACTGAGTCGGGTTGCCCACTAAATTTGTATAGTCGTTGCTACCAAAAGCTTCAAACCAACTATCGCTACCAAAACCAATACCTGTAGCCGTTGTTGCGAAAAAATCACCATTAATATTAAGCTGGGAACCAGTACCAAAAACTATTCCTGCTGGGTTCATTAAGTAAAGGTTGGCACTACCCCCCGTTACTTGAATTAAACCATTAATAACCGAAGGATTGCCCCCAATAATTCTGCCCAATATATTGACAGCGTTGGGAGAATTAAGGAAATTAGCGATTTGATTAGTATCTAAACCAAATTCCTGAAAACTATGAAATAAGTTGTTTCCGTCACCAGAGAGAAAGCCACCTTGAATATCAAATTGGTTGCCATTAATATTAACTACTGTTCCTGTACCATCCACAGCAGGGGCAATAGGTTGGGCTAATCCAGGAGAAACCAGGCCTAAAGTAACTAGACTGATAGATATTCCTCCGGCAGAGAAAACTAGTCTAGATAAGTAGCGAAGCCAGACTTTCCCTGGTGTCATATGTAATTCTCCCACATTCATTTTAAACCCAACCGACTTTTCAAGTATATTCTTTCTTTCTGTCGGTGAAGGACTTCAACATGAATTTGCAATAATAGTTGTTACTTTTGATATAAAAAAAGAGTTTGTAATTTTTAAACTATTCCCCATGAAAAAGCTAGAGAAGTCGTGGGAGTTTATCTTGCCGTAGGCAAGGCGGATGCAACTAGCTATTAGCCATTAACAATCAACTATTTCTTCCAATTGAAATTTACTTTCATCATCAAGTACCCAACTAAATAAATCTCCTGATTTGCCTTGGGGTACAGACACAATAAGATAAGAATATTCTTGCCAAGCGATCGCCCGATCAAATTCTGAAGGCTGGGCAGGATAGTTGGGGTGAGAGTGATAAATACCGATAATAGCCAAGCCAATTTCTCTAGCTTCTTTCTGTGCTTTTAATAAAGCTTGGGGGGCGATGCTGAAGCGACGACGTTTATCGAATTGGAGATTTTCTCCTAAAAACAAGTCTTCTTCACCCCAACTGTTTCTTTGAGGCCAAACTTCATAGACAATCTTTTTGCTATTCTGTTGTATTCCGACAAGTAAGCCACAGCATTCTTCAGGATAAACATTTTCACTATGTTTGCGGATCTTATCAAGACTGGCTGAAGTAATCTTTATACTTTTTTGCATTTAGACTACCTGTTTTTTAAATGTTATCACTTGTAAGTATTTTTTGCTTATTTGGTATCAATGATAACTACATCTTACAATTTATTAACTAAATTATTAGGACTAGAGAATTTAGTATCGACAGGTACAACTGTCTGAACATTTATAGTTCATCCTAGTTTGGATGAGTTATTTGTACTTTCACCGCTTTTTTTCAACTCAAACGGAAAAAAGCATCTATTGTCAGTAACCAATTACTCACCAAAGTTCTCAGGGTGTGTTTACTAATCTACCTTCATTTACCTTTTGGTCAACAAGCTTTCTTTTTGCTTGCGCCAGTAACCTCACTTTTGAACTACTATTTTTCTTAGCTTTGGTCGCTCAACTTAATCTAGATAACATAGTGAATTGGCAGGAAATTAATGCAGCGGTAATCAACATCAGCGGCAGGCAAAGAATGCTGTCTCAACAAGCAGCCCTTTATGCCATAAGATTAGTTTCTGCATCAGATATAGAGGAGCAAGGAAAGCTACGCCAAAGTCTTTTGGAGGTTGTTGCTTTGATGAGTAAAGCCCACTATGGACTAATTCATGGTGATGCTAGTATGAATCTGCCAGGGCAACCTTCATCTACAGTGAAAAGAATTTATTATGAACCGCCAATTAATTTAGATAAACAAGTACAAGATTATCTCCATGCTATTAAGTCTTTTGTTGAAAGTAAAAGAGAAGATTGGCAGCTAGATAATGTTCATTTGAAGTATATTCTTGATGTTTCTTCCCAGAGCAAAATTCTCCTCAAAAGTTTAGATGCAGCAGTTAGTCAGTATCAAAAGGAAAAAGAAGCTCAAGAATTATCAATTTATCTTGAACAAGCTGAACTAGTTAGGAAAAGTCGCTCAGCAGAAAAGAAAGCCCGTCAACAAGCAGAAAAAATCAAAGAAGCTCTAGCAAATTTGCAAACCACTCAAACTCAACTTATCCAAGCAGAGAAAATGTCTACCTTGGGTCAGTTAGTTGCTGGTGTAGCCCATGAAATCAATAATCCTTTAACATTTATTAGTGCCAACATTAACTATGCCCAATCTTATACTCAAGACCTATTAGACATTCTTGAACTTTATCAAAAATATCACCCTCTACCCGAAAAAGAAATTGAGCAGAAAATAGAAGATATCGAGCTTGACTATCTTGTTCAAGACTTACCTAAAATCCTTAAATCCATGAATTTAGGAACAGGACGTATCGAGCAAATTGTCCTTAATCTACGTAAGTTTTCTCGCCAGGAAGAAGCCACGAGAAAGCTTGTTGATATCCACGAAGGTATTAACAATACACTATTGATTTTAAGACATCGCTTAAAAGGAGGAGGTAAAAGACCAGAGATTAAAATAATTAAAGACTATGGGAAACTTCCTTTGATTAATTGCTTTCCTAGTCAGTTAAATCAGGTATTTATGAATATAATCAGCAATGCCATAGATGCGTTAGAAGAAGAGTGCAAGTCAAATAGCAATTTCACTAAACCACAAATTCACCTACGTACCAAATTACAAAAACCAGATCGGATTGCTATCACAATTAATGATAATGGTGGAGGGATAAATCCCTCAACACAAGAGCATTTGTTTGAGCCTTTTTTCACCACTAAGCCTGTAGGAAAAGGTACAGGTTTAGGTTTATCTATAAGTCACCAAATTATTGTTAAATATCATCGAGGTATTATTAAATGCAAATCTGTCCCTGGAAAGGGGACGGAATTTTGGATAGAAATCCCTATAGATCCTGACGGGATAATGGAGTAAGGTTAAGAGAAAAACCTCTCCCCCAACCCCTCTCCTAGCAGGAGAGGGAGTTAGAGTTTTGACAAATAGCAACTATAGCAACTAGCAATTAGCAACTAGCAACTACCCAACCTGAATATTATTAACCCTAACTGGTACGCAAGCATGGGTCATTTGGGCTAATTGCATGGGTTCACCTTTACCACAGAAAGAAGTACCGCATTGCCTTCTTTGAGAAGCAGAACCAACCGCATCTACCTTACGCCAAAAATCTGTAGTCATACTGTGATAGGTAACATTTTTTAGCATACCGACTACTTTTCCCCCCTCCACCTTCCAGAAAGCATCACCACCAAATTGGAAATTACGGCGCTGTTGATCAATAGAAAAGCTACCAATACCGTCAATGAGAATACCATCTTCAGTGTCAGCAATCATTTCTGCTAAAGTAGCGGTATGACTCCCTCCTTCTTCTCCTGGCTCTAAACCAAGGTTGGGAATGCGTACCATGGGGACACTAGCCCAACTATCAGCATAGGAACTACCATTACTGCTATCTCTACCCAAGCGATAGGCGGTTTCTCTATCAGTGAGGTAGTCTACCAAAATGCCATCCTTAACCACGTACCATTCTTGGGATTTCACTCCCTCATCGTCATAACCCATAGTTCCCCTACCGCCAGGTTGGGTACGATCTGCCTTAAAATTAATCCAAGGGGCCGCATAGACTAATTTTCCTAGTTTATCGGTGGTGGCGAAGCTAGTCCCGGCAAAGTTCGCTTCGTAACCGTAAACTCTATCTAACTCTGTAGGATGCCCTACAGATTCGTGTATGGTTAGATAAAGATTACTAGGTTTGAGAATTAAAGTTGTCGCCCCAGAAGGCGTTTCCGGTGCGCCAACTTTCTCAATTGCTTCTGTAGCAACTCTATCTACATTGCCCAGCAAATCTAATTTATCAATATGTTCGTAACCTAAATTTAAAGGAGGACGTTCATAACTACGACTTTGGGCATCTCCATCAGCGATTGCCGTGCAACCAAAGCCGGGATAACTACGGTAAATAGTTTGTTGAATTAAAGATCCTTCTGTGGAAGCAAAGGTTTTTTCTTCGCAAGTAAAACTAAGGAAAGAATAGGCTTTTTTAATCCCTTGATTTTCATAGCTAAGTAACTTTTCGTTAATCTCCAACAAGAATTGGGCTTTCTCGCCAATGGATATGGCAAAAGGATCTATTTGAATGGGGGTAGTATAACTATCTTGGTAGGCAGGGACAGGTACTAATCTGACGGCTTCTTGTTGCGAAAGACGACTAGCTTTAGCAGTTTCTATAGCTAAATTAACCACCCTCGTTACTTCTTCTGGACTCTTTTTATAACTAGCCGCAAAACCCCAAGCCCCCTGGAAAAGGACTCGAATCCCAAAACCGGAACTAAGATCATCTGCTAAGTTTTTTAAAGAGCGATCGCGTGCCATTAACCTCTGGTGGCGATAGGTGCAAAGGCGTATATCTCCATATTCACAACCAGCTTGAACAATCAAATCTATAGCTAAGGAGGCGAGTTCTTTCGTTGTTGTGCGTACAGGTGTTTGTACCATGTTGATGAGTTCAGGTTTAGGAATTGATTATTATAGTGGCGCAAAAAATAACAAATGACAAAACAAATTGTTGGCTACATATAATTGCGATTATCTCTTAATGATCCCTTAGAACAGGAAAAACGGCTTTAGAGGAAGATGTGGCACAATTTACACGTATCTCGGCTCAACCCCTAGTGCATCTCCTCTTGACTGATTGATGGTATGATGCTAGCGTAATTACTATGGCAAGCGCGCTATTACGCAACGTGTATACGAACGCGATAGCGCACGGTGCTGCCGTTTTCCTGAGTTTCTGTGTAGTTCAATGACTACACGCGTCAAGAGGTAACCCACATGACCCAACAAGCCAGCAAGCTCGTCATCGTCACGGAAAAGGTGCTGCTGAACAAGATCGCCAAGATCATCGACGAAGCCGGAGCTCCCGGTTATACGGTGGTGGACGCTGGCGGCAAAGGTAGTCGCAACGTGCGCTCGTCGGGACGACCCAGCGTTTCCGACACATCCTCGAATGTAAAGTTCGAGGTGCTAACCCCCAATCGGGATATGGCCGTGAAGATTTCCGATGAGGTCGCAGCGAAATTTTTCGACGATTATTCTGGCATCGCCTATCTCTGTGACGTGATGGAGGTACTGCACGCGCACAAGTTCTGATCTCAAAACCCAACCGAGCAAATCAAACCAAGAAAGCCGGGGTCATGCCCTGGCTTTTTGGTGGACGTGTTTCGCGCAGGCGAGACGTTGAATGGAGACGACTCCAGGATTAGCCGCCCATCAGCGCCTGGGCGAGTCCGATGTAGAGCGGTATTCCCAAGGCAATTGCAACCGGCGTACCAACGGCTGTGGACGAGCCGATGTAGGCAGAGGGATTGGCAGACGGGATACCGGCTCGTAAAGTGGGCGGACCTGAGATGTCTGAACTGGAGGCGGCGATGACGGCCAGGATCACGACACCGCCAGGGCTGAATCCGGTGGTAACATGGGCAATCCAGCCGAGGCCAAAGCCTATGAGTCCATGCAGCAGCGGCGCCACTAGAGCATATACGGCGTACCACTGGGCCACCTTGCGCAGCTCGCTGAGCCTTGCCGTTGCCTCCATACCCATTACCAGCATCAGTATCGAAAGCAGACCACGGAAGAGGGGTTCGTAGAAGCTTTCAAAAACACTTTCCGGCCGAGTTAGCAGGCCTAGGGCGATGCCGAGCAGCAGTGCCGATAAGGCAGACCCTTGGAGACTTTCCTTGATGATGGGCCATACCTTGACCCGCTCGTCTACAGTACCGCGATTGGGATACCCGCGTGCAGTAATACCCTGCTCGCTACGATACTCGTCTGCTGTACCGCTCTGCTTGCTGAGATACTCTTGCTCGCTGCGATACTCGTCTGCTGTACCGCGCTGCTTTTTGGTATAAATGCTGGCCAAGACGATTGCAGTGACGAGGGCTGGGATGTCCATGAAGGGATAGAGTGCGCCGGCCCAGGCCTCGTATCTCATGCCTTGCTCTCCTAGTAGCGTCAGGGCGGCAGCGAGGGTAGAGCCACTCACGGCACCGAATAATCCCGCGGTCGCAATGGCATCAAGGGTTTTGACTTTCGGTAGCTTAGCCAAGGTATAGCGCCCGATGAACACGATAAGTATCCCTATTGCTACGGCGAACAGCGCGGGCAATAGCATCTCCGCTAGATTGGCCTCGCGGATCGAAATGCCGCCCTCCAGTCCGACATTCATGAGCAGCATAAAGACGATGAACTTATAGATCGCATCTGGAATTTGCAGTCGGCTATTGACGGCGGCAATGACCATACCACCAATCAGAAAGCCGAGTGTCGGGGACTGCAACTGCGCCAGGAAGCGCGTCAAGAAATCGGACAAAAAATCCACTTTGTAATTCCTCCTTAATCAGGTCTTAGGGGTCAGGACGGCAGGCAAAGGTGGCCTCTAATCCTGGGTAGCTGGCTCCACGCATCCAGGTGAGCAGCGAGTCAAACCGCCACTCCATTAGCATCTACATCCAGATGCGTCGTGCGCTAAAAGATAAGGTTTCACTCCGGCGACCACAAATGAAATGATCGCGCTAACCAATGATGATTCATTGGCAATGGCTTGTTACTATCATAGTTTACCAGCAATTGGTTCCTAAAATCCGGCGTTGCGACAGCAAACAGACAAAAAACGATGCTGGACGTATGATCAGAATTATTTAACTTGAGTGTAAACAATATTTCAATGGTGGTAACGGAGTAGAATAACTTTGCTCATATCTCTGGCTTTTCTCTTCATCAATGCCCTGTTCGTACTTTAAAGAAAAAAACAATGCTTTAATAGAGCTTGTTTCAGAAAAACTTGATACTCTTCTTCAGTGACAATGTAAGAACCAAAACGGGCTAAGTGAGGATTTTGCATTTGGGCATCAAAAAGCACAAAATTTCTTTTCCGCAAATGTTCTACTAACCTAACCATAGCTACCTTTGAGCCATCAGGAATATTATAAAACATTGATTCACCAATAAATACTCCTTGGATAGTAAGACCCAAAATCCCCCCTGCTAAGCGATCGCCTTGCCAAGTTTCAAAGCTATGGGCCCAACCTTCTTGATATAAAGTCCAGTAAATTTCCATAAGTTCAGGGGAAATCCAAGTCGTCTCCCTGTCTGCACAACCTTCACACACTGCTTGAAAATCGCGATTAATAGCTACAGAAAAGCGATTTTGGTTCAAAACTCTTTGTAAGGACTTGGGGTAACGAAATTTGTTGTCAAGGGGAATTAACGCCCTTTTACGACTCGCATACCAGCCTAGTTGACCAGTTTCCCCTGCCATCAGAAAATATCCTTGGCTGTAGCCTTCGATTATGGAATGAATATCATATTCCATAGTTTATTGATTCAGGGTTAGGCATATTAGCGTTACTGTTAGACTAAGTTGCTTTCGCAAGTCAGTCCGTTAGAAATTGACGATTTATAATTCATATTTTATAACTTATTAATTTATAGAAAAATGGCAGAATTCAAACCCATACCACCTGTGACTTTACCTCCGGCTCAAAATCCAGAACAGGAAGGTGAATGGTTGAAAACTTCTTTATATAACTGGCTTAACGAAGAGTTTATCCCAGAAAAAATTAACTTAACTATTGCCCAAAGAGCTTCTCAAATTTATGTCCGCCATCGTTTGGAAGGAGAAAACGATCTTGGTTGTCTGGTAATTGCTATTTTAACGGAGATGGAAGCTTTTGATTTTCGAGAAAGCTTTTATAGTGAGTTTGCGATCGCTAATGCTGTTAGTGAGCTAATTTTAGATAGCCTCGGCATTGACCATTGTTGCGGAAACTGAATAATTAGGCAATAGGTAATAGGTAATAGGTCAAGACAAAGTAACCACTTCCTACTCCCTACCCCCTACTCCCTACTTTACTTACCAACTAGACTTAACAACCCCAGGTAATAACCCTTCATGGGCCCATTCTCGGAAGACGTTGCGGGAAAGGCCAAAATCACGATAATAACCACGAGGACGACCTGTAACCCAGCAACGGTTGCGTTTACGACTAGGGGCGCTGTTACGGGGTAAGTTTTGGATTTTGCGGTGAATTTCTAGCTTTTCTAGCTGTGAGGAGGCGGTTCTAAATTCTTCTTTTAAAGCCGCTCTTTTATCTGCATATTTGTCAATAAATTTTTGGCGCTTTTTTTCGCGCTCAATCATAGACTTCTTAGCCATAAAATTAGATACTATTTTCCAGTTTGAAGATATTACTTTACTATTTTAGACCAAGTTTGACCGGCTTAGTAGCAGGGCGACCCAATTTAAACTTTAGTTTATTAATCATACTGGGAAAACGGGTCGCCCCTACAGAAAACGGTTCCCCCCTACAACCGATTATTGATCCTTGATTCCGCGCTAGGACACAAATCGGCCAATTGACATTCTGGGCAATTAGGTTTGCGGGCTTTGCAAATTACTCGACCGTGGTAAATTAAGCGAATTGACCAATTTTCCCAGTCAGGTTGCGGTAAAAGCTCCATTAAATCTTTTTCTATAGGAACTGGTTTATCGCTTTGGGTTAAGCCGAGACGCTGACTAAGGCGTTTGACGTGGGTATCTACGGTTACACCTTGAATTTTGCCATAGCCGTTGGCTAGCACAACGTTAGCGGTTTTGCGGGCAACCCCTGGCAAGGTTAGTAGCTCTGCCATTTCTTGGGGAACTTGGCCGCCGAACTTAGTTTCAATTAAGCTACAAGCACCTTGAATATTCTTCGCCTTATTGCGGTAGAAGCCAGTAGAACGAATGAGTTGTTCTAATTCTGTTAAATCAGACCCAGCCAAAGAAGCAGCATCAGGAAAGCGTTGGAAGAGGGCTGGGGTAACTTTATTAACCCTTTCGTCGGTACATTGAGCGGAAAGTATAGTTGCGACAAGTAGTTGTACCGTAGTTTCATAATCTAGGGTGCAAGTAGCATCAGGATAGAGCCTTTTGAGGCGAACTAAAATTTCTAAAGCTCGCTCTCTATCACTAGACCATTTACCCATTTACTCCCTACTCCCCACTCCCTTTTAACTACTGAAATAATTGCTGTAAGTTAGTTAAATTAACAGTATCTCGGACAATTAAGAATACACCCAAACCCATTAAAAGCAAAAATCCCGTTTGCATGATGCCATCTTGGAGTCTACTTGGTAAAGGTTTGCCCCGTAAGGCTTCAACTAATAATAAAGCCAACTGACCACCATCTAAAGCCGGTAAGGGTAAAATATTGATGATTGCTAAGTTAACGCTAATTAAGGCAGCAAATTCAAACAAGCTTCCAGCATTAGAACTAGCAATATTTGCTCCCATAGCGACAATAGCTACTGGGCCGGCAACTTGCTTAGCTGTTTCACCAAAATTACCAACTAGTTGCCCAAATCCATTAAGAATAAGGAAAACTATTCTTTGGTAATGCTTAGCACCAAGGGTAAAAGCTTCAGCTAAATTTTCTGGATGCTCTTTTAAAGGTTGACCATTGGGGGCAAGACCAATATCAATTTTACCTTTATTATTGGCATCTACTCTGGGGGTGACATCAACAGTAAGTTTTTCTTCTCCTCGTAAAAGTTGAAATGCCAAGGTTTCTTGGGGGGAAGCTTGAACTTTTTCAATAAAACTAGTTACTGCTTGAGAAGATGCACCTAATTCTTGACCATCGATAGCTAATACCACGTCTCCAGTTTCAATACCGGCTTGGAAAGCAGGGGAATTATCCTCCGCAGTTACTTGAGTAATTTGGACTCCAGGCTGGTAATCAAATTCAGGAAAACCTTGAGCATTAAAGACAGGAATACCGACAGTGAAAGCTTGTCCGACAAGCAGGAAGTAAGCAAAAATTAAATTAGCAACAACCCCAGCACTAATCACAATTGCTCGGTCGAGAATGGGACGATTGCGAAGTAAATTGGGATCGTCAGGGGGAATATCGCTATCAGGGTCATCATCGGGAAACCCGACGTATCCTCCCAAAGGAAAGGCTCTTATGGCATACTCAGTTTCAGAACCTTGATACTTTAGTAGTGTAGGACCAAAGCCAATAGAGAAACGGTTTGCATGAATGTTTTGCAGGCGTGCTGCTAAAAAGTGACCCAACTCGTGGACAACTATTAAAAGCGCCAGGACTCCGATTGCCGCCAGGACTGACATATTTATTATTAACCTAAATTTAGCTAAACGTTTTTTTATTCTAAAACATCGTTCACTAGACGAGGGCCACAGCATACTAATCTATAACTTGGCTAAATAATTGAAATATCAATAAATTGATGAGCAAATTGGACTGGAATTTACTAGCAGATCAAGCCCTGGCAGGGAAAGCATTAACCCATGAACAAGGAAGGGCAGTGCTTCAAGCCCCTGATGAGGTTTTGCTTTCTCAACTCGCTGCTGTCTACCGTATACGCCGCCACTACTGGCAAAATAAGGTGCGGCTACATTTTTTGCTTAACGCTCAAAGCGGTTTATGTCCAGAAGATTGTCATTATTGTTCTCAGTCAAAAATTTCTACTGCGGAGATAGAGAAGTATCCTCTTTTAGCCCAAGATAAGATTCTGGCTGCGGCACAAAGGGCTGCCGAATTGAAGGCTGGGACTTTCTGTATAGCTATTTCAGGACGTTCTCCTTCTGATTCTGTCTTCACGAGGATTTTGGAGGCGATACGGGGGATTAAAGCTAATTACAATTTGAAAGTTTGTACTACCCTTGGCTTATTAAGTGAAGAACAAACTCACCGCTTAGCTGAAGTTGGGGTGGATCGGGTTAATCATAACCTCAATACTTCCCAAGAACATCATGAAGATATTTGTACTACCCACAATTTTCGGGATCGCCTGGCTACGATTAAAAATGTTCAAGCTGCCGGTATTACTAGTTGTTGTGGCGGAATTTTTGGTATGGGAGAGTCAGATGAAGATGTGATTGATTTGGCTTTGTCTTTGCGGGAATTACAAGTGACTAGTGTGCCGGTTAATTTCCTAATTCCTATTCCCGGTACTCCTTTTGCCCAGATAAATGAGCTTAATCCTCGCCGTTGTTTACGTATACTTTGTTTATTTCGCTACCTATTGCCAAGTCAAGAAATTCGTATCGCTGGAGGAAGAGAAGTTCATTTGCGATCGCTCCAACCTCTAGGACTTTATGCTGCCAATTCTATTTTTATTGGTGATTATTTAACTACTCCAGGTCAAGCTGCTAGCAAAGATTGGGAAATGATTCGAGATGCTGGTTTTGTTTTAGAAACTCCGGATGGTTCGCCTTTGGAATTAACAATTAACAATTAACAATTTAAGATTTTCATTTTTATAACAAACCAAACTCTCTATTCAGCAATTAGCTATTAGCTATTAGCTATTAGCAACTTATCCAAACTCTTTTAAACCCTGTAGCGTTTCCTCGTTTTCCACTTCTTTACTTTGGATTAAAACTTTAAATCCTCCTAATCCCGTAGGATCAATTAACTGATGTAAAGCATCGCGCCGTTGCAATATTTCTTGGAAGCTAAATGTACCATTAGAAAGTGCTTGCAAACTTTCTCCTAAACCCAAAGCCATAAGAAACATTGCTTGTTTAGTCAAGCCTACTTGTTGTAAACCAAATAACTCTCCCCAAGATTCCAAGGCAGTGAAGTTTACATGGCTAGTAATATCTTGATAACCTAAATTAACATAAGGGTTATTGTGACGGCGATGTTGATAGTAACATTGCAAAGTTCCTTGGCTACGTTGGGGGTGATACAATTTAGTCGCATCGTAGCCATAATCAATGGTAATTAAATATCCTTGGCGAAGGCGTTTGGCGACAGTTTCTAACCAATTGAGAGCCTCTAAATTAACTTCGCTGCGATAGCCATCAGGATAGTTGTTGTCACTAAAATTTATCTTTAATTGAGTAAAATAGTCTGTTAATTGAGAAGTAGAAGGTGTGGCAATTACTTCCACTAACTTATTTTCTGCTAAAGATAAGTAAACTTCCTGTAACTTCCCTTCTTGCCAAACAATTTGATGTACAGGAAAAGCATCTACTAACTCGTTAGAAAAGCAACAACCAACTAAGGAGTTTTCAGGAATTTCTTGCCAACTTTGCCAATAGATATTAACTCCTTGCTCTAACCACGGTTGTAATAATTCTTGCTGCCGTTTCACTAACCCTGGCGCTTGCTCAACAATAATATAACTAAGCTCTTTTAATAATTGAGGAACATAATGCTGTAAATAATTGAAAATATCTGCCGCTAAAAGCCCTTGTCCTGCTCCCATTTCTACTAAACTAAAAGATGTAGGCTGACCTAAAATCTCCCAGATATCAATAAACTGTTTCCCTAATAACTCTCCAAAATCTGCCCCCACTGAAGAAGAAGTAAAAAAATCTCCTTGGGAACCAATTTGAACATTACCAGAGCTATAGTAGCCATAATGGGGATGGTAAAGTACTAAATCCATGTACTCAGCAAAAGTAATGCGTTTTTGAGGAGAAGTAACAATTTGCTTGGCAATTAAGTTTAATAAATGTTGGGAATTGGAGTTCATTATTTAAGGAATTAAGTTGTGTCTATAGAAGGCTCTTTCGATAAAAATAGCCTGGGTTGGCAGCTAGGAATAGCCAGACAAAGATTAGGAGAATGGTTAGAACTAAATTTCTCACCGAATTTACCAAATCTTTCTCTACCATCTGGTTCAGCTTCTCCTTTAGTACTAGACTTTGTAGAATTTATTCTTTGGCTAATTTTAGCCTTAGCGATCGCTTGGACTATTTGGCAAATTTGGTTATTATTAAATCCCTATTTCCAAGACATTGGCAAGCAAAGGAAGAACAAAAATGAAAAAGGGCAAGAAAAAGTCTTAGAGGTTTCTGTTTCTACTTGGTTAGCGAGGGCGCAAAAGATGCAAAAGCAGGGGAATTATCAAGAAGCCTGTTTTTGTCTCTATCAAGCGATGTTAAAGCGCTTAGATGAGAAGGAAATTATTCCTCAAGAATCAAGTCGTACAGATGGCGAATATCGCAAGTTAGTTAAGAATATTTCCCAACCAGATCCTTATAATACTTTACTTAATAATCACGAAGAGCTATGTTTCAGTCAAACCGAAGCTTCTCAAACAGTTTTTGAAGAATGCCAAGAGGCTTATGGGAAAATAAGTAATAGGTAATAGGTAATAGGTAATGGGTAATACATATGTTTTCTCGACGTAAACTTTGGTTAATTGGTATAGTTGTTTTGGGCATAATTATATTATTGACTGTATTCGTTGCCCCCAATAAAAGTACTACCAGTAGCGGTTCTACCTATAGTCGTAATCCTTCTGGTTATGGCGCTTGGTATAGCTTCATGGAGAATAAAGGAGTTGATATTGAGCGATGGCAAAAACCAACATCAAGACTGTTTGAGTTAGACTCTAATATTCCTGCTACCTTATTACAAATTAATAGTGCAATTCAATCTCAACCTTATTTAGATAACGTTGCACCTTGGCTTGAAAAAGGTAACACCTTAATAGTCTTAGGGATAGAACAATCAGCTACAAAAGCAAAATTCCGCACCTGGCATAAAACTCCTTCCGGTAGCATAAAAATTGTTACTAGTAGGCGCAATCTTAACCGAGAAAATCAGATTCTGGGCGATGATTTTGGCGCAATTATTTGGGAAAAACAATTACAATCAGGACGCATTATTTTTGTTACTACACCCCATTTAGCTGCTAATGCTTACCAAGACATTGAAGGAAATTACGAACTATTAGCTCAATTAGCTACAGAAGGAAGCAAAAAATTATTTGTTGATGAATATATGCACGGTTATAAAGATGAGGAGGTAATTGAAGAAGAAGCAGGAGGAAATGTTTTCAGTTACCTCAGCAAAACCCCTTTAAGAGTGGCAGCTATCCAAACTATAATAATGCTTCTAATAGCAATTTGGAGTCATAATCGCCGTTTTGGACAACCCGTAACTATTGAGACTCCCAAAGTCAACAACAGCGAAGCTTATATTAATGCCTTAGCTGGAGTTTTACAAAAAGCAGGTAGCACTGAATTCATCTTAGAAGTTGTTGGTAAAGAAGAACAACTTCAACTGCAAAAATCTCTCTTGTTGGGAACTACTCCTTTAGAAAAAGAAGCTTTAATTCAAGGTTGGAAACAACAAAAAGGAAGTTCTACTCAAGAATTAAAAGATGTATTAAACTGGCAGAAGAAAAAAAGTCGCATCAAGGAAGCAGACTTGCTACTCTGGTTAGATAAGTGGGCCAAAATTCGCTCCCAATAACTGATAATTCACTTTCAACCCTTTATGACACAAGATACTGCTTTATTTAACCGCCTCAGTCAAACTCTGGGTAAAATAATTGTCGGTCAATCTGGCATCGTTGAACAGTTATTAGTAGCGCTGTTGGCTGGGGGTCATGTTATTGTTGAAGGAGTACCTGGTACAGGCAAAACTTTATTAGTTAAGGTACTAGCGAGGTTAATTCAAGCAGAATTTCGTCGGGTACAATTAACCCCGGATATTTTACCCTCGGATATTATTGGTACAAATATTTTTAATATTAATACTAGTGAATTTAGCCTCAGAAAAAGCCCTGTGTTCACAGAAGTATTGTTAGCAGACGAAATTAACCGTACTCCCCCCAAAACTCAAGCTGCTTTATTAGAAGCAATGGAAGAACAACAGGTAACTTTAGACGGGGAAACTTTACCTTTATCAGAATTGTTTTGGGTAATTGCGACGCAAAACTCCCTCGAATTTGAAGGAACCTACCCTTTGCCAGAGGCACAATTAGACCGCTTTTTGTTTAAGCTAGTGGTAGATTATCCTGATCAAGAGTCAGAAAAGCAGATGTTGCGCAACGCCCATAAGGGATTCCGCGCTAAAAGAATTGACTTAGCCCGTCTCAAAGCCCTAGCTACAGTACAGCAAATCTTAGAGGCAAGGAAAGCGGTGAGGCAAATGGAGGTAGAAGAGAATATTTTTGATTATTTACTTGCCTTAATTGAACGTACCCGCAAACATCCTGATTTGGCTTTAGGGGCATCTCCCCACGATCTGCTGTGGCTTGGTTACAAACTGCTAAGGCTAAGGCATGGCTAGCAGGAAGAAGTTTCGTGACTCCTGACGACGTTAAAGATATTGCCCTACCCATTCTTCGTCATCGCCTCATTCTCAAGCCAGAGGCACAGCTAGATGGTTTGCAAATGGAAGCTGTGATTGCTTCAATCCTTAAGCAAGTACCTGTACCAAGGTAATTGATATATTGATAATTGATAATTAATTGAGAACTTTTCCCTGTCTTCCTGTCGCTACCTCTCTTCGTCAATCCCGGCAGAAAATTATAAATATCTTTTTGTATTATTTGTAGCTTTTGTAATACACTGAGATTATCTTCGATCCACTTTTTTGTCATGGCTACGTTTAAGCATCTACTCCGCCCCTATCGTCCTTACCGTACCGTAGCAGTTTTTAGTATTGTTGCTACTGGTCTTTTAGAAATTGCTGATTTAGTCGTTCCCTACGCCATTGGTCAAATTCTTAATGTTCTTTCTCAACAGCCCATAGATAAACCGATACAGAACTTAGCTAACCTGGTGGCTAATCTTACTCCTATTCAGGAGGGGAAACTTCTATCTTTAGGAGTCTTGTTGGGCATAATTTTCTTAATTAATGTCGTCAAAGCCCCCATTCAACCTTGGGCTGTTAACTGGTTTCATTGGGCGATCGCCCTCAAATCTCGCCGTGATCAATCCCAAGCAGTCACAGCAAAAATCCTCAGCCTACCCTTAGAATTTTACGATGAACATAACCCTGGTCGAATTGCTGGGCGGGTAACACGGGGACTTACAAATCAAACTTGGACTTATCCTGAAATTGCTGGACAATTACTTCCTAAATTAATGTTGGTGTTCGGTATTTTTCTGCTCATTCTTTTTATAGAATGGCGTATTGCTATTGCTTTTCTTATCTCTTTTCTACTCATTCTTTCCCTCACTTTACGAAATTTGCGCCGTTTAATTCGCCGGGAAAAAAGCCTTGATCGTTATATGGAAAGTACCGAAAGCCATACTTCAGAACTAATTACCAACATCAAAACTGTTAAAGCTTTTGCTACAGAAGCTGAGGAATTACAAAGGCAAAATCGCAGACTTTCTAGAGAACTTAAGGTCATTGTTGATCGTATTCATAGGGGTTATACAAAACTAGAAAGTAAACAGAAAACCTTAATTCAATTGTGTGTATTTCTCGTCCTTCTCTCTACCCTAATTGCCACCCTGCAAGGAGAAATATCTTTAGGACATTTCGTAACTATTTTAACGGTTTCTAGTATGGCTTATGCAGAACTAGAACCGATTAGTTCCCTCGCTGAAATATTTGCCCGCCGCTATGCTTCTATGTTACGTTTTCACGATTTTATGCAGCATCCCCTTGGTGAAGATGCAGCTAGTTTAGACATAACAAAACAGCATAGTTATCGCTTTACCGGTAAAGTGGAATTTTCTCATCTTAACTTCGGCTATGATTCCCAACGTATAGTTCTTAAAGATATTAACTTCCTCATTGAACCCTATCAAACTATTGCTTTAGTAGGACGTTCAGGTTCAGGAAAATCAACTTTGGTTAAGCTTTTATTCCGTTACTTTGAACCTAATCAAGGGCAAATTTTAATAGATGGAGAAGATATTCGTGACCTAAATATTGCCAGTTATCGCCGTCGTTTAGCTATCGTCCACCAAGAAGTTGATATTTTCAACGGTACTCTTTTATCTAACCTCACTTACGGTAATCCCCACGCTAGCCAAGAACAAATAGAATCGGCTTGTAAAATTGCTAGGGTAGACGAATTTATTCGCGAATTTCGGGATGGTTACTATACCGTTGTGGGAGAAAGGGGGGTACGTTTATCAGGAGGACAAAGACAGCGTTTAGGCATAGCTAGGGCTTTATTAGTTGACCCTGATGTTTTGATTTTTGATGAAGCTACTTCCAGTTTAGATTATGAATCAGAACGTTCTATTCAACTAGCAATGAGGTCAATTTTTGGTACGCGAACAACTATTATTATTGCCCACCGTTTAAGTACAATCAGGGAAGCTGATAAAATTGTTGTTTTAGATTCAGGGCAAATTGTTGAAGTAGGAAGTCATGAAGAGTTGCTGGAAAAACAAGGGCTTTATCAGCGTTTACATTATTTGCAAGAAACAAAAATGTCTTAAAGCGAAGGGCTTTTGATATTTAGATCTGAAGAAATATCATCACGTAGGGGCGGGTTTTAAGTCAAATTGTGAGATTAACATTGAACTAAATAAACCCGCCCTAACACACAATTTTACCTGGATTACGCTACTTGAAAGGGTAATTTGTGTTATAATTATCTCATCAAAGTAAAATTCAATCTAGTTTCAAAAAAATATTCTGTTGGAGTGGGGCTGGGAGCTTTCTTTAAATTAATCAAGAAGGTAAACATTTAGCTTGGAAACTTTTATATAATAATTCGGTACTTAATAGCTATAACTTATTAGCTGCTAACTCAATGAATTGCAACCTTTACGTATTTTCCTTAGTCATCAACTATTAATAATAGTAATTTGCGCCTGTCCCCTAATTTGAAAAATAACAAAGGAAAACTATGAAGCTAAATATATTCTCTGCTTCTTTAATTGCTACGGTAGTTTCTCTGGTTGCCACCCAAGCCCAAGCCGCCGAGAAAGTAATCTTAAAATATCGCTTTCTTCGCGAATCTATTTCTGTACCAGAATTAACTACTTTTGCAGAAACAGGGAAACTTTCTTCTTCCCTGAATGCTTATCTTGGTATGGCAAATAAAGAACCTGATGATTTAGAAGAGGCTTTAACCAAAGAAGTTAAAGTTAATGCTATCCTGCTATCAAAAATCCTTAATACCTCACCAGGAGAACTTATTCTTGATCAATTAAGTGAAATAATTCACACTCCTAGCCAGAGAGCAAGTCGTCAATCTTTGAGGAGTGCTGTAATTAAATCTGCTTTGCCGGATGGAAATATCACCTTGCTGGAAGTCCTGCAAAACTATCCGACTCAAGATGTAATTGTAGAAGGAGAACGTTTGGTTGAAGCCCTTGCCAAAATTGAACAACTCACAGGGCTAATTCCCAATATCAGCTTTTAATTTTTTTTAATAAGCTAAAGTCTCTAAAGTTTCCCGCAAATAGGAACGAACTTGAACATCAAGACTTTCATTTTCTAACTCTTGATTCTTAGTAAGCTGTTCGGTTCGCCAACGTTTAAACCCAGAACTATTGGCGATCGCTTGCTTTAAATTCCCCCAAACTTCACTATCCTGGGAAAATGAATCGGAAGATGCAACAGATGAACTTATCATTTTATATTCTTAACTAATAACCAGTAATTATCACTTCTAGGATAACTTAGCTAACCAGATAGTGCATGGCAAAAATCACAGAATTAGATTAATTAAAGATTGAGATAATTTATGTCAATAACTATGAGGCTTTCGCTATTAATTAATGATCTAACAACAAAAGCTTTTTTTTGCTGTATAGCAGCTTACAAAACCCCTTTAGAACTAGGAATTTGTGAGGCACGGCGGGGGTCAATTTCTAATGCCATGCGCGTAGCCCTAGCAAAGGCTTTGAAAGTTGCTTCAATAATATGATGAGAGTTGATACCATCTAACTGGCGAATATGGAGAGTCATTTGCGAGTGGTTAACAATAGCTACAAAAAACTCTCTCACTAACTGGGTATCGTAACTTCCTACCCTTTGAGTAGGAATTGATAATCCGTAACTTAAATGAGGTCGTCCCGAAAAATCTAGGGTAACTTGAATTAAGGCTTCATCAAGGGGGGCCAAGAAATGACCAAAACGATGAATTCCCTTGCGATCGCCTAAAGCCTTAGCTAAAGCTTGACCCAAAGTTATGCCCACATCTTCATTGGTATGATGGTCATCTATTTCTAAATCTCCTTGGGCTTTTACTTCGAGATCAATTAACCCGTGGGAAGAAATTTGCTGCAACATATGGTTAAGGAAAGGAACACCCGTTGCAACCTGGCATTTTCCTGTACCATCTAAATTTAAAGAAACTTCCACATCTGTCTCTTTAGTGGTGCGCCGCACCGAAGCTGTACGGGAAAAGTTAGTTTGGTTAATTTGAATTTGGCGATCGCTTAATTGCATTTTTTGTAGAGTATATTCTTCACTTATTACTTATTACTTAAAATTCACATTCCCATAATTTCATAACCTGCATCAACATAAAGAGTTTGCCCTGTAATCCCGCTAGAGAGATCGCTACATAAAAAAGCAGCAGCATTGCCCACTTCTAACTGAGTTACAGTACGGCGTAAAGGTGCTATTTCTTCAACATGATGAATCATATCCATAATGCCCCCCACAGCAGAAGAAGCTAAAGTACGAATAGGTCCGGCGGAGATAGCATTGACACGAATATTACTTTGTCCTAATTCTGAAGCGAGGTAACGAACATTCATCTCTAAAGCCGCTTTCGCAATTCCCATCACGTTGTAATTAGGAACAACTTTAACCCCACCCAAATAAGTTAAAGTAACAATGCTACCTCCATCACTCATCAAAGGCTTAACCGCATTAGCGAGGCGAATCAAAGAATAGGCACTGATATCTAAAGCTTTAGTAAAACCGTCCCTAGAAGTACTGACAAACTCCCCTGATAAATCTTCCTTATTCGCAAAAGCAAGACAGTGAATTAAAATATCCACCTTGCCCCACTTCTCTTTAAGCGCCCCAGAAAACTCTTCAATCAGCGCTTCATCTTGAACATCTAAAGGAAGAACTATACTAGGATTAAGAGGCTCAACTAAATCTTTAACCTTCTTCTCAAAACGACCTTTAGGATCTGGTAAATAATTAACACCTAACTCTGCCCCAGCCTTGTGCAATTGCTGAGCAATTCCCCAAGCTATGGAACGGTTGTTAGCAATACCTGTTACAAAAGCTTTTTTGCCTGCTAAATTTAACATAATTCTTTACTTAGAAATTTTTTCCTCGACTAAGGAGTATATCTTGATTACCAACTCGAAACCAAACTATGCAAAAACAGTATAAGCTTACTCAATAATTTGGCTTTGTTGCTGGTTTTTTCGCCTTGGTGTCGTATCATAAGTCTGAAGTAATTTTTCTAGAGCCAATCTCTAGAGAAAATACTTAGCTGAAGCTCAAAGTACTATTTCTATTTGTTGTAGAATGTTTGTACCCAAAAAACACTATCAACCCCTACGGTTTAGACTATAAAGTCAGGTTTTAACTGGCCTTTAGGCTCACCGACAAATTAAGCAAGTCTAGTTTAGCTATTTATTTAAGAACATAATGGAACTGTCCGTGACCCAAGATCAACCCCTAGCAGACGTATTTCGCTTAATTGGGGGTGAGGCATTTCCGCCAGTGGTAGAAACCTTTGAGCGGGGCAAAACCATCTTTTTCCCTGGAGATCCAGCAGAGAGAGTCTATTTTCTCTTAAAAGGTGCTGTTAAACTTTCAAGAGTGTACGAAGCAGGAGAAGAGATAACTGTAGCCCTGTTGCGAGAGAATAGTGTCTTTGGCGTACTCTCTTTAATTACCGGTCAGCGTTCTGATCGTTTTTATCACTCCGTTGCCTTCACACCCGTAGAGTTACTATCTGCCCCCATTGAACAAGTAGAACAATCCCTTAAAGAAAATCCCGAACTTTCTCGGTTAATGTTGCGGGGACTCTCTTCTCGTATCCTGCAAACAGAGATGATGATTGAAACCCTAGCACATAGAGATATGGGTTCTCGGTTAGTAAGTTTCTTGCTCATACTCTGTCGAGATTTTGGTGTACCTACCAATGATGGTATTAGAATTGATTTAAAATTATCTCACCAGGCGATCGCCGAAGCAATTGGTTCAACCAGAGTAACAGTAACTCGCCTTTTAGGGGACTTACGCCAAGAAGAAATGATTTCTATTCATAAGAAAAAGATTACCGTTCACAACCCTGTTGCCCTAAGTCAGCAATTTACCTAACTGCTTCGCGGCAGGCAGTAGAGAAAGAATTAACTAGCATATTTTTCCTGCCCCCGAAGGGGCTTTGTCAGTGCTAAGCTAACAGCAAAAGTCTCAAAGAACACTGCGACCGAACATGACAAGTGCCTATATCCTAATTGCAGCAGTATTATTATTAGGAGGAATCCTAGCTGCACTAGGAGATCGCCTGGGAAGTAAAGTTGGTAAAGCGCGATTGAGATTATTCAATTTGCGCCCCCGCCAAACAGCGGTGGTAGTGACAGTAATGACAGGAACTGCCATTTCTGCAACTACTCTGGGTCTTTTGTTTGCTACTAGCAAATCATTACGCCAAGGAATTTTTATTCTCGATGATATTCTCCGAGATTTGAGAATGGCTCAAGCAGAATTGGCTGATATTCGTGAAGAGAAAACGAAAGTTGAAAAAGCACTCAAATCAGATAAAATCAAACGAGCCGCAATTCAGAATCGTTTGAGAGAAACTGACAAAAGCTATAAAGAAGCTCAGGCACAAGTTAAAGCTGTTTCTGGGCAAGCTACGACTCTGAGGAACGAAGTCAAGAAGTTATTAGGAGATCGTCAAAAATTAGTTGAACAACGCCAGCAACTGACACAACAAATAGCTGGGTTAAAAACACAGCTTGACCAAAGAGATAGCCAATTAGCTCAAACTAATCAACAATTAGCTTTGAAGAGCAAAGAATTAGAGAAAAAAAATCGGGATATAGCTAAATTACTCCAAGTACGCCAAGAAGTAGCTCAGTTGCGTCAAGTACGCCAAACATTGCTAAATGAAAGAAACGTCCTAATACTACAACTAAGTTCTTTAGAACAACAATTAGCTCAAAAAGACCAACAATTAGCCCAGAAAAATCAACAATTAGCCCAGAAAGACAAAACAATTGAACAATTAGACCAAGCGATCGCCTCGCGAGATGATACCCTGCGAGAGCGCAAAATAAGATTGGAAGAATTGAGAGCGCAAATTGAAACTTTTGAGGAAAATTACCTAGCCTTACGCCAGGGTAATGTTGCGATCGCTAGAGGTCAAACTTTAGCATTTGGAGTTGTACGTATTGTAGATCCCCAAAGTGCCAGTGAAGCTGTCGAACAGCTACTCAGACAAGCCAATCGTAATGCAATTCAAGTTACTAATCCTGACAATAATGGACTTAGCAATGAAAGAGTAGTACAAATTACTCAGCTTCAGGTCGATAATATTATCGAAACTATTCAAGACGGCCAAGATTATTTTATTCGCCTAGTTGCAGCAGAAAATTATATTCAAGGAGAGCAACAGGTACAAGTTTTTGCGGACATCACTGTTAACAAGGAAATTTTAGCTCCCAATGAGGTTGTAGCCAAAGTCCCCATTAATGCCCGCACAATGTCAGAGCAAGAAATAGAAAAACGTTTAGACTTGCTATTAACTCAATCCCAAACTCGCGCCCGTGGTGCAGGTCTTCTGGGTAAAATTCAAGTAGAAGACGGCAATATTATTACTTTGATTAATTTTGTTGAACAACTCAAAGAAGAAGAACAACCTTTTGAAGAAATTGCTGCTATTGCTTCTCAATTGACTTATTCTTCTGGACCTTTAATTTTGCGTCTAGTTGCTCTCCAAGACGGTAAGATTGTTTTTGGTTCTTAGCTATTACTAGATATATATCATAGTCCAATACTAAATACAGTATGCAAAAGAAATCTTCTCGGTGGCAAAACATCTCTTTTGATTGGGGAGATTTATATCATTACCTATTAACAATTACCTGGAAGCAATTTTTCAGCTTAACTATTTGTACTTATTTAATTATTAATATCTTATTTGCTCTAGCTTATTTAATGCAAAGAAATGGTATAGAAAATGCTCGTCCAGGTTCTTTCATTGATGCTTTTTCTTTTAGTGTTCAAACCATGGCAACTATAGGCTATGGAGCTATGTATCCGCGTAGCATCTATACCCATGTTTTAGTAGCTATTGAAGTATTCCTAGGGCTTTTAGGAGTAGCAATGGCAACAGGATTGATGTTTGCTCGTTTCTCTAAGCCCACTGCCAGGGTACTGTTTAGTCAGGTAGCTGTCATTTCTTCCTTTAATGGCATTCCTACTTTGATGTTTCGTAGTGCCAATCAACGTAATAACTTAATTGTCGAAGCTCAAGTTCAAGCCCATTTTTTGCGCCCAGAAACTTCCTCGGAAGGACATCAACTGCGACGCTTATATAAACTTGATTTGGTGCGATCACAAACCCCTATTTTTGCCTTAAGTTGGACTGTGATGCACTCTATTACTGAAGAAAGTCCTCTTTATGAGGTGACTTCAAGGGAACTAAAAGAATGGAATGCTCAAATTCTCATTGTCATTAGTGGCTTAGATGAAACCGTTTCCCAAACAGTCCATGCTCGACACTCTTACAAGGTAGAAGATATTTGTTGGAATGCTAGTTTTGTAGATGTTCTTTCTTGGGATGAAGACGGGAACCCAAAAATAGATTATCAACACTTCCATAACGTTAAACCGCTTCTAGGCAATGAAGGAAACAGTAAGAAAGACTAAGGAGTGAAAACACCTTTCTACTCCTTAGTAGCCTAGAGCAACCATTAGCCATTAGCCATTAGCCAGCTTTAAGAAAGAGTTAAAGTTGGGGACTCAATTTGCTGAGAATTCCAGTCTTGATGTTGCCAAACTTGCCCATCAAGGGCCATTTGCTCCACCAAACTAGCTAAACGCAAAGCTTTGAGAGCCTGCTCCCCTCCCACAGAAGGTGGATTACCTCCTCGCACACAACTAACAAAATGTTCTAGTTCTGCGTGTAAAGGTTCAATGTTACTAGTATAAACTTTCTCAATTAATCCATCTTGACGGTACAAAACTTGGCCATAGTCCGTAGAGCAGTTGGCTATGGTTTGACGATGAATCAAAATTTCATTGTTGAGAAAATCTGCTTCTGTAAGAGAATTTTTACAATGGGCAGCGATACGACGAATCTTGCGGTGAGTAACTTTACTAGCGGTTAGGGTGGCAACCATACCATTGGCAAAGCCTAAAGTTGCAGTTACATAATCGAGATAGCCAGAATCAGAAGCACTGCTACCGCTTGCTGTTAACTTTAATACCGGTGCTGCTACTAATTCTAAGATTAAATCAATATCGTGGATCATCAAATCCAAAACCACAGAAACATCATTCGCCCGATTAGAATAGGGACTCATTCTGTGGGCTTCCAAGGCAAGTAATTCTTCTGTTTTGAGAACATTACTTAGTTCTTGAAAAGCAGGATTAAACCTTTCTATGTGTCCTACCTGGAGGATAGTTTTTGATTCGGCTGCTGCATTTACTAAAGACTCCGCTTCAGCAATAGAAGCCGCAATGGGTTTCTCAATTAAAACGTGAACGCCAGCTTTTAAACAAGCCATGCCAACTCGATGGTGCAAGCGAGTTGGTACAGCGATACATACTGCATGAACATGGGGCAAAAGTTCGAGATAATTCTCAAAAAAACGGGCCCTATATTTACTAGCAATATCTAAACCCCGTTCGATATTGATATCTGATATTCCTACCAATTCTACGTCTTTGAGCAGACTGAGAATGCGGGCGTGATGCTGCCCCATATTACCTACGCCAATAACGCCTATACGTAGCGTTTGTGGCTGCTGAGGCCGCTTTATTTTCACGTTTTCTCCATCTGACATACTTTATTTACACTCCTCTAACATCTCACCACTAAAATTAAATAGATGAAATCCTTGAACCTCTGAAACCATCCAGATAGTACCACAGCATATCCAAATGTAAAGAAGTTCAAAGTTTAGTCTGCTGTTACTATACAAAGATTTTCTAGAAGTAGAATTTTTTTTCTGCCTACATTGTCGAAGAGCTAGTAGACAATAAAAAGCTCAATGTGGCAGTTTTTCTGCCGTCCATGCTTTAAAGTTTTGTAAACATTTTTTGGCAGGGAGTAGGGAGTAGGGTATTCCAAAAGCGGAGACGCTTGCGCGAAGGCGAAGCCTTGTCGTTAGGCTACAGGAAGTAGCCTTTTAATTGGTGGAGATACAATGGTTAAGGGAAGAGGTAAAGGGTAAAGTCATGTCTGGAAAAGCAGTTATATTATTATCAGGAGGACTAGACTCTGCAACAGTTTTATACCAAGCCTGTGCAGATGGCTATCAGTGTTACACTATCGCTTTTGATTATCAACAAAGACACCGAAGGGAATTAGTCGCAGCAGAGGCGATCGCAAATTCTAGAGGTGCAGTTCAACATCAAGTAGTAAGTTTTGATTTGCGCCAATGGGGAGGCTCTGCTTTAACGGATGAAGGTCTGGATTTACCTCAAAATCGTTCTCTGGGGGAAATGAACCAGGATATTCCTATTACCTATGTTCCTGCCCGGAATACCATTTTTTTAAGCTTTGCTTTGGCTTATGGAGAAACCATAGGAGCAAATCGAGTTTATATAGGAGTCAATGCTTTGGACTATTCCGGCTATCCGGATTGTCGTCCTGATTATATTCAAGCTATGCAGGAAGTATTTCGCTTAGGGACAAAAGCCGGTAGGAATCAAGAAGGGATCGCAATTGAGACTCCTTTAATTGATTTAAAAAAGACCGAAATTATTCAACTAGGCAACCAACTTGGCGTACCTTGGGAAAAAACCTGGTCTTGTTATGCTGGAGGCGATGTAGCTTGTGGCTTATGCGACTCTTGTCGCTTGCGTTTAGCCGCTTTTGAAGAACTAAGCTTATCTGATCCCTTACCTTATGCCACAAAAAATTGATAATTGCTCAAAGTCCTAATTTTTAATTTTTAATTCTGACTTCAAGCTATAATCATTCCAGTTTAGAATGAGACAAGTATTTATTGCTATAAAAGGGTTTTGACCGAAGAAATGTTCCATCTTTATTTGAAATAACTATACTTCCTGACAGTGAATGCGTATTTGTTGCAAACGCTGCCCCTCAGAAGAAACCACTGTAAAGCTAAGATAGCCGTAGTGCAGTGTTTCTCCTTGGGAAGGAATTTTCTGGAACTGATAAAACAAAAAACCTCCTAAAGTTTGGTAATCGTCGGCAATAGGTAAATTAAGTTCCAAAATCTCATTAACTTCTTCTACATCCATTTGTGCTTCGACGATGAAAGTTTGGTCATTAAGAATTTGTACGGCAACTTCTTCAGAGTTGGGCAATTCAGCATCATCACCAATGATTTCTGAAATCAAGTCTGTAAAAGTAATTAACCCTGCTGTGCCGCCAAATTCATCAACCACCATAACCATTTCTGAACGTGATCGCTGCATGAGGGGTAGCAATTCACTTAAAGGAGTAAGTTCCTGAACAAAGCGAACTGGTTTTATCCAAGGTTCAAGAAAAGATTCCTTCGTTAATATTCCTTGGGATAAAGGTTTGGCCAATTCTTTAAAATCAATAATACCCAATATGTCATCAAGAGATTCCCCCGTTACAGGATAGCGGGAATGATTGGTAGCAGATACTTGGTTGAGCAAGGTAGCGAAAGTTACTGTACTAGGAATAGATACTAAACTAGTGCGGGGAACCATCACTTCTCCAGCTAAAACTTCACTAAACTCAAAAACGTTATTGAGTAATTCCCTTTCTTCAGCTTCTAGCCCCGTAGATTCCCTTTCTGTAGTGATAATTAGTTGTAATTCCTCTGGTGTCACTTGCTTATACCAACCTTGTCCAGTATATTCAACCCCAAAAAGTCGCAATAAATAGCGAGTTGATTGGTTCAAAATCCAAATAAAGGGATTGAAAATGCGGGCAATCGCTAAACTAGGGGGGCCAAGTAACCTAGCTAGTTGTTCAGAGTAGATTAAAGCTAAAGATTTAGGGCATAATTCTCCTAAAACAATTTGTAAATAAGCCAACAGGAAAAAAGCCCCTGCCATAGCTGTAGTGTGAATAAGGATGGGATTTAAAGGTTGGGGTACAATAATGTACCTCAATAAACTAGCTAGAGTATTTTCACCAATCCAACCGAGAGCTAAACTAGAAAGAGTAATACCTATTTGGGTTGTAGAAAGTAAACGGTCGATGCTACCTTGTAGAGATTGCACGGTTTTTGCTTGAACATCTCCGGCTTCTACTAACTGACTAATTCGTGACCGACGCACAGAGAGAATAGCAAACTCTGCTGTCACAAAAAAAGCATTAATTGCTATTAGTAATAAAACTGACAATAATCGCCAAAGAATACCTCTACCAGTGAGTTGAGGCGAAGTACCCATGGCGAAGAAAATTAAATTAGGGGCGACCATGCACAAAATTAACGGCCAGTATTAAGTTGGAAGATATAACTATTGCCCTGGATATAAACACTGCAATTTGGGTTTTTACCTCACAACAGGAATATTAACCAGACTTAATTGCAGTTTTTGATCAGGATAATCAGTCAATGTTAAAGAGATGTTTTTGGCATCTTCTAACAAAGCGGTGGGAATTCTCACTTTACCAGAAAATTCCCGTCCATTAGATGGTAATTCCCCTGGTAGCCCCTCTGTAATAGCGCTAAGGGCGCGGCCTTGCTCATCTTTGACATCCAAGAAACTATAAAGAAATCTGACTTCTTGAGAGCCTTGATTTTTCATATTCACATCTAGCAACAAAGAGCCTCCTTGTTGGCTAGCACCGACCACTTCTAAGGTTACCCCTTGATCTTGGCTTGTAATCGGAAAATTTCCTGTAATAGTGGTTTCTTTTTCTTCTTCTTCAGTCTCTTTTTTCTCTTCTACGTTTTTTGTGTCATCTTCTTTCTTTTCCTCTAGCTCTGAGATGGTGCTAGTACTGTCGATTTTCTCGGAAACTTTGGCTAAGACAGTTTGCTCACTCAGCATTTTGACCCCTTCTTGACCTGAGGCAGAAGCTTTATCTCCAGATAATTTTTTGGTGGGGCTAACATCTGGCTGGGTTACACCTTTTAAGGCTCCGTATCCTAAAGTATATCCCCATAAGGCGCTAACAGTTCCCGCACCTAACATCGTTGCCAAAAGGATCAAAGTAAGGGCTACAGTTGAGTTCAGTTTCATAGAAGTTTAGCTAGAAAAACTATAAGTGTTCTTTTTCCTCAAGGTGGCAAGCAGCGAGGATAACAACAGTACAATCAATAATACACAATAAAAACGATTTTCTTACTGATTGAAGCAGATTGCTTAGATTACTATTCGGCTATTTGGGGTTGGGACAGGATATAATAGTAATCTCAAAAAATTAACCAGGGTTGGCCGAGCGGTTGAGGCAGCGAACTCATAATTCGCCCTAGGCAGGTTCAACTCCTGCACCCTGGATTGTATTGTTGTATTAAAGAAATCGGTTTTTCTGGGGTCGCTATCAACTGCTACCCCAGAAAAACCCAGTTAAACGTACTTCAAATAGTAGGGTAAATTATTTATTCAAAAGGTTGTCTTTCAAAAATGAACTCACTACCGCTGGGAACAACAGTGGTAGGGCGATAAGCCGGGCTGCTGTATAAAGATGAATTATAAGGATTAGTTAAGTCTGGAGTGCGAATAATCGGGCCGCTAGAAACTTGTTCTTCTAAAGTATAGAGGTAAAGATTATGAACTCGGTTTAAGTCGCGTACAAGTTCATTTTCTAAAAAGGAAGGACGAGTAAAGGAACCTAAGCCGAACATATACTCTACTTGCCGTACAAAGCCACGGTTTTCAAAAAAGTCACCTGACTCTTCGGTTAAAGCATCCTCAAAGGCATCTGGTATAGGTTGTAAATCCACCACATCTTGAGCTATGACACTAGTAGCCAAGGCGCTAGAGGTAATAGCTAGGGCTAAAGAAGTAGTTAATAAATGAGTTAACCGCATCGACATCATTTTTAAGAAGTAAATTTGGCTCAATTTTAACTGAATCTTCGTAGAAAAAAACCTTCTCAATGTAGTAGGTTATTAAGACCATAAGGATCTTCATCTTATACTATGCTCCATTCAATGGTTAATAATATTCAATCTAGACTCGCTTCTACTCAAGATTTAACAGTTTTCCGTCAATCACTTTTGGATTTGTTGGTTAGTTTTGCTTATCGAGAAGGAGACTTTACCCTCTCTTCTGGACAAAAGAGTTCTTACTACATTAATGGTAAAGAAGTTACTCTCAGAGCAGAAGGGGCTTTAGCTGTGGGCTATTTACTCTTGAATAAGTTGCCAAAAGATACTCAAGCTGTAGCTGGTTTAACTTTAGGGGCAGATCCCCTAGTTACGGCGGTAAGTTTAGTTTCTGCTTGGGAGAATCGCCCAATACCGGGTTTGATTATTCGTAAAGAAGCTAAAGGTCATGGTACAAAAGCTTATATAGAAGGGCCTAGTTTAGAAGCAGGAGCTAAGATAGTTGTACTCGAAGATGTGGTTACGACTGGTAAGTCAGCAATGTTGGCAGTGGAACGTTTAAGGGCAGCAAGTTATCAAGTTAATTATGTGATTTCTCTAGTAGATAGACAGCAAGGAGGGTCTGAGTTTTATCAAGAAAAAGGTTTGGATTTTGAAGCCGTTTTTGCCTTAGATGAAATTCAACACAAATATCGCTCTTTAACAATTGATAATTGCTAGTTGTCTTATTCTCCCTACTCCCTTTTCTAAATATGAGCTTGTGTATGGGTAAAATCCTATATTTTGAATTTTGAATTGATATCAGTCTCCCTGATGCACTGTCTTCACCCACTTGAGACGCTTGGGGCGAATAGACATTCTTGCAGTAGTACTGCCCATAATAATGAGCCAGTGAAACATATAAACCATACCTCTAAGAGTCTCGAAGGTTAAAGTTAACCAATTATAGAAACTCAGTTTCTCTTTTGGGTTAACTTGGCGCAACCCCCTTAACATTGCCCAGGAAAGCATAGCCATACTCAAAGTTGTCACAGGCATTAGTACCGGAGGACGGTTGCGGGTAAACGCCATAAGGAAGTCTGGTAGGGCTGCTATGGGCAGGAGATATTGAATGATTACAAAAGAGATCATTTCCCAGGTTTTACCAATGCCCATGCGATTGCTAGCAATAAGTTTCCAATAATCTAAGTAGCGCTGGTAACCTCCTTCTGCCCAACGGTTACGTTGATGCCAAAGGGAGAGGGCTGTTTCTACTCCTTCTTCTTCTACTGGGGGGAATTGAAGAAAGTCTATTTTCCAGCCATCTAGGTGGAGGCGTAGGGTTAAATCCAGGTCATCGGTGATGGTTTGTTCATTCCAACCACCACAGCTATCTAGGGCAGTGCGACGAACAAATTGACCGTTACCTCGTAACTCCCCAATACCACCAATGGCGATACGTTGGCGTTGCAAGTAGCTATCTAAAGCCATTTCTGCCCTTTGCCCTTTTGTCCAAAAGTTAGTGCCAAAGTTGGTGATCTCTTTTCTGGTTTGTACCGCCCCGACTTGCTTTTGGTCAAACATGGGTACTATTTGTCTGAGTAAGTTTGGGGAGACTTTGGCATCAGCATCAAAGACAGCGATGATTTCTCCCTTGGTGAGGGATAGCACTTGGTTGAGAGCGCCAGATTTACCGCCCCCAGCCCCGGCAGGACGATGCAATACTTGAAGTTGATTGTGAAGAGGAGCCAATTCAGCTAAGATTTTACCGGTTTTATCGGTGCTATGATCGTTAATTACCCACACTTCATATTTGTCTTGGGGGTAATCTAAATTGCAGAGCCTTTCTACTAAATTAGCAATGACTGCTTCTTCATTTTTAGCGGCAACTAGAAGAGAAACTTTCGGGGCAGTAGCTAAGGCATTATCCCCTAAAGGCTGATGCTTAGTTTCTGATTTGGTTAGAACTAAGCGTAACGCTTGTATGACTAAAATGCTAGTTAAAATTGATACTAACCAATAACCCCAGGAAACGAGGTTGAGAGCAACAACAACTCCCAAATTAACGTCAATACCAGAGCCGCTTTGCGTCTACGTCCTGCTAATCCTTCAAAAAAATCACTTCTAAATTCTTCTTCTTCTTCTTCAGGATCTGACCAGTTTCGCAAAAAGAGCTAATGGTGTCAAACTCATTACTCTTATCGCTTTTACTCCAAGAATTCTCTGGCATGGGTTAAATATTATTAAAATCTTTTTTTACTTTTGATGGATATAGTTTGGCTTAATTGTAAGGGAAACTGTTAACTTTCTTAGAGATTTCTTAAACTTATGTCTACTTATTTAACAATCAAATATGCTTTAAAGCTTAGATAATGTTTGTTTGGGCTTGATTTTGCTTAAAATAATGCTTATAAGAATATGTTGAGCTACTTAACTTTTCACAATAAAACTTAAATTTAATGACAACTAACTTCATAGCAGTAACAGCAGTAGGACTAATTTCTGTAGTTTGGGTAGAACTAATTAGGGATTTTTATCATGCCCTCTCACACCAATGGAAACCTTTATACCGCTTGCACGTTTGGCATCATCGTGTTTTCCGTCCTGACTTGTCAGCAGTCAGTACAGCTATTTATCGGCAAGCTCATTGGTATAATGATGTACCCGAATCTTTGGTGATGCTTGCTTTTAGCTTCTTACCTTGGCTCACAATTCATTTTTGGTTCCCTCAACAACAGGGCTTAGCTTGGGCAGGTTCAGTTTATACCTTAAGCTTTTTGTTGAGTGCGATCGCTAGGGGAACAGGTTTAGCCTATGCAGATGAGTTAACCGACTTAACTCATCTGCATAGGCTAAACCTGTTCCCCTAGCGATCGCACTCAACAAAAAGCTTAAGATAACTGAACCTGCCCAAGCTAAGCCCTGTTTGTTGAGGGAACCAAAAATGAATTGTGACCAAGGTAAGAAGCTAAAAGCAAGCATCGCCAAAGATTCGGGTACATCATTATACCAATGAGCTTGCCGATAAATAGCTGTACTGACTGCTGAGAGAGTCAGAGACAGGAAAACACGATGATGCCAAACGTGCAAGCGGTATAAAGGTTTCCATTGGTGTGAGAGGGCATGATAAAAATCCCTAATTAGTTCTACCCAAACTACAGAAATTAGTCCTACTGCTGTTACTGCTATGAAGTTAGTTGTCATTAAATTTTAAGTTTTATTGTGAAAAGTTAAGTAGCTCAACATATTCTTATAAGCATTATTTTAAGCAAAATCAAGCCCAAACAAACATTATCTAAGCTTTAAAGCATATTTGATTGTTAAATAAGTAGACATAAGTTTAAGAAATCTCTAAGAAAGTTAACAGTTTCCCTTTACAATTAAGCCAAACTATATCCATCAAAAGTAAAAAAAGATTTAATAATATTTAACCCATGCAGAATTCTTGGAGTAAAAGCGATAAGAGTAATGAGTTTGACACCATTAGCTCTTTTTTCAGCACAACTGATGAGAATCCTGAAGAAGAAGAAGAAGAATTTAGAAGTGATTTTTTTGAAGGATTAGCAGGACGTAACGCGCAAAGCGGCTCTGGTATTGACGTTAATTTGGGGAATCTGTGCTTCTCAACCTCGTTTCCTGGGGTTATTGGTTAGTATCAATTTTAACTAGCATTTTTAAGCGTTACGCTTAGTTCTCACCAAATCAGAAACTAAGCATCAGCCTTTTTAGGGGATAATGCCTTAGCTACTGCCCCGAAAGTTTCTCTTCTAGTTGCCGCTGACAGTCATTGCTAATTTAGTAGAAAGGCTCTAATTTAGTTTACCCCAAGAGACAAATATGATGTTGGGTAATTAACAATCATAGCACCGATAAAACCGGTAAAATCTTAGCTGAATTGGCTCCTCTTCACCAATCAACTTCAAGTATCAGATCGTGCCTTCGGGGCTGGGGGCGGTAAATCTGGCGCTCTCAACCAAGTGCTATCCCTCACCAAGGGAGAAATCATCGCTGTCTTTTGATGCTGATGCCAAACTTACTCAGACAAATAGTACCCATGTTTGACCAAAAGCAAGTCGGGGCGGTACAAACCAGAAAAGAAATCACCAACTTTGGCACTAACTTTTGGACAAAAGGGCAAAGGGCAGAAATGGGCTTCAGATAGCTACTTGCAACGCCAACGTATCGCCATTGGTGGGTGTTGGGGAGTTACGAGGTAACAGTCAATTTGTTCGTCGCACTGCTGGATGAGTATGGTGGTTGGAATGAACAAACCATCACCGATGACCTGGATTTAACCCTACGCCTCCACCTAGATGGCTGGAAAATAGACTTTCTTCAATTCCCCCCAGTAGAAGAGATAGAAACAGCCCTCTCCCTTTGGCATCAACGTAACCGTGGGCGGAGGATTACCAGCGCTACTTAGATTATTGGAAACTTATTGCTAGCAATCGCATGGGTTGTAAAACCTGGGAAATAATCTCTTTGTAATAGATTTCAATATCTCCTGCCCATAGCAGCCCTACCAGACTTCCTTATGGCGTTTACCCGCAACCATCTATGGTCTAAGATGCCTATGACAACTTTGAGTATGGCTATGCTTTCCTGGGCAATAAGGGGGTTGCGCCAAGTTAACCCAAAAGAGAAACTGAGTTTCTATAATTGGTTAACTTTAACCTTCGAGACTTCTTAGAGGTATGGTTTATATGTTTCACTCACTCTACATTATGGGCAGTACTACTGCAAGAATGTCTATTCGCCCCAAGCGTCTCAAGTGGGTGAAGACAGTGCATCAGGGAGACTGATATCAATTCAAAATTCAAATATAGGTTTTTACCCATACACAAGCTCAGGGAAAAACTCCAGGGAGAATAAGACAACTAGCAATTATCAATTGTTAAAGAGCGATATTTGTGTTGAATTTCATCTAAGGCAAAAACGGCTTCAAAATCCAAACCTTTTTCTTGATAAAAGTTCGACCCTCCTTGCTGTCTATCTACTCAAAAATCAGCATAATTAACTTGATAACTTGCTGCCCTTAAACGTTCCACTGCCAACATTGCTGACTTACCAGTCGTAACCACATCTTTCGAGTACAACTATCTTAGCTCCTGCTTCTAAACTCAGGCCCTTTTCTATATAAGCTTTTGTACCATGACCTTTAGCTTCTTTACGATAAATCAAACCCGGTATTGGGCGATTCTCCCAAGCAGAAACTAAACTTACCGCCGTAACTAGGGGATCTGCCCTTAAAGTTAAACCAGCTACAGCTTGAGTATCTTTTGGCAACTTATTCAAGAGTAAATAGCCCACAGCTAAAGCCTGTCTGAGAGTAACTTCTTTACCATTAATGTAGTAAGAACTCTTTTGTCCAGAAGAGAGGGTAAAGTCTCCTTCTCGATAAGCAAAACTAACCAACAAATGCAAAAGTGATTGACGGAAAACTGTTAAGAAGCTTGAGTAGAAGCGAGTCTAGATTGAATATTATTAACCATTGAATGGAGCATAGTATAAGATGAAAATCCTTATGGTCTTAATAACCTACTACATTGCAAGGTTTTTTTCTACGAAGATTAGTAAAATTACGACCAAATTTACTTCTTAAAAATTGATGTCGATGCGGTTTAACTCATTTATTAACTACTTCTTTAGCCCTAGCTATTACCTCTAGCATGAAGGATACTAGTGTCATAGCTCAAGATGTGGTGGATTTACAACATACCCAGAACTCCTTTTGAGAATGTAACCGAAGAGTCAGGTGACTTTTTTGAAACCATAAGGGCTTTGTACGGCAAGTAGAGTATATGTTCGGCTTAGGTTCCTTTCTTCGTCCTTCCTTTTTAGAAAATGAACTTGTTACCCAACTTAAACCGAGTTCATAAATCTTTACCTCTATACTTTAGAAGAACAAGTTTTATTAGCGGCAAACTATTCGCGCTCCAACTTAACTAATCCTTATAATTCATCTTTCTTGGCGGCCGCTGGTTATCGCCCTACCACTGTTGCTTCCCAGCGGTAGTGAGTTCATTTTTGAAAGACAACCTTTTGAATAAATAATTTACCCTACTATTTGAAGTACGTTTAACTGGGTTTTTCTGGGGTAGCGGCCACGATAGCGACCCAGAAAAACCGATTTCTTTAATACAACAATACAATCCAGGGTGCAGATAACCTGCCTAGGGCGAATTATGAGTTCACTGCCTCAACCGCTAAATCACAACCCTGGTTAATTTTTTGAGATTACTATTATATATATCCCCAACCCCAAATAGCCGAATAGTAATCTAAGCAATCTGCTTCAATCAGTAAGAAAATCGTTTTTATTGTGTATTATTATTGTACTGTTGTTATCCTCGCTGCCACCTTGAGGAAAAAGAACACTTATAGTTTTTCTAGCTAAACTTCTATGAAACTGAACTCAACTGTAGCCTTTACTTTAATCCTTTTGGCAAGAATTAATGTAGGTGCGGGAACTGTTAGCGCCTTATGGGGATATACTTTAGGATACGGAGCCTTAAATATAAGCCACCGAGAAAAAATTATCTGGAGATAAAGCTTCTGCCCTCAGGTCAAGAAAGAGGTCAAATGCTGAGTGAGCAACTGTCTTAGCCAAAGTTTCCGAGAAAATCGACAGTACTAGCACCATCTCAGACTAGAGGAAAAGAAAGAAGATGACACAAAAAACGTAGAAGAGAAAAAGAGACTGAAGAAGAAAGAAACCACTATTACAGGAAATTTTCCGATTACAAGCCAAGAAATCAAGGGGTAACCTTAGAAGTGGTCGGTGCTAGCCAACAAGGAGGCTCTTTGTTGCTAGATGTGAATATGAAAAATCAAGGCTCCTCAAGAAGTCAGATTTCTTTATAGTTTCTTGGATGTCAAAGATGAGCAAGGCAAGCACCCTTAGCGCTATTACAGAGGGGCTACCAGGGGAATTACCATCTAATGGACGGGAATTTTCTGGTAAAGTGAGAATTCCCACCGCTTTGTTAGAAGATGCCAAAAACATCTCTTTAACATTGACTGATTATCAAAAACTCCAATTAAGATCTAATTTGTGTGAGGTAAAAACCCAAATTGCAGTGTTTATATCCAGGGCAATAGTTATATCTTCCAACTTAATACTGACAGTTAATTTTTCTCATGGTCGCCCCTAATTTAATTTTCTTCGCCATCGGTGCTTCGCCTCAACTCACTGGTAAAGACTTTTTTGGCGATTATTGTCAGTTTTATTACTAATAGCAATTAATGCTTTTTTTGTGACAGCAGAGTTTGCTATTCTCTCTCTGTGCATCGGTCAGGATTTAGTCAGTTAGTAGAAGCCGGAGATGTTCAAGCAAAAATTCGTGCAATCTCTACAAGGTAGCATCGACCGTTTACTTTCTACAACCCAAATAGTATTATTCTTTCTAGTTTAGCTCTCGGTTGGATTGGTGAAAATACTCTAGCTGACGTCAAGATACATCTTGTACCCCCAACCTTTAAATCCAGTCCTTTTTTATTCACACTACAGCTATGGCAGGGGCTTTTTTCCTGTTGGCTTATTTACAATTGTTTTAAGGAGAATTATGCCCTAAATCTTTAGCTTTAATCTACTCTGAACAACTAGCTAGGTTACTTGGTAATTACCTAGTTTTTAGCAATCGCCCGCATTTTCAATCCCTTTATTTGATTTTGAACCAATCAACTCGCTATTTATTGCGACTTTTTGGGGTTGAATATACTGGGACAAGGTTGGTATAAGCAAGTGACAGGAATTACAACTAATTATCACTACAGAAAGGGAATCTACGGGGCTAGAAGCTGAAGAAAGGGAATTACTCAATAACGTTTTTGAGTTTAGTGAAGTTTTAGCTGGAGAAGTGATGGTTCCCGCACTAGTTATTTGTCTATTCCTAGTACAGTAACTTTCGCTACCTTGCTCAACCGAGATATTCTGCTACCAATCATTCCCAGCTATCCTGTAACGGGGGAATCTCTTGATGACATATTGGGTATTATTGATTTTAAAAGAATTTGGTTCAAACCTTATCCCAAGGAATATTAACGAAGGAATACTTGCTTGAACCTTGGATAAAACCAGTTCGCTTTTGTTAAAAAAACTATTTACTCCTTTAAGTGAATTGCTACCCCTAATATGGAATCACGTTCAGAAATGGTTATGGTGGTTACATTTGGCGGCACAGCAGGGTTAATTACTTTTACAGACTTGATTTCAGAAATCATTGGTGATGATGATGCTGATTCATGCCAACTCTGAAGAAGTTCGGTACAAATTCTTAATCACCAAACTTTCATCATAGAAGCGCGAATGGATGTAGAAGAAGTTAATGAGATTTTGGAACTTAATTTACCTATACCAACCAATACCAAACTTTAGGGAGGTTTTTGTTTTATCAGTTCCAGAAAATTCCTTCCCCAAGGAGAAACACTCGGTACAGTGTTAAGCTACAGTGGTTTCTTCTGAGGGGCAGCGTTTGCAACAAATACGCATTCACTGTCAGGAAGTATAGTTATTTCCAAATAAAGATGGAAAAAGTCTTCAGTCAAAACCCTTTTATAGCAAATAAATACTTGTCTCATTCTAAACTGGAATGATTATAGCTTGAAGTCAGAATTAAAAATTAAAAATTAGGACTTTGAGCAATTATCAATTTTTTGTGGCATAAGGTAAGGGATCAGATGAGCTTAGTTCTTCAAAAGCGGCTAAACGCAAGCGACAAGAGTCGCATAAGCCACAAGCTACATCGCCTAGGCATAACAAGACCAGGTAGTTCCCAAGGTACGCCAAGTTGGTTGCCTAGTTGAATAATTTCGGTCTTTTTAAATCAATTAAAGGAGTCTCAATTGCAATCCCTTCTTGATTCCTCGCTTTTGTCCCTAAGCGAAATACTTCCTGCATAGCTGAACTGAATCAGGACGACAATCCGGATAGCCGGAATAGTCCGAAGAGCTTTGACTCCTATATAACTCGATTTGCTCCTATGGTTTCTCCATAAGCCAAAGCGAAGCTTAAAAAAATGGTATTCCGGGCAGGAACATAGGTAATAGGAATATCCTGGTTCATTTCCCCCAGAGAACGATTTTGAGGTAAATCCAGACCTTCATCCGTTAAAGCAGAGCCTCCCCATTGGCGCAAATCAAAACTTACTACTTGATGTTGAACTGCACCTCTAGAATTCCAAATGGCCTACTGCTACAACTAATCCCCTTCGGTGTCTTTGTTGATAATCAAAAGCGATAGTGTAACACTGATAGCCGTGTCCGCGGCTTGGTATAAAACTGTTGCAGAGTCTAGTCCTCCTGATAATAATATGAGCTCCTTTCCAGACATGACTTTACCCTTTACCTCTTCCCTTAACCATTGTATCTCCACCAATTAAAAGGCTACTTCCTGTAGCCTAACGACAAGGCTTCGCCTTCGCGCAAGCGTCTCCACTTTGGAATACCCTACTCCCTACTCCCTGCCAAAAAATGTTTACAAAACTTTAAAGCATGGACGGCAGAAAAACTGCCACATTGAGCTTTTTATTGTCTCTAGCTCTTCGATGATGTAGGCAGAAAAAAAATTCTACTTCTAGAAAATCTTTGTATAGTAACAGCAGACTAAACTTTGAACTTCTTTACATTTGGATATGCTGTGGTACTATATTGCCAATGGCTGAGAATTTCAAGGATTTCATCTATTTAATTTTAGTGGTGAGATGTTAGAGGAGTGTAAATAAAGTATGTCAGATGGAGAAAACGTGAAAATAAAGCAGATGTCGGCGGCCACAAACGCTACGTTATAGGCGTTATTGGCGTAGGTAATATCAGGCAGCGTAGCCACCGCGTACTACAGTCTGCTCCAACGTAGATTGGTAGGATATTCAGATATGAATATCGAACAGGGTTTTAGATATTGCTAGTAAATATAGGGCCCCGAGAATTATCTCGAACTTTTGCCCCATGTTCATGCAGTATGTATCGCTGTCCCAACTCGCTTGCACCATCGAGTTGGCATGGCTTGTTTAAAAGCTGGCGTTCACGTTTTAATTGAGAAAACTCCATTTTGGCTTCTATTGTCTGAAGCGGAGTCTTTAGTAAATGCAGCAGCCGAATCAAAGCTTATCCTCCAGGCGGCACATTAAAGGTTTAATCCTGCTTTTCAAGAAGAACTAAGTAATGTTCTCAAAACAGAATTACTTGCCTTGGAAGCCACAGAATGAGTCCCTATTCTAATCGGGCGAGTGATCTTTCTGTGGTTTTGGATTGATAATCCACGATATTTGATTTAATCTTAGAATTAGTAGCACCGGATACGAGACCACAAGCGGTAGCAGTGCTTCTGATTCTGGCTATCTCGATTATGTAACTGCAACTTTAGGCTTTGCCAATGGTATGGTTCCACCCTAACCGCTAGTAAAGTTACTCACCGCAAGATTCGTCGTATCGCTGCCCATTGTAAAAATTCTCTTACAGAAGCAGATTTTCTCAACAATGAAATTTTGATTCATCGTCAAACCATAGCCAACTGCTACGGACTATGGTCGAGTTTTCTGCGTCAAGATGGATTAATTGAGAAAGTTTATACTAGTAACATTGAACCTTTACACGCAGAACTAGAACATTTTGTTAGTTGTGTGCGAGGAGGTAATCCACCTCTGTGGGAGGGGAGCGGGCTCTCAAAGCTTTGCGTTTAGCTAGTTTGGTGGAGCAAATGAGCTTGATGGGCAAGTTCGGCAACATCAAGACTGGAATTCTCAGCAAATTGAGTCCCCAACTTTAACTCTTTCTTAAAGCTGGCTAATGGCTAATGGCTAATGGTTGCTCTAGGCTACTAAGGAGTAGAAAGGTGTTTTCACTCCTTAGTCTTTCTTACTGTTTCCTCCATTGCCTAGAAGCGGTTTAACGTTATGGAAGTGTTGATAATAATACAACATCTACAAAACTAGCATTCCAACAAATATCTTCTACCTTGTAAGAGTGTCGAGCATGGACTGTTTGGGAAACAGTTTCACTTGGTCAGAGCCACTAATGACAATGAGATTTGAGCATTCCATTCTTTTCGAGTTCCCCTTGAAGTCACCTCATAAAGAGGACTTTCTTCAGTAATAGAGTGCATCACAGTCCAACTTAAGGCAAAAATAGGTATGAAAATCACCAAATCAAGTTTATATAAGCGTCGCAGTTGATGTCCTTCCGAGGAAGTTTCTGGCGCAAAAATGGGCTTGAACTTGAGCTTCGACAATTAAGTTATTACGTTGATTGGCACTACGAAACATCAAAGTCAGATGCCATTAAAGGAAGAAATGACAGCTACCTGACTGGGAGTGGGCTTAGAGAAACGAGCAAACGTCGATCCTGTTGCCATTGCTACTCCTAAAAGCCCTAGGAATACTTCAATAGCTACTAAAACATGGGTATAGATGCTACGCGGATACATAGCTCCATAGCCTATAGTTGCCATGGTTTGAACACTAAAAGAAAAAGCATCAATGAAAGAACCTGGACGAGCATTTTCTATACCATTTCTTTGCATTAAATAAGCTAGAGCAAATAAGATATTAATAATTAAATAAGTACAAATAGTTAAGCTGAAAAATTGCTTCCAGGTAATTGTTAATAGGTAATGATATAAATCTCCCCAATCAAAAAGAGATGTTTTGCCACCAATTTTCTTTGCATCCTGTATTTAGTATTGGACTATGGCTTAAGAACCAAAAACAATATTACCAGTTTCTTGGAGAACTAGACGCAAAATTAAAGGTCCAGAAGAATAAGTCAATTGAGAAGCAATGGCACAATTCAAAAGGTTGTTCTTCTTCTTTGAGTTGTTCAACAAAATTAATCGAAGTAATAATATTCGTGTTCCTCTTGAATTTTACACCCAGAAGACAGCGAGTTTGGGATTAGTTGATGGCGAGTCTAAACGTTTTTCTATTTCTTGCTCTGACACTGTGCGGGCATTAATGGGGACTTTGGCTACAGACCTCATTGGGAGCTAAAATTTCCTTGTTAACAGTGATGTCCGCGAAAACTTGTACCTGTTGCTCTCCTTGAATATAATTTTCTGCTGCAACTAGGCGAATAAAATAATCTTGGCAGTTGTTTGAATAGTTTCGATAATATTATCGACCTGAAGCTGAGTAATTTGTCTACTCTTTGATTGCTAAGTCCATTATTGTCAGGATTAGTAACTTGAATTGCATTACGATTGGCTTGTCTGAGTAGCTGTTCAAGCAGCTTCACTGGCACTTTGGGGATCTACAATACGTACAACTCCAAATGCTAAAGTTTGACCTCTCACAATCGCAACGTTACCTGGCGTAAGGCTAGGTAATTTTCCTCAAAAGTTTCAATTTGCGCTCTCATTACCCAATCTTATTTTGCGCTCTCGCAGGGTATCATCTCGCGAGGCGATCGCTTGGTCTCAGTAGCCATTGTTTTGTATTTTCTGGGCTAATTGTTGATTTTTCTGGGCTAATTGTTGGTCTTTTTGAGCTAATTGTTGTTCTAAAGAACTTTTAGTTGTAGTCTCAGGACGTTTCTTTCATTTGGCAATATTTTCCACGTACTTTGACGCAACTGAGCTACTTCTTGGCGTACTTGGAGTGATTTAGCTATATCCCGAATTTTTTTTCTCTAATTCTTTGCTCTT
>CAWDOD010000007.1:0-275716 GCA_963803805.1 uncultured cyanobacterium | reverse complement strand
TTTTTTTTTAGAGAAGAAGAAGAAGAAGAAGAAGAAGAAGAAGAAGAAGAAGAAGAAGAAGAAGAAGAAGAAGAAGAGAGAGAGAGAGAGAGTTTTTTTTTGCACCACCGTTCGTTCGTCTTGTTGGAGAGCGACCAGGAGACGGCAGATTTTAGCCGTTAGGTAACTTTTATGCCTATCCTAAAAATAACCCTTTGCAATGATGATATTGAACTAAGGTTTTGAATTTGTTAGAAGAAGGTAGAATCAGCAATTCTTTTACGATATTAAGGATTCTCCTTTAACTACTTCTATTGTTAAATCTATCGGTTCTGAAAGCATCAAAGACAATATTGAGTTAATGAATAAATTTTTTCAAAACGAAATAGCTTCTGGAGATTTCTTGGCTAGCTGTAATGCTAAAGTAACTGAAACTATTACTCAAGGCATCGTGCAGCTTACAGATGTTGTCAAGATCATTATTGAAACCTTTGCAATAACTTGGTAGAAACGGTTCGCTGATATTTGTGATTTTTCATTTATCCAAGCAGAAGAGAAAGCTTCAGACTATAATTGAAATTAAGAAAACTCAAGAATATAGCTGTTAGTTAAATGTATAAACTCAGAATCTCCAGGGATGTTTAACTACTATGGCTTAAAGCTCCAAAGCAACTAACCTACTGGCAAAACAGTAACCATCTACCAACAAGTACTGGATTTAACGAGTCTACAAATAGCGTAAATACTGTTTCGATGATGACATGAAATATCCTGGTAAGTATTAGTACTAACTATTATTAATTTAAGTGATAATCTATTAATTATAGCAGGGTGAAAATTCGGATAAAGATGACCTGGTTTTACCAGAGGCATTTACATAAGAATCTAAGCAGGAAATCCTGAAATCTTGATAGCAAGGCTGTATTTGTATTGGGTGCATCACGGCCGATGTGTTCGACGTGTCAAGAATGCAAAGACAACCATAAAAAGCAAAGTCAGAGTAAGAATGTTGACTATTGGCGGTTACCTAATCAAAGAGCAACTGTTTGAAAGCACCCATTCTAAGATTTACCGTGGCTATCGGGAAATTGATGAGCAATCTGTAGTAGTCAAAATGCTTAAAGATGCTTATCCTTCTCCAGAGCGAATCGCTTGGTTTCAAAGGGGATATGACCTGCTCCAATCCCTAAATCTTGTTGGAGTAGCGGAGGCTTACGAACTCGTTAGCTATCAGTCTACCTGGGCAATGATTTTAGAGGATTTTGGGGGTCATTCCTTAGAACAGTTAGGTTTGGCAGGAAACCTAACAATCACTGAGTTTTTGCGCTTAGCCATCAAAATCACAGGAATTTTGGGACAAATTCATGGCTGTTCCGTTATTCACAAAGATATTAACCCCTCTAACATTGTGCTTAATCCTCAAAGTGAGGAGGTTAAAATTATTGACTTTGGTATTGCAACTTTACTATCGCGAGAGAATCCTACTTTCCGCAATCCCAATGTTTTAGAAGGTACTGTTGCTTATATTTCCCCAGAGCAAACAGGACGAATGAACCGTTCTATGGATTATCGCAGTGATTTTTATTCTTTGGGAGTAACCTTCTACCAACTACTTACAGGTACATTGCCTTTCGTTAGCGATGAAGCTATTGAAGTAGTCCACGCCCATATAGCTAAAAAACCTCTTTCTCCTCATCATATTGTGGAGAAATTAAATTCAACTTCTCTAGAAATACCGGAAACAGTTTCTGAACTAATCATGAAACTTATGGCTAAAAATGCTGAAGAAAGATATCAATCTGCCTATGGTTTAAAAGCCGATTTAGACAAATGTTTGCAGCAATTAGAAAAGACTGGGAAGATTGAATATTTTCCCCTAGCCCAGCGAGATATTTCTGATAAGTTTCAAATTCCTCAAAAGTTATATGGTAGAGAGGCAGAAATAGATACCCTGTTGGCAGCTTTTGAGCGCACAAGCAAAGGAATTCCCTCAGATCACCTTTCTACTGGAGGAGTAGAAATGATTATGGTTGCTGGTTATTCTGGGGTGGGTAAATCGGTTTTGGTTAATGAAATTCACAAACCTATTACAGCAAAAAGAGGTATTTTTATTGCTGGGAAGTATGAACAATATCAAGGGAATATACCTTACTTTGCAATTTCCCAAGCTTTCAATGAATTTTGTAATCAACTATTAAGTGAGAGTCCAGAAACATTAAAAATTTGGCGAGAAAAAATTCTCACAGCCCTGGGCAAAAATGGTCAAGTTTTAATCGAAGTAATTCCTGAATTAGCTTTGATTATTGGTCAGCAACCTCCCTTAGCTCAAGTCAGCCCCCAAGAAGCCCAAAACCGTTTCCATCTTGTATTTCAAAACTTTGTCAAGGCTATTAGCCAAGCGGAAAATCCTCTGGTTTTATTCTTAGATGATTTGCAATGGGTAGATGCAGCTTCTTTGAAATTGTTGAAGCTTTTAGCGAGTGATAAAAGCTACCGCTATCTTTTAATTGTGGGAGCTTATCGAGATAACGAAGTAGATGCTACTCACCCTCTAAAAATTGCTTTAGAGTCAATTAAGGCTGAAAGTGGCATCATCTCTCATATTCCTCTCAAAAATCTTACTAAAACAGATGTTAACACCTTGTTAACAGAAGCATTAAATTGTCTTCCAGATTATAGTCAGTCCTTAGCTGATTTAGTTTATGCCAAGACCCAAGGTAACGCTTTTTTCACCAAAGAATTTTTAAAATCTCTTTATGAGTCTGGTTTATTGGTATTTGAATTTCCGAGTATTTCTTTATTGGTGACAGGACAAAGTAAAGGTGGCTGGCAATGGAATATTAGTCAAATTCAAGCTCAGAATATTACTGATAATGTAGTAGAGTTAATGGCAGATAAAATTTGCCATTTAGATACAGAGACTCAAACTGTATTGCAGTTAGCAGCTTGTATTGGTAATAGCTTTAAGCTTTCTTTATTAACTCAGCTTTATCAAAAGCTGTATCAGGTTCAAACAGCTACTTCTCAATCAATCTTAGCTGATCTATGGCAGGCGCTACAAGAGGGATTGGTTGTTCCTTTAAATGAACAGTACAAATTAATTGATACAGAATTATCTGGAGCAAAAAAAGAGGCTCAGCTTAATCTCAATCAATTTGAAAGAGTAGTTTTTAAGTTTCAACATGACCGCGTTCAACAAGCAGCCTATGCCTTAATTGCACCTCAAAAAAGACAACAGAAGATTCATATCCAAATTGCTGATTTACTGTTAGACAATACTCAAGTAGAAGAGCTAGAAGAAAATATTTTTGATATTGTCAATCAATATAATGAGGGCTTGAGCTTAATTAAAGAAGAAAAAGCCATGGAGATAGCCAGATTAAATTTAAAGGCTGGTAAAAAAGCTAAAGTTGCTACAGCTTATGAACCTGCGGTTAAATATCTTAATATTGGGCTAGATTTACTGAGAGAGGAAAGTTGGGAAACTGATTATGATTTGACTTTCACTTTACATATAGAAGCCATAGAAGCTGAATACTTAAATACCAACTTCGACCAAGCTAAGTTTCTTACTGATATTGTTTTAAGTAATGCTAATACTGTATTAGAGAAAGTTAAGGTATATGAGAATCAAATTCTCTTTTATATTGCTCAAAATCAACAGCAAACTGCTATTCATATTGGTTTACAAGTCTTACAGATGTTAGGGGTTTCTCTTTACCACTCCCCTCCTCAAAACTTAGATATTGAAAAGTTAGCTAGCTTGCCCACGATGGAAGATCGAGACAAATTGGCAGCTATGCGAATCTTAATGACTATTGCGGTTCCTGCTTATATTGCTAATCCGACGATGTTACCGCAAATTTTGTTTACGATGATTGATTTATGCATCAATTATGGTAACTCCCCTTTAGCACCTGTAGCTTATGCTTTTTATGGTTCTTTGCTTTGTACCATGCTCTCGGATATAGAGACAGGTTATCAATTTGGTCATTTAGCTTTACAAGTATTAGAAAAGTTTGCTACTAAGGAAATCAAATGTAAAGTAGACTATTTATTTAATTCTTTTATTTTTCACTGGAAAGAATCTGCTGCTTCTGCTATAGAACCTTTACGAGAAACCATTCAAGTAGGTTTAGAAACTGGGGATATTGAATTTGCTTGTTATGGTGCTGTGGAATATTGTTCCAATCTTTTGTTATTAGGGCAACCTTTAGATTATATCAGTCAACAACATCAACAATATATCGATTTAATTCAAAAAAATAAGCAGGAATATTCTTTAGCCTACGTCAAAATCTGGAGTCAGCTAGTAGAAAGTTTAAGAGGTAATTCCCAAAATTACCAGCAATTGGTTGGAGAAATTTTTGATGAAGTAACTATGTTACCAACGTTACTCCAAACTAATAATTTAAACTTGGTATTTCAAGTTTATTTAGCAAAAACTATTTTAAGCTACTTATTTAAAGACTATTCAGCCGCCGTAACCCACGCTTCTTTAGGAGGTAATTACGAGCCTTCTGTAGTAGGTTTACTTAACGTGGCTCAGCACAATTTTTATTATTCCCTAGCTTTGCTAGCTAATTGTCATGATAAAGATAAAAATAGGAACGAGCAGTATTTAAGAAAAGTCGTTGCTAATCAACAAAAAATGGAAATTTGGGCTAACCATGCTCCGATGAACTTTTTACATAAATATGAATTAGTAGAAGCAGAAAAAGCACGAGTTCTAGAGCAACATTGGCAAGCAGCAGAACTTTATGAAAGTGCCATCAAAAATGCTAGGCAATCTGGTTATATTCAAGATGAAGCTTTAGCTTACGAGTTAGCAGCAGAATTCTACTTAAGTCGTAGTATGACAGAAGTAGGGCAACTTTATATGACTAAAGCTCATTACGGTTATCAGCATTGGCAAGCTACAGCTAAAGTCAAAGATTTAGAACAAAAATATCCTCAGTTGTTTTCTTCAACTCCTATAGTGTCTGTTAATCTTAAAAATAAGTCTACAATTGCTACAACTGACCCTTCCAAGGTAATAGATTTAACTAGCGTTCTCAAAGCTTCTCAAGCATTAGGCAGCGAAATTGTCTTAGATAAATTGCTGAGTCGAATGATGAAAATTGTGATTGAGAATGCCGGAGCAGATAAGGGCTTTCTTTTATTAAATAAATCTGATGCTTGGGTAATTGAAGCTATGGGAACTATTGGTGAGGAAAAAGTTACTATTGAACAATTGCCCTTAGAAGATGCTCAACAACAATCTCGCTTACCCAAAACTATCATTAATTATGTAAATCATACTCGAAAAAACCTGGTGATAGGAGATGCCGTTAGGGTAGGAGCTTTTACCCAAGATCCTTATATTTTAAGCCACAAACCTAAATCAATTCTTTGTACCCCCTTACTTAATCAAGGAACATTAGTAGGTATTGTTTACTTAGAAAATAGTTTAATTGCAGAAGCTTTTACCCCAGAGCGCTCAGAACTTCTCAATTTACTTTCTTCCCAAGCCGCTATTTCTATAGAAAATGCTCGTTCTTATAGCCGTCAAGTGGAACTAACTGATTCCTATAGTCGTTTTGTACCTGCTGAATATTTAGAGTTTTTACAAAAGCAAAGTATTACTCAAGTTAATTTAGGGGATCATGTTAGCAAAGAGATGGCGGTGATGTTTTCTGATATTCGCTCTTTTACTGCCATTTCTGAAAATATGACTCCCCAAGAAAACTTTGATTTTGTGAATCATTATCTTAAGGAAGTGAGTCCCAAAATTCGCGACAATGGCGGTTTCATTGTTAAATATTTAGGGGATGGGATGATGGCAGTTTTTCCTAGTGGGGCTGATGATGCTTTAGCCGCAGGAATTGCTAAGCTGCAACAGGTGGAAACATATAATCGTCAGCGTCAAGAAAACAATCAGGCTCCAATTAAGGTGGGAGTTGGCATACACGTTGGTCATATGATGGTAGGTATGGTAGGAGAGACTGCTCGTATGCAAGGGGACGCTTTTTCTGATAATGTCAATTTGACAGCTCGTTTAGAAAGTTTGACTAAGTTTTACGGGGTATCTTTAGTAATTAGCGAAACAACTAAAGAAAGGTTGAGTAATCCTCAGCAATATCAAATACGTTTCCTCGACAAAGTAATTCTCAAAGGTAAGAAAAATCCCATCGCCATTTTTGAAGTATTGGATGGTAATAACCAAGAGGATATTGCAGCGAAGTTAGCAACTCAAGCAGATTTTGAAAAAGGTTTGGAGTGCTATCGTTTAGGGGCAGTAGCGGAAGCAGAAGGCTACTTTAAGCAAGTTTTAGCTAGTAACCCTGATGATAGTGTCTCTCAGCTTTATTTGGAGCGAGTAGAGGAACTTAAAAAAGAAGGTGTACCTAAAAATTGGGATGGGGTTTGGAGTTTGAAAAGGAAATAGTTTCGCAATAGATAATAAATAATCAACTTTAAGGATGCTAAAACTTTCTATCCTAAACTTCCACAAGAGTTTGAGATATAGCTCAATTTTGTACAGAATCAATAGTCAATTCAATTTTAAAACTGCCAGTATTATCCCCTGGTTGATTGTCATTAACTAAAAACTCCAAAACTCCTGGCCCTTTGACCACTAATTCTGCCCCTTCCCCAACAGGGAACCATCCATCAGAGATCCTGCATCCCAAACTGCCTTACTCTTACCATTAGCTGGCCATGTGGCACATCGATAAAATAGTTGTACTCTGGGTTAAAAATAATACCCCTAGGACCTCCTGAGCCAGTGAAGAATCCAAAGCGTATTATTCCACTGGCTTGGATTTTAATCACATCTCCAGTATTTACAGATACACCCGTATTCACATGACTATTAGTGTTAAGTACATATTGATTACTATTTCCAGCATTCATTTCCTCAGAAAGACTGATAGTTTCCCTGGTTTCTGTATTTTCTTCCGTGATTATTGAAGCTTGTACTGGCACGGCTATCAAACTGCTGATCAGAAGAGAAATTCCAGCAATTGATGGCAAAGTTAGTTTATTCATAAGTTGTGCGATGAATGAGGGTATCTTGGCTTTTGTTAACTACCAAGATTTCGCAGCTAAGTTAAAAAATTTATGCAAATTTGCTGATTTTAGTTACGAAGCAGGAACTTTAAGAATCTCCCATTGCTCAGGAGTTACGGAAAATTCATAATGATGCACCTAAGTATTAAGGATGGGATAAGGATGGGAAGATTTGGATTGAGCAAAATACAACTGAGGTTGATATTGCTGAGGAGTTGGTGGAGATGGGAGTGCCGAAGCAAGATCTTGTAATTGGTTTCAACACTCACAAGATGCGTCAGTTGACTGAGTTTGCTTTAGGTTGAGATGTTTAGTTTAAGGCTTTTTGAAAGAAACATTTGTCAGTATTAGTTGTGGATTTTCTTACACAAAAGTAATTCGTGTATTTGTGTAGTATTAAAAAGAAATTTATTGACTCAAAAAATAGTAAACATGGCACTCCAAAAACAGCAGCAGAATAAAGGGAATATTTCTGAGTGGCAAGAGATAAAATACTGGATTGAGCTATCTCCAGAAATAGTTGGAAGCTCTGTTGGTTCGGTTATAGGCTTTGTAGTTGGCGGTGTTGCTGGTGCTTTTTCGGGTGGTGCTTTAATTCCTATAATTACAAGCATTCTCAAAGATTTTGGAAGTCGCCAATTAAGTCATAAGGAAAAAGTAAAGATTGGAGGGTTTGTTGTATTTGCATTGGAAAAGATAAAGCAAAACTTAGAGCAAGGTATACCGCTTCGTCAGGATAGTTTTTTCCAAGCACAGATAACAGAAAGGGCAGCAGCAGAGGAAATTTTTGAAGGAGTTATAATCGCCTCGCAACAAGAGCATGAAGAGAAAAAGCTCAGGTTTTACGGAAGGTTATTCGCCAATATTGCTTTTGCTAAAGAAATTAGCAAAGAACAAGCAAACCATATCCTTAGATTGGGTCAAGAGATTTCTTACCGTCAGATGTGCTTATTAAATTTGGTTCAAAATAAGGAATATTTTCAGCTCAGAAAGGATGACTATATTCCTAAAGATGGAAGTGGTGAATATTTGAGGGACGAGAATAAGAAAATTCACCCTCCGAAGATGAGTTCAGAAGAAATTTATCTATTAAGTGAAATTAACAATTTGCGTATAAAAAGAATACTTAGTTTTGAAGAGCAATTAATTTTAGGCAAGAACATAGGAAGCTTGGAGTATATTAAGCCTGATACTTTAGAGTTAGAGCCTATTGGGAAAGAACTTTACAAGCTGATGGATTTGCATGAGATACCAGAAGAAGATGTTAATAAAATAGCTCAGTTGTTATCAGAGAAAAGCGATTGAAAAGTTCTCTTAATTTAGCTTCTACTCAATAGCTGGGAGGCGTGGGAGGAAGATCCCTCTATCCCCCCATCTCCTTGCCCCATTGTTCCTCTAGCTCCTCAACCTGAATTGTTGGGTTTCGCGCACTCAACCGCAATCTACGTAGAGAAGATATTTACAGTTATTGGGAGAACAATAATATTGGTGGGCAGGAAAAGAAGAGTGCAGTTACAAGAATACTTTTTTGGCTAAACCGAATCTTTGCAATACCTGAATTGCCCACCAAGTTGGATCAATCTCCCACCACTTATATCCAGCTTTAGCAACACGAGGATGGGCATGATGATTATTGTGCCAGCCTTCTCCGTAAGTGAGAATAGCTGCCCACCAGAGGTTACGGGCATTGTCATTAGCAGGAAAAGTGCGATAGCCTCGGATATGACTAGCAGAGTTGATTAACCAAGTGCTATGCCAGAGTAATACTGCTCTGAGGAATGTACCATAAATTACGAAAGACCAACCGCCTAAAGCGTATAGCAGCACACTAAAGGCAACTTGCAGCCCGATAAAACTAGATTTTTTGTTTAACCAACGATAATAAGCGTGGCGAGTTAAATCAGGGGCATACTTCTGATAAGATTCGTAGTCAAAAAACTGCTTTTGTGGATAAATCAACCACAGCATATGACTCCACCAAAATCCTTTTTTAGCAGAATAAGGATCTTTTTCTACATCTTCTGTATGGGCATGATGCAAACGGTGTCCCGCTACCCAAAAAATAGGGCCTCCTTGTAGGGCCAACGCACCGATAGTTACCAGGACATATTCTAACCATTGAGGTACTTGCAAACTACGATGAGTTAAAAGGCGATGGTATCCTAAACAAATGCCAATGCTACCAAATAGCCAATGGCAAAAAATCATTACACCTAATGCTGACCAAGAAAAAAACCAAGGTGCTAATAAAGCTAGGAGGTGGAATGTGCTGAAAAAGGCCACACTTGTCCAGCAGAGAGTTAGCTTTTGCTTACTCTCCAGGGAGATTACTGCTTGTGTCATTAATTTTGTCCTTTAAAAATACCAGGATTGAATTTTTCTAGTTGTTTGCATCTCACTCCACCACAACTATCTGTTTAGTGAAAGGTTAGTTATAATTTAGAAGAGAAAATGCAAGTGGTGCTTACATATTCAATGTAGCAAGTATTGTGAGATAGTGCAAGTATTACTTGCATTTTTTATTTATGGCTGCTGGAAAAAAATCGACCAAAACCCGTTTAATTGAGGCTGCACTAGAGTTATTTACGGAAAGAGGAGTTACTGATACTACTACTAAAGCTGTAGCTGATCGCGCTCAGGTGAATGAAGTCACTTTATTTAGGCATTTCGGTAGTAAGCACGGCTTATTACTGGCTGTAACGGAAAATTTGAGACTATTTGCCCATTTAGAGCAAACTTTAGGGGAAAAAGGTGATTCTCAACCTAGTATTGCTCAAGTTTTGCAAGATTACACCCAGAATAGTTTAGATGCTTTAGAAAAAGTTCCTGAATTAGTACGCTCTGTCCTAGGAGAAGCGGGGCAGTATCCTCCAGAAAATCGTTTGGCTTTAGGGCAAAGATTAATAGAAGCTAATCAACATATAGCAAAGCATTTAGCTAGGGCGATCGCCCAAGAAGGATTAGAAGTCCGTTTCCCAGCCGAAACCTTAAGCAGTTTACTCAATGGGCTGATCCTCGGTTACTTTACTATCAACTCAACTATTGAAACTGAAGGAGATGGACTTTGGTTAGAAAGAGAGGATTTTTTAGCTAGTTTGGTAGAGCTATTTTTACATGGTGCTATTATTAGTTCTACTGAAACAGAGATTTTTTCAGAAACTCCGTCATCTTCAGTTAATCAAAAGCAAATACAAGATTTACCAGCTAATTTAGTTCGTGCCATTTTTCGACAAGCTAAGAAACAAGGACGACAAGAGTATGCTTTAGTTTATGTCTTGTTTGGCGCAGGTTTATCACCCCAGGAAGTGATCAATTTAGAGAGATGGCACTTTATTAAAGAATCTGGACAACGTATCTTACAGATTAATCAAGGTGCAATTAGACAAGTGCCTCTCAACCAGTGGATTATGGGCAAACGTTATGGCTTTGCTGAGAGTGATCCAGTTATTCAGTGGCTAAAAACCCGTAAGGATGAACAATCAGCCTTGTTTCTCAACGAGGAAAAGCAGCCTATTTCCCAAAAAGAATTAGAAACTTTATGGCAAACTTTAAACACAGGTTTACTAACACCCCAAGCCCAACCACCAACTTTAAAGCAAGCACAACAGACATGGTGTGTAGAAATGCTCAGTAAAGGGATAGATTTAGAAAATTTGAGTATTTTAAGCGGTAGGGAAATTGAACAGTTGCAACCATTCGCCCAAAGAGCTAAAGAAAAAGCAGCTATAGAGGAAGCTCATCAGCTTGACAGGCAAAATAAAAAGTAATAAGTTATCTGACACTTTAATGATTACGGTTTACCCTACTTAAAAAGGTCGGTTAACAGCAACTTTTCTAAGGCAAAATATAAGTAAAGATATTGCCTCAGATTCAGTTAAACGATAACCTCTATGCGAAAACTTACAACTCATTTTTTATCCCTTCTCCTTGGTGTGGTGTTAACCTTCGGCACAATTAGAGTGCTATCTTCAGCAGCAGCACCCAACGCTACTGAGAATAGTTTGATTCCCACAGCAACCAAAACAGAAACAGTTAAAGAAATTGCTCAAGCACCAAAAGCTGCTAATCGCCCTGGGGGAAGCTTTGTTTCAGCAGCCGTAGAACGTACAGGGGATGCAGTAGTTAGAATTGATACAGAGCGTACTGTAACTCAACGTCTTGATCCAATGTTAGAAGATCCCTTCTTCCGGGACTTTTTTGGGGATCGCTTTGGACAACAAGCCCCCCAAGAAAGGACTTTAAGGGGACAAGGTTCCGGGTTTATTTTTGATGAGAATGGTACGATTCTTACTAATGCCCATGTAGTTAGTCAAGCAGATAAAGTAACCGTTACCCTGAAAGACGGTAGGCGTTTAGAAGGAGTGGTTAAAGGAACTGATAGTGTTACAGATTTGGCGGTGGTTAAAATTGAACCCCAAGGGAATATGCCCGTTGCCCCTTTAGGAGATTCTGATCAGGTTAAGGTAGGAGATTGGGCGATCGCAGTGGGTAATCCCGTTGGTTTGGATAATACCGTAACTTTGGGAATTATTAGTACTTTAAACCGTTCTTCTTCGGAAGTGGGCATCCTTGATAAGCGTATCGATTTCCTGCAAACCGATGCAGCTATTAACCCTGGCAACTCTGGTGGACCATTACTAAATGAACAGGGAGAAGTCATTGGTATCAACACAGCTATTCGCCCTGATGCTATGGGTATTGGTTTTGCTATCCCTATCAACAAAGCAAAGTCTCTCTCCCAAGTTTTAGCAGATGGTAAGCAAGTACCTCATCCCTATGTAGGAGTGCAGATGGTGACTCTTACCCCCGAAACAGCGAAGGAGAATAATCGAGATCCTAACTCCCGCATCATTGTCCCAGAGGTTGAAGGTGTTTTAGTAGTGAGAGTTATTCCTGGCAGTCCTGCTGCTCAAGGAGGCATTCGTGCTGGGGATGTAATTTTAGAAGTTAACAGGCAGCGTATAACTGAAGCTGGGCAATTGCAAACTGTGGTTGAAAATAGCGGTTTAAACAAAGAATTACCTTTCAAAATCCAGCGTGGTGAAAAGGTGATTAATTTGAAAATAGCTACAGCGCAATTGGAAAGTCAGTCTCAATAACACGGAGCAGTGTTGGGTTGAAAGTAATAAGTAATAAGTTTTGACCTCAACACTTTTGGTTTTTGATAAAAGTAGGGGGTAGGGGGTAGAGAGTATTTGGAAAATAATGGTTTCCCCTTACCCCTTTCCAACCACCATATCTCCAACACAAAAAAAGATATTATGTCCCAGATTCCTGTTTGGGTAGAACAGAAAATTAAAATCAGCCAAAACAAAGGGGCTAATTTGCTTAAGGAAGCTGGGTTTGAACCAGAATTACCTCAAGTAGCTTTAGCGGTGGAAAAACATCGCTGGGCTTGGCGACCGGAGAATATTTCGGTAATCTTAATTGCAGAGTCTCATATTTATACTTCTGCTCAAGATTTTGGTTTAACGGTACAAAAACAGTGCTTGCCTGCTGTTGCCCAACATACTCCCGAAGAGTTTGTTCGCTTAATTTATTGTTTAGGCTATGGGGAACCAGAGCTATTATCCGCCCAGACTGTGCAGAGGAATGCAGGAACAAGGCAGTTTTGGGATTTGTTTGGTAAATTAACACTCAGGGGAAAGCAACCTCGAAAAAGCACAGGGGTTTCTTTAAGCGATCGCTTAGCCTGGAAGGTTGCTACTTTACAAGAGATGCAAGCTAAGGGAGTTTGGGTGATAGATGCTTCTATTCACGCGATGTATCTACCGGGAGGTAAGCGAGTTTCTAATCAAATAAAATCCACATTACATCGCTTTTGGTGGGAAGATTATGGTGCTGGTTTATGGTCTCGCTTTCCCGAAGCTAAGGTTTGGATTATTGGTAAAACGGTAGCCGATGAATTGCAGAAGTTAAAGATTGATTTTCAGGGCTGGATTTATCAACCTGGGGCAGGCAGAAGTCCAAAAAGAAATATGGAATCAGGTTGGGTAGAACTTTTAAAGTTGATATAGTAATATTTATCGCAATTATACTCCTGAATAAAGTTTTTTTTTAAAAAGAAAGATTATAAATTTAATAGTTTTTGATGCTAAACAGGAGACTATTTTACAATGGATAAGTTAAAAGAACTTTATGATACTATTTATCCGATTATTAAAGAGTATGCAGACCTTCCTTATTACGATAAAAATTTAAAACATAAATTGGTTATTAGTGATGACCACAGGGATTATTTGTTAATGACCATAGGTTGGCGCAAGGATGTGAAAGTTCATGGTTGTGTGGTTCATTTAGAAATTATTGACGATAAGGTTTGGATACATCGGGATGGTTTAGAAGATGGTATTGCTGATGATTTAGTTGCAGGTGGCATTGCGAAAGAGAGAATTGTTTTAGCTTTTCATCCTCCGAAAATTAGGCATCATACAGAGTTTGCAGTAGGTTGATTAGGAAGAAATATCATTATGTAGGGGCGACCCGCTTCGCGTTTGCGTAAGCATTGTCGCAAGACTATGCCTACGCACTAAAGTTAAAGCTCCCAAAACTCTTGCGCTATTGCTTCAATTGTTTCTTCAAGTTCAGTAATATCTCTTTCGATAATTTCCCAGATTATATCAAAATTGATACTTAAATATTCGTGAGCTAAACGATTACGGAGTTGTTTGATTTTCTTCCATTCAATATTAGGTTAGGCTGCTGTCCATTGAGATGGTAATTGACTAACAGACTCGCTTATTACCTCTTTTTGATCCCATTAGGGAACATTATCAACTCATGCGAGTTGGTTGGAAGGGTTTGGAAAGGGTTTATTATACTGTTTTACATTTCGATATTAAGGAAAGGAAAATCTAGCTTCAGCACAACGCGACTGATGTTGATGTTGGTGAAGAGTTGATAGAAATGGGTATTGCAAAAGAAGATATTGTACTTGGATTGCATCCACCTTATAAACGTCCTTATACGGGTTATGGTGTTGCCTAAAGAGGTTATGATTTTAAGGGATTGATTTAATAAGTCGATAATGATACAACAATGCAACTAGAAAACTACTTTATTTTTCTTGCTCCTAATGATATTCGTCTGAAAGGTACACGGATTGGCATTGAAACAATTCTGTATGACTATATTTATCGTAGCCTCACTCCCGAAGAAATTGCTAAAACCTATCCATCCCTAAACTTAGAGCAAACTTACGCCACGATTCTTTATTATCTCCAGAACAAGGAACAAATTACTCACTACATCGCTGACTGGCTAGAGTGGGGACATCAAATGCGAGAGGAGCAAAAACTTAATCCTCCACCAGTTTCTGCAAGATTGCGTCAACTTCGAGAAGAAAGGGTAGCTTCAGGGGAATCCTATGCCAATCAAATATTTGAAAAATAAATAATCTCAATGCCAGCTAAAGATATTTATCACAATCAAGTAAAAAATGCTTTAATTAAGGATGGGTGGACAATTACCGATGACCCGTTGATATTATCTATTAGACATCTCCGAAAAAGAATCAAACTATGATAAAAGAAGATAAAATAGAATTTTTAACCAGAAATAATGAGTAAAATACTCGAATATATCCAGCAACATCCCAGAGAATCTCAGCGTTTAGTAGGTTTAAAATATGAACAGTTAGAAAAACTGCTCTCCAAGGCTATTGAACTAGAGGCTCAAAAACGAAAACTAGCGGAAGCTCAAAAAGTCAGAATTATTGGCTCTGGAGGTGGTAGAAAAGCGAAACTATCTCCACCAGAACAAGTAATCCTAACCTTAACATATTTACGACACTTAACGACATTTCAGCTACTAGGGATTCAGTTTGGTGTCAGTGAAACAACTGCCAATAATATTTTTAACTATTGGTGTCCCCTAATAGGAGAATTATTACCAGCAAGTATCTATGAGCAGGTAAAAAAAACGAGTGTGACTATGAAATAGTCCAAGAGATGTTAGCAGAGTTCGAGTTAATTGTAGATAGCTATGAGCAGCCCATCGAAAGACCTGGAGAGTATGAAGAGCAGAAAAAGTATTACTCAGGTAAAAAAGCTAATCACACAAGAAAAACTCAAGTAATTGTTTTACCAAAAGGTCAATCTGGTCGTCGATGTTGAAGCGGGTTTACCGGGTCCAAAAAGTGATATCAAAATATTTAGGGAAACGAAAACAAAATTTAGTGAGCAGCAAAGATTTAGGGGAGATAAAGCTTATCAAGGAGACAAATCAACGACAACGCCTCTGAAAAAGCCGAGAAAAAAACAACTAAATGCTCAAGAAAAACAAATAAATAAAGAGCTAGCTAAGGAGCGAATATTCGTAGAACATTTAATTAGATTAATTAAGATATTTAGAGTAGCTAGTGAAAGATTCAGATTAAATTCCCATAAATATGAGCAGGTAGTTACGACAATTTGTGGGTTAGTGAGATTAAGAATTGGTACTTCTGTGTTTTAGTGAAGATATATCTGCCCTTGCCCTTGGCAAATAACTATCTAATTAGAGCTATCTTTTTGTTAGTTATGGGTAGTAGCTTTCTCAAATACTTATTAAACCGTAGAATAGAGCTATCTTTGGGTCAAGGCAACTGCCATCTCAAAGACTGTACTGTATAACTTTGGCTATTTCCGGAGAGGTCTTTTGGGCTATTTTGAAGAGTGTATCCTAATAACTATAGCGATTCCACAACTTACCACAGATATAAGACTGAAAAAGGATATGATTTGGGAGTAAGTGTTTGACTTTGAGTTATGGAACAGCAACCCAAACAATTCATTACCTCTAACCCTAATGTGATGATGGGTAAACCTGTTATTACTGGAACTCGCATTACTGTTGAATTAATCCTCGAAAAGTTAGCTGCGGGTGAAAGCAAAGAACAAATTCTCGCGGCTCATCCTCGCTTAACCCACGAAGGAATTTTAGCGGCTTTGGCTTTTGCTTTGGATGTTTTAAGGGCTGAAGCGATTTATCCTCTTCCTCAGCAAGCATCGTGAATTTCGTAGCAGATGAAAATATCGATGAGCCTATTGTTACTCGTCTTCGTGAGGATGGACATACTGTTTGGTTTGTGGCTGAAATGGAGCCAGGAATTTCCGATGAAACTGTACTCTACATAGCAAATGAACAAGATGCTCCTTTAATAACAGGAGATAAAGATTTTGGTGAGTTAGTATTTCGCCTCAAAAGCGTTACGGCAGGAGTTATATTGATTAGATTACCCGGCTTATCTCCCAATCAAAAAGCAGAGATTGTTTCTCAAGTAATTGAGCAACATACAGATGAGTTACCAGAAGCTTTGACTGTTGTTAGTCAAACTGCTGTTCGCATCCGTCAAACTAATTTTTAGTTATTTTTAGACAACAAATTAATGCTTACTGGTGATTGCTTGTTTGATTTTTCTCCACAGTTGGCATAATACCTTTTTTGCAAAATGGTATAAGAAAATGGTTAACTTTCTCAGGAATTGCTTGATACGCACTATCAAAGGAGAAGGGCGAACTTTTTCTTCACGATAAACTGGAATAAAATTGGCTTTTTCTCTGCTATAGCGAACTGCCAAAGTTCTAGCTATAGAAAAAATTTGAGGATGATAAATATTGATTTGAGGAAGTTCAATTAGCTTTTCCAAAGTCTTTATATCACCAATTTTTCCTAAAGCCTCTACAGCACTCTTTCTAACTTGGCTATCAGGATCATCCACAGCATCAATCAAAACTTCTGCTGCTCGACTGTGACCAATTTTTCCTAAAGCCTCTACAGCACTCTTTCTAACTTGGCTATCAGGATCATCCACAGCATCAATCAAAACTTCTGTTGCTCGGCTGTGACCAATTTTTCCTAAAGCCTCTACAGCACTCTTTCTAACTTGGCTATCAGGATCATCCACAGCATCAATCAAAACTTCTGCTGCTCGACTGCTACCGATTTTCCCTAAAGCCTCCGCTGCTGTTCCTCTAACCCCGCTATCAAAACTATCCAAAGCGGTGATTAGAGCTTCTACTGCTTTAGCACTACCGATTTTGCTTAACAGCTTTATAGCATACTGTCTAATATTACTATCATAATTATCAAGAGCAACAATTAAGGAGTCTACTGCTTGAGTGTTACCAATTTTGGCTAAAGCTTTTGCTGCATTCCATCTAGTCCAACGATAAGGATCGTCAAGAGCAATAATTAAGGATTTTACTGCTTGAGCATTGCCTATATTACCCAAAGCCTCTGCTGCCTTCCTTCTAACCTCACTATCCGAATCATTAAGAGCAATAATTAAGGGTTTTACTGCTTGAGCATTGCCTATATTACCCAAAACCTTTGCCGCTCTCTCTTTAACCTCACTATCCGAATCATTAAGAGCAGTGATTAGGGGTTTTACCACTTCTTGATCATTTTGGTGGGCATTACAGATATTACCTAGAGCTTCCACTGCACACATTCTGACATTACTGTTAGAGTGACGAAGAGCGGATTTCAAAGCTTTTACTGCTTTGACGTTTGTAATTTCGCTTAAACCGCTTGCTGCGTAACATCTAATGTCCTCATCAGGGTCATCAAGAGCAGCAATTAAGGCTTCTACTGCTCGATTATGACCTATTTTTCTTAAAGCTTCTATCACATATTCAATATTGATACCAGAGTTATGAAAGGCGGCAATTAAAACTTCTTCTGCTTGAGAACTACCAATCATACCCAATGCTACTGCTGCACTATTTCTAGGATCAATCTTGATAATCGACTCTAAAATAGACTCTTGTTTATTGGTATTGTCAGGGTCATTATGAGGGTCATAAAGGGCAGCAATTAGAGGTTTTACTGCTTGAGCATCACCTATTTTACCTAATGCCTCTGCTGCATGGCTTCTAACCAATTTATCAGCGTCACGAAGGGCAGCAATTAAAGGTTTTACTGCTTGAGCATCGCCTATTTTACCTAATGCCTCTGCTGTATTACTTCTAACTAAACTTCTAGAGTCCCGAAGAGCAAAGACCAAAGCTTTTACTGCTTTGTAATTACCAATGTTACCTAAAGCCTCTACTGCATTACTTCTAACTTCGCTATCTTCGTCCCGAAGAGCAAAAACCAAAGCTTTTACTGCTTTTGCATTACCAATTTTCTCTAACGCCTCTACTGCACCTTTCCTAACTTTACTATCGTCATCTCGAAGAGCAGTAGTTAAGATTTTTTCGTCAATTTTGCTTAAGCTATCCGTTGCATAACTTCTAATATCACTATCAGAGTGACCAAGAGCAGCAATTAGGAATTCTACTGCTTGAGTATTCCCTATCTTCCCCAAAGCCTTGGCAGCTATCTTTCTAATACTACTATAAGAGTCATCAAGGGCGACTTGTAACCACTTCAACATCTGGCCGTTACCTTGACCCAAACTCACCACAACAGAATTAATAAATTCAGCATCAGGGTAAGCAAGCCAAAACTGATAAACATCCTCAACAATCCTCTCAACCAAAGCATCCTCAACCTCTTTCCCCTCAGCAACACATCGCCCCGCCAACAACAACAAAGTCCGAAAAATATCATCCTTCTCCCCCATAATCGCCTGCAACAAGGGCAAAGGATCATCCATCAACCCCGCTAACAAAGTCAAAGTCTCATGCCAATCAAAATCCCAAAAATGCTCCTTCGCTAAAACAAGACCGTTATCGGAATGGTTTAAATAAGCTGCGGTTAAATACTCCTGAAAAGTACGATGCAAAAATAGATACTTCTTCCCTTCCCTGTCCAACTGCTGAATAATGCCATCCTCCTCCGTCAACTCCCTAATCAACTCCCTAATCAACTCCCTAGCCGTAACATTACGAAAATCACTATCACAATTCCCCCGCAAAAACTCTTCAATCTGCGATCGCAACTCCCGTAACTCAAAAACCTCTTGACTCTGGCAACTAAACTGATAAGCTAAAAACTCCAACAACTCCGTCTTCGCCACCACCCAACCAGACTCAGCCCCCAAACGCCGATTATCTTTGCGCCATTGACTGAGCATATACTCAACGGCTTTTTCATAAACCTGACCACGTTTAGCCGGGAGAGTAATCCCCTTTTCTTGATAAAGACTGCAAAGTAAAGACAACAGCAAAGGATTCTGTGCCAAACCACTGATTTGGGGTTTCTGGCGCAATTCCTCAATTAACCCAGAAGCGGAAACGGAATCATCTTCTAAATGTTCTGCGGCATTCTTAAACCAAGTCTCAATATAATCTTCCGTTTGCTGCTGATTAAAAGGCACAATTTCTACATCCTTTTGCCCAGTAACAAGACTGCCCCCATAACCAACAATGCGGGAAGTGCAGATTATCGAACAAGGATAATGCTTGGCGAAGCGGTTTAACTTTTCTGCCAGTCCTAGACGCTGCTCCTTCGGCACTTCATCTAAGGCATCCAACAGCAATAAACATTCACCCTTAGCTAACTTATCTTCCAGGAGATGGGCAACAGCAGGGTAAGTATAGCGATAATCCCGTTGTAGAAGTTGAAGGATAATATCAAAAATTTCTCCTTCCCTAGCTGCTAATTCTGAAAGCCGGAATAGCAGAGGAAAAACCACTTCCGAAACAGTTGTTTCCTGATTTTCCAGCTTTTTCCTTTGCTCTTGGGCAACAACCAACGCTTCTCGCCGTAACAAGGTTGATTTACCCATCCCCGGATCTGCCAACACCATTATTTTCTTATGGCTTTTTTTCGCTTCTGCCCAGTTAACTTGAGTTTTCTTCGTTTCCTCAACCATTCCTTTTAGGGAGTAGGCTTTTTTCAACTCCGCTTCCGACTCGCTATAACCCCAAGTAGTTTCAACCTCGTGGCGATATCTTCTTTCTAAGGTGACTTGAATGGGGATATACTGCTCTTTGAGAATTATTCTATTTCGGGTGTGGAATAGTTTTAGATATTGATATTGCTCTACAATCTCTACAATCTCCCCAAGAAACTGATAAACAGCTTGCTTCTGGGGTTCTAAACCTAACTTATCAAGAATATCAAGAATATTATCCCAGCGAATCACATAACTTTCATCACTTTTACTACACTGAATAACTCCTACCACTCCCCCTAAATCTGGAACGAAAACCTGACCACCGCTAGTTCCTGGATCTACAGTGGCGTTAATTCTGTGGGAATGAAAAAAGGCAGTTTCTGATGGTAATTGATTCCAAGGATGAGCCGTTTTGATTTTCCAATCTCGAAAAGTGGAAAGGGTATTAATGGGCGCACTAGGGGCAATATTTGAAGCTACAAAATCGAAACCTTGGGGAAAGTTTTTCTCTTTTTTACCAGGAAAACCATAAACCGTAACAGGCTTGTTTAACTGGGAAGGATTAATAATCTTAACGGCTGGGGCATCCTTCACGGCAATTTTCAACACCGCAATATCAACCTCTGGACGAGAATATTCTGCACACCATTGGGCTTGGTATTCTTGCCCTTGATACTCTACTTTTAATTCAGGTAAATGAAAAATGACATGATGACAAGTAATCAAATAACCATCATTACGAATAAAAAAACCTGAACCTGCTACTTTTTCTTTGCCAGGATGAAGAATTTTAACTGTGGATTTCCGTAACCTATCAATTGTATGAATAACCATCTGTTAAAAGATTATAGGCTGTGTGTAACTTATTTACGTCTATTTTCTGGTTAAGATGATACTATTCTCCTTCGGCTGTGTTGGAGATATTGCTGTTTGAGAAATCGATTATATTCAAATTATGAGGTATCATCCAGAACTTAACACCCAAAACTTAATCACATGGTTATTTCAACTCCAGTACAACAAATTAATTTAAGATACCTAATCGATAACTTTGGTTTACAACGTGTCCGTGATCCCAATTTTTTCAGGGAATGGCAAACAGATTTACCAGAGTTAACGGAAATGGAAACCCTGCAATTAGACAGGATTAGAGAAAGCTACTTTAATTTAGTTGACCATCCCCCTGTCCTAGAAAATGTGGTCAAATTAACTATCATCAGCCCTCTTTTATTCGTTGCTGGTTTTTACCTTTCTCCTTTTCAGATTAAGTGTGAAAAATCAATAGAAATAAGCGACGAAGATGAAGGAGTCAAAATTAATAGCAGGATTGATATTTTAGTTTTGGAAAATAACCTTTGGGTGACAGTTATTGAATCAAAGCAATTAGATTTCTCCTTAGAGAAAGGTATTGCTCAAATCCTCACCTATATGTTGGCAGATCCGAATAAAAATACCTCAACCTTCGGCATGATTACCAACGGCGCTGACTTCAGCTTTATCAAATTAGTCAGGGCAAATAATCCCCAATACTCCTTGGCAGATAAATTTTCTCTCAGTAACCAAACCAACGAACTGTACAGCGTCCTAAAAATTCTCAAACGCCTTAGTACAATCGCATAAGAACCCTATCTCCCTACTTCTGAATTTCCCACTCAATCGTCACCTTAATATTAGCTTGAGCTGTGCCTTTCGTAACAAAAGGAACCCCCGTTTCTCCCCCAGCTTGAATACCAAATTCCATACTAACTTTACTAGGCTGAAGCTTATCTTGCATGGATTCTTTGACAGTACTCAACACCATAGTAGAGTAACCTTTAATTGTGCTTTGCAACACTGTTTTAAACTTTTCTGTGCGCTCTTTGATATCGTCAATATAACCAACTGCTTGTAATCCGCCATCGTCAGCAGCTTCTAAAGCTTCAGTATCTTCTTCATCATATTCAATATAAATAGTTTCACCATCAGCCCCTTCTATAGCAGCTATTTTAGTAGACATTACCAGGTTTCCTTAGTATAATTTGCGTCTCAGCTTATACTATATCAATGGAAAGGGGAGGCTTGAAACCAAAGTTTTTCGGTCAAATTGTGTGGGGTTGTGCTGCTGAATATTATTGCGATCGCCCGTAATCTTTTATTGATTAAATTGTATTGGATTGCTCTAGCATCATTCCTCTAGACTATTTTGAGGAAAGACAACATCTTCATAAATTAAAGAAATCGGGCAGTGAAAATCAACACTGGTAAAGTAAACCTCCAAATCTGTAAATTAATTTAAGGTACTTAATTAACAACTTTGGTTTACAACGTGTCCGTCTAACTTGAAAGCAATATTTGAGAACCTTGATTATTCTTACTTACCTCAATGCGATTTTGAAAAGCTTCTTTGAATTGAGGCATATGGGTAACAGTTAAAATACAAGAAAAATCAGCCGCGATCGCATTAATTGCAGCGATTAATCTTTCGCATCCTTCCGCATCTTGAGTACCAAAACCTTCATCGATAATTAGCATCTGTAAAGAAGTTCCTGCCCTTTGTGCGAGTAATCTTGCTAAGGCTAAACGGATAGCAAAGTTAATGCGAAACCCTTCGCCACCGGAATAGGTTTCATAGGGACGAGTTCCCCTAGCATCAGCAATTAATATATCTAAAGTATCAATTAGTTTGGTGGCTTTCCGTTTCGATTTACTACTTTTAGATGCTCTTTGGGTTAAAAATTGAACGTGTAATTGATTTCCCGTTAAACGTGCTAAAATTTGGTTGGTTTGGGCTTCTAATTGTGGTAAAATGTTCTCAATCATTAAAGCTTGAATACCTTTTTTACCGAACGCTTGGGCAAGTTCTTGATAAACGCGATATTGTTTTTTAATCTCTTCTAACTTGTTTTGTGTCTCTTGAAATTGTTGGGCTAAATTATCTATTTGAATCAATCTTTGTTCATAGCTTCCTTGTTGTGCTAAAAGCTGATCTAATTGTCTTCTTCTGACTTGGAGAACTTGTTGTTGCAATACCTGTATCTCTTGGCTATAATCGGGGTTTTGAGACATTTGCTCTTGCAAATCTTTCAACTGCTTTGCTACAGTTTCTCGGTCTTGCAAACGTTGTTCTAGACGTTGTTGAAGTTGTTGTGATTGGGCTTCTAATTGGGGATATTGCTGTTGTGCCTGCTGGAGTTGTTGGTAGCGTAGTTGCCAGGAATTAGCTTCCCTCACAGCAGTGACGATTTGGTTATGGCGCGATCTCTCATAACCTAACTCCCGAATATACTCTTCCACCCGTTCAATTTCCTGTTGCAATGGGGAAGTTTGATGCAATTCCTCAATAGCCCTTTTACTCCTAACTATTTGTGCCTCTAGTTGGGGCTTTTGAATTTGTAACTGCCCTTGCCTTTTCCCTGCATCCTCTAACTTAGCCTGTCTAATTTCCGCCCAGCGATAATTTTCTACCTCTCCCCTTGCTAAAGCGTGGGTTTGTTCGTCGTAATTGAGGGAGGTTATTTTTTGTTGCAAATTCTCTAACTCAGCGTGCAACTCTAAAGCATAATTCCCCACGGCTAAGGAACGTTCAATCTCTGCTGTTTCAGTATTGATGGCTAATAGTCTCTGCTGTACTCCTCCGGTATTTTCTAACTGCGCTTCCAATTGCCCCCTTTGTTGTAATAAATTGTTGTAGGGGGACATCTCCTTTCTTAACTGTGCATACTCTACCCGTAAGCCTTGTAATTCCCTCTCACAGGTAGCCATTTGTTCCCGCAACACCCAACATTTGTCCTGAATTTCTTGCTGTTGTGCTTCGGTTTTGCTTACTACTCGCTGGCGATAATGCTCATCTAAACCTTGTTCACATAAAGGGCAAACTGCCCCTGGAGTTTGTAGCATCTCCAACTTTTGTTGTAACTCTCCTAAGTTCCTTTGCAAGAGGCGTTGCTGTTCTTGGAGACGTTCTTGAAAACTTTTTTGATCATTTCCCTTTTCCTCAACCCTTTGCTGACGAATCTTTTTATTCTCTAACTGCTTAATTTCTTCTTCTACTGTCAGAATCTGTTGCTGTGTTTGGGGAACTTGATTAACTTGAACCTGAAGTTCTCCCCGCAAATTACTTAACTGTTCTAATCTAGCATTTAACCTTGCCTCTACCCGTTCCAATTCCATTTGTAAGTTATTGCGCCTTTGTACTAAAGGAGAAACCTGAAGTTGCAACTCATCGAGTTCTCCTAGACGCTGCCGGCATTTATGTAATTGTGTTAACGCAACAGCGACTTCCTGACTACGGCTGAGAACTTCTTGCAATTCTCGTTCCTGTTGCAGTAAGGTTTCTAATTTTGTTTCATACTGACTAAGTTGTAGGTTTAGCTGATTGGTTTGTTGTGCCAACTCCTGATTCAACTGCTGCTTTTTTTGTTGGGCATCTTGATAAACTTGGAACTTGCCACTAAAAAGTTCTTCTTCTTTTTGTAGTTGTAAAAGCTGTTGATAACCTTGTTTAATCTCCTCTTCTTGACCTAATAACCCTTGTAAACTCTGTATCTGCCCTTGTAAAGCTTCTCTTTCTTGAACAGCGCGATCGCAGTCTTGGGAGACATTTTGATACTGGGTTTGTTGCCAATTAAGCTGCTGTTGCCAAGTTTGCCTCTGATTTTGCAACTTTGCTAATTGCTGCAATTTTTCGCGATCACCTTCTTGCAATTGTTCCAGTTGCTTGATTTGTTGAGTAATCTTAGTCTTTTCCTCAACTAAAGCGGCCTTTTCTCCCAACTGTTCCTGGAGAGGTTGTAAACTTTGTTGTAATTGTTCTGCTTGTCCTTTCAGTTGTTTAGAAAAACTCTTTGCCTGTTCTGCTAACTCTTCATAGCGATCTAATTTCAACAAATCTGCTAAAATTTGCTTTCTTTCACTAGGACGACGTAACATAAACTCATCCGCCCTTCCCTGACGTAAATAGGCAGAGTTCACAAAAGTATCGTAGTCTAATTTTAAATGGGCAATAATTTCTTGCTGGGTTGCTCGCATTCCCTTCGCGTTTAAGGAACGGAACCCGTTTTTACTCTCTACCTGAAAATCAAGAGAAGCACTCCTGCCCCTTGTACGAGAACGAATTACCCGATAGGTTTGTTGGTTAGAAATGAAGGTAAAATCCACCCGTACATCTTTTGCCCCAGCGTTAATAGTGTCATCTTCGCTAGCAGTACGGCTTTGACCCCAAACAGCCCAAGTAATTGCTTCTAATAAAGAAGATTTCCCAGCACCATTTGCACCACAAATACAAGCTGTATGCAATCCCCGAAAGTCGAGAGTTGCTTCGCGATAGCTAAGGAAGTTTTTTAAGGTGAGTTGCAGGGGAATCATTTAGCAATTGATAATAGCTTCTTGGTTATTGTAAACTAATTACCAATTTTAGCCCTTTCCCCCTTACTCTTTAGCCTTTACCCTGTTTAATAATGATTGCCCACCTTACGATGATGTGCTGCGGTTAAAGCCTCTGTGTTAGAAACGCGGCCAGTTTCTACTTGACTGTAGACTATCCAATGATCACTACACTCCATACGACTAACCACTTGACATTCCAAATAAGCTAAAGCATCCCGGAGAATGGGAGAACCATTGTTGGCAGTTTGAGTTTTGACTCCTTCAAAACGATCTGCACCTGGTTTAAAACGCTTCAGGAAGTGGCGCATTAAATGCTGATAGTTGCCTTCTTCTAAAACATTTAAGATAAAGCGATCGCCCACTTGCATTAAAGATTCAATGGCGCGATCTTTCGCTACAGCAATGGTTAAACCTGGGGGTTCAAAACTGGCTTGAGAAACCCAAGAAGCTAGCATCGCACTTTTCACATCGCCTTTTTTAGCAGTGATGATATAAAGCCCGCCACTGATACGCCCTAAAGCTTTGTCCAAGTCACTATCTAAGGACTTCATCTGTTTGATAGCTTGATCGCGAGTTAAAAGTTGTCCTAGATCTGTTCCTGCTTCTTCACAGAGTTGGTAAGTAGCTTCAGTTGGGTTGTCTTTAATACGGACGGAAGGAAAAGCTTTTTTCAATCCTAAATCCCCAAATTTAGTTAACAATGGGTCTATGGGTTCATCATCACTACCGTAGGATTCAAACATCCCCACAACTTGCTTACCCTTAACTGCTGCTAAAATTGTGCTAACCACTTGAGTAATTTCTTGATAATGTTCCCCAGATGCAGGGGGCATACCAACAACAATACCAGCAGCACGGTTAACTAATTCTTGAACTTCTTGGGTATCGGCTGATTTAAAATCAATCATTTCCACCGCTACCCCAGTTTTGGTGATACCTTTAGCCACCGCTTGGGAAAGGCGATCGCTATAACCATAATCTGAGGTGTAAAATAAGGCTACAGTCTTTTCTGCTTTCGCTTGGGCTTTACTCCAACTGCGATAACGCCCCAGCAACTCCCCAACATTATGACGCAATAAAGGACCGTGACCATTAGCGACTAAGTTAACTTCCCCTAATTTATCCATCCGCTTCATAGCAGAAAGTACTGAACGAGCGTTGGGGGCCATCAAGCATTCATAATAGAAGCGATAATCTGGTTCAATGGCTTTGATATCTTCATCGTAGGTGCGATCGCTACAATAGTGCATCCCAAAAGCATCGCAGGTAAAAAGTACCTGAGTTTTGGCATCATAGGTGAAAATAGTATCAGGCCAATGTAAGTTAGGTGCGTTGACAAATTCTAAAACATGGCCGTTGCCCAAATCTAATTGATCACCATTTTTTATTACTAATTTTTCAAAAGGTACATGAACTAAATCCTCTAAAAATTTAATCGCCACTTTCGCACCCACAACTACAGCTTGGGGAGCTAATTCCAAAACATCCTTCACTAAGCCACTATGATCTGGTTCAGTGTGGCTAATAATTAAGTAATCAATCTCTTTGGGGTCAATTTCTCCAGTGAGGGCATCAAGATATAATTGCCGAAACTTACCGTGGGAAGTATCAACTAAAGCTGTCTTTTCCCCACGAATAATGTAGGAGTTATAAGTTGTACCATTTTGCAAACCAAACTCAATATCAAAGCGATCCCGATCCCAATCTAAAGAACGTATTGTTAGGGTATCCGGCGCGACTTCGGCTTTTTGTATCGTCAGCCGCTTTTCCGTTTTTTCGGCGAGTGCTACCATCTACCTTCTCCTGTTTAAATTATTTTTATATGGTTATTTTTCTTTCATTTATTGTGACACATTACTTTTTTCTCAATAACTCAAAAGCTAGCAACAAGACGAAATTTACTGTTTTGAAATCTCTCAATCATTGATTATATCTAGCTTTTTAGCCAAAAAAACTTTTTCAGATTCCCAGTTGTCTTGCAAGTAGCGCTATAGCTTTTGCTGTCTTTCTAAAGCAACAATTTTAGGTGTGTCACCCTAGTAGGGTGTGTTAGGCGACTTATCACAAACCGGAGTCAAATAAAAAAGCCTTTATCCGCCGTAACGCACCAATTCTTCTATGATAAACACAGGAAGAGGTTGAATCAACAATATTTTTCCACCATAGACCTATCCCTTTAAGAGAACTCCAATAAATAAAATATCCTCACCAAGTATAAGATTTTAGCAACTAGCGACTAGCCATTAGCTTATCGCTTTAGATAAGTCTTTTCTTGGCTCTCTCTAATTGGTTTGCGGTGCGTTACGTGCTGAATTTGATTTTACTAATTTATCGAGAGATTGTTGGCAGCACTAACACACCCTACTGGCGTGACACAGCTAAAACAGTGCAATAGATTGTTGCTTAGAAACATGAACGATAAGGCGATCGCTAAAATTACTTTTGCCAGAGATGAATATTCCCCTATTCTTAAAAATTGCTCATCTGTATGTTAATAACAAAAAAAATAGAGACATTGTAACCAACGTCTCTATAAAAATATTTACAAATAACTAACGAAATCTCATCTCTACTGAGCAGAAACGACTAAATCATTAGTTAGAGTTAAATTGAGATCAGTATTAGGATTGACAACTAAAAGATCCACTTTGTTTAAGCCCAAGAAGCTAGGAATCAACTCTACTAAAGCTCCTAAACCAGCACCAAGTAAGAGTTCTTCTGTAGCGATCGCCCGATCACCAGTAATGGCGGAAATCGCTGCTGCTGCGGCTGTGCCGATGCCTGCATTCTTAGCTAAATCACCGATGCTTACTCCCTTGCTGATAGTTTCAGTTTCGGTAATTACCTGAGAAGTAGCAGAAATATTTTGGCTTGTGCCGTTAGCATAAATGAGTCTTTCTGCCATAAACTGAGTTCCACCAGATGCAGTAGGTTCTAGCTTCCCTTCAACCTTAGTTCCCGCAGGAATTAAAACCCTCTGTTCTGAATTAACAATGTTAGCTTTCACCATTAAAGTAACAGGAACTGTCTCATCTTTGGTGAGGAGAATTTTGTCCTTATCATAAGAAACAGGCATTACTGAACCAGCAGGAATGGTAAAGCTACTAGCGACAGGGGCTTGGTTAACGATGTAAGGAGAACCTATTGCCGAAGCTTGCCCTTGATTAACCAAAGCTTGATAAATAAAAGCAGCTACTTCTGCTCTAGTAGCATTACGGGAAGGATTGAGGTTTTTCAAAGTTGGGTAATTAACAACCATGCTTCGTTGAGTTGCTGCTGCAACCGAAGAACGCGCCCAGCTAGAAATGCTGGTAGCGTCGTTGTAATAATTGAGGGTGCTATCGACAGCCCCTGTTGTATAATTTAAGCCATTGGCTAAAGAAACAATTACCTGCTCACGGGGAATGTTCTGCTCTGGTCGAAAAATGTTGCCAGGATAACCAGCTAAGAAGCCAGTTTTGTAGGATTTATCAATGGAGGATCTTGCCCAATAATTAGAGCTAACATCAACAAAATTGATACTGCTACGGGTTTCAGTTTTGCTGAAAGCCCCAGAAATTAAGCTAGAAAATTGGGCGCGGGTAACAGGAGCATCTGGTTTGAAAGTACCATCGGGGAAACCACTAATAATGTTTCGCTCTGTTAACTCTTCAATAAATTCCTTCGCCCAATAACCTTCTGGAACATCGGGGAAGCTATTTGCTTGAGCAACAGCAGGGGCAGATAATATTAAAGGGGCAACTACGGGTGCAAGGGTTGCTGCGCCCATGCCGATACTTAGCATTAAAGCGGTGGTAGTTTTCCAACGATTTATTTTGGACATTGAGTGCATTCTCCAAGTATTATGTTATCTAGTTAAGTAATTAGACATTAGATGTAGTTGTAAGTTCCTAATCAAAACTAAAACTACCATTATGTCAAATTAAGCTAATAAAAGCCTATTTTTGACGGTATTTGCTAACAAAAAGTTTCTGTCTGCGTAAATACAATGACGCTTTTTTAAAGTATTTTGTTGCTACTTAAAGATTGATCATTAACAACTGTACAACTTACCGTTGCTGTTAGCCATCATTGTTCGTTGACAACCGCTTTACGATAAAGCTTTTGTACCGCACGAAGAAACCTATCAACACCGGATTTAGGGGATTTGTTTTCTGCTTCAAGTAGTTGTAAGCGATTTAATAACTTTGCCTCTTCGGTATCTACATCCCCGTCACTATAAATTAAAGCGCTTAAGGACTCAAAAAGCTGCTGATAATCTTCTTCAGTGGGATTATCCCCTAAATATTCTTGTAGCCAGCTATAGCATTCTGACGGTTTAACTTGTTTAATCTCTGAAAGCAAAGGTTTAATCTGAGGATCTTCTGCTACCCCTTTTTCCGCAGCCATCTGATTTAAATACTCTCTTTCCTCTGCTTGAATTGTGCCATCTATCCAAGCCGCACCGATCAGGATTTTTAGCAGTTGTTTAGTTTTAGAATTTTTGCTCATTACTTATCATCCTTGTCTTAACTTCACCATAAAAAAGCCGTCTTGTTCCTGGCGATGGGGCCAGATTTTCAGCCAACCTTGAGAAGTAGCTAGAAAATTATTGGCTGGTGGCTCAATTTCCCAATTAGGATGAGAGGATAAAAAAGAGTCGATAACGGCCTCATTTTCTGAACTATTCAATGTACAAGTAGCATAAACTAGCATACCCCCTGGCTTAACCCATTTTGCTGCTCCCTTGAGAATTTCCCCTTGTAGTACAGTTAAATCTTGGACTTTTTGGGGGGTTTGTCGCCAACGCAGATCAGGGCGACGATGGAGTGTTCCTAATCCTGAACAGGGGGCATCAACTAAAACTCTGTCAGCAATTTGCTCAAATTGCTCAAAACTACGACTATCCCCAGGGCAAACCGAAATAGAGCTTAATCCTAAACGTTGGGTATTTTGAGTGAGTTTTTTCAAGCGTGTAACTGCACGATCGCAAGCCCAAATCTTACCTCGATCTCCCATCAATTCAGCAATATGAGTAGTTTTGCCCCCTGGTGCAGCACAGGCATCAATAATCGTTTCTCCTGGTTGAGGAGCTAGAATATGGGATACTAGTTGAGCGCTACTATCTTGTACTGTCCAACAACCTTCTTTGAAACCAGGTAATTTTTGAATAGAACCTATGCCTCCGGTTATCCTCAAACCTTGGGGTAAGTGAGGTAAGGGAGTAACCGTTAGGTTATTTTCTTTTAAAGCTAACTCCACCTCTTCAATCGAAGTTCGTAAAATATTAACTCGCAAATCAATGGTAGGGGGTTTGTTAAACCAAATACATAATTCCTCCGTCTCTTCCAAGCTAAGCTGCGATCGCCATAACTGCAATATCCAACCAGGAAAGCTATGTAAAATCTCTAACCGCTCTAGGGGATCTTTAGGTAGCTGTAAAGGATCATTTGTCTGGGCAGCTAGACGTACATACTGACGTAATACACCATTAACCACCCCAGTTAGTTTTTTCAAGCCGTTTTCTTTCGCAAGTTCCACACTGGTATTAACCGCAGCAGAATCAGGAATATGATCAAGATAGCGTAGCTGATATAGCCCTAAGTGCAGAATGAGGCGTAATTGAGGGGGTTGCTGCTCAGCTTTTTTTTTACCTAACTGGTCAATTATTGCATCTAGAGATCGCCTTCTGCGAACTATACCATAAACTAACTCCGTAACCAGTCTACGGTCAGCACTGCCTAGTTTGGCTGAGCCTATTACTCTATCTAGGGCAATATTAGTATAAGCTCCTCCGCGTTCAATATCTCCTAAAGCAATTAAAGCTAGTTGGCGGGAAGTGGGCATTGATTTATTAAGTAATAAGTAATTACTCACGGTTCGCTGATTGCAAATAGAGTTAGAAAAAGCAGAGACATTTAAAGTATAGCGAGGGGAGTATGGTAGTAGAGGGGAGAATAAGCAACGAACGAGTAGATGATGTCCCTGTAATTATCAAGCAATTAGAAACAATGGGTGTCAAACAATTACTAGATAAGTGCTTTGTCACTCATGGAAACTGGCAAGGGGAAAGCCTGGGAAGCGTGGCAGTAATTTGGTTGAGCTACATACTATCTCAAGCCGACCATCGTTTGAGCCACGTCCAAGGATGGGTAGCCAAACGAAAAGAGAGCTTAAAAAAACTAGTGGGAGAAGAAATACGTGAACTAGACTGGAGCGATGACAGGCTAGAATCGTTACTGCGTTACCTAAGCCAAGATAAAAATTGGCAATCATTTGAGGAACAATTGTCCCGAAGCATCATACGAGTATATCCTCTAAGCTTAGAGCAAGTACGTTTAGATAGTACAACAGGTTCGAGTTATTGTGGTGTAAACACAGAAGGATTATTTCAATGGGGTCATAGCAAAGATCATCGCCCTGACTTAGCCCAGGTAAAAATCATGTTATCGACCCTAGACCCATTAGGAATGCCAGTAGCCACAGAAATATTATCAGGAGACAAAGCTGACGACCCTTTATATATGCCAGCAGTGAAGCGACTACGTTCGACATTGCGACGCTCAGGATTGCTTTATATCGGTGATAGTAAAATGTCATCAAAAGCAACTCGTGGGGAGATAGCATCAGGGAAAGATTACTATCTTTGCCCCCTAAGTGCTAAGCAAGTCAAGGCAGAACAAATCAGACAATATCTTCAACCAGTTTGGCAAGGCAAGCAACAACTAACATCAATTGACTACGATTATGCTAACGGAGAAAACAAACAAATTGCTGAAGGGTTTGAAATAGAACAAGATAAAACCACTCAAATAGAAGGTGTGGAAGTGAATTGGAAAGAGCGACAATTGGTAGTACGTTCCCTCTCACTAGCTCAAACACGGGAAAAGTCCCTACGCCAGAGAGTGCAGAAAACTGAAGATGCCCTTAAACAATTGAAAATTCCCCGTCGTGGCAAGAGGAAACTCACCAATATTGAACAATGGAAATTGGCAACCGAAGCGATTCTGAAACGCTATGGTACTGCGGAGTTTTTTCATCTTGAGTTTCAACTCCAACGAGTGCAAAAACTGAAGAGACGATATCTCACAAGACCTTCTCAAACCATAGAATCAGTTTCTGTGGAGTTTAGTTTTGAAATAGACTCGTTGGCTGTAGAACAACAGATTAAGTTATTGGGATGGCGCATTTACGTGACTAATCACAGTTGTAGTCAACTTTCTTTAAAGCAAGCTGTTCGGGCTTATCGTCATCAATATTTAACTGAGAGAGGATTTGAGAGATTGAAGGGCTTTCCCCTTTCTTTGACCCCTATCTACTTACAACGTGAAGACCATGTTACTGGCTTGATTCGTTTGCTTTCTATTGGTTTACGTGTCTTAACCCTGTTGGAGTTCCAGGTTCGCTCCAACCTCAAGCAATCTCAACACAAACTTGCTGGTCTTTATGCTGGCAACCCTCAAAGAGAAACTGCTCATCCTACTGCTGAGATGCTTCTAGCTGTTTTTCAGGAAATTACACTCACTTTGATTGAAGTTCAACCCCAAGTTATTTATGCTCATTTAACTCCTCTTTCACCGCTACAGCAGTGTATTCTTACCCTCCTTGGCTTTTCCACCACTATCTATACTCAACTTACTGCTCAGTCTTTTACCCCTGGATAAACTTTCTCTAACTCCATTTGCAATCGGCGAACCGTCAGTAATTAAGTTTAGAAATCAGTATTAGTCATTGACAACTATATGGTTTACCGTTGCTAGAGGCTCAAATTATTCTATAAAATTAGGGTGCTTTTTTCATCTCGAAAAGCACCCTACAAGGATTTGACTAACTATTCAACAACTTTATAATCTGCTACTAACTTTTACTTTTAACTTAAAGATACATTACTGCGAGCATAACTATCTCTGGAGCTAGGACGAATTTTTCCTTGGATATGATCATTGTATTGAGCGCTATCAATATCCATGCCGATGTCGGCAGCCGCACGCCCTAAAAGAGATTGCTGGCGATTTCTAATCAGTTGGTTGTGACGAATCATTATAGCGCGAGCCTGTTTTTGAGTAGACATAGAACAACTCCTTGTGATTGCTTGACTTAATTTTGCTTGGTGATTAAAGAGCTGTTTCGCTCCCACCTTTTATATTGTAGTTGATATTTCTGTAGCATTGGCTACAAAATAGGGTAACTATTAATATCTTTATATTTTCTTTATATTTATCAAAAGTTACAAGTTAGAAGTTAACAATAATCAAGCTAACGACTTAACAATAGTGGTAGTTGTTACCCTTGATTTTTAACTTGATTGATTAACTCAAACATTATTTTTCAAAAATGGTATTAGTTAGCCATCTACACTGGTTTTTAAGGGCTGCAACTACAAAAACCCATAGTTCACGGGTAATATTCTGGTTCAGTTTGAGTTTAGCTTTCGCTGCAATTTATAGCTATCTAGGACTTAGGGAAGTCTTTAGTAGTGAATATATCATTCATGATGATGTGCGATCGCACGTATTTTGGATGCGACGGTTTTTAGACCCTGATTTATTTCCTCAAGACTTAATTTCTAATTACTTTCAATCTGTAGCCCCCAGAGGTTACCGTACTCTTTACCACCTCGTGGCCTCACTGGGACTTGATCCCCTCTTCTTCAATAAAATATTACCCCTCTTCCTGTCCTTAATCTCAACCGCTTATTGTTTTGGGGTTGTCATGGCTATATTTCCTGTCCCCTCAGCAGGGTTTGTAGCAACGCTGTTTTTAAATCAAACTTTCTGGATGATGCCTGAACTTCCCTCCGGTACACCTAGAGCTTTTTTTTATCCCTTCTTTCTCGCTTTTGTTTACTATCTGTTACGGCGTTCCCTCTTCCCTTGCTTAGTAGCGATCGCCCTACAGGGATTATTCTATCCTCAGTGCCTGTTTATTTCAGCCGGGGTTTTGCTGTTGCGGCTATTTCGCCTCGAAAATTGGCGACTGCGCTTCTCCCCAGAAAAAAGTGATTATATTTTCTGTGTTGCGGGGTTAGGGGTTACTGTACTCATGCTCTTACCCTATGCTTTAACAACTTCTGAATATGACCCTGTAGTTACAGCTACAGAAGCCAGAAGTATGCCTATTTTTCAATCGACAGGACGCAAAGCCTATTTTTATGATGATCCAGTCAAGTTCTGGTTTTGCGCTTTACGTTCAGGGGTACTACCCAAATGTATGTTCCCACCGCCTCAAGTTTGGGCTGCTGTATTGCTCCCCTTTCTGTTGCGTTACCCGCGCCACTTTCCTTTAAGCAAGAAAGTTTCTTCTGAAGTTATCATTTTGTCACAGATTTTAGTAGCTTCTTTAGGGATGTTCTTCCTCGCCCATGCTTTGCTATTCAAGTTGCATCTCCCTAGCCGCTATACCAAGCATAGTGTTCCTATTCTCATTGCCATAGCCGGAGGAATTGCAACAATTTTATTCCTAGATGCTGTTTTGCGAATTTATCAACAACCAAGACGCTCTAGCAGAGTAAAACAGTTTTTAACATTAGGACTTTTCACCCTAGTAGCTGGCTTAATTTTCTTATACCCTAATTCTTTAAAGAAGTTTCCTAGGGTAGACTACAGAACTGCTAACGAACCTGCTTTATATAAGTTTTTCGCTGAACAACCTAAAAATAGCCTCATTGCCTCCCTTTCTCAAGAAACAAACAACATACCAACATTTTCTCAACGCCCTGTTTTAATCAGTCCTGAAACTGCTGCTCCTTACCATCTAGGTTACTATCGTCGCATCAAGCAGAGGATGGTTGAATCTAATGAAAGCTCAATATGGTCAAGATTTAACAGACTTGAAATACCTAATTAATAAATACAAGGTAGATTTCTTGCTGATAGACAGAGAGGCTTTCACACCAGAATATATCTCTGAAGAGCGTTGGCTTAGGGGCATTGAACCAGAAGCAGAACAAGCTGTAGCTAGTTTGAAGCAAGGAGTAATGCCCGCTATTTCAGAGTTTATCGAAAGTTGTTCTGTGTTTGAAACCGAAGAAAGCATAGTTTTGCAAGCAGAATGTCTGTCTGCAATTGATAAAATTGATAATCGCTAATGGCTAATTGTAAGGCTTGCCCTTGTCGTAGACATCATTGCCTCTACTTTGCTTTGAACTTCTTGTAGTTGTAAAACCCAAATCCTATAAAGAAAATTAATAAAGCTGTAGTTATGCCTAAAACACTTACCGCACCTAATTGAACAATTAAAGCCGGGGCGGCGGCGGTAAATAATCCCCCACCGACAATGGGTTCAAAGAAGAGTTGTTTGTAGGCAAAACTTTCAAAAGCTCCGGTACGGTTATCAGGATCTACCATACGTAGTAATAAAATTCCTGTGGCTGTTACCCCCATGGATTGACCTAAATCCCCAATACCTCTTTCAAACCAATAATCTGTGAGGATACGAGGGGCAAGGTAGAGAAAGGCGAAGAGGTTCCAAGCGATACCGACAACAGAGAGGATCAAAAATACCCCTAAATTTGCCCCTAGTACTTGTAGAGAAATATTGGCGATCGCAGTAACAACAACTATATCCAGGGCTACCCCAGAAATACGTTCTTGTAAGGGGCGGATAATTAAAGGGGCTAACTCTAGACGTTCCATGACTAATTGGACAATAACTCCCCCCACTAAAGCAATAGGAAATAGGGGTACAAATTCTAAAACCTGAAAACCTGTTTGTCCCCAAGTATTACTTTCAATCCATCTCAACCCTTCTAAGATTAACCAACCAATAGCGATCGCAATCCCCACAAAACCGAAGTTAAGGGAGAGGGGATCAATAAGCAGTCCCTGGGTTAATCTTTGTCTTGCTTCGCGAACTTGGCGGGATTCGCTTTGCACCATATGCTCCAAATCCTGGGGAGTTTCCGTTTCTAGATCTGCCGCTACATATCCTTTCCGGCGGCCCCAGTTAGCTAAAAGAGTTCCAACTACAACTCCTGAAACAATCCCTACTGTTGCTAAACCTACAGCTAATTCCCCGCCATCAGGAAAGCCTAATTCCTGAAAGGTTTCTTGCATACCTCCTGCTGTACCATGACCCCCTTCAAAACCAATTTCAATCAAAGCCCCAGCCATAGGACTAACTTTGAAGATAGGAACCAGTACTAAAATGGTAGTCAGAAGTCCGACTACATATTGTCCCCAAGCCAGGGTTTGACCAAAAGCGACTTGAGGGGCAGCTTTTCGCCAAATTTCTCGCGGTTGAGGAATGATTTCTCCTAAGAATAGTGCCGCAAAAACAATGTTAATGAAGACTCCAGGAGATTCTGACCAAATTACCCGCATTGGTTCAGGAAAAATGCCGTTTTCAGCAAAAAAAGAACCTTTCCCACCTAATAGTGTGGCAATTGCCCCTAAAACCTCTGGCCCCAATAATAGAGCCAAAACTCCAGCAATAATCGATTCAGGTAAATAAAGCCTTTGTAATAAGCCGATGTGTTGCTTAATCCACCTACCAACTAGTATTAGCAATGCAACTATTACGAAGGCAAAGAGTACATCTAAAAGTTTGAACATTTAAAGTCTTAGGGAATGGGGAACAGACTACGGGGAACAGTGCTAAGGTATATAGTTATCTATATCTATTCTCATTCCTTAACAATTAGCCATTAGCAACTAGCCACTAGCAATTATAAAAAACTAGAATCAAGACTGCTTGCTTGGTCAAAATTTTGGGGTAGATGAATGCCGCATTCTTGTTTAAGCCCTCGAAAGCGGGTATCCCGTTCATGTTCGTCTTCAGACATGAGAGGACGGCTAGAGTGCCAATCACCGACGGTAGTATAGCCTTGATCAAAGAAGGGATGATAAGGCATATCATTGGTGGTGAGGTATTGATAGACATCCTTGGCGTTCCAGTCAAGTATAGGTAAAATTTTGTAGATATCCAACTGGATGCCCACGAAGGGTAGGTTTTTGCGGTGATCGGTTTGATGACTTCTTAATCCGGCTAACCAAGCTTTGGCACTTAGTTCTTTTAAAGCCCTTTGCATTGGTTCTACTTTGCGGATTTGATCATATAAATTAAAGGCTTCGACAGTTCCTTTTTCCCAGAGACGACCATATATAGCTTCCATACGGGCTGGACTCATGGGGGATTGATAAACTTTTAAGTTTAAGTTGAGACGTTCTGTTAACTCTTCAGCAAATTTGTAGGTTTCTGGAGGAAGATAGCCTGTATCAACCCAAATAACGGGAATGTTTGGTACTATCCTCGTGACTAGATGCAGCATAACTGCCCCTTGGATGCCGAAGCTTGTGGTCATTACTAACTCATCACCAAAAGTATCTGCCCCCCACTGAACTATTTGGTTAGCATCAGCCCTGACAAACTGTTTGTTGATAAAATCTATGTCTATTTCTGTTGATTTTTGTCCCCCAGTGGTTGTTGATTCTAGTTGGCCTGATCGCCTTTGGCTGGGGTTAGAAATGCTTAGATTTAGTTGTGGCATAGTTTTTCTTCTAGTTCAGTTGCAAAGAAATTTGCGAGAGCCTGGTTAATCTATATTCCGAAGAAGTTTTATATCAATAGATCTGGTGTGGGTACACCTTACTTTTGTTAGTTTAATTCCTAATAAATAGAGCAACTTAGCTAATTGTCATTAATTCAACATATAATGGCGATTCCAGACTCACCAAAGAATACTTTATCAGTTAGTAAGTTCCCAACAGAGTAATTTAAGACAGAGTTCTTGTAAAGAAGATATTACATAGATTCTGGAATTTGAAGATATATTTCATTCGTGAAGGGAGTAGGGAGCAAGTAGGATTATTTTCCTTTTCTAAAATTATAATCCATTCTGGAACGAATGGTTGGATAAGGTAGCTAAAGTCATCTCCACAATATCTTTTAAAACTTGAGTATCTGGTTTGGCTTTTGCCATAACGCTTAAACCATTGGCACTACTGGTTAGATAACGAGCGATCGCTCTTAAATTTAGACTTGGGTTAATTTCTCCTTGTTCTTTTCCCCAAAGCAAAGCTTGATAAAAAGCATCTTCCATTTGTTGGAGATAAGCAGTGATTTTGTTAGCTGCATCTGAATCATGGAGTGCTAATTCTACTAAGGTGTTGGTCATTAAGCAACCTTCGCACTCTTTTTTAGTAGTGTAATAGCCCAGGAGATTAGTAAAGAACTGACCGATAGCCGCAACCCCTTGAGGAGACTCGGCTAACTCTTTTAAAGCAGAACCTTCACCATAGCAATCTAAAGCAGCCATAAAAAGGCTATGTTTGTCACCAAAGGTATCGTAGAGACTACCTCGATTGATGCCCATATGCTTAACTAAATCCCTAACCGAAGTTGCTTCATAACCTTTATACCAAAACAACTCCATTGCTTTTTTTAGTACCTCATCCCGATCAAATTCCTTATGTCTAGCCATTCATGTATGTTGATCTTTAACTAAACCTCCATCTATAAATCTGCCAGTTTCTAGCCAAAAGTTCAACTTAAATACGATTCAAAAGTTCAATTCCAGCATATAATATACTCTTTGCTATTAATCTGGGTAAATTAAGCAACTGAACAATGGGCATACAGGATTTAAAGGGACGAGATTTTCTCAGAATAACAGACCTCAATTCTTCCGAAATTAAGGAACTGTTGCATCTAGCTAAAGAACTTAAAAGTGGAGAACGTTCTTTTCGTACCCATAAAGAACTAGGACTTCTATTTTATAAAGCTTCCACTCGCACCCGTGTTAGTTTTACTGTGGCGATGCACCGTCTGGGAGGGCAAGTAATTGATCTTAATCCTAATGTTACTCAAGTAGGCAGAGGAGAACCAATCTCAGATACAGCTAGAGTTCTCGACCGTTACCTGAATATTTTAGCAATTCGTACTTTTAAGCAAGAAGATTTAGAAATTTTTGCCAAATATACCAAAATACCCATTATCAATGCTTTAAGCGATTTGGAGCATCCCTGTCAAATTTTGGCTGATTTATTAACGATACAAGAATCTTTTGAGGATCTCCGTGGGGTCAATTTAGCTTATTTAGGAGATGGCAATAATGTTGCCCATTCCCTACTTTTAGGTTGCGCCCTGATGGGTATTAATATTAGCCTTGCTACCCCGATTAATCATCAACCCGAAAGAAAAATTGTCGAACAAGGTCGAAATATTGCAGGCGATCGCTCCCAAGTTTTGCTTACCGATGACCCCATGAAAGCAGTAAAAAATGCCGATGTTATCTATACTGATGTTTGGGCAAGTATGGGACAAGAAGATTTGGCAGATAGCCGCTTACCTGTATTTCAAAATTATCAAGTTAATGGCACTATTCTCAACAATGCTCATCCTGAAGCCATTGTCCTCCATTGTTTGCCTGCCCATAGAGGCGAAGAAATAACTGAAGCAGTTATTGAAGGAAAACAATCAAAAGTTTGGGAACAAGCAGAAAATAGAATGCACGCTCAACAAGCTCTTTTGGCTGCTTTATTGGGATTATGTTGATGAGGTTAACCAACTAGCAATTAGCAATTACTTTCTTTGCTAGTACTAGTGTTCTAGAATTATAGGAGTTAGTTAAAGGGATAAAACTCTTATTAACCTAACTACTATTAAACAACTATCTTTCAAGAACAAAAAATTATGGAACCTCTCACCGAAGCTCAAAAGGAACTATTTGATTGGTTAGTAGAATATATTCGCACCTCCCAATATGCTCCTTCCATTAGACAGATGATGCGAGCAATGAACCTCAAATCTCCAGCGCCTATCCAGAGCCGCTTAGAGAGATTACGGTCTAAAGGTTATATTGATTGGACAGAAGGGAAAGCTCGTACCCTGCGCATTCTTCATGCAGAAGCAAAAGGATTGCCTGTATTAGGAGCGATCGCCGCAGGGGGATTAGTAGAACCTTTTACTGATGAAAAGGAGAAGTTGGATTTATCAGATTTGATTCAACGCCCCAACTGTTTTGCTTTGAGGGTGACAGGAGATAGCATGATTGAAGACTATATTACTGAAGGGGATATGGCCATTATGCGTTCTGTACCAGCCAAAGATGAAGTTAAGAATGGTGAAATTGTGGCTGCCAGGGTGGAAGGACACGGCACTACTTTAAAACGCTTCTATCGCCAAGCAGATCAAGTTACCCTCAGACCTTCCAATCCTAAATATACACCCATCCAAGTTGCCGCAGATAGAGTAGATATACAAGGAGTTTTAGTCGGGGTATGGCGGGGGTATTGATTTTAATTAAAAATTAAAAACAGTTATGGAGCTTGCTCCTATAGCTTCTGGCAATACTGAAGCTAACTGTATCCCAAATAGCTTATCTTTAAAAAATGTCTGAGAGTCTTTCTTCGTCTTTACAAACCAAGCTTTCTACCCCTTTGATAATTGGTTCGGTGAAAGTTAATAGCCGTGTCTTGCAGTCTCCCTTATCAGGAGTGACAGACTTGGTGTTTAGGCGTTTAGTCAGGCGCTACTCCCCGGAGTCGATGATGTACACGGAGATGGTTAGCGCTAAGGAGATACACCATCTCCAGGAATTGCCTAAGTTAATGGAAATTGACCCACAGGAGCGTCCTATTAGTATTCAACTTTTTGACTGTCGCCCTGATTTTATGGGGGAAGCAGCCCGAAAAGCTGTGGCAGAGGGAGCAGATACTGTGGATATTAATATGGGTTGTCCGGTTAATAAGATTACCAAAAAGGGTGGTGGTTCTTCTTTGTTGAGGCAACCGGAAGTAGCAGTGGCTATTGTTAAAGCAGTGGCGCAAGCTGTGGATGCTCCGGTAACGGTAAAAACTCGCTTAGGTTGGGATGATGACCAAATTAACATCCTCGACTTTGCTAAAGCCCTTGAAGATGCTGGGGTAGCAATGTTAACGTTGCATGGCTCGTACCCGCGCTCAAGGTTACAATGGTTCTGCAAGGTGGGAATGGATTAAGAAAGTGAAGGAAGTTTTGACTATTCCTGTCATTGCTAACGGCGATATCTTTTCAGTAGAAGCTGCGGTGAAATGCTTGACTCAAACTGGGGCAGATGGGGTGATGTGTTCGCGAGGAACTCTAGGTTATCCCTTTTTGGTAGGGGAAATAGATACTTACCTAAAAAGAGGTATAAAGTTGCCTCAACCTACCCCAATAGAAAGGCTGCAATGTGCAAAGGAACACTTAGAGGGGTTGTGGGAATATAAGGGGGAACGAGGTATCCTTCAATCTAGAAAACACATGGCTTGGTATGCCAAAGGTTTTTTAGGGGCTGCGGAGTTGAGAGACAAGCTATCGCGTTTAGAAAGTGTTGCCCAAGGTTGTGAGTTAATTGATTCTGGAATCGCTAATCTTAGAAATTGAAGCTTAAGCCAAATCCGCTACCATGAAAATAACACTTTGTCAAAAAAACTTCTCAACTTACCTCGAAAATTAGATTTTCTTAAGCTCCTTATTTTTAGATATTTAAAGGTAGAAAGCCAGTTTTTTAACGCTTTATCGAGCTTATAGAGACTGCAATTGAGTTTTGCACACAAGAGTAGCATTGTGATTTTCTTGATTGTACCATTAAACGACGAATTTGCGTCATTTGTAGAATTTTTTGGGGCTTGACATTTTTAAACTTGAAGTTATGTAAATTCAAAATATTTAATCACAACTTTCCAAAAGAAAAGTGTTACTTATAATGCCCCCCGCTGTTTAACGCACTCTTTTAAGAGCATCTATTTTTTTATCAAAAAGGTCTACGAACAAACTAATAACTTTACGGTCAGTATCAATCATAATACTAGCGCTAATAGACATACCTGAGCGTAAAGATAGTTGATTGCCTTTATAATTAATGACCTGTTCTGTTAATTTTATTTTAGCTGGAAAACGGTAGAAAGGATGAGTTTCGTTGGGAGGAAGAGCATCAGAACCTATGGAAATAACTTCTCCTTTAATATCACCAAACTCGCTAAAAGAAAAAGTCTCTACTCGTACACTAACTGGCATTCCTGGTTGGATAAAACCGATATCTTTATTAGGAATAAATACCTCTGCAACCAATTTGGATTCTGGAACAATTTTCATAACCGTTTCTCCAGCTTTAACAACTTCTTGGTAGCTAGTTTGTAAGTCAAATACAGTACCTGAAGAACTGGCTTTTAATTGTTGATACTTTAATTCTTGCTGGAAGCTACTCATTTTTCCAGCAACTTCTGCTAAACGTTTTTTATTTTCAACAATGTTTTTAGCAATTTGGCTATTAATGGTAGCAACTTGCTGATTATTGTTAGCAATTTGCTCCCAAAGTTCTGTTTCTGAAGCTGCTTTACTACTAATTAATTCTTCCTTACTTTTTAAGGTGTCTAGTTTTAAACGTTTACCTTCTGCTGTTAATTTGGCTATTTCAGCACGAATGTTTTTGATTTGTTGTAGCTGTTGTTCATATTGAATAAGCCCTTGATATTTTTCTTGCTCAAAAAGCTGATAGCTTTGCTTGACTTCTTGAGCCTGACGTTGGTAGTAAACTTGAGAAACAGCTCCTTCTTTAACTAGAGGTTCAAGGCTAGCAAAAATCTCTTGCTCAAGAACTAAACTATCTTTAGCTGTAGCGGTAGTAATTTGATTTTTTTGGCTAATTTCTTGCAAAATTTTTTGCTCTGTATTTAACTGTTTACGAGCATTTTCTAGTTCAATTTGGTTTTGTCGCCATAGTTGTTGTTTCTGTTCAATTTCTAAACCTTGAGCCGCAGTAGCAGAATCTAAATAACTTTTAGTAGAGTGCCAGCGCCCTGTTTTATCTCTGTCCCATTTATTATCAGGTTGATTACCATTTATTTGACTACGAAGAAATTGATTATCCGCTATTAAAGCAGTACGATTCAAAGCTAAATCTACTATATTCTTAGGAAGATTTAAAGCCAGAATTCTAGCTTCTGTTAAAGGTTGAGTATTGGCTTTGTCTAAAAGAGTGCGATAAAATTCAGTTTCTGCTTTTAAAGAGTCGTGAACCTTTTGTAAAGCATTCAATTCTGCTTGGCTAGTAGTAACATCAAAGCTAATTAAGGCCCTCCCCCGGTTGTACTTGGCTTCCTTCCTCAACATGAATAGCTTTGATTACTCCTCCTACAGGAGCTTGAATTTCTTGAACATTACCTTCTGGTTTGAGTTTCCCTGTAACTGTAATTGCTTGTTCTATCGTAGCGAAATAAGACCAAGTAATGCCAAAAGTTGTAAAACTAATCATCGTCCATAAAATGGCTCTAGACCATCGCGGAGATTGTTTAAGAGTTACAGGCAAAACTGTTGAATCCTTCATTATTTTCAAGCAATAGGTAATAGGTGGTAATTTTTAGTTCTGAATTTTACAATTAAATTTTTTCGCTGTAAAGACAGTAATAATTGCCTTTCAAAGCCATTAATTCTTGATGGTTTCCTTGTTCAATAATTTGACCATTATCCATTACTAAAATTAAGTCTGCATTCTTAATTGTATTGAGACGATGGGTAATAAAAAATACTGTACGATCACCTGCTGTTTGAGCTAAATTTAAACAGACTTGTTGTTCAGTGGCATAATCTAGGGCGCTAGTAGCTTCATCAAGGATAAGCATTCGGGGGTTTTGTAGTATCGTACGAGCGATGGCAATGCGTTGTCTCTGCCCTCCGGAAAGAGTAGAACCCCTTTCGCCAACATTGGTGTTGTAACCATTGGGCAAATTCATAATAAAGTCATGGGCAACGGCAACTTGAGCCGCAGCAATAATTTCTTCAATGGTAGCTTCGGGATTGGTTAGAGCAATATTTTCTTGTACAGTACCTTCAAATAACAAACTATCTTGAGGAACTACCCCCATTTGACGGCGTAGAGAATAAAGTTCTATCTTTGCAATGTCGTAGTTATCAATTAAAATTTTCCCTTGGTTAGGATGATAAAATCTCACTAACAACTTGGTTAAAGTGCTTTTTCCAGAACCGCTTTGACCAACAATAGCTACAAAAGTTCCTGGGGAAACTTGTAAATTAATTTTATCTAGTTGTAGTTGTTTACTATTTGAAAACTGGAAAGAAACATTTTTATACTGAACCTTCCCTTTAATTAAAGGTAGAGGAATATTGTTTCTCTCTTCAGGATTTTGTTCTTGGGGGCGATTTAAAATATCCCTCAGTCTTTCTAAAGAAAGAGCAGTTTCTTGGAAGTTTTGCCAAATTTGTGCGAGGCGCATTAAAGGAGAAGTTACATAACCAGAAATAATCCGAAAAGCAATTAATTCTCCTAAGCTCAACTTTCCTGTTACTACTAAATAGGCTCCTACCCAAATTACTAATAGCTGGGAAACTTTATTCAAGAAATTGCTAGCAGAACTTGCTAAAGTACCAGTAATTACAGTTTGGAAACTATCAACTACATAATGACCATAGCGTTGTTGCCAAACATTACGGGAATGTCTTTCTAAATTCTGGGCCTTAACGGTGTGGATACCGTTTAAAACCTGCACCAAATAAGATTGAGTTTTAGCATTTTGTTCTGCTTTGAGTCTTAACTGTTTTTGGATTAAAGGGGAAGCAATTAAAGTAAGACCAATGAATAAAGGTACTGTTCCCAAAGCAACTAAGGTGAGGAGGGGATTATATAGCAGCATCACCCCAATATAAATAAGAGAAAAAACTGCATCCAAAACTATAGTTAAAGCTGTTCCTGTTAAAAAAGAACGAATATTTTCTAACTCATTAACACGACTAGATAATTCCCCGACAGAACGCTTTTCAAAATAGCTTAAGGGTAAGCGTAAGAGATGGTTGATGATTTCTGTACCTAAACTTAAATCTATTCGATTAGTTGTATCTGCAAATAAGTAAGTACGTAAGCTAGTCAAGACAGACTCAAAAACCGCCATAATTAAGAGGAGAAATCCTAATGCTTGCAACGCACCTAGGTTATTTTGAACAATAACTTTATCGATAATATTTTGAATAAGTAGAGGATTGGCTAAAGCAAATAGCTGCACAAAGAAAGAGGCTAAAAAGACTTCTAAAAGCACTCCTCTATAGCGTAATAAAGAAGGGACAAACCAACTAAAGCCAAACTTTTTTTGAGGAGTTTCCTTCGTTGCTTCCAGAAGTAACGCTTCACCTTCATCTCCCCAAAGATCAAGAAATTGGGCCACTTTGTAGTGACGCAACCCAAACTCTGGACTTGCTAAAATTAAGATACGAGGATCACTTTCATAAAGTAGAACTAAACTATCTTGCCAAGGAATCAAAGCTGGAGTAGGAAGACGGGCAATAGCTTCACCTTTAAATTTAACTACCTGCCCCTTTAACCCCATTAATTCTGCGATCGCCCCTAATTGCAACAGAGATATTTTCCCGCTGCGAGCCATTTGTTCTATTAAAATGCGCTGCAAGGAAGCTTTACGAAAGGGCATACCCATATACTTACTAACCATCTCCAAACAAGCTAAGGTAGAATTTACACAGCCTCTACCTCGAACTAAAGGGTATTTTACTGGGGCAAAATCTAAAGAAATTGGCCCTTCTAATCCTGGACTATCGGTGATTTCTGTTTTTAAAAACTCCGGGACAGAAGAAGTAACCCTATTAAATAATGATTGCCATTGAGTTCTCGGCAAACCGATTAATCTGGCTTCGTTCCCCTCAACCTCCACATATTTTTGCTCCAGATCCAAACAAGTACCAATGGAAAAACCAACAACTTTGCCACTACTAACTAACCAAATCCTTTCCCTATCTAGGTTCTCTGTTGCATTTGTTCCAAATGGTAAGCAAGCTAAGGTTGCTGCAGGAAGTACTTGAGAAACTAATCCACGGAAATCCTCGATCTCATAGGGTTGTTTCTCCACTGCCAACTTTAAAACAGTAAAGATTTCTAGGAAAGTAATTTGTTGTGCAAAAGCTTTTTTAAGTTGAGGATAAATATCTAAGCAACGAGCAAATTCTTCTTGAGTTAAAGTCAAAAGAATGCACTCATCCCTAGCCGTAACAATCTCACAAGGAACTTGACGCAACCAACTCACAGCCCCAACCATAGCCCCAGGTTGCAACAACTTCAAAGTAACCCGGCGATCGCTATAGGGTTCATCAGCCACTAAACGAGCTTGTCCTTGATGGAGGATACCCACATGGCGGGGCAGCATTTCTCCTTTAAGGATCTCCCTACCCATAGAATAACGATGGGGTTGCAATTGGGCTGCAACCTCCTCTAATTCCTTACGAGTCAACAGATTGAGAGGATAAACCTGAGCTAAGAATTGGAGCATTGTCATAAGCTATCAGGTATATTAGATCACCCCCATAGGTGATCTAATAGGTAACAGGTAATAGGTAATAGGTAAGAACTACAGCTTATTTTAATTAATTTAATAGTCTGCCATTTTTTAGAGAGTCAAAAATGAAAAAGCAATAGTCAGGCATCAACAGAAATAAGATTTCTTACATTAATAAGCGACAACTGAAATTCTAGCCACTCTTGAAAAAGTTGCTCTAGTAATTGCTGTTGCAGGGTTTCATTAAATTGGGCAGGAATAAACTCTTGCAAGCTAACAATAATGTACCAATCATCTAACTTCGTCACTGGTAAAATTTCTCCTGGTTCGCTACTTGATAGCATTGCAGCTAAAGTAGGGTGCAATGTACTCAACTGCACCCCATTAACCAAACCCCCCCTTTTTGCTTCACTGCCTTGAGAGTATTCCCTCGCTAGTTCTGCAAAAGATTGCTCTTTTTCTTGGAGGCGAAAATAGAGTTCTTGAATAATCTTCTCCTCGCGATGACGTAGAAGATAGTAGGTTGCCCGATCTAGCTTTCTTCTGTATTTTAGGAAATGAGATTTAAGTTCATGTCCCCAGGTAAGCTGTTTAAACTTATGAATTTTCGCTCTACGTAAGCCTCCCCGTTCCTCTCTTACCCCCTGGGGCTGTTCCTCTGGTGTTAAATCTATTGAAGCGATCGCCTGATCTATAATCATCTCTTCTGCCAAGGCAGGCAGAAGCTCATACTTATCTAATAAAAAAGGAAGTTGTTCTAAGGGTATTTGTTGTTGACCAAGTTGCAATACTTTTGTCATTGATAAGATAATAACGAATTTAGATGTAATCTATATAGTCGGCTTTAAGGCTAAATTCCTTGAGTTTGACATCTGCTATCACAGCAATGAGATTATTGTCGAAAATGCCTGTACCTGAGTGCTTACCTACAGTAATAGAACCTAACCTGTAGTCAGAAGGTTTGCCACTAAGTTGGATAGTATCTTCATCAGTATTAAAATCTTTGATAACAGCTTGACCTTGATTACGGGTCTTATTGTAAAAACTGCCTCGACTATCGCCCAGGATGTACCTGTCAGCACCTAAACCGCCGATAAAGATATCTTGTCCTGTACCACCAATGAAGCGATCATTACCTGCCCCACCGTCAAGAATATTTTTACCGCTATCTCCTTGGAGGATGTCATTACCGGCCCCCCCTATTAAAATATCATTTCCGCCACGTCCTTCTAGGCGATCATCGCCTTTACCACCAGTAATTTTGTTGTCTCTACCATTACCTTGGTAAAGAATATTTTCTTCTGTTAGCAAAAACTTGTCGCTAGCTTTGCGGACAACTTCATAGTTCGAGTTTTTCGTGGCTGCTATTTGTTTCGCTCTATTATTCTCAAAAATAGAATCTTCGATGGTAATAGGGTGATTCTTCGCGGTATAAATAGCTCCTGCTTCTTTTCCTGCTAAGTTTTTGATGAATTCTGTACCTTTGATAGTCGTTTCGCTACCCCATTGTCCGTTATAAATTGCCCCACCAAATTCTTTGGCTTTGTTCTCAGAAAAGTTACTATTAATAACCTTAATAGGAACTTCTCCTTGATACCATAAACCACCACCATTTTGCTCTGATTCATTGTTGGTAAATGTCGAGTTTTTGATGGTAGCAAAACCTGCTACCCGCAGTCCTCCTCCCCTTGCTTCGCCTCTTGAATTCTTACTTACTTTGTTGCCGATGAAAGTATTGTTATCAATCAATACTGAATCCTGGTCATAACCCCACACTGTTAAGCCCCCACCCGAATCTGTAGCTTGGTTCTTCTTAAAGAGGTTATTTTTGAGGATTATTTCTCCTGGTTGACCATCTCCGACTAGATTCGCTGGGTTGTAGCGATCTCGCGTAGGGATGCTCGCCCCATCAATATTAACTGCACCGCTGAATCTTCTACTTTTGTTGTTGATAAACTCAGAGTCTTTAATAATTACCTCTGTAAAAACAGTACTAATTGCCCCCCCGGCATCTCCTTGGTTTCTGGTAAATTTGCTGCCTCTAACCACAAGTTCACTTTGATCAAAAACCGCGATCGCTCCTGCGGCAACATCAGAACCTGTCTTAGTCGCTTTGTTGCCATCAAATTGACTGCCAATCACTGTAACCTCAGCCCCATCTTTAGCCCATATTGCACTTCCTGTACGGGAAATGTTATTGGTGAAAACGACATTTTCTACTTCTATTTTGGCTTGAGCATTAGCTGCCCATATAGCTGCCCCAGGACCATTTTTCACAAAGCCGTCAGCTAAAGTTAGGTTACGTAGATTGAATTCTCGATTATTTCCCTTCAAATGAAATATTTGATTCTTTTTGCCACCGCTAATAGTTAAGCCGGGGGCATTGTTTCCATCTATGGTTAGATCCTTATCAATATTAAACCTGCGTTTACCAAGGACAATCTTTTTCTTGGCTAAACTAGAAGCAAAAATAATCCTATCTCCTGATTTAGCCTGAGCAATTGTCTCTCGCAGAGAACCTTTCCCTTTATCTGCTGTATTAGTGACAGTCCAAGTTTGCATATAGGTATCTTAAATAATTTAAGTAATTGTTACATATTAGTGAGTATTTATAACATTAACAATTTATTTTTGTTTAAGAAAGTAAAAAATTATACTTAGTAAATTGATTTTGCATGAGGAGATAATTCTACAAAGCATCGTGTTTATACGATTTCGCTAGAGATATGAAAAGTAAGAAGCAAGAAAAAGTCAGTGAAAGAAAAGACTCTTCACTGACCTGTTATAAAAATATTGCTTATTCTTTAAGACTGAGGCGATCACTTCATTCTCTAGTCTTAAACATAATCAACATAATCAGCTTTGAGGTTAAAATCTTTGGGATCTACATCTGCTACTAAAGCAATGAGATTGTTACCGAAAATGCCTGTACCTGAGTGCTTACCTATAGTAATAGAACCTAAACTATAATCAGAAGCCTTACCCCTGAGTTGGATGGTATCTTCATCAGCATCAAAATCTTGGATAATAGCTTGATCTTGGTTACGAGTCTTATTGTAAAAACTCTCCCTACGATCACCAAGGATATACTTGTCAGCACCTAAACCGCCGATAAAGATATCTTGTCCTGTACCACCAATGAAGCGATCATTACCTGCCCCACCGTCAAGAATATTTTTACCGCTATCTCCTTGGAGGGTATCATTACCTCCTTGTCCTATCAAGGTATCATTGCCACCGCTTCCTAGAAGAAGATCATCCCCCTCCCCTCCAGTAAATTGATCTTCCCGGCGATCACCTTGATAAAGAATATTTTCTTCTGTTAGCAAAAACTTGTCGCTAGCTTTGCGGACAACTTCATAGTTCGAGTTTTTCGTGGCAGCGATGTTGTTGGCTTCATTATCATCAAAAATAGAATCTTCGATGGTAATAGGGTGATTCTTCGCGGTATAAATAGCTCCTGCTTCTTTTCCTGCTAAGTTTTTGATGAATTCTGTACCTTTGATAGTCGTTTCGCTACCCCATTGTCCGTTATAAATTGCCCCACCAAATTCTTTGGCTTTGTTCTCAGAAAAGTTACTATTAATAACCTTAATAGGAACTTCTCCTTGATACCATAAACCACCACCATTTTGCTCTGATTCATTGTTGGTAAATGTCGAGTTTTTGATGGTAGCAAAACCTGCTACCCGCAGTCCTCCTCCCCTTGCTTCGCCTCTTGAATTCTTACTTACTTTGTTGCCGATGAAAGTATTGTTATCAATCAATACTGAATCCTGGTCATAACCCCACACTGTTAAGCCCCCACCCGAATCTGTAGCTTGGTTCTTCTTAAAGAGGTTATTTTTGAGGATTATTTCTCCTGGTTGACCATCTCCGACTAGATTCGCTGGGTTGTAGCGATCTCGCGTAGGGATGCTCGCCCCATCAATATTAACTGCACCGCTGAATCTTCTACTTTTGTTGTTGATAAACTCAGAGTCTTCAATAATTACCTCTGTAAAAACAGTACTAATCGCCCCCCCAGCATCTCCTTGGTTGTTTGTAAACTTGCTACCTTGAACCACAAGTTCACTTTGATCAAAAACCGCGATCGCTCCTGCGGCAACATCAGAACCTGTCTTAGTCGCTTTGTTGCCATCAAATTGACTGCCAATTACTGTAACCTCAGCCCCATCTTTAGCCCATATTGCACTTCCTGTACGGGAAATGTTATTGGTGAAAACGACATTTTCTACTTCTATTTTGGCTTGAGCATTAGCTGCCCATATAGCTGCCCCAGGACCATTTTTCACAAAGCCGTCAGCTAAAGTTAGGTTACGTAGATTGAATTCTCGATTATTTCCCTTCAAATGAAATATTTGATTCTTTTTGCCACCGCTAATAGTTAAGCCGGGGGCATTGTTTCCATCTATGGTTAGATCCTTATCAATATCAAACCTAAGCCTGCTAATGTTAATTGTTTTGTTAGCCAAACCAGAAGCGAAAATAATCCTATCTCCTGACTTCGCATTATTGATTGTCTCTCGCAGAGAACCTTTCCCTTTATCTGCTGTATTGGTGACAGTCAAAGTTTTCATTTCAGGCATTTTGAATGTTTAAGTAACTGTCCTATTTTTAATTAAATCTTCTGTAAAAGCTAAGAATTCACACCTATTGATAGACTCTTTCTTGGAGAGTAATCTCCGAATAGTATTACTTTTATTTGCCTAATATCTGTTGTATTTACTGAATAAGCGTATCAACTAACTAAGAGCGGAACAATTCAAAATTAAAAAGGTCTTGGAAATTTTAGGGCTTGAAGTAACTCAAGCCAAATATCATAGTCATTTAATCTTTATAAAAAAATAGTTCCCATGTTGCCCTCACACCCCAAAACGCAAAAACTATTCTTCTCTAGCTTAAAAACCATTACTTTTTCCCTTGGTAGCATTGCTTTTTTAAGCAGTAGCGCCAGTGCAGATTTGCTTCTAACTCAAGCCCCTCCCGATGTGGTTGTTGACACTGATCCTCAAACAACGGAATCGGGCAGCAATACAACTGGGGTTCGTTTTACCTGCGAAGTTTATGAAGGTCAGTACACGGTTATGTACAATCCTGAAAGCCAACCGGAGGAATCCTATGCTTGGGCTATTCCTTCTCAAATGGGAGGCGGTTGGAGTCCTCAAAAACGTTGCGAAGCAATTACCAGCCGTTTAGAATCCTATCGCCCTGACGGTTTGGTAGAATTAACCACAGGGGTAGAAAACAACTATAATGTTCTTTGCGTCACTACAGAAGTTGAACCAGATTGTCGCATTGTGTTAACTGTACCTCCTGGTAAAAATCCTGAAGTAGTAAGGGATTTAGTTTTTGAGAATCTAACCGTTGCTGATAGCGGGCAGTCAACTCAAGGAGTGAACACCTATACAGGAGATGGTAACAACGATTGGTTAAATCCTGTAGGGGATCTCCTGGGGGTAGATTTATCCACCTTGGGGGGTAACAACAATGTAGGAAGTAGAGGCATCAACCTCAAACCTTACTTAGATTATAAGGATGGCGGTACAGGTACAATGTTACGCCCTTCTACTTCCGAGAGTTCTTCTCCTGGACGTACCTTAAATCCTGACAATTTTCGTTAGTGGGCAAGGGGGAAGCCGAATTAGGAGTAAGGAAATAGTATATTCTTTAACTGACTACTTTCTCCCTTCTCCCACAGGGCTTACCTTAGCACGATAAAGCAACTTATTCTGCCAGGAATAGCCTATATAACGCACCTTAACAGTATCTCCTGCCTGGGCTTTTCCTGACATTAGTTGATGCTGTTGGGGGTTGTAGGATACTTCTTCCCCAACAGAAGCGATCGCCTTAACTCCCCAATGTTGCAAAAGTTGGCTTACTGGTTTAATTAAAGGCAACAATCTTGTAGCTGGCAACTCAGGATTATTCTCCACAGCCGCAGCAGCAGTAGGCCATTGAATCATCCAAGATTCTAGGGTTTGCAGACTCTGTTGTTGAAACTCTTGTTGCAAACTTTCTTTTTGGTTTGCCATTTGCTTTTGCAAACGCTGATATTCCTGTTTTAATTGCCTTGTCCCTGGAGATATTGCTGATGCTTGCGCCACAGGTTTTGAGGACAAAACTTTAATTAATTCGTCTACAGATATTTGTAAAGTTTGTGCTAACTTGACCAGAGTTTCTGCCTTTGTTTGTAATACTAATCCATAACGCAAGCGGATAATTTGCCTTTCTCCAACTCCCGATTTTTTCCTAAGTTCTTCATAACTAGAAATGCCTACTTGCTGCATCAATTGTTGCAACTGGGGAGTGGAGTGGGGATAAGATGATTGGAACCAACACATAATATAGCAATTCTTATTTATTATTAAACATCTATCATAGTATTCCTGGGTTTTTAGATAAGATGTGTTTTAAACTAACCTCAACTTAGGTGGAGAGAGTTGATATTTTATGAAAAAAACCAACGCTGTCCGATTATTAGATAACCTTGGTATTACTTATCAACTTCTTGATTACGAGGTTGATACTGAAGATCTCGCCGCAGAAACTACAGCCCAGAAACTTGGTTTTCCCCCGGAACAAGTATTCAAAACTTTAGTTGTTCGTAGTAATACCAATAATATCTATTTTGCTGTTATACCAGGAAATGCCTACCTTAACCTCAAAGCCTTAGCAAAATTAATAGGCGATCGCAAAGTAGAAATGGTTCCCCTCCAGGAAGTACAATCTTTAACAGGATACATTCGCGGCGGAGTAACAGCTTTGGCTAGTAAAAAAGATTATCCTGTTTATGTTGATGAAACCATAGAAGTTTTTGAGAAAGTAACTGTTTCTGCTGGAGTACGTGGAACCTTGATTTTACTTTCTCCAGTTGATTATTTGAAGGCAGTGCAAGGAAATTTAGGAGCGATCGCTGGTTTTTAATATTTTGGTAATACGACGTTATCCCTGGTTTTTTAGTAAACTCTCTTGAGAAACCATTAACTTTTTAAGGTTGCTAATTTGCGATCACATCATAAAAATCAAGCTTTTAAAAGATTATAAGTTGATATTTGGTAACTTTTGAATGCGTAGTTTTTTGTTAGGTTACGGCAACACAAAAATTGTCGTGTTTCCTGCTATATATCTTTACGGCTAACCCAACCTAAACCAAATAATATTTAGTCTTTTATTCTAGAGAAGATTTGTCTAAATATGCCCAAAGAACTAATTTACCAGGACCTTTTAGTTGAACTACAACAATATAATAATCAGTATCTTTTATTTGATACAGATCGCCTCCTGCATATCCTTCATCCTTTTTTTCATAAGTAGAACCGTTAGCTTTTAGTTGAGGAGCTATCTCTTTTTCAAATACTTCTTTTAGAGTTTTTTCAGGAACTAATCCTATGTTAATGATACTTGCTTCTCGATCTTCAAACCAATTTTTCTCCGTCATATCTTTATCAAAGAGAGGGAAAAATAATTTTATCTGATTTTCTAATTCTCGTATCTGATTTTCTAATTCTCGTATCTGATTTTCTAATTCTCGTATCTGATTTTCTAATTCTTGTATATGCTCTTTTGACTTTTCCTTCTCTTTCTTTGATTGTTTCAAAGGGTCTATTTTAGATCTAATATATGCTTCAAAAAAATATGGTTTTTCTACTCCTGTAGAATCAGTAGGAGCAAAGTTATTTACAAATTGTTCTGCTTTTGTCTTAGCCTCTTTATCTACTTGTTTTTTACCACTATCTCCCCCATCGTCATCAGATTCATTTCCATTATCCTCTTCTGAATCTGAACTAATTGGGGCTTTGGAATTAGACTTATTTGTAGATGAATCGTCTTTTTTATCTAAATCAGGAACTGTTTCAACCTCAGTTGGTTCAGTAACAACTTCTTCCTTAACTGGTGTAGGCTGAACAGGAGAAACCGTTTTGCGAGGAGGAGAAGGAAAAGCTGGCAATGGTATTTCTTTATTATTAGGTTTAGTTTCTGCATCAGAAGGAGCATCGAAAATTGCAATGGGAACATCTTCAATTAACTCTTCTTCAACAACTTCTTCCTCTGGCTTCTCTTCTAAGGGCAACATCAAAACCGCACCATGAAGCCCCAAAGAAGCTAACACAGCGAAAGGAAAAACTAGCTTAGGAAAAAACAAAAGCAGTCTTTTATATCGCTTTTGTAATCGGTGCATAGTAAGAGTATTCACCATCAATATCTGTATATCAACCATCTGTTAACATAGATATTTGCAGCTAGGGAATTGTTCCATTTGTTAATCGCTAGTTGCTAGTAGTGTGTCAGCCTATAATTTTGGGGTTACAAGGATTACTGACCCCTAATCCTTAAATTTCCAATTGACAGACTACTAGTTGCCCTTTACCCCTTAACCTTTTCCCTTTTCTCCTTAACCACAGAACGCAACAAATAAGCCAACTTCTCCGCACTATCTTTCACAGCCAAAGTTTCTGCTTTTCGTCCCATCTCCTCTAACTTTTCCGGGGACTCTAGCAAGCTTAATACCCGATCTGCCAACTTCTGGGGGGTTAAAGTAGCTTGATCATAAACATAAGCTGCCTCAGCTTTAGCAAACACCTTAGCATTATAAGCTTGGTGGTCTTCTGCTGCATAGGGATAAGGAACTAAAATAGCTGGTGTCTTAGTCACCGCTAACTCCGTTAAAGTTCCTGCCCCAGCGCGACTAATGGCTAAATCAGCCCTTTGTAACAGGGCTGCCATGTTGTCATAAAAAGGTAAAGCAAGATATTGAGGATGCTGTAAACTATCGGCATCGGGGTCTTGTTTTCCGGTGAGGTGAACTACCATTGCCCCAGTTTTGAACCAAATAGGAGCGCATTGGCGTACCATTTGATTAAGGGCTACGGCCCCTTGGGAACCTCCCACCACCACAATCACAGGAATAGATTTAGGAATTGGTAAATCTAATTCTTGATGGGTATGAAAATTTTCCCTAACCGGGGTGCTTACCCAAACTGTGCGAGAACGACTTAAAAAAGAAGCAGCATCCGCAAAACCCAAAGCCACGCGATCGCAAAAAGGGCCAAACAAACGAGTCACTTTACCAGGGATAGCATTGGATTCGTGGAGAATAACTGGTACACCGGCTAAACGGGCTGCCATAATTGTTGGTCCGGCAATATAACCTCCGGTAGTAAAAACAGCATCAAATTGGCGTGTTTTTAATAAACGTCGTACCTCCAAAACTGAAAAAGCCAGTTTCTGGAAAATACCCAAACTACTCAAACTCAGCCCCTTTTGAAAACCTGTAACAGCTATAGTATGGAGAGGATATTGTTTAGGAACTAAAGTTGTTTCCAAACGATCTGGTACTCCAAGCCACTCAATTTTGTAATCTCTCAACTGTTCTGCCACAGCCACGGCGGGGAATAAATGCCCACCCGTACCACTAGCAGCTATTAATAATCGAATCGGTGCTTTAGACACAAGCTTTATCTGTTAAAATTCAACTCTACATAAACGACCAATGACCATTGTTCTATTATCCCAACTATCATTGATGTCCCAAATACCTTTTGCTAGCCATTCTCTACAAAAATTAAGCCAACGCAAAGCTAAACTTCGTTTTGCACCCTTAAATTGGTCTTTTTCTCTACTCTTAAGTTTAAGCTTAATCGTAACTTTAGCAGAGGTTGTCCGGGCCGATAGCCCAGAAAGCGCCCCTCAAGAAGTTAAAGAACTTCTTGCCACAATGGAAATGTCGGCTAATACTAAAAATGCTGAACAAGTAGAACAGTTTTACAGCCCTAATTTTGTCAATTCTGATGGTTTAAATCGCGCTGATCTGATGGCGGGGATCAATGAATTATGGACACGCTATCCCCAACTAAGTTACCGTACAGAACTTAATTCCTGGGAACAGCAGAACAATCAAATCGTGGTCGAAACAACTACATATATCAACGGTATTCAAGCTGTTCAGGGAAAAACCACCAACTTAGAAGCAACTTTGCGATCGCGGCAATATTGGGAAAATAATCAAATTGTCCGTCAAGATGTTTTAGAAGAGAAAACTGTTTTAACCTCCGGAAATAACCCTCCCCAAGTTGAGATTAATTTACCCCAAACAGTCAGGGCAGGGCGGCAATTTTTCTTTGATGCTGTTGTCACTGAACCTTTAGGAGATGACATCCTTTTAGGCATCGCTTTAGATGAAGGAGTAAATCCACAACGCTACACTGATCCTAGTCAGTTTGAGTTAGATTTACTACCTGCGGAGGCATTTATAAAGTAGGTAGGGCCCCTTTAGAAACAGGTAGTCGCTGGATTTCTGCCATCTTAATTCGCAGCGACGGTATGACTATTGTTTCTCAACGTTTACAGGTGGTGGAAAGTCGCTAATTGCTAGCAGCTAGCTATTAACAAAATCAAGGGTAAAAAGCCAACTTAGGTAGCCCCAACATCTCATCCCAACCCATCATTAAATTCAGACATTGCACTGCCTGCCCTGCTTGACCCTTGATTAAATTATCAATAGCTGACATGACAATCACCCTATCTGTGCGAGGATCTACTTCTACACCGATATAACAAAGGTTTGTCCCATAAGCCCATTTAGTTTGGGGATAAACTCCATTAGGTAAAACCTTGACACAGTTAGAATTACGATAAAAAGCCTTGTAAATAGTTAATAGGTCATCTCGCACTAATCCAGGATCTCGCAAATTGGCATATACCGTAGAAAGAATACCTCGTACCATCGGAATCAGGTGAGGAGTAAATTGTACCCTAACCTCATGCCCTGCTAAATCACTACAAATTCTTTCAATTTCAGGAGTATGGCGGTGTCCGGCTACTCCATAAGCCCCAAAAGAATTATCTGCCTCGGCTAAGAGTAAGTTGATTTTCTTCTGTCTTCCTCCCCCAGAAGTCCCGGATTTAGCGTCAATAATAGCTGTTTCTGGCAAAATCAAACCCTGTTTCAACAAAGGGGAAAGAGCAAGCAAACTGGCGGTAGGATAGCAACCAGGACAACCAATTAACTGCGCCCCACGAATCTTATCCCGGTATAATTCCGGCAAGCCATAAACCGCCTTACCCGCCGTTTCATAATCACTGCGCTCTTTTTTATACCAAGCACTATAAGTATCTAAGTTATCAAAGCGATAATCGGCTGAAAGATCCAAAACGCGACAACCTTTGGCCAATAACGTCGGGGCGATATCGCAGGCTAGCCCATTAGGCAAACCCAGGAAAACTGCCTGACAACGGGAAGCTATTTCATCTAAGTTAACCGCTTCAATAGTTTTATCAAAGCAATGTTCTAAATGGGGATAAATATCACCAAAAGACTTGCCGGCGCTACTATCTCCCCCTAAATAAACAATCTCAACTTGAGGATGATCGCTAAGGAGTCGGACAAGCTGTACGCCACCATAACCGGAAGCGCCGACAATTCCTACTGACAGGCGTTCTGAATCAACCATAAGCTTAACCCCTAGGTACTCTTTGATCTGCTATTACTCTTAAATCTCTTGCTCTGCTGCATTTTAGTACCAAAACTGCCTTTTTGAGTATTTAATTTTCAAAAGTAGGGAGTGGGGAGTAGGAAGCACCAGAGAAGGGAAGAGAGAAATTAATTAGTTTGTTTCAGATAATCCTAGGTTTGAGAAGATAAAATGATAAATGAACCTTATTGCATGACTCCATGCTATTACCGTTCACTTTCTGTTTCTACTCCCCCCCTACTTCCCCTTATTTTATTTTTATCTAGTGGAATCGCCTCAAAATAACTCTTTTAAATTTGACTCTATTGACTCTGCCCTAGCAGATATCAAAGCTGGGCTTTCTGTTGTGGTAGTAGATGATGAAAATCGGGAAAACGAAGGGGACTTAATTTGTGCCGCCCAATTTGCTACCCCTGATAACATCAATTTTATGGCTGTGGAAGCCAGGGGCTTAATTTGCTTGGCTATGACAGGGGATCGCCTTGATGAACTAGATTTACCTTTGATGGTGAATAAAAATACTGATAGTAATCAAACTGCTTTTACTGTTAGTATTGATGCGGCCCCTAACTTAGGAGTAACTACAGGTATTTCCGCCGAAGATCGGGCCAAAACTATTCAAATCGCTATTAACCCGGCTACTCGTTCTGAAGATTTACGCCGTCCTGGCCATATCTTTCCCCTCCGCGCCCGTAAAGGTGGGGTGTTGAAAAGGGCAGGACATACAGAAGCTGGAGTTGATTTAGCCAGGTTAGCTGGGTTATATCCTGCGGGGGTGATTTGCGAAATCCAGAATCCTAATGGGTCTATGGCGAGGTTGCCAGAGTTAAAAGAATATGCCCAAAAACATCATTTAAAACTAATTAGCATTGCGGATTTAATTAGCTACCGCTTAAAACATGATCGCTTTGTCTTTCGGGAAACCGTTACTAAACTCCCTACTCTCTTTGGTGATTTCCAAATTTACGCCTATCATAATGCCCTGGATGATACAGAACACGTGGCTATTGTCAAGGGTAATCCAGTGCAGTTTAAAGACTATCCCATTATGGTGCGAATGCACTCAGAATGCCTAACCGGAGATGCTTTAGGTTCCCTGCGTTGTGATTGTCGGGGGCAACTACAATCTGCTTTGAAAATGATTGAAGCTGCGGGGGTGGGGGTGGTAGTTTACTTGCGTCAAGAAGGGCGAGGCATTGGCTTAATCAACAAATTGAAAGCCTACTCCTTACAAGATTTGGGTTTAGATACCGTAGAAGCTAATGAACGTTTGGGTTTTCCTGCTGACTTACGAGACTATGGTATGGGGGCGCAAATTCTTAATGATTTGGGGGTTAAGCAAATTCGTTTGATTACCAATAATCCTCGTAAGATAGCGGGGTTGAAAGGTTATGGTTTGGAAGTTGTCGATAGGGTTCCTTTATTGATCGAGTCTACTGATTATAATTCTACCTACTTAGCTACCAAAGCTAGCAAGCTGGGACATTTACTATTACAAACTTATTTAGTCACCGTAGCCCTTGACTGGCAAGATGAAATGTTACCTATTACAGCAGGCTATGAACGTTTAGAGAAATTACGTTATTTAGCTCAATGCCATAACCTCTTATTGCAAGAAGAAGCTAGACCCGTAGCTTTAGCCCTGTTTAGCCAACCAAATTTAACTGTTCATCTCGGTTTTGATCAACCTCAACTAGCTGATAGTAATTGGTATCAAGATAAAAATCATCCTTACTTGGAGGCGATCGCCCAAATACTTGATCATCTCGTTACTTGGCCTAGTATTAAACGTTTAGAGTTTTTAATCGCCCCCAGTTGTGATCCGATGACAAGTTTACAAATTAAGTTAGACAGACAGCATTTTTCTTTAACCAGTAAACCTTCCCAATTATTTGGCAATTTGGAAACCCAAACTATCTACAGTTTTTCACAGATTTGATTCTCAAGCTGTACTGAAAATGATAGGGAAAAATGACACTTGAAATTAAAAAGAAGAAGAAAATTTTATCTATCTTCGTGCAGGTGAACCCCACCATAGCCCCAAGAATAGAGGGCTTGGCGGTGGGAGGAGGTCAAGATAATAACAATTAAATAGCAAGGTCTTAATTTGGTAGAATAACTCCAGTCATCAGAGCAAAAATCTCCTATGTACCAGTTGCAATCTCTGGAGCAAGACCTCAAACATTACTTCGGTTACGAGAATTTTCGTCCAGGGCAGCGTCAAATTGTCCTAGAAGCACTGCAAGATCGAGATTTACTGGTGATTATGCCCACAGGGGGGGGGAAGTCTCTTTGTTTCCAGTTACCAGCCTTGTTGAAACCTGGTTTAAGTGTGGTGGTTTCTCCCCTAATTGCTTTGATGCAAGACCAAGTAGATACCTTGTATGACAACGGCATTGGAGCAACTTTCCTTAATAGTAGTTTAAGCAGTAGGGAAATACGAGAGCGAGAACAGGAAATTTTGGCAGGGAAGATCAAGTTACTTTATGTTGCCCCGGAAAGGTTATTGGGGGAGAGGTTTCTGCCTTTTTTGGATTTAGTATCTATGCAATTAGGTATCTCTGCATTTGCCATTGATGAAGCTCATTGCGTTTCCGAATGGGGTCATGATTTTCGGCCAGAATACCGCCAGCTTCGGCTTTTGAGAAAGCGTTACCCCAAAATTCCTGTTATTGCCCTCACCGCCACAGCAACAAAGCGAGTAAAAGAAGATATTGTCCAGCAACTTGGCTTAAAAGAACCTAGCATCCATCTTGCTAGTTTTGATCGTCCTAACCTTTATTATGAAGTACAACCGAAACAGCGCAATAGCTATGGGCAGTTATTAAAAGCAGTGCAAAGTCGCCAAGGTTCAGGAATAATTTATTGTCTCAGTCGTCGTCAAGTAGAAGAAACAGCTAACCGTTTACAAAGTGATGGTATTGAAGCCCTGCCCTACCATGCAGGAATGCAATCTGAGGCTCGCGCAAGCAACCAAACCCGCTTTATTCGGGACGATGTGAGAATTATGGTGGCAACCATCGCCTTTGGTATGGGTATTGACAAACCAGATGTGCGCTTTGTCATCCACTACGATCTACCCAGAAATTTAGAGGGTTATTATCAAGAATCCGGCAGGGCAGGTAGGGATGGTGAACCAGCAGATTGTCTCTTTTTCTACAGCCCTGGAGATATTCCCAGAATAGATTATCTGATTGCTCAAAAACCAGACCCCAATGAACAGAGGGTGTCGCGACAACAACTAAGTCAGATTATTGATTATGCTGAAGGTACAGACTGTCGCCGCACGATTGTTTTAGGTTATTTTGGAGAAAGGTTCAAAGGCGATTGTGGCAACTGCGATAACTGTCGCAACCCCAAACCTATTGAAAATTGGACGACTGAAGCACAAAAATTTCTTTCCTGTGTAGCCCGGTGTCGAGAAAAGTTTGGTACAAACCACATTATTGATGTGTTGCGGGGTTCCAAAAAACAAAAGGTGCAGCAATACGGACATCACCTCCTTTCTACCTACGGTATTGGTAAAGATAAGACGGCTGATGCTTGGAAAATGTTAGCGCGATCGCTTCTCCATCAAGGCTTAGTTAACCAAACCACCGACGGTTATCGCATCCTCAAGTTAAATAAGCGTAGTTGGGAGGTGTTGCGGAGTCAACGCCAGGTAAACATTGCCATCACCAAAAAACCAGCCTCCAAGGAGCTTACAGATGCTAATCCCAGCACAATGGAAGCGGAGTTGCTATTTGGGCGCTTGCGTCGATTAAGGAAACAAATTGCCGATCATCAAGGTATTCCTCCCTATGTGGTTTTTGGGGATTCTACTTTAAAATTAATGGCGCAAAAGCAACCCCAATCCTTACCGGAGTTTGGCAAGATTTCTGGTGTGGGGGATTACAAGCTAAAGCAATATGGCGATCGCTTTGTCTCAGAGATTCGCGCCTTTTGTCAGGAACAGCAACCCCCGGAAGCCCTGCCTACTGATACACAAATGAATACATTAGGTTTATTTCAACAGGGTTTAGAGGTGGAAGAAATAGCGAAAAAAAGAGGTTTTACCCCCCGGACAATTGTTAACCATTTATGTGAGTTAATTGAGTTAAATCAGCCTGTGGATTTGCAGCGTTTGGTGGTGAAGGAGAAGCAAGAGGTAATTATGGTAGGGATTGAAAAAGTGGGAGCAGATTCTTTGAAAGCGATTCGCGAGGCGATCGGGGATTTTTATAGTTATGAGGAAATTAGTTTAGTTAGGGCTTGGTGGCGACGTTTAAAGAAGGAAGAGAAGGGATAATATATTAATTAGGTATATGGCAATTCTAAGACTTGTGAGGTACAGCATAGATTCTGGTTTTTGCGCTTTTGCTAGTGACTAGTAGCTAGTGGTTGGTAGAAATATGGAAATAGACCAAATGTACCTCATGAATTTGAGAACTGCTATAAACAATTATTTTGGAATTCTATTATTAAAATACCGCCTACAAATGAATTTGCCGCCTCATAGCAAAAGTCATCTTCAGATGACTAGGAGGTAGTTTTTATGAATGGGTTGCACTTTTTCTTAGGGACATCCTAGGAGTTGGTAGTCATCTTGAAGATGACTGAAGATATTTTTGCTTGTCTTTGGTTTGCTGCTCAGGGTGAAAGATTTACATTATCATTTTCAGGAAGCTCTTAAAAGATTTGGCGTTGGTAATTTTGAGTATGATTGTTATTTGCTGGCGATCACCAAACCGTTGAATTGCAAATACTTCAGATCATTAAGTTTTTGTTTTCATACCTTTATTGACCAACGCCAAAGATTTAATGACTATCCACAAACTCGCATCTTGAGATTGTTTTAATAGTCTTGTTGTAATTGCATTAAAAGTAAAAAGCGACTACTGCATGAATAAAAAATAGGCTGAGCAATTCGTTTTTTGATAGCTCCTCATATTGCCAACTATTCTCTTGTCATTTCAACTATTCTTATTCTACTTGTTGTAACTAGTTCTACATTTGAAATATCGTTGCCCTGCCAGTAATCTTTTGCTTTTTCTTCTATAGATTTAAAGTTATCATCTGATCTAATGTCAGCCGCTCTATTATAGTCTCCCCTGTGCTGGGGTTCGTCACTATCAACCAATTCTACTTTGTAAATTATATCTAATACTCTATTAGAAGTATTTCTAAAATTAATAATAGTATCTTCATCAGGACAGATAAAAATCGACTCAAATCGGCTTGGCTTTCCTGAGAAATATTTAAACCTTACTTGTTCAAATATTAGCTCTCTTGTCAAAGTCAAAATGTTTGGCGATGTGTGAGGAGTATATTTTTTCATTATTCTTCCCCAATTTCCCGGTTTTATAATACTACCAGATTCTAAGGGAAGGGAACAGCAATAATAATAATAATGAGCAACCATTTCTAATTTTGTTTGAGTGATTATTCATTTTACCAAGCTTTTCCATAAACTTCTAGCTATTAGATGATACGTTTTTCTTCTGCACTTGATACTCTTTCGTTTCAAATAGAAAGTAACAAAGTGTTTTAGCCGAATTAAAAGCTAACCTTGCGTGATGCTCTGATGGTTTAATGGTTTATAGGATATAACATGAGAATCACTCATAGTATTTCGCAAAGTAGCCAGGCCAGAGATTATGTTTGTTAGCCCTGATAGAATTTTCCGCAAACATTCTGGAAATTTTTCCTGTCCGGGGGAAAGATTCAAATGTTTTTGAACTCTTTTTATTTTGTTCGTCAATAAAAATGTGTGTTATTTGAACTGAATTTTCGTAGGGATGTGACAAATCAATTTGAGAAGCACCTAGTTCGTAAACTTCCCACTTTTTACCAGCAGATCGTAATTTATAGTTGTCAAATTCAAGAAATTCGTTAATAGCTAAGTAAAAGAGATATTTTGCTCGTTCTCGAACAGCTCGTTTAATATCATTAACAGCTTAAGGAAAGTGAAAAACTTCATTCACCAGTTAACCAAGGGAAATATTTACCCAAATCAATTAACTTACTCAACTCATGGTTAACTTTTTTATAAATAGGCATCTTGCCAGTTTTAATATGGGCATAACCTTCACCCCCTGGTAACAGTAACTTATTATCATTCTCAATCAAGATTCTTACTCCTAACTTGGGACTCTCTCCAGGATTTTCGACGATGATGATAGAATCTTTCTCCTGCACTTTAGCTTTGTAACGGGAACTCTTAGCATCTTTGGGTTGGAAGGTAACAGTTTGGGTTTCCTGAACCAAGTTATGATCTTCTTGACGTACTGCAACCTTAGCCTCTAAAAGCTTCAAATCTGCTATTTCTAAAATATCTTCCCCTGCTTGGAGGCTACTATTACTGGTTAAGTCTATCTCTTGGGTAATTACAGTCCCTGGAGTTTCGGCAATTAAGGTCAAATTATTCTTTTGTGCCTCTAACCTTGCCACCTCATCTTCCCACTGTTCTACCAACTGAGTTTTACTATTCACCTGGGCTACTGTTGCCTCAAAATCTTTGGTTGCAGTGTCTCTTTGAGCAGCTTTAAGAGTTAAACTATTTTCATAACTATTCAAATCATCTCCCAATTCGTGATTAACATCCTTGCTTCGTTCAGATAGGGAATTAATATCTTTGGACTTGCTAGCAATTACACTTTGCCGTTGTTTAATTTGACTTTGAATTTGGACAATTTCTTGTTCATGGTTGATGATTTGGTGGCGTTTTTGGCTGATATCGTTATTTAACTCAGTTCTTTGTATCTTCAAAGCTGCCGTTTCTTGATCTAATCTTGCTAAGCCTCCTTGAGTTGACACATATTCTCTCGCTTGGATACGTTCTTCTACATTACTTAGCTGTTGGGTTAAACCGGCAATTTCTCCTTGCAATCCGACAATTTTATTTTTAGTAGCAACAACTTGACTGTTAATACCAACTATCTCACTCTGTACCCCTGTAATCTCCTCCTGTATGCCGGCTTGTTCATAATCAAATTGACGTAACTTAGGGGCATCACCATACTGTCGATGTTCCCTAGTTACTTGAGAAGTTGCGATCGCTTCTTCTTGCTGGGCGAGATTTAAGCGGCTTTTACTCAAACTTAATTGATTTTTAGCTGCCGTTAGTTCCCCTTTAGCTTCCTTGAGGGAACGGTTTGCTTGGGCAATTTCTTTATCTAATTCAGGACTATCAATTGTAGCAATAACATCTCCTTTTTGCACTTCTTCGTTACTTTCTACCTTAATTTCCACAATGCCATCAACGGGCATTGTCAAGCGTTGTCGGGCATTAACACGGGAGGTTATTTCCGCTTTGCCAGTAACATAATTAGGTATGGGAATCAAAGCAAGAATTCCTAATCCCAAGCAGATGCCCCCTAGAATAACTAATTTTTTCCTACCCTGATTAGAATTAACTGCTTCTGCAACTTGTTTATCTTGAGGTTCTGGAGGAGGAGTTTGGGGTTGTGGTTTTTTGGTCGTTTTAGAGGGGACAACACGAAACTTTGGTGTGTTTTGAGGCAAGTTTGGGTTATTCATGATAGGTAATGGGTAATAGGTAATACCTGTTTCTAGCTCTCTGATTTTGCAGTGGAGGAGCGAGGAAAGTAAAAATAAATTGCCCAGATAATTAGCAAAATCAGGGCTGTCATGGGTACATTGCTTAAAATCCAGTCTCCTAAGCGATAAAAAAGGAAACCGAACACAAACCAAATATAAACAAGACTAAAAGGGGCATAGACTGCTAAAATCAGGCGATCGCGCCAGGTTTCTTGTATCGGTTGCAACCGGAGCAAGTTACCATACAAACCAAAGGCACGGCTGCGGAGGTTGTTGATGCCTGTAGCTGCAACGGCGAGGTAATAGCCGTCGAACTTAGCTAAAGGATTAAGATTAATGGTGACAGTGAATAAAGCCCCAGCCATAAGGAGAAAGCTACCAGTATGCAACCAGGTTCCAGGAAGGGAAATGTGCCAGAATAACAAACCCACCGCAGCTAAAGTAACTTGTACAATTATCCCCGCCCCCACAACTAAAACACGCTTAAATTTAGGCAAGCAGTAGGAATCACTGGTGTTGGTATAGGCAGCAGGAAAGAGGCACATGAAGAGTAAGCCAACTTCCGGAACAATGCCCCCATAATGCTTAAGGGTAAAAGCGTGGCCAAGTTCATGCAAAGCTACCACTGTTAAAGAAAGAACTGCAAACCAGAAGAGCAAGGAAGTTCCTGATCTTAACCACAATTCCTGCCCTTGGTGGAGAATTTCCCGCCGTTGATTAAATCCTACTGCCCCTGATAATCCTAAGAAAATGCAAAGTATGAAACTGAAAGCGGAAGTCCAAATCCACTGCAAGTATTTAACCCCATTAGTCAACCAAGGATCGGGATTGAAGAGTTTAAGCTTAAAAAATAGTAGTTGCATAGGATGAAACTTACCTTTTTTCGGTTTACCAGGATGGGTTCCAGCTAACATCCCCGTTGCTGCCAGTATTTGCAGCAGGTATTGTAACTCTTGGGGAGTGATGTCAAACCGATGAACAATCTCCTGGGGAGGTATTTGCCCAATTTGTTCAACCGCTTCCTTACTACGGTTATCAAACTGGAGAAAGGTAACATCTTCCGGGTTACGCAAAATCCAATATTCTGGGGCAGGTTTAACCCATTGTAAACAGGGTTTAAGTTGATGTGATTGGGGACTTTGAGGCTTTGCCAACTCCGAATCACTTTCCAAGGAAATAACCTCAAGCTTAATCAGTTTTGCTATTAATTCTGTTACCAAGTTAGGGGAAGCAGCAGTTTGCAGCCTCTTGTTGCAGTTCTTTTGTACTTGGACTACAGTAAGTTTGCCGACAAAGTATCGTAAAGCATAGGCTTCAGTTGCAGAGAGAAAATGTTTAGCTTCCCCCTGAATTGCAGCAAGGACTAATTGCTGAGAATTCTTTTCCCTCACTAGTTTCCAGTAGGGTCTAATATCAGGGCAAATCCAGTTACTATAATCAGCCATTTTAGTTACCAGTTATCAATGATGGGTAGGGACGGGGATTTGCTACCGATGTCTCAAAGTCAGCCAAATTAGCTAAGGTATGACAAAATTGAGCTACACCATAACGTCTGATAGTTTTTTCCCGGAGTAGATGGGGAGAAAATAGCAAAGTATTAGGGTAAGTTTTTTCTAAAATTTCTTGGAGTTTAGCCGCAATTTCTGCAACATCATTTGGGTTCACCAAACAACCTAATTCTCCTTGCCCTAAAGGATCTACTGCCCCATCCCCGCACCCTGCTAATACGGGCTTACCACAGGCAAGGGCTTCTAAATAGACAATGCCAAAACCTTCACCTCGACTAGGTAAAGCAAAGACATCACAAAGATTGTAATGGTCACATAATTCTTCATCAGGAATAAATCCTGTCAAAGTTACACAGTCAGTTAAATCGAGTCGCTGTACTAAACTGTGTATTCGGGGAAGATCATCCCCTTTTCCACCTAAAAGGTAATGTAAGTTGGGGATTTGTTGACGTAGCTTAACTAAAGCCTGAAGTACTTGTTCGTAACCTTTGTAGGTTGCTGAAGTCCCTAAGCGAGTTACCGTCAGAATTACAGGTTGATCTGGGGTTAAACCATAACGCCGTTGCAGGTAAGCTGGTTTTGGTTGAGGGCGAAATTGTGTAGGATCGAAGGTGTTTGGTAAAATAGCTACTTGTTGGGGGGAAAGCGGTTGTTCTTTAAGCAAACGTTTCCTGGTATACTCACTTACCGCAATGGTTTTATCAGTAGATTGTAAAACCCTTTGCAACAGAGGATTTTCTATGTTCCACCCCTCCAAACCATGAATGACAACCCAATAGGGAGTGCCAGTTAATTTTTTCAGGCAATAACAGGCTATTCCATAGTTAATGTGGGTGGCAATAACTAAGGTTGGGCGTTGTAAAGTACCAAGAATAACTGTTTGTAGTAATAAAAAGAAACTTTGCCACCAACGAGGAAATTTACCTAAGCAGTGAAAGTTAGTTTGCGGCAGAAAGGAATGGTTTTGAGGGAATTTACTGTCGTATTTCAGAAAAACTTCATAACTAGCTTCAGGATATAAATCCTGGAGAGTTTCTAAAAGAAAGCGAGAGTAAACTTGTATACCCCCTTTGAAGTTGAAGATGTTGGGGAAAAGTAAGAAAAAGTGCTGCCCTGGTTTTTGTTTGAACATGGTTGGTTATGGCAAGAGAAAACAGATGGTTAGTTATGGAATTAGTTGAGCCTTCTATTTGTTCTCAGGTCTGACCCCTAGTCTTTTATGCACAATTACCGATTTTGTTACAAAACTATACTTTTACTGAAGTTATGGGTTAAAGGCTCTGATTGTAAAGAAATGTATCTCAGTGCATAAATAGTGGTTTATCACCCTGAGAAGAAGGTAAGACAGCAAATTTGATTTTTCTTACCAGATAATTAAAATGGCACTACCTGAAAATAACTCTTCTCGTTCTGGCAAATCCAAAATTCAAGCCTTTATTTTAGAACCAATTCTTACCCCCAGTGGGCTATTAGATGGCGGTGATGACGGGGTTGACTTAGCCCTCTTCGACGTTGATCTACCAGAAGATATTGATCCTTTAGCAGAAATAGACCAAGACTTTAGCGATGAAGAATTAGAGCCGATTAGCTTCTTTGATGAACTCGAAACAGATCAAATAGCTGAAATAGCTGATATCTCTTCCCCCAACTTCGACTCAGGGGTTTTTACTGTTGGGGACACTGGGGAAGTAACCGTTGACTTCCTCTTTGATGGTGGTGGTTACGAAGGAGAGTTAGCCATCTTTAGTTTAGAAGGGTTGAACCCAGAGTCGGAAGACTTTAGTTTTGAAGCTGCTAACCGAGCTTTGAGTGATTCTGAATTAGGTCATGTTGTTATTTCTGATGCTACTGAAGGGGCAAAATTTTCCGGGGAATTAGGAGAAGCTGATCGTAACTCTGGTATTTATCAACAAGGAGATCCTGTAAAAATGAAGCCGGGCGATCGCTTCGGTTTTATGCTTATTCCTAACGGCACTGTAGAAGAGTTTCTCGATAATCCTGACAAAGGTAATTTGCGTCCTCTTTTCTCTGTGGCTACAGCCAACCCTGATGATGCTTTCCATTTAGGACAAATTGCTGATGTAACGGGGGATGGCAACACCTTTGTGATGGAAGACTGGCGGGTTGATGATAACTCTGATAGGGATTACAACGATTTAATTTTCCAAGTACGTGGGGCAACCGGAGAAGCTGAATTACTAGATAATGTCATTGAAGAGGGGAAAGAGTGGCGAGACAGCGATTTAGGGGAAGCTATTTTAGAATATGCTAACCCTCAAGTAGATCCTCCTGTTACCGATTATAATTTCCCTGTTGAAGACCAACCTCTGATTGGCTTTATTGATACTGGATTTAGTGGTGATAATCCTGACTTAGACTATGAAAAAATTAGTTTAGGAACAGATAAGATTGCCAACGATGCTAACCCTTTGCTAACCCCAGGAGAAGGCAATGAACATGGTACTCATGTTTTAGGTATTGTCGCAGCCCAGAATGATAATGATATTGGGATTGATGGTATCAATGATGATGCACCCCTTTGGTTAGGAAGGGCTGTTGGTTCAGGTGAATGGGCGGAATCTTTAATGGAGTTTGTAGATGCAGCTAGGGAGTCGGGGCAACCTAATGGAATCGCAAATCTAAGCTTTGATTTAACTCAAATTGATATTGATGGTGTAGAAACCACCCGTTATGAGTTTACCCCCTCAGAAATGGCAGCTTTAGAATATGCCCGTCAAAACAATGTTCTCGTTGCCGTTGCCGCAGGAAATGAGGGTGAAGTTATGTCAGCTTTGGGACAAGCTTCTCAGCATTTTGATAACGTTATTACCGTAGGTTCAGCAGAACAAATTAGTGGTGAAACTTCTGTTTGGCAAGGCTTTGATCGGGCTGAATATTCAAATCATGGCGAAGGGTTGGACATTGTTGCTAATGGTGGCAACTTAGAAACTCCAGTCGTATCTACTGTTGGTAATGGTGTAGGGACAATGGCTGGTACTTCTGTTGCTACCGCGAAGGTAACGGGGGCTGCCTCTCAAGTTTGGGCTGCGAACCCTAATTTGAATTATCGCCAAGTAATTGACATCCTCAAATCTACAGCAGCAGATATAAACGAGTTAGGAGAAGATTTAGAAACAGGGGCAGGATTGCTAAACATTGCTGCGGCAGTTAGTTTGGCAAGAACCGTTGACCCAGAAGTATACAACCCCAAATTGCAGCAAACTCCTCCTATCGGGAAAGAACCAACTACTCCTTGGGAACGTGCTGTTTTCCAAAACTTTCCAGTTCCAAATACTAATACCCTCGCTGGTAAAAAGATTATCCTCGATCCAGGCCATGGTATTACTGATACAGGGTTCGATCCTGGTGCTGGTGGTAATGGTACAAATGAAGCAACAGAAAACTTACACCAAGCAAAAATTGTTGCTGAACACCTACGCCAACTCGGTGCAGAGGTAAAAATCCTTGATGAAGCTATATCCTTAGCACAGATTGGTCAACGGGCTGCTGGATACGATCTGTTTGTTTCTTTGCATCTCAATGCCTTTAACAAGGATGCCCAAGGCCACGAAGTTTATTCTCATCCCAATGCACCCAGTGCTGATTCTGAACTAGCTAAAGCTGTCAACAGTGAACTAGATGCTGTCTTTCCTGATAACGAGATTCCTAATCGGGGAGTAAAAACAAAAGATTTATCTGTATTACGCAATGCTCCTTTAGGGGTTCCTGCCGTTCTCACAGAATCTTTGTTTATTGATGCACCAGGGATGAGCCGTGGCAATGTAGAAAAAGCGGGTCATGCTATTGCCCGTGGCATTGAGAAATTCTTCACAGGTAGCGCAACTGGTTCCAACCCTCCCCCTAGTCCCAAGCCTCAACCTCAGCCTGCACCACCTAAATCTGGTGTGGTTAATTCTAAAGTAGGAAATGACCCTCTCAATTTCCGAACTTCTCCTGAAGTAAGAGGAGATAATCTGATTGGCCAGCTTCCTAAAGGAAAAACTTTGAAGGTTTTGGAGTCTGTCAAAGGAAAAAGTTACGAGAATGGTTTAAGTGATGAGTGGTACAAAGTCGAGGTAGATGGGCAGCAAGGTTTTGTCGCTGCCTACTATGTCGATATTGTTTCTCAACCAACTGATTTTCGTGCGGAGAATTTCTCCGGTTGGGTAGGGCCTAGTATTGGCGTAGCTTTGCGTAATAGCCCTAAGCATGAAGACCGCAGTGGTTTAGCTGAACCTTACAAAAAGACTTTGCATTTCGATGGCTGGACTTACGGGGAGTCTGTTAATGATATTTGGACTGATAAGCCTGATGCTCTCTGGTATCGTTACTGGCGTGATGGTAAAGCTTATTGGGTTCCCAGTGCTTACATTTTCGGCTATCCCAATTCTAAGCCTCCTATTCAACCCGGTGGCAGTTCCGATCCTGGCAATACTACGAAGAAAGGTCATGTTAATGCTAATGTAGGTAATGTTTCTCTCAATTTCCGCAACAAACCTTCTGTTAGTGGTTCTACTATTATTGGCAAGTTACCTAAAGGAACTGCGGTGACAATTCGCAAGCAAGTTTCTGGTGGTGCTTATTATCCAGGTAATCGGACTGATTGGTATGAGATTGAAGCTAATGGTCAGGTGGGTTATGTTGCTGCTTATTATATAAGTGAAGGTAGCGGAGATAGTGGAGGTGGAGGCGGAGGTACTGTTAAAACACCTCTACTTACTCAGCAAGGAGTAAACTATTTCAAAGCTCGTCCTCAGTTTTACACAACAGGAAATATTTTTTCCCAGGCAAGTTATGGCTCAAATTTAGTTGATGGATACAGTAGAACTGAAGGTAATTGTACTTGGTACGCGCACGGGCGCGTGAAAGAATTAGGAGGTAATCCTGCCGCTTTAAACTCAATGTCAGGCAATGCAAACCAATGGCACTATCAGCTATCCAATGGAGCGTATATCGTTAGCGATCCTCAACCAGGTGATATTGCACAATGGACAAGGAATGGTCAAAATCATGTAGCTGTAGTTGAGAAAACTTACTACCAAAATGGAGTCAAACGAGTTGTTCTTTCAGAATCACACTACAACACTAATTTTGATGGTGGTGGGGCAGGTACACTACACCGAATTGTTGATTACACAGCGAGTAATCCTGATCGCTATATCCGTGTTCCTGGAGTTTAAATTTCAGCCCCAACCATAAACCCCGAAAGGGCGACCCAATTTTATCGGTTGTAGGGTACAAAAATAACGTAGGCGGGTCGCCCCTACAACATGATTTTGATGATGGGTATATTTTTAAATTGTCACCTGTACGATAAGCCTCCGGCATGGCTACGCTTACGCACACCACCCAACAATCCGTAGGGGCGACCCGTTGACATAACCTTGGCGACCTAAAAATAAATCATATTGGGTCGCCCTCCCCACCAAATAATCCCCGAAAAAACATCTAATTTTATCGGTTTGTGGGGTACAAAAATAACGTAGGCGGGTCGCCTCTACAGCATAATTAATCAAAAATAATCACCAAAAATTGTGTCTAACTACCATCGTTCTTCCCGTCGTTTACCGGGATATGATTATACTCAATCGGGAGCTTACTTTATTACTATTTGTACCTACCGCAAAGAATGCACTCTTAGCAAAATTGTGGCCGGATTAGTACAACTTTCTCCCCTTGGCAAAATTGTAGAACATGAATGGCTTATAACTCCTAAAGTACGTTCTTACATTGAGTTAGATAGCTATGTTATTATGCCCAATCATTTTCATGGCATCATGATTATTAATAGAAAGTTTCCTCTCCCTAAACCTATTTCTCAAATAAGAAATGGCCCCACAGCTAATTCTGTAAGCGCCATCATTGGGCAGTTCAAGTCTCAAGTTACCAAAAAATGGAGAATTGCGAACAGAAATTCCCAGTTACAAGTATGGCAAAGAAACTTTTATGACCGAATTATTCCCGACGAATTTGCTTTAGAAAAAATCCGAGCTTACATTGTCAATAATCCTCTGGACTGGGCAACGGATTCAATGAATATCCAAGCGATCGCCCATCCCAATCCGTAGGGGCGACCCGTTGACATAACTTTGGCAACCCAAAAACAAATCATCTTGGGTCGCCCTCCCTACCCATAAACCCCGAAAGGGCGACCCAATTTTATTGGTTTGTGAGGTACAAAAACAACGTAGGCGGGTCGCCCCTACACGTCCCCCTCCCCACCAATAATCCCCGAAAAGATCACCCAATCTTATCGGTTTGTGAGGTACAAAAATAACGCAAGCAGGCCGTCCCTACAGCATAATTTCATTTCAACTAATCTTCATAGAAAAACTCTACCATGTCCAAACTAACCACCTTATTACTACTCACTACAACCCTCTTCTCTGCTTCTCCTCTGCAAGCCCAAATCACCCCTGATGCAACCTTGGGACAAGAAAACTCCCAAATCATCAACAATACCCAAATCAAGGGCCTACCAGGAGAATTAATCACTGGCGGCGCTATTCGTGGTACTAATCTTTTTCACAGTTTCAGTCAGTTTAATGTCGGGGAATTGCAACGGGTTTACTTTGAAAATCCAGCAGCAATCAACAATATATTAACCCGCGTAACTGGTAACAATCCCTCAGAAATATTAGGTACTTTAGGGGTTGACGGTACGGCAAATTTATTCTTAATTAATCCTAACGGTGTCTTCTTTGGCGAAAATGCCCGTTTAGATATTGCTGGGTCTTTTTTCGTTAGCACTGCTGATAGTTTGTTGCTAGAAAATGGGAGAGAATTTAGTGCTACTAATCCCGATGCACCTCCTCTTTTAACAGTTAATATACGTCCTGGTTTGCAGTATGGAAACAATGTTCCCCGTGCGGAAATTGTTAACCGAGGTAAGTTACTTGTGGGGCAAGATTTAACCTTGGTAGGACGGAATTTAGATTTAACTGGTGAAGTACAAGGTGGCGGTGATGTTAACTTAGTGGCGACAAACGAAGTGAAGATTAGGGATAGTGTTACTAACCCTTTTGTAGCTGCTGCGGGAGGAGAGTTGTTGGTCCAGGGTGATGAGAAAGTGGATATTTTTGCCCTGAATCATCCTGATAGTGGTTTGTTTGCTGGGGGAGATTTAACTTTGCGTTCTGGTAATGCAGTGGGTGGTGATGCCCATTATTGGAGTGGGGGGAATTTTCGTGTGGAGAAATTAGATGGGAGTTTAGGAGATTTATTTAGTCCTGATGATCCAATAATTATTACTTCTGGGGATGTGATTTTAGGGGATTATCAGGGTGCTTCTTTGCATATTCTAGCTGGAGGTAGCGTCGCTTTAGGCGATGTATTAATTGATAATTTAGAAACAGGAAATAACTCTATTAACCCTGGAAATACAAACAATATTAACGCAACTACAACCTATAGTGATTTAGCAAACTTTAATTTATCAGATGGTACAGCAGTCCCGACGATTAATGGTAATGCTAGACCAACCTTAGACATACGGGCAGGCATTGATTGGAACGCTTTAGGGGGGATTCCTACTCCTGACAACAGTGTAATTGATGGTAATTCTTTCTTTACTGCTAACCCACCGCCTAGATTTTCTACACCTCTAGCAAATGCCAATATTACCACGGGAGAAATTGTTACTGCTTTTGGGTTTGCTGGTAGTGACGGAGGTAGAGTCGTTTTAACAAATCAATTCTTTCCTAATAGCTTACCGGGAGGAATTGCAGTTAATGGAGTTATAGATACTAGAGAAGTACAGGGAGGGGGTTCTATACAGATTGATTCACGGGGAGATACAACTTTGCAAGGTGGTATAAATGCTTCTGCCCTTGATCAAAATATAGGAGGAGGTTTACCACTTAATACTTACGGTGGTAATGGTGGCGATGTAACTATCTTAGGAACAGGAACACTTACTACTAATGCAGAGATTCTTGCTAGAGGATTACTGGGAGGCAATGTCCGAGTCCACAGCGACGCGCCTTTGGTATTATCTCAAGGAATTTTTAATGAGAGTTATACAGACACATCTACTCTGAAAGGAGGTGATATTAATCTTAGTAGTGGTGGCAGTTTTACCTTGCAAAATGGTGCAGAATTATCTGCAAGGACTGCTGGTACAACGGCAATAATCGGTACAGCAACAGCAGGAAATATCAGTGTTGATGCTCAAGAAATTAATATTGAAAACACTTCTGGTATTTATGCTAATAGTGACATTGCTGACATGAATAGCCTAGGCAGTAACGGAGATTCAGGACAAATTACTCTAACCGCAGAACAAGGTATATCTTTAAACAGAGGCTTTATTTTCGTCAACACTAACGGTGATGGCAATGCAGGAGTTATTGATATGCAAGCTAAGACTTTGCAACTAGAAAATGGTTCTTTCGTTTCTGCTTTTAGTCAAGGTACAGGAACAGGGGGGACAATAACTGTTAATGCCAGCGAGTCAGCTACTTTGATCGGTAACGATTTTAATCCAGTTAACAATGCTAACTTTAGCGGCATATTTTTAGGGGCAACAAGTACAGGAAATGCCGGAAATTTAACAGTTAATACTAAGCAATTAACCCTTCAAGAAGGTGCAAGGATTTTTGCCTCGACATCAGGACAAGGACAAGCTGGAAATGTTGTTATTAATGCTTCAGAGTTTGTAAAAGTTGTAGGTACTACCCCTAATGGTCAGGTTAGAAGTGGTTTATCATCAGATACTTTTGGTGGTGGCAATGCAGGTAATTTTGTCATTAACACCAGTCAATTACTGGTTGAAGATGGAGGGGAAGTATCCGCATCCACTGTTAGCGATGGTCAAGGCGGAACTTTAGTTGTTAATGCTTCAGACTTAGTGAAAGTAAGTGGTGTAGCCAATAGTGGTCAAGCTAGTCGTCTTGTCTTTGCTTCTTCTGGTTCTGGTAATGCCCAAGGTATTGAAATTAATACAAAGCTGTTAAACATAGAAAATGGTGGGCAAGTTAATCTTAGTGGTAACAACTCAGGTAATGCAGGGGACATACTAGTCAATGCAGAATCTGTTAATATGACCAACGGTGCAAGGCTGACAACAGAAACAATTAATGCTAATGGCGGTAACATTCAACTTTTTGTAGATAAATCAGTGATTCTGCGCCAGGATAGCGATATTTTGACCAATGCGAATGGTACAGGTAGCGGTGGTAATATGACCCTGAGAGTTGGTGACTTTATTGTTGCGATTCTTGCAGAAGATAGTGATATTATTGCCAGTTCTTTACAAGGTCAAGGTGGTAATATTACTGCTACAGCAAAAGGGATTTTTGGTTTTAGACTCTTTGAAAAGGTTAACACCTCTGAAAGCGATTTTACTGCTAGTTCTGAGTTAGGAATTGATGGTACTGTTGAGATCAATGTTAATGACAATCTGCGCCTTAATCCCTTAGATGATCGTTTTTTAGATGAAGGTTTACCTGAAGGTTGTGCTGTAGGAAGTAATGGAGAGAAAAATTCTGTCTTTATCGACATCGGCAGGGCTGGTTTACCTTCTAACCCTTCTGATCCATTGAGTAGTAGTATTGATAGTCTGAATACATCGGTTACATCATTAAGTGATACACAGCAATCTCATTCAGATCAATCGATTCAAGAAGTGCAAGGTTGGTTTGAATTACCGGATGGTGAAATTATACTGACTTCTCAGGCTTTTGCTAGTTGTTTGTTGAGAAACGATTGATAGAAAACACAATTAATAGGGAGATAGCCAACTTACAAGCTATCTCCCTCCGCTAATTAAAATGCAACAAACCTAAAATCCTAAACTTTCTTGCGACTCAATCGCCAAATGAGTCCGGAAAGGCTTAAAGCTAGAATTGCCATTACAGAATCAGGTTCAGGTATTTTTTCTGGTTCAGGAGGAGTCGGTGGTGGTGGGATTTGACGCATTCTAAAAGTTCCTGTTGCAGTGGCAAAGTCAAGTTTCACAGGGAAAGTCTCCCGCCCGTAATCACCTTCAAGGGGAAAAGTAATCTTAAATTCTTTAACTGGGAAGTCAAAAACTAAGCTTTTATCAGGCCAAGATCCCTATAGGGTTTGGAACCTACATAAACATCAAAGGTATCATCTTCGGAAATACCACAAGGGAAGTCTTCTATCACAGTAAATCGGGTTTCCCCTAGTGCCTGAAACTCAAAACCCATTTCTGCAACAGGGTCATACCACAGACCACTTTCTACATTTTCAAATACAGCCCACCCTTCATCATCAATAAAGCTGGGTAGCAGAGGATTTTTTTGTCCGTCTGTGACTACGCAAGGTTCAGGAGTTGGGCCAGGAAGAACAGGGCCTCCAAGGGTTAAAGCACCTTTGAGGGCAACTCCATCATTGAAACATTCTGTGACGATGTGGCTGATGAAACTGCCGATAAAGCCTTCTGGTTTAGCGAAACTAAAACCAAAGGTTTCTGAACCAGCAGCATCAAAATTTTCAAAGTCTAACCCTAATGCAGTTAAAGCTGGCAAGTCAAGGAGTTCAACATCACCTACTTTTGTACCAGAGTCAATTACGTTGTAACTTTCTTCACCGAAATAGCCACTTCTTATATCTATATCTCCCATTGAAGGATCACTGCCTTTTGCCTCAACAGCATTGATATATCTATCAACAGTAGGCCAGCCATCGTTGATTGAAGCAACATTTTTGAGAGTTATATCTTTGTAAACTCCGAGTTCGCTAACTCCGGCTTCGTTATTAGCTGCAAAGCGAACAGCAAATAGGTTCTCCCGTGTGTTAGCAGTAGGAATATCTTCTCCGGTAAAGTTGAAAAATAAATCTCCCCAGGCTGTATTACCGTCATTGACATATCCCCAAGGATCATCAACCCCTCCTAAAGGCATATTACCTGTTATGGCAACTGTGACGCGATCGCCTAAATCCAACAAGGACATACCATACATTTCAAAGGGGTTATCTGAACCCCCAACTCGATAAGGAGTAGGGTTAAATCCAAACCCTGTTCTTTCTGTACCGTCGCTGGGCGAATCTATAACATAGTTCCAATTGTTATGAATAGTTCCTGCTTGGGCAGTTTGAATTGGTAGAGAACAAATACCAAGTGTTAGCACGCTGTAGCTAAGATAAGAAGCAATGTGCTTAAATCTCATAGTAGAAGCTTCCCTTTCATGTAAATTAAAATATGGGTTTCTAGTTTCTTCTCTAGAAAACGCGGCAACTTTTATGCAGAGAAACTGATATCTTAATATTTGTTCATATACCGCCCGCGAATTAATTCGGGGCTAACAACTTAAGTCATCTCAAGATGACTAGGAGATTAATTTTTAGGAGTTTTGTTACAGTTTTTCTTGGGGAAGACTACAGCGTTTGGAAGTCATCTTAAAGATGACTTAGGCTGCTAGACATGGATTTTAATCCGTGGCGGGTTTCGCCATCGCACTCAAAACAGTCAAATTCTCTCAAAAAGGACTGTAAATAACCGAAAAATGCCAGCCTTGTTCCTGCCAGGTATTCTCTGAACTATCGACACTAATCAGAGGAATACCCCAAGCCAAACTTAAGGCTAAATTATCCCCCTGTTGCCAACGTAAACCTAAACCAACAGAAGCTAAGTTATGATTATTTAATTCCCTACGTTGTCCCTGATTCCTAGAATTATTCCAAACTGTGGCAAAGTCAAAGAAAGGGGTTAACTGTAAAACGCTATCCCAATCAGATACCCGTAAAATGGGCCAACGTAATTCCCCAGAAACGGTGGCAGCATTGTCAGCAAGTAAGAAATCTTGGCGATAACCCCTGACGGTGTTTTGCCCACCTATTCCGAACTGTTCTAAACTAAGTAAAGCTTGGTCTGCAAGTTGTACATTTCCCCTGACTACTAACAAGGTATCCGGTGCAAGTAGGCGCAGCCACTGTCCTTGCAAACGCCAGGAGAAGAATAAACTATCGGGTTCAGCTTCGTTGATTGTGGCAGACATTGCCCCTACTCCTAAGTTAAACTGCGATCGCAAAGCTATTACTTCCCTGTCTCCACGCTTTACCCATTCTTGGAAAAACCGCAAAGTGGAGACACGGACACGCCCCTGGGCATCAGCCCCTACAGCAAGAGGGATGGCAATACCTAAAAGAGAACTTTCACTTTCCTGGCGTGAAGCTGTTAAGCCAAGGGTCATTTCTTCTCTGGGTGTGCGTTTAACTGGTTGTTGTAGGCTGATTTCGTAGTAGCGGGAGTCTGATTCGATATTTAGGATGGCAAAGGGGTCTTCGATTACCTGACTTGAGGTTGTACCATGGGCAAAGCTAATGCTGCCATTACGGGGATTAATAGGTAATTCATAACCAAAATCTAAACTGTCGCTGCCTTCGCTGTGGTAGTAGCCTAGGCGTAGGGAATCTCCTAATCCTAGTAAATTCCCTTCATTGAAACTCAAACCTAAACGATTAGTCCCTACACTAGGGGAACGCTGGTTATTGTAACTAAAGTCGGTGCGAAAACTATCAGCTTCGGTTATTTTAATTTCCAGAATACTTTGTCCGAGGCGGGAACTATCCAATAAATCAGCCCTGATCCTATCAATCAAAGGATCACTACGCAAGAGTTGCAAAGCTTCTAAGAGTCTTTCTTTGTTGAGGGGAGTTGTGGTAGCGATCGCAAGACGACTACGAATATAGCTAGGATTGAGTCTTTTTGTACCAGTGATTCTAATCTTTTCTATGCCCCCTTCTACTACTTGAATAGTTAAGATGCCTTCCCCAATGTCGAACCGGGAAACATAAGCCCCCGAAGTAAGATATCCTTGCTCAAGGTAATATTTCTCTACAGCTAATGCTACCTGCTGAAGTTCAGGCAGAGATAGGGATTTGTTGAGGAAGGGGGCGATGATTTCCTTTAACTCTGCTTCGGTGAATAATGTGCTACCCTCTACTTGAATTTCCTTAACTTCAAAGGTTTCAACTGTCGGGAGAGATGGATTGTCTGGTGGGGTAGGAGTAGGTAAAGGAGGTAACAAGTCTTCCGGTGGAGGCAGCTTTTGTGGTGATTCCAAAGGTTGAGGACGGGTAGAAGGAGGTTCTATTTCTGGTGGTGGTGGGTTTTGGGCAAGACTAAGGGTAGTGGTAAACCATCCAGTTAATAGCAAACAAAACGAATAGGAGAGGAAATACTTAGCTACGAGGCAAGATTTCATATTTATCTAGTAGATACACTTAAAAATATATCAAGGAGCATTGTACAGGCTTCCACTGGTAAAAGTCTGTTGTTTGGTCAACTTTTGTAAACAATTCTTCTCTTTCGCATAAAATCTCTCACTACAACAAGAGAAGAGGGTAGAGTACTAGTTGAACAAATCACAATGGTCAAACTACATCTACCTTTGTCCCTCGCCTTAATAATTATCTGTTGTCCTGTAGTAGCTTTTCCCCTTCAGCCTGCAAATACAGGAACTACAGTTGCTGAAGCATTACCTACAGAAGAAATTGAAAAACAACTTGCCCAAGCCCAAGTTTATCAACAACAGGGACAATGGCAACTAGCCCAGGAAGCGATCGCAAATACTTTAGCGCAACTACAACAGTTTGATTCTCCTCGAAAATGGCAATTGCTAGCCCAAGCGTTAGAACTTCAAGGTAAAATACAGTTTGGTATAGGGAAAGCTGAAGCCGCTTTATACAGTTGGCAACTAGCAGCAGAACAATATGCCCAAGGGAAGGATAATTCCGGTTTACATCGTAGTCAAGTTTATCAAGCGATCGCACTCCAAGAATTAGGGTTGCATCGTGAAGCAATTAATACTCTGATTCCTGCTTTTAGGTACTGGCAGCAGCAAGAAGATTCAGAAATTAAGGCAACAAGTTTGCGGCTGATGGCGAATCTTTTGTTAGTTACAGGTAAGGTAAAAAATCCTCTGTTACCAGGAGATGAAGAGAAGGATTATCTGCAACAAGTAGAAGAGTTACTGCAAGCTAGTTTAGTTATCTCTGCTGACTTTTCCCCCGGTTATCATGAATCTCTCCTCAGTTTAGGCAATACTGCCAGGGCAGCTTACTCCCACTGGCAAGATAATTATCAACGCCTTGGTATACCTAATGATTTAACAAAAGCTAAGGAAAAATTAGGGCAAGCTTTAATTTATTATCAACAAAGTGCCGATTCTCCTAGTTTAGCCCTCAGTTACAAAGCAAAATTGAACCATCTTAACTTACTCATTGAAGCCCAGCCGTGGTTACTACAACTAGCAAAGGAAGATACTCAACTTGGCCAAGAAGTTGAGCAGCAATTGCGACAACTACTTACTGAATTACCTGAACTTATTGCGGGGATTAATAACTTGCATATTGGGCGCGATCGCCTCTATTCTCAGCTTAACTTAGCTAATAGTTTGATGCAACTATCCAATGCTAAACAATTCAACTCAAATACCCTTAATTTATTAACCAATGCTGTTACATCTGCCCGCAGTTTAAGAGATACTCGTTCTGAAGCTTTTGCTCTCAAATATTTAGGTCAATTATATGCTAGTAACGGACAATTAGCTGAAGCACAACAATTAACCGAACAGGCGTTCAAACTAATTGAAACTCAACAAGCCAAACAGGAAGTTTATGGTGCTGATCTTAGTTATCAAACCCAGTGGCAGCTAGGCAGAATTATTCGTCAAAAGGGAGAAGAAGAGAGTGCGATCGCAGCCTATGAAAATGCCATTAATGAAGTAGATAAAGTCAGGAAAGATTTATTGTCTCTCAATAATACTGACCTCAAATTTAACTTTCGTGATGATGTTGAACCAGTTTATCGAGAATTAGCTGACTTATTGTTACAAACTGCTAAACAACCAGAAAAAGCAAAAAGCAGCAACAAAGATTTAGATCAGAGACAAACTTATTTGCAAAAAGCAGTTGCTGTCATGGAAAAGTTGCAGCTAGCGGAATTAGAAGACTATCTACGCTGTCAACTGCAAAATGGCGATCGCGTTTCTATTCAAGAAATTGTTGACAAAGATAACTTACCTGTAGCTGTTATTTATCCGATTATTTTTGCTAACCGTTTAGAAATTGTTGTTAAGCTACCCCAAGAATCAGAACTAAAAACTTATACTATTAATATTACTGCTCAGGAATTAGATAATTTAGTTGAGAAAATACAAACAGATATTAAACAAAAAAAATCTGCTAATAATGCCTCATCTTTTCAAGAATTATATAAACTGATCTTGCAAGATATCGACTTAGAATTACAAAAATATTCAGTAGATACTTTAGCCTTTGTCTTAAATGGTTCTCTGCGAAGTATTCCTCTAGCTACTCTTCATGACGGAGAAAAATATTTAATTGAAAAATATAGTTTAGCTTCTAGCTTAGGCTTACAAATACCAGAGAATACACAAATTCTTGACCAAGATACTTTACTATTAGCAGCAGGAGTTAGCGAAGAAAATCTCGGTGCTTCTGCTTTGCCTTACGTTGAGGATGAACTAATAGAAATTCAGGAATCTAGACCAAATAGTAAAATTATCAAAAATAACACTTTTACCAAAGCTACCTTCCAACAACAAATAGAAACAAAACCCTTTTCTATAGTTCATATTGCTACCCACGGCATTTTTAGTTCTCGCCCTGAAGAAACTTATCTTTATGCCTTCCAAGAAGAAATTAATTTAATCCAATTTGATAACCTAATTAGAAACCAAACAGAAATCAACACCACAGCAATAGAACTATTAGTTTTGAGTGCTTGTGAAACGGCCAGTGGCGACAAACGTGCTGCATTAGGTATGGCAGGTGTAGCACTGCAAGCAGGGGCGCGTAGTGCTGTTGCCTCTTTATATCCGGTTAACGATCAATCCACTGCTATGTTGATGGGGAAATTTTATCAGGAGTTAGGGAGCAAAACCGAAGCAGGAGAATGGTTGACGAAAGCACAAGCTTTACAAAATGCTCAGTTAAGTTTATTAAACAGAGAGGGTGAATATCGCAAACCTTACTACTGGAGTCCTTTTATTTTAGTAGGCAATTGGCGTTAATAATCAACCATTATTCTTGAAAGGGTGTCATACCCACCAAACACTGGGTTATAATAAACTAACTTTACCTAAACTGCCCTCGATCAACAGTCGTCTGCAAGGACTCATGGTTCAAACTCCTCGTTCTCCTTTAACACTATACCCTGATTCTGACGGTAAACCTATGGCCGACAACACAGAACAGTATGAATGGATTGTCCGTCTAGTTACTAATCTCAAACATTTACTAAAAGATGAAGTGGCCTTTGTTGCAGGAGATTTGCTGTGGTATCCTGTGGAAGTGGAAGAACCCCCTGCCCCATGCCAAGCGCCAGATGTGATGGTGGTTTTAGGTCGTTCCCAAGGATATCGAGGTAGCTATAAACAATGGCAGGAAGAACAGATTGCCCCCCAAGTTGTGTTTGAGATTCTTTCCCCCAGCAACACTCGTCGGGAAATGGCAGAAAAACAGAAATTCTATGAAGAATATGGGGTTTTAGAAGCCTATTACTACGACATTCAGCGTAAGGATTTCTGGGGCTTTGTACGCCAACAGAATAATGATGTTTATACTTTGGTTACTGCATTGTATTTGCCTTGGACATCGCCCCTTTTGCAGATTCGGTTTGAACTATTTGAGGATGGATTGTCTGTATTTTATCCCAATGGTGAGACATTTACTGAACCCGAAGTAAGTTTGCTGGAGCGGGATCAGGCGCGAGTAGAGCGGGATCAGGCTCGTTTACAAGAAGAGCAAGCTAGAGCTAAACTGAATAAAGCCCTAGACAAGCTTCGAGACTTAGGCATTGACCCTGATACGCTTTAGAGGCGGATGTATGAAAATGGTGTCAATACAACCCAATCTGTTTGTCACTCTTGTTCCTCTAGTGGTTGACAGCAGTCTACAATAATTGGTTCGTTAGTATATTCGTCTAACCCTAGTGATTCAAGTAATGTTTGCCATTGCTGTGGCTTCTGGGGACTTTCTGCAAGGTTAGCGATGTCTGTCAGGCGATCGTAAACAAACTCAGTTTCGGGAATTTGAGGGTCATCGCTTCTTTGTATCCAAGCACTAGTTTCATACATTTCAGCAGTTTGTTGAGGTTTACAACTGGCTTCGACAAATAAATACCATTTATACCATTCTCCTTTAGGAAGTAGCTTTGCAGTGTTAGGCAGAGTGAAGCTAATGATGCCTGTGGTTTCTGGTTTGTTTAGGTTTGTTTCATAGATGATGTTCTCTTGTTCATCCCGCAAAGAAAAGGTGATCTTCTTGATCATGTCTGCTTGATAAGGAATGTAAGCCCAAAAAGTCGGGTATTCATTGCGAGTGAAACCCCAACGCCATTCGGTTGTCTTAGAGTGTGGTTCTATTAGTACTAAAGGTTCTAGATATCGTTTATAATCACAAGGAGTACGAGTACCTGTATTTATAGGATGTCCTTTTGATGTTCCTTGTCCTGTATCCTCAGTAAGAAGAAAATGTTCCCACCAATTCAATTCATAGGAAGGTTTAGTTAATTGAGGTTTTAACACTCTTGCTTCTACAATATTTGTGTTGATTAGTAGAAAGGTAACTACTAAATGAAAGCTTAAAAACTTGCCAAACAAATTGTTGAATATCATATTGAACGAGATTTTTTCAAATTGATGATTGAAAGCACTACAGCAGCAGTACCAAATAAAGTCAAAACTGAAGGAATTAAGGGAATCCAAAAACCTTGAGTTAATAAATACAAACAAGCCCCATATAAAGAAGCTAAAGATATAATTACTGCTACTAACAAATTAAACTGGGAACGTAAACACCAGGTTAAAATACCTCCTAAAAAAGACCAAGCAGCAATCCAGATAAAATTCAGCCAGGGAGGCCAGAAAACAATTAGAGGTCGGTCATCAAGAACCCTACTGAGAAGCTGACTAACCATTTGTGCTTGAAGAATTACACCAGGTATTTTCTGGTTATAAGGGGTCTGGTGTTTGTTATCAGGTAAGCTCTTATTTGAACCGATCAAAATTATCTTGTTTTTTATTTTTGACGAGATAACTTTGTCTCTTAAAATATCTTCTAAGCTAACTTTGTCTGCTATTTCCAAAACAGAACGATAAGACCGATAATTAATAATTGATTTATATCCCCAATTATCATCATCGCTATTTCCATAAATTCCTGGATTGTAGCGTAAATTAGGAATTAGCACATTGCCTATATACAAACTATCGTTAGAGTGTTTCGGCAGCTTAATTACTGGATGCGGAATACTTTCTTGTTCCAAATATGCTTCTACTAGCTTAAGGGTAATAGAAAAAGATGTTGGGCAAACTGACGTTGCAGGTGTATCCATAAACAGGATAGAGCGGCGGATTACATTGTCGTCATCACCTATACCATTAGTAAAACCTAGACGCTTTTCTGGTAAGGTTGGAGGAGGCAAAAATCCTCTTTCTCCATCTCCTAATTCATCTACATTGCAAATTCCGTAAAGGACTTTGCTTTTTTGAAAACGTTCTTTAAGTTCTGGTAATTCTGGTGCGTAGTCAGGAGGATCGCGAAATAGCGTTAAACCTATTACTCGTGGTTGATATGATTCTAGCTTGTCTAAAAGTTTCTCTAGTGCAAAGTCAGAAATAGAGGAACCTTGCTTTTTACCTTTTTGTTCCGGAAGCCTTTGATCTGCATCCGTTATTTCTACAACTAAAATACGAGGATCAGACCCTTGATCTTTCCTTTGCTGCATCAGGTGATCAAACGCTTTCAACTCCAATGGCTTAAAAACAGACTGCGATCGCAACCCCACCACACAACTAGTAACCACCAAACTGGTTAGCAATACCATTTGCAAACCCCGTCGCCAAGAAAGATCCTGCAAAGCTGATTTAGGCTTCTTAGCTCCCTTTAACTCTTCCCAAGTCAAAGCGGCTTCACCGACATTTTGAAAAATCACTGGCAACCAAGTAGCACAAGGAAACTCCTCTTCTAACCAATGCAACTGTTCCCTCGCTTCCCTTGCTGCTAAATAAAAGGGTTTGCCACCAGAAAAGGCGCTGAGGAAGTATTTAAGAAATTGTTGGGCAACTTTGTCTGGTACTAACTCCCGCATAACAATCATTTGCGGAATGTTAATGTCATCTAGGCGTTTAGCTAAGCCTAAACCGTCGCAGGAGTTGAATATAGCTAATTTTAAGCCATTGTTGACTGCTTTTCTTAAAGCGTGCCACAATTCATCAATGGTTAAACTTTCCTCATCATTAAGATAAATCTTTCCCTCGTCATTTTCGGTAATACTATGTCCGGCAAAAAATATAATATCCCAAGGTTGTTCCCACAAACTATCATTAATATCTTTACGTTTCGGTTGTACTAAAAATACAGGTTCATCAGCCCCTGGCAAACTCCGCAACAGCCGTTCATCTGCTTCGAGGTTAATACCTTCACTATGTCCCAAGATTGCCAAGATACGAACCTTAGCTGGCTTTTTTTTTGTAACAACCTGTTGTGGTTTACTAAACTTAGTTCCCCCGTAGCCGACTTCTGCTTTGGGATAATCTACAAAGAATTGCCACTCTTCCCAGGGAAGTTTCAAAACATTTGTATCATCAGTACGAATTAAGAAACGAATTACTTCACTGGGGCTTAATACTGTGCGTAAATAGTTGTTGATTTCACTGAATTCCGGTGAAGCAAGCCATTGGTTCAAACTTTTTTTAAGTTGTTTACCTGACTCTTCAACCAACTTATTAACAGAACCACTATAAGTAACTTTCTTAACTTTAATACGTGCCGGGGAACCAATTTTACGATAATTTTCTAACCAATGCTCCTGTAACTTTTCTACTAATTCTGGATTAGCAGGTAAATTTCCTTGTAAGTCCCCAAAACGATGACCTTCTTGATTCTACTTCTAAGGTTACTCGAAAACCTATTGAATGCAAATTGCCATCTAACTTTAAAATTACTAATCTACCCATAATGCACTTTACCCTAATACTTGCAACCTAGAATTAAATTGAAAATGTTTCAGTAATACTAAAATCATCCAAAACAACTTTAACCCTAAATTGTTCTCCCTTTTCTCCACTAAACTCTACTTCAATTTGTTTGGTGGCTTTCGCTTTAGTTTGTACTACTGGTTCCCCCGTTTCACTTAAAATTAGTAATTGTAAATCTTGGGGAAGATAAGTACTGCTACCCAAAGGAAAAACCTTAACTGAAATAGTAGATTCTAACTGAGTTTTTAAGTCTGCACCCACCACTAAAGCAACTTGTTGCTCTGCTTTTTCAAATTTGATTAATTTGATTCCTTCGGCTAAGTTGGTTTTTCCTGTTTTTGGCTTAGAAGTGATTAAAGCAGGGCTTCTAAAATTGAAACCAGGCTCATAATTTTGACTCTGTAAGTATTCTTGTAAAGATTGCCAGCCTTTAGTAAAAAGATTATCAAGCCAGTTACTAAGCTGAATAGGAGATGACTGCAATTTCTCTTGTTTTCCAATTAGTCTATCTAATAAATCTTCTAATGGTAATAAGTTTGTAAGGGCTAAATATTCTTCTTCTACTTTAATGGTAAAACCTAATAACCTCGCCTCACTTAAATCTTGGTCTAGCTTAACTACAACATAACCAGTTCTCTCTAGCCAAACCTCTGAGGGAACATAACAAGATTCTTGGTCAGGTAACAAGTAACGACATTCCAATCTACCTCGTTCCGGTATTACTAAATCTGCTACGTTAGCCATAGTTTGCATAACAGCATTCCAGCTATAGCTAGACTTCAAATCAGTAGTAATCCCCATCCCTTCTAGATAAATATTGACAGCATAAACTGCTAAAGTATTAAGATAAACTTGTTTTGTCTTGTGACTTTGAGCTTGTTGCTGAGAAAATGCCTCAGCAAGCTGATGTGCTTTTGCACCTAAAGATATAATTACACCAGAAGAATTCGATTCTCTTAGCATTTTTCAACCTCCTAACTAATTACTTAAATATGCTTTAATTGTTTCCGCAAAATAACTCAAGTTGCGGTGATAAAAACTATGTACAGTGGAATATTTTTCCTGCAATTGTTGGGCAATTTCTTGAAACGAGTAGCCTTGATGATATTTAGTAAAAATCATCTTAAAGTTGGCCTCCTCATTGCCATTTAGAGATTTACTCTTAAATATTCCATCAGGATCTTCAGCTACATAAGCAATAATTTGCTCAGAAGCTAGTTTCCCCGGCTTATTACTAGATTCTTTTAATTCTGCTAAATCTTGTAAAGTTTTCCTCGGCAAATTAGCATTTCCAATCGGCTTCATCTCCCGATAAGCTTTCTCAAAAAAGCCTTTCATACGTTTATGATTAGCTGCCCATTGTAAAAGTTCTCCTTTGTCAGGATCATACTGATCTATATTTTGACAAACATAAGCTAGCAACTTATACACTGCTTCAACATAAATTTGTTGATAGTTGATAAACTGCCCTCGGAAAGGACGGCAAAGTTTATGGGAATTTTGCTGTATTTTGTTCCATAACTGATGCAAAACTCGATTGCGCTCTTTGCTCCCTACAGGATAACCCTGCGCTTTTTTAGCTAGCTCTTTCAAGGACTCATCTAGTTCATTCATCACCCTGGCCAGAATATGTAAGAACTTCTAGGTTATTCATAGGTTATTCAAGTGAATTACTCACCTTCATCTGGTTCTCTGGTGAGATTGCTATGTTTTACGCAACTTCTAGGCAATTGTCACAAAACTTAATCTTGCATTTTGCATAGGTATTTACGTCGAAAAAGGCATTTTTTCAATTTCTGGCAAATAATGTAGGTTACGGTAAGTGGGAAAGCGTGACCACCAGATCTTATGGTATAAGCTGTTTTATGGCGTGTGTAGAAATTAATTATGACAACTATTAACGATAATTACCTCAAGCTTAAAGCTGGCTACCTTTTCCCGGAAATTGGACGACGGGTTAGCAACTTTGCTGAAGCTCATCCTGATGCACCTTTAATTAAACTTGGTATTGGTGATGTCACAGAACCTTTACCAGAAGCTTGCCGGAGTGCAATCATTGCAGCAACTCAGGAAATGGGCGATCGCGAAACTTTTCAAGGGTATGGCCCAGAACAAGGCTATCTTTGGTTAAGGGAGAAAATTGCTGCCACTGACTTCCAGGCGCGGGGTTGTGAAGTTGATGCTTCGGAAATCTTTATTTCTGATGGTGCTAAGTGTGATACAGGCAACATCCTTGATATCTTCGGTAATGATAATACCATCGCTGTTACAGACCCTGTTTATCCGGTTTATGTTGATACTAACGTCATGGCAGGACATACAGGTGCTGCTAACGAGCAGGGGGAATACGAGGGTTTAGTTTATTTACCTATCACTGCTGAGAATGATTTTACGGCGGAAATTCCCAAGCAAAAAGTTGATTTAATTTACCTTTGTTTCCCCAACAATCCCACAGGAGTTGTGGCTTCTAAAGAAAACCTCAAAGCTTGGGTAGATTATGCCAAAAGCAATAACTCTTTAATTCTTTTTGATGCCGCTTACGAAGCTTACATAACCGATCCAGAAATTCCCCATTCTATATACGAAATTATCGGGGCAAGGGATTGTGCGATCGAATTTCGTTCTTTTTCTAAAAATGCTGGTTTCACAGGAACTCGCTGTGCCTTTACTGTTGTACCCAAAGGTTTAACTGCCAAAGCCTCTGACGGTTCTGATGTGGAGTTATGGAAGCTGTGGAATCGCCGTCAAGCAACCAAATTTAATGGCGTATCCTACATTATCCAAAGGGGGGCAGAAGCAGTTTATTCCGAAGCAGGACAACAACAAATCAAAGAGTTGATTAGCTTCTATTTAGAAAATGCCAAAATCATCCGCGAAAAACTAACCGCAGCCGGAATTAGTGTTTATGGTGGTGTACACGCACCTTATATTTGGCTCAAAACTCCCCAAGGACTTTCTAGTTGGGACTTCTTTGATAAGTTGTTGCAAACTTGCTATGTAGTAGGGACTCCTGGTTCAGGGTTTGGGGCTGCGGGGGAAGGTTATTTCCGCATCTCTGCGTTTAATAGTCGGGAAAATGTAGAAGAAGCAATGCAGAGGATTACTGATAACTGTAGTTTAGACTAACGAAAAGGAAGAGAAGGGAAAACAGTAGAGAAAAAAGGGAAAAGAGGGAGAAAATGATTCAGAGGAATCTAAATACATAAATCTCCCTACCATGAAATATGAACGATTGAGAAAGTTTCGTCAAGAAACCTATCAAATGCTAGGAAAAGCTCATGATGCGGCCTTTGAATTAAGCGATAGTGTGATGACAACAAGAAACGCTGATTGCTTAGGAGAATTTTCCTTATCACCGTTGTTTAGAAGGATTAGTATTGCTGGTGTGATTTTTACTTGGTTGCATCACTGTGGGATGCTCTTTTCTATTGCGCTTATTCTGCTGAGATTGAGCCAAAAGTACAAGCTGATTGCTCTACTGGGCAAGTTTCCTGTAGGAGGGGGTTTTCATTGAGATGGAGTTTGGTTAAGTTAGTTAATGGTGATAGAGAACTAACCGTTGTGATTTGGTTATTGTAGAGATAAAGAAATTCTAAGTTAGTGAGTCCAGACAGAGGGGTAACATCAGTGATTTGGTTGTTGTTCAGGAAAAGTATTCTTAAATTAGTGAGTCTAGACAGAGGGGTAACATCAGCGATTTGGTTGTTGCCCAGGTAAAGGCTTGTTAAATTAGTGAGTCCAGACAGAGGGGTAACATCAGCGATTTGGTTTTCCCAGAGGTAAAGAGATTTCAAGTTAGTGAGTCCAGACAGAGTAGTAAGATCGTTAATTTGGCTACCAGTTAGGTCAAGCGATCGCAGATTAGGAAGTGCCGCTAGAGAACTCAAATCAGGAACAACACCAGTGATTTTATGCTCGCTTAGAGTAAGGGACTCTAAATCATTCAGTCCTCTTAAAGGAGTAACATCTACGATTTGATTTTTGTCTATGTCAAGAGACTTTAGATTAGTCAGTCCGCTCAGAGAATTAATCTCAGTTATTTCATTAAAGCCCAGGGAAAGCATCTCTAGATTATTCAGTCCGCTCAGAGAATTAATCTCAGTTATTTCGTTGAAGCGCAGGGAAAGTATCTCTAAATTAGTTAGCCCACCCAGAGAAGTGATATCAGTTATTTGGTTGTTATCGAGGTTGAGGAATCCTAGTTTAGTCAGCCCCCTCAAAGAATTAATATCTGAGATTTGATTATCCCTTAAATCAAGCCCCTCTAAATTAATTAGTCCACTCAAAGAAGTGAGATCACTAATTTGGTTACGCTCAAGGTTAATACCACTCAGCTTGGTAAGTGGTATTAAAAAACTGAGATCACTAATTTGGTTATCGCTGAGGCCAAGACCCTTAAGATTCGTGAGTATCGCTAAAGGAGTAGCATCTGTAATTTGGTTATCGCTTAGGTCAAGTGATGAGAGGTTGGTGAGTTTGGCTAAAGGTGTAACATCAGTGATTTTGTTGCCTGCTAAAGAAAGGTACTCTAGATTGATGAGTCCCGCTATGGGGGCAACATCTGTGATTTCTTGGAGATTAAGGAAGAGTTCGCTACGGCGAGATAATTCGTTGTTAGCCGCTTCACAATCAGTTGTCCCAGCTTCTTCTAGTAGTGCATCTACAGTCTTCCTTGCTGCTGTTGATAGTTCATCTTTTTGCAAACACCACTCCTGAAAAGAGCTTTCTAAACTAAGTCCAACCGCATAAGTTGCCTGAGTTTCCCAAGCGGTGAGTATTAATGTACCTAGTATTAAAACGGGATTGTTAGTTAATTTTGCCATTAGTGTATGTTTGCGGTTATTGCTTCATCGTGTAAGTATTTCTACAGTTTCCATCAAGCTAATTCCGCTCATGATCAATCAAAATGACAAATAGATTCATCTACTGGGCAAGTTTCTTGTGTAAGAGGATTTCCCTCAAGAGCAAGCCAACTTAGCTTTGTTAATCCTGATAGAGAATCGACTGTTGTGATTTGATTGTCGCTGAGGTAAAGGGAGTCTAAATTGGTGAGTCTCGCTATTGAGGTAACATCAGCGATTTGGTTGTCCGTGAGGGTAAGGTACTGTAAATTTGTAAGTCCAGCTAAAGGAGTAACATCGACAATTTGGTTGTTGTCCAGGCTAAGGGAGTCTAGTTGTGTAAGTTTGGCTATCGGGGTAATATCAGTAATTTGGTTTTTGTGGAGGTCAAGGTACTGTAATTTTGTAAGTTTAGCTAGAGGAGTAACATCAGTAATTTGGTTGTTATATAGAGTAAGGCCGTCTAGATTAGTCAGTCCAGCTAGAGAAGCAACATCACTGATTTGGTTGTTGTCTAGGGTAATGTCTTCTAGATTTGTGAGTCCGATTAGAGGGGTAAGATCGTTGATTTGGTTATCGTTGAGAGTAAGAATCTCTAGATTGGTGAGTCCAGCTAGAGGAGTAACATCTACGATTTGGTTATTGTTAAGAGCAAGGCCTTCTAGATTAGTCAGTCCAGCTAGAGGGGTAATATCTACGATTTGGTTGCTGGCGAGGGTAAGAGAATCTAAGTTAGTCAGTTTGGTTAAAGGAGTAATATCCTTGACCTGATTTTTGTCTAAGATAAGTCCCTCTAGATTGGTAAACCCAGCTATTGGGCTAATATCTGTAATTTCCTTATCAAAGAGGCTAAGCTGTGTGCGACTTAACAACTCTGCGTTAGCTGCTTCACAATCAGTTGTCCCGGCTTCTTCTAGTAGTGCATCTATAGTCTTACTTACTTCGGTTGATAAGTTGGCTTTTTGGAGACACAATTCTTGGAAAGATTTTTCTAACTCAGATTTAGTCCCTTGATTTGCTTCTCCTGCACAAGCGGTAAGTATTAATATACTCAGTATTAAAACAGTCTTACTAGTTGACTTTGCTATCAGCATATTTTGTGTGGTTATACTTTGTGGTTTAAGTGTTTATACAACCTCAATTAAGCTGATTCCGCTTACAGCCAATCAAAAGCCCAAAAAAAAATACCCACCAAGCGAATACAGTAAACAGTAAAAGTATTCCAATTAAAAAGTATTCCAATTAATGAAGTATTCAAAATTTTCTGATTTTAACGTGAGTTCGATGAAGTTAAAAAACAGCAGAAGGAAGTTCAGCTAGGCCTTTGGGGTCAAGGTCAAGGGAAGGCTTTTTGGGCAAGAAAGTATAAGCGATTAGACCAGCTAAGAGATTAACCAAAAAATTCCAAACGCTACGGTGTCTTGAATGCTGAATCTGACAGATATTCTTGAGCTGGTCATTAACAGTCTCAATCAGAGAACGCTTACGTAGGAGAATCTTATCCTGAAGACGCATTAACTTCGGCTTCATATTTTTCTTGCGGTGTGTAATCAGTTGTAGTCTTTGTTCATAGAGTTTCTCAAACAAATCCTGAGAAATATAACCTCGGTCGCCAAATAACTTACCAATCAAGCCATCAGCCATATCTGGCACAGGGTTACGGTCATCAGTATTACCCTCTGTAAGTTTGAAAGCAAGCAGCTCACCTTTGTCATTAATAATTAGATGTAGCTTGAAGCCATAATGCCATCCCATAGCATTTTTGCCCCAACCTACCAAACCTTCAAAAACACGGTGGCTTTTGGAGCGATTCGGGTGGCAGACCTCAATGGGGGTAGAATCAATAAAGCTGATGCCGGTAATTTCTCCTCGAAGAGTATGTAGAAAACAGCAAAGAAGCATTAAGCTCCACGGCATTAGCTCTACGAATCGAGTGTAACTGACCAAGTTGGGAAAAGCTTTCTTCCAGTAAGGCAAGACTTGTAGAGTGTAAAATTCTTTAAAAGTGCGAAATCCCGAACCATGAAAGGCAATGACAATGGTCATCACTTCGCTTAGGCTTAGGCGGGAGCGACATAGACGCTCTCCACAAGTTGCTGTTAACATTGGCTGTTGTTGCCAATGCCTCTCAAACCTTTGATAAAAGTCATCTACCTGACAGAATATTTGGGTGATATCGAGACGAGATACAATATTGGACATAGCATCAGATTCTGATTAAGATTCATTTTCAGCATACCTCTGATGCTTTTCTTTTCTCTCTTTTTCCTCCGTCGAACTCACGTTGATTTTAGCTTAGTCTTACGACAAGGCTAGCCTGCGGCAACGCTGCGCGAAACGCCTATAGCTGTTAGCTTTTGAATAGAAAAAATATTTAATGCAGCCTAGTGGCAAGGCTAACGCCAACAATGTTTAATGTTCAATGTCAAGGCATCCACTGGGGCTTGAAACCTGGTAAAGGCAACTCTTCTAAAGCAGGAGGTTTAGGGGATTCAGCCCCTGGAGTAGGAAGCAACAATAACCAAAGGCGACTGGTAGCTATCGGTTGCCCAGAATCGCTTCTCAATGCTTCAGGAGAATCTGTTTCTGTGGGTATAACCTGATCTACCAAAATTCCTAAGCCATCGGGGGCTAAACTCATTTGTACATCTAGTTGTTCTGGCAACAAAGCTAGGGGCGTAACCGTAGGATTTTCGGTATCTTCTAAATCAAACTTGGCTAAGTAAGGTTGTTCTTGATATCCTTCCTCTTCTTTCAACTCACTGAGGAGACAATAGAGATTTTTGCGGTTAGCATCGAAAGCACAATCAATCAAAGAACCCTTGACATCAAGGAGTTTTTTTTGTAGCCCTTGGTTAGTGACTAAAAACAGCGATCGCGCATAACGCAATTCTGGATCATCGCTATTAAAATCTACCATCGCTGCGGCTGTGCCATCGCTCGCAAAACTCAATACTTGACCAAATTTAGGTAAAAATTCAATAGTTTCAGTCTCAGCTTCTAAAGGTATAACCCCCACACCTTTACCATCTTTTCCGGTGGGAACAACCACTGCTTGACTATCAGGAGTAATGACGAAATCCCCAGTTAATTCTTGCTTCAAAGGTTTTGCTTCTTGTTCCCCTTTAATCACCCATAAATCTTGATCACTTTTATTACGCCAACTCAATCTTTTAACAATAACTATTTCCCCATCTTGAGAAATAGCAAATTGCAAGTTTTGATAATTCTTACTATCCAAAACCACTTGCAAGTTTTCTCCTGGGGCTAATTCTTCTCCATCTTGAGATTGTATGCCCGTAGCCACAGAATAGAGTTGTTGCTTATTCAATCCTTTAGACCAATCTTTTGACTCTTCAGCAGCAAATAAAATGCGATCTCCTTGGGGATAGGGCTGGAAATCTGTAACTATCAAGTCACCAGGAGTAAGAATACTTTGTTGGCGGCCCGTAAGATTATAGAGAATTAACTTACCTTTCTCTTCTCCTTCGACACCAATATAAGCAAAAGCACGATTTCTACTCTTGAATTGCCCAGTGAATGGTTGCAAGGCTTTTCCTTGACTATCTTTGCTCCCAATTTTTTCTCTAGCGCCTTTGATCGTTACTTCATAATCAAGACCATAGGTAGCAGGATTTTCTAAGGTATAGGCTAAGCGGCGGCCAGACCAGCTAATTTTGCCGGGTAAAGGTGGAGCTATTTTAAGATTATTCTCCACACTCTCGCGTTTCATAGGGCTATTAAAAGTGACAATAAAAGCCCTATCTTCTGCGCCAATTGTCTGTTCTTGCCAACTAAAATCCCTAACTTTTGGTCCGACTGGACTAACAACCAAAAGCAAGATGGCAATAGTTACACTGAGGATCGAGATGAGTATTACCGATAGCCGATCCACCGGTTGCCAGGATTGAGTTGCTATTTTACTTTTCCCCTTAGTCATCTCTACCTGTCAATTTTTTATGAACACATTTATTAAGATGTGCCTTTAAACTACATATTATCAAACTAGGAAATAGGGAAACAGGGTTCTCCGCAGCGAAGACGGTTTGTGAGCGCGAAGCGTTGCCGTTAGGTATTAAGTATGTTCAAAACTTGCTGCTTACTGCTTCCCCGCCGTCTCTGTTTACCTAGTGGTGTGTCAATTCAGAGGTCAGGGGTTTATTAGTAAGTTAGCCTAAGTATTCTTTGATGCAAGATACGGATATTATTTATGCAAAATAGTCAGTAACTGGGTATCCTATCAGTATAAGTTCGTATAGACTTAAGAACATAGTTAGGAAACCTTCATCTAATGATGTTTAGAATTCAGTCTGCTTTCATCTTTTTGTTTTTGAGTGGTAGCATTTTCGCTTGTGGTGAGGCGGAGGTGACGAAACAACAGGAAGTTAACTCCTCTGACCAAAGGACGCAAACAAATTGGAAAAAAGTTCAAGGTGAAGGTATTACTTTAAACTTACCTCCTAGCTTTGAAGGGGGTAATCCTAGTACCGATATTAATGTCTTAGAAGAACAACTGAAAACCGTCGCCCCTGATTCTCAAAATAACCTTGAACTCCTCAAACAAAACCCTGGGGCAGTAGCTCTTTTAGCGTTTGATACTCGCTCAACCCCTAGACAGGGAGTTACAAGTATCAATGTTCGTCCAGAGAAGTTAGATGAAGAACTTACCGTACAAGATTACCTAGAAATTGCTAAAGAACAAATTACCCCAGCATACGAAATTCAAGAAGAAAGAATAACTGCTATTGATGGACATAAAGCAGGACGAATCTTAGCTGAGGCACAGAAGAATGGTACGCAAATTAAACAATTATTTTATGTCTTACAAGATGGCGAAACTTTTTGGTTAGTCACTTACTCTACCACTGCTGAAGAATTTGAGCAGCGGTTGCCAGATTTTGAAAAAAGTATTCAGAGTATTGAGCTTGAAACATAGAAACGGTTTTTAGTAATTAATAATGGATAATGGATAATTACCTTCAAAAGGAGCTACTGTGCAGCTCAAACAAGTTATTATTGCCCATAAAGCAGGAGACTCTCAAAGTCGCTCTTGGGCTGAAAAATGCGCTCGTCAGTTGGAACAACGTCAATGCCACGTTTTATTAGGACCAAGCGGTGTTCAAGATAATCCTTACCCAGTATTTCTTGCTTCTTCTAGTAGCAAAATTGACCTGGCAGTAGTTTTGGGTGGAGATGGGACAATCCTTTCTGCGGCAAGACATTTAGCCCCGGAAGGTATTCCTATTTTAGGGGTCAATGTGGGAGGGCATTTAGGGTTTCTCTCAGAATCTTTTGAATTATTTAAAGATACAGAAGAAGTTTGGACTCGTTTAAAAAAAGACCTCTATGCGGTACAACGCCGTATGATGCTACAAGCACAGATATTTGAAGGCAATCGCCACAACCTCGAACCTGTTAGCGATCGCTTCTTAGCCCTTAATGAAATGTGCGTTAAACCCGCAAGTATTGATAGAATGCACACTTCAATTTTAGAGATGGAAGTAGATGGAGAAATTGTTGATCAATATCACGGCGATGGCTTGATTGTTTCTACTCCAACAGGTTCTACAGGATATACTGTTTCTGCTAATGGTCCAATTCTCCATTCTGGTATGGAGGCGATCGCAGTAACACCTATTTGTCCTCTCAGTCTTTCTAGTCGTACCTTAGTCCTTCCCCCCGGTTGTGTTGTCGATATTTGGCCATTAGGAAGTTATGAACTTAATAATACTCTCTGGACAGATGGGGCTTTAGCAACCAGAATTTTGCCGGGACAAAGGGTTGCAGTACGTATGGCAGATTGTCGCAGTCACTTTATTGTTTTACGGGAAAATTATTCTTTTTATCAAATTATTAGGGAGAAGTTGATGTGGGCAAATACGAGGGTTCATATTGAGGATAATCATCGGAATTAATGAGTCAGAGGGAAAGTAAACAGTATGTTCTTTACTTATTGCTTTCCCCCATCTCCCTACTCATTACTAACAGTAGGAATAGTCATTGTTGAGGTAATTCTTTCTGCTAAGCGTGAGAAAGGTAAACTTTGTAAATAAACAGTACCTGGCCCTTGTAGCCTAGCTAAAAACAAACCTTCTCCCCCAAATAAAGCATTGCGAAAACCACCGACAAATTGAATATCGTAGTTAACAGAAGGTGCAAAAGCCACTAAACAACCAGTATCTACCCGTAAAGATTGTCCTGGGACAAGATTCTTTTCAATAATTGCCCCCCCAGCATGGACAAATGCCAAGCCATCTCCCCTTAATTCTTGTAAGATAAAACCTTCACCACCAAAGAAACCTGTACCAAGACGCTTAGTAAAAGCAACGTTAATATCTGTGCCGTTAGCAGCACAAAGAAAAGCATCTTTTTGACACAAAAATCTTCCTCCCAACCTACCTAAATCAAGGGGAATAATTTGCCCTGGACAAGTGGCAGAAAAACCCACCCTGGCTTTACCTCTCCCTCCATTAGCGAAGGTAGTAATAAAGAAACTTTCTCCAGTAATCATCCGTTTAAAACCAGAGAACAAACCCCCGCCTGTGGAGGTTTGCATTTGGATACCATCTTCCATATAGGTCATAGTACCCACTTCTGCTTGAACTCCTTCACCAGGATCAAGTTCAATTTCTACTAATTGCAAGGAGTCGCCGTAAATTTTATAGTCAATGATATCAGCCATCTTTATTACTACTAAGTAACTATTATTCTGGTAAAGTTAATTGCAAATCATTTTCTCCACCACCAACAATAATAACTTTACTATTTTGACATTCGGCTAACTTTTGAGTTGCTTCAATAGATTTTAGTTTTAAAATTTCCTCCGTTCAACCTTGAGAAATGATTTTTTGAGAGTCTGAAATACCTTGGGCTTCGATTTTCTTTTTTTCTGCTTACTTGTTACTTAATTCTAGTCTCTATCTTCTTTATATTTCACCAATAAATCTGGTAAATAATCATAACCATCAACCCCAATTATGGGAATAATTTTAGAGCGTTGTTGTGCCAACTTTTCAGTAAAAACTTCTTCTCCTAAATGTCCTTGTAAAATAGTCATTAATCCTGCTGCTTGTCGCCATTCCCGTGAAGAAATTTGCTCTAAAAGGTACATAGCAAGACAGCCTGTATAAATAGCATTTCCTGCATCTTGTAAACTATGATGGGCTTCGGCTAAATAAGTGAAATTAAGTCCTTGTAAATATAAATCACCAGAAACTTGGGCGGTTTGAATACCTCTTTCTAAATAACTAATTGCTGTAGCAGGTTTTTCTAAAACCACATAGGCAATACCCAAACTATTAAAACAAAGAGCCTGACTTTGGTGGTCGCCTAATTTTTCTGATTGGGCTAAACCCTGTTCTAAATAATTAATGGCAGTTTCATAAACCTCTGGTTCAAGGCGTTCAATTTGTCTGGCCGAGAAGACTTCACTATAGCCCAAATTAGCTAAAGCATTAGCTTCTCCTAAGCGATCCCCTGTTTGACGAGCCATAATTAAAGCCCGTTGGCTATAATTAATTGCTTCGCTATAATTTTGCTTGATTACGTAGGTGCGACTAAGATGATTCAGGTTAGCAACCTCACAAGGACTATCTTTAGCTTGACGAGCAATTTCTAAGGCTTCTTGATAAAATTCAACTGCTTTATCATAGCGTCCCATAGTTGCAGTAGAATAGCCGAGTAAAGTTAAGATGCGTGCTTTTTCTTGAGTCTTTTCTACTTGTTTTAGGGGTTGGTCTAAGTAGTTGATAGTTTCTTGTAGATAACTACCTTGAAAAGAAGCAAACATTCCCCCATATAAAGGAAAATCTTCTCGTTGAGAAAAGCTACGCAAAATTTGCAACATCATTTGAAATGAAGCACGAGCAAAGATAAAATCTCCCCCATAATCGAAACCTTGGGATAATTGCGCCCAAACCCAAGCAAAGGTAAGCAGAGTAGAAATAGATATCTTTTTACCAGCTTTCCCATCATAGGGTTGCTTATCAAACCAAGTAACTAAACCCCGTTGCACATATTGCAACATTAAAGCTAATTCTACCCAAGCTGCTAAATCCGCTTCCCTTAATTGAGGAGTTAATTCTTCCAAGGATTTTTGGTGGGCAAGGGTGGTAAACAACTTTTGGGGTAAGGGGCTAGTAACTTTCTGACTCCAAAAAGCCCACGGGCCTCGTTGTTGGGGAAAATCCCCTAACCCTAACTGACTTCGATTCTGTTCATATATCCAACTAATTAAATGCCCTTCTAAGCTAGAAAAACTCTGTAAACCTCGCTCAATTCCTATAGCTATTTGCTGTAATTCTCTCCCTGTACTGCTTTCAACCTCAGATTCTCCTTCCTGTCGCAAATTCTTAGCTAAGTGCTTTAGTTGTTCTGGAGATAAAACCTGATTGCGATTAGGATCAACTACGGCTAACAATTCCTGTAACCGCGTCTGACTTTCTGCTGAGGCAATTTGCTTAACAGCAGCATTTACTCCTTCTTGGTCTTGATTTTCCTTTTGCCACCGTTCCCACTGCCCCTGAATCGTCTGTAAAGCCCTCATAACGCGGGTAGCCTTTAGCTTAACCTCTAACTGGGCTTCTGTGGCTTCTAAACGCTCTTGCAAACAACGTTCAAAAATTTCCCCCGTACCGCCACTAATTCCTTTGACAAGCATTCTATATACTTGCTCTTTGGAGCGGATTTTTCCTTGCAAGGTAATATCAACAATATCGTCGATTAGTTGTAAGTAGCGATCGCGTAAGGAAGTCGATTCTGGCATATTTATCAATTGAGAAGGGAGTGGGTAGTAGGAAAAAGTTAGAGCCTATTTTAATCAATTCAATCGTCTGTCCTTGCTCTCGGCTACAGATATTTCAAGAGACAGATATTTAAAGAGGCTGAGTACGCGAGTCTTTGAGAATTGAATGTAATAATAGGTAACATATTTCCTAATTTACTAACAACCTATGAGTCCTGACAAGAAAGGGTGCATCTCAACGGAGGACAATTGTTGTTTGGCAATCAACCTCAAAGCTTCTCAGCACAACAACTACAACGAACCTTGTCAACTGCTCTAAACAAGGCAACCTATAAATATTTAGTAGCTCATCACCTTAGCATATGCCCAGCGAAGAACAACTGAACGAGAAGTCCGTTAGCCAAATCGTTGAACCAATCTTAAACCAGGTAAATACTCTCACTACTGAGATTGAAGGAAACCTTAATCTTTTAGAAGACTCAGAAAAAACCCCTGAATTAGCAACAGAAGATACCAAGCTAAACTTTTGGCAGCTTTGGAATATGAGTTTTGGCTTCCTTGGCATTCAATTTGGTTGGGGCTTGCAAATGGCCAATATGAGTGCCATTTTTGAACAGCTTGGGGCAGAGGCACACCAAATCCCGATCCTTTGGATTGCAGGCCCTATAACAGGTTTGGTTATTCAGCCCATTGTGGGGAGTATGAGTGATAATACCTGGGGCCCTTTGGGTAGGCGCAGACCTTATTTTTTATTCGGAGCAATTTTTAGTTCCCTGGCTTTAGTTTTAATGCCCCACTCTTCCACATTATGGATGGCAGCCGGACTACTTTGGCTATTAGACACCTCCGCTAATGTCAGTATGGAACCCTTCCGCGCCTTTGTGGGGGACTTGTTACCCGCAAACCAGCGTACTAAAGGCTTCGCTATGCAAAGTCTGTTTATCGGTTTGGGGACGGTTTCTGCTTCCTCTTTACCTTGGATTTTGAACCATGTTTTTGAGATTTCTGGTACTAGTAGCGCCGAGAAAGCTATTCCTTTAACAGTAGAGTTATCCTTTTATGCTGGGGGTGCAGTCTTCTTAGGAAGTGTTCTCTGGACGGTATTAACGACAAAGGAACATCCGCCAGAAAATATGCGGGCCTTCCAAAAAGAACAAAATAAGCGGAACGGATTTTTAGATACTTTCCAAGATATAATTTCTGCTTGGCAAGATATGCCCCCAAAAATGGCTCAACTCGCTTGGGTACAGTGCTTTACTTGGTTAGGGATGTATTGCTTTTTTCTCTATTTTCCTCCTGCTGTAGCCCGTAATATCTTCGCTGCACCTAGCCAAGCTGATACCCTTTATGCAGAGGGAATTGAATGGGCGGGAGTTTGTATTGCTGCTTATAACTTTGTTTGTATGGGTTGTTCTTTTCTGTTACCCCGTTTAGCAAAGGTGACAGATCGTAAGGTGACTCACGGAATTTGTTTAATGTGTGGTGCGGTGGGTTTAATCTCTTTAGCTTTTATTGATAATCAGTATTGGTTACTATTACCAATGCTTGGTGTTGGTATTGCTTGGTCAAGTATTTTAGCAATGCCTTATGCAATGTTAGTTGGTTGCTTACCCCCAGAACGTAGCGGTATTTATATGGGCATTTTTAACTTTTTTATTGTCTTACCAGAAATCTTGGTTTCTTTAGGTTTCGGTTGGGTAATGGAAAATCTCCTCCATGATAATCGCCTGATTGCAGTGGTTATTGGTGGAGGATTTCTATTTATTGCTGCACTGTTGACTCAGCGAGTAGAAACTACTAAGTAAAGGGTTGAAATTGCATCAGGGCAAAAAGCCAATTAAACCTATAAAAGACTTAAAGTTATGGCTAAATTATCTATCCCTAGAATTGAATACTTACACGTACAAAATTACCGTGCTTTGCATAATCTTGAGTTAAAGAAAATAACTCCTTTGACTGTATTTCTTGGTCCTAACGGAAGCGGAAAATCGACTATCTTTGATGTCTTTGCTTTTCTCTCTGAATGTTTTACTTTTGGTCTAAAAAAAGCGTGGGATAGACGAGGAAGATTTAGAGAGTTAAGAACTAGAGGAGAAGAAGGTTGTATTATTATTGAATTAAAATATAGAGAAAGAGCAAAATCACCTTTAATTACCTATCATTTAGCCATTGATGAACGTAATAATCGTCCTCATGTTGCCGAAGAATGGTTACATTGGCGACGGGGTAAAACAGGAAAGCCTTTTCGCTTTTTGGATTTTAAAGAAGGGGAAGGAAAAGTTATCAGTGGTGAAGAACCGGATCAAGAAGATGAGCGTATTTCTGAACAATTAGAATCACCAGAATTTCTAGCAGTAAGTACCTTGGGGCAATTCGCTAAACATCCAAGGGTTAGCGCTTTACGTCGCTTCATTACAGGTTGGTATTTATCCTATTTAACCGCAGATCAAACTCGTACTCAACCTGAAGCCGGAGCGCAAGAAAGGTTATCCCCCACAGGAGATAATTTACCTAATGTAATTCAATATCTCAAAGAAGATCATTCTGAGCGATTACAAGAAATCCTCCAAACTCTTTCGCGTCGCATTCCTAAACTTGAAAAAGTTGAAGCATCTATAATGCCTAACGGCCAACTTTTACTACAAATTAAAGATGCACCTTTTTTAAGTCCAATCTTAGCAAAGTTTGCTTCTGATGGAACATTAAAAATGTTAGCTTATTTAACTTTATTATACGATCCATATCCTCCGCAACTAGTGGGAATAGAAGAGCCAGAAAATCATCTTCATCCTCGCTTATTACTTGAATTAGCAGAAGAATGTCGTGCGGCTTCAGCTAATACACAATTGATGGTAACAACCCATTCTCCGTTTTTTGTTGATGGTTTGCAACCAGAGGAAGTTTGGGTACTTTACCGCGATGAAAAGGGTTTTACTCAAGCTAAGAAAACTTCAGAGATGTCAGGAATTAAAGAATTCATCCAAAACGGTGCTTTGTTAGGTCAATTATGGATGGAAGATTATTTTGATGTTGGTAATCCTAGTAGTTAATTGAAATATCAAAGAAGAGGAAAAAGCAAAAAGTGCATCTTGAATTTTTAGTCGAAGAATTTTCTGCGAAAGAATGCTTGGGGCAACTTTTACCTAAAATATTAAATCCAAAAATAACTTATAAAATTCACAATTTTCGAGGGAAGTATGATTTACTTACTAAGTTGCCTAATCGCTTAAAAGGTTATAAAGCTTGGATTCCTGAATATTATAGAATCATTATTCTCATAAATAGAGATGGGCAAAGTTGTCAAGAATTAAAAAGTAAATTAGAAAATATTGCGACAGAAGCAGGATTTATTACTAAATCAACAAGTAAAGACTTGAAGACATTTCAATTATTAAATAGAATTGCTATAGAAGAACTTGAAGCTTGGTTCTTTGGTGATGTTAACGCTATTGTTTCTGCTTATTCTAAAGTTTCTCCTCATTTAGGACAACAAGCTAACTTCAGAAAACCTGATGAAATCACAGGTGGAACTTGGGAAGCCTTGGAGCGAGTTTTACAAAAGGCTGGTTACCATAAAGGTGGTTTAGAAAAAGTTAAAGCAGCTAGAGAAATTTCTCAATTCATGATGCCTCAAAATAATAGTTCTCCGAGTTTTCAAGTTTTTTATAAAGGACTATTGGAAATGACAGAGTGAACAATTTCACTAGATTGATAGTAAAACAAGGCACTACGATGGTGCTAAGCTGAATTAATTTTATAATTTTAAAACGTAGATAAACCGAAAATGTAGCTAGAATTTTTTTGAATCATCTTCCTAATTCTCATGGCAGGAACGAAGAAAGTTTACTTCTATGAACTCTAATTTACTAACTCTATTCCAACAATACTCAATCCGTAAAACCTACTTAATTGAAGCTATCCTCATTATAGGTTTAATATTAGCAACCATCCTCATCAATCTCCGCATGATACGCTATGGAATTAGCGGTTTAGGTGATTTTAGATGGCATATTACCTGGATTCAGCATTTCTCTAGTCAACTAGGTGAGGGCATCTGGTATCCTCGCTGGCTTGCTGGTACAAATTATGGTTACGGTAGCCCTACCTTTGTTTTCTATCCGCCTCTGGTTTATTACCTGGGTTCAGCCTTAAAACTTTTGGGCTTAAATATTGATCAAACCTTGGCTATTCTTTTTTCGAGCGCCATTTTCTTATCTGGTTTGACGTTTTATATTTTTGCTCGTCATCAATGGGAGCAAATTCCTTCTTTTATCGGGGCTTTGTGTTACATGACTTGCCCTGGAATCTTTGCTCTTCTTAACGGGGGAACTCTGGCTTTTTTATTTTCTGCACCTTTAATCCCTTTAGGGCTTTACTTAACAAATAGGGCTATTCATGAAGCAAAGTGGAGAATTCCTCTTTGCATTTTCTGGTCTATATTAGCCCTAACTCATGTTCCTAGTCTACTGCTTTATACAATAGCTTGGTTTGTGTATTTAGGCTTTATTACTAGAAACAAGAATTGGCAGTCTATTATCTTAACTGGTTTAACTACAGCCATTGGTTTTGGCTTAGTTTCTTTATACCTTTTACCAGCAACATTAGAGAAGTCTTGGGTTAATGTTGAGTATATGAAAACTTCTAGGGGAACATTTCAAGAAAAAATGCTTGATATTTCCCAAATGCTTAGTGGCGGGCTATCTGATATTATTTTTAAGCAATTATTAGCAATTACTGCTTTTGTCATAATTTGTTTAATTGTTTCTTCTAAAAATAAAGACATAGCTAAGCAAACCTGGTTTTGGCTAATTTATATCTTAATAGTATTATTTTTTATTAGCGAATGGTCTTGGCCAGTTTGGAGCTTAAGTGAAACTTTACAACGAGTACAAACTTCTTGGAGACTTGGCTTTCTATTCTATTTTGGAGAAGCTGCCCTATGTGGCTTAGCGGTAAAAGGGATTTTGAATCTTCGCTTACGTTACACACTTTTTCCTGTAGTATTAATCCTGACAATCATTTTTGCTAACTTCCATTTTGGTTACGAAATGACTCGTAGATTTCCTGCCATCAATAGCCCAGGAGAGGGAAAAATTCCTCTACGTGAATGGATTGAAACAGCACTTTATGATCCCTACACAGAAAAATTAGTTGATGTACCTGAGTATGTTCCTTTATTAGAAGATGGTAATCATGCTCCTTATCCAAAAATAGCCCAACCTAAAGTTAGTTTTGTTGAGGGTGAAGGGGATTTTCAAATTAGCCAATGGGCTAGCTATCAAAGATTAATTCAAGTCAATGTAGAAGAAAAATCTTTACTTAAAGTTAGGACTTACTACTACCCAGCCTGGAGTTTGTATGTTGATGATAAGCCTGAGAATATTGAGGTTTTGCCAGATGGAACTATGGGTATAAATCTAGAATCAGGTTCACATTTAGTAGAGTTAAAATATCAAAAAACGAAAGTTTTTAAAGCAGGTATCTTACTTAGTATTTTAAGCATTTTCATTTTCATTGCTTTTAGCTTTATTAGTCTTCGGTTCAGTAATTTGAGAGAATAGGGGAGATAGACAAAGTTTATTGACAGGAAAAGAGCTTTTTTTTATGGCAAATACATTCAACTTTCAATTGTTTCTAAATAACTCTTTCTCAATTCCGTAATTGTTGATTTAACTTTTTGCTCAATTAAACTAGGATTATCTCTAAATTGAACGATTTGCTCTCGACGTTGGCGTAAAGAAGCAATTTCTTCTTCTTCAAGGGTTTGTCCTTCAATTTCCCCTTGTTCAATTACTTCGTCTAGTTGAGACAAAGCATTGCCATCTTGCAAAAGAGCTTTTAATTGCAATCTTTCATCAAAGATAACTCCCACAAATTGATGATATTTTAAAATAAGCTGTAGCCGGGTTTCCGCTGCTTGATATTCTTCTTGTTTACCTAACTTTGAGAGAATTTGACTCTTACCATACCAAGACAGAGGATCATGGGGATAAATTGCGATCGCCTCTTCGCAAGCCCTAAGAGATTCTTGCCCTTGTAGTTGAAGACATTGAGTAATCAAGTTATCGAAGTTATTGCTTTCTTGAGCAAATACATTATTGCTAAAGGAGAAGGAAAATAGAATCGTTACGAGAATGACTTTGGTAAGTAGCTGTTTCATTGTAGTTAAATAATTGTAGTTAAATATTTGATGTTTTAGCTGAGTTGATTGAGAGATAAATCAATTTAAAAGTCGTCATAGTCATCTTCTAAATCTTGATCCAATGAAGTTTGAGAAAATTCTATCTCTTCAAATATTAACTCATCCCTGAGTTCAATAACCTCTCCTGAGAAAAAATCTGCTAAGTTTTTGGCCGCCTTAGCAACTTTTTCTTTGGTTATTCCTGTATTAATTTCAGGAAAATCAGTTAAGTATGAGCTAGAAATATTTTCCTTAGTTGGTGTTTCTTCTTTAATAAGAGTAGAGGTTGCACTTTTAATTTCTGAGGGAGGGATATTTTCATCTACAAGAGTTTCTTCTTTAACAACAGTAGGAGGATTAATTTCAAGGGGAGAAGGTTGTTGCGGAGGAGCTTTTTCTACCTCTTTTACCTTCTTCATTACTAGGCAAAACTGTTTGAGCTAAGTTATCTGTCTCTCTAGTTAAATTAGGATTGCCTAGGGGGTGTTGCGGTGGCTTTTCTACAGCTTTGGGAGGGGTTTGCGAAAAATTTTCTCTCCCTTGAGAAGTTACGTTATTACCTATTTGAAAACGAACAGTTACTTGCTGATTATAAACTTGTTGAAAGGCTTTTTCTATACCATCTTTTCTGCCTTTGGCAATATCTAGTAAAGTTTGGTTTTTAGCAGTTATAATCGCCGAAGAAGCAGTTAAACTAACTAAGTTACAGTGGTCTTTCAATAAAGATTGTGTTGTCGGTACTAGACATTTAATTATTTTATGCCAAATTTCTGGCAAGTCTGCTGAATTATTAGTTGTTGGTAGAGAAGTTGTTTGAGGAATAGAAGCTGGCTCTTCAGGGGCTAGTTGTGAAGTATAAGTTTGTTGATTAGCGGGTAGTTTATTCGTATTTGTTTGCTGAGTATTTGTATTTGTTTGCTGAGTATTAATTTGTTGATTAGCGGGTGATTTATTTGTATTTGTTTGTTGCGTATTAGTAATTGCAGGACGATTATTTATTAGTTGTGGATTATTTGTATTTGTTGGTGTTGCCATCGCTGAAGGTAACAAACCCAACAAAGTTACTTCTAGCCAAAGACGGGGTTGAGTTGTATTTTTTATTTGTACCTCGCTGTCTTTTAAATGCTGCTGTCCTCGTAAAATCTTGTGGACATCCCAATGTTGTGCTTCGGTACATAAAGCTTGCCAAGTAGGAGCAGTAACCGCCACCATTTCTGAACTATGGGGGGAAGTTTTAGCGATTAAGAGATTAAGATAAAATCCAGCTAAATTTTGCAGAACTACCAATGGTTCTCTACCTCGATCTAATAAGTAACGGCATTGCTTAATAACAGCTTCTGGTTGATCGGAATTAATAGTTTGGAGTAAGTTAAATAAATCTTGTTCAGGAACAACACCAACTAAATCCCAAACTTTTTCAACAGTAATTTCTCCGATTAATAAACTCAACTGATTTAAAAGACTTTCAGCATCCCTTAAACCTCCATTGGCAATTTGCCCGACAATGGTAATTGCTTCTGGGTTAATGTTAATATTCTCGTTGATAGCAATCTTTTCTAAATGACTTACCATCGCCTCTAAAGCAATGCGGCGGAAATCGAAACGTTGACAACGAGAAATAATTGTCGAAAGCACCCTTTGAGGATCAGTTGTAGCTAGTACAAAAACTACTCGCCCAGGAGGTTCTTCTAAAGTTTTCAGCAAGGCATTAAAGGCTGCGGTGCTGAGCATATGAACCTCATCAATGATATAAATTTTGTAGCGGCAACGAACCGGAGCAAATTGCGATCGCTCGATAATATCACGAATATTGTCAACCCCTGTATTACTCGCCGCATCAATTTCAATGACATCCAAAGCTGAACCATCAGCAATTTGTCTACATACTTCACACTGTCCACAGGGAGTTGGGTTAGGTTCTTGATTAGCTATGCAGTTGAGGGATTTAGCAAAAATCCGCGCTGAAGAAGTTTTTCCTGTACCTCTTCGTCCTGTAAACAGGTAAGCAGGGGCGATTCTTTGGGTTAAGATTGCATTGGTTAAAGTAGTTGCGATCGTCTCTTGCCCAACCAATTCAGCAAAGGTTTGAGGACGGTATTTATGATGTAAAGGATTGTACATAATACCATTTATCATTTATCATTAAATATTGACCATTTATTATTAAACACCCATTACCTATTACCTGATTTTGACAACTTAAACTTCTATTCGTTTGTCAAATCTTTTAAGATATTAGCTGTTAGTTTTTTAAGGTAATTATCAATTATTAATTATTAATTACTTGTTAGACTCCCTCTCCTCCAATTCCTGACTGGGAGACTGACGACGGCGGCGATACCAGGTGGCACAGGCTACTAGCATTCCTGTTAAGGTAAAAGCAAACATCAAAGGCAGAATATCTCCCTGCTTCAAAGACTGTAAACCAGAACCCATCATCACAAAAGGCAAAATTCCTGGAACAGTTCCCAGTAGAGTTCCTATTATATAATCCCGAAAACGAATTGAAGTTAAACCAGCAGCAAAATTAACAATGCCATAGGGTATCAGGGGTAACAAGCGGATGGCGAACATATAGAATAAGCCCCCTTGACGCATCTCCCCGTCAATGGCTTCCCACTTCCCGGCTAACTTACGGGCGACAAATTCTCTGCCAATGGTACGAGTAAAGGTAAAAGAAACTATTGCAGCAACTACGGCGGCGATGGTTGTCCATAAAGTACCTTCCCAAAGTCCAAAAATAGCTCCCCCACTTAAATTTAAGGGAGTAGAGGGCAAAATTAATAGAGTTCCGACGGTATAAAGAATTATATAAATAATTGGGGCCCAAATTCCTGCGGCTTCTAACCAAGCTTGAATTTGTGTTTCATCTATTCCTCCTAAAAGAACAATTCCTAATGCTGTAGCAATGATGCAAAGGATAATTAAAATTACCAGGCTGGTTTTTAATTTCAAAACAATCTTCTCACTAATACGAAGCTATAATTTTTGTTTGGTTTCAACACCTTAGTTTTCTTCTTCAAAACCATAGGATTCCCTAACAAAATAGAGGGGACGGGCTTTAACCTCTTCGTAAACGCGACCTAAATATTCACCAATCACCCCTAAAGTAATTAGTTGAATACCACCAAAAAAGAGAATCATGACTAAAGTTGAAGCATAACCTGGTACGTCAATATAGCCACGAATAATGGTACGAATAATGAGTAATGAAGCATACAAAAAGGCAAGAGAAGAAATAAATAGGCCTACATAAGTCCAGATTTTTAAAGGGGCAGAACTAAAAGATGTAATCCCATCAAGAGCAAAATTCCATAGCTTCCAATAATTCCAAGAAGTTGTTCCTTTGTGACGTTGAGGGCGATCAAATAAGACAGAAGTTTGCTTAAATCCTACCCAAGCAAACATACCTTTCATAAAGCGATTTCTTTCTGGCATTTTTTTTAAAGCTTCTATCACTCGCCGATCTATTAAGCGGAAGTCTCCGGTATTAGCAGGAATTTGAGTTTTGCTAATTTTACCAATTATCCGATAAAAACCTGAAGCAGTGAAGTTTTTTACCCAACCCTCTTCTCTAACACGACGGGTAGCATAAACTACATCATAACCTTCTCGCCATTTTGTTACTAATTCCCCAATTAACTCTGGAGGATCTTGTAAATCTGCATCAATGGGAATCGCTGCTGCCCCACTGCTATAATCCAATCCTGCACTGAGGGCAACTTCTTTACCGAAATTACGAGAAAAATTTACTACTTTAATTTTAGGATTACGTTGATTATGTTTCTTTAAATGTTGCAGAGTGTTATCTTGACTCCCATCATTAATACAAATAATCTCATAATTAGTATCAATGTTTTCTAATACTAATTCGAGTCGTTCAAATAAATAATCAAGATTGTCTTCCTCATTATAAATAGGAATGATGATAGAAAGTTCTATTGGGGTTGTCTTGTTAGGCATAGGTATAGAGAAAACAATTAGAGTAAGAACTTATTACTATCCTGCTTGGCATTTATACATAAATAATCAGCCTCACCCCATAAAGGCTTCTGATGATGGAACTATAATATTTGAGTTGAAAGCAGGTTATTATCAAGCAGAACTAGTTTAATGACAAACAAAGATCCCAACCGCATTTTAAGATTGCTTCCTCTGTTTGTTGGTGGATTGGGAGGAATATTATTATTAATTAATCGTTTAGTGACACCACAACTCACTTCTAGCCAGTCTCGTTCCGATGTTTTGGGGGTTATCCTCAGTGCCGTACTAATTTTAACAGGCTTGCTTTGGCAGCGAGTACAACCGCGATCCCCTGATGCTGTGGAGTTGATCGGGGTTGAAGGCTTTGAAATGAAGCCCGATTTACCTGAAGAAGTTAAAACAGAATTAGCTTGGGCAAGCCATTTGATTTTAACCAATACTGCCACGCGATCGCTTGTGGTTTGGTACAAAGAGGAAGTTTTGCTACGTAGAGGCATTTTGAGCAGTAACCCTGATGTTAAACCAGGAAAAATTCTCACCAGGGTTTTAGATAGCCAAAAACCAGTTTATTTGGTTAGGTTGGATTTATACCCAGGGAAAATCGAGTTTACCTACTTGCCAGAGAACACACAAGGAGTAATTTGTCAACCTTTAGGAGGCCAAGGGGCAATGATATTGGGGGCAAATGCTCCCCGTAGCTATACCAAACAAGATGAAAACTGGTTAGAGGCCATCGCCCAGAAATTGAGCGTCACCTTAGCTACTAATTTTCCAAACTAACCCCTGCCATCTCCAGAATTTCGGGAATTAAATCTTCTCGCTTAACTGCCATCATATGTACCCCCTGGCATAAATCTTTAGCTAAGCTTACTTGTTCTGCGGCAATTTTCATACCTTCGGTGAGGGGTTCTTTAGCTGCCCCTAAACGTTCAATGGTTTCTTGGGGAATATCTACCCCAGGAACGTAGCGATTAATGAAGTTAGCATTTTTTGCCGACTTTAGTAAAAAAATTCCTGCTAAGATAGGTTGTTCTATACCCACAGCCGCTTGAGACATAAACTTTTCTAACTTATCAAAATCACTAATTAACTGACTTTGGAAAAATTGCGCCCCGGCTGCTAATTTATGTTCAAAGCGACGCTGAATTGCTGACAATTTCATTTGTGGATCTATTGCTGCACCGGGAAATAAATTTGTGGCTGCATCAGGAAGGGGTTTGTCATTACTATCGACACCACTATTAAGTTTGCTAATAACCTTAAGTAAACGTACCGCCTCAAGATCAAATACAGACTTAGCTTTTGGGTAATCCCCCGCTTTGACCGGATCTCCTGTTAAAGCTAGTATATTACGAATACCGAGAGCATAAGCGCCCATCAAATCGGCTTGCAAACCAATACAATTGCGATCGCGACAAGCTATTTGACAAATGGGTTCAATTCCCTGTTGTAACAAAATTGCCGAAGCCGCCACAGAAGACATCCTTAGTACGGCGCGACTGCCATCAGTGATATTTACAGCATGAACCTTTCCCTTAAGAATCCTTGCCATTGCTAACATTCTTTCTGGGTTGCTTCCCTTCGGAGGTGTCACCTCAGCAGTAATCAGAAATTTTTTGTTTTTAACAGCGCTGCGAAAACGATTGGTCATTAAAGTTTAGCTTGTAAGCTGGGTTAAACACAAACAGACAGAAGTTTTTAGCCATAACCCAATAAATATAATTTTTCTATCATGAATTTATTTATCAGATAAAATCTTAGCATATCGCGTGAACAAGGAAATCAAGCACTTACAGGGGCTTTGGTTGTCAACCAACTTTCTCGTTGAGTAATAGCAGCTAAAGCGCGATCGCGATATGCTCCGTAACGCTCTTTTTTACTACGAATACGCTTTTCCAAAGCAGGAATAATCCCAAAATTGGGGGGCATTGGTTGAAAATGTTTAGGAGAAGCAGAACTAATAAATTCAAATAGAGAACCCATCATCGTCGTTTTTGGTGCAACTAGAGGTTCTAAACCCAAAACCAACCTAGCAGCATTTGTTCCTGCTAACCAACCACCTGCTGTCGCTGCGGTATAACCTTCAGTCCCCACCAACTGTCCTGCTGCTAGTAAGGTAGGGCGGGTTTTGAATTGCAAGCTAGGATGTAGCAATTGAGGAGCATTGATAAAGGTATTGCGGTGCATTACCCCCATGCGAACAAATTCTGCTGCTTCCAAACCAGGAATAGTCCGGAAAACCCGCTTCTGTTCCCCCCAACGTAAGTTAGTTTGGAAACCAACTAAATTCCATAACTGTCCTTGTTTGTCTTCCTGACGCAACTGTACCACCCCGTAGGGACGTTTATCTTTATTTTCCCGGAAATCTCCTAAACGAGCATCAAATAACCCTACGGGTTTAAGGGGGCCATAGCGCATGGTATCTTCCCCCCGCTTAGCTAATTCTTCAATGGGTAAACAACCTTCAAAAAAAGTAGCACTTTCCCGCTCAAAGTCCTTAACTTCTGCTTGTTGCGCTTCACAAAGGGCTTGGCGAAACTGAAGATACTGTTCCTGGTTCATGGGACAGTTTAAATAAGCGGCTTCTCCCTTGTCGTATCGCGAAGCCAGAAAAGCAGTTTCTCGATTAATAGAATCCCCCACCACAATAGGGCTAGCAGCATCAAAAAAGCTGAAATACTCCATCCCCGTAAATTGCAGCAAGTCTTCGGTTAAAGCCTCACTAGTTAAAGGCCCTGTGGTTAAAACCGTAACTCCTTGCGTCGGTATTTTCTTAACCTCCCCCCGGCGTAACTCAATTAAAGGATGATTTGCCAAGGTTTGGGTTAATTCACTACTAAACACTCCCCGATCTACCGCCAAAGCCCCCCCCGCGGGGACATAATGCTCATCAGCTTTAGCAATAATAATTGAACCCAAACGCCGTAACTCTTCATGTAACAAACCTGCGGCGCGATCGCTCTGTTTTGCGCCAAAAGAGTTGCTACAAACCAACTCCGCAAGTTCTTTGGTATGATGGGCTGGGCTAGTTTGTAGAGGACGCATTTCCTGGAGAATTACCGGCACTCCCGCCTGGGCAATTTGCCAAGCTGCTTCAGTTCCTGCTAAGCCACCCCCAATTACTTGAATTGGTTGACCACTAAAAATTTCCTTCATACCAAATCCAATTTACCGTAAAGCTTTCTCATACCTAAGACCTACAATACTAAACAGAAACTGCTCCCCACTCCCTTTTATTTGGGTAAACCTCCCCATGATACATCGGGTGCTTTTCCCCTAGCCAAATGTAACCAAACTTCGCGACACTATAGTTAGCATCCACAAACACTTCAAGCAGAGGGGCAATTTATGGATTACCTCTATTTCTTAGCAAACGCTAGCCTGACCGTCAGAATTGCCGAGTACTTACGTCAAGCGACTCATATTTCCGTCGGTTTCATCACCGTGGTTCATCAAATTGATGGCTGGGTTATCAAAATCAAACTCAATGAACCTCTTTCACCGTACCAAGAGAAAAACTTTCAAGCTTATCTCAATGAGTTAGGCATCCCCTATGAACCGGAGATTCGCCTACAAATGGTGCTTTGGAGCTTAGAAACTGGACAATCCCCGGTAGAAGTTATGCGCCGCTACCAAGTAGCTGTGGTTTCCCATGGCAGACCAGATAGAACTGATATTGAAGCTTTTCGCCAGCAATTTACCAAAGGTTTAGGCTATTGTCCAGAGACTTTAGCATAAATTAGCTTAAATCGCCAAAAGCATCACGAATATATTGTATTAAGGTCAATTGGTATCCTGCTAAAGATATTGGTTGACCTAATTTAATTTTTTGTTCATCAAGATTTTCAGCTAGAGGGTTAGCAAGCTGGAGTTTTTCACTTCTGACCAAAGCTAAATCGAAGCGACACCGAAACTGAGCTAAATGAGGAGATTGGGAAATAAACAATTCTGCTGTTTGCCAAATCTTAGCTTGTTTTCTAGGGGTCATAGCTAAAATACCATCTTGATCCCAATTACCAAGACTTCGGGTTTTTACTTCAATGAAAACAAGGTAATCTAGTCTTGGTGTTTTGGCAATAAGATCAACCTCCCCCCAACGACAGCGCCAGCGTTGGTGCAAAACGCTCCATCTTTGGGAAATTAACCATTGAGCAACAATTTCTTCTCCTAACTCCCCTAACTTGCTGGTATTCTTCATGGTGATTTATGGTTGGGAACTGGCAAAATAATTTTACTCAAATGCACTTTGATTCTTTAATTTATGCCCCAGGTCAAATTGTTAAACTTTTCTTTTAAATACCAGTCCCCTATTATTAAGCCATATTACTTTCAATCGCCCACCGCGCTAGTTCTGTGCGGTTATGCAGACTGGTTTTGTTGAGCATATTGGAAACGTGGCTTTCAATGGTTCGCTGACTAACATTGAGATGTTCAGCAATTTCTCGATTGGCCATTCCCTGGGCGACTAATTGAACTACTTTAAGTTCAGTGGGAGTCAATTCTACGTTATCAGGAACTTGGATTCTTTGAATATTTTCTACACCGCCAGGAGTACGGCGAATGAGACGATTAGCTGAACGCAGAGAAGACTCTACTTGAGCAACTAATTCTTCTGGTTCAAAGGGCTTCACCATATAGACATCAGCGCCAGTATTTAAACCTTTCACCCGATCTTGACTTTGCCCTTTAGCAGAAAGAAAAAGAACGGGAATCCAATTAGTACGGGCATCCTTTCTGACATGATCTACTAGAGCATAACCGTCCATTTCTGGCATCATGACATCACAAATAATCATGTCAGGAATTTTCTGTTCTAAAATATCTAGTGCTTCTCTGCCATTTTCAGCAGTGATGACTTGATAGCCTCGAAACTCCAAATAATCTTTGACTAGCAAGATTAAGTTGGGGTCATCGTCGATTAGTAAGAGTTTTTTGCTGTCTTTTGAACCGTTTTCTCTCATTTCGTGACACTCTTTACGCCGGGTTTGGCAGTTGTTTATTTTTGCATAATCACAAGCAAACACCCATTATAGCTGTCATGCTTCATGGGTGATGGATTGCGGATAGGATTTTCCCTATCTAACTATAGAGTTTAAAGTAAATAGCTACATTCGCTATGGGGGAATAGAGACTGAGTAGATTAGTGTGTCAATTTTCCCTCTTTTGGAGCTAATTTCAACCATGAAAAAATCTAGAGAGGCATAAAGTATCTAAGTGATTTCGCCCTAAGATAGCAATAGTTACTGACTAAATGTTACGTTTTTTAGCGATACCTTCTAAAGGATGAATACAGAAGGCATATTCTTCAACAATGGTGTTGCCAAGGATATGCTCTTGAAGGATTTTTTCTATGACTTCTGGAGTTGCATGACGATACCAAACTCCATCAGGATAAACTAAAAGAATTGGTCCGTCTCTGCATACCCGCAAGCAATTAGCTTTAGTACGGAAAATACAATGATTTTTGATTGCGGTAGGTTGCTCAAGTCCTAATTCTTTTAATCTTTTTTTGAGATAATTCCAAGCTTCTAAGCTGTTTTTTTTGGGGCAGCATTTAGGCTTAGTTTGGTCAGCACAAAGAAAAATATGCCGCTCAATTTTATTTAGTCCCAACTCCTCTATTTCTTCAACTAAAGAATTTTGAGTAGAAGAAATGGGTGAAGCTTTTTGTTGCTCCCCTTGCTCTGTAGATATTTCGTTCACAATTTAGATCAAAAATCGGCTCTAGACTTTCCTTCAATAAGGCTAATAGCCATTAGCCATTAGCCGTTAGCTGTTAGCAATTCTTAATCTGTGACAGCCCCAATGCTGCTAGAAGAGACTAATTTGGCATATTTAGCCAAAACTCCAGTTGTATATTTGGCTTGGGGGGGTTGCCATTCGCCACGGCGACGGGTAAGTTCTGCTTCTGGGATATTGAGTTTTAGTGACCGAGAAGGGGCATCAATGGTGATTTCGTCTCCTTCCCTGACCAAGGCAATATTACCCCCCACAGCCGCTTCTGGGGCTACATGACCAACAACCAAGCCATAGGTTCCACCGGAGAATCTACCATCAGTGATTAAGCCCACAGAATCTCCTAAGCCAGCACCAATAATTGCTGAGGTGGGAGCCAGCATTTCTCGCATTCCCGGACCACCTTTAGGCCCTTCGTAACGGACAACAATAATATCTCCCGGCTGAATTTTTCCTGCCAAGATAGCCTCTAAACACTCTTCTTCCGATTCAAAAACCCTCGCCGGGCCAGAAATTTGGGGTTTCTTGACACCACTAATTTTAGCCACAGCACCTTCTGTAGCTAAATTACCTTTTAAAATCGCTAAATGTCCTTGGTTATAAAGGGGGTTATCCCACTGACGAATAACATCTTGGTTTTGAGGAGGATTGTCAGGTACATCAGCTAAAACTTCAGCAACAGTTTCTCCTGTGATTGTTAAAGCATCTCCGTGTAATAAATCATGAACCAACAACATTTTCATTACTTGGGGAATCCCCCCTGAAGCGTGTAAATTTGTGGTGACATACTGACCGGAAGGTTTGAGATCACAAAGGACTGGGACACGGGCGCGAATAACTTCAAAATCATCTAGGGAAAGTTCTACACCAATGCTATGGGCAATCGCCAGTAAATGAAGTACTGCATTGGTAGAACCTCCTACCGCCATAATTACTGAGATAGCATTTTCAAAGCCCTTGCGAGTCATAAGTTGACTTGGGAGGATTTGCTTACGAATAGCTTCTACTAAAACAAAAGCTGATTTTTCTGCACTTTCAGCCTTTTCTGCATCTTCAGCAGCCATAGTTGAAGAGTAGGGCAAGCTCAAACCCATAGCTTCTAGAGCAGAGGACATGGTATTGGCAGTAAACATCCCACCACAGGAGCCTGCGCCAGGACAGGCATTGCGTTCAATCTCTGTTAACTCTTTTTCATCAATTTTCCCAGCACTATACTGTCCTACGGCTTCAAAAGCACTTACAACGGTTAAATCCTTGCCGTTGTAGTGTCCGGGCTTAATCGTACCGCCATAAACGAAAATAGCGGGAATGTTCATTCTGGCGATCGCAATAGTGGCCCCAGGCATATTTTTATCACAGCCGCCAATAGCCAAAACCCCATCCATACTTTGACCTTGACAAACAGTTTCAATGGAGTCGGCAATCACTTCACGAGAAACCAGGGAATATTTCATCCCTTCAGTCCCCATGGAAATGCCATCGCTGATTGTAATAGTGCCAAACATTAAAGGCATAGCATCGACCTTTTTAAGTTCGGACTCTACCTTAAGAGCTAAATCGTTCAAACCAATGTTACAAGGAGTCAAAGTGCTGTAACCGTTGGCAACTCCCACAATGGGCTTGATAAAATCCTTGTCGCCAAACCCCACAGCTCTTAACATGGCACGATTAGGAGTGCGTTGAACCCCTTTAGTTATAGCTTGACTTCTAGTATTTTCTGGCATTGAATTTATCCTTTTTCTTAAGATTACTACCGCTATTTCTTTATTGTCTCAAGGAGATAGTAAGTTACCATGGTTGATTCTCTGACGACATTTTTCTTCACAAAAGAGCAATTACCTAGAAAAATGCCTGATTTTCAGCAAGCTTAAGTTTTGCGCCCTTGCTCAAAGGTCGTTTTTGGATTAGACATAATATACTTTCAACTTAATTTTTTATGCAGATTATTATGTTGCACCAGATAAGTAGAACCAAGGATAAAATCGTATGGATGCTGAGGAACTCCTAAATCGCTATGCTGCCGGAGAGCGAGATTTCCAGAAAACGAATCTCGAAGGAGTCTTTCTCGGTGGAGCAGATCTAAGTGGCGCTAATTTAAAGGAGAGTAATTTAAGTCGAGCTAACTTAATCGGTGCTTCTTTAGTAAGAACTAATTTTAGAGAAGCTAATCTTTTTGGTGCAAGCTTGCAAGCCAATTTAACTGAAGCTAATTTAATTAGTAGCAACCTAGAGGAGGCTAATCTGACGGCAGCCAAATTAGTGGATGCTAGCTTAAGAGCTTCTAATCTTAGGAGAGCGAATCTGACTTCAGCAGATTTGAGCTATGCTGTCTTGAATGAAGTTGTCTTAATTGATGCCACCTTGAAAAGAGCAAAACTAACGGGGGTTTCTATGAGTAGGGCTAAGTTGATGAATGCCAATTTAGCAGAAGCTAATTTACAGGGGATTAACTTAACTAATTCCTTTCTCATGGGTGCTAATTTACAAGGAGCTAACTTAGAAGATGGCATTTTTAATAGCGTTAATGCTTCTGGAATAAATGCCACCAGGGCAAACCTTAGCCGAGCGCAAATGAGCTGTGCCAATTTAGCTAAGGCTATTTTATGTGAAGCTACCCTCAGAGAAGTTAGTCTCAGTTGGGCTTCTTTACCAAGGGCAGATTTGACAGGAGCAAAACTGACTAGGGCTAAACTCTGTTGGGCTAATCTTCAAGGAGCTATTCTTAGTAGAGCAGTTTTGATTGATGCCAACTTAAATGAGACTAACTTTACAGGTGCTGTGTTAACTGGAGCAATTATGCCTGATGGTATGACCCATCAGTAGTTTGTATAGCAGTCCTTGTTAGAAAATTTGAGACTTGGGTTTTTGCTAATCGCTAATTGAAATAAATGTACCTTGTCGTTTGGTTAATAAGGGTCATGAGTTCAACCTAGTCCTTTAACTACTGGGTGGAAGAAGAAGGCTAGGGCAACTACAGCATAGGTAGCTAAAAGTAAGCTTCCTTCTAACCAATTAGATTCCCCGTCAGAACTAATAGAATTGGCAATTAGTACAGATACGGCTACAGCGACTAATTCAAAGGGATTAAAATCGAGATCCATTGGTTGTCCCACAAACCAACCAGCAATTACTAGTACCGGGGCCACAAATAGGGCAATTTGCATACTAGAACCTACTGCCACCGAAACAGACAGATCCATTTTGTTTTTAATAGCTACGGTGACAGCAGTGGCGTGTTCTGCGGCATTACCAATAATCGGTAGGACAATTACGCCGGTGAATAGGGCGCTTAACCCTAATGTCGAGGTTGCTTCTTCTAAAGATTCTACTAATAATTCAGACTCTGCGGCAACTAAAAGAGTTACTCCTAAAAGAACCCCGATCCACAATCCCAGATTAACTTCATGTTCTTCTTGTCCCTCTTCTTCCTCGAAATCTGCTACGCCAACATCGTAGAGGTAGGAATGGGTTTTCATAGAAAATAAGAGGGTTAAGCCATAAACCACAATTAAGACTACTGCCACTGCGATAGAGAGATTTTGTAAGGTTACTTCCCCAATCCCGGTGGATGTATACTGCACTGCGGTAGGTAAAAGGAGGGCAATAACTGCTAGGTTCATAGTTGAAGCATTTAACCTGGCTGTGGTAGGTTCAAACTTCTGTTCTTTGTAACGTAAACCCCCTAAAAGCATAGAAAAACCCATCACCAATAACAGGTTACTGATAATTGAGCCGGTTATGGTAGCTTTTACTACCTCAATTAGTCCGGCATTGAGGGCAATAAAAGCCAAAATAAGTTCTGTAGCATTACCAAAAGTCGCATTTAATAGTCCTCCTAAATTCGGACCGACTACTACAGCGATTTCTTCTGTAGCTGTCCCCATAAAAGCCGCTAGGGGAATGATGGCAATACCTGCGGTAATAAAAACCACTGCTGCCCCCCAATCTTGAAAGTGAGCAGCAATAGAGATAGGAATAAAGACTAATAAAAGGAAAAAAATTGTGTTTTGGTTGAACATTGGCACAACTAAATTGAGTCACCCTATTTTAGATTGTTCTTTGTGATCTTTAACAAAACTAGAATAAAAGCAAAAAGATTATTAAATTAACATAAGGTAATTTCCCATTCAGTTGAAATTAAGTTTTAATGAAAAAACTGTGTATTTTATTGAAGTTTTTCCATCATCGAAGAATTTTGCTGTGCGTCCTGTTGTTAAAAGTTGATTTCAGTACGTTCCCTCTTCGCTACATCTTAAATTTATCTAGCCCTTCTTAATAGTTGCAGACCTGGGAGTGGCTGAGAATTTTAGATGAGCGATTTATCCTAATTTGGTAAATTCATGACTTCTTTTGCTGTTAAAAGCAGTTCAGAGCAACCTTCCGAGCCTAACCAAGCCGTTAGCGATCCCCAAAAAACTGCCACTGGAGTTTATGTCGCAGTTCACGGACATTTTTATCAACCTCCCCGCGAAAATCCTTATCTGGATGCCATTGAAAGGCAAGCTAGCGCCCATCCTTGCCATGACTGGAACGAACGCATCTATCATGAGTGCTATCGTCCCAATGCTTTTGCTAGGGTTTTAAATAGTCAGGGAGAAGTTGTTGAGATCGTTAATAACTTTGAGTATTTGAGCTTTAATGTTGGCCCTACTTTGATGTCGTGGTTAGAACGTTATGACCTAGAAGTTTATCAACGTATCCTGGATGCAGACAGGAAAAGTTGCGATCGCCTGGGTTATGGTAATGCGATCGCCCAAGCTTATAACCATATTATTCTGCCTTTAGCTAATGAAAAGGATAAATATACCCAAATTCGTTGGGGGAAAGAGGACTTCCGCGCTCGTTTCCAGCGTGATCCCCAAGGTATGTGGCTAGCAGAAACCGCAATAGATTATCCCACCTTAGAGGTGCTAATTGATGAGGGGATCGAGTTTATTGTTTTAGCTCCTACCCAAGCAGAGCGTTGCCGCACGATCCCCACCCCAGAGCAACCTGAGACAGGATGGCATGAGGTAGGAGGAGGACAAGTTGATCCCACCCGTCCCTATCGCTGCTTTGTTGAAGATGGTAGATATATTGATATTTTCTTCTACGATGGCCCCATCTCAGGGGATATGGGTTTTAGTGAAGTGCTTAATAGTTCCCAGCATTTAGCCAGAAGGTTAGGGCAAGCAGTGCGTGGGGATCATCGCTCCTCACAGTTAATTAGTGTTGCTACTGATGGGGAAACTTTTGGTCATCACAAAGGAGGGACAGAAAAATGTCTTGCCTACGCCTTTACCCAGGAATTTCCTAACCGAGATTGGCAAGTAACTAATTTTGCCCACTATTTAAGTATTGCTCCCCCAACTTGGGAAGTTGAACTTAAGCCTGTGACGGCTTGGAGTTGCTCCCACGGGGTTGAACGTTGGCAAAATGACTGCGGTTGTGGTGGTGGTGGTGTTTGGCATCAGCAGTGGCGTAGACCCCTTAGAGAAGCCCTTAATTGGTTACGGGATCGCTTGGTTAAGATTTATGGTGATGCTGGACGAGAAATTTTCCTTGATCCCTGGCAAGCAAGGGACGAATATATTCAAGTTATTTTGGATCGTTCCCCAGAGAAAGTTAACCATTTCTTTACTCGCCATCAACTTCATCAACTTACTGCTACAGAAAAAATAGATGCCCTGCGCTTGTTGGAAATGCAGCGTCATTCTTTGTTAATGTTTACTAGTTGTGGTTGGTTTTTTGAGGAGATATCCCGACCTGAAGGGGTACAAATTCTGCGCTATGCTTCCCGCGCTATAGAGCTAGCAGGAGATGTGACGGGGGTGCAGTTAGAAAAGCAATTCCTCTCTCATTTAGCCAAAGCACCAAGTAATGTAGAAGGGTTTGGTAATGGTGCTGAGGTTTACCGCCAGTTAGTAGTGTCTGCCCAGGTGGGATTTGAACAGGTTGCAGCACATTATGCTATTAGTTCTCTATTTACTGACTATCCCCAGCAACACCACATCTACTGTTATGATGCCCAGCAACTCGATTATCAGCGTCAGCAAATTGGCTCTCTTACCCTCGCTTTGGGGCAAATACGTTTGACTTCCCAAATCACTTGGGAAAGTGTTCATTTAGTTTTTGCTGTCCTCCATTTAGGGGGTTGGGATTTTCATTGCTGTATTCAACCTTTTGGCGGTAGAAGAAACTATAGTAAGTTAAAAGAAGAACTCTGGGAAACCCTTGAGCAAGGAAGTACCGCTAAAACAATTTTGACTCTCAACCGGGCTTTTGGGGAAAAATGTTTTGGTTTAGATGAGTTGTTCGCTGAAGAAAGACAGCGGATTATGCAACAGCTAACAGAGGATACCAAAAACCGTCTCGATCAGCTTTATACCCAAGTTTATCGCAACAATTATGGTATATTGATGGCCTTTCAACGGGATGATTTACCTGTCCCCCAGGAGTTGCAAGTAGCAGCAGAAATTGCTCTTTCTCACCGTTGTTTACTAGAAGTGAGAAACTTAGAACAATGTGCCGATGAACCTCAGCAGTGGCAAAAATATTTGACCAAGTTAGAGGTGATTGCCACAGAAGCTAAGCGCCTGCGTTGTAAGTTACAAATTCCTGAAGCGAAAAAGACTTTGGAGAAGTTAATTCTACGCTTGCTCTGGCAAATTTTGTATAATCGTCAGCCAACTGGTTTAAAAGACGATATCCAAATTCTAGAACTTAGTATTGAGGTAGGCAAAAAGCTTAATCTTGGTTTGGATATCAGTCGTGTCCAAGAGCTATATTTTAGTTGTTTGCATCAGCAAATTATTCCTAGCTGCCTAGAAGCAAATGGCGAAGATATTTGTCGTTGGCATCCTCGCCAACTCCCTTGGGTGTTTAATTTAGGACAAAGACTAGAAGTAGATATGAGCGCTTGGTTAAAGTAGATTGAGTTTACGGTGTGAACTTAATTTAATCTATTTCCAGTTAGAAGCTGTCCTAACTAATCGGTGATTAGGACAGCTTCTTCATTTTCATTATTGCTGGTTTAAAACTAGTCTTTGGGTATAAAGCTATACTGAAATCTCAATTAAAGTGGAAAATATCAGCCTCAAAACTGAACAAATTTTTTTAGGTAAGAGTAATTTTGTTGTTGGAATTTGTTCGCTAATGTGCGTTATGATGCTAACTTTACTAGCTAGCTAAGGTAGCTTAACTTCATATTCATAGTATGAGAGAATCACAATAATTTCATTTTTGCTTAGGTTTTTCCCCTACAGTTATACCTTAAGGATGTTTCTAAGTAAGTTTTAGGGTCGCTAATTTGCCACAGAGCCTAGAATTTGCACATAATGAAGAATATTCACTTAACTATAACCTACCGCAAGCCCCACAGTCTACAGCGCTTCAAAATTCCATTTCTTTCCGTTAGATTCACTGAGCAAAATGTAGATTCGTTAAACCAATGATTACTATTCCAGGGTATAACATAACTGAAGAAATATATTCATCTGAAAGGTCTTTTGTTTATCGTGGACAACGTGATCAAGATGGACAGAAAGTAGTTCTCAAAGTATTAAATAAAAGCAATCCTAGTATCGAAGAAATTGCCAGATATAAGCAAGAATACAAAATTAGTAGCTCTTTAAAATCAGCAGCAATAATTAAAGCTTTGAGCTTTGAAAGTAGTGACCAATATCTCATGATTGTGTTTGAAGATTTTGGTGGTATTTCTTTAAAAAGATATCTAGAAGAATGTCTAGTTAGACTAGAAGAGTTTTTCTCTTTAGGAATTGCAGTCACCAACGCTTTGAGTTTAGTTCATGCAGCCCATATTATTCATAAAGATATTAATTTAGCTAATATAGTTTTTAATCATCAAACTGGTCAAGTTAAGCTTATAGATTTTGGCATTTCTACCATCCTTACCAAAGAAAATGCTTCAATCAAAAATGCTCAAATTCTTGAAGGTACACTACCCTATATGTCACCAGAGCAAACTGGTCGCATGAACCGTTCCCTAGATTATAGAACGGATTTTTATTCTTTGGGAGTTGCCTTTTATAAATTACTTACTAATCAGCTACCTTTTGAGAGTGAAGATCCTCTAGAATTAGTTCATGCTCACATTGCCAAAAAACCTCTAACTCCCCATCAAGTTAATAATAAGATTCCCCAAGTAGTTTCTCGAATTGTCATGAAACTTTTGGAAAAAAATGCTGAAGATCGCTATCAAAGTGCTAGGGGAATCAAAGCAGACTTAGAAAAATGTTTACAACAATTCAAGTCCAGAGGAGATGTAGAAGATTTTGAATTGGCAAGTCAAGATATTGCTGATAAATTCCAAATTTCACAAAAACTTTATGGTCGAGAAGAAGAAATCAAAACTTTATTAACTATATTTGACCGTGTCTCAGGAAAAGTAGGAAATGAAATTAGTACCTTCCCTTCTTCAGAGATGGTTTTGGTTTCAGGATATCCTGGTATTGGTAAATCAGTTTTAGTTCAAGAAATATACAAACCAATTACTCGTCAGCGCGGTTATTTTTTGAGAGGTAAGTTTGACAAGTTAAAAAGTAATGTTCCCTATTCAGGCATAATCCAGGCTTTTAAGGGTTTGATTGAACAGATATTAACTGAAAGCGAAGAAAGCTTAAGTAGATGGCGCTCTAAGTTACGTAATGTTTTAGGAAATGCTATTACAGCTATGGCTCAATTTGTTCCTGAAATAAATTTGATTTTGGGACAAGAACAGTCTGAAACCGAGTTAAGTCCTAAAGTAATAAAACAACGCTTCGACATTATTTTTCAAAAGTTTATCAGAGTTTTTATTTCTCCTAAACATCCTTTAGTATTATTTTTAGACAATTTACACTGGGCAGATCCCGCTTCGCTAAAGCTTCTTAAATCTCTTATTATAGAGGAGAACAAAGGGGGCTTTTTACTCATTGGAGCTTACCGAGATAACCAAACTGACTTGACTCACCCTTTAATTTTAACAGTAGAAGAAATTATTCAAGAGGGAGCTAAAACTAATCATCTTACCTTAGCACCTTTAGCTTTAAATAATGTCCAACAGTTAGTTGCTGACACCCTTCAATGTGATTTTTCTACAGCAGAACCTCTAGCCCAATTAATTCATCGCAAGACTGATGGTAATCCTTTCTTCTTGAACGAATTTTTGCAATCTCTCTATAGCAAAAATTTGCTTTACTTTGACTATCAACAAAGTAAATGGTACTGGAGTTTAAGAGAAATTCAAGAGTGCAATTTCACAGATAACGTTATTGATTTAATGGCAGATAAGATTCAAAACCTCGCTAGTGAAACTCAGTATCTGCTAAAGTTAGCTGCTTGTATTGGTAATCAGTTTGATGTAGAAACTTTAGTTATAGTATCAGGGCAATCTATCAAAAAAGTAGTTTCTTTACTCCACGAAGCCTTAGTAGAAAACTTGATTGTCCCTTTAGATAATCACTACAAATCTATTGAATTGAACATTGTTGAAGAATTAACACAAAAAGTTTACTACAAATTTATCCATGATAGAATTCAGCAAGCGGCTTATTCTTTAACTTCTAAATTAGAAAAACAGAAACTACACAAGCAAATTGGACAGCTACTACTAGAAAATAAATCTTGGCAACAACAAGAAGAAAAGATTTTTGAGATTGTTAATCAGCTTAATTTTAGCGTTGCTATTATTGAAGATAGAAAACAAAAAAATGAGCTGGCTAAGCTTAATTTACTAGCTGGGCGTAAAGCTAAGGCTTCTGCTGATTACAAATTAGCTCTCGACTATCTTGAAGTTGGTATTAGGCTTTTAAGTCAAGATAGTTGGCAAGAAGAATATGACCTGAGTTTAGCACTTTATGAAATAGCAGTAGAGGTTGCTTATCTTAATGGCAACTTTGAACAAAGGCTGGAGTTAGGCAATATAGTTATTCAAGAAGCTAAAAATATACTCGACAAGATTAAAGTTTATGAGAGCGATATTCAAACTTATATAGCTCAAAATCGACCTTTAGAAGCTTTAGGTAGTGCTATATCTGTCCTTGAAAAACTAGGTATACAATTTCCTCAACAGCCCACTCAAGAAGATATTAAAAGAGGACAAAGAGAAGTTCAAATCGCTTTAGGTACAAAAGCCATTGAAGAATTAGTTGATTTACCTATCATGGATGCTAATGACAAGTTAGCAGCTATGGGAATTATTTCTGGTGCTATAACTGCTAGTTATTCTGCTTTTCCTGCTATGATACCCTTGTTCGTTTTTGAGCAAGTTAAGCTTTCTTTAGAGTATGGTAATACTTCACTTTCGGCCCCTGCTTATGCTTATTATGGCAGCATACTTTGTGCGATTTTTCACGATGTAGATAATGGTTACCGCTTTGGAGAACTTGCTTTAGATCTATTAGATTTCTTAGAGACAAAAGAAGTCCAAGCCAAAACTTTTCACATCGTTAATAGCTTAGTTAAACATTTTCGTGCTTCTGTAAGAGAAACTTTACATTTTTCTGTGGATGCCTATCAAATAGGTTTAGAAATTGGGGATATAGAGTATGCTGCTCACGGAGCAAGTAGTTACGCTTTACATTACTATTTTCTAGGACAAGATTTAGTTAAATTCCAAGCAGAAATAGTTGCCTATCGCGACATGATTAGCCAACTCAAACAACAATCAGATTGGCAAACTATTTCTATTTTTTATCAAGTAGCACTTAACTTAACAGGAAACGCAGAAAATCCTTGCTATCTGGTTGGAGAAGCTTATGATGTTGAGGTTTGGTTCCCCTGGTATATCAAAGTCAATAGTAGAAGTTCAGTTTATTTAGTTAACTTACAAACCAGTATACTTTGTTATCTCTTTGGAGAACTACCTAAAGCCCTGGATAATATAGAAGCTGCGACACAGGATTTAGATGTAGCTGTTGGCTCTTTGCTAACACCAATTTTTCACTTTTATGCAGCTTTGATCAAGTTAGCTATTGCCAATGCTAGCGATGGAAAAGAACAAGAAAAAGTCCTTGATCAGATAGCAAATCACCAGCAAGTAATTAAATTTTTAGCTGACTGCGCTCCGGTTAATTTTTTACATAAATTTTATCTCATTGAAGCTGAAAAACATCGTTTTCTTGGTGACTTTACCGAAGCGATGGATAGTTATGATAATGCGATCGCCTTAGCTAGAGAGACTCAGTATGTTAATGAAGAAGCCCTTGCTAATGAGTTGGCAGCGAAATTCTATTTAAGTAGAGGAAAGAAGAAAATCGCCCGTGCCTATTTATTAGATGCTCATTATTGTTATCTTCGCTGGGGAGCAAAAGCTAAGGCAAATCAGCTAGAGAATCAATATCCTCAGCTTTTTCAAGGCAATTATACACCTCTAAATTATTCCCTAGAATCAACTCAGTTTACCAACTCAAAAACCGGTAATCAATATGGGCAGTATTTAGATTTGGCAACTGTTATTAAATCCTCTCAAGCTATTGCTGGAGAAATTATTTTAGATAAGCTTCTTGCCAATCTTATGACTATGTTACTAGAAAATGCTGGAGCAGAGGTTGGGGTTCTTATTTTACAAAATAAAGGTCAACTTTTTATTGAAGCTGTAGGGACAATAGAGTCTGCTAAAGTGCAAAGATGGCAATCAGTTTTAATTAAAAATACAACCCAAGAAGTTCCTGTTTCAATTATCAACTATGTTGCCCGTACCCATGAAAATTTAGTCTTAAACGATCCTGCTTACGAAGGGAAATTCACTCATGATGCCTATATTAGAGATTATCAACCCCAATCAATTCTTTGTGTTCCTTTAATTAATCAAAGTAGATTAGTTAGTATTATTTATTTGGAAAATAATCTAACCACAGGAGCTTTTACAGCTAATCGCTTAGAAATTATTAAACTCTTATCTTCCCAAGCCGCAATTTCTATTACCAATGCCAAACTTTATTCAGAAGTAAGAGAAAGCGAAAGCCGTTTAACTCAATTCCTAGAAGCTATGCCTGTGGGGGTAGCAGTATTTGATACTAAAGGAAATCCTTATTATAGTAATCATCGGGCTAAAGAGTTATTAGGTCAAGGGGTAGTTCCTAATGAGAGTAACCCTCGGCAAAGCAATGCTTATAAAATTTATACTACTGGTACTGATGAGCTATATCCTCAAGAAAATTTACCTAGTAGACGGGCTTTGAAAGGTGAAAGCAAAACCGTCGATAATATTGAAGTTCGCCGCGGTAATAAAGCCATACCCTTAGAAGCTTGGGGTACGCCCATTTTTGATGAAACAGGACAAATTGCTTACGGAATTTCTGCTTTTCAAGATATCACAGAACGCAAGAAAGCTGAAGCAGAAAGAGAAAGATTTACAGCAGAACTCTCTCAATTAAACAAAGCTAATGAAAGGTTTGTACCTCGCCAATTTCTCCAATTATTAAATAAAAAAAGTATCGCTGATGTCAAGTTAGGGGATGCCGTACAAAGGAAAATGTCGGTTTTATTTTCTGATCTTCGTTCCTTTACTTCTCTTTCAGAAATAATGAATCCTCAAGATAATTTTCGATTTATCAATGCTTTTCTCAGCCGTATGGAACCTGTAATTGCTGATAATAATGGCTTCATTGATAAGTTTATTGGCGATGCCATTATGGCCTTATTTGACGGTTCGGCTGATGATGCGGTGAAAGCCGGTATTGCTATGTTACAAACTATCGCTGAATATAACAAAACTCGTGGCGGTGGCAAGCGCCCTCCTATCAAAATTGGCATTGGGATTAATACAGGTTTATTAATGCTAGGTACTGTGGGGGGAACTAATCGTATGGAAGGAACGGTGATTAGTGACGCAGTTAATTTAGCATCTCGTATAGAAGCTTTAACTAAAGATTATCAAGTAACCTTATTGATTACCCAGCATACTTTTGAAGCTTTAAATAATCACCATCACTATAGCATTCGTATTATAGATAAAGTAACAGTTAAAGGTAAAACAGAAGCTGTTACTGTCTATGAAGTATTTGATGCTGAACCTTTAGAAATAAAAGAAGCAAAACTAGTTACTAAATCTGCTTTTGAAAGGGGAATTTTTCTTTATAATGCTAAAAAGTTTTCTGAAGCTGCTGCTACGTTTAGAGACTGTTTAGTCAAAAATCCTGGGGATAAAGTGACACAAATTTATCTCGAACGTTGTCAGCAACAATTAAGAACAACATAGCCTTCAAGATATTAAAATGGCTGAAGTAGAGTTATATTCTAGGATCACTGCTAAAAATAGTCATAGAGTTATGATTAAATTGATAAATGGCAAAACTATCCCTTTTAGCTATACTTATGACATCTCTAATAAAAAAGAAAAATATAGACTTGTGGAGAAAATCCTCACTTTTGTTAAAAACTAAATTGCGCGATCGCTGCTTTTGTCATGGTGAAAACCATAAAGAAGCTACCTAAACTATTTATTCAGTACTTAACGTACCATTTGTCACAAAATCACCTTCACCAGTAATAATAAACCGGCTGCTATTTTTAAAATTGGCAAATAGAAATTTATTAGCAGCATATTATTCATGATAATAGTACGTTCCTATCAAAAAGTTTAGCTCAAGATGAAGAATTATCTAAAAGAACACACCCTATAACTAAAATATCCGGATGTAATCGCCAATAAATAGGAAATTAAGACTATAGGGATCTGTTGCTAAATCCTTATTTGCAAGCCCCAGTGTTAGTTAATCTATAATGAGGGGTGACACCCTCCATCTAACTGCTTGGAAACTTGCCCACGAAACATCAAGGATTAAGGTCATGTCAACCAGGCTGCTAGTGCTGTTTAATTCTTTTAAAGCAAGGTTATCAAGGCGTGTTTCTCTTTGGATATTTGCCAGTATTGTGGTGATTGAGGCGATCATTCTTGTTCCTTCCTATCAAAAGCGCGAACAGGATTTACTTGCCCAACAATCAGCAATTTCTGAAGCGGTAATGACCTCTATTACCAATTCCTACCAAGTAGATGGGAATAAAGAAACTTTTCTGAAGTTACTCGAAAACTTTACCCAAGACTCTCTATTTTTAGGAGTGGCTGTTTATGATAAACAAGGACAATTAGTTGAGGTATTTGGTGAACCACCTCAATTAACCTATCAAGAATTACAACAGGCTATGGTCAAAAAGCGCCGTAGTAATGACGGTAATCGTTATGATATGGTTTGGTATGCTCCTTACCAAGAACAAGAATATACCGTTATTATTCGCTACGATACTTCTTTTATTAAGAGCAATTTGTCTGCTTTTACTCTACGCATAGCAGGCTTAGTTTTACTAATTTCTGGCTTTGTTACCCTTGTTACGATGATAGTTTTAGGAGATAGAGTAATTGCTCCGGTTGTGCAACTCCGTAATGACTTAGTAAAGTTAGGAGAAACAGTTAGCCAAAACTCTCAACAAGAATTTTCTTCCCTTTCTTGTCAACGCAACGATGAATTGGGGGAAGTTATCAGCGCATTTAAGCAAATGTATGAGCGTATTTCCCAAGAAATTGCTGAACGTAAAAAAACTGAAGCTGTTTTGCGTGTTGAACAAGAAAAGTCAGAAAGATTGTTATTAAATATTTTACCCAAACCCATTGCTGAACAATTAAAAGAAGGTAAAACTAATATTGCTGATGGCTTCGCGGATGGGACAATTCTTTTCGCTGATTTGGTTGGTTTTACCGAGTTATCTGCAACTGTATCTCCTCGAAAACTTGTTGAGTTGCTTAATGTAATTTTCTCAGAATTTGATACTATTTGTGATCGCCACGGCTTAGAAAAAATTAAAACCATTGGTGATGCTTATATGGTGGTAGGAGGAGTTCCTATGCACCGTAGCGATCGCGTCGAAGCTATAGCTAATTTGGCCTTAGAGATGCAAACTGCCATAAAGTATTTAGCTAATCAATTAGGACAAGAATTAAAAATTCGTATTGGTATTCACACAGGGCCTGTAGTAGCAGGAGTAATTGGTAAAAACAAATTTATTTACGATTCTTTGGGGGATACTGTCAACGTAGCTAGTCGCATGGAATCTCAAGGACTTCCTGACCGAATTCAAGTTACTACTACTATTTATCAATGCTTGCAAGAGCAATATCTTTTTGAAAAACGAGGACTTATTAAAGTTAAAGGTAAAGGGGAAATGTTTACTTATTGGCTTATTGGTAAAAAATAGCTAGTTGTCAGTTTTACTTTCTCTAGGTTTTTTCTTGATCGCTTTTTTCAAGGGTTTTAATAACAAAACCATAAATTTTGCATACTGCCTATTTCTTTCTCCACTTAAACTGACTAATTGTTCAGCAGACATAACTGTACCATCCGGCATTTTTGTTCCTCTCAAATTAGCATCGGTTAAATCTGCATCAGTTATATTCGCCCCTGTCAAATCAGCACCTTGAAGATCGGCTTCTCGTAAATTAGCATCAGTTAAATTAGCATCGGTTAAATTAGCACCTGCTAAATCAGCAGTCATTAAGTTAATGCCCCTTAAACTAGTGCTTCTTAAGTTAGCCTTGCTTAAACTAGCCCCTTGTAAAATTGTCCCATCCAAATTAGCTTCCTGTAAATCAGCATTTTTTAAACAAGCCCAACTCATGGTTTCTCCGCTGAGGTTCACTTGGCGAAAATCCCTTTCTCCTGCTACATATCTTTTCAGCAGTTGTCTGGAAACAACTTGAAGAGATTGATTAGTAATGCTTTTTTCTATGGCCATCATAAGGCTATGCTCGGAGTTTTAGTTATTTGTCTAGAAATCTATTATCGAAGGTGGAGATTTGTGATCGCGTTTGCTAAACGTCCATTTTATGTATAACTTAAAATTATCTTTCAAGAGAAAATATATCTATATCTTTTATATTAGCCACAGGAAAATGGAAATGCCAACATCGCTATAGCAACAGAGCAATATGTTTTAAAATAAATTTAAGAGTTAGGGTACTAAATAAACCAGCTAATTGACTATGATGGTGGAGCATTATAGTAGGGATTTTTTCAAACAATGCAGCCCTCAAACTCAGCTTTTGCAGATCAGCTTCAGGACTCTCCAACTGGTAGTCATGCCCTAGTCATCGGTGGCAGTATTACTGGCTTACTAGCTGGTCGAGTACTAGCTGACCACTTTGATAGAGTAACTATCATTGAAAAAGATTACTTTCCGGAGAAACCAGCTTTTCGGCCAGGAGTACCTCAATCACCCCATCTCCACTTTCTACTAATGCGGGGTCGTCTTATTCTCGAAGAGCTTTTTGGTGGCTTTACTGAGGATTTAATGGCTGCTGATGCTCAGCTTTTAGATATGACAGCAGATATTGCTTGGTTAAAGCCTTTTGGCTGGGCAGTACGCTTTCCGTCGGATTTCAAGATTCTCACCTTAAGTAGAGATTTATTAGATTGGTATCTCCATAAACGTCTGTTAGCTTTGAAGCTAGTTAACTTCGTAGAAGGGGGTTATGTTACAGGTTTACTATCCCAAAATGATGGCAAAGTAACAGGGGTGTCAGTCCGCATTCGTGATCGCGAATGCGTCTCCAAAAAAGAGAATCATACCTCCTCAAAAAATAGCTACCAAAAAGAAATCCAGGCTGATTTAGTAGTTGATGCTAGCGGCAGAAATTCCCAAGCCCCCCAGTGGCTAGAAGCGTTAGGTTATCAAGCCCCTAAAGAAACTATAGTTAATGCTCATCCCGGTTATGCTAGCCGTATTTATCAAATTCCTGCTGAGTTTCAAGCCGATTGGAAAGCCCTATATTTACAAGCTTCTCCCCCAAAACGCAACCGTGCAGGTATCGTTTATCCCATTGAAGGCGATCGCTGGACAGTTGGCACTTTTAGTATCGCTCCTGATTATCCCCCCGGAGATGAAGTTGGTTTTCTAGAGTTTCTGAGGAACCTAGCTAGCCCGATAATTTACGACACATTGAAAAATGCCCACCCCCTTTCTCCTATTTATACTTACCGCCCCTCTGGAAACCGTTGGCGTTACTATGAACAACTTCCTAAGCAACCAGAAGGGTTTATTGTTACTGGGGATGCTGTTTGTACCTTCAGTCCTATTTATGGCCAAGGTTTAACCGTCTCTGCTCTGGGGGCTGTAACATTAGACCAGTGCTTACAAGATGGGCTAATGGGGGTAGAGCGCCGCTTCCAAAAAGAACTAAGTAAAGTCGTAGCTGTGCCTTGGCTAACGGCAATAACTCAAGATGCCCGTTATTCAGGGGTGGAGGGTAAGTCCCAGAGTTTCAAAGATTGTTTAATGCAAGGTTATATGGATGGTGTAGATGAGTTAGCAACGACCAATCCTGATATTTGTCTGAAGTTATTTGAGGTAATGCATATGCTTAAGTCTCCTAATAGTTTGTTAGAACCAGCCTTAGCCATCCGCGTTTTGAAGCAAACTTTAGGAAGTTATTTTCGCTTTCAAGAGGGAAGTTGGCAAGAAAAGCAAAGCTAAAATCATTAGGCTTTAGAGAACTCCTAATAAATAAAATATTCTCACCAAGTATAAGATTTTAGCAACTAGCCACTAGCGACTAGCTTATCGCTTTTGGATAAACGTGAGTTCGATTTTGGATTTTAGATTTTAGATTTTGGATTGGAGACTGATTTTTCTCACGTAACAATAGGCTTTACAGCTTCTGAGTCTTTAATGAGTTTACTGATTTTCGGCTTTCGTCGAACTCACGTTGGATAAGTCTTTTCTTGGCTCTCTCTTAATGACTTTTTTCTCAGTGTTATAGAGGCATTTTGTTAACCGGATTTGGTATGATTTATCATTTCACGACGTAAGTCCTAGAGTTATTGTTGAAGTTCTTGACATTAATGTTCAATAAGTATAGACTCCATTTTAGAACTAGCTTATTGAGAACTTTCCCTAACAATTATGACCTTAGACAAGCATTGGTCGTTAAAGCCCTTTAGTCGCCGACAGGTTTTGCAATGGACTCTGTTAGGGGCTGGGGGATTGGGAACAATAGCTGCTTTTAACTATCTTCGTAGTTCCGGTGTTAGTTCTTCTGGTGTCAGAATTCCCCCTATCCCTGAAAAGTTATCCAGCGCTGGCAACGGAGTCAATCCTATCCAAATCCTCAGAGAGTTTGATTGGGGGACTTTAAAACGAGAAAAAGGACGAACTATTAGAGAATTCCAAGCTGTTGCTAACAATAGCACCATTTATCTCAATAGTGCTTTGCCTTTTAAAAGCTGGAATATTAATGGTAGAGTACCAGGACCAACCTTTCGGGCTAAAGCTGGAGAAAGGATACGGGTAATTTTCAATAACCAGGATGGTCATTCTCATACCATGCACTTTCACGGCATTCACCCAGCAGAATCTGATGGGGTTGAACCTGTTCGTCATGGCAAAACAGCTATTTATGAGTTTGAGGCTGAACCCTACGGTGTACAGCTTTACCACTGCCACATAGCCCCGGTGACACGCCACATTGCTAAGGGACTCTATGGTATGTTCATTATTGATCCTCCTGAAGGTCGTCCTCCGGCTGATGAAATGGTGATGATTATGGGAGGATACGATATTAATAATGATGAAAAGAATGAACTTTATGCCTTCAACGGCATTCCTAACTATTTTCGTGACCACCCTATTCCTATTTACCAAAACCAGCTTGTGCGTCTCTATGTGCTAAATATGATTGAGTTTGACCCTGCTGTGACTTTTCATATTCATGCTAATTTCTTTCAGGTTTATCGTACAGGGCGATCCCTAATTCCCAATGAAGAAACCGATGTGATTACAATGGGAACCGCAGAACGACACATACTAGAATTCAGCTATCCTTATCCAGGAAAATATATGTTTCATCCCCATCAAGATGTTATTGCAGAACATGGTTGCATGGGGATGTTTAAAGTGATTAGTCGGGATGGCTGATTGTTGAGGGGGAACAGTAAGTAAGCAATAAAAAAAATATCTTATTGACAATATATTCTATTAATCATAATTTAATTATTAGTCCTGTTGAAATTTTTTGAATCTCAAATTTATGAAACAACTTAAACCCTTAGAACTGTTCTTAGCTGCAACCTTAGCTGTCGGTTTAACGGCTTGCGGTGGTGCTGATACCCCAGGAGATGAAGATGGGGGAGTAACAGAGGAAATAGAAGAAACTGTTAGTGAAGGAGGTGAAGGAGGCGAAGAGGGACGCTCAGAAGACTCTGCTGCAAGTAGTAACCCTGATGTAAATTATATGATTTCTTTGGGGTTGATGAAGGGTCATATGATGGTAGCTAAAGAGTTACTAGATGCAGATAAACCTGAAGAGGCTGAACCTCATATTGGGCATCCAGTTGAAGAAATTTATGGTGATATTGAAGGGGAATTAGAAGAACGTAAGGTTGAGGAATTTAAAGGAACTCTAGATGAACTTCATGACTTGGTTAAGACAACACCCCAAGCCCCTGAACTAGAGGAAAAATACCAAGCTGCTATGATGGCCATCAATGGTGCAATCTCTGCTATTCCACAAGAACAATTAAGTTCTCCTCAATTTGTTTTAGATTCTATTAACGGGATGCTAGCGGTTGCCGCAGAAGAATACGAAGCTTCCTTAGCTGATGGCAAATTTGTTGAACTAATTGAGTATCAAGATTCTAGGGGATTTGTACTTTATAGCCAGCAACTGTTCGCAACAGTAGATGAGCAACTTTCAGGGCTTGCCCCTGAAGCAGCCGAAACAGTTCAAGAATCCCTCAGTGAGTTAACCAAAGCTTGGCCTTCTATAGATACCCCAGAAAGCCCTGTGTTAACTCCGGAGGAAGTTTCTGAGTTGGTGGAGAAAATCAAAAAAGCATCTGAAGGCGTTGGTTAATTGACAATAAGTAATTAAAATTTAATCAGAGCATCTACCCATGGTGGGCTAACTCTTTCTGATCACTTAAGGTTAAGAACAACCTTCAATCCAGCTAACTTCAGGTAGTCTTCCTGAACGAAATGAAATTACTCGTCCTCTTTCATTAGTTTCAAAAATGACTCGATAGTTGCTATCTTCTACACTACGTGGGACATAAGTTAAGTAATGTCCTTTTATATATGGGTGAGGACTAACTTTAATTTTGTCGCCATAAAGAGACTTGATTTTCTCTTCTGTATCTCCTATTTTAGCGCCACTAATAGTAGTTATCTCGCTTTGACCAAAAACATCTATCCTAGCGATTTGTCCTTCAATAATCATGAAATTTAGCCCTTGAGGCCCACCTCTTGCTTGTCGGTAATAACAAAAGTCATCTTCATAATTATAAGGAGACAAAAGCCTTTGTCCAGTAGCTTTTTCAGCCTCTGTAATGGTCATTCCTACCCTAACAGAATTAATGCCATTGATTGCTAGTTTAGATTGTGCAGTTAAGGGAGTTTGAGCATTAGTTGGTAAAGTCGATAGAAGTTGTGTTGCGGCAAGCATAAGTAGGGGAATTACAACTTGTTTTTTGGGATTAAACATAAGCTAACTCCTAGAAAATGTTGTGTTGATGATTAATGTTACTGAGCATAAAATCGATCCGGAGAAGCATTAGGATCATTACTACCAAAAACGCAGTAAGATTCGGAATTCTGTTGAGTGTAATTTTGGACAAAGTTTCTACAATAGAATTACTTAATTAGTTGGGGTTGTTCTCCTTTACCAACAACACCACAGCATAAGCAGAAATACCTTCTTCCCTGCCCACAGGGCCTAACTTTTCGTTTGTTGTCGCTTTAATGCCAACTTGGGAAGGTTCTAAATTTAAGGTTTGGGCTAGGCGATCGCCCATAGTTTTAATATGGGGTTTGAGTTTAGGACGTTCCGCCACAATCACAGAATCAATATTACCAATTTGCCAACCTTGGGCAGTAATTAATTGATTAACTTGTTTGAGCAACATCAAACTGTTAGCCCCAGACCATTTAGGGTCACTAGGGGGAAAATAATGACCAATATCTCCCAGGCTTAAAGCCCCTAACATTGCGTCCATAATGGCATGGGTAAGGGCATCAGCATCACTATGACCTAGCAATCCTAAACTATGGGGAATCTCTACACCACCTAAAATTAAAGGTCTTCCTTCTATCAAACGGTGAATATCATAACCGTTCCCAATGCGAATATTTAAGTTCATGTTTAATTAGTAGCTTAAATAAATCAATAATAATTATCTTCCCTTTAATTTATACATTGCGTATACATTACGCAAACTGGTACGCATATATGGGCTTGTCATAATCAGTTTGGGTTAGAAAAATAATTTACCCAGGGGACAAAAAAGAGAGTATTTTTTATGTTGAACCAATTAATTGATTTCCTTCGCCATGACCTAGCACTTCCTGAACCTTCTATTGATGTTGCTTTACGCCATAGCAATCAAAGTACCGACTCTTTACCCATGGTGCTTTGGCAGTATGGATTGGTTAGTTTAAATCAATTAGACATGATTTTTGAGTGGTTAGAAACCGTAGGAGTCTAATTACTCTTATTTTTTGATTGTTCTTTTATTTAAAGTTTCTTGTTGTTGACTGGTTAAAAAACGTGAAATCCTCGAAGTGTAGAGGGGGAAGGTTTGAGTATCGGTTTGAGGAATAGCCGATAAATCCACCAAAGTTGCTTCTGAATTTTCAATGGCAACATTAACTGAATCTAAGACTTTAGCTGTTTCAATTTGTTGCTCTAATATTTCTGTAGAAGAGACTAAATTACTTAAGCCATTGACTAACTTTAATAAGTTATTACGAAATTCAGGATCACCAGTAAGTTCGTCTACATCTGAAGTAATCTTTTGGACATTTTCAAAAGTCACCCTGGCGGAGTCAAGGGTTTGTTGCAATAAAAGTAAATTTTCTTCTTCGCTAAAAGTACTGGTAATATTTTCTAAATTAGCTGTTAAATTGCTTGCATTAGCTGTCAAAGCTTCTAAATTATTTGATGCTTGAGCCGCATTAGCAGTGAGAGTTTCTAGGTTGTTAATTAATCTTCTACTACTATTAGCATCCAAAGAAGAATTTAAGTTAGCGACTAAGCCACGCATTTCATTGCTAACTGTACCAAGACTATTGAGGGTTGTTACCAAGCTGCCACGATTATCTACTACTAAACTATTAACATTAGTTGCTAATTCATTAAGACGCACAGCCGTTGAACCGTATTGACGAGCAGTATTACCAAGTTCAGCACTAGTAACATCAGCATTTAAAGATAGTTTATCGATAGCAATTCCTAAACGAGCAGAAGTTTGGTCTGTTGCTCTGGTAATAGATTTAGCAGTCCCGGTAAAAGCACCTAATTCTTGACGTACTTGGCGAGAAAGTAAAGCTAATTCCTTACTCAAAACCGCAGCTTGAGAAGCAGCAGCATTAGCATTTTTGGTCAGGTTATTAATGTTAGCAACAAACTCTTCACTACTATAAATTTCTGCAAAACGCAAACTAGCTAAAAGCAATTCATCAAAACTAGAACCAATCTGTCCAGGGATGCGATCGCCTTCACAAATAATTAAAGTAGAATCACATTGTTTGCTAGTCGGCTGAGTAGACTTATTTAAAGGTAACGATAGGTCATCCTTAAGGGGTTTAATATCCACAGAGGTTTCACCAATAAACCCCGATTGATTAGCAAGAATAATTACATCTGTAGGAATTCTCAGATCAGCATCCGTAACCTCCACCGTGGCATTAACCCCATCACTAACGGGTACTATGCTGGTGATTGTACCAATATCTACTCCTAAATAACGTACTGGGGCCCCTACTTTTAAACGATTAGCATCATTAAATTTGATGGTTACATCATAGCTACTTTTACCAAAGTCCACACCACGTAACCAAACAATCAGACCACCAAATAAAGCTAGTGCTACCAAGATTAATAAACCAACAGAACCTTCCCGCATAGTTCGAGAGCGCATTTTTTCTCCTCAACTTTAGGATTATTGTAATTAATCAATTACCTTGATCGGGCCATCGAGACTACCACTAAAAAATTGTCTAATGGCAGGATGCTCTGTATTATCAATATCTTCCACTTCTCCTTGCCACTGGATACTGCCTTGAAACAAAAGGATAATCCGGTCAGCAGTACGGCGAATAGTACTTTGTTGATGGCTCACCATAACATAAGTACCGCACCCTTGAGAGACAGCTTGAAGCTGACGTACTAAATCTTCAATTACAGTAGAAGCAATGGGGTCTAGACCTGCTGTAGGCTCATCATAGAGGATAATTTCAGGATTGCTATTGACATCTTCTGGGTTGGCCATAATTGCCCTAGCAAAGCTGACTCGCTTACGCATTCCTCCAGAAAGCTGTGCGGGGAAAGTATCGCTAATTCCCGTTAGACCTACCATTTCAAGCTTTTCTTCTACTAAATCCTGAATTTTGGCTTTAGGAAGATTAGAGTGCTGGTAAAGCAAGAAACCAACATTTTCCCCTACAGTTAAGGAGTCAAATAAGGCTGCTTGCTGAAAAACCATACTAATACCAAGAGGATCTTGATTATCTTCAATTAACCCTCTTCTAAGCTTACCCTTAACATAAATCTCACCGCTATCGGGAGCCATCAAACCAGCAATTATTCTCAATATTGTTGATTTACCCGTACCAGAAGGACCAATAATAACCAGTGCCTCTCCTCTATTAATAGTCAAATCAATATTGTCAAGAATGACATTACTGCCAAAAGATTTACTAATTCCCTTTAATTCTATTAGCGGTTCAGCCATTGGTTCATCATTAATAACTGACAGGCGACCCAATTTTAACTCTGGTTTGTTAAGCATACTTGGAAAACTGGTCGCCCCTACAACTCATAATTGAGCGTTGTTCAGCTTGTCGTTGCTGTTAGGCATCATTGATTCTCCAGCTAAACCAAGAACTCCATTGATCATTAATCATTGATCTATTGATTCTTCAGCTAAACCAAAGACTCTACTCAAGGCCTTCTGTACTTTATAACCCGAATCAATAGATTCTAGGGGATCTTTACGTAAGCGATGGCGTAGACAAAGGGTCATAACTCTACGAATATCGTCAACGGTTACTTGCTTACGTCCTTCATATGCGGTGAGGGCTTTTGCTGCCCGGTTGGTAACAATATCTCCTCGTAGTCCATCTACATCTAACTCTGAACAAACTTCGGAAATATTTACTCGCATTTCGTAGTCCATTTCTACTTGCGATAAACTTTCCCTAGCTTGGACTAGTTTAGTTTGTAATTCTTCTTGGTCATTTTGATATTTTATAAGAAACTCTTGGGGGTTTTGGTCAAATTCTGCTCTTTGTTCAACAATTTGTACCCGTAAGGCTGGTTCTTTAACTGTACGAATCTCGGCGTGCATCCCAAAACGATCAAGTAATTGAGGACGCAATTCTCCTTCTTCCGGGTTGCCTGAACCGACCAGAACAAAACGTGCTGGGTGACGAATCGAAATACCTTCTCTTTCTACGGTATTCCAACCACTAGCGGCTGAGTCTAAAAGTACATCAACTAAGTGGTCATCAAGGAGGTTAACTTCATCAACATAAAGTATACCTCGATTTGCTTTAGCTAAAAGTCCTGGTTCAAAAGCTTTGACCCCTTCTGAAAGAGCTTTTTCAATATCAATAGTGCCGCAAACTCAATCTTCGGTAGCACCTAAAGGAAGGTCAATCATTTGCACTTTCTTCCTTTCGGTGGTTAAGGGAAGTTGTTTTTCTACCTGTTCCCTAACTTGGTCACTCATTAATTCGGGATCTTGAGGGTCACTACCAAAAGGATCTCCTGCTACTACCTCAATTTCTGGTAAAAGATCTGCTAAGGCTCGAATGGTAGTGGATTTACCTGTGCCGCGATCGCCCATGATCATTACCCCACCAATTTTAGGGTCAATCACATTCAATAACAAAGCCAATTTCATTTCTTCTTGGCCAACAATAGCTGTGAAAGGGAAGACGACGCGACGAGTTTTTGGCGGTGCTGGAGCAGTTACAGTCATATTAGTTATAGTATTATCCCATCAAAAAACAAAATTTAAGCTAGGCTTTCCAGGTTGTGAGTGATTAGAAAGCTCGTTATTTAATGAAATTTCGTTACAAGTGATATTTAATTAACGTATCTTATTGTGCCATACTCATAGCAATTTATAATCTGCAAACTTCTGTAGCTAAGGGAGTTAAGGTATTTCGACAAAGTTGGTAGCTTTAAGTTAAGCAGCAGCATTGCTTACTCTTTATCGCTTTGACTCTCCCTACGGAGAAAATCTCGCTTCAGTTTTGGGGCAGCAAATCTCCCTGGAAAGAGTGGTACAAATGTGGGGAGAAGAAGTTAAGGACTATTACTATACGACTAATAAAGGAGTAATAAACTCTATAGAAAACCACAAAGTAGCAATAAGAAAAATTTTAGGAACCTAGGTTCCTAAAATTTAATCTGTACTGAATAGGGAAAAATTATTACTAAAGAATCCTAGATGCTGACAAAAAAACAATTCTCCCAAATTACCATCGCCACCATCGCCTTTGTTGCTACTCTCTTTAACAATAATTTATCCGCCCAAGGGCGAGCGCCACAACGAAACTCTAATCAAAATCCTGCCACATCAAAGCCCATGTTACTTGCCCAACAACCCCCCTATCCCCTTGATGGCAAGCCTGTCTATGTCTTACAAAATGGTAGTTGGCAAGAAGCCCGGTTAATGGGTTATGGGTACAATACCAGAGGAGGTTGGAAGTATACCGTTGCCTATTTAGATAGCGGCATTACAGAACAAGGAGTTACATTAGATCGCATCAAATCTTTAGAAGAAGCTCAAGCAGAAGGTATTGCTACCAATGTCTACGATCTTTCCTCTTCAGCAGGTATTGAACAAATGTTAGATGCCCACAACCAATGGCGACAAAATCACGGCGTTGCTCCTTTAAGTTGGTCTGATGAACTAGCGGGTTATGCCCAAGCTTGGGCCAATAAACTAATTAAACAAGATAACTTAGAACATCGCTTCAACTCTCCCTACGGAGAAAACCTTGCTTCTGCTTGGGGACAGCAACTCTCTCCTGAAAGAGTAGTACAAATGTGGGGAGAAGAAATTAAAGATTATGACTATGCCACCAATAGTTGCGCCTCTGGTAAAGTCTGTGGTCACTATACCCAAGTTGTTTGGTCAAAAACAACGGAAGTAGGTTGTGCTATGGCGAGGAGTAATGGTCGAGAAGTTTGGGTCTGCAACTACAATCCCCCTGGTAATTTTTTAGGTCAGAAGCCCTATTGATTTTGGGGTGGCGGGGAGGTTGATTCTCCAGGTTTGGTCAGCTTCCTTTCGTTTTTGAATAGAACGAATGGCGATCGCTAATCCCTTAGAAGGAGTATCTTTAGAGAAAATAGCCCCTCACTCCTAACTTCAAAGCTTGAGAAACATAATCATCTGCAATTTCCTGCCAGAATAATTAGTGTAAATTCAACTGTTGTATAAAGAATTTTGCTGACTCGACCAAACTTAGGTAAGCTTAAACCCATTACTCCAAAAGCGGTGATAAAAATTAATGAAGGGAGGGGAAAAGGGTGATCTTGGTAAAAGATAACAGGTGAAATTTGACCACTAATTGTTAACAGCAAGCCTTACACTGTATGGTTTACCCTTGCCGAAGACATCATTAAAAACTGATGCCTAACGGCAACAGCAAGCTGTACATTGATCATTGATGAAATGAATCGTAAAAGCACTACCATTATTTGCCTTGCTTACATAACTGGACTCCTCATCAGTGCAGCTATCAACTTTGCTCCTCAGTTTAACTCTTGGTTAACTGTAGGAGGTGCAGGTTTAGGGTTTGTGGTACTAGGTATTGTCATGACAGCCCTTGTACCCAAAGTTTGGAAAACTGGCCCCAAAAAAGGGGTTTGGCTTGTGGCCGGTTTAATTGCGGCTGTTGCTGTGATTTATTTACAACTGAGAATCCCGCAACCAGCAAATAATGATGTTAGCAAATTAGTTCCCCAAAAAGAACAGTTGGTTACAGTGCAAGGCAGAGTCTTAACCTCCCCTCGTACTACTCGCAGTCAGCGATCGCAGTTTTTATTAGCTGCCCAAAGGGTTAATGAAGTAGAGGGCAAGGAAGGTAAGAAGGCAGTGAATCGAGGGGTAGAAGGGAAATTGTATGTAACAGTTCCTTTACTCCAAGGTACGGGGATACATCCCCAGCAAATTTTATACATAACTGGAACTTTATACACCCCTCAACCTCCTTTAAATCCAGGGGCATTTGATTTTCAAGCTTACTTAGCCCGTCAAGGTATATTCGCTGGTTTTAATGGTAAGCAGGTTATTTTCCCGGAAGTAAACCAAGAAAAGAATTGGGGTTTGTGGCAATTACGCCAACGTATTAATAAATCGCAAGTAGCTTCATTAGGTAGCCCGGAAGGTTTATTACTTAGTTCCATTGTTTTGGGGAGACGGGCAATTGATTTACCCAAAGATATTAGTGACTTGTTTATCAAAGCCGGATTAGCCCATGTCTTAGCTGCTTCTGGCTTCCATGTCTCCTTAATCTTGGGGGTGGTTTTAGGTTTAACTCACCCTTTCAAGGTGCGAACACGATTTATCATTGCCCTAGCCACCTTATTTATTTACGTCGGTTTGACGGGATGTCAGCCCTCGGTAATGCGGGCTTTTATCATGGGTATTGGGGCTTTAATCGCCCTATTAACCCAAAGAAAAGTCAGACAATTAGGTTCCTTATTATTAGCTGCTATATTCCTGTTGTTATGGCAACCAACTTGGATTGTTGATATTGGTTTCCAATTAAGCTTCCTAGCTACCTTGGGTTTAATTGTCACCCTCCCTCCCCTCCTGAAAAAGCTAGATTGGCTACCCCCAACCATCGCTTCAATCATCACTGTTCCCCTGGCAATTTTCCCCTGGGTTTTACCCCTGCAACTTTATTACTTCAACATTGTTGCCACCTATAGTATCGCCGTTAATATTATTACTGCCCCAATAGTTGCCTTAGTTAGTTTGGGGGGCATGATAAGCGCCTTAATTGCTTTAATTGTACCTACTGCCGGAACCTATGCTGCCTCCCTACTTTATTACCCAATCCACTTCCTCATTGCCATAGTAGAGTTTTTCACCAACTTACCAGGAAGTACCCGTGCAGTAGGGAGCATTTCCTTAGCTTCTGTACTACTACTTTACGGTGTGATCATTTTCGTCTTTTATAGCAAATGGCTTCAGCGTCGTTGGTGGCTAGCGGCCTTATTTGCAGCTTTGATTATCACCATCCCCATAGTCCAAAAACAAGTAGGCTTATTCCAAGTTACCGTCTTAGCAGCAGATGAAGAGCAGGTTTTAGTAATTCAAGATCAAGGTAAAGTCACCCTCATTAATAGCGGCAATGATAATACAGCTTTATTTACAGTCATACCCTTTCTGCAACAAGAAGGCATAAATAAAATAGATTGGGCAGTTGCTTTAGAATTTCAACCAGATTTAACTAGCGGTTGGCAAGAAATATTTGCCCAGATGCCAATCCAAAACTTCTTTTATACCGAAGCTGCCACCAAAAACCTCTCCTCAACATCCTCACAACCTCTCCCCCTCAAACAACCTACGGCGGTTGCCTCAGTAGTAATGCAATTAATTAGTGCCGATCCCCCCGCCTTGCAACTCAAGATCCGTAACCAGACATGGTTAATTTTCGGACAAAGTAAACTCAATACTCAAATTGAAGCCATCAATCAGTACTTACAAAAACTTACCTCTACCCCAGAATCTGCCCCCCAAGTGATCATCTGGAATGGGGACAGTTTTAGAAAAACCTGGCTAAGTTTTTTAAAACCTAAAGTAGCGATCGCCTCTGCCAGTACTTTGGAAGCGGAAATCACCGAAGAACTAAAGAAAAAACAAACTCAGTTATATTGGACAAGTCGCAACGGTGCTGTTCAATGGATACCTGAAGATGGATTTCAAAGCAATTTAGATATTGTTGATGCCGATGCTTCAGGATTATAGTTGAAAGACAAGGTAATATATTAATAACCTAACATCTTTGGAGAGGTGGCAGAGCGGTTGAATGCGGCAGTCTCGAAAACTGCTACACCTGCAAGGGTGTCGAGGGTTCGAATCCCTCCCTCTCCGTTTTTTTGGTCATGTCATAGCAACTTTTTGAAAAAACCTTTAGATATTCTCAAGAAACCTCTTCAATAACTTAGTGTCAAAATTAGAGAGAAAGTTAAGTAATTAAGCTATGGACAACGAATTTCCTAAGTACCGCTTGATCTGCACCTTAAGCTTCGGCGACGTTTATGGACAAATAATTGTCTGGTTAATCGTCATTTTCATTAGCCTAGCAACAACTCTTGCCCTGTGGAGTAGCACTCGCCAAATATTTGCCTTAGCCACTGTCGGAATTGTTTTGGTATTATCTCTACCCTTCCTCGTCTTTGCTTTTGTGACAACCTTACTCAATCATATTGAGTTTGCACCCTTAGAAGAAGAAGAGATGGTTCCTAAATTTGCCCAAACTAAATCTACTGGGGGGGTTAGTCAAAAAGCAACTACCTAATCAGGTTACAGGGGAAGAGGGCAAAGGTATCAATTCCTTCCCTGTTCCCTTGACTCTAATTTTGCTTAAGTAGTTATAAGCTGTTATTAGCGATTATTGCTGATCACCCACTGGCCCCACTATAGATACATAGGGTTCACCGAAATAGCGACAAGCAGCTTCTTGAGCTTCTTGAGGTGTTACTCTAGAAACTTCTTCTTGAAACTGAACATCAAAATCTACTCCTAAATCGAGGGTTTCATACCAACCATAAATTTGAGCTATTTCTGAGTTGGTTTGTTTCCCTAACGCATATTGACCTAGAAGCTTATTTTTAGCTGTTTGTAATTCTTCTGGTGTTAACTCAATGTTGCATAAACGTTCTGTTTCTTGGCGCAAGCCAGTTAAGGCAATTTCCGTATTTTCTGGTGCTGTTCCTATATAAACTACAAATTGAGAGTTATCAACTCTGGTAGGATAGAAAGAAGAGACATCATAGGCTAAGCCTCGCTTCTCTCGCAGTTCTACAAATAAACGACTTGACAAACCATTACCTAAATAGGTGTTGAGAAGTTTGAGGGCAAAAAAGTCAGGTTGATAAACTGATGAAGCTAGATAGCCTAAGATAACAATACTTTGTTGGGTATCTTGGATTATGGTTCCAACTTCTGGCTGGGAATTAATATTAGGGGTTTCTTGCTTGGAAACAGAAATTGAGGGAGGTTGCCAATCTCCAAAGGTTTCTTGCACTAATTTGAAAGCCCCTTCCGGCTTCAAGCGACCGGAAATACTCACTACCATTTTACTGGGGTGGAAATAAGTTTTGTGAAATTCCTGCAAGTCTTGGCGCGTTAATTTAGAAACAGTTTCTTGTGTACCTAAGATAGAAACTCCATAGGGATGTTGTTTATACATCAACTGCCGTAGTTGATTATAAGCGACATTGAAAGGTTGCTCTTGCTGGGAACGAATGTCTTGTATCGTTAAATGTTGTTCTAATTCAAACTCTTCTTGAGGAAAAGTTGGTGAGCGCAGAATTTCCCCGGCGAGTTGAAAAATATTCTGGAAGTCTTGAGAAACAGTTTTAAGACTGATTAAAAAGTAATCTGCTGCTGCATCTGCGCCCAAACTTGCCCCCACAGATTCAATACGTTCAGCTATTTGGGCTGAGGATAACCCCTGAGTTCCTTTGGTGATGACAGAGGCCAATAAATGAGTTAGCCCTGCCTTTTCGCGGGACATCTCCCTCATGCCAGCATCTTTAAAAAAAATACGGCCAGAAATAATATCCGCAGCAGGGTTTTCGACAAATAGTATTTTGATACCGTTAGCTAAAACTTTACTATGAATTTTCTGAGTTTGCTCCACGGCCATGATCAATTATTAATTTTATCAATTATTTACTACTGTAACTGCATATCGTTCTGGTGAAAGATATTGATTGGCGATACGTAGTAAATCTAACTCAGTTGTTTTTTGGATACCAAAGGGATAGATCAGGGCTAACTCGGCTGTGGCTACAGTGTTGTAGTAACCGTATAAACCCGCTAATTGACTTGGGGTTTCCGTGGAAAAGGCAAAATCATTGCATAGTAGGCGCTTGCTGCGATTTAATTCTTCTGGTTGAACAGGAGTTATTTGCAGTTGGTGCAAGCGATCGCAGATAATAGTTTCTACTTCTTCTAAATTTTCTGGATCTAGCCAAGCGCTGATGGTGAAGAGGCTGGAATCTTGCTGGAGAGAAAAATCACAGCTAATATCTTGGATGAGGCGTTTTTCTTCCCGCAACTCCCGTACTAATCTTGAGGAACGACCGCTAGCTAAGATAGCAGCCAAAAGGTCTAAACCGTAAGCATCTTTAAGGGGAGATTTAGACTTAATATCTATTAAGCTACCAATCGTTTCCCCTACTCCTGGTCCCATCCAGCCCATTAACAACCTTGCTTGTTCTAAGCGAGGTAAATGCAGTTCTCTACGGCGATTTCCTGTTAAGGGGGGTTCTGCTTCTACTAAGGAGGGAGGACATTCTGAACGGGGTTTAAAGTTGCTAAAAGCTTCTGTAGCTAAAGATAAAGCTTCTTCTTGGCAGACTCCCCCCACAATGGAGACTGTTATATTCTCCGGTTGATAGTGGGAAGCATGGAAACAGCGCATTTGGTTTGGGGTATAACCTTTTAACTGTTCTTCTTCCCCTAAAATAGAACGTCCGTAGGGATGGCATTGGTAAAGGGTGTTGCATAAAGCTTGGAAACCCAACCAATCTGGATCATCGTAACAAGAGTACATTTCTTCTATTACCACCTCTCGTTCCCGAATAAATTCGACCTCGGCAATTTCTGCTTGAAGAAGAATTTCCCCTAAGTGAGGTAATGTATCAGCTAGGTAAGTAGATGCTGTGGTTAAATAGAAATGGGCGTAGTCATGACCTGTTGCAGCGTTTGTAGTGCCACCGCGACTTTCAATTACTTGGTCAAATATTCCCGGAGCAACACGTTTTGTCCCTTTGAAGACCATATGCTCTAGGAAATGAGCCATTCCTGACCATTCCTGGGGTTCTCTCATCGCCCCAGCCTTTACCCAAACATCTGCTACTACCACAGGGGTTGCGGCGATGTGCTGATGAATAATTGTTAAACCATTATCTAAGTGGAAGATACTGGCAGGAAAATCTGTTTGCTTAACTTGCGAAGTTAGTGTCTGCAATTTTTCTAACCGAAGTTTGTCTTAATGTAAATGATTTTAACCTGGATTTAACGAAATCTTTGCATCATGTTATACAAAATTGACTTTTTGTAGCCAATTTAACAACAAGAAACAATATTTATACTACAAAAATGAGCTGCTTGTGGAGCTTGAAAGACTGTGTTTTGTCAATAAGTACTTAATATTAGTTCAAGAAAAGATGAAAGATTAAAGAATAGATTAAAATTTTTACTCTCCAAGTTTGAGATTTTTCCGACTAATGAAATCGAATAAGAAGGTAAGTTCGATTACCCTGCGATCGCATCCTCTTTTTACTAGTTTGCAAAAGAACTGGACTGCGCTTATTATAGTCTCTTGGTGCGACTTGCTATTCCTAAATAAATCTTTTAAAAAATGTCTCGATTTCTTCTACTAACCATTCTTGTTCTGATTCTTTTATAAAAGCGCCAAAAGAGAAGTGTTTACTTTTAGTATCAGGATAAACATTAATACATCTCCCTCTAAAAGCTCTATTTTTTAATTCTATTTTAGGGAAATTCTTAATCCTAAAGCGCTTCTTCAACCAACTAGGATAACTCCCAAAATACTCACGCTTAAGCAAAAAAACATTTCGATTAACCTCAAGATGGAGAGGAAACATCGTTTCTAAACAAGAAGATAAAAGATGCTTCTCTAACCAACCACTAGCAATTATTACTAATAAAATCAATATAGAAAAGAACATTAAGTATATGCTGTTAGCACTGAAATCTTGATAAAAAACATCTTCTAAGGATAGTTGTATCCATATATTCCGAAACCAAAGCAACATAATTATTAAAAAGATACCATTGACAATGGTTGAAAAAGTTAGTCTAAGTGCTTGATTACTCTTTAACCAAACAGGGGCAATTTGAATCGTTAATTGCTCTTCAGTTTTAGTCACCTTAAGGGAATTTTGCTTAGGGCGTTTGCGTTGCCATAGAGGATAGTCAGCTAATCGTTTTTCCCCTGACAACACGGCCAGGGCAGCTTTTGTATCAGGAAAGCGTCGTTCCTTGGCTGGTTCGAGCATTCTGTCTAACCAGTTAGCAAAGTTAGGGGAGAGTGGCACTGTGGGGCGGAAGTTGATTTTCAGTTGTTGTTGGGGCAAGTCGGCAGGGGATTTTCCTGTCAAGACAAAGAGTAAAGTGGTTGCTAAACCATAAAAATCAGTAGCTGGAGTTGCCTGTCCCCGAAACTGTTCCGGGGCCATGTAACCGAAGGTTCCTACTACCGTACTTCCTTTAGCAACAGTATGGCGATAGGTATCTTGCACTGCACCAAAATCCACCAAGAAGATTTTTCCTTCTTTGGTGCGAATAATGTTTTGAGGTTTGATGTCCCGGTGAATAACTGGGGGAATTAAGGAGTGTAGATAGGTGAGAATATTTAATACTTGGGTTGCCAACTGTTTAACTTCTGTTTCGGTTGCTTTCCAGCCTTTTTCTACCAACTCAGCAAGAGATTCTCCTGTAACTAGTTGCTGTACAAGGTAGAAGTTTTTGTTTTCAGGTTCATCAACGTGGAAGTAGTCGATGTAATCAGGGATAGAGGGATGGTTTAAGGTTGCGAGGATGCGGGCTTCTCTTTCAAAAAGTTCTAGTACTTTCCAATTTGTTAAGCGTTCTAGGGATAAAGTTTTTAGGGCGACTGGTTGGTTTGTTTCTAAGTCTTGTGCTGCGTAGGTGATGCCGATACCACCTTCTCCTATGACATTGCTAAGGCGATAGCGTTGGTTAAGGATTGTTCCTGGTTGATGTAGTTGTTGTAATTTGCGATCGCGGGACTTTACTGTAGGTTTATCACTCATTATCTTGCACCTTTGCTTTTAAGTAATTTGATTGTTGTTTTATGACTTCTCACTTCTGCGCCATATAGTGGTGTATGCCCCTTTTCATTAGCAGCATTGACATCAGCACCTTGATTAATCAACATAGTGATTATTTTTCGATGACCTTTCCATGCTGCATCATGTAGCGGCGTATCTCCAAGATGATCAACAGCATTAACGTTGCTCCCATGATCAACTAACATAGTGACTATCCTCTGATTACCTCTCTCTGCTGCATGATGTAGTGGTATACTTCCATCGTCAGCAACAGCGTTGACATTAGCCCCATGATTAACTAACATAGTGACCATTTTCTGGTTAGATCCCCGTGCTGCATAATGTAGTAGCGTAAGTCCATATTTACTGACAGCATTAACATTAGCCCCATGACTAACTAACATATTAACGATTCCCTGATTACCTCTCTCTACTGCTTCTTGTAGTAGTGTATTCCCAGATTCAGTGATAACATCAATATCAGCTCCGTGGTCAATTAATGTAGTGATTATTTCTTGCTCACCTCTCCGTATTGCATGATATAGCGGTGTATTTCCCTTTTTATCAACAGCATTCACATTAGCCCCGTAATTAACTAACATAGTAACTATTTCATGCTTACCTTTTGCTACCGCTTCTTGTAGTAGCGTATTCCCAGATTCAGTAACAGCATCAATATCAGCCCCATGATTAACTAATATAGTAACTATTTCCTCATAACCTCTCGTTGCGGCATAATGCAGTGGGATATGCCCCTTTTTATCAACAGCATTCACATCCGCACCTTGCTCAACTAATATAGTAACTATCTCTAAATGATTTCCAAATGCTGCATAGTGTAGTGGCGTATTTCTAGTTTGATCAACGACATTAACATTACTACCTTGAGCAATCAATCTCTCAACTTCTTCTTCGTCACCTTGCTTAGATGCTTCATGTAGTGGTGTCTTCTTATTTCTAGGGAATAATCCTAACTTTGTAGCTAAGTAACATAATGGCTGAAGAATTAAGCCCAGTACCCTTGCTGTTATTGAGATTGGTAATACTGTTACTAAGAGTATGCAGCCTATTCCTGGGTGGCGTTGAAGACTTTCAATAATTGGTATTATGGGATGATAAGGTGGGGTTGGTTGCCGATTATTTTTGCTCATCATCTTGCACCGTGACTTTTAAGTAATTCGGTTGTTGTCTGATGACCTCGCTTCGCTACCCTGCCTAGAGGGGTTTCTCCCCACTGGTCAACAGGACTAAGCTCAGAGCCTTGATTGATAAGTAACTCAACTGTTTGATGATAATCTCGTCCTGCTGCTAAATGCAGTGGCGTGAAACCAGAATATGTAGCAGCGTTAACGTCACTCCCCTGATTAATTAGCAACTCAGCTATTTCACGATGCCCATGCCATGCTGCATAATGCAATGGTGTATAGCCATTTTGTTTCTCCACAAAATTAACATCAGCCCCGTGAGTAACCAGTAACTGAGCGATTTCCTCGTAACCTCTTGTAGCAGCTATATGCAGTGGTGTTTGGTATCGACCAGTAAGATTAACATCCGCCCCCCTCGAAATTAATACCTCAGCTATTTCTTTCTGGTTTTGCTCGACTGCATAATATAAAAGACTTAAATGCTTAAACTCACCTTTTTCTGTTTTCAAATCAGGATCAACACCAGTTTCTAAATACTCCTCAACTCGCTCCACATTCCCCTCTTCGATTGCGTCATACACTCCTTGAGGAAACAAGCCTAACTTAGCAGTTAAATAAAAGGGTAGTTGCATAATTAACCAACTTGCAGCAATTGTTCCTATCGCCACCACAACTAAACCTTGCCACTTTATCCCTGAGCTAAGAACTAACTTTTGCTGATTCTTTTTCATTAACTGAGCTAAAGCTTGCTTCGCTGAACCAAACCTATCTGCTACATCGGCTTCCACTGTCTTCTCTAGCCATGCTGTTAAATGCTCAGAAACCTGTGTGCAGACCCTTACATCAATACTTAACTCCTGAGTTGGTAACTCTGCTGGGGAACGGTGGGTTAACAAAAATAGTAATGTTGTTCCCAAACCGTACAAATCACTAGCTGGCACTGCTTGCCCAATAAACTGTTCCGGGGCCATATAACCAAAGGTTCCTACTACTGTACTTCCTCGTGCTAGAGTGCTGTGGTAGGTGTTCTGCACTGCACCAAAGTCTACCAGAAACACCTGATTTTTGCCTTTCCTCCACTTTTTCAGATGTGAGGAATTAGAAACATGGTTATCTTTGCTTTGCTTGGAAGTACTAACCGTAAGTATTTCACCAAAATCTTCCGCTTGTTTCTCTTGCCTATTGCCTATTGCCTCTTGCCTTTCCTTTTCCCTATTCCCGACAATAATATTTTCCGGTTTAATATCCCGATGAATAACAGGTGGTTTCTGAGAATGTAGATAAACTAATGTTTCCAGTATTTGTATCGCAATGTCTTTAACTTCTGCTTCACTAAAACGTTTCCCTTCAGCTATTAACTCAGCTAATGATTTACCCGGTGCTAACTCCTGTACGATGCAAAAGGAGTCATCAACAGCAAAGTAGTCCAGATAGCGGGGAATGTGGGGATGATTTAGTTGGGCTAAAACTTGTGCTTCCCTTTCAAATAGTTCCAGTTGTTTCCAGTCTTTCAGATGGCGAAAGGAAAGAATTTTAATAGCTACTAGTTGGTTAGTTACTAAATTCTGGGCTTTGTAGGTTGTACCGCTACCACCTTGCCCTAATACCTCTTTAAGGCGATAGCGCTGCTCAATGATTGCCCCCGGTTGGTATAGTAGTTCCATGGTACTATCCCTGGTATTTTTCTCATTCTACTCATCACTTGCTATTTTCTCCAGCAAACCGCTAAAAGCTAATAATTCACTCTCTAGTTGGGTAAATACCTCAACTAAGTTAGTAATTAAGGGTTCAATCCTTTGCCAGTCCAAATCAAAACCATAGACATTTCTCACCACATGGCGAAAACGCCTATATTCATCTAAACTTTGAATTGTCTCTTCGGAGATTACTGCTGGGCGAATCTCTGATAAGTTTTGACCCATCTGAGTTAACAGTGCTTGATGCCATTGACTTCCTGAAGGTAAATCTTCGTCTACAACAGTAGCAATTTGGCAAAAAATACGTTCCCAACCTGTATAAAAGTCGTGGAGACTAAGAGCTACTGAATCTAAAAACAGGTCTTGATTTTCTGATCTGCTTTGATGATAAGCCTGCATTGCCCTTTGACTCCGTTCAGCTACTCTTGCCAAATCTGCAACCTCAGACTCAATGCGTGCTGCAAGAGTTTGATATCTTGCTTTGGTCACAGATTTATTCCTTCTTCGAGGATAGCTTTGAGGATATGAGAGCGACAAACCCCTACATCCACTAAATTAACTTCAATTTCCTCATCCAAATCCCATAAGGTTCCCATTGCTGTGAATGTATCTTGAGGAGATATTCCCCAAGCAGCAATATCTACATCAGACCAAAGGGTAAAACGTTCTTCATCTACCAAAGAGCCGAATACCATTACCTTAGTAGCGCCAAATTTATCTTTTAGGATAGTAGCAGCTTGCTGGGCTAACTGCCAGGCTTTCTGTCGTCTTTTTTTGCGTAGCGGTTCACTTTTACGCCAGCGTTTTTGAGAAGTTTGGCGATAAATAGCGATTTGCGCTGATGTTAGGGAATGATTGACTGGCATTTCACTAATTTTGTAAAAATCAAAACTGAAAACTCCGTAGATTTATCCCGGAGAGTATAAAATCTAGGATAGCTAACAGCTTAACTTGTCACTAATGGCTATTAGCTTTTTAGCTATCAATCTACCCTATAGTTATCAGGATGCGATCGCTTCGCCGCACCCGTAGAGTATCGCCACACGACTCAAAACTTTAGACCTAATTTAATAATAGTACGCGATCGCTCCTACTTTTAGAGATATTGGTAGTCCTAAACAGGTAATGATTTATTGTAGTGATGGACAAAATTCCAGATAGCTTCAATATGATTTTCCAGTTTCTTGGAAAAAGAAAGAGCTTTTCTAACCAATCGCGAAATTCGCTGCCTTAATGTGCAGTTGAGTCGCTCAATATGGCTAGTCTTATTCGCTTAAGTCTAATTCATTTTTTAGTAGGGCATATTTACTTACAGGTGGTTAGGTGTCCTTTCTATCCCTCTCCTCATTACTCTTTTCTGCTTTTTCCTTTTCTTTTTGGTCAGTCAATCAGGATTTCACCATTCGCCGTAAGAGGAGTTTCTTTTCTCCCAATCATCTTCTACTCTTTCTAATTCAACTTCAATTTCGGCTTCTAATTCATTTTCAACGGGAAGATGATCTTTGAGGGGTTTAACTACCTTAACGATCGCATCTTGCACAAAAGATTTAAGAAATTCATCCTTGCGGGAAAGTTGAAATTGTCTTTGTACTACCTCTGTAATGCCCCCATCTCCCCAATCTTGATCATGGCGGAAATATTCAATGAAACTTTTGCCGGCAATACGAGTTAAATAAGCTGCAGTTACTCCTTGAATGGCTTTGCCAATTAAGTAGGTGGCTACGTTTAATTGTAAAACCCTAGCAATTAATTCCGTTGCCCCTTTCACCACCCCCAAACTAACTAAAGTTTTGCCTAAAGAAAGGGCTAATTCTCTGCCCCTTTCTACGTTTAATTCGCAACCATAAATGCGGCCAATTTCTACTACCATTTGGGCATTAACGGCGGCGGTGGCTAACATATCAATTACGGGTAAAGGGGTAACGGCAATAACCCCTGCCCCAATCCATTGAAAGCGTTCAATGATTTTATCGGCTTGCTTACGACGCTGTTGATCAATAAGTTTCCGGGCTTCTTCTCCTAAACGCTGAGATTGCAGGAGAATATTATCTGCAACTAAGTCTTCTCCTTCTGCCCGTAAGACGGCGGCGAGGCGTTTGATTAAGGGCATCACCTCAGATTCTGGTTTAACTATTTCCCCGGTTTCTAAAGGAATAGGTTGGGGGTTAGCAGCGATCGCAACTAGATCCGAAGCGGCAATAAAACCTTTGATTCTTTCCCTCAATCTTGCTAAAATAATCTCTTGATCTTGCTCGGAATAAAGATCAGTTTTATTTAAAACGAGTAGCGATCGCTTACCAATTTCGGCTAAAGCTTTTAAGGGTTGATATTCTGATTGCCGCAGGTCATTATCAACAATAAATAAGAGTAAATCTGCTTCTGTGGCTAACTGTCTGGCTAACTCTTCTCTTTCTGTTCCGGCAATACCTGCTTCTAATATTCCTGGTGTATCAGTAACTAAAATATCTCGACTTAAGCCCCGCATTTTCATACAGTAGGTTTCTCCTACTTGGGTAGTTCCCATGGGTGCATTAACTTCGCCAACAACCCTACCAATTAAACTATTTACCACAGAAGTTTTACCCGCCGAACCTGTCCCAAAGACGACAACTCGCAATTCTCCCCTAGCTAAGTTTGCTTCAATTTCTCGTGAACGAGTTAATAAAGCTTGGCGGGTTACTTCATCTTGAACTTGGGTTACTTGTTGTTGAATCGCTTTTAAATTTTCTTCTGCTGCTTCAGTTTTTTGTTCCGGTAGTCTGGCGATTATACGTCGCTTCTGCTGATTTTTACGAGAACGTTGGGAGGAAGAAGAATAGAAATAATAAATAAATACCCCAACTAACAACCCCAATAAAGTGATAATTAGCAACAACAGCAAAAAAGCAAGAAACGGTGAGGTAAAAGAAGCTTGCCAATAGAGTCGATGTAGGGCAATAATCAGCCAAATAACCAGTCCTAAAATAAGACTGAGGCCAATAATTAAAGTAAGTAAGCGAGACAGGGGCATATCAATTGCTAATGGCTAATAGCTAGTTGCTAATGGCTAGTTGCTAGGGGTGCAAAATCAGACATCGTATCAGCCGCCAATTAATAATTAATCAAAGCAACCCAATTTAAACTTTGACTTGTCTAATATGTTCAAAAAAACGGGTCGCCACTGCATATAATAATTATTTATTGATGAATGATAACTGATACTGGGTGCATCGTGTTTCGTAAAATATCTACTTTTTTGCTAAGTTTAGGTTTAGCTAGTATTGGCTATTCGGCGATCGCCAATCCTCTTAATCCTACAGTAGTTAATGGTAGGGTTGAATTTCAGGGTTTGGGGACTCGAAATTTACAGATTACCAATTCTCCTGGGGCAATTATTAATTGGCAAGAGTTTTCCATTAATAACGGAGAAATAACTCGCTTTTTACAAGAAAACTCTCAAAGTGCTATCCTTAACCGCGTTACTGGGGTTAATCCTTCTCAGATTTTTGGTACTTTACAATCTAATGGGGCAGTATTCTTAATTAATGGTAACGGTATTTTGGTGGGAAATGGGGCAGTTATTGACCTCCAAAGTTTAATCCTTTCTACCTTAGATATCAGTGATCAAGATTTTCTGAATGGTAATTACCAGTTTAACCAAATTGGTAATGGTAGCCCGATTGTAGTAGAAAAGTGGGCGCAAATTACTACGGTTAATGGCGGGCAAGTTTGGTTACTAGCGAAAACCATTAATCATCAAGGACAGATTATCACACCCACCGGACAAACTATTTTAGCCGCAGGTACTCAGGTAAAAGTATCGGAGTCTGCTTTAGGGAGAATGGTTTTTAACCTTACCACTGATGGTAACAATAGCATTGAACAGTTGGGAGAAATCGCGGCACAACAGGGAGTTGTGGCACTATTTGCTGATCATATTGCGATAGAAGATAACGCGAGAATTAGTGCTGATGGTACGGGTAATAGCGATGGTGGGCAGGTGATTATGCAAGCAGGGAATAAGTTAACCATTGCAGGGCTTGCAGAAGTTTCTGCCGATGGTGGCTTAAGTAGTGGTGATGGCGGCACAGTTGCTTTAACCGCCTATGATTTACAAGTATCTCCTGTTGCTAACAGTTATAGTAATGTTCGTGCCAGCCGTCGCCATAATAGCGGGGTGAATGGTACGGTAACTTTAACGGAGACGGGAAGCCATAACTTAACCCCCAGAGGTAATGAGTTTGCTATCAATACTTTTACCAATGAAGGGCAGGATACTGCTGATGTCACGGCTTTAAGGGATGGTGGTTTTGTAGTGGTTTGGGAGAGTGAGGGGCAAGATGGGGATGATCAAGGGGTTTATAGTCAGATTTATGATAACCAAGGTAGTAAGTTGGGGGGCGAGTTTCTTGTTAATACCACTACTACTAACTCCCAGGAAGATCCTAAAGTTGTTGCCTTAGCAAACGGTGGTTTTGTAGTGGTTTGGGAAAGTGAGGGGCAAGATGGCAATAGTCAAGGGGTCTATGGGCAGATTTATAATAACCAAGGTAGCCCGGTAGCAGGAGAGTTTCAGATCAACACCACTACTACCAACTCCCAGGAAAACCCTAATATCACGAATTTAGCTGATGGGGGATTTATAGTTACTTGGGAAAGTAGGGAACAAGATGGTAGCGGCGACGGCATTTATGGACAACGCTATGATTTTAGTGGCAATGCCATCGCCACGGAATTTCTGATTAATACTACTACTAACAATGATCAAACTGTCCCTACCATAGTTGGTTTAGCTGATGGCGGTTTTGTAGCAGTTTGGGTTAGTAAGAATCAAGATGGTAGTGAAGAAGGTATTTATCGCCAACGTTTTGATATGAATAGTAATCCTGTGGGAAATGAGTTGCAGGTTAACACAGAAACCATCAAGCCCCAAAGAGATTCTCACCTTACTGGTTTAAGTGATGGTGGCTTTGTGGTTACTTGGGAAAGTAATGATCAAGACGGTAGCGGTAAAGGGGTTTATGCCCAACTTTATGATGCCAACGGCAATACCATCAACAAGGAAATGCAAATTAATACTTTCACCAATAGGACTCAAGAAAACCCCAAAGCTACAGCCTTAGCAGATGGGGGGTTTATTATAGCTTGGGAAAGTTTAGGGCAGGATGGTAGTAGCGATGGGGTTTATGGGCAACGTTACAATCCCCAAGGTGATAAAGTTGGTAGTGAGTTTGCTATCAACACCACTACTAATGATGCCCAAACCAACCCTTCCCTAATTGGTTTAGCTAACGGTGGCTTGGTGGTAGTTTGGGCGAGTGAGGGACAAGATGGTAGCAAAACAGGAGTTTATGGGCAAGGTTTCAGTAAGAATGTGGTGACTCCACCTCTTGGGGCAGTTTTAACCGGGGAATTGGGACAATTTCTTAACTTTAATACTATTGCTGATACTAATGATGGTGTTGTGAGTGTTTCCATTATGCCGACAATTCCTGTCGGAAACTCTTTACTCAACTTACCTAATTCTTTACCTAGCTTGCCAGAAGTAAGCAATTTAGTTACACCCTACTGTTTCGAGTTTTACCAGGAACAACCCAATTTTCGCCCTGAATATTGTCAGGAGTAATAGTGGCTATGGATAAAAAAATCTTTTTTGGGGCGCTTTTTTATGAAAAAGCCCCGCTTACAAGCAGGGCTTTGTTTGACTAACAGAAATTAAGACTCCCTCGATCTCCTGCCCCCCAAATCCCCCAAATTGGGGGACTTTGAGTTTTAGGGGGCTTTGAGTTCTTTTCTCCCCCCATTTATGGGGGGCAGAGGGGCGGAATCAGATTGACGATCAGCAACGCCGAAATCAAAGATTTGACTTGCTTAGAAACTGAAGGTGGTTCTCAAAGTACCGATCCAAGCATCTTCTGCTGTTTCGTCTTGGTTAGGATTGGTGATCCAGATTAAACCAGGAGTAACAGAGATGTTATCGCTAAGTTGATACTTGTAGAAGGCTTCAACAGTATAAGGAATATCATTTAGCACGTTACCAGTAACTGAGTCTGTAGCAACAGCACCAGTTGGATCTAAGATACTGTAAGGTTGTGCGCCACCGAAGATACCTAAAACGCTACCTTCTTTACCTAAGTCATTGAAGGCAACACCAGCGCCATAACTCCAGCTTTCTGTATCTCCTTCTTGGATGGAAATAACGTCTGTGTAAACGCCAAATCCGCTGATAGAGATATTCTCAGTTAAGCGGAAAGCAGCTTCAAGGCCGTAGGAGTTAGTTACAGCAGTACCTGAATTAATATGAGGGAAGTTTGCTGGGCCTGTACCAACAACACCACTAGAAAGCCCGCCAAGGTCATAAATAGCGCTGCCACCGTTGTGATAACCATGCACGTAGGTAGCACCTAAGCCAATACGATCTCCCAAGTTAAAGTTGATTTGACCCAAGGCAGCATAGTCACCACTAAATAAGCCACTCCCTTGATCACCAGCAACATTGGTAAAGCCGTCACCAGGAACACTTCCGTTACCAGTTAGGTATCCAAAAGTAACAGTACTTGGGCCTAAAACACTTTCTAAAAGACCAACGCCAAGGCTAACAGCACCACCAGTACCACCACCAATACGGTAGATGGGGCTTTCAGAAGCGAAAGCTGTTAAAGCACCATTACCGCCGTCGTAGTCTTCAAAATAAGGGTTTAAGGTAGGAGCAATATCACTCCAAATACCACCCCAAGCTGCTACATAAACTTGAGAAGCGCCGAATGGGAAGTAGTAAGCTAACCAGTCTATTACTACGTTGTTACCACCATCAACAGGACGGAGGTCAAAGCTTTGGGTAGCTTCAGCGCTGCCAGTACCAGTGTCAAATACAGTAGAGTTACCAAAAGCAAGACGGGTAACTAGGTTGTCACTTCCAGTGAAGCTAGTATTTAAAGCTAAACGACCCCTATCTACAAAAATCGTATTGTTATCATTGCTAGTACCAAACTCATCGGTAAGAGCGAAGATAACTTCACCGTCTAACTTGGTAGTGGTAGAGAATTGATGGTCTTCAACAAAAGCAACACGACCTTCGAGGTCATCAACTCTTGCACCTAATACAGCAAGTTCAGCTTCAAATTCTTGTACTAAGCGGCGTAGAGTGGCTAAATCTGTACCATCTACACTGCCGATATTTTCCTCTACCCACTCCATACAACGGCTAACTGCTGCTGCAAATTCGTAGCGGGTAATATTTCTTTGCCCTTTGAAGGTTCCATCAGGATAGCCAACAATACAACCGTATTTGTCAACCATTTTTTGTACAGCACTGAACCAGAAAGGATCAATATCAGAAAGCTGATTGACGCTGGTTACTTGGTCAAGAGCATTGCTGTCGCCGCTGTATTCGTTGATTTGGTTGATAATTTCGCTGTTGTCAGCCTGGGCAACAGGAGTTTCTTGGGGAACTTCAAAATTTAATTCAGGGGCTACTTCTGTGGTTGCAGAAGCTTCTAAGTTAGCAGACTCTTCTAAAGAGACTTCCGCTTCAGCAACATCCAATTGATTTGCAGGAACTTGAGTACCTGCGGCGTTAGCAGAAGAAGCTAAGACAACGCCTAAGATAGCTGGGCTGACCAGCAATGATTTCCAGAGTAATTTCGACATAGTTAACTTTTCCTCACACCTCTTGACTTGTAGAGTTACATCCTCACTCTTAAACATATGATACACCGCTAATGTTAAACAGTAACTCAAGTAGTTTATGCTAGGTTTTTTAGTTGGTGTATAAACCAGCCCTAGATTCTTTTAGACAACCCGTTTACTTATGGAGTTCCCATGATCATAAAAACTTTTGGAAAGTTTTTATGAGGAAGCTAAATTAAGCTACAGGCAAGTATACTTATACCACTAGTTTGATTTGTACTGCCAAAAGTTAGAGTTATTTTGCTCGGCAGTTCAGGAACTAGGACAAGTAAACAAAATTAGCAACTAGTGACTAGCTATTAGGGAAATCTTCTTGGCCATTTCAAAGTCTGCTTCAGTTAAGCCCCCTGCATCATGGCTAGTTAAGCTCACAGTAACTTTGTTATAAGAAATTTCCAAATCAGGATGATGTCCGGCAGATTCTGCTGGTTCTACTAGTTTATTCACAAAATCAATCGCTGCGACAAAATCTTTAAATTTGAAAAGATACTTAATCTTCTTACCTTCTAATTCCCAGCCAGATAATTGACTAAGATGCTGTTGAATTTCTTGATCACTAAGTAGTTGCATTTTATCCAAATTTAGTCTACGACAACGGCAAAGCCGTACAATTCAAAAAAAGGTGTTGCTTCGTGGCTCTGATTTCGCCCCCCTGCCCCCTAATTCTGGGGTAGAGAAAAGAATTTGAAGTCTCCCAAAACTCAAAGTCCCCCAATTTGGGGGATTTAGGGGGCAGGGGATTTATTGTCGACAAAAGCAATTCATAACTTTAAACCCAGCAATGCCAAAAAAAATTGTCCCCAAAAAACTATCCGCTCCCACTCAGTACAATTAAGCACTTGATATGGGAGCGGTGTAGCGGGTCTTCTAGTTAGTATCTGGCTGCCGGAAGGAACTATAAAGTTCAGCTCTCCAGCGCTTTAAGATAAAACGAGTTAAGCTGGGTTCTTTAAAGAACAGCCCCGGCACGCAGCCGATAAACTCTAACTAAACGACCCATGGTTATACTACTTTCAATCATGGGCATCACCTCCTTTCTACCTGAACGGTTTTAGTTTCAAAATGACTGGGATTTCTCTTTCCCTTCAATTAAGATAACACATTTTTTTTATTAGACAACGGGCGACTCAATAACGCAAGGTTTGGTCAATACCGTAGGCGATGCCTAATCCTAAGCTGATTAGGAACAGTGACATCAAAATACCACCGGGAAGGAAGCCCAAAAGTCCAAACCCCCTCAAAATATACATAGCTAAAGCGATCGCAGAGATAATCGCAAAAGGATAAGCAAAAATAGACTTGTCTGGACGAGGGGATGAACTCACACAATTTAACCCTTAATACAGTTATCAATTATTCAATTATCAATGAACAGTTAAGAGAATTTGGAAAATTAATGATTGTTTATAAAGTTGTTCAATTTTGCTGTTCCAGATTTATTCAAATTATCCTTAGCCTAGTTAAAAGGATAAATCTACGGGTTGGCGACAGATAAACCCGTTCTCTTTTATACAGCTTTCTCCGTATTACTAGGAAATATAGTTGCTTAGAACAGTTTTGGTTTGAAAGTTGGCTTTTTGTCTTTTGTTACTATTTACTTAAATAAGAGACTAAAAATAGTTTTAAAAAGCTTTTATGGTTTAAAAAAAGATTTATACAGCAATGAACCATTCATAAGTTTATTTGATGCTTATTTCTAGCTATAGCTGCCATCTTCATTTATAAACCCCCTTTCCTTTATGGAGAAGTTCGACAATAATGCCTAATGAAGACAAAAAGCTTATATCTTCTGTTTCTAACGTCCGTAGCTTAAATAAACACATCACCATATATTCAATTAAAACTAGGAGACAACCAATATGAAACTGTCAGTTTATGGAAAGGGTGGAATCGGTAAATCTACAACAAGCTGTAATATCTCTGTTGCTTTAGCTAAAAGAGGTAAAAAAGTCTTGCAAATTGGTTGTGACCCTAAGCATGACAGCACTTTTACTCTGACAGGCTTCCTTATTCCTACTATCATCGACACCTTACAAGAAAAAGATTTCCATTACGAAGATATTTGGCCAGAAGATGTCATTTATAAAGGTTATGGCGGAGTGGATTGTGTAGAAGCAGGAGGTCCCCCGGCTGGTGCAGGTTGTGGTGGTTATGTAGTTGGGGAAACCGTTAAACTCCTTAAAGAACTCAATGCTTTTGATGAGTATGATGTCATCCTCTTTGATGTCTTAGGTGACGTAGTTTGTGGTGGTTTTGCTGCACCTTTAAACTACTCTGACTATTGCATGATTGTCACCGACAATGGTTTTGATGCTTTATTCGCTGCTAATCGTATCGCTGCCTCGGTAAGAGAAAAAGCCCGCACCCACCCCCTCCGCTTAGCAGGTTTAATTGGCAACCGTACCTCCAAGCGTGACTTAATCGACAAATACATCGAATCAGTACCAATGCCAGTGTTAGAAATCCTACCTTTAATTGAAGATATCCGCGTTTCTCGCGTTAAGGGTAAGACTCTATTTGAAATGGCAGAAACTGATCCTTCCTTAAGTTACGTCTGCGACTACTACCTTAATATTGCTGACCAAGTTTTAGCTTTACCCGAAGGTGTAGTACCCAACGAATCCCAAGATCGTGACTTATTTACCCTCCTATCAGATTTCTATCTCAACGATGCTCAACCTCAAAAAACCTCAGAAGAAGAACTAGACTTGATGATGGTTTAATTGAGCAGGGAGCAGGGAGTAGGGGAAAAGTAATAAGTAAATAAGTAATAAGTTTTGAATATACTGTTCTCATTGCCTTTGACCCTTAACCTTTCTCCTAAAACTGTAAAATGAGTTTCTTTGAAAAATTCAAATCTGCTTTACAACAAAAATGGTTGGAATACTTTCAAGCTAACCGTTCTTGGATAGTTCTTCATTCTAGGGAAGATGTGGATACTCCTGATGGAGGCCGTCGCCCTTGTGCTTACCTAATTTTGGGGGCAATCAACGCAATGGAACCAAGAACTAGAGATTTAATGGTTCCCTTTTGTCAGCTAAACACAGAATCCTGACAAAATTGTGGAAGTTTTAGGATTGCACTTTGACCCAGAAAAAGAATTAGTAAAACGCTCTGAAAAAACCATTCAAGCCGAAGAAACAGGAGTGATTCCTTTATTACCTGATTCAGAAGAATAAAAAAATTTACCATAAGGAGTTATTAAAAATGACCGTTGCACAAGAGCCAACCGCACTGAATTTTGAGTGCGAAACTGGTAACTACCATACTTTTTGCCCCATTAGCTGCGTTGCCTGGTTGTACCAAAAAATTGAAGATAGCTTCTTCTTGGTAATTGGTACAAAAACCTGCGGTTACTTCTTGCAAAATGCCATGGGGGTAATGATTTTCGCTGAACCCCGTTACGCCATGGCGGAATTGGAAGAAGCAGATATTTCAGCGAAATTAAATGACTACGAAGAATTAAAGAGATTGTGTCAACAAATTAAGCGCGATCGCAACCCCAGCGTCATTGTTTGGATTGGTACTTGCACCACAGAAATTATTAAAATGGACTTGGAGGGCTTAGCACCCAAGTTAGAAGGAGAATTAGGAATTCCTATTGTTGTTGCCAGGGCTAATGGTTTAGATTATGCCTTCACCCAAGGGGAAGACACCGTACTAGCAGCTATGGCCCAACGTTGTCCCGATAAAACCTCAGAAACAGAAACTGAATCTAGCGATCGCAACGCCATCCAAAAACTCCTCAACTTTGGCAAAAAGAAAGAAGATGTTGCCACCGAAGAGTCGGAATTTGTAGATCATCATCCCCTCGTACTTTTTGGTTCTCTTCCTGATCCTGTAGTGACCCAACTAAGCTTAGAATTGAAAAAACAAGGGGTTAGGGTATCGGGTTGGCTACCTGCGAAACGTTACACAGAATTACCAGTAATTGAACCAGGTTACTATGTCAGTGGTGTTAACCCCTTCCTCTCTCGTACTGCCACTACCTTAATGCGTCGCCGCAAGTGTAAACTAATTGGCGCACCATTCCCCATCGGACCAGATGGAACAAGGGCTTGGATTGAGAAAATCTGTTCTGTTTTAGGTATTGAACCCCAAGGTTTAGAAGAAAGAGAAGCGAAGATTTGGGAAACCTTAGAAGACTATCTACAAATCATTCGTGGTAAGTCAGTTTTCTTTATGGGTGACAACCTCTTAGAAATTTCTTTAGCCCGTTTTCTTGTCCGTTGTGGCATGACAGTCCCAGAAATTGGTATCCCTTATATGGATAAGCGTTACCAAAAAGCAGAACTAGATTTCTTAAGCAAAACCTGTCAAGAAATGGGTGTCCCCACACCAACAATTGTCGAAAAGCCTGATAACTACAATCAATTGCAACGAATCAAAGAAATACAGCCTGACTTAGTAATTACAGGTATGGCCCACGCTAACCCCTTAGAAGCAAGGGGCATCAATACCAAATGGTCTGTAGAATTCACCTTTGCCCAAATCCACGGCTTCACCAACGCTAGGGATATCTTGGAGTTAGTAACTCGCCCCTTACGCCGTAACAACAACCTCAAGGATTTGGGTTGGGATAAGTTAGTTAAAGAAGCAACAATTGGTAATTGATAATGGCTAATGGCTAGTTGAATCTTTGTAGGGCTTGCCCTTGCCCCTAGGCATCATTGATTAAAACTTCTACTTCTTCCCCTGGTTCAATAGTTTTTGTTCCTAAAGGTACAACCGCAAGGGCTGTAGTACCAGCTAGATTCACCAAATTAGCAGAGTTATGTGTTCCTGGGGCGAGGCAAAACTCCCAAGCCCCATTAACAACCTTCATTGTTCCCCAAAGATAGGTTTCTCTTTGACCACCAGAACGTAATTTACTTTGAGTTCGCGCTTTAATAAAAGTTGGTTGCCAATCTTTTAACCCAGACATTTTCTGTAATACTGGCTGCACAAAACGCCAGCAACTTACCAAAGCAGAAACCGGGTTGCCAGGAATGCCAAAATATAAAGATGCTTGCCCTGATCTATCTACATTAAATGTCGCCACTGTCAAGGGTTTGCCCGGTTTTATTTTCACCTTACGCAAATGAATTTTGCCCCCCAACTCCTGTAAAATTTGGTCAACTAAATCATAATCTCCCACGGATACCCCCCCAGTAGAAAGCACCACATCTGCACTAGCAAGGGCAAGGGCGATCGCCTTTTTTAATAGTTCTGGTTTATCCTTAACAATGCCCATGGGTATGGGAGTGCAACCATTGTCAGCCACAAATGCAGCTAAAGCATATTGATTAGAATCAACAATTTGTCCTGGTTGCAAAGTTTCTACAGGACTAATCAATTCATTCCCTGTCGCAAAAATAGCAACCCGCAAACGGCGATAAACTTTAAACTGGTTACATTGTGCCGCCGCTAAGACTGCAATTTCTGGGGCATTGAGGCGAGTTCCTGGATTCAATAAAGGCTTGCCTGCTTGGTAAAAATCCCCACGGCGGCGCACAAATTCTCCTGCTTGGGGAGAAGCCAAAATTTTAACGACATTACCCTCACGCTGGGTATTCTCCTGCATCACAATTGTATCTGCTCCCTCTGGCATCACCGCACCAGTAAAGATCCGCGCTGCTTGCCCTGACTGTACTGATCTCTGGGGTTGGTAACCCGCCGGAATCTCTTCCACAATTGACAAACTAACTGGCTTGTCTGGAGAACAATCTTCCACATCAGCAAACCTTACCCCATAACCATCCATAGCCGAGTTATCCCAATGGGGAAAATCCAGCTTACTAGTGACAGGTTCAGCTAAAATACGTCCCCTCCCTTCTTTTAAACCCACAATCTCAAAATCTTGTTGGGGATCTAGGGGTTGAAATAATTTTAAAATAATAGCTTCGGCTTCTTTAACAGGCAACATATTTAGTTATTCAGTTATTCAGTGATCAATGTACGGCTTTGCTGTTGCCGTTAGGGACAAATGATTCAGTGTTGAACGTTTTATATTTTAGCTAGCTAGGCATTCATCCCCACGTCTATAATTTTAATTCAGGGTGGGATGAATGCCATGACAATTGAATTGGTGTTAATCTAATTGTTAAGCAGGGCAGAGAAATAGGAAAGTTTGTAGTTCTTACCAAGTAATCTATATTTGACAGCACAAATCACCTTATGAATTTTTTGATCGCTAAACTTGCTCCTTCGCCCCAGAACTCTAAGCTAACTCAGCCAAACATAGCCTTACCAAAGTTCACTTCTCGAGCTTGGACTAAATGGGGAATTGCCCTGTTTAATATAGGCTTTTTGCTAACGACTCCCAACTTACTTGCTGATCGCGCTCTAAGTGCAGAACATCTTTATGTTTCCTATGGTATTTTGGATTTCTCTATCTCCGTAGAAGCTTTGGAAACCTACGCTAGGGAAGGGAAAATTGAGCAAGAATTAACTAACTATGCAGGTTATTTGAATGAAGAACAGTTAACTCAACTCAGAGAAATCTTACTAACTCGTGCTGACTTAGATGCGGTAGCTGTAGCCCAATTTTTCTATACCCCCCAAGGAGAAACTATTCTACAACGGCTTGGGGAAGTGATTCAAACCCAAGCCCGCCAATCGGGTTTTTATGCTTTGCGTTCTGCTTTGATTTTAGCGGCTGCTGATGAAGAGGGGCTAACCCCTTTAAATGTCTTAAAGAAATTTCCCACCGTGGGGATACGCATCAATTCCCGAAGCGGTTTTCAAATTATCGATCAACTAAGTAGTACCATTAGGCTTACTCAACAAGCTGTAACCGATATTGAAGTTCAAGCCACCGAAGCAGCTTTTAATAATCCCATTACCAACCTACCAAACTTACTAGAATTAAGAGCTTCTGGGGCAACTAAATTTACCGTAGAAAGGTTAAATCTCCAAGATGATCAGCGCCTAAGAAGCTTTCCTGTTGATTTATATTTACCCCAAAATGGGGAGGGCGTGACTTCTCCTTTAGTTGTCATCTCCCACGGACTTGGTTCTAATCTTAAATCCTTTCAATATGTTGCCCTTCATTTAGCATCCCACGGCTTTGCTGTAGCTGTATTAGAACATCCTGGTAGTAATTCTGCTCAAGTTGGTGCTTTGTTAGCTGGGCTAGCTAATGAAGTTTCTCCCCCCCAAGAATTAATTGACCGACCCTTAGATATTAAATATTTATTAGATGTTTTAGCACAATCCTACAGCAACAAAATTAATGTTGAACGAGTCGGGATTTTAGGACAATCCTACGGCGCTTACACCAGCTTGGCTTTAGCTGGTGCAGGCATCAACAGTGAACAAGTCCAAACAGATTGTCAACCAGAGAGCGATGCTAACTTCCTTAATCTCTCTTTATTGCTTCAGTGTCAAGCTATTTACTTAGGAAATGCTGATTACGAGTTGAAAGATGACCGTATTGCCGCAGTAATAGCCATCAATCCTCTAGATAGTACTATTTTCGGAGAAAGTGAAATAGGTAAAATTGAGCAACCAATTATGATTTGGGGTAGTAGCGATGATACAGTTACTCCAGTTTTAATTGAGCAAATTAGGCCTTTTACTTGGTTAACATCTCCCCAGAAATATTTAGCTCTTTTAAAAGGAGGCACTCACTTTTCAACCATCGCCGAAGAACAAGGTAGCATTCCTATACCTTCGGAAGCTGTTGGTCCTGACCCGAAAATAGCTCAAGAGTATGTTAAAGCATTAAGCTTGGCTTTCTTCAGTACTTACATTGCTCAGTTGCCTGAGTACCAAGATTATTTAACTTCCAGTTATGGTTTAAGTATTAGTAAAGAAGCTTTACCTTTGATTTTGCTAGATTCTTTAAACCTAGAGAATAATTGAGACTAAAACATAGCAATTTTACATCTAAGGTAAAATCTTAGATGAGATTTGCCAAGGAAGAATTAAGTAATGACAACGGAAAGTAGCAGCGATCGCAGTGCCAAAACCCGCCAAATGTTAGGGATGAAAGGTGCTGCACCGGGGGAAAGTTCCATTTGGAAAATCCGCTTACAGTTGATGAAACCAATTACCTGGATTCCTTTAATCTGGGGTGTAGTCTGCGGTGCAGCTTCTTCTGGGGGCTATAGTTGGACATTAGAAGATATTCTCAAAGCGGCTGCTTGTATGTTGCTCTCAGGGCCATTAATGACAGGTTATACCCAAACCTTAAATGACTTTTATGACAGAGAAATTGATGCTATTAATGAGCCTTATCGCCCCATTCCTTCAGGAGCAATTTCTGTCCCTCAAGTCATGAGCCAAATTGTTATTCTCTTAGTTGCTGGTTTAGGTTTAGCCTTTGGTTTAGATATTTGGGCAGGTCATGATTTCCCTGTGCTAACCTGTTTAACCCTTGGGGGTGCATTCCTTGCCTACATTTATTCGGCACCACCTTTAAAATTGAAAAAAAATGGCTGGTTAGGTAACTATGCTTTAGGTGCAAGTTATATTGCCCTGCCTTGGTGGGCCGGTCATGCTTTATTTGGGGAACTTAACTGGAAAATTGCTATCCTCACCCTAATTTATAGCCTCGCAGGATTGGGCATTGCGGTGGTGAATGATTTTAAGAGTGTAGAAGGAGACGAAGAGTTAGGTTTAAAATCTTTACCAGTGATGTTTGGCATTGGTACAGCAGCTTGGATTTGCGTGTTAATGATTGATTTATTCCAAGCCGGCATTGCTGGCTATTTAGTTGCCATACACCAAAATTTTTATGCAGTATTACTAATACTTTTAATCATTCCCCAGATCACCTTCCAAGATATGTATTTCCTCCGCGATCCTCTCAAAAACGATGTGAAATACCAAGCTAGCGCTCAACCTTTTCTGGTTTTAGGAATGTTAGTAACCGGTTTAGCATTAGGCCACACCATTATTTAAGTCAAAGCTAAAAAAACTAAAAACTAGAAACTAACCCCCCATAACAAGGGACAAACTGTAAATTAATAACTGTAGGGCTTGCCCTTGTCGAAGACATCATTGATCATTGATGCCTAACGGCAACGGCAAGCCGTACATTGATAAGTGAGCATTGAAAATATGGCTGGTAGCGAACTTAAAGCGGATTTGTGGATTAAAGAATACATCACACCTTGGGATGTTTACGAACATGGTATTACTAAAATTCTTGCCTATCAGAAAACTGCCTATCAAGAAATGTATATTGTGGAAACTGGAGCCTATGGTAAAGCTTTAGTTCTTGACGGTAAATGGCAGTCTTGTACTGGAGACGAATTTCTTTATCATGAAGCCTTGGTACATCCTGCTGCGATCGCCCACGAATCACCAAAAAAAGTTCTTGTCCTCGGTGGTGGAGAAGGGGCAACGGTAAGGGAGGTTTTACGTTGGCAAAGTATTGAACGGGTATTGATGATTGATATTGATGGGGAGGTGGTAGCAGCTTGCCAGGAACATTTACCGGAAATGCACCAAAACTCCTTAGATGATCCCCGTGTAGAATTGTTAATTGCTGATGCGTTAGAAGTACTTGATAATACCGCAGAAAAATGGGACATCATCATCTCTGATCTTTCTGATCCCATTGAAGAAGGACCTTCTTTTCCACTATTTACCAAAGAATACTTCAGTAAAATCAAACAAGTTTTAAACCCCGGAGGCTACGCCGTAATTCAAGCAGGACCAGTTGCCCCAGCAGAAATAACCCTCCATGCCCGGTTAGTAAAGACTTTACAAGCTGTATTTCCCCATGTACATTCCTATGCTTCCCATGTCCCTACCTATGCCTCTCCTTGGGGTTTTGCCCTTTGTTCAGAAACTGAAATAGCCACTCGCCCTGATCCCGAAGCTGTGGATCAACTATTAAAAGAAAAAACTAAGGGAGGATTGCGCTTAATTGATGGTATAACCCTATTAGGAATGCTCCAAACTCCAATGTATATTCGCGCTGCTGTTGCCCAACAAACCCAGATTTATAGTCTCAAAGAACCCCCTAAATTCTTCGGTAAAGGAACTTTACAAACATAATTTGCGACAACTGTATATTAATAAGGTGTTGTGAGGGAATAAGCCCCCTACTATTTTGGTGAAAGGGGGTATAGAATTGAACACAATTATTAGGCTAGTAGTTATATAGTAAAACTCAATCCCATTTTCTGGGATGCAGCTTGATTTTGGTCTGAATTTTATTTTGTCTACTACTTTTAACGATCATTTTTGCTCTGGAAAAGCATGAATATGTCCTTCAAGCAGCTATTTATTTATCTAGGTTTGTTAGCTTTTGGCAGTGGTACAGGTTTCTTAGGCAGTTTCTATTTAATAGCCCAGGATGAGCAAAATAAGCAATCTCCTGCTGTTATACCTGCCTCTTTGCAATCTACCTCACTCCCTCCGGCCCCAGTGTCTCAAAGTAATGTCAACTTTATTGCCGATGCGGTGAAAAAAGTTGGCCCTGCGGTAGTTCGTATTGATTCTGCCCGTAATTTTTCTTCTCAAAACATCAAACCCTTGGAACATCCTTTCTTCAAACGCTTCTTTGGTGCAGAAGAACTTCCTGAATCTCACCCCAGGGTGGAGAGGGGTACAGGATCAGGATTTATTCTTAGTGGTAACGGCCGTATTATCACCAATGCCCATGTGGTAGAAGGTTCAGATTTGGTTGAAGTAACCCTAAAAAATGGTCAAACCTATGAAGGTAAGGTAATTGGTAGTGATCCTATGACTGATGTAGCCGTGGTTAAGATCGATCAAAAAAACTTACCCACTGTTAAATTAGGTCAAACCACAGATTTAACTCCTGGAGAATGGGCGATCGCCATCGGCAATCCTTTAGGATTAGATAATACAGTTACTGTAGGTATTGTTAGTGCTTTAGGTCGTTCTAGCGCCCAAGTAGGAGTTCCCCATAAAAGAGTTAGTTTTATTCAAACTGATGCTGCTATTAACCCTGGTAACTCCGGTGGCCCCTCCCTCAATGCCAAAGGAGAGGTGATTGGTATCAATACAGCGATTAGGGCAGAAGCCCAAGGTTTAGGTTTTGCGATTCCCATAGAAACTGCCCGACGTATTGCTGAAGAGCTATTTCGTAAAGGACAAGTTGAGCATCCTTACTTAGGCATTCAAATGGTTACTTTAGATCCCGATGTTAAAGCAGAAATTAATCAAGATAAAGAACTCAATTTACAAATAGAAGAAGAAAAAGGTGTTCTCATTGTTCGTGTTCTTCCTAAATCTCCAGCAGCTCAAGCTGGTTTTCAAGAAGGAGATGTAATTCAAGAAGTGGGGCAAGAATCTGTAACAACCGCAGCAGAAGTCCAAACCCAGGTGGAAGTAAGCGAAATTGGTAAACTCTTAGAAGTTAAGGTAAAACGTCAAGGAGTTGTTAAAGCGATAAAAGTACGTCCGGGGGCGTTTCCGGTTGAGGAATAAGAAATCTAAGGTAAATATTACTCTTTTTGTAAAGACTTTGTAACGATAACCATTTACCCTTGGCTTCGTCAGAAAAGAGTTGGTATCCTAGCTTGATTGTAGGTAGAAAGTCCTTAAAGCTAACAAAAGACTTTCTGTCTGAGATTAATCTACTTTTGACTTTTTTATGCAGTCTCTAGCAAAATCCGACCCTAATTATTTTGATTACTTTGCCTATGGCTCTTGTATGTGTCCAGTCGATTTAAAGCGATCGCTGCAAGAAAATACTCATCACTACATTATTGGCACTGCAACCCTTAAAGGTTATCGTTTAGGATTTTATCGCCGTTCAGTCCGTCGCAATTGTGGGGTCTTGGATGTAGTTTGCGATCCTAACTCTTCTGTGGAAGGAGTGCTTTACCGTTTGCCTTGGCGTTTAAGTAATCTTCTTGATAAACGGGAAGAAGTTCCGAACAACGGCTATCGTCAAGAAATGGTGACAGTAGAAACTAAACAGGCTGTTTATCAAAACGTGCGTACCTATGTAGTTGTTGATAAGCTCACAGCAGAAATTGCTCCTAATGATTGGTATTCTAACGTGGTATTGCGAGGGGCTGTAACTTGTGGTTTACCAGAACAATATTATTGGCAATTGTTTAATCATATTTACAAATTACAATTGATAGTTAATAATGGCTAGTTGCTAGTTGTTTGGCTTGCCGTTGCCATTAGGCATCATTAATAAGTGATAATTGATAATGGAACCGCAGATTGCTACTATTGATGTCCTGCAACTTGCTTCGGGGGACAATTTATCTATTCAAGTCTATAAATTTATTGGTTCTAAACCAGGCAGTAAAACTTATATTCAAGCCAATCTTCACGGCTGCGAAATTGTTGGTAATCAGGTTATTTATGAACTAATAAATTTCTTTTCTGGTTTAGATATAAAGCAACTTAGAGGTCAAATTTGGTTGGTTCCTGTTTGTAATCCCCTTGCTACTAATGAACGAACCCACTTCTTTTCTACAGGAAGATTTAATCCCTATGATGGCAAAGATTGGAATCGTATATTTTGGGATTATGAAAAAGAGTGTGGTGATTTAGGCAATTTTGTGGCTAGTCAAGTAACCTTGGAAACCGAGTTAATTCAAAAGAACTTTCTGGAGAAGATATTAACAGCATTTCAACAGCAATGGCAGAGAATAAACGCTCCTAGTAGTGTTCCTTATCGTGAACGCTATCGCTATCATTTACAATCTTTGTGTCTAGATGCTAACTATGTAATTGATATTCATAGTTCTAGTAACCAAGCTATTGATTATTTATATTGTTTCTCTGGAAGAGAAGAAAGTGCTAGATACTTTCTTTTAGAACGTGGTATTTTAATGAATGACTATGATGGTGATGCTTTTGATGAAGCATTCTTAAAGCCTTGGTTAGCAGTAGAAAAGCAATTTGCTCAAGTTGGTCAAAGTGTTGCTTTTGATATAGAATCATGGACTTTAGAATTAGGTTCAGGTTTGGTAATTGAGCCTGATTCTGTTAAAAGAGGAGTTCGCGGTATTATTAATTATCTCACTTACAAACAAGTTTTGTCTTTGAATCAGTTACAAAAAACAGAGATTAAATTAGTTCTTAAAAGTGCTATTAAAAAGTATTACGCTTCAGTTGGTGGGATGATACAAAATAGAGTAGCTTTAGGCACTCAAATTCAAAAAGGAGAGTTGCTCTACCAAGTTTTATGCTTTTCAAGTTCTCATAAATCACCCCATAAAGTTAGTATTTCTTCTGAAGATAACGGTTTGGTTTTTGACTTATCTACAAATCAGTCAGTTAATCAAGGAGAGTATGTATTGTCAGTAATGAAGGATTGATTTTTTTATAATGGTGTTTTCAGTTAGAGAGGGTTTCTAAATCAAAGTGGGCAACTAGACGTTTATTTGATTAAGCCACTACTTTTGCGATCGCTTCGCTGCACCCGTAGGACATAAATTGCTTGGTAATTGTTGCTACCTGGGATCGCAAACTAAACCCATAAACCTCATTCACCTTATTACTCGTTACCAAGGATTGCCAATCATAGTGAAACCACTCCAGTAGTAGGGATGGGTTAAGTCTTGATTTCCTAAAGCTGCCAAAGCATTAGGTAAAGCTATTTGGCGATCGCCACTAACAAGCTGCCCATCTTCTAAATATACTTCTCCCCGTAACATTTTTAGTTGTGCCTGCCGCAAAGCCTCAGCTTTAATGGGGGCTGTTTTGAGTTGTTGATAAAAACTACTCATTACCCCTAAAGTACCCTCATCACTAACTGTCCAAAGGCTACCCAAGGGCAGATTTTACCCCAGCTTGCACCGCAAGGCCAGCAAAACCTAATTCTGCTTCCCGACTTCCCAAGGCGGTGCGACAAGCAGACAAAACTAATAATTCTACAGAGGGATTATTCCAATCCAGAGTTCGCAAACTATCTAAAGATAGCTTTTGTTCCCAAAGTTGAATATAAGAGTTACTAGGTTCACCGGGTTTGAATTCACCATGGGTAGCTAGGTGAATGATACCAAAGGGGTCTTGATTTCTAGCTTGTTTGAGATTTTTTAAGGTGAAGTTTTCATTGAGGTAGGACTTCCCAGACCATAATTGCTTGGTGATTAAGGATAGCTCTTTGGGGACAGCCGGGAGAGGATTTTGTTCAGTGAAGGTGTCAGCACCCATTGCTAGTACTTTAAGTTTTTTGACATCTACATAGTTGGTATCAGTTAAACTGAGGCTGGGCATCAAACCAACGCTATATTTTTCGATGACAAATTGGTTGCCATCTAGCATTGCAGCCAGGGGAACACCACGCAAACCCTCATCAAGAATGAAAACAAGGTTATCAATTTCTCTCTCTTGTAAATCTGCTTCTAACGGGGCAACTAACCATTGATAAAATTGTTGGCCGGGTTTGATATAAGCTGCTTCCCGGAAAGGATTGGTGATGGTACGGCGGAAGTGTTTAGCTTGGCGGATCACCTCTGCTTTGGTGGTATTGGGAAGGGGGCGACGGATTACCTCTCCGGAGGCGGTGACGAGAATTAGTTCTAGTTGGTAATTGTTTTCTGAGGAGAGTTGCTGGTTAGGGGGTAGCTTTTGTCCTTCAACCGAAGCATCAGTGGTGGCGGGTAAAAATCTTGCGTAGATGATGGCAGGCTTGATGTTGGTGGCTTTTTCTATCCTTTGGAGAATGGATCGGGCTTGTTGTAGGTCAGTGAGGAGATAGTTTGGTAAGTCTAGGTACTCTTGAAAGGCTTTGGTGATGTTTGCCTCTAGTTGTTGAATCAGTTGTTCTGTTTCTGGTAAATCAATGGTGAGAGGAGAAGGTTGCTTTTTGTTGAGAGAGATATTTAATTGCTTGATTTGTTCTTCTAGGTTAAAGTCTTTTTCTTGTGGAGGGATGAGGAGGTTATTGGGGAAAGTGGCGATCGCAATACTACTTTGATTATTATCAGGGTTGGTTTCTTCCCCAATATAACTAAGGTCGCCGATACTATTGATAGTTACGTTTTGGCTAGTTAAGTTAACTGTGGCAGTAATATCGAGGGTGGCAGTAGTACCATTAAGGGGATTTAAGTTACTACCTAAGTCTCCCACAGTCCAAATGCCCGTAGCTACATCATAGTTACCCTGGCTAGCAGCAGCAGAGGTAAAGGTGATGCCGTCGGGTAAAATATCGGTGAGGGAAATGCCACCGACTGCATCTGTACCATTGTTGGTGATGGTGATGGTATAGGTGATTTGGTCACCGGGAAAGGTGACGGGGTTGTCTACGGTTTTGTTCACAGCTAAGTCTGTACTAACTTCCACTGCCCCAATATCAACGGTTCCCCTCGTTACTCCCCTTTGATCTGTGGCGGGGGCGTTGTTGTTGCTACCAGCGTTAATAGCAGGGCTACCAGGAAGTAGGGTATGGGTTTGGGTTGTTCCCCCATAGTCTCCCAGGGGGGCAAGTTTTGGATCAATAGGGTTTGTAGAAGTTCCTACTAAATCACTGGTAGTAAAGCCTGTACTACCGTTGCTACTGCCGATGAGGTTATTGCCTTGATCGTTAAAGCTTCCTGATACGTCGGGGTTAGTTGCGTTATTATCAGCGATGATGGTGTTAAAAGTGTTTACAGTCCCCCCTGAAGCATTGAAAACACCGCCACCGTCACTAGTAGCATCGTTGTTGGTAATCGTAGTGCTGTTGAGGGTTGTATTACCAACTAGAGAAGGAGGTTGGAAATAGCCATTGTAGATACCGCCACCATTATTTCCAGCAGTGTTACCGGAGATGGTACTGTTGTTAATGACCAGAGTACTAAGATTATCAACTCCACCGCCATTATTTCCAGCAGTATTATTAGAAATAGTACTATTGTTAATTGTTAAATTGCCACCACTGTTAACCCCACCACCATCACCAGCAGTAGCACGGTTTCCTGTAATTGTACTATTGTTGATGGTCATATTGCCATTACTACTATTAGTAATACCGCCGCCACTTGCACCATTTGCGGCAGTGTTGTTGGTCACTGTACTATCGAAGATGTCTAAGTTACTAGTAGCATTACCTTGCACTTGATTAAAAATTCCACCACCTTGCTCACCAGTAGTAGAGTTTCCAGAGATATTACTGTTGATAATTGTTGTTGTAGCGCTACCAGTCAAGTTTCCCCAATTGATTACCCCACCGCCACCTTGACTATTGCTAGTATTATTAGAAATATCGCTGTCTGTTATGTTTAGTACGGCATTGCCATCATTGAATGACTCATTAGCGACCCCTCCGCCACCATTATTTGTTGCTTGATTATTAGAGATAGTGCTACTAATAATTTCCATTGTAGAATTACCAGAATTTGTAGCAACATTAGAAACACCACCACCATTGTCTGTGGTACTATTACCAGAAATAGTACTATTGGTTAAAGTGAATGTAGAAGTAGAATTTATGTCCATTTCCTTCGGCTGCGATCGCACCACCACCAGCTACACCACCAGAAGAAGTATTAGTCAGACATTCCAGCATTGCTTACTGTTACAACAGTAGTACCACCATCCAAAACTAAACTCAAAATTCCCCCACCATCGCTAGCAGCAGTGTTGTTATTAATAGTGACATCAGAAACATTCAAACTACTAGTAGCATCACCTTGCACTAAGTTGAAAATACCACCGCCTCTATTATTAGTAGAGTTTCCAGAGATAGTAGTGTTGGTAATATCTACTGTTGTGCTACCAGTAAGGTTTCCCCAATTAATTACACCACCACCACCTTGACTATCGCTAGTATTATTAGAAATTTCACTATTGGTTATAGTTAGTACTGCATTACCATTAAGAAAAGACTCATTAGCAACCCCACCACCGCCATCAAAGCTACTTCCTGTTCCTTGGTTATTGGATATAGTACTGTTACTAATTGCCATTGTAGATTGCCCCGATTCAGTCCCTCGATTAGAAACACCACCACCATTGTCTACGCTACTATTACCGGAGATAGTAGTATTAGTTAAGTTGAATGTAGAAGTCGAACCTCCTCCTATTGCTTCAGCCGCAACACCACCACCACCAAGGCCAATTTCTAAAGAAGTATTTCTAAAAATCCCAGCATTGCTTACTGTCGCGATCGCCGTGCCACCATTCAAAGCCAAACTGGAAATACCGCCACCACTACCATCAGCCCGATTACTAGAAATCGTACTATTAACAACTTCTAACGTGGCTATATTACCGTTTTGCCCTACACTAAAAATTCCCCCACCGTCATCAGCAGAAAAATTATTAGTAATGTTGCTATTAGTTATCCTCAAACTACTATCTTGGTTGCGTATACCGCCCCCAGAATCAGCCGCGTTACCATTCTGAATAGTTAAATTGTTGAGAGTAACCTCTGCACCGTTGCTAATATTAAATATACGCAATTGCTTACCTCCATCAACAACAATGCTATTAACTCCTCCATCAATAGTTAACTCCTGCCCTGCGATCGCTAATTCCCCAGAAGCCAGGTTAATGGTAAAATTATTACTAAAGCGAATTTCATCAGCACCCGCTAAAGCTGCTGTACTATTAATAGCTTCACGCAACGAACCCCCACCCGCATCATTAGCATTAGTGACAGTAAATAACTGCAACTTATGGTTGTAACTCTCAACTATCTCTTGCTGCCAAGCTAAGTCTGCCTCAATCGGCCCCAAACTCTTCTCTAACTGCCAATCTCCCTCTAAACTCGTTGCCCCGGTAATATTCGTCGAACCGGCCACATCCGCCCCAGTATAATCAGCAACCTGATTTAACAAACTGTCCCCAGCTTCTCCCAAAGCAGCTAAACAAGCATAAATTAAAATATCTGCCCCCACACTCAAAGCGTCTTGCCAACCCTGCAACTGAGTCTCATACTGCCCAACATTCTCACTACTTACAAAGTCCCTACCTAACCAAAAGTTCCCCTGATTCCCCTCAGAAACAATATGTATCTCATCAACCTGTTGACTAGTTGCTAACTTATCACTAACAACTGAAATCCCCCTTTCTTCGGGCGTTACCACCACCGTAGTTGAACCTGGTTTGCCGTTGTAGAGAAAGCTTTGATAATCTGGTACTGTGGCATCTAGGAAGATGTAAGCAAGAGGATCTGTTTCACTTGCTGGGAATATGGTTACTGTAGGAGTGCTAAACTTACTATTCCCCGTAATTATTTGACCATTGCTTCCCAACTTAATAGGGTTCACTGCACCAAGGTTAACGGTATCTGCAACTACACTACCACTAACAACTGTATCCCCTTTAGCTATTTCGGTTATTCCTTCTACGGGTGTGGTTAATAGTTTTGGTAAATCTAAGGGAGTTATACCATTGGCGATCGCATCTTCTGGTACTTCTAATCCTAAAATCATTCCCTGTTGAGAAAGTCGTACCATTTTGCCCCCAGGCACTGCGGTTATAGTAATATTTCCTCCTGGGGCATTGAGGTTGCCTGTATTAATTACTGTCCCACCAATTAGGCTGAGGTTAGCAGCCGTTAAATCTCCTTGGTTAACTATTCCTCCCGTTTGCCCATTACCGAAAGCAAAGCTGGTAGGTGAACCTATTAAGCTTTGATACTCATTCTCCCCCAAAGATTGAAACCAACCCCCCTCAAAACCAATAGCATTGGCTGTTGTGGCAGTGAAACTCCCTGGTACATCTAATCTGGCATTGCTACCAAAGATAATGCCAGCCGGATTCATTAAAAAGAGGTTAGCGTTACTACCACTAACCTGAATTAATCCTTCAATTACAGAAATATTACCGCCAGTTACCCTGCCCAGAATATTATTGATGTGAGGTTGGGAGAGAAAGTTAACTATTTCATTTTGTTGTAGCCCTAGTTGAGTAAAACTATGGAATAAGTTACTTCCTGCTTGAGTTCCACCCTCAATCTGATAAATATCACCTTGTTGGTTAACTATCGTTCCTGTACTGTTTGCTTCCCTAATAATAGACTGGGCGCTAACTAGAGGGGAATAAAAGCTGGTACTAGTAATGATTGCAGGGATCACGAATAAGCTCTGATGCAGCCTTTTTGATAAGGTTGCTGAGAGCTTCAATGGTTGAAAACTGAATTTGCGGCTCTGCTGGTGGCTTCTCATTAATTAATCTCAGAGAATTTGAGGTCATACTAAGCAGACATTGACCTAATTTTTGGTTTTGAGAGATAACCAGCATTTTACCTCCCAAACTAAATATTAGTTACCTTCTCTTTGAGAAAGTTTAGATTCTCCTGTGTATATTTTTGATTTTTTGTTAGTGTTAAATGTCAATGCTCAAGAAGGATAGGCTACTATCTTGATGTTGTATGTTTCAAAAGACATTGTAATTTATGTCCAATGCTTAATTCCCAAAGAAAAGATCATCGAATTTCAGAGTAAGATTCACATAAGGGCCACCAGCAGAACGAGAACCACTAAAATCTCGATCACTAATATCCCCTAAAGAGTAACCTGCTGCCAAGCGTAAATTAGAGGTTAGATAGTAACCCGTTTCCAGAAGAAAGCCAGTTTCACTGTAGCCGGCTGTGGGTTGAGTGATCCAGCGTGCCTCTCCTACTAAATCCCAACTATAACCAAGGCGATAAGTAGCCCTTAGCTGTGCTAGGGAAACTATAGAGTTAGCAACAAAATCATTCGCTAAATAGGTAGTGCTAGTACGGAAAGCATACTTACCATAAAATTCCCACTGCCAATTAGGAGCATAAATCGCTTCAGCGGAGAAAAGATGTTCTTGAGATCCTGTACCACTGCCGAATAAAATAGTATCAGGAATGGTGGCAGGGTTGCGACGATATTCGTACTTAAGCAAAGCGTTAAATTCATCACTGTGGGGATCGCGGAAAGCTAGACCCAGCTTTAAATCTGTCGAACTTCCTAAGCCACTCAGAGCCGGACTAGTAGAACTAGCGTGATGGAAATCTAACAAAGCTGATAAACTGGGGGTAATTTTACCAAGGGCAGAAGCAGAAATAACTGTGTTGCTGCCTTGGGATGAGGAACGATGTTGCCAGTTAGCTGAGAATTGAAAGTTAGGATCGCTGGCATAGTCTAAACCCACACTGTAGCTATTGCCCTCTGTGACTCCTAAAACAGAACTATTGCTACCTGTAGTCAGGGATTGTTGATTAATTCCTGTGCCAATAACATTGCTGCCAAAGTTACCAAAAATCCGTTCGTAGGCCAGATTAAGCTTTAAACCAGGGGTAAGTTGCCAGTCATGCTGTAATCCTATTGCCCCGTGTCCCGTCCAGTCATTCTCACCCCCTAAAAGGCTGTAGCGCCCTGTTAAGCGAGTATTAGGACTAAAATTATAATCACCCTGCAAACTCAAACTAGTAATGGAACTACCAGCAAGCGTCCCTTTCGTATACCAATTTTGTCCTAATAGGAGATTAACACCAGGAAGAAATTGCCAATCTAACTCTACAGCAGTGCGATCGCCGTAAACAGCATCAGTCTGTTCACTTAAGGTTAATTGATTGAGCGCTCGGAAAGTAAGATTATCTGTTAAGGGTAGGCTTAATCGCGATCGCAACTGTTGGGAATTACTATTTAGATTAGGATTAATTTGGTCTTCCCGTTGGCGATAAATCCAATCAAAATCTAAAGTAGCAGTAGAAATTTTTTGTTGCACTCCCAGGGAAATGGTGGTGAGGGAATTATTTACCTCAGTTTGGGATTGAAAGCTATCTAAACTACCTTCTAAGGTGTACCCTTCTAGCACATTACCGATGGGAGTGAGAATTTGCTGGTTATTACCTTGATTACTTTCCTGGTCATATTTGGCCCTCAATTGAGTATTTGGGGAAAGGCGGGCTTGCAACTCTGCACCGTAACGAGTTTGTCCAGGAACAAAACTTGCCGTTGCTTGGTTAGCAAAACCATTATCAGTGGATTGATAGTAGCCCGGCCAGCAATTCCTGTACTTACTTCCCCTTCTAGAAGTAAACGATAAGCCGAACCAGCAGTAGCACCTAACTCTGGAGAATTATGGCGAGAATGGGCATATTCACCGGTAAAACGTCCCTTTTCTCCTAGAGAAAGCAAAACATCTGCACCGTACAGTTCAAAGTCCCGCACACCCTGTTCCTCCTTAAGATAGGTAGCGCCCAACCAGCTTTCCTGGTTTAAATTCCGGGAAAGATGATAGCGCAGTCTACCGCCATAAAGTTTAGTATCTTCTCCGCCATCTTCAAACTGATAACTAACCACTAGTCGGCGTACTAAAATATTCCCCTCTGCATCGATATCAGTACGCAACAGCGGTTCACGGAAATTCAACGTTCCTCGATCATAATCAATCTCGTAATCTGCACCCCGGCTTAATCGTTCTCGTTGCAGAACTGTTCCAGGGCGGGTTAATTCTTCTAATTCAATAAAGACATCCTCACTACCAGGAACTAGCAATCTTTGGGAGAGAAAATAGATGCCGCTAGTACCGTCGGGGTTGAGAATGTCTCTTTGGAAACCTTCAGTGTTGTTGGCATAGAAGCCACTAACTTGGAGATTGCCTAAATTATAATTGCCTTTAAAGCCGTGGAGTTGGCGAGTTGTTGCGGTGAAAAATTGGGAAGGGTTTGCAAACTCTGAGGTGTTATAGTCTCCCCACATGACATAATCTGGCGCGGCTCCTACCACAGGAGAGGAGCGTTCTAGACGCAAATAGAGACTATCTATAGAAGGGGCGAGAATTTCCGAAGTAGAATCATCACCGTAGATAGGATACTGGTTTTCTGAGGCTTGATAATTGCGAAAGAGACGATTGTCACAATTGCAATCAAGGTTAAGGGGGCGTTGATTGTTATAAGCCCCGGTGAATAGCCATTCACCGATGGGAAAAGTAGCAAAGACAGCGCTACTAAAATCTAAGACAAAATCATCATCCTCATCTAAGGGTAGGAAGTCTTGGAAACTATCGTAGAAATCTGTACCACCAGCTCCCAAACGGATGTTAACAACTCCAGAAACTAAGCTAGGACGCAATGCAGTTTTAAATTGTAGTTGAGTATAGGCTTCTAACTCTCTGGTGTTAGCGCGAATAGTGACAGTTTGGGCTTCTAAAGTTGAGCGTAAGATAGTGCGGAATTTACCATCTGTGACTTTGACTTGAAAACCGGGTTGTTGTAAGTCTTGGTCTGGTTCTACAAACTCTCCAGCACTGGTACTTAGGGTGACAGTACCATCCCAATTAGCTAAGTTACCATTATCGTCTTGTAATTGACCTTGCACTATCGCTGTAGAGCGGGCATCAGCATCTATACTTGTTTCCCTAGTGGCGACCATTAGTTCACTTGGCTGTCCTCTTACTTGTAAACTAGTGGTAGTTAAGGTTTCTGGCTGACCTAATAAGTTGGCACTGAGACTGTTAGTTCCTGCCTGGAGAGGCACAGCATACCACGTCTGGGTAATTAATTGCGTAGCAGAGTTAGTTTCTGTGCGACCGATTAGTTTAGGATCTACTGGTTGTCCATTAACTCTTAGTTCTATTTCAGCATCCCTAGGATACTGAACCACTACTGTGACGGCCGGTTGATCTAAAATGCTGTTAACTGTAGGAGAAAGGATGCTGACTGCTGATGTAGTCTTTTCAGAAGCATTGTTATTAGGAAGGTCGATTTCCTTTGTCTCATCTATTGGGTTGGAAACAGTTTCTGACGTTATTGTTTCTGATTCTACAAACTGAGTTGCTGTCTTTGTTTCAGGAATAATTTCTACATATTCCTGTCCTTGGGCTATTTGAGGGGCGCAAAGTGAGTTAACACTTCCTATCAGTATTGCCGACAGTACAACTAAATTTTTCCCCTTACTTGTCTTTAATACATCAGAGTAGAGCATAACTCTTTCCCCTCAAGGTAAATAATTTTAAATAGGTAATTACTTTTGCTTATTGCCTATAGACTTTTGCCTAATTTGTTTTAGTAACAGCAAAATTCATGCGAACCATGCCACCAGGAGCCAGATTAACTAAGCGTGAGAGGCTATTGCGTTCGCGGAAATAGTGATTGGGAGCAATAGTATAATCAGGTACACTAGTAAGATCCAGAGTTCCTGTGTGATAGCCAGGAAGTACCGAAGCCACGGAAAATAAGCCGTTAGTATCTGTAGTGATACGGTTGCCATCCTCAAGCACAATTACTGCATTAGGGATGCCAGGTTCACCAGGCTGTTGTTCACCATCAAAGTTATGGTCTTCAAAGACACGACCGAGCAAAGTGCCGCAACTAGAAAGAATGCCAGGATTGATTTGCAAACGATGGATAACCGGGCCATTTTTAACCTGGAAAGAGTTGTCAAGACGCTTAGCATTCACAACTGCTGAATTTTCTCCGGAACCCCTTAAAGAATCAGGAGTAAGTTGAGCCGCATAAACAAGGTTGATTACACCTTGGGGAGAGAGATTTGCTGCAATTTCAAAGTCAACCTCATTACCATGGTTAGTAGCATTGATAGAAAGGGGTTGCCCTTGAAATTCACCCCGCACAGAATTAGGTAAAAATTTAAAACCAGGGGGTAAATAATCGTTAATCTTAATTGCGTTGAGAGTCGCATCAGATTTGCTTCTCACTGTAAGACGATAGAGTACCGTATCTCCAGGTCCAGCAACAGCGCGATCCCCTGTTTTAATAATTTCAATTTGATTAGGGTTGCACAGTACTAATTGAGGTTGCAAAGCAGCTAGGATAACACCTTGTTTGTTGGCTTCAGAGATATTAACCAGGGTGTCATCAATTTGAGTTTGGCCTTGAGAGGTAATAGGTTGGCCATCTAGGGAACTGGCTCTATAACTGACTTTCCCATTATTATTTGCTAGTATTTCTATCTTGACCCGTCGCTGACTATAGTTAGAATTAGTAGGGGGATTAACTACGAAAATATAGCTTGTTCCTGGTATCAGTTGTCCTTTACTACTATCTAAGAGGAAGCTATACTTGCCTTGAGTAGTATTGCTAAGGGAAAAAGGATTAACATTGCTGATGTTAGGTTCTACCCCTTGAGTAAGGTCATTACCTGCTACATCCGGTAACTCTGTTGCCGTTAAAGGAACTAACTGATCTAGTTCTGTCCCAGTGGTTGCGTTGGCAGCAGGAGTATATAAGCTAACGGAAAAGCCTGTGTAATCTAACAAGGGTTCACCATTACAACCCAAAACCTGCCCGAAAGGATCAACTAAAGATGAGTCGAGGGTGTTAACTTCAATCTGATTAGAAACTCCTTGTAACTGAGTCTGGTTAGCCGAGTTTTGATAAGTGTAGGTAGCTTGGTTTTGGAAAGAAATGTTACCTTGAGCTAAGGTGGCATCAATGCCTATTAAACTTGTTCCTAAGCCTAAGATTGCTACAAGATTCAGGAAAGTAGATAGCTTGTGCTGAGAGGAAATTGAAAATAGCAGCTTGTTTCTTTCCATGGGTAAGTAAGTTTCAAACTAGTTAAAGCGCTTAGGGAGAAGGGGAGATGGGGAGATGGGGAGTTGGGATAAAACTATTGCCCATTACCTGTTCCCCGTTCCCCATTCACACTGGATTTGATGTGATTCTCTATTGCTACTTAATGGTTACTTCGTAGGAAGCTTGCACCTCTTCTTGAGCCACTAGAGACTGCTCAAAGCTCCAACGAACGTGAGTATAAGACTCAGGCGGTGCAGGTTGCTCGATCAATGTACCGTTATCATCTACTTGAATAGTTGGTTCTGCACTGAAGGTTGTACCGTTATCAATGCTGTAGGTGACAGTGGCACTATTACTACTAGCTGCTGAATCTAAAACATACATGGTTTGCGTAGGAATAGGCTGGGTGATCACAAAGTTGTTGGCTGTGGCATCACCAGCATTTTCACCAGTGACTGTGTAGCGGAGGACATCCCCCGGTACAACCGTTGCTTCTTGGGCAATATCTTCCCAGTTAACCTGTTCATTGCCAGAATCATCAACTTTCACCATACGCTTAGCTGCGGCTAAGTTTAACTTAACTTCAGGACGAGCAAGAAATTGGGCAATTTTAGTTCCTGCTTCACGGATACTAGCTTGTACTGGAGAACTAGCTAAAACTGGAACTGTAGCAACAAGGGCGATCGCGCTGAGACTAAGGAAGAAACGTTTCATAATAAACCTCTGTGAGTTACAAATTAGTACTTTGAAGGGAAGTAGGCGACAATAATTGGTGTAGCAAAATGCCTTAATTGACTTTGCGTTGGAAGGTAAACTCACCCGATGCACCAGGGGCAACATTAGAGATTGTGTCTAGATATCTTGTAATATCTACACCTACTGTATCTAGAACACTACCACCAAGGTCAAAGTACGTAACGATACCGCCGTTGTTATCACTTGCTTGTCCCACAACATGGCTAGTATCAATTTCACCGTTGCTATCGTTATCTAATGCCCAGTTATTTTCAATAGCCGCATCAGCACCATCTTCAGTAATAATTACCGTGGTTGCATTTAAGCCAATGTTGCCTATACCGCCGCCAGGAGTGGAAATATTACTGTATTTGACGGTGTACTCAATGATGTTACCCGGTGCAGGAGGAGCAGTAGGATCACTAACTGTAGGGCCATCTCCTTGGAGAATTTGGAAGGTTTTCTCCAGTTTGAGGTAGCCGGTGTAAGCCCTGTCGATGGTGGTATTTTCTGCTTCAAAAGTGCCATTACCGTCAGTGTCTAGTTTGGCGACGATTCCCACAGGGAAACCAAATTCTGTATCCCCAGTATAATCTTCAAGGGTATCGGTAGAAAGAGGTGTATCACTGGGTAAGTCGATCTCCACGTTGTAGGCAACAGGAACATTAGGAAGTACGCCTTTACCAGGACCACCCACTAGAGGTAGAGGGTTGTTAAAGACAATTGGTGTACCATTGGTGAGGGTAAAGGTTCCTGTTGCTTGATCATACCGGTAAGTAGCAGATTTAATCGGGTTGGTGGGTGTAAGAATATCTACTGCGGTGATGGTAACTACAGTTTGATCCGGTAGATCAAGGGGATTAGCGGGGGCAACTGGTTCTAAGGTGACATCAGCAGACTGACCACTTGTATTAACAAAGGTGTTTATAAAGTCTACTGGATCAGGATCAATAGTAGAACCAGGTTTGGTGTATTTAATAATCGGTGTGGATTTGTTAGTAAAGTCATCGTTACTATCCGTTGGACCGATAGCATCAGCAACATCTTTGGGTCCATTTAAGATATCCCCTACAGCAGGTAAAGCAATTTCAATAAAGCTAGCTTCACCACCAGGGCCATCACCGGTGTTATTATTGTTGGTATCAATACCGACGCTAGCAGTTAAGGCTGTTAAATCTAAAGCATTAAGTAAACCTGTGTCAGTAAGGGCATCGAAACCATCTACAGTACCATCAACAGGGTTGTAGTTATTGGGATTTTGGTCACCAGATTCATCATAAATGATGATATCAGGAACTCCATCAGTAGCACCAAATACCTGGGCAATGTTTGCTACATTTAAAGGTGAAGTTGCCGTGGCGATAACCCCTAAATTGAGATTAAAACCGCTAACGGTTTGACCTGTGGCAACAGTAGCTACTGTATCATTTATGAAACCAACACGGGTTACAGGGCCAGTTAAATCAGCAGGATTAGTTCTCCAGTTAACATTTACAGCAGCAGTCGCAATGGGACTATCGGTATAGACGGCAATCCAACCACTGGGTGCAACGGCTGTACCTTCTAATTCTGTACCTGTAGGAATAGCATCAGAGATCAGGATATGAGCCTCAACGATACCATCAACGTTAATATCTATACCAGCTAGAGGTGCAGGATTGATCCCTGTACCTGTGGGATCGCTAGATTCAACCTGTAAACTAAGAGCATAGCTAAGAACATCGTCTGTGATGTCGAGTGGATCTCCTTTATCGTGGTTAGTTCGGGTCTTGAGGACTTTCGCTAACGCTGTCGGCGAAGCTTCCACTGTAGCTTCTTGAGTGATGCTAGTCTCACTTTCACCGTTAACTGGAGTAGGAGTACTATCATCAATAGTTTGTAAGTCGCTATCACCGTCATCTACTAAAGGCTGGCTTGTACCATCATCAGTTGGAGTGTTACCAAGTTGTACAGCAATAGTTTCTCCAGAGTTAGCATTGCTATCAACAGTAACTGTTACCCTTACTTGAATTGAATCGTCAGCAGCAACAAGAGTAGTGGTAGTTAGTCCGCCAGTAGGAACTTGTGTTTCAAATGTGCCATCCCCATCTAAGTCTGCATCTACAGAGGTGATAGTACCAGGGCCGTTGATATTGATATTATCTTCGTCGGGGATAAACAATTGAGTTGGGTCATTACCTACGTTGGTAACGGTGTAATCATAAAAAATCTCATCATTCCGTGCAATTTTGCCACCATTACTATCGGTAACACCAGCATTAGTGACGGTAACACCTGAAACCTCCGCTACGGTTATGGTGATAGTGTCAGAAGTTGCATTAATAATATTGAGAGGATTTGTAGGATCTAGATAAGTTGCCGTCGCAGTGTTTTTAATCTCTTGACCAGCTTGAGTACCAGCTATAACAGGAGCAATTAACCGGAAGTTGCCACTGACTATCAAAGCAGTACTGAGGAAAAGCCAATATAGTTTGGTTGTATTTTTAGAGGTTTGACGTGCCATATTTACTTACCAAGAATACGTTTGCGTAAATGCTGAGTGTTTTAGGTTTGAAAAGGATAGGATTTGATTTATGGCGTTACCGACTAAATAAGACTGTGTGATAATATCAATTACCAAAAATTTTGCTGTAGATACAAACATGACTTTTCCCCTTCCCTAAAGCAACTTAAAAGGGAGCAAAGTCTAGCACTCAATAAAGAGAAATGATCTATAAATACGCAATGCGTTTGCAAAGTATTTCAGACTTTTTAGTCGGTTTCTCAAAAGTTGTTTTTCTCTCAAGAACGCTAAATTAATACTAAAAAGCTGATGTGTGCGTTAATGTTGTCGCAAGGAATAAATTTTTCAGTTTATTCCTTGCTCAAAGTATTTTCTTGGCATTATCGAGAGTAAAATTACCTAAAAGAGGCAGGTTTGAAGATTTTGTATCAATTGCCAAAATTGATACAAAATTTATTTTGATAACCTGTATGGATTAAGCTGTATAAGTTAAAAAACAAACAATAAACGAACATTGAGTGGGAGCATCTCAATTTTGCAGAAACAGTTGATCTGTGAGGTTAGCTATTAGCTCTTAGCTATTAGCTCTTAGCTTTAAGAATACATTTATTGCTGCTTCTTTGAACTTTTTGTTCATCAAGTCAACGGCCAGAGCCTATATTTACCAATTTGAGATGCTCCCCATTGAGTTGCTCCCATACCAAAAATTTTATAAATGATGCTGAAGCATATAGCATTTTCAAATGAGACATGAAAAAGCGTCGTAGTTTTGAAAATGAGGAATTGAACGAGTTACAGAAATTCACCATACGACAATCATGAACTCGATTGAGGAAGCGGGAGTGGAACTACCAGATATATCTGAAGAAGAAGAGATACCTAAAATTACAGAAATTGATGAACTACTGTTCCTGCGATCACCTAAATCATTACTCATTCAGCAACGCCAATTTAACGATATATTTTTATAAATGAAAAAATCAGTACAACTTGATGAGAAATTAAGAAATATAGATTAGGTTATTTATCTAGTTAAAGGAGAAAATAATATGACAAAGATTAAGCGCCGTCACTTTTTACAATTTGCTGGTTCTGCATTAGCTACTCTGGGCTTAAGCAAGTTTGAACTGCAAAGCCAAAGCCTTCGTTATGGTAAAGTTTTAGCTCAGAATACACCCCGTAAGCTTGCCCTATTGGTGGGGATTAATAATTATCCTAAGACAGAACGTTTTGGTCAACTCTTAGGTTGTGTCCAAGATACAGAACTACAAAAACATCTTTTAATGCACCGCTTCGGCTTCCAAGCAAAGGACATCCTGACTATTACAGATCAACAGGCTACTCGCCAGGGGATTCTAACTGCTTTTAAGGAACATTTAATCGCCCAAGCTAAACCAGGAGATGTGGTGGTTTTCCATTTTTCTGGTCATGGTTCGGAAGTAGCTGATCCTGAATCTCCTGACCCAGAATATCGCCGCAACAGCACTTTTGTTCCCTCTGATGACTCATCTGATTTAGAAGAGGAGGTGGTTAATGATATCACCGGACGCACCCTCTTTCTTCTCATGTATGCGTTGAAGCAAAAAACCGAAAATGTAACTGTAGTTTTAGATAGTTGTCATTCTGGAGGGGGGACAAGGGGCAACGTTAAAATCCGTGCTGTAGATGGAGAAGGTAAGCAAGTTGGGGACGAAGAGCGAGAATATCAGGAACGCTTGTTAAAAGATTTGAAGTTAACTTCCTCAGAATTTTCCGAACTTAGGCAAAAAGGTATAGCCACAGGGGTTGCGATTTCATCAGCACGACGCAACCAACTTGCTGCTGATTATAATTTCCCTGAGTTTCATGCTGGGGCGTTTACCTATCTACTTACTCAATCCCTTTGGCAACAAAGTACAGATGTAGATAAGACTATTGACTTGATTAATGGTAATTTAGCTCTCCTGGCTTTAAATCAGATAGCCAAAAGTGAAGCCCAACCAGCTTCATTACAAAACCAGCCTGTATACCTACTAGAATCTCAGGTCGCCCCCACAGAAGCAGTAGTTATCAACACTCCAGGTAATCAGCCCCAACTTTGGTTAGGAGGAGTCGATAGCAAAGCCATAGAAGCTAGTGGGGAGGGGGCAATTTTTGTTAGTTCTTCCAGTGCCAAGGTGGAAGTAACTTCTCGCAATGGTTTGCAAGCAGGATACAAAGTCCTCGAAGGTAATGTTAAACCAGGGGATTTATTACAGGAGTTTGCACGGACTATTCCTGCTGAGTTTATGCTGAAAATTGGTCTTGACCCTTCATTAGGGGCAGATGCGAGTACGGCCGGGGAAGCAATTGCAAACTTAAAACGCCTCAAAGCAATCCCCTATCAAACAGCAGCAGAACCCTACCCGGAGAATGTGCAGTATATTCTCAGTCGCATGACACCAAGCTATAGCGATCAAGTTAGGGCAAAGGAAGTTCCTTCAGAAGGCAGCATCGGCTTATTTTCCCCGGCTTTAGAGGTAGTCCCCGATTCTTTTGGCAAGGCAGGAGAGACAATAGAAGAAGCCATTAAACGTCTTAACAGCAAGCTAAGATCTCTCCTCGCTGCTAGGCTAATTTCTACAACCATTAATGGTCGATCTTCTCACTTAGATGTAGGAGTAACGTTGCAAATCGAAAGCGGTAAAGAGATATTAGGAGAAGCATTTACTGCGCGGGGCAGTTGTACAAAAGAGGCTCAATATTGTTCTGTTTCTTCTCAGCAACGTGGAAGCGGGGATACCAACTCTATACCTCTCAACGAGTTCTTTCAATTGAAGATTGTTAATAATGAGGATAAGGAACTCTTTGTTAGCGCAATTTTAATTGACCCTCGTGGGGAGTTATTTGTACTTTATCCTAACGAATTTTCTTCGCTTCAGGAGTTGCGGGATGAAGAGTATGCAGAGACAGCTAATAAAATTGGGGCAAAGGAAACTCTGCTACTTCCTGACCCTGATAAGGATAGCTTTGTTTTTGTAGCTGAAGAAACTACGGTTTCAGAGGTGTTAGTGATTTTTAGTGAAGTTGCGATGAAGGATGCTTTGTTGAAGTTGCGCTCTATTGCTAGAGGAAGAGGTACACGGAAGGGAGTTTTGGAGACTAGGGGAGATGAAGCTGTGGATATTATTAGCAGTTTGTTGGGGGATCTTAATAGAGGTAGAGGCGGAGGGCCCGGTACGAAGTCGGTCAGAAGTAAGGCCCAATGAAATGGCCACTTTGTCAATTACTTATGTAACCCAATAACCTGCTTCTGTGGTTCACCGAAACTCTGCCGGGGCCAGCATATTAGGTTTTCATTTACATCCTACTTTTACGGTGACGGCGGAGAAGTTCGTAACAACCAACTAAAATACTTGCGATGACGAAAGGGCATAGATAGTAAATACCTCGATAAGCTAGCAAAGCTGCCAAAACTTTGTCTGTAGGTACTTGGGGGGCTAACATTAATACCATCACAGTTTCTAAGATGCCCAATCCAGCAGGAACACTACTAATAATTCTAGCTAATTGAGCTAGTAAATAAATGCCAAAAAAAGTAGAGTAAGATAACACTGAAGCAATATCTAAAAGTAGATAAAGAACTCCAGCAGCCAAAGCCCAATCAACTGTAGCAATAGTAATTTGAGTTATGGCAATGGCAAGAGAAGGAACTCGAAACACCGAACCTCGCCAATGAAAAGTTTTATGCCGAGCTAAAATACTAAAGATGAAGTAGCCAGTGACCACAGCAAGACAAATTCCCCCCAATAAATCCATTGAAGCAAGGGGGAAATTTAGTAATTGAGGCACATCCAAAGGTACAAAAATAAATAAAACTCCCCCCACTGTTAACATTCCTAACCAAAAGCTAAGATTGCCAAAAGCAATGACTTGAGCAATTTCTAGTTTTGATAGCTGCCAGGGGCGATAGAGGCGATAACGAATAGCACCACCACTCAAAAGAGCAAAACCAATATTATTACTAATGGCAATGCTAGTAAAAGCAGCAAAGGCAGTTTTTCGGTAAGGTAAGGGGTGACGAATATAACGCATTGCTAGGGTGTCATATCCTGTCATTACTCCATAACAAAGCATGGTGAGAATTACCGCCCCAAACAGGCGATCGCTTGGTAAGGCTTGGAAGCTTTGGAGTATGTCTTGATGGCTATAATTTTTGAGTTCGCGGCTAATCGTCCAAGTGGCTAAACCCAGTAGCCCTGAACTAAATAAAAATGTTCCTAAATAGGAAAGGTATTTTCGCTGCATTGAGTTGGCATTATATCCCCTTAAGCTGCCATTTTAACTAAGCTTATTGTTAGTCTTAAAAGACGCAAACAGGTTTATTAATCGGACAAACTGGCTGTGTAACGGGATTGTCCCTAATGACAAGTCGATTTAGATTGGTTAATCCTGATAGAGGGCTGACAGTTGTAATTTGATTGCTGTGAAGGGTAAGTATTTCTAGATTAGTTAATTCTGAGAGAGGACTGACAGTTGCGATTTGATTATTGTTGAGGAAAAGCGTCTTTAGATTTATGAGTCCTGCTAAAGGCGTAACATCTTTAATTTGATTATTGTTGAGGGAAAGTATTTCTAGATTTATGAGTCTCGCCAAAGGGGTAACATCTGTAATTTTCTGTTCTCCAAGGGAAAGCGACACAAGATTAGTAAGTCCCCTCAAAGAATTAATATCAGTGATTTTGTTTCTTGGAAGGTAAACTTCTTTCAGATTTGTCAGTTCTGCCAGAATACTGATATCCTCAATTTGATTAAAGCTGAGGTCAAGATACTCTAGATCGGTAAGTCCCCTTAAAAAAGTGATATCAGTAATTTCGCTGCCCCAAAGGATAACCTTCTTAAGATTTGTGAGTCCTGCTAAAGGAGCAAGATTTGTAGTTTGGCTGCTATAAAGATTGAGAAACTCTAGATTTGTGAGTTTAGTTAGAGGTGCAAAATCAATAATTTTGTTGTCCCCAATATTAAGCATCTCTAAATTTGTCAGTTTTGCTAGAAAACTGACATTCGTGATTTGATTACCGTTGAGGCTAAGTTTTTCTAAATATGTAAGCTTTGCTAGAGAACTGAAATCTTTGATTTGGGTATAACTGAGGTCAAGTTCGTCTAGATTTGTCAGTTTTGCTAGAGAACTGATATCTGTGATCTGATTCTCGCCAAGGTTGAGGACTTTCAAACTGGCAAGTTTTGTTAGAGAATTAATATCAGAGATTTGGTTAGAGTAAAGGTAAAGTTCCTCTAGTTGTGTAAATTTTGCTATAGGACTGATATCTTTAGCTTCATTGAAACTGAGATTGAGTATCTTCAGGTTGGTAAGCGGTTCTAAAGAACTTATTTCTTTGATTTTGTTATTGCCAAGGTAAAGCCCCTCTAGGTTTGTGAGTTTAGCCAAAGGCGTGACATCTCTGATTTTATTGGCATAGAGGCCGAGTCCCGATAGATTCGTGAGTCTGGCTATTGGAGTAACATTCGTGATTTTGTTAGATTCAAGGTCAAGTACCTCTAAATTCGTGAGTCTGATTAAAGGAGTGACATCTGTAACTTGGTTATCGCTGAGATTGAGGTACTCTAAGTTTGTGAACCCTGCTAAAGGCGTGACATCTATAATGTCGGAGTCGCTGAGGTCAAGTTGGGTGCGGCTTGATAACAGGTTATTAGCAGATTCACAATCAGTAGTCCCTGCTTCTTCTAACAGTACATCTACAGTTCTAATTGCTCCAGTTGACAAATTATCTTTCTGGAGACACCACTGGGTGAAAGAACTTCCTAAGCTGGGTTCAGCCGCTTGAGTTGCTTCTCCTCTCCAAGTAGTGAGTGTTAATACGCTCAGTATTAAAGCAGCCTTGCTAGTCAATTTTGCCATGAATAAATTCCCCAGATTTCCCTATCCCCTTTAAATAATTTGCAGTTGCTTTTTGCTTCAGCGATCGCTTCAAATAAAGACTTTAATGGATCTGCCATCGATATTAATTAACTAAAGTTTATCCTTTCGAGGACTATTAGGTGATCTAAACGTCTGACAGCTTAGCTATTACTCGCATACCCCCAACCTTTCATAAGCAACCAAACTCCACTAGCAATAAGCATAATCGCAATCACAAAACCAATCCACAAAGGAATCCCCGCAGCAGGCAAAACCCACCACCAAACAGCTACTATTTGCAATAATTGTGAAGTGGCTAAGCTACCCGGTGCAGGTGGCGCACCAGCATCTTTGAGAACATTAGCTACATCGCTGTTCAATCCCGCCTGTACTTGACGATAACCTGCACCCCAGGACTGAATCAAAGGAGATTGCGCTGGAGGAATCCACAATTCTAAAGCTTCTTGAATTATCCCCGCATCTGATGCTTCAGCGTAGTGGCGTTGGTAAAAGGAGACTAAACTAGGGGCGCTAGCTAAAAAACCGATTAAGGTAAGCGCTAATAGAGTTTTTTTCCAACGATGCCCTGCTAAAGCGGCTAAAGCCATTAATCCCGGTAAAGTAGGGACAATAAAGCGAGGCCCCCAACTCCAACCTTCAAAGCGCCAGAAACCATGAAGCAACCAAAAGCCGCAAAATACAGCCACAACCACTAAAGCTTCTAAGGTTTTCTTGTGCTTAACTGCTTGATAAAAACCAACTACAGCCAAAATTACCGGCGGGCAGTACCAAATTAGCCCCCCTCCTGCCCCAAAACCGAATAATTGACCAAATAGCCGTGGCCCAAAGCCAGCAGGGCCAAAGCGGCCACCATCTTGCCCAGAAGAAAACCAGTCCCCAAAGCGGAGATAGTTGTAACTGAAATACAATCCCATGCCCATGGCTGTACTAACTAAAGGAGCAAGAATTAAATACCAAGGACGTTTTTTCGCAAATAAATAAATAGATAGTGGTGGGCCAATAACCACCGCAGCCGGTTTAGCAGTAATAGCCAATCCACCAATTAAACTGGCGCTAAGTTGCGATCGCACTTTTTGACCAAGAATTAAGTAGAGGCTAGCCGCTGTTAAGAAGCTAAGCAGAGGTTCAGCAAAAAATTCTCGTGAATAAACTAAAGCTACAGTGCCAAAAGCATAACTTAATGCAGCCAGGTAAGCTAATTTAGGCTTGCTTCCTAACCGCAAAGCAATTAAGGCAACAAAGACTGCACACCCCGCCGTTAACAACACCGATAAAACAAGGACGCAAACCCCAGCAACATAATTAACAGGTAAGCCTAAAACAGAAGCCAAAACCAAACCAACCGCCGTAAAAGGTATAGCGACAATAGAAAGCAAAGGATAGCGGACAGAATAATATTGTCCATCTGCCCCCTGCACCCCCAAACCATCTGGTAAAGCAAAACTTCCTTTAGTGATCAAGGAGATGGAAACTTGGAGCATATCATTACCATCATGACCCCAAATTCCTGGTTTAAGGAAAGCTAAGTAAATCAGGGTGATGCCAACACCAAGAGCTAATAACATTTTAGATAAGTCTCGGTTGCTGATTTTTGTTTCGTTCATATTAGGTAGAATAGGGAGCAGGGAGTAGGAAGCGATTGTTTACTAAAAATGATGGGGCTATAATTTTTTTAGCAATTAGCAACTAGCAATTAGCAATTATCACCTCTTCTGACTTCGATCTATTTCTGCTTTTCGTAACCTGAGTTGCACATCTTCGAGCATCTTACGATTAACAGCCATTAAGTCGGCGATAAAACCAAATAATAATAGTTGAAAGGCAACGAGAATTAAAACGGCTGCTAATAGCAAGCTAGGGACTCTGCCTCTAGTGCCATCTACGAATATAAACAGCATTAACCAACGTAGACAAAGTAGAAAACTTAAAAAAGCGGGAAAGCTAGCTAGGAGGGTAAAAAACTGTAGAGGTCGATAGGTTAAAAATATCCTAATAATGGTGAACAAAGAACGCCTAACATAGGCGAAAATGCTTTTCACCAGGCGGGAAGGCCGCAAGAAACCATTAGTCCGAATCGGTACTGAAACCACTGCCATACCTTTTTGTCCAGCTTGAATAATGGTTTCTAAGGTGTAGGTATATTCATTAAAAACATTTAACTCCAAGGCTGCTTTGCGACTGATGGCGCGGAAACCACTTGGTGCATCGGCTACTTTAGTATTACTCGCAACCCTAACTGCCCAACTGCCTAGTTTTTGTAAGAATTTTTTGATGGGGGAAAAATGTTTAATACTTTGTATCGGTCTTGCCCCAATAACTATATCCGCCTCCCCTCTCAGGATTGGTTCAACTAACTTAGGAATATCAGCAGCACAGTATTGGTTATCAGCATCGGTATTAACAATAATATCTGCACCTTCTTTAAGGCAAGCTTCTATGCCTGCCATAAATCCTTTGGCTAAACCTTGATTGTGGGTAAAGCTAACAACATGGTCTACACCGTTGTCTGTAGCAACCTCCACAGTCTGGTCTACGCTACCATCATTGATAATTAACCACTCTACAATATCCACCCCTGGAACTTGGCGAGGTAATTCTGAAAGAGTAAGTCCCAGAGTTGCTTCCTCGTTGTAGCAAGGAATTTGAATAATCAGTTTGGTCATGATTCGGGGTCTTTGAGTTTGGTTAAGAAATGGAGGTAGCAGTTAGTGTTACTGATTTGTTGCCAGTTACTATCTTCAGAAGGTTTTGTACCAACTTCTTGAACAATTAACTTTGCTCCTACATCTTTTACATCTTGATAGATTTGTTCCCTGGTGGTGACATCTGCACTCCAAAAACTAGCAATTTCTGGAATTTCCGCAACTATCTTTACCTTTGCTAATCTAGCCCAATAATAGGAACTACCATCTCCATATTTCCCTAAAATAGCAATTTGTTCTCCATTTGTAACTCCTAGTTTTTCTAAACCTTGAGCTATTTTCCAATGAATAGGTTCTCCAGCAATATCAGAAATATTGCTCAAACTGCTAAGGGTCAATAAGCAAACTCCTAGAGTAATGCCAATAACAAATTTTTTTACTTGTTGATTGTTAGCTAAGCGTAAACTACCAAAAAAAGCGGCAAATAAAAGTACGACAAAACTAGCTATCAATCTTGGTCTAATATGAACTAAAAGTAACGCTCCTAACCCTGCACAGGCAGGAATGTATAGTGGCCAGTTTTTTAGCAATTCTCGTCCCTGAAGCCAAAAGTCACCACTGGCAATAAGGAAGATTAAGTAGCCAAAAAGCAAGTATTTACCAAAAATTTGATAACACTCCCAAGTATGACTAGCAACCTCAGCCATTTGGCGGCGAAGATTAGATCTGGGTTGCAAACCGCTATTCCAGTAGGAGGGATCATGCCAAGGAGGATAGGTTCCGGCGATTGGTGTGGCGAATTCATAAACTGTGGGTTCAGTAAAAATCACTCTAGTAGGGTGTTCTGGGGTTCCACTACCAGGTGGTTCTCCTTGCCAATGATGGTTCCCAATATTGTGACTTATGTTCCAAGCGTAGTTGAGTTTCCCTGCACTACCAAAGGTAAAACTACCGGATTTTTGGGAGATGGCAAAAATGAAAGGCCCCGCCACAAGCAGAAAAACGAGACTAGCCACAAGAATTCTTCCCCAAGGGCGATGCACACTCCCAACACAGAAAAAGCAAGTTCCCAGGAAAATTAAGGCCATAGGAAACATAATTGCTTTTGCTAAATAGCCAATTCCTAAAACTACTCCCAAGAAGATGAAATTGTACCAACTATCTGAGCGAGTATAAATTCTTAAAATTAAACCGGCCGCTAAATAAGTTATCGTCGCCACACAAAGATCAGGAGTGTCGTTGTCAACGCCAATCCATTGTAAAGCTGACCAAATAAACAAGCTATATCCTGATATTAACCAAATCTCTTGAGGGATTTGTAAATATTTCTCTGTTTGATTTTGCTTAATTCTAAATTCGTAGTAATGGATGAATTCTTTTAGACAAAAGCTAAAGGTCAAGAAACCACACAAAAGAATAAACAAATTGGTGATTTTTACGGTCAAGAATTCCCAGTAGATTCCCGGATTGATTACTTTAATAAAAAAGCCCAAAATCCAACAATAAAGGGGACTAAAATAATCGTTAATAGCCGCTGACCAATCACCTCGCCAATAAGCATCACCAATATCTAAGTAAGAAACCGCATCTCCTGTAGATAAGCTGTAACGGTGATTCCAAGCTTGAACTGCTCCTAAAAAAAGAGTAAGAAAGAAAAATGTAGCCTGGATTAAAAGAGCCTTTGCCTTCCCTGAAAACATAAAACCAAATACTTATAATCGTTAATATTTAAAGATTATAATAGTCGGTTTTTTAAGCACTTTTCACTTTCTAAGTCTTTGATTTCAAGGCTGCTTCAGGTAAAATCAACATAGCATCACCAAAAGAATAGAAGCGATATTGCTCGGTCATCGCTCCCTCATATAAAGTGAATAAGTGTTCGCGTCCTATTAAAGCCGCTACTAACATCAATAAACTAGAACCTGGTAAGTGGAAGTTAGTAATTAAACCCTCTACTACCTTGAAAGAATAGCCTGGATAAATAAATAAGTCTGTTTGACCACAAAAAGGCTCTATTAGGCTATTATCAGCCTCCGCAGCAGCACCTTCTAATGCTCGTACCACCGTCGTCCCTACAGCAATAATTCGACCACCACGGGCTTTAGTTTCTTTAATTGTTTCTATGGTAGTTGGGGGAATTTCTAGCCATTCTTGGTGCATTTTGTGGCTAGTAATATCTTCAACTTCCACCGGACGAAATGTCCCTACGCCGACGTGCAGAGTTAGATAAGCTTGTTGGATGCCTACAGTCCTTAAATTCTCTAAAAGCTCTTTAGTGAAGTGTAAACCGGCAGTGGGGGCTGCCACTGCCCCTGGTTGTTGAGCATAAACTGTTTGATATTGACCTGGTTGCGATGCTCCGGAGGTGATATAAGGAGGTAAAGGTAGATGGCCAAATTTAGGGAGAATTTCTGAGAAATTGTATTGAGAAGGAAAATAAAACTGTAACTTTCTTCCTCCTGTAGTAGCATCGCGATCAATTACTTTTGCCTTTAAAAATAGATTTTCCCCATTGTCCTGTTGAGGAGTAAAAATAATTTCCGTTCCCAATTTGAAACGCTTGCCTGGTTTAACCAAACTCAGCCAAATATTATCTGCTTCTTCTTTCAATAACAAGACTTCTACCGGAGCGCCTGTAGACTTGTTACCATAAAGACGAGCAGGAATTACACGGGTATTATTGAGAACCAAAAGATCCCCAGGGCGTAACCAGTCCGTTAGATTTTTGAAGTGGCTATGGTGGTGAGTTGTCGGAGAATCAACTACCAGTAAACGAGAACTATCTCTAGGAACAATCGGTGTTTGAGCAATTAGTTCTTTTGGCAGAAAATAATTATAACTAGAAAGAAGACGATCGGCAGTCATTCGGCAGTCATTTTTTAAGGGGAGTAGGAAGTAGGGAATAGAGGGAATTTCTACTCCGGCATAACTACCCCAACTATTAAGAATATAAATTTACTCATCAATTTGAGAGAAGAAACTGATCAAACTTAACAACTTCTGATTCTGGTTTACGAGTATCAAAATAGTAGCTAGTTATTGTACCTTCCCCCGTATCTAAGATACTAAAAACTGTAATCTCATTACTAGCAATATAAGGCAAAGCCTTCCCCGTCTCATCTTTTAAAGGAGCAAGATTAGGAACTACAGCTTCCAAGCCACCAGGATCACCAGTAGCGGCATAGTTTTCTTGATAACCTTCAGGGATTTTACGCTTATTATCACCCAAATAAGCTCCATAACTGTTACCCACGTTAGAAGTTTCTAAAAAGTGCATTCCCTGGGGACTAACAAAACGATTCCATAAATGGGAATGGCCATAATGAACAAGTTGCACCCCAGCTTCTTCTAATAAAGGTACAATATCCCGCAGTAAATGGTCTTGTTTCTGGGGATATTCGTAGCGTACCCCCATAACTTCTTCGGCTTTGTTTTGCTCAACTATTTGTACAGGATCTGTAAAAGCAGGAACAACATTTTCCCCTAAACTATGGGGAGGATGGTGAAACATAACTATTTTGTATTTAGCCTGGGTAAATTCAGGACTTTGTAACTCCGACTCTAACCATTGATATTGATTGGAACCTTTTTGAATTGCTTCAAAGATATGTTGACCATAACCCCATTGCTTAGGACTAGACAAATCTTGTTCAACCTCTCGGTATTTACCTTTCTTTTTCGGGTTTAAACCAGGTACTCTCCAAATTCTCGTGGCGTATAACACAACTAAACGGACATCGCCGAAAGTGACAGCATAATATTTTTCTTTTCCTGGTTTACTAGTTGGTAAGCTGAAAAGTTCTTGGTAAGTTTCGGTGTTGAAAGAATTAGCTTCCATCCAATTGGCTTTGATTTGAGAATCATCTTGAGGATTAACTTTTGCCTTTTGCCGTAAATAAGTTTTCTCAGCAATGAAACGAGGTAAGGTAGCCTCGAATTGCTCATTTAAGCCTACTTCAGCATCCCTACGCCCCATAACCTCATGATTGCCAATGGCTGTATATAAAGGAGCGTTTTGTAATAATTGCCCCCCTTGATAGCGAATTTTAGCGCCACTGGTAGTCAACTCATAACTAGCCCGTCCTTGGAGGGCCGGAAAAAGGCTCCTCCACGATTGTCATCAAACCACTCAGAAGCCCGATCAGGAATATTAACCAAATCTCCAGCAAAAAAAATACCATCAACTTTACCGACGGTTTGTTCTACTTTTTCTAAGTTAGCAGCGACCATTGGTTTTGATTGATGATCTGAGGTAAGAAGAATTTTGAGAGGAGTTCCCGGTTGAGGTTTGGGGGCGAGGGTAAAGGTTTCGCTGCTAACGGCCCCTCCTTCTGCATCTACACTAGTAACGGAGTAAGGTTGAGAAATATTGGGTTCTAATTCTATAACTTCTGCTTCATGCCGCCAAATATCTCGCTTTTGGGGTTTTTGATAAATCTTCTCTTCTTCTGTTTGCTCCCCAACAAATGATTTTTGATCTTCTTGCAAATAAGTTAGCTTTGTTGTGGTAGCCTCTACCTGCTTTTGAGTATCTTCTCCATAACTAACATAGTGGCGGGAACCCTCAAATTCAGTAAACCAGACTACTCGTACTGAATCTTGTTGTGGTAGTTGCAAGAAAGGATCACTAAGAAGTTTTTCCGTTGATACTTTCATTTGTTCAGGTTGCTTTTTACAGGTAATTAAGGTGAAGCTACAAAAGATTAAGGTGATGGCAATCCCAATACGAAAGGAGAACTTATGACGATTATCAAGCACCATTGATTTACTCTTTTTTTGTTCAGCAGTTAACTCTATTAACCACCCAGTCAAATGTCGTCAATACTTGAGTAAGATTTTCTCCTTCTGGCAATGTGGATAACAAAAAGTTAGGTAATCTTCTTTGACTAGGTTCAGTGGGCAAGGCTAAACCAATAGAACTAAGTTGATTTCTTAACTCTAACCACTCATTTTGATGATCAAAAGGTGGCAAATCCGCATAGGCATCAGAGGAGATTTCTAAAGCCCCATCAATGCCCACAAAAAACAGTTTGCTCTCTTTTTTACCTGGGCAAGTAAGCTTCACGGCAAATCCACCATAGGCATCTCCCGTCACCCATTGTACGACCATATTTGGCTCTTGGTTAATGGCCCAGAGGTAAATTTTCTTGGCAATATCCGCCTCATCCTTACCATAGCGAATTTCGTATTCTGCGAAGAAAGAATTTTCGTCCCACTGTCTGCGGTCAAGGGTTGTTCTGGTCTTTCTTTGCTGTGCTTCTGCGGTTTGACCAATAACTTTACAAACTAAGGTTTTGAGGTCGTTATTTTGGCTAGCATACTGCTTGATTTCTAGGGCAAGAATTTCAGCCGGGTCCATTTGCTTATTAAGAAATTCCACCACTCGCTGTAACTCAGCAGAAATATGATCGGCGACAAAAATGAGGCGAACTTTACCCGCTTGAAAGTTGGTTTTGACCTGTTGCCAAAATTTTTCTTCATCAGCGTTGATACCCAGAAAAGATTCAAAGACATCTTCGGGGTCACGATTTTGATCCCGGCAGTTAGCTTCAAATTGGGTCAAAATTGATTCAACGGGCCAATAAACCGAGGCATTAGCAGCATAATCAAGCATTTGGCCAATGGCTGCCCTACGAACACCAGAATCGTCGCTACTTTTGACTTCCACCAAGGTAGGAGTAGCTTGCTGGTCAAGAAAGAGATGATTAAGTGACCAGCGCTCCGATATTGTATCTTCGGTGGTGTTAGTTACATTACGCCTAACTAAAAGCCAGGGCTTCAAAGCTGCTCCTTCTCTACGGTTTACGGCTAGTAAACCAGGATTGCTCTCCAGGAGTTCTTGCAATAAAGCTTCGGAGTCATAGGGTTTTTCAGCCATTTCAACCAGTTGGTCTTCCTCCTGAATGAGGTATACGCCTCCGCTCACTCACATTCTCCCTTGCTACTGGTTAAAAGTTGGTTGCCACTCATGTTTTATAGTTTCTCATGGTTTGGCTAGTCTATAAGATAATTACCGACAAATACTTTGGTAGCTGGCCCACTCATGTAAACTCTTTGATCCAACTCTGACCAATGAATTCTTAAACAACCACCCGGAAGTTCTACAGTACAAAGGCGATCACATTTATGATTAAGGACTCCAGCTACTACGCTAGCACAAGCTCCTGTACCACAAGCTAAGGTGATCCCAGCCCCTCTTTCCCAAACTCGCATTTTGAGATAGTCTGACTTGATAATTTGGATGAATTCTGTATTGGTACGTTGGGGAAAGGCAGCATGATGCTCAAATTGAGGTCCAATCTTTTCAAGGGGAATGGCTTGAGTATCTTCAACGAAGGTTATACAGTGAGGGTTGCCCATACCAACACAGGTAACTGACCAGTTATGACCAGCAACAGCTAATTTTTGGTCAATTACTTTGTGATCCCCTGGGCAAATTGTCGTTGGAATTTCCCCTGCCATTAATTGAGGTAAACCCATATCTACAGTTACTTCACCATTTGCTTCAATGGTGGGGATCATTACCCCGGCTAAGGTATGGATACGATAAGATGTTCCAGCCTCTTCTTTTTTACCGCCTTCTAAGGTGGCAATAAATTTAGCCAAACAACGAATTCCATTACCGCACATTTCTGGTTCTGAGCCATCGGAATTATAAATCCGCATAGCATAATCAGTACCATCTTGCCCTGGGAGGGCGAAAATCACTCCATCAGCACCAATACCAAAGTGGCGATCGCACATCTGCATTGCTTGAGAGGGGGTAATAACTGGCTCTGGATTTTGTCGGTTATCTATTAAGATAAAATCGTTACCTAAGCCATGATATTTAGTAAATTGTCTTGTCACGGTAATCTCTCCTTAACAAAAAAGGGTAAGCTGAATTTGATGCTTTTTACAACCAGTTTTAATTATTAGAACTTCTTAGTTATGGAACAATTTGACACTGGCTTGCCTAGTATTCGTAAGGTTCAGGGTTTCATTAAAGAACAACAACCAGTAGAAATCAAACTTATTACTAACGATGTCATGGCAGGTAAACTAGTTTGGCAAGATAGTCAATGTCTTTGTTTGTCTGATGAAAACGAACAATCTACTATAGTTTGGCGGCAAGCGATCGCTTATCTTCAGCCTAAAGGATAATTTTAGTTATTAATTATCAACGAATGCTCAAATTTCAAACAGTAGCTTTAACCTCAGGTGTTGTGACCACAATTTTAACAGGAATAGCTCCAGCACAAGCTTTACAGGTACAAGTTAAGCCTGACAATCCTAAACTAGGAGAAACTATTTCTGTGGTTGTCACAACCACCTCACCTAACTCTCAACCCCAGGTAAGTTCTAAAAGTAAAAATTACCCTGTCTTCCCCCTTGGTAGCAATCGTTACCGCACTTTGATTCCCACTACCCCTTTAGATCAACCAGGAAGATTAGAAATTAAAGTCAGTGGTGATGGTGAAGTTAGTAATCTTGCTGTCGGTTTGGGAGGGCGCAATTTTCCGACTCAGAGTATTAGGGTAAAAGGAGGAGGTAATGGGGCAACCCAAATTGAACTTGACAGAATTGCAGATTTTAAAACTATTGTGAGTCCGAAAAAATTCTGGAATGGGCCTTTTTTGCGCCCAAGTTCCGGAAGCGTTTCCAGCGTCTTTGGTGTTCGCCGCTATTACAATGGAGTATTAGCCAAAGATTATTACCATCGTGGGGTAGACTATGCTGCTGCTACTGGTTCTGTGGTAGTTGCTCCGGCAGCAGGAAAAGTAGCCCTTGTGGGGAGAGAGTCAGCCGGGTTTCGGGTTAATGGTAACACCGTCGGTATGGATCATGGGCAAGGAGTACTAAGCGCATTTTTGCATTTACACACCATAGAAGTACAGGAAGGTGATTTTGTACAAGCAGGACAAAGAATTGGCACTGTAGGTAGTACAGGTGCTTCTACAGGTCCTCACCTTCATTGGGGTCTATACATTCATGGTTTAGCCGTAGATCCTGTACCTTGGAGATTCGCGGGAATTGAGTAAAATTTGGGTATAACTAAAGAATAAAGTTTACCTTTACTTTAGTCTATTCAAAACAGGAGTAAGCTAAATTTGTTAGCGGTATGATACATCTATCTATAAAGGGTACAATTCAGAGCGAGGATAAAAGGCAAAACCCACAGCAACGATAGTAAAAATACTTATGTTGTTAGTGAGCTAGCTTACTCCAAGTATCTTGAATTTCTGTTGATTTTTCCGAGTTTATTAGTTCTTTTGTGAAAATAAAATTCTAGAACTATCTAGTATTGATGCTGCCAAGTACTGTGACACTATGAGTATAGAAAAAATCGTAGAGCAAGCTTTAAAAGATGGATATCTTACCCCTACTATGGAAGCAGAAGTAGGCAGAATCTGCGATACAGCCTCTGCGCTGTCCATTGAAGAATATATGGCACTAGATAGACTCATGGGTTCGCTGTTAACCGGTGATGTAGTCGCAGTGCCTCGCAAGCAATTCATTAACGTGATGGAAGAACTAGTTTTGAGTGAAGCTATAACCCGCGTTGCTGAAATTGAAGCTACTAGCGATCAAGTTCTAGATGTGGGAGATATTGCGGCTTATGCTTTAAATCGCTTAGTTCCCCTTTATGCTACTACCGAAGAAGGAGCTGAATATCAGCGTCAACGAGCTAAAGAAGAACTTCAAGAATTAATTAGCCAGCAAGTAAGTGAGGCGATCGCTCTTAGTATGGATCGTCCTAGTTTAGGAAAGCCCATTGCGACAAGTTCTGGTGGGGAATTACTACAACAAGTCAACGGTTTACTAAAAAACTTAGCATCCAACTTTGAGCCGCAGTCCAATTTAAATAAGGATTAGCAAAGTTCATCAGGTGATAACAAAATAAGATCCCTTACTAAATCAAGGCTTGATTTAGTAAGGGATTACGGTATTTTTATTTTTAAATCATACCAGGCGATCGCAGCCGAATTTATCTCGGATATGGGTATTAAAATACAATCCCAAAGAAGGGGTATTTTTCAAACCTTGGTAGATATTTTCTGGTACGTCGTGGTATTTATAACTACTGTCGTTGTTGAACTCAATTTTGAGGATTTTTTTTTCGGTATCGTAGTCAAAAGAACTAATTACTGCACTAGTATTTTTGAGTAAAGGAAAAGCAATTACATCTCGAATACTTGCTGCGTCAGTTAACAGCATGACTAAACGATCAATACCAATACCTAATCCTCCTGTAGGAGGCATTCCATATTCTAGGGCAGCGAGGAAATCCTCATCTACACCCTGTGCCTCCAAGTCTCCGGCAGCCTTTTTAGCAGCTTGTGCTTCTAACCTTTGACGCTGATCTAGAGGATCAGTTAATTCAGAGAAACTGTTAGCTAGTTCCCTACCTGTAGCATAAAGTTCAAACCTTTCTACTAAACCAGTTTGGGAGCGGTGGGGCTTAGCTAAAGGAGAAATTTCTACTGGGAAGTCCATTACAAAAGTTGGTTGAACTAAAGTTGCTTCTACTTTTTGTTCAAAAGCTTCATTAAGCAATTTGCCCAGAGTTTGACAGTCATGAGGAATTTCAATACCAACCTTTTGGGCGGCTATTTTTGCTGTAGCAAAATCCTTAAATTCACTGAAGTTTAAGTCCGTTTTTTCCTTAACCAAATCCTGCATTGTTACCCGTTGCCAAGGCTTTTGCAAATTAATGGTTGTACCTTGATAACTAATTTCTAAAGTTCCCAAAACTTCTTGGGCAACGATACAAATTAAATCTTCTGTTAACTCCATCATATCGTTGTAGTCAGCGTAAGCCTGATAGAGTTCGATGGATGTAAATTCTGGGTTGTGGCGGGTGGAAATTCCTTCGTTACGGAAAATTCTACCCATTTCAAAAACTTTTTCAAAGCCGCCCACAATTAACCGTTTGAGGTGTAATTCTGTAGCAATGCGTAGGTACAACTCCATTTCTAAGGTGTTGTGGTAAGTAACGAAGGGGCGGGCATCTGCCCCTCCCGCTTCTCCCTGCAATACAGGGGTTTCTACTTCCAAAAAGCCTTTTTGTTCTAAATAGCGGCGAATTGCTGCGGTAATTTTAGCCCGACGGCGGAAGGTTTCTCGCACTTGTGGGTTAACGATTAAATCTACATAACGCTGGCGATAGCGTTTTTCTGTGTCCGTTAGCCCGTGCCACTTGTCTGGTAAGGGTAGTAAGGATTTGGTGAGCATAGTGTACTCCCTAACATATACTGAAAGTTCCCCTTTTTCAGTACGCTTAATCGTGCCAGTAACACCAATAATGTCTCCTACGTCAGTGAGCTTTTTTAAGAGATTAAAGGGGTTAGCGATATTAGACATTTCAGCTTGAATGCGCTTTTTATCCAAGTAAAGCTGAATAGTACCTGTTTCATCTTGAAGGTTGAAGAAGGCTAGTTTACCAAACACTCGACGGGCAATAATTCTGCCAGCGATGGCTACTTGGGCTTCTACTTCCTCACCGTTAGACAGATCCTTATATTTCTCCTGTAATTGGGTAGCAGTAGCAGAAGAGCGCCATCGGTAAGCATAGGGAACTAATCCTGCCTCTTTAAGCTGTTCAACTTTGGCTAAGCGCGTGGTGCGAATTTCTTCTAAAGTTGATGTGCTTGGCGGTTGCTGTTGGGGTCGTTCGGACATATTTGCTATTCGTTAAATGCTTATTTGCAGCGCTATTGAGGCGTGTTTATCTTACCTATTTCTGGAGTGGTATGTATACAACTATTATAACCGATTTGCCGGTTTTTATCCACCTCAAAGCCAAATATAGCAAAGCTTTGAGAGATTTGACAAAAAGGAAAAATTCTTTGATTTTAAAAATTTTCCTTCATCCCCTTAACGCACAAATTTCATCCGCCATTTGCATGAAAAAGGCTATTCTGTTACCTATGTTACGATTCCTTGTGTTTGAGGTAGATATAATTTAGCTAAATGAAAGTCATAAAGTTAACTTATCAGTCTCAGCAAAATAACTGCCACTATTTACCTATCTTGCTTTGATTGAGTAGGAAACTAATTGTATTAGGGATGCGTCGAAGAAAAATGAGTTCAGAATTCAGGAGTAGCTCTTTAAACCGAAGCTGAGAGACATTTTCGCTATTTGCTCTGGCCATTTCACTCCTAATTCCTGTAGATAGCCCATAAGATGTCTTTCCTAAGATTTGGGAAAACTAAATTAAGTAGCTGTAGCTAAAAAACACACCAAGCAGTCCTGCCCACTATTGGAGAGCAGTTTCGGAAAAATGATGAATGTCAATAATCATACACCACAAAACTTCTACGGGATCATCTGGAAACATTTTGTAAAGTTAAAGTTAAACTCCTCTACCAATAAGAGTAAATTCAGACCTCTAAGTCCTTTACGTAGCTGGTTAAACGGCATTGAAATTAAAGAACCTAGTCTTGCCCATCGCCTCTGCAAGAATATACCAGCTTATTGCCCTTTTGCTAGAGAAGTGCAAATGTTTGGCCGTACTTGGATACGAATCCCCCCTCTGTGTAAACTCAATCCCCTGTATGAAGAAGTAGTTGCCTTGCGTTTCCGCGCCCTCTGTTATCTAGCAGACGAATGTGGTGAGGATATAAGTGTTTATTGTTAAATGCTTAAACTACAGAAAAGAGTTACAGATTAATAGGGATTAGTAAATAACATTGACGAAAAAGAGTTAAGGGTGAAGATTTTACCCTTAACCCTTAACTTGTATGGGAAATTGATTGACCTTTGCTTGTACAATTAACTATTGCTGCTAAGCTTCGCCAATAGAGCAAAGTCAACAAAGAACTACAAATGTCTACAACAGAGCAAGAACAAGAGCCAAAAAAACTACTGCTAGTAGATGATGAACCAGGCATTCGCGAATCAGTACAAGCTTATTTAGAAGATAGTGAAGAATTTGCGGTTCAAGCTGCTAGTAATGCTGATGAAGCTTGGGATTTATTAGAAAAAGAGACTCCTGATTTAGTCATCTCTGATATTATGATGCCTAAAGTTGATGGCTATCAATTTCTGCAAAAGTTAAGGGAAGATCCTCGCTTTGCTGCTTTGCCAGTAATCTTTCTAACTGCTAGAGGCATGACTTCTGATCGCATTCAAGGTTATCAAGCAGGTTGTGATGCTTATTTACCTAAACCTTTCGATCCTGAAGAATTAGAAGCTATTGTTAGGAATTTATTGCAAAGAAAGAGTGCAACTTCAGAAGCAGAAGGCAGTTCGGAATTACTGCAAATAAATCAACAGTTAGCAGAAATTAAGAGTATATTAGGCAATAATCCTGGACTTACGACTACGCCTCCTTTAATAAAAATTGAACTAACTCCAAGGGAACAAAGCGTTTTAGACTTAGTAGCAGAAGGATTAATGAATAAAGAAATTGCTCGCCGATTAGAAACTAGTGTTCGTAATGTAGAAAAGTATGTTAGTCGTCTGTTTGGCAAAACCGGAACTAATAGTCGTACAGAGTTAGTTCGCTATGCCCTCAAACATGGTTTAACCAATTAAAACTAAGTAAACTAGCTTGGCTATATTAACTTACAACAAGTTAAACTAAGAATCGTCTCTTTTTCTCATTTTTATTATCTTACTATTGCTATCTTTGTAGATATATAAGAAAACCTAATAATTAATGAGGAAATGAATATGAAGACTGTTCAAACACCAAGACATTTAGGTGAATCAATAAGTCTTGCTTTGCTGTTACTAGGGATGAGTTTGGGGGTAATTATTTTGATGAATTTTGCCTTTTAATATCCTTTAAATTCGCAACATCAAATTGTAACCGTGGGTATCCGTTCCACAAGTCCTCAACAAATTGTACTGTTCAGTGAGAAGTTCAGTATCTGCTGTTTGTTGAGGACTTGGCTGCCAGGGATTTGTGGCACGATAGGCATAATAAGTTTCTATCCCATCAATACCTACTTCAGCCGCCGCCGGGATTAACTCTTCGCCTCCAACCTGGTAGCGAAAAGGATGGGCTAATACAGCTAAACCTCCGGCTTCTTGTAAAGCAGAGATAACTTTTTTCGCTAATTTGAGCTTACCTAAAGGGCCACTTCCTTGGAAATAATCACCTTTTAGTTGAGGATCTTCGGGATTAAAACCATAGCCTAAAATATGTACTTCTGTTCCCAACAATTCTGAGGTTATCTCAACTCCGGTCCACAAGTGGGGTAGAGAATCATAAACTTGCTTTTGTTCAAGTTGGTTCAACCAACTTTGAGCGATTTTATACCCATCAACCGTATGATGATCAGTAATAGCCATACCCTTAAGCCCTGCATGACAAGCTTGTTCCATTAACTTTTCTGGAGCTAATTTGCCATCGGAATGGAGAGTGTGCATATGGAAGTTGTAAACATGGGGACAGCTATCGACTTTAATATTTTGCCAAACTTTTTTCAAAGTCTCGATATTCTGTTCCTTTGGGCAGTTTGAAACAGAAACAGGGGTTCTAGTTACCATAATTATTTGAGTCTTAAGAAATCGACGAGAGAATTATCTTTTGTCGCTTCTATTCACCTTAACAAAATAATAAGCAAGGAGTGAGAAGTGGGGTTCGCCTAGGGTTACTGTAGGCTAAATCGAAGCTTTGGAGTATAGATCATTTCAAGAAGATAAAAGCAATTAATGAATTTATTTTTAAGTTTGAATTTCTAATTATTGAGATAACTTATTTTTACTTAATTAAAAATAGTGAGAAGGGTTACAAGTTGCCAATTAGTAGTTAACGGATTATTTCGAGTTGAGGAAATAGCCAACAACCTTTAACTTCAGTTTCTTTCAACCTGTAACCATCTCAATCACTAATTACCATTGGCCTCATTGCTATTGCGAATTTTCCAAGCAATTTCTAGTACTTTAGTCCAGCGCTTTTGAGCTTTTTTGAGGGTACAACCTAAAGCTAACGCAATCTCCTCATCGTCTTTCTTGAGTTCCTTAAGTCCTAAAAGTAAGCGCTGTTCAGAAGAGAGCTTATCATAGAATAATTGCCACTCTTTGTTGGTTAAACCGAGCTTTTGCTCTAAATCAGCTTCTAACCATTGGTGAACTAATTCCCAGTGAGAAGAACGGGAGAACTTCTCAACATGATACTTAAAACGTTGCTGTAAATAATCTCTTTCGCGGGGAGAAAGACCAAGAATTTCATCAATTTCTGAAGCAGGAAGATCTTGGAGTTTCAAAGCTAAATAATTAGCACAGTCAGAATGACCGTTAGATTCGAGGTACTCAAACAAAGCATTAACTAAGCGATCGCGAGTTGCAGATTTCCAGGGATCAGGATTTTCTGAAACCATTTTTGCCCGTACCTCATGTACCACATGGGAAGAATGTCTCCCTTGGGCATCTTCACCTTTAGGAAATTCAATAGCTTGTTCAATATCTACTGATGTTTCTGAAGGTTGACGACGAGCGAAGCTTTGGGCCCTTAAAATAATTAATTGTTGGCTGTAACCATTGGGCAAAGTGATGCGGCGTTTTGCATATTGCTCCGTAAAAGCCATATACTCTGCTAATTGCAACTTGGTACGAGGCTGATAATCTTCAGCAACCTCATTCTCCCGTCGGAATGCTTTGAGGGACTCAGCATAAAAATCTTGTAAAAAATCCTCAATTAAATTGTAGCGACCGGAGAATCCTAATTGAGCTTTTGCCGGGGCAATATGGCGATAGACCATAACACTCAAGTTACTATGAAGTTCAGCCCTCCCTTGTTTAGAACCCAATTGGTAGTAAGTCATACACTTACTAATGCGGTGGCGACCTAAAGATAGTTGCCAGTTGCGAACTTCACCAGACTTTTGAATACGCTTACTTTTGTTGCAGACCCTAGTAACTTCTAGAGTAATGCGAGTAGCAACTTCTTGAACCGAAGAACTAGAGTTCACTTGGGAACGTAACTCTTCTTGAATAAGTTGATTCAAAGATTCTTGTTCATTACTTTGGTTTACTTCCGGATAGAATTGGTTATTGTCGGTAAACTGGTTAACCTCAGCAGTTTGCACTTTCATGGTATCTGTCCCTAAATATCAAGAATTTTAGTTTTGGTGATCAGTTGTGGTTGGCTCTCAACTGATGTCTATACATTGAATGTAAAACGCAATATCTATTTGCTGGTGGCAAGTTGTGTCACAACTCATACTTGGCAGTCAACTCCGGAATTGAACATGGCAAATTGCTCCTTAGCTACAGGAGCTGTAAACTACATAGCATAAGGATTACGCCCACAGAAAAACTGGCAGTATTCTTTGAGTATGAACACTGGTAAAAAAGCAGTTTAAGGAGACAATTGACGAACTGGTCAAATTTAAACCAGGCTGTACGAAGTCATCCTCTTCGCTTTTGTAGAGAGAGGGGAATTTAATTGTAAGAGCCAGCTTGAGTAGGAAAATAATCAGCGAAATTCTAGATCCAGTTCATAATCTCTTCCCAGCCAAGACCTTGGCGAACTATTATGGGTTCCTCTTGGGTTAAGTCTAAAATAGTAGAAACCTGAGAACCTGTTTCTGAACCATCATCAATGACAATGTCTACTGACTTATCGAGGGCATCAAATAACTTAGTTTGTTCAATTCCTAGGGTTGGAAAATCTCCTTCCCCATCAGGTAAATGTGCTGAAGTAGAAATAATTGGATTTCCTAAAGCTTGTAAGAGGGTTTGACAAGTTGTTTGGTTAGGAACTCTAATTCCTGTGGTTTTACGTTTGGGGTTCATTACTAGACGCGGAACCAACTTAGTTGCTGGTAAAACGAAAGTATAAGGGCCAGGAATCAAATGTTTCATAATTCGGTAGGCTTGATCTGTAACCCAAGCATATTGGGAGATATTAGACAATGACGAACATAGGAACGTCAGAGGCTTATCATTAGATAGTTGTTTAAGATGCCTAACCCGTTTTACGGCTGACTTGATATTCAAGTCACACCCGATGGCATAAACGGTGTCGGTGGGATAAAGCATAATCGCACCGTCTCCCAAAGCCTTTCTTATTTCCTCTATTCGATGTTTTTGTGGATTATCCGGATGAATAGAGTAGTAGATAGCCATAATTTACTAGAGGTTCTTTTATCTAGATGTTACTACTTAGGGTTCAGTTATCAATAATCAATGCTCAATGATGCCTAATGGCAACGGCAAGCCGAACAGTTATTAGTTATTAAGATGTTCACAACCTATGGTTATCAATGACTAGAATCGCTTATTTGGAATGTCCGACAGGAATTGCTGGGGATATGTGTTTGGGTGCTTTGGTTGATGTTGGCGTACCTTTACATTATTTGGTTGAACAGTTGCAGGGTTTGGGCATTAAAGGAGAATATCAACTGAGGGCAGAGAAGGTTAAGCATAATGGGCAAATTGGTACAAAAGTTCATGTAGATTTACTGAATGAATCTTCAAGCAACCATCACCATGAGCATTCTGCTAGACATTTACCAGAAATTGAAGAGATAATTCACCGGGCCAACTTACCATCACAGGTGACAGCTTGGAGTTTGCGAGTATTTCGTAGCTTAGCAGAGGCAGAATCTGCGGTTCATGGAACTACACCGGAAAAGGTACATTTCCATGAAGTGGGGGCTGTAGATGCCTTGGTAGATATTGTTGGTACTTGCTTAGGTTTAGATTGGTTAGGAATTGAAAAGTTATATTGTTCTGCTTTACCCACCGGAGGAGGAAATATCAAGGCTGCCCACGGATTGCTTCCTGTACCTGTTCCTGCGGTCTTGAAGCTTTGGGAAATTCGCCAAGTACCAATTTATAGTAATGGCATTAATAAAGAGCTAGTAACTCCTACAGGGGCAGCGATCGCCGTCGCTTTGGCCGAGGACTTTGGTTCTCCCCCAAAGATGAAATTAGAGAAAGTGGGATTGGGGGCAGGGACTGCTCAATTACCTTTACCTAATTTACTGCGTCTTTGGCTTGGTGATATTGCAATATCACCAAAAACAGAACTTATTTCTGTTTTAGAAACCCAAATTGATGATCTAAATCCCCAAGTTATTGGTTATGTCTTTGAGGAATTATTGAAAGTGGGGGCTGTTGATGTTTTTAGTCAAGGAATTGGCATGAAAAAGTCTCGCCCCGGCATTCTTTTAACAGTTATTTGTCATCCTGAAAAAGTAGTTGCTTGTGAAGGGGTTTTGTTCAGAGAAACCACCACTTTAGGTATTCGCTGCCGCACTCAGGAAAGAAGTATTTTGTTCAGAGAAATCGAACAAGTAACGACAGCTTACGGTGTAGTTAGAGTTAAGGTGGCTAGCCAAGAAGTTGGTGGAGAGAAAAAGATATTCAATGTCCAACCAGAATATGAAGATTGCACTCAACTAGCTAGGATTAATAATCAACCTTGGCTTACTATTCACCAAATGGCTTTGGATGCTTGGTATAGTAAACAACGAATTTAATGCTGCTTCTTTACTATGGTACTGAAAGTTGCCAGAGCAATCAGCCCCAATATTGAATTAGGTTCTGGGACAGAGGTATTAGGAGGATAGTCTGCTAACTCTTTAATAGAGGTTAAAGCATTAGGAGAAAAAACAGTGACATCTGGTGCTAAATTAAGCAAAACTAATCCGGTAGAGCGAATTTGTGGAGGTGAAGTCTCCGCTCCCCAAGTATCTTGGCTATAGTCAAAAAGTGCTAAAGATTGATGATTTTCTGGACTATTAAAATCAAAATCTTCAAAATCATCGAAAAGAACTACATCTGTAACAACGCCAAAAGCATTCTCAAAGTTGTCTGCTACTACCATGGAATTATTAGAACCAGTGAAAATTTTGTCCCCTACAAATATTTCAAAAGATGGGCTTGCTTTTTGATATAAGCTACCAAAGCTAGCTACCATAGGAATCACGGAATTATTAAACAGAAAACTACCTTTAACTAACTCTCCAGTATTGAAATCTGTAAACTTAAAATCCAAACTAAAAATAGCTGCTTGAACTGGGGTTGTAATTGATGTTACCAAGGTAACTAAGGTGGTTATAATAGCAATAACTGAGAAACTCTTTCTGAAAATCATGATGTTGTTGCCCCTGGCATAGTTGAGATGCTGACAAGAATATGGTTATTTACGCGCTGAGTTTTATCAGTTTAGTTAAGGTATGAAGTGTAACCAATTAGGAATATTTTCTTCCCCTTAACTCCTCGATTCAACTTTCTCACCTTGATCCTTCTGTAATAGTTGCTTAAGTCAAGAGTAAAGAGAGAATTGGCACGCCCATTGCAGCGTAGTTTATTTATTTAAGCAAATTTTTTAGATATAGATAAAAATAATTCCTTAAGAATCAATTTATTTGGTTTATTGAATCGACAAATTCACTAACGACTTTGACAAATTCTGAGGTTGATTCATAGGGGAGTACATTGCGCCCTGATATTTGTTTACCCTCGCTATTAGGAAAATGTTTAAGATAAGTGTCTAAACGTTGCGGCGGAGTTTCGGTAAATCCTTCTCGGCTAATACTAGAAGCTTGTTTTCCCATAACTACTAAAGTTGGTTGGTTAATCGTGGCAATTGATTGAGAATAATCCTGTCGCCAAAATCCTGAGAGGAAAGAAAAAACTGCATAGCGACTAGAAAGATTTTGAGAACCTTCTTTTAAAGTAGTTAACCATTCTTCATCTACTGCCCCTGGTTCGGCAAAAAGTTGGCGTACCGAAAATGATTGCAAAAACTGGCGACGACGGGCATAGCGGTAAAAGACATTGCCCAGAGGAGAAGCAAATAAGTTCCAAAGGATGCGCTGTTGAGGAGATTGCTTATCCTCGCTAATTAATCTCCAAGCTGGGGGGCCTGAAAATATCAGTGCTTTAATTAACTCCGGTTGTTTCTCCACCAAAGCGATCACTACAGGTAATAAAGCTCCTTGACAAAGGAGTATAGCAGGAGTTTTAACTATATTTTGGAGAAAATAAATTAATTGTTCTGCCCAATCTTCAGGATAGTAAGCTAAAGGAGGCATAGCACTATCGCCGCAACCAAGTAAGTCAGGGTTATAAAGGGGATTTCCTAAACCATTTTTGAGCCAACCATGACAAAAACGCTGCCAAAAAAGGCGGGACAAACCTACACCGATAGGGTGGAGTAAAAGTAGAGGCGGTTCATTTTGAGTAATGGCTGTGGGCTTATGGAATTCATAAGCACAAGGAAAACTGTGCCAATTATAAAAATTAGTTGAAGAAGTCATTACTTTTCTTCCCTGTTTCTTCTCTATGGTTTTTTAATTTTGTATATAAGTTAAGGAAAGCTTATCTTAGAATGTCTATGTATAGGAAAGTGAATAATGCTAAAAAAATTAAAACTAGGAGTCAAATTTACTTTGATCTTAGGGTTTATTTTTATTGTAGGAACTAGCCTGAGTTATGGTGTATTAAATCATATGCAGGATCTAGCAGCCCAAAAAATAGTTAAAGAACAGGCTATTCTACTTATGGATAGTATGAGTGCTTTAAGAACTTATTACAGCGCTCAGGTTAGCCCTCTAATCACGCCTCGCTTAGAAAATAGTTCGGAATTTATTCCCGAAGTTATTCCTAGTTACAACGTCAGACAGGTATTTGAGGAATTTCGTCAAAAAGAAGAATACCTTAATTATCTTTATAAAGACGCAACTTTAAATCCCACTAATTTACGAGATAAAGCCGATAAATTTGAAGCTAGATTAGTGGAGAATTTTCGCCAAGATTCAGAACTGAAGGAATTATATGGATTCCGTCCTTCAAAACAAGAGAACCTCTTTTACATAGCTCGTCCTTTAAAAATCACTATGGCAAATTGCTTGGCTTGCCACAATACTCCAGAACAAGCACCAGCAAGTTTAATTAAAACCTATGGCTCAGAAAACGGTTTTGGTTGGAAACTCAACGAAATTATCGGCGCACAAACTATCTATATTCCAGCTAGTGATATCTTTGCCTTAGCAAGAAGAAATGGTTTAGTAGCTTTAGCAAATTTCATGGTCATTTTTATCATAGTTTTGTTAGTTATTAATAGCTTGCTGAAGCGAACTGTAGTCGAACCATTAAAACCCATGGCTAGTTTAGCGCAACAAATGGTAACTCGCGAAGACTCTTCTGCTCCTGAAAAAGTAGGAGATGAAGTTGATTTAGAAAAGCTTAGTAAAATAGCTAAACGCTACGATGAATTAGGGCAATTGGCCAAAATTTTTCTCCAAATGGCCTACGCTATTCACTCTCGTGAACAAGGTTTTGTCCAAAAGTTACAAGCATTACTAGAAGCAGATAAAACTAACACTGAGTCCCTATCCCAAAAAGATAAACTACAAAGACTCTTAGGGAGATCAAAAGGACTTCGGCACAACTCTAACCAAGAGTAAAAAAATACTTTTGCCATCAAGGGATATTAAGCTGCCAGGCATTTAATTTACTTATTAGGTTTGATGGGGAGATAGGGGGATAGGGAGATGGAGGAATGGTTTTAGGGCTTATTTCCTAGTTGAGTAATACACAGTTTAAATGCACATCAGCTTACCACTCAACCAACTTCTCCACTGAATTAGCTAATTCAGAAACAACACGAGCAGTATAAGGTTTAATTATCCACCAAAGTAAAGGAGATAACCAGCCCCGTAAAGTGACTGAATAAGAAATATAAGTACCGCAAAGAGTTGATTCTATTTGGTAGGTAATGCGCTGTTCAATACCAGGAATAGCCAAAATTCGGAAACTGAGAAATTGCCTGGGACAAACACTTTCAACAAAAACTCTGATGGGAATAGGGGTAAAGCGAGTAACTACCTGATAAATAATACCTGGTTTAGCAACTAAGCCCCAAGGAGCGTTGCTATGGTTAATCAAAGGATGCCAGGATACATCAGCTAAATTAACTATCTTTTGCCACAAAGCATCTACTGGCGCCTTACTTACAACTCGATAAGTCTTGTAAAGCAAAAATTTATTACCACTCTTATCTTGAGGCTTAAAAAAACCGAAAGAAAAATTGAGAATCACAACACCCCTCCCCTAGTGAGACTCAGACAAGTCATATATTGTATGAAGAAGCATAGGAAGATTGGTTTCTTGCTCAAGAATAGTTCAGAATAATTTGTAACTCTATAGAAAAAACTGTGACACAACAGCATTGGGATCAGACCCTGCGGATGCTAAACTTCTCAACAGAGGTATGGAATTGTAAACAAATTAAGGAAAAAGGGGGCTTGAAGAGTTTCAGTAACTCTTATCTCGGCTGGAATCTTCTGTTTAATTCTACCAAGCTAGTTAATAGCTAGAAAACTCTCCTACCTCAAAATTTAGCTTTTGAAGATACCCACCTCCCCTAGTCTTTTTCTCTTGCAGTATGTTGAATTGAAACTATGACAGCTATTCAAACAGATATTAAAACTCCTACCCCCCCATCTAGCGCTTCTACACCACCAGCTAATTCCCAAAAAAGAGTTAGCCAGTTTATGCAGCAACTTCAAGATCAAATTTGTAACAAACTTGAAGAAGTTGATGGTGGGGGCAAATTTGCTGAAGATAGTTGGACAAGAGAAGAAGGAGGCGGTGGCCGTTCTCGCGTCATCAGACAGGCAAATGTCCTAGAGCAAGGGGGAGTAAACTTTTCTGAAGTTTGGGGTGAAAACTTGCCTCCCTCCATCTTAAAACAGCGTCCAGAGGCAGAAGGGCATGGTTTTTATGCCACTGGAACCTCGATGGTTTTGCATCCTCACAACCCTTATGTTCCGACGGTTCACCTTAACTACCGCTATTTTGAAGCTGGGCCAGTTTGGTGGTTTGGTGGAGGAGTGGATTTAACCCCTTACTATCCTTTCCCAGAAGATGTTGCTCATTTCCATCGTACTTTAAAAGCAGCCTGCGATCGCCATAATTCTGCCTATTATCAAGTTTTTAAACCCTGGTGCGATGAATATTTTTATCTCAAGCACCGCCAAGAAACCAGAGGAGTAGGAGGATTATTTTTTGACTATCAAGATGGTTTAGGAGAATTATATCGGGGGCCAAATCTAGACGGTAACGCAGCAGAACAAAGCAAGCAAATAGGGGAAGTTTCCCAGCGTAGTTGGGAAGATTTATTTAAGTTCGTTCAAGATTGTGGCCAAGCTTTCTTACCGGCCTACGTACCGATCATCGAAAAGCGCCAAGGAAAAGAATATGGTGAAAGGGAACGTGATTTTCAACTCTATCGCCGGGGTCGCTACGTAGAATTCAACTTAGTTTATGACAGAGGGACTATCTTTGGCTTACAAACAAATGGACGTACAGAATCAATTTTGATGTCTTTACCACCCTTAGTACGTTGGGAATATAATTATCATCCTGAACCGAACACTCCAGAAGCGGAATTATATAATACCTTTCTTAAACCCCAGGAATGGGTTAATTGGACACCATCTACATAAAAATGTTCTAGGTTAAAATACAAAGTACAATAAGCGATTGACGTGCCAGGGTGATGGCTCTAACCCTTAACTTCTCCAAACTGATGGAGTTTAAATTCAGGGGGTTATTGTCAGAAGGAGATCAAAGGTTCAATCGTCGTCGAGAAAAGTAACTCTCAATTGTTCTGAATATAGAACTTAAAGAGTTACTGTTGTTAGGAGGTATTGGTGATTCAAATCGAGCAGAAAAGTCACACAACCGAAGATGGTACAACTGTCATCGTACTGGCACCAAGCGGTCGTCTAGATATAACAACGGCTTGGCAGTTCCGTCTGAAGTTGCAAGAGTGTATTAATAAATTCAGCCCTCATGTAGTTGTTAATCTTAGTCAAGTTAACTTTATTGATAGTTCTGGTTTAACTTCCCTCGTCGCAGGGATGAGGGATGCTGACAGGGTTAAGGGTAGTTTTAGGATCTGTAGTGTTCATCCCGAAGCTAAATTGGTGTTTGAGGTGACCATGATGGATTCAGTATTTGATATTTTTGAAACTGAGGAAGAAGCTATTAATACAGTACCGACAAAAAAATAACTAATACTTAAAAGCTAATGGCTAATAGCTAATGGCTAATAGCAGTACATCCCTTCCTAAAATGTATCCGGTAACTCAAAAGAGAAATCCTGGCGTTTTTGAAAGCGAAAAGGTTCCATTAATGCCCCCCAAGTTGCTTTGCCAGTTTGGGGGTCTATTCCTTTATCATAAATTTCTAATTCATTTAGGGTTGCCCTAAAACCGAGGGAAATACAATAGGTTTTTCCTTCATAGGTAAAGCTGCAAGGGCTATCTGTGGGATTAGTGGTAATAAATTTATAGTTATCTGAGTTGGTTATTTCTGTTTGTACCATTAGGCTACAACCAGGTAAAAATTCTATTTCTTCTGGGGTGATTTTTTTTAGTAACTCAGGATTACTTCCCCCTCCAAGAAACTTATTAATATCTTTTAACATATAGTATTGAACTTCCAGGGTGGCAGGATTATCATTCTGTCTTAAGCGTAAAATTCGAGGACGATATGGTTTGTCTGGATTAAGCAGATTAACTTGTTCAGCAAAAAGAGTAAGACTATCTTCAGTAAATAGAGATACTGGTCTTTTCCAGAGGCGTAAATGTACAAACCAAGCGGGATTAGCCAAGGCTTGTTGGCGGTTATCAAATTCTCCAGCTAAGTAGCGACCTAGAGTAGAAAGTTTAGAAGTCATATATTTTTAATAAGCGATAGATCATAGGAATAGAGCAAATCTCACCAAGCTTAAACAGCCATTAGCCATTAGCATAAATGGTCTTCCCCTTGGCAAACGTCTCCATAAGCGGGACAATGGGATCATCTTTTCTTTATAATCTGCTTTGTGGATAAAGTTCGCACTCTCTCAGATACCAAGCGAAAATTCTATACCATTCATACTCGCCCTATTAACTCTATTTATAGGCGAGTAGTAGAAGAGTTGATGGTGGAAATGCATTTGCTCTCAGTCAATGTTGACTTTCGTTATAACCCTATTTATGCTTTAGGCGTTGTTACTTCCTTTGACCGTTTTATGGAAGGTTATCAACCAGAAAGTGGTAAAGAGTCTATTTTTAAAGCTCTTTGTCAATCGGTAGGGGATGACCCTGAAAAGTATCGGCAAGATGCTACAAGTTTGAAAACTCTGAGCGATAAAATGTCTGGCCAGGATTTAATAACTTGGCTAAGTTCTCCTACCCCGGTAGATGGCATCCAGGATATACATAACCAAATTCAAGAAATAGCCCAAAACTCCCAATTCAAATATAGTCGTCTGTTTGCCATTGGTTTGTATACTCTCCTTGAACAAGGAAACCCAGAGTTGCTCAAAGAACAAAAGCAGCGAGATGAATTCCTGCAAAAAGTTGGCGAAGCTTTAAATCTGCCTGCTGAAAAAATGCTCAAAGATTTGGATCTGTATCGGGGCAACCTAGATAAAATGACCCAGGTACAAGCTGCTATTGAGGATGCTTTAAAAGCAGACCGCAAACAAAAGGAAAGACGCGCTCAAGAAAAACAGGCAAAAGAAGCCAATAATAATGATGGTTCTTCCCCAGAAGAAACTTCTGAGCCGACCGAAGGAGAATAATAAGTCCTTTAAATGAAACTTTGCAAGCGCTGAATTAACTGCGGTGTAGATAAAACTCCTTCAATGCGATCTGCGGGTTGGCCCCCTTGAAACAAAACTAGAGTAGGTAGAGCATACACTTGATACTGAGATGCTAAGCGAGGATATTTTTCTGTATCAATCTTGACAACTTGTAGGCGACCTTTCAATTGAGTACTAACTTCTTCTAAAATAGGAGCCATCATTTGGCATTGACCACACCAAGTTGCGTAAAAATCTACTAATACTGGTACGTCAGAGCCAGAAAGAAGTTCCTGGAAACTAGAAAACTTTTTTTTAACAGCCATAGGATTTTAGTTATTCAGTTATCAACTATCAGTTTAGCTTTATGGAAATACTACCTGTAAGTTTACAAAAATTGTCGGATAAAGTTGCACTGGTGACAGGTGCTTCCAGGGGAATTGGTAAAGCAACAGCTTTGGCTTTGGCTACAGAAGGGGCTAAGGTTGTGGTTAATTATGCTCGTTCTAGTGATGCCGCAGATGAAGTTGTAGCCACCATAATAGAAGCTGGGGGAGAAGCGATCGCACTTCAAGCTGATGTTTCTCAGGAAAAGGAAGTTGAAGCTTTAGTTAAGGAAACTAAAGATAAATTTGGTCGTATTGATATTTTAGTTAACAATGCAGGCATCACCCGCGACACCCTACTTTTAAGAATGAAGCCAGCGGATTGGCAAGCGGTAATTGATCTTAACTTAACCGGAGTATTCCTGTGTTCTAGGGCAGTTAGCAAAATTATGCTCAAGCAAAAGAGTGGCAGAATTATTAATATTACTTCCGTTGCTGGGCAAATGGGAAATCCGGGACAAGCTAATTACAGCGCGGCTAAAGCGGGAGTAATTGGTTTTACAAAAACCATTGCTAAAGAGTTAGCTAGCCGAGGAGTTACGGCTAATGCTGTGGCTCCAGGATTTATTGCTACAGATATGACTGAAGGGTTAGCCGCAGAAGGTATTCTTCAATTCATTCCTTTAGGAAGATATGGTCAACCAGAAGAAGTAGCGGGAATGATTTGCTTTTTGGCTAGTGATCCTGCGGCTGCCTATATCACAGGACAAGTGTTTAATGTCGATGGCGGCATGGTAATGGCGTGATACTTTTTTTTTGTTGGGTTAGATAGGGAAGGGAATATCCCCGTTCCAAAGAGGTGCAGCAACGCTACGCGAATAGGACAGGGAGGATATCAAGTACTGATGTTATAACAGTAGGGGCGAGGGACTTCTCGTCCATAATTTATTTCTAACTGCTCCCTGCTCCCTTTCTTATATCATGACAAAAACAGCATTAGTTACTGGAATTACTGGTCAAGACGGTTACTATCTCAGTCGTTTGCTTTTGGATAAAGGCTATCGGGTAGCAGGTTTGATCCCTCCCCAAAGGCAAGAAAGCATCGCCAAATTGGGGAAAATGGCTAGCAAAATAGAAGTTTGTGCTGTTAACTTAACTGATGCTCAAGCTTTATGCTGTGTGGTAGAACAACTACGCCCTGACGAGATTTATAACTTAGCTGCCCCTAGTTTTGTTCCTGCTTCTTGGAATGATCCCTTGGGAACCCTAGACTTAATCACAGGTACTGCCACCCGGCTCCTCGATGCAGTTCGGCAAGTTGGTATTCCGAGCAGATTTTATCAAGCAAGTAGTTCGGAGATGTTTGGTGATATAGACTGTTCGCCTCAAGACGAAGACACCCCCATGCGTCCTAAGAACCCCTACGCCGCAGCCAAAGTCCATGCCCACTGGACGATGGTACATCACCGCCAGAGGTATGGTTTATTCGCCTGTAGCGGTATTTTATTTAATCACGAATCTCCTTTACGTCCTCCTGCCTTTGTGACACGGAAAGTCACCCTAACTGCGGCTGCTATTAAGTTAGGGCTGAGTAGCAACTTAGAAATGGGTAGCTTAGAAGCAAAAAGAGATTGGGGTTATGCGGGGGATCATGTGGATGCGATGTGGCGTATGTTGCAAGCCAATGAACCAGAAGATTATGTGATCGGGACAGGAAAACTCCACAGCGTGAAAGATTTAGTAACAGCAGCCTTTCAATGTTTAGATTTGCATTGGGAAGACTATGTAGTAATTAATCCTAAGTTTTTGCGACCAGACGAACATTTTCAGTTAGTTGCTAACCCCACTAAAGCAAAACGAAATCTGCATTGGGAACCCCAAGTTAGTTTTGAAGCTCTTATAGAAAAGATGGTTCTCAAAGATTTAGAACGCTTGAAAACAGGCTCAGTTCAACCCGTAAATGCTCAAAAATAGTTCTTCTACCGTAAATCTTCAGATTGTCAAGAATGATGTGACTAAAAAAGTTAAAGCTACAGTAGATGATGCTTTCGTTTTCCTAGAGATTTTCTCTCAGGAAGGGGGGATTCAATCCTACGTTAAAGATATTTTACAAGCTTATCTGGCTTTAACTCCTTCTCGACAAGGGGAAATATTCTTACTAAGGGACAGTTCTGGGGATAATAATCCTTGGGAAGGGAGTAGGATGAAGTTTCATTATCTCAAGGGGGCAACTCCTTGGCGATCGCGGTTCAATTTGATGGCCTCCTTAGTTACTTTCCTGTGGCGAAATAAGCCTCGAAGAGTTTTCTGTGGTCATATTAATCTTGCACCTTTGATACAGTTATTATGCAAGTTTAAAGGTATTCCCTATACAGTTTTGACCTACGGTAAGGAGGTTTGGGAACCTCTGCCCCCTAATCAAAAACGTGCTTTGCAAGAAGCGGCCGAAATTTGGACAATTAGCCGTTATAGCCGCGATCGCCTCTGTGAAGCTAATGATATTAATCCCCAACAAGTTAAGTTTCTCTACTGTGCTATTGATGGGGAAGTTTTTACCCCAGGAGTAAAATCTCCCAGGCTAATTGCCAGATATGGTTTAGAAAATAGTAAAGTACTAATGACTGTAGCGAGGTTATGGTCTGGAGATATTTATAAAGGCGTTGACGTTACCATCCGAGCCTTACCCAAAATTATTACAGAATTTCCTCAAGTAAAATATTTAGTGATTGGACGGGGGGATGATCAGCCTAGATTAGCTAAGTTAGCTGAAGATTTAGGGGTGGCGGAGCAAGTGATTTTTGCTGGTTTTGTTCCTATTGAAGAACTAGTAGAACATTATCGAGTTGCTGATGCCTATATTATGCCTTCTCAAGAAGGGTTTGGTATTGTTTATCTAGAAGCCATGGCTTGTGGTATTCCTGTACTTTCTGGAGATAGTGATGGTTCAGCAGATCCATTACAAGATGGGCATTTAGGTTGGCAAGTCCCCCATAGAAATCCAGAAGCAGTGGTACAGGCTTGTTTAGAAATATTGCGGGGAAATGATCAACGCTGTAACGGTGAGTGGTTGCGATCGCAATCTTTAGCTAAATTTAATTACGAGGCTTTTAGCCAAAGGCTACAACAGTTGCTTGATTAAGGACAGTATTTTTTAGGTGCTGGTGAGGGCGTAATGTTTTATACAGTAAACCAATAGAATTGCTATCAGTAAAAAAACTTAAATCAAGTAATTTTATCTCGTGTTATATTAAGTAGTGAGGTAGTAGTACGTTGCAGTGCTATCGTTTGGGTTCCGTATGCCCAACGGGTGCGCCAACCTTTGGCTTGAGCGTATACCGCAGTTGCAATTGTCGCTAGTTTCACCGTTTGATTAGCTCAGTTGGTGAGAGCAGCCGATGTCTCTATCGGCGAGGGTAGGTTCGACTCCTACATCAAACACCAAAAAGTTAGCTCATTTGGTTAGAGCAATCGACTCATAATCGATCGGTAACAGGTTCAATTCCTGTACTTTTAAACACCCCTGCCAGGGTTAATAGGCGCCTTGTTGTGGTCAAGGGAGCGTTTAGCTCAAAATCTGGTACGGGAGAAATCCTCAGACGGTTCGAGTCCGTTATGTTTAGTAAACTCTGCAATGTAGGTGCTTGTAACTTTCTATTGCTTCGTGGGTAGGAGTTACAACAGGGAAGAAGCCAGTGTTAATGCCCCCCTCCTTAACTTGAGTATGTCCCTTCGTTTGCCTTCTGTATTCCCCTAAGAAGGATGTCAGCAAGGTTTAAGGAACGGCATATTTGAATGTAGTACGTTTTTGTCAGAAATGCCCAAGGGTAATTTTGGCAAAGCCTCCTGTAAGACATTCTTAATCCAGTTAAGGAGAACCATTAGCCCGCAACTGAACTGCAACCCACCTGCTTGCAGAGTTTAAAAATCTTCTGTATTATGGATACTACAAAAAACAAATTTATAGGACTTACGGAGATGGGGAGAAGTAATAAGTAATACCTTTTGCCCCTTACCCCCTTAGCCGTCAATATTTAATTGACACTCTCTATGTGGAAAACATTTTATATCAAACCCAATGAAATGGGGATTTTGTATCATCGCAGCGATTTCAAGCAGATTTTGCAACCGGGGACTTACCGTTATTTCGGTTGGCATTGGCAAGTTAGAGTTTATGATCTCAATGAACCTGAAGCTGAGATTGAGAACCTGGAATTGCTGCTGCGGAACCACTTTGCGGCATTACAAGATCATTTGTTAGTAGTTAGGACAAGTTTTAATCAAGCTGCCTTAGTACGTTTGGGACAAAATTGGTGGCTGAGTGTTGCCCCTAACCAATTGGTGGCGTTTTGGCGTGGTTTTATTGAGGTTGAATCCTATCTTTTCAATTTAGATGAAAGCTTAGAATTACCAGCATCATTCGTACAGAGACTTCGTGGAGTGGTAGTAAATGGCTTGAAGAAAGTTCTCATTGCTGAATACCAAATTGGCTTGCTGTTTGTACAGAATGATTTTGTTAAACCTTTGGAACCTGGTGAGTACAGCTTTTGGAGTTTTGATCGCAATGTTGTTGTGCAAACCATGAGTAGGATGCTACCGAATCCGACATTTCCCCTTGAGGAGTTGTTAATTGAAAAACATCCCGATTTTGTGGCAGCTTATTGTGAGATTGTAGAATTAGCAACGGATGATGTAGCTATTGTCCGCGATCGCAATAAAGTGATTAGTATTTTACCTCCTTGTAGTCGCAAACTCTTTTGGCAAGGGGTTAAAGTGGAAGAAATTGACATTAGCAACGAGGCTAAGTTACCACCCCACTTAGTGACAGAGTTGGTATCTGGGTTGCCGGAAACTGTTAAATTAAGCTATCCATCTTTACATATTTGTGAAATTCCTCCCCAACATATCGGCTTGTTGTATATTAATAAAGAATTTCACGAGACATTGCCAGCAGGTATTCATGCCTGGTGGAATTTTGGGCGTAGTTGGCAAACAGAAGTTTTTGATCTGCGTCAGCAAACCCTAGAAGTTTCTGGACAGGATATTCTTTCTCAGGATAAAGTGCCTTTACGCTTGAATTTAATGGCAGGTTTTCGCATTATTGATCCCCTCACAGCCAAGAATCATTTATCTGATATTAAGGGTTATTTGTACAAGGAATTACAATTTGCACTACGGGCTGCGGTTGGGGAGAAAACGTTGGATTCTTTGTTAGAAGATAAAGGACAAATCGATAATGTGATCGCCAGTTACATTAAAGAAAAAACTGCTGAGTATGGCATTAAAGTTGATTCTGTGGGTGTGAAAGATATTATCCTTCCTGGGGAAATTAAAAATATTTTGTCCCAAGTTGTTGAAGCGGAAAAATCAGCTCAAGCTAACGTAATTCGCCGCCGAGAAGAAACTGCCGCAACTCGCAGTATGTTAAACACAGCGAAGGTTATGGAAAATAATCCTGTGGCGTTACGTTTGAAGGAGTTAGAAGTTTTAGAAAGAATTGCTGAGAAGATTGATAAAATTCAAGTTAATGGCAGTTTGGATAGCATTTTGACAGACTTAATCCGCATCAAACAGGAGTGAGTTCAATTAGTCAATTATTATCTAACCAAGTCAGTAAATCAGCAAGACTTTTTTGAAGTTGATTGGTGTAAGTTTTAGCAGCATTATACGAAACTCTTTTTTTTAAAAGCTTCAATGTTGATAACTAACATTTTTAGGATTAATAAATCTCCTTTTATTTCAGGTATGTTGTAAGTTTATTCTATGAGTTTTCCCTTTCCCCAATTGGTAAGCATAAGGGGGTTTTTGTAATAGGATTAATAATAATTTTACTCTTAATTCCAAAAACTTCCTTAACCATTGTTTTTGTCATTACTTGATCCGGCTTACCTTTGGCATAAATCTTGCCTCCTTTAATCGCAACTAAATAATCTCCATAGCGACAAGCTTGATTAAGATCATGGAGTACCATCACAATAGTTCTGCCTTGAGTTTTATGTGATTCCCAAAGTAAATCTAAGATTTCCATTTGATAAGCTAAATCCAAGAAAGTTGTTGGCTCATCTAAAAGGATAATATCTGTATCTTGGGCTAAAGTCATAGCGATCCAAGCCCTTTGCCTTTGTCCTCCTGAAAGGGTATCTAAGTTGCGCGATCGCAACTCAATCATTTTCGTAATTTCTAAGGCAGCTTCAACTTTTTCTTCATCTTCCTTTGACCATTGTTGCCACCAATTATGATAGGGAAAACGTCCTTGAGAAACCAAATTTTGTACGGTTAATCCTTCTGGAGTAAGAGGATTTTGGGGCAACATAGCGAGGTTTCGTGCTACTTCTTTAGTCGGTAGTTGGTTAATATCTTCTCCATCAAGATAAACCACACCACTACGAGGTTTAAGCAAACGTGCCATCCCTCTTAATAAAGTAGATTTCCCACAACCATTAGCCCCCACCAAAACAGTGATTTTGCTGTTAGGAATAGCCAGATCAAGTTCTTTAATAATTACCGTGTTATCGTAACCCAGAACTAATTTTTCCGCCCGCAATCTATAGCTATCTTGATTCATTGCTAGTTGCTAATAGCTAATTGCTAATGGTGACAACTGAATATAGGTTATAATAATTAATTGGCAATGCCGATGTAGCTCAGTGGTAGAGCGATCGCTTCGTAAGCGATGGGTCGTGGGTTCAAATCCCTCCATCGGCTTTTTCCTTAATTAAGGATAGCTTGTTCTATTTTCCCCTGGTTAAGGTTGCGACCAATTACTACTAACCTAGTTTGACGAAGTTCTTTAGTTTCCCAAGGTCGATCATAAAACGAATCGAAGCGATTTCCTACTCCTTGTAATACCAAACGCATAGGTTTGTTGGGAACATCTACAAAACCCTTAACCCGATAAATTTCCTCTGCTTGTACCAAGGTTTTTAATTTACTAATCAAGGTTTTTGGTTCAAAACTTTTTTCTAAAACTAACTGTACTGAATTAATTTCCTCATCATGTTCATGATCTTCTTCAGTGTCATGGTGACTAGGGCGAGTTTCGAGATTATCTTCCACCGCAGCATTGAAACCAAGTAAGACTTCTGGACTAACTTCTCCCTGGTTGCAAGGGACGATTTTAACTCCCTTGGGTAATTCTTGTTGCAACCATTTTTCAACCTTAATTCTGCTTGCCTCATCCACCTGATCCACCTTGGTTAGCAATACCAAATCTGCACAAGCTAGCTGGTCTTCAAACAGTTCTTCAATAGGAGTTTCGTGGTCTAGGTTAGGATCTTCTTTTCGCTGGGCTTCCAGGGCTTCTAAATCCCCTACCAAAGTCCCTTCTGCCAGTGCCTGACAATCAACCACAGTAACTACCCCATCCACTGTTGCACCATTACGAATTTCTGGCCACCGGAAGGCTTTAATTAAAGGTTTAGGAAGGGCTAAACCCGACGTTTCTACTAGCAAGCAATCAATTTTATCCTGCCTTTTTAATAGTTCTTGCATAGTAGGATAAAATTCTTCTTGAACAGTACAGCAAAGGCAGCCGTTGGTAAGTTCGACAATATTATTTTCTGGTTCAGATTCATCGTCGCAAATTTGACAGGAACGCAACAAGTCCCCATCTATACCAACTTCACCAAATTCGTTAACTAGAACGGCTATTTTTCGTCCTTGATTGTTTTGTAATAAATGACGTACTAAGGTGGTTTTACCAGCGCCGAGAAAGCCGGTTACAACTGTGACAGGAATTTTGTGCATAGGAATATTTTGGTAATTGAAAATTAATCAATTGTGAAGAGTTATATTTAGGTAATAATTAAAAGAGAAAAGCTGTTCCCATACCTAAGATAGTAAAGCCAGCAAAGCGCAAATACAATTCAAATTGTTCAGCAAATTTATTGAACATGATTGTACTGATTTGGTAGGCGGTTAAGGCTACTACTAATTGAATGGAAGCAAAGCCTGTTAAGTAAGCAATTAAAGGAGTCATTTCTGCCCCAACAATGGCTTCTCCGTAGGCGTAACCGTGGAATATTCCCCCTAATGCTGCGGCAACTACTATAGCGATTAAATTGAGATTGTTTTTTAATCCCAACATCAAGCCAATAACTAAAACAGAAGTGGCGATCGCTGTTTCAGGAAAAGGCAAATCTAAACCCATTAAATGTAGTCCTGTTCCCCCTAGAGTAGCTAAGATAAAAGCAACGGCAATGAATATACCTTGGGGTTTTCTTAAAGCAGCTAATAAGCCAATAGCAACGGTAAAAATAAAGTGGTCTATACCAATAACTGGATGCCCTAAACCAGAAAGAAATCCTTGTGATAAATTGGTGGGAGTTGTACCACCAAAGGGATGGTGTGCTGCGGCAGGATTAGCTATTAATAGACAGTTGAATAATGCTAATAAGATTGTGGCGATAACTAAAGGTGAAAGTTGAGTTAGCCCAGGAAATTTTGTTTGTTTGTTCATATTTTTAGTAAATAAATTGGTCGTTGATAAGTAATAGAGATTGGACATCTCCATACTTAATAAAAGAGACAGTTGTTTCTTGTTACAGCAACTGTTTTAATTCATTTTTACAAAGTTTCGTTTATGGCTAAACAAGTTCACTAACCAGCAATTTAGGAATTACTTGAGGAAAATCTGTATCTGAGCTTAAGATTTTTCTCGTAAGATTGATTTACTTGTTGTAACATCCGTACCTCGCAGATGAATCTTGATTTTAAGCTGTAACAATCGGCGGGCATTCTGACTTAGAAACCTTATCTACCTAGTTTCTTCACAGTTGCGGGACAGTGCCGGGTTTACACCGAACTTTCCCCCTTACCTCTAACGACTGCTCCCCGTTAGAACCGACGGGAGTTATAATATCACATTTAAGCCGTCAGGCATTTGTATTGCTTGTTGGGTTAAGGGAGTAGGGAGCATAAAATAAACCGTTTGCAACTTTAATGCGATCCCTACAGAGATTTATATAGTATCTTGTTCTGCTTGGGTTGTACCTGCAAGGGCAGAAAGTAAGAGAGAACTGAGAAAAAACTTATCCAAAAGCGATAAGCTAGTTGCTAGTTGCTAGTTGCTAAAATCTTATACTTGGTGAGGATATTTTATTTATTGGAGTTCTCTAAAGATGTGAGTATTCAACTTATTGTAGAGGAATTACTCAAAGTTATTGAAGGTGGAGCAAATTCAGTATATTAAGCAGATGCTTTACTTCTACTTTTTAGGGTTGTTTACTCTAGAAAAGAGGTGAGATCACCTATAGAAGTGAGGTGATCTAAATTCCTGACAGCTTATACCTCATCATCACTTAAAAGGTAGTCCCATTCCATCCCCATAAATGCCTTTTTGCATCAGCAAATTCTAGATAAATCCTATTTTTTGGTACTGCTAATTTTTCATTAACTACCTGACAAAAATCTTCACTCATTGCTTTAGTTTGTTCTGGAGTCATTGTACCAATATTCTTGATTTCAATAAAACAAACTGGTTCGGTAGTACCACCGAAAGTCATAGCAATTTCTGGTTCAAAAGCTGTCATTACATAGGATTCTGATTTGTTAAAATGAGTTGCTAGTTTATTAGAGAGGATTTTTAACATACTCTCTACTGTGTTTTTTTCAGGAGTGGGAACAGATGTTTGTACTTTAATGAAAGGCATAGCTTGTTGAGGTTACACAGAAACAGATTTTTTTGGGAGCAATAATATTCTACTACTAAAAAGGGAATCTTAAAACCAATCAAGAATACAGGGCGAAATCATCCCATCCTCTATTTTAGACCCCTTAAACATAAGAGCAATTTCGTCGTTATTTTGGCAAAATGGTATTAACTCAAGCTCAATAAACTTATCACTTATTACTTATCACTTATTACTTAATTAGTAGATGACTACTATAAATCAATATTACGAGATTTTAGGGTTAAAACCTGGTGCTTCCCAGAAAGATATTAAGCAAGCCTATCGTCAAATGGCAAAAACTTGGCATCCAGATCGATTTGCGACAGAACCTCATCTCAAAGAAGAAGCCGAAGAAAAAATTAAGTTAATCAATGAAGCTTACGAGAAGCTCAAATTTTACAAACCTCCTTATCGCCAGGGAACAATTAAAACTAAAGTTTCTACTCCCAGTGAACCTTGGGAAGTTTTTTATAACAGAGGAGTAACCAACTATGAAAAGAAGAAATTTGACCGTGCTATTGATGATTTTACCCACGCCATTAGATTAAAACCAGATTACATTAAGGCTTATTTATATCGCGGTTTTATTTATGAAAGGGTTGGCTATTCCTTACGGGCAGAGAGTGACTTTGAAACAGCGAAGAAAATTAAGCGAGAACAAAATCTGCAACAAAGTTACTATCAACAACCAACAGCAACTAATACCCAAGATAGTAATACCCCTTGGCAATGTAACCAGACACTGAAAAAGCATAAAGGAAAAGTTTCTTCTGTTGCTATAAGTCCTGATGGTAGAATATTAGCTAGTGGTAGCTATGATGGTACAATTAAACTTTTTCAATTGCATACAGGTCGAGAAATTCGGACATTAACAGGACATTCCGCCGCAATTTCTTGTGTGGTTTTTAATCCTGATGGCAAAACTTTAGCTAGTGGTAGTGCAGATAAAACCATTAAACTTTGGCAGTTAAGTACAGGTAAATTAGTTCAAACTTTTGGTAGTTGGTTAGGAGGACATAGAGATACAGTCTTAAGTGTTGCGATTAGTCCCGATAGAAAAAAGATTATTAGTGGTGGGGCCGATAAAACTATTAAAATTTGGCAAATTAATACAGGTAAAGAGCTTTATGATTTAACAGGCTATTCTGCACAAGTTCTTTCGGTTGCTATTAGTTCAAATGGTAATTTCTTTGTGGGAGGTGGTATGGAAAAAGCGTTAAGAGTTAGAAAATTGGCTAATGGTAAGTTGATTCGTTCTGTGAAGGGTAAATCGGGGGTATTATCTGTAGCAATTAGTCCTGATAGTCAAACTATAGCTACAGGAGGTTTTAATTGTCACATATATCTTTGGAAAGTAGAAACTGGAGAACAAATTTGTACTTTACGAGGACATTTAGATAGAGTTGGGGCAGTTGCTTTTTCTCCTGATGGTAAGAATTTGATTAGTGGTAGCTGGAGTAAGTATATTAAAATTTGGGATCTTAACAAAGGTGAGGAAATGTATACTCTTAAAGGTCATAGTGATGAGGTAATGTCCCTTGCTTATAGCCCTGATGGTCAAACAATTGTTAGTGGTGGGGCGGATTCTACAGTTAAGATTTGGGTGAAAAATAGGGATTAAGGGCTGACGGGTACTGTCAAGAGTAGCTTAATTGTGCCAACTACAGTATATTCTCTCCCATCCTAGCGCTAAAATAAACATAACCATTTAAACTCCTCTCCGCAGTTATGTCTGTTGCCAAAGAACTTGCCTCTAACCAAAATAGCCTGCAAGCAGATACAATCCCGGCATCACCTGGGGAAACTTGGAGGGAACAGCCAGAAGATGTTATCTTTCCTCCTGGTGACTTGTACAGTAATGAACCCCCCTTGGAAACTGAACTGCATCTACGGCAAATAATTATCTTGTTGCAAAGCCTCGAATGGTTATGGAAAGATAGAAACGATTTCTATAGTGCTGGTAATCTCACCATTTACTATAGTCCTAACCAGAAGAAATCAGAAGACTTTCGTGGCCCAGACTTTTTCGTGGTTTTGGGAGCAGAAAGGAAAACGAGAAAAAGCTGGGTAGTGTGGGAAGAAAATGGTCAATATCCCCATGTGATTGTGGAAATTCTTTCTTCTAGTACCGCGAATATAGATAAAGACTTCAAAAAACAACTTTATGAAAACACCTTCCGCACCCCAGATTATTTCTGGTTTGACCCCTACAGCTTAGAATTGGCAGGCTTTCATTTAGTAGATGGAGAGTATCAGCCTCTAGAAGCTGATACCCAAGAGCGCCTGTGGAGTCAGCAGTTAGGTTTGTATTTAGGGATTCACAACGAGCAGTTACGTTTTTTCACTACGGAAGGGAAGTTAGTTCCTACTTTAAAAGAGTTAGCTACCCGCGCAGAAAGATTCGCAGCTAAGCTACGGGAATTAGACATAGATCCAGAGACGATTTAAAATTCCTCAAGCTACATTTATTTTGACATCCTGTCATAAACTAACCTCGATATTCCAGGGAAAGCTTTCCAATCAGTAGCATAGCCGGAATCTTCAGCAAAAATCGCCAATATATAAGCTACATTTCCATCAAAACTTTTAACATAAGCTACTTCCTGTCTACCTCTAGAAGTCCATCCAGCCTTAGAGAAAATTTCTACTTCTTCAGGAGGTAAATACTCTCCAAAAAAAGCTCTAATAGGGTTAAATTCTATATTAGTATCTATATTTTCCCAAGCGGCTGGACGTAAATCTTTTTTTAGTATAGTTAATATTTTTTCGCTGTATTGAGGAGAAACAGATTTTCCCTGAACAATTTCATATATTAATCTGCTTACTTGTTCTGTAGTTACTTGATTGCGGATTGGATTTTGTAAATCATCACCTCGCATCTGCTGATCTAATCCTTCTGGACTATCATATTTGAGATAAGGAATAGGAAAAGTTTTCTGACTAATATAAATATCCTGATAGCCAGCTTGAGCAAAAAAACGGTTTAGCCATGAACGTTTTTCGTGCCAACTGACAAATTCTTGCTCACTGGTAAATTCTCCTGATTCTGTACCAGTTAATCGATCAACTATCTTACTAGCTGCTTCATTATCTGATTTTTCCATCATCTGGTAAATTTCTTTTTCTAATTCTTGATCTTCTAACCCAATACCAGATGCAAGTTGACTATAGAGAGCAGTGAGCCAAAATAATTTAACAACGCTAGCAGGATATCGAGGTACAGACTGATTAAATTCTGCAAATTCTCCAGAATTTATATCAATCAAAGTAATTGATAGAGAATCTGTTGGTAAATTTCTAGCTGCACTCAGATTAACTATTTCCTGAACTATTTCCTCTAATCTTTGACTGTTTTCAAAGTTAGGGGGTTGAGTGACGTTGTAAATCAGTTCTTTCCCTTGGTAAATGAAAGGAGAGACTACAATCTGAGATGAAGTAGCAGAAGTCGAACTTTCTGTAAGAGGGAAAGTTTCTGAGGGAGTATTTTCAGGCGATGATACAGGAGAATTAATGCCCGTTTCTGGTGATGAATTATGCAATGCAAGCAATTTCAATCCCATTCCTGTAACTACAATTGCCACCAAGCTAGCAGTAGCCAGAAACTTGAATTTAGATAGGCTTGGCTTTTTCCTGAATGATTTTCTTCTTTCAGATTTCATATCTAGTTAAGCCTTGCGTTAATTAATTACTTTGTAATCAGAAATCTTCCAACTGCTGCCATCAAACTGCAAACTATAGCGAACTAAATTTGTATCTAAAGCTGTGTTATTAGGATCAATGCTTCCCCGACTGTTATACAAGGTTCGTTCTTCTGTTACTAAAACTTCAACCGTTGCATTGTCGCCATTAGCGACAAATCTTTCGACGTTATCGATATTTTGTACACCGTATTCATAGTAGGAATTATTGTTTTCTAGCCAATCTACAGAGCTTTCAGTACCGTCAGTTTTTCTGATGTTGTCTTGATAAGCTTTACCTGTTAGCAATGCTGCCCCAGCTTGTCGGTTGTAGGGAGGAGAAAAAAGTTCCCGCTTTGCTTGCAGCCAGCTATTTACTAAGTTAACGGCCTCTTGTTGAGAAATAGATGGTGCAGAAGATGTGACTGCTTGTGTAGGAACTGATGTTGGTGCAGGTTGTTGTGTTGATGGTGGTACAACTTTGTTAGCTTGTGAAGTACTAGGAACACCAGCTTGTTCTTCATTTTGCTTAGGTGTCTCTTCCTCTTCTACAACCGTTTCCACCGGAGACTCTGTAGTTTCGCTTGCTGTTTCTTGCTCTTCTGTCAACCTTGGTACAGCAATCACACTGGCTGCCAAAATAAACAAGCCCACTACTCCTCCTGTAATCACTGCCTTTTGCCACTCACCCGAAGCATGAGGCTGGTTTGCTGGTGGTGAGGGATAGTATTGGGGGGATGTTGAAACTACAGTTGGTGGTTGCTGGGGATATCCTCCGCTACCGGGAGGCATAGACACTTCCGTCGATGCAAAATTGTTAGAGGGCTGGGGAGGAGGAATAATAGTAGGGGGAAATTGAGAATTGCCTTGGAGTGCTGCTAGCATTTCTGAAGCACTGTTGTAGCGATCGCGCGGATGAAATTGGAGTGCTTTGTCTAAAATACCTGCTAAGCTAGGGCTTACTGTCGGTGCATACTTGCGCCAAATCACCTCTCCTGTTTGAGGATCGCTTTCTAAATCTTGGGGTGTTTTACCGGTCAAGCCGTAAATGGCTGTTAAGCTTAAACTATACAAGTCACTGGAAAATACTGGCCTGCCTGCATTTTGTTCTGAGGACATAAAACCCGGTGTACCAATGACAATGGAACTGTTTGCATGGCCAGAAGGAGAAACCAAAGTTCCCATTGCTTCTTTGACTGCACCAAAGTCAATTAAAACTGGTAATCTATCCCCATTACGCAAAATAATGTTGTCTGGTTTGATGTCCCGATGAATAATACGCTTACTGTGGATATAATCTAAAACAGGCAAAAGATTGACGAGAATTTCTCGAAGAGAACTTTCACTAAGGGTTCCGTGAGTTTGTAGATGGTTGCTTAAGGTAGTGCCTTCAATATATTCTTGTACGAGATAAAATTGATTATCACTTTCAAAATAAGCGTATAAACTGGGAATTTGCTGATTTGCAGCTCCCAATTCTTCAAGCATTACAGCTTCTCTTTGAAAGCGATCTTTGATCACCTGATAAATTTTAGGGTCATTGTTAACTGGTTTTAGCTGTTTGATAACACAACGGCGGCCCGAAGGCAAATGAGTATCTTCAGCTAAAAATGTTTCACCAAAACCCCCTTGACCCAAAGCACGGAGGACTTGGTAACGATTTTCCAAGAGCATTAGTATTTTCTGGTAAGGGAAACTTACTAGAGGTTAACTTAATATATCAAAAAATACACGAAATCTGTGTAAAGTCCAGTATTAAAGCTTAGATATATAAATAGAAAGTATTAGTATTTTTGTTTAAGTATTTTTCGATTTCAAAAGAATATATGCACTAAGAAAATGCTAAATAGTGCTGGCATTTAATTTGTCAGGAAAGAGAAAGATTATTTACTTAGTAGTTGCTTTTAGGAAATGATATTTCGATGTTTTTATATACAAGTTTAATGGGTGCTTAATTAATAATTTGCTTCTTCAATTCCTGCCAACTTTTTGCTGGCTTGAGGCAAACAAAATCTCGACAAACTAAACCAAAAATCTCTTCTGGTAAATTAGCATCCACTTGATAAGCACAAGTTGGTAAGTACTGGGGAATAAAGGTTTGAAGTTGTTCTGCTTTGGCTTGAATCAAAGCACCATGAAAAAACCAATCTAAAGCGGAAAATAAACTGGGGCAAGCAGTGGGTGATTTACTCATTACACTAGCAAATGCTTGTAAAGCTTGTTCTGCCCTATCTTGATAATCTTTATCTTCCTTTAACAAAGCTAAACGCATCAAATTAGCGATCGCAACTCCATTAGCTGCGGGGGTGGCGTTATCTAAATAACTACGTTCTTTGATCAGTAAGTCTTTGCTGCCATCCGGTGCAGTATTGAAGTATCCCCCCATTTCCAAACACCAAAGCAGGTGATCAAATTCTTCTTGTATTTCTACCGCTTTGTCTAACCAAGTTGTATTCTGGGGAGAGACTGCTTGCAAATCTAACAAAGCTTTAATAAACAAAGCATAATCTTCTGATTGTGCCAAAACCGCAACTTTCCCTTCATAATTAAGACGATGAAAGCGTTCCCTCAGCCACTGATTTTCCAGAATAAAGTTAGTTGCCCTAACTGCTAAATCTAAATATTCCTGTTCACCAAAAACACCATAAGCTCTTGCCAAACCAGAAATCATTAAACTATTCCAAGCTACAATCATCTTCGTATCAGTGACAGGAGGAATTCTACCAGCCCAATTGTTACTTTTCGCTTCTTGATTATTCCTCGCCGGGGTGAAAGTTTCCTCTGATGCAAACTTCTTACCATATCGTACAGCAAACAACTTAGTGAGAATCTCTTCTACCTCTTCAGGAAATTCAGCTACATCCCGACGCTGCAAAACATTTTTACCTTCAAAGTTACCTGGGGCAGAAATCGTAAATCTTGCTTCTAAGGCTGCAAGCTCCTCTGGGGTTAGCAATTGCTGTAACTCTTCGTGACTCCAAACATAAAAAGCCCCCTCCTCCGGTTCCACTTCTTCTGGGGTTACAAAATTATCAGCATCCTGGGCTGCATAAAAGTAGCCTTCCGGGGCAGTCATTTCCCGCTTCAGCCATTGCACCGTTCCGGTAATCGCTCTTTTAAAAGCAGGTTCTTGTACTCCCCCACTCCAAAGATTAGCCAGAAATTCCACAATCTGTCCATTATCATAGAGCATCTTTTCAAAGTGAGGTACTGTCCAGGTTGCATCTACGGTATAGCGATGAAAACCTCCTCCCACATGGTCATAAATCCCTCCCTTGGCCAAATCACTACCTCTTTTCAAAGCTGCCGGGGTAACGGCTTCTCCTTGAGAAGTTAACCAACCTCCTTGCAAAGCCAGTTGAGTGTAGGGCATCATGGGGAAATTAGGGGCATAATTAGGGCCACTAATGACGCGAGTATTATTTTCAATACCCTGTTGCAATAGTTCTTTGGTTAAGGAACCGGGGGGATTAGGAACAATAACAGTTCCTTGCTGCAACCCCTTCATGATTTCTTGCTTAAACCCCGCCAGCTTTTCCTTCTCTACGTCATAAAAGCGTCGTATAGAGCGTAATACCTCCAAAAAGCCCGGACGACCATAACGGGGTTCTACGGGGAAATAAGTGCCGCCATAAAAAGGGATGCGTTCATCAGGAGTTAGAAAAATATTCAGAGGCCAACCCCCCTGACTTGTCATCATTTGCAACGCTTGCATATAAATACTATCTAAGTCCGGCCTTTCTTCACGATCTACTTTAATCGGTAAAAAATTAGCATTCATATAAGCGGCGATCGCAGCATCTGAAAAGGCCTCTCCTTCCATAACAGTACACCAATGACAGCTAGAATAACCTACAGAAAGGAAGATCGGGCGATTCTCTTGTTGAGCAGTTTCTAAAGCCTCATCACACCAAGGCCACCAATCAATAGGATTATCAGCGTGTTTTTGTAGGTAGAGGCTGTCGGTTTGGGCAAGACGATTGGACATTTCAAATAATCAGCAATAAGTAATCCTACCTTAGTTATATCTTGAAACTAAGGCAGGATCTCAAAATATAAAAGATGCTATTCTGTTGGCGCAGATAAACTTTCGATAATCCTCTTAACTTCTTGTCTGACTTGACTTTGCAATTCAGAACTTTCTTCAACTGCTTCTATAAGTTCTTCAAAGCGTTCCACACCTAAACCCTCTTCTTGAACTACTTGTACTTCCAACAATTGAGTCTTTTGCTGTATTTCCTGAATTTGGGTTATAGCTTCAGACAAATTTTGTCTTTCTTCGTTGGTTAATTCCGGATTAAGAGGTTTTTGTTCTTGTTCAGAGCGTATAATTGCGACAAAGCGTTCTGGGCTAAAACCTTCTTGTTCAATAACGCCAATTATTGCACCTCTATATTGTCTTTGAATTAGTTGCAATTTAACAATAGCGCTAGAAAACTGCTGCACTTCTTGAGGACTAACTTCTCCTTTAGATACTTGCTTAAGTTGACTCTGGGCAACAATTTCGGGACTTTGGGCCAAACTGGGTATACCAACTGTAATCAAAAGAGTAAAAGTTACAGTGCCAGTTAAAAGTTGCTTGAACATATGAATATTAGTTCTCAATGCTAAATTTCTCCTAGCTTACCGTACTGGCATTTAGACTAACATCTTCTAAGAGAGAACCAAGAAAAGACTTATCTAAAAGCGATAAGCTAGTTGCTATTTGAAATATTTAATACACATTACCACTTAGGAGAATTCAACAACATCTTCTCAGCCGATTCTTGGGATAAAGGCTTAGAAAAAAACCAACCTTGACCAAAATCGCAACCTAAACTTCTTAAATGTGCTAATTGTTGTTCTGTTTCTATTCCTTCAGCAATGACTTGCATTTTTAACTTTTGGGCTAAAGTTGCAATTGCCTCAACAATTTCTCGATGTTTTTTCACTTCATCTAGTTGGCTGACAAAAGAACGATCAATTTTTAAGGTGTCGAAAGGTAGGCGGTGTAAGTAACTAAAAGAAGAATAACCTGTACCAAAATCATCAATACTTAACTGGATTTGACGTTCTTTAATTTGATTAAGGATAGCCAGGGCATCTTCTGGGTTGCCCATAATCGCGCTTTCGGTAATTTCTAGCTTCAAACTACGACTATCTAAATCAGTTTCTTTAAGGACTTGATCAATTTGTCCTAATAAATCTGGTTGAGAAAACTGTTTAACCGAAAGATTTACACTCATGGTAAGGGGGTGTTCTTGTGAAAATAGTTTTTGCCATTGCCGGAGTTGCTGACAGGCTTCCCTCAATACCAACATACCTAAAGGAATAATCAAACCAGTTTCTTCTGCTAGGGGAATAAACTGTTCTGGAGAAACGAAACCCCGTTGGGGATGCTGCCAGCGTACTAGGGCTTCAAAAGCTTGTATCTTACCTGTGTCAAGACAAATAATTGGTTGATAGTAAACTAAAAACTCTTCCCTTTCTATCGCCTGCCGTAAGTCAGTTTCTAAGTTTAATAAATCTACTGCCTTAGCGTGCATCTCATTGTCAAATACCTTAAAAGCACCTTTACCAGAAGCTTTGGCAGCATACATAGCTGTATCAGCATCCCTCAATAAATGTTCTGGTTGTTCATATTCCCAACCAGGACAAATACCGATGCTGAAGTTCATAAATACCTGGTAGTGGTTAAGTTGACAAGGTTGGTTGGTGGTTTCTTGAATTGCTTGGGCAACGGCGATCGCTTCTTCAATACCTTCTAATTTATTTAAGAGGATAGCAAACTCATCTCCCCCTAAACGAGCGATAATATCTCCAGGGCGCAAACAAGAAATTAAACGACTTGTGAGGATAATTAATAACTGATCCCCTGCTGAATGTCCTAGAGAGTCGTTAATAACTTTGAAGCGATCGCAGTCTAAAAATAGTACAGCGAATAAATAATTTGACTCTTTTTGGCTATAAATACAATCTGCTAGCTTTTCTAAAAATAGAGTCCGGTTAGGTAAATTAGTTAAAGGATCATGCAAAGCCATAAATTGCATTCTCTTTTTGGCTTTTTCCAGTTCTGAGGTGCGTTGCTGGACTCTTTTTTCTAGTTGTTGGTTTAATTGTTTTTGTAGAGCTTCAGATTTTTCTAATGCTGTAGTTCTTAACTGTACCTTTTTTTCTAAATCTTCATTATTTTTGGCTAAATCAGCGAAAGAATCGTGTAGTTGCTGGGCCATTTTATTAAATGAACCGGCTAAAACACCTAATTCATCAACTCTACCCACCTCAACTTTTTGATCCAATTTACCATTAGCTATAGCTTTGCTAGCACCGCTCAATTGTCGGATCGGTTTACTGATCAAGCGAGAGGTTAAAATGCTGATCACAATAGCGACAATTAAAGCTCCTAAACAGAGCAAAATGGTGGTACGGGTATTAGTATTCACCTGATCTGCAAAATCTGATTCAGGTATTACTGTAATCACCAACCAATCTAAACCAAAGGAATCTTGATAAGGAAGAACTTGCAGAAATTGTTGTTGCTCATCAACATACAATACTAAGTTGGCTGGCTTTTTAATGGCGGCTAATTGACCAAAATGTTTTTGTAAATATTGAACAGTAGAATTAACAATAAGATCTTGACTATCAATAGCCTTCTTTCTGGTTACTTTACCATCCACCAAATCAAAAGACTTTTCGGTAGCTGAACTAGCTACCAATAAACCATTGCGTTCTAAAATAAAGGTCTGCCCGGAACGATCTAACTCTAGATTACTGAGAAAATCATTGATCTGAGAAAGAATTAAATCAACGCCAATAACTCCTTGAAGATTTTGCCTCTCATCATAAACAGGATAGCTAGAAGAAATAGATAAAACCTCCGGTTTATATTCCCACTGATAAATCTCACTCCAAACAGGCTTGCCTGCTTCTACAGCATCGGCATACCAAGCTTCAAGGCGAGGATCATAACCAGTTGTAACTTTAACTTGTTGAGTACGATTCCCTTCTGCATCTGTTTTGTAAGCGTAGAGTTTCCCCTGGGTAGATAAAGGTACTTCATTAATCAAAACTTCCCCATTATCTAACCGTTCAATACCAATAAACTCTCCTTTCAGGGTGGCATAACTAATGTAGCCGACATCAAACACCTGCATTTGCTGCCAAAAGTACTGCCCGGTACGGGAAAAGTCTTCTAAGTTAAGCAAGTCTAATTTAGCTGCTTCTAAATTAATGTGATTAATTTGTATAGGTAGGGCTAAGTAATCATCAAGATAATGTTCTACTTGAGATTGAACTTCTTTTTGCAGTTCCGTTGCCAGATCACTAACCGCATTTTGTCCATTGCGAAAAGAAAGCCATCCTGTCAAACCAACAATGGCACAAATTTGAACTAAAAAAGGTAATACCAGTAAAACTCGCAGAGGTAAGGGTGGTAATTTTTGCAGCTTTTTTTGAGATATCAGCACTTCAAGGTTCTCTTTCGCTTACAAACAAGGAATCTGTATCAAATCCGTTTAAACGGTTATGGTTTAATTTTGGGAAAGGTTAAAGGATAAAAGATTGGGTGTAATACATTAAACCTGATCGGAGATAGTGAAAATGCTTGCTATACAAGGCTTTCAGTGATTGAAGTAAAAAGGTTCTTAAGCTGCAACATATTGCCACGCAACTTATGGCTGAGGCTTATAACAAAAGTACTTTTTGGGGTAGTAAGATTAAGCAATCACGGTTTTTTAACCTGGTTTTTAGGTTCATTGCCTCAATTAAGTTACGAATATTGTCAATTAATTTATCAACGCACCCCAAGAAATCCCGGATATTCCCCTGAATATATTAGCTTTTTTAGTTTCAACTCGTAAGGTTTAAAGTAGAGATACACAGAGCAAACAAATAAATTATACTCGGAAAAATTGATTTCTGGCTTTAAATTGACAATTTCCTGGTTTTTCTAAGCAAGTTAAGCAAACTTCATCCTAATGACCTGTTCGCAAAGCCCAATTAACAACTATACTTCCTAAACAAGGATCAATATACTAACTCTATACACTTTATACTTGCTGTTGTTATGGTAGAAACAGCGCTCAAGCCAATTAAATTAGAAGATTTAGAAGCTCTATTACAGAAGCGTCTACATTCAGAACCCTTACAGCTTGCCCCTCTCCAGGTACGCTGTCTGCTTAAGGATGGAACTTTAATTGTTTTGGTAGAGCATCCCGAATCAGTGATGCCCTATCAAAAGCGTACTTTTAGTGTTTTAGAACAAACTGTCCGAGAACAGAACTGTTTAGGTAGTAGTCGAGTACTTATCTATATGAGGGTGCTAGGACAAAAACAGCCCTATGCTTTTCACATTTTCGAGCTAGAAACTGCTACATCTGCTACAGAAGAAATTCCCTCACAGGAATTTATGGGAGAGCAAGAGCAAGACTATCCAGAAGATTTATCTGAATTTGAAGCGATCGCCTCAACGGATGAAGATGTAGAAGAAGCTTTCCCGGAAGATGGGGTTGAAGGTATTTCCCCTCAACCTCAAGAAGAAGAAACCCAAGCAACCCAGGAATCTTTATCTCTTTTGGTAGGAGAAAAGCCAGAAGAAAACTTTAATGTCTTTGCAGACTTACCTGAACAGGAGGAAGTCGAAGAGGAAGAAGAGGAAGAAATTGAAGGCAAATCAAAATCTTGGCTACCGCTTATCTTAACTGGAGCAGGTATTAGCTTAACGGTATTCTTCGCCAGTGTCTATGTTCTCACTCGCCCTTGTGTACTAGGAGAATGCCCAGAAATCGGGGCAGCACAAGAATTAGCCAACGAGTCTGCTAACACCTTACAAGCACCCCCATCAGGAAAAGCAATTCTTGAAGCCCAACAACAGTTAGATAAGGCCATTGAATTACTCCAATCCATCCCTTTTTGGTCTAAATATCGAGGTGAAGCTCAAAATTATCTTCAAGCTTACCAAGAAGTTTCAGTAGGCTTAGAAGAGGTGGTAAACGCTTTGCAAATCGCAGCTAAAGCAGCCTACCAAAGTCAAAATACTCCTTTACAAGAAGCTCAGTGGCAAGAAGCCCAACGACTATGGGAAGAAGCGATCGCCTCTTTAAAACAAATTCCTCCCCAAAGTGCTTTTTACGAGTTAGCCCAAAGCAAAATCCCTCTTTATGAAACCAACCTACAAACCATTAACCAGCGCTTAAGCGAAGAGAAAAAAGCTAAAGTTGATCTTAGAGTAGCAGAAGAAGCAGGTAGAACGGCCGAAGCCCGTCACGGTATTTCTCAATCATTGGAAAATTGGCAGCTTGCCCAAGCCACCTGGCAAACAGCAGTTAATAAGCTTAAAGAAATCCCCAAGCATACAACATCCTATGAACCAGCCCAAGAAAAGCTTAGAGCCTTCTTACCAAGATTAGCCCAAGCTAGGGATTATAAAATGAAAGAGCAAGTTGCTGCTAATGCTTATAAACAGGGAATGCGTCTTGCTGAATTAGCTAAAAGTGCAGAAAATATTGACCAATGGTCAAGGGCATCCTATAACTGGCGTAGTGCTTTAAATTATGTCAAGCAAGTCCCTGAAGACACATTTTACTACTATCAAGCTCAACCTTTAATTAAGAGTTATAGTAAATCTTTAGAGGATGCAGAAAAGCAACTCCTTACAGCGATGAGGGTAGAACAAGCGCGGGGAGATTTAGAAAAAACCTGTGCCGGGAACCCCAGAGTTTGTTTTTATACTCTTAATAAGAATGTCGTTAAGGTGCGCCTTACCCCTGCTTACTTAAGCAAGATTAATCAAAACAACGAAAAGATTCAGTCAAAAGAAGATTATCAAGCAGAAGTTAACTTGCGTAATCATGTCTTCACCCTCGGACAGGCTTTAGAAACTATTAGCGAGGAATCTAAAACTCGCGTAGAAGTCTACAAACCTGATGGCTCTCTAGCTACTACCTATACCCCAGAAAATTAAGGGTTTATGCCATTGCTTAGATTTGTTGACTGCTAGCTTCGTTAATGAAGTTTTACAAAGTCTTGAACTTCCTCTTATAGTCTAAGATTTTAGCGACTAGCAAATAGCAACCAGCAATTAGCCATTACTTATCACTTCCTCTTTTTTCACCTTTTTCACCGTAGCTAAAAACTGTCCTAAGAAAGGTAAACCGCCGATTGCAGGTAAGAAGTAGCGAGAAGTGCAAAGTAAGCCTAATGCAGCACCTTTTGCTTCGCTCATATAGGGTTGATAAAATAAAATAATCGCCGCATCACGGGTTCCGACACCAGCGAAAGTTAAGGGTAATAATCCGGCTAGAATTGAGAGAGGGGAGAGGGCGAGATTAACAAGAAAAGGAACCTCAGCGCGAATTGCTAAGGTAAAGAAATAAATCTGCAACAGATGCAGGAACCAAATAAAAATAGAAGTAACAGTTATTTTAGTTAGTTGAACTTTGTCGCGCCAGAAATAGTCGTGCATTTCTACCCATGATGCTTGCATTTTTTCTAGCTTGGGCTTGATTTTTTTGGGAGCTATCTTAATTGCTAAAATAAAGAATAATTGAGCAAATTTCTGAGAAGATAGGAGCATAACTCCTAGAACTAAACCAAAAGCAACCCCACAAGTCATTAACCAAAATAAAGTATCTTTGTTCGCATAAAATAGTAAACCAAATACACACCACAATAACAGAGAAAGCATATCACAAGCTTTCTCAAAAATTACCAAAGATAAAGCTAAACTTCCCTCTAAGTGACCTCTATCTTTCATAAAATAAGCTTTAGCAATATCTCCCATTTTAGAAGGAAGCACCATGTTAAGGACACTAGCTGCCAAAATTAAGCGATTAGCTTCTAGAAACCCTAATCCTTTTCCCGCAGGCATTAATTGTTGCAAACGCCAAGAGGTAAATAAGGTTAAAGGAATAACCATTCCTAAACTAATAACCATCCAAACCGGGTCACAGTTTTGGAAAACTTCAATTAGGCGAGGCAAGTCTATTTTTGAGTAAATAATACACAAAATAGCCACGCTAACAACTATAGAAATAAATCTCTTCTTATTCATAATCACCCATTACCTATTACCTATTACCTGATCAAATATTGCGCTCAACTTTTAACTTTTGTCCAACAGAAAGTTGTTTCACTTCCTTGGTAAAATCTTGCCAAGGTTGAAGTTGTCCTTGTTGATAAGTACGACTCATAACCACATAAATAGAAGTTTGATCACCACCAATGGCTACACTTTCTAAATCATCCCAAGATTCTCCACTAAGTTCATCTATAACCTGCCAATAACTATCTTGCCAGCGTAATTTCCGAGAAAAATGGTAAGGAGCGCTTTTTTTACCGGTAATCAGCACTTTTTGTAAAAGTTTACGAATTAAATTAGGAAAGAAACGCCCAACGGTTAACATCACTACCCGCAAAATCATTAAATTAAGGGGAGTCATTTGCTTTTGTTTTGCCCAACCTAAATCTCCTTGAATAGAAATATCATCAGGTTCAATTTTTATGTCATAGGAGCCTACCAAATGAGCAACAGCATTTTTCAACTTACTACCTTGATTAACTAAGAGAGAAAATTGAGTATCTGAAGTAACTAATTTACCATTACGAAAAAACTTAAATACTCCTCCTTTATTCAAGGCTAAATAAAGTTCTGTACCCCGACGGCAATCGATTAAAATTTTGGCATTAGGATACCAAATTCTCCCTTCACTTCTTGGTTTAATTGCTGGGCGTTCAGAAACAAAGTCTTGCCAAGCTAAGAGATAATTCCAAGTATGATGACCAATAATATGATCATCTGCATAACAAGGAGCTAAACCCTGAGCTAAACCTTGTAAAAACTGATCATTAATAGTTAAAGCTGACCGATACCATTTACCCACCAATTCAAAACCATGGGGGAAGAAATTATAGGTGTTACGACTAGTATATTCTCCTCCATAGGAACCATCAGGATGGATAAATTGAGCCGCTAAATCAACTGCTTTAACTAAAGCTTCTTTCAAGCGAGGATCGGGGCGTAGCTGGTGAATTCTGGCTAAACAAGAAATAGTTAAAGTATGATAGCCAGGATCACAACCTTCATATTCTTGGAACCAACCTTCAGGATTTTGCCAAGATAAAACCTTCTCTAAACGCTCTACTTTGCCCGATCCCATTTAGTAGTATTTAAAACAGGAGAAAGCAACTCTAAACATAAAACAATTAAAGCTTGGTGATTAGTTAATCTACCACTTTCATGATGATGGGCTAACCAATCAGCCCGAAGTTCAAAAAACTGTAAAGCTTGCTCATTTTTTAATCCTAATAATTGATAGCTTTCTAGGCAAGCTAACAAAGAAAAAGCTGCCGCCCCGCCAGCCCTTTCAAAAGGAAAATAGTCATCACAAGAACCATCGGCGTGGCTGCTTTTAGCAGCGTAAAGAATACCTGCTTCTACCCAGATTGGAATGGCCTTTTCTTGGAAAAAAGGATTATTTTCTACATGAGTTTGGTAAGCTAAAGCGAGGGGCACAAACAAACTCCTGAGACATCCCACTAGGAAAATCAATAATTTTATATTGCCAAAAATTGCAATCAAAGCAACCATAGGTAGGGCTGTGGCAGTTGCAATCCATTAAGGTAAGAATTTTAGGGATTTGAGCGATCGCTTCACGGGCAAATAAGTCTTTCATGAATTCAAAAGATAGGGAATAGGGAATAAGGAATAAGGAACAGAGAAAGAATTGACGCAGATTTAGCTAATTTGAGAAAATTCAGTTCAAATTCGTCCTAGCTTAGCTCCTTTCCTGGCTCAATTTCCACTTTTAGAGTTCCCTAGGGTATCTTTAACACAACTAAGGAAGCTGTGAATGTAGAAATGTCCGAATCTTCTTGCTGTCAAACTTATCAATCCATTTCTGTATTTTTTGGCAGAAAGGAGTGAATTGTTCATTGCTAGCCACAATTAAATTAAGTTCTTCTGTGAAATCGAACAAAAGCCCACTTTTAGCCAAATTATCCAGTTTTTCTAATATTTCCCCATGAGGAATCGCCATTGCTGTAGTGACAACTTCTGGGGAGTCCATTGCCCTTGCTGCTTGTTGTTGGTAGAGCCATTCTAATTCCAGGTAATTTCCTATTTTACCCAGCAAATCTTCTATTACCAATGGTTTAGGCAAAAAGTCGGTGGCACCGTATTCTTGAGTTTGATGACAATCCCTGAGCATCGCACTAGCGGATATGACAAGAATCGGTAATTTTTTAAATTGCTTATACTCCCTGAGTTGAGAAATCATTTCCCAACCATCCATTACAGGCATTTTAATATCGCTAATCATCAAATCAGGAGTTTCTTGCAGGGCAGTTTCTAAGCCCTGTTGCCCATTTTCAGCAGTGACTATGACAAAGTTGAGGGGCTTCAAAACATTGCTGATAATATCGAGGGTTTCTGGGCGATCATCAATGATGAGAATTTTACGAGTTCTACCTTCATACCCCGTAATTACTCTCTGTTTAATTTCTATTCGTTGTTTCTCCTGTAGCCAACCACCAGGTAAGGATACCTCAAACCAAAATGTACTTCCTTGTCCTAACTCACTATTAACTTTAATCTGCGTATCCATCATCCTCACCAATTTTTGGGAAATTGCTAACCCTAAACCTGTTCCCTCTTGCTTTTGGCTATTTTCTCCCACTTGTTCAAAGGCGAGGAAAATTTTTTCTAGTTGTTCTGAACTCATGCCTACTCCTGTGTCTTGCACTTGGAACCGCAGAGTGGTAGGGGCTAATTCTGTAAGGTTTTCTCTTGCTTGGGTTAGAACTTCTACAGAAAATATCACCTTTCCCCGCGAAGTGAATTTGATAGCATTGCCAAGGAGATTGATGAGTATCTGACGTAGCCGCTTTTCGTCACCATAGATAACACTAGGAATTTGCTGTAATTCTTGATAGATAAAATCAATTCCTTTTTGTTGGGCTTTGAGGCAAAACATTTCCACTATGGTGTTTAAGAAAATGGAGAAATTTATTTCCCTGGGCTGTAACTCCATTTTTTGGGCTTCGATTTTACTCAAGTCAAGGATATCGTTGATCAAGTCAAGAAGATGGCTGCCACATTGATGGATGGTTTTAATGCCTTTAAGTTGCTTACTTTCTAAGGTACTTTCCTGCTGCAATATTTGAGTATAACCAAGGATGCCGTTGAGAGGTGTACGTAGTTCATGACTCATGTTGGCCAGAAAAGTACTTTTAGCCCGATTAGCACTATCTGCTTGTTCTTTGGCTGCTTGTAGTTCCGCAGTGCGTTTGGCAACTCTAGCTTCGAGAGTTTGGGAATAGTCTGCTAGTTGCTGGTTAGCTTGTTCTAATTCTTTGTTGAGTTGAGCTAGTTGAGTTAAATATTGTTCCCGCTCTAATTCCGCCTTTTTGCGATCGCTAATATCCGCAGCAATGCCAACAGTTCCGGCAAATTCACCCTGGGCATTTTTAAAGGGGGTTTTGGTTGTTTCTAGCCATCCTACTTCTCCATTCGGTTCGAGGAACTGTTCTTCCACCACCTTACGCTGTCCTGATGCAAGAACTTGAAAATCATCATCGCGAAATCCCTGAGCCATTTCTGAGGGCCAAACATCATAATCTGTTTTACCAAAAATCTCAGATACTGGACAACCGCAAGCCTTTGCAAAGGGCGTATTAATGGCGATAAAACGACTCTCAGCATCTTTTAGCCAGATCATTTGAGGGATGTTATTTAACAAGGCCTCTAAGTGAATCTGATTTTGCTTCAGTGCCTCCTCAGCCTGTTTGCGATCGCTGATATTTCGCATAATGGTAGAAAAATATTCCACTTCTCCTTGAGGAAATTTGTGGGCAATCAGCAATAGGGAAACGGGTATCTCCCTTCCTGCGGAGTCTAGAACTGCTGCTTCCCCTAACCAAGTACCATGCTGAACTGCTGTGGGAAATCCCTGGTTGAAAATTATTTCATTAGCCCACTGAGGATGAAAATTGGTGATATGGCGCTGGTAAAGTTCCTGTTCATTTAGTTCTGGGAACAGTTGTTTGAAAGTAGTATTGAACCAAAGAATTTTTCCTTGAGAATTAGCAATACCAATGTAGTCTGAACTAGCTTCTAAGATGGTATTGAGTTTTTTCTGTTCTTCTTCTAACCGTTTGCGCTCGCTGATATCTTGAATTAGCCCTAAGCTGTAGATAGCTTTTTCTCCCTGTAATTTGACTAGGTAGACAGTTACTTCCCCCCAAAAGAAAGTTCCATCTTTACGTACATACCGTTTTTCCAAGGCAAAGCTATCAACTTTACCCGAATAGAGTTGCTCTATAGCTTGGCAGGAAGCAGCACCATCTTCGGGATGGGTTATATCAATAAAAGTCATCTCTACTAATTCTTCTCTTGTATAGCCAAGCATTTGGCAAAAGAGCGTATTGACACGAGTAAACTTTTGAGTTTGGATATCTGTCTCAGCAAAGCCAACAGTAGCTTGTTCAAAAGCTGCTGTTGCCCTAGCTTCAGTTAGTTGCAGATCAGCTTCTATTTGTTTGCGTTCACTAATATCTCGTACCCGCGAAAAATTATATTCTTGTCCCTCAAATTCCAAGTAATTGACAGTAATTTCCACAGGATAAATAAGTCCGCTTTTGGCTCGATGACGAGTCTCCAGGCTCAAACTTCCTTGTTTTTTAACAGCTTGCCAATGTTCTGGCCATTTTTCACGGGGAAAATCAGGGTTAATATCAAATACAGAAAATGTCTTTATTTCCTCTAAGGAATATTCCAACATGGCACAAGCCGCTTTGTTAGCATAAAAGAAACTTGCATCGTCACGAAGCCAGAAGATGCCATCAGCAGAATTATCTACGGAGAATTGAGTGAAGGAGAGACGGCGATTAAGCTGACTTAACTGCTGGGTTTTTAATTTCTCAAGGTTGTAGAGTCGGGCGTTTTCGAGGGAAATGGCAGCTTGGGTGCAAAGGAAGTTGAGGATGAGGATGCGCTCTTGGGTAAAGACACCACTAGTCCGGCGATTTTTTAAATACAGAATGCCAATTAAATGTCCTTGATTGAGAATCGGTAAACAGAGGACACTTTTGGGTTGTTGCTGATTGATATACTCATCAATAACGGGCAAATCCGTTTGGCAATCATCAATTACTACAACTTCTTGGCTATTTTTCACATACTGAATCAACTTAACAGGTAGGTTGCTATTACCTTCGAGGAAATCTGAACATAGTTCTGTGGTTTCTGGTGTGGCAATAGTTCTTACTTGCCAATTTCCCTCACTATCAGGGAGTATCAAAGCGCAGCGATCGCCCCCAGAGTTTTGCAAAATAATGTTGGTAAGTTGGTGCAGTAATTCATCTAGTTGAATAATCCTAGAAAGGCTTTGAGAGGCTTTGAGGATAGTAGTAAAATCTAGCACGGTGTCAGTATATGTTGATTTTGAATGAGGATTGGCTCTTTTTTAAAAGACTTTTTTTATTCTGCAACTATGAATCAAGAAATATAGGAACTTAGAAATGCCTGAATCTTCTTGCTGTCAAACTTATCAACCCATTTCTGTATTTTTTGGCAGAAAGGAGTGAATTGTTCATTGCTAGCCACAATTAAATTAAGTTCTTCTGTGAGATCGAACAAAAGCCCACTTTTAGCCAAATTATCCAGTTTTTCTAATATTTCCCCATGAGGAATCGCCATTGCTGTAGTGACAACTTCTGGGGAGTCCATTGCCCTTGCTGCTTGTTGTTGGTAGAGCCATTCTAATTCCAGGTAATTTCCTATTTTACCCAGCAAATCTTCTATTACCAATGGTTTAGGCAAAAAGTCGGTGGCACCGTATTCTTGAGTTTGATGACAATCCCTGAGCATCGCACTAGCGGATATGACAAGAATCGGTAATTTTTTAAATTGCTTATACTCCCTGAGTTGAGAAATCATTTCCCAACCATCCATTACAGGCATTTTAATATCGCTAATCATCAAATCAGGAGTTTCTTGCAGGGCAGTTTCTAAGCCCTGTTGCCCATTTTCAGCAGTGACTATGACAAAGTTGAGGGGCTGCAAAACATTGCTGATAATATCGAGGGTTTCTGGGCGATCATCAATAATAAGAATTTTACGAGTTCTACCTTGATAACCAACCGGGTGCTTTTGTCTCGTGTTGAACCTTTGATTATTTTGTTGCCAACCACCAGGTAAGGATACCTCAAACCAAAATGTACTTCCTTGTCCTAACTCACTATTAACTTTAATCTGTGTATCCATCATCCTCACCAATTTTTGGGAAATTGCTAACCCTAAACCTGTTCCCTCTTGCTTTTGGTTATGTTCTCCCACTTGTTCAAAGGCGAGGAAGATTTTTTCTAGTTGTTCTGAACTCATGCCTACTCCTGTGTCTTGCACTTGGAACCGCAGGGTGGTAGGAGATAATTGGCGGGGATTGTTCCCTTCCTGGGCTAGAACTTCCACAGAAAATGTTACCTTTCCCCGTAGAGTGAATTTGATAGCATTGCCAAGGAGATTAATAATTACTTGACGCAACCGCTTTTCGTCACCATAGATAACACTAGGAAGTTGTTGTAATTCTTGATAGATAAAATCAATTCCTTTTTGTTGGGCTTTGAGGCGAAACATTTCCACTATGGTGTTTAAGAAAATGGAGAAATTTATTTCCCTGGGCTGTAACTCCATTTTTTGGGCTTCGATTTTACTCAAGTCAAGGATATCGTTGATCAAGTCAAGGAGATGGCTACCACATTGATGGATGGTTTGAATGCCTTTAAGTTGATTACCTTCTAAGATACTTTCCTGCTGCAATATTTGAGTATAACCAAGGATGCCGTTGAGAGGTGTACGTAGTTCGTGACTCATGTTGGCCAGAAAAGTACTTTTAGCCCGATTAGCACTATCTGCTTGTTCTTTGGCTGCTTGTAGTTCCACTACCTTGGTTTCTAAAGCTTGGTTGAGTTCCTCTAATGATGTCTGCGTCCGCTGACGCTCCAATTCAGCCGCAGCCCGTGCAGCAAAGACGCGCAGGATTTGTTCTGCTCTTTGAGGATTTTGGATAGGCTGTTTGCTAAGGATACACAAGTTGCCAATTGATTTACCATTGGTATCTCCTAGGGCAATACCCAAATAACTCTCTACCTCCATTGCTGCTAAGTCTATATCCCCAGGGAAATGTTCTTGAATCAACTGATCACAACAAAACTTGCCATGTTGTAAGGCTAGGGCGCAGGGGGTATTAACCGGACGATAGGAGAAAGTCTGTTGCAAAGAATTATTGCCCCAAAAGGCTAGAGTATGGAGGTTGTCATTCGCTAGTTCAGTGACCACAGCGTAGTCAACATTTAATGCTTCGGCAATATACTTAACTAAGGCAGGAAAAAAGTCCTGTCCTATGGTAGCAGCAGTTCCTTCAATTAAATTTTGCAGGTCTATTTCTGCTCGTTTGCGATCGCTAATATCAGTATGAGTTCCTAAAAGCCTGGTGGGATTTCCGTTTGCATCCCACTCAATAAATTTCCCCACAGCAAGAATCCATTTCCACTCTCCCTGCTGACTACGCTGACGAAATTCCACTTCGTACTGGGGAGTTTTGCCAGCTTCATAGTCCTGATAGGCTTTACTCACTCGTTTTTGATCCTCTGGATGCAAGCGGCTACGCCAGTCGGTGACTGTTTCTTGGAATGTTGTTGGCTCATACCCCAGCATGAGAGCATATTCTGGGCTAACAATAGCTTCATCAGTATGTATATTCATATCGAAAAACCCTTGGTTAGCTGCACTCAAGGCCAGCCGCAGGCGAGTTTCTCTTTCTTGGAGGGCAGTAGTGCGCTCTTTTACTATTTGCTCTAGGTTTTGGGAATAGTTTTCTAAATCTTGATAGAGACGAGCGTTTTCAATGGAAATAGCAGCTTGGGTGCAAAGGAAGTTGAGGATGAGGATGCGCTCTTGGGTAAAGACACCACTAGTCTGGCGGTTTTTTAAATACAGAATGCCAATTAAATGACTCTGATTGAGGATCGGTAAACAGAGGACACTTTTGGGTTGTTGCTGACTAAGATACTCGTCTATAACCGGCAAGTCGGTTTGACAATTGTTAATTACGACCACTTCTTGAGTATTTCGGACATACTGAATCAACTTAACAGGTAGGTTGCTATTACCCTCAATGGGATCGGCACATAGTTCGGTATTTTCTGGTGTTGCAATGGTTCGTACTTGCCAACTTTCCTCCCTATCAGGGAGAATTAAGGCACAGCGATCGCCCCCGGAGTGTTGCAAAATTATTTTGCTCAGTTGATGGAGCAATTCATTGATTTGAATAGTCCCGGACAGGCTTTGAGAAGCTTTGAGGAGAGTAGCAAAATCTAGGGCCGTATCAATATTGGTAGTAGTATTGGTTTGTACCGAAGCTGGAACAGTAGTAACAGCAAAGTTTGCCAAAGTTTCCAAGGGATTAATTACTTGTACTGTTTGCTGGAAAATCGGACGCAACAATTGGGAATAGGTTTGTTCGAGGTGGTCAGTTTTAGCTTTGGCTCCCCAGCGAACATAGCAGTAGTAAGCTTTGGTGAGATAAGCTTCGGCGATAGTTTCTTTCCCCCAATTAAGGTAGAATTTAGCAGCTAGTTCGTTAGCTAAGGCCTCGTCTTGGATGTAGGCGTTTTCTTTAGCCCCAGCAATGGCGTGATCATACATTTCCATTGCTTCTATTTTATTGCCTAAAACCCGATATTCCTCAGCCGCAACTAAATCAACTTTGTGCTGAAAGTTCATCGGTGCATGATCTGCCCACCTTTGCAACTTCTCCCGCTCAGCAATTACTTTTTTAAGTGTATGCTCCTGTTCAGTTTCTGATAAATTAGACCAGACACGCAAATGTATTAGTGCGCTATAAAAGGCTAACAGAGGTACTATAATCTGTGCTGTTCCTCCACTGATATATTGAGTGGCAGCTTGAGCATGGTTTAAAGCATCAGCATCTCGGTTAAACAAATAGCACAAAATAAGCTTATGTAAGTGTAAGCTGTAAAGACCCAAGACATTTTGAGTTTTTTGGTATTGGGCGAGAAGGTGTTCTTCATTAATAGCCTCTCCGGTTAAGCAACAGGGATTGTCAGAAGCTCCTTGGAGATTAAGAACTACTTGGCGCAATAGCTCATTCCAGTTGAGGTGTAATTTTTGTTTGATTTGACGAATTTGCTGGCTATAAAGAGCAAGCTTGTTTTTTAAGACAAATAATTCTTGCCCGATGGCATAGGAAGATTGTGCATCATGGTAGCGGCAAAAAGCGGCGATCTCTGGACTTCCCGCTTCCAGAGCATCTTGATAGCAAGTTTGCAGGAGTTTAAGTGTTTCTTGAGGATGATTTTTCCAGGGTGAAATTAGCGTCCCGAAAATAAAGGCAATTTTCGCCTTCATTGTTTTGCCATGACCTTGCTCTGCCGAGTGCAGAGCAAGTCTGCCGAATTGATACCCAGCATCAATATCATTGATTATGCCACACAAGACAATACCATAGTGACCATAGGCAACCGCAGACATGGGAGAATTACCATACTTAATGGATAAACGAATTTCTACTAACACAATCAGTAAAAATACTCCAGAGCCTACCATATAGGCTGCTGGTGCTAAAGTAGAGGTGATTTGCACCGTCGCCAAAATCTTAGGGTTAGTAATAGAAGGCAAAGAAAATAGCGAGGAAATCCCGGTGGCAGGAATTAGAGCATTTGTTTTCTTCAGTGCTTGTTGAATATCTTCATCTGTTGGTTTGATTGGTAAGTGTACACCCAACAGGGAAAGGGCTTGTAAACCCACTTCAATGGCTTCTAAAAGCTTTTGTTGGGCGATCTTGGCAGAAATCAGCGTTTTGTAAACTTCGACCTTATCTAATAAGCTTCTGCTTTGTTGCTGTACAATGTCAATCCACTGGTGCATTTCCAGAAAGTTACCATTCAAAAAAGTCACTTCTGCAATCAGATTGTGATAATCTAAGGCTAGTTGGTAGTGGTGTTGCCACACATCTGCTGGTAGTAGTTCAATTCCTGTATTGAGATAGATGATAGCCGCAGGGTAAGCAGTTGCGGCTTTGGCTTTGCAAGCTGCGGCTAAATTCAAGTTGGCTAGTTCAGTCTTTTCTTCAACTTCCTTGATTAAAGGTAAGCCCAAATTCAAATGATTGACTATCTCAAAAATCCGTTTTCCTCGCTCTTCTGGAGAGATTTTAGCTAAGAAAAGTCGTCCAATTTGATAATGGGTAGTTTGTTTTTGATCTTCTGGAATGAGAGAATAAGCGGCTTGCTGAACCCTGTCGTGCAGAAACTTATAGTTTGCTGCACGATGCTCTAAATTCGCTATTACTTTCGCATTTTCCTCAGATTGATAGAACTTGTATACTTCATTGGTAGGCAACACTAAGCCTTCTTGCAGGGCTTTCCACAAATTCGTGGCTGTTTCTGTGGGGGATTGCTCAGAAATAATTCCCAAGGTTTCTAGATCAAACTGATTACCAATGCAAGCGGCTAATTTCAATAATTCTTGAGTTAGGAGGGGTAACTTCTGTAACTGAGTCACCATAAACTCGACAACATCCTCTGTTAAAGATAGTTGTCCTACTGACACCATTTCACACTGCCAATGCCCTGATTTTGGGTTAAAATAAAGCCATTTTCCTTCATGGAGAGATTTGAGCAATTGAGTTGCAAAGAAGGGATTGCCTTGGGTTTTTTGATACACTAGTTGCGTTAAGGGGGATGCCAACTCAAGATTGCAACCAAGGGTGTCGGCAACGAGATGATTTAATCCTAATTTACTCAGAGGTGCTAGGGTGATCGTGTTAACAACTGCCTGATCTTTTTTGATCTCGTCTAAGGTTAACATCAAGGGATGAGTGGGGGAGACTTCATTGTTACGATAGGCTCCCAATACTAATAAATATCCTGTTTCGGTTTCTCCCACCAACAATTTCATGAGACTAAGAGATGCTGAGTCTGCCCATTGCAAGTCATCAAGAAACAGCACAAGAGGATGAGCAGCAGTTGTGAAGATTTGGATAAATTTGCTAAAGAGTAAATTGAAGCGATTTTGAGCCGCACTTCCAGATAATTCAGCACAGGGAGATTGTTTTCCGATGATACTTTCTAATTCAGGAAGAACTTCAACAATAACTTGGGCGTTTTCTCTCAAAGCATTAAGGATTTCGGTTTTCCACTGTGCAAGCTGACTTTCGCTTTCTGATAGTAATTGATTCATCAAGTCGCGAAAAGCTTGAACAAAGGCAGAAAAGGGAGTGTTACGGTTGAATTGGTCAAATTTCCCCTTAATGAAATAACCTCTTTGCCGCACAATGGGCTTGTGAACTTCATTAACAACAGCAGTTTTACCGATGCCAGAAAATCCTGCCACCAGGGCTATTTCTACCTTCCCAACGGCAACCCGTTCAAATGTAGCAAGTAATTGGGCAACTTCGGTTTCCCTACCGTAGAGTTTTTCGGGGACAAGGAAGCGATCGCCAATATCCCTCTCTCCCAATTCAAAAGGCTCAATGTCACCCGTTTCCTGCCACTGCTGCCAGCACTTTTGCAAATCATATTTCAACCCCAAAGCACTCTGATAGCGATCTTCAGCATTCTTCGCCATCAACTTCATCACAATATCCTCAACCACTCCAGGAATCTTACTGCTCCCTCCTCCCTCCTCACTCCTCCCTAACGGCAAAGCCGTTTTTGCAATATGACAATGCACCAATTCCATAACATCATCACTCTCATATGGTAATTTTCCACTTAGTAGTTGATAAAAAGTTACTCCCAATGAATAATAATCACTGCGATAGTCAATACCTCGATTCATCCTGCCAGTTTGTTCGGGAGAAATGTAAGCAAGGGTTCCCTCTAAGACGTTTGGATTTTGGATTTCTTGTTGTTCTTTTGGTAGTAAAGTGGCGATACGAAAATCAATTAACTTAACTTGCTTAGTTTGGGGATGAATCAGAATATTAGCCGGTTTAATATCTTTGTGAATAATACGATTGTGGTATAGTCCTTCGAGAATTTTAGTTAGCTTGATAGCAATGGTCAAAAATTCTTCCAGGGAAATCCTCTGATCTGCCCTACTTTTCAATTCTTCACTCAGAGAAATACTGCCATCATCTTCCATTATTAAAGCCAAACCATTACCACAACTTTCTAAAGCAATAGGTTGGACAATGCCCTCTATCTGAATATTCTTAGTTATTAAATACTGATTGCGAAATTGTACTAGTTCAGCAAAGGTAGGGTATGCTTTTTTGAGTAGTTTAATGATTACAGGCTTTTGGGAATCAGCACAAATCCCCCGATAAACTACAGTTCTATTACCATTGTAAATTTGCTCTGTGATTTGATAGTTAGGAAGAAATGTAGTATTGCTCATCATTTAGACTTTCTTAATCTAGATGTAGACTCTATTGATTTGGTTGAATGGATTAAAGTTGAGGAAAATTAAATTTGCCATCCCTTATCTAAGGATGGCAAATTCTCAAGTCATTTGTATAGAGTTATCCTGGAAAAGCGCCCAATTAACTTTGTTTAACTACTGATGTTTCTTGGGCAGTATAAGAATGAATTCTGTAAAACTACCTGGTTTGCTTTCTAACCTTAGAGTTCCCCCATGCTGCCCCACAATAATTTCATGGGTTAAAGATAATCCTAACCCTGTTCCTTCCCCCGTAGGTTTAGTGGTGAAGAATGGCTCAAAGACTTTCTCTTTTGCTTCACTAGGAATACCCACCCCATTATCACGAATGCGTATCTCTATTTCCTCACCTAAATTTTGGCTAGTAATCCACAACTGTGGTACAAAAGCTTCTCCTTGCTTAAGATACTGACTCCAAGCCGCGTAACAAGCGTTATCAATGAGGTTAATAAAAGCACGATTCAAAGAAGCCGAAAATACCTCTAACTCTCCTACTGACTCATCATATTGGGTAGCAAAAGTAACGTTAAAACTATTGTCGCGGCTTCTTCTACTGTGATATGCCAACTGTCTAGCTTCATCTAGGAGTTTGTTAATATCTGTCAGTTGGCAAGAGTTATCATCACGACGAGAGTGTTGCATCATGTTGTAGATGATCCTTTCTGCCCTTTGACCATGTTTTTGAATCGCTCCAGCATTGTCTTTAAGATCGGTAGCAATTTCTTGAAGATAATCAAAGTCATCTTGATTCAGGGAGTCTGGAGTTTCCAGTGCTTCGATTAATTCTGTTGCCAATTCTACTGAGCCTTCAGCATAGTTATTAACGAAGTTAAGGGGATTGCGTAATTCATGGGCTACTCCTGCTGTTAAGGCTCCTAATGAAGCCAGTTTTTCTTGGGAAATGATTTGTTTTTGGGCTGCTTCTAACTCCCTTGTTCTCTGTTTGACTTTTTCTTCTAGGGTTTGATAGAGTTGAGCGTTTTCTAGGGAAATGGCTGCTTGGGAAGTCAGCATGGTGAGCATTTCTAGACGACTTTTGCTAAAGACTCCTGGAGTTAACTGATTTTCTAAGTACAACAAGGCTAGAAGTTTACCCTGTTGTAAAACCGGCATACACAAGCAACTTTGAGGCTGATGCTGCCTTAAGTAGGGGTCATTAGCCCACCTTGTCTCTATTTGGCTTTGGTTAACGATAATTGCTTGTTGACTACGCTTGACGGTATTAATGATGCTTAAGGGTAAGTTAGAGTATTGTTCTAAGGGAGCATTAGGAATTTTACATTGTTTGTCTTTCTGGTAATAATGGGCTGCAATTACTAGATCATCCTCTTTCAGCCATAGTAGAGTACCTTCATTGGCTCCAGCATTGGTGACAATAACTTCCATAATCAGACATAACAAGCGGTCTAAATGGATTTCCTGGGAAAGAGATTGGGAAGCTTTAAGGACTGTTGAGAGGTCTAGAGATTCTGAAAGACTGGTTTGGCTGGAGGCGAGGCTATAGGGGGAAGTGGTGACAAGTGTCAGAGTTTCTGGCATTTGTTGGGATTGTTCTTCTTGTCTCGGTTGTAAAATAGGTGTAAGGAGTTGGGAATAGTCTTTTTGCAGTTGCTCAACTTTGGCTTTTGCTCCCCAATGAGCATAGCAATAGTAAGCTTCTTGCATATAGACAGCGGCTATTTTCTCTTTGCCCCAATTGAGGTGAAATTTGGCAGCTAGTTCGTTTCCTAGGGCTTGTTCTTGAATGTATTCGTTTTCTTTGGCTCCGGCAATCGCGCGGTCATAAAGTTCTAAGGCTTTGTAGGGTTTTCCTAAGACTCGGTATTTCTCAGCTTCTACTAAATCAACTTTATGCTGGTGATTCATGGGGGCATGGTTTGCCCATTGCTGTTGCAGTTTGGTTTGATTTTGTTCTACCTGCTCCAATGATTTAGATTCAGGAGTTGAAGCTGCTAGAATTGTCAAAGATTCATAAAAATAAAGCACTGCTTCAGTGACAAGCCCTGCACCAGATCTTAAATAACCTTTACTTTCAAGAGCATGATTTTGTGCTGCTGCAATCTCCCCAAATAGATAACACAACATTAGTTTGTAGACATGAAAAATATACAATCCATACAAATCATGGGCATCCTGTAGTTGGAGTAGCAGTTGTTCTTGTTGAAGCACTTCCCCCGATAGGCTACTAGGATGTTCTGGAGTTCCTAGCAAATTTAAAACCGGTTGCAAGTAGATGCGGCAATAATTAGCATTTGCTAATTGGTTAAGTTGGGTCATTTGCTTGTAAGAGGCGCGAGTATCTTGTGCCAATGTAACCAGAGGCAGACCACACCAAAAAGAGTGGCAACAAAAATTTTGGAGATTAGCACCAGCAAACTCTAGGTTGCCCACTTCTAATCCGGTGGTGTAGCCTTCTTGTAAGATGGATAGGATTTCTTTGAGGTGAGAGGTACGGTGCAAGATATAAATGCCTAGAATTAGCAAGACTGGAGGCTTAACTGCTTTAGCGCCTAGTTTGGAGACTACCTGGAGTGCTAGTTGACCAAACTTGGTTACTGCATCTATATCTTGCAAGATATTACCCAGAAGAATACCATAGCTAGCATAGGTACTAGCTGAAATGGCTGTGTTCCCATACTGAATGGAGAGTTTAGCTGACAATAAAATTAGTAATGGGAATAAGGGAGAGCCAGAAAGGTAAGTTGCTGAATTGATACTACTAGCAATCTGGACAATAGCCAATTTTGTCTGATCCTTCATCATAGGTAGATGAACTAAATCTTTAATCTCTCGCTCTCCAATTAGTTCTCCAATTTCTTGAATCTCCTGTTGAATATCTTGGGGTGTAGGTACTTGGGGAAAAGTCACCCCTAACTCTTGAAGAAATTGCTGGGCGATCACAATGGCTTGGCTAAACTGATTTTGAGAATTATGGGCTTGGATTTTGATTTGGTAAACATTGACTTGTTCCAGTAAAGAGTGTGCATTGGCAATGACCGTTTCAAAAAACGGTTCCATGGCCTCAAAGTCACCGCACAGAGATGCCAGTTCAGCCCCTAACTCATGGAATGCTAAAGTCATTTGGTATTGTCGTTGCCAGGGGTTTTCTCCCAGTAAGGATAATCCAACACTGACATATTCGCGTCCTGCTTGATAGGCCGTGGCCACCCTGGCTTTGCGACAAGCCATGAGGTTTAGTTGCGCTAATTCATCTCGTTCTGCTTGTTCGGTAATTAAAGCTGTGCCATAGTTGAGTTGGCTCACTAGTTCAAAAATTCGGTCTTCTGTTGCTTCTTTTGGTATCTTTTGGAGCAGTAGTTGCCCGATCTGGTAATGGGTTGTGTCTTTTTGCTTGTCGGGGATTAAGGAGTAAGCCGCTTGTTGAAGCCGGTCGTGCAAGAAACGATAAGCGACTGTTGCCATCTTAGCTGTGGCTTGTTCTACTACCCCCTGGAAAAACTTATAGGCTTCACTGATAGGTAAAACCAACCCTTCTTGTAAGGCAACCCAAATATCCCTAGCAACCTTCTCCTCAGACTCTTGACAAATTACAGCCAATGTCTCTATTTCAAACTGATTGCCAATACAAGCAGCCAATTTCAAGACATTCTGGGTTGCTTCCGGCAATTTCTGCAAGCGCCCTGCCATGAATTCAACAACATCTTCAGCTAAAGCCGCATCCCCCACTTTCACAAGATCGCATTCCCAATAGCCTAAGCCAAGCTGAAAGGTAATTAGTTCATCTTCGTATAACCCTTTTAAAAACTGAGTTGTAAAGAAGGGGTTGCCTTTGGTTTTTTGATATATTAATTTGCTTAAGGGTTGGGCTAGTTCTTTGCTACAACTAAGAGTGTCCGCAACCAGTTGATTGACATGAACAAGTGCTAATGGCTGTAAGGTAATTGTGGAAATTACGGCTTGTTTTTTTGCCAATTCAGCTAAGCTCAACATTAAGGGATGGGCAGGAGAAACTTCATTATCTCGATAGGCTCCCAACAATAATAAGTAACCTGCCCCATGATCTCCCATCAACACTTTGATGAGATTGAGGGATGCTGAATCTGCCCATTGTAAATCATCTAAAAACATCACCAGGGGATGTTCAGGTGTGGTAAATGTGGCAATGAACTTTTGAAAGAGCAAATTAAAGCGATTTTGTGCTGCAATTCCCGATAGTTCGGGTATGGGGGGTTGTTGGCCAATAATGCTTTCTAGTTCCGGAATGACCTTAATTAATACTTGGGCGTTTTCACCTAAAGCTTTCAGGATTTTTGTCTTCCAGTTGCTTAACTCTGCATCGGACTCACCCAGCAATTGAGCCATCAAATCTCTCAGTGCTTGCACGAAGGCAGAAAAGGGAATGTTACGATTAACTTGGTCAAATTTACCTTGAATGAAGCTGCCCCTTTGCTTGACAATGGGTTTGTGAACTTCGTTGATAACGACGGTTTTACCAATGCCGGAAAACCCAGCTACTAGCATTATTTCTGAGCTACCATTAGCAACACGTTCAAAAGCCTCTAGCAACGTCTTAACTTCTGTTGCTCTACCGTAGAGTTTTTCGGGGACAAGGAAGCGATCGCCAATATCCCTCTCTCCCAATTCAAAAGGCTCAATGTCACCCGTTTCCTGCCATTGTTGCCAGCACTTTTGCAAATCATATTTCAACCCCAAAGCACTCTGATAGCGATCTTCAGCATTCTTCGCCATCAACTTCATCACAATATCCGAAACCATCTGGGGGATTTTTTCTTTTCCTACCTCCCCATCTCCCCATCTTCCTAATTTTGGGGGCATTGTAGCCAGATGACAATGTACCAACTTCATGGCATCATCACTCTTAAATGGTAACTTTCCTGTCAGCAATTGATAGAAAGTTACCCCCAATGAATAATAATCACTACGGTAATCAATGCCTCTGTTCATCCTGCCAGTTTGTTCTGGAGAAATGTAAGCTAGGGTTCCTTCTAAGATATTGGGGTTTTGGATTTCCTGTTGTTCTTTTGGTAGCAATGAAGCGATACTAAAGTCAATTAACTTAACTTGCTTTGTTTGGAGATTAATAAGAATATTAGCTGGCTTAATATCTTTGTGAATAACTCGATTTTTATATAATCCTTCTAAAATCTCAGCTAGCTGAATAGCAATAGAAAAAAATTCCTCTAAGGAAAGATTTTGAGCTTCTCTACTCTTCAATTCTTCACTCAGAGAAATACTGCCATCGTCTTCCATAATCAAAGCTAAACTATTGCCATAGGTTTCCAAATTAATAGGTTTGACAATACCAGCTACATCAAGATTTTTAGTGATAGTATATTGGTTACGGAACTGTAAGATTTCGTTGAAGGTAGGATAATCTTTCTTGAGTATTTTAATTACTACCGGTTTTTGGTGAACAGAAGAGATTCCTCGATAAACTACCGTTCTATTACTATCGTAAATTTGCTCTGTTGTTTGATAATTAGGTAGTTGAAGTGTAGTAATATTCATGGGCAAAACTCTATTAATCTAGTTTCTTGGGCAGTATAAGAATAAATTCTGTAAAACTACCTGGTTTGCTTTCTACCCTTAGAGTTCCCCCATGCTGCCCCACAATAATTTCATGGGTTAAAGATAATCCTAACCCTGTTCCTTCCCCCGTAGGTTTAGTGGTGAAGAATGGCTCAAAGACTTTCTCTTTTGCTTCACTAGGAATACCCACCCCATTATCACGAATGCGTATCTCTATTTCCTCACCTAAATTTTGGCTAGTAATCCACAACTGTGGTACAAAAGCTTCTCCTTGCTTAAGATACTGACTCCAAGCCGCGTAACAAGCGTTATCAATGAGGTTAATAAAAGCACGATTCAAAGAAGCCGAAAATACCTCTAACTCTCCTACTGACTCATCATATTGGGTAGCAAAAGTAACGTTAAAACTATTGTCGCGGCTTCTTCTACTGTGATATGCCAACTGTCTAGCTTCATCTAGGAGTTTGTTAATATCTGTCAGTTGGCAAGAGTTATCATCACGACGAGAGTGTTGCATCATGTTGTAGATGATCCTTTCTGCCCTTTGACCATGTTTTTGAATCGCTCCAGCATTGTCTTTAAGATCGGTAGCAATTTCTTGAAGATAATCAAAGTCATCTTGATTCAGGGAGTCTGGAGTTTCCAGTGCTTCGATTAATTCTGTTGCCAATTCTACTGAGCCTTCAGCATAGTTATTAACGAAGTTAAGGGGATTGCGTAATTCATGAGCTACTCCTGCTGTTAAGGCTCCTAATGAAGCCAGTTTTTCTTGGGAAATGATTTGTTTTTGGGCTGCTTCTAACTCCCTTGTTCTCTGTTTGACTTTTTCTTCTAGGGTTTGATAGAGTTGAGCGTTTTCTAGGGAAATGGCTGCTTGGGAAGTCAGCATGGTGAGCATTTCTAGACGACTTTTACTAAAGACTCCTGGAGTTAACTGATTTTCTAAGTACAACAAGGCTAGAAGTTTACCCTGCTGTAAAACCGGCATACACAAGCAACTTTGAGGCTGATGCTGCCTTAAGTAGGGGTCATTAGCCCACCTTGTCTCTATTTGGCTTTGGTTAACGATAATTGCTTGTTGACTACGCTTGACGGTATTAATGATGCTTAAGGGTAAGTTAGAGTATTGTTCTAAGGGAGCATTAGGAATTTTACATTGTTTGTCTTTCTGGTAATAATGGGCTGCAATTACTAGATCATCCTCTTTCAGCCATAGTAGAGTACCTTCATTGGCTCCAGCATTGGTGACAATAACTTCCATAATCAGACATAACAAGCGGTCTAAATGGATTTCCTGGGAAAGAGATTGGGAAGCTTTAAGGACTGTTGAGAGGTCTAGAGATTCTGAAAGACTGGTTTGGCTGGAGGCGAGGCTATAGGGGGAAGTGGTGACAAGTGTCAGAGTTTCTGGCATTTGTTGAGATTGTTCTTCTTGTCTCGGTTGTAAAATAGGTGTTAGGAGTTGGGGATAGTCTTTTTGCAGTTGCTCAACTTTGGCTTTTGCTCCCCAATGAGCATAGCAATAGTAAGCTTCTTGCATATAGACAGCAGCTATTTTCTCTTTGCCCCAATTGAGGTAGAATTTAGCAGCTAGTTCGTTTCCTAGGGCTTGTTCTTGAATGTAACCGTTTTCTTTGGCTCCAGAAATCGCCCTATCATACAGTTCTAAGGCTTCCAGGAATTTTCCCTGTATTTGTGATCTTTGTGCTTCTATAAGGTAATACTTATGCAAGAAGTTTTCTGGACAACTTTCTGACCAAATTTTTAGTTGTGCTTGATTGGTTTCGATTTGCTGCAAGACATCATGATGCTCTTCTTCTGGTACATTCCCATAGTAGGACAACAGAATGAGAGAACTATAGTAATAGTAACCGGCCGCAGTGGTAAACCCTGCACAGCTACCAAGAAATTTACCGGCCTCTTGAACGTAGTGTATGTCTGGCTGAGAATCCTGAATTAGACAAGCTCGATGCATTTGTAAAATGTAATAAGTGCCGAGGGCAGTGTGAGATTGCAAAGCTTCAGAATTCTTGACCCATTCCTGCTGTGCTATTATTCTAGTCTCTTCTTGCTCATTTGGGGATTGCAAGAGTTGGTTAACAAAGAAACGAGAAGCGGCAAGGATGCTTAGTAAAAAATTGTTCTTGAGTTTCTCCCCCATTAGCCAATATTTCTCAATGTCAATAGCAATATCTGCTAAGTTTGCCCCCTCAAACAACCTATTAAGAATATTGGCGTAGAGGTTGTACCCTGCATGGACGATTTCTCCAGATTCTAGCCCTGCGAGGAAACCTTGATAATTAATCTCAGCCGCCCCTTGTATTGGTTTGGCCCAAACTTGAATAGCGCTACCTAACATAAAGCAAGCTCTAGATTCTTGAAACCTACTATTGAGTTTATAACTCAGTTGCAGAGCAAGGTCAGCAAATTTCATGCCACGCTGGTACTGAGAGTACATTACTCCCAGCAAAAAACCGTAGGAGACATAAGCTTTGACTGATTCAGTTGTGTTACCTTGTTCAATGGATAAATGGACTGCTCTAAAAGTTACGAAACTGTACAAATCAAAATTGGAGACAATATAGGCTGAGGGTTGTATATTAATCAATAATTCGAGGGCAGCATGAGTTTCTAAATTCTTCGTGATAGGCAAATCTAACAAAGCAGCGATAGAACGTTTTTCCAAGCTATTTTCAACGCTAGCAAACTCTTCTTGAGCTAATTGTGGCAAGTTGTTTTTATCAACAGTAATACCAAGATGCTGTAATCCTTCTAAGCCCGCTTGGATTGATTCTGCAAACTGCCCTTGCAAGGAATACTGAGTTACCTTGAGAACATAAATTTTGGCTCGGTCTAAGTTTGCATTGGCGAATTTGAGTAGAATTAATACCGTCTCCTCTAACAATGGGAAATTGCCACTCAACAATGCTGCTTCTGCTAAATCGAAGTGTAGGTCAAACATAAGAGAATAAGCAGCAGTCCAAGCATCTTCTTCTAGTAAGTCAATCCCGGCTTGGAGATAGGTTTTTGCTGCTTCGTAAGCCGTAGAAGCCTTAGCCTTTTGACCTGCCCTTAAATTAAGTTCAGCAAGTTGTTTTTTCGCCCTCGCATCTGGGAGTAACAGTTTTCCAATGTTGATTTGATTAACTACATCAAAGATTTTCTCTTCCCGTTCTGAGATTGATAAATTCCCTAGTAGTAGCTTACCAATCTTGTAGTGGGTTAATTGCTTTTGGTCTTCAGGAATTAAAGAATAGGCAGCTTGTTGAACGCGATCATGCAAAAATCTATAGGTTGCATTTTTAATGTGGTTAGTACCTACATCCGTTTCATCAGGGCTTAAATAAAATTTGTACACTTCACTTTTCGGCAGAATCAGACCTTCCTGCAAAGCTTTCCACAAAAGCTTTGCTGTCTTTGGTTCTGAGCGTTCTGAAACAATTGCCAATGTATCTAAACTAAACTGATTGCCAATACAAGCAGCTAACTTGAGAACCTGTTGCGTCTCTCTCGGCAATTTCTGCAATTGTTGTGCCATCAATTCTACAACATCATCGGTAAGGGATAAGGTATTCAATTGGGTAAGATCACATTCCCAATAGCCAAGATCGCCATTAAAGATAATCTGTCTGTCTGCGTGTAATACTTTGAGAAACTGGGTGGTAAAGAAAGGATTACCTTTGGTTTTGCGTTCGATTAATTCTGTTAGGGGTTGGGATCGCTCTGTTGAACAATTTAATGTATCAGCAACTAACTGATTTGTATCAGAGAAGGTAAGAGGGTTTAGGGTAATGGTATTAACCTCTGCCTGGGCTTTTTTTAGTTCCTCCACCATTAACATTAACGGGTGTACTGGTGAAACTTCATTATCTCGATAAGCCCCCAGCAAGAGTAGATGACTTTTATCCTCCATGAGTAGTTCGATAGACTTTAGAGAAGCTGAATCAGCCCACTGCAAGTCATCTAGGAAAATAACCAGGGGATGCTTAGCTGTTGTAAATACTGCTATGAATTTCTGAAAGAGTAAATTAAAGCGGTTTTGTGCCGCTATTCCTGATAGTTCAGCAACAGAGGGTTGTGAATTAATAATTAGTTCTAGTTCCGGAATTACCTCTATTAAAACCTGTCCATTCTCTCCTACCGCTTCTAAAATCTTGCTTCGCCACTGGGCTAGTTGTACCTCGGATTCTGACAACAACTGTCCCATCAAATCCCGCAATGCCTGTACAAAAGCTGATAAAGGAATATTACGGTTGAACTGATCAAATTTACCTTTGATGAAATATCCGTGGTGTTGGGTAATCGGTTTATGAACTTCATTAACAACGGCAGTTTTGCCAATTCCAGAGAATCCGGCTACTAGGAAAAGTTCTGAGTTGCCCCTCTCCCCATCTCCTTGGGAGACTCTCTCAAACGCCCTTAATAACTGGGCAACTTCAGTTTCCCTTCCGTAGAGTTTTTCGGGGATAAGGAAGCGATCGCAGATATCCCTTTCTCCCAACTCAAATGCCTCAACTTTCCCATTCTCTTGCCATTGTTGCCAGCATTTTTCTAAATCATACTTCAAACCCAAAGCACTCTGATAGCGTTTTTCTGCATTCTTCGCCATCAACTTCATGACAATATCTACAAGGATTCGAGGAATTTCTTCTTTCCCTTTCCTACTCCCAAACGGCAAAGCCGTTTTAGCTAAATGACAATGTACTAACTCCATAACATCATTACTCTCAAATGGCAACTTTCCTGCCAGCAATTGATAGAAAGTTACCCCCAATGAATAAAAATCACTACGGTAATCAATGCCTCTGTTCATCCTGCCAGTTTGTTCTGGGGAAATGTAAGCTAGGGTTCCTTCTAAAATATTAGGGTTATGAATTTCCTGTTGTTCTTTTGGTAACAATGAAGCGATACTAAAGTCAATTAACTTAATTTGCTTTGTTTGGAGATTAATAAGAATATTGCCAGGCTTAATATCTTTGTGAATAACTCGATTTCTATATAATCCTTCTAAAATCTCAGCTAGCTGAATAGCAATAGAAAAAAATTCCTCTAAGGAAAGATTTTGAGCTTCTCTACTCTTCAATTCTTCACTCAGAGAAATGCTCCCATCGTCTTCCATAATCAAAGCTAAGCCATTACCATGGTTTTCTAAAGCAATGGGCTGAACAATACCAGCTACATCAAGATTTTTGACGATCCCATACTGATTTCTAAAATGTACTATTTCTTGAAATGTAGGGTATTCTTTTTTGAGAACTTTAATAACTACAGGTTTTTGCTCTACTTTAGAAATACCTTGATAAACCAGGGTGCGTATACCGTTATAAATTGTTTTTTGTAGTTCATAGCCAGGAAGTTCGGTGGGGGCTTGGTGGGATTTATTTATGGTCATAAGCTTAACAGATTTAAAATTCAAATTTCTCTTTGGTTAAGGTAAGGAAATGTTTATCTTGAGTTTATTATTCCCCTGTAGTTGCTCAAAATAATTGAATTGAGGTTAAAAAAGTTAATTTCTTGGGACAATAGAATTAGAATTCAAAAATATGTAGCTATATCTATAACAAATGCTGGCTAACCCGATTAAAAAGCAAAAACGCCATTGGCAACCAATCATCAAGGAATTACAACGCCTCATTGGTAAAGATGGCATTGTGAAGCGCAAAGATGAATTACTTACCTACGAATGCGATGGTTTGGCTAGTTATCGCCAGCGCCCTGCTTTAGTGGTACTTCCTAAGACTACTGAACAAGTGGCAGCAGCAGTGAAGGTTTGCCACGACAACGATATTCCTTGGGTGGCTAGGGGGGCGGGAACTGGATTATCTGGTGGCGCTTTACCTATTGAAGATGGGGTTCTCATTGTTACTGCTAGGATGAAGCGCATCCTGGATGTTGATATGGAAAACCATCGCATTACTGTAGAACCGGGGGTGATTAATAATTGGGTAACTCAAGCTGTAAGCGGTGCTGGTTTTTATTATGCCCCCGATCCTTCTAGCCAGATTATTTGTTCTATTGGCGGTAATGTGGCGGAAAATTCTGGGGGGGTTCATTGTCTTAAATATGGTGTTACCACCAACCACGTCATCGGTTTAAAAGTAGTTACTCCTGAAGGTTCTATCATCGATATTGGGGGGCAAATTCAAGAAATGCCTGGTTATGACCTAACGGGAGTTTTTGTCGGTTCTGAAGGCACTCTAGGCATCGCTACAGAGATTACTTTGCGCATCCTCAAACGTCCGGAAGCTATTTGTGTTCTCTTAGCTGATTTTAATAGTATTGAGGAAGCAGGAAATGCGGTAACGGGGATTATTAGTAGTGGCATCATTCCGGCGGGTATGGAAATGATGGATAACCTGAGTATTAATGCCGTAGAAGATGTGGTTGCCACAAACTGTTATCCCCGCGATGCTGGGGCGATTCTTTTAGTAGAGTTGGATGGTTTAGAAGTGGAAGTGGCAGCGAATAAAAAGCAAATAGCTAAAATTTGTCAAGAAAATGGGGCGAGGAGTACCACTTCTGCCAATGATGCTGAGACAAGGTTAAAAATGTGGAAAGGGCGCAAAGCAGCCTTCGCCGCTGCGGGTTTACTTAGTCCTAATTATTTTGTTCAAGATGGGGTAATTCCCCGCACCAAGTTAGCGGAAGTATTAGGGGAAATTGAAGCTTTAAGCGAAGCATCTGGCTATCGTATCGCCAATGTTTTCCATGCTGGAGATGGTAATTTGCACCCCCTTATTCTTTACAATGAAGCAATTGAAGGTGCTTTAGAAGCAGTAGAAAAAGTTGGGGGAGAAATCCTCAAACTCTGTGTTAAAGCTGGAGGAAGCATCTCAGGAGAACATGGCATTGGTGCAGATAAAAATTGTTATATGCCGGATATGTTTAGCGATGTAGATTTAGAAACTATGCAGTATGTGCGGCAGGTTTGGAATAGTAAGGGTTTAGCAAATCCTGGTAAGTTATTTCCTACTCCCCGTAGTTGTGGCGAAGCAGCCAATGCTCAAAAAGTAGGCAAGATTGAAGGGGCAGATTTGTTTTAGTTAATGGCTAGTTGCTAGTTGCCTAAGATGAATAAAGAGAATTATTTAGGCTGCGATCGCCTAGTTTAATCACTAAAATATTATTGAGTTAAACAACCTTTTATATCAAGAAAAAAATGGCTTGGACGCTAGAAGAAGCACAACAGAAATTAAGCGAATTAATTAAGGCTGCAAGCTCTGAACCACAAATTATCTATCAACAAGAACGTCCTGTGGCGGCTGTTATAGAAACACAGATGTTTGAGCAATTCCTGATTTGGCATCAGCAACAACAAAAACCTCCCTTAGCAGATATGTTTGCTAAGTTACGTCAAAGTTGTCTTGAAGAGAACTACATTCTAGAAACTCCTGTTCGCCACAATCGCTCTAATCCTTTTGAGTAAAAGACTCTATGACATTTCTTTGTGATACTAATGTCATCAGTGAATTAGTACGCCCTCAACCAAATCCGGGAGTTCTAACTTGGAGTACACAGGTTTCATCAATCTATTTGAGTGTTGTGACAGTGGAAGAAATTTATTATGGTTTAGCCTCAAAGCCTAATTCAAGAATCACTGAAGGTATTAATCAGCTTATCGAAAACTACTGTACTATACTTCCTATTACTCCAGGAATTGCCAAAAGGTCTGGTGAACTCAGGGGCTATCTCAGAACTCAGGGAAAGCCCCGTACACAAGCTGATATGCTGATCGCTGCAACTGCTCAGGTTAATCAGCTTACGATTGTAACTCGCAATGTACGGGATTTTGACGATTGTGATCTACAAATACTAAATCCTTTTACTTAAAGTTGGGTAACTACTTTTTATTAAACTACTTGGCTATTACAGATTAAAATTTATTTATAACCGTCTACTAACAATCAATAACCGTGAAAAGTGCCTTCCTCAACCACCTTAATAGTCCCCAACGTCCCGTAATTGTCTTCGATGGGGCCATGGGAACTTCCTTACAAACCCAAAACCTCACCGCAGCAGATTTTGGTGGGGCGGAGTATGAGGGTTGCAATGAGTATTTGGTGCATACGAAACCCGAAGCAGTGAAAAAAGTGCATCGCGGTTTCTTGGAGGTGGGTACGGATGTGATTGAAACGGATACCTTTGGTGGTACTTCTGTGGTTTTGGCAGAATATGACTTAGGAGATCAAGCTTACTACTTAAATAAACGGGCAGCAGAGTTGGCAAAGGAAGTGGCAGCAGAGTATGCTACCCCCGAAAAACCTCGCTTTGTAGCAGGTTCTATGGGTCCAGGAACTAAATTACCCACCTTGGGGCATATTGATTTTGATACCCTCAAAGATGCTTATGTAGAACAGGTTGAGGGGTTATATGATGGCGGGGTTGATTTGTTGTTGGTGGAGACTTGCCAGGATGTGTTGCAAATCAAAGCTGCTTTAAACGCTATTGAAGAAGTGTTGGCAAAAAAAAAGGAACGCTTACCCATTATGGTTTCTATCACAATGGAACAGATGGGGACAATGTTAGTTGGTTCAGAAATTAGCGCCGCATTAACTATTCTCGAACCTTATAAGATTAATATTCTTGGCCTCAATTGTGCAACGGGGCCGGATTTGATGAAGGAACATATTAAGTATCTCTCGGAACATTCTCCTTTTGTTGTTTCCTGCATCCCTAATGCTGGTTTGCCAGAAAATGTTGGGGGGGAGGCACATTATCGCTTAACCCCTATGGAATTGCGGCTGTCTTTGATGCACTTTGTGGAAGATTTAGGAGTGCAAGTTATTGGTGGTTGTTGCGGTACACGTCCAGATCATATCCAACAATTGGCAGAAGTAGCCAAGGATTTGACTCCCAAACCCCGGCAACCGAATTATGAACCTGCTGCGGCTTCTATTTATAGTACTCAAAGTTACCAACAGGAAAACTCTTTTTTGATTGTGGGGGAAAGGTTAAATGCTAGCGGTTCAAAGAAATGTCGCACTCTATTAAACAATGAAGATTGGGATGGTTTGGTTTCTTTGGCAAAATCCCAGGTTAAGGAAGGAGCGCAGATTCTTGATGTTAACGTGGATTATGTGGGTAGGGATGGAGTGCAGGATATGCACGAGTTGGTGTCCCGTTTGGTTAACAATGTGAATTTACCCCTGATGTTGGATTCTACTGAATGGGAGAAAATGGAGGCGGGCTTAAAGGTTGCAGGGGGTAAATGTATCCTCAACTCCACTAACTATGAAGATGGGGAAGAGAGGTTTTATCAGGTTTTAGAATTAGGGAAGAAGTACGGTGCAGGTATTGTGATCGGAACCATTGATGAAGATGGTATGGGGCGTACCGCAGATAAAAAGTTTGCTATCGCGCAACGTGCCTATAAAGCGGCGGTAGACTATGGCATTCCTCCCCAAGAAATCTTTTTTGATCCTTTGGCTTTACCCGCTTCTACAGGAATTGAAGAGGATAGAGAGAATGCCAAAGCAACGGTGGAGGCAATTAAACGCATCAGGGCAGAGTTGCCCGGTTGCCATATAATTTTGGGAGTTTCTAATGTTTCTTTTGGCTTAAATCCCGCCGCCCGCCAAGTATTAAATTCTGTCTTTTTACATGAAACTATGGCAGTGGGTTTGGATGCAGCTATTGTCAGTGCCAGCAAGATTTTACCCTTAGCCAAGATTGAACCGGAACATCAACAAATTTGTCAGGATTTAATCAGCGATCGCCGTCAATTTAGCGGGGATATTTGTACTTATGATCCTTTAACTAAGTTAACAGAATTATTCCAAGGCAAAACCACGAAACGGGAAAAAAAGGTAGATGAGAATTTACCGGTTTCAGAGAGGTTGAAAAATCATATTATTGATGGGGAAAGAATTGGTTTAGAAGAACAGTTAGAAAAAGCCTTGACACAATATCCTCCTTTACAGATTATTAATACCTTTCTCCTTGATGGTATGAAGGTTGTGGGAGAGTTATTTGGTTCTGGACAAATGCAGTTACCTTTTGTACTTCAATCTGCCCAAACTATGAAGGCGGCGGTGGCATATTTAGAACCATATATGGATAAGAATGAAAGTAGTAGTAATGCTAAAGGCACAGTGGTTATTGCTACAGTGAAAGGGGATGTTCATGATATTGGGAAAAATCTCGTTGATATTATTCTTTCCAATAACGGTTATAAGGTGGTTAATTTAGGTATTAAACAACCTGTAGATAATATTATTCAAGCTTATGAAGAACATCAAGCTGATTGTATTGCTATGAGTGGCTTGTTGGTTAAATCTACAGCGTTTATGAAAGATAATTTGGCAACTTTTAATGACAAAGGTATTGATGTCCCGGTTATTTTGGGGGGGGCAGCTTTAACCCCTAAATTTGTCTATGGAGACTGCCAAGATACTTACCAAGGGAAGGTTATTTATGGTAAGGATGCTTTTGCTGATTTGCATTTCATGGATAAGTTAATGCCGGCTAAAGCTGCTAATAATTGGGATAACTTACAAGGCTTTTTAGATGAAGTAAAAGAAGAAAGTAAGACAGCAAGTAATGGTAATGGTAAGGTTAAAAAAGAAAAGCTCGAAGTTGAACCACAACCTCTAGATACCCGGCGTTCCGAAGCTGTCACCTTAGATTTAGAACGCCCCCAACCACCATTTTGGGGAACAAAAATATTAACCCCGGAAGATATTCCTTTAGAAGAATTATTCTGGTATTTAGATTTACAAGCCTTAATTGCTGGGCAATGGCAATTCCGCAAACCTCGTGACCAATCAAGGGAAGAATACGATGCTTTTTTAGCTGAGAAAGTTCACCCCATTTTAGGAAAATGGCAAGAAAAAGTTATTTCCGAAAATCTCTTACATCCTACGGTAGTTTATGGCTATTTTCCTTGCCAAGCTGAAGCTAATTCCCTTTATCTTTATGACCCCGAAAACCATCATCAACAAGTAGCTAAGTTTGATTTTCCTCGGCAAAAATCTGGCCGCCGCCTTTGTATTGCTGACTTCTTTGCTACCAAAGAATCTGGTATTATGGATGTCTTTCCTATGCAAGCTGTTACTGTAGGGGAGATTGCTACACAATACGCCAAAAAACTCTTTGAGGCTGACGACTACACCAACTACCTTTATTACCATGGTTTAGCAGTCCAAGTGGCAGAAGCCCTAGCAGAATGGACTCACGCCCGTATTCGCCTTGAGTTGGGCTACGGAGATCAAGAACCTGATAATGTTCGCGATGTCCTCGCCCAGCGTCATCAAGGTTCCCGTTTCAGTTTCGGTTATCCTGCTTGTCCGAATATTCCCGATCAGTACAAACAAATAGAGTTGTTAGGCTGCGATCGCATTAATTTATATATGGATGAAAGCGAACAGTTGTATCCAGAACAATCCACCACTGCTTTTATTACTTATCATCCTGTTTCTAAGTATTTTAGTGCTTAGTTTTTGAGTATAAAATTATCTTGAACTGGTTGTTTTTGCGATCGCTTAATTTTGTCGAAAAACTCATGATTTACCTTTCTTTTTATAGTTATTTAGGGACGACTAAGCCAGCTAAATTAT
>CAWDOD010000006.1:0-301560 GCA_963803805.1 uncultured cyanobacterium | reverse complement strand
GATTAGAAAATCTGTTTCTTCCTGTAAATTGCTGAATTTGTCGGTAGGTAGGAGCAAAATAGGTAAAGGATTGGGTTGCGATCGCACCTTTTATTATTAACTTAAGCCCCAATAAAAATTTGCTTATATTCTTCTACCGTTTCACTACAAGCTTGAGCCTACTTCTGACTTACTACAACCTCTGACGTAAAATAAATTCGGCAATCGCCAAATCCACAGGGGTGGTTACTTTAAGATTAGTTTCTTCTCCCTTGACAATTTGCACTGGCAGTTGGCACTTTTCTAATAAAGCAGCATCGTCAGTTACTTGCCAAACTAATTCTTTACCTTGCTCATGGCATTCTTTTAATAGTTGAACATCAAAACCTTGAGGAGTTTGAGCAGCCCAAAGCTTACTTCTATCTGGGGTACTTTCAATTAGTTGGTCGGCCACAACTTTGATTGTATCTTTAACAGGAATAGCCGCAATTAAACCCTGACAATTAAGCAAAGCATTGGCACAACGGTTAAACAATTCTGGCGTTACTAGACATCTCGCCCCATCATGAATTAAAACTCGTTTAGCCTCATCAGGTAACTTTTGCAAGCCATTATAAACAGATTCTTGGCGAGTATCTCCCCCCGGAATAAGCAGGAAAGGTTTAGTTAAATTTGCCTCCGCAGCAATAATCTCAAAATCAGCAAAATCTTGGGGTTGACCAATAATACCAAGCCAACTAATCTCTTTAGCTTGTTCTGCTGCTAATAGCGTCCAGGCCAACAAAGGTTTACCTAATAAAGTTAATAATAGTTTATTGCGATCGCTGCCCATTCTGCGACCCATTCCTGCGGCGGGAATTAATAAATACATAATCCAAATAGTATCTTAACTATTTTTATAAATCTCAACTACTTTTATCAAGTGACAATACCTACTAAATAAGATACAAGTAAAACTACAAGCATTAGCAACTTTCCTTGTATTGAAAAAAATAATCGAGTTTGGGTGAACAGACTAATATGCTAGTTTAAAAGCATAACAGCATTTCTTCAATGAAAATTCGCAACTCTGATTTCCTTTGGGGTAAGCGCACTTACTTAATGGGAATATTGAATATCACCCCCGATAGCTTTAGTGATGGTGGTCAATTTAATAGTGTAGAAACCGCTTTAAAGCAAGCTGGAAAGCTTATAGAAGCTGGTGTAGACATCCTTGATGTTGGAGGGCAATCAACCCGCCCTGGAGCAGTTCAAATCTCTTTAGAAGAGGAACTAAACAGGGTTTTACCTGTGGTGGAAAAGCTCCGTCAGGAGATGTCTGTTCCTATTTCTGTTGATACTACCAGATCAGCCGTTGCTCAAGCAGCCGTTAAATTGGGTGCAGATATGATTAATGATATTTCTGGGGGAACTTTCGACCCGAAAATGCTACCTATTATCGCTCAATTGCAAGTACCAATTATTTTGATGCACATCAAAGGTACGCCAGAAACAATGCAACAACAAACCAATTATCAAGATTTAATTGGCGAAATCATTAACTTTTTATCTCAGCAAATAAACGCCGCCACAGCAGTGGGAATCGAGCGATCGCAAATTATTATTGATCCTGGTATTGGTTTTGGCAAAACCTATCAACAAAACCTCGAAATATTAAACAGATTAAAAGAGTTTACTTGTTTAAATGTACCGATGTTAATTGGTACTTCTAGGAAAAGCTTTATTGGTCATATTCTCAACCAAAAAGATCCTCAAAAAAGAGTCTGGGGAACTGCTGCTACCTGTTGCGCTGCGATCGCGGGTCAAGCAGATATCCTCCGAGTCCACGATGTTGAACCAATGTACGATGTTTGTCGAGTTGCAGATGCCATTTGGAGAGAGTGATTACTTCGGCATGAAGAAGCTTTAATTAACAAACTACTACTCTTTTTTCTTCTCTATCAACCAGTAAGTATTCATCTCTCCTTTCCCCTTAACTAAAAGAGTTCCTCTTTCTGCAAAAACATACTTGTGGCGCAACTTTTCATAAATAGCGGTGGTTACTTGAATACTGCCAGCTTCCCCTTGAGATTCCATGCGAGAAGCCACATTAACTGTATCTCCCCACAAATCATAAGTGAACTTCTTAATGCCAATCACCCCTGCTACCACAGAACCCGTATGAATACCGATGCGAATTTGAAAGGGTTCTCCTTGGGAATTGTGAAACCTATCAATGGCTTTTTGCATATCTAATGCTAAATCGGCAATCGCCTCAAGATGTCTTGCCCTTGGTATGGGCAAACCTCCAGCTACCATATAAGCATCACCAATGGTCTTTATTTTCTCCAAACCATGATAGTCAACTAATTCATCAAAGGTAGAAAAAATATCATTGAGTATATTAACCAACTCCAAAGGAGAAATGCTAGAACTGATATCAGTGAAGTTAACAATATCAGCAAAAAGAATCGTTGCTTCGCTAAACTGTTCGGCAATAGAACCTTCATAGTTTTCTAATTGCTTAACAATAGCCTTGGGCAAAATATTCAGTAACAAGCTTTCTGACTTTTGTTGGGCTATCTGAAGGGCAAACTCTGAGTGTTTGCGCGCAGTAATATCCCGAAAGTACCAAATTCTGCCATAGTATTCTCCTGCTTGGGATTGTATGGAAGCAGAATAAAGATCAAAAATACGCCCGTTGCGACAAACAATTTCTTCTTGACAAACTTCTTGAGGATGCTGGTATAAATACTTGACTTTTCTGCTAAAGGCTTGAGGATTTTCTAATTGAGAAAAAATCCAAGGGAAAACTTGGTGATCAGCTTTGCTGGTGCGCGGAGTGCAATCGCTACCCCCAGCAAATAACTCTTCAGGAATTTGCCACAACTCGCAAAAACGCTGATTATAAGAAGTAATGTTCTGTTTTTCATCTACCACCAAAATCCCATCTAAAGCGGCTTCCTGTTGGGATGTGAGTAGGGCATTACTACGAGAAAGAGATTCTTCTGCCCGAAAACGATCAATACCCAAAGCAATATTATTCGCAATCGAATCCATCGCTAGTAAAGTTGCTTCTGTAAGGGCATGGCGGGCAAAAACAGCAATCACACCTAAAAGTTTGTTTTCAAAGGTTAAAGGATAGCCAGCAAAGGCTACCATCCCTGTCTCCTTAGCCCATTGAGGATCACTAATGCGAGGATCATTAACAACGTCATTAGTCAAGTGGGGTCTTCTTTCTTGGGCAATTAGACCAATTTTGTAGCTACCCACCTCAATACAACTATGGGCCCCATCCAGGTGAGTATACATCCCTGCACTAGCTTTGGAGTTCTAGTAGGTTTTCCCCTTCATTTACAATCCAAATTCGAGCAAAAGCAGCATCAAGGTGTTTGTGGATGGCTGTGGCACAAAGACTAAGCATTTCTTCTAAAGTTTTACCTTTAGTGAGGGCAACACCTACATCAGCATCCAAGGCAGCTAAGCCAAATAATTCTAATAAGGTTTTTTCTGCTTGCTTGCGTTCTGTTATATCATTAGCCACCGATAGGAGGCACTCTTGCCCTTCAATATAAATTAGCTCTGCTGAAAAGAGGATAGTTCTGATTTGCCCTGATTTAGTTTGCCAATCAACTTCTTGTTTACTAACAACCCCCTCTTGCTGCAAGGTTTGCACTATTGTGATCCGTTCACAAGGATCAACCCAAATATCAAGTTCTCCGGGGCTAAGACCAATCACTTGTTCGCGGTCATAACCTAAACTACGGAGGAAGCTTTCATTAACATCTAAATATTTTCCCTCTACTAAAGTAACAATAGCCATAGGATCGGGGTTGGAATAAAAAGCTAGGGAAAACTTTTCTTCAGATAATCTTTGGGCTTCTTGGGTACGTCTCCTTTCAGTGGCTTCTAAGGCTAAAGAAATTAAGTCAGTAATTGAGTTAGCAAAATTTTGTTCGTCTGCTGTCCAGTGACGAGTAGATCCCACTTGTTCTAGACAAATAACTCCTACAGTTTGCCCCATTAAACAAATAGAAGTATTGAGGGTGGAAACTATTTTATTGGCGGCAAAATAAGTAGCAAATTCTTGAGTATAGGGATTAGTGAAAACATTTGCCGCAGGAATATTCCACTGAGACTCCAATGCCTTGAAATAGTGGGGATAGTCAACCACTAATAAATCTTCGTTTTGCTGGTGTCTTTTAACACTACGTTGGAAAGAATCTTGGCATTGTAGTTTAGTGCCGGATTTATCATAAAACCAAACACTAACTCTCTCAACTTCTAAGGTATTGGCGATGGTTTCCGTTATAGTCTTTAGAGCTGAAGCTAAATCACCTTGATAAAGAGCGGGATTTTGGGCTAGTTTACTTAAGACACTATTTTGTTTGCGTAGCTTTCTCTCACTTTCCCGTAGGGCTAACTCGGCTCTTTTACGGCTAATTTCTATTTGATGGGCTGTGACAAATTTACCCAAACTTTGGGCCATTAACTCGATAATTTCTTGTTCTTGAGGGGTAAATGTATGGACCCCGAACTTGATGAGAAGAAAAATTAAGAGTACCGTAAATCTCACCGTTAACCCAAATAGGAGTACCTAAATAGGATTCTAGTTTGAGATTGCCGTAGCTAGGATGAATCTTGACAGGAGCGATCGCACCTCCATAGTAGCAGGCTACTGTTTTTTGCTGCTTAATTACCTCAGCACAATAGGTATCTTGCAAAGAAAATTGTTGGTCAGAAACTAAACTTTTCAAGTGAGATTTAACAGCATAGACAGTATAGGTTTGTCCTTGTACGCGGCTGATAATACCTGTAGAACTGCCAAAAATTTTACAACCTGTTTCTAAATAGTCAGCAAATAATTTTTCAAAATTGCTGTAGCTAGTTGTATTTAAACGGTGGATACTTTTGAGGTTAGCACTAAAATTAGCTAGGGTTTGAGATTGGTGGTAAAGTTTGGCTTCCCTAAGTTGAGAAATTGCTTCGGAAGCATCGTTAAGGCGAATTTCTTTTTGTAGCCTGGTATTCTGTTGGGAAAGTTGCTGCTGTAGTAAGTGAAGTTGTAATTGGTTTTCTACGCGGCTAATAATTTCTTGCTCTTGTAAAGGCTTAAGTAAGTAATCTACTGCACCTACTGTAAAAACTTTCTCTCTATTACTATGATCTTCTCCACTCAGAATTAAAATTATCGGAATCTGAGACGTTTGCTGGTTGTTTTGAAGTTTTTGGCAAATTTGATAGCTATCTACTCCCGAAGTAATAGCATCTAGCAAAATGAGATCAGGTTTTTCTACCAAAGAAGATGAGAAAACTTCCTGACCCTCTCTCAAGCTTCTTACTAAATGTCCTCGCCCTGCTAAAACCTTCACTAACAGATGCAAATCAGCCAGAGTTTCCTCAATAACCAGAATATTAGCTTTTGCTACCTCAGAGTAATTGTGATTCATATGGGGAGATGAAAATTCTTGAACTCAACTAAGCAGCAGCTTTTGCTAACAGAATTAAGTTAATGGCAATAATTCATTTAATAATCGGAAACAAAGTCAGCACAGAAGGGAGATAGCTTTAAAAAAATAACTACCCCAATATTTTGGTAGAGCATCTTGAGGAATTTAAGAGAAGAAGATGAGGAGCATATACAATGCCTTTACTCTTTATTAAGTATTCCCAGGTTAATTGGTTTTTTTTTTCCACCTAATGTTCCCTGAGATAGATTTATATTAACAATGTTATATGGGTAATGAGGAATGGGGCAAATCAATAACAGTGGATTACAATGGAGATGGCGGAGACAAATGTTTCCGTTCACTCCTCACACCACACCCCGCCTGGACATAGTTCAGGCGGTTTCTTCGTTTCCAGGTGGTTTAAGGGAGAATTTTGTCAAAAATTTAGAAGTTTTTGTAAATTTTAGTAGATAAGTAGATAATCTTAAACTAGTAGTGACTAGTTCTTACTATGGTAAAATTTCCAATAAACGTTATCAACCTCACAAACAAGGATGTTCAGGCATGGCGGTAACTGAACAAGTTACAGACGCAACTTTTAAATCTGAAGTGCTAGAGAGCGAAGTACCTGTATTGGTTGACTTTTGGGCCCCCTGGTGCGGTCGATGTCGTATGGTGGCCCCAGTGGTTGACGAAATTGCTGACCAGTACGAAAACCAAATTAAGGTAGTCAAACTCAACACTGATGAAAATCCCAATGTTGCCAGTCAGTATGGTATTCGTAGCATTCCTACATTAATGATCTTCAAAGCTGGTCAAAGGGTAGATATGGTAGTTGGGGCTGTACCAAAAACAACTTTAGCAACTACTTTGGAAAAGTATCTTTAAAACCAGATTTCCTAATTATTTAGGTTTTATGCCTCATTTTGAAATGGGGGTGCAGTTTAATTGTACCCCTATATTTTTTTGCTCCTCCTTTTTTCTATAGCAATGTCCAAATTACAAACCCCCCATAGTGGCTACCATTGGGACGGTAGTAAAGGGCGCTTTTTTGAGGGTTGGTACTATCGTGTTACCCTACCTAAAATTAAGCAAACCTTCGCTTTTATGTACTCTATTGAAGATCCCTCTGGGGGAAGTCCCTACAGTGGTGGTGGGGCGCAAATTCTTGGTCCTGAAGATGAATATATCTGTCGTACTTTTCCCGATGTTACTCAGTTTTGGGCAACCAAAGAAGTTTTAGGTTTGGGTCATTGGGGTAAAAAAAATTTCCCCGCTTCTCCACAACTCTTGACACCCGCAGAATTTGATCTACGTATCCCTGAAGGGTATCAAGGAACAGCCACTTTACATCAAGGCTTCATTCAAGATCCTGGCAGCGGGAAGTATTGCCGCTGGTTATACGAAATTGAACCTATTTACGGTTGGGGAAATCCCCACAGAATGCAACAATCTACAGCGGGTTGGCTTTCTTCTTTACAAATATTTGAACCCGGATGGCAAGTCTTAATGGCTAGTGGAAGCGCCACAGGTTGGATAGATTGGTCTGGGCAGCGTTACGAATTTCACAATGCCCCGGCATATGGAGAAAAAAACTGGGGACGTTCCTTTCCTCAAAAATGGTTTTGGCTTAATTGCAACAGCTTTATTAACGAACCAGATTTAGCTTTAACTGCTGGGGGAGGAAAAAGAGGAGTACTGTGGTGGAATGAATCAGTAGCTTTGCTTTGCTTTCACTATCAAGGGCAGTTTTACGAATTTGTACCTTGGAATTCTCAGGTTAGCTGGCAAATTCAACCTTGGGGCAGATGGCAGATTCAGGCTCGTAATTCTGATTATGAGGTAGAGTTGACAGGAACTACTAATTTACCAGGTACGCCCCTACGGGCCCCCACAAAAAGAGGTTTAGTCTTCTGTTGCCGCGATACAATGCAAGGAAAGCTAAATTTAGAATTGTGCGATCGCTCCGGTAAAACTATCTTAAAAGCAGAGAGTGACCTCTGTGGCTTGGAAGTCGGCGGCGAACCTTGGCAAGAAGCCTGGCGATCGCCATAATTATTAGTAGAAGAAGGAGAAATTTATGAATACACCTGATGATCCCAAAGATACAGCTATTGTTCCACCTAGCGAAGTCAAAGAGACAGCTATTACCCCCGTTAGTGAAGAAACAAAAGCCCTTGTTGAGGAAAAAATGGGTGATGAATCTGATGAAGTTAAAGAAAAGATGGGGGAATTAATTGAAGCAATTAAGAAGCAGGCAGAATCACAAATTGAAGTTGCTGGAGATATGACCCGCGAAACTTATGTTGATGCCATGACTCAAGCCCAAGAAACTTTGAGAAAGACCGAAAAATTTTTTGAAGGACAAAAGAATTCTGTGGAAAAATCCCTGGCAGAACTTACTAATGAAGCGACAGAAAATTGGGAAGTTTTTGTTGATGAGATGCAAAAAATGGGTAAGCGGATAGATAAAGCAGTTAATGCGGCTTGGAAAGCTTTTACAGAACCGGAATCGAAATAAGTAATGGATAATGGCTAATAGGTAACAGGTAAAGAGTGTTCTTTGCCTGTTGGTTATAGGTGTAGTGTGTCTATTTTTAGCCCTAACACCCCCTTCATGCAACATTTCTGCCCTCTCTCCTAAACGTTCACGAATTTCTTCTTGCAACTCTTGCTTTTGTTCTTCAGTCAAAATATTAGAACCTTCTTCACGAGCAGATTGTAAAATCGAGCGAATCTCTGAGCGTTGTTGTTCAGAAAGATCCAGAGATTTCATAACGGCGATAACTCCTTCTCCGTTGAGCATTGCTTCAGTAACTTGTTTTCTTTGTGCTTCTGTAAGCACTGTAGCGATTTCATTGCGGGTATTTTGACGAATTTGAGCAAACCCAGCTTTTTGTGCTTCTGTTACCTCTATTTCCTCCATCACTTCTTCAAATTATTAGACATCTCCAGAAATTCCAATTTTTGTAAGTAATTACAAGGGTTTCAGCATAATTATTGGAGAGGTCTATTGAGCAAAAGGTCTAGCTTCTTGTGCCTTAGCAGTTAAGGAAGTTAACCCAAAGGTAACAGTAGCAATCCCGGCAATGAGAAGGAAAAGTTTAAAGTTCATAGCTTTCTCCTTAGCTTGATTTGTCTCCATCATAGAAATGACTTACTCCTAATGCCTTGAGGCAAAAGTCATAGATATAACCATGACTTTTTTCACATTCCATTTATACTCTATTCAGCAAGACCAAAAAAATATCTCAAAAATATCTCTTTAAATAACTATTTATGCACACAATTGATTGGCTCATTGTCCTACTTTACATGGCAGTCACCATGGGAGTTGGCATCTATTTATCCGGTAAAGCTTCAAAAAGTTTAGTAGATTTTTTCGTTTCTGGGCGATCGCTACCTTGGTGGTTAGCTGGTACAAGTATGGCTGCCACCACCTTTTCTATTGATACTCCTTTATATATAGCCGGAGTAGTCGCATCGCGAGGTATTGCTGGAAACTGGGAATGGTGGAGTTTTGGTATTGCCCACATTATTCTTATTTATATCTTCTCCCGTCTTTGGAGGCGTTCAGAAATTGTTACCGACGCACAGTTAACGGAGATGCGTTACGGCGGTACAATGGCTGCTTGGTTACGGGGAACCAAAGCTTTTCTCTTTGCTGTACCAATTAATTGTATTGGTATTGGTTATGCAATGCTAGCGATGATTAAGGTAGTGGATGCCTTGGAATTATGGCAGAGTTTAGGTTTTGAACCAGGAGAAAATTTCAAAATTTGGAGTGTGGTTGGAGTTAGTATTTTTGTGCTAATTTATTCCGGTTTTGCTGGTTTATGGGGAGTTGTGGCTACTGATTTTTTCCAGTTTTTTCTCGCTTTGTTAGGGGCAATCATTGTTGCTATAGTTGCAGTTAACCATGTTGGCGGCATCCAGGAGTTAATTCCCCAAGTCCAAGCCAATACAGATATTGACGTTCTCTCCTTTTTTCCCTTTAGCATCGGTAGCAACGGTATTATCTGGAGTGACATAGCCGGGATTACCGCTACTACCTTCTCTGCTTATTTGTTCGTCAATTGGTGGTCATTTCGTCGCAGCGATGGAGGCGGAGAATTTGTGCAACGCCTTGCCGCGGCAAAGGATGAAGCAGAAGCAGAAAAAGCTTCCTGGTTTTTCAACCTCCTACATTATATCATCCGCACCTGGCCTTGGATAGTTGTTGCCCTAGTAGCCATTGTGGTTTATCCAGACTTGGAAGATCCCGAATTAGGTTATCCCAAACTAATGCTGGATTTTTTACCTCCGGTAGGATTAGGAATAGTAGTTGCTTCATTAGTTGCTGCTTTCATGAGTACAGTTTCCACTTCTATTAACTGGGGTGCATCCTATTTAACTAATGACTTATATTTGCGTTTCTTTAATCCCGATGCTAGTCAAAGTCAGTTAGTTAATGTGGGACGCTTAGCTTCAATTGTAGTTACCTTTTTCGGGGCATTAGCAGCTTTCTTCTCTGAGGATGTAGCAACGGTATTTCGCTTAGTTATTGCTATCGGCACTGGGCCAGGATTAGTCTTGATTTTACGTTGGTTTTGGTGGCGTATTAATGCTGCTGCGGAACTTGCCGCTATGCTAGGGGGGTTTGTGATCGGTTTAGTTACCAGTACTTTCCCTGGCTTTAATGAAATTTTTGCTGATTTTGGCATCAGGTTGTTTTTTATATCTGCAACTACAGCCACGATTTGGATTGCAGTGATGTTACTAACCCCTCCAGAAGCCGATGCAACCCTTGATGCCTTTTATACAAAAGTACGCCCCGGTGGCCCCGGTTGGCAGCGTCAGAGGGAACGTACAGGAATCAAGTCAGAGCAAAATTTAGCCCAGGATCTAATTAAGGTTGTTGCTGCTGTGTTCCTACTCTTCGGCACAATGTTCGCCACTGGGGGATTTTTACTGCTGCAACCCTTAACTGGTTGGATTTCTTTGATAGTTGCAGTATTGAGTGGTTTCTGGTTACGTCAGCTTAGCAAGCGAAAAATTTTACCTATGCCAAGGCCAGGATTAGATGATGAGGATCTTGATTAGAATGACAGCAATTTTTGTGCTAGCTTTCCAGCAAAACTGGTAATGAAACCTTAAATGCAGAACCTTGATCTAACTTACTTGTGACAGAAATAGAACCACCACAGCGCAATAATAAATGATGTACTATCGTTAAACCTAACCCTGCCCCTTTAGTATTTTCTATGGTAGTTTTTCTACCTCGATAAAAACTATTAAAAATTTTTTTAACATCGGTAGCTGCAATACCAAAACCTGTATCAGTAAATGTTAGCTGTACTTTTTCCTCTGCTAAAGAAACAACGACAGAAACTTCACCTCCAGGGGGCGTAAATTTGAGACAATTATCAAGGAGATTAATAATAATTTGCTTTAACCAATTACTCGGACAAGCAACTAAAGGTAAATTTGCAGTAACAGTATAGCCAAGACGAATACCTTTTTCTGTAGCTAAAGGTTGATAGGTGCTAACAATACCGGGAACTAAATCTGTAACTGAAGCAACACATTTAGCTGTTTTTTGAGGAAGTTTTTCTAATCCTACCAATTCTACTAAACCACCAATCAAAGCTCCCTGGCGATCGCATTCTCCTTTTAACATGGAAGTATAATGTTTTCTTTGGGCTAATTTAAGTTGTCTAGACTCTAATAAACTCAAGGCAGTTTTCATAGTACTGAGGGGAGTACAAAATTCTGTTGCTACCTGAGAAAGTAGTTCGTCTTTGAAGTGCAAAGAATTGTCTAAAACTGCTTGATGTTCTTGGGATCGCCTCACAAAAGCTTCAGCTTGGTCAATTTTGTCTTGATACTTAGCTTGTTTAAGTAGAAGGTTAGTAATAAATTTAGATTGGTCAGTAACCAGAGAGCGATTAACAGATTTTCTTAGTCTATCAACTGGCTTTTCCCGAAAAGAAATCGCTTGTTTAATAGTATTAAGTACAGTAGAAGTCACTGAACTTTCGCAACTAAATAGTACTTGCATTTGATTGGGGATTTTGTCTTTTCTGCCTAAAAGAAGAGCAGAAAATTGTGGTGACATGGCTACGAAAAAGAAATCTTTTTGGAGTTGAGTGTTTTTTGGTAATTCTATGGGAATACAAGAAGTAAGAAGAGCTTTGTCCTCAAGGGCATCAGAAAAACAATAGTAAACCTTGCTAATAAAGGGTTTTTCTTGTTGCTGATAGCGCTCAATTTTCCCTAACCAACTACTATCTTCCGGCGATTTAACCCAGAAATCAGCAGCTATACCCTCATCAAGCAACAAATCTATTAATGCTTCTACTAAATTCTGTAAAGTTGTAACACTTAATCCTAAAGAAGGTGGCGTTTGGGGTAATGCTTGGGCAAATCGAAATAGAGAAAGTGTCAGAGGAGGTGATAATGCCATTTGTCATTATATCATTGAAGATTTAACATTTGTCTTACGCCATCTCCTAGCTAGTAAGTAGGGTGACATATGAAAAAACTTGTAACTCTAGCCGACAAATGGGGAATAGCCTGTTAAGTATCGAGCCATGAAAAGCTTAATCAGGAATACACCGCTCAATACCTGAACTTCAATCAACTGAGATGCTCAAAAACCCTTTATAGTTCCCCTTACTCGCTTCTATAATAGCCTTGTGACTAAAATTTAGGTAAAGTAATTATTTTTAGTCATGAGTTGAAAGGGGAGAAGATTAAGCAAAAACCAATAAACTTAAACTTTCTACACGAATTTGTCCATAAAAAGACAAATTCCCCCAAAATAAAGAATCATACACAACTTTTGGAGTAGCGACAAAATGCTGGCGTACATTCTAGCTGTGGCCGTAAGTCTTGGTAGTTTGGCCCTTTATATGGCAGCTTTCTTTTTCCCAGAACTACATCGCAAAAGCGATTTCTATTGGAGTATACCAGGTTTATTTTATGCTCTAATTTTGTGGGTGTGTGCAGGGCAAATCACTGGTGCTGTTCTATTAGGACAATTAGCTGTAGTGGCACTTTTAGCCAGCTTCGCTTGGCAAACTGTTTCTTTGCGTTATGTTTTAGTTGCCCCGGAAGAAAGAACTGAGGCTGATCAGGATCTATTAGAAAAAATCAAAGGCTTTTTACCCACCAAGTTTTTTAGTTCTCTTACCAGTCGTTCTCCTAAAGTAACCCCGGAAGTAGAGGTTAAAGATACACCTCCAACAACTACAGAGGTTGAAGTAGAATTGTCTTCGGAAGTTGCAGAAGTTGAAACAGAAACCCCTCCAGAAACTCCTGAAGCAGAAGTAACCCCAGAAACATTGGAAACATCTTCAGAAGCAGAAACTTTAGTAGAAGCACCTCCAGAAGTTCCAGAAGTCGAAGCAGAGATACCTGCTGAAACTCCTGATGCAGAAGTTGTAATTGAAAGTTCTGTCACCGATAGCGTTGATTCAACTAAAGATCTGCGGGTAGAAACCAAAGAAACTTCTGTCGAAACCGAATCTTCATTGAAACCAAAACCAGAAAGAAAAAAAGTTGTCGCTCCCCCAGAATCTCCAGCAACCTTTGAAGAAAGGGTTATCCAACAAAGACCTACAGATCAATCCTGACTTTAAACTTTTCCCTTAGCCCTAGGACTATTCAACCTTGAACCATGATAAAGATATATCTCGCCGCAGTTGAACCCATCCCTAGATGCCTAGCCACACAATCAAATTAAATGCTTAATAGCTTACATTACTTCAATGGGTAGCAAAAATTTTTCCTTACGGGTAGAAGATAGTGGCGATCGCATAGATCGTTGGTTAGCTCAAAATCTACCAGATTTGTCTCGTTCTCGCTTACAAAAGTTAATTGTTGATGGTTGTGTAGAAGTTAACGAGGAAGTTTGTCGAGGGAAAAAAAGGCTAGTGGAAAAGGGCGATCACTTGCAAATAAATCTACCTCCCGTTGAAGTTTTAGAAATAAAACCGGAGGATATTCCCTTAGATATTCTCTATGAAGATGAAGAGATTATTTTCGTTAATAAACCGGCGGGTTTAGTAGTTCATCCTGCCCCTGGCCATGAAGATGGTACTCTGGTTAATGCTTTATTGTTTCATTGTCAGGATTTAGCCAGCATTGGTGGGGTAAAACGTCCCGGTATAGTTCATCGCCTTGATAAGGATACCAGTGGAGTTTTGGTGGTGGCCAAGACTGATCAGGCTCACCAAAGCCTACAAAAGCAAATTAAGGATAAAATTGCCCTTAGAGAGTATCTTGGTGTTCTTCATGGCTCTATTAAAGGTGAAAGTGGCACAATTGACTTGCCTGTTGGTCGGCATTTAATCAATCGCAAAAAGATGGCTATTCTACCTTTAGAAAAGGGAGCGAGGAGAGCTGTAACTCACTGGCAAGTGGTAGAAAGGTTGGGGAACTATACCTTGATGAAGTTTCGCTTAGAGACGGGGCGTACTCATCAAATTAGAGTCCATACTACCCATACAGGGCATCCTTTAGTGGGAGATCCAGTTTACGGTTCTGGTAGTTATGTAGGAGTTAACCTTTCAGGACAAGCACTTCACGCCCAGAAGCTGGGTTTGTTTCACCCGATTTCTGGAGAATGGTTAGAAGCGATCGCTCCTTTACCCACAGATTTTACCAAACTACTAAGAGTTTTGCGGACAAGAAAATAGCAAATAAGACGGGCGACCCAGTTTAAAGCTTAGTTTGTCGATCATACTCGGAAAACGGGTCGCCCCTAAAACCGAATTATTCATCATCAATTAACTGTTCAGCTTGCCGTTGCCGTTAGGCATCATTGTTGAAATGGTTCTTGTCCAATTCCCAATTGCTTCTTAGTCCGCTTAAGCTCTTTCCACAGTCCCTTAATTTGTTTGTAAGACTCTTCAGGGGAAATTTTTCCTCCTGTTTCCAAGCTGCAAATCACATTCACTTGCTGAGAAAACTCTTGTAAATTAGCATTGAATACTAAATTTTCTGGTTTAACTTGACCGTAATAACGACTACGAGGATTGAAGAAATTATATTTATTAGTTCTTTTAGTCATACTAAAATCTCCTTATTTAATTTATATAAAAGTTCTTAGTCTATTTTTTTGTGAATAGAGTGTCTTATCAACCTTTATAACCTAATTGCGATCGCTATTTTGTGATCGAGGAGCAGACTAGCTGTAAGATAGCTACGACAAGAAACAAGTACAGGTTAGAGCTTAATATTGCAAACGCTTAACTTGAGGTTAAATACTCAACTTATACTTATCTTAACCTAGCCTTAACCAAAAATGACAATAAGTCTAGAGAAGGAGATTAAACCCATAGCATTACAGCCAGTCGCGAAGAGCGATAATCATACAGATTGTCTGAAGCAGTATTTATTTTATGTCACCAGCAAAAAAACTTTATGAAGGCAAAGCCAAAATCATCTACTCTACTGAAGAGCCAGAAATTCTGCTAACTTTTTTCAAAGATGATGCTACGGCGTTCAATGCTCAGAAAAAAGGACAAATTCGCGGTAAAGGGGAAGTCAACTGCTCTACTTCTGCGGTTTTGTTCAAATATCTTGAAGGAAAGGGCATTCCTACTCACTATCTTGAACAAGTTTCCCCTAACAAAATGCTAGTTCGGGCTGTAAAAATTATTCAGTTAGAAGTTGTGGTTAGGAACATTGCAGCAGGTAGTCTCTGTCAACAAACAGGATTGTCACTAGGCAAAGTATTATTATCTCCCTTAGTAGAGTTTTATCTCAAAGACGACGCTTTAGGAGATCCTTTATTAACAAGGGATCGCTTGCTGCTTTTGGAACTAGTAACTTCCGAACAGTTAGAACAACTCAAGACTATGGCTTTAACAATTAATCAACATCTTCAAGAGTTCTTTCAAGGTTGCCAAATAACCTTAGTCGATTTCAAATTGGAATTTGGCTGGGACTCCCAAGGGAAATTGTTACTAGCAGACGAAATTAGTCCAGACACTTGTCGTCTATGGCAACAAGGGGAAGAAGATCCCCAAGCTAGGGTCATGGATAAAGATAGGTTCCGTCGCGATCTCGGTCAAGTAGAATCTGCTTATCAAGAGGTTTGGGAGAGAGTCAAAAATAGGAGTGGTGCTAATGGCTAACAGAATGACAACCGATCCCAAACAATTTACCCTTAATACTTAAAATCCAATTAGTTTTATTCGGTGTGTGGCAGTGCAAAAAAAAGCTTTTAATTGTATGCGTTTATCCCTTTTAACAACCTTTCTCGCAGCCTCAGCTATTCTTGGTCTTTTAGAACCTGCTAAAAGTCAGGTTGAGGAAACAACAGTATTAGAAACAGAAACTGAATCACAATTAGTTTCACCAAATCCAGAGATATTAGTAAGTCCTGATAACTTGGTGGTAGAAATTGCTAATAGCGAGATTGAGGAAGCAGAAACTAAATCGCAAGCAGTTTCGCCAACCCCAGAGATATTAGTAAGTCCTGATAACTTGGTAGTAGAAACTGTAGATAAGCCAGAATTTTCTGCTACGGGAACACAAGCAGAACAAAATTTAATCAACCCAGAAATTTTACTCAGTAACTTATCTGTAGGGGAAAAATCCGGGCAAATTGATCTACCTTTGTTTGCCCAAGAAGATGCAACGGAAACTGAGGACAATCAAGACAATACTACTGAAGTTGAAGAAGCGCGAGTTTTAGTCGGAGAAGTACTGGTTGTCGGTGCAGAAGGCATAACTGTCACTGATGACAGTGGTGAACGAGTTCCCCTCGAAAATCTAGTTTACGATAATATCACTACCAAACCCGGTAGAACTACAACCCGTTCCAAACTTCAAGAAGACCTCAATGCTGTTTATGCTACTGGTTATTTTGCCAATGCTACTGTAGTTCCGGAAGATACACCTTTAGGGGTGAGAATTGTTTTCAACGTTGAACCTAACCCTGTATTAAATAATATCGCCATCCAAACCCTTCCTGAAGATGCTCAAACTCAAGTTTTGACTCAAGATGTAGTTGATGACATTTTTAGTGAACAGTATGGTTCTATTCTCAATCTAAGGGAATTACAGGAAAATATTGAAGACCTTAACGAATGGTATAGAAATGAGGGTTATGAACTTGCCCAAGTAATTGGCACTTCTGATATTGGTAGCGATGGCTTACTGACTTTGAGAGTAGCAGAAGGTGTCATTGAAGATGTCCAAGTTAGATTTTTTAATGAAGAAGGAGAAGAAGTTGACGGGCGTACCCGCGACTTCATTGTGACGCGAGAAGTCGAACTCAAAGCTGGAGATGTGTTTAATAGGGAAACAGCCTTACGAGACTTACAAAGAGTCTTTGGTTTAGGCTTATTTGATAACCCCCGCTTCACCCCACAACCCGGAGAAGACCCCAGTAAAGTTGTATTAAACGTAGATGTTGTAGAAAGAAGCACAGGTTCTATCGCTGCGGGTGCTGGTCTTAGTTCTGCTAGTGGTTTGTTTGGTACTGTAAGTTATCAGCAACAGAACCTAGGGGGAAACAACCAAACCCTTGGTGCAGAACTACAATTAGGTACAAGGGAGTTTCTCTTCGATCTGCGCTTTACAGATCCTTGGATCGCCACTGACCCCTATCGAACTTCCTACACCGTCAACGCTTTCCGACGCAGATCGATTTCCCTAATTTTTGATGGGGGAGAAACTGAAGTGGATTTAGCTAATGGCGACACTCCCAGAGTTTTGCGTACAGGTGGTGGCATCACCTTCTCTCGTCCTTTAGAACCCAATCCTTTTCGGAAATCAGATTGGCAACTTTCTGCCGGATTCCAATACCAGAAGGTTAATATTCGCGATGCTGATGGGGAAACAACCGCCACAGATGCTTTAGGTAACAACCTGAGTTTTAGCGGTTCAGGCAAAGACGACTTAATTAGCTTCCGTTTTGGTGCTGTGCGGGACTTAAGAAATAATCCTTTACAACCCACTCAAGGTTCCTTACTCCGTTTAGGTATGGATCAAACTGTACCTATTGGTGAAGGAAGCATTCTCTTTAACCGCGTCAGGGCTAGCTACAGCTACTATATCCCTGTAGATTACACCAATTTTAGTGAAGGAGCCGAAGCTCTCGCCTTTAATATTCAAGGGGGTACAATCCTGGGGGACTTACCACCCTATGAAGCCTTTGCTATGGGGGGTACAGATTCTGTTCGAGGTTATGAAGCTGGGGATGTGGGTAGTGGTCGCAGTTATATTCAAGCCACTGCTGAATATCGTTTCCCAGTTTTTTCTGTCATCGGTGGCGCGCTATTTGTTGATGTGGCTAGTGACTTAGGTACAGGGGATAATGTCCCAGGCAACCCCGCCGGAGTAAGGGACAAGCCAGGTAGCGGCATTGGTTATGGTCTTGGGGTTCGCATTCAATCTCCCCTAGGACCAATTAGGATTAATTACGGCCTCAATGACCAAGGGGATAGTCGTATCCACTTTGGTATTGGAGAAAGGTTTTAAACAAAAATTAGTAGGGGCGACCTATTTGCATAATATAAAGAACTAATTTAGATGCTTCGTTGGGTCGCCCACCTTAATCAGGGACTTCTTGGCTTACTAAACACGAGAAGGCTTACACCAAGGAATTTTGACTTAAATTTAACTGCAAAGCAGTAGAAAAATTGTGGATAACTCAGCACTAGCAGAAAAAGGTAGTTTACATTCTACTTTTACCCTTTCAGGAGTGGGACTCCATTCTGGCATTGAAAGCCAAGTAACAGTTTTACCAGCTAAACCTGGGGAAGGGCGTTATTTCGTACGAGTAGATTTACCAGGACAGCCGATCATCCCTGCCCAAATTGAGGCTGTGGGCGAAACTACCCTATCCACAGAACTAAGAAAAGGAAATGCTGCTGTAAGGACGGTAGAACATCTCCTAGCCGCCTTAGCTGCTAGTGGAGTAGAAAACGCTCGTATTGAAATTAACGGTCCTGAAGTGCCTCTTATGGACGGCTCAGCCAAGATTTGGGTTGAGGCCATTGAAAAAGCTGGACTAACCCCCATCTCACCATCTCCCCATCTTTCTATTCTTTCTTCCTCTATTTGGGTTAGAGAAGGAGACGCTTTCGTAGCAGCCCTGCCCTCTCCAGAAACCCGCTTTACCTACGGTATTGACTTTCCCCTCTCTGCCATTGGCAACCAGTGGCATAGTTGGAATCCTGCTTCAGATAAATTTGCAGCGGCGATCGCTCCTGCCAGAACTTTTGGTTTGGCACACCAAGTTGAGCAATTACGGCAAATGGGCTTAATTAAAGGTGGTAATTTAGATAATGCCCTAGTTTGTGCTGAAGATGGTTGGCTGAATCCTCCCTTAAGATTTGCAAATGAACCAGCTCGTCATAAACTTTTAGACTTAGTAGGAGATTTAAGTTTGTTGGGAACTTTTCCCCAAGCCCACTTCCTAGCTTATAAAGCTAGCCACAAACTCCATATTCAGTTGGCTAGAGAGCTTTTCACCCTCCAGTTACGACCGTTATAAACTACCACAATCTTGAAAAATAAACCTATGTCCGCAATTGCTGATGTTAACCAATCAGATACTAAATCCCATAGTGAGAAATCCTGCGAGGATAAGCAAAAACAAGTTATAAAAACAACTTTTAACGTTGAAGAAATTCGCCAATTATTACCTCACCGTTATCCTTTTGCTTTAGTAGATAGAATTATTGATTATGTACCCGGAGAAAAAGCTGTAGGGATTAAAAATGTTACCATTAACGAGCCTTTTTTCCCTGGACATATTCCCGAACGTCCTTTAATGCCTGGGGTACTAATTGTTGAAGCAATGGCCCAAGTAGGAGGCATTGTTTTGATTCAATTGCCTGATATGGCAGGAGGCTTTTTTGCCTTTGCTGGTATTGATAAAGTTCGCTTCCGTCGCCCAGTTATTCCTGGAGATCAACTAATTATGACGGTGGAACTACTATCTTTTAAATTGCGTCGTATTGGTAAGATGCGGGGACGCGCCCTAGTAGATGGTAATTTAGTTGCAGAAGGAGAATTGATGTTTTCCTTGCTAAACTAAAAATAATTTAGTATTGCTGAATAAGAGCGCAAGCAAAGTATCAAATCAAGCTTTTTTTGTTAACTTCTTTCTTTTATAAATAAGAAGTATTTAGCGACCCTCACCTGGGTCAATTTTGCTTACCAAAATCCTCTATGCCCTTGCTTTATAATCATCGCGACTTGAAGACATTGATTCATCCCACTGCTGTCATTAATCCTCAAGCCCAATTGCATCCTACAGTTGAAGTAGGTCCTTATGCAATTATTGGCGAGGGTGTGAAAATTGGCGCTAATACTAAAGTTGGACCCCATGTTATTCTTGAAGGCCCCACTGAAATTGGCGAAGATAATGAAATTTTTCCTGGGGCTGCCATTGGTTTAGAACCCCAAGATTTGAAGTATCAGGGGGCAAAAAGTTGGGTTAAAATTGGCAACAAAAACAAAATTCGCGAATATGTGACCATTAACCGTGCCACAGGAGAAGGTGAATTTACTCAAATTGGTAATAATAATCTGTTAATGGCCTATGTTCATGTAGCCCATAATTGTGTGTTAGGAAATAATGTTATTATCGCCAATAATGTTGCTTTAGCTGGTCACGTCCAAATCGAATCAAGAGCTATAATTGGTGGGGTGTTAGGGGTTCATCAATTTGTCCATATTGGTCGCCTCGCAATGGTAGGAGGCATGAGTCGCATCGATAGAGATGTACCTCCTTATATGACTACAGAAGGCAATCCTGCTAGAGTCCGTTCTCTTAACTCCATTGGTTTGAAACGTGCTGGTTTAACCCCAGAGGAATTTAGTTGCCTCAAAAAAGCTTTCCGAACTATTTATCGTTCCGGGCAGCCAATTAATAAAGCCCTAGAACAGTTAGATTTGCTCCCTGATAACGAATATATCCAACACCTACGGCGTTTTATACAATTATCCATATCTCCAGAAAGAAGAGGTTTGATTCCCAGTAAGCAATAAGATTAGCAAGGCGACCTAATTTAAGTCTTAGTTTATTGAGCAATACTATAAATATAGGTCGCCTCTATAACTGAAACTGAATAACTGATAACTGTACGGCATTGCCGTTGTTGTAAACATCATTAATCATTAATAACTGATAATATGCGTATTTTTATTAGTACTGGTGAAGTTTCTGGTGACTTGCAAGGGGCTTTGTTAGTAGAAGCCCTGAAACTTCAAGGGGAATTGTTGGGTATTGAACTAGAAATTGCTGGTACAGGGGGGAGACGTATGGCGGAAGCAGGTTGCAACCTCATTGGCGATACAACCCAAATTAGTTCTTTGGGTATTTTGGAGGGATTACCTTTTATTTTGGCAACTTGGCGGATGCAGGATCTCATCAAAAAATATGTGCGGCAAAATCCTCCCGACTTGTTGATCTTAATTGATTACCTCGACCCCAATTTAAGTATCGGTTCTTATGTTCGTCGCCACTGGCCCCAAGTTCCCATAATTTACTATATTGCACCACAAATGTGGGTCTGGTCGCCCTTAAGTCGGCAGAGTCGCAAAATTTTGGAGATAACAGACCGATTGCTGGCTATTTTTCCAGGGGAAGCTGATTATTTCGCGAAGCAAGGACTATCAGTTAGTTGGGTAGGACATCCTTTATTAGATCGGATGGCCAAAGCACCTAATCGAGAAAATGCCCGTAGGTTATTAGGAATTGAAGAGCAAAAAAACATTATCACTCTTTTACCCGCCTCCCGTAAACAAGAACTAACCTATCTGCTTCCAGCAATTTTTGCTGCGGCACAACAACTTCAAGAAAAGTTAACGGAGGTAGAATTTTTAATTCCTCTTTCGGTTGAAAGTTTCCGCGAACCTATTGCCGAGGCGATCGCAGAGTATAATTTATCAGCAACTATTGTCGAAAATAAGACTTTAGAGGCACTCGCGGCTGCGGATTTAGCTATTACTAAGTGTGGCACGGTTAACCTGGAATTAGCCTTGCTGAATGTTCCTCAAGTGGTTATTTACAAACTTAATCCTTTGACTATGTGGATTGCCAGGAAAGTATTTAAGTTTGATGTACCTTTTGTTTCTCCTGCTAACTTAGTGTCTATGCAGTCTGTTGTACCAGAATTGTTTCAAGAAGAAGCGAATCCCGAAAGAATTGTGCAAGAATCAATGGATTTATTATTTAATCCTAAAAGGCGAGAAAAAACTATCGCTGACTATCAGCAGTTGCACCAAGATTTAGGAGAATTAGGAGTTTGCGATCGCGCGGCTAAAGAAATACTTGAATTTGGCAAGAAGAAGAAAATTAAGTGAATAACCTTTAAAGCATCAACTACTTCTCCATTAACAAAATTTCTTCTAGCCCAAAATTAAAATTCTTTAGCTACTCTATCCCCTCAGTAAGGGAAGATAAATTTTCTAGAGTAGGTGTGTTGGGGAAACCCTGCTTCCTAGCTAAAGAGTACCATTTCTTTGCTTCTGAAGGCTCTGCTTCAACTTCATTATCACCCGTTAGGAAAATTCCTCCTAAATTGTTTGAGGCTACTCCATAACCGTTTTCAGAAGCTCTTTTATACCAGTAAATTGCCTGGAAAGTATCTTTATCTCGACCCATTCCTAAATGATACATATTAGCAAGAATACATTGTGCTTCAGAATTTCCAGCTTCTGCCATTGGTTTTAATAGCTTGTAAGCATTCTGGTAATCTTTACTTTCAAAGGCTTTCAGCCCCTCTTTAACACTCTTTTTATTCTTCATTAGGCTTAATGACCTCTAAGATTAAGTGTTCTTAAATACAGGGTGTGCAACAAGCTAATTTCGCTCAACCCCATACCCGAAGTAAACTTAATAGAAAACCAGGCAACACATCTTCACCAGATAACTCAGGGGGATTCTCCAGCACTTCTATTGCCAACCCTGGTCGATAAATTTCCACTTGCCGATGTTGCGGATCTAACAGCCAGCCTAACCTTGCCCCATTATCGATATACTCCCTCATTTTATCTTGCACAGACTTAAGGCTATCTGAACTAGAGCGTAACTCAACCACAAAATCGGGGCAAACAAGGGCGAAAGTTCCTTTTTGCTCTGGGGTAAGTGCCTGCCAACGTTCTGGGCTAACCCAAGAGGCATCAGGGGCGCGAGTTGCCCCGTTGGGTAAAATGAAGCCAGTGGAAGAGTCGAAAACCTCACCAGGTTCCCCTGCATTGCGCCACCACAAATATAATTCTCCAGAAAGGCTGCAATTACGCTTTCCAGTTTGCCAGCCTGTTGGTAGATTCACAATCAACTCTCCTTGTGCCGTTCTTTCCATTCTCAAATCTCGGTTTACTGCTGTTAAAGCAACAAACTGTTCTGGAGTTACATATAGCCTAATAGTTTCAGGTAACTCAATCACTAGGGTTTCAGTTTCCGGTCTAACAGGTATCTGTACCATCTCGCTCTAAAATCCCCTTGAATAGTTGCAATTTATTGAAAATAATAAGGGTTAATATTGAAAACCCCGTCTTTTTAAAGCGGGGAGTGTTAATATTACAGACGTTGATATTATACTGAATCAACCTCACAAAATGCCTCTATAAAACTGAGAAAAAAGTTCTCACTCCTCCTACTCCCTACTCCCTGCTCCCTGCTCCCTTCGTAATGTTAGAATAAGCCCCCTTAACCCCAGAATTAACACCACTTTGCCAGTTAGGATCGCTAATAAGTTGCCAAGTTAAGTTAGCAGGTAAAGCTGTAGGATTAGGAGCATTAGCAAAACTAACATTAACTCGATTAACGGCAATGGAAATAACTTGTACCTGGGCTAATTTAAAAGTATCTAAATCAAATAAAGCCCTGCCAATTATATTTTCTGCTTTAGGTAAAAGGGCAGGGTGAATAAAATTACCTAAACTTTCAAACAATACTCCTTTTTTGCCACGGGAAGATTCGACAATACGTACAGGCTTCCAAACGTGAGGACCAATGGCCAAAAACAACATCGCCATCGTAGTATTGAATAAACTCCACTCCAGTATTAACTAATTCCTGTTGAGTTTGGGCTGTCCAACTATGAATAGAGAGGATACGAATATCTGCATCGGCATCTCGCAGGGAACGTAGTACAGTCTTCTTATCAGCCCTACAAGTAACGTAGGTACAGTCTCCATCAGCTAAATAGATACTTGCAAAGGCAACTCTGACTGGGCGACCTTTAATATTTAAAGTTTTAACTTGGGCTTCCTTTTGAGTTCCCACACCATGCCAAAGCCATTCCGCAGCAGTCCCTTGGCTTAAAGATTCTAGATGGTCAGCCGAAACTTTTGCACCGTTTTCCCCATCTTCGGCATTAGGACAATCCCTAGCATGGTTGTTAGCTAAACCAATGAGATTAAAACCCCGTTGATACATATCCACTATATTATCGGGATGGGACATAAAAGCAAAAGAACTTGGGCCTAAAGCAGACCAAAATTGATTGCAACGGGTTCCTACCGTAGTTTCCCAATTGATAAAAGAGAGAATCCCCGCGATAAGATTTACCTGTCGGGTCAAAAGCATCAAGTTTTTGACCAAAAGTAGCTGGTAAAGGCTGTTGGTGAGTATTAGCCATAGCCGCATCGCCAACTCCTCGAATATCCAGAAATTCAGTAGCTTGGTCTTTATCTAAGGGAACTGCTGTTAAAGAAGCATTAACATCGCTTTGGTTCGATTCTTCCCCTAGACTGACAGCAACGATAGGGATTTCTGGTTCTGGTAGAGGACTTGGTTTTACAGCAGAACTAGCATTTGTTGCATTTACTACATTTTCATCAGGAGACTCTTGGTTTACTTGTAAACTGCTACATCCTGTGACACCACTTAGCAGACTGGCAAGAAGTAAACTAGCAGTCCAAAAGCGATTGATATATATCATAATAAGAGTGTTTTTGCTTCTAGAAAAAGGTATAAAGTGACTATAGGAAAGCACCCTTGGTAACTAATGAGATCATGGAAATCACACTAAACTGCCATATTAGTCTCACCATAGGTTATATGTAAATGCACTGATTGAAGAGCTATCAATTTGCTTGTATGAAAATTTTCTTCTGATCTGGATATTTTTTACAAGCAATCACCGTTCACTATTAAAAAAAGAGCGATCGCTCTTTCCCCTAATGCTCAAAATAGGTAATTCTAATTTTCCTCCTGTGGAGCTTAGATTTTTTGATATCCTTCAGACACCAATCTGGATTATTAATACCTCTCAAATGAGAATCTTTTGGGCTAATCAGGCGGCTCAAAAGTTATGGCATACTTCTAGCTTAGAAGAATTCCTTAACCTTGATTGGAGCAGTTATATCCAGACTATTCAAATAAACCTACAGGGATATTTAGCTAAATTCCGGCAAGGGGATTATGTAGCCGCACAACATAGATTTGATAACTTCGATCAACCTGTAACTTTATATTATTTATCTTCTGACATTGAACTAGATTCTGGAGATTTAGGAATTTTGGTAGAAGCTATAGTAGAACCGCTATCAAATCCCAATCAAGCAATATCTCTATTACTGAATTATAACAACAGGAATTTTTCTATCTTTAAAACCCTTCCTGATTTAATTTTCCTCAATAGTAGAGACGGAACTTATTTAGACTATCACGCTAATCATGAAGAAGATTTTATCATTTCAGCAACGGAACTTGTGGGAAAAAAAATCTCTGAAGTTTTTCCCGTTGAGATAGCACAAGCAATCATGAATAAAATTGAACAAGTATTTCAATTTGGTAAAACCCAAGTTTTGGAATATCAACTCCAGTTTGGCAAGCAGATAAAATATTTTGAAGCGAGAATTTTCCTCGCTACCCAAAATAAAGTTCTCTCAATTGTTAGAAATATAACTGAACGTAAGGAAACAGAAATTGCCTTACAAGAAAGTGAAGAACGCTATCGGCTTCTAGCAGAAAATGCTACAGATATGATTTCTCGTCACCATCTCAATGGTGCTTATATTTATGCTTCTCCTGCTTGCCGAACTTTGCTGGGATACGAACCAGAAGAATTAACTAATTTTTATACTTATAATTTGTTTCATCCTGATGATATACCAACTATTAGGCGCTCTCACAAAACTATTCTCAAAAACCTAGTTACAGACACAGTTACTTACCGAATGCGTCACAAAGCTGGTTACTATGTTTGGTTAGAAAGTAAATCAAAAGTTGTTCAAGATACTACAGGTAAAATCCAAGAAATTATTGCTGTTTCTAGAGAAATTACAGAACGCAAAAAAGTAGAAAATGTTCTGCGGGAAACGGAAGTTAAGTATCGCAATATTTTTGAGAATATAACTCAAGGAATTTTTCAAAGCACACCAGAAGGGCGATATTTGAGTGCAAACCCAGCTTTAGCAAATATCTTAGGTTATGATTCTGCTGATGAATTAATTAATAGTGTTACTGATATAGGAGAGCAAATTTACGTAGACCCTCAACAGCGTTATAAACTGTCTCAATTAATCAAAACGTACGGCTCTATATCGGGTTATGAATATCAAGCTTACAACAGAGATAGAAAAAAAATTTGGGTTTCTGAAAATGTCCGTGCAGTGTGTAACAAAGCAGGAAAATTACTTTACTACGAAGGTACTTTAGAAGATATTACTTCTCGCCGTCGCACAGAAGAGAAACTTGTTCATCAAGCTTTTCATGACAGTTTAACTGGATTACCTAACCGTACTTGGTTTATTAAACATTTAAAAAAAGTTATGAACCAAGCTTACCAAAAGAAAGATTGTGACTATGCTGTACTTTTTATCGATTTAGACCGCTTTAAACTCGTCAATGATAGCTTTGGCCATCTTGTGGGAGACGACTTAATTAAAAGAGTTGTTTTTCGTTTACAAGATTGTCTCCAATGCAACGATATTCTTGCTCGTTTAGGAGGAGATGAATTTGCTATCTTACTAGAGGGAAAAGAGCGAGTTGAGCAGAGTATTCCTATTGCAAAAAAGATTGAATTACAACTTAGATATCCTTTTCTTTTAGAAGATCATGAAGTATTTGCTACTGCTAGTATTGGCATTACTTACAGTAATGTTGGCTATGGAAAAGCAATAGATTTACTCAGAGATGTAGATACAGCAATGTATCATGCTAAGGCTCAAGGAAAAGCCCCGTTATGCAGTATTTAAGCCAGCCATGAAAACTGGAGCAATGGCTCGGTTAAAGTTGGAAAACGATTTACGTTATGCCTTACGCAGAGAAGAATTCCATCTTTATTATCAACCTATTATTTCTCTTGCTGATGGCAATCTTCATAGTTTTGAATCTTTGCTACGCTGGCAGCATCCATCTGGGAGTTGGATTTCTCCCCATGAAATTATTCCTGTTGCTGAAGAAACTGGTTTAATTAATCCTTTAGGTTTATGGATATTTAGAGAAGCCTGTAGGCAATTAGTAGAGTGGCAAAATGAATTTAGCTCAGCTTTTCCTTTGACAATTAATGTTAATATTTCGGGAGTACAATTGAAGCAAACCGACTTCGTAGAGCAAATGGCTAGTATTTTGCAAGAAACTGGAGCTAATAGTTCTTTTATTAAACTAGAAATTACAGAGAGTTGTTTTTTAGAAACTATCTCATTTGCTGCTTCTATGATTAAAAAGCTAAAAAAATTAGGTATAAAAATTTGTATTGATGATTTTGGTACGGGTTACTCTTCTCTCAGCCGCCTCCATGAATTCCCCATTGATACCTTAAAAATAAATCGTTCTTTTGTAAGCCGTTTAACTTTAGATAGTAGTCATACAGCTATTGTTCAAACAATTGTTACATTAGCCCATAGCTTGGGAATGGATGTAGTTGCTGAAGGAATAGAAACTAATGCTCAAAAAGAGAAATTACAACAGTTAAGCTGCAATTTTGGCCAAGGCTATCTTTTTGCTAAAGCTGTAGATAAGGAAGCTGCTTCTCAAATAGTTGGTAGATGTATTAGCTCTTAAGTTATTTGCTGATTAATTAGTTAAGATTCTTTAATTATTTCTATGATTTGCACCAAACTGATGATAGCCAAATCCTTGAAAATCTTATCGATCAATCAAAATATAAACCCTGTATATCTAAAGTTAGAAACAGTTACTTTTGGTAGTGAACTTGTTGGAACATTGATTAACAACCTCCGTCACCACCATCAGGGTGATAATGTGAAGCTAGGTTATTATCTATTCGAGCCGTTTATAATCTTTAGAAGTAGTTCGATTGCTTTTACTATTAAGAAACAAAATAGTTGCTTTTTTACTTAACTACTTCATTTGTGTATTAAGGGTTTACTTAGAGGTATTGGAGCCAAAAGTCAATAACTTAGTTATAAAAATTAATTAAAATGAGCGAAAAATTTAAGTTCTTTGGGCAAGTAGCCATCGCTACTCAAAGAGCCTCAAAAAACTTTTCTAATCAGGTATATAAATCAGCTTTACTTACTTGGGTATTGCTTTGTTTTTGCCCCCAGACAGTATTAGCTAAACCATCTACTACTTCTTACCAAGCTCAAAAACCTGACCCCAATGAAGAACGCTTTCTCCAACCTCAGCCTCCTGTTTCTCCCTTACCAGATTCAGAAGAAGTGACTCCTTCTGAATCTCCCCCAACTCTCCCCGAAGATTCTCCCCAACCAGAAGACTCAGATACCATTGCTGTCAAAACAATTATCGTTAGTGGTACAAGCATTTTTGAAGAAGATGATTTAGCAAATATTATCCAACCTTTACTAAATCGCAATGTCACTTTACAACAACTCCAAGAAGCCACCGATGCCATTACCCAGCGCTATTTAGAACAAGGCTACATTACTTCTAGGGCAATTTTAGACCAAAACAACATTACTCCTGACGGTACTGTAACAATTCAGGTGGTTGAAGGTAGCTTGGAAGCTATTGAAATTGAAGGAACTGAACGCTTAAAAGAGGGTTACATACGTGGGCGCGTGGAATTAGGAACTGGTAAACCCTTAAATACCAGCGACTTGGAAGATCAACTACGCCTGCTACGGGCTGATCCCCTTTTAGATAATGTAGAAGCTAATCTCCGTACTGGTAGCAATCCTAGCCAATCTATTTTAGTAGTTAGGGTAACAGAAGCTAATCCCTGGTCAGGGGGTCTAAGCATTGATAACTATTCTCCCCCTAGTGTTGGTTCAGAAAGAATAGTCGCTAACCTCAGTAATGCCAACCTCACCGGTAACGGAGATAGCTTAGGGGTTGCTTTTAGCCACACAACGAGGAACGGGGCAGACACCTTAGATGTAAGCTATCGCTTGCCTGTTAACCCCATGAATGGCACAGTACAGTTGAGGGCTTCTTTGAACCGCAATGAAGTAGTCATAGAAGATTTTAAGGCACTAGGTATTAGGGGAGAATCAGAATTATATGAAGTTAGTTATCGCCAACCTTTAGTTAGAACACCCCGTGAAGAACTAGCTTTATCTTTAGGTTTCACCTATCAAGACGGCCAAACTTTTACCTTTGCTGGACCAACTCCTTTTGGTTTTGGGCCTAATGATGAAGGGATTACTACCACCAGTGTTTTCAAATTTGGTCAAGATTATTTATTGCGCCAACCCTCTGGGTCTTGGGCTTTTAGATCCCAACTTAGCATAGGTACAGCACTATTTGGGGCTACAGAAAACTCCGAACCTAGACTGCCTGACGGTCAATTTTTTAGTTGGTTGGGTCAAATTCAAAGGGTTCAGGTTATTAATGAAAACAACTTTCTCATTGGTTCGCTGGATGTACAACTAGCTGGAGATGGCTTACTTTCTTCCCAACAATTTGTCATTGGTGGTGGGCAATCGGTACGAGGTTTTCGCCAAAATGTCCGCGCCGGAGATAGTGGGGTACGCTTTTCTGTGGAAGATAGGATTACCTTAGAAAGAGATGAAGCAGGAATTCCTACTTTTCAATTTGCTCCCTTTTTGGATCTTGGTTGGGTCTGGAATTCTGAGCAAAACAGTAATCCTTTACCAGATCAAACCTTTATTATGGGCATTGGTGCAGGAATTCTTTGGACACCGCTACCGAATTTTAATATACGACTCGATTACGGTGTACCTTTAATTGATCTAGAGGATCGGGGAGAAAATGCCCAAGATAATGGCTTCTATTTTCGAGCAGGTTATCAGTTTTGACAGAGAATAGTAAATAACGTGAGTTCGATGAAGTTAAAAAACAGCAGAAGGAAGTTCAGCTAGGCCTTTGGGGTCAAGGTCAAGGGAAGGCTTTTTGGGCAAGAAAGTATAAGCGATTAGACCAGCTAAGAGATTAACCAAAAAATTCCAAACGCTACGGTGTCTTGAATGCTGAATCTGACAGATATTCTTGAGCTGGTCATTAACAGTCTCAATCAGAGAACGCTTACGTAGGAGAATCTTATCCTGAAGACGCATTAACTTCGGCTTCATATTTTTCTTGCGGTGTGTAATCAGTTGTAGTCTTTGTTCATAGAGTTTCTCAAACAAATCCTGAGAAATATAACCTCGGTCGCCAAATAACTTACCAATCAAGCCATCAGCCATATCTGGCACAGGGTTACGGTCATCAGTATTACCCTCTGTAAGTTTGAAAGCAAGCAGCTCACCTTTGTCATTAATAATTAGATGTAGCTTGAAGCCATAATGCCATCCCATAGCATTTTTGCCCCAACCTACCAAACCTTCAAAAACACGGTGGCTTTTGGAGCGATTCGGGTGGCAGACCTCAATGGGGGTAGAATCAATAAAGCTGATGCCGGTAATTTCTCCTCGAAGAGTATGTAGAAAACAGCAAAGAAGCATTAAGCTCCACGGCATTAGCTCTACGAATCGAGTGTAACTGACCAAGTTGGGAAAAGCTTTCTTCCAGTAAGGCAAGACTTGTAGAGTGTAAAATTCTTTAAAAGTGCGAAATCCCGAACCATGAAAGGCAATGACAATGGTCATCACTTCGCTTAGGCTTAGGCGGGAGCGACATAGACGCTCTCCACAAGTTGCTGTTAACATTGGCTGTTGTTGCCAATGCCTCTCAAACCTTTGATAAAAGTCATCTACCTGACAGAATATTTGGGTGATATCGAGACGAGATACAATATTGGACATAGCATCAGATTCTGATTAAGATTCATTTTCAGCATACCTCTGATGCTTTTCTTTTCTCTCTTTTTCCTCCGTCGAACTCACGTTAAATAGGCAATAGTACATTCTTTAGTTATTACTTCTCCCCATCTCCTAGTCAACCTGTTAATCTCAACCTCGCCCTGGTATCAAACTGCTTTTAAAACGTTGCATGGCCTTTTCAGTTACATCAGAGTAACGCAATTCTCCACAGAGAACTTTACTCATTAGTTGACCGGCGCTAGGTCTTTTAACTCCCACTTTGTAAGCAATTTTAGGAAATTTATAAAACAATCCTGCCAGACGTTGAGCAAGAACTCAATCAGAACCCCATTCTTGTTCAATAACTTTGGTATACTCCCCTAAAGCTTCCCTTTTACCTCCTAAAGCTTCACCAATCGCTTCTGCTGCTTTCATGCCGCTAAATATGGAAGGACGAATTCCTTCAGCAGTAAGAGGATCGACAAGACCAGCAGTTTCTCCTACTAAAAGAGCGTTTGAGGTATGTAGGGTTTTGTTTTCTGTCCACAGGTTCATACAGCTTTGGTGGTACTTACTATTGCTAATATCTAAACCCAATCCAGTAGCAAAGTTTTTTAATTGCTTTTCTAATTCCTTTTCCTTACCTTTCCCCCCCAAAAACCCCCCACTAATTGAGTAACCATTGGCTTTAGGAAAGAGCCAAATTTGTCCATTTTTGAGGGAACCGAAGTCAAAGTGAGCCGTTTGACTATTTTCTGGGGAAACAGTCGCTTCTATTTCTAAACTAGCAGCTAAACACTGCTTACTAGATTTTAAGCCTAACCATGGTGCTAAAGGGCCATTGGCTCCATCTGCGGCGATTAAATAACGAGCATCAAAACTTCCGGTAGAAGTGGTTACAGTAACATTATCTTCCTTTGCTTCCACTCCAGTGACTTCTGTTCCTTGTTTAACCTCTGCTCCTTGCTCCTTAGCCCGCTCGATCAGAAACTGGTCAAATTCTTCTCTGTGTACCATCCACATAGGCTGAGGACTGTTTAAAGGTACTTCTACAACATCCCCTGATTTCCAGCTATAGCGTACTTGGTTAACTGTAGCTGTAATAACTGGTTGAAAATCAAAGTCAAACCACTGAGCAACAGCAGGAGAAACACCACCACCACAAGGTTTATAGCGGGGTAAGGTTTCTTTTTCTAAAACCAAGACAGAATGTCCTTTTTTGGCCAGATGATATGCGGCTGTACTTCCCGCAGGCCCAGCACCCACAATAAGGCAATCAAGCATTTTATTATTTTGTTTTGTTAGTTATTTTTTGCAATCTGAAGCAAAATAGCTAAGAGTAAAAAAATATTAACTCTTAGCCATTAGCTATTAGCTATTAGCCATTAGCATAAACCCAAGTATTAAAATGTACATCTTGATCAAATCAAACAGAAGTAATGTCTTTTTCTTTTTCTGCTAGTAAGGCATCAATCTTACTAGTATATTTGTCAGTAACTTTCTGAACGTTATCTTGATAATCTCTAGACTCGTCTTCAGAAATTTGATTATCTTTTTCCTGCTTACGAACAGAATCAATAGCATCCCGACGAATATTACGTAAAGCGACTTTCCCCTCTTCTGCTAGTTTCCCTGTTAATTTGACCAATTCTTTACGCCGTTCGCTTGTTAAAGGGGGAATATTTAAGCGGATTAGTTCGCCGTCATTGTTGGGGGTTAAGCCCAAGTCAGACATAGAAATGGCCTTTTCGATTTGAGCTAAACTACCTTTGTCATAGGCTTGAATAGCAATAGTACTAGCATCAGGAGTGCTAATGTTAGCCAAAGATTTTAATGGTGTCTCCATACCATAGTACTCAACCATGATCCGGTCGAGTAAGCTGGTACTAGCACGACCGGTACGAATAGTATTAAAAGACCTTTGAGTTGATTCAATGGTCTTTTGCATCTGTTGTTCAACTTCACTTAATTTCACAGAAACCTCCCACAATTGTTCCTATGGTTTCTCCCTGTACAGAACGGATGATATTACCCTTAACTGACAGGTCAAATATTACAATAGGAATGTCGTTCTCTTTGCATAGGGCGATCGCTGTGCCATCCATTACCCGTAGGTCTTTAGCTAAAACATGACCGTAGGTAAGGCTAGAATAGCGTTTAGCTTTGGGGTTTACTACAGGATCTGAATCGTAAACCCCATCTACTTTTGTACCTTTAAATATAACCTCTGCATCAATTTCTGCAGCTCTTAGAGCGGCTGTAGTATCAGTGGTGAAGAAAGGGTTCCCTGAACCTGCACCAAAAATCACTACTCGCCCTCTTTCCAAATGGCGGATTGCTCGCCGTCGGATATAGGGTTCAGCTATTTCTTGCATGGCGATGGCGGTTTGTACCCTTGTGGGTATGCCAATTTGCTCTAGGGCATCTTGCAAAGTCATGGCATTCATTACCGTAGCAATCATACCAACATAATCAGCCGTTGCTCGATCCATGCCAGCAGCAGAAGCTTTCACGCCACGAAAAATGTTGCCACCGCCAACGACGATTGCCATTTGAACGCCGCTTTTAACAACTTCTGAGATTTCTTGAGCGATGTCGGCTACAACTTTGGGATCAATGCCATAACCCAAGTCACCCATCAAGGCTTCGCCGCTTAGTTTTAATAATACCCGGTGGTAAGTCATCTAGGAAAAATGCGACTAATAATTGTTGTTTTTAGTTAGCCTCCACATTAAGATACCAGTTTTTCGCCATTCAATCTTTTTAAAGTGATTGTGATGACTTTAGCGCCACTTAAGAGGGCTACCGATAGCTTTTGTGGAGGTTGTTACCAGGTTTTCCCCACTTAATAAAGTGGTGATCGCTTGATATAAATATGACTTCTGCACCCTGTCTGGGGATTCCGGATTATTCTTAATTCCCCCTGTATATCTTAGTATGCCCTGTTGATCAATCAGAAATGCTTCTGCTGTAGTTTGGGCTTGAAAACCACGAGCAACATCTTGGTTAGGATCTCGTAGATAAGGAAAGTTTAATTGATTTTGGGTCGCAAAACTTCTCATCTCCTCAAAACTATCTTCAGGAATTTGTTGGCTATCGTTAGGGTTGATACCAATGAGAGTAAAGTTTTGGGGTTTAAATTGAGCTTGAATTTCTTTTAAATAAGGAAGGTATTGGTTAACATATTTACATTGATTGCTCAGAAAAATCACTCCTACCAAAGCAAATTGTTCTAAGTAGCGGGCTAAATGATGAACTTGGCCATCAACTCCTGGAAGTTCAAAGTCTGGAGCATATTGACCAATAGGGCTGATTTGCGGCTCGACGATCATAGGTTTTTCCTTTTATCAGTCATTCATTATTGATTTAGAAGCAAAAATTAGTTGTTTTTATAGAAAGCTTGATAACCAATTAATTTGTAAACTAGCTTAGCAGCACTGAATTGAGAAACAACGGAGTCGGCAACTGGGGCTAACTCCATTACATCGCAACCAATGACTTCATAGTTAGCAAATACTTGCCTTAAGAAACTAGTGAGGGAGTACCATTCTAGTCCCCCAGGCTCTGGGGTTCCTACCCCTGGCATCAAAGTGGGATCTAAACCATCTAAATCAATGGTAATAAATACTTTGGGGGTGGAAATAAGTGCGATCGCCTCTTCTAACCAATTTTTTTTAGCAGCTATATCCCTAGCCCAAATTATAGGAATTTGTTGTTCTTTAATTAATTGGGCTTCTTCGGCACAAATGCTACGAATACCTACACCAAGAGTCGGTAAACCCATGTCTTTTATACGTCGCATTACACAGGCATGGTTATAAATAGAACCTTCATATTCGTAGCGTAAATCTCCGTGGGCATCAATTTGAACTACGGTAAATGGTTCTGGAAGTATTTCTTGGTAGCCTTGGACAATGCCCGCCGTTATGCTATGTTCTCCTCCTAAAGTAATAACGAACTTACCATCAGTCATAAAGGATGAAATAATCTCTTTGGTTACTCGTAACATCTCTTCTGGAGTAATTAAAGGACTACCACGACTATCAGCTATAGGGGGGTGGGTATAGATGCCCACATCCCAGCAAATCTCCCAGTCTAGTTCAATGTCATAATATTCCAGTTGGTCTGAGGCTTCGAGAATGGAGGCGGGCCCATGTTTACAGCCTTTTCGATAGGTAGTAGTTGCTTCATAGGGAATAGGCAAAATAACTGCCTGGGCTTGGTTGTAGGGTTTATTTACCTCCGAACCAATAAAAGGAAGCACCGCTGAAGAAGATTGCAAAAGCATTACTAAGAAAGGTTCGCGCTAGATTAAATCAATCTTAGAGGATGTTTACGAAAATGCGGTTAAATCTTGGTAATGAGAGTTTGTTCAGTATGTTTAATATATATAAAGTAATGTAACATTAATCTCCAGCCCAAAATGAATTTAACCATAAGTGACCTAAGTAAGGAAAAAAGTTGGACTTGGTGTAATTATTCCATCACTTACCAAAGTAGCGGCACAAAAGGCCCAGCAGTGGTTTTAATCCATGGTTTTGGTGCTTCTTGGGGACATTGGCGGAAAAATTTACCTGTGTTAGGTCAAACTTGTCGCTGTTATGCCTTGGATTTAATTGGTTTTGGAGGCGCAGCAAAACCGACTCCTGGGGTCGAGATTAGCTACAATTTTGCCACTTGGGGACAGCAGGTTGCAGATTTTTGCCGAGAAGTGGTGGGGGAACCAGCTTTTTTAGTTGGTAATTCGATTGGTTGTCTAGTGGCGATGCAGACAGCAGTAGATAATCCTGATTTAATTTTAGGGGTAGCTTTAATTAACTGTTCTTTACGTCTCCTTCATGATAGTAAACGAGGAGAAATGCCTTGGTATCGTCGTTTGGGCGCTCCTTTATTACAAAAATTGTTGACCAAAAAGTTGATTGGTGATTTCTTTTTTCAGCAATTAGCGAAGCCGAAGGTTGTGCGCAAAATTCTCTTGAAAGCCTATAAGCGCTCTGAAGCTGTGAGCGATGAATTAATTGATCTGCTGATGAAACCGGCTACTAATTCGGGGGCGGCAGACGTTTTTGTGGCTTTTACTAGTTATTCCCAAGGCCCTTTACCAGAAGAACTTTTACCCCTACTTCAATGCCCTGCTATTATTCTCTGGGGGGAGGAAGACCCTTGGGAACCTGTAGAGTTGGGTAGAGATTTTGCTAAATTTCCGACGGTAGAAAAGTTTATTCCTTTACCCGGTTTGGGTCACTGTCCCCAAGATGAAGCGCCAGAAGTGGTTAATCCGATTTTACAAGAGTGGCTGTTAGAGAAAAGTTCCCATAGTTGATGCTTTCTTTCACTTTCTGTAAAACAACTCTGACGATAAAATTAAAAAACAAACCCAAAGAGAAGAGATTCCTATGGTTTCCCCTTTTCCAGGAATGAACCCTTACCTAGAACATCCAGAAGTTTGGCCAGGAGTACATCATTGGTTGATTATTGAACTGGCTAGATTCCTATCTCCCCAACTTCGTCCTAAATACCGAGTTGCGGTTGAGGTGCGTATGTATGAAACCACTGGGGAAGAATCTTTACTCGTCGGCATTCCTGATTTAACTGTTAAAGGGTCACAGGGAACAACTAAAGAACCAACGGCTAATGTTGCGGTAGCTCAAGCCCCTACCAAACCCCAAACAGTAGAAGTTCCTGTACCGGAAACCCTTAAGCAAGGTTATTTAGAAGTACGGGAAGTTGTTACTAACGAAGTGGTAACAGCCATTGAAATACTCTCTCCGGTTAATAAACGTTCTGGAGAAGGGCGTAAACAATATGAAAGTAAACGCCATAAAGTTTTAGGTAGTTCAACTAATTTAATAGAGATTGATTTGCTGCGTAAGGAAAAACCAATGGTAGTTTATCGCAGCAATATTCAAACCCATTATCGAATTTTAGTAAGTAGAGGCGAGAGTCGTCCTTTAGCTGATTTGTATGGATTTAATTTGCCAGAGGCTATTCCCCCATTCCCCTTGCCTCTCAAACCGGGAGATAGTGAACCATTGATCGATTTACAATTATTGTTGCAAAATGTCTATGACCAAGCCAGCTATGATTTGTTGATAGATTACAATCAAGAGCCAGTACCATCGTTGTCGGAAGAAGAACAGGTTTGGGTTGATAGGTGGTTGAAGGAGCAAAAACTGCGATCGCTTTAGTGATAACTATAACTCAAAGATATTTCTCCTCAAGATGCGATCGCTTAAGTTGAGTCAGAGCGGTAGGGATTAATTTACAATTTGATTAGCATAACTATAGCTAGACTGAAAATAGCGGAGAACAATTTTGTTAGACGAACAAGCAAAAAAAACTATTTTACGGAAAATTCCCCACGGTTTATATATTTGTGGTGTTAAAGATGGTGAGGAACTTAATGGTTTTACTGCTAGTTGGGTAATGCAGTCTTCTTTCAAACCCCCTTTGGTAGTTAATTGTGTTAACCAAAGTTCAGGTTCTCACGAAATGATTAAAAAGAGTGGTGTTTTTACCCTTAGTTTTTTAGATAGTAACCAAAAAGATGTTGCAGCAAAGTTTTTTAAACCCCAAAGTCGTGTGGGAGATAAGCTAGCGGATGTAGAGTTTTATTTAGGGGAAGAAACTGGTTGTCCGATTATTTCCGATTCCCTGGGTTATATAGAATGCAAAGTTGTAGGTACAGTGGAAGAAGGAGATCATACTGTTTATGTCGGTGAGGTTATTGCTGCTGGGGTTCATCGCGAAGGGGAACCTCTATTGTTAGAGAAGACAGGTTGGCAATACGGAGGGTAATTGCGTTAGCTTAAATTAAGTTAGGCAGGAGGATTAAGAAGAAGTAAAAGAGAGAAAATAGCTATAGTATTTTTTCACTTGCACTCATAATTCTTGATATATCTGGCTACCAAAGGAACCTGGAAACCATAACCCTGTTCTGTCTTGTAGAGAATTTCTTTACGTATTAACCTTTGTAGAGAAATTTTAGGGAAGGAGTCGGTTTTTTCTCCTGCTATTAAAGCGAGTAAAAGGTTTTGCTCACTTTCCGGTAACTTTGTCCACAATTCATTAAAATATGGGCTACCTTTAACCATCGCTTTGGGTAAACAGATTTGTACATCTTCTGGGGTAGCTAGTTTACGTTTTTCACGGTTAAGATGATCTACGACAACAGAACAAAGCAACTGTACCAGGTAAGGTTGACAGCGAGTTTTTGCAATTATCGTATCTACGGCAGCAGGTTGATAAATTTGGGGAAAATCTGGAATAGGCGCGGTGACTAACTCTCTAGCTTCTGCTTCTTGAAGGAAGCTAAGACGGAGAGAACTAGCATTAATAAGATAATCACTCCAATAGGGATCTAATTCTTCGATGGTATGAACACCACTGAAAAGTAAGATCCAACGACGATTATGTTGTAAGTTATGGCGTAGAAAATTGAGGGGCGCGCGGCTACCAGTAGAAGAAATAACTTCGCCAAGACGTTCAAACTCATCTAAACAGAGGAGAAAACGTTTTCCTGGGGCTGTGCGTTCGATGGTGGCAAACCAATCTTGGAGACTAAGGAAAGGTTCATCGGGGCGTTTTTCCCAATTGGGGTAGGGAAGTTTTAAGTTGCGAGATTTTTGGGCAGCTTTGATGATCTCGCCTGCTAAGTATTCTGCTAAACCCTTAAGAGTTGTTGCCACCGCAGAACCCTGCATATCCACCAAAAGAGGGATAATTTCTGAACCGACTTTTTGGGGTAAATATTTCAAAGAAGAGGTTTTCCCGGTGCGTCGTCCGCCATTGAGGAGAAGAACAGGAGGTTGATCCATGAGGGATAAATTTTCGATTTCCTGAAAAATGTCTTGCCGACCTTTAAAGCGACTTTGGGCAGTTTCTGGATCAAGGGAAGAACCAGCAATGTAAACTTGAGGAATTTCTGCGGAGTTTTTTGCTCTCTCTTCTAAAGTGTTTTGGGCAGTTTTGAGAATGCTTAACCAACGTTGGGCAATGCTACCAAAACTTGTGGCTACTTGAGTATCTTTGCTATAGGCAAGGTTGTTGTTTAGTGCTTCTAATTTTCTGATGGGAGGATGGAGGAGTTCGTATTGGCGATAAGCAGAGGTAGATATTTGGCAAGAACGAACATCTTGACTAATTTCTAAGAATTGGGGTAGTGTGGAACCTAACTTTTTTGGTGGTGGGGAAGGCAACCAAGCAAGTTCCTCAGCAATGCTGGTGATATCCCTGGTGGTTTCTGTAAGTCGCAAAGTATTGATAGCAATGCCTGTCATCGCTTCAGCAGCTACTTTTTGTTGGTTGGTATAGTTGATCAAATAGGAGATGGTATTGCGGGCAGCAGCAGCATTTTTTTTGTAGGCAGCAATGATTATTTCTGCCATAAAAGGAAGTGGGAGAATAATTCTTTCATCAAAGTAGGGAGGTAAATAGGAAAGAAATTTGTCTTCTTTATCCTCTCGGCTAAGTAAGGAAATTAGCAACATCCACAGCAATTCTGGTAGCCAAAAATAGACCCGCAACACTCCTAAAATGTAGCTTACACCGAAAGCCACACCTCCTGCCACACCTCCTGCCACACCTCCTGCCACACCGACTGCCACACCGAAAGCCACACCTCCTGCCACACCTCCTGCCACACCGACTGCCACACCGACTGCCACACCGACTGCCACACCGAAAGCCACACCTCCTGCCACACCTCCTGCCACACCGAAAGCCACACCTCCTGCCACACCGAAAGCCACACCTCCTGCCACACCGACTGCCAGAGGTCGTAAAGGCTCTAGAAGAGAAAAAACTATTGATAATACCGTTTCGTAAAGCTGAACTCCTCCTAAAACAAAGATGACTTTAGGAGTAATACCTGTATTCCAAAGAAGAGTTAAAAGAAGAACTATACCTAAAAAGATATAAGCTAATCTTTCTATTTTGCTTTTTTCCTGCCTCGCTAACCAAAGACCCATCAACCAGCCTAATATAAACAGGCTACTACGCAACCAATCGAAAGATTCTGTGGCAAAGAGGCTATAAATAGGCCCAACTGTTAATACTAATGCTACAGGAGTTAACAAACTCAGCCACCAAACTTGATTAGCATAGCGACGCAAACGAGGGTTATTTTTAAACTCTTTTCTTAGTTTAAAAGGATTACTGTCTATGTATAAATCAGGATGAATATCTTGCAACCAATAGAAAAAAGTATTAGGCTTAAAATAAGTCCAATAAAGAATTTTTAGACATTCTCCCACATAGGTTTTAAACTCATCGAATTTGGTTGGTGCGTTCATAGCAAATTACTTTACAGCTTCTAATATTTGTTTCCATAACTCTTCTGCTGGCAAAACTTTAAATACAATGAAAACAATCACCAACAGAATAAAAGTCCCCAGCAGTCTATTGCTCAAGTCATCAAGATTATTACCAATGCCTGTAGCTAATCTGCCTAACTGTAGAGGCAACTGCCAGAATAACCAATGCAGTGGCTTAATTAGTTTATGAATAGAAGGTTGAGAACCCTGACGTTGTTTGGTAACAGGACAACTTTCGAGAAACTTTTCCTTTGCCCACTCTTCATCTTTAGGAGGTGTTTGGTTTTCTGCCTCCCACAAACACAACCCAGCCAACTGCAACTTATAAGGATGCCTCTCTCCCCATGCCAGGGCTAATCTTTGCTTATCTACACTCAAACCAGAATTGTTACCACAGGGTAATTTAACTAAATCCTGCGCTTCCAATTCTGTTAAGCCATTCAAAGTTAAAACCTGACCTAAGTTAAAAAAATCAGAAGTAAAATTATTTTCCTTACCGTATCTTTTCAAGTTACTTTTAGAAGCAATAACCAACATCAAAACATTGCTGTCCATTAAAGAACGCAAGTTATCATAAAAATCATTGTCAAATTCCTGGGGTTTATTTAACCACTTCTCAAATTTATCTAAACACAAAACTGGTAAAACCTTTGTTTGCTTCCAAGCCTGTATTGCCTGAGAAAAACTTTGCCTACTAGCAGAACTATTTCTCCAAGGACTCTTTAAATTACGTTGTCTTTTTACCTTGCTTTGTGCTAAAAACTTCTCAGCTACAGCCTCATAAAAAGTTTTTTCCTGCTGACAATTTACATCCTGCAAAGAAAGATAAACCACCACATATTTCTCAGGTTTCTCTACTCTCTCTTCATAAGTCTGATAGAAATGATAAAGCAAAGAAGACTTACCTATGCACTCCTTACCAACTACATTAACGCTGGTAGGTTGCGCCCCTTCCATACGGGCAGTAAGATAATTTAGTTCCTCGCGACGACCGACAAAATACTGAGGGTCAGTAATCATTCCCGAAGCAGAAAAGGGACAAAAGGAAGATAACGTCATCAGGTCTATGAGGAACTTGGGGTAATGGTTGTAAACATTAGCATTTTGCCTCAGTAAATGCCGTGATTCTCCTCACAAAAAACTCTATTATCGAAGAAATTAGCAGTTAGTCAGATCAATGATAGATATGATCTTGATCGCTGTGATCACAAAGCCTAAATCAAAGGCCCTTGCCGCATTGTTTATAGCCTCCATAAACTAAATAAACATGGGGCGAGAATTGTGGATTGAAACTTATTTGGAGGTAGATGTGTTTGATTGGTCATGTCATGACTTTTGACTTTTGACTTTTGACTTCCGCGAAGCGGTTGACCTTGACAGATAAGTCCTGCTACCCACCCGAATCTGGTATAACTACAGGCAACCAAACACTAAAAGTAGTACATCCTGGTTCACTTTCTACTTCGATTTTGCCTTGATGCTTATCAATAATCTTACTGACAATATCTAACCCTAAACCGCTTCCTTCTCCTGCACCTTTAGTCGTAAAAAAAGGTTGGAAAATTTTATCTTTGTTTTCTGGGGCTATGCCACAACCGGAATCAGTTATTCTCACCACCACATAACTATCTTCAGGGGTTACTGCTATTTTCAGCTTACCCTTATTATCCATGGCTTGCACTGCATTATGGATTAGGTTTGTCCAAACTTGATTGAGTTGTTCGGGGTAGCAAGGAATTTCTGGTACTTCTTGGTAAACTTTACTAACTTCAATGCCTTGTCTAAGTTGATTACGATAAATGGTTAGAACAAGCTCAATTCCTTCTGTTACTTGGGCTTTAACTTTCTCACTATATTGATCTTGGCGGGCGTAACTTTTGAGGGCGAAGACAATTTTGGCTGCCCGATCTACCGCCAGCTTAATATTATCGGTGTTATTTTGTTGCATCGTGAGGTTATAAGCAGTTTCTAAAATCAAGCTACTATAATCAGATTGCAATAAAGGCAAAAAGGGTTCTACTTCTTTAGTGAAACCTATTTTCACTAAGTTAGCAGCAATTTCATCAGCATCATCAATACCCAGAGTTGCTAGTTGCTTTTTCAAAGCACGTTTAATTTTCCGCTCTTCCCGAAAAGAAAGGGTGGTAGACTCTTGTTGGCTAGCTGCAACTAAGGTAAAGAAATCATCTTGTTGTTGTAAAGGAAGTTGCTTAAATAATTTTGGTAGTTGTTGCATAGACTTAGTTAAAGCCGCAGAAATGTTGCTTACTGAGGCTTTAATTGCTCCCAAGGGAGTATTGACTTCATGGGCAATACCCGCAACAAGTTGACCCAAAGCAGCCATTTTTTCTGATTGAATTAACTCTTGTTGGGTGGATTTTAAGTTTTCTAAAGCTTCTGAAAGTTCCTGAGTTCTTGCTGCTACTTTATTTTCCAAAGTACGGGAATAATCAGCTAATTGTTCGTTAGCAATGGCTAGTTCTTCATTAGCAGTTTTTAACTGATTTTGATTATGATAGTTGGCAATTAAAATTGCTGTTGCTGCTAGGGCCAAAAAAGGAGAAAATATGGGTATTACCCAACCAGAAATAAAGGCAATATAGCTAATGCTTACGAGAATAATAGTACTGGAAATAATGTAGCTAATGGTTACGATTAAAAAGATATTTTTCTTAAATAACTTAATCTCTAATAAAAACCAACTGCCCCCCGCCCCAAGAAAAGACCAAAACAATATCCAGAGCCAATTTAAGCTTTGATGCCAAGCCCGGAGCATTGTACGTCCTTCCATAGCGGCACTAACCATTTGACTAGCTAAGTTAGCATGAATTGCTACTCCTGGCATTAAGTCAGTATCACCCAATAAGTTGCTGTTATAGGGAGTTAAGAAAATATCTTTAACACTAGAGGTATTTATGCCTAAACCGATAAAAACTAAGCGATCCTGAAATAGATCTGCTGGTATTTTATCCTCAAGAACATCCGTCATCGAAACACTTCCGAAGCGATTCATTTCTCCCCGGTAGTTGATTAAGATTTGGTATCCTCCCGTATCTCCTTTGACATAGCCTCCTTCTTCTCCGGTTAAAGGGACAAATGTTGCTTCTCCTAGTTGATAAATTTGTTTTTCTTCATTAATAGTTTGCAGTTCAAGCCCTTCAGCTTCCAAATACATTAAAGCTAATTTAGCCCCTAATCCTTCAATAAATTTTCCTTCCTCAGTGCCAGTAACAATTAACCCGCGACGTACCTTACCATCATCATCAACTATTAAATCGGAAGCCCCTACTTGTCCTTTTTCTGCTAAAGTTGGTGGCGGAGCAACTGTTTGTGGTGTGACTTTTTGTACACCAATTAAATTGGGGGTAGATTCAAATACTTCTACTAATTCTGAATGTCCTGGTTCAGTGACTAAATCTCGATAAATATCTAAACCAATGCCCCTTGGTTGTTGGGCTTTGATTTTATTAAGTAATTGAGCCATAACTCGATCTGACATGGGCCATTGACCAAGTTTAGTGATATCTTCTTCTTCAATGGCAACAATAACAATGGGCGAATTAACTGCTTCTTGTGGGCGAAGAAGAAAAAACTGATCTAAAGTTGCCCATTCTAATAATTGGAACAAGCCAACTAAGTTACCAGCAATAATAACTCCCGCTACGCTAGGAGCGATCGCTAATACACCACGCCATTGAGTGATTTTCTGTTTGAATTGTTGCAACATCTATACATTTATCATTTATCATCAATCTATTTTTAGTTCTTCTCTAGTCTGATTAAAACCACCACTAGGAAAAAATTCTATTTGTTGAGTAAGGAAATATTGACCTAAAAGTAAAGCTAGTAAACATTTAATTCCTTCAGGGGATTTGCTAATGTCCATAATTTCTAAAACTCCCTGACAATAGGCTAATCTAATCCCTGGTAAATCAGCCAAACTAGCTCGAATAGCTTGAAACTTTTGCCACTCAATTTCCTGCCAAATAAAAGGCTGCTTTTGCCTAGGTGAAGGAGTAGAAATTTCTAAGATTTGTACCATAATTAGCTCTAGGTAAAAACTCTAAATCTAGGATAACTGATTTACCAGTGCAACCTTAACCCCATAAATGCAAGTTTATTTTAATTTCCTTTCCTCAATCAGCAACTAGCAACCATTACATTCTCCTAACATTAAAACAACACCAATCCTTGCGTTTCCAAAGTGCTGCAACAATCCAACCATGCTGTTCTAAAGTATCAGCGATTGGCTTGACTTGATCTAATAAAATACCGCTGAAAATTCCCCAAGTTGTAGGTTTTGCAAGCTCTGTCATCGGCGGAATTAACTCGATAATTACCTCTGCTAGGATATTACAGACAATACCGTCAACGGCTGCTTTTTTTTCTTCTTTTAAAAGTTCAATGCTACCCTTACCAACTTTGAGACGTTGGGGTGTAATATTATTCAAATCTCGATTGCTTCGAGTTGCCCGTACAGCTAGGGGATCAACATCTACTGCATAAACCTGTGCTGCACCTAATAAAAGAGAACCAATAGAAAGAATACCCGAACCGCAACCAATATCAGCGAGAACTAACTCTTCAGCCCCTTCTCCTAAGCGCATTTCTAAAGATTCTAAACACAATTGGGTAGTAGGATGAATCCCCGTACCAAAGGCAGCGCCGGGATCAAGTCTAACAACTAATCTTTCTGTCTCCGTAGGGGGCGTTAACCAAGCAGGATAAATGAGAATGCGATCGCCGATTTCTTGGGGTTGCCAATGTTCTTTCCAACTACTCGCCCAGTCTTCTTCATCAATCAAATCCCATTTTGTGATCGGCGGTTTTAAGCCCATCACCAAAGCATCCTGTCGTAACCACAAGGATAGAGCCGCCAAGTCTAATAAGCCCGCGCTAATTTGGGGAATATAACCCTGCACTAACAAACTAGTACCCTTAACCTGACTAACTGTCCCGCGACAGCCAAATTTATCCAACCGCCAAAAGATGACATCTTCCAAGGAAGGATCGCCTAAAGTTGTGATTTCCCACCAACTATTGACCATGATTTAAGTAATAGGTAATGGGTAATGGGTAATAGGTAAGATAATTAAATAACTGTTCCCTGTAGCCTTACGGCAACGCTTACGCGTTCGCAAAACGTCTCCGCTGCGGAGATACCCTGTTCCCTGTTCCCTGCTCCCCAATAAGTAATCTAAAATATCAAACAGCTTAATCAAGTTTCTTGGTAGAGACGCAGTATCTTCAATAATTAACAATACTGCGTCTCTAGTTGCAAATTAGAGCGTTACTGTATAAGCATCCCGTATACCGGGAACTTTGATGATTTCTGCCAAAATGCCTTCTGGCAAAGGATCATCTAGGCTCAAAGCCATTACAGCATCCCCTCGGACAATTTTTCTGCCTACTTGCATACTGGCAATATTGACATTAAAACTGCCTAATAGAGAACCGATCTTACCAATAATTCCTGGCATATCTCGGTGCAAAGTGAACAACATATTGTTGGTGGGAGGAACATTGATAGGAAATTCATCAAGGTTCGTGATACGCATTTCCCCGTCGGCTAATAAGACTCCGGTAACGGAATGTTCTCCTAAAGAACCAAGGGCAGATAAATGCAAGGAACCAGAATAATCTCGTACTTCAGCATCTCTGGTTTCAATAATTCTAATACCTCGTTCCTTAGCTTCAATGCCAGCATTGACATAGTTGACTCGTTCCCGCAAAGCTTGGGATAATAAACCTTTCAAAGAAGCTATAACTAAAGGCTGACTTTGATTAGAAGCTAATTCTCCTTGCAAGTTAACCTTCAAAGATTCAATCCTGCCCCCAGCGAGTTGTCCTACCAACTTACCCAAGGTTTCTGCTAATTGTAAGTAAGGACGTAATTTCTCTAGCACATCAGGGCTAAGTCCAGGAATATTAACCGCAGAACGGGCTGGAAGCCCTAAGAGAACGTCGCGAATTTGTTCTGCTACATCTATCGCTACATTCACCTGGGCTTCTGTTGTAGAGGCTCCTAGATGAGGGGTGAGAATAACATTAGAGCCAAATTCCCTTAAAAGAGATTCTCCTAAAGGTTCTTCCTCAAAAACATCTAACGCTGCCCCAGCAATTGTTTCTGCCCTCAAAGCTTCAGCTAAAGCAACTTCATCAATAATACCGCCACGGGAACAGTTGATGATCCGAGCATTGGGCTTCATTTGACCTAAAGTTTTAGCATTGATCAAATGAGTAGTTTCTTTCGTTTTGGGAACGTGGAGGGTAATATAATCTGCTTCTGAGAACAGTAAATTCAAATCCACCAAACGGCAATTTAATTGTTCTGCCCTCTCAGCAGAAATAAAGGGATCAAAAGCTAATAATTTCATGCCCATTGCCCGCGCAGCAGCAGCAACATGGGAACCAATTTTACCTAAACCAACGATACCCAGAGTTTTTTTATAAACTTCTGAACCAATAAAGCGTTTACGTTCCCACTTACCACTTTTAACTGATTGGTTAGCAGAAGGAACCATCCGGGACAAAGATAGCATCATCGCTAAAGCGTGTTCGGCGGCGGCGATGGTATTACCTTCAGGGGAATTAACCACCACAATACCTTTACGAGTGGCCCCAGGAATGTTGATATTATCAACTCCAACTCCGGCACGGCCAATAATTTTGAGATTATTACTAGCTTCGATAACCTCTTCTGTTACCTTCGTGCCAGAACGAATCATTAAAGCATCATATTCTGGAATAGCCTTAACCAATTCTTCGGGGGATAAACCAAGTTGGACATCCACTTGAGCAACTTGGGAGAGGATATCAATTCCAGCTTGATCAATTGAGTCTGAAACAAGAACCTTCGACATATTACCTAGACGGGTTAAGAGCAAGTTGTGTACAGTTTGTTCAAGTTACTCCAATAACTTGAACAAAAGAAAACAAAAATTAAGTTGACGTTTAAAAAACAGCAGTAATAGCACATTCTCCCATTTCAATGTCCCCTTAAGATGAGATGATATTCCTTGTTATGTTCCTAACACTGTATTTTCTCATCGTTGGGGTTTTCTAGGATTATTAAGAAGGATGAACTATCTCGTTGCTGTACTACCAAATCGCTTGGAGGCAGAAGAAGCCTATACTGCTCTAGAAAAAGCTGGCTTTCCGTCCCAAGCAGTTAGTATTTTGGGAAGAGGTTACAAAAGCGCTGATGAATTTGGCTTTCTTAACCCTAATACCCAAGCTACAAAAAGAGCGAAGCTTATGGCAATTTGGCTAGTACCTTTTGGCTTTTTGGCTGGCTTTGCTTTCAACTCCATCACTAAAATAGATATCATCGGTGGAGTTGGAGTTTTAGGCAATCATGTTATTGGTGGTATCTTTGGTGCGATCGCCGGAGCAATGGGCAGCGCTTTCGTTGGTGGTGGAATAGGTTTATCATTAGGAAGTGGTGATGCCTTACCATACCGTAACCGTCTTAATGCAGGTAAGTATTTAATCGTCGTCCAAGGTACAGAACAACAGGTTGATGAAGCAACATCTCTTTTACGAAGGTTTACCCCGGAGGAGATGCAAGGATATACTGATTGAGAATTAAAAATTAAAAACTAAAAACTTAAGAATATACTTTCTTTGTAGTGTATTGAGTTTGGGGGAAAGGGTAAAGGAAAAAGGACAATCTTTACTGAGGTTAGTAAGCTTGTCCAAGCACTGATAACTGAATAACTGAATAATTGATTAAAATGTTGCCGAGAGAAGAACTATTAAAAGGGGTTGAAGATCGTGAGAGTATTGCTCGTGTTCTTGATTTGGCTGAACGTTCTCTGAAAAATTGGGAAGTGGCTTTAACTGACTTCTTATCTCCCCCTGTTTTAGCAGAAGTTGAACGCATTTTTAATCGCTTAACAGAAGTGCAAATGGTAGCTTGGGGTGGGTATCCTCAAGCCGAAAGGCAAAGAGTGGGGATAGCCCGCGAAGAAGTTCCCCCTGATCTGAGCCAAATTGAGCTACAAGCCCTTGATATTGCAGGAAACTTCCTTTTTGACCCAGCTAACCACCGGGACTTTTTGGGAGCAATTTTGGGTACAGGAGTAGTTAGGGAAAAAGTCGGAGACATTATCGTTTTAGGAGAACGAGGGGCCCAAGTTGTTGTCGTACCAGAATTAGGAGAATTTCTAGAAACAGCTTTAATGCAAGTACGTTCTGTTCCCGTTAAAACGAAACGGATTGAACTGAGTGAACTTAAAGTTAGGCCCCCAAAAAAGAAAGAACTAACCACCGTAGAAGCTTCTCTACGTTTAGATGCGATCGCCTCTGCGGGTTTGGGTATGTCTCGTAGTAAGATGGCCGAAGCGATTAGTTCAGGAGATGTGCGAGTCAACTGGAAAGATGTCAAACAACCTAGTCATAATGTAGAATCAGGAGACTTAATTTCTGTGCGGGGTAAAGGGCGTTTGGAAGTGGGAGATGTGGCGATTACTAAAAAGAAGCGTTATCGAGTTAATTTAGTGCGTTTCAAATAATAGATGCCCCCATAACTTCAATCTCTTAAATCTCTTACTCTTAGAGTACTCCAATAAATAAAATATCCTTACCAATAGATAAATCTTTTCTTGGAGTTTTCTTAAAAAACCCTTTCTTCTTGAAGAACTTTGTCACCTTGCATAACAGTTAGGGATGCACCATTAATGATGTAAGTATAATCTCCATTTTCTGCTACATAACCTGTTCCCTCTTCAGCGTAAGCAGGAAGGTTAATAAAATTACCATCTTTTTTGCTTACACCATGGTAATAGAGTTGGTCAACATCACAAATATAAACATAAAAGTTCTTCGTTTCATAAAAAGCCACTTGAGGCGCTCCTCCTGCTCTATCTGGGCAAAATTCTGAACCTTCTGAAGTATTCTCTTGAGAGACAGCTTTTTTTGGTACTGGAGCGTGTGTAGGTACGGGTGCTTGTGCTACGGGGGCAGGTTTTGAGGCAGGTGCGGCAGGTGCGGTTACCTTTTGCGCTGCGGGGGCAGGGGCTTGTGAGGCAGGTGCGGGGACAGCAGTTTGATTAGTTTGAGTTGAGGAAGTGTTTTGCTCTTCTACTACTTCTTCTGTAGTTTCTGTTGCTTCTGTTTCAATAGCTGCTTGTTGTGGGGCATCAGGTTTGCTCATGACAAAACCCATAATAACAGCAGCGCCGATTAATCCACCAGCGATGAGACTACCGAGAATAATATTTTTGTTCATTTTTCTTGACTTAATTGAGTTACTTGGCGATATGACTTAAGTTTTCCCAAAAACTTATAAGACAGGCTGACTAAGGATTTCTTTGCCGTTATTCAACACAGTTAAGGAAGATTCGTTAATAATGTAAGTTGTCTTGCCATTAACGGCTACATAACCAGCACCGTTGCGATAGCTAGCCGGTAAAGTTATAGCATTACCATTCTTTTTATCAACGCCGTGATAGAAAATTTCTCCATCCCCGCCACAGAGATAAACATTAAATCCTTTAGTTTCATAGGATTCAATTTGAGGTGTTCCCCCAGCAGCATCGGGGCAATAAGCTTGATTACCATCAGTTTCTGAATCCGAGGCAGTAATAACCGCTTGGTTAAGGATTTCCTTGCCGTTATCTAATACAGTTAGGGAAGATTGGTTGATAATGTAAGTTGTTTTGCCATTAACGGCTACATAACCAGCACCGTTGCGATAGCTAGCAGGCAAAGTTATAGCATTACCATTCTTTTTATCAGCCCCGTGGTAATAAATATCGCCATCCCTGCCGCAGATAGATACTTCAAAACCTTTAGTTTCATAATAAGCGATAGTTGGTCTTGCACCTGCTGCATTGGTACAAAGTTCTGTTCCCGTTTGCTTAATGCTGTTACTAGCAACATTCCCCTTAGCCCCTTGAGAAGCGGCGGGGACAGGGGAATTAGCTTGTGGGACAGGAGGAGATTCTTGAGTTGTGGTAGTGGTTGTTTCTTCTGTGGTTGCTGGTTCTATTGCTTGTTTCGAGGTTGTATTTCCGCAACCAGTAAGCAAGGAGATACCGATTAATCCGCTAGCTAAAAAACTACCTAAAACAATCTTTTTGTTCATGGGGATGAGCTTTCGTATTTGGGATTCAACGTTGTTGAGTTTCTACAGAAACCCATAGGAGTTTTCCGCAAGTACTCTCCAAAAAGTTCACAGCTATTTTTTAGTAAGGAGAGATTTCCAACCAAATTAAATAATTACCAATTGATAATGTTCTACCGTTGGGAATGGTTCATAAAAATGATGCAATAAAGAACGCCACTCTTGATATTCTGGGGACTGTCTAAACCCAATGGTATGATCTTCCAACTTGTGCCAGCGTACAAGCAAAATATATCGGTTGGCAGTTTCTAGACAACGTTGAAGTTCATGAGCAATATACCCTGGCATGGAAGCAATAATGATTGAGGCAGTTTGGAAAGCAGTTTCAAACTCAGCACCCAAACCAGGCTTAACATCAAGAATCGCAACTTCTAAGATCACAGACTCATACCATTTTATGTTAGCTACTGAGAAGTCTAAGTCTATAGCTGATGAGCAACATGGCAAAAAATTGTTGTTCATCACTTCCTTGCTCTTCCTAAATTTCCCTTACAAAGAGGGACTGGAAGCTAGAAAGCTTTTGCTAGATTCTCCCCCTTGAGAAGGCAGGGGGGAGTAAAACAGCAGTTAACCTTTGACAAATCACTACAACTGCTCTGTCAAAGGTTGAGTTGCAACTGTATCTAAATCTACTTGCTTCAACAAGTCTTGCCATTCACCTTGCAAACTACTATTGTTCGGTTGCTCCAATTTGGCCCTAGCAATCAAGCTTAAGGTATCGTACCAAATTCCGGCATTGGCATATAAAGCTGCACGTTCAATGGCAGATAAATCTGCATCAGCAACTGCTGCTGTTGGTGGCGCAACTCGCTTTATCCAACCAGTTACCCCATAATTATCAGGGCGTAAAATACCCTTTGGTTCGATGGTTGCAAAGAACCATTGATAATCTTTATCCAACTCTAATTCTGGAGCATCTTCTGGTAAAGTAAAACTAAGGATTCCCCCTTCGCCAGAAACCTCTAAAGTAGTTTGGTAGAGATTTTGCTTATTTTTATCTTGGATGCTGAAAAATACTTGCTTAACAGAGCTTGTGGGTAAGTAAACGTAAAAAGTCGGATGAGATGCTACGGTATGTCCGTATTGATTGCTGGGGAGTAAAGGAACAACTTTGGCTAAGGCATCATCGCTACGACTGCCTCCCCCCACTGTTCTTTCTGGGGCCGGTTTACCCACTGGGCGAAAGGCCAAATCTCCACGACTGCCCCCTCCTACACTGCTTTTAGGTGCAGGTTCCCCCACCGGACGGAATTGAAGATCCCCACGACTTGCTCCTCCTGTAGCACTATCGGGGGTGGGATCACCCACAGGACGAAATTCGACATCACCACGACTTCCTCCCCCTGTAGTATCACTGGGGGCAGGCTCTCCGGGGACTTTAAACTGAATATCACCGCGACTTGCTCCTCCTGTACCACCACCGGGAGCAGGATCTCCTGGGGGCTGAAATTTAATGTCAGGAGTTAGATTATCTTCACTTGATGTAGCTTGGGCAAAAGCGGATTGAGATAAACTACTACCAACAGCAATCAAGGCTGTGAATATGAAGAAAAATAGCTGACGAGAAAGAGAACTTTGTAATTTAAACATGGATATTAATCCTCATGGGTGATGAACATAAAAGTAACTCTTTACAACCAGTTGCCAACTAAGACAAAAGGGGCCCAATAATAGGGATGGTTATAAAGAGGGTTTTTCAACAACTTGAGTTGAGCTTGACGCAGAGATTCTGCTTTAGTTAAACTGACATCAACTTTGGTTAGTTGTTGATAAAACTCGCTCATAAGTTCAGCAGTAGACTGGTCGTTAACAGACCAGAGAGTTGCTACAGTGCTGAGCGCTCCTGATCGTAAGGCAAATCCCGCTAATCCTAGGGCTGCTCGTCGATCTCCTGCTGCTGTTTGACAAGCACTAAGAACAAGTAACTCTACAGGTTTGGTTCCTTGACCCTTTTCTTGGAACAAACGAGCAAAATCCTTCACTTTAATCCGATCGTCCCAAGTGAGTAAAAAAGTCTGTTCTGGATCAGAACTAAACTGCCCGTGGGTGGCTAGGTGAACGATGCCAAAGTCCTTGGCTTGAATTTGGCTTTGGAAAGCAAGACGGGTAAAGTTCTCATCTAGCATCACTTTAGGGTCATTCAAATCAGAAGAGATTTGTTCTACTTCTACGGCGACTCCGGGTAAGGGCGGAAACCCAGCGCGAGCTTGGGTTAAGCCGGCGGTTAAGGCTTGGAGTTTGGCTCTCGAACGTGCTTGTGGTAGTAGTTGCAACCCAGGACTCAGAGCGATGCTATACTTTTCGATTAAGTATTGCTTACCATCATAAAGGGCATTCATGGGCAAGCTTCTTAAGAAGCCGTCAAGGACAAACACGAGGGTTTGAATATTATTGCTTGCTAAGTCTTCCTCCGCAGATTGGATTAGCCAGCCATAAACCTGTTGGGCAAGTTGCAGCCGCTCTTCATTAGAATACCCCAAATAGAAGGAAGAGTATAGTTTTTGTAGTATATTGTTGACTTTCTGGGAGTCCAATTGAGTGGCATAATGCTTTAAGGGTTTATCTGGTAAAGAAAGAATTACTTCTAAGCGATCGCTTAAAATGATCGGGTAAATAACCGCTGCTTTAGCATCAAGGCTTTCAAGTTCCACCGGACGAGCTTCTAAACAAGCTTCTTGGAAGAAGTCTTCTATTTCTGCTAGCTGCAAGGCTTCAATTACTTGACGGGCTTGTTGCAGATTGTCTTGATTATCCTCTGCTTGCAATAATAAACTGACTAATTCTCGGTAAACCGGTTCAACGCTTTCTTGAAAATCAAATTGAATATCAGAATTTACGGAGACAAGATCACTGCGTAACTTTTGTAGAGTTTCCCAAGCTTGTTGATAAGAGGCGATCGCCTTTTGGGTTTTATTTTCTTGCTTAAATACTTTACCCAATTGCCAGGAAGTACGGGCGATTAAATCATCAGCGTTAATGGTTTGGGCGATGTAAAGTGCTTGTTGAGTAACTTCACCAGCTTCTGTCCATTGTTGCTTTTGGCTATAAAGTTTACCTAATTGGTTAAGTATTGCGGCTTCGGCACGGGGATCTTGTAGTTGCTTGGCTTCTTTTACTCCCTCTGCTAATAACTGAGCAATTTCTGAGTCATAATTAGCCCTGGAGGAAAACTTCATCAAACTTTCGGCAAAATTAACCCTGGCATAAACCAAACCCCTGTTGGGATGTAAGTTTTTGATTTGGGCTTTGATTGAGGGTATAAGCTGAGTTGCATCATTCACCCTTTCCTGAGCAACCAAGAGGCTTAATTGATTTAATTGAGCTTGGAGAACAATGATCGGATTTTGGGCCGTCCTCGCCGCTTCTTGATAGTAATCTAGGGCAACTTGTTCTTGTCCTAAGTTCCTAGCCACGTTAGCCAAACTAAAAATTGTGGCACTCACATCATCTGTTGAATTGAGGCGATCGCTAATCTGCCAACTCTCCTCTAAAATAACCTTAGCTTGGCGCAGATCTCCAACGGTTTGTAAAGCCCGCCCCAAACTTCTCAAACCATCAGCTTTGAGTAAAGAATCTGGTTGAGATTGCAATTGTTGCTCAATTTTTTCTAAGAGGGATTTTGCTTGACGATACTGTCCTAAAACTTGCAGGGCTTGGGCTTGATTAATTTGAGTTCCTAACCTCCCTTGGTCATTACCCGCCTCTTGGTATTTCTGTGCCGCTTGTTTCCAAGTCTCCAGGGCAGCTTCAGTTTGTCCTCTAGCCAGTTGCCAACTCCCTTGATTGTTTAAGGTTTGCCCCCACAAAGCAATACCCATGGAGGTTAATTCTGACTGACTTTGCAATAATGTTAAACTAGTGGTGATCGCCTCTTTAGCTTCTGACCATTTTCCTAAGTCTTGATAAACTAAGGTGAGGTAATTCAAGGTTTGAACTTGCTTAAGAGTAGCGTCTTGTTGTTGATAGTTATCCAGTGCTTGTTGCCAGGTTGTAGCAGCTTCAGCTAATCTTCCTCCTTCATAAAGCTGTTTGCCTTGTTGCAAAAGGTTGACTTGTACTATTTGATTATGTTGAAGTGGAGGACTTTGGGCCACAGCAGGAATAAAAGATGTCACCACAAATAAAGTTGCGATCGCCCAAGCAACAAACTTAACCTTACTGAAGCCTGTCCTTGCAAACAAGTACTTAACAGTACGTTTAATTTCCCAGAGAAACATTATATTAATCCAATTTGCTTAAAGTTTTCTATGCAGAAGGGAGCAGGAAGCTGGGAACAGCGTAGATTTACCCATTACCCATTACCCATTACCTATTTACTTAACTTCCCACCCCACACTCCGGTACATCAGCCCATGATCCCTGAATACCGGCTTCTGATAGATGCGCCACTAATTCTAGATTTCCTGATTCATTAACTACCCAGCCTGTTGCTTGAACAGGTAAAGGTTCGGTAGTTGAAGAAGAATTATTTGCCTGGGGAGGCTGCACAGTGTTGCTAAGTTGTTCTTCCCCAGAAAAATCTTGTAAATCTTGCCATATAGTTTCCCCTCGAATAGTTCCTGCTGCATCTTCTGGCAAACCCCCTCTACCTGTGATGATAAAGCGACTTTCAGCAGAGGTAGCACAACCAACAGCAATTTGTTCGGTGGGATCAACAACTTCATCTGGTAACTCCACAAGTCCCGAACTAGGGTCAACTCCCAAGGTGGTAATATCTACCACACCGCTAAATTGCGGCCCGAGGTCAGAGGTTGCAGTAATGTCACTTTGGGGAGTTAAGAAAGCACGAAACTCTGTTCCAAAAATACCTTCAGCCGTAATAATCACCCTACCACCTCTACCTTGTTGAGCATTGGCAGTAATATCACTATTTTCTAGGGCTGCAAGTACGCCGGTTTCCATGATGATGTTGCCTCCATCTGCATTACCAGCATCCGTTGCAATACGACTGTTACGCCGCAGAATAATCCCTATAGCATTTAAACGAATGTTACCCCCTGCCCCCGTAACTGTTGCTGCGGAGATAGTTCCTTGATTATCAAGAAGAATGCGCCTTGCTTTGACATTAAGGTTGCCAGCCCCACCGGTACTAGTAGCTCTTACTCCAACTTCTGCCCCATTTTCTACCCTAAAATCTTTTGTATGAATATCAATGTTTCCGGCTGCCCCTGCACCACTGGTATTAGAATCAATGGCACTAGGGACAATGCCATCACCCAAGACACCAAAAGAAACTGCTTCGACAAAAGGATTTACTCCTGTGGCAAACCCTGACACTTCAACTGATTCTGAAGCCTTAATGGAGATGCTCCCTGCTGGGTTGCTTCCCCCTGTTGCCACAGAAATTTGCGCCCCATCCCTCACACTAACTCGTTTACTATTAATAGTAAGATTCCCTGCGGCGGCATTACCCGGTTGTCCTCCCACAGTGAGTAGAGAGGAAGAAGCGAACAAACCACTCAAAAATATGCCATCTGGTGAAATACCCCTTAGATCAACCACATCCGCAATAACATCAAGATTGCCACCTTTAGCTGCCCCGGATGTGGCAGAGGAAAGTTGCCCTCCTTCAGCTACTACAAGCTGTCCTGTTGTAATTTTTAAGTTACCTGCGGCTCCTCCGCCAAGGGTGGTGGTAAACAAGCCTACGGGAGCAGTTGCATTGGCAGGCGTTCCCCTAATTTCGACGCTTCCTGCATTAATAGTCATATCCCCACCCTTGCCGGAACTAATTTGGTTAGGGGTGGTACTGAAAACTGAGCCGTTAAGCAAGCGCAACTGCCCTGCTGTGAATTCAAAGACCCCCGAAGCCCCTACCCCAGCCGTGCCAGCCAGGAAAATAGAACCTTCATCAATTTCTGCTAATCCGGTAACGTTGAAATCCATATCCCCCCCAGCACCATTAGCAAAAGCAGTTGTGAGGATAGCTGCACCACCCTTAGATAGTAATCGGTTTGCGGTAATCTTAACCTTGCCCGCAGCACCGCCTCCTGCACTAAAGCTATACAAGCCATCTCGCAGTGCTAAAGGATTAAAAGTACCTAATCTAATTTCATCTTTAAGGCCATTAGGGGCAGCTCCGTTGAGTTCTACCACTGAAGAATTGATGTTAATATCCCCGGCCTTGGCATTACCTAAAAACGTTGAGGAGGAAAGGTAAGAACGGTCTTCTAGCTTAAATTCTGTGGCTTGAATATCAATACCTGCACCGGGTAAATTACCGAAGGTGTCAGAGATTAAACTAGATGCTTGATCCAGATTAATAGCCCCACCTTGGAGGGTTATTTTTCCTCCTGCCAAACCACTAGTGTTAACCGTTGCACCAGAAGTTAAGCTGATTTTTCCAGGGTTAGGAACAGCCCCTATAGAGTTGAGGTTAAAAGTGCTGTTGCTGGTACTTACTAATTGTACCTTCCCTCCTGGAGCAATCAAGTTACTTCCTTCTAAACTAATATCACCGCCAATCAAGGTAATATTTTGACCTGGATTAACAGCTAACCCAGTTGTAGAACGATTAATGATAGCCCCAGGATTAGCAAATATCTGCAAACCAACTGGGGCAGTTACCGTTAATAGGGCAGAATTGCTAGTATCTGTAGCGCTGAAAAAACTATTATCGGTGAAGGTTACTCTGTCTGCGGTACTAGCAAAGAAAGAACCACTAATATTTAGTTGGGCGTTGCTGCCAAAGGTAATACCGTTGGGGTTAAGTAAATATAAATTGGTAGTATTGCTAGCATTAATTATGCCATCAAGGTTAGAAATTTGTCCCCCCGTAACTCGGACAAAAGTATTGGTTACAGCACCATTATTAAATTGGACTGTATTGCCTCCGACTAGGGAAAAGTCCCTGAAGCTATGGAAGAGGTTGGAACCTTGGAGATTTCCCCCTGTAATGGCGCAGATAGCAGCTACACAGGGAGTACCGTTGCTACTATTAACAAGAGTGCCAACTGTAGAATCTGGGGTTATTTGAGCTTGAACTTGAAAGCTCAAACCTAAACAATTCAATGCTAAACTACCAACTAGGGATAATTTTGGGAAGATTTTATTCATCAAAGCTACAGTGAGATAATTAAAGGGCGATCACGTTTGCAAAGCCTCTTTGAAGGAGAATGGTTGACCTTGGAGAATCGCCCTTAGAATAAATTTAAGATGTCCCTAAAAAGTAGAATCATTTTCGTATCAAGTATAAATGACTAAGAGCTAAAACTAAAGTTTTCATAGCCAACAATTAACCAGACTGGAGAATTTGGGCTAGCAGAATTTTTAGTTGAACTGGGAGCGATCGCAAATAGTCAAATCAGCTCAACTGGGGTGGTGATATTACTTAATCAATATATACTTTTGTAACCCAGTTTCTACAGGAATTAATCTGTCATCATTTTCGAGAATTGTTATCAACAGGAGAACCCTCAAGAAAAGGAGAACTTTTTGGTTCAGAATCCTCTTCTGATGAATTAGGAAGATTAGGTTTAGGAGAGATATTTTGTAATAAGAAAATTGCTTCAAAGCGAGTATTTTGAGCATCTACAACCGTTGTTGTGACACCAAAAGCACGAATAGCTTCAAGTAAATTCTTTTGCCCTTCTGGGAAAGCTAAAGTTCCTTTTTGAGCCAGAAAGTTTTCGACATCAAAAAATAACTCACTATTAACAGGGGCAACCCCTTTTTTTACTACTTGCTGAAAAAACTTATTCGACAGTAAATTAGGCTGAGGTTTTGGTAAGATTTTATTACTAATAGGAGCGCCTAAAGAAAAGAAAAATATATCTTGTGGTAGCAAGCCATGTACTGCTTCCACACCTCCTAAAGGTGATTGCCAATTAACCACAGATTGCCCTGCTTGTTGAGCAGATTTAACCTGAAACTGAGATCTTTCACCCATTGCTTCATCCAACTTTTTTAGGGCTACTTCACCACGGGAACGATCCTCAATTTGAGCAACAGTAACTAAAGCCGCCCCCAATTCTACAGCCCCGCTATCAGTAAAATTAATTAAGCTATCTTCAGAAATAGGAGTCAATGCTAAAGCGAAATCCTTTCCTAACCAAGGGAGGAAATCTTCTTGCCAACTCATCCCGGTATTTTCGTTGATAAAATTAGAGATAGTATTTGCACCGACAGGTAAAAGGGGTAACAAATCTGCCTCACTACCCCAACCTTGCCATTGTGCAGGCAGATTATTACCTGAGAAGAAAAACAAAGTCTGTTTAGGTAAGCGGGAAGCTAAACTCTTTTCCCTCAATTGGGTTAAATAATCTCCAGGAGAATTGACTTGCTGCATAAATTCTCCCGGTTTTCCCCAAATGATCCCTCGCCAATGCAGAGATTCTGAAGTGAGAGTTAAGCTACCAGTAACTCCCTGTCTATGTTGCTTAGAAGATTCTGGAGGGGGAGAAAGAGAATTAGCAGCCGCCGTCTCAAATATTGCGGGGAAATGCCCATAAAAACGAGCAAAATCAACTTTTTTTCCCAACTGCCTTAAAGCCTTTTGATAACTAGAATCAGCTTCTAAAGATGTCTTTTGTTGGTAGCTATCAATCACCTTTTCCATAACTAGAGGATCATTAGCAACAACCAGAAAATTTTTGATAATAGTCAGGGAGTATTTTTGAGATTGACTATTTTGAATTTCTTCAATCTCCACTCCTTTATAGGTGCGGCGGAGTTTTTTGCTTTCAGTATCAGAGTTAGGAGAATCCAAAAGTTGTCCTGCTTGTACTGGATTTTCCATAGGTAAAATAAACACCATAGGCTTACCCAAATTCTCTGAAGAAAGGGCATTCGGCACAATTAAAGGAGATTGAGTTGCTGCGAAATAGGCAATGGTGATCTCTTGCCCTACCCAAGGTTGGATGTGGGTTTCATAGCTATAACCATTGGATTGCAGGAAAGTATTTTTAAGATCCCCAAAATGCTTCTTAATCACCTGTTGACTTTCTGGGGTTCCCAACTGTTGTAATTGCTGCCATTGTTCCTCATCTGTGGAAATTGAGGCAGCAAAAATAACTTCTTGGGGGACTAACTCTGCCCCCGTAAGCTTTTGCGCTGCAAAAAAATATGGCCGCACCAGTAACCAATAAATTGCTGTGCCACCACCAAGTAAAATAGCCGCACCAAAAGTCGGCAAGAGAAAGTGCCTAAATTTTTTCTTAGCCATAACCTAATAAAGATGCAACCCTGCCCTATTTAGCTTAAAGCCTCATCCTCCTTTAGAAAAGGTGAACATAACCAGTATCGATAGCAATAAACCAGGGAAAAGAAGTAATCCTAACATCGATAATTCAGTACCAGTCATTAAGCTTTAGTCTCCTAACACTTTTCTTTTAAGGTAGCTTGTGAAGAAAGAATTGTGGACAAATTCAAGGATTTATTTGCAATTGAGATAGAGATTTGCCCTGTGTTAGTGAACTTTGCTGTTAAAACTGTAGCATTAAAAATTGGTGAACACTTTGCACAAGAAAATCCTTGGGGAAAAGGATTGATTGGTTTTTTAGAAGGTGTTACTGAAGAAGTAAAATAGCTGTAGCTCTTTTCTGCTGGCTGTTCCCTGTTTCCGATAGCTAAAACTGTTGACTTCAAAGTTTAACGGCATAAGCCTTATTGAGATTGTAAATATTGCAGAAACTCTTTCAATTCTTGATCTGTTAAAGAAGTTCGAGTTCGCTTACCGTAGGTTTGTAGTAAATGATCTACTCCTTCCTTTTTTCCCCAACCTAAACGTTTCATTTCAATGTCAGTTTGAATAATCACATCTGACATATCAACAGGGTTGAGGGCTACTGGTTTGGTAACTACTTCTTGAGGTAGAGGGGTTGGAGGTAAACTTTCTTTTTCTGGTAATGTTTCGGTTGCTACAGAAAAATCAGGAGTTTCCAGAATTGGTTCTGAACTAATTGGTTCAGGGATTGTCGATTGGGAGTTGGTATTATGAAAAGCAAAATTCTCAACTTTCGCTGCCTTGGTGGGAGTTGGAGTTGGGGCTGAGAAGTTGGTTTGGGGCTGGCTTACAGGAATTTGTTGGTTAGGCTCAAAGTTGCTTGTTGAAGTTGAAGGAGCAAAGCTAATACCAAGGGCAGTAAAAGCCCTTTCTCTGGCTTGATCTTCAGCTTTTTCTATGGTTTCAGCAGCAGCTAAGCCGCTAGCTAAAGTGATACCTTTATCTTGAATTAAAGCTCTTACTATATACTGTCCCCGATCAACAGTGACAAATTCACTGATCAGGCTGCCTTGGGGATAGCGAGTACGGAATTGAGTAAACATAACTCAATGATATCAATTATCAGTGATTATTTGAGAGGTTTTCTCTGGTGCTTATTAATAATAACGGCTACACTATCTCGTCATCAGTAGAAAAGTCTACTTCTGCTTGGGCTTGGTTGTTGGCTTGGAAGTCGTTGCGAAAAGAGTCTTTTAAGCCAGAAAGTAAATCGAACTCTGGTTGCCAAGATAACTCTGTTTTCGCTTTATCAATTGCAGTGAAAAAATGTTGCAATCTTAGGGGGAAAGCTTTGCGCTTGCCGAAATCAAAATCTTTGGGGTTGTAATGAACTAATTTAATCTCTTCTGGAGATTTGCCCATAGCTTCAGCACAACTTTTAGCTAAACCATCAAAGGTAATATAGCGATCGCCGGAGATATTATAAATTTGACCAATAGCTTTTTCGTTTCCTAATACAGAAGCCATGGCATTAGCTAAATCTGCCACATGACCTAATTGGGTAATGTGCATACCGTTACCAGGAATCGGTATGGGGCGATCTCGAACCAGGCGATGGAAAAACCAACTTTCTACGGGGTTATAATTTTCTGGCCCATAAATATAAACTGGGCGAATAGAAGTCCAAGGTATGCCAGCTTCTTTTAAATAAGCTTCGGTGTGATGTTTCCCTTTGTGGCGACTATTAGGATCAACAGCATCCCCTTCTATATGGGGCATCTGGTCAGATTTTTGATAAACTCCGGCTGAACTTACATAAACAAAATGCTTAACTTTGTCTTTGAATAACTCGACTAAAGGTTGAGTATCACTCAATTCTCGACCATTATTATCAAAAATAGCATCGAAACTTTCCCCGGCTAATTTATCTTTTAACTGCTGAGAATCTTGGCGATCGCCATGAATTTGTTGTATTCCTTCGGTGGGTGCAGGTTTATTCCCCCGGTTAAATAAAACCACCTCGTGACCCTGTTCTACTAAAATTTTTGTTAAGTAGACTCCGATAAACCGGGTTCCACCCATGATGAGAATACGCATTTTTTCAGTTAGTCAGTTATCAATAATGCCTGCGGCAACGGCAAGCCATACAATGATCAATGATTGATGAGTCAGTTGTCAATTAAGCTAGGATTTACGAGAGTGAATAATAAAGGGATATTTGGCTGTTATGAGTTTGAAAGATCGTATTGGTGAAGATATCAAAACTGCGATGAAAGCGAAGGATAAAATTCGTTTACAAACGGTTCGCAGTATCAAAAAAGCTTTATTGGATAAAGAAGTTAGCTTACGTCCTCAAGGGCAAGATAGTCTTAACGAAACCCAGGAATTAGAACTTTTGGCGCAACAAGCCAAACAACGTCGGGATTCTATTGAGCAGTATACCCAAGGAGGAAGAGAGGATCTTGCTGAGGTTGAAGCCCAAGAATTGGCCATTATTGAAACTTATTTACCTCAGCAACTTTCTGAAGCAGAATTAACCACAATTATTGATGGTGCGATCGCTGAGGTTAAAGCAACCTCTCCTAAAGATATGGGTAAAGTCATGGGTAAGATTATGCCCCAGGTTAAGGGAAAAGCTGATGGCAAGAAGATTCAGGATTTAGTGAGAGGAAAGTTGGGTAAGTAATTAATAATTGATTATGGGTTTATATTCAAAAGTAATTTTTCCTCGCTTATTAGATGTGGTTATGTCTGGTCAAGAATTAGCAACATACCGCCAGGAACTTTTAGCTGATGTACAAGGGAAAGTTTTAGAAATTGGCTTTGGAACTGGTTTAAATCTTCCTTATTATTCCGATAAGGTAGAAAAAATAACTACTATTGATGCCAACTCTGGCATGAACAAATTAGCCCGAAAACGCATCCAAGCTTCCCCTTTAAAAGTGGAACATTATGTTCTTAATGGTGAATCTTTGCCCATGGAAAATAATACTTTCGATAGTATTGTCAGTACTTGGACATTATGCAGCATCGTTAATATAGACAAGGCTTTAAAAGAAATTTATCGCGTCTTGAAACCAGGGGGAAGGTTCTTCTTCATTGAACACGGATTAAGTAATCAACCCCAAGTCCAAGTCTGGCAAAATCGCCTGAATCCCCTACAAAAAATTGTTGGCGATGGCTGTAATCTCAACCGTAACATTAAGCTGTTAGTAGAAAATCATTTTGATGCAGTTCAAGTAGAAGAATTTCTCGAAAAAAGTTCTCCGGAAATTGCAGGTTATACCTACAAAGGAATAGCCAAGAAAAGTTAAGGGAGCAGGCAAGAGTAACCGTTTGTTTAACTAATGCCATAATAAGCTGTTTAAGCTTGTAACAGCTTACCCATTACCCATCACCCATTACTTATTACTTCTTCTAAACTCCCACTGCTGTGGTTTGAACTAAAGCTTTTTTCAACACCTCAGCTTTATCTGTGCGTTCCCAAGGCAAATCTAGATCTTCCCGACCTAAATGCCCATAAGCTGCTATATCTTGGTAGAAATGGCCACCTCTTTCTGCGGGTAAGCGACGTAGATTAAAAGCTTGAATAATCCCTGCTGGACGTAATTCAAAATGCTTCTGAACTAAATCTAAAAGTACTTCTTCTTCTACTTTCCCTGTACCAAAAGTTTCGACTAAAATACTAACCGGACGGGCAACACCAATGGCATAACTAAGCTGAACTTCACACTTCTGGGCTAACCCCGCAGCCACAACATTCTTGGCAACATACCGCGCGGCATAGGCAGCAGAACGATCCACTTTAGTAGGATCTTTACCCGAAAAAGCTCCCCCACCATGGCGAGAATAGCCACCATAGGTATCAACAATAATTTTTCTTCCTGTTAAACCAGAGTCCCCTTGAGGACCACCAATAACAAATTTTCCGGTAGGATTAACTAAGAAACGGGTTCCTTGATCTGGTTTGATTTCTAACTCCGCAAAAACTGGCTGTACTACGGCTTCCCACAAATCAGTTTTGATTTTCTTCTGTACCGCAGCACCATCACTGATTTCCCCAATGGTTTCTGAATGTTGAGTGGAAATTAAGATAGTATCAATACCCACAGGTTTGCCATCTTCGTAAATCACACTCACTTGAGTTTTACCATCTGGCCCTAGGTAAGGTAATTTTCCGGCTTTGCGTACTGTTGCTAAACGTCGAGAAATATGGTGTGCCAAACTAATGGGCAAAGGCATTAACTCCGGGGTTTCGTCACAAGCAAAACCAAACATTAAACCCTGATCTCCAGCACCAATTTGATCGAGTTCATCATTACTCATTGCTTGGCGTTGTTCTTGGGCTGTGGTGACACCTTGAGCAATATCTGGAGACTGTTCATCTAAGGCAACTAATACAGAACAACTATCGGCAGAAAAGCAGTTTTTAGCGTCTGTGTAGCCAATTTCCGCAATTTTTTGCCGAGCTATATTGACATAATTAACCCTGGCTTGGGAGGAGATTTCTCCAGTAATTAGTACTAAACCAGTGTTAACTACAACTTCAGCAGCAACGCGACTGGCTTCATCCTGAGTAAGCAGAGCATCTAAGATAGCATCAGAGATTTGATCACAGATTTTATCAGGATGACCTTCTGTAACTGACTCAGAAGTGAATAAGTAGCGGCGAGACAAGGGCGATTCCTCCTGGGATTATAAGCTAGGCAAGTCATCAATTTAAGTATAGTTTAAGGTGATCACAACTTAATTAATGAGTCGAAGGATATGCGCGCACATCCAAAGTTAGCCTAGATTATAAACCAGTCGCTACTCTTTTTTAGAAAAGCTTGCAGTCTTGAGTGACTTTAAATGCCCAATTTTGTGGAAAGCCAATTAAATTTAAACAGTAGAAATAGACCTAATAGTTGAATTGACCAATGAGCGATCGCAAAACCCCAAATTAAGCAAACTACTACTAATACAGTGGCCAGAACGCGATAAATTTCGTGAGGAGTGCGCTGATACCAAAGAATACTCCCCAGAGCAGTCAGTATCAAGAAAATAGGAGTTATTGGGGGTATCATATCAATCACCTTTTGGTTGGTTGGTATGGAAAGCAAAGAAAGCGCCTGAAATTATATTTATACTTGTACGCTTCATAACTTTAATTTAGCATTATTTACTTAGGAACAACCATGAATTACTTAGCAAAACTCAGTAATTTAAAGAAACTTTGCACAACTTTATAGTATCTACTACTGTTTATGATTAAACATTAAACATTGTTCTTTTTAAAGGAAGTCAACCAGCCAGTTTTTTAGGTGCATAGTTGCACGGCAATCATCTTCGTTATAGCGCAAAATTGTTTCTAACCAAGACCTATTTTTACTTTCTAACCACCAGTCATACCAGCAAACAGATTGATCTCCTCTTGCTTGACGATCACGCCACTGAAAGCCTAACCAATTAGCAATAGATTTTAAAGAATAGCTTTCTATAGGTAAAACCACAGATTTTGTGACTACATGGTGAAGATCTACAAAACGGGAAAGTAAAGGTTCGACGATGGTTGCGGGAGTCTTGTAGAGATTAGCCACGCGCCTTACTGCATCAACTTCATACTCGGAGAAGTGAAAAATAGGGGCTTGAGGGTAAAGCTTAACTAAGTCTAAAAATTGCTGCCAAATCAAACCTTCATCAGCCACTTTTTCAGCTAGAAATGGGTAAAATTGCTCAATATTATTGGTACGATCAACTAAGAGTACACCAAAGAGATAATCAATATTACGTTCTGGTTCTGCTTCAAGATCAAAATATAACTCTACAGAGTTAGTCGGAATAGTAAGATTGCTACTGGATAAATCAGTAGGTTTAACAATTGCTTTATTTTCCCAAATAGCTTGAGCTTGTTGTTGCAAGGAAAAGGCTATTTCCCGCCCTAAAGACTCTTGATGTTCTTCTGGGGTAATATTAGCTAAAGCTTCTGGAGTTGTTATACCAACTGTTTGCAAATATTCATAACGATTAGGAGTAACTCCAGGTACAAGAGAAAGATGAGCAGTATTTTCGGCAACTTGATGGCAGTGACTATACCAGTGACAAAGACTACAGCGTTGGCGAGAAATAAATACCTCTGGTTCTTGATATGATTGCAACATTTCTAAACATTCTTCTAAGGTGGATTTTAGTTTTGGCAACCAAATTTCTGGGTTAAGGTTAGAAGTGTTTTGTTCTTTTAAAATAATTTGCCCATTTTCTGGCAATCTGTCTTGGATGCTAGCTAATAATTGGCTGTGAAAAGCACTAATTAATTTATATTCCGGTTTGGCTTTGCGACCAAGTTTAATATTAATAGGGGCATAGTGCCAATCACCAAATCGAGACTTTCCTGGCTGTTTTACCAAAAGGCTAGGAAAACCTACCAAAGTTACCTGATGCAAATCAAGTTGCTCTTTTAATCCCCAATCAGAAAATTCTGATAACAGCAAAATCCCCCTATTAATGCGTTCAACCCCTAACTGCATAAATAAAAGAGTCTGGTTAGCTAGGGCTTGCCAATCTTTGTAAGGAGCATCAGGTTTTTGGTAAATCTTTTCTTCTAGAACATTGGCGATATGAATTTTACTCTGCTGTTGTAGCTTAAAAACAAAATCCCGTTTTGGCTCCCTTTGAGAAAAATCTCCGTGAATATCTAAAAAAGGACGGCGGCGACAACGTTTATAATTCAACAACAAATCGTCTGTAAGGAGCATTACTTAGCTCGTAGGAATTAGGAAAATGATTATAGAATTGCTCAACAATTTAAGGTTTAACTTCTGGCCACAGACGTTTTAGCTGTTGTTGCCAAGCGTTGATAAACCGTTCTCTTTCCTCAGAACTTTGGTCTAAACCACCGAGCATTCCTTCCTGATAAAAACGCTCTATAGTTTGTAAGGTAGCCTCTAAAGATTGTCCTTGCAACTTAGCTGCTTGGATGATTTGCTTGAGACGCTGTTCAATCATTTGATTAAATGGCTCCCCTAAACCTTGATTTTTTAAATCAACTATAGTTGCGATCGCCTCTTGAAAATCTTCTTTAGTTAAACTATTGAGATTGTGGTTATATACTCCCCATAATACTCCTCTTTCTAGAGCATAGCGACCTTGCTTAGTTTGCTCAAAATTCCTAGCTAAAAGCTGCTCTAAGTATGGTTGAGCCTCTGGTTGGGGAACAATAGGTATTAATAAACGTAACTCAGAACCATCTTCAGTAAGCAGGACGAGTAATCTTAAGTTTTCAGGCTCAACTTGCCAAGAATCTTCGCTTTCATGTTTTAGAGTTGCTGTAGGAAAAACTTCTTTCAATGCAGAGGTGATTTCGTCAATTTTCATTTAATTTCTGGTTGTTTAAGCTTAATCATGAACTAGGTAATAGGGTATTAGGTCTGTATAAATTTACGCAAAGCTCAACCCCGTAGATATTCCGCCAAACTTTGCTCTAGCTTATCTAACAAAATTCCTGCTTTTTCCCCTACTTCCTCAAAGCATTCTGGGGGAGAAGGTTCCGGTTTAAAATTGATTAACTTAATTTCACCGTCGCCAATCCCAATCATCAGTACTTCTTCTGTTGGATCATGGCCATCTATCACACCCAAAATCTCCTGGAGATGTTCATTAACGTTAGAGTTAAGTTGTTCAACTGCTTCTCTGGGGCAATAAACAAAGCGAGGAACTCCTTGGCAATCAATACCAACGGTTTTATCCTCAGATCCACTTTGTTGAGACATACCCCAAACTAAAGCAGCCAATTCTTGGCGATTATCTCTAACGAATTTATCCAACTGGCGCTGCCATTTGCTAGCGGCCTTGTTAGGCTGAGAGTTACCAAAGCTGAGCATTGAATCAAAAAAATAGGGTTATTTGGGAGGCTATCTAAACCTGAAAAGATGCTTAATCTTTATTAAGGAGCGATAGAATATAACTAGGTCAAAATTTTGTCTGCCCATTTATATAGGTATCATACTTAGGGAAAGACAACGACAACTATGGTATTAAAGCCTTTTTCCTTAGCAAAGTGATATGAAACACAACTTCATCGTGATGCTTTTCAGAGCGAAAATTCCTCTTCTGTTGCATTCTATGATTTGAATAACTCAATCTTAGCACTGTACTAAAGCCAAACCACTAAGGTTTAACATATTAATTAGCCTCAAAAACTAGCAAGCTTTCAAGTCTAATTATAGAAATTCCATTTTACGACTCTCAGTACAAGTGAGTACCAAGGATGTTTAACGCCACCGAAATACTTATAGACGAATTTGTTGATAAACTCCGTAAGGGCTATCACCGCACTTACGGGGCTTTACATAATGACTATGAAGATATTATTGCTTGGGCAGGCAGTATGGCAATGGAAAATATTGCTAATAGCGATGCTCTCTATCATAATGTCGAACACTCCATTCTAGTTACTCTAGTAGGTCAAGAAGTCTTGCGGGGCAAACACATCCGAGAAGGTGGAGTAACTGGGGAGGATTGGCTGCACTTTATTATTTCCCTAGCTTGTCACGATATTGGTTATGTTAAAGGGGTCTGTCGTCAAGATCGGGAACTAGAAAGGCTTTATGCTACAGGGAAAGATGGAGAAATGGTTCATTTACCCCCTGGTGCTTCTGATGCTAGCTTAACTCCCTATCACGTTGATCGGGGTAAGCTATTTATTGATGAGCGTTTTGGTGGCCACAAACTGATTGATTCTGAGTTTATTAAGCGTAGCATTGAGTTAACTCGTTTCCCAGTTCCTGAAAAGGATGACCATAAGGATACAGTTCATTATGCGGGTTTAATCCGTGCTGCTGATTTAATTGGTCAGCTTAGTGATCCCCGCTATTTGAAAAAAATTAGTGCTTTATTCTATGAGTTTGAAGAGACAGGGGCTAATAAAGCTTTAGGATACAAACATCCTGATGATTTACGTCAAGGTTATCCTTCTTTTTACTGGAATGCAGTTTATCCTTATATTCAAGATGCCTTAAATTATTTGTCCTTAACCCAACAAGGCAAACAGATTACTGCTAATCTCTACTCCAATGTATTTGTTGTTGAACATGAAAAAAACCAGGAGGAACAAAGGAGATTGGCCCAAAGGGCTTACGCTTAAAATTAGGGTTGTAAACAACTAAAAATTAAATATGAATTGGTGGCGAAAACTTAAAAATAATCCTTTAGCACGTTTGGGAGCATTATTACTGCTAGTCTTTTACTTAGTTGTGATTGCTGCTGATTTTGTTGCCCCTTACGACCCCTATGCTTCCCAAAAAGATGGTTCTTTGCTGCCGCCAACCCAGATTTATTGGCGCAATCAAGAGGGGGAATTTATCGGGCCCCACGTTTATCCGATTACTCAAGGCCCCACTAGTTTAGAAACGGGCGATCGCCAGTTAGAAGTTAACCGGGATCAGCCTTCTGGAATTCGATTATTTACTAAGGGTTGGTCTTATCGTTTCTTAAAACTCACTTTACCTTTACCGCCTAAATTTGAGGAAGTAACCGTATTACCAGGCATCAAGAGTAATATTCATCTCTTTGGGGCTGCCGGAGCAGGTAAAATCAATATTCTTGGTACTGATGAACAAGGGCGAGATCAATTTAGTCGCTTGCTGTTTGGCGGTAGAATTAGCTTGAGTATTGGTTTAATTGGTATTGCCATATCTTTCCCCTTGGGTATGTTAATTGGAGGGATTTCGGGCTATTTTGGTAGTTGGGTAGATGCTTTTTTGATGCGCCTAGTAGAGGTGCTAATGACCATTCCCAGTATTTATCTCTTAGTAGCTTTAGCGGCGGTATTGCCCCCCGGCTTAACTAGCGCCCAACGCTTTTTACTAATTATTTTAATCACTTCCTTTGTACGTTGGGCAGGATTAGCTAGGGTTATCAGGGGACAGGTTTTATCATTAAAAGAGCGAGAATTTGTTGATGCAGCCAAGGTTATTGGGGCGAATCCTCTTTATATTATTGTGCGTCATGTTCTGCCCCAAACAGCAACTTATATAATTATTTCTGCTACCTTAGCTATACCAGGATTTATTATTGCTGAGTCGGTATTAAGCTTAATTGGCTTAGGTATTCAGCAGCCCGATCCTAGTTGGGGTAATATGCTTTCTTTGTCAACCAATGCTTCGATTTTGGTATTACAGCCTTGGTTGATTTGGCCCCCAGCAGTGTTAATTATTACGACAGTATTGGCATTTAACTTATTGGGAGATGGCTTACGAGATGCTTTAGATCCTCGTAACCTAGAGCGATAGGAAGGTAAAAATAACTTTAGTTATAGCTAAAAGGCAAAAAGCATTGGTGACAAGTTAAGCTGTTATTCCATTGGTCAACTGTTTTTAGCTCTTAGCTTTTTAGCTATCAATCTATCCCCATAGTTTCACCTTACCTTTACTGTCAATCCCTTTTTTCCCAATGGATACAAGTATTTGCTTGACAACGGCTATACTTCCTTAACTTGTTACAAATGGGCAAAAAGTAATATTTCTCCCTAGCCCCCTAACTCCCCACTACTCTCTTCTCATACCAACTCATCAATGGTGTAGCACTAATACCGTGTAGGATCACCGAACTAACCACCACAATATAGGTAATCCAAGCCAATTGTTCAGCTACCTCTCCTTCTAAACCTTGACCCATAGCATAAGTAAGATAATACAAAGAACCAACCCCACGAATGCCAAACCAACCAAATAGCAGGGGAATTGGTTGAGGTAAACCTGAACCGAAAAAGCTTAATAATACTCCCAAAGGGCGGATGAGGAAAAATAACAGGGCGGCTACTAACAAGCCTTGAGTACCGTATTTGAGAATTGGTTCGATCAATAAAAAAGAACCAAGGAGTAGAATTGTCGCAACTTCGAGAAGTTTTTCGATTTGTTCAGTAAACTCCAATTGAGCAATACGCTTTTCTTGATTAGCATAATATTTTCTTTGGACAACAAACCCTGCTACAAACACAGCCAAAAACCCGTAACCGTTAACTAATTCTGTTAAGGAATAAGTAATTAAAACCGTACTCAGAGCAACAAAATCTTCCATTAAATCATCAATCGGGTGAAAGCGTTGCCATTTGTTATCAAGCCAGATAATGCTTTTTGCAACCACAATCCCCATAACTAAGGCTGCTATGATTGCCCAAAGCAAATCAACAATTAACCATTGCCGTAGCCAATTTTCCCAATTGTTATCTTCGAGGGCATAAAGTCCAAAATAAACGAAGGGAAAAGCCAAGGAATCATTTAAACCCCCTTCGGAAGTTAAGCCGAAGCGTAACTCATCTTGATCATTGACTTCGCCTAACTGCACTTCTGAAGCCAATACAGGGTCAGTAGGAGCTAAAATACCCCCTAGCAGGATTGCCCCTCCCCAGCCTAAACCAAGTAACCAATGACAAGAGGCGGCGATCGCAAATATAGAAAGGGGCAATAAAAAGCCGATTAATCTGGCTGTGGTTTGCCAATGCTGAAGCTTGAGGGGGCGGTTCATTTTCAATCCGCAACCAAAAACAGAGATAATAACCACAAATTCTGCTAATCTTTCGATAAACTCTGTATCAGGTCGTAATTGAATTAAACCAAACCCATAAGGGCCTAAGCATATACCAACGACGAGATAGATGATAGCAAAAGAAAGGGGCAAACGGGAAGAAATCCAATCAGAACCCAGGGTAACAACCAGTAAAAGTAGGCCAATTACTAGAAGATTAAGAATGTAGATATTCACAAGTTACGATATTCCTTGTTCCTAAAAAAAGAAGTGCTATCTTTTAGCTTAAGGAGATTGTCTTAACATTGTGGATTAAAAAGCTTGCTCAATTTGGTTATTTAACTAAAGGCATTGTCTATTACCAAGGTAAAACTTCTCCTTTAGCGTGCCAAAAAGTACCTGTATTTTCTAGATTTAATTCCTCAATTCTTTGCAACAAACCTGCCGCCGCTTCCGAGGCTGGTATACCCTGATGTCCAGTCATATCAGTACTAACTAAACCGGGATGCAAAATAGCGACAGCAATACCTTGGGGTTTAAGATCCAAAGATAAAGATTTTCCGGCCATAGAAACAGCAACTTTGGACATACGATAGCCATAAGAACCCCCGGAAGTATTATCTTCTATAGAACCCATGCGACTAGTAACAATGCCAACTTTAGAACCAGAGTGAAGGTTTGGTAGTAAAGCTTGAGTTACCCGCAAAGCCCCAAGGGAATTGATTTTGAATTGTTGTACCATACCATCAAAGTTGAGGTCATCAAGAGTACTTTTTGACCAAATTCCGGCATTATTAATGAGAATATCTAAAGAAGTTCCTTGCAAGCGTTTTGCTAAATTGGCAACGGAGGCAGCGTCTCCTATATCAACTCCTGTTTCTACTTGTACTCCCAAACTATCAAGTTGAGATGAACTTTGACGACAAGCGGCAATAACTTTCTCACTTGATTCTTTAGCTTGTTTAGCTAATTCGTAACCAATACCGCGATTTGCACCTGTGATTAAATATGTAGCCATTTCATTGCTCATTAAATATTGAACCTTTGCTACTATAGCAATTCCAAATGATGCCTATATGACATCGCTTTTCCTAACAGGTGAAATTTCTGCATCTCTTTTCCTCCTTGCCTGTTCCCTGTTTCCTTGTCAAAATAAGCAATCTTAATACCTGAAACCTTACTATTTAATTAGTGATCCGTTTAAGTTTATAGCTTGGTTGGGTTTTGGTTGAATTACTTTAGTATTAAGGTCGTTTTCCGTGAGCATTTCTTGAAACTTTTCCAGGCTACCTTGAGAGCTTAACAAAGAAACTAGTAATCCTTGATAACTTACTTCTTGTGCATCCGCAGTGGGTAAGATAAATTTTGGTTGTAACCATTGAGATACTTGCAGAGCGCTTTTTTGTCCTTTAATTATGGGGCCAACTAAGGGCAAAACCAAACTAACCAAAGGAGTAATCACCACATCTACTGGAGCCGATTGTTTGATTTCTGGGTCATGATTACCATGGGGTTCGTAGTATAAACTTTGCTCGGTGGTTAAATCTTTGAGAATGTAACCATTTTCTCTTAAAGTTGGGCCAATGGGAGATCCTGGTACAGCTTGGATTTCAACTTTATTAGCTAGGGTAAAACTTTCCCCATGTTTTAAGGTGGTGATTTGGCTGTAACCTAATTCCTGAACTACCTTAGCCGCATTAGGGGAAGCAACTACAGGAATATTGTGGTCTAATTGTTTCAAAGTTGGGGGATGGGCATGATCTTCTAAACCTTGAGACAGCAGGATAAGAATCGATAGATTCAGGAATTGCTAAGGGTTGGGGGCGCTTACCTTCAAACAACCAAGGTAAGTTAGCAAACACCAAAGAATCTACTAACCAAGGATCGAGTAGAATATTTTGTTTACCTACGTTTATAATCCAGGAGTTATTGTCTAACCAAGTTAGTTGCATAAAATTTCTATTTAACTTCTATTCCTATTTTAATAATTTTTAACAATAAGCAACCTCCCCATGAATCTAGACTCAGAAATTCGTCGCTTACTGGATTTAATGCCTGCATCAGGACGAATGCTTACCAAAATTGTCAACAAGCCTCAACAGAGTAAAGTCGTTAGTGCTGATTTTCCCTATCCTTGGAAGCGAGGAAATCGCCCCATTTACATTAACTTCGATTTGTGGCAACTTTTACCCACAGGAGCAAGGGATTTATTGCTTTTGAGAACCATTAGTTGGTTAACTGGGGTGAAATGGTTTAAACCTGATTTGTACCAAGGTATTGTTTTTTTAGGGGCTGTAGATAGCGTTATTGAACTTACTCAAGGAGATGCTTTAGGATTTTTGGTAGCAGGAGGTTTAGGTGCATTAGCAGCAAGTCAAATTTGGCAACACAATCGCAGTTCCCGAAGGGAAGTTGATGCTGATGAAGCAGCAATCAAAGTTGCTCAAAGAAGGGGCTATAGTCGCACAGAAGCTGCCACAAATTTATTAAAAGCAATTGAAGAGGTGGCTAAAATAGAAGGGCGTTCTAGCTTAAGTTTCAGCGAGTTAATTCGCGCCCAAAATCTTCGCAGTATTTCAATGAACAGTGATCATTCCCCAGGCTAAACTAGTAAATGGTAAATAACAAATGATGAATGTGATGAATGATAAATCTCGTTCGCCTCTTGCTGATGCAATAGAAACAGCCACTGAAGTTGGTGAAATTGTGGGCAGCATTGCCTTTCAAACCGGCCAAGCAGCAATAGAACTTGCTTCGGAATTAGGAGAAGCAGCTACGGCTGGGGCGCAGGAGTTCTTTGAACAAGCTACTCAAACTACTGGAGAAACCCTCGCTTCGGTAGCTGAAAATCCGATCATCAAGTTTGTTAATGGAAAATTTGGTAATAGTTGGCTAAAAAGTTTACTGGGCAAAGTTGATACCAAAAAAGCTTTAGAAAGAGTCAAAGAAGTACAACAAGAATATCCCCTAGAAACCCCTAAGCAAATTGCTCACCGCCTCATGGTGCAAAAAGCGATTCGCGGTGCAGGTATTGGGGTTGCGACTAACTTTATTCCTCCTTTAGCTGCGGCACTATTTGCTTTAGATCTAGCTGCAACAGCACAACTGCAAGCGGAATTAATTTATGAAATTGCTGCTGTTTATGGCTTAGATCTAGAAGATCCAAGTCGTCGAGGGGAAGTCTTAGCCATTTTTGGTTTAGCTTTAGGAGGTTCTGGCTTTGTGAAAACTGGCTTAAGCTTTGCTGAAGTGATACCAGGGGTAGGATTGGTTGTTGGTGCTTCTACCAATGCAATTATGCTGTACGGTTTAGGGCAAGCAGCTTGTCGCTATTATGAGGCTAAGCAAGATCCCACGGCTGAACCAGCTACTGTTGAGGAGATTCAGCAGGAAAGTGAAGTTTATTTCCAAGGGGCAATAGAACAACAAGAAATTATGGATCGCATTTTGGTACATATGCTTTTAGCTAGCTACCCGGAGAAATCTTGGTCGGATATCGTCCTAGAATTGCAAAAAGCTGACTTGCCACCTAAATCTTTACAGGCTATGGCAAATCATATCAAAGAGCCTCAACCTTTAGAGGAATTGTTAGAGCAACTCTCCCCAGATTTAGCACCACCATTGTTAGCACGCTGCCAGCAAATTGCTCTTTTAGATGGTCAAATCACCCCTCCAGAAGAGCAGGTTTTAGAGACAATTGCTTCTAAGTTTTCTCAAGATGAATTTAAAGCATAATCAAACCTAACCTTGCTCCCAAAGCTACGGCCTCAGTGCGGCTTGAAGCATTTAGTTTGGTAAAAACAGAAGAGATATGGAACTTCACAGTATGTTCAGAAATTTGCAATTGCTTGGCAATGTTTTTGTTGCTTAATCCTAAAGCTAACATTGACAAAATCTCCATTTCTCGCGGGGTTAAAGCTTGAAGGGGAGAAGTTGGTAAGGGGGCAGTGGAGTAACGACTCAACAGAGTATCAACCACTTCTGGGTGTAAGACTACTAACCCTGTTGCAGCAGCTTCCACTGCGGCAACAATTTCTTCCACTGTAGCTGAATTTGGTAATACCGAACATACCCCAGAACGTAGCTTTTCTACCAACCAGTCACTATTTTCTTCATCAACTAAAATAACCACAGTCAGCATATCTAGCTTGCTATCATCACCTAGTATTTGCTCCCCAAAAGCTTCCTCGGCTGCTGAGTTCCAATCTAATAAAATCACCTCCGGCTGTTGATAATTTAAGAGTTTAACCAAGCTAGAAAAGCTTGAAGCCATACCAATAACTTCGAGTTGTGGTTGTGACTCCATCAAAGCACGCAAACCCTCTCGCACCATAGGGCTTTCTGCATACACTGCTACCTTAATCCATTTATCACTTATCATTTACCATTGATTATGCGGGGGGAACTTTGATTTGTTAACAGCAACCTTGTGTCGGTCTTTCCCCAGGTACAATTGTAACTTCAATTAATTGGCCGCCACGAATAAGCTGTATTTCCAAGGTTCTACCAACACTTTGTGTTCCTAACTTCCTTTGTACATCAGCAACATCTTTCAGGAGACTACCATCGATTTCCAGCAGTATGTCACCGATAAGAACTCCTGCTTGATCTGCCTGGCCCTTGAGACTCTACACTAACTACTAATATTCCCACTTCAGAATCTAGGGAAAGATTACTTTGCAGACTTTCTGGTAAGGGTACAGGCTGCATCCCTAATCCGAGATAACCTCGTGCAATGTTTCCTTGTTCTAAAAGCTGTTTGACAACTCGATTGATGGTAGTCGCCGGAATTGTCAAAGCCATGCGCCTGGGCCGGAGGTATTCATGCCCACAACTTTTCCTGTTACATCCACTAAAGGGCCTCCGAATAAGCCTGGGTAAAGATTCAAGTCGGGGCGAATTAACCGGTCAATTAAGCCACCGTTGCGACTTTGCCAAGCTTCTCCTATTGTACTAATTAGCCCCATAGAAGCGTTGAGTCCGTCTTCACGAGAACGTCCCAAAGCTAAAACTAGATGTCCCACTTGCAATGAATTATTGTCGCTGATTTCCGCTACCGGTAATTCTGGATCTTCAATTTGGAGAACAGCAATGTCAGTGCTAATATCTCTGCCGAGCAGTTTTGCAGGTATACTGGAATTATCTGCTAAAAGTACTGTCAGTTCTTCGGATCTTTTGAGGTAAGATTCTGAGGTAACAATGATTCCCGGTTGCCAATATATCCCACTGGAGGAAAAGCGCGATCGCCCCTTAACTGCAACTACAGTCGGCTCTATTTGGGCAACTAACGCAGCAAGATACTCAGAGAAGGCAACTAGGGGATTAGAGGTGGGAAATGAAGTTGAAGACATGACAATTTAAGTATCTACAAAAGGAAAAGTTCAAGGGCAGATTGTTTGGCTATCCCTCGTCTTTTCATGATCCTAGCTTGGCTAATATACGACATCAGAAAAATGGGGGGAATTGTACCTGGAAATTTGGCTAGTATTGACTCATATAATCCTACAAGCAAGTCAAAAATTTGCTTTGTTAATATATCAATACTCCGGTTATCTGATTTAGAGGTAGAATAATTCAGTGTCTATGATTCCCTTTGAACTTCACAGACATTCAGATGATTAATGTTCCTGGTTATAAAATTATCTCTCAAATTCACGAGAGTACAAATTCTTTAGTATTCCGAAGTATTAGAGAGAAAGATACGCAACCTGTTATTCTCAAAGTACTTAAACAGAATTACCCTACACTAGAAGAAGTATGCAGATACCAAAGGGAATATAATATTCTTCGCAATCTTCATATAGAAGGAGTTGTTACAGCTTATAGCCTAGAAAAATATCGTAATACTTTAGTCATTATTCTTGAGGATTTTGGTGGCGAATCATTACAAATATTGACCAAGGAAGAACCTTTAGACATACATGATTTTCTATTAATTGCAAGTAAAATTGTTACTGTTTTAGGGCAAATTCATGCTGCCAAAATTATTCATAAAGATATCAATCCTTCTAATATTGTTTTTAATCCCACCACAGGAAAATTAAAGATCATTGATTTTGGTATTTCAACGGTTTTAGCCCAAGAAAATACCACCTTAAGTAACCCCCTCATTTTAGAAGGGACTTTACCTTATATCTCCCCAGAGCAAACTGGTAGAATGAACCGTTATGTAGATTACCGCAGCGACTTTTATTCACTTGGGGTTAGCTTCTATGAGTTACTGAGTGGTGATTTACCTTTTTCTACTAAAGATCCTTTGGAATTGGTACATTGTCATATTGCGAGAATGCCTCCTTCAATTATCAGTGAAGAAGTTCCCCAGGTTGTTGCAGATATTGTGATGAAATTGATGGCGAAGAATGCCGAAGATCGCTATCAAAGTGCTTGGGGTATCAAAACAGATTTGGAAGAATGCTTACTTCAACTACAAACACAAGGGAAAATTAGTCCGTTTCCCCTTGGTACTCAAGATATTACCGATAGGTTTCAAATTCCTCAAAGAATATATGGTAGGGAAAAAGAAGCTGCTACTCTACTGCAAAGATTTGCAGAAATCAACCATCAAACTGATACTAAGCAAAATAAAAAAGCTATTCAGTTAACTGTAGTGACTGGTTCTCCAGGTATTGGTAAATCAACTTTAATAGCTTCACTTTACGAGGCTATTACGGCCAAACGTGGTTATTTTATAACAGGGAAATTCGAGCAATATCAACAGGATATTCCTTACCTGGGTATTATTCAAGCCTTTCGAGGATTAATTAAACATCTCTTAGCTGAAACAGAAACGCAACTAAATCAATGGCGAGAAAAAATCCAAATAGCTTTAGGGGTTAATGGTCGAGTTATTAGCGAAGTTATTCCGGAAGTAGAACTTTTAATCGGTTCCCAACCTGATATTCCTCATTTGGCCCCAGCAGAAGCCCATAATCGTTTTAACTTAGTATTCCGAAATTTTAGTCAAGTCTTTGCTCAAAAAGAACATCCTTTGGTGTTATTTTTAGACGACTTACAATGGGCAGATCCGGCTTCAATGGAGTTAACCAAACTTTTAGTAGGCATCACAAATCTCTTCGTAATTGGAGCTTATCGTGACAGTGAAGTTGATAACACTCATGCCATAAGTTTGATGCTTGAGGAAATTCATCAAAATGGAGTAATTGTTGAGAGAATTTCACTTCAACCTTTGGGTTTAAAAGAAGTTAGCCAACTAATAGTTGATACCTTTAATAGTAATGCCGAAAAAGTCGAACCATTAGCCCAATTAGTTCTAAATCATACTAACGGCAATCCTTTCTTTATTAATATCTTCTTACACTCTCTTTATCAAGAAGGATTATTTCGCTTCCAATACCCTCAAGTGGATTATAGCCATGAATGGGGTTGGCAATGGGACTTAAAACGCATTCGAGAATGGGGTTTTACTGATAATGTCGTTGAACTTATGGCAGCTAAAATTCAAACTTTAGCACCCTTGACTCAACAAACCCTCAAATTAGCCGCCTGCATCGGCAATCAGTTTAAGTTGCAAACCCTAGCTATTGTTACTGAAAAATCTCCAGAAGAAATAACCTTTGCTTTGCAAGAAGCGATCGCCCAACAGCTAATTATACCCTTACAAGAAGAATACCTTGGTTCTGAGCCAGAAGTTGAGTATAAGTTCAGCCATGATCGTTTGCAACAAGCCGTCTATACTTTGATTCCCCCGCAAGAGAGAAAACTTACCCATTGGCAAATTGGTCAACTATTGGCTTCTGGTTGGTCTGAGGAAACAAGACAAGAGAATATCTTTGCTATTGTTAACCAGCTTAATGAGGGTAGAGAATGTCTGCAAAGGGGACAACAGAAGCAAGAACTAATCACGCTAAATGCCCAAGCAGGGAAGCGTGCTAAAGCTGCCAATGCTTATCAAACAGCCGTAAAATACTTTGATGTTGCCTTAAGTCTTCTGCCAGGGGATAGTTGGCAAACCAGCTATGCCTTAACTCTTGATTTGCATATAGAAGCAGTAGAATCCCAATACCTCAACACCAACTTTAAACAGGCTGAGGAATTAGCCCAAAGGGTTTTGAGCCAGGGAAAAACAGTTTTAGATAAAATCAAAGTCTATCAAGTGCAAATCCAGTCTTACGGCGCTCAAAATCAAATGGAAGCGGCGATAAATACTGCCCTCCACGCCTTGGAAATACTGGATATCACTTTGCTATCATCTCCCCCTAGTCAAGAAATTATTATTGAGGATCTCTATAAACTACCAACCATGACTCAAACTGATAAATTGGCAGCTTTGCGAATTTTGATGTTAGTCTTTGCCCCAGCTTTCATTGCCAAACCAGAACTACTTTCCCCCATTGCTTTTACTATGGTAGATCTGTGTATTAGCTATGGTAACTCTCCTTTAGCTGCCTATGCCTACACCTTTTATGGTTTCCTTCTTTGTGGTGTCATGGGACAAATTCCCCAGGGTTATAGATTTGGTCAGTTGGGCTTGCAACTAAGTAATGACTTTGCAGCGAGGGAAGTACAATGTAAAGTTCACAACCTCTTCAATACCCATATTCGCCATTGGCAAGAACCAGCTAGGGCATCTTTAGAACCTTTACGCAGAACCATAGAAATCGGTTTAGAAACTGGAGATATTGAGTTTGCAGCTTATGCGGCTCTGCCAACTTGTTCTAATCTCTTTTTTGTTGGGGAACCTTTAGAAGTTGTCCAACAACAACAGGAACAATTCATTGCCCTAATTGCTAGCCTGAAACAGCAATTCCAACTTCACTACGCCCAAATTTGGGGACAAATAGTTTTAAATTTGCAAGGGAAAAACCCAAACCCTTGTCTTTTAGTGGGAGAGATTTTTGATGAAGGTATAATGCTACCTCAATTGCAAGCTAACAATAACCTCAGTTCCTTGTTTTGTGTTTACCTCACCAAAACTATCCTTAACTACCTTTTCGGGGACTTTACTGCTGCTGTTAGCAACGGGGCTTTAGCTGAACAGTATGTCCCTTCTATGGTGGGTTTATTAGCCTTAGCAGAGCATAAATTTTACTACTCCTTAGCATTACTAGGGAGATATCCTCAAGTCGATGGTGGTTTGCAACGAGAGTATTTACAACAGGTAACAACAAACCAAGTTCAAATGAAAACTTGGGCTGATCACGCCCCAGGGAACTTCCAGCATAAATACCAATTAGTCGAAGCAGAAAAAGCTCGCATTTTAGGGCAGAAATGGTCAGCTACAGAGTTTTATGAGCAAGCGATTAAGCAAGCAAAAGACTCTGGCTATCTCAATCAAGAAGCTCTTGCTTATGAACTTGCTGCCCGATTTTATTTAAGTTGCGATCGCCAAGAAATTGCTCAACTCTACATCGGAAAAGCCCATTATCACTACCTACGTTGGCAAGCTACAGCCAAAGTAGAAGATATTGTTAGACACTATGGTTACTTATTAGAAAAGCTTCCTGAACGCCAAGAAGATAAACACAATAATACATCTTCGTCCCATCAAGGAGAAACTTTAGACTTAATAGCCATCACCAAAGCTAGTCAAGCGATTTCTCAAGAAATCAAGCTAGACAAATTGCTGGCTACCTTAATGAAAATCTTGATTGAGAATGCGGGGGCAACCAAAGGTTGCTTAATTTTACCTTCAGAAGATGGTAGTTTGTTCATTGAAGCAGAAGGAGCGGTAGATAGCGATTCTATTTCTGTTTTGCAATCCCTTCCCATTGGCAGACGCTTACCAGTCTCTATTATTAACTATGTTGTCCGCAGCCAAGAAACTGTAGTTTATAACAACCTACAACAAGAAAAGCTCTCAGCAAATGACCCCTATCTACAAAAACAACAACCCCAATCCCTTCTCTGCGTACCTATAACCAACCAAGGACAACTAATTTTCTTGGTTTATTTAGAAAACACTCTCACCACAGGAGCCTTTACTGCCAAGAGATTGCAACTATTAACTATACTTTCTTCTCAAGCAGCTATCTCCATTAAAAATGCCCAACTCTACGCAAAAGTGCAGGCCAGCAAAAGTCAACTTACCCAATTCCTCGAAGCTATACCAGTAGGGGTATTTGTGCTTGATGCAAAGGCTCAACCTTACTACGCTAATCGCACTGCCCAAAATATTTTAGGTAAAGGAATTGTCAAAAGTGGGAAGCCAGAAAATCTAGCAGATATTTATGATAACTACATAGCTGGCACTAACCAAAAATACCCTACTGAACAATTACCGGTAATCCGTGCTTTGCGAGGGGAATCTTCCACCACAAACAATTTAGAAATTCATCAAGGAGATAAAATAATTCCTTTAGAAGTTTGGGGAACTCCTGTTTACAACTCCCAGAATGAGATAATCTACGGTATTGCCGCTTTTCAAGATATCACAGAACGTAAAACATCAGAAGCAGAATTAGCCAAATTTACGGCTGGACTATTGCGACTCAACGAAGCTTGTTCTCGCTTTGTTCCTAGGCAATTTCTGACCTTATTAGGCAAAGAAAGTATTGCTGATGTACAACTAGGAGATTGTGTACATCAGGAAATGTCAGTATTGTTTGCTGATATTCGCAACTTTACTACCTTATCTGAGGTTATGACCCCAGAGGATAACTTTAAGTTTATTAATGCTTATCTTTCCCGTATGGAACCCAGTATCATTGAAAATCAAGGTTTCATCGATAAATATATTGGTGATGCCATCATGGCCCTATTTGGTAGGGAAGCAGACGATGCCGTCAAAGCGGCCATTACTATGTTGCAGGCATTAAGGGAATATAATCAAACTCGGCAGACAACCCAACGTCCTCCCATCCAAATTGGTATTGGTATCAATACTGGTTCTTTGATGTTGGGTACTGTGGGAGGTAAATCTCGTTTAGATAGCACCGCCATTAGCGATGCAGTTAATTTAGCTGCCCGTTTGGAGGATTTAACGAAAAGATATGAAGTATCTTTATTAATTTCCCATCATACTTTAGCCCGACTCCAAGACCCAACCCAATATCACATTCGCCTCATTGCTCAAATTGTCCCAAAAGGAAAATCTCGACCTGTAGCTGTTTTTGAAGTTTTCGATGGCGATCCTCCCGAAATTCGTGCTGCCAAATCAGATACTATCCAGTTTTTTGAGGAAGCCCTGCAACTCTTTTATCGTCATGCCCACTCCCAAGCCGCAAAATTATTTCGGAAATGCTTAGACCTGAACCCGCAGGATAAAGTAGCACAAATTTATCTCGAACGTTGCGGTATGTGATACCAAATCCTGTTTATTTGCACAGGTTATTTGTGGGGGTAGGGAGTAGGGAGTAGGTAGCAGGCAGCAAGGGTTAAAAACTTTATTTCTCTAACTAAATCAGAAAAGGTTCTGTGATACTCACATTTCCTAAAGCAACCTTGACACTAAATTTTTCTCCTGGTTCACCACTAAACTCTAGTTGAATATTTTTGGTACTTCTTGCTTGAGCTTGCATGACTGCTTCCCCTCCTTCATCTAGTACCATGAGTTGCAAATCTTTGGGTAAATAGGTTTGTTTTCCAGCAGGATAAACTTGTACAGAAATGTCCATTTCTGACTCTTGAGTTGGGGTTAAACCTATAATCAAAGCAACTTCTTCTCCTTCCCTTTCCAAACCTAAAATCTTTGCTCCTTCAGCCACATTGGTAGACTGTTGTCTAAATTTATATTTACCGCGAAAGCTAAATAACAAATCATTACTTGGTTTTTGTAAGATGTCTTCTACTGCTTGCCAACCATGTTCAAATCGCTTCTCTAACCATTGACTAAGCTTGATTATTTGCTGATTAATTGCTGTCACTTCTTCAAGTTCTTCAATACTAAGTACTTCTAATAATCTATCTAAAGATTCTAGTTCTTTGATAGCAACTTTTTCTGTTTTTACTTGAGGGATATATCCCAACAGAGTTGCTTCAGTTAATTCTTGATTGAGCCTAACGACAACATAACCAATTCTGTCTTGCCAAACTTCCGGAGGTACATAACAATAGTCCTCTCCAGGCAAAACATAGCGACACTCTAGTTTACCTTTATTCCTAACAACTAAATCTCCTACGTTGGCAAGGGCTTGTAAAACAGGATTCCAACTATCACTTACTTCTAAGTCTGTTTCAATACCTAAACATTCTAAGTAGTAATTAGCAGCATACACAGCTAAAGTATTAAGATAAACTTGTTGAGATTTTTTAGCATTGGCTTGCTGATTTTGAAACTTTTGAGCCGTACTATGAATTTTTTGAGTAATGGGAACTGAAAATTCAAGTTTGTTGTATTGTGGATTCATGATTTTTTATCTTTTATTCAAGCTAAAATTACCAAGCTAAGTATTCTCTAAATTTAGGAGCAAATCTCTGCAAATGTCGCTGATAGAAACTACTTAAAGTAGAAATAGAAAACCCTAAATCACTTTCTATTTCTAACCAAGAATAACCGTGAAATCTTTGTATAGCTATATGACGAAAGTTGGCATTAGCTTGTTTTTCAATACAAGCTAATTGAAAGATACCTTCAGGATCTTCTTCGATATACTGAATAACTTCCTCGGAAGTTAAAGGATTAGTTTCATCGGGAAGATAGTTGGTAGGGATTTCCTCTATAGTTAACCTTTTTACACCGTTGCGAAATCCGGTCACTTCGCGAAATGCTTGCACAAAAAACCTCTTTTTTAGTAAAAAAATAATCCATTGCCCAACTGTATATTGAGGATCATACTTTTCAATATGTTCATAAATATAAGTGAACAATTTTTGCATAGCGATCGCCTTTACTTCTTCACGTAAATCTTGAGAAAGATGATGGTAGGGGGGACAAAGACGAGTAAGTTGACCTGATTTTTGTAGCTGCATTAGTAGTTGAGATACAACCTTGCGTCGCTCTACAGTTCCTGGAGGATATTTTTGAGCTGTTAGAGCTAAATGATTTAAGGGATCTTCTAGTTCATTCATCATCCTGACAATACACCGAGAACTTTTATTCTCTTTGAGATAGGGCTGTTTGCCTCGCCTCTATCTACTTCTCTGCTTAAAAATGAGGATTTTATGCAAGAGAGATGTTTTAGTTACAAAACTTTACAATTAGGATGTGAGGGAATGATGAAGATAAAACTTTTGCTTTCTCCAATTAGCCATTAGGTTGTGAAAAGTTTTGTAAAAGATTGTGGTTGTATTGCATAAAATTCCTCTTCTCTTCCTGAAAAGTTAAATAGGAGCAAGAGGAATTTTTCTTTTGCTTTCTTTGGCAAAAGACATGGGTGAAAAGTAATGATGATGATTCGTGAGGTAGTTACAATAGCTCTTTCTAGCGGTTACTTAACCATAGAAGCAGAAGAAAAGTTGCGCCAACTTCTCCAAAGAACAAAGTACGGTGTTGAGGATATCAATGCTTTTATGAAGCTGCAACAAGCTGCCATGACAGGCTTAGTAAAGCAAGAATCCCGATGTGGGTAAGTAATCAATAAGTAATAAGTAATAACTAGAAAATGACTTTTCTTGACAAGACCCTAGCAATTTTTGGTATCACTACCATCCTAAGTTATGGGAATATTGCCCCTAGCTTACAACAACAAAGAGCAGATAGTTTCTATGATATTGCCATGGAAGAATCTGTAGCCGGGAACTACCGTGAGGCGATCGCTAACTATACGGAATCTTTAGGAGAGCAACCTAATCAATCAGAAATATACAACAATCGAGGCTATGTTTATGCTAAATCAGGAAAATATGCCGAAGCGATCGCCGATTATAATCAAGCTTTAGCAATCAATCCTGGTTTTCCTGAAGCTTACTACAATCGAGGTTATGCTCGTTGGCAAATGGGGGATAAGCAAGGGGCATTAGCTGATTTCAACTATGCTTTGCACTACGATCCCAATTATTTATCGGCTTATAGTGCTAGAGGAACTTTGCAACAGCAACTAAGAAATTATCAAGATGCCGTTGCTGACTACACTCAGGCCTTACGCATCCAACCAAAGTCGCCACAAATCTATTACTACCGGGGTTTAGCTCACTCAGGAAGGGGAGATATTTCTAGGGCAAGGCAGGATCTCAATCAAGCAGCTTATATTTTTGGGGATATAGGAGATAGCACTAATCAAAGAAAAGCCTTAAAAGCTTTAGGGCGTTTGCCTTGATTAAAAAGAATTACTGAGATGATTAGCTGCTTGATTCAGAAATTTGAATGATAGCTATTGGTAATTTCTCTGCTATCTTTAATAAAACTTTATTAAGATAGTTCTGTTTCTCCCTGTAAATTCCCGATTAGAGAAGAAAACTCTAATCAGAAAGATACCTGATTTTCTTTTCCCTAAAACAAAACATTTGCTTCTAAGAGTTTAATAATTTTATGTTTTCTATCTACATTTTGACTCACAATGAAGAGCTAGATATTGCTGCTTGCATTGAATCAGCCCTCTTATCAGATGATGTAATTGTCGTAGATTCCTATAGCAGCGATCGCACCTTAGAAATTGCTAGTAGTTATCCGGTGCGAGTATTTCAACGTTTCTTCGACTCCCACGGCAAACAGCGTAGTTGGATGTTAAAGCATATTCCCACCAAGTACGAATGGGCTTACATTTTAGAAGCTGACGAACGTATGACCCCAGAGTTATTTCAAGAGTGCTTGAGTGCCATTCAAAATCCTGACTGCGTAGGTTATTATGTTGCAGAACGAGTCATCTTCATGAACCATTGGATACGCAACAGCACCCAGTATCCTCGCTACCAACTACGTTTGTTGCAACAAGGGAAAGTTTGGTTTGAAGATTATGGTCATGCAGAAAGGGAAGTTTGTCAAGGCATGACAGGTTTCCTTGAAGCTAACTATCCTCACTATACCTGTAGTAAAGGTTTTAGCCGTTGGTTAGACAAGCACAATCGTTATTCTACTGATGAAGCAAAAGAAACCCTTCATCAACTCAACTATGGTGAAGTTAATTGGCAAGAATTATTCTTTGGTGATACGGAAGTTAAAAGAAGACGGGCCTTAAAAAATCTTTCTTTACGCTTACCCTTTCGCCCTGTGATTCGTTTCTTTTATATGTACTTCATTTTGGGGGGTTGCTGGGATGGTAAGGCAGGTTTTACTTGGTGTATTTTGCAAACCTTTTATGAATGTTTAATCTTGCTCAAAGTTTGGGAGCTACAAAGGCAAGAAGTCAACCAAACTCATCTTTTTAACCAAGAAGTTATTGTAGAACAGGAAAAAGTATCAACAAGTTACACTACACCTTTGGCAGATTATGAATCTGTGTAGTTGCTCCAAATAAAAAGGCAAAAATGCCTTTGAAAAATATTTGAATTGTTCTCTTTGAAAAAATGATCAATGACAAAAACTTGGCGTTGCGTAGAAAATTGTGGGGCTTGCTGTTATCTCAACCCTCAAGAAAGACCTGATTTAGAAGACTATTTATCTCCGGAAGAATTACAACTCTACTTAAGCATGGTGGGAGAAAAAGGGTGGTGCATTAACTTTGACCAAACCACCAAGAAGTGCCAGATTTATGAGCAACGCCCTCGTTTCTGTCGTGTTCATCCAGAGAATTTCCAGCAAATGTTTGGCATTGAGTTAGAAGAATTTACAGAATTCGCTATCCACTGCTGTCATGAGCATATAGAAGATATTTATGGCAAGGATAGTCAAGAAATGCTCCGCTTTGATACTAATGTTAGCCATCTTTGAGAATCTATAATAGAAGTTGATTTGGGAGCATCCCTTATCTAATAATTAAACTGTATAATCACTTACCAGTAGGTCATTATCAATTTAGTCTACAACAACGGCAAAGCCGTACAATTATTCAATGTGGTGTCGCCTTGACCAAATTAGCCCCTGAAACACCCTCAACACCTCATTCTCAAAAATCACCTACTCTTAAACCAGAAAAATCTCTTTTCTGGAATGTTTTCCTTTCCACCTTTATCACCATCTTTCTGGCTGAGATGGGAGATAAGACTCAATTAGCTACTTTGTTAATTACTGCTGAGTCTGCTTCCCCTTGGCTTGTTTTTGCCGGGGCAGCTTTAGCTTTAATAGCTACTAGTTTACTAGGGGTTTTGGTTGGTATGTGGTTGGCTAAGCGCTTAGCTGTGAAAATTCAAGAAATTGCTGTGGGTACTTTACTAATAATTGTTTCTGTGGCGTTGCTCTGGGATGCTATAAAGTCTTAAGAAAGAGGAGGGTAAATTAAATGGACTGGCAACTTCTAGGACTGAGTTTCATCACAGTTTTTTTAGCAGAAATTGGTGATAAAAGTCAGTTAGCGGCGATCGCCCTTGGGGGCAGTAGCAAGTCTCCCCGTGCTGTATTTTTAGGTTCTGTCGCGGCTCTTTTATTAGCTAGCTTCTTAGGAGTTATTGCTGGGGAAGGAGTGGCTCAAGTTTTGCCGACGCGACTATTAAAGTCTTTGGCTGCTATCGGTTTTGCTTTGTTGGCGATCGCAACTTTGATGCCTGATGCTAAATCAGATTAACAAACCTCCCCATAAAAAAGCTTCGCTCCTTGGGCTGTTATTGCTGTCCGCAGAATATCTGCCACAGCATGACCTAAACTCTAGTGTACCTTGCTATGAAGGGTAAGGTAATGAGATAGTCTCACAGCATTTGCTACACTCTAATGTAAGTTTGTTAAACTCTGGCTTATTTAAACAACTTAATTACTTAACTTTATATAAATATTCTATTCCCCATGCTCAATAAAGAATCAGTTTTAGAAATATTGCGACCAGTACAAGATCCTGAACTACAGAAAAGTTTGGTGGAATTGAATATGATTCGTAACGTTAATATTGAAGGTAATAAAGTTAGTTTTACCTTAGTATTAACCACTCCTGCTTGCCCTTTACGGGAATTTATTGTTGAAGATTGTCAAAAAGCAGTTAAAAAATTATCGGGTGTTGCAGAAGTAGAAGTAGAAGTCACAGCAGAAACCCCTCAACAAAAATCTCTACCGGATCGCCAATCCATTTCTGGCATTAAAAATATCGTGGCTATTTCTAGTGGTAAAGGGGGAGTTGGTAAAAGTAGTGTTGCGGTAAATGTAGCCGTAGCTTTAGCACAAACCGGAGCAAAAGTTGGCTTATTAGATGCCGATATCTATGGTCCTAATGCCCCCACCATGTTAGGACTAGCAGATGCTAAAATCAAAGTACAAAAGGGGGAACAAGGAGATATTTTAGAGCCGGCCTTTAACTATGGTGTCAAACTAGTTTCCATGGGCTTTCTCATCGATCCAGATCAACCAGTAATTTGGCGTGGCCCCATGCTTAATGGTATTATTCGCCAATTTCTTTATCAAGTAGAGTGGGAAGAATTAGATTATCTCATCGTTGATATGCCCCCTGGTACAGGAGATGCCCAGTTAACCTTAGCCCAAGCTGTACCAATGGCAGGGGCCGTCATCGTTACCACACCCCAAAACGTCTCCTTAATCGATGCCCGTCGTGGCTTAAAAATGTTCCAGCAATTGGGGGTAAACGTGCTAGGCATTGTGGAAAACATGAGTTATTTTATACCCCCAGATCGACCTGATTGCAGCTATGATCTTTTTGGTTCTGGAGGAGGGGAAAAAACCTCCCAAGAATTAGAAGTTCCCTTACTAGGTTGCATCCCCCTAGAAATCTCTTTACGGGAAGGAGGCGATCGCGGCATACCAATTGTCGTAGAAAATCCTGATTCTCCCTCAGCTAAGGCGTTAGTTGAAATTGCGAAGGTTATTGCCGGAAAAGTTTCCCTAGCAGCTTTTGCTTAAATAAGGAACAAACTAAGAACAAAACCTTTCTGGCAAAATAAATAAAATATCCCTTACCTTGACCATTTACCTACCACCAATTGTTAGATGATACAGAGAACCCTAACTAGTTTTAAATGGAAGTCCTTCCTCAGTCCCTGGCAAAACATAGACTGGATGCTATTCGGTTTAGTCGTTGGGGTAACTGCCTTTGGCGGACTAGTAATTTACAGCACCAACGATGGAGCAGATTACTATTTGAAACACTTAAGCGCTGGTGCAGTTGGCATTTGCTGTGGGGCGATTATAGCTCGTTTGCGTTATGAAGTCTTAATTCATTGGCACTGGTTTATCTATGGTGCAACCAACGTTCTACTCTTAGCGGTAAAATTCTTTGGTACAAGAACCAATGGGGCGCAAAGTTGGCTTAACTTAGGGGGTATTGAAGTACAACCTTCAGAATTTGCCAAACTAGGGGTAATAATCACCTTAGCCGCCTTACTTCATCAGCGCCCAGCTTCTACATTAGGGGCTGTTTTCCGAACTCTAGCTATCACTGGTGTACCTTGGATTTTAATTTTCATCCAACCTGATTTAGGAACCTCTTTAGTATTTGGAGCCATCACTTTAGGTATGCTGTTTTGGGGTGGTGCAAACCCCGGTTGGCTAGTTTTGATGATTTCTCCCATTGCTTCTGCTATTCTCTTCAACGTCTATTTTCCCGCTTGGTGTGCTTGGTTAGCTTTAATGGCATTAACAGCTTGGCTAACCATGCCTTGGAGATGGTTAAGTAGCGCGATCGCTTTAGGAATTAACGGTGCTGTGGGAGGATTCAGTTTTTATCTTTGGCAGGAAGTCCTGCAAGATTATCAAAAAGCCCGTATCACCTCCTTTCTAGACCCTTCCAAAGACGCTTTAGGTACAGGCTACCATTTAATACAATCTCGCATTGCCATTGGTTCTGGGGAATTATGGGGAAGAGGACTTAACGGTGGAACCCAAACTCAACTAGACTTTATCCCAGAACAACATACAGACTTTATCTTTTCTGCTGTAGGGGAAGAATGGGGTTTCGTTGGTTGTATTGTTCTTTTAGTGGTCTTTTCTCTAATTTGTCTGCGTTTAGTGATTATTGCTGTTAATGCCCAAGAAGACTTTGGTTCTTTACTAGCAATTGGGGTACTTTCTATGATTGCTTTCCAAACCATCCTCAACATTAGCATGACCATTGGTTTGGCTCCAATTACAGGAATTCCTCTACCATTTTTAAGCTATGGACGTTCAGCTTTGTTAACCAATCTTCTCTCCCTCGGCTTAGTAGAAGCAGTAGCTAACTCCCGACTTAGATCAAGTTTTTAAAAATAGGGGATAATTAAGGTAATTAGAAAAACAAACTGATCATTGTTCGGCTTGCCGTTGCCGTTAGGCATCATTGATAATTGATCATTGATAACCAATGTCTGAACAAATCCCTGACCTCTTTAACTGGAAACCAGAAGAATTAGATAGTACAATTCTTAGTTTCACAGAAATTCAAGAAGAATTAAACTACAAACAGGCTCAAAAATCTCTCCATAACTTAGTTAACAAACTTGATTTAACCTCCACTGAACAAGTAGGCTTAGAAACAGAAATTGACCATTTAAGGGCTATGCTTGATAAGCTTGATCAAGCAGTAGTGCAGCTTGCTGCTTTTGGTATGGTGGGGAGGGGAAAATCTTCTGTACTTAATGCTCTTTTAGGGGAAAACATTTTTGAAACTGGGCCTTTACACGGCGTAACCCAAACTATCACCAGTGCTAATTGGCAGGTTGATACAGAAAGTATTGGTGATAGCGACAAGAATGTCTTGCGTGTCGCTTTACCGGGGGTGGGGGACTCACAAATTCAACTTATTGATACCCCAGGAATTGATGAGGTTGATGGGGAAACCCGCGAAGCTCTAGCCCGTCAAATTGCTAAACAAGCAGACTTGATTTTATTTGTTATTGCTGGGGATATTACCAAGGTAGAATATAGCGCCCTTTCCCAATTAAGGGAAGTTGGCAAACCCATGATTTTGGTATTTAACAAAATTGATCAATATCCTGATGCAGACAGAGAATTAATTTATCGTACCATTCGTGACCAAAGAGTGCGAGAATTGCTTTCTCCGGATGAGATTGTTATGGTGGCTGCCTCTCCCTTAACCGCTAAAGCCATACGCCGCGAAGATGGCACTGTGGGGACAAAAAGAGTGCCGGGGCAGCCACAAATGGGAGAATTAAAGTTAAAAATATTGGAGATTTTGCACCAGGAAGGTAAATCATTGGTTGCCCTGAATACAATGCTTTACGCTGATGAGGTTAATGAGCAATTGGTACAGCGTAAAATGGAAATCCGAGAAGAAGCAGCTAATCAAATTATTATTAAAGCAGTGATGGCAAAAGCCGTTGCGATCGCCTTTAACCCCGTCACTGCTGTAGATTTGTTCACCGGAGCGGTAATTGATGTAGCGGCAATTTTAACCCTTTCCAAGCTTTACGGCATCTCCATGACCCAGCAAGGGGCTATAGGGCTACTACAAAAAATCGCCATCAGCATGGGAGGAATCAGTGCTAGCGAACTGTTCGCTAATTTAGGTTTAAGTTCCCTTAAAGGTATTTTAGGTCTTTCTGCCCCTGCCACAGGAGGAGTTTCCTTAGCCCCCTATATTTCTGTAGCGATTACCCAAGCAGGAGTTGCGGGGGTTTCTACCTATGGTATTTGTCAAGTGACGAAAGAATATTTAGCTAACGGCGCTTCTTGGGGTGCTGATGGCCCCAAAGCTGTGGTGACAAGGATTTTGGAGTCTTTGGATGAGGCTTCTATTCTGAATCGGATTAAGCATGAATTGAGTGCGAAGTTGACGGGGAGTTTAGGATTGTCGTTGATTTTGTAGGGTGCGTTAGCAAAGTCATAATACTCATCAAAAATGCTTTAACTCTTCTTCATTGCGTAACGCACCGACTCCCTTCAGGTTTTGGTGCGTTACGGCAAAGTTTAATTTTGTTTATTTGCCCCGATAACCATAGCAGCCTAACGCACCCTACTGGCGTGACCCAGTTAAAATAGTGCTATAGATTATTGCTTATATGAAAAATAATGCTACATATAAGTTACTTTCCTATTCCTCAATAAGAGTGAATCCAACTTTATAGTTAATCTGTTAGGTAGAATTAGTTTTATTGGGGGATTAACCCCCCAAACCCCCCAGCAGGGAAACAAGTGTTTCCCTACAACCCTTCCTAACCGCTTCGCTCTTTCGTTGGTTATATTTGGCTGGCTAATTCCGGGTTGGGCTATCGTCGGAAATAGACCTCGTGGTAGGGTGTATTTATATTTGGGATCGTTGTTTAAAAAGTTACTTGCCAGTGGCACAGAGCCAATTGCTTGATTCAATTCATCTGTAGCAAACATAATAGTATTTCAGATTAGAAACGTGAATAAAAAGAGTTATGCAACTTTTCTAAAGCAACATTTTAGCGGTGTCACGCCACTACGAGAGGGGCGATCCCACTCAGAGTTATTTTCTCGAAAAGTCAAGCTTTTTTCTGGGAATGCCGAGCAATTTTCTTGAAACTTCGAGCATTCTTTCTCAAAACGCCGAGTTATTTCCTCGAAAAGTCAAGCTTTTTTCTGGGAATGCCGAGCAATTTTCTTGAAACTTCGAGCATTCTTTCTCAAAACACCGAGTTATTTTCTCGAAAAGTCAAGCTTTTTTCTTGAAACGTCGAGTTATTTCCTCAAAACCCCAGCTCCTCAGCTCCCTAACTGCCCAGCTTTTCTTGCAACTCTTGGCATTCTTTAACTAAGGGTATGCCTAATTCCGTGGCTATTTCTAAGGCTTGTTGGCACTGTTGTTTGGCTAGTTCCAGATTGCCTAATTTTTCATTGATTCTAGCTAAGTTATTAAGTACTGTAGCCTCACCATATTTAAAGCCAGTTTGACGAAAAATAGCTAATGCTGCTTGAGAGTATTGTTGAGATTGAGAATAATCCTCAAGTTTATAATAAGTATTTCCCAAATTAGCCAAAGCAATACCTTCTCCGTTGCGATCACCGATTTGTTGGGCGATAGTTAAACGCTGCTGGAGATAATCAATGGCTTGGTGATAGTCTCCCAAACTGTCGTAAGCATTGCCCAAACTACCTAAAGCATTACCTTCTCCGTTGCGATCGCCGATTTGTTGGGCGATAGTTAAATGTTGCTGGTGATAATCAATGGCTTGGTGATAGTCTCCCAAACTGTCGTAAGCAATTCCCAAATTACCTAAAGCAGTACCTTCTCCGTTGCGATCGCCGATTTGTTGGGCGATAGTTAAATGTTGCTGGTGATAATCAATGGCTTGGTGATAGTCTCCCAAACTGTCGTAAGCAATTCCCAAATTACCTAAAGCAGTACCTTCTCCGTTGCGATCGCCGATTTGTTGGGCGATAGTTAAATGTTGCTGGTGATAATCAATGGCTTGGTGATAGTCTCCCAATCTGTCGTAGGCAATTCCCAAATTACCTAAAGCATTACCTTCTCCGTTGCGATCACCGATTTGTTGGAAGATAGTTAAACTCTGCTGGTGATATTTAATGGCTTGGTGATAGTCTCCCAAACTGTGGTAAGCAATTCCCAAATTACCTAAAGCATTACCTTCTCCGTTGCGATCACCGATTTGTTGGGCGATGGTTAAATGTTGCTGGTGATATTTAATGGCTTGGTGATAGTCTCCCAAACTGTGGTAAGCAATTCCCAAATTACCTAAAGCAGAACCTTCTCCGTTGCGATTACCGATTTGTTGGGCGATGGTTAAACGCTGCTGGTGATAATCAATGGCTTGGTGATAGTCTCCCAAACTGTAGTAAGCATTACCCAAACCTGTTAAACAGATACCTTGCCAATGATCATCTAATTTGTTTAAAAGTTGACTATATAAATCAATCTGCTGGCGATATAAACCCCAAGTACCCAGTTGATTATCTAAATCTTCCTGAGTAGGTGTATCCATCTTAATCGCCAAAATTTCACTAGCCTCCTCCCAAGCCTCAATCTCGCAAAAATGATAAAACGCCTCCAAATAACCCTGCACCTTAACTAAATTCTCCGCCTCTGCATCCGCTTCATAATCCTGCAACCATAACCTTGCCGCTTGTTTGTGTACCTCCTGCCAATCCTCCTCCTCCTGCAACAAACTAGAAGCCGTGCTGCGAATCAAATTATGTTGCCGTAGTAAATTTCCTTCTTCAATCACCAAACAACGGGACTCTAAAACATTTCTGCCCCTTTTCTTTTCCCTCTCCTTAACCCCCGGCAACATCCCCAACCAAAAATCTGCCACCACAGCCAAACGAAACACTGAACTCCGCAACAGCAAACTATATGCCGTAGGTGCTTCCTTCTTTAACCTAGCTAAAGCAACCTTCACCCTGGCCCTAACCTTGTTTTCTAAACCTTCATGGGTGTCGCTGCGTTCAATTACTGTAAACTCTTCCTCATACCTCTGGTAATAAGCTGACACATCCCCTTGATAGGCATCTAAAATTTCCCCTGCAATTACCTTAATCACCAAAGGATGTCCTTCATAAACCTTGCTGATTTGTTGGAGATGTTGCCCTGGTAAACTGTCCCGTTGCAACTCCTTCCCCTGAAGAGAAAACAACTTCTGCCACAGTTGCCATTGTTCCTTTTCCCCAAGCCCTGGTAATTGATATTCACCAAGAAACTCTTTGTATCTTTTGTACAACTGACGAGGAAAAACTTGGGAGGTGAGGATAAAGCGACTTTGAGAGTTAGCCAAAAAAGAATTAAAAAATTCCTCCCACCAACTATCAACAAAGTCATTACCTTGTAACAAAACCTCCAGAGAATCAAACTGTAATAAATAAGCCCGATGACGCAATTTAGCTATTAATTTGTTGAACAAAAATTGTGCATTATTAAGACTTTCTGGGTTAAGTTCTTCTCCCAACTCTGTTAATAACTTTCCCGCAAAACCAACAAAATCCTTGGGAGTGGTGGCATCGTCAAAATTAGCTGGGTTTAAATAATGCCATTTACCATCCTGCCGTAAATCCCGCGTTAACTTTTCCCCTAAAGCTGTTTTTCCCTGCCCCGTTAATCCGGTAATAACTAACAAACGAATTTTCTCTTGTAGCTTGAGTTTTAATTCTATTAAAGTTTCTTCCCTCCCTACCCAAGTATCTTTTTCGTAGGTGAGAGGTAAGGGTAATTCTGTTGGCTGATTATTCGTTTCTTGGGAAGATATTTCCTGCCAATCTAAACCCAGCTTGTCACAGATTTCTGCAAAATAATCAAAATCGATTGGTTTGCCTCGAAAGAAATTACTGTAAGTCGATTTACTACAGATACCTGTAGCTTTTATAAAAGCATTCTGACTAGTATAACCATTACGTTTAACCGCATCCTTAACTCGTTTAATATTATCAGGGGAAACCTTAAGAGAACGTCCCATTCTTTAGCTTCTAGTAGTCTGTCATAATTAATTTTGTGAGTGGAATCAGGAAGCAAATGTAAAAAATGCAGAAACGTTACATAGTGAGATTAACAGAAGAAGAAAGACAGCAACTCCAAGAATTAGTATCAAAGGGTAAAGCAGCAGCATATAAGATAAAACACGCGAATATACTGTTAAACATAGACGTGAATGGACAAGGATGGACAGACAAAGAGGCAGCGAAGACATTTGGCTGTCACCGAAACACAGTAGCGAATCTGCGACAAAGATTAGTAGAAGTTGGTTTAGAAAGAGCATTAGAGAGAAAGAAGCAAAAAAGTCCATCGCGCCCCAAAGTATGTGATGGAGAAGCGCAGGCAAAGCTAATAGCCTTAAGGTGTGGAGAGCCTCCAAAAGGGCAAGCACGTTGGACATTAAGACTCCTAGCAGACAAATTAGCAGAGCTGGAGATTGTGCCAGAGATTAGCCACGAAACAGTCAGACGAGAGCTAAAAAAAACCAATTAAAGCCTCATCTGCGTAAGCAATATGTCATTCCCCCTCAAAAAAATGCTGAATTTGTAGCTCAGATGGAGGATGTATTAGAAGTTTATCATCGACCCTATGACCCCAAGCATCCCATGATCTGTATGGATGAAAAACCGGTGCAACTAATTAAAGAAACTCGCACTCGGCTACCGGCCAAACCGGGATATCCAGAGTCATTCGATTACGAATATGAACGTAATGGAACGGCGAACCTCTTCATATTTACAGAACCTCTTTCAGGCTGGCGAAAGGTTATAGTTACCCAGACAAGAACCGCAGTAGATTGGGCATTACAGGTACAGCATTTACTAGAGCAAGACTACCCAGAGAGTGAAACCGTAACTTTGGTATGTGACCAGTTAAACACTCACACACAGGCTTCTTTTTATAAAGCCTTTGAACCACCAACTGCCCGTGGTTTAGTAGAAAAGTTGGAAATTCACCATACTCCCAAACATGGAAGTTGGCTTAATATTGCTGAGATTGAGTTGTCTGCTTTGACTCGACAGTGCTTGGATAGACGAATTGGAGAGCGGGAAGTTTTAGAGAGTGAGACTCAGGCTTGGTGTGTGGAGCGTAACAGATTGCAAAAGTCGGTAGATTGGCAATTTACCACTGAAGATGCCCGTGTTCGTCTCAAGAATCTTTATCCACAAATTCATGATTGACAGACTACTAGGTAGGGTGGGCAAAGTACCTTTATTGAGATGGACAATCAAAATTATTATTGATTTGCCCACCATGATATTTGTAGCCAACAGGTGGGCAAAACTCTTGTTATTAATAACAACCCAAAATCATGGTTTATTTGCCCACCCTACTATGATAACGGTCAAATAAGGGTTACAGCCTTTCTCAACACAAACTCAATACACTCAAGACAAACTCACCACAAAATCAGAACTTCCCTCACCACGGAACTCAACACAACACCTATTGCAATGGAATTGTAGAGTTCAAACAGCAAAAATGAAAAATATTGAAGAACTAAAAATCATCCTCGAACTACTAATTATCTTCCTCACCTTCGCCGAATCACCTTTTACTTTTGCGATCGCCTTAATTACTATCGGCATCTACTTTCTTCTTCAGCACAACAACGCCTAAAAGACCTTAGTTTTGGTGCGTTACGGCAAAATTTAATTTTGTTTATTTGGCCTGATGAATGATAGCAGCCTAACGCACCCTACAAGAGGGGCGATCGCACTGGCGTGGCACGCCTAAAATGTTGTAATAGTAGGGGCGAGATTTTGGGTATAAGTGGTAGTTTTAGGACTTACAGAGTAAATTATCAAATTGCTAATCCTAAGTCTTTTCTTAATCGCTTAGATTTGTATTCCAAGACGATTTTATCTTCCGGTATGCCTGCTTGAATAAGTTCATTAACAATGCCCTCCTCTGTACCATCCCGTTGAATAAAGATGCGATTACCGATTATATCGACGTGAATTAAACAACCATGAACTCGTCGGGTTGCTGTCGGAGAAAGTTCAGGGAAGGGTTCTCGCCCTAATATCATGACTATGTAGCGGTTTTGTTCTTTATCAAAAACTGTTTCGTGTTTAATGTCACCGTAGGAGTAGGGGATTTTGGTATGTTCAATTAAGACATTACAAATCACTTTTCCGTATTCTGCCAAGTTAACCATTGAGTAATAACCTCCCGTTGTGGATCAAAAATGATGAGGGGAATTTGGTACTCTTTTAATAAAAGTTGTCCCAAGGGTTCTTCTGCAAAGATATCACCAAAAACTTCCTCATGAGTGGCAAGGTACAATTCTCTATCAGGATAGGTTCGTTTGATTACAGCCAGGTAGGTGAAGTATTGTCCGATTGCCTTTTGTAAGTCTGCAACTTCTGAGTGGCTACCAAAAGTTTTAATTTCAACAGCAATTTTTTGTGATTCTTTTTCTGCAATCACTAATTTTCCTGCCCCTAAGTCAACATACAAATCTTTCCTACCCCACTTCAAATGCAGTGGATCATTGGTAATAATCCATCCATCTTTACGAAGGGCATTTTTAACATTTTCGTGGTATTTGTCTTTGTTAGGCATTAATACAACTGTAGCTATTAGTAGTTGATTTTGTAGGGTGTGTTAGCAAAGTCATAATACTCATCGAAAATACTTTAACTCTTCTTCATTGCGTAACGCACCAAAAACAACTGACTAAAGGGAGTTGGTGCGTTACGGCATAATTTAATCGTGTTTATTTGGCCCGATGAATAATAGCAGCCTAACGCACCCTACGAGAGGGGCGATCGCAACTTCACCTCTAATCTACCAGCAATATACAAAATTAAGCGGGCGGCGGGAATCGAACCCGCATCATTAGCTTGGAAGGCTAAGGTTTTACCACTAAACTACGCCCGCAGTCTATAACTAAATAAGGTTAACATAAATTGCTACTGTTTGCAGAAAAATTAGAGGGGATTGGTACTTAATCGGAGATGGTAGGAATAAGCGACAAATCCTTCTTCTATAACAGTAGGATTAAACTCCCACTCTCTAATAATCTCTGCGGCTAAGGCTTTAGCTGCTGCTTGACTAATATTGCCTTGCTGAACTATTACAGGAGAACTAGGATCAACATTGGCTTTACCATTAGTCTCAACCACTATAATTACTTCAAAAATTAAAGGCTGTTGTGTAGAAAAGCCTAGTAAATTGAGATGGTTAAAAAGAATCTTGTAGTTAGGTTTAATTGTTGCTGGTTGGTCAATGGTATCAACATCTTGGCCCAGATTATCTATGTTTGTCCCTGTACGTTCAAATCGGCCTACATTAACTCTAAATCCTTTATTACCTTTAGGAAGACCAGGAGAAGGAGAGACACTTGGTTCTGGCGTTGGAGTGGGGCTAGGTGAGGGAGATGGAGTAGTTGAGGGAGATGGAGTAGGAGGTTGATTAGGTTGGGGTGGAAGAGTGGGAATCTGTTTACTATTTGGGATTGTAGGGGGCTTTTGAGGCTGAATACTAGCTTTGGGAGTATCTACAGGAGATTGATTAGCCTTGACCGCAATAATTTCGATGGGAATAGTTGCCTTTTCATCTCCCTTGGCACGATTGGGTAAGAATATTCCCCATAATAACCAGAAACATAAGCCATGAATGGCCAAGGAACCTAATGCAACCATACCCCATAAACCTGGTGGATCTTGGTGGGATTTTTCAAACATAGGATTTGCTAATGGCTAATGGCTAGTTGCTATTTGTAAGAGGCAATTTCTGTCTTAAAGCATTTATAATAACAGCTAAGGAATGTTCACCTCACTAACTCTACCGCAATTATTTAAACTAGGTTTCGCGGCGAAATAAAAATAATCTTCCCATTGATTCTATTTACCTTTGATGGTATTATTTTATAATGGGAAATATGTACTTTCGTTTAAAAAATTGTTAATATTCTCATTATCTAAACTAATTTTAGCTTGTCAAGGAAAAATTAGCCAAAAAACAGAAAAAAACGATTCATATTTCGTAACATTTACTTAAAAATAGGGCAAGATAAACTCTATTTCTTTCTTCTCATAAAGCAAGAGAAAGTTGAACATGATTACTTTCTTGAGGATAATCAGTACTATTTAAACAAGGAAATAAATCTGCTGCTAAATGATGATTTTTGTAATATCCTTCCCCAGCAAACCAATACTTAAACACCTCAAAGCGATTATCCAATGGTTCTTTGATTTGATAAACCCTAATCCGTTTTTTCCCTTGGCTTTCACAACGTAGATATTGCAAACTATAACCAATTTTATCTAAGAAGCGTCGAATAATCATAATCGGACTAGAGTTTTTCGCCAATCCCAAACCTACCAAAGTTTTAATTTCCGAACGGTTACTTAAAGCTAATTGCGCCATTTTTTGCAAATCGGTATCACTATTTTTCAACTCCTTTCCCCTCAGCCCCAACAACACAGGAATACCCAGGATCTCCATTGTGCCGATGGTTGCCCCTAATTGAGAACGGTTAAAATCCGGTAAAAAGATACTCCCTTCACCACTATTAATCAATCTTTGGGCTGCTAACCTATCCCTTTCCGCTAGATGTTCCTTCCCTACAGTGAGAAAGTAATGGAGGCGAATTTTCTGATACCAACCGCCATCATCCCTAATCACTAGTTGAGTTGTTACCGGGATGCCATAACGCAATTTAAGTTCATGTTTGCGTTGAGATCGCCTTTGAGTTGGGGTTTTAATTAATTGTTTTTTCAGGGTATTATAAGTGTGATCGCTAATATCTTTTGCAAAGGCAATCCCTTGACATTCCGCTTCATAATTCCTGTCTCTAACTTCTGTAATCGCTTCAGTAAGGGAGTTTGTCGGGGAGTTGGTTTTATTAACCACAGAAGGAGGTGCTTCTTGGAGATGATGCCCTTCTGCTTGCAAAGCCCTTAAGATTGTCTCTCGATATTGCACCATCCCAGCATTAAAACGCACCGCCATTTTCGCCCAACACATTAATGATTCTGCCTGAAACCCGGTATCTAAGTCATCTAGGGAAGCAAAATCTGATTGTTGTAACAAACGGACATTAAGTTGCGTAAGTCGTTGCCCAGAGGAAAGGAGAGTAGGAATAGAAGTAGAACCATTCCCCACTTGATTAAACCCATAGGGGGCAACCCAAAGATAGCGAGGAATATTTTCTCTAATGCGTCCTAATGATTGTCTGACACTGTTTTCTGCTTGCACTCCTTGGGCGATCGCCCAAACCGAGGTGAAATGCCCTTGTAAGTCAATACTGATACCAGTTTCAATTACCGGACTTGCTAAAACAATATCGTAATGGGGTAAGACTTGGTTTAATTTAGTGATGCAATTAGAAGCGGGATGACTAGGTTCTAACAGCGATTCTGAATCTAAACGCAAAATCTTTTTCTGGGGAAACTGCTTTTGTAAATAGGACTCTAAGTTGGAAGTTCCCCACTGACTTTTTAACTTTTGGGCAGAAAGAAAAACAAAAGGCTTTCCCCCTTCGGCAATATGTTTTTCTAAATCTTTTAATAACCTTTTCGGCTTACTTTCTGGGTAATGATAAACTTGCCAAGCTTCCTCAATGCCAGGTTGCCAGGTATTTTCAATTACCACAGGTTCGATCTCAACTCCCCCTAAAGCAATTAAATAATCCAAAGCTAAATCGCTTAAGTCAGCATCGGTAACAAAAACTTGACCACTACCTCCTAAAACATTTTGCATCAAGGTTTTTAAGGATTTAAGAATGGCAACTCGATTGCTACTACAGGTACTAGAATTGAGGGCGTGCCAAAGAACCTGTTCCACCTCATCAATAATAACTACCCCATCAAACCAATCATGGGCATTAAATTGGGCTTGGGAGTTGGGGTGGAGAGAATCCACACACAAACCATAACCCAAAAGGGAGTCTTGTTGAGAATCTTTTATTTCCGTAACATAATTTAAACCAAAACGCTGACAAAGGGCTTCTACTAAGCGTACTCGATGCCCCAAAACTAAAACCCACTGTCCCCTTTCTAAAGCTTCAGCCACTACACCTTCTAAAAATTTAGTTTTCCCCGTTCCTTTAGCTGATTTCAGGGCAACTAACTTGGCAGTTTCGGGAATATCTAAAGGTGGCAAGTAACGTTGATTAACTTTGAGATCACTTTGATAGGTTAAGCGGTTGAGGGATTTCGCTTTCCAATGATCAAAAGAAGCTGCCTGTTGATAAATCTCCTCAAAAAAACCTTCACCCCGAATAGCAATTAAATCATCAATCCCTTTACCAAATTCTTGATCCCAAACCACCACCTTCACCGGACAACCTTGCTGAGTAAGCAGATATCCCGTCCGGCGTATAGCAGCATCAACAGCTTTGATGGTGCGAGGTTTAGAATCTTGGTCAAAAACCAGATAAAACTCTCTTCCTCCCCCAGCAAGGGCTAGGAGTTGAGGAATCAGGTGAGATTTACCAACTCTCCTTCCCCTACCGTCCCTTGGTACTCGGTAGCCCCCATTAATACCAGGAAGTGCGATCGCCGCATAACCAGCGGTAAGTAAAGCCCCAGCTTTTTTCGCCCCTTCGGTGATACAAAGGGGAATTTCGGGATGATTTTGTAACCACTGCCAAAAGCCCGCTTTAACTTTTTGAGGAGAAAGTTTTTGCTTATAGCGATGGGCAATACGTTCCCAAAGATGAAGAGGAACCCGTAAAGCAAAAACTCCGGTGGGTGCTTTTGGAGGATGTTCGTACTTAATTACCTTCTGCCGATCTGCGGTATAACGAGGTTTTTCCGGCTTAAAACAACCCCAATTATCTTCATATCCTGTCAGGAGATCAATACCCGAACACCACCAACCCCCTTCCTCAGTATGTTCGTAACGTTTAAGAAATTGAGTACTAACCCGGCCATCATTTCTCCGAGGAATAGTTTCAGAATAAAAAAGATAGTCGTAGGGTTGCGCCCCTTCTAAAGGGATAACATTAAGACGAGTAAGTTGGTCATCAACACAACTTGCAGACCACTCCTGTAGATGATTCACGGCGAAAGATAATTGACTCAAGTATGGGGAACTTACAAATCATACGCTATATGTAGTGTTGTTTGAGATTTTTTTTAGAAAAAGACACTATATTTCGACAGCGATGGAGGTAGTGATGTATTCCATAGCAAAATTGTGTGTTAGGGCGGGTTTATTTAATTTAATGTTGATCTCACAATTTAACTCAAAACCCGCCCCTACTATTGCAACTAGCCATTAGCAACTAGCCATTAGCAATTACTCAAAAGGCGGACAAATAATATCAATTAAATAACCTCCAGCTTCAATGACGAAATCATCGAAATCGCTGTCATTACCGACCTCAACTTGTCCGCCATCTTCCCAAGCTAGTTGTGTACCAGTTCTACTGCCAACTGCACCACCATCTAGATTACCGTTAAAGCGGGCAAAGTTTTGGGTAGAAACCACAGTTCTTCTGGTTTGTCCTGTGGGACTCACTGATTCTAAAAAGAAAGAGTATTTGCGTCCAGCTTTGAATAGTTGTTCGCTAAAGCGATTTTGAACTGTTCCCCCTTCTACCGTACCAACGAAATCTGTTTGAGTTCCCAAATCATTGTTACCTGTAGAACTTCTTTCAGCAGTGAAAGAACCAAAACTATCGTAGGGTTGAGTTTCCCGGAATAATACCGTTTCTTCTCCGGTGGTTTCATCTTTAATACCCAAAGTAGCTTGATAAGAACCGTGGGATTGAATAAATTCAAACTCAACAACAGTATCTTCTTCAAACTCAATACTTTGATTAGAAAAAAAGTCTTGTGCTTGGCTAGGGGTTGCCAAAAAGCTAAATAACCCCGTGGCGATCACGCTGAAAAACAACGAATAGTTCTTTAAAGTTTTCTGTTTCATCTCTCCAAAATATTCCTTCAATTAGCAACCGGTGCGCGTTCCCTTGCACTTGTCGGCTTTGGGGTCGCACCGCACTTAGCCGTTCCTCTACCAAGTAGAAAAATCAGTATTCGCAGTTAACTCAGACTCATTTGCCAAAGCAAACCGCAAATCATCCATTTCTACTCGCAATGCTTCTAATTGCTGACAAGCAATGGGAACTGCGACATTGTTATTTGGTTGTCGTGAATAACGACGGACGGGGGGAGTATTTTGCTCAGCGAGGGTTATAGCTGCATTACACTCGTTGTATGCTTCTGCGGACTCCCGATTCAACATTTCAATCCTTTCGGCGAGTTCAGGATCTAACTGAGAACCATCACCGCTAATGGGGGCAACATTATTCCAAATGTTAGTACCTGTAATATCAGAATAGCTTTGGGCTTGAACAGAATTTGTATAGGCTGTCCCAGCAATCAAAGATAAGCTGATAGCTAAACTCACAGAATGAAGTTTCTGCATGATTTTTACATCCTTAACTTAATATTTACAATCTCCAAGATGCGCCCAAACCAAGCACAAATCTGGCCCCGTTACCAGCACCTGCAACATCTCTCAAGGCTGGGGTAATGACGATAGGAATATTTTTAAAGGGTGCGATGGAAACTCCCAAACCTAAATCTTGTCCTGTCCACTCTGCAATTAAACTCACAGGACGGGCTACACGAACCGCAACATTACCAAAAGCGTTAATGTTGTTGTCACCTACTGCCACAGCGCCATTAGAACGAAACTGTCCATCCCCTAATCCGGCTGTGACGGAAACCCGACTAAAGGTATCATTTAAGGAAGGTTGGGTGCGGAAAACTTTAGTGATTGCCCCATAAAAAGATTGCTCAAAGTCATGACGACTGGTATTAAGTAAACCATTCCAACCTAAAGCGGCTGACCAATCATCACCAAAGCGTTTGTGTACTTTGGTATTAAAACCCCCATCTCCAAAGGCGTTATTGGTATCTAAGGCGTAGGATAGTTCAACGCCAACGGCTTTGTCTGCATCTCCTAAACCAACTCCAACCCCGGCCGAATAAACTGAACCATCATCTACTCTGACCGCAGATTGATAGCTATGGGAAGTGAAAATGGTGTTACGATCCGCACCATAACCAACAGGAATATAAATGCTTAAGGCTGGGGAGGCTGCAAAAGCATCCACTTCCGGCACTTCTAAAGGTTCAACTTCTAAAGGGCGAGGACAGCGTTGAAACCGCTTTTGGGCTAAGAGTTGAGTTGAAGCAATTTCCTCAAACTGTTCAGAACTGTTTGAGTTGTTAGCGTTACATTCTTGAGATTCAGCAATTAGCTGAGTTTTTTCTGGTTGAGTGGTTTCTGCTGTTAGTTCTTCTGCTTGGGTGGAAGTTTTTAAGGTGGGCAATTGGTCTAACTCAATAGGTTGAGTTGCTGTTTGTTGAGAAGAAAACTCTACTTGGGCAAGTCGATTTTCTGGAGGAAGTACCTCTGTTTGAGGCGTTGCTACTTCAGAAATTTCATCTGTATCATCTTCTGCTATTAAATCAACAGGTGTTTCTGGTTCTTCAGCCAAATCTGGAACCAAGGTATTTTCATTAGCTTGAACAGCATTTCCACCTGCAATTAATGCAGTTAATGTGTATAAAGTGAGGCTAGATAATCGCATGAATTTTTAGGTTCCTTGCTACACACTAATCTATTAAGAAAATTCCTCACTCTATCCGGACATTTTTATAATTAAAATACTAAAATTTGTAGATGTTTTCAGGAAATTTTTAAAATATTTTTTTGCGATAGAAATATTAATTGCTAACTGCCACAAAATAGGGAAGACGACAATATCGCCTCCCCATGAGTTGCAAATTCCACCTATTTACCTATTACCTAATTACCTAATTCCCTTCTCTATATCTTCTTCATTCAAACTTTTCTGGGAAGATGATATAGGTGCTTTAGGAATTTCTATGGCAGGCTCATTAACTGCTATTTCCAAAGTTTCTAAATCTCTTTGTGGTTCTGGAGAATTAGCAACGCGCATTCCTGGTAAGAATTCTCCGGGAACTATACCTGAGATTGTAGCCACAAACAAAGCTGCGATCGCACCACTTCCCCAAACTAAGACATTGTGCAGACGGCGCTGGTTAATTTTTCGCCAAACATTTCTGGTAATCTCCTCTGCTGAAACCTCACTAGTAGGTAGAGGCATTGCTTTTAAACCGTGACGAATTCTGAGTAGACGAGAGTATAGTTGCTTGGTATGAGGATCGCTATCAAGCCATTTCTGTACTTTCTTACGTTCTGCGGCTGTAACTTCCCCATCAAAATAAGCACTTAGTAATTCAAAGCGATCCCGCCCTTGGCTGTTCATTTCTGTTGACCGATCTTGTAACGGCTTCATATTTTTGCGAGCATCAAATTTGCGGTTCATAGTAGTATCACCATGGAACTTTTAGAAATCACCCTGAGCTTCATAAAAGCTCCTTCACACAATACTAATATCAATGTTGACGCTCTGAGCAAAAAATCGTTGCCGAAAAGAGGAAACTAATCTTCTTTAAGATAGTTTTGAAGTTCAGATTGTAATCTAGCCCTAGCTCTGGCAATTCTGGATTTGACAGTACCCAAGGAGGATTCAGTCATTTCAGCAATTTCTTCGTAAGCTAATCCTTCTATTTCACGAAGAATAATGGTAGTTCTAAAGACTTCTGGTAATTCGGCGATCGCTACTTTAAGTTGGTCGTAAAATTCCCTAGTTGTGAGGTTATCATTGGGGCTAGGATAGTCAGAAGCTATTTCCCAATCCATTTCTCCATCATCCATTTTGCGAGGAGCATCTAGAGAAAGAGGGTGACTAACTCTTTTACGCTTACGCAGTTCATCGTAAAATAAATTAGTGGCAATGCGGCTTAACCAACCCTTAAACTTAACTGGTTCTTTCAATCGGTTGATATTGCGATAAACCCTGATCCAAACTTCTTGGGCTAAGTCTGCTCTATCTTGCCAATCAGGAGCCAAATGATACAACATCTTTTCTACGTGAGGTTGATATCTACGCAGAAGCTCTGAGAAGGCAGCTTTGTCTGGTTTAATATCTTCTTGACAACAGACAATTAGGTCATAGTTAGAGAGCTTTTCAGGGCTAACAGGCTGGTTAGGAGTTTGAACCTTTAGTTTTGACCAGGATAAAGAGATAGATTGACTCATGGGTTCAAAAGGCAGGGTTTGCGTTTTCTTTCTACTACATTGCCACAGGAAGATCAGTAGATGTTTTCTGGGTGGGGCAATTTTAAATCTGGAACACTCTTATTTTTTTGAGAAAAGAATATGAAAATTGATAGGGAACAGGGTCAATTCAAAATTCAAAAGTAAGCATTTCGGGAATAAATTAGAGTAAAGATGTAGGAAGTCTTGGCTTATCTTATCAATCGGGGATACCAAATGAAACCCATTACTTCTTCTTCCCAACCTAAATTTTTATTCAGTGCCTTACTTGCTAGTATGTTGTTAGTCAGTTGTGGTTCTGCTGGGGAAATGGCAGAACAGGGGGAAGGAGAAGTCACTACTAGCGTTGCAGAGTCATCAGCAACTGTTGACTCTCAACAAGGAAATCCGGAGCAACCCAAAGAAGCCTCCCAAACTGCACCTCAGTTAGCCAAGACAGCAGATCTGGCTTTAGAGGTGCAATCTATTGAAGAAGCTTTAGACAGGGCTTCTGACATTGCCAAGCAGCAAAAGGGAGATGTTTTAGGATTAGAAAATAGCCAACCCCAAAATTTTGGTAGTCGTCACCAAGCATTGCTCAAAATCCGTGTTCCCCAAGCTAACTTAGAACCGACTCTTGAGGCTTTGAGAGGATTAGGTACTTTGGAGAGTGAGTCTATTGCTGCTGAGGATGTTAGCAATCAGTTAGTGGATGTAAAGGCAAGGTTGCGTAATTTGCGGCAAACAGAAAACTCCTTGCTGAAAATTATGGATCGTTCTGGTTCAATGGGAGATACTCTACAAGTTGCTAAGGAGTTGAGTAATATTCGTAGCTCTATTGAGCAAATTGACGCTCAACTAGATAATTTAACTAACCGAGTCGCTTATTCTACTATTACCCTCAATTTAACTGCTTCTGTGGCTAGCAATTCCCAACCTCCTGTGGGTTCTCAAATGCAGAAGGCGTGGAGTAATGCCACCCAATCTTTCCAAGGCTTGACGATGGGTTTACTGCGTTTGGGCATTTGGTTAGCAGTTCACAGCCCTTATTTGCTAGTCTTAGGAGCAGCTATTTTCTTCTGGCGTGTTCGTCGGAAGAAGAAGTCCGTTCAATGATTCAATTATCAATTATCTTTTCAACAATAACTAGCAATTAGCAATGTGGCATGACAAACAACTCTATTCAAGTTGTAGGTATTGGTTTAGACGGTGCTATGGGTTTGACAGTATCAGTTTTAGAAATTGTTAATCAAGCAACTGTTTTGGTAGGGAGCGATCGCCATTTAAGCTATTTTCCTCAATATGAAGGGAAATCCTTGGTATTAAAGGATTTCGCGACTGCAATAGCTCGACTTTACTCTTTTTGGGAAGCAAAGGAAAGAGTTGTGGTGTTAGTATCAGGAGATCCTTTATTTTTCGGTTTAGGAAGATTGTTATTAGCAGAATTTCCTTCGGAAAGTATCTGTTTTTATCCTCATCTTAGTTCTATTCAATTAGCTTTTAATCGCCTCAAGGTTCCGTGGCAAGATGCCAAAATTGTTAGTGTTCACGGCCGTTCTTTAGAAGAGTTGATTAAGCTCTTTAAAGAAGGAACAGAAAAAATTGCTATCTTGACAGATCATGATCATAGTCCTGCTGCGATCGCTCGTCTTTATTTAGAGTTAAATTCACCTGTAAGTTACGATTTTTGGGTTTGTGAAAATTTAGGAGGAGAAGAAGAGAAAATCACTTCTTTCACCCCACAAAAGCTAAAAGAAGAGGATTTTTCACCCCTAAATGTCGTTATTTTATTACGCAACAATCACTTTCCAAATTTAGAAAACTTACCTCTATTTGGTTTACCAGATAGTGCCTTTTTGAGCTTTAGCGATCGTCCCGGATTGATGACGAAGCGGGAAGTTCGTTTAATGGTTTTAGGGGAGTTAGCTTTACAACCCCAGCAAGTTATTTGGGATATTGGTGCAGGAACAGGTTCTGTGGCTATAGAAATTGCTCGTCTTTGTCCTGATTCTAGAATATTTGCCTTGGAAAAAACCGCTTTAGGTATTAATTTAATCAAGCAAAACTGTCAGCGATTACAAGTAAGTAATATAATTGCCCTAGGAGGAAAAGCACCGGATTCTTTGCAAGATTTGCTAAATCCAGATAGAGTATTCATTGGTGGTAGCGGTGGCAACTTAAAAGAAATACTTGAAGTTTGCGATTACAAGTTAAATGCTCAAGGAATTGTTGTTCTAGCTTTGGCTACTTTAGAACATCTCAATATTGCTTTAAATTGGTTCAAAAGTAATCATTGGTCTTACCATCTTCTCAATGTACAAATATCTCGTTCTCTTCCCATCGCTCAATTAACTCGTTTTAGCCCTCTTAATCCTGTTACTATTATGAGCGCTTGTAAAGGTGGATGATTGATAAAGTGAAAGAGTGACTATAGCTTTACGGCAACCATAAGCGCCTTCGCAAAGCGTCTCCGCTCTTGAGATCCCCTCAAACCCAAATCTTAGAAGCTCTGTAGAAGTCGAATTTGGACTTATTTATTTCTAGATCAAGGACTTTATAGTGCTAAAACAAAAGGGCGCGATCGCTCTATTTAGAAAGCTTTCCACCAGTAAGAGATTTGACAAAAAGAAGTTTGTTACTTTTCTACGTAATTTCTTTCTTTTTCTTAGCTAAAGTTTTGCCTTACAATGCCTATGGCTTGTAATTTTTCCTTGAGTACTCAAGGAAAACTCTGAGGCAACAGTGGCTATAGGCTGCAATGAACCGAGATTGTACCAACTGAAGATTACCGTTGTTAGGCAAACAGAAAATTTTAGCTAGGAAGCAATTAGGTTACTCCTTGCACCAGAAAGTCCTATGAAGCAAATACCAATTCACCTCCTCTTAGTAGGGGATAGTCCAACTGATGCCAGTTTGCTACGTAAAGTATTGGTTAGTTCAGGTAAACAAGAGTGGAAATTGCAACAAGTTCAAAAATCAACTGAGGCGATCGCAATTTGTGAGCAAGGGGCAATAGATTTAATATTTCTCGACCTCAACCTCCCAGATTCCCAAAATCTAGAGACTATTACAAAATTGCATTTAGCTGTACCGAATATCCCCATTGTGGTACTAGCTGAGGCGGAGGGCAAGCTAGCCTTAGCAGCTTTAAACCAAGGGGCGCAAGATTATTTAGTTAAAAGTGACATCACCACTCCCCTATTAGTAAAAACTATTTCCTATAACTTAGAAAGGGGCAAACATCGGCAACAACTAGAAGAAAGCGAGGAACGCTTTCGCTATATTATTTTTGAAAATACCCTGCAACTAATGGCGTTACTAACCCCAGAAGGGAAGGTTTTAGAAATAAACCGGGCATCGTTGCAATTTTGCGATTCTACCAAAGAAGAAGTTATTAATAACTATTTTTGGGAAGGTAGCGCTTGGAACTATTCCCCCAAACTGCAAAATTGGTTACAGACGGCTGTGCTTAGAACTGGGGAAGGAAATTTAGTTCACCAAGAAATTGAATTGCAAAGGGCCAGAGGGGGAATTGAATGGATTGATTTTTCCCTTAAACCCCTTAAGGATAAAACAGGGAAAGTGATTTTGTTAATTGCAGAAGGCAGAAATATAGATGGTCAGAAAAAAGCTGAAGCTAAAGTTAAGGAAGCATTGGCAAAGTCTGAAGAAGTTAATGAATTGAAATCGAAAGTCATTTCCACAGTTTCCCATGAATTTCGTACTCCCTTAACTATTATCCGTTCCTGCACTGAATTATTGGAGTTATACGAAGGGGATCATTTAGAGCCTAAAAAACGCAAAAATTTCCAACGTATCCAAGCCTCTATTTCCCAAATGATTACCTTACTTAATGATATGTTGTTAGTAGGTCAAGCTGAAGCAGGTAAGTTAGAGTTTAATCCTGTTCCTTTGGATTTAGTTGATTTTTGCCGAGAGACTCTAGAACAGCTTAAGGTTCGTATTACTAGTAATCAAACTATTCATTTTACTTCTCCTCAAGAACAGCTCCGGGCAGTTGTAGATGAGAATTTATTGGGGCAAGTTCTTACCAACTTACTTTCTAATGCTCTCAAATACTCCCCGGAAGGAGAAACCATTGATTTACGTCTTTCTGTACAAAAGGAACAAGCAATTTTTACAATTAAAGATCGGGGTATAGGCATTCCTCAAAAAGAACTAGATAAGTTATTTGATTCTTTTTATCGTGGCAGTAATGTGGGAAATATTCAAGGCACTGGCTTAGGGCTAGCTATTGTGCAGAATGCCTTAGAGTTACAAGGAGGAGAAATTAAAGTAGAGACTGAATTAGACAAGGGAACAGTTTTTCGGGTGCTGTTACCCCTTAATCGTGATCAATAGGGAAAAATCATTTAATTTCCTGGTTATAAAAACCAAAATCTTCATTAGGGCCTTAAGATAGGATTTGGATGCAAATTAAATCAATAGCACCTTTGCTAAGAAAAATATCCGGAAAAGAAAACTATTCGGGTGTATCCACAAATGAAACTAGAAATCAAAAGCGGAGGTAAGACTTATGCTAGGACTTTTATTTTTGATGGGTTATGTAACTTACTTTGCTGTAACCCTGGAAACTTTGTTCAGTGACAAACAATCTAAACTTAATAAGGATCACAAAGTTCGCAACTAGAGATTAACTATCTCCAAAACGATAGCCTTTGCCATATACAGTATGAATTAAAGGTTTTTCTCCTTTGGCTTCGACTTTACGGCGCAAAAGACGTACCAAGGCTGCGAGAACATTACTGCTCGGTTGTTCTTGTTTTGACCAAAGGTAATGGTAAATATGTTTATGAGTCAGCAACTGCCCAGGATGAGCCATAAAATATTCAAGTAACTTAACTTCTTTTTCTGAAAGTTCGATCACCCTTCCTTGTCGATAAGCTAATTGATTCTCTCGTTCTAATTCTAAATCAGCGACTTGGAGACGGGGCATTGTTGAAGAGGAATCTAAGCCAGGAGAACGTCTCAGCAATGCCCGAACTCTAGCTAATAGTTCTCGTAGTTCAAAAGGTTTAACTAAGTAATCATCAGCTCCAGCATCCAAACCTATTACCCGATCATCTATAGTATCTTTGGCTGTGAGAAAAAGAACAGGTGTAGTGTTTCCTTGAGAGCGTAGTTTTTGACAAACTTCTAATCCAGAATATTGGGGTAACATCCAGTCTAAGATGAGTAGATCATAATCATTTACTTGAGCTAAACCAATTCCCACCTCACCGTTATCAGCTACATCTATTTTATAACCTTCTTGGGACAGTACCTGGGTTAATGGTTTAGTTAATTCCGCTTCATCATCAACTAAAAGTATTTTCATCTTGCTTTTAACTTTGACAGAAGTTATACCATTGATAATCCCTCCAATAATTTATTTTAAAGGTAATTTAATTACAAATTCTGAACCTTCTCCAGGAGCCGAATTACAGTAAATACAACCTTTATGGGATTCTACAATAATTGAGTAGCTAATTAATAAACCTAGCCCTGTGCCAGAGCCTATTGGTTTGGTAGTAAAGAAAGGATCAAATATTTTTTCTAAAACCTCTTTGGTCATCCCAGGGCCATTATCAGCAATTTTAATGCAAACAGAGTGAGATTGACTAAAGTTAGTAGAAATCTTGATTTTAGGATTAAAGTTTTCTAACTTAACTAATTCAAAGGCTTCAATAGCATTAGTGATAATGTTAATAAATACTTGATTAAGGTTGCTAGGATAGCAAAGAATATGGGGTAAATCACTATAATTTTTAATGATTTCAATTGAGGGACGACTTCCTTTAGCCCTTAAGTGTGGTTGTAATAAGGTCAAAGTACTATCAATACCTTCATGAATATCTACAGGCTTCATTGCTGATTCACCTAAGCGGGAAAAGTTCCGTAGGTTTAATACTAAATTGCGAATACGGCTAGCCCCTGAGTCCATAGATTGGAAAATTTTTGGTAAATCTTCTTTGATAAAATCAAACTCTAGTTCAGCTTCTTTTTGAGTAATAATCGTGTTTTTTTGTGGGTTTAATTGTTGATAAGTTTCAATTAATTCTAAAAGGTCTTTCGTATAGCTTTTAACATAATCAAGATTACTATAAACGAAACTTAAAGGATTATTAATTTCGTGAGCGAATCCCGCTACCATCATCCCTAAGCTAGACATTTTTTCACTTTGAACTAACTTAGCTCTATTTAAAGCATCTGAATGTTTACGCTCAGTTATATTGGTGATAATTCCATCAATACGCATTCCCTGATTTAACTTATCAACAATTAACCAACCTCGATTACGAAGCCAACAAACTTTTCCTGTGGAATGTACAATACGATACTCTATTTCTCCATCACCTTGGGACAAAATAGTTGGGAAAAAATCAGTTAATTTCTGGCAATCTTCAGGATGAATTACATCTAACCATAACTGAGGATTACAGTAAAAGTTCTCCACCGAATAACCATAAAGTTTCTTCGCAGCAGGGTTAAGATAAAGAAGCTGGAAATCAGGAGCAGACATAGACCAAACTACATCTTGAAGAGAGTTAAGCAAACTACTTAGACGAGCTTCTGTACGCTGGCGTTCAGCTACTTCAATTTCTAATTTGGTCATGGCTTTTCGCATTTTTGCTGTGTTAGTTTCAACTTCTTGAGATAGTTCTGTGTTAAGTTGATAAATCGCCTTTTCTCTATTTTTGTTAGCAGTAATATCTCGTCCGATATAGACAAAGGCTTCTTCTTCTGTTTCGCTTAGAAAAGAAGCGCAAGAAAAAGCTATATTAAAATTTTTACCTTGCTTATTTCGACAACTAGCCTCTAGAAATGTTTGTTCTGTTACTGTGCCTTGTTTAATTTGTTCTTCTATAGTCTGGGCTTTAAAAAGATAAGTAAGATGTTTTTCTTGCAATTCTTCTTGGCTGTAGCCAAACATGATTTGAGCCGCTCGATTAATTTTTTTTATATATCCTTGAGAATCTGTAATTAATAGAGAATCTGCAATATGATCAACTACTTTATCAATATAATCCTTAGCTGAAGTTAATTGACTTAAAAGTAAGTAAGCTTCATTAGTTCTTTGTAACAAAGCTTGTTGCATAGCAATCTTTTCTGTAGTCTCCACAAAAAAAATGAGGATTTGCTGCTCTGAATCCCAGTCTTCAACTCCTGTTACTATAGATAAATCAAAATATAAACTGGGAGCAGTATCTTGATGCCGAGCAATACTCTTTAACTCGAAACAGTCACGTTTACCTAGTAAAATATCTTCAAATATTCCTTCTAAACCAAATAGTTCAGGAATAGCTAAAGATAAATTCTCTCCTGGCTTAATTTGAGTACCATTATCAGCAAAACGTTGAGCTTGAGGTGAAGTTTCTTTAATTGTTAAATTTTTTCTCACCGTAGCGTAGTCAATTTTGCAGGTCGCTTAAGAGTTGGTTTAAGATAAAACTCATTAACATAAACCTCAAAGCTGTAGAGTTCAAAACTCAAAAATTTATTAATTAGCCAATTATCAAATAGTTTGAAGGCTACCTAAAACTCGATTCTCTACACCCTGGGCAAATTAAAGAAAAGCTAGACCCTCCCTAATTTTATTTTTTTGTAACTAAACTAGATTTTAGTATGAACTAAGTGAATACAAAATACACCATAACATTACTATCGGTATGTGTACCTTTATTTTATGAATAAATGTAAGTTTAACGACATAATCTCCCAGAATTAGGAAGACAAAAATCAAGTATTAAACCTTGAAACTGTTTCCAATAAACCAATTCTGGCTATGAAAACTCGATAATCAGTTTAATTTAATTTATATTAGACTATCGCTAAATATACTTATGTATTCAATAATAACTTTAGAAGCAAATCAGAGAATCAAACTAAAAGTAAAGTTACTGTAAAGGTGCTTCCTTGCCCAGGATTTGAGCGCACAGAAACAAAACCTCCCATCCCCTCAACTAAAGTTTTAACGATGGATAGACCTAAACCTGTACCCCCAGTAGAGCGACCACGAGCTTCATCAATACGGTAAAATCGCTCAAAAATACGGACTTGATGCTGTAGAGATATACCTGGGCCATGATCGCAAATCTGGATAGTAGCTTGTTCTTGAAGTTGTTCTAATACTACTGTTACAGGTTGGCAGTCATCGGAGTACTTAACAGCATTATCAATAAGGTTAAGTAGTACTTGTTTGAGCCGATCTCGGTCTGCTTTTACTTCAATATTTTTACTGAGAGACTTAATCTCAATTTCTCGATTGCTATATTGTTTTGCCATGCCGACGATTTCTGCTACTAAATTATTTAGTATCAACGGTTGTAAATGAAAAGATAAATAACCACTATCAGCCCTAGCTAAATCCAATAAATCTTGCAAAAGTTGGATGGTGCGATTTGCTTCAGAAGAAGCGATTTCTAAAGCTTCTCTTTGAGGCTCCCTAAGATTATCTCCGCGACGTAAAGTACTTTGTAAATAGCCAGAAACGATGGTTAAAGGGGTACGCAATTCATGGGAGACGTTGCTGACAAATTGTCTTTGTTGCTCCCAAGCTCGATCAAGCCTCACTAACATTTGTTCAAAAGTTTGAGCTAATTCCCTAACTTCACTAGGAGCATTTTCTAGATGTAATTGTACTTCTCCTAAATGGTCAGCAGAAACTGTTTCTGTTAACTGACTCATTCTTTTTAAGGGTTGAAGGGAGCGCTGAATATAAAAGGCCATTGCTAAGGTGATAATACAAAGGGCCAGGAAACTAGCAAGACACAAATTAGAAATCATATGCCAAAACATAATTTGGTCTTTAGTAATATCTTGGGCTAGATAAAATTCTCCTACTGTAGCATTTTCAACTTGCAAAGGAGTACTACAAATTACCCAATAACTTCCTTGAACTTCATAAATTTTAGGAATAGCAGCAATTGGCGATCTTTTTACTAAAGCATCTTTTTTAGTAGCTGTTTGGAGAGCCTCTGACCTAGCAATAATTTTACCATCCCGTTCAACCCAAATTAATACACTTTGGCTACCAATATTCTTAATAGCTTTCCCCACAGCAGTTTCCATCGTAAACATTTCGCTATAAGCTTCAACATCTTCTGGAAAGCGTTCAGCAATATAAATTAAATTTTTCTTATGGGTAGTAATTAAAATATCTTGCATTTTCCAGCTAGTCCACAGAGCAATTCCTCCTATGCCCAGAGAAGAAAAAGCAGCAATTCCTACTGTTAAACGTAATCTCAAAGAATGAGGATCAACTTGATATTTAACTTGATTTATAATTGAGCGCAGAGCGCTAAAAAATGTCATTTTATTGCTTAGTTGCTGCTAATTAAAACTTAGTTGCTAAATTGGTTTTCATATCAAATTCAAAGCGATTTTCATAATCTGTTTCGCCATAGATATTGAAAGTAACTGTCGGCTCTTCCCCTAAAGCTTCTACACTATGAATTGCCCCTGGTAAAAAACTAATAATATCGCCCGGTTCTAAAACTTGCTCTCCAACTTGAGACAATTTATCAGGAAACTCGGCTTTCCTATCGCGCCGCCAAAAAGTATTTTTTTCCTTACCATTAATCAAAGCTACTAACCCCCAAGTGCCATGATTATGAATAGGAGAAACTTTGCCTGGCAACCAAACTACTGTTTGAATTGTCAAGGGAAAATTAGGTTCATCATAAAGCATTAATACAGACCAACCTTGCTCTGGATCGGGTTCTAAATATTCCCCTTGTAACCAATAAGAAGTACTTAGTAAGCGGCGAACTAAAGGTGTAATTGCTTTTAGTCTTTGACTATCTTCTGGAATTTCTGCAATAATATTTTCCAAATCTGTTAAAAAGCGATAAAGACGGTAGGGTTTATTTGTTTCTTGATTAACCCCCAGAGTTCCATAAGTTAAGTGATTTCCTTCATTGTTTACCAGCCAACTTTGATGGTTGTTATTCATTTTCCATTTATGGTTAAAATCAGCAATATAGCTTAAGCTGTCAGTCATTTAATTTACTTATTAGGTTTGATGGGGAGATAGGGGGATAGGGAGATGGGGGGAGAGTTTTAGGGCTTATTTCCTAGTTGAGTCATACACAGTTTAAATGCACATCAGCTTAAGCACTAATGTAATAAATCATGACTATAGCTGCCTAACAATTAGCAATTAGCAATTAGCAAAAAAAGTTCTTAACGACACATGACTTCTACAAAAATGACTATAATTCTTTTTAATTTAACGAAAAATAGAAAAAAAAGATTATTTTTAGCTAATTACTTTCTAAATTTTAGCTGAGAAAATAATTAATATTTTTGTAATGATTGTTCAAAAAAAATCTTTAGTAATTCTCAGCACTTCCCCAGTTAGTTCTCAGGGAAAATTCAGCTTGGCAGCTTTAATTAAAGACAAATTGTAACAGGTCTGAAGAGAAAAATTGTTATGAAAATAAAGTATTTTGCAACCCTTGCCGCTGCTTCTATTTTAAGCGTTGGTATGGTAACTGCTTGTGCTAATCCCTGTGGGGCAAAAACCAAAAATAGCAGTGAAGACGCAACCACAGAAAAGGCTAATCCTTGTTCTGGTAAGGAGAACCCCTGTGCTGCCAAAGAGAAAGCAAACTAATAACAAGCTGTTATGCTTTTAAATTCGTTTGTGAGGGGAGAAAATAGCCAATAGTCAATAGTCACTCTTGTAAAAAAGTTGGCGGTTATTTAATTAATCTTAGAAATCCTAGTTTGAATGCGTCTTAGCTTATTCCTTTAATTTTTAATTAAAAAAAGCGGGTCTAAAACCCGCCTTTAGTTAAGATTTATCAGCTAAATATTTTAGGACTTTTCTTTCATAGGATCAGCTACATACTTGAAATTTTTATCAGAATTCCAAGGACCACGTTCATCTTTACCATCACCATTAGTAGATAAGTTGTAATAAAGATCAACTGTTTCATCAGGCTGAACATTACCAAAGAAAGGATCGGTCAATTTCCCAAGAGAATTTAATGCTTCCATAAACATTTTAGTATGAGAAATTTCACGAGTTAATAAATGCACTAAGGCATCTTTTGTTCCTTCATCTGGTGCTAATTTAATTAAAGATTCATAGGTTTGTCGCGCCCCAGCTTCAGCCGCAACATTTGCCCGTAAATCCCTAACCACATCACCACCTTCGTTGAGATAAGTAGCTGTCCAAGCGCTACCTTGAGAATCTAAGAAATGAGGCCCTTGACCACGTACAGCAAATAAAGTACTTTTATAAGCATCTGTTTGGTCAACATTTTTTGTATGAATTTCAATTAGTTTGCCAATCATTTCTAAGTGACTAAACTCTTCTACAGCAATGTCTTGTAACATATCTTTGATGCCAGCATCTTCAACATGAAAAGACTGTACCCAATATTGTAAAGCGGCAGAAAGTTCCCCGGTTGCACCACCAAATTGTTCTAATAGAAGCTGAGCAAAACGTGGATCTGCTTCTTTAACATTTATTGCTTTGTTAATTAATTCTTTTTTGTGAAAAAACACTGACTTAATAGCTCCTCTCATAGAGTAAACAACAAATATTTAAGCTTTGTACCTGCGTAAATATATTTATTGTCATACTTAAACTTCCTTTTCATACTAAGTTAAATTAAGCTAGTAAAGCTTGGTTCCCAAGTAAGACTTGCAAATTATTTAGCTTACCCATAAAGAAATAGAAATAAGAAATGCTTTTCTAACTTCTGGAGTAGTCACTAAATCTGACTATTTGCAAGGGAAAAATTATTTAACTCTCAGTTTAAACTAATCCCCTCAAAACTCCTTGGCAGTAAACTAACCATAAGAAAGGGAAAAATAAATTTACTAATCCAGTTCTATTGAAGCAAGAGAAGGTGTAAGTGTGGCAGTTGAATATGATGTTGTTGTCATTGGTGGAGGTTCCGGAGGGTTAGTTGTAGCGAGTGTTGCGGCGCAACTAAAAGCAAAGGTTGCCTTAGTAGAAAAAGACCGTTTAGGAGGGGATTGTCTCTGGTATGGTTGTGTTCCTAGCAAATCTTTAATTCATGCTGCCCGTAGCGCCTACGAAGCTAAACACGCCTCCCGTTTTGGTATTCATACTGAGTCTGTGAAAATTGACTTTGCCCAAGCCAATAGCCATGTACAAAAGGTAATTGCAGCTATTGAACCTAATGATTCCCCAGAAAGATTTCGCAGTTTGGGAGTAGAAGTGATTTTTGGTTCTGGTCAATTCACAGATCATAAAACCTTCGTTGTGGGGGATTGCCAGCTCAAAGCCCGCGCCTTCGTTATTGCCACAGGTTCTCGCCCCTCTGCTCCTCCCATACCAGGTTTAGAAGAGGCTGGTTACTTAACTAATGAACAGGTTTTTTCCCTCAAAGAATGTCCTAAATCCTTAGCTATTATTGGTGCGGGGCCAATCGGTTGTGAATTGGGACAATCTTTCCATCGCTTGGGTTCAGAAGTTACCATTATCGCTAGCCGAGAACATATTTTACATAAAGAAGATCCAGAAGCGGCACAAGTAGTAGAAAAACAATTTGAATCAGAAGGTATTCGCATCCTCAAAGCAAGTCGGGCGCAAAAAGTTGCAGTTGTTGACGGGAAAAAGTGTATTATTGCTGGAGATGAGAAAATCTTGGTTGAAGAAATTTTAGTAGCCGCAGGACGCGCCCCCAATGTTGAAACCCTTAACCTAGAAGCAGCAGGGGTTAAGTATGACCAAAAAGGTATTAAAGTCAATGAGAAACTCCAAACATCCAACAGCCGTATCTATGGCTGTGGGGATGTTATTGGTGGTTATCAGTTTACCCATGTAGCAGGTTATGAAGGGGGGGTTGCTGCTACCAATGCCCTGTTTTTTCCTTTCAGCAAAGCTAACTACCAAGTTATTCCTTGGGCAACTTTCACAGATCCTGAACTTGCCCGCGTGGGTTTAAGCGAAGAACAAGCTAGGAAGCGTTACGGAGATGATATTTATATTAACAAACAAGAGTTTGCTGATGTAGATCGCGCCCAAGCAGAAGGAGCTACAGCAGGGTTTTGTAAGATTATTACTAAAGGTAACGGAGAAATTCTCGGCGCACATATTGTTGGTGCTTCCGCAGGAGAATTAATCCATGAAGTTGTTTTAGCAATGGCTAATAAGTTAAAAGTTTCGGCATTAAAAGGCATTCACATTTACCCAACTTTAACAGAAGTAAATGCTAAAGCAGCATTAAAGTTAACTAAATACAAATATGCCAAAAACGAAAGGCTGCAAAGAATTTTGCCGAAGCTGTTTAACTTCCTGCGCTCTTTTTAGGGAGCTAGGGAGATGGGGTGAGTGAGTGAAAACTATTAGCAACTAGCCACTAGCCACTAGCTATTAGCCATTACCTAAGATCGATGTCCTGTAACAATATAAGAAACCCTTTGAGCGATGTTAGTAGCATGATCTGCCATTCTTTCTAGATGGCGAATAACTAAACCAAGAATCAAAATTGGTTCTACTACTCCTTTAATATCTCGTTGCGAAGCTAAAGTGTTATAAAGATTATCATAGGCTTCGTCTACAGTATCATCAAGCTTTTTAACTATTTGTCCGGCATTAGGCTCTAAATCCGTTAAAGCAACTAAACTAACGGCTAACATGGCTTGGGCATGGCGGGACATAGTTTCAATTTCCGAAAGGCAGTCATGGGGAGAATAAGGTAAGAGCTTAATGGCCATTTCTGCTAAATCTTCGGCATAATCTCCAATACGTTCTAAATCCCGTACTAATTGCATAAAAGCACTTAATATTCTTAAATCTTGGGCAACGGGAGATTGGAGTGTCATCAAAGCGGCACATTCTCGTTCAATTTGACGATAGTAAGCATCTATTTGGTTATCAAGGGAGTTTATTGCTTCAATCACTTCAAGATTGCGTTCAAAAAGGGCTTGGTGGCTTAAGCGAAAAGATTGCTCAACTAATGCTCCCATGCGTAAGACTTCTTGTTCTAAGCGTCTTAAGGCACGCTCAAACTCCATGTTGGAGGAATGATATAAGGATTGAGAATTGTTAGTTTGCAAAGACAAGTTCACTGGCAAAAAGGAATAATTTTAAAAAACAATTAATTAAATTGATATTAAGTCTAAGGGAATTTCTTGTTTGTGGATAAAAAATAATGGTTGATTAGTGTTTTTGTATACATTTCGTCTCTACCCTGAATTAAAATTACCCATCAAAGGTAACTGAATTTGCAGCCAACCACCACCTGTTTGAGGATGATTTTTGGCTTGAATTGAACCGTTATGGGCTTTGACTATTTCTTGAACAATGGAAAGCCCTAAACCACTACCACTGCTTATGGGTAACGCTGCTAAATTTTGGTAGTCAGAATCTTGGCGTTTGCGAGAGATATCTCCTCGGTAGAGCCTTTCAAATACATAGGGTAAATCGGATTCAGAAAAGCCACTACCTGCATCAATTATATTGATTTGGACGAAAACATCTGTCTCTAATGTATCTTTTTCTAAAATTGGTAAGGGTTCAGGGGAAGTTGGAGTAATTGTTTTTACCTCAACTCGAATAACTTCACCAGCAGGACTATTTTTAATGCCATTATCTAAAAGATTGATGAAAATCTGAGTTAAACGAGATTTATCTGCTTCTAAAGAAATACTTTTGACTTCAGAATAAGCAATTTTAATTTGCTTTTTTTGGGCAATAGGTTCTAAAATTTGCCAAGCGTAAAATACTAAGTCTTTTAAAACTAGGGGACTTTTTACTAACTTTTGGTAAGGATTTTCTGCTAAATTGCTAACTTCTAAATAATCTTGTACCAATTGCATCAAGCGATTACTTTCAGTTAGCATTTGTTCTACCCAAGAAAGTTCTATACCTTGGAGGCGCGTTTGTAATGCTTCTGCCACTAAACTAACCGAAGTTAAGGGAGTACGTAGTTCGTGGGCTAAATCAGAAAAGCTGCGATCGCGCGAACGTTCTAATTCTGCTAGATGCTGTCTATTTTCAATAAAAATGCCAACTTGTTTTTGAGGCAAGGGCAAGCTAAAACCCCTTACCGAAAGAGAAGTTTGTAAAGGGTTTTGTTTTTGATAATTAGTAGTATGAAATACCCATTCCCTAGTGTGGGATTTTTGGGAAATCCGGGTTTGTTCAATTAAACGATCCAATTCATAGGAACGTACCAACTCTAGAATTAAACGTAACTGTCCTGGTTGCCAACGATCTATTTTGAGTAGTTTTTGTGCCTGTAGATTGCACCACAATAAACGATTTTCTTCATCTACCTGTAGATAGCCTACAGGGGCAGAGTTAAGTAGATGCTGCCACTCTTGAATTTCTGCTTTTAGTTCTAGGCGTTGCTGATAAGAGCGACTAATTTCTTGCCGCACCTGATAAACCATCGGTAAAGCAACTGTATCAGTTTTGTTATCAGATAAAGAAGTTAGAACTTGTCTGAGCCTAGAGTTTAACTTTCGCTGTCGCCATAGCCCAAAGCCTATTCCTAGGCTTAAACCCAAGATGAAAGCGGCTACTATCTTAATCATCGGTGTCCTTGGTTCTTTGTGATCGATCTTAGAGGGTACAACCGAAAATAGTTGTTCTCCCTAACTTAAATCAAGAACTAATGACGAGTAATCAATGATCTAGCTGTTAGCTAATTAGCCAAAGCGATAGCCAAAACCCCGCACGGTAATAATATATTCTGGCTTACTAGGATCTAATTCCAGTTTTTCTCGCAACCAGCGAATATGAACATCAACTGTTTTGGTATCCCCTAAAAAATCTATGCCCCAAACTTGCTCAATTAGCTGTTCCCTTGACCAAACTCGTCGAGGATAGCCAATGAATAGTTCCAGCAGTTTAAATTCTTTAGGAGAAAGATTCACTTCTTCATCTCGGACGGTTACTCGACATTCTTGGGGAATCAAAGTAACTTCTTTAAATTTGAGAGTTGAATGCTGTTCTTGGGAACTATAACGTTGTCGCCGTAATAAAGCACGACAACGAGCCACTAATTCCTTCATACTAAAGGGTTTAGTCAGATAATCATCTGCTCCAACTTCCAAGCCTAAAACGCGATCAGTTTCGCTAGCTTTAGCGCTTAAAATCAAAATTGGTACGATATTGCCTTGATAACGTAGTAAGCGGCAAATATCCAAACCATTAATTTGCGGCAACATTAAATCTAAAACAATTAGATCAAAAGGAAAGTCCTGGGAATTCGACTCTTCTTCTTGAAAAAATCCTAAAGCTTCGCGTCCATCGGTGGCTGTTGTAACCTCGTAGCCTTCCTCCTGTAAAGCTAATACAACCATTTGCCGAATTAAATTCTCGTCTTCTACTACCAAAATTTTGCTAGTCTTAGCTAATTTTGCCTGAGAAGAGGTTTGTGGTATTTCGAGGGAAAGCATAAAGATGTTATCCGGTATTGTTCTACACAAACATATCTAACAAAATCATACCGTTTGGAGATGCAATTTACCATGTGAGGAGAAAAGGAAAAGGATTTTCCCTTTCCCCTTTCCCCGTCAATTTTCAATTAACAGACCAGAATCTAAGCCCCTACAGATTCTTTAGCAGCATAGAGAACTTCAACATTGATATCGGTAATACCGCGATCGCGGGCAAATTTTTCTGTATTACGCTTCACCTTACCCCGAACAAAGCCTGGAATCTTATTTAACTCGGCCTTACCATCTTTTGTCCAGTTGAGGTCAGAGTCAGCAGAAATTCCTTTATGAATGGCTTCTTTGGTATCATGTCCTCCAAAGATTTCTAATAAGTGGTCTTCCATACCCAGGGTAAAGGAATTGTAAACCAAATCAGCCATTTGGTTGGTTCCTTCGTAACCTAAGAAAGGTTTGTAACCAATGGGGAAATCTTGGATGTGAATAGGAGAAGCAATGACCCCACAAGGAATATTTAAACGCTTACCTACATGACGTTCCATTTGGGTTCCAAAAATCGCCGATGGTTCGTGACGGGCAATCATATCACCAATTTCGCCGTTATCATTACTGATGAGGATTTCGTCGCAATATTCACTAACTTGTTCTTTGAACCACTCTTGATCATACTTGCAATAGGTTCCGGCACAAACCACATGAATACCCATTTCCCTAGCCAAAATCTTGGTCATCGCCGCAGCATGGGTATTATCCCCAAAAACCACCGCTTTTTTCCCCGTTAGATTTTGACAATCAATGGAACGTGAGAACCAAGCAGCTTGGGAAACATGAAGAGTTTGGTTATCAATATACTCTTCGTAATCAACTTCTGCCCCTTGGGCATTAATAACTTCTTGAATCTTACGCAAACAACGGGCTGTTTCCACCACCCCCATAGGAGTAATATCAACATAGGGCATCCCAAATTCTTTTTCTAAATATTGAGCAGTCATGTGGCCCAATTCTCGATAGGGAAGAAGGTTAAACCAAGCGCGGGGCAAGCTTTTAAGTTCGTTTACCGAAGCACCTTCAGGAATCACTGCATTAACTTCAATTCCCAAATCTGCCATTAAGCGCTTCAACTCTGTGCAATCATGTTGGTTATGGAAGCCCAGGGTAGACATACCAATAATATTCACCGAGGGCTTGGCTGTCTTCTCCGTCACCAAGTCGCCTTTTTTCCGAGCCTTAGCAATATAGTATTGAACAATTTGGTCTAAAGTCCGATCCGCCGCTTGTAATTCATTAACCCGATAATGATTTACATCTGCGAGTAAAACATCCCCTTTAGACTCAATTTGGGCGCGATCTACGAAGTTTTGTAAGTCTTCTTGGAGAATACTGGAAGTGCAGGTAGGGGTAAGAACAATTAAATCAGGACTTTCTTCTTGATCTTTGCGAGTAATATTATCAACAACCTTTTCTTGGGAACCTCTAGCCAAAACATTGCGATCCACAATACTAGCTGTAACTGGGGTAAAGTTCCTTTCCCGCTCTAACATTGAGCGCATTACATTAAAATAATCATCCCCCAAAGGAGCGTGCATGATGGCATGGACGTTTTTAAAAGAACTAGCAATACGTAGAGTGCCAATGTGGGCGGGGCCTGCATACATCCAATAAGCCAGTTTCATATAATCGTACCTCCAGTTCCGTTGTGAATACTTATAGTAGTTGAATTAATTTGCTCTAGAGCATTGTCTCAGATCTAAGGTAAACACTATTTTCTGGCTTATGAGAGCAGGGTTTAGTTTAGATTGGTGCAATAGCTTGGTTTCTGGGCTTTTGAGGAGATAGTTAAGCAATTAAATAGTTTTGAAAGGCAAAGATTCTTAATTCTTCGCTATATTTCGTTAACACAGAAGATTGGTAGTTTGCGTATTTCTGCATGGGAAACAGATAAATACTCTTAGAAGGCAGTCATGAAAATGCGACTGAACCTCAATTGTAATATTTATCTTGAGCTAACCAAATTATGAAACTTCGTTACTTACTAACTCTTCCTGGCATTGTTGCTTTATCTTTATCTACTGGTAATTTGATTGAACCACCTGTGTTAGCAGCCCCAGCAATAGAAGTTGCTGAAGCAACCACAGCAGAAGATTTTTACTCCGAAGGTAATCAATTCTTCAGTCAAGGGCGTTATGGAAAAGCAATCGAATCTTACGACAAAGCTTTAGAGATTGAGCCTGACTACCACAAGGCTTGGACAAATCGGGGTGCTGCCCTCGTGAAACTAGAAAAGTACGAAGAGGCGATTGCTTCCTTCGACAGAGCTTTAGAAATTGAGCCTAACAAGAGTTCAGCTTGGTATAACCGAGGCAATGCTCTAGTGAGCATAAAAAATTACACAGAAGCAGTAGCATCCTATGACAAAGCTTTGGAGATTAAACCTAACGATAGTTCAGCTTGGAATAATCGTGGTGGTGCTTTAATAGAGTCAGGAAACTATACCGAAGCTATAGCATCTTACGACAAAGCTTTAGAAATTGAACCTAAAAAGAGTTCAGCTTGGTATGGTCGCGGACTGGCTTTATCTAATCTAGGAAACTACACCGAAGCAATAGCATCTTACGATAAAGTCTTAGAGATTGAACCTAATGACAGTGAAGCTTGGTTTAATCGTGGCGATGCTCTAGTAAACATAGAAAATTACACAGAAGCAGTAACATCCTATGATAAAGCTTTAGAGATTGAGCCTAACAACAGTTCAGCTTGGTTTAATCGTGGCGTTGCTCTAAGGAACTTAGGAAAATATGCTGAAGCATTAGCATCTTATAACAAAGGTTTGGAGATTAACCCTAATAATAGTTCAGCTTGGTTTAATCGTGGTACGGCTCTAACATTCTTAGGAAAACACTCAGAAGCATTAGTCTCTTATGAAAAAGCCTTGGAGATTAAACCTGACTATAGTAAAGCTTGGAACAACCGCGGTTTTGCCCTTGAATCTCTTGAGCGCTATGATGAAGCTCTAGAATCTTATCAAAAAGCTATTGAACTTAACCCCAACAATCAAACAGCAATCAACAACCGCAACAATCTCCTCGAAAAAATAGGAAGTTCTCTTAATAGTTAGTAGACGATAAAAACAAATTAATTGCGATCGCAAGCATTAGTAATAATACGAGCGATCGCAATAATTACTACTTATTTTATGTTTATGTTGCTAAGAATATTTATCTTTGAGAAACAAAGAAACTTTTCTTGAGCCTAACTAAAATACAGCTCAACTTTAATTGTCATCTTGATTCTGCATCACTCAATCTATGAAACTTAGCTACAAATTAACTCTTCCTGTTATTCTCATTCTCTCTCTATCTGCTTGTGGTTTCACGGGCAAATCCAGAGCAAACAAGCTTTTTTCTGAAGCTTATCAATTACACGGAGAGAAAAGCTATCAAGAGGCCATAGCGGCTTATGATCAATCCTTGGAAATTGAACCTGATAATCATGTAGCTTGGTATAATCGTGGCAACGCTTTAAAAAAGTTGAAACAATATCAAGGAGCGTTGTTATCCTACGACAAAGCTTTAGAAATTAAACCCGACTACGATGCTGCTTGGAATAATCGTGGTGTTGTACTAGGAGATTTAGGGCAGCATCAAGAGGAAATAGACTCCTACGACAAAGCTTTGGAAATTAATCCTAACCACTATAAAGCTTGGTATAATCGCGGCAATGCTTTAGGAGATGTAGGAAAACATGAAGAGGGGATAGCTTCCTATGATAAGGCTTTAGAAATTAAACCTGATGATAGTAGAATTTGGCATAACCGTGGTGTTGCCCTAAGTAAATTAGAACAACATGAAGAAGCTATACTATCCTATAACAAAGCTTTGGAAATTAAACCTGATGATAGTAGAACTTGGTATAACCGTGGTGTTGCCCTAAGTAAATTAGAACAACATGAAGAAGCTATACTATCCTATAACAAAGCTTTGGAAATTAAACCTGATGATAGTAGAACTTGGTATAACCGTGGTGCTGCCCTAAGTAACTTGGAACAATATGAAGAAGCACTATTATCCTATAACAAAGCTTTAGAAATCAAACCTGATAATAGTGAAACTTGGCATAATCGTGGTGTTTCCCTAAGTAAATTAGAACAATACGAAGAAGCCCTACTATCCTATAACAAAGCTTTAGAAATCAAACCTGATAATAGTGAAACTTGGCATAATCGCGGCAATATTCTCTACGAATTAGAGAATTACCAAGAAGCCCTATTATCCTATGAAAAAGCTCTAGAAATTAAACCTAATGATAGTAGAATTTGGTACAATCGCGGCAATATTCTCTACGAATTAGAGAACTACCAAGAAGCGCTATTATCCTATGACAAAGCTTTGGAGATTAAACCAGACTTCCAATCCGCTATTAATAATCGCAACGTTATCCTAGAAAGATTAGAAGGCTCTTCTTTTTGAAAAGTTTTAATTCAAAAGTCAGGAAGTATTGGGCATTATGTAAATAAACTGTTTTCGTACTGTCGGGGGCGATCGCTTCTTTTAACAAAGCCATAGAAATTCAACCTGACTTCCAACCAGCTATTACCAATCGTAACAACCTCCTAGAAAAATTAGGACGTTCTGCCAATAATTTAGTAAACCACAGAGATAAATTAATTGCGATCGCACTTTGAGTAGCCTTGGGAACGTAACAATAAAAACACGAGTAAACTTTTCAGTCTTGAGCTACCTGCGAAATGTTCATTTTAACCCTAGCTTAAGGATTATATTCTACCCTGAGAGCATAGGTTAAAAATGCAGTGAAATTCACTACAATTCTGTATTTTGACTGCATAAATTCTTATCAAAGTCAAGATACCAGCTTACATATAAATATTTTTCAAACAGCGAAGAGATAGAGTGAAGATAACTAATTCCTTAACCTGTTGTTTACTCTATCTCAAGTAAGATGTGGTTATGATAGTACATCGCTAGATCATTAAAAAAATTCCTTGTATTTTTAGGTGTTGAGGCTAAGAAATTATGTCAAAATTGCTCTGGCAAGTTTGTAAAGTTGCTCCTGCTGTACTAGGTGCTTCTTTGTTTGTCACTAATAGTTCCTTCGCTGCTGAAACTCCTGCTACCGAAGCAGTTGTTAGCGAAGCAAATGCTTCTGTTGAAGTTGCCGACGCATCTCTCTCTACAGAAGAGATGTTGCAACAAATCAACGACTATAATGGCGACGAAACATCATTAGATCAGGTTACTAGCGTTAACCAGCTATCAGATATCGATCCTTTCTGGTTTAGTGCTGTACAAAAGATGGTTGACAAGTATGGCTGTATTGTGGGTTATCCTGACGGAACTTTCAAAGGTCAACGCAACATCACTCGCTATGAGTTTGCAGCAGCGGTGAGCCGTTGTATGGAGTGGGTAGAAGAAAACATCGGCAGTGTAGATGGTGAAGACTTAGTTACTCTACGTCGTTTGGTTCAAGAGTTTGAAGCAGAGTTAGCTACCTTGGGTGCAAGGGTAGATGACTTAGAAGGGCGTGTTGCTTTTGTTGAAGATCATCAATTCTCCACTACCACTAAGTTGAAAGGTGAGGTTATCTTCAGTTTAGATAGTGCTTTTGGTGATAAAAAAGCTGTTACTGGTGGTAATGGTACTGTAGACGTTGACGACAATATTACCTTAAGCGATCGCGTCCGCTTAACATTAGACACTAGCTTTACTGGCAGAGATCGCTTAAGGACTCGTCTACAAGCTGGTAATACCTTCCCAATGGACAACCGAACAGGTACAGACATGGCCCGTTTGGGTTATGAAGCAGACCAAGGAAATAATGTTAATCTTAACAGATTGTACTACCAAGCTCCTTTGGGTGATAGAGTTAGCTTTATAATTGCTCCAGTAATTAGTGAAAATGACCTACTTGAGGAAACTAACCCTCTATTTGCCAGCAGCGGTACTGGTGCTTTATCTCGTTTTAATCGTCGTAATCCTGCGGTACACCGCTTTCCTGTGGATGCAGGTGCTGGGCTAACCTTTGAGTTTAGCGATAACGCTAATTTGCAACTAGCTTATGGTGTTCCTAGTGCGAATAACCCTGCTGATAAAGAAGGTGTTTTGTTCGACGGAAGTTATACTGCTTTAGCTCAGCTTAACTTGAGTCTTCTTGAAGATAAGTTAGCTTTATCTGCTACCTACGGTCGTGGTTACTATTCAGGCGATGGCGCCCCTGACGGTGACGATGTTAGTCTTGGTGGTAGTGTAGGTAGCAGCAACGCTAACGATCCCTTTAGAATTGGAGGCGTTGATCAACCAACATCTGCTAACCGCTTTGGTATTCAAGGTGACTTCGCCCTCACCGACACTATTAGTGTTGGTGGTTGGGTTGGTTACGTAGATGCAGAAGACGAAGTTAATGGCAATAGTGCTGATATTTGGAATTGGACAGCCCGTGTTGGTTTCAAAGATTTAGGTGGTGAAGGTAACGTTTTAGGTCTTGCGTTTGGTATGCCTCCTAAAGTAACTAGCAATGATATTGCAGGCCGTGAAGATCCTGATACTTCTTATCTCTTAGAAGCATTGTACAAATACAGAGTTAGCAATAACGTTCTCATCACTCCTGGAGTGATAGTTATCTTCAACCCTGAACACAATGACGCTAACGACACTGTTTATGTTGGTGTTTTGCGTACAACCTTCACATTCTAATCACTCAGAATCGAGGTTTTAAATAAAAAGGCGGCCAGTTGGCCACCTTTTTTTATCTTTAGGGATGCTGGTTATTGTTGATTTGCAGTATAGGGTTGATACCATTATCGTTAATTGGCGCGATTAAACTAATGTTACCCGCTCACCGAATTAATTCGGTGGCTAATAGCCAAAGTCATCTGAACATGACTAGGGGGAGAAATTAAATCAAGGTTTTGTTATCCTGTTTCCCACCAAAGTTTTGGGAGTCATCTTCAAGATGACTTAAGCTATTAGCTATGGATTTTAATCCTTAGCAGTATAGGGTTGATACCATTATCGTTAATTGGCGCGATTAAATTAATGTTACCCGCTCACCGAATTAATTCAGTGGCTAATAGCCAAAGTCATCTGAACATGACTAGGGGGAGAAATTAAATCAAGGTTTTGTTATCCTGTTTCCCACCAGAGTTTTGGGAGTCATCTTCAAGATGACTTAAGCTATTAGCTATGGATTTTAATCCTTAGCAGTATGGGGTTGATACCATTATCGTTAATTGGCGCGATTAAACTAATGTTACCCGCTCACCGAATTAATTCGGTGGCTAATAGCCAAAGTCATCTGAACATGACTAGGGGGAGAAATTAAATCAAGGTTTTGTTATCCTGTTTTCCCACCAGAGTTTTGGGAGTCATCTTCAAGATGACTTAAGCTATTAGCTATGGATTTTAATCCTTAGCAGTATAGGGTTGATACCATTATCGTTAATTGGCGCGATTAAACTAATGTTACCCGCTCACCGAATTAATTCGGTGGCTAATAGCCAAAGTCATCTGAAGACTACTAGGGGGAGAAATTAAATCAAGGTTTTGTTATCCTGTTTCCCACCAGAGTTTTGGGAGTCATCTTGAAGATGACTTAAGCTATTAGCTATGGATTTTAATCCTTAGCAGTATAGGGTTGATACCATTATCGTTAATTGGCGCGATTAAATTAATGTTACCCGCTCACCGAATTAATTCGGTGGCTAATAGCCAAAGTCATCTGAACATGACTAGGGGGAGAAATTAAATCAAGGTTTTGTTATCCTGTTTTCCCACCAAAGTTTTGGGAGTCATCTTGAAGATGACTTAAGCTATTAGCTATGGATTTTAATCCTTAGCGGTATAGGGTTGATACCATTATCGTTAATTGGCGCGATTAAATTAATGTTACCCGCTCACCGAATTAATTCGGTGGCTAATAGCCAAAGTCATCTGAACATGACTAGGGGGAGAAATTAAATCAAGGTTTTGTTATCCTGTTTTCCACCGAAGTTTTGGGAGTCATCTTCAAGATGACTTAAGCTATTAGCTATGGATTTTAATCCTTAGCGGTATAGGGTTGATACCATTATTATTGATTCGCAATTCGGAGCAAAGATATTGTGGCCCTCTGGCGTTTGTATTACCATTTTGTTTGGACGACGAAGAACCGACTTCCTCTAATTATTCCTCAAAAAGAAGTCATACTCCACCGCTACATTATTGGTAAGGCCGATGCCCTTAATTGTCTCATTCACGCCCTCGGTGGTACAGAAGATCATCTTCACCTTGTGGCTTCGATTCCTCCTCAAATGCCTATTTCTGAGTTTGTTAAAAAGATTAAAGGTAGCAGTACACATTACCTCAACAAGGAACTTGTTTCAGAACAAGTATTTAAGTGGCAAAGCGGATATGGGGTTTTTTCTTTAGGTAGTAAACAATTAGATGTGGCGGTTAACTATGTTAAAAGACAGAAAGAACATCATGCACAAGGTACTGCGATCGCTTCGTTAGAAAAGTGTAGTGAGCCTGATAATCCTCCGCAAAAGTTCCTTGGTTCAGTTAAAGAAGTTTAATTATCTATCGGTTGGCTCTATTTTAATTTCATCTTTGCTGTACTGGAATCGTACTCTTATCCCACTCCCTCAAAGCAAAAAGTTTGTACCTCATAACCACAAGAAATACTATAAGTAATATTAACTATGCTTTACAGAAAATTAATTGTATAGTAATTCTGTAGAGTAGCAAAAAAAAATATGCCTCTGTTAATATTAGTTGCTGATGACAATCCTGGTGTTCGGTTAGCTGTTAGTGATTACCTGGAACTATCAGGCTACTCGGTTGTCGCAGCTTGTGATGGACAAGAGGCCCTTGAGCGGCTAGAAACCTATCATCCCCATTTGATGGTAGCTGACATTAGAATGCCCCGAAAAAATGGTTATGAATTAGTTAAGCAGGTGCGTCAGCGCCCACAATTCCGCTTAATGCCTGTAGTTTTTCTCACAGAACGTAACACCACAGAAGAGCGTATTCTTGGTTATCAAGTTGGCTGTGATGTTTATTTACCTAAGCCTTTTGAAATGGAAGAGTTGGGAGCGGTTATTCGTAACTTGCTAGAGCGATCGCAAGTTGTCCAGTCGGAGTTACGTTTTTCTTCTCAAAAATCTTTAACTAAAACCTCACAATCACCAAAATCTCCTCCTCCCCTACCAGAATCTTTCCATCTCACCGAACGAGAGCAACAAGTCCTTAATTTATTAGCTACAGGACTTTCTAACATCGAAATTGGCCAACAATTGCACTTAAGTCATCGTACCATCGAAAAGTACGTTAGTAGCCTGCTGAGGAAGACAGAAACTAGTAACCGCGCTGAATTGGTACGTTTTGCCTTAGAATCGTCATCTAGTTGAATAATTAGATATTACTTATTATTCATTCTTCAATTAATGTTATCCTATATGAAGTTTAATGCTGGTGTAGCTCAGTGGTAGAGCAGCTGATTTGTAATCAGCCGGTCGCAAGTTCAAATCTTGTCACCAGCTTATCTGGTCTAAATTAGCTAATTGCTAGTTGCTAGTTGCTAAAACCTTAGACTTTAGAGGAGATTTTATTTATTGAAATACTCTAGTTCATCGTCACCTCATTAGCGCAGTCTTTACCTAACTCAACTTGAGTAATATTATTAATAGTTGTCTCAGCAATATTTTGCAAAGCATTCTTCGTAAAAAAGGCTTGATGTCCGGTAATTAAAACATTAGGGAAAGTTAGCAAACGTTGGAAAATATCGTCTTGAATAATTTGGCTAGAAAAATCTTCAAAGAAGAAATTAGCTTCTTGTTCATAAACATCCAAACCAAGATAACCAACTTTGCCAGATTTAAGAGCATTAATTACTGCCTTAGTATCAATTAATCCTCCCCGACTAGTATTAATTAACATCACTCCTTTCTTCATCTTAGCTAGGGATTCTGTATTAATAAGATGATGGGTTTGAGGAACTAGAGGGCAATGAAGAGTAACAATATCAGAATTAGTAAACAATTCTGATAATTCCACATACTTAGCTCCTAAAGCTTCGCAATCCGGATTTTTATGAAGATCATAAACTAGTAAATTACAACCAAATCCCTGAAGTATTTTCGCAACAATTGCGCCAATTTTTCCTGTACCAACTATACCAACCGTAGCCCCATGAAGGTCAAATCCCAATAATCCTTCTAAAGAAAAATTATCTTCCCTAACCCGAAAATAAGCACGGTGAATTTTACGATTGAGGGTAAGAATTAAACCGATAGTATGTTCTGCTACAGCATAGGGAGAATAAGCAGGAACTCTGACTATTTTTAAACCTAATTCTTTTGCTGCTCTTAAGTCAACATTATTATAGCCCGCGCAACGTAGGGCAATTAATTTTGTTCCTCCTTTAGCAATCTCCTCTAAAACATCCTTATTCAACTGATCATTAACAAAAACACAAACCCCCTCACAGTTTTTCCCTAAAAGACTAGTTTCTAAAGTTAAGTGAGGAGCAAGAAAAAACAACTCGTGCTTTCCCTCACCGTTAGCAGCTTCTAAAAAATTGCGATCATAGGATTTCGCACTAAAAACAGCAACCTTCATGAGTTTTCCACTATTGTATGGGTAATAAAAACTGTTGTATTTCTTCAGTGATTATCCGCAAAACTATTCAAGTACTCTTTCCGCCAATAAGAATCCTTGTGTCTGCTCGTTGGTAATTCTAAAACCCTTATGCCTGTTTTAGGTAAAGGATTTAATAAAGACTTAAGCTCTGACCAAGAATTGATAATTTGATGCTCTATATTATAGGTTTTGCATAATTGTGAGAAGTCAATGTTTTGAGGAGTAGCAAAAAATGCCTCGAAGGGTGGTTCGTAATCAGCGATAGGCAGCATATGGAAAATGCCACCACCATTATTATTAATCAAAATAATGGTCAAATGACCCAAAAATTTATGACGCTGTAAAAAACCATTTGTATCATGTAAAAGAGCAAGATCACCTGTTAGCAGGATGCTACTTTTATTGTGGTGAGCAACGCCTAATGCTGTGGATAAAGTACCATCAATACCGTTAGCTCCTCGATTAAAGAAAGGTTGTAAATGACGATTATTAGGTAACCAAAAATATTCTACATCTCTTACCGGCATACTATTAGCAATAAAAACTGGTGTTTGTGCTGGTAAAGTTTTCGCAAGCAACCAAGCAGTTTTCCCTTCAAAAAGTCTCTCGGTTGCTGACATTTTTTGATTTATTTCTTCCCTGATTTTCTCTTCTGATTTTAACCAAAGCTGTAAGTAAGGGGTAGGAACCTTAGTTGGGATATCACTTTTGAAGTATTCTTTTAAATAAGGATCAATTAATTGTTCAGGATGTAAGTTAAGGTGAATAGTTCTACCATGAAGAGGGTCAAGGTTTTCACCACTAGGGTCAATAATAAAATGCTTAGCTTTGGTATTAGACAACCAACTTCTTAGTACCTTACTAGTAGGAATTTGTCCGAACTGAATCACAAATTCTGGGGTTAACTTAGTAGCAATTTTTTGATTACGTAAAATAAGATCGTAAGTAGAGATTAAATAAGGATTAATATCTGCATAATTTCTCAAGGGAGAAAGCCCCTCTGCTAATACAGGGAATCCTAAATATTGAGCTAAATAAGCAATTGCTTGACAATATTCTTTTGCTTCAAGAGGTTGAGCAACCCCGGCAATAATTATGCCTTGATTAGATTCAGGAATAAGAAAAACAGGCTGGGAAGTTTGCGGTATAAAGTTAGGATTATAAGGGGTAATAGCTGCGAAAAATTCTTCTGGATTAAAATGAAGGGATGTCTTATAAAATGTTCTAATCCTCTCTTCAATAGGGGCTAGAGGGTCACGGAAGGGTATATTAAGATGAACAGGTCCACTCACCGGAAATAGCGATCGCCTAACAGCTTGCACCATTGTTTGTCGTAAGTAGCGTAACATTTCTGTTTCTGGGACAGGCAAAGCTAACTCCGTTTGCCAATTAGGATAATCGCCATATAATTTAATCTGGTTAATAGTTTGTCCAGAATGACAATCTCTTAATTCTGGGGGGCGATCTGCGCTCAGAACTAATAGAGGTACTCTACTTTCCCTTGCTTCAATAACTGCCGGATAAAAGTTTGCCCCTGCTGTACCAGAAGTACAAACTAAAGCAACAGGAAAACCAGATTTCTTTGCTATACCCAAAGCAAAAAAAGCAGCAGAACGTTCATCTAAAATAGGGATTGCTTCTATGTGTTCATGTTGAGCAAAAGCTATAGTTAAAGGAGTAGAACGAGAACCGGGACAAATAATTGCAGTGGTTAATCCTAAGCATTTAAGAGTTTCGACAAGAATAGAAGCCCAAAGGGTGTTTGTATTACGAAAATCCATATTCATTAGTGATGATTTGAAAATAAATTTTAAAGCTACTTTCTAGTAGAAAAATATAGGGACAGATTAAATTATTCAATTTAGCTTAGTTCCCCTCACCCCGTTTTTAACACAATAATGGCGCTCGTTAATTGATACTTGAAGATTCAACTTCACCGAAGTTGTAAATAAGATACTCTAGGCTGATCTGCAAAAAACCGGAACAAATTGTAAAAATGTTAATGCAAACCCTATAAATTTCTGAATTTTGATGAAAAATCCTGTTTTACTAATCCATGGCTTTTTTAGAAAAAAAAGCATATTCAATAAAATGTATGCTTATTTAACTTCTCTTGGCTGGGAAGTTCACCGTATTGATTTATCACCAGGTAATGCTACCGTAGGTTTAGATAAATTAGCGCTACAAGTTGCAGACTATATTGAAAGAGCTTTTCGGGACTCTCAACCTATTGATTTAATAGGGTTAAGTATGGGAGGACTAGTAACTCGTTACTATGTACAAAAGTTAGGAGGAATTAAAAAAGTAGAGCGTTTTATAACGATTTCTGCTCCCCATAACGGCACTTATTTGGCATACTCACTACCTATTCCTGGCTGTATACAAATGCAGCCAGAAAGTGCTTTTTTACAAGACTTAAATAGAGATGTGGAAATTTTAAAACAGCTCAACTTCACCTCTTTATGGACTCCCTATGACTTTATTATTGTCCCTCCAGAAAGTTCAAAGCTAGGAGTTGGCAAAGAAGTTAAACTCACAGTTTTTAGCCATGCTATGATGGTAAGAGATTCTAGCAGTTTAGAAGCCATTAGAGATGCTCTATGTGAACCTGTTGCTAACAAAGTTTAGTGTTGAAATCAGGTAGATTATGTTCTTTGAGTAACTTCCAAATAAATATGTTCCAAACCAACTGGTTGGCGAACAATAGAGTCTAAAGGAATACCGCCAAATTGATGGATGATTTCTGATAATTCCAGAGGCTGAGGCAACCAAAAAGCAAGAATCACCGTTGTAACGTCGCTGACTAAAACCTAACTCCTTGCCCCTGGCGATCGCCTTTTCTTCTTGAGATGTTTTAATAGTAACTATTTCTTGTGCTGCAACAAGCTGACGTAACTCCCCTAAACTACCTTCAGCAGCAATACTTCCTCGGTTAAGAATGCCAATACACTGACATAAACGTTCAGCTTCATCTAAAAGGTGAGTTGTTAACATAATAGTCCTACCTTGGCTTTGAAGGAAACGAATTAGCCCCCAAATTTCATAACGGGATTCAATATCCAAGCCAGTAGTAGGTTCATCGAGAATCACTAGTTGAGGTTCATGTACTAAAGCAACCGCAATATTAAGCCGTCGCTGCATCCCCCCACTCAAACTTTCTACAGGACTTTCACGTCTCGACAAGAGGTTAACAGCTTCAAGACTCGCCCTCACTTGATGGTGACGCTGCTTTCCCCGCAGCCCATAAATCTGGGCATAAAAATTGAGATTTTCCTCACAACTAAGACTTTTATAGAGTAAATTTTCTTGAGGAGCAATACCGATTAAGTTCTTAGTTACTTCAGAAACAGACTGATTGTTAATGTAAATAGCACCACTATCAGGTTTAATTAAATTACCAAGAAGATTAATAGTCGTAGTTTTGCCAGCCCCATTAGGCCCTATTAAACCATAAACTTGCCCTGCTTTTATGCTTAAACACAAATTATTGAGAACTAATCTTTGAGCGTAGGTTTTATTAATATTTTCGATACTTAACATAAAATAAGCAACTTGTCCTTTGTTATTGATCATTTCTCCTTACCTAAAACTAAAAACCAAAAACAAAGGACTACAAGACTTTAAAAAGTTGTTACAGATTAACAGTAGATAAAAGTAAACCTAGAGTTAACAAAATGCCACTAAAAAAGTGTAATTTTACAGCTATATATTTACAGCTTTTAACTTTTTTAGGTTGACTATGATACTGACATACGTGATCGACTAATTCGTAGGCAAGGGGAAAGCTTAGCAAAATTATCAAAGCCCACCCACTCAAATAACCTACAGCTACAAATAAACAAACCAACATATAAATACTAACTACTGCTCCAATTAGTATTTGAGAACCCTTTTTTGTACCCAAGCGAACCAGAGGTGATAACTTACCTGCTGCTAAGTCATCTTCAACCTGATGAAAATGGGAACAAAAGAGTATTATTGATGTCGTAATACCAACAATTACAGAAGTAAATATAGTCGTTAAAGAGAAATTTTGAGTTTGAGAATAGTAAGCAGCTTCAACAGCTAAAGGGCCAAAAGCAACAAAACAAATTAATTCCCCTAACCCCTGATAGCCAAGGCGAAAGGGTGGCCCTTGATAGGTATAACCTAAGATGCAGCAAAGCAAAATAAGTTTAAGTACTGTCCAATCTTGTTGTAAATAGGTAATGGCGAGAATACCTAGTATACCGCAGCCCAAAAATAAATTACTTAACCAAAATAGTAATGTTTTATTACCGGTCAAATTAACTAGAGATTCAGCTTTATTTTTATCTATTCCTGTCTCAGCATCGAAAACATCATTACTGATATTTAGCCAAGCAATAATTAAAATTGCTGAGAGTAAAAACGTTATAAATATCTCTCCATGAATAATTTTATTTTCGGCAAAAGCAACAGCAGTCCCCACAGTAATTGGTACAACTGCTACGCTATACATCGGTAGCTTAATAGCAGCTAACCAAAGTTGGTTATCCGATTTTTTCTCCAATCGTGTTGTAGTCATTAGACGAAATTGATTTAATTACTTGAAACTGATATCTTGATTTGACCTATTACAAGTCAGTTAGTCGGTTTTAAAATTGTCCAACTGTTAATTTAACAACAGATAAGGGACAATAACCAAAGTAGTAATTGCTCTAGGACTAATCATAGTCTGGAAGGATTTTCGATAATAGGTCATTGAGCTGGTCGAAAAATCAGGGATACAAACTAAAGTAGTCACCAGAGATCGAAATTTTCCCACATCCAGATTAAAAATTGTCCGGAGTATTTACTAAATGTATTGGATATAGTATCCGATACTAGCCATCTGATAACTCCAAGCGTCTTGACTCGGAAATAGGCCAACCCAAACCCCTAGCCGATGTCTGTGGAAGCCTGGTAGTGATAAGGACAGCAACCCCCCCTCTAAGGACATAACATTTAATGTTCAATAGAGGTGAAAAAAATGTTTTTTTTAGACACCTACCTCCATGCTAGCCATTCCTTACCGCGATCGAATTCTGCAAGACGAGCGAGAACTACATCAGTTTCTTTTAACTTGCCAAGAGAAATCTCGAAGCAAAGGTTGTTTGCAAATTGTTAGCTTGTCCCAAGAAATTAACCATATAGACCCTTTGGCTATATGTCAAAAAATAGCCCAGCCTAATCAAATTCATTTCTATTGGGAAAACCCTCGAAAACAAGAAGCGATCGCTGGTTATGGAACAGCCCAATCTCTTACTATAGAGACTGAAGCTCCTTTGACTCGCTTTGAGCAATCTCAACAATTTATTCAGGATTGTCAGAAACAAATTGTCAAAGTTGGTGATCTTCATTTGCCCTTTTCTGGACCTCATTTTTTCTGTAGCTTTACCTTTGTTGCCAAAAAATCAAGTAATCATTCTCCTTTTCCTTCGGCAACAATATTTTTACCGAAGTTACAAATAGCACAAAAAAAAGGTCGTTGTGTTTTGGTGGCTAATTTGGCTATTTCTCCCCATACAGATATAGCATTCACCATAAAGCAACTAAAACAACAAATCAAAACAATTAATTCTTCTGCTCCTCTCAAACTTAATTTTAGGAGTAAAGACCATAAACAGTTTAACAAAGACTCTAAATCAGATAGTTCCCATCAATTTACTTCAGCCGTTGCTTCAGCTTTAAAATCAATCAAGGCTAACAAGTTTAGTAAAATTGTTCTTGCCCATGCTTTGGATGTTACTTCACCGGAGCCTTTTAAGCTGATTAATTCTTTATATAATCTACGCAAAAGACATCCTGACTGTTACATATTTTCTCTTAGTAATGGACAAGGAGATAACTTTGTGGGTGCAAGTCCAGAACGCTTAATTAGTATCCAAAATAACCAACTAGTTACTGATGCTTTGGCTGGATCTGCACCAAGGGGAAAAAGCTTTTGTGAGGATATGCGCCTAGCTAGCCAACTATTCCATTCTCAGAAAGAACGGCGGGAGCATCGGGCAGTCAGTAATTTCATTACTCAACGCCTCTTAGAATCGGGTTTAAAGCCCTTTCAATATCCTCTGCGAGTCTTGCGTCTTTCCAATATTCAACACCTCTGGACAAAGATTACAGCAGAAGTTCCAGAGAATATAAATCTTTTGGATATTGTGGCTCAACTTCATCCAACTCCTGCGGTAGCAGGAGTTCCTACTCCTGTAGCTTGTGAAGAAATTTGCCGCTACGAAAACTTTGACCGTTCTTTGTATGCTGCCCCTTTAGGGTGGGTAGATTATCAAGGTAACGGCGAATTTATTGTCGGTATTCGTTCTGCTTTAATTCGGAAAAATAGCGCTCGACTTTATGCAGGAGCAGGTATTGTAGCGGGTTCTCAGCCTCGCAAAGAGTTTGCTGAGGTACAAATTAAGTTGCAAGCAATACTGAAATCTCTAACCTAAGCAAAAGACCCGGATTCTACGCCTATTACAAGCATCTCGTATTGCTGCTACCTTCCGGTTCTGACAAGATTTGAGCGTTGCGATTGCGTAGGTCCGGATCAAACATCAGGATAACACATATTGAGCTACATTCGGCCACTAATACTAAATTACTCTCATTAATTTAAAGCTTTTTGATAACACCAACTAGGGCGATGCAAAAGATTAAAACTATCTAAAAATTGAGGCTCTATTTCCCTGTTTGATGTAATAGAGACTGCCTCTGCTAAGATTCCCTGCCTATTTTCTGGTTTGAGATTCCAGAGGGGATGAACAATTATCACCTGTTTGTTCCCTATTTCAAAACCTGGTAAACTAGCAAAAGTTTGGGGACTACAAGAACTAAAACAAGTGCAGAAGGTATTTCTAAGTTCTTGGGCTTGCTTTAACCAGTTTTTAAGTTCTGGCCCGGAAAAGTCTCCTTCTAAGCCACATTTTTCAGATTCACTAGCGAGAATCTTCAGTAAAGAGATTCCTAAGCGCCAATCTAGCAAACCATGATAGTTAATATTGCGGTATTGTCTTAAACAATCGTAACAAGAAGAGTCACAATCGTGGCGATGTTTTTCAGAAATCAACGAACTTGCGAAACTGCTAATTAATTGAGTGGAATTAGGTTTAACAATTTCTTGAAGAATTTGTTGCCAGTTTTGAGATAACCAGTCGGTAAAACCTGAACCATTAGCTAAGCGATCGCTAATAATAATTTCCCCAACTTTATGACCATTTACTTCCACTTGACGCAGATTACTAATATCTAATTCTTCTGGGGAAATATCTAATTTTTCAGCTACTACAGAACGAATAATAAAGGCAGCAGAATAGAAAGCTGCTTTGACTCCGGAACCAAATTTTAGGGGATCTAAACATAAACCTGGTGGCACATTAACTGGTTGTATTCTTAGTACCCCGGTAGTTTTAGGGGCCACAATAGCTATAGCTTCATTTTCACTCTTTGGTTCAAATTTTACCCCTTTACTATCGTAATTGCTACTACGTTCTTGAAATCTTTCATCAATCCACTGTTGGTTCAATTTTAATGATTTATTTCCTGTCGTTTTCCCTATACTTCCTTTAAACAAACGACCTTGGTTATCATTAATTCGGAAAACTCTACCGCCGGAAGCAAAAGCAATTTGGCTATTAGTATGTTCTATCGATTCAAATTTTTGTGGTTTTGATTCTGCAACACTACCAGCACCAGCATTTAAGATACTGTATTCAGTTTTAGCATCACTTCCAGGTTTTAAGGTAGTACGAAAACCTAAAGGAACAGCCCATTGAAAAACTCTAAATCCTGGTTGTTTTTCAGTTTCAGCTTTAGCATGGCAAGTAGGACATTCTTCATAATCAAATTCTGTATCTTTAATATCGGTATGCTGACAACAACTACATCGAAACATCCACTTACGTTCTGATAGAGGTTGATCAGCAGCTACAAGACTTTTTTTGTCTAATAACAAGGGTGCAGTAAAACCAATTGACTGATAAATTCTTTTATCTTTAGTTTTCTCTGAACCGGGGGCAAATTCGGTTATTGCTAAGTCTAAATCTCGGTCAATTTCCCCAGGCTGAATACCTCCTTGAGGTTTATGATGATACAAATTCCTGACTCTAGAAGGCATTCCATACATCGGTAATACGCCTCCTTCTGCTAGACGTTCTGCTAATCCTTTTCCAGTTAATTCTAAGTTATCAACACATTTTTCGATAGCACAAAATAGGCAGCGACGGGCGTATGATTTTAGTCCCTCACCATCTACATCTTTAACACCAATAAGCAATGCTTTGACTATTTCTTGAACGTCAGATTCATTTTCTAACCACTCTTTGACTTGATTACGACGGTCTTCATTTTCTTGCCAACCTTTTGGTTTTTTCTTACTAGTTACTAAGCCAAATTCTCCATGACTATCCGGTGGCTTATCAACTTCCCACCATTCAACTCCCGCAGCTAAAAAAGCCCTTCGCAAACACTCTTTAGCTAACATCCTTTGGAGAATTTCTTTTTGAGACATAGAAAGAAAAGGAACGGGGGGAGGATCTCCAGTAATTTTTTCTGGATGTTGATAATAGAAATCATCGTGACTATTACCACGACAAAGGGTTAAATTAATTGCAAAAGCTTGACCGCGACGACCGGCACGTCCGGCACGTTGTTGATAATTAAAACGCATAGGTGGCATATTAGCTAAAACCACAGCCATCAAGTTACCAATATCAACCCCAACTTCCATAGTTGTAGTAACACTAAGGAGGTCAATTGTGTCTACTTTAGGAATAAATGGACGGTCTTCTTTACCTGTATTAATAACAATGTTGCGAAAGTGTCTTTGTCTTTCCCCTTGATTATCTGTTTGTCCAGTTAGTTCTTCACAATGAAATCTAATCGGCTGACGTTTATTTACTGCTTCTGTAGAGTAGTAATTACGACTATACAAATCAGTACAAGTCTTGTTAGGTTCCCTAGGCAAAACTTCATTACAATTGGTACAAATCCCTCCTGAGTGATGGAGATGAGGGCGACTACAGGAGGTACATTGCCAAACAGGGTTATCTTTGGTTGCTACTTTGAAATATAAATGTAGGGGACTAATTTTTAGCCAATAGTGTTTTCCCTGGTCACAAATGGCTGACCACAAAGCTTGTTTTAATTGTGTTTCATCAAGTTGGTTATGATGGGCGCACTTAGTAACATAGTTTTTTAGTCTGGGATTGGCATCTTCCCAATTACTCCAGTCATCAACTTTATATTCGTTAGGGTAGCGATAGGAATCTCCAATGATTCTCAAGCAACTATTAGCTATATCAGCAAAAATAGTAGTGTTTATTTTTAGACTTTCAGCAAGCTTTTCTGTCTCTTCTGGTTGTAAGCAAGGATAACCTAATCCTGACGATTCTATGCTATAAAACAAGCGACTAAAAAAGATTGAACATACTTCAGATTTAAGCTTTTCTAGTATTTTTCTGTCGCGAATATCTAATTCTTGACTAGATAAATCTTTCCATTGCAAAGAATTAGAATCAAAGTCAAAGAAATGAGTCCAGTTATAAGTTCTGCCTTCATATTTATATTCTTGGGAGTAAAGGTCATAACCAGCAGGATTAACGCCTAAATTTACTAATCTTTGAATTAGCTGTCCAGGGACTTCCTTATTTCCTTCCAGCATGACTTTAAGGGGAACTGTATGAGTTTCGCCTATTTTTTCTATATTTCTGATAAAATTTTGCGATCGGTTTTTTAGTTCACGTAAATCTTCTAATTCTTCAGGGTCTAAACCTTCTGGTAAAGGTCGAGATATACGCTTTAAATTCTTTTCAATTTTTTTAGGGATATCAGGATAAAGTTTCGCAAATTCAAATGCTTCGGCAGTTTTAGGTTCGCCATACTGTTTAATATCTTCTAATAGACTTGGCTGCCCTATAGCTAACTGTTCTAGTTCATAAAATATTGCTTCACGAATCAAATCACTATAGTGACTTCTTTCCATGCCGTTAGATAAAGAAGCTGCATTTTCCCTACTATCAGAAAATACTACTAATTTACGGCTTTCTTCACCTTCAGGTAACTGATAAAAAAGTTCTTTAGAAAATAACTGGCTAACCTTAGAAAAACCTGTACGAAAACCCCGAATAGAAGATTTTAAATATGTACGTTTTCCATAATTTACAGCACAACAAGGACAAATTGAAGGCTGTGCGCTTATGTTTGCTTCTTTCTTGGCATTAAATATATAACCTTTAATTGTATTGTTTTGCCTATCTTCTGGATTACCTAATTTTACTTCACTACTATTTACATCTAAGTAAGCTTTTTTCCAACTTACTTTTACTTGACTATTGGGTTGTTTCCATTCTTTTTTAGCTTCTGTATGAATATTTCTGTAGGGCCAAAAAATAGCGTATTCTTGATAAGTTCTTTGTTCTAAAAATCTACCAACTTGCCTATCTGGTATGACTTCAATATTTGGTTCTACAGGTAATAGTTCCCAACCTTGGTTGTTTTCTAACTCAAGACGACTGCCGCCAAAAAAAACTGTGCCACATTGTTCGCACAATAACAGTTCTAAGACACGATTGTTATCATGACGTATGGGAGGATTTTTAACAAAAAGTTCACTTACAGGGGCTTTTTGATTTACTTCACTTTCTTCACAGGGCTGGGGACAAGCCCACAAGCCTTCAATGTTGCGGAAGAATAAATGTAATCGAAAAGAGGGTAAAAGATTACTTGCTGATATACCTCTGGTAATTAATAGTCCTCTTGCTGCTTTTTTGATTTTCTCAGTTTCCAATTCTTGAGTGAATATGCCTTTAGCAAATTGAGTAAAAGATACAGCGCGAGTTTGATTCTTCTCTTTATCGCGGCAAGCATTCAACATTCTTGCAATCACGTTATCTTGGTGAGATTCAACAAACTCTGCACACTTTTTATATTGAGGCGATGCTTTTAACTCTTCTAAATTACTACTTCGTTCTTTTTCCTCAACTAAATCAATAAAAATTTGACTATCTAAGACATCTTGTTCTTGAATAGCGGGGATCTCTTTCTGTTTGCCTGGTATAATTTGTTCCGGCTTCCAGTTAGTACCAAAAAACTCTGATAAAAACTTTAAACTTTGCTCATCATCAGGTTCAAGAGAAGCACTAGAAGCTAATACCCTTAATTTGGGATGACCAGGATAAAGACCTAAACGTTGCAGAAAAAGTCTTAGTAAATAGGCAACTTCTGTACCTTGAGTACCTCGATAAAGGTGTAGTTCATCAACAATAAGATGGAAAATACTCTCAGGCTTTTCTAACCATGCTTTTGTCTTGGCGAATATTTCTTTATCTACATCTCGCATCAGCATGATACTCAACATACTGTAGTTAGTAATGAGAATATCGGGGGGTGCATCTTGCATATCCCAACGGCAGCGCATTTCTGAGCCATCCAAGCGAGGGAAGAAAAACCTAACTTCCTTATCACCTTTTTCTTCTCCATATTGTTCAGCAGCATTTGCAGACTCTTCCATCTGCTGCATCGCTTTTAAAAGGTTGTCTATCTTTTTTTTATCTGGTTTCTTTTTTTTATTTGATTTACCAGTTTCTTTGTTTTCATGTCCTGGTACAGGAGTCACGCCGTTATATCGACCAAAATAAATACGGTTTCCTGTTCTATTTTTTCTTAACCATTCCCTAGCTTGAGGAGAATCTAAAGCCTTGCGTAGTCGCGTAAGTTGATCTTCTACTAAAGCATTCATGGGATACAAAATTATCGCCCTAACAGCAGCATCTCTAGTTTCATGTCCTCTTTGAGATACTCGATAAGAACGCTTAAATGAATGCCTTGTGTTCACTTTTGGATTGCATTTATCTTGCCAATCTTGATTACTCCACCAATCATTAAGATGGGGATCTTCTTCCCTTGGAGGCTGCCAATTTTGAGATTCTTTAGTTAGATAGGCAAACAAAGGTAAGAGGAAAGATTCCGTTTTACCCGAACCAGTACCCGCAGTTACAACCACATCTTGCCCAGATAAACTTTTACGCAACATTTCTAATTGGTGCGTATATAATTGATAGTTTCCCATCAAGCCACAAGCTGCTAATTCTTGAAACTCTTTTAAAGTTTCCTCATCCAACTTTGGAGTATTTTTAATAGTTAACTGCTGAATTTTCTTCCCCGAAGTTTCGTATTGTGGCAATGGTTCTATCCAAGGTTCCTGATGAAATACTCCCGGTTTATTCAACTCTCCTGGTTCCCGTAGCAGCTTTTCCCTTTCCTCTTCTATCTCAGGAAACCTCGTACCAAAAGCTGTTTTGATGTACAGCAAAAAATTATCGCGGATAGTTTCAAATGCGCCGATGGGGTCATACATAATTTAGTTTTAGATGGTTAGAGATTTTGAGTTGAGAGTTTGACCTAGTTTTTGGGCAATCATTTGAGCAATTTGCGGTGGTACAGATTGATATAAATCAAAGCCGTAAATATTTTTGTCAATTTTGGGTATTTTTTCAACGAATCTAGGAATATAGCCTGAACACAGAGTTAATGCCCGATCAAAAAGTTTGGGAAGTTTTGCTGCTACTGGAACTGCAAGCAGGAATTTTTTAGCATCGTAGGTAAGAAGATTTTTATTAGTTTCCTTAAGAAAAATATATCTCCCCCATGCCAAGTCTACTTCTACATTTTTTTGCCCTTGCCATAAATAGTAAACTTTAGTGTTCTTTTTGGGATGAGTATATTGTCTTAGAGAAATACGACTATTTGCTGAATTACTTTGAAATTTAAGGTTTTTAAGATTAAATATCTGTTTTTCCTGATCAAGTTCTGTTGGTTGTAACCAAGTTAAACTTTGTTGATAATCTTGTAGAGAGGCAGAAAAGTAACTAATTGACCAAGCAGGAGGATTTTCTAAAAAAGTAAATCTGAGAGAATCAGCTAGTTGTTGCAATTCGCTGATATCTTCTGCTTGTACGGCTATACGAGTAGGAATTAATGGCAATTTACCTGGCTGTTTTGTTTGTTCTAGATGAATATTTTTAGATTTGCAAATCTGTTGTAACTGTTTTAGAGTTTGTTGCGATCGCACTCCTGTTAAAATAGCTTGAGGAAAGCCCAAAGAAGGTATTCTCGCTAAAGTTGGAGAACAACCATAAACTTGACCCTTACCATCATTATTAAAGATAAATTCGCAGTGTGCCAAGGCACTTAAGTAACGTCTAGTTTGATTTCTAGATTTTCCTACTTCTTCCGACTCTAAACGACTACTATCTATATTTTGTTTTGATAGTTCGCTGAATGCTTTTTTAAAAGAAGACCAAGACATTGCCTGCTTGGTAGATACTGCGTAAAGTAAAATATCGCTATGATTAAACACCCTTAGCTTCCTGTTGATATTGATACCAAAGTTCTCTTTGTTTACGATTGTGAGGAGGTGTAATTCTTTTGCGTTTAGTCCATAAAATATCTTTCCATTGTTTTCTTTGTTTTTTATTTGTGCAAGTATGAGTTATGGGTTGAGAATTTTTGATCTTATCACCACAAAATATAGCTTGACCTTTGCGGGATATAGCAACAGCCCAGACAGGCGACCAATCAATCTCTTCCGTTGCATTAGCAATTTGTCCTACTTCAGAACCAAGTAAAGTAATTCTTTGTTTTCCTTGTACAGGAAGTAAGGTATTAAAATTAAACGGAGGAATATTTATTTTTTTTACAATAGCCCCATTCACATATTCAGCTTTGTCAGCTTCGTTACCCAAGCAATCTAGTTTCAAATCATAATTATGAGGCAAGATGTAACTTTCTAGTAAAGTTAACGATTTAGTTTTGATAATCTCATTATCCTGACAAACTCCTATGTTAATTTTAGTATTTTTCGGTAATTCCCCTGGAAGTTGATACAATCCAAACTTCTTTTTATGTAAAGATTGACTATCAACTAAAATTTGTCGGGAATTAGTATTACCTTCTAATCTAAGTTGAGGAGGGGCAAAATCAAAGAATTTATTACCTTTTCCTAAACGTAAACCTCCCACAAAGTTGAGCCTAACCTTTTTTGTCCACGATAAAGATGGATGAGTCTTACTCAATAACTCATCACTTTGAGCTAAATTAACCTTAAATAAATGCCAACTTTTTGGTAAACCTTGAAAATCAAAGAGTTCTTCGTAACCTTGACATTGAGATTTTCCCCACTCTTCTATTAATTCAGTTTCTTCAGCTTTAGCGGTAATATAAAAAGACTGATTCTGAGGAATTTGAGAGATTTCAATTAACCCGGGTAATCCCTGTGCTTCTCCACTAACAAAAAAACGAATTGGTGATGGTTTTAGCCTAAATTGCCATTTACCATCCCTTGATTGCATTCTTAAATCTTGTTCCCAATTTAGGTCAGTAGTATTAATATTTTGAATTACTGAAGACCATTCACTGTCATATTCTTCACAGTCAAATTTTTGAGGTTGGTCATCTATTTTTAACTGTAACCCCTCTTCAGGAAATTCAGATTTAGTGTAGCAACGGAGGTTCATGCTAACTTTTTGTGCTACTGTATCCAGTTGAAAACATAGCCTTAATGTTCCTGAATATTTCCTTTCTTCTGCTTCAGTTTCTTGGAAAGTACCATCCCAAACTTCTAACTCTTCAACTACCCTTTCTATTAAAGCTTGGCGTAAATCTTCATGTTTATTATTTTCTAAAAGCCTTTGATTACACTGGCGAAGAAAACTTTTACCGTGTTTTAATAGTAAAAACGTTATTGCTTGTTCTGAAACAGAACTATCTGAATCTAAGCCTGCTTCCGCAAAAAAATTAGGTAGGCATTTGCGTTCTTTTTCAGAAAGTAATGTTTGCGCTAATGGTAAACCTATATGATGATTTTTGCCAACTGTTAAGCAATTGAAAATTCCCCACTTGCCGTTTTTATCTTCCCTTGACCACCTTTCCAAATCTTCCCATAGTTGACGCATTTCATCAAAATGAGGATACTGCCCTGTCTTGGCTTCTTCTCCTAAAAGTTCTCTCAAACGAGGATAATAGGCATTCTCTGCAAACTCTTCTCCCTCAATTCCTGCTGCAAGTACAAATAGTGATAAATAGCCGATATAGGGAGGATATCCTCGTCTTGATTGTCTGTATTTCCAATCATCCCAACTATCTAAAGCTTTTTGGCAGATTCCTCTTTCCCCGACAGACCTTTTAATAGTCTTAATAAAATTTTGACAGTCAACTTCTTGTTCTTTACCAAGGTCGTTAATTAGTTCTTCTGTCACGTATAAATGAACAGTAGAATCAGGCATTTCTGAGTTAAAGAAATGCTTAGCAATTGAATCATTCCAGCTTGAGTAGTCTATAACTTTCTACGCTCCGTACTACTTTAAATCAAGTTGTGAGCGACAAGAGCGAACTTGAAATGATCTATGAGTCATTTAGGTAATCGCACTTTCGTTAAAAATCATAACTCAAGATAGAGGTATTAATAGTTAAAAAGGCTTTGTAAACTTAAAATCAAAATCCACCAATTCCCAAACCTCCTGCCAAACTAGGAGTTAAAGGAATCAAAGCAGTTAACATCAAAAACAAAGCTAGTAAGCCTAATGCTGCCCTAGCGTCGTCTGGTTCAGTTAATTCATTGAGACTAGGACGTTCTAAATCTCGTTGTAAAAACAGAATTAAAATTGCCCAATACAGAGGAATAGGATTCACAGGATTAACTAAAGCGACTATGCCCAAAATAACTAAAGCGGCGATGGTGGTACGCCTTGCTATTTTGCGACCATAAATTGCTTGAACAATCCTGCCCCCGTCTAACTGTCCAGCAGGTATTAAATTCAAGGCTGTAATCACCAAGCCTAGCCAACCAATTATAGTTAAGGGATGAATATCAACTAAAGGTTCTTGTAATGCTGAACCTAAAATAGCTTTGGCTAAAGTTCCTACCAATACCGATTGTTGAAAAAATTGGCTAGGTAGCTGGAAAAGACTGCCGGGATGGGAAAGAATTAAACCAGTGACTAACATTAGTAAAGAAACTATCCCCCCAGTGGCTGGTCCAGCTAAGGCAATGTCAAAAAGAACTGTACGATTGGCCAGTAAAGATTCAAAACGAGTAATTGCCCCAAAAGAACCAATTTGCCAGCTAGGAATCAAAAAAGGGAAACTAAGCCGCACGTTGTAACGTCTAGCCGCAACGAGATGACCAATTTCATGGGCTGCAAGTAATCCTAAAATCCCCAGGCTTAAGGGTAAGGCTTCTCCCAGGCGGCTTATATTGCTAAATAAGTCGAAACTCAATAGTAAGCCTGCGGCTTCTAAAGTAGTGGCGATGGTAACAATAAAAAGCGCTAAAGCGAGAAATTTTTGGGCTGTGGTACTGGGTTGAGGATCATTGCTGCTAGGCAGAACAATAATTGTTGGTTTACCTTCAGGACTTTCTACTAAAAAGAGGCGATATTTATCTCCCAGCAAGTTTTTTAAGTTAGTAGATAAGCGAGAATGGGCTTCTTCTGGTTCTCCTCGTAAATTTCCTTTGAAAATAGCCCCTTCTTGGTAAGGAATTGTTTCTGTAGCGAAGAAAGTATCAATGCCGAAAATGCCTCTAATAATGTTGAGATCCTCTTCCGGGATGGGAATGATTTCTGGAGTGAACTCCCCTTCTGTGGACTCTTTTGCAGCCGAGAAGGTATCAGTAGGTTGTGGGGTTGAGGTGACTTCTTCTTGTTCTTTTAATCTCCGAGAAGCTCGTTCTCGCAACATCGCTTCTTGACCTTCTGCCCTTAACTTTCTGCCTAAATAGATATAAATTCCTACAGATATAAATAGTAGAAGCAGAATAGCAACAATGTTGAGATAAATCCCCGCCGCAAATAAGCTGAAAAAAATTAGCCAAGGAGCCATGAGTATCACTGACTGTAACCAGGCAATTACCCCTAATTTGCCATAAGGTCTAGCCCTATTATATCCCCAAGCCAAAATACCCAAGGCAAAGAGGACAATGAGAAACGTTGCTGTGGTATCAGATGCAGTAAACATGGTTGGTGATTTTAGTGCCGTTTTTTTAGGATTTTGAGGTTGAAGAGTTTAATGCTGCTCTCAGATTACCTTGATTTTGTTCTAGTAAAATCTTCCCTTCTTCCTTTTTTAACCTAGTCCAATGCCTAAGCAAAGCTAATTTAACTTGTTTTTCGCTATCTTCTAGTAAGTTATAGGCTTCTTCAGTGGTTAAGTCTGTTAAGTCTTGGATAATGCGTAGGGAACGGTCGAGGAGTTTACTATTAGTTACAGATACATCTACCATGCGATTGCCGTAAACTTTCCCTAACTTAACCATTACCCCCGTAGAGATGATGTTTAGAGCCATTTTGGTGACGGTTCCTGCTTTTAGTCGCGTTGAACCTGCTAAAATTTCTGGACCAACTAAAAGGCGAATATCGATATTGGCATCACTAGAAACTTGATTTGCCGGAACACAAGCAATAAAAATACTTGCGGCCCCCCTTTCTTTGGCTGCTTGCAAAGCACCATGAACATAAGGAGTTGTTCCCCCAGCCGTTATACCAATAACAACATCTAATTCATTTACCTGACAACGAGCGATCGCTTCTGCCCCATCCTGCGGTTTATCTTCAAGGGCTTCGGAACTACGTACCAAAGCAGCCGCACCTCCAGCAATAATCCCTTGTACCATTTCTGGGGGAGTACAAAAGGTGGGGGGGCATTCTGCTGCGTCTAAGACCCCTAAACGCCCACTAGTACCAGCCCCAACGTAAAATAGCCTCCCTCCTTTTCTTAAAGCCTTTGCGGTGATGTCTATAGTTTCTGCCAACTGAGTCCGACTTTGAGCGATCGCTTCGATAGTCTGTTGATCTTCTTGATTAAAAAGGTCTACTATTTCTAAAGAAGTAAGTTGGTCTAGATTGTGGCTTTGAGGATTATTCTGTTCTGTTAAGAGGTGACCTCTTGGGGGGATTTTTTTCATGATAAGTAATCAGTAAAAAACTATTCCTTTTTTTACTATCATTCAATACTTCTGGTAATAGGTGATAGGTAAAGGATACACTGTTCCCTGTTCTCTATTGGATAAGAAGAAGCGATCACACCTCTCAATAAAAATGTGATCGCTAAAATTAGTTATGTTTGTTTCACCTAAACCAACTTTAAGTCGGGATACTCAGCTAAGATGTCATCGGTAGAAAGGGTATCTCCTTTAGCTTGGGGAGTCCAGAGAACTTCCACTGCTAAGAGGCGATCGCCACCTAAACCTCCGATTTGACGCAAAGCCTGTTGTAGATCGTCGCTGCTATTAATTTTGGGTAGCTCAAGTTTGCCTTCTGCACCAACAATAATAGTAACGATAATGTATTCCCCAGAGTCTTGTCCTTCATGCTTAACCAACTTGCCTCCTTCTTGGTTAGAAGTACTGCTTGAGCGTAGTTGAGCATTAACATTAGAGATAGTTTCTTCTGTAAACTTACTTCTTTCTGCTAAGGCTAGTTGGTTAAATTTGGCTTCGGCGGCATCTAAACCAGCTTGTTGAGATTGGGTGGAACCATAAACCCAATATTCCGGATGGCGTAACAAAGAAAGAGTTGCTTCTTGAACAACTAAAGCACGTCCTGCGGCCGAACCAGTATCGGCTGTTTGGGCTAGTTTATCTAGTTCCTGTTGTAAACCGCGGGCGTTAGCTAGTAAGCCTACTTGTACTTTACCCACAGAAATTTTGCTGCTACCTAGTGTAGAGCCAATACCATCGCCATCGCCACCGCTAAATCCACCACGAAGAGCTTTAACTAAGAAGTTAGCGATCGCAATAAAGATGAGGATAGAGAACAGGCTACCAAAGCCTCCAAAGCCGAAGAATGGTAGTAAGAAAGGAAAACCAAATCCTCCCCCATAACCATAGCCATAGCCACCTCTGGGACCACCGTAGCCTCCCCCTCTGGGAGCAGAATAGGTACGGCTGCGAGGTGCGCTACGGAAAGAACCACCGCCAATTCTCCCTCCACTTCTGGCTGCTAAGGCTTCGCTAGCATTACCGAAGGCTAGCATGGCGACTAAACCAAAGATGAAGAGAGATTTAACGAGAGGTTTAATTTTAGAGAGTATTTTTTTACGCATATATGAAATCCTAATTAGCTCCACCTAGATAAAACTTTAACGAATTTTGGTATCTCTAGATACTTCTTAATCTATCTTAAGAAAGACTAGAAAAGGAGGTGGTGCAGTGATCGGGAAACCGAACAGCTTAACCGTGGAGTTTACTTAAGAGAACAAGGTTTGAAGGTTTTATTCTGCTTCTTCAACCAAAAGCGCATCCGCCTCTTGTTGCGAAAGGCTTAAACGAGAATTACCAACCTTAACCTCAATAGGAGCATCAGGAAAGCCAAGATGGAGTAAAATCAACTCTGTATTCGGAGTTAAGCCGATTGAAGTTAGTTTCCCTTTATAACCTCCGTAGGCTTGGTCATAACCAACTATCGTAACCACAGAACCTACTTCCATATCTCGCAGGTGTGTTGATATTTTTTCCATGATCTGATTTGGCAATGTCAAAGGTTTTCTCCCCAGGAGGAGCTGGCTTTCACTAGTCTTTCTTAAGGCTAAATTAGAAAACATCTGCAAAAAAAATTAATAACAATTATTAGCAATAAGCTTTTTGTTAGTGTAAGCCATATTCATGGTTTGTTGAACATTATTATCAATAAATTTTTAAAATAACCCTGATATTTTTTAAGAATCCCTTGAACAAGGGATTCTTAAAAGTTAAATTTGCTCTTTGTTAGCGATCACCTCTTCCATACGCTCTTTTAACTCTTCTAAAGTCAAAGAACCAATATCCCCAGCTTGCCTAGTGCGAATACTGAGACTATTGTTTTCTACCTCGCGATCGCCAACAATGGCCACCAAGGGGATTTTCTCCAACTCACCATTGCGAATCTGCTTACCCAAACGTTCTCCACTAGCATCCACTTCAACCCGATAACCAGCTTGTGATAACTTCCCGGCTACAGACTTGGCATAATCTCTATGTACATCACTTACAGGTAACAAACGTAACTGCACAGGTGCTAACCACAAAGGGAAATCCCCCGTATAGTTTTCAATTAAAATACCAAAAAAGCGCTCTAAAGAACCAAAAATAGCCCGGTGAATCATAATTGGTTGCTTCCTTGTACCATCAGCAGCCACATATTCCATTTGAAAGCGTTCCGGCAAGTTAAAATCTACTTGGATAGTGGAACATTGCCACATCCTGCCAATAGCATCCTCGATTTTGATATCAATTTTTGGCCCGTAGAAAGCCCCACCACCTTCATCAATCAAATATTCCCAACCTTTGGTATTAAGGGCATCTTTCAAAGCCTCGGTAGCCAGATCCCAAACTTCATCTTCCCCAACATATTTTTCTGGGCGGGTAGAAAGATTAACTTCGTACTTATCAAAGCCAAAATCCGAAAGCATCTTCTCCATCAAATTCAACACTCCCAGAATCTCTACAGACATTTGTTCTGGCAAGCAGAAAATATGAGCATCATCTTGGGTAAAGCCCCGTACTCGCATCAAACCGTGGAGAGTGCCAGAACGTTCATAACGGTAAACCGTCCCTAATTCTGCCCATCTTAGGGGCAATTCCCGATAGGAATGTAGCTCATTTTTATAGGTGAGAATATGGAAAGGACAATTCATCGGCTTAATTTGATAAGCCTGTTCCTCAATTTCCATCGAGTCAAACATACTCTCTCGATAAAAATCAACGTGTCCTGAAGTTTTCCACAGATTTAAGTTGGCGATATGGGGAGTATAAAGTAAATCATAACCACCTTTCACATGAGCATTGCGCCAATAATCTTCGATCAGACGACGTATAGTTGCCCCACGAGGATGCCAAAAAACCAAACCACCACCAGCATCTTCTTGAATGCTAAATAGTTTAAGCTGTTGTCCTAACTTACGATGATCTCGCCGTAAAGCTTCTTCTTTCTGTTTTAAATATGCCTGTAACTGTTCCGGGGTTTCCCAAGCAGTGCCATAAATTCGTTGTAATTGCGCTTTTTTCTCATCACCGCGCCAATAAGCACCCGCAACACTTTCTAGGACAAAAGCATTAGGATCAACCTCTCCAGTCAAGGTTAAATGAGGCCCAGCACAAAGATCCCACCAATAACCTTCTGGAGGTAACTTCAGCTTTTTATAGTATTTCTTCGTTTTCTCATCAGCATCAGGATCACCGATAAAATAACGAGTAATCACATCTCCTGAAGGAATACCATCAAGAATTTCTTGCTTGTAGGGTTCTGCTAATTTATCAATTTCTGCTTTCATCTCTTCGCGACTAACTTCTTGCCGAATAACTGGCAAGTTAGCTTTAATAAGCTTACGCATCCGAGCAGAAATACGCTGTAAATCTTCAGGAGTGAAAGGTTCCTGGCGATCAAAATCGTAGTAAAAACCTGTAGCTGTAGTAGGGCCTATAGTAACTTTAGTTTCTGGAAAGAGATTTTGTACAGCCATAGCAAGAACGTGGGCGCAAGTGTGACGAATGCGCTCTAGCTTTTGAGGATCTCCTACGGATTGACTATTCTCTGATTGAGACTTCGTTAGTTGACTAACCATAAATTATGAGGCTTACTACAGTACTTCCATGATAATTTAATTCCTCACCCCCTACAAAAATGATGTTTATATGAAATAGGCAAATGTTTGCTACGGATAAGAGAATAAAAGGGGTGAGGATTGAATAGGGAAAGTTCTAAAAGCAAGATTGACATTGGAAGAGGGACTATTCCCTATAGCCTTACGGCAACGCTAAGCGACCCCTCAAACCACAATATTAGCAGCTTTGTAAAGGTGAGATCTTAATATTACGCTTGTAACAGTTCTGGAGTTTTTTCTAAAGAAAACTTTTTGCTTTCTTGCAATAAATACTCTAAAAAGGTTTCTGCCACCACAGAAAGCTTTTTACCAGCTAAATAGGTAACATACCAACGATGTTGCAGAGGAAAATGTTCCACATCTAAAATTGCTAATTCTCCAGTAGAAATTTCTGTAGCAAGGCTATGTTGCGAGAGGACAGAAATCCCTAAACCACCCACCACTGCTTGTTTAATCGCTTCATTGCTCCCTAATTCCAAACGAACCCTAACCATGATTTTATGTTTGGTAAATACTTGTTGCACTGCTTGGCGAGTACCCGAACCAGGTTCCCTCATAATAAAAGACTCGTTGTTGAGAGATTTGAGGGGAATAGTCTTTTCTTTAGCTAAAGGATGATCTGCCGGAGCCAAAACTACCAAAGGATTAGCTAAGAAGGGCTGGGCATAAAGATCCACTTCTTGAGGAGGTTGACTCATAATATAGAGATCGTCTTTATTATGAGTCATTCGCTCTTGAATTTGCTGGTGATTAATCACCTGAAGGGAGACATCAATGCCTGGATGTTCTCGACAAAAGGAACCAAGAATGCGTGGCACAAAGTATTTAGCGGTGGTAACTACCGTTAAGTTCAAACGCCCCTGTTTCGTTCCCTTTAAATCAGCAACTTTCATCTCAAAGTTTTCTAGCTTATTAAAAACTTGCTGACAGGTAGATAATAATTCTTTCCCTGCTTCAGTAAGATAAAGTTGTTTACCGATTTGTTCGTATAATGGTAGACCAATAGCTTTAGAGAGTTGCTTAACTTGACTGGAGACAGTGGGTTGAGTTATTAATAACTCCTCTGCTGCCCTGGTAAAACTACCGTGCCGAGCAACAGCTTCAAAAACTTCGAGTTGATGTAGTGTAGACTGAATCAAAGATTGTTCTTCCTCTCTAAGCTATAAATGTGCTAGCTTTGCAGCAGTTATTGGTTTAAAAATCACCTCACTACTTGTTGATAGACTACTGACAGCATAGACTAACATCAATACTATAACAATAACTATAGATTATTAATTATTGATGAGAGAGATTGGCAATTCTTCTATTTCTCGAAAATTGCTCAAGAAAAAAGGCACTGGAATCGCGTTCGCGAAGCGTCTCCCTAGGAGAATCGCGCCTGTGCCTTCAACCACACAAATACACAAACCAATAGTAACTGATACCAATTGGGAAATCTAGGTTTATCAAAAGTTACTGACTTAACTTTTCTCCTAACTTTGGTTCTGTACCCGCAAACAGACGTTGGATATTACTTTGATGTCGCCAAATAACGTAAACTCCGGTGATGGCAGCAAAAACAATGTAAGGTGGAGGTTGATGTAAAGCCACCATCAATAGATTAACCGCGATCGCCCCACAAATAGAACCAAGAGAAACAATACGCCAAACCCCAAACACTAAAGCAAAGGCAGCTACAGTTCCCAAGGCAACAATAGGACTCATCACTAACAAAACCCCTAAACTAGTAGCCACAGATTTTCCTCCAGTAAAATTGAGCCAAATAGATTTACTATGGCCAACAACTACTGCGATCGCTGCCAAGGTAACTAACCAGGGTTCCCAGTTTAAAGGAAGAAAGGATTGAGCAGTAAAAGCAAAAAATCCTTTCACTGCCCCCACCGCAACAACTCCTTTGAGCAAATCAGCTATTAATACAGCTATACCAGCCTTTTTACCTAAAGTTCTAAAAACATTAGTGGCCCCAGTAGAACCGGAACCATGTTCACGAATATCAATTCCTTCTAAATAGCGTCCCAACAAATAGCCATTGGGAAGAGAACCTAACAAGTAAGCAAAGATGACGAATATTAAACTTATTAATAAAGATAAACTGTCGGGCATATCACACACCTGTTTTCCAGGTCAAGTCTAATGGTAAATTACCAAAAGTTTAAAGCAATTAGCCATTAGCAATTAGCCATTAGCATTATTAATACATATAACTTGAATTTTGCTGAGGTTCTGGGGCAAAAGCTAGCCAAAGAGGAAACTGAAGTAAAGATAAATCGATTTGCTCTTCTGTTTCATCAATAATAATCAAGGGCAAAAATTTATCATCCAAAAGTCGCTCAGCCTTCATTACAAGGGCATCAGGAGACTCAAAAAGAGTAACTCCCCTCTCCGGACCAAAATCGCTTCGGGAAATGCCTAAGCAGTCTTGTAAGCTGCGTCGCCATTCTCCTAACCTTTCTGGAGTATTAGCTAAAACCAAAGTACGGGAGCGATTACCGTATAGTTTTTTCAATACAGACATTATCGCTGAAGCAATTAAAATATTCTGTAACCGACTGCCCATAGATTTGATTGCCCCTCTACCTCCTTGGGTAAAAAACCAACCCCGAACCCTTTCAGCATGAATGGGTTCAAAAGTGCGGCGGAGTTGCCAAGGAGGGCCATAATAATCGGGGACAGTACGGTATTGATCAAGAATCTCACGAATCTGTCTTACTCGATCCTGGAAAGTTTGTTCAGCAAACTGAGGCTCTATTTGAGATTCTTTAGCTCTTGTGATTTCAGGCTGCGGAGCCGTTTCCCACTCATCATACCCTGACAGTTCTAATTGTTCTGCTGCTACGGTCAAATCTTGTAAACTGCCCACTAGATAATCTTTAAAACCCTGTACCCTAACAGCTAAATCTTGAGAAACACCAGCAAAAGTCGTACGCATTTCTTCTCTGATGCGATCGCGGCGACGTTCTAGCTGTTCTACATTAACTTGTAGTGCTTGTTGTCGCTTTTGCAATTCCTTTAAACCATCTTTAACAATCTGCCCTAAATCAGCTTTTACTGCTGCTGTTTGCTCTGCGATTAACTGATTCTTCTGCTCTTGGAGGCTAATAATTTCTTGCTCTAAGGACTGTTTTTGTTGTTGTAATTCTATTACTGCTTGGCTGAGATCATCTACATCTACTTCTGAATTAACCGCTTCAGTAACTTGAGAATCTTGCTGAGGATCACTTTGCTCTATCTTTCCTTCTTGCCCTTGCTCTTCTGGTTTCGGTTCTATCAAAAGAGCCTCTAACTTATCAGAGGTTTGAGGAACATCTTTTCCGGTTTCTGGGACTTGAGATTCGTCTGAATTCATTTAGTTAAAAATAGTTAGACTAGTTTCTGGGACAGTGTTTTTCAAGGCAAGCTTTGAGAGTTTTAGGATCAAAGATAATCGGCAAAAAATGAATACTATTAACTTCTTTGAAATAAAACAAAATCGGGACTCTAGTCCAGAAAATACGCCAATTTTGCCACTCTGAGTAAGGAAAAGAGCGAATTAGCTTTTCTGAGCGATATACTTCTAATGCGGTGGCGGTAAACTGTAAGTTAATGGTAACTGTTTGAAAAAGCAGAAAAAGTCCAAACAGCGAAATTGCTCCTGCGACCCAAGGTTGGACTAGTAGTAAAGGAATTGAACCCAATGTCAGCACTAAAGGCAAGACGTAGCTAGGTTTGAGTTTGATAGTTTGTTTTTTGGCAGCAGAAAATTCAGCAGTTGTCACAGTTTATACCATTTATTTATTATTAAACATTGATTCATTGTTGGTTCGTTCCACCCAAATCTTCAATAATTTGACGTAAATCGCCAACAGCCTGGAGTTGATATTCTCCCGTTTGTTGGAATTGGGTAACTAACTCAGAAATACTTTCTAATTTTTCTTTGGTACGATCAAGGTTATCTTGAAAAGGTTGTAAAGCTTCTTCATAAAGGCTAAGTTTACCCCCAAGCTGAGCTAAAGCTATTTGCTCTTGCCCAAAAACAGATTCTAATTCTTGCAAGCTTGCTTGTTGTGCTTGCTTATCTTCTGTTAGTTGCTTAACTTCTTCTTCTAGTTGTTGTGTCCCAGTCTCAACAAGCTGCATTTCTTCTTCAAGAGCCTGTAGTTCTTGTTGCTGCTCCTGTTTTTGCTTTTCAAGCTTACTTAAAACAGGTTGCAAATCGATATTTTGCTCTCCTGCCTCATTATCCATAATTCCTTGGCGACGACGCAAAACCTTAATATGTTTATTTAAAACAGATTCTCGCTCCTTAAGATTGCGTAATGTTCCCACAAAGCTCTCGTCTAGCATTTTTTTTGCTTCTTGAGCATCAGCTAGTTCTTCTTCTATAGCTGTCTTATCAAGAGCATTAGCTGCTTCAAGTTTGTCTTGTAATTGTTCTACGTCTTGACGCTGTAATTTTAGCTCTTCTTCTTGATCTTGAACCCCTCTTTCCCGGCGATCAAAATCTTGCTGTAGCTCATCGACTATTGCTTGTAGCTCTTCAATAGGCTTATTTTCCAATTCTTCAATATTTATCCCTTGCTCCTCAGATTCTACAACTTCCCCCTGGGCCAGTTTGGAAAGTTGAGTATAAAGTTCTTCTTGGCTCTGGAGTTGATTTTTAAGCCTCGTCAGCGATTCTTCCTTTCTCTCCAATATCTTTTGCTGAGCTAGGAAAGCCTGCTTTTTATCCTCTAATTTCACCAGTAGTTCCTGAAACTCCTGTTGCTTGTTACGAATTTCTTCTTGCTTTTGGTCTATTTCCTCTTGCTTTTGCTGAACCTCTCCTCTTTGCTGTTCTAAGCTTTGCCAGTGATTGCCGAAATTAGTTTGTTGCTCGTTAGCAACTTCGAGGACTTGGTTTAAATCTTCCTGCAAAGATTCTATGGGAATCACCGTAGACGAAAGATATTCTACCAACTCTTTCATTCTCCCTGCTTGTTCTTCCTCTAAACCAACTCCAGCAGGCTGAACTTCATTTTGCAAATCTTCTAGCTTGCGCTGTTCTCCCCGTAGATGTTCCCAAGCACCTTCAAGCTCTTGGCTTTTGCGCTCAAATTCTTCTCTTAGTTTGTCTGCTTCTTCCTTGTACTGTTCAGATTCTTGCCTAGCTTTTTCAACTTCTTCTTTTTGCGCTTCTAAACGCTCTAAATCCTCTTTAGCCTCATCAATTTGATCCAACTGAGTATACATTTCCTCTTCCTTTTGTTGGATCGCTTCCATTTGAGCTTGTAAAGATTCTCGCCACTCCTCAATTTCTTTTTCTTGGTCTGAAGATTTTTCAAGAAGACGACCAAACTGTTGCATCAAGGAAATAATCCTTGGTCCGGCTGGTTCAATATTACCTTGAATTTGCTTATTGTTTCCTAGTTCAAGGACAATTAAAGCCCCTTCATTAAAGTTACCGGCTTCTTCGGCAGGAACCAGTTCTTCACCGGCTACAGCGCTCCAAATATCCTTGCGCTGACAAGCTAAGAGCTTGAGTTCAGTCTTGGCTCCTCCCATGAACCCGCCTTTTTGCTTTTTAACTTCTGCAAGATACAGCACGCTGATGTTCCTCTCGATACTTGTTGTGCGTTAAATTACTTGAAAGGAAAACTGTCCTTTGATAATTTATTTAGTCTAATTCAACTACGGAATTTTAGTTATGACACTAGCTATAAATAGTCAAGTTTTACAAAAAGTTACTTGATTTTAGATGTCATTCTAGACTTTCCTTGCTGTTCTCGGACAAGACCTTAAACTAAACTAAATAACATATGGTAGGCAAAATTGGTGTTAGTATTTGACTTTTCTGGTAAGTAATTGGCTAAGATCCAAGACTTAACTTCAAAATTGCTTCATTTATTTTGATATATAAATTGCACTGTAAATTTAGCACTTTTTCACTCTTCAAGGAGCAGACTTTTCCTATATGCAGGGAACTTTAAGTGAAATTGATATTCGTAGCATACTGCAACTGATCGAACTAGGTCAGCGGACAGGGGAGTTATTTGTAGAAACTTACAACTCTTCTCCTTGTCCTCAAACCACTGATGGCGCTGAGCCTTTACTGGTAAGTAAATTCAAATTAGCCCGCCCCTTTTGGTTTGTTTTTTTCTTAAATGGACAAATCACCTATGGGGCTGATAGTAGTAGTGGCGGTTTGTTACGCTTGCGAGATTATTTGCATCGTTACAAGGTTGAAAAGAGTCTCCCTTTGCAAGAATATAGCCAATCTATAGCTTCAAACAACGCTCCAGAGTACGCTTGTCTTTGGTTACTTTTAGAAAATCACGTTCTCTCCCCTGCCCAGGGCCGTAGTATTATTCGCCACATCGCCCAAGAAACCCTTTTTGATCTTTTAAGTCTTCATCAAGGTTCTTTTGTCTTTGAAACTGGTCCTGCCTTAGCACCTCAACTGACAACTCTAGAAACTGCTCCTTTAATCAAGACGGTTATAAAACAAGTACAGCAGTGGAAACAGTTTCATCCCCATATCCAATCCCCGGATCAATGTCCAATCATTACAGCCAAGCCCTCCTTAAAAGAAGCTCTACCCCAAGCAACTTACCAAAATTTGGGTCACTTGGCCGATGGGAAAACCACCTTACGCAAGATTTCTCGCTACCTTAACAGAGATATCCTTACTATTGCTAAAGCAATTTATCCCTATGTCAAAAAGGGCTGGGTACAGCTAAATAGTTTGGATACTTCAGATACTACTCCAGCAAATACTAATAAGGACGACTCTTGTAAAGCTCCTCATATTCTTTGTATTGACGATGATCTAACTGTAGGCAAAACTATTGAGCAGATTCTAAAAGCTCAAAGTTTACAATCAACTATCACTAATAATCCTATTCAAGCTCTTAGTATCGCTTTTCAAGTCAAACCCAACTTGATTTTGTGCGATATTGCCATGCCAGAATTAGATGGTTACGAAATTTGTGCAATGTTGCGTAAATCCACTGCTTTCAGACAAACACCAATTATTATGCTGACAGGAAAAGAAGGTTTTATTGACCGAGTTAGAGCGCGGATGGTAGGGTCAACGGATTACTTAACTAAACCTTTCGGTAAAAGTGAGTTACTAACTTTATTGGAGAAATATATCGGTTTTGGCACGATAAAAGACTCAGCAAAACCCTAAAAAAACAGTTAAATAGCAAGAGATAATAATATTATAAGGAGACACCAGAATTTGATTTAGGTGGCTTCTAAACAAAGACATACATATTACAAAAATCATCATAAAATTAAGTGCGAGTAATAAAATGTGGGTTCCATTTACACCAACGCTAACCGACAAATCGGGTAGGGAGTTATGAGTAAAGTTTTGGTTGTAGAAGACAGCCTTGCCCAGCGACAAATGATCTCAGACCTCCTGAAAGGCAGTGGTTTAAATGTCACTGTGGCCAGTGATGGCGTGGAAGCCTTAGAGCAGATTCAACAAATTAGTCCTGACCTGGTAGTTTTGGATATTGTCATGCCTCGGATGAACGGTTATGAAGTCTGCCGACGACTCAAAGCCGACCCGAAAACCCAGGATGTACCAGTGGTAATGTGTTCTTCCAAAGGTGAAGAATTTGATCGCTATTGGGGCATGAAGCAAGGAGCTGATGCTTATATAGCCAAACCTTTTCAGCCAACAGAGTTGATTGGTACAGTTAAACAACTGCTCCGAGGATAAAAACAACAAAGGAAAGGAAATATGGTTGGCAATCCAGACTTTTTAACTGATAGCGGGCAACAGGATATTACCCAAGATATTCAGGAACTAGAAACTCCTGAAGGAGAACTGCACCTAAGATTTTATATTGCTTCGGGTCAAGAGTTTGCCTTACCTGCTATGGGGATCAAAGAAGTAATTGCCCAACCTCTTGATTGGGTTACTCCCATTCCGAATACTTCTCCTCTATTACTGGGAACGATAAATTTAAGGGGACAGGTAATTTGGGTTGCTGATCTCGGTCAATTTTTAGGGGATACAACCACCCTTAACACTGAGCGACCAGAAATAATGGTTATTGCCATTGAAGACCAAGAAAGTATTCTCGGATTAGCCATCGACGAAATTAACTGTATGGATTGGCTAGATATTGAGCAAACCCAGATGCCAACAAATGTCCCGGATAGTATGGTTCCCTTCATTCCTAGAGAATGGGTTTTAAATGAAAATTCCCAACAGACTTTAGGGCTACTCAACCAGATAGCGATCCTACGCTCTGCAAGATGGGCAGCGTGAAACATAGCATATTTATCAGCATCTTGATATTTAAAATAAACTTAATTTCATGTGCTTCTAGGATTTGTCTGTAGCCAGTAATTATTGAAGTCAGTGGCAAAAGCCCTAGAATAGACGGAATGAATAACAACTGACGACTGGTACACAGATAAAGGCTCAGCGGATGAGGATAAGGTAAATGCGCTCAAGTACGGACTACGAAAACGAATACGGGCAAGCCGCAAAAGCGTACGCTCTAGGCAAATATGAAGAAGCTGCAGCAATGATTGACCGTGTAGCAGCAGATTTTCCAGAAGAAGCGAGCGCCGCTTTACTGAGAGGTCATACTTACTATGCTTTACAACAGTATGATGTGGCGAAAGAACAGTATGAATTAGTTCTCCAGCTCAGTGAAGAACAAGAATACATAGAATACGCCAGTAATGGCTTAGAGTCTATAGGCAGTATTCAAGCCCAAGAAGAAGAGGACTTTCTTGATAATAACGGTATGGTCGTAGATACGGCTGCCCCCTCAGACACTGACACTTCTGAGATGGAAAATGAGTACTCTCTAGAAGACTATCAATATCTACAAGCAGAAGGAGATGAACAACTCAGTGCTGAAGGGGACTTCGATCTTGGTAACTTTAATTTCGATGATGATAGCTTGAGCGCAGGTTCTTTAGGGGATTTACCCTCAGAATCACAACAGTCTTCTAGCCCTTTTGGAAATACTGAAGCTAATAACTTCAGTAACTCTAGGGACGACTATGAAAACTTAGAAGACACAAGTAACCCTTTTGCTTCTGAAGAATTAGTAGATGAAAATTGGTCACAAGATGGAGAGGAAACGCCTTTTGACAATGCTTTCTCCCTTGATGAAAGTCTTAATAATAGCCCTCTAGAGGCAGAAGATAGCATTTTTGATGAACTTCCTGAAGATAATCTAGGTGCAACCTTCGTTATCCCTCCTAACGGTAGTTTTGAGCAAAACTCTGGCTTAGAAGATTTTCCTCAAGAATTTGATGCCCAAACAGAAGAAACCTTTGAAGATATTGCCGCCGAACAAACTCCTTCTCAAAGCTCTCAACCTCAAGATTTTCAAGAAACCCTCCTCATGTCCTCTGGAGAGTTACAAGATACCTTGGATCAAGAAGGAGAAAATTTAGGTTATTTCGATGACCAAGAATTGAACCAAGCAGAGCAATTTTTAGAGGACTCTTACAATAATTCACAAGAAAATGGTGCTAGTTCCCAAGAGGACTTTGATAGTTTCCAAGACTTTGATAGTGCTTTTGGCGATGACTCTTTCTCCGTAGAGCAAGAAAATGGCTTCGTTTCGGGAAATATTGCTGACGAGCAGAGTGAAGGTGGAGGTTTTCTAGAAGAATTTGATGTCTTCAACGATGATCTTGGTAGTGTTCCTTTTGATATGCCAGAAGTTGATAGCAGTAGTATTGGTAGTAGTAGTGATTTAGCTGATTCAAGTTTTGGTTTTGATAGCCAACCGAATCTAGCTTCTTCTAAAATCCCTACTAGCAAAGAAAATATTGCTAGTGGTGAAGGCTTTGGTATTACTGATAGTCCAGCTAGTGTAGCTACTAATTTTACTAGCCCTACAGAGCTTGAGGTGGAACCTAGTGTTCAAGGAGAACAAGGAGTACTTGGGTTTTATGAAAATGCTCCTCTAGAAAAGAAGAATTTGCTTCAAGCTTTAATTGCTGGGGGCGTTTCCATGATTGCTGTAGCTACGGTTAGTTTTGGGGCTTCTAATCTTGCTCCTGAAGAGAGTAAAGCAGCAGTAATTCCCTACCTAAGAGGAGCTGGGTTTATAACTACTCTTATTGCTGGGGCGGCTAGTTTTGGTACAACTTGGTTTTTAGGTCAAAAAACCGCTAAGCAAGTTAAAAGAGCTACCAATAATCTACAAGGGCAATTTGATTCGGTGTGCCAAGGTAATCTTAATGCCAAAGCGACAGTTTACACTGAAGATGAGTTTGGGCGCTTAGCCGCAGGTTTTAACCAAATGGCTAGGGTGATTTTAACCACTACCAGCGAAGCCCAGCGTAAAGCAGATGAACAAGAGCAACAAAAGGAAGATTTACAAAGGCAAGTTATTCGCTTGCTAGATGATGTAGAAGGGGCAGCTAGGGGAGATTTAACTGTTCAAGCAGAAGTTACAGCAGATGTATTAGGAGCTGTAGCTGATGCTTTTAACTTAACGATCCAAAACCTGAGAGAAATTGTCCAACAGGTTAAACAAGCCGCAAGGCAAGTTAATAAAAATTCTACCGATAGTGAATCTTTTGCCCGTGGTTTATCTAGTGATGCTTTGCGCCAAGCAGAAGAGTTAGCTGTCACCCTAAATTCAGTACAAATGATGACTGACTCAATTCAACGGGTAGCAGAAAATGCCCGTGAAGCTGAGGATGTGGCTCGTTCTGCCTCTTCTACGGCTCTTAAAGGTGGGGAAGCGGTAGAACATACTGTTGCTGGTATTTTACAAATTAGGGAAACTGTAGCCGAAACTACCCGTAAGGTTAAACGTTTAGGAGAGTCATCCCAGAAAATTGGTCAAATTGTCCAAGTAATTGCTCAAATTGCCGCTAGAACAAACTTACTTGCTCTTAATGCTTCCATTGAAGCAGCTAGGGCTGGAGAAGCGGGTAAAGGTTTTGCTATTGTTGCTGATGAAGTACGGCAGTTAGCTGATAAATCCGCTAAAGCCTTAAAAGAAATTGAACAAATTGTGCTGCAAATCCAAGGAGAAACTAGCTCTGTGATGACAGCAATGGAAGAAGGTACACAACAAGTTATTGATGGTACAAAGCGTGCAGAGCAAGCTAAGCGCTCCCTAGAAGATATTGTCCAAGTATCCAACCGTATTGATGCTTTAGTACGCTCTATCGCCGCAGATACCGTAGAACAAACGGAAACATCTAAAGCTGTTGCTCAGGTTATGCAATCTGTGGAACTAACCGCCCAAGAAACTTCTCAAGAATCCCAACGAGTTTCTTCTGCTCTGCAAAATTTAGTTACCATTGCTAGAGACTTATTATCTGGGGTAGAACGCTTCCGGGTAGAAGCTACTGATGATAAATAAAATTTAATTGGTAGTCAATAGCTAACACTCTGATTTTTGTGCTTTGGCTAATGGCTAATGGCTTATAAATTAAGCTACAAAGTGTAAAACCAAAGGAGTAGAAAAGTTGGCGGTTGACAAACGACAAACGGGTATAGGAATTTGGTTAGATCGCTTATTAGCAGCAGCCCTTTTGGCAGGACAAGTTATAGTTCATTTGCTCAAAAGTAAAATTCACCGCCGCAACACTATGGAACAAATGGCAGCAGTGGGGCCAGAATCTTTAAGTATTGCTCTAATTACTGCTGGTTTTGTCGGTATGGTATTTACAATTCAAGTAGCTAGGGAATTTATTTATCTTGGGGCAGGAACTGCTGTGGGGGGGGTTCTTTCTTTGGCTTTATCACGGGAATTGGCTCCGGTACTAACTGCGGTTGTCTTAGCAGGAAGAGTAGGTTCTGCTTTTGCGGCGGAAATAGGTACAATGCGAGTAACAGAGCAAATTGATGCTTTGTTAATGCTGAAAACTGACCCTATTGACTATTTGGTGATACCAAGGGTTGTTGCTTGTTGCTTGATGTTACCTTTGTTGACTATTCTTTCTTTAATTATTGGTATGGCTGGGGGGCTGATGATTGCTACTAATTTGTATGATATTGCTCCTAAAGTTTTTTTGGACTCAGCTAATAGCTTTCTCGGAGTTTGGGATTTATTTAGTGCTGCTATTAAAGGCATCATTTTTGGTGGGCTAATCGCCATAATTGGCTGTAGCTGGGGATTGACAACTACTGGAGGTGCTAAAGGAGTAGGACAATCTACTACAACTGCGGTGGTAACAGCTTTACTAGCAATCTTTATTACCAATTTTTTATTGTCTTATTTAATGTTCCAAGGTACAGGAAGTGGTGTAGTTGGTTAATTGCTAATCGGAAAAATGATTTTACCCCTTACCCTTTCTTCTTTCTCCCCTCACTTATTACTTATTACTTAAACTATGGACTGGCAAGAAATTTATGGTGGCTGGGTATTAATTCCTCGTCAGCCGATTGGTATTGTACATTTTTTAGGAGGTGCTTTTGTGGCTAGCGCCCCTCATGTAACTTATCGCTGGTTATTAGAACAGTTAGGAAAACAGGGTTACGTTGCGATCGCCACTCCTTTTTTGAATACGTCGTTAGATCATGGTGCGATCGCCAGAAGTGTACTTAATCGATTTGAGACAATTATTGAACGCTTAGAAAATCAAGCTATTCTCACCAAAGGCTACTTACCTATTTATGGTATTGGTCATAGTATGGGTTGTAAACTCCACCTATTAATCGGCAGTTTATACACCGTAAAAAGAGCAGGAAATATCCTCATCTCCTACAACAATTATCCTGTGCGCCGGGCAATTCCTTTCCTGGATCAGTTTGCTATACCTCAAACTTTTAACGTTGAATTTACCCCATCTCCTGAAGAAACCACGGCTATTATTGCTAAAAATTATCGTGTCCGGCGCAACTTATTAATTAAGTTTACCCAAGATAATATAGACCAAACTGTAAGTTTAACTCCTGTATTACAAGAGCGTTTTCCTAACTTAGTTGCTGCCCAAACTCTTCCCGGCAATCATTTAACCCCTTTAGGACAAGAAATTAACTGGCAAACAGGAACAGATTTTACTCCTTTTGATGCCATTGGGCAGTGGGTAAAACAAGGGGCATTGCGAGATGTCAAACGTCTTAATCAAGAAATTTCTCGTTGGTTAAATCCTTTGGGTTAATTACTATATTTTAACAAGAATGCCCCTTGCTTAAAACCTATGCTAAACCACTATCTGTATTGTCATAAATAGCTAAAAGTAATTATTTCTCTATTTAATTGGTATAAATTAGACTGCGATCGCCTTATTGCAGACTACTCGAATCCATATTTTTTCCTCTATTGACTCAGTTTGGTAATTGGGAATTATCAATTGTTGAACTATCTTGCAAAACAATCATCTCCGAACCAACAACCGGACTACGGGCTAAAAGTTTTCCTTCTATATTAGTGATTTTCAACTTACGAAAATCTAATTTTTGAGCCTTAGCTAACATTTTATTAGCTAGCTTAGATTGGCGAGAAGGAGTTAATTCATACCAATCATCACTGACTTTAACTGTTAAATTACTACCAACAAAATCTGCTTCAATGGAGTTAACCAAACCTTCTGCATATTGATTAGTAATTTCTGCTGTTTGTTTTTGAATTGCTGCAATCAAGCCCTGTTCTGGGGTTAATTTTGGTTCTGGAGGAGGAGGGGGAGGAAGTTCTTGTATAGGTTGGGGTTCTTGGGGGGCGCTTAATTCTTGAGGTGCTTCTATCAAAGGAGGTAAGGTTTCTTGTTCCTGGGCTATTTGAACATCTCTTTGAGGCAATAAAGCCACCCCAGTCCACAACATAATCACCACAATTGTCACTAAAATTCCTGTCAAACCCCAATCAGAAAGCTTCTCGCTTACTGATGTCGGTAACAAAGAACGGATTTTATCCAAATTATCATCCCACCAAGTTTCTACTGTCGGGAAATTGGGCAAAATTTTATCGAAAAATCTGGTTTTACCAGGGGGAGTTTCTTGTTTAACTTCTGTTGTTTCCGCTTCAACTAATTGTGTCGGAACTTCTTCTATCGGTTCTGGTGTCGGGAAAGTAGTAACTTCTTGGTTAAACTCTTCTGTAATTTCCCCAACTTCTTCGCTACTAATCGTAGTAGCAATTCGTGTTTCAGGTTCAGCTTCTAGCTTATCTACTACTCCTTCTAGAACATTAATCGTTCCCCGCAGAGTTTTGATAGTTTGGGCTTTCAGAAAAGATTGATTAGCTGCCTTAACGGTTGAGGATGTTTGTTCTTGACGTTCTTCAGACATAAAATCTTACTCCCTTACAGCTTTAATTTAGTTGACTCTTAAGACAAAAAGCTGCATTTATAGCACAAATCTATCACTTCAGGAGTTAGGGAGGGAAATGGGAACTATTGACTAACTAAATATAGTCGCTATTTTGGATTGAAAGATATATACTTTCTCAAGTTCAAACAAGTTAATTAAAAACCTCAACGAAACACTATATTCTTTTTCCCCTTAGCATGACAATTCTTCTTACCCTCAGCGTCTTAGTTCTAGCTTTAGTACTGTTTATCACTGAGTGGCTACCTGTAGATATTACCGCTATTTTAGTAACAGTCATTTTGATGTTACTAGGGTTAGTCGAACCAGAAGAAGGTATTTCTGGTTTTGGTAATGCTGCCACCATTACAGTAATGGCAATGTTTATTCTTAGTGCCGGAGTTACTCGTACAGGGGTAGTTCAGGTGATTCGAGATTGGCTGACAAAATTTGGAGGAGAAAACCCCACTCAACAAATTTTTGTAATGGGTGCTATTGTTGGTCCCATTTCTGCTTTAATCAATAATACGGCTGTGGTGGCTGTGTTTTTACCCATTGTTGAAGAATGGGGAAAAAAGCAAGGAATTTCTGTTTCTAAACTTTTGATTCCTCTTTCCTATATTTCTATCTTAGGAGGCATGATTACTGTCATTGGTACTTCTACTAATATCCTCGCTAGTGGTTTATCAAAACAGTTAGGATATGGAGAATTTAGTATTTTTCAATTTACCCCTTTAGGCATCCTCACTTTCTGTGTTGGTTTAGCTTATCTTGCTTTAGCCGCCCCAAGATTTTTGCCAGATCGTAAGAAAGCGAATAGTGATTTAGTAGGGCAAGAATATGGCTTGAAAGATTATGTTAGTGAGGTAGTCATTTTACCCCGTTCTAGTTTAATTGGTCAAACTTTAAGCCAAAGTCAAATTCAGCGTAAGTTTGATTTAGACATCTTAGAAATTATCCACGATGATAACCGTTTCCCTCAACCTCTAGGTGATAAAGTTCTTTCTGGTGGAGATATTTTAATAGTTAGGGGAAGTCGGGAAGACTTATTAAGTATTAAAGATGAAAGAGGAATTGATATACTGCCGGATGTAGAATTTGGTCAAGGTTCTTTAGAAGTAGAACTCACTTCTGGCGAGGAAAAAGTTGGGGAGGTTTTAATTCTATCCAACTCCCATTTAATCGGTTCTACCCTCAAAGATTTACGTTTTCGGCAACGTTATAATGCTACAGTTATCGCCATCCGCAGAGGACAAGAATTTGTTCGTAAAAGACTAGGAAGAGTACCTTTACGTTTTGGTGACTTATTACTGATTCAAGCCCCAAGACAAAGCTTTTTAGGTTTGCAAACCACCAAAGAATTACTAGTAATTGAACAAGGAGATTTAGAAACTTTACGTACTGATAAAGCACCTATTGCTATTTTTATCATCATCGCCGTCATCAGTTTAGCTGCCACTAATTTAATGCCAATTTTAGTTAGTGCTTTGGCTGGAGTAGTTTTAATGATTATTACAGGCTGTCTTAAACCAGGAGAAATTTATAGCGCTGTACGTTGGGATGTTATTTTCCTTTTAGCTGGGTTAATTCCTTTAGGAATTGCTATGGATAATTCTGGGGCAACAGCTTGGTTGGCTGATAATTTGGTTATTTTAGGAGGGAATTTATCTGGCTATTGGATTTTAACTTTTTTCTATTTAACTACTTCTTTATTAACAGAAATTCTCTCTAATAATGCTTCGGTAGTGTTAATGCTTCCTATTGCCGTTGAAGTAGCTAAAACCTTAGAACTTAATCCCTTTGCTTTCATGTTTGCAGTCACTTTTGCTGCCTCAACTAGCTTTATGACACCCATCGGTTATCAAACAAATACTATGGTTTACGGACCAGGAAATTATAAATTTCTGGACTTTACCCGTTTTGGAGTTGGCCTTAATTCATTGCTGACTATTGTTACGCCTTTACTAATTATTTGGATTTATGGTTTGTAAGTAATAGGAAATAGGAAATCAGAAGTATTGAATAATAGTAAAGAGAGGATAAAATGGTATCCAAATTAGTAAAATTAGGCAATAAAAATAAACAATAAAGTTAGATAAATGATATCAAACTTCCCCAGAATAGTAAACAAATCAAACCTTTAACCTCAACTCCCAACTATCCAAACTCCCTTTATCCTCTACCACAGAATCAATAACTTTTAACTGCCAAGTGCCTTTAGCTGGTTGTTCAAGCATTTCTTTAAGGATAGGAGCAGTTTCTAGGTTATAGTTTTTTTGTAACTTAGTCTTCGCACCTAAAGTTCGACTTTGGAGCAACACGCTTTGCCCAGTAGGAGAAACTAAATTAATTTCTAAATCCCCTAAAAATTGATGAGTTATATTTACTGTCACTTGAATATCTTTAACTATTCCTGCCTCACCAATGCGTAAATTACTATTGATGCCTTGCCAACTATTATCAGGAATTGCGATGGGGGAATCATTACTTTTTTGTAGAGTACGAGAGGCAGATTGAGTTTTCAAAGTAACTTGAGCGGCTTTTACTGCTTTGAAAGCGTTCACCTTACCATAACCAAACCATTGGCAAAAACCATTATTATCATAGGTTCCCATGCGCAAACCCAATTGAGGATCGGGGTTTGTATCAACTATTTTATCAGCGCTTTGTTGCAGAATTTGCCTAACTTGCTGAGCGGTAAGATTAGGATTAACAGAAAGAACTAAAGCCGCAACCCCAGCCACTACCGGACAAGCACTAGATGTACCACCAAAAGTATGGGTGAAGTTGCTGCCATGATAACCTAATTGCCCTAATAAATCCGTGGTAAAAATTCCTAGCCCTGGTAAAGAAGAAGTAACCCTGGGGCCAGTACTAATATAACCTGTCTTTTGAAACCACATTCCCGGTGGTGCGTTATTACTGGGGGCGCAAACGGCAATATTAGTTCCCCAGTTACTATAGGCAGACTTCTGCCCTAAACTTGTACAGGCGGAAACACTAATCACATCAGGATGGGCGGCAAAACCGCTTAACCATTCTGTGGGACCATTTAAAAGATTTTCTTGCCAGTTACGTTCGTAAATAGTGCCATTAACCGGGCGATTAGCATTACCAGCAGCAAAAACCACTACACAACCTTTGCCATCCCTTCCCCTCACAGCAGCACGGTTAATAGCTGCTTTTTGACGCAGGGAAAGGGGAAAACGTACTGCGGCTGCCCCCCAACTACAGGAAATAACGCTAGCCCCATTATCCACCGCCCAACTAAAAAGTTTTTCAATGGAATTATCATCCAGAAAACCTGTAGTACGTAGAGGCATCAAAGCACAACCAGGGGCCACACCCACTACTCCATCCCCTGTCTCCTCCGCTACAGCTACCCCAGCACAGGCAGTACCATGGCTTTCTTGGGAAGATTCAGGAAGAGGAATCAAATCTTGATCCTTAAAATCTTTCGGGGCAACTATTTTCCCTAACCCCTGAAAATCAGGATGGTTAATATCTATGGCATCATCGGTAATCGCCACTACAACAGAACGTTCTCCTTTAGTAATTTCCCAAGCTTTTTCAGCATCAATGTGGGAATTTGTCGCCAAAAAAGAGCCACCATTGTGGTTAAGATACCACTGCTGCCCATAATAGGTATCTTGAGGGCGATAGTAAGAATCTTGTTGAATGAGAATATTCGCTTCTGCGGTTAAAACTTGAGGATTTCCCAGCAAGCGATTAGCAATTTTAACCGGATTTTCTGTCGCTTCTGCTGTAACTCGATAAACGAAAGTATTATCAAGTTCCTCTATTTCCTTCACAAATGCCAAACCATAGGTAGAAGTAATAGCTTCTCTTTCTTGAGGAGATAAGTTGGAACCAAATTGGACAGTTAATTCGTCTGTAAGGTAAATCAGGGCTTCAGGGTTATCTTCTAGCTGGTAAACATGACTAGCATAGGCAACGGTTTCTAGATCCCTAACTGTTTCCATAGCCTCTTCTATAGCCCCAGGTTCTACTCTGATTTCATCAATAGAATTAAGGGGAAGGGTATATTGAGCAACAGCAGGTATCTCCTCGGTTAAATTAACCTCAGAGTTGAGGGCAACGGTGAAACGATCTTCAGCCTTAAAAAGATTTAGTTCTTCACCCCCTCGTTGTAAAATCAACCCTACACTTTTTTCAGGAACACCCAGATCAGGATTATTGGCCATTATTTTTACTCTCCTGTGTTTACTAGAATTAAAAATATAAAAATTAAAAATACATTTTTAATTCTAGCCTCGTCCCTAAAATTGTAAATTTATGCTGTTACCACAAATATCATTAGATAACTAATCGTTGTAAGATACCTGAAGTCTAAATAAATTGTATTACTTAGCCATTAACTTCTAAAAAATACTCAATGTTGATTCCCTTAAACTTTCGACGCTTGTGCTTAATTGGCCTTTGTTCTATCCCCTTCTCCTTTAGCTTAGGGGGAATACCTTCAGGGTTAGCTCAAGATACCCTAGAATCTCCTAGAGAGGACTTGAGTGATCCTGGCAATGTCCGCCCCTTAACTGAGTCTGATAGCTTACTCAGCTTGCAAGGAGGAGAGAGGTTGATGGCAGAATCTATTGTAGCCATCGATAATCGAGATTATACTCTAGCGGCAAAAAAGCTTCAGGAAGCCCGCCAAATTTTTAACCAGCTTACTAATTTTTATCAGCAACTATCAAATAGTTTTTCTGGTATCTATCAACCTGTTTCTGAATCGCAAAAAGGTAGCGCCCTAGCTGCTGCCCAAAAACGGGACGAAGCTACCTACAAATTAGCTTTAGTACATCGTTCTAATAACCAACCAGAATTAGCTGTACCTTTGCTTGCCCAGATTATTCGCTCCCAAAATCCTACTACAGAATTAGGTTCTAAAGCTTATCGACAGCTATATGAATTAGGGTTTGTAGATATAGCTTTTCCTGCGGGTGATCCTAGTTTAAATAATGAACTCCGTCCCCTGAAACAATCCGATAGTTTTTTGAGTTTGTTGGGAGGCGATCGCTTAATGTCCGAAGCAATCAACGCTTCAAACAGCCAAGACTATAGCCTCGCTACCAAAAAATTCCAAGAATCTCGCCAAGTATTCAACCAGCTTACTAATTTCTATCAGCAGTTATCTAGTGGCTTTACTGGCATTGATACAGAAGTTTCTGATAGTTTGAGGGCTAAAGCTTTTAGGGCAGCCCAAAAACGTGACGATGCTACTTATAGATTAGCTTTGGCACATAAAAGCAACCAGCAACCAGAATTAGCGGTTCCTTTGTTTATCCAAATTGTCCGTTCCCAAAATCCTACATCTCAATTGGGACAAGATGCTTATCAGCAATTGTTAGAGTTAGGTTTTGTTGATGCTCCTTATCCACCTATCAATGATTCAGTTATCAATGAGCAATGATCAGTTTTAACAGGGCAATGAGAAGGCTTATATTAAGAGTGGATGATAAAGTGCGAATATTGGGGAAGCTTTCATGGTTAGCCAAGAGCAAGTTCAAGCAATGATCAAAGCGAAAATACCTGATGCTCAGGTAATGGTTGAAGATTTAACAGGGGGCGGTGATCACCTCCAAGCTACTGTAGTATCTTCTGAGTTCGCTGGTAAAAATAGAGTCAAGCAGCATCAGCTTGTCTATGGCGCTTTAAAAGAAGCAATGGCTTCTGAAGCAATTCATGCCTTAGCGTTGAAAACTTATACCCCTGAAGCTTGGGAAACTCAAACATAGGCGATTAGTTTCCACTTTTCAGTCAAAAAATTAGCAAAACCATAGGGAGAATTAATTCATGAGTACAGAAGCTAAACAACGAATTGAAGAACTAGTCAATAGCAGCAAGATTTTTATTTTCATGAAGGGCAATAAACTGATGCCTCAGTGTGGTTTTTCTAATAATGTTGTTCAAATTATTAACACTTTGGGGGTTCCTTACGAAACTTTTGATGTACTTTCTGATCCAGAAATTCGTCAAGGAGTTAAGGAATATTCTGACTGGCCAACTATTCCCCAAGTTTATATTGATGGTGAGTTTTTAGGCGGTTCTGATATCCTCATTGAAATGTATCAAAGCGGAGAATTGCAAGAAAAGGTGCAAATCGCTTTAGCATCGTAAAGCGTTGCTTATGGGCGGGTCTTGGCTAAATCAATATCATTATCCAAAATCTCAATCAACCCGCCCCTTCTTTTGAAAGGATTAGACTAAGATATAGTAGATACATTGTCTTAGTTGACCAAATGACTAGAGTTGAAAGTTTTACTAGCGAAAATGTCCGTAGACAAAATAAACAGCATCCTGGAGACTCTTCTGAATTAAGAGAATCTGAACCTAAGCCCCATCTCCATAAACACGTTCATAGCGAAGAGTCTCTCCGCAAAATTGTTAATCGGCTCTCTCGTATTGAAGGGCATATTCGTGGGGTGAAAACTATGGTTAGTGAAAGTAGCCCTTGTCCGGAAGTACTAATTCAAATTGCTGCTGTTAGAGGTGCTTTGGATCGGGTGGCGAGAATAATTTTCGACGAACATTTATCAGAATGTATTACTCGCGCTGTGGAAGATGGCAATATTGATCTGGAAATTGAAGAGTTAAAAGCGGCTCTAGACCGCTTTTTACCTTAATATTCGCAGAGGATCTAGGATCTACTTTAAGATTGATTGTCCTTAACCGGCGATGCTAAGTGCTTTTCGATTAAATCAGGTACTTTTTGAGCATTTACCTTACTGTAGCGGACTTTATCAGGCATCAATACCAAGTTGGGGCCTTTTTTGCATTCTTTGAGACAGCCTACTGATTTAATCGTGACTTCTTCTGCGATGCCGCGATCTCGCAAATTCTTTTCTAGGGCTTCGCAAACTTTTTTGGCCCCTCTTTTTTTACAGCTTGATTTTTGACAAATTAAAACTTTGGCTTTACTTTTAGCTTTCTTGGTTTTGATAGGGACAATAGCTTCTTTGGCAGTGTCAGTTTCTATTTTTAAGATAACTGAATCTGCTTTATATTTAACCTTGCCGTTTTTGCCATTAAGCTCCTTAGTTCCTTCTATCTCCAGCCAACAGCCAGGAAAGATGCGCGGATCAAGACTGCGGCGGATTTCTTTGGATAATTTAATCCAGTATTCCACCTCGTTAACAATCATCCGCAGGTATTTTACTTTATAACCATCTTTAATTACAAAACCAAGTAATTGTCCGGCAAGATTAAAATCTTCAACTCGGCGCTTGGATTTTGACATTATCAATTTTTCCTATATTTAATTTCCTTGGGAACAGTTCTTTGTTCGCCAACAGCATTCTAACCAATTAACTGATTCTGAGCGAGAAGCCCTTAGTCTTCTCAAAATGCCCCATAGTTGCATAGTCGCCAAGGGAGTATTAATTTCTACTCGTAAAGGCTGATTGGTAAGGCATTGGCAGGGAACTTGGAGTTCTTGTAAGCGATGATAAACTTGCCAGCGATCGGCCCAGTTTACCTCTACAACGGTGCTGGTTTTTGTTTTCTGATTTGGGGGATTCATCCACTCACACAAACAAAAAAGAGTTTCAATACTATTGAAAAGTTTGATTTTCTAGATTTACAAGCAATGCCTAAACCCTAAAGGTTTAGCTGCTCATTTTATTATCATCAGTATACACTCTAAATGCTAAATATTCTCAACTAACCCTGACAAAAAAGGCTAGAGTTCACTAAAAAGAAAACGCTAAAAGCCACAATTCATAAGGGCTAGGCGAATTAGAAGGTTTTGGAAAATTTATAATAAAACTTGTTTCCAATCGGTTAATTTCTGCTAAAGTTAGTATTATCAATAAGACTTCTTTAATGAAAGGGGATACACTAAATGTCTATTACTCAGGGTTTACTAAGAGCTTTCGGTGAAGTAGAAGATAATCCAATCTTGCTTGAGAAGAGCGTAACTGAGCCAGTTTGTGAAGGTATGAATGTACTACTAGCAAGTTTTCAGGGTTTATACTTGCAGTACCAAAAGCATCACTTTGTAGTTGAGGGTTCAGAATTTTATTCTCTGCACGAATTTTTCCAAGAAGGCTACGACGAAGTGCAAGGACACGTCCACGAATTAGGGGAGCGTTTAAATGGCTTAGGGGGTATTCCGGCGGCTGGTTTTGCTAAACTAGGTGAGTTGTGTTGCTTTGCACCAGAATCAGAAGGAGTTTTTGATTGCCGCTCCATGGTAGAACATGATTTAGCTGCTGAGCAGGAAGTAATTAAAGTCTTACGCCGTCAAGCCGCCCAAGCTGAAAGTTTAGGCGATCGCGCTACCCGTTATCTTTATGAGCAGATTTTACTAAAAACCGAAGAAAGAGCCTACCATCTCCAACACTTCTTAGTTGCTGATAGTTTAACTCTAGGTTTTGTCCAAAATGGTTCTAAATAGTTGAGAATTGGGCAATAGGCAATAGGTAAAGAATATATTGTATTGCCTGTTGCCTGTTCCCTTTTCCCTCATGAAAAGAATCAACTGCGATCGCAGTTTTAATATTAAAGATTAATAAACAAATTCAATAGTACATAAATACTATAATAAAATAAATTACTAGCCTCTTACCAACAACTCGGTAAAGTTCTATGGAATTTAATTACGCCTATCAAGGTAGTACCGCCGTACAGGAGAAGGGGAACAACACCCAAATGTCCTTTTCTCCTGATACGAAGCGTCAACCTACCTATTTTATTGGTGAACTTCGTAAACACATTGCTTTTCGTGAAGCTATCAGTGCCTTACACAATGTCGTCGTTTCTGACTTGCGTTTCCAGCCGAAAGATAAAACGGAATATAAAGAATGGGCTGCTAAACAACTAGACATTGATTGGCAAATGGTTGCGGTAGAAAAACAGGAAGTTGCTGCGAGAATGCAACAGTTACAGAAAGAACTTCAAGCCCTTAATAACGATAGTTATCAACGTCGCCGCCCTTTTTATCAGGCACAAAGAAACTATTTTAGTTATCTGTATAAAAAAAACCACGACCTTTGGTATGTCCTTGATCCGGTAATTACTGTTCATCCTGACGAAGTGTTTTTTGAATGTTTCAGCCAAGATGAGTCGAGTTATGGCAGGTTAGGGGCTAGTTATGAAGTCTTCAGAGACATCAACGAATTTTCTTGCGGCACAACCAACATTGACTATTCTGCTTCTCTTTATAACGAATTTCAAAAAATCCGCAGTTACAAAACAACCCAATTCCAAATTGATCCTTCCGGTTTTGAAGTAGAAACTAGTCACGAAGAGGTTTATAAAGAAGTTAAAATCGATCTCCCTGACAGTTGGGTGAGAGGCTTTTTGCAAGTTAGTTCAGCTATGTCTCTTCCTGCAACCCGGTTTGAGTTGCATCCTGTCGATATTCAAAACATCTGCTTCATTCTACGTCGCCGTAAGGAAAAGAAAGGGCCCAGGGGAATGCGTTATCATCTCAAACCAGGGGAACCAATTAAGGTAGTATTTGAACCGTGGGAACAGGAACTTATTTGTCCTCGTTCCCTTTATACAGGTTCAACAGCAGAAGTAATTCGGGTTTGGGGTCGTCGCCGCCTCCATATTTTAGAACGCCTTATCCCTGTAGCCAAGAAATTTACTGTTCATCTTTTGGGTACAGGAATGCCTTCTTTTTATGTGGCAGACTTAGGAGATATGTCTTTTACCCTTGGTTTATCAGGTTGGACAGCCAATGACTGGTCACAATCTGGTAACTTTGATTTGATGGCCCCCCGTGCCGACATTGACCGTTGGACGAAGCGCCATATTTTTGATGAACTGAAGAAAAATTGGGCAGAAACCCCCGACTCTTTAGCACAACGTCTCAATCTTGACCGGGCTGTTGTGTTAGGGGCTTTAAGCGCTTATACTCAAGCAGGAAGGGCAATTTACGACTTGAATAAGCAAGTTTATCGAGTTAGGGAATTGACCCAAGAACCCTTACCTTTAGAGAGGTTGCGCTTCGCTAATGAAAGGGAAGAACAAGCAAATCGTTTTTTAACTAACAATGCAGCAAGGATTGCTTCTGTTACTGAGGATGCCAAAGGAACTTATCTTCTGCAAGGTAGAGTTGAAGATGGTGATAAAATTCACAGTCCTTCTTTAACTATAGATGGTGACGAACGGTTGTTACAAGCAGAATGTAGTTGCAACTGGTATCAACAAAACAAACTTTATAAAGGACCATGCGAACATATGTTGGCGTTGCGTTTGCAACACGCACGCTTGTCAATGATGCCTAGCGGCAACGGCAAAGCCGAACAATGAGCAATGTATAGCTGGCCTTGGCCATTAGGCATTAGTTATTAGTAGGAAAATTGCCTTATGCAACTTGAAGATTATTTCGACTTTCTAAGTCCTAATGACATTAGAATCAAAAACTCTCGCATTGGTATAGAAACCATAATGTTGCTATAACAAACCCCAACCATTTTCAGCAAATTCAGTTACCGTTTGTTCTGATAGTTCATGGGTGGTTAAAGACTGTAAAATTGGTAAAGGAAGAGTAAGATGATGGGCCCCGGCTTGTAAGGCAGCGACAGCTTCTTCTGGGGATTTGATGCTAGCAGCTAAAATCTCTGTTTTGCTACCCTGCAATACCTTAGCCATTCCTGTAACTAAAGCTAAACCATCACCCAACAATCGCGTCGCCCGATTAACATAGGCGATTGCATATTTTACACCTGCTTCTCTTGCAACAGCAGCTTGGGCTGGGCTATAAATAGCAGTGACAGAACAGGTAATTTCTGGGGCTAAATAAGCTGCAACGCGAAAACCAACTTCTGTGGCAGGAATTTTTAAAACAGTTTTTTGTCCAATAATCTCAAATGCTTTCCTCCCTTCTGCCACCATGTTTGAGAAGTCTGAAGCCGTAAGCTGATAATAAAGTTCCCCAGGGCTAATTGTCGCTAATTCAGTGAGGGTTTCTGCTACTCCCAAACTGCTTTTAGCTAAAAGAGTGGGGTTTGTGGTAATTCCTTTTACCCAGCCCATTTCTGTAGCTGTCTTCGCTTCTTCGATTAGTGCTGAATCAAGATAGAGCATTTGGTGGTCAAAAATTGGTTAAGTCATAATAATAACTTGAAACAAAGAGGGGAAGGTATCATGGCGATTATAGCTTTGAAAGCTTGGTATATTGAAGACTACGAACCGATTAAACAGGTAATTAAACGACCTCATGATTTGCGTTTGAGTAGAAATAGCCTGCTTAAATCAGGATTGCGGGCAGATTTCTTGAACGAGACTCAAGAGGTGCAAACTTCTGATTGGTTCGAGCGCTATTTAGAAGGAGAAACTGTAGAATTTTATATTGAAGGTAGTGGCGGCTATGGCATTTCTAATATTGATCTTATTTCCCAAGAAATCTATTTTACGAAACAAGACCTAAGTGCTAACCTAGAACCGATTATTTATTTTAGTTGCCAAAAAGAATATCCCCATTCTAGTGCTATCCTACGAGAAAACTTAATCGCTGCATTGGATAAATTGAATGAGCGATCGCGCCTTCCTTTACGTTTAGAAGAGTCTCTATTTCCCTCAGAAGGTCCTGTAAGATTAAGTAGTACGCAGTTACGTAAAATTCGTAAAAGCTTACTTTTTGTTGCTGACGGAACTATTATTACTAAAGGTGGGGAAAAGAACCAGCAATTGATTCCTAGTGCTAATGTTTGCATAGAAATTGGCTATGCTATTCACAGTAAAAAATCGGGCCAAGTTCTTTTAAGCCAACAACAACGTCCAGAATTTTCTGGTAATTATCCTTTTGATTTACCTAATCGCCAGCAATTAACCTTTCGAGATAGTCAAGAGTTAAGCCAAACTCTACCAACTACTTTAGAAAGTTTGCTAAAAAGATTTAATTTATTCAACTAAAGTAATATGCTTAGGTTGATTAGCAACCCTTTTTAAGCATCTTCCAACAGCCGGAAAGGGGTAATGGCAATAAGTCGTTATAGTAGGGTGTTGTTAGGCGGATATTATCAAAATAGTAGCTTAATAAAAATGTTTAATACCGCCGTAACGCACCGACTTCTGTCAATTCAATGTCTAGGGATGATGCGTTATGCAGAAACAAAATTAAAGTATTTTTGACAAGTATTATCATCTGCTAACACACCATACTTAATCACTATAGGTAGCCTTTAGATTGGTAAGATTCAAAACCTATTTGAGTCAAGGTTTTTAATTCTTCAAACAGAGGCTGGTTAATTTCCAAGAAGTTAAAGCAGGATTTTCCTTGCATTCTTCTTTGTAGTTGAGGAGAAAGATTGTTTAATAAGGTTGGATTTTCATATACAGGCATTAAATGGAAGCTGACGTAACTTTTTTTAATGGATACTGAGCCGAAAGAGAGGCGCTTTTTATTTTTCATAATGTAATCAGTATCTAAATAATATTCTTCTTCAGTATCTTCAATTAGTTGTAGTTTTGATTCATAGGTTTGTAATATCTTTTTTAGTTCGAGGAAAACTTCTTTTTTTTCTGCTTTCATTGCCTTAAAATAAGAGAGATTCGCTAAACTTCATAGTAATATAAACTATATATCTCAAAACCACATCTCAAGCTTTCTTTCCTATTAGAAAAATAACTTTTTTATGAATTTTGTTAATCTCTTTATTTGTTAGATAGAAGTTCTCAAATTCATGAGGTACATTTAGTCTATTTCCATATTTCTACCAACCACTAGCTATTAGCAAAAACCAGAATCTATGCTCTAGCTCATAAGTCGTAGAATTGCTGTAGTCCTTTTACAAACGAACTAAACTATTATAGTTAGCATTGTCGAGTTATAACACTGCTAGATAATAAGTGGGCTAACCAATCTAAACCCTTGCTCGTTGCTAATATTTGGTAAACGGGTTGTCCCTACAGGTAAATGTCTGATGAGAAATGATAAATGAAAATGCCTAAACCACCTCTGCAACGCTTATTAAAATATAGCCGTAAACATCGCCCTTTAATTTGGCAAGCTGCTATTTGTTCCATACTTAATAAACTTTTTGATCTCACACCGCCAGTATTAATTGGTATGGCGGTAGACGTAGTGGTGGAACAACAAGATTCTCTGGTAGCTAGTTTTGGCATCAAGGGTACTTTTGCACAACTATTAATTCTTTCTATCTTAAGTTTCATTGTTTGGAGTTTAGAATCTGTTTTTGAATATGCTTATGCCCAGTTATGGCGCAACTTAGCGCAAAATATGCAGCACGAAATGCGTTTAGATGCCTATAGCCATGTTCAAGACTTGGAATTGGCTTACTTTGAAGAAAGGAGTACGGGAGATTTACTAGCAATTATTAACGATGATGTTAACCAACTAGAAAGATTTCTTGATGTTGGCGCAAACGATATCATTCAAGTTAGTACTGCTGTAATTATTATTAGTATTGTCTTCTTTATTCTCGCCCCTAGTATTGCTTGGATGGCCATGATCCCCATTCCTTTAATTGTTTGGGGTTCAATTTATTTTCAAAAGCGTTTAGAACCTCTTTATGCCAACGTGCGAGAAAAAGTTGGTTCTCTTAATAGCCGTTTAGCTAACAATTTGAGTGGCATTACTACCATTAAAAGTTTTACCACCGAAGACTATGAAATTGAGCGCTTGCGACAGGATAGTGAAGCTTATCGCCAAAGTAATCGTCAAGCAATCGCAGTTAGTGCAGCTTTTATTCCTTTGATTCGTTTGGTTATTTTAATTGGTTTTATTACTACCTTACTTTTTGGTGGGGTAGCTGCTGTTAATGGTGCTTTAGCGGTAGGAACCTATAGTGTTTTAGTCTTCATGACACAACGCTTACTTTGGCCCCTTACTTACTTGGGTAGAACCTTAGATTTATATCAAAGGGCCATGGCTTCTACTAATAGAATTATGAATCTTCTTGATACTCCCATTAACATTCCCTCCGGTAACATTGCTTTACCCATTAGTTTGGTAAAAGGAGAAGTAGAATTAGAAGATATTACCTTCGCCTATCACGAAAGAGAAGCTGTTATTGCCCATCTTTCCCTCTTGATTCCCGCCGGGAAAACCATTGCTATTGTAGGGGCTACAGGTTCGGGTAAAAGTACTCTAGTTAAGCTTTTGTTGCGACTGTACGAAGTGCAAAAGGGAAAAATTACTTTAGATGGCATTGATGTTAAAGACTTGCGTTTAAAGGACTTACGTCGCGCCATTGGTTTAGTAAGTCAGGATGTCTTTCTTTTCCACGGCACGGTTAGGGAAAACATCGCCTATGGCTTCGGAGAGGCCACTTTAGAAGAAGTTGTCGCCGCAGCTAAAATTGCTGAAGCAGAAGAATTTATCCAACAATTACCCCAAGGCTACGACACCATCGTTGGTGAAAGGGGACAAAAGCTATCGGGGGGACAAAGGCAGAGAATTGCCATCGCCCGTGCCGTCTTAAAAAATCCCCCCATTCTTATCCTTGATGAAGCCACATCTGCGGTAGATAACGAAACCGAAGCCGCCATTCAACGTTCCTTAGAAAAGATCACTCAAAACCGCACAACTATTGCGATCGCCCACCGTCTTTCCACCATACGTAACGCCGATACTATTTATGTGATGGAAAAAGGCAAACTTGTAGAACAAGGACACCATGAGGAGTTGTTACAATATCAAGGTATTTATGCTAATTTCTGGCGAGTACAAACCGGAATTAGGAATTAAGTAATAATAAATGATTTAGATAGTAAACAGCTTATGAAATATCACGTAATTTATGATGGCAACTGTAACCTTTGTAGCAACTTAGTGCAGGTTTTAGAAAAGTTGGATCAAGGAAAAATATTTGATTATTTACCTATGCAAGATGAAGTGGGTTTAAGGGAGTTTAATGTTACTTCTCAAGACTGTGAAATGGGTATGATTCTGGTTGATGGCAACAATCTTTCTCGACGCTGGCAAGGTAGCAACGCCGCCGAAGAAATCGCTAATCTTTTACCCGCAGGAGAGTTATTTATTAATGCTTATCGTTCTCTTCCTGGGATGAAATCTTTAGGCGATCGCGCTTATGAACAGGTGCGGGATAATCGTTATAGTTGCTTTGGTAAGCGTTCTTCTACTTATCAATCTGCTTATCCTGTAGGTTGCGCTCAAAAGAAATGAAATAGAGCAATTCTTGGCTACTCCTCCTGCCTTCTTTTCTTTCCTGGTGAAGGTTATTCTTTTTCAACCGCCTTAATTACCTGGTAACTTCATCATCCGTCTCAGAGGGGGGAATATTCTCGATAGAAATCAAAGCTTCCATCACTGACTTAACCACAGGAGCTGCCACAGTTGAACCAAAAGCATCACCTTTAGGTTCATCAACCACTGCCAAAACCACATAACGAGGATTATCAACAGGAAAAATCCCTACAAAACTTGTTATCTTGGCATTGGCATAATATCCCCCGGTGGGACTAGCTTTTTGTGCCGTACCTGTCTTCCCAGCAATGCGATAACCGGGAATTTGCGCATTTCTTCCTGTCCCTTCTGACACCACAGTTTCCATCATCTCCAAAACCTCTCGGCTAGTTTCTGGAGAGAAAACACGGGATTCAGCAAAACGAGGTCGCCAATGATATTGTCCTTCCCTATCAACCAATCCCCTCACCACATGGGGTGTTACCAACTTACCACCATTGGCCAGTAAGGCGTTGAGTTGTGCCAATTTAATTGGAGTCAGGGAAAAACCTTGACCAAAAGATGTGGTTGCTGCTTCCACCGGAGAACCCAAAAACTCCTTTTCATTCTTCAGTTGTCCTTTGGCTTCCCCCATCAAATCTACCCCAACCCTTTCTCCCATCCCCAATCTTTCCAAAGCCCCATAATAAGCTCTAGGGGACATTTGGCGAATGATTTGCACCATGCCCACATTACTAGAATCTCGTAAAATTTCTGTCACGCTAACATAGCCCCGCCCTCCTCGACTTTCGTAATCAAAGTTGGAAATAGGCCAAGTATCAACGTAAATTAAACCAGGATCATTAAAAGAACTATCGGCTTCAATAGCATTAGCTTCTAAAGCCACAGCGACATTAATGGGCTTAAAAGTAGAACCTGGTTCATAAAGATCTGTAACCGCCCAATTTTTAAATAGTTGGACATCAAAGTTGTAATACTTATTAGGGTCGTAGGTAGGTTCGCAAACTAAGGACAACAGGGAACCATCACGGGCATCCATAACAATAACAGTACCCCTTTTAGCATTAAACTGCTCCATCTTTTGTTTAAGGGCTAAACGGGCTGCCCTTTGTAAGCGTAAATCGATGGTTAACCGCAATTCCAAATCATCAAAATGGAGAAATCCTTCTGGTACATAGGAAGGCATAAGTGCGCCGTTACCAGCCCGACTAAGACGTAGAGTGCGTACAGATCTTTCTAAAAGTTTTTGTTGACTATATTCAATTCCGGCTTGCCCTTGATGGTCTAAATCTGTATAACCCACTACCTCCGAGGCCATTTCTTTGTGGGGGTAGAGGCGAGAATATTGGCGAATTAATTCTAAACCGTCGGTGGATAAAGCAAAAATGCGGTCAGCAACATCCTCGCTTAAAGAGTTGGAGAGGCGAATCCCTGTGTCTTTTTGGTTAAACTTTTCTAGCAACCCTTCTGGGGTTGTATTTGGTAAAACTTCCGCTAATTTACTAGCAACATCCTCTTTAGAAGTAGTAAATAATTTGGGGTGAACATAAAGATTATAGACTAGTTGATCTGTCGCCAAAACCTTACCTGTGCGGTCAATTATTTCCCGCCTGGGTATGTAAGGGCGCAGATAAACCATCTGTTGTTGTTGGGCTTTTCCTGCTAAACTCAGGGCGCGAAGAATTTGCAGCCGATACAAATTTAAGCCCAATCCGATAGCGCCAGCACAAAGAAATCCCCAGACCATTAGTAACCGAGTTTTTTGGCTAGAGAAAAGACGGGATTTTTCTGGGGTTGGCGTAGTTTCTCGATTAGCCGAAGGTGATTCTGGTTGAGGTTGGCGCTTTTTTCTGGGGGGAAACTACGCAATTTGGAGTTAGCCATTAAGTAAACTGAGGAATTGTTTTTAGTATCCCAAAGGTGGCGTATTATCTTGCAGTACTTGTTGAGAAATAGGCTCTTCGGAGGGGCGGATAGTTGGTTCTTCTGAAGATGGAGGCAACACTAAGGGGCGAGAATGTCTTAAACCACTTTCAGGTTTTTCTGCTTGTTGAGCATGATAGTTTTCCATGCCTGTTAAGGCTTTGACTAATTGTCTTTCTATGCTTTGCAAATATTCTAGTTTTTTGTATTCCTTACTCCAAAGTTGTTGAGTGTATACAGTCCAAGCATAAACAACTAAGGTTAAGCTTACTAAGGCAAAAGCGGTTAGGGAAGAGCTTTTCTGAATAAAAAATAGCGCTTTTAACCAACCAGGAACTTTGTTAACTCGAAGGGGGAGTTTTTCTACTCTGGAGTTTGTGGCAAGACGATCCGAAGGAGTTTCCTTTTTTAAAGGACTATTAGTGTCCCGATAATTCGTCGGTACTTGCTGTAGTTTACGACGAGGACGATCGTCAAAGGAATGGGGTACAAAAGACATTCTTAAATTAACTCTAAGCCAATTAGATAATAGCTATTAAAAGTCATTTCATCCTAGCACCGGATGTTTCGGGAAGCCTAATACCTAAAGCATAGTAATTGCTGGTTTGTTTCTGATTAAAACTGTTTTTTATTAGTACATATTTATTGGTTTCAGGTGATTAAACCTCATAACGAAACTTGTATTATTAGGCGATCGCCCTTATTAAACCGAAGTACTTAGGCAATTTAGGGATTTATTTTGAAGAGAATAAGACGGCGATCGCAACCCCGATTACATTAGGTACATTGGGTATAAACAATTATATGAATAATTAAGTCGTGGCTATTTTAGGTTTTGATCCAGGAAAAGATAAATGTGGTGTTGCTGTTAAAAAAGAACCCGGCGAATTACTTTACCATGAGGTTGTCGCCTCATCAGAAGCGATCACTTCTATTAATACTTTGTGTCATAAATATGGTGTGAAGCTTTTAGTTATGGGGAATCAAACCACTTCTAAACAATGGAAACAAAAACTAGCAGAAAAACTAACTACTGATGTATCAATAGTGATGGTAGATGAGAGGTACTCTACCTTGGAAGCCCGCGATCGCTATTGGGAAATGTATCCTCCCCAAGGGCTAAAACGCTTGATTCCCCAAGGGATGCGCTTGCCTCCTCGTCCGGTAGATGATATTGTGGCGATTTTATTAATTGAACGTTATTGCTTAAGGGAAGGGATTCTGTTGTAAGTCTTTGAGGAATTTTAATAAGTCATCGAGGGCTGTCTTGACTTCGGGGTTGTTAGCGTATTTGTGAATGACAGCATCCCCCTGAGCGATATTTTCAACAATTTGCACATTATCGGCGCTGATGTGGAATTTAGAACTCATGGTTTTAGAATTAGGTTGATAATATTCAGTATGCCGCTCTTTTAAGCGTTCAAACCTTGCTTGCTGGAATTGTTTTTTCTCTTCCCCTGAAAATAAATCACCTTCTACCACAGCCGTTAAGCTGCGAACATTGACATCTTCAAAGCTTTTGTGGCAATCGATTATATAACGCTTTTTATCAAGGGCGCGATAGAGGGTTTCTAACTTAAAGAAATAGGGTTCTGGCTCATTTTGGCATTCTTTACAGTTACAGGGAATCTTTTTACTAACATCTATTCTTTCAAAAGAACTATTTATTTGGTCAATTTCGTTAGCCACCACGCTGAGAAGTTCTTTATTATGGATACCGGAAACCTGGAGGCAGATTTCCCCTTTGTAGGGGCGGTAGGTTTCGATGACTTCGGCGCGGGCGCGACTATTGTTAAGGACGACACCGCTACGCCAAACTAGTTGCTGTTGTTCAATCCAGCGATAAAGCCGGACGATAAGTTGGGTAATGACGCCCTTGGGCATGAACTCATATTCATAGCGCAGCATTAAATTGTTTTTCTCTTCCCAATCATAATCCGGTGGTTCAAATTCCAGTAATTGCGGGGCGATGTAATGTTGTGGTAAACCGGGGATGGGGTAACAGAGTTTGAAATTCTGCATTAGTTGCAGCAGTTCATCTTCCATGTAGGCGTATTGCCTCTCTTGCCAAATTTCTTTAAGGTCAGAACGAGTAAACAAACCTTTTGCAGCCGCAACTTTGTTGTTTTTAACCACCGCATAAACGGCATTGGTGGCCCACTCTGGGCGGAGAATGACGATATGTTTCAGGGTGGAGTCTTGTTGGAAGTGGAGACAGATGCCCAGTTTATGGAGGAAGTCACTAATTTGCAGCATTTCTTCTCTCTCCCTCACTCCATTACGGAGGCAGAGGGCAAAGTAATCACTCTGTTCAATATAGTTGCGGGCATCATTTTCCAGGGCATAACGCACCCGCGCCCATTTTTTAGGTAAGGGAGTACCCACATATTCCAGGCGGCTAATGTGATAGCGGATGGCGGTTTTAATCTCTTCTAAACCGCGACCATCTTTAAGGTTGGTGGGTAAGATTTCTTTAATGTAATGAAAGTCCCTTTGCAGCCTTCCCTCATTAACATTGCAGGGTCGGTCATTTTTTTCGTTTTTAATTAAAAGTACCGGGCTATCCCCCCCGAATAGTTCAATGGAATTAAGCCAGTAGGGAAAGTCAGTATTTTCCTTACGAGTGTCCGCCACCAGGGCATAGAGAGAGCGTTCAGTAAGGAAAAACTGGTGAGTTTGGTGGTAAATTTCCTGCCCCCCAAAGTCCCAGAGGTTAGCACGAAATTCTTGCCCCTCATCAAGGGGAAAGCGCCACTCAATTACTTCTATGCCGTGGGTAGAGTCTTCTTCGGGGTCGAGTTGGTATTCAGGATTCTTGGATCTTTTTAGCCAGGGAGGTTTTCCCTGCCCCCCCTTCCCCAACGATGAGAAATTTAGCTTCGTAGAGTTTTTCTGTGGCCTTGGGGTCTTGGGTGGCGAAGTAGAAGTCAAGGATGGCGTTGATGTCGCCAGGATCTTTATATATTTCTTTGGGGCCAAGTATTTCTGGAGCAATGGGCAAGGGATTGCCCCGTAGGTCGAGTGTTTCGAGTTGTGGCAGTTGGCGAATTTCTGCTGGTAGTTCCCCTAGCTGATTATTTCTCAGGTAAAGGGAAGTGAGGTTAGTGAGTTGGACTATTTCTGCTGGTAGTTCCCCTAGCTGATTATTTCTCAGGTAAAGGGAAGTGAGGTTAGTGAGTTGGACTATTTCTGCTGGTAGTTCCCCTAGCTGGTTATAACTCAGGTTAAGGGAGGTGAGGTTAGTGAGTTGCCCTATTTCTGCTGGTAGTTCCCCTAGCTGGTTATAACTCAGGTTAAGGGAGGTGAGGTTAGTGAGTTGCCCTATTTCTGCTGGTAGTTCCCCTAGCTGGTTATAACTCAGGTTAAGGGAGGTGAGGTTAGTGAGTTGCCCTATTTCTGCTGGTAGTTCCCCTAGCTGATTATCACTCAGGTAAAGGGAAGTGAGGTTAGTGAGTTGGACTATTTCTGCTGGTAGTTCCCCTAGCTGGTTATAACTCAGGTAAAGGGAAGTGAGGTTAGTGAGTTGCCCTATTTCCGCTGGTAGTTCCCCTAGCTGGTTACTCGTCAGGTTAAGGGAAGTGAGGTTAGTGAGTTGGACTATTTCTGCTGGCAACTCCGTCAGATCATGCCCCGCCAGATCCAACTCCTTGGCCCCCGTCTTAGCCGCCTCTTCAATTACCCGCAGCAACTCATCTCGCTTCATACTTATACCAAATCCGTCCTCTGTAGGGTAATTAATATTAACCTGAAGGCAATAGGCAAGCGACTAGCCATTAGCAACTAGCAACTAGCAACTAGCAACTAGCAACTAGCAACTAGCAACTAGCAACTAGCAACTAGCAACTAGCAACTCTAACGCCCCTCTCCTGTCAGGAGAGGGGCTGGGAGAGAGGTTAAATAATCTTACTTCCCACTCCCCACAGGCATACCTAAAATATCTTCAATCTTAGGCATATCTTCTAAAGCAATTACCCTACCTTCATCTTCAAAGCCAGAAATTTGGTCAAAGTTAAGATAGCGGTATAACTCTCCGGCAAAGGGGTCGATTTTTTCCTTGACAATCTCTAAATACTCCTCAACAGAAGGGATGCGCCCCAACAAAGCACACACAGCCGCCAACTCCGCTGAACCCAGGTATACCCTTGCCCCTTTACCCATGCGGTTGTTGAAGTTGCGGGTGGAGGTAGAAAAGACTGTAGCCCCGTCTTCAACCCTAGCTTGGTTCCCCATACACAAAGAACAACCTGGCATTTCTGTCCTGGCCCCAGCAGCAGCAAACACGCCATAAATCCCTTCTTCTCGCAACTGCTTCTCATCCATGCGGGTAGGAGGACAAACCCACAAGCGTACCTTAACCTTACCGGCTTCTAATACCTTAGCAGCAGCGCGGTAATGACCGATATTAGTCATGCAAGAACCGATGAAAACTTCATCAATCTTATCTCCGCTGCATTCGGACATTAACTTAATATTGTCGGGATCATTGGGGGCAGCAACAATGGGTTCTTTAATTTCATTTAAGTTAACTTCAACTACATCTGCATACTCTGCATCCTCATCAGCAGACATTAATTCAGGGTTGGCTAGCCATTGTTCCATTTTGGCAACCCGACGCATTAAAGTACGGGCATCTGAGTAACCCCTCGCTGCCATGTTTTTCAAGAGGGCAATGTTAGAATGCAAATACTCTTTCACTGTCTCTTCTCCTAACTTAATAGTAGAACCAGAACAGGAACGTTCGGCGGTGGCATCAGTAAGTTCAAAAGCTTGTTCTACTTTGAGATCCGGCAAACCTTCCATTTCCATTACCCTGCCGGAGAAGACATTTTTTTTGTTCTCCTTAGCAACGGTTAATTTACCTTCTTGCATGGCCACATAGGGAATGGCGTTAACAATGTCCCGTAAAGTGACTCCTGGTTGTAAATCCCCGGTGAAGCGTACTAACACTGACTCCGGCATATCCAAAGGCATAGCCCCCAATGCCGCAGCGAAAGCTACTAAACCAGAACCAGCCGGGAAAGAAATACCCAAGGGGAAGCGAGTGTGGGAATCTCCGCCAGTACCTACAGTGTCTGGTAAAAGCATCCGGTTTAACCAAGAGTGAATGATACCATCTCCAGGACGCAAAGCAACTCCACCCCTTACAGCAAAGAAATCTGGTAAGTTTTTGTGGGTGGTGACATCAACAGGTTTAGGATAAGCAGCAGTATGACAGAAGGTTTGCAAGACTAAATCGGCACTGAAACCTAAACAGGCTAACTCCTTCAATTCATCACGAGTCATCGGTCCTGTGGTATCTTGGGAACCAACGGTTGTCATGAGTGGTTCACAACTTTGTCCTGGACGCACCCCAGCAACACCACAAGCTTTGCCAACCATTTTTTGTGCTAAGGTGAAGCCTTTGCCTGTGTCTTGGGGAGGGGTGGGGCGAATGAAGAGGGGGCTAGGTTCTAAACCTAATGCAGCGCGGGTTTTATCTGTTAAACCACGGCCAATTAATAGAGGAATGCGCCCTCCCGCCCTGACTTCATCGGTGATAGTTTCCGGTTTTAGTTTAAAGGTAGAAATAACTTCCCCTGCTTCGTTGGTGATTTCCCCTTTGTAAGGATGAATAGTAATTACATCCCCGGTATTCATCTTGGTAACATCGCACTCAATGGGCAAAGCCCCAGAATCTTCAGCAGTGTTGAAAAAAATCGGCGCGATCGCACCACCTAAGATATAACCTCCAGCCCTTTTATTAGGGACAAAGGGAATATCCTCTCCTAAGTGCCAAAGTACGGAGTTAATGGCAGATTTACGAGAAGAACCCGTACCAACCACATCCCCAACATAAGCCACAGGATGTCCTTTTTCTTTTAATTTAGCAATGGTGTTAAGACCTTCTGGCATACTAGATTCCAGCATCACCAAAGCATGAAGAGGAATATCCGGGCGGGTAGTGGCGTGGGGTGCAGGAGATAAATCATCGGTGTTGGTTTCCCCAGGTACTTTAAATACTGTGATAGTAATTGCTTCTGGTAGTTCCGGGCGAGTAGTAAACCACTCCGCGTTTGCCCAAGCATCAACTACCTGTTTTGCATAGGAGTTAGTTTCAGCCAGTTCAAGAACATCATGAAAAGAGTCGTAAACTAAGAGAGTTTTACTCAAAGCTTGAGCCGCAACCGTCGCTAATTCAGCCTCAGCAGAAAGTAAATCTACCAAAGATTGTACATTATAACCTCCTACCATCGTTCCTAAAAGTTCCACAGCTTCCGTTGGAGCAATGAGAGGACATTTCACCTCCCCTTTAGCCACAGAAGTTAGGAAACTAGCCTTAACATAAGCTGCCTGATCCACCCCAGGGGGAACGCGATCGCGCAACATAGCTAAAAGTGCCTCCTCTTCTGTTGCCGGAGGATCTTTAAGTAATTCGCATAACTGGGCAGTTTGTTCAGCATCTAAAGGGAGAGGGGGAATTCCTAATGCACCCCTTTCCGCAACCTGTTGGCGATATTTTTCGAGCATTAAATTCTGTCTCCTCTAAAACCTGGTTTCAGCTTAAATATCTCAATTTACGAAATTTGGCACTATTTTGCTGTTCATCGGAAACTAAAAAAGAGCGAAACTTATCTAAAGAGTCGCTCCTTTCCTTTTTGGCTAACTTTTATTAACTTTAAATCTTACATGGATAAAGTCAATTCCTTACCTTCTTCTTCTAATATACGAACCAGGTTTTCATCGCCATTAGATTTGGCAACTTGAATCCTGTGTTCCAGGTTATGGCGAATATTTTTTAAATGGGCTTTGGTTAATTCTTGAGCCGTTCTTTGAGTTGGCTTCTTTCTTCTTCTGATTTGTTGACGGCTAAGTTCTGCTAATTCAAATGCTTTCCGTGCTTCTGTTTGGATTGCAGGATAACGGTTGTAGCGAATGCCACGATACTGCAAATTTGATTTAGGGGCGAGTTGAGGAATGTGTTTGGGATAGTGATGCTTCCATTCCTTGCCGCGATACTTGCCGCCAATTTCTCCTTCAGTTACTTCCAAAGATAAAGGTTCGCGTTCATAACTAACACCGCGATAGCAATATTTCATTTCTTCACCTCCAAATGCTATAGATATTAAGCTTATTTAATGAGTATAGGTAATGCCGCGATAAGTAAATTTACCTGATGGTTTACTGCGAGTAGCACCTTTGACGCGGTGTACTCTCCATTCACGTCCACGGTATTTTCCCCCGATTTCCCCTTCTGCAACTTCTAAGTCATGGGGATGAGATTCATAATTGATACCACGATAAGTAAGTTTCATTTGTACCCTCCAAAAATATTATTGTTGTGGAATGCTTTCTTTTCTTTTTGTAAATCCAGAAGCTCTTTACTTGTTGTCGTAATTTATTTCTGTATCTATTGTGACATTTTTACAAAAAAGCTGCAACTAATTAGAAAATTTGAGCATTTGCGAGTAGGCAAACCTCAAAACCTTTTCATGACAGGGAATTGAGTTGATTTATGTTTATTCACCTGATACTAATTTATCAAGAAAGCTTAACTTGAGCCAGCAAAAATGTATATTTAGATACAGAAAATAATTATTTGTTTAAAAAATCTTGGTTCCCCATTCTAAAAAACAAATGAAGAGAGAAATGGTAAGCCAAGATATACCCAATACTGTTCTTCTTTAGTTGTGTCGTAGATACGTTGGTTGACAGAAAAAGGAACCGTAACAAGTCAACAGAGTAAAACTAATAGCTAAAAACATTAATGAATTTCTTGCAAAATCTGTAAAGCCAACTGAGCAAAAGGTTCATCACCTAGCCTTCCCAAGGCTTCTTGCAATACTTCCCAGTCAATTTCTCCTGCTGTGGCAGAAGGAATCAGTAAACTCATATGTAAAAGCATTTGTCGTAAGTCGTCTCGCATTCGCTGCCGTTTTGTTTCTAGAAGCGACATAGTACGGCGTACGGAACGCTCTTGACGAAATGCTTTTGTTAAAATGCCTGTTTCTGGGTCGTTATCCATTTAGATTATGCCTGTCTACCTTAAGGTATAAAAGATACTGAATAAGTGAACCAATCTCTTTGTAGGCATTAAAAACGATTTTTTAGGGACTATGGCCTCGCCCTTAAAGGAAGTTTAGATATATAAAAATAGCAACAACTTAGTCTAGAGATAGTTACAAAACTTTGGACATCTCTAGGTATAACTTTACATATAGCAACATAGACATTAAATTCAAGCAAATACTCTATGGTTTAAACAAGGCATTTGTCGCCTCACTTGTTGAAGTCGTTCAGGATTGATTTCGGCGATCGCCGCTCCTGGTTTTTCCCCTGCATCGGCTAAAATAGTACCCCAGGGATCAACAATCAGAGCATGACCATGGGTTTGGCGCATTTGGTAGTGGATGCCAGTTTGGGCTGGAGCGATTATATAACAGGTGTTTTCAATTGCTCTTGCTTGGAGAAGTACTTGCCAGTGATCTTTGCCAGTGTAGGCAGTGAAAGCCGCAGGAATAAACATTAAGTCTGCACCTTTGCTCGCTAAATGGCTATATAACATGGGGAAGCGCACATCGTAGCAAACAGAAAGTCCAATGTTACCTAACTCTGGGGAATGGTATACCGGAGGTAGCTTACTACCAGCCATGACGGTACTAGATTCTTGGTAAGTGTTACCGTCGGGTAAATTAACATCAAAGAGATGGACTTTTTCGTAACGTGCCAACTCTGTACCGCTAGAGTCTATTAACAAAGCGGTATTGTAAACTTTGCTGCTATTCACAGGGACAGGGAAACCACCACCGAGAAGAGTGATTTGGAAACGCTGAGCCATAGTTTTGAGAAATTTCTCAGTAGCTTCTGCGATCGTCTGTGCTTGAGCAATTTTACTTGCTTCTGTACCGAGAAAAGAGAAATTTTCTGGTAAACCAACCAACTCAGCACCACGGCGTACAGCGAGTTCTATTAATTCTTCTGCCTGAACCAAATTTTTGTCTAAATCTGGTTTACTTGTCATTTGAATGGCGGCGGCTAAATAAGATTTCATATTTTTATAGATGCCCAAGTGCTACAGACAGCTTAGAAAATTTTTTTAATAATTGAACTTATACGATTAAATACGATCCAGAGCAAAAAACTGTATTTGCTACATAGAGTAGAAAGTTTTCCGGAAAATCGCGATTAATTATTGTAGCAGCAAATCTACCTTTAACTTGGAAAAATAGTCTCGGAACAAAGAAGATTCTGAGCTAGTCTGTGAAGGCTGTCATCTCTAATAATTTGTAACTGTACAGCACTTATTTCCTTTGATAGAGGATAAAAACGGTTCAAATCTTTAGAATCCTTAAAGACTATTTTGTTTTTTCTTTCTTTGTGCTGTAGGAAAATTGTTTAACTTTCAACTGAGGAGACCTTATTGTAATGGGTGTAATGAGCGAAATAATCCAAAAAGCACTAAAAAGCGGTTATTTGACCATAGAAGATGAGAATAGATTAAGACAGTTTTTAGCTCAGAAGTACGACTACCAAGATTTTCTTGCTTTTATGTCTCTCCAGCAAGCAGCTATGGAAGGCAAAGTCAAGCAGGAATCACGTGAGTTAGCCTATAACCGCCTCAATCCCTTGGGAAAGCTTGGTAGTCGCCAGCCAATGCCAGTCGCTTCATAAATCAGGTAAAACTATTTGGTTGTTATGGAAAATACCTTTTTAGATATTTGGAATCGACCTTTATGAAGAAAGCTTTAGGGGAGTAAAAACTCTCAAAGGATCTTGCATTACAGCATTTATACCCCAACGTGCTGCGAGGGGAATCTTATCACCAAGTTCTTCTTTCGCCTTCTGCTGTTGTCGCTGCCAACCCTCTTCACTAGTAGCATAAAACGCTGGCAAGCGATTGAGAGCATAGGCAATGGCTTGATGAGGATTAATATAAAAAGCTAATTTAGCAGGTAGCTTCTGGATTTGCTCTTCTACTTCTTCCCTAACCAGAGGTTCTAAAGCATTACAGTAAATAGAAGCAGGGGTTTTCGTTAATTCACGGGACTCTTGTTTGACACCTCCTTCCATAGCTGCTTGCTGCAACCTCAAGAAGGCATTAAAGTCTTCTTGCTCGTAATTCTGTTTTAAGAGTTCCCGTAAATTATTTTCTGCTTCCACGCTGAGATACCCTGTGTCTAGTGCTTTGTGTACAATACCGCGAATACTTGTTTGCTCCGGAAATACTGCATAACTAATTTGAGTATTCATAGTTTTGATACTAGAGATTAACTTAAGTTTGGTTACTGATTTGCTGACTCAGTAGAATCTCTATTAGTATAGTCGATTTATTTTGATATTCACTGTGTATTTGCTTAAAAAATGATGTTTCTCAGCCAAATAACTTAAGTTTTAGGAATATTTATATCATTTGGCTGAAATAGAAGCTAGCTTCAACCGCTTCCCAAGATAGATAAGATATCCTCTATAACCTTCAGTTTTGCTTGGTAATCTCATTCTCAAGGCTGAAAAAATCATTACTTCAGGGTAGAGGCAGAATTGAGTAATATTCTTCACAATTGAAGTTAGAACCATTGCTATCAGACCTAACAAACCTAACAAAAGTTATGCCGGAAGGATTTTTACTCAGTCGTATTTTACTTCGTTTCAACAAAGAAGATGAGGACTTGATTGATGAATTATCAGCAGCAGCTTTCACTCCTGATGGTAGTTTATGGGTAGGTTCAGATGAATTGCTTGGAGTTGAACGTCTTTCTGCCATTGGTTCTCATATTTATGGCGATGGTAAACATTTCCATTTAGGAGACTTTATTGACCTTTTTAACTCAGAGGATGAAATTGATATTGAAGGAATGGACTATGCCAATGACTATCTTTGGTTTACCGGTTCTCATAGTTACAAACGTAAAAAACCTAAAGATAAAAGTCCTGAGAAAGATATTCAAAAATTAACCCAAGTTAAAACGGATATTAACCGCTTTTTATTAGGTCGTATCCCCGTTATCGGTGGCGAATTAGTCAAGTCTTATTGCCTATCAGATGACTCAAAAGAGAAAGTTTCAGCCGCTTCTTTGCAAAAGGTTGGTGATAGCAACTTACTCATCGAAGCACTCAAAGAAGATCCTCACTTAGCTCCTTTTATTGCTACGTCTATACCTTCAAAAGATAACGGTTTGGATATAGAAGGTTTGGCTGTCCGAGGAGATAAAATATTTTTGGGTTTGCGAGGGCCAGTTTTAAGAGGTTGGGCCATTATTTTAGAAATCGAAGTTGAAGAGAGTGAAGCTGATACTTTAGTCCTTAAAGAAATTGGGAATGAGGGGAGAAAATACAAAAAACACTTTGTTTATCTTAATAGTTTAGGGATTAGGGAATTATGTTTTAAAAATGAAGACTTAATTATTTTAGCGGGACCGACAATGGACTTAGAAGGAGTTATGGAAGTTTTCCGTTTAAAAGAAGTTTTAAGTCTCACTGAAGATAGCATTCATCATCAAAAATCAGATAGGTTAGAGTTATTATTTAATCTTCCTTTTACTATTGGTTCTGACCATGCAGAAGGGTTAGCTCTTTATTCTTGTTTAGGAGAAAAAGATGCCCTTTTTGTAGTTTATGATTCCCCGGATTAAACAAGAAAACCCAGGAAACGGGAAACTTTTGCTGATGTTTTTAGTTTGCCATCATAAAAGTTAAAATTTTTACATAGGAAATAATCATGTCAAATTCTGTTAAAGACCAAATCACTAAGGATTTGAAACAAGCGAAAGAAGAAGGAACTTTAAGAACAGAACGTATTCGAGAAATTGTCAAAATGGCTGTTTCTCAAGCTGCTTCTGAACTTAAAGAAGGGGCAAGCGAGATTCGTATTCTTGTTAAAGATGCCGTAGCTACAGTAATTGAAAATGTACAGGACAAAGGAGAAGATCTTAAAGAAGATGTCACAGCTTCTTTAGAAGGGGCAATTGAAGGAGTTAGTAGCAAAAGAAGAGAAATTATTACTAAAACTCAAGTAGAAATTGAACAACTACAAGCAAAAGTTGATGCTGAAGAAAAAGAGTTGCAATCAGAAATTGATGGTGCTTTAGCAGAGGTAGAAGAGACAGGAAAGGACAACCTTTCTGGGGTTAAATCTGCTGTAGAATTTGCTGTTGATAGCGTTAAAGATACTGAAGAAGTAGCTTTGATGCAGAAGCGTTATGCTCAACTCAAGGCTCAGTTAGCGATTGTACAGGCTAATTTATCAGCTAGGTATGGAGAACGTTATGAGGATGTTAAAAAATATTTGGATGAAGCTAAAGGTTGGTACGAAAAGGCCAAGCCTAAAGCTGAAGAAGTCACTGGTAAAGTGAAAGATAAAAGTGTCGAGTTTGAAAGTAAGTTAGCAGAAGCAGGTACAGCTTTGGCACAAAAGGAGCGTCGTCTTAAAATTATTTTAAAGGAACTTTGGCGCTCAGTTACCGAAACAGAAACTGATCAGATGAAGAAGTAGTTTTTCAACCTAATTTAAAAAGGACAATCTTCTCAAGATTGTCCTTCTTTTCTCTACAAACCTGTTCAACTGTTGTTGTTTGGGTAGATTAGGAATCCCCGTCTCTTCAGAGCGGGGAGGATATCAAGTATCTGTTTTGGTTATGTATATGGCTTTGGATCTTGAGCCATTTTTTCTTCCTGCTTAACAATAACCCAGACAGCGTGGATAGAACCGGGAAGCCAACCAAGTATAGTTAATAAGATATTTATAAATAGAGGTGTACTAACTCCTGTGGTTAGGAAAACACCTAAAGGGGGTAAAAGAATACCTAAAACAATTCGTAGTATTAGTGGCATAAGATTATTTTATTTCATCCTAACTTTCATTTACCTTTTATTGTCTTCTAAACTACCTTAATTGACTTCTTTCTAGAGAAATATTTTATCAACTTAAAACTTAAAGGTATATTTCACGAAAGAAGTAGATTAATAAGGAAAAAAATCTTTCTTCTTGGAGAGGTAGGTTGTTTTTTTAGCTATTAAAATTGAAGATAAATAGAAAAAACAACGAAAAGCATGATAGTTAAGCTTAAATCTATCTGTTTACGTTTGTAACCTATAAAAAAATATTCATTGAGGAAAAATTATATGTTAGCAGCTTTTCTAACTTTATTAGCTACAGCCCTAAGTTTACTAGTAGTAGATTTGGCAGTCCCAGGGGTTAATATAGCGACTTTCGCAGCAGCATTAATTGCCGCCGCTTCTTTGGGCGCAGTTAACGCTGTAGTTAAACCAGTATTATCAACTCTATCCCTTCCCCTTAATTTTGTTAGCTTTGGTGCGTTCACATTAGTAGTTAATGGTATCTGTTTTTGGCTAGCTTCTTTGTTTGTACCAGGCTTTGCCGTTCATGGTATCTTAGGGATTGTTCTTGGGCCAGTTATTCTTTCTTTTGTTAATACTTTCATTCTTACTTATTTCGCCGAAAAAAATCCTCAGTTAAATCTTGGTGGTACAAGTCAAACAACTACAGATTCTCTACCTCCCCAATCTTAGAAAGTAGGAATTGCAGAAACAGAATATTTAATAAAGCTGGGCATCTCCCACCTGCCTTAATTAGAGAATAGTACTATTCTCTAATTTTTTTATTCCTGATATACCAAGCCAGAATGCTTAGAAATAGTAGGCCCATTCCCCCAGCGAGAGGGTTTTTATCTACTCCAGTAATCCAAGGAGAAACTTGATTAGTGTAGGTAATTAATTCCCCAACATTAATAATGTAGTAACCCCAAATTAAACCTGAATGAATCCCTATAGACAAACCTAACTTGCCCTTTTGGGATCGCTTTGCCCAAACTAAAATTAAACCCAATAAAATTAAGGCTGGAAATTGAGGGAAAGTCCTAATAACCTCTGGAATTGGTTTGATAAAGTGCAAGATAGCAAAGAGAATGCTATTAAGCCAAAGAGAAAGTTGGGGGCTATAATCTTGCTCTAACTCTCCTAAAAGCCAACCTCGAAAAACCAATTCTTCAGCTATAGCAACTCCCAAAGCACTTAAAAATCCTTCAGCAACTATACGCAACAAAAATACTGTAGGATTGCTAAACCTAAGCCAACCGAATATTCCTTCTAATATAAATAAACTAAGGGTTAAAAGTAAGCCCAAACTTAAGCCCTTAAGGAAACGAATGCTGCTGCTTCTAGTAAACTCTAAACCATAGCTTTTAATTATTTGCGATCGCTGGTAAACCCTTTTCCCCCACCAACGTAACAAGAAAATAAATTCTATAAACAAGAGTGCCATTGTTACGATGGTAAGTAAGTTGGGGTCGCTGTTTAGAGTAAAGTAAATAGGTATAACTAGAGGAAGCCAAATTACTAGTAAAGTTAAGAGAAAAAGAATGAGCCTAACTGGTGCTGGGTAGGTGGTAATAGTGTTTAATTTGAAAGACAAAATTGATAGTTGCTAATTACTAATTGCTAATAGTTGATCGCTGTAGTTGTTTTTTACAACAAAAAATTAGTATCTCTTTTCCTTACTTCCGGCTTCTTCTTTCGCCAATTTAAGGTTGAAAGTTGTTTTCTTTAGGGATGTAGAAAAACCAACTTTGCAACCTTTAAGGCAATCACTTATTCATCCGGTTCAATAGTGCTTATTAAGCCACTATTTTTGAGAGTTTCGCAATAAAATTCAGCCGGCTCTAAAGCACAAGTAATGACCAAAGCTATACCATTAGTATGAGCTTCCATCATAATATCTACGGCTTGGGGCTGAGTCATGCCTCCGACAGTTGTGATCAGAGTTTGTACTACGTGTTCCATACTATTAAAATCATCGTTATGGAGTAATACTTTATAGCGTGGGGCCGGTTTGCGAACTGTGGAATTTTTTTCTACCGTTGTTGTAGAAGGCTTCTCAATAGTTTCTGTGGACACTTTTTTCTCCTTATAGTAGTTATTTTTGTTACTGTATTACTCGGTGACTAAAAGTCAAGATTCTGACTTTTATGTTACTTAATATTTTAGTATGCCAAAAAAAGATAAATCAAACCCTCGCCCCTTGTTTTTGTAGCCAATTAGCAATTCCTTCACTATCGGTCGGTTGAGAGTATAAGTAACCTTGGCCAAAATGGCAACCTAAAGCTTTCAATTGCTGCTGTTGTGCTTCAGTTTCTATACCCTCAGCTATCACCTTCATACTTAAATTTAAGCCCAGATTAATAATGGTTTTAACAATTTCTTTGTTTTCCAAGCTTATCTGTAATTGAGAGATAAAAGAACGGTCAATTTTAAGAGCATTAATCGGAAAAATCTTCAATCGACTGAGGCTAGAATAGCCAGTCCCAAAATCATCAATGGATAATTGCACCCCTAATTTTTGTAGCAAAAAAAGTTTGGCAGTAATAGATTCTAAATTTTCCATAATCAAGCTTTCCGTAATTTCCAAACATAAATTATGGGCTTTTAAGCCAGAACTTTGTAGGGCTTGCTCAATCTCTTCGACAAAGTTTTTTTGAGCAAATTGTTTGCCTGTTACATTAACGCTAATAGTTACCTGTTCATCTAATAACCCCTGGCGTTGCCAAAGATACATTTGTTGACAAGCTGACCATAATACCCAATTATCAATCTTGATAATTAAGCCTGTATCTTCTGCTAGAGGAAGAAAATCCTGGGGATAAATTAAACCCCTCTGACTATGTTGCCAGCGCACTAAAACTTCCAGGCTAGTAACTTTACCTGATTTCAAAGAAACAATCGGCTGATAATGTAGTTGTAACTCCTGCCTATCAATGGCTCTGCGCAAATCTGTTTCTAACTCTAAGCTACTAAGGAGATTTGTTTCCATGGAATTATCAAAAATTTCGTAACGAGCTTTGCCTAAGTGTTTAGCTTGGTACATCGCCCGATCCGCGTCTTTGAGTAAATCTTTTGGTTCTTTATAGGGCTTACCTGTTGCACTATTTTGACTGAGGGCAATACCAATACTGGCACTAGCAAAAACCTCGTTTCCTTGTAAATGAAAAGGTAAACTCAACTGTTTTTGAATACGATCAGCCACCTGAGTAGCATCTTCTACTTGAGAGATTTTGTCTAAGAGAATGGCGAATTCATCTCCACTTAAGCGAGCAACGGTATCTTTACTATCGATACAGGCTTCTAGGCGTTGACTAATACCGATTAAGAGCTGATCTCCCACTAAATGCCCTAAACTATCATTGACAGCTTTAAAATGGTCTAGATCAATAAAGAGTACAGCAAAGATTGTACCTGCCTTACGTTGAGAATGAATTAGCTTACTTTGTAGTCTATCAAGGAATAAAGAACGATTAGCAATACCAGTGAGGGGATCATAAAAAGCATTGCGTAGTAACTGTTCTTCTATCTCTTTGCGGTTAGTAATATCTTCAAAAGTGCCTTCGTAATAAAGGAGATTTCCCTCACTATCCTTAACGTTGCGAACATTTTCTGAGATCCAAATTTTACTACCATCTCGACAATAGGCTTCAAACTCAAAATTGGTAATGGAATCATTTTTCGCCATCAAAGCGATAAATTCCTCTCGTTTTTGAGGATTAACATAAAGTTGACGGCCAATATTTTTAATTGTTGTCATTAGTTCTTGAGGGGAAGTATAGCCTAACATCCGAGCAAAAGCAGGATTGACATCAAGATAAAAACCATCGGGAGTGGTACGGAAAATCCCTTCAATAGCATTTTCAAAAATACTACGATACTTTTCTTCTGCCTCCCTTAAAGCTTGCCCTGTTTGCTTGTGTTCAGTAATATCTGTGGCGATACCGTCGATTCGCACTGGAGTACCATCATTGCTATAAATCAAATGAGTGCGATCACGAAGCCAACGTATTTCTCCATTGGGACGTACAATTCTGTATTCTACGTTCATGCTGCCTTGTTGGTGCAAAGATTGCAAAGCGGTTCTAACGGCTTGTCTATCTTCTTGGTAAACTATCTCTATACCTAAATTGGCGTTGTTAACTAAATCAGCAATAGGCCTACCGTAGACTTCCTCAGCAGCAGGGTTAAGGTAAAGGAGTTGGAAAGTTTGGGCTGAAGCTGACCAAACCACATCTTCTAAGGAAGCGAGAATACTATGTAGGCGTTGTTGGCTTTCTTGTAGGGCCTCTTCTGCTTGTTTGCGTTGGGTAATGTCGGTGATGATTTCCATGGAGCCATCATTGGTGGGGGTTCGACTAACTAGCCACCACAACTTGGTTCCTGATTTGCGCTTAACTTGGATTTCGTACTGTTGTGAGATGCCCAATTGTGATTGTTGTCTTTTCTGCTTAACGAGGTTGCTATCTTCTGGGTTAGCTAATAAATCTTCTTCCTGTTTGCCAATTAATTCTTCTGAAAAGTAACCAAGAATTTCACAATAACGTCTGTTAACAAAATAGAGCTTTCCTTGTTGATTGCTCAAAGATAGCCCTTCGTTCATAATTTCTATTAAGGTACGATATTTTTTCTCATTAGTTCTTAATTCTTCCTCTACCCGTTTGCGTTCAGTAATATCAGTAATTAAACCTTCTACTCTCATCAATTCACCTTGAGAAGTAAAGACTCCTTGCCCTTGTTCCCAAACCCATTTTTCTTCCCCAGAAAAAGTAATTAAGCGATAGGTAAGTTGATATTGTTTTTTGCTTGCGATCGCCCCTCGTATTTCTCGCTGAATTGAGTCTCTATCTTCAGGGTGAATTACTTGTTGATAAGACCTGATTTTATGATCAACAAAATCTTCTGGTTGATAGCCTGTTAGTGCTAAACAACCATCACTGACAAACTCCATAGTCAATTCTTGATCATTACGACAACGGTAAGCCATACCAGGAAGGTTACTCATCAGAGTGCTTAAAACTCTTTGACTCTCTTTCAGGGAAGCTTCGGCATCAAACCGATGTTCAATTTCTTCTCTTAATAGTTGGTTAGCAGCAGCAAGATTGGCTGTTCTGTGTTGTAGTTGCTGTTCTAATTCAGTATTATTTTGAGTAGGATATAACTCTTCTAATACTATTTGTTGATAACTCTCCCAAAACTCTCCTAATTGAGGCTCCTCTTGGAGCAATTGCCGGCGGGCTGAACTAATTTGAGGATGGTTTTTCATCTCTGAAGCTAATTCAGGATAGTTGCTAGCCCATTGATGGCAAAGTTTAATAAAAGCAAAAAGGTTAACCAAATGAAGATACTTCTCTTCTCCTAAAGAGCGACGCAAAGCACTGGCACATTCTGAACCTTGGTAAGGATAAAGAAACATAAATATGCCTACCCGTAGTAAGCTACTTTCCCACTCAGAATTAGTTTCAGGGAGTTGAGAAGGGGAATATTTTTCGAGTAGAAGCAAATTGGCTTGTAAGGTAGCTAAATTACTGGGAGCAGGTTCTAAGATAAACTGGAGAATCTCTTGGGGAGACATACCCAAGGAATTAAGAACACTACAGTGGAAAATCAAACAAGAAGAAACAGAACAATAACGAGACAAATAAGTACAAAATTTCTCCTTCAACAAATCTGGTAAAGGATTCTCAACATAAGCAGATAAAGTTTGCTGCCTTAAACTAGCCAAAATTTCTGGATTGTCTAGGGCTGGAGCAAAGAAAGGAGGAAAAAGCCCCAGTTGAGCTTCAATCTCCGCCTTAATTTGTCTAGTAGTTCGCATAGGGAGGAGAGGGTGCAAATAAATACCGTTGCTTTCTTATACCTTAATTTTGAAAAATATTGAGGAAAGTTCACCAAGGAATAGCGATAAAATACTTAATATTAACTTTAATTAACAAAACTATCATTATGCAAACAGAACAAGGTAACTTAAGCCCCGCAATTCCTGGTCACTATTGGCAATGGCAAGGTCATACTATTTATTATGTTAAAGCTGGAAAACAAAAAAACAACTATCCTCCCTTATTATTGATTCATGGTTTCGGTGCTTCTACTGACCATTGGCGCAAAAATATTACTGAACTTAAAGAAGATTTTGCAGTCTGGGCAATCGATCTTTTAGGTTTTGGACGTTCTGCTAAACCTGATATTCCTTACACTGGAGATTTATGGCGAGAGCAACTCAATGATTTTATTCAAGAAGTTATTGGTCAACCAGTTATTTTAGTGGGAAATTCCATCGGCGGTTATACCGCTTTGTGTGTCGCATCTCAATGTCCTAAATCTGCTCAAGGGTTAATTTTACTCAATAGTGCTGGTTCTTTTACTAATAGCAAAATTCCCGCTAAATCGAGCTTTGCCCGTGAATTGATTAGCAAGTTTAGTCGTTTTATTTTGCTACAACCTTGGGCTAATTATCTACTTTTTAAATATGTACAACGCCCTGCAACTATTCGCAAAACTCTAGAAAAGGTTTATTTAGATAAAAGTGCGGTAACAGATCGTTTAGTAGAAGAAATCTATCGTCCTTCCTTAGATCAAGGTGCTGTGGATGTCTTTGCTTCTGTATTTAAAACTCCCGAAGGGGAAAAGAATGACGTTTTATTACAACAGTTGCAATGTCCTTTATTAATATTATGGGGAGAAGGAGATCCTTGGATGAACTGTCGAGAAAGAAGTGCTACATTCCGCCAATATTATCCTAATTTAACCGAATATTATTTACAAGCAGGTCATTGCCCCCACGATGAAGTACCAGAACAAGTTAATAGTTTAATTAGGCAATGGGTAATATCAATATAAAAGTAAAACATACCTTTGAAGTGATAAAGTGATATAGCTTGTTACTTAATACTTATTACTTATTACTTATTACTTGATTTTCTAATGAGTCTTCGTCAGAAAACCCTACTGCTTACTAGCATTATCTTAATTAGCTTGATGGCTGTTTTATCTGCTAGCCTTTCGACTATTTTACTAAACAGTTTCATAAGGCTAGAAGAGAAAAATACCCGTCGCAATGTTCAAAGAGTCAAAGAAGCACTATATGATAAGACCCAAGAATTAGGTAACTTAACAGAAGATTGGGCAGCTTGGAATGATACCTATGAATTTATTGAGGATAGAAATGAAAGGTTTGTCCAAGGCAACTTAACCCAGACAACTTTCTCCAATTTACAAATTAATTATTTAATTTTATTTAATAGGAATATTCAACAGATTTATGGTCAAGGTTTCAACCTTGCTCAAGAGCAGTATACAGGAATTCCTACTAGTTTGAGAAACAAGCTTACTGCTAATAGTATCTTATTGCAACACGTTGATACTCACGACATTAGCAAAGGAATTATTGTTCTCGAAGAAGGTCTACTTTTAATTGCTTCTCACCCCATTGTTACTAGTGAAAATAAAGGTCCTATTCGCGGCAGCTTAATTATGGGTCAGTACTTAAATGAAAGTACAATCAAATCCCTAGAACAACAAACTCAACTATCCCTAAGTTTACACAAATTAGATAGCCCTCAAATTAATAAGCAATTAAAAGAAGTAGCCGCCCAACTAAAACCAACAGAAGAAGAATTTTCTGGCAATATCTTAGAAGCGCCAATTTTAGTAGAACCTCTCAACAAAAAAACTATTTTTGGCTATGCTTTACTACCAGATATTTCGGGTCAGCCGAAAATATTATTACAAGTTGAATTACCAAGAGAAATTTATCAGCAAGGTCTGAATAGTTTTGGCTACTTAATGATTTCTCTTCTTTTGGTCAGTTTGGTTTTTGGAGCAGGAAGTTTGTTTTTGTTAGAAAAGCTTGTCCTCTCTCGCCTAGCTAACTTAAGTAAAGATGTTCAGAAAATTGGTAGTACCGGCGACCTTTCTTTGCGAGTAAAAGCTCTTGGTGAAGATGAATTAACTAGCCTTGCTACTACCATTAATAGTATGGTACAAAAATTAGAAACCAGTAATAAAGAACTAGCTGTAGAAAGAGATAAAACTGAGGCTTTACTCCTTAATATTCTTCCTGAACCTATCGCAGAAAGATTAAAAGAAAAAGAAGGGACTATTGCCGATAATTTTGCTGAAGTGACGGTAATGTTTGCTGATATAGTCGGTTTTACAACTCTTTCTGAACAAATGCCTCCTGCTAAATTAGTTCGTCTCCTCAATGACATTTTTTCTCGCTTTGATCGTTTATTAGAAAAGCACGGTTTAGAAAAAATTAAGACTATTGGCGATTGTTATATGGTAGTTGGGGGCTTACCCATAGAACGCCCCGATCATGCAGAAGCAGTAGCAGAAATGGCGTTGGAGATGTTAACAGAAATTGAGAAGTTTAATTTTGAACAGGATCAAGAGTTTGCCATACGGATTGGTCTTAACACTGGTTCTGTTGTTGCTGGAGTGATTGGTTTGAAGAAGTTTGTTTACGATCTCTGGGGAGATACAGTAAACACCGCCAGTCGCATGGAGTCCCACGGCATCCCCGGACGTATTCATCTTTCTAAGGCTACCTACGAACAGTTGAAGAATAAGTATCGCCTTGAAGCTAGGGGAATTATTCGGGTTAAAGGGAAGGGCAATATGGCAACTTTTTTGCTTTAGGTTTTGCTAGTTGCTAGTTGCTAGTTGCTAAAATCTTATACTTTGTGAGGATATTTTACCAACCAGCTTGAAAAAGGCGATCGCTTATTTATTTTTCTAGGGAATAAAGTTGCTACGCATTTAACATGAAGAAGTTAAAGAAACTCTAGAGATAGGGGGGCATTCCCTTAGATGCCTCTAATCTAATTGGAAGAAATGAAATACCCAAACACTCTCTTATTGTTTTATGACTTTGAAAGTAGCTATCAATGGTTTTGGTCGTATCGGTAGACTGGTTTTTCGTGGGGGACTGAAAAATCCTGACATTGAATTTGTTGGTATTAATGATCTTGTTGGGGCAGAGCAGTTAGCTTATATGTTCAAGTACGATTCAACTCATGGTATGTACTCAGGTCAGGTAGAAGGAAACGAAAAAGGTATTACCGTTGATGGACATTTTATCCCTTGTACAGGAATCAGGAATCCCGCAGAACTACCTTGGGGGGAATATGGGGTAGATTATGTCGTGGAGGCAACGGGACTATTTACCACCCATGAGGCAGCCTCAAATCATCTTAAAGCCGCAGCCAAGCGTGTTGTGCTTTCTGCCCCTACCAAAGATCCAGACAAGGTAAAAACCATGGTGGTAGGAGTTAACCACCAAGAGTTTGATCCCCAAAAACATACCATTGTTTCCAATGCAAGTTGCACCACTAATTGCCTTGCACCCATTGCTAAAGTGATTGAGGATAATTTCGGTCTAGCAGAAGGTTTGATGACCACAGTTCACGCCATGACTGCCACTCAACCCACCGTTGACAGCCCCAGCAAGAAAGACTGGCGGGGTGGTAGAGGCGCACCTCAAAATATCATTCCTGCTTCTACAGGGGCAGCTAAGGCAGTTACATTGGTTTTACCGGAACTAAAAGGTAAGTTAACTGGCATGGCTTTGCGGGTTCCCACCCCTGATGTCTCGGTGGTTGACCTTACTTTTAAAACTAAAAAAGCTACTAGTTACCAAGAGATTTGTAGGGCGATGGAAGAAGCCGCGAATGGAGAGTTGCAAGGTATTCTTGGTTATACTGACGAACCTTTAGTTTCTAGCGACTTCCAAGGCGATCCTCGTTCTAGTATCTTTGATGCAGGGGCAGGAATGGAATTGAATAGCAATTTCTTTAAAGTTGTTTCTTGGTATGACAATGAGTGGGGCTATTCTAACCGAGTTATCGATTTGATGTTAGCTATGGCAAAGCAAGACGGCATAATTTAGTGTTTTGTCAATTAAAAGTTGACGGGTGAAGGGGATAAAGGCGAGGAATTATCCCTCACTTAAATCTAAATGTATTAATTGTTTTTGCAATTAATCTTGGGCGAAATTTTAGCTACCTGAACATTTAGTTCAGGTAGCTAAAAAGTATAATTGTGCAGCAAATTTTTCTCTGCCCAAGCTATATTGAGCAAAAACCATCTGTAATTCTCTCAATGAACCAACCTCCTGTATTTTCCTTCAGACAAAAATATAAACGCCTACAACAGGAGATGATTTTCGGTATCGCTGCCCTAACGGGTGTTTTCTTAGTTGGCACTCTCTGGTATTGGTTAGTTGAAGGGTGGGAATTTATTGAAGCTGTTTACATGACAGCAATTACTCTTTCTACTGTAGGCTTTGCAGAAGTACATCCTTTAGAAAATAGAACTCGCATTTTTACTATTTGCTTGATTTTCATGGGTTTATTTAGCTTCGGCTACATTGCTAATCGATTTACAGAAGCACTTATTCAAGGCTACTTTCAAGAAGGAATCAAAATGAGACAGCAAAAGCTCTTGATAGACTCTTTAAAAAAGCATTATATAGTCTGCGGTTTTGGTAGGACAGGAAAACAGGTTGCTTTAGAATTTCAAGCTGAAGGTATACCTTTTATTGTTATTGATTCTCGTCTTGATAAAATAGAACAAGCTCAACAATTGGGTTGCATAGCTGTTCATGGTGATGCAACCCTAGATGAATCATTACAGAAAGCTAATATCGACAAAGCCCTTTGTCTTGTCACAGTACTTCCTTCCGATGCAGAAAATCTCTACACAGTACTTTCTGCCAAAACTTTTAATCCTGATATTCGGGCGATCGCCCGTGCTAGCACTGAAGAAGCGGAACAAAAGTTGCAAAGGGCGGGGGCAGATGGAGTTGTTTCTCCCCATATTACCGGAGGAAGACGTTTAGCCGCAGCCGCTTTACGTCCCCAAGTGATGGACTTTGTTGATGGTATTTTAGCTGGTTCTGATAAGTCTTTTTATATGGAAGAATTGCGTCTAGATTCAGAGACTTGTCCTTATATAGATCAAACTTTAAGTCAAGCCAAATTAAGAAAAAAGTCCGGTGCTTTAATATTAGCAATTCGGCGAACTGATGGAATTTTAATTGTTGGTCCTACAGGAGATACTTATTTACTGTCAGGAGATTTACTCATTTGTCTGGGAACTGCTGAACAACTAAGAACCCTCAATAGTATTCTCGATCCCATTAATTCTGCTTGGCCAAGATTGCCTAAGCATATTTAAGATAAGAGGTAAAAATTAATATCTTGAATAACCTTTAACTTTAAATATATTATTTAATAATTGATTATGGTGTTTTATAACAGATGTCGGAATTGTTCATTTCTTCTTTGATTTTTGTTGCTAGCTTATTGGTTTTAGTTAAAGCTTCTGACTTTTTCACTGATTCCGCAGAAAAAGTTGGTCTATATATTGGTTTGCCACCTTTTATTATTGGGGTGACAATCGTTTCTATTGGTACATCTTTACCGGAACTAATCTCTTCTATTATTGCAGTCACAGAAGGCTCTTCAGAAATAGTCGTAGCGAATGTTGTTGGCTCTAATATTGCTAATATCTTTTTGATTATTGGTGTAGCTTGTATTGTCGGCAGTAAAGGTCTTAGTATTACCTATGATTTAGTTAGTGTAGATTTACCTTTATTTGTTGGCTCTGCATTTCTCTTGGTTCTAGCGGTTTGGGATCAAAAATTCTCTTCAGGAGAAGCAATAATTTTTATTATCGCTTATATTATGTATTTATTTTATACCGTAAGAGATAGTGAAGAAACTGAACAAGAAGAATCGGTAACACCTAGGGAAAGCTCTAGTTATGTATTAAGGCAACTTTTAATCATTACTTTAAGCGTAATATTTATTTATTTGGGAGCTAAATACACCATTGATTCTTTAGTCAAAATTTCTGAAATCATCGGTATTGGTAAAGAAATTATTGCTGTAAGTGCTGTTGCTTTAGGTACATCTTTGCCTGAGTTGGTTGTGACAATTAATGCTGCTAAAAAAGGCCAAGAAGAAGTAGCTGTAGGAAACGTTTTAGGCTCTAATATCTTCAATGCTTTTATGGTTATGGGCATACCTAGGTTAGTCGGAGATTTAGAAATTCCTACAACAGTTTTAACAGGAGGCATTCCTGCTTTATTAGCCGGTACTTTATTAATATTTTTTGCTACTCAAGACAAGCAGTTAACTATTTGGGAAGGATGGTTATTTTTAATTATTTATGCTTGGTTTATTGGTACAACTTTTAAAATTATTTAAGCTAGGTAGCTAGTTGGTCTATTTGTCAACCAGTGAGTAGATTAACTTGAAACCATTACTAAATATGAATACTCATCATCAAATCAGCAAGGGCAATACCTGGTTCAATTTCTTGACGGTGTTGCCAAAGTAATTCTTTTAAATTTCCTGGTCCCACATCCATTATCGGGTTGTAACGGACATTAGAAAGAGTCCACATCAAGATAGTTTGTTTTGCCTGTCTTTTTGCTTCAGTTTTGACATCATAGCTAGGATGACTTTCATCCCACAAACCGAAAGGTGTATACTCTACATCTCCGCCATCATCGTATTGTTTGTTGTTAACCCAGGAATGGACAAAGGTATTGTGGTAAATGACGTAAACACATAATTGCTTAAGTTCAGCTATATTTTCCACTGCCAAGGTTTCTAAGGTGGATTTGAGGATAGAATGCTTAACTAAGTCATCAGACATTCCTACAATTTCTGACCAATAATGGTTAATGGCCTGTTCATTTTGACCGAAAAACTCTCCTACATACTCTTCAATAATGCTCCACATCGCCTTAGCAGCAGGATCGAAATAGTTGTTCTTGATGTAATCTGGAAGTTCAATAACTTCCGGTGTCCATTTATAATGTAGCTGACTCACCTCTTCAATTAAGAGACGATCCACATCATCACTAGTAAGAACAGAAACTTGCGGAATAAACCCTTCATAACCAAGAATTGAAGTTGCACCATTTTTATCAATGTCAATTAAACCTTCAAAATGAGGCTCTAAAAGGGACTTGATCGGATTATTAATAATGTTGCGATAAAAAGCCATAGCGTACTGATCCATATTCATATGGGTACGCCCTAAATGGGATTGAATTTCTTGAAAAACAAACTCTGCACTACGGAAAAGGCGTTTGACAAAACTCCAATCTTTTTCTCCGGGGAAAACTGTCTTCGTTTCCTTTCGCAAAGTGTATTCAATGGAGTGAACTTTTAACTCTTCATCTATTAACCGAAAGCGGGCTTCTGTTACCTGGGGTAAAACTCCCGCCTCTTCAACTTCATACTTGCTACAGTCGTACCTAACGTAATATTGCCACTCTTTGCTGACATCCTTCTCCACATTAATTTTGCCGGGGTTAAAACCATTAAGGCGGCGTTCAACAAAAAATTCATCACTATCTCGATCTAAACGACAGCGAGTTAAATTTGTAGGCATCCATTGGGGTGCTTTTGCCCCCATCATTTTCTCGCTACCCACAATTCCTAACAGGGGAATAAATTTGAGAAATTTCAGAGCAGGGAGAAAGTTTAAACCCACCTCTGCCTTATATTTTTCACTTACATCGAAAAGTGTCATAGCAGGGAGAAGATTTAAACCTACCTGGGCTTTATATTTTTCGGTTACATCTACCCGTTTAGGCAACTTCTTATTAAAGTCAAAACGGGGTAAATCTTTACCCGGTTGCCCATGATAAACAAACTCTTCTTTGGGATTTTTGAACTTACTCATTTTGTATATAGCGTAGCGGAATGCTTGAGAAAATCCATAAACGCGAGTACGCGCATAATTAATGGAGTTAGGGTCGTATATAGACTTGCCATCTACTATACCTAAAGATGGAGGTTGAGTTCTGATATTAAAGGTGAGTTTTTCTATTTTTTGGCAAGTTAGGGAACTTTGAACAGTAAAAGCAAAAATCTTTTTCAACCTATTACTGCAAATTCGTCAAGTCTATTTCTTTATACAATTAGGCAGATGGTTGTTCTTGGACGATTTAACGATAATTATAAGCTCCAGGATTTATTAACTCTGTTCCTAGTGCTACGTCCAGTTTATATTGAGGAATGGTTTTTACCGTTAAAGATTGTCCTTTCCCCCTTACCTGTCAATTTTTAATTGACAGAGTACTAGCTCATTACCATTTTTCCTACGATGAACCACAACCCTAAATATCCTCAAGCCGATGACGCAGTTTTGGGAGGAAAACATTTATCAGGAATGAATGATGCAATTTTAGGGGGCTTAGAAGGGGTTAAACAAAAATTAGCTAGCAATTCTGAACAGAAGAGGATAATCGCCCTGAATGAGGCTCTCGAATATGGACAGGAGGGTTTGGAACTGCTTCTATATGTACTGAAGATGGAAATTGGACTAGTACAATGGAGGGCCTATGAATTGCTAGCTTCTAGAGTTAAGGAAGAAGAAAAGCAACAATTACAAAAACATTTAATATTTCTACATTCCCAAACAGGGGCAAATTATAGAAATTTGTCTGATTTTCTCTCTCAAGAAAGGTGGCAAGAAGCAGACAAAGAAACAAGTAAAATTATGATTCAAGCTGCGGGACAAGCAGAAAAAGCCTGGCTTAATGATGAAGATATCAACAATATACCTTGGCGTGACTTGCTTAATATCAACCAACTTTGGAGTAAATATAGTCAAGGGCGCTTTGGCTTTGGGGTGCAAAAGCAAATTTATGAACAGGTAGGAGAAGATTACGAAAAATTTAGCGATCACGTCGGTTGGAGAGTACAAGGTAAATGGGTTAATTATGCTTACTTAAAATGGAATTCAGATGCTCCTTGGGGGCAATTACCTGCTTTTGTTTCTCGTCCTATTAGACCTCATATTTATCGTTTATCTACATTACTATCTCGCAGATACTGATCTCCTGCAATTTGCTTAAATTAGGGAAATATTTTGAAACAAACTATTATTCAAGTGGATGCTTTTACCAATCAGCCTTTTGCTGGCAATCCTGCGGCTGTGTGTGTTTTAGCTAGTGCCAAAGAGCAAGGGTGGATGCAACAAGTGGCCCAGGAAATGAACCTGTCGGAAACCGCATTTTTACTACCCCAAAATAAAGGTTATAATCTGCGTTGGTTTACCCCAACGGTGGAAGTTCCTTTGTGTGGTCATGCTACTTTGGCTAGCGCCCATGTCCTCTGGACAGAAGGACATTTACCCCTAGAAGAAGTAGCTTATTTTTATACTAAAAGTGGGGACTTAACTGCGCGTCGGCAGGGTGATTGGCTTGAATTAAACTTTCCTGCAAATCCTTCTCAAAGTATTCCTACACCTCCCGAATTATCTCAAGCTTTAGGAGTACCTTGCAAATCAGTTTGGCAAAATTCTTTGGGTTATTTAGTGGAAGTAGAATCAGCAGAATTAGTAAAGCAAATGCAACCGGATTTTTCCCTATTAAAGAAGCTTTCTTTCGGGCAAATCATTGTTACCAGCGCCGGTTCAGAATATGACTTTGTTTCCCGCTTCTTTGCCCCAGGATTAGGCATTAACGAAGATCCGGTGACGGGAGCCGCCCATTGTTGCTTAGCTCCTTTTTGGCGCGATCGCCTTTTAAAAGACGAATTTTTAGCTTATCAAGCATCTCAACGAGGTGGCACAGTTAAAGTAAATTACGACGGGGGCGATCGCGTCTTTTTAAGTGGGCAAGCCGTGACAGTTTTGCGAGGAGAATTGATATTATCCCCCTAACTGCCCTGACTAGGAATTGCTTCAGGGCTGAAAATCCATAATTGATCGCCAGTGAGACTGCCTTGTACTGCTAAAATTACCGGACGTGCTTCGGGAGGAGAATTAGGTGGTAGGCTTCTGAAAATGTAAAAGTAACCTCCTTGATCAATGACAATGCGCCACACCCTTTGATTATTGGGATCATTGGTGGGGCTTTTAATGATATCTTCGTAACGTCGGCGATCGCCAATTATTTGCAACCCCGTAGGTTGATCCAAACTGTTTTGTTTTTGTCCAAAACCTAGTTTATTTTCTGGAATAACTAAGGTGACAACAGAAAGGCTAGAGTTTATACCTGCGTCTTGTCTGGCATCGACTATGCCTTGGTATCTGGCGAGGAAAAAGAGGGCGATGATGATGTGGAGGACAATGATTAGTTCATAAAGGAGAGTGTGGCGAATTTTTAGGGGAGTGAAGCGGTGGCGATTTAGTCTGATTAAAACTGAGTTGATTAAGGAACGAGTTTTGTGGGTAAAGGGTTTTTTATTGCGCCAAGTTTGCAGCCTTTTTCTTAACTTTTGAGTTAACCAGTTGAGGGTAGCGGTAATGGTTAAGCTGATTAGTTGCAGAATGCTGACGGTGATTTGAATGATTATTAAAGTAACTGCAATAGTAAAGAGAGTTTGCAGAATCGCTTTGCCCAGGTTATTGAGTGCAAAGCTACCTAAAAACACCTGGAGAGGAACAAAGAGAAACGACTCAAAGGGAAAATTGAGGGTAGTAACTTCCAGTTGAAAAAAGCCAAAATAAGACCAACGATAAATCCAGCCTGTAAAATAAAGAGCGCTACCTAAAAGAGCAACAACGCTAGCGAATTTACCCAGGATAGTGTTTTGGTTGGAGTTTGACATAAATAAGGTTTGGTGGCACAGGTTGTCTGTTAGGGCAGGCAAAAGGCAAAAGGCAATTAGTTTAGGTTGATAACGTAGTAATTGTTTTTGATAAAGAGGAGGTAAGTTTTCATCAATAAAGATATCTAATATGAAATACTATTATGTTTGTTACAGATAAATTGAATCAAGGTATTTCCTCTGTGCCAGTGGCAAGTAACTTCTTAAACAACGATCCCAAATATAGATACGCCCTACCACGAGGTCTATTTCCGACGACAGGCCAACTCAGAATTAGTCAGTTAAATATAACCAACAAAAGAGCGAAGCGGTTAGGAAGGGTTGTAGGGAAACACTTGTTTCCCTGCTGGGGGGTTTGGGGGGCTAGTCCCCCAATAAAACTAATGCTGCCTAACAAATTAACTACAAGAAAGATTCACTATTGATTGCTAAACATATTCATAAATCAACCTGAAACCATTACTAAGCCTGCATTAAGTTTTTATTTATACTTGAATTTTAGAGATTAAGTAAGATGAAGACTATTTACTCAGGATGGATTGCCACCTTATTGCTTACCTTCATTAGCTTAAGCGGTTGCAGTAGGGAAACCCAAGAAAACCCTCGATCCCAATGTCAGGCAACTGAGGAAATAGTCTGTATTACTTTACCCCCTGTTGCTACAGTTGAACTCAAAGATGGTAATAAGAAAGCTGGGCAGTTAGCAGCTATTAACGAAGGAGACAAAAACATCGCCCTAGAGTCCAATGGTATTTCTGAAGTGGTGGCAATGGCTGATATTGAGAAGTTAACTTTTACAGAGGAAGATATTCCTAAAGGTGAGATAGGAACTATCCGCGACGGGGAAGAAATTTGGTCCGTTAAACCTATTACGGAGTTACCCCTGAATGCTACGGGAGAGGGTGCAGAATTAAAACGAGAGGCGGTGAAAAAACTTCTCAATCCTTCAAAAACTGAGGCAGACTTTTATGCAATTGAGGAAATAGAATTTAAGCTTGATTCTTCAGAAATCACGAGATTAACAGTCATCCCCAAGCAAAGTTAATTCACTCCTAGACACAAGTACAGTGTTATCTTAAAATTAACTGCCATTGAGTAAGAGGTCTACCAAATCATGACTCTTTCATCAGAACAACTCATTGAAACAGAAGATGACCTCTATCCCTATAGTGACGGCGAACCAATGGCAGAAAGTGATCCTACTAGGGATTATTTAGTTTATGGTGTAGAGGCCCTCAGCATCTACTTTCAAAACCGGCAAGATGTTTATATCTCCGGTAACTTATTTATCTACTACCAAAAAGGTGTACCAAAATCAGTAGTAGCCCCAGATGTCTTTGTTGTCTTCGGTGTAGAGAAGAAGAAACGTAAAACCTACAAAGTATGGGAAGAAGGGGGAAAAGTCCCCAGCTTTGTCTTAGAAATCACTTCAAACACAACCAAAAAAGTAGACGAAGAACAAAAGCCCATTACCTACCAAAACCTGGGAGTAGAAGAGTATTTTCAATATGACCCCACAGGAGATTACCTCAAGCAGCAACTCAAGGGGGTGAGACTAGTAGAGGGGGTTTACCAACCCATAGCTAGGAGTGTGGCGAATGGGGGAGTGATGTCGATGTATTCTGAGACATTGGGGTTAGATTTAAGGTTAATTGAGAAAGAATTACGTTTCTATGACCCTCGAACAGGTGAAAAATTACTGAGTTATCAAGAAACTGAACAAGCTAGGCGAGAAGCTGAACAGGCACAAAGGGAAGCTGTTCCCCGTTTATTAGCGTTGGGTTTGAGTGTGGAACAGGTAGCGGCGGCTTTGAGTTTGTCTGTTGAGGAAGTTGGGAAATTGGGGAAGTAAGTAGTAGTGTAGGGGCGACCCGTTTTCACTCGTATTTCCAACCAACCAGAGTTGAAATTGGGTCGCCCTAATAAGTAATAAGCCAAATAAATGGTTCCGTAAGTTAAATAAGTCGTTGAGTAAGCCAAATAAATCGTTCCGTAAGTTGAATAAGTCGTTGAGTAAGCTAAATGAATCGTTCCGTAAGTCGAATAAGTCATTGAGTAAGTCAAATAAATCGTTCCGTAAGCTTACTTTGCCATTCCTCGGACTAACTCTTTAATTTTTATGACATTTTCCCTGACTTTTCTCTAACAACTGCTCATTCCTTCGTAGCTATGTATAGCCGAACAACAACAATTTACTAAATTAATCACCGTGGCAATTAATCAAACCCTTGACAGTTTCCTTAATGATGCTCGCGTTGCCATTGATAACGCCCTCAGTCAACCTCAAATTCAGGCTTACTTAACAGAATACGGTTACACCCCAGAAAAACTCCAAAAAGGTAAAGCCCTTTATGATCAAGCTTTAGCCGCACAGCAAAAGCAAACTAAAGAATACGGAGAACAGTACAGCGCTACCGCAACCCTTAACGAAACTTGGGAAGTGGCGAAAGCAAGTTACAATCGCCACCTGAAGATTGCCCGCATTACCTTTAAGGATAATCCCGGTGCAGCAGCAGAGTTAGCCCTCAATGGCATCCGCAAACGCGCTCTTTCTGCTTGGTTGTTGGAGGCAAAGCAGTTTTATCAAAATATCCTTAGTAATCAAGGTTTTCTGGATGCAATTGCTGAGTATGGCATTACCCCTGCAAAGTTGGAGGCGGCACAGGCAGAGGTGGAGGCTGTGGAGGCTGCTAATTTGGCCCAGAAGAAGGAGATGGGAGAAGCCCAGGATGCGACGAAGGTGAGGGATGCAGTGATTGAGGAGCTTAATGTTTGGTTGAGTGATTTTGTGGTTATTGCCAGGATTGCTTTGGAGGAACAACCCCAGTTGATTGAGAGTTTGGGGATCTTGGAGAGATCATAAGCGGAAGTGAGAACTGCTATAGAATAAAAACGCTTAATTCTTAACTAATCACTAATTTATGCAACGTATATTTTTATTAGCCAAAATTCATAACTGCACCTTAACATCTACTAATATCAACTATGTTGGTAGTATTAGTGTTGATAAAACCTTGTTAGATAAAGCAGGAATCTCTGTTTATGAACAGGTGCAAGTAGTTAATATTGCCAATGGAGAAAGACTAATCACCTATGCTATTGAAGCAGCACCTAACTCTGGCATCATTGAACTTAATGGTGCTGCTGCCCGTTTAGGAGTAGGAGGCGATCGCTTAATTATTATGACCTATGGTCAATTGAGTCCAGAAGAAGCAGAAAATCATCAACCAACAGTGGTTTTAGTAGATGAAAACAATCACCCAAAAAGCTAAGGGCCAGTTGATAATGGCGAGACTCTTAGAAGTAAGGGAGTACCCACGGTATTTAATAATCAATAATCAATGACCACAACCAACCCTTTATTAAATGTCGAAAACTTACAAGTTGCTTACCCTAATAGCCAATCATCAGGAAAAATTGATTGGGCTGTTGATGATGTTTCCTTTACCCTTAATCCAGGGGAAAAATTAGGGTTAGTAGGAGAATCTGGGTGCGGAAAATCGACCTTGGGTAGGGCGGCGATGCGCTTGTTACCACCAACTAGCCAAGTTACGGGGAAAGTGAGTTTTGCTGGTCAGTCAGTTTTAGATTTTAATAAAACTCAACTGCGTAGATTTCGTGGTGAAGCTGTTTCCCTTGTCTTTCAAGATCCGATGACTCGTCTTGATCCTCTCATGACCATTGGCAGGCATTGCTTAGAAACCTTAAAAGCCCATCAACCTAATTTATCTCGCTCAGAAGCAAAACAAAAAGCCTTAACAACTTTAGAAGCCGTTAAAATACCTAGGAATCGCTGGTCACAATATCCCCATGAATTTAGTGGTGGAATGCGCCAAAGGGTAGCCATCGCTTTAGCTTTATTATTAGAACCTAAACTAATTGTGGCAGACGAACCTACCACTAGTTTAGATGTCACCATCTCCGCCGAGATATTAGACGAATTAACTCGCCTATGCGAAGAAAGAGGCCTTGCTTTACTCTTGATTTCCCATGACTTAGCTATGGTGGGGGAATATTGCGATCGCCTTGCGGTGATGTATCAAGGCAAGATGGTAGAAACTGGTGTAGCGAAATCCATCTTAAAAGCACCTCAACACGAATATAGCCAATCTTTACTCCAAGCAGCTTTAAAAATCCAAGGAGTAGAAACTCAGGATACCCAACAAGAAGATAATCCTCAACCATATCTATTAGAAGTTAAAGACCTTAAACAGCATTTCACCTTAGAAAGTAACCTGTTTCAGCAATTATTCAAAAAAGAAACCCCTTTGATTAAAGCTGTTGATGACGTTAGCTTTCAGCTTTATCCAGGGGAGATTTTTGGTTTGGTAGGAGAATCAGGTTGTGGTAAAAGTACCCTCTCGCGAACCATCCTACAACTGATGCGCCCTACTTCCGGTAGTGTCAACTTCCAAGGAGTTGACTTAACCCAACTCTCAGAAGCAGAGGTAAGACAAAGACGACGGGAAATACAAATGGTATTTCAAGATCCCCATGCCTGCCTCAATCCCCTCATGAAAGTAGGGGCATCTATCGCTGATCCTCTCTTTATCCATAAATTAGCCACTCCGGCTGAAGCAAAAATTAAAGTAGAACAAATGCTTACACGAGTGGGCTTAACCCCAGTGGCAGATTATTATTATCGCTATCCCGCTGATCTATCAGGAGGACAACAACAAAGAGTTGCGATCGCCAGGGCTTTAATTACTCAACCAAAGTTACTTATTTGTGATGAACCCGTTAGTATGCTTGATGCTAGTGTCCAGACTCAAGTATTGGAGTTGATGCAATCATTACAAACGGAATTTAACCTCACCTATTTATTTATCACCCATGATCTATGGGTAGCCAGATTTTTATGCGATCGCATTGCAGTTATGAATAAAGGTAAAATTGTCGAGATGGGTAGCACCCACCAGCTTTTTGCTAATCCCCAAAATTCCTATACTAAAAGCCTCTTACAAGCTGCACCTCGATTAGAAAAAGAATTGTGATCTTAATCACTGCTGTTAATTGAGTCCAGAAAACATAATTAAAAGGCTTGTGTTTCATCCTCCTTAAGAGCTAGATCAAATTCTCCACATAAACTCTTAAGAGAATCAAGCAAATTAGTTAATTGCTAATGCCCGTGTTTGATGCCAAAAATAGCGATCTTTAAAGAAGCTTGTTCAGCAGTTTAAGTAAATAACCGGAGAAGCTAGCTGTTTATCTAGCTAATTGCAGAAGCAAAGAATTACTTAAGTGTATATACGCAAAGTGAGTTTAGTGCGCTTCATTTGTACTTCATAAAAAAGTTTACCTATATAAAGCTTAGATAAAATCCAATTTAGTTTCAAAGGCTACAAAAAATTGTCTACGTCCGACTAGAATTGCAGTTGGACAGTTCAACACTATTCTTTCAGGAAAAAAATCTATATAAATACTGATGCAGGCTGTTCTTAAGCCACATAGAATGTATAAGTGTAAGGCAAAAGATGCAAACAACATCCCGCCCACAAAGCAACCTTACACCAAGGTTTTAAAAATAACCTCTATGTTCCTGGGTCTTATGAACTCTAAACTCAACCAACTATAAAGTGACTAGTCTAGAGATACTTGACAGGCTTCATTAAGTCTAATAATTTATAACATTTCCTAACAACTGCTCCTCAACCAAGGTGAATTTCATGAATATCAAATCCAACCTTCTCGCTGCTGGCTTCATCGCTGGAACAACCCTAGCCTTCTCCTCCGCTTCTGCCCAAGCTTTCAGCTTCCAAACCCCTAGCGATTTAGGAGACTGCGCGATCGCTTCTCTCCCCACCGATAGCTGCATGACAGATGACGGCTTCACAATTACTGCTGGGCTTGACGGAGATGCCAGTGCTAATCCTGTCCTAATTGATAAAACCGTTAATGGTGTTACAGGAATTGGTGTAACCCATGATGGTGATGAGGGTGGTGATAATGAAGGGGTTCCTGGTGAACTTGATGCCGGTGAATTCATTCTCCTCGAAGCTAAGGATAGCAACAACGTCTTTAAGTCTATTGAGTTAGCTTTCTTGTATCAGCCCGGTGTGTTCGCTGATAAGGTTTTTGAAATTGCTCAGCTAGAAACTGCTTTAGGAATAGGCAGTTTGAAAGTTATCAATGACACCCAAGCTGAGTATTCTTTTGGCGGCAGCACAACAATCGTAGATGCCATAAGCGATTCCACTAAAAAAGGTGGTGGCTACTACAAAATCCTCAATCCTTTCGGTGATGCAAAAGTTAGTAGCGTTAAGTTCACAGCAGCAGGAACACCTGGTGATACTCACGCTGGACATGACTACGCTTTAGTAGCAGCAGATAGCAAAGATGTCCCTGAGCCTGCTACTCTTGGTGCATTAGGCTTCGTTGCTGCATTAGCTGCTACCCGTCGCGGCAAAAACAAGCAAGCTAACTAACAATTATGTTGCAGATTACTTAGTCTGGTTAAACAAGTAGTAATAAAGGAAGTTGTTGAGAGAGAAGGAAATCTTCTCTCTCTTTTTTTTATTAAGTAAACAACTTTAAGTAAGAATCAACTGAACTTACTACGCTGAAATTTTCACTTCTGTGCTGCAACTTTTCGACATTGATTGGTTGATCCAAAGCTAACTCTATGGCTTTAGCTAAAGCTGCTACATCTCCTACGGGTACTAAACGGCCAAACTTACCATCAGCTAAAATTTCTTGGGGGCCATAGGGACAATTGGTAGCAACTACCTGACAGTTACAAGCCAGGGCTTCAATGATAACTGTTGGCAGTCCTTCAAAATGTGAAGAGAGAACAAGTACTGATGCTTGCGCCATATAAGCATAAGGATTGTTAGTGTAACCAGGCAAAGAAACATCTGCGCTTATGCCCAAGTTAGTAATTAAAGATTCTAATTCTGAGCGCAAGTGGCCTTCACCTAAAATCAAAAGTCGTAGAGGACGTTTTTCTCTTAATTTAGCAAAAGCTTGGATCAGGGTATCAAAGTCTTTCGGTGGTAACAATCTTCCCACCGCTAATATAACAGGAGGCTGATGTTCTGCAAACCAAGGATGCTGTAGAGGACTTTGAGCCTTCTGCCGTAACGTTGTATCCACCACTGGATTATAAATTACTTGCACAGAACCAGGTTTTAAGTTTAAACCAGCTTTAAAAGATTTAGCTACACCTTCAGAAACAGCAACAATAGCATCAGCTTGGAGATAAAGCCAACGTTGAACAGTCTGAAGTGGTGCTTTCATTAAGTGATGAGATTTTGTAACATCCCGATCCTTTTGCAGTTCGAGAAAAGGGAAATGTTCTACTAAGACTAAACAGGTAGGAACTCTAGCTAAAAAACGAGCTATAACTGTCAAATAATTAACTAAGGTCAAGTGACAAATTAAAACATCAGGCTTTTCTGTTCTCAAATACTTCAATAAAGGAGGAATTATTTTAATTGCACTTTTAAACCTGACTTGAAACGGTGTGTTTAAGTTAATAACTCTAATTTGTGGAGGTAGATCAGGGAATAATTTTGTTGCCTCATCAGATTGTACAACTAAATCAAGCTCAAAATTTCTAGCTGCTAGTTCCTGAAGTAGCTTGGTGACAACAACACAGATACCTCCTGGAACTCCACTACTTCCTTGAGGATTAATCAAAATAGCAAGCTTCTTAACTGGGAAACTAGTCATAGGTTGACCTTGACGAACAAGAGTTGTTTTAGTTATAGCTTGTTATCAAAGGCCAATGGTACGGCTTTGCCGTTGTCGTAGACTAAATTAGTTAACTTGCTTTTAACTCACCTTATGGTGCTTAACAATTATATGGCGATCGCGATCTAATTTAATTAGGGCTTGACGCTGAAAATCTCCCAGCAATCTAGTTACTGTCACCCTAGTTGTACCAATAGCATTAGCAATGTTTTGATGGGTTAAACGTAACAAGAGACGATCCCCTTCTTCAGTAGGTTCGCTCATTTCTTTTTGTAGAAAAAGTAACAATTGGCGCAAACGATCTTCTACTTTTCTTTGTCCTGCGATCGCTAGCAACATTTCTCCATGGCGAATTCTCTGTCCCATTTGTCTTAACATAGTTTGAGCTAAGCGAGGAGAAGTTTCTATTTCAATTAGGGAGTACCAACGTAGGTAAACATCAGATAAAGCTGTTGCTTGATAAGTTTGCAAGCTAGTTAGCCATGCCCCAAAAAAGTTAGCAGGTTGCGCCCAACCTAAAAGTACTTCTTCTCCATTAGGATAAAAAGTGCTGAACTGCACCAAACCTCGATAAATTTGCCATACACCTTGGGCAGCTAAAGGTATTTCTTCTCCCTTTTCATAAAAATATAATCTGCGTTCTTCACCGGATTCTTTAATAGTTCTTCTTGGTGTCTCTTGGTAAGCTAAGGGCATAGTTGAGAAAGGGTTGCAGTTGGGTAATGTTGCGGTTTAAATGTAATCTAAACTACTTAGGTAAAACCAGGGTAATCAAAAGATTAAGCTGTCTCTAGATAATTAAATTACTCTCAATGCACTCAAGGCTAGAATAAGAGGGGTTTCTATATTTTCAGAAACCCCTTAACAAAAATAGTGATCAAGAATTAAGCTTCCATTGAATCCAATGCTTTCTCAACGCGACGGAAATCAAAACCAATTGCTCGTAGTGCGTGCCATAGATGTCCTTGCAAAAAGAAGAAGGCTAAGAAAAAGTGAGCATTTGCTAGCCAGCATCTGGAAGTATGAGCGCCAAAAGGAAGTTTGATGGTATCAGCAAAGTAAGGAGTAATACCTAACTTTACTTCTAAGGGAGGGCCATAAAATTCAGGGGGATAGGCAAGGGTATTGACAGCACAGAAATAGGCGGCGACAAAACCAGCTAAGGCGATGCCACCAAGGGAATAGGATAAAATCGCTTCACCGGAAAAGGTCAATACTTTCTTGGCCCAGTTTAAGGGAGGAACAAGAATATGCCAAATTCCGCCACCAATGAGCATAATTCCTACATAGATATGCCCACCTACCAAATCTTCTAAGTTATCAACACTAGCGAAGTGAGTTTGATAACCATAGATAACTAAAGGATCGAGGGTTGGTTGAGTCACAAGGCGAACAGTTTGAGTTGCCACGTCATAAAGTCCACCCCAATACATGGCTTTGAACACCAGCAAAAAAGCTCCTATACCTAAGAAAAGGAGATGATGTCCTAAAATTATGCCCAATTTTTTAGGGTCGTCCCAATCAAAATCGAACATCCTGGCACGACCTTGAGCATTTTTCAAGTCGTCAGGTGCTTTGAAGGTATGGAATAAAGCCCCTGCCCCCAAAACTGCTGAGGAAATTAGATGTACTGTACCCACAACAAAGTAAGGATAGGTATCCACAACTTGCCCACCGTCACCGATTCCCAAGCCAAGGGTTGCTAGGTGGGGTAACAAAATTAGACCCTGTTCTCCCATTGGTTGAGTCGGATCAAACCAAGAGATTTCAAACAAGGTGAATGCACCAGCCCAAAAGGTGATTAGGGCTGCTTGGGCAACATGGGCAGCGATGAATAAGCCAGAAAGTTCAGCAAAGCGAGCATTGCCCGCCCACCAGTCATACTTAACTTCTGGGCTACTGTAAGTCTGCATGATTTACAAGTCCATAAAAGTACAAAAGCTATTGAACTTAATTCTCAATAAGCTTCAATAGCTAATCTACATTATTTTCAATAATATGATATTAAGTTTTGTGTTAAGACTGCCCGATCTTTGCTCAGGTTGAGAAAAATGCTCGATCTAGAGCTTACGCAGTGAAACAAAAATCAGCTATAGTAGCTATCGAGTTCTTGCTTGGCTTATGGTTACTGTAGGCTAATAGAAACAGAGAATTAATTACAGATACCCATAACTTACGCACTCAGTGTCAATTTGTTGCTCAAAAGCCTATCGAAAAATAATGCTAGTACTAGCATTATTGCTATTAGATAGCAATAATGAGAAAATGCTTTCGTTAGGATATTTTTGTTTTTATTTTGAAATACACCCAAATTCACCCTCCCCAAACTCGAATTGTCTTATCTTTACCCGCACTAACGATTCTTTTCCCATCGGGACTAAGTGCCAAAGATAAAATTGCTCCTTGATGACCAGTTAAACTATGTAAACAGACTCCTGTAGGTATGTGCCAGATATTAATAGTTTCGTCCCAACTAGCGCTTACTAAAGTTTGTCCCTCTTGGCTAATAGCAAGGCTATGGATTTCTCCCCAATGTCCTTTTAAGGTGTACAACAATTCTTGAGTGTTTAAATTAATAATAGAAATACTTTGATCTTGAGAGCCACTAGCGAGAAATTTGCCATCACAACTAAGAGCAAGACATTTAACCCAATGAGGTTGAGTGAATGTGTTACGAAGGTCTTTAGTTTGCCAATCCCAAACCTTAATTGTGCAATCAGAGCTACCACTAATTAAACTCTTACCATCAGGGGTGAAAATCAAGGCATTGATCCAATTTTCATGGGCTTGCCAAGCATAAATTGCCTTAAGTTGGTTGATGTGCCAAATTCTGATCTTACCGTCTTGGGAAGCACTAGCAATAAATTGACCGTCAGCACTAATAGTTACAACATTAATTTTAGTTTGGTGTCCTGTTAAGTTTCTAATTAATGCTTCTTTGCGCCAAACTTTAACTGTACTATCCCAGCTACCACTAATTACTACCTGTTTATGGGGGTGAAAAACTATACTAGATACAGAATTCCAATGTCCTGCTAAAGTACGAATAACTTTACCATTAACCAGCGATCGCACTGTTATATTTCTATCACTACCGCCACTAGCCAGGAGTTGACCATCAGGACTAATTGCTAAGGCATAAGCAGTTGAGGGGGCTGTAGGATAGCGATATAAGCAGCTAAATTTCTGATAAGGATTGTGATCGGCTAAAATGTCTTTTAAGTTTGTTGCGTCTAATTTCGGTAGCAGTAGGTAGGCAGCGTAACGTACTGATAAATGCGAATCTTGGAGCGCTTTTAATACTAGAGAAAATCCTTCTTGACCATAATTTACTGCTTCTGTAACCGCAGCAACTCGCTGAGCAACGATATTACTACTAAGGCGATGCTTAACTCCTGATAAACCACCTAAAATTACTGCATGGTGAGAATGTAGAGGTTTTTTTCCTCCTAATACAACATCATATTTTTTAGGCTGCTGGGAATTAGATGGCATTTTACTCTGTATTACGGAAGTAGTTAAATATTAATATACTGCTAATAATTCCCTCTCTTATACATTTATAGTTTGTTTGTTGTATATTTATTAACCTATAGCTTGATAGCATCCTTTTTATATCTACCAATTCAATTACTTATGCCAGATCAATCCCTACCCACAAGTGGACAACTAGAAAGAACTCTTTCCCAGCAAATTCAGAAATTATACCGCGACAAAATCGGTAGCAAGCCTAAGAAGGTAGCCTGTAATCTTTTGAAAGAAAAGATTACAATTATTGTTGAAAACGCCCTTACTCAACCGGAACAATTACTGGTAGATCAAGGAAAAAATAGCTTAACTCAACAGGTGCGTTCGGATTTAGACCTAGCTATTGAGCAAGATTTAAGAGAACTTATTGAGAAAATTGTGGAAGTAGAAGTAGTGGATTTGTTAATGGATACTGAATTAGAAAGTGGTAGAAGCGGGACTATTGCTGTTTTAGCTCAACAGCCAGAGTTAAGAAAGTCAAATAAAGTTTAGTAAAAACTTTCTCCACTACGAATCGTTGAGGGTTTCTGAATCATCAATTTTAGTAGTTTGTTGTTCAGCAATTTTTTTGGGTCTGAGGTAAAGATTACTCAATAGTACAGAAGCACCTGCTACCCAAGGAGGAACAATCACCGCCCCCACAATGCCAAGAACTTGTACTCCTCCTAAAACAGCCAAAAGTTGATAAAGGGGATAAACCTTAACAGTGTTACCAACAAGGAGAGGATCTAGAAGATAGGTTTCTAAGTTTTGGATAATTACAAACAATAACAAAACCCAAAGGAAGAGCCAACCACCTTGACCAATGGCCACAATCAAAGCCGGAATTGCTCCTAAAATAGGTCCGAAGAAAGGAATTAAGTTAGTCATAGCGGCAATAGCTCCCAAACCTAAAGCAAATTCTGAAAGCCCTAAAATTCTTAAGCCAATACTAACAGCAATACCTAAAATAATTGAGACTAATACTCTTCCTTGAATATAACCTCCCATACGTTGGCTAACAGGGGTGACTTGTGCTTTTAATCGTCTATTCCAAGGATGAGGAAAAAGGCTAACCAAACTATCAATTAATTTGTTAGCTCCTAATAACATATAACCAGAAATTAGGAGAACAAGAAAGACATTAATAGCACCCCCAATAATCCCCCTAGTTACTCCGTAGGAACGTACCAACAACTGTTGACTAGAACCAATAAACCAATTGAGAACAGTTTGGGTATCAAATAAATCTCCTAAGAAAGAGTCCGTTAATCCTAAACGTTGTTCTAAACCATCGGCTAAGGATTCTAAAACGGCTAAATAAGCTGGTAATCTGCGGAAAAGATTTTGAATTTGTTCTACTACAGCAGGACCAATTAAAACACCAACTCCCGTTAAACCAGCAATTAACCCTAAATATACTAGTAAAACAGCTAACCAGCGAGGGGTATTTAATTTTTCTGCCTGCTCAATAATTGGGGCTAAAGCCGCAGCCAATACTAAAGCAATCATCAACACCACTAATAAGCTTCTGAGTTGCCATAGCAATACTAGGAGTAGTCCTATAACTACAGTTAAGACTAGAGTAGAGGTAGAGACGATAACGCGCCTTTCTGACATAGATGTTTAAGTAAACCACTTCTGAACAGTTTAACGGGTACGTCCCATTTTTGTGGTATCAATGGAAGCATCTTATCGGTAGCCATAATCCTAGATTATCACTCTCTTTGTTATGAAAATGACAAAGATTACAGCTTGGGTTGCTTGTGAAAATGGAAGAATCTTCGATGAATTCCTTCGTTCAGAAATTTATATCTTTACGTAGTTTAGAATATGTCAAGATAAATTCGGCTTTCAAAATCAAAGAAGTCTCTTCAGGTGTACATAATTTTTCTGAAGGTTTTACTGAGGTAGAATTAGGAAAGAATATAGAAGAATACTTTCCTGAATTAATTGGCATGGAAGCCATTTTGACAGAGATTATAGCAGGAAGACAAGCTCATTTTTACCTTGAAGGAATGAGCAGGATTAAAGAAGATAGAACAGATTTTTATTTTGATTTATCTATTTTGAAACAGGACGAGGACAACAGTGATGGAGAGTTAGTGATCTTTTGTGAAGATGTTACCCCAAGAATGCGTTTAGAACAATCTTTAGTACAAGCAAGCAATGAAACAAGTCTCTTACTTGATGCTCTAACTGCCTCTAAAGCTTATATTGATAGACTAGTAGATTCTTTAGCTGATGCTTTGTTTGTTACTAATGACAAAGGGATAATTAAAGCTGTCAATCAAGCAACCAAAGACCTCTTAGGTTATACAGAATTAGAATTAATCGGTCAGCATATTTCTCAGATTATTATTGGTAACAATCTGCTCAGTAAAGTAAGCAAAAAATCTCTTACTTTGTCAGGTGATTCTGTTTCAAGATGTAGAAACACTTTGTTTGAAAAAATCAGGACAGCGCGTTCCTGTATCTTTTTCTTGCTCTATTATTAACAACTATTTAGAAAACAGCTCGAAAAATCAAAACTTTGAGGAAGACAGAATTTATATTGGTCGAGATATAACGGAAAGATTGCGAGTAGAAAAAGCTTTACGCATCGAACAAGAAAAAGCAGAGAAGCTGTTACTAAACATTTTGCCATCAAGCATTGCTGAACAACTAAAAGCACAAAAATCCACTATTGCTGAAAATTTCACAGAAGTCACAGTTTTATTTGCTGATATCGTTGGTTTTACGAAAATAGCAGCTAGTATTACTCCTTCTAAGTTAGTAGAAATTCTCAATTTAATTTTCTCTGAATTTGACCAGTTAGTAGGGAAACATGATTTGGAAAAAATTAAAACTATTGGTGATGCTTACATGGTTGTGGGAGGTTTACCTTTGCCAAGAGATGACCATGCCAATTCTATTGCTCAAATGGCCTTAGATATGCAAGCAGCTATTTCTCAAGTAAGTACCAGAACACAACAGGACTTCTCCCTTCGCATTGGCATTCATACAGGGCCAGTGGTTGCAGGGGTTATAGGCAAGAAAAAGTTTAGTTATGATTTGTGGGGAGATACAGTTAATATTGCTAGTCGTATGGAATCCCATGGTTTACCGGGTAAAATTCAATTGAGTGAAGTAACTTATAAACTTTTACAAGACCAATATTTATTAGAAGAGCGTGGTGAAATTTATATTAAAGGTATGGGGCAGATGAAGACTTATTTTCTGGTAAGTTAAAGAGCAATAAGCCAATTATAATTGAAAATTTATATGGAAAATCAAATTTGGGAATTAGACTTTTATTCTCGACCAATACTAGATGAGCAGCGAAAAAAGCTCTGGGAAGTTCTTATTTGCGAAAGTCCTAGTAGTATTTATAGTTCCCCTGAAAAACTCTTTCAATATTCAAAATTTTGTAGTAACAAAACTGTAAATTCAATTTGGTTGCGAGAAGCTTTAGAAGAAGCGATCGCCTCTTCAACAGTACCGCCAAAAAAAATTCGCTTCTTCCGTCGCCAAATGAATAATATGATTGTTAAAGCAGCAGAAGAATTAGGAATCATGGCTGTTCCTAGTCGTCGTACCTATGGATTGCAACAGTTGTTAGAAAAGCGGATGAAGGAAATTTACCCAACTCAACCGGGTTTTGACCCTGCATTAGCCAATGTTGCAGCAGTGCAATATCCTACCCAACCCCCTAGCCCTTTACCCGATGCTACTCGCGGTGACAAAGGAGACAAATGGGCTTTTGTTACCTTGGAAGCGGGTAGTTTCCAAGATATGGCAGAATGGGACATTGCTTTCGGGGAAAATTTGCCCCTAAATGCTATGGGAATTAATCCTGAAACTAAAATTCCCGGCTTAATTATTTTCTCCCCTCGTGCCTTGCCCCTAGCTGGTTGGTTGTCAGGTTTAGAAATGGCTTCTTTGCAATTTGATGGGGAAGAAAAAGCGAAATTACTGTTAGAAACAGGCTTAAGTGATAGTTGGATTCTGGCTGATTTAACAGCTAGTCAAACTGTAGCTGAAGCTAAAGGATTTGAAAAAACTAAAGCACAAGCACAAGGGATTCACTTTCTAGCTATTCAATCTCATCCCGACTCAGAATCCTTTGCAGGATTTTGGTTGCTTAAGGAAGTTTAAGTAATAGATGAAAGATACACAGACATATTGAGAACTGTGGAAAGAAGATAATCAATTTTTAATAAAAGTGAAACATTTAGTTTTTTGGAGTCACTAAATACAAATCTATCTCCTCAAAGTGCTGTTCTTGTCTTACCTGAAATTCTTCTTCGATCACTTCTTGAATAAGTTGATGTTGTTGTTCTCCTGTGCTAGTAATGTGTTTATAAATAAACCAGAGACGGGAAGAAAAAGGTGGTAAATCGTCAATTGCTTCTTTGATAACAGACTTAGATAGGGGGCGAGGTTGAGGAGGGCCAGGTTTCCAAACAGCAACAATAGGTGCAGAACCATCATAATAGTAAGCAAAAAGCCGCCCAAAAACTTCTGCGGAGATGGCAATTTCATCACCAGGTTGTTCTTCGGTTTCAATCTTATCGGCTACACCACGCCAATCGATGCGATCCTGTACTTTGTAGTAGTTAGTAAGCCCTCCTAGCACTGCAACACCGTAGATAAGGGAGGCGAAAACTGCGACCACCTTTTGACGATTCCAGAGTTGCACTAGGGCTACGGCCAGTAATAAGAGAAGATAAGGAAGGGCAAACATAGAATGGCGAGGTTGCCAAAGTCTAATAGATATAGGAGTTGCTAAAAATAAAACCATCATGGGAAAAATAGCCCACATTGCTACCCAAGCTAGCTTCGGTAATTTTTTGAGTTTGAACAGTACAAACCCTAACAAAACCAACAGAAGAATAGCAAAGGCTTTATAGAGTAACTCAATGGTGTTTGAAGGAAAGGGGATTTTATGAAAATAAACTGTGTAGCTAACCAAACTTCCTAGAAAATCACTGAAGTTAGGCAAGTTACTAATTCCTTGATCTGGCCCTTTTTCCCCTGGCTTGCGACTTAGTGCGTAAAGCAATGGCAATAAGGCAACCACAATAAAAGTTAAACGGATACCAAACTTAAATAGAACCTTGGGTTGCTGGCGAAAACGCCACCCGATCAGTAAAGTATCAGGAAGTAGTAAAGGAGCAGTGAGGGGAGTATTATAGAGCATCAAAACCCGCCCCAAAGTCCATAAATTAGTAGACAAAGTAGTGGGAGTTTCTAGGGCTGAAGCTAGTGCTAAAGTACCACATAGGCTTAGTAAAGCACTCAACCCATACATCCGTACTTCTTGGAAGTGGAAAATAAATAAAGGAGACAAAGCTAACAACAAGGCAGCTAACAAACCCGTTGATTTACTAAAAAGTTTCTTCCCCAAAAGATAAATTGTTAAAACGCTACCTAAGCCGAATAAAACCGATAATCCCCTTAACCAAACATCACTAGTACCGAAGAACATCCATAAGCGTAGGAGGGGATAGTAAAGGGGGCGTTCCTTTTTAACAATTTTTGGTAAAGCTTCTGCATCAAGAATACTAATGATTTCATCACTCCACAGGCTTTCAGCCCCAAGTTGGTAGAGATAAAGTCCCCCTGCCAATAATAGTATTAAACCAAGGGGAAACCACTGACGTAGAAAAGCTTGCTTATTCATATATATTTGAGCCTAGTAAATGAACCCGAACTAATCACAAATTAACAAGGTATCTTTAAATTTAAGGATAATATTGAATCATAAGTTTTCTAGCCACCAACGAGCAATGATGACTCATCATTGATCAATGACCAAGATCAAAACAATTGTCAATTGGTTCCAGTCGCGACTTTCACGAAATCGCTCCCTAGATAGTCGCTATGCCCTAGCTGAAGCTTGTGTCATTGGTTTAGTATCTGCTCTTTCGGCTTTATTACTTAAACAAGGGATTGGTTGGTTAGGATTGTATCGCCTCCAAGCAGCAGAAAGGTTTGGAGCAATTTGGGTTTTACCCATAGCCGGTTTAGTTTTTGGGTACTTAGCCGGTTTAGTTATAGAACAATTATCCCCAGCCGCCGCAGGAGGGGGCATTCCTCAAGTTAAGGCTGTATTAGCCCAGTTTTCAATTCCCTTATCTCTGCGGGTAGCCTTGGTTAAATTAGTTGGTACTATCCTCGTTTTGGGGGCAGGGTTAACCTTGGGTAGGCGTGGCCCCACGGTACATATTGGTGCAGCTTTGGCAGCACAATTGAGTAGTTGGGTTCCCAATTCCCCAGAACATCGTCGCCAACTTATTGCTGCGGGGGCTGCTGCGGGTTTAGCCGCAGGCTTTAATACCCCCTTAGCTGGGGTTCTTTTTGTGGTGGAAGAGTTGATGCGGGATGTTTCTAGCTTAACCTTAGAAACAGCTATCCTTGCTTCTTTTACTGGGGCTGTAGTTTCTAGGTGGTTGGGTTCTGGAGAACTTAATATACCTAAAACCATTTTTAATGAATCGATACCAAACACTATTGCCCCCTCAGAAATTCCTTTTTACCTCGTTTTGGGGATTTTAGCTGGGGTTTTGGGAGCGTTGTTTAATCGTGGCATCCTATTTAGCTTAGATTATAACCGTCGCCTCAGTTTGCCGATGCCGATCAGAATTGGTTTAGCTGGTTTGATCTCTGGTATTATTGTCGCCTTGCTGCCTCCTTTTTTTCAAAATAACGCTGGCTTAAGGGAATTCTTAGTCACTAGCGAGACAGGAGATTGGCAAACCACCGCCGAGGTTTTTGTAGCCCAATTTTTCCTTACTCTTATAGCCTACGGTTCAGGTGCGCCAGGAGGAATCTTTGCCCCTGCTTTGGTTTTGGGAACGGCTTTAGGTTACCTCTGCGGTAATGCGGAGATGGCTATTTTAGGAATCGGTTATCCTCAAACCTATGCCTTAGTTGGAATGGGAGCTTTTTTCACCGCCGTAGCAAGAGTTCCGGTGACAGCCATTGTGATTGTTTTTGAAATTACCGCTGATTTCCGCCTGGTACTACCTTTGATGGTTTGTTCTGCCGTTGCTTATTTGGTAGGGGAAACAGTATTTAAGGGTTCTCTCTATCAACATCTTTTGGAACATAACGGCATTGAACTTCAAGATGAAACTATTAATTATTCTCTATTCGAGAGGTTGATCGCTTCTGAAGTGATGCAACGCCGGGTAGAAACTCTATCAGTTGATACTTCCCTAGAAGACACAATTCAAGCTTTTTCTCGCTCCTCTTATCAAGGTTTCCCGGTTCTTGAAAATAACAAGTTAGTAGGAATCGTTACCCAAACTGATCTATCGAAACTTTCTAATCGCAAAGAAGACACACCTTTGAGGGAATTCATGACTCCCAAACCGATTACCGTAAATACTAACACTCCTCTCTGTGATGTTCTTTACTTGCTAGATAGATACAAACTTTCCCATTTACCCGTTACCGAAGGGAGCAAGTTAATTGGTGTTATTACCCGTGGTGATATTATCCGAGTTGAAGCAGAACGTTTGCAAGGAAGCAAGAGTTTTGCGGGTACTGAAGGAGTAGAAAATAAACCAGAACCTTCCTATTTAATCTATCAAACTCGCTCCCCTGCATTAGGTAAAGGACGTATTCTTTTACCTTTAGCTAATCCTCATACTGCTTCGGCACTTATCGAAATGGCTGTAGCGATCGCCTCTCAACGCAAGTATGAGTTACAATGCTTAGCCATTATCTGTATTCCTCGTCACAATTTTCCGGCTCAAACGGAAGTTAATTCTCAAGCTAGTCATAAATTACTTGCAGAAGCAAAAAAAGTTGCCCAGAAGTGGCAAGTCCCCATACATGAACAAATTAGGATTGCTCGTAATGTACCTTCAGCCATTGCCGAAACTATTAATGAGCGACAGATTGATCTAGTGATTATGGGTTGGAAAGGTTATAATTCTACCCCTGGAAGTATTCTTAGTACTGTAGCTGATCGTCTTGTCCAATTAGCTTCCTGTGATCTTCTTTTAATCAAATTGGGTCAAGATTTAAAAGTTCGTAATCGGCGATTTCCTCTCCGTTTGAAAAGAACTCCCCTTCACAATACTCCAGCGCTGCTTAGTGATTCTGGTTCCCTAGGATTGAGCAGTATCTATTCCTCTTGCTGGTTAGTTTTGGTAGCTGGCGGTCCCCATTCCCAAAAAGCAATTCGCCTCTTAGAAAGCCTCACAACAGGCATTCCGGCTCCTCAAATTTGGCTTTGCCAAGTTTATTATCCCCATGAAACCGAACCAGATTTGTTAAGTTTGCAACGTACAGCTAACTCTCTCAATCATCATCTCAATGCTCAAGTTATGGCTATTAGTATTTGCGCCCCTTCTATTGTGGAAGGAGTAGTTAATTGGGTACAAGAAAATCAGTGCGATGTGATTGTTTTAGGAGCAACTCAAAAGGGAATGTTGCAACAAAACCTTCGTGGTAGCATACCGGAAAGAATTGCTAAAACTGTAGGGGCGACGGTGATTTTGGTACGAGAAGCTCTTGATTGAGTAAAAGAGAATTAAGCAGCTTTGAAGAAATGAATTATTTCTCTAACATGATTGAGAACTTGACTATCTTCAGTTAACTGGGCGATCGCATTTTGAGATTCTCTTAAAATACGCTGATGTTCTAGTTCATTACGAGCTTCTAATTGTTCTAATGTGGCCCTTAAATTAGCTAGGTTGTGACGATTTTCTTGGCTATCACTTTTAATTATAGAAAGGGGAGAATTTGTTTGTTCGAGGTCTGTTTTTCTGATAAGATTTTTGATTGTTTCTTCTATAATTGTGAAACGTTGGCGTAGTTCTAAAACATCTTCTCTGGGATATTTTATTTCTCTACGAATCATTACCAACCTAGCTGCTAAATATTGATATCCTCGTATAGCAGGGCGTAAGACTGTTAATAATAAAGTGGCTGCTGAACTAATATAACCAACTACACTTATACCTGTAGCAGCGAGAATATAAAGTGTCACAGCAGAAAGAAAATGAAGAGCGATCGCACCGACTAATGACCAACGGGCAAGCTTTTTTACATAGTTTAGTTTTGGTTGTTCTACGGTTAAACCTCTTTCTCTGGAAGTGTCTGCTTCTACTAATACTTCCCTCGCTTCAAAATAAATATTCCAAGGTATAGTCACAATTGCTATCAGCCACCAAAAACTAGCAATACCAATTAACCAATCTACTAAGTTGCCAGCAGGAATATGCAACCATTGTAAAATACCAAATATGAATAGAGTAAAAATTCCTAAACCAAAACTATAACCGAAATAAGGTACTAACATATTTCTTGATTTCCTCAATGAAGCTATTTTTTTGATTGTGGATGATCAAGTAGCTATTTTCTCAAGGGATGTGATAATTTCTGAAGCTTCACATTGGGCAAATAGGAGGATAAAGAGGTATTATCTTTGACTTTAATCCAGCTAGTAGTTGCGGATTTACTACCCTGAAGCCCATCTGCAACCCCACTTAGGTAGCTTAAAATTTTGGGGGTAAAGAGATAGTTTTAAAAAACAAACATACTACCCTTCACCCCTTACCCGTCAAGTAAAATTAGACATATTGCTAATAACAATATCGATTAAATGTTGGGTTAAAGGCAAACAATCAACCACAATAGCAGTACATAACAGCATCATGTAGAGTATGGAATACTTAAACAAAGATTTCGCTAACTGCTTATCTGTCGGTGCTTGTTTTAACTGCCATGCTTTACGTAGAAAAATATAGCCCAAACCTATAGCCGCGATGCCATAAATGAGTCCTAGCCCCCCAAAAGGATAAATTAAACCGAAAGTGGCAGGAACAACTAACAGACTATAAAGCCAAATTTGTTTAACGGTGGCTTCCTCCCCAGCTACCACGGGTAACATCGGTACATTAACCTGGGCATAATCATCGCGAATCATTAAAGCTAAGGCCCAAAAATGGGGCGGTGTCCAAAGGAAAATAATCGCAAATAATAATCCTGCGGCCCAACTTAGATTACCCGTCACCGCAGCCCAACCTACCAGAGGAGGAATGGAACCGGCAGCACCACCGATGACAATATTTTGGGTGCTATGGCGTTTGAGTAGGTGGGTATAAATGAACATATAGAAAACAATGCCAGACATGGCTAGCAAAGCACTGAGGAGATTGGCAAAAACAGCTAAAAGGGTAAAGGAAATAAAAGCCAACACTGAAGCAAAAATAGCCGCATCCCTGGGACTAACTCGCCCAGAAGGGATAGGGCGATGACGAGTCCGCTTCATTTCGTAGTCAATATCTCGGTCATAAATACAGTTTAAGGTTTGAGCAGAAGCAGCAGCTAAGGTTCCCCCAGCTAAAGTTACGAACAATAATAAAGGGTCTACTTCACCTTCTGAGGCTAGCCATACTGCTGCTGCAGTGGTAATTAGTAGCAGAGGGATGATACGAGGCTTAGTTAATTGATAATAGCTGTGGATAACTTCCCAGAAGTTTTCGTTGCGGCGGGAAATACTTGTCCCAATCATACTATTCACACCAAATAAGTTTTTGAGTTGTTTGTTGATACTTAAGGTCTATGCCGATTGCCGATCCCTGATACTAAATACGGTAAAGGCGAGTAAAGTTCCTAGTAAAGCAGCACCAATAGCTTGATGAGTTACTGTTAGAGGTTCGACTTGAAGGTGTAACTTGAAAGTTGCCACACCAAGGATAATTTGTAACAAGACTAAAACTCCAGACCAATTTGCCAGTTGCCCCAGCAGAGGACTTAAGCCAGAGGTACGCCAGGAAATAATCACTAAAGTAAGAGTAGCAATGGTAGCTGGAAAAACACCGATAATGTGGCTATTCATCACAGCACATAATTGAGATGTACCAAAGCATTGGTGTAAAGCCCAACGGGAACCCACTAACCCTCCCAATAAACTTTGTAAGTAAACTAGAACAGTAGCCGTTAAACCTACCCAAGGTAACTTTCCTACAGCAGAGGTACTTTCATAGGGGCTAAGACTTCCACCAATCACAATCAAAGTGCTGAAGAATAATAAAGCTGTCCCTAAATGAGCCGTAACGATATCAAACCGCAGCATTTGGGTTACAGTTAATCCCCCCAAAACAGCTTGAAAAACAATTAAGCTGAGGGCAAATAAAGCCGCCCAAGGTAGCCAAGTCGGGAGATTCCGACGATACCACCAACTTATAGCAACTAAAATTAGAGTACTAAGACCAATCAAGCCGGCATCTAAGCGATGAAACCATTCTAGAAATACTTGAAGATTCATCTGCTGGCTAGGGATGAGTTGACCGTAACATAAGGGCCAATCAGGACAAGCCAGCCCAGCATTCATAACCCGCGTAGCGCTACCCACCGCCATTAATAACCAAGTAGCGATCACAATTTTCCAGACTAAGCTATGAATAATATTTCTGGAGTGAGAATTTTTTCGGGGAGAAGTAATTTTTGGGTGAATTACTGATTCTGCCATAACGCTTTAGTGCTTATCTTAAGTTCATCCAGCTAATAGAAGTTAATACTCTTACCTATCAAGCTAGCAAATATTGGGAAACAAAGAAGGAGAGCTTTTTGCTGCTCTTGGGTGGTTGAGTCGACTTCCTTATGTTCATCATCTAGTCTTCTTTCAAGAAAAGTTCTCTAGCTTTAGGTATTCTTCAAGATTGCTATGTTCTAGCCCCAAGAAAAATTTATCTTTATTTAACAGAGTCCTAAGCAAAAGTTAAACAAACATTAAATCTGCTCAAACTGCTCTTTTTTGTTCACAGAGATCCTGAAAAAAAACCAAAGAAAGCGGTAAATTAAGCATTGCGATCTCCCCTAACTAGACAGATTGTCTTACCTTGGTAATTGGAGGGAAAAGCAAAACCCTGAAACATTGAGCGCAAAAAAAAACTGTGAACATTCCAAGTAGCATTACAACACTAATCGCTGGTATCGCTTTAACTCTCATCAGCCTCTGGTACGGACAAAATCACGGACTTTTACCCGTGCAAGCTTCGGTAGAAGCAGCCCAAGTGGATGGAATTTTTGACTTTATGATGACCATTGCTACCGGGTTGTTTTTTCTTGTTCAGGGGGTGCTAATTGTTTCAATTATTAAATTTCGCCGACGCAAAGGGGATCAAACTGACGGGCCACCAATAGAAGGCAATATTCCCCTAGAAATTCTTTGGACAGCAATTCCCACGGTAATTGTTTTTATTATTGCAATTTATAGTTTTGAGGTTTATAACACCATGGGAGGCTTAGATCCTATGGCTTCTATGGATAAACGGCCTCAACAAAATCTTGTTGCCCTGAATCCCAGTCAGGGTGAAATGGCTTTAGGACTAGGGGCTTCTCCTTATGCCCCCACAGAAGATTCACCCTTGGAAGTTGATGTTAATGGTCTTCAGTATGCCTGGATCTTTACCTACCCAGAAACTGGTGTCATTAGTGGCGATTTACATATCCCCTTGGGGCAAGAAGTAAAATTAAATATTTCCGCCCAGGACGTACTCCATGCTTTCTGGCTACCGGAATTCCGCATTAAACAAGATGCTATTCCAGGGCGGACTGCTGAATTGAGATTTACCGCTACTCGTGCTGGGCAATATCCGATTATTTGTGCTGAACTTTGTGGCCCCTACCATGGCGGCATGAAGGCTCAGCTTTTTGTCCAGACTCCAGAAGAATATAACCAGTGGATGGAGGAAAACTCTCAATATTATTCCCAAAATCAATTGGATAAAGCAGTTGCTTTACAGACGGCTAAAAATTCTCCTGCTGCTGTGATTACACCTTTTGCTGAGGATATGGGAGTAACACCTCAAGTTTTAGATGAATTAAAAGTACTACATCATCACCATAGCAACCACTAATAACCAACAATGACCCAAGTAACAGTTCCTAAAACTGCTCCAAAACCAGAACCATCAACCCATGACCATCCTGAAAAGTGGGCTTGGTGGCAATATTTTACCTTTAATACAGACCACAAGGTCATTGGTATCCAATACCTAGTAACGTCTTTTCTGTTTTACTTAGTGGGGGGAACCTTAGCTGAAGGAGTCCGCACAGAATTAGCAACCCCAGCACCGGATTTCGTTACTCCGGAAGTGTATAACCAGCTTTTCACCATGCACGCCACAGTGATGATTTTCCTCTGGATTATCCCCGCTGGGGCTGCTTTTGCTAATTATTTAATTCCTTTGATGATCGGGCCAAGGATATGGCCTTTCCCCGGTTAAATGCAGTAGCGTTTTGGATGCTGCCTCCTGGGGGTATCTTCTTAATGTGCAGCTTCTTTGTGGGTGCGCCTCAAACAGGTTGGACAGCTTATCCTCCCTTAAGTTTGGTGTCTGGACAGTGGGGGCAAGAAATTTGGATTCTCAGCGTACTTTTGTTGGGAACTTCTTCCATGCTGGGTTCGATTAATTTCGCCACCACCATCTTAAAGATGCGTATCCCGGATATGACTATCCATGATATGCCTCTATTTTGTTGGTCGATGTTAGCCCTTTCTGGTTTAACCCTAATTGGGACTCCGGTATTAGCGGGGGCGGTAATTTTACTTTCCTTTGACCTAATTGCTGGAACTAACTTCTTCAACCCTGCCGGAGGAGGAGATCCCATTGTTTATCAGCATATGTTCTGGTTTTACTCCCATCCGGCAGTTTATATTATGATTCTGCCGATTTTTGGCATGATTTCTGAAATTTTGCCAACCCATTCTCGCCAACCAATTTTTGGTTATCGGGCGATCGCCTATTCTAGTTTAGCTATTGCTTTTTTGGGCTTAATTGTTTGGGCTCACCATATGTTTACTAGTGGTACTCCCGGCTGGATGCGGATGTTTTTTATGGCTGCCACTATGATTATTGCCGTACCCACAGGTATTAAGGTTTTTGGTTGGTGTGCCACCATTTGGGGGGGCAAGATCAGCTTAAATACCCCTATGTTATTTGCCATTGGTTTCCTCTCTGCTTTCCTAATTGGGGGTTTGAGTGGGGTCATGCTAGCTTCTGTTCCCTTTGACATCCACGTCCACGATACCTACTTTGTGGTAGCCCACCTCCACTACGTCCTCTTCGGTGGTAGTGTTTTAGGACTTTTCGCCGGGATTTACCATTGGTATCCCAAAATGACGGGGCGGATGTACAACGAATTTTGGGGTCGGGTTCACTTTGTTTTCACCTTCATTGGTTTAAACATGACCTTCTTACCCATGCACAAATTGGGTTTGATGGGTATGAATCGCCGCATTGCCCTTTATGATCCGCAATTCCAAGACTTAAATATAGTTTGTACCATCGGTTCCTATATTTTGGCTGTTTCCACAATTCCTTTTATCATCAATGCGATTTGGAGTTGGTTCAAAGGGCCACAAGCAACCTACAATCCTTGGAAAGCTTTAACCCTGGAGTGGCAAACCACCTCTCCTCCTGCGATTGAAAACTTCGATGAAGAACCTGTCCTCTGGTGTGGTCCCTACGACTACGGTATTGATGGCGAAGGACTGGACGCTGAGTTGACGGTAGAAGATTTACTCGCAGAGGTTAAAGCCGATGCCACTTAGGAATTAAAAATTCAAAAGAAAAAATGATTTTTTGATTTTTAGTTCAAGCCCTGTTAGATAAATGACAAATAAGAGATTATGCAAGGTTCAACTTCAATAGATCCCTCAAAAACCCTCAACTATCAACGTGAGCTAGAAGCTGAGATAGCCCATGAAGAACATCCTGATTTTCGGATGTTTGGCTTAGTTTTGTTTCTTGTGGCTGAGAGTATGATCTTTCTCGGCTTGTTTGCTGCGTTTTTAATTTATCACTTCACCATGCCAGTTTGGCCCCTGAAGGCCAGCCGGAGTTAGAACTTTTACTGCCAACTATTAACACTTTGATCCTGATCTCTAGTAGCTTTGTGATGCACAAGGGGCAAAGTGCGATCAAAAAAGACGACAATAAAGGATTACAATTTTGGTTTGCCATAACGGCTGTTATGGGGGCAATTTTCCTTGTCGGACAGGCTTATGAATATAGCCATTTGGAGTTTGGTTTAACTAGTAATATTTTCGCTAGTTGTTTTTATGTTTTAACCGGATTCCACGGCTTGCACGTTACTTTAGGCTTGTTGTTGATCTTGGCTGTGTTGTGGCGATCGCGCGATGCTAAGCACTATTCTGGTGAAGAACATTTTGGCGTAGAAGCCGCAGAATTATATTGGCACTTTGTTGATGTGGTTTGGATTATTCTTTTTGGGTTAGTTTATTTGCTTTGAAGTTAGCAAATAAGTAAAGTAGGGGTGGGTTTGCTTATATATACGACTGAGCAAATATATAGAAAAACCTGCCCCGACAAGATTTTGTTTAAACAGAAATTTTATTAAGTTATTTTAAACTCTAATCAGCTTTTACCTTGACAAGATAAAATTATTTTTAATAATGGGAATAGACGCGATTTTTTGAATATAAGCATATACTCTCCCTTAAAATATATTACTACCAAATAAAAATAGAATCAAGAGATAGATAATTTCCTTTTTCGCCAACAAACTTTGGAGTTAAAAGTTAGGTATGAATGCGATCGCACTCCAAATTCCTCGCCCATCAGTCCCTCATTTAGAGGAATGAGGCGTTTCAGTCCTTGAGGAGGATACCTTTCCCAATAGCGATCGCGGCTTCTGCATCTTTAACAAAGTAAAGATAATCTTTCCTTAAACTCTGAAAAAATTGATAACTTTCCGGTTGATTGTTTAACAGAATAACTGGTTTATTTGCTTTTAATGCTAAAGCGATTTCTGAAGCAGTTCCTATTCCCATGCCGCAAGCCACTACTACTTGGCTAGAAAGGACATTGATGTTGTTTCTAGCATTACCCATATCAGTAATGATAGCAATATCTATTGCCTCAGAAACACCTTCATAATCATTGCCAGGAAGAATACCAATAGTCATGCCGCCAGAAGCTTTTGCCCCTTGACTAGCCGCTTCCATAACCCCTGCTTTTCTCCCTCCCGTAAGTAGAATCCAGCCTTCTTTAGCGATTAATTGACCTAATAAATAAGCGTTTTCTAAATCAATAGGTAAAGCATTTTTTCCTGGCCCCATAATACCAATAATTATTTTCATAAATTAGTTGTCTAACTCGAAAAGAACGAGCATAATTAGAGAGTCTAACCAAAAGAATTAGTTAAACCCTCGCATTCAGGTAAATTTGTATAAGTTGAACAAGATTTCTACTCTTCTGGTTCAACCCAACGATCATCAGCTTTAATCAAATTAATTAATTCTTCCACGCCTCGATCTTCTGGTACTTTCTTAATTTCTTCCCGTCCTCGATAGAGAGATATATAACCTGGTTGCTTACCGACATAACCATAGTCTGCATCGGCCATTTCTCCAGGGCCATTAACTATACAACCCATCACTGCAATATCTAAACCAGTGAGATGTTTAGTTGCGTTGCGAACTTTAGCTAAAACTTCTTCGAGGTTAAATAAGGTACGCCCACAGGAAGGACAAGCAACATATTCAACCATGGTTTTCCGTAGTCCCAAAGCTTGGAGAATACTATAACAAACAGGAATCTCTTTTTCTGGGGCTTCTGTTAAAGACACACGAATTGTATCGCCAATTCCTTCCGCTAATAAAGTACCAATTCCGGCTGTAGATTTAATACGTCCATATTCCCCATCTCCTGCTTCTGTTACTCCTAAGTGGAGAGGATAAGCCATACCTAGCTCATTCATCCGCTTAACCATTAAGCGATAAGCTGCTAACATTACAGGAACTCGCGATGCTTTGAGGGAAAGAACTAGGTTATAAAAGTCCAGAGATTCGCAAATCCTAATAAATTCCAACGCCGACTCTACCATTCCTTCAGGGGTATCGCCGTAGGTAAATAACATCCTTTCAGCTAAGGAACCATGGTTAACACCAATACGCATCGCTTTCCCCTGATCTCGTAAAGAAATTACCAAAGGTTCTAAGGTTTGACGAATTTTGTTACCAATTTCATTAAATTCAGTTTCTGTATATTCGTTGCGATCTGCTTTCGGTTTTTCAAAAACGTAGAGTCCCGGATTAATCCGCACCTTATCAACGTGTTTAGCAACTTCTAAGGCAATTTTCATACCGTTGTGGTGGACATCTGCTACTAAAGGAACGGTTTGATAAGTTTGGGCTAATTTTTCCCTAATTTCCTTTAAAGCCTTAGCATGAGCCATACTAGGTACGGTAACGCGGACAATTTCGCAACCAATCTCATGAAGACGGCGTATAGCGGCAACGGAAGCATCTATATCCAATGTGTCTTCGTTAATCATAGATTGCACCACCACCGGATTCCCACCGCCGATGGTAATGTCACCCACTTTCACCGGACGAGTTTTGCGCCTTACAATAGCGGTGTCAATAGGTGCAGTAATAATAGTTTGAGGATTTTCGAGAGTTTGCATAACCTGTAGGGGATTAAAAGTATCAGCTATGTTTTGTCTTTATTGTCTCAGGTTGCTGAGGTGCTTGCAGAGTTTCTAGTAACAAGTTGTAAACTACTTCCCCTACTGCCCTACTCCTCTAGTTTCCCGCCAGTCTTCCTTAAACTTCTCCACAACTTTATTTAAACCTACAGAATTAGAAGCTTTGAAAAGTAAGCGATCCCCTGGTTGAACTAGTTTTTGTAAGGCTTGGTTCAACTCTTGGTGGGTAGCAAAGCATTCTGTGGGGATATTTCCAGCCCCATCAGCGATCGCCTCTGCTTCTGAATCATCTGTCAATACTAATAAATAATCTAAACTCAACTCTTGTACCGTTTGACCTACTTTTTGGTGCAGTTGAAGAGATTGTTCTCCTAATTCTTTCATGGTTCCTAATATAGCTATATGTCGCTTACCTGGGGTTTCTTTAAGTAGATGCAAAGCAGCGATCATTGATTCTGTACCTGCGTTGTAAGTCTCATCTAAAATAACCACATCTTGGAGAAGTTCGTAGCGTTGCGCCCTACCTTTAGGCAGATTAACTGTTAAACTTTGGGCAAAGGAAGACCAGTCGATATTTAATATTCTCGCTACAGCTAAAGCAGCTAGATAATTGAGGGCATTATGACGACCGGTTAAAGGTAAAGGTAATTCCATTCCCTCTACTAAAATAGTTTGGGAGTTAAGTAACTTGCCTTGAATATCTCCCCCTTCTAAACCAAAAGTCACAGTTTCCCCTTGCCAAACCTTAGCTGCTGTATCCATTAAAAGCTGATTATCGTGGTTGAGAACCGCTACACTTGTCTTGGGCATCTCTTCTAATAATTCACATTTAGCCTGGGCGATCGCTTCTCTAGAACCTAAAAGTCCAATATGTGCCGTACCAACATTAGTAATTACCCCAATAGTCGGATGAGCAGTTTCTGTTAATTCGGCAATTTGTCCTAAACCCCGCATCGCCATTTCAATAACAGCAAAATCATCCTCTGAACCCAACTCTAATAAGGTTTTTGGTACACCAATCTCGTTATTATAATTAGCTTGAGATTTTAGCACCTGGCCTTGGGTAGATAAAACCGCAGCCATAAGTTCTTTTGTGGTAGTTTTGCCAACTGAACCAGTAATACCAATCACCGGAATATCAAAGCGATCGCGCCATGCCCTAGCAATTTTCTGATAGGCCCTTAAGGTATCTTCAACATAAAATAGCGGTACTTCAGTAGACAATTCTAAACCACAATTTTGATTAAGAATTAAAGCCCTTGCTCCTTTATCCAAAGCCACTTTGACAAAGCTATGACCATCAAAATTTTCTCCTTTTAAAGCCAAAAAAACTTCCCCTGCTTTGAGAGTCCGCGTATCGGTAGTGATGCCAAGGGTTTTTTGAGCTAAATTTGATGGGGAGAGATTTAGAGCCTCTGAGATAAGAACGTTGTTAAGTTGAGCAAGGGACAATTGACAAGACATAAAACATCGGGAGAATTAAATTAAGAGTTAAGCTAGTAAAATAGATTAACTTTGCCAACAGCAAAATGGCTGAATTTAAGCTATGCCATTTGGCTTAACCAAAACTTCATGATTGCTTAGTACATTTACTAAACTTATAGAGTTTCTATCAAGATATACTGAAGGCGCAGTTATTTTAAGTTAAGTCTTGGCAGGTCAGCAATTTTTTTTATTGCTTACCAGACAAATCCACGTTCAACATCATCTCAAAATCTGCTATTGCTAAAGAAATTAATTGCATTGAACTTAACCTATAGCGCAGTTTTTACCCGCCAAAAGTAACGTTTGCCCCCAGGAGCGACGATTGTAGTGACGCTATTGACAGACTCTCATCTACCACAAACCAACCCTGAAGAAAAGCAACTTTACGACCATCTAATCAACTGTGTGAAGGAGGAATCCCCCAGTGAGATTGTCGAGCGTTTCCGGCTTTTATTTATTGAAGCGACAGGCTATCCTGATGCTCAAGTTAGAGATGCCATAGCCAAGATTGTTAACTCCAAACAAGCAGACAAAAGGTTTAAATATATTCTCAATCGCTGCTGTCATATTGTCATTAATCGTTGGCAAATAGAAACTGAACGGGAAGCTATTTCTGAGTTGCTACAGCTTTTAGAGAAAGATTCTCGTCCTAAAAGTACATACTCCCGCACCGCTAGGCGTATGTATACCTTAGTTAGGGATTTTCTGGAAACAGAACAGTTTACCACTCTACACCGTTTAGCTAAAGTTGTCGGTAAAAAGCCCGAAATTACGGCTGAAACTTCCCATTCCGTTGGCAACTTAATTAATCGCTATCCTTACCTTTATAGACATTGTTTGCTCAGCGAAGATAGTAGTTACGAACATCAACAAACTGTAATGAGCGTCCAAGCTCGTATGCAAAAATCCTTTGAGTTTAGCCTTTCTCAATATGTTACTTATCAAGTTAGGTTAGCTCAAATGGCGCGGATGGGGCAGTTGAATAAAGGAGTTAAGCCTAATATTCAACCGGTTAGGAATCCAACTTTATTAACGGAGCAGGAATTAGCAGTTGCTTTAAAGCATTTTGTGGGTAAAGTTCAAGGCAACTATACCTACAGAGATTTAGCCTACAGCTTTATTAAGCATACTAGCGATGCTCGCTCTTATCGTGACTTTAAGAATGATTTATATGAATATTTGACTTTTCCCATTAATCCCAGATATGGAAATAGTCAATTCAATGAGAAGTTATACAAGCAATTGCAAAGTATTTTGCCTCATTCTGATGGCCAAAAGCCCAATGAGTCGTTGATTTTGCGAACCTCTACTCAGTTATTAAACTTTTTAATTGTTGAGAGCGCCTATCAACCCAATCACTACGTTTTCGTAGACCTAATCAGCAATATGGGGGCAACTCCTACAGTAGCCCTATTATTGAAGATTACTTTAGCTTGTCATAAAGTTAGACCTCATCTAGAAAGACGCTTTTCGATTCTGTTTAATCACTACGAATCTTCCAATAAAGATGGTGTTCCTTGGCTAATTCAATCTTTAGAAAATGTCAATGTTGCTTTCAGCATCCATTTTGGCGCTGCGGATCTCTCTTGTTTGAAGCAACTAATGAGATGATCAATTCAGATAGTTAGGTAAGCCTATGGCAACGGCAAACCTTACTGTTGAGCCTGCCATTCTGACAATTCTCGCTCTACTGCATACTGAAAATTGATCGGAACCAAAACCACTTCTACCTCCTCAACTGGATTATTAGGAGGATCGGCTTGGGCATAAATCAGCTTTCCTCCGAGATCAGGTTGCCCAAGAAATAATCGATGTTTTTCTCCATTTTCTAAAGTCACGCTAATTTTAGCAATAGGTGAATCTAACCCGTAATCTGACAATTGTTGCACCGGAACAGAAAAAGTGCGATCACGTTCTTCTTCTGCTAAAGCATCTAATAAAAAAGCGATTACAGCACTACTTGCAGGTACATCTTCCGGCTTTTTCATCTGCCAAGGGGTTATTTCTTTGTCAATACGTTCAAATTCTAGAGTTTGGTCAGGGAGTTCGATAGTTAAGTTTTTAACTTCTTCTTCAGTAAAAGCAAAAATCTGCTTTCTCTGCTCTTCACTGGCTTCCTGTCGCGGTGCAAGTTGGCTTTCATAGATATATACACCAACCCCCAAAACCCCTGCCAAACTGATTAAAATCCAAGTATTACGTGTTAACTTCATCCATCCATCATATGCTTCTGTACAAAATCTGTATAAACCTCCCCGGCTAAAAACTCTGGGGTTTCTAAGATCCTTTGATGAAAACCGATGGTGGTAGGAACTCCGGTAATAGCACATTCCCGTAATGCTCTTTTCATGCGCTTAATAGCTGCATTGCGATCTTCTCCCCAAACGATAAGTTTACCAATCAAAGAGTCATAATAAGGGGGAATGTGATAATCAGTATAGACATGGGAATCCATGCGAACTCCCGGCCCACCTGGAGGTAAATAACCACTGATTTGACCGGGATGAGGGCGGAAATTGTGGTCAGGATCTTCAGCGTTAATGCGACATTCAATGGCATGACCTTGAAGATTAACTTCGTCTTGAGTTAAGCGTAATTTTTCTCCTTGGGCAATGCGAATCTGTTCACAGATAAGATCCAATCCGGCAATCATTTCTGTAACAGGATGTTCTACTTGAATACGAGTATTCATTTCCATAAAATAAAACTCGCCAGAACAATCAAGGAGAAACTCCACTGTACCTGCGCCAATATAGTTGATTGACTTTGCTGCCATAACAGCAGCTTGCCCCATCTTTCTCCGCAATTCCTGGGTCAAAACTGCGCTGGGAGCCTCTTCTAGCAATTTCTGGTTACGTCTTTGAATAGAGCAGTCCCTTTCTCCTAAGTGAATAACATTACCGTAACTATCAGCAAGGATCTGAAATTCAATATGGCGGGGTTTTTCTACGAACTTTTCCATATAAACCCCCCCATTACCAAAGGCAGCTTCTGCTTCTCCTTGGGCCGCAAAAAAAAGCTTAACTAGTTCGCTTTCTTCCCTTACAAGACGCATACCTCGCCCTCCTCCTCCAGCAGTTGCCTTAATCATCACAGGATAGCCAATATTACGAGCTACCACTAAAGCTTCTTCTTCATCTCTGAGCAGTCCTTTACTCCCTGGAACAGTGGGAACTCCTGCTTGCTCCATAGTCTTTTTAGCAGTTGATTTATCCCCCATAGCTAAAATTGCTTCTGGAGAAGGGCCAATAAAGGAAATTTGATGGTCAGCACAAATTTCAGCAAAACGAGCATTTTCCGCTAGAAATCCATAACCGGGGTGAATTGCTGTAGCATTGCGAGTTAAAGCAGCAGCAATAATATTAGGAATGTTTAAGTAACTTTTACCACTAGGAGGTGGGCCAATACAGACAGTTTCGTCTGCTAGTTGGACATGGAGAGCCTGAAGGTCGATTGTGGAGTGAACCGCAACAGTAGCTATGCCCATTTCCTCGCAGCTTCTTAGTATCCTTAAAGCAATTTCTCCTCGATTAGCAATCAGTATTTTTGAAAATTGCATCTTAAGCGTATTTTATTTTAATTAAAAAGTAGAATAGTTTTTTGCCATGCTACTGGAGAATATTTTGGCAGAAAATGGTAATTGGCGGGGGGATTTATATTACCTACTGTACCTAGGTAGCAGTACTTTTTAATTTTTAATTTTTAATTTCTAATTTTTAATTTTGACTTAGCGCTGGCTACCAACGGAAATATACCAAATTTCTGAGCCAGGGTTAAATTGATTCGATTGGCAAAACCCGGAACTTGTGGTTTGGCAACTATTTTGTTGGGGATCACTCCACTGATAAATCCCGGCTGCTTTTTGACCTGTTGCGGCTTTAGCCCAAAAACCCATACCGCTGCGGGGGTTGCTAGGCTGATTTTGGAATTGAGCATATTCAACATCGGGAGAAAAGTAAAGTTGTATCCCACCGTAAGCTTGGGTGGCTTCTGCCAAAGAAGTACCAGGTTTAATGCCTTCGGCAGTGCCATAATTTGGGTTATTAGTAATTAAAAACATAATGACGGCTTCATCCTTTGGAAATTCGCCATTATCTGGGCTAGCGATGAAGTAAAATAAATCTTCAGCATTTTCAGAAACTGCGATCGCACGGGGTATATCCGGCAAACTAGTTAAACGATAGTTTGCCTGGGGATAAAGCTGTTTAAGTTCTCCAACCCTCATTCCTAACTGAGCTTTCCCTATTTGTTGAGGCGTAATAATTTGCTCATGCTCACTAACTCGATGAGAACTTTGGGATACTGTGGTGATGCTAGCTATGTAGCTGTCATTTTTGAATGATACTCCTGCCTGAGTTACAGATTTATTTGGTTCAGAGCATCCCGCTACTAACGACAAGATGAAGATTAGGTTAAACAGTCTCCAGGGAAAGATCATCTCTAAATGTGCCTTACTCGATATTGATCTATAAGCTTGATTCTTAGGTAAATATAGATGTTCAGGATACATTTGCTGAACATCTATAAATTATCCTGGTGCAGATTCAATGCCACTAAATAGTAAGCACAATATTCCTTACTTCTAACAGCTTTGCTGCTTAGTGGAAACTTTATTCCTAACTAATTTTTTTCTAGGCGAAAATTACGAGCAATCCAAAATTTGGCTAAGCTAATGATAGAGGAAGGAAGAGACTTCATCATTCAAACATAAATAGCTTTATTTTTTCTTTTTGCTGCTTAGCAAAATACTTGACTGAAGGGAACATTCCAAGGAGTACAAATGGCTAGTACTTATGTCTTTATCACTTGTGGTTGGAATGAAAAAGCGATCAGTAGTTTAGTATTTTAGCAACTTTTAGGATGCTTTCTACCTAAATTTCTAAAAGTAGGCATAAATTAAGCTGGCATTGAATCTTGTCTGATTTGATTATAATCTTATCGAGGAAAGAAGGAGGCAATAAAAAATAAATTATAAAATTATTTTAAAGATGTCTTTAAGGGTTTTAATACATAAACAGAGATGGGTGTCTTAACCCACCCCCTAAGTTTATCTACTTAACAAGTATGTTATTGTTGAAATTAAATCAAAAACCAAGTTTAATTTCTAGGGATTTTTGCCTGACTAGCCATCTCTTTAAACATGGTCATGTTGGCTCCTGGACGACGGCGAGGAGTGGGAGCTAAGGTAAAGTTTTTAGATGCAAAACCTACTAAATCTTCAGATTCTGCTTTAGTATTTTTGTTATTATTATTACCTTGAACTGCTGAAGAGATTAGTTCACTGATGCGATCAGCTTCAGAAGCAGGAGCAGTTTTTTTTGTTTGGGTATTAATTTGCTCGGTAGCTGACTTCTCTATCTTGGTTTTTGTTTTTTTATTTTGGCTATCTTTGATGTCAGCAACACCTTCTTTGATGTTTTCCTTTAATTCTGCTGTACCTTCTTTGACGTTCTCTTGTAATTCAGATGTACCTTCTTTGACATTTTCCTTTAATTCAGCAACCCCTTCTTTAACATTTTCTTGTAATTCGGTTGCTCCTTCCTTTATTTCCGCAAAAAAGCCATTCTTTTTTTTTCCAAAACCAAACATTGGCAATAACTCCTGAATTTATAATAAAGTTAGTAGTAACTGAAGTCTTGGAACTCCAGTTGTTAATCTGCTAAGACCTATTTCCTGAAATCAGAGGAAGATAGAATTTCGCGGCGAAGTTTTCATTTCTTATTATTAATAAAGCCAGAAAAATAAATTTCTAGCAATGTTTATTAATATAAGTTAATAAAAATCCGAAATTCCGTTTTATAAAGCCCTAAAAAATCTGTTTTTTCAATAAAATTTAACATTTAACTCATTTTGCACTTGCACAAATGCCCGCAAAATTTGATCGCAATCCGGTACTACTCGTTCACGGCATCAATGATACCGTTGCCGTTTTCAATTCCCTGTCAGCTTACTTGACAAAATTAGGTTGGTCTGTATACAAATTAAACTTGACTCCCAATAACGGAGACTTAGGTTTAGATAAACTGGCAGTGCAAGTAGCAGAATATGTTGAAGCTAATTTTACTCCTCAACAACCTTTAGATTTAGTTGGTTTCAGTATGGGAGGAATTGTTACTCGCTACTATTTGCAAAGACTAGGAGGAATTAAGCAAGTACAACGCTATATTAGTATCTCTGCACCTAATCATGGCACAATTATTGCTCAATTATCTCAACGTCCAGGGTGTGTACAAATGCGGCCCCATAGTTCTTTACTAGAAGATTTAAACCATGATGGTACAGAAATATTAAGGAAACTGAATTTCACAACCATTTGGACACCTTTCGATTTAATGATTGTTCCTGCCCAAAGTTCTTTAATACCAGTAGGAAAACAAGTCAAGCTGAATATTCCCTTACATCCTTGGATGCTAACTGATTCTCGGTGTTTGGAAGCGGTAGTCAAGGCTTTAAGTGAACCCCTAAAGAGGATAAGAGGGTATGAGGAGAAAAGTTAAATCACTGCCTCTGGCGAAACTCTTCTGGAGTTTGACGTAGAGGCTGTTCTGGGTTCCAGATACCATAACCCATAATTTGAGCATATTCCTGGGCCCGTTGGAGACGTTCTTGATATTTGTTGTTAGGTGATCGCGATTTAGCAAGTACAGATCCAGCTTGGAGTAGTTGTTCATTAACTAAAAGATCCCCATGCCAAACATATGCCAAACGACTACCAAAATTGTCTTTCTGTTGAGAATCAAACTCCAAAAGCACTTCCCCTAATATCCATTGTTCTCCTTGAAGTTCCCCTAATAACTCTGCTAAATTATTCCTTGCTTCCAGCCCCCAAGGTTGCTGTTCCAAGTCCGGTGATTCAATACCAATAAGTCTCACTTTTTCAATCAAGGCTTGCTGTTGAGATTGTTCTACGACTTCAATACTTTGTCCTGTAACCACCCTCTGCACTTTTGCTGTCACTCCTACAGGAGGTTGAGGGGAACGACAACCCCAAAGCATTAGGGTACAACCCAGCAAAACAAAAGCTTTAATCCTCATCCAAAGGCAAACCAAACCGCACCTTTCCCTTTGCAAAATATTTACCAAACTGAAGTTCGTAAACCTCATCTTCATCCTGAGTTTCTACTTCAAGATCAGAGCGAGGATAACCAACACACAAAAGAGCGTAACCTTTTTCTTGCAGTTGGGGAGATAATCCCATAGCTTCTGGTTGATATATTTCCCCGCTAATTACTCTTACCGCACAGGTTGTACAAGCACCATTACGACAGGAAAAAGGTAAGGATGTATTTTGTTCTTCAACACTGGTAAGGATATATTGATCTTCCGGCACTTCCAAGGTATGTACAGATCTAGTTTGGCGATTGTAGATGCGAATGGTATGAAAAACTCTCATGCTTTATCAAGTGAGTAGGGAGTGAGCAATAGAAATCTCCTTAGATAACTTCTACAAGGATATCAAGAATTGCTAGGCTTCCCTAACCTTTGCTAGTACCTTTGGGAGCAAACTTTAATGACTAAAAAAACTTTCATCTAATGGTTTCTTTGCTACCTACTCCCTTCCCTATTGCTTTCTTCAAGTGCTAGAAAGTTGCCCTCCGGTGACATCATATAAAGCCCCGGTAACAAAACTGCTATCACTACAAGCTAGGAAAACATACACAGGAGCAAGTTCTTCTGGTTGTGCTGTGCGTTTAATGATGCCATCTTTATCGTAATTATCTACTTTGTCTTTAGGCATAGTCGCAGGAATATTAGGAGTCCAAACAGGGCCAGGGACAACCGAGTTGACACGAATCTTGCGATCGCCAAGATTAAGAGCTAAAGCTTTGGTAAAGGTATGCACTGCCCCTTTACTAGTAGAGTAATCTACCAGCATTCCTTTACCAATTTTGCCGACGATACTACCGGTGTTGATGATGACATCATCTTCCTTGAGATAGGGCAAAGCTGCTTTAACCATATAAAAATAGCCAAAGACATTAGTTTCCATGGTGCGACGAAACTGCTCTAAACTAATGTCCTCAAACTTCTTTTGAGTCATTTGGTAAGCCGCATTATTAATTAAAATATTGAGCTTACCAAACTTTTCTACTGTTTCTTTGATAGCGCTTTCACAATTAGCAAATTCTCTCACATCCCCCTGAATCACCAAACATTCCTGACCTCTTTTTTCTACGGCTTCTTTAGTAACTTGAGCATCTTTGACATTTTGGTCAAAGAAAATAGCCACATCTGCACCTTCCATCGCATAGGCAATAGCGATCGCCCTACCAATTCCCGAATCTCCACCCGTAATAAAGGCAACTTTACCCTCAAGTTTCTCCGCAGGTTTATAGTTAGATAAATCACTATCAGGCTGAGGTGTCATATCTTCTTGAGAAGCAGGATAATCGAGCTTTTGTCCAGGAATTTCTTCAGGGGTAGGACGACGTTCAGATGTTTTTGTCATGATTAAAATAGCCTAATTTAATAATTGATAGGTAAGCAATTTTGGGATGCTTTTAAATACATAGTTTTATTCAATTTATTGATTATCCTAAATTAGGCTTAAGCTCCAAGTAATGTCTCTTAAGTGAGATTGTTTGGTCTAGTTTCTACCTATATAGAGTTAAAGATATTGAAAACCTGATCAATAAATAGCCTTTTAAAGTTATTGCTTTCATAGTTGTTTCTCAACCAGAAGAAGTTATTTTCAAATAAAGTGTTAAGATATGTAAATAAAATTTCTGTGACCTTGATACCTACAAACAGCATCACTATACAAACAGGCTGGCATCGCCTCCAGCCCATATGGGAAGCGGGAGAAGAAGTGGTTAAACAAGGACTTCCTCACTCTCAACTTGCACCTGCGTGGCAGATACTACTTCTAGGAGATGGTTCCCCCACTCGTCACCTTAAACTCCTTACTCGCGAACCTACAGAGGTAGACGTAATCGATATGTCTCCTATTGGCAACAATAATGACTACGCACCCACCCTCATTGAAGCAGTACCAGAACCAAGATTAAGGCGACAGGTATGGCTACGTACTGCTTCTGGTCAACGCCTTGCCTATGCTACTTCTTGGTGGGGGGCTAACCAGGTAGATGAGTATTTACAGAATCGTTCTCTACCAATTTGGGAAAGTCTCTCACGCTTGCATACAGAGTTATATCGAGATATTCAAGGTATTTATTACGGTCATTCTGAAGCTTTAGAAGCTGCCTTTGGCAAAAAGGCCCTTTTTGGGGCCGCCATTATTTGTTTTGGCATGATCAAAAACCCTTAACTCTTATTTACGAAGTGTTTTCTCCCTATTTGAGAAAATATTTAGGGGAAACAGTTTTAATGACCAATGATCAGACTAATAGCTAGACACGCTACAATTCCAGAAGAGGAAAAAGTTTTATGAGGAGTTTTTCTATGTTCATTAGTGAATTAGGCCCTATTGCCAAAGAATTAGCTCAACAACCTCTTGCTTTTGTCGGCGGTCTATTTTCTGGTGTGTTTAGACTCGACCTTTCTGAAGATCCTTTAAAAAGTTGGCTAGAAAACCAAGGAGCCTCTGTATCTAGCCCCACTTTCAACAAAGTAGTCAATACAGACGAAGGCCCTCAGTCTATTTCTATTGAGTAGTAAGAAAAAATAAAGTTGATAAAGTGATATCAACCTGAAGCTAGTCTAAAGTTACTAAGCAAATTAGAAATACCTCCTTAATATGTAAGTAGAGAAGCAAGTCAAACTTAGCGTTACTCGACAGGAGGATAAATTATATGCCAAATCAGGAACAGCCTGGTACTCAAGAGTACGCTTTGGATAGGGATTGTACTACCTTATCTCGTCATGTTCTACAGCAGCTTCAAGGCTTTTCGTCAGAAGCTCAGGATATCAGCGCTATTATGAACCGCATTGCTCTAGCAAGCAAACTTGTTTCTCGGCGCTTGAGCAAAGCAGGTTTAATGGCTGGGGCATTAGGATTTACTGGCGAGATTAATGTGCAAGGGGAATCCGTCAAAAAGATGGATATTTACGCCAACGATGTCTTTATCTCTGCTTTTAAGCAAAGCGGTCTTGTTTGTCGCTTAGCTTCTGAGGAAATGGAGAAACCCTATTATATCCCCGAAAACTGTCCTATTGGTCGTTATACTCTGCTCTATGACCCCATTGATGGTTCTTCTAATGTAGATATTAACCTCAATGTTGGTTCTATATTCGCTGTCCGCCAACAAGAAGGTGACGATCTAGATGGCGACGGGAAAGATTTATTACAAACAGGAAACAAGCAAATTGCGGCGGGATATGTACTTTATGGTCCAAGTACCATCTTGGTTTATTCCATTGGTCATGGAGTTCACTCCTTCATCCTTGATCCCAGCTTAGGAGAATTTATCCTGGCTCAGGAAAACATTAAAGTTCCCCAACATGGGCCCGTTTATAGTGTTAATGAAGGAAATTACTGGCAGTGGGATGAGTCGATTAGGGAATATATCCGTTATGTCCACCGCCACGAAGGATATACCTCTCGCTACAGCGGTGCATTGGTGGGGGATTTTCACCGTATTCTTCTTCAGGGTGGAGTTTTCTTATATCCAGGCACAATTAAAAACCCCCATGGGAAACTGCGACTTCTTTATGAGTCTGCACCTTTAGCCTTTTTGATCGAGCAAGCAGGAGGTAAAGCTAGCACGGGAACCCAAGCAATTTTGGATATCGTACCAGACCAAATACACGCTCGCACACCCTTAGTAATTGGCAGTACAGAAGATGTCAACTTAGTGGAATCTTTCATACAAGATTATGTCAGGAGAGTGTCTGATGAAACAGTTAGTGTTTGACGAAACAGTTATGGTAGGTATCGATTCAAGATATTTACCTCTTAAGGCGGATGCAGACTGTTTACAAGTTTAAGAATTAAAGTTTAAAACAATCACAGGAGAAATTATGACAGCTACAGCTAAAAATCCTATCTTTGAAATTGGCCAAAAATACGGTCAGAGTATCTGGATGGATAACTTAAGCCGGGATCTCATTGAGTCTGGTGAATTGAAAGAGATGATTACCAGTCGTGGTATTCATGGAATTACTTCTAACCCAGCTATTTTTGAAAAGGCGATCGCTGGCAACAAAGTTTATGATGCTGATATTGCTAAGGGCATTGAGGCGGGCAAATCGACAACAGAAATTTATGAGTCTTTAGTTTTTGAGGATATTCGTAATGCTTGCGATATCTTCAAAGGAATTTACGAAGAAACCGACGGTTTAGATGGCTATGTAAGTATTGAAGTTCCCCCCAATTTAGCTAAGGATACTGAAAGTACTATCAAAGAGGCGGTTCGCTACTACGAAGCCCTCGGTCGGGAAAATGTCATGATTAAGATTCCTGGCACTTCCGAAGGCTTGCCGGCAGTAGAAGAGGTGATTAGCAAAGGTATCAATGTTAATGTCACTCTCCTATTCTCCGTAGACAGTTATGTAGACACAGCTTGGGCTTATATCAAAGGTTTGGAAAAACGAGCTGAAGCAGGGGAAGATATTAGTAAAATCGCCTCTGTAGCTAGTTTCTTCCTCAGTCGCATTGATAGTAATATTGATGATCGCCTTGATGCCAAACTTAAAAAAGGTGTAGATCGTTTAGAGAAAAAAGCGAAACTCGAAGAACTTAAAGGTAAAATTGCGATCGCTAATGCTAAAGTTGCTTACCAGAAATATAAAGAGATTTTTGGTAGTGAGCGTTGGAAAGCTTTAGAAGCCAAAGGAGCTAAAGTACAACGTTTACTCTGGGCAAGTACTAGCACCAAAAATCCTGAATACAGCGATGTTATGTATGTGGATGAGTTGGTAGGACCAAATACTGTTAATACTCTTCCTCCCAATACTATTGAAGCTTGTGCTGATCATTGCGATCCCTTCAGCCGTATTGAAACCGATGTTGACAAGGCTTACCAAACCATCGAAGGTTTAAAAGATCCTGATGTTGACATCAACCTTGATGAAGTAATGGCTGAACTTCTTGATGAAGGCATCGATAAATTCATTAAACCCTTCGACTCTTTAATGGACTCCCTAGACTCCAAAGTTAAGCAAATAGCCGCTTGAATTTACACCGGGCGACCCAATAAGACTACAGTAATTTCTGAAATACCAGAAAATGGGTCGCCTCTACCTACAAAGCAGTCTTACTGATAACTAACTGTACGGCGTAGCCGTTGCCGCAGGCTAAATTGACAACTGATAACTGAACAAATGGTTACTCTCCAAGAAAATCCCCTTCGAGTCGGACTGCGCCAAGAACGTTCCCCAGAACCATTAATTATGGTTATTTTTGGTGCTTCTGGCGACCTTAACCAACGCAAATTGGTTCCAGCAATATATAAACACAAACTAGAGCGGAGATTGCCACCAGAATTTACGATAGTTGGTGTTGCCCGTAGAGATTGGAGCCACGATTATTTTCGTCAGCAAATGCGCGAAGGTATTGAAGAATTTTCCGATGGTATTCAATCAGAAGAGGTTTGGGAAGACTTTGCCCAAGGTTTATTTTACTGCTCTGGTAACATGGACGAACCGGAAAGCTATGAAAAACTGAAAGCTTTCTTAGCAGAATTGGATGGCAAAAGGGGAACACAGGGTAATCGAGTCTTTTATCTTTCGGTTTCCCCGAATTTTTTTGTTCCCGCTATTCAAAACCTTGGGGCAGCAGGGATGCTAGAAGATCCAGCTCACCATCGCCTTGTAATTGAAAAGCCCTTCGGTAAAAATTTAACCTCTGCTCAAAAGCTCAATAAAGTAGTCCAAGAAGTTTGCCGAGAAGAACAAGTTTATCGCATCGACCACTACTTGGGTAAAGAAACAGTCCAAAACCTCCTGGTATTTCGTTTCGCCAACGCCATTTTTGAACCTTTGTGGAATCGGCAATTTGTAGATCATGTCCAGATTACCGTTGCTGAAACCGTTGGTGTAGAAGAAAGGGCAGGTTACTACGATAAATCAGGAGCATTGCGGGATATGATTCAAAATCACCTGCTTCAGCTTTTTGCCCTTACCGCCATGGAACCTCCCAATGGTTTAAACGCTGATAGTATTCGCAACGAAAAAGTTAAAGCTCTACAAGCGGCTCACCTAGCAGATATCAATAACCTAGATCGCTGTGCTATTCGTGGTCAATATTCCCAAGGTTGGATGAAAGGAAAACCTGTACCTGGATACAGAGAAGAATCGGGAGTTAACCCAGAATCTACCACACCAACCTTTGTGGCGATGAAACTTTTGGTAGATAACTGGCGCTGGAAAGGTGTCCCCTTTTATTTGCGTACAGGTAAAAGGTTGCCGAAAAAAGTCTCAGAAATTTCTATCCATTTCAAAGAAGTTCCCTTACTAATCTTCCAATCTGCTGCTAGGCAAGTCAGCCCTAATGTTTTGGCTATGCGTATTCAACCGAATGAAGGAATTTCTTTGCGCTTTGAAGCGAAAATGCCTGGTACAGAATTACGTAGTCGCTCTGTAGATATGGACTTTAACTACGGTTCCTCTTTTGGCATGGCAACCGCTGATGCTTACAACCGTCTCCTCCTCGACTGTATGTTAGGAGATCAAACCCTCTTTACTCGCGCCGATGAAGTAGAGGAAGCCTGGCGAGTTGTTACCCCAGCCTTAGCTGCTTGGGATGCCCCCGCCGATCCTACCACTGTTCCTCAATACGAAGCAGGTACTTGGGAACCCACAGAAGCCGAATTTCTCATCAACCGCGATGGCAGAAGCTGGCGACGGTTATGATACTGAACCCAAAGGGCGACCCAATTTAAACTTTAGACACTGAACCCAAAAGGCGACCCAATTTAAACTCTGATTTATCAACAATATTACCGAAAACGGGTCGCCCCTACACTGATAACTGATCATTGGTAACTGAAAAATGGTACTTACAAAATCAGCCCCGATTGTTTCTCTCCAAACTCCTAAAGATGTCTCAATTGATGACATTGAATCAGAATTACAAGAAATCTGGCAAAATTATGGTGGTGAAGATGGTTCTGCTACTAGGGCTACTACCTTTAGTTTTATAGTTTATGAACCAGATGGAACTCAACAACTACTTGCTGCTTTAGGGTTTTACAAAGGTGCAGTTGATGGCATTGCTGGACCTCGTACTACTGCGGCAATTAAAGCAGCCCAGAAAAAATATCAATTAGAGGTTACAGGCAAATCTAATGCCGATTTCCTGAAGAGATTGGAAGAAGAATTTGAAAAAGCCAAAGAGGAAGATAAATTAACCCCAGAAAACGAAACAGCAGCAATCAAATATTCTCCGGATTTAGAAGGAGCTGGGGTTGCTGATGCGATCGCTGTTTCTAATCCTTGTCGGATTATTACCCTTTGCCCCATAGCGGGGGAAGACGAAGGGGTAAAAGCCCAAGTTTCTGCTTATTGTCCTATTCAGAAACGCAGTAAAAATGCTTCTTTGATTTGCTGTGAATACATTACCCTACGGGGTACATCAGAGGCCCCTTGAACGCATTGGTGGCGTGATTTCTGCCTTGTTGATTAGTGGTTTACCGAAATATATTTGGTGGAAAGCTACCCCTGATCCTGAATATGGCTTATTTAAGCGCTTAACAGGAAGTAGCGACACCATCATTTTTGACTCTAGTAGTTTTATGTCTCCCGAAGCTGACTTAGCTAAAGTTGGCCAACTATTGGAACAAAAAAATATCGTTGCTGACTTAAACTGGGGTAGATTAGCAGCATGGCAAGAACTAGCAGCAGAAGCTTTCGATCCTCCAGAAAGAAGAGCGGATATTAAGAAAGTTGACCGTGTTACCATTGATTATGAAAAAGGCAACCAGTCTCAAGCCTTGATGTACTTGGGTTGGTTAGCTAGTCGCCTTAAATGGCAGCCTATTTCTTTCGTCAAAGAAGGAGGGGACTATGATATCAGACGCATCAAATTTACTACTGATGCTCAAGTTACCGTAGAAGCAGAATTAGCAGGCATTCCTACCGCCGATTGGGGAGATGTTCCAGGAGATTTAACTAGTTTACGTCTCACTTCCACCGATTTAGATGCTGATTGCTGTACTGTTTTGTGTTCGGAAACTACAGGCTGTATGCGTATGGAATCCGGCGGTGGCGCACAATCTTGTCGTATTCAGCAAGTAACTCCTTTATTTGACCAAAAAACTGAGGATTTGTTATCTGGGCAACTCCAACGTTGGGGACAAGATAGCCTTTATCAAGAAAGTATGGAAGTAACTTACAAAATCCTCCAATTGCTTGAAGAAGAATAAAAGGTATACGGTTTTTTGTTGTGTCGAAGATATTGTGGTTGAGGTAAAGGAAATTCCTTGACTCTAAAAACTATTCATCAACTAATTGTGCTTGATTAACCCGGATTAATAACAATCCGGGCTTTTTTATAGAGAAAAAAGGTTTATCTCCCAAATTCTATCCCCAGAACAATTTACAGATTACTCTTTCGATAAAGTTATAACCGTAGTGGGAACACTATTTCTATAAATCAAACAAAAAAAGTATGAAGTCATGAAACCACAACCTTTGTATAAATACTAAATTATCTAGACATTCCACATTTCCAAAGTTAACTTAGGATTGGTTTAAACTCCAATAGAGTCAGTTGTATGAGAATTTTGGTAACAGGTGGTGCTGGTTTTATCGGTTCCCATCTAATCGATAGATTAATGACGCAGGGCAATGAAGTGCTGTGTCTTGATAACTTTTATACTGGTCACAAAAGAAATATTCTTAAGTGGCTGGATAATCCCTATTTCGAGCTAATTCGTCACGACATTACTGAACCTATTCGCTTGGAAGTAGACCAAATTTATCATCTTGCTTGTCCTGCTTCTCCGGTTCACTATCAGTTCAACCCAGTAAAAACCATTAAAACCAATGTAATCGGAACCTTAAATATGTTGGGTTTAGCTAAGCGAGTAAAGGCAAGATTTTTTTTGGCTTCTACTTCTGAAGTATACGGCGATCCTGATGTTCATCCTCAACCGGAAGAATATCGAGGCAATGTTAATTGTATCGGCATTCGGTCTTGCTATGACGAAGGAAAAAGAGTAGCAGAAACCCTCGCTTTTGATTATCATCGTCAAAATGGTGTAGATATTAGGGTGGTACGTATTTTTAATACCTACGGACCTCGAATGTTAGAACATGATGGACGAGTAGTTAGTAACTTTATTGTCCAAGCTTTGCAAGGGGAACCTTTAACCGTATATGGCGACGGTTCTCAAACCCGTAGCTTTTGCTACGTATCTGACCTTGTGGAGGGATTTATTCGCTTAATGAATAGCGATTGTATTGGCCCTGTTAATATTGGCAATCCTGGTGAATATACGATTTTAGAATTGGCTCAAACCATTCAAAATATGATCAATCCTGATGCAGAAATTGTTTATAAACCCTTACCCCAAGACGATCCTAAACAGCGACAACCCGATATTACTAAAGCCAAAACAATTCTTGGCTGGGAACCAACGATTGCTCTAAAAGAGGGATTAAAACTAACAATAGAAGATTTTAGTAACCGCCTGGGCAAATAAAATTAGGGAATAGTTTTGACAATGAAAGGTTATCCCTTACCCTTGACCCCTGACCCCTTACCCGTCAATTTTTAATTGACAGATTCAACTACTGTTCTTTGAGGATTAATTCTATGCGCGTTTGTGTTATTGGTACTGGATACGTTGGTTTGGTTACAGGTGTATGTCTTTCTCATATTGGCCACGAGGTTATTTGTATTGACAACAATGAACAAAAAGTTAAGTTAATGCAGTCAGGACAATCTCCCATTTATGAACCGGGGCTTTCGGATTTGATGAAATCTTCTGCTGAGTCAGGACGTTTGAAATTTTCTACGGATTTGGAAGCTGGGGTAGATCATGGGGAAATTTTGTTTATTGCGGTGGGAACCCCTCCCTTGCCCACAGGGGAAAGTGATACCCGTTATGTAGAGGCGGTGGCGCGGGGAATCGGCGCTCATTTAAAAGATGGTTATAAAGTAATAGTTAATAAATCTACGGTTCCCATCGGTTCTGGTGACTGGGTAAGGATGATTGTCTTAGATGGAGTGGCAGAAAGGCAAAAATCCTTGATTCCTTCCGGTGGTGGCACTGAAGTGATGGAGAAAATTGCGGCGGAATTTGATGTGGTTAGTAACCCTGAATTTCTCCGGGAAGGTTCTGCGGTTTATGATACCTTTAACCCAGACCGCATTGTTTTAGGCAGTAATAGTGAAAAAGCTTTAGCTATGATGCAAGAGCTTTATGCACCTTTGGTTTCACGGGAATTTAGCGAAGATAAATCTTTGCCTCCTGTTCCTGTAGTTGAAACAGACCTCAACTCTGCTGAGATGATTAAGTATGCTGCTAACTCATTTTTGGCCACCAAAATTAGCTTTATTAATGAAGTAGCCAATATCTGCGATCGCGTCGGTGCTGATGTCACTCAAGTAGCAGCCGGAATCGGTTTAGATTCCCGTATTGGTAAAAAGTTCTTACAAGCAGGAATTGGTTGGGGAGGTTCTTGTTTCCCCAAAGATGTCTCTGCTTTAATTCATACTGCTGATGATTATGGTTATGAAGCAGAGTTACTGAAAAGTGCCGTTAATGTTAACAAGCGCCAACGAGTTATATCTTTAGAAAAGTTGCAAAAGGAATTAAAGATCCTTAAAGGTAAAGTAGTTGGTTTACTAGGTTTAACTTTCAAACCAGACACTGATGATATGCGGGATGCACCAGCTTTAAACTTAATTGAAGAATTGAACCGCTTGGGAGCAAAAGTAAAAGCCTATGACCCCATTGTTTCTCAAAGTGGCATGAGTCATGGTTTGTCTGGGGTGATTGTAGAAACCGAGATTAATATGTTAGCAGATCGTTGTGATGCTTTGGTTTTAGTGACCGATTGGCAGCAATTTGCTGAGTTGGATTACGAAGCTTTAGCTAAGCGTATGAACAATCCTGTAATTATTGATGGTCGTAACTTCCTCGACAAAGCAGCCGCAGAAAAAGCGGGTTTCCGTTATATCGGTATTGGCAGGTAGAAGGGAGTAGCCCCCAGTCAAAAGTCAAAAGGAAAGAATGTATTGTTCCCCTGACCTCTGGCCCCTGACCCCTAGTCCCTGACCAATGAGCAATATTAAAAAACTGTAGAGATGTTTTTAAAAACTCCTCTACAGTTTTTTGATTTAACCTAACGGGTAGGTTTATATCCTGATAACTCCAGAGAAAAATTGGCCATTCCTTGAGACAGGGAACGTAAATCTGTGGAGTAACCGAACATCTCTTTTAAAGGTACTTCGGCGCGAATCACTGTGTAATCGGTTAAGACCTCTGAACCAATCAGCAAACCACGGCGGGATAAGAGATTGCCTTGTACCCTACCGACAAACTGATCAGGAGTTTCTACTGTCACTAACATAATCGGTTCCAAGATAATTGGACTTGCTTGGGCAAAAGCTTGTTCAAAAGCTTGTCTAGCAGCATAACGGAAAGCGATATCCTTAGAATCAACGGGATGATAGGAACCACCTTCAAGGACAACCTTGACCCCAACAACGGGATAACCCTGAACATAACCCGTCGCGATCGCATCCAGGAAACCCTTCTCACAAGCAGGGATAAATTGTTTAGGAATTGCTCCCCCTACAACCTTATCCACAAACTCAAAGTCCCCTTCACAAGGTTCTAAATGCCCTGTGATGTGGGCATATTGACCAGGGCCTCCTGTTTGTTTTTTGAGTTTGTAGTCAAACTGGGCTGCTTTGGTAATAGTTTCTTGGTAAGCAACTGCTGGTTGACCAGCATATACTTCAGCATCATACTCCCGTCGCAAACGTTCAAGATAAATATCGAGATGCAACTCTCCCATACCAGAAATTAGAGTTTCTCCTCCTTCAGGACTGCTACTAACGTGCAAAGTGGGGTCTTCACGGACGAAGCGGCTGAGGGCTTTTGACATCTGCACCCCGTCTTCCTGGGTTTTGGGAGTAATTGCTAGGGTGATAACAGGTCCGGGGATAAACATATTCTCTAAAGAAAGATTGAGATCCTCAGAACAAAGAGTATCTCCCGAAGCACATTCAACCCCTAACAGGGCAATAATTTCCCCCGCTTGTGCTGAATCAAGGTTTTCCCGATCTCCAGCATGAAGCCGAATCAAACGGCTGACACGGATGACTCTTTGAGTACGAGGGTTAAAGAGGCGATCTCCTTGATGCAGAGTTCCGGAGTAGATGCGAATGTAGGTTAGCTGACCAAATTCGTCTTCTATTAGCTTAAAGGCTAAGGCGACAAAAGGGGCATCAGGATTTGCCTCAATGATTACCTTTTCTCCGGTTATCCTCTCTGTCGCTTGCACCGCCTCCCTATCTAAAGGAGAAGGCAGGTATAAAGATACCGCATCAAGAAGATTTTGTACTCCTTTATTTTGAAAAGCTGAACCCAGCAACACCGGGACAATTTCTCTGTTTAAAGTAGCTTGCCGAATGGTTTCTTGAATAGTTGTAGGAGAAACTTCTTCACCTGCTAGTAACTGAGCAGTAATTTGGTCAGAAAATAGAGAAACCTGGTCTAAAAGTTTCTCCCTAGCTAACTTTGCTTCCGTTTGCCAGAAACCATCGGGAATCTTTTTGGTAACAACATTTTCTCCCTGCTTTCCCTCATAGTAGTTGGCTTTCATAGTGATTAAGTCAATCACTCCTACAAACCCCTCGTCTGTGACAAGAGGATATTGCAACAACACTGGGTGTAAATTTAGTTTTTCCTGTAACCCTTGCAAAACCTGCCAAGGATCTGCACCAGGACGATCCATCTTATTAATGAAAGCTAAACGTGGCACGTTGTAGCGCTTCATCTGCCGATCTACAGTGACTGATTGAGACTGTACCCCAGCAACAGCACACAAGACCATAACAGCCCCATCAAGAACCCGCAAAGCTCGTTCTACTTCAATGGTAAAATCGACATGACCAGGTGTATCAATAAGATTGATTTGTTTATCTTGCCAAAAACAGGTAGTTGCGGCTGAGGTAATGGTAATACCTTTAAGGGTTTCCAACTCCATGTAATCCATTTTCGCCCCACTACCACCGCCTCGTACTTCTTCAATTTTGTGGATTTTTCCTGTGTAGAATAAAATCCGCTCACTTAAAGTCGTTTTGCCAGAGTCGATATGGGCAGAAATACCAATGTTGCGTAGGTTTCTTAAGGTATTCATGGTGTGGTTTCCTTTTGCGCCACTATACTTATTCGATTATACTACATGAGTAATACGCAAGGTAAGGGATGATGAGGAAGGGGGAAGACTAGAGTGCTATAGATGTCGCTTAACGCATGATTAGACATGATTTTTCAGCTAAAATTATAAAGTTGCATAAACAAGCTAAATAAAATATGAGTATAATTCAACCTGAGTTTAAATCTTTAATTGAGATTTTAAGTAATAAACTTTTTAAGATACCTGAATATCAACGTCATTATAGTTGGCAAAAGAAGCAGAGAGAGGCATTATTTAATGATATTAGAAAGCTGGAAGAAGCGAGAGAAAAATATGATGACAGAATACACTTTATGGCAACAATTGTCTGTTTAAAAACCAAAGATAAAAAGCAAGTTGGTTCTAATACTTTTTATGTCTGTGATGCTGTTGAAGAACTTGAAAAATCTGATTGTTATAATAATTGGCAAAAGGAGTTAAGATATTTTTTTCTCTAAATATGAAGAGTATTTATTAAAGGGAAATGACAAACAACTGAATCAACTTATTTGGAGTCAAATATGGGACTCTAATCCCAATAAAACTATAGAGCATATACTACCTCAGAGTATTAATGAATCTTCTTGGGATAATATGTCTAATGGCGAACACGAAAAATTTGTTCACTCTATTGGTAATTTATGTTTACTGTCTCCCACATTAAATTCTGAGGCGAGTAACAAAGGTTTTGAGAAAAAAAAGGAAACTTACAAAAACGCTAATCTGATGTTACTCCAAGATATTATTTTTGACGATGATAATAAAACTGAGCGTAACGATTGGAATCAAGACTCGATTAACCAAAGAAAAAATCAGTTAATCAAATTTGCCAAAGAACAATGGCAAGATTTAAAGCTATAAAGTGAATACTAATAATCTCTACAATGAGTTATTGATAAAGTGAGAATACCTCTTTACGTTCCAAATTAGCCATAATTTCTGTGCGATCGCGCCAAGCTTCCCGTAACTCTCCCTGTAGGTACAAAGGAAGTTGATCTCCTAGGTGAGGGGAATTAGGTTGAGTGGCATTGCCATAGGTATTAAGCACTTTCGCTTTGACAGTATCACCAAACTCAATAGCAGCAATGTAGGAGTCCCCTCCAAAGGTACGAAAGCCCTTTTCTGGCATAGGTACAGTGTAAAGGACTCGGAAGCTGCCTAAAAGCCCCAGAGCGCCCGATGCGGGTAAGTTATATTGTTCATAGGTTAGGCGTACAACTTCTCCCCAAGGTACATCTACCGAACCATAAAGAGACTTCATTGTATCGGCAACAACTTCTAAGGTTTGCACTGCTTGTTGCAAGTCTGCTAAACCTTGCGGAGTGGTTAAGGGGGCGCTTTCTTGCCAGGGTGTAGCGAAGAAGTTACCCTGTTGTATAGCCATAGCCCACAAACTAAACAATACTGCACCGCGACTATCAGCTTGCGCCTGTCTATCCCAAGCTGCTAAAACCTCTGCTGCTTCTTGTGCTAGTTCGTTGCCTAACTCCCTAGCTGCGGGGATTAATTCATCTAAGAGGCGATCAGCTAACTCTAAGCGAGAAGAGAACTTAAAGGTGATGAGTTCCTCAAAACTCATGTTAGCATTTTCTTGCAACATTCGGATGGAACGTTGGGTACGAAAAATTTCTCCGGCTTTACCTAATGAAGAGGGTGCGAGATAAGCAGGATAATCTTTCGGGTTGAGAAGTTGAGGAAAGGTTGCTAACCAAGGAGGATCATTAGTATTCTGCAACCAACCGCTAGGAGGATTAACTAAGCGGGGTAAGTCTTCGTAGGGATGGTACTCTGTCCACAGGGTAGCAGCAGTATCTCCAGGTATTGTACCCTGCCAATAATCCCAGTTTCCTTGGTTTCTTTGGGGAACTTGGGCATTAAATAAGTAAAAGATTTCTCCTGCTTTGTCGGCATAGAGAATGTTAAATAAAGGCAATTGTAAAGATTGAACGGCTGCTTCAAACTCTTGCAAATTCTGGGCTTTGGCCATACCCCAGAATTGTTCTAAAATATGGGGGCGATCTAAACCGACAACCCTTAAAGCTTGGGCTTTGTTGCTTTGTTTAGCGACAACGGGACCATGAATAGAATTGAGAATGGTTAATTGTTCTTCTCGCAAGCTGCCATCTGCTTGCTTAATTTTAATGGTTTGACTTTCTTCGGTAAAAGGGCGCATCTCTCCATCCCAAAGATAGCCTCCTTGAGTTAAAGTTAAATCATAAACATCAGCGCCATCAAAAGTATTAACCGTTGTTGTCCAACCTAAATGATCATTAAAAGCGATCGCTAAACCCGGCATTCCCACCAAGGCAACTCCGTAAGCATCAACATCCGGTGCAACCAAATGTGCTTCGTACCACAGGTAAAAATCAGACCAAGGTAAGTGGGGATTAGCAAGCAACATGGCCTTACCGTTATTGGTGTGGGAGGATGCGATCGCCCAACCATTGGAACCGATTGAAGCAACTTCTTGGGGATTAGTTACAAAATGGAAATTTACTACCCTTTGGATATGGGCAAGAATATCAACACTATTGATAGGTAAGACTTGCTTTAATTCTGTAGCAACTGCTTCTGGATTTTCTTGGCAATAATGATTAATCCCCGCCGCAAAAGCCTTAAGGTTGCGTTGCATTTGTGGGGCTTGCTGTTCATACCATTGTTGCGCCCTAGCAGGGATACCAACAGTCCTCACATAGCGGTCTGAATCGAGGTAATCTTCCCCCCAATATTGCGCCCCTTTTCCCCTGGCTTGCCCATATAAGCGCAGAATTAAATCACCATGGCTAGTAGCTTGGGCATAGCCAAAAGCTTGAAATAAACCCTCGCTATCGGGACTATAAATATGGGGGACACCCCAAGTATCCCAGAGAATTTCTGTTTGATTTCTGCCTACCATAAAAATAAGAGATTTAAGGCCCAGGAAAACTATTAAAATAAAACTGAATAGTAGTAAGGAAAATTTTCTGCATTTAACATCGATCAATTCTCGATAAACCATTAGCTATTGGAGATAAGTTCTGCCAATGACTGTTGCTCAAAAGTAGTGAAGAGGGAATCCGTTCTAGAAAAATGGGCCTTTTAACCTTTTTTTACTTCGGTAAACTTAAATATCACTACACGGTGAGTTGCTGAAAAATCGATTCTTGCAACTCAATCAAATTCCCATCAGGATCTCGAAAACAGGTGGAAATAAAACCTCTATCGGGATAACTCCAAGGATTGTTAATTAGTTTTACACCTTGCCCTTTAAGTTTTTTGATCGCCTCGTCTAAGTTATCTACCTCAAAAGTCAACGCTACGCCAGCATAGCTAGGATCGTAGGTTGTTGTTTCCTGATTACCAATAAATTCTTTTAATTTCTGGCGATTAAAAATAGTTATTTTGGTTTGTCCTGTAGCGAACTCAGCATATTCATCTTCATCATCACTATAGACAGTCTCTAATCCCATCACATCTTGATAAAAAGCTTTGCAAGCTTGGTAGTTCGCTACATTCAACCGGGTATATGTATATTGAAAAGTCATATTTATACTGCTCTCTAGCACTGTATCTACTTGTAAACTTAGTAAGGAACTGTTGCAATGGGTAATTATGGTTACTTATCACTTATTGCAACAGTTCTGCCCCAGACTCTTCAAGCATTTTTTTCAATTTAAGATATGCTTCTTCTGGAGTCAAAGCCGTAGATTCGGTTTGGTTATCTACCGGAAGATAAAATTCCCAACTGTCAGAAAAATAGCGGATGGTAAAACTAGGAATCAAGCCTAATTCTAATGCTTGTTTGCCAAATTTTTCGGCTTTTTCTTCAAAGGCGAGTTGGCTGTTGAAAGTGTGTTTGCTCATTTGTATTGCTTTTGGAATTATTTTGGAGAATGACCCTTATTTAGGGTATCAGATTACTCAACAAGGGCCATTATCGTAATATTGGTATTGACTACCACCTTTTGCTTATTACTTAACTTCTAAACTTGCCTACTTCCTCTTCTAGGGGATTCTATCTCCTCCTCCCTTTCCAGATAAAATATAAACTTGTGTTAAGTACCAATAATTATCTTGATGCCCTATGCTTCGCCGCAATTTTCTCCGTGCCATCTTTGCTAGTTGCTTAATCTTCTTAAGTCTGTTTGCCTTAACTCCTCATGCCCAAGCTTTGGGAGGAAAACAACCACCCCTCAATGAACCTGCCCCAGAATTTACTTTACCGACAAACACAGGAGATGGAGAAATTTCTCTGGCTGACTATCGAGGTAAATGGGTTGTCCTTTACTTCTATCCCAAAGACTTTACCGCAGGCTGCACCTTAGAAGCGCGACGCTTTCAAGAAGATTTAGAGGAATACCTGAAAAGAGATACGCAAATCCTGGGAGTAAGTGCAGATGATATCGACTCCCACGCTGAATTTTGTGACTCCGAAGGGCTAAAATTCCCCCTCCTCGCTGATACTGATGGTTCTGTTAGCAAAGCCTACGGTTCTTGGATGGGTTTTGTTTCTCTGCGTCATACTTACTTAATTGATCCCCAAGGTATTTTACAAGAAACCTATCTTGGTGTTAGACCTATTGTTCATAGCAAAGAAGTTTTAGCCCGCCTTGATGAGTTACGTGGCGAGACTTCCTAATTTAATGACAATCCTCCAAACTTGGGGGATTCTTAACCATACTATTGAAAACAATTATGAGTGCATCAGAAAATTATCGCCTTGAAAAAGATTCTATGGGAGAGCGGCAAATTCCCCAAGATGCTTACTATGGAATCCAAACTTTACGGGCTAAGGAAAATTTTCCTATTAGCGGTATTAAACCCTTGCCTACCTATATTGATGCTTGCGTACTAATTAAAAAAGCTACGGCGATCGCTAATGGTGAATTAAATTGCATACCTGCTGATATTAGTCAAGCCATCGTTCAAGCTGCGGATGAAGTATTAAAAGGTCAGTTTCGGGAACAGTTTATTGTTGATGTTTATCAAGCTGGTGCAGGTACTTCTCACCACATGAATATTAACGAAGTACTGGCTAATCGTGCTTTGGAAATATTGGGGGAGGAAAAGGGGAATTATGGACGAGTTAGCCCCAATGATCAGGTTAATTATGGTCAGTCTACCAATGATGTTATTCCTACAGCAATTCGCATCGGTTCCCTACTAGCTTTAGAACATTCCCTCTATCCTGCCTTAGAAAGTGCGATCGCTACCTTAGAAGCCAAAGCTGAGGAGTTCCAAGAAATTGTCAAATCAGGGAGAACCCACCTCCAAGATGCTGTACCTGTGCGTTTAGGGGAAGGATTTCGGGCTTGGTTCCATATCCTCAAAGATCATCAAAAACGTATCAAGCTTGCGGCTGAGGATTTATTCATTTTAGGCTTAGGGGGAAGTGCTGCGGGTACAGGCATGAATACCCACCCCCAATATCGCTTCCGGGTAGCAGAAATCCTTAGTGAATTAACAGCACAACCATTGCAAAGCGCACCTCATTTAATGGCTGCAATGCAAAGTATGGCCCCTTTTGTCAATGTTTCTAGTAGTTTGCGTAACTTAGCCCAAGATTTGATTAAAATCTCCCACGACTTACGGCTCATGGATTCTGGACCCAACACAGGGTTCAAAGAAATTCAACTTCCCCCAGTGCAACCAGGTTCTTCAATTATGCCAGGTAAATATAATCCTGTCATGGCAGAGATGACTTCTATGGTTTGTTTCCAAGTAATGGGCTATGACACTGCTATTGCTTTTGCAGCACAGGCAGGACAATTGGAATTAAATGTGATGATGCCTTTGATTGCCTACGACTTAATCCACAGCATCGAAATCCTTGGTAATACCATCGCTGCTTTGACCCAAAGCTGCTTGCAGGGAATCACGGGGAGGCGCGATCGCTGTACCAATTATGCCGAAAGTAGTTTAGCGTTGGTAACTGCCCTTAACCCCCACATCGGCTATCTTAACGCCGCTTCTGTAGCGAAAGAGTCATTGGCAACAGGTAAATCTTTAAGGCAAATAGTTTTAGAAAGGGGTTTGATGGCAGAAGAGGAGTTGGCAGAAGTTTTGGACTTAGAAGCAATGAGCAAGTTGAGGTGAGGTATAAAGCGATAAAGCCGTTTAAATTTTGTACGACTGAGGCAAGTTTCTATACAGAGATGCTTAGTGCGATCGCCATTTTCAAAAGCAGGATTAAGATTTAGAATTCATTGCCAAACCTCTATTAAATCTAAAACAAAACCGGGTAAAACCTCTTCTCCGGAAACACTTTGAGGATATTCTAATACTTCCTTCTCAACACCAGAACGATAAATTTCCACTCTCCGGTTTTTCCTGTCTAACAAAAAACCTAAACGAGTAGCATTGTCAAGATACTCCTGCATTTTTTCTTGTAACTTGTTCAGACTATCTGAAGACGAACGTAATTCAATCACAAAATCTGGACAGAGGGGAGCAAAGCCTTCTTGCTGTTCTATTGTAAGATTATCCCATCTTGACTGGCTCACCCAAGCAGCATCAGGGGCGCGAATTGCCCCGTTAGGTAAAGTGAATCCACTTGAAGAGTCGAATACTTGCCCTAACTTGGTTTGACGATTCCATAACCAAAGTTGACCGCTAATATCTGAATTACGATTACCAGTAATACTTCCGGTAGGTGGCATAACTACTAATTCTCCTGTGGCTGTTAATTCTAACTGCCAATCTCGATTGACCCTGGCTAATTGGGCAAATTGTTCATGAGTTAGTTTAAAGGTTTCAGGAATTGTTAAGTTAACCATGTCAAGTAAATTTTTCTAGGACTTAGGCTGATACCTATTTTGGTTACTGAGATAACCCTAAAGGGATTTTTGATAGCAAACAGTACTTTATATAATAGCTTTCTAAACTAGTGTAGCTAATACCAGGTTTCTTGATATATCTTTAGTTATCAATGTTTTATTAAGAAAAGGTCTTTGTGAAAAATAGATGATAGCTAACGAATTTCTTAGTTTACTTTCCCCAGAAGAATATTTAGAAGCAGAAAAATCTAGCCCCGTAAAACATGAATATATCCAGGGGCAGATTTATGGGATGAGTGGGGCAAGTGATGCCCACGTAACTATTACTGCCAATTTAGTTACCCTGTTAAGAAACCATTTGCGTGGTAGTGGCTGTAAAGTTTATCCCACAGATATGAAAGTCCGCATTGAATCTCTCAATATTTTTTACTATCCAGATTTAATGGTAACTTGCAACCGAGACGATACAAACTTGGACTATTTTAAACGCCATCCTTGCCTAATTATTGAGATACTTTCTCCCTCCACAGAAGCATTTGATAGAGGGGATAAATTTTCCAACTATCGAGAATTGGAATCTTTACAAGAATATGTTCTTGTTAACCAAACTCGCCCTTCGGTAGAATGCTTTCGTCGCAATTCTGAAGGACTTTGGGTGTTGCATACCTATGGAGAAAACCAAAAACTTTACCTAGATAGTATCGATTTTTCTTGTTTGATGGCTTATCCATATGAAGATGTTAATTTCTCGTCAACTTAACTGTCGTAGTATCAAGTCAACTAGCTATTTGATCATCCAATTTGGAGTAAGGGCAGAGATAGGTTCGAGAAATACTATAGTAGGCTATGGGCAAATCCCATAAAGCTGCTATATTTTATGGTGTCTAATTGGCCCTTATTTTTATGTCAAGACCTTTAATAGGTTTAATACTCGGTATTGTTTTTCTCTACTTTTCCTTCCTCGTTTATCGAGGGCATCCCAAACTAGGAAAAATCCCCCTTATCTCTAAACATAAAGGTAGTTCAAGCTGGGCTTTGGGTAGTACCTTAATTGCCTTAGCCTTGATGTTGGGTATGGTGGGCTATTTTGGTCATGTTGAGGCTGAAGCACTACGTTTTTTGAGGGGGCTAGCTGGGGGGCTTGGGTTGCTTTTTATTGGTTATTCCTTTTTTCGGGAACAATTACCCCGCGATCGCTTTCCTTTTTACCTGTTAGGGAAAAGTAAGAGGTTTTTAAAAGCAGGTTTGGCTAGAGTATTGAGGATTGGCAAACGATTACCGATTAAACCGAGTTGGCAAGCTAAGTTCGATTTACTGCGGACTTTAGTGAGGCGAGATTTAGAAGCTCGTTATAAGGGTTCAGTGTTAGGTAATCTTTGGCCCCTATTGAATCAACTTTCTCAGTTACTTATCTATACCTATGTCTTTTCTATTGTACTCAAGGTTAAGCTCAGTTCTAGAGGGTTGCCCGCAGATAACAACATTGGTTTTGGCTTGTGGCTATTTGCTGGACTATTGCCTTGGATTGCTTTTACTGGTGGTTTAACTCAAGCTGCTGGTTCAGTAGTAAGACAGCCTAATTTAGTTAAGAAAGTGGTTTTCCCCCTCACTCTCTTACCCCTTGTACCAGTCCTATCTACTTTTATAGAGAGTTCTTTGGGTTTAGCTGCTTTGATTATTTTAGTAGCTTTTTCCACGGGAAAGCTCCATGAAACTTTAGCCCTCCTCCCCTTAATTTGGTTGCCTCAGTTGCTTCTAACGGCGGGGTTAGGGTATCTTTGTGCTGGATTGACAGTGTTTTTGCGAGATATTCCTCAAACCTTGGGGGTGTTATTAAATTTGGGCTTTTACTTGACTCCTATTGTTTATCCGGCTAGTGTTATCCCTGAACAGTTTCGGGGTTGGGTTTTTTGGCTAAATCCTTTGGCTGCAATCACACAAGTTTATAGAGATTTGGTTTTGACAGGAGAAGTTACCCACTGGGAGGAGTGGAGTTTTGCTTTTATTGTTGCGCTAGTTGTTTTTGCTGGAGGGTTGGGGGTATATCGGCGCTTGCGTCCAGGGTTTGCTGATGTATTATAAGGCTTGACTAATTAGTTGTTTAACTTTTGGTGATGTGATAGGTGAACTTGCTCTAAATTATTGGCTAATAAAAAACAACCAACGCTAGGTCAATACACAATAGATAGATTATGCATTTAAGTTCTTTAGATAAAATGAAGCATTTCAGGAATAAATACTTGAAAGGCAAAGAATCAGAGAAGTTGACGATACTAGATTTGGGTAGTCAGGATGTTAATGGAACTTATAAACCCATCTTCAATGAACCCAGTTGGACTTATGTAGGGGCAGATGCAACTCCGGGTAAAAATGTGGATATCGTATTAACAGATCCTTACTGCTGGCGAGAGTTGAAGAATGCTCAGATTGACATCTTAATATCTGGTCAAGCTTTTGAGCATATTGAATTTTTCTGGTTGACTATTTTAGAAGTAAGCAGAGTATTAAAACCAAATGGTTTATGTTGCATTATTGCACCCTCTAGTGGACCTGAACATCGCTATCCTGTTGACTGCTGGCGATTCTATCCAGATGGGCTTGCTGCAATTGCACGTTTTGGTGCTTTAGATGTCGTTGAAGTCAACACTTATTGGAAAGACCAAGGTTACAAAGATAGCAGTGATATGTGGCATGATTCTATTTTAGTAGCACAAAAAAGTAAGTTAAAACTTAGTCAACAATTAAAGAGAAGTGCTTGCCGTCATCTACTTTCTCAAGCATTAAGGCTTCTATAAGTTATCACCTATGTGACTGCGATGAAAGTGAATATATTATAAAGAGTATGAAGTGTTACCAAGTCTTACTAACTAGCTATTCAATTTTTGGTGGAAGTAATGGGTGAAGTTGCTATTTCCCTGAAAAATGTTTCAAAGTGTTATAAACGCTATGCTCGTCCTATAGATAAGCTTAAGGAATTACTATTACCAGGAAAGATTAGGGCAGAGGAATTTTGGGCTTTGCGGGATATTAATTTGGAGATTCCCAAGGGGGAGACATTTGGAATTATTGGCCGTAATGGGTCGGGTAAGAGTACGTTGTTGCAGATTATTGCCGGAACTTTGCAACCGACAAGTGGTGCGGTACAGGTGAATGGTCGGGTGTCGGCCTTGTTGGAGTTGGGGAGTGGGTTTAATCCTGAGTTTACGGGGCGGCAAAATGTCTTTTTTAATGGGCGTATTTTGGGATTGAGTCAGGAAGAAATTGAGAATCGTTTTGATGAGATTGCAGCGTTTGCAGATATTGGAGAATTTATTGAACAGCCAGTTAAGACATATTCAAGCGGAATGCGTGCGCGGTTGGGGTTTGCAGTAGCAAGTAGTGTTGACCCAGATGTTTTGATCGTAGATGAGGTGTTAGCCGTAGGAGATGCAGCATTTCAGCATAAGTGTATGAAACGGATGCGAAACATGATGGAGCAAGGAACAACAACACTATTTGTTTCTCATAGCCCTGGAAGCGTTAAAACATTATGTACCTGGGCCGTTATGCTGCATCTGGGAATAACTAGGGCTTTCGGTAAGCCAGATGCTGTCCTAGCAAAGTATATGAAGTTGATTACTGATGAGCAGGTTAAGAGTGAGTATGACAATGGAAAGAAAACGCAGATTATTGAGCAGGCAGTTAGTGAAAAATCAAATCAGGAAGTTGAAGTTATTGAAGCAGTGCCTAAATCTTTTCGCAGGGGTAGTGGCAAAGCAAAGATTGAGAGAATTTTGCTTAAAACAGATTCAGGACAAATCCTAACTGACAATAGCTCTTGCGATTTTAATGAAATAGTAAGTTTGTCTGTCTCTTTAAGATGTCTTGAGAGATTAGAGTCCGCTATTGTAGGCTTTTTCATTTGTGACCGCAATGGCAATGAAGTCATTGGTAGTAATACCCTACAAGAAGGAACTGAAATTGGTTCACTCTCGCAAAGTGAAGAAATAGAAGTATGTTTTCAGTTCCGTATACCTCTCAAACCTGGTTCCTATAGCTTGACGGTGGCAGTGTCAGAGGACTACACCAATACAACTTTTGACTGGGTAGATAATGCCCTAACGTTTTTAGTTCTACCTCCAACTTCTGGGAAACGAATTCACGCTATGGTCTATGTCCCAATGGAAGTTAGTATAAATAGCTACTGTAAGAAAGTAAATTCAATTGTTTTATGACTAATGGCGATTATACGAAAGACTATTCAAGAAAGCGAAAAAGCATAGATGATAAACCTGTGTTAAATCCGCAAGGTAGCCTCTCTAAAATTATTAATTTAGTTAAGGAAGCAAAAATGGTTCTGGATATCGGCTGTGCCGATGGCTCCTTAGCTCAATACCTTAAGGATTTCGGTTGCCATGTTACTGGTATTGATGTGAGTGCCGAAATGACTCAAGTAGCTAAACAATACTGTGATGAAGTGTACACTATTGATTTAGATACATCAGATATTGGTGATGTTTTAGGAAGTGACAGTTTCGACGTAGTAGTTTGTGCAGATGTATTAGAGCATTTGAAAGACCCAGCTAAAACCTTACGCGAAATCAAGGGTCTTTTAAAAAAGCAAGGCTTTATCATAGCTTCAATTCCTAATGTAGCTCATGGAGCTGTTAGACTTGCTTTACTAAAAGGTAACTTTGATTATCAAAAGTTCGGAATATTAGACAATACCCATTTGCGTTTTTTTACACGTGCTAGTGTAATCAAGTTGTTTGAAGAAGCTGGGTATTTCCCACAGATAGTAGATATTACAAAATGTTCCATCTTTGGAGGGAACTTAGTTCCGAAAATAAACAGAGAAGATTTTGAACAAAACTTGTTAGAACTTATTGAGCAATCTAGTGATTCTGAAGTTCTTCAGTTTATAGTTAAGGCTTTTCCCGAAAGTTTGGAGTTAACAAATAATCGTTTAAAGGAGGAAAATAGTTGCTTAAAGAAAGAAAATAAAATAGTACGTTCTGACTTAAAGGACACAGAAAAACAATTACAGGATACAGAAAAACAATTACAGGACACAGAAAAACAATTACAGGACACAGAAAAACAATTACAGGATACAGAAAAACAATTACAGGATACAGAAAAACAATTACAGGATACAGAAAAACAATTACAGGATACAGAAAAACAATTACAGGATACAGAAAAACAATTACAGGATACAGAAAAACAATTACAGGATACAGAAAAACAATTACAGGATACAGAAAAACAATTACAGGATACAAAAAAACAATTACAATTATATAGATATCCTCTTAACAGTATGAAAAGCAGTAAAAACCGAGATTTATGGGAAGTAAAGTCTCACATCAAAGGATTTAAAAAAATTGTTCTTATGCAAAAAAAAGAATTATTTTCTTATGTCAAGCACCCTCTTAAAATCAAGAAAATATTTTTCATTGCAAGGTGTGGCTTATTCTCCAGTGAATACTATCTTAACACTTACTTAGATGTAGCTCAAGCAGAAGAAAACCCTATCATACATTATCTTCAGCATGGTTACTTAGAAGGTAGAAAACCAAACTTTTTGTTCGATAGTGAATACTATTTAAAGAACAATCCCGATGTTTTTTTGGCACAAATCAATCCACTTATTCATTACGAAAAATACGGTTTTAAAGAAGGTAGAAATCCTTGTGCTGAGTTCGATACAAAATATTATTTAAACTCTAATCCTGATGTTTTATATTCAGGATTAAATCCTTTATATCATTATCTTAATTATGGTATTCACGAAGGAAGAAGAATAAATTCTGGAAGTAATGAGATATCTCCCTCTACAAAATCTAACAATATTAAACGCTTTTATTGTAAACAGCACCGTTTAAAAGAATCTCAAGAAGCTTCAATATTAACAGATATTGATATGTCTAAAGCTCGTTCTCTTGTCAAAAATGAGAAGCGTTGTTTTTCTGTAATCATTCCTACGTGGAATAGATGTAAAACCATAAGAAAATCGATCGATTCAGTACTAAACCAGTCATTTAAAAGCTTTAAGATAATTATTATTGATGATGGAAGCGAAGATGGTACAGAAGAGTACTTAAAGAATATATATTCAGAAAATTTTAAAATCAACCAAATTATATATTTTTGGCAAGAGCATAAAGGGGTGAGTGAAGCGAGGAATTACGGCTTGTCAGTTGCATCAGGAGATTGGATTGCATACCTTGATAGTGACAACATTTGGCATCAAGATTATCTTCTAGCTACTGCTGCTGCCTTTATCGAAAACCCTGAGAAATATACCCATTATGCCTCTCTTAAAGTTGAAGACAATATAAACAAATGTACATTTATCCGAAACCAAACATTCGATTGGGGTAATTTAGTCAAGAGTAACTTCATTGATTTAAACGTTTTTTCTCACCATCGTAGACTCTATAACGAGCTAGGAGGCTTTGATAACAAGCTCACCCGACTCGTAGATTGGGATTTGATTCTCCGTTATACTTGGCTGTATCCACCAATTTTCACTAACGCTGTATTAGCTGACTATCAAATTAGCAAAGACTTAAATAATATTACTTTAACTGAAAATTTAGAAGCAAATCGTGACAGGATTTGGACTAAAAATCAATGGAATATTATACGTGCTAGTGAAAATGAGCTAAAGTTGGCTTATATATTAAATGATTTCCCTGCCCTCACGCAAACCTTCGTTAACGATGAAATAGGATACCTTGTTCAGGAAGGTTACGATGTCAAAGTATACTATACGATTCAACCAGACAAAAAGGCTGATATCAAATTTGAAGTTGATACATACTTTGTTCACAACCAGGAAGATTTAGAGATCCTTTTAGTTAAGCATGGTAGGAATTGGTGTCATAGTCACTTCGTTTATCCTGTCGTGACTAATCTGGTTTATCTGGTTGCTGAAAAGCTCCAGATTCCTTTTTCATTTATGCCTCATGCTGTCGATATATTCCATAAACTCAATTGTCAGAGAAATAAGATAACAGAGGTTTCCAGAAGCAAGTTCTGCAAAAAGATATTTGTTTACGGTAATTATCACCGTGATTTTTTAATTGATAGAGATGTTCCTGCTAGCAAGATTTTGATGATGCCACAGGCAGTGGACTGCAATTTGGTTGATATTTCCGATGAGAATAAGCTGCTTTCTCAGAAAAATAAAAGATCATCAGTTTGTTACAGATCTGTAACTATCGCACGCTTTATAGAGAAGAAAGGTATTAAGTACCTTTTAGAAGCAGCAGCTCAATTCGCTCCTGACCAGGTAGAGTTTCACATATATGGATTTGGTCCTCTTGAGAATGAATTTCGAGATTTTGTTAGAGACAACCACTTAAATCAAGTATTTATCCACGGGGCTATTGAAGGGAAAGATGTCATAGCATCAATTTTGTCGGAGGCTGACATTTTTATTTTACCCTGCATCGAAGCTGAGGATGGTAATGTAGATGGAATGCCCACTGTCTTTTTTCAAGCAATGAGTATGGGTGTACCCGTTTTAGGAACAAAAGTATCAGCAATTCCTGACTTTATCGATCATAGAATTTCAGGGTTCCTAGTGCCGCAAAAAGATAGCTTGGCTTTAGCCCAAGAACTTAAGAGAGTCATGGGAATGTCTAGAGGGCAAATTAATCGAGTTATAGAAAATGCCAAGCAAGTAGTTGATAGTAGAGTAGGTTTATCCAAAACGGTAAATACCCTGCTAGATGTGATCGCTCGCCCGCCCATTGATATCTTTATGGTCACCTATTGTCGGGATGGTATCGGTAGCTTTGAAACCACAAAGCAAGTCATTCAAAGCATCGTTGACAATACAACCACGCCTTTCATACTAACAATTATTGATAATGCTAGCGAGGCATATTTTGTTGATAACTTGCGATCGCTTACACAAAGCCAAGATTGCATTCGACTTATCGAACTTGATAGAAATATTTATTGTGGTCCGGCTTCAAATATTGCACTAGATATGGCTGAGGGAGAATATAGCTTTTATGTTTGTAGTAATGAAGGTCTAATTGTTAAGCCAGGTTGGGAAAGAATTTGCATTGACTATATGAGAAATCATAAAAACGTTGCTTTAGCAGGAAATCTCGTCTCTTCACCAAAGTGGCCGACAGCCTTGCAATATATGCAGCAATCCTGGTTTGTCCATTTCCGAAATCAAGATTTTGCTCGTCAAAATCCTGATAAACTCTTCCGTCATGTTCAAGGTGGACTCTGGGTTCTAAGAAGTTCTATTTTCAAAGAAGTAGGTGGGTTTAATCCTGCCCTACCCCAGGGACATATGGATGTTGAGTACAGCTATTTCCTTGAAAGTAAAGGTTGGGAACTAGGTGATATTCCTGAAATTATTTCAGTTTCAAACAAAACTCGACCTGGTATTGAAGCTTTCGTAAATGAATCTACTGTTGCCATACATCCAGTGTACGAAAAAGACTTGCCTCTAGTTAAATGGTGTGCTGAAGAAAAAGGCTATAGATGTAATATTAGTGGCTGGACTGGAGATTTCAATCAAGTTTCTAGTAGAGAAAGTTTTACCTGTCCTTTATCCGGCTCAACAGGCTTTAGTCGCTCTGTTTATCGGTATCTCGCAGAAAGTCCTTACATTTATATTCATTTGAAGCTAGTCGCATGGGTTAAGGAGAGATCATTAGAGACACCTTGTCGTTCAATGTTTGCTGTTGAACAGTATCTCTTACAGGTCGATACTTCCATAGATGAACTATTTCAGTCTCTTAAAGAGCCAGTTGACATATTAATTATGTCTGATGTACCACAAACAATAGTTTCAGCAAGCCATGTTGACAAGCGGATTAGAAACTCTATTAAGCCAGGTGGATGTTTCATTTTTTCTTTAGAGGAAAAACTAGAAAATGAATTGCTACCTCAACAACTTGGAACGTTGTGTCAATCAGTTGGATTTGAACAGACACATCTTAACTACAATAGCAATGTGTTGGGCTATGGTTTATTATCGGTATACGTTTGGAAATACAATCCTCAGTTTAGGCAAAACCAAAATTATTTAAGGCACTCAGCCTGTAACATATGCGGCTCTCAAAAATTTGGTTATGGTCCTGGTGGTCGAACTAGTCGTACAGGTTTACTACCTCGTTGTGAGATCTGTCAATCATTAGAACGACATCGAGCATTTCGTAATATCTTCGAGCAACTCCATAGAGCAGATGTATTGAAAGACTTAAAAACACTTCAGTTTAGTAGAGATAGCGCAGCTAGACCAGAATGGTTTGCAAGCCATGAGGTTTCGGTATATGGAGAGGAAAATTCCTTGGACTTGGCAAATGTTAACCGAAGCGATAAGAGATATGATCTCGTGATTTGCAATCATGTTCTCGAACATGTCGAGGATGATTGTGCAGCTCTTAAAGAATTAGCTCGAATTATTAACGACGACGGTTTTATATTTTTGACTTTTCCTGATCCAATGAATCAAGAAATAACAAAGGATTGGGGATATCCAGATCATTCACAACATGGACACTACCGGATTTATGGGAAAGATGTGATAAAAAAATTCCAGGTGGCAATTTCTTCTTTATCAGTGCTGACATATTTTGCAACAGATCCTGCTACTAAAGAGCAAGATATGGTCTTTTTAATTTGCAAAGCATCTTGGAGATTAAAGCAACTTTCTCAAGCCCTACCTTCTTGCCAAAAGCTCATATAATGAATGTTCTCTATGCTTATTCAGTATAAAAACTTTACTTAGTTAGTCAATAAGCTTAATTCTAATATGGCGACTTCTAGTTACTCAGATAGCCTCGATGTCAATAATATCAAAGGTGTCAAATGCTTAGTTCTTGGCGCTGGTGGATTTGTGGGTACAACTCTCTGCAAGACTCTAAAATCCTATGGAGCTAAAATCTACGGATTTGGAAGGACTCCATACTTTTTAGAAGTTTTTCAAAATATTGCCTTTACCGAAGGAGATTTTTCAGACCATTCCCTTGTCCAAAATATGACTCAAGGGATGGATATTGTCTTCCACTTAATAAGTACAACCTTACCCGCATATTCTAATGCTAATAAAGTATTTGACATAGAAAGTAATCTAGTAAATACTATTAAACTACTTGAAAGCTGCCAAAAAAATAACGTTAAGAAAGTCATTTTTTTATCCTCTGGAGGCACTGTTTACGGGACATCTCAGACCTTTCCCATAACTGAGAGATCTGCAACTGATCCAATTTGTAGCTATGGAATTGTCAAGTTGACAATCGAAAAGTATCTAGCATTGTTTAAACATTTGTATGGCTTGAATTATAGTATTCTCCGAGTGAGTAATCCTTTTGGACCTTACCAACTAACGAATAAAAAGCACGGTATAATACCAACCATTCTTTCCTATGCCATGTTGAACCAACCGATAACTATTTGGGGAGACGGCAATATAATTAGAGATTACATTTATATTTTTGATGTAATTGATGCAATAATACGAGCAGCTATTTACAAAGGAGATTACACAATATTCAACGTAGGCAGTGGTGTAGGACGTTCTATTTTGGAAATAATTCAAGAAATTGAGGTGGTTTTGGAAAAGAAAATTGAAGTTAAATATGATGAAGCAAAATCAGTAGATATTTCTAAAAATGTATTAGCTAGCGATTTAGCAAAACAAGAGTTAAGCTGGCTAACTTCGACATCTTTTCAAGATGGATTAAAGAAAACCCACAGTTGGCTGAAAAGTTACGAGGGAGGTAAGTTTTTTTAGATGTAACATTGCCTTTTTCTACTATCCTTATCTAAGCTTAAAGCTCAAAAACTACTATGTATAAGTGTTATGAGATTTTCTCTTGCTAAAATCGCTCAAAACCCATTCTTACTAGATAAGTACGTGATCAAGAATATTCATGAGTCTGACAATATGAATATGAGTACTGTAGAGCGTTATTTTGAAGTTGGTCGCTCTGCTATTTCAGTGATTGCAAAAGTGATGATATGCAGTGGAGTTGAGGAAGTTAATAATATCTTAGACTTTGCATGCGGATTTGGTAGAGTGTCTCGCTACTTAAGAGCTGAGTTTCCTGATGCTGACTTCACTGCTGCTGATATTTGGAAAGAATCTGTCGCTTTCAACGCTTCTACTTTTAGTGCAACTGCCTATTGTTCTGATACAGATTTCTCTAAAATAAACTTCCATCAATCGTTCGATTTAATCTGGTGTGGTTCGTTGATAACCCATATACCAGAGCAACAAGCTATTGAATTATTAAACTGCTTTACTCGACACCTTAAAAGAGGAGGCCTGATGGTTTTTACTACTCATGGCAGAAATATGTACAAGCGGAGACAACTAAAATCGATGAGCTACAACATAAGTGATAACGATTTTTTGAAGGTGGAAGAAAGTTATAAGAATGTTGGCTATGGGTTTGCGCCTTACGACAAAGAAACAAGCTATGGAAATATGTATGGCATTTCTATGACCTCTTTGGGTTGGATTTATAGTTTTCTTGTCAATCAAAGTGATTTTTCTCTGAAAGCTTACATTGAAAGTGGATGGGATAATCATCAAGATGTTGTTGCCATTAGACACATACCTGCCTAAAAACAAATTTAAATTTTGGCCAGTGGTCAGATCAGATCTGTTGCTGATTATAGATGATTTATACACTATAGTTGGGAGAAACTCACTATGCTGTTGCGATCGCATTTAAGTAATAAAAAGCTAACACTAATCCACCTACTTTGTAAGATTTAGCCAATGAATGAAAGAGTTATCAGCAGAAAACTCAACAAGCTTAACAAAGTATGGCAAGAAGAAGGAACTTTAGCTCTCTTCAAGTTTATTTACCAAAAGATTAGAAATAAATATCAGGGTAATCTAAGCTACCGCAGGTGGCTGAAAAAGAACGAATTGAAAGATGAGGACATAATAAAAGCCCGCCAGCAAATTGACCAGATGAAGTTGCGCCCCAAGTTTTCAGTGATTATGCCTGTTTATAACGTTGAGGCAAAATGGCTGGAGAAAGCAATTGAATCTGTACGTAAGCAAATTTATCCGGATTGGGAACTTTGCATAGCTGATGATGCTTCTACACAGCCCCATATTCGACCTCTGCTTGAGAAATATAGCAAGCTAGATTCTCGTATCAAAGTTATCTTTAGGGAGGAAAACGGTCACATTTCGGTTGCCAGTAACTCTGCTTTAGAACTAGCTACAGGAGACTATGTTGCTCTATTAGATAATGATGACGAACTGACAATTGATGCGTTGTTTGAAAATGCCAAATTAATCAATAGTCATCCAGAAGCAGATTTTATTTATAGTGATGAAGACAAAATAGATACTAAGGGCAAACTTTCAGGGCCGTTTTTCAAGCCAGATTGGTCGCCGGAGTATTTTCATGCCTGTATGTATACTTGTCATTTAGGAGTATATCGAACTAGCCTAATTGGTCAAATTGGTGGTTTCCGTAGTGAATATGATGGCTCCCAGGATTACGACCTCGTTTTGCGAGTAGTGGAAAAAACCACTAACATTTTCCACATTCCGAAAATTCTCTATCATTGGCGCATTATTCCCTCTTCCGTCACTTCCGGAGAACAAGCTAAACCTTGGGCTTATGTTGCAGCGAAGAATGCCTTGGCAGCAATGTTAGAACGTAGTAATTATCCTGGTTGGGTCGAAGAAAGCTCACAACGCGGTTTTTATCGTGTGCGACGGCATATCGTTGGTCAACCTCTAGTAAGTATTATTATACCGAGTGCAGCTAAGTGCATTTCCATTGATGGAGAGGAAGTTTGTCTTCTAGAACAATGCCTAGAGAGTATCAAATCCCTCACTACTTACACAAACATCGAAATTATCCTTGTAGATGGCTACGACATTCCTGATGCAATCTTAGCAAGAATTGAATATGACAAGCTTAAATTAGTAAGATGCAACAAGCCTTTCAACTTCTCTATGAGGATAAATTTAGGTATCAGTGAGTCTCAGGGTGATTTTTTGCTGATACTTAATGATGACATTCAAGTTTTAACTCCTGACTGGATAGAATCAATGTTAGAACTTGCTCAGCAGGAAAGCATAGGCGCTGTTGGTTGCAAGCTTTTGTTTCCGGATGAAAAGATTCAACATTGTGGTGTTGTCATTTTGAATGGCAATCCTGGACATCCATACTACAACGAATCCAGAGAACATCCCGGTTATTTTCTGTCGAATCTGATTAATCGCAACTACATTGCTGTTACAGGAGCCTGTCTTATGGTGAAGAAGTCCAAGTTTAAGGAAGTGGGTACTTTGAATGAGGATTTGCCCCTAAACTACAACGATGTAGACTTCTGTTTAAGGCTTTTTAGGGCTGGATACAGAAATGTGGTTACGCCTTATGTGGAAATGCTTCATTTTGAGTCTGCTAGTAGAGGCGATAATTGGCAACAGTGGGAACTTGATAAGCTTCATGCTTTACATAGCGGAATGCCATATTTACAGTTTGATCCTTACTACAACTCCAATCTTTCCCAGAGTTGTGCAGATTTTTCACTTGATTAATTAGTCTTGTCATTCTGATATCATTAATTCCGGGTTTAGCATTATCCAATTTGTCGAAATAAAAGCAATCTAAAAGAGAGAAAAAATGCAAGTCTTCCAGAAGATTACCAACAAGTTTAAAAATTCAAATAATCTCCCTTTACCTACTAAAGAAAATATTCCACCAGAACAAGCTTTACGAAGGCAAATTGCTTGGCACTATCTATCTGGAAGTGGTATCGAAGTTGGCGCGTTGCACTCACCCTTAGAAGTGCCACCCCATGCTCAAGTACGCTATGTAGATAGAATGTCTGTTGCTGAGTTGAGAAAACACTACCCAGAATTGGCAGGTTATGAATTGGTGAATGTTGACATCATTGACGATGGAGAAACTTTACTATCTTTAAAAGATGCCTCTGTTGATTTTGTAATTGCCAATCATATGATTGAACATTGTCAAAATCCTATAGGTACAATTGAGCAACACTTGAGAGTGCTGAAACCAGGGGGAACTCTTTATATGGCAGTTCCTGATAAGCGACATACTTTTGACTGCGATCGCCCTGTAACAACTCTAGAACACTTAATTCGAGATTACCAAGAAGGTCCAGATTGGTCAAAATATTCTCACTTTGAAGAGTGGACTAAGTTAGTTGATAAAGTAACAGGAGAGAAGGTTGATGCTGCTATCAAACATACTATGGAAATTGATTACAGCATTCACTTTCATGTATGGACGCAAATGGAGTTTTTAGAACTTCTTTTGCACTGTAAAAGTGACTTATCTTTTCCTTTTGAAATTGAATTAACGCAGAAAAATGGTATGGAGTTTGTAGTTGTTTGTAGAAAAAGTCAGTAAAAAGACTATATGAAACATATTGTACTCATTGGTAGTAACGGACAACTAGGACAAGAGTTACAACCTATTTTAGAAACTCTGAAAAAACAAAAGGTAATTAGTTTTGACAGAACAAACTTCAATCTTTCTCGACCAAATGATATTACTAAGAAACTTCAGGAAACTAAACCCAGTGTCATCGTCAACGCTGCTGCTTATACTGCTGTAGATAAAGCAGAATCAGAATCAGAATTAGCTTACCAAATAAATGGAATTGCACCCAGCATTATTGCCCAAGAAGCAAATAAGTTGGGAGCTTTTTTCCTCCACTACTCCACAGATTACGTCTTTGATGGTAAGCAAGGTTATCCTTATCGAGAAACAGATCAAACTAATCCTCAAAGTGTCTACGGCGAATCTAAATTAAAAGGGGAAGTTGCTATCCAAGCTAATTGTGATAATTACCTGATTTTGCGTACTGCCTGGGTTTATGGAAGCTATGGCAAAGGTAATTTTGTTAAAACAATGTTGCGTTTAGGTAAAGAAAGGCAAGAAATTCGCGTCGTCACAGATCAAATTGGTAGCCCTACCTGGACAAAAGATTTAGCAGAAACTACAGTACAAATCATCTCTAAAAAAGAAGCTATCCAACCGGGAATTTATCACTATACTAATAGCGGTGTAGCAAGCTGGTATGATTTTGCGGTGGCTATTTTTGCTGAAGCTAGACAATTAGGATTTCCTTTGCAAGTGGAAAAAGTAATTCCCATTACCACGGCTGAATATCTTACTCCTGCTCAACGCCCTCATTATTCTGTCCTCTCCTGTCAGAAAATAACTAAGGTTTTAGGAAGTCATCCTCCTCATTGGCGACAAAGTTTAAGGAAAATGCTGCATAATTTGCAAGTGAATGATTAATTACCAAGTTGCGATGAATTCCCCATCTATCAAAGCACTAATCCTCTCTGGTGGTAAAGGTACACGCCTACGCCCCTTAACTTATACGGGGGCTAAACAACTTGTCCCTGTGGCGAATAAACCCATTCTTTGGTACGGCATCGAAAGTATAGTTGCTGCGGGCGTTACGGATATTGGTATCATCATTAGTCCAGAAACCGGGGAAGAAGTGAAAACTCTCACTGGTGATGGTTCCCAGTTTGGGGCTAATATTACCTATATTCTTCAATTAGAACCCGCAGGATTAGCCCATGCAGTGAAAATTGCTCAACCTTTCTTAGAAGATTCTCCCTTTATTATGTATTTGGGGGACAATTTAATTCAAGATAGCCTCCAAGAATTTCTTGATAAATTTAACCAACAAAGTCTTGATGCCCTGATTTTACTACGCAAGGTAGAAAATCCTAGTGCCTTTGGTGTAGCGGAAGTGACCGAAGATGGACGTATTTTGCAACTAGTAGAAAAACCTCAACACCCTCCTTCTGATTTAGCTTTGGTAGGAGTTTACTTTTTTTCTCCTCTTATTCACTATGCGATCGCCCAAATTAAACCATCAGCCAGGGGAGAATTAGAAATAACCGATGCAATCCAGCAACTAATTACTCAGCAACATAATATCCAAGCAACTCAACTTTCTGGTTGGTGGTTAGATACAGGGAAAAAAGATGACCTCCTCGAAGCTAATCGAGTTATCCTGGATAGTTATCTTCATAACCTTATTGAAGGAGAAATAGACGAAAACTCCAAAGTTATTGGTCGTGTTACCATAGGCTCTGGTTGCCAATTAGTGAACTGTACTGTACGCGGCCCAGTTATTATTGGTCAAAATTGTCACTTAGAAAACTGCTACATTGGCCCTTATACAAGCATTGGTGATAATGTGACCCTGATAGATACGGATATTGACCATAGCGTGATTCTCGAAGGGGCAAAAATAACCAATATCCACCAAAGGATAGTAGACAGTCTCATTGGTCGTCGCGCTAGTCTTAGCCCTGCTCCGAAAAGACCTAAAGCCTTAAGTTTTATGATTGGTGATGATAGTCAACTGCAACTTATTTAGCCTTTCATGCCAACTGAAAAAATAGGTGTCGTACTAGCGACATACAACCCTGATCTTCAACATCTAGACAAACAATTAAAATCAATTCAAGGGCAAAGTTGGACTAAGTGGGTTTGCCATATTTGTGATGATGCTTCCCAGTTAAACTTAACAAATTTTCTCTCTCAATATTCCCAGCAAGATCAGCGCTTTATCTGTCACTTTCATCAAGAAAATCTGGGCGTTAATCACAATTTTGAACGTGGTTTAAAGTATCTGCAAAATGACCCAGAAATAACCCAGATTGCCTTTTGCGATCAAGACGATATCTGGCATCAAGAAAAGCTGATGCAACTGATCAAAGCTTTGGAAAAAGAAAATGCTATTTTAGCTCATTCAGACCTGGAAATAATTGATGGAGAAGATAAAACTATTCACTCTTCTGCTTGGCAATACGAAAATCGTCAACCGGAAAAACTAAACCCTCAACTTCTCCTCCTCCGCAACACCGTCACTGGCTGCACCATAATGTTTAACCGCAGCCTTCTTACTCACATTCTTCCTTTTCCTAAACAAAGTCAGCCGGATGGTTGGTATCATGATCATTGGGTTGCCTTAGTTGCTTCCCACCACGGCAGAATAGCCCATTTTCAAAAAGCCTTGGTTAAATACCGCCAGCATAGCAACAATACCGTTGGTATCCAAAAAGATACTGGTACAATCCGCCAAGAAATTGCCCTGTGGCTAGGCAAAAAAGGCCGTCTTACCCTCAAAAGTTACAAAGTCCACCTTAACCTTAGCAAAGCTTTCTACCAACGCTTCTATCCTCAATCTGACCAGAAAACAATCAATCCTTTTTCCAACCAACGCCTCGACTTTGGTTTAAGCATTCTCAAACTCGGTATTTACAGCACCCTAGTTGGCTACGGATCTCAAGGTAATACCCTACGCTTGGTGGTTAACAAATTTATCTTTGACTGTCTTAAAATTAAGGGTTGGTTGTTTGGGCAATCTACCTAACCAGAAAAATGATAATAAATAAGTATCTATTCGAGCAGACATAGCCATGATTCAAACAATTAAAAAAACATTAACCTTTGAAGAATTTGTCAGATGGAAACCAGAAAACAAGCATTACGAATTACATAATGGGGTAATTATTGAAGTGGCTCAACCTTTAGGTAAGCATGAAAACGTAGTAGGGTTTTTAGCCAGAAAGATAACTGTAGAGTTTGACCGCTTAAATTTACCTTACTTCATCGCCTCAAAAGTGTTAGTTAAACCTGATACTCAAGACTCCGCTTATTCTCCTGATGTGTTGGTACTAAACAAGGGTAATTTAAAAAATGAACCTTTGTATGAAAAAGAATCGACAGTTTCTCAAGGTGAATCAATACCATTAGTGGTAGAAGTTGTTAGTACTAACTGGAGTGATGATTATGCTTTGAAATTGGAAGAGTACGAAAACATAGGTATCCCAGAATATTTGATTGTTGATTACCTGGGCTTAGGGGGGAAAAAGTTTATCGGTAATCCCAAGCTACCTACTATTACTGTTTGTCAGTTAGAAAATGGCGAATACAAAAGCATTTCGTTCAGAGGCGATGAAGTTATTCAACTAAAATCATTTCCAGAATTAAAATTGACCGCCGAAGAGGTTTTTCAATCTGCTCAAGTTGAAAGCTAAAAATATTCAATTATGAGATTATTATTATAATAACTATGGCTACAAAAATACCAGATGTCAAGCTAATTGAACCAAAAGTTTTTGAAGATCAAAGGGGATTTTTCTATGAGTCCTATAACTACAAGACTCTCCAAGAAGAGTACGGTATATCGCCTGTTTTTGTCCAAGATAACCATTCTTGTTCCCAACAAAACGTACTTCGAGGGCTACATTACCAAATTCAACAACCTCAAGGCAAATTAGTCCGTGCTGTAGTTGGTTCAATCTTTGATGTTGCTGTAGATATGCGCTCTTCTTCTCCTACTTTCGGTCAATGGGTAGGTTATAATCTTAGTGCCGAAAATAAACACCAACTTTGGATACCCCCAGGTTTTGCCCACGGCTTTCTCGTACTTTCTAACATAGCAGAAGTACTCTATAAAACTACTGACTACTACGCACCTCAACACGAACGAACTTTACTTTGGAATGATCCAGACTTAGCTATTAATTGGCCTATTTCTTCTTCACCTATTTTATCAACTAAAGACAAGGAAGGAAAAAGAATCAAAGAAGCTGAATTGTTATCTTAATTCAGTGGAATCTTCTCCCCAACTAACAACTGATTTAGAGAGCGTAAAATTCTTAAAACTTCGTACAAATCATTACCAGGATTAAATAAATCAAAACCCTTAGAAAGCCCATACTCTGAAGCTTCTCCTCTGGCTAACTTAACAAATCGACAACTGCTACCATTAATAAGTAAGCCGAAAGTTGGTTGAGTAGGATTAGGGTTACTAAGCATATAAGCTAGTAGTTGAGGAATACCCACCTTCAGGGAAAATGCGGCTTGTTTAGATTCAATTACTAATACCCAAAGTTGAGGGGATATAACCAATACATCTATCTGGCCTTTAATAATAATTCCTTCATCTTCAGAAACAATTTCTACTCTTATTATGAATAGTATATCCCCAATCAGTACAACTATGAACTATTGAAATGGTTAAACAGCAATCATCAGATGTTGCTAGATAGTTATCGCAATCAATATGTTGCCTTTAACCCCAAAGGATTAATTGCTCATAGCGAACACTTGGAAGAAGTTTTAAATTTGGCTAAAGCATCACAAAAGAAGTTTGTTATCTATTTAGTACCCTTAAAAACTGCTTCAATTGTCATTCATCCCATCCGATTTCGTAGTGTTACTCGCCATGATTGGCTACCAGATTATCCAGTAAGATTGAGGCATAGGAACAGAGAAATTGATACCCTCATGCTTGTAGATTCTGGTGCAGAAATGAGTTTAATTTCTCATAAAATGGGTCAAGAGCTAGGTTATGCTCTAGCAGATTCTGAATCTAAATTACTAGCAGAAACTATTGGTGGAACTGTTGAATATGTTATGCGAGATGTAGAAATGGTTATAGATAATCATGGTTTTATTGCTCCTGTGGCTTGGTTACAACAAACAACAGGGGGAGAGCAATTACTTCTGGGTAGAGAAGTTGTTTTCGATAAGTTTAATATAGAGTTTAGACAAGCAGAAGAACGGATTATTTTTACTTGGTGCGGAGATAATAATGAAGGATAGTAATCAGCAATTACTAAGTAATTATATAAGACTATGTTTCCTACGAAGAGTTACCCTTAATTATGATTAGTTGCGATCGCTTCTAGTATTAACTAACTCTTAATATAAGCAACATCGTAATCTTGCTACCCGTCCTACCCTAGCCCAAATCTACGATCATGAGCAAAATGTAGATATTGTAGTGGGGGTAGCTATAGTAATGCTGACTTGTGAAGTTTAGATTAGCTTATCATAATAAAATCCTGTTCTAATTCATCAGCATAAACTGTCTTGTCTATTAAGAAGTCAAAGCTCAAATTGAAGTAATTGGCTTAATTAACTCTTCTTGCAGAAGAATCTTTAAAAGCAAAATTATCCGTAGAGGCGACCCGTTTTCATTAACTTGGCGAGTTGAAAACTGATTACGCCGGGTCGCCTGCCCTACATTTAATCCCTGTCAAGGGCGACCCAATTAGTTTGGTTTGTCAGTGGCTAAAATAAAGGAGACGGGTCGCCCCTACGTGATCATGTTTCCTAATTTCGGTATTTTCGTAAAACTGAGATATTCCCAAAATAGGGACGTTTCTCAAAACGCCCCTAGGAAAATAATATTTACTCAGGATTAATCAATCCCTTCAATCCTATCTTCCACCTCTTGATATAACTCCCGCAAGCGATCTAAATTAGACTCGCTGGTTTCCCAATAACCTCGTCCGTTAACTTCCAATAAAGTAGAAACCACCTTACGGAAAGAATTAGGATTAAGGTTCATCAGACGTTTACACATCTCCTCATCTTCAATAAAGGTAGTATTCACATCTTCATAAACCCAATTATCTACCGCATCGGCAGTAGCTGACCAACCCATGGTATTCACCAAACGCTTAGATAACTCCCTAACACCTTCATAACCGTGGTTTAACATCCCTTCATACCATTTCGGGTTGAGGAGTTTGGTACGGGCATCTAAACGGACAGTTTCTGATAAGGTGCGGACTTGGGCGTTAGCAGTTGTGGTATCGGCGATATAAGCTTTGGGGGCTTTACCATCTTTACGTAAACTGGCTACTACCTTGGTAGGATCAGAGTCAAAGTAATGGGAAACATCCGTTAAGCTAATTTCCGAAGAATCCAGATTTTGGAAAGTAACATCTGCCGTTTTCAAAGCCGTTTCAAAAATGGCACGGTTATCATCCATAACCCCAGGATTATCAGAATTAAAAGAGAAGGATTTGCGCTTCACATACATCTCCTGTAATTCCTTCTCTTCCTCCCAGGTGCTATTTTCCACCGCCAGGTTAATATTGGAAGAATAGGAACCCGAAGCGTTGGAGAAGACGCGGGTAGCAGCTTGACGGAGGTTGATGCCCATTTCCTTGGCTTGTTCGGTGGCGTGTTTGCGAACAAAGTTCATTTCCAGGGGTTCATCGGCTTCGGCTGCCATTTTCACCCCTTGGTCTAAAAGGTTCATTTGGTTAATAAACAGATCCCGGAATACTCCTGAACAATTAATTACCACATCAATACGGGGACGACCTAATTCTTCTAGGGGGATTAATTCCAACTTATTTACCCTGCCCAAAGCATCAGGGACAGGTGTCACCCCAATCATCCACATAATCTGTGCCAAGGATTCGCCGTAGGTTTTGATGTTATCTGTACCCCAGAGGACGCAGGCGATGGTTTCGGGCCACTGACCCTCATTATCTGCCTTTTGCCTTGCTAACAAGCGGTCTACCACCACCTTGGCTGATTGTACTGCGGCCATAGTGGGGATGGATTGAGGATCGAGGGCGTGGATATTTTTACCTGTGGGTAAGACATCGGGGTTACGGATAGGATCGCCTCCGGGACCAGGTAAAACATATTCCCCAGCTAAGGCTTTAAGTAAACCACCTAATTCATTATCAGCACAAACCTGTTCTAAGCAAAACTCCAAATATTCAAATAAAGATTTGACTTCCTCTGATTTAATATTGCTGAAACCTTTTTCTTGCAGTGCTTCTAACCAAGGTTCTTTTTTACCCATGTTAAAGAAGTTGAGTTTTGCTACCTGAGAAACCCTTCCTTCAGCATCTATTTGGGTTTGTACCAAAGCTGTCACCGCCGCGCGAGTAGCTAAGGTGATTTTTTGCAATAACTCTACATCTTCTAAAATCCCTTGGTCATTGCGGCGATAAATTTCATCTAAATCGCGATTAATACTCTGGGCAATAATCCGAGGTAAACCAACAATTTTTTCTTCCTCACGATCTAAGCTAGCAATGTTAACCAAAGTGGCGATCGCTTCTTCGGCACTAGGAGGTTTACCAACCACGTGTAAACCACAAGGTAGCAACCGAGATTCAATTTCCATTAAGCGGCGGTAAACGTTGCCAATAATGGTATCCCTCTCCTCACTACTTAAATCCTTTGCATCGACTTCGGGTAAATCAATGTCTTGATCTAGATTCACCAACCGACACTTATCAACAATGGTATTAACAATAGGAACACCACGGCCAGTATCTTTAAGGGTTTGGTAGGAACCAATTAAATCACCAAGTTCCTTTAACCCTTTATACAACCCGGCATTCTCCGCTGGGGGTGTAAGGTAAGAAATTGTTTCAGCATAACTACGTCGCTTGGCAATGGTGGCTTCAGAAGGATTATTAGCTGCGTAGTAATAAATGTTGGGGATCGAACCAATTAAGTTGTCGGGATAACATTCCCCAGACATTCCCATTTGCTTCCCTGGCATGAATTCCAAGGAACCGTGAGTACCGAAATGTAACACTGCATCTGCTTGCCAAATCTGTTCTAAGTAGGTGTAGTAAGCAGCAAAACCGTGGTGAGGAGAAGCAGAACGAGAAAACAACAGACGCATGGGATCACCTTCATAACCAAAGGTAGGCTGTACCCCAATGAAAACGTTACCAAATTGTTTGCCGTAAATCAATAAGTTCTGGCCATCACTATTAAGATTTCCTGGTGCAGGGCCCAATTCTCCTCTAACCTTTGGTAATAAGGGGTTAAGCGTTCGTATTGAGGAACAGACATCCGGTAAGCAATATTTAATTCCGGGCTATTATATTGCGCCTGGGCATCATGAATTACCTCTTGCATCAACTCTTCAGCAGATTCTGGTACATCTTTCAAGTCATAGCCATTTTGCTGTAAAGCTTTCATGACTTCGTAAATAGAACCAAACACATCCAAATAAGCGGCGGTTCCTACATTGCCTTTATCTGGTGGGAAACTAAAGACGGTAATGGCAACTTTTTTATCTAACTTCGGCTTACAACGTAAGTTTGCCCATTTCAAAGCTCTTTGGGCGATCGCTTCGATGCGATCTTGTAAGGTAATGGCCTTTCCTGTCACCGCATCTCTACCAGAGAGAATAATCGGTTCAATAGCCCCATCAAGTTCAGGAATCGCAATTTGCAGCGCTACTTGTACTGGATGTAAACCTAACTCACTCTTTTCCCATTCTTCGGTAGTTTGGAAAACTAAAGGTAAAGCCACCATGTAGGGACGGTTCAACTTTTTCAGCGCATCAATAGCTTTAGGATGATCCTGTCTTGCTGGTCCCCCTACCAAAGCAAATCCTGTTAAGGAAACCACCACATCTATCAAAGGACGGTTATTAGCTTTCCTACCACTCCAGAAGTAAGCTTCTACTGGTTTAGAAAAGTCTAAACCCCCAGCAAATACCGGAATCACCCTCGCTCCCATAGCCTCCAATTCCTGCACCATGGCTACATAATGGGCATCATCCCCAGTAACCAGGTGAGTTCTTTGCAAAACTAAACCAATACAAGGAGCAAGAGGATCTTTGAGATTTTGGGGTATTTCTGTGCGGCTATCATACCAGTGCAAATATTCCTGCACATCCTCAAACATTTTGCTGCTGAGGGGATGCCAAATACCCATGTCAGGATAAACAACGGGATCATTGTAGGTAACTAATTGGTTTTGCTCATCTTCGTTTAAGACGTATTTATCCGCTAGCATCAGCAAGAAGTTCTCTAAATTATCTGCTGAACCTCCCAACCAATACTGGAAACTCAACATAAAGTTACGGGCATCCTGAGCCTTGTCCATAGGCATATACTTAAGTACCTTGGGCAAAGTCCGCAGCATCTTCAACATCCCATCTTGGAAAGAAGCACCAGACTTCTCTTTTCGCTTACGCATAAACTGAGCGATCGCGCTTTTACTCTGCCCTAATTGAGCCATAGAAAAGCTACCCAATTTATTAAGGCGCATTACCTGGGGCATAGAAGGAAAAACGATAGCTGCATCTAAGCGATCCCGATGGGGTTGTACCGCCGTAATTACTTTCTCGGCTAAATCTTCGATAAAAATTAATGAGCCAATAAAAATATTCGCTTCGGCAATATCTCTTTGAAATTCTGCGTAGTTTTCCTGGCTACGTAGCTCTTCAATCAAGTAGCCACTAATTTCTATAGCAACTTTGGGGTTATTTTTGTTGATGGAGCGAACAGCTTGAGAAATGGTACTTTGATACTGAGGCTCTAGGACGACATAGACCACTTTTACCAAACAGCGCCCATTAATCGCTTCTGGGGCTATGTGTCGAATGGTGGACTTGACGTTAGTGAACATTCAGCTTAGGCTCCTTAAAAATGATCAGCAGTTTTCTAAAGAAGATGAGGCAATAGCCTTGAGGAAAGAATAATGTAGAAAAAATTTTACATTACAGATAAGAATTTATTGCTAATCTTGAAAATTTTATTGCTATCTCTAGTCAATAAATTTTTTCCAATTCAACTTAAATACTTATCTTTCAACCAATTAGGGGTATAGGAAGTTTGTATCAGAAAAAGCCCACTATATGTTGCTTTTCCCTGGCATTTGATACAATTCGATAAAAATAAGTTTATATTTATTTACAAATAACGATAGTATTTACTCAAGTATTTTTTAATAAAAATATATCAATAAACTATTGACAAAACGAAGATTTTGTTTATGGTAAATTCAGCTTCAGCAACTAGAGATATTTTGCTCCTCTCCAATGGCCCTGGGGAAGTATCAACTTGGGTAAGACCTGTAGTAGAAGCCCTAAGACAAAGATTCCCAACCCAGGGAATAAGGATTTCAGTAATTTTATCCCCTTGCCCCAATGGTACGGGAAAAGAAGCGGCGATCGCCGGTAGCTACCCAGAAGTAGATAGAGTACAAGGGGCAGAAGATTTCTGGGCTTTTTTATTATGGGGGAAAACCAAACAAAACTGGCAATGGTGCGATCGCGGTGTAGTTTTGTTCTTAGGAGGCGACCAATTTTTCCCTGTAGTGATTGGCAAACGTCTTGGTTATCAAACCATTATCTATGCAGAATGGGAAGCTCGTTGGTATCGTTGGGTTGACTACTTTGTGGCCATGAAACCACAAGTCATGGCTAATATACCTTCCCACTACAGTCATAAATGTCAAGTCGTAGGGGATTTAATGGCTGATGTTGAAAGGCAAAATAACCTAGAAACAGAAACGGAATTAATTGGTTTATTACCAGGCTCAAAGTCCGCCAAACTTGCCCAAGGAGTCCCCTTCGCCCTAGCCATAGCCGAATATATAAACTCTCAACGTCCTCAAACTCGCTTCATAATTCCTGTTGCCCCTACCCTTGATTTAAGCAGTTTAGCTAAATATGCCAACCTCGATTACAACCCTGTCATCAAAAAAGTTGGTCATGTAACCGCAGAATTAATCAGACCAGATGAAGTTGGTCAGACCCCCTTTTTACTAACCTCTGGTGGCGTAAAAATAGACTTAATCACTCAATTTCCTGCCCACGAACAGTTATCGAACTGTTGCCTCTGCCTAACTACCGTAGGAGCAAATACAGCAGAATTAGCTTCTTTAGGTATACCAATGATTGTCCTTCTTCCGGCAAATCAGTTAGAAGCAATGCGTGCTTGGGATGGCTTACCAGGGATTTTAGCCAACTTACCTATATTAGGAACAGCATTTGCAAAAACTATCAATTGGCTGGTTTGGCAATGGTTCCAAAAGCATAAAATCTTATACGCCTGGCCTAATATTTGGGCAGAAAAAGAAATTGTTCCAGAATTAGTAGGAAAGCTCGAACCTGAGTATGTAGGCAAGTATTGCTTAGATTGGTTAGAAAATCCTGAGCAACTAAACAAAGTGCGAGAACAATTAAGCCAAATCAGAGGTCAAAGTGGTGCAGCCCAAAAAATTGCTAAATTAGTGGTAGAAATATTGAATTGAATAATTTACCTGATATATGAGCTAAAGCTGAAAAGTAATAGTGAAAGACTCTATAATATGAAGAGTGACTAGAACTTAAAACCTTAGTATGCAAGTAAGTTAAGCCTAATAAACTCAAAAAATGTTGTTAAGCATACAAAAAAAAGATTCCCTCAGTCCAAATATATAAGTTGACAATCTCACAAATATAAACAAAGATACGGTTAATAATTTAAGGAAAATATCTATTCTGAAGCCTTGGCCTATTTACAAAGAGTGAAATATTTGGGTTACAGGTCATTAAAATATCTATTTAAGCTAGGTGAAATATTTCTATTGAAGGTAATTGAAGGCGGGTAGGCTTGATGAATTTTGAACAAAATTACAAACAGTGCATAGATAAGCTGATCTGGGCTACCAAAGAACTCAGGGTTGAAATCGAACCAACCCAGCTTTCTAGAATAGCTGAGCTAATAGTTCAAACAATGACTGGCCCTTGGCGCTATTTCCACAGTACTGAACATATTTTTGAAGTTGGTGGTGGAGAAAAGCCCATTGAAGTGCTAGCTGCATTATTTCACGATGTGGTCTACGTTCAAGTAGACCAAAGCGTTAACTTCAACCTTTCTTATTACATCACCCCTTTCGTTAAACAATCAAGGGATAGCCTCGCCATTAGGCCAGAAAGTGAACTATCAAAAGACTTCATCTTTGAGATGGTAGTATCAACATTTGGCTTCTCTCCTGGACAAATCCTTTCTCCTTATCAAGGAGAAAACGAATTTCTCAGTGCTTTAGTTGGGGCCAAGGTTTTAGAACCATTTTTGAAACCAAGCCAAATCCTTCAAATGATCGCTTGTGTTGAAGCAACTATTCCTTTCCAATCTAGAGATGAATTAGGTTTAACTTCTAGCGATCGCCTTTATCTTCGCTTACAAAAGACTAACGAAAAGTTAGATATTGGTATGAGCGAAGCAGAGTTAATGGAGACTGTCAGAAGCTCTGTAAAATTATCCAATCGGGATGTGGGTAGTTTTGCGTATCCTAGCTCAGCCCGCTTTTTAGATTGCACTTGGAGTTTATTACCAGAAACAAACCATAGTCTAGAAAATGCCAACTCTTACACCGCAAATCAATATAGAGTAGCCTTGCAAAAAATGGCAGGTTTTATGAACTTTTTAAAACCGGAAGTGGTTTTTAAAAGGTTTAAAGGACAACCTGACGAGCAAACCTATAACCGTATGGTTGATATGGCTAAGCGTAATATTGAAATAGCTAAACTCTATCTTGGCAGCAAACTCTTTACTATCGCGATTATTGAAGCACTTTCTTTGCGAATCGGTCAGGGCATTGCTTTGTCAATTATGGTGGGGGAATTACCTACTTTTGGATTTTCAGGCTGTCGCTTAGTCAACTTTATTCCCAACATTCCTAATGCCTATCCTCCCAAAACTGACATCGAGCTAGAAGTACTGCATCTACTAGAAGTAGGAAGAATCAAAAGTTCCTCCTATGATATCAAAAACTCTCCCCTAGCAACCTTTGCTGTCAAATCTATTGGCTTTGATGGCATTCGTCAGATGATGGATATTGTGCAAGAATTTTTCCAAGGAAATGTTAATTCGGAAGATTTTCTTTCCCGGTGCAACCCCAATGTCACCGAAACTATTATAGAAGGGATTCTTCAGCTTCTTGATACCCGTAAGGCTCTACTTTGTATGCCCAAAAATACGACTATTAACTCTTCTGTATCTCAATCGAGAATTTTATCTCAATAGCCAACAATTGTTGGCTATTTTCCGTCTACCTCTTTCAAAGGCAACTTGATTATATATAGTTAGGATCTAATTTGATTAGTACAATCATTTTTAAGCAATTCAAAGGGTAGACTTGATGAGCTTTGAATTAAATTACCAAAAATGCTTAGAAAAGCTAACCTGGGCTACTGAACAGCTTCAGGTTGAAGTTGAGTTGACTCAGCTTACTAAGGTTGCTGAGCTAATAGTCCAAACTATGACAGGCTCTTGGAGATATTATCATAATACTGAACACATTTTTATGGTAGGGGGAGAAGATAATCCCATTGAAGTATTAGCCGCCCTATTCCACGATATTGTTTATGTCCAAATAGACCGCAGCTTCCACTTTAATTTTACTTACTATCTTGCTCCTTTTATTAGGCAAGGTCGAACAAATTTAATTATTCGCGATCGCCAGCAATTACCCCGCGATATTGTTTTTGAGATCGTCATCGCTATATTTGGCTATACTCCTGGAGAAATTCTCTCTCCTCGCAAAGGGCAAAATGAATTTCTCAGTGCTTTAGTAGCAGGGAAAGTTCTTGAATCTTTCCTAACTTCAAATCAAATACTGCAAGTTGTTGCTTGTATTGAAGCAACTATTCCTTTTCGTGGTAAATCCTCTCAAGGTTTAACTCCTAGCGAGAAACTTTATGAGGTTCTCCAGTCTACAAACACTAAGCTAAAAATGGGCTTGACAGAACAAGAAATTACCTTAACAGTAAAAAGTTCAGTCAGGTTAGCTAACCGAGATATTCTGAGTTTTGCTAGTCCCCGTTCTGCTACTTTTTTAGATGAGACTTGGAATTTATTAGCAGAAGCCCATCCTAGTTTTAAAAATGTCAACTCTTACACAGTAAAAGAATATCGAGTCGCTTTGCAAAAAACAGCTAATTCTATGTATAACATTGAACCAAGCTGTATATTTAGACAATTTCAAGAAGAACCAAAAGAGCAAGATTATCAACTTTTGCTAGAAACCGCAAAAAGAAATGTTAGAGTTGCCCGTCTTTACTTAACTAGTAAACTTTTTACAATCGCTATTATAGAAGCCCTTTCTTCACGTATTGGTGAAGGTATCAGCTTAGCTGTAATGGTAGGAGAGCTACCAGGAGCAGGGGCAGATATTAGCCGTTTAGCTAACTTTATGCCTATCCTAAAAAATAACTACCTTTGCAATGATGATATTGAACTTGAGGTTTTAAATTTGTTAGAAGAAGGTAGAATCAGCAATTCTTTTTACGATATTAAGGATTCTCCTTTAACTACTTTTATTGTTAAATCTATCGGTTTTGATAGCATCAAAGACAATATTGAGTTAATGAATAAATTTTTTCAAAACGAAATAGCTTCTGAAGATTTCTTGGCTAGCTGTAATGCTAAAGTAACTGAAACTATTACTCAAGGCATCGTGCAGCTTACAGATGTTCGTCAAGATTTATTATTGAAACCTTTGCAATAACTTGGTAGAAACAGTTAGAGCTGATATTTTTGTGATTTTTCATTTATCCAAGCAGAAGAGAAAGCTTCAGAGCAATAT
>CAWDOD010000005.1:0-146666 GCA_963803805.1 uncultured cyanobacterium | reverse complement strand
GGCTGGATTCGCAGCAGACATCTGATTTATTCGGGTAATTTTGTTATTTTAGAAACTTTAGAATATTCGATGGTAGACAGTTTTTGTGAATGTGTAGAAGCTTTAGGAGGAATATTAATTAGTGTAGAACCTTTAAGAAAAGCGTTGATTAGCAACCATAGAAAAGCTATTCTTTATCAAGGGAAAGCAAGCTTGCCTAACCCTCACTACGATTTAAAACAATATTGGCTTAATCACGGTAGCCCCTCTAGTCGCTTTGATGGTCAATGATGCCTAGCGGCAACGGCAAGTTGAACAGTCATCAATTATTAATCTATCAATTAACTACTCCCTTCTTAAAAAATGAAAGAACAAATACTCATCTGGCTTAATAGATTGTTAGTTGCTAATATTTTCCTAGTGATCTTGAGCTTTTTTTGGTTCGTTATTGCTTTAATTGGGCGTTCTGTGAATATTCCTTTGGGTTTTGATATTTGGTTTAGTCTTTGGGAACCAGTTTTTACCCCCGCCATTGGTATATTAATGGCGGGGGCAATTATGGTTGGTTTAGTTAATCAAATTAATAAACAATTAAACCGCAGCTAACTCTCTTTCAGCAGGACGCTTACTATTACGAATCCCTTCAATTGCCTCAGCATAATCAGGGGCTTTAAAGACCGCAGAACCAGCTACAATAGCGTTGGCTCCCGCTTCTAAAACTTGCCAAGTATTATTAGGCTTCAAACCGCCATCAACTTCAATCCAAGGATCTAATCCTCTTTCATCACACATCTGACGTAATTTTTGGATTTTGGGAACTACTCCAGGAATGAAGCTTTGACCACCAAAACCGGGGTTAACGCTCATAATTAAAATGGAATCACAAAGTTCCAAAACATAGTCAATTAACTCTAAAGGAGTGCCAGGATTAAGGACAACACCCGCTTGTTTACCTAATTCCCGAATTTGACCCAAGGTACGATGAAGGTGGGGAGAAGCATTATGTTCAGCGTGTACAGAGATAATATCTGCCCCAGCTTTAGCAAAGCCCTCAACATATTTTTCTGGTTCGACAATCATCAAGTGAACATCTAAAGGCTTCTTGGTAACAGGGCGAATCGCATCGACAATCAAGGGGCCGATGGTAATGTTAGGAACAAAACGGCCATCCATAACATCAACGTGAATCCAGTCTGCACCCGCTTCATCAATGGCTTTAATTTCTTCTCCTAAACGGCTGAAGTCAGCAGATAGAATTGAAGGGGAAATTACTATATCTTTTTTCTTAGCAGCTTGGTTCATGGCAGGTATTCTCTCAAAAATATATCTTTGCTCATAATTTTAACAAAATCTTTACAAATTCCTGAAGTACGAACTTAAATCGCCACATTTTTTAGTTATTAGGAGTCACCGAAAACAGCCAAATATGGTGCATAAGAAAAAGCCCGATTCCGCTTTTGCCCAGTTATTTCTTCTAGAAGACCGATATCACTAAGATCCTTGATTAAAGTGTTGGCATTAGGATATGACAAATCGGTAATCATTTGAGCATGGTCTACAGTAAAAATGGGTTTGAAGTAGAGGCTTTCAAGTAGCGCAATTGCGTTACCGGATCTCCGTCCCATTTCATGGAGTACTAATTGACGATGTTTCTCTTTCAGATTGACTATTTTACGAGCAGTTGCAGCAGCTTCCTGGGCAACTTCATAGACACCCCGTAGAAAGAATTTTAACCAACCCTCCCAGTCCCCACTATCCCGAATAAATTGAAGGCGATCGTAGTACTCAGTACAGTTTGCGCCTGCTCTAGGCATACTGGCTGCTATTATCGATTCTGTTAATACTGAATATATTTTACTGCTATATTATCGAAATAAGTCGCTTTTCGTTAATAAACTCATTTTTAGGATATTTGCTGAGTTGGGATAGAACTTAACTTCACCGTTGCTCTAATCAACTCTAAAATAGGATTGGTTAAGGGAAGAAAATATATTTTTATGCAATCAATTCTCGAACAACTCAAAAATAGCTTTAGTAACGCCTTAGTAGCAGCATATGGTGCTGAATTTGCTGATACAGATCCCCTTGTTGTCCCGGCAAGCAATCCTAAATTTGGCGACTATCAAGCTAATGTAGCCCTCTCCTTAACCAAAAAACTAAGCAAGCAGCCCCGCACCATTGCCCAAGAATTAATCACGAAGTTGGATGTTGAAGAGCTTTGTGAAACGCCTCAAATTGCTGGTCCCGGCTTCATTAATCTTATATTGAAACCAGACTACTTGGAAGGGTGCTTAAAAGCTATTCAAGGGAATTCCCGCTTAGGAATAGAGAAAGTTAAAAATCCGCAACGGGTAGTAATAGATTTTTCTAGTCCCAACATTGCCAAAGAAATGCACGTGGGGCATCTTCGTTCGACTATTATCGGTGATTGTTTAGCCCGTGTTTTAGAATTTCGGGGACAAGATGTCCTGCGGTTAAATCATGTGGGTGACTGGGGTACTCAGTTTGGGATGTTGATCGCTTATTTGCGAGAAGCTTATCCAGAAGCCTTAACTACCGCCGATGCTTTAGATATAGGGGATTTAGTTTCTCTGTATCGCCAAGCTAAAAAACGTTTTGATGAAGATGAAGAGTTTCGCGAAACTTCCCGTCAAGAAGTTGTGAAGTTACAAGCGGGGGCAGAGGATAGTTTAAAGGCATGGCAACTACTTTGTAATCAATCCCGGCGAGAATTTCAGGTTATTTATAATCTCCTGGATATTAAGTTAACCGAACGGGGAGAGTCTTTTTATAATCCCATGTTGCCGGATATAGTTACTTATTTAGATGAACAAGGTTTATTAGAAAAGAATGCCGGGGCGCAATGTGTTTTCCTGGAAGGTTTTCAGAATAAAGAAGGAGAGCCTTTACCTTTAATTGTGCAGAAATCTGATGGGGGTTATAACTATGCAACTACAGATTTAGCTGCTTTGCAATATCGGGTAAAGGAAGATGGGGCGCAGAGAATTATTTATGTAACGGATGCAGGACAAGGTAATCATTTTGCTCAAGTTTTTCAAGTAGCCAGAAAAGCAGGAATATTACCAGAAAATGTGGAAGTTGTTCATGTTCCTTTTGGTTTAGTGTTCAGGGCCGGATGGCAAAAAGATCAAAACTCGTTCGGGAAAAACCATTCGCCTGAAAGACTTACTTGATGAAGCAATTTCTCGTTCTCGCGCAGATTTGGAAAAGAGATTAGAGGAAGAGGGTAGAAAAGAAAGTGAAGAGTTTATTTCTCAAGTATCTCAAGTAGTGGGTATAAGCGCTGTTAAATATGCTGATTTAAGTCAAAATCGCATCAGCAACTATATTTTCAGCTACGATAAAATGTTAGAACTGAAAGGTAATACCGCACCCTATATGCTCTATGCTTACGCAAGAACAAAAAGCGTTGGTCGCGAGGGCAAGATTGATTTTACTCAGTTACAAGATGCCGCTATCTTTTTGCAAGAAGCTGAAGAATTAGTTCTGGCTAAGCATATTTTAGGTTTTGAAGAAGTAGTTAAAGAGGTAGAAAAAAGAATTACTGCCTAACCGTCTCTGCGACTATTTATACGAATTAGCGAAAAAGTATAATCGCTTTTACGAACAGTGTCCCATTCTAAAAGCAGAAGAAGAATCTATTAAGAATTCTCGCTTAAGGATTGCTAATTTAACAGCAACAACTATTAAATTAGGTTTGTCTTTATTAGGAATCACGGTTTTAGAAAGAATGTAATTCAGCAATTGTTCATGACACGAGGTACACTCTGGTTTTTGCTAATAGCTAAAATAGCTAGTGGCTAATTCAAATATACCTTTTATTCCTGCATATTCGACTAATCAACTTACTTATGACTTATCCAAAGTCCACCAAGCTAAAGCATAAGGTTGAGTTGCTTCATTAATTTGCTGGTTGTATTGAACACGAATTTTGTAACGACCGGTAGAAGGAACTTGACAAAAAATATGTTCTACACTGTCTACCCCGCTCCGAGAAGCACAAACACTGCTATTATTATCTTCACTATCAACAGGTAATAGATAAATATCGAGATTATTTAAACCGTAATCGCGGAAATTTTCCCCTAGATCGTAGAGTCCATTCTCATTTTTATCTTGAAGTTCTACAAACCGATCCCAAGCTAAGGTAATAGCAGCAAAATCACCTTTTTCTAGAGGTTCTTCTAATACATAATCCTGATAAGATTCTGCCTCAATTTGATTATAATTCCAACCCCGACTAGGAACCAGACTATCTGGATGCCACTGCCCTGAACTATATTGTTGATAGGCACGGAAAGCGTTAATTTGACCTGTACCCATTTGTATATCAAGGGGGATTCGTTCATTTTGATAAGCATCTCCCTCTAACCAAGTACGATTATCTTTACTTTTGATAGTACGAGTCATCCCTAAAATATCTTGAACTTTGTCAGCCGAGTTAAGCAAAACTGCTTTCATAACTTCATGGCGGCGGGAATCTAAACTCCAGTTAGGCTGACGAGAAAAAATAGTGCGATCGCCGAATTGTTGCAACAAAGCTATGGTTGCAGTAATATGAGGCGCAGCGAAACTAGTTCCTGTAACCGGGACTACTTTACCTTCGAGGTCGAAAACAGAAATACCGCTACCAGGGGCAACTAAGTTAATGGCCCGACGTTCTCCCAGATTAATTTCCCTAGCAATTAAGCGGCGGCCAATACCTTCAGGTAAAGCACTGAGGTTAGCAAAGTCTACTTTATTATACTGGCCGTCGCGCTGGGTTGTATAGGCTGTGGTAATGCCGTTATATTGGTCTGTGGGAATGGGAATACCGCCACTACCTTGATTCCCCGCGATTACATATAAAGTATCGTGAACTCTAGATGACCAATCTACACACAGAGTTAACAAAGCTTGGCCATCTAAACTAGCTTCTTCCCTAGCATCTCGCCCCAAAGATTCCCCAAAACTATAATTAATTGCCCGCACATCTCCCCCATTTTGCATGGCAACGTGTTGACTAGAAAGACATTCTTCAGGCTGTCCATTGTTGTTTAGGGGACCGACTGCGGAGGCATAAAGTCTGGCATCAGGGGCAACTCCTCGCAATTTCTTATCCCCCCCAACCATCACCATAGCTACCATAGAGGCGTGTTCATCTACATTTGTATCAGATTTGGCCGGATTATCTCGATGATACAACCCTGCTAGGGACAAAGCAGAATTCCAAGCTAAATTCTTATCTAAACCAAATTTTCCTGGTCTACCAATTTCTACCTGACCAATACTAATTTTGCGTCCGGTTAAATTATAAGGTTCTTCGTGTAATCTACGGGCATCAATTCCGTTTGCCCCTACGGAAGTGTCTAATGCGAAGGCTGGGCTAATCAAACCTGAAATCCCGAAACCACAAATTAACCACGCCAGTTTCTTGCTCATTTAACTCTTGCACTAGTTGCCGTTGTCTTCTTTATTCTATTGATTTATTGGTGGTTGGCAACTTTATTTCAATGATTCAGTTATTCAGTTATTAGTTGTCAATAGTCAGGGGTTATAATATCTGAGATCGTTTGGACAAACTGATTTTATTTTACTGACTCTCTTGGGGCAACTTACTCAAAACAATGTCCCTGTTAATTAAAGCCAGAGGATGCGCCTCATTTAACTCTAAAGCTTTATTCAAGGCTTGTAAGGCAGCAGGATACTGACTTAAGTACCGGAGGGCGATACCTTTACCAGCCCAGAAATCGGCATTTTCTTGGTCGAGGGCGATCGCACGATCATAACTCCCTACTGCACCGGAATATTGCCCAATCGCCATCAGAGAAATGGCTTTGTTGTACCAAGCTTCTGCTAGTTGCGGATCGAGAGTAAGGGCATTATCAGCCGCTTGAATTGCCTCTCCGTAGCGTTCTAAACGCCAGAGGAGACTGCTTTTGTTTACCCAAATGTTAGCAATAATCGGTCGGTTGTCGAGATTTTCTTCCCCCTGCAAACCTTGATTATAAGAGGCAAATGCTGCCTCATACTCCCCCAACGTTGTATAAATCCTCCCTAAGTTATACCAGCCTGTGGGGTCGTTGCCATCGCTTTGGGTAGCCTTTTGTGCTGCAATGAGTGCCTGATCGAATTGCCCCAAACGCCAAAGTGCCGCAGCGCGGTTACTCCAAGCTTCTGCATAGTTGTCATCAAGGGCAACAGCACGGTTGCTAGAAGTGAGGGCTTCTTGGAAAGAACCACTACCAATTAAAGCATAAGCCCGTTGATTCCAGCCTAAAGCGGGTCCAAACTCATTCCATTGCCCATCTCCTTCTTGAAGGGCAAGATCGCAGGATTCCAGGGCTTCTTCATACATTTGCAAACGATTGAGAACAGCGCATTTATTAGCTAGGGCAAGGGAATATTTTTCATTAATCCCTAATGCCCAGTCTTGGGAAGCTTGGGCTTCTTCATAACGGCCGAGGGAGAAGAGGATCTCCCCATGTTCTGTCCAATTACGGGCATTTTCTGAATCAATGGCAAGGGCTTGATCATAGGCAAAAAGTGCCTCATCCCGGCGTTTGAGTTTGGCGAGGACTCTACCCTTGTTAGCCCAGGCAACAGCTTGACTTTGTAAGTCGGGGTTAGGTTCAATGGTTAAGGCGCGATCGCAAGCTTCTAAGGCGCGATAATTATCCCCCAGTTCAGCAAGAACTTCGCAGCGATTAGCCCAAGCTAAGGCATAATTTTCGTTAATAGTTGTAGCTTGGTCATAGGAAAAAAGGGCATCTTCTCTTTCTCCTGTTCTCCTCCTAGCTATACCTAAATATGTGAGGGCGATCGCCGGAGATTCGTCTCCCCAGTTTTGGTCTTTTTTCAAAGCTGTTTCACAAGCATCAATAGCTTCTTCTTGTCTGCCTAATTCTGATAAAGCTAAACATTGCCTGGCCCAAATTAATGAATTATTGGGTTCAAGTTTCAACACTTGGCTGTAGGAAGCTACGGTTTCAGGATAGTTTTTTAAAGTGAAATATATATCTCCTCGATCTGTCCAAACAATCGGCTCTTTGGCGTTGATTTTAATAGCTGTATTGCAAGCTTTGATCGCTTCTTGATATTCTTCTACTTCAGATAAAGAGCTACACAAATTCGCCCAATAATCAAAATCTTCTAATTGTAAATTTTCTTCCTGAGCCAAAGAAGCTTGAGGAAAGTAATAAGTAATAAATAATAAGCAATAAGTAAATAAAAAAGGTTTAGCAAAATAATTTAAAAGTTTCATCATCTATCCTTTTAACAATTAACAACTAGCCATTAGCTACTAGCCATTAGCTACCCCCTATTCTGCACATCTCTTTTGTTGACCATCTGGCATAATAGCATTACACAAATAAGCACTTTTTAAATTAGCACCTTCTAAATTAGCTTTCCAAAGATTCGCACCTCCTAAATTAGCATTTTCTAAATTAGCTCCTGCCAAATTAGTTTCTTCTAAATCAGCATTAAAGAGATTAGCCCTAAATAAGTTTGCACCACTTAAATTCGCTCTTTCGATACTTGCACCACTTAATCTTGTTTCTTGTAAATTACCATTACTTAAATTCGTATCATCCAAATTAACTGCACCCAAATCTTGTCCTGGCACACCTTTAGTCACAATTAACCAAGCTAAACGCCATTTTTCCTCAAGCTTAGTTTCTTGATTAAATTTAGCTTCCCTAAGATCAGTATTATTAAGATTAGCCCCGGTTAAATTAGCATTGCTTAAATCAGCATTAGTTAAATTAGCATTACTCAAATTAGTATTACTTAAATCACAAAAAGCTAACTGAGCATTAGTTAAATTGGCCTCTTCTAGATTAACTCCACGCAAGTTGGTTAAAAAGAAGTAAGCCTCGGTTAAATTTGCTCCTTGTAAATTAACTCCAGCTAAATTTAAACCTTCAAAATTTGCCCCTTGCAAATCAGCACCTATTAAATCCGCATCTCCCAATTGATTATTAGCTAACTGCCAAATAAATCGCCACTGATCAGCAATAACGGTTTCCTCATTTAGCAGTGCTTTTCTCAAGTCGGCACGGGCTAAATTAGCACCTTCTAAGTCAGCATTTCGTAAGTCCGCAGCGAATAAACTTGCCCCTTCTAAGTCAGCATTTTGTAGATTTGCCCTTTGTAAATTTGCTCCTTTGAATTTAGCCCCTTGCAAATCAGTATTCTCTAAGGTTGCAGCTTGTAAATCAGCACCTTCTAAATCAGCATCTTTTAACACTGCCCTCGTTAGATCTGCTGAAACCAAACTAGCATCTTGGAGGTTAGCTTCTTCTAAGTTGGCATCTTGCAAATTAGCACCTTCTAAATTAGCACGAAAAAGATTAGCCATTGCCAATTTAGCTGTTCTTAGATTAGCTTGTTGTAAATTTGCCCCAGCTACTTTAGCTTGACGGATATCTGCATTACTAAGATCCGCAAATTTCAAGTTTGCCCCATCTAATTTAGCTGCTTTCAAATCAGCATTATGAAGATTAGCCCCTTCTAAGTTAGCTGCCCGAATATTCGCCCCTCCTAAACGTGCTGCATCTAAGTCACACTCAACACATTCCCCTTGTTCTAGTAATTGTTCTACGTGCTGGTTATTGGCTGCTTGTAGAGGTGCAACGATGTAGAATAAAGCAATTAAACTAAAGGCTAATTTCTGAAGATAATTAAAGGCATTCATCTTATAAAAAATGGGTTCTTGTAGCGAAAGTATAACCCAAAAGTTGAGGCTTAATTAAACTGCAATCAGTAACGATAAACTGTCAGGCATTTAATTTATGGGATTAACGAGGAGACTAGGAGATGGGGAGTGACAAGTATAAGATCTTGTTCCCCATTCTCTTTCACAACTAGCCATTAGCAACTAGCTATTAGCCATCACTCTGTGGCTGCAACTAACATAGAATCAGCAGAACGGACTGTCATTTTACCTTGATTTAAATCATTACGCCAGCGACGACCCACATTCCAAGCATGAATTTTTGAGACATTCCAACGGGGATTAGCTGGATAACGAGCAAATCCCGATCTTAAGGCAGCATGACTGCTACTTGGTATAGGGGTTTTCACATATACACCTTCTGCCAAATCAACTACTGCTAAGTTGCTCTGTTTTATGACTTCTGACATCGGCTTTACCCCTATTTTGTTACATATTGGACAGTTTTTTGACTAATCTATTGCTTAACTTCGTTTTTATTATATTACAAATTATTACTTTTGGTGGATGGATTTTCCGAATAGTTATATCTATTAGCGAGAGAATAAAAAAAGATGCAGCATAAACTACATCCTTAAAAATCTTTTTCCGAATTTGGAACTAGACCAAAACCTACTTCTTCATATCGCGAGCCATATTACGGAACATATCCATACTAGTATCAGTACGACGACGCTTTGAGCTAGAGTCGTCTTTAGCAATGAATTTCTGTGTCTCCGGTGTGGTTTTGGATTGAGAATTATTAGAATTATTGCCTGTGGTTTTTTCTAAAGAAGAGACTTGCTGTATAAACTCTGCCCCTTTTTCACTGCCCAAAGTTTTGGGGAAGGTTCTCCTGATACTAGAAGCAGTACGCATATAGTCAATATTGCCGAAAGTCTTTGCATCATCATTACTAAGAAAATAGGCTTCAGAATTCCGTTTTTGCTTCTTAGCCTTTTTTGCCTTAGGAGTTGTTTGTTTAGTTTCGGCTTCTTCCCCTGGTAAGGGCTGCTGTTTCTTAAACAAACCTCTGATAAATCCAGTCATAATTGTCTCTTCTTCAACTTAATGTTTCTTTACATTAAATTAAATATTAGCAAAGATTATGAGATAAATAATGACTAATTTTTATGTTGAGACTGTTTTGACAAGATCTCTATGGCAATAAACATGAAGAAAAAGAAAATTAAAGAGAAAAATGATAAAATAAGCCCTAAATAGCCTCTAAATCCAACTTGGCTAGATATTCGTAGGCATCCTCAATGCAACTTTTACCTCTCAAAAAACCTGTATTAGCACCAGGACAGATGTAAGCTAAAGTTTGGGTTGAAAAGCGATTACGCAACTTTTTGACACTGCGTAGCTGTCTAGGCCAATGAAAAGTTTTTGAGGTACGTAGAGGTAGAAGTTGACCTTGAATATTAGGTAAAAGGTGACGACCAGAGAACAGAACCCCTCCTAGAGCGTTATAGTACAAACAGGAAGAGCCGGGAGTATAACCCGGAGTCCATAGAGCAAGGAAATGAGAAGCAAAAGTATGTTCATCTGGAAATGAAGTTACTTCCACCTCTGGCAACAAATAGGCTTCTTGTTCTTGAATAATAACTTCGCAGTTCCAAGATGCTTGAATCTCTGGCACTTTAGCCATACCATTGCGATGAGTGACAAACAGCCAGCGAACCCCTCCTTTATTTTGAATAAACTCTTGGTTTAGGGGATTCCAAGCAGGGCAATCGAGCAGGGTGTTACCTGATTTTTCTACAATGAAATAAGATGTTGCTCCTAGGGTATCCCGATTGGGAGGAAAAGCAAAAATTCCTGGTTTAATAAGACGAGGTGCTTTCGCTGTTATAGTTCGAGGCTGAGTAGTTTGAGGAGGTTGAGATGTAGGTTCTTCGGCAGAAGATGTGGGCATTTTTTATACTGTGTTCAAAATCGATTATCTCCGACAAACTATGTTAACGGACTAGACTGGTTTGTTACTTTTTACAATAAAAGGATTCGGTCAATATTTTAGCTTTTGACCACAAAATTAGTTACACAAGACCGATGACCAATAACTGCTTTTTGATATGGAACTGTTGCTCCTAGGCTTGCTAGGCTTAATTACTTACTTAATCGTCCAACGCAGTGTTGCTAGTATCACTAAAACCCCCGTGTGGCTTTTGTGGTTAGTGATGATGACACCAGCCTTGATTTGGACTGTTTGGACAGTCTTAGTGGATAGCGAAGCAATACCTACGCCTTTGATGATAATACCTTTTGTGGTTTGTCCTATCTTATATTGGCTCTTAATTCAGTGGGGGAGGCCAAAACTAGAAAAAGCCGAGAAAGAAAGTAATTCAGAATCCCAACCAGAAAAAGCACCTGAAGAAAATTCTCCAGAGGATTTACCAACTAAGGTACGCCCCATTACCCAAAATGAAGAAAAGCAGTTACGCAATTGCTTCCCTTGGAGTATTTACTACCTACAAAATTTAGACTATCGTCCCCAAGCAATTCTTTGTTTAGGTAAATTGCGTTCTAACCCTGATGTTGCTTATAAAACCGTTAAAGAAAACGTTGAAGAAAAATTTGGCGATCGCTTCTTACTGATTTTCCAAGAAGGTTTAAAAAATCAACCCTTCTTTGCCTTAGTTCCTAACCCTTGGTCTAAATCAACTCCTAGCAAACTGTCTCAAGAACCTCTGAGACGACCTGGTTTAGCTGTGGGGCTACTAATTGTGACTCTTTTTACCACCACTACAGTTGGTATCAGTTTAGTAGACAAAACCATAGAAGATGTCGCTATAGATCCTTCGGTTTTATGGCTAGGATTTACCTACAGCTTGGCCTTGATATTTATCCTCAGCATCCACGAAATAGCTCACTATCTTACGGCCCTACGCTACAAAATTCGCACCACCTTACCTTACTTTATCCCCATGCCCGTCTTTTTGGGTACTTTTGGTGCTTTTACCCAAAGACGTTCCCCTATTCCCCATCGTAAAGCCCTATTTGATATAGCGATTATCGGCCCCTTGGTGGGTTTAATGGTTACTTTACCAATCTTAATTTGGGGACTATCTATTTCTGAAGTTGTTCCTTTAACCGAAGAGTCAGGAATCTTAAATTATGAATCCCTCAATCCTCGCAAATCTTTCTTACTAGCTGTTTTGAGCAAACTTTGCCTCGGCAGTGAGTTGGGTGCAGAGATGGCTATTCACCTCCATCCTTTAGCTATAGCAGGTTGTTTAGGGTTAGTAGTCACAGCCATAAATTTACTCCCCATTGGTCAACTAGATGGGGGGCAAATGGTTCATGCTATGTTTGGTCAGCGTACTGCTGCGTTTATTGGTCAAGTGACTAGGTTGCTATTATTAGTTTTAGCCTGGACTGATGCGAAGCGAGATTTATTAATTGTGGCTATTGTTTTGTTATTTATGCCCCTCACCGATGAACCAGCCCTTAATGATGTCACAGATTTAGATAATCGCCGAGATTTTCTAGGGCTATTTTCTTTAGGGATTTTATGTACAATTCTTTTACCTTTACCGGGGGCTGTTGCTAGCTGGTTGGGGATTTAGTAAATTATTTAGGGTTTGTCGCAGGGTTTAATGTGATGCCTAAGTTGAGCTTTGCCTACACTATTATTCTTTGCTCAATAACTTCTTGAATCTCCTTGGGAAAAAGAATCAATTACGCTCTAAAACTAGTTACCATTATCAATTGGTAAACAAACCTGAAAGCAAGTTTTTCCTGGTTGGGAATGAAAAGAAATTGTCCCTTGGTGGCGATTTTCGACAATGCGCCTCACTGCATCCAAACCTAGCCCTGAACCTTCACCAACTTCTTTAGTTGTAAAAAAAGGTTCATAAATACGAGACTGAATCTCTGGAGGAATGCCCTTTCCTGAGTCCGTAATTTCTATAATGGCATAGCCACCATCACAACAGGTTTTTATTTCTAAAACTCCTGTTCCTGTCATAGCATCAATGGCATTATCAATTAAACTAGTCCAAACTTGATTAAGTTCACTGCCATAGGCCGATAATTTTTGGTAAATTATTAGCGTAGCAGCGACGAACTTCAATACCTTGTTTGATTTTGTGGCAAAATAACCGTAGGGTATCCTCAAGACCTTCACAAACATCAACAACTTGTTGCGCCCCCCTATCTAAATAGGTGTAGGATTTCATTGACTGTACCAATTCAGAAATATGTTCTGCCCCTTTTAAACCATTTTGAATGGCAACCATAACCTCAAAAGAAAGGGCTAGCCAACGTATGCCTTGATCTCTTAATTCTGTAGGATCATTGCGCCAGGGTTCCATCATTTCTTGGAGGGTTGCGACTTCTATACCCCCCAAAGCTAGAGGTTCAGAAAGATTCCAAGGATTTTCTACCCCATAATCTTCTAGCCAATCTAATAATTCATCTTCCCGTTCACTCAAAGTTAAAGGAGCTAGACTATTGTGAGCAAGATTTTCATAGCCGCGATCGCGCAATTGCTGCCATTTTAATGTCTGGGCTTCGTCTAGATTACGCTGCCCATAAACTAAGTTCATCCGTTCTAATTCCCTCAAAGCAGGCATCACGTCTTTTAACGCCCTTACCAAAGCTGCCGCAGGATTATTTAGTTCATGGGCTAAACCAGCGCTTAAAGTCCCCAAGGCTGCCATTTTCTCGCGATTACGCAGAAAAGACTCCAAACCTTGCAACCGACTTTGGACAACCCGAAAAACTCTGCGTTCAAAATCTCGACATTCATGGAGTAGGGTACGAAAATCTTCCCCAGATATTTCGTAAAGATGACAATCATTTAAAGCCCGTAAGCTAATACCATAGGGTTCTTCTGTTAGTACCTGAATTTCGCCAAAAAAGCTAGGGGACTCATGTTGTCCGATGGGCATTTCCACCCCTTCACTGTGGCGAGTAATACTAACTTTACCGCAAACCAACACAAAAAAGCCCCGTGGAGATTCCCCTTCCTTAATCAGATATTCTCCTTTGGACAACTCGATTTTTTCACCGCGTTCACAAGCCCATTCCAACCTCTCTTTAGGCAGTTTTTGAAATAGTTCCAGGTTTAATAACTCATCTATACAAAGCACAGGGGTTCGCCAATTTTTAATTGACAGATAAAGGATCAAGGAAAACTTACTAGAGGCTATTTCCCAAAAATAATACCATTACAATTAAGATTACTGACTAAATAAAAAGGAGTGATTTCTATGAGTCTTTTTAACACTGTCCTCAGTGCCATTGAAAGTCCTGATCGTGAAGCGAGTTCAGGGCAGCTTGCTAATATCCTCGGTACTGTACAACAACTTAGCAACGCCCAAGGGGCAGATGCTTCCCAAGTTCAATCTGCCATGTCAGTTGTAGGACAGTTTGTACGTTCTTCCTTGCAAGAAAAGCGTAGTAATCAAGGGGAAGAACAAGCGAGGGCATTGGTTAACCAGTTTGGTGGCAGTCAGCCTAGTAACCAGGCTGTACAAATGCTGTTTAATGCCCCCCAACTTCAACAAATGATTCAGCAAATAGAATCTAAAACTGGTTTGAACGCTAACACCGTTCAAGCTATGTTGCCGATGTTGGTTCCCTTAGTCCTCAATTTCCTCAAAACTGGGGCTAGTAGCAACAATCCTCAAGGATCTAACTCTGTTCTCGGTACGTTTTTAGATGCTGACGGAGATGGGGATGTTGATCTGGCTGATGCTATGCAAATGGCTTCTCGCTATATACAAAAGTGATCAGGTGAAGGGCAGAAAAAGTATCTTTAAGCAAAGAAGAAGTTTCTGCCTGTCTCAACTTCGGAGAAATTGCTTGTAAAAGTTGTTCTCATAAATGCGCTTCAATTTAGATTCAAGTCATGATTGAATAAGACCAATTTTAAAGGCATAACAGCTCATTGAATTATGCCATTCAAAACTGACAAAATAATAGTTATGACTAATAATTCTCCATCAGATGCTTCTACTCTTCGTTTAGCTACCAAAATTGAAGCTATTTTGTATCTTAAAGCTCAACCTCTTTCTTTAACAGAAATTTCTGAATTTGCAGGGTGCGATCGCAATCAAGTTGAAGATGCTTTAATAGAATTAATGGCAGATTACGCTCGTCGTGATAGTGCTTTAGAAGTGGTTGAAGCTCCTACCGGTTATAGCCTGCAACTACGTGCTTCTTGTCAAAGTTTATTAACGAACTTAGTTCCTGCTGAACTTGGAACCGGGGCATTACGAACCTTAGCTGCTATTGCCCTCAAAGGTAAAATTTTACAAACGGATCTCATTGAAATGCGTGGTAGTAGCGCTTACCAACAAGTTCAAGAACTAGTAGAATTAGGCTTAATTCGCAAGCGTCGCCAAGTTGACGGGCGTTCCTATTGGTTAGAAGTTACAGACCAATTTCACCAGTATTTTGAAGTTGATGAACTCTCTCAAGTGGTAGGTTGAACTTGAAGATATACAAAATCGATCTAATATAGAAACAGCTTTCCTACCTATTTTCCTAGAAATTCATTTGAGCCCATAATTTTAGCTTGAAATTAAAGCAAGCCAATTTAACTTTAAACATTAGTAATGGTAATTAACCCAGACTTTCTCAATTTCGATTCAGAAGACAAGCAAGTCAACGCACTATTGGAGTATCTCCAACAGCAAAATCCCGATATCCTAGAAAAAGTCGCTCGTTCTGCTAGTGCTGATATTAAACAAATTATTTCTCAAAATGTCCAAGGCTTAGTAGGGATGTTACCTTCAGAGCATTTTCAGGTTCAAATTGCTACAGATAAGGAAAACTTAGCTACCTTATTGGCTTCAGCAATGATGACTGGCTACTTTTTGCGCCAGATGGAACAACGTATGGAGCTAGAAGAGACTTTAACAGATTCTGGCTCGATTGGCTCGTAACAGGCTTATAATCAACAATCTAACTTTAGTACTTGTTGTATGTTGAAGCAATCTGTATATACTTACTTGAGGAAAGTAAGAGGAAAAAGTAACCACAAACCATGAACTTTTCTTCAGGAAGGCAAAATTTTAAAGCGGAAGTTCAGCAACCAGACAAAGAAGTTGATCTTGCTAAAGCAGCTCTTTATTTAGCTCAAGAAGAGTATCCTCAACTGCCAGTACACAAATATCTCGATTTATTAGATAAAATGGCGGGGGTTGTGACAGAAGAGTTGCCAACAGAGCGTTATCCCCTGCGAATCATTAAAACCATTAATCGTTATCTTTATGAATCTCTGGGTTTTCAAGGGAATTCTCAGGATTATAATAATCCTTGCAATAGTTTTTTGAATGATGTTCTCGAAAAACGTCAAGGTATTCCAATCACCCTTTCTTTGGTTTATTTAGAAATTGCCCGTCGCATCGATTTTCCTATGGTAGGTATTGGTATGCCGGGGCATTTCTTGATTCGCCCTGATTTTGAAGAGGCAGGGATTTTTGTAGATGCCTTTAATCAAGGGGAAATTCTTTTTGAGCAAGACTGTCAAGAAAGACTCAATGAACTTTACCAACAACCAGTCCCCTTAGAAAAGCGTTTTTTTGCCCCTGTAACTAACCGCCAATTTCTTCAACGTATGCTGAATAACCTAAAACATATCTATCTTAGTCAGCATCAACTTATCAAGGCTTTAACTGTGGTAGAAAGAATCCTTTTATTAGTTCCCGATTCACCTCAAGAAATCAGGGATAGAGGCATTATCTATTACCAATTGGGAGAGTTGCCCAGGGCTAACCAAGATTTGCAGAAATATCTAGACATTGCCCCTCAAGCAGAAGATTTAGCCCTAATTGTTCAGTTAATTGAACAAATTAAGCAGTCTTGAAATAACGGGGAGGTAGGGAACTAGAAAGTTTTTGGGTAGTAGTGATTGGACTTTGATTCTTCCATCAAGCAACTAATCGGGCTTTTTCTTAAATGAATTGAATACTGCCTCACGAATCCTTTTCATGTCCCCGTTAATATAGCTAATCCAAAATGATTTAATTTTCTCCTGTATATATTCTAAATCGCCATCTTCGTAATCTGAAGAAGTAAGAATCGGCACAACACAAACTTGACTCCATCCTTCTTCTTTAAGTTTGCTTCTTTTCAATCCTGCTATATTCAACTCTTTAAGATATTCATATATTTCTTGTTTTATTTGTTTATCTCCAGGGCCAATAACTAGGTGAAATTCGAGCTTTTGAGGCTCATTCCAAAACTCAAATAACAATATCCGCTGACTACTTGTCCATCTCTGACAAGTCTTCTGAAATGCCAAATCATCCCATTCTTTTGCTGCAAAACGAATCCACTGCTTTTCGTTTTCATCTTGTTCAAGATTTTCTTCTTGTGCATAATCTTGAATAAGTTGTCCTATAAATTCTTCAATGTCTGACCGAAGATCCGGACGATGTTCGTAGATTAAATCAATAGCTTGACGATGCTGTTTATAAATCTTGCGACAAATTTCGGCAATATCTGACTCACTCATAAGATGTCTCCTAACTAAATCGATGTAATGACTCATTGACATATAAACATCTTCATTGATGCTTGCTTTGCATTCTTTACAAATTGCCTCGATAATATCGGCAGTTGTTCCATAACTAAGGGATAACCACCTATGGTTAGATGCCGCAATACCTTCTTTTGTAAGATAAATAAAGACTTTTTTACAGTTAGGAAACTCTTTCTCAATTACTCTTTCATAATTTGTGAGTTGGTTAAAACCTTCTGAAGAGTCAACTTTGTTTTCAATGGTGCAAACTAAGCTATTACCGGGAGAATAAATGAGAAGATCAATATTTTTCCATTCACGACGTACTTCAGCATCACTAAAATTTGAAATAGCAACTTCAATGCTGTTCAAAGGTGCATCTTTCGAGCCAGCTAAAATACTGATTAAGAGCTTTTTTAGAAATAAATCACCGATTTTATGTTTTTCAGATGGATCTAGTAAAAACCTAATAAAATTAGAATGCTTAATCTCCTGGCGAACCATGCCAATGGCTTCAAAAATGTTGAATCTAGATATTTTAGACTCTAGATTTTCCAAGTCCTTATTGTCAACAACAAACCTTTCAAGGATTGCTCTTTCGTCTTGATTTGATGTCATAGGAATAGTTAATTCTTACCTAGCATGGCTTTTTTCGATAGCCTTCAAGGGTTGATAGCTTGACTTGACTAATTAACAGCAAAATCTGTATATTTCCGCATGGAGGGAGCATGAAAAGCTAAAACAATATCTTGTTTAGGAACACCTAAAGCTACTAAAGCATTAGCAATACCTTCTTCTGTGCCATCATGCTGAATCCAGATTTTGCCGTCTTTAATATCCAAATGCAAAACACAGCCATAGTTGGGGTTTTCATTGCGATTCCAACCAACATTTACCAATTGATAATGATCTCTTTCGGTATCAAAAATGAGTTGCTTCTCCACTGGAGATGGATATAAATTATTTTTTGTACGTTCTACTCTTTCGGTTAGTAGTTGTTGAATATATTGACGATATTTCTCTACTGCCATTGGAAAATAACCTCCTCCTCTGGGTCATAAACTAATAAATTTAGTTGGCTACGTTGAACGGTATTTTGGATAAATTGCAAAGTGAAGAATTTTTTGTAAACCTTAAGAGGTACTGCAAGATATAGAGTACGATTTGGCTCTTGCTCTTCGAGAGCATAATGATAATCTAAGTATTGTCCGTGAGCTGTATGAAATTCAGAAATGAGAGAGGGGCTAATAAAACTTTTGACTTCTACAGCAATTTTAGTACCATTACGTTCGGCTCCAAGAAGTTGTTTTTGTTTATTACTTTCCTAAAGCATTACCTGCTAACCAACCCGTAGTCCAAGCACTTTGAAAATTAAATCCTCCTGTCACTCCATCTATATCTAAAATCTCTCCAGCAAAATGAAGCTCAGGACATAATTTACTGCCCATAGTTTTGAAATCAATCTCTTTTAAATCCACCCCACCACAGGTAACAAATTCTTCTTTAAAAGTTCCTTTACCATGAATCTTATATTCCCCTGCATTCAATTCTTGCACTAACTTATTTAGGGCTTTTTTTGACAACTCTGCCCAAGGTTTATCATCTGCAATACCAGCAGCAATAACTAAACGTTGCCATAATCGCTTTGGTAAATCAAAGGGAGAGTTGGTAATAACTTTCCGCTTCGGTGATTGAGATTTAACTACTAATAATTGTTGTCGTAAACTCTCTTGATTAAAATCAGGCAACCAATTAATAATTAAACCTATATGATAATTGCGATCGCTCAAAATCCTCGCCCCCCAAGCTGATAATTTTAAGATTGCTGGGCCACTAACTCCCCAATGGGTAACTAATAAAGGCCCTGTTTGCGGGGGAGGTAATTCTTTACTTAAGCCTGGAAATTGCAAACGTACCGAAGTTTTAGCAACACTAGTTCCTGCTAAATTTTGGAAGCGAGGATCTTTGATTTTGAAAGTAAATAAAGAAGGTACTGGGGGAATAATATTATGACCTAACTCCCTTGCCCAAGCGTAACCTGCGGGATTACTTCCTGTGGCTAAAAGTAAGCGATCGCAGTTTAATTCTCTCCCATCTTTCAACCCTAAACTAAAACCTTTTGGCAGCCTCTGAATAGTTTTAACTCCAGAATTTGTTAACAACTTCACCCCTGTTTTTAAAGCAGCTTGAGTTAAACAATTAACAATAGTTTCCGAACTATTAGTAATCGGAAACATCCGCCCATCCGCCTCGGTTTTTAAAGCCACACCTTGCTTAGCGAACCAAGCTACCGTATCTTGGGGTTGAAAGCGAAAAAAAGCTCCTCGCAACGCTTTGCCGCCGCGAGGATAGTTTTGTATAAGTAAGGCAGGGTTAAAACAATGATGAGTAACATTGCATCTCCCCCCACCAGAAATACGCACCTTAGCTAAGGGTTTGCGCCCTGCTTCTAGCAAACTAACTTGAGTCTGAAGATGGATTGCAGCACAGTTAATCGCCGCAAAAAAACCTGCCGCCCCACCACCAACTATAACCACCTGTAAAGTATTTTTTTCAGTCACGTAAAATTTAGTTGAGGAAATAGGGTACGGGGAGAGAGACATTAGCCACTAGCCATTAGCCACTAGCCATTAGCCATTAGCCACTAGCCATTAGCCATTAGCCATTAGCCACTAGCCATTAGCCATTAGCCATTACCAATTAACTAAGCTTCCTCAAATTCCTCCTTTCCCGCCCCACAAACTGGGCAAGCCCAATCTTCTGGTAAATCTTCAAAGGGAGTACCAGGTTGTACATCATTATCAGGATCTCCTTTTTCAGGATCGTATTCGTAACCGCAAACATTGCAGACATAAGTAGTCATGTGTTCTCAGATACCTAATCTTAAAAATCTTTACCAAGAATTATTGCATAATCTAACAATGATAAAAAATTCATCGGAGGATTAGAAGTTTGGCAACTCGCGTCATCATAGTTCGTCATGGGCAAAGTAATTATAATCTCCAACAAAAGATTCAAGGTCGTTGTGATGAATCTTTTTTAACCGAATTAGGGCGTAGTGATGCCCTGAAAACAGGTCGAGTCCTTAATAATTATAGTTTTAATGGTTTTTACCATAGTCCTTTAAAACGGGCAACCCAAACTGCTGAAGTTATTGAAAGTTGCTTACAAAATCCTCCTTCTCGTCAAGCAACAGAAATGTTAAGGGAAATTGATCTACCCTTGTGGGAAAAGATGCGGAAGCAAGAAGTTAAGGAGAATTTTAAGGAAGATTATTTGATGTGGAAACAGCGTCCCCACGAGTTTAAGATGCTGTTAGCACCAGAAAAAGAACATTTCCCTGTACTTTCTTTGTATAAGCAAGCTGAGGAGTTTTGGCAAAAAATACTTCCTCAGCATCAAGGAGAAACTATTTTAATAGTGGCTCACAATGGCATTAACCGTTGTTTAATCGGTACTGCTATTGGGGTTCCTCCCTCCCATTATCACCGGTTGCAACAGTCTAATTGTTGTATCAGCGTTTTGAATTTTACTGGCAGTTGGGGAGATCCAGTACAGTTAGAATCATTGAATCAAACTTCCCATTTAGATAAGTCCCTACCTTCCTACCGCAAACCCCATCAGGGACCACGTTTACTCTTAATTCGTCACGGAGAAACAGAGTGGAATCGTGCTTCTCGTTTCCAAGGACAAATTGATATTCCCCTAAATGAAAAAGGTAAGCAACAAGCCCAAAAAGCGGCGGATTTTCTTAAGGACATACCCCTAGATTTTGCTGTCAGTAGTCCTATGGCTAGACCAAAAGAAACAGCAGAAATTATCTTAGAAAATAAACCAGAAACTTACTTAGAATTACAACCGGATCTCAAAGAAATTAGTCACGGTTTATGGGAAGGAAAACTAGAGGCAGAAATTCAAGCGGAGTATGGGGAATTATTGCAACAATGGAAGGATGCCCCAGAAACAGTACAAATGCCAGAAGGAGAAAATTTGCAACAGGTTTGGGAAAGGGGAGTTGCTTGTTGGGATGATTTGGTTAAAGCGATTAGCGAAAAATCTTCCGAACCGCAAACGGGAATTGTGGTTGCCCACGATGCTATTAATAAAGCAATTCTTTGTTATTTGTTAGGTTTGAAACCAGCCAATTTCTGGAACGTTAAACAAGGAAACGGTTCAGTTAGCGTCATCGATTATCCCCAAGGGGCAACAGGACAACCAGTTTTACAGGCTATCAACCTCACTAGCCATCTAGGTTCCGGTATTTTAGATCAAACCGCAGCAGGGGCTTTATGAGAAGTCAAAAGTCAAGAGGGGAAGCTTTGAGAATTGGCAACTAACGATAGAGAGATTTAACTTTGTATAAACTACACCCTATAATCCCTACCTACTTATCGTTGAAAACTAATAACTGATCATTGATCATTGATCATTGGCCATTGAACAGAGAGGGTTTTTCATGGAAGGTTTGAAAGGCAAAAATGTCCTTGTCACTGGGGCGACTTCTGGTATTGGGCAGGCGATCGCAGCCCGGTTTGCTATTGAGGGGGCAAATGTAGCCATTAATTATCGCAATGACCCTGAAAAAGTTGAAGAAACTAAAGCGATGATTGATGATATGTGCAATCAGGTTAAAGGCTGCGGTGGCAGGGAATTACCTGTGGAAGGGGATGTATCCAAAGAAGAAGATATTATTGCCATGTGTGCCAAAGTTGTTAAAGAATTGGGTAGCCTTGATATCTTGGTTAACAATGCTGGCATTCAAATAGCCGCAGAATCCCATCAAGTAGAAACTGACGACTTTGATAAGGTTTTGGCTGTTAACCTCCGAGGGGCTTATCTTTGCTCTCGCGAAGCCATTAAACACTTTTTGAGTCGGGGGCAAGGAGGCATAATTCTCAACGTCTCTAGTGTTCACGAAATCATCCCCAGACCGACTTATGTTAGTTATTCTATTAGTAAAGGGGGCATGGAAAATATGACTAAAACTCTAGCTTTAGAATATGCTCCTCAAGGTATTAGAATTAACTCTATCGCACCGGGGGCAACTGCTACCCCCATTAATAGTTGGACTGAAGACAAAGAAAAGAAAGAAGAAGTGGAAAGCCATATACCTTTAGGTAGAGTAGGAACTTCCGAAGAAATGGCAGCTATAACCGCATTTTTAGCTTCCGATGATGCCTCATACATAACAGGTCAAACTATCTTTGCCGACGGTGGCTTAACTCTCTATCCTGACTTCCTCAAACCTTGGTCAGCAGGAGAGTAGGCTATGCAGCAGCAATTAATAAATATTTTTACTTGCTTGATTCTCTGTTCCCTATTCCCTATTCCCTATTCCCTAAAAAAATGATTGAACCAATTGGTGTAGAAAGAGATTCTATTTTGACTTCCTTGGGCAGAATGGTTTATTACACTCCCACTAAAGCCCCTTGGTCGGAAAATGATGACAAACCATCCCTGGTATTTTTCCATGGCTTTGGGGGTGGTTCCTCTGCCTATGAGTGGTCAAAAGTCTACCCAGCCTTCGCTAACGAATATCGTATCCTGGCACCAGATTTAATTGGTTGGGGACGTTCAGAACATCCGGAACGTAATTATCAAGTAGACGATTATCTCACCACAATTATCGAATTTCTAGAAAACACTTGCGAAGCGCCTACTACCGTTGTTGCCTCTTCCTTAACCGCTGCTATGACTATTCGCGCTGCTATTCAGCGTCCTGATTTATTTAAGCGTTTGATTCTTACTCTTCCAGCAGGTTTATCAGATTTTGGCCAAGATTACAACAGTAATTGGTTTATCCAGTTGTTTAAAGTTCCTGTGGTTGATAAACTCATTTACCGCACCGGAGTAGCTACAGCTAGTGGCATTAGTAACTTCCTCCAAAGTCGTCAATTTGCCAAACCTTCACGCATTTACCCAGAAATTATTGCTGCTTACTTACAATCAGCAAAAGAACCTAACGCCGAATATGCGGCACTATCTTTTGTGCGGGGAGACTTATGTTTTGATTTAGCTTTATACATCAAGCAGTTAACTACCCCTACAGCAATTATCTGGGGAGAAAAATCAGCCTTCACCGGGCCAGAAGTTGGCAAACGTTTAGCCGCACTCAATCCTGAAGCAGTTAAACAATTCTTGGTTTTAGAAGATGTGGGTTTAACGCCCCAGTTAGAGTTACCAGGAGTGACGATTGGTTTGATTAGGAAATTTCTAGGATAACTAGCAGAAGCAATAAGCAATTCCCCACCCTTGTTGTAGTAGGAAATGCTACCTGACAATTTCTTATACTTTAAGAGTGGCTGTTCTCTTTCTGAAGAGAGATAATTGGAAAGTGCTAAATTAATTCTTATACTGCTAGTGATATATAGCTACTCTTTGCTTGAATTATGCACTCTCGTGGTTAGCACCAGAGTTAAAGCTACCAGTTAGGATTTTAATCGATACTTGTAGATTAGACCTAAAGTTCATTTTGCGATTTTTAAGTAAACAATACCTGAGATTTTAATTTGAGCTTTTAGCCTTAATCATCAATTTTGCCTCAATTTTCAACTGTTCCTAATTTCCTAAGCACTAATCTTTTAATCTAAACGGGCTAGCTAGTATGAAACGCATTTTAGTGCTTTCAATTAACCAAAACAACTCTAAGTTCCTCTCAGACTTGCTAGCAGGATCTTACCAGTTAATTTTGCCCCAATCAAAAACTGACTTTATTCTTCAAGCTAAACAGCTACTAACTAAAGCATTTGACATTTGTATTGGGGATTTTTCAGCATTAGAACTACTTAAAAAAGAAGTATTAACCAGAAGAGAAGCAGAAAAACCTGTTTATTTGCCCTTTGTTTTAATTACTTCCCATCAAGAAATAGATATTACCACTGATAGTTTAGAGTATTTAGTTGACGACATTATCTACGCACCTTTAGAAAAAACTCTATTACGAACTAGGTTAAGGGTATTATTGCGATCGCGCCAAATGTCTCTGCAACTTAACGCAGCTAATCAAAAGCTAGAAAAAGAAGCCCAAGAAAGAATTAAGGCAGAAATTGCCCTACAGAAAAGTGAACTTCGCTTTCGTCAATTAGCTGAAAACATTAGCGAAGTGTTTTGGATTAGTACCCCTGATAAAAGTCAAATTATTTACCTTAGTCAGGCTTACGAAAAAATTTGGGGACAGAGTTGTCAAAGTGTTTATAATAATTCCCTAGCTTGGTTAAATAGCGTTCATCCTGAAGATCGCCAACAAGTCGAAGCATCTTTAGAAATAGAAAAACAAGGCGAATTCAGTAAGCAAGAGTACCGAATTATTCACCCGAATAAAGGTATTCGTTGGATGTGGGGACGTGCTTTTCCTGTTTTTGAAGCAGGAAAATTTTCTTGTTTAGTAGGAGTTGTTGAAGATATTACCGAACGTAAACAAGGGGAAATAGAAATGAGCAAAGCCCTAGCAGCAGAAAAAGAACTCAATGAACTAAAATCCAGCTTCGTTTCTATGGTTTCCCATGAATTTCGTAATCCTCTTAATAGCGTTTCTGGCTTAGTCCAAATACTTGAATTATACGGCAATGAATTAACTCCACAAAAAAGACAAGAAGTTTTTCCGCGCATTCAAGGCAATATCAACAGAATGATCAATCTGCTAGATGATATGTTGATGATCGGTAAAGTAGAAGAAGGTAAGCTTAGATTTAAAATAGCTTTTTTAGAATTAGAAAAGTTTTGCTTAAGTTTAATCAATGAAATCAAGTTAAGCTTGGGGACAGAACAGGAAATCATCTTTAACTACCAAGGTGAATCTGCTTCTATCTTAGATGAAAAACTTCTACGGTATATACTAACAAACTTGCTTTCTAATGCTATTAAATATTCTCCTGCTGGCAAAGCTATTAAATTTGATGTAGTTTGCCGTTCTTCTCAAGTAGTTTTCCAAATTGAAGATCAAGGTATTGGTATTCCTAAAGAAGAGCAACAACGACTATTTGAATCTTTTTACCGCGCCAGCAACGTGAGTAAAATTCAAGGTACAGGTTTAGGCTTATCAATTGTTAAACACTGCTTAGACTTACACGGAGGTGCGATCAACCTTGAAAGTGAAGAAGGCATTGGTACGAAGTTTACTTTAACCATACCGAATGCCGTTAAGCAGGAAGTAATAAGTAATAAGTAATAAGTGCTTGTTCTCTATTAACAACAATTAACTAGCGGTTTGTAACAAGCGCCTAATTGTTATTAACAACTCTCCGGGTTGAAAAGGTTTACTCAGATAAGCATCAGCCCCTTGTCTTATTCCCCAATAACGATCAGCGTCAGTGACTTTAGAAGAACAAAAAACCACTAAAACATCCTTGGTTTTTGGGTTGGATTTGATGCGGCGACACACCTCGTAGCCATTATATTGGGGCATAACAATATCTAAAAGCACTAAATCAGGATAATTAGAATTAATCTTTTCTAAAGCATCAGCCCCATCATTAGCTACGGTGACGTTAAACTTATTATTACTAAGAAATTTAGCAATTATTGTTCTTTGGAAAGGATTATCTTCAATAACGAGAATTTTACTCACAACCACTAACCTCTTAATTTTTCTCTTTACATCGTAGAATTACCCTAGTAGCTCTTGCATGAGGCGCAAGTCCCTAATTTCTTTAGGACTAAAGTACCACAAAAAATGGGACTCATGGTTCTTGCATCCTCCGGAAGAAACATTTAGTCTTAATTATAATGTCGGTGAGAAATTATTGAAGGCTATAGCCTGTTCCCCTATGATTCGCGTTTTGCTGGTTGATGATCAAACTCTGATACGCCGTGCCTTAAAGCTTTTTTTAGCAGAGGAAGATTCTTTAGAAATTGTCGGAGAGGCAGAATGTGGGGGAGTCGCTATTAAGGAGGTAGAAGAACTTCACCCTGATGTAGTATTGATGGATATCCTCATGCCGGGTATGGGTGGGGTGGAAGCAACTTTGGCTAATTCAAGATTAAGCAATAAGTTAAGTAGTTTAAAATCAAGATAAAGTTATTGCTTAATTTTAGGAGAGATCCTTGCGAAGTAAATTTTTTGCCCTTGCTACAATTATTTTTTTATTAATTATTAGTACTGTATGGTTCCAAGGAAAAAAAGCGAACACTTCAGTTGAAAATCAGTCAGTGCCAGCCTCAATTTGCAGTTATCATGTTGTTAATACCTATCCCCACGATTCCCAAGCTTTTACTCAGGGACTATTTTACAATCAGGGTTTCCTTTATGAAGGAACAGGTTTGTATGGTGAATCTTCTTTGCGAAAAGTGGAGTTGACAACAGGAAAAGTCCTCCAAAAAGTACTTTTGGCGCAACGTTATTTTGGAGAAGGAATTGCCCTTTGGCAAAATAGAATTGTCCAGTTAACTTGGAAGTCTCAAGTTGGTTTTGTTTATAACCAAGAAACCTTTAACCAAGAAAGGGAATTTACTTATCCTACGGAAGGCTGGGGCATTACTAATGACGGCGATCGCCTAATTATGAGCGATGGTACAGATAATCTTTATTTTCTTGATCCAGAAACTTTTACACAATTAGGTAGTATCAAAGTTCGTTATCATGGTAAGCCAGTACGAAGGTTAAATGAATTGGAATATATTAATGGGGAAGTTTTCGCTAATATTTGGACGACTAATTTTATCGCTCGAATTTCTCCTGACACAGGTGAAGTATTAAGCTTATTGGATTTACGAGGTTTAAATCCCGATGCTGGCAAAAAGGGGCAAGATGTACTTAATGGTATTGCCTATGATAGAGAGAAAAAGAGGTTATTTGTGACAGGAAAGCTATGGCCAAAGTTATATGAAATTGAGATAGTTAAATCAGGTGATAGGTGATTTTTAATATGGCTTCCACAATGTAAGTAATCTGGAATAATAACGAAGCCCTTAATGAATTAACTTTCTTAACCATTGAAGACCGGATACAGAATGAAAGGTAACAAGTAAAACGGAGCTTAACTATTACCCATTACCTATTACCCATTACCTATTCCCTAATTGTTTAAGAAACAGAAGCTAGTAAGATTTTGCCAAGCTGAAATAACTCAAAGCAAACAAAAGTAGCAAGAATGGCAGTAACCACATTATTGAGGATCGGAACATTGCCGCGTCCTAAAAAAGAAGCAACAAACTTAACAATAACAATGGCAATAGCAAAAACAATTAGAATTTTCCAGAGGTTCATAGTTTTAAAGAGTATTCAGAGTAAAAATTACAACAGTATCAAAGTTTGGTGGATCAATTGAGCATTGTAGCTCCTCAATCCCTAATTAGATGTTAAAAAAACTTACCCTTCAACTTTGCAAGTCTTAACTTGACATTCTTCCCGACAATGTAAGTAAGGGCATTTAAAGGTTTTTTGTTTTGATAACTATTACTACTGGTTCTCCATCACTTCATCACCTCATCAGTCCAATGGTAGGTATAATCATTCCAAACTAACTTAATCCTAGCTACGATTTGTGATTGCAATCTATCCTGGTAGTTTTGATCCTATCACCTTGGGCCATCTCGATATCATCGAACGTAGTGCTAAACTCTACGAGAAAATAATTGTGGGAGTTTTGTGTAATCCTAGCAAAAGTCCTTTATTCACGGTAAACAAACGAGTTGAACAAATTCGCCGATGTACGGCTCATCTTGCTAATGTAGAAGTTGACAGTTTTACTGGCTTAACGGTGGAATATGCCCAAAGTCGCGAGGCTAAAGTTTTGTTAAGGGGCTTACGGGTACTTTCAGACTTTGAAAAAGAACTCCAGATGGCTCATACCAATAAAACTCTCTTAGAAGAAATTGAAACAGTTTTTCTCGCTACTTCTACTGAACATAGCTTTCTGAGTAGTAGCGTAGTTAAAGAAATTGCCAGGTTCGGTGGCTGTGTCGATCACCTGGTTCCTGAGAATATTGTCACGGATATCTACCAGTGTTACACCAAGACTCATCCCGGATCGAACCAGAACTAAATCAGTTCAATCAATCAGAACAAATTCCCGTTACTGCCCTCAGTTTTGACATTCAACGGGAATTAAACAGGCTTGAAGAAATTATTCTTGATAGCCCTCGCCTTTTTTTAACTAAACGTACCCTGATTGATGAAGAACAACTCCTCGATCAGCTAGATTTAGTACGTATTAATCTACCTGATGCTTTTGAGGCAGCTAAGGAAATTCTACGCCAAAAAGAGGTTATTCTTTTAGATGCGGAAGAATATGCCCAAGAAATCTTAACAGAAGCCCAGGGTAGAGGCCCAAGAAATCTTAGAAGAAACGGGTATTATTAGACAAGCAGAATTTGAGGCTAATCAAATTAGGGAAGGGGTGAGACAAGAATGCGAACAAATGCAGCAACAAACCCTCTCAGAAATTGAGCAAATTCGTATTCAAGCCCATCAAGAAATTGAACAATTACGGCAAATGGCCTTAGATGAGTGCGAAGATATTCAAAATGGGGCCGATGAATATGCTGATGCGGTTTTGTCAAAAATAGAAGAGCAACTAGGGGATATGTTAAGGGTAATTCGTAATGGGCGTACGAGGTTGGTTAATGGTTCTTCAGATAATCAGGTTGATGGCTAGTTGGTTCATAACAATGATTATCCTATTCTCTGTTCCTTGTAACCTTACGGCGAGGCTAACGCTAACCCTGTTTCCTAACTAAAACAAATTAATAAAAAACGGAGTTAATAAAATTTATGAGTTACGATTATGATTTATTTGTTATTGGTGCAGGTTCTGGAGGCGTTGCTTGTGCTAGGAGAGCAGCAGGATATGGTGCTAAAGTTGCTGTAGCGGAATTTAGCCGTTTGGGGGGAACCTGCGTTAATCGCGGTTGTATTCCTAAAAAGTTGATGGTTTATGCTTCCCATTTTCCTGAACTTTTCCATGACGGGCAAGGTTACGGTTGGAGTGGAGTAGAAAGTAGCTTTGATTGGTCAAAGCTGGTGACAGCCATTGATAAGGAACTGACGCGGTTAAATGGGGTTTATCAAAGGATGTTGGATAAAGGTGGTGTTAAAATCTATCGCGGTTATGCTAAGTTTCTCGATCCCCATACCCTAGAAATTGGTGAAGAGAAGGTAACAGCCGAGAAAATTTTAATTGCGGTGGGAGGGAAACCTCAAACACCAGATATTCCGGGTATAGAACATACCATTACCTCTGATGATATGTTTACCCTCAAAGAACAACCTAAGCAGATGATCATTTTGGGTGGTGGTTATATTGGTACAGAATTTGCCTGTATTATGAATGGCTTAGGAACCCAGGTAACACAAATAGTTCGCGGAGACAAAATTCTCCGGGGATTTGATGATGATTTGCGTTTAACTATTACTGAAGCAATGGCGAGTCATGGGATTAATTTAATCACAGGAACAGAGGCTAAGGAAGTTACTAAGACACCGGAAGGATTAAAGGTGGGGGATTCTACAGCAGAAGTTGTTTTAGCCGCTACAGGGCGCACACCTAACTTAGAGAAGCTTGGTTTAGAAAATACTGGGGTTGAGATTAAAAATGGTGCTGTTGTGGCTGATAAGTATGGGCAAACGGCACAAAAAAATATTTATGCAGTGGGAGATTGTTTAGATCGAGTACAATTAACTCCTGTAGCCATTAGGGAAGGACGGGCTTTCGCTGATACAGAGTTTGGTGGGATGTCTAAAACCATGGCTTATGATAATATCCCCACGGCTATATTCTCTACTCCTGAAGCTGGTACAGTAGGTTTAACTGAAGCTGAAGCACAAGAACAATATGGCGAGGAAGGGATCAAAACTTACCGCGCTAAGTTTAAGTCTACTTACTATAGTTTGGCTCATCGTGATGAAAAAACCATGATGAAGTTGGTAGTTAACAAAGAGAATGACCAAGTTTTAGGCGCTCATATGGTAGGGGATCACGCCGCAGAAATTATTCAAGGAGTGGCGATCGCTGTTAAAAAAGGCTGTACCAAAGCTGATTTTGATGCGACAGTTGCTCTTCATCCTACGGTGGCAGAGGAGTTTGTAACCATGCAATGAACAAAGGTTGTGGGAAATGCTGAACAAAGAAGGTTGTTTTTATGTCTAGGAGTTTACACTTTTAGAAATTAAAACTGTGATTAAAAACTATTTTTTGTTTTTGGTGATAGGTTGTTTGATTTGTGTTCCCTTTGCTGAAGTTGCTTACAGCAAGTCTCAAATTAACCTATTAGCATCTTCTCAAAATCCTTCTCAACCGTTAGATGTGGTGTGGGAGTTGCTCTTTAAAGCACGCCAGTTAGCTGGAGAAAATCAGCAAGACAAAGCTGTAGAAACATTGACTCAAGCCTTTACCTTGGCCGAAGATATTGAAGACGAACTAAGCAAAAATGAAACCTTGGTAGTAGTAATTGCCGAATTAGCTAAGGTGGGGGCAATCGAAGAAGCGATCGCCCTTACTAAACAAATTAGCTACGATGCCAGAATAGAAGATGAGCGTTGGTTTGCAGCCAGAATCAAAGCTGAAGTGATGATTACTCAAGCTTATTTAACAGCGAAAGAGTACAAACAAGCTTTAGAATATGCCCGTGGTTTAGAATTAGAAGCTGCTCAATCCCGTGCTTTAGTGGAAGTGGTGACAGCTTTTAGTCAAGCAGGTAAGCTAGTAGAAGCGGAGGAGATTGCTCTTTCTATACAAGAAAATAACTACCAACAATATCAGGCGGTAGATGCGGTTATACAAAGTTATAGTCAAAAGAAAAAATATCAAGAAGCTTTGGCTTTTATTTCTACCTTAAGTGATGAAGATAATATTTATAGCGTAGCTAGTAACCTAGCTAAGAATGCTTCTAGGGCTGGTTATTATGAAGTTGCCACCGCAGCTAGCGAAAAGATATCTAACCCAGTATTTCGGGTACAAGTATTAGAAAGTTTGGCAGATGCTCACTTGGCGGTAGGGCAACAGCAAGAAGCGAAGGAAATTGTTGAGTTAGCCGTGGAGTTAAGTAAACAAAGGGGTGATCCTCCCCTTAGTCATTGGTTAGGAAAATGGTTGGCAACTGGGCAAGAGGAGAAAGTTAGAGACTTTGCAGCTAAGTTAAGGGGTGATGGTAATGAGGCTGCTTTTGATCGCTCTTTGTTAGCTAACGCTTATCTTAGCCAAGGGAAATATCAGAAAGCTTTTGAATTTGCAAAGTTGATTCCTGACGACGTTTTACTGCCTTTGCCTGAATATACAGATCCTAAAGTCGAGTTATTTTTTGAGATTATTCAGCAATCTCTTACACAAAAAGACTTTGCTTTTGCTCAAGAAGTTGCTCTCAATTTAAGCAAAAAAGAAGATCAAGTAAATGCGTTACAAACTATTGCCCGTACCTACCATGAAAATGGTAACTCATCCCAAGCAATAGCAACATTAGATCGCGCCTTCAATATTGCCAAAACTATTGAAATAGTTAATGTTGTACCGGAGCGAAGTTTGTTTTTTCAGTACTCCAATGCCACAATTCTCATCCCCTTAGCTAGGGATTTTGTTGAGTTTGGGCAAAAGCAGCGAGGTGTAGAAATCTTATCTGTTGCGGCTCAGTCAATCAACAAATTTAATCGGCAACAGTTGTCAAACTCAAGTACTTATGGTTTTTTTCACTCTGAAAACAGGATTTGGTATATTGCTGAAGAATATATTGAATTAGGGGAAAAAGAGCAAGCTGAGATACTATTAGTCCAAGCTGAGGAAGAAAGTCTAACTTTACCAGGGGAACCTTATGAGCGCATTAGCGATTTCCTAGCAATTGCACGTTTAGAAAAAAACCTCGGTAATTTTGAGCGGGTAAAAAGTATTATTGCCAAGGCACAGCAACTTAACTCAACTATTGCAGTAGAAGACTGGAGTATCAACGCCAAATTACAATTTGCTAGCTTGTTAGCAGAAGTTGGCGAAAAAGAAGAAGCGATGCCGGGAGCGAGCTTTGCCTACACAATTTTAGATGAGGCTGCACCTCAAGTAGAAAAACTGGGAGATGTATCTTTATCGATTAGTTTTATTGCTGCTTACAAAAATGCTAGTGCTGAAAATATCAAGCTAAAGCCTTTAATTAGTAAGACTTTGCAGCAAATCAACCGATTGCCATCAGACTACGAGAAAAAACAGCAACTAAACTCCTTGGTTGCTATCTTGGCTGATGCTAGTAGTCCTCAACTTGCTCAGGATGTAGTGCAGCAAGTTCATGATCCTGAGCAAAAAACAAGTCTGTTATTAACCCTTGCCCAGAAATATAATAGCCTCAATAATTCCTCTCTGAGTTCAGAAACTTTGAATCAAGCTTTAGCTGCTGCCCAAAAGATACCAGATACAGGAGCAAAGGATCGATTATTAAGTGAGCAAGTAAGTTTTTTTGATAACGCTGGTTATGGTTTTTCAGCCCCTGCCCCAGGTTGGGATGACAATCAAATAATTAACATTACCCAGGCAATTTTACAGCCTGAAGCTAAAGCATATATGTTTTTAGGCTTTGCCTTTAATTATACTAAAGCAGGAAACAATCAAGCCTCTGAGCAAACTCTAACTCTGGCTTTAGAAGCAGCACAAGATATTCAAGATCAGCAAGCTTGGGAAGATAAGCTATGGGAAACTTTGCAAGCCTCCTTAGAAGCTGAAGAATATGACTTTGCCCAAAAAATTGCTTTAGCGACAGGAGGAGTCGATTATCAAATTACTGCCCTACGACGAATTGCTCAACAATATGGAATCGCCAATCAAAAACAACAAGCAACAGAAGTATTGACACAAGCTGAAGAATTAGCTAATACTTTAGAACCAGGAGAGCATAAAGAGCAAGTTTTAGCCGGGATTGCTAATCAAGGTTTTTAATTTATTCAGTTAAGTTTTTAAAAACCTTGTCTGGTTTGATAATTCTTAGACTATAAAACCCAAGGCTAACTGAATTACTTCTACAACTTCTGTATGAATAACACTATTAACAGCAGCATCGGCTAAATATTTTTCCCATGCTACCAGTTTGCTTTTAAACAAAGGGTTATTATTAGCCTGGGTTGCTAATTCGCTAGCAACTTTATTTTTAGCCCCTTGAAGGCTGAATCCTTGGGTTTCTAGCTGCCCTAAAAACGGTTTAACAACCACTGCCACTTCTGCTAAAGTTTCCTTCTGCTCAATTTCTTTTAAGTTTTCAATATCTGTTACCTGAATTTGTTCACAGTAAGTTTCTGCGGCTTCCTGACAAGATTCTTGATACTTTTGCCAAAAAAATGCTTCAATTTTATTAACATCTAATTCACTAGGAACATTGATTTTCACGACAAGCGTCCCATTATTTTTGCTCTCTATAGCTTTGATAGTTAACTCTTTACCTTTCCCTTGGGCTTGTAAGTGATTGAAAGAGAAAATAAATGCCTGCCAATCTATATCTTGAGGGAAGAAAAGGTCTATAATTACTAGAGACTTTTGGGCAAACTGGCTGAATCTTCCTAAAGCAAAATTCTCTTGCCCATTGGTAGGAATACGATGTTTGTTTTGATAAGCTAAATAAACATACTGGCAGATAACATAATTCAAGCTAGTAGTGCGATCAATTTTCCAGTCTCCGATACAAGCCCCTGTAAAATTTGCACCCTCAAAATTAGTACCTAATGCTTCAGCTAACAACAGGTTGGCATTCCTTAAGTCAACTCCTTTTAAACTTGCTCCATTGAGCTTTGCTTTTTTGAGGTTAGTATTAGTTAAATAAGCCCCATTTAAATAAGCTCCCTCCAGATTCGCCATTGTCAAATCTGCTTGCTTAAGATATGCTCCACTTAGGTCTAATTTTTGGAGACTAGCTTTTTTAAGATTGGCTTTTTCTAATGTTACTTGTTCTAGCTGACATCCTTCTAAATTTGCTCCTTCTAAGTCAATCCCTTTTAAGTTTGCACAACTAAGATTAGCCCCAGTGAGTTTAGCTCCATTTAGGTTTGCTTTAAGGAATCTAGTATAACTAAGGTTAGTATTGCTAAGATTGGCTCTAATGAGTTTAGCTCCATTCAAGTAAGCTCCATAGAGGTTTGCATAACTAAGATCGCTATCACTGAGATTGCTATCATTGAGATTAGCACTGTTAAGCTTGGCATCTCTAAGATCAGCCCCCACCAAGTCTTTAAAATTGACATTAGTAAGGTTTGCATAAGCAAGACAGGCTCCTCTTAAGTTAACAGCGCCAAGGTTAGCATTGTTAAGGTTGGCAGCTTTGAGATTAGTGCCGCCAAGGTTAGCATAGCTGAGATCAGCATTACTAAGGTCTATCTGAACTTTGGGATTTTCTCTTCTCCACTCGTTCCACTCGTTTACACCGCTTTTAAGCAAATCTAGTTGGCTTTGGTCTACCATTAAAGTAATTATCTAAACGATTACAGCCTGGAAAAATATCTCAGCTTTCCTTGTATTTTAATTAGTCTTATAATTTTCTATCTCTCCTATTTTTTTGTATAAACATCAAAGCTGATGGAGAGTCTCACTATGATTAGATTTAAACGTTTCTTACAAGCAATACAGGAATATCGGAAATCCGGCAAAGCAGGCGATATTGCCTTTCTTAAAGTTGAATTGCTAATCCCCGGTACAAGTGCTGAGATTGTTTCTCGAATGCAAGGAGTAGCAGGTTACGCTCCAACTATAAATTTAGACGAACTTATTAAATTGCCAAAAGGTACATTTGGTTATGAATATGCTTCTCATATGCGTAAATATCAGCTACAACCTTTAGAAATTAGTTCTGATTTCAAGGAATACTCTAAAAATAATCCTTTCCCTCTACGCTACATTGCCACCCATGATATTCATCACGTCTTGCTAGGTTTTGATACAAGTTTAGCAGGAGAAATCGGCGTTTTAGCATTTACTCAGACACAGAAATATAATCGGATTTTTAATTTTACTCTTCCCTTAGCTAAAGTACTTTATCCACTTTTTGCCCCATCACAAACTAAAGTGATATTTGCCAATGCTCACCGAGGAAAATTACTGGGGAAGCAAGCTCAGTTTCTCCTTAATTACCATTTTGAAGATAACTGGCAACGTCCTATTGATGAGGTGAGGAAAGAGTTAGGAATAAGTTGTTAAATTATCTTTAAAAACTGCTTTAAAGAGCGCACCTTTTTCACCATGTACATAATATCATGTCAAGGGCAGAGAAAACAAGATTATATTTTCTTGTTAGCAATAAAAAAATCTTGCAACTGCCCTAAGCTGGCATGATGAGGATTATATTTAAGATTGCCTTGGGTTCTTAATATTGTGTGAATAGGTATAACTTCTAAAACACTATTTGTATAGGCAACGGCTTCTAATTCTCGAACAAAAATTTCATCCCAAATAGTAGTAGTTTGTTTTGGTTGTTGGGAAGATTCTAACCAATTGAGAAGTTGTTGCCGCATAGTTCCTGGTAGGATGCCAGACTTGAGGGGAGGAGTAAACCAACAACCATTTTTCCAGCCCCAAAGATTACCCGTAGAAGTTTCTAACCAATTGCCGTAAATATCAACAAGAATTGCTTCTTTTGCACCTAACTTTTGAGCTTGTTTCAAAGCAAGCCAAGGTGCTAAATAGTTACCTGTTTTTAGGTGAGGTAAGGAGCGAGAGTAATCTGAATTTGTGGCTAACCAAGTCCTAACTCCTTGGGTTTGGCTTTGGGCTAAATCCTTTGGTAAGTCACGTCCAGTAATTAGTTCTTTACCATCAGGAAAAAGAGTAATACGTAGGACAGGAAAATGGGTTATTAAAGTTTCTGTACCTTTTTTAACATTATGCCAATCAGGTGCTTGCCAAGCTACAGTTTCTATAGCATGATGGAGACGTTGCCAGTGGGCAAACCAATTCGTGAGAGGCTCTTCTAAAGATTGGTGATAAATTCTTAGGGTAGTAAAAACCGTTGCCCCATAAAGTAAACCAGGATTATCTAAAGAAAGTTCAATAGAGTCACTGTCAATTACTTGACCATCATACCAATACATTTTTAAGTTATTAATTAAATATTAACCAGTAACAACCAGCAACTAGTAACTAGCCATTAGCAATTAAAAATTCCCTTTTTTAATTTGCTCAGTCATAGCCGTGAAAAGGAATAAATTAGGAAATCCAGAAGCTGGTAACTTGGCCCATATTCCTTCTTGCTTTTCCTGAATAAATACCATTCCTTCCATCAACTCAATTTTTTCTAATTCTAACCAAGACAGAGTTTTATTTCGTAGAGATAAACCTTCTTTGCTCAAACTAATTTTGCCAAAATCAACCTCTTCTCCCTCTTTGAACTTATCCATAGCAGCAGGAAATTGATAACGCCAGACTTGATTTTGGAATAAAAAACCAAGTTGTTCAATACTAGATAGGCTATTATTGAATTTGTGCTTTTTACCATCTTCAGTTTGTAAAGTATAAAGATATAAAGCTAAACCTCTACCATAAATCTGGTTAATAGATAACCACAATTTTTTGACATTTTCAAAGGAAATTACTTTGGGTTTGCCTTTACGCTGAATCTATCAATCCTTGTTCATAAACAGACAAGACTTTCTTCTTTTTCAGCTTCCTCGTTTGCCTATAAACTAAGTACAAGCAGATTAGTAAGGCAATTCCACCAATTCCATAACCTAACTCTACAGGTTCTGAGGTAATAAAGAAAGTAGCTAAAGCAATAATAGGTAGCAAAAATAGCCAAATATAAAGTAATAATTTAGCCCTGGACTTATTCCATCTAAATTCACCAACTAAGTTTCCTAGTTGGTGTTCTTCTGCAATACGATCAACATTGACCACGGCGATAATCCCTATTTGTAAGATAGAACTCACTATGTAAAGAAAATTCTAAATGATAATTCCCTCACAACCAAAAATAAGTAGCTTTTATCCCTTCGTCAAATCACTATGTCTCTGACATACCCTAAGAAAAAAAGCTAAGAGTTAACTCTTGTTTAATCTGGTTACAAACTTTGAGATGATTTTCTGGAAAAATCAAGGCGTAATGCTACGTATCCTATAGTTATGGGGCAGGTAGAGGAAAAAATGAACAAAACTCTTGCTGTCCTGAAGCGATATAGGACTTGATTAATTTGATTATTGTGATATTTGTATTCTGTGAAACTTCATAGCTAGTTTTCTCTTCAAAAGTAGAGAGTAGTCCCCTACAGTAAGAGTGCTTTCTTGATTTTTTAGCTTTTAATTTTGACTACAATTCCCTAACCTAAAGATGACTAACACCCCTAACCCAGACAATGAACCAGAATCCAATCAACCGGAGTCGACTCCACCGACTCCGCCAACTCCGCCTCCTCGTCGGCGACGGAGACGTTTGTGGTTTAGTTTGACGGGGATTGTATTGGTGGGGTTAGGGGGCGGCTTAACTTGGGGTTGGATATCTTCTTCATCAAAAGTTGTCCCCTTTTGTAGAAAAACAACTTACCCAAGTTTTAGCAAGGCCTATTGATTTGGGCGAGTTGGAGAGTGTAGGCTTAGGAGGGTTAGAGTTTGGCCCTACTTCTATTCCAGCGACGGCGAGTGATTCCGATAGTGCTTCTGTTGAGGCAGTTCAGGTTAGGTTTAATAATCTTTTCAAGTTATTGACAAATCGCCAGCTATTACTAGATGTAATTTTGGTAGAACCAGAACTTTATGCTGAACAGGATGAAGAGGGGATTTGGATTAACTTACCCCCTAATTCCGATGAAGAAGCCGGGCCAATTAAAACAGAAATTGAACGGGTTAGTTTCAGGGATGCTGATGTAACTTTAGTACCTCGGTCGAAAGAAGGGAAGTTATATAAACCCATAGATTTATTGGTAGATTCTGGTAGGGTTGAACTTCTTGATGAGGGGAGACATTTAGTTTTTCAATTAGCAGGGGATTTTTTAAGTAGTGGTGATTTTCGTTTACGAGGAGAGTTTTTTACTAAAACGAAACGGGCGAAATTAAGGGCGCGGGCGAAGCAGTTAACTGCTTTAGAAATTGGTCGCTTGTTGCCTTTACCTTTTGAGTTAAGAAAAGGAAAATTAGATGCTAATTTAGCTGCGGAGATTAATGGGGAAAAGCCTTTACTTTTAAATGGCATTGTTGACGTTGATAATGTTACTGTCGCTTTAGAAGCATTACCTCAGCCTTTAGGGAAAACAAATGGCCGTTTAATTGCCAAAGGGACAGAAATTAAACTCAAAAATATCTCTACAGTTTTTGGTCAAGTTCCCGCTAAGGCTGGGGGAACAATTGACTTGGATAAGGGATTAAATATCAAAGCAGAGACTTTCCCTGTAGAGATTACCAAAGTTTTAACCACCTTTGGAGTTAAGAAAACTCCCGTTCCTTTTCAAGGGCAAATTCGCGCTAACTTAGATATTACTGGGCCTTTTAAAGAACCGAAGGTAAATGTCAAAGCTAGGGGCATAAAAACTATCCAAGTTGATAAACTCCGCTTCGGTAACTTTAGTGCCTTGTTGGAGTTGGTAGGTAGTAATTTAAAGATTCAAAACTTTGAGGTTTTGCCCTTAGTAGGGGGAAAAATTCAAGCGACGGGCAATGTCAATCTTAAAGAAGGGGGAAACCTCGCCATAGACGCTAACGCTACAGGTTTATCAGCAGAGGCGATCGCCAGAATTTATGATTTGAATTTACCTATCACTTTAGGTTTGGTAGGGGGGAATGCCAAGTTATTTGGCCCTTGGAAGAAATTAGAAAACCTGCAAGCAGATATTAATGGCAACTTGAATTTAGCCGGAGGAATAGTTGCCGCCAGGAATATTCAGGTCAGGAATGGGCGTTGGGCTGGTTTAGTAAGGACTTCTGGGCTGAAGCTTAATCAAATTGTTACCGAAATAACCGGAACTTCTCCTTTACTATTCCGCCAAAGTAATTTGAATGGTTTGTTTAATGTTTCTGGTAGCGTCAACAAGATTAACCTACAAAATATTACCGCCACGGGATCGGCACAAACCAACCTGGCAGGACAAAATGTAGCCATCAACAATATCCTCCTTAATAGGGGGCGTTGGCAAGGGAGAATTCAAGCTAGTGATGTACAACTTTCTCGCTTAATTGAATTGCCTCCCCAAATTCCTGGGGGGCAGCTAGAGTCGGTTTTGCTGAATGTTTCTGGTAGTTTAAGTGACTTTTCCCCAGAATCAATTTTGGCCACAGGAACAGCTAATTTAAGTGCAGTTGGGGGCAGAATTAGTCTTAGGGATATTGCCTTAGAAAGGGGGGATTGGCGTAGTACCGCCAGGCTTTCTAGTATTGATTTAGCAAGTATCGTTCCCCTACCTGCCACATTCCGACTAGGGGAATTAGATGGCAGCTTTAACCTCGCAGGTAATATAAATTCTTTAAACCTTAATAGCATTCGCGCCAGGGGGTCAGCTAATTTCGGTTTAGCTGGGGGTACAGTGGTTGCTAATGATGTGCGAGTAGCAGGGGGACGTTGGCAAAGTGATGTCCAAGCTAGGGGCATTAGGGTTAGGAATCTGGCTTCAGTTCCTCGGCAATTTCAGGGGATTGTTAATAGTGACTTAAATCTGGTTGGTTCCCTCAACAACCTCTCCTTAGCGGGAGTAAGGGGTGGTGGTTCAGGGAATTTAACCTTGCCCAATGGGGGAGGGGTAATTAACGCTTCTCAAATTAATTTAGGCAACAATCGCTGGCAAGCTAGAGGGTTAAGCCGAAACTTACAAGTGGCGCAACTTGTCCCTCAAGTTTCCCAACTCCAAGGTTCTGCTTTTACAGGTAACTTTAATCTCAATGGTAGTTTGGCTTCCTTTAACCCTAATACAGTGCAGGGTAAAGTTCAGGGGAACTTAAACAATCTTGGTGGCGGTAACGTTATTGCTGATGCTGATATTAGGAATGGTAACTGGGAGGCAGATTTAGATATTAATGGGGTTAATTTAGCCCTTTTAAACAAAGATTTAGAAGGTAATGTCGGGGGCAACATTCTTGCCAGAGGAAGTTTAGCAAATCTAACTCCAGCAGGAATTAGGGCGAGGGGAGATTTGAACTTTAATCAAGGTTTAGCTTTAATCGACAGACCCTTAGCCGCTTCCTTCAACTGGACTGGTAAAAGATTAGAAATTCCCCAAGCAACAGCAGAAGGATTTTTTGCTAGTGGTTATGCTGACCTGGATTTAGCTAGTTCTGGCCTTAATATTGTTGAACGGTATAACTTTGACGTTAATGCTGAAGGTTTAAACCTTGCCGAATTACCTATTTCGTTACCAGAAGCAGCAGCAAACGTAGCTTTAGGAGGGTTTGCTGATTTTGACGGTAAGATTGCTGGCACAATTAATTCCCCTAATGTTAATGGCGGCATCGCTTTAAGGGACTTTATTTTTGATGGTTTAGATTTTGACCCCTTACTAGCAGGAAATGTCACCTCCCAAGATGCCGGGATTAACTTACAACTAAATGGCGAAAACGACATCATCCGCGTCGCCTTAGCCCCTGATTACCTACCAAACTCCTTTTACCTTCGCTTCGACCAAAATGTTGCTACCAGATTTGAAGAGGATGAGTTTGTTGAAGTTACAGCTACAGGTAGACGACGAGGAGAAATCCTCGACATAGAAACAGAAAACTTCCCCATCGGCATTGCCAAAGAATTCGTCCCTCTACCTCCCCAACTAGCCTCTCAAACCTTGGCAGGACAACTTAGTGGTGATTTAGCCGTTAACCTCAAAACCTTCGCTGCTTCGGGAGATATTGCAATCACAGATCCCATTGTCGGTAACTTTGAAGGAGACTTATTCACAGGCAGATTCAACTATGCCAATGGTTTTGGAGTTCTTAATGAAGGGAAATTACAAAAAGGAGAAAGCAGCTATTTCCTTGATGCCAGGTTATCTCCTGGAGTTTCCGGACCAGAAATCATTGCCAAGGCAGATGTAGAAAAAGGCAGAATTGAAGATGTTCTTTATGCCCTACAAATATTTGACCTCGAAGACTTAACCAGAGGAAGCGGCGATCGCAACTATGGCAACCAGGAAGATATTGGCATTCTCAGCTTAGGGTTGCCGGGGACGAGTATTGAAACTCAACTGCGGCGACTCTCAGAAATTGAAACCCTCTTGCAACGGCAACGTATTGCCAGGGAAGAAGCTTCTCCCTTCCCAGAATTAGAAAAACTCGAAGGAGAGTTTAGCGGTAGTGTTGATGTTGCCGCTTCTATTCAGAATCGTTCCTTAGCTTCTTTGCAAGCTGAGTTTGACTTTTTGGGAGACGACTGGCAATGGGAGGAATATTTAGCCCAACGAGTAGTTGCCAAAGGCAGCATTAATAGTCAAGGAAGTCTTAGTAATAGTAGAATCACCCTCCAACCAGTACTAATTGAACTTGCTAACAATGGGGCTTTAGCTTTCACAGGTAACTTAGGAGATGAAAATCTCTCCGGACAACTACGGGCCAAACAAGTTCCTGTCTCCTTAATTCAAGAATTTGTTGAATTACCTCCTGCCATTGGCTTCGGTGGTTTAGTCGATGCCCAAGCTAGCATCTCCGGTAGCAGGGCAAATCCCCAAAGTATCGGTACTATTGAAGTAGTTGATGCCAAAATCAATCAACAACCTGTTCAAAAAGCTGAAGGTAGTTTCCAATACAACGATGCTATCCTTAACTTTGCAGCCAACGCTATTTTGGCTGGTTCCCCTGATGATCCCTTAACCGTCAACGGCAAAATTCCTTACCAAATCCCAGGAACAACCGTAGAACCAGCAAGTAACGAACTAGCCCTTGCTGTCAAAGTCAAAGACGACGGTTTAGCTATCTTAGATATTCTTACTCGCCAACAACTTGGTTGGGTTGCTGGTAAAGGGGATGTGGATATTGATGTCAAAGGCATATTTGAACAAGAGTCGGGACTTGAAGATTTAGTTGTCAATGGTAGTGCGATCATTAGCGATGCTACCATTAGTTCCGAATTACTGACAGAGAATCTCACGGATGTTGATGGTAAAATCATCTTCGACTTTGACACCCTCGAAGTAGTCAACACCTTGACCGGTAAATATGGTGGTGGAGAAGTTACCGTCAGTGGCAGTTTACCCATCAGCAAACCCTCTCCCCAAGAAAGCCCCCTAACCGTTGCCCTCAGAGAATTAGATTTTAATCTCAAAGGTATTTATCAAGGGGGAGTCGGGGGAGATGTTTTCATTACCCGTACTGCCCTAAGACCTTTAATTAGTGGGGAAATCAACCTCAACGATGGCAATGTTTCCATCGCCCAATCAACTAACTTAACTGGGGACAGCGATGCAGGAGACTTAGGGGCAGGAGAAGTTGGTGATGAGGAAGAAACCGGCATCACTCCCGAATTTGACAACTTGAAAATCATCCTCGTCGATGACATCCAAATCACCCAAGCCCCTGTCCTTAACTTCTTAGCAACAGGCAGTTTTCTCCTCAACGGTCCTCTCAACGAACCGAGGCCAGATGGTTTAATCACCTTAGAAAGGGGACAGGTAAACCTGTTTACCACCCAATTCCGTTTGCGAGGAGGTTTCCCTCAAACAGCAGAATTTCGTCCTGAATTAGGTCTAGACCCCTTTCTCAACGTCCAGTTAATCGCCAACGTCTCCGAAGGGACTCCTATTTTCATTCCCACCGAAACCAACCCCAACGAAATTCCTGATGCCCCCATCAGTACCTTTGGTTCCCTACAATCAGTTAGAGTTATCGCTAGTGTAGAAGGCCCAGCTAGTCGCTTAGACGAAAACTTAGAGTTAACTAGTATTCCACGCCGCAGTGAAAATGAGATTGTGGCCCTCTTAGGTGGCAGCGTACTGAATAGTTTTAGTCAAGATGCGACTGTGGGGCTAGCTAACCTAGCAGGATCAGTACTTTTAGGTAACTTCCAAAGATCTGTGGGGGATACTTTAGGCTTAAGTGAGTTTCGTCTCTTCCCCACCTCTTCAGCTAGCAATTCTCAAGGGGCAGGGGGTGATATTGGAGTTGGGGCAGAAGCGGCTTTTGATGTGACGAGGGATTTATCTGTTTCAGTGATTAAGGTATTAACGGATGAACGCCCTGCCCAATATGGCTTACGCTATCGCATCGACGAAAATACCTTGTTCCGAGGTTCAACGGATTTTCAGGGGGATAGTCGGGCGGTGGTTGAGTATGAGATTCGTTTTTGAAGAACAGATAAGCGATTAGCAACTAGCCATTAGCCATTAGCAAAAACTACATATCTTTAAAATCATATTTTTATTCAAAATTAGAAAAATTGGGGAAAAGTCAGTAATATAGCTAAGAAATATCATGATTCAAGTCTATAGATGGTGCTACGTAATCCCCCTAGTCCTAAGCAATTATATTATTACATAGCTAAAGGGAAACCTCAGTTTAAGGTATGGAAGCCAAAGCTAAACTATCGACAAAAGAGATATTTTGTTACTTTTAAAAGGCGCTTACAAACAGGGATTTATCATTTTTTCAAGTTGATTTTTACCCTGGTGTTATTAACGCAAGTTTTTTCCCATTTTCCTTTCTACAATGATGGCAAAGTCATCAAAATACCAGGAGAGAATTTGCCAGATCATAGTTTGAAAACTACTAAAGAAATATTTTTTATTCACGGCATAGTTAAAGATAATATTAATCAGAGATTTGGTTTAGAGCTTTCTAAGAGAATTAATGCTTCTGTGACTGTCATCAATAATGGTTCTTCTTGTCGAAAGAATACTTCCTCTTGTCGCAAATTAGGAGACTTTTCTAAAGCTTTTCTCAACCGTTTTGGTAATAGATTTATAGGGCGAGGGAATGAGCCAATTATTAGAAGTGTCAAACAGCAACTGAAATTAGCCTTAAACAATTCTCAACAGGAAGAAGTTGTTGCGATCGCCCATAGTGAAGGGGGCTTGATTCTTGATGCCGCCATTAGAGATTTAAGTCTGGATTCTCGGCTAAACTTGAGCAAACTCAAAGTAGTTTTAATGGGAAGTCCTTTACATGAAACAAAAATTGCTAGTTTAAGCAAGAAAGTAGGAGAATTACGACTATTTTCCAACCCTCAAGATCCGATCATTTGTTTACAGAAAAATATCTGGCGTTGGTCAAGTTGGTTAGGTAACAATCCCGAAGTTAAGGACTGTTTTAAAAACGGCGATCGCACTCAACATTTAGACAGTGCTTATTTTAGTCATCTTGAAAGTTATTTAATTAAAACAGATCCCACAATATTTAACGGTAAATGATACCATAGGGTAGTTTTAGTTCTATTGGGGGACTAGCCTCCCAAACCCCCCAGTGAAGAGGGGAATCAGTGACCGCACACCCCTTCGTAACCGCTTCGCTCTTCTTTAGTTTAGATTTGGCTGGCTAATTCCAGATTTTTCTATCGTCGTAAATAGACCTGGTGGTAGGGCGCATTTAGATTTAGGATCGTTGTTGAAAAAGTTGTTTACTAGTGACTTAGAGCAAATAGCTTGATTTAATTTACGTGTAGCATACCTTTTTTATTTCATATTAGGTGGTCATTATAAAATGGAGTTAAACTAAAAACTTTTTATCCGCCGTAACGCACCGATTGTTTTCTGAATAAATACAGGTTAAATTAACAAGATTCTTCTACCATAATTTTACTTCTTTAATTTGTTTAATGGTGCGTTACGTGCTGAATTTTGTTTGATTAATATCAATAATTACACCTAGGATCTTTTTACTTATTACTTAAAAGCCCCCACCCCATTTGAAAATTGCCGCCCCCCAAGTTAATCCTGCACCAAAGCCAGAAGCAGCAATAATATCTCCTGGTTTAATTTTATTGCCCCGCACAGCTTCATCTAATGCTAGGGGAATAGAAGCAGCAGAAGTATTGCCATAACTCGCCAGATTACTAATCACTTTTTCGGGACTAATCTTCAGGCGTTTTGCTACTGCATTAAGTATTCTTTGGTTAGCTTGGTGCAATAAAAGCCAGTCTACTTGCGCCGCTTCTAAATTAGCTTTAAATAGGGCTTTACTAATAACTTCTGGCACTTTTTCGACAGCAAAACGATATACTTCTCGACCATTCATAGTAATAGGTTGATAGCCTCCTTGGGCCACAGAAACTCGCTCATTCAAAGTTTGCGGAGTTCCTTGATAACCTAGTTTTAAGGTGTAATTCTGGCTGCCGTCGCTACGCATTTCAAAGCCGAGTAAATCATCTCCTTCTGTACTTCCCTGCATCACCACAGCCCCAGCCCCATCACCAAAAAGAATACAGGTACTCCGATCTGACCAATCTACCCACCGTGATAAAATGTCAGCCCCAATAACGAGAATATTTTGGTAAACTCCGGTACGAACAAATTGCGAGGCGGTAATTAAGGCGAAAATAAATCCTGAACAAGCCGCAGTTAAATCAAAGGCAACAGCGTTAGTCGCCCCAATTTGAGTTTGAACTTCACAGGCGCTACCAAAAAGATCGTCAGGACTTGAGGTGGCTAAAATAATCAAGTCAATCTCCTTCGCCCCAATACCCGCCATATTTAAAGCCTGATTTGCAGCTTGGGCAGCAGTGGAACTTAAGGACTCTTCAGGAGTAGCTAAACAGCGCTTAGCAATGCCTGTACGACTTTTAATCCACTCATCAGAGGTTTCCACCATCTGACTAAGTTCTTCATTGTCCAAGGCTGTTAGAGGAGCCGCAGAGCCGCTACCGATTATTTTGATCCCTGCCCCAATTTGTTTCACAACTTTTCTCCTGCGATTGCTGCTATAGAAAATTTAAAATCTTAGCTCTAAAATTCCCTATGATGGCTCATTTTTAGAAGCCGTTTTCGACTTAACTTTATTTTCTCCCACGATTCTCTCTTGAGATGATTTAATTTGCTCTAAAACTCCATTTTCAATGGCTTCTTGGGCTAGACGAATGGCGTTGAAAATTGTCGGGGCTTGGGAGCTACCATGACTAATAATACAAACCCCAGCTACCCCTAAGAGTAAGCCTCCACCATGTTCGGCATGATCGATACGTTGCTTAATTCTTTTCAGGTTAGGCTTTAATAAAGCTGCCCCCATTTGTCCCCTTAGCCCTTGGGGTAACTCTTCTTTAAGAATTTGCAGTACAATATCTCCCACTGCTTCAGCAAATTTAAGCAAGACGTTGCCCGCAAAGCCATCGCAGACAATAACATCAAACTCTCCAGAAAGAACATCCCTCCCCTCAGCATTACCGACAAAAGGAACGTGGGGATTTTTCTCTAGTAACTCATAACTTCGCAAGGCTAAATCGTTGCCTTTAGAAGGTTCTTCACCAATATTGAGTAACCCTACTTTAGGTTCAGTTACTCCCATCACATATTGGCTATAAACTGTTCCCATCAAAGCGAACTGTTCTAGGTATTTAGGACGACAATCAACATTGGCCCCAACATCTAAAACAATTACAGATTTGTCTGCCCTCAAAGTAGGAAATAAAGCCCCAATCGCTGGACGATCAATGCCTTTAATCCTGCCTAACCTTAGCAAAGCAGAAGCCATAGCAGCCCCAGAATGTCCTGCCGAAACTACGGCATCGGCTTGCTTTTGCTTCACCAACTTCATAGCTACGTTAATGGAAGCTTTTGGCTTGCGGCGAACCCCAACTAAAGCTTCTTCGTGCATGGCGATCGCACCTTCAGCCGGTACAATCTCCAGAGGACTGGAATTGGTATGTTGCTTTATAGATGCTTGAATTAACTCCGGTTCCCCAACCAGAATAACTTCCACATCCAACTCTTCTGCTGCCCTAAGAGCGCCAGCAACAATTTCGTCAGGGGCATAGTCCCCCCCCATAGCGTCTACTGCAATTCTTGCGCGAGTCGATCCCATTGAATCAAATTGATATAAACCTTAAAGATTTTAACAGAAGCCCTTGACCCTTCCACTGAACATTGAACATTTAAAATTATCCTTGGATTCAAGCCAATGATGAATAGTTAATGAGCTAAACAATGATTAATTACGGATTAGGGCTTATGGATAGGTAAACCATAACCTAGAGAATGTTCCAAAAGAACAAAAACCTGTATAAAGTTAACTCTAGATTTGGAGGAAATTAAGAGTGCTAGAAGTAGTTGGAGCTAGTTTGATTAGTTTTGTAATGAATATATTGGGTCAAGAACCCGCGCAGGTGGAAACTGCCCGATTGCTTGCTTGGCACGAAGCAGCTTTGTTTTCTTTAACAGATCCAGATCCTCAAGCAGAGCAAAATCTCGAAGAGTACCTCAAAACTTTAGCTAAAAGTGGGGCTAACCCCAATGGCCAAGGTATTTGGATGGAGTCTGGGTGGAAGTTGCTTTTAGATCGCCAAGGTACTACTCCTCTTTCGGCAGCGTCCTTAACGAAAATTGCCACAACCTTAGCAGCTTTGCATAAATGGGGCTATGAATATCAATTTGAAACCCTGATTCATACCACAGGAGAAATTAAGAATGGGGTTTTACAAGGGGATCTAATTATTGAAGGTAGTGGTGATCCTTTCTTTGTTTGGGAAGAAGGGATCGCTTTAGGAAATATTTTAAATGAAATGGGTATTCGTCAGGTGGCTGGCAATTTAGTCATTGTGGGGGACTTTTATATGAATTATTACTCTAACCCCCAAACTTCTGGTGAATCTCTTAAAATTGCTTTTGATCAAGCCAGTTGGAACCGAGATGCTACTTATTCCTACTCTTTAATGCCCGAAGGAAGTAAACGCCCCAATTTGAAAATTGCGGGAAATATAGTAACGAAAAAAGATGTACCAGAAGTAGAACAAGGTAGCCTAGCCAACCTCCTGTTACGCCACCAATCTGTAAGCTTGGCCCAAATTCTCAAGCAGATGAATATTTATAGCAATAATGCTATGGCTGAAGTTTTAGCTGAATCGGTGGGTGGTGCAGGAGAGGTGGCCCAATTAGCAGCAGAATTAGCTGATGTACCCCAGAAAGAAATTCAATTAATCAATGGTTCCGGTTTAGGGGTAGCAAATCGCATCTCTCCCCGCGCCGTCTGTGCTATGTTGTTAGCTATTGAAAAGAAGTTAGAATCAGAACCTTTAACCATTTTTGACCTGTTTCCGGTGGCAGGAAGAGACAAAATGGGAACAGTAATTGGTCGTAAAATACCCACCGGAACAGCTTTTAAAACAGGAACCCTCAATCAAGTTAGCGCTTTAGCTGGTATTTTTCCTACGCGCGATCGCGGCATGGTTGCTTTCGCCATTATTAATAACGGTAACATCGGCCCTATCGCCTTTCGTACCCAACAGGATTGGCTTTTACAAAGATTATCTCAAAACTGGGGAACCGCCTCCATTCCTGCTCCTTCGGTAGCTAGTGGGGAAGAGTTTCTCGGTGATCCAAAGCGAAACTTGAGGTAAGGGTTGTAGGAGCGGGTTCTCGTAAAATCTATAGCAATTATACTTGAAAAGTATCTTCAACCAAACAACTAATACTATAATGCCAGTGCGGATATCTAAATAGTAAGCTCCGTTTCGGGGGACGAATCAATGGCTAATCCTAAAGATTCTCAAAGAAGTGAGAATCTCTCCTCTTTGAAAGGGGGGAATATCAACACAAAAGCAACTACTACAGGAAGTGATATTCTACGTCAAGAGGTTTTAGGCTCCCGCAGACTTAGTAACTACTTTTGGGCTGTTGTTGCTTTTATAGGAGGTCTAGGTTTTCTCCTTGCAGGTCTTTCAAGTTACCTTCATACGAATTTGCTTTTAGTTAGCGACACTTCAACTCTCCAATTTATACCTCAAGGAATAGCCTTAACTTTTTATGGAGTTGCAGGCTTGCTACTTTCTCTTTATCAAGGATTGGTTATCTTGTGGGATGTGGGAGGAGGCTACAACGAATTTAACAAAAAAAACAACTCTGTCGAGATTTTTCGCTGGAATTTTCCTGGGAAAAATCGTCGTGTAGAAATAGATTGCAAAATTGAAGAAGTTCAATCTGTTAAAGCAGAAATTAAAGAAGGTTTAAACCCAAAACGGGCGCTTTATTTACGAGTCAAAGGCAAGGGGCCAATCCCCTTGACTCGCGCCGGGGAACCTATTTCTTTAACGGAATTAGAGAACCAAGGGGCGCAATTAGCTCGTTTTTTACAAGTTCCTTTAGAAGGTTTGTAATCTACTAAGTATCGAGAATAATGAAAATTAATTTATCAAACTGTCTGGCACTAATTCTGATCGCAATTATTGGAGTTGGAACATTAGGAGGATGTGCGACCCCAGATCAAGATGTTTCGGTAAAAGAAGAAACTACCCAAGCAGAAACAACAGAAACTCAAGAAACTAAAAAATCTATTAACGCTACTAAAGTAGATAATCAAGAAATGGCTCAATTACCTAAATTAGAAGGCAAAGCAACGGTAGTAATGACCGTCAAAGGTTCACCAATTACCATGGAAATTGATGGAGACAAAGCCCCTGTTTCAGCAGGTAATTTTGTTGATCTGGTCAATAAGGGTTTTTATGACGGTATTGTCTTCCACCGAGTAGTAAAAGAACCTCAACCTTTTGTTGCCCAAGGAGGAGATCCTCAAAGCAAGAATCCTAACTTCCCTACTAGCCGTTTGGGAACTGGGGGTTACGAAGATCCAGATACCGGAAAACCTCGCTATATTCCTTTGGAAATTACCCCAGAAAATGCAGAAGAACCAGTTTATAGTAAAACCTTAGACACTCCTCCAGCCCTTAAGCATACCAGAGGTGCTGTGGCTATGGCTCGTTCCCAAATGCCAGATTCTGCTTCTTCTCAGTTTTATATTGCTTTAGCAGATTTACCTTTTTTGGATAGTAACTATGCTGTCTTTGGTTATGTCACTGAAGGGATGGATGTGGTTGATCAAATCCAACAAGGAGATAAAATTGAGTCTGCTGAGGTGACAGCCGGGTTGGATAATTTGAAGACAGGCAGTGAGGAGTGAGGGGGAAGTAATAAGTAATAAGTAAAGAAGATATTATTTATTACTTATTAAGCATTTGTAGTCTGTAATTGATGGCAAAAACGGAAGTTGTTGTTACTGGTATTGGTTTAATTTCTGCTTTAGGTTCCTTGAATACTAGTTGGCAGCGTTTATTAGCTGGGGAAAGTGCAGTTAAACTACAACAACCTTTCCGGGAAATTAGGCCTCTACCTTTGGGTTTGATTGGTGAAACTCCGGCGCAGTTAATTCCTTTAACTCAGTTAATTGTTGATGCGGCAATCGAAGATGCAGAACTTACTCCTCCTTTAACAGACTGTGGGGTGGTAGTGGGTTCTAGTCGTGGCTGTCAGGGGGTTTGGGAAAAGTTACTCAAAGAGCAATCCCCAGATTTAAGTAACTGGCTAGATACTTTGCCCCACCAAGCTGCGATCGCCACGGCTATTAAGATTGGTTCCCAAGCACAAGTACTTGCACCAATGGCTGCTTGTGCAACGGGAATTTGGGCGATCGCCAGGGCTTGGGAGTTACTTCAAACTGGGGAATGTCAAAGGGTTATTGCCGGGGCAGTAGAAGCACCCATTACCCCCTTAACCCTCGCTGGATTTGAGAAAATGGGTGCTTTAGCTAAAACGGGTTGCTATCCTTTTGATCTCTTGAGAGAGGGCTTAGCTTTGGGGGAAGGAGGGGCAGTTTTAGTTTTAGAAACAGGAAAGTTAGCTAGGGAAAGAGGGGCGAAAGTTTACGGGACAATTTTAGGTTTTGGTTTAACTGCTGATGGTTATCATATTTCAGCCCCTAACCCCGACGGTAGTAGCGGTATTTCTGCCATTAAGCGATGTTTGCACAATAGTAATCTTTTTCCTCAAGATATTAATTACATCCATGCTCATGGTACAAGTACTGAACTTAATGACAGCAACGAAGCAAGGTTGATTGAGAAAGTCTTTCCTCAAAGGGTTGCAGTAAGTTCAACAAAAGGGTCTACTGGCCATACTTTAGGGGCTTCAGGAGCAATTGGTACAGCCTTTAGTCTAATCGCTTTAAAACAACAGATTTTACCTCCTTGCGTGGGTTTAAAGGAGTCTGAGTTTGCTTTAAATCTACTAACTCAACCACAGCAAGGCAATTTTCAAAACTCCCTATGTTTTAGTTTTGGTTTTGGGGGACAAAATGCAGTTTTAGCCATAGGGAAAACTATTGCAAATTAGATATTGGTAATAGTACTACTGGAGTTCGGAAAACAACATTATTTTTGCCTCTATCCTTAGCTTGATAAAGAGCTTGATCCGCATCCCGCAACATTTGCTCCCAGTTAGCTTGTAGAGAAGGAATAGTTGTTGCGACTCCTAAACTCATGGTGATAAAAGAACTAATTGAAGAACCTTGGTGTTTAATCTTTAACTGCTCTACTTTTCTACGGATTTTTTCTGCTACCTTAACTGCATCCTGTCCATCAGTATTTGGTAAAACAACAGCAAATTCTTCTCCACCATAACGAGCCACTAAATCTGAAGAACGTTGAGCAGAATCTTGTAAAGCCAGAGCTACTTGACGTAAACAATCATCTCCAGCTTGATGGCCGTAAATATCATTATAAGCTTTGAAAAAATCTAGGTCGCAAAGAATTACAGAAAGAGGTTTTTGTTCCCGCATCATTCTCTGCCATTCTATTTCTATAAACTCATCAAAACGACGGCGGTTAGCAATTTGAGTTAAACCATCCAAAGAAGCTAAACGTTCTAAAGCGTAGTTAGTTTCTTCTAGTTGTTGATAAAGATAAGCCTGATTAATCAAGCGTCGAATTCTTTGGCGTAGTACAGCCCAGCGTACAGGTTTAGTAATAAAATCTGTAGCCCCTGCTTCAAAAGCCCGATCCACAGATTCTTGATCTTCTAAGCCAGTAATAATCAGCACTGGTGTTCGGGAACCCTTGCTAACATTTTGTAATTCTTGACAGCAGGTAAAACCGTCCATAACCGGCATTATCGCATCTAAAAGAATCAGATCCGGATGTAGCTCATTGTACATAGTAAGACATTGCTGACCATTATGAGCTTCAACAACTTGATAACCTTCCCTGTGAATAGCTTGGCGTAGTTGCATCCTGATTAATTTCTCATCATCCACAACCATGATGAGGGGTTGCCTTTGGCTTTGATTAGTTGTACTTGTCACGGGTAGAAAATTTAGCTTTCAAGGATAGGAAATAGAGATTAGGGAACACAAGAGGTATATACTCATCATGAATATTTTTGCCGTTCCTCTTCTAAAGCGAGCTTAGCTTTGTCATACTCAATTTGCAGTTGGCTTAATTTATCTGCGCCTCCAGCAGTTGTACCAACTTTACCCATCAATTCTAGCTCTTTACAGAGTTGAGTTAATTTTGTAGCTCCTAGGGTAGCACTGTTAGATTTGAAAGAATGAGCAGCATTGCGTAAAGCCTTAGCATCACCTTCAGAAATAGCTTTTTCAATAGCTGCCATGAATTCAGGGGATTCCCCTAAATAACAATCAATCATTTCCACCAAAAACTCAGCAGCATCTTCTCCTGCCATATATTTGATTTCTTCTAAAGCCTCGGCATTAATTACTGGAGATTCAGATTCTGGTGCAGAATTACTTGATTCAGGTAATATTGCTGAATTTTCTTGAAAAGACGGACATTTATATAAAGCTTTAACTAATTCTTCAATCCTAATGGGCTTGCTAATATAATCATCCATACCAGCAGCTAAGCATTCTTCTTGATCTCCTTGCATGGCGCTTGCTGTTAGGGCGATAATTCTCGGTATTTGAGCTTCTGGTAATTCTTGGCGAATGCGGGCAGTAGCCTCTAAACCATCCATCTCCGGCATTTGGACATCCATGAGTATGACATCATAACTCTTCTTCATCACAGCTTCAAAGGCTTTAAGTCCGTTAGCAGCAAGATCAGCTTGATAACCCAATCTTTGTAAAATCAAAAGAGCCATTTTTTGGTTAACGGAGTGATCCTCTGCTACTAAAATATTCAGAGGATGCTTAATCGCCATTTCAGCATCAAGATATAAAGAGTGTTTGGGGTTTTTCTTTACCACCGGAGGTTTACCGCGAAAAGCTTCAATTAAGCTGTAGTATAGCTGGGATTTTTTAACAGGCTTAATCACTGAAAAGATGGCTTGAGCATTAACCTGAAGTTCAGGGGTTTCTTGTTGAGCAATATTGCTTAATAAAATTAAGGGTAATTCGCGATACTTAGGTTGCTGGTGAATTGATTCTGCTAAAGTTTGCTGAGCAATTCCTGGCATTTGTCGATCAAATACCGCCACATCAATTTTTTGCTGTTTTAATAGCTCTAAAGCTTCTTCGGTTGAGGCAACAGCGATGGTATCCATTTGCCAAGATTGGGCTTGGATAGTGAGGTTATCTCGATTAATTTGGTGGGGTTCAACAATTAAGAGGCGTTTTTGAGCTAGTAAAGAGTTTTCTTGTGAAGTTGAAGTATTATCACCCACTGACTCAGTAACTATAGAAAAATAAAAAGTAGAACCTCTGCCGACATCACTATCTGCCCAAATTCTTCCCCCCATCATTTCACATAAACGCTGAGAAATAGCTAGCCCTAGTCCTGTTCCTCCGTAATGGCGGCTAATGGAAGAACTAATTTGACTAAAAGGTTTAAACAAGCTGCCTAAACGATCTGCGGCGATACCAATACCGGTATCTCTAACTTCAAAGCGAATGGCATATTTATGGGTACTCAAATCTTCGTCTGGGCTAGCAACAGCACTATCAACTCCTGTATCCAACCTTCTAGCAATGACAGAGATAGTTACTTCTCCCTTTTCTGTAAATTTGACAGCATTGCCTAAAAGGTTGACAAAAATTTGTCTAATACGAGTAATATCGCCAATAATATTTTCTGGTGTACCCCGATCAATCAGGTAGGCTAGTTTAAGGTCTTTTTTCGCTGCTTTAGGAGCAACAATATCCAAAGATTCCTCAATACAGGTTCTTAAATTAAAAGGTTCTTCTTCTAAGTCGAGTTTCCCTGCTTCAATCTTGGAAAAGTCGAGAATATCATTAATGATACCTAACAAGGCTTCTCCACTACTACGGATAGTTTGGCTAAAGTCTCTTTGCTGGTAAGTCAAGTCGGTATCTAGTAAAAGATCCGTCATGCCAATAACCGCATTCATGGGAGTACGAATCTCATGGCTCATCATTGCCAGAAACTCACTTTTTGCCCGGTTAGCTTGCTCAGCAGCATTAATAAGCCTTTCTAAGACAAAGTTTTGTTCTGTTAGGATTTCTCTTTGCCGTTTTTCCTGCTCTAATAAATGGGCTTGGGCTAAGGCAATGCCTACTTGGGCAGCGACAGCTTCAAGTAACTTAATTTCTTCATTACTCCAACTACGAAAGCGATCGCACTGGTGAAGGGCTAAAATGCCATTAGCTTCTCCTTGATAGGAGGTACGAATAGCCAACAGGGATTTAACACTAAGGTGTTGGCAAAGATGCTGCATGGGTTGTAGTAAAGGATCTACACTAACATCAGGAGAAGAAATAGCTCCCTCTTGGGCCAAAACTGCTTGGGCATGGGCATTATTGGCTATAGGAATTTTGGTTTGGGCTAAAGAGGCATAGTCTCCCTCTAAGTATTCGGCAACTATAGGAATTTCTGGGTTAGGAATAGCTTTATAAGTATGGAGCAAACAACGACTTACTCCAAAAGCTTGACCAATTTGCTTAACTGTGATTTGAAAGATTTGTTCTGGATCTAAACTTTGGCGAATTTCTGTGGTGATATTTTTGATTAGTACAGCTTGTTGGAGTTGCTGCTGAAGTACCCGGCGATCACGGACGCGATCACTAATATCTTTGTATTTCCACAAATGCCCACCGAAGCGATCACTAATGAAAATAGGGATATAGTCCCGTTCCATTACTCGGCCATCTGCAAAGGCTATTTCTTCATTAACTACAATCTGGCGTTGGTTAATTATTTGTTGTACCCGTTCAACAAACTGTTCTGGATGGGCAAATGAGTGTTTACTCTCTTGGGCAGCATTGCTACAATCAATACCAATAAGGTCTTGAGGATTAGCATTAATAGCAAATAGTTCGCAGAATTTTTCATTGACCAGGGCAATTTTTCTGAATTCATCTTCTACCAAAATTCCGCTTTGGAGATTTTCAATTAAGGCGGTGAGTCGAGAAGCAGTAGAGTTAAGTTGAGTTGTTGTTTTCTGTTTTTCTTGTTGAGAGTGGGCTTGTTTGAGGGCGAATGCTAGCCAATCTGCTACAGAATGGAGAGTTTTCTTTTCTCCCTCACTCCAAAAATGGCTAGTAGGACTAGAAAAACTTAATAAGCCGATTAAGCCTTGACCATGAAAAATAGGAATATCTAGAAGGGAATTGATGGCTGTGGCGCAGAGTTGCTCTAAAAGAGGTTCTAAAGGAGAATTAGTTCTAACATTATTGATCGCAACTAATTCGTCGTTTTTTAAAGCTTGTAGATATTTGGGAGCAAAGGAAAGGTCAACCACAGTACCTACTATGGGTGGCAACTCTTCTAGTCCTGCGGAGTTGATGATTGTAATTTTGTTGTGCTGATCAATGGTAGAATAGTCAACTCGTAGATAAGGGAAATAATCGCTAACTTGTTTTACTGTATAAGCCGTAATTTCTTCCCAGGACATATCCGCTGTCACATTCAAGGCGATGCTATTAATTAATTCCAGGCGAATTTGTTGTTCGCGGAAGTTTGCTTCTGAGGCTTGGCGTTGATTTATTTCTTGTTCTAAGCGTTGATTTATTGCTTCTATTTGACTTTGCTTAACTTCAACTAAGTTAGAAACTTCAACAAATTCTAAAGAACCTAGCAAGCTCATTTGGGTAATTACTCCCTGTAAAGCCCCTTCTTCGTTCACCACTACCAGATACTGGGATTCTTGCTGTTGCATTTCTTGGTAAGCTTTCTGGAGTGAGTCTTGGGGCTGGAGAAAAGATGAGGCTGTTTTCATTACCCTTTGGGCTTCCAGGGTTGAGAAATTGACCCCCAAATGAAGATATTGAGTTAAGTCTTGTTCGGTAATTACCCCCAAAGGGCGAAGTATCTTTTCTCCTTCTTTTTCTTCAACAACCACCACCGAACTCACCAAGTTCGTTACCATTAGCTGAGCAATATCAAGCAAAGAAGTAGTAGGGGATATGGTCACTAATGGAGTTACCATAGCTTCAGTAACCCTACGTTCTGTCATCAACTCAGATGGAAGTAAGGGATAAAGATGATCAAGGCTAATGATTCCTACCCGCTGCCTATCTTCCTCTATTACAGGCAAATGGCGAATTTTTCTTTTGCTCAATACTGCCAAGATCGTAAAGAGATCACAACCAGGAGTTAAGGTAAAAGGAACTGGACATTGGCTGACAATTTCATTAATTTCTACTGTTTGCCAATTTTTCTTACTAGTTACCAGACGTACTAGATCCCGTCCAGTCAAAATACCTAGAAAGCTTTCCTGGGATTGGACAATAACGCAATTACTGCCCGCTTGTTCTAATACTTTTGAGTCTAAATGAGAGTCGTTAACTGTTCTGGCTAAGGCAGGTAAAACTTCAGTTACTAAAGTAGTAGGAAGTGCTACAAAAGCCTTATAGTTAATGAGATTTTCTAATGCAGGCAAAGCGGGAGAAGGAGGGCGCGGCTGCATGGTAAGTTATTTTTGATTAAAGGAGCAAAGAGGAAAGAAGCAGATGTAACTACTCTACTAAATCAATTAATTATTTCTAACTAATTTGTTTATTGCCAATTAAATACAGTCCCACAAGTTAGGTTAATACATACTTTAGCTGTTTGACACAACTCTTGCCAAAATGATTGGTAAGTTAAAAGGCTCCTTTTACTAAATTCTTAACTTTTGTAGAGAACAACTCGCCCTTAAGTATATATGTTTAAAGGTAAAATACTAACCCAGCCTAGTTCTAGTATAAACAACTAATTGGCAATAACTAGCCCACTATGTCTTAACAAAGGTTCAGTTTGAGGTTCTCGCCCTCGAAAAGCTTGAAAAACTGCCAAAGGATGAATGCTACCTCCTAATGCCAAGACTGTATCTCGAAAACGTTTGCCGATAGCAGCGATCGCACTATCATTACTCAGCCCTGCTTCTTCAAAAGCAGCGAAAGCATCAGAACTAAGCACTTCTGCCCATTTATAGCTATAGTACCCAGCGGCATAGCCCCCAGCAAAAATGTGGCTGAAAGCACAAAGAAAAGAGTCTTCTGGTAAAGGAGGTAAAACTGTGGTAGTTTGGGCTACCCGGTTTCTAACATCTTGGGGAGTTTCTTTACCTTGAGGTTCATAGCGGTGATGCAATTCTAGATCCAACTTACTAAAGTAGAGTTGGCGCAACATTGCTGTACCACTCCGATAATTTTTAGCTGCTTTTAGTTTGTGGTAATAATGCTCTGGCAAGGTTTCCCCTGTTTCGTAATGCTTCGCCATACCAAACAGGGTAGGGCGATGATAACACCAATTTTCCATAAATTGGCTCGGCAATTCCACCGCATCCCATTCGACATTGTTAATCCCTGCTGCCCCCGGATAGTCTACTTGGGTGAGCATATGTTGCAAACCATGGCCAAATTCGTGGAAGAGGGTTTCTACTTCATTAAAAGTCATTAAGCTAGGTTTGTCAGCTACTGGGGGAGTTTGGTTGCAAACTAAATAAGCAACGGGTAAGCGTAGTCCATCATGGAGTTTGGCACGGGTTAAACACTCATCCATCCAGGCGCCACCGCGTTTCTCACTAGGGCGACTATAAGGATCGAGGTAAAAGCTGGCGATCGCATCTCCTGTTTCGTTAGCAATTTGAAAATAACGTACATCTTCGTGCCACAGGGGGGCTTGCCCATCGGCGGGGGTAATAGTGATACCAAAAAGATGCTTACTTAAATTGAATAAACCCTCTAATACTTGGGGTAAGGGAAAGTAGGGGCGTAATTCTTCTTCATTAAAAGCAAACTTCTCTTCCTGTTGTTTTTCGGCCCAATAGCTAATATCCCAATGATGCAATTCTTCTTTGCCAGCGTAGCTTTGCAAATCAGCAAACTCTGCCTTTGCTGCTTCATAACTAACCTGCCGTAACTCTTCTAAGAGTTTTTCTACTGCTGCTACATCGGGAGCCATTTTTTTGCTTAAACTTAATTGAGCATAGCTAGAAAATCCGAGTAAGTTAGCTTTTTCTTGGCGTAACTCCAAGATACGTTGAATCAGAGGATTATTATCTAATTCTCCTTCTGAAGCGCGACTAACAAAAGCTTTATATAGTTTCTCCCTTAAATCCCCACGCTGACTATATTTAAGGAAAGGAACATAACTAGGATAATCTAAAGTAATGCGCCAAGGGCTTTTTCTGCTGTAGCTGCTTCAACTCCTGCTTCGGTTGCAGCTTGAGCAGCCAAACTCAACAAACTTGCTGGCAAGCCTGCGACTTCTTCAGGGGTAGTTAAGGTTAGGCTAAAGGTTTTGGTGGCATCCAAAACATGGTTAGAAAACTTCGTCCCCAACTCCGCAAGTTCAAGTTGAATTTGATTGAAGCGATTTCGCTTTTCCCCTTCTAAGGCAATGCCAGCAAGCTCTGCATCCTTGATAGCAGCTTCAACAATACGCTTTTGGGCAGGTTGAAGAGATTTAAAGTCTTTGCCTGTTTCAAGGGCTTTAAAAGCTTCGTAGATAGGTTTGCTTTGATTCAACCGACTAATAAACTTTACCACTTCCGGCTGAACTTGCTGTTGTGCTTCCCGTAACTGGGGGCTATTTTTCACCCCCATTAAATGCCCAACAATGCCCCAAGTCCAACGTAAACGTTCTTCAATATGAGTAAGGGGTTCTACTAAACCAGACCAAGTAGGGGTAACATTTGCTTCTAAGGTAGTAAGTTCTGTTTCTAATTCTGTTAAAAGTTGAGTTATTGCCGGAACTACCTGTTCTGGTGTAATTTGCTCAAAAGGTGGTAGTCCCGAACCAATTAATAAAGGATTTTCGATCATTTCTGCTCTATATTTTGCAAGGCTTAACAAGGGTATTAGTAATATTGTACAAAGTTTAAGTTAGTATCAGCTATTAACTATTAATCCCTCTTGCCCACAACGTTCTAAATAAATTCGTGCCACCTTATCCTCTGGGTTTTGTTGTAAACAACGGGTAAATAACTCTGCGGCTTCACCCCAAGTACTATTTTCATAGAGGGATCGCGCTTCTTCAAATAATTCTTTAGTTGCTACTTTCTGGGCTTTAATATGAGGAGGATCAGCATCAAATACTTCATAAACTAAAGTAGTTTGCGATTTACCTTTGACTTGAACTTGAGCAATAATCCGGATATTATAATCATCAGAATTTTTTAATTGGCTAAAAGTTGCTTGAGTAATTAATAAAGCAACTCCATAATCTTTGGTAATACTTTCAACACGGGAAGCTAAATTAACAGCATCGCTAATTACCGTCCCATCCATCCTACTTTCTCCCCCTACAGTTCCTAGCATCAAATTACCGGTATTAATACCAATACCAATTCTTAAAGACTCTCTGTCTGGTCTTTGCCGAGTTAAGTTATATTCCTTGAGCCTTTCTAACATAGAAATCCCTGCTTTTACTGCATCATCGGCACAACCACTAAACAAAGCCATAATTGCATCACCAATATACTTATCCACAAAGCCATTATTTTCCAAGATTGCTGGTTCCATGCGAGAAAAGAAACCGTTGATAAACTTAAAATTATCTTCCGGGGTCATTTTTTCTGAAAGACTTGTGAAGTTACGAATATCAGAAAAAAGTACCGACATTTCTTTTTCTACTTCATCTCCTAGTTTCACATCAACAATACTTTCTTTGTTTAAGAAATCAAGAAATTGATGGGGAACAAATCGACCGTAGGCTATGCTAATATTTGCTAGTTCGAGGTGAATTTTTAAACGTGCTAATAATTCATTTTTATTAATAGGCTTGGTCAGATAATCATTCGCTCCTACTCCCAATCCTTGTACTAAATCGTTAACCTGATTTTTAGCGGTTAACATTAAAATTGGTAGTTCGTTGGCAGGGAACTTTTTGCGAATTTCTGTACATACTTCATAACCTGTCATTTTGGGCATCATGACATCAAGTAAAATAACATCGGGTCGCAAGCCATTTTCTAAGACGGCAAGGGCTTCCTGACCATTATTAGCTTGAGTAATAACATAATTTTCTAAGCATAGATGATTAACGAGAACTTGGAGATTAACAGGTTCATCATCAACAATGAGAATTTTGAAGCCATTTTGCTGAAAGGATGGCAGACTATTGTTTATGTCTACCTGTTCTGAATCTAGTAGTTTAGGAACAAAGCGAGTAGCTAAGGCTGATTCAATACTATAAGCTGGAGCTTGTAAGGAGGAAACAGGCAAAGTAAAGTGAAATTCCGCTCCTTCTCCCACAGAAGAATTGACCCAAATTTTCCCTCCATGCAACTCCACTAACTTTTTCGTCACTGCTAAACCTAAGCCCGTACCACCATATTCCCTGGCAGTGGAACCATCAGCTTGTTCAAATGAACTGAAAATGCTGTCTAGTTTGTTGGTAGGGATGCCAATACCTGTATCCGAGATAGTAATAGCAATGTCTTGGTTATCGTTTTTGAGTTCAGCGTCAACTTCTATAGAACCTTGTTCAGTAAATTTAATAGCATTGCCAATGAGGTTGTGAAGAATCTGTTGCAGACGATTTTCATCAGCTTTCACAGCCGGTAAATCAAGAGGTACAGAGTTGATGAGTTGAATATCTCTCCCCCTTAACAAGGTTTGGTTGAGGGTCAAAACAACTTCAACAATAGCTCGCAAACCCACTGGTTTTAGCTGCAATTCAATGTTCTTGTGCCTAAGCTTGGAAAAGTCGAGGATATCATTAACTAAGGTTGCTAAGCGGTGTCCACTTTGAGCAATGAGTGCCAAATTTTGCATTTGTGGTGAGGATAGTTCCCCGATTGCACCATCAATCATCGACTCTGCAATGCCAATCATACCGTTGAGTGGAGTACGTAGTTCATGGGAAGTGTTGGCAAGAAATTCGTCTTTGAGTTGGTCAAACTCTTGTAGTGCTTGGTTTTTGGTTTCTAAGGTGGTAAAGGAAGCTTGTAGTTGCCGAGCCATACTATTAAAGGAAGTAGCTAGTTCCCCTAACTCGTCGGAGCGTTTACTAACAGGGGTTTGCTGCCACTCTCCCTTGGCAATAGCCTTTGCAGAAGCATTGAGACGTAAAATAGGATCAATAACCCAGCGAGAAGTAATGATGCCGACGCTGGTGGCTATGGCTAAAGCTGCTAAACACAAAAAGATGGTTGTATGGGCGTTTTTATTAATTTCCCCCATAAAATCTTGCTCTGGCACAACTACCACTGTTAACCAGTCTATGCCACGCCCATCTTGAATTGGTAGCACCTGAACATAGTACCAGGCTCCGTCCACTTGAAATTTTAGATGTTCACTCTCCTTAATATTTCCGAAGCCACCAAAGCTTTCTAGGAGATGTTGAGCTGTTGCCTTAACCACAGGATTATCACTGGCAACGGCTGGAATTCTCTCAATTTCACTATCTTCCTCTTCACCGATTATTTTGAAAGGTTGAGGAATTTCTGAACCAGCAACCAAATCACCTGATCGCTCCATAATAAAACTTTGTCCATTAGGGCTAATAGATAAATGATTGATAAAATCCGTAATCCTAGTCAGTCTAACATTGATACATAGCACTCCCAATAGCTTACCCTGAGCATCATAAAGAGGATAGACAGGGGAAATTCCTAGGATGGTATTTTTGCTAGAAAAGAAAGGATATATCTCACTCCAGGTAGCCTTTCTTGCCTCCTTAGCTGCTTTGTACCAAGGGCGAGTGCGGGGGTCATATTCAGAAGCTTTTAATAGCTCTTTCGGCTCACCTCGCTCATCTAATAAATAGGTTTCTCGCTGAGGAGCAATGGCACTGGTTCTGATTTTAAGCTGAACCGTGGCATCTTCGCGATACTCAACACCAACAAATTCTCCCTGTTCATTGCCATAGGAAAGATATCCCTCGTAATCCCCTTCATGAACTACTTGCCAGAAATAACGCCGTAATTTTTCAAAGTCATTAAGGTCTAAGTTACCACTTTGAACGGCTCCCTGATTAAGCCACAGGGTATCCTGGGATTTGTTGAGATAATTGATAACGTGCTGTTCAATACGGGCGCTGGTTTCTGCGGTTAACTGATTGACCAAATCAGCAACAGCCCGTTGCCCATTACGAAAAGAAAGATAGCCGACTAATCCTACTGCTGCGAAAATTTGGACAACAAAGGGAACAATTAGAACTGTTCGTAAGGGAGTTTTCCTGGATATGTTGGTGATGATAGACTTGATTTGTAGCATTGGTGTAGAGAAAAGAGCAATATAAACAAAAGCTTTTTAGTTAAATTTCAATAAGTTTTTATTAATACTGAAAAGCTTACTAAATGCGGCATTTTTTAAGATAAAACCGAGCTACTTTATCTTGAGGACTTATTTCTAGACAAGTAGTAAAAAGTCGTTTGGCTTCCTGAAAAGAGTGTTGATTATAGAGTAGCCAAGCCTGTTCAAAAAAAGATTGTGTTGCTTTTTTACTCTCCTTAATGCTGGCTTCATCTGTTTCAAAAACTTCATAAATGGTGACTAATTCTGATTTGCCTTTAACTTGAACTTTATCAATAAAACGAATGGCATATTGATGGCGATTTTTAAGTAAATGAAAGGTTTGTTGCGTAATTAATAAGGAGACTCCATAGCGTTTAGTTAGTCCTTCTAAACGAGAAGCCAAGTTGACAGCATCGCTAATTACAGTACTATCAATACGCGAACTCCCACCAATTGTTCCTAACATCAATTGTCCTGTATTGATACCAATGCCAATTTTAAGGGGTTCTCTGTTGGGACTGTGGCGAGTTTTATTATATATGTGGAGAATTTTCAACATATCAATCCCTGCTTGTAAAGCATCATCAGCACTGCCTCCAAACAAAGCCATGATCGCATCGCCAATGTACTTATCAATGAAGCCATTATTGTCAATAATAGCTGGTTCCATACGGGAAAGATAACCGTTAATAAACTTAAAGTTATCCTCCGGTGTCATGGCTTCAGATAAAGAAGTAAAGTTACGAATATCAGCAAAAAGTATTGACATTTCCTTCTGCACTGAATTACCTAATTGAATATCGGTAATACTATCTTTATCTAATAATTGCAGAAACTGACTAGGAACAAAACGAGATAAAGCTTTATTGAGTTCTATGAGTTGAGTATTTTGCTCAGAAAGCTTTTTATTTTGAAAGTAACTATTAAGGGCTTCTTGAACAGTAAACTTCAAATCCTCTATCTGCCAAGGTTTAGCCAAATAACGGTAAAGATTAGCTAAATTAACTGCCTTACCTACAGCATCAACACTAGCTTGGCCCGTTAACATTATTTTTAGGGTTTGGGGGTATTTATCTTGAATTTCTACGAGTAATTCGTCCCCTTTCATGGCCGGCATAATTTGATCAGAAATAATTAAAGGAACTTCAATTCCTTCTTCAGTTAATTCTTCTAGAATCTCTAAAGCTTCTTGCCCACTTTCAGCTAATTCTATTTCATATTTGTTACCTAAGTGTTGAATCAGTTGATCCCGGAGGCTGATTAGCACAACTCTTTCATCATCGACACAAATAATTACAGGTTTATCCATTATCGTGCCTCCCGATGTTGACTTAAATATTTAGTTAGCAAACCTGGATATAGACTTATAAGGAGGTAGGGGCAACCTGAGTGAATCTCTTCAGTTAGCTCAAAGTTAATAGCACCAATAATTATGCCCAAAATTGCTGCTAAAATAGCGTATCGACTTGGCTTTATTTGCCTCGAATTAAAGTAAACAACAAGCATAGGCGCTATCGCTGATAGGGATGAGTAATTTACATATAGATAGCAATACACTCCTGATGCTGCTTCCTAGTAAACCCTGTTTAGGATTTAAAGATGCTTATGACTTACTTGTAGATATAAGTACCATTACATATACATACCCTATATCTTAAAGCTTTACCAAAACTAATCAGCTTTTTTTCTTGTTCATGAATAATCAGCCCCGTTCGGGATATACTTTACCAGTCTTCGCCTGTGCAGCAGCCGTGGCAGCTTGGCACTGTTGCCGGCAAGGAAAAGTACCTGAAAGTATAACTTTAGATTTACTCGAACCTGCCGAGAGAGTAGAAATCCCCATAGAACAAGTTGCCAAGTTAGGACAACATCAAGCCCTAGCTATTACTCGTAGCGATCCCGGAGATAATCTCGATTTAACTCGCCATACTCCTATCTGGGCAGTGGTAGAAGTTAAACCCCGCCCAGGACAACAGCAAGTTATTATCAAGGGTGGAGAAGGTATTGGTCGCCAGTTAGAAGCCCAAGGAAAGGCAGCTATTTATGATTACGCTCAAAGATTATTTGAGGGTAATTTACAACCCTTATGTCAGCCAGGAGAGTTAATTGAGGTAACAATTATTCTCCCGGAAGGACGTAAATTAGCTCAAAGAACTTCTAATGCTGCTTTTGGGGTAGTAGAAGGACTTTCTTTATTAGGAACTACTGGTATTTCTCACCCCTTAAGCTCCCCTGGGCAATTAGATATTTATCGCCAAGAATTAGCAACAAAAGCTAGCCAGTTTGACAGCTTAGTATTTTGTTTAGGGGAAAATGGTTTAGATTTAGCTAGAAGATTGGGTTTGCAAGAGGGGCAATTGATAAAGACAGCTAATTGGTTGGGGCCAATGCTTGTAGAAGCTGCCTTGCAAGGAGTTAAATCTCTGCTCCTTTTTGGTTATCATGGCAAGCTAATTAAGCTAGCAGGAGGGATTTTTCATACCCACCATCACCTCGCCGATGGTAGGAGAGAAATTTTTACCGCTCACTGTGCTAAAGCCGGTTTAGCCACAGCAGACTTACAAAAAATATTTGAGCTTCCCACTACAGAAGCAGGGTTAGAATATTTACAAAGATTAGATCCCTGCAATAATCATTGGACAGAAACAGTTTATGGTGCGATCGCCACTACTATTGATCTGCGTTCTCAAACCTATATTCGCAAACATAGCGACCGCAAAGTTGAAGTTGGCTCAGTATTATTCAATCGAGAAAGAAAAATCATTGTAAAAAGTTTTTTAGGTGCAGCAATCTTAAAAAAAATGTGCTATTGTGTACCGAATATATAAAATTTTTCAATTCCTTGCAAGAATAACAAGCATCTGAAAGTAGATTTTAGTCTGCGAATAGGAGCATAGCCTCTACCCAAGGTAGTAGCGGCTTTATTTTTCATTCACATCTACAATTCATCAGGATCTCGTGACTATTTCAATTCAACAAGTGCATCCACCTGTAGAAACTTTACCCAAGGTTCCTCGGAAAACCAGCCTCAATCGCCAAATCGTGATCATCCTCGACTTTGGCTCTCAATACTCAGAACTAATTGCCCGTCGCATTCGCGAAACCCAAGTCTACTCCGAAGTACTTTCCTATCGCACCACCGCCGAACAGCTTAAACAGCTTAACCCATCGGGGATCATTTTGTCCGGTCGGACCAAACTCAGTTTATGACAAAGGCGCTCCTCAATGTGATCCCAAAATTTGGGAATTAGGAGTTCCCGTCATGGGAGTTTGCTATGGAATGCAGCTTATGGTTAAGCAATTAGGGGGAAAGTTGAACGCGCTCAACGGGCTGAATATGGCAAAGCTTCCCTAATCATCGACAACCCCAACATAACTTTACAAAAAATCAAAAACGGCTCAACCATGTGGATGAGCCATGGGGATTCTTGCACTTCCTTACCCCCTGGCTTTGAAATTCTCGCCCACACAGAAAATACCCGTTGTGCGGCGATTGCCAACCACGAAAAAAGGTTTTACGGCGTACAGTTTCACCCAGAAGTTGTCCACTCCATCGGCGGCATGGAACTGATCCGCAACTTTGTCTATGATGTTTGCAAATGTGAACCAACTTGGACAACAGAAACCTTTGTCACTGAATCCATTCGGGAAATTCGTGCCAAAGTAGGGGAAAAACGAGTTTTATTAGCCCTTTCTGGAGGCGTTGACTCTTCTACCCTCGCCTTTCTACTTCATCGTGCCATTGGTGATCAACTAACTTGTATGTTCATTGATCAGGGCTTCATGCGTAAAGGTGAACCAGAAAGACTAATGGACATCTTTGCTAGACGCTTCCATATCTCTGTTGAATACATCAATGCCAGGGATAGATTTCTCGCCAAAGTCAAAGGCATCACCGATCCAGAAGAAAAACGCCGTCGCATCGGCCATGAATTCATCCATGTCTTTGAAGAAGAATCTAAGCGTTTGGGACCCTTCGATTATTTAGCCCAAGGAACCCTTTATCCTGACGTAATTGAGTCTGCTGATACTAACGTTGATCCTCAAACTGGAGAAAGGGTTGCAGTGAAAATCAAGAGCCATCATAATGTCGGTGGTTTGCCAAAAGATTTACGCTTTAAGCTCGTTGAACCCCTACGCAAACTTTTTAAAGATGAAGTACGCAAAGTCGCTCTTTCTATCGGTTTGCCCAAAGAGATTGTTCGCCGCCATCCTTTTCCTGGCCCTGGTTTAGCAATTCGCATCATCGGCGAAGTAACCCCAGAAAGGCTCAATATCCTCCGGGATGCAGACTACATTGTCCGGGATGAAATTGGCAAGCAAGGAATGTATCATGACTTTTGGCAAGCCTTCGCTGTGCTATTACCTGTTCGTAGCGTGGGAGTAATGGGAGATCAGCGTACCTATGCCCATCCTATCGTCCTACGTTTAATTTCCAGCGAAGATGGCATGACAGCCGACTGGTCCCGTGTTCCCTACGAGTTGTTAGAAACTATCTCTAACCGCATTGTGAATGAGGTAGATGGAGTTAATCGAGTGGTTTATGATATTACTTCTAAACCACCTGGGACTATTGAGTGGGAGTAATAAGCAATAGGTAATGGGTAATAGGTAATAAGTGATGGTACTATTTCCTATTACCTTCTTCTGTTAATAGACAAAAAACTACTCAGGTGATAGGATGGTTGGTTGGCAACATATCTACCCGCCAGAACCTTGAAGCTATTTGTTTATCACACCCCAGAATTGACTCCAATAGACAGCTTACCTGACTGTGCAGTCGTCATTGATGTATTACGGGCAACAACTACCATCGCCACCGCTTTAGACGCTGGAGCTGAAGCAGTACAAGCTTTTAGAGATATAGAAGAATTAATAACTAAAAGTACTGATTGGCCTGACCAAAAGCGACTACGGGCAGGAGAAAGAGGAGGTAAACAAGTAGATGGTTGCGACTTAGGTAATTCTCCTTTGGACTGTACCCCAGAATTGATGGCAGGTAAGCGTTTGTTTCTTTCTACTACTAATGGTACTCGTGCCTTACAAAGGGTAGAAAAATCTCCCACTGTGGTGACAGCCGCAATGGTAAATTACCAAAGTGTCATTGATTACCTACGTAAGAAACAACCAGAAACTGTTTGGTTAGTGGGATCTGGCTGGCAAGGAACTTATTCCTTAGAAGATACAGTTTGTGCGGGAGCGATCGCCAAAGTTTTTTATACTAAAGATGTAGAAGTTATTGGTAATGATGAAGTTGTAGCAGCGATCGCCCTTTATAGCCAATGGCAAAATGATTTAGTGAAAATGTTTGAACTTGCTAGTCATGGTAAGCGTTTATTAGGTTTAAATAATCGAGCAGATTTAGAATATTGCGCTCAAGAGAATATTTTAGATGTTTTACCAATACAAACAGAATTAGGGGTTTTAAAAGCAATTAGAGGTTAGTTGTACATCAACAAATTTGAAGCTTCATTCCTATGTTTATACAGATATCATTTTTTTCTAGTAGTTGATGCCCAAGCTAGATAGTATTCATAATTCGGTGAAAAATGCTTTGATTAAGGACGGATGGTTAATCACTGATGATCCTTATATCATTAAGTATCGAAGGACAACACTCTATGCTGATCTTGGTGCTGAACGTCCGATTGGGGTTGAACGAGATGGACAAAAGCTAGTTGTGGAAGTCAAAAGCTTTATTGGTGCATCGAAAATACAGGACTTTAAAGAAGCTCTTGGGCAATATGATATCTACAGTTATCTTTTGGAGGAAACAGCACCAGAGCGAAAGTTATATATGGCTATCAGCAAAATAGCTTACAAAACTTTCTTTACCGGAGATGTGGCTCAACTCATTCTGAAGAAACACCAACTTTCTATCATTGTGGTAGACATCGAGTCAGAGGAGATCACAAAATGGATAAACTAACTGAATATCCTAAGCTAATTAAAGGTATTTTGAGTGAGTATACAGAACTAAGTAACCGCCATCATAACTCAGATATAGAGACGTTTTTAATTGTCGATGAATTAAAAGCTCATTACATTTGGATGAATCTTGGTTGGCAGGGTGGTGAGCGCGTTGCTGGTATGACAGTCTATGTTCGGATTGTAGATGGTAAATTTTGGATCGAGGAGGATTGGACTGAAGATGGCATCGCCAATGATTTGGTTGATGCAGGTGTTTCTAAAGAAGATATTGTTTTAGCATTTCATGAGCCAAAAATGAGACAGTACACAGATTTTGCCGTAGCTTCATAAAGGGTTTAAGTTATTAGCTATTAATACAAACTCCCTCGCTTAAATTGTTCTTGTTCCATTGCTTCAAACAAAGCACGAAAGTTTCCTTCGCCGAAACCTTCAGTGCGATCGCGACGTTCAATTAACTCAAAAAAGAAGGTGGGTTCGTTGAAAACTGGTTGAGTGAAAATTTGCAACAAGGGTAATTTGTTATTATTATTAATTTTCTGTTGATAACAGAGTTAGGAGTTTTGAAAGCAATTGAGGATTAGTTGCACATCAACAAATTTAAAGCTTTTTTATTCATCTTCATCATTCAATTCATCATCTAATTCTAAAGAATTGATAAACTCATCAAATGAATGAGCGAGTAGATAGACATTTGAATAGCCCGGATTTTCTACCATTTCTTCATCGTTATGATCCCACAGATAAACACAATCTTTATTATCACCGGCAAGAGAAATACAGACAACATTTCCACATGAGTCTGCGATAGGAAGTAAATTTTGAGGAATTCTATCTTTATAACAATTGTAATTCTTTATTAAATCGTATCCATCTCCTGGCAAAATTCCAAAAAATACATCTAATAATCCTTTTTCATCATCTCTAGGATTTTCTTCTAGATAGGTAAAGCTAACATAATCTTCAGTACCAAAACCACCATAGTGCAAAAGGAAGTTAGCATAGTCTGCTGGCAAAGAATAGCCTATTTCTTTCTCTAAAGAAAGAATGTCTTCGATAGTAAGTTTTTTTGATGTTTCTACCACTTGCCAGGGGTCTAATGTTTCCATTTTGTTTTGATATTTATTCATAATTTTCATCTTGCTATATAAGAAATTATTTTAAAAATGGTTTAAGTTATTAGCTATCAGTACAAACTCCCTCGCTTAAATTGTTCTTGTTCCATTGCTTCAAACAAAGCACGAAAGTTTCCTTCTCCAAAACCTTCAGCGCGATCGCGACGTTCAATTAACTCAAAAAAGAAAGTAGGTTCGTTGAAAATTGGTTGAGTAAAAATTTGCAACAACAAGGGCGATTTTTTAATATTATTAGTTTTTTGTTGATAGTCGATTAAAATCTGTTGTGCTGCCAAAGTTGCTAACTCCCCTGCTTCTAAACTCAAAGGAGGGAGACGTTTTTCTAGTTGAGTATAATAACTTTCTAGAATAGGTAAAAAAGCTAACCCTGCTTCTCTTAATTGGGCAGTGGTACGGAGGATATGGGGAGTTTGCAAAGCGATATGTTGAATACCTGCACCTTTGTTTACATCTAAAAATTCCTGAATCTGAGAATTAGGAGAAGCAGGTTCGTTTATGGGAAATTTTACACCGCTTTCTGGATGTACCATCACTTGAGAATATAAACCCGAATTTTCTGTTTGAATATTAAAACTTTGCTGGAGCTGAAAACCTAAAGCTTTCTCGTACCAAGTTGCGGTTTTTCTTAATTCTCCTGCTGCCACATTGAGGACAATATGATCTATACCAGTGAAGTTTCCTTGAGCAAAATTAGTTGGATAGATTTGCTCTTTTTCTAATTCTGGAAAAATAGGAGTTATACCTTCTCTTTGGTATAAAGTATGACGTAAGCCAGATTCAGCGACAATTTGACACCATTTTATAGTTCCTTGAGGAAAATTTTGCTGTTGAGGTGCGGTTAATAATTTTGTCCCTTGGTTAATAGCTTGTTGTAATGCTTCGGCTAAATTGTTGGTAGTGAAGGCAACATCCGCTACTCCACAAGGATGTTGTCGTAAATATTTTGCTACTAGGCTAGCCGCATTAGTGGGAGAAGAAAGAACAAAGACAACGTTCCCATTAGCGATTACTTCTGTACAATCGTGATGGTTATAACCCCCAGCTACGGTAGAAAAGTTCATCTTAGTGCTAAACCAGTCTCGCCACTTCTGAGCATTATCAACATAGAAGTGAACGTAATCGATTTTCATTGATCTAAAGATTAATGGTTAGTTATCAATAATCAATTATCAATGATGTTTTTGATAAAGGCATAGCTGTGGAAGATAGAGAATGAGGGAGATAAGCTGCTATGCTTTTAAATTGGGTTATAGGAAGAGGTAATGGGTAATTAGGAAATCTTAGATATACTTTTACTCATAGTGGTACAGCTATTAGATAAGAAATTATGACAGAACTCCTCCAGCAAGTTATTACAAAGATTTCAAAGCTATCAGATGAGCAACAAGATGCGATCGCAACAAGGCTTCTTGCTGAGTTAGAAGACGAGCAAGCTTGGCAAAATTGCTTTGACGCTACAACTGACAAACAGTGGGATGATATGGCAACTTTAGTACGGCAGGAAATTTTGGTTGGTGAGGTTATACCGCTTGATGAAGTTTTCCCAGTTGGACAATGAAATCGAGTACTACTAGAGATTTTCGTAAGCTCCTTAACCAGCTACCAAACTCTGTTCGTGAGCAAGCTAATAAAGCATATGCTCTGTGGAAAACCGACCCATTTCATGGAAGCCTACAATTTAAGCGAGTCAGCCAACGCCAGCCTATTTATTCAGTTCGTGTCAGTCTCAATTATAGAGCGCTAGGATTGTTAGAAGAAAACCACATTTATTGGTTTTGGATAGGAACTCACTCTGAATATGATGAGTTACTAAAACGCATATAAAGACTGCTGGCTTACGTGATGTGTAACTTGAGATATAGTGTAGGCTCAATAATTATCTAGTGGACGAAAGAAACCCAAAAACCTAGTAAGAAACCCATAATCGTTGAAAAAGCAACATAGCCACCTCCTAACTCATAGGCTTCTGGCATCATCGTACTAGCTAACATGGCGAGGATTGCTCCCCCGGCGATTGATTGAATTAAACTCACAAATGTTTCTGGTAGATAACCTTGTACAGAATAAGCCGCAGCAGCACAAAACCCACTTAAGATGACAATTCCTAACCAAAGAGATAGAATTTGTACCTTGGAGGTTCCTGCTTGTTGCATCCCAGCAGCGCTAGATAAGGCTTCGGGAAAGTTGGAAATAAAGACAGCTAAAATAAAAGACCAACCTAAATGAGGATTTTCGGCATTCAGCCCGATGGTTGCTGCTTCCGGGATATTATCAATTAAAGTCCCTACCATAATGGCTAAAGGCGCTGAACTTTCTACTAATCCTTCCAAGATACTAGGATCTTCACGCATTAAAATATCTAGTTCAACTTGATCCATTAACTGCTGTCGCCAACGATCTAAATTATCTTCTACAGCAACTCGCGATTCAGTAGCAATGCGTAAGCGACGGGCTAAGGAACGACTCAAAGCCCAAGCCATATGAGGTGACCAACTTAAGACACTGCCGAAATGTTCTTGGTGTAATTGGTACAATTCCATAGGAGTTCGGGATATAATGGTCGCCGAACGGGGTTCTCCGGTTAATAAAGACATCTCCCCGAATACTTCCCCCGGTTTTAGATGAGATAACACCTTGCGCCCTTTACGAACTTCTGCTTCCCCGCTAACAATCATATAAAAGTATTCCCCCGGATGGCCTTCTTCACAAAGAATTTCTCCAGCAGGAACGTTTTTAGCTTTTAATAAAGGGGCTAATGCCTTTCTTTCTTCATCGGGGAGGTTTTGCATTACCTCTATGTGGGAAATACGGCTGAGTACGTCGGTATGTTTATCACTACGGTGTTCGTAAAGATAGCGACGGCTAGAAGCTGGTTTACGCAAGAAACCACCTTGTTGGTCAATATATTGAGTCAAATAAACAAATAAACTTCCCCCGATCATAAAACCAATAATCAGAGGTAAAAAGCCGTCGTTTTTATAAACCGGAAGAGAAATTTCAAAGGCGATCGCCGCGAGTAAGGTTCCGCTGCCAAATGCCATAATAGCAGCAGAAAACAACCTACGAGGTCGCCAAACAACCCCAACAAAGGCTCCAAAGGCAAGACTTGATGCACCCAAAATTCCCTGGAAAAATGCTGTGACTGGCATAGGCAGCTAATACCATTTATCATTGAATATTAAACATTTATCAGTGTTAGCTCGTTGGTTAAATTGATAGACTATGATGGTAATAGTAGCGTTTATCAATAATTTATAGAACTGAATCTTAGGTTTTTCCCTATTTCCTGACCCTAATAACTAATCTAAATGCCTAACAGCTTAGATATTATGCTTGCAGCACAACAAATCTTACATAATCGCTACAAACTAATTAAAAAGTTAGGTCAAAATGCCGGAAGACAAACGTGGTTAGCTGAAGATTTGCAGATACCTGAACGCTTGTCTGTGGTGAAGTTACTTGCCTTTGGTGGAGATGTTCAATGGGACGACCTCAAACTTTTTGAAAGAGAAGCAAAGATTCTTCAGCAGCTTCAGAATAGTCAAATACCGAAATATTATGATTACTTTTCTGTAGATGATCGCTTTCTTTGGTTTGGGTTAGTACAAGAATATATTCCTGGTTCTTCCCTTAAACAGTTATTAAATGAAAGCAAAAGATTAACTGAAGCTAAAGTTCAGCAAATAACTAAAGAGATTCTAGAAATTCTCATTTATCTTCATAGCCTCAATCCCATTTTACTTCATCGCGATATTAAGCCGAGTAATTTGATTTTAGGAGAAAATGACCAAATATATTTAGTGGATTTTGGTGCAGTTCAAGACAAAGCCGCTACCGAAGGGGTAACTTTTACGATTGTAGGAACCTACGGCTATGCACCTATGGAACAATACGGCGGAAGAGCAATTCCTGCTTCGGATCTCTATGCTTTGGGGGCAACGATTATTCATCTTTTAGGGGGTGTTGCCCCAGGAGATATACCCCAAAAAGAATTAAAGTTGCAATTTCGCGATCGCCTCTCTCAACAAAGCGTGAGCAGCAATTTTATCAGTTGGTTAGAAAAAGCCACCCAACCAGCCCCAGAAAACCGCTTTCAATCTGCCACCCAAGCTTTACAAGCCCTAGAAGCAGAAACAGAAGCTATTCCCGCATCTTCCTACTATAATCTTGGTCAACTGCCTCCCCCTGTTAAAACTACCATTAAGATTGCTCAAACTCCAGAACAATTAAAGATTATTATTCCTCCACGTTTAAAGTTTGATAAAATACCTGCACCAGTAACAATTGTTGTTTTAGCCTGTTTGTTATTTGTTGCGCCACCTATAGGTTTAGTCTTATTAATATTAATTCTGACTAAAGAACCCCTGTTTGCGGAAACCAGACTAGAATTATCCCAAGACACTTTTACAATTAGCAAGAAGTTTCTAGGTTTTTACCTCAGTAAACAAGTCGGCATAACTAAAGCAATTCAGGATGTTTCCATTTACTATCTAAGTTCTTCTTCTAATGCCAGAGGCATTATTATTGTCTCTAACCCATCCCATACAGAATTATTTAATAAAAACTACTTTGGTAAAAGATTAAAAGAAGCAGAACTGATTTGGCTAGTACAAAAGATTCGTGCTTGGCTAGCTTAAGTAATTGATAATTGATAATTGATAATTGATAATAAAAAAATGACTACTTTAGAAACAGAAATATATCAGGGGCAATTTGGAGAATTTACTATTAATGAGCGTGATCGCCGGGAAGTGATTATTTATCGTAGTGGTTTAATTGCATCTGCTGTAAGTTTTGCAGTGGGTAGTGGTTTAGTACTGTGGCAAGGAATTACTCCAACTATCTCATTAATAACTAATTTATTATTCGGGATTTTCATCCTTGGTTTAGGAGTTAGTTTAACGACTATTCATATTTATCTCAAACCTTTACATCGCCTTCTCCAAGGCTTTTGGTTAGTAGGGACGATCGCTTCAGGAATATTAGCTTGGAAAAGTGATTATTCCTTAGCTTCTTTTGTATACAATCATCCTTTAACAATCTTTGGTGTTGGTTTTCTTTTTGCTGCTTTAACAGGAATTTTCTTCAAAGAAGCCTTCTGTTTTAACCGTTTAGAAACTAAAGTTCTTACTCCTTTAATCCCCTTACTTTTACTAGGGCATATGTCAAATATGTTCCCCCTGGCAGCCGAACAAACTTTGTTAGCTACCTGGGCTATTCTTTACCTGGTATTTGCTATACGCAAAAGTATACAACCTATTCCGCCAGATATTGGTGATAAGTCAGTATTTGCCTATCTTAAACAACAGCGTGAGGCAACAGCGAAATAGTTAATAGTTTTTGTCCTAAGCTGATGTGCATTTAAACTGTATATAGCAGTTTCCGTTGTCATAAAGGACAATAGCAACAGTGTGTAAACCAGTGGAGAATATCAGTAGAAGAAATGGATTGCAAACCTCGTTCTATAGCTTCTAAAAGCTCCCGATAGCTTCGTGCTTGAGCAGTTTTGAACAACACGATGCCGTACATCTGTTATTTGCTTGCAGTACCACCACAATAGAAGATGAAATTGCAGCGCATATATGGACGCTTTTTGGTACAACTGCAAAGCTGAGTGAAATGCAACAAGTTGTTGCCAACCAAGAACATGGTAATGTTCTTTCAGGAATCGGCCACTTAAAATTACTGAATATTTGGTTAAGCTGTTTTCCGCGTATTCTCAGCATTTTGCTCAAATGTTCACAGATGAAAAAAAGGTTAGCCTTAGAAGAGATTGAAAAACTTAAAAAGCAACCAATTAAGGAAATTCGTCATCAACATGGCATTGTCATTTAATTATTAAGCAATAGTTTATCGGTCATAAGCATAGCAAAAGTCCATCAAAGCTTATATGTATGAAACAATTGAGTTAGCAACTAGCAATTAGAGCTTTCTTAACTATAATTCCGATGCCCCGTAACAAAACCATAACTGATGAGGAAATTCTAGCTGTAGCCCGTAAACTCTTTCTGGACAAGGGTATCAACACCTCAACACGAGATATTGCGAAAGGGGCTGGTATTTCTGAAGCTGTTATTTATCAACGTTTTGGTACAAAGGAAGATTTTTTTTTCGCAGCTATGAAATTACCCAAGGCGGAACTTGATGCGATATTCTCTATTAAAGTCGGAGAAGCAACAGTAATTGAAAACCTTGAGTATATGAGTTTGAGGATTATTGATTACTTCCGTGAGGTAATGCCAGTTTTTTTAACACTTATCAGCCATCCATCATTCAATATGGAAACTTTCTCAGAAAAACATAGTGTACCAGCTATGGAACTTAAAGAGAGACTATTAGATTATCTCCTTGAGGAATCAAAATTAGGGCGAGTTGGGCAGAATAAAGTTGTTGTTGCTGGTGATGTCTTGCTGGCTAACTTACATAATATTGCCTTGTATGAGACGATTGGAACGCCGAAAACCAAAGTTGACAGCTATGTAAAGGAGACAATCTCTTTGTTATGGGAGGGATTGTCTCCTTTGCATGGTCAAGAGGAGACTTGCTTTGAATAAGTTATTACTCAGTATTAGTACTTTTTTAGCGATCGCTTATGTAGGAATTTGTGTTGGTTTGCTGTTTTGGCAGAATCGTCTCATTTTTTTTCCTGCCCAAAGCATTTCTTTCACTCCTAAAAGTTTGGGGCTGGTTTATGAGGATATTTGGTTAGAAGTTGGTGAGGGAGAAAGTCTTCATGGCTGGTGGCTTCCGGCTAACGTTGAAACTAAAGGAGTTTTGCTTTATCTCCACGGCAACGGTGGTAACGTTAGCGATAATCTAGAACACGCTAAGCGTTTTCAACGAATGGGTTTTTCTGTATTGCTAATTGATTATCGCGGTTATGGACGTAGTGAAGGGGGTTTCCCCACAGAAGCCCAGGTTTATGAAGATGCAGGAATCGCCTGGGATTATTTAGTAGGAACAAGGCAAATTAAACCTCAAAATATCTTTCTCTATGGTCATTCTTTAGGGGGTGGAGTTGCCATTGATTTAGGGGTTAAACAGCCAGAAATAGCCGGTTTAATAGTTCAAGGTACTTTCACCTCTATGAAAGACATGGCAAGGGTTAGAAAAGAATACCGCCTCTTTCCCAATGTATTAATACATCAAGAGTTCGACTCTATAGACAAAGTTAAGAACTTAAAAATGCCTGTACTAGTAATTCATGGCACGAGTGATCAAACCATTCCCTCTACCATGAGTGAGGAGTTGTATGAAGCCCTCTCAGTTCCCAAACAACTTTACCTAGTTCCTAACGCCGGCCATAATGACCTCGCCACGGTAGCAGGTCTACAATATCAAGAGAAGATTAAAGAGTTTGTCAAATTAGTTACTAACCTCGAAAGCAAGCAAGAAACAGGAAACCGTGTCAAGTAAAAGCAATCAACTGTACCTCATTAAAAATCTTCCTGTTCCCTATTCCCTAGTATTAGCAGCATATAATAATTATATTTTGTGATGAAAAGTTGGCTACCACCCCCTCGCCTGCGTATCAGCGAAGAGCAAGAAAATGAACCTCGTCATGCAACATGGCTAGAGTTATTTTATGATTTAGTCTTTGTTGTTGCTATATCTCAACTTGCCCATCACCTCAGCAAACATATTTCTCCTCAAGGCTTTTTCGAGTTTGTCTTACTTTTCATTCCCGTATGGTGGGCTTGGATTGGTACTACTTTTTATGCTAATCGTTTTGATAGTGATAACATCATCCGTCGCCTACTAATTGGCATACAGATGTTAGCTATGGCAGCTTTAGCGGTTAACGTCCATGATGGTTTGGGTTCTAGTTCTGGAGGCTTTGCTTTAGCCTATGCCGTCGCTAGATTAGTTTTAGTACTTGAATATCTTTGGGCTGGGTGGCACATTCCCCAGGCACGAGGTTTGGCAATTTACTATGCTAAAGGTTTTGCGATCGCCGCTTGCCTCTGGCTAATTTCCGTTTTCATTCCTCTTCCCTGGCGGTTCCTATTTTGGGTTTTAGGATTAATCATTGATTTTGCGACACCCTTAAGTGCCGGTAAATTTCAAGTTCAACTTCTGCCCCACACAGAACATTTACCAGAAAGATTTGGACTGTTTACCATCATTGTTCTAGGAGAAGCAATTATTGCGGTAGTTAATGGGGTAGCAGAAATGGAATGGCAGGGACTCAGCGCCCTTACTGCGGTGGGCGGTTTCACCATTGCCTTTAGTCTTTGGTGGATTTACTTTGAAAATATCGGTGGCAGCGCACTCCAAGCGGTCAAAAACTCCAAACGCATTGCTATTTTACAAGTTTGGCTTTACATCCATCTTCCTTTAGTAATTGGTTTAGCCGCCACAGGAGTCGGGGTAGAACACGCCTTATCTAGCCCTAGCAATCTTCCCCTACCCACTCCCGAACGTTGGTTACTGTGTGCTTCTGTAGCATTGTGCTTTTTTTCCTTAGCAATTCTCCATCGCACTGGAGTTATCTTCTACTGTAAGGCTCGCACTAAACATAGGTTAGCAGCAATGGCTACTATGCTGGTTGTTGCCATTGCCGGTTATAACTTATTACCCATCGGCGTGATCGCCATAGCAGCCACAACCGGTATTGTTCAAGTATGCTTAGATGTCTATCAAGGTGGGAACCGATAATAGCAATTAACAACTAGCCATTAGCCATTAGCCATTTAAAACGGAATATCATCTAAATCTTGGTCTGGATCTGGAGCTAAAGGTGTAGAAACAGGAACAGAAAGTGTTTCTGGCTTTGGAGAATTTATAGAAACCCCCAAGGCTGGATCTTCGTAACCAGATGAAGTCGATTTGAAAGAATCAAAAGGTACTACGTTATCAGAATTAGCAGAAGCTGTGGTTACTGGTTGAGATGCAGCCATAGTGCTGAAATCGTCGCTACCTAATTTATGAATACGTGAAGCATTAAGTTCAGCCCGCTTTTCTTTATAACCTTCTGGCATATCAACCAGGTTCATTTTCAAATTCCCTTGAATTAAGACGCGATCGCCTGAAGAATAGTTCTCTTGAATTTCTGAAGCAAGATTTCCCCAACCTACTACTTTTAGGGTAGCTGGAGGATCTTCTTCCCTTTGACCAGGAAACTCTACTAACATCTCGGAAATAGCAAGTTGATTATCTGGGGTATAGCGTAGTTCCGGGTTACGGATTATTTTCGCCATTAATATGCAAGTATTCATGTGATTTTCTCCTCAATTTCTTTATTGCTGCAAACTGGTTTTATTTATCATAGTACAAGTGTATTAATTGTAGATTCGATGAATATCATTATATTAATCAATTCAATATTATTGTAAGAGGCAAAGGAGAAGGAGAAGGAGATTTTTTATAACCTTTACCCTTATACCCTCTAACCTTTACCCAAATGCTGAGCAATTTTAATTACATAGTAGTTGCCTCTACACCTTCTTCTTTATCAATAAACTCTTGAACTCGCTTGCGATAATCCGCTAAATCCTTATCTACCACAGTTCTGTCGTCACCATTTGCATAAATATGTACCAAAGGCTCCCCTGCATCAGGCAAGACTAAAACCCAGTTATCATTTTGGGGATTAATGATTTTAACCCCATCAGTGAGTTCTAACTTCTCTGCTGGGTGAGTTTCAACCAAATGACGCATTAATGCACCTTTAACTGTCCAAGGACAGCGCATAGTGTAACTTTTGTGGGTAACACGGGGTAGTTCGGTACGAATTTGAGCTAAGGAACGCTCTTGGATAGTGAGCATTTCAATGAGTTTAGCAATGCAGAACATTGCATCAAATCCCGGATGAAGTTGGGGGAAGATGAAACCAATATCTCCACTTCCTCCCAAAACCACATTAGGATCAGTTTGAGAAGCTTCCATTAAAGCTGTAGGATTAGCTTTTGTCCGAATCACTTTACCATCGTGACGACGGGCAATTTGCTCTACTGCACTAGAAGCATGGATAGGCACAACCACAGTACCGCGAGGATGGGCTGTCAGGATGGTATTAACCATCAGGGCTGTTAACATCTCACCCCGTATAGCCAACCCCGACTCATCCACCAAAATAAGCTGTTCACCGTTAGCTGAGACTTGTACCCCCAAACTAGCTTTAAGGGCTTCTACTACTTGCCCTAGTTGATTGAGTAAGCCTTCACGATCTTCAGCAGAAAGGGCTGTTTGACTGAGGCTAGCATTGAGAACAACAGCATCACAACCAAATTTAGCTAGCAAGCGAGGTAAGATGGCTCCTGAAACTGCATAAACGTAGTCTATGACAACCTTAGAAGGGCTGTTGCGCACTGCTCCTACATTTAAGTGTTCCTCAAAGCTTTTGCTATAAACATCAAGAACTTGACTAGGATAGAAGACATCACCAATTTCTTGAATAGGAACCCGGCGCAGGTCTTCTTTAAAGTAGGCTCCTTCAATTTTTTTCTCTTTAGCTTTGGAAAGGTTAATACCCTTATCATCAAAGAATTCAATAAGGATATAATCAGGTCTGTTGGGATGTAAGCGGACATGAATACCTCCGGCTACATCCAAATTAGGAACCATAGTTCGAGCCACAGGAATAGCCGTAGATTCCAAGTTTTGTACGTAAATGCCTGCTGACATTAAGCCAGAGATAAAGGAACGGCTAACCATACGGGAAATACTACGCTGATCCCTGGATACAGCCACACTAGAGCCTGGTTTTAATACAGAACCAGTAGGCCGCACCCAATTTCACTGCAAACTCTGGGGTAATATCAATATTGGCTAAACCAGAAACCCCTTGCTGCCCAAAAAGACTGCGCTGGGCGGTATTTCCCCAAATCAAGTTGATATTCAAAATCGCTCCGGATTCAATCTTCTTACGTGGCCAAACCCGAACACCAGGACTAATCTGAGCTTCTTCCCCAACAGCAGAAAGAGCGCCTACTACAGCACCCTCCATAACTTGAGCGCGGCGGTCTACACGAGTTCCCCTAGAAATAATGCAAGCACTTAGATGAGCTTCATCACCGATAATTGCCCCATTCCAAATAATCGGACGCTTAAGATCAGCATCAGCGCCAATGGTGACATTATCGCCAATCACTGTACCTGCTTCAATACGAACCCGTGGCCCAATGCGGCAATGACTACCAATCATGACTGGAGGGGTGATTTTTGCCGAAGGATCTATATAAGTATCTTCCCCAATCCACTGTCCAGAAGACTTTTCTTCGTAAGCCAGGTCTAGTTTAACTTTACCGTGCAAACCATCATACTGAGCTTCTCGACAAGCATCTAAGTGACCAACATCGCACCAATATCCTTCTGCTACGTAACCGTACATTGGTTCCCCTTTATCAAGTAAGAGAGGGAATAGGTCTTTAGAGAAGTCTGATTCTTCGTTTTCTGGCAAATAGTTTAAAACTTCTGGTTCAAGAATATAGGTTCCTGTATTGACGGTATCGGAAAAGATTTCGCTACTAGAGGGTTTTTCCAAAAAGCGTTTAATGCTGCCTTCAGAATCGGTAATAACTACACCGAATTCAACAGGGTTAGGAACCCGGGTTAAAATTAGGGTAGCTTTAGATTTTTTCTCCTTATGAAACTCAATAGCTTCTTGGAGATCAAAGTCGGTGATGCCATCGCCGCTAATAACTAAGAAAGTGTCATCTAACCACTCCGCAATATTTTTGACGCATCCTGCTGTACCAAGGGGTTGATCTTCTTCCACTGCATAGGTCATTTGTACTCCAAAATCTTTACCATCTTGGAAGTAATCTCGCATAACATCAGGGAGATAGTGAACAGTCGCAATTATTTCTGTAATGTTATGTCTTTTGAGTAGATTAATGATATGTTCTGCAATGGGTCGGTTAAGAACCGGAACCATAGGTTTCGGTAGATCGCAGGTTAGCGGCCTTAGTCTAGTGCCAGACCCACCAGCCATCAACACTGCACGCATAATTCCTCCTTTTGTGTTTGCTTAGTTTATAGAGCTGATTGATATTGTTTTCATAAATTAAACCTCCTTGGGATAGCTGATTTTTGCCATTCACACCAAAATCCCTTGCAATTCCAAGGCGCAAGTGAAATAATATGGCAGAAATTTCCTTGAATAAAAGAATTTAAGTCCCAAAGAGGGTCAATCCCGAAGTTGATTGCTTAATTGACGTGATTTTACTTAATGTTAATTAAGTTTAAAGTCTTAGGGAATTTTAACATTTCTCAAAACCTTAACTCAATTAATCAAGGAGAACTCATAGCCTTTTTCTTTTGTTGGCTTGGAGATACCCTGGTTGGGATAGTTGCTCATCTTCTTACCCGTCCTACTCCCCTACTCCTTGTACCTGGGCTTGACAGGCTTCTAGAGAAACTGGTGCAGCCACAACTTCAACTTGCTGATATCCTGCTGTATTAACCAGCTTCTCTATGGTCAATTCTGCTCTTTCATTAGCATCCGTCAATAGCCCTTTATCACAGGCGGTTTCCCTAATCTTCTGAAGAGTTTCTCGCTGCGCCAAAGTTTGTAATTGGGGGGCAACATCGGGGCCTAAATTCAAGAAACCTCGGTCATAATGATAAACTTTAGAGCGATCTACATCAATCTTGCTATCTAAAATCTCTGGGGGTGGTAGTTGAATAGTTACTGTTTTGGTTTCATCACTATAGGCGACATCTTCAGTCTCAATTTTGCTTAAATCCACCCCTGCCCTAACTTCACCATGGGCCACATAAAGTAGAGTAGTGGTACCCACAACTACCTGTCCTAACTTGCTATCTTGACGAGTAGGAACTACAGCTTCCATGGTAAAAATAGCTGTAGTCAACTCACTAGCACCACGAATTTGTTTAACTACTAAAGTTGGTACATCTACTTCTGGTTCAGCCGAAGATAGGTTTAAAAAAGCAGCAATATTACCCCAAAAACCAGAACCCAATTGTTTAAGTACTATAAAAAATATCAGAAAGACTAAAACAACGCTGCCTATAGAAGTTAATAACGAATTTCTCACCAAAAAGGAGATTAAATTGTGACTAGATTCTTTGTGTGGTTGCTGCTTCATCACTATTGCTCCTATCCCTACTTTTGTGATGATATAACATCTTTTCTAAGTTTGGCGGGACTAACTTAATAATTTATTTTGAGAAGCTTATCAAAAACAGTGAATACTCCTAGCCACTATATAGTTAATCTTGCTCTTTTAGGCAAAACTATTTCTCCTCAAGAAAATATTGCTATTACTTTGGGGGCAATTATCCCCGATGCCCCCATTTTTATTTTCTATTTTGTTGCTAAATTCATCCAAGGGTTGCCAGAAAGCGAAATTTGGTCAGAAGCTTATTATCAACCCTTTTGGCAAAATATTATTTCTCTGTTTCACTCTTTCCCTATAGCCTTAATAGGATTGCTAATTTGCCTGGCTTGTCACTGGCAAGCTGGCGGCATCGCCTTTGCCAGTATCCTGTTACATTGCCTTGCGGATTTCCCTTTGCACAACGACGATGCCCATCGCCATTTTTTCCCTTTTAGCAATTATCGCTTCATCAGTCCTGTTTCCTACTGGGACCCGCAACATTACGGCAATATTGCTGCTTTTGGGGAGTTAACGTTGGTACTTTTAGTTACTCCTTGGGTTTGGACAATTCTTCATTCTCTACCTGCTAAAGTTCTGCTAATTATCTTAGATATTTTAGCCGCGATCGCCTATTTGAGGTTTTATGTTTTTCGATAAAAAAAGGACAGGTAATTAGCCTGTCCCCCATAACTTCCCTGAAAAAGAACTAACTAGAAATTCATTTCTGCTGCTTGAACTCTTTCTATTTGTTTCTTCTTAATAACCAAGAAGATTTGAGTCAGCATAATACCACCAAAGAAAACCATCAACCACTTAATACGAGTGGGGTCTTGTAAGACGATTTCACTATCTTCTTGACCAAAACCACCCACATTAGGATTAGTAGTTAAGGCTTCTCCTACTGCTACTTCCTGTCCTTCAGCAACAATTAATTCTGGCCCGACAGGAATGGTTTCTACTACAGTTTCACCGTCAGAGGTTTCAATACTAACTTGATAACCGGCTCCTTCTTCTTTAGCAATTTGAGAAATTGTACCGGCTTTAGAAGATTTATAAACGTTATTATTGCTAGCATCGCCAGTGGGGTAAATTTGACCTCTACCACGATTTGCTCCTAAATGAACAGCATATTTACCAAAATGAATATTCTTATCCTGGGCAGGATCAGGAGAAAGAATGGGAAAGACAACTTCTTGATGTTCTTCACCAGGTAAAGGGCCGACTAGAACAACATTTTCTTGTTCTGAGGTATAAGTTTGATAATAAACTCCACTAGTTTTTTCAGTGAGTTCTTCAGATAGTCTTTCTGGAGGAGCGATTTTGAAGCCTTCCGGTAACATCAAAACCGCACCCACATTCAAACCACCTTTAGACCCATCTCCCAAAACTTGTTGGGAACTTAGGTCATAAGGAATTTTAACCACTGCTTCAAATACAGTGTCTGGGGCTACAGCAAGAGGAAGTTCAACCTCCGCCTCTTTTTCTGCCAAGTGACAGTTGGCACAAACAATTCTCCCGGTGGCTTCACGGGGGCTTTCTGGGGCGGTTTGCTGCGCCCAAAAGGGATAGGCTGCTGCCGAGTTGGGGTAAGCAAAAATACCAGCGAACAACAAAGCAAAAGCTGCAACAGCTAAGATTGTTCTGATCATGGTCTGCTTACCAGTTCGCCAAATTACTGATAATGAAGGTGTTCTCATCTGCAAGCAAAAAAAAATCAAGAGTTAGAAAAATTAGTCAATTTTAAAAATTAATTTCAGCGATCCATGACTAGCGATCGCCAATTCATGAGGATGCTTTAAGACCACCAGGGTTTTTTACCTGTACGGAAATCCTCTTCTTTCCAAGGACTAAAGACAACCTTATCGTCTTCAGTAACATCAGCATGGGCTAAAGCTAAGGACAAGGGGGCAGGTCCCCTAACCACTTTGCCTTCAGAATTATATTGGGAACCGTGACAAGGACAAATAAACTTGCCTTCATTAACATTCCAAGGCACAACACAACCCAGGTGAGTACAAACAGCACTAATACCATAGTTAGCAATAGTGTTGTCTTCAGTAATCACAATATAGGTAGGATCGCCCTTTAATCCTTGGGCTAATTCCCGTTCGCCAGGGTTATGAGTGGCAACGAATTCACTAGCGGAAACATCATCACCTAAAGCATCCTTCGCTGTAACACCCCCTCCAGCACTGCCGCTAGAAGGAGGAGTAAAATATTTAACTACAGGGTAAAGCGCACCCAAAGCTACGCCAGTGGCTGACCCGAAAGTCAGAAGATTCATAAATTGCCTACGTCCCATACCAGGGACATCGGAGGAACCAGAAAGTTGAGCCATAACTAAACTATAAACTATATACTTATGTAAAGAATTCTGAGTTAATCCTCAAATATTCTTAATTTTCCTTTGATGACAAATGTACAGCTAGCAAGGATCTAGCAAGATTATGACAATCTTTGTCTTTAAAAAGGTTTACATCTTCTGTATTAGATTATTGCAGAAAAGTTGCCTAGATGTACTGATTCGTTGAGGAATTGCCCCTCAATTAAAAGATTCTAAGAAGAATAATAAATTTGTGGTCAACGGGTGCGGTAGGACTCGAACCTACGACAAACGGATTAGAAGTCCGCTACTCTATCCACCTGAGTTACGCACCCAAACTTGAATTATCCTCATCAGGCATTGTATCTGTGTCAAGTAGGATAAAGCAATTTTTTTACTACTATAGTTTTCTAATTGATTCGCTTCAGCTTGCCTAATGTCAAGTTAAACTAAAAACCAAACCATAACAGTTGCTTAAATAGTATAGGTTATAACATAGGGCTTGAAACTGTTAGATTATCAATCTGGGCAGTTACGCTATGACATTTAAAAACAGAGGGTAGGTTGGTTAACTTAAACTAGGTTATCCCCTTAACCCTGTCGATCCTGTCAGGAGTCATTTGCTAGTATCATGTTTATTCTTAAAAGGCAGGATGTTGAAATCTCTAGCATTCAGCACCCAAAGCGAGATCAGCAAATTCCCATTCTCAATTATCAGGGACAAACATTTCGTTTAATTAAAGCTTTCCCTGCTAGTCAAGCTGAAGAAGCTAAAAACTTCTGGCGTGACCTCACAGATAATCAAGGCAAATTCTGTGTTTTACTCGAAGAACCAGAACGCCATAGCATCTGGGGTAAAGTTAACCTAGAGCAGTTGGGAGATGATGCTGGCGGTGGGGGTAAAGTGGTTATTCCCTTTACTCAAGCTTGTCTGCTTTTGCTTCAAACTGTTTATATTGATGTTGAAGATTTGTTGGGAGGAAGACAAGCGAAACTGTTTCAGCAGGATCTTGCCAATGTGTTTCAACAGTGGAAGTTTCCCCAAGCTGATTCTCCTAAAGCGGTCAACGACCTCTTAACTATTGATCCTTTAACTAATCTCCCCATACCTCCTTGGGAAGAACATCACTTAATTACTCTTTTACAAGAACTTCATCGTTTAGGTAAAGAATATTTCGGTAACGATAATTTTGCTGAAGGAGTGGCAGAAATCCTAGAAGATATGCCAGATAATGAACAAACCCAGTTCATTAATTGGCTCAATCAATCTCCCCTAGGCAAACTGTGGCAATAATCCAACCTAGCTTTTTCCTTAATTTGCATCTTTGTGAAGTCTTATGAGACGCTCTGCCAAAAAAATATCAGGGTTACAAGAACTCGCGAGCGGTCAAAATATAGTTTATGCGGGTATCGCTTGGGCAATTTTCTCGTTATTGTTCTTTTTATTATTTAGCACTCCCGTTCCTGATCAAGATAGTCCCTTCTGGTATTTGTTTGGTACATATATCTTGGAGTGTATACCTTTTTTAGCGGCCACCATACTATGTTTTCGTAATTGGCGCAGTCCTCAAATTGCCAGTGGTAGAAATGTCTGGTTAGGCATAGGTTTGGCTATGGCTTGTTATTTAGTCGGGAACTTACTCTTTGGTTGGTGGGAATTACGCTGGAATCTTGATCCCGATGTTTCTCCTGCCGATTTGTTCTACATAGCTTTTTACATTTTCATTAGTTGGGGTATGATCTTGGCTGTACTGCCTCGGCGCTTAAATTTAGAAAGGTGGCAGTGGTTAACTGTAGCCGGAATAGCTGTGGTAGGGATCGCTTTTGCTACTTTAATTACTTTAGCTGCTCCAGCAGAAGCAATTGAAGTACATGGGTGGAGTGCTAAAGCAACTCAGCAATTTCTTGTACAAGCACAACAACCTGCACCATCCCCTAGTATTTCTCCAACAACTCCAACGACACCTCCTTCTCCTACCCCAGTTTTAGACGAGGAAGCAGAGTCAGAATCTAGCGCTCCTGTCTGGGTTCAATCCCTCAATGACTCCTTAGAAAAGTTATCTAGACCAGTCAACCTATTTTATATAGTGGCAGATGTATTTTTATTGATTGTTGCGACAACTCTACTACTGGCTTTCTGGGGTGGCCGTTTCTCCCAGTCCTGGCGTACTATAGCAGCAGCAACTCTAGCTTTATACATAGCTGATATGTGGTTCAAATATACTGCTACCCTGCCTGACTATGAAAGTGGCAGTTTACTAGAGGTATTTTATATCTTTAGTGCTGTGTTATTTGCTATCGGAGCGGCCCTAGAATATGATATATCGAGCCGTTCTCGTCGAGGTGGTCGAGGTAGGCGTAAACGGGGCTAAGTGGAGATAGCATGAGTCCAAGAAAACTTACTGATACTAACAGAAATGAAATTCTCAACCTGTATAGAGATACAGGAGAGACTACTTCAACCCTAGCAGAACGCTATGGTGTGAGTAGTTCAACCATTAGCCGTTTTCTTAAAAGTAGGCTATCAGAATCTGAATATGAAGAGTTGATTCAGCAAAAACGCTTAAGTCGTACTCCTAATCGAGATAATGATTCTCCAAAAACTGATGAGGAAGAAAAACCGTCTCAACCGGATACTGATTCTTCAGAAACTAATGAGGAAGAAAAACCGCTTCAACTAGAGAAAATCACACTTAAACCAAAACAGGAGCCAATATTAGCTGAAGAAAAACCAGCCAGTTCTCTGCGCCGTCGCCGACGACGTTCTTCTTTAGAAGAAGAAGAACAAGAGCCTATTCCCCAAACTCAGCTCAAATTACCTGTCTTTGTTGAGGAGCATGAAGAAGAAGATGAAGATGAAGATGATGATGAACATGGTGATTTAGCTGTTCTCGGAGAAATGTTAGGGGAAGATATCTCTGATGATGATGACGATTGGGATGATGACGATGATGATGATGATGATGATGATGAAACCATTTATCAACCTCACCCCCGCTCAACAGACGTTAGCATCTTCCCTATTTCCGAAGCTGCTTTACCAAAAACCTGTTATGTGGTTATAGATAGGGCTGCTGAATTGATTACTCGTCCTCTCAAAGAATTCAGGGATCTTGGTCACATTCCCAAAGAGGAAGTACAACAAAGAACTCTACCTGTCTTTGATAATCATCGAGTAGCAAGGCGTTTTTCTAATCGCTCTCAACGGGTAATTAAAGTTCCCGATGGTGCTATGTTCCAAAAAACTAGTCCCTATTTACAGGCTAAAGGTATTAATTTACTGCTCATTGATGGTCAGGTTTATAAAGTTTGACCAAGGCAGAATTAGGCATTGACAAATGTTGAATGTTGAAGGTTACGGACTTGTGTTGGTAACAACTTCTAGCCAGGAAGAAGCTGATAGCATCGCTACCTCCCTGGTTGCCAATAAGTTAGCTGCCTGCGTAAGCATTACCCCCATTCGCTCCCTTTATACCTGGCAAGGGGAAGTTCATAATGAGTGCGAATGGCAATTAACGATTAAAACCCATTTGCATAAATTTAAGAAGATAGAGGAAAAGGTTCTTGCTATCCATTCCTACGAAGTTCCAGAAATTATCGCTATACCTATTGTGGCGGGTTCCCAACCCTACTTAAATTGGCTTGCAAAACAAACTGAATCTAACTAACTCTTTTCTAGAATCCAAGCTTACACTAATTGGTTTTTCCTTTTAATAGTCCTTGCAATAGTATAGGAGGGGGAGATTGGGTAGTGAAATGATAACTGGCATGGGCCCCATTAGGATAGAGAAAAGTACAAATTACCGAAACTTCAGGATTGTATTTAATTAGCAATTCTTGTAAACCCGCTTCTTTCCAATCGCTAATGGTTAAGGGGATGGTAGTCATAGTCTTAAACTTGAGTTGCCAGTTTTCTAAGGTTTCAAGATTTTGCTCCAATTGCCTCAGAATAATCAGAGTGCCTTTTTCTTTTGCTTCGGTGTAACCTTTATAGGCGATCGCACCAAAGTAATCTGCATGGGCTTCGATAACCTTGATTTGTTGTTCTTTTGACTCTAATGGCGTAGGCATAATCTCGTGCATTCAGTGGATATTAAGAAAAATCCTTCTGGAGGATTACTTTTCTCTCCATCATAGGAATTAGGGAAAATCTAAGCAATCATTAAGCTCAAAACGATCCCAACGGAAGTTAGTTAATAAAGGGTCAATTTTTTGTTGCCAAACTAAGTCAGTTATTAAACTTGCTGTAATAGGAGCAAGGAGAATACCATTGCGGTAATGTCCTGTTGCTAGGGTTAGGTTTGGCCAAGGGCTAGTACCTAAGATAGGCAATTCGTCCGGGGTGGCAGGGCGATATCCCCACCAAAATTCTTGGATAGGGAAATTATCTAGGAGGGGATAAAGGCGAGTGGCTTGGGTAAGTAATTGTTGAATTCCTGATGGAGTATTGTGGGGAGTAAAACCAACATTTTCTGAGGTAGCCCCGATGACAATTAAACCATCTCGACGCGGGACGATATAAATTTGCTGCCCAAATAGTATTTGTTTTAAGGGGAGTTTCTCTTTTCCTGGGGGAACTTTAACCGAAAGCATCTGCCCTTTTTTGGCATAAACAGGTATTGGTAAAAGTTGTTGACTCCAAGCTCCTGTAGCGACAATATAATGAGAACCTTGAATCATACCTCGATTGGTTTTGAGGGCGACAACTTCTTTGCGGGGAGAATGGAGAATTTCTTTTACTTCGACTCCTTCGTGCCAATTAACTCCTAATTCTTGAGTTGCAACCCTTAGCACTTTCATTAAGGCACGACGATTATCAACCTGTCCATCTTGGGGATACCACCAACCCCCGATTACATCTGCCCCTAAGTTAGGTTGGCGTTGAGTAATTGCCTCTTGATTAAGCCATTGGCGAGAGGGAGAATCTGTGAGGGTGTTAGTAGGCGAGTCTTCCTGGTAAACAGGAGCGAGAATACCGCAATTCCAGTAACCTGTATCTAATCCTGTGATACTTTCTAACTTTCCTGTCCAATCTTTGTAAATGGAAAGACTGGAATCGCACAATTCTAACATCGGACTAGGGGGAATTTGTTCCGCTTGGGGGGCAAGCATTCCCGCCGCAACATGACCTGTGGCTTCTTGGAAGCTGCGGCTGAGGACTGTGACACCAGCACCCCGCAATTTTAGTTCAATGGCGATAGAAAGCCCAATAACGCCACCACCGACAATAATTACCTCACCCCTAGAACTAATACCATTTACCATTGCTCACCAGTTATTCGTAAAGATAGCAGTGATCAATTGTAAGGTGCTTTGAGAATAGAAAAACAGCTTAAAAAAAGATTTTTTTATAATATTTTGCAACCTTTAAATTGTGCGCTCAGTAGCAACTTTTGTAATCTCTACACCGCACCATTGGCTTATTTGGTTAGCTAGCCATAAACCTATCCCACTAAGATAATTTTAGTAATCCACAGATGAATAGTGGCTAAAGCCAAGAAACCATCAAATACTTTTGGCAAGCGTTCCCAGCGCACCACCAAACGCCGATACTTTCTTTGATACCATGGAAAGCCTCTCTCTTGTTGAAATCTGGGTACATCGTCTTTGATGGGTCTGTCTCTATAGTCAACTCCCTCTCTTCCAACCTTTCTAGGGGGAATAAAGGGCCATCTACGGCTCCTTAATTCCAGTTGATTAAACCTTCGTTCTTGGAAAAGAATTGTCACAAGAATGATATATCCAAAGATAGAAGTGCAAAATTTCTAGGCTTTAAATCACTTTTCAAACCACAAAAACTGCCTATTTTCTCACTTATACAACAAGAATTGGTGATAAAAACATAATTCTGAAGTTTAAGATTTTAGCGACTAGCGACTAGCAATTAGCAATTAGCAACTAGCTTATCGCTAATGACTTTTGACCCGAAACTGCTTCTCTTTCCAACCATAAAGTCACTGGGCCATCGTTGTTAATAGTCACTTGCATCATGGCTCCAAATTGACCTGTTTCGACCTTTAAGTTACTTTCTTTTAACTTCATTACAAATTCCTCATAAAGTTTTTTTGCTATCCCTGGAGGGGCAGCAGCGCTAAAGGAGGGACGACGACCTTTGCGACAGTCGCCGTAGAGTGTAAATTGACTTACGACTAGTAATTCTCCTTTGATATCTTTAACTGAGAGTTCAGGGCGATCGCCCCTTAGTTCAAAGTTAGGAAAAAGGCGTAAATCTAAACATTTTTTAGCCATCCAGTCTAATTCGGCTTCGGTATCTGTATGGGCAATCCCCACGAAAAGATTTAGCCCCTGCCCAATTTGACCGATGATTTTTCCGTCTACCTCTACCTGGGAAGAAGTAACTCGCTGGATTAAAACGCGCATGAGGTTTGCTAATAGCTAGTTGCTAATGGCTAATGGCGATAAAGTTGGTAGAGAATAGTATTATTATGCCCCAGTTTCCTGACCCCCTAGCTGGCGATCGCCATTCAACCAAAACCTTTGCCACGACTTTTAGAAGGCAATGTTAAACAATCTTCTAACTGTTTTCGCAGGCGATCAATATCCAAATTTTGCCCAATTAAGACAATTTGGTTTTTGGGATTTTCGATTTGTTCTTCATCTTCAATGGTAAAACGCTTACCACTCAAATGAAAGATATGACGATGGGGGCTTTCTTGGAACCAAAGAATACCTTTGGCACGAAAAACATTTACAGGAATTTGGTTATCAAGAAAGTGCTGGAATTTTCTCAAAGAAAAAGGTTTATCACTCTCAAAAGAAAGAGAGGTAAAGCCATCATTTTCTAGGTGATGGGAGTGGTGATCGTGATCATGATGTTCATGATTATGATCGTGATTATGTTTGTGATCCTCTTTCATTTCTTGGAAATAATGGTCAGATTCAAAAAGACCAACACTTAGAATCAAGGGCAAAGAGACTTGAGCTTTTTGGGTGCGGATGATTCTGGCATCAGTTTTAATGTCCCTAATTTTTAACTCTAAAGAGTCAACATCCCCTTCATCAACTAAATCCGTTTTGTTGAGGAGAATTACGTCTCCATAGGCGATTTGATTGTAAGCTGCTTCACTCTCAAATTGATCTAAACTAAAGTTCTCTGCATCCACCATAGTGACTATGGAATCAAGGCGAGTCATATCTCGCAACTCCGTACCCAAGAAACTTAGGGCAACAGGTAAAGGATCTGCTAAACCAGTGGTTTCCACAACGATATAATCTATTTCTTCTTTACGTTCAAGAAGCTTATAAACAGCATCAACTAAATCATTGTTGATAGTGCAGCAAACACAGCCATTATTGAGTTCTACCATATCATCTTCGGTACTGATGATTAGCTCATTATCAATACCAATTTCACCAAATTCATTAACTAGAACTGCCGTTTTTACCCCTTGCTGGTTAGTTAAAATGTGGTTGAGTAAAGTTGTTTTACCGCTACCCAAAAAACCAGTAACAATGGTGACAGGTAAACTACGTTCTGACTCAGTTAAGATTTCAGAAGAGCTTGTTTGAGTATCTACTGAAGACATAGGAAGTATTGAGTAAGTAAGATAGGAACTTTAATGATTAAAGATTTAGTTTTCTGAAGGAACATAAACAGAAGGCAAACAAATTAAGTTATCCCCTTCTACGGCAATTAAACCTTGTTGTCGCAGTTTACCCATTAAACGGGTTACAGTGACACGAGTAGAACCGATGGCGCTACCTATTTGAGCGTGGGTTAAAGGATAAGGCAAGCAGTAGCCGTGTTCTCTAGATTCGCCATATTCTTCTACCAAGAGAGTAATGAATCCTAATAGTCGGTCAATGGTTCTTCTTTGTCCCAGGGTACTTAACCACAAAAGTTTACGCTGATGTTGATAACGAAAAGCATCTAAAACTTCCCGGCGAAATTCGGGCCAATTATCCAAATCGTGCCAATACATCCAAACTACTTTAGTTTGATCAACATGGGCATAAGCTTGCAAGGTAAAAGGGGAATGGGTAACAATTTCAAAGGGTTGGCTAACACCCACAAAACCTAAAAAAGCTTCTTCAAACTTTTGGTTTTGGGTGTTTTTACTATCGCTGTCATTAGCTGTTCCCACTAGGCGAATAGCACCCTTTTCTACTAAGTATAGTAGTCCTGGACGGGCAGGTATCTGCTCGTCTTTGGTGAAACTTCTATCTCGGTAATGAGCCTGCGCCCAGTTAAAAATGTGTTGCCAGGTTGAAAAGTTACGAGATGCTTCTGGTGGCTTAGTCGAAGAATGCATAAGTAGAAATTTAGCTGAAATAACAGCTTATCAGATATTTTCTATGGAATATAAAGTAACAAAAAATACTACCTTGCGGTGTTTTCCTTTAAGGGTTGTATTAAAAAGTTGCCTTTTGGATCACTTGTTACAGGAGAAGTTGTTATGGGTTTTGGAGAAGTGGTCACAATGGCGTGAGCCTACTGTAACCCTCAATTATCCCTTATCTGGACTCACACTGAAAAAAATTCCTGCCCAAAGGTTGAATTCTTGGGGTATTGTTTATCGTTGCGCGATCGCCTTTAAGTTAGCTAATACTAGCAATTTATCAACTCTAGAGGTTGCTTGCCAGTTAGCTCAATTTCTATCTCAAGAAAGGGAAATATTCCCAAAGCAACCTAGTTTGGATTTTGTTATTCGAGTAATTGAACCAGGATGGTTGGATTTTTATCTAGAGGAGAGAGGATTAGTTTTGTGGTTAGATAATTTACCTCAACTTTTACCCACCCTAGAATTAAATAAGGCAAAGGAGCAAGTTAGTCTTTTCCCTCTTGAGTATGCCTATAGTCGCTGTCATTCTCTACTACATTTAGGAAGTCGTCAGGGTTTAATTAAAATCAGCCCTCATGGAGAATGGCTAGAACCTTTGCCAATTCCTTGGTTAGATCGTCAGGGTCATTTGAGGCTAACCGATACAGCAGAGCGAAGGTTAATTGAGCAATTAATTATAACTGTCCAGGCTGACTCTAATTGGTTCAAGTCGGCGACTCATTTAAGTGAGTGTATGTTGGCTTTTCATCGCTACTGCCGTATTTGGGGGGAAGTAAAAGAAACGAACCTTCTATTAGCTCAAGGGAGATTAGGTATACTTTGGTTAGTACAAATAGTCCTCAAACACTTACTAGAAAAGCATCGAGAAGCTTTTGCCAGGTTGGAACTTTGAAGCTATTTAGTAATGAGCATGGTTAAATTGGCCATAATTATTAAATTGCTTTGACAACGGGTGACTCTTCGTCTAAGATATAAATGTGTGAGGAGCGAACCAGTTAAGAAGACCGAGACGAAACACGGCCAGTCGTCGGTCTTCTTTCTGATCTAAGCTATACTCTCTATTTCAAGTAAGCAACAGTTACCCCCGCCCCCCCTTCATTTTGCGGTGCTAACTCAAAACGTTCTACTTGAGGGTGATGGCGCAGAAATTCCTGGACTCCTTGGCGTAAGCGTCCAGTACCTTTCCCGTGAATAATCCAAGCAACATTACCAGAAACAGCAATAGAGGCGATTTTATCATCTAATTCCCTTTCCGCATCCGCTACCCTTTCCCCACGAATATCTATAGTATTTTGGGAAGTACGTACTGTCGGGGCATTTTTTTTGCTAGCTACCTGGGTGGAAGTAGGAGAAGATTTTTGTTTAGTCGGAACTTCTGCTTTCTTGCCATCTAAAGATTCAATTTCCCCCAAAGAAACATTCATTTTCATCAAACCAAAACGGACAGCTAATTCCCCATTGCTATCAGGAGAGCTTAAAACCTCAGCAGTTTGTCCTAAACGGGGAATGCGTACTCTTTCACCAACTTGGGGCTGATAACCAGGTTTGGGAAGTTTGGCTTTCTCTTGTTTGGGTAACTTAGTTTCAGCAATTTTATTTAAAGCTACAGTAGCTTTTTGGGCATTTTGAGCAAGTTTGGGTTTTTGCTGTAAATCCCTAATTACCTGGGCAACTTCTTCTTTTGCTTCAGTGAGTACCTTTTGGATAGCTTGTTCTTGAGCAAGTTTTAACTCTTTTTCCCTAGCTTCTAAAGTACGGGCTTTAGCTAAGATTTGCTCATAAAACTTTTCTGCTTGTTGCACTAATTTCTTAGCTTGTTGCGCCTTTTCTTCCTGTTCCCTTCTTTGGGCTTCTAAGCCAGCGATAACTTCATTGACATCACTATTAACGCCTCCCATCAGACTTTGTGCTATCTCCACAACCCCCCCATCTAAACCTAAACGCTGAGCAATGGTTAAAGCATTGGAACGTCCAGGAATGCCCCATAAGAGGCGGTAGGTAGGAGAAAGACTAACATCATCAAATTCCACCGAAGCATTCTCAAATCGCTCATCTTCATACTTCAAAGCTTTGAGTTCACCATAATGAGTTGTAGCAATGGTAAGCTGAACTCGTTCTGCCAAGTATTTTAAGAGGGCGATCGCTAAAGCGCTTCCTTCCGCCGGATCTGTTCCTGCCCCAACTTCATCGAGTAAGACTAAACAAGGTTGAGGGGTTAAGGTATCTTTTTGAGTTGCAATAGCTTCTATAACTCGAATAATACGGCGAATATGGCCAGAAAAAGTAGACAAACTTTGTTCCAAGGATTGTTCATCACCAATATCCGCTAAAACCTGCTCAAACCAAGGTAATTCTATCGGTTCGGTGGCAGGAATGAAAATACCGGCTTTAGCCATTAATGCAGTTAAACCTAGGGTTTTTAAGGTTACTGTTTTGCCCCCAGTATTTGGTCCAGTAATAGCCACAACTCTAATTTGCGGTTGAATTTGTACATTAATAGGAACCACTTCTGTTCCTTGTTCGTGCTTTTGTTGCCAAACGAGTAAAGGATGGCGGAGGTTACGTAGGGTAATAGTTTCACCTTGTTGCCAATCCACAAATTTTGGGACGTTTCCTTCTAACCACAAACTGTAACGAGCTTTAGCTGCGGTTAAATCCAAGGTTGTAGCCACAAACAACAAATGTTCTAAATCTTCTTGAATCTCTCTTATCTTCTCCGTCAACCGCCGTAAAACAACTTCTTCTTCCTTCTTCTCTTGACGCTGTAATTGACGCTGCTTATTACCTAAATTAACCACACTCCTTGGTTCTACATACAAAGTTGCCCCAGTACTAGAAGTATCATGAACAGTACCAGGAATAGCATCTTTTTGGGGTGCTTTCACCGCTAAGACAAAGCGATCGCTCCTCTGGGTAACTACCTGTTGTTGTAAAGCTCCTCCTTGGCGCTGCATAATATTTTGGAGCTTGTGATAAATCTGCTCTCGTAAAGCTTTTAGTTGCCCACGAATTTCCCCTAACTTAACACTAGCGCGATCACTTACTTGTCCCCGTTCATCAATACAGTGATGAATTTCCTGCTCAAATTCTGGATAGGTACGTAGTTGAGCAACCAAGGCTTTTAGTTGGGGAATTTCTGCTTGTTGATCATCAATTAAGCGACGTAAGCGCCTCATTCCCCCTAAAGTTGTCGCAATAGTGAGAAATTCATCTCCAGAAAGCATCCCTGCCAACTTTGCCCTTTCTAGGGAGTCACCAAAATCTTCGATACCTTCAAAAGATAACCCTTGTAACAAGCGCATTTCTAACTCATAAATTTCTTGAGTTTGAGCGATTAATTTTAGGCTTTCCTCTTGACTTACAAAAGGTTCTAAGTTTTCAGCAGCCAAAACACCCAGCTTAGTAGAGGCAAAAGTAGCTAGGTGCTGGCATAAACGGGGCCATTCTAACAATGCGAGTGTTTCTGATTGAATCAAGGCTTATACTGCTTCGCAGAAGTCGAAAGTAGCTCTTTCTTTATTATTAACAATTTTCAGAAAAAACAGCGCTATAAACGAATCACTTTTTCGTCTGATTACCTAATTTTGTAGCAAATATTCGACAGATTAGGTGAGGGTATTAGTTCTCTCAATGTGGTATTTGCTTAAACTTGGTACAACTTCTTATTAAGCAAAATCCCCTCCCTAGCATGAAGATAAACGGGATCAGGAGAAATTGCGATCGCCTTTTGATAACACTCCTGAGCATTACCATAAGCTCCCATTTCCTCGAATAGCTGCCCTCGATTAAACCAAGCTTGATGATATTGAGGAGCAAGGGCAACAGCACGATCATAAGCAGCAAGGGCATTGCCGTATTGTTTTAGTGCTGATAAAGCATTACCTTGATTATTCCAAGCTGGGCTCAATTGAGAGTCCATGGAAATAACTTGGTTAAACGCTGCGATCGCTTCTGTGAATTGACCTGCTACGCAACATTTTAGACCTTGAGAATACCACGATTCTTTACTGTGGTTAATAGTTTGGGTTGTAGAGTTCATAGTTAAATTTGGATTTAAGAGTTATAACTCCATTTTGAAGGTTCTAGAAATATTTGCGGGGCAACAAAAAGGAAGGATATCCGAACCAAAGACGATGCTATCCTAAATCTAATGACAAACTTATAATTGAAATTTTAAGACTATGATTCTTCCTGGGGCTACAGTTCGCGTTACTAATTCTGAAGATACTTATTTCCAATTTCAAGGTATAGTGCAACGAGTTAGCGATAATAAGGCTGCGGTTTTATTTGAAGATGGTAATTGGGATAAACTCGTTACCTTTAAGCTTGTTGAGTTAGAGTCTGTGGATTTAAGGAAAGGAAAGAAAAACTAGCTGTTTACTAATGGCTAATCGCTAGTTGCTAGCAAATTTAGGGGTTACTTTTTTGAGCAGAGGATTATCCTTAACCCCTAAGCCTTAACCCATCAATTGAAAGATGAATTGACAGAGTATTAATTGCATCCTTTTGACTTTTAACTTGTTATGCGCCTTCCCTTACCTCAATTTGCCACTGATAATCGCCCCGATGACTACATAGCAGAGGTAATCGAAACTGCCACCACAGAATTTCTCGCTCAATGTTTAGAGCCAGAAGAGTTGAGTTTTCCGGTTATGCCTCCTTTTGGTAGTTGGGTTAAATCTAGGGATGAAGAGTCAGGTAATAAAGTGTTAGCGGTTGTGATTCACGCTACCACCAGCCCCATTGATTCTGTCCATCGTGCCAGGGCTTTAGGATTATCTTTAGAGGAGTTGCGAGAGCAACAACCTCAGATTTTTGCCATGCTCAAAACCGAGTTTCGCTCAGCAATTGTCGGCTTTGAAGTACCACAATCTTTCGGTCATGCTAACAATGGTAGTAGTGGCAAAGTTTATCAATATTTACCCCCACGCCCCCCTCAAATTCACCAAGCAGTTTATCAATGTGAAGATGAAGAAGTTATCCACTTTAGCGAAAATCTCGATTTCCTAAGAACTTTATTAGCTGTTCAAGGCGTACCTGTAGAGTCTTTAGCTGCTGCGGCGATACGAGCAATTTATCGCTTACGCCAAGGAGATCGTCAGTGGTTAATTAAGGCAGGGAGAACATTGAGTTTACTTCTTAAAGATGACTATGATCGTTTGCAGTATATTTTGAGTCAAATTCATTGGTAAGGGAATTACCCCTCTATATTAGGGTTCTAAAATTCCTCTTTTAAAGCAGCATCGCAACGTTCACAAATAGTAGGATGTGCTTTAATTTTTCCTACCTCAGTTGCATAATTCCAACAGCGATCGCATTTTTCCCCCTCAGCTTTAACAACGCCGATAGTCATTCCTTCAACTTGGGCGTTATATTCAGCTTCTTGCGCCTTTTGAGGGCTACCTAACAACTCTACCTGGGAAGCAAGGAGGAGATAACGCAAGGCATCAATGCGATTTTCTCCTAAACTGTCCTTGGGGTTAAATATAGCTAGGCGATTCCGCAATTCCTCATCAGCAATATACAACAAAACTTTTGCTTCAAGGGAAGAACCAATCACTTTTTCTACCCTAGCTTGTTCCATCACTTTATTAACCTCGTTGCGAATTTCCCTTAAGGTTGTCCAAGTTTGAGCTAATTCTGGTTTTTGCCACTCATCTTTTAACTTTACCCAACCGGAAGCAAATACTGATTCGGTAGGAGTTTTGTAAGGGAAAGACTGCCAAATATCTTCTGCCATATGACACATAACCGGTGCGATCGCGGAGGCTAAATTTTCCAAAGCTACAGCTAAAACTGTTTGGCAACTGCGACGGCGGGGAGAGTCGGGGTAAGAAATGTACAACCGATCTTTAGCAATGTCGAGGTAGAAGTTGGAAAGATCTACAACACAAAAGTTTTGCACTGTTTGGAAGAAGCGGAAGAATTGGAAACTTTCAAAGGCATCTGTTACATCGTTAAATACTTCTGTAATGCGATGCAGCATATATTGATCTAATTCTGGCAAGTCTGCATAAGCAACTGTATCTTTTGTCGAATCGAAATCATGTAAGTTACCTAAAAGAAACCTCGCTGTATTGCGAATTTTACGATAAACATCAGCTAATTGCTTAACTATATTGGGGCCAAAAGTGACATCAGTAGAATAATCCGTAGAAGAAACCCACAACCGCAACACATCTGCCCCGTAAGCAGGTTCTTGTTTCTGGTTTTTTCCACCATTGATAATTACTAAGGGATCAATACCATTACCTTGAGATTTACTCATTTTTACACCCTTTTCATCCAAGGTAAAACCGTGGGTTAAAACAGTCTTGTAGGGGGCGCAATCGTTAACTGCAACGCTAGTTAATAAGCTGGATTGGAACCAACCACGATGTTGATCGGAACCTTCCAAGTAAATATCCACAGGATAGGTTAAATTATCCCTTTGCTTTGCCACAGCAGCCCAGGATGATCCAGAGTCAAACCAAACATCCATGGTGTCTGTTCCCTTGCGGTAACTACGCCCGTTGTTGCGGTACTTTTCTGGTAAAAGTTCCTCTACAGAAAGTTGCCACCAAGCATCAGAACCCTTCTCTGCAATAATTGCTTGAATGTGGGAGATAGTTTCTTCATTTAATAAAGCTTCGTTACTCTCCTCATCGTAAAATACAGGAATAGGAACACCCCAACTACGTTGCCGGGAAATACACCAATCGGAACGTTCTGCAACCATGGGAGTAATCCGTTTCTCCCCCTTAGCTGGAATCCAATTAACCTTGGTAATTTCCTCTAAAGCAGCATCCCGAAACCCCGCTACTGAAGCAAACCACTGTTCTGTTGCCCGGAAGATGGTTGGTTTTTTAGTACGCCAATCATAAGGATATTTATGAACGTAGGCTTCTTCTTTTAACAAAGCCCCTGCTTCTGTTAAAGCAGTGATGATTGCAGCGTTTGCATCCTTAAGTACATTTAACCCAGCAAACTGCCCTGCTTCTGCTGTTAAGTTCCCTGCATCATCCACAGGGGAAAGCACAGGTAAACCATAACGTTGCCCCACAATATAGTCATCGCTACCATGTCCAGGGGCGGTATGGACTAAGCCTGTACCAGATGCAGTGGTAATGTAGTCACCACCAATGAGAACTTCACTTTCGCGATCAAATAAAGGATGACGATACTTTGTATGTTCTAATGCTGCACCGGAGAGAGTCGCTTTAAGGGTTAAATCAGTTTCTAGGGTTGTAGCTAACTGTTCAACTAAATCTGCGGCCACTATAAAATACTTCCCTGCTGCATCTTCAACCACTCCATAGGTAAGCTTCGGATTTACTGCCACCCCCAAATTACCAGGAATTGTCCAAGGAGTGGTTGTCCAAATCGCCACACTGAGGTTAGGTGAAAATTGACCTAAAACTTCTTTTGCACCCTCTCCTAAACCTGTTACCGAGAAAGCAACGTAGATACTGCGGGAGGTATGCCCTTCGGGATATTCTAACTCTGCTTCCGCTAGGGCAGTACGGGAACTGGGACTCCAATGTACAGGTTTCAAACCCCGGTAAATATAACCTTTCAAAACCATCTGCCCAAAAACACCAATTTGGGCCGCTTCGTATTCTGGAGATAACGTTAAGTAAGGGTTTTCCCATTCTCCCCAAACCCCAAAGCGCTTAAAACCAACCTTTTGTTTCTCAATAGTTTTTAAAGCGAAATCCCGCGCTTTGTAGCGCAATTTCAAGGGGGTAAGATTCTTCCTCACCTCAGATTTCATTTTTTGTAGAACTTTCAACTCAATGGGCAAACCGTGACAGTCCCAACCAGGAACATAACGGGCTTTATAGCCCCGCAATAATTTATATTTGTTGATAATATCTTTAAGTACTTTATTTAAAGCATGACCCATATGCAAATCTCCGTTAGCATAAGGAGGGCCGTCATGCAAAATGAAAATATCTCCGGGATTATCCTGGGACAGTTTTTCGTAAATCTGATTGTCAGACCAAAATTTTTGCAATTCCGGTTCCCGCTTAACAGCGTTAGCCCGCATATTAAATGTGGTTTGGGGCAAATTGACGGTATCTTTGTAACTTTTAGCTTCTGTCACTGTTAGTTTTCAGGATAATTGAGATATTGGCAATAGTACTATTACACGCTACCCTAACTATATAAAAAAAAGCCTACAGCAGCAAAAGAAAATCTTTGAAGATACTTTATTGCGTAACTTAGAGGGGGCAAGCCAAGCTATTGGTTTACCTTATTGCGTCTTAATTAAATTCTCTTCCACTCAAACTTTTCAGAATACGCAAAACTTGATACAAAGCATTTTCTCCTGGATCGCGAGTAATGAAAACTTTGGATAAGGCGTAACGGGGTTTATCAGTTTTCACTAATTTAATAAAAACAAAGCTACCGCCAGTGGTAATCATGCCATAACTAGGTTGATGGGAGTGAGGATTGCCCAGCATATAAGCCAAAATTTGGGCTAACCCTTCTTCAATAGAAAAAGAAGCTTTCTTCGACTCAATGGCCATTACCCAAAATTGCTCTTTTAGCACTAGGGTATCAATTCTACCTTTGACAATCACTCCATCATCTTCTGAACTAATCTCAATAGATTCTTCTGCTTTAACGTAAAAAGGTTTGAGATAAAAATCAGCAATAAATAATAACGGATCTAAGACTGTCATCTTAACCACATCTTCTAAAAGAGGCGGATAGTTAAGCAGATTTATGTAACCAGCTTTAACTTTATCTAAAAGTTGTTGCTCTATAGTACTAATTTCTGGTAGGTTGATCTGCCATTCCAGGAAAAATTGCTCATCTTCAACCAACTCAATGCTAAAGTTATTGATTAAGTCTCGGAGGTTAACGGCTTGGGCTGAAAGTATTGTAGTCATTATGTTTAAAGCTAATACTTTATTGACTAAAGATTACTCGTTCACCTTTTGATCCAATTTTAGGTCATTTTTTCCCAAGAGCGCGATCGCCTTCATTAATAGTCCCATTCAATAGTTTCTGCCTCTAAAATAAAAACTATATTCATCCTTGGGTTTCATTAATGACGACAAAAGCCACCTCACGATACGTCACTCGCAACCAAGATATCTTAAGCGGTGAACCGATTATTTTTGGTTCTCGCATACCTGTACGTGCCATTGTTGGTTTGTGGCGGCTGGGTACTCCCGTCGAAGAAATTCCTACTCAGTATCCTCAGCTTACTTTAGCCCAAGTATTTGATAGCTTAAGTTTCTATTTGGATAATCACGCTGAAATTAATGAATATATTGAGCAAAATCGCATACCTGATAATCTTATTCATCCCGCAGTCCGTAAAGCTTTAGAAGCAGAATGAAAATCTTTGCCTCACTCTACACAGATGAAGTCTGCAATCAGCTTTTGTATGCTTAGCAAAATAGTGCGATTGCACTCTACATAAATCGACAAACCCTATTTCTCTTGCTAACTAAGCTTCTACTTTAGTTCGCGAGAATTTGATGAATTTTTTTTATGGCGTTTCAAGAAGCTATTAAGCCACCTTAAGTACAAATATATTTATAAGACATTTTATACCAATTCAAAAAAAGAAGACTACACATAGATTAAGAGAGTGTGGCGACTAAAAGCTGTTTATAGTTAACCCTCATTTAGAGAATTGGTACTATTTGTTTTTTAGGTATGCTAGTATAGGTATACCTAGCCAAGACTACCTAAGAATAGAATCAAAAATTATGCCATATCGTTTGTTTGAGATTCCTTCCTTCAAAAATTGTTATGCAGATCTAGTTCTAGCAGATCCAGAGAATCCAAGCGCACCAGCTTATTCCCACTATGCCTTTACCATTGGCTCTCTCGCTGAATCAAATGAATTAACCAAGCGTCGGGGAGTTCAATTCAGTAGCTTTCGCAACTGGGAAGAACTGTCTAACAACTTTAGTATCGAGCAAATGTTAGAGAAAGAGTACATTCCTGGAGGAAGCGTACTTGAAGAAAAAGACTTAAATCCGGAATTTCAAATTGATACAGTTATGCGTCTTGGGTCATTAGAACTACTTGCCAATATCTTTTCAGGTCGAATTACGGCTAGTGATAAAGAATCCTTTTCCTCACCAATTGTCACTACAGCAGTATATGAAGGCAAATCAAAAACAAGTTCAACGCCTCCTTATTGCTGACGAGGTTGGACTCGGAAAAACAATTGAGGTGGGTTTAATATTAAGAGATTTGCTTATCGCCCAGGGTTATTCTAAGCCTCTTCGTTGTCTCTATCTAACAAAGGGAGGACTGTTAGATGATGTTAGATTAAAGCTTCAGTCAGTTATCCCTGGTGTAAATGGTGAAGAGATTGTTCAAGTAGAGAGAACTTTTATTGAGTATGGCGCTCGTACTAACGGTATTCATATTGCCAGTATGGATGCGGCGAGACGTTATGTAAAAAAAGTAAAGAAAAATAAGTTGCTTGAGGGAGTTAGCCCAGAAGTCTTGATTATTGATGAAGCACATCATTGTGCGAGTGAAGATGAACTAAGTAGTCCACAACGTATTGGATTAAAAGCAACTACAAGAGCTTATGAGGCTGCTTATCAAATGATTACCGGAGAATTTTGGCAAGACTCCGCTCCTCCTAAACTAGTAATTTTTATGAGTGCTACTCCATTTCGTTCTAAACCTCAATTCATAAATCTTTTACGCCTTCTAACCCATAAAACCAGAGAGATTGAGAACGCATATTCTTCTGAGATTACTGACAAAAAGCTTTTACCAGTTTTAGGTTCTGATGACTCATCTACAGCAGTGGTTTGGCGGCAACAAGATGATGTCCGTAGCTGGTCAGAGAAGCGTTTATTTCCTAAACTAACGATTGAGCGCCCACCTCTTGAAGCAAGCGAAGAGTATTTACAACTGATCAAAGGTATTCGAGAAAAAGTTAAAGAGATTTGCAATAATAACGGTGAAAGTTTTGGTGGATTTGCAATTCGGCAACTTGAAACAAGATTGACTAGCAGCACTATTACTGGTGCAATGTGGCTTTTCCGTTGGTGTGTAAGACATCAGAAGTGGAAAACGCAAGATGAGTATAGAAAAGATTTATCCCCAAGTACAGAAAATCTTCGGAAGCTAATTAAAGGAATTTCTCAAAAGCTTGCTGCTTATGATGAAAGTAATAAATCCGGACACGTAGATGTTTCCTTTCCCAGCGATAACTTTGCCTTTAAAGCAGGGAAAGTAGGACAACCAAATACAGCCAAGAAGAAAAACGCGATAAATGAAATTTACGATTTCAATAAAAAGCTTCGGGGAAGTGAAGAAGATGAGGAAACTTTTCTTGCAGATAGCCATGAAATTCTAGACTTGACTGAACTTGGGCTAAATTTACTTGACTTTGCAGATTCTGGAGTAGAGAATGCTAAACTCACTTGGCTAAAAGAAACTTTAGCAAAATATCCCAAGTCAAAGTTCCTCGTTTTTACCGAGAGCCTACAGACCTGCGAGATTATTATTAAAGCTCTTCCTGGGGAAAGTGAAAAATTGACTGGAAGTATGAACTTAGCTCAGAGAGAAGAGGTTGTTGCTAGGTTGCGCGGCGTAAGTAAAGAGAATTCTTCTATAAGGGTTTTAGTAGCAACCTCAGCCGCAGATGAAGGGTTTGATTTTCAAGTTGCAAACCGTGTCATCCATTGGGATTTAAGTCCAAATCCAGCAGTTTTGATGCAACGGAATGGTCGTGTCGCTCGGCTAGGACAAGTTTCAGATGTTACAGCTTATTACTTAATTATTGCTGGAACCCATGAAGAAAGACGAGAGCAAGCATTAGTTAATCGCTTCACTCAACTTGGTATTACAGATGAAAGAATGCGTCTAAAAATTCTTGGTTCTCTCAGTAAAGAACAGGAGGAGAGAATTTTTCAGGATATTGAAGAAGAAAAATTTTCACTGATTGACGATATCCTCAAACAAGCTGACACTGATCGAAAAGACATGGAAGAAAAACTAGGGGAGCTTAAAACACGACTTGATGAACAATGGGTGATTAGCCGTGAAGAACTGGCGAAACGGCTTGAAATATGGATGGAACTAGGATTACCTAGTGTCGCTCAGAAACATGGACTTACGTTTAGCACTAAGGAGTGGAGCCGTCCTGTATTTCATGATGAAGGCACAGCAAAGGAAACTGCCCAAGCCAAGATTGCTATCATTCGTAATAGGAAATTCACATTCGATCCAGAATTTAAGGTTTTTGGCAGAGATGAAGAAGATATTCGACTCGCAGGTCTTTATCCCTGGCATGAAAAAGAATGGAAAGGAGTCATAAAGCATCGACCAATTCACAAGTCTGATCCAATCGGTCGCCTTGCTTATTCTTTAGCTCGACAGCGCAAGGCAGACTTTACTACAATCTCAGCAAATCAGTTGTATGAGAAATTTCCTAATCTGCGAGATGCTCATTATCTTTTATTTACCACTCATCCGCTCCGTGAAGTAGAAAATCAGTCAGCCAGTACTGATTCTTACTTAAGTTTTTATGCCTTCAGTAGCGACTTGTCCCAACCTATAAATTCTCAAGGTGCATCAGCGAAAGAAGTTTATGAGTTAATTTCTTTGTTGGAGAAAGACGCTCTTGGAAAAAGTTCAACATCTTTAGAAACTCATGTCCTTAAGAAAACAAAAGATGCAAGTAAACAGCTTGTCCAGTGGTTGAATAAATCTAGACAGCTTGGAGGACTTACTAAGAAAAAGTATTTTCTCCCAATCCCAGTAGCACTTGTGGCAGTGCTTTCGTAGAATAGATGCTCCCAACTGTCTTCTGGAATCAGGATGTGGAACCTAATGCTAAGAGATGCGATCCCACCTCTTAGCCTTAAAAAAGTCCACAGCAGTAGTATAGATATATATACTTGCTGAGGCTAAAAAGAGCCTCGTAATTTTGGGAAATAGGGTTAAATTTATTCAAGAATGGCTCTAACTTCTGCAAGGGAGAGATGACAAGCATCGGCAATTTGTTCTGCACTTAATCCCAAAGAGGAAAGTCGAATTACAGTCTGTCTCTGTTGTTCTTCTCTAAATTGTTTTTCCTGTTGAGCTTTTTCAGCTCATTGACGCTCTTTTTCTAACTGTTGTTGCATATCCCCAATTACTTCTTCAACAATCGGATAAGCTTTACCCTCTTTGTTATACCACAGCAGCCATTCTCGTTCCCATCCTAAATGAGTTGATTTATCTCTACCTATTCCTAAACCTATTTCTGGCAAACGTGAGTTCGATGGAGAAAAATAGAGAAAAGAAAAGCATCAGAGTTATGCTGAAAATGAATCTTAATCAACATCTGATGCCATGTCTACTATTGTATCTCGTCTGGATATTACCCAAATTTTTTGTGAAGTAGATGACTTCTATCAATTATTTGAAAAGCATTGGCAACAACAGCCAATGTTGACAGCAATTTGTGGAGAACGTCTGTGTCGCTCTCGTTTAAGCTTAAGTGAAGTAATGACAATAGTAATTGCCTTTCATGGTTCGGGGTTTCGCACCTTCAAAGAATTTTACACTCTGCAAGTATTACCTTACTGGCGCAAAGCATTTCCCAATTTAGTCAGCTACACACGATTTGTAGAGTTAATGCCTTGGTGCTTGATGCTTCTGTGTTGCTTTCTCCATAGCCGTAGAGGGGAAATCACAGGCATCAGTTTTATTGACTCGACACCCATTGAAGTCTGTCATCCCAATCGCTCCAAAAGCCACCGTGTCTTTGAGGGTTTGGTAGGTTGGGGCAAAAACTCTATGGGATGGCACTATGGCTTCAAACTGCACTTGATTATCAATGACAAAGGTGAGTTACTTGCTTTCAAGCTAACTACTGGAAATACTGATGACCGTAAGCCCGTGCCTGACATGACTCAAGACTTGATTGGTAAGTTATTTGGAGACCGTGGTTATATTTCTCAGGAGTTGTTTGAGAAACTCTATGAGCAAGGGCTAGAACTCATCACAGGACGTAAAAAAAACATGAAGCAAAAATTAATCCGCTTGAGGGACAAGATACTTTTAAGAAAGCGCTCTCTGATTGAAACTGTCAATGACCAGCTTAAGAACATCTGCCAAATAGAACATTCCAGGCATCGAAGCATTTGGAATTTTCTGGTTAATCTTTTGGCTGGCCTTACTGCTTATACTTATTTGCCCAAGAAACCTTCTCTCGATCTTGACCCAAAAGCCCTAAATTCTCTTCCTCCTGCTCTCTTTTGACTTCTTCGAACTCACGTTCTGGCAACCAATAAGGCTCTTCTGGTTGTAAGATATATTCTCCCTCTTCTAAACGATACAATTCTAGGGGTTGATGCTTGTCTCTTTTCCAATGATTGGGGTTGTAAATTAGGTAGTAAAGTATTCCTAAATTCTGATACTTTTCGGTTCTACCGAACTTAGAATGTAAGATTAGCAGTTGAAATGCCAAGTCAACAAGCTTCTCAGAGAAAAATTGTCAAAGTTCCTGAATCCGTAACCTCTCCTTTTAATCAACTTCAACTTGTTGTTAATTCCTTCCACTACTCCTTGAGTTGTACCCTCATCAAAGTAGGCTATAATCTCTCCCATCCAACGCCTTATTGTTCCACAGCTTTTTGGGAAATACGAGTAAGCTTGAGCGCACCAATTAGCTATTTCTAATAATCCTTCACTCCAGTCTTGGCTCTGTTCAAATATAGTTCTAAATTCCTCTTTTAATCTGTGCATTTTACCTAGAAAAGGTGAGACTTTATTGACTTGGTTTAATTTAATCTTTTGCTCTTCGCTCAAGTCTAATTCATTTTTTAGTAAGGCATATTTACTTTTGTTTAATCCTGTGAGGATTTCTTGCTTTTCTTCTGAGGAGTTCTGATTGTTAGTTTCTCTTTTTAGTTTCTTTCTTTGAGCATCTAATTCGTCATTAACTTGCTTCATGACATGGAATCTATCTGCTACTACTTCGGCATTTGGCATTAATTTATTAGCCACTTTATAATAATTTCCCTGCCCTTTGACTACTGCTATTTCATCAATCCCCAATCTCTTTAAATTCAGAGGCAATTGATTTTTTAATTCTGCTCCAACTTCTTTGAGCATTGTTTCTATTTCTTGTTCACTCAACCCATTTCTTTGAAATGCAAGCTGGATAAACTTTATAGACATAAAACTATATATTTAAAGCTTGAGTATCTATTTTCTGGTTTTTTGTTTTCACATTGCAAGTTCGGTAGAACCTACTTTTCTAGTTTTTCTTCATACTCATTGTTGTAACTTTTAGAGACTATTTCGATTGCCATAATTGGGGAAACCTTTTCTTCCCACAATACATAACTAAGTCTGCCATTTTTACCAGAACGTCTCGGTACACCAATACTTAAGAAACCATCTGGTATGATCAGTTTGTAACCTTCCGATTCGTTTTCATCTTGGTAGTACATACCCATATCTACCCCAAAAAACCAATCTTGCCGTTCTTGCCAAATAAAAGCAAGGTAAGGATTCAGGTGGAGGGGTTGACAAAAACAGAGGAGTAGGTAGAGTAAGCAAATATGAAAGAAGGAACGCCAGAAAAAACAGCAGAAGAATTGTCCCAGTTGCCGAAAGAAAAACTGGTAGAGATGGTGATAGCTCAAAAGAAGGTAATAGGGAAGCTCTGTGAAGAGATAGAAAAGCTGAAAGTAAGATTGAATGCAGATTCTCAAACATCATCAAAACCGCCATCAACGGATCTACTGAAAAAAAGTGAGAAGGGAAAAAAGGAAGAAAAACAAGCAGAGTCAGTGAAAAGAAAGGCAGGAGGACAGCCAGGACATAAAGGGAAGACAAGAAAAGGATTTGGGCGGGTAGACCGGTATGAATTACTCAAACCAGAAACCTGCATCAACTGTGGGGGAAAAGAATTCACAGGCAAGGCAGTGAAAGTAGAACTTCAGCAAGTAGCCCAACTGGTAGAAAGACCAATAGAGATAGTGGAGTACGAGCGCCATCACTGTCAATGTAGTCGTTGTGGAGGGGTAACAGCAGCGTCATGGTCGCAACAGATGATACCAGCTCAAGAGTTGGGACCGAACCTTCATATTGATGAGACACCTTGGCCAGTAGTGGGTGTAAAGGAATGGTTATGGGTGTTGGCAGGAGAAAGATTTTGCCTGTTTCATAGTGGAGATACCAGAGGAAGAAAAGAACTAGAAGGGGTTTTAGGTTCCAGCTATGGTGGGGTAATTATTAGTGACGATTTCAGTGTCTACAATAGTTATCCAGCCAGAGGACAGCAAAAGTGTCTAGCCCATCTACTGCGTCATTTCAAGAGGTTATTCAAAACCAAAGGCAAGCATAATCAAGACATTGCTCAAGTGTTTCTAGGGCTGATATCAGAATCGTTTGAGCAACATCAACTCTGGCGGCAGACTCAAGATGAGACTCAGTACCGCCACTGGGGGATGGAGTTTCGAGAAAGAGTGAGAAGACAAGTTGCTCACTGGCTCAGTTGTGCTGGTCATGAAGCGGGAAAGCTCCTGCGCTCATTAACGGATAAAGCCCACCAGTGGTGGTATTTTCTTGACCATCCAGAAGTTCCCCCTGACAATAATTTGGCTGAACGCTGTTTAAGAACTGCTGTTACTAAGCGCAAAGTTTGTGGTGGCTCTCGTTCCCTAAGTCGATTTCGCTCTACTGCTTATCTTCTGAGCATTATTCAATCGTGTCGCCTTCAGAAGCGTTCTGTGATTCGTTTCTTTGAGAAGGCTTTGCAAGCTCATGTTGGTGTTTCTTTTATCCCTTCTCTTATTCCTCAATCCACCACCTGAATACTTACAAAGCAAGGATATTTAAGAGTCAGTTGGGAACGAGGTTTTGGAGTTCGTTATCCACAGGGGTATCATCAGAGCAAGGTAACTCTTCGCTGGTAGGTAGATGCAAAAGCGGTTTAAATTTTACCATCTGCAATCGCTCCATTTTAGAAGTAAGATGAATATTACTTTTAGGATTAACAATCTTTAATAATAACTGAAAGAAACTAATTCTCGTAACTAGATAACTGCTCACTAATAACAGAATACCAACCGGTTGGCCCAGGATGAGAGGCAACTGTCCATCCCCTACCTAATAAACCAGGATGAGGCCCTTTACGTCCAGGGATAATGAAGGGATGATCAACATTTTCTAACATAGCGATGTCATTAGGGCTGTTACCTAAACCAACAGTAATAATCTTCTCATTTGAAACTGTTTTTTGGTAAAGCAATTCCAACTCTTTCACCGCCAATCCTTTACCCGCTTCAGGTCCAATTAAATGGGAAAATCTGTCTCCCACTACTACTTTAAAACCTTGATTTTTTACGGCTTCTTCGATTCTTTGGGAACTAACTTCAAAGGGGGTAACAAAAGGTTCTGTAAATTCCCTTGCCTTCGCCCGTTTAATTGCCTCTGATGACAAGCCTGTTAATTGATGTAATTGGGCATCACTTAAATCCCCAAAACCTTGTAAATGTAGACTTAAATCCTTGGCAACGGCTTTTAATCCTTCTCTAGCTTCACCGTAACTCATCCCTAAACGGAGCAAAATATAATTTCCCCACTTCTCCTTTGTATTTACCTGAAAACGCGGGTCAGTTGCTGGCAAAAAAATACCGCTGCCATTTTCAACCACAAAAGGGTCTATCATACCCAATTCTTGTAACAAATCTTCTACTTCTGCACGGGTTTTACTCGTCACAGGAATCACAGGAATCTTCTCCTGCTTTAGCTTTTCGAGCATTGGCAATGCCGGTTCATAACTATAGTCTTCGGGGTCAAGAAGAGTTCCATCTAAGTCAGTGAAGATAATTAACATTGGTTAACGAATTTTAAATTTTTCTTGTTAGTTTAGCTTAAGAGATATTACCTGTTAGGAAATTTGTATCAACGCAAACATCAAATATTTCGGTAATATTCCATAATTGAGAGATCGTATTAGGATCTTATGTAGTTCTATGGACTATAAACAAGAACTTATCACCACAATTCATGACTTTGGGTGCAATTTAGAAAGCCTTGAAGCTAGATTGACACTTTTAAGTGAAACTTCTCCTACAGCAGTTCTGATTCCTGCTTTATATGAAGAATTAGAAAGACCAGCTTTAGGACAAATTGTTGAACATCTTAAAGAATGTCGCTTTGTCAAAACAGTAATTGTTTGTCTTTATGCAGACACCAAAGAACAATATGCCAAAGCAGTCAAATTCTTCGATGTCTTACCTCAACCTAGTTTTGTTATCTGGGAAAATGGTGCTAGAACTACAGAACTTCTAGAAAAACTCCGGACTAAAGGGCTAGACTTATTTGCTTTTAAAGGTAAAGGTCGGGCAGTATGGTTAGGATTAGGAGTAGCAACTTTAGAAGCTGAAGCGATCGCCCTCCACGATGCAGATATTGTCACCTATGACCGTTCCTATCCCCTCAAACTTCTCTTTCCCTTACTAGAAAAGGAATTTGGCATTGCTTTTAACAAAGCCTACTACGCCCGGTTAGGACAGTCTCCTCGCAACTTAAATGGTCGAGTAGTCAGATTATTTGTTGCACCTTTATTAACTGCCTTAACAGACTTATTTGGCTACCAGAATTACTTGCGTTACCTAAGTGCCTATCGCTATCCCCTTTCAGGAGAATTTGCCCTCACCAATGATTTAGCCCTAAATACCCGCATTCCCGGCAACTGGGGCTTAGAAATTGGTTTCCTGGCAGAGGTTTATCGCAACGTAGCAGAAAAACGTATTTCTCAAATTGATCTTGGTATCTTCGATCATAAACACCAATCCTTGGGTAACTCCACTAGTGAAGGGTTGCAGAAAATGTGTCGAGATATTCTCCGTTCCATTTTACGTACCTTAACGGAAACCGAAAGGGTGATATTAACCATAGATCATCTCCATGCCCTGCGGGTTAAGTTCCGCCGAGAGGCACAGGATTATACCCGACAATACTTCGTTGATGCCCGTTTCAACGGCATACTTTATGACCGTCACCAAGAAGAAGTTACTACAGAAATCTTCGAGAAGGTGATTATGGAAGCCGGAGAAGAATACTTCGCTGATCCTATGGGGGCGCAAATTCCTGATTGGACAAGGGCTTTAGCTGTAATACCAGAATTAAGGGAAGAATTGCGAGAAGCAGCTTTAGCTGATGCTGTAGAAGCGAGGGGATTGCAATTTACCCCTATCGAAACAGTATCTGATTTGGAATTAACCCCTCCTATTGCTAGTAATGGGCAAATACTAGAAACCCTTAACTAAAACTATTTGTCTTTGTTGACACTCCCCACGGCTAGAAGCCTGGGGATTCTTAATTCGCAGGGACACCAATGTGTTTACCCTTGCCCTTACCTCTTGACCGTATGCCCTACGGCTGCAAGTTCCTCCCCTTGTAATCACATAATTGGTGCGATAACTTCCTAACCCTCATAACTAGAAATCACTAGGCACTCTGCGCGAATTCGGTAGAATCAAATAGTTCAAGATAATGCCCTATCTAGACTACCTATGTACTTTTGCAACCCTGCCTGTCCTAGCCCCGAAAATCCTGGTAATAACCAGTTTTGTCAAGGTTGTGGTTTGATTTTGGTGAAATTAAGTACTGTTATTTCAGTAGCAATATAGCATCGATTATTCTATCACCAAACCTTCCCTATCTCCCTATCTCCCCATCAAGGTACAATCAAAACCGGACAAGGAGAAAGATTAATCACGCGATTAGTCACACTTTCAGATAAACCTTCTTCTGTCAAGCCTAAACCCCGACAACCCATCACAATCAAATTCGCCTTCAATTCATCAGCCACATCACAAATAACAAAAGCAGGAACTCCCTCTCGTTCAATAATCTCAGCTTGAATACCTTTTTGGGCAAACATAGCTTTGGCCCCCTGAAGCAACTTTTCCACATTTTCTGCTGAATTCATCGGAGTAACTTCAGTTGCTTCTCCTGGAGTCGGTTTTTCCACCACAGACAGAATAAATAACTTGCTGTTATGTTTTTGAACAACATTGGCTACAGTTTCGGCCGCATCGCGACTTTCTCTGGTTTGGTCAATGGGAAAAATGACAACATTAAACATTTTATCTAACCTCCGGTACACTCACTCCGGTACAATCTGCACAAGAGCAATTCCCTAATTTATTTTATTGAATCATGAATTTAACTTTAAATTCCCAGGGAATGAATAATAGCAAGCAGCGATACGCTGATTTTATGCTTTGTAAAGAAAAAAAGTAATAATTTTTGAGATCACGGAGATAATAAACTATGGCCAAAAAAACTGTAGCTGATTTAACAGAGGCTGATTTAAAAGGAAAACGAGTTTTAGTAAGGGCGGATTTTAATGTCCCCCTAGAGTCAGGTAACATCACTGACGATACCCGCATTCGGGCAGCCTTACCAACCATAAATTATTTAGTTGAAAACGGGGCAAAGGTACTTTTATCTAGTCATATGGGTCGTCCCAAGGGTCAGGTAAAAGAAGAATTACGCTTAACTCCTGTGGCGAAGCGTTTATCTGAGTTATTGGACAAAGAAGTCATTGTTTGTGATGACTGTATCGGTGATTCTGTCGCTGCTACAGTTAGCAAAATGGACAACGGTGATGTTGCTTTATTAGAAAATGTCCGTTTCTATAACGAAGAAACTAGTAATGATCCTGAATTTGCCAAAAAGTTAGCTGCTAATGCGGATCTTTACGTTAACGACGCTTTTGGTACAGCACACCGCGCCCATGCTTCCACCGAAGGAGTAACCAACTATCTTAGCCCCAGCGTAGCAGGTTACTTAATTGAAAAAGAACTCAACTATCTACAAAACGCCGTAGATAACCCCAAACGTCCCCTCGCGGCAATTATTGGCGGCTCAAAAGTATCTAGTAAAATTGGTGTTATTGAAACTCTATTAGATAAGTGTGACAAGCTGCTAATTGGTGGCGGGATGATTTTCACCTTCTATCAAGCTAGGGGCTTAAAGGTGGGTAAATCTTTAGTAGAAGAAGATAAATTAGAATTAGCCAAATCTTTAGAAGCGAAAGCCAAAGAAAAAGGTGTTGCCCTCCTCTTACCCACCGATGTGGTAGTAGCTGATAACTTCGCCCCTGATGCCGAAGCTAAAACCGTTAGTGCTGAGAATATCCCCGATGGTTGGATGGGTTTAGATATTGGTCCTGATTCTATCAAAACCTTCCAAGAAGCCCTTGCTGATTGTAAGTGCGTAATTTGGAATGGCCCCATGGGAGTATTTGAATTTGATAAATTTGCTGTAGGGACAGAGGCGATCGCCAATTCCTTAGCCGATTTAACAGAGAAAGAAGTTATCACCATTATTGGTGGTGGTGACTCCGTAGCAGCAGTAGAAAAGGTTGGTGTGGCTGAGAAAATGAGCCATATTTCTACTGGTGGTGGCGCAAGTTTAGAGTTACTTGAGGGTAAAACTTTACCCGGTATTGTGGCTTTAGATGATCAATAAGGGGGAGGGTTTTAGGGCTTATTTCCTAGTTGAGTAATACACAGTTTAAATGCACATCAGCTTATCCAACATTTTCTGATTTTAGCTATTAGCTACTGGATCAGATTTTTTCTAGGAATGCTCTTATTAAATAGGTGGGTAACGCCCACCTAACTCCTTTCCCCTAACTTCAAAGTAATAAGCGATAAACCTCTGGTAACACTTCGCGATCGCAGTCTCAACGCCACTGTTTTAATCAAAATCTCTCTCTTCTTCATTCAACTTGAAATACAACCTGTGCAACATCAAACTGAATATTGACAAATACGATGGTTCACTAAAGATGTTAGCAGAACTGTCAAGAAGAATAAGTAACCCCCCAATCCCGTAGGGTGTTTTAGGCGAAGACAAAGATGGGGCAAAACTAAAAGCCTCTTACCCGCCGTAACGCACCGATTCCTCGCTAGTTAATTTGTGGTGCGTTACGTGCTGAACTAAGTTTTACTACTTTAGCCAAAATTACTAGCAGCACTAACACACCCTACCAGAATAACCAATTAGGTTTCCATTCATTTTACTGAGTTAAGCCTCTGTTCTCCATACTACCAAGAAGAACAAGTAACCCACCAATCCTGTGGGTGTGTTAGGCGGCTATCATAAATAGGCTCAAATCAAAAAGCCCTTAATCCGCCGTAACGCACCAATTTCTAGTTAATAATAAACAAAGATTTGGTACAACTTGAAGCAACAGGAGAAAAGTTGCAACAATTTATTGAGCATTTTTACAGTCAGGGTTAATATAGAGTAAATTGTCAACATTATTGAGATAATGCTACTTTGTTAGCAAACAAAGCACCGAAAATTTTTTCGGCATTATAGAAACGGCATCTTCGGTATCTATCACCATTATTTCCAAACAATTTTTAGTATCTACCTCCTAAAACCAACGCTTTTTCTCTTTTTTGTCTTACCAGGTTGCTACCCGAAAAAAAGTTAGTCTTTCTAAAGGGTAAAGACTAAACCGTCTTGGATTCACCAACAATTAAGCTATAACAAAAATAGCGCTAGTCACTCATTTCTGGGCTTATGCCTCTCAAAGAAAAGTAAATTTACTCATTATTGAAGAGTTTATTACCTTTGATTTGGGAGTAAATGGGTGAGTATGCTCCGATAGTTTTGGCTATTGCTATAACAACTGAGCCTTTTATACTTTTAGGCTCATTTTGCTGACTTAGATTAATTGCTGGAAATTTTTTGTTCGATTTTCACTTTGTCAACCAAGCTTTTTATTCATCAATATGAGTCTTTCTAACTCCGGTAGCATTTTAGCAACCCTAACCCAATTAACTCAGCTAAATCGAACCAATGCCTTAGCCGATCGAGTTCAAGACCTTTCTATTGGTGAATTTGTCTGCTTACTGGACTTCATAACTGCGGAGTTTCAGCAGTTTCTCCGGGCCATTGAAATGATCAACCATGATGCCCTAGAAACAATGCTAGAGGAAATCATGGATGCTTTTACCCTCAAAATTGGTCAAATATTAGAAGCAGATAGGACAACAATTTTTTTAGTTGATGATGATAAAAATCAACTTTGGTCAAAAGTAACTCAAAGCGACATGGGGAAAACCCAAGAAGTCAGAATTCCCCTCAATGTTGGTATAGCTGGACAAGTTGCTGCTACAGGAAAAAGTCTCAATCTTGTTGATGCTTATAGCCATCATCTTTTCAATCAAGAAATTGACGAACGCCCCGGTTATCGTACCAAAAGTTTGCTATGTATGCCAATTTCAAACAGCGACAATAATGTTGTTGCAGTGGTACAGTTACTTAATAAGAAAAACGGTTCTCCTTTTAATGAAGAAGACGAGCAGAGATTTTGTGAATTAGCTTCTTCTATTGGTATTATTTTAGAAACTTGCCAATCTTTTTACTTAGCAGCAAGAAACCAACGGGGAGCATCAGCATTACTGCAAGCAACTTCTTGTTTAGGTCAAAGTCTTGATCTTGAAGCGACTCTCCAATCAGTAATGGAACAAGCCCGTCGTTTAATGCAAGCTGATCGGAGTACCCTATTTTTATTAAGCAAAGAAACTAACGAACTTTGGAGCAAAGTAGCCAAAGCAGATGGTAAAACTATGGTAGAAATTCGCATTCCTAGCAATAGAGGTATTGCTGGCTATGTAGCTTCTACCGGAGAACCTTTAAATATTCCTGATGCCTATAAAGATCCTCGCTTTGATCCTGCAACCGATAAGCGTACTGGTTACTATACTCGCAACATTCTGTGTATGCCAGTTTTTAACTCCGGTGGGGAATTAATTGGTGTCACGCAACTAATTAATAAAGAACAAGGTAGCTTCACTAGTTCCGATGAAAAATTCATGCAGGCATTCAATATTCAAGCAGGTATGGCTTTGGAAAATGCCAAACTGTTTGAAAATGTCCTCACTCAACAACAGTACCAAAAAGATATTCTGCAAAGCCTTTCTGATGCTGTCATCTCTACAGATTTACAAGGAAAAATCGTTACCATCAACGATGCAGCTTTGCAACTATTAGGGTATCCGACAGAACATCTACAAACCCAAAGTACACGGCAGTTATGGGAATACAAATTAACTGGTCGTTATGTTTGGGAAATTGTTCCTATAGAAAATCTGCGATCGCGCTTAACCGATAGCTTAAAAGCTGCTGCTAAGCACTATGTTCCTGAACAAAGTTTAAAAGTGGGTTTGTGCATTAGTCGTAAAGAAGCCAAAGGAGAAGGAGAAATAGATACCCATCTTCTTGCCATTCCCCAAGCAAATATGTCAGATGTCTACTTACCTTGGAATGAAACTCCTTGGGATACCCAATCTATTCCTTACCTATCCTCCAAACAAGTTCAACCCATCGAACGTAGCGTTAACCTCACCGTTAATCCTTTAACAAACCCCCAAGGAGAGGTGCGAGGGGGGTTAGTGGTATTAGAGGATATTAGTCGGGAAAAGCGCATCAAATCAACCTTATATCGCTATATGCACCCAGGGGTAGCCGAACAAGTTATGGCTTTGAGGGATGATGCTTTGATGGTAGGGGATCGCAAAGAAGTAACCATCTTATTTTCCGATATCCGAGGCTACACCACCTTAACCGAAAACCTCGAAGCCACAGAAGTTGTCTCCCTGTTAAATCAATACTTTGAAACCATGGTGGAAGCGGTTTTCAACTTTGAAGGTACATTAGACAAATTTATTGGTGATGCTTTAATGGCAGTTTTCGGCGCACCCTTACCCATGAAAGAAAACCATGCTTGGATGTGTGTTCAATCTGCTTTGGATATGCGTAAACGCCTAGCCCAGTTCAATAAAAAAAATATTTTAGGGGTAGATGTTCCCATCAATTTTGGCATTGGTATTAGTTCTGGGGAAGTTGTTTCTGGTAATATTGGCTCGAAAAAGCGTATGGACTACACTGTAATTGGTGACGGAGTAAATTTAAGTTCTCGCTTAGAAAGTTTAACCAAAAAATATGGTTGCGATATCATTTTGAGCGAGTCTACCTATGAATTATGTCGCGATCACATAACTGCAAGGGAAATTGATAAAATTCGCGTTAAAGGCAAAAATAAAGCAGTCAATATTTATGAGTTGATTGGTACAAAAGAAGAAGCACTTAGTCCAAAGTTAGAAGAGTTTTTACATCTTTATAGCCAAGGGCGTAGTGCTTATCTAAACTCTGATTTTTCAGGAGCATTGTCTTTATTTAAACAAGCACACAAACTCAATCCTCAAGATCAAGCTCTACAAATTCATTTAGAAAGAACCCACAACTATCTTAATCAACCTCCCACAAAAGATTGGGATGGTGTACATACAATGACAACTAAATGATACTATGCCCGATTATAAGTTTTGTCTCATTTGTAAAACTCTAAATGGCTCATTGTTACTCTCCCATATGCGAATGAGCGAGTAAAGCTGTGTTTCCTGAAAGTAAATTTCTTCATAAGCAAGCCGCAAGCTACGTTCCAGATTAACAGGGTTGACATCACTAGCTTTGTTAGAACCAATAGTTTCTCTTAAACCAAGAGATAGGATTTCAACTAAGTCATGGCCACAACAAACTTGCCAAGGATCGTAATCATTGCTTTTCTGACGGATTAGTCGTTGTTGTAAGTCTTCGTCTTTCAAGGAAAAAGCTTGGGATTTCTTCTTAACTTCTTGAACCAATTTAAGCTCATCTATTTTCAAGGTTTTCTTATCAACAAACCTACTAAATCTAATCCCCTCGAAAGTTAAATTGAGTTTATCACACTGAGAAATCCAAAGCAAATAGCCGATCAAAACACTACTTTCAAGTATTACTATTCTTATATCTTGGTTGAACTTGCATATTTTATCCTCTGAACAAAACTCAGCAATTACTTTGTCAAAGGCTGGCGATTTAATGATCATTGTCTCAAGGTCGTGAGTATCAGTGTAAAGCAAATTTGAGTTTTGATATTGCTGAGTAGAAAGATGATCAAAGTCTGCATCAACAATAGCTAGAACTCCCTTAAAATTTGATTCCTCCAATATCTCCAAAATAGAAATAGCACGTAATTTGCTAGAAGGTTTCCCTGAAGTAGTTACTAATTGACAGCTTGAACTATCAACAAAACGCTCATAAAATGTTTTGTCTGAACGCCCTTCTACTAATAAAAATGTTCCTTGATAAATGCTTCGCCTTAAGCGGATTTGATTAGCAACACGTTCAACTGTAAGCAAATCCCTCACTATTCTGGCCTTTTCAGTTCAACCGTTAAGTCCCAACGGTCTTGAATAATATCTGGTGAGTGGGTAGCCATTAAAATATCTAAGTCTGCAAGCTGGGTAATCTCTTTTAAATCCTCTAGAAACTGAGTCTGCCATCCTACATGAAGAGAAAGTTCAGGTTCATCAATCATTACTAATGAGTTAGATTGAACTTTGAACAACAATTCATATAAAAGAACTAATTCATGCTGTTCACCAGACGAAAGATCAGTTGGTAAAAGTTGTTTTGTGTCAGTGGATAAATTTTTATAGAGTGTTGTGAATATAAATCCCTTATCTTTGCTAAAACTTATTTCTTTATAAGAGTAAGCAAATTTCTTGTTTATAACTTTTCTTAGTAAATCTATTTTCTTCGCAGTTTCAGCAAATACATTTAGCTTTTTCTCTACATCTTGAACATATACAGATAAAGCATTTTTAGTACTTTCATCTATATCTTGAGGTTGAATTTGGAACTCTGCTTCTTCTTCTTTATCTAAAAGTCCTACTTCGATGAGACGAGAACGATTTAACTCCAATTCATTTAATTGTTGACGAAGTTCTTCATCTGTTAAGTCTACTGACCGTTGCTGTTTCACTACCCTTAAAGGAAAAGTTCTATCAAGGGATTGGGATGTTGTACCATATTCTTTGAATTTATCTTGCATGAGTGTAGCAAGTTCATCAGAGTAGGCAGAAACAGTCGATAATATTGAAGGAGGTCTACGATATATTACGGAGGAATTGTTAGGAACCAAGTTTAGTAAACGCTGTGATTCAATTAAACGAATATTAATAGAATTCTTTATGTCCGCTAACCACTGGGGTTCAGTCCCTCTTGAATAAGATGAACGAAATCTTTTTGGTAAAGAATCTCCAAATTGTTCAATTACCTCTTCTAAGGATAATCTTTGCTGCGTAGGAAGATAAAGCCATTTTTGGCTACCAATTTGTTCTAAATCTGGTATTAATTCATCTAAAATACTAACAGGAAAGCCAAGCTCACTCGGAGAAAACTTTATTCGCTTCAAAGGAAAAGAAACCTTCTCTGAGCCTGGTTTATGGAGATAGAAGTTTATCTCTATTTTTTCTTTCTTATTTGCCTTATTTGAATTTTTGGCAATTTCTATGATTTCATTGTTGTCTAATTCAATCTTGAACTCTTCAAATGGAATCTTTTTTAGTTCTGAATATTGAGAATTAAAGAAGCCATTTAGAAGTCTCAATATCGCTGTTTTACCAAAGCCATTTGGTCCATGAATAATCGTAATTCTTTCATTTTCATCATGCTTCAAAGGGATAACGTGATCAAAAATGCCAAACAAGCCATTGACAGAAATTTGTTTGATTCTCATTTTTGCTGAGTCCTACAAGCAGTGACTTCGTTTTTTAATTTTAGCTGTCCAGGAAGTTCAAATATCTCTCTTTGGTAACTCTCCGAAAACATTTGTCATTTCTAAATTCTGGAGTTTTTGTATAGTATGCGATCGCGCTTGTTTTTTCTTACTCAAAATTCCTGCAAGCAGCAAAATTACCAAAATTTCATGTTTGAACTCTGCATCTCTTAGTATAGCATTTTTTTAGAAAGTTCAAATAATAGGAAAATAACCGGAATCTGACATAAAACACTTTTAGCTGAAACAAACACTAACAGCGCTGAAGCAATTTTTTATTCCATCCCAAACCAGAAACTTATTTAGCTTTTTTCTTCGTAGTAGTCTTCTTAGCAGTCGTTTTCTTAGCCTTACTCTTACGAGTCGTCGTCTTCTTCGTCGTTGCCTTCTGAGAAAGTAAATCAATAGCCTTTTCTAAAGTAATACTTTCGGCTTTTTCTCCTTCGGGGATACTAGCATTAACCTTGCCATGTTTAACATAAGGGCCATAAGGGCCATCATAAACATTAACTGGTTCCTTATCTTCTGGATGAGAACCCAACTCCCGCAGGGGTTTTTTACTTGAGCCGCGACTTCTTCCCTTGCCTTTGGGTTGGGCTAATAATTCCAAAGCCCTTTCTAAGGTGATGGTTAAGATATCATCTTCTTTTTTCAAAGAACGATAATCCTTCCCTTCCTTACCCTGATCGTGGACGACATAGGGGCCAAATCTTCCTAAACTCGCCTTAATTTTCGCTTCTGTGGCAGGATGAACTCCTAAAACACGAGGCAAGGAGAGTAAGCCCACAGCATTATCTAGGGTGAGGTCTTCAATTTTCATACCTTTAGGTAAAGAAGCCCGTTTAGGTTTTTTATTCTCCTCTGTAACCTCTCCTAACTGCACATAGGGGCCGTAGCTACCGATTAAAATATAAATTGCTTCTCCAGATTCTGGGTGCATCCCCAGCTTTTCTGGCCCTTCGGTTTTTTGCTTCAGTAAGATTTCAACTTGTTCTGGGTTAAGGTCGGCGGGGGTTAAATCTTCAGGAATAGAAGCCGTAACAACTCCATCACCATTTTCTACTTCCAAATAAGGACCAAACTTACCAATCTTAACTTTAGCATCCAGATTTTCTAAAGCCACAGCCTTAGCTTCACTAGGCTCAATAGCGCTAGCTTTATCCTTAACCTGGGTTCCTAACCCCTCTGCTCCTAAGTAGAACTTGGTTAGGTAAGGTAACCATTGTACTTCTCCAGAAGCAATTTCATCCAAGCTTTGCTCCATTTTAGAAGTGAAGCGAGTGTCTACTAAGTCAGGGAAATAATTTTCCAACAAGCTAGATACAGCAAAGGCAGTAAAGGTAGGGATCAATGCCTTATCCCGCATTTGGGCATAGCCACGGTCGATAATTGTACTAATAATCGTCGCGTAGGTACTGGGACGGCCGATGCCTTCTTTTTCTAAGGTCTTGACTAAGGATGCTTCAGTATATCTAGCGGGAGGCTGGGTTTCATGGCCAACGGTTTCCAGTTTTTTGCAGTTAGGATTATCCCCTTGTTTTAAAGCCGGTAGAACTACTTCTTGGTTATCCAAAGCTGCTTCAGGATCATCGGAACCTTCTACATAGGCACGGAAGAAGCCGGGGAAATCAATACGTTTACCAGAAGACCGGAATCCCGCATCTTCCACCTCAAGTTGTACAGCAATTTGAGTTAACTTCGCTTCCGCCATTTGGCTAGCTACGGTACGCTTCCAAATTAAATCATAAAGCTTAAATTCTCGCCCTGACAAACCTGTTTCTTGGGGAGTTCGGAAAGACTTTCCGGCTGGGCGAATTGCTTCGTGTGCTTCTTGGGCCCCTTTGCTTTTAGTTTTATATTGTCGAGGTGTCTTACTTAAATACTCCTTACCGTATTTTTGTTCCACACAAGACCTAGCAGCCGCGATCGCTTGCTGAGAAAGATGAACCGAATCCGTCCTCATGTAGGTAATGTAACCCTGTTCATACAGATTCTGGGCGGTGCGCATCGTATCCTTAGCAGAAATCCCTAACTTCCGGTTACTTTCCTGTTGCAAGGTGGAAGTGGTGAAGGGGGGAGCAGGTTTACGGGTAGTGGGTTTTTCTTCAATTTTAGCAACTGTCCAGGTTTTCCCTTTTAAACGTTCCTTTAAAGCTTCTGCTTCTTCTTCATTGAGCAGAACAACCTTCTTCCCCTTAGAAATTTTACCTGTACTAGCATCAAAATCGCTACCTGTCGCTAACTTCTCCCCAGCCAAGGTAACTAACTTCGCTTCAAAAGGACTTTTCTTTTGCTCCAAAGTCGCTTTGAGATCCCAGTAACCCCCCTGACGAAAAGCCCGGCGTTGTCTTTCTCTTTCCACCAACAACCTGACTGCTACAGATTGTACCCTCCCTGCTGATAGTCCCCAAGCAATTTTCTTCCAGAGCAAAGGAGAAAGGGTATAACCAACTAAGCGGTCGAGAATGCGCCGAGTTTCTTGGGCTTTAACCAAATTATCATCAATATCGCGGCGATTCTTCAAGGCACTTTGAATTGCTTCAGAGGTAATTTCGTGGAATACCATGCGCTTGGTAGGTACTTTCGGCTTCAAAAGCTGGAGTAAATGCCAACTAATGCTTTCTCCTTCGCGATCTTCATCAGTAGCTAAAACTAGTTCATCGGCTTCCTTGAGAGCTTCTTTAAGTTCTTTGACAACCTTCTTTTTCTTCTTCGGGATTACATAAAGGGCCGCAAAATTATCCTCAACATTAACTCCCAACTGCGCCCAATCTTTACCCTTATAAGTCGCAGGAATTTCATCTGCCGATGAAGGGAGGTCACGTACATGACCCATAGAGGCTTCGACGCGGTAATCTGAGGGAAGAAAATTGCGAATAGTACGGGCTTTAGTCGGAGATTCGACAATGACTAGGGTTGACATAGATTTGTCAGGGTCACTTATGGGAATAAAGAGGGGTTCGTAACTAAGTACAAAAGAATTAGCTCTTCTCTACCAAAGTTACTCTACTAACTGTTGGTTAACAAAGTTTCTTTTTTTAAGGAGGGGAGAAAGCTGGTGATATCCCCTGAGTTTCAGTAGCTAATGCTTAACTTTTTCGTTATTTATTACCGACAGAAAAAAGCGCTCAGTAGCTGTTCGGCTAGCAACTCGAAAATGCTAGGGAACCCTTGAGCTTAATTCCATCTCTAAACCAACATAGCGAATATTTGTCTTGGTTGGTGCTGTTAACACAAAGAAATATTTCCTCAAGATCAGAAAATGAATAATACCTTTCCCCCCTTGATTAACTCACCTCCTCTCCCCCAACAAGGTACAATTGCCTTGTAAAGCTTCTTGAAGAGTCAGTTACAGCCACCTTTTTGACAGGACTGGACTGAGGCTCTAGAAATATCTCAATTTGCCTAAACTTTTATGGATTTTGCTAGTATTGCTGCACAGCTAAACGCTGGAACAATTTGGCCAGAAGGGCTGGTAATTATCACCTTGATGGTGGTTTTGGTGGGAGACTTAATTCTGGGAAGACGTTATGGCCGTTGGTTACCCTATGTAGCGATCACCGGGTTATTGCTCTCAGAAGTAGCCCTGTATTATCAATGGAATAACCCCAACCCCATCGGCTTCCTTGGCAGTTTCAATAGTGACAACCTGAGTATTGTCTTTCGTGGCATCATTGCCCTGTCAACGGCTGTAACCATCTTGATGTCAATCCGCTATGTGGAACAAGCAGGTTCTTCCTTGGCAGAATTTATTGCTATTATGCTTGCTGCGACTTTAGGAGGAATGTTCCTTTCTGGGGCTAATGAGTTAGTAACGATTTTTGTGGCTTTAGAAACTTTGAGTATCTCTTCTTACCTAATGACAGGTTATATGAAGCGAGACTCTCGTTCTAATGAAGCAGCCCTGAAATACTTATTAATTGGTGCTTCTAGTTCAGCAATTTTTCTTTATGGGCTTTCCTTCCTTTATGGTTTATCAGGAGGACAAACAAACTTATCAGCTATTTCCCAAAGTCTAGTAGCTGGAAGTGCTAATGACTTAGGTATTGCTGTCTCTTTGGTTTTTGTCATTGCTGGTATTGCCTTTAAAATTTCTGCTGTTCCCTTCCACCAATGGACTCCTGATGTTTACGAAGGTTCACCCACTCCCGTAGTAGCTTTTTTATCTGTCGGTTCCAAAGCGGCTGGTTTTGCCTTAGCCATTCGCTTACTTGACACAGCTTTTGTGGTTGTCAGCGATGAATGGCGCTTCATTTTCACTGCCCTAGCCATCCTCAGCATGGTATTAGGCAATGTTGTCGCCTTAGCCCAAAGCAGCATGAAACGGATGCTAGCTTACTCCTCCATTGCCCAAGCTGGCTTTGTGATGATTGGGTTAATCGCTGGTACAGAATCTGGCTATGCCAGCATGGTATTTTATCTGCTGATTTACCTATTCATGAACCTGGGGGCTTTTTCCTGCGTCATTCTCTTCTCCCTGCGCACAGGAACAGATCAAATCAGCGAGTATGCTGGTTTATATCAAAAAGATCCCTTACTAACTCTGTGCTTAAGTATTTGCCTACTTTCTTTAGGAGGCATACCTCCTATGGCAGGATTCTTTGGCAAAATTTACTTGTTTTGGGCTGGTTGGCAAGCAGGACTTTATGGTTTAGTTTTATTGGGTTTAATAACTAGCGTCGTTTCTATCTACTACTACATCCGAGTAGTTAAAATGATGGTAGTTAAAGAACCCCACGAAGTTTCTGATTCGGTACGCAATTACCCCCCCATACGTTGGAACTTGCGGGGAATGCGTCCTTTACAAGTTGGTTTGGTTCTAAGTTTAGTCGCTACTAGCTTGGCAGGAATTCTTTCTAATCCCCTCTTTTCTTTAGCCAATGATTCTGTAGCTAGCACTCCGATGTTGAAGTCTACTTTAGTTAAAGTAGAACCCCCCAGCTATACAGTTTCTTCGGTAAAAGATTAACTTTTGCATTATCCTTTGTAGGGGCGAGGAGCAGATTGCCTCTACAATATTTGCAATCGTCATAAGATGCTCAACTACTACCAAACCCTAGAAGTTGACCAAAAAGCCACTCAAGGGGAAATCAAGCAAGCTTATCGTAACTTAGTCAAGCAGTTCCACCCTGATACCCAAAGGGATACAGCCAACCACGAGAAAATTGTTTTACTCAATTGCGCTTATGAAACTTTAAGCGATCCCCAACGCCGCCGCAGTTATGATCGCCAATTATTTTCTCCCCATCGGCACGAATCTTTTGTTCAACGACAACAAAGAACTTCTCAAGCACAAGAGCGCTACCGCAGTCAGTATAAAACAGGACGAGAACACGATACCCATCTCAGTACCTGGTTTAAAGAAGTTTATCAACCAGTTAATCAACTCATCTCAGTAATCCTCAATTCCTTAGAATCAGAAATTGAAGAGCTTTCTGCTGATCCCTTTGATGACGAGCTGATGACAGATTTTCAAGATTACCTAGAAGATTGTCGCTCTCGACTCAACCAAGCCCAACAAGCATTCACTTCCCAACCTAACCCCACCAAAGTAGCCCAAACAGCTACTAGTCTCTACTACTGCCTCAACCAACTTAGTGATGGGATCGAGGAATTGCAAAGGTTTACCCTCAGTTATGACGAATATTATTTGAATATCGGTAGAGAATTATTCCGTATCGCCACAGGGTTTTATGGAGAAGCCCAAGAATCAGCAAATATTTAACTGATTTTTGGTTTATCTTAAATAAAGTACTAATGCGATCACCAATTCTATGAAATGTCTCATCAGCCGTCGCGCTCAATTTTCCGCTAGCTATCGCTATTGGCTACCGGAACTGAGTAAAGCGGAAAATCTTCACAGATTTGGTGCAGAAAGTAGATTTCCTGGAAGGGGACATAACTATATTTTAGCTGTTTCTGTCCTAGGGGAAATTGACAAATATGGCATGGTACAGAATTTTTTTGAAGTTAAACAATCAATTCAGCACAAAGTTATCAATGACTTGAATTATGCCTATCTCAATGAAGTTTGGCCAGAATTTCAAGATACTTTACCTGCTCCGGAACATCTTGCTAAAGTGATTTGGCAGCGCCTCATTCGGGAGTTACCTTTAGCTGAAGTTTGTTTGTTTGAGCATCCAGAATTTTGGGTTAATTATCGAGGAAATGGTATGGAAGCTTTTGTTAACCTTGGTGTCTATTTTAGTGCAGCTCATCGCCTCGCTCTACCGGATTTAAGTGACGAAGAAAACAGACAAATATATGGTAAGTGTGCTAATCCTAATGGTCATGGCCATAATTATTATTTAGAAGTAAGGGTAGTAGGAGAAATTGATAGTCGTACAGGGAGGATTGTTGAATTGACAAAGTTAAGGGAAGTAATAGAGGAGCAGGTGATTGAGCCTTTAGATCATACTTTTCTCAATCACGACATACCTTATTTTTCCCAAGTAATTCCTACAGCAGAAAATATTGCCTTATATCTGTGTAATATTTTGAAGCAACCAATACGGGAACTTGGTATAGAACTCGATAGAATTGAATTAAAAGAAACTGCTAATAACTCTTGTCAAATTAACTGTCGTACAAATACTCATCAAGAAAAGAAAATTACAGATCAAGAAACTGCTTTGTTATGTAAGTAAATGTCTAGTGCGTAGTGAATAATAACCCCGGTTTGAAAGGAGTGTGCTATAAAAATTAGGGAACTCGTAAATCTATCATCAGTCAATAGGGAATAAATAATTATGATGAGAGCTTCAGTAAATTAGTTTGGGTACATTAACTAAGTTAAGATAGTTCTTAAGTTGTTCCCAACAGGCATTCCCCATTTAAAGAGAAGGCGGCTTACTAAAGGAGAAAGCCACAAGATATGACTCCTGAGACAGAAAATAGTAACAAGGAGCAAACCAAAAATACTCTACCACCGCTTCAAAAAACTGAGGCTGACGAGTTGCTACAAAAAGGGGTCAAGCTTTACAGAAGCCGTCACTTTGATGATGCCATTGCTAGCTTTAATCGCGCCCTTGATATTTATACAAAACTAGAAGAGAATTCTGGATTAGCTAAAGTCAATTGCTACTTGGGGTTAGCTTATTATGCCAAAGGTGATTATCAACAAGCTATTGAATACAGTAGTGTAAGTTTGGAGAAAGCAAAATGTATTAGTAACCAGCGTTTAGAAGCTCAAGTATTGGGGAATTTAGGTAACTCCTATCGCCACTTAGGAGAATATCCTCAAGCTATCGACTACCAGCAAAAAAGTTTAGTGATTCTCCAACAACTCCAAGACGAATTAGGGGCGATGATTAGCCTAAACAATTTGGGGTTGGTTTACAAAGCCATGGGAGAATATGAACAAGCTGTTGCTACCCAAGAGAAAAGCTTAGCCCTAGCTCACAAATTAGGTGACTCTAAAATCGGAGGACAAATTCTTAAGAACTTAGGCAATGCTTGTTATGCTCTAGAGGATTATAACAAAGCTATTAGCTACTATGAACAACGTTTAGCTATCGCTCGGCAGTTTGATGATGCCCGCATGGAAGCTCAAATTTTAAAGAATCTGGCTAATGTTTGCCACACTATCGGAGAGTATCATCAAGCGATCGCTTACAGTAAAGAAAGATTGAAAACAGCTAGACTCTTAGAAGATTATCGCTTAGAAGAGCAAGCCTTGGGGCGGTTAGGAGTAGCTTATGACGCTCTCGGAGAATATGCTCAAGCGATCCACTACTACGAACAACGTTTGAAAATCGCTCGTATCATCCCTGATACCAAGGTGGAAAGGCAAACTTTAGGTAGTCTCAGAGTGGCTTGCTATGCTTTGGGAGACTATGCCAAAATTCTCGAACATCAAGAGTGAGTTTAATTTTTCTTATAGAATTTCTAACTTATTTATTAAATTTTACAAGACATTCGCTGAAGTTATTTTTTGGATCTATCTCTTCATTTTGGAACAGTTCTATCCTCATCAAGGATAAATTTTTTTTAGCTACAATTAAGTTAAAATCTAGTTGCCATAGAGAAATTCAGGTTCTCAAAGGGGCTAGATATTAATATACCCTTAGAGATTACTAACTTATTTTAGTAGCTTGAATTATGACTAAAGCAGAATTAAATAAGCGAATGTATTCTGATAATATGACCAAAAGTTAGCAATATAGACAGCTAAAATCCACTTCTCTCAAATATAAAATCTTCCCTAGAAAACAAAGGACAGGTAAAATATGGAATCTAACATTGATACAAAAGCTGAAGCTAAAACAGTTGCTCAGGCTGAACAGCATCCACCAGAAGTCATAGCAGAGCCTGGGGGAACAATGACGACATTAACTAAAGAGCCGGCTAAGAGCGATCGCCCTTGGCAAGAATACCTCGAACCTGTGGCTGAGTTTCTCAAAGCCCCTGATTATGTAATTGATTTCGCCTCTGAGTACAGAAAACCTTTAACCTACTTAGCTCTTTTTATCTCCAGCATCATCGCTGTAAAAATCACTCTAGCGGTAATCTCTTCCATTAACGATGTCCCTTTACTTGCACCTCTTTTTGAATTGATCGGCATAGGCTATTCTGGTTGGTTTGTCTATCGCTACTTACTTCGGGCTTCAACTAGACAGGAACTCAAAAGTGAATTTTCCTCCCTTAAATCTCAGGTTGCAGGAGAAAATGCTCGCGATCTATAAGTTTGCGATTATTATGTAAAACTTAAGTAGGTAGCGGGGTTTACAGGAAAGTAAACTTCGCTACTAGTTTTTTGTCCTACTTTCTGATCTTGCTTCGGTTTAAACTAATGGCAGTAGGTTGGTGCAAACTGGGAGGATCATCAAGATGAAAAGTCTTTGGCAACAAGAAGAAGCGGCTCAATATCAAGGGGAGTTGGCTTTGCGAGTCTACACTTCTCGCTTATTGGGAAAAGATCCTTCCTTGGTATTACACGGTGGTGGTAACACTTCTGTAAAGATTCAACAAAAAAATCTGGTTGGGGAAGAAGAAAAAATTCTCTATGTTAAAGGTAGCGGTTGGGATCTTGCCACCATTAAAGAGGAAGGTTTTTCCCCTGTGCGGATGAAGCATTTGTTGAAGTTAGCTAAATTGCCTTCCCTCAGTGATCCTCAAATGGTTAATGAGTTGAAAACAAATCTAACCTTAGCTAGCGCCCCCTCTCCTTCAGTAGAAACTATTCTCCATGCTACCTTACCCTATAAATATGTTGACCATACCCATGCCGATGCAGTAGTCACCATCACAAATACTACTAATGGACAAGAAAAAATTGCTGAGATTTATGGGGATAGTGTTGTAATTATTCCCTATGTAATGCCTGGTTTTGAACTAGCTTTAGCTTGTGCCAAAAAGTTTGCTGCCGAAGCCACCGAAAATACTATTGGTATGGTTTTGCTAAACCACGGCATATTTTCCTTTGGTTCTACAGCTAGGGAATCCTATGAAAGGATGATTCATCTAGTTAACCGTGCTGAAAGATATCTACAAAGGAAAAAAGCAGTTTTACCGCCACCAGAAATGAAGGAGATGGAGGAGGTAACTTTAGGTTATACCTTAGCCTCCTTGCGTCACAAACTTTCTACCACAGCAGGTTTCCCTGTCATTTTATCCACCCATCGCAACCCCAAAACCTTAAACTTTGCCAACAGAGAAGATCTCAAGGAAATTTCTCAACAGGGCCCAGCTACTCCCGATCATGTCATTCGCACCAAAAGGATACCAATGTTAGGTCGGGATGTACAAGATTATGTTGAGAAATATAGGCAATACTTCAAAGTTCATGGCAGTCAAGAACATCGGATGGTTGATCCTATTCCTAGAGTTATCCTCGATCCAGAATGGGGAATGTCTACTGTGGGTAAAAATGTTAAAGCAGCCCATATTGTTGCTGATATTTATAACCATACCATTGATGTAATTAAATCTGCCACAGCTTTAGGGGGTTATCAAGCTTTAAGCGCCAAGCAGCTTTTCGAGGTAGAATATTGGGATCTTGAACAAGCAAAATTAAGAAAAGGTGGGCAACCGCCAATATTCACTGGGGAAGTCGCTGTAGTTACCGGGGCAGCCTCTGGTATTGGTAAAGCTTGTGTTGATTCCCTCTTGAAGAGGGGGGCCGCAGTAGTAGGTTTAGATATTAATGAACAAGTTACCTCTATTTGGGACTGCGCCGATTTTTATGGTCTTACCTGCGATATTACCAATGCTCAAGCAGTTACTAAAGCCTTAGAACAAGTAGTAAGAAAGTTCGGTGGCTTAGATATGCTCATTCTCAATGCTGGCATCTTTCCTGGTGGTTGTCTGATCGCTGATTTAACAGACGTACAATGGCGCGAAGTTATGGCAGTCAATCTGGATGCTAATTTAGCCCTGATGCGGGAATGCTACCCCTTCCTTAAACTCTCTCCAGCAGAGGCTAGGGTAGTGGTAATCGGCTCCAAAAATGTCCCTGCACCAGGACCGGGTGCAGCAGCTTACTCTGCTTCTAAAGCTGCCCTCAATCAACTAGCTAGGGTCGCTGCTTTAGAATGGGGCAAAGATAAGATCCGCATTAACACCCTCCACCCCAATGCTGTATTTGATACAGGTATTTGGACAGAAAAAATATTGCGTGATCGCGCTCAACATTACGGCTTAACGGTAGAAGAGTATAAGCAGAATAATATCTTGCAAGTGGAAGTAACTAGCCACGATGTTGCTGAATTAGCGGCTGAAATGTGTGGCCCTTTATTTGCCAAAACTACTGCTGCCCAGGTTCCCATTGATGGTGGTAACGAGAGAGTGATTTGAGAAAAAAGCCAAAAACCTTGAATATTTTGAGAAGTAAAAACGAAAAATTAAACTTTTAAGACAGATTTTACTTATGGCAAATTATGTCTACATAGCCACAAGCTTAGATGGATTTATTGCAACAAAAGATGGAAGCTTAGATTGGTTGTACAATTCTCCTAATCCTGAACGGAGCGATTATGGGTATGCTGAGTTTATGATTAGGATAGATGCCATCGTCATGGGAAGAAATACTTTTGAGAAGGTTTTAACTTTTGACAAATGGCCCTATGAAAAACCTGTTTTTCTCTTAAGCAATAGTCTCACCAAGCTCCCCGAACATATTCTTGGTAAGGCTAAAATTGTCAGTGGGGACATCAAGAAACTAACTAAGCAATTGCATCAACAAGGATATAGAAATTTATATATTGATGGCGGTGGTGTAATACAAAGTTTCCTGCAAGAAGATATGATTGATGAAATGATTATTGCTCGTATTCCAATTCTTTTAGGAGAGGGATTTTCTCTATTTGGCAAACTAGATAAATACCTTAAGTTCAGACACAAAAAAACGGAGATATATAATAATACTCAGGTGAAAAGCCACTATATACGGGAAAGATAGAAGAAGAAAAGATTAGGAATATTGCTAGTCGATGAAAAACTTACCTGTTTTAACTCTGTTTTTGTTAACCTTAGCTTGTAGCTTGGGGGGGAAAGAAACTTTAGCTGCCAACTTCCTTGGTAGGGAAACTGAAAGTATCACCTGGGAAGAAACGAAGGATGACTTATTAACAAAAGAGTTAGAAAAACAGGCACAACAGCTTTATGAAATGGGTCAGTTTAAAGAAGCAATTCCCCTACTGTACAAGCTTTTAGGGGCTTACAAACAAGAAAATAATCTGTCGGGACAAGGGGCGACTTGGCGCAATCTCGCTTTAGTTTATCAAAACTTAGGAAAATGGCAACTTGCCCAAGATGGAATTGCTACTGCCATTGAATTAATTGAACCAGAAAGTAATCGTAAGCTTTTTGCTCAAGCGTTGGAAGTGCAAGGACAAATTCAACTTAGCTTGGGGCAAGCAGAGGATGCTTTAGATACTTGGAAGCAAGCAACCAAAATTTATCAAGAACTTGAGGATTTACCTAACTTCACTAGAGGGAGGATTAATGAAGTGCAAGCTTTACATACTCTAGGTTTACATTCTCAAGCTGAAAGAACCTTGGATTCGGTTAATAAATCCTTAGAAGGTAAACCCAACAATATCCTCAAAGCTAAAGCCTTACAAAGTTTGGGGGATGTTTATCGTGATACAGGGAAGCTAGTAGAATCTCAAGTGGAACTGAAAAAAAGTTTAGCTATTGCCCAAGAACTCTCAAAGCCAGAAATGGTTGCTGCAACCCTAATAAGCTTAGGCAATACAGCCCGATTGCAGCAACAAACCCAAGCCGCCCTTGATTATTATCAACAAGCTGTTAAAATTGCTCTGAATCAAGAACTGATTACTCAAGCAAAACTAAATCAACTTAGTCTTTTAGTTGCAGAGGGAAACTTAGACGATGTTGAGGTTTTAGTTAGGGAAATTCAAGGAAACTTAAAGCAATTACCTCTTAGTCAAGCTGCTATTTATGGACAGATTAATTTAGCCCAAAGCTTGCTCAAATTGTCACAAAAATCCCTTGTACCTAACTCTGAAATTGCTCAAATTTTAGCTACTGCCATCAGCGATGCTGAGAGTTTAGGAGACAAAAGGGCGCAATCCTACGGCTTGGGAACTTTGGGAGCATTGTATGAAAAGAATCAACAATGGCCAGAAGCCAAACAACTAACTGAACAAGCCTTGATTCTTTCCCAAAGTAACAATGCTACTGATATATCCTATCAATGGCAATGGCAACTAGGAAAAATCCTTAAATTTCAAGGACAAATAGACGCAGCGATCGCCGCTTATTCTCAAGCAGTAGCAAGCCTCAAATCTTTACGTAGTGACTTAGTAGCAGTTAATTCGGATGTGCAATTCTCCTTTACAGAAAGTGTCGAACCTGTTTACCGAGAATTAGTTGCCCTCCTCTTAGAAACCTCTGAAAAACAAACTAAAGCAAATAGTAAAGTTGCCAAACTAAACCCGAATATCTCCCAAGAAAATCTTAAACAAGCTAGGGAAGTAATTGAATCACTGCAATTAGCAGAGATGGATAACTTTTTTCGAGACGCTTGCTTAGATGCCCAACCTGTAACTATAGATCGCCTTGATCCTTCCTCGGCAATCTTCTACACCATTATTTTAGAAAATAGCTTACAAGTCATTCTTGCCCTCCCCGGACAACCCTTGAAAAGCTACAGTACTAAGGTTTCTCAAACCGATGTCGAAGAAACCCTCAAAGAGATGCTGACAGCCCTCACAGTAGCTAGGAAGCGGGTATTCATTGAAAATTTCACTGAACCTGCCCAAAAGGTCTACGATTGGGTTATTCGCCCCATTGAAAAAGACTTAGCCGCCAGCAAGATTACAAACCTCGTCTTTGTTTCTGATGGTAGTCTGCGTAGCATTCCCCTGAATAGCCTCTACGACGGCGAGAAATATTTAGCGGAAAAATATAGCGTCTCCCTTGCCCCTAGTTTACAATTAGTAGATCCCAAACCTTTAGCGAGGGAATCTCTTCAAGTTCTTGGGGCTGGGTTAACCCAAGCAAGCCAAGGCTTTGCTCCCCTACCCAACGTCGGGGAAGAATTAGCACGCATTAAACAACAGGTTCCTGGGGAAATACTTCTTAACGAATCTTTTACTGAAGAAGGATTCCAGAAAGAAGTTGAACAATCTTCTTACCAAGTAATTCATCTTGCCACCCACGGCGAGTTTAGTTCTAAAGCAGAAGATACTTTCCTTCTCACTTGGGACAATAAACTTAATATTAACGAATTAAATAGACTTCTGAAGGGCGATCGCCAACAAACTCAGCCGATAGAATTATTAGTACTTAGCGCCTGCAAAACTGCTGCTGGAGATAAACGTGCCGCTTTAGGCTTAGCAGGTATGGCTGTACGGGCAGGGGCGAGGAGTACCTTAGCTAGTTTATGGTATGTCAGTGATGAAGCTACAGCTATATTAATGACTAGGTTTTACGAAGAGTTATCTCAAGATAAGAATATAACTAAAGCAGAGGCACTGCGCCGCGCTCAACTAGCTATTTTGCAAGATAAAAAGTTTTCCCATCCCTATTATTGGTCAGCGTTTGTGTTGGTGGGTAATTGGTTGTAAGCTGTCAGGCATTTATTTTACTTATTAGGTTTGATGGGGGGATAGGGAGATAGGGAGATAGGGAGATAGGGAGATAGGGAGATAGGGAGATAGGGAGATAGGGAGATAGGGAGATAGGGAGATAGGGGGACGGGTTATCTTACTCTCCTAAGATACAAGGGTGGGAATTGCTTACCTCATAACATAATATAGTGTAAAAATTGTCATTTTGCGTAAGTCCTGAATTATTATGGCTAAACCAGCAATCATTGCAGTAGACGACGATCCCGGAGTGTTACAAGCTGTCGCGCGGGACTTGCGAAGGCAATACGGTGATCGCTTTCGAGTTGTACGGGCAGACTCTGGGGCAGTAGCCCTTGATACGGTAAAACAGCTTAAGTTACGCAACGAAACAGTCTCTTTATTTTTAGTAGATCAGAGAATGCCCCAAATGTCGGGGGTAGAATTTGTTGAACAAGCAGGGGAAATATTTCCCCTAGCTAAACGAGTATTACTCACCGCCTATGCTGATACTGAAGCTGCTATCAGGGCGATTAACACAGCTAAATTAGATTACTATTTACTCAAACCTTGGGACCCCCCGGAAGAACGCTTATATCCTATTCTCGATGACCTTTTAGAAGATTGGTTAGCTTCCTTTAGCCCTGAATTTAATGGTATTCGCGTCATAGGCGATCGCTGGTCACCTCGTTCCCATAATATTAAGGATTTCCTGGCCCGTAACCAAATTCCTTATCGTTGGTTAGATATTGAACGTGAAGAAGAAGCCCAAAAACTACTCAGCTATACCAAAGACGAAAAACCTCAACTTCCCCAACTCTTGTTTCCTGGTGGCGATCGCCTTATTCAACCAGAAAATGTCCAAATTGCTGACAAAATTGGGTTGCAAACCCAAGCAGAGAAGCCTTTTTACGACTTAGTTGTAGTAGGAGGAGGGCCAGCAGGCTTAGCCGCGGCGGTTTATGGTGCTTCTGAAGGACTCCACACCGTTACCATTGAAAGAGAAGCCCCAGGAGGACAAGCAGGAACGAGTTCTCGCATTGAAAACTATCTCGGTTTTCCCGTTGGTTTAAGCGGGGGAGATTTAGCAAGGCGGGCAGTTACCCAAGCCAAACGTTTTGGTGTGGAAATTCTCACTCCCCAAGAAGTTACAAAGTTAAAAGTCCAAGATGATTATCGTATCGTTACCCTTAAAGATGGCGCAGAAATTAGTTGCCATGCAGTCATTTTAGCTCTGGGGGTTTGGTGGCGGCGACTTAATGTACCAGGAATTGAAAAATTAACCGGCGCGGGAGTATATTACGGCGCAGCCCAAACCGAAGCTTTATCCTGTCAGGACGAAGAAGTATATGTGATTGGGGGAGCTAATTCTGCCGGACAGGGAGCAATGTACTTTTCTAAGTATGCTAGCAAAGTCACCATGTTAGTTAGGGGAGACTCTTTAACTAAAAGTATGTCCCAATACCTAATTGACCAAATTGAAGAAACGGAAAATATCGTTGTCCAAACCCATTGCAGCGTCATAGAAGCAAAAGGAGAAAATAGCTTAGAAGCTTTGGTGATTGCCAACTCTCAAACTGGTGAAAGCCAAACTGTTGCGGCTAACTCCCTCTTTATTTTCATTGGTGCTGTTCCTCATACCAATTGGCTAGAAGGAATGTTAGCCAAAAGTGAGCGAGGATTTATCCTCACCGGGCCCGATTTACCCAGCAAAGGCAACCGTCCCCAAGGCTGGACTCTAGAAAGAGATCCCTATCTTTTAGAAACTAATGTTCCTGGTGTCTTTGCTGTAGGAGATGTACGCCACGGTTCCATTAAACGAGTTGCTTCTGGGGTTGGGGAAGGTTCTATTTGTGTTCAATTTGTTCACAACTATTTAAGCCAGTTTGCTTGAAAGGGAGCAGGGAAAGGGGAGTAGGGTACTTCAAGAAATAAAATATCCCAGGAATTCTAAGATTTTAGCAACTAGCAATCCCCTATTGAAAGAGTGACTATTCCCTTAAAAAGCCAATAAGTTATCCTAAACCAATAACAAATAATAACTTAGAGACTGACGATTAACTAATGGCCAGCCAAGTAAAGGGATATCTTAAGCAGCTATCAACAGGGGATGTTGGGGGGCAAATTTTACCTCCCTACGAACTTTGTGAGGGGCAAGAAGTAATCATCGGTAGAGATCCTAGCTGTGAAATCCCTTTAGAGATTAATCTCTATAAAGGGGTATCTCGTCGGCATCTCTGTATTAAGTGGTTAAGTGCCGATCTATGGGAAGTATGTGACTTAGACAGTTCTAATGGTAGCTTTGTCAATGAACAACGCTTATATGGCTGTCAAACTTTGCAAAATGGCGATCGCTTAAGTTTAGGCAATGATGGGCCAGCATTTGTCTTTGAGTTGTTGCAACCTACACCTCTTTTAGTTCCAGATCCTCCTCTTGCCACTCCGGTAGTTAATGGAGGAAATTCTCTTTCTCAAGTTCCTGTCAAACCGGAAAATGATTCTGTTACCTTTACCCAATTGTTTCCCATTGCTTCTACCGGAAAAGATTTAAGAAATAAAGCCTATCTCATCCCTGGCATCCTCACGGTTTTATTTGTGGTTTCTATGTTCGCTGCGGTAGGAGAACCTAGCGTTTACAATTTCCTCATTGCGGCCTACATTTCTGGCATTGCTTACTATTACATCTACCAACTTTGTGGCAAACCAAAATCCTGGTTTGTCTTACTTGCTTCTGCCTTAACCACAAGCATTATTCTCATCAGCCCTTTACTAACTTTATTTATCATTTTCTTCCGAGAAATTCTCCCCGGAACAGTACCAGAATCAGATGTTAATGTCAGTTTTTTGGTGCTTTTAATTAATATGTTTTTTGGGGCAGGGTTGATGGAAGAATTGCTCAAAGCTTTACCCATCTTAGGAGCATATTTAGTCGGGAAATTAGTTAGCCCCCCTTGGCGAGGGCGTTTAGGAGTAGAAGAACCCCTTGATGGCATACTTCTTGGTACAGCCTCTGCTGTGGGTTTTACTCTCCTAGAAACCCTTGGGCAGTATGTACCGAATATTATTAATGATATTACCCTCCAAGCCGGGGGAGAGGCAGCACAATTAGCTGGCTTACACCTACTGATACCAAGAATATTAGGTTCTGTGGCAGGGCATATGGCCTATAGCGGCTATCTGGGTTACTTTGTGGGGCTAAGTGTACTTAAACCCAAAAAAGGCTGGCAAATTCTTCTAGTCGGCTATCTTAGCGCTTCTTTTCTCCATGCTTTATGGAATGCTAGCGGTTACTACAGTTCTTTATTGTTAGCGATAGTAGGAGTTATTTCCTATGCCTTTTTAACTGCTGCTATTCTTAAAGCCAGGGCGCTTTCCCCCACACGTTCCAAGAATTTTGCTACTCGTCTTTATGAAAAGCCTTAGCAATTTCCTTAAACATTTATCCTCAGTTTATCTATTACCTTCTCACTTTCAATTTTACTCCTCAATTGCTTTAGCGATCGCATTTAATTGCAACCCTGCCGGATAAGTTCCTTCAGTTTTAATTCTTTTGATTTCTTCTTCAGAAATAAGTAAATTTTGCTTTTTCCCTAAAGCACGAACTAGATCAGCACGATCAATAACTCCCGCTACAGCCCCGGCAGGAGAAAGTACGGTTATGTGACTTCGTTGTTGTTCTTCAAGTTTCTTAATTACTTCTACCAAAGAACTTTTCTCTTCTACCGAAGGTATTTCTATTAAAGGTTGGGCAATATCCGATAAAGTTAACTTATCCCATTCACTACGTTCAGTGGCTTGTAAATCCTCAAAATCAATTAAACCTCGATAACGCCCGTCGGCAGAAGCATAATAGGGTTTGGGTGTTTGGATATTAGCAAGAACAAATTCTTCTGCAAAACCCCGAAGCGTTAAATTAGCATCCACTACCCGGAAATCGTGAGTCATAGCGTCAGCAGCCACAAGTTCCAGTAAAGCTTTTTGGAGGGCGATCGCCTGATCATAAGCAGCAGCATTACGCAGGATAAACCAACCGATTAAAGTTAGCCAAATTGCCCCAATTTCTGCTGTGATCAGGACTAAAAATAGTCCGAAAATAATACCAAACCAACCAAGCAGTTTACCTGTTGCCGCCGCCCAACGTACTCCTTTTAGACGACTACCTGTAACCTGCCAAACTGCTGCTTTAAGGACTTGCCCTCCATCTAAAGGTAAACCAGGAATGAGGTTAAACAGAGCTAAAACCAGGTTAATTCTAGCTAAATCCGAGGTAACTAATTGGGGCAGACTATCTGTTGCTACTACTTGACTCAAGCTGAAGAAAAGGGCAAATAAAAGAACGCTAACTACTGGCCCCGCGATAGCAACTTGAAAGGCTTCGCGGGGATTTTTTGATTCTCTAGCAATGGAAGCTATACCCCCAAAAAGAAATAGAGTAATGGAGTTAACCTCAATTCCTTGGGTTTTCGCTACCAAACTATGGCCTAATTCGTGTAATAAAACCGAAATAAATAATAACAAAGCCATCATAAAGCCAGCCACCCAGCCTAAAACGGGTTGCCCTACGACTACATTGCTGGCATTAATATCACCAGCATTAATCACAGTGACAAAAACTAAGATTAATAACCAAGAAGAATCAATGTAAAAAGGGATACCAAATAGTGAACCAATGCGCCAATTTGATTGCATGAAATTACCCCCTTACTATCGCTCTGCGACAAGTCATACTATTTATTATTAAACATCAATGATTATCCTGGGTAGAATTTTCAGGATAATCAAACTATCAATTTTTAATCAAAAGTACTTTTTTATCTTCTTTTACTATAATCTAATTCTTTTCTGGAGATGTCTATTTGGGCGATCGCACTAACTGATACAATTCTAATTGTCTCCATCTTGCAAATTCGGAATCTCTTTTTGTTCTGTATTATTGTCATTCAATACTTTTGCTTCTAAAAAACCTTGATATGCAGCCAACGCGATATTAATCATAGGAGAGTAGCTAGTCATTCCTGCTAGAGCTTCAGTTCCCCCTGCTTTTAAGACTCTGATGGTTTTCTCTTTGAACGTTGAAGATCCAAACTCTGCATTTTCTACAACAGCCTCCCTATCCTCTTGAGGTACATCAATCTCATCTAGCTTATCTATAGCTTCTTGCAACTTAGGTTTAATCTCTATTATTCTCATCGTTAAAGTCAAACCTAAGATGAAAGTAATCATGCTCGTCCTCAGCAATTTTACTTGTCTGTATCTTGTAGTTAATTTCCAGAGATTTATATTTAATTACGGCATCTTCTACTACAGTCTCATCAATCATTTCAAATAAGTTTTTGAAAGAATCGACACTATTGCAAAAAGGTTTTTTCTGGTCAAGGGTTATTAAATATTCAATCTTAAAATTTTTCATATCAAAAAAATGTTAGCTAACTGGCAAACATATTTCTATTTATTTAACCTATGGCAAACTCAGTCAGCCGAAACATCTTGCGAGAAGGAAAACCAATCACGATATTTTGCTTTGGCACTCCCATCTCAACCGAATGTTAGGAATATAAGGATGAAAGGGGAAAATCGGTTAATGAATGATTTCCCTTGGTTAAAGATAGTTAGAAAATTCACGATAAAGAATAGTTAGAAAATTCACGATAAAGAATAGTTAGAAAATTCACGATAAAGAAAAGCCAACACTAACTACTTAGCTGTTAGCGTTGGCATTACTGTTACGACATTTGGAAAATAAAAGTTACTTTATCTCCTTTCCCTAAAGCGATGCGATCGCCAGGACGAAGACGATGGCGATTTCCCGAAGATAAAGGAGTATGGTTAACATAAGTGCCATTAGCACTGCCAACATCTTCCAGGAAATAAGTATCTCCTTCTACTCTGATATCAGCATGAATCCGCGAAACAATACTAGACTCAGGAAAACCCGATACATCAATATCAGGAGGAATTTTATCATTGGGCTTACCGAGATGAATGACATCTACATTTTGTGGTAATTCAATTTGGGTATCAGTTTGTATATGAAACAAGCTAGCTGTTTGTACTTGGAGTTGAGTAGAAGAGTTACCTGGTGCTGGTGAAGCTGGGGGAGGAGTGGAGGGATCAGGAGAAGAAACAACAGGAGTTTGTGATGTCGAGGGATCAGGAGGAGGCATAACCGGGGTTGGCGGAATACTAGCTTCAACCTCAACCTCTGCTTCTTCTACCTCTTGTTGAGAAGCAACTACTGGGGTTGAAACAGGTTCACTGGAGACGACAGGTTCACTTGAGACAGCAGGACTTCCTGCACTTACTACTGTTGCTGGTAGAGGATCAGGAATATCTCCTCCGGCACTAGCAGTTGGTTCTAAACTTTGACCACATTGACCGCAAAAAGTAGCATCGGTTTGTACTGACGCGCCACAATTAGGACAGCTAGTCGTTTGTGGTAAAGGAGTATAACAAGCTTCACATTGGCTTGCTCCTTCTGGGTTTTGATGATCGCAATTGGGACAGGTAATCATAACACTAGATCAATTATTTTATGTGTAGTTTTGCGAATCGAATCCTCGCTTATCTTTTAATTCGACTCTAGCTCAGCGCCAGCAGCTTCATCTAGTAACCACCATAATTCTCCTTCAGGCTGAATTAATCGAGCTGGATAGGCGCTATCATCGGCTTCTGAGGCAAAAATATGAGCTAGGGCTGTTTGTTTGTTTTCTCCAGCTACTAAGAAAATGACGCATCTAGCCTGATTGATTAAAGGAACACTAAAAGTTAAGCGAGGTTCGCCACTCTTATTACCCACTGTAACCAAGCTATCTTTTACTTTCAAAGCATCGGTATGGGGAAATAAAGAGGCTGTGTGGGCATCATCCCCTGTACCCAAAAGAATAAGATCGAAACGGGGAAACTCTCCAGGAGAGAGTTGAAAAAATTCTTGTAAGTGTTGGGAGTGGTTTTTAGCATCAGCTACAGGATCTCCTCCTCCTGTAGGCATAGGATGAATATTGCTAACAGGGATGTTAACTTTATCTAACCAAGCCTCACGGGTCATCTTTTGGTTGCTATCGCTATGATCTGCTGGAACGTAACGCTCATCTCCCCAAAATACATGGATTTTTTCCCAAGGTAAAGCTTGAGCTGCGATCGCTTCATATAATGGTTTGGGTGTACTACCTCCTGCTAGGGCAATGGTAAACTGCCCCCTTTCTTGGCAAGCTGTGTGAATTCTCTCTAAGATCAGGGAGAGTGCCTGCTCTATTAAGGCTGGTTTATCAGCTAAAACTTGGATTTTTCTCATTGTTTTTTTGTCATTGATGATTAATGACTACGCCATAACTTTCCCAGCAGCAATATATCACTACTGTGCTTAGTTAAATAGGTTGTTGGTTGGTACAGGGAATAAGGAAGCAGAGAGTATCGTAGCAGGGTTGAAAACTTTATTTTTGCTTATTGATTAGTTAATTAAAATTTTCTGGTTCGCCAATTGTTCCCTTCCCTTGCTAGGATTTTGATACCCAGTCAATTTAAGATTCGTTTATGGCGAAAAAAAGTTGGCTTTTCGGGCAAGCTAGTCTCATAAGCTAGGTATTAAATACTGATGAATAACCCAGTCAATTCTTCCTATACTTCTCTTACTCTTAAGATAGTAGGTGTCATATTAATAATTTCTTCTTTACTCGATTACCTTGTTCTTGGCATCCCTTTTAAACCCCTTGAACCTCTCTGGCAAATCAACTACGTTACCCAGATGGTAGACCGAGGTATCATTCCTATGGTGGGTATAGCCTTTTTGGTTGCCGGTTACTGGATTGGTAATCTCAATAGCGATTTAGCGACCAACACTCGTCCTTCTTCTTTTAAGGATTTGCGGTTTTGGTCTTTTATCATTGCTAGCATTTTAGGCTTGATTTTCCTACTCATAGTGCCTTTACACCTCAACAATATCAACAAAGAGAAAGGCAAGGCTCTAGAACAAATTGAGGAAAGGGCTGGTCAATTTGAAAGTCGCATTGCTCAAGAGTCAGAACAGCTTGGGGCCCTTTTGCAAAACGATCAAGCCATTGCACAAATTAATGAAGCAATTGATACTGGTAAGGTTAATGGGCAAGAGCTTAACGAGCAGCAAATTCAAGAACTAGAACAGCGTCGGGCAGCCCTTGAGGAACTAAAAGATAATCCTGATGCTATAGAAGAAAGGATTTCCGAAGCAGAAAATCAATTAGGTACACGTAAAAAAGAAGCTCAAGAAAATGCTAGGGCTGAAGCTTTTAAGTTAGGAATCCGGACAGGAATTAGTAGCTTGTTATTGGCTATCGGTTACATTACTATTGGCTGGACAGGCTTAAGGAGTATAACCAGTGGTGCTTCAGGAGGTCGTCGCAAAGCCCCTAAAGGCACTAAAAAACCAAAATAAGTTGTGAACTAAGGATGATTTGGAGTAGGTTTGTCAGCAAATAGCACAAAGTTATCAGCCCCTCATAGCTTTTTTAGAGGGTGCTGATAGCTCAATTGAATTACACCAGGAAATGTTCTCGATTTATATCCTGACCTACAACGAAGAAACAGAAATCGCTGCTTGTATTGAGTCAGCTTCAATGTGCGACGATATTGTAGTAGTAGACTCTTTTAGCAGCGATCGCACCGTAGAAATTGCTCGAAATTACCCAGTTCGAGTAGAACAGCACGTTTTTGAAAGCCATGGTCGCCAGAGGACTTGGATGTTGCAAGAAGTTGCTACTAAATTCGATTGGGTTTACATTTTAGAAGCTGACGAACGCCTAACCCCAGAGTTATTTACAGAGTGTAAGCAGGTAATTCAATCCCCAGAACATATCGGCTACTATGTGGCAGAAAGAGTTATGTTTATGGGGAAGTGGATACGCTACTCTACCCAGTATCCCCGCTACCAAATGCGCCTGTTTCGGAAAGATTCGGTTTGGTTTGATGATTACGGTCATACCGAAAGGGAGGTTTGCAAAGGTTCTACTGGTTTTTTAAAAGAAACTTACCCTCACTATACAAGTGGCAAGGGTTTTAGTCGTTGGTTAGACAAGCATAACCGTTACTCCACCGACGAAGCTAAAGAAACTTTAAAACAGTTAGAGCAAGGGGAGATTAATTTACGAACGTTGTTTCTTGGTAATTCTGAAGTAGAAAGAAGAAGAGCGCTCAAAGATTTATCTTTACGTTTACCTTTGCGCCCCCTACTACGGTTTTTTTATATGTACTTCCTACTGCTTGGCATTCTTGATGGCAGGGCAGGATTTAATTGGTGTATGTTGCAAGCTTTTTATGAATATTTGATTCTACTTAAGGTTTGGGAACTCAAACACAGCAAAGCATTGAAGCAAAGCTCCTAAGCTGGTACTTGTATAGCGATACCAGAGAGAGGGCTTTGCCTACCCCAAAATGCTAAAATGTAAACTGTGATACCTGAGAAAAGAAAGCTTTCTTTTCTCATTACGTGAGCAAAATTATACAAAAAACTAAATTGAAACATTTTTTTACAAAAGTTACATAATGTAAGAAGAGAGTTATCAAAATATATTAAGCTGCTGTGCCATCTGGAGAATTCAAGTCCAACCGAAACCGGAAAACTCCCTCATCTAGTCATAAGGAGAATTCGCATTCTGTGATTCAGCGCCTGAAGCAGGATATCAAAAACTACCTCATCGCAGGGCTTTTGGTCGTCATCCCTTTAGCTACAACTATTTGGTTAACCATCACCATTGCCAATTGGGTGATTAATTTTCTCACCAAAATTCCGAAACAAGTTAATCCCTTTCATAGTCTCAACCCGATTTTGACTAATTTAATAGATTTGTCTGTGGGGTTAGCTGTGCCTTTAACTGCCATTCTCCTCATTGGTATTATGGCTCGCAACATTGCGGGACAATGGTTATTAAATTTAGGAGAAAGAATTCTTCAAGCAATTCCCTTAGCAGGTTCAGTTTATAAAACCCTCAAGCAGATCCTGGAAACTTTACTGCAAGATTCTAATAGTAAGTTTCGCCGGGTGGTTATGGTAGAGTATCCTCGCCGAGATGTTTGGACTTTGGGTTTTGTGACAGGGAGTGTGAGCGGCGAGTTGAAGTCTAATTTTTCCCGCAAGATGCTCAGTGTTTTTATTCCGACTACCCCTAACCCAACTTCAGGTTGGTACGCAATGGTTCCTGAAGATGATGTGATTAGCCTCTCTATGTCTATTGAAGATGCTTTTAAGGTGCTAATTTCAGGGGGAATTGTCAATCCGAATAACTCTTCAGAAACACTACCTGTTGCTCTACCCAATGCAGCTAGTAAGAAAAAAATGCCGAGGAAAAAAGAGCTAGCTTTAGAGCCTTCTTTAACCAAGATATCAGAAGAAAAGCGACAAGTTTTTCCCCTTGAAGAAGAGGGATGATGGGAAGATGGGGAGCTAGGGAAAAAACAACTAGCAACTAGCGATTAGCCATTAGCTTTTACTGTACACTGAGAACCTGATGTCATCTACCCCATACAACTCTCCCATGCCACCTCGAAAACAACCCCGTCGCATTGCGCGAGAGCTAGCTCTTTTAAGTTTGAGTCAAATTAGCCACAAACCAGGCAAATTAGCCACTGAAGACTTAAATAGCCTGGTTTTAGCAGCAATTCGTGCTTTAACCCTAGAAGTACAAGAAGCTTTAGAATCTGCTGCTGCTGAAGTTAAAAGAGGTAGCGATCGCCTTCTAGGAACGGAAACTCGTTCTACAAATATAGAAAGTTCCAAAGCAATGGTAACAGAAGCAATTGAGCTAACCCAAGCTGCAATTAATCGTTTAGGAACTGCTTTAGAATTACCAGAATTTATTCAATTAGCCAACCAAGCAGAAGTACAAACCTATACTTTAGAGTTAGTTGGTACTGTGAAACGCCGTCAAGCTGAAATTGATGAGCAAATAGAGTCGGCATTAGTAGACTGGCAATTAAACCGCCTACCCCAAATAGATCGCGATATCCTTCGTATTTCTGTAGGGGAGATATCGTTTCTTGAGATTCCCCAAAAAGTAGCTATTAATGAAGCAGTAGAATTAGCTAAGCGCTACTCCGATGAAAAAGGACATCGGTTTATCAATGGGGTGTTAAGACGGGTGACGGAACAAATCATTCATAATAGCTAATAGCTAATGGCTAATGGCTAATTGCTAACTGATAACTGACAACTAATTATGTTTAACTGGTTCCGTAGGCAGTATAAAGATAAAGGGAAAGAACAAGAAACCCAAAAAACCGAGTCAACTCCCTCAGAAACTCAGGAATCTGTGGAGGAAAAGACTCAAGAGAGTAGCGAACCTAGTCAAGAAGATTATTTACAATGGGCTAAAGCTGCTTATCAAAATATTCAACAACGTCAGTCACAAGAGGTTGAAGAAGAATCTGTTGAAACTGTAGCAGAAGAGGAAACAGAATCTTCTGAAACTGTCGCAGAAACTGTTACTGAAGAAGAATCTGTTGAACCAGTAGCTGAACAAGGAACAGAAATCTCTGAAACTGTAGCAGAAGAGGAGATAGAATCTTCTGAACCCGTCGCAGAAACTGTTACTGAAGAAGAATCTGTTGAACCAGTAGCTGAACAAGGAACGGAAACCTCTGAAACTGTAGCAGAAGAGGAGATAGAATCTTCTGAAACTGTCGCAGAAACTGTTACTGAAGAAGAATCTGTTGAACCAGTAGCTGAACAAGGAACAGAAACCTCTGAAACTGTAGCAGAAGAGGAGATAGAATCTTCTGAACCTGTCGCAGAAACTGTTG
>CAWDOD010000004.1:0-528838 GCA_963803805.1 uncultured cyanobacterium | reverse complement strand
TCAACAAGAGTCCGTATCAACACCACCAGAAAGTGAAACTTCTTTAACTTCATCTATTGATGAACAAACATCAGTAACTGAACCAATAATTCAGGCTTTCCCTCAACAAGAGTCTGCCTCAATATCTCCAGAAAGTGAAACTTCTTTAACTCCATCTATTGCTGAAACAACATCAATAACTGAACCAATAATTCAGGCTTCTTCAACATCTCCAGAAAGTGAACCTTCTTCGACTCCATCTATTGCTGAAACAACATCAGTAGCTGAACCATTAATTCAGGCTTCCCCTCAACAAGAATCTGTATCAACACCACCAGAAAGTGAAACTTCTTTAACTCCATCTGCTGCTGAAACAACATCAATAACTGAACCATTAATTCAAGCTTCCCCTCAACAAGAATCTGCCTCAACATCTCCAGAAAGTGAAACTTCTTTAACTCCATCTATTGCTGAAACAACATCAATAACTGAATCATTAATTCAAGCTTCCCCTCAACAAGAATCTGCCTCAACATCTCCAGAAAGTGAAACTTCTCTAGCTTCATCTATTAATGAACAAACATCAGTAACTGAACCATTGATTCAGGCTTCCCCTCAACAAGAATCTGTATCAACACCACCAGAAAGTGAAACTTCTTTAACTCCATCTGTTGCTGAAACAACATCAATAACTGAACCAATAATTCAGGCTTCTTCAACATCTCCAGAAAGTGAACCTTCTTCGACTCCATCTATTGCTGAAACAACATCAGTAGCTGAACCATTAATTCAGGCTTCCCCTCAACAAGAATCCGCCTCAATATCTCCAGAAAGTGAAACTTCTTTAACTCCATCTGTTGCTGAAACAACATCAGTAACTGAACCATTAATTCAGCCTTCTCCAACACCACCAGAAAGTGAAACTTCTTTAACTTCATCTATTAATGAACAAACATCAGTAACCGAACCATTAATTCAGGCTTCTTCAACATCTCCAGAAAGTGAACCTTCTTCGACTCCATCTATTGCTGAAACAACATCAGTAACTGAACCATTAATTCAAGCTTCCCCTCAACAAGAATCTGCCTCAATATCTCCAGAAAGTGAACCTTCTCTAGCTTCATCTATTAATGAACAAACATCAGTAACCGAACCATTAATTCAGGCTTCCCCTCAACAAGAATCTGCCTCAATATCTCCAGAAAGTGAAACTTCTTTAACTCCATCTATTAACGAACAAACATCAGTAGCTGAACCATTAATTCAAGCTTCTCCAACACCACCAGAAAGTGAAACTTCTTTAACTTCATCTATTAATGAACAAACATCAGTAACTGAACCATTAATTCAGGCTTCCCCTCAACAAGAATCTGCCTCAATATCTCCAGAAAGTGAAACTTCTTTAACTTCATCTATTGATGAACAAACATCAGTAACTGAACCATTAATTCAGGCTTCTCCAACACCACCAGAAAGTGAAACTTCTTTAACTTCATCTATTAATGAACAAACATCAGTAACCGAATCAATAATTCAAGCTTCCCCTCAACAAGGATCTGCCTCAACATCTCCAGAAAGTGAAACTTCTCTAGCTTCATCTATTAATGAACAAACATCAGTAACTGAACCAATAATTCAGGCTTTCCCTCAACAAGAATCTGCCTCAACATCTCCAGAAAGTGAAACTTCTTTAACTCCATCTATTAATGAAAAAACATCAGTAAGCGAACCGTTAGTACAAGCTTTTTCAGAAAATGCTGTGCCAACTTCGGATTTAGAAACTTCTGAAACCATACCTATATTACCTACAGTTTTAGATAATATATCTGGTACAACTCCTTTGGGTAATAGCAATCCTCTTGTTCAAGAAAGCAATTTTATCACCCCATCCTCTACAATTAGTTCTGGTGAATTACCAGCAAGTATTCAAGCTAAATCCGAAGTAGCTTCTAATGCGAACTCTACTAGTAGTAATTCCATCGTAAAACCCTTTATTTCAAATCAATTAGATAACTCTCCCCCAACAGAGGTATCTAATTTTCAAGCAGCAAAAAAATCTGAAATCAAACCAAGTTCTTCTGTAGGTGTACCAAGTTCTTGGTCTAGTATTAGCGAATTATTAGGGGCGAGTAATATTGATTCTGTACAAAACTCTTCTTCAAACCAAACAGTGCAGAAACAAACCGAGGAAGTAAGTTTACAAAGCCCAGTTATACAGAAAAAAGAAGACAATTCCGGGAATAATGATAACGGAGATAATAAGTACTCAGGAATCACTTCAAACTTAGTACAAGAAACTTTACTTCAAATGTCTTCCTCAGAAGCTACAGAAACTTCAACGGGTGAGGAAGAAGAAGTTGTATTGTCATCTTATAATTCTGGTAATTCTTTAGGAGGAGAGGAAAATAATCAAGAAGCCGAGAAAAGAAATTTAGATATTCTGGCTAGAGAAATCTACTCTCTGATTAGACAACGCTTAGAAATTGAACGAGAAAGACATGGCTGGTAAGCAGATCAACTTTAATTACAATAACTTGACATAGGAGCAAATATGCCTTTAGAAAAAGCACAACTTATTTCCCAAGAAGCTTCTAAAATTGAATTCATGTTTAACCCTATGGAATTAGAGTTTAAAGGGGAAGTTGCTACTAATGAAAGTACCTCAGCACGCCATAGTAAAAGTGGTACTCCCAAAGTTAGTTTTTCGCACATAGAAGCTTACACAGTTACAATTAGCAATATTATGTTTGATACCTATGAAGAGGGAACTAATGTTGTCGAAAAGCATATTGATAAATTCAAAGAAGCCGTAACATTTGCTCCAGGAAAAGAACGCCCACCTTTATATACCTTCCAGTGGGGAAGTGTTGTTTATTTGCGACGTTGCTTTATTGAACAACTGAGTTACAAATTAACCATGTTCTTAGAAGATGGAACTCCCGTTAGGGCAGTAATTAGCAGCCTTACTTTAAAAGAAGCAGATGAAGAAGAAGAAAATGCTTCCAATAGTACTTCTGCCCCCTCCCAAAGTCAGCGTCAAGCAGAAAGTAGAAGAAGAGGTTAAGTTATTTTGGTAGATTTTAATTACCAATTCAAGTTTTTTTAATAGTAGTTAAAAAGTTTAATTTTTCGAGGTAATTATGGGCGGAGTTAGTCATCGAGCTGAACCACTTTTAGAAATAGATGGTCAAAAAGCTTCTGAAAAATTAAAAGAAGACATTTTACAAATCTCTGTAGAAGAGAGTTTGCACTTACCAGGAATGTTTACCATTATTGTTAGAAATGCTTACGAACCAGGTAATAACGAAGACGAACCTTGGGAGCATGAAAGCTTATTTGAAATTGGTAAAACTGTTAAGATTGGTTTTGGTTCTAGTACCACAGGCTCTGAAGAATTTGATGATGCAAACCAGGACTATGTACTAGAAGGAGAAATCACTGCCATTGAAGCTTACTTTACCAGTGGTGCAGAAGCTCCCATCATCATCAGAGGTTATGATATTTCCCATCGTCTGCATCGAGGAAAATATAACCGTTCTTTCCAGAATATGACAGATAAAGATATTGTCAACAAAATTGCTGGGGAAGTTGGTATTCCTACTAACAAAATAGATGATACGGGAGCTATTGACGGTTATGGGGATATTAATGGCTCTAATGGTTATGTTTTTCAAAATAACCAAACTAACATGGGATTTTTACGGGCAAGAGCTGCTCGGAATGGTTTTGAATGTTTCGTTCAAGATGGTAAACTTAACTTCCGGGAACCTAAATCTGATGAATCTTTAGAATTGCAATGGTTGCAAGACTTTAATAGTTTTCGAGTCAGAGTTAATAGTGCTGAACAAGTAAAAGAGGTAGAAGTAAGAGGTTGGGATTACTCTCGTAAACAAACTATTGTCTCCACTAAAAATACTGATCAAGTTATTACTAAAACAGAATACGGTAAGGGGAAAAGCACTAGTACCGCTTTTCAAGGCAAACCCTCTACCCCGAAAATGGTTGTAGTAGACCAATCAGTTTTTACCGCCAAAGAAGCTGATAAAATTGCTCAAGCCCTCTGTAATGAACTAGGAGGTAACTTCGTTCATGCTGATGCCAAAGGAGAAGGCAACGCCTTGATTAGACCAGGTAAGGTGGTTAAACTATCGGAAATGGGCAAATATAATGGGGAGTATTACGTTACCGAAACTCGCCACCTTTTCCAAGATAGGATTTATACTACAGAGTTCAGTGTACGAGGCTTGAAAGGGCGAGATATTCTCGATACTATCTCTCCTCCTAATCGTTTACAGCCAGGACAAGCACCCTTAATCGGCATTGTGACAGATAACAATGACCCCAACAAATGGGGCAGAGTGCGGGTCAAATTCCCCACCCTCACAGAAGAACATTCTAGCTATTGGGCTAGGGTTTTAAGCCCTGGGGCAGGGGGAGGGAGAGGTTTAGACTGCTTGCCAGAAATTAACGATGAGGTTTTAGTTATTTTTGAAAATGGCGACATCCATCGTCCTTGTGTATTGGGTGGTGTTTGGAATGGTACAGATGCCACTCCTGAAGGGGTAGGAGACTCAGTTACAGATGGCAAAGTCCGCTTGAGAACTTTCCAAACCCGTACTGGGCATAAGGTACAATTTACAGAAGAAGATAAAGGGAGCAACAAAAAAGGTATTACTCTTGATACGGTTTATGGCCACAAAATTCAATGCAACGATAGCGAAAAATTTATCGATATTAAAACCAATTCCGGCCACGAGATTCGCATGGATGACCAAAGCAACACTATTGAAATTAAAAAAGGTAGTACAAGTATCACCATGCAAACTCAAGCCGGGGCAATTACAATCAAGGGCAATACAATTACTTTAGATGCTAAAACTATTACCATTAAAGGGACTGCTGCGGTAAGTGTTCAAGGGGGAGTGATTAAGTTAAATTAGAATGTAAGTCCAACAATAATTTAGGAGGGCGACCCAACCTAGATGTTTATGTTTCAATAGTACCTGAAAAACCGGTCGCCCCTACATTGATAAATGTTAAAGGAGCAACGATAAATGAGTAAACCTGCTGCAAGAATAACCGACGCTGTTGCCCATCCCTTACCCCCGGTATTAACAGGAGGGCCAGGTAGTATTAATGTTTTTATTGGCGGATTACCAGCTTGGCGGGGTGTACCTGCTGCCGTTGCTGGGGCCTTGCAATCAGCTAAACAAACCTCCGATGCTGCGATTAAAACGGCTGAATCTGCTACCGTTGCAGCCGCAGGAACTCCTGGCGCACCAGCCGCCAAAGTAGCAGAAGAAACAGCAAAAGCAACGGCTGCTGCAACCATGGGTAGTATGATTAGCAGTAGCGCTGGTTTGTCAGATGTGCATATATGTAGTACTCCTTTACCTATACCTCCCCACGGCCCCGGAGTAGTTATTGATGGCAGTAAAACGGTATTGATTAATGGCTTACCTGCTGCCCGTTTGGGAGATACCATTTTAGAAGCTGTAGGGCCACCGAATAAAATTGTGGGATGCTGTCCAACGGTTTTGATTGGTGGGTAATGCCATTTTGCTGTTGTGTTGGAGATACACGGGGAAAGATGGCCTGACAGGTGTAGGTTTTTTACAATTAAGAAGAGTTAGGAGAGAATGAAGAGTAAAAGGTAGTCCTAAACAGGTAATGATTTATTATAGTGATGGACAAAATTCCAGATAGCTTAAATATGATTTTCCAGTTTCTTGGAAAAAGAAAGAGCTTTTCTAACCAATCGCGAAATTCGCTGCCTTAATGTGCAGTTGAGTCGCTCAATATGGCTAGTCTTACCTGTTTCTTTGCCTACGGCTCGATGTCGTTTACTCGGAATCACTTTTTCATAAGCTTCCCAAAAATCCGTATAGACCACTGCACATTGGCGATAGACCCCAGGTAAAGAAGACCATAGTTGATGGGCCGCATCACGATTCCTTTGACCGATGTAAACTCCGACAATTTCTCTGGTTCGCTCATCTATGGCTAACCAAACCCATTGTTTATTACCTTTGTTGTCTACAAATGACCATAGCTCGTCAGCTTCCACTGTCAAGTTGCCTTTTTTTTAACAGATACATTGACCTGTTTAGGAACAGTAGCGTATTTGCTATTAACATAGTCCTGTAGCCATTTTTCTGACACTTGAACTACCCTGGCAATCCCAGCGAGGGAGATTCTTTCTAACAAAAGGCGCTCTATCAAGGCTTTTGTCTCATCTGTAATTATTTTATTAGTAGGATTTTCTACAAACTGTCGTCCACACTCATGGCATTTAAAGCGTTGTTTGCCATTGTGGATATGACCATTTTTGACAACTTGCTGGGAGTTACATTGAGGACAATTAAGCATGGAGAGCATTCTTAGTTCACCAGGTTTTCTCTCCTCAATGTTATTAATAAATTGTTGGGGATAAAGGTTTTAAGTTAAGAAACGCACCCTACAAGATCCGCGAATCGCACTCATTAACGTAATCATTACGAACTACATCATCATTAAGACCATCTAAATCAGTATCTACAGGAGTGAAAAGATTTTGCCAACGCAGCCAACCCTCAAGCAGAGATGACATAACTGTGGTAGCTTCGTCGTCTGACAAACTACTGTTATTAAATTAGTCTAAACTCCAGTGATTAAATTAGTTAGCAGAAAACCAAATTTTTTTCCCTGCTCTATCGATGTAGCCCAGCTTGCCATCAATTGTTACCTGCGCCAATCCTTGGGAAAATTTGCTGGCGAAATCAAATTGAGGCTTAATAACGAGCCGTCCTGCTCGATTAATGTAGCCCCATTTTTCACCAACAGCTACAGCAGCTAGTCCTTCAGAAAAATTTTTAACTTCATCAAACTCGGTCTTGAGAACCATCTTCCCTCTTTTGTCATATAAATATCAGGCCAAACATCATCAGTGGCGGTCATTCACTGACTACCTGTGAAGAAATTGCGATCGCAGCCTGTCAGGAAAATAATTATCCCCTCTACTACCTTTCTGCTTCTCGACTGTCGCACCCAAGCCCGTCCCCAATTAGATGATTTAGCACAACGGGTAGAAAGCCAAGCTACCTGGGAAGATTTAATCCTGCCGGAAAAAACCAAGAGTCTGTTGCAGGAATTAGCCAGCCAGGTACGCCAAAGGGCAAAGCTTTACCAAAAGTGGGGTTTGGCTAAACGTAGTGGCTGTGGAATTGAACTATGAAAGCTTAGGGCAACTATCGGTAACTGGGGGCAGCATCCGCAACATTGCCCTTAATGCAGCTTTTCTCGCGGCTGAAGCTCAAGAGGCGGTGATGATGAAGCATATTTTGATAGCAACTAAGGCTGAGGCAATGAAAATTGAAAAAATCCTCACTGATCGTGAAATTGCGGCTTGGATAACGCAAACATACTTTTGACATACTCCCCAACCAAGGCGTGGGGATTCTACTTCACTCTAACTTAGCTGTAATCGAAAGTATCTTAACATCTAATTTAATTGATATCTCACTATATACTCTTCTTAACCAATTATTTAACTCCTCTTAAACCAGCTAAGTTGAAGTAAGCTAAAGACTCAGCTTTAGGTAATTGTCGTCGTTAATCCATGTCCCAAAAGAACGAAACCGTACCTCTAATTTTGGCCTTCGTTGTAACCACTGCTTTATTAGGTGGTGGTGGTTGGTGGTTGTTACGCCAGTTTGGTAACTCTTCACCAAATAATCTTAATCCTACTACTACCAGTAACAATACTGCTACTCAGTCTTCTCAAGTTGCCAATTTTGCTCAAGTTGAGGGAGTGCCTTCCGGTTTATTCAACTATGGTGGTAGCACAACCTGGGCCCCCATTCGCAAAGAAGTAGACTCTGCTATTCAAACAGTTTGGCCACAATTTAACCTACGTTATACAGATCATCCTACCAAAGCACCGGGTTCTAGTACAGGAATTGAAATGTTGTTAAAAGGGCAACTAGCTTTCTCTCAATCCTCTCGTTCCCTCAAAGATGAAGAATACGAACAAGCAGCCCAAAGAGGCTTTACCATCGAGGAAATCCCGGTGGCTATTGATGGTATTGCCATCGCTGTTAACCCTAACTTAAATGTTCCTGGTTTAACTATCACTCAACTCAAAGATATCTATACGGGCAAAATAGCTAATTGGAACGAAGTAGGAGGCCCAAATTTACCAATCACTCCCTATAGTCGCCGTATAGAAGATGGGGGAACTGTAGAATTTTTTGTTGATAATATCTTAGCAGAAGAAGAGTTTGGTAATAATGTAAAATTCATTCCTACTACCACTGAAGCAATTAGGGCAGTAGCAGAAGATCAAGGAGGTATTTACTATGCCTCTGCCCCAGAAGTCGTTCCTCAATGTACCATTAAATCTTTACCTTTAGCTTCGAGTTCCACAGAAAAATTTGTTTCTCCTTATCAAGAACCCTTTGTTCCCCTCAGTCAATGCCCCAATCAACGAAATGAACTCAACAGCAAAGCTTTCCAAACAGGAACTTATCCTATTACTCGCCGCCTATTTGTTGTAGTGAAAAAAAATGACCAAGATGACGAACAAGCAGGAATAGCCTACGCTGATCTTATACTTAGTGACCAAGGGCAAAAATTAGTTCGCGAAGCGGGTTTTGTCAACATCCGCTAATTGCTTAATAATCTCAATATTTAATTAGTATTATGTCTCAGAAAAACGAAACTTTAACTTTAGTTTTAGCTTTACTAGTTACTGCTGCTTTATTGGGTGGGGGCTGGTTTTTCTTTCGCAGTAAATTAGGTGGAGGAGATGATAATCTCGCTGATCAAGACCCTCAAGTTGGTAATTCTAGCAGTAATAGTAGCAGTCAAAACCCCTTTTCTAATCCTGATAATGTTCCTAGTGGTACAACAGTAAAAATTGCTGGTTCTACCAGTATGGTACAAATCAATCAAGCATTAAAAAATAGTTTTGAACAGCGATTTCCTAACACCAGAGTTGAAACCCAGCCAGGAGGAACAGATAAAGGCATTGAATTATTAGCAGGTGGAAATATTGATTTAGCCGCAGTTTCTCGCCCCTTAACCTCAGAAGAAATCAATCAAGGTTTAGTGCCAGTTGCAGTTGCCCAAGATTCCATAGCTATTGTCGTTAGTAAGGAAAATATTTTCTCCAAAAGTTTAACAGAACAACAAGTTAGGGATATTTTTCAAGGCAATATTGCTAATTGGTCAGAATTAGGAGGAGGACAGGGAAATATTAAAGTAATTAATCGTCCTCCTGTGAGTGGAACTCGGCAATTTTTTCAAGAAGTAGTGTTGCAAGGAGGAGATTTTGGTAACGGTGCTAATTTTGAAATCATGCAAAGGGATGCCACAACTCCTATTTTGCAAAAACTAGGGGGCAATGGTATTAGTTATGCAACCTATGCCCAAGTTGCTAATCAAGGAACAGTTCGGGTTCTACAAGTAAATGGCCTTAATGCTAGCAGTGATAATTATCCTTTCCAAAGGGAGTTATATTACGTTTATAAAGAACCGGCTAGCGATGCGGTAAAAGCTTTTCTAGGTTATATTGGTTCTCCTGAAGGGCAAGGTGCGATCGGTGGAAATTAAGTAATAAGCTTGTGCTGATTTGTAGGAGGTGGATTGCCCTTTCCTAGATTGACCCTATTCTCTACTCCCTGTTTAGTCTAAGTGAAAACTTCCCCTAGTAATTACGGCTTCTACCACTGTCGAATCATGATAACCAGGATAAAGTGAGTAGTAAGTAAAGAAAAGTTAACTAAAGAACTACTCACTATTATGTTTGAACATTTTACGGATAAAGCTATCAAAGCTGTTATGCTAGCCCAGGAAGAAGCCCGTCGTTCAGGGCATAATCTTGTGGGTAGTGAACAAATACTCCTGGGTTTAATTGCTGAAGGTACAGGGGTTGCCGCCCAGGTACTTAAGGCTTTAGGCATTGAACTTGCCCAAGCCAGAGAAGTCGTGGTAAATTTAATTGGGCGGGGACCTGGTTATACTCCTGTTAATATTCCCTTCACCCCAAAGGCCCAAAAGTTTTTTGAACAGTCTTTACAAGAAGCCCGTCAGTTGGGTAACAATTTCATTGGGCCAGAACATTTACTTTTGGCCTTAACCACCCAAAAAGATAGCGTCGCTGCGAAAGTTTTAGACCAGTTGGGAGTAGAATTAGGCAAAGTAAGAACAGAAGTGATTCGCAAAGTAGGAGAAACCCCTGCTGCGGCTACTGTTGGTACGGAAGGGCAGAATAATTCTCCTTTTGGTAGTAGACAAGGGGGTAAACCAACCTTAGCTGAATTTAGTATCAATCTTTCTGAGCAAGCCAAAGAAGGTAAACTTGATCCTGTGGTAGGGCGTAGTCAAGAAGTAGAAAGAACTATCCAAATTTTAGGTCGCCGCACCAAAAATAATCCTATTTTAGTCGGAGAACCGGGAGTTGGCAAAACGGCGATCGCCGAAGGATTAGCCCAGCGTATCATCGCTGGGGAAGTACCGGAACTAATCAAAGAAAAAGAGGTAATTAGCCTTGATATGGGCTTATTGGTAGCAGGAACGAAATTTCGAGGAGAATTTGAAGAACGCCTCAAAGCTGTTGTCGAAGAAGTTCGTGCCTCCGGTAACATTATCCTGGTGATTGATGAAATTCATACCTTAATTGGGGCAGGTGGCTTTGAAGGGGGCATGGATGCAGCCAATCTTCTTAAGCCTGCTTTAGCTAGGGGAGAATTGCAATGCTTAGGAACAACTACCTTAGATGAGTTTCGCAAGCATATCGAAAAAGATGCTGCTTTAGAAAGGCGCTTCCAAAAAGTAATAGTAGGTGAACCTTCTGTTGCTGAAACCATTGAGATTTTACAAGGTTTAAAAGAGAGTTACGAAGAGCATCACAAGGTTAAAATTTCTGATGCAGCCATAGAAGCAGCAGCTACTCTTAGCGATCGTTACATTAGTGATCGCTTCCTCCCTGACAAAGCCATCGATCTAATTGATGAAGCAGGTTCTCACCTTCACTTACGTCATTCCATTCAACTCAAAGTTGCCCCAGGAGAAACCCCAGAAGCAACTATTCCCGTAGTTGGGGAAGAAGAAGTTGCCCAAATCGTTGCCGCTTGGACAGGGGTTCCCGTCACCAAGTTAAACAAGCCAGAAACGGAGTTACTACTTCACTTAGAAGCATCACTCCATGAACGCTTAATCGGTCAAGAAGAAGCTGTTATCGCTGTTTCCCGCGCAATCCGGCGCGCTAGGGTAGGGATGAAAGACCCCAACCGACCCATTGCCAGCTTCATTTTCTCTGGCCCCACAGGAGTAGGTAAAACCGAGTTAGCTAAAGCCTTAGCAGCTTGTATGTTTGGTTCCCAGGACAATATGATCCGGGTGGATATGTCTGAGTATATGGAGGCACATACAGTTTCTAAACTAATTGGTTCTCCTCCGGGATATGTTGGTTATGACGAAGGGGGACAACTTACCGAAGCCATTCGTCGCAAACCCTATTCTGTTTTACTTTTTGATGAAATAGAAAAAGCTCATCCCGATGTGTTTAACACCATGTTACAACTTTTGGATGATGGTCATCTTACCGATGCGAAGGGTCGTAAAGTAGACTTTAAAAACACCCTAATTATCATGACCTCAAATATCGGTTCTAAGGTCATAGAAAAAGGTGGTACAGGGCTAGGTTTTGAATTTTCTGATAACGAAGGTGAAGCAGCATACAAACGTATTCGTAGTTTGGTTAATGAAGAACTTAAGCAGTTTTTCCGTCCTGAATTTCTTAACCGCCTTGATGACATAATCGTCTTCCGTCAGTTGCAGCGACAAGAGGTAACAGAAATTGCCGATATTATGTTGGCTGACGTTTCTCAACGTTTAGAACAACAGCGAGACATTGCCTTAGAAGTTACTGAAAGCTTTAAAGCAAAAGTGGTTGATGAAGGCTATGACCCTAATTACGGAGCCAGACCTTTACGCCGTGCCATTATGCGATTATTGGAAGATAGCTTAGCTGAAGCGATTCTTTCTGGGGAAGTAGAAGATGGAGATGTGGCGAAAGTAGACCTGGATGAAGCAGGGGAAGTACAGGTTTTATCAGCCCAAAAGCAGAAGTTAGAGTTACAAACTGTAAGCTAGTATACACCCTGGAATAGCTCGTTCCTCAATCGTTTATGAGCAGGTTGTTAACTTCTACCAATAAAACCTCGATCTTTAATTAGATTGAGGTTTATTTTTGACCAGAGTTCATTTAAGATCAAATCCGGATAAATCAACCCTTGCCCTTCACCAAAAACCAACCTGTAGCTTTTCAAACGGATTTTGAACTATCAAGTCGTCGTAACATTCCCTCAGATTCCTATTAATGTTAATCTGTAAGGTGGCAAATTTCACAATTAATTAAGAGTTCCTCTAGCTTACTCACAAGCTAACTAAAAAGTAGATATAAGCATGGTAGCTACAACAGAAAAAACTAATATTGGCAAAATTACTCAAATCATCGGTCCTGTGATCGATGCAGAATTTAGCCCTGGCAATATGCCACAAATTTATAACGCCTTAAAAATCGAAGGCAGAAATGAAGCGGGACAGGATGTGGCTGTTACTTGTGAAGTACAGCAGTTACTTGGTGGCAACCAAGTCCGGGCCGTAGCTATGAGTGCTACAGATGGATTAGTACGAGGTATGGATGTAGTTAACACAGGCGCACCGATTAGTGTTCCTGTGGGTAAGGCAACCCTCGGTCGTATCTTCAACGTCTTAGGAGAACCTGTAGACAATAGAGGGGATGTTAATGCTGAAGAAAGCTTCCCCATTCACAGACCAGCCCCTAAATTAACCGACCTGGAAACCAAGCCTCAAGTATTTGAAACTGGTGTTAAGGTCTTAGACCTATTAACCCCCTATCGACGGGGCGGTAAAATCGGTTTATTCGGTGGTGCTGGTGTTGGCAAAACCGTAATCATGATGGAATTGATCAACAACATCGCCATCAACCACGGTGGTGTATCAGTATTTGGTGGTGTAGGAGAACGTACCCGCGAAGGAAACGACCTCTACAACGAAATGATCGAGTCTAAAGTAATCGACTCCGAAAATTTGAACGAGTCCAAAATTGCTTTGGTTTATGGTCAAATGAATGAACCTCCCGGTGCGAGAATGCGGGTTGGTCTGTCTGCTTTAACCATGGCTGAATACTTCCGTGATGTTAGTAAGCAAGACGTACTACTTTTTATCGATAACATCTTCCGCTTTGTTCAAGCTGGTTCTGAGGTATCAGCACTTCTCGGTCGTATGCCTTCTGCGGTAGGATACCAACCAACCCTGGGTACAGATGTAGGAGACTTGCAAGAGCGTATCACCTCCACTAAAGAAGGTTCTATTACCTCTATCCAAGCAGTTTATGTACCTGCAGACGATTTAACTGATCCTGCACCTGCTACTACCTTTGCTCACTTAGACGGAACCACTGTACTATCTAGGGGATTAGCTTCTAAAGGTATTTACCCAGCAGTAGATCCCCTTGACTCTGCTTCTACAATGTTACAAGAAAACATTGTGGGCAAAGAACATTACCAAACTGCCCGTGCTGTTCAATCTACTTTACAGCGTTATAAGGAACTCCAAGATATTATTGCTATTTTGGGTCTAGATGAACTGTCTGAAGAAGACCGTATCACCGTAGATCGCGCTCGTAAAATTGAACGTTTCTTGTCTCAACCCTTCTTTGTTGCTGAAGTGTTTACCGGTTCTCCTGGTAAATATGTCACCTTAGAAGAAACAATTAAAGGGTTCCAAATGATTCTCTCTGGAGATTTAGATGATTTGCCAGAACAGGCTTTCTACCTCAAGGGAAATATTGAAGAAGCTATAGCCGCAGCAGAAAAAATGAAGGCTAAATAAGCTAGAGACTTACTAGGTTAGTAGGGGCAACTCATCAAGTCATGACGGGGTTGCCCATAATCAAAAATCAATCATCAATGAACCAAAAATGACATTAACAGTGCGCGTAGTTTCTCCAGACAAAACTGTCTGGGATGCTGAAGCAGAAGAAGTGGTTTTACCTAGTACCACAGGTCAACTAGGTATATTAAGCAATCATGCTCCTCTTTTAACGGCCTTAGATATTGGGGTAATGCGAGTTCGTCCCGATAAAGATTGGAGTGCGATCGCTCTGATGGGGGGCTTTGCTGAGGTGGAAGAGAATAAAGTTACTATTTTAGTTAATGGCGCTGAAGCAGGAGAAAGTATTGATAAAGAAGAAGCCCGCAGTGCTTTTGAAGCGGCCCAACAGAGGGTTGAACAGCTAAGTCAAGGGGAAGATCGCCAAGAACAAATCAAGGCAACACAGGCTTTGAAACGGGCTAGGGCAAGATTCCAGGCCGCAGGTGGTATGATTTAACTCAAAAATAAATTTGTATATTATAAAAATTGGGACAGACTAAAAAAAATTAATCTGCCCCAATTCCTTTTTTAAATGGATGCAAAATCTAATTGCTGCCGCTAAATACCACTTCTGGAAATTTAGTTTGGGCCATTGTCATTGAAACTTTTTTACCTTCTTCTTGCCAATAATTAATGACCTCAGTGGCGTTATTAAGTATATCAATGCGTTCTTCTTCGGAAATCCAATGTTTGGATTCCATCTGTTCTTTTAACTGTTCCCAGGCATCATCCCTAGGCCAAAAGTAGTAAGCGGTCAAAGGGCTGCTGCCTTTGCCTACTACTTGGTCTACAGCAATTGCTACGTTCTTGTCTAACCAAAGAACTTTTAAAATAAACCTTGACTCCAAGTAAACCTCCAACGGAGTTATTAAGCTACCCTCACATTTATCCAGTCTCTAATTATATAGCAATTTTGTTCTAAGGCAAGAAATAAGACTGATTTGAACCTTCTCAAATTAAATTAACCCATAGGTCGTTTGTCCGGTGTAATTATAGCCATCATCTTAAAGCTAAAAATCTAGCTAACATCTGTTGCTACGATAGCAAAAGCCTCAAACCCTAGAAGAGATGGAGATTAGCAGCGAAGAATACAGAAGGCGTTGGGGATCAATCTGGTTAATTTCTCTGCATCTGCCTTAGCCGAAACTATTTCTATTTTTATCACTCCACTGAAGAAATCTGATTATCTACAAGTTGAGGATAAACATAAATCACTCCAGAAATTAAAGTCAAAGCTACAGATAACCAAAAAACCACTAAGGAAGCTGTTTTCCAAGTAAGTGGTAAAGGGGCAATTAAAAGAGCGATCGCCGCTATTTGGCTTACAGTTTTTAACTTACCCCAAATGTTAGCTCCTTGAATAGAACTAGTTAAACTCGGATTAACTCGCCACCCAGCAATAGCAAGTTCCCTTCCTAAGATCAAACAAACTCCCCAAGCAGGAATTAAACCCAGTTCAATAAGTGCCAAAAAAGAACCTAGCACTAATAATTTATCTACTAAGGGGTCAAGAAACTTGCCTAAATCAGTAACTTGATTTAGTTTTCTTGCTAAGTAGCCATCTACCCAATCTGTACCCGCCGCGATTAAGAAAATAGCCAAACAAATCCATCTACTTTGATTTGTCGGGTTATGGAGAAGATATAATATAAAAGGTAAGCCAAGTAAACGAGAAAAGGTGATCCAAGTAGGTAAATTCATTTATCATTTATTATTAAAAATTTATCAGTCAAATATTAACCTGTAACAATTGGCTATAAGCAAACTGCTATAAATTAAAGCTTAAAGGATCTTCTAATTTTTGCTCAGCTCCTAATAAAATTGCTTGCAAATGTTCCTTTAACTTTAAGCATTGTTCTTGATTAGGAACATAAAGATTATCTTCTTGAACTACAAAAAGAGGTTCTAGATTGAATTCTGAATTAGGAGGTAAGGAAAGCCAGCTATATTCAGAAGTTAAAGGTAACAAACCAATAGGTAATTGCCCCTTCATTAAACTAAGTAAACGTTGCTCACAAGCATCTGTGTTGATACCGCGACGTTCTAGAGAATTTAAAAGCGAGGCTAAAGATATAGGTTTTTGTGGAAAGACCCTTAGTAATTCTTGCAGTAGAAAGTAATCACTATACTGATGTTGTAACCGTTTTACTAACTGAGGAAAATCCACTAAATAAGTTAAACCAGAAGCGACCCTGGTCAAGCTATTTTCTCCTGTATCTTTAACTATTTTGGCATTAGGTAACTTTTGCTTTAACCACTGTTCTAAAACAGGCCAAATCGTCACCGTTGTGCCACCGCTACAAATTACTTTTTCTACTAATTGATCAGAAATACCTGTAGTACTAAGTAATTGATTCAAATATTTATTAATCTGCTGAACATAGGGTTGAATCACCTTCGCTTCTAAATCTTCCTTTTTCAGATGCCAGCGTAAATCACCAATGGGGGAGGTTAATTCAGGACGATATTGAAGTATAAACTTAGCTAGCTTAGCTGCTTCTAAAAGAGATTGACCAACTGTAGAACTCTTTAGGGTTAAACCTAAGCGATCGCGCTTTTCTGCCTCTACTTGGGCAACAATGGGAAAAGATTCTGTTTCTAGTTTAAATGTAGGTTGCTGCTGTGACCAATAGGGATAAAGTAACTGACAAAAAATATCTTGATCTAAGCTATCGCCCCCAAAACTCAAACTATGAATAGCTAAACTTTGTCGTGTTAAATCCGTTAACTCTTCCGGTATATTACCTAAAAGTAATTCTGTAGTAGTTGCCCCAGCTTGAATCACTAATGTCGCACCTTGAGGGGCTTCTTCCTCTTCTTCTAGATGAAGATTGGCAAGTAAAACAGCGATCGCCTCTTCCAAAAAGAAAATTTGCTCCGGTCTTTTAACCAAATTTGCCTTTAAAATAGCTTCTCGCAGGTTAAAACTGTAGGTATCTCCCCATCCCCCCGGACAACTAACAATCACACCTTCTAAGTCTCTTAAAGCCTCTTTGAGAGTATCTTCTGTGCAACCCACTGCCCCTAAAACAAAAGAAGATTGTGCTAGTTCTTCCTCTTTTTCGGAACTAGCAACTAAGGTTTGTAATAAAGTCTGTAGGGCTATTTGCACCAAATGCAAAGAAACTAACCTCGAACCAAATCCTCGCAACTTCGGTTCCCATTGACTACCTTCAGGTTGATAATAAGGAACTGCTAGATTTAAAAAAGCTTTGAAATTCTCTAAAAAAACACCTGCTTGGTGCTGAAAGTTATAAGCTGCAGTACCTACAACAAAAGGGGAAAAAGCACCATCTTCTTCCTTATGCTTGTCTTTCTCCTTCACCTCCGGCCCATAATAAGCCACTACGGGTAAGCGAAAACTAGATTCCCAAGATCCTTGCTTATTCAAAAAAGACCAATAAATTGGGTACTGCTTACCAGATATAGAGTTTAACAACATTGCAGTAATGCCAGTAGTACCAAAATCTATGCCCAGATACCAAAGCTTTTTGTTGGGTGTCGGTTGTTTCATTGGAGCAGGGAGGAGGAAAGTAAGAGGTAATAGGAATAGGTAATGTTCACTTGTACCCACTGCTACTATTAGCAATTAGCCACTAGCCACTAGCCACTAGCCATTAGCTAATGTACCTCATGCTACTAAAAACTACTATATATTTTCTTGACCTTCACTATCTTCGGGAGCAAGACTTGCGCTCTTATTTTCTTCTTCTTCCTCTGATTCGTCCCAGAAAAATTCTTGGGAAAATCCAGTAATTTTGTCCATCTGCAATTGGGATGATAATTCTTGTTCATTGGCGAAACTCTCAATTAACAAGTTTTCTAAATTCTCTCCCAATAATTCTTCTGGCGGTGTCAAAACCTCTTCATCTGACTTGGAACCACTGCTAACAACTTCATCTACAGAAGTTGAATATTCCTCAAGATTTTCTAGTTCTTCGGTTTCAGGCTCTAATAACTCTGCATCAGTTGGAGGAGCTACCAATTGAATTTCCGTATCCGGTTCCTCAGTTTCTATTAAAGCCAAATTTGAAGTTGCTTCTTGAACCTCAACCAACTGTATTTCCGTATCCGGTTCAGATTCTTCCTCTGCTGTAATAGTTTTGCCATCAGCTAATTGTATTTCGGTATCAGGCCCTTCATCCTCCTGTTTCCTCCCTTCTTCAAAAAGTTCTAAATCTTCGTTTAACTTTTCGAGGGTGCTGGTGTCTATAATACTAGGTAAATCAGGTTCTTCAGCCTTATCCTCTGTCGGTAACAGATTTTCGCCAGAAGAAGCAGGAATAAAACCCTCAACACCCGAATTTAATTGCCCTGCAACATCTCCTTCTCCTACACCCTTACCTTCCTCTATATCAATAGAAGCGCGTTCTAACACATCTGTTAAAGCAGTAATAGTTTCAACTTGTTTTATTCCATCCTCTTCTTCAGTAACTTTGGCTCCAAACAAAACCTCCTTAGGAGAATTGGACTCAACAGTAGAATCAATCTCAGCAAACTGATTAGCCTCCAAATCTTCTGAAGAATCAAATAAAACATCCTCCATCGCCTCAATATAACTATTTTCCTCTTCATCCCCTTTATCCACTTCCTCCAAGGGTTCTGAGGCATTTTCAGCATCACCATAGACATTAGGCAAAGCTACTTTTTCTCTACTCAAATCTAGGTAGAGTAAATTATCTATTTCTGAAGATTGATTTGGCCGCTTTTGGGTTTCTTCTTCTGTCCAAACCTCCTCTAGTGATGAGATTTCAGTTCCAGCAAAAGGGAATAATTTTGTACTGTCAGGCAAACTAGGGGTAGTGTTTTCTACATAGCTCGGTTCTTCTACATCTTCTTGTGTGGGTGGTAAAGCATCCACATCGGTAGATTCTTTGGGCATCTTATCAACAGCATCTGGTTCCCCTAACTGCTGAAGCAGACGATTAATCAAAAAGGCGAACATAGTCTCCCCTTGCTGCCCCAGACTATGAATATTTTCTACACTTTGGGATAAAGATTCTTGGTAGGAATATAAATCCCTTTCTAGGGTCTGAAAAACTGTTTGCAGGGTAGTATCCAAATTCACCAACAACCGATCTGAACGCCTCTGAAACTGCTGTAACTGTTCCAAGCGTAACCTTTGTTGAAAAGCCGCAGGACTATCTGGAGAATTATCACTCAAAAATTGAATTTCTAACTTCTCTAAAGTATTAGTTATTTCTCGCGTCAAAGTTTCTACACAGCTACTCGCCAACTTCTGTAAAAACTCAGCCATCATCTGTTGCTGTTGTACCTCCAACCTCTTAATATCTTTTTGCATCGCCTCTCTTTGCTGGCGTAGTACATCCAACTCCATCTGTACAGAACCAGTCATATCAGCACGAAAATCTGCCATCTCTGCCAAAACAGCTTTTGTAATCGCCTCAGCAGTTCTTTGTTCTGCAGCAGTGAGATTCCCCTCATTTTCTTGGGGTAAGGTTACTAAATAGCTGCGTACCTCTTCTAAAACTTCCTGTTGATTGGTATCAGAATTAAGAAGAAGGTTATCTAAATCGGCAATCAGAGATTGAATATCTTTGTGAGAAGTCACAGTTAGGAACCCTTGGCGATTGAAAGTTACAAATGTACTGTTTGGCAGTAAGGCGATAGGCAATTTTACCTTCTTGCAATAGATAAAACGATTGAACCGTTTTATTGCAATTAGACCGGAGTAATCTATATTAAGCTGTTAAACCAATGATAGACTTATTCCAGACTAGCTAAAATGCTTCCTAATTTAAACAAGTGCTACTACTCTTGACAAGGAACTTAAACCTCAGTCAGGATAAGTGTCGCTATATACAAATTTATCTTGTTGCTATATACCTAGTTTGCACAGAAAAACCATCATAGAGAAGAAAATAGTTATCTACCAAAGACTACCGTGGGTTAAACTATCTATGCTTTGTACAAAGCAAAGAAATCATCTCTGTCAGAAAAAATTTCTGCGGTAAATCTGCCGTAGGATTGTTAAAATTTGCTTTGGGCTAATGGAAGACCGATACAGCTCCCGCGACTCAGATTCAGATATTAGTAAGCTAGTAGGCTCAGCGCCTGTCTTTTCTGGCTTACCTGAAGCGAGTGTTGAAAAAGCGACCTGTCATGTGGTCACTCGCAGCCACCCTTCTAACCAGGTCATTTTATTAGAAAACGATTGGGGAGGATTTGTTTATTTTATTCTCGAAGGTTGGGTCAAAATTCGTACTTACAATTTAGATGGTAAAGAAGTTACCTTAAATATCCTTGGTAAAGGAGAAGTTTTTGGGGAAATGGCAGCCATGGATGAAGTACCTCGTTCTACTGATGTAATTACCTTGACCCCTACCAAGATTAGTAGTGTACCTGCCCAAGATTTTACTGAACTAATCCGCAGTGAACCTCTAGCTGGCTTACGCTTAGCCCAACTTATGGCCAAGCGACTACGCCAAGTAAATCGCCGCTTAAGGCTACGAGAGGCAGATAGTTTATCCCGCGTAGCCGATACGATTTTATTTTTAGCCGAGGGACAAGGCAGAAAAGGAGAACTTGGTACAGAAATCCCTAATCTACCTCACCGAGAACTTAGTAGTCTCAGTGGCTTAGCTAGAGAGACTGTTACTCGTGTATTAACTAAACTAGAGAAAAGGAATTTAATTGCCCGTGAGAGTAATGTTCTTCGTATTCCTGATATGCAAGCTTTAGAGAGGATAATTGCTTAGAATTATAGCAATGGGAGGAGCTTGATTTGCTATATTTTCCGAGGGGCGACACTGTTAAACGGACTTAAGGTATGAATTCTGAGGACAAGGAATATGGCTCTGGGCAGAAACAAGAAGAAATTTGGGACGATGAAACAAATTGGGTTGATGCTGAGGAATTTCCCCTAGCTACCAAAAAAGCCAACCCATCACAATCAGTATCTTCTTCTTCTGTACTTGGCTTGGGTCCTCCCATTACCATGGTAGAGACAGCTTTTTTAGCTAGTACCGCTAGTCTAATTTGGTTAATTAACTATTATTTTCCTCTAGGGCCAGTTTTACGCATTTTCTTTCCTATTCCCGTGGCCTTAGTTTGCTTACGTCGTGGAAACCGCGCTGCCTGGATGGCGGCTTTAGTTTCTGGGCTACTATTATCAGTTCTAATGGGGCCTTCTCGTAGCATTCTGTTCATCATGCCCTATGGCTTAATGGGAGTGCAATTAGGCTATATGTGGCGTAGGGGTGCAAGCTGGATTTCCTCCATTTTATTGGGAACCCTACTTGGTAGTTTTGGCTTCTTTTTCCGCTTCTGGCTAGTTTCTATTTTCCTGGGAGAAGACCTTTGGGTATATGTAACGACCCAAATCACAGAAATAGCTGATTGGTTATTCCTGCAACTTGGGCTACTGGCACAGCCGAGTATGTTATTAATTCAAGTAATTGCTTTAGTAGCAATTACTTTTAGTAATCTTGTTTATTTATTCGTTGTTCATTTGGTCGCTTTATTAGTTTTAGATAAACTAGGCAATCCTATCCCTCGTCCTCCTAGTTGGGTGCAGGTAATTTTGGATTATGAGCAATGATTAATGAGCAACTTAAAATTTATACTCAATACTCCAAAGCCCAGGAGTGGTTGGGGCGTTATCAGGACAAGAAACCTCTATTTGCTTGCATTTTGGGCTTTACTGCCACAGGATTGATACCAGGGATCTCGGCGGCGGGAGCAACTCCTGAAGATCGAAAATATACAGCGATCGCCGATGCAGAATTTTTGATTAATGGGGTACAGCCTTTCCCTCGCTACCCTCTACCACCTCTAACTGTGGGGGTATCTCCGGTATTTATTACCCGCGCCGTTATAGAAGCTTGTCAGATTCCTGTCTATGTTTTTAATGCTGGTTTGCCCCATCCCCCAACTATTCCTAACATTAATTTAGGAGGTGTACCTGCGGCTTGTCTTTCTTCTGGTCAGGCATTACCGAAAGCAAAAGTACAACAATTATTTGCTGCAGGTTTAAATTGGGGAGAAAAGCTAGCTCAGCAAATCCCGGAAAGTTATTTAATTATTAGCGAATGTGTGGTTGGAGGAACCACCACAGCCTTAGCTTTACTTACAGGGTTAGGTATCGCTGCAACAGGAAAAGTGAATAGTTCCCATCCCTGCTGTAATCATCAACAAAAGTGGGAAGTTGTGGTTCAGGGTTTAGAAAAAGCAGGTTTTTTTCCTACCCTTGGCCCTAGAGATCCTTTAGATTTAGTTGCGGCTGTAGGTGATCCTATGCAAATAGTTACAGCGGGAATGGCCATTGCCGCTAGTCGTAGTAGAGGGGTTTTATTAGCCGGCGGTACGCAAATGCTAGCTGTTTATGGACTAATTCAGGAAATCGTCACTTACCACAAATTGGCAGTAGATTTAGGGCAGATTGTTGTCGGCACGACTCGTTGGGTAGCAGAAGACTTAACCGGAGATACAGTGGGATTAGCCAAGGAAGTAGGAACAGTAACTTTACTAGCAACTCAACTTAATTTTACTCATGCTCGATTTCCTCAACTACAATCCTATGAAAACGGTTATGTCAAAGAAGGGGTAGGAGCTGGGGGCTGTGCGATCGCGGCTTGGTTATCTGCTCGCCGGACAATAACTCAGCTCCTTGAAGCGATAGAAGCTTTGGTAGAGAATTACTCATCTTGAAGAACGGATTCTACTTGCTAGGAGTTGTTCTTCCAAAGCCGCTATGCGATTATAAGCTGCTGTTAATTGAGCGGTTACACGCTGTAGTTGAATATCGCAAGATAGCTGCTTTTCACCGCTATTATCGCTATTACTGCCCCAGTCTCTACCATCAATCAACACATCTTTATGCTCCATAACAGAATCAAGATTACTAGAAACTGTCTTGACGTATTCCCGTGTCTGAGAAATATCTGCTAGTTGTTGTTTGACTGATTCATTATCCTGTTGCTGTTCCAACAACACAGCCGTGATATGGGTTCCTAAGCGCTCAACTGTTTGGTAAAGCTTCTCAACTTTCCGGTCCATATCAACGAGTTGCTCTTGAAGTTTATCCATAGATAATTCCGCCACTATAAATTTTATTTCTTAGGTTAATGCTATATCTCCTTGATAAAAACCCTTAATTAAATACTGATTCATTTAACTTTTAGCTGCTTAATCTTACTTCAAAATTGGTTTAGTTAATACTCACTGAAGAGCATTAAAATTGAGCTATAGGTTGCTAGCTAGCTATAAGAACCTTTAGCAGCCAATATCAATATCAGAAGCTGAAAAATAAGCTTATGGCGATAAATAAATGTTACTTACCGAAGATTCGGATGCTTGAAAAAGATTTCTTCTTTGAGGCTATTTAAGAAAATTTCTTTAGTCTTTTCGGCACAACTTTCTTGATTTATGTACGCTAATATACATAAAATCTCAACGAGTTTGACAAGACAGCACCACAGCTATTTATTAAGTTGATGGATAGTTTTGACAGTCAAGGACTGCCCTTTCTCCCTTACCCCTTACCCTGCAATATTTATGTCCATCGTTACCTTAACTTCTAATCATCAACATCAAGATTTAACTATTACTAAACCGTCTTCTGGAGTTACCTTGCAAGGGGAAATTGACATTCCTGGAGATAAATCTATCTCCCATCGCGCCTTAATCTTGGGTGCTTTAGCAGAAGGAGAAACTTGCATTCAAGGGTTACTGTTAGGGGAAGATCCTCGTAGTACAGCCAACTGTTTCCGGGCTATGGGGGCAGAAATTTCTCCTTTAAATAGTACCGAAGTTAAGGTGAAAGGATTAGGTAATGGTAACTTGAAAGAACCAGAAGATGTTTTAAATGCTGGTAACTCTGGGACAACTTTGCGTTTAATGTTAGGTATCCTCGCTTCGGTTCCACAAAAGTTTTTTACGGTAACAGGGGATAGTTCTTTGTGTTCACGCCCTATGTCTCGTGTAGTCAAACCTTTGCAACAAATGGGGGCAGAAATTTGGGGACGTAAGGGTAATTCCTTAGCTCCTTTAGCAATCAAGGGAAAGCAACTTAAACCCATTCATTACTATTCTCCCATTGCTTCAGCCCAAGTGAAATCCTGTATCTTACTAGCGGGTTTACTTACAGAAGGCGAAACAATTGTCACTGAACCCGCCTTATCCCGTGACCATAGCGAGAGGATGTTACGGGCTTTTGGGGCCAATGTAGAAGTTGATCTAGCAACAAATAGTGCTGCAATTATCGGCCCTAGTCAACTGCGAGGACAAAAAGTTATTGTACCTGGAGATATTAGTTCAGCAGCCTTTTGGTTAGTAGCGGGGGCAATTGTTCCAGGTTCAGAATTATTACTGAAAAATGTTGGAGTTAATCCTACTCGTACCGGGGTTTTGGAAGTGTTGCAGAAAATGGAAGCTAATATTGAACTTCAAAATCAACGGGAGGTGACAGGGGAACCCGTCGCTGATATTGTGGTATGTCATAGCAGCTTAAAAGGCTGTACCATCGCCGGGGATATTATACCCCGCCTTATTGATGAGATTCCCATACTAGCGGTCGCCGCAGTTTTTGCTCAAGGGAAAACGATTATTAAAGATGCCGCAGAATTAAGGGTAAAAGAAAGCGATCGCTTAGCTGTTATGGCGACGCAGTTGAATCGCTTGGGGGCGAATATTACAGAATTGAAAGATGGTTTAGAAATTACTGGCGGTACTCCTTTAAAAGGGACAGAAGTAAGCGCTCACAAGGATCATCGCATTACCATGAGTTTAGCGATCGCCGCCCTTAATGCTCAAGGAAAAACCACCATTAATGGTGCAGAAGCTGCTGCAATTTCCTATCCTAACTTTGTTAGCACATTACAACATATTTGTTCAGCAGTAGGTTGATAAGTTGTCAGGTATTTAGATCACCTAGTTGTTAAAAGTTCTCACTCCCCCTGCTTGTGTGCTAACTATCTTTGAGCTTGAAAAATCTGCTCAGCAGTCAATTTAAGTTCTGGAAATGTTGGTGAAGATATAGTTTGACTGTCTCTAAATTGCTGTACTTGGTATTCTTCATCAATAAGCTGATAGATAGAGAGAGTCGGTTGTTTGGGATGACCAATAAAGCGTACTCCCCCCAAACCAAGATAATCTACAATCCAGTATTCACGAATGCCTATTGCTTCGTAGTCAATAAGTTTGTAACCATAATCGTCACGCCAGTTGGTGCTAACTACCTCGATAATTAGGGGAATAGATTCTCCACAAATCAGTGTAGATTTTTTTTCCCATAAAGGCTCTAATTCTAGCTGGGAACGATCAATTATTAATAAGTCAGGGTTGTAACCTGTTTCTTTATCCCTAGGTTTGACCAAGACTTTGGGAGGAATACGATAGGGCAGTTGCATTCGAGTATATTCCAGGGTTAGTTCTTGGCTGAGAAATCCTGTAACATCTTCGTGCTTTCCTGTCGGTTGCATTTCTACAATTTTCCCATTACGTAGTTCATAGCGTCTATTCTCTGGCAACCATTCAATAAATTCATCAAAGGTTAGTAGTTTTGGTAATAGTTGAACCATGAAGAGTCTTTTGTGTAGAGGTCAATCTGATCAAAATTGTAAATAATACATTAATCGAGAAACCAACTCACTATCTAGATTAAGGCGACGTTGTAAGTCAGCTAGATTGCGGTAATAACCTTCATCAAGGCGGCTTTGAACGATTTTTTGAGCTAAAGATGCTTCTAACAAAGGAATCTGACTCAATTGCTGCACTGAGGCGCTATTTGGGTTTACTCTTTGAGGATTAAGAGCATTTTCTGGTTCGTAATAATAAAAATGGAGGATAGGTTCCCAAGTTTGGATGTGCTGTAGGGGAATACTGATAGCTGAGGCGATATCTTCTAGACATAAAAGTTGCACCCCCAAACTAGTTAATTCAACCAGTGATCGCGCTTGATGAATAGATATACCAGGTAATCTTAACCAATCATCTACACTAGCTTGATTAACATCAATTTTAAGACCCAAAGTTGCTGCCACCTCAATTTCTGCTACCGATTGCATTCGGTAATAAGGGTCTTGCAAAATTTTAGCTCTAATCCTTAATTGATAAGGGTTGAGTTTAGACGTAGATAACCACTTGAGTATTGTCATTGATCATTTATCATTAAACATTTATTGCTCTTTCCCCTTTCTCCTTCTGCCCTTTACCCGTCAATTGAAAATTGATAGACTAAGCTGTTACGCATTTAAAAGACATATTGTTGAGTTAACTAAAATAAGCTAAAGTTGTTACCTATCAAACATTACCTTGTCCCCATAGATAATCTAATTGCTTGACAGCTTACTAATTTGGTATCACGCAATCCGATTAAGCAATTGACGACGTTTTTGTTCAAATTCATACTCTGACATTAAACCTTCTTGACGCAACTGATCTAATTGTCTTAGAGAATCAGCGATCGCCCCAACTTGATTAGTTTCTATTGTTGGTGATTGGCTATATTGTGCTGGTTGTTTTTGGTTGAAACGACGTTCAAAGTCTTCTTGATCCTGGACAAAATACCAAACTATTTCAATAGCACAGGCAATGCGGGGGATAGGGGTTGACAAAAGTAGGAGATAACAAATTCCCCATAAAGGTTGTCCTAAATAGAACTTATGTAACCCGGCTAAGGGAGTTATCGTTCCTAGCAAAGCCAAGAACACAGCTACCTTACGACTTTTTGGTTTGCCCAGCTTGTTCTCCATCATGCCATCTCAAATAACTTTGCTTCCCCTCTATAATATTGATTTCTTGACATTATTGACGAAAGGAAAATCTCCTTATACGGGAATCTCTATTTTACGGTTAATTTCTACTACTTTAAAATGAGAGATAAGCGCTCCAACACTATAGTTGGTCACATATCTATTTATAAAATAAAAACTCAAAAACAATGGGATTTTTTGACTCAGAAGTCGTTCAGCAAGAAGCCAAACAGCTATTCCAGGATTACCAGTCTCTAATGACTCTTGGTGGAGATTACGGTAAATTCGACCGTGAAGGGAAAAAGCTGTATATCGAAAAGATGGAAAATATGATGGAGCGCTATCGTATTTTTATGAAGCGCTTTGAACTTTCTGATGATTTTATGGCTCAAATGACGATGCAACAGCTTAATACCCAGCTTAATCAGTTTGGGATCACGCCCCAGCAGATGTTTGAGCAAATGAACGTGACCCTTGAGCGGATGAAGTCTGAGCTAGAAAATCAGAAGTAGCTTACGGGCTAAGGTCTGGGAAATTTAGAAGGAGAGGGGAAGTTCATCACCGGCTCATTTTTGAGAGCTTCACGCATAAAGCGTCCCCAAATTGGTGCTGCTTGCCCACCTCCTGTCACTCCTCCTCCCATCGGTCGGTAATTGTCATTACCAATCCAAACTGCTACAGCAAGTTGAGGAACATACCCAACAAACCAAACATCCCTCTCCGAGGATGTTGTTCCTGTTTTCCCGGCTGCTGGCCTACCTATTTGGGCATTAGTCCCTGTTCCTCCGCTGATTACCCCAGTTAAGACACTGGTAAGGGAAGCTGTTGCCCAAGGGTCAAGAATTAATTTTGGCTCTGGGGTATTATCCAATAAAACCGTGCCACTACTATCAGTGACTCGAAAAATAATCGTGGGGTCAGAGTGCCAACCATTACTAGCAAAAGTAGCATAGGCCCCTGCCATTTCTAAAGGAGTAACACCAATAGCACCTAAAGGCAAGGAAACTACGGGTTCTAAGGGGCTTTTTATACCCAAGGCGCGACAAACTTCAATGACCTTATCTAACCCCACAGCTTTACCCATTTTTACCGCCGGAACATTGGCTGATTGAATCAAAGCATTACGGATACTCATGGCTCCTGAATAACCACCGCCGTAGTTTTGCGGAGAGTAGTAAGCCCCTCCATCCCTATACCTTACGGGGGTATCCATAACTGTTGAGTAGGGAGTATATTTGCCTGAAGCAAAGGCTGTATAGTAAACGAAAGGTTTAAAGGAAGAACCGGGTTGGCGACGGGCTTGAATTGCTCTGTTATACTGGCTTTTTTCGTAACTAGAACCACCAACTAAAGCCTTAACAAAATGAGTACGGGGATCAACTGCTGCTAGGGCAATTTGATCAGCAAAGCCGCTAACGCTACGGTGGGAGCTTTGAACAACTTCCTCAGCTCTTGTTTGGAAGTTATAATCAATGGTGGTTTGAACCCGCATTCCTCCTTTCAGCACGGCATCCTTACCAAAACGCTCTGTTAATTCAGCAATAACTGCTTCTGTAATGTAAGGTAGTTCAATACCTTGCCAAGCAGTAGGTTTACCAATTAATAAAGGTTCTTTTTTGGCTGCTTCAGCTTCTTGGGCGCTAATCCAGCCCAAGGTTTGCATTCGATCAAGGACGGCTGTTTGTCTAATCTTAGTATTTTCGTATTTTATAAAAGGACTGTATTCTTCTGGGGCTTGAATCAACCCTGCCATAACTGCTGACTCTGCTAAATCCAACTCGGAAGCCGATTTACCGAAGTAACTTTGAGCAGCAGTTTCTACACCATAACTATTATGTCCCCAATAAATACCATTGAGGTACATTTCGAGAATTTGGTCTTTAGTGAAAATTTGTTCTAGGCGAATTGCCAGTACAGCTTCTGCTAGTTTACGGTTAAAGCTTCTTTCGCGAGATAAAAAGAGGTTTTTGACCAACTGCATGGTGATTGTTGAACCACCTTCAACAATACCCCCTTTACGATAGTTGGCAACTAAGGCACGTCCGACACTATTGGGGTTAATTCCTTGGTGCAGGTAAAAGTGGCTATCTTCAATTGCTAATACCGCTCTTTTCAAATTAGGGGAGATTTTCTCTAGCTTAACGACTTCCCGGTTTGCTTCACCGTGGATGCTGGCTAAAGATTTACCCTTAATATCATAAATATATGTAGTTTCTGTGGGGGCATAGTTACGTAATACCCTCACATCAGGCAGGTTTCGGAAGCTGACAGCTAAGCCAACTAATCCTCCGGCGATAACTGAACTCCCCAACATAGTAATGCCGAGTAGAGTCCCCCCAGTTGCCTTAACTATCCCCTTGGTGAAACTTGTAATCGGGGAAACAGAAGGCTTTTTCTCCTTTCTCTTTTCTGGTTTTTGCTTTTGTCGAATAGTACTGGACGACACGGCGATTTCACTTCCTCACTCAGAACAAAGACTAACAGCGCTACAGTAAACAAGGGATTGACATTACCAAGGTAAAAAATTACTCCTGAGTCAATTTCCTAATCTTGAGCGCGTAGATTCCCCAATTTAATTTTTTGATGCCAATGTTGCTTGAACCTTAGCATTTCGTAGTGCATGGTATATTTGAGTATTAAGTATACATTCCATATTCAGTAAGATAAAGGGAATTAAACTAGTAGTAAACTACATGAAGTTCCACTTCTTAAAATTTGTTTGGCTAAAAGCCTTGCTTGGCCACTCAGTTATTTTAGTTTAATTTTTTCTAACCTAAATGTCTTCTTTGTCTCAGAATCAAGATTTTGCTTGGCTTTACCGAGGAACTAGTGAAATTTTTCCTCATCAACCAGATAGTCAAGATCAGAGTGAAAATTTAGTTCAACGTCTCATTAAAAGCGATCGCCCTTTGCGAGTTAAGCTAGGAATTGATCCTACTGGTACAGATTTACATTTAGGTCATAGTATTCCTTTTCGGAAGTTACGCGCTTTCCAAGATGCTGGCCATACAGCCGTGGTTATTATTGGTGATTTTACTGCCCAGATTGGTGATCCCACAGGAAAATCAAAGGTTCGCGAACAGCTAACTCCTGACCAAGTTAAGCAAAATGCTCAAACCTATTTAGATCAACTACATTCTGTACTTGATTTTGATCATCAGGAACGTTTAGAGATTCGTTACAATTCTGAATGGTTAAGTAAGTTAGATATGGTCAAAATTCTAGAGCTATTGTCTAGGATGACCGTAGGGCAAATGTTAGCTAAAGAAGGATTTGCTGAACGCTACGAAAGAGAAAATCCTATTTACCTCCATGAGTTTCTTTATCCTCTGATGCAGGGCTACGATTCTGTAGCAGTGGAGGCGGATGTAGAATTAGGAGCAACTGACCAAAAGTTCAATATTGCCGTAGGTAGAGACTTACAAAGACATTTTAATCAGCAACCTCAATTTGGTTTGTTATTACCAATTTTGATTGGTAGTGATGGGGTACAGAAAATGTCTAAATCCCTTGACAATTATGTTGGTTTGCAAGACAGTGCTTTCAGAATGTACTCTGGATTACAAAAAGTACCAGACGCTTTATTAAGTCAATACTTTGAGCTTCTTACCAATTTGTCTTCAAATCAACTACCGAAAAATCCACGAGAAGGTCAAAAGCTTTTGGCATTAGAAGTAACTAAACACTTTCATGGGGAAGAAGCAGCGAAACTTGCTCAAAAAGATGCTGAAAAAATAGCCCAAGGAAATACTGCCGCCGCAAAAGCAATACCAGAATATTCTTTATCTGGAGTTACGTTTCCTGCTAAGTTATTTTACCTTTTAGGGGCAAGTGGTTTGTGTAAAAGTAGCAGCGAAGGGCGCAAAAAAGTCCAAGGAGGGGGGGTGCGTTTAGAAGGAGAAAAGGTCACAGATGTTAATCTCACTTTTGATACTCCCGAAGAGTTAGTAAATAAGGTTCTTCAAGTAGGCAAAAACAACTCGGTAAGGCTTGTTCAGTGAACAATGATCAATGATCAGAAATTTGTTTGTCAGTGACCAATGAAGTTGTAACTTTTACCTATTGACTATTCCCTACTTCCTGTTATGAAACCAATTGAACGTATCATTGTCCCTTTAGATGTCTCTAGTATTGAAGAAGCGATCGCCCTTGTCGAAAAGTTGCCAGAAGTGGGCTTTTGGAAAGTTGGTTTAGAGTTATTTGTTAGTAGTGGACCAGAAATTTTGAGTCTTCTAAAGAAACGAGATAAACGCATCTTTTTAGACTTAAAATTCCATGATATTTCTAACACTGTTGCGGGGGCTTGTCGTGCTGCCAAAAATTATGGTGTAGACTTAATTACGATCCATGCTACTGCTGGTCATCATGCCCTAAAAGCAGCAGTTGAAGCGATAGGAAAAGGTGACTCTTCCCCTAAGTTACTGGCAATTACTTTATTAACTAGCTTAAGTTCTCGTGATCTCGCTTTTGATTTGAAAATTCCCCTAGAATTGCCAGAATATGCTTTACAAATGGCTTTATTAGCTAAAGAAGCAGGTATAGATGGGGCAGTTTGTTCACCCCAAGAAGCAAGTCAACTACGGCAAACTTGCGGTCATAATTTTTTGTTGGTTTGTCCTGGAGTGCGGCCAAGTTGGTCAGAAAAAGGCGATCAGAAGCGGTTTATGACCCCAACCCAAGCAATTAAAGCGGGTGCTGACTTTTTGGTCATTGGTAGACCAATTACTGCGGCTGAGGAACCCCTAATTGCCTTGGAGAGGATTTGTACAGAATTGGGGTGCGACCCCGCATCGGCATAAGAGGCAATGGAAAAGATTAAAACTATATGAGAAATAGCTTATTAATTGTTAGTATTATTCAAACCTTGAGCTTATTAAATTCCTTACCTGCTAATGCTCAAAACACTTCCAATTCTTGTCCAGAAGATGTGGAAATTTTGACAGAGAAAATGTTAATTGACTTACCTCATTATGCTAATCGCGTTATTCAAAGGGCGCGAAGATTGGATAGGGAAGTTGATTTATATAGTTATGTGCTTATTGCCGGAAAAGCAGAGTTTGAACCTCTTGATCTTACTCCAAATCAATATACTTCTGTTCCTCCTATTGAAGAAGTTGAACCACCGGAACAAATATTTTTCACAACCTTAGAAAGGCAATACATTAACAATAAAGTAGAGAAAAGAGAGAATTATCATTGGTTGTTTTTATCTCAAACTGAGGGAGGTTGGAGAATGTCAATGGTCTTTTCTCGCTTTGGTTCTAATTTAAAAGAACGTCCCCCAACTCCACCAAGAGAAACTAGTGATAGTGTGGTTGGACAAGCGGTGAGTTTGTGGTTAAGGGATTGTCGGGCAGGGGCGATTAAAAATTAAAAATTGAGATTTAACCCATACTTTGATTTAACCCATACTTTATCGTCATTGAATTAATCGTCGTAGCTAAAGTTTAAGGGGACAAAATCTTGAGAAGTGCCAGAATGATTGCAAAATACTTCTTTTTAAAGTGTAGGCTTCCATTTGAGTGCGATCGCCGCAAGCAGCTAAACTACCCAAAGATAAACAGGCAATACTACTAATCAATAAAGAAATAAACTTTTTCATCACAACGAATTAACAAATGTACTTGCCCAATAAAGAATGGGTGCAATAATAATAGCCGGAAGAAAAGAAGCTACTCGTATTTGTAAGATATCCAATAAACTTAAGCCGATTGCCATAATCATTAATCCTCCTACTCCGGTAACCAAAAGCAGAGAAGGATCACTACTTGGATCGCTTGAAAACCGGGCTAATGTTCCTGCTGTGAGGGAAAGTCCTCCTTGATAGAAAAGAATGACCAAAACAGAAAAACCGACACCAACACCGTAACTACTACTAAAAGCAATAGAAACAATACCATCCATGGTTGCTTTCACCGTTAATAAAGTATCATCCCCGGTTAAGCCGTTATTCAAGCTACCAATTAAAGCCATTGGCCCTACGCAAAACAAGACACTAGCTGCCACAAATCCTTCTGTAAAGCGCCCCTGTCCCCGAAACTTTAATTTCAACCACTCTCCTACTGCCGTCAATTTTCCTTCAATTTGCCACCATTCTCCTAAAATTCCCCCCATCACAATAGCAAGCAGCCCTAAAATTGCGCCATCTATTTCTCCAGCTTGCACTTTTTGTAAGCTATTAGCCATATTTAAGCCTATCCACAGAGTTAATAAGCCAATACCTTGGGTGATGATTTGCTGCATATTACTAGAGAGACGATTTTTGAGTAGCAAGCCGAGTACAGTACCCAGCAAAACTGTCAAAGCATTAATCCAAGTTCCGCTAGTCTTAGCCCAAAAATCAAGCACCATATATATAAGTCATAGTTCAAACAACAGAATATTTATACATTGTGCGGGATAACGAAATTCTGCACGGAGAACCAATCATTATCATTAAAGGAAGCTGTACACCTGTTCGGGTAAAGGTAGATTTAGCACCTTACCTCTGTTAAATCTGAGGAGAGAAACTTCTGACGATTGAAAGTTAGAATAAAAAGGGCGGATCTTTTAACTCTTTATCGGTATAGCAGTAGAGAAAGCAAAACTGATGCCGAGTGAGAATTTCTCCACTATATATGTTGTAAGGTAGGCGATGCCCACCCTACGGATAAATGTTAAATGTGATAAAGGTTAAATGATATGAATTATCTTAGTGGTGACGAGATTAGAGAGAAATTTTTAGATTTTTATGAGCAAAGGCAACATCAAATTCTAAAGAGTGCTTCTTTAGTGCCGGAAGATCCTACCGTCTTGTTAACTATCGCGGGGATGCTACCTTTCAAGCCCATCTTTTTGGGACAGCAAACCCCAGAATATCTTCGTGCCACCACTTCCCAAAAATGTATCCGCACCAACGATATTGAAAATGTAGGACGTACTGCCCGTCATCATACCTTTTTTGAGATGTTGGGTAACTTTAGTTTTGGGGATTATTTTAAGGAACAAGCCATTAGATGGGCTTGGGAACTTTCTACTGAAGTATTTGCTTTACCCCCAGAAAGATTAGTTCCTAGCGTCTTTAGGGAAGATGAAGAAGCTTTTGCGATTTGGCGAGACAAAATTGGCATCCCGGAACATCGTATTCAAAGGATGGGGGCAGAAGATAATTTCTGGAAGTCTGGCCCTACAGGGCCTTGTGGTCCTTGTTCAGAGATTTATTATGACTTTCATCCAGAATTAGGGGACAAAGAAATTGACTTGGAAGATGACAGCCGGTTTATTGAATTTTATAACCTGGTGTTTATGCAATACAATCGGGATGCTGATGGGACATTAACCCCCTTAGCTAAACGGAATATTGATACAGGTTTGGGTTTGGAAAGAATGGCCCAAATTCTGCAAAAAGTTCCTAATAATTACGAAACGGATCTGATTTTCCCTTTAATTAAATCTGCTGCGGAAATTGCTGGGCTTGATTACTACCAAGCTGATGAGAAAACGAAAGTATCTTTGAAAGTAATTGGTGATCATGTTCGGGCAGTGGTACATATGATTACTGATGGGATCACTGCTGCCAATGTTGGGCGAGGTTACATTTTGCGGCGTTTGATTCGTCGTGTTGTCCGCCACGGTAGATTAATTGGCATTGAAGGAGAGTTTATTAACCAAGTTGCTGAGAGGGCGATCGCCCTCTCCCAAGAAGTTTATCCCCAGGTAAAAGAAAGGGAGGAAATAATTAAAGCTGAGTTACAAACAGAAGAAGGCAAATTTATCAAAACCTTAGCCACAGGGGAAAAGTTACTAGCAGAAATTATTGCTAAAACAGCCAACAATTCCCAGAAGCAAATTTCTGGGCGAGATGCTTTTACCCTTTATGATACCCACGGTTTTCCCTTGGAATTAACCCAAGAAATTGCTGCTGAACAGGGTTTTAGCATCGATTTAGAGGGCTTTGAGGAAGCGATGGCGGAACAAAAAGACAGTTCCCGTTTGGCCCATGAAACCATTGATTTAATGGGTAATGGTTCTTTAGAAGCTGGGGCAGCGACAGAGTTTGTGGGTTATACAGAATTCGCGGCAACTAGCCAAGTTACCACCATTTTGGTTGATGGGGAAAGGGTTGAATCAGCAACAGCAGGAGAAAAAGTTCAACTTGTACTCGATCAAACTCCTTTTTATGCTGAATCCGGAGGGCAAATCGGCGATCGCGGCTTTTTAAGCGGTGATAATTTAGTCGTTCGGATTGCAGATGTACAAAAGCAAGGGCAAACCTTTATTCACTTTGGAAGCGTGGAACGGGGAACCTTAACTTTAGGAATACCTGTTAATGCTACAATCGACCGTGGTTGTCGTCGCCAAATACAAGCACATCATACCGCCACCCACCTTTTACAAGCAGCTTTAAAACAGCTAGTTGATGACCGCATTTCTCAAGCTGGTTCCTTAGTTTCTTTCGACCATTTACGCTTCGATTTTAACTTTTCTCGTTCCTTAACCCCAGAAGAAGTGCAGCAAGTCGAAGAACAAATTAATACTTGGATTGCTGAGGCGAGGGATACGCAAACGGAGGTAATGCCCATTACCGAAGCAAAAGCAAAAGGGGCGATCGCTATGTTTGGGGAAAAATATGGCGATGAAGTTAGGGTAATGGATGTTCCTGGTGTATCGCTGGAACTTTGCGGCGGTACTCATGTTAACAATACAGCAGAAATTGGTCTATTTAAAATTACTTCCGAAGGTAGTGTCTCATCTGGAGTCAGGAGAATTGAAGCGGTGGTGGGAACAGCAGTATTAGAGTATTTGAACCTACGGGACAAAGTAGTTAAAGACTTAAGCGATCGCTTCAAAATTAAACCCGAAGAAATCAGCGATCGCATCACTGCTTTGCAAACGGAATTAAAGGCATCTCAAAAGGAAGTAGAAGCCTTAAAACAAGAACTCACCGCCGCTAAATCTGACCAAATTATCAGCCAAGTTGAATCTCTTGGGGAATTTAAAATCTTAGTTGCTGCGGTAGAAAATGCTGACCCCAACAGCTTAAAAACCGCAGCAGAAAGGTTACAGCAAAAGCTAGGAGAAAGTGCAGTAATTTTGGGTTCTATTTCTGGGGAGGATAAGGTAAGTTTGGTTGCTGCTTTTAGTAAAGGGATTAACAAAAAAGGACTTCAAGCCGGGAAATTCATCGGCAGCGTTGCCAAAATCTGTGGTGGCGGTGGCGGTGGCAAGGCTAATTTAGCCCAGGCAGGAGGAAGGGATGCTAGTAAGTTACCGGAGGCTTTAGAAACGGCAAAGCAGCAACTAAGAGAAGAATTATCGCCTTAACAAGAAGTATTAATGGTACTCAAATAAATCTCAGTTTGGAGTTGATTTTTGTCTAAGAGTACTCCAATGAATAAAATATCCTCACCAAGTCTAAGATTTTAGCAACTTGCAACTAGCCTATAGCCTATAGTCTATTACTGATTACCTAACACAAAGCGTTATAAGATTTATTTAATAGTTGCGAATTATAATCAAGGATTGGACAATATGACCGTTGCCACAGGGATTCCTAGCTTTTGTCAAGGCATTCAACATTTTAGTAAAGAACTACCGGAGTTTAGTAAATATGGACAAAAACCCGCTATCCCCACAGGAAAGACGGCTATCTCTTCCCCTAGTGATCCTAACGCTGTTTACCAAACCCTATTAGGGGCAGATGCACTACGTTACTTAACCCTACAAACAACTGCTTCTAAGTCCTCCGGACACCCTGGAGGTTTTGCTAGTATTGCCGACTGTATTGCTGCTTTAGTAATGTTGGGCTACAAAAATATTCTCACAGAAGTGGGACATCATGCCCCAGGATTTTATAGCAATGTGTTTTTAGATCGTTCCTTAGAAGCAATGGGCATTGAAACAGTGCAACAAATGCGCGATCGCTACCGAGAAACCCATGGACTTTTAGGTCATCTCTCCGGGCAAATTCCGGGACTTCTTAGCCCTGCTGGGCCTTTGGGACAGGGACAGCACTTTGCGATGGCCGGTGCGAAACTTCATCCTGATATACTTTTCCCTGTTACCATTGGGGATGGAGGCATTGGGGAACCCTATGTGATGAGTAGTTTTGGGCATTTTAATACTGCTTATCCCCAAGTTACCAACTTCTTACCCATCTTAGTTTGGAATGGTTATTCCCAAGAACACCACAGCATGGTTTCTACTAAAACCAATCAGGAAATGATTGAGTATTGGTCTGGGAATGGTTTTAAGAATATCTTATTGGTAGATGCCAAAGAATACGATGATGCGAACCAAAAGGGTGATTATGTCGATAGCACCATGTTCTCTTGGGAAAATCGCCTCAAGTTTACCCAAGCAGTGTTAGAAGCCACCGACAAAGCAGCCCAATCTGCCCTCAACGGCACATTAACTGTGCTGATCATCAAACAGCTTAAAGGGGCAGGAGTTCACAAACGGGGCGCACAATCTCACAATCTCTATCCTGGAGACACCACTGATAAAGATTACATTGTCAGTGCTTTGAAAGAAAGGGCTTTAACCCCAGAAGCTTGGCAACTAGTACGCAACAATTGGCAACAAGCAGGAGGGGGATCGGCATCTCAAGTTGCAGTTACAGAGAAGGTTTTACCCCTCCCGGAGTTAGGAGAATTGCCCTTGCAACAATTCCCCGTTGGTGGAGAAAAGCAAATTGCTACTACGGCTATGGGTGCGATCGCTGCCCATGTTGGTAAACAAGACTCTAATTTTATCGTTGCTAATGCAGATGGTAATGCTGCATCGGGAATTAACAACATCAACATTGCCCTAAAAATTATCCATCCCACCACCGATGAAACTTACTATCAACAGCCCCAAGGTCAAGTATATGAACCCTTAAGTGAAGATGCTTGTGCAGGCTTAGCAGCAGGATTAGCCTTGTTCGGTTCTCGTAGTCTCTGGTGTTCCTATGAATCATTTGCTATCAACGGTTTACCCATATGGCAAACCGTCACCCAAGCAATGGCAGAGTTACGCCGTCCCACTCCTTCTACCGTTACCCTCTTCACCGCCGGGGCCTTGGAACAGGGGCGCAACGGCTGGACTCACCAAAGGCCAGAGATTGAAAACTACTTTGCCGGGATGATGCGTAATGGTAATATTTTCCCCTTATTTCCCTGCGATGCCAATAGTATTCAAGCTTGTTATGAATGGGCATTAGGGACTAAAAACAAAGGAGTTACTATCACTGCAAGCAAGTCACCCTTACCAATTCGTACCAACTTTGAACAAACCCGCCAAGCCTTACGAGAAGGTGCAGTAGTTTTGCAGGAAACCGAAGGCAGCAAGCAAGTGGTTTTTGCGGTTATTGGCGATATGACGTTACTTCCCGTTTATGAAGCAGCGGAACATCTTAAAGCCGCAGGTATTGGTACAAAAATTGTTTCTGTGATTAGCCCCCGCCGCTTATATCGTCCCACTGATACAGCTTCGGAGACTTGCAGTGAAGCAGATAATAACTTTCTTGATGATGCTAAGTTCGAGGAATTGTTTGCTGGGGATGCTTTGCTAGGTATCACAGGGGGTAGCAGTGCCATGTTGGAACCTGTTATGCTACGCAGCAACAGCAAGCGAGATACCTTTGCTTGGAAGCGAGGAGAAACTGCTTCTAGTGCAACCCAAGTGATGGAACTTAATGGTTTAACTGCCGAGGCTTTTGTAAAGCGGGCAAAAGAATTGGTTAGTTAGAAGTCCATTTTTACCCAACGACAATAGAGATGATAATTTTTATCTCTCATCCACCGTGCAAGCAAACGCCCTTCTTTATGTTGCGGTTTGCTATTAGTTTGCTTGCCGGAAACCTTAACTACAGGAAGTTCAGTTAGTTGCATAATAATTTCACCCCAATTTTAAGTTTGTAATTACTTTATTTCTCTTAAGTTGAGTAAGAAATACCTCGATATTTCATTTCTTTTTTGTCTTGGGTAGGAACTCTTTTTACCAGTGGAGTACGATAAGAAACACCCCGATATTTACAATTACTGTTACCTAGTACAACTTCAACTTGGCTAGAATTGCTGGTGTAGTTGATACCACGATAGGTAAGTTTCATGGTTTTGTCTCCTTAGTTAATCGATTGATTTGTGATGACTCAATTGATTACTACAGTAAAAAGCAATCGGGAATAACTAGGGAAGAAAAAATTATTAAGGCAAATCAAAAAAATAACCCACGTTTGTGAAGAGTTTGAGATTGCGTTTCGTCTTAATCACAAATTATTTACTTAATTTCTATCAACTTTATTCACTGCGATCGCTAACTTAACCCCTTCAACTTGACTAATGCGATCCATCACTGCTACAACATCACCATGATAAGCTTTCTCATCAGCATTAACTAACACCAAAGATTCAACTCCTGGCTGCACCAATTTACTTAATTGTGTCTGAACTTGTTCTAGGTTAACTGGCTGACGATTAATAGCGATAGTTCTTTCTTTGGTGACAGTAACATTAATCGTTTTAGTCTGCTGAGTTTGAGCAGTTCCCGCTTCTGGTAAATTAACTGGTAGTACCTGGGAACGAGTTAAATAAAGAGTAGAAAGAATCACAAAAGTAAGAATCACAAAAATAACATCAATAGCAGGCAAGATGTTAATAGAGAAAGGTTGCTCTGGTTCTTCTGGTAGTTGCATAATGCCATTTATCCCTCTTTAGTCACTCTCTGGAAACAAAAGTCATTTCTGAGTCCTGGAGCTTTTGTATATTATGCGATCAGCTCTGCTGGTGCGCGGAGCGCAATCGCGCTTGTTTTTTCTGACTAAAAATTCTTGCCAGCAGCAAAATTGCTAAAATTCGCCCATCGAACTCTGTACTCCTTAGTATAGCCTTTGTCCAGAAAGTTCAAATAACAGGAGAAATCGGAGTCTGACATAAGAGGGTTATAGCGATTCCCACACTTGGTGAAGTACATTTCAATTAGCCATTAGCCATTAGCCATTAGCAACAAACCAAAGTCTAGACTGTACCTCATGCTATCAAGAATTGCTATATTTTTCCTTAAGTAGGCTTGAAGGAATAATTATTATTTATCCCTCAACAAAAGCATCCTTCAATTAAAGTTGCTCTGGATCTATACCTAACTCCCGTAATTTAGCTGCTAATAGTTCTGCTCTAGCTTCTTGTTGTTCAGCCCTCATTCTTTCTTCCTCTGCTTTAAGTCTTTCTTCCTCTGCTTTGAGTCTTTCCTCGGTAGCCCGAACTCTTTCAATCTGAAACGCTTCATCTGGAGAAGGATAACGCTTCCCTTCCTCGTTATACCAATACAACCATTCCCTTGTCCAAGTATTAAACTCCCTACGCTCTCTACCTATTCCTAATCCAACTTCCGGCAACCAAACCGGTTCCCCTGCTTGCCTTACATAGACACCATTTTCCAAGCGATGGACTTCAAAAGGATCTCCTTTACTCTTTGCCCCTTTTTCACTGTAGTAGCGACCACCATCGTAGATAACATAGTAAAGTATTCCTAATTGGGCATATTGATCTTTTTTAGTATCGTACTCACCTCGGTATTTCTGAGAGACACATTCTATTACCAAGGTGGGAACGACATAGTTTTCTTGCCACAACAGATAACTAATACGTCCATCTTGGTTAGGATTATTGGTTTTGCTTTTCCTTTTTCTAACACCAATACTCAAAAACCCATCTGGAGAGATGGCTGGTTGGGCTGAGTCATAGTAATAGGCTATGTCCATACCAAAGAAAAAGTCTTCTCGCTCTGGCCAGATAAACAAGAGGATTTGTTGTAGTAGAAAGGGGACAGCCCTTTGTATTTCATTATCCACAGGTTCAAAGTCAACTGAAGGTAATTCTTCTGCTGTAGGAAGATGGGACAAATCGTACTGTAACATGGCGAAAGTCCTCTAGATTTGAGGTAAGTAGCAATAGTTGTTATTTTACTATTTCTATATTGTGAGTAAGTTCTAGAATTTGTACGAGTACTACGTCAAGGTTTATTTTTCGGGATATTGATACATATTGAGTAGCAGTTGAGTGTTAAATATACTGACCTGATTCGGAAGCAATTTTCTCCGGATGATGGACTTTTTAAGCCTTGCTGAGATTAGAGGCAAGCATTCAGATTATAATGGTAAATCACCGCAATTCTGACTGATTTACCAGAAATAACCATTTACCTGCCGATCGCATTTTTTTAACATCATGGTCAAAACACCTATTTCTCCTGCCAAAAAACTTTCTAAATTAGAAGGTATAAAAGAGCGTAGCAACTACCTGCGTGAACCCCTAGCCACAGAAATTGGTGAAGACACAACTCACTTTTCTGGAGATGCAGTACAAATCCTTAAATTCCATGGCTCTTATCAGCAAGATGACCGGGATAATAGGACAAAGGGCCAAGAAAAAGACTACCAAATGATGTTGCGTACCCGTAACCCCGGAGGATATATTCCACCACAGCTATATCTTACCCTAGAAAAGCTTTCTGAAGAGTTGGGCAACCAAACCTTGAGAGTTACTACCCGCCAAGGATTTCAAATTCATGGGGTTCTTAAGAAAAATCTCAAAACGGTGATCTCCTCAATTGTCCAAAACATGGGTTCGACTCTGGGGGCTTGCGGAGATGTTAGCCGCAATGTTATGGCTCCCCCTGCACCGTTTAGAAATAAGGTAGAGTATCAATACGCTTGGGAATATGCTGATAAAATCGCTGATTTACTCACTCCCCAAACTGAAGCCTATTACGAAATTTGGTTAGATGGTGAAAAAGCCGTAACTTCTGAAGTTGCCCCAGAAGTTAAAGCAGCAATGCAAAAGGATATTAATGGTACGAATTTTCCCGATGCCGAGGAACCCATTTACGGCAACCACTATATGCCTCGGAAATTTAAGTGCTGCGTTACCGTACCAGGGGATAACTCCATTGATATTTATACCCACGATGTTGGCTTAGTGGTAATTACCAACGAACAAGGGGAATTAGAGGGTTTTAATGTCCTGGCGGGAGGTGGTTTAGGGCGTACCCATAACAAAGAAGAAACCTTTGCCCGCTTAGCCGATCCCCTTGGTTATGTAGCCAAAGAAGATGTTTTTGATCTCCTCAAAGCCATCGTTGCCACCCAAAGAGATTATGGCGATCGCGTACAACGTCGTCATGCCAGGATGAAGTATCTCCTCCACGACTGGGGAATAGAAAGATTTCGTACCACAGTTGAAGGATTTTTTGGCAAAGAATTGTCTCCTTTCAAACCCTTGCCAGACTTCAAGTATGAAGATTTTCTTGGTTGGCAAGAACAAGGAGATGGCAAACTATTTTTAGGTATTTCTGTAGAAAATGGCCGGGTAAAAAATGAAGGCGACTTTCAACTTAAAACTGCCCTGAAAAAAATCATTGAGCAGTATGAGTTACCCATACGTTTAACAGCAAATCATAATATCATTTTGTACGAAATTGAACCAGCTTGGCAGGAAAATATTCAACAGATCCTGCAACAACATGGTGTAGTTTCCCCAGACAAAATCGATCCCTTAGTGCGCTACGCCATGGCTTGCCCAGCTTTACCCACCTGCGGTTTAGCTATCACAGAATCAGAACGAGCCATACCAAGTATTATCCAACGCATCCGAAGCCTACTTAACAAACTAGGTATGGAAAAAGAGCATTTTGTCATCCGTATGACAGGATGTCCCAATGGTTGCGCCCGCCCTTATATGGCAGAATTAGGCTTTGTAGGTAGCGCCCCAGAAACCTATCAAATTTGGTTAGGAGGAACACCCAATCAAACTAAGTTAGCTAGACCATTTGTTGATAAGTTACCTGTGGAAAAGCTAGAATCTTTTTTAGAGCCGCTTTTTGTCTATTTTAAGCAATTTCGCAAACTAGAAGAAAGTTTTGGTGAATTCTGCAACCGAGTTGGTTTTGACGCTTTGCGAGAGTTTTCGGCAACCTATGATCTGGGTAGTTATCAACCTCCCAAAGCAAGTAAAAAACGCCATCGTATTGGTGTCCCAGAATATATTTACGACAAGTTAAAAGCTTCTTCGGTAGCCCAAGGCAAACCTATGAGTCAGATTGTTGCTGAAGCATTGGAGGCTCACTTATAATTTTTGGGTTTCACCAAGGAAACGAGAGGGAGACAGGGGGAAGTAACAGAGAGTCAAGAAAAGACTTGTCCAAAAGGGATAAGCTAGTTGCTAAAATCTTCTACTTTGTGAGGATATTTTATTTATTGGAGTTCTCTAATAGGTAATAAGCATAAGTTGAGAATACAACTGTAGCCTTACGGCAACCATAAGTGTGAACCCTGTCCTGTTCCCTCATGAATCTTAAATATTATTGGGAAAAGACTCTAGCACTATTAGCAAGGAAATCTGAAGTTACTAACCAAGTTTTTCTTGATTTGACCAGGGCCTATTCTGCCCCTGGTCGTTTTTACCACAATTTAGAGCATATTGAGCAGGTTTTGATAATCATAGACCAGATGAGTTTTTTGAGTTCAAATACAACAGCATTGCTTTTAGCAGCTTGGTTTCATGATTTTGTTTATGACTCTAAAGCCCAAGATAATGAAGAAAAAAGTGCTATTGAAACAGAAATTTATTTAAGAAAATTGAACCTGCCAATATCTTTGATAAAAGCAGTCACTGAACTAATATTAATTACTAAAAAACATTTACCTCAAATAGGCAATATAGATCAATATATTTTTCTCGATGCTGATTTAGCTATTTTGGGAGCAACATCAAGTATTTATCAAAGTTATGCTCACAAAATACGCCAAGAATATGCTTGGGTTCCCCAAGAAGAATATAAGCAAAAGAGACAGGAAATCTTACAAGTTTTCTTAGATAGAGAAAGAATCTATTTTACTGAGTATTGCTATCATAAATTTGAAACTCAGGCAAGGAAAAATATAGAGGGAGAAATCGAAAAATCTTCTCCCTAGCTCTCCATTTCCAAGACAACGAGCCGCTAAAGCCTAAATAATCATATTTTGTTAACTTTTGAATAGTTATGTTAACTTAATTCAAACAGGTAGTTATAAAACCCTGACTGATATTGCAAATATTGTTTCTCCCAGAATTATGATAAAGACTACCTCGGCAGTTAAGGCTTTTATTGCCAACTATGACAGTGAGCCTCTGGCAGATCAAAACTTGGAGAATGCCATTGAAGCTATTTGTAGCAGCGAGTATTTCAGAAGCTTATTGCTTTCGCTTATTGATAGTCCAGCATTTTCTGAGGAACTTGGAGAAGAATTCGCTGTAGCTGGTGCAGTAAAAGCTTTATCAGCTTGTCGCAGGCTACGAAGTTCTCTTAATCTCTCTCTTAGTAGCTTTTTTGCTTTGCTTGCTGAATTGACCTGTGCTTTTGACGAAGCTGTTGGCTTAGAGTGGTTAGAATTTGCTAACAGAATGCACCTATCTAATTTAGGTACGAATAAGTTATTAGATTACCTCCTACGTAGTAAGGATAGGGAATTTTATCAGAAATTGGCCGATGATCTCGTTGAGGTAAATCCCCATGCAGTGTATCCAACCTCCAGCTATCGAGAAAGTCGTGGTTATGTCGTAAATACCCCTGATGACCAAACCATTGAAGCGGTGATGAGGTCAAGTACCTTTACCTCAATCAAACTCATTGACAACTCCCTAGACCCGCAACAGCATATTCTCAGAGATATGTACATCTCCCTCAGACGCTGTGTTTGTTTGGTAGACAAGAATGTAGAACAATACTACGGTGAACAAATTGAACATTACTTCCATTACCACAATATTCATTTAGAGAAGCTAGTCTATCGGGCGATGGAAGTAGACAAAGGTATCTACACTGTTGAGAAAATGCTCGGTGACTTCAAGTCCCTTGGAGTGTCCCGCAATGAACCTGTATTAATTGTCGGTGGTGGTGTCCTTGCGGATACGGCAGGGCTTGCCTGCGCCTTGTATCACCGCAACACTCCTTATGTCATGTTGTCTACATCAATTGTGGCAGGCATTGATGCTGGCCCTTCTCCACGAACTTGCTGCGATGGCTTTGGCTATAAGAATCTTTTCGGGGCTTACCATCCACCAATTCTTTCGATTACCGACCGCTTTTTCTTCAAAACCCTGCGGGAAGGATGGTTAAGGCACGGTATTATCGAGATTATCAAAATGGCTGTGGTTAAAGATGCAGAACTGTTTGGCTATTTAGAGCAAGCTAAAGCACAGCTTATTACTACTCGTTTTGGGACTATGAATTGTCAGCCCGATGAGGAAATCAACCTTCTCTCCCAGAAAATTCTTGGGGCTGCATTACGTAGCTATGTGGCGGCTGAATACGATAATCTTTATGAAACCCACCAGTGTCGTCCCCATGCCTATGGTCATACTTGGTCACCAGGCTTTGAAATTGAAGCTGGGTTGTTGCATGGTCATGCGGTTTCTATTGGTATGGGCTTTGGAGCTTATTTAAGCTATCGCCTAAACTGGATCACCTTAGAGGATTTTCAGAGGATTCTTCGTCTCATTAGTTCCTTTGGATTGAGCTTGTGGCACGATATTCTACTCAAAAAAGAAACCCTCTGGTCTTCCCAAGAAAAAATCCTCCAAAAGCGAGGGGGGAATTTAGCAATACCTTTACCCAAGGGAAAAATTGGTCAATGTGCTTACCTTAACTCCCTCAGCCGCGATGAACTTTACGAGGCGATCGCCGCATATGAACAAATTTGTGCCGATTACCCCAGACAAGGCTTAGGCATTGAACCGTTGTGTAGTGATGTCGGATTAGAAGACCCTTCAACGGTAGCTAGCACCCCAGATGAGCTAGAAAAAACCCAATTATCAGCAGTATAGATTAAGTAACTTCTTTCTAAGTTCATGGCACAAGAAACATTTGATTTTGTTATCCCTCTTTATCGCTTGCGTTGGAATACCCAAGCGGTATTAGAGGGGATTACTACCCATTACCAACCTCGCAGCATCCATGTCATTGCCCCTGCGGTTGAAGCGCGATCGCTCAAAAAAGCAGCTAAGGAATGGCAAGTTGCCCCCCTCTATAGTTATGAGGAAGAACAGTTCTTTGCAAAGAGCGATCTTACTAAAGACAAAATTTGTGCAGAACTTGATTTAGAGTTATCCCTTTACACTCCAGGTTGGTTCTATCAACAGTTATTAAAGCTTGGGGCATTTGAAGGTATTGATAATTTGAGTGAGTGGTATGTTGTTTGGGATAGTGACTTACTTCCTGTAGATGCTTGGCCACTTATTCGCGAAAATGACTCAAAGGTTCAACATACCTTTGCACTGATTCAAAACAATGGCTGGGGTAATGCTAGCATCGTCTCCAAGTGGGACAAGTGGATTTCCTCGGTACTTGGGGTTAAACCCCTTACCAACCCGGAAGGCAGCTTTGTCCCCCATCATATGTGGTTCAAGCAGGAGTATCTCAAATCATTTAAACAACAAGTGAACAGATACTATGAATCTCAAGACCACTGGCTATTACTAATGATGCGCTCTGCCAATGAATTTGGTACTTTTAGCGAATACTGGTCTTATGTTTCCTGGGTTGCTGCCCAAGCCCCTAAAGACTTAGCTTTTTATCCTTATCAGGAATACGGGGAAACCACTGAACGATTTTTCGATGATGGAACTGGTCTGTTTTCTGCTGCATTGAGGCGTTCTCAATCCCAAGGATCTCAGCCTTTTAAGGATAGCTTTTCTCCTTCCTACAAAGAGGTAGAAGCGTTTATCCTTGCAGAGTATGGACAAGATGTACTGCCATCCTCTTTATCTTTTGAGAGCAGTCCTCGACATCTTAAGAAGGATAAAGAGAATATGCACATTGAAGAATTACGTTCTCGTTGGAATCCCCGAAATGGAGGGTAGTAAGCTGTTAAGCATTTAGATCACCTGTTGAGGTTGAAGAATAGACTATCTACAAATTTTCTTGACAGCCTGAGTTGCGATCGCCCAATCTTCTTGGGTATGAATTACTAACACTTGCACTTGGGAATCTTCTGTAGCAATATTTTTATCTAGAGGATGAGCATTGTTTTTGGCTGAATCTAACTGCAAATCCAGGTAAGTTAAACCATTGCAGGTTGTTTCACGAACAACACTAGAATTTTCTCCTACTCCAGCGGTAAACACTAAAACATCTAAACCGTTAAGACTAGCAACCATTGCACCAATAGCGGTTTTTAAGCGCTGAATATAAATATCAAAAGCTAGCTTTGCTTGTTTGTTTCCCTCCGTAATCGCCTCTAAAATAGTTCTGAGATCAGCAGAGATACCAGAGACTCCTTTTAAGCCTGATTCTTGATTAAATATTTGATTTAATTCATCTGCTTCTAAGCCATATTCTTGCATCATATAAATAGGAATTTGCGGATCAATTGAACCACAACGAGTTCCCATCATTAGTCCTTCTAAGGGAGAAAATCCCATAGTTGTGTTAAGGCAAATACCATTTTTAACAGCAGCTAAAGAACAACCATTGCCCAAATGACAAGTAACAATCTTTAGAGTTTCAAGGGGTTTTTGTAAAATCTGGGCGCTACGTTTAGCACAATATTCATGACTAATACCATGAAATCCATAGCGGCGAATACCTTTTTGATACCATTTGTAGGGTAAAGGATAAACTTTCACTGCTTGGGGAAGGGTTGTATGGAAAGCTGTATCAAAAACAGCTACTTGAGTTACTTGGGGTAAAATTTCTGCTATGGTATTAATTCCTTTTAAATGGGCCGGATTATGATTAGGAGCAAGGGGAATTAAATCGGCGATCGCTGCCTTGACTTCAGGAGTAATGACAGTAGCTTGATGATATTTAGCGCCACCATGAACTACTCGATGAGCAACAATATCAATATCATTTAAACTATCTAAAACTTTAGTTTTTCCTGTAACTAAAGTATCTAGCAAAACTCCCAATGCACTATCACTTTCTTTTACTTCTATTTGTTTTTGAGTATCGTTGCTTTTAACAGTAAGAATGCCCTCATTTTCATTAACTGTCCAGTCTATATGAGCTGACCATAGGGGTTCAGCAGGGGTGTCTGGCAAAGAGTTACCCAAACCATAAAGACAACTCTTTTGACTACTAGAACCAGCATTAAGAACTAAAACTATCATTGATCATTCTCGCTCTCCTTGTTAACCTCGAATTGATCTATTTTATATAACCCATAAAGCTTAGGATCTGCGATTATGGAAGAGTGGAGAATTTGCCGGGTTACTGGGGAAGGACTCCCTCAATTAACGGCAAGTACTAATAAGATAGGAGATTGAGCGATACTATGATCATTTGGGTCAATGAACAAATAGATCCTTCCGGTTTGCTTTATTGCTGTATTGCTAGTTGTAATCAAGAATTAGCCCAAGCTTGTCATCAATCTTTTAGGGATAATCTTACCCAACAACAAAAATCTGCGGGTTGGATTGCTCGTTTGAGGACTGTAGAATCTTGGGATGAGGTTCCTGTTAATTCTTTGAAGCTAGCTTAAAGCAATGATCAATGATCAATTATTAATTGTTTAATTGTTCCTAATTTCTTGCCACAAGGATTCATATTGTTGTGTGGTTTTTGCGGAAAGGGGTAATAGAAATTCACTTTGCTGCCAAATGCTTTCTTTGGGTAAGGCAAGAGGATTTTTGCGAAGATCAGCAGGTAATTTATCTTTATCGATAGTTCTTAACATAGGAGATGAACCAGAGGTGAATAAAGAAATTTGCTGTGCTGATTGAGATTCCCAACAGAAATTTAGCCATTTTTGAGAAAGAGAAGGGGCATCTTTGGTTTTTGAAGTACTATTTTGAGAAGAGATGGGGTTTACCCACAAATCTGCCCAGAGAGCAGTTCCTGAGTTGGGTATCACCACTTTAATGTTAGGATAGCTAGCTTTGAGGGAAAGAAAATCTGTAGACCAACCAACAGCAATATCTGTATCCTCAAGAACTAAGGGCTGTAAGTAAGAGTCTGAACTATATAATTTGACCTGTTTATGAAGAGCAATGAGTTCTTTTTTTAAGTTAGCTACCTCTGTTAAATTAGGGCTGTTGTAACTTAAACCCAACTTCTTTAAAGTTAAGCCAATAACTTCTCTTGGTGAATCTAATAAAGAAAGACGATTACGTAATTCTGGCCGCCACAAATCCTGCCAATCCGTTGGTAAATCCCAACCCTGGGAGTTAAACTTTTCTTGGTTATAGGCGATCGCGCTACAACCCCAACGATAGGGTGCGCCCCAAATTTTTCCAGACTTGCTTAGTTGTCCTTTTTCGTCGCGTCTAACTAATTCTTGCCAACGGGGAGGTAATTCTTTCCATAAAGGAAGTTGTTTAACATCAATAGGTTGAATCAATTTTTCCTTGATTGCCCCAGTTAACCAAAAATCCCCTAAACTTAGTAAATCTGGTGTTGCCGGAGGACTTAAGCGTACTAACCTACGTAAAGGGAGAACTAGCTTGTTTGGAGTGTTTTTTTGCTGAGATTCTTCTTGCCAAATCTCTAGATCCTTAAACAAACCAGCTAATTGAGTTTCTGCTCTAAAATTTAAAGCAATGCGCTCTTGTGATTCTTGACGAAAGCTGCGTAACAGTTGAGGTGGAATCGAGTCTTTCAGCAATCGTACTCTTAGGTCAAGCTTAGCACCAATGCTACACCCCGAAGCCATTTGCCCCAGAGCTACTGAACCTATACCTAACAAGAAATAACGACGACTGTACATAATTGGTGATTGGATTAAATTAGCCAAAAGCTGACCAAATAGTATTATAGAAGCGATAAAGTAGGGTAGGCAGAAACGTTGCTAGTTCTAGAGGAGGAGATTTTTGGGCCGCACAGGAGTTGTAAACTTCCACGAAGTTATGTTTGACTTGGTTAGCATATTGCTGTACTGCCACAGAGGGTAGCAAGGCAATAAAAAAGCGATGTTGAGATTTAGACATAATTTAATTATCAATTATTTAGTTAAAAATAGCCTTAATAAAAAATGTCTTGGTTTGTCAAAATAGAGAAAGGAATTGTTAATAAATCTACCTTTGATCAATACGTTCCTGCCCATAAAGCTTATGTTAAGGATTTGATTACTAAAGGGCATCAGGCCCGGAGTGGTTATTGGGGAGAATTAGGGGGAGGAATGCTACTTTTTGAAGCTACTTCGTTAGCACAGGCAAAAGAAATTGTAGCCGCAGACCCTTTAGTTAAGAATGGTTGTGTGGAATATAAGCTTCATGAATGGTGTATTGTGGTTGAGTAGGTTATACCATTTTTCTTTAGTTGTCTCAAAGATATATTAGACTTGTAATAGATATCTCCTAAAATCAAAAATAACATCAATTTTCCTATTCAGAATCATCAATTGTTCCTTTTGTTCCCTGTTCCGTCTTTTCCGGAGATGTCTAATGTTCAATGGTGAATGGTATTAAGTTCGTTGTAAATAATAAGCAAATCTTTCTGACAATTGCTCTTTTGTCAGATTTTGTGTCCAGTATTCTACCAAGCTATGACCGAAAGCCCAAGCATTGCGATCCGGGGTTTGAGAGTTCTCTAATAACAAATTCCAAAGAGAAAGTAAGTCGAAGGATTTATCTGGCTCTAAAAGCGAATGAAGTTCGTACCCCATTTGCAGTTTACCAATAACTACGGGTAACTGTTCTACAGGAATTTTTTGGGAGAGTGCATAGGCTAAGGTGGGTGATCCCGTAGACATGGTAGAGATGAATTGCAAGACAGGGCTTTTCAGCAAGGCAGTTAGCCCTTGGGTTGTAGCCATTTGTAATGTGTAACGATCGATTATTTTCGCTGCAGCAAGACTGCGGGCTTCGCGATCGCGCAGGAAACGGGCTAAACGTAGTTGTTTAGCCGGGGCGATCGCTTCTACTAAAGCTAGAGATAATTCTTCGATATTCCAAGGATTGCGGTTTGTTTTGGCATCTCTGGTAACGGTAGGAAGAATGAGGTTGCAAAACTGCCCTAAAAGTTCGGCGCGATACTTTGTTGCCTCTCGGATCGATGTCTCCTTGGCACTGTTACCATCTCGCCAGTTATAAGGAGGTTGCCATTCACGAATGGGGCGCAACCTATCTACTTGAGTCACTACGGTAATGGTAGGAAGTTCTGTTACTACTGTTGCAACTTCTTCTAGGAAGTCTGCATCCATTTGTAAGGCAGGATCAAGGGCGGGAGTAACGAGTAGCAGAAGGTCGGCATTAATGGCATAATCTAGTACTAACTCCCTTAACTCAGTACGATTTGCCTGTTCGTATCCTGGAGTATCCCAAAGGGTGAGGCTTTCTCCATTAGGAACCTGCCAATGGTAACTTTGCAATCTATCGGTGCTGGGAAGAACATCTACTTCGGCTTTTTCAGCTTGAAAGAGGGTATTGATCAGACTGCTTTTACCTGAACCAGTTCTACCTACCAACAGAATATTAACAGGTTTTTGCTCTACAACTTCAGTCGGTTCTGCGGTTGCTAAAATTTCTTGGAGAGTTTGGCTTTGGGCTTTGGGTAAACTAGGGGTAGAAAGGTTAAAGGTTGATTCTGGTAAGGAGTCACTACCATAAAGGGCTACAGCTTGTTTACAGAGATTCCGTAGGGCGACTTCTCGCAGCATCTGCCCCAAATTCCCTAAAAGTTGTTCCGTTGCACGGTTATTATAACCCTGACTAGCTTGTTTCGCTAAAGCGGCGGCGGGATTTAGGAACCATTGAGCAAAATTCCAGACGCGCAGGAGTTTGCGTGCTGATGGTTCTAGTTTACGATAAACTTCATAGGCTTCAAAGCCTTGTCCGACAGTAACTTTATTTAAGGCTGGAGATAGTTGTTCCATCCAACGATCCATATCATCTACAGTTCCTCGCATTAAGCCGTAAGCTTGGGGAATATAGATGTTGAGTAGAGGATATTTAACTTCCGGATGGTAGGCATGGGCAACAGCAACAATTAATTCTTGACAACGTTGCCAAAATGCAGTCCAATCTTCCCAAATAGGAAGGTCATTTCTAGCGGTTTCTAAGGTGCTTTGTAAGGCCGTTTCTACCGTTTTGGTAATCAGATCATTTGAGGCTAAAAGGTTGGCTGTTTCTGCTTGGACAGTGGCTAATTCTGCTTCTGCTTCGGCTACAGCAGTCTCGATTTCCCCAATACCAGGGCGAGTCCATTTTACCAATAACCAACGCCACCCAGCTAAGATGAGGATAAATAGCCCCCATATCCAATTAATACCCCATTGATGAATTTGCCACCCTGCGGAGATTAGCAAGAAGGTAACTAATCCAGCAATAGGACTAATTAGTAAGAGCCATTGCCATTTTTTCAATACCACCATATCTCATTTATCATAGTATTTATTGCCTCTAAGCTGATTTTTCGACTCTAGATACAGAACGCTTATGATCTAGAGATTGTACTTTAGTTACTTGACGAATATTTGTAGCAGTATACTTAACAAAGGTTGATGCCTTGTCTGCATGACAAGAACCTGGCATAGTCAGAGTTTTACTTTCATCTATGATAATATCTCCTTGGTAAGCACAAGTCTCTCCGTTGCTGGTTTGGCAAAATAACTCTACTTGGGTTAAATTCTTTTCAGGAAAATCTTGAAGAATACGACAACTAACAGAATTAGATAACCATTCCCAACCGTGGCGTAAGATTAATTCTCTTTCTAAAACTTGGACTTTTCTGGGTAAAAGCCCCCAACCGCGATAAACTCTGTTTAAGCAAGTGATATCCCCTTGATGTAAGAGGATTGCTTGTAAAGATTCCTGGTCTAAAGCCCCATAATACCTGCCATCAGGTAGGCTAATTAAGGTTGGGGCAAACCTATGTCCCCCAATATGACTTACTTGCCAAAAACCTACATCCTCTAAACCTAGCTTCTCAACCATAGCTACACCTTGGCGAAAGAAGGGATAACCGTAGCGAGAACAACATTTATCATGGCTTCCATGGGTGCAAACAAAGAAATCTCTGATTCTACTGGCTTTACCTTCAATTTGCAAACCTTCTGATGTTAAGTATTTATTTAATAGTGGTGCAACATCTGTGATATTGCTTACCTTAATTGCTTGTTTCTTATAACCGACAGCTAGCCCTGACTGTTTCTGGAAAATTAATACCCGCGTCTGATTTTCTGGATCTGGTTGCGGGGGTAAGGTTAAAAGAAAGCGAATAGATAAGTTGGCTTCCTTAACTTCTGCTACCAACTCCCTTAAGTTTTGGGGAACGCCTTGAGATTTAAAGGCATTTTCTGCCCAAGGATAAGGGCATTCTACCATGATGTAGGTTTGGTAAGAGGGAGCGCTACCAATGATGTCTTCCCCTAGCTGACGAGACAGGTTGGCACAGAAGAAAGGAGTCATAAATTAGATGGGATTTAATTTTTTGTTACTAAAAGATGATTTCTCACTCCTCCTAGGTTTAATAAGGAATTTGAGTAAATCTTGACTTTCATCTTAATGCAAGAATTTAGCAATTAACTTCAGAGAGATTATGGATTTTATTTTTTAAGTATATTTATTGATAACTGAGCAATGTTCGGCTTGCCGTATTTTATGTTACTTGTAGGCAAAAAAATTGTGCGATCACAAAGCCTTATATTGTTGAATTAACTAAGATGATAAGCTGTAATTCTTACCCATTACCTATTACCCATTACCTCCCCCCATCGACAATATAAATACCTGCCAGCTTACTAGGCATCATTGACAACAAAAATAATTCCTTCTGTAACTAAACGCCGTAGAGTCGGGGCAATATCTACTTCCCAATCAAAATCCTCTGACAACCAACTGGCTACATCTATACCAGTAAAAGTTTCTTGATGAAATAACTTATTAACAAAAGATTTGGGGACACCTTTTAAGATGATTTCTTTGTGCCAAACTATAATTTTATAACCTTGCTGTCCTGGTAATTCTATAATCTGCGATCGCTGGTACTTTGGACGCATAAACTTTGTGTTGATACCTTGGGCAAAAATTTGGTAGCCCGCTTGATAGGGAAAGGCATACTTAGGAATGAGATTTTCTGAATTGGCTATATATTGTGCATATTCAGCACTAGAGTTGTTAGTGTGTAAATAATTAGCTAAACTCCCTGTTAAACTATCTAAGTATTTGTTGAGAGAAACAGAACAGTTATTATTAATCACCGGTAAATTAGTTCGCCATTCTTGTTCTTCCTTTAGCTGTTTTGTTAACCACTGCAAAAAGTCTATTCCCGTTAAACAATGTACCCCTAAAGTAAGGTGTAAAGATGGTTGATCTACTGTCTTAGCATAATGCCAATGTCCTCTCGGAATATAGAGAACATCCCCAGGTTCGAGGATACAGCTTAAATAAGGTTCACTTTCGGGGGGGCAATGAGCAGATGATTTCTCTTCTTTTAAAGGGTACTTAACTGTATCAGCAAAAATATGCCATTGTTTACAGCCATCTACTTGTAAAATAAATACTTCGTGGGTATCATAATGACACTTGAATCCCTGTACTTGGGGCAAGAACAATACATATTTACTTGTAAAGGATGACCTAAATCATCTTTGATTGCTGCGGCAAAACGCCCTACTTCAGGAACCAGTTTGTGTAAACGATCAATGATTAAAGTTGCTCCCTCTTGACAATGTTTCAGGAAATGAGCGTTTTCTTTCGGAGGTAAAACTTCTCCATTTTTAGCTAAACGTAGAGAGGGGTAATCGAACTCATGAAAGTTAAGTAAATGGTTGAGTTTTTGCCAGGAGAAAATCTGGTTGAAGCGACGACCATTATTAGGAATAAAAATGCTCTTTTGCGTCCAATACTTCTCAAAAAATTCGACTAATTCGTAGGGAGATAAAATTTCTGCGATCACAGAGTTAATAGAGAGATTTTCCATGTTATTTCTTGGATGATTGCTATAAATACTTTTTCAGCAATAGATTAAGTTATCTCTTTTACTTAAACTAAGGAAGGAAGCAAAATTGTAACAATTTTACTTCCCCAAAAAAGACATATAGCAATTCCCAAGCTGCGGAGGTACATTTCTATTAGCCATTCGCCACTAGCTATTAGCAAAAATAGAGTCTAAGGCTTACCTCATGGTACTAATAATTGCTATATGAATCTAAACCAATTTTAAAAAGTATCTTAACTAATCAGAGCCATCATCCCCATCAAAGGCTCCACTTTGATAACCTTTAACGGTGGTATCTGTATTAGTTTCCGGGGCAAGATTTTTGACTTCAATCTCAATCTTACTCTGTTTTACTGGCTGGGATTTGACTGTCATGATGCACCTCTTGATAGTAATTATTCACAATAAGCTTAGGATAGCATATTGATATTTAATAGCAATAAGCCATTGATACATTTCTAAATAATTTGCTTTTCACTAGGAAGATTCGGGAATTTTCTTTTATAATGGCTTAACCTTGAGGATCACTAAAATTAACTATGCAGCTAAAAATAATATCTTCAACCTTGTTAGTGAGTTCCCTGTTATGGGGTGGAGTCGACGCTACATCATCCTTCGCCAATGAAAAAGATAGGGAGGTGATAGCACAAAGCGAAATACCGAATCCTACACGAGTCAGCCCCATCATACAATCAGTTTTGGAGCAAGAAATTATTGCCCAAATTAACCAGGTACGAACAAACCCGGCTGCTTATGCTGATCAGCTAGAGGAGATGAGACAATATTACAGCGATACTTTATTAAGAATACCTGGTCGTACTATCGTCTTAACAAAAGAAGGGGTTAGTGCTTTAGATGAAGCAATTACCGTACTACGCCAAAGGCAACCTCTGCCGCCTTTAACAACGTTTGACGGTATGTCTATGGCAGCAAAGGATTTGGTAAAAGAAGGGATTAGTACGAATCAGGGGATACCTAGGGATTCTATTAAACTTGAGGAAAAGATTACCCTCTACGGTATTGTCACAGGAAAGCGAGGAGAAAATATTAGTTACGGCGGTAGTTCCGCTCAGGATATTGTTATGTTGATGGTTATTGATGATGGTATTCCTAACCGCATCCATCGACAAAATATCCTTGAACCAAACTACAGTGCCACAGGAGTTGCTTGTGATGTTCATTCTGTTTTTGGCAATCTCTGTGCGATCGCTTATGCCCAAAGCTATGAAGATTCCCTACCTTTAATGGTAAAAGAAGGAGCTTTAGAAGAAGGAGATAACGCTCTTAGTTCAGATAGCAGTTTATATGATAGTTATCCTTTTCTAGGAACTACAGCCCAATCAATAACTATTTCCTTAAAAAGCGAAGACTTTGATGCTTATTTAGCTATAGTTAATTCTGATAATCAGGTAATCGGCGAAAATGACGATATTAGCAACGAAAATAAAAATTCTCGGCTAACGATTACTTTACCAAAAGAAGATACCTATCGCATTATTGTTAATAGTTATGAGTCCGGCAGTAAGGGAAAGTATACTCTAATTATTCGAGAAAACTAACAACTTCTTTCCCCCACTGCCGCTACTACCCTAAATCCTAAACCTGGGCAGCAGGATATGCCTCTAATGATTCATAGTCTGCTTCTTTAACATGGCCATTACTACCATTCTTACCATTGCTTTCACTATTACTAGGGCGGGGTATAATCACACCATAACCACCATGATTGCGTTGGTAAATAACATTGATTTGTCCTGTTTCTTCGTTGCAGAACATATAGAAATCGTGGTCAACTAACTGTAAATTGCCTAAAGCCTCCTCTATACTCATTGGTGGCATAGTGAAGTATTTTGTCCGTACCACCTCACTAGGTAATTCAGGGGTGCGATCGCCCACTAAATCTCCTACCACTGGCTCATCTTCAATCATAACCCCAGTTTTAGGTTGGGCATGAGTCTTATTATGCAAATGTTTTTCTTTATACTTGCGTAGCTGACGGGCTATTTTATCAGAAACCAAATCAATGCTAGCGTACAAATCTTCGCTACTCTCCTGAGCGCGTATGACAGTACCATTAGCATGAACTGTAACCTCTGCTTTTTGTCTGCCTGTGATCCGGGGATTGCGTCCTACCGATAAGTGTACATCAATAGTACTGGTGATATTTTGAAAGTGTCGAACAGATTTTTCTAACTTGGTATTAACATACTCACGAATTGCATCGGTGACTACAATATTATTGCCCTGGATTAAAAGCTTCATATTGGATACTCCATTTCGTTCTGCTAAGTTTTCTGTTGGCAGCAAAGAAGAAAACTGTCTCCTTTTTAAGCTGGAGATACTCAATTAAATCTTTGCCATTGATATGGTATAAAGCCTATATCTTTCCCCAACTAAGAAAATTGGTTAATTGAAACATTTATTGAAGATAAAAATTGTCTCTAAATCTTGACAACAAAGCTCAACTTTACTACTCTTACTAGGCTGTGAGATGATTTTGTCTGAAAAAGGACTTTGAATGTATATGTGCAATATGTGCGTTTAAACTAAAAAGATAGTTCTTCTTCAGCTATACTCTGGCTAAGCTTTGGAGTGAGATTTGAGAAGTTTCCTCCTTGACAACTTGCTCTATAACCTTAGCTTAACACTTTGTATAGATGAAAGCATATTTTCCGGAAATACTCTTTATTATCCTTTGCATCCCTTGACATTTTTTAAACTAAATTCCCAGGTAAAAGCTATAAATGCTGTTGAATTGAACAGGCAATGTGTGCTATATAATCGAGGCTTAACAGCCTATAAAACTGCTTGGCAAGAACAACTTGCCTTAGTTGCCCAAAGAAAAGAAAACCCTAACCTTAATGATGTACTTATATTGTTAGAGCATCCCCCCGTTTATACCTTGGGCAAAGGAGCTAAATTAGATTTTCTCAAATTTTCCCCTCACTATAGCAATTGGGAAGTTCATCGTATCGAGCGAGGAGGAGAAGTTACCTACCACTGTCCAGGGCAACTAGTCGGTTATCCTATTCTTAATCTGCGTTACTATCAGCAGGATTTGCATTGGTATTTACGCCAATTAGAAGAAGTAATTATCACAGTCTTAAAAAATTACGGGCTTCCTGGAGTGCGGGAACCTGGTTTAACAGGAGTTTGGGTAGAAGGAAATAAAGTGGCGGCTATTGGTATTAAAGTTAGTCGCTGGATTACTATGCACGGTTTTGCCCTTAACGTCTGTCCTGATCTTACGGGTTTTGAACGCATTGTTCCCTGTGGTATTGCCAACAAACCAGTTGCTAGTTTAGCTCAGTTTAGACAAGGAATTAAGTTTGAGGTAGTGCAGCAAGATATAGCTGAAGCATTTGCTGAGGTATTTCAAGTAGATTTGATTAGTAGTAACTTTTTGGAGTAATACACATCTTTGCAAAAAAGTAAAGATTTATGTTGCTTCTAATATCCACCCCGGAACTCACATAACTCCTGTTGATGAGCAATATTAATATCGCGTCTTGTGAACTCACATATAGCTCATCAAGATGTGATTACTACTATTGGGTCATTTGGATTCTTTTAAACAAAGCGAATCATGAATAATAGCAATCAGTTAAGTGATTTCCTGGACAGAGAGAAGCTAGAAAAAGAAAACCTAGTACGCAAATTTTTTCTGGGTGGTTTCTTTGGGCTAAGGCATTTACGGGAACTCAGGGTTAAAATGCTACGGTGGCAAGCAATAAGGCTAACCAACTGTGGGGCTAAACACCAAGCCAACGGTGATGAAGCAAAATTCCAAAACCAATCGTTTGTAGCTTCTTTTACCAAAGGGCTACCCCATAAGGAAAACGGTTTAGTCGAACCCGAACAATTTAAACGTTTCCGCGTAGCAACCCACAAAGGTGATTTCTTTAATGATCCTCAATTACAACTTGGTAAAACCCCAGAAGCCAATGGTGAAATTAGTTGGCGAAGTGTTGAGGATCGTGTCAAAAAACGAGGTTGGGAAACTTCCTCAGCAGGCTTAACCTTTGAAATGCACGGCCCCGACAGCCACAGCGTCACCATGCCCCCAGCCCCAAAATTGGGTTCAGAGCAACTCACTTTTGAAATGGCAGAGGTTTACTGGCTAGCTCTTTTACGGGATGTTTATTTTAGTGAGTTGCAAAAAGGAACTGGTAACGACAAGGTTCAAAAGGCGATCCAACACCTCAATTCCTTACCCTGGATGCAAAACGAGATGCCCACTGCACCGGGCTTAAAACGACGTAAACGCCAATTGAATTCTCAGAAGTACTTAGATGAGCAAACTATTTTCCGAGGTGCTACATCAGGGGATTTAATTGGCCCTTATTTATCCCAGTTTCTTCTTATTGGTACTCCTGGGCCTGAAAATAGCCAGGAAAATATTACAAAGGGATTAATTGACTATGGTGCAGTAAAAGTTGAGCAAAAGGTCATTCTCGCCTTTTCAGGGCTGGATCACCTGACTACCTGGGATGTTTTTCTTGATGTTCAAGATGGGGCCAATTTGAAGGGGTTTGATAAATTTGAGCAGGATAAACGCTTTATAACTACCCTGCGGGATCTCGCAACCTACGTTCACTTTGATGCTCTCTACGAAGCTTATCTCAATGCTTGTTTAATTCTTCTAGGCCACAAAGCACCCTTCGAGCCAGGCATTTTACAGCTTAGTAATATTTTCTCAGACCAAGCTAAACAAAAGAGTGCTAGTGGTTTGGGTAGAGTTGATGGCTTCGCTTTGTTTGGTGGTCCCCACATTCTTAACTTAGTTACAGAAGTAGCAACTCGCGCCCTGAAAGCAGTACGGTATCAAAAGTTTAACGTCCACTGTCGCCAGCGTCCAGAGGCCCTTGGGGGTTGGATGGAAGCAATTAACTTGAACAAAATTACAGGGATTGAGGAATTACAGCAGACATATGATGTTCTCAATACCCTCCAAGGAGGCATTAACCTTCTCGAACTTATCAAAGAACACAATGGTGAGCAGAATAGTGAGAAAAAGAATGACCTGCGAAAATATCTCAAGCATCCTAATGAGAATATAGGAGATAAAACCGCCTTACTACCCATGGCTTTCCCGGAAGGTTCACCAATGCACCCATCCTATGGTGCAGGACACGCTACCGTTGCAGGGGCTTGTGTGACTATGCTTAAAGCCTTTTTTGATACTGATGCTTTGTTGGTGAAGCGTGAGGGAAATTTAGCAATTATTCCTCGTGATAAGTATCAGAAGGATAGTGATCTACCCCTTGCCTATGTATCTGAGGGAAAGCAACTGGGAGAAGCGACGAATTTAGGACAAACACCCTTAACAGTAGGGAATGAGTTAAACAAGCTTGCTGCCAACATCTCCATGGGGCGAAATATGGCTGGGGTACATTACTACACCGACTATATCGACAGCCTGGTGATGGGGGAAAAAGTAGCTATTGGCATTTTGCTAGAACAATCTTTAGCCTACGAAATTTATCCAGTAAATGTTCGTCCTAGCTTCAGCTTAACGACATTTTTAGGTAGGGAGTTAAAGATTAAGGATGGCTGCATTACTGAAAATGGGCAAGAAGTGAATTGGTGCGATTTGTAGAGGGGCTTTATCAATAGATAATTATCCATTAGTAAACAAAATAATGTAGAGATATTTCTAAGAAATATCTCTACATTAAAAAAAAATGGCACTGCTGATCGTCGAGATAACTCTGTCCCCCTGCCCTCGGAATCTGGGGGGAGAAAAGAATTTCAAGTCCCCCAAAACTCAAAGTCCCCTAAATTGGGGGATTTAGGGGGCATTAATTATAGTCAACAAAAGCAATTCATAACTTTAATTCAGCAACGCCAGAAAATTAGCTAGTATGTCTAGGCAAGTTAAAGGATAGTTTTTGTAGTTAAAAATGTTCCTTTACCCTTTACCTATCGATTAGACTTACATATTCTCTTTAAGTACCTTAGCTTTCTCACTCAAAGATTCTGGGGCTGATTTAATATTTTCTTGCAGATTTTCAAAATTCTTTTTCGCACCTTCGGAAACATTGCTTGAGAAATCTTTAACCGAACTACCTACATCCTCACCGAAGTTTTCAACTCTTTCTCCTATTGGTTCACCTTTTTTAAAACTTTCGGCAAATTCTTGAGGGTTTTCTGATCTGTTGAGATTGCTTTTTGCTTTGTCCATAGCTGCTTTTGACTTAGCTTTTACCCCAGAGGTGTTTTGGCGAGGATCGGTATCGCTATATTGATTCATTCCCCCTTCACGAGGTTGAATAGTGTCATAAAGTTCAGTTTGGTTAGGAATTACCTTATCTGTATTTCCTGGTGAAGCATTAAGAGAAGATGAATCCCCGCAAGCTGTAGTGATCAATAAAAAGACTCCTGCGAGGAAAACGCTCAAAATCCGAGCCAATCCTAGACGTTTGTAAGCTGAAATTATTTTATTCATTTTATTCATTCGACATTTTTGCAAACTTCACAAACTAATTTTCCCTGTAAACTGACCGAAAGCAATCTTTATATATAGCGAAAAATGTCTTGGGCTTAAGTTTGCTTTCTATGCCAGAAGAAATAATTTTTGTCTGACTCTTAACTGTCTAAAGAAATAACACTTGCCCTTTTCCAAGCAAATCAAGTAGTTGTCCCGGAAAAACTATTGAGTATCCGGCAAATCATCTAAAGTTTGCCAAATCTTTTGCAACAAAGCATCAAGCCCAATTCCTGCCACCGCAGAAACACCAAAAATGGGTGCAGCCGTTAATTGCGAAACTTCTTCGGCAATTAGGGTGTAGGTTTCTTTGTCTACTGCATCCAACTTATTTAAACCAATAATTTGCTGTCGAGCAGCTAAACTGTGGCCGTAAGCTTTTAGTTCTGCTTGAATAGTTTGATAATCAGCAATGGGGTCGCTTGCAGTAAGATCAATTAGGTGCAATAAAAGACGAGTACGTTCGATATGGCGTAGAAAGTCATGACCCAATCCTACTCCTGTATGAGCGCCCTCAATTAAACCAGGAATATCTGCAAATACAGTACCATCCCCAGTCGGTTTACGAACTACACCTAAGTTAGGTATTAAAGTGGTGAAGGGATAATCGGCTATTTTGGGACGGGCTGCTGAAAAGGGCCGCAATCAAGGTAGACTTACCCGCATTAGGTAAGCCAATTATGCCCACTTCTGCTAGTAGTTTTAATTCTAAGCGCAGACTTTTAATCTCCCCTGGCAAACCAGGTAAGGCATATTCCGGCGCTCTATTGCTGTTACTTAAGAAATGTTGATTTCCTAAGCCTCCTTTGCCTCCTTTGACAGCGCAAAAGGTTTGTTGAGGGGTAACTAAATCTGCTAATAATTCTCCACTCTCAAGCTCATAAATTACTGTACCGCAAGGAACTTCCACAATTAAGTCATCCCCTGATGCCCCGGTACGATTATTTGGCCCTCCTCGCTTACCATCATCTGCTTTAAAATGACGAGCATATTTAAAGTCCAACAGAGTTTGCAAATTTTCTACTGCTTTGAAGAAAATTGAACCACCTCGCCCCCCATTACCCCCTGCAGGACCTCCTGCGGGGACGTATTTTTCCCGGCGAAAGGCGACTATACCATTGCCGCCTTTACCAGCTTCTACTTCTATTTCTGCTCGATCTATGAACTGCATTTATTCTCAACTAATAACTAATAAGTTATATTGCTTACAAATTTTCTGTGATTTCTTGATTATCCCTGAAAACAAATGTAAACCCTAATTCATACCCAAGTGCCAACAAAGGTTTTTTAAACTAAAAGGAAGCTTCGGATTTAAGATTTAGGAATTTTGGTTGATAGAGATGATGTTATTGTTGTAGATTCTTTTAGCGGCGATCGCACTATAGAAATTGCTCAACAATATCCTGTGAGGGTTGTACAACATCATTTTGAAAGTCACGGGCGACAGGGTAGTTGGATGTTGAAGTCATTAGCCTCTGTATTTCGGTATCCTGAAGAGTATGAGTTTCCTCCATAACTAATGGCACTTTTTTTGTGATCTTTGCTAGCGTTGTTATTGTCCTATTAATCATTTTAGTCATCTATCTTGCTCTTAAACTGCGATGGCAGAACATCACCCTAACTCAACTTCAGGAATCAAATATTCATCGAGAAAAGGTGGATTCCCAAAAAAGTGATCTTGCCCTCACTGAAAGTGAAGAAAGGTTCCGGAGTACCTTTGAACAAGCGGCTGTTGGTATTGCCCACGTGGGCTTAGATGGGCGCTGGTTGCGGGTTAATGAGAAAATGTGTCGCATCATTGGTTACAGCCGCGAAGAATTACTAGAGAAAACTTTTCAAGAGGTTACTTATCCCCAAGATTTAGCCGCAGATTTAGGTTATGTGAAACAAATGTTAGCAGGGGAAATTAGCAATTACTCTATGGAGAAACGCTACATTAGCAAAGATGGCTCAATTATTTGGATTGATCTAACAGTCTCCCTTTTCCGAGATTTAACTGGGAAACCTAAGTATTTTATTTCCGTAATCGAAGATATTAGCGATCGCATCGCCATTAGGAAAGCACTACAAGAAAGCGAAGCCCGTTTAAGTCGGGCGATTATGAATGCCCCCTACCCCATTGTTATCCATGCTGAAGATGGTACAGTTTTGCAAATTAACCAAGCTTGGATAGATTTGACAGGTTATACTTTGGCCGACATCCCCACCATTGGCAAATGGGTAGAAAAAGCCTACGGCAAAAAACAAGAAACTGTACAAACAACAATCAATCAACTCTACGACTTAAAACGCAGGGTGAATGAAGGGGAATTTACCATTAATACTGCCAGAGGGAAAACTCGTGTCTGGGATTTTAGTTCAGCCCCTTTAGGTACATTATCTGATGGTAGGCGCATGGTAATTTCCATCGCTAAGGATGTCAGTAAGCGCAAGAAATTAGAAAAATCTCTCCGCCAAACCATTACAAGGTTAGAAAGCTTACACCAACTTGATAAAGCGATTCTAGCAGCGCAAAAACCGGCGGAGATTGCTGCTATTGCCATTGAACGTATAGAGCAATTAATCTCCTGTCAGCGAGTTACCATCGCTACTTTTGACTTTGAGGAGCAAACTGCAACAATCCTCATGACTAAAGGACGTGGTGAAAGTATAGCTGGGGTGGGTTTTCAGGAAAATCTTGATGTTTTTGGAGCCATGATTGAGCAGTTTCAAAAAGGAGCAAGTTATGCCTCTGGAGAGGTTTCTCTCTTCTCTTCCCCGGAAATGTCTAGCTTAGAAACTCAAGGAGTTAATAAATTTATCGGCTTTCCTTTACAAGTGGGAGACGAAACCTTGGGTATTCTCAAACTATGGTTAGAACAGCCAGAAAAAATCACTTCTGAGCAAATAGACATTGCTAGTGAAGTAAGTAACCTAGTAGCGATATCTCTTAACCAAGCCCGTTTGTATCAGCAAATCCAGAGCTATACTAGCGAATTAGAAGAGCGTGTCGCCCAACGCACTACTCAACTCGAAGAAGTTAACCAAGAATTACAAGCTTTTACTTATTCTGTATCCCATGATCTTAGAGCGCCCCTACGCTCTTTGCAAGGCTTTGCCACTGCTATATTGGAAGACTATGGCAATAGACTCGATGATTTGGGGCGAGAATACGCCATTCGCTTAGTCAACTCTTCCCAGCAATTAGACAAATTAATTCAAGATTTACTGGCTTATTCTCGCCTCAGTGAAACTCAAATGCGCCTCTATGGGGTTGACCTCAATAATGTTGTTTCCGAGGCGATTATGCCTTTAAACAAAGAGATTAAAGCCAGACAAGCACAAATAATTGTCGAAGAATCTTTATCAGAAATGCTTGGCAATCGTACAGTTTTGGTACAGGTTGTCAGTAACCTAATTAGTAATGCCCTCAAGTTTGTCGCGGGGGGAAAAACACCAGTGGTCAGAATTAGGGCTACTGAACATGATGGCTTAGTTAGGCTTTGGGTAGTCGATAACGGTATTGGTATTAGCCCAGAACATCAAGAGCGTATTTTCCAGGTTTTTGAACGCTTGCATGGCAACGAAACCTATCCCGGCACTGGAATTGGTTTGGCCATTGTTCGCCGAGGTATGGAACGTCTGGGGGGAAGTGCCGGAGTAGAATCGACATTAGGAGAGGGTAGTCGCTTTTGGATCGAAAACGTACTGAATACTGAATAGATTTAATATAGAGTTAGATTTATTGGATAATAAGGAGAATTTAGTTAGTTATTGAGCGGCTAAAAAATCAAGACAGGAGCAAAATTTGATGAGTAATGAACGAGAAACAATCTTGCTTGTAGAGGATGACTCTAACGATATAATGCTCATCAAAAGGGCCTTTCGTAAAGCTCAAGTCAACGCTAATCTAGAAACCATTACTGATGGTGATCAAGCTGTTGCTTACCTGTCTTGCCAAGAGCCCTATAATAATCGTAATCGCTACCCTCTGCCGGCACTAATTCTTCTTGATCTCAAACTTCCTCGTCGTTCTGGTTTAGAAGTCCTTGCTTGGTTGCGCCAACAGCCCGAAATTAAACGTACCCTTGTAATTGTGTTATCTTCTTCTAAAGAAAGTCCTGACATTGATAAAGCATATGATTTAGGAATTAATTCTTATTTAGTTAAACCTGTCACCTTTGAAGATTTAGTTGAACTAACTGATCAAGTCCACAAATACTGGTTTAATCTTAACCAAAGACCAAGACTACTTAATAACTAAGCTTCTAGAAAAGACAGGAATAGGACTAAACCTCTACTCCTCCTTCCTACTTGTCCCTTCCCACTCCCTGCCTTCACCAAAATAACCTGTCTAACTCAACACTGACTTAAGATCATGACTGGTGAAAAATTACGGATATTATTAATTGATGATAACCCTAATGATAGGGCCCTTGCCTTACGGGAACTCAACCGGGAATTCAATTCTTTAGAAGTGATAGAAACATTCGACGGAGCAACTTTCGCTACTTTACTAGAAAAAGAAGAGTTTGACCTCGTAATTACTGACTACCAATTACGTTGGATAACAGGGCTTGATATTTTGCACAGAGTCAAAAAGCGCAAGCCTAGATGTCCAGTAGTCATGTTTACAGGTACTGGTAGTGAAGAAATTGCTGTTAAAGCCATGAAGAGTGGTTTAGATGACTATGTAATCAAATCTCCTAAGCATTATCTACGTTTAGCTAAAGTAGTGCGTTCAGTTTGGAAAAGGGAAAAAGAACACAGAGCAAAACAAGAACTAGAAAAAAGCTATCGTCGGCTGTTTGAAGGCGTACCTGTAGGACTTTATCGCCTCACTTCCACCGGAGAAATTATCGAAGCAAATAGTACCTTAACTCAATTACTGGGTTATGAAAATCCCCAGGAGTTATTGCTAAATAAACAAATTAATTCCCATGTTGACGGGGAAACTTATAATGCTTGGAAAAATCAACTCCACATTACAGGCAAGCTTAACAACTATGAAGCACAATTGCGCCGTTATGACAATAGCTTAATTTGGGTACGCCACAGCGCTAGAGCAATTAAAGATGATCAAGGAAAGTTGTTGTATTATGAAGGAGCTTTACAAGATATAACAGCGCAAAAACAAGCTGAACAAGAGAGGGTTGAACTTCTCAAAAGGGAAAAGCAAGCTAGGGAAGAAGCCGAATTAGCCAATCGCCTCAAAGATGAATTTCTTGCTACCCTTTCCCACGAGTTGCGGACTCCTCTCAATGGTATGCTGGGCTGGTTACAGCTACTTAAGGGCAACCAACTGAGTCCCGAAGATAGCACCAGGGCAATGGAAGTTATTGAACGCAGTGCCTACACCCAAGCCCAGTTGATTGAAGACTTGCTTGATATCTCTCGGATTATTCGTGGCAAAATGCAACTAAAAGTGATGCCACTACCGCTGCAAAGGGTTATCAATGCTTCCCTTGATACTATTCGTATCGCAGCCCAAGCTAAGAAAATTGAATTGCAAACTAACCTAGAGAAAAATGTCGGTTTGGTTTCTGGCGATCCTGATAGGTTGCAACAAGTAATTTGGAACTTGCTTAACAATGCCATTAAGTTTACCCCAGAGGGGGGAACAATTAGCATTGAGATTGAACAGGTAAAAGACTATGCTCAAATTCAAATTAAGGATACAGGCATTGGTATTGAAAAGGAGTTTCTTCCTTATATTTTTGATCGCTTCCGCCAAGTAAAAAGTGACTCGAAGCGTCAGTATGGTGGATTGGGGTTGGGGCTAGCAATTGTACGTTATTTAGTTGAGATGCACGGCGGCACAATTTTTGCTTACAGTGCAGGTAGAGGAAGAGGTTCAACTTTTACTGTACAACTACCTTTGTATGTAACAACTCACTCAACTAAACAAACAAATATCTCTAGTCAAGGAGGGGCAAAAACTCAACTTCCTAAACTAGAAAATATCAAGATACTGCTAGTAGAAGATGATACTGATAGTCGGGAATTAATAGCTTTGGTGCTAGGTGATTGTGGCGCCCAGGTAACTGCCGTTGCTTCTGTACAGGAAGCTTTAATTGCCTTTCAGGAACAATGCCCAGAGATTTTGATTAGTGACATCGCCATGCCCACAGAGGATGGTTATGATTTGATGCGCCAATTACAGCAAAGTCAAGAAATTAACGGCTCTCTTGTGAAGGCGATCGCCCTAACAGCCTATGCTAGTGAAGAGGATCAGCAACGGACTAGAAAAGCCGGATTTGCCCTACACTTATCTAAGCCAGTTATGCCGATACAAGTGGTTCAAGCAGTGGCAAGTTTGCTTTAACTAGTTAATAGTCAATAGAAGTTTCGAGAAGTCAAATGTGTAAGCCCAACTCCAATAACTTGCGGAAGATTAGGTTAACTCATTCAATAATAGAAAAATGAGCAATGAAAAGAGTTTATGGCTTAATTGCAGGACTTATCCTACTCCTAACCTGCTTATTACTGAGTATTTCCTTTGGGACAACGGCTATTCCGGGAAAGAGTATTTATCAATCCTTAATTGCCTTTGACGGTTCAACGGAACATTTGATTATTCGTAGCATTCGCTTGCCGCGCTCCCTAACTGCTATGATTGTGGGTGCAGCCATATCTACTTCCGGGGCTGTTATGCAAGGCATCACTCGCAATCCCTTAGCTGATCCTGGCATCTTAGGCATTAATTCCGGTGCAGCCTTTGCTGTGGTGATGGGAATCTTTTTGTTCGGTACAGGCTCACCAAGTTTTCATATCTGGTGTGCCTTTGCCGGGGCTGGTATCACAGCTATTAGTATTTATTTCTTAGCCTCTTTAGGGCGCAGTGGTATTACCCCCCTCAACTTAACCATTGCTGGTGCAGCCATTAGTGCTTTCCTAACTTCCCTCACCACTGCTATCTTAATTATTAGTCAACGCACCCTAGAAGAAATCCGTTTTTGGTTAGCTGGTTCCTTAGCCGGTGCTGATGCTAGTCTATTTGGGCAAATTATTCCTTATATAGCCATAGGCATGGCTTTAAGTCTCATCCTTGGGCGGCAAATCACGGTGTTGAATTTAGGAGAAGATGTAGCAAAGGGATTGGGGCAGAGAACCGCTTTGGTCAAACTAGCGGCTTTGGGTTGTGTTATTCTGTTAGATGGTAGTGCTGTTGCTGTTGCTGGTGCAATTGGTTTTGTGGGTTTAGTTGTACCCCATGTAGCGCGGTTTTTAGTTGGGGTCAACTATAGTTGGATTTTGCCCTACAGCGCCTTGTTAGGAGCCATATTGCTTTTAGCATCGGACATTGCTGCTAGGTTAATTATACAACCTCAAGAAATACCTGTTGGTATTATGACAGCATTAGTAGGTGCGCCTTTCTTTATTTATTTAGCTAAGATTAGAGTTAATCGATAGTGTCCTGTTCATGAGAGAGAAGAACTTCTTGACAAGATTGACGATCAAACCTTTTAATTATTGTTTTTGATGAACTATCGGCCCAATGTGGGTTTAATGCTTAATGATTAATAATCAATGATCTTAACTTCCTTAAAAAATAGTCTGATTGTTTCGTGTCAAGCACCAACAAATTCACCTTTACACCACCCTTCAATAATTGCAGCTATGGCTAAAGCAGCAATCAACTGTGGTGCAATGGGGGTACGGTTGGATACTCCTGATCATGTTCAAGCCGTACGAGAGAAAATTGGAGATGTACCAATTATTGGCTTATGGAAACAGCAAATTCCAGGTTGCGAAGTTTATATAACTCCGCGCTTTAGTGATTCTGTGGCGATCGCCCAAGCGGGTGCTGATATTATTGCTATTGACGGGACAAACAGAAAACGTCCTAACGGCGAAACTTTAGAGGAATTAATTCGTCGCATTCACCAAGAATTAGATAAATTAGTCATGGCTGATGTTGATACCATAGAAAATGCGATCGCCGCCACACAAGCAGGGGCGGATCTTGTGGGTACAACTCTTTATGGCTACACTTCCCAAACTAAAGATTTATCTCCTCCCGGTTGGCAATTACTGCAAGAAATGGTCACAAAATTAGATATCCCCGCCATTTGTGAAGGAGGAATTGCCTCTCCATCTATGGCTAAAAAAGCGCTAGAATGGGGAGCCTATGCTGTAGTTGTAGGAACTGCTATTACAGGCATTGACCTCCAGGTTCAAAATTACGTAGCGATGCTTAGTTGTGACCAATGACTAATTCTGTGCAATTTAGTATCATGTTTCTCTGTTTTATGACTGCTGGCGCCTTATTTTGGGAAGGAAAGCGACCAAAAACCGAACGGGCGATCGCCGCAACTTCTGAACAAGAGTTTACCCCAGCAGAACTAACTTCTTCACCTTTATTACGACTATCAGCTTCTTTAAGTAGTCGTTTAGTAGTAGATTTAAGCGATCGCGAAGTATCTTTATATGAGTTTGACGAGTTAGTTACTAGCTATCCTGTAGCCGTTGGTAAAGATGGTTGGGAAACCCCCACAGGTACTTTTTTAGTCAAGGACATGAATGATCACCCGGCTTGGTATCAACCTATTACCGGAGAAGTAATTCCCCCTGGCCCCGACAATCCTTTAGGCTCAAGGTGGATTGGTTTTTGGTCTGATGGAGACGATGTTCACCAAATTGGTTTCCATGGTAGTAATCAAGAAGGGTCAATAGGAGAAGCCGTCTCCCACGGCTGTTTGCGGATGCGTAATCTTGATATTGAACAGATGTATGAACAAGTTAGTGAAGGTACGGTAGTTATTGTTCGTAAGTGACTAATAGACATCTGTGAAAATCAAACCCAAATTTAATGAGCCATGAAATTAAGATTGTTTTAAGGCATAAATATCTTTCTCTTTTCCTGTAGCAAAGCGTAAAGAATGACCGAAACTTTTGCTTGATTGAGTTAGGAAAACAATTAGGGCTAAACTTGCTAAAATAGCGGCTATGCCAAAGATTCCTCGATAACCCAAAAACTCAGCTAAAGAACCTAAAACTGGACCACCAATAGCAATACCTAAATCAAATCCTCCTAAACAAATAGCATAAATTCTACCACGTTCATCATCTAGGGAACGATCAGACATTAAAGCAATAGTCATTGGTATGAGGATTCCTGCCCCTGCCCCTTCTAATACTGCGGCAATAATAAAAGCTACTGAACTATTTGCTGAAGCTAAAATTGCCATGGAAACGGCATAGCAAACCAAACTACCTGTAATAAATATTCCCCTGCCATAATAATCTGAGGCTTTACCTGTATAGATGCGTACACTAAAACTGGCGATCGCCGCAGCAGTATAAAACCAACCTGAGTTGAGGTTTAGATGAATATGACGGATAAATAAAGGCAAAAAAGTTATTAAAGTACCAAAGACTAAACCAATGAGTAAAAGAATTGTAGTGGGAACCCTTAAACGCGGACTGGAGACAGTTTGCCAAAAAGAATTTGGAGGGGAAGTTTCCTGCTTGTGAGAGTTGGTTGCATTGTTTTCCTTAACTGGTTCATGAATTTGACAAGATAAAAGCAAACCCAGCCAACCAATGCCAGAAGATAAAAGGAATAAGGAGGCGTAACCAACTTGTTCTTGTAGTAATCCTCCAAAAGCTGGCCCCAATGCTAAACCAAGGGGAATGACTAAACTCATATAACCAATGGTTTGCCCTCGCTGTTTAGGGGGAGACAGGGCGACAACCAAGGTGTTATAGCCAATGGTGAAAGAAGCTACACTAATGCCGTGGAATGATCGTAGGAGGATTAAAATCGGAATTGATTTAGCAAATAGGTAGCCTAAAGGTGCGATCGCTACTACTAGAGTACCAATGGAGATTACTAGCCTACGGCTGCGTTGATCAGCAAGATTTCCCATGGGGTTACGGCTAAGTAGCAAACCAATGGCAAAACTACCCATAACAAAACCTACTTGCTGAGGTGTTCCCCCTACATCTTGAATATAAGCGGGTAGAACAGGCAGCAAGGAAGTTATGCTTAACCAAAAGCATAGACCTGTACTAAACAGAAGAAGTAAGTTTTTTAAGTGGATGTCTCTTAGATGTCTCAATTTGTTCTGTGCAGTAGTCTGGTAAATTTCACTTTCTTTACCCTTCTTAACATTCTTGATTCCTTACTGCACTCGTTCTAAAGATGTAACTCGTTCTAAAGATGTAAGAATGGGGAAGTCATAATTGCAATCACACCCCTCCCAATCCAGCATCTCAATTTTGTGCCAGATTGGGTAAAAAGTAGGCTTTCTGCTAACAAAGCTAAATAACTTTCTTCTCCAAATTTTTAATTGCTGGCCCTTGAATTACTTGACCTTCGCAAGTAAAACGCGCCCCATGACAGGGGCAATCCCAACTCTTCTCGGCACTATTCCAATTAACGATACAAGCTAAATGAGTACAAACGGGAGAAACAGCATGGATTTTTCCTTGTTCGTCTTTATAAACCGCCGTAGGTTCTTTATCCACAAGAACAATTTTACCTTCACCCACACCAACATCAGCTAAGGAAGGATTTTTCAAGGCTTTTAAGCGATCGCCAATCCAATTTAATCCTACCTCAGCATTGTTCTTCAAAGACTCCTTAGTCACAAAAGGAGTTGCACGGGTGGCTTCGTAAAGATCAGCCCAAGAGTTTTCTTGCCCTAAAACTAAATCTTTCAGCAGCATTCCTGCCATTGTACCTTTACTCATACCCCAAAGACTAAACCCTGTGGCCACATAGATATGCTTGTTAGCTGGGGTTAGTTTACCAATGTAAGGTAACTTATCAAAAGAAACCATATCCTGACTAGACCAGCGATAATCAAAATTATCGATGCCAAACTGAGAACGTCCATATGCTTCTAAAGCAAGGTACTTTTCTTCTGTATTGGAAATAGCCCCAACCTTATGTCCACCACCACCAATGAGTAAGAGTTTGCCTCCTTGGTAAGGGGTGGTGCGAATGGAATGATAGTCATCCCCTACGCCAATAAACATCCCTTCCGGTGCTTTTTCTGGGTCAATAGCTGCACCAATAATGTAGGAACGTTTAGGATAGGATTTAGCAAAGAATAACCCTTGATCAAGGATGGGTAAGTTGGTAGCGACAATAACATCTTGGGCTTTTACCTTCCCTTGACTTGTAATTACCTCACAAGGCGTACCTTCTTCAATCTTTTCTACCCTCGAATTCTCAAAAACATAACTACCCTCCCCAGCGATTTTATCAGCTAGGTGGAGTAGATACTTGCGAACATGGAACTGGGCTTGATTATCTACTTTAACTGCCCCAGCAATTGCAAAGGGTAAGGAAGTTTCTGTCACAAAAGAAGCAGGCAAGCCAACTTTCAGGGCAGCTTCACATTCAGCTTCAATTTTGTCAAGATGTTTAGCAGAGTCTGCAAAGGTATAGGTACTCTGGCGACTAAAGTCACAATCAATTCCTTCTTGGGCAACCAAATCCGCTACTTGTTCAACCCCTGCTTGGTTAGACTCAGCATAAATCCTCGCTTTATCTTCACCAAACTCTTTAATTAAGTCAGCATAAATTAGTTGATGCAAAGAGGTAACTTTCGCTGTAGTATGTCCGCTAACTCCTGTAGCAATACTTTTGGCTTCCACAACTGCAACGCTTTTACCAGCATTTTTAAGAAGCATTGCTGCGGTTATACCAGCAATCCCACCTCCCACAATAGCCACATCAACAGTAACATCATTAATTAAGGTGGGATAATTAGTTTCTAGAGTAGAATCAATCCAAAAAGAAGCTGGTTTTCCAGGTAAAGAGGTCATGATAGGTTCAAGGCATTTTAATGATACTTCGTTAGCTTAATTAAATGCTTTGTCCTAGTACATCTGTCTCTAGAGATTCTAAATAACCTTGTTTATAACTCTAGATTTATCCCTATAGAGGATGTCAAAAACTTAAGTGCAAGCTAGTGGTCTGTATAATTGAAAATTGACGGTTAAGGGGGCAAGGAATAGCATTTCATCACACAAAGCATCCTAAAATATTGCCTTTCTGTCCCTAATTACTGAACATAATCCTAACAAAATATCCATCTCACCTAGCGGTTTTATAAGCTAGAGAGATGGAAAAGTAAGACAATTAGCTATTAGCCTTTGAAAATCAAGCAGTCACTTTTAAGCTTTCTTCTTTTTCTTGTTGGGCTAACTTAGCTTGCAACTTCTCTTCTTCTGCTAAAAATATAGCTAACTGGGCTTCAATTTGCTCTTTAACAATTTGGCGATATTCCAGAAAATGCTCAATTTGGGCGCAAACTCCTAAATAGCTGCCGATGCCTCGGCGGTTATGCTTCAGCATACTAAATAAATAAGGCCAAAATTGCCAACGAGTATCCCTTACTACTCCCTGTCGCCAGAAGATCGTCAACATTGCTTTAATTAGCATTCCGATAGGACGCTTTTGTCCCCCGGAACTTTTCTTTCTTTTAGGACGGGCTTGGTTATGACAAGGTGCTTCTCCTAACAGGCGATAGTGGCGATAAGTCCTTTCTAAAAAGCGTTTTGGTTCGTATAAATCCCAGAATGCTTGTATATATTCCCCAGTAATTTCTTCTAAGGGACGGGTGGGAACAAAGTTCATTAAGGTAGTCTGGTTAATATTCGCTGATTCTTCCCGTAGCCTTCCTTCTTTTTTGAGGCGGTGTGACAGTGCCGTATCAGGCAGGGCTTGTAGCATACTGAAAATTGCCGTGGGGATGGTGGTTTTTTCTACAAACCTCACAATGCGATCGCCTGCCCCAGTTTTTTCTCCATCAAAACCGATGATAAATCCCGCCATAACTCGTAAACCAGAATGGATGATTTTTTCCACCGACTCAGTAAGGGGATCTCTGGTATTTTGGAATTTCTTTGTGACAGCTAAACTGCCTTCGTCGGGGGTTTCAATCCCTAAGAAAACTGCCCCAAAGTTGCAAGCAGCCATAAGATCCATTAATTCTTGATCATTAGCTAAATCCACAGAAGCTTCTGTGGCGAAGGTGAAGGGGTAGCCTTTTTCTGCCATCCAGGGTTGCAATTCTTTGAGTAATAATTTCACGTTGCGCTTATTACCAATGAAATTATCATCCACCATGAAAATGCTGCGTCGCCAGCCTAGTTCGTAGAGTCTTTCTAACTCAGCAATCAACTGTTTTGGTGCTTTGGTGCGGGGTTTGCGACCGTAGAGAACAATGATATCGCAAAATTCACATTGGAAAGGGCAGCCACGGGAAAACTGTACAGCCATTTCTGAATAGGCATCAAAATCTAATAATTCAAACAAAGGAACAGGAGTGCTGGTAACATCAGGTTTGACACCTTCAGAACTAAATGTTCCTGATGTTTCTCCCCTAGCTAAAGCTTCAACAAAAAGGGGCATGGTAATTTCCCCTTCATCTAAAATAAGATAGTCAGCCCCTGCTGCTTTTACTTCCTCTGATAAAGCCGTAACATAGGGGCCTCCTGCTGCTACTTTTTTATTTCTTCTTTTTGCTTCTTTAACTTGGTTTAGTAAATCTTCTTTCTGGACGATCATTGCCGAAAGGATAACTAAATCTGCCCATTCCCAATCAGCTTCAGTAACATCCCCCACATTGCGGTCAACTAACCTAAATTCCCATTCTTGGGGTAGGATAGCAGCTACGGTTATTAACCCTAAAGGGGGAAGCATAGCTTTATGGCCTAGTAACTCTAGGGTTTTTTCAAAAGACCAGAAACTTTTGGGAAATAAAGGGTAAAGAAGTAAAACTTTCATAAAAGATATTTTTGAAGTTAATTATTTGACTGGCTAGGGTAAGGAGATTTGCTTTTCACTTAAGTTGAAGATAATTTCTTGCCAGAAATACCCTAGCTTAATGGCTGTTATCATAGCAAATTTACTCCAGATACTTTCTGGTTATTATTTTATTTAATTGGTTCCAAAGAGCAGATTTTAATTGCAGGAATTAGCACCTACTAGCAATTACTGATTGATTTATATAGACGTACAACTAGCTACAAAGTTCATTAAATATTCATGAAATTGCTCAGTAGCGCTTAAATAGCAAGCATGACCAGAATCTTCTAAAATTACTTTTTGGGCATTGGGCATTATTCCTACCAAAACATCTGCTTGGGTGGGGGGAATGAGCGGGTCTTGGTTGCCCCAAATGACTAAAGTAGGAGTGGTAACCTTTTTTAATTGTTCAGCTAGTCGAGAGATTCCTACTGTAGCAATAGGTACAAAACCTCTTAATTTCTCTTGATGTTTGACAATGAAAGGGAGACTGTAACCGCCACTCATAGAAGGGGCTACTAAAACTGGCAAATCAAGACTAAGTTTGGCAAAAAACTCTGGAATAAATTCCTGTAAAGATCCTGTAGAAAGGCTTTCTGAGTTGCCACAACCAGGTAAATCTACGGCGATCGCTCTATAACCTTGTTTAGCCAAGATTTCTAAACTACCAATTTCTTGCCAAGTTTGGGCATTAAAAGTGGCTCCATGAAGGAAAACAACACTAGGAGCATCAATTTTCCCTGCTTCGAGATAATGAATATTCGCATCTTGAATCAGCAAGTAGCTTGATTTAACAGGTATATCCATAGGTTACTTGTTATTACGTAGCTAACTTAGTATAGTGCTAACTACATTAAATTGTTAGAGCAAAATCCAGAGTGATTCTTGATTTTTTTGCTACTATTTTATAGATAAAAAATAATAAAAAAGTAGAGATATTTTTGTTGGTTCATCTATGTTTCTAAATAAGCTCGAATCATTGCTTGAGTACCTTGTTCTTTCCCCCCATCGCCATCAAGTTCCTCAACTATTTTAAATAATCGTTCCGCAATTTCTACCCCCGGTAAGTCTTTTACAGCACCAGATTCTTTCACTAATCGCAAATCTTTGAGCATATGTGCGATCGCAAAACCAGGTTGATAATCTTGCTGAATAATTTTCTCTCCTAAATTAGAAAGGGCCCAAGAACTAGCGGCTCCGGTACTACAAACTTCTATAATTAAGTTAGGGTCAATACCCAACTTTTGTGCCAGTTGCATTGCTTCACACAAAGCCACCATATGAACAGCACCAAGAACTTGATTGCACATTTTAACAGCTTGTCCGCTACCTACCGGTCCACAAAGGCGAATATTTTTACCCATAGCTGCAAACAAGGGTTGGCATTGGACAAAATCTTCTTCTTCTCCCCCTACCATAATCGTCAGGACTCCTTGCTTTGCCCCCACGTCTCCTCCGGAAACAGGGGCATCCAGAAAGTGCATATCCTTTGCTTTTAGGGCTGTGCCAATTCTCTTGGCAGCTTCAGTACCAATGGTACTCATATCCACCACCAATGTACCAGAAACAGCATATTCGGCCACCCCTTCCTTGCTTAAGATAACTTCCTCAACATCCGGTACATCTCCCACACAAACAAAGACAACATCTGCCCCCTTAACTGCCTCTTCCAAGGAGGAAACAACCTCGACACCACCATCGGTAGCAATTGCAACTCCAGGACGATCAGGAGTACGATTCCAACCCTTAACCAGATAACCTTCCTTAGCTAAGTTAGCAGCCATGTAGCCGCCCATAACTCCTAATCCTAAAAAAGCAATTCTTTCATTCATACTAAATTCCAAGGATTAAAAATATTCAGATAAGACACCAATATCTAGCAGATAGGTTATACAACTAATAGGCATTATTGATCATTAGATAACTGAATTATTGATTAAAACCTCAATCCCACGCCGCCTTGTATAGAAATAGCCGTACCACCACCGTTACGATAGGCATCAAAAGCGATTACAGCATTGCCAAATACCACTGTGTTGCTATTGGGAATGACATAATCAACACCAGGTTGTAGAGCAAAACTCGTTTGATCTCCCACCGGGGAAGGATCACTGCCGTTAGCAAAGGAAACCCCTGCTCCTAAGTAAGCGTCCGTTTGCCAGTTGATAGGAATATCATAGGAAACTGTTGGTACAACGGCAACTCCTTCACCAATTAAAGCTTGGGTTCGTAGAGAAATTGGCACTTCTAGTAGCTTGTAGCGCACAGCTATGACTCCGCCAACTTGCCTTCCTTCTGATCCCCCTTCACCATCACTAGCTTCAGTTAAACCAAAAGTCGGACCGACACCAACATAACTTCCATAGGCAGCTTGGGCAGTAGCGGGTTTACTATTGAAGCTTAAAATAGCAACAGTAGTTAAAGTAATCCCTACAAATCCTGTTGATTTACTTAAATTCGACCATAAATGCTCCACTACCCAAATCCTCCTTAAAGACCAAACTTTGAGTGCGATCGCCCTCATTCTAACTCGGAAATATTTTAACTCAGGTTATCTTGCTTTCTACTGGCGACCATTCTCCAAACATTTGATTAATTTGTTCAAGTAACTTGCTTGTGGGTTGAGAGCGACCTCGAATAATTTTTGTTGCTACACTTTCTAGTAAAGATTCTAGTTGTGAATCTACAGATTTCAGGTCTTGTTCTTGATAGCGACAGTCTAAAAGGAGAATTTGAGGCTTTATTTCCTGAGTAGCTAATCTTTTTAACCCTGCTACTAAACTAGGGCTAAGGGTAACATTTTCTAAATAAAGTAGCAGCAGGCTAATACTTTGGTGTTCGATTTGACTTTCTACTTCCGTCCAGGAATGAGAAAGAGAGGTTTTCAACCCTGCAGTTTGTAGGTAATGAGTTAATGCTTGCAACCACTCACCATCACTACTCCCTGAGACAGAAAGTTGTAAATTAAGACGTTCAGCCAAACCTTCTCTACCCCACTCTCCGAACACCAAAATATTCTGTTGAGGATTCATTCCTGCTGCTACTTGGATAACTTGGATTAAGGCAGGAATATTTTGTTCTTGGAAAGGAACCAAACAGGGAAATACTGATAAGCCTGGAATTTGGTTCGCTGCCTGGGTATTTTTATGATCTAGAGTAACCAAAGGCAGAGAGGCGATGTAGCTATACTGGCTGAGACTTTGTAAGTAATTATAGGGATTTTCTAGTTCTACACCATCAAGGAGCATAACATCAGGTTTCCAGACTCGGGCGATTATTTCTGCTTGTTCAAGATCGTCAGCTTCTAAGATACGATAATTTAGGTGAGATGAATAACGACTCAAGGCTGATTCAAAGCTGGAGTTAATCCAGTCTCCTTGACTTGGATTAGGGTTAAGCCGCAAAATAGTTAAACCTTTCAACTCTAAGTTAGGTAGTTCTCCTAAACAAGCTAGACTCTTTTTCAAAGTTTGTTTAGCTATGGGTAGATTCAAAAAGCCGTCAGCATTATTTTGTTCTGCTCGTTTTTTGTCTGCTCTGGTTGCTGTTATTAAAACTGGAATATCTTTAGTTTGACTATCAGCTTTGAGTAAGGTTAAAACATCCCAGCCTGATAGTAAGGGTAGCAAGGGATTAAGTAAAATAGCTCTAGGTTGTAGTTGCCGAGCTTTCTCTAGAGCTTCTGTTCCTGAACGAGCAATAACGACACGATAACCAAGATTTCTCAGTTGCTCTGTGGAGTCTTCGATGTATTTAGGAACCGCTTCAATTACTAATACTAAGCAGTTGTGATTGGCATCAGGGAAGTCTTGCTCTGAGCTTTGGTTAAGGTTATCAGAAGGAGGGGTGGGAGGCAATAGCAAGGTGAATTGGCTTCCTTGTCCCGGTTGGGAGGTAAATGATATATCTCCCCCATGGGCGTGTGCTAGCCGTTGAGTTAGAACTAATCCTAAGCCAGTACCTTCAAACTGACGGCTAAGGGGATTTTCCAACTGCTGGAATTTTTGGAAGATTAAATGTTGAGAATCGGCGGGAATGCCAATGCCTGTATCCCAAACTGTAAAAGCAATCCAGCCTTCCCAGAGACTAACTTTTAAACCGAATTCTCCCCCATTTTGTGTAAACTTAAGAGCATTGTCTAATAAATGGCTGAGCATCTGACGCAGACGTAATTCATCAGCAACAATCATCTCTAAGCCCTGTTCAATTTCCAGGTTAAATTGAGGTTGATGTTGCTGGGAATTGTCTTGGCTGTTTTCTGTGGATTGTTGTGGTAAGGCTTGTTGATAAGCTCGTTCGCAAACGGTTCTAATTTTGACAACATCAGGATTTAATTTTAACTGTCCTGTTTCTAAGCGAGTTAAGTCTAGGATATCATTTACTAAGGTCATCAGATGACGACCACTTTGGTAAACTAAGCCGGCATAACGGGCTTGGCGCTGATTTAGTTCTCCTAAGCGCTGCTCTTTAAGCAAACTAGAGAGTCCAACTACAGCAGTGAGGGGAGATTTTAGTTCGTGGCTGATACAAGCTAAAAATTCATCTTTTAAACGATTAAGCTGAATTAAATCGGCGTTTTTTGCAGCTAGTTCTTTACAAAGTTGTTGCTGTTCAGTGACATCCGTAGCAACTACTAACCACAGAGGATGATTGTATCTGCTGTAGTTTAAAGTATTATTGTGCTGTTGAAGATCATGAAGGTAAAAGGGGAGACGATCAAACTGCCAAGCACCTTCTGTTTTAGTTCTAGTGACTCTGGAATAAGAAGAGAAATTTTCCCGATTATTAAAGTGATCTTGTACTTGGCAGTCTCTTTCCTCTAATCTTTGTTCGTTGGCAATTTGAAAAGCTAGGTGGGAAGGAGTATTTTGTTGTTCTAAAGAATCTTCTTGATTTTGAGCTAAGCTGCACCAACGATTAACCGCAGTTCCCACTGCTAATGGACTACGATGATCTAAAGTTGGAGCAGAAATAGCGCTCATACTAGCCATCGGTCTAACTAATTCTTGATTATGCTGTTCACCAATTTGCGATCGCCAGGTATAATTTTGGCTGAGTACTTCCCCTTCAGGACTTTCTAGCATCAAAGGAAGAGGTAGTTGTTCTAAGAGTTTGATTGCTTGAGTTATGTTAATTGGTGCTGTGGTGAATGGTTCTGGATTTTGAATAGCTAGGGGTAATAAAGATTTTACTAGTAACCAGCTATCCAAAAAGCCTAGAAATCGTTCTTCTTCATCTACTAGGGCGTAGTTGCAATGCTCTTTTGAGTTGCCTTTATGAGTTTGTAAATATAACCAAAATGCCTCAACACTCATCTCCCCTTTGAGAAGAATGGTTGACTTGATTAATGAGCTAATTGGCAATTGACTAAGGTTAAATATTTTTTGAGAGTTGAGATTTTGGGGTAGGAGTCGTTGAAGTAGATAGGGGATTAAACTTTTTAACTGTAAGGTTCCCAGCAAGGATTGCTGTTGATCTACAACTGCGACTATTTGGGCTTGGGAATCATTAAATATAGCCAACAACTGTTCTAAGTTTGTTGAGGAGTCGCATTTAGGAACTTGCTTGATGAATTGCTTGAGAGTGAGGTTAGGGCTAAACATAAAAAACTTGCTTAAAGAAAAGACATAATCTAGCTAAAAGTAGAAAATCTCCATCAGGTTGGAGAGTATTGAAACGTTTAAGAAAATAAATTATTCAGCCTCAAGGCTAAGAGGAGTTAATTCAAAGAAATAGTGAGTATATTTGCTTGAGGAATCAGATGATACCAATCTAATTATTGCCCTGAAGAGAGCCTAAAAAGCATAAAGCTTACAATAAATTAAAATTACGAGGGCTTTATCAATAAAAGTTGGTTTTTTGTTAGCCCGATAAATGTTAAGTTTTTATTAAGGAATTGCTGTTATGAGCTTAGCTATGAAATATGGCAGATCAAGAAATATCTATAGACTCTAATACCGATAATCCTATATTGTCAAAACTATCAATTTGTGCTTTGACCAAAAAAAAGGAATTAATATCTTCCCTAGAAAAATATTTAGAGGATGAGTATTATAACTTAAATATTTTAGGTTCATCTCAAGACTTCTTTGAATTTGTGGAGCCAAATCAAGAGCAAATTGATTGTTTAATTTTACATCAAGCACCACCCCTATTTTTACTAGAGGTAACTAGAAGGTTGTGCGAATTAGGAGTTCTTTTACCCGCAGTAATTATCAAACCCAATAATTTACCAGAACAATACCAAAGCAATAACTTATCTCAAAAAGCGACCGATAGCTACCCTTGCTGCATAATCCATTATTATCATACAGCCGAGGTTCAACTACCTTTGAGGAGAAGCGATAAAATCATTACTAATATTGAGCAAGCACTAACTAAATTTATCAAACTAACCCCAAATAAAGCTTTACCTACGCAGTCTATTCCTTGGAAAAATGCTTCTCCAAAAACTAGCTTCAAATCCCTCAAACTACAGCAGCAACGTTTAGAAGAAAAACTAAAGGAAAGGTTAGGCTACTTAGGCGTATATTACAAAAGAAATCCTCACGATTTCTTTGAGAACCTTACTCGTGATCAGCAAGATGATTTATTGAAGAATTTTCGTTATGAATACCGCCAAATCATTCTTAATTATTTTAACTCTGATACTCAAGTAAACGAATTAATTGATAAATTTGTTAATAAAGTTTTTTTTGCTGACCTTTCTGTAGCCAAAATTGTCGAAATTCACATGGAAATAATGGATGAATTCTCACAACAACTTAAAATAGAAGGTCGTAGTGAAGATATTTTACTTGACTATCGTCTCACTTTGATTGATATTATTGCTCATCTTGGTGAAATGTATCGTCGTTCTATACCCAGAAAAAATCCTAGCTTGGAAGCTTTATCTTTAACAGATTAATGAATAGGTAAAGACTATTATGAGTGCCTCTCAAAAAACCTACGTTCTCAAACTTTATGTAGCTGGAAATACTCCTAACTCCGTTAGGGCTTTAAAAACTCTCAAAAACATTCTTGAACAAGATTTTAAAGGAGTCTATGCCCTTAAAGTAATTGATGTTCTTAAAAATCCTCAACTTGCTGAGGAAGATAAAATACTAGCCACCCCTACTTTATCTAAGGTTTTGCCCCCACCTTTAAGAAAAATCATTGGTGATCTTTCTGATCGTGAAAAGGTTTTAATTGGTCTAGATCTTCTTTATGAAGAAATCAGAGATGGAGATTTTGAAACTTGAAGCCTTCAAAATATTTGATTAACCTATAGCAGTTCTAAATATATTGGTAAGTAAGAGATTGCTTAAGAGTAAGAGTGTTAGCCATCTTTGTTTTCATACCTCAAAAGCAATTGCCATACAATATCAAGTTATTAAAAGTTAATTTAGCGAATTTTAAGATTTTTAGCTATAAAAATGAGTAATTCTAATCAAGATCAACAAAAAAAAGATTTAGCCTCCCTAGGAGTCCAAAAGATTCGGACAATGATTGAAGGCTTTGATGAAGTTAGTCACGGAGGTTTGCCGGTACATAGAACAACTTTAGTGAGTGGTACTTCGGGAACTGGTAAAACTCTTTTGGCTGTTCAATTTATTTATATTGGTATTAAGTATTTCGATGAGCCAGGAATTTTTGTTACCTTTGAAGAATCGCCTACAGATATTATTAAAAACGCCTATAGTTTTGGTTGGGATTTAAAAAAACTTGTTGATGCAGGTAAATTATTTATTCTCGATGCTTCTCCTGATCCAGAGGGGCAGGAAGTAGTTGGAAATTTCGATCTTTCTGCTTTGATAGAGCGTATTCAATATGCTATTCGTAAGTACAAAGCCAAGCGAATTTCTATTGATTCAGTGACAGCAGTTTTTCAACAATATGATGGTGCTTCTGTAGTTAGAAGAGAAATATTTCGCTTGGTAGCTAGGCTTAAGCAAATAGGTATAACAAGTATTATGACAACGGAGAGAACAGATGAATATGGAGGAGTTGCTCGTTTTGGAGTAGAAGAATTTGTTTCTGATAATGTAGTGATAATGCGTAATGTTTTGGAAGGAGAACGTCGCCGCAGAACTGTAGAAATATTGAAGCTGAGGGGAACAACTCATATGAAAGGAGAGTACCCTTTCACTATTACTAATAATGGCATTAATATCTTTCCTCTGGGTGCTATGCGCCTTACCCAAAGATCTTCTAATGTACGTCGTTCTTCCGGCATCAAAATCTTAGATGAAATGTGTGGCGGCGGCTTTTTTAAAGATTCAATTATTTTAGCGACAGGGGCAACAGGGACAGGCAAAACTTTATTAGTTAGTAAGTTTTTGCAAGAAGGTAGAGCCAAAGGAGAAAGGTGTATTTTATTTGCCTATGAAGAATCGCGGGCGCAACTTTCTCGCAATGCTTTTTCTTGGGGTATAGATTTTGAAGAGATGGAAAATAAGGGTTTATTAAAACTTCTTTGTTGCTATCCAGAATCTGCTGGTTTAGAAGATCACCTGCAAACTATTAAATCAGAAATTGCTGAGTTTAAACCATCCCGTATTGCTATTGACTCTCTTTCTGCTTTAGCACGAGGAGTTAGTAACAATGCTTTTCGACAATTTGTGATTGGTGTTACTGGTTATGCTAAACAAGAAGAAATAACCGGTTTCTTTACTAATACAACAGACCGTTTTATGGGGTCAGATTCGATTACCGAGTCTCATATTTCTACAATTACAGATACAATTATTATGTTGCAGTATGTAGAAATTAGAGGAGAAATGTCTAGGGCAATAAATGTGTTTAAAATGCGCGGTTCTTGGCATGATAAAGGCATTCGAGAGTATATAATTAGTAAAGACGGCCCACAAATTCAAGATTCTTTCCGTAATTACGAACGGATTATTAGTGGTTCTCCTACTCGTATTGCTGTTGATGAAAAGTCGCAATTATCGAGAATTGTCAGGGGAGTTCAAGGTCAGAATTCAGAAGACTGATATCATTTATTATTAAACATTGGAAAGCAGAAGAGAAGTAACAAGTAATAGATATAAATAACAAGTAAAGTTTATTACTTGCTACTTAAATATTTTACTCTTCTTTTCTAGGAATCTTACGCTTTTTATGAGTCCATCGTCGCAGCATTTGAGCAACAGAACGAGCTTCGCGTTCAGCTTTAAATATATCAATATGACGAGATACTAAAACAAAGTGGCCATCGTTTTTTTGTCTAATAGTGGGGATTTGGGTAGAAGGATATTCGCAAATACTCACGTGTTTTCTTTGGCTTTGGCGGGGACTAAGATAACGACTAGACAAGTCAATATAATCGGCGATCGCTTTTAAACGTAAAACAGATTTTTCTAGTTGAACAGATAATAAGTTAACCTGTTGTACTTGGGTTTCTAAATCTTCTAAGCTTTCTCCTAACCGTTGCTTGATTGTCGTACCTCTTTGTACTGCAAATTTCTCTATGGGTAAAGACTGAATTACTTGAGAAGATGTCTGAAAAGTCTTTGTTTCCTCCCTTCTTGTTTCAACAGGGTTAGCTTTTTGGGGGCAGACTACTTTCATAATTAATGCGGAGGTAGTTATCGTTCACATTATAGTACTTATGTACTAGTAAGCTGTCAAAATAATTATGAAGTTAAGTAACAACTAAGATAACTGGTAACTGTTCGGCTTACAGTTGCCGTTAGGCATTATTGATTACTAATTCTCTTTTGCATAAACCAACTTTTTAGCTGCTTGCGGCATTCTGCTTCCCTGACACCAGCGATGACGGACAAACGGTGGTTAGAGAAAGGACTGTCAGGAAAGTTAGCAACAGTGCGAATGGTTCCTGTTTTGGGGTCATCTGCCCCATAAACGAGCAAACCTAGCCGTCCTTGAATAATTGCCCCAGCACACATAGGACAAGGTTCTAGGGTCACATATAGGGTACATTGGTTAAGATGCCAGTTACCTAAAGTTAAAGCGGCTGAACGCAAAGCCAATATCTCTGCGTGTGCTGTAGGATCTTGATCTTGTTCTTTACGGTTGCTAGCTTCGGCAAGCAGTTTTCCTGCCCCATCTGTTACCAATGCACCTACAGGTACATCACCCCCTTCACCCGCTTCTTTAGCAAGTTCCAAAGCCCTACCCATCCAACGTCTATGAATTAAATAGCTGGCTTCATCAGGAATCATACTTAATGGAAGGGAGTAGGGAGTAGGCAGCAGGGGGAAATGGGGAAAAAGTATTATCTTTAGTCTGTTTCCTATTAGCAACTAGCAACTAGCTATCAGCCAACAAAGGTTGTAACTTTCCTTGACTATCCAAAGCATAAAGATCATCACAACCACCGATATGTTGGTTATTAATAAAAATCTGCGGTACACTCCGTTTATTGTTGGCACGTTGGGCCATTTGGTTTCTTGCTTCTTCGTTGCCGTCAATTTTATATTCTGTGAAGTTAACACCTTTCCACCACAAAAGCATTTTGGCACGAATACAATAAGGACAGGTTTGCCAAGTATAGATTTCTACGTTGGCTTTAACTTGTTCTGGATGTCTGTTGAGGAGTGAGTTGAGGAATTTAAACACTGGGTTTAGTTAGGGTAAGGGGTATAAGGATAACCTTTTATCAAAATTATCCCTCAACTTAATGCTGTTAAAATCGTTGAAAGTTTACAGTTTCTAACAAAATTCATGAGCGACATTAAACAGGCACAAGCTGCTTATCAAGATTTTACCAGCTTGTTTGAAAGTATTATTCTTAGTACAGTGAATACGGAAGGTAAACCTAATGCTAGTTATGCACCTTTTGTCGAAGATGAATCAAAAAACTTTTATATTTTTGTAAGTGGTCTTTCTACCCATACTCGCAATTTATCTGCTGTTGGTAAAGTAAGTGTTATGTTTATCGAGGATGAGTCTAAAAGTCAACAAGTTTTTGCTCGTCGCCGCTTGACTTTTGATTGTATTGCGGAATTAATAATTAGGGAAAGCCAAGAGTGGCATAAATTAGCTGATCTTTTTGAGAAACGCTTTGGAGAATTGATTAATGTTTTCCGAGATTTACCTGATTTTCGTATTTTTCAACTAACTCCAACGGAAGGTAAATTTGTAGTTGGTTTTGGTGCTGCTTATAAAATCAATGGGGATAATCTTGATAATTTAGTTCATATTCAAGGTGGTGGGAATGGGGATAAGTAATGGGTAATGGGTAAATCGAATCTTGCACTACTTAGCTTAGACGAAAGAAAAGCTATCATTAATGATAAATGATCAATGTTTAAAGCAAATTATAGGTTTTATGGGGAGTTGAACTTCTTTTTGCTTTCTCGAAAGAAGGAAGTTAGTTTTGACTACGATTTTAAAAAATACCCTTCTATTAAAGATACTATAGAGTCTTTGGGCGTTCCTCATACTGAAGTTGATAAAATTGTAGTTAATGGGCAAAGTGTAGATTTTTCTTATTCCGTTAAAGATGGCGATTCCATTGAAGTTTATCCAATTTCATTAAACCCAGAAAATATTTCCTTAATCAAATTAAGACCAGATTTACCGCAAACTATTACTTTTATTTTAGATGTTCACTTAGGTAAGCTTGCTTCTTCTTTGCGGATGTTGGGTTTTGATACTTGGTATCGTAATGATTACGATGACGAGGAGTTAGCAATAATTTCTGATCGCGAAAATCGCATTTTATTAACTCGCGATACGGGGCTATTAATGCGTAGCTTAGTTACCCACGGTTATTATGTTCGTTCTACTAATCCAGAAGAACAATTAACGGAGGTTTTGAAGCGTTTCAAGCTTAGTAATTTAATACAACCTTTCCGACGTTGTATTCGTTGTAATGGGAGTTTGGAAGCAGTTGAAAAAGAGGAGGTTTTTGAGCGTATCCCCCCAAAAACTAGACAATATATTAATGAGTTCCACCGTTGTAATAAATGCGATCAAATTTACTGGCGAGGTTCTCATTATGAACAAATGCAAAAGTTGATTGATTCTGTTATTAAGGATGCTTTATGAAAGAAAAAACAGAAAGGGAGAAAATGCTCAGCGAAGAGTTATATTTGCCTACAGACAAAGAATTAGCAATGATGCACGAAAAAGCGTGTCAGCTAATGTACTCTTTCAATTTTTCTCAACCCCATGAAGTAAATAAGCGAAAAGAGATTGTTCGTAGTTTGTTTGGTAAAGTTGGTACAAATCCCATCATTAATCCTCCGTTTTACTGTGATTACGGCTGTCATATTTTTGCTGGTGATAACTTTTATACAAATTATGATTGTACAATTCTCGATTGCAATACAGTACACTTCGGAGATAATGTTTTATTAGCACCAAAAGTACAAATTTATACGGCTTATCATCCTACTAACCCCCAAGTTAGATTGTCTGGTAAAGAACTAGCTGCACCTATTAAAGTTGGAGATAATGTTTGGATTGGTGGTGGAGTAATTATTTGTCCTGGAGTTTCTATTGGTTCAAATGTAACTATCGGTGCAGGTAGTGTTGTGACGAAGGATATACCAAATAATGTTATTGCAGTAGGTAATCCTTGTCGAGTTATTAAAGAGGGAATAGGGAATAGTCAATAGTCAATAGTCAACAGAGTCGTATTACTTTTTAGCTAAAATTATATAGTCATCAATGCTATAATATGGCTTGATTTCCTCTTGTAAGTATTGAGATTTAAGAGGATTAAGATATTGTTTTTCTACTAAACTATCTTGGGTAGAACTAATATGCTTATACCATTCTAAACTTAAACCCAATTCTGTTAGTAAATGAATTATTAAACTATCTTCTGTATCACAACTTTCTTTTTGAGAATCATCTTGGTCACTCCCCAAATTTTTTCTATCTATTATAAGCAAAACATAACCGTTATCGGCTAAACTTGCTTGCCAAATTTGTTGATAAATCTGATTAATTTTTTCTTGCTGTGCTACTTCTGAAAAAGAGTAGTGGGAAATAACAATAAAATCGAAGAAATTATTAGGTATAGAACTGGTTTTAGGATCATAGGTAAGAATATCGGTAGTGTCGAGGCGGAAATAAGTATTAGTTACAGCTTGGTGTGATTCTAGGTAATTGCGCCAAAATTGCAATCCTCTTAATTGAAGCAAAGATTGTTTTTCTAACGAGTAATAGGAAATATGTAAACGTGGCATCCTTGAAAAATATTTAGTACTTTCTAAAAGTAAAGCCAACCCGTAAACTACATTTCCTACCCCTGCCCCGATATCTAGTAACCGAATAGTTTGGGGCATTAAACCTGCTTCATAAATCAAAAACCAAGCGAGATAATTACTATAAACATTATCCAAAAAACCGCTCATTAAGTAAGTGTGAGGACTAAGCTTAAAATTATATTCTTGTTCATGTTGGAAATCGTTTATAGCTAAACTCAATTCTTCTTTAAGTCTGCTTTCTGGCACTTTAGCAAATTCTTTTTGTAGAAAGTCTGCTAAGGCTGATTCAAACTCTCTAAAAGTTCGTTTTTCTATGCCGGTACAAAGCAATTCATGTTCACCTTGTTGAACAATTTTGTAGCTTGTATGAATAAAATGAATAAATTCTGAGTTGGGAGAAACTAAATTTTCTTGCCTCGGTTGAGAAACTTCTTCTGGTAAATCATGTTGCCAACGCCCTGATGCTGTGGCTAACTCTCGCTTATAAAAATCTAAAGATTGTTCTGTCTTTAACTGTTTACGATAAATCTGTTGTAACAAAGAAAGTTTAGCCCCTGCCCCTTCCCTTTCCTGCAAAATTTGTTTCGCTTTTCTTTCGTTGCCTTGTTTCAAAGCACCACGAAACTTAAGAGAATACAACCAATTAGTAAAAGGATTACCCATAGCCAAAACCTTCCTATATAGAAAGAGCGATCGCAGCCCATATCGATACTAGGAGTTAAGATGAGAATTATTCTTCTGTCAAGGGGTTAATTCTATTTGCTGAGATTTTTTAAGTTCTCCTGTCCGCATTAAGGAAATCAGAGAATACTCCTTACGCAAGTCCATTTCTTCGGCTAAAGTTTGTTTTTTGTCATCTAAAGAGTTGGGTTGATGAGGAGGTAGTACTGTAACTTGTGGTTCTAGGTTTGGTTGTTGATTATAACCAGCAGAAATCTGAGGCAGGTTTAAACTTGCTTTCGGGCGCTTTTTACGAACAATTCGCCGCTTCTTCTGCGGTTTGGGCAGGTTGAATTTTAAGTTTTTGAGGGGCTTAATTAACAAAGCTTTATGTTTCCAGCCCTGCCTCACCAAAACAACACCCACTACTCCACTAGTTATAATCGCCCCAATTAACCACAAAGGAGGTAGATTATATTCTGGTTCAGGTTCTTCAAAAACTGTTGGGGAAGGTAAAGATCGCGAAGCAGGAGGTTCAATTTCCCCAGGATCTAATAGTGCAGTCATAGCACTAATTCCCACAATGGCTACGGAAATGCCTATGGTAGTAAAAAAAGCCACAGGATAATGACTGACTAGCTTTTTGACAATATTAGGACTTTCTTGTTTTGGTAGAGAATTATTTGTTGAACTGAGCATTGATGCTCTCACCCTTTACCTACTAAATGTTCGATAATGTGACCATATCAGTTTATTCTTTGTTAATAAAATGATCAATGGCTAGTTGCTAGTAACTGATCATTGTTCGGCTTGCCGTTGCCGTTAGGCATCATTGATAACTGATAACTATCCCTCATGTGGTCTATTGAAGATAGTCAAAAATTATATCGCATTCAAAGTTGGGGAGAACCTTACTTTAGTATTAATTCTCATGGTCATGTGATAGTTTCTCCTCAAGGGGATTCCAGTCAGGTTTTAGATTTGTGGGAATTGGTACAATCCTTACAAGAAAGGGATATTGAACTTCCTTTACTGATTCGCTTCCCGGATATCCTGGCTACTCGCCTCAAACGTTTAAATAGCTGTTTTGCTAAGGCGATCGCTAGATATAACTATCCAAATACCTATCGCGGTGTTTATCCGGTTAAATGCAATCAACATAGCTATCTCATTGAAGATTTAGTTCATTTTGGTAAACCCTACCAGTTTGGTTTAGAAACAGGTTCAAAACCAGAATTAACCATCGCCCTAGCAACTTTAGAACCTTCAGAAGCACTATTAATTTGTAATGGCTATAAAGACTATGCCTACTTAGAAACTGCCTTGTTAGCAAAGCGTCTAGGGCAAAATCCGGTAATTGTCATTGAACAGCAATCGGAATTAGCTTTAGTTTTAGAAATTAGTCAAAAACTAGGTATTGCCCCCACTTTGGGGGTAAGGGCGAAACTCAACAGTAGAGGTTCAGGGCATTGGGGCAATTCTACTGGAGACGGGGCAAAGTGCGGCTTAACCATACCGCAAATTTTAGAAGTGGTTAAGCAATTAGACAAAGCAGAAATGTTGTCCTGTTTGCAACTTCTTCACTTCCATATTGGTTCGCAAATTTCCGCCATTAGTGTCATTAAAGATGCTATTCGCGAAGCTAGTCAGATTTACGGGGAACTAGTGAAGTTAGGGGCAAATATGCAATACCTTGATGTGGGTGGTGGTTTGGGAGTAGATTATGATGGCTCTAAAACGAACTTTCATGGTTCCAAAAACTATAATATGCAAAACTATGCCAACGATATTGTGGCAGAAGTATCTGAAGTTTGTGAAGAAAGAAATATAGCTGCGCCGATTTTGATTAGCGAAAGTGGCAGGGCGATCGCTTCCCATCAATCGATACTTATTTTTGATGTTCTTGATACCAGTGATATCCTTTCTCAACCACCTCAAGTTTTAACCGAAAAAGAACATTTAATTATTCGCAATCTCTGGGAAACTTATCACACAATTAACCTAGAAAATTATCAAGAAAGTTACCACGATGCTATTCAGTTCAAAGAAGAAGCAATTAGTTTATTTAGTTTTGGTTATTTAAGTTTGCAACAAAGGGCAAGGGCAGAACAGTTATATTGGGCTTGTTGCGAAAAGATTTTTCAAATTACCGAACATCAAGAATATGTTCCTGAAGATTTGCAGAATTTAGCTCAATCTTTAGCATCTATTTATCATATAAACCTTTCTGTTTTTCGTTCAGCCCCTGACACCTGGGCAATTAACCAACTTTTTCCCATTATGCCCATCCATCGCTTAGGAGAAAAGCCCACCCAAAAAGGCTTTCTGGCAGACTTGACTTGCGATAGTGACGGCAAAATTGACCAATTCATTGATACCCATAAACCTAAAAACCTTTTAGAACTTCACCCCTTAAAAAATAACTCTCAATACTGTTTAGGAATGTTTTTAGTTGGAGCTTATCAAGAAATTATGGGCAATCTTCATAACCTATTTGGTAGTACTAATTTAGTGCATATTAAAACGACAGCCAAAGGTTATGAAGTAGAAAGAGTTGTGAAAGGGGATGGAATCGCTGAGGTTCTCAGTTATGTAGAATATGATGCTCAAGCTTTAATAGAGAAGATTCGTCAGCGTACAGAAAAAGCCCTGCAAGAAGAGAAGATTACCTTAGCGGAGTCGCGACTTTTACTGCAAAATTATGAGCGTAGTTTGAATAGTTATACTTACTTGAATAGCTGAATTGCGATCGCCTTCCCAAACAGTCAGATTTCCCCGTTAATGGCTATTTGCTGATTTAGTAAAGGTATCAAAAGACACACAGATTCAATAATTGTCAATTATCAATTATCCCGAATACCACCTAAAATGTTTGAAGTCTGAATCGAAACCAGAGTAGGAGTGAAGGGGATCATGTGTGGAATTGTGGGCTATATCGGCACTCAAGTAGCTACCGACATCTTAATTGCAGGCTTGGAGAAACTCGAATATCGCGGTTATGACTCAGCAGGAGTAGCTACGGTATTAGAAGGAGAAATCAATTGTGTTCGGGCTAAGGGTAAACTTTTTAATCTCCGAGAAAAAGTAGAAAGGGAAGTCAACCCAGCAAAAATAGGTATTGGACATACCCGTTGGGCTACCCACGGTAAACCAGAAGAACATAATGCCCACCCCCACTTAGATACCAAAAAGCGAGTAGCAGTGGTACAAAATGGTATTGTGGAAAATTATCGGGAACTACGAGAAAGCCTGAAGAAGCAAGGTTGCCAATTCCTCTCTGAAACCGACACAGAAGTTATTCCCCACCTCATTTCCCAATTTTTGCCCGCAACCCCTCCTACTGATTTTCGCGAACCTAGCCCCTTTTTAGAAGCCGTAAGAATGGCTGTTAGTAAACTTAAAGGAGCCTTTGCTATTGCTGTGGTTTGCGCTGACTACGCCGATGAATTAATTGTTGTGCGGCAACAAGCACCTTTATCCATTGGTTTTGGACAAGGAGAATTCTTCTGTGCCTCTGATACCCCCGCCATTGTTCCCCATACCCATGCCGTCCTCACCTTAGAAAATGGGGAAATTGCCAAACTAACTCCCATGGGAGTAGAAGTCTACGATTTAGAGGGAAACCGCCTCCGCAAAACTCCTCGCACTTTAGATTTAAACCCCATCTTGGTGGAAAAGCAAGGCTTCCGCCACTATATGCTTAAAGAAATTTATGAGCAACCAGGAGTAGTGCGTACTTGTATCGAAGCTTATCTTAACCCTCTCTGGCATCCTCAAGAAAATCCTGATGTAGCTCCCATCAATTTAGCCTTAGATGAGGGCTTAGTAGCAAATATTCAACAAATCCAAATTCTCGCTTGTGGCACAAGTTGGCACGCTAGTTTAGTTGGTAAATATCTTCTGGAACAGTTAGCAGGCATTCCCACCATCGTTCAATATTCCTCAGAATTTCGTTATGCCCCTTCCCCCATCGCTGCGAATACCCTCACCATCGGCGTAACCCAGTCAGGAGAAACTGCCGATACCATCGCCGCTTTAGAAACGGAAAAGGAACGTCGTAAAGCTTTAGAACCCCATTTCCAAGCCCGTTTGTTAGGTATTACTAATCGTCCTGAAAGTACTATTGCCCAAATGGTAGGGCAAATTATTAATACCCATGCCGGTATTGAAATTGGTGTCGCCGCAACTAAAACCTTCAACGCCCAATTAATGGCTTTTTACTTCCTTGCTTTAGATTTAGCTTATCAACGTAAAACCATTACCCCAGAACGTTTAGGAGTAATTATCGCTGGTTTACGGCAATTACCAGGGCAAATGGAAGAAATTCTTACTACCCAAGAGTCGCAAATTGAAGAGTTAGCCCATGAATTTAGTGATACCCGCGACTTCATCTTTTTAGGTAGAGGCATCAACTACCCCATTGCTTTAGAAGGGGCTTTGAAACTCAAAGAAATCAGCTACATTCACGCTGAAGGCTACCCTGCTGGAGAAATGAAACATGGTCCCATTGCCCTGTTGGATGATAAAGTTCCTGTAGTGGCGATCGCTATGCCAGGAATGGTTTATGAGAAAGTGATTTCTAATGCCCAAGAAGCCAAGGCAAGGGATTCTCGCTTAATTGGTGTTGCCCCAGGGGAAGACTCTGAAGCAGTGGAAACTTTTGATGATATTCTATCTGTTCCAGTAGTAGAAGAGTTACTTTCCCCAATCCTGGCAGTTATTCCTTTACAACTGCTTTCCTATCACATTGCGGCAAGGCGGGGTTTAGATGTGGATCAGCCTCGTAATTTAGCTAAGTCAGTGACTGTGGAGTAAGTTGTTTTTTAATCTATTATTCTATATCAGTAACCCACAAATTTATTCAGGTATTACCAAGAACTAAATTAGACTAATCCTAAACGCTTTAGTAAGGGTAAACGGGTCCTTCCAAATTGTTGAATCTGCTCCTTTAACTCAGCTTGATTCGCCTCTGGGGAATCTAGAGGTTTGCCATCTTTAATCAGCCTTTCTCCTTGAACCTGCAAAATATTCCAGATAAACTGCACCGGATCTCCCTGACGCAGATGAGCCAACAGCAGGAGTTGTTCAGAGCGACTAATATCGATGCCACTTCCCGTCGTTGGTGAGGCAAGAATTTGTGTATCGGCCCCAAACCTAGCCCGCTTCAGGACAGCAGCATTAAAGCCAGCTACAGACTCTTTCCGCTCCGCTTCCCCTTCCTCTGGTAAGGCAGGAACAGCACTATAGTTGGTTATCAATATTTTCAGTGCTTGCACAATAGAGGCGAAATCTAGCTTTGTTAAAGCAGGTTGTCTCATCAGCTCTCTGAGGGTCTGGGGACGCTCTGCTAGGGCCGCAATCAGAGGTTGATAGATTTTCTGATCCAGCCTAATTGGGCGACCAACAAGGTCAATTTCATATTCGATATCTTCTGGATCAACAACTAGAGCAAAGCGAAAATTACTGAGAATTTCAACTTGTTCCAAAGCTGGTAGCTTAATTGGCCCCTTGATATAAAGATCCCTGCGAAAGCGAGTATTGAATAAAAAGTCTCTGATAGTTTGACGTAGGGTTAAATCTGTCGTCTCTGACAAAAGATTTAACTGACTTTTATCCAGTTTCAGATCATGGAATTGATCATCAATATCTGCTGAGGTAGCAAAGGTGAGTTTAGCCTCAGCCAGTTGCTGTGCCACTTCAAAATGGTATAAAGGTCGCCAATTATTGTTGAAGTATTCATGGGCTAGGTAATTTCGGGAATCTCCCTGCATCTCTTTTAAATCTTGCTTAACCACAGGATTTTCTAGGAAATATCTAGCTTTAAGGGTTTGGAGATGTTGAGCAAATTTAAGTCCTTTTTCTACCTTCCCAATACTTGAATTACTGGTGCTACCTGCATATTGCACCATGAGTTCTCTTAAAGGCATTATTGCTGACCAACCTGGTAGGGTATTATGGCTGAGATAAACAGCACCTCCAAATTTCAGTTTTTGTCGCAGTAAGTCAACAAGAATACGTCGATTATCATCGTTAATCCAGGAATACACGCCATGTAAGGTGATGAAGTCAAATTGAGGCGTATCCGTTTTGAGAAACTCTGCAAAACTCTGATCACAGAAGTGGATATTCTTGAGGTTAGCAGCTTCAGCGAGACGCTGGGCTTCTGCTGCATGGGTGGGATTGAAGTCGAGTCCCCAGAATTCACTCTGTGGGTTAGCAGCGGCTAGGACATTGGTTGTGAACCCTTGGCCACAGCCTAACTCACAGTAGTTAACTTTCTCTAGGGATGGCGGCCAAAACCGACTATCTAGAAGGTTGAAAGCAATGTTAATGGGGGCTAGTTCGGGAAAAAAACTATAGTCATAGCTGACATCGGCAACGTAACCCTGAGTCCAATCTTCCATTTCTTGTATCAATCCTGACCAGTACAATGCAAATCAAGTTTACGACACTGCCCTCAACTGCACTCGCAAAAAACCTAACACAATGAATAACCGCAAGCCATATACTGAATCAATGATCATTGTAAGGCTTTGCCGTTGCCGTTAGGCATTATTGAAATAGGTGCTTTGCTAAAATGCCAATCCGTAGATTGCTCATAGGCATAAGCAACTTGCAGTAACAAATCTTCTCGTAGCACTTTACCAATAAATTGCATCCCGATGGGCAATCCCTGTTTATCAAAGCCACAGGGTATGCTGAGGGCAGGTAAGCCTGCTAAATTAACAGGAATTGTCATCAGATCAGAGGCATACATACTTAGAGGATCGGTGGTTTTTTCCCCAGCTTTAAAGGCGGTGGTAGGAGAAGTGGGACAAACCAAAATATCAACCTTTTCAAAAGCTGCTTCAAAATCTTGTTTAATTAAGGTACGAACTTTTTGGGCCTTGAGATAATAAGCATCATAATAACCAGCAGAAAGGGCATAGGTTCCGAGCATGATTCGCCGTTTAACTTCTGTACCAAACCCTTCAGCCCTGGTTTGGGTATACATATCAAGGAGATTGTCTGCATCGCTGCGTATGCCATATTTAACAGCGTCGTAACGGGCTAGGTTAGCAGAGGCTTCACTAGGGGCAATAATATAGTAAGCTGGCAAGCCGTAACGAAAGCGAGGACAGGAAATTACTTGAATTTCTGCCCCTAATTCTTGCAACTTCTCAATAGCGGTTTTGACTGCTTCTTCTACGGCTGAATCTACGGCGCTACCAAAGGTTTCTTTAATTACGCCAATTCTCAATCTTCCTTTAGGCTGAAAGTTCGGTTTAAGCAAATTGCTATAGTCGGGAATTTCCACCTTTAAACTAGTGGAGTCCATGGGATCGTAACCGGCGATCGCCCCCAATAAAATAGCTGCATCGTCAACGCAGGTGGCTAAAGGACCAATTTGATCTAAAGAAGAGGCATAGGCAACTAAACCGTAACGGGAAACTAAACCGTAGGTAGGTTTCATGCCAATAACCCCACACAGGGAGGCAGGCTGACGAATGGAGCCACCTGTATCGGAACCAAGGGCAACCACACATTCTTGACTAGCGACGGCTGCTGCTGAGCCTCCAGAGGAGCCTCCTGGTACTCGTGATAAATCCCAAGGATTGCTAGTAGTTTGGTAGCCAGAGTTTTCTGTGGAACTACCCATGGCAAATTCATCTAAGTTAGTTTTGCCAACCATAACAGCCCCCGCATTCTTTAATTTTTGGGTAACTGTTGATTCGTAAGCAGGGACAAAGTTTTTTAAGATTTGGGAAGCGCAGGTAGTAGGAATACCTTGGGTACACATATTGTCTTTTATGCCAATGGGAATTCCTGCTAGTAAGCTAATTTCTTCCCCAGCAGCAATTTTCGCATCCACCTGTTTTGCGGTTTCTAGGGCTAAATCTGCTGTTATACACAAAAAGCTTTGGAGTTTCGGCTCTAAGGCCTTTATATGCTCTAAAGTTTCTGTGGTAACTTCAACTGCTGAGCGTTCTTTACGAACCAGTTGTTTGTGCAACTCGCGAATGGATGCCATGCTTGTTCCTTGCTTGTTCCTTTTAAGAGAATATCTAAATCCGGCTAAATATTCATAATATTAGGTCAAGGGTTAGTTGTTGTCTGCTATCTAAGGAGAAAACTATTAACTCTTGAAAACAAAAGCCTTCCCATATTGTAAAAATGAGAAAGCTTTTTTGGGGTGCTTTTTGTCGATTTGTTAAGTCGGAGCGGCGGGATTTGAACCCACGACCCCCACTACCCCAAAGTGGTGCGCTACCAAGCTGCGCTACGCCCCGTTTTTTCAGTCCTTTGTTATTGTAGCACGAGAGATTAAACTAGCAATAATTCTAAGTTAAAAAAATCTTTTGATGAGCCGAAAATTATGGAAGAGCAATTTACTTGGGAGGCTAATAGTAATGATCCTCAAGGAGCAGAGAATTTTGCTACTATTAGTCAGTGGTGGGAAAGCTTAGGAGAGATTGCCTGGGCCCAAAGATTAATCCCGGAAAGTGGCAGTCTGAGTGATATCAATTGGGAAAAGCAGAAGTTTGATGAAAAGTTAACTATTGAAAATCCTCAAGTTCGTGGTATCACTTTGTATTGGCGCAAATCTGGTTCTGAAGATGAGCGTAATATGACTCCCCGCCAGCTTACTTTTGACCCCAAAAATCAGAAACTTTATGTCTATCCACAATCTCAGCCTCAAATCGTGATCCGCATCGCTAATCCCCAGCTTATTTATCAAAAAATTGAACTAAAAGATCCGCAATTTGTCGGGGATAAAGTGGGAGAGAATTTTGTTTTTTTGATGCGAGACAAGAAGCAACAATTAGATATTAAAGTTACCCTCACTCCTATGGCTTTAGAACAGTTTAAGTCTAGCTTACCCGACTAGTTTTCATTTTGGGAGACTAAATTGCTGTACTTTTTCTACTTCTGTGCGGACATCGGTAATAGGAACCAGTCTTCCTAGGGTAGTATAAAAACTGTTACCAGTTTTGGTAGTGGTTGCTCTTTCTTGAAAGCGGGTAATGTTAGCAACAAACCAATCTCTTGTTGTTGGCATAGGTAGCAGGTAAAGAGTGCCAGGAATAACGAAGTAGTAAAAAATCCAGTCGGCTTCAGTATAAAGAAAGCAGCCGGGAGTTTCTTTTTCCTGGTTACTGTGGGTTTCAAAGAAAAAGTTGCCTGTTTTATGGTAGCGATCGCCTTTTATCTCAATTTTGTAGGAACCTTTTTTTGTATTTAGGATTAAATCTACATCTACTTTTTGATACAGAGGATCATCTTCTACGTTAACGACACTAAGAGTTTGAGAGATACTCCGCAGCCAGGTTTCAATGTCTCTGGTTGCTTGTCTGGCAACTTTTGCACCATCGCTCATACTGTACATAAGTTTACTCCTAAGAAAAGGGATATAATCAAAATTCTTGGGCAGTTATTAAGTAGTAAACTTCAAAATTAACATGGCTAAAAAGCGAGTATTTTCTGGCATTCAACCTACCGGAAACCCCCATTTAGGTAACTATTTTGGAGCAATTCGTAATTGGGTTGAATTACAGAGTGATTATGAAAACTTTTTTAGTGTGGTGGATTTACACGCGATTACTGTCCCCCATGATCCTAAACGTCTGGCAGAAGATACATTAGATATTGCTGCTATTTGTCTTGCTTGTGGCATTGATCTTTCTTGTTCAACCTTTTTTATTCAATCTCAAGTTACTGCCCATAGTGAGTTAACTTGGTTACTTAATTGCATTACTCCCCTTAACTGGTTAGAAAGAATGATCCAGTTTAAGGAAAAAGCCCTTAAGCAAGGGGAAAATGTTAGTGTTGGTTTGTTAGATTATCCGGTGCTGATGGCAGCGGATATTTTGCTTTACGATACAGATAAAGTACCTGTAGGGGAAGATCAAAAACAGCATTTAGAACTAACTCGCGACATTGCCATTAGAATTAATGACCGTTTTGGTAAGAAAAAACAGCCGGTTTTAAAACTTCCTGAACCTTTGATCCGTAAAGAAGGGGCGAGGATTATGAGTTTAAGCGATGGTACAAAGAAGATGTCTAAATCTGATCCTTCAGATTTAAGTCGCATTAACCTTCTTGATCCTCCCGAAGTAATCACTAAAAAAGTTAAACGCTCAAAAACTGACCCCATTAAAGGTTTAGCTTTTGATGATCCTGAAAGACCAGAATGTCATAATCTTTTAACTCTTTATACTTTACTTTCTGATCAAACTAAAGAAGCGGTAGCAGCAGAAGCTGAAGGTATGGGTTGGGGACAATTTAAACCCCTATTAACAGAAGCGACTATTGCTACTTTACAACCAATTCAACAGAAGTATCAAGAGATAAAAGAAGAGAAAGGTTATTTGCAATCTATCTTAAAAGAAGGGCAACAAAAAGCAGAAACCGTGGCACAAGCAACTCTGATTAGGGTAAAAAAGGCTTTAGGTTTTGCTCTTTAAATTCTCCTGGGGAAAAAGATGTTATTAGATTGGTTTGTCGTACCATTGCAAAGTGGTTTTATGGTTAAAGCCCTATGGGTAAGCACCTTTGTTGGTATAGTTTGTGCTGTACTATCTTGTTACATTACCCTAAAAGGCTGGTCATTGATGGGAGATGCCGTTTCCCATGCTGTTGTACCTGGGGTAGTAGTAGCTTATGCACTCGGTATACCTTTTGCTGTAGGTGCTTTTATCTTTGGTTTTGGGGCAACGGTAGCAATCGGTTATGTAAAATCTAAAACCCGCCTCAAAGAAGATGCGGTAATTGGAGTAGTGTTCACAGGCTTTTTCGCTTTTGGCTTAGTCCTCTCAACAAAAATTCCTAGCAATATAGATTTATTTCATATCTTATTTGGTAACGTTTTGGGGATTTCCCCCCAAGATATCCTGCAAACTCTCATTGCCGGGTTGCTTACCTTGATAATAATCACCTTACGACGCAAGGATCTATTGTTATTTTGTTTTGATCCCAATCATGCTAAGGCTATTGGTTTGAATACCCAGTTTATGTACTATACTCTACTCTCAGTATTAGCTTTAACTATTGTTACTGCCCTACAAACCGCAGGCATTGTTTTAGTGGTAGCCATGCTAGTTACTCCTGGGGCAACAGCCTATTTATTAACAGATCGCTTTGAGAGAATGCTAATGATTTCTGTTGCTAGCAGTGTCTTATCTTGCCTGTTAGGAGTTTATTTTAGTTATCATTTGGATGTACCAACAGGTGGTTGCATTGTGGTACTACTAACAGTATTTTTTGTTGCTGCTATGGTGTTTGCCCCCAAATATGGTTTACTGCGCCAACATCGCTTCAAGCAGTCCTAAACTTTAAGTTATTTTTTTAATTCCAGTTAACCTTTTTTTCGGCACTAAAGCCATCTGAAATAGAGCAATTACAAATCACATGGCACATGAGATACAATGGTTTCCTTGATGCTGCGGTACGGCCTCTAGCTTACCCTAACGAACAATCTCTGCAATTAAGCCTGGTTTGGTTTAGTATTATTGTTTAGTTCTTAAATATTCTTGAACCATACCATAAAGAAAGAGAAGCAAACAAAAATCCTATTGCCATATTTACTTCTGATAACTCTTCTATAAATTGCCTTTCGGGAAGCTTGCCAAACAAGCGAAGTTCAATTCCTGTAGAAATAAAGAGAAAAATCAGAGCGACGAGAGAGAATTTTAAGGGTAAGTTTGCCCACCACTTATTGCCAAATAGATCCTGCAATTTAGACCAGAGAGATGCTAAGTATATAAACAATAGTTTTCTATATTTAAAAATCACCCCTAATAAGCAAATAGCTAAAAGAAATAATATGAAAGCGTTGTTTAACAAGATCTCTGTGAGAGGCTCAACAAATTGCGGATAGACGATCTTTTTGTAACCTACCTTATAGAACAAATTAAAAAAATCATGGGCTGCATCTATTTTTTGTCCAGCAATTACAGGTGCTTGAAAATTGACTATTCTTTCACCAAAGCTTAACTCGTCTAGAAAACCTAGCAAAGAAATTAAGGGTATGAGAATATAAAGTTTTTTATTGGGTAGTTTCTTGAATTTGTAGAGTCCAATCATACCGACAATAAAACCTTGGAAAAAGACTAAAGCGGTTAAATTTTCCAGAAACTTGTCTTCTTGAACAAGATTATCTCTCAAGGTAGGAAACAGAATGTATAGTGAAGTGAAAAAAACTATATTCCCTACAGCTACAGCTAAGTATGTGATGGCTAGTTTCATGTTTTGTTAAATTTAGTTTAATCAAAATTTAATTTCTTGTTAACTTTTTCATTAAACTAAATAAGCTGAGGGTTAAGAAAAGTTTATTAAGGAAAAGAAAAAAAACTTCAAATTACTTAATTATTTCTCTAAACAAGCTTAGTATTATTTTGGGCTTAAGCACTTTTACGCTTAGTTTTGGGGCAACGGTAGTAACAAACTCTTCCTTTATTTTCTGTGAAAGAAGAATGACAGCAATTTTTGCTAAAGTTATGGTTACGTTAAGATTAGTTTAACTCAACAAAATTAAGTTTACAGTTTTTTCTATACCATGTCAGTCCCTTTCCGAACTCTAGTGAAGGTCTATCTTCCAGTTATTTGCTTAATTGTTCTAGCTTATTCCATAGCAAAAGCTACTGGTATTTACCCCGAACAACTGGTTGCAGATCCCAATGGCTTTGCCCAACAAGCGCCTTACACCGGTGTCTTATCTCAAATTGGCAATTTATTTTGGTGTGCAACCGTAACTATATGCTTGTTTAGCTCATTCCTGATTTCACGATATGGTGAAGCAAGGGGCAAGCGCCGGGTAGTTTTATTCCTAATATCATCCGGGTTTTTATCAATGCTACTTTTATTTGATGATTTGTTTCTGCTTCATGAAAATTTTTATCTAATCTTGTACGGCTCTGGAGATATACCCAGAAAAATGAAGAACCTATCAGAGCTATTGGTTTTTATCTTTTATGGAATACTGATTTCTGGATTTATCTATAAATTCTGGAAAACAATTTTTTATTCCGATTTTTTGTTTATTTTATTAGCTATTGCCTGCTTCTTGCTCTCAACAATTGTTGATATGGGTCCTAGTAATTTGCCAGGACATCATATTGTTGAAGAAGGATTTAAAATACTGGGAATTGTAAGTTGGCTAAGTTATTACTTTAGATTTTGTATGCAGCAGCTTTCCAAGCAAATTGAAGGGGTTTATAGTTAGTTTGAAAGTAAAAAAGCTTTTATTTGAGAATCAACTGTGTTGTCTACAAATTTTCCATCCCTTGTAAAGCAGAAAAACCTTTAACATCGGTAAGATTATATTGCAGAGGAGTCAAAGTAATGTAGTTTTTTTTAATAGCTTGAACATCTGTAGGAACACTTGCAGGTAAATGAATATGTTCTGGCTGTTCTATTTCTTCTACTGCTTCTCCGGCTAACCAATAATAGGTTTTGCCACGGGGATCTAACCTTTTTTGAAAAATTTCTGTGTAGCGGCGATAACCTTGACGGGTTAACATAACTCCAGCTATTTCTTGCTCCGTTACCGCAGGAACATTAACATTAATCAAAGTAGTTTCCGGCAAATAATTTTTACTTAAAGTAGTTAATAAACTCTCCACAAAATTAGCAGCGGGTTGAAATTCTTGACAACTATGACTAGCTAAACTAATAGCAATACTAGGAATGCCTTCAATCGTCCCTTCCATAGCCGCAGAAACAGTACCAGAATAAAGAATGTCTGTACCTAAATTTGAACCATGATTAATGCCTGCTAGGACAAAATCTGGACGACTATCTAACACCGCAGAAAGGGCGAACTTAACACAATCAGAAGGAGTTCCTGAACAAGACCAGGCTACCACTTGGGGAGCGAAAACAGAGCTAACAATCTCAGCACGAATTGGTCTATGTAAAGTTAAGCCATGACCTGTGGCAGAACGTTCTCTATCAGGACAAACTACAATAACTTCATGTCCTGCTTTAGCTAAGGTATTGGCTAAAATACGAATTCCCAAGGCAAAAATGCCGTCGTCGTTGCTGATGAGCAATTTCATGTATCTGTTTAGACTCTTACTTATTTAAACTATACAGAGAATTAGTCTAAGTCCCAAAAATAATAAGAAAGACTGGTCTTTTAAGCCCAATCTTCCCAATTTAAAATTAAATTTTAGTTGAATTATATCAAGATATTTTTTCTAGCTGACGTTGGAAACTGCTACTGCAACCGCCATTAAGCCACCAACAAGAGTTAAAGCACCAACACCAAGAATAATATAGTTACGCTGTTGATTTTTATTAGGGGCATCCGCACCATAAACTTTTGGTTCGACTGCGAAGTTATTTAAACGGCCACCATCTTCTGTTGTATATCTCATAAAAATTAGACCCTTAGTATATTTGTTTGTAACGCTATACAAATCTTAACATAAGTTTGAGATTTTGTTAAATAAACTACTGTATTCCCCACAAAGTAATGGATTGAGCTAAGTAAAGTAGAGGAAAGAATAAAGGAAAAGCCGAGAAGGGGAAAGGTAGCCTAAACTAACCAATGGTGAGAACTAAGTTTTGAGGTTGATTTATGGATGCCACCGCCCTTTGGCAACGCTACCAAGACTGGCTTTATTATGATGAAGACCTGGGAATTTATTTAGATATATCCCGAATGAGGTTTGATGATGCTTTTGTGTCTGAAATGGAACCAAAATTCCAGCAAGCTTTTAAGGATATGGAGGCTTTAGAAGGAGGTGCGATCGCCAATCCTGATGAAAACCGTATGGTGGGACATTATTGGCTGCGAGACGCTGATTTAGCTCCTAATGGAGAGTTAAAAGAAGATATTGTCACCACCTTAGAGAAGATTAAAAGCTTCGCTAGCAAGGTGCATAGTGGCGAAATTCAGCCTTCTGGTGCGGATAAGTTTACTGATATCCTTTCGGTGGGTATTGGTGGTTCAGCTTTAGGGCCCCAATTTGTCGCCGAAGCTTTAGCCCCAACGGATGCACCTTTAAAGATTCATTTTGTTGACAACACCGATCCGGCGGGAATAGATGCAACCATAGCTAAAATTCCGGATTTAAACACAACCTTAGTTTTAGTTATTTCTAAATCCGGAGGTACTCCCGAAACTCGCAACGGAATGTTGGAAGTTAAAAAAGCTTTCCAAACCCACCACGTTGATTTTTCTTCCCATGCGGTGGCTATTACCGGGGAAGGTAGTAAGTTAGACAAGATTGCCACCTCGGAAAACTGGTTAACCACCTTTCCGATGCACGATTGGGTTGGAGGGCGCACCTCAGAATTATCAGCAGTTGGTTTAGTGGCTGCGGCTTGTCAGGGTATCGATATTCAAGCCATGTTAGATGGTGCAAAAGCGATGGATATCTTGACCCGGAAACCTGAATTAAAAACCAACCCCGCAGCTTTGTTGGCGCTAGCTTGGTACTTTGCAGGGAATGGTCAAGGGGAAAAAGATATGGTAATTCTCCCTTACAAAGATAGCTTGTTGCTATTTAGTCGCTATCTGCAACAGTTAGTTATGGAATCTTTGGGTAAGGAAAAAGATTTAGATGGTAATACTGTTTATCAAGGTATTGCAGTTTATGGTAACAAAGGTTCTACAGATCAACACGCCTATGTACAACAGTTAAGGGAAGGTGTACCTAACTTCTTTGCTACTTTTATTGAAGTATTGCAAGACAGAGAAGGAAAGTCCGTAGAAGTTGAACCTTCCGTAACCGCAGGGGATTATCTATCTGGATTGTTGCAGGGTACGCGCCAAGCACTTTATGAAAATCAGCGAGATTCTATTACGATTACAGTACCAGAAGTAAATGAGCGCATTGTGGGTGCGTTAATTGCTCTTTATGAACGGGCTGTAGGATTGTATGCCAGTTTGGTTAATATTAATGCCTATCATCAACCTGGTGTGGAAGCAGGGAAGAAGGCAGCAGCATCGGTGTTGGAGTTACAAACCAAGGTTATGAATCTGTTGCAAGAGACAAGCGAACCTTTATCTTTAAGGGAGGTTGCAGATAAGGTTGGTGCAATAGAAGAGGTTGAAACTATCTATAAGATTTTGCGCCATCTTGATGCGAATAAGCGGGGTGCTGTGATTGAGGGGAATTTGGCGGATTTGAGTAGTTTGAAAGTTAAGGGTTAGAAATTTAGAAGGTTGGAGGTTAAGGCGATGTGCTTTTTCCTTCTTCCTTCTCCCTTCTTAGTACTGTGTCTTAATTTATTTGGGTGGCAAATTGAGTAGGCGAATCATCAATAATGCTATACATTAACGTTTATAAGTATATCAACTATTGTAAGTAATGCTGCTCCTCCTAATGTAACAAGAGAATACTTAAGATATGAAGCTTTTTGTGAAATCCTATTTTCAATTCTTCTGATTGTCTTATCTCTGTTTTCAATTATTGCTTTGATAAAATCTTCCTCATCACAATCTTGACCTTCCTTAAGCATTTCATTAGGATAAATAACTATTGGAATAGGAGAAGGATTATAGCATAGATTGCTAAAGTAACTGAAAAACAGATAAGTAGAGCTATAACAGGCTTTATTTGTAAAAACCATCCAATAACAATCGCTAATATGCTTAGTAATTGTTTTTTATAAGAATAATAGCTATCAACTTTTTCTAGAACTTCAATTTTTGAATAGGGCAATTTTGATAAAAAACTTGCGAAAGTTGCATTAAACCCAATTAAAAAAGCCAATCTTGTATTAATGGAATTAGAATCAGAATGCAAAAGCTTAAGAGATTCATCAGCATCTTTTAAGATTATCTCTAAAATCGAACCTTTATATTGACTATTAGAGACTTTATTTTCGTTGACATCAACCATGGAAGATTCTCAAAGTGCAAGTTCCTCGAATAATTCTAATACACCTCCAAAACCATCGAAGCCACCAATCCCCAAACCTTCTCCTTCTCCAAAGCCTAGTTTTCCAGATAAGAAGATGGGTAAAACGAACCAAGGCAGAGATAAACCTAGAAAAAAGTGAAACACTAACGTTAAGCAAAGGTTAGCAAGATAACATTTCTTGCTAGCTAAAACCAATAATTGTTGTTTATGCTTTAGCTTTAACCAGAAACACGATAAATAGCTCATGAATCAAATCACTATCGAAGTTACACCACAAGTTGCAGAAGCTTACCAATCTTCCTCTCCACAACAACGTAAAACAATCCAAGCTATAATTAGTTTTTTACTCCAAAAGCAAGCAGATTCAGATATTGCTTTACTCCGAGAACTAATGGATGAAATTAGCGACAGAGCTAAATCTAGAGGACTAACACCAGAGATTTTGGAGTCTATTCTCAGTGAGTCTTGAATATTTGTTTGTTCTTGATACCAATACCTCATCATCAGAGTCAAAAATAAGCTTCCATTCTCTTATACTACGCTCTGGTTTTATATCTAGTTCACCAGACAAAAATCCAGCTATGATGACAATAGCTTCAAGAGTTTTTGTTTTTCCAGAAGCATTTTTACCAACAATCAAGTTAATATTACCTAACTGGCAGCCTTCCAAATCCCACTCACTAGGTAAACCTCTATCTTGACAGTAATATATTAAATCTAGTTTCATGATGTCCTAGTTCTATCTTCATCTACAATAATGCAGTGGTTGAAATTAAACCAATTCAAAAATATCAAATTAAGCAAGCCAAGCAGGTTGTTATAAAAGTCTGCTTGAAAATCTAGGGAGATATCCTTACTGATTTGTTGTTTTTTTAGAGGCAATCGCACTCCGCGCACTCCTCTAAGCTGATCGCAAAAATTAAAATGGCATTTATAGTTAAACTATAAAGTATAAGTCCCTTGCTCCATGTTCCCCAGTTTTTGCCATATCGTTCACCCAGGATGTAAAATCTCCTAATGCTACCAGTGAAGATGCTGTCTCAGAGGAGAATTTGAACAAGGGTAATCCATGGGGCTACTCCAACAGATTTTATATGACAAATCGGATTCAAGCTCTACCAACTGATGTAATTAATCTCATTGCGGCAGGTGAGGTTGTTGACTCAATTGCGGCAGTGGTGCGGGAATTAGTTGAAAATGCCCTGGATGCAGGAGCAACTAGGATAGTACTTTCTTTGGAGCCAGATTTGTGGCGGGTGCAGGTTGCCGATGATGGCGTGGGCATGGATTTAAGCAATTTAAGATTGTGTGCCTTACCCCACAGCACTAGCAAAATTTACAACAGCAGTGATCTGTGGAAGATTACCAGCTTAGGATTTCGGGGTGAAGCTTTACACAGTTTAGCTCAACTTTCTGAGGTAGAAATCCTCAGCCGCCCAGCCACTGAAGCAGAAGGGGTTGGTTGGCGAGTCGCCTATAGCCAACAAGGAGAACCCGTAGAGGAGAATGTAGCAGCTATTGCCCCTGGCACAATTGTTACCATCTCCAATCTCTTTGGGAGCATTCCTGTGCGTCGCCAAGGTTTGCCGGGGATGCCTCAGCAACTGAGAAGTGTACAGGAGATTGTCCAGCAAATTGCCCTTTGTCATCCCCAGGTTACTTGGCAAGCATGGCAAAATCAACGTCCTTGGTTCAGTATTAGTCCCGGAAAAACGGCTCAACAAATTTTACCCCAGATTCTTAGGCAGGTACAGCAAAGCGATTTACAACCCTTAAGTCTGACGGTGGAATTACCCCAAGAATTACACTCAGAAAATTACACCAATACTCCTGCACGACTCCAGCTATTAGTGGGTTTGCCGGATCGCTGTCATCGGCGGCGCTTTGATTGGGTACGGGTAGCAATTAATGGCCGCTTTGTGCGATCGCCAGAGTTGGAACAAGCAATGTTGAGGGCTTTTGCTCGTACTTTACCCCGCGATCGCTATCCGGTTTGTTTACTTCATTTACAACTTTGCCCCAGTCAAATTGATTGGAATCGCCACCCAGCTAAAACTGAGGTTTATTTACATAATCTTGATTTTTGGCGAGAGCAAGTTAGTCAAGGTATTGAAAAAGCTTTTTCTCTAAGTAATGCTCAACTTCCTAGCGGGAAATATAATCAAAAAATCAGTCAGTTACTTAAAGTTTCCGAAGAAAAAGGTAACTATCATACCCAAGAAAAAATCTTCCCCAAAAAGGAAGAAATAAGCAAAAATGAAATTAGTTTTATGGCTTTAAAAGCCGTAGGACAGATTAATAAAACCTATATTGTTGCTGAACATTCTACGGGTTTGTGGTTAATTGAACAACATATTGCCCATGAGAGAGTTTTGTATGAACAGTTATTAACGGACTGGCGGTTAGTGCCTTTACAAAAGCCCATTATCCTTGCCCAATTAAAGCCAGCCCAGTTAAACCAATTGGAAAGTTTGGGCTTGGATATAGAGCCATTTGGAGAAGAATTATGGGCAATTCGTAATGTTCCTGCCATGCTAGAAAAACGCTCAGATTGTGCTGCTGCTCTTTTAGAATTTAGTCAAGGTGGAAGTTTACAAGAAGCCCAAGTTGCTACAGCTTGTCGTAGTGCTATTCGTAACGGTACTCCTTTGAGTTTGAAGGAAATGCAGCAACTTTTAGATAGTTGGAAAAATACTCATAATCCCCGTACTTGCCCCCACGGTAGACCAATTTATTTATCCTTAGAAGAAAGTTCTTTAGCTAGATTTTTTCGTCGTCATTGGGTAATTGGCAAAAGTCATGGTATTTAGGAGATGGGGGAAGTAATAAGTAATAAGTTTATTTCTTCCTTCCTGCTCCCTACCTCCACAAATAAACTGTACAACTACAGGGTTTGGTAAGATAAGATGTTGGTTGTTCCCTTGCCAGTTAGATAGGGGAAAGCTTAAGTTGGTAATAGATTGAAGTAGTACCCCAAGAAACATTTGCTTAAAATGGAAAAATCATCAGTCATTCAGTTAATAGAAAATCTTAAAAGTCCTGACGAGCAAATCCGCGCTTCTGCTACCGATCAGCTTTGGCGTAGATGGTTTGAACAGAAAGGTGAGTTCGGTTTAGAGTTACTGAGACGTTCTCAGATTTTGTTAGAAGCAGGCAAGGTGACTCAAGCTGAAGAGTTACTGAGTACCACTATTAAAAATCAGCCAGATTTTGCTGAAGCTTGGAATCGTTTAGGGGTTCTCTACTATATGCAAGGGGAATATGAAAAGTCACGAGAGAAATGCCTGCAAGTTGTACAACTCAATCCCATCCATTTTGGGGCATGGCATGGTTTAGGTTTGTCTCAAGCTGCCTTGGGCAATTATCGCTATGCCATTGAAGCATTTGAAAAAGCTTTGGAAATTATGCCCTATTCTGTAGAAAATAAGAAGTTGATTTTAGAGTGTAATTTACGACTTAGTTAAGGATACAAAACTGTAAAAAATTGCCTCATTTTTGTTGATTTTTAAGAGTAGTTTTAAAGTAAAAAAGCTAACAGCCAATAGCTGTTTTTCAAAAATAAGTAATGAAAATTTCTGATATTGGTGAACTTCTACTCTTAGCTGCCCTTTGGGGTGCATCTTTTTTATTTATGAGGATAGCATCCCCGGTATTCGGTCCAGTTTGGCTAATGGAATGCCGCGTCTTAATAGCAGGTTTAGCACTTTTACCTCTTGCAGTCAAACTAGATTTGCTAGGAGAAATACGTCGTTATGCAAAGCCTTTATTCCTAATCGGTTGTTGCAACGCAGCACTACCATATCTACTCTTTGCCTTTGCTAGTCTATTTTTACCGGCTGGCTTCACCTCCATTCTCAACGCCACAACTCCCTTATTTGGTAGCATTGTCGCTTTTATTTGGTTAAAAGAAAAGCTCACACCCACTCGAACAATAGGATTAGCATTAGGTTTAGGGGGGGTAGTTGTTTTAGTCGGCTGGCGAAGTTTTGTGATTACGCCAACTTCTTTGCTGGCAGTAGTTGCTGTGTTGGTAGCAACATTGATGTATGCCATTGCTGCTCCCTACATAAAAAAGCAACTCTGTGGGGTTCCTTCTTTAGTTATTGCTACAGGCAGTTTACTTTTTGCTCCTTTATTCCTCTTACCAGCAATTCCTTTCACCATACCAAAAGCTGCACCAACCCCCTTAAGCTTAATGGCTTTGTTTGGTCTAGCTTTACTTTCAACCTCTTTGGCATACATCCTCTATTTTCGCTTAATTAGCAACGTAGGTTCCACAAAAGCATTAACCGTTGCTTATTTGATTCCTATCTTTGCAATGCTTTGGGGGGCAATTTTCTTACAAGAAGCAATAACTGCTTCTATGATCCTGGGTTGCAGTTTAATTTTATTAGGAACTGCGATCGCCAATGATTTGTTTAAGAATGTGGTTTTTAAAAAGATGCTTTAAAAATCCTCAAACCTGATGATACACTGAAAAATTCTTGATATCATAATCACATAAGGTAAATAAAGATTTTATTGTTTTCCGGATGGTGATTTATGAGAGGAGAAGTTCAGTTTAGATCTGACAAGTTGACAGTATTAATCGATGCAGATAATACTAGCCCTAGTGTTGTAGAAGCTTTATTAAAAGAGATTGCTAAGTTTGGAACTGCATATATCAAAAGAGTTTACGGTGACTGGACAAGTCCCCAGATGAATACATGGAAGAAGATGCTTAATGATTTTGCTATTGTTCCTGTACAACAATTCGGCTATACATCAGGTAAAAATTCAACAGATAGCGCTTTAATTATTGATGCAATGGATTTGCTTTACACAGACAAATTAGATGGCTTTTGCATTGTTTCAAGTGATAGTGACTTTACAAGACTAGCTCATAGAATTAGACAAGATGGTGTAGCCGTCTATGGGTTTGGCAAGCGACAAACTCCCAAAGCTTTTGTAGCTGCCTGTGACCGATTTGTATACACTGAACTGCTAGATGGTAGCACTGAGAGATCATCTAGTTCATTCTTAAGTGATTCTAAACAAGTTGGATCAAGTACTAAAACCAAACAAAAAGAAGAGTTAAACAAATTACTCAAAGAAGCATATGAAGATGTTGCTCGTGATGATGGCAATGCTAATCTTGGAACTGTTGGACAGCAGTTGTTGAAAATGGACCCTTCCTTTGACTCCAGATCCTATGGTTATAAGAAATTGGGGGAGTTGCTGAAAGAAACTGGGCTATTCAAAGTTAAAGGTAACGATATCAAACTATTAAATCCGAGCAATCAAAATGTAAAATAATTTGTATAATGTGTTACGATTAAACTAAAGCTAATTTAAAACGGAACTCAATTAAGGTCTGAAGTTTTCGCTACAAAATCAACATCACTTAAGCTTTTTAAAGAATCAAGTTTAGATCATAATATTTCTTATTGCATAAAGTTTTTTGAGAACTTTCTTTGCGAAAGTAAAGGACTCAAATCAAGGAAATTCTGCGGGAAATTTTTGCATCAAAACAGACCCTAAACTTTTAGAGGAGTTTACTAACTACAAAAAAACTTCTTGAAGATTTAGGAACACATTTTAAGGAAATTATTTCAATGGCAATCGTAAAAGAAACAGCCTTGGTTTACTGTGAAAATCAGTTTGGTTTAGTAGATGGAAAGACTGCCGCAGCATTGGTTCGCCACTCTGAAATTTATACCATTGTTGGCGTTATTGATAGTTCCTTAGCTGGACAGGATGCTGGGGAAGTATTAGGAGAAAAAAGAAGCAATATTCCCATTTTTACCGACCTAGATGAAGCTTTGAGAAAACTTTCAGAAGTGCCAAGCTGTTATATTTATGGCAAGGCTCCTTTAGATGCTTATATATCCATAGAAGAGAGGTTTTTAATCTTGGAAGCTATGGAAAAAGGCATGAATATTATTAATGGTCTTCATCAATTTTTCTCCGACGATCAGGAGTTTGTTGAGGTAGCTGCCCAAAATCAGATCCAAATTAAAGATATCAGAAAACCGCCGCAATTAAATGATTTGCACGTCTTTACGGGTCACATAGCTGAAGTCAATGTCCCTGTAATTGCTGTTTTAGGTACTGATTGCGCTTGTGGAAAAATGACTACCGCAGTAGAACTCAACAAAGCACTCAACAATCTCGGCATTAACTCGTTGCTAGTAGCAACAGGACAAACTAGCTTGATGCAGGGGGCAATGTACGGCGTATCAATGGATGCACTTATTTCCCAGTTTGTGATTGGTGAAATAGAAAACTCTGTTCTTCAAGCCTTTAACAACGAAAGCCCCGACATCATTTTAGTTGAGGGACAGAGTGCTGTGAGTCATCCCGCTTTTATGAGTTCTGTTGGCATTTTGAAAGGAAGTATGCCCGACGGCATCATCCTGCAACATCCCCCAGCAAGGAAGTTTCGGTGCGACTTCCCTCATTTAGCAATGCCAACTGTGGAAGGAGAAATCAAACTGATTGAAGCGATTTCTCCAGCTAGGGTAATGGCGATCGCTTTAAGCCACGAGAACTTAAAAGAGAAAGAAATTATCAGTATTATAGAGGATTATGAGCAACGGTTTAAATTGCCAACAACGGATGTATTGAGTTATGGCTGTCGGAAAATTGTGCAAACCTTGGTCAAGAATTTCCCCAAATTAAATCAAAAAATCCAGGGCAAGAAATTAGCAAGAACTCCTGTATTGGCAATAAGATAATTAATGAAATCATTCTTGCCAAGAATAGAAATTTCCCTATGCCAAATACAAGAAAATGCCAGGATGCTATGCGAACTTTATGGGCAAAAAGGTATTTCAGTAATGGGAGTTTCTAAAGCAGTTTTAGGAGAACCTGCTATTATTGAGGCAATGATTCAAGGGGGAGTTAAATTCATTGCTGACTCCCGCCTTGAAAATATCCAAAAGATGAAAAAAGCCGGAATTTCAACTCAGTTTGTGCTTCTACGCACTCCTTTAAGCAAAGCTGAATCTGTGGTTGAAAGTGTAGATATTAGCCTCAACACTGAAATCGAAACTCTGAAAAAACTTTCCTATTATGCCAAGGCACATCATAAAAATCATCAGGTAATTATTATGGTGGAGTTGGGTGATCTTCGTGAAGGGATACTCCCGAAGGATCTTTATCAATTTATCAGGAAGACTCTTACTTTATCTCATCTAAAAGTTGTGGGTATTGGCTGCAATTTAGCTTGTTATGGCGGTATCAAACCAGATGCCAAGAATATGAATGAGTTATCCCAATTAGTTGAGATGCTAGAAAAAGAGTTTCAGCTTGGTTTAGCAATAGTTTCAGGGGGCAATTCCGCTAATTATGAGTGGTATAAATCTGCCCAAGATGTTGGCAAAATCAACAATCTTCGCTTAGGGGAATCTATTTTTTTAGGCTGCGAAACGGTTAACCGAAAAGTAATTACCGGCTTACATACTAGTGCATTTCAATTGGTTGCTGAAGTTATTGAATCCAAGAAGAAACCGTCTTTACCAACAGGGGAAAGATGTCAAGATGCTTTTGGCAATGTTCCTACGTTTCAAGATCAAGGCATTCGCAAAAGAGCAATAATTGCTTTGGGAAGACAAGATGTTATGGTATCTAGCTTAAAGTCTAATTCTCAGTTAGAAATTATCGGCTCTAGCAGTGATCATATTATTCTCGACAACAATAACCACAATTTACAGGTTGGAGATGAAGTAAATTTTAACATGGATTACGGCGGTCTTCTAGCAGCGATGACTTCTCCTTTTATTAAAAAGGAATTTGTAAAATGTTTTTGACTTTGGCATAGCGTTGTCAAAATACTACAAAATTATAGGCGATCGCTACACTTTGCCGGAAATAGTCTAGTAACCTAATTTGAATATAATTAAGATGTCTTTACTCTTATGTTGTCCATTGGCTTTTTTTGCCCTATTGTCATACTCGACAATGCAGGATATTCATAATTTGTTTAATTATCCCTTCTGCTTGCCATAATAGGTGATCTTAATACCCAATAGCTTTATGAAAAGTAATCTAAACAGCCATCCTTCATCAAGAAAATCACACCGTTTGTTAATTACAGGAGGAGCAGGATTTATTGGTTCTAACTTTGTGCATCATTGGTGTCATAATTATCCTCAAGACCGGGTAGTTGTTCTTGATGCTCTTACCTATGCGGGAAATCTGGATAACCTTAAAACTTGGCAAGAAAAAGAACAATTTCGCTTCGTCAAAGGGAACATCTGCGATCGCAATTTAGTAGACAATCTCCTCAAAGAAGAAAACATTGATGTCGTCGCCCACTTTGCTGCTGAATCCCACGTTGACCGTTCTATTGTAGGCCCTGATGCTTTCATTAAAACTAATCTGCTTGGTACTTTTACTCTCCTCGAAGCCTTTCGTCATTACTACCAACCAGAATCCCCAGCACTATTTCTCCATGTCTCCACAGATGAAGTTTACGGTAGTTTAAGCCCTAAAGATCCTCCTTTTAGGGAAACCACCCCCTATGCCCCCAACAGCCCTTACTCAGCCTCAAAAGCTGGTAGTGATCACCTTGCCCGTGCTTATTACCATACCTACAACCTACCAACCATAATTACCAACTGTTCCAATAATTATGGCCCCTATCAATTTCCGGAAAAGTTGATCCCTCTCATCTGTACAAATATTCTTCAAGGTAAACCTTTGCCAGTTTATGGAGATGGACAAAATGTCAGAGACTGGCTATATGTTTTAGATCATTGTCAAGCTTTGGATTTGGTTATCCATCAAGGTAAACCAGGAGAAGTTTATAATATTGGCGGCAATAATGAAGTCAAAAATATCGATTTGGTGAAAGTTATTTGTCAGTTAATGGATGAATTAGCTACAGATTTGCCCGTTAGCCCTGCCCACAATTTAATCGAGTTTGTCAAAGATAGGCCAGGACACGACCGCCGCTACGCAATTGATTCAAGTAAAATTAAAACAGAATTAGGCTGGACTCCTTCTGTAACTATTGAAGAAGGACTTAGAAAAACAGTGCAATGGTATCTTAACAATGATGCCGAGTAGTGTGTCAACTTTAAGCCAATCCGAAATCCTTGTGTAGTTTAATGTATTTATAAACAAACATAAACATCACAATTACTAATCGTGAAAAAAAATCTTGGCTTTGTCGGAATCACCACCGTTGCACTTCTAGTTACTTGGCAACCTTGTAGTAATGCTGTTATTTCACAACCAACTGCTAGCCATAAAAATCTTCCTAGTAATAGCCTTTTAGCAAAGGGAAGTGATGATTTCGCTGATTGGGCGGAAATTTGTGTTAGTACAACAGGAAAAGAGTCCTTAGATGCTTGTCAGCGTGCTGTTGATATAAATCCTAATGAACCTTTGCTTTGGGTTAACTTAGGGGCAGAGCAGGGTAAAAGGGGACAAAATCAACAGTCTCTTAATTCCCTCAATAAAGCTTTAGAACTTAAACCAAACTATTCCCTAGCTTACTACAACAAGTGTGTTATCCTGACCAATCTGGGCAGACATCAAGAAGCAGCTATAGCTTGTGCAACTGCCATTGACACCGATGCTAATTGGGGCGAAGCGACTAAAGCCCAAGCCTATAATAACTTAGGAGTTGCTTTAGTCGATTTGAATCTTTATGAACAAGCTTTAGTGGCCTATGATAGAGCCTTGGAACTCGACCCCAATTATAATCTAGCAAGACAAAATTATAACAGTTTGAAGAATTATTTAGGCAGATAACACTAAACAGTATTTAGTTGCACAGGTTATTTGTAGGAGTAAGCCGTGGGGGCTAGGAACTTTGAAAAACTTTTGATTGAAAAACCCAGCTTAATGATAGTATCGTTGTCAGGATTAGTAAAGCTGCAATTAGGTTCAATCTGCCGCTTGTGAGGGTAGTCACCGGGTTTTCTGAGACAATGTTTAAACCTGCAACAACGGGAATACCACCAATAAGAATAGCCAGCCCAAGAGCAAATCCGGCTGCAGTGGCTGGTTGGTTGGGCATCATTCGCCCTGTTGCTGCTATGGTGATCGGTACAGTAGATTGAAGTAAACCTAGACTGATGAGTAAAGTTAAGGGATTTTCTTGACCCCATAAAAGTAGCAGTATGGCAAGGGATAGAGAAGTTACGATCCAGGCTTGCCACCCCCAATATTCTGCTATGATGCCACCCAAGATTTTGGCAATAGCTGCGGCGATCGCTAAAGCAATAAGAAAAATTAAATGGGCTTGTAGTAGGAATTGGAAACTAGTCCAAACAGTAGAAATGAGTGCGATCGCCGTAATCAGCACTAGCATCACCCAATCATACTCTTCCGACATTGGCAACTCTGGCTTATCGACTTCAATTTTGGCTAATCTTGGCAACTTAATCACAGTAACCAAGGCTATCATCACTCCCAGGAACAGAATCAGTGGCATGGTGAAAGAGTAACCTTCCAATCCCAAAGCACCCCCTACAGCCAATCCCACCACTCCTGGAGCAGCGAAAATTCCTTGCCCAGTGGTACGATTAGGAGTTGCAGACAAAGCTAAACTCCCTCCCCCGACATGAAAAGCAGCAGAGCCAATTCCTGCTAATGCTACAGCTAATTGTGGCTGCCAACCTACGACAACTAAACTTGCCAATAACGAAAGTAATCCTAGTAGAGTAGCTTGGCGAGGACATTGGAATTTATCAGTATACATTCCTGCAACAGGTTGATAACCAAAGCCTAAAATATTGTAGATGATGATCAACCAACTTGTCTGTTCTAAGGAAGTTGTATTTACCAAGCTGCCTAATAAAAATCCTGCGGTTGCATCAGCAATTCCGTGGCAGATGCCCATGATTGAACACAGAAAAATGCCGGAGAGTATAACTTGTTGTTTTAATTTGGAACTATTTTTAAAAGTTGGTCTAAGATTCATTTAACTGTTTAAATTCATTAGTAAAGCGAGAGTTTTCTAGATAAATTTCTTTTTGCGTTCTTCTATTTTGGGATTTAATATAAGCTCTATGCCTTCGCCATTCAACCAAATTGAATCAAGCTATTTCCTCTTAGCCATCAGTAAATAAGCTTTCCCACAACGAGCCTAAGTCCAAATGCGCCCTACCACCAAGTCTAATTCCGACGATAGAGCAACCATCAAATTAGCCAGCCAAACACAACTAACCAAGAGCGAAGCGGTTAGGAAGGGGTGTGGGGAAACACTTGTTTCCCCACTGGGGGGTTTGGGGGCTAGTCCCCCAATAAAACTAATGCTACCCACAGATAAACTAAAAGAAGGATCAACAAAAAAAGCGATACAAAAATGATTTATCTGGGAAGAAGAACCAAATAGTAATCCATTCCAGTAAAATAATGCCAATAAATATAAATAGCCCCGTCACTCTTCCGTGGAAAAGGAAAGTGGGGGCAATGACATTGGCAATAACTAATTTATACATTTTTGTTTTAATTAATTTACTACTAGATGTAGAGCCGCTTTGCCAGAATGTTTTTAGACCTTAAAAAGGTGATGCCACTAAAAATGATGAGCCAGACGGACAGTTTATTTGCTCATCTTTTAGTTGAACAGATTGAGGAGGTATTGTTGAAGGTTGATCTGTTTTACAAATACCTGTAATAAATTCAGATTTCTCTCCATCTTTAACCACAAAGATAATTCCTGTATAACTGTTAAGATAATCAACTTTTGCTGTTGCTGTAATTGTTGCTTTTTCCGAGTCGCTATTAACTGCGAATTTGTGGAATTTATTCTCAAGCTTATTCTCCGTTGGAACAAAGCTTTTATCAGGAACATAAGGTTGAGGAGAACCAGGCAATTCTTCAAAGTTTTTAGCAAATTGGGAGTTATTTGCATAAAACTCCTTTTGGTATCCTAGAGTGCTAAAAAGAGCCATCTTTACCTCTCTCTCAGCCCGTTTAGGATTAAGCTGAGTGAATGAATCAACCTTAGAACTAACAGGTAGCAAAACAAAGAGAAAAAGGGTGTAACTGGCTAAATTAGCTAGTAGAGATGCTATTCGTAACTTGCCTTTAGAAGGTTTGTTATTTTTGCTTTTTAACAGGGGAAGGTAAATAATTCCTTCAATGAACCAAGTAAAGGCAAAAAGCAAAGGGAGAATCATTATGGCGCTTCCTGCGCTATTGGCGAAAGAATTATTAAAAGCGAAAGGAACACCAATAATTGAAGTGATAATGTTGGCAACAATGACTGTAATTAATAGCCTGGGAATACCAATTTTAATCTTAAAAAAATAATGAAATAATAACCATAAAACTAAGCATTCAAGGGGAATAATACTAAGAACAGCAAAGATATTTCCTGTCCTGGTAACAATAGTGGGGGCGGCAATATTAGCAAAAATAGTGAATATAGGCATTGATAGATGACCCGAAAGAGTAGTAAACTTTATTCCTGAATTTATATCCCAGATAAGAAAGTAGGCTGGGCAAATGTTTTAGATAAGTTTAATCAACAAAAATATTATTATTGCCCACCATTACCCAGTTAATTCTGGTGGGCAATAATAGACGAATATTTGATGCTGATTTTACTTATTCATTTTGCCTACCCTACTAGCTATATACTTTACTTTCTACAGAAGAGCCAATTTTATACGCAAAATACTCTTAAGCGTCTACTCCTTCAATGGGGGCAAATCCCTGACGTTGAACATTTTCAGTCACTGTACGAGGTTCAAGGAATTGTAAAAGATAATCTGGCCCTCCGGCTTTGGAACCGACACCGGAAAGTTTGAAGCCACCAAAGGGTTGGCGGGAAACAATCGCCCCGGTTGTATTGCGGTTAATGTAGAGGTTGCCGACAGCAAACTCCTTATTCGCCCTATCGATATGGGAAGGAGTACGGGAATATAAACCCCCAGTTAGGGCGTAGTTAGTCCCATTAGCCACATCTAAAGCAGCCGCAAAGCTTTCCACCTTAATCACTGCAACCACTGGGCCAAAAATTTCTTCTTGGGCTATAGTTGCATCAGGGTCAACTTTGGTGAAAATTGTTGGACTGACAAAATAACCTTCATCGGGAACATCTACTTCTAGGGCAACCTCTGCTTCTTCTTTCCCTTTAGCGATATAAGCTAAAATACCCTGCCTTGCTTTGTCATCCACCACAGGGCCAATTTGAGTGCTAGGATCTTCTGCCTTACCAATATTCAGGGAACGAGTTGCTTCTACTAACCGGCTTAAGAAGCTGTCGTATACAGATTCTAAAACTATTACCCGCGAACAAGCAGAACATTTCTGCCCTGTATAACCGAAAGCAGATTGCACAATTCCTGCAACAGCTTGATCTAAATCAGCACTCTCATCAACAATAACAGCATTTTTGCCCCCCATCTCAGCAATAACTCGCTTAAGATGTTTTTGCCCCGGTTGCAATACTGCGGCATCGGCATAGATACGACAACCGACTTCTTGGGAACCGGTGAAAGCAATGAGGTGAGTATCAGGATGCTTAACTAAATAATCTCCTACAGTAGAACCCTTACCAGGAACATATTGAAATACTCCTGGGGGAATGCCTGCTTCAACGAGGATTTCAGTTATCTTAGCTGCAATCACCGAAGATGGGGCAGCAGGCTTAAGCAAAGTACAGTTTCCTGTCACCAAAGCAGCAACAGCCATTCCTGTAGCAATAGCGATAGGGAAATTCCAAGGAGAAATAACTACAGCAATGCCTCGCGGTTGGTAAAAGTAGCGGTTAGTTTCCCCAGCTAAATCATATTCATAACCTTGATCTAACCTTTCCATCTCCTCAGCATAGTAGCGGCAAAAATCAATAGCTTCAGAGACTTCTGCATCAGCTTGGGGCAAAATCTTACCAACTTCTAAACTCACCCAAGCAGAGAGTTCATGTCGCCGTTGTTCCATTAACTGGGCTGCTTGGCGCAAAATCGCGGCCCTTTCTGTTACAGGGGTTTGTTGCCAACTAGGAAAAGCTTCCTTAGCTGCCTCCATAGCTTCTGCTGCTTGTTCAACAGAAATTTGCCCCACAACCCCAATAACTTCTTGGGGTTTAGAAGGGTTAACGGAGTCTATAGTATCTAGGGTTTGAACATATTCCCCGTTAATTAAGGGTAAGTAGGTTTTGCCTAAAGATTGTTGTACCTGGGCTAAAGCTTCCTTAGCAGCTTGACGCTGATTAATTTCGGCATAGTCGGTATCGGCAGCGTTGGCAAAAGGTTGGAGGTTAGCAGGTTGGAGGCTGTCATGTTCTTCTGGTTGGGGCGGGGCAACTAATTCTTCAATGGGACGTTGTTCCAAATTCTGCCGTAGGAAAGAACTATTGGCCGTATTTTCCAATAAACGACGAATTAAATAAGCCATGCCGGGGAGAAGCTTACCGTAGGGAGAGTAAACCCTCACTCGATGTCCTCGTTTCACCAAAGCTTTAGCTAATTGATCTCCCATACCATAAAGGACTTGCATTTCAAAACGGCGGCGAGGAATCTGCAAAGTCTCGGCGATGGCCATTGCTTTAGCCTGCGATCGCACATTATGACTACCGATTGCGGCAGATAAATACTCGTGGTTTTCTAACAATAGCTGTACCATAGCCTCAAAGTTAGCATCAGTGGCAGCTTTATCGTTGTACACAGGCTGTTGCCAACCATGTTGGATTGATTTAATGGTTTCTTGGTCCCAATAGGCTCCTTTAACCAAACGCACCGTCACAGGACAACCACGTTTTTTCGCCCAGGCAATTAATTCTTCTAAATCCGCCTTGGAATCTTGTAAATAGCCTTGTAAAGTTACGCCAATATCACTACGCTGACGAAACTCCTCTTCTACCAACAACTCTTTCAGGATAGCCAAAGTCATATCCTTATAAACATACTGTTCCATATCAAAATGAACAGCAGCCCCCAACTCCTTCGCCCTACGAAGGAGAATACGAATGCGATCGCAGACTCTTTCTTTGCTACCTTGGGGATCAAGGGGATCAAATTGGGAATAAAAAGCTGTCAGCTTAACGGATACTTGCACCTTCGGCAAAGCTTCCCCATCAGCCACATCAATCTGTTCCACCGTTGACCAATTTTGCGCCGCTTGGGTTAACTGTTCGAGTAATTCTAAGTAGCTTTGTAAGTACGACTCCGCCTCAGCCTCAGTAATAACAGCTTCTCCCAACAGATCGATGGTAAAAGCCATCTTCTCTTTCCGCAGGCGTTCAATAGTTTTAACAGTTTGCTTAATATTTTCCCCAGCAATATACTTAAAAGCTAAAGTTTCCACAGCTTTAGTCACCGTAGCCGCTGCTAATTGGGCAGGGGGAGAGTTAGGATCACTAAAGTTGAGGATACCTTTCAATGCAGAGGGCAACTCGACTGACTCATCACCCAAATACTCTTGTAAATGTCGGGCAATCTCGCTTTTACTACGCAATGCTGGTAAACAGTCAATGAAGCGAAATAACTGTACCCTCAAGTTGGGGTTAGCCATAGCCCAATCAAGAAGTTTATCATCCCAACGCATTTGATTACGTACTTGGGCAAACAGAGAAGGCTTATCTCTAGTCGCTTGTAAAAGCTGTTTGGCGATTTCTTGGGTTTTTGTTTCGTAGTCTTGGTCAGTTAGTTGAGCAACCACTTTTATGCTAGGCTCCTAATCGGTTATAAGGTTACTTTTTGGCTCAGCCTGTAGGTTAACCTAAAAATATGTCCGATCCTTAATTTTTACCCAAGGAAAGCTTAGATTGCTCTGTCTTTGGTTATATTACGCACCAACTACCATAGCCTGTATCTTCGCCACGGTAGTCAAACCAGCTAAAACCTCTAGGTGCTAGAGATTTTTAGATCCTGATCGTTTACTTAAAGGCGATCGCTAGTTTAACAATTTTCTACTCCTAAAGAAAAGATAGAGTTATGTCGGACATCGATAGGAGGTTGCTCTCTAGTTGTCAGGAAATCATCAGAAAATTGCTCTAAGCTTTCAAAAAGAGCTTGCCAGGGATTATCTTTGGCAATAAGAACAATCGCATTGCCCACTTTTTTAATGTAAACTTCTGTACCTGACATTTTGAAATCTTCGGGTAATATGACGATTTGATGGTTGCCATCAGTACTAATTTTGGCTGTATTCATTATTTGACCCCTTTAGTTTAAATAGTTTCGTTGAATTCCGCCTCAATTTGTTAAAGCACATAGTACAAATATCTCTATTCAAATCAGTCTTGAAAAGATCATATTTGTATCCAAGTCCACCAGTACTCCACATTTTGCACAATGTATCAAGCCCATCCCAAATATGCGCTTTATAATTTCGATCTTTTTTATCATAATCACGAATCAAAAATTGATCCCATAAATCGTACTCATCAGCTATTTCCCAATACTGCAAATCTACTCCTCCCGCTTCTAATACCCTGAAAGCAAAATCTACTGCATCTAGCAGCGTCTTAAATGGGAAATTATGAATGTAGCGTCTACTTTCTAGTTCTAATCCAATATGATATTTATCATTGAGTCTTATAGCAAAGATAACCGTTTTAGATGACAAAACTACTTTCATACCAAATATTGTTACGGTTCCAGAAAACTCACAAACGTCAAGGACTTGCCGTAGCAGCAAATTAAAGTGCTTGTAAATCATTCAGAAGTTTCAAAATTTACCTTATCGTAAAGTTCTGACAAAAGTATTGAAAATTCCACTGAAATTAATTTTAGCACCGCAGTTTCTCCTGCATATTCATTAAATAGCCATTGACCAAGCATTTTCCTAAGCATGAACAGAAAGAAATACTCGAAAACGTAGATGTACAACTCAGCTACGAGCCAACTGTTGAAACTCGCAACCGTAAACCAATGCGACCAAATAGTTTTGCAGAATGGGAACTAAGAATTGGTAAATTTAGAGTTTTATATAATGTTGTGGAGAAGATAACAGTTGTAGAAATCCAACGAGTTGGAGAAAAACAGCGTAACAACTTTTTCTTTAGGGGACAACAGGAGGAATTATGACTATAACTTGGAATTATCGGGTTTTTCAAGAGGCGGATGGCGATTATATTATTCGCGAAGTTTTCTACGCTGAAGATGGCTCTATCACAGCCTGTAGCGCTAAAGCCATTGAACCTTCAGGGCGCACTTTTCCAGAGTTAGTAGAAGATATCAAGTCTTTCCAAGAAGCGTTGAAGTTACCAGTATTGACCCTGAAAGATATTCCTGATAACGAGTTGAAGCGAAAAACCAACAGCCGCTCTAGTAAGAACATTACTCATCAGCAACTTATGAGCGAACTTGGTTTGAATTAAGAGTTTAACAATTCTCGAAAAGAAAGCGACAAGACTAATTTCACTAACCCATTGCCATAAGCTGCTCAATCCACATAGCCGTATCTGCTAACTCTTCTTCTAACGTAGCCCGGAAAGAAGGATGATCTTGGGCGCGATTCACTTGCCACAAACCATAGGCTGCATATTGAGCCGCAATAAAAGTATTAAGATGGGGCAACTGTACTTCTGGGAAGGGTTTGATCTGGTTGTAGCCGTATAAAAGCTTATCTAAATACAAAGGGAAGTCAGCCTCTGCTACAAAGTCATTTAAAAATCTAGCTACATCATAGATCCAATAACCAAAACCACAATCAGCAAAGTCAATAACCCCTATTTCCTGCCCATGAATCAGCAGATTTCCTGCCCAAAAGTCCCCATGAATCAAACCAAACTGACTGGGATCTTTTTCTAACAAAGCAACGGTTTTTTGGAATTGTTGGCTCACATTTGCAAATAGGTTTTTATAGGGTTGCGGGGTTAACTGCCAAACTCTCTCTCCATCATTGCTGTAGCCCGCCATGTTTCCAAATAAACCATTCCAATCCCAATGTGGTCGAGTAAAACCTTCTGGTTTCGACCAATGTTCAGCATAGTAATGCAATTGCCCTAAAAGGCGACCAACAGACTCAAATTGGAGGAGTTGTGACTCTTCTTGCTCTAAAGGTGAATTACCCTTTAACCATCGAGTTAAGGAGCAGACGCGAGGCTGGCTCACTCCCTGAACTTTGATTAAGGTACAGAGTTTGCCTTCTAAGGTTGGTATTGGCTGAGGGACGGGTAGTTTTGCCTCTTGGGTTAGGAATTGTAGCCAGCGTAATTCTGAGTCGATAGCCTCAAGGGGTAGATAGTTGGGGCGATGAATCCTTAAAGCAAAGCGAGAAGGTGAATAGCAATTTTGTTGAGGGATAGGTGCATTAGGTGCATCAACAGCAAAAACCGTATTTTCGCCGTTAGAAATTAGTTGTAGTGAAGCCTGCTTAAATCCATATTTAGTGAGAGCTTGCTTAGCAATTTCGCTTAAACTCTCGGCTTGTTCAGATGCGGTTAATTGACTTTGCTCTTGGGAAGGAAGCTGAGCATTTTCCTGGAGATTGTCAAGTTGACTGAATTGAAAAAACTCCTGAAGTCTAGCAAAGAGAAACTTATGGGTTTCCGGTATTTTTTGATACTCACTTTGGGTAATAGAGACGCGGGCTTGGTTGTCGTAATTAACAGTTTCTTGAAACCAAGAGCGATAGTAGACTATATAGAGAATGGGACGTACCTGGTGGGAAATGTTCGGTGTTCCTCCATGCCAGAGTTGATAGTCCATTAAGTAACAAGATCCGGTTGACACAAAGGGAACCGATGATTTTTTATCCTCCAATTCTTCTGAGGGGGAGAGGCGATGACTACCTTTCCACACTTGGGTAGATCCCGTAGCTGGTGTCAAATCAATTAGGGGAACAACAACGGTGATGGCAAAACTAGGTAGTTGCAGAGCCAAAGCCTCATCTGCAAATAGGGCTGGGTGATCTTGGTGAATGTGTTGTTGTTCAGCCCCTGGAAGAGCGATGACAGCGCCAAAACTACCGAGAATAAAATCCTTCCCCAGTAAGGCTTTCATTAAGTGCATTAAGAAGGGATTGCCATACAAGTCCCGGTTGTTGAAGGGAGCCTGAAAATTGATGGTGATCATTTTCCGCTTAACGCCGACTTCTAAGGCATCTGCGTGATTTTTATCTTCAAAGTAAGGGTTGTATTGCTCAGAAAATGATTGATTTAGTTCAGCAATCAAGTCTTTGGCAAAGAGATCCTTAATAACAAGAACACCATTTTCAGTAAACAAGTCTTGGGCAGTTTTGATTAAGACGGGATTGATTAAGTCTGATGGGGGTAGGTTTGTCGGTAAACGAATTTCTGGCGAGTGACTCGAATTGAGATTTTTATAAACCTGAATTGAGAGATTAGACATCAGTATTTTGGGGATTGAAAAAGCAGGACGTATCAAGTTTTCCTGACCGTCCTGACGATAAAAGTTGTACTTTATTTCGTAGGGTGGCGTTAGCCGTAGGCGTAACCCACCGTTCACCTGTTTCGGTATTGGTGGGTTACGGGGGCATGAAGATTAGTTAGTTATCCTTCAGGTTGAATTTGCCACCTAACCCGCTCTACTATTGCTACTGGGCGATATAGTCGGAGCTGATACTCTCAAATTGTCCCATACTTACTAGGGCTTGATGCACGATGGCGCAGGTTTCAGCCCGTGAAATGACTTGGTTAATATTCAGGGTGTTGAGGTTGGGGTAGTTTACGAGAATACCCTTTTCAACTAAGGCGGCAATGTAAATGCGATCGCTAGCAGGGATGTTATTGCCATCGCTGAAGATACTTAAGATATCTTCAACGCTTCTGCCAGAAGTTATTTGCGTGTATCCCAACCCTTTGGCAATTGAAGTCAATACATTTAGCTTAGTGAGGCGTTGCCCGACATTGAAATTATTGCTAGTGATGTCGATGAAGCCCATTGAATAAGCGTTTTGAAGATATCCGTGGGCCCAGTAGTCTCTGGAAATGCTTTCCACTACAGTCGCCTGCCTGATTCGAGAGACATTAAAGGCGTTGCTAACAATTGCAGCAAACTGCGCTTGGGTTATGCCAGCCTCAGGTAAGAAGTCTCGATCCGGAAAACCTTGCACAATTTGTAGGGAAGATAGCCGATAGATAAAACGACTAGCCCAGTAGCTCTTACGAACATCAGGAAAGATGAACTCCGGTGCATCATCAAAAATTTGCACGAGTGTGTCAGAGCTACAATCTACCGCTTCGATAAATTCACCTCCGGCAGCAATATTTCCTTGAACAGCAAGTTTAGCTCCCTTTTTGCACTTTCTTACCCGCTTGAATTTCTTGCACTTTTTGCCTTTCCTGCCGTCAGATACAACAACGTAAGACTCGTCATCGGCATCAACAATGCCAGATACAGCCCCATATCCCTTGTCTGTTTGCCCAATCACCACATCTGTATAGTCAGTATCGGTTGCAGAAAGATATTGAAAGGTGAGTTGCTCTGTCTGAGATGTCTTAACGCTTAAGCTACCAATTTGATCGCCAACAGAGATAACCTCGGTAGAAGCGGTTGAGTACTCGATAGTTTGTATTGCTGAAGCCCCAGATAGGTAAGCCGCTTCGTCGTCAAAAACCTGGATTAATGTAGCAGAGCTAAAATTGCCTGTAGCGGTAAATTCTGCACCCTTAGTAACCTTGCCTTCAAAAAAGAGGCTACAGTATTTCTTAAACTTCTTACCCTTTTTAAATTTCTTACTCTTTTTCTTCGACTTTTTCTGGGCTATCTGTTGATCAGTATTGTCTTGATCAATAACAATCCCATCTTCGCTTTCAGTTTTGGTGTCTATAGCTGTGTCTGTATCAGTTGAGTCAGTACTCTGGGGAGTAATAAATTCAAAGGTGAGTTCTCCCGATTCAGAAAGTGGGCGATCGCTAGGACTATTCTCCTCAATTTCAACGGAGTCTACCTCATAATCATTGTCTGGTATATCTGTTAGCTCATTAGCTTGCAATCCAGCGATTTGAGCCAATACACTGCTAGGGCTAGCGATAAACCCGATACACAAAACTAGGCAGCGAAGGAATTTAAACTGTGAAGATGTCTTGGACATAAATTTTGAATTAGCTCCTGTAGGGTGCAGGAACGCACCATTTAGCATTTATATAATTAATCTATACCACCTATTCGGTAGAAAGACAGGAAGGCATGATAGAAAAAACGATCTCTCAAAGAGTTCGCAAATAGCTAAATGTATTAGTTTTCTTTAATCATGGCATTAAGAAAGCTAATAAGCTGGGAATATTGCTTTTTTTTGTTATTAATGTAGAATCAGAATATAGATTAAAATCAATTGAAACTTTTTTAACAATAGATTTAAGTATATACAATTTGAATTATTATGATTATGTCTTAGTCTATTTAATCTAACATCAACATGGCTAGTTAACTTTTTTGCAAAGTTCCAGTTATTCTAAGTTCTATTTAATTTCGATTTTAAGAAAAACTAATTAATAACCATGTTAGAAGCTTGTATATTCATCACCATATTATGTGGATTTTTCGGTATTATTTTTAAAAAAAATTTGGTAATGAAAATTGTCTCAATGGACATTATGAGTACGGGGGTAATTGCCTATTATGTCCTAGTAGCATCACAAAATGGTTTATATACACCAATTGTTGCTAATGCTAAAGAAGTGAATTATGCAGATCCTGTTCCCCAGGCAGTTATTTTGACAGCGATTGTGATCGGCTTTTCAATTCAAGCTTTGATGCTGGTAGGGGTAATGAAGTTAGCTAGGGATAATCCTACGCTAGAAACTAGGGCGATTGAAGAGAATAATATGCCATGACCAATATTACAGTCGCCTGGATTGCTTTACCATTTTTCGTGGGATTTGTTATCTATCTGCTACCTAAACTAGATCGCTTTTTGGCATTAGGAATAGCTTTGTTTTCTGCTTTCTATGCTTTGCAAATATTTTTAAGCCCCTCACCTTTAGATATACAATTATTAGATAATTTTGGTGTTACTTTAGCCATCGATCAACTGAGTGGCTTTTTTATTTTAACCAATGCCTTAGTGACAACAGCCGTCATTCTTTACTGTTGGCAAAGTGGTAAAACGGCTTTTTTCTATATGCAGGTAGTAATTTTGCATGGCAGCGTTAATGCTACCTTTATTTGTGCAGATTTTATTAGTTTGTATGTAGCCTTAGAAGTCATCAGCATTGCTGCATTTCTCTTGATTGCTTATCCTCGTAGTGATAGGGCAATTTGGGTAGCATTGCGTTACCTCTTTGTTAGCAATACCTCAATGTTGTTTTATCTGGTGGGGGCAGCGTTAGTATATCAAAGCAATCATTCCTTTAATTTTGCAGGTTTAGAAAATTCTTCCCCAGAAGCGATCGCCCTCATTTTCTTAGGGTTGTTAGTTAAAGGTGGTATTTTTGTCTCAGGGTTATGGTTGCCCTTAACCCACTCTGAATCAGAAACCCCCGTATCGGCAATGCTATCGGGAGTAGTGGTTAAAGCCGGGGTATTTCCCTTAGTGCGTTTGGCGCTGATATTAGAAGAAATCGATCCCATCGTCAGGCTTTTCGGTGTTAGTACAGCACTATTAGGAGTAGGCTATGCCGTATTTGAAAAAGATACCAAGCGGATGTTGGCATTTCATACCATTTCCCAATTAGGTTTTATTCTTGCTGCCCCTGTGGTGGCTGGTTTTTACGCACTGACTCACGGCTTAGTTAAATCTGCCTTATTTTTGATTGCTGGTAGATTACCCAGCCGTAACTTCAAAGAATTACAACATCAGCCTATTGATACCAAGATTTGGCTTGCTTTAGTTATAGCTAGCTTTTCGATCTCTGGCTTTCCTTTACTATCTGGTTTTGGGGCAAAGATATTAACAACCCAAAATCTCTTACCCTGGCAAGTTATTGCTATGAATATTGCCGCATTAGGAACAACTATTTCCTTTGCTAAATTCATCTTTTTACCCCACGGTGCAATGGAGATTTCCCATGATGAAACAATTAACGAAGAGGGCAAAAAGAAAGAGGTAAAGCTGGGTTTTTGGTTAGCGATGGCTGTCTTACTCGGCGCATTGATTGCTGCCAATGGCGTTTATTACGAAGCTTACACCCTCAAAAATATTGTCAAACCACTGGTAACTATTGCTATTGGCTGGCTAGCATATCTTTTTATTTTCAAGAAATTAGCAATTAAGCTACCCCGTGGCAGCGAAAACTTTGATCATCTGATTGGAGTTATGAGCCTAATATTAATCTTACTCTTCTGGATAATATGGACGCAATTACCTATCTCAATATAATACTGCGACTGACAATCTGGTTTTTGCTTACTGGTAATTTTAATTTGCCAAACATTATTATTGGTGTCAGTATTGCTTTGTTGTTGCCCCATAGCCACAAATCCCCAGGAGTCTTAAAAGATTGGTTGCAGGTATTTTGGGAGATTGTTGTCGCCATTCCCCAAGCTTATATAGAAGCGGTAGAGATTATGCTTCGTCCCCATAATGATGAAGATTTTGTTTGCGAAAAAGTTAAACCCAGACGAACACCAGGGCTTGTATTTCTCGATATATTTTTAATTACCTTCACCCCGAAAACTATTGTTTTGAAATATCACGAACAGGGCTGGTATGAGGTACATAGGGTTAGGAGGAGAAAGAAAAGCAATAAGTAATAAGTAATAAGTAATAGCTTAATAGGTTTTGAATATGGATTCTATTTTAATTGCGATGATTTTGGCTTTACTTATACCCATTTATGAAGCCTGGCAGGATAATGATATTTGGCAAAAAATGCTTGCCTTTGCCAGCATTGCCACTAAAACCTCAATCATGATGTTGGTTGTCTCTGTTTTGCGTGATGATTGGTCAATTGGGGTAGTTGCTGTCATCATCCTTAGTGTGGGTAATGCAGGGTTAATGCTGTTAGCACATTTAATCAAACGTTTAAACGAAGTATGATTGATATTTTAAGTTATAGTTGCATAATTATCGGCCTGATCTTTTGGTTTTGGGGAACCCTGCCCTTGATTGGTAAAAGATCAGTTTTATTTAAACTCCACAGTCTTTCGGTAGCCGATACCCTTGGTTCAATGAGTATTGTTATTGGTTTACTTCTGAAGATACCTAGTGAATGGCCACTATTACTCCTAGCAATTATTTCTTTAGCAATTTGGAATACTGTGTTGGGGTATGTCTTGGCATACTGTTCTAGTAGTGGAGTAAACAATGAGTGATATTTCTATTTATGTCATCATTGCCCTACTACCTTTAGCCGCATTGATGTTGGTATTTCAAGTTAATCCCTACCAAGCTTTGGTGATCCGAGCTATATTAGGGGCCGTAGCTGCTTTAGTATATGCAGTTTTAGGGGCTGCGGATGTGGCTTTAACTGAAGCTTTGGTTGGTACAATGTTAGCAATTACCCTGTATGTCGTTGCAGTGCGTTCCTCTTTGGTGATGCGTTTAGGGGTACTTGAAGAAGTAGAGGCAGAAACAGAGGTTAGTTTTGTCGAACTAATCACTACTCTCAAGAAAGTTATTGATGAGCATTATTTACGCCTTGAGTTAGTGCCGTATCCTAATTCCCAAGCTTTAGAACAGGCATTGATAACTAAAGAAGTTCACGCTACTTGTACTAAGCAAAAGCAATTGAACTCAGATAGCCAGCAAATTTATCAAACGACAATTAGAGTTCACCGCCTTTTTGAGATTATCCAAACTGAGTTACATATCCCACAAATGAGTTTGAAATACACACCTGTAGCTAACCTGGAGGACAAGCATTAATGAAGGGGGTTTATATTGCAGCAGGAATATTACTATTCATCAAAGTGTTGGTTATGCCCAATGTGACACCAGAATGGGAAGAATTTTCGATTGTTGAGTCTATAGTCAAAGATAGTGGCGTATCTAATGCGGTTTCTGGCATCATTTTTAGAAATCGCCTCTATGACACAATTTTTGAGGTTATCGTATTTTCTATTTCAATTTTGGGGGTAGGTTTTCTCTTAGCCAATGAAACACCAACCGAAACAGTTTATCAATTTAGCGATCGCCCCTCCATGATCTTGGCGCGTTTGGGGGCAACCATTGCTACCTTAGTAAGTATCGAACTAGCAATCCGTGGGCATCTTAGTCCCGGTGGCGGTTTTGCGGCTGGGGTAGCTGGGGGAACAGCCATTGGCTTAATTGCTATCACCTCGTCATCTCAAGAGATGGAAAAAATCTATAAAAAATGGCAAGCTGCCACTTGGGAGAAGGTTTCAGTTTTAATTTTTATCTTATTAGCGATTCTAACCCTAATTGGCTGGGAATTACCCCAAGGAGAATTAGGTACACTTTTTAGCGGTGGCATGATTCCTATACTCAATATTCTCGTAGCAATTAAAGTGGCATTAGGTTCGTGGGCCGTTATTTTACTATTTATTCGCTACCGAGGATTACTTTAATCAGTTATCAGTTATCAATGTACGGCTTGCCGTTAGAAATTGGGTTTAAATGATCTTGTCTCTTTATCTGTGGTGTTAACTCTCTGTCATGATTTGTGCTGTCACTTCCATAACTGCTGGGGGTAAAGTGAAACCATCTTTTACCTTTTCAATTAGCGATCGCTGTCGGAGGGAAGCTAAGGCTTGGAGGAGATTTTGGGGGGAGACATCTGCTAAACTTTTTTGTAACTCAGCTACGGAAATTGGTTTTTTCTGACTCGCCATTTGACAAATAAGCTGATTTTCTAACTCAGATAATCTGTCGAGCATTTCTTCAATAAAATCGCTGACATCGTGTGTAAATAGGGTAGTAGAAAGAAAATCCGTCACATCACCGTCGAATACTTCTTTAATCGTCATTGCTACCAGTTTCAACATTAAAGGATTGCCGCGATAGCCTTTAATAAGATGTACCCAATTCTTCTCCCCTGATAATCCTTTCTCTTTGAGGATTTGTCTTGCTACTTCCCCTAAACCTTCCAATTTCAGGGAACGAACAGGAGAAGTTTCTCCTTCTAATAAAGAGATTTCGTTGAGTTTTTCTTGACAAGTAATTAATAAGCAACTTTGGTGAGGTTCCCCCCCTACTTTTTTGAAGAGCAACCCATAATCTTCATATCCCTCTTCATAGGTTCCCGCTAAATCGCCACTACGGAGAATTGAGCCTATATTATCTAGGATCACTAAACATCGGAAATTGCGGAAATGCTCAATTAACCAAGCTAAACGTTCTTCTTTCGTTTCTGGTATAATTTTGTCCTGTTGGGGGGTCAAAGCTTCAATCAATTCTCCTAAGAAATCTTCTATAGATGGTGCTTGACGTAGCGAACGCCACACAACACAAGTGAATTTACCTTCTATTTTCTTAGCTATCTTGACGGATAAAGCTGTTTTACCAATACCTTTCATGCCTAATAAGGCAACTAGACGGCAACCATCTTTAACAATCCATTGTTCTAGGGTTTTTAGTTCTTCTGTGCGACCATAAAATACAGAAACATCTGGTGCTTCTCCCCAATCTGCGTAATGTTGAGTTGCAGAATTGTTAACCGAATAAACGTTACTATTAGCAAACCCTCCATGACTTGCCATGTGAGCTTGATAGCGGGTAACTAAAAGTTGTTGTAATTTAGTTAACTTTACAGGGCCCCTACCCGCAATTTGAAATTTCTGATAAACCTCACTCAATCTCTTGCGTACCGCATCGCCGCTAATACCTATACTCTCAGCAATAGCAGCCGTGGATTGACCTTTCATTGCTAAAGAGAGAACCTCCAATTCACCCTTGGAAACCTTATGTTCGTCAGCTACAGCTTTGAGAAAGTCTTGGGTAATCACAGCGCACGCTCACACTCAAAAGAAATATATTGGTCTAATTTTAACCCATGGACTGTGAGAGTAAGTATTTTGTCTTGGTAATTCAAAGCTATTCACTTTGTAGTACATTTGTCCCTTGACATTCCCCTGTATGTGAGAGAAGATAATCTTATACTCACAAGAGTGATAAATAACAATATCTACTAACTTCAGAAAACCTAGGGTGCAATCGTGTAGTACAGGCGTTATAAATACAGATTACCTCGGCAGAACCATGAAATTTTTTTTAAGCAGTCAACTTCTCACTCAACCATCCCGACAAGTATTAGGGGGGTTAATTATAAGTGCATCCCTTACTTTAGTAGCTTTACCAGAAGCAAAGGCTGCTGATTTCCGCACTATAGATGGTACAAATAATAACCTTAGTAACCAAAATTGGGGTAGTAGCCACACTCAACTGTTACGTTTAACACATTCTAGTTATCAAGATGGTATTTCTGAACCAAGGGGAGGAGGTATCAACTCAGCATTGCAACTTCCTAGCCCTCGCGCTATTAGTAATGGAGTTTCTGAGCAATCTGGCTCAATTTTTAATAGTTTAGGAGCAAGTGATTTCCTTTGGCAGTGGGGACAATTTGTAGATCACGATATTGACCTCACAGAAGGGAGCCATAACCCAGAACCTTTTAATATTTCTGTACCTTCAGGAGATCCTTGGTTCGACCCCTATCATACAGGAACTCAAGAAATCGAGCTTAACCGTTCCATCTACGATCTTTCAACGGGAACAGGTAAGGATAATCCTCGCCAACAAACTAATGGCATTACCGCTTTTATTGATGCTTCCAACGTCTACGGCTCCGACGCTACTACCGCCGCTTCCTTGCGTAGTGGCATCGGAGGTAAATTAAAAACTAGTACAGGTAATTTACTTCCTTTAAGTGATAGTAACTTCTTCTTAGCTGGAGATATACGGGCTAACGAACAAGTTGGTTTAATCGCCATGCACACCTTATTTGTTCGGGAACACAACCGCTTAGCCCAAGAGATTGTGGCCCAAAACCCTAGTTTGACCGATGAAGAGATTTATCAACAAGCCAGGGCTATTGTGGGGGCGCAAATGCAGCTCATTACCTATAACGAATTCCTGCCCCTCATCCTTGGGGAAGGTTTAGGAAATTACAGGGGATATCAAGATGATGTTAACCCCAGCATTAGTAATGAGTTTTCCACCGCAGCTTACCGAGTTGGTCACACTATGCTCTCACCTAACTTACTGCGTTTAGATGAAAATGGGGTAGTGATGTAGAGGTAATGATAATAATATGAGGAGAGAAAATCTTGTGAACAAAGAATGCTCTCCATGGTCAATTGTCCTCAATGTAACTCCCAGCAAGTGGTCAAAAATGGTCATATCCACAACGGCAAACAACGTTTTAAGTGCTGTGAGTGCGGACGACAGTTTGTAGAAAATCCGACCAATAAAATAATTACAGCTCAGACCAAAGTCCTGATAGAGCGTCTGTTGTTAGAGAGGATTTCCCTAGCGGGGATTGCCAGGGTAGTCCAAGTGTCGGAAAAATGGCTACAGGACTATGTCAACGCCAAGTACGCTGCTATTCCTAGACAGGTAAATGTATCTGCTAAAAAAAAGGTAAGTTGACAGTGGAAGCTGACGAGCTATGGTCATTTGTAGATCACAAAGGTAATAAACAATGGGTTTGGTTAGCCATAGATGAGCGAACCAGAGAAATTGTCGGAGTTTACATTGGTCAAAGGAATCGTGATGCTGCTAGAAAACTATGGTCTTCTTTACCTGGAGTCTACCGCCAATGTGCAGTGGTCTATACAGATTTTTGGGAAGCTTATGAAAATGTGATTCCGAGCAAACGACATCAAGCTGTAGGCAAAGAAACGGGCAAGACCGGTCATATTGAGCGATTCAACTGTACACTAAGGCAGCGAATTTCGCGATTAGTCAGAAAAGCTCTTTCCTTTTCCAAGAAACTGGAAAATCATCTTGGAGCTATCTGGAATTTTATCCATCACTATAATTCATCATTATATCCATCACTATAATTCATCATTACCTGTTTAGGACTACCATTAAAGGAAGCCCCGAAAGAGTTCGATTTCTAAGTTAGAATTTATTGTTGAGGGGAGCATCTAACGACAGAAGCTTATGAGGGAACAAACAGAAGCTCGAAGACAAGGAAATATTACAACTTTACGGCTCATTACGCTTGTTTCTGCGCTAGCTGCGTTGTTTAGTATTGTATTATTTTTTGTAGCTAAGTACCAGCAGAGGCAGGCAGAGTTAAGTAAAGCAGATACTCTTGGTCACTATTCCTTAGCACAGTTGAACGAAAGAGCGGATTTGGATGCTTTTGTTGCAGCAATGCGGGCTGGGAAAATTCTGCAAAAATACAACAGCGATGATCCGGATGTGACGAGTGCCTTGATAGCCAATATTCAAAAAAATAGTGAAATCAACAGCCTGGAAGGACATGATTACAGGGTCAATAGTATAAGTTTTAGCCCAGATGGTACAATCTTAGCCTCTGGCAGTGGGGATAATAGTATCAAATTATGGGATGCGGAAAACGGAAAGCAAATTGCTACTCTCGAAGGACAAGATGGGTGGGTCTATAGCGTGAGTTTTAGCCCAGATGGTAAGATATTAGCCTCTGCCAGTGGAAGCACAATCCAATTATGGGATGTGGAGGAAAGAACCGCAATCGCTACCCTCAAAGGACATAGTAACAACGTCTATAGCGTGAGTTTTAGCCCAGATGGTAAGATATTAGCCTCTGCCAGTGGAAGCACAATCCAATTATGGGATGTGGGGGAAAGAACCGAAATCGCTGCCCTCAAAGGACATAGTAACAATGTCTATAGCGTGAGTTTTAGCCCAGATGGTAAGATGTTAGCCTCTGCCAGTGGGGACAACCTTATCCGACTGTGGGATGTGAGGAGAGGAGAAGAAATTGCTACTATTGAAGGGCATGATTCCGCTGTCAATAGCGTAAGTTTTAGTCCTGATGGTAAGACCTTAGCTTCTGCCGGCGATGACAGAACTGTTAAATTATGGGATGTGGAGGAAAAAAAGGAAATTGCTACTCTCGAAGAATATAATAAAATTGTTACTCTCGAAGAATATAATAAGGGGGCCAATAGTGGAACTTTTAGAGGCAATAGTATAACTTTTAGTCCTGATGGTAAGACCTTAGCTGCTGGCAGTGGAGACCATGGTATCAAATTATGGGATGCGGAAAACGGAAAGCAAATTGCTACCCTCGAAGGACATTGGGGCAATACCCTAAGTTTTAGCCCAGATGGTAAGACCTTAGCTGCTGGCAGTGGGGATACGATCAAGTTATGGGATGTGGATAAAGAAAGCAAAATTGCTATCTTTGAAGAATACGGTGGTAACTCAATTGAGAACCTAAGTGTAAGTTTTAGCCCAGATGGTACAATCTTAGCCTCTGGCTTTTGGGACAAAATCACATTGTGGGATGTGGAGAAAGAAAGCGAAATTGCTATTTTCAGGGGGCATGATGGGTGGGTCCGTATCCTAACTCTCAGCCCAGATGGTAAGACCTTAGCTGCTGTGATTGGGAATACGGTTAAATTATGGGATGTGGAGAAAGAAAGCAAAATTGCTACTCTCGAAGGATATCATTACAGTGTTGGGAGCATGAGTTTCAGTCCAGATGGCAAGACTTTCGCTTTTACCATCGGGGATACGGTCAAATTATGGGATGTGGAGAAAGAAAGCAAAATTGCTACTCTCGAAGGATATCATTACAGTGTTGGGAGCATGAGTTTCAGTCCAGATGGCAAGGCCTTCGCTTTTACCAGTGGAGATACAACCGAACTTTGGGATGTGGAGAATAGAACCAAAATTGCTACTCTCAAAGGATATGGTTACAGTGTCGATAGCCTAAGTTTCAGTTCAGATGGTAAGATTTTAGCCTTTACCAATGGAGATAAAACTATCAAATTGTGGGATGTAGAGAATAGAACTGGAATTGCTACTCTCGAAGGACATGGGTACATGGTCGATACCCTAAGTTTCAGCCCAGATGGTAAGACCTTAGCTTCTGGCAGTGGGGACAAAACTATCAAACTATGGGATGTAGAAGAAAGAACTGAAATTGTTACTTTTAGAGGGCATGATTACGGCGTTCATACCCTAAGTTTCAGCCCAGATGGTAAGACCTTAGCTTCTGGGAGTGGGGACACAATCAAATTATGGGATGTAGAGGAAAGAACCGAAATTGTTACTCTTAGAGGGCATCATGAGGGGGTCAATAGCTTAAGTTTTAGCCCAGATGGTAAGACCTTAGCTTCTGCCGATGTGCGTATAATTAGATTATGGGACACAACTACATATCGGGATTTAGATACTTTAATGGAGTACAGTTGTGATCGCATCGGCAACTACTTAAAATATAATCCCCACGTTACAGAAGAAGAAAGGCAATTATGTAATGGTATTGGTAAGGCAAAAAAGTTGAGAAAAACAGAACCTCCCAGCATTAGCAAAACTAAGAATAGTTAAAAAAAGAAGCCCTCTTTTGTCACTCTCCGGAGTAGAATAGGAATAGATAAAGATGGTTGATGGGTGCAAAGGTAGTGCCAAAGATGGATGTAGAGTTACAGATACAGAAACATTTAGCTAGGGATGCACGACCAACAGTATCCTTCATCGACGACTATTGTAGTCACTATAAAAGCATATTCCCCGAAGTAAGAAGCTATGAATGTTTCAAATATTTACACTTAGGAATAATCTCCCCAATTAAGAGAAAGTCATTACCAGAAATAGCTCGTGTTGTCGGAATCAACTCAACCCAGTCATTACATCATTTCATCGCCCAATCCCCATGGTCAGTAGAAGAATTGAGAAGGCAAAGATTACTGAGAATACTCAGCTTATTAAATGGTAGCTCAATCATCGTAGTTGTAGATGAAACAGGAGATAGAAGGAAAGGAAAAACAACAGATTATGTAGCTAGACAATATCTAGGAAATGTCGGCAAAGTAGACCGAGGAATAGTCACAGTAAATGCCTATGGAATCTACCAAGGTATCACCATACCTCTGGCCTTTAAAGTATTTAAACCAAAAGGAACCTTAAAACCAGAAGATGAATATCAAACTAAAATTCAACTAGCATCATTGATAATTAGTGAACTAATCGATATGGGATTCAAAGAAGATAAGCCCAGAGATAAAGAAGTAGAAAAGCCAGACGTTGATTTTTCTCATCACCAACAATGGAATCATCAACAGGGTTGGAAAAGTACTTTGAATAATCTACGTTTAATTATTCAACCAACGATAGTGCTGTGGTTAGTTTGGCCGTGGATAGAAGTGTTTCCTAACCGTAATTTATTGCTAGGATTACATGATTTAATTGCAGTGATGAATTACTATTCACCTTACTTCAACTCAGGATAGTCTCCTTTTTTCTTACTTCTTTGTCTCGGAGTCTGACAGAAGAGGGATAATGTTCTTAATGGTGGTGATGGCGAGGATCTACTGTTAGCTAATTTTAATGACCAACTTGATGGTGGCGATGGTGATGATATCCTTAATGCTTCCAACGGTGGGGGTAACAATATCCTGGTTGGCGGGGCAGGAGATGATACTCTTTTAGGGGGTTTCAATGACCAACTTGACGGCGGTGCAGGAGATGATTTTCTCTCGGCTGGTCTTAGTGGTAGCACCCTGACTGGTGGCGATGGTAATGATTTCTTCTGGATTGCTGATGGCAGTCTGCCTAGCCTCCCTCACACAATTACCGACTTTGATGTTAGTGAGGAGATCATTGGCCTGATTAATTTAGGATTAACTTTCTCAGACCTCAAGATTATGCAGGTTGGGAATGACACTCTAGTTAATGCTGGCAATACAGATGTGGCTACACTCACAGGAGTTATGGCTACAGACCTGAGTGCTAGTAACTTTGTTGTCATCTAAATATTCCATTCCCTTCGCAGCGATACACAACTGTGTAGTCCTTGCCTAATTGTGAATCTTCATGCACAAAAACCAACTGTGTATGAGTCAGGGGAGATAATTTGAATCGACACTAACAAATGTTGCTCGATTTAATCGCTATCTCCCACTCAGCTTTTGTTGAATAAATAGGTGAAACTTCTCGTCATAACTTCACGAAAAAGCTTTCACCTATTGCTATCAAAAATTAGCAATCTACTTAAAAGATGATGAGAATAAGCGATATTGTTCAACAAGCTTTTAGTACTGGTCATTTAACCATTGAAGCAGAAAACCAACTGCGTCAATTACTAAAGCAGAAAAACAATAGTTTAGAACTGCAAGCTTTTATGGCTTTGCAGGAAGCAGCGAGGCAAGGCTGGATTAGGCAAGAATCTCGCGCCTTAATTCAGTTTTGTTCTAGCCATCAAACATCAGGAAAATTTGGAGTAGTAAAGAGGAAAATTCTAGCTGATACAAGCTAAATTTCTTGTCTAATACTCCTACTTTAACTAGCAGTTAATTTGGAGAAGAAAGAATATGTCGGTACAGAATGAAACCAAAATCTTAGTTTTGTCTCTATTGGTTACTACAGGTTTAATGGGGGCAGCTTTAGTAGGAGTAGGTAATCTGAGTAGTAAACAGCTAAGTATTTTAAATACAGAAGTTGTTACACCAGAGGGTCGTCACGCCAAAGGTGAGCTTAGAGTATTGGGGGATACTTTTAGTGGTTATTCTACTTTGAGAAATACAGACTTTCAAAATACCCTTAAAGAGCAAGAAGTTACTTTAAAATATGCTGATGAGTTTAATCAAAAAGCTCGTGCTATAGCCTTAAATGAAGGTAAAGCAGATCTAATTGTCACCACTTTAGATCAGTTTCTTACCCATAACCCCAAAGGAAAAATTGTTGCCCTAATTGATCGTACCGTCGGAGCAGATGCTGTAGTACTAAATAGCCAGCAGTATCCTCAGCTTAAGTCTCTAAATGATTTAGATGCTTTAGTTAAGCAAAAAAGGGCAGTGGGAGAACAGTTGAAAATTGTTTATGCAGGGGATACTCCTAGTGAGTTTCTTGCTAAGGTGTTGGATACTAAGTTTGAAAACTTTAACTTAGCTGATTTTGAAATTGTTAAGGTTGCTGATGCTAGTGAAGCTTGGCAGCAACTGCAAAAGCCTAACTCCCAAGTTGGCATTGCTGTGCTTTGGGAACCCTATGTCACTGAGGCTAAGGCACAGGGAAATACGGTGGTGTTGAGTAGTGCTGATGCCCCTAGGGTAATTGTCGATGTCATGGTGGCTAGCGATCGCCTTATTAATAACAATCCCGGTTTAGTGAGTAGCTTTGTAACTTCTTACTACCGTCGCCTAGATACTTCCATTCAAGATCAAACCCAATTAACTCAACAAATTGCTGCCGACGGTAATTTAAGCAATGCTGAAGCTACAGCAGTGAGGCAAGGGATTCAATTTTTCACTTCTGTAGAAGCAAATAATTGGCTCGAATCAGGAACTTTAACCAAAAGAATCCGCGCCATTGCCGGAGTTTTAGCGCTTTCGGGACGTACCGATGCTATCCCAGCTAATCCAGAAACCCTGTTTACAAACGCTTTTTTAAAAACAGCAGCCGAACAAACCAGCAATTTAATTACGGCGGTGGAAAGTGATAATCCTGAATTAGCTGAGAAATTAAGGGGCTTTGCCGAACCGACTTCTACACCGCAAATATCCACAACCGAAGTTCAACAAGGGAATGATATTGGTAATCTAAAAGTGAGAGGTGAGGTGAAATTCGAGACTGGTGCATCGCAACTAACCCCAGAAGGAAAGCAAACCCTTGACAAGCTAGCAACAGAGATTAGCGAGTTTAATGCTTCCACTGTAGCGATTAAAATACAAGGACATACTTCCCGCACCGGTAGCGCCGATTTTAATCAAAAACTCTCCCAAGCAAGGGCAGATGTGGTAACTCAATATCTAATTAGTAAAAACCTCCCCCACAAGTTCGTTGCCGAAGGTTTAGGTTTCTCCCAACCCCTTATTGGCGCAGATCCCGCTTCTCCAATTCATCAGCGTACAGTTATTCGTTTGGTTAGGATTAGTGGTTACTAAATACCCAATGATGACAAGTTAAACTACTATTCCATTTGTCAATTGTTTTTAGTTATTAGTTGTTGGCTGTTAGCTTTGTTATGTCGGAGATACACTAATAAGTGTAAAGGGTAGAGGATAGATGGAATGAAAATAATTAAGTTGGGTTTAATACCTATTTTGGTTAGCTTTGCTTGTATTCAACCAAGCTTAGCTAATTTTAATCCCCTTAATCGCTTTAGCTGTAGCTATGGTGGTAAAAGGCTCTATGGTAAGGTACAAGTTGTTGAGAACTTTCCTGATGTGAATGTGAAAGTTGTTGCTGCTAATGCTAACTTACTGGTTAAGCAAGTTGAGATTTTTCCTAGTAGATGTGGAGAATGGCAAATTGTTGATGCTTTTCCCGATTTAAGGGTTAAGTTTGTAGAAAGTTCCCCTGATTTTACAGTTCAATTTGTTGAAAATTATCCTGGAGTTGGGCAATAACTACAGAGCCAAGAAAAGACTTATGCAAAAGCGACTAGCCATTAGCTTATCGCTAGTTGGTAAAATCTTAGACTTGGTGAGGATATTTTATTTATTGGAGTTCTCTTAACTGAATGTGAGTTCAATTTTGGATTAGAGTTATGAAAAATCGCTATGTAGCAAAAATCAGTAGTATTCTTTTGGGGCTTTTGCTTGTTTGCCTGATTTGTATACCTGCATTGCCGCAAGATTATCAAATTGATTCGATTCGTGGTAACGTTTACCGCTTTAAAGCCGGAAATTATCGCTCTGTTTTCATGACAACTGATGCAGGGATTATCGTCACTGATCCAATCAGCAAAGAGGCAGCTACATGGCTAAAGGGGGAATTAGCACAAAGATTCAACAAACCTGTTCGCTTGGTTATCTATAGTCACAATCATCCTGATCATGTCTATGGTGGTGAAGTTTTTGACGGAGAGGGTGTAGATTTTGTCTCCCATCAACTTGCCCGTGAGGATCTAGTACAAACCAAAGCCCAAACTAGGATTCCTAACCTTGTCTTTAATGATGAGATGGTGCTTTATCTTGGTGAGAGTCAAGTGGGTTTGCGATATCATGGCACAAACAACGGGCGTGGTTCTATTTCTATGTTATTTGAACCTGCTGGTGTTCTGCACGTGGTAGATTGGATTGTTTTGGGACGTATGCCCTATAAGGATCTTCAGGGTTACGATATCCAAGGCATGATTAATTCTACTAGAGAGGTGCTGGATATGGATTTTGAGGTGCTTGTAGGAGGACACGCAGAGGTGGGGACAAAAGAAGACGTGGAGAGATATCTTGGCTATCTTGAGGCCCTGTATGATTCTGTCCTAGAGGGCATCCGGGCTGGCAAAGACTTAGCTACCCTCCAAAACGAAATTCGCCTCGATGACTATAGCGATCTGGCTATGTACGAAGAATGGCTTCCTTTGAATATTAAAGGAGTCTATCAGACTTTAGTAGATGAATCTTATCTGCTCATACGTCCTGATGTACCACAACCGCAGTAATATAAACAGGAGTTAGGTAAAAGACTAAGAGAACTCCAGTAAATAAAATATTCTCACACAAGTCTAAGATTTTACCAACTAGCCATTAGCCATTAGCCATTAGCCATTTAAATTGCTACTTAACTACTTATCAAATCAAGCCTTCTAATTCCAACTCTTCAATCATCTGCAACCCACGAGGATCTCCTACTTTGAGAATTGCTGCCCTAGCATCTTCTTTAACCCCGACATCTTCATCTTCAACTAGGGCTTCAATCAAAGCATCCACTGCGGTAGCATAAACAACATTAGAAGGTAATTCTCGACATAACTTGCCCAAAGACCAAGCACAGTTACTTCTGATTGCGGCGACAGGATCTCGTCTTAAACCTTGAATCAAAGAAGGTATCGCCCCGACAACATCTTCATACTCCAAGTTAGCAATTTGACCTAATGAACTAGCTGCCCATAAACGTACCGCAGAAATATCAGTTTTTAGGGCCTCGATTAAAGGTTGAAGAGAACGGCGATCGCGGCAGTTTCCTAAAGCCCAAACGACTCCTTTACGGACATAACCGTTCCAATCCCTGTGTAGCTGATTAATGAGGGCTTCTACAGCCTCATAACTAGAATTGCGACCCAAAGCGTAAGCTGCACTAACCCTAACTAAGGGACAAACATCCTCAAGCAAGAGAATCAACTGGGGAATGGCCCGACTATCTTTTATTTCACAAAAAGCGCGAGTTGCCAACATACGTTGGGAAGGATTTGATGCAGAAAGCAACGCCAGCATTTTTTCAGGATTTGGCGAAGATTGGTTTTCTGCCTCATCCACAGGTTCCATCCGGTCTAACGGACTTTCTAGCTGTGTATCGGGGTCAATTACAAGTAGCTCGTCATCATCATGCATAACTACTATTTTATCTTAAATATTGCCTAGGTTTAGAACTTAATTATAACTAAAAGGTTTTGACCATTTGTAGGGAGTTAGTTTGATAGCCGAAGCGTTGATACAATTTGATTGCCCCGTGATTATTGGGGAAAACTTGTAAGCTAATTTGGTGATCCCCCCTAGAAGAAGACCATTTTTGGGCATATTCTAATAACCTTGAACCGATCCCTTGTTGACGATAGGGTGGGGATACATAAACAAGAAAAATATGGCTATGGCGATCGCCTTTAACCTGATCGATGGTGTTACCTAACCAAAGACAGGCAACGGGAGTAATGATTTCTGTTGTTATTGGTAGGACAAACCACACAGGGGTTTGGGCAGAAAAATACTTTTCTACAGTTTCGTTTAAATGGGAAAAATCTTGTTGTTGAGGAAAAAGTTCTTGATAAGTTTGGTGCATAAACTTAATTAGTAAAGCACGTTCAGTACCAGTACCAACTTGCAACTTATATCCAGGGAGTAATTCTTCAGACACAATAATTAAGTTAATAGCTAAGGGCTAATTAGGAGAATGTGAGGTAGAACCTATTTTGAGGTAATCTTGAGAAATTAATGGGGGGCTAAGCCCCTCGCTTTATAAGTAGAATCTTCCTTAATTTGGCTCAATTTAATCCAAGGGGCTAAAACAGGAATTAAGGTAATCAAAACCATGGGCGAACAATTTAACCAGGATCGAAATAGTAACTACGCAATCTACCGTATTTTAGATGCTAACTTAGACCGAGCCAGAGAAGGACTACGGATTATTGAAGAATGGTGTCGATTTGGACTTGATAGCAGCGAAATGGCCGCAGAATGCAAGCAGATGCGCCAAGAATTGGCCCTTTGGCATGGTGCAGAATTGCGCTCAGCAAGGGATACTCCGGGGGATCTGGGGACACAACTTTCCCATCCTCAAGAAGAAAAGCGGACTAGTATTGAACAGCTACTTCAAGTGAATTTGTGTCGGGTACAGGAAGCTTTGCGGGTTTTGGAAGAATATGGCAAATTATATCAAGCTCAAATGGGCGCTACCTTTAAGCAAATGCGCTATCGAGTTTATACTTTAGAAAGTAATTTAATCGCTTATAAACGCCATCAACAATTTAAAAATGCCCTTTTATATTTGGTAACATCTCCTAGTGAAAAGCTTCTCCCGACTGTGGAAGCAGCACTTCAAGGAGGTTTAGCATTGGTACAGTATCGAGATAAAAACACTGACGATACAACCCGTCTTGGCAATGCTCAAAAAATGTGCCAGTTGTGCCACAATTATGGAGCTTTGTTTATTATGAACGATAGGGTTGATTTAGCTTTGGCTGTTAATGCTGATGGGGTACATTTAGGACAACAAGATGTTCCGATTAACTTGGCACGACAATTATTAGGAGAACAACGTCTGATTGGGCGTTCAACTACTAACCCTGAAGAAATGCAACGGGCGATCGCCCAAGGAGCAGATTATATTGGTGTGGGACCAGTTTATGAAACTCCTACCAAAGCAGGCAAAGCAGCCGCAGGGCATGATTACCTACGTTATGCGGCTAAAAATGCTACAGTTCCTTGGTTTGCTATCGGTGGTATTGACACCAATAATCTTCAGGATGTTATGCAGTCTGGAGCGAAAAGAGTAGCTGTAGTGAGGGCAATTATGGAAGCGGAACAACCTACTCCCATCACCCAGTATTTTATCTCGCAACTAGCCAATAATAATCATAATCTCGTCCGTCCTCTGCACAATGACTAATCCTACTCAGCAAATTAAGTTACAAGTTAATGGTGAAGTACAAACCTGTGATTCAGGAACAAAGTTACCTCAGTTACTTGAACAAATGGGCCTAAATCCCCGTTTAGTAGCGGTGGAATATAACGGCGAGATTTTACACCGCCAATATTGGGCAGATACGCAAATTACTGAAGGCGATCGCTTAGAAGTTGTCACTATTGTGGGGGGTGGCTGATGAGGTAATAAGTAATAAGTAATAAGTAATAAGTAATAAGTAATAAGTAATAAGTAATTTGACTTAACAATATATTTTTTAAATAGCTAACAGTTTATCCTTTATCAGTCAGTTGAAAATTGACAAACCACATGCTATTAGAATTAAAAAGATTTTCTGTTCCTCTGGGGCAAAAACTGCTCTTGAAAGATGTAACTTGGCAAGAATTTGAAAGCATTTTACAGGAATTAGGTGAACATCGTAATAGCAGAATTGCTTATGATCAGGGAAAATTAGAAATCATGACCCCTTTACCTGAACATGAAGTTAATAAAGTTTTTGTTGGAGACTTTATTAAAGCATTACTAGAAGAATTAGATATAGAGTTTTATCCTTTGGGTTCAACGACATTTAAAAATGAACTAATGCAGCAAGGAATAGAACCAGATGATTGTTTTTATATCGAAAATGAAGCGGCTATTCGGAGTAAAAATCGCTTAGATTTAACCGTTGATCCCCCACCAGATTTAGCCTTAGAAATTGATATTACCTCTCGCACCCATCCTCAGATTTATGAAGCTTTAGGAGTTGGGGAATTATGGCGTTTTGAAAAAGGAAAGTTGAAGATTTATCAGCTACAAGAAGGTGGCTATATTGAGGTAGCTTTTAGCCCTCACTTTCCTGGTTTTCCCTTAACTGAAGTGATTCCGGAGTATTTACAAAAGGTTAAGCAACAGGGAAGAAATAAAACGATGCGGGAGTTTAGAGAATGGGTAAAATCTCTGATTGAATATGAATCGTAAGTGGGAAAAGAAGCAATTAGAGGCGATCGCACAATAGCAAATATAAGTAAAGCAAACTTTCTAAATTATGAAAATAACTTTAACCCCAGCCCAACAAAACTTCATCCAAACCAAAATCTCAACGGGTAAATACCAATCTACACAGCAAGTTATCGAGATTGCCCTTCGTTTGTTGGAAGAATACGAACGTGCCGAAAGCGAGTGGAGTTTGTCTGTTAGAGAAAAAATTCAAGCTGCTGTTGCTGCCTCAGAACAAGTACCTCCAATTGATGGAGAGAGTTTTACCCCAAAACTTAAGCTAGCGGCACAGCCCCACCAAATCAATAAACTTGCAGGCAAAGTAAAAGCATTTAAAAATATCAATTCTGTAGCTTGGCAACAACAAATAAGAAACGAATGGGATGAGACTCGATTACCTAATTGATACTAATATTTTTATCTTATTACTCAATGGAGAATTAGCCGAACCAATCCCAGAGGGTAACTTAGGTTATTCCATTATTACGCAAATTGAGATACTTTCTTTCAGTAGCTTATCCCAAGATGAAGAACAACTAATCCGTACCAGCCTCAAAACCTTATCCCAAATTTCCATAAATACAACTATTGCCGAAAAAACGATTCAGTTACGTCGTAAATATCGGCTTAAAACTCCCGATGCAATTATTTTAGCGAGTGCCTGGGAACATGGAGCAACTTTATTAAGCAATGATCAACAACTATTACAAATCAACGAAGTGCAAGTGATTGGTTTGAAAACAGTAACAATTTAAGAAAAACTTGTTCCCTTCAAGTTTAATTCTCAGATGCGATCGCCCCACATATCCTAATCAAGAAAATTATCTCTATCATCCTTGACGCTTTTGTAATATTCATGTAGTATAAAGCCAATGATGAAATAAAAGAGGCGATTTAGCCATGCCCTACGAACAACTAAACTTATCTACACAAAAACCAGTGCTTTCTTGGGCAGATCATAGCCTTGGTTCCCAGGAAACCAAAATGGCTAAGAATGTTGCTTCTCTGCCCTTTGTATTTAAGCACGTTGCCTTAATGCCAGATGTTCATCTTGGTAAAGGGGCTTTGGTTGGTTCCGTTATTGCTACCAAAGAAGCTGTCATTCCTGCGGCGGTAGGAGTTGATATTGGTTGTGGTATGGCGGCTATTAAAACCCCTTTTGTTGCTGAACAATTGGAAGGTAAACTGAAGAAAATTCGCCAAGATATCGAAGCGGCTATTCCCGTTGGTTTTAACCAAAATAAAGAAACTGACAAAACCGTAACTAATTGGCAAGGATGGCAAGACTTTAAAGACTTGCATCCTGGAGTAAAAAGTTTAGACGGGAAAGCCCTGAAACAATTGGGTTCCCTTGGCGGTGGCAACCACTTTATTGAACTATGTCTTGACACAGAAGACCAAGTGTGGTTAATGTTGCACTCTGGTTCCCGACATATCGGCAATAAGTTGGCACAATGCCACATTGAAACCGCTAAAGAGTTAGCAAAACTAGCTGGCAATTCTTTACCAGATCGCGATCTTGCTTACTTTGTAGCAGGGACTCCTGAATTTGCTGCTTACTGGCGAGACTTACAATGGGCGCAAAATTATGCCCGTTACAATCGCGATGTGATGATGAAGCGTTTTAAGGCGATTGTGGAACAATACTTAGCCGGGGGCAAACCGACTAAGCCTTTGCTTTCTGTTAACTGCCACCACAACTACGCTGAGAAAGAAGTTCACTTTGGCGAAGAAGTCTACGTTACCCGCAAAGGTGCTGTCCGTGCTAGGGAAGAAGACTATGGTATTATTCCCGGATCTATGGGGGCTAAATCCTATATCGTTAAGGGTAAAGGCAACCATGACAGCTACTGTAGCTGTTCCCACGGTGCAGGGCGTTTGATGTCTCGTACTAAGGCGAAAAAGAATTTTACTGTGGATGATTTGGTTAAGCAAACCGAAGGCGTCGAATGCCGTAAAGATGGAGGAGTTTTAGATGAAATTCCTGGGGCTTACAAGCCCATCGAAACGGTGATGAAGCAGCAAAAGGATTTAGTGGAGGTTGTTGCTACTTTAAGGCAAGTAGTTTGTGTTAAAGGTTGATTTAAACCAAATATTTCTTTGGTATAGAGGTATTTTCGAGGGAATGCCTCTATATTTTTGCGATCGCAACTATTCTCAAAGATCAACGTTTCATACCGCCCTCAGACAAGATCTGATTACTTAACTCATGGTGCTAATCGAGCTTTTTTAGCTCTGTTTTCCAAGTACCATTGAGCTACAGCAGGAGTCCAATTTTCTAAATGAATGTATAACAATTCACAGAATTTTTGTGCTTCAAGTTGAGCATCCTTTTTCCATCTCAAATCTAAAAGATGAAGGAGCGATCGCAAATTACAACTAAGGACAAAATTCTGTCTAGCATCAAAAGGAATTAAGCCCCTGGCGTGTTCTTCAGATAGTCCTTCTGTGATACGTTTATGATAGTGTTGGCAGGCTTTTAAACACCATTGAATATCTTCGTCATGCTGTTCTTCTGAGTAAAAGTAGCGCTTACCTTGACGGTTTGTATAATTCCCTACCGGACGTAAATAAAAGACCTCTTCTACATTTTTTTTGCCTTCAGCGACATCGATAATACGTTTACCCGTATACCGAAAAGAATTGTGGACTACGATTCCATTGGCAACAAAATTATGCCATTTATTAGCTACTTGCAAATCATAAGTTACTTGCTTGCCTAGATACTTGACACTCTTTACCTTAACAGGGTGTGCTTTAAGCTTTCTTCCCTTGGGTTCAGGTTTGGATAAGCAATCAAGTCCTTTTTTAAGTTGGTTAGAAAAGCAACTTTTATCTCTGTAGAGTACATTACCTGCAACTGCTTTGCCGTTGCACATAACGTAACATTCTTTAGTTCTCTTAATAACACTACCATCATGATCTGTTACTAACCCTACGGCTTCTCCCATAGTTTGCCAACCTTGATCAGTAAACAAACGATGATTAGTAGTACAGTTTAAAGTTTTACCATCTTCTAAGGTTACTTGGTAAACTTGTTTAACACCACTACAAATTACATCCTTAATATTCCCCTGCTCAAATACTCCATCTGTTTCATTAAGAACACGAAGACGCATTTTACGGATTCGCTTCTTACAATCTCGCCGATATTTGCCCAGTTGTTCAGCATTTTGCCCACAAATACTCCTTTCCCTAAAAGCTTTTTCGCCGTTAACCCATAAATCGTAAAGTTCAGAAATTTTAATTTTCTTTAAACCACCTGATGTTTTAACAAAAGTAATTTCTGTATCTCCTGCAAGACACTGGACATCAAAAGAAATACCAACACGGTGAGTCCGCACCTGTTGCATCATAGAATGAGGAAAATAACCGACATTGAAAGTTATTTGGGGATGTTCTAGGCATCCATAGTGTCCTCTATTTGCTGATAGTAAATGCTTAACTATTAACTCTCCTGCTTGCTTTTCGTCAGGCCATTTTTCTTGACTATCCACAACAAAACCTTCAGAATAATCTTGGTGCATTGCTCCCCAAATTACTTGCTGAGGGTTGGCGGTAGCTGCTATTACTTCAATACGAAATTTATCCACTTTGCTTTAAACTCTAGAAAAGATAACTTTTTCGGGTTGATCTTGATACTTACCTTGGCGTTTTTGATAACTTGTTTCGCAAGGGTTTCCTTCTAAAAAGAGTAATTGTACAACTCCTTCAGCCGCATAAATACGACAATCAGCACTGGAAGAGTTAGAAAACTCTAGGGTTAAATGGCCCTCGCCAACCAGCTTCTCCTGGGGTTAAATTAGCAATTAGTCCTACCCTGGCATAGGTACTTTTGCCAATACAAAGGACAGTGATATTATCAGGAATGGCTAACTTTTCTAAGGCTACTCCTAAACCATAGGAATGAGCGGGCAAGATAAAGAAACTACCATTCTTATCTTCATGGAGAATTGTTGGTTCTAAGTTATCAGGATTAAAATTTTTGGGGTCAACTACTGTACCAGGAATGTGGCGAAAAATGCGAAATTCCGAAGGTGAAAGCCTGATATCATAACCAAAACTACTCAAGCCATAGGAAATTACAGGTAAATTATTAGTAACTTGGCGTACCAAACGAGGCTCAAAAGGCTCAACCATGCCTTGGGCAGCCATTTCTTTAATCCAACTATCGTTCTTAATCACAGTTTTTGAGCCAATCCAAATTTAATGATAAATGTTTAATGATAAACGTTTAAAGGAGTCTCTAAATCATCTATTTCCACTTCAACAGATTCTTCTGCTTTGAGTTTAAAAGGAGGATCACACCACGGTGACTTCACCTCCACTTCCTACTCCCTGCTCCCGATTCAAACAACTTGATAAACAAAACTCAAACTTGCCCAAGCCCTAACATCTAAAGCGTAGACATCAGAAACAGAATTTGTTACTTCCGAAGCCACCCTACTCCCTTGATGTAAGTCTTCTAAAATTGCTTTAGCTACCGTCAGGGGTTTTTCTAAATAAACTACCTGTTCTTCCTCCATTTTGAGTCTTTGGGTACTATTAATGGCTTCTAGGGTGGCTTTGAAAGGTGAATAGCTAGCAATGAGCTGAATTTTAGCTATTCCTGCCGGTCCACGAGCTTTTATTCTCACCGCATTAAAATTAGGAAGTGCTAAAGTTTCTCCACTTTCTACTAGTACATCTTGTAATAAAGCCTCATCCTTAGAATTTCCCTGTTCTTGGTTATAAGATTGGGGAGAAGAAAAGGCGATTGCATTTCCTGCCGAATCTATGCCAACTAAAATGGCGTAAATTGGTTGCTTGTTGGTATTTTTGATGCGGAACTGGATTTGGCTATTAGCAGCGATCGCCGGTATTTCCGGGGAGGTTCCTGTTTTGGCTAGGCTGAGACTTTGGGAAGATAATCTCAAGGTTTCTAGGGTTGTTAAGGGGGTAACATCCCTAGTCTGCTCATCTACCTTTTCTAAAATAGTTTTGATACCTAAGCGCGAAGAGCCTTCGTTAGCGGTTAACTGCCAGAATTTCGCTGCTAGTAAACTCTCTAATTTGAAAGCTAACCTATTGACAGCGGATTTAATCGCTTCTGAAGGGATTCCTTCTGTGTTGGCGATAGGCAAGCCGCCAACGGTAAACAGCCCATAGCCTCCTTGTAAATTGCCTGGGGAAATTTCACTCTCGTCGTTGGGAATTGCTTCGGCAAATCTACCGAATAAACAATCTACTTTTTGTTCTCCCAATGTCGCCACAGAAGAAACCGCATCCAAGTTTGCAAAGGCGCTGGTGGCATCAACTCTTTCAATTCTTTCTAATTCTGAGGCAAAAGCTACTGTCAAAGTCAAGTTACGGGGCAAGATCCTGATTAGTTCTTGTACCAGTTGCCCAGAGGTGATTTGATAATTTTCTGGGGCTGTTTCATCTACTAAGCGGGCTTTAGCGGTTAATCCTTCCCGTGAACGAAGTTGTAGTTGAGTTGCTTTACTGATGATTGGCTGCTCTGAAGCGTTGAGAAGCAGGAAACGGGAATTAAGACCATAATGTTCTAAGAGGAAAGGAGGAAGACCACATAGCTTAATCTGGGCGCTTTTCCCAGCATCTTCTACTCCTACTACCACTCCTTCTGCACCTACAGGTTGAGCTGGGGGTAAATAGTAAGCCAAAAGAGCCTGTTTGAGTTTATTTCCTGCTAAGCGAGGCTGCTGTTGCTTGCCCATCACTTGCTCAACAGTTTTATTTACCCTTTTGAGGCTAATTTGTACTGAACTTGGGGGGGTCACTTGCCAAAGATATTGAGTTAGGGCATAGGTAAATAAACCAGCACTAAAACCATCCCACTTCCCTTCTACTGCTATTTGATCAGCCCCGGCTGCTGTTAACCAAGAGCCTACTAACTGAGATTGAGTTTGTGGATCTAGTTTTTGGCCTCCGGTATTAATTTTGAGGAATAACTTTTCTTGAAAGGCTAATTCTTCTGGACTTGATTTTTGCGCGGGTAGTTTGGGATAGGAACGTAGCCTCAAGTTGCCCTGGAAATTTCTACCCGTACTAACGTAGCTTGTATCTAGCACCATAGTTACTTTTTTTGTGGCTAGGGATTGAGCTAGTAAAATCAGGGTATCTTCTAAAAGCTCGTTAACTGCGGGGCTACCCTTGGTTTGTAAACTCCCATCTACGGGGATCAAGCTATTAGCCAAGCGCTCTGTTCCCGGTATTTCTACCTGAGAGCCATAGCCACTAAAATGAAAAACTACCACATCATCACTTTTGGCTTGTCCGGTGAGATGTTCAGTAAAAGCAGTTTCAATATCCTCCCTTGTCCCTTGCTTATCTTTAAGAATTAAAATATCTTCTGGCAAAAAACCAAAACGGTGAATTAATAATTCTCGTTGTAATTCCACATCTGTTAAGCAACCAGTGAGGTTTTGCCCACGAGGATATTGATTAATACCCACCAAAAGCGCCAACTTTCTGGCACTAGGTTGGGCCAGAGTTTGTAAATAACGGTCAATTAAAGGAGCAGCTAAGCTACTCTTACCCCAAGGTAACAACCCTTCTGCTGTTCCAAGGGAGAGAACTGCCTTAGCAGTTCTTTGTAAAAAAGTTCGCCGATCCATTCCCATATCAGCCCTAAACTCTCAGACACTAGGTATCAGCGTACCAGGAATAAATGATTCTCGGTTATTGAATGTTAGCGATTTAACATAAAACAGGGAGCAGGGAGCAGGGAGTAGGGAGTCGAAATCTGACTCTAATTGCTCTTTCAGTAAATTAATATTTCAGGGGTCAAAGATATTTATTTATTTCCCTAGCTCCCTAGCAAAAAATCCCTAAGAGAATTCCAATAAATAAAATATCCTCACCAAGTCTAAGATTTGAGCCACTAGCCACTAGCCACTAGCCACTAGCCACTAGCCATTAGCCATTAGCCATTAGCCACTAGCCACTAGCCACTAGCCATTAGCCATTAGCTTATCGCTTTTGGAATAAGTCTTTTCTTGGCTCTCTCTAACACTGGCGAGATATCCCTAACTCCCGATTCTCCCCCTCTCAATCGTGCATAGCTTTGGCTAATTCCGCGGCTACTTCAGGACGAGAAAATTCTGGTGGGGGTAATTCTCCTTTACGAAGCATTGCCCTTACTTTGGTTCCGGAAAGATGTACCCGTTCTTCTGGTTTACTAGGACTGGTTTTGGCTGTTGCCATCTGCTTGGTTCGTGTGCAGTAAAAGGCGTGTTCAAATTTCATGGGGGTAATGCCTAGTTCTTCTGGAGAAAATTTGTTGAAGATTTCTTGGGCATCGTAGGTTCCATAGTAGTCTCCTACTCCAGCATGATCGCGACCGACGATAAAGTGGGTACAGCCGTAGTTTTTGCGAACAATAGCATGGAGAATGGCTTCCCTCGGTCCCGCATAGCGCATTGCTGCTGGATAAATGGCGAGGATAACTCGGTCTTGGGGATAATAGTTTTCTAAGAGAATTTCATAGCAGCGCATTCGCACGTCAGCAGGGATATCATCACTTTTGGTTGCCCCCACTAAAGGATGCAAAAACAGCCCGTCAACAGTCTCTAAGGCGCATTTCTGGATATATTCGTGGGCGCGGTGGATGGGGTTGCGGGTTTGGAAACCAACTATGGTTTTTAGGCCCTTTTCCCGAAATATTTGACGCGAATCCACTGGATCTATTTGATATTTAGGAAAAAGTGGGTGAGAATCTCTTTGGAGTAGCCAAACTGGTCCGGCTAAATTAATTGCTCCTTGGTCATAAACTACTTTAACTCCGGGATGTTTATCTTCGTCAGTTAAGTAGACGTTGGTAGCTTCCTTTTTCTTGTCGTAGGCATATTTTTGGCTTAATTCTAAGACACCAACGAAGTTTCCTTGAGGATCATCAAGGCGAATGTCGCTACCTATGGTTAAAGGTTCGGCAACTTCTTCACTAACAGAAAGGGTGATGGGAATTGACCAAGGAATGCCACTCATCAGCCGCATATTAGTTACTACCCGTTCGTAGTCTGCTTGTTCCATGAAACCTTCGAGGGGACTAAAACCGCCGATGGCAATCATAATTAAGTCAGAAACAGCACGTTCATCTAGTTGAACGCGGGGTAATTTGTTGGCTTTTTCAAGATATTCTTCTTTTTGTTCAGGATTAGCAATACGATTAATCAGTTGTCCACCGTGGGGAGCAATGTTACCAGAACTAACATTCATACTTTTTTTAGATTTGGGCTTCCAAGGATAGATCCTATCAGTTATTAATGAGCAATGACCAGTTATCGATGATCAGTTATTAATGATCAATGTACGGCTTGCCGTTGCCGTTAGGTATCAATAATTGAGTTATCGGAGAAGGCTTCGCCAATGAACGAGTGACTTGATGCTGTTCCTTGGCGGCTTAATTATCTGGCTTGAAACGGTATAAAATAGTGTTGCTAAAGGCAATTGGGGAGGTCTTAATTTGAGATGGGTAGACCAATTTTAGTGGTTGGGGTTAGTCTTTCGGTGGGTTTGTGGTTATGGCAAAGCTGGCACGAATCTATTATGCAGTTTGGGGAGTTTAGTTTGGTGGGGGCGATTGCAGTTGGGGCTGGTTTTTGGTTATGGAAACAAAATAATAGTTCTGCTTCGGTTTCTCAGATTTTGTCCCCTTTGGATACTGAAGCAGTAGAAGTGGCGATTGCCACGGCAGAGAAGACGATTGATTATCTGGAGGCGGAAGCAGAAAGTTTTGAAGTTGGGGAATTAAGAACTAAGTTAAACGAATTACCAGAGTTGCTGCACCGAGAAAATTTACAGGTTGTTATTACTGGTGGGAAGAAGGTTGGTAAAACTAGTTTACAAGAGATTTTAGGAGCAACAGAAGAGGGAAATGTTTCTTGGCAGGAAATAAGTGTTGAGGAGGAAGTTCCGGTTACTGCGGATTTGGTTTTATATCTCACCGGGGGAGATTTAACTGATTCTGAGTTGCAAGTTATAGAAAAGTTGAATGGCGATCGCCATCACATTCTCCTGTTGTTGAATAAACAAGATTGTTATTTGCCAGAAGAAGGGATGGCAATTTTACAGCAATTGAGAATGAGGGTAAAGGGAGTTTTAGTCAAGGAAAATGTTTTAGGTATTGCTGCTGCCCCCGATGAGGTTAAGGTGCGACAGCATCAAGAAGATGGTTCTATAGAGGAGTGGTGGGAACCACAACAGCCGGAAGTTGAGGCTTTGCATTTTCCTTTGCAACGGATGTTAAGCCAAGACAAAGAACAGTTGGTTTTGGCCAGTACTTGGCGGCAAGCTATGGCGTTGCAACAGGAAGTTAAGGAAATTATTAATGATCTCCGTCGGAATCGCGCTTTACCAATTATGGAAAAGTATCAATGGCTAGCTGCGGCTACGGCTTTTGCAAACCCTGTTCCTGCTTTGGATATGTTAGCCACTGCGGCGATTAATGCCCAGTTAGTTATGGATTTAGGGGCAATTTATCAACACAAGTTTTCCCTTGCCCAAGGGCGAAATGCTGCGGGAACTTTGGGTAAGTTGATGGTACAACTAGGGCTGGTGGAACTTTCTACCCAAACGATTGGTGGTGTTCTCAAGAGTCATACTTTTACTTATATGGCTGGGGGTGCTGTGCAAGGGGTGAGTGCAGCTTATTTAACCAGGTTGGCAGGGTTAAGTTTGATGGCTTATTTCCAGGAACAGCAGCTTGATTCGAGTTGTAGCGAAGGTTTCGATCTGACCAAGTTAGGGGAGAAGTTACAAGCAGTTTTTCAAAGTAATCAGCGACAGGCTTTTTTGCAAGGCTTTGTTAAGCAGGCTTTGTCATTCAAGGTTGCTACCCCTCTAAATCTCCCCTCATAGGAGAGACTTTGTTCCCTAAATTGGTATTATTGGAAACATATTGCGATCGCCGAACTAAGTACTGCTTGAAATGGATTCACTAATCACCTTAAAGCTGTTCTTTAAACTAATTAGCGATCGCAATAATTTGAAATTACCAGGAAACTGTATCAATGGTCAGTTGAATCACTAAACGAAGATTATTCAGAGTGTTTTTCCAGCCAGGTTGATGATTCCATTGTTGGTGTTTAGATAAATCGACTTCTGTCTTTTCTGTTTCCTTCTTCTCCAACTGAGGTTGATGTAAAGCTTCCCAGGCTGGAGAATTCATGCTGGTCGTTAAATAAGCAGAAAAAATAATTCCCACCACTTCTCTATTTCTTGATACTTAGTAAAACGGTAATCAATCCAACCCAATTCTTGTTTACATTGCCTGAAGCCATATTCTACCCATGTTCTTCAACCATAAAGATTACCCAATCTCTTCTTAAGATGGCCTTGAATATTGGTTATAACAAAGGATGTTGAGTTTATGCCTACGACTTTGGCTATTTCTGGTAGAGACTTTCTCTTGATTGGGGAGATTATTCCTAAGTGTAAATATTTGAAACATTCATAGCTTCTCACCTCTTCTTTATTCTACCTCGGAAAGTGACTTAAGAGGGTTAAATCCACCAAGGTTTTTCTCCTGTGCGAGGATCGTTTTTTGTCCAAGGAGAAATCCAGATCGCATCTGCTTCTACCTTAACCTGTACTAGCTTGAGGGGAAGAGGGGCCGGTCCTCTGATCACAGAACCATCAGCAGCATAACGAGAACCATGACAGGGGCATTGAAACTGCTGATCATTGGGATTCCAAGGAAAGGTACAACCAAGATGGGTACAATTATCAACAATTCCGATTACGTCTAGTTTACTGTCTGCTGCGATTACCAGATAAGTTGGTTCTCCAGCTAATCCTGCTACTAAAGCACGCGTTCCTTTGGGTTCTGCTAAAATCTGACTAGCAGGAATGGGATTTCCTAAGCGATCTTTAGCAATAATAGAACCATCCTCATTGCTTTCTGTTGGGGGGGCAAAGAATTTTGCAGCAGGATAAAGTGCAGCGCTAGCAGTAGTTGCAATAACTGCACCAGTGATAAAGTTGAGTAGTTGTCGGCGAGACATTGAAGGGTATTCTAAAGGGAGACTTTCTTCCATAGTGATTTTCACTTCCTGTTTAAGTTAGATAGAGATTATTTAGAGTGAAGCTTAGGATTCGCTTTACAGGTACTAATTCCCAGTAGGCTATAAAGTGGGCAATTACCCAGTAAGGCAGTTATAAAAGAGATAATTGAGACAATAGCTAGTCCAACTCCTAATACCGAACCTCCGTAAACTACTAAACCAAAATAAAGTAAAACACCTGCAATTGCAGTCCGAATAACCCGATCTAATAAACCTATATTCTTCATCAAAACCTCCTAATAAGTAGTTATGACTTGCAGGTTTCTTCATTCAGAAACCTCATCAGGGTCGCTCGTCATTTATAAACATAATAGTCAATTTATTTGTATTTGTTCTGTGATAAAGTCACATAACAATTTTTTAAATTAGAACTTTCCTAACTGAGCAATCTTATCAAGTTCTTGCCAGTTCTTTAGTTCAATCTTTCCTCGTGACAGAGATAATAATTCTTGTTTTTCAAAAGTTTTGAGAATACGACTGACTACCTCTCTAGAACTACCTAATTCTTGAGCGATCGCTTCATGGGTAATTCGTATAGTTTTGAAATGACTATCGCCATTATTTAAAAGATATGAAGCAATTCGACAATCCAGCCGCCGAAAAGCGACCTCTTCAATCATTTCAATAACATTGGCTAATCGTTGAGAAAGTAGCCCGAAGATATATTCTTGCCAAATAGGATTGTACCTTACCCATTCTCTTAAGCTATTTGCCGGAATAGTAAAAGCTTCAACTTCAGTTTCGGCAACGGCAAAGGCAGGAAATACTTTTTGACTGATGATGCAAGAAGCCGTCATAATACAACTATCACCTTGGCCTAAATGATAAAGAGTAATTTCTCTACCGTTTGCTCCTATTTTGTAAATACGTACATTTCCAGAAATTATCAGTGGCAAATGATTACAAATATCTCCTTCCAAACAGATAAATTGACCCACCGGCAAGCTGATATATTGACCTTGAGCAAGAAAATCTTTTTTGGTTTCTATATCCAATTTTTCCCAAAAGGGAAATAATGAACCAATGGTTTTAGTGTTCGCTTCATTCATCAGTTATTTGGCCCAGTCCTTAATTAAAAGTTTATATGTAATCATTCCAGGTATTAGGACTTGTCTAGCATCCTTGATACAAGTTCTTCCCCATATCTTCTCGATTGCTTCCTAAGCTATCAAAAGTAAGCGATTTAGCTAGGAGCATCTCAAATTGGTAAATACAGGCTTTAGCCGTCAACTTGATATTAGCTTCACTGAAACAGCAAGAAATGTATTCTTAAAGCTAACAGCTAACAGCTAATAGCTAATAGCTAACTTCACAGACAAACTATTTCTGCAAAACTGAGATGCTCCCATTTAGCTATTGGTAATCGTGTTATTTCATGTAAGGAGAAGGCGATGTTCACAAACCAAGCTGCTAAAATTCTAACGGCAACAGCAACAGATGAAGAAAATGTAATTGCTACTCTAACTTTAGCCTTTAGCGCTGATCCTGCCGTGCGTTGGATCTATCCCCAACCCCAACAGTACCTAGACTATTTTCCGCACTTTGTCAGAAAGTTTGCTGGTCAAGCCTTTGTAAAAGACACTGCTTACTACACTGCTGGTTATTCAGGTGCAGCACTTTGGTTGTCCCCAGGAAGCGAACCGGATCAAGAATCTCTTGTTAAATTAGTTCAAGAAAGCGTCTTGGAGTCGCAGCAAGGTGAAGTCTTTGCCGTATTTGAGCAAATGGGTAATTACCATCCCCAGCAACCTCATTGGTACTTGCCATTACTGGGAGTAGAACCAACCCAACAGGGTCAAGGTTATGGTTCAGCCTTGATGGAGTATATACTTCCAAAGTGTGACAATGACTGCCTCCCTGCTTATCTCGAATCTTCCAACTCAGCTAATGTTCCTTTTTACCAACAGTATGGGTTTGAGTTGCTTGCCCAAATTCAAGCCGGGACCTCTCCAAGGATTTTCCCGATGTTGCGCTATCCCCAATAATATCAAGTTTCTTTGTATTAACTTAACAGGAGAACTGCAATGGTAAAATATCGACCAAGTTGACAAGAGTAGTAACCAAACCCCAGCCTATTATATGATTAACTGCGCCCATCCTAACCACTTTGCAGATGTGCTAGTTGCTGATCAACCTTGGTTAGGGAGAATTCGTGGTATCAGGGCTAATGCTTCAACAATTAATGAATTGCGATCGCGCCACATAAGAACCAATAAATCCTGTTCCTTCAGTTAAAAAAAGTTTTCATATTTTAGCGAGGGAGTAGATAGAAGGAGTAGATAGAAAATAATCTCATTTTGATTCTATTTCTCAAACCAAGGCTGGTTTTTAAAAACTAGCCTTGGTTTGTGATTCTTTTGAGGGGGTGATCGCCACTTCAACAATATCTACCTTAGAATTCAAACAGTTGCTCTATATATCTTTTCACTAAAGGTACTTGAAACTGATAACTATCTGCTTTTTTTTCTAAGATTTCTTTATTGACAAGGCGACGTAAGGAAAGTTTATCTCTTGGATTAACGGCTTCTCCTTCAATCAAGCGCAGCAGTACATCTTGATCCTTTTCTGCTAAAGTTGTCCACAATTCCCGGAAGTATTGACTTCCTGTTTCTATGGCAACGGGAATGCAGTTATGGACATCTTTTCGGGTGGCTAATTTACGTTGTTGATTGTTGAGGTGATCAACAATTACCGAACAGAGTAACTGTACTAAATAAGGTTGGCAACGAGTTTGGTTGATAATTTCGGTTACGGCAGTGGGTTGGTAGATGTTGAGGAAGTCTGGGATGGGTTTTTCTACTAACTCACGGGCTTCTGATTCTTGGAGGTAGGTGAGGCGGATGGTACGGGTGTTGATGAGATAATCACTCCAGTAGGGGGCAAGTTCCTCTAAGGTATGGGAACCACTAAAAAGTAAGATCCATTGGCGACGATGTTGCAAGATGTGGCGGAAGAAGTTGAGGGGGATGCGGCTACCAGTTGTATCAACAAACTCACTGAGGCGTTCAAATTCATCTAAGCAAAGGAGGAAGCGCTTGTTGGGGGCTGTGGTTTCGATGGTAGTAAACCAATCTTGTAGGGTTAAAAATGGTTCTCGAAATAGTTTTTCTTGGTTGGGGTAAGGCAGTTGTAAATTACGGGCTTGTCTGGCAGCGTTGATGATTTCTTTGACAAGATATTCTGCTAAACCTGGCAAAGTTTGAGCCAATGCCCCTCCTTGTAAGTCTATGAGTAAAGGAATAATTTCTGACACTAGTTTCTGGGGAAGATATTTCAAAGAGGAAGTTTTGCCGGTACGCCTGCCACCATTGAATAAAAGGACTGGGGGTGGGGAAGAGAGGCTGAGGGTTTCGATTTCCCGAAAGATGTCTTTGCGCCCTTTGAAGCGACTTTTGGCAGTTTCTGGATCTAAGCCATTTCCAGCGATGTAAACTTGGGGTATTTCTGCTGAACGTTCGGCTTCTGCTTGGAGGGTTTGTTGGGCAGCGATGAGGATGTTTAACCAACGTTGGGCAATGCTACCAAAAGTTGTAGCTTGTTGGGCATTTCGGTTCAAGGCAAGGCTGTTATTGAGTTGTTTGAGGCTTTTGATGGGAGGATTCAGTAATTCGTATTGGCGATAAGCAGAGGTTGCTTCGAGGTAAACCCCAACGTCTTGACTAATTTCCACAAACTGCGGTAGAAAAGTACCAAGTTCTTTTGGTGGTGGGGAAGGAAGCCAAGCTAGTTGTTCTTTGGTAGCAACAATGTCAGTAGTTGTTTGAACTTGGTTAAGGGTATCGGCCGCAATACCGATCATTGCTTTTGTGGCTACTTTTTGTTGATTGGTGGAATTGATCAGGTAATCAATGGTACTACGGGCTAAGGCAGGATTTTGCCAGTAAGCATTGGTGATTAATCTTGCCATGAAGGGTAAGGGTAAGATGGTTGACTCGTCAAAATGCGGAGGTAAATAGCGTAGACATTGTGCTTGATATCCCTGTCTGCTAATTAAAAGAAGAGCTAGCATCCAAAGGACTTCTGGTAGCCAGAAGTAAACACGTAGCAAACCTAAAACCCAGGTTATCCCGAAAGCAACACCAAAAGCTATCTCCACACCGAAAACTACATCAATGACTCTATCAAAGACTATACCAATAGCTATACCCAAAAAGAGTGTAAGACCCAAACCCAAAACAACATTTAGGGTCATAATTACAGCAGAATCATCATCTATATTAATCTGCATACTGAAAGCTCCACCGTAAAAAGAAACACAAGCGAAACTAACAGACATTGCAACAGCTACACCATAAGCTGCACCATAAGCGACACTAACAATCATACAGACAGATGCGCCAACAGTAATGCTTATGGAGGCACATCCAAATACAGCAGCAACAATGCCGATGGTTACACCTATAATTACACCTGCCGCTACACTAATCAAGAAGGCTAAACTTGATTCTGAGACAAATAAGATACTCAGGAGATGTATTATGGTTACAACAACAAGCACTCCTATCAAACTCTTTATGTGAGTACCTGTGACTATGCTTTGTGTAAGTAGAATACCGATCAACCAACCGAACAAGAAAAATCCTCCAAATAACCACTGAAGAATATTTTTAGTAAAGACAGCATAAGGAAAGGCAGCAAGGATAAAAAAGAATAAGGGAGCTACACCAATAATCCACCAAACCTGGTGAAAAAAACGTTTCAAGTGAGGATGGCTAGGTAAGTCATTTCGCAACACAAAAAAACTGATAGTAGGTGTTAGTCTAGGATGAATATCTTGCAACTGGCGCTGAAAGGTATAGGGTTTGAAGTAAACCCAACAAAGAATCTGAATACATTCGGCAACATATTGCTTAAATTGAGAAATCTTAGTCATTATTTACCCGCCAATTCCTAGTGCATCTTTAAGCAACTTCACCAATTCCTCAAAAGGAAGAATTTTAAACACCACCAGACAAAGCACAATCAAAATAACCGTGCCAGAAATTAAATTACCAGTATCGTCAAACTTATCCCCAGTAAATCTCGCCATTCGCCCTAACTTAAGGGGCAACCAAAGTAACTTACCAACAAATTTTTGCCAAGAGAAGGTTTGCGGCACATTCTGACTTGCTTGCAGAAACTCTTCTTTTGCCCAACTATCCGGCCGATGTTGAGTTTGCGCTTCCCATAAACAACGCCCAGCTAACTGTAATAAATAAGGATGCCTTTCTCCCCACTGCAAAGCCAGTTTCTGCCTTTCCGGGCTTAAAGCAGGATTGTTAATATCCGGCAAGCGTACTAAATCCAATGCTTCTACTTCTGTTAATTTTGTCAATACCTTAACGTTGCCTAAATTAAAGAAATCAGAAGTTAATTGATGTTTCTTGCTGTATCTTTCTAAAGTCTGTTTAGAAGAAATAATTAACATCAAAGCATTGCTATTCATCAAAGAACGAAGATTGTCATAAAAATAATCATCAAACTCTTGCTTATTCTCCAACAACTCCTCAAACTTATCTAAACACAACACCGGCAAAACCTTCTCTTTTTGCCAAGCTTTAATGGCATCAGAAAAACTTTGTCGCTGCAAAGAGACACTGTTTAAAGGAGTAGCTAAAGCAGAATTTGTTTGCACAACAGAACGTCGCAATAAACTCCGCGCCACCGCTCGATAAAAATCTTCCTCTCGCCGACAATCACCCTGTTGCAAAGAAAGATAAATCACCACATAACGCCGAGGATCTTGGTTAAAACGTTGTACTCGTTGTTCATAGGTTTGGCAAAAGTGATAAAGTAAAGAAGACTTACCAAAACGCTGCTTACCCACCAAATTAATGCTAGTAGGTTGTGCTGCACTCATGCGAGAAGTAAGAAAATCTAGATACTCGCGACGACCAACAAAGTATCGCGGTTCGGTAATCATTGAACCAGCATAAAAGGGACAACTCATAAAAGCTTTGCTTTAAATAATTTAAGTTTGATTTCCTGCTTGTTCCCTGAGTTAAAAAATTAATTATAAACGGGTATCGTTCAAGGAAAAGAGTAAAGGAAACATGATGAACACGCAAAACTCAGAACAAGAGTAAGTGTGAGGTACAGCCTAGATGTTTTTGCTAGTGGCTAGTGGCTAGTAGAAGTGTGGAAATATGGAAATAGACTAAATGTACCATCACGAAAAATTTGAGAACCGCTATAGTTCTATTTATGAAACTCGGTATTAGTTTTTAAAAACCAGTCTTGGTTTTTAATTTTTGTTTGCTCTCGAAGAGGATTTTGCCCTGAGAAGGTGTGTTAGGACTGTCACGCCACTACTTTTTGCAAAACCACTACCTACCTATTCATAATCTCCCTAAAATGTAGAATACACTCTCTTAATAACTTGCAAGAAATTTCCGCTTATGTCCATCATCTTTTGGCATCGCCGCGACTTACGTACTTCTGATAATGTCGGGCTGGCGGCTGCCCGTCAACAAAGTTCTCAAGTAGTGGGGGTTTTCTGTCTTGATCCTGGTATTTTAGAAGGGGATGACGTTGCTCCGGCTAGGGTAACTTATCTGATTGGTTGTTTGCAAGAGTTGCAGCAACGCTATCAAGAAGCTGGGGGGCAGTTACTGATATTTAAAGGTGATCCTGTTCAGGTTATTCCTCAATTGGCAGCAACCCTTAACGCGGAAGCTGTATTCTGGAATCAGGATGTGGAACCCTATGCCAAGAAGCGCGATTCCAAAGTAAAAGAAGCCCTAGAAGAGAAAGGCATTGCAGTTCATCAGACTTGGGATCAACTCCTCCACGCCCCAGGGGAAGTGAGGACTAAAGGAGGAGATCCTTATAAGGTTTATAGCCCTTTTTGGAAAAACTGGCATAGCCAACAAAAAGCCGAACCCGCAGAGACTTTAGCTAATCTGGAAGGGTTGACAAAAGAGGAACAATCTAATTTAAAAGAACTAGGTGCAATTAATCTTCCTAGTGCCAAAGATTTAGGTTTTGTGTGGGAAAATCCACTGCCTTTGGAACCAGGAGAAACCGCAGCGAAGGATAGGTTAGCAGAATTTAGCGATCGCGCCTTATGGGACTATCAGCAACAGCGTGACTTTCCTGGCACTGATGGGACTTCGATGTTAAGTGCAGCATTAAAATTTGGGGCAATTGGTATTCGGGAAGTGTGGCAAACTGCTGTTGATGCCTACAACCTCAGTCGCAGTGATGAAAGCAGAGGCAACATTGAAACTTGGCAAAAAGAGTTGGCTTGGCGAGAGTTTTATCAACACGTGATGTATTTCTTTCCTGAATTAGCCCAAGGGCGCATACCGCGATGAGTTTAAGAATTTTCCTTGGGATAATAACGAAGAGTATTTCCAAGCTTGGTGTGAGGGAAAAACCGGTTATCCGATTGTGGATGCAGCGATGCGGCAACTAAACGAGACAGGTTGGATGCACAACCGTTGTCGTATGATTGTAGCTAGCTTCCTCACTAAAGATTTAATCATCGACTGGCGTTGGGGCGAAAAGTACTTTGCCCAAAGACTTTATGACTGGGATCTTGCCGCTAACAATGGTGGTTGGCAGTGGAGTGCTTCTAGCGGGATGGACCCCAAACCCTTAAGAATTTTCAACCCAGCAAGTCAAACGCAAAAGTATGACCCTGAAGGAGAATATATTCGCTTCTGGGTTCCGGAATTAAGTTCTTTGGAACCAGAGTATCTGGTAACAGGCAAAATTCCTGCTTCAGAAAGAGAATATTGCGATTACCCTGCCCCGATTGTTGATCATAAAAAGCAGCAAAGGATTTTCAAGAGTATTTACAAAGAACAAAAGGGGTAATTGCTATTAGCAATTCAACCATATTGAAGACTACTTTTTTCCAGTAGGGGCAACCAATTCACGATTGCTTTTTGGATATCTATCTGGGTGTTTATAATACTTTTGAATTCTTGGGTTTTGTTTCGAGGCGGAGCAGAAATCTTAGTTAAACATCCTGGTTTTATAAAAAGAAATCCCAGTGATCCTAAAACTATTAAATCGCCATCGCTTCTATTGCTAATTTTTTGGCTTAGTTTTCAGTTTAAATTGAATTTTCTTTTCAATCTTGCCAATACAACTCAAAACTAATTATCAATTATCAATTATTTATTGCTTATTCGTCGAACTTCTGAATAAAAAGCCGCAGTGCTATAATTATTAGCGATTTTAACCAAACTAGAACGCATCCTTAAATTATCACTAGCGAACCAAATACGTTCTTCTAAATAAATATCTTCATCTTCCACCGTTAAAGTTAGAGCTTCATCTCTACCTAAAACGTAGCTGCCTAAAAAAAGTTTACCCAAAGAACGAAGTATTTTACCCTGAGAAGCATTATCAGCATCGGGTATCACAACCATCAAACTAGAACCTTTTTCTTTCTTGTTGTCCCAGTCTACCGAACTATTCCAGCTAGTTTGCATTCCTTGCCAAACTAAATCTGGGGAAATTCCCTTTTGTTGACACAGATCAATAACCCTCGGCTCATCAGCCTTAACCATAGTAACGCTTAAATCTGATTTGCTATTTTCTGCCTTGCCATCTTTGAGGTTATAACTAGTACGCTGGGCAAACCAATTACCTGCACTCTGCTCAAAAAATTCTTTGATATTCATAACTCAAAAGTCGCTTATTCATTGGCGTAAGCCCTCTAGTAAGAGTAAGCTATAAGCAAGAAGTAAAGCAATAGGATTATTACTTATTACTTATTACTTGTTACTTATTACTTGCCTCCATTATCCCATCAAACGCTGCAAAGAAATAGTCGCCGCTTCACTAACTTGGGGATGACTATCTTTAGCCAAATATTTTAAAGCAGAGATACTTTTGTCGCTTTTCAAGTTGCCTAAAGCTTCTGCTAACCTTTGCCGAATTAACCAGTCATCAGATTGGGCAAAACGGAGAATATCACCAACGCTATCAACAGCTTTGATTTCTCCTAAAGCGGCGATCGCTGCTTGTTGTACTACAACTTCTTCGCTATCTAAAGCTTTCTTTAAAACCTCTTGCGCTCTAGAATCTTGGAGATTACCTAAAGATACTGCTGCGCTGAAACGTACCAACCATTGGGTATCCTCATAAAAAGCCCGTACTAAATGCTCTAAAGCGCGAACATCTTTTAAATAACCCAATGCCCCGGCTGCATCGGCGCGTATGCCATAATCAGGGTCAGTTTCCAATAATTCGATTAAAATTGGGTAAGATTCCTCTGTGGGCTTAACTCCCAAAGCAAATACTGCCATAGAACGAATTTGTAAGATTTCATCATCTAAAACTTTTTTGATTAAAGGCATTGCTTCTTCAGGAGAAAATTCGCGCAAAGAAGCAAGGGCAACCATGCGATCGCGAGAGTTAGAGCTATCAAGTTGTGCTGAAAGTTCTTCTAAGTTCTTTTTACTCATGCTTATTAAATTATTAAAATTGTTAATGGAGAAGATTATTGAAACTTAAATATCAATAGATAAGCGCTCACATTGAATGCGATCAGCAAGAATAGCATTAGTAATTTCACTACTATGAATTTCTAATTGTGCTTCAGGAGAACATTCAAATAATAATCTTTGTCCAGGAAACACGACTCGCTCAAAGTACCAGTTAGGAATATTGGTAATACGACCAATTTGAACTTTACTTGTATTGTTTAGATAGCAACAAACAATAGAATTAGAAGAGTTTTGGGGTAAAGAATCTAGTAATTGAGTCATATTTTAAATGTTGGTTATATATAGTAATTATATTGGAAATTGAGGGTTTTGGAGCTATTGTGCTTTTGCTTAACTTGTCACCCAGGGAAATAGGTAACAAGAAAATGTCAAAGGAAATGATACCGCCCGGAGTCATACGCCATTGCCAGAAGAGTAAAGGGTCATTATTGTGAAATAAAGTATCAAACTCCTAGTATTGTAGAAAATATGTCCCTATTGAGTAGACTACGCTTAGGTTTCGCCGTTGGTATTGCTAAAACTGTAACTTCGTTAGTACAATTATTGAACTTGGGTGCAGCTAGTGTTTTGCCTGGCGAAATTGCCCTGCGTATTCAACCCAAGTTACTTTCTCAACTCTGTGATCAGGTTAAAGAAGGGGTGATTCTCATTGTTGGTACAAATGGCAAAACCACCACTTCCCTCTTGTTACGCAGTCTCATTGAAAGTCAAGGTTACAAGGTAGTTCACAATGAAACTGGTGCTAACTTAATTAATGGCTTAGCTACTGCTTTGTTAGGAAATAGCAACCTAATGGGTAGCCTGCAAGCAGATTACGCCATTTTAGAAGTAGATGAGAATATCTTGCCAATTATTTTGCGTTCCTGTGAACCCAAATATATTTTAGGCTTAAATCTTTTTCGAGATCAGTTAGATCGTTACGGAGAAGTAGATAGTATCAGTCATCGCTGGCAAAAAGCGATCGCACCTTTATCTTCTGATACTACCGTAGTTCTTAATGGCGATGACCCCACTCTTGCTTACTTAGGTCAAAACTTAAAGCAAAAAGTTCTCTTTTTCGGCTTAAGTGAACCAAAATTCTACCTTGATGAAATTCCCCATGCCGTAGACTCTATTTATTGTCCTAATTGTGGTGCTTCTTTAGAATATGAAGGGGTTTATCTTTCTCACCTGGGAGAATATGACTGTCCTAGTTGTGACTTTTCTAAGAGTAAACCTGCCATTAATAGTCAAGATTGGCCACAAATTCTCATCGGTGTTTACAATAAATACAATACCTTAGCTGCCGGATTATTAGCCCAAGAAATTGGTATTGAAACTCAAGAGATTTACAAGGTAGTTAAAGATTTTCGTGCCGCTTTTGGACGTGCCGAAGAATTAACAATTAAAGGCAAGAAGGTAAGGATTTTACTCTCGAAAAACCCCGTAGGCATGAATGAAACTATCCGGGCAGTTAATGATGTCAAAGCAGCAGGAAAATCCTCCACAACTTTGATGGTACTTAATGATCGTATACCCGATGGTACTGATGTTTCTTGGATTTGGGATGTAGATACAGAAAAATTAGTTTCTTTAGGGGGAAATATTGTGGTTAGCGGCGATCGCATTTACGATATGGCCTTAAGAATTAAGTATAGTCAACAGAAGTTAGATCCAGAAGGGAAAGATTTACAACTGATCATGGCAGAAAACTTAGCTACCGCAATTGATCAAGCATTAGCTCTAACTTCCCCAGAAGAAACACTGCATATTGTCCCTACTTACTCAGCTATGTTGGAAGTAAGAAAGTTATTAACAGGAAGGGAAATACTTTAATAGTTAAAATTAACCGCCACCTAATAACAAGGCTATGGTACTTAAACTTATTCTATAAAGGTAAATTGTTTATCAAACGATCTAAGCCTTCATAGCCTACCTTCATAGTTATTAAACCGCAAGTGATAGTAAACACCAAAGAGATAATTATTCCTCTAGCTAAAGGTATTGAGCTATGGAAAAAAAGGCTATAACTCCAATAAATAGCAACTATAAATAGTCCCCATATCGTACCGAAAGCAAACTTTTTAATTGCGGTGATAGCTTGGGTTCCTTTAGCTTCATCTGGGTTTACTGGAGAAGTTAAAGTTTTTTCAGGTTTCATAACTAATAACAACCACCTTTAAACACTTATCACTAAACATTATAGCATTATAGCCTTCTGCCCTTATGTTTCTTGTAAAATCGTTACTATAGTAACTAACAACTAGTTGAAACCTTCAAACTTCCTTGACAGATGATTAAAATTCCCCGCCCCTTAATCATAAAGTTATGGTACTTAAACTTAGTTCTTTTACCAATATTTCTCTTTTATCCAATTAGCTACGGCATCTTGCGCTTAACAATCATTTGTTTACTAACATCAGCTTTTTTAGGTACTTTATTCATTTTTTGGCGACAGAAAATAGTACGAATTATTTGCTTGATTTCATTAGTTATGGTAGCAAGCTTAACACTTTTGCCCGGTAGAGAAATAACCGACACATCTGTTTTACGCCAAAGTTATGTTCAACAGTTAAGGAAATATGAAGGAAGTCGTTATGTTTGGGGTGGGGAAAATAGAATCGGCATTGATTGTTCGGGTTTAGTCCGCCAAGGTTTAATCAAAGCTAATTGGCAACAAGGATTGCTTTTATTAAATCCTAATTTGATTAGGAAAGGTATTTCTCTTTGGTGGCACGATACCTCAGCAGTGGCCTTAAGAGATGAGTATAAAAACTATACAAAACAATTATTTTTGAGTCCTAGTATTAACGACTTAGACCACAATAAAATCAAGCCAGGAGACATGGCAGTAACCGCAGATGGAGTTCATATTTTGGCTTACTTAGGAAGACAAATTTGGATTGAGGCAGATCCCAATTATCAAGAAGTAATCAAAGTTAAGATTCCTGAACCAAATAATCCTTGGTTTCATGTTCCCGTATATGCTTTGCAGTGGCAGCAGTTTTAAGAAAATCTGGTCTAAAATCTAAGGATAATTAATTTCTTAACATTTTCCTTGCGATCACATCAGCATTTCAAAGTTAAGCTACTAAATAGATCTGGGACTGATAACGGTAAAATAAGGTAATGAGTATGAATCCCTTGGACAAATATTACCGAATACTAGAAATAGAATCAGGAGCATCTCTAGAAGAAGTAAACCAAGCCTATAAGGACTTGGCTTTTATTTGGCATCCAGATCGTATTCCCAAGGATAATACTCGTCTCCAAGAGAAAGCGGCGACAAAACTAAAAGCCCTCAATGAAGCCAGGGAACAATTGCGTGCCATAAAGCCTGTCAACCAAAAGCAGCAATCAAAAGCTAGAACTTACTATCAACCTCCACCGAGAAGTTATTACTATCAACCCAAGACTTCTCCTCCGCCCAAAACTCCTCCTCGCCAAGCCGAAACCCAAACTCCACCAAGAACTTCTTACTATCAAACTCCACCAAGAAGTTATTACTATCAACCCAAAACTCCATCTCCGCCCCAAAACACTGCATCTCAAACTAAAACCCCCTCATACCCAAAAACATCCCATTATCAACCGCCAACTCAGCCGTCAGCAAAAAATTATCCCTCTGAACGTCCACCAACCCGTGGTAAAGATTTAAGTGGCGCAAACTTACAAGGGGCTGATTTAGTTGAAAAAGACCTTTCGAGGAGAAATCTTCAAGGGGCTAATCTTAGTAAAGCTAATTTGAAAGATAGCTTTTTACATAACGTTAACTTAGAAGAAGCTAATCTCCAAGGAGCCAATCTTTTTAGAGCTAACTTATTTCAAGCTAATTTAAGAAATGCCAACTTACAAGAAGCAAATTTAGTTGGTGCAGACTTAAGTGGTTCGGATTTGCGAGGAGCAAATTTAAAAGGAGCAAAAATTGGCTCAGGAAATCGTATTATGGTTAAGTTAACAGGAGTAGATTTGACAGGAGCAATTTTACCCGATGGAAATGTGCATTCTTAGGGGCTAATAGCAATTGGTAAAACGGATGTCTAAAAAAAATAAAATTCTTTTTTTATTAATAATTTTCCTGACTGTATTTAATCTCACCATCATCATTTTATATCTTCTTAACCAGCAAAATAATGCAGAAGCGATCGCCAGCAATAAACCTCTCTGTGCAGGAGAAGATGAGAATTTTGATATTACTTTTATTAAAACTAATAACCAAGGGGTAGAAGAGGAACAAGGGGGAAATTATGTCATTATTTTTAACCCGCGATCGCGCAACTTAGACTTTCAAGTTCATCTCCCCCTGGATCATGAACTATATGCCAAAGATGCTAATGGTAATTTGCGAAGAGAATATGTGAAGAAAACATTTTCTGAGTTCATGAGCGACGAAAAAATCAAACTAAAACAAACACTTCCTATTGCAGCTATTAACGGGGATTTATTGGGTGATAATAGCCAACCAAAGGGTTTAAATATTTCGCGAGGGACAGAATATTCTGGTGATGGAAAAAATAAAAGGTCTTCTTTCGCCATCTCAGAAGCAAAGCCCGAAGATCGCCAAGCGACTATTCAAGTTGGTAAAAGAGAAGAAAACAATTATAACTACAATATTGTTGGTGGTAACGGCAGATTCTATCAGCAAGGAGAATTTAAAGATATCTGCGAAGACTTAGGGGAATTTGCTTGTCAAAAAGAACTGAGTCGTTCTATGGCCGCTATCACAGCCAAAGGTCATGTCATCTTATTGGTTAATGATGCTGAACTTGGGCAAGAATTAATGCCAGGAATGTTTGATGAAGTCTTAGAAGGAATTGCCGTTAATCATTGCTTAGGAGAAATTGAAGAAGGAATGTTATTTGCTGGGGGTACGGCTGTAGGTTTATATTTTGATAATCAGGTTTATGTCAAAAAATCTGACCCAGTAGGATCAGTCTTTTCTATCTATAAAGTAGAGCCAATTATCAAATAGGAAAAAATGAGGGCAGAAGATTCAGCATTAATCAATAAACGAGAGCGAGAACCGACTGTCAATCTTTTACTCTACTATTTATTCAAATATTCTATTGTTAGCCCTTTCCTTAATTTCTATTTTCGTGGTCGGGTTTATGGCAGAGAAAACATACCAAAACAAGGGCCATTAGTCATAGTAAGCAACCATGCTAGCTATTTTGATCCTCCCCTATTATCCTGCACCATAGGTCGTCCTGTGGCTTTTATGGCTAAAGAAGAATTATTTGCCGTTCCCCTTTTAAAGCAAGGTATCAAATTATATGGGGCGTACCCGGTAAAACGCTCTGCTGCTGATCGTAGCGCAATTAGGGCCGCAGTTACTGCTTTAAATGAAGGCTGGGCAGCAGGTATTTTTCTCCAGGGTACTCGCACCCCAGACGGACGAATCACCAAACCTAAATTAGGGGCTGCTACCATTGCCGCTAAAGCTAACGCACCTATACTTCCTGTTAGTTTGTGGGGAACAGAAGGCATTTTAACCTCAGGTTCACCGTTTCCTAAACCTGTCCCTGTCACAGTACGCATCGGCAAGGTAATTCCGCCGCCAACTGCTGTTAAGAAAGAAGCATTACAAACTTTAACTCAAAGGTGTACTAAAGTAATCAATGAAATGCACTCCTTGGGAAGATAAAATTGATAATTGCGTTGCGACTCCGCGTCGGCGTAAGAGTCGGAAAGAGAAATAACAGGATTGAGTATTGAAGTCGTTCAAGACTTGCGCTCCGAAGATGAGTAATGGTTAGCTGAAATAGACAATACTTAGTAATCAAGTGTGGAGAAGAAAAGATTGTGGAAGATGTTAGAGCAACCTTAGCAGAAAATCTAGCTGAAGTAGATTGGCAAAATCTTACTCCCCATGCTAAGCGAGATGCTTTGATCGTGGTAACAAGTTACTTAGATTTAGTGGAAGTGGGAGTTAAAGTTGCTGCCAATGATACAGCGTCAGTACAAAATTGGATCTCTGAACAACTTATTGCCAAGCCTTCTTCTGAGCAACTCGCAACTTGGAATCAAGAACCCAATAAGCAATTTAACACTATTATCGTACAGCCTTTTGTTTTAGTACAGGAAGTTGAGAGTTAAGTAGAAAACTTTGTTGCATTTGTTGACATAGCTAGGTTTAATCTCTCGCTATAGTTAGGAGATAACAAACCTCTGCTTAAAAAAATTGTCATTTTTAAATGGGCTTTAATCTAAAACTTCCTAAATTAAATAAAAAAATCAAGCTACTCCGCTTTCTTCTAGGAATTGTCGCAACTTTAGCAACTATACAATTCCTGATTTTGCCAGCTTTCACCCAGCAACCGATTACTGTTACGGTACTCATGCAAGCTTTAGAAGCATCTAGCTGGGAGAGTTTAGTTGACGAGTTCAATCAAACTAACTCAGAAATAAACTTAAAAATCATTGAAGGTCCCAATCCCACCAACCAGGTAGAAGACCTTTATACTTCTTCGTTTTTATTGGGCAACTCCCCCTATGATTTAGTTTATATGGACATTGTTTGGGTTCCCAAATTCGCCGCAGCAGGCTGGTTAAAAGAACTCGACGACTACATTGACCAAGACAACCTAGACTTAAACAAATATCTGGATGGGGATATTGAAGGTGGGCGTTACCAAGAAGGGCTTTATCGCATCCCCTTCCGTTCCGATGCCGGAATGCTTTACTACCGTCAGGATCTTTTAAAAGAAGCAGGCTATCAACCCCCAGAAACCTTTGACGAACTTTTGGGTATTTCCCAGGTATTGCAAGAAGAGGGTAAAGCAGAATGGGGTTATGTTTGGCAAGGTAAACAATATGAAGGACTTGCTGCGGTGTTTGTGGAAGTCCTTGAAGGTAGTGGCGGCTTTTGGGTTAACCCAGAAAGTTTAGAAGTAGGATTAGATCAACCAGAAGCAATCCAAGCAATAAAGTTTCTCCACCGTAGCATCGAAATGGGAGTTTCTCCCCCCGGTGTCACTACTTACACTGAAGAAGAAACTCGCCGCCTTTTCCAAAATGGTAATGCTGTCTTCCTGCGTAATTGGCCTTATGTTTTTAGCTTAGCTTCTGCCGAAGATTCCCCCATTCAAGGCAAATTTGCCATTAAACCTATGGTGAGTAGACCTAAGACCCAAAGTGGTGCTTGTCAAGGTGGTTGGGGCTTAGGCATTGCTAAGAGTAGTAAACATCCCGATGCTGCTTGGGAAGTAATTAAATACTTCAGTAGCGAAGATGTTTTACGGAAGTTTGTGTTAGAAACGGGTTATGTCCCTAGCATTAAATCTCTTTTCACTGACCCAACAATTGTCGCTAAGTATGACCACTATCCTCAACTATTAGAAGTACTAAAAAACCCGGCACTCCGTCCACCTATTGCTCAATATGCCCAAGCATCTGATATTTTGCAACGCTATCTTAGTGCGGCTTTGACAGATAAAATGACTTCGGAAAAAGCGATGGCTGCTGCGGCGAGAGAAACTCGTACTTTGTTAAATAGGTAATAGGTGAGATAATGGCACGAGATATTATTCGGGAAAGGGAACAAAGAATTGGTTGGATGTTGGTTATTCCAGCTTTAATTTTGCTTTTTTTAGTATTTGCTTATCCCATTGGTAGAGCTTTTTGGTTAAGCTTATTTACTGAAAACCTTGGTACACAATTACAGCCAGTTTTTTCTGGTTTAACTAACTATATACGTATGGTTGGAGATGGGCGTTTTTGGCAAAGTATGTGGAACACTAGCATCTTTACCTTAGCTAGTGTCACCATTGAATTGGTTTTAGGAATGGCAGTTGCTTTAGTTTTAAATCAATCTTTTAAAGGTAGGGGAATTGTCCGTACCATCTCCATTATTCCTTGGGCTTTACCTACTGCGGTTATGGGTTTAGCCTGGGCTTGGATTTTCAATGACCAATTTGGTATTGTTAATGATCTTCTTTTTCGTTTAGGCCTAATTGAGGAAGGAATTAGTTGGTTAGGAAATCCTACTTTAGCAATGTTAGCTTTAGTTATTGCTGATGTTTGGAAAACAACACCTTTTATTAGCATTCTTCTTTTAGCCGGATTACAATCAATTCCTGGAGATTTATACGAAGCTCATTCAATCGATGGGGCAACTCCTTGGCAAAGCTTTTGGCAAATTACTGTACCTTTAATTATGCCGCAAATTCTGATTGCTTTACTGTTTAGATTTGCCCAATCATTTGGCATTTTTGATCTGGTACAAGTGATGACAGGAGGAGGCCCAGCAGGGGCAACTGAAACTGTTTCTATTTATATTTATTCAACTATTATGCGCTACCTTGACTTTGGTTATGGAGCGGCTTTGGTAGTGGTGACGTTTATCTTGTTAGTGGTTGCTGTAGCTATTACCGCTTTGCTAATAAATTTGGCTAGGAGAGCAATAGTTAACTCCTAGTAGTCTGCCAATTGAAAATTGGCGGGTAAAGGGACGTTTATAAACAACGAAAATCCCAAACAAAACTGATTACTTCTTACTGCTCAAACCCAACTATCTCTGATAAAATATACAAAGGACGACCTTTAACTTCTTCATAGATTCGTCCGATATATTCTCCTAAAATACCGATACTAACTAACTGGACTGCACCAAGAAAGAAAATCGCGATCGCAATGGTAGCAAAACCAGTTAAAGGGGAACTTGGTTCGATAATCCGCCAATAAAGAACCATTCCTGCCATAATTATTGCTACTCCAGCAGCTAACAAACCTACGTAAGTAGAGAGTCGCAAAGGCACTACAGAAAAAGAAACCAAACCATTCATCGCAAAGGCAAAAGATTTGGCAAAGGTATACTTAACTTCCCCAGAAAAACGCGGATCTCGCTCAAAACGAATTGCTTTTTGCCTAAAACCTACCCAGGAACGTAACCCCCGAATATAGCGGTTTCTTTCGGGCATTTTGTTTAATAAGTCAACTACCCGACGATCCATCAAGCAAAAATCCCCTGTATCAGTGGGAATATCTACATCTGTAAGGCGTTTGAGGAGGCGGTAAAAAATATAGGCAGGCAAACGCTTACCCCAACTTTCTTGTTTACGCTTACTACGTTGGGCATAAATAACTTGATATCCTTCTTGCCAGAGATGCAACATCTGGGGAATTAATTCAGGGGGATCTTGCAAGTCTCCATCCATCACTACCACTGCTTGCCCTCGTACAAAATTTAAACCGGCGGTGACAGCGATTTGGTGGCCAAAATTCCGGGCAAAACTAAGGTAGCAAATGCGATGATCCTGTTGTTGTAATTCTCGTAGTAAAATTAAGGAGCGATCGCGGCTACCGTCATTAACAAAAATAAATTCGACTTCCCCATCTAAAGATTTGCTGGCCAAATTTAACCGTCGATATAATTCCGGGAGATTACTTTCTTCGTTATAAATAGGGATAACCAAAGAATACTGAGGCTGCATAATGTTAAGTGTTTGGGAAGAGGGGAGTATTAAGTAATAGGTAAATGGGTAAATGGGTAAGAACTAGAGACTATTTTAATTGTTACTCTTACATCTTAAGTTTGGTAGAACCTAAAATGATAAATGGTATTACTTATTACTTAAATAATCAACTTCTTCTGGTTCCAAACTCCAACCCAAAGCTCCGGCATTTTGAGTAGCTTGTTGAGCATTTTTTGCCCCAGGAATAGGAATAACATTGCCTTGATTGATCAACCAGTTTAAGGCTACTTGAGCGCAAGTTTTGTTATATTTTTCTCCTAATTCCTTTAAGGCGTTTAAAACTGGAGCAATCTTAGCTAAACCACCCTTACTAAAACGAGAATCGAAACGTCTTGCCCCTTCAGGAGTTTGAGGATTGGCTGGATTATATTTACCGGTGAGTAAACCTTGGGCTAAAGGACTATAAGCGAGAATTGTTATACCCAAATCTTGGGCTGTTTGGAGAACACCATTACTTTCAATGTTGCGATGTAACAAAGAATATTGCATCTGATTAACTGCTAAAGGAACGCCTCTTTGAGCTAAAATATTAGAGGCTTGGCGCATTTCTTCTGCTGAATAATTACTCACTCCTACTGTTAAAATGCGACCTTTTTTAACTTCATCAGCTAAAGCATTCATCAAAGTTTCTTGGGTCATAAAAAAGGTAAAAGGCCAATGAACTTGGTAAAGGGTAACTTGTTGGAGTTGCAAACGTTCTAAACTATTACTCAAGGCTTCAGCAACAGAATTTGCGGTTAAACGCCAGGGCAAAGGTCCATATTTTGTGGCAATATCAATAGAAGTTTGCTGTTGCCCCATAAACTCCCCTAACAATGATTCTGATTTACCAATGCCATAAACTTCAGCAGTATCAAAGAAAGTAATTCCTGCTGCGATCGCTGCTTCAAAAGCTTCTTTAACCTGGGAAGGGCCATAATCGCCACCATAGTTCCAAAATAACTTGTCTCCCCAAGACCAAGTACCAATTCCTAAAGCAGTGACGGCGGGGCCATTTTTTCCTAAGTTAACTGTTTGCATTTTTATTTTGTGACATTTATTGTATTTTAACCCGTTACCTATTACCTAAATTGATCACAACCCAAACGAGGCAACCTTTTCTGCCAAGCTACCCGTACTCTTTTATCATCATTGCCGCTAGCAATAACTAGCTTTTTTCCTACTTCCCTAATATCAACACTATTAAAGCTCTCTTTACCTTTTTCAATGTTCTTACCCTTAGAGAATTCTGTACTACGAGAACCTTCCTTATCAAGGGGCCAAAATTTAACTTTGCCATCATCACCACTACTAACTAAATAACAACCATCTGCACTTAAAGCAACTGAACGAACAGGATTTTTACCATGACCATCTAACCATTGATCAATAATTTCACACTCCCTTCCTTCTAATAGGCATTCACGCATATTCCAGAGGGTGATTCTACCTTGATTATCTGCTGTTACTACTCGATAGGGTTTAAATTCTGCCACATCTATAGCTTCAATATAATTATCTTTACCCCCTTGAGGATAGTTATTTATTTCTGCTACTTTTTTTTCGCTTAAGTTGAGACGGCTAAATTTGTTATATCTTCCGGCAATTAACAAGTTGCTGTCATCTTCTCCAGCAAATTTAAGGGATTCTACAGTAGAATTAAAATCATATAAAGGTAAAGGGTTTCTTGTTGTTATATCTTCATCTGCTTCCTTTTTTAAATCCCATAAAATAATCTTGCCGCTACCATGACCACTAATCAAAAAGCGAGAGTTATTAGTAAATTCCAAAGCTAAAACTCGGTCATCTTTTTCCGCACTAAAAGATTCTATAGGTCGTTGGCGATTTTCTAAAAGATTCCAAATTTGAATCTCGCCATTCTCTAATCCAGCAGCAACTAAATTATTATTTACAGGTCGATAGGTAGCTACACGAACTTCTTTTTCTGCATTGCCCACCACTCCGATTTTAGGATTAAGTAAAGGTCGCCAAAAAGAAAAACCATCAACTCGCCAAGCAATAATTCTTTGGTCTTGAGAACTACTAATTATTTGTTCTCCGACACCATTTAATTGTACAGAGTTAACTGCTTCTTTATGTTTAGTATTGCTAGGATTAAAAGGAGAAAATTGGAAAGCAAGGAAAAGTAAACCAAATAGTCCTAGTAACCTTAACCACAAAGGTACAATCGGTTTAACAAGTAGTTCGATATTCTGAGTTTCGTTGCGGGTATCTAAGCGACGATCTGACCAAAGGGCGTTGATTTGTAATAATATTTTGTTGGCAAATAACCAAGGGCGCTTACTATTAGCTTGGAGTAACAAAACTCCTATTTCTCCAGGGTTTATTTCCGCATTTTCAGGGAGTATTTCAAACTCACTTTGACCCGGATCTTCAACTTCTATATCTACGCCAACTTCCTGTTCAACATTACTTTCGTTTTTAAACTGTAGTTCATAACTAACAGGATGAGAACGCCAAAAAGCCCAGCTAAACTTTTTAGTCGGGATGACTTGTCGGGGAGGATCAACAGCAAAGTCTACAAAACCGGAAGGTAAGACTTCTAATGTACCGCTTATTTGTGAAGCAGGGCCATTGCGTTGAGTGGCATCAATGGTAAAGGTGTAGTTTTTACTAACAGCTTCTTTCCCTTCAGGAAGCTGACAAGTTAAAGTGGTTTCTACTTCCTTTCCTGGAGGAATTTCTAAGTTATGATCTACCCCATTAACTAACCATTGCGGCTCTAATCCTAAAAGGTTCAAAAAAGCCTCAGCAGGTAATTGGCTAGGATTATAAACTCTAACGGGAATATTAATTTGTGCGCCAGGATATTCTTGAAAATTATCAACAGGTAAGGTTAATTGTAAAGGAATTAAACCTCTACCTTGTTCCAAATTTAAGCGCAGAATTTCTCTATCTTCATCTCGCAACTCAATAGAAAAAGCCCGTACAGTCAGGTTCATCATCCCCACAAAACCTGGTACAGGAGAATCTTTAATAGCAACATGAAACCTAGTAATATCTCCTGGGGGTTTTTTAGTACTAACTTCAGGAGAAACATTGTACCAATCATAGTTTTGATTACTACCTGCACCGGCAGCAATTACTTCTAACTGAAAACTAGCGAAGCGATCGCTTTCATTAATAACCTCTACTTCAAAATAAGCTGGCTGTTCCCCCGGCTTGAATTTAAGTTGTTTAGGATTAACTTTTGTTGTTATTGTATTATCAGTCATTGGGGTAAGTAATAAGTGATAGGTAATAAGTATTAAGTAAAGTATTTACTATTCCCCGTAGTCTAACCGCAACTATAAGTGCGTTCACGTTCGCGAAGCGTCTCCGAAGGAGAAGCGTCTCTGAAAGGATAACGGGAGCATCTCAAATTAGTAAATACAGGCTTTAGCCGTCAACTTGATATTAGCTTCACTGAAGCAGCAAGAAATGTATTCTTAAAGCTAACAGCTAACAGCTAACAGCTAATAGCTAATAGCTAACTTCACAGACAAACTATTTCTGCAAAACTGAGATGCTCCCAGGATAACCCTGTCCTCTTGATTTTTTTCCATTATCAATTATCTTGTTTATCTTGTAGTAATTTAGCCCTTGCTTGTAAACTTTTTAAATAATTAGCATCAATATTACGACCTTTATAGCGAGTATTTCTAGCTTGGTCAATTTCTGAGCGTAATTTGCCCATTTGTTTTGTTAAGAGAACTCCAATAAATAAAATATCCTCACCAAGTATAAAATTTTAGCAACTAGCTAAAAGCGACTAGCCATTAGCTGATCGCTTTTGTATAAGCCTTTTCTTGCCTCTCTCTTAAACTGCTTCACGAGCATCAATTACCGTAGCCGTAACTTGGAATACCCTAGCTAATTCTCCCACTTCATCGGTACGCTGAACAATAATTAAGGCTAATACTAAGGTAAAGCGCTTGGGCTTGGAAACTCGTAAGTATGACCCATTCTGAAGGAGAATAATCATTTTCAGGGGAAGAACGAGTAACTTTTATCTTTGGTCGCAACTATCTTGGCTATCCTAAAGTTCCTACTATTTTTGTGTACCAATTGGTTGCTGGTCAGTATAAGGTTAAATCTTTCCAGGGCAAAGACCAAGTTATCTCTGCCACCTTCCCAGAATTAAAGTTAACTGTTGAAGAGATCATTAGTTCTAGCCAACTCCGAAAGATTTGAACAACCAGGCGTTGCTGAATCAAGGTATGAAAATTAAAAATCCAATAATCTGAAATATCTACGATTTAAGAGTTCAGCTAAGCCTTTCGGTTCGATTAGGAAAAAAGTAATAGGTAATAGGTAAAATACTGTTCCCGATGAGCAACTAGCAACTAGAAATTACATCAACTGATCAAATAATTGATTACTACGTTTTGATTTTTTAGCTTTCTCTTGCTTAGGGCTTTGTTGTTGTTGAGGAGGAGGAGTTTTAGTTGGGGTTGAGTGGGCGCTTTGTAGTTGAAGCATTTGTTTCCTATACCAAGCATAAAGTAAAATATTAATACCCATTTCTTGGGCAGTGCGTATAGTTTCTCTAGATAAAGAAAGTTCTGGGTCTAAACCCCAAGCCGAAGATAGATTACCAACAATGGCAACGATACCTCCTCCTGTTAAAATTTGAACCCCTTGTCTTTTGATTTTTGGTAACGCTGCGAAGAGGAAAGGTTTAGTACGTAGAGGATGATCACGGGGCAAATCATCAAATAGCTTTAAAGGGGTATTTAACCTTGCAGCCAAATCTTGAAATACTCCCGAACGGCTGCCAATTCTTTGTGCTAAATCTTCTTTTACTGCTAACAATTCTGCTTCTAAATCTGGCATATAACCAGCTAAGGCTTGATCTTCTGCTACATCTGCGATCGCCTGTTGTAATTCTTGTTGTATTTGCAACAAAGCCCCTAAATCAGTGCCTTGGGTAGCAATTTCTACTAAAAGCAATCCGCCTCTTTGTAAATAGTCTTGTAAAAGTTCAACTTCTACTTGCCCAAATTCATCTTCAGGTTGATGATTTAAGAAAATTAAATCTTGTTCTAGAATTTGTTCTTGTTCTTTTACCTGGGACAAATTAATCTTGGCAATAATATTTTCTCCTTGAAGAGATGGATATAGCCCAGGTAAAGATTTTAATAAATAACTTAAGTTAGTAATATTGTCTTCTTGCCTAGAAGAACTATTTTCAATAATTCCCGTATTAATGATAGATTGTGGTCGGGATCTAGCTTGCTGACGAAAGCGTAAATCTAGTTCATTTTCCTGGGGATAAAAGACATCTTGAGGATTTCTTAATTCCACAGAAACATTATTTCTTTCCCTGCCCCCTGGGGCAAAACCACACGGCATAATTCCACTTCTGTTTCACTAGGGGGAGTAGCTTTTTCAATAATGCGAAAGGTTTCTTTTACTAATTCGTTTTGAGGCTTACGGTGCAGTTTTTCTGGATCAACATAACTAATTGCTAAATATACAGTCATTGCTAAATCACTACGATTTTCCGATGAAATCCGGAAATCCATTGGGTCTGTAATTACAATAAAATTGCCAAATAAATCAATAGCAATTCCCGGCTGAATTTGTAGCCAACGCTTATCTCGATATTTTGCACTAACTTCTACCGGAGGGGGAATAATATGCACCCCTAAATCGCAAACAATTCCTGGTTGATTAAGGGATTGAAAGTGAACATTTTGCCTCTGACTATGATAATCATGGGCGAACCGCCAACGTTCAGCATTAATCAATAAACCATCCCGAATTGAAATACGTTCAAAAGGTTTAATTGTCGGCGGCGGGAGATGATTATTTTTCATTTTTTAGGAAGAAGTAGGATGTAATTGATAATTGATAATTATTTAATGTTCAATGGATAATTCGTAGGTGGAGAAAACAGGCTTTTCTTGTTCAATAATTTGTTTAACCAACTTGATATCTATTTCGTCTCCTGGTATTGGTTTGAGGCGGACGAGAAAATGGTAAGGTCTGCCGCCACCGACTATAGAATCTTGTCCTAAATGAGTTCCCCCGGTGACAAATCCTTGACCAAATACTTCAGAAATGCTGATGTGTTTCTCCACCTCCGGCAGTTCTTCATCTAAAGGTAAACCCGTAAATAGGTGTAAATACAATCGCAAACCTCGCCTAGTTCCGCGCCAACGATATACTTCCATCGCTTGGCGAATCAAGTAACGTTGTCGCTGCAAACTTAAGCGGGGTGTTAGTTTCCAGCCTACCCAATAGGCTAAAAAAGGTAATAATGATTCCGGGGCTGTTAAGGGGTCTAAGTAAGCCCAGAGGCTGTCTAGGGCATTGACAGCAGGCTCAAAAGTCTCTTCAAAAAGTTTCAGGATGCGACCAACAAAATCAACTTCCTGATAAATATCGGGTAAAAAGTTGACGTAGAGACTGCGGGGGCGAATGTAGAGTTGAAAAGTCTTAGTTGCGATGCAAGGTAACTCTTCAGGAACCTCTGCGGTTTCTGGGTTATAGGGGCCGTAATTAACGTAGGCAATGCCTGAATAATCTAATTCTAAGCCTGGGCCATTAGCAGGCTGTTGATTATTCTCAAAAAAGTCTGGGGGAATTTGTAAGTAAAGTACGGCTTCCATTTCTCCCCCTGGAGGCAAGGTATGCCCTTCCATACCAATACGACACCAAGGGCTAGGAAAATCACCTTCTGCGGCAATACTTAAGTAAATCCAGCGATTACTCTGATTGGCAATTTTAACCAGTATTTCGCTTGGTTCTTCTGGATAAATAACCAAGTTACAACCTGTCTTAGCTAACTCAGATGCTTGGTTGCGATTAACTAAAGCACTCGAAGATAGAAACTCGCTACTATTAATTTTATCCCTGCTAATAGGCTGAGGCTCACTATCTGATATCTTCATAGATACCAGTTGTAAGCTTAGGGGTAAAAGTTCTTCGCGGGCTTGGGTCATAGGTTTGCTAATGGCTAATGGCTAATGGCTAATGGCTAATGGCTAACAGCTAATTGTCCTGCCATCACCTCCCCATTCATTCTTAGTTTACTCCTTGTCTTAAATTAGGTTGATTACGTGGCCCGAACGTAGTTGATGGTCGTACCAGGAACAGATTAAGCCCAAGGGGCCGGGGTCGATAACGGGTTCTTTTGGTAGTCTCCTAACCCAATTTCTCCCATCGTGACGAATTTCAAAGAGTTGTACTGTTCCTAGATAACGCACTCCTGGAATAATTTGGAACAAGTTAACAATATCTGAAGAATAAACTTGCCGACCAAAGGGCCATCCTGTTGCTTCTGGTCCCCCGATGAGGGGATTAAGGAAAGTATAGAGGGCAACTTGGAGTTGGTTGAGAATTTCCTGTTGGGCTTGGGGGTTATTATACTCTGGTTCTAGGGCTACCTCAGTTTGTACTGCCACCCCAACATATTCAGCTTTATGACACTTCACTTCTACCCCTAATAAACGCCGTTCATCAAGGTAAGCAATTACTTGGTCTACAATACTTTGATTAAGATTAAACCAGTCGGGGTGAATACCTTCCCTCCTAGCAATGCCATCTAAATTAGCTTGAGGGACTAAGACGAGGCGGACGATGCCAGCGTCATCTTGACTTAAAGAGGGAATGCAACGGGCCCGGGCGATTGCACCTAGGCCCGCAGCTTTAGCTAAGGTTTCAAAATCTTCTGCGGTTACGGCGCGATCGCGGGTACGTAATAGTTTTGGTACTCTAATCACAGCATTTTCCAATGATTCTGCATCGGAACCATGGCGGGCTGGTTTGTGGTTGGTAACACTAGCTACATAAGGAACAGCAGATTTTATGACAGTGACGGTTTTGCTTTGGACATTACCCCTCAGCCCTCCTCCAGTACGATAGGCAACCATACGAATAGTTGAACCCCTCGGAGGTACAGCCCCGTATTGACGTTCCATCTGGGCTATATCTGGGGGAACTGTCGGTTGATCACCTTCGCTGGCTGGGCCAGTCCTAGCGGATTGGAGTTGAGTTCGCCAATGAGTTACGGTTTGTAGTTGGGCTGGTTCACGAATCAATGGACCAAACTGAACTAGCCCTGTGGTGGAGTCTAGGGTATAGTGGAAATCTTCATTAGTAGATTCGGCAAAATCTGATACTTCTTGCCAATTTTGGGGCAGTCCCACCGGGGGAGTTACCACAATATATTCAGCTTCTGTGCGAGGTAAAATTGGGGTTTCTTGGAGTTGAAAAGTTTGACCGGGCTGTCCATCACTATCCCCTAAAATTTCATCCCGTACTAAAGTAGATTGGGTAGCCCCGACTGTTCCTCCCAAGGAACGACTACTTAAACCAACTATGCGAGGTGAACTCGAATAACCGGGCTGGCGGTCATGTTTTTTGGCATAGACACAACGCAACCACCGCCCTTGATAAGTGACAAATTGAGTGACAGGCCAATTTTGGGGAGTATGGAAAATAACATCTGTACCATCAAAAGGATCACCTCCTTCCCTGGTTAACTGGGCAAAGCTAAATCCTTCGGTACTATCATCCCCTTCTTTAAGTAAAATAGGTTCCCAAAAAGCCCCATTCCAAGCTTCCCAACGGCGCGGCGGTTGTTCAGGGTTAATACCGGTAGAAGTAGCTGCTTCTCCTTTAAAGGTGACAGAGATAACATTCCCGGCAATGGGGTCATCGGGGTTAAAAACTAAATAAAAACAGTTCCCTTCTTCAGGTTGTTCATTAAACAAACTTAACTCTGGCCCCTCCCACTCTTCATTAGGCCCCAATCGCCAAATACCACTAAAGCGATCGCGGAGAATTTGGGGTTGGGTTTCAGTTTCCATTGCAGTGAGGAGATGTTTGAGGGTAGGTTTGCCAACTACCAAGGTTTTATCAGTCCGAAAAACCACTGCTTCTTCAGTTTCTGTACGTACTGTCGCCACTTCTGTCCCAACTGGAATACTATAAGCATCATCCAATGAAGCACTAAGATAAAAGGTGAGGGCAGTTTTAGCTGGTGTTGGAGGTTGCAGGCGTACCCCAAGGAGTTCTAGGAAGGTGACATAGTTGCGCCGAGGAACCTGATTAAACCGTAGCAACATTTGGTCAGTTAACCAAGCGAATAACTCAATGAGGGTTATTCCTGGGTCACTGGGGTTATAATTTGTCCACTCCGGACAGTAACGAGGAATCCGTAACTTACACTCTTCTACTAAGTCCTGAAATGTGCGGTCATCTAAATCGGGTTTAGGCAGCTTAGGTAAAAAATCAAATTCCATAATTTAATTGATAATTGATAACAGCTTAATTGATCACTAACTTGGTGGTAACAAATAGAAAGGAAAAACTATATTCCGCAAATCGTAATTTTCTTTAATATGGTATTGAATCGTAATATCAAGGCGGCCTTCAGTGGGGTCTGGTTCTGTATATACTCCATCTATGGTGATGCGAGGTTCCCATCTTTCTAGGGCTTCTCGAACATATAAACGCACCATCAGAAGAGTTTGAGTATTCATAGGTGCAAAGACAAGTTCTGATAAACGAGAACCAAAATCGGGCCGATAGACCCTTTCTCCTAATCTTGTACCTAAAATAATCCTTATGGACTCTTCAATATTTTGATTGTAACCACTAAGGGTCAAATTTCCTTGCACATTCATAGCTAAGGGAAAAGAAAATCCCTTACCTACAAAGTTATCTGAGTTTTGTTGATTTTCGTTACTATCTACCATTGCCCTTACTGCTTCGATGAAGTTAAAAGTGAGCTTAACCTCTTTGTTCAATCTACTAAAGTCTCAGTAATTCAAGTATTCCCTAAAGGTCGATATTCTGCCAAGTCCGGTTTAGTTGTCTTAAATGTCAAGTGTGTAAAGTGTTTTCGTTTACTGATTTTAATAGCTCACCATAATCTAGATGAGTGATTTTTATTCCTGGCAAGATACATTCTAATTTCTCTAAGTCAGATTGAGCAGTTTTCCAGAATAGAAATAGTTCAGGGTTTAAATCATTAATCCAGATTTTTAAATGAGGGTACTTTTGTTTTAAATATTAGAATAAACTGTTAGGCATTTTAAATGCAAAGCTTCCATAATATTAACTTGTGGTCATTTTTTAGAGAAAATAACTAGCTTGTCTACAAGAATTGCCATGGCTGATTAATGCTGGAGCAGAAAGTTGAAGTTTAATGTTATTTTATTTCTTGATTTGGGCATAGAGACTAATTTAAGTAATAGGAAAGAGAGTTAGGGAGATAGATTTGGTCAAATTGAGAAAACTTAGTTTAAATGGGTTTTAGCTGTATCTGGAGCATTTTCTAAATTCAGATGTAAAAAAAGGGGAGAATTATCGATGATATCGTTATTTCATACTTTGGGTCTGGTTTTAGTATGGTTTTTGGTTAGCACCTGGTATTTTCGACAAGTAAATAAATCACGTCAACAACTTCATCATCTAGATGGGAGAGTGATTCCCGGAGAGACTCCTAATGTGCTGGTGGGTAATATGCTTAAAGTTTATCGGGCTAAAAATCGTCTGTCGGCATATCATTGGTTTCATGAACAATTTGGCGAAATTGTGCAAATCTTTTGGATGTGGCGACAGCAAATCTCTGTTACTAACTATCAAATGATTCGTCATATTCTTGTTGAGAATCAGAAGAATTACTCGAAGTTTCCCCCCAATTCTTTAATTCAGCGTCTTTATGGTAATAGTGTTCTTACTAACAATGGTGAGGATTGGAAACGGCATCGCCTATTGCTGAATGAGGTTTTCTCTAAAAAGCAGATCGTCGGTTTTCACGATATTTTTGTTGACTATTCCCAACAACTTGTCCATAAATGGCAGAGAAATATCCAGCAATCTGGAGAAAGTGTAGAGGTTAACATTTATCCAGAACTATTAGCTTTGTTTTTAGATCTTGTGGGTAAAGTTGCTATCGGTAAAGATTTTGCTGCTTTAGAAGGAGAGGCTGATGAGTTTCTCAATAATCTTAAATATATTGTGCAGCAAAGTACTCGACCTGTACACCAATTTACTACTTGGTGGAAACATCTTCCCCTATCATCTAACCAGAAGCTTGATAGTGCTTTTATAGGGATTGATGAGTTTCTTGAGGAACTAATTTGTCAGAGAAAAGAAAAGTCTCAATCATACTCCTCTAATGTACTGGATTTATTACTGCAAGGGGAAAATTTTCCAGATTCTGAGGTACAGCAATTAAGCGATCAAGAGGTACGGGATAACTTACTTGCCATTATTGTCAATGGACATGAAACTGTAGCTGCCAGTGTCTCCCTGAGCTTATATCTTTTAGCACAACATCCTGAAAAGCTACATCGCGCCCAAGCTGAGGTAGATGGAATTATGGGGAGGAATCAGGGAAAATTAACAGAGGCTGGATTACAAGAACTTAATTATCTCAACTGCGTTGTTCTCGAATCCCTACGCTTTCGTCCTCCTATGGCTGGATTACAAAGAATTAGTAGTGATAAAGACGTTTTGGAAGGCTGGTCTATTCCTGCTCAACAAGTAGTTGGTATTACCTTGAAACCATTACACCACAATCCCGCCTATTTTGGCGAACAACCAGAGCAGTTTTATCCCGAACGCTATCTTGATAACCAGGGTACAATTGTGCCATTAGATGGGGCTACTGCTCAAGAATCTCAAAAGCAATGTCCATTTAAACTTAATAGATTCGGTTCATTCAGCCTTTGTGCATCAGAATTTATTCGGTAGTGGTATGGTAAAAGAACCCTATCTTCTTGCTAAGGATGAGGTTATTTTAGAAGACTGGGGTGGAAGTAGTTCTCTAGTTGCTAAACAACCTCTACCAAAAGGTTTTTTCTGGAAATATATTTATAGTCAAGAATTTCAAGAAATTCAGACTAAATTAGGTTTTCATTTACCTAATTTAGCGTTCCATGCCATAGATTTTAAGTTTCAATTGCGTCAATTCTTTGTCTTTGTTCCTGTCAATGAGCATACAACAATTTTTAAAATTATCCAGTTTCGCAATTTTCTCACTCATCCTTGGGCAAATGGTTTATTCCGTAAGTTAATTAGGCAGACTATTCAACAAGATAAGCCGATAGTAGAAAGTCAAATACCGCAAATAGTTCCTGATGATATAACAGCCGAGTTAAATGTGGCAGGTGATGCTTTATCTGTTGCTTATCGTAAGCTTCGTAAAAAATGCCTGGATAGGGAGGTTAATTAAGTTTATGGCTATTGAGACAAGTCTTTGGATTTATTGGCTATTTTGTGCGATCGCAGCCTTTATTGTTATTTCAAAGAGAAAGTTTGCTTACGGATTACTTAGTCCTGATTCAGATTCATCCCACCACCAGAAAAACTATATAATTTCTCTAATTCTCGCCTGGCTATTTACTCTTTTAGCCTCGGCTATTTATATTTTATTTACCATCAAAAAAGAAACAGGCCCTTATGAACTACCGGAGTTGATTTCGTTTTCTTTGCTTAATGGTATTTTGGAACAATTCATGTTCATATTTTGGTTTTTGCTAGGTTGTTATTTAGCACAATTAAAATTTCCTAAGCATTCCATTTTCATTTTTATTTTAGGCTATCTTGGCTATTTCATTTATTCTGGATTGATTCATCCTCTGTTTTGGTTTCAAGTTCTTCCTGACCACGAACCTTTTATTCCTATGGTATTTATTCTGCCTTTTATGTCTCTGTTTTGGATGTGGTTATTGTGGAGATATCAAGCCGTTTTGGCTATAGTTGCTATGCACATTATGATCGATTTCTTGACAGTTGGTCACTTACATTTTCCTTGGTTTGAATCTCTGCAAAAGTTGCTCTAATCTTCCCAGATATTTTAGCTCTTACTTTGCCCAATTAGTCAATCCTTCTTTTAGTTCATCTGTGGGTAGTTTTAGGTTTAATTGGGGGACTAGGGCGTGTTTTCAAACTCGTTGTATCCTAGAAAACAGGTAACGGCAAGCAGAGAAAAGTGATGAACAGAGGAGGCCTAACAAACGAACAGTGGGATAAGTTAAAACCGCTACTCCCACCCCAAAAACCTCGAACTCAAGCAATGGAGACGTTTTGCTACCCGATACGAGAAACTTGCTGAGAATTATGCTGCGATGATTACTATCGCTTGTATTTTGCTATGGTTATAGTTTGAAAACACGCCCTAGTCCCTTCTTTAGTAATAGGGAAAGATTAATTCTGTATTTACTTACTAATTGTCCAAAGAGGAAAATTCTGACTCGGATTCATTGTTACCCCTTCAACTCCGTTTTGGGCAAAAGCATAATCCTTACTTTGCCATAAAGGAAGATAAGGAACTTGTTGGGCTAAAATTTCTTGAATTTCTGCAAAGATAGCCTCACGCTTAGTCGTATCTTGTTCTTGGCGTTGTTGATCAATTAATTCATTAACACGATCACTATAAAAGAAAGAACCTTGATTCTGTGCTGCCCCTTCTTCACAACCTTTGCTTGCTGAACCTTTGGTACAGTCTAAAAAAGGTTGAATATAATTATCAGCATCCAAAAAGTCAGGATACCAATCCACCAAAAAGCTGGGATAAATCCCTTTAGGTAAATTACTAAAAGCAGTGGCAGATTCTACACTTTTAGTTTCAAAAATCAAAGCCCCATCTAACTCTCTTTCTGCTAATGCCCTTAAAGTCGAAGCCACTGCTTCACGGATATTTGAACCAGAAGGATACCAGAGTTGGACTGTGGCAGGTTTTTGAGGAGAATAACCGGCTTTTTCTAATAACTCTTTAGCTTGATCGTAGTTTCCCTCACCATAAGCTTCTTCAAAAGTAGGCTTGTAGGCATCAAAAGCAGTAGGAATTAAACTATAAATAGCTTCTCCTTGACCTTGCAAAATTCTTTGATTAAATATAGAACGATCTAACATCGCTGCGATCGCCTGGCGTACTTCCAACTTATCTAAGGGTTCTTGCTTCAGGTTCAACACCATATAACTAACCGCAGTACCCGATGCTTCAAAAACTTGGAAATCACCCTTTTCACCTTGTTCTTGCAAGCTTTTAATTTGGTCAGGATCGAGGGATTGATAGGCAACATCAACTTCCCCAGTACGAAAACTATTAAACAAGTTAGCAGAATTACTAGCATAAACCTGCATATCTGCCCCTTCATTAGCAGGCTTTTCTCCCCAATAATCCTCAAAAACATCAAAACGAATCGAATCGCTACTAAATTCAGCTAATTTATAGGGGCCAGTCCCTACGAAATTATTGGGTTGAAATTTACCTGCACCAATTTCATAAGCTTTTGGGGAAACAGCACAAGTGCCAGGATAGGCTAACAAAGCGGGGAAAGCAGAAAAAGGTTTTGTGAGTTTGATAGTAAGTTCGTAGTCTCCTGTGGCTTCTACCGACTCCACGGTATCTGAAAGTAGGAAAGATGGTTTACCACCATTCTCTAAAAAGCGTTGTAAGGAAAAAGCCATGGCTTCAGCATTAAAAGGAGTACCATCATGGAAAGTAACCCCTTCTTGCACCGGAATAATATAAGTTAAGCCATCTTCACTTATTTCTGGCATCTGGGCAGCTAACTGAGGTTCTAATTCCGTCGTCTCCGGCTTATAAGCGTAAAGAGTATCACTCAAATTATAAATAACATTCGTCCCCGCTAGTTCGTAGCTATCAGCAGGATCAAGGGTACGAGGTTTCAAAGTTGTACCCACGGTAATTCTGCCACCTTCACTACTAGCAGGAGTTGAACTAGAAGAATTTTGGGGTTGATTATTACAAGCAACAATTAAAGAAAAGCAGAGGAAAAAGAGACTGAGATATTTAGCAATAGGGAAAAAGCGGCAGAAGTTTTGTTTCATAGTTGGTTTTGTCTAGTTAGCTGTGATCGCAGTTGATGAATTACAAAGTAAGCCAATAATTCTCGTTGATCTTAAGTCATCAGGATCGATACCTAATTAATTCTTTCTACCCCCACAAATAACCTGTGCAACTAAACCGGTTTTGGTATTACATACCCTTAAGAGTAAATCTTCACCGTCATAAAATTTAGTTACTCCCACCGCCGCAAAACCGTCAGGGGGTTTGTGAGGTAAAGTATTATCTGGATCGTAGTAAACATTTCTCCAATATTTTGAGCAACTAGAGTTTAAATTAGGTCGCCCTGGGGCTATTTTTTGTGAAATGTAACAGATTGCAAAGTATAATTAATTTTACATATCAACACACAACAGTTAATAACAGTATTTATAGATGCAAGTTGCGATCGCCGGAGCAGGTTTAGCAGGGCTTTCTTGTGCTAAATACCTCACAGATGCCGGACATATCCCTATCATCCTAGAACGTCGAGATGTTTTAGGAGGTAAAGTGGCCGCTTGGCAAGATAAAGATGGAGATTGGTACGAAACTGGTCTACATATTTTCTTTGGCGCATACCCGAATATGCTTCAATTATTTAAGGAGTTAGATATTGAAGACCGTTTGCAATGGAAAGAGCATTCGATGATCTTCAATCAACCCGACGTTCCTGGAACCTATTCTCGGTTCGACTTTCCCCCCATTCCTGCTCCCTTGAACGGCATTGTGGCAATTTTGCGTAATAACGATATGTTGACTTGGGGAGAAAAGATCCGTTTCGGCATTGGTTTGATTCCTGCCATTATTCGGGGTCAAAAGTACGTAGAGGAAATGGATGAATACTCTTGGTCAGAGTGGTTAAAGAAGCAAAACATCCCTCCAAGGGTGGAAAAAGAAGTTTTTATTGCCATGGCCAAATCCCTTAACTTCATTGACCCAGACGAAATCTCAGCGACGGTAATTCTAACTGCCATGAACCGTTTTCTCCAAGAAACCAATGGTTCTAAAATGGCGTTTCTTGATGGTGCGCCTCCAGAACGTTTGTGTCAACCTCTAGTTGATTATATTACTGAACGGGGTGGAGAGGTACGGTTGAATGCCCCTCTAAAAGAGATTTTACTCAATGAAGATGGTACGGTAAAAGGATTCTTGCTCCGGGGCTTAAATGGGGCAGAAGATGAGATATTTACAGCCGACCTTTACGTCTCCGCCATGCCCGTTGACCCCCTTAAAGTTATGTTGCCTCAAAGTTGGCAAGAAATGGACTTCTTCGGGCAGTTAGAGGGCTTAGAAGGGGTTCCAGTAATCAATCTTCATCTGTGGTTCGATCGTAAATTAACGGATATTGACCATCTACTCTTTTCGCGATCGCCCTTGCTTAGTGTTTATGCAGATATGAGTAATACCTGTAAAGAATACGCTAATCCAGACCGCTCCATGTTGGAATTAGTTTTAGCCCCAGCTAAAGATTGGATTAATAAATCTGACCAGGAAATTATTGCTGCAACTCTGACAGAATTAGAAAAACTCTTCCCCAATCATTTCGGTAATGACGACCCGGCCCAACTACTGAAATATCATGTGGTTAAAACCCCACGTTCAGTATATAAAGCCACTCCAGGCAGACAAGCTTGTCGTCCTTCCCAACGAACTCCTATTCAGAACTTCTATCTTACAGGGGACTATACCATGCAGCAATATTTAGCCAGTATGGAAGGTGCTGTACTCTCTGGTAAATTAACAGCAACGGCGATCACCAAAGATAATGCTTTAGAAGTTGACCAAAGTAAGGTATCTTTACCAGAAGCTACCCAAAGTCCATCTACAGTAGTTGGAAGCTAAAAGACTTATTTAGTTTCCAGATTTGCTAATCCAATGGGACAATTCTAATGGTTAATCACTAACGAAATGTCCCGAACTGCTCTAATCTTGGCCTGCGATGAATGCTGCAATTGACTAAACCTCAACCAAAGAGATCCCTAGTCTCCCGCTCGGAGGCTTACGAATATTGTCGTCAGATTACGGCAAAATACTCTAAGACGTTCTACTTGGGGACTCTTCTCATGCCTCCGGAAAAACGCCGAGCTATTTGGGCCATATACGTTTGGTGTCGACGTACCGATGAATTAGTAGATGGGCCAGAATCTCGTTTCACGACTCCAGAAACTTTAGAACTTTGGGAGCAACAACTTGAATCGGTATTTGCGGGGCAACCTTTAGAAGACCCTGATGTTGCTTTAGTCGATACTCTACAGCGCTTCCCCATCGATATTCAGCCTTTCCGAGATATGATTGCTGGACAACGTATGGATCTCTATCGTAGTCGCTACGAAAACTTTGAGGAATTAAAACTATATTGCTATCGGGTTGCTGGGACAGTAGGTTTAATGTCTAGTGCAGTTTTAGGCATTGATGAAGGACAAAATACGGCTCCTTGGAATCGTTTAATAGAACCTTATATTCCCCAAGAAGAAGCGATCGCCCTTGGCATTGCTAATCAACTTACCAATATTCTCCGAGATGTTGGTGAAGATGCTCAACGAGAGCGCATTTATTTACCTTTGGATGAATTAGCTCTATTTAACTACACAGAAGAAGACTTATTTAATGGTGTAGTGGATAGTCGCTGGCGAAAGTTGATGCGCTTTCAAATCCAAAGGGCTAGAAAATATTACGCTGACGCAGAAAGAGGAATTAGTTACCTTAATTCTGATTCCCGATGGCCTGTTTGGGCTGCTTTAATGCTTTATCAAGGTATTCTTGATGTTATCGAAGAAAATGATTACGATGTTTTTAACCAAAGAGCATTTGTCCCTACCCAGAAAAAACTGTTTTACTTGCCTAGTGCTTGGTTAAAAGCTCAAGTTTTATAAAATGATAGTTGCTTTTTGAGCTAATTAGGTAAACTGTAACTCTTTTCTCTTCCCTGCTAACTATCCTAACCGATGACCTGTGCTGCTAAACAGAATCTGGTATTAAAAGAGATTGAGTTTCAGTTGGTTGTTGGGAAGGAAAATAAGTATAGCTTAAATACCAAAGAAAGGCTGAAAATGAACTGACTATGCTAGCAACAATTACAGCTTTATGCCATTTTTTTGTGATTGTATTAGTGGAATTATACTCTTGCTCATCAACTAACGATGGCTTTTCTACAATAAGAGAATCAGCTACTCTTGGTTGAGGAAAGTTAATAGTAGGTGTATTTTGAGTAATAGTCCCGAAAGCATTTAACATTTCTTGAGCGCCACTGTAGCGATGGTAGAAGTTGGTTTCAATAGCCCGATTTATAATAGCTATCAACTTGGGATCAATATGTTTAACATGATTGTGCCAAAGTAACTTTCCTGTTATAGGATCAATTGCTAATTCTTGGGGAATCTTTCCTGTTAACAAAAACACCATTGTTAAGCCTAAACTATACAAATCTTTAATAGACTGGGTAAATAGCCAAAAATTGCTCACCCCCTTTTTCTGTACAGGAGATGGTCATCCGGGGATTTGGAACTTGTTTGAAGAGATGGGGAATATCCAAAACAGAAGGGAAATATTAGATTGGTATCATCTCAAAGAAAACCTTTATCAAGTAGGAGGTTCTTTAAAACGTCTAAAAGAAGCAACTGAGCTACTCTGGTTAGGAAAAGTATCGGAAACCAGAGATTTATTTAAAAGTTTGACCAAGAAAAAAGCTATTAACTTTTGCAAGTATTTAGAAACTCATCGTCAGCGAATCATTAACTATGACTTACTACCAAACAGAACAAATAAGTTCTATTGGTTCAGGAGCAATAGAATCAGGAATTAAACAAATAGGAATGCGAGTTAAAATATCAGGTTCACAGTGGAGAATTGATAATGTTCCTCGTATTCTTTCTTTGCGCTGCGCTTATCTCAATAACTTCTTTTCTTGATGATATTTTTACAAATATGAGATGCTCCCGTACTTTAGAACTAGCTAATAATTTAGCTACTCTAGGAGCATTTACGGGAAAAATTCTTGGTATCGTTCCTTTTAGGGATAAATGGTTTGGGCGATCGCAGTCAAAAGTTTGAAGCTGCGCTTTTGTATCTCAAGGACAATCCTGAAGCTCTCGCAAAAGTTAATACTTTAGCTCAACAGCGATTGCAAAATAGGCGCTATATTGCTAATCGTCGTAGGGCAAAAGCGATGATCAAGAAGTTTAGCGATGTTTAAATAAAACGAAGCTCGTTAACACCTTCGCTTATTAGTCTATAGAAATGCGATTCTAGAAAGTAGTTTTTTTGGGAGCTTTACTTGTTCCAATCCTCTAACTGCGGCTCATCCCCAGCCAAAGCTAACCTTAAAATCTCTTCTCTATCCATTCTTCGCCAATCCTCTGGAGAAATACTAGCAGCATAGGCTTCGTAGAATAGTTGGCGTTTTTGGACAACACTTAAAGGTGGCTCCTCAAAAGCATCCCGAAAAAAGTCATTGAGGGCCACCTCTGTTAGAGCTAGTTGCAAAGCTAGAGCCGCTTTTTTACCGTCAGAGACAGCGTAGGCAATAAGACGATTAAAATCCCTTAAACCCAGGGTTCTAGCCTCCCTGTCTCCTCGCAGAGTTTCAGTTACCACTTTTTGGAGATTTTCGCTGAAACCTAGACCTAGCAAAGCTTTTTTTGTGTTACCACCCTTTCTATGGCCCGAGAGAGCCAGTTTTTACCATAACCAAGTACTGTGCTGGCCCCAATGATACCGACCCTGAATTCGCCGTTAGGTAGTTGATAACCATCTACCTCTAACCCTTCAAAGAAGGAAACGGTTTTTCTTCTCGCCCTGATGACATCCATAATTTGTAGTTCCTCACCTAATCAGCAAAATGCTCCTGCAACAACCCCCGCAGGATATCTGTCATAGGAACTCCCTCCTCCACCGACTTCATCTTGATAGCCCGGTGCAAAGATTCTGGAATATCCAAAGTTAAACGCTTCATCTTTCCCTTGGGCTTTTTTTCTTCTCCATCTGACTTAGCAGTGGATTTAGCTTCGACTTCGGCTTTTTCATTGGCCATTAACAGCCCTCCCATAACTCATCCCTTTTGATTTTGTACCGCAATAATCATCGTGTTTACAATTAAACTTATTTAAAGATTACAGTATTTCTGCACTTGCAAATAAGCGTATTTCTTTAAAAGCGTATTTATGTTATCTTCAAGACATTAAAAAGCCCGTGCAGGGGCTGACAACCAAACTGCACGGGCAACCCACTTGAGGTTAATTAAGATTATGACAGAAAAACAGCAGCGCTCTCTGGGTTCCAGGGAGCGAAGAATCATTTTGCTCTACAGTTCCTGCAATTTGATAATGACTCCCCAGGAGTTCTATTCAAGATGGGCTGTTACTTATGACGATGTGGCTTTGATTTGTCGGAAAGCAAATTCAACAGTGAGTAAGTGGTTTTCCCTTCGTAGCGATCGCTCTGCCAGTTTTAACGATAAATATCACCTGGCCCTAGCTAACTTCTTGCTAGAGCATTACGAAGAGATACCAGAACCTTTGAGGGGAGTACTATCTGAGTAACCCTAATAAGTTCATAACTTGATACTGAAATAGCGACTTCCTGCAACGGTGGGAAGTCTTAATTCTTTCACCTTTCCAAAACTTAGTAAAAAAGTATTTATCCCTAATTTGTCAGCAAGAAGTAAAAGCTCAAGCTTAAAACCAAATCCCTAAAATAGCTTAAGTAATATTAAGAAGAAAAAGCATTTATTAACCATTTATTTTTCTCTTACTAGAATCCCGTCTCAAGCTTTTAAGTATTAATTTCGTTGCTATTCGTAAGGTTCAATTTCTCAAACTCAAATATTCTGCTGTAACTGAACTTTACAAAATTTTGGTAGTCTCACCAAATTTATGGCGAGATTTTTTTTTCTTGCTATATACATAATATGTAATGTAGGAGGAATAAAAAAATGACTCAGACTACAGGAACCAGGATGTATACCAAAAACGAAATTCTAGAAAAGTTTGGTATTAGGAACAATGCCTACTACGACAGGATTAATTTCTTGGGGATAAAACCGAAGAGAAAGAATAAAGCAAGCTTTCTATCTTCTGAGCAGGTGGATTTGATGGAGGGGTTAGACCAGCATATAAAAAAGACTGGCAAGATGGAAGGTTTTGATAAAAGTATTTTCCAAGGTGAAGGTGATAGCAATCTTGATAAAGGTAGTAATGAAATCGTGAAGTCAGGAGGTCATGATATTACGACGGATGAAGATGATGATTTGGAAACTTTGGAGCCAGAGACGGAAAGTTTTAATCCAAACTTTGAGCAGTTGATGAGGGAAGCTGCGGAGTTGAAGGCTAGTGAGTTGGCGATGGCTGATTTGGTGAAGCGGGCGATCGCGAATGAGATGAGTGAGGAGGATTTACCTCCTGATTTGAAGGAGAAGTTAAATCTAGCGAGGGAGATTTCCCGCCCAAAGAACAACCCCGCCAAGGTGAAATCCATAGCCAAGAATTTACTCAGCCAGTACAGGAACCAAGGCGGGAATTAACGGAGGATGAGGAGAACATTCTCAAAGCAATTGAGTCGGGCCATTCTGTTTTGATACTGGGGGAAGCTGGCACTGGTAAACGAGAATTGGCTAAGGCTGTTTATGAGCATTTCCAGCCGAAAATGGATTGTGCGATGGCAGTATATAAAGGCTCTGGTAAGAAGTTCTTTCAGGCGATCGCAGAACAGTTAGATATTCCTACAGAAATTGAGGATGATAACGGCAGAACCAAGTCTTTGACGATGGATGCGTTGAAAGAAGAGATTGCTATTAACTGTGGGGGTGGAACTCTGTTGATTTTCCCAGAGGCGAAACGTTTGACTACTGGCGTTCGTTACTGGCTAGAAGATTTACTTGATGCTGGGGTGATGATTTGCTGTTTTGCGGTGGTTAACCCAGGACGAGATATTTTTCTGGATTTGATTGAGTTTGAACTATCCCTACCCACAGATAAGAAGATTCGGGAGGTGATGAAACAAGAAGCCTTTAAACAAGGTTTGGATTTGAGTAGGGAGAAGCTAGCAGCTTTACAACCTTTGGCTGGGAGAAATCCTATGTTAGCGAGGAAGGTGATTAGAAATGAGGCTTTAGGGTTGAACCAGAAGGCGAAGCCTGAACATAGCCAGTACCTTGATATTTCCCCAATTATTATTAGCTCATTTATGGCTTTCGGTGTGGTCAGATTTGTCGGTATGGGAACTGGGAATAGATCACTCTACATTTTCGGCGGTGTTAGCCTAATCCTGGCGATGATGTTTAAGCAATTGGGACAGATTAGGGGAGCAAAAAAGAGGAGAGGACAGTGAGTTTTCATCCTAGATAAGGAGATAGTGTCAGCAATTTGCACTCTTCCATAAATTTTTGCTTACTCAGAGAGTTTAGTATCTTTGATGCAGTTAGGATGTTGGTAGAGTTTGATTTCATATTTATTTTGTGGGTTGTCATGAAATCTTGTTACTGGATCACCTTCTTGGGAGTTCTCCTTTTCCCTTTATCTGGCTGTGTTTTTGAAGATGTTCAGCAAGATTATTCTTTGGCCGATCTTGTTGAGGTTTGTGGAGGATTTGTTTCTGATAGACAAGAAGCAGGACAGCTTGTGAATGAGGGTGTTGAGCTTTGTATCAAGGGGCGTTACCAGGAGGCTGTGGATAAGTATGACCAGGCTTTGGAGATTAAACCTAATTATACTGAGGCATTAATTCATCGTGCAGCCGCACAGATGAATTGTGGTAATTACTCTGAAGCTGCATCTTCATATAGTAAGGCGTTGAAGATTGAACCTGAAAATGCTAAGTTATGGTCTTATTATGGTTGGTCTTTGTTCCGGTTGGGTAAGTCTTCTGAGGCACTAGCTTCCTATGACAAGGCTTTGGAAATTGCTCCTAATGATACTTTTATTTGGAACAGTCGTGGTATTTTATTGGAACAATTAGGTAAGGACTCTGAAGCATTAACTTCCTATAACAAAGCTTTGGCAATTGACCCCAATGATACTTCTAATTTGAACAGTCGCGGTATTGTACTGGAGCGATTAGGTAAGGATTCTGAGGCTGTGGCTTCTTACGATAAAGCTTTGGAAATTGACCCTAATGACCCTGATACTTGGAACAATCGCGGTATTGCTTTGAAACATTTAGGCAAATACTTTGAGGCTGTGGCTTCTTACGATAAAGCTTTGGAAATTGACCCTAATCTTCCTTATGTTTGGGAAAATCGAGGTGTTTCTTTGTATTACCTACGCAGATACCCTGAGTCTGTGGCTTCCCATGAAAGGGCTTTAGAGCTTGAACCCAACTATTTTGAAGCTTGGTACTATCGTGGTATGTCACTGGCTGCTTCAGGAAAACACTCTAAAGCTATAGCTTCGTATAATAAGGCTATCAAGATAGACCCCAAGAATGCGGATGTTTTGTATTACCGTGGTTTGTCTTTAGAGCAGTTAGGTAGACTGTCTGAGGCATTGACTTCCTATGAGAATGCTTTGGCAATTGAGCCTGGTAATGAGCGGGCCCTCAAGGAGTACAATGGTTTGAAGCAGTGGCAATAGAAATGCATGGTGGTATTGAGAAAAACATTTCCGAGAACTGCTTATGATGGCGATAACTCACGCTGCGATCGCAGCTACTGGAGTCTCACTCATTCTAGGCAGTTTCAACCCTTTACCTCTAGGGTTGGCGATTATTGGTAGTCAATTACCTGATATTGATACTAGTACTAGTTTGATTGGTCAGATTTGTTTCCCTTTCAGTAGTTGGATTGAGGATAGGTATCCCCATAGAACGATTACTCATTCTTTGTTGGCTACGGTGGCGATCGCTTTACCTAGTTTGTTGGTGGGTTTAATTTTGGGGAAGGTGCTGTTTTTGTTGGCGCTGCCGTTAGGTCATTTGATTAGTTGTTTTAGTGATACTTTTACGAAGAAGGGAGTACAGTTGTTCTGGCCTGAGCCGGTGTGGTGCGTGTGTGGTTCTAATCCCCGACGGCGGTTGGAGACGGGGAGTGTGACGGAGTATTGGGTGTTGGTGGGAGCAATTATAATACTGCTGTTTAATTTGCACCTGGTATTAGAAGGGGGTGTGGTGCAGAAGGCGGGACAGTCTCTTGGTTTGCGGGATTCTGCTATTACCATGTATAACGAGAAGGCTGCAAACCATCATGTGTGGGCGGAGGTACAGGGTTTTAGGAAAGGTGATCGCTCTTCTGTGGATGGTGATTATTTTGTGGTGGATTTGGCTAATGATGAGTTTATTCTTTTGAGTAGGGAAGGGAAGCTTTATCATTCTGGTGAGCAGTTGGTGGTGAAGAAGTTGACTACTTCTGTGGGGAAGGAGGCGACTACTAGGTTGGAGACTTTGAGTTTTAATGATGAGGAGGCGGTGGAGAAGCTGCTGAAGATACAACAGCAGTCTTTAAAGGGAGTGGCTTTTGTTTCTGGCTCTGTGGCGGTGGATTTTCCAGAGGAGATTAATACTCCTGTTGAAGGGGATAGTTTACAGGCTATTACGGTGAGTGGTAGTTCTGTTGTGTTGAATTACGCGAAGATTGAGGAGGTTATTGCGGCGTTGAAGGGGCAATATGTGATTGGTACTTTGCAGGTGAAGATTGTTGAGCCTAAACCTTTTTGAGATAATTTGTTAGGTTATCAGGTTGATTGTGGGGATAGAATCAAACTATGGCAAGGGATTTATTCCATGATATTGTGCGCTCTGCTTTGGAAAAGGATGGGTGGGTGATTACCGATGACCCTTTGAGTATTCGCTGTGGTGGGGTTGATATTCAAATAGATTTGGGGGTTGAGAAGCTTTTAGCTGCCGAGAAAGGGACAGAAAAAATAGCTGTGGAAGTAAAAAACTTTGTTAGTGCTTCTAAGATTTCTGAGTTTCATACAGCCCTGGGACAATTTATTAATTACCGCACAGCATTGCGTTTAGAAGAACCAGAGAGGGTTTTATATTTAGCAGTTCCTTTGAGTGTTTATGACGATTTTTTTAAGTTAGCTTTTACTCAAATTATTGCTCAAGAAAACGAGCTAAAGATTGTTGTTTATGATGTAGATAAGGAGGAGATTGCTACATGGATAAGTTAGCAAGTTACCGAGAAAAGATTAAGGAGATACTAACAACTTATTCCCAGTACAAACCTAGTTATGGTGAGGTTGATGTGGAACAGGTTTTTGATTTAGAGCGCGACCACTATCAAATTATTAGTATTGGTTGGAATCAGCAAAGAAGAGTTTATGGTTGTATGATGCACTTGAGTATTAAGGAGGGGAAGATTTGGATTGAGCAAAATACAACTGAGGTTGATGTTGCTCAGGAGTTAGTGGAGATGGGAGTGCCAAAGCAAGATATTGTGATTGGTTTCAACACTCCTAAGATGCGTCAGTTGACCGAGTTTGCTGTGGGTTAAATAAATAACAATATTTTTGCTTTATGAATGTTCAACTTGCTGCGAATTAATTGAGAGCAGGAAAATAGCTATTAGTTATTATCTACACAGTGAAAAAAGCTCTTCTAACTATAAAAAATTCTACTGATAACTGTACTGGTTAATTACTTCAATATTCCTGATTTTTTCTTCTGTTACTTTCCGAAAACAAAAGTCATTTCTGATTTCTGGGGCTTATATATATTATGCGATCGCAAGCTTTTTTCTAACTAAAAATTCTTGTGGACAGCAAAATCACCAAAATCAGATGAGTAAACTCTGTATCCTTTAGTATAGCTCTTGTCCAGAAAGTTCAAATAATAGGAAAAACAGGAGTCTGACATAAGAGGGTTATGCTGTAGCGATGTCATTACCTTGACACCACTACCCCATTTTCTTCCAAATACTTCCATTTACTCCGCCGAGATGTTAACTTTCTTTCGACTACAGTTAAGGGAAGCTTCTCTCCAAGCCTTTGGAGTAGTATTAAGGCGATCACGAAACTGACAATAAAAATGATTGAGATTTTGATAACCTACTTCTAAAGAAATTTGATAAACAGAATAGTTCGTTTCTAAAAGTAATCTACAGGCTTGGGCAATGCGGCGTTCAATGATCCAATTGTTGACTGTTTTCCCTGTGAGTTTCCGTACTAAATCGGTTAAATAAGCTGAGGAATAATCCACTGCTTGAGCAACTTCTTTGAGCTTAATATTGTGGTGATAGTTTAGCTCAATAAACTCAAATACTTCACGCAGTCGAGGTATTGAAGGGAAAACAAATTGATTTGCTTTTGATAATTGGTTGTTAGTATAAGATTGCTTTTGGGCTAACTGAACGCGGACTAGTCCATCTTCTGTAGTGATAACATCAAATCCTCCTGTTTCCAAGCATTTCATTAATAAGTTCTTAGTTTCAGGATTAGCATCATTTATTAAAATATTAGTCATTGCTTATATCTTGTCTAACTCTTCTATATCCACTAAAACAAGCTGTATACTGACTTACGGACTAGGAAAACCTGACTTGTTTCTAAGTTTTGACTGATTTAGGGAGGACTACTGATAGAATTTTTAAAGTCGTTCTGAAATAAGCTATGGCTAGATCTCTCAAAGTTCATCCTCAGTGCGTTGAGAAAGTGAAGCTGGCAGTTAGACGTAATGGCTTTCGCTCTCAGAGGGCATTGGCAGAGGATGTAGGATTAGCTTTAGCCACTGTTAGTAATTTCCTTACCGGGAAACCCGTTGACTTTGCTACTTTTGAAGAACTTTCTCAGAAATTGTCCCTCTCTTGGAGAGATATTGCTGATCTTGATTTTGCTGTGCCATCACAGATTGTTGAGGAAGATAGAAGTACAACACCAGAAAATCTTAAAAGCTATCAAGATTGGGGAGAAGCTGTTGATGTTTCTAATTTCTACGGGCGCAGTGAGGAATTAGAGACGTTAGAAAGATGGATTGTTGATGATAATTGCCGACTTATCGCCTTAGTTGGTATGGGTGGTATTGGCAAAACATCTTTATCTGTAAAGATAGCCCAACTTCTACAATCAGAATTTGAGTTTCTGATTTGGCGGAGTTTAAGAAATGCGCCACCCCTTAATGAACTTTTAAACGAGCTAATTAACTTTTTGTCCCAGCAGCAAGAAACAAGTTTACCTGAAAGTTTAGATGGTAAAATTTCGAGCTTAATTAACTATCTGCGATCGCAGCGTTGTCTACTTGTTTTAGATAACGCCGAGTCTATTTTGTTAGGTGATGAACAGACAGGGGTTTATCGCCAAGGATATGAAGGATACGGGCATTTACTTCGCTGTTGGGGTGAAACGAACCATCAAAGTTGTTTGGTGTTGACGACGAGGGAGAAACCTAAAGAAATTAGCATCAAAGAAGGCATAGACTTACCAATCCGTTCTTTAAGTTTATTAGGTTTAACTCAGCAAGATGGAAAAAAAATTCTCTCAGAAAAAGGGCTTTCTGTCTCTGGGGAAGATTGTCAAACTCTGGTGGATTTTTATGCTGGAAATCCTTTAGCTTTGAAGATTGTAGGTACAACCATTAGTGAGTTGTTCGATGGGGATGTTACTCAGTTTTTGGCAGAAGGAACGATTATTTTTGGTGATATTGCTGATTTATTAGCCCAACAGTTTCATCGCTTACCCAATTTAGAAAGACAACTCATGTACTGGTTAACTATTAATCGAGAGTGGGTGTCGTTTAAGGAGTTACAAAAAGATATCATTCCCCCAGTCGCTTTCAAGGATTTGTTGGCAGCTTTAGAATCTTTAAAACTGCGATCGCTGATTGAAAAAAATGCCGGTAAGTTTACTCAACAGCCTGTAGTTATGGAGTATGTAGTTGATCGCTTAATTGAAGAGGTTTGTCAGGAGATCCAAACTGGAGAGGTAGGATTGTTGGGAAGTTTGAGTTTAATTAAAGCCCAAGCCAAGGATTATATCAGAAATAGTCAAATTCAACTTATTCTCAAGCCTATCGCCGATAAGCTACTTAACTTTCTAGGGATGCGCGGAAATGTACAAAGCTATTTAGATAAAATCTTAGCAACTTTAAAATCTTCCGAACCTAGAAAACCTGGATATGCAGGGGGAAATTTCCTCAATCTCCTTTGGCAACTGGACATTGACTTGAAGGGTTATGATTTTTCTAATTTAACTGTTTGGCAAGCTTACCTACAGGGGATGAATTTGCATCATGTCAATTTTGCCAATGCAGACTTAAGTCGTTCTACTGTAACTCGAACTTTAGGGGGAGTTTTTGCCGCTGCTTTTAGCCCGACTGGCAAGCAACTAGCTACTAGTCTTGATCATGAAATTTGGTTATGGGAAGTTGCTAACCTTAAACACATGATAACTTACAGCGGTCATAGTGCTTGGGTGCAAGCAGTAGCTTTTAGTCCCGATGGGCAAATATTAGCTAGTGGTAGCAATGACCAGACTATAAAGTTGTGGAATGTCGAAACTGGGCAATGTTTGAAGACTCTGCGGGGTCATACTAGTTTAGTACAAGCAGTAGCTTTTAGTTCTGATGGAAATATCCTTGCTAGTGGTAGCAATGACCAGACTGTGAGGTTGTGGAATGTCAAGACTGGAAAGTGTTCTAGCATTTTATTAGGCCATAGCGATCGCGTCTTTTTTACCTGCTTTAGTGCCGATGGCAAAACTTTAGTTACTGGTGGTGAAGACCAAACTGTAAGGGTGTGGGATGTTAATACAGGTTCTTGTTTGCAAGTATTGGAAATCCCCATTAATTGGGTTTTAGCCATTGCCTTGAGTCCAGATGGTCAAACCTTGGTGACAGGAAGCGATCATACCACGGTGAAATTTTGGGATTTAGACAGCGGCGAGTGTCTCAAGACATTACCTGATTATCATAGTGAAGTGTGGTCAATTGTTTACAGTCCAGATGGGCGAAATTTAATTACCGGAAGCGAAGATATGACGGTAAAAATTTGGGATGTGGTTACGGGAAAATGTTTGCAAACTCTTAATGAGAATAGCAATTCACCTCAAGGCAATCAAACTGCTTCCCGCATTTGGTTAGTAGCTATGAATCCAGATGGTCAAAACTTATTGAGTATTAGCGAAAACCAAACTATGAAGTTATGGGACTTTGCTACAGGGCAGTGTTTGCGAACTGTAGTAGGTTATAGCAATTGGATTTTGTCTGTTGCTTTTAGTCTAGATGATCAAATCATAGCCAGTAGCGGTGAAGACCAACAGGTGAGATTGTGGAATATTGAGACGGGGCAATGTTTAGGAATATTGCAAGGTCATAGTAATCTTGTTTCAGCAATTGCTTTTCTGCCAGAAAACCGAGGAGATAAGCTGATTTTAGCTAGTGGTAGTGATGATACAACTATTAAGCTTTGGAATACCGGTACAGGAGAATGTTTGCAGACACTTTGGGGTCATGAACATTGGGTACATAGTATTAGCTTTAGCCCAGATGGAACAATTTTTGCTAGTGGTAGTGGTGACAAAACTATCAAGCTGTGGGATTGGCAGACGGGGGAATGTTTGCAAACCTTACAGAGTCATAGCCAACAGGTTAAGACTATTGGCTTTAGTCCAGATGGTAAGGTGTTAGCTAGTGGTAGTGATGATACAACTATCAAGCTATGGGACGTTAGTACAGGAGAGTGTTTGCAAACCTTATCTGGTCATAGGGATTGGGTCTTATCAGTGGCTTTTTGTCCTAGTGGAAAGATTCTAGCCAGTGGCAGCGGTGATAGGAAGATTAAACTTTGGGATATTGAGACAGGGAAATATTTACAAACCTTATCTGGACATGGCGATCGCATCAGAAAAATTGCTTTTAGCCCTGATGGTAAAGTGTTAGCTAGTGGTAGTGATGATACGACGGTTAAGTTGTGGGATCTGGAGACTGGTGAGGTTGTCAAAACTTTGCAAGGGCATGATAAAGCGATCCGTTCCATTGCCTTTAGTGCCGATGGTGAGGTTTTAGTTAGTGGTGGGGAGGATGAAACTTTGAAGGTTTGGCAGCTTGAAACAGGGGAATGTGTCAAAACTATGAGGGTTGATCGCCCCTATGAGGGGATGAATATTAAGAATGTTAGTGGTTTAACTGTTTCTCAGAAAAATACTCTTAAGGCTTTAGGGGCAGTTGATTAGAGTACTTAAGTTAATATAGCTGTTAGCTATTAGCTATTAGCTTAGTCTTACGACAAGGCTAGCCTGCGGCAACGCTTACGCGAAACGCGAAACACCTATAGCTTCTGGATCATTTTTTTCTTGGCATACTCTTAAGTAATAGGTAATAATTTTTGTATCAAAACGATACTTCTAATAGAAAAAGTTACTTATTTAAGTTAGGATTTGGTTTGCAGGTTAGGTGCGAGAAGCTAGGTATGGAAAATACAGAATCTCAAAAAAATCCTGAAGAACAGGTATCATCGGATTCTAGTCAAGATAGTCAATCAGAGGAAGCTGCGGTCGCGGATTCTGACAAGAAAGAATCAGATGATGATAATACCAAAACTAAAAAAGGATTTGGTCAATTTGGAGGTTCACGTTCTCCAGGGAAAGATAGGGATATATAGTCATTACTAAGATTTTTAAGGTTGCGATCGCCATACTATACTGATTCAAAGAGAAAAACGAGGAGAAATAGACATAAGATATGTAGATGAGGTCGGCTTTTGTTTGATACCAAGTGTCCCTTACGCTTGGCAAGAAATCGGGACAACAGAAACCGGGAGCAAGTCAAAGAAGTAAACGTTTAAATACTTTAGGGTTATTGAATAGAAAAAGTCAGCTAGATAGCTATATGTTTGAATGTAGTATTAACAGTGAAGTTGTAGTAGCCTGCATAGACGATACTATTAGAAGCTTCCGCAACTTTCTCATCTAAATCTTGCCGACTTTTTAGTTTAAACCAAATTTTTGTTATGGGTATATTTTCAGTGATGATTCTGACTTCTGAGTGGATATTCTCTATGCTAGACAGAGCAACCTTTTCAAAAAAGGAATACCATTAATTATTTGGGAAAATTAGTTCTTTATGTTATTGCAGAGATTGCGATTACTCTCTTCGATACCGGGGTTGTTTTTTAAATAGTTACCTGCCCATCGGCAAGCTTGTTGCATTAGTTCATCGGATGATTGAAATGACCACAATTTGACACTACCGTTGCTTCCTAAAGTAGTTAGCAATTTACCCTCTGAATCCAAACTAATACTACTAAGAGTAGGCTGTTGAGTTTGCCATACTACCATTGGTAGTTGCCCTTGAGGGTCTTGCAAATCCCAGATTAAAATACGACCTATGTTATCGCTACTGATAATCCTCTTGGCATCTGCACTAAAGGTTACGGAAGTTACTTGAGGTTGATAGAGTTGAAAGGCTCGTTTCCACTCACCTTGTAAGTCCCACAAGCGAATAGTACCATCCTCACCACCACTAACTATTTTCTCACCATCTCGACTAAAAGCAACACTATTGACCCCACCTAAATGACCTGTAAATGGCTCCTCCCTCAAAGGTTGTCCTTGTAAGTTCCACAGGCGAATAGTGCCATCCTCACCACCACTAACTATTTTCTTACCATCTCGACTGAAAGCAACACTGTTGACCCCATCTAAATGACCTGTAAATGGCTTGCCTAAAGGTTGTCCTTGGAGATCCCACAAGCGAATAGTACCATCCTTACCACCACTAACTATTTTCTCCCCATCTGTACTCAAAGCCACACTTTCAACAGGGTGAGAATGAGCCTTAAATGTCTTGCCTAAAGGTTGTCCTTGGAGATCCCACAAGCGAATAGTACCATCCTTACCACCGCTAACTATTTTCTCCCCATCTGTACTTAAAGTATTCTCATTAGCTAGATTTTTAGCAACAAATGCTTTTAATTCTTGGCTTTGTAAATCCCAGATACGAACCATCGTATCATCGCCGCTACTAGCTAACTGCTTACCATCGGGACTAAAGCTGAGACTTCTAACGGGCCCTTTGTGGGCGACAAACTTATCTAATTCTTGACCTTGTAAATCCCAAACTTTAACAGTGCCGTCTCCCCCTGCCGTAGCTAATTTTTGCCCATTAGGGCTAAATGCTACAGCCCAAAGTTTAAGTTGTTGAGCCTCCCATTCCGAGATTAACTTGCCCTGTATATTCCACATTCGCACTAAGCTGTCTTCTCCTGTGCTAGCAAGTCGTTGACCATCGGGGCTAAAACTTAGACTACTTACAGTTCCTTGATGAGCAGGAATTTTTACTAGTTCTTGACCCTGGAGATTCCACAGACGGATTGTACCATCATCTGAGCCGCTAGCGATCCGTTCGCTATCTGCACTGAAACTGATACTTCTTACTGGCTTTTGATGCCCTTTTAATTCTCTTAAGAAGTTCCCCTGCAAGTCCCATAATCGCACTGTTCCATCGTTACCTTCACTAGCGATGAAGTCACCATCGGGACTAAATTCAATTCCCCATAACTGACCCTGTTGAGCATTCCATTGTTTGACTAACTCCCCCTGAAGATTCCACAGACGGATTCGAGCCATCATCACCTACTGTAGCAACTAGTTGACCATCCGGACTATACTTAATACTGCTTACAGAACCTTGCTGTTTGTCCAATTTTTGTAATTCCTGACCCTGCTGACTCCATAAACGACCGATGCCATCATCTCCACTGGTGGCTAATTGCTGACCATTGGGGCTAAATACTACACTTCTAACCGGACGTTGATGACCTGATAGGCGATCGCGTTCCCTGACTGTGTAAACTGCTGTTTGCAAGGTTCCTGTTATTTGATTTTGTAGCTGCAAAGGGGGAGGAAAAATCTGTAAAAGTGGCTTTTCTAAGGTATTTCCAGCTTGTAAAATCTCAATCATCCCGTCTAGAGAATGATTATTAGCTAAGTTGATTTCTGCTGCTTCCCTCAAAGCCTTAGCTTCCCTAATCTGTGAGTTTCTCAGATTAAACAAAACTCCAATGGTTAACCCACTTAAACTGATGATTACCCCAAGGGCAATGCGCCACCGCCAACTTACATTACGACGTTTTTGCAAAATGCTACGTTTAAGGAAGTCAACCTCTAACTGGTTAAACCAATTTTGCTGGGTATTGAGTTTTGCTTGGCAAATATCTAGATAAGGATTAGCATTCCAAAGAAACTCATTAGGTTTATCTAGGACAGGTTGATGCTGATTTTGCGCATCGCTACGCGGATCTCTTCGAGTTCGCTGCCAAGTCTCGAACCAAGTTTGTGGAGATTTTTGTAAATAAACTTTCAATGCTTGAAAGTTGTTGATCTAACCAATCAACAGCAGTGCTAATATGTAAAGCTGAACCAGATGTTTTTTTCTGACTAACAACCCTCTGCCACTCCACCGCAGCAGGTGTTAATCGCCGTTGTAAAATTAAACTTTCTTCTTCCTGTTGTTTCCACTGTAAAAGTTTTTGCCAACCCTGCACTAAAGCATCATGGGCTGGTTCTACATAGGGTTCTCCTTGGTGATTTTGCCCTTCTACTAACAGACGCGCCTCAGTATAACGTTGAATTACTGTTTGAATCCGGGTATTTTCCGATTCAGGATACTTGAGTTCAGAGCGAAGAACTCGCCTCCGAGTTAATTCTCTACCACCTACTGCTACCATCCGTAGCATCACATTGCGGATAGTCAAAGTATAGGCTGTATCTTTTTGAACTAAGTTATCATATTCTTGGTCTGCTCTTTGAGTGAGACTGCGGGTTACTCCTCCTAATTTTTCGTAATCTTCTTGAGTAATAGCTCTGTCTTTCCTTGTACCTCTTCCTGACACTCTTTAAATATTGCAAGTACAGTTCACTTAGGGTAAAAGACAGCAAAGGTAATCCCCCAGGCATTTGTATTACTTCATCAATCAACTGTTCCACCAAGCTATGGGGTTCAAAATACATAACCCTTGCCGAGGCTGGTTCTTCAATGCAAGTCCTTAATTCCTGCCGTGTCATGGCTGGTACGATAAACCGAGAGGAATACCAATAGGGTTCTAGAACAGAATTGGCAAATTGGGGTTCAAAGTCACTCCGTAAGGTGAGGACAATTCGTAAATTTTCTGGGTAGTTAAGGAGTAATTCTGCTAAGAGTTTGAGAAAGTTTTCTTTTTGTTCTTCATCGCGACAGAGGGTTAATAATTCTTCTGTTTGGTCGATGACAAGGAGCAATTTAGTTTGAGAATTTTGCTCTAACCAGTTTGTCAACTTGTCTTTGATCTCAACTTCATCATCTACAACCAGATTATCTGCTGCTAAGGTTCGATTTAAAGCTAATAACGGTGACTCTCCAGGGCGCAGAGGGGTAAGAATGTGCCATTGCTGGGGATTAAACTTTTTAAGATAAGGTACTAATCCTGCTTTAACTAAGCTAGATTTACCGCTTCCCGAAACCCCTAGAACAACAGTTAGAGGTTGTTGGTAAACTTGTTGAGACAATTGTTCTATCAAAGCTTGTCTGCCGAAAAATAGATTACTATGTTCTTCTTCAAATGAGCGCAAACCACGATAGGGATTCTGGGATTCATCAAGGGGAGGGGCTGGGGGTAAATTGAGTTTGTGTCCTGGAGACAAAAAGATATATTCCCCTTTGTCATGTTTATTTAAACACCAAATTCCTGGGGTTTGCCTGTGGCTAATTTGTTCTGTAGAAATTTCGATGCGATCGCGCAAGTACAAATATAGCTCAGTTGCAGTAATAACCCCATCTCCACCGGGTTGCCCTGATTGAGGAGGAGGATAAATATCCGCTGCCCCTTCTAGTGCTTCTAACAAAGCAGTTGCAAAAGGCGAGTGTTCTCCAAGTTGACCCCGTTGTGTATCTAAATTAAAGTTATCTAGGGCTTTTTGGTCAGAGGCTGAGGAGGTAATAATTTGCCAGGCGGGGTCAGTAATAAAGCGGTCATACCTTTCTTTGTGAATCACCTTGGTGGGAATAACTACATCTCTGTTACTAGACCAACGGAAAGCACCTGCAAAGCAACAGTCGAGAACCCCCAAAAAATGACGACAACAGAGCTGGGTCAAAGCATTGTGTAACTTAGCCATGGGAAAATAGGTACTAGTATCCCCCAGGGAAGCATCTTGAGGAATTAAATAGCCCGCCGGCCCATCATCCCCATTAAGAGCAACCCCATGACCAGCAAAGTAAAATAGCAAACGGTCATCGCCCTTAACTTGCTCCGGTAATGTTTCTTCAAGGAATTTTATTAGATTTTGGAGGGTAGCTATTTCATCTAAGTAAACCCATACTCGGTAGCCATGTTTAGTCTGTAGAGTTTCTGTAAGCTTTTTAGCATCGTTAACAGCAGTCTTGAGGGGGGGAATGCCGTTTTGATAGTTGTTGATACCAATAACGAAAGCGAGGTTGCGTTTAAACATTTTCTTACTCAAGAATTATTTGTAATGATGCCAAATCTGGTTCTTAAAAACCCGCTATCAAGGAAACCTGCGCTACCAAACAGAATCTCGTATTACTTGTTGGTCGTCGTGATCCATATTGTTGCATAATTGCTTATCCCTGTTGTTTTCAGGAGGATTATTTTTAAAATATTCGGAGATAAAAGTACACCCTTCCTTAACTAAATAATCAACATCCAACTGCCACAACCTGACCATATTGTCATCACCAGCAGAAGCAAGCATTTTTCCATCTGGGCTAAAGCTTACCCCTCGAATATTATCTGTATGTCCAGTAAGGGTTTGAATCTCCTTACCTGTCTTGATGTCCCAAAGCTTTACTGTATTATCGTCACCAGCAGAAGCGAGCATTTTTCCATTGGGGCTAAAGCTTACTCCACGTACTGCACCTTCATGGCCAGCAAAGGTTTGAATCTCCTTACCTGTCTTGATGTCCCAAAGTCTCACTGTTTTGTCAAAACTGGCAGAAGCAAGCATTTTTCCATCTGGGCTAAAGCTTACTCCATATACTGCATTTATATGTCCTTTGAAGGTACGAACAGCTTCGAGTTTATCTCTATGCCAAAGTTTAACTGTCTTGTCGCTACTAGCAGAAGCAAGCATCTGACTATCAGGGCTAAAACTAACACCCCAAACAGTACTATCATGTCCCTTGAAGGTACGAACAGCTTCGGATTTATCTATATGCCAAAGTTTAACTGTCTTGTCGCTACTAGCAGAAGCAAGCATCTTTCTATTAGGACTAAAACTAACATCCCAAACTTTTCTTTCATGTTCAGTAAAGGTTTTAATTTCCTGGCGTGTGTTGGTATCCCAAACTTTAACAGTATTATCCTCACTAGCAGAAGCTAGCATCTTACTATCATGACTAAAACTAACACTTTGAACATCATTTGTATGGGCAGTAAAGGTTCTAATTCGCTTGCCTGTTTGAGTATCCCAAAGTTTCACCGTCCAGTCATTACTAGCAGAAGCTAGCCTCTTGCCATCAGGACTCAAGCTAATACTTTGAACACCATTTCTAATAACTACATCTTCCCTGCCTTTTGATTCTTGGTTATTTTTTTTGAATTTTAGTATTACTTGATTATCGGTAGTTGCAAAGGCTAAAATTTCACTATCAGCACTGAAGGTTACATCCACAACATCAATATCTCCCATCTGATTTCCCTCAAAGGTATTAATTAGTTTCCTATCTTTGATATCCCATAATTTCACTGTATTATCAGCACTCACCGAAGCTAGAGTTCCATCAGTGTTGAAGCTAACGCTTTTAACATCTTCTTTATGTCCTTTATCTCCGGTGAAGGTATGAATTTCTTCTCCGGTAGTGGTATTCCAAATTTTTACTGTGTCGTCGCGACTAGCAGAAGCTAACATCTTGCCATCAAGACTAAAAGTGACATCCTCGACCACATCTTCATGGCCTTTAAGGGTATGAATTTTTCCTCCAGTGGAAGTATCCCAGAGTATGATTGTGTTGTCGAAACTGCCAGAAGCCAACATCTTGCGCTTAGAACTAAGGCTGACACTTTTGACAATATTTTTATGGCCGGTAAGAGTATAAATTTCTTCTCCAGTGTTAACATCCCAAAGTTTTGCTGTGCCGTCGAAACTGCCAGAAGCCAATGTCTTATCATCACTACCAAAGCTAACACTCATAACAGCATTCGTATGACCCTTGAGAGTATGAATTTCTTTTCCAGTATTAGCATCCCAGAGTTTAATCGTGTTATCCCAACTAGCAGAGGCTAACATCTTATCCTTATGACTAAAGCTAACATCGGTAAGGGCGTTTGCGTGTCTTCCCAGAGTGTTGGGGTCAGCTACATTATGAACAGTATTCGACAGGTTGTGTTCAACTTGAGTACGGGTATGACGGTCTGCAAACCAAATACGGTCAAAATTTTCCTTGGCTCGAAACGCTGCCACTATTCCATCTATTTTACCCCCACCAAAATCTGAGACAATATTACCATCAGAAGCTTCCATCAAGGCACTAACTTCTTGCATCTGGGCCCTTCTCAGATTAAATGAAGCCCAAAGGGTCAACAGACTTAATCCTGCCATAACTGCGATCGCAATTCGCCACCGCCAATTATGATTCTGGCGTTTGCGGACAATGCTTTTCTTGACAAACTCAGTTTCTAACTGATTTAACCAATTATCATCAGAGTCCAAAGTTTCATCCAACCTATCCAAATGAGCATCATTGTGCCACAGAAGCCTTGTTGGTTGATCTTCCAAGCCCTCTTGTTCCTTTGATACTCCATACCATAACCGGAGAAAATGATCATCAAGTCGAGGATTAAACTTATTGCCAAAGTCTTCGAGGATATTGAGTTTGCCATCTAACCAATCGATGAAAGGTTTAGCTGTAGCTTGAAACCCAGATAGTTGTTGTTCTTCCCTGGCAAGCTTTTTCCAGTTAAAGACTGCTTGAGTTAAGCGCCGTTGCAGCAGTAAACTCTCTTCAGCTTCTCGTTTCCAGGATAAAAGTTTTGCCCATCCCCGTACCAAAGCATCATGGGCCGGCTCCACATAGGGATTTTTTTCCTCATCTTGCCCTTTAACTAATAACCTAGCTTTGCTAAAGCGCTCGATAACTTCGTCTGCTAAATCTTTTTTCTCTGCTGGATAGGCTAATTCCGACAAAGGAACACGCCGACGGGCTAATTCTCCACCACCAAGAGCCACCATCCGCAGCATTACATGACGGATAACAGGTTCGTAGTCGGAGTTTTCTCTAACTAGCTGATTATATTCCTCATCTGCCCTTTGGGTCAGAGATTGAATTACTCCCCCCAATTTGTCATAGTCTGCTTGAATGAGACTTCGTTCAATTAGTTTACCGCTATACTGGGCCTCCCGTTGTCGCTCTAAATATTTCAAATACAGTTCACTTAAGGCAAAAGAAAGTAGAGGCAAAGCTCCTGGCATATTTGCTACTTCCTCAATTAATTGATCTACTAAGTCGTAGGGTTCAAAATACATCACCATGGCTTCAGCAGGCTTCTCGATCACTTCCCGCAGCTCCGCCCGTGTCATCGCTGGAACAATAAACCTTCCACTTTGCCAACGTCTCTGGATTAATGTATTTCTCATGTTTAATCCCTCGCAAGCAAATTGTAAGCCTGCATCCCTAACTTGGGGTTCAAAGTCAGAACGGAGGCTTAACACAATCCTCAATTGATGGCGATGTTCTATTAGTGCTGTTAGTATCTGCTGGAAAAATGCAGTGCGCTCGTTTTTATCGGCACACATAGTAATGAGTTCTTCACTTTGGTCGATAAAAATCAATAGCTGGAAATCAGAATGTTTCTTTGCCCAAACTGTAATACTTTCACTCAGAGTCTTTTGGGGACTTTGCCAGTCTACTTCCCCAAGTTCAGCGTTGTCTAGAGCCTGATTTAGAGCCTGAAATGGTCTTTCTCCAGGACGTATGGGTGACAAGATCTGCCACCTTGGGTTAGTTTCCTGCTTCAATTGGGGAATTAAGCCTGCTTTAACTAAACTAGATTTTCCTGAACCACTAGCACCCAATACCACAGTTAGAGAATTAGTTTCGACAAAACTCTTTAACCCTTGGGTGAGTTCACTACGCCCAAAGAAAAAGTCGCTGTGTTTTTCATTAAAAGACTTTAAACCTCGGTAAGGATTTTGAGCTTCGTTGAGTGGAGGGGCAGCAGGTAAATTGAGTTTGTGTCCTGGAGTGAGGAAAATATACTGTCCATTGTCGTGTTTTTTAAGGGGATGGAGATCGGGAGTTTGGCGAACAGCAAAGGCTTCTGTGAGAGTTTCCACTCGGTCACGCAAATAGGAACAGAGTTCCATTGCTGTAATCACCCCATCTCCTTGGGGCTTACCATTGCTAGGCGGGGGATAAGCGTCTGCTGCCCCCTCTAGGGCTTCCAAGAGAACTGTGGCAAAGGGAGAATGATTGCCAATTTGACCCCGTTCTGGGAAATTAAAATTATCTAAGGCTTTTTGGTTATAGGCAGCAGAAGTAATAACTTGCCAAGCGGGGTCAGCAATAAAGCGGTCATACCTCTCTCTATACATTTTGCTAGGAACAATTACATCCCTAGTAATTGAAGAACGGAAAGCACCTGCAAAACAACAATCAAGAATACCTAAGAAGTGACGACAGGGCAATTGACTCAAAGCATCGTGTAGCTTCTTCATCGGTAAATAGCTATCTCGATTATCACGGGAAGCATCTTGGGGAAGTAAGTAACCTTCGAGGCCATCATCGTCATTAAGGGCAACTCCATGACCTGCAAAGTAAAACAGCAAACGGTCATCGGCCTTAACTTGTTGGGGTAGAGTTTTTTCGATAAATCCCATCAACTCCTTGAGGGTAGCCTGTTCATCCAAACAGATCCACACTTTATAGCCGTGCTTAATCCGCAGGGTTTCTGTAAGCTTTTTGGCATCGTTGACGGCAGTTTTTAGGGGACGAATACCGTTGTAATATTTGTCGATACCAACGATAAAAGCAAAGTTACGTTGAAACTTATGTTTGGACATGGTTCAAAAATTCATGAAATGCAAAGTACCTGATGTTTGGGAATAGGGCGTTGGTAATTGAGCATATGATGTACAAAATGTTTCTGTTCGTAGCTTAGTCTAACGACAAGGCTAGCCTGCGGCAACGCATACGCGAAACGCCTATAGCTATTAGCTATTAGCATCGAAAAAGCTAGTTAAACTTCATGTGGGAAATGGGAAAGAAAATCATACTTGTATTTACCAAAGCCGGAAATAGTACTTAGCAAAAGTAATAAGCAATAAGTTTAAGCTAGATATTAATCTTTCCATCTAAAATCTAAAACCTAAAAAAGTACTATCTTGTTGTTGGGTTAAAGCCTGACTTAAAGCCTGACTTAAAGCGTTCAACCCTTCTGGGGTATCAAAATAAGTCAGATGATCACAGGCAATTTCTTGTATTTGGGGAGCAATCTTCCTCTTTTCTGGAATACTCTTAATGCTCTGCACTGTTACCGCGATATCGTTCGCTACACCGGAGAAGGGAGATTCTACAACTCGGCGGAATAACTTTTCTGTGAGCCGTTTAACTTTGCTCAATTCTTCTCCATTTACAGCCAGAGCTTTCAAAGAAGTATTACCAGCAATAACTGAGTAGGGAATACGCGGATCTTTGGGACTTGCAGCTAAGGATTCGAGGAATTCAGACCCTGGTTTCATTTGGTCTAGAGAGACATCCACATCTTCAATAGCGTTAACTAAGCTCCCCAATATTTTCCCAGGCAAAAAAATCTCCGAAAGACCATTGATGCCGAGGGCTAAAGCAAATGTGACCCACTCTTGAACTGTTGACCAAGGGGAGCCTGCATTTGGTGTACCCAACATCACCAAATGTTGCACGAATTTATGACCACCTTCTCGCTCAATGAACCAACGAGATACTAACCCTCCCATTGAATGAGCAACAATATGTAATACTCTGTGGCGATTAGGCTTCAAGCCAACTTCTTCGAGACGCTTCTTTAGATGACGGGCATTCTCTTCGATGGAGGTATTGATATTCTCGTAGTCGAAAGTTAGCACTAAGTCATAGTTGTCTTTGAGGGGATGTTCTTCTCCATTTAAAGTTGTTTTCGCCCTTTGAACACTCTTGACCATATTGTCGGTATCCCCAAGAATGCCATGAATATAGAGCAAAACTTTCTTGCTATTCTTAACTAATTCTTTAATTTGCTCTTTATCGGTAATATAGGTGATGGTTTCGTCCGATGCGACTTGGGCCACACGTAGTAGGGGATATTCGTATCCCCCACCGAACTTTTCGGCGCTGATCTTATGAAACATAATTTTTATAGAACCTTGTACACTACGCTCCTGACTGTAGGGTTGGGGTAGTCGCTCTAGCTCTACTTCTACGCTTCCTTTCGTTTTTTGAGTGTGACCTAGGGGGAGAAAAAACTCACCATCGTAGGCAACAGGTAAGAGGTATTCATTTTCTTCTAATGGAGCATCAACCCATAACCTCAAAGGGGTATCGGGAGTGACAACGGTATGGTCTTCAACTTGAGTTAACTCTAGTACACTTAAACCAGGATCTGTACCGCGACTGGCGGTGAATTGAAAAGTTTGGCTAACTTGAGGGTCTTCCCGCAAAATGGGAGGTGCGATCGCACCTCCTAAATCCCAACTAACTTGGGGAACTGTAGTTAAATGGGCATGAGCTTCTAAGCTAGGGTGAGGCTGTAATTTAACTCCCTGGGCTAAGTTTATTCCCCTTGTTGCTGACACTGGTATATTGTCTAAGGGACGAACTGTGGTAATGGTGATAGCATCTGCAAACCAATCTTCATAACTACCCTTACCTCCACGTTCAATATCGCGGCTTTGTACTCGATTCAGCAAACGGTCTAGGGAATTTTGCTGGGGAGGCGGAACATCTCTTTGGGTAAGACGAGGAATATCTAGGGCTTTTTGCGCCATTAACCGAGCATCAAATTCAGCCGTACAAACAATCAATTTAATAATGTCTTTGTACTCCGTAACCCCCTGTTGCCATAATTCATCAGGTACTTTGAATATAATTTCATCTCCATCGAAAGCCCAAATCTCCTCCCCAGGGTCTAGCCGCACACTACCTGTATCAAAAAAAGGAGCGCTAACAGCGAAACGTTCTGTTAAATTGACTAAAGCACAGTAGAGGGGCTTCCTGCTATGATTTATCAGTTTGAGCCGAAAATAAGAAGGCTTCCAGTTACCATTCTCGTACTTGTATGGTAGACGCATCTGTCCTGATTGAGAAAGTTCGGGATCATCGAAGATAACCTTCATCTCAATATCCCCGACTTTAATTACACCATTTCTCGAACTGGAGAGTTGAGCGATCGCATTCCACCGGGCAATATGTTCTAATCTTCGTATGGCTTTCTGGGCATTTTCGGGGGTATATCCCTCAATTTGAGCAACCAGAGGACGGCCATTGGCGGGACGAGTAATTACGTATTGGTTATTGCGGCACAGTAAACGAAATTGTGCTTGGCTTAGTTCCTGTTCTTCTCGAATATAGACTGAGGGTTGACTGTCCAGCCCGGCTGAGTTAATTGCCTCACGAGCTAACTTAACTCCCCCTTGCTCTCCTCCAAAATAAACTCCTAAGGGGGGCAAAGGTATACTGATGATAACAGCTTTGAAGGTTTTAGTTGTATCAGAATATAGGTTCTCAACTCCACTAATTTCGATTTTACTTAGCTGGGGCAAAACTTCAATGACTTTCGCTTCTCCAATAGATTTTGAAGGTTCCCGTAAATCTTGAGCAGGGCTATCAAAGGGAAACAGGGCCAGTACAATTGTTTCGCCCTGAGAAGGACTTTGAAGACCGTGAACAGCACCCCCATCCATAATCCAGCCATAGTTCACGCTATAACTAACTGTAAAATAGGGAGTCCGTTCTGCGATCGCACCATCTAGGAAAAACTGATTTTCGTCCCCTGCATTATTAACTTCTAGTTGAGGAAGTTGAGCCTCAACTTGGCCACTAATGATAGCTTTTGCCCGGTTGAACAGATCCCGATAGGTTAACTTTCCAGTTGCTTGCTGCAATGTATCTAATAAAAAATAAGAAAAAGCTCCCCTTTGTTCTCCCTCTCCGTTAAATTCCTTAGCCTTTTGACTAGCTTGGCAAGCCCCTAAAAGAATATGACGACCTTTAGGAATTCTCCAGCCTGTAGGATGCTCTTCTATACTAGCAATGTCAGATAATTGCTCTAGGTCTGCTAAGTTAAACAAAAAGCTATCAATGGGGCGTTTGCGCTTGTCTGTATTAGCCTGACGAACCTTTGTTTCTTGCAGAGGGTCTTTTGTTCCAGCACCAGAATGACAGCAATCGAGAATAATTGTGATGTGTGGTTGTGTTGTTGATACTTCAGCAATAAGTTTAGCTAATTCTTTATCAGCTAAATCCCAGCCTCCTCCCGAGCGACTGTCATAACAAACTAGAGTTTCATTAAGTCTATCTGGTTCTACTATCCAAAACTCTTCTGGGGCCTGTTCTTGAGAACCATGACCACTGTAGTAAAAAAGAACAATGTCATTTTTCTGAGCCTTACATAGATGTCCTCGGAACCCATCAATAATGCCCTGACGGGTAGCTTTTTGATTCAAGAGTTTATATAGATGAAGTTGATATCCATCCTTTGCAACTCGCTCTTGCAAATAGTTTTGTATGGTCTGGATATCGTTAACACAGCCATTTAAAGAAGAGACAGGCTCAGGATATTCATCAATTCCTACCAAAAGTGCATAGATATTACGGTTCATCTTAATTCCCAGAAATAAAAACTATGAAGTAACTAGAGGTTTAAATTCAAACAGAACATTGCTAGTTCTGCCTTCAATTAAAGGGAAGCTGGTTTCTCAACAAATTTTAGTTTATGGGGTATTTGATACTGAGTTAAAGCCCATAAATCTTAATCCCTAGCTTCCCTAGTCCTGTTACTTAAGAATTCTGTAACCACCTTGCCATCTGATAGCAAATTCTCTTTCACTGATTCGGCTGTACTCACCCCTAGTGACGGAATATTGCGATTCTAATGTGCCATAGGGGTCATGGGCAAGCCAGTAGCCGTTTTTGCGGGCAATCAACATAATAATGTGTCCACCACGGGGTTTAGCTGTACTACCACGGTGCAGGATATTCACCACTACAGGAAAACCGGTATCTACCAAATCTTCAACGAAGTCTAAATCAGCATCGGTCATCCATTTTGTCTTGAAACCATACTCAGCAATAGTCTCGCTCTGTACATGGTGATAGATCGTATCGCCGTTAGCCAAAACTTTTTTAAGATAGCCGTTATCACTATCTAATCCTGCTTTTCCTGTCACCCGCAACAGCCAGTCCAAATACATAGCATTGCTACTACTACAGCAGGTTCGATGGGGCATTGTATAGTTGTCACGTTGGCTAAAATACTTAGTTTTTGTCTCTAGATTTAGGGACAGAGCAACTGGCAAATACTTGCTTATCCGGTCTATTTGTCTTTGTACTGCTGGATTTTTGTGCTTTGGTGCTGACTCTTTTAAGATGTCAGGATCATCACTACTGACAATACCCCAGTGGGGAGCGAAGACAAAACCAGTGGAAAGAGCGAATTCTTTAAGAGGCTCTTTGAGAGTGATTTGATAGTGAGAACGATCAAGCCCTGCAATATCTGTAAGTTCTAATACTGTATCTTTGGAGATGACAGTCTTTTGAGTTTCAGGCAATTGTAATGCCTCTTGAATTTCAGATTTGATGTAGGTGTTTGCTGTTGCTTTAATAACAGTGGAAGTCATTTTGGAATTCTCCTATTTCTAGTTCTTGAAATTTGTAATTAACCTTCTGAATAAAGGTTTGATAGCTTGCCAAAACCCAATATATTAAGCTTCAGTAAGCTTTGAGTTTATCACTTGCTCCTCTCTTATCATCTCTATACGTAGATTAACTTCAATAAATATGAGTTGCCAATTAGCTATATTTAGATACCAAGTTAATTATTTTTAGATTTGCAAAATAGACTAGAAATCAACTGATATCAATAGGAATAATTAGCACCTAAAAATACTTACTATTTTTTTGCTTAACACCTAAAAGTAGTTAATTACCAAGCCAATTTATTGCAGATATGATGAATATCAAGAAATCAGCAAAGGGCTAGTAACAAACTGAACTTTGCATTCATGACAAACCCTAAACTCACCAAAAGAGAAAATCATGACCTACACTACTAATTCTTCCGAACAACTCGAATTTTCCGAAGCAGATATGGAGACTCTACAAATGGAATCTATGGACTTAGAAGGGCTTGAGTCTTTGTTTGTAGAAAACTTAGAAAGCATAGATTTAGAGAATGTAGCTGAAGATGTAGAGTACTACATGGTAGAAGACACTGAAGGTTGTGCTTCCAGCAGTTACATGACACGTCAATTGACGAAAGTATTCACTTGCTTGGTCAAAAAAGCAGTCAAAAAAATCACTACCAATCCGAAAACTCGGAGTAAGTTAGAAGCAGCCTGTCGTCAAGGCCCTAACAGTGTGGCTAAATTGATCACCCCCATAGTGGCCAAACCTTTACCAGGCTATTTACGATTTTTAGCTACTATTTTTTGTCCCCCTATTGTTGCTAGACTTTTCCCTGCTATTAGCAAAGAAGCTGGATTGAAATCAGAAGAACTTGAAGCTTGGCAGTATTGGGCTGCTGGTGCTGCTGGTTGGTTAGGAGCTAAATTAGGTTGGTTCTAACTAAGGATTAACCAATTATCTAGGGGCGTTTGCATCTCCCTGACTTAGCAAGTAACCACTCGCCCCTGCAAAATATTTTAGTTCTCAAATCAACTCTGTCCTTACAAGAAGAGATGCACTCGGCTCAGAAACTCACAAAATCCACATTTTTCTGCTCAAACTATGATTAACAATGATTTATGTATTACACCAGAGGCACTAGAAAGCGCTTCAGGACAAGTTCGCCAAGAGTGGGGAACTGAAGTTGATGAAAAGCTCGAAGACCTTTTAGAGCATCAAATTACTGCTGAAGTTGAGGGGCTTGAATCTCAACAGCGTCAGAGGGTAGTTATTCATTACAAACCCCCTAAGTCCTTTGATGATTTTCATGAAGAATTTAGCGGACTGCTGGAATCTTACCAAGAACGCAATGAAGAATTTGAATGTTCTGAGTTTGAAGAGTTTGAACGCTTAGCAGATCAAGGTGCTGAGTCATTTCTAGAAGACTTGCAACAAGAACAAGTGAAAATTGAGGAAAACTTAAAATTAGGTAATGCTGTTGTTGCTGAACTTACCCCTCTGCAAATTAAAAACCTAGCCCAACGAGAGGATGTAGAATATCTAGAAGTTGATAAACCCTTAAAGTTAGAACTAGACAAGAGTGCTGCATTAGTGGGCGTAGTTGATGCCAGAAGCAAAGAACTGGTTGGTACTGGTAGGGGAGTAATTGTTGCAGTTTTAGATGGAGAAGTTGATGCTGAACATCCTGACTTCAAGGGTCGCGTTATCCGCAAGCGAAATTACACGGATGAAGATTGGGGCAATCCCCATCCCCACGGAACTCACGTAGCCGGTATCATTGGGGGTAATGGCTCCCAATATAGGGGAATGGCTCCGGAAGTAACCATTTGGAGCTACAAAATCTTTCCCAGTGGTGCTACTGAAGCTCTTGAAGGTAGTTCTAAAGGCGCTCAGGCCCTTGAGGATGTCATGAGAGATATGAAAGAGGGGGTGAAGATTGTTAACTGTAGCTGGGGAATTGCTGCAAAGCTTGATGGTAAGAGTATTGTAACCAAAATTGCTGAAAGAGCAGTTCAACTAGGTTTAGTTTTGGTTAAGAGTGCAGGAAATAGCGGTCCTAATCCTGGAACCATTACAACTCCAGCAGATGCTAATGGTGATCTGATTGTTGTGGGAGCATCTAACGGTGATGGTACAGAAGTAATGCCTTTCAGCAGCCGTGGTCCTACTACCGATAACCGACCGAAGCCAGATATCTTAGCACCAGGTTATCAAATTATCTCCGCAAAGCCTGGTGGAGGTTATATTAGGAATTCTGGTACAAGCATGGCCGCTCCCCACATTTCTGGGATTGTGGCTCTAATGTTGGAGCGCCATTCGCAACTAAAAACTTGGCAAGTTAAAAACATTCTTAGGGAATCAGCTCAAGTCCTTGATTCAGAACAAGACCCCAACATTGCTGGTAAGGGATTAGTTGATGTTGTCAAAGCTTTGGAGATGGTAGGGAAATCTTCAACAGAACAGGGAGAAAAAAGCTCAGTTACCTTCACCTCAGCCATAAAAGAGCGGAAGCTACTTGAACAGGTGAATGTTTCTGTCAGGAATACTGGTGAAAAAGTAATGCAAACCGTCAAAGCAAGTTTGATTTCTAATCATGACCACATTAAAGTTACCAGTACGGAAAAAGATTACGGTGATTTGCGTATTAGCAAAGATGCGACCCGTAATTTTGAGATTGAGGTTTTGCCCAATAGCCACTCCAGTCAGTATCATCTGACATTGAATGTGAGCTTTTGTACCCCTAATGGAGAGAAAAAGAAACAATCTCATCAACTAACTTACCAAGCCCCCAATATTCCTCCCTCAGTCGTAACTCAAGGAAAGTAAATGAAATGAGAGTTGACTTTAGCACTATTGCCAAAGGGATTAACAGTGGTTACCCGACAGCTAACCGGATAGTGATTAGTAATACCGCAGCATGGATAGATATTTGGCAACAGCATAGTTGCGATCACATCCCCCCTCCTCCAGTGCCGGAAGTAGATTTTACCCAGTATCAAGTAGTTGCAGTTTTTGCAGGGGAGAAACCTACTGGCGGCTACTCCGTTGAAGTTACCAACGTCGAGATTAAAAATTCGCATTTAGTTGCAATAATTAAGTCTTGCCAACCCCAGGCTGATGCTCTGGTGACAGAGGCTTTTACACAGCCCCACCACATCATAAAAATTCCTCTCCTGAGTGTAGATAAGGTCGTTTTTGAACAGGCTTAGACAAATTGCAACAACTATATTTCTTAAATATCGTCAGCAAAGGAGAAAATCATGTCAGTCAAAATGGTACAACAAATCGAGTTGTTCTCAGAAGCAGAACTAGAAAACTTACAATTTTTGCCGGAGGAACTAGAAGAAATACAATCTGAAAAAGTACAATTGGAACGGTTTAGTTTTTTGAAACCTCTTTTAAAGAATGTCTTCAAAGGGAAGCTTAAAGGAGGTAGACAAGTTAGCCGTGCAACTCGTGGTCGTCCCCGTAGTAAAAAACCTTCTGCTCGATTGACATTTATGGGTAGAACTCCTGGCAAACATAGTAAACAAGGAAGGTTGGTCTGGAATCGGTGGTTTAAAAAAGGAAAAGCAAGGCATCATCCCACAAAAGGTCCGCAGGTATACGTTAAAACTAGCTCTAATGGGCCAAGGCGTTGGCTACCTTTTGATCGTAATATTCACATGGGACACAAGTACGATGTAGTAAAATACTGGAACTACGGAGTGAAAAAAACTTTCATTGCCAGAAAGTTAAAATATCTTCAAAGATACAAAGATTATTTAAAGCCAGGAAGATTAAGTGGAGCAAAGTCTAAGCTAGTCAGAAAGTTTATGCTTGACCATCGTAACTATCGGTTTGAACTAGGACGTTTAAACTCATCAGCAGGGGCAAAGTTAAGGATAAAATACAAAAAACCCTAGAAAGTTGATTAGCTTGCGATCGCACGAAACAAGTTAAATACTTAACGCGCGATTGCATAAAAACCAATTTTTATCCAGTATTAGACATCTCCGAAAAAGAATCAAACTATGATAAAAGAAGTTTGCTCTCAACTTTTATGATTGGTAACTTATCTTCTGCAAGAAAAGTTTCATTAAAAGTGCCACTTTCCAGTGGCCAGATAATTTGATAGCGATCTTTTAAAGTGTCTAAGGCCATTAGTTTCTGAGTAGCAGATTAGTTTACTAAAGACTACACACCTGTTTTTTCCTATACCGGACTATTTAACTATATCTTTTGTCTAGGTAATTGCGGTTAAATTCTAATTTATTGCTTAAATTAATAGCTTCTTTAACCCTTAACCTATTAACTATAATAAGGAACAAGCCTACTTTGTCCTACGTCTACAATTATTGAACCATTCCTCCCTCTCACATATATTAAATTGCTGCACCTATGAAACCTAAGAATCTAGCAGTATATGCTCTCTCTTTATGCTTAGCCACAATTCCTACAGTAGCTGAAGCTTCAGAACCTATATTACTTGCTCAGTATAATGGTGACGAACAAGTTAGTATTGACGTGTACCGCAAAGCCAGTCCTGCGGTGGTGACAATTCAAGTTGGTAGAGGTGCAGGTTCAGGCAGTATTATTAGTTCCGAAGGCCTAATTTTAACCAATGAACACGTAATCAGAAATGCTAACCGAGGCGTAGTTAAGGTTATTGCTGCTGAAGGTAAAGAATATGAAGGTAGTGTAATTGCCATTGATAGCCCTAATGATTTGGCTTTAGTCCGTTTACAAACCAGCGATCGCCTTGCCACTATTCCCATTGCTAGTGCTAATAGTATTAAAGTTGGGCAAACAGTTTATGCTATCGGTAGTCCCTTTGGTTTATCGGGAACCTTTACTCAAGGAACCCTCAGTCGCATTGCCCCAAATGGTGATTTGCAAACCGATGCTGCTATTAACCCCGGCAATTCTGGTGGCCCTTTATTGAATTCCCGTGGAGAATTAATCGGCGTTAATAAAGCAATTCTCAGTGCTGGGGGAGGAGGTAATATTGGTATAGGCTTCGCCACCAGTGCCACAGAAGCACAACAATTTATTGCCCAAAACCGTAACCGAACTGCACCAACAATAGCTGCTGCCCCTTCCGAAGCACCTCGTTTAGGCATCTCTGTTGACGGGGCAAGTTTGATTATCGAATCTGTAGAACGAGGTTCTGTAGCTGCTTCTATTGGTTTAAAACCAGGGGATCAGTTAGTAGGGGTTAATCGTCGCCGCCTCCGAGATGTAAGACAGTTAGTTTCTTACCTAAATACTCGTCCTGATTCTATGGTACTTACTGTAGCTCGAAATCGTCGTTTAGCTAATATTTTAGTTGAATTTTAAAATACTAAGCCACCTGTGGAGTGGAAGAGCATTCCTTTTGGTAAATTTTTAATGACAAATGATATCAGCCTCCACTTACCGGGGGAATCAGTACAACTTCATCACCATCCTGAACAATAGTATCAGGTTCCACAAATTGTAAGTTAACTCCAAAACGAGTTAAATCTCGCCACTTTTCTAATTCTGGATGTTCATAAATCAACCTTTCTAATACTTGGTATACAGTGGTTTGTGAGGATAATTCAAGTTGCAGTTCAGGAGATTTATAGGCTTCTTGAAAGGCAGCAAATAGTTTGACAAGTATAGTCATGGAAGAATTAGTCATATTGTTTTAGTTTTTATTGAAATAATGTGCTGTTTAGTACTCCGATTGGGCTAATAGCTAATTGTAATAATTAAGAGTTTTGAAAAATAATTTTGGCGATCGCCTCGGCATTCCTTCCCTCTCGCCATAACCAATGGTTATCTTGTCCTTGAGAGCGAATTTGCGGAATTGCTTCATCAATAATTGAACCTATTTCGCCAAATTCTTGGAAGGTTGAGCCAATTTTAGCAGGCCAATCAACTTGATGTTTAATCACTGGATAATCAGAAGCGATAATATAGCAACCACAACTCCCTGCGTCACTAATTACGCCACTGGTACGGTAATAATAGCGTTCTTGGTCATAATGTATAACTAAAATATCAATTTGTTGCAAAACCTTGAGGTAATCTTCTTCTTTTGCTGTATCTACAAGAGTGCAATTGAGCTTATCTAAATAATCTGGTTTTTGCCAGAAAGGAGTACCAATAATTAATTCACAATTATGAGGCGTTTGAGTAATATATTCTTGCAATTCCTCAATAAGCTTAGCAATAGGCTTATCCGCCCTAATCATACCAACTACGCCAATTTTAAGAGGACGTTCTTCTGGCCATCTTTCCCCTGGTTTTAAGTTAGGTTTGATATCGCTAAGGATAGGATGGGGAATAACTAATTTAGATTGGTCAGGTAATTGATATTTTTCCGGAATTACATCGTCATCTATTTCTAAGGTTAACGCTTTGAAATTAGGTAGATTCAAAAACAATTTGAGATAAAGCAAGCCCAAATACTTGACTTTGCTGTTCATCGCAAATTGTTGATTGCCATGTAAACTTAGTAGAACTTCTTTTCCGGTTAAGGCTAATAAGGGCAGGGTTAATAGTAAGTGTTGGGAATAGATTTCAAATATAAATAGGGCATCTGCTTCTGGATATTGAAAACCTCGTAAAGCCATCATAATATGGCGATATTCCCGACGAATATGCAAACCTAAAGCGTAGCTAGGTAACGCTTTAGTTAGTTTAATAAATGATTCTGGCAAGTCAGTTTCAATAGAAAGAAAGCCAATCTTTTTCCCAGAACTGTATTTATTGAGTAATAATAAATCTTTGAGTCCATTATGAAATAACTTCATATCTTAATCAGTTTCTTGATTTATGGTTCCTTCTCGCTTAGTTTACATACTCTTAAGTTTAGGAATGGCGATCGCTATTTTGGTTGCTATTCTCAAAAACTTACAAATAGCGGTAGTAATTCTCCTAACTTATGATGCTGTAGTCTTACTTTTAACTGTAATAGATGCTTTTAAAGTTAAAGCCAATCGAGTAGAAATTAAGCGCCATCACACAGAAAGGCTTTCTGTGGGTCGAGATAATGTTATTACATTATTAGTAAAATCATCAAAAACTCCTGCCCGTATTCTCATTAAAGATAACTATCCTAGCCAATTCCCTGTTTCCCAATCTACCCTCCAACAAACACTTGAGCCGAATACAACCTTGGAACTCACCTACACAGTGTACCCAAACAGTCGAGGGGAATTTCTCTGGGGAAACATACACATCAGGCAACTAGGGGGTTGGGGCTTGGGATGGTACGATTGGCAGGTAGCAGCACAACAAAAAGTAGCTGTTTATCCGGACTTAATTGGCTTGCGATCGCTTTCTATTCGCCTTGCCTTAGAAAATACTGGTTCAATGCGTCAAGCGAAGCGTTTAGGAACAGGGACAGAATTTACTGAACTACGGGAATATAGCATTGGTGATGATACCAGATTAATTGATTGGAAAGCAACTGCCCGTCGTTCTCGCCCTTTAATTAGGGTATTGGAACCAGAAAAAGAGCAAACCTTAATTGTTTTATTAGACAGGGGACGTTTAATGACTGCCCAGGTACAAAGCTTAACCCGCTTTGATTGGGGCTTAAATGCCACTCTCTCCCTTGCCCTGGCTGGATTGAGTAGAGGCGATCGCGTAGGTGTAGGGGTTTTTGATCGAGAAGTTACCACTTGGATACCCCCAGAAAGAGGACAAAACCACCTCCCCAAATTAATTGAACGCCTTACTCCTATTCAACCAGTATTACTAGAACCAGATTATATGGGGGCGGTTACAAAATTAGTTAATCAACAAACTCGCCGTGCTTTGGTAGTATTAATTACTGATATTATCGATACTACTGCTTCGGCGGAACTCCTTGCTTCTTTAATGCGTTTAACCCCCCGTTATTTACCTTTTTGCGTCACCTTAAGAGATCCTCAAGTTGATGTAATTGCCCATACTCCCAACACTCTCCAAGACAAACAACAAGATAAAAGTGAAACCGCTTATAGTCGGGCAGTAGCTTTAGATTTATTATCCCAAAGAGAGGTTGCCTTTGCCCAACTTAAACAAAAAGGTGTCCTTGTACTTGATGCCCCAGCTAACCAAATTAGTGAACAGTTAGTTGAACAATATCTGCGTCTCAAAGCACGTAATCTTTTATAATCTGGCTTTTATGATGACGTTCAAAGAATTAAAGTAGCCTACGGCAAAGCTAGCGCCAACAATGATAAATGATAATTGGCACGAATATAAACACCAACCTTTAAGTATTGGAGATATTGTTAGTTTAAGTATTTATTTATATCTTACCAACTTCAAAATTTATTACAAACAAATTCTTATTGGTTATTTGTGGCTAATTATCCCAATTTTAGGAGTGGCAAAATTCTTGGCTGCCCATGGCTTAGTTTCTCGGTTAGCTTTTCAGAAATTAATCGGCAAACCAGAAAGTATTAAAAAAGCAAAAACCCACATTAACCCTCGTCTAGGTAGTTTTCTATTAATCTCTATTTTTATTACTGTTGTTTCCTCAATTATTATGATAATTGCTTGGATTACAACTGGCTTAATTATGTTTACTATTCGGCTAGACAAAATTTTCTTGGTAATAGAACCATTTGTAGAAAGTAGTAATTCTGTAATTTTTATCTTTTTTCTTATCGTCCTTATTGCCTTATTGCTCTTAATGTTGACAGGAATGTTTGGCCCTAGTATCTATTTCTTAACTCGCTTTTGGTTAAGCGATGTATCTTTAGCCATCGAAAGTAAAATTAACCCTTTTAAAAGTATGATTCACAGTTGGCAGTTAACAAAAGGTTATTTTTGGCGTTTGTTCATGCTCTCTCTAATCGCTAGTATCTTATTACTACCTTTGATTTCTATTTTTTACTTATTTAGTTATCTAGCTAGTTGGGGTATTTCTCAACTCCCTTCAGAAGTAATAGTATCAACAACTTCTTGGGAACTATTTTACTTATTAATAGTTTTATTATTTTCAGCAGCCCTTGGTTTATTTTTCCAAATCTGTAAAACCATAATTTACTACAACCTTGCTATCCGTCGCCAAGGGTTAGGATTAGAGATTATTCGAGAGGAATAATTGAATGGATTAATTTAATTGAGGAAAGTTAGCCAGAATATTTCTTCCCCTTGGTTCTTTCCCCCTTTAATGATATTATTTTATAATGGGAAATAGATACTTTTGTTCAAAAAATTGCCAATATTTCCATTATCTAAAATAATTTTACCACGTCAAGAGCAAAATCAAAAAGTAGTTCAAAAAAAAGATTTTTTGTAACATTTTGCAACGTTTAGGTTGTAGAAAAACGAACTGAACTCACAAACTCTCATTCCAGTACTCTAAACCGTTAACAATTACCTCTTCTAACCATTCTTTAAATCGATTGACAAGCCTATCTTCTTGGTCAGCATAGGAAAATTGAAAAACAGAATCACTTAAAGCTTGAATATCATTCGTATTGCGTTCCCCTTCCTCTGCTTCATCTCGATGATAAGCACATCCAGAACATACCAGAAGTCCTCTGTATTCATGACCAAGAACATGAAAAGAGAGTAAGATTATTGTAGTTGAGGATTCCAAACTAATAACCAACTGTATCCATTTGTAATAAGCACGAAGATTTGCAAAGTAGTCTAATTGCTTAGCTGTTTCAACAACTTGATAGCGGTGATAATAGGATTTAGAGCCATCGACTGGAGATGCAACTGTGAAAATTTCAGGTTCCCTGACGAGATTTTGCAAGGAAGTTTTGATATCTTCAGAGATACTTTGCAGCATTTCTAAAGATATCGTGAATAACTGTTCGGCATAAGTCTCAGCCTTTTGGCAACGCTTTTCAATAGAAGTGGAAAGATTCTGCTTCAGTTTGTCTGCAACCGAAGCAATAACAACTTGGGCGCGTTTAGCCTCAGACAAAATTTGTTCTGATAACCCTAAGCTACGAAGAAATGCTTGTTTTTGACTTTTAGCGAACAAATTTACAAGAGATGACAAATCACCTTGATCGGCTTTTTCGGAGGCTTCAATATAAACTGCCCTATCATCACGAGTAAGGACAAGAGGGAACCAGCCATTTTGAATAAAAACCAGACTTGCCAAGCATCTTGCTACCCTACCATTACCATCTTGAAAAGGATGAATCTGAGTAAATCGGTGATGTAACCAGGCTGATTCGACTTCTGGAGAAACTTGTTTTACTCTATGTTGGTGATGCAACTCGATTAATCTGTCCATTTCCGAGGCAACCTGTTCGGGAGGACAGTATTCATGAATAATTCCGCCTTTTCTCAGGGGATTATTTGGTCGCTTTTTCCAATCACCGCTAATCAGAGGAACCCTAACAACTTCTCCGGTAGAGGGAATTAGCGCCTCTGTAGTCTCTTGATTTTGAGTTAAAAGCTGATGCAATTGCTTGATGTAAGAGGTTGAGAGATTTCTTTGCTTACCAACAAAATCAAACAATCCTTCAACAGCAGCTTCCTGATCTTGAATTAAGGCAATAACTTGCCCTACAGGGCGATCTGTAGCCCCGTGAGGAATTAAAGACTCATTAATCCCTTGCTCTATTAACAAACGGGTAATGCCACGATCTAAATCGTAGAGACGTTCAATAATACCTGTTTCAATAGCTATTTCGCGACGTAGCTTTTCTATAAAGGTTCTGAACTCACCAGAATTGCGGAGACGTTCGGCTTGTTCGTTCCATACGATCACCAGAGGAGGCAACTCAGTATTAGCAATATCTTGCCAGTTATTAGGTAAATCTTGGATGGGTTGCCACTGCATAATATCAATTTATGATTTAGGTTTCACCACAATGGGTTCCCTTCCCCGTGTAATCAAAGCTATAGTTTTTTCTTGAGGCTGTAGGATACACACTTGATTGTCTCCAAGTTGGAAGACGACTGCATCCCCTTCAAGGTGAGTAGCATTGCTCACACGCCAAGCGGCAAAAGGTGTTTCAAGGGCAAATTGGAATCCTGAATTCTCTTTTTGGTTATTACCAATAATTCCTCCTGCTGCCCAAACTACAGTACGATATTCCCAGTCACTGTTTTTAGTAAGCTTGGTTACTTCCTCATAAAATTGGGGGCGATCGCCGGCAAGAGAGGCAAAATCAGTAATGCTCCTACCCAAGCAGATATGTAGTTAGCAGCGTATAGTAGCCAAACAGATGGCCATTTGCGAGTGCGAAATAGTTTCGTAAGTAAGAATGCTTCTACTGAACCAATAATGGCATTGCCGAGTAAAAGATGGGAAATTCCCGCCCACATCAAAGGTGTTCCTGCATTGGCGAGGACTGGAAAAGGTAAGAGTGCGATCACTAAAGCAAAAATCGCAGAAAATTTCCAGTTAATTTTCAACAACTTATTACCCCTAAAAAAATTAGAAAACCTATGGGATAAGCTTCGTCTGAACATGAGAATAGCTTTGTATTTTACTATCCATAGTTACTAGTGGACAATCATAAACCCTTGCTGTTGCAACAATAATCTGATCAGCAGGATCTCAGTGAAATTCACCAGGTAGTTGAGTAGACTCCACACAGATTTGAGGAGTTAACTCTAAAAGACAGATACCAGGATAAGCAAGTGCTTGATCAAGCCACTCGCTGACAGGACAAGGCAAAGTCAACCGACTGCGTTCAACCAATTTAGCAGTTTCCCAGCAAGAAATAGTGCTAATTCCTAAACCTTGCAACTCTTGGGATTGAACGTAATTTTGGTATTCTTGCTTAAGCTTGTCATCTCCATGCACCCACCAGATCCAAATATGAGTATCAAGCACAATCATTTTGTAACTTCCCACTCATCTTGCGCTACAGGTTCAGTAGGATTGATATACTGACAAATAGTTCCGCGAAGTGGATATCTTTTTTGTTCAGATGGGTTTTGGGACTTAGATAAAATAATTACCTCAACTATTTCACCAGAGTGAAAAGGTAGGTTTTCAAGGGTCAGTTTTTTATCTTGTCCAATTATGGCATTAATGCGGTGGGCTAACATAATCCAATTTCAAACGGAGTTGCCAAGATATTATAGATTAAGAAAACCTAAAAGCGGCATTGTTGGATATGTGTAGGAAAAAAGCAGATTACTTTGATAATCTCAGGTGCAAAAGTTAGTTCCTTAGCTAAGAGCTAACAGCTAAAAGCTAAAAACAGTATTACTTTCAGCTTCATACCTTGAATCAGCAACGCTTTAAAAGCTAAGTTGTAGAGACGCGAAGTAACAACGCCTCTACAAAACTTCTTCTACTTAACGCTAGCCTTAGCACCAGCTTCTTCTAGCTGCTTTTTCACATCTTCAGCATCTTCTTTGCTTACGGCTTCTTTAACAGGCTTAGGAGCAGATTCTACGACTTCTTTAGCCTCTTTAAGACCTAAACCAGTGATAGAACGTACTACCTTCAGCACAGCAATTTTGTTAGCACCGAAGTCTTCTAAAATAACATCAAATTCGGTCTGCTCTTCTACCTCAGCAGGGGCAGCACCGCCACCAGCAGCAGCAGGAGCCATAGCCATCATACCACCTACAGGGGCAGCAGCACTGACACCAAAGGTATCTTCAATTTGGCTAACTAATTCAGAAGCTTCTAATAAGGTTAGGGACTTTAGTTTTTCTAAGATTTCGTCGGTTGTAGCAGACATTAATATTCTCCTTGTTTGGTTTGAGATTGTGATTAGAGGTGGGAGTTATAATAATTAAATTACTCGCCGCCTTCTTTTTGTTGAGCAACAGCTTGTAAAACTCGACCTAGAGAACTAGGTACTTCGTTGATGCCACGACCTAAAGAGGTTGGTACTTCTTTGATACCCACAGCTAACTTAGTAGCCAAGGCATTAAGCCCACCAGCAATTTTGGCCATAAGTTCTTCTTTGGATGGTAATTCAGCGATCGCCTTAACATCATCTTCGCTTAAGGCTCTTCCCTGCATCACACCACCACGAAAGGCGGTTTTTTTGGTTTCTTTTTGGAATCCTTGGTAAGCTTTAATTGCGCCACCCAGGTCATCTTTAACCAACAAAAATGCTGAGGAATCTTTGAGAAATTCCTGCATCGGTTGCCAGTTTTCATCCTCTTTGATGGCAATATTCATCAAAGTATTTTTAGTTACTTTGCAAGTAGTACCAGTCGGACGCAAGCGATCCCGCAAGTCGCTAATTTCAGCAACGGATAAACCTTTGTAATCTATAACTAGCGCCAGTTGAGTGTCACTCAATTCTTCAATTAGATTGGCAACAACTTCTTGCTTATCTGCAAAGCTTCGTCCCATATTCGTTTCACCTCCTTATTTCATTGATCATTGAACATTAAACATTGGAGACTTCTGGGTATTTTTCAAAAATAACTAGACTCCAAAAATTAACCCCGACTTAGTGCCGGGGTTGTTTGATAATTTGCTCAGAGCTTTTTGATATATGTCACCATGTAGTTTTTGGTGACATCAACTCTAGGCATTAACCTCGGCAGGATAATTAAGTTAGCAAGCTATCCCCCTGCTGTCTTTGGCATAAGCCGATTCAGTTTTCAGTTAATGCTTTTCAAGTTGAGCAAATTCTCCTTTGTTTAAGCGGCTTCAAGGGTTTTTATATCTCGAAGAGCTGAAATATCCACCTCTATAGATGGTCCCATAGTGGCAGAAATATACATACTCCGCCAGTAACGGCCTTTTGCTCCTGCTGGACGGTTACGCTCTACAGTTTCTTGCAGTGCTTTGAGGTTAGCCAAAAGGTCTTCACTGGGGAAAGATATCTTACCAAACATAACATGAACGATGCCTGTTCTGTCAGCACGAAATTCTAGTTTACCAGCTTTAAAGGCTTTAATTGCTCCTTGTAAGTCTGCGGTAACGGTTCCTCCTTTAGGAGAAGGCATCAAGCCGCGAGGTCCAAGTAAGCGACCTAGTTTAGCCACTTTAGGCATCATATCTGGGGTGGCAATTAAGGTATCAAAATCCATCATACCTTTTTGGATTTCTTCAATCAATTCTTCTGAACCCGCCACATCAGCGCCAGCTTCTTGGGCTTCGGTGACTTTTTCACCCCTAGCAATTACTGCTACCCGTACTTCTTGTCCTGTACCTTTGGGTAAGCTAACGGTAGTTCGTAGCTGTTGGTCTGTATATTTAGGATCAATTCCTAAGCGGATATGCACCTCAGCCGTTTCCTCAAACTTGGCTGTGGCTGTTTCCTTCATGAGGTTGATAGCTTCTAAGGGTTCGTAAGCCCGGTCTTCAATTTTTGCTAAAGCCGCTTTGATGCGACGGGATAGTTTTTTGGCCATTTATTTCTCCTTGGGTCTTAACGAAGCTTTGGCTTCTCCCCTAGTTTGCTCTTAATTAATTTTACCTTTAACCCTCAACGCCAACGCCCATGTTACGAGCAGTGCCTTCGACAATTTTCATGGCTGCCTCAATATCATTAGCATTGAGGTCAGGCATTTTTGTTTGGGCTATCTCTTGGAGTTGAGCGCGGGTAATTGTCCCAATCTTTTGTTTATTTGGTTCGCTGGCTCCTTTTTCCACTCCGGCCGCTTTACGAATTAAAACTGAAGCTGGTGGAGTTTTTAGAGCAAAGGTGAAACTCCGGTCTTCATAAACCGAAATTTCTACTGGGATCACCATTCCTACTTGGTCTGCGGTGCGGGCGTTATATTCTTTACAGAATGCCATGATGTTGACACCATGTTGACCTAATGCAGGACCTACGGGGGGGGCTGGGTTCGCTTTCCCTGCTGGTAAGGCCAGCTTAATCAGCGCAACAACTTTTTTTGCCATCTTTAATTTTGTTTCTCAACCTGATTAAATTCCAATTCTACTGGTGTATCTCGCCCAAAGATAGAGAGAAGTGCTTTTAATTTGCTCCTTTCGGGGCTAACTTCAATTACTTCTCCTTCAAATTCCTTAAATGGCCCCGAGAGAACAGCAATTTTGTCTCCCACAGCCATGTCAATTTTGACAACTGGTTCTTGTTCTTGGGTTTGTTTGAAGATACGTTCTACTTCCCCTGGACTTAGGGGCATCGGTTTAACGTGACCTCTGCCCCTACCATAACGGCGCTTTTGTTCTGCACCAACGAAGTTAATGACATTAGGGGTGTTTTTCACTGCTTGCCAAGCATCATCATCCATGGTCATTTTAACCAAAACATAGCCAGGGAAAACTTTCTCCTCACTTTGTTGGCGAGAACCATCCTTGCGGATTTTTATCGTTGGTGTATGGGGAATTTGTACCTGAAAAACCTTATCAGCGACATCTAGGGTATGGATGCGCTGTTCTAAGTTAGCTTTAACTCGCTTCTCACAACCGGAAGCGACTTGTACGGCATACCAGCGGCCGTTTTTGGGTTTCTTTTGAGCCTCTTGTTCTGGTATTTCTAGCTCATCATCTGCTGCAAAACTCATCCGAATACCTTCTCTGCTCCCCAAGCGAAGAGTTTGTCGATAAAATAAATAAGTGTAGCAACCAAAATGACCATCGATATTACGGCGGCTGATTCGCTAATCAACTGCTGTCTAGATGGCCAAACTATTTTTTTGAGTTCTTCTTGGGTTTCTTGGATGAATTTACCTATCCCAGAAGAATTTTTACTTTCTTGAGCCGTTGCCATTTCTTTTGGTGCTACGTCTTTTTTCGCCACTATCCATTCCCTCCCCCGTTAATTGCTAAATAGCTTATGGCTGGGAATTGATAAAGTACAAAATTCAAGAACTCCAAAAGCTTTAAAGTTCTGTACTCACTTTTTGTGATATTCCCAGTAGCTGCGTTATCTCTTAATGAAGTCTAACACAGGTCAGGGGATGCTTTTACTAAGGACTAGCCAAGATAAAAGTACTTGTTTTGCTGCTTGAATTGAGAGCGCGCCCTGGAGGACTTGAACCCCCGACATCGGGTTTTGGAGACCCGCGTTCTACCAACTGAACTAAGAGCGCAGAGCTTTGGAATTTCAGCCAAAGTTAAGCCTGTCTCTCGTTAATTGTAACGCAATGCTGCACAAGTTGTTTAGATAGAGCGGTCGAAACGCTGTTTAATGCGGGTTGCTTTACCGACGCGATCGCGTAAGTAATACAATTTAGCTCGACGAACTTTACCGCGACGGATAATTTTGATTTTGTCGATACGAGGAGAATGAAGCAAAAAGACTCTTTCTACTCCTACTCCTTGGAAAACTTTTCTGACGGTAATAGTTTCGCTGATGCCACCATTACGTCTAGCAATGACTGTACCTTCGTAGGGCTGTACCCTTTCTTTATTACCTTCACGAATGCGTACTCCAACTCGGACGGTATCGCCAATATGGATGACAGGTAAGTCCTTTTTGATATGTTCTGCTTCTATAGAGCGGATGATTTCTTCGGTTTTCATGGGTCACAAGAAAAATAATCACAGCCTTTAATTGTAGCTTAAAGTTTGTTCGTTGATGATGAAAATAAGCTACTTCCTCTTGATGCTCCTACATTTATTTAGCTTAGTTGAGGTTGATTATCCGGATTTTATCTGAATTATCTGCGATCGCTTATTGAAGAACTGATATTAAGGAAAATAGTAGATCAATGACTCAACCCTAGATAAGAAATATTCTGGGGTGCAAAATGTATCTTGGTAAATTTGTTTTTTGATTCCCTTGTCTTTATTTTTGGTACTAGGGGATAATTTAGTACGGCTTACCCTTGGCCTTTTCCTAGTGGACAGATTTTATATTAGACCTATATTATGCCAACCTTTGTTTTAGAAGTCGGTACAGAAGAATTACCCGCAGATTTTGTTGATAGTGCCATTGAGCAGTGGGAAGATTCTCTGCCCAAAAGTTTGCAAGATGTCTTTTTGAGTCCTGAAAGTATTAAAGTGTATGGAACTCCTCGTCGTCTTGCGGTGGTGATTGAAGGCTTACCTGACAAGCAACCAAACCGAGAAGAAGAAATTAAAGGTCCCCCGGCAAAGGTGGCTTTTAAGGAGGGGAAACCGACTAAAGCAGCAGCAGGTTTTGCTAAGAAGCAAGGAGTTGACTTAGATAGTTTGTCAATTCGCCCTACAGAGAAAGGAGAATTTGTTTTTGTTGAAAAGCAGATTAGGGGGAAATTAACTACAGAGATTTTACCAGATTTAATTCCTAATTGGATTAATAGTTTAGAAGGTAAGCGGTTTATGCGTTGGGGAAATGGGGATTTACGTTTTCCTCGCCCGATTCGCTGGTTAGTTGCCCTTTTGGATGCGGACATTTTACCCCTTAAATTAGTTAATGGGGAGACAACTTTAAGCAGCGATCGCCTCTGTTTAGGACATCGAGTTTTACATCCTGAACCTATAGTTATTATCAATGCTCAGAGTTATTTAGAGTCTTTAAAGTCCGCTTTTATTCAAGTTGATCAAGTTGAACGCAAGAACTTGATTGAACAAGATATTAATGAAGCAGCTAAAGAGATTTCTGGTAGTGCCATAGTTTATCCCGAATTGTTAGCAGAAGTAACTAATTTAGTAGAATATCCTACTGCTGTGGTGGGAGAATTTGAATCACAATTTTTAGAATTACCAGATGAAGTGATTACTACAGTTATGGTAACTCATCAGCGCTATTTTCCCATTCAAGATAGTAATAATAATTTATTACCTAATTTTATTACTATTTCTAATGGCGACCCCACTAAAGCGAAAATTATTGCGGCAGGAAATGGTCGGGTAATTCGGGCTAGGTTAGCTGATGCCCAGTTTTTCTATCAAGCAGATTTAGCTAAACCTTTAGGTGATTATGTACCTCAACTAGAAACTATGACTTTTCAAGAAAAGTTGGGTACGGTAAAAGAAAAGGTAGAACGTTTTCAAGATATTGCTGGGGCGATCGCAACTCAATTAAAAGTTAGTCAAACTGATATTGAAGATATTCAACGTACTGCCTTTTTAGCGAAAGGGGATCTTATGACGCAAATGGTTTATGAGTTTCCTGAACTTGAAGGTATTATGGGGGAAAAATATGCTTTAGCTAGTGGTGAAAAAGAAGTTGTTGCTAAAGGAATTTCTGAACACTACTTACCACGGGGGGCTGAAGATAAATTACCACAATCTTTAACCGGACAAGTAGTTGGTATTGCTGATCGTTTAGATAGCTTGGTTAGTATTTTTGGTTTAGGGATGATACCCACAGGTTCGACAGATCCCTTTGCTTTACGGCGGGCAGCTAATAGCATAATTAATATTATTTGGGATGCTGAATTGAGTATAGATTTAGCAGCTTTATTACAGCAATTTTCCGACAAGTTTATCGCTACTTTTTCTGCATCTGAATCTCCTTTAGAGTCCCTAGAAGAGTTCTTTGTTCAACGGATTCAAACCCTATTGCAAAGCGACTTAAGTATTGATTATGATCTGGTTAATGCTGTGTTGGGAGAAAGTGATCCAGAATATACTAATAGGGCTTTAACAGATTTATTAGATGTTCGAGATCGCGCCTTATTCCTCCAGGAAATTCGCAATAACAAAACCTTAGATATAATTTATGAAACAGTTAACCGCTCTACTCGTTTAGCGGTTAAAGGGAACTTAAACACCAAAGAGTTGCAACCATCAGAAGTAGTAAATGTAGATTTGTTTGAAAAGAATTCTGAGCAAAGTTTTTATGATGCTTTAGTACAATTAGTCCCCAAAACTCAAGCTTCTCAACAACAGCGTAATTATCAATTATTAGTAGACGAGTTAGCCCAAATTACTCCCACAGTAAGGAGCTTTTTTGATGGGGAAGATAGCGTTTTGGTGATGGCAGAAGATGAAAAAGTAAAAGAAAATCGTCTCAATTTATTAGGCTTATTACGCAACCACGCCAGAGTCTTAGCAGATTTTGGGCCAATCGTCAAAAGTTAAATTCAGGTAGTCGTACAAAATTATTCGTATATTTGCTATTCAGTTATATTAACTGTTCCCTACCCCAACAAAATGTTAAGTTAATTTTGCTCAAGTACTTATGATTTAGAGATGAGCCATTTTTTTGTTCTTTCTACAGCTTCTTGCCAGGGTGCAAAGTTAGCTTGGGCTTGACTTGCCCCTTCTCCAGGCTGAAAAACTCGTTCTACTTTGCGTTGGGCAATTAATTCTTGGTAATCCTCCCAAAATCCTACGGCTAAACCTGCACCAAAAGCTGCACCTTGGGCAGTAGCATCAATAATAGCAGGACGTTCTACTTTGATGCCCAAAACATCTGCTTGGAATTGCATCAGGAAGTTATTTTGCGACATACCCCCATCTACCTTGAGTAGGGAAACAGCTTGGTTGCTATCTTGATTAATCGCTTCAACCACTTCTTTAACTTGGTAAGCAATGGACTCTAAAACAGCCCTCACCAAATGTTCTCGCCCTACCCCTCCAGTTATACCAAAAAAGGCTCCACGGGCGCTCATATCCCAGTGAGGCGCGCCTAAGCCACTTAAAGCAGGAACAAAGTAAACACCGTTGGTATCTTCGACTTGTTGGGCTAAAGATTCTGTTTCCTGGGCGGTTTTAATTAGCTTTAAGCCATCCCTAAGCCATTGGATGCAAGCCCCGGTGGTGAACATTGCACCTTCGATGGCGTAATTCACTTCTTGGGCAGATTTTGTCCAGGCGACGGTAGAAAGAAGTTTTTGGCGCGATCGCACAATTTTTTCCCCGGCTTGGGCAACTAAAAAAGAACCTGTGCCATAGGTACATTTTAATAGTCCAGGGCGATCGCAACCATGGGCAAATAAGGCGGATTGTTGATCACCGAAGATAGCAGTGATGGGAATTTCTACTCCTAATATTTCCGGGCTGATTGTCCCAAATTTCCCCATACTGGGCTTAATAGTTGGCATTAACTGGCGGGGAATATGGAACAATTCCAACAAGGTATCATCCCAATCTAAGCTAGCTAGGTTCATCAACATAGTGCGGCTAGCATTGCTATGATCTGTGCTATGAACTTTGCCCCCTGTTAGGTTCCAAAGTACCCAAGTATCAATAGTTCCCGCTAGGATGTTGTTGAGATCAATTTCTGAATTATGCTCCTTAACCCAGTTTAATAACCAAGCTAACTTAGTAGCAGAGAAATAAGCATCTACCACCAAACCAGTGCTTTCTATAATAGTTGCAGAATGTCCTTGTTCAATTAACTGATGACATTGGGCAGCAGTACGACGATCTTGCCAAACAATCGCTTTATGCAAAGGTTTGCCAGTGGTTTTATCCCACAATAAGCAAGTTTCTCTTTGTACCGTCAAACCAGCAGCAACAATAGTCTTTGGGGCTATTTTTGTTTTTTGAACTACTTTAGTAATGCAACGACGAATGTCTTGCCAAATTTCCGTTGCATCGTGTTCCAACCAACCGGGTTGAGGATAGTATTGTGTTAATTCTTGATATGCTTGCCCTACTACTGCCCCTTGGTGATCGAATAAAATTGCTCGGTTGCCTGTGGTTCCTAAATCAAGGGCAAGAATGTACTGCTCATTGCTCATTGCTCATTTACCATTTATCATTATATTTTTTAATGTTCACTTTTCACCAACTCCTTGTCAAACATACTCTTAAATCGCTCTTTTTCCTGAACTGTTAAATGCAACCCCAGTTTGGAACGTCGCCACAAAACATCATCTGCTGTTTGGGCAAATTCGTAGCTAGCCAAATAACGGGCTTCTGCTTCATAGAAGTTGTGACCAAAGTGTTGCCCCAAATCAGATACACTAGTACATTCTGCTAACAAAGAGTCGATACAACTGCCGTATTCTCGACACAACCGATAAATCATTTCCGGAGATGCCCAGGAATACTGACTTTGTTTTGCCTCAACAAAAGCTTCAAAAGACATCCCTTTGAGATTCCCTCCAGGGAGAGGGACTGTTGCTGTCCAGGTTTTCCTCGGCTGATCAAAATAGGTAGACAAATTGTCAATTGCCGCTTCTGCTAGTCTGCGGAATGTAGTAATCTTACCACCAAAAATTGACAAGATTGGTGCTTTGCCTGCAACATCTTGAATATCAAACACATAGTCTCTTGTGGCAGCCGAAGCATCCGCAGCAGCATCATCAAACAGAGGACGTACACCGGCATAAGACCAAATGATATCTTGGGGGGTGATGGAGGTTTGGAAATAGTCGTTACTCACTTCGCACAGATAAGCTTTTTCTGCCTCGCTGGCTGTGGCTTTGGCAGGATCATCCTGGTAATCAACTTCTGTTGTACCGATTAATGTATAATCCCCTTCATAGGGGATGGCGAAAACAATTCGGCCATCATCATTTTGAAAGATATAGCAATAGTCATGATCAAAGAGTTTTTTGGTAACAATATGGCTTCCTCGCACTAGACGCATTTGTTTAGTATTATCAACGCAGATCTTTCGCTCATCCATCAGGCTAGCAACCCATGGTCCCGCAGCATTGATTAGGGCTTTACTCCAGAGAACTTTTTCTTGCCCTGTTTGGGTATTGCGAACTGTCACCTCCCAAAGATCAGCAACACGTTGTGCTTTAATACATTCTGTACGGGTTTCGATAGTAGCCCCGCGATTATGGGCATCAACAGCGTTGAGTACCGTCAGTCGTGCATCTTGAACCCAGCAGTCAGAATAGGCAAAAGCAATTTTATGTTGATTCTGCAAAGGTTTTCCTGCTGGGTGTTTATGGAGGTTAACTTGTTTTGAACCGGAGAGGACTTTACGCTTTGCTAAATGATCATAAAGAAACAAGCCCAGACGAATTAGCCAGGCGGGGCGTTGATGTTGGTTGTGAGGTAAAATAAATCGGAGTGGCCAGATAATATGGGGGGCCATTGCTAATAAGACTTCTCGTTCTTTTAGGGCCTTACGCACCAGAGAAAATTCGTAATACTCAAGATAACGTAGTCCCCCATGAATCAGTTTACTGCTTGCTGAAGAGGTTGCGCTAGCAAGATCATCTTTTTCACAGAGGTAAACTGATAAGCCTCTACCCTGAGCATCACGGGCAATACCTGTGCCATTAATACCGCCGCCGACAACAATAATATCAAAATGGGGTTGCTTCATATAATTTATCATTAAACCTTAAACATTTATCATTCCTAGAAACTAAACTGTAACTGTTCAAACGGGTTTGAGACAATGTTATCTCCAAAACGGATCTTATGGCTTCGGGTTTTTGCTTTAGCTTTTATACAAGGGGCAATCACTTTAACTTGGGTTGTCTACAGTATTTATTTGCCGAAGATGCTTGCCCAGCTAGGCTTTGCAGCAGGTTTGGCAGCAACAATAATTATTATTGAACAAGCTTTAGCCATAGTTTTTGAACCTCTGTTTGGGGCATTCTCAGATCGTACTCAGCAATTTATTGGTAATCGTTTTCCCTTCATTTCTTTGGGAGTAATTCTCTCTTCAGCTTTATTTATCACTTTACCGACTATAGTTATTTTAGGCAATCCTCAACAAGTTTGGCGTTGGCTGCTGCCGGGGTTTGCTGTTGCTTGGGCGATCGCTATGACAATGTTTCGTTCTCCAGCTATGGCTTTGTTATGGCAAGCTGTCCCCAGGCAGCAGTTTCCCCAGGCGACGGGGATTTTAATTTTTATTGCTGGGTTAGTGGGGGCTTTTAAGCCATTTATCCAAAATATAATCTTGAAGTTAGGATCTGCTTTTACCTTCAGTATTGGTTCTTTTACTCTATTGGGGGCAGCTTTTGTTCTCCGTCGCCTCTATCCCCCCAACCACCACAGTTAGATGAAGTTGCTTCCCAAGATGAAATGCCTCTTTCCTTTACCAAGCTTGGTTTAGTCTGTTTGGCAGGGATAGGTATTGCTTGGGGGTTACGTTCTTTGTTACCGACTGTTTCTGCTACCTTAACTAGAAATTTGGGGGAAAGTCAGACTAACTTGGGGATGTTTATTTTTAGTATTGTTCTCGCCTTTGCTTCCATTCCTGGAGGCATTTTTGCTAGCCGTGTTGGTAATTCTTTAGCAATGTTAATTGGTTTAGGAGTAACTATAATTATGTTACCAATACTAGCTTTTATCCCTAATTTTTTCATAGTAGGAATTGCCCTACTAATTTTAACTTTCGTATTCAGTCTCGTACTTAATGGTGCAATCCCCCTTGGTTTATCCTCTGTACCCCCCAGCCGTGGAGGGCTAGGAATTGGTACTTATTTTGGAGGTTTTGGTGTCGGTATGAGTTTGTTTAGTATGATGGCAGGACAAGTTGAACTAACTCCAATTTTGCAAGTAGTTATGGGGGGAATCGCTTTTTTAGTAGCAGGTATTTCTATCGCCTTTATTAATGATCAGTGATGTTTTCGGCAAGAGTAAACCCTAGAATGTACAGCAAGCTGTTGCTATTGGGCATCAGTTCTCAATATACGGTTTGTTCTGGAATAGGGTGTGTTACTAGTGATTAATATTTTTAAGTTTGGCAAGTTACCAGAAGCTAAAATGTTTAATGATCAATGGAGAAGACAGTGAGACTTAGAATTTTACTTTCAACGACCTTATTATGTACAGCTAGTTTAGGCTGGAATAGTACCATTAAAGCACAAAATTCTGTCGAGGAAAAAGTTCACTCTGCTATATTTTCAGAATCTATTATTTCTGACCAAGAAATTGCTAATTTACGGCATAAAGGACAGGCAGGTATTGAGGAATTTATCGAACTTCATGGAGAGGAATTAGCTAGTTTTCAATCTCCATACTTACACAAAGCTTTAGATGAAATCTGTCAACAAAGAGACTGTTATTCTTCTCAATTATACTGGTACACTGACCTGGAATTAGCTCAAGTTGCTGCCCAAAGTTCTGGCAAACCAATCCTTTCTCTGCGTTTATTGGGGAACTTAGATGAAGATTTAAGTTGTGCCAACAGTCGCTTTTTTCGCCTTGCTTTATATGCAAACAAAAATATAGCTCAATTCCTGCGGGATAGCTATATTTTACATTGGGAATCTGTACGCCCTGTTCCTACAGTAACAGTTAATTTTGGTGATGGTCGTCAGCTTAAAAGTACTTTAACTGGTAATAGCATTCACTACATTTTAAATGCTCAAGGACAACCTCTTGATGCTTTGCCAGGATTATATGGGCCTCAAGCTTTCTTGAAACAATTGCAACAAGCAGAACAAACTTCTCAAGAATATAACCAGCAAGCTAGTTCTCAACAACAAATATTTTTACAACAATATTGGCGCGATCGCCTAGTTGTTTTGCAAAACCAATGGTCAAATGATCTGACTTCTTTAGGGATAAAAACTCCCCCTTTAAGAGAGATTCCTGAGTATACAGAAAATCCTGATGCAATAGATGCTGCCCCTATAGCAATGACAAAAATGCTCATAGAAACTCCTAGTTTAAGCATTTTATTTAATAATCAAAATTTAGCCGAGATTACCGATGAGTCAACCTGGCAAAAAATTGCTCAATTGTATAGCCAGGAAGCAAAGTTAGATGAAAATAGTATTAAGTTAATTCAAAGAAAAAGCGCCACTGTTGATGTTGCGACTGCTACACAAAAGTTTGAAGAATTGATGGCTTTAGATACTGTCCGTAATGAGTATATGTTGCGAACTCAAGTTTATAACTGGCTGCTTAATGACCTCTCTACCAATAATTTAACCAGTTTAAATGAAAGGGTTTATAGCCAACTTTTCCTAACTCCTAGCTCAGATCCTTGGTTAGGTTTATTTCCTGATGGTCGCGTGACGGGAATTGATAATGATGGGGTGGTTGATTTTAAGTAATAAGTAATAAGTAATAAGTTAGGATTTTGTGGCTGTTTTTTCTGGGTTTACGTCTTCATAAATTTCTGCCATTGTTAAAGTTAATCCTACTGAATTTAGTTGCAATTTATCATTTTTGCCTAACGTTTCTACTGACCAATTACTTTGATTGTTACGGCGATAAACTTCTACTCTAATCTCCTCTTGAGAGATTAAAACATATTCTTGTAAACTTTCTATGCTTTGATAATTGAGGCGTTTCTCTCTTTTGTCTGTAGCTTCCGTAGAATTAGATAGGACTTCTACAATTAAGTTAGGACTGGTTTTATAGTATCTTTCATTATCATTTGAATCACAGGTAACTAAAAGATCAGGATAATAAAATATATCGGCTTTTTGTACCGAGACTTTAACTTTCATATCTGAGGCAAAGGTACGGCATGATATTCCGCGTAGATGAGGGCGCAACAAAGCGATCATGTTAGTAACAATTAAGTTATGTTCTTCACTAGCACCCGCCATAGCAAAGATTCGCCCATCTACATATTCGTGGCGAATTTTACTATGTTTTTCTGTTTCTAGGTAGTCTTTAATGGTAAGGAAAGTTAAGGGAGATTGCATGACATTTATCATCTATCATCTGGAATTGCTCTGTCTCTATTTTATTCTAACTCTTCCCTATTGCTGAGCTATTTCCATATTTCCAAGCTTCTACTAGCCACTAGCCACTAGCTATTAGCAAAAACCAGAATCTAGGCTGTACCTCACGCTTACTAGGGATTGCTATTACTTACAATGATAAACTTCGTATCCATAACCATCTATATGAAGAAATTTGCTCTCATCTTTAACGCAATTGTCTAGATTTTTAGGTGCATAGAAATTAACAGCCCAGAGGTCAAAAGGGCGAGGCATTTTTTGCATTTCTTGTTGTAATGTTTTGGTAGCTAAAGGAGATTCTCTTTCTTCTTGATGAGCAAGTAAAAAGCTTACAGGTTGGGAAAAGGGTTCTTGTTGTAATTCCCAAGCAATGCCCATCATTTCTCCGGTTTGCACTAAGGAAGCGTGGGTAGTGGCTATTAATATTGGTAGGTTAGAAGTTTCTTTTAATAGAGAGACGAATAAGTCGGGGCGATAGTATTTTTGATAACCTAAATTAGTGATAACAGTTACGGCGCTTAATAAGCTGGCTATGAAGATAATTTTAATAGCATTTTCACCTCTCATTCTGAGATTTTCAATACCAAACTTCTTTAGTAAAAAGCTACCATAAGGTTGAGGAATTAGTTTTTTTGTCTTCCACCACTGGGATAAACTGGCAGCAAACAAAACAATCACAGCCGGGAAATAAACAAAGCTATAACGCGCTCCTCTGGTAATATCAATTCCCAAAAAGTAAGAGATGAATAAAAAGATGGCGATCGCGGCGATAACAAAGCTGTCTAAAATTCTTTTACCAATCTGAATGTTGAGACTTTTGGGTTTTGATTTTAGTCCCTGAATTAATAGAGGTAAGGCAAATAAAAATAGCAATAACATTATTAAACCAGAAGCAATTACTACTACCAAAGAAGTAGCTTCTACTGGCAATAAATAAACCATAGTTAACCAAGTAGCAAATAGTTGGAAAGGCGGATTAATTAAGCTTAAGAAAGAAAACTCGTCATTTTGAATCCAAGCTACCATATTGTTGCCATAGTCTTGAGGAATAAAAACTAAAACCCAAGTTAGGCTGGTTATTATTGTACCTGCTGCGACTATTCCTAAACGCCATAGGGAAGTGGGGAGACGGGGAGACGGGTAAGCTGGGAGAATTATTTGTTTTATATTTGGCCAGAATAAAGTTAGGAGAGAAATTGCTTGGGTGCATAAGGTTAAGCTAAAAAAGTAATGGGTAGTGAAACCTAAGCTATTAATAATCAGCCAAACAATTACCAACCACCAAGGTAACTTTTGACCTCTAGTTAGCTTTTGTAGCGCCGCAATTAAACAAGTTAAACTAGCAATAACCAAAAGAATTGCTAAAGTATAATGCCTCGCTTCTTGGGACAAAAAAATACTATAAGGAGACAGAGCCATCATTGCAGCAGCGAAATGAGCAACTAAGCGAGAACGAAAACTGATTATACTTAAAAAATAAATAGCAGGAATAGATAAAACCCCTAAAAAAGCAGGGAGCGATCGCGCTACCCAAAGAGAGACATATTCTCCCGTCTGTGGTAAGATATTCTGCCAAAGGTGGGCGAGAAGAAAATAAATTGGTGGGTGATTATCTTCGGTGATTAAGTTAGTGAAGACATCAACAAATCCAGCATTAGGAACTATTTTTAAAGGCTCTAAAAGAGTGGCGGCAGGAATTATTTGGTCGAGGGGAAGGTTTTGATAACTATTACCTAAGCTAAAGACTAAGGTAGCAAATTCATCAGTCCAAGGGGGTTTTCCTGTTAAGTTAGCAAGTCTCAATACCGTACCAACAGCAACCCAAATTAAAAGTAATGGCAAAGTACGTTGTAAGCTGATATAAGGAAAGGTTTTTTTGAGCATAAAGACAAGTTTGGTAGAGCAAGGCTATCTAATTCTATTGTTTCATATTTGCTAAAACTTATAGGTAAAACGTAGCGATTGTCTTGGATGTCAAATAATTTTGATAGAATAAGGCGATCGCCAAAAAAGCATCAAAAAAATTCAACTCAAAAGTTGAGAAAAATGCAGGTGAAAATTATGAAATTAAACAAGCACCAGCAAAGTCAATTGGTTAGTGTCTCAAGGGATGGCTCCGTTTAAATAAGGCACAATCACCTCCACATTGGCAGAATTTTCTACAGTGGCGATTCGCACTTTCTGCCTCCGGGTTTCCCTCGAACTTCCCTTTAATCTTTTCCCGTAAAGTTTTTACAGTGGCGATCGCACTTTCTGCCAGTTTAGCGACTCCCAACTCAACTGCTACACCAAAGGCAACTTCAGCGATTTTTTCTGCGGCTAAAAATTCCAATGTCATCCATCTTGAGGGTAAGGTTTGCATAAATTTTCCCACCCTAAGATATATTTTCCCACATTTGTCAAGATTATATCATTTACTCGAAGGGGCGCGCCTTGCCTCTACATCCTAGTCTAGACCTGCTTTTCACCTACTTCCTACTTGTTGCTTAATGGATAGAAATTTGGGGGATTTAGGGGGCATTAATTATAGTCAACAAAAGCAATTTAGATTTCCATTCAGCAACGCCTTTTTGCTAATTTCTCTAGTGCAGTTAATGCTATTATTTAATAATAATGAAATAAATAAATTACAGTTTAAAAAATATGGCTGATATTGTTGACATTGCTGTAAATACAGAAGGTTTTAGTACCTTAGTAACTGCGGTTAAAGCGGCTGACTTAGTTGATGCTTTAAAAAGCCCTGGCCCATTTACTGTCTTTGCCCCGACTGATGATGCTTTTGCTAAACTACCCCCCGGAACAATTCAAACTTTAGTACAAAACATCCCTCAATTAGCCAGAATTCTTACCTATCATGTAGTTTCCGGTAAGTTAATGAAAGCTGATTTAGCAAAACTTGACTCAGTTACATCTTTAGAAGGCGCACCAATTTCTCTTAATTGCTCTGATAATTTTGAAGTTAAAAATGCGACAGTAATTGCTGCCGATATTGAAGCGGATAATGGCGTAATTCATGTTATTGATAATGTTATCTTAATGGGCTAATAACAACCTAAAATCAATAGAGTTCAAATCTTCTACTGTCGTAATAAAATGTCAAAAAAGTACTCTCATCAGTGATGATGCCAAGAACAATATCTAAAGTTTCTAAAAAATAGGGACTGCCAGATTCATCTTCTGTTATGAAACTTAAAACTTAGTAACCCAACACAAAGCTAAGTTTTGTTGGGTTACGCTTATCGCTAACCCAACCTACAAGAAATCTTTCCTCATTCTTAATAGATCGCAATACCAGGATATAAGCGGTTAAGGCTAACTTAGCACGTAGATAAAGAAATTAGTAATGATAAACTCAAAGTGTAGGTATCGCAGTTATAAAACCAATCTCTAAAAACTCTTTTTAATAGTTTATAGATGCTCCCTAATAGTGCTAACGATAATCTTGAGATTGAATATCATTTAAACGGGCTTCCGGACGTAAAAAACGATCCATTTGCGATTCAAAAAAGGCGCGATTTTTTAATAGGTGTTGAGGATTTTCATCATCCAAAGGATATAACAAAGCTTGACGCAATGCTTGAATTACAGCCGAAGTTACGTTATACATTGAACGTTGAAAAGTAACTCCTAATTGAATTAAAATATCTTCTTCCCCTCGACAATGTTTTTGATAGTATTGCTGAAGATAATCAGGGAGAAAATGATACATATCATCCATTAATAATGTTGGGGGAATTCCTGCTGTACCCACAGGAAAAACATCAGCGTATAAAATGCCGTAATGGAAATCTTTTTGTTGTTCAGGAACTTGTTTTGCTTGGGCATTATAGGATTTTGTACCACGGAAAGGGGAGGTACGATAAAAGACAGCTTCGACGTAGGGTAAAGCAGCTTCGTATAACCACATAAAGCCTTTTGATTTCGGGATGATTTCATAGCATTCCCCATCAATATAAGCATGGTGGTAAATTGGTCTGCCGGCAACAGCGAAAATACCATTAACCAAAAAGTTCATCGCATCGGGAACACCTTTAAATCCTCCTTCATCGTAAATATCTGACATTTCAAAAAAGACTGGAGCCATAACCTCCCAGAATAAACCCAGGTTAGAGTAGTAGGATAACTGTTTTACTTGTTCGAGGAACATATCGGGGAAAAGTTTGTATAGCCCCAACATGGCAGGATTCTTTTTAAAGTAGGCTTTGATGGCTTTGTCTGCATTGGCTTTATATTCATCGGTATCAAGGTAAGCATCAAACCTACCCAAACCCATATCCCTACCATGCCACAACATCGCCCGCATACAAGCTTCGGCAAATTCCATATTGATGCGATCATGCCAAAGATGGTGGAATAGTTTAGGCATTTTCATAGTTTCCCCCTTCTCCATGAATTCTAGTAATTCAGGATGGGCGGTTGCTTCTCCTCGCCAAACTCTCAAATCGGCATCCTCACCAGCATAGTGATTATGCAAGTCTAAATATTCTTGGGGTAGGAAGTATTTAAAAAAAGGCAGAGGTTTGAGAAATACTCTTTCGGCGATGTAAAGTAAGTCTCGCCAATAAAAGTCCATCGGTACAGCATAGGCTTTGTAAATACCGATAATTTGCATCAAGTTTTCCGGTGTATCGGGTAGCATCGATCCACCAGCTTCCAGGCGATGAATCACATCGGCAAATTGATGGTTAGAGGGGCGAATTTTTGCTTTGTTTTTAATTGGTGTTTGAGTCATTTTTTTAAATTGCTAATTGCTAATCGCTAATTGCTGGTTGCTGGTTGGAAAACTTACCTTTTATCTAAAGGGAATAGTCAACTTGTGCAACCAAAGCAGGTTTATTGGCATCCACTGCTAATAAATCTGTGGTGGGTTCAATCCAACGTAGTAACCAATTAGGTTGAATGCCGAGAAAGAGAATGATTAAAGTTAAAACAAAAGCAGGAATGGTTTCTGAAGGTAAGACTGTGGGATAATACGCCCTTTGATTATCTAGTTTGCCAAAACAGGTGCGATTAAGCAGAATTACAAAATAAACTGCGGTTAAACCAGAGGCGATGATACAAAGTAAGGTGGGAATGGGGAAGGTGGCAAAACTACCCTGAAAAACAATAAATTCAGCAACAAACCCTACTAAACCAGGAATACCAGCACTTGCCATACCTGCGGTGATTAGTAAGGCGCTGGTGAGGGGTAAACCACGAATGGGGTTCATTAAACCATTGAGGACATCTAAGTCACGAGTACCAACTTTGCGTTCTACAATACCAACTAAGTGGAAAAGTAAAGCCAGGATTAAACCATGACTAATCATCTGTGCTACTGCACCCAGGATGCTCAATTTTGTACCAGCAGCTACAGCTACTAGTATATAACCCATGTGACCGATGGAACTATAGGCTACCATGCGTTTAATATCTTTTTGGGCGATCGCACTCAATGCCCCATAAAGTACGCTGATTGTACCAATAACTGCTAAGCCGGGAGCGACAACTGCCCAAGCTTCAGGAAATAGCTGCAAACCGTAGCGAATTAAACCATAGGTTCCTAGTTTAGCTAATACACCTCCTAAAAGGATGGTAACAGCCGGGGAAGCTTCTGTATAAGCATCAGGCAGCCAGGTATGCAAGGGAACTAGAGGAATTTTGATACCAAAACCCACTAGGAGGATTGTTAGTAAAATGAGTTGGGTATTTAAAGATAGTCCTTGAGTTGTGATCGTATCGTAATCAAAACTGGCTGTACCATTGAGGAAAGCAATACCTAAAAAGGCTACTAAAACTAATAACCCTGATACGGCGGTATAAAGTAGGAATTTAATGGCCGCATAGCCTCTTTTTTCTCCTCCCCAAATGGCAATCATTAAATAGAAAGGGATTAATTCTAGCTCATAGAAAATGATAAACAATAATAAATTTTGAGCAGTTAATGCCCCGGTTATGCCAGCACTAATTAAGAGAATTAAAGAGTAATAAAGGCGAGGACGTTCAACATTTTCGCCAATACTATAAATAGCAATAATGGTGAGTAAGCTATTTAAAACCAACAGAGGCAAAGATAAGCCATCAACTGCCAAACTATAACTTAAGCCAATGGGTTTTGCCCAAGGTAAATATTCGGAAAATTGCCAGGTAGCATTGCCTAAATCGAACTGAGTTAATAGCCAGATTGACCAAGCAAAAGCAATTACAGCAAAAAACGCTGTGATTTGCCGTAAGCGACCAGATTCTATTTTTCCTGGGAAGAAACCGATAATAATTGCTCCCATTACAGGAAGAAAAAGCAGGAAACTAAGCATCATTAATTAATATTTATCAAGTTAAAAATTCACAACAGCATTTAAGTTAGAAGGTTGGTTAGGGTGAAATAACCAAGGATATTTGAGAGAGGAAAGGCCAACAAATGACGCCAACTAGTAAAAACACCCCTAACAAAATTGACAGAAAATAAAACTGTGCCTGTCCAGAAACATTGTATTTTAAACTTTCACCACTAAAAACAGTTACTAAACCAACTAAGTTAATTATCCCATCAACTAAGTAACAATCAAACCAATAGACAATTTGAGAAACTAAACCCACCACAAAAACAATGGTGACGCGATAAGTTTGGGCAGTATATAAGTCGTAAGTGAAAAAGTCTTGTATTGCTTTTGGTTTTAAGACAATAGGTTTAGGAATATTGTTATTGAGGTAAATAAAAGCTGATGCCCCCGCACCCACTAAAGTTGAGATAATTAAAGGAGTTGCAGCAGTTAAGTTAAGATTTTCCCATTCTGGTAATAAATTCCATTTTTCCAGCAAAAGAGGTACGTGTAAAGCAAATCCCATACCGAACATCATAGGTAAAACCAAGGCCCATAAGCCTTCGGGAGAACGAACTGTCATTGGTTTCGGTTTGCCGCCGAAAATGAGGCTAAATTCGCGGGTGAGACTAAATGCAGTTAAGCCATTGACAACAATCAAGATTCCTAACAGCAAAGGGTGGATATTCCAGAGATTATCTGCCATTTCCGTTAATGTCCAGAAACAGCCTAAAGGAGGAAAAGCTACCATAGAGGCAGCCCCAACGAGGAAACAAGCCCCGGATATGGGACGACGTGACCATAAACCACCGTATTGGGTTAAATCTTGGGTAATAGTATTCAAAACTACCCCACCAATACTCATTACCAACAATGACATGGCGATTCCGTAGGTGAAGAGCAATCTCAAAGCCGTTGCATCCTGTTGTGTACCCACGGCAATAAATACCAAACCCATGTAAGCACTAACAGAATAGGAAAGAGAACGTTTAATATCTATTTGTGCGATCGCAATTAAAGATGCACCAATCGCCGTTACTGCACCAATGGCAACCATAACTGTTAAAGCGACAGGAGACAAAGCCAGCACTGGTTGCAGCTTAATTAAAACCCAAGCACCCGTAGAAACGACAATGGTATTACGTAAAATTGTAGCAGGCATCGGCCCTTCCATGGCCTCATCTAACCAAAGATGCAAAGGAAATTGAGCGCATTTACCTAAAGGTCCAGCAATTAAGGCCAAACAAAGCAGAGTTGCGACATTGGGGTCAATGGTAGTAGTTTTTGCCCACTCCCCTAATTCGGTATAATTCCAAGTCCCGGCCAAAGGTAATAAAGCCACCACCCCCATCAACAGAATTAAATCACCTACCCGTTTGGTTAAAAAAGCATCCCTTGCCCCAGTAACCACTAAAGATTGGTTAAACCACAAACCAATTAACAGATAAGTCCCTAAAGTAAGAATTTCTAAAACCACATAGCTAAAGAAAAGGGAATTGCACAAAACCAATGTAGATATCCCAGCTTCAAATAAAGCTAGTAAGGAATAAAAGCGGGCCCAACCCCAATCCATCTCCATATAACCAATGGCGTAAATTTGGGCAACCAAATTCAAACCAGTGACTAAAAGTAAAGCCCCCAAAGTGATGGAGGAAATTTCGATATCAAAAGATATATTCAAATCCGCAGCATGAAGCCACCGAAAGGAGAGGTACTCAACGGGTTGATGCCACGTTTCTAAAAGGGCTAACAAAGTGTGAACACAAGCTATCAAAGTCATTAAACTATTGAAATAACCTGATGGTCTTGGCCCCGTTTTACGAATAATACCAGGCGACCAGGGAATTGCTAGTACTGCCCCAACCAAGGCGTATAAAGGTACTAGCCAGATGGTCTGACTAAAAGTTTCGTTCATAAGTGTTTTTATGGTTTAGATCATCATAGATTATTATCTATAATAGTATTTAATCTATGAAAAACAAGATATCATTGTTTTATATCAATGATAAAGACAAACTAGTAAATACCTGTCTCAATAAGGATTGTACCTTGTTTGTCCCTTTATTGAGCTTAAATCAAGCAGCATCTTCATCGTGAGCAAAGCGATTGTAGAGAAAATCCAGGGCATAGTTACGTAAGTCATAATACTCAGGCTGCTCCATAATTTGATCTCTGTTTCTGGGACGGGGAAAATCAATTTCCATGATTTCACCAATACCAGCAGCCGGGCCATTAGTCATCATTACCAATCGATCTGCTAAGAACAAAGCTTCGTCGATATCGTGGGTAATCATCAACACGGTACAACGATGATCATTCCAGATTTTTAGTAATTCTTCCTGCAATTCTTCTTTCGTGATCGCATCTAAGGCCCCAAAAGGTTCATCTAAGATCAAGACTTCAGGACGAATCGCCAAGGCCCTAGCAATGGAAACCCTTTGTTTCATCCCCCCAGAAATTTGGGTAGGCTTTTTCTCTACTGCTTCAGTCAAACCCACCATAGCGAGATGATCTCTAACAATGGCCCGTTTTTCCTGTTCTGATTTTTTCTGATGGACTGAATCAACAGCAAGGTAGACATTATCAAAAACAGATAACCAGGGCAGTAAAGCATAGTTTTGGAATACTACCATACGCTCGGGCCCTGGTTCAGTAATAGTTTTTCCGGCTACAGTTACTGTGCCTTTAGTGGGTTGGGCGAAACCAGAAACCATGTTTAAAAGAGTAGATTTCCCACAACCAGAGTGACCGATCACGCAGACAAATTCACCTTCTTTAACAGTTAAGCTGATATTTTCTAAGACGGTATAAGGGCCTCTAGGAGTAGGGTAAACCTTGGAAACATCTTGAATGGAAACAAAGGAAGAGTTTTGCATGGAAGGTTGGAATTGTAATTCTAATAGTTTTCTGTGGGCAGCTTGCATGATTACAAGAGGATGAGGAATCAGTAATTAGACAGTAATAGGAGTTGGGGAGGCAAAATTAACTTCAGCGATGGTAAAGTTGCGTTCAATATCCAAGTGGTTAAGATAACCAATTGGATCTTCAGCATCAAAAACTATGCCATCGAATAGCTTAATGGGACTACGGCGATACTTAAGATCCCCTAACTCCAATTCTCTAGTAGCAGTACTAAAGGTGCTAACTCGACAAACTCTTTCGAGAATTTCCACCCAGTTACGGGGAAAGGGAATATGTCCCCAACGGGCCATCTGGGTCATCATCCAAAGATGTTCGGTGCGACTAGGGCGATTCAAACCATCACCAAAGAACATATGATGGGCGTATTCCACCTCTTGGTTTAAATTACCACTGTCATGATTAGGAGTATCTAGTTGGATGTATTCTTCTTTAGTAGCCAAATAGTTACGACTAGCTAAAATCTCTCTAATCTCCTGATTATTAGTTTCGTCAGCACAATAACGACCAGCTTCTAACAAGGCTTTAACTAGGGCAACATGGCTATTGGGATAACGATTTGCCCAATCTTCCCTCACTCCCAAAACTTTACCGGGATGTCCTTGCCAAATGTCCATATCTGTCGCCACAGTGAAACCATGTCCTTCCATGGCAGCCCGGAGATTCCAAGGTTCACCAACACAATAACCATCAATGGTTCCTGCTTTTAAATCTGCTACCATTTGGGCAGGAGGAATGGTTTTCAGTTCCACATCCCGATCTGGATCAATGCCCCCTGCTGCCAACCAATAGCGCAATAAAAGATTGTGCATTGAGGAAGGATGTACCATACCCAGGGTATGTTTTTCTCCAGCTAGGGTAAGTAGCTTCTGTTTGTATTCAGCAGCAGTCATGACCCCCTGATCACAAAGTTTCTTGGCTAGAGTGATGCCGTTGCCGTTACGAGTCATAGTTAAGGCAGTCACAACAGGTAAGGGTCGGTCTTGATTGCCTCCTGCGGTTAACCAAGTGGGCATTCCCGCCGGCATTTGGGCTGCATCAAGATAGCCCCCGTCGATACCATCAACAATACCCCGCCAACTGGTTTCTCTAACTAAACTAACTTCATCTAAACCATGTTTAGTAAAAAAGCCTTTTTCATAGGCGACTGCTACAGGGGCGCAAGCCGTCAAGGGAACAAAACCAATTTCTAGATTAACCTTTTCTAAACCGTGACGGGCAACAACGGCAGCTTTCTTAGCCCGTATTTTTTTAATCCTTTTTTGTTGATTGAGGAAGTAAATAATTTCACTGCGAAGGCTGTAGTAACTGGGATGATTAACCACTTCCATCCGTTTACGGGGACGGGGAATATCAACTTCTAAAATGCCACCGATTTGAGAAGCAGGGCCATTGGTCAACATGACAATGCGATCGCTTAACAATACGGCTTCATCAACATCGTGAGTTACCATCACAGAAGTGACTTTATATTCCTCACAAATTCGCATTAGCTGTTCCTGCAAATTCCCTCTGGTTAAGGCATCTAACGCTCCAAAAGGCTCGTCTAAGAGGAGAAGTTTAGGACGAATCGCCAAAGCCCTGGCGATGGCAACTCTCTGTTTCATTCCTCCTGATAGTTGGTCTGGCAGTTTATCGGCTGCATGGCGCAAACCAACTAAGTTAATATGTTCTTCTACAACGGATCTGCGTTCTGATTTAGAGGTATTGCCCATCACCTCATCTACTGCTAGGGCAATATTTTGACGCACCGTTAACCAGGGTAACAGAGAGTAGTTTTGAAAGACTACCATGCGGTCTGGCCCCGGTTCTTTTATACGTCGCCCTTCTAAAGTAACCATGCCGTTGGTGGGTAAATCTAAACCAGCAATCATATTTAACAGAGTTGATTTACCACAACCAGAGTGACCGATTAAGGAAACAAATTCCCCTTTTTTGATTTTTAAATTGATACCTTTGAGGGCAACATATTCACCACCACCACTGAGGGGGAAAGCTTTTTCAATTTGGTTTACTGCAACAAATACGCTCATTTTTTTAGATAATGGGTAATGGATTAGGAGAAGTAATAAAGAGTGTACTTTTTATTACTCCCTATTAACTATTTTCTGTCCCTTTTAAATCTTCTAAGATTGGGGTGCAATTAATTTTTGAATGTAAGCGATCGCCCGGTCTAAAATTAAACCCACTGCACCGATATAGATGACTGCTAGGATAATTTCACTAATGTAGTTTTGTTGATAAGCATCCCAGATGAAAAAGCCGATACCAACAATACCTGACATAACAATTTCTGCGGCAATAATGGCTAACCAAGCTAAACCAATCCCAATTCTTAAGCCGGTGAAAATATAGGGTAAGGCAGAGGGTAAGAGAATTTTGAAAAAGAATTTTTGCTTGGATAGTTTAAGAACTCGACGGACATTAAGATAGTCTTCAGGAATTTGTTTAACCCCTTCAGTGGTATTGATTAAAATAGGCCAAACTGAAGTGATAAAAATAACGAAAATTGCCGCAGGTTGGTTTTGTTGTAGTGCCACCAAAGCAATAGGAACCCAAGCCAAAGGGGCAACCATCCGTAAGAATTGAAAAATCGGATCTAAGGCTTTATTAATTAACGGTTGTGTCCCTACCAAAACACCAGTAGCGATACCAACTATAGCAGCTAAAGAATAGCCCTGGGCCACCCTTCCTAAACTTGCCATCGTCTGCCAAAATAAACCTTTATCTAAACCCCCACGATCATAAAAAGGATAAAGCAATAAAGTTCGAGTCCTTTCGTCAGTCCATAAACTGCTAGGCCCTGGTAATCTCATTCCTGGCAGCATAGCAAAGAGTTCCCAGAGAATTAAAAAACCGATAACCCCGATTAAAGGCGGTATGATATTGTCTTTATTTTTCTGCCAAAACTTGGTGAAAGTATTAGTTTTTTTGGCACTATTTTTAGTGATTCTTGGTGTACTTACAGCCATAATATTGCTTGCTCCCTTTTTTATTTTTACTTTATCAACCAATGATTAAATATTCTTGATTTCCAGACTATCTAAATAAGCTTCTGGATCTTCAGGATCAAACTCTTTACCATCAAAAAATGTTTCAACCCCTCTAGATGTATCGTCGGGAATATCAGCAGTAAATCCTGCTTCTTGGGCTGCTTCTTTCCACAAATCTTCGCGATTAACCCGATCAATAATCTCTCTAGCAGTATCGATGTCAGGAATAGCATCTTTATGAAAACCCCAACGAATACTTTCAGTTAAGAACCAAAGATCATGGCTTTTATAGGGATAAGAAACGTTACCAATGCCATCTTTCCAATACAATGGTCCCATCATTTTATCGTCGATTGCTGGTTGACCATCTCCCATTTCGTAGTTGCCTTTGTAAGGAGGTTGCAAAATGTTTTCTGGTACATTAAAGTAGTTACGTTGGGCAACAATTTTTACTAATTCCTCTCTATTGGCATCTTCATCACACCATTGTTGTGCTTCCATAACTGCTTTTAAAATTGCTTTGGTTGCTTTCGGGTTAGCATCAACCCAGTCAGCACGAATTGCTAAATACTCTTCAGGATGAAACTTCCATACTTGAGAGGTTAACGCTGCCATATGACCAATGTCATCAGCAACAATACGATAAGGCCAAGGATCACCGGTACTAAAAGCATCCATTGTGCCGTTACGCATCCCCTGGACAGTTTCCGCTGGTGGTACTGCTAACAAGTCGATATCCGTATCAGGATTAACACCACCGGCTGCAAACCAATAGCGAATCCAGAAATCTTGGTTTACCTGGGGAAAGGTGTGTGCTGCTTTGAACTTTCTCCCTTCGTTGCTAGAAAAGCCTTTAATGTAATCAGCAGCTTCGGTAATATCTAAACCAAGTCCCTTACCTTCATGAATACCGGCGATCGCAATACCATTGCCTTGAGTATTCAATTGTGCCAACAAATACATCGGCACTTTGTTACCATTGGTAATAATCCCTTCACTAATTAAATGGGGCATCGGCATTTGCCACTGTCCCCCATCAATACCACCACCTTCAGAACCAATGGTAACGTTATCCCTTGCTGATGCCCAGTTTGCCTGTTTAGAAACATCTACATCAGTCATGCCATATTTAGCAAAGAAGCCTTTTTCTTGGGCAATGACTAAAGCCGCAGCTTCAACAATGGGAATGTAACCTAAAACAACTTTGGTTGTCTCAGGTGTCATCTCCGGGCTAAGATCACCTGCTTCCACTTGTTCTGTAGCTGTATTCTCTCCTGGTTCAGGGGGATTGCCAAGGCAACCTTTGAGAAACACTGCACTAGCCCCGGAAGCAGCAGCAGTTGCTAAAAATTTTCGACGAGAGAATCGGGACAAATCAGACATTAAACCTCCTAATAACTTATCTTTTTTTGTTGTCAGTTAAATAAATGCAATTGATATAGCTAGTTGAAAACTAGCTATGAGCAAATCTTTAAATTAAACAAGTCTATAGATAAAAAGCTATGTTCAATCTAGAATCATACTCTTTTGTCTATACGATAATAATACTTGAACCCAAACCATTATTGTATAAATATATTTTATATAAAATTCAACTTTTCCTTTGAGTACATTTGCACTTAAAAAAAAGCAGAACTTACGCAGTGAGGGAATAAATTAGGGCTTGAGGAAATAATCAATAGAAAATAGAAGTTTCTAGAAAACAAGTGAGTAATTTCCAGAAAGATAAATCTTGTCAATAATATATAAAATATTTTTATATAGAAAATGTATTTATATTCTGTTATCTTATTAAAAGACAAATAAATGAAGTACTCAACTATAGCTTATGGTTATACTCACAGATAACAAGCAAACGACTCAAGCTCCTCCTAGATTAACTATACAAACTGTCAAATTCGCCTCTGGGACTACTGCAATCCGTTGTCTCGACTGGGATCGTGACCGTTTTGATATTGAGTTTGGCTTACAAAACGGTACAACCTACAATTCTTTTCTCATTCAAGGTCAAAAACTAGCTTTAGTGGATACTTCCCATGGTAAGTTTCGCCAGCTTTATCTGGAGTTGTTAACTGGCTTAATCGATCCATCTCAACTTGATTATCTAATTATTAGTCATACCGAACCTGATCACAGTGGTTTAGTTAAAGATATTCTGGCATTAGCTCCCCAGGTTACAGTAGTTGGTGCAAAGGTGGCCATTCAATTTTTAGAGAATATGGTGCATCAATCTTTCAAGCATCAGATTGTTAAAAATGGTAATACTTTGGATCTTGGCAACGGGCATCAGTTAGAGTTTGTCTCTGCCCCTAATTTACACTGGCCAGATACAATTTTTACCTACGATCATCAAACGCAAGTCCTCTATACTTGTGATGCCTTTGGAATGCACTATTGTGATGAACCTACTTTTGATGAGAATTTGGAACTCATTGAAGCAGACTATGAATATTACTATGATTGTTTGATGAAACCTAATGCCCGTTCAGTTTTGGGGGCAATTAAGCGGATTGGAAAACTAGAATTGGGCATCATTGCTACAGGTCATGGGCCATTGCTACAACACCATCTTACTGAATTGCTGGATCGCTATCAGCAATGGAGTAAAGCCCAAACTAAAACTGATACTTTAGTTGCCCTGTTTTATTCTGAAAACTATGGCTATAGTGATAGTCTCGCTAGACTGATTGCCCACGGCATCACCAAAACAGGTGTTGCGGTAGAGTTGGTAGAGTGGAATGATACTGAACCCCAAGAAGTCAGGGAGTTAGTCTCTCAAGCAGCAGGGTTAGTGATAGGAATGCCACCCCAATCAGATCAAGAAGCCCATACTATCCTTAGCACTATCACCGCAGCCGCCCATGGTAAACAAGCAGTGGGTTTGTTTGAAACTGGCGGGGGTGAAGATGAACCCGTTTATCCTTTGGGTAACCAGTTGCAGGAAATTGGCTTAACCGAAGCCTTCCCACCCATTTTAGTGAAAGAAGCCCCTAATCAAATTATTTATCAAATCTGCGATGAAGCGGGTACAGATTTGGGACAGTGGTTAACTCGCGATCGCAGCCTCAAGCAAATCAAAGCCATTGATAACAGTTTACAAAAAGCTTTGGGCAGAATTAGCAACGGTTTGTATATTATCACGGCCAAAAAAGGGGAAATCTCCAGTGCAATGGTAGCTTCTTGGGTAACTCAAGCTAGTTTGAATCCCTTGGGAGTTGCCATCGCTGTTGCTAAAGATCGGGCTATTGAATCTTTTTTGCACCTCGGTGATCACTTTGTTTTAAATGTTTTGGCAGAAGGGAATTATCAGAATCTCATTAAACATTTTCTCAAACGTTTCCCTCCTGGTGAAGATCGCTTTGCAGGCATCAAAACAGTACCCGCTAGCAATGGTTCGCCGATTCTTGCTGAGTCTTTAGCTTACATTGAATGCCAAGTTAGCAGTCGAATTGAGTGTAGCGATCACTGGATTGTTTATAGCACAGTGGAAGCTGGCAGAGTTGCCAAACTGGATGTACTTACTGCTGTTCATCATCGCAAGGTTGGTAATCATTATTAGGTAATAGGTAATAGGTAAAGAACATACTTTTATCTTCCCCTTTTCCAGTGTATTTCTCTTCAGCAAACTAATCAAACAAATGCAATGTATGAACCTGTTAATAATTCACCAACTCCCTGGTATAAGCTACTCAATAGCGGCGGAGTAATTAGAATTTTGGAATTTATCCAAGACTTAATTATTATCTCCCTTTGTATTGGTCTATTTAGCTTTATGGTAATTCAATTGCGAGAGATGTTTGTCTCTTTGTTACCACCTTTGAATTTTACAGGAGTGACGGCTGATATTCTGTTTTTACTAATTTTAGTTGAACTATTCCGATTGTTAATCATTTACTTACAAGAACATCGGGTTTCTATTGGGGTTGCCGTTGAAGTTTCGATTGTTTCGATCTTAAGAGAAGTTATTGTCAAAGGCATTTTAGAAACTCCTTGGAGTCAGGTATTAGCAACTTGCTCTTTTTTATTAGCTTTAGCAGTCTTATTAGTAGTCAGGGTTTGGCTACCTCCCACCTTTGAAGGCATTGATCCCGAACAAAGAATATCTGAAAGATATAAACAAAAAATTGCCAAAGAAATTAATAGTCATTCTCCCAGCAAAATAAAACCTCAATCATCAAATTGATTAATTTACCAGCTTGACAATTATTTAAGGAAACGAATTATGGTACAGGGAAACATTAAAGCAACCTCTGTTAAGGCAAGAGACTTTCAAGTAGAAACAATTAGTAGTAATACTAAAATATTACGCTCCCGTACTTGGGAAAGATTAAAGTTTGAAGTTGAATATTCTCGTCAAAAAGGTACAACCTCTAACTCCTATCTCATTCAAGGAGATAAAATCGCCTTAATTGATCCGCCGGGAAAATCTTTTACTCAAACTTATCTAGAAATATTAGCACAGCACCTTGACTGGAAAAAATTAGATTACATCATCTTACAGCACGTTAACCCTAATCGTTTAGCAACGGTACAAGTTATTATCAAAAAAGCACCCCAAGCGCAAATTATTTGTGCTAAACCAGCAGTTAAAGCCATTCAAGCCACTTTAGATTCTCCTGAAGAATTGCAAATTAAAGTGGTTAGAGACAACGATACTTTAGATTTAGGACAAGGACATCAACTAAAATTTATTAGTGTTCCTACTCCCCGTTGGGTAGATGGATTGTGTACCTATGATCCTCAAACCAAAATCCTTTACAGTGATAAATTTTTTGGGACTCATTTGTGCGATGAACCCATTTTTGATGATAACTGGAAAAAATTAGATCAAGACCGCCGCTTCTATTTTGACTGTCTCTACGCTACCCAAAGCAAACAGTTAGAAACTGCCTTAGCTAAGTTTTCACCTTTACCTAGCCAGATCTATGCCCCTGCCCATGGCCCGTTAGTTAAGTATAGCCTCAGTCGCTTTAGCTATGACTATGCCTCCTGGTGTCAACAACAAACCAACCAAGAATTTAAAGTAGTTCTCCTTTATGCCTCTGCCTACGGCAACACTGCAACCCTAGCTGGGGCAATTACTCAAGGGTTAGTGCAATCTGGGGTTGCAGTAGAATCAATTAATTGTGAACTCGCTTCTACTGAAGAAATCACCCAAGCAATTCAAAGTTGTGATGGTTTTATCATTGGTTCCCCTACATTAGCAGGTCATGCACCCACCCAAATCCAAACGGCATTGGGTATTGTTTTAGCTACAGCAGCTAAAACTAAGTTAGCAGGGGTGTTTGGTTCCTATGGTTGGAGTGGTGAAGCCATCGATATGTTAGAAAATAAATTAAAAGATGCCAATTACAGCTTTGGCTTTGAACCAATCCGAGTACGTTTTAATCCCACTGCTATTACTTTAGAAGAATGTGAACAGGCAGGCAAAGAATTTACCCAAAAACTGAAAAAGGCTAAAAAACTTCGTACTCCTCGCCAAGGAATCACCGAAACTCAGATTGATCGCACTGAACAAGCAGTAGGTAGGATTGTTGGTTCCCTCTGCGTTTTAACTACTAACCAAGACAATCATCATAGTGGGGTGCTAACTTCTTGGGTATCTCAAGCAACATTTAATCCTCCTGGTATTATGATTGCCATCGCCAAAGAACAAAAAGCCGATTTAATCAGTAATCCAGGGGATAAGTTTGTGTTGAATATCCTCAATGAAGGTAGAGATGTGAGAAGAAATTTCTCCCCTCAAGTTAGCAATTCTTTTAATAATGTCACTACTCAAACTGCTAGCAACAGTTGTTTGATTATTGAAGAGGCTTTAGCTTATCTAGAATGCACTATGACGAGTCGGCTTGAAGTTAGTGACCACTTTTTAATTGTTGCCACAGTAGATAAAGGTGAAGTGTTGGAAAATGATGGCATTACAGCGATGCAACATCGTAAGTCAGGACGTTATTATTAATAATAATGAGGGAGTAAAGTTAATTGTCGGTTTACTAACTCCCCCACTTTAATTGTCTGTCTGGACTTGCTTTTTGAGAGCTAAAAATTTTGAAAGCGACCCATGTTTAAAAGTCTCAAAGTCAACTTCGGGCCACTTATGAACGACTTTTAGTTAATTCTTATCTTCAAAACGAATAATATCATCATCACCTAAATGTTCACCATTTTGCACTTCAATCATCACTAAAGGAATAACACCAGGATTCTCGACACGATGGCGAGTATTCATCGGTACATAGGTTGATTGCTTTTGCATCAAGATTGTTTCTTCATCATTACAAACCACCTTGGCTGTACCAGAAACTACAATCCAATGTTCGCTGCGGTGATAGTGCATTTGCGTACTGATGTGATGCCCTGGCTTAACTTCAATACGATTAATTCTATATCTAACTCCTTCTTCGAGGACAGTAACTTTTCCCCAAGGAGGAGTTCTTTGTACCGGAATTTCTTCATGGTTAGCTTCTTGTACTATGCTACTATTATTTTGTTCGTCATTCATAGCTTCTTCCTTTAGAATAGTTCCCTTGATATACTAAGAATTTTAGCCTAAACATAGCAGTTCCTTCTACACCTTTGCTACAGCTAATAGCTAATTGCTAAATAGTTCCCTGTTCTGGTGTTCCCAAAAATTTTATTCACATCTCAAATAGAATTGCCATACATATCGTTAATTTTCCCTTCTACTTAACTGTTGTAACAAACTCTCTAATTCCTGCTGATAACGTCCATAATCAGACCAATCACCTAAGCGCAAAGCTTCTTTCGCTTTTTGCAGAGTTGCTAAAGCAGAGTCAGCTAAATTAGAGGTAGTTTGATTAGCGGTGGTTGTTCTTTCTTGCTCCCCGAAAATAGCAGCAAAAGACTGTTCTAAACTTTCTTCCATGACAATATCCTTATCGTAGGCTAAAATAACCCGCTTCAGTTCTGGAAGTTCTCCTTGTTCTGCCCGCAGGTAAACTGGTTCTATATAGAGTAAAGATTCTTCGATGGGAATAACTAACAAATCCCCACGAATAACCCGGGAACCTTCTTGACTCCAAAGAGTTAATTGTTCGGAAATTTCTGGAGTTTGATCTACCCTAGCAACAATTTGCGAAGGACCATAAACTAGCTCTTGTTTAGGAAATTTATAAAGTAATAATTTACCATAATTTTCCCCATCAGAACGGGCTGTCATCCAGGCAATCATATTATCTTTATTAACGGGGGTAAAGGGGGAGATAAGTACAAATTCTTCTTGAAGTTCCCCTGGCAAACGCATAATCAAATAATAGGGTTCCATTGTTTCTTGCTTGCCTTCATATACTGTGGTAGAAAAACGCCAAAGATCCTCGCGGTTATAAAAAACTTGAGGATTACTCATGTGGTAAGCAAGATACATTTGTGCTTGGATTTTAAACAAATCCGAGGGATAGCGAAAATGAGCTTTTATTTCCGGAGAAATCCTGGCTTGGGAGGTAAATAAATCTGGAAAAATCTTCCGATAAGTTGCTAATACCGGATCTTTTTCATCTACTATAAAAAATGTCATTGTGCCGTCATAGGCATCAATGATAACTTTGACAGAGTTACGAATATAATTAATTTCAGTCCCTTGATTGCTTTTTAATGGTTCGGAATAGGGGTAGCGATCGCTAGTAGTATAGGCATCAATAAGCCAAGTTAATTTACCTTCAATGACAGCTATGTAAGGATCATCATCAAAGCGTAAAAAAGGAGCTATTTGTTTTACTCTATCTTTAATACTTCGGTGGTAGTGGATGCGAGAATTATTAGTAAAGTAATTGGAAAGTAAAATTTTAATGCTACGTTGGTTATAGGCATAAACTAACCTACGCCAGAAAGAAGAGATAGAAACTCCTCCTTTGCCATCGTAGTTATTGAAGGCGTTTTCTTCCCCTACAGGATAGTCAAATTCTTTAGTACTAGTACCAGTAAAAATATAAGTATTAGTTTCCTCGCCGTAATAAATTCTCGGTTGAGTAATGGTTAAATCTACTGCTGATACAGGAGGAATATCCTTAATAAATAGTTCTGGTAAACCATCCGGGGCAACAGTATTAACAGGACTCATGGCTAAGCCGTAGCCGTGGGTATATTTTAATCTTTTATTAACCCAAGTACGAGCGCGATCAGAAACTTGGGCATAGGAAAGTTCCCTGGGAGAGAGCATTACTTGCCTATAATTACCATCAAAAGTATAGCGATCAATATCGACATCGCTAAATTTATAGTAGAGACGAATTTCTTGTAATTGGCGGTAGGTTCTTAAAAGAGGGCGATAATCCCAAAGACGAATATTGCGGACAGTAGATTCATTTTCCTGCAATATTTGGCGGTTTAATTTCGCTTCAGCAGGATAATCTTTTCTTTGTACTTCTTGCAAGTTGTAAGCGTTACGAGTAAATTGAATATTATTTTCAATGTAAGGTTTTTCTTTTTCTAATTCATTAGGCTCAACGACAAATCTTTGTTGCCATAAAGGATAAAAGCCATTAATAAAAATGAAAATAGCTAAGTATAAACCAAGGCCATAGATTGGTAGAGCTAAATTAGGGCGAGAAGCGGCTACAAAGAACATAATTCCTAAAGCAAGGGTAACGAAACTCATTACCCAATAGGCAAAGAGTTTAGCGTGAACATCGGTATAACCAGCACCAAAGACTACTCCTTCTGGGGAATAAAGTAAGTCGTAGCGTTGTAACCAAAATCCTAAAGCATTTAAGAAAGCAATTCCACCTAAAAGAAAGCTGAGGTGAATTTTAACCTTCCCGGTGAGAATTTGTCGCCATTGACTTTGGAAAGAGATAGCTTCTTTGAAAATGTAAATAAGTAAAGATAGAACAAAAGCCGCAATTAAAAGAGTTGATAGCCAACTAAGAATACTTTGATAAAGGGGTAACTGGAAAAGGTAAAAACTAAGGTCTTTTTCATAAATAGGGTCGGCTAATTGAAATGGGGTACTATGGGTGTATTTTAGAATGGTTTCCCATGCCGGAATAGCCTCAGCCGCTGCGGCCCAAGCTGCAACAGAAATAATGACTAAAGCTAGATAATTAACTAGGGATTTGTTATAAATTTCCAAATAACTGCCCGTAAAGAAACTAAAAGAGCGTTCATGGGTAAGAGATTGCGCTAACCAATAGTTTCCCCATAAAAAGGCAAAGTAAATAACCGCAGTAGTAACCCAAATCAGAACTTGCCAAGTTATCCTTGTCCAAAAAACTTGTCCGTAGCCAACAGCATCAAACCACCACAATTGTGTCAGTAACCTCGTTGATATAGTAAGAATCAATAAAGAAATTATTCCTACCAATAAAGCAGCTACAATATTTCTCTGCCGTACTTTCATTAGTTATAAGTCTTAAATAATTTTAGCTAAAATGCTTCCTAGCTGAATGCTAACTAATCCTAGTATTGCACTTCCCAACCAATATAAGATTGCTATTTGTACAGTACTGTTCCGCAGTAAATTAACTGTGTCTAATTCGTAAGTAGAAAAAGTTGTATAAGAACCCAAAAATCCTACCGCAACTAATAACCCTAATTCTGGAGAAATAGTCGCAAATTTTTCCGAAGCTAGGGTGATAAAGAAACCCATACCTAAACAGCCAGTAAGGTTAATGGCTAGAGTACCATAGGGAAAGTTTGTACCCAAAAGTTGCCCTAACCAAATACCTAAATAATAACGACTCAAAGAACCAGCGATCGCACCTAAACTAATGGCTATGGGGTGGCGAATAGTAAATTGCTCTGGTAACACTTCTTATCAATAGTTTAAATTCGTCTCAAAACTATCATAGAATTGCTGAGCGAGATATAGAACCAGGAAATGAAACTAGCTTGTATTACGAGTAAGCTCGAATTAAACGACCCAACCAACTAGATCATCAAGCCAAAAATAGTTTGGAAAATGGTTTTTAGGAACGCACCTTTTTCACCATATACAGAATATCATGTCAAGAAGGAAAAAAGCAAAAGTTTTGCGTAAGTTAACATCGATAAGCAAAACTTACCTTTCTTACACTCTAGGTTTAAATCATTTAAACCTAAGCAACTTTTGAGGATCTTTATAAAGTTATGTTGAGAACGAGCCAACAAGGTTTTGAAAGTGGTTGATTTTGTAATAGAATTAATCAAGATTTATAAACTATGATAAGCTTGGTTTTTTCTTGCCCAAAACAAGCTTTAATTGAGCGTAGCCACGGCGGAATAGGGCTTTTCCTTAAATTAAAAAGCTTAATAGAAGAAAGCCTGCAATACTACAAGATTCTTACAATCACTTATTACTGAGACTGAATTTAATCATCTATTGACAAAACCTGATTTTAATGGTATTGAATCCAGGTATTCTAAAGTGCCACCCACTAAAACCATGAGAAACTGGTTGAAAGTACTCGTTACTCAAAAAGACTCTTCCGCTTCCTCATAGAGTTCTTGGAGAGTTTGATGTCGCTGACGACGGGAACTACGGCGATACTTCTTACTTTCTAACTTTGGCTCATACTCTCGCTTACCAGAACCCTTAATCTTCAACTTTAAACTTGCTTCCTCATCTGGCCTCTGTTGCAAAGCTTCTTGACGGGCGATCACCTCTTCTAAAAATTTGAGATAATGCTCGTACCGTTGCCAATCTCCTCTAACCGCACAATTAGGCTCATCTCGGTGTAAGCAATTACTAAACTGACAATTCCCCTGAGTAAGTCGCTGCCGAGCTTCTGGAAAGTAGGAAGCTAAATCAGCAGGATCACAGCTTAAGTTGGGCTGATTAAAACCGGGCGTATCGGCCAGAAATCCCCCCCCAGGTAATTCAAAAAGCTCTACATGGCGTGTGGTATGCCTGCCTCGACTCAGCTTACCAGAAACTGCCCCTACCCGCACTTCCAGCTCAGGAATCAGGGAATTAACCAAGCTAGATTTACCGACCCCAGAAGGTCCGGCTAAAATACTTATTTTCCTCCGTAGCCGTTGAGTTAAGCCCTCTAAACCTCGCTCATCAACCACGCTAATAAATATTGCTTCATAACCCCACCCCTGAAAGCAACCATACCAGTCTTCCTTTTGCTGGGTAGGTATTAAATCAGTTTTATTTAAACACAAAAGAGGAAATAACTGAGTTGATTCTGCCTTAACCAAAAAACGACTCAATTGCCAAGGATCTAAAGTTGGTTCCTCTACGGCAAAAACTAAAACAATTTGCTCTGCATTCGCTACAGGAGGGCGTTCTAAAACTGATTGCCGTGGTAAAACTTCTGCAATAACTCCCCTACCATCGGTGTAATCTGGTTCCGCTACTACCACGCGATCACCTACCATTACCTTCTGACCGATCTTTTTCAGGCGGCTCCTACGGGTACAAAGCAAAGGAACAAGATTATCTAACTGAACTTGATAAAAATTAGCTTGAACAGTAGTAACTGTTCCTAAAAGTTCTTCAGCAGCAACAGCATCTTTCACGAAGTTAAAGGACGACGTACTTTAAGAGCAAAAAAATCCTGACGATCTTCAATTCCCTCTAATTGATAACCTTCCATTACCAAACTATCTGGTACTTGTTCGATTGGTTCCCCCGGATCTAACCAAACTTCTAACAAAGAACCGGGACTCATTTGTTCTAAGCGTAATTTAGTGCGAACAAAATTAATCGGACAAGGAGTTCCTCTTAAATCTAGCTGGGCTTCTGGTAATTGCTCTTTACCCGTCGTCATTACATTACTCATCCGCCAAACATCTTCCCTAATAAGCCCTCTAACCCCCCTTTACCAACACTATCTCCTTTGAGTTGTGCCAACTTTTCTAATAATTCCCGTTCCTCAGTTCCCACACGAGTAGGAATAGCCACTTTCACAGTAATTAAATGATCTCCCCTGCTAACAGGGTTCCCCAACCTGGGTACACCCTGATTTTCTAGAGTTAATACTGTATCAGGTTGAGTGCCAGGAGGAATTGTTAATTCCGATTCTCCATCTACCGTATTAACAGGCAAGCGACAACCTAAGATAGCTTGAATATAACTAATTGTCGCTTCAGAAAGAATATTATTTCCTTCCCGTTCAAATTCTTTATCTTCATTGACAAAAAGATAAACATACAAATCCCCTGGTGTACCTCCCCTCGTACCAGCATCTCCTTCACGGGATACTCGTAAGCGAGTACCATTATCCACCCCTGGCGGGATGGTAATTTTTAGCTTCTTGCTTTCCTGCTTACGCCCAGCACCACCACAAGCCTCACATTTTTCCTCAATAACTTCCCCTTCACCATTACAGGTAGGACAAGTACTCACTTGAGCAAAACTACCAAAGGGAGTACGAGTAGCACGGCGGACTTGCCCTGTGCCGCTACAGGTAGAACAAGTGCGACGTTGAGTTCCCGGTTTCGCTCCGTTACCATTACAAACTTGACAAACTTCTAGATGAGGAATACGAATTTCCTTTTCTCCCCCAAAAATAGCTTCGCGAAACTCCAATTTTAAATCTAACCGCAGGTCATCTCCCCTAGAAGGGCCTCTTTGTCGCCGAGGGGATGTTCCTGTACCCATACCCCCAAAACCACTGAAGAAACTCTCAAAGATATCGCTTAACCCAGAAATATCTTGAAAATCACCAAAACCAGCACCAGCACCTCCAACTCCAGCTTCTCCAAAGCGGTCGTACCTGGCACGGGTTTCTGGTTCAGAGAGAACTTCATAAGCGCGGTTAATTTCTTTAATGCGCTCTTCAGCCCCTGGTTCTTTGTTAACATCTGGATGGTATTTCCGAGCAAGGCGACGGTAAGCACGTTTAAGGTCATCAGTGCTGGCATCGCGGGAGACACCAAGAATTTCGTAGTAGTCGAGGGCCATAAGGTGCTGAATTGTGTTAGTGGTAAGTGGTTGGTTTTAGATTTATTTTAATCAAATGTAGAAACAACAGAAAATAGTAGCTCTGATTAATAAAAAACTCTATTCTACTTGTTCATAGTCAGCAGTAACTGTCTCGTCTTCATCAAAGTTAAACTCGAAGGGATCTTCAGATTCTTCAGTTTCTTGCGTTGCTACAGTAGGTTGTTCATCATCTGCTACAGTAAATTCTTCGTCATCTTCTACTGCCTCAAACTCTTGATCTACTCCTCGGTTAGCTTGATTGTACACGTCTGTACCCACAGCTAACATAGTCTGGCGGAAGTCTTCTAACTTGTTTTTAACTTCTTCTACGCTAATAGAAATGTCATCAAGGGCTGCTTCTAATTCCTCTCGTTTCTGTTGAACTGTTGTCTTCAGATCTTCGCGAATTAAATCAGCATTATCTTTTAACGTAGACTCATAGCTGTAGAAAAGACTATCAGCTTGGTTTCTCAGTTCGACAATCTCCATGCGGCGACTATCTTGCTCCGCAAACTGCTCTGCTTCATGGCGCATCCGCTCCACTTCTGAGGTACTTAAGCCACCAGTATTGGTGATGCGGATACTTTGTACTCGCCCAGTACCCTTATCTTGAGCGTTAACTTTAAGGATACCGTTAACATCAATTTCAAAGCTAACTTCAATTTGCGGTACTCCTCTTGGGGCTGGGGGAATACCTGTAAGTAGAAATTTCCCCAGGCTCTTATTATCTTTCGCCATAGCCCGCTCCCCTTGGAGAACGTGAATTTCTACGGAAGTTTGACCATCAGTAGCCGTAGAAAAGACTTGAGATTTACTAGTAGGAATTGTGGTATTGCGCTCAATAATTTTTGTAAAGACTTCTCCTAATGTTTCAATACCTAAAGATAGGGGCGTAACATCTAGTAGTAATAAGTCTTCAACTTCTCCCCCTAACACTCCTCCTTGAATGGCTGCTCCAAGGGCTACTGCTTCATCAGGATTCACCGAGCGATCTGGCTCTTTACCGCCGAAGAAGCTTTTAATCGCCTGACCCACAGCAGGAATGCGGGTGGAACCACCAACCATAATAATCCGGTCAATTTTATCAGGACTCAATTCACAATCTTTGAGAGCCTGTTTAACAGGAATGGTTGTACCTTGAATAAGTTCACTAGCCAATTCTTCAAACTGAGCTTTAGTAAGTTCGGTTTCTAAGTGCTTAGGTCCGGTTTCATCAGCAGTTATAAAGGGTAAGTTAATTGAGGTGGTTGCCATGCTAGAAAGCTCAACCTTAGCCTTTTCTGCCGCTTCCCGTAGACGCTGTATAGCCATCTTATCCTGGGTGAGATCAATACCTTCGCTTTTCTGGAAATTGTCACTCATCCACCTAACAATTACATTATCAAAGTCATCACCCCCCAAATGATTATTACCAGAGGTTGCTTTAACTTCAAATACACCATCCCCAAGTTGCAAGACAGAAACGTCAAAGGTTCCTCCTCCTAAGTCAAAGACGAGGATATGCTGCTCTTCATCTTGCTTATCCAAACCATAGGCTAAAGAGGCGGATGTCGGCTCATTAATAATCCGCATCACCTCCAAACCAGCAATAGTCCCAGCATCTTTGGTAGCTTGGCGTTGAGCGTCAGTAAAATATGCTGGGACTGTAATTACAGCTTGGGTAACCGGTTCTCCTAAAAAAGTTTCTGCATCAGCTTTGAGCTTTTGCAAAATCATTGCTGATACTTCTTGAGGGGTATAGTTTTTATCTCTGATTTTTACATCTACTGTATTATCGCGACCCTTGACACATTGATAGGGAACACGAGAACGTTCTTCCTCAGTATCGTCCCAGCGACGGCCAATGAAACGTTTAATACTGTAAACAGTGTTTTCGGCGTTAGTAACAGCCTGGCGCTTAGCAAGTTGACCGACCAGACGATCTCCTACTTTACCAAACCCCACTATACTCGGAGTGGTACGTCCACCTTCATTGTTAGAAATGACGATCGGTTTTCCACCTTCTAAAACAGCGACACAACTATTAGTTGTCCCTAAGTCAATACCAATAACCTTTCCCATAGAACTTCGGCGATATAAGGTGTGCGAGAAGTGTTGTGATGCAGGTAAGTTGCAATAGACAACTTCCTTCTGTTGAGAATTAGCCTAGATATAGCCCAAAAGTTACTAACCCAGTTGTTTGAAAGTAATTTTGGCTTATCTCTATCTTGAGAGACTGACACCTCAATCGGTTGATGCAGCCTATTAAAAACAATTTAACCTACGACTCTAGATTATTTCCTTGCTCTTGAGCATCTCCTGGTTGAGAATTCTCTGCGCTTCCGGTTTGCTCTTGCTCAGCGGCAACTTTTACCATCGCGTGGCGCAGTACCTTGTCCCCTAACATATAACCCCTTACCAACTGATCTATGACTATACCTTCAGCATATTCACTGCTTGGTTCCCTAAAGACAGCTTCATGGAGGTTAGGGTCAAATTCTTGCCCTTCAGGACGCATAGCTGAAACTCCTATGCGTTTCAACCCATCTACTAGTTGTTTGTATACTCCTTGATAGCTTTTATGAATGGCCATCTCACCCTCATCAGCAGGCTTGATTTGAGAACGCGCTCGCTCAAAGTTATCTACTACAGATAATAATTCGGTAATAGTATTTCTCTTGACCTGCTGCTCTAAATCTTCTTTTTCTTTTTGCACCCGCTTGCGCCAGTTTTCGAAATCAGCAGCGAGGCGCATATATTTTTCTTTGAAAGAGTCTCCCTGCTCAGATTGTTTGACCAGTCGCTCATTTAAAGCAGAAATTTCTTGCTGTAGAGCTTGAATAACCACTTCTGCCTCACCAGATTCAGAGGGAGAGTAGCTTATATCTGGCTCAGAAGAGTCAGCTTTCTCGGTATCAAAAGAGTCTAAAGTCATTTCCTCCGCTAGATTTTCAGTCATTTCGGGAGAGTTTTCTGGTTCTTTTTGCTCAGACATTCCTGAACTTTCCTCGGGATGCTCCAAAGTTTTTTCTGAGGGCTTTTGCTCATCAATCATGATGTATTTTATCTAAAATCACAAAAGTACACTTTATAGTTTTTGGGAGGGGAGATAATATTTAGCTAGTATGTCTCTAGATTGGCTCCCTTGGGACTCTTAAGATACATATTGGCCTGTATTCTCAATAACTTATCTGTCTTTAACTTAATGTAACATTTATAGACAAAGACGATGATATTGCCAAGAGCTATACCCCAAGCAAACAAGATTTTTCTTGGGCAAAAGTAAATATCTTGCTCAAGCTAGGTCAATCTCACTAAAGAAAAAAGCTATCATCGTGGATATCTTACCCACTAATAAAGCTTTGGCGAAGAATATTCACCCTAAGTCTAATCAGAATTCCATTAATTTACCAACATTTGAGCAAAATTAAAGAATAATTTTAGCCAAGGCAAAGAGTGAAAAATGTGTAATATAAGGAGCTATTTTCACCAACCATGACTTCATCATCACGGCGCTCCCGCGCTCTCGCCCTCAAAGACGATGTATCTCCATTTGGTAGGAAACTGATCCAGTCGGGTTACGTAGATGACAAACAGATGCACCAAGCTCTGGCAGAAACCCGTAAGACTGGTCGTCCATTAACAGAAGTATTAGAGTCGCTTACTGGTCAGCAACTCTCTCCTGAATTACTACGCCAGTTTAAGAAACAGCAGCTATTTGAATTAAAAATACTCTACGGTGTTGATTCAGTAGACCCAGAGATTGATCCCATTGCCAATAATCAGATGGGGGAACTTATTGATACCTTGATTCCGGTTGATCTGTGTCGCCGTCATAATCTGGTTCCCATCTCTAAAACAGAAACACCACCTTCTGTTTTAGTTGCCATGGTAGATCCTGATGATCTTGGCGCTCAAGACGATCTTAATCGCATTCTGCGGCCTCAAAAAGTAGCCTTGCAAAGAATGGTCATTACTAAAGAGGACTATCAAAAGCTCATAGAAGGCTATTTAGATGAGCAAGTGGCTCAAGCTAAGCAACAAGAAGAAGCCTCTAGGGTTGATGTGGCTGAAGACCTAGAAAATCTAGGTAGCTTAGAAGATGCTCCTGATGAAGTAGATGATGACCTTGATGCAGTGGGAGATGCTCAAGGCGCTCCTGTAATCAACTTAGTTAACAAAATACTGGCTAAGGGCTTACAAGATGGAGTTTCTGATATCCATATAGAACCTCAAGAAGAACGCCTAAGAGTGCGTTTCCGTAAAGACGGTGTATTAAGAGAAGTATTTAATCAGCCACCCATCCCTAAAAAAGTTACCGCAGCAGTATCGGCTCGTTTTAAAATTATGGCGGAATTGGATATTGCTGAGCGCAGATTACCTCAAGATGGCAAAATTAGACGAGTTTTCCAAGGACGTAAAGTTGATTTCCGGGTTAGTACTTTACCTAGCCGCTATGGAGAAAAAATCGTTCTGCGGATTCTGGATAATACCGCTACCCAACTAGGGTTAGATTTTTTAATTACTGATCCAGATACCTTGGAAATTGTCCGGGAGATGGCGAGTCGTCCCTTTGGACTAATCCTGGTTACGGGACCGACAGGTTCAGGTAAATCGACGAGTTTGTACTCGGTTTTAGCAGAAAGAAATAGTCCTGGGGTTAATATTAGTACCGCAGAAGATCCCATTGAATATTCCTTAGCTGGTATTACCCAAGTCCAGGTAATCCGGGAAAAAGGCATGGATTTTGCCTCAATTCTACGGGCTTTTATGCGTCAAGATCCTGATGTCATCCTCGTAGGAGAAACTCGTGATATAGAAACGGCTAAAACAGCTATTGAAGCAGCCTTAACCGGACACCTAGTACTAACAACCCTCCATACCAACGACGCTGCTGGGGCGATCGCTCGCTTGGATGAGATGGGTGTAGAACCATTTATGGTATCTGGGGCCCTTCTTGGTGTACTAGCGCAACGCTTAATGCGAAAAGTTTGTGATGAGTGCTGTTTAGAGCATCACCCTACTACTGAAGAATTAGCTAGATTTGGTTTATCCGCCTCCAGTGATGGAGAGATAACCTTTTACAAAGCCAACAGTCTGCTCCCGGAAGAACTTGCTGCAGCTAGATCAGGAGGAACTCTTTGTAAAAAATGTAATGGTATCGGTTACAAGGGTAGAGTTGGCGTATATGAAGTGATGCGGGTTAGTGAAAGACTACAAACTCTGATTAATGAAGGAGCGCCCACAGAACGCATCAAAGAAGCTGCGGTAGAAGATGGCATGAAAACGCTGCTGTCCTATAGTCTAGATTTAGTTAGAGGAGGTCATACAACCTTAGAAGAAGTAGAAAGGGTAACTTTCACAGACTCAGGTTTAGAAGCTGAGTTGAAAGCTAAACGTAAAACTTCTTTAACCTGCCGTTCTTGTGGAGCAGAACTACAACAGGATTGGATGGATTGCCCCTATTGTATGACAGCTCGTTTTCAGGATTAGTTAAGAATGCAGTCATAAAAAAGCAGGAAACCGGGAAGGCTAGTAGCAAAAGATTTTCTGCTCATCAAAACAATAACTAAAGGAGAGAAATCAATGGCGATGGATATGATGATTGAAGATTTGATGGAGCAGCTAGTAGAAATGGGCGGCTCTGATATGCATATTCAAGCTGGTGCGCCTATTTATTTCCGTGCTAGTGGTAAGCTTGCTCCCATTAACGAAGAAGTGCTTTCTCCCCAAGATTGTCAAAGACTAATCTTTAGTATGCTCAATAATATGCAGCGTAAAGATTTGGAGCAAAACTGGGAGTTAGATTGTTCCTATGGAGTTAAGGGTTTAGCCCGCTTCCGCGTTAACGTCTATAAAGAGCGAGGTTGCTATGCTGCTTGCTTAAGGGCTTTATCTTCTAAGATCCCTGACTTTAACCAATTAGGTTTGCCTGATGTGGTTAGGGAAATGTCAGAAAGACCGAGAGGTATGGTTTTAGTTACAGGACAAACAGGTTCTGGTAAAACCACCACCATGGCAGCGATGTTGGACTTGATCAACCGTACCAGAGCAGAACACGTACTCACAGTAGAAGATCCTATTGAATACGTCTTCCCTAACGTCAAGAGTTTATTCCACCAGCGCCAAAAAGGTGAAGACACTAAAAGCTTTGCTAACGCGCTTAAAGGTGCTTTGCGACAAGATCCTGACGTGATCTTAGTTGGAGAAATGCGCGACTTGGAAACCATCAGCCTAGCCATCTCTGCTGCGGAAACAGGTCACTTAGTCTTTGGTACTCTACACACCAACTCTGCTGCTGGTACCGTTGACCGTATGCTCGATGTTTTCCCTCCAGAACAACAAGGACAGATACGGGCCCAACTTTCCCAATCTTTGGTTGCTGTTTTCAGTCAATGCTTAGCGAAAAAGAAAAGTCCTAAACCAGGGGAGTTTGGTCGGATTATGGCCCAAGAGATTATGATCGTTACCCCAGGTATTGCTAACCAAATTCGGGAAGGCAAAACTTCTCAAATCTATGGCTCTATTCAAACTGGTTCCAAAATCGGAATGCAGACTATGGAACAGTGTTTAGCTAACTTAGTTCGGCATGGCACAGTTTCTTTTGAAGAAGCAGTATCCAAAAGTGGTAAACCTGACGAATTACAGCGCCTGGTTGGTGGGGCTGGTGCAGCAGCCGCAGGGGCAAAAGCTCGTCCAGCAGCGGCTGGTGCTAGGGCGGCAAGACGTTAAAGAGTTTTTCAAGAGGGAAAATGGTATTTGTTTTTTATTCAGCCCTTTTCTCTCTTACATTTTATTAAAACTAAGACTCAAGTATAAATTTTATCCAGTCATGACATTAAGTCTGGAAAATAATTAATTTCCTCTTTCTTTTGAACCATGCCTACCTTTATTGTTGATGTTCAAGACGCGGCGGGAAATGCTACTAAAGAAAAAGTAGATGCTGTTTCCGAAGAACAGGCCCGTAGTATTCTCCAAAATAGATATCCTTTAGTTCTTAAAGTTAAAAAAGCGGGTATCAATCTAGATTTATCTTCTATAGAACAGCTAATTACTTCTGTTTCTATTAAAGATAAAGCCATCTTTTCTCGCCAATTTGCCGCCATGGTTAACGCTGGTGTGGCTATGGTTAGATGTCTGGGAGTGTTAGCAGATCAATGTTCTAATTCCAAGCTTAAAAAATCTTTGTTGGCAATCAGTAAAGATGTTGAGCAGGGGAACGATCTTTCCTCTGCCATGGCTAAACATCCTGAATGTTTCGACCATCTTTATGTAAGTATGGTGCAAGCAGGAGAGACAGGGGGTGTTTTAGATGAAGTTCTCAACCGCCTTTCTAAGGTATTAGAAGACATTGCTCGGTTACAAAACCAAATTAAATCTGCCATGGCCTATCCTGTGGTGGTAGGAGCTTTGGCAATCATCATTTTCCTAGCAATGACCATGTTTTTGATTCCTGTGTTTGCCGGAATTTTTGAGGAAATTGGTACAGAATTACCTCTCCTTACTAAGGTTATGTTGATGATTAGTAAGTTCTTAAGAAGTTGGAAGATAGTTATTCCTTTTATTGCCATTTTTGTTTTTGTTTTTGTTTTGCGTCAGTACTACAAAACTCCAGTAGGTCGCTTACAAATTGACAAACTGAAATTAAAAGTACCTATTTTTGGTGACTTAGTAGAAAAATCAGCAGTAGCCCGTTTTACCCGCGTATTTGGTACTTTAACTCGTTCTGGTGTACCTATCCTTAGTAGTTTAGAAATTGTTCGAGATATTGCTGGCAACCAAGTAATTGCTAATAGCATTGATGCAGCCAGGGCAGAGATTCAACAAGGGGGCATGATTAGCCTCGCTCTACAAAAAGATAATGTCTTCCCTTTAATGGCGATTCAAATGATTAGTATTGGGGAAGAAACAGGGGAATTAGATGCCATGCTCATGAAAGTAGCTGATTTTTATGAAGATGAAGTAGAACAAGCTGTTAAAGCTCTTACTAGTATTCTTGAACCAATCATGATGGTAGTTTTGGGAGGTATGGTAGGAACAATTTTGCTCTCTATGTATTTACCAATGTTTAAGGTATTTGAAGACTTAGGTTAATTAAATTATGCCTGTTAAGCAAGTACATTATGAAGCCCTACTAGCTGAATACAGCAATCATGAAGCGGCGATCGCTCTTTTAAAAAATCATCGTCCCTATTTAGAGATGATTCCTAGTATGCGCCGCCCCGATGAAAGCGTGATTACGATCCCTTTACCAGTTGTGAGGATTCGTAAATTTGATGCCTCTCAAGGTTTTGGGAATCATATCACCCTTCCTGAACAAACCTTGGGTTTGCCTTGCGATCTGGCAATTGTCATGTGCGATCCAGAATGGAAAATCAAAATGGGGGTAGAAATACTACTATTTATTCATCGCCCCCAAGAAGATTTTTCCCAGTTATTAGGTCGTTGGCGACAGACTCAAGTTTGGTTAGATAAAGATTATGAATGGTTGATGCCTCTACGCCACCAACACATTCTTAGTGAGGGAGCAGATCGCGTTTATCCTCTCTTTATTGTTTTTGGTGAGACTCCAACTAGAATCAAAAAAGGCTTGGCAGGAGCTTGTCTGCCCTTTGTTATTCAGACTCCTGATTTGTTAGCAGAAGAGGAAATGGAGGAGATTTTTCCGACAGAAGAGATGTTAGAGGGTTAGTAATTTGCTAATGGCTAATAGCTAATTGTTAGGTTAAATATTCATCCCCCCTTCCTCATACAAATCCGGTTATGATAGTCCCGCGCCATAAGATCTAGGAATAAATTGCTCCAATCCTTGCTCCCCTCACAAATAACCTGTGCTAGTAAACAGAGTCTAGTATCACTTAACAAACTGAGGCATGATCTCGGCTGCGGTAAATAAACCGTGGATACCGCGTCTGTGTAAAGAAATTCCTGCTTTAAGATAACCAAAAGCTGGACACACAGACATTGGCTGCCATACTAGTTTCGTCCCCAAGGGTAAAGGTATGGGTAGAAGTTTTGCCTTCAAAAGTACGACCTGTGATTTGCACATTGGTACTTAAGGGCTTTTGAGCATTACGAGTATCAACAATACCACCAACGAAGACGCGATCGCGAGGGCAAATACCAACCAATTCTAACATCACATCATCAGCGTGTTCCATGTTCTCTAAGCTAAGAATACCCTCAGTTTTATCTAACAAAGCCTCCACTTCAGAATCACTCATAGCCTTGGCTTGTTCTACATCATAGCCTGGTAAATGGGCTATATCTTCTCTAATTGTGGCTCTGTAGGCTTCCCAGTTAGCAATTCCTACCCCAAAGGTTATTTTTACTTGGTGAATTTCTACGTAGCTTTGAGCAGCAATAGTTGCTGCTGCTGTTAGCAACCCTGGAGTAGCACCACAACCAGTTAAGTAAGTTATGCCGGCTTGGGCTAATTCTTCTTTTAAGGTTAAAATTTGCTCCATGGCACTAGTGCGTTTGAGGGCATCAACTAATACTCCTTGCCAGCCAGAATTAATAAACTGTTTGGCAACAGATGCCATAAAAGTGTTAGGCAAATTTGGTAAAGCCAGGAAGTATCCCTCTACAGAAGAATTAGAGAGTAAGTCTGCAATACTATCATTACTAAAAGTTCCATAAGGTTCCAAATAGCCAAGAGAGCCTTGAGATTGACAAACATTAATACAAGTATCTGAATCTAAACCTTGAGGGTTATAAGCGTAGCTTTTGAGATCTGCGGCTGCCACCCAAGTAAGTTCTTGTTTGGAAGCTAATATTCTAGCCCCAGCCTGGCCTAAGCCACCAAATCCGAGAACGCCAACTTTGATTTTATCAGTAACTGTATCTGCACTCATTATTCTTTACTCCCGACTCGATCTAGATAGATTCTTATTATCTAGTGGCTGGCTCCGTTTTCTCTAGATCAGATCAAATTTTTTAGCAATTGCCCCAATAAATTAACCTAACTCCGTTCCAAGTAACTATTTCTACCAAAATTATTCTCCACCGCTCCCTGCTCCCTGCTCCCTCTTTCCTGGAGATGTCTTTTGCGTAAGTCCTGTGGACTTGGCATTTCAACTGCTAATTTTACATCCTAAGTTCGGTAGAACCGCTTTTTGATTACTTTTTAATAATATAAAAAACACGAGCAGAAAGTGACAATAAAAATTTTAAGGATAACTTAGTGTTTAACTTTTACGGAGAATACTTTCCGCCAACGAGGGAATTAAACGATTTAGCCACACTAATAATTTCACTTTTCCTATTTTAATTTCGTAATTATTTTTTGTCATTGCTTGCATTATTTCATCTACTACTTGTTTTGGTCTGATTTTCCCTTTTCCCCTCCCTTTGGTCATTGCTGTATCAACTAGAGGTAAAATAGCCTCAAAGACCTTTATATTAGGAGAATCTTCTTCCATTTGATAGCGAAGAGATTTGCTAAATATGTGTAAAGCTGCTTTTGTCCCACAATAAATAGGTGCGCTAGTTTTGGGAGTTAAAGCTAGACCCGAAGAAATGTTGAGTATTGCACTTTCGGAATGTTGACGTAACATAGGTAAACAGAGAGTTATAAGCTTAACTGGGGCATTAAAGTTAATTTGAGTTTCCCAGTCTAAATCGCGCAGAATTTGTTTTCGATCTGCATGAATAAATTGATAGTTGAGTTGAACTCCCGCATTATTAATTAAAATGGATAGATTGGAAAAGTTTTGTTCGATTGTGGTTACTAAATTATTAATATCTTTTTCTTGAGCTAAGTCGCATTGTATAACTTCAATTTGACTCATTTCTTCTTTAGCCAGATTCAGTCTTTCTAGATTTCTACCGCAAATAATTACTCGATTATTTTTTTGATAAAATTGTCGAGTGAGCGCTAGTCCGATTCCCGAATTACCACCAGTAATTAATACTGTATGACCAGATAATATCATTAGCTATTATTTCTCAATTCTTACAGACGTTGGCACTTCCTAACACCTTCTCTAGCATCACCCCAAGTACTCGAATCATATAAAACTCCTCACACTTTAACCATGGCTGTTCAAACGGATTTTATATCATTGAGCTTGAATTTATCACCATGCCTTTTTGGGGCGACCACGCCCTAAGTAAATAGGAGGTTGTCTCCATAGGTTAATTATCATCTTCTCGTCTGAGAAACTCAACATGAGCAAACAATGCTAAGTGAGCATCGCTGGTCAAATTTTCTAAATCCTCATCCGGAATAGGTATAGCACTAACTCTTACCTCTGAACTTAGTGATTCTGAGATTATATGGTCTAAACCTGACTCTCATCTATCTGGAAGGGGACACAAACTTCATACCCCTCATCCCATTGGTTTTTGTCTGTCTCTTCTCCTATTTTGCCGCCAGGTAGAAGTTTTTGAATAAACCAATAGCCTAGATCGACAGTTCCACTTCCAGTCAGATTGCTGATTTTTTGGGCAAAAATATATTCTCTTAGCATCGGGGTGAATAAATTTCTTTGTAATTGATATCAATGAGCAAATATTTTTTTGTATCGATTTGTTAAAACAAAAGAGTTTTGCAGTTAATTTACCTTGACTGATTAGAAAAATTAGGTGAAACTTAGCCAAAAAAGGAGTAAAATACTCTGTAATTATTAATTTTTGCTAAACTTTCCTGAGAGTTACAAAGATTTTCACTTCTTGGATTCTCAAAAATATAGATATTGGTTTTCTGTGAGAAGCAATATCCCTGCCTTGTAAAAAGAGGCTTGCTAACCCATTTAGCCATAAGTATGGAAACCCTAGAGTTCATTATTTATCCCGATGGTCGGGTACAAGAGAAAGTAACTGGTATTGTTGGTTGTTCTTGTAGCGAAGTTACCAAAGCCATTGAAGCGCAATTAGGTCAAGTGATGTCTGTAGAAAAGACATCGGAGTATTTCGCCTCAAAACAAACCATATCAGCCTCACAAAACAATTACCAAAAAAGTTTCAGCGACTGGTGAATTTTTAACAACTCACTTTTAAAACCTTAATTTAGCCCAAAACTTATGTCACATTTTAGTAATATCAAAACCCAAATTCGCAATCTTGATTCTTTAAAAGCTGCTTTAACTGAATTAGGTGTTGATTGGGAATCTGGCCCTCGTTCTGTGAGAGGATATCAAGGCCAAACCCGCAATGCAGAAGTTGTAGTTGAGCAGAATAACGACTACGATATTGGTTTTAGCTGGAATGGCCAAGAGTATGAAATGGTTGCGGACTTACAGTATTGGCAACAAGATTTATCAGTAGAAGGTTTTCTTAAGCGTATTACCCAAAGCTACGCTTACCACACTGTGGTTAAAGAAACCTCTAACCAAGGATTCCAAGTTGCCCAACAACAAAAAAATGAAGACGGTTCAATTCGCTTAGTCGTTCAACGCTGGAGTGCGTAATGTCAGATTTTCCTCAAATGCCAAATCGTTCTGGTTTAGAACCTGAATTAGGAAGTCTATTACGGGAAGACTTAGAACGTTCCGGTTTAGAGCCAGAGTTGGGAGGAGAATTACGGCAAAAAGGCGTTTATGTGGATGAGACTACTTGTATTGGTTGCAAGCATTGCGCCCATACTGCCTCTAACACTTTTTATATAGAAGATAGTTATGGGCGAGCGCGGGTAATTAATCAAAATGGTGATTCAGAGGTTTTAGTTGAAGAAGCCATTGATACTTGTCCAGTTAATTGTATTCACTGGCTTGATTATGACCAACTAAAGCAGTTAGAAGAGGAGAGGAAATATCAAATAGTTTTACCTTTAGGTTTTCCTCCTGCTCCTTCTATTTTGGTTGCTAAAAGAAAGCAAAAAGATAAAGACAAAAATCTTTAACTTGCTAAGTGCTAATGATGAAAGGAAATATAGAATAACCAATAGGAAATTATATTTTTGCTTATTACTTTCCTCATTAAACAAGATTAATACCTTACAGCTTGCTTAACTATTTAATCAAATTATGTTCACTTAAAATTCTTTCTACCCTGGCTTCCTCTACTTTGGAACTTAGTCTTTGTCCTTCGTGAATATCTCTTTGAGTTTTAGTTAAACTAATTGTAGAACCGACAGAAAAAGCTAGTCCCATGCCCATAAAGCCTTTTGTCCAGGTATCTACAGGCAAATAAATTATTCCTATGGTAGTAGCTGAAAGAGAAAAGATGAAAGATAGCCAGGTTTGAAAAACCCAAGCTGAACTATGATCTTGATTTTTTACTGGTTTGCTCATGACCCTAAAATATTGAAGAATACATCTTGATTTCAAGACTACTTAGGCTCAGGTAATAAAAGATAATAGTTATGACAATTTCCCTATTGGACTAAAATTATTGCTCCCTAGCGGTTTCTTCTGTAAGGAAACCCATAAATCACTTGTGACAAATTATTAATTAGCACAGTCTTTTGCTCTTCATCTCCTATGGTTTCAGCTAAGGCAACTGCTTGATTATAAAACTTGGTTGCTTCTTGGGAATTGCCCGAAGCTAAATATAGCTTTGCAGATAAGCTCACCGCTTCTATTTCTTGTCGTAAATCCCCTTGTTGCCGGGCTTCAGTGATCCAATCTCCTAGCAACCGGAAAGCTTCTTTGTTGTATCCTAAACCAACATAAGTCTTTGCTCTTCCAGCAGCAGAGCGAAGATAGTTTTTGTCATCCCGACTATCTTTAGCCAAAACTTGGGCGATGCGATAAAGGCTTAAAGCTTCTTGGTATTCCCTAGCATTAAAATAGGCATCGGCAGCGTTATTGAAAGCAGTTGCTTCTGCTAAGGGATCTTCACCAAAGCTTTGCAAGCTTAAAGCTGCTTCATAGAGTTTAATAGCTTCATTTTCTTCTCCTCTAGTCGCTGCTAGTAAGCCTAGATTACGTAAACTTATCGCTTCTCCCTCTTGACTATTAATGCTTTTGGAGATGGTTTGAGCTTCTTGAAAAACTTTCTCTGCGGCGCTGAGGTTACCTCGATAGAGCAATACTATCCCTAGATTGTTGAGGGCATACATTTGTCCTTGAAAATTAGCGCGATCGCGGGCTAAACCAAGACGGCGACGAAAAGCATCTTCTGCTTCGTTATAGCGCCCTAGCAGCCCGTAGGTGACTCCTAAATAACCATAGGTTGAACCCATAGCCTCTTCATCACCAATTTGACTGTAGAGGTTTAAGGACTGATTCCAATAATCTAAAGCTTTGTTGAGATTGCCTTTTCGGTAAGCTTCTCCCCCGACACGAACTAAGGTATCAGCCTCATCTCTTAGTATTCCTTGGGTATCATTGTAAGGGGAAACATCTAGTTGTTCCTGTAGATTATCTTGTGCAGTAGCTACTTGAGGGTTAATTGTAGATAAAAAGACACTTTGAATTGCTATTGCTGTTGTACCCACCAAAGCTAAGGTTGAGGAACTAGTTTTTTTCCTTTGCTGATGAGTACCAAAATTTTTTTTAATTGCTAACATTCTCTCAATGCTCCCCATAGATGCTACGGTTACAAATCTAACAGAACAGCTAAAGCTTCCTGCTCATCTTGGCTGCTATTTTGCTCCTGTTTCTGTTCTAGTTGTGCTAAATAAATAACCTGGATATCTTCTGGCAAACCTTCTTCTAGCAATTGATAGCCTTCAATCAGATAATCTTGTACCTCTGCTGGGGAAATCATTTCCCCTTCTGCTTGGAGATAAGCAGCAATGCGAGTTTCGCTCCAGTGGAAAGTTTGAGCCATCAATACGGTTAAGCGGATGATGGGAGGCAGCAAATCTAAAGATTGTTCCAAATAACACCATAATGGAGGCGGTGTTGTTTTGAGATCATAATTAATTGATTCAACGGGGGGCAGAGTTGCTTGGTTTATACAAACTGCTGTCATATTAATCAACCAATTTTGGAACGAATTGACTCCATCTTTACCATCGCCTCGTAATTCCAAACCCCTCATCTCGTGAGAAATATGCCGCCAGGTTAAGGCAAAAAGATAATCTGCTTGCACTGGAGATCGTGCTGAATGGGAAATTAGGGTGTAGACGATGGGGCTGTAGCGACAGAAAATAGCTGTAAAATATTTCCCTTGTTCTGAATGGTTTTGAAACAAAGTCAACAACTGCCCGTCGCTATGGTGGAATAGGGATTTAACTAGGGGATGATTAGATTCAGGAAACCTGGGTATTTGCACAGTTCTTAGAGATTAATTTGCAAGGGTTGCTGGGATTATACTTTGTATCCATATTAATCTGCCTATTTTACCTGGTAGTTCGGAAATATTCGAGTCTTTTTGAAGAGATATATCGATAAGCTGATGTGGAGTACTTAGTATTTCCCCTTTCTCTGTTGGCTATTGGGGTCTAATTTTTTTGAGATTTTGCCAACTCAGTTATTTACAATCGAAAATGCTAGTATAGCTATGTATGAGCATTTTTACTTCATTAAAGTTGTCTTGAATCTATGTACTTGGGAGCTTTTTTACCTTCTCTTCCTTTAGATAGCCTTTTTTCGACCCAAGGCATCATGGTGATGCTTTTGGCTGCCTATGCTGGGGCTATGTGGCTTTTTCTAACTAGCGCTCCTAAAGTACACACTGTTATGGTATCTGATTTGGAAGTAGCGCGGCAATTTTATGAAGGTCTTTTAGATATGCCTGTGGCTGATGTACCGCTACATTACTACTATAACTATGAGCAAACTTTAGGAACTTCTGGCATCGACCCTTTATATATGTCAACCAATGTTGGCTCTTCGGAAAGTACAAGTTTTAGCAGTGCTGAAGGGCTTTGGTATCAATTAAAGAAGAATACTCAGTTGCACGTTATCTCTGGGGCTAGTTATGGCCGTAAAAATTGTCATCGCCATGTTTGCTTTGACCATGATTGTTTAGAACAGGTTCTCATGCGCGTACAATCTCGGCGCTTAAAGTATAAAGTGCTGCGTATGAGGCCGTTGAATTTTTTGGTTAAGGATATTGAAGAAAGAATAATTGAGATGGAAGAGGTTTCTAATTAATTGCCCGTAGGGGCGGGTTTCAACTTAAATTACGATACCCAACATTAGAGTAAATAAACCCGCCCCAATACTTATCAACTTAAATTACGATATTGCTGATTAATTATCCAAAGCGTCCACTAACGTATTCTTGAGTAGATTGTTGGGCTGGGGATTGGAAAATGATTTCTGTGCGATCGTATTCTACCAAGTAGCCAACTTTATTACCTGTTTCTGTGGCTTCTGCATTATAAAAAGCGGTGAGATCAGATACCCGTGAAGCTTGTTGCATATTGTGAGTAACAATCACAATAGTATACTGCTCCTTCAATTCATGGAGTAATTCTTCTACTTTTAAAGTAGAAATAGGATCTAGGGCCGAACAAGGCTCATCCATCAAAATTACTTCAGGGGCGATGGCGATCGCCCTGGCAATACAAAGGCGTTGTTGTTGGCCTCCAGACAATGCCAAACCACTTTCTCTGAGTTTATCTTTTACTTCTTCCCAAAGGGCTGCCCCCCTTAAAGATTGTTCTACCAATTCATCCATATCTCCCCTGTAACCATTAATTCTGGCTCCAAAAGCGATATTTTCATAAATTGATTTAGGGAAGGGGTTTGGTTTTTGGAATACCATGCCAATGTTACTACGAAGTTCTACTGGGTCAACTTTCTTGTGATAAATGTCCCTCCCTTTATAAGTAATTTGTCCTTTCATACTTGCGCTAGGGATTAAATCGTTCATACGGTTAAAACAACGCAAGATGGTGCTTTTCCCACAACCGGAAGGACCAATAAAAGCGACAATTTTATTTTTGGGAATATCTAGGGAAACTTCCCGTACAGCTAGGTTAGAACCATAAAAAACGTTGACATTCTTAGCCCGTAGAATTGCTTCAGTAATAGTTTGAGAAGGAGAAGATTCAGATAACATAAGAGAATAGTTCGAGGAATAGATTTTTAGTAGTTCAAAAGAATTTAGCGACCCTGGTTTTGGAACTTATTGCGAAGAATAATTGCTGTAGCATTCATAGTTACCAAGACAATCATCAACACAATGATTGCGGCTGCGGCTTTATCGTGGAATAAGTCTTTAGGATCATCAATCCACTTATAAATAAGCACTGGTAACGCGGTAAAAGGACTTTGGAGACTATCTGGTGTGAAAGCAATATACCCTGCTGCCCCAATGACGATTAAAGGTGCAGCTTCACCGATGGCACGGGAAAGGGCCAAGATAGTTCCGGTGAGAATACCAGGTAAAGCAACGGGAAAGACGTGGGATCTAATGGTTTGCCAAAGAGTTGCCCCCAATGCTAATCCAGCTAAACGAGTACTATCAGGAACTGATCTCAAGGCTTCGCGAGTAGAAACAATAATAATTGGTAAAATTAGCAGGGACATAGTTAAAGCCCCGGAGATGACGCTATTACCTCCTGTTAGGGGTCTTAACACGTTAACAAATATTCCTAATCCCAGTAGTCCATAAATAATGGCTGGAACCCCTGCGAGGTTAGAAATATTGATTTCCACTACCTTGGCTAAAAAGCTATCAGCAGCAAACTCTTCTAGATAGATACCTGTGCCTACTCCCAAAGGAAAAGAAATTAAAGCAGTTAATCCCAAAAGCCAAATACTACCAATTAAAGCTTGGAAAACTCCTGCCCTTGTTGGTCTAGGAGAGATGTCACTGACGATAAAAGACCAATTTAGTTGGGCAACGCCATCAATGAGGACATCAATTAATAGCACTGCCAAAATCAGCAGGGCAATAAAAGTAGCTGTCCAGGTTAAAGCAGCAAATAGTTTATCGAGTTGGTAGCGTTTTTGTCTGTTGCTATTAAATAGGTTAGCTGGTTTTCCGGAGGAGAGAGGTTGAGGGGTTTGTGTAGTCATTGGTTTTTATTTATCGGTTATCAAGTTATTGGCTTCTCCTTATACTTAGTCATATTTCTCTCGGAAGCGACGTACAAACCAGAAGCTAAATATATTCAGGGTTAAAGTCATTACAAATAAGGTCATGCCCACAGCGAAGAGGGTCTTAAACTTGAGGGAGCCTACGCTTGCTTCTCCGGTAGTTACAGCGACGATGAAGGCTGTCATGGTTTGTACCTGTACGAGGGGGTTAAAGCCCATACGAGGCTGTTGTCCGGCTGCTAAAGTAACAATCATCGTTTCCCCTACTGCCCTGGAAATAGCTAAAATCGTTGAGGCAACGATACCTGATAAAGCTGCTGGTAAGACAACACTAGTAATGGCTTCTCGTTTGGTAGTACCTAGGGCATAAGCACCCTGTCGTAAACTCCCAGGGACAGAGTAAATAGCATCTTCACTTAAAGAAGCTACCAAAGGAGTAATCGCCACTCCCAAAACTAGCCCTGCACTTAGGGCGTTAAAAATTTCCAATCCTGGTACAAAGCTTCTTAGGAATGGAGTTACAAATAAAAGGGCAAAATAACCAAAGACGACGCTAGGAACCCCTGCTAAGAGTTCTAGGGCTGGTTTAAGCCACTTTCTGGTTTTGGGGCTAGCATATTCACTCAAACAAATTGCTGCTAATAAACCTAAAGGTAGGGCAACCATGATGGCAATAGTAGAAGTAAGTACAGTGCCGCTAATCAGGGCAAAGATACCAAAGCTGTCATCAGGCCGCCATTCTGAGTCAGTGAGAAAGTTCCAAATGGGAACTTCTTTGAAAAACTCAATAGTTTCAAAAATTAGGGTGATAACAATACCGACAGTAGTTAGTACAGAAACTAATGCAAAACTAGCAAAAAGTATTTTAACAGCTAGTTCAACTTGTTTACTCTTTTTGCGGTTTGGTTGCCAGAGATTTTCTTGGTTATTTCGAGAATCTGTTAAATCATTTGTCATTGCTTGTGGGCCATTGATTATTGATAACTGGGGAATGCACCCTTAAATATTTTGTGTAATAAGCAAGAAACTGTAGAGACGCTTTATGAGGTTGTCCCTACAGTTTTTTAACTTACTAACCCTAAAGAAATTGTCAATATCTCAAAGCTATTTCGATTAAGTTTATAGCTTATCTATGAGCTTCTGTCCTAAAGAAGAACCCCCTTCAAACATAGCGCCAGTGGTGGCAGAGTCTAGACGTGCTTTAGCTTTTTCGAGAATATCTTCAGGTAAAGCTACATAGCCAACTTCTTCTACTAAGGAGGGGTTGGCAAGATGATACTCAGCGAAAGCTTTCACTTCTGGCTTGCTTTCCAATGATTCTTTCTTAAGGTAGATGAATAGAGGACGGGCTAAGGGATTATAAGTACCATCAGCAATGGTTTCTGCACTAGGAGCAACACAATCTCCATCAGCATTTTCAATTTCTACTGCTTTGAGGCTATCTTGGTTCTCTTCAAAGTAAGCATAACCGAAGTAACCTAAAGCACCTTTTTCACTAGAAACCCCTTGAACAATTACATTGTCTTTTTCACCGACATTACTATAGTCTTTGCGGCTTCCTTCTTCATCAGTAACAGCTTCATTGAAGTAGTCGAAAGTACCAGAGTCTTCCCCAGGTCCATATAATTTAAGTTCTTCGTCTGGAAATTCGCTGTTAACTTGGTTCCAGTTTTTGACTGTATCTTCTGCTGGGGCAGCCCACATTTTATTTAATTCTTCAGTAGTTAAGCATTCTGCCCAGTCGTCTTCCGGGTTGACAACTACGGTAAGACCATCAAAAGCCACGGGGATTTCGACAAACTCGACTCCGTTTTCTTCACAGGCAGCAATTTCTTCTTCTTTAATGGGGCGAGAGGCATTGGAAATGTCTGTATCACCAGCACAGAATTTCTCGAAACCACCCCCAGTACCCGATGAAGCAACAACAACATTTACATCAGCGTTATCCCCCTGGAAATCCTCAGCCATGATCTCAGAGATAGGTAATACGGTGCTAGAACCATCAGCAGAAATCTCTCCGCTTAATCCTGATTCACCACCAGCCGTTTCACTACCATCGTCTGTAGATGCTTCATCTCCACCAGTACAGGCAGTCATTGCTAGGGCAATAATCCCTACAAAAAAGAGTATGGATTGACGTTTCATTTGCATTCTAATAGTCATAAAAAGTGTCTCTTCAATCAGTCATCAAGGTCATAAATTTAAGATGGAGCGAACATCTGTTTTGCACACCTGCAACAATAGTGAGTAAACACACTATTAGTATTTCAAATTCTACCTGTCTGTCAAGTTAAACTTTGGTTAAGAAAGCCCTAACCAAGCTATTAATAATTAATCGTTATAATCCAAGATAAAATTAGTGTTTTAGCTGTCTCAACAACTATTGTTTTCAGTATCTTGCAAACCATCTAAGTTGGATTTAATACCAGAAAAACTTTATTACATTTACTAGTCTTTTTAGGCAAAAAAGAAGTGATCAATTATTGATCTAAACTAACCTTGCTTTTATTGTATTGTTACTTATTTAGAATCGGATTATGATTGAGTAAACTAAAGGTTAAATATTGGTTAATTAGTAAAATCATTGCTGTAGTTGGGAAAATTAAATTATTTGACTAGTTACAGGAAGTAAAATTTCAAACTCTGTACCAACGTTGAGCTGGGATCGCATATTCAATTTTCCTCCGTGGGTTTCGGTTACAATTTGATTGCTGATGGCGAGTCCTAGTCCTGTACCCTTACCGACAGGTTTAGTAGTAAAGAAAGTTTCAAAAATGCTCTCTTGAATTTCTAGAGGGATACCTGCACCATTATCAGTGATGGTAACTGCTATCCATCGAGAAGCTTTATCTAATTCTAGGTTGGTGGTGATAATAGTGATTTGAGGTTGCCAGTCTTCATCTTTTGAATTACGATTTTCTTTCACTTCTAATAATGTGTCGATACCATTAGCAATGATATTCATAAAAACCTGTCCTAACTTAGCAGAATAACCAACTATTTGTGGTAGTTCACCGTAATTTTTAGTAACAGTAATATCGTACTTAAGGCTATGATTTAAAATCAACAAAGTACTTTCTAAGCATTCGTGAATATCTACTAATTGTTTTTTCTTATCTTCAAGACGAGAAAAGTTACGTAAGCTGGTGACAATTTCTGTTAATTTCTTGGCTCCAACTTGCATACTCATCAGCATTTTGGGCAAATCTTCGAGAATAAAATCTAACTCTATATCTTCTTCTAATTCTTTAATATCAGTGGTTTTCTCTGGAAAAGTTTGTTGATATTCCCCTAGCAAGTTAAGTATATCTTGGCAATAAGTAGATAAATATTCTAAATTACCGTTAACACTATTAACCGGATTTTTGATTTCGTGGGCTACCCCTGCAACCATACGCCCTAAGCTAGCCATCTTTTCTGTTTGTACTAAATGGGCTTGGGTTTTTTCTTCTAATAGTTGTGTTGTCAATTTATGAATTTTAGACTGAGCTACTAACAATTGATGTATATCAAGTAAGCGATAAACCTTGCTTTCTAGTTCTACAATAATCGGTTCAGATAGTAATTTTCCGGGGCGCTGAAGAGATTTTTCTGCTGCTTCTACTATTAAAGTATCAGCACTGAGAATAATCATTTCAGTATTAATGAAATCATACAAAGATTTCAAAGGTCGCTTGAGAAATAATTCTAATCCATAGGGTCTACTCATACGCTCTAAAAAGCGTCGCCGAGAAATCATTCCCACCAATTTACCATCCTCAGTTAGAATGACTCCTGGTATTAAGGGGGAACTCTCAAATTTCTTAGTAACTTCTTTACTTATATGAGATATTTCAACTTGAAAATCATAAAGAGATAACTCAATAAGGGTGGAATTCAACTCAAGAACTGGTCTTCCAGAATTAGAAAAAACTGGCAAATTCAACTTTTGCTCCTCAACCTGTATCATCATAGTGTTCATTATAAATTTGAGGCTTTAAAATAGAAGTATTGGCCATATTTTAGCCTTATTTCTACTTAAATAGCAGAAGAATTTTGAGTAGAGAAAAACTTTCTATGTAGTTAATCAAAAGTCAATTCTTTCTTAATCAGATATTAATATTTTAGACAAGTTTTTAAGTGTTAATATCATCTTTTTTATTTAGGAAGCAGTAAAGAGCCTTAATCTAATATTACTTTCTATTTCCCTTAGCACACCTGTAGCTTTTATTTGTCATGATGGTCAAATCCTGACTGCGGCTGTCCTCTAGTGAGTGCTGTTCTGTTTAATAGGGAAGATTATATTGTGTAGAAACACTAGTAAATCTGTTCGTCACTATGACATAATGTCATATAATTTCACTATGACGTAATGTCATATAGCTTTTGTTAGTGACAAAATTCTACAAAAAATTCAAGAGGAAAATCCATGAAAATGACCAAACGATTGGTTGTCATAGTATCCGCCTTTTTACTAGTTGCTGCCAGCTTTGTTTTTTCGGCGAATCCCGCCTTAGCTGAAACCTATACAGTGAAAATGGGAGCTGACAGTGGAAACCCACTTCAGTTTGTTCCTAGCACCATTACTGTAAAACCAGGGGATACTGTTAAGTTTGTAATGAACAAGCTTGCTCCCCATAATGCTGTTTTCGACGCTAGCGGTATACCTGGTGGTAGCGGTTTAGCTAGCAAGCTTTCTCACAAGGAACTATTATTTGGTCCTGGGCAATCCTACTCAACTACTATTCCTTCTGATGCAGCTTCTGGAGAATATGCTTACTATTGCGAACCTCATCGTGGCGCAGGCATGGCGGGCAAAATTATTGTTAAATAGTTTTTAATGATAATCTCTAGTTTATCAAAGGCGGCGGAAACTTTTTTGAGATTTCGCCGCTTACTCTTTGAAGAATGGTATACGATGCAATTTTAATTTTAGGGGGAGGTGTTAGGAAAGGAGGAGAACTGCCACTTTGGGTAAAAAAAAGACTTGATTGTGCCATTTCCTTATATCAAGGAGAATATTTATTAACTTTGAGTGCAGGGACTACTCACAAACCACCACCTTTAGATAATTTTGGTTTTCCTATTTTTGAATCTATAGCAGCAGCAAATTACTTACAGAGTAAAGGCATAAATCCTCAGAAAATACTTACAGAAACCAGTTCTTATGATACCATCGGCAATGCTTATTTTTCAAGAATGATTCATATTGAGCCAAGGGAATTTAGGAGATTATTAATAATCACTTCGGCTTTCCACTTAACCAGAACGGAGAATATTTTTAGATGGGTTTATGGTTTAAATTCAGAATTAAAAGCTTATGATTTAAAAATTTTAGCTGTCGATAATGTCGGTATATCTTATCAAGCTCTTCAACAGAGAAAAGAAAAGGAAAAAATAGCTTTAGCTAATTTATTAGAAATACAAAGCAAGATTCAAAGTTTAGCGGATTTACATAAGTGGCTATTTACAGAACATGGAGCTTATGCTGCTGGGGTGGAAAAAATCAGCGTTAAAAATACTAATTTAGAAACCTACTAAAAGCTAACAAACGAGTGAATGAAATAGCCTTTCCTTATTTTCATTAATAGAAAGAACTTTTCCTCGTTTGGGTAAATGAACCGTAAAAGTAGTACCAACCCCGACTTCGCTTTCTACTTTAATTTCTCCTTTATGAAGTTCGACACATTTTTGAGCGATAGATAGTCCTAATCCTGTACCCTGAATTGTGCCAACGTTACTGGCACGGTGAAAAGAAGAAAAAAGATTAACTTGATCTTCACTAGGAATACCAATACCTTGATCAGTCACTTTAAAGGTAACTTGGGTTGGTTCCCCAATAATCTGAAGAGAAACTAAACCCCCTTCTGGAGAATATTTGATCGCATTGGAGAGCAGATTGGTTATAAGCTGCCCTAGAAGCTTAGTATCAGCATAGAAGTCTTGGCAATCTCCTTGGTGAATAAACTCAATAGGAGAAGAAGTGCTAGAGTTGGGCTGCATCTCTTCAACAATTTCGCGAGAAAAAGCTACTAAATCTACTGCTTGGGGACTAAACTTAAGTTTTTCAAATTCAGCTTGGTTAATAAATAGTACATCATTAACCAAAGCAGTAAGATTTTGTACTGCCTTTTGAATGCGGCGGAAATATTTGCTTTGTTTCTCCTCAGTTAACTTATGACGATAAACTTGGAGCAATTCCGCAGCGGAGTTAATTACGGTTAAAGGAGTGCGATACTCATGGGAAATTGTACTAATAATTCGTGATTTGAGTTCGCTTAACTTTCTTTCTGCGGTTAGGGCTTCTTGTAATTGAGCATCTTTAGCTTGCAACTCTTCAACCGCTTTTTGTAATTGGGCAGTACGCTGTTCTACACGTTGATCTAGTTCTAAAAAGATCTGTTGACGTTGGAGAGCATAGCGAATTGCTCTAGTAAGTAGATGACTTTTAAAATGACCTTTAACTAAATAATCCTGAGCGCCTTCTTGCATTGCTGCCACAGCAATTTCTTCATTATCCATACCACTAAGAATAATTGTGGGTATTTGAGGAAATGAAGCATGAAGAGTACGGAAGGTTTGCAATCCTTGCTCATCTGGTAAAGACAAATCTGTAAGGATTAAATCAATTCCCCCTTGAGAAATGCGTTCTAAACCAGCTTCAAGGTTTTCCACATTCTCCAATGTGACAGGGAATTGTTGAGCGCGCTCTAGGTACTCCTCAATGAGGTCAACATCTTCGATGTCATCTTCAATTAGGAGAAGCTTAGTGATTGAACTTGACATTCTTGCAACTTAAACAGTGAATACTACTACGTTATTCATTAATTTTTTACTCGTCAATGGGGAGGCAATTTAACGATAGTAAACCAAAAGCTTTCAATAGATTTAAGAATTCGCTCAAATTGCCTAATACCAACGGGTTTTTGGACATAACAGTTGGCTCCTAAGCGGTAACTTTTGAGGACATCTTCTTCTGCATCAGAGGTGGTAAGAATTACTACAGGAATATGCTGAATCGCCTTATTTTGGCGAATTTCTTGCAGGATTTCTTGACCGCTCATACCAGGAAGATTGAGATCAAGCCAAATCAAATCTGGTAGTTGCTGTTGGGCATATTCTCCCTCTTGGTTAAGGTAGGCAAGGGCTTCTTCGCCATCGTGAACGACATTAAGCTTTACCATTACTTTAGATTGTGCTAGAGCTTCTTCAGTTAAATCTACATCTTCAGGATCATCTTCGATGAGGAGGACATTAATCATTTGGCTTGGCTTAATTTGCATAACTATCTGAGTTGCTGGTGTGGTGCATTTTTATACTTTTACAACTATCTTATGCAGATTGAAGGGTGAAGTAAAAAGTTGTACCGTAGCCTGGTGTAGACTCCAGCCAAATTTTTTCACCGTGGCGCTCAACAATTTTTTTACACACTGCTAGACCGATGCCTGTACCTGGATATTTACTGCGATTGTGGAGTCTTTGAAAAATTTCAAAAACTTTCTCGGTGTGCTGAGGTTGAATACCGATGCCGTTATCTGCCACCGAAATATACCATTTCCCTTCTTTATGCTTAGTTTTGATGGTAATAATAGGATTGAGTTCACTTCTAAACTTGATGCTATTAGCAATCAAGTTTTGTAATAGCTGGGAGATTTGACCTGGATGAGCAGAAACAACAGGTAGAGAATCAAAGATAACTTGAGCGCCATTTTCTTCTATAGTAACGGTTAAATCAGCTATAACTTCCTCTAAAATTGTATTTAGTTGAACTGGCTCCAGTTCTACATCAGTCATCCCCAGCCGTGAATAGCGCAGCAAATCTGAGATGAGATTTTGCATTCGAGATGTTGAATTGAGAATAGAGCTTATATATTTATCCGCTTTATTATCTAGTTTATCCTGATATTTTTCTGCCAATAGTTCTATATATACCTGGATCTTACGCAAAGGTTCTCGCAGATCGTGGGAAGCAATATAGGCGAATTGTTCTAGTTCTTGGTTAGATTGGGCTAAATCAGCGTTAGCATGAGCCAGGGATTGATTAGCCGCTTCTAGTTGAGCGGGGCTTGGTAAGGCTAAGGCTTGGGGAATTAAAGGAACAATGATGATAGCAGTAGCTACTGAAACCAGTGCTGTTATAAGTTTAATTAAACCAGAGAGCCAATAAGCAGGATACCAAAGAGTCCAAATGGCCATAAGATGAGTCGTGCCGCAGGCAATAATAAAGATTCCAAATAAGGCAAATACAAACCTGAAAGGTACATCTTTGCGTTTACGTAGAAAGTACAACAAAGTTATGGGAATTGAGTAATAAGCTAAAAAAATTAGTGAGTCAGAAATTATGTGTAGCCCTACTAAACTAGGTTGCCACATATAACAATGGCCGTGGGGAATGTAGTTATTAGGAAATAAGATATTTTGGAACATGATTCGGGAAAGCAGGGAAGTAATAAGTGATAAGTAATAAACAAAGAACACCCTATTACACTCTTTGCCTATTTTCTATTACCTTGTTGTGATTGCAGCGTCACCTTACCGGAAGAGTGAAATAAAAAGTTGTTCCTTGTCCGGGTTCAGATTCTAGCCAAATTTTGCCACCGTGACGTTGGATGATTTTTTTGCAGATAGCCAAACCGATACCTGTGCCTTCATATTTGCTGCGACTGTGGAGTCTTTGAAAAATCTCAAAAACCTGCTCGGTATATCTAGACTTGATTCCAACACCATTGTCGGTGATCGCAATTAACCATTCATTCCCTTCTTGCTGAGCTTTGATTTCAATTACAGGGATTTCGTTCCCCTGAAATTTGATGGCATTAGCAAGTAGGTTTTGTAGCACTTGCGTTATTTGTCCAGGATGGACTGAAACTGTGGGCAGGGGAGAAGCAGAGATTTGGGCAGAAGAGTCGGCGATCGCAACTCCTAAATCATCTATAACTTGTTCTAAAATGCTATTTAAGTCTGTGGGTTCTCGGCATAATTCGGTTCTGTGTACCCGCGAGTAGGTTAACAAGTCGGAGATGAGGTTTTGCATCCGAGTTGTTCCTTTAACTAAGCTTGTAATATATTTATCAGCTTTCTCATCCAATTGGCCTTGATATCTTTCATTTAAGAGTTCCACATAACTTTGAATTTTACGTAAAGGTTCCCGCAAATCGTGGGAAGCGACATAAGCAAATTGTTCTAACTCTTTATTAGAGTTGAGGAGTTCTTGATTAATTTGTTGCAATTTGTGGCGGGAGTTGATCCGTTCGGTAATTACCTCGGTGAACATGATTATGCCGCCGATTTCCCCTTGAGTTTGACACCAAGGATGAATTTCCCATCTCAGCCAATCTGTGCTGCCATCAGCCCTGACAAAAGAGTCTTCGTCGCATTTTTCTATTGCCCCGGCTAAACAGCTTTGGTGAATGTCTTTCCAACGCTGGGGAATATTCGGGAAAACTTCGTAGTGAGAACGACCAACAACATCTTCTCCATTTAAGTTATATTGAGCTAACCAATTTTTGCTAGTCACCAAATAGCGCATCTGAGCATCAAACATAGCGATGGCAATGGGAGCATTGGCAATAAATAGTCGCAGGCGTTCTTCACTTTCCTTTAAAGCTAATTCAGCTTGTTTGCGGATGGTGATATCGCGAACAATCCCTAAAAAGCCTAAATGCTTTCCCTGATCATCTTCAACCTTGCAACCGACGGTTTCGCAAACTAAGCAACTACCATCTTGACGACAGTAAGTTGTTTCATAGGGTAAAAGTTGCTCTTTAGTATTGAGGTTATAATGTTTTCTACCTTGCTCTTGATAATCTTCCTGGCTACTATACAGTATGGAAGTGTTCTGTCCAATAACTTCAGAGGGTTTATAGCCAAATAGTTTTGTAAAAGCAGGATTAACTTCAACTATTTGACGTTTTCTATCAGCAAATATTAAAGCATCGGGTATGGAACGTAAAATTGCTGCTACTTCAGCATTTCTATAGCGTAAGGTTTGTTCTACTTGCTGGCGTTGCTCTATTTCGGCCTCTAAAGCGGCTGTTCTTACCTTGACTTTTTGTTCTAACTCTTCCTGGGTTTGTTTCAGGGCAGTGATATTTTTCGCTAAGCCCACTAACCCCAAAACTTTGCCTTGGGCATCTCGGTAAACACTTTTGCTATTCAGGAAAATTTGAGTTTGACCATTGAATGGCAAAATGTATTCAAATTCTTCAGAGATTCCCGAATCAATTATTCTTTGGTCATGGGCTTGAACTTCACTTAATATTTCTGGTGGTAAAAGGGTTGTATCATCTTTTTGCAAAACTTCAGCAACAGTACAATTGAGAAATTTTGCCCCAGCTTCATTAATAAACTGATAACGCCCTTGAGTATCTTTAACAAAAATGGCATCTGGGGTGGAATTAATTATGGTTTGCAGGAGATTATAACTAGATGCTAAATTCCTTTCTACCTGTTTTTGTGGACTTAGATCCCGGCTGATGGTGGAAAAATACTCTACATCACCCCTATGGTTTTTGTGGGCAATAATCATTTGAGAAACGGGAATTTCTTCCCCTTGACTATTCCGTAAAGCCGTTTCACCCACCCAAACACCATCTCGAATAGCAGTAGGTAGACCAAGTTCAGTAATGATTTTTGCCCCTTGTGGACTATGAAAACTGATAATTTCTAAGCCAGAAAGATTCGCATCAGGAGTAATTCCTAAAACTTGTCTGCTTTGGGAATTACTCCACAAAAGCTGCCCTTGAGAGTCAGCCAGGCTGATGCAATCAGTGGAGGCTTCGAGGATAGAAATGAGACGTTGTTGTTGAGCTTCAGCACAGCGACGCTGTTCAATCTCACTAGTGAGATTCTCAATCATTCTTTTAAGGAGTAGAGTACGCCGTTTAACTTTAGTGTCAAGTTGCTGGTTAAGCTGCTGTAAAGCTGCTTCTGCTTTTTTCAGTTTGCTGATATCCCGCCCTTCAGCAATAATAACTACAACTTTTCCTTGAGAATTGAAAACAGGTTTTAAGGAAAAGTCAATAGTAACTATTTGTTCTTGCTTACCTAAAATATCAACTTCATAACGAACAAATTGACCAGCGCAAGCAGTTGTGATCGCTTCTTGAAGTTGTTCTTGGCTGGCAGGAGATTTTTGCCACCATCTGACTTCCCAAAAGGGTTGCCCTTGAATTTCTTCTAACTTGAGGTCGCCAAAATTAAGGGCTACTTGGTTGGCCTCTAGTAAAATACCCTGGGGAGAAATCATGGCGATGGACTGAAAAGTCTGAGCAAAGAGTGCTTTGTATTTGCGTTCGCTTCGTTGCAAATCCTCTACTTGTCCTTGGAGTTTTTGGTTGGTATTAACTAGAATTCCAAAGCGCTCGTGAATTTCAGCTAGCTTTTGTTGAGAGCTAGATGGCTCTAATACAGTTCCGGTAGCGACAAAGTATTCTATTTCTCCTTTGGGGTTAAAACAAGTTGAGTTAGTCCAGGAAATGAGATGTGTTTGGGCTTGTTTAGTTAACCAAAAACTTTGGTGATTGGGAATCTTTTCTTGATGGGCGATCGCCGATGCCAAAATGTCTTGAGTTTTAGTAACAGAAATAGGAGCAACCAACTTCTCCCAAATCACCTCTCCAATAACCTCTGCTTTGGAGTAACCCGTCAGTTGTTCACAGTAGCGATTAAAGTGAACAATGCGTCCTGCCAAATCTAAAACTAAAACTACAGCACTAATACTATCTAAGAGGATGGCTGTTAAATCCGCATTTTGTTTGATCGCCTCAAAGAGGGTATGTGAAGAAGTTGTTAATAACTCTTTGCTCATGAAGTTCTTTGCCTAGCACTTACTACGCTCAATAATTTATGGAAGAACCATTACTAAGTTTTGGGGTTAGTTCAAGTTTGGCAACTCAAGCTTAACTTCTCAAAGTCAATTTTCAAGATATGCCACTAAGTATTACTTCCAGTTTGGTCTTTTTGCTGGAGATGTGCAATATGGTGTAAATACTTAATTATCCTATCTTCCGCTAAATCTCAAACTTTAAGGCTTCTTACTCTTGCCCTTTAACCTTTGAATTGAGAAGGAGAGAGTCGGGCATAAGCCGGGTTCTGTTCTTTTATTTAGTTGCCTAACAAAAGGGTAGTTATCTATCTGGGATATCTGTTACCAGATACCTCTAGCGGTTCACATATGACGGAACGGGTAAAAGACCAACCATAGTTCCTTCGACCTTGCTTCCCACCGGGGTTTACCGAGCCAGCACCTCTCGATGCTGCTGGTGCGCTCTTACCGCACCTTTGCACCCTTACCTCTTTCAATGATCAATGAACAATGATCAAGGCGGTATTTTTCTGTGGCACTATCCTCACGGTTGCCCGCACTGGAAGTTATCCAGCAAGTTTGGTCTTTCGGAAGCCCGGACTTTCCTCAGTATCTCTTCAATGAAAGAACTGCAACTACCTACACCAACTCCCTCCTATTTATAAGTTTATCGGATTTACGCAACGAAGAGTCAAGCTCAGGGGTCAGGGTAGATAGGTTTGTTAATCATTGGGCATTGATTATTGAGCATTGATCAATGATCATTGATCATTGTAGGGCTTGCCCTTGCCGTTAGGCATCATTGATAAGCGAGAAATGAAAAATAACTCTTCTTTGAGAATTGCTCTCCCTAGTAAGGGAGCATTAGATAAAGGTACGAGGGAATTCCTTGGGGCTGCTGGTTTAAAAGTATCCCGTCCTAGTGAAAGGCAGTATGTTGGCAAAATTCCGACGATACCAGATATATTTTTACTTTTCCAAAGAGCCGCAGATATCTTTCGCAAGGTAGAAGAAGGTAGTGCTGATTTAGGCATCACTGGCTATGATGTTGTTTGCGAAGAAGGACAAGATCACGATGATGTGGTGGTAATTAGCGATCGCCTGGGTTATGGTAAATGCGAGTTAGTTTTAGCTGTTCCTGATAGCTGGATTGATGTCGCTTCTATTGAAGATTTAGCAGATCTGACTTTACTATTCCGAGAAAAGGGTAAAGAGTTAAGAATTGCCACTAAATATACCAATTTGACCCGTAAATGGTTATATCAAAAACGGGTAGTACATTTTTCTTTGGTAGAAGCCCATGGAGCATTGGAAGCTGCGCCTCGCATGGGTTATGCCGACATGATTGTTGATGTAACCTCCACAGGAACAACCTTGAGGGAAAATCATCTTAAACGCTTAACTGGCGGTACTCTTCTAGAATCTCAAGCTTGCTTAATTGCTAATAAAAGACTTTTAAAAGAAGATCCCCATAAGTTAGAGATAACTAAGCAAATTCTTGAACTAATTGAAGCTGAACAGGAAGCGAATAAATATCTTTCAATTACGGCGAATGTGCAAGGAAACTCAGCAGATGAAATTGGCAAACGCTTAGTGGAAAATCAACAACAAGTTGGCTTGACAGGATTGCGTGGTCCAACTGTAGCTAAGGTTTATTCTGGTGAAGGAGATAATTGGTATGCTGTAACTATTGTCGTTAGGCAGGCAATTTTGTTATCGGCAGTAGAGCATTTAAGGAGTATTGGCGGCAGGGATATTACTGCCATCTCACCCCATTATATCTTCGGTGAAAAGTCTCTGGTTTATAAAGATTTTGAGGATAAGTTATTCAGCTAGATTCTATGAGATTTTCTTGCTTTTCCCAGTCTTCAATAATTTTATCTAGGTTAATGCCTTGTTCCAATAAACAAGCATGACCACTTTCTGGTAGTATCATCACCTGCCCATTAGGAAGATTGCTAGCCAAATGTTCTGCTTCTTTGACAGAGGGTAACAATTGATCTACAGCCCCTGCTACTAGTAATATTGGTTGTTGGAGAAGACGCAAGTTATCAACGTTCGTTCTGAAGTCTCTTAACAAAGATAGTCGCCAAGATACTGTTTGAGGTGGTAGGGATTTCATCGCCTCTGTTAGGTTCTGACGGTCTTGGAAAGTGACTTTACGGAAAACAATCAAAAAAGGCAATAAAATAAGCACAGACTGCCGATAGACAAACTTGGGCATTGACTGAACCAGTTGTATGCCCCAACTTAAAAAAGGCTTTTGTAAGAAAGACGAGGCGCAGTTAACTAAAATAATTTTCTCAAACAGTTGAGATTCCCTTAGAGCAACTTTAAGAGCTAAACAACCTCCAAAAGATTCCCCACATAGATAAATTGAACGTTGAGGATTTTGTTGCAACTCTTGCTTAACCAGGTTGATTACTTGGTTACTCAGAACATCCCAATCATTAACATCATCTCCTGGGATCACGAGACAGCGTACATCAAAACGCTTAGTTAAATTTCCTAGTTGCCCCCGTAATAGCTTTCCTGTGCCATCCATGCCTGGCAAATAAACAAATAAGGGATAATCTGGCTGATGATTATTAGCAATCAAAAAGTGGGGAATTACTTTACCTTGAAACATATTTTCCAATAATTTTAAGAAAAGTTAACTTTGCTTTGCTTATTGCTGATATTTCTCATTTTAATACCAGTGATTTTTCTCTATCAATTAATACATTTGAATAGAGAAAATGCCTCATTATACCCAATATGATATCGCAAAAAGTCTCTTTAATTGTTAACTTCAAAGTATATATACTCAATTTTTCATAACACCATGATTAATAATTAATAAATCCTTAAGTCTTTATGAAGCTAAGCTAAGACTTTTATAAGTTTATCTTGTCTACAGCAATGACCAGAGAAGCTGAGGGGCTAAACTAAGAACTAAAATAGATTGTCACAACCCTATTAAAATACTTAAATTAGCGGGGGAACTTTATATAGTTATATGAATAATAACGATCATATTAAAAAGAAATTTGCTTTAACTACGCCGCTATACTACGTCAATGATGTCCCTCATATTGGTAGTGCTTACACTACTATGGTTGCTGATGTAGTAGCACGTTTTGAGCGTTTGCAAGGCAATTCTGTATTGTTAATTACAGGGACAGATGAACATGGCCAAAAAATTCAACGGACAGCAGAAGCTAAGGGGTTAGACCCCCAAAAGCATTGTGATCAAGTTGTCAATAATTTTATTAGTCTTTGGGATCAATTAAATATTCAATGGGATCGCTTTATTCGCACTAGTAATGAAGATCACCATAAAATTGTTAAAGAGTTTTTTGAACGAGTCAATAGTCATGGAGACATTTATCTTGCTCAACAACAGGGTTGGTACTGTGTTTCTTGTGAAGAATTCAAAGAAAAAAAGGACTTAACTCAAGATGGTTACTGTTCTATCCACACTAATAAAAAAGCTGAATGGCGTGATGAAGAAAACTACTTTTTTCGCTTATCTAAATATCAAAAGCAATTAGAAAAACTTTATCAAGATAGGCCGGATTTCATTCAACCAGCAACTCGTCGTAATGAAGTCCTTAGTTTTGTTAAGCAAGGTTTAAAAGATTTTTCGATTTCCCGCATTAATCTCGATTGGGGTTTTCCTCTTCCTAGTGACCCTAAGCAGACAATTTATGTTTGGTTTGATGCTCTTTTAGGTTATATTAGCGCCTTAGTTGATCCGGATTTAGAACCAACCTTAGAGAATGCTATAGCTAGTTGGTGGCCAATTAATTTGCATCTAATTGGTAAAGATATTTTACGCTTTCATGCTGTTTATTGGCCTGCTATGTTGATGTCTGCTCAGATTTCTCTCCCCCAAAAAGTTTTTGGTCATGGCTTTCTTACTAAAGATGGCCAAAAAATGGGCAAAACTTTAGGTAATACAATAGATCCAGTAGATTTAATTAATAAATATGGCTCTGATGCGGTACGTTACTATTTTTTAAAAGAAATAGAATTAGGACAGGATGGGGACTTCAATGAAGAACGATTTGTTCAAGTTCTCAATGCTGATCTTGCTAATGATTTAGGCAACTTGCTCAATCGTACTTTAGGTATGGCAAAAAAATATTGCCAAAGTGAAGTACCAACTCTATCTACCGAAGAAATCGAGCAAGATAATACTTTAAAACTTTTGGGTGCAGATTTAGGAGATCGCGTTGTCAAGGCTTATGAATCTTTAGGATTTTCTCAAGCTTGTGAAGAAGTCTTTAAATTGATTCGCGCTAGTAATAAATTTATTGATGAGCAAGCCCCTTGGAGGTTGTACAAAGAAGGAAAACAAAAGCAAGTCGAGCAACTATTGTACTCTGTACTAGAATCAATTAGACTAGCAGCTTATTTCCTTTCTCCTATTGTCCCTAATCTTAGTGGTGATATTTATAAACAACTAGGTTTTGATCTTGACTTTAATAACTCAACTCTTGTTAATAGTTCTGCTCCTTTTAACACACATAGCCAATGGGGAATGCTCCCAGGCAATCAAAGCCTAAGTAAACCCCAGCCTATTTTTGCACGATTAGACCCTCTGGAGTCTTCCTCATCTTCTTAAACAGAATATCTTAAATTATTTCCTGAGGTGAAAAACAGGTAACTCTCTTCCTAGAAGGTGAAGTTATGTAAATAAGGTTTTAAAACTGATTCAATCCTTAAATAAAAAACGAGGCATTTAAAAAATGTTAAATAATCTTGATAATGACCCGGTATTTCCACCGGAACAAGTATTGCAAAACCGAGGGCGGGTAGCTATTTTCATTGATGGCTCTAACTTATTTTATGCGGCATTACAACTAGGTATTGAAATTGACTATACCAAATTGCTATATAGAATAACTTCTAGTTCCAGGTTGCTCCGTTCTTTCTTTTATACTGGGGTAGATCGGACTAATGAGAAACAACAAGGATTTCTCCTGTGGATGCGTCGCAATGGCTATCGAGTTATTGCTAAGGATTTAGTGCAGCTACCAGATGGCTCTAAAAAAGCCAACCTAGATGTAGAAATTGCTGTAGATATGATGGCTTTAGTAGGAGCTTATGATACAGCAGTTTTAGTTAGTGGTGATGGAGATTTAGCCTATGCTGTTGATGCTGTAAGTTATCGCGGTGCGAGGGTAGAGGTTGTGAGTTTGCGTTCTATGACCAGTGATAGTTTAATTAACGTTGCTGATAGATATATAGACTTGGATGATATTAAAAGCAGCATCCAAAAAACCAGCAAACATAATGGCAGCTACAGTAGTTTTTCTGGTCTTGGCATTTTAGATAGCCAAGATAAAACTCTTAGGGACTAAAATCCTGTGCTATTTAGCAAAATAGATAGAATCTAAATTGAAACAAACTTTCTTAGTTAGTTGGTTTACTAAATCTGTTCTTTTACTACTGCTGTTTAGTTTTACTAGTTGCAAGCAACAAGCTAAACAGCCAGGTAGCAATAGAGCCTGCTGTTAAAAATAATACTTCAGAACCAGAAAATCGTTTAGTTATTAACAATGCCACCTTAGAAGAGGTGGATGATAGCGGCAAGACTGTCTGGAAAATGAAGGCAGATAAAACTAGCTATAACGAAGATAATAAACTTGCTTTGTTAGAAAACCCGGCAGGGAATTTATATCAAGATGGCAAAATTGTCTTGCAGGTTAAAGCTAAAAAAGGTGAAGTTAAAGAAGACGGTAAAGTAATCTTTTTAAGAGATAAAATCGAAGCTATTGATATTCGCAATAACCTTATCTTTCGAGGGGATGAGTTAGAATGGCGACCAGAAGAAGACCTCGTAATTGTCAGGAACAATCTTACCGCTAGCCGTCCGAAACAACTAGAACTTTCAGCTACAGAGGGGCGTTACACAACTAAAACTCAAGAGTTAGATTTGGTAGGGAAAATTGCGGCAACAACTTTTGAACAAGCCTTGCAATTACAAACTGAACATTTGATTTGGAAGATCCCCCAAAAAAAGGTGCTTGGGGATAAGAGAATTCAGATAAATCGCTACAAGGAGAAGGTTATTACTGAAAGGGTTGAAGCAGATAGTTCTCAATTAGATTTGCAAACTATGGTCATAATCTTAACCAAAAATGTCGAATTAAAATCCCTTACTCCTCCTCTACAAATTGCTTCTAATAATGCTATCTGGAATACCAAAGCGCAAACAGTTATTTCTAATCAACCAATACAAATTGTTCATGAAACCGAACAAACAACCGTTATAGGCAATGAAGGCAAAATAGATTTAAAAGATGAAGTTGCTCGTCTAAGTAATGGTGTTACAGGAACTAGTTCCCGCAACCAATCTAAGCTAGATGCTAATCAATTTTTTTGGGATATTCCCACTCAAAAAATTGAAGCGCAAGGAAATGTAGTGTATCAAAGAACTAATCCCCCTGTTAAGACAAAAGGTAACAAAGCAGTAGGACAACTTAATAAAGATAATGTCGTAGTTACAGGGGGGGAAACGGGTGAAAGGGTGGTAACAGAGATTATTCCTTAAGTAAATAATTAAAATCAATGGCTATCATCACATCATCCCTTCCCCAGCCTTGGCATACCGCAAGCTGCTGACTGACTTTTCTTTGTTAAACTATCTTTGCCAAAGTGAAGTTCAAAAAGTGCTTGAGTTCTAGCCAAGGTTAGAGTTTTGCTTTCCTGTTGGGGCAGTTCAGTAATGCTAGCGTGGTGAATAATACGACCAAATAAACCTTGACAATCTTGTATGTACTTAAAAGTATTCAGAAGAATGTGGACGTGCCAAACTTCATCTATTTCTTGAGTAGGAACTAATTGTAAATGAGGATAGAGATATTGGATATACAAAAACATTTTGTAACGGGCGATCGCAACTTCTATTTCCTGACGAGTTCTTTTTTGTTCAGGATTGTTGAGGAGTTGGTTTGCAACTCTTTCTAGAGTTAAACTACTGAGTTTGTGGTAAAAATTGCCAGGTTGAGAAATCCAAATTCTTTTAGTCCCTTGCATATGTAGAATTTTCCCTTACTTCTTACACAATGAATTATGAATCTAACCAAATAATTAAGAGTACAAGTTGAATTTCTTCTTTGGTTAAGATAGTTTGTTGATGAAGACCAGGATTTTTGCTTAAAACTGTACTCAGGATTGACTTGTTTCTATATTCTTTTCAGTCTTAATTTAGGTTAATTATGCAAACTACCAGTCTTTGTTGCAGAAATTAATATTTTCTGGAAAGGCTAATTTTCTCAAAAAAAAGCTCCTACTAATATATTAGTAGGAGCAACTTGCTTAATTTATGACTTAATTACTAGCTTTAAGAAAGTAATTAGTCTAAATCAGGCATAGATAATACTGGTTCGCTTTCGCGATCAATACCCTTCTCAAAGCCAGCAACAGCAGCACGGGCCCTGCCTGCGTGCCATAAATGACCAATTAAGAAGAAAAAGGCCAGTACAAAGTGAGAAGTTGCTAACCAAGCACGGGGGTTAACATAGTTAAAAGCGTTAGGCTCAGTAATGATCCCGCCTACAGAGTTCAAAGAGCCGTTAGGGGCGTGAGTCATATACTCAGCAGCACGACGTAGTTGCCAAGGCTGAACGTCATTCCTGATCTTGTCAATATCAAGACCATTAGGACCACGTAAAGGCTCTAACCAAGGGCCACGGAAGTCCCAGAAGCGCATGGTTTCACCGCCAAAGATAATTTCTCCAGTGGGGGAACGCATCAAGTATTTACCTAAACCAGTAGGACCTTGAGAAGATGCGATGTTAGCACCCATACTCTGGTCACGGACTAGAAAGATAAAAGATTGAGCTTGGGAAGCCTCTGCATTAGTTGGTCCGTAAAATTCGCTAGGATAAGCGGTATTGTTGAACCAAACGTAATTAGAAGCAATAAAAGCCATCATGGCCAACGCACCTAAGCTGTAGGAAAGATAAGCTTCACCAGACCAGATGAAGGCACGACGGGCCCAACCAAAAGGCTTGGTGAGGATGTGCCAAACACCGCCAGCGATGCAAATCAAACCAATCCAAATATGTCCGCCGATAATGTCTTCCATGTTATCGACACTGATGATCCAACCTTCGCCACCGAAAGGTGCTTTGATTAGATAACCAAAAATAACTGCTGGGTTGAGGGTGGGGTTGTTAATAATACGGACATCTCCGCCACCGGGGGCCCAGGTATCATACACTCCACCAAAGAACATTGCTTTGGCAACTAACAATAAAGCGCCTAAACCTAACATAATTAGGTGAAAGCCGATGATGCTAGTCATCTTATCTTTGTCTTTCCAGTCATAACCAAAGAAGTCAGAATATTCTTCTAAGGTTTCTGGACCCCGCACGGCGTGGTAAATACCACCAAGTCCGAGGACAGCCGAAGAAATGAGGTGTAAAACACCAACTACAAAGTAGGGAAAAGTATCAATGATTTCACCACCAGGCCCAACACCCCAACCAAGGGTTGCTAGGTGAGGTAGAAGAATGAAACCTTGTTCGTATAAAGGTTTTTCTGGGACAAAGTGAGCGACCTCAAAAATGGTCATTGCACCTGCCCAAAAGACGATCAGTCCTGCATGGGCGACATGAGCGCCTAAAAGTTTACCGGAAAGGTTGATGAGACGGGCATTTCCTGCCCACCAGGCAAAACCTGATGAATCTTGGTCGCGACCGCCACCAATGACTTGACTAGAGAGCGTTACCACGTGGTAGTACCTCCTCTGGGAACTCAAATTGTTTATGGGGTTGGTCTTGAGGCGCTAACCACGCTCTAAGACCTTCATTTAATAAAATGTTCTTCGTGTAGAACGTTTCAAACTCTGGATCTTCTGCTGCACGTATCTCCTGGGATACAAAGTCATAGGCCCGCAGGTTCACTGCTAAACCTACTACTCCCACCGCACTCATCCATAATCCGGTTACGGGGACAAACAGCATGAAAAAGTGTAACCAACGCTTGTTGGAAAAGGCAATTCCGAATATCTGTGACCAGAAACGGTTTGCTGTCACCATACTGTAGGTTTCTTCTGCTTGGGTTGGGTTGAACGCTCTAAAGGTGTTTGAGGCTTCTCCATCTTCAAACAGAGTGTTTTCTACTGTAGCTCCATGAATGGCACAAAGTAAGGCTCCACCCAATATTCCTGCTACTCCCATCATATGAAACGGGTTCAATGTCCAGTTGTGGAATCCTTGGAAGAACAAGATAAAGCGGAAGATTCCTGCTACTCCAAAACTAGGGGCAAAAAACCAGCTTGATTGTCCCAAGGGATACATTAAAAAGACACTGACGAAGACAGCGATAGGTCCACTAAAGGCTAGGGCATTATAAGGACGGATTCCCACTAGGCGGGCAATTTCAAACTGCCGTAACATGAAGCCGATTAAGCCAAATGCACCATGGAAAGCTACAAATGACCATAATCCTCCTAGTTGACACCAGCGGGTGAAGTTCCACTGAGCCTCTGGTCCCCACAAGAAGAGTAGGGAGTGTCCCATGGTGTCTGCTGGGGTTGATACGGCTACGGTTAGGAAGTTACAGCCTTCTAGGTAGGAACTGGCTAGACCGTGAGTGTACCATGAGGTGACGAAGGTGGTTCCTGTTAACCATCCTCCTAATGCTAGGTAGGCACAGGGAAATAAGAGTATTCCTGACCAGCCTACGAATACGAATCGGTCGCGCTTTAACCAGTCATCGAGGATGTCAAACCATCCTCTCTGTTCTGTTGCGCGTCCCACTGCTATTGTCATAGTTTCAAAACCTCTTGCTTAAATGAAATAAATTGCAAGATTTCTAAATCTTGGACGCTTTTGCGCTCTAAGTTGATTTTCTCATTATTCAAGGAACAAATGAGATTTATGGGATTCCTATCCTCAACATTTACTGAATAGGCTATATCTCAAGGGGGAATTTATTTACCCTTGTCACAAGAAGGCTCTGCCTTCAGGTTTAGTTATTAACGTTTCTTAAAGTAACACAAGTTTTGGGTCGCTGTTATGCTAACTCCAAGGAAATTAGCCCTTACAAACTCAAAACTAAAGCGCTACTAGAACAATTATTATCTAAATTTTTACAAATTGACACATCGTTTCTCATAAATATTGTTATTGATGATTTGGTTCTAATCTAAAAATTCCTCCTGATCCTGTTTGATAAACTGGCAAAGTGAAGTTAAAACAACTACCTTCATGAAGAACGCTATCTACCCAGATTTGGCCATAGTGGGCGCGGATTACCTTAGAACAGAGAGAAAGCCCAATACCATAGCCTTCTTTGCTCCTATCTCTTTTCAAGCGGTAATGTCCTTCAAAGATGCGATCGCGTTTTTCTTCTGGTACACCAGGACCTGTATCACAAATGCTAATTTGGATCTTCTGGGAAGTGCGATGTAAGATAGATATGCTAATTTTTCCCCCTTCTGGAGTATATTTAACGGCATTTTCTAAAAGATTGGTTATGACTTGGCTAAGTAACTCCCTATCTCCATAAACTTCTGGTAAATATTGGGGTAAATCCTTTTCTATTTGGAAAGATTTAGCAAAAAATTTCTCCTCAAACTGAATAAGAATATCTTTGCAAATAGACTGCATATGAAGTTTTTGAGGTTTGATCTGTAATTCTGTACTTTTGTCCTTAGAGTTCTGTAAAATATCAGCAATCATTCGCTCCATGAGGCGAAATTGGTTTTTGGCGTGTTTGTACAACTGCTCTTTGAGGCTTTCGGAAAGTTGTTGACCCCGGTTTTGAGCCATTTCTAAAGTTTCTACGGCAATAGAAGCTGCGGTAAGAGGACTACGGATATCGTGGGCTAACATTGCTAAGAGTTGATCTTTGAAGTTTGATTGCTCTAATAAGCTTTCGTTTTCTTTTTTTAGACGAAAAATTTCATCAGAAAGCTTAATTACTTGTGATGAGTAGCTGATAGAACTATTAGTAACCGAAACATCTTGATTCAGCTTGGTTTGTTGGGACTCAACACTTTCTTTCCAGGCAGGCCAACATTTTTTGAGCTGAGTAATTAAATTGCTGCCTGCTAAAGTTTGTCTTGGTGAAGGATGAATTTTGACAAGAGCAGGAGTTGCTATTAAGCGAAAATGCTCTGCTAAGTAAGGCTTGTCTCCCACGTCCACAATTTGAACTTCAAAGTTATACTCGCTCCTTAAACTTTCGAGATAGCTTTGGATTCGCTGAATATATTCTTGGGAAGTGGGGCGTTCATCAATAAACAGGACTAACCGAAGTAAGGCCAGCGAAGAAACATTATCTACAAAGTTTGCTTGATGGCCATTGGATTCTAGCACTAGGTAAAAACAGCAATATTGGGATCACGACTGTTAAGTTGGCTTCTTTATATTTGCCAAGTTAACTTATTTTATTAAGTTTAATCTTTATTTTATTATCTTAGCGTTCAATGCGTGCATATACGAGTTTTTTCTTGAATACTGTCCTTTTGATCGTAAAATCTTAAAATAGTCTAAAGCATAGGCTTCACCTATCATCTCAAATCCACGAAAGATTATGGCTCTTGGCTACTTTGCCCTTGTACTTCACGCTCACTTACCTTTTGTACGACATCCAGAAAGTGATTATGTCCTAGAAGAGGAATGGTTGTTTGAAGCAATTACAGAAACCTACGTTCCCCTACTTCATATGTTTGAAGGCTTGAAAAGGGATGGAATAGATTTTAAAATGACCATGAGTATGACACCTCCATTGGTGTCAATGCTCCGCGATCCTTTGTTACAAGACCGCTACGATGAGCATTTAGCCAAGTTAGAAGAATTAGTCGAAAAAGAGATTGACCACAATAAGCATAACGGTCATATTAAGTATTTGGCTGAGCATTATGCTGAAGAATTTAATGGTATTCGCCAAACCTGGGAACGCTACGACCGAGATTTAGTTAAGGCATTTAAACAATTTCTTGATAGCAATAACTTAGAAATTATTACTTGTGGGGCAACCCATGGCTACCTGCCCTTAATGAAAATGTACCCCCAGGCGGTATGGGCGCAAATTGAAGTCGCTTGTCAGCATTATGAGGAAAATTTTGGTCGCCGCCCTAAAGGAATTTGGTTGCCGGAATGTGCCTATTTTGAAGGATTAGAGCGAATGCTGGCTGATGCTGGTTTACGCTATTTCTTAACAGATGGTCATGGGATTTTATATGCCCGCCCCCGTCCTCGTTTTGGTACTTATGCACCTATTTTTACAGAAACAGGGGTAGCCGCTTTTGGGCGAGATCATGAATCATCCCAACAAGTTTGGTCTTCTGAGGTGGGTTATCCTGGTTCTCCTGAATATCGGGAATTTTATAAAGATTTAGGTTGGGAAGCTGAATATGAATATATTAAGCCCTACATAATGCCCAATGGTCAAAGGAAAAATACCGGTATCAAATATCATAAAATTACTAGTCGGGGGCCGGCTTATCTGATAAGCAGCTTTATGATCCTTACTGGGCTAAGGAAAAAGCTGCTGAACACGCTGGCAATTTTGTCTTTAATCGAGAGCAACAAATTGGCAATTTAGCTGGTATTATGCAGCGCCCACCTTTGGTGGTTTCTCCCTATGATGCAGAATTATACGGTCATTGGTGGTACGAAGGGCCTTGGTTTTTGGATTACGTTTTCCGCAAGTCTTGGTATGATCAACAAACCTATGACATGACCCACTTAGCAGATTATTTACGCCAAGAAAAAACCCAACAGGTTTGCAAGCCTTCCCAATCTAGTTGGGGCTATAAAGGTTTCCATGAGTATTGGTTAAATGAAACTAACGCTTGGATCTATCCCCATCTCCACAAAGCAGCAGAAAGGATGATTGAGTTAGGTAAGGGTGAACCGACTGATGAGTTGGAGTGGAAGGCATTAAATCAAGCAGCACGGGAGTTATTATTAGCACAATCTTCTGATTGGGCCTTTATTATGCGTACTGGAACCATGGTTCCCTATGCTATTCGTCGCACGCGATCGCACCTCATGCGTTTTAACAAGCTTTATGAAGATATCAATATTGGGAAGATTGATTCCGGTTGGCTAGAGAAGGTGGAGAAGATAGATAACATCTTCCCTGAGATTAATTATCGGGTTTATCGCCCTCTTTAAGCAAAGCTTGTGAGAAATTTTAAATGCTTAACTATGTTTGGTTAGGATTGATGCTCATTGCCGTAGTATTTGGCGCTATTACCGGAGAAATAGAGGCAGTAACCGAAGCAGCCATAACTAGTGCCGAAGCTGCTGTAGAGCTTTCTATCGGCTTAATAGGTATCATGGCCCTGTGGTTAGGGATTATGAAAATTGCTGAGGCATCAGGTTTAGTAGATTTGATTGCTAAGGTAGTACGTCCGGTAACTGTTTGGCTTTTCCCCGATGTTCCCCCAAATCATCCTGCCATTGGTTCCATTGTTTTGAATATGTCTGCTAATATGTTGGGGTTGGGCAATGCAGCTACACCTTTGGGATTGAAGGCAATGCAGGAGTTGCAGGAACTTAACCCAGATAAGGACACTGCCACCAATGCTATGTGTACTTTTTTGGCAATTAATACTTCCAGTGTACAACTGATTTTGCCAGCAACAGTAATTGCTTTAATGGGAACCCAAGCAAGTAATATTTTCCTCCCGGCAATTTTAGCAACAACCCTATCTACTATTACTGCAATAATTGCGGTTAAGTTGTTAGCAAAAACTTCTGCTTTTGCTTTACCAGAAGCAGTAGAAAATACTACAGCAATTCCCCAAGATTCCTCAGAAGAAGAATAAAGCCCAATCTCTTGAATTATCTTTTCTCTGTATCTAGAGCGCACTAAGAAGTAAGTTTATTGAACACGACTTGGAAGGTTGCACGGAGAAAAAGCAGTGAAGCTAGAAATCAACAAGCGATTTTCCTTGTTTAAGGAGGCTTTGACACAGAACAAGTAAATTGTGCAAAGCCTCGCGGGTGAGAGTATAGAGTCGTTGCCCAATGGTTGGCTTGTAGTTTTGAGCCAAACTAATACCTCTCTTTGCCATTGGTTGTTCCATAAGATATGCCGGGGCTGGAGCTATTACTTTTCTATGATGCTCCATTAGCTGCTGATGCTTGCATCCTGGTTCAAATACTCCCTCGTGCATCGCTCGTCGACGACTTGTTTTTTCTTCTTCTGCCCAAGTCTTGTATTATAGGTGTAGTTTAATACAAATAGCCTTTTAACTATTACAACCGCGATTGTCGATAGAATAGTTGAGAGAATGCCGAATCTAAATTTAAGCAATGACTTCAACCCCAGAATTAGAAAAGCCTGCATCAAATAATCAAGACAACTATCTCAATGAATTGCCAGATGAGGTAGAGATGTCCCTATTCGATCATCTCGAAGAATTACGGCAACGCATTTTCTATGCTTTAATCGGTACTGTGGTAGGAATAGTTGGTTGTTTTTTAGCTGTGCGACCGATTGTTCAGCTATTAGAATTACCGGCGGATGGAGTTAAATTTCTTCAATTAGCCCCAGGAGAATTCTTCTTTGTTTCCATTAAAGTAGCTGGTTATAGCGGTATAGTTATTTCTAGTCCTTGGATTCTCTACCAACTGATTCAATTTATTTTACCAGGCTTAACCAGGCGGGAAAGACGTTTAATTGGACCAGTTGTTTTAGGTTCTAGTGTCCTCTTTTTCCTAGGTTTAATCTTTGCTTATATCGCTTTAATTCCAGCAGCACTGAACTTTTTTATTAGTTATGGTGCGGATGTAGTAGAACAACAATGGTCAATTGATCGCTACTTTGAATTTGTTTTACTTTTATTATTTAGTACTGGTTTAGCTTTTCAAATTCCTATCGTACAACTACTCTTAGGTTTATTGGGTATTGTCTCTTCTAAGAGAATGATTGCTGGTTGGCGTTATGTGATCTTAGGAGCTTTAATTATGGGAGCCGTATTAACCCCCTCAACAGATCCTGTTACTCAATCCCTCCTTGGGGGCGCTGTTTTGAGTCTTTATTTTGGTGGTATTGGTTTGGTTAAGTTGATTGGGAAGTAGTTAAATTAATTGATAATTTTTTAGACAAAATGAACAAGCAGAAAGTTAGTAAAATATTTAGCTGGTCATTAGGATTTCTATTTTTGTGTACTAGTCCTGCTTGTGCTTCTGAAGTTTCTACTCCCATTAATTCTGAAGAACAACGGCCTCATCAAGAAAGAATATTAGCAGAATTAGAACAAGCTAATGTGGTTTACTTGGGAGAAAATCATGACAGTCTTGAGGATCATCAAGCCCAATTAGAAATTATTCAAGCCCTGTATCAAAAAAATGGCCAAATTGTCATTGCTATGGAAATGTTCCAACGTCCTTTCCAAGGGGCTATTGACCAATATTTGGCAGGCGAAATCACGGAAAAGGAGTTAGTTGAACGCAGCGAATATGAACAGCGTTGGGGTTTTCCTTGGGAATATTATGCCCCAATTCTCCGCTTTGCTAAGGAGCATAATTTACCGGTTTTAGCCCTCAATGCCCCCACAGAAGTAACCAGGAAAGTAGCCCGCCAGGGATTAGCAAATCTTACGGCAGAAGAAAGAACTTATCTTCCCCCTCTTGCTGAAATTCGCATTGATAATGAGCAATATCGACAGATGTTGCAAGAAATCTTTCAAAAGCACTCCCATCAAAGCCATGGTAATAGCGCCAGTTTTGAGAATTTTTTCGCTGCACAAGTAGTTTGGGATGAAACTATGGCTCAAACTATTGCTGAGTTTTATAAGATCAACCCAAACCAACAAATTGTTGTTTTAGCAGGTCAAGGTCATATTATCTACGGCTACGGTATACCCCAACGTGTTGCCAGAAGAATTGAGCAAGATTCCTTTACCCAAATTTCGGTATTATTAGAACTTACAGAAGAAGAGATAATCCCAGAAAATGAAAAGGTAATTGCCGATTATTTTTGGCTTGAATGATCATTGTTCGGCTTGCCGTTGTCGCTAGGCATCATTGATAACTGATAACTGATAACTGATATGACCTCCTCCGAAGAACTTTCTACGAAACTACACGCACTACAACAAGAAGCAACAACGGCGATCGCCGCATCAGAAACCCTGAAACAATTGGAACAGTTGCGGGTTAACTATTTAGGAAAAAAAGGGCAATTATCGCAGATTTTGCGGGGTATGGGTAAATTATCACCCCAGGAAAGACCTGTTATTGGTGCTTTAGCAAATGAAGTAAAAGAAGCCTTACAAGGAAGTTTGGCAAGTTGTCGCGATGGTTTAGAATCTGCTCAAATCGCGGCCCAATTAAAGTCAGAAACTATTGATGTCACCATGCCTGGGGTTAGTCGCCCTTTAGGTAAAACCCATCCCCTCACTGCCACTATTGAAAAGGCAGTGGATGTTTTCGTTGGTTTAGGTTACACCGTTTCTGAAGGGCCAGAAATGGAAACAGATTACTACAACTTTGAAGCCCTCAATACTCCTCTAGATCACCCAGCTAGGGATATGCAGGATACTTTCTATCTCCCCGATGGTAATCTTCTGCGCACCCATACTTCTTCTGTACAAATTCGCTATATGGAAACCCACGAACCCCCTATCCGTATTATTGCCCCTGGGAGGGTTTATCGTCGAGATACAGTGGATTCCACCCATTCTGCGGTGTTTCACCAAATAGAATTGTTAGCCATTGATAAGGGGCTAACCTTTACTGATTTAAAGGGGACAATTAAAGAATTTTTAAAACAAATGTTTGGTTCCAACCTAGAAGTTATTTTCCGTGCCAGCTATTTCCCTTTCACTGAACCTTCGGCCGAGGTTGATATTAAGTGGCGGGGTAAGTGGTTAGAGGTGATGGGTTGCGGTATGGTTGACCCCAATGTCCTGAAAGCAGTGGGTTACGATCCAGAAGTATATACAGGCTTTGCAGCAGGTTTTGGGGCGGAAAGGTTTGCTTTAGTACTACACCAAATTGATGATATTCGCCGTTTATATAGTAGCGATTTGCGCTTTTTAAAGCAGTTTTAACTAGGTCTAATCTAAGATTTCTAGTGAGTGGGTTTCTCAACTTCCTCAAACAGATGTTAGCCTCACTGATAAAGTTTTAATTTTTGAATATTAAGCAACTCTTTTAACCATGAGTTATCGTAGTAAGCATAACTGGCGCTTTCCGTGGGAAAAGTTGTAATGAGAAAGCTTTTATTAATTAGTCTATTTGTCATAGGGCTAGGATTTGCTCTATTTAACTTTAAAGGTTTAGCCGCTAAAGGGAACTATGATTCCATTGTCTTAGATTTTCGTGAGGATATTTCTCAAACGGAAATTGAAGGGGAATTAGAGAAAATTGCTCAACAATATCAAGTTTCCCCCAGGCTTAATAGTGAATTTTCTGTTGCCGATAATCTCTATGTTATCGAAGGAGACAAAAAGGTTCTCAAAGCCTTGAAAAAGTCTGAGTTAAGTAAAGATACAGAATATATTGAACCTAACTATATTTATGGCATCAATGCCTTCGCTGCCCCTAATGACCCGAAATACGGGGAACAGTGGAATATGCGTAGCATCAACGTCGAACAAGCTTGGGAAGAAACCAAAGGGGCTGGCATTACTGTCGCGATTATTGATACAGGAGTCAGCCAGGTTGAGGATTTAGAGCAAACTAAGTTTGTGGCTGGTTATGATTTTGTCAATGACAAAGTAGATGCGAAGGATGATAATGGTCATGGAACCCATGTTGCCGGAACTATCGCCCAATCTACTAATAATAATTATGGTGTTGTGGGCATTGCCTATGAAGCTAGTATTATGCCCTTGAAAGTACTAGCGGCACAAGGTGGTGGTACTATTGCTGATATCGCAGAAGCTATTCGTTTCGCTGCTGATAACGATGCAGATGTCATTAATATGAGTTTGGGTGGTGGCGGTGCGAGTCATGTCTTAGAAGAAGCCATTGATTATGCCTATAGCAAAGATGTTGTAATCGTCGCTGCTGCCGGTAACGCTGGTCAAAATGCTTCTTCCTATCCCGCCCGTTATCCCAAAGTAATTAGCGTCTCTGCCGTTGATTCTGTGGGGGTGAAAGCCCCCTATTCTAACTACGGTGCAGGGGTTGATATTTCCGCTCCTGGGGGCAGTGATAAAGGTAAAATTATCCAAGAAACAGTTAATCCTACTGATGGACAGGCTGTATTTGCAGGCTTCCAAGGTACAAGCATGGCTGCACCTCATGTTGCAGGAGTAGCAGCATTAGTTAAAGCTTCTGGTATCAAAGAACCCGAACAGGTACGCCAAGTGCTGTTAGAGTCTGTCAGGAAAGTAGAAGAAGACCCCTTAAATCATTTTGGTGCAGGACAATTAGATGCCGCAGCAGCAGTTAAACTGGCACTGAAAGGACAAATTACCTTTAAAGACTTCTTCCGTTGGCTACGGGATAACGGTTATCTTAACCTCCGCTTCTGGTTTGATGGTGGTGTTGTCGCCCTGCCACCAAAATTAATTATGGTTTTAGGTTCCTATCTTTTAGCTTTCCTACTACGTAATTATTTGCCTTTCGGCAACCTTTTCTTCACCGGAGGCATGATTTTCGGTAGTTCAGGACTATTTTTCCTACGGGGTTTGTATATTTACGACTTGCCACAATGGCCTTTAAGAGTAGCAGGTAGTTCTATTCCTGAACTAGGTAATGCGATTACCGGCAGCACAAGCTTAAATCCCCTCTTTGCTAGTGTTTTAATTCCTTTCCTCTTAGTTGCCTTATTATTAAGCACTTCTGAGTGGAAATGGTTTGCTGTTGGTTCTACCATTGGTGTAGCTTCTTGCTTACTAGTTAATGCGGTGATAGATCCGGAGATTTGGGGTTTAGGTACAGGATTAATGGCCAGTGGTTTCTTAGGAGTTAATGCCTTTCTGTGCTTGGTTTTAGCTTATTTTGCAACTAAAGGGGAAAAGCAGGTTGCTTGACAAGTAATGGGTAATGGGTAATAGGTAATAGTATTATTATTGCTTATTACTTTTTCCCTTGATCCCTAGCCTAAAAAACGCTCTATGGAACCCAAACTCTGATTTGGTATCAATAATCAATGTTTAATGATAAATGATAAAACATGAGTATTAATGTTGTCGGTAAAATTGAACAAAAAGGTTTTGGCTTTGGCACTTGGGCTTTAATAACAGAGGAAGGGCAAACTTACGAACTTAAGGATACCCCAGACGAATTACGCAAACCCCAGATTCAAGTAAAAGTCAAAGGTAAAGTACGCGAAGATATGATGAGTGCAGCAATGATTGGGCCAGTTTTAGAAATTGAATCTTTTGAGATAAGCGATTAAATGATCAATAGGCGATCCAATTTATACCCTGGTTTGTTAAATATACTTGGAAAACGGTTCGCCCTTACATTGATAACGGTAGGGCTTGCCCTTGTCGTAGACATCATTGATCATTGAAAAGAAACTTTTAAACCAAGAAATTAATCTGTATGATTAAAGACAAAGTAATAAGGAAAATAGGTTGAATAAACCAAATATTTCCTTTTTATTAAGTCAATTCCAGGATTACTCGATACAAAATTCCTTTTCGATATCAGGAATAGTAATTAGTATCGGTTACGTTTGAGCAAGATTGACCTTGATGTGCCAGGAATTTGTTATCTCTGTAACTCCTTTAGGAGAAGATGAATATTTAGTGCGCACAGAGAAAGTTGCGCCCGGAGTTCCCCCTGCGGAAGAAAAAGTTCACTGGTTGGTGGATAATTGGTTAGAGCAAGGGAAGGAATTGATGGATGATCCAATCTTGCGTTTACTCCAAGGGCAAAGTCTTTTTGGAGATGAATTTCCTGAAGAGCTTTTTTCTGTTTTAGAAGACGGTGAACTAGAAAAAGATCAGGCCCAACAATCTCGTCGCAATTTAGTTTCCTTAGGACAACAGCTTTATGATGCCTTGTTTCAAGGCAGTTTGCTTAATAGCTGGATGATTGCCCAAGGAATCGCTGATAACCATCGTTCTTGTTTGCGCCTACGCTTAGGTTTGAAAGATGCTAAGACTCGGAGTTTGCCTTGGGAGGTACTCCACGCTGAAGATCGTCCCCTGGCTACGGGAGTTGATATTGCTTTTTCTCGCTACAAACCTAATACTTTTGCCAAAAATCTTAACGACTTATCTCCTTTGGCAAAAGATCAACCCCTGAAAATTTTAATGGCGATCGCTGGTCAAATGATCAAGAAAGTTTGGAGTTGAAACAAGAAGCCATTCAACTTACTGAAGAACTCCAACGCCATGCTTCCCAGGACTTGCCGGCGGTAGAAGTGACATTACTCGAACAGCCAGGAAGAGAAGAATTAACCCAAGCTTTGGAACAAGGAAAATACCAAATTTTCCACTATGCTGGTCACAGTGATTTAGGGGACTCTGGTGGTGGACTTTATTTGGTGAGTCGTAAAACTGGTTTAACAGAAGTATTTTCTGGGGAAGACTTAGCCGGATTACTAGTTAACAACAAAGTTCAGCTAGCTGTTTTTAACTCCTGTAGTGGTGCAAAAACTGAATGGGAAAGTATTGGGGACAAAAGTCCAAGAAGTAATCTTGCTGATGCTGCTATTAAGCGTGGTATTCCTGCGGTTTTAGCAATGGCAGAAAGGATTCCCGATGAAGTAGCCCTCAACTTAACCAGACTCCTCTATCGCAACATCTCTCAAGGCTATCCCATTGATTTAAGCCTCAGCCGCGCTAGACAAGGCTTAATCGCTACCTACGGTTCCAATCAACTCTATTGGGCTTTACCTGTACTCTATCTCGACCCTGAATTTGCTGGTATCATCGCTAAAGTAGAAGCACAGAAGCCGCATTCCTCTAAGTTAGTTAACTTAACCCAAGGAAGGGATAGTGTTTTAACCCAAGAAGAAGAAGAGGCATTACTTTTTTCCTCCCAAACCCGTGATTTTCTCCAAGAAGAACAATTAGATAGCTATCCCCACAGCAAACTAAATGGTGATGGAGAGTTGACTAAAGCAGATTGGTTAGAAGCAGAGGAGGGGGATAATGTTGACGAAGACCGCGCTTTGATTGAAGATATGTTCAATCAGCTAGCACCTAATCGGGGTGCGAAAGAAGAAGGACAACCTCTAGCGAAACACTCCCCAGATAATTCTTCATCGGCTGTTGAACAAGAAGCAAAACCTCCTCATAAAAGAAGGGAACATTGGATTCAAGGACTATCTCCTTTACTTTTAGGTGCAGTTAGTGCCATTGCGATCGCTGCTTTAGGTTTTTGGCTATTTTCTGAACGTCTACCTTTTATTAAATCTTCTCCTCTCTCCCCTGATAAAGTAGAAACGACCTTAGATAACCCCAATGATCTCGCTAAAGCCGATAACAATGTCCTAACAGGTTTAGCGATCGAAGAATTTAGTCAAAAGGATTTGCAAAAAGCTATCCCTGCTGTAGAAACATTACTTGACCGAGGGGCTTTAGAATATGCCAAATCTGCTTTAGAAGCTGTTCCTACTGAACAAATCAATGAGCCTAGCATTCTCTTTCTCAAAGGTAGACTAGCTTGGCAAGCAGCTTTAGCAGGGGATGAGAAATTCTCTGTTGATGATGCTAGGCGATTTTGGGAATTAGCAATTAAGGAACAAGAAAATCTAGAAGTACCGGAAAAAGCAACTAAGGTTATTTCTTATCACAACGCTTTAGGTTTTGCTTACTACGCAGAAGGTAAATACAATGAGGCTAATCAAGCTTGGTATGATGCTTTAGAGTTAGCCGAAGGAACAGGGACTCTTGATAGCGACTCAGAAGAGTTACTTGATACCTACGCTGGTTTAGCATTAGGGTTGAACAAACTGGCTGAAACAAAATCATCAGAGGATTCCCCAGAATTTCTTGCTGATAAAGCAATTAAACTGAGGAAAATGGTTATAACCAGAGAACCCAAAAGTTTTACTCCTGAAGCCCTTAGTCAAAATTGGCTTTGGCCCCCTGAAGCAATTGAAGACTGGCAAGAGTTGCTTAGTGACGGCACTTAGGGGCGGGTTTTGCTAAATCTATGTATGACCTCAAATCTAAATAAACCCGCCCTTAACATTTAAGATTATCAATTATCAATCATCAATTTCCCAAAAGTACCTGGGCCAACAACACCATCTATAACCAAGCCTTTACTCTCCTGAAACTCTTTGACTGCTTTTTCTGTCAAAGGCCCAAAAAAGCCATCAACTTCCACTGTAATACCCAATTTTTTTAAAGCTTCTTGCACTGCTTGAACATCTTTCCCTTCTTGTATCGGTTGAGTTAAATATAAAACTCTTGGTGGTGGTAACTCTCCCATTTCTGGTACAACATCTTCTACTTTCTCCCCTTGGGTAAAACCTGTAATGGGGGCTTGACTTAACCTCAAAGCAGTTTGAGAACCATAAACACCATCTTCATCGAGTTTAGCGCTATTGTTTTCGTTCCAAAGCTTTTGAAAAGCCAACACAGCAGTACTACGAATATCTTTTGTCTCCTTGCCTTGATAGTCGAAGTGTACAGGATCTTTTGCCCCTAGCCATTGCCAACCATATTTTTCTAAATAAGATCGCCAACCATAAGCATCCTCAATATCAATAGCTAAACCGCTTTGATGGTTACTACCTCCAGGAGTTGCTGCTAAACGGATACCGCAACGCCCCCCGGAACGGTAATGTTGATAAAGAATAAGTTGCTGAGCAATAGTACGATAAGCAGAGTTGATAAACATCTTCGTACCTCTTTCTTTCAGGGCTTTTTCCAATGCTTGTAAACCCGGCGGTTGCACATAGGGCCAAACAGCAGCCCCCAAAGAGATATTAAGATGAGCAAAGCTAACTAAAGCGTCTTTGCTGATACTATTGATTTTAGCAATAATTTGCTGGTCTAATTCGCGTACTCTAGAAGTAGAGCAAGTAGTTACATCCCTGACTAACACCACCATGTAAATATTAATTTGTAAGTGATTAATTATAGAATTTTAGAATAAATATTGCATAGTAAATGATAAATGATCTTACCTCCTTTAAATGAAGAAACTATTTGGGCAATTCTTAATGAAGAAATTTCTGATGATGTTGCTAACCGTTTAGTTTGGCATTATTTAGGCTATCGTTATGATGAAACAACTCAAACCTGGGATCTCAAAGAAGTAGCAACCGAATGGGGCCAAAAATATCCCGAACCACCAGATTTCATCGCTAACCGCCCTCCCACAGTTCAACTTACCCGTTCTATACCTAAAGAAAATAAACAATTACTTAAAGAAAAGTTGGGTTTTAAAGGTTACAAAATCGGTGAATTTGGGCCTAGACAAACGCGCAGGGCAACTATGGCTAATTGGTTGTTAAGTTATTTGGTTAACAGCTAATTGCTAATAGTATTTTCTTAAGCTGATGTGCATTTAAGCTGTGCATTACTCAACTAGGAAATAAGCCGTAAAACCCTGGGAGCATCTCAATTTTGCAGCAACAGTTGATCTGTGAGGTTAGCTATTAGCTCTTAGCTTTAAGAATACATTTATTGCTGCTTCTTTGAACTTTTTGTTCATCAAGTCAACGGCCAGAGCCTATATTTACCAATTTGAGATGCTCCCAAAACCCTCCCCCTATCTCCCCATCTCCCCATCAATAAGCATAGGGATCTTTAGGAGTAGGAACTTTAATTAAAGAAGTAGGTTCAACAATTACCTGGCGTTTTTCTCCTAATTCTCCAGCCGTCATTTTTCCTTTCACCCTTAACCAAGTATCCGCAGGATATTTTTTGCCCGAAGATGTTAACTTAACTGGCAAACTAACAGGATAAGCGTCTACAGCACAACAAGTTAGAACGAAACGGGAAATTAACAAATAATCATCCCCAAGTTGATTATCACGTACCACAAATCCTACCAAGTTAACTTTTTGATCTACATAATAATCTGGTTCAGGATAAGTATTAATAGTTCTTACCCAATCGATGATAGTTCGCTCCTCTGGTTTAACGGTTGCCCGAAAAGATTGAGCTTCAATTTTAGTAGCAGGTAAAGAGTCTGTAACCCCTCGACTCAAGGCTGTTTGGCTACCTAATATTCCAGGGGGAATTACCAAAGCGATTAAGGCTACGACTAATAATAAACCTGTACTCCAACCCAGGGGGAATAAGGTTATATGTTGCAGATTATCTCCTGCTTTCGGTACTAAGTTGCGAGTATTTATTAACTGTTTGGCTTTAAATCCTCCTAAAGCTAAAAGGATTAATCCTGAACATAATACTAAAATAAAATAGTTAGGATGAATCAATAATCTTAGTTGTCCGGTCAACCAATATTTGAGTAATAAAATTCCCCAAAGCATAAAAGCAATTACATCCAACCAAGCAAGTTTTGAGAGCAAAGGATTAGTCTTTGTAGTTTGTTTCATTACTTTTAGTTAGCTTCGATAAGTAAGTTTCTAGTTTTTATATGAAATATAGCGTTTTTATACGGGATATAAACAAGCTTTTTTCACTATGATTATATCTTCCCCATTAGGTTGTCCACGAATCTTTTAGAAATACTATAAGTAAACGTTTGCTACAGATAATAATTAATTTAGGGCAAGCTATCAAGGGGTCTATTATATGGGGGAGATTTGCCGAGGGGACTATCACCAACGCCCAGAGAATATCCGACCTACCCATAAAATCTAACTAACGAAGAGCGAAGCGGTTAGGAAGGGGTGTGGGGAAACACTTGTTTCCCCACTGGGGGGTTTGGGGGGCTAGTCCCCCAATAAAACTACGTAACCCACAGGTAAACTATAAAAAAACTACATAACTCACAATTCAACTAAAAAAACTTTATCTGTAGCATCTTCATTTCTATTTGATATTAGAAAAAATAAGCATAACCTAAACAGAGAATAAAGGTTAGCTGGGCAGCCAAAATGAACAAATAAGTAACTACTTTAGGTTTAAAAACCGATAGAAGTAAACCAACAGATTTAAGATCAATCATCGGACCAAAAACCAGAAAAGCGAGTAGAGAAGCACTGGTAAAGGTTGTAGCAAAAGAAAGAGCAAAAAAAGCATCCACTGTAGAACAAATAGAAACTAATGCCGCTAACAACATCATCGCCAGAATAGAACTAATAGAACCTTGTCCCAAATTTAAGATGATTTCGCGAGGGACAAATACTTGAATACAAGCTGCGATCGCACTACCAACTATCAACATTCCTCCCAATTCTCGCAATTCTTGGATGGTATTGTTGAGAAACAAATCTAATTTCTGATTTGAAAGTTTTGGAGAGGACAGTTTGCTTTTTTTGAATTTTCGGAATTGTTGGTAAGCTTCTGAGGTTAAAGCCTGGGTTTTACCAGAATTTCCTAGTAAATAAGTTCCCGATTTTAATAAAGACGGAGTATTAACAGAAACTGGGGGATCAAAACTATAAATGTGTCTGGCTAAAGCTGGTTGCAATAAAGGCTTTACATCCGCTTGATAGCCAAAAACACAACCGATAATAGTGGCAATAGCCAAAGAAAATAATACCCTCAACCAAACAAGTTCCGGTTGGTCTTGGAAAGCAACCCAAGTTGACCAAATCACGATAGGATTAATGGTAGGAGCCGCTAATAGGAAGCTACAAGCCACAGCAGAAGGGGTTCCTTGGATTAGTAAGCGTCTCGCCACAGGTACGTTGCCACATTCGCATACAGGAAAGAGGAAGCCAATTAAGCTGCCAATCAAAGATCCTAGAAAGGGGTTTTTGGGCAACCGAGAAATTAACTGCTGCTCATCAATAAATAAAAGTAGTCCGCTAGAAAACAATACTCCTAGCAGTAAGAAAGGCATAGCCTCGACTAATAAGCTTAAAAATAAAGTGAAGGCGCTGTAAAGTTGATACATCTTTGCTGCTTATTCGGAGCGTTTTCTATTGTATAGCAAGGAGCGGGAAGCAAGGTTAATTCAAGATTCAAAATTCCAAATGCAGATAAAATCCGCTTTCAATATTTTGGCCAGACAGTATTAGATAAGCTTTGTTATTTACAGGCTTTTATGTCTGAAAACATCAGTTATGTTCACTGGTTTAAAAAGTTGGTATTCACCTGAGTAGATTTACACTATCATAGGGGTAAGCTGATGTGTATTTAAACTGTGTATTACTCAACTAGGAAATAAGCAGTAAAACCCTCCCCCTATCTCCCCATCTCCCCATCAAATCTAATAAGTAAATTAAATGCCTGACAGCGTAGTATGTCTATTTTTAGCTACAATACCTCTGGTGTTCAACAGTTATAAATTCTATTTACCTGACAACTTACCAATATAAATACAATGACGAACACTTGCTGTCAAAGGAGTCGTAAACTCCTTCACATTCTTAACTTTTCCTCCCATTTCTTGCACAGCTACACATAACTCTTGATTATCTTCCTCTGTCCACTGACCACGATACAATATAGCCATAGCCCCTGGTTTGAGTAAAGGTAAAGCATATTGGGCGCAAATAGCAGCCTTCCCTACCGCCCTAACCAAAGCTAAATCATAGGCAGCATGGTGGCGATTTTTTTTACCTACATTTTCTGCCCTACCTACCAAAGTTGTGGCATTAGCAACCTCTAACTTCGGCAACAAACCGTCTAAAAAAGTAATCTTTTTCCGGGTAGAGTCGAGTAAAGTAACTTGCCAGTGAGGGAAAGTTAGGGCAATAGGTAAGCCAGGAAAGCCTGCCCCTGTACCAATATCAATAACTTCCAGCCCAGACTCTTTTTCCTCTAACCAAGGGGCAACTCCCCTTAAAGAGTCCCAGAGATGCTTTTCCCAAAACTCTTGGGGGGCGGTGATACGAGTTAAATTTAACTGACGGTTGCCGATAATAATTTGTTCGTATAACTGTTGAAATTTCTCTTGCAGGGCATCATCTGGCTGCCAGTTTAAGGTTCCCTGCCAAACTTCTTTTAATTCTGGTATCGTATCAATTGCTTCCATATCGCTTTGTGACAGATTAGTTTTTAAAAAATAGCAATCAAATTATGAAAACCAGTAATCAATTAATTTTGGGGTTAACAATAATTGCCCTAGCTATAGTAACGAAAGTTCCAGCCACAGGGCAAAATCCTCCTCCTAGCCCACCACAAATAATTACCCCAGAAGAGTTAGCCTTGTTAGAAGAAGCTGATAAATTTGCTGCTGAAGTAGAAAAACTTTATCAAGAAGGAAAATATACAGCAGGTATTCCTCCGGCGAGGAAAGCTTTAGAAATTAAAGCTACTTTATTAGGAAAAGAAGATCCCGAAGTAGCGACAAGTTTAAATGATTTAGGGGTATTGTTTCGGGCTTTGGGTAAATATAAAGAAGCTGAAGCACCTTTGAAACAAGCCCTGGCTATTCAAGAAAAAGTCTTAACTAAAAATGATCCAGAGATAGCGTTAACCCTCAACAACCTAGCAGCTACTTATCATGATGGGGGAAATTATGAAAAAGCCGAACCTCTTTATCAACGCGCCCTGGCTATTGAAGAACAAGTTTACGGAAAAGACGATCTTGTTGTCGCTTTAACCCTTAATAATCTTGCCGCTTTGTATCATGATCAAGGAAAGTATACTGAAGCAGAAAAACTTTATACTCGTAGTTTTGAAATTAGAGAAAAAGAACTAGGACAACAGCATCCTGATGTGGCAACTACAGTTAGTAACCTAGCTAGTTTATATCAAGATAAAAAGCAATATGATGAAGCAGAACCTCTTTATAAGTTTGTTTTGAGTAGCGACGAAAAACGCTTAGGAAAAAATCATCCCCAAGTTGCTTTGGATCTTAACAATCTAGGGCGATTATACTTTGAAAAAGGTAATTATAGTCAAGCAGAACCTCTTTATAACCAGGCGATCGCCATTCAAGATAGTAGGAATGTTCGCCAAGATCCCACTACTGCTACTATTCTCCATAATTTAGGGGATTTATCTAAAACTCAAGAGAAATACAAACAAGCAGAAAACCTTTATCTCAATGCTATCTCGATTCGGGAAAAGGTATTAGGTAAAAATCATCCCGACTTAGGCACTAGTTTAAACAATCTCGCCCAATTATATGACTTACAGGGTGAAAATGATAAAGCAAGACCACTTTATGAAAAATCCTTAGCGATTTGGCAAAAAGTCTTAGGTGAAAACCACCCCTTAGTTACCAATAGTGTTAATAACCTTGCCCGTTTATATCGCGCCCAAAATGAAATTCCTCGTGCCTTAGAATTGCAAAGTTTAAGTAACCAAGTCACAGAAGATAATCTTTCCCTTATTTTTGCTACTAATTCCCAAGGGCAAAAACAAGCCTATCAGGAAGCATTAACAGATCAAACTAATGCTACAGTTTCTCTCCATGTTCAAGAAGCACCTAAAAACCCTGAAGCCACTCGTTTAGCCCTCACAACTATACTCCGTCGTAAAGGTAGATTAATTGATACCTTAGCAGCAAATTCAACAGCCGCAAATACCAATCAAACAAGCTTCCAAAAACTCAGCAATCTCCGTTCTCAACTAGCCGCCCTTCTGTTTCAAAATTCTGATAACCTTACTCCTCAGCAATACCAACAACAAATAAATAGTTTACGGCAACAGATTCAAAACCTAGAAGCACAATTCAATAGCCAAGGACAAAACGTAACTATCGAAGCAGTACAAAAAGCTCTACCAGAAAAAACCGCTTTAGTAGAAATAATTGCTTATCAACCTGATAATCCCCGTGTTGAAAACTTAGGAAAAAGATTCAAAGCCCCCCGCTATATCGCCTATATTTTGCCCAAAACTGGAGAACCGAAATGGGTGGGTTTAGGTGATTTGGCAACGATTGATAACCTCATAGTTGAATTTCGAGAAGCCCTGCAAAATCCTGAACTTTCTGTTGCTCAAGTTAAGACTATCGGCCGTAAACTAGATAAAAAGCTGATGCAACCGATCCGCCCTTTGTTAGGTAGTACTCGTCAAGTATTTCTTGCCCCCGACGGACAAATAAACTTAGTTCCCTTGGCTGCTTTAGTAGATGAAAAAGACAATTACTTAGTGAAAGACTATGAATTTACTTACCTTACTTCAGGGCGAGATCTTTTAGGTTGGGCTAACTCTAACCCTAGTCAAAATGAAGCAATATTATTAGGGAATCCGACTTTTCAACAATCAAGAAAACCCGAAACGCTTTTAACAGAAAAAACTGAAAAGGAAGCCGAAAAACCTCTATCCACCTATGGAGAAATTGCCCCAATTCTCTTTCCAAGTTTACCAAAAACTAACGAAGAAATTAAGGCGATCGCCCCCCTATTACCAGAAGCAAAACAACTAATGGGGAGTGAAGCTAGTCAAGAGAATCTTGAAGCAATACAAAATCCTAGCCTTCTCCATCTCGCCACCCACGGCTTCTTCCTTAACAACCCAGTAATAACTAATAATTCCTTACAAAACCCTCTTCTTCAAGCTGGCATTGCTTTAGCTGGGGCTAACAACCAACCCGAAGCCATCCTAACCGCCGCAGAAATTGCCCAACTCAACTTAGAAGGAACCCAATTAGTTGTGCTTTCACAAACCCAAACTGGAGAAGAAGATTTAACTAGGGGTGAATCTGTTTCAGGATTACTACGTTCTCTAGTTTTAGCAGGAAGCGAAAGTCAACTCCTCAGTCTTTGGCTAGGAGATGCTAAAGCCAAACAGGATTTATTGCAGAATTACTATCAAGGTTTAGAAAAAGGTCAAGGGCGCAGCGAGGCGTTACGAAAGGTACAATTATCTTTATTAGAGCAACATCCCTATTACTGGGCTGCTTTTCTCCCTTATGGTCAAATAAGTGCTGTTGATTTAGGGTTCAAAAATCAAAAACAAAGCAAATCCACTACTGAAAATAAAAGTACATCTGGATCATAAAACTCTATTTAATTTACAGAAAGAAAATGGCAAAGAGAACTACTTTACTATGTACAGTAAATACTAACATCTTCACCACATTGGTCAGCAAGAAAACATAGAGCGCGAAATCGTAAAGCCGTTAATTGTTCGTAGAAAGGATTAAGTTTACAAAGTGCCGGAATGCGAAATAGAACTCGATTAAACAAACGTACTTCACGGGCAAAGGGACATTGAGAAGGAATAAGTTTAACAATTTTGCGTGCTAGTTGTTCTGAGTTTATTTCTAAGTTTTCCAGCTTCCTTTGCATGGGTTCAAGTATGTTTAAGGGCTGACGGTTGTTTTTCTCAGTGAAGATTAGCATTTTGAATTCTGGATTATTTCAATCTCGTCTATTGGAACTATATTTACTTTAATCATAAGTTTCGGAAATGACAACCCTGCCTAGATATAAGTTTCTTTTATGGCAGATTAGCTACATTTATTAGTCAGAACTTTACGCCCTCATAAGCAGTAATATGGAAAAAATCAAAATTCTTAAGCAGCCTACCAACGAAGCTTGGGTAGAACAAGCTATTAATAACTTAGATATAATCCTTTTAGATCATTCTCATTGCGAACGTAAAGCCGCCAGCGTAGCAATTAACTTCATGTTTCGCTATCCTGCCTACGCTAAATTGGTAAAACAGTTAACCACCATCGCCAAAGAAGAATTAGAACATTTTGAGATGGTTAATCAATGGTTAGAAAAGCGGGGAGTTCCTCTCGCGCCCTTAAACGCCCCTCCCTATGGTTCTGGCTTAAAATCCCAAGTTCGTAAAAAAGAACCAAACCGATTACTAGATTCTCTCCTCGTTTCCTGCTTAATTGAAGCCCGTTCCCATGAAAGATTAGACTTACTCGCTACCCATTGTCCTGAACCAGACTTAGCTGAATTTTACCGTGGTTTAGTCGCTTCAGAAGCCCGTCACTATGGAATTTATTGGGTTTTGGCAGATACTTATTTTGAACGAGATTTAGTAGGAAAAAGATTAGAAGAATTAGCGATCGCAGAAAGTAACTTACTAACTAATCTTCATCCAGAACCGAGAGTTCATTCTTAAAATAGGGAGCAAATTAAGTTTAAGAATCCCCTACTATTAACCTCGTCTCCCCAGGGGTAGATTTCCCCCATAGGCGAGTTATCACTAACAGAGCTACAATCAAAAAAAGTAACAATCAAGCTCACACCTTATGATTCCTACCGTTATTGAAACTTCTGGTCGTGGTGAACGCGCCTTCGACATTTACTCTAGACTGTTAAGAGAACGTATTGTCTTTTTAGGGCAACAGGTAACTGATGAAATAGCAAACTTGGTTGTTGCTCAATTACTCTTTCTCGAAGCTGAAGATCCTGATAAAGATATTTACTTGTATATCAACTCTCCTGGGGGTTCAGTATCAGCAGGAATGGGTATGTTCGATGCCATGAACCAAATTCGTCCTGATGTCTGTACTATCTGTCTAGGATTGGCTGCTAGCATGGGGGCTTTCCTCCTTAGTGCGGGGGCGAAAGGGAAGCGCATGAGCTTACCCCATTCTCGCATTATGATTCATCAACCATTAGGGGGCGCTCGCGGACAGGCAACGGATATTGAGATTCAGGCTAAGGAAATTTTATACCTGAAAAAACAGCTTAACAATTATCTGGCTCAACATACAGGACAGCCCTTAGAAAAGATTGAACGGGATACTGAAAGAGATTTCTTTATGTCACCCCAAGAATCTGTAGAATACGGGCTAATTGATCAGGTGATTGAACGTCGCCCATCTGCGGTTAATCCTCCAGATTAGGAAGTACAATTTTAGTAGCAATGTGGCTTAACCTAATCAAGCCACATTGACTTATCATTACCCTCTGTAACGGTCTTACCGTAGCTAATAAATCACATCAACTAGAGCGTATTTATTATAGTTTTTTTCAACGCCCTTCTATATGCCAAGCTGGAAATAGCAGTGAGTTTGACTTTAGTTATGCTAATTTTGGGGTATGTTTTTACTAGGGATCGCCACAATATTATCCCCTCAAATTCCCCTGCTTCTCCAACTAGACAAGAATAGTTAAGCGGTTAACTTTCAAGTTAAGGGAGTACAATATTTCTAATCTTGATAAAATATAGAGGATAAAAATCAATGGAAATAGTTGCTTTCTTCGGAATTATGATCGCCCTAACTGCGGTAGCGATGGGATCTTATCTTACCTTCCGGGCGATTAAATTAATTTAGTACTAGCTAATAAAAAGCTACTAGCTAATAATAAAACAAGCGTCAACCAGTCACCCCAACGCACATATAGAGTTTTGGTTTGGCGTTTGTAAATAGTTCCTTTGTGTAACTCATAGGTGTTGATACCCGATAGCCACAGGGTGTTACCTCTAGGATCAACAATGCCGGAATAACCTGTATTTGTTGCCCTTGCCATCCAGCGATCGCTTTCAATCGCCCGCATCACATCTTGGGCATGGTGTTGGGCAGGCATAGTGGGGCTATAATGAGCGTTGTTAGAGGCGGTGAGGGCAAATTCTCCTCCTTGGGCGGTTTGCCACCGGAAATGTCTAGCAAAGGTAGAATCGTAGCAAATTCCTACTATTGCTTGCCCAAAAGGGGTATTAAATATTTGCTTCGGTTGTCCATGAACTTGATGTTCATCTAAAGGAGAAAGTCTCTCCACAAGCCCACCAATAATACTTTCAAAAGGAACATATTCACCCAAGGGGACAAGGTTAACCTTGTCGTAATGACTATAAATTTCTCCTTCCCCCGTGAAGGTAAAGAGACTGTTGGTATAACTCTTGCCTTGGTAACGAAATCCTCCTAACCAAACGGGAACTCTTTCTGCAAGGATAGCTTGATAAAAATCCTTTTGTAGGGGACGCATTTTCTGGGGGGGAACATTCCAGTTATAAGGTAAAGCCCCTTCTGGGGTTAAAATCACTTCTGCCCCCTCTTCAACAAGAGTTTGATAACCTTTGGTATAACCTTGAAATGCCCTGCGTAAACCTTCAGGATTAAGTTTGATGGGATTGGGAATATTGCCTTGAATAATCCCCACTTCAATAGCAGCGTTTTCTGGTTGGGCAACAGGGCGTTGATACATTTGCCAACCAATTAAATGGAAGGTGATTAATAAGGCTATGGCTGTAGCGATTAGCCCTTTATGGGGAGATGATGGGGAGAGAGTAGATTTCCAGAGTAAGGCTTCGGCGATTAAACCGTTAACTATAACAATAGCTGCTGTTACTGTTGCTGGGCCGGATAATTGGCTTAGTTGTAAGATAGCTAGGTTATGAGGGCTTTGAGTATAAGATAAAGAAGTCCACCATAAAGGTGTCCAACTCCACAAAGTTTCTAAACCACACCACAAAGCCGCAGCAATAATTACTTTGGTGATGACAAAAAGTAAGGGATTGCCTTTATTGAGGAAGCGAGTAGCTAAAGTTAAACTTACCGCCCAAGTTGCGACATGAATTGCCCCCCAGATGGTGATAAATAACCAACAAAAAATTGCGATTCCTAAACTAGCTAACCAAGGTACACCTAGCCAAGTCATAGGATGTACTCCAGTGATCCAAAACAAAGCTAAGCCGTGGTAGCCGAAGCCCCAGGCTAGGGCTGGGGAGATGGGGAGATGGGGAGATGGGGAGGTAGAAATAATTAGCCACAGGGGGATTAAGGCTACCCAAGCTAAGCCATAGGCTTCTACGGGGGCAGGAGTTAACCCCATCATGATGCCCCCTAATAAAGCGATGATGATGGGGAAATATTTGTGTTTAAGTAGCGATCGCACAGTTATTAGCTATTAGCAATTAGCAATTAGCAATTAGCAATTACTTATTCGTTAGCTTGGTTAAAACCTGGTTAGATCTTTCCACAAAAGACTTCATACCATTTGCATCAAAGCCTTTTTGTGCCATTAAAGCCAAATCGTAAATGTGCTGACACATCATATTTGCCAACTCTCCTGAAGGGGATTGTCCTCCCTCTTGAATGATTGCCCCCTGACTCATATTAACCAGGTTTTGAATCAAAGGATGGGCAGTATTAACAACTAAGGTATGTTGCATAGGGAAAGCGATTTCCTGTTGCTGCATCAAAGCTGTCATCTCCTGCAAGCGGCGCATTGCTTCAGGTAAAATCACCATCGCCGGAGGAGTACCTTGGGGATCTTCTGATTTAAGAGATTCGGTACGAATCGTGACTTGAGAATTATTGAGTGCTTTCTCAAATAACTCCTTAATCACCTCGCTGCGAGTTTTTTGAGTGTTAGGATCAACAATTTCATTAGCCTGATCTTTATCAACTAAAACATCCTCTAATTCCGCATCAACGCGGGAGAATTTTAGATCAGGATAGTCTTTTTCCAGGAAAGGAATGAAGTAATTGTTGTCGATAAAAGAGTCCATAAACAAGACTTCTAAACCCTGATTTTTATACAAGTCTACATAGGTAGCTTGAGAAACAGGATCACTACAATAGTAAAGGCGATTTTCGTGACTTTCCTTGTTCCTTTCTAAATAATCTTTTAGGGTTGTATAGGGTTCTTTTGGCTTGTTTTCATCTTTGGAAACATCTTCCCAGGCATCCCCTTCTTGAGACTGTACTTCTACTTCTACCTTGGGCTTCTCTTCGGTAACTGCTTCTGGTTGGTGAGTAGTCCGGAAAATGATAATATCTTCCACTTGCTTTTTGAACTTCTCATCCCGCATTGCCCCAAACTTAACGAATGTACCGACATCCTGCCAACAACGTAGATACTCGTTGTAATCTTCATCGTAAAGAGATTTGAGGCGATCGCCGATTTTCTTGGAGATAAAATTGGTAATGCGTCTCACTGTGCGATCATTGGTTAAAGCACTGCGGGAAACATTAAGGGGAATATCCGGACTATCAATTACCCCCCGCAAAGGTAGCAAAAATTCAGGAATAATCGCTTCACAGTTATCACTAACAAAAACTTGGTTACAAAATAGCTTAATCTGCCCCTTATTGACATCTACATCTGCTTTTAGCTTGGGGAAGTAGAGAATACCAGTTAAATTGAAAGGATAATCAGTTTTAAGATGCACCCAGAGAAGAGGATCTTCCTGGAAAGGATAAAGATAGCGATAAAATTCTAGATAATCTTCCTTGGTTAGGTTTTGGGGAGATTCCTTCCAAATTGACTTTTGTTTATTAATAACCTCATCCCCCAACTTAATGGGTACGGGCATGAAGTCACAATAGGTTTTGACTAAATTGCGAATACGGGCTTCTTCAGCATACTCAGTTTCTTCATCGTGAAGGGTAAGAGTAACCGTTGTACCTGGTTCACTACGAGAAGATTCCGAGATTTCAAAAGCAGGAGAACCATCACAAGACCAATGAATAGCTTCCGAACCTGGACGATGGGAAAGGGTATCTATTTCTACCTGTTTAGCCACCATAAAGGAAGAATAGAAACCTAAACCAAAATGACCAATAAGTTGCTGATCAGCATCTTTTTGATATTGTTGCACAAAATCTTCCGCACTAGAGAAGGCAACTTGGTTAATATATTTTTTAACCTCCTCCGCCGTCATCCCAATACCATTATCAGAAATAGCCAGAGTCTTCTTTTCCGCATCAATGGTAATAGTAATTTCTGGTTCAGGCAATTCTCCATCTACTTCCCCAGCAAAGGAAACCATCTTCAACTTCTTGATGGCATCCACACTATTAGATACTAACTCCCGTAAGAAAATTTCATGGTCTGTGTAGAGAGATTTCTTAATGATGGGAAAGATATTCTCTGTATGGATACTAATATTGCCTTGTTCTAATACAGTCATGACTTTCTGTTCGCTCACCTAATTAAATGAATACTTGCTAAATATAATTTTGGACAATCGTCATCGTTCTTTCTATCAGGGATTACCAGATTGACTTGGTTCGGATTTTTCTCCTTGTCATTTTCAACTGAGCATTGTTAGTTGTTAGTGGCTATTCTAAACAAGCTGTAATCACCATGCAGTCGTAATTATAGCATTCACAGCAAATTTATTTATTTATCTTACCTCTCCAAAACAAAAAAGTAATGGTATGGATACTAAGATTTAAAGAGCAAAAGAGTCTCAAGTCTTTAACTTATCATCAGCATACTTCCAAGCATTTTCAAAACGCTGCTGCACTGCCTTTGCTGCCTGAGATTTACCTTGGGCAGATAGACTTTGGGCCAAACCTTTCAAAGACCAACCATTTTCGCGATTCTTAGCTAAATCTTGGCGATAAAAATTCTCTGCTTCCTTGGGGCGGTTAGCTTTGAGCAATACTGCACCTAGAAACTGACGAACAGGAGAATACCAGGGTGTCGGCTCATCATAATGGAGTTGCTCCTCTATGATTAGAGCTTTTTTTAATTGTGCGATCGCAGAGTCATAATCTTCATATTTTGTTGCCAACCTTGCTCCTAAAAATTGAGAGGCAATATTAATTAAATCTACAGCAGAATTAAAATTGATATTTACTTCCCTTAAAGCTTCATCTACTGCAATCTCTTTTAAGGTGACTAATTCCTGCTCACCTTGAGATAAATCATTTTTACCTAAATAAGCCATGCCACGGGCGAAATGCCAAACTCCTTGGAGATATTTAAGCTGTGGTTCCGGTTGAGGTTCTTGGAGAATTTCGTCCCATTGCTCAAATTGAGTTAAGGCGTAGAGGGGCATAGCATAAAAATGTTGTAGAATGCCATAACCGGGTTGTTTCATCATCTCTGTATCTACACTACCTGCAACTTCCCTGGCTGCTTGAATTGCCAACTCACTCCGTCCTTCCATAGTGGCACTAGCCCAGAGAAAATGTTGGTTGTGGGGCATATAAGCCAGGGGATAAAGACCTTGAGCGTGGCATTGGCTAATGTAAGCTTGGTCTGCTGCAACAGCGTCTTGGTTAACTAAGGATGTATCGTGATAACGTCCGATGTTGATGTAAATATGTCCTGGCATATGCACTAAATGTCCTGCACCGGGAACCAAGTTCCGTAAATGGTCTGCTGCGGCTTCTCCTTTTTCTGGGTAAGGGGAAGCTTCTATGGCATGAATATATAAATGGGTTGCTCCTGGATGGTCAGGATTTTTAGCTAAAACAGATTCTAAGGTGGTGAGAATTTCTTTTGTTTCTGGTTTGGGTTCCCCTCCCACCCAATAATCCCAGGGCGTTGTATCCATCAAAGCTTCTGCATATAAAGTAGCTGCATCCAAATCTTCAGGATATTTTTTAGCTACCTTGCCCATCGCTTTAGCATAGGCTAAATCTAGGGTTGCACGCTCATTTAAGTCGTGGTTTAGGTAGCGTTTGCTTAAAGCCTGAATATAAGCCTGTTCTCTTTTGCTGCTGTTACTTGCTAATTCTTGAGCTTTTTGTAAAGCAACGTAAGCTTCCGGCACAGTATCCGGTTCCATAGCTGCATTAATATTTGGTCCTAAAACTAAAGCAATGCCCCAGTAACACATGGCACAATCAGGATCTAGTCTAGCAGCCTCTTGGAAAGAACGTTTTGCTTCAGCATGGTTAAAGCCATAGGTGAGGATTAAACCTTGATCAAAGTAGCGTTGTGCTAGTTTTGATTGGGTAGAAATAGGGTGGTGATGTCTACCAAGATTATCTAGCAGTGGTGCTAAAGACATATGAGTCTGAGCAGATGAATCTAGGGCAATTTCTGATTGGGCTGGCTGAATTTGATTTTCTGTGATAACTAAACTTATTAGTAAAACGGCGAGGAATAAGGTTCTATACATGGTTTGGAAGGTAATGGGTAATGGGTAATCCTTGACGGTAAAAACTATCCATCAACTTAATAAAGATGCACTAGCAACTAGCAATTAAATAACTTGCAAAATTCTTGCTGCTAGTTGCAACAAACGTAATGGTTTGGTGAATATATCAGCAATATCAAGTTCTGCAAAGCTTTCTTGATGAGGGGCTTGAATCTTGGCTGTGGTTAAGATGACTGGTATTTGCTTGGTTAAAGAATTTTCTTTTAAGCGCTGTAAGGTTTGATGGCCATCCCAACCTGGCATCATATAATCTAGAAGAATAACATCCGGTTGTTTAGTCATGGCGATACTCAAACCTTCTGGGCCAGAATTTGCAGTTAACACAGTCCAATTAGCTTGTAATTCTAGCCCTAGTTTAATGAGCGATCGCACGTCTTCTTCGTCGTCAATAACTAAGACACATTTGTTCTGGACTTTATTTTCCTTGACCTCTGTAGCAAGAGAATTATTTTGTGTAGTAAGTTGAGAAATAGTAGTAGTCTTCATTTGAAAAACAAGGGAGTAGGGAGCAGAGACTAGGGTTAGTAATTAAGTAATAAAATGTACTAAATTCGGCAAGGCTTGCCTGGGGGAAATTTCATAAACATTAATAACTTAGCTATTACCTATTTTCTTTTTAAGCAATGATCGTGAAGAAATAGAGAAGAAATAATATGAATAGCGAATGATAAATATTACATTTTCAATAATAAATGACAAATGCGAATCTTATTAATTGAGGACGATGAAATTCTCATCCAGGTGCTGGTAAAATCTCTTGAGGGTCAGCACTACACTGTGGATGTAGCCGCAGATGGGCAGTTAGGTTGGGAGTATGCCCAAGATAGTCATTATGAACTGATTGTAATTGATGTGGGGCTGCCAAGGTTGGATGGTATTACTTTGTGTCAACGTTTGCGTAGTGAAGGTTGTGCTACCCCTATTTTACTAATTACGGCTCAAGATGCTAGGGCCGAGCGCATTAAGGGGCTTGATGCCGGGGCTGATGATTATTTAACTAAACCTTTTGATTTAGGGGAGTTGCAAGCTAGGGTCAGGGCTTTATTACGACGGGGAGAAGTTGCTTTTACTCCTATATTAGAAGTGGGAAAATTAGTTCTTGATCCTAATAGTTGTCAGGTAAGTTATGGGGAACAAGCTTTAAAATTAACCCCCAAGGAATACAGTTTGTTGGAGTTATTATTAAGAAATCCGGCCCGAGTATTTAGTCGGGGGCAAATTATTGAACGCCTTTGGAATTATGATGATCCTCCCCTAGAAGAAAGTGTTAAGGCACACGTTAAAGGGTTACGGCGCAAGTTGAAAGAGGTGGGTGTTGCAGATTGGATTGAGAATGTTTATGGCATTGGTTATCGCCTGAATCCGAAGCTACCTCAAGAAAGTAGTGAGGTGGGAAATACTTCTGTACAACAACGTTTTGATGCAGCCATGGGCCAGATGTGGCAGCAATATCAAGGCTTAATGATGGAAAGGTTAGAGGCATTGCAACAAGCTGCTACTGCAATACAGCAGGGTAAACCTTCTTTGGCGTTAAACCAATCAGCACAAAAAGCAGCCCATAAATTAGCTGGTGTTCTTGGTATGTTTGATAAAGAGGCCGGCACTAAAACTGCACGGCAAATTGAAAAGCTGTTGCAGGAAAAGCCAGGGAAAGTTACTCAAGGAGGAGAAGGGTTACTAGAGTTGGTGCAACAGTTAAGAGAAATGTTAGCTTTGCCAGCTTCCCCAACAACTCCTACCGCAAGATTGTTATTTATTGATAGTGATGAAGAGTTGGGTTCCCAGTTACAAGGATTAGCCCAGTTAAGCCAAAGCAATTGGCAACAGGTTTCTAACTTAACTTCAGCAAGGGAGGTATTGCAAACTCAAGCAACGGATGCAGTGGTTTTGACCGTTGCAGAATCTAGCGAATGGCAGGAGAGTCTCAGTCTCTTAAAAGATTTAGCTAGCCGCACTCCCCCCATACCTACCCTTGTCTTAGCCTCCAATCCTGAGTTGGTAGATAGGGTAAGTGTCGCCCGTTGCGGCGGAAGCAGTGTTTTAGTTAAACCAACTACCGCAACTCAAATTTGGCAGGTTGTGCAGCAATTACTACAAAGTTATCAAGATCAAGCAACGAAGATATTAGTTGTGGATGATGATCCTGCTTTTTTAGCGGCTTTGAAAACAATTTTAACTCCTTGGGGAATAAGGATGACAGGATTGCAAAAACCGGAATGCTTTTGGGAAATACTTAATGTAGAAAAGCCGGATCTCTTGATTTTAGATGTAGAGATGCCAGAAATTAACGGCATTGAACTTTGCCAAGTAGTACGTACAGATCCCCAGTGGCAAAATTTACCCATCTTATTTCTCACAGCCCACCAAGATAGAGAAACAGTGCAACAAGTCTTTACTGCGGGGGCAGATGATTACATCACCAAACCAATTATCGGCCCAGAATTACTAACCAGAATTACCAACCGCTTAGAAAGAAACCGCCTACTAAAAAACTTTTCTGGCAAAGATGCCCTGACAGGATTAGCGGGTTATGCTGCTTCTAGCAGCAACTTAGTAAGTTTACTGCAACAGCAACCTGTTTGTTTAGCCCTATTAACCATAGCTGAATTGCCGGAAATTAATCTTAACTACGGGCATCAAACCGGAAATCAAATTTTACAAAGTTGGGGGCGCTTATTTCAAAACACTTTTGGTAATCATGAGGTGGTGGGATATTGGGGTTATGGGGAATTTGTTGTTGGTATTCCCGGTATGAATAGCCAACAAGCTAGGGATCGCTTAGCAATCCTCCTGAAAAACCTCAGACAGCAAATTTTCACTGCCCCTGATGGTACACGCTTTCAAGTTACTTGTAATTGGGCGATCGCCCAATCTCCTCACCAAGGAACAACTATTCAATCTCTCTATCAAGCTGCGATCGCAGCTCAAGCTAGAAGCTAAAATCTTTATATCAAAAGCTAATGGGAAAAGATGGAAAAGGGGTTGGCACTATGTTAGACCATTTGTTAGACAACCGTTACCGTGTCATCGAAATCTTAGGCTCTGGTGGATTTGGTAAAACCTATATAGCTGAAGACATCAAACGATTTGAGGCTAAATGTGTTGTCAAGCAACTCAAACCCCAAGTACCTAGTCCAGAAATTTTAGAGGTGGCACAACGCTTATTTGAAGCCGAAGCAAAGATATTAGGTCGTTTGGGTAACAACCCGCAAATTCCAGCACTTTTAACCTACTTTAGCAATGAGCAAGAATTTTACTTGGTGCAAGAATTCATCGAAGGCCATGAGCTAACTCAAGAATTGAGCTTTGGTAAGCAATGGAGTGAATCAGAGGTAACTTCCCTTTTGATTGATATTTTAACTCCCTTAGCTTTTGTTCATCAAAACCAAATAGTTCACAGAGATATCAAACCTCCCAATCTGATCCGACGCAAGCAGGATAGCAAAATTGTCTTAATTGACTTTGGGGCAGTCAAGGAATTTTCTGCCACTCAAGTCCTCAATACCCAAGGACAAACAAGAATTGGCACAATTATCGGTACTCCTGGTTATATGCCCAGTGAACAGGTTAGGGGAACTCCCAAATTTAGTAGTGATATTTATGCGGTGGGCATTATTGCCATTCAAGCCTTAACTGGGAAAAGGCCCCCTAGTGAACGTGGTCTGCCTGAAGAACTACAAAAAGGCTACAATAGGGAAATTATTTGGCGTGGTCAAGTGCAAGTCAGCCCTGGGTTAGCAGCTATTTTAGACAAAATGGTGCGCTATAATTTCCGTCAACGCTATCATTCAGCAGTAGAGGCATTGCAGGCTGTCGAGGAATTAGCAAATCAAGCTGTTGCTCCTACTGAACAAGCTAGATCCCCCCATGAATTAACTTTGCAATGGCTCGAAGCCTCTCAATTAAGAACTCAAACCATTAGAGACGGTCAAGCCAGTAAAAATCCTGGCACTTTTCGTATAGGGCGCGATCGCAACAGGTGTGATCTTATTTTATCTTCACCAACGGTATCTGGTTTACATATAGAAATATATTTTAATCAGCAACAGCAAAGCTTTTATGTCAGGAATCTACGGCCCACGAACCCCCCTGTGGTTAATGGACAATCTCTAACAACTGGTGAGGTACTGTTGTTTCCAGGTAGTCGTTTGCAGTTGGGTCAACAGCAACTGATGGTAAAAAAGATTGTTCCTCAACAGCAGCAGTATTTACAGGAATATGTACCAACGCCACTTCCTCAACCAGCCTCTCCTCAAGCTCCTCAACCTCCTCAACCAATTCAAACAGCCTCACCACCACCAGTCCTAACTCCAAACTTGACTCAACAATCTCAACAAATCTCCTCTACCCATTCCTCCCCTCGCAAATGGCCTTTGATAATTGGAGGTGGTGTTATCTGCGTTTTAGCTGTGGGGATAGGGGCAATTTTAGCTAATCCCAATTTCATGGGAACAATTTTTAATGAACCAGAAGTAAATCCGGAGCTAACTCCTGATACAACTTCAGATGTCACTCCCAATACCAATGCCCCAGAATCTAACCCAGAAACAGAAAATCCAAACTAAAACTTTAACTAGCAACTTTGAGAGTATCAAAGATGTTACCTTTTTAATTAACGGGAAACCGTATTAGGAGTATGTCATGGATAAATCCCTCTAGGCAAATTCTTTTCCCTAAGCTAGGATGTGCCAGAACTGTTTTGTTTTAGGAGTTAAACCAAGTGTCCTATGTCAACGGTACAATGATGCAGTTTTTTCACTGGTATTACCCCAGTGATGGCACTCTCTGGACTGAAGTTAGCCAAAAAGCAACTGAACTTGCCCAAGCAGGGGTAACAGCCCTTTGGCTGCCCCCAGCTTATAAAGGTGGTAGTGGGGGCTATGATACTGGTTATGGAGTTTATGACCTCTTTGACTTAGGAGAGTTTGACCAAAAAGGAACTATTCGTACCAAATACGGCACTAAAGAAGAATTTTTAACCGCAGTTAAAGCAGGCCAACAAGCTGGGATTCAAGTCTATGCAGACATAGTTTTGAACCATAAAGATAGTGCCGATGAAACCGAAGAAGTTTACGCCACAGCTTATTACGAAAATAACCGTAACTACAGAGTAATGTCTGATGGCAAATTAGAGAAAATTCAAGCTTATACTAAATTTACTTTTCCTGGTCGCGGTGACAAATATTCTAGTATGAAATGGCATTGGTGGCACTTTGATTCTGTTGTTTATAATAACTGGCGACCGGGAGAATATCCTCAAAAAGTTTACTTGTTTGAAGGGAAAGGACATGATGATTTTGTAAACTTAGAAAAAGGTAATTACGATTTCTTGCTTGGTTGTGATTTAGATATGCAAGATGACCAAGTGAGGGGAGAATTAGATTATTGGGGTGAATGGTTTTTAGACACCACCGGAGTAGATGGTTTTCGTCTTGATGCTGTTAAACATATTCCCGCTTGGTTTTATAAACAGTGGTTGCCTAAAATGCGTAACCATACCCAAAAAGAACTTTTTAGTTTCGGAGAATATTGGGAAAACAACCTTGGTTCTTTGCTTAATTATATGGATCTAACCGACGGAAAAATGTCTTTAGTGGATGTTCCTTTACATTACAACTTCCACTTTGCTAGTAAGGTTGGTGGTTCCTATGATTTGCGTCGTATTCTTGATAATACCTTAATGCAAAGCAAACCAGAATTAGCTGTTACCTTCGTAGAAAATCATGATTCTCAGCCCTTACAATCCTTAGAATCGGTGGTTGAATCGTGGTTCAAACCTTTAGCTTATGCCTTGATTTTATTACGAAGAGAAGGCTATCCTTGTCTTTTTTATGCTGATTATTATGGCGCACATTACAAAGACAAAGGTTATGAAATTTGGCTAGATTCCCATCGCTTTTTAATTGATAAGTTTCTCCACGCCAGACAAAATTACGCTTACGGGGAACAATATGATTATTTCGATCATTGGGATATTATTGGTTGGACTCGTCTTGGCAATGGTGAACATCCCCAAAGTATGGCAGTTATTATGAGTAATGGGGCTGGGGGTTCAAAGTGGATGGAAGTAGGTAAAGCTAATACAGAATTTTATGACTTAACTGAACATATTTCTGAACCTATTAAAACCAACGAACATGGTTGGGGAGAGTTTCGCTGTAACGGAGGTTCGGTTTCAGTTTGGGTACAATTTAAGTAGTTGATAGTTGATAATTAGGGTTAGTAGCGATTGTCTTGAATGTCAAATAATTTTGATGGAAATGTGAGTTCGATGAACTACCTTCTGCTGTTTTTTGATTTCGTCGAATTAGGTGAACCTCCAGGTAATGCTGGGCAAATATTTCAGACAAGTTGAATCAACAGCTACTCAATCATCAATTCAACAAATATTCCTTAACAAACATCACCGTTGCATAAAACAAATAATCTCGGTTTTTCTTCTTCGCAAAACCATGTCCTTCATCCTTCGCCACCAAATACCAAACGGGAACCCCTTTATCCTTAACCGTCTTGGCAATCTGTTCGGCTTCATTAACAGGAACACGAGGATCATTCTGCCCATGTACCACAAACAAAGGCTTCGTAATCTGATCGGCATTATTAAGGGGAGAAATATCTAACAAAAACTGCCGCATCTGGGGGTCACGTTCATCACCATACTCTACCCGACGTAAATCCCGACGATAACCTTCTGTCCTTTCTAAAAAAGTCACAAAATTAGATATACCCACTATATCAATAGCTGCTCTGATGCGATCGTTATATTTAGTCGCCACAGCTAAAGACATATAACCGCCATAACTGCCTCCCGTCACCAAAATTCTGTTACTATCTAAATCCGGTTGGGTAGCAATCCAATCTAGTAATGCCCCAATATCCTGAACCGAATCTTCCCGTAGATAGCCATTATCTAATTGTAAGAAGGTTTTGCCATAACCAGAAGAACCCCTGACATTGGGAAAAATCATTGCTACTCCCAACTCATTGAGATAGTAATTGTCCCTATCTAAAAATCCTGGTTGATACTGCCCTTCTGGTCCCCCATGAATATTAATAATTACAGGACGCTTACCAGTAAACTTAGTTGGGGGGCGATAAAGGAAGCCGGAAATTGTTCTTTGATCAAAACTTGACCAACGTACCAACTCTGCTTGAGGAAAATTGTCTATATTCAGGGTTCCTGTTTCGCTTTTCGTCCAACGGGTAAGCTTTTGGGTGGTTATATCTAAAGAATAAGCATCCGCAGTGGATTGGGCAGAATAAAGGGTAAAGCCTAAATCCTGACTATTTTTGTGCCAGTTGAGGGAGTAGATTTGTCCCACTGGAAATTCTGGTAAAGGTAGCCTTTTTTGGGTAGTGGTATCAAGGAGATGGAGAACACTTCTACCAGCTTCGTTAGTCACAAAAGCTAGTAACTTACCATTTTCTGAAAGAGCAAAGTCTTCTACATCCCAGTTAATATCTTCCGTGAGAAAAGTATGTTCTTTAGTATTTAAGTCTAAATAAGCTAAACGAGAAAATTCTGCATCTTTGTCGGTAATTACATATAAACCCTGGCCATCTTTGCTAAAAACTGCACCACCGTAGGAAATCTTCTCTTCTCCTCCTTTAGGAGTAATGAGAGTCTTTTCTCCTGATTGGGCATCAAAAAGCCAAAGATAGCTTTCGTTAACAGAAATATACTCAACACTCAAAATTTGCTGATCATCGGGTGACCAACTTAAGGGAAACCAGCCACCCCCTGCAACTTCTGCTACTAGGCGATCGCTTTTGGGATTAGCAGGATCAATAACATAAAGGTCTACATCTGTACCGTTGCGACGAGTAGAATTGTAGGCTATTAAGTTACCGGCATTAGACCAAACTCCCCCACTATTGCGAGATTCTCCATCCGTTAATAAAGTGATTTCTCCTGAGTTGAGGTCATAGCGATAGTTTTGGCGAAACTCATTGCCCCCAGTATCCTTACTAAAAACGAAATAGTTACCTTCTGTTGGTTGATAGCTTGCCCCAGAAACCCTTTCAGGGAAAAAAGTTAACTGTTGACGATAACTTAAAGGAGACTTAACCTGGTGTACCTGAGATGTTTCCCCAAATCTTGTAGAAATGAGTATCTCTTTTTGCTGAGGATGCCAACTAGCAAGAACAGCAGAACGAAAATCTGTATAACGTTCTACGGTTTTCACAATAGAAGCAGGAATAGGGGGAATCCCCTCCACAATTAAATTATCTTCCGGCAAAATCTCGTTACCCAAAGCAGAGGTTGCCATAATTACAACTAGAGCTACTGTTAAAACTTTGCACAGAAAGCGCATAAATGGTTAGGAGAATTAATTAAAAGATACGCTGAGGGAGCTAACACTTTCTAAACCCGCAGCTTTTAAGAGTTTAACCCAATCTTGATTTATAGCCTCATCTTGAGGATTTTCTCTTTGTAATTGGGCAAAGGCAGCTACCGCATCATACCAAACTTCCTCATGGGCATAAATTATTCCCTCTTCTTGTAGGGAAGTTGCCCCAAAAAGCCCTTGGGTTAATTGAACTGAAGGTTCAATTCTAGTAACCCAACCTGAAGCTGTAGGGTTATGTGTCCAATCCGAAGGATTCTCAATGAGCATAAAAGACCATTTGTAGTTTTTACCTACCTCTAAAGGCGGCATTCCTGCATGATCAGGGAGAGTCAGGCTCAATAATTGAGACTCAGTATTTATTGAGAAACTGGCTCTATAAACATCTTCCCCTGCTTCATCTATCAAAGCAAATTCTACGGGTATGGTAGCTCCTTGGGCTGCTAACTCAGAAACAAAAACTAGAAAAGTGGGGTAGGGTTTGCTCGTTGTCCCAAAACCTTGACTAGAACTAGGTACTATAGCAGTTAGTGGGGAATTTTCTTGCTCATCAGTACGAGTTCCTCCCTGTTGAGTACGTCTAGGACGACTAATATTACTTGGAGGTCTGTAGCGATTTGGTTCCCACTGAGTTGGTATACTAGCGCGAGTTCCACCTGGTTCGGTGCGTTTAGGAGTGCTAATATCCCCAGATGGTTCAAAGGCGAAGGCTTGCACGACTAAAAAGCTAGTCATCATGGCCAATTCTAAGGACAGTGCTAAGGAAAGTTTTCCTAGACGAGATTTGATCTTTCTCATGGTGATTATGGGGAGTAACAGTTGTGTCTTTGGTGATGCACCCAGAGAATAGAGTCAAAATGATAGTTATTCCTCGATTAGGTTTAACTATTTCAGGGGATGGCAAAACTGGGTTCTTCTCAACAGACTCTGCTCTAAAAACAAACCCAGTTTTCTGGAAATCTTATTTTTTAAGGGGACTAATGGAAATGGTGAATAATCCTAAAGTTAGACAATTTTATTCGTTTCTACATTAGTTACCGTGTGCTTAAAGAAACTTCAGGATCATCAATGGGGTGAATAAAGTTCAAAGAAGAAATAATTTTTTGCCAAACAGCTTGTACATCAGAACTGTTGGGGTTAGAACGCTCGATTTCAAACAAAGTCTCTAGGGTTTCTGGCAATAAACCTTCTTGGGCGTAGACAGCTAAACGAGCTTCAGGGGTTTGAGCTTGTTTAAGTTGATTGGTTACAGCCGGATCAGATTCTACGCGCTGAATTTCTCCTGATGCCCAATAGTCCCTTGCTCCTGAAGCATCACAATATACTTCTACTAACCAAGTATAGGGCTTGTTTTCTTCTAGGGGAGCTACCTCAGCAAAAGCAGGTATCTCTAAGTTAATAATTTTGGCTGACTCTTTACTATTTGCATCTTTATTAGTCTTAGCCAACAGATAAGAAACATGGTACAACTCATCAGGACTTTCTTGATCCATGAGGAAAAAAGCTACCTTTTGGGCAGAATTTGGGGGAATATACCAGGAGAAGTTAGGATAAGCTTTCATGGTTAAGGACCCCACCCACAGGAGATAAGGCCGTGAGCTGATTTTTATCGATGGCCATACATTCCCCAGGGCTGCGAGTGGCTCCCCCTTGTCGCCGATCTGGTTTACCAATATCCGAGGGGGCGCTAAAGTTAAACTCCCCAGGTAACAAGCTGCTTAGTGAAGTCGTATTAGAAAACGCCGGAGAATGGAGCCATGCAGGAAGCAAAAGCCCTACAGCAATGAGAACTATTAAAGAAAATCGTTTTAAAAATCCCTTGAATCGAGTCATAATTAAACCTACTGTAAATTTTCATTTTGAAGATGACCTGGTTGATGAGATGGTATAAAGCGAAGAAGGGTTCCTAGTGCTTTAACCCAAGAAAGAGCAAATGCTTGGTTTTGGCTTTGCCCAATGCTCTAAATTTTATTAATTAGGTTTAAGTTCATGTTGAGCATCTAATTTATTTCCTATTTTGATATGTTTATGCTGTCCTCACTACTGTAGTTGGGCATAAATTTATTTCTAATGATATATATACCTGAGGTATATCCTCAACTTAGCAAGGTTTTTAGAGAGGCAACAATTATTTTTTCTAGATTTGCTATATCTTGATACAACTCTTATCCTTTATTATCAGTTTACTTTGCATCTCTATTTTCATCTGGAAAATTCATGATTCCTGATTCTGCCACCTCTTTGTCCCAAACAGCTAGCCTTTTAGGAAGAACAATTAGACCCTTCGCTGCGGCAGCTTTACAGGGTATTGGATTTCGAGAAAAGTGGTTAATAGCCCTGGACTCTGTTAATGGTTATGTGTTGCAAATCGATCCGGCTAACGATAACACAATTATACTCAATTCCCACAACTGCTCAGATTTTGTTGATGCTAGGGGTATCGCAATTGCCGAGGATACTCTCTGGTTTACTAAAGATGAGAATATTTATTACTGCTCTTGGGATAATTTCAGTCCCCAACACTTTATTCGTTTGCCTTATAAGGCAGATGGAGTAGCGGTTTGGGAATCGACAGTATATGTCACTTCTCAAAAAGCAGGCTGTATTTTTATCTTGAGTAAAGAAACCGGTAAGCAAATTACTCGTTTCTATAGTCCGGGTATTGGTCGTGAAAATTTAACTGTACAAGATGAAAAACTTTGGTTGTGTGACGAGACGGAACAAACAGTTTATTGTTTAGATCGCGCCACCGGAGAAGTTGTTTTTAACGTCATAACCCCTTTTGCAAATCCTACAGCCATAGCCTTACAACAGGATTCTCAAACCGGTAAGGAAACTCTTTATGTTTCCTACGCCGACGAAGAGCCTTATATTCGAGATAATCCCAACGCTGATCCTAACTATCAATTAGAATTTCGCGATCGCAGCTTCGTTCATCCCCTGTATTTTTACCATAACGAAAAGAACGGTTATGCTCTTTCTAATGGTTATTTGGTAGAAATGAGCTATATTGAAGAACTTGCTCCTTTAGATGAACTTGAACTTAAGGATCTAGAATGGCGCATAGCTCTACCAGCAGATACGCAACGACAAAGAATTATCTCTGTAGAACCAATAGGATTGCCCTTCACAGAAGAAAATCACCAAGGACAGCGCATCGCCGTATTTAAGTTCGATAGCCTGAAGCCTGAAGAAAGGCATATTTTTGGTTGGAAAGCTATCTTAGAAGTCTGGGGAATCAAGTATCAACTAAAACCGCGAGATTGTGAAAACCTCTTAGAATTATCTCCTGAATTTCAAGAACTCTATTTAGTAGATAATGATGACTTGGCAATGGATACAGCAATTATTCGCCAAGCCGCAACGGAAGCAGTTAAGCGAGAAACTAATTTATTGCGGAAAATGTATAGTATCCGCAACTACGTTTATGACAAACTTTCCTATGGTATCAAACCCCATATTGATACCCCTGATGTTGCCTTAGCTAGGGGGGTTGGTTTTGCGGCGAATATTTGGGAATATTACTTGCTTTAGCCAGATTAAATGGTATTGCTTGTCGTACGGTTGGGCGTTATAAATGTCCTCCCCATCCCCATCAAAAAGAAGTTCCCCTAGTTCCCGACTATAACCATGTCTGGATGGAATTTTATGTACCAGGGTTTGGTTGGTTACCCATGGAATCAAATCCCGATGATATACAAGAAGGCGGCCCCTATCCAACCCGCTTTTTTATGGGTTTAGCTTGGTATCATGCAGAAATGGCTAAAGGAGTCTCTTTTGAAAAGCTGTATAGTCAAGGAGTTCCTGTTGATAAAGAAACTGCGTCTCTGGGTGAACTAGCCATTAATCACGTCCAGTTTACAATCTTAAAAGAACTATCACCGGAAATAAGTAATAAGTAATAGGTAAAGAACAGACTGTCCCTTAACGACAACTATGAGAGTGTTCGTGCAAGGGTTGGCCTGTTCCCCATTAGCAACTAGCAACTAGCAACTAGCCATTAGCAAACCATGGAAATTATCCCAGCTATTGATTTACTAGAAGGGCGTTGTGTTCGCCTTTATCAAGGAGATTATGACCAATCTCAAGTATTTAATGATAATCCCGTTGATGTCGCCCGACAGTGGGCAGATCAAGGGGCAACGCGACTGCACGTAGTTGACTTGGATGGAGCAAAACAAGGCAAACCAGCTAACCAAAAGGTCATTGAAGCTATTGTTAGGGCTATATCTGTACCAGTGCAAGTGGGAGGAGGATTGCGCGATCGCACCTCTGTAACTCAATTGGTTAACTTAGGGATTGACCGCGCGATTATGGGAACCGTTGCCGTAGAAAACCCTCAGTTAGTAGAAGAATTAGCCCAAGAATTTCCCAAAAAAATTGTGGTGGGTATTGATGCTCGTAATGGTCAGGTGGCGACGCGGGGCTGGTTAGAAACATCTCAGGTTGCTGCTACTGAGTTGGGGCAACAAATGGCGACTAAAGGGGCAGCAGGGATAATTTACACAGATATTCATCGTGATGGTACTTTGAGTGGCCCTAATTTGGAAGCGTTGCGAGAAATGGCTACGGCAGTGGATATTCCTGTGATTGCTTCCGGGGGAGTAAGTTGTTTAACAGACTTATTAAGTTTGCTTTCTTTAGAAGCTTTAGGGGTGGAAGGGGTAATTATTGGTCGCGCCATCTATACTGGAGATGTTTCTTTGCCAGAAGCGATCCAAGCTGTGGGTTCAGGGCGCTGGCAAGATGTACCTCCTGGTGGCTTTTCTTCTTTAGCTTAGAGAGAGCAAGCTACTAAATTATTGAATCAAGCTTTATCAATTATTGAACAACAGTCAAATGTTTAATATTTAATGGTGAATGTCTAATGATCAATGTCTAAATGAATACTCAAAAGCCTTTTTTATCTTTACTTGTTATTCCTACCCTTCTACTTTCTTCAACCTCCCTCAGTGCTGCCAGTACTAATTCAGAAATCAAAGTAATTGATGTAGGATTGGCGATCGCTGGGAAATTCGACAAAAGTACATCTGACAACGGCGAGATGGCTACTGAGTTGGCTAAGATGGGAAAATTGGCGCAAGCATTAGAAGTTGGTTTAACAAGGAACAACCAAGCAGCTACAGCATTGCAATTAGCTGAGTTAGTACAAACTCCTGAATACGACCCCGATTTAAGCGGATTATTCGGAGAAATAGGTGCTAATTTTGTGAAGTTAGGAGAATTTGAGCGCGCTTTAGAAATTGCTCAATTTCTTGATGAGTATTATAACGAAGGTTTGAATTGGCTTCCTTTAAGGGAAATAGCTAGAGAATTAGTGGCAGCAGGGCAAGTTGAGGAAGCTCTGGAGTTAACTAGAAATAGAAACGATGCCGCCTACCATCAAAGTCAGATATTAATTGGCATAGCGGGTCAGCTAGCTGCTAATGGAGATTTAAACCGTGCTTTGGAGATCGCTGAAAGTTTTGAACATGGCTTGACTAAAGCTCAAGCTATAGGACAGATTGCTTTAGATTTAATCGAAGCAAAGCAATTTACTCAAGGAATGCAAGTAACCCAATCTTTATTGGATTCAGTTGAGGAACTAGATTACAATCGAGCCATAATTTTAGAAGGGATTGCTGTTACCTTGGCAAGAGAAAAGCAATTTGACTTGGCTATGGAAGTGGCAGCAATGCTTGATGTACCATCAAGTGACGAGAGTGCTTTTACCCTTCCTCGATTGCACTTTTCAGCATTGCAGTCAATTGCTATCTTGCAAGCTCAAGCAGGAAATGTCAGATGAAGCTTTAAAAATAGGTGCATTTCCTCAAGGAGAAGCTCAAATTCCTGTTATTAGTGAGGTTGCTACAGCTTTAGTTAAAGCAGGAGATACCAACCGCGCCCTACAATTAGCTCAATCTTTAGCAACAAAAGGAGATGCTGATACGGTGTTGGGGTACATTGCTGTTGCTTTAGTTGAAGAAGGCAATGTCAACCAAGGTGTAGAGTTATTTAACTCTCTAGAAAAACCTGAACAATGGTGGACTATAAACAGTATGGTTCGTGCTTTGGTAGCACAAGGAGAAGTACAACAAGCAGTGCAACTAAGCAACTATTTTCTTTTTTATGAGGTTAGACCTAGTGCCTTAAGCAGTGTTGCAGTTAAGCTAGCTCAAATCGGAGAAATAGAGCAGGCGATGGAAATACTTCAGTCGGTTGAAGAGCAAGACAGGGGGATAGTTTTAGCTAATATTGTGGTTAAGCTTGCAGAGCAAGGAGATATAAATAGAGCAAGGGAAATTAGTCAATCTATTGTGGAAGAAGAAATTTACAATTTAGAAAATGGCATCATTGTTTTAGGGGCAAAAGGAAAGTTGACAGCCGCTAAACAATTAGTGCAATTCTTACCTAATAATGCTGGTAAAGCAAGAGTGCTAAATGAGTTAGCAACTAGCTATATTGCAGCAGGAGAAAAAGAGCAAGCTACTGAATTATTGAACGAAGCTTTAACGATTATTAATTAGTGATTAGTCTTGATTTACTCAAAAATATGATCACTTTTCAGGAAACTGTAATTTTACTTTTGTAGTTTCTCTAGGCAACTTAAGGCTCGTCCCTAAAATAGTCCACAGTTGATTTAGTTTTCTTGCCATTTCTTGATTTTGGCAGAGTCTTTAACTTCAGAAAAATGAACACTAACAAATCTCTTTTATCTTTACTGGCTATCCCTACTCTGCTACTTTCTTCACCCAATCCTAGCCTTGCTGCTACCACTAACAAAACTGAAGTAAGACAAAATCAGTCTACTCAATTAGCTCAAGCACCTGATTACGAATATTATACAAACTTTATCTTGCAAGAAATAAGCGGTGCATTGGTAGGAGAAGAAAAATTTGACGAAGCATTGCGAATTTTAGAAAGAAAGCAAATAGATGATCTGCAATCCGAGAGCCTCCGGAGTTTGATTGCTGTAGAAGCTGCTAGAGCAGGGAAATTCGATGTTGCTTTGCAAACAGCCAACTCTTTGGAAGATGAAGATTCAAAAGCCTATGCTTTGGGGGAAGTAGCTGTCTTTTTGGCAAAAGCAGGGGAAGTTGAGCAGGCTTTGCAAATTGCGGACTCCTTACCGGGAGATCAGCAGGACAAAGCCTATATTTTGGGGGCCATTGCTAGTAGTTTAGCAAAAGCAGGAGAAGGTGAACGGGCTTTGCAAATTGCTCAATCAGTTGAAGATCAACAGGATAAAGCGGTAGTTTTGGCCCAAGCAGGGGCTTTGGAAGAAGCTTTGCAGTTAGTAGAAACTTTAGAAGAGTCTAAACAAACAGAAACTTTGGGTTGGATGGCTAAGGCTTTGGCTAGAGGGGGAGAAGATGAACAGGCTCTTAAACTAGCTAAGTCTTTGCCTGTAAACTCTTTTCAGGGTAGTATTCTCCTTGATATTTCCAGTACCTTAGCTGAAGCAGGAGAATGGGAGCAGGCTTTGGAGGTGGCTGAATTAATTAAAAATGATTATGCTCAAGAAGATGCAAGCACAGAGCTTGTTCCGGATCTAAATAGTATTTCTAGAGTTCGTAATGAAGCTTTATTCAGAATTGCAGATGCTTTGACAGAAGCGGGTAAACTGGAGCAAGCTTTGCAAGTTGCTCAATCTATTAAAGCTGAAGATAGTGAGTTTGATTTTAATCAACAATATGTCTTGGGAAATATTGCTAGGGAATTAGCGATCGCCGGAGATTTTGAGAAGGCTTTAGAAGTTGCTCGTAGTACAGAAGATAAGTCAGATGATAGTGATGTTGCTATTGAGTTAGCTAAAGCTGGGAATCTTGATGCAGCAAGGCAAATTGCTGCATCTCTAGAAAATGAGTATGAAGAGGGTTATCACAAAGTAAGTATCTTGAAAGAGGTTGCAGCACAGTTAACTAATGCTGGCAAGCTTGATGAGGCAAAAGAAATTGTTCAATCAGTAGAAAGTGAAGAAGACCAAGGTACAATATTAATTAGCATCGTTCAAGCTTTAGCTAAAGCAGGTCAGGTAGAAGAAGCACTACAACTAGCTCAACAAGCGCCTGAAGACCAAAAAATGCGTGTGGTAGGTGGTGTGGCTGAAGTAATGGCATTGACAGCCTTCTTAAAGTCTGTCAATATCCTACAATCTCTTGAAAACAATGAAGCTAAAATCTGGGTGATGAGGAATACGGCTGTTGCTTTAGCAGTTGCTGGACAAGTAGACAGGGCTTTACAACTAGCAGAGTCAGTAGAAATTCCTTATTACAATCCTGCTTCAGCTAGCTTATTGGGGACAGTGGCTGTTAACTTTGCTAAATTAGGTAACTTAGACCGCGCTTTGGAAATTACTAAATCTATTGATGAATCTTATCGGTGGCGTACTTTGGGGGATATTGCTATAGAGTTAGCCACCGCAGGAGAAGTTGAACAATCCCTGGCTTTGGCTGAGTCTGTTGATCAATATCAAGATAGTTTATTCGCTGTTGTAGCTAGTAAGTTAGCAGAAGTAGGGGAAGTTGAACAAGCACTGCAATTAAGTGAAAATAAAGAGGACGCTGACTCTCAAGCCAATATCTTAGGGGGAATAGCTGTTGGTTTAGGTGTTAGAGGAGACTTTGATCGTGGTTTGGCAATAGCCCAAAGCATTGAGGAGGATGATGTTAAAGCCGGAGCTATGGGAGAAATCATCGTTGAGTTGATCCAAGCCCAGAAATTTGCTCAAGGGATGGCAGTAACCCAATCTTTGAACCAATCCGTTGGTAATACTAACTCGAAAGCCTTGGTTTTACAAGCTATTGGTATTAACTTTGCCCAAGAAAAGCAGTTTGATTTGGCGATGCAAGTGGTAGAAATGCTTGATTTCCAACCAGAAGATGAGAATCCTATTGTGGTTTCTGGGTTACACATGGGTATATTAAGGGTAGTTGCTACTTCTCAAGCTGAAATTGGCAATGTAGATGAAGCATTGCAAATAGCTGAATCCCTAGATGCAGGAGATCAGGTTTTAATTTTCCATGAGGTGGTTAGGGTTTTAGTAGCATCAGGAGAAAGCGATAGGGCTTTGCAATTGGCTCAATCTTTAGACTTCAATTATGATAAGTCAGTTTTCGGTGACTTGGATAAAGAGTATGTTGAGTCAATTTTGGGTACTATCGCAATTGCTTTGGTTAAGGAAGGGGATGTAGACAAGGGTTTAGAATTAGCCCGCTCTCTGGAAGAATATCAGCAAATTGCGGCGATAACTGAAATTGCTGGTTTTTGGATTGAAGAAGGAGAAATTGAACAAGCATTGCAATTAACCAAAACTATTAAAGATTATCCCACTTGGGCTTCATCTAGCGTTGCTGTTAAATTGGCTCAAGCAGGAGAAATTGAGCTAGCAATGGAAATAGCCGAATCAATTCAAGATCAATACAAGGATCTGGTTTTAGCTCATGTTGCTGGTTATTTTGCCCAGGAAGGGGACATAGATAAAGCTAAGGAAATTATACAATCTCTTGATGAACAAGAATCCCTTACTCTTGGCAGTGTGGTTTTAGATTTGGTAGAGCAAGAAAAGTTAGAAGTGGCTAAACAATTAATTCTGTTTTTACCTGATAATTTTAGTAAGGCAAGTTTGTTAAATCAACTAGCTACTAATTATATTGAGGCAGGAAACAAACAAGAAGCAACTCAATTGTTGAACGAAGCTTTAGCAATAATTAATTAGTATCAGGAGAGGGCGGAAAAGCTAGTAACAAAAGAGTAGAATAAATTAATCCTACTTAAATATTGAGCTTGTTTCTATGCCAGTGCGTCTCAATAACAAAGCCTACAACATTCTTGCCGTCGAAATCGCTAAAGTTGCTGCTGAGGATGCGATCGCCGGGGAAGTTTCTCAAAGAATTGTCTTGAAACGATTAAAGAAATTAAACTCTCAACGAGGAGAACCTGTTACAGAAAGGGAGTTAAGTTTCTTAATTAGCGATGTTTTTCCTAACTTTGATCCGAAGGTTATTCAAAAAGCAGCCGGTGCTAATCGCCCTCCTAGCCCTTTATGGCTGATTCCTAAAGTAGCCTTGGGTTTAGGGGGCTTGGCGGGTTTGATTTGGGTACTAAATTTGCCTTACCCCATGATTCGTCGCCCTGTTGCTAGTACTGCGCCGATCATACTCCTACCAAGTTACTTAAGTATGGATCATAATTATCGACAGGCGATCGCTAAAGTTGAACAGGCAGATCAATTGGTTAATAATGCTACAAGTTCGGCGGATTTAGAGTTAGGAACTGAAAAAGTTACTCAGGCACAGAAACATCTTGATGCTTTACCTGTTTGGTTTTTGGGTTATGAACCGCAAATGTATGGCAGTTGGTTTAATTTTGGCTGGAAGTTCACCTTAGATGAGTTTGAGGCTGCTAGAGCTAGTATTGGACGGATGGAGGCTAAAGTTTTTCAAGAAACCAATGCTTTTACACAATGGGAAAAAGCGCAACAGGATATTCAACAGGCTAAACAAACTTACCAACAAGCACAGGATACCACTACAAAACAACAGGCGATCGCCTCATGGCAAGCTGGTATTGATCTCTTAAAGCAAATTCCCCCTAATACTTTAGCAAAGCAGCAAGCTGAGGCAGCAACTGAAGCTTATTTACGGGATTTTAACCAAGTATCTGGTTTAGTAGCAGGAAATGATCGCACTAATAATGTCGTTGCCGTTGCCCAACAGTTTCATACCCAGGCAAAAACAACTTGCCCCGATGCTGCACACCCTGCCAATCGGTGGCAAGCGTGCGCTGATTTATTAGGTAAAGCAACTGCTATTTTAGAACAAGTTCCCCAGGAAGATCCTGGCTATGTTGAAAGCCAGAAGTTACTAGCCGTTTATGATACAGAGTTAAAGGAATTTGGGATTCGTCAGCAAGATGAAGAACAATCCGTACAAGCTTATCAGTCGGCACAGAATCTAATTACTAATTTACCGAAAACTGTTGATGAATCTAATCGCGATGCTACAGCGAATAATATACTGACTATTATTAATAAGTTGGAGCAAGTGAAACCACAAACTACAGTGTATGAAGATGCTCGTAATATGATTAATTCAGCAGAAAACAAGAAGAAACAATTGTAATGGAAAGTTCACAAAATTGGTATATTGTCAAAGAGCAAGATAATGGTTCTTGTTCTATAGTTTCTCAGGCAGATGAAAATGCTATTAAGGAGCAAGATAAATGGGGTCCTTTTAAAAGTAAAGAAGAAGCGATCGCTCGTCGTGTGGGTTTGATTAGGGCTGGGAAATGTAAGCCAGTTTGAGAATGAAGCTTTGAGTTCAGTAGAAATAATTTCTGGCTCAATGAGGGAATTATCTCCACCAATCGGCTTGATGTAAACTATTGGTTCTTTTTTTGTACCCCAATCAATGCCGTTAGCTTCAATTAAATAAGGTATGGTGCGTTTGTCTTGTTCTCCTTCTACTAAAAGCAAATTTCTGTGTATATTCGCCATCAACGCACCTCAATTCCTCTTTCTGCGGCGACAACAATTTCTCTTTCTGTAAAAGCTATACCTACAGTTTTATCTGCTTCAATACGTTGAATACTAATTCCTTCTTCTTTAGCATCCTCCCTCTTCGCGATGGCTGCCAAACTCTTCCAACAGTCACTATTATGGGTGGTGGCAAAAACTTGTACGTCTAATTTCTTGGCTGTCTCCCAAATTAAACGCCACATATCAGACATGACGCTAAAGTGAAGCCCCGTATCAATTTCATCAATTAATAAAACTCCTCCCCTAGCAGATACAATTGCTAAGGCAATACCTAGCATTCGCCAAACTCCATCTCCTAAACTACCAATGGGTACACGCTGGACACTATCAGCTAAACGTACAACAAATCCACCGTGAGAATTAGGAGAATTACTGAATGTTGAACCAGCTACAGAAGCGATGCGTTTAATATTAGGTTCAATTGTTTGCAAGGCTTCATAAACAAGATTTTCTTCTGGTGTTAGCACTACTTCCTCGAACAGTTCCGTCATTTCTTGGACAGTTAAAGAAGAGGAAGAAATAAATTGGCTTTTAATTGATGGTTTTCTAGGATTTCGACGAATGGGATGGACATACTCTACTAATAAGTTTCCCTCAACAGATAAGGGAAATCCGAACCTAGATGATTCTCCTTCTGGAGTAGTCCATTGAGCAAAAAATCCTGATTTAGTTGAAAGCCCTAATTCCTTAGTCAAAATGCCTATGTCTATAAACTCATTATCATTACGATCAAAAAGTCCTGACTCTATCGATATTTTAAGTTCTTTGAAAATACCATTTTCAAAACCTGATATCGTCAATTGACTACTTTCTTCAATTTCATGACCATGAAAAAGATGACAAATTTCAAGTTCGCGAGTTCTGGTATGACGTTCACTCCAAACAAATTCGCCTCTTTTGATCATCGAATTAGCAAAGGACTCAAGATCATTCCTTGCATACAATAGTTGAAGAGCTTCTAGAAGAGAAGTCTTACCACTGTTGTTAATGCCAACTAACAAATTTACTCTACCAAGTTGTTGAAGCTCAAAGGACTTAAAGCCACGGAAGTTTTCAATTTTTACCGTCTTCAACATATCTACGTCGGGAATTAAAATTCTATTCTTGAATGATAGAACATAGGATGTTGTAGAAGATAGGTAGCGATCGCAAAGTATCCCCGTCGGCATAATCGCAACTTCACTTCATAGTTTAATTTCTACATTCTGCTTCACAGAAACGCCTTTTTGTCAAGTGATTGTTAAGTTGCCATTTTTTAGAAAGTTTCGCACTCCTAAATCTTTTCTTCTGGAAAGATAACAAAATTTTGCTATTTGAATGGGAAAAGGTAGGTTTGCAGCTATTTTGTACTAGTTGTGAGGAAAATTGGACACCAAATACCAATTTACATCTTCTTAAATATTAACTGTCAAGTATACTATGGCTCAAACCATTAAAGCTACGTTACCAAATAGAAGCTTTATCAAGCTTAACAAAAGTGAAATTAGGACTCTTTGTTTAAATCATTTGAAGCAAGGAGAAGCACAAGAAAAGCTTTACTTATCAGCTTTGACATGATATTCTGTACACGGTGGAAAAGCTGCGTTCTTGAAATCAGTTTTTAAAAACTTTTATAGAGAAAACAAAAACACCCAAAAACGCGGTTCCTTTTTTTTCTTAATCAGAATTCAAACCACCCCACAAATCAACCCAATCTTTTTCTGGCTGCATCCCCTCTTCTTGCCTTACCTCAAAGGTTTTATTAACAGCCTCAGAAGTTGTGATCGCCGCAATACAAAGTTCAGCAACATCTTCTCTGCTCACCTGACCTTTGAGATTATCTCCTTGGTCAAAGGTTAAAGCTTTGCCCCCTGCATCTTCGGTCAAAGCGCAAGGTCTAACAATCGTATAACTTAAACCGCTTCCCCTCACTGCATCTTCACCCCGTAACTTCCAGGTTAAAATTCCTCCTAACATATCATTCATCCTCACAGCCGGAGGTTCTTCTGCTAAATTAATGCCAGGACGACCGGGACGGGTAACACCAGCAGAACTAATCATCACAAACTGAGGCACTTGTTTACCACCATAAGCTTTAATGGAAGCGATCTCTAAGTCAAAATGACCAGGTTCAAAAGTTGGGTTGAGTTCCCCATCGTATTCAAACTTACTGTACATTAACTGTACTGCGTAGGTTTTTGCTGCGGCAAAACTATCAGCCTCAGTAAGAGTCTTAGCCCGAAATACAGGAATCAATTCCGCAAAGGGGATATGCACTGTTAGCCATTGCGACTTTGAAGTATCAAAGGAATAACAATAACTAACCCCATCCCACTTCCCCTCGCAACGGGCAATAAATTTATAACGTTTGCCATCCCCTTTAAGGTGCAACTCAAAACCTTCATAGCCAGATAAATCTAGGGGAGGATTAAAGTTGCGGTTGCGGACAGAAGCGAATCCTCCGGAATTAGCTACCGAAGCATTACCAGAAAACAAAGCTGTTTTGCCTAACATTTTCATGCTACTTTCACTCGCACCCCCCATAACCACATCATCAACAGCACCCCAAGCCTCTTTTAATTCTTGGGTTGGATGGTTAAAATCAAAGATAGTAGTTGTGGTTGCGTCGTTGAGATGTTGCGCCGCTAAAGTAACTAAGTTCTTTACTCCCTTATATTCCACCGCCTCCGGGGTTGATTCAGCAATCTCTGGTTGGTAAAACTTCACCCCTTGATAATATTTATCCCGGTTAGGAGTATCTCCTTCGACAGGTTGAACCCGCGTCCCTGTACAACAAATAACTGCTGCAACATCTTCCATCAACTCTGGTTGCAGGGTTTTGGGAATGGTAATATCCCCTTCATAAAAATCTAAATCTTCTCCCAGGATGCCTTTTGCTCTCTCAATACTCCGTACCAAAACTCGCACCGGGTAATTAAGCTCTTGGAGTTGCTTAACAACTCGCTTACCCACACCCCCAGTTGCCCCTGCAACCAAAACCATATCTGTTTGGTTAATATTAGAACTCATAAGCTCTTTGTCTTCCTCTCCAAGAATCATTCTTCTCAAACATTTCAGGCTGCCAATAAAAGGAATTATTTCAAAATAGGTAAGAGTTTTAAAAAATCTCTTGAAGTCCCAGGATTGCTTATCGGGCATAAAAATTAAACAGCTTCATTATCTTCTTCTGGGATTATTCTAGTGGAATTTTCCCAAGCTTTGTTGCAAAGAAGCAATGAATTATCAGATATCTCCGGAAAAGAGGGAACTAGGAATTACTTTAACAGCAACACTGCTCCCTATTAAAGCTAAAGCTGGTGGAATTAAAGGCAGCCAACCTCCTGACTGAAAAATGCTGTAGCAAACTGTCCATAAAATGGCGATCGCAACTCCATCTAGAATTAGCATTAACCAAAGTTTGGTTTTAGCAGAAGCAACAATGCCTCCTACTGTTGCCCAAGCTAATATCCATAACCATTCTCCCGGTTCAGAGGCGTACCAAATTAAAGGGCGATCATCTAAAGCTGCCCCTAAAAGTTGGCTGACAATTTGCCCATGAATGACTACCCCAGGCATGAGAGGATTCGTATCAGAAATAGCACTGAAAGGGGTTTCAAAAATATCTTGAGCGCTTTGGGCTGTATAACCAATTAAGACAGCGCGATCACGAATTAAAACAGGATCTACTTTCCCGGCGATCACATCCCCTAAACTAACTAGATTCTGAGGTTTTGCCCCGAAAGGATAATCAATTAATATCTGGAAACCATCGTTATAGGCATCTACATAACCCCCAGCATTATTTGTCAAAGGTTCTATAGTCGCTGCACCTAACTTAATTTGATCATCTTCAGTAAACTCAGCTTCAATGTCTTCTTGCTCTAGATATAAAGTCGTTGTAGCGAAAGCAAGGGAATAAAGATCCGCATTAGGATCATTACACAAATGTTCGTTGTCATATTCTTTTTCAGCTAAAGCGGGAATACCTAATAAAAGAGTGCGACGCTGTATATTATCAATATCGATAGGCAAATCGGCAAAACCAACTTGTTCTTCGGGCAGATCAGGAGGTGGGGCAACTCCGGGATTTTCTCCTTCGTTCATTTGACAAGCAACTACTACATTAGACTCGGTAAACTCTTCTAATAATTCTTCTCGCCCCTCCCCCACAGGAATATCTCGCAACACATCTAAGGCAATAACTCTAGCATCACTCTTTTGCAGTTCCTTGATAGCTTCTGCCATAACCCCATCGGGTACACTAGAAGCTTGTAAAGAAGTAAGATCTTCTTCTGTAATACCTACCACTAAAACCCGATCTTCCTTTTCTCTAGGTTGCCCCCGTAAGAAATGGTCAAAAGCTTGGAACTCAAAAACTTCTAAAAACCCCAGTTGACGTAGCAAAAGCACCGCTACCGTTGCTGCTAAAGTAGCGATCGCTACTTTACCAACTCTGAGAATTATGGGGTTGTTAGTAACATTGTTCATGGAAATTGGAAATTATGCAGCTTACCGTTACCGGAGGCATAATCAAAAATCAAGAGAGTTCTTTGCTCCACTCTATATTGTGAGTTCAGGCAAGTAAATAAGAAATTACCTAAACGTATAGAATATTTATCAATGGACAATTAACCAATTGTCCATTGTCCATTGATAAATAATTAGTCAATAGCCCTGTAAACTCTTCAACTAACAGAAAATGCTTAGTTTATATAACTAAGAAGCCCTCACCTTTGACTGTTATGGCAGGTTAGCAGTTCTCATTGCCATAAGAACTGCTATATTTCACTCTATGTTGCAGGTTTCTCTTCAACCCTTGGTGGGGTAGGAGAAAGAGCAGGAATAATTGCCCCCCGAACATAATTGTCAATTTCTGCTGCTTTTTCTTGGTTATTTTGTTGGAGATAGAGCTTCTTCGCTTCAATAAGAAAAGAAACAGCTTCTTCTGTACGTCCAGTTTTGTGTAAACAAACCCCAAGATTATGGAAAGCTGGAGCAAGATTAGGATCAAGGAAAATAGCTTCTTGGTAGCTAGAAATCGCTGCCTCACAATTTTCGGAACGCTGATAAGCTACTCCTAAGTTGTAACTAAGCACCGGATCTCTGGCGTTAGAATCACCATCAAGAGTTTGGGCTTTCTCCAATGCCTCTGCTGCCCCATTGAAATTGCCTTGCTTGAGGCGAACAACCCCTAACTGACGATAAGCACTAGCATTGTTTTTATCAAGCCTTGCTGCTTGTTCAAACCTTACCCTCGCCGCATCATAATTTTCTAGTTGAACATAAACTAGACCCAAATTGTATTGAATTTGTGGATCGTTAGGGGCAACTTGAGATGCTTTGTTAAGATTTTCTCTAGCCAATTCTAACTGACCTTGGTTAGCGTATAATAACCCCAATTGATAATAGGCTGGGGCAAAATTAGCATCAACAGCTAAAGCTTGCTCAATTTGACCAATAGCTTGCTCTGTTCTTCCTTGCTTAATAGCGATTAAACCTTGGTTATATAGAGGCTGAGGATCATCAGGATTAAGATCACTAGCTTGTTGAAAAGATTGATTAGCTTGAGTGTAATTACCTTGGCTGTATAAAACTAAACCCTGATTGTAATAAGCCTGAGTAAAGTCAGGATCTAGTTCGATGGTGCGCTGAAATTGTCTATTAGCCTCTTCAACGTCCCCTTGGCGATATAAGGCTAAACCTAAATTATAGTGAGCATCGGTCATATTAGGTTTGTAACCAATGGTTTGCCGATAATGGGCGATCGCCTTAGCTAATTTTCCTTCTTCTGAATAAACATTAGCCAGCATATAATGAGCCATAGCCATATAAGGCTCAGATTCCAAAGCCTCGATAAAAAACTCCCTAGCTTTTTGTTTGTTGCCTCGATTATAAAAAGTCATCCCTTGTTGAAAGGATGCTGCGGCTTCGAGATTATTAGTATAAAGACCATCAACAACTTGTTTAGTTCTCGGCTGTTGTTTTAAACCTTCTGCTTTGATGCTACCAGAATTAATAACTCCCAAACTGATTGAGATTGCTACTGCTAGCTTAAAAATTTGCTGATGTTTATATTTCCACATTGGTAGTTGCTAGTTAATATCCACGCCTTGTAATTATTTAACCCAATTTACTCTGCTTCTAGTTAACTTTCATCTCTCTAGGAGTAGCTTATGCCATTGATCATTTATCATCAAACATTTGACTATTGATAACAGTATTTGTTCTTGCCAAGCTAGAAACGTTTACCCCTGAACCCTGGATTCCATTTATAGGCAACCAAACAACAAATGCAGTTCCAGGGGCTAATAAATTATCTTCTCGCCCTTCAACAGGGCTAATCAACTCAATTTCCCCGTGCATTTGTTCTACCAATGCCTTAGCGATCGCTAAACCCAAACCACTACCTTGAATATCTCCTTGGGATTGTACTCCTCGATAATGGCGCTCAAAAATATGTTTTTGATCCTGGGAAGGAATACCTGGCCCCTCATCGTAAATAGCAATACCTTGGAAAGTTGTTTGAGTTGTTTGTCTTTCCAAACTACGAAGATAAATCTTTCCCCCTGGAGGGGTATATTTCAAAGCATTATCAATTAAGTTATTTAAAACCTCCCTTAAAGCTAAAGGATTTGCTTTAACCAAGGGTAAATCCGGGGACAGATCAGCAATCAATTCTAAATTTCTTTCTTGAGCGATCGCGGCTCCAGAAATCAACAGAGGTTCTAAAACTTCTTCTACTTTAAAAGATGATAATTCTAGCTTGCCGGGCAACAAAGATAGTGTTGAATTTACAGAATCTTTAGGACTAGCTCTGAAACTTTTAGATTCATCTGCTAGATCCATTTGAGCAAGATAAATATCCATTTGCTGTAATAACTCTTGAAGGCGATCGCTTTGTTCAATCATACTCTTAGCAAGTTTGTGGTTACGATCTTCTGGCAACAAACGTTTCAACAACAATTTACTAAAAGTACGCAAAGCCGTCAAAGGATTGCGTAATTGATGGAGCAGATCATCTAAGTGATCTTTTTGATTCAGGGCAAAGTTTTTTTGCTCATTTAATTGCTGTTTGTACCACCTTTGTCTCTTATCTAACAAACAAGCAATAGTTAAGGTTCTAGCAATATTTTCAATTTGAGTCAATTCATAATTGTTCCAATCACGATCTTCACGCCTAGTCACCAACAAACCCATGACAATTTCTTCATGGATCAAAGGCAAAACTATTTGATGCTGCCCCAATAAAAGCTCTTCAACTAATACTTCTGCGTTTTGAGACTGGGAACTGTTAGCATCAGTTTTAGTCTCAGTCTTATTCGTCGAATCAATTAATTTAGGGCTAGAGTCAACCTGCTTCCAGGTTTCCGGAGATAGGGCTAAAGGCTGCTTATTCTGCCAAACTGCCACTTCAGGATGAACCACTACAGGTATAAGTTTGCGGCTCTCCTCTAACCATCCTTGGGTCAAATAAACAGCACTCCAAGCTGCACCTAATGTTTTAGTTAGGATCGCAATCTGAGCTTGGCAAAGGGCAACAAATTCTTGGCTGGCTGGAACAAACATGAAGTTGAACTCAAATATTTTTCTGCCCACTAGGGTTCAGGGTGTGGGCTTTTTGATAGATTTCTGCGACAATAAGTCCATGATAGTATTTCAGTCTAAGATACTTTTCTTTTTTTTATTTTAGGACTGACAATAGCTTGGGAAAATTGCTGGTTTCGAGATTCTGTTGTGATACAGCAACTCATCAAGTTATACTTTTTGTTAAAAAAATCACTTTTTTTACGGAAGCTGCTCAAATTCAGTTATCATCAGGATTCATAGCCGATAATGTACATCGTATTTACGAGATTAGCAAAGATAAATTGCTATCAAGTGGTTGATATTTTTGGCGAAACCGGATATACTTTCGACGGCTTTTGTAACGATGATTACAGCTATTAGCCGAAATAGGAGGTAAGCAGGTTGGCAAGAAAACGCAAGCGGAAAAGTCGTCGCCGTCAAGAAGGGCGTAAAATTCTAGAATTAGTACCACAGCATAATCTAGAGAGCGGCGAGGACAAACCAGTTACAGCAGCACGCAAATACATTGCTTCTGAGGGCATTGCTCCCCCAGCTTTATTGGTTGTTAAGCGAAATGAGCATACGACAGACCGCTATTTCTGGGCAGAAAAAGGTTTATTTGGCGCTCAATATGTTGAAGAAAACCATTTTCTTTTTCCCAGTTTGCGGACAATTCAGCCTCAGCAAAAAGTTCTTGTAAATGCTGGAAGTAAGTAATTACTCACAGCAATTTATAATAATTACACTTTCGTTTTTTCTTTTTCATTGCCCTATGACAATGAACTTTATGAACTAAAGGTAGAATTATTTTTTTGCTGTCCCCAATTTATTTAAAATGAATTGGGGACTAACATGAAATCTATTGACCCTACTCATTTGTGATGAGTGGGGTTTTTAATTTTTACTTTGATAAGCTAGCAATTTTAAGAGGCCAAGCTTGCTTCAGTTGTGCTAGTTCATCACGATGACCTGTAACAGTAACAATAGTTTGTTGGTCATTACTATCATTTTTTTCCACTTTTAAAGCTACTTCCTCAATACGGCCAGATTTTCGCCAATAAAATATTCCTGACACTGGTGCTAGTATGGTTAGCAAGAGAAACAAACCACCAGAATCAGGAAAAAGGAAAGATAACACCACAGCGAAACAAAGCAATCCACAAGCAGCTAAAACTGTTAAGAAAACTGCTAAAAATAAGCTGGGTTGTACAAATCCTTGGAAAATGACTAAATTGTTTTGGGCTTCACTAGAAGCTACTTGATAAGCTCTCTGAGAAAAATATTGTTGCAAAGTTGGTAAAAGAGATTCAACTGATTCTTCTGTAACTAGTTGTAATTGTTGAATTCTATCCTTAACCGAAGCCCGAATAAAAAAGAATAGACCCACCATGAGTAACAAAGTCAAGAAAAAAGTAGAAGAAAGAATAGGATTATTCACGGGTCGTCTAAAAAATAAGCCAAACACTATGTATAAGATTGATGGTAGCGGGTAACGGGAATCTAGAAAGGATTAAAAACAGTTTGCCCTTTTTTTCCTAGACTTAAGAATTATGTCCTCCCTAAGACAGTATGATAACCAGGCAAAAGGTTATAATATAAATCTCTTACTAATTACCATCCCAACTCTCTCCTAAAAAAGCTGTTGGGTGATTTTAGGACATTAGCAAATCTTTCCTTCTTCCCTAACCCAGCTAGCATCAAACATTACATAGCTTGGCTTTCTCTAGCGATGTAATCTCGCCAGAAGCTAGCTAATTCTTCAGTTTGTTTCCGAGCTGTTGAACAAACTTGATACATTCGGCGAGGGCGGCCTCGTCCTTCAACCTTTTTCCAATAACCGGCAATTGTCCCTTCTTCTTCCAAGAATTTTAAGGCACTATAGAGAACCGTATCAGATAGCCTGTAGGTAGGATACCTTTTTTCTAGTAACTCAATGAGTTCGGTTCCGTAAGATTCTCCCTGTAAAAGAACTGAAAGTACGTAACATACAGCTAGTTCTTTATTCAAATATAGTGGGGGAGGGGTCTGGAAGAATTTATAGATATCATCAAATTTCATGTGCATGTGTATTACTCGTCAAACTTCCCAATCAATGTGATTGATTGAGAACTCCTATATTTGGTTAACTGACGATACACTCCTGATGGAAGCAAATAAAAAAAAGCTATTGATCTTCCGCTGCTTCCTGGCGGGTCAATAAGTCAAAGGAGAAACATTGGTTGCTTTAGTGCCATGTAAATAGAACAAATTTTGGCCCTCATTAGCTAATACAATTCTATATACTCTCGTCAGGGTTATATAGCAAATTTGAAGAGAGTATTTTGCCCGTAAGTACCAAATGCCCCTGATATGAGACGGAGAAAAGTGAACTGATGTTGCCTTTTGTTGAACATTCATTTGCATTTTAAAGCTATAAGTTCTGGTAGGCGTTTGGTATCTGCGGAACCCTGCGGATAAATAAGGGGAAAATACGGTCTAGGGGAAAAAAGAAACTGTTGGCAAAGCTTGGTAGAGCAATTTGACCTGTATTTGCTTCATTCAGTAACACTTTTTAAAGTATTCAGAAGACAGCTTTTATACTATAACGGCTAACAGCGCTTTCTAGATATACCCATAGCATATGTTTCCTATTTTTTGAGGAACTAAACTTCAGATTCACTTTTAGCTCCAGTTTTTATCATGGAGAAGAGGTTGGGGAGGTTTTGTAGCAAAAAATACATTAAGGTTTCTTTGCTAAACTGCTAGCCAAAAATGAGACAAAGTTTTGCGCACCCCGTTTTAAGTTACGGCAATTTCTTTGATAAAGCAAATAAAACTTCTCAATATATGAAAATTTTTGTTTTATTTAACGGTTATGGGCAGCGACGGTCAACTAATTGAGTATTACTGAATTTACCACTTTATTTTGTCTAATAAGTATCCCAAAGTTGTTAGAATGCCAAAAGCGAAGAGTAGCCTTTTCACCCCAATGGCAAATAACAACCCTCATTGAGATGACTCCTTTTACCTTGGTGAAAATCCTATGAATGAACAGTCTCAACTTTCTTCTTCCTTGCGCCCTGAAGTAGAACGAGCTTCCTTAGCCATGAAGTCCTGTGGTTCTATCGGTTTTTGGATACAACTAATTTTAGGAGTTATCTCTACCGTAACCGTTTTGTTTGCTAGTCCTGGTTTATTGGATGGAGAACAATCTACTCCAGGAGCAGAATTTGGTATTTTTTGCGCTCTTTGCGGTTTAGTCGCTCTTGGGGGAGGTATTTACTATTCTTTCCGCTACAGGACTATTGCTAAGCTTCTCAGAAGTCCTGATGCAAGTCAACGTCCTAAGAAAGCAGATACTATCAGAGTGATTAGAATGGGGTTAATGGTTAACTTAATTGGCATGGTAATTACGATCATTGGCGCAGAAGCTATTGTTGGTATCGTGTTGGCTAAAACCCTCACTATTGCCCAGGGAACCCTGGCTACGCCCAATACAACTCAGTTTGTTAAACCCATTGATTTGTTTGTTATTCAAGCCAATACTAATACTATTGCAGCCCATTTTTCTGGTGTTCTTTCTTCTCTTTGGCTTCTAAATAGAATTACTCGTTAAGTTCGCTTTTTGGATTGCTAGTTATTTAACCTACGAAAACAAGATATTCTACAAAAAGAATAAGTCATTCAGCTACTAAGTTTAAGTTTGTGCTAGACCTCAAGCAAATTAGAGAAAATCAAGCTTTTGTTCAAGAACGATTAGATAGTCGTAGTGCCGGGGAATATAACCTCCAGCCTATTTTAGACTTGGACAAACAACAACGGGAAATAGAAACTAAGCGGACTCAATTACAAGCCCGTAGTAACGAAATTGGTAAACTCATTGGGCAGACAATTAAAGGGGGAACTAGTCCTCAAAGTGAAGAAATCAAAGCCTTAAAAGAGGAAGGCAACCAAGTTAAAGTTTCTTTAAGCGATTTAGAACCACAAGAAAAAGAACTGAAGCAGGAACGCTTACAATTGTTATTAACTTTGCCTAATTTGCCCAGCGCATCAACTCCTGTGGGGAAAAGTGAAGCAGAGAATATCGAAGTTAGACGTTGGGGAGATGAGTATTTACCAAGCAATACAGCAATTTTGCCCCATTGGGAAATAGGAGAAAAGCTAGGGATTCTTGATTTTACCCGTGCGGTTAAAGTTTCTCAGAGTCGATTTGTGAGCTTAATTGGGGCTGGGGCGGCTTTAGAAAGAGCTTTGATTAGTTTTATGCTGGATCAGCAAATTGAGGCGGGCTACGTGGAAGTAATGCCCCCTGTATTGATTAATAGCGATAGCCTTCAGGGTACAGGACAGTTACCTAAGTTTGCTGAAGAAAGTTTTAAGTGCCAAGATGACGATTTGTGGTTAACTCCCACAGCCGAAGTACCTTTAACCAACCTTTATCGGGAAGAGGTTTTAGAAACGAATCAATTACCCATAAACCATTGTGCTTATACTCCTTGTTTTCGTCGCGAAGCAGGAAGCTATGGTAAAGATACGAGGGGTTTGATTCGCTTGCATCAATTTAACAAAGTAGAGTTGGTAAAGATTGTCCATCCTGATCAATCAGTAGAGGAACATCAAAAGTTGGTTGGGGATGCCGAAGCTATCCTACAAGCTTTGAAACTGCCCTATCGAGTATTGGAACTCTGTACCGGAGATATTGGTTTTAGTGCCGCAAAATGTTATGACTTAGAGGTGTGGTTGCCCTCTTCTGGGAAATATCGAGAAATTTCTAGCTGTTCTAACTGTACAGATTTTCAAGGACGAAGGGCGAATATTCGTTTTAAGGAAGCAGGGAAAAAAGGAACTCAGTTCGTTCATACTCTTAATGGTTCCGGTTTAGCTGTCGGGCGTACTATGTCGGCGATTTTAGAAAATTATCAGCAAAGCGATGGTACGGTGAAAATTCCAGAGGTATTACAACCTTATTTAGGAAGAGAAGTTTTGTCGTAAATTTAGCGCTACAGGTAAGGCAAAGGGCAAAATTTGACAACATTATTAATTCTGCTTGATGTATTCTTTTTTCAGTAGGCTCAAGATCAAAAATCGTAACTTAAAATTGACCCAAACCCTGGTAAGTATAAGGATTGTACTATTACCCCAAGCTTAACTGATTATTAGTTACTGATTAAAATGTCTCAACCAACTATAGAATCAATCCTCCAAGAAAAGCGCCTCTTTCCTCCTCCGGCTGAATTTTCTGCTGAAGCTAACATCAAAAGTTTAGATGAATATCAAGAAATTTATGCCAAAGCCAAAGCAGATCCGGCCCAGTTTTGGGCAGAATTGGCAGAACAGGAACTCCATTGGTTTAAAAAATGGGATACTGTACTAGATTGGCAACCCCCTTTTGCTAAATGGTTTGTGGGGGGCAAAATCAACATCTCCTACAATTGTTTAGATCGCCATTTAACCACCCACCGTAGAAACAAAGCAGCGATAATTTGGGAAGGTGAACCTGGAGACTCTCGCGTCATCACCTACGCCCAGCTACACCGAGAAGTTTGTCAGTGTGCCAACGTCATCAAAGAATTGGGAGTAAAAAAAGGCGATCGCGTCGCCATTTATTTACCCATGATTCCCGAAGCCGCCATCGCCATGTTAGCTTGCGCCCGGATTGGTGCGGCACATACTGTTGTTTTTGGTGGTTTTAGTGCTGAAGCCTTAAAAGATCGCTTAGTTGATGCCGAAGCTAAGTTAGTTATTACTGCTGATGGGGGCTTCCGCAAAGATAAAGTTGTCCCTTTGAAAGTACAGGTAGATAAAGCTTTAGAAAACAATGCCGCCCCTAGTGTCGAAAATGTTTTGGTGGTACAGCGAACCAAAGAAGACATCGAAATGGTTAACAGTAGAGATCATTGGTGGCACGACTTACAACCCCAAGCCTCTGCTGAATGTCCTGCTGAACCTATGGATAGTGAGGACTTACTCTTCATCCTCTACACTAGCGGTACAACGGGTAAACCGAAAGGGGTTGTTCATACCACTGGGGGTTATAACCTTTACACCCACATGACCACAAAATGGGCCTTTGATCTCAAAGAAACCGATGTTTATTGGTGTACTGCTGATGTAGGTTGGATCACAGGCCACAGTTACATAGTTTATGGCCCTTTATCCAACGGTGCAACTAGCTTAATGTATGAAGGTGTACCCCGCGCCTCTAACCCTGGTTGTTGGTGGGATGTGGTGGAAAAGTACGGGGTGAATATCTTTTACACCGCCCCTACAGCCATTCGGGCGCTGATTAAGTTGGGAGACGAACACCCTAAAGCGAGAGATTTGTCCTCCTTGCGTATTTTGGGAACAGTGGGGGAACCAATCAACCCCAAAGCTTGGATGTGGTATCACCAAGTCATTGGCAATGAACGCTGTCCTATTATCGATACTTGGTGGCAAACAGAAACCGGAGGCTTCATGTTAACTCCCCTCCCCGGTGCAACCCCCACCAAACCAGGTTCTGCAACCTTACCTTTCCCTGGCATCATCGCTGATATTGTTGATTTAGAAGGCAACCCCGTAGCCGATAATCAAGGGGGTTATCTCGTTATTAAGCATCCTTGGCCAAGTATGATGCGGACAGTTTATGGCGATAATGAACGCTTCCGCAAGACCTATTGGGAACATATACCCCCCAAAGATGGGCAATACCTTTACTTTGCAGGGGACGGTGCAAGGAAGGATGAAGATGGTTATTTCTGGGTTATGGGGCGAGTAGACGATGTAATTAATGTTGCCGGACATCGTTTGGGAACAATGGAGGTAGAGTCGGCATTGGTATCCCACCCAGCAGTAGCAGAAGCGGCGGTGGTAGGTCGTCCTGATGAGGTTAAGGGAGAAGATGTTTACGCTTTTGTCACCTTAGAAGGCAACTCTAATCCCAGTGATGAGTTGAAAAAAGAACTCATGCAACACGTTGTTAAAGAAATTGGTGCGATCGCTCGTCCGGGGGAAATTCGTTTTACCGATGCCCTGCCCAAAACCCGATCCGGTAAAATTATCCGCCGCTTTTTGCGTAATTTGGCTGCCGGGGAAGAGTTGGTAGGGGATGTCTCGACGATGGAAGATTTAAGCGTTTTAGATAAGTTGAGACAAGGTTAAAAGTAAAGTGGGCAAAAGGCAATTACAGATTGAGTTTGAGGAAAACCATGCTATTTTTGCCCACCAAAATCTGGGCAACCTGCAACTAATCATGGTGGGCAAGCAAGTAGAAGTTTGTTAGTGATAGTTTTAAATTCACTTGCCCACCCTACCAAAACTGTAAATATTGCCAAAAGTTTAGCAGGATAAAAATATGAAAATTCATACTATTAAGTACTGTGATCAAGAATATAACTGGCAACTTGAGTCTTTAGAAATAACTTCTAATTTAACTTTGCTTGTTGGAGTATCTGGGGCAGGTAAAACTCAAATATTAAAATCTATCGCTAATCTTAGAGAAATTGCCAATGGTGGCTCTTTCAATGGAGTTAAGTGGGAGCTAAGTTTTTCAACCCAAGAGGGAGATGATTACAAATGGTCTGGTGAGTTTGAAACAAGAAAAGCAGATGTACTTACAAATAATCAGTCTGAACAAGAGGAAAAGGAAAAGTTTAATATTTTAAATGAAGAACTATTTAAAGGTAAAAACAAAATTGTTAAAAGGACTCCAAGTCAAATTAAGTTTAAAGGAATCAAAACTCCTAAATTACCACTAGATCAGAGTATTACAGATTTATTAAATCAAGAAGAAGATGTTGCTCCTGTACAAAGAGAACTAAACACAATACTTTTTTGTAATCCAGATTATTTTTATGACAAAGTGTATGGAATAGATATATCTACTTGGAGGAAATACGAAAATGCAGATTTGCAATTTTTAAAAAACAGCAATTTCATTTTGCCAGTGAAGTTATCAATAGCTTATCGATATGACAAGTACAAAATTTTCGACAAGATAAAGCAAAGCTTTTTATCTATCTTTCCTTTAGTAGAAGATTTAAGATTGGAACCTGTAAGCAAAAGTGATGTTCCTATAAATATTACTAATTTAGCTAAAGATTTCACTATGGTAAGTATTAAAGAAAGAGGTATTGCAGAATGGATACCACAATCCAGAATGTCATCTGGTATGTTTAAAGCCTTGATGTACATAAGCCAACTTTATTTATCCCCAGAAGGAAGCGTTATCTTAATTGATGAATTTGAAAATAGTTTAGGAGTGAACTGTATTGATGCGGTGACAGAGGATTTATTATCAGGAAGCAAAAATATACAAATTATTATTACCAGTCATCATCCTTATGTAATTAATAACATCAGTACTAAGCATTGGAAAATTGTTACCAGGAAAGGCAACTTAGTAACAGTTAAAAATCCTGAAGAAATAGGCATTGCTAAATCTCGTCAAAAAGCTTTCATCGATTTAATAAATATCTTAGATGAGGAAAATGAAAGTATAGCAATATAATGAATATTTATTTTCTTGTGGAAGGAAGAAGTACAGAAAAGAAACTTTATCCAGCTTGGCTTAAAATTCTTTTACCTGAAATAGAAAGAGTACAACTTTATAATCAAGTAGATAAAAACAACTATGTGATCATGAGTGGTTATGGTTATCCTAATATTTTCAATCACATTCGTGGTGCAGTTGGAAAAATACAAGAGATAGGCAAATACGATTATTTAGTAGTTTGTGTAGATGCAGATGAAGATACAGTAGAAGATAGAAAGCAGGAAATTAAAGACTTTGTTAGGGAAAACAATTTAGAATTAGGCAAAACTAAACTTGTTCCTATTATTCAAAATAGATGTATTGAAACTTGGCTGCTTGGCAACAGGAAAATATTCGATTCTCGACAATCTTTACAGGAACCTTTAAAGGAATATGTCAACTACTATGATGTTTCAATCAGCGATCCAGAGTTAATGGGTAATTATAGCGATGATTATAATCATGCTGATTTCCATGAGTTATATTTAAAGGCAATTTTTGCAGCTAGAAATATTAGATACACAAAAAAATCTCCCGGTGACTCTCAAGAATCTCACTATTTAAAGCAATTAATTAAAAGGGTGGAAAATCAACCTCAACATTTAAAAAGTTTTCAGGATTTTATTGATTTTTGCAATCAAGTTCAATCTCAAGAATAATAAATTAATATTCAGCAGCATAGGTTATACAAAATCTACGGGATATATTGTTGATTTTGCTTAATTACTGTAGATTTTGCAAAAAATCCTGCCAATTTACTAAAGCCTCAGCCTGAGATTCTGCTCCTTTTTGTAGCAAAACGACTCCATCTTCACAAGCAATTAAACCATAATTACCTTGGGCTAATATTCCCTCAATTATGGGTACTAATTCTTGCAGTTTCAAGCGATTGTCATCAAAAGCAGCTTGGTATTGTTGAAATTGCCATAAATCAGCGATCGCATAATCTACATCAACAGTTTCTTTAGCATCATTGATTAGTTGCAGTCGGGGAAAAGGGAGGAGTTGGCGGCGAGTAGCTAGGTGGGGCAAAATTTGCGTTGTGGCAGCAACACTAGCATCTGAGGGAATCTGCTTTTCTAGGGAGTTTAAATGCCTCATATGCTGCCATTGCTGGGGTACAGAGACATAAACCAAAGGATCAATAGAATCAGGGATAATAAAAGACCAAGCCCGATGGGGATTGGAGGTGAAGGTGAAAAATAACGATAAACAGAGGCATAAAATCCAAATGCGGCGAAATCTGAGTTTTAAAGCCCCAGGATGATTAGACCACCAAATAACTGCACCATAAAATATTCCTGGTACTACGGCTAAAACGAAGCGCATATTAATAGAGAAAGCCCACATATCTTGGCGTAGCAGCAGGGTAAGTAAGGGGAAAGCTGTTGTTAACCAAGCAGCAGGGGAAATTGCCGGGATATATGCCAAGGGAAGCCAATGCCCACTAAGATAGCGTAGTAATTGAGGTAATGGGCTAAAAAGTTCCTGGAATAACAGTTGTGGTTTGCTAATTATGCCGCCAATAACTTCCAATGTTGAAGCTTTTTCTCCATCTATATAACCAGCGAACTGTTCCATCATGAAGCGTCGGGAAATATCCTCAGAAAAGCTAGGCATAATTACATTGGTGACAAGCAACATATAGCCAAAACTGAAGGTACAAAGGGCTAAACCAATTCTGGGGTAGCGTCTACTCAGAAGGAAGTAAAAGCCAAAACTAAATAAAATGATACCAGAGTCTTCTCTGACAGTGAGGAGTAAAGCTGATAAACCCGCAAATAGGCACCAGTAGCGTTTTTCTAGGGCGAGTAAGAGGCTAAATACATAAAAAGGAATTTGACAAAAATCACTGAAGTTAGCCAAAGTGGGACCAATGACAGCGTTAGCACAGTAAAAGCTGAGGGCAATAAAAATTGATTTCTGTTCATCTAAATAATGACGGGCCAAAAAATAAAGCATAATTCCCCCTGCTGTCATAATTGCCGCTTGTAGAACCATTAAAGTGGCAGCAGAAGGGTAGAGGAAGTAAAAAGGCAACCAGACTAATAAAGCTGGGGTAAAATGCTGACCAAGGCGGTAGTAAAATACTTCTGGTAAGTTTCCATCAAGTTCTACTGCGGCCGAGAGAGAAGAAGAAAGAGAACTTTGGAACATCTTGCCTTGAGTTCCATTCCAAAACAGTTGGGTGAAAATGCTTTGATTGTAGGTTGTATAGCTGAAATAGCCGCTATAGTGACGATGTAACAAAAAAGTTGTGGTCAAAATAAAGAAAATTCCTGCGGCGATCGCAACGCTTTTAGGAAAGTCTTTGAGATATTTACTAATCCTCATTAGGGCTAATGTTCTATTCAGTTGAATGATGAAGAAAGACTTACATACAGTAATGGATTGCCCCCAGACTTACAAGCTTTCGGAGTTTCCTTTCTCCCTCAACCAAAAATTTCTCTCCAAATTCAGATTTATACCTTGCCAAGGTTCAACTAATTTTGTTACCTTAATTAAGCGCTGTAAAAAGCGAGCCAGGATAGCTCAGGTGGTAGAGCAGAGGACTGAAAATCCTCGTGTCGGCGGTTCAAGTCCGCCTCCCGGCATAATTCTACTTGTCAAATAGCTAATTAACTAATCTGATGGGGAATTAGGAGTAAAATTTCCTCTCAGAACTTCCTGGGGAAAAATTTCTTTCACTTGATCTCAAAATGGTAACTAATTTTACAGTATAAAAACAGACAGAATAAAATGTCGTTAGGGACATAATCTAAAAATACTAGTTATATCCAAGGATGCCTTGAGATGCCAACAGTACCTATCTCCGAAAATATTGAAGCGCAAACGGTGCGAGTTGGTATTTTACATTCTCAATGCGGCACAATGGCTATTAGCGAAGTCCCGTTAATTGAAGCGGAATTAATGGCAATCGCCGAGATCAACGCTGCTGGAGGCCTATTAGGCAAGCAAATTGAGCCAATTATAGAAGATGGGGCTTCTGATCCAGAAGTGTTTGCCCACAAAGCTAGAAAGCTAATCTTAGAAGATCAAGTAGTTACTGTCTTTGGTTGCTGGACTTCTACTACTCGCAAGGCAGTAAAACCTATCTTTGAGGAATTAAATTCTTTACTTTGGTATCCTGTTCAGTATGAAGGCTTAGAAGCTTCTCCTAATATTTTTTATACCGGATCTTGCCCTAACCAACAAGTTCAACCTACAGTTAATTGGTTACTAGAAAACCAGAAAAAGCGCTTTTATTTAATCGGTTCCGACTACGTTTTTCCTCGTAGCGTTAATAGAATAATTGAAGCCCAACTGAAACAAAAAGGTGGTTATGTTTCGGGTACAAAATATATGCCTCTGGGTAGCAAAGATTTTCAGGCAACTATTCAAGAAATCAAAAATATTCAGCCTGATGTTGTTTTCAATAGCCTCAATGGTACAAGCAACATTGCCTTTTATGAGCAATACTATCAAGCAGGAATTCCCGCTACAACAATACCGATTATGGCAGTTAGCATTGCCGAAGCTGAACTTCAACAAATCGGTGCTGTAGCAGCAGGACATTATGCTTGTTGGACATACTTTCAAAGTCTTGATACCCCTAGCAATAAAGCCTTTGTCGAAAGCTTTCAAAACTGGCAAGATGCAACCGCAGTAACTAGTGACCCCATTGAAGCTGCCTACAGCCAAGTTTATTTGTGGCGACAAGCAGTAGAATTAGCTCAATCTTTTGCTACAGAACAGGTAAGAATAGCGGCTTACGGACAGAGTTTTGCTGCACCTGGGGGGTTGGTGAGGGTTGAAGCTAACCACCATGTTTGGAAAAACTGTCGCATCGGCAAAGTAAAATCTACGGGGCAATTTGAGATTGTTTATACTAGCAAAAACCTCATTAAACCTTTGCCTTGGTTGGGACTAGAAGAAGTCAATTCTCCTACCTCAGAAGTGGTTATTGATATGCTTTCAGACTTAACTCAGGAGATAGAATATAGCTGGCAATTGGAGCAAAAATCTCGGCAACTAGAAGCAGCCACCTTAGAATTGCAAAAGAAAGTTGCCGAACAAGAACGCACAGAAGCCGAACTGAGAACTTTGTTTGGGGCAATGACAGACTTGATTTTTGTTTTTGATGGCCAAGGGTATTATCGTAAAGTTGCCCCTACTAACCCAGGTTTCCCAAGTAAGTCTGCTGAGCAAGTTTTAAATAAAAATATTTTTGAAGTTTTATCACCACAGCACGCTGAGATTAAATTACGCTACATTCAACAAGCATTGGAGACTCAACAAACTGTTTCTGTAGAATACTCCCAAGTTATTGAAGCACAAGAGATACATTTCTATGCCAAAGTTTCTCCCCTTAGCGAAAATACAGTTATTTGGATTGCTAGGAATATAACTGAAAGTAAGCAAAATAAAGAAGCAATGCAACAGGCTGAGGATAAATATCGGCGCATTTTTGATAATGCGATTGAAGGTATTTTCCAAACTACTCCTGACGGCAAATATATTAGCGCCAACCCAGCCCTAGCAAAAATTTACGGCTATGAATCTCCTGAAGTATTAGTTAGTAATGTGGAGAATATTGCCCAACAAATTTATGTTGATCCTAAACAACGCTTCAAGTTTATCAAATTGATGCAGCAAGAGGGACAAGTATCGGGTTTTGAGTCTCAAGTTCGCCGTCAAGATGGTAAAATTATCTGGATTTCTGAAAGTGTCCATAGTATTTTTGATACCCAAGGTAACTTACTCTGTTACCAAGGTTCTGTTCAAGATATTACCGAGCGCAAACTCTTTGAAGGTAAACTGCGCTTAGAACAAGAAAAATCTGAACGCTTACTACTAAATGTTCTACCCGCAGCGATCGCAACACGCTTAAAACAAAATCAACAACCTATTGCCGAACGCTTTGCCGCAGCAACAATTATGTTTGCAGATTTAGTTAACTTTACTAGCTTAGCGGCTAAGAAACATCCCACAGAATTAGTCGATTTACTCAATCAAATCTTTTCTATTTTTGATCGCCTCTGTGAGAAATATAGCTTAGAAAAAATTAAAACTATTGGCGATGAGTATATGGTGGTAGGTGGTGTCCCTTCATTTCGCAGTGATCATGCTGAGGCAGTAGCAGCAATGGCTTTGGATATGCAAGAGGCGATCGCTGGTTTCAAACATGATGATGGCAAACTATTCCAGTTACGTATTGGTATTAATACTGGGCCTGTAATCGGTGGAGTTATTGGTACAAAGAAGTTTATTTTTGATCTTTGGGGAGATGCGGTTAATGTGGCGAGTCGCTTAGAAACACAAGGAAAAAAAGGCCGCATCCAAGTTAGTGAAGCTACTTATCAGCATTTACAAACTAAATATTGCTTGGAAAAACGAGGTAAGATTCATATTAGGGGTAGGGGAGAGATGATTTCTTATTGGTTAGTAGGAAGAAAGTAATTGATGAAATAGGAGATATTAGAGACGAGTACTTTCTTGATGGCGTTGTAAATAATAGCTGGGGGTATAGCTAATAAAGTTCGTACTTGAGTAAAGTACAAGGGAGAGAACCATTATTAACGCGAATACGTCGAGAAGCCTTTAAACCAATTTTCTTCCCTAACTCCTTATTACCTGTTAGTACATAAGCTGTCCAACCTTTAAAACGCTGCTTAAAAACATCCCCAAGTAATTTATATAAAGCTTCTAACTCTTCTTCTTCCCCAACACGCTTACCATAGGGAGGGTTGCAGATGATAATTCCTTTCTCAGCCGGGGCAGTTACTTGGGCTAATTCAGTGACAGCAAATTCTATTTGTTGTTGGAGGTTACAGCGCTTGGCATTGCTACGGGCTTGAGCCAAAATTTCTGGATTGCGATCGCTGCCATAAATGGGGGCGAGGAGTTGAGGGAAAGCAGCATTTTCTGCTTCTGTTTTCAACTTTAGCCACAAAGAGGCATCAAAATCCAACCAACTTTGGAAAGCAAACCTTTGACGATGCAAGCCAGGAGCAATGTTGAGTCCTTTTAAAGCCGCTTCTAAAGGTAAAGTTCCAGAACCACAAAGGGGATCTAAAAAAGGTAAACTAGGTTCCCACTCCGACATGATTAATAAAGCCGCAGCAAGGGTTTCTTTTAAAGGGGCTAAACCCATAGCCGAACGATAACCCCGACGATGTAAACTTTCTCCAGTACTATCTAAGCTTAAGATGCCTCGGTTTTTATGGATGTGAATGTTGAGTTGCAGATCAGGCGCATCAAGTTCCACAGTAGAACGTTCCCCCGTTTCTTCCCGTTGTAAATCGACAATAGCGTTTTTCACCTGAAGAGCAGTAAAGTGGCTATGGTTAAGCTGACGATTTTTTCCAGTACAAGCTACAGCTAAAGTATTATCAGAGCTAAGATAGTCTGACCAAGGAACTTTCTGTACTTCTTCATAAAGCATTTCTGCATCACGACAAGGAAACTCCCGAATGGGAACAAGAACCCGAAAAATTGTTCTTGCCCAAAGATTAACCCGGTAAAGTAAAGCGCGATTCTCCTCCGGAGACGCTTCGCGACCGCCACTAAAATGTACCCCGGTAAAATCAGGGCAAATATCCACAGCCCCCAAATGTTCTAATTCTTGAGCAGCAATTGATTCTAAACCGCGAGCAACTGTAGCAAAGTATTGTGTCATTGTGTGAAGAAGGGAGCAGGGAGTAGCATAAATTCAAAATTCAAAATTTATTGTAGGGGCGGGTTCTGCTAAATCTCTGCTGTTGCTTAAATCCAAATAAACCTGCCCTTACTTAAGAGAGAATTGACAAAGACTATTACCAGATGGCTCTACAATAGACTAGTTTGATAGCATTTTTAAGGGTGAATGGAAAAAGTTTTACAACTTCCCAAGAAATTCCTCCTTTTAGGTTCAGGAGAATTAGGTAAAGAATTTGTGATTGCCGCTCAACGCCTAGGTAACTTTGTGGTGGCGGTTGATAGTTATGCCAATGCTCCAGCAATGCAGGTTGCTGATGGTTGGGAAGTAATTTCTATGCTTGATGGCAACGAGTTAGCAAGAATTGTTGAGAAGCATCAACCGGATTTTATTGTTCCAGAAATTGAAGCCATTCGCACAGAAAAGTTACTTGAATTAGAACAACAAGGTTTCACTGTTATTCCTACTGCTGGGGCTACTAATTATACGATGAATCGTGATCGCCTTCGCGAATTAGCGAACCAAAAGTTAGGAGTTAGAACGGCAAATTATGATTATGCAACTAGCTTAGAAGAGTTACTAACCATTTGTAAAAAAATTGGTTTTCCTAATGTAATTAAACCTGTCATGTCTTCTTCAGGAAAAGGGCAATCAATTATCACCTCAGTTGATGAAGTTGAAACTGCTTGGAAAAATGCCTTAGAAGGAGCAAGGGGGGAAGGGAGGAAAGTTATTGTTGAAGAGTTTATTGATTTTGAAGTTGAAATTACTTTATTGACAGTTAAACAGTGGAACAAACTAACGGTTTTTTGTCCTCCTATCGGTCATCGGCAGGAGCGAGGAGACTATCAAGAATCTTGGCAACCGGCGAATATCAAACCAGAAATACTAGCTCAAGCTCAGGCGATCGCAACTCAAGTAACAGATGCTTTAGGAGGTGCAGGAATTTTCGGTGTTGAGTTTTTTATCACTAAAGATGAAGCAATTTTTTCAGAACTTTCTCCTCGCCCTCACGATACTGGCATGGTAACTTTAATCTCTCAAAATCTTAATGAATTTGAGTTACATTTACGTGCTATCCTGGGTTTGCCAATTTCTCAAATAAATTGTCTAGCCAGTTCAGCTAGCGCAGTTATTTTAGCAGAAAAATATGCTGAGAAAATCAGTTTCTACGGCGTAGCAGAAGCTTTAGCAGAACCTGGTACAGATATACGTTTATTTGGCAAAGCACAATCCCGCCCTTTACGTCGTTTAGGAGTTGCTTTAGCTAAAGGAAATAGCGTGAAAGAAGCAAGGCGAAAAGCTACAGCCGCAGCAAGCAAAATACAAATCAACTATCAATAAGCGACAAGGAAAAGCTAATATATTTCTTCCCCTATTACCTATTCCCTTACCCTAATAAATAATCTAAATTCCTGGTAGCTTGACAATTAACAATTAAAAACATTTGGTTATATTTCGTTAAATATAACCAACAAAATCAACAATAATCCTAAGATTAAGAAAGTGTTTCTCAAAATTAATTTGTTATAGAGATTATCATGATTAAGAAAATTTTGTTTGCTTATTCTGGAACAGAAAATTCCGAACAGATGTTGAAATACCTGCGAGAAATTCCTGCCATCAAGAATGCCTCTATTAATATTCTTCATGTTGTTCCTTCTCAAGTTACTACAGACACCATGGCAAAGAAATTAGAAGAGGGAGGAAAAATTCTTGCAGAAGTTATCCAATCCCTAGATATAGAAGCAGATCGAGTTTCTAGTATGCTTCGTCAAGGAGAACCTAAAGATACCGTATGTAAAGTCGCTCAAGAAATTGATGCTGATTTAATTATTATGGGTTCGCGGGGTCTACAACGTTTAGAATCATTTTTGGAAAACTCTGTTAGTCAGTATGTATTTCAACTAACGGATCGTCCTATGCTCTTGGTTAAAGACGATATTTATGTCAAAAAAATCAAGAATGTTATGGTAGCCTTAGATCGCTCTGAGGCCTCCCAATCTAGCTTAGATTTAGCTCTTTATTTGCTCAGAGATTATCCAGGAGCTAAACTACTTTTATTCCGGGTTAATCCGGATTTAAGCCCCAAATTGCTACCTCTTTCTCAAAGTGAGATGGAACAGAATCCTGTTGTAGCTGAGGCAATTACTAAAGTTAAACGTATGGGAGTTAAATATAGCTGCCTGGTGACAGGAGGAAGACCTAGTAAGGAAATTTGTCAAGCCATAGAGGACAATAACGTCGATTTACTAGTTATGGGTTCCCCAGATCGCCGCCCTTCTATTGCCAAGGCACTTCCTGATCTAGACCGTTTATTAGGAACCTCTTTATCTGATTATGTTAGGGTCAATGCGACTTGCCCTGTGCTTTTAACCAGAACAACTACCTAGAGTAGTTAGTCAATTGAAAATTGACTGGTAAAGGAGAAGAGACGCTGATATTAACGTCTCTTCCCAACAAATGCTTGAATGTTTTTAACCTTCGCCGCGACTTGCTGTTTGAATGTACAGAATTAGTAAAAAAACTGTAGGAACTAGCACAAATAGGATTGTGGCAACAAATCCCAAATCGTTTACTTGCATATAATTAGCGCCTCTAAAAATTATTTAAACCAACTACCCTTAGAATATCATCGAGTTGAAATAGAAGGAATAAGCAAAATTTTATGGTTTAGTTTTGACACTTACTGGGCCATTAACCATAGTTTGGCAAGCTAAACGGTAATTATCGGGTCTTTTACTAAGTTTGCGTTTCTCAAAATCTGTCTTTTCAGAAAGATTTTCTATTCCCTCAACCACTTCAACCAAACAAGTGCCGCACTGTCCATATCCCCCGCAGTTGATTAACTTTCCCTTCAAGGTATAGAGATCAATATCATTTTGTAAAGCTTTTTCTCTTAAATTAGCCCCATCAGCAGCTATTATTTCTTTATCTTCTTTAACAAATGTGATATTAGCCATCAGCCCTCTTTTTCTTTTAACGATATTCTTATTTTATAGAATGTTAAGAAAATATAAGGGATAAGATTTAGAGAAAAGGGATATGAGGATATCTGCTCGTCTCCCCACATCACTATGGTAAATCGAACAACTTGCCATCAGGCAAATTAGTTACTGCTCTTTGCAGTGAGGATAATGCTCGGTTGTAATCTACTACAGCCCTTACCAAATTACTTCTGGCACGGGTTAATTCACTTTGGGCAGAAATTTCATCACTTTTAATACCCACACCTTCTTGTAAGCGCAGACGGGCTAATCTCAATCTTTCTACGGCTAATGTCACCGCTGCTCTGGCAGTAGAAATATTTCTTTTATTTGCTATCAGATTGTAATAACCTCGTTCCACTTCCAAACGAATTTGGTTACGTTGATTGTCGAAGCGATTCTCAGAAATCTCAATATTCTTTTGTTCTTGTTCGGCCCTCGCATTAGCTGCGCCACCATCAAAAAGAGTCCACCTTAACCTAGCCCCAATGGTCAAACCATCTGCTGGGCCTAAATTATCATCTAAAACCCCCAACACATCGTAATTAGCGAATAAACTAGCTTGGGGACGAAGATCAGATAGGGCAATGCGCCTTTGTTGATCACTAATATTTCTTCTAATTAATTCTTGCTCTAACTCAGCCCTATTTTTCAAAGCGAGAATGATACTCTCTTCTAAAGATAAATCCCACTCCCCAGCAGCGACAATAGCATCACTAGCAACGGCAAGTACCCCTACCTTTTGACCTAAGCCCAAAACCAAGGCTATGGAACGACGAGCAATATTTTGTTGCGATTCTGCTAGAACAAGATTTTGCTCAGCATCTGCTACTTGAGTTGCGTCTTGCAAAGTTTCAAACCTTGTACCCAAACCAGCGCTTTCCCGCAACTGGCTATTTGTCAAACTAGCTTCAGCTTGCTCAACCGCAGCTCTAGCAATCACAACTTGAGCATCTGCTTCTTGCAAATCATAATAAGCCTCTGTAGCCTCAAAACGAATTTGTTCTGCGGTACGCTCCAAATCTAGTTGGTTGAGACGCAACTGTTCTTCTGCTGCTTTAATTTGAGCCGATCTTCTTCCTGATGTAAAAAGGTCGTAGTTAACTTCAAGGCTACCATTAAAACTCGTGCTGATTGTATCATCGTCCCCAGTGAAAAGGCCAAACTGAGGCGATCGCCTGAAAGATAATTCACTATTAGCAGAGTCAGAACGAGTAAAATCCAATTGAGTGCTAATGGTTGGATACTCTGAAGCTAGAGCCTCTCGCACTCCCTCACGGGAGCTTTCTAAGCTTAGTCTGGCTTCTTCTAAATCCCTATTGTTCTTCCTCGCTATCTCAATAGCCTGTTCTAAAGATATAAGCTCAATATTCTCTACCCTAACCTCATCAGCTTCAGTGGGAAATAACAAAGGATTAGCACTAGGATCAAGAAATTCCAGGGAACCAATGGGGAGATTCTCATTAGGAGAAGGAATATTGAGGGGAACTTCTACTCCTTCTGGAATTTGCAGAAAAGGATTTATATAATCTTCCCTGCCCTGTAAAGATTCACTAAAAGGAGCCATCGGAGGCTCTGGTTCGCTCATGGAGAAGTTACTATCTTGGGGAATAATTTCTTCTGATTGAGGAAAGGTAGGAACATTTTGGGCTGTTTGCCGACCTCCAGAAGAAAGACCTTCTTGGGAGGTTGCTGGCAGAGAACCGCCTAGAGTGATAATTGCTCCTATACTGACCGCGATAAGATGACGATAAACTAACATCGAGATTATTAATTTTTAGTTCTGAAGTTTATGGTCTAGGGATGTTTGAAACCGGAGATATTAACCTGTCCGACAGCATCGACTCTTTAGAGCGACACAATTACCAAAGTAACTCATAGAAGCTAAATTGAGGGAAGAGATTTTTCTGAACTAGGAAAGCCAGGAAAAAAGTTCTATGTCCACAACAAAAACAAATTAATATGGTACTACCATCGGGGTATGTGCTGCGCCGAGCGACAGAACGAGATATTTGGTCAATTAGAAAGTTGGTTTTTGGAGCTAAACTTGACCCGACTCAGCTAAAGTGGCAACAATTTTGGGTTATTGCCTCTCCCCAAGAGATTATAGCTTGCGGACAGTTACGCAGTTTCACAGGGGCGCAAGAATTAGGTAGTTTGGTTGTGAAACCAAAGTGGCGCGATCGCGGTTTAGGAAGTTATTTAGCTCAACATTTGGTGAAACAAGCAACCCAGCCTCTTTACATCGAGTGTTTGGGTAAAAAACTGCCTCAATTCTATGCTCATTTGGGTTTTGTATCTGTTTCTTGGCAAGATTTACCTAAATCACTAAAAATCAAGTTTGCTTTACCTATGTTAGCCAAAAACATCTTCTCTTTACCTGTAGAAATTATGCGCTATGAAGGTGTTTAAACTTTTTGTGGTTAAAATGCTTCCAGTTGTGATTTTAAAGGCTATCTAACACTAAAAAAATATGGATCTGCGCTTATTTCGCAAACTACACAGCAAAATGGCTCCCATTGTACTAATTCCGTTCTTCGTCACCGCAGCCACAGGAGTAACTTACCGTATTGGTAAAAGTTGGTTTGGTTGGTCTAGGGATCAAGCCCATATTTTTATGGTGATTCATGAAGGAGAGTATTTGGGCAAGTTTCTAGAGCCAATTTATGTACTGGTTAATGGCTTAGCTTTGCTATGGATGCTAATTACAGGTTCAGCAATGCTATACCAAAGTATCAGTAAAAGTCCTTGGTTCAAAAGGCTTGCTAAGCAAGATTCAGCAGAAGATAACTGATGCTGTTAGGCATCATTGAAAAGAGGGTAATTGCGATGAAAAATAAAGTGAAAATTGCTGTAGTCGGAGACGTACATGACCTCTGGGAAGATGAAGATGAAATTACCCTGCACCACTTAGGAGTAGATTTAGTACTATTTGTGGGGGATTTTGGTAATGAATCTGTAGATGTAGTAGCAAAAGTTGCCTCAGTCAAAATCCCCAAAGCAGTGGTATTAGGCAATCATGATGTCTGGTACATGGCTAATCCTTGGCGAAGAACACCTCCTTATGATCTGCAAAAAGAGGATCGTCTTCAACAACAACTAGATTTGTTAGGAGAAAGTCATGTTGGTTATGGCAAGTTGGATTTTCCTCAATTTAACCTCTCAGTAGTTGGAGGTCGTCCTTTTAGTTGGGGAGGATCTCAGTTAAGGATAGATAAAATTTATCGCGATCGCTGGGGCATTAATAACCTAGAAGAATCAACTACTTCAATAGTTGCTGCTGCGAAAGAAACAGCTTACGAAACAATCATTTTTCTTAGTCATTCAGGGCCAGCAGGCTTAGGAGATAAACCAGAAGATATTTGTGGCCGAGATTGGCAAAGAGAAGGGGGAGACTTTGGTGATCCTGATTTAACCTCAGCCATTGAACAAGCACGAACTTTAGGAAAAACTATTCCTCTAGTAACTTTTGGTCATATGCACCATAACCTACGCCATACTAAAAAAAGATTGCGTACCATAATTAAAACTTCTCCCCAAGGAACAGTTTATTTTAATGCTGCTAGGGTTCCTCGTATCAAAGAGGTGAAAGGAAAACGGTTACGGAATTTTTCTTTAGTTTCTCTCCATAATGGAGTTGTAGAGGAAATATCCCTAGTTTGGCTAGGATCTGAATTTGAAGTTGCCTCCCAAGAGACTTTTTATAGTTCCTCAGACCCTGCGGTAAAGTCCTTACCTTGATACAATAAAAAAAGCTTGTCTGGAGAGGTGGCAGAGTGGTCGATCGCGTCCGACTTGAAATCGGATGAGCCGAAAGGCTCCGGGAGTTCGAATCTCCCCCTCTCCGTATCGTTAAGTAACAAGTAATCGTAATTCAGTAATCAGTGGCAAAACTTTTAGCGCCCACAAAAAATACCTATATATCTTTATGCCTTGGCAACGTCCCGATAATCGTCAACCAGATCAGTTACGTCCCCACAGTTTTGAATTAGACTACACTCGCTTTGCTTCTGCTTCTGTGCTTGCCTGTTGTGGTGATACCAAAGTACTTTGTACTGCTAGCGTTTCTCCTGGTGTCCCCCGATTTCTCAAGGATACGGGGACTGGCTGGTTAACGGCAGAATATCGAATGTTACCAGGGGCAACTCCCCAACGCCATCCTAGAGAATTACTCAAACTGTCTGGACGTACCCAAGAAATTCAACGCTTAATTGGGCGTAGCTTAAGGGCTTGTTTCGATTTCCAAGCTTTAGGAGAATATACCATTACTGTTGATGCCGATGTGCTTCAAGCTGATGCTGGTACAAGAACAACTTCCATTACTGGAGGATATGTTGCAGTAGCTGATTCTATTAACAAGTTGCTGAAAAAAGGAGATTTAGAAAAGTCCCCTCTACGTCATCCGGTAGCAGCAATTTCTGTAGGCATTATTGAAGGGGAAGCTTTTTTAGATTTAAACTACCCAGAAGATGTAGCCGCAGAAGTTGATTTTAATGTGGTGATGAATGGAGAAATGGGTATTATTGAAGTACAAGGAACAGCAGAGGAAGGAAGTTATAGCCGTAGCCAACTTAACCAAATAATGGATTTAGCCGAAAAAGGGATTAAAGACTTGTTAGAAGCCCAACAGAAGGTTCTCCACTAGCTTCTTTGCCTTTTGTTTAGCTATATCTTTTCCTTAGAGTCATTTAAAAGTGCTTTCGTTTTGCTCCAGTAAAGTTCCCCTCAAATCTGCTCCTTCAAGGAAAGTATCTGTTAAATCTGCAAACTGTAAATCAGCATTTCTAAGCTTAGCACCTTTGAGATTAGCCCCTATTAATTGAGCCTTACGCAGACTGACACCAGAGAGATTCGCTCCCACCAAATTAGCGATCGCCAATTTAGCTCCATCTAAGATCGCTCCTTCTAAATTAGCACCTTCGAGATTAGCCCCGATTAAATTGGCTTGAGAGAGATTAACTCCTGGTAGTTGTGCCATCGGCAGATGAATATTCTGGAAATTTCTACTACCTTGGTTATAGCGTTGTAGCAGTTCCCCGGCAGGGCTAAGACAAATTTGTCTTTGGGGAGGACGATCTTGACGACAACTGAAGCTATTACCCTTGTGGATAATACTGTGGAGTTCTTCGTATAGAGGATAGCTGTCAATGCCACTGAGATGAACCCAACCTCTAGTTCTGGTTAAGGCTACTAAGAGTTGGTTACGGTGATAGAGGTTATCTTCTTCTTTGGCAATTTGATCTAAACCAACTAAATAAACTAGATCTGCCTCCTGACCCTTCGCTCTGTGAATACGACTAATGGTAATTGCCCCTTCGTACCAAAATTGGTTGGGTTGAGAATTACTTTTATCAGAGCGAAGCTGGTTATGAGTGTTAGTACTAGGAATATAAATATCCAAACCCTGAGCGATCAAAAATTGGGCTACTCTTTTTTCTAGCTGTATAGCCTCTAAACCACTACCAAGGATTATTATTAATAATTCCCGACTAGGACGCAAACCATCATAGCGGAGATTATAGAACAAATTCTGAGCCAAGGCCTCTAATTCTGAAGTGCGATCGCCATAAATTTGAAACTTAATCATTTCTTGAGGCCAAAGTTGAGGCAGGGGATGAGGGCAGTTGTCCTCTATACGAGCAAGGCTGAGAACTGTTCCCCTCCCTAGAGGACTATGGGTGATTTCAGGTTGATAGCCTAATCCTTGCCAGTCTGCTAAGGTACTTACCCCTGTCAACATACCCCCTCGTTTGAGGAAGCCCATACTCAGGGCTTGGGCTAGGGTCAAAATGGGTTCTGGTGTACGGTAGGAACGGGACAACAGGGCCGTTTTGGGTATACCATCACTGTATTCACCAGTAACTAAATGGGCTAATTCTTCCCCGAACAGTTCTTTAGCATTAGCTACCCGGAGACTAGTTAAACTCTGTGCTTCATCATCAGCCCAGATCAACCTTTTTTGTTCTGGTTGGGCTGGGTTTGCAGGGCGCAAGGCCTGATAAGCTAACCAATAGAAAGGTTGTTTATCCTGATACTTATACTCTCGATCTACTAATAAATCCTGCCCTTCATCAATGAGGATAGCATCAAAAAGTTGGGGAATGGCAGCCTGTTGCAGTAAGTCTTTACAAGCTTGGGCTAGGGCTTCGGTAGGTTGTCTACTGCGGGTATCTCCCACAGTGAGAGGTGGGATGCCAGTTTGACGACAAAGCACACTATACAAACCTGGTTGCTGCAAACTACCCCAACCATGGAGAATGCGTAGGTTGGGGTTTTGGGGATCATAACCTACTTCATCGCAGCTAAAATGCCGCAGCCAGCGATCTACTTGGTCTACAATCGGGTAGTAAAGACTGCGGGAGAAAAACACTAAAGCAATTTGCCAATGGGGATATTTTAGGTGCAAATGGGCCGCCTTTTGACATAGCACAACGGATTTTCCTGAACCTGCAACCCCCCTAAGACGTTGTGGCCCCGGAGGAATTTGTTTGGCAATGCGTTCAGATTCCCAGTCGAAGATACCTACCCTGGCACGTATTTGTTGTAAGATGTGGCCCCTAGAAGTCTCAGCAGTGAGGACACGGTGGGTAGGCGGGCAATAGAGAGGAGTGCCAGCTAAGGTGGCAAGAAGTAATCGCCACTGTTCGGTAGAGAGCTGATTGTTCGGAGTGAGGGGGGGAATTTTAGCAATGAGTTGGTAGAGTGGCTGTCTGGTTTCTGGTTGGAGGACATCTTGATGCAAAATAGGGGGAGAAGAGGGTAGTTGCTTAAATCCTCTTTCCTGCCACTGACTTTCCTCAATTAAAGGTAAAGCAACCAAAGCCCGCCCCGTAACTTGCCCTTTTAAACTTGGTTCGCGATCGCTATACTCCAAGAGTGTATAGAGTTGCTGTTCTGCCTGTTGATAGGGATTACCTCTAGTTGTATAAAAGTTTTGGTATTCCCAGCAATGCCCAGAAATTTGGACAATTTGTTCAATCTTCAGGGCTTTGACTTCAATAACAATCAATCCCAACTGGCGATCAGCAATGAGAATATCTGGTTCCCGGCGATACTGCCCCACCTGAGAAAAAATAGGGTAGCGCCAATAGCCTAAACATTCTCTTTCTCCAAAAGCAGCTTGGATGGCTTCCCAAACTTGTTTCTCTGCGGCTTCGCCACTTTTACCCAGAGGTTCGGTGGCAATAAATTGCCCTGTGGTAGTTATATCGGCGCTAATTCCCTTTTCCTCCCTTGAACACTCCTATTACATTTTCACAGTATTAATTCTGTGAAGGGAATACACCGGTCAAAGCAATCACAAAATTAATACTAAGAAAGGGCTGGACATTATTATGTGCCTGACTGCCTCCTACACTAGTTGTAGAGCCGCTAACAGAATCAGAGTCAAGTTTAACATCAGCAGTTCCTGAAAGGTAAGTAGGTCGGTTAGACTTTCCTAATAATTTCCCTGCGGGATCGCTAGTATTTGCACTACTACTAGTCGCGTTTAAATCTGCGTTTAGATCATGATTATGAGAGGGAATCTGACTCTCAGTTAAAGTAACTGTCTCACTACCTCCTGATTGACCTAAAACTCTATTGCTTAAACCAGGCCCTTGCCCCGCATTAATAGGTACTCTCCCCCTCAAGTCAGGTAAAGCAAAAGTACTAGTGCCGTTTCCACCATAAGCATCTCCAATGAGATTGAAAAGAGATTGATTCTGACTAATGCTTAGTACCTGACCGTAACAAAAAGCAAATCCTTGAGGTGCAAAATCAAAGGCAATCATTTTAATTTCACCTAGAAATGGTTCAGACATAGGTGGTACTTTCCTCCCTTAAGCTGCTATTGAATAAACTACGAACAATGATAATTACTCAAAGCAATAATTAGTAGTAACTGAGCTAGATTTAACAAATCTAAATTTATTTTCTCAAAGAATAACTAGCTGTTTCTTTAATTAAAAAATCCAACTTATTTTTATCAATTACTTACCGTTTCTACTAAGTGTTTGTAGCAAAAATACTGGAGTCTGTTTCTTGATCCGAGGAAAAAGTAAGTTTTGTCAACTAGATACTACTTTTTTAGATAAATAGATTGTATGTATATATCCTTGATATTCTTCTCAAGATAGCTCCCGCAAAAGCAACTATTGCGTTATAACACGTAGAAAGCTAAAATATAGAAGCAAATTCGTCACTTGTCTTAGGGAAACAATTAGAACGAATAAAGATTCAATGAAGATATAGAAAAGCTATAGCAATTTAACAATAGCAATAGGTAAAGTGGTCTTAACCAAAGACCAATTATAACTGTGATAAGCCTTGGCATGATTTATCTTATGCCTAAATAACATTGAGAACTTTAAAAATGATCAACTCAAGGTAATACTAAATGCTGAATCCCCTCTCAAAAAAGTTTGTTCTCAGCGCTGCGGCTCTTTTGCTTAGTACAACAATAGAAGTTGACTCAGCATTAGCGCTCACCCAATCATTTGATTTCAAAGTTACCGCTAACCAAGGTCCTTTTAATAATCAAACTTTTCTTGGAGATTTCACCTTTGATGATAATCTCTTGACTGGAGTAGGTTCTGAAACCTTAAGGGGTTCTGAAGAAATCCAGGTGAATTTTAATTTCGGCACAGGTTATGATTTTGATGAATTTGATAATGCTGGAGGGCGTACAGGAGAAAACAATGCTCTTCGCCTAGACTTTTTAGACGGAAAATTGATTGGGTTGCAGTATATTGTTGATAACGATTTTGGTGTGCCTTCTAATAACCCTCTTCCTGATGGCATATTAGGTTTTGATATTTTCGTCAATCCTTTTGATGGAGAAAGAGACTTTACCTACTTTAATGAAAACTTTGAATTTTTTGATGGTGGGACTATAGCTTTTGAGCAACCGACTCCTATAGAATCAGCCGCCAAACCCCCAGGAAGTTCCAGAACATTCTATCTTCCTGGGGATAGTTACAGTAGGTACTTTGGCATCTAAAGCACGTAGGAATAGAAAGTAGTAAACTGTTGCCCATTTAAACGATATATTGAATTAGCTAAAATAAGCTGTACACTCTTTTCTGCCCCTTGCCACACTGCCCCAGTAACAATTCTTCATACCTAACAGCTTCATTATTGCTCAATTACTAATTGCCACGATTGATGTAGGTTGTGACATTGCGAATAGCTTGAGTTGCGTAGGTATCTCCTGGACGTACTTCTAATGCTCTTCGGAAATTTATTAACGCAGTTTGATAGTTTCCTCGTTCCGTCGCATCATAACCAATACGCATATAGCGGTCATAATCACTTTCTACCTCGGTACTATTGCTCTCTTTATTTTGATAAGCATCCTTAGCATTCCAGTAAGCATTTGTTGCCTGTCGGTCTTGAGGACGTTCGTATAAGGCACTGCGGAAATGTCGAATTGCTGCTTGATAATCTCCCCTCTGTTCGGCTGCATACCCTAGTCTCATATAGCGATCATAGGGTAACTCTCCTGGATAAACTGTTGGTTCGGATGTAACATCTTCTGGGGAAGACGGGTCTTGACCACGCGCAATATAGGTTTTAACATTACGAACAGCTTGAGTAGCGTAATAATCTCCCGGTCTTTCTTCTAAGGCTCTTTGGAAGTTAATTAAAGCGGTTTGATAGTCTTCTTGTTCAGTTGCATCGTAACCGACTTCCATGTAGCGGTCATAGGCAGTTTCACCCTCATTAGGAGTCTTTTGCAGGGCATCCTTAGCATTCCAATAAGCAATAGTCGCTTCCCTATCTTGAGGACGTTCGTAAAGGGCGCTACGAAAATAACTAGCAGCAGTTTGAAAGTCGCCTCTTTGAGAAGCGGCGTAGCCCAATCTCATATATTGAGCATAAGCTGATTCTCCTGGAATAGCAGAGTCCGGAAGCGGTGCGGGGACTTCTATTTGTGGTTGAGCTTTGAGAGGTTGAGGTGATAAGACTAGGAAACAAGCTAACGTGGCTGGAATAAATTTGAGTAGTGTTTTTATTTTCATGAGTAGCTTGAATATCTATTTTGTAGCTTTATACTTTTTAAATTGTGTTAGAAAATTGATATTTTAACTTCTGCCTCAAAGGAGAGTGAAAGAATCAAAAAGATTATAACTATGGGCTGTATTCAAACTTGTTCCTCATAATTGCTATATCTCAAGAAATAAATAATTTATAGGCTGTTAGGCAAAAGTAAGAATAATAAGAATAAGCTAAAAAAGCGCCCTCCGTAGATGGAGGACGCTTTTTTATTTAACTATTCAATTGTGTTGCAAGCAACTTAACCGTTGATAGCTGGGGCAGTGAGTGCTACTGGTGCAGAGGTGCCTGCTGCTAGGTCTAAGGGGAAGTTGTGAGCATTACGCTCGTGCATTACTTCAAAGCCTAAGTTTGCGCGGTTTAATACGTCAGCCCAGGTGTTGACTACACGACCTTGGGAATCTAGGATTGACTGGTTAAAGTTGAATCCGTTGAGGTTAAACGCCATGGTAGAGATACCTAAAGCGGTGAACCAGATTCCTACTACTGGCCATGCTCCGAGTAAGAAGTGGAGGCTACGGCTGTTGTTGAAGGAGGCATATTGGAAGATGAGACGACCAAAATAACCGTGTGCTGCAACGATGTTGTAGGTTTCTTCTTCTTGTCCGAATTTGTAACCGTAGTTTTGTGATTCGGTTTCGGTTGTTTCTCTTACTAAGCTAGATGTTACTAAGCTGCCGTGCATGGCACTGAATAACGCTCCACCAAATACACCGGCTACTCCCAACATATGGAAGGGGTGCATTAAGATGTTATGCTCAGCTTGGAAGACAAACATGAAGTTGAAGGTTCCAGAGATACCTAGAGGCATTCCATCAGAGAAACTTCCTTGTCCTAATGGGTAGATTAGGAATACTGCACTTGCTGCTGCTACTGGAGCAGAGTAAGCTACACAAATCCAAGGACGCATTCCTAAACGGTAGGATAGTTCCCACTCACGTCCCATGTAGCAGAATACGCCGATGAGGAAGTGGAAGATTACCAATTGGTAGGGTCCACCGTTGTACAACCACTCATCTAGTGAAGCTGCTTCCCAAATTGGGTAGAAGTGTAAGCCGATGGCGTTAGATGAAGGTACAACAGCACCAGAGATGATGTTGTTTCCATATAATAACGAACCTGCTACTGGTTCGCGGATACCGTCGATGTCAACTGGAGGTGCTGCTACGAAGGCGATTAAGAAGCAAATGGTGGCGGTTAATAGAGTTGGGATCATGATGACTCCAAACCAACCTACATAGAGGCGGTTTTCGGTGCTGGTGATCCAACTGCAGAAACGCTCCCAAGAGCTTGCGCTTTGGCTACGTTGTAATGTAGTTGTCATGGTTCAGATAATTGCGTGAAAAAATGTATGTAAGCGAAGTTTCATTAACTTTTCAGGTTTTTAAGCTTTAAAGTTTGTTTGACTTGCTTATGAACTAATATTAGCGACTTTGTTACACAATGTAAAGGAATTTTAAATAAAGTTCTCTTAAGTAAATTATTAGTTGAGCTTATGAGCTTCAAAATAACCTATTCTCCTGCCTATACAATCGTTCCTACCTACGAGTGCTTTAATCGCTGTAGTTATTGCAACTTCCGCCAAGATCCTGGAGAAAGTCAGTGGTTGAGTTTGTCTGAAGCCAAAGAGAAGCTAGAAAGTCTTGCCAATCAGGGAATTTGCGAGATTCTGATTTTAAGTGGGGAAGTACATCCCCATTCTTCGAGGAGAGAAGCTTGGTTGCAGAGAATTTATAATCTTTGTCAGTTAGCTCTTTCTCTTGGCTTTCTCCCCCATAGTAATGTTGGGCCATTAAAAGAAGAGGAGATGGCAAAAATGAGAGAAGTTAATGTTTCTTTGGGTTTGATGTTGGAACAGTTAACTCCCAAATTAACTAAAACTGTACATCTTCACGCACCCAGTAAAGAACCAAGGTTGCGTCTCGAACAATTAGAGTTAGCAGGCAAGTTAAAGATTCCTTTCACTACAGGTATGTTGTTAGGAATTGGTGAAACTCCAGAAGATTGGCAAGAAACTTTGGAGGCGATCGCCCTTATGCAACAACGCTACGGTCACATTCAGGAAGTTATTCTACAACCCCATAGTCCTGGTCAACAACAGAGTTTTGCTGCACCAGCTTTTGCTCCTTACCAATTACCAGAAGTTATTGCTACAGCCCGTGCCATTCTTCCTCCTAGTATTACGATTCAAATTCCCCCTAATTTAATAGATGAACCTAGCTTTTTAAATAAGTGTCTTGAAGCTGGGGCAAGAGATTTAGGAGGAATCGGACCAAGGGATGAAGTGAACCCCAGTTATCCCCATCCTACTCCTCAATGCCTTGCCAAAAACATTGAATCAAAAGGCTGGCAACTTGTGCCGCGTTTGCCTATTTATCCTCAATACGATGATTGGTTATCTCCTCAATTAAGGGAAGTTGTTCAGAGTTGGAGATTATCAACAATTAAAAATTCAAAATTTATTATAGGGGCTGGTTCTGCTAAATCTATGCTATCACCTGAAATCTAAATCAACCCTCCCTTACATAGAGTGCTTGTCACTGTTAGCAATTAGCAATTTTGGTGAATCCAACTATAATATTTGGTGACTTCTACTATAATTAGTAAAGTTCTCCATATTCGTAATTTTGGGTGACATCAAATTTTATGTTTGCGACAACCTTATCTTCACCAAACAAAAATCTTCATTCCTTACCTAATGACTTATTTGCAGCTATTGAAGACTTGAAGCGAGAATTGAACGCTGTAGTTTTAGCACATTATTATCAAGATCCAGATATTCAGGATATCGCTGATTATATTGGCGACTCTTTAGGGCTTTCTCGCCAAGCGGCGGCTACAAATGCGGAGGTGATTGTTTTTGCTGGAGTTCATTTTATGGCAGAGACAGCAAAGATTCTCAATCCGGATAAACTTGTCCTCTTGCCAGATTTAGAGGCGGGTTGTTCTTTAGCAGATAGCTGTCCTCCCCAAGAATTTGCTGCTTTTAAAGCATTACATCCTGACCATTTAGTTGTGTCTTACATTAACTGCACTGCCCAAATCAAAGCCATGAGTGATATTATCTGTACTAGTTCCAATGCGGTACAGATTGTGGCAGAAATTCCTCCAGAACAGCCAATTATCTTTGCCCCTGACCGTAATTTAGGACGTTACGTGATGGAAAAAACCGGGCGGGATCTAGTTTTGTGGCAAGGTAGTTGTATTGTTCACGAAACCTTCTCAGAAAAGAGAATTGTGCAACTGAAGATTTCTCATCCAGAAGCAGAAATTATTGCCCATCCAGAATGTGAACCCCCTGTATTACGTCATGCCAATTACATCGGTTCAACCACTGCTCTGTTAAAATATTGCCAACAAAGTAGTTCTCAAGAGTTTATAGTGGCTACTGAGTCGGGTATTATTCATCAAATGCAGAAAGAAGCACCCCAGAAAAATTTTATTCCTGCCCCTTCTACCAGTAATTGTGCTTGCAATGAATGTCCTCATATGCGTCTCAATACTTTGGAGAAACTTTATTTGGCTATGAAAAATCGTCAGCCTGAAATTGTTTTACCAGAAGATACTATCGTTGCAGCCAGAAAACCCATTGAGAGAATGTTAGCCATGAGTCAATGAATCAACCGAAAATAATTGCCGATCACCAATGTCATAATGCCGAAGTCCCTCTTTGGCATCCTGACGAACAATGTCTTTATTGGAGTGATATTCCCCAAGGAAAGATGTTTCGCTACAACCCTAAAACCCAGGAAAGCGAACAAATTTACCAAGGGGAATCCGTTGGGGCTATTACTTTACAAAAAGATGGTTCCCTACTTTTATTTAAAGCCCGTGGGGCAATTGAACGCTGGCAAGAGGGTAAAATCACTTCTTTAATTGCAGAATTACCAGAAGAAAGGGAAGGGCGTTTTAACGATGCGATCGCCGATCCAGCAGGACGAGTTTTATGCGGGACGATGCCCACAAAGCAACATTTAGCTAGTTTATATCGCCTTGATCTTGATGGCAGCATTAACAAAGTGCTTGACGGTATTGGACTTTCTAATGGTATGGGTTTTACCCCAAACCGCCGACAGATTTACCACACTGATTCTGGAAAAGGAAAAATATCTTTGTGGGATTGGGAACAAGTTACAGGAACTTTATGTAATCAAAGAGTTCACATAAATACTCCCCCAGATCAAGGTGTACCAGACGGCTTAACAGTAGATGCCCAAGGTTATCTTTGGTCAGCCCGTTGGAATGGAGAACATTTATTTCGCTACAGTCCTGAAGGGAAAGAAGTATTACAGATTAAGTTTCCGGCAAAGAAAGTTTCTTGTTTAACTTTTGGTGGCCCAGATTACACAGATATGTACGTTACCACAGCAGGGGGAGATAATCGAGCAGAAGAAGGAGAAGGGGCGGGGGCAGTTTTTCATCTCAATTTGGGCATTAAAGGTGTACCAGAATTTCGTTCCCAAATTGATATTTCCTAAAATCTATCTGTAGCATTTCTTGTACTTGTGGGCTGCAAAATTCCTCACTAAAAACTTATACGCGATCGCAAACACCATCTTGAACACAGATTTAAGATAATCGAAGTGTTTACAAGAAATTTGCGGTTTATGAAGTTTAGTATTGTCATCACTACCTACAATCGTTTATCTCTATTAAAAAGAGCTATAGAATCAGCTTTAAATCAAACTGTTCCTTGTGAAGTAGTTGTTGCGGATGATTGTTCTGATGATGGCACAAAAGAGTATATTAAAAGCCTCAATAACCAGGTTGTTTATTATCACAACGTAGAAAACCTTGGTCACTCTCAAACTGTCAATGCTGGAGTGAGTGTAGCTACCGGAGATTGGATCAAACTTTTAGATGATGATGATTATTTAGCCCCTGATTGTATTGAGAAAATGGCAGAGGCGATTACCGGCTATCCAAAAGCAGTTATTTGTTCTTGCCAAGCAGTCCAGGTGGATGAAGAAGAGACGGAAATAAGTCGCACTCCTGTTAAAGGAAAGTACGAGAATATTTGGGTCCCACAAGAAGATATTCATTATGCCATGTTGATGGAAATGCTTCCTTTTGGCACTCCAGTGCAAGTTGCTTTCCAAAGAAATGCTTTCTTTAAGTCAGGGGGTTGGGATTCTAATTTAGATGGCAATTGCGACGATATTGATTCTTGGGTCAAAATTGCTAAATATGGCGATGCAGTGATAGTTAATAAATATTTAGCTTATAGAACTCTTTGGGAAGCCTCGTACAACCGGGCATTTTCTTTAGTTAAACGGTGGGAAACTAATTTTTTAATTAAAAGTAGAATTTATGCTTGTGTTTCTAATAAATACCGACCCTATTTACCAGACTTAGAAGATATTAAGAATTATCTTTGTTTACACTGGGCTTTTGCTAGTTTGAAAGAGAGATGTTTCATAACTGCTATCAAAGTTGCTAGTCCAGCAATTTTTTCTCTATCAGCTTGGAGCTTTTTACTGAAAATTATCTACATTAAATATTTTAGCAATAATGAAGTTTATATTTATCAGCAACATCAAAAGTTTCAGTTATCGATTATCAGTTATTGGTAACTATGGATAAGCTGTCAAGTATCAAAAATTGATTGCAAAGACAAGGCTACAGGGTTTGTAAACAATTAGCTGTCAACCATTAGTTAGCTAGCAAAACCTTCTAACCTCCTGGTTTTCGCACATTATATTCTTCATGGGAAACTACTGCTTCTGGGGTAAGAAAACTCCCACAATCGCGGCAGATTAATCTATAGCTACGAGTAACAGGAATACTAATAATAAAACGATCATGACGCAAGCGCTTACCTCGAAAGTCACGATAATCTTTGTTGGTTTTCAAACTAGTTATTATTTTTCTAGCTTTAATGACTACATTACGAGGTAAAGTTCTCAAATCAATAGGATCATGACTAAAAGTTTCTTCCCATTGCTGCTTTTCCTGTTGCTTTTGTAACAGGTTTGCCTTTTTTTGCGCGCATCGGTGACAAATTTGACCGTATCCTAGATGGCCGCAAGGAAATCTTTTCTTTCTTCTCGGCATAAAAAGTATGCAAAGTTAAATCTGCATCCCCAGTACTATTGCCTTATATGCAACTCCTTATTTATCTAACTTACACAAAATTGGTGTTCTAAATAAAGTCTTTGTTCTAAGATTAAGATTAATTCCTGAAAGCTAATCAAATGCAAACCTGTAGCCAATCAACCCACACCTGATGGGCATTGGTAACAAGTTAAGATTGTGTGTAGCTTGTCAAAGGCAGATGAAACAGTGGTTTGCGCCTTCAAAGAAAGTGCTAGTGATGATAGCTATTGAGAAGGGCAATCAGCTAGCCGATTAGCACTCCTTGGGAATGAGAAAAAGAATACTAACCCTACCATTGATGGTAGCGGTAGTGTTGAGTCTACTGTGGAGGCAAGTGCCATCAGTAGGAGAACTAAATCGGATGCTATCCCTTTTTGGTTACTCCCCGAAGACATTTGCAATTTCTGAATCCTAAAGCTTTGATATCGTATGCGATAAGCCTCCGGCATGGCTATGCTACGGGAGCTTTTTCGTCCTCAAAATTATTGCGAGGGGGAAAATTGCCAAAATTCGATTACCGGAGTCTGTATCCCTTAGTATAGGCTTTTTTCAGGAAGTTCAAATAATAGGGAAAAATAGCAGCCTAACAGAAAAGGGTTAGTATCATTATACGCCTTACCGTTGCCGTAGGCATCACTGATTAGCTGTTAAAATCACCTCTTCCACAGCCCCAGGTTGCCCTAAAGGCTTAGCTGGTTGACCACCTTGGGCTACTTTCACTACCCCAGCATTCCCTGAACGAATAATTAACTCTTTATCCGCTTTCCAGACTTTTTCGTCTCCTTCCTTTAAAATCCCCTCAAATTCGGTTTTACCGTCGATCTTAACTTGCATCCAAGAAGAACCTTCTAGACTCACCTTAACCGCTAAAGCTTCTGTTGCTGAGGCTGTTAGGGGGGCAGGAGAAGCTTCTGTTTCTGGGGTAGGAATTGCACTAGGTTTAACTTTTGGGGGCGCAGCTTCTTTTTTAATTGTACCTTCGACTACACGAGGACGGGTTTCTCCTTCTGGTTCATTTGGTTCAGAATCAGTATTCACCAAGTTTTGGGCTGATTGACGTTGCCAAAAGAATAGCCCGCCGCCAATTGCCCCTACGGTTAATAGCAATAGGGGTAAAATAGCTAAAGCTGGCTTGAGGTTAGCACTTCGATTGGTAGACGCAATTTTGCTTGCAGGGGCAACAGGAACGGATAGTTCTGGGGTAAGATTTTCTGAAGCTTCAGGGGTTGCAGGAACTTTGGAAAAAGCATCAGCTAATTCCTGCCCATTCAGCTTAAGGGCATTGCCATAGTGACGAATGAAACCTGGTAAATAGACAGCTTGAGGCAACTCCTCTACTTGGGCCTCCTCAATTGCTTCTAAAATATATTTGCGGATCTTAGTGCGATTGGATATATCTTCTAAGGGAACATCTAGCTCAAGTCTTCTTTGTCGAAGATGAGCGCCGATTTGAGTAAGTTTTTCTTCTTGTTCGGTACTAAGCATCTTCACTGAACAATCATAGGTTGGTTGAAATTATACTTCAATATTTCCATTTTGCAAGTAGGATAAATTTCCTCCAAGAATTTTTAATGGAGGGAATGTTCGATCTAGTTGACACCTACAAAAACCAGAAAGTTGCCCAAAGCATTTTACTGGCAATCCAGGGTATTTTCTAACCCCCATTCAGTAAGAGAACTCCAATAAATAAAATATCCTTACCAAGTATAAGATTTTAGCAACTAGCCATTAGCTTATTGCTTTTGAATAAGTCTTTTCTTGGCTCTCTCTAAAGTATATCTCTGTTGTGACAAAGAGAATTGGTATTAACTCAAAAATGATTTTCTCGTTCGCAAAGATAGCGATCGCTTTGATCAACATGAGGATTATTGAGTAAATAATCCCGCAACCAATGACCACCACGCATCAGTAAATCTTCTAAATAATCTAACTCAAAATTCCATAACATCACTGTGCGATCGCCGCTAGCGGTGGCAATAGTTTTACCGTCAGGGCTAAAGCTGATACTGGTTACGGCATCCTTATGCCCTCGGAAGGTTTGTAATTCTTCTCCTTCTAGGTTCCATAATTTTAGGGTTCCGTCGGCACTAGCAGTAGCAATAGTTTTGCCGTCAGGACTAAAACGGACTGCTAGGACAGAATTGTTGTGACTAGCTAAAGTTTTGATTTCTTCCCCTTGCAAGTTCCAAAGTTTGGCTGTTCCATCTAAACTAGCGGTAGCGATGATTTTACCATTGGGGCTAAAAACCACTTTTAATATGCCGTGATCATGTCTAATTATGGTTTTTAATTCTTCCCCTTGGAGGTTCCACAATTTGACAGTACTGTCATCACTAGCAGTAACAAGTAAATTACTTAGAGGACTAAAGTTAACATCAAAAACTGCCCCCTGGTGTCCTTGTAAGCTAAGAATTTCTTCTCCTTTTAAATTCCAAATTCTGGCGGTACGATCAAAACTTGCTGTGGCAATCTTCTTACCATCGGGGCTAAAGTTAGCGCAGTAAACTTTGTCTTGATGCCCTCGTAGGGTGAGAACTTCTTGTCCTTGTAAGTTCCAAATTTTGGCAGTACGATCAAAACTTGCTGTGACAATTCTTTGTCCATCTGGGCTAAAACTTAAGCCATTAATGGCATCTTCATGTCCTTGGAAAGTTTGTAAGACTTCCCCCTCAAGATTCCACAGTTTAGCAATTTTATCGCCACATCCTGTGGCTAAAGTTTCACCATCAGGACTAAAACGAACACAGGTAACATAGTTATTGTGACCCCGGAGAGTTTGTTTTGCCTCTTCTTCCAAACTCCAAAGCTTCACTGTCTTATCTCCACTCCCTGTAGCTAGGATTTTACCATCTAAGCTAAAACTGAGGCTAAAAACGGCATTTTCGTGGCCAGAAAGGGTTTGTTGTTCTTCTCCTTTCAGGTTCCAAATTTTGATGGTTTTATCCCCGCTTCCTGTGGCGATAGTACTACCATCAGGGCTAAAGGTGATGCCGTATACTGGTTCTGTATGGTGGCTCAGAGTGGCAATTTCTTCTCCTGCCAAACTCCATAACTTAGCGGTTTTGTCATCGCTAGCAGTGGCTAGCAAGCCCCCTAAAGGGCTAAATGCCACCTTATAGATGGGGCTATTGTGGGCTAAAATAGTTTTTAATAGTTCCCCTGCTAAATTCCAAAGCTTCACAGTGCCATCTTCACTAGCACTAGCTAATAATGTACCATCAGGACTAAAACTAACTCGATAAACTGCCCCTTCATGACCTTTAAGAGTTTGAATTTCTTGCTCTCCATTAAGGGGCCAAAGCTTGATAGTTTTATCCCGACTGGCACTAGCTAATAATGTACCATCAGGACTAAAACTAACTCGATAAACTTCATCTTCATGACCACAAAAGACTTTTAACTGCTCTCCTTCTAGGCTCCACAAACGAATGGTTTTATCCCCGCTAGAAGTAGCAATAGTTTTGCTATCGGGGGAAAAGGTAACACGATAAATAATTGCTTCATGACCTTTAATAACTTTTAATTTTTTACCTTGACGACTCCAAATTATCACCGTCTTATCCCAACTACCTGTAGCAATTTTCTCACCGTCAGGACTAATAGCAACGCTAAAAACGGCGGCATCATGACCTTGTAAACGATTACGTTCTTTGACACCATAAATAGTTTGTCGCAATCGATCCATTGTTTCAATTTTGAGAGATTGAGAAACTTGAGCATTAAGTAGCTTTTTGCCAGCTTTAACACTAGCGACTAATGCTCCTAATTGATCATGGGATAAAAACAGAGTTTTTGCTAAGGAATTAAGGGCTTTTATTTCGGCAACTTCTGCTCTTTTTCTTTGTTGTTTTTCCTGAGCTAAAGATTGTTTAAGTTGCTGTTTTGTTAGTTCTAATTCTAAGGATCTTGGTTGATATTTTTGCCTGATTAAGCTAACTAAATAGTCATGGACAAGTTGATAATATTCCAGTTGAGAATCTGGGAAACGAGCAATTAAACCAGAACCGACTAAAATTGTCAAAACCAAATCCAACTGTTCACTAGATAATTCTGTATCAGAAGCAAGTTCTTCTTTGGTTTGGAAAGGACGAGTATTGTTTTCGTCGGTAAGATAATATAAAACTCTTTGGGCTGCCTGCTCGTTTTCTTGCCCACAATCTTCAACTACTGTTGCCAAGTAATGCTCTACAAGTTTCTCTTTCGTCCCTCGTATTTTATACTCTTTTAAAGTAGTGATATTTTCTCTTTGTAATTGCGCTCCCACAATTTGTAATTCAATGGGCAGAACTTCCCCTAAATCTCCTGCTAAATCCCTAACCAACTGCTCAATTAATTCTGGTTCTAGTTGGAATTGAGCGCGTTCTGTTAAGCTTTTGATGACTGATTTAGCATCTTGTGGAGTAAAGTTACCTAAATAATAAAGAATATCTTTATCAAGAATATTATTATCAATAATATCTAGTTTCGTAGTACGGCTACATTCTAACAAGCGATGTAAATAATCTTCGCGAATCGAAATGATTACCTTTACATAAGGTACTACCAAACATTGTCGAAACAAGTCATAAAAAGTGTGTCTACTTTTCCTCTCTTTATGGACAAAGAAAAATTCTTCAAACTGATCTAGAATCAACACAGTTAAAAGATTATTCTGAGCATTTTCTTGGAGTTTTGTAATGATTTTTTGGATACTAGGTTTATTTTGCCCTAATGTTAAATATTGCGGTGATTCTTGCTTAAAACTATGTTCTTGCAAAGCATTATTAATGCTTCCTAACCAATCACTATAAACTCGTAATAAAACAGGTATAACTTCTCTACCTTCGGGATGTGCTTGTTTCAAAGCAGGTAATAATCCGGCTTCCACAATAGAACTTTTACCCACGCCAGATTGCCCATAAATCACCGTTAACTTACGGGCAGGTAGAGTGATTCTTTCTAACAAACGGTTAACATCTTGCTGCCGCCCAGAAACTGCGACAATATCTTCAAAAGTATTGTCTTGATCTTGCTGTCCTGTCAAAATTTTAGTAGTAACCGGACTAGGAATCATCTGACGGTGAGGCTGAAGCTTTCCTGCCCCAATAAAAGCCCGTAAACCGTATTGAGTCTGAATTTCCCTCCTTGCTTGCTTAATTTTGAAAGCTCGAAGATATTTTCCCTGCTCAAAATATAAAGTTCCCAACTCGTCTAAAATCGAAATATAAAGCTGAGGGTCATAACTAGGAGAACATTTATCCCCAGCAATTTCTAAATGGGCGATCGCCGTTGTCATTTTCTCCAATCTTTGTAGTTGAGGAACAGTTTGTCCTAAACTACGGGCGAGAAGAAAATGATATAAACCTTCCGCTTGGGGTTGAGATTGGGGAATTTGGTCAAAAATTTCTAAAGCTTGTTTGGCTAGTTGATTTGCTTGTTCCCAATGGAACTGTTCTAAAGCTACTTCTGCTAAAAACCCGTAGTCTTGGGCAATTTGTTCTGGTTCACCATAATCTTGGTGTAAAGTCAGGGCTTTTTGAGCTAAGTTTTGCAGTTGTTCCCAAGCTTTCAAACGCCTGAGAACTTCCCCCAATTGACTAATATGTTCTGCTACCAAACTAGGTAATTGGGCTTGTTCAAAAATAGCTAAACATTGTTGTAGATAATAACTAGCTTGTTGCCAATAATGCCGTCTTTTTGCTTTTTGCTTTTCCCCTTCTGAGTAAAAAAGAAAGGCCATATTTAATAAAATCGTACCTTGCCGTTCTAAATTATTACTCTGTTGCCAAAAAGTCAAACTCTTTTTGTAGTGAGCGATCGCTTTTTTTATTTGATTATTATTAACTGCTAAAGAGGCCAGAATAAATTCCCACCCTGCCTCTTCATTTGGACTCAAAACTCCAGGGCGTTGCTCCAAATCTTGTTGAACTGCCGACAATTCATGATCATCTAAGCTAAAAGTAGAATCAGCAGAAAAAGCTCGTTCTACTTGCTTTTTTACAAAAGCTTTTAACTCTTCATCGGGTAGTAAAAAATGAATTGGAGTCCCTCCCCAACTACTTAAGTCAGGGGCTAAACGACACAATTTTTTCAATACTTTATCTGTTACCCAAACTACCAAAGGGAAAGGAAAGTTAGCTTTGACTTTATCCCGCGCCCGATTAACTGTTACTAATAGTTTTTCAAGGTCTTTAACTGCTTCTAAACCCAAAATCATCAAACTTTCTGGTTCTTTATCTTGATAATCATAGGCAACCATTTCTCGAATGGTTTGAGTTAATTGAGGTAAAAATAACCTATCAAAATTAACATTATAATCTTTCTCCAACCTCTTCAGGAAATGCGTCTGTAAATGGGTATAGTTACACCAAACAAAATGCAAAGAAAATCGCCCTTTTGCTAGTTTCATAGTTCTAGCTAAGGTTTTCAAAGAACGTTCATTTTCTTCTTTGGTAATGTTTTTCATATGGCACAGGGAGACTGGAGGACTGGGAGAGAACAATTAGCAACTAGCCATTAGCAACTAGCAACTAGCCATTAGCAAACTCTTCTTGCCAAAGCTTATACTTTTTGGTTTCTAAGAGTAGAGGATTAATACCGAACCAATTACCTTCTTCATCGCGGTATTCAAAAACGAACATACTGCGTAAAAGAAGTTGATACTCTTCTTCTCCTTTCACCTTTTGTTCTTCTACTACTTTAAATAATAACTCCCATTCCCGATCATCGATGGCTAATAAAAGGCGATCGCGAGATTCTCTAATAATTCTTTCTAGGGTATTGATAGAAATGGGTGGATCTTGTTCTTGAATGCAACGATACACCATTCCTAATAAGTTGCGGATATGACCCCCGCTAATGCGACAGACACGATCTAAGGTTTTGAGATCATCAAAAACCTCTGTAACATAGTTGAGACGTTCTTGGGGACTCAAATCTGGAAAGGCTTTAGCTAGAATTAATTGCCGCAGCAACTCCAAACCCTCCTGGTATATATCCCCAGTACGAGATTGCACCGCAACCATAGGTAACATCTTCGGGTCAATGCCTCCCCCTAAGCGATTTTTCATCGCCTCTCTTTCGTTGGAAAAAATTAGGGCTAGAGGAATAGTATAAACCAAATGACAGTTGAGCTTGCGTAGTTGATCACCGCGATCTACAAACAGGTATTCTGGTTGCAACCTACCAGAAGAGAGGGGGCGATTATCAATGCGATCCAAGTTATCAATGATTACTACTAAACCATGTTTGCCACGGCTACGAAGTTCTTTAATGGCAACTTCGAGGATCTCTTTATTGATAAACTGTAAAATCCTAGTAGTTTGGGGTTCCAAATATTGCCTCAATTTAGAACGTAGTTGCTGGGAGTTTTTGGTAGTAGTCGTAATTCTGCCAATACCCATAGGTAAAGAAAAAGCCAACTCCCCTTCGCTACTAGCTTCTAAGGTTCCTAAACCCGGCACTTCAGCTTCGGCATTAACCACAATGGGAGTTTGCAAAAAATCTGCCACTCCCCGCAAAAAAGCTTTGAAACCTTTGGGTTCAAGGTGAATATTACTCTCTTCTAAACTTTTGCTTACCTGACGGGCAATGGCGAGTAAAATATCAGTTATATCAACATCGGTTTCATCTAAATCTTCTGTAGATTCAAAATAAACCACATGAAAACCTTGATCTTCTAATTCTGCTTTCAGGCGCAATAATTCCGTGGACTTGCCGCAACCAATATGTCCTGTGAATAATTGACAAGTGGGCTTGTGGGGAGAAAGTCTAGTTATAGTTCTTTTCAGTGCTTCGATAACTTTGCCCCCTCGCACAGAAGCAAAATCTATATAGTACTGCCTGTCCTCAGCATCTTCGATCACTAGTGTCCTACTAGGATCGCAGGCATCAAAAAATCTTTGTAAGTTCAACTCCATAAGACTGTATCGCTTCCGTTGCTTTGATATATCCCTTGTTAAGCTTTACTTGCTCTCGTTGTACATTCTACGGGGCTTAGAAGAGCAATTCCGGCTAGCTACCCTTTAATTTAATGGTTGTTTATGAGTAGCCTTTTTGACAAGGGGGTGAGACAGTTGAGGAATTGTCATTACCCATTGGTAACAAGTTAGTTTTCTTAATGCTATAGCTGAAGAAAAATCTAAAACTAAAGAAACTAAAACTCCCCCTGAATCGAAGGTTGCCTATGGAAGTAAACAGGATTTGGTATAAATAATGGGTAAGCTAAAAAGGACTAATTACAGCAATCCTATGACCTTACCCAACTTTCTAATCATCGGCGTTCAAAAAGCGGGTACTACTTCTATTTACAATTACTTAGATGAGCATCCGCAGGTTTATATGAGTCCTGTTAAGGAAACAAATTTCCTAGAAGCTGATTGGGAAAAAGAGCCGGAAAAGCTTGCTAAGAAATCGAGCAAAAGTATTACGGATATTGAGACATATCGCCAATTATTTGATGGGGTTCAAGATGAAATTGCTATCGGTGAAGCCTCCCCTAATTACCTTTTTCATTACCAAACCTCTGCTCAGGCGATTCAACGTTTTGTACCTGATGCTAAACTCATTGCTATACTGCGAAATCCTACTGAAAGAGCTTATTCTGATTACTTAATGCACATTCGCGATGCTATTGAAGAACCAGAGTCGTTATCAGAAATTATTGCTCATCGTGCTGAATCTGCTTACTTTTTCAGTAAAGGTTTTTACTATGAGCAAATAAAGCACTTTTTTGAAGAATTTGGTCGTCAAAAAGTTGAAGTTTATCTTTATGATGATTTGTGTAAAAATCCAGTTGCTTTGATGCAAAATATGTATAGTTTTATCGGAGTAGATGATAATTTTGTTCCTGATACGGCTAAGAAAGCTCAAAAAGCTCAAGTACCGAAAAACCAAGGAATTAATAATTTATTAAAAACCAAAAACCCTCTCAGAAATTTGGCTGCTTCTACTTTAAAGACATTTTTGCCCCTGGAAGCAAGACAAAAGATTCGTGCTGGTATTATTAATCTTAATTCTCAAGGTAAAAATGCTTTGCCTCTACAAGTAGAAGATTGAGAGAAGTTGGTAGAAATGTTTCGTGAAGATGTACTTAAGCTACAGAACTTACTCGAAAAAGATTTATCAAGTTGGTTGAAGTGAGTAAGCTGTACTGAAGCAGCAAGAAATGTATTCTTAAAGCTAACAGCTAATAGCTAACAGCTAATAGCTAATAGCTAATAGCTAACTTCACAGACAAACTATTTCTGCAAAACTGAGATGCTCCCAATGGCGAAGAAGGAGGGGCAGCTCGATTTGTCACTTTTGAGAATTTTTTCCAGTAGATTTTATAAAGGTACTTTATGAGCCGGATTTAGTATAATCATCCCTTAATCTATCCCGTTCAGGAAGGTTAGCGTACTATCCAGATAACTTTTAGACCCATTCAGGAAAGTTAGTGTACTATCCAGATAACTTTCAGACCCGTTCAGGAAAGTTAGTGTACCACTCAGATAACTCTCGGCCCCATTCAGGAAAGTTAGTGTACCACTCAGATAACTCTCGGCCCCGTCCAGAAAAGATATAGCACTGCGCAGTAAAGTTAGGACACTTTTACAATGGGGTTTAGGGGGAAATGTCAAGAGTGAGAGAAAGAACAATTATAAATTATAAATTATTAATTATTAATTATTAATTTCCTATGCCTCTCCTTCGCTTTTTTGCAATGCTGCTATTTCTTCTGGGGTGAAAGGATTATTCCCTTGTTTTAAAGCAGCTAGCCAATATTCTCGCTTTGCTTTTAATCCTTTTCGATAATCAAAATAGTCACTATCTACAACTGCTTGAAAATCTGCGATCGCCCCCGAAATATCTCCAGTTAAAGCCCTTGCCAATCCACGAATATCTAAACATACTTCATTATTCGGCACAAGTTTTACTAATTTTTCTCCAGCAAAGAGAACCTTATCACCATAACCATGTAGACAACCATATTTACAAAGTTGATACCAAAATTGAGGAGATATTTCTAATTTAGGGTCAAGTTGTTGCGCTTTTTCATAAGCAGCGAGTGCTTCTTCTATTTTTCCCTCTTGGGCTAAATCATAGCCACGACTTAACTTTACTGCTGCTTGAAAATTTGTTTCTTGGGCTAAGGCTTCAGGAATGTTATTTGCTTCATATAAACCAATTGCATTTGCCCAGCTTGTATCATTGTCCCATTCAATATCACTGAGGTTGGCGCTACTGAGGTTGGCGCTACTGAGGTCGGCCCTACTGAGGTTGGCCTACTGAGGTTGGCCCTACTGAGGTTGGCCCACTGAGGTTGGCCCTACTGAGGTTGGCGCTACTGAGGTCGGCCTACTGAGGTTGGCCCTACTGAGGTTGGCCCTACTGAGGTTGGCCCTACTGAGGTTGGCCTACTGAGGGCGGCCCTACTGAGGTCGGCGCTACTGAGGTCGGCGCTACTGAGGTCGGCGCTTCTGAGGTCGGCGCTACTGAGGGCGGCGCTACTGAGGTTGGCCCTACTGAGGTCGGCGCTACTGAGGGCGGCGCTACTGAGGTTGGCCCTACTGAGGTTGGCGCTACTGAGGGCGGCGCTACTGAGGTTGGCCTTACTGAGGTTGGCGCTAATGAGGTCGGCCCTACTGAGGTTGGCCTTACTGAGGTTGGCCCTACTGAGGTTGGCCTCACTGAGGTTGCCCTACTGAGGTCGGCGTAACTGAAAAATTTGCCAACTAAGGAAGCAAAACTAAAAACTCCAAGACAATCACTATAACCAATCAAACGCAACAAACGCGACCGATTAAAATCCTCTGTATCAGGCTGGCCACAAGGATAAAAAGTAACCTTATCCTTTAACTCTTTCTGAGATTGTCCATAACGATGTAACTCCAACAGTAAAATCAATACATTCAAACCAGTATAAATATCAACCTCTCGCTGCCCCCTATCAACATCGTACTTTTGCAATTGCCTGGCCTTGCGTTGCGGTAAACTCTCCTCCGTAGACTCAATAAACTCCCCATCACTCCAACGCAAATAAAACTCATTCAACCTCTCAAACAAAGCCACAAAATCAGGCTGACTTTGAATCAACAAAGGAGTTAAATAACCAACAACTTCAACGGTCAAAGCCCCATAACCAAAAAGATCATAAATTTGCCAATCCATCTCCTTAGTAAAAATGAGGTAGGTTTTACGGCGCTTCCCAGTCTTCTGTGTCCATTCTGTCAAACTTTCTGCCATCCTTTCAGCACAAAGAAACTCCCCAAAACTTTTATGAAAAAACTCCACACAATTTTCTGCGCCGGGACTAGATTTAAGATAAAAAGCCGCTAAAGCATTCTTAAGAGGATTCTTCTCATCCCTTTCCCTGGCATCTGCTAAAAGTTCCTTCGCCGCCTCATCTTCCTTTGCTGTCAAACGGTCTTCAATGGTCGCCACCGCAGCATATTCCCGCCCTGACTGCACCACACATAAACCAGCTTCGGCTAAAATACTCCGTAAGTCCTCCGGATCTAAACCAGTAATTTTCGGGTTTAAATCCTTGCCTGCTTCCCTTCTCTGTTTCGTCAATACCCAATCAATGGCCGTTTCATAAATTAGCACCTTGGGGTCAACGGGACTATCTTCAGCAAACATCTGGGTTTGTAAAACATCATCCCGGTGCATTGCGGCGAGAAGATACAGCAAAAGAGGTTCCTGGGCCAGAATTTTTATTTGTTGGGGACAGCGTTTTTCTTTAAGAAATGCTTGGAAAGCTTCTGTTTTCTCCTTAGCTTTGCTGGCATCTGCATCAACAACCTTTTCCCAACAACTTAACCACTTCCTTTGAATAGTTTCCGACATGGTTAAAATAGCAACCCGCCCTAAATTGCTATGTCGTAGGGAACGTTGAATACCATAAAGGGCAAAAGGTCTACCCGTAATCACAACCCTATGCCCCCTTTCTTTATTCTCCTTGCATTGTTGCTGAAACTTCGCTACTTGGTCTAAAAAACTCTCTAAACCTTGATTCGCCCCCCTTTCCAACAGCAACTCATCAAAACCATCTAATAAAAAGAGAAAACGAGTATTACGATCTGTCAGCCAACCATTATCACTAGTAGCAAAATCCCTACCCACTGCTGCTTGCAGAGTTTTATCAAAATTAAACTCAAAAGTACTAACATCCCGCAAACGAATTAAAATCGGTGTCCAAATCGGATAAAATTCTCGCCCTATTTTATCGGCAAACATTCGACAAAAAACACTTTTCCCTCTACCTGGGCCTCCTTGAATAAAAAGAACTTGCCCTTGCTTTCCCTCATCCTGTAAGAGATTCAGCGCCCAATCTTCAATACTTTCCGGGTCAGCAAATTCGTTAATTTCCCCATCTTCCTTAACAGACTGAACCTCCAGGGGAACATAAACATCCTGGAAACTAAACTCTTCATCAAAAACCTTTTCCTGGGGTTTTTTGGCAATAACCTCTTCTAAATAATCATCAATACTTAAATAAGCTTCCTCTTCCCGTTGCCAATCCCCACCATAAACAGAAGCCAACTTCTTCACCGCCTCTCCCGCTTCAACAAAAGCCCGTTTCAGATAACGATGAGTATTGCGGCTAATTCTTTCTGTAACAATTTCTGCTTCTGTTTCCCTTAACCCCGCTTCCTGGAAACGTTTTGTCAGGATTTGGTTAAAAGCCTCAGCTAACTTTGATTCATGAAAACAGAATAAAACCTTTCTCCCTTCCCCTTCATCTAAAGCAAACTCTTCGCCATTAAGTTCTAACTTTTGCCCCAGGTTTTTAATTTCTCTGCCCAGGTTTTTAGAAACCTTTTCTTCATTAAACTGCTGGTGAATCTCCGGATGGGTTTTCAGGAATCTCTGCATACTCTCCAAATATGCCCCCTGACTCACCAAAGCAATGCAAACTTCTAAACTCGGTTCCTTTCTATTCTTCTCGACATAGAAAGTCAAAATTCCCGTAACCAAAGGCAAAAAAGGCAAACCCGCCTCAACAACTTTCCCCAAAGGCGAATCAAGAACATCTAACAGCGAATCAACTTGCCCCAGAAACGGCCCTAACTCCCCCTTCTTCTCCTCTAAAGTCCCCGCCAGTTCAAAAAAGCCCTGAAAAGCTTCAATATAGTCTTTACAGGTATCCTGAGTGAAAAACTCCGTAACATCAGTATTCAGAACGCGCCAAACATCGTGCCAAATATTTTTAACCATCAGAGAATTTCAGTTTTCAATTATTAATGATTTTACCCTTTACCCTCTCCCGCTAAACGAAAGTTTTCCCCCGTTAAGTTAGTACGATAAAACCAACTTAGCGATTCATCTGCGGTTGCAACAACTTCTATTTGCCATCCTTCCACCAACACAGCAGTACAAAATTCATCAGCACCTCCCAAACCCAAACAACCATCTGGCCAAGTTTCTTTGCTGTAGCGGAGTACAGTTAATTCTTGGGCAGCAATACCAGTACGTTGAGCTAAATCTTCAATAACCCGATTCCCTAATCCTTCCGGCAAACCTGTAGGTATATCAGCCGGAGGAGAAACTTCTTGAGTTACAGCAGGAGGTGAACTAGGTGAGGTAGCAACTTGACTATCTAACTTAGCGCAACTGCTGCTGAGAATAATGATGGCGATCGCACCTAAAACTAACGCCAAGTTTCGAGGGGAAATGGGAGTCATGGGAAAGTAATAAGTAATAAGTTTTGAATATAATCTTACCTTTTACTCTTTACTCTTTACTCTTTCCCCTTTCCCCTGCCTATTCCCCAAATCAAACTAAGCCAGATACTTCTGTACTTCTAAAACTAATTGTTCACTCCAATGACAGGCGATCGCCGCGTCAACAGCTTCTACCATAACCCTAATTACTGGTTCGGTTCCTGAAGCACGAACTAAGATCCTACCTTGATCTGCCATTTCTCTTTCTGCATGGGCGATCGCTCTTTGTACTGGTTGGCAATCTTGCCAGTTGAGACGGCGATCGCGGTTTTCTACTCGCACGTTGCGTAGTAGTTGGGGATAGGTTTGGAAGCTATTATCAACTAATTCAGCTAAAGAAACTTCTGATTGCTTAACCACCGAAGCAAGATGTAGTGCTGTTTGTACTCCATCTCCAGAATAACTGTAGTGGTGACAAATCACATGACCAGATTGTTCTCCCCCTAACATGGCCCCTGTATTAAACATTTCGGCTTGAACGTGCTTGTCTCCAACTTGAGTCCGAAGCATCTCTCCCCCTAACATAGCCCAAGCTTTTTCAAAGCCCAAGTTAGCCATAACGGTGGCGATAAGTAAGTTATTAGGTAGTTCTCCTTTTTCTTTTAAGGTCCTTACCCCAAAGATAAAGGATATAGTCTCCGTCTACCGCCCTACCTTGATTATCCACTGCCATAACTCGATCTGCGTCCCCATCAAAAGCGAAGCCTAAATCTGCTTGATGATGAACCACAGCTTGTTGCAAAATATCTAAGTGAGTTGAGCCACAATTAACATTAATGCGATCGCCGTCTGGTTGTTCATGTAAGCAAATTACTTCTGCTCCCATCGCTTCAAATACCGTCGGCGCAAGGGCTACAGAAGCCCCCCAAGCCAAATCTAAGACAACGCGCATTCCCAACAAACTTTGTTGAGGCGGTAAGGATTGTTGCAAAGACTCAATATAGTGGGCAAGTAAAGCCGGACGTTCATAACGCTTTCCCCAACTTAAGGACAAATCTGCTTCCCCATTCGTACCCCGCAACCCGGCTTCAATTTCTTGGTTAGCGGCGGCGGATAACTTAGTTCCCTTAGCATTAAAAAACTTGATACCATTATCCTGGGGAGGATTATGGCTAGCAGAGATCATAATGCCTCCGATCGCTTCTGTGATGCTGGTTAAGTAAGCAACACAAGGAGTTGGGCATAAACCAAGATGCCAAACTTCCACACCTGCTGAGGTTAAGCCAGCAGCCAAAGACATAGCTAGCATATCACTGGAGTTACGGGAATCTTGACCGACAATAACTGGGCCAGATTCCTCTGTAGCCGCCTTCAAAACCTGTCCAGCCCAAAAACCAACTTGCAGGGCTAAAGGAGCATTTAATAGCTCTCCTGCCTTCCCTCGGATACCATCTGTGCCAAATAATGAGCCTTTGGGTAAACTCCCTAAATTAGAGAAATGATTAGTTACTCTAGGCAGAGAATCAGCATACTTTTGCTGCACATCGAAGCGATTTACTCGCTGAAAACGGGTAGGAGATGTAACCATAATTTAATTAAATTCCTCACACAACACACTTTCACAGTGGAGGATAACATTTTCCTTCATAATCTCAGAAATTGTTTACCTCTACTGTTTTACTGATGCACCCATTTTAATTATTTACACAATAGCGAGTGAAACATCCGGGGCAATATTAACTCCGTCATACTCCTACTGCTGCCAATAAGCTTTCCATTTCCTGCCAATCAAGTCCTTGTTGAATATAACGAACTACTTCTGGGTTATAAGGACTTTGAACTCGATCAACTGTGATAATTTCAGATTCTTCCGGCAGCAAAGGAACATCAGGATCAAATGCCGTTGTGTACATTAAGGAGCTAGAAAAGCCCTTGAAAATGATAATACAGTCTTCTTTTGCAGCGATTTTTGCTGTAACAATCAATACTTCACCAGGACATTTAATTGTATAAGCTTCCAAGCGTTTGCCCTTATTGTTCATGAGCAAGTAACAAGTAAAAATACTGTTTCCCCATAACAACTAGCAACTAGCCATTAGCAACTAGCAACCTTTCTTACTGTTCCATCGCTGATCGACCTTGTTTAGCCAATCTAATGAGAACAAAGTAGGCTAAATAAATTATATAAATACAAAGCGCTACTACCCCCATAAAGCCTAGAAAACCGGGACTAGAGCCACCGTGAAACAAATTTCTGTAACCCCAAGGTGCTTCTAACCAAGCCCGACAAAAAGAACTCGTAATTTTTGCTTGGGGAAATAAGGCACATTGTAAAGAAGGTGTTGTCACTATGAGTCCTAAAAGACAGTAAATAGTAACTGCCCAGCGCCAGGAAGTTACTGCTAACTTAAGGAAGCGCTGGGGCTGATCAGCAATTTCTTCGTTAAGATCGGCCCAAAACCAGAGAGAGATGGGAATTAAAACCCTAGCAAACCAGCCTGTAACAAAGCCAATAGCCCAGCTAGGAATCAAAAGATAAACTGTAATCATCAGTAAACTAGCAACACGCCAGTAGATTATTAACAGTCGCTGAACACCCTCAGCTTTTTTTACGAAGGCCCAGATTGATAGAATTATGGGCAATAATACAGTAAAAATTACGGCTAATTTGTAGTCTGTCCAGACTAAGGGTTGAAACCACATATCATCGGGCATGGATCTTGTACAAAGAAAGGGAATAAGATTTGGTAGTAAAGTTAAGAGCTATAGAGTTTAGGTGGCATAAAAATAAGCCAGAAGCCTTTTTAGCTACTAAAACTGAACTTTTATATCTTATACTTTCTTATTCCCAATTTATTTTTATGTGGGCCTAAGCTTTAATCATCATAGATTCTGCACTCAGCCGCATCTGGATTATCATCACAGTATTGTTCTAAGGAGTTTTTTTTCGGGCCAGAAGATTTTTGGTGGGCAGCTTCTGCTTGTAATTCTTCTACAGCATCCCAAGCAGCAGCACAATCACTAGAATCTGAATCAACAGAACAGGCTTCACGGGCTTGCTGGCGTTCTTTTTCGATTTGTTCTTGTATGTTATTACTCATGTTTCCTTTTTTTTGCGAGTTGTTTTTTTACTATACGAAGCTTTGACAAGCGGTATTGTTTGCGTTGCTCAAGATGAAACTGCAAACATCTTTAATTTTAAGACATAACATCTAGAGAGGATTTTTCCCTCAGATTGCTCCCAATCTTTTAAGATTTAAGCAAGCTTGAATTACTGTATCTATTAAAGTACCAAAAGCACAATAATCAATCCCCAAAAGCGATGGCTAACCAATTCCAGTGGAAAAATGCTTTATCAACTCTTCCTTCCTTGGAAGCAGCAGTCAAGGAGGTGACAACTAGGATCAGGCAGTCGGTGTTTGAGCCTCCTGAGTTGGGGATCGTGTTTATTTCCTCAGCTTATGCCAGTGAATATCCTAGGTTGGTTCCTCTTTTACAAGCAGAGTTGCCTTTATCTGTATTAATTGGTTGTGGTGGTGCAGGCATTATTGGTATGGATAGCCAGGGGGAAGCTGTTGAGGTTGAAGATAATTGTGCTTTGAGTCTTAGCGTAGCTTGCTTACCTGGGGTAGAGATTAAGCCTTTTCAGGTTTTAGGAGATGATTTACCAGATTCGGATAGTTCCCCCCAAAGTTGGGTAGACATCATAGGCGTTTCTCCTCAAAAACAACCGCAATTTATTTTATTAGCTGACCCTTTTTCTTCTAATATTAATGATTTGTTGGAAGGATTGGATTTTGCTTATCCTGGTTCTATTAAAATAGGAGGACTGGCTAGTGCCGGGACAGTTGGAGTTCCCAATGGTTTGTTTTGTTACTCTTCAACCCATCCTAACAACTTTTTTCACCAGCAAGGTACGGTAGGAGTTGCTTTAAGTGGGAAGATTACTGTCGAAACCATTGTTGCACAAGGCTGTCGTTCCATCGGCCCTTTGTATCAAATAACGAAAGGAGAACGCAATGTTATCCTGGAAATGGCTGATACGAATAATAGCCAAATGGCTACTGATTGTACCCCACATCCCCCTTTAGAGTTGCTCAGAGAGTTAATTAATAATTTAAGTGAGTCTGATCGACAGTTGGCACAAAACTCTCTTTTTGTAGGAGTTATCAGGGATGAGTTTAAACTTAATTTAGGACAAAGGGATTTTTTGATCCGCAACTTGGTAGGAGTAGATCCCCGTGTTGGGGCAGTTGCCATCGGCGATCGTGTTCGTCCAGGACAACGTATTCAATTTCATTTAAGAGATTCCCAAACATCGGCTGAAGATTTAGAAAAGCTGCTTAAGAATTATCAACAACAACAACAAAGTGGGGAGCAATCTTTTGGGGCTGGGGTTTTGATGTTTGCTTGTTTAGGTCGCGGAGAAAGACTTTATGGCAAACCTAATTTTGATTCTAGTTTATTACGCAGTTATCTCAAAGATGTGCAGTTAAGTGGTTTTTTCTGCAATGGTGAAATTGGTCCTGTGGGAGGAAGCACTTTTCTTCATGGTTATACTTCCGCCTTCGGAATTTTTCGCCAATGGTCGTGATGTTATACCTTTGTTGTATGAGTTATTTGTTAGGGTAGGGAGCTAGGGAACTGGGGTTTGACAACTTTGTTCGGTCGATATGAACCGAATTTGGTATTGGTTAGGAAACTTCTCTTTCGATTGGTGAAGATTGGCGATCGCTAATAGGTAATTGCCTAAAATTGAGTTAGATAACAGGAAAAAAAGCAAGAAAGTAATGGTCGCTAATTTCAAATCTCCCGCTATGACTCCTCAAGATTATCTGGAGTGGGAAAAAAGCAAAGAACTTCGTTACGAATATATTGATGGTGAAGTTTTTGCTATGACTGGCGGGACAAAACCTCACAACCGCATTGCTTTAAATTTGGCAACAGCTTTAAATAGTTTTTTAGCAGAAAAAGATTGCGATATTTATATAGCAGATGTGAAGGTACAAATCTCTCCTTCTGGACCATATCATTATCCTGATGTGATGGTAACTTGTGATGCTAGGGACAAGGAATCAAATGATTTAGTGCAGTATCCTTGCTTAATTGTGGAAGTGCTTTCTCCTTCTACTGAAGCAATGGATAGAGGGAAAAAGTTTACTCGCTATCGCCAATTAACTACTTTAAAAGAATACGTTTTAATTCAATCAGATGAAATAAGAGTAGAATGTTTTCGCCGCAACGAAGAGGGTTTATGGGTGTTACGTTCTTATGAAGCTGAGGATACTTTGAATTTGACAAGTATCGGGTTTTCTTTAACTGTTAAAGAACTTTATCGCAAGGTGAAATTTGACCTTAGTAATGATTGAGGAATTATCTACAATTAGGTTAGACAGTTAAAGCAGAGTAAGAAAGCTAAGGACGGGGTAGGTATTATAAGCTTTGACTTACTTAAGTTCGGTTGGCCATTAAATCTTTTGAATTTACATAACTTCAACTAAAAATTTGTCAAGAGGAGAAAGTTGTTTCAAAAGACGCATTTACGTGGTTTAATAGAAAAATCAGAAAATCATACTCCTCCCCTTATATCCAAAATCAAAACCTAATCTCTACAAGCCAGACAGACCGATGGTTTTACTCATTTTTATCTTCAAAATCCCGGTCATTAAAGATGTTTGGATGCACAAATTTTGGAGTAGTTTTCAAACTTTTTTTGACAAATTCCACATTTTCAGCTAGAGGAATTTTGGAAATTATTCTTGTTCTCTATTTGCTTTTTTCTGACTTGACATAATATTATGTATACGGTGAAAAAGGTGCGTCATTAAAAACGGTTTTTTGAATGTTCCAAACAACTCGTTACCGTTTAGCCCTTTGGTATACTATCCTTACTGGGGTACTGCTTTTAGTTTTTGCTACAGGGTTTTACTTTTACGTTCGCACTACCTTAATTGAACGCATTGACGACACCCTCAAACACGTAGTAGAAGTAGTAGAGCGATCGCTAGTTATTGAACCTACATCCGATACAGCATCAGGTTACAGAGTTAACTTAGAAGCTAGCTTTCGGGACAATGGCAGAGTTTTAGAAGACGATCACATTGATATTGAATGGTTTAGCCCTAATGGTAAATTACTTTGGTCTACCTTTGGTGAACCCCTTGATATTCCCTTAAATCCTAAACGGGTAGGAGAAACCGTTGCCGATCACCTCCTGCGACAGTTTACACAAAGAGTTGATCTCCAGCGTCTAGTTGCCAGTAACTCTCGCAGCCACTTCATTTTAGGTTATTTGCGGGTTAGTCATCCTTGGTTTGAAGTTACCAAACCTATTCGCCAACTCATTTTTGATTTAACTTTAGGGACAATTTTTACCATTGGTTGCGTCGCTGCTATGGGTTGGTTCCTTTCTGGTATAGCAATGAAACCTGTTAAGGATTCCTATCAAAGCTTAAAACAGTTCACTGCCGACGCTTCCCATGAACTGCGTAACCCCATTGCAATGATTCAAACTAACGTACAAATGGCCCTGAATTATCCTGAAGCCGAACCACAATTGCTGCAAAGGCAACTCCAGGTAGTAGAAAGGTTAACGAAGCGTTTAGGGAATTTAGTTAATGATCTCCTTTTCCTAGCTCGTTCTGACAGTGGTATAGTACAAGCAAATCTGCAACCTCTGCCCTTAGATGCTTTATTAATTGAGGTGATTGAAGAACAAAGAATTGTTGCCGAACAAAAAAGTATTTTTCTCTCTCTTCACTTAGTAGAACCCCCGGATAAAAGTCTTGAAGATGATATTTTCACCCTCAAAGGAGATTGGGATCAATTAGCCCGTTTATTTACCAACTTAATCAGCAATGCTTTAGAATACAACAGTTCCTCTGTTTCCCAAGCCTCCATTGAAGTAGAATTAAAAGGAACAAAGCGCGATCGCCACGAGTATTTACAAGTTGAAATCAAAGATAATGGCATAGGTATTCCTGAGTCTGCTTTACCTCATCTCTTTGATCGTTTTTATCGCCTTGATCCTGCCCGCCCTCACCAACAAACTAATGGGGAAGTAACTTCTGCTGGATTAGGTTTAGCGATCGCCAAAGCAATTGTGGAAAATCATCAAGGAAAAATTTCTGTCACCAGCGTAATTAATGAAGGAACAACTTTTACTGTCATGATTCCTGCTGATGATAATGGAGACTAAATGAATCTTATAGGGCTGTCTCGAACCGGAAGAGATTGAGTGAGGCTTGTTAGATAATAAACTAGGGCTATTACAGAGATTAAACTAAGTAATATAAGGATTTTAAAAGAATTCAAGGGTGAATAATCAAACATTATCTATTGAAACTATTAATAAAATAGTTTTTTCCAATCAGTCACTCTGCAAGTTACCCTATATATTAATTAATCAAAGAAAAATCAGACGAATTTTTAGAAAGGAAAAAATCTTTGCAAACCCTTACTCCGTAGCAATTGTATCGGCATATTTCTTGAAAATCAAGTTGTTATTTCTCCTTTTAAGTATTATTTGTCAAACAAATGCTACAATTATTCGCCAATTTGAAAATCGCCACAATAGATACAAATAAGTTTCCTATTCAAGCTACAATTCCCAGTGGTGTGAAAATTCTTATAATTATCCTAACGATTAATGTCAATTAAATTACCTAGCACAAATCCTTCACAAAACACTGTTAAAGATACCTGGGACACTAAAAGCTTAGGAACTATCAACAACAGTAGTTTAGAGCGGAAATCTCCTTATCAAGCCGACCAACAAGTTAAATACTTATCTCTAGAAGCGGAGATAGAGTTTCTTATGCAAGAACTAAGGACAATGCAACCAAAATAAGCTTACTGCTTCTTGAAAATTGGCTAAGGTATGAGTTTTGAATTTTAAAAAAAATAGCTTTTTATCAATTTTAAGGTAACAGAGTAAATCAGCAAAACTCCTACCTCTTTAGTAGGAGTTTTTTTGATAAAATAGGAAATATAAGGCGATCACAAGCATTATCTTAAGCATTGCCTTTTGTCTGGTTGTCCTTCCTAAGTAAGAGCCTAAATTTAGCTTCATAAAGCAGGTCTACAGACAGTCTATGGGTCTTTTGTGGCAATATCTCAAAACAATCCTCGGTATTATCTTTCGCCATCCCCTCACTGGTGTCAGTATCATTCCTGTTTTACCGGATGGAAATATTGTCCTTATTCGGCGCAGAGATACGGGTAAATGGTCTATACCTGGAGGCTTTGTTGATTGGGGAGAAAATATTTCTACAACTGTCAAGCGGGAGTTAAAAGAAGAGACAGGTTTAGAGTTAATAACTATGGGGCGCTTAATAGGAGTTTACTCAGATATGAATCGAGATCCGAGAATTCATTCAATTTGTCTTCTAGTAGAAGCAAAAGTCCAAGGAACTATTAATGTACAAGACGAATTAGAAGTAACAGAAGTGCAAATTTTCACTCGTGAAACCATCCCCATTAATGATTTGTCCTACGACCACAATCATCAAATTAAAGATTATCTTGAAGGCAAAAATACTATAGCATAATACCGTTTTTTTAGTTGTGTCGGAGCTACACTGCCTAGGCTTATAGGGTCAGGGAACATTATGTTCCTTACTTATTAAGCTGATGTGCATTTAAACTGTGTATTACTCAACTAGGAAATAAGCCCTAAAACCCTCCCCCCATTTCCCTATCTCCCTATCTCCTCATCAAACCTAATAAGTAAATTAAATGCCTGACAGCTTACTCACTTCAAGGGGAATTTCTATAACAAACTCAGTACCTTTTTGGGGTAGAGAATGGCAACTAAGTTTCCCTTTGTGTTTGTCTACAATAATTTGATAGCTAATAGATAAACCTAAACCTGTACCTTTACCTACAGGTTTAGTAGTAAAGAAAGGATCAAAAATTCGAGACTGGACATCTTCTGAAATACCAAGTCCATTATCACTAATGCTGATAATAATAGATTTATCTTTTTGTTTAGTAGTGATATTTATAATATTAGGGTTTGCTTCGATTTCCTGATAAGAGCGACCTTGATTATTCTCTTCTAGGGCATCAATACTATTAGCTAAAATATTCATAAATACCTGATTTAGCTGCCCCAAATTGCACTCCAACTGAGGGAAATCCCCATAGTTTTTGTTAATAATAATCTGGGGACGTTCAGCGCTAGCTTTGATACGATTGCCAAGGATAAGTATAGTACTATCAATACCGTTATGAATATCTACTGGTTTCCTTTCGGCTTCATTAGTACGGGAAAAATTGCGTAGAGATTGAACAATATCTCGAATACGGTTGGTTCCTAACTTCATAGAATCAATAAGTTTAGGTAAATCTCTAGCTATAAATTCCCAATCTATTTCTTCTATCTTTTGTTGTATTTCTGCTTCCGGTATAGGATAGTAATGATTATAAAGATTAACTAAACTAAGCAAGTTTCTCGCATATTCCTCAGCATGGGCTAAATTACCATAAATAAAGCTAACAGGATTATTGATTTCGTGAGCTATGCCTGCTACCAATTGTCCCAAGCTAGACATCTTTTCATTTTGAATAAGCTGTGCTTGGGTATACTGGAGTTTCTTTAATGCTCCCTCTAGTTTGTTAGCTTTATCTCTTTCTCTTGTTTCAGAATGACGCAGAGCTTCATTTAATTGTGCTAACTCGTCTGCTGCACGCAGAACAATTCTAATAATTGATTTTTTTAGGACTAAGGCAGCTTCTATTTCACAAGGTTTCCAAGGTAAAGATTTTAATTTAACTGTTTCTTCCCAGTCAGCAAAGGATTTACGAGGACAAGAAATGAGTTGTCCTTCTTTATCAATTTTGAACTCTTGCTCTGGTTTCCCTGCCCATTGTACTGTTTGTAACTGTTCTGCTCTAAACCAGAGAATATATTTTCTTTGGGTTTTAGAAATTGCTATGGCTAGCACACCGCTAGCAACACTTTTTATAATTGAAGTTTTCGGTTCTAACTTTGCCAAGGAATCAGTCTGAAAAATACTATCAAAATGATTGTTTTTTTCTAACCAAGTAACTAAATCTCTAGTCTCTTCTAGATTTGGAGTTTTTCCAACAAAATTACAACTTTCTCCCAAACAAATAGCTGCTCCTGTAGCATTAACTAAATCAAGTAGGTTAGGCTTGTACTTAACCAAACCTTCTACAAAGTCGCCTTCCTGGGACATTAAAGAGAGCAATTCAGCTTGGATATATTTGAGCTTTATTTTATAATCATAATCTTCATTTTGCTCTTTATTGGTTAATTCTAAAGACATGGATTGAGCAAAAAATTCACAAGCTGCACGTACTTCGTAGGAAACAAATTTAGGAGTATAGTTGTGACAGGCAATTATGCCCCAGAGCTTTTCCTCTTTAACTAAGGATATTGTTACTGAAGAAGCTACCCCCATATTCTTAAGGTATTCTCTATGGCATTCTGGAGTACTCCTTAATACAGATAAACTTAAATTTAAAGGAGTTTGGTCTATAGGATGGCATTCGGGAATAATTGCTACTGGTAAACTATTAATGTCTGCAATTAATCTCAATTTATTTTTGACAGCTATCTCTTGAGTTGTTTGGGGTATTTCCCAACTAGGAAAGTGCAAACCAAAAAAGGAGCTTAGTTGCCCATTCTTGGATTCTGCGAGGACTTTTCCACTACCATCATCTTCAATTTTATAGACCATAACACGGTCAAATTTAGTTAACTTGCGTACTTCTATAGCAGCAATCTGACAGAGTTCCTGAATATGACTAGCCCGACTGAGTTTAGTAATAGCTAGCTTAATTAAATAGTAGAAATCAATAAAAGTAACTACAGTTTTAGAATTAGTTGGTTCTAGCTCTAAAATCAGTTTTCTATCTGAGCGATGTAAAATGCCATCGAACAAAACAAACTTACCAGCTACTTTTAAAGATAATTTAATCGGGTTGATAGTTTGCAAATCAACTTGGGATAAATAATTCTTTAGGCTTTCTATTTGAGAAGGACGAAAGAGAATATCGAGCTTTTTATTTAGTAACTTTTTGGGATGAAAGCCTAAATACTCAAAAGTATTATTACTGACTTGTAAGATTTCAAGTTCGGGTTCTTGTAAGACTAAAAGTACTCCTTGGGATTGAATACTTCCAATCATCAAAATAGACTCTTTGGTATATGTACTAAAGTTACGTTCTGATTTCCGAAGTTTACTAGGAATGGTTTTATCTAATTGCATTGTAAGTTAAGAAAATATAATTAGTAATTAATAGAAAAACAATTGCCACTTACCAAGCTATTTTATACATTCATTTTCCATACAATTACTACAATCACTTTATTGATAGAAAAACTCCTCTGGCACGATGTTATTACTTCGTGATAAAAGGACATAGACTATTTATTTTTTCGGAAAAGCATCGTTCTACGGTGTAGAGGCAGCCAGATTTAATTTGATTTTGAGAGAAATTTGACTTTTCTATATTATCTTTAAATATACTAGGGATTAAGGAAGCTTTCCGTATCAAATAGAATATCTTAACGGTCTATCTATTATAAAGAAGCAAGTCAGCAAAGTAGATAGGGAAAGTAAATTTGATTGGTAGTTGCAAATAAGACAGTATAAATGAGTCAATTCTCTATATAATCATAAGTCAGAAGAATTTCATTCTTGTTAAGAAAACAATGAGCGATAAAAACGAGCAGGACTTAGAGTCATGTAAAGACTCTGAGATGAAGGGAATAAAGTCTGTCACTAAAGCTCTTACTGTGGGTTTGATGTGGTCATTTACTGGTTTGTTGCCCTCAAAGAAGTCTCAAAAAGAAACTGAGTCTAAAGAGCAAAAAGAAGATTAAGCTTAAGCTATCAAGGATAAAAGAGTACTTGTTGAGATTTGACGGGGAGATGGAGAGATAGATAGCAAAGAGCAACTAGCAAAGAGCAATTAATAAACTCTACCCCGCCATTGAGTTGGTTTAGTATTAGCAGATAAGAAAATTCGGGCTACAGCGAAGGGATCTGCTAAGGGAGAAAGCCAGAAAAGCCAGGAAGAACCTTGATAGGAAGGTGCGATCGCGAGTAATAAAGCAAAGCGTATTATCACTAAAAATAAATTTAATCCTGCCGCAGCTATGAGGGTAGGACAAGAATAACCTAAAGCTAAGCAGCTTAAAAGTAAAACTGACAAAGGCAATGGCAAACCTTGCACCATTAATAATAACCACAGTTCTCCCCAAGTTTGACTAACAGAAGCAGCATCTTTAAGATCCAAAGAACGTCCCCATTCTTGCCAAGTTTCTTTTGCTCCTTCATACATACGTACTTTCAAGATTTTCCCCCCATCGAGAAAACCAACTTTGAATCCTTGTGCTGCGATGTTGCGGGCTAGGGTAACATCATCACAGAAGGAACTTTTTGCACTACTATATCCTGCTAATTTTTTCAACACAGAACGGCGACAAAAAAAGCACTGTCCATTAGCCATAACTTGTTCTGGTGCATTTGCTTTAACTCCTGCGGACTCAAAGCGATAGAGTAGGGTCATTAATAAGGCGGGTTGTAACCACCATTCCCCTGGATATTTGAGGATAAATTGGGGAGATAAGGAAATGAGATCATAGCCTTCGGTTTCGGCAATAGTCAGCAAACTAGCAACTAAGCCAAATTGGGGTTGAGTATCTGCATCAATGCCTAAAATCCATTCACTTCCAGGAGAACTAGCTAGGAAGCCATTATGCAATGCCCAAGGACGGCCAATCCAGTTTTTAGGCAAAGGAGGATCATTTATAAGGCGAAAGCGAGGATCTTTAGCAGCCCTATCTTTAACTAACTCTTGGGTTCGATCTTGGGAGTTGCTATCAACAACAATTATTTCTCTGACTTCATAACCTTGTTTGCTCAAACCTACCAAACAAGGGCTAATTCTTGCGGCTTCGTTAAGGGTAGGAATCACCACACTAACTTTTCCCAAAAATTGTACTTGAGCCTGTTTCGGTTCCAAAGGAGGATGACGCATTACCCCTTTCAACAATCGCGAAACAAGAATTAATGTCCCTGGCATAGTTAAAATCAACAACACCAGAGACACCGCACCAATAATTTCTTTTGTTAACAAACTAACAAGCCAATATTCTTAAATACGACTTCCTACAACTGTTCTTACCGGAGTAGCTTCGCTGGTAACAACAGGGTCATGGGGTTCATCTTTGGTGGAGATAGCCAACCAATAGAATACCAACATAGGAGTAACTCCTAATATTAAACCTAAAAGAACAGGTAGCCAAATCCCTGCGGCTAAGCTCATGACGGTAGAAAAGGCAAAGTTACTTAGGTAAATAGCTAAGGGCAGTCCTAAATCTTGGTTTGGTAAATTTAAAGGAGCTTTTTTCCAGAGTAAGGTAGCTACAACCATAAATAAAGCACCTGTTCCTAACCAACCCGCAAAGTTTTGGTAAGGCATACCGAAAAAGGCTCCCGGTTGTTCCCAAATCCAAAAAGGGACGGTGGTTTGGCTCATGGCTGGATCAAGAACAAAGTCCCAGGAAGTTAAGGTTAAAGCACCAAAAGCAATGGCAGTTAGATCCTGTAACCAACCGGGAATGGAACGAGTTGCCAAGCCGCTACGGGCAATTAAATAAGCAGCAAAACCTAAGTAAAACCAAGATAGGGGTATCGTAAAGGGGACAAGCCCAGCAATTTTGTAGCCTAAACCACTTAGGTAATGATAGTGACCAAAGGGGAAGCCAGTACTAGTTCCTAACAGTTCACTTCCTAAAGAAATAAAGATAGCCGGAATCATGAAACTGAGCCAATGCCAAACACCAAGGGTACGGTAGGCATAAATTGAGATTGCAGCAGTACCCAAGAGCATATATACAACCCCACCTCCGGCCATTGACCAGCTAAAGGCAGTTTTACCAAAATCTGGTAGGTTGAGAATAAAATTAGGATTAGGTAAGACGAGTAATAGTCCTGCTAAACCGAAGGCCATAGATAAAATATGAGCAATCAAAAAGGAACGTTCAGCAGTTATCAGTTGTTTGACCAAAGTTAAGACCTCAGTTATGGAGTTTTACTAATTCCTTCTGTTAATAAGTAGTTAAGGAACAAAGTTTGTTTATAACAGTTTACAAAGGTTTGTTAATAAGTAATGCCTTGAAATCTAAATATTTTTGAATTTTTTGTTTTCAACTGGATATTTTCTGCTAAGTCCATTAACTTTCTAGCATCTAGCCAGTGTATGTACTTAAGTAGACTGTCGGCTAAAGAGAATTGCTTACTGTGGCAAGGGAGTAGGGAGCGGGGAACAGCTATTAAAATGGAGATTTAAGGAAAACCTGTCTTTTAAGTGTTATGTCCGCAACTTTCTATATTTCTCCCCTGATTAAAGTTACTTTACTCAGTCTTTATATTGCCTTAACCCTGCCTCTACCTTTCTTAGCTAAAGTGGTTGCTGCTCCAGTACCACCAGAATTTTTATGGGTAGGTATAGCTTTAGGGTTCATCGCTTTATTTGGTGCTTTAAGCGAACGAGTAGTTTTGGATGAAGAACAAATAGGTGTTAGCTATCCCCGATGGTTTTCTTTTATTCGCAGAGGTTGGTCTTTGCCTTGGGGAGAAATTACTGATTTAAAAATGCGTACCACAGGGCAAGGTGGTTTAGTTTATTATTTCGTGACAGAAACTAGAGAAAAAGCTTATTTGTTACCAATGCGAGTAATTGGTTTTACCCGTTTGGTTAAGCTTGTCCAAGAGAAGACAGGCATTGATACTCAAGATATTCGACCTTTATCTCAACCTTGGATGTATCTAATTTTACTAGTTTGTACCCTATTTTTATTATTGGTGGATGGTTGGACAATTGCTACAGCTTTAGCTGGTTGAACTGCTTAAGCCCAATTAATTGTTTATTGAAAAAAAACTTAACATAAACCTCGACCTCTCTTCTGGCCTACGAGATCCCCGTTTCTGATAGACTTTAACACTGAGTCCGTAGATGATAAAGCCAGAAAAATAAGCAGTTAAGAGGAATTTAAAAAAAGTGGAAAAAACATTAGGTTTAGAAATTATTGAGGTTGTTGAACAAGCAGCGATCGCCTCAGCTAAATGGATGGGGAAAGGTGAGAAAGATACTGCTGACGAAGTGGCAGTAGAAGCAATGCGAGAACGTATGAACCAAATTTATATGCGTGGTCGCATTGTAATTGGAGAAGGAGAGCGGGACGATGCGCCGATGCTTTACATTGGTGAAGAAGTAGGTATTTGTACTAGAGAAGATGCTAATGATTATTGCAACCCTGATGAACTAGTAGAAATTGATATTGCTGTTGACCCTTGTGAAGGCACTAACTTAGTCGCCTACGGACAAAATGGTTCTATGGCAGTATTAGCAATTTCAGAAAAAGGTGGCTTGTTTGCTGCACCAGACTTCTACATGAAAAAATTAGCAGCACCCCCAGCAGCAAGAAATCATGTTGATATCAACAAATCTGCCACAGAAAACTTGCAAATCTTAGCTGATTGTTTAAACCGTTCTATTGAAGAATTGGTGGTAGTTGTGATGAAGCGAGAACGCCATAACGACCTCATCAAGGAAATCAGAGAAGCAGGTGCAAGAGTCAGACTAATCAGTGATGGAGATGTTTCAGCCGCTATTTCCTGCGCCTTTTCCGGAACTAGTATTCATGCTCTAATGGGTATCGGCGCTGCACCAGAAGGAGTTATTTCCGCCGCAGCCATGCGTTGCTTAGGAGGTCACTTCCAAGGGCAACTCATTTATGATCCCGCAGTTGTGAAAACCGGCTTAATTGGTGAAAGTAGAGAAAGTAACCTAGACCGTTTAAAAGGGATGGGTATCAACGACCCTGATAAGGTGTATAACGCTGAAGAGTTAGCTAAAGGAGAAAATGTCCTCTTTGCCGCCTGCGGTATTACTCCAGGAACTTTGATGGAAGGAGTACGCTTCTTTCAAGGTGGGGCCAGAACCCAAAGTTTAGTTATTTCTAGCCAATCTAGTACTGCTCGTTTTGTAGATACAATTCATATGTTTGAAGGCGCTAACAAGCCTCGGTATTTGCAGTTGAGATAGTTGTCACTTTACGACAGGGAGCAGGGAGCAGGGCTAGAGTAATAAAGTAAAATACTATTCCCTATTCCCTATTCCCTACTAGCCAATTTTAAAAAAATTTTATTAAAACTATGAGTATTGTTGTTGTTGGTTTAAGCCATAAAACTGCCCCGGTGGAAGTGCGGGAAAAATTGAGCATTCCCGAAGCGAAAATTGAAAAGGCGATCGCCGATTTATTAAATTATCCCAATATTGAAGAAGTTGCTATTATTAGTACTTGCAACCGCTTAGAAATTTATGTAGTAGCCAAAGAAACCGAACAGGGAGTACACGAAGTTAATCTCTTTCTTTCTGAAGTTGCCCAGATCCGGTTAAGACAGTTGCGACGACACCTATTTACCCTCCTTCATCACGATGCTGTTATGCACTTAATGAGGGTGGCAGCGGGGTTAGAAAGTTTGGTGTTGGGGGAAGGGCAAATTTTGGCCCAGGTTAAAACTGCCCACAAACAGGGACAAAAATATAAGGGTTTAGGCAGATTATTAGATAAATTATTTAAACAAGCTATTAGTGCAGGAAAGCGGGTACGCAGCGAAACAAATATTGGTACAGGGGCAGTATCCATTAGTTCTGCGGCGGTAGAATTGGCTTTGATGAAGCTTCAGAGTTTATCTGACTGTAGTGTTGCTGTTATTGGGGCAGGGAAAATGTCCCGGTTATTAGTTAAACACCTCTTGGCTAAAGGTGCAACGCAAATTTGTATTGTTAACCGTTCCCAAAAACGCGCCCAGGAATTAGCAAGCAACTTCCCTGAAGCCACTTTACAGATTTGTGGCTTGCCTGAAATGATGAGTGCGATCGCCTCTGCTAATCTTGTTTTTACTAGTACTGCTGCTACCGAGCCTATTCTAAGTCGTGCTAAGTTAGAACCAGTAATTGATCCGACCCGTTCTTTAATGCTTTGTGATATTTCTGTACCTTTAAATGTCCATGGCGATGTTAAAGAACTTACCCATATTCAATCTTATAACGTAGATGATCTCAAAGCTGTAGTAGCCCAGAATAAGGAAAGTCGTCGCCAGATGGCTTTGGAAGCAGAAGGTTTATTAGAAGAAGAAGTAGAAAATTATGAATTATGGTTGCGTTCTTTAGAAACCGTCCCTACCATTAGCTCTTTGCGACGCAAAGTAGAAACCATTCGCACCCAAGAACTAGAAAAAGCTCTTTCTCGCCTTGGCACAGAGTTTGGGGACAAGCATCAGGATGTGATTGAAGCTTTAACCAGGGGGATTGTTAATAAAATTCTCCATGAACCAATGGTACAACTTAGGGCGCAACAGGATATAGAAGCCCGTCGTATTGCCTTACAATCCTTGCAATTGTTGTTTGATTTGGATACAGAAAAGCAGTTTAGCTAAAGTTTCTCCTGGAATACAGGTGAACTAATTAATATGGCAAGGTAGAATTATCGCATTTGAAGTCACTATTAACAATGAAACCAAAATTGTTGCTGGAATTGAAGGTGTTTCAGTACTCTCCTCAATTCTGTGCCTCCGAAAAGCTTCGGGAAAAGACGATGATTTAATTGATACTATAGATTTCCGGGTGGGAGGATTGCTACACTACGATAAGCATAATGATGAGTATATAGACTGGATTAAACACTCTATTCAAGTGGGGGATACAATTACTATTCGTGTAGTCGAAACTTCCAACTCCACACAACCGATTAGAAGACGAAGACAGAATCCAAAATTGGTAGAAAAAGCTCAACGAAAATATTATGAAAGCCTTAAAAAGGAGTATCAGGAATTAGAGTGACGAGAAATTCTCACAATTCCTACCTAGGAAATTTAGATAATATCGTGATATGTATTGCAAAAGCAAGAAATTATTTATTAGCCACTATTATTTTCTTATTCTCAGTTATAAATTATTGTCTCATTATCATTAATTAATTTTCTTGTAATAAAACAACGTCTTTCAAAATTTGATTAGGGACTTTTTCAGGAATAGGATCAACTTCAAAATAAAGAATGCTGCTGTAAGGAATTCCAATTAAACGCTCATCGGTTAAACCAATAAACAATTTATCAGCTTTTCCCATATTGGTAAGTTGGCTTGCTGCATTTCCTACCTTGTCCCAACCTTGAAAAGGAACTTCAAAAGTTTGAGATTTTCCGTTGATGTAGTAGACAATTAGCTTAAATGATGAAGATGAAGCACCTTGACTCATAATTTATGCAGAGGTCAAAAATAGAAGTTTGTATCAAAATAACACAAAGACTCAAAAAAAGGGGGACGGTTTATGTGATCTAATGATCATTGCAAGAGTATTTACTTGGTCAAATAGATATGCTACTGCACCCCATGATCTAAAATCGGTGATAAATTTAGATATAGTTAAGCAGCTATGGTGCAAATAAACAATAGTCAGAGATGAGTCAACGGCTACGCCTACTCCTTAGCAATTTAGCAATCCCCACAGTTTAACTATGGCTATTCAAACGGGTTTTATATGAGTCGGAGAAATGCTGTGAGGTTACCATGGAAGTAAGATAAAGAAGACAGTAGTCATGATGATTACCAGCAAAGGATAATAGAGGAACAAAAAGGTGGCAAACACCCTATATTCTGGACTATTCGTTGCACTTACATTGTCTTTTTTATAAGCTCGTTGCTTAGCCTCCTCAAAAAAGAATGCCAAAATCAGAAATGATGCAATTAGAGATACTAGAAATGCCAAAACGATTTTCATTACTTGCCTAAGTTCAATTTTCTTACTAAGAAATCCCTTTACAAATTCAGGTATCTTTTGAAAAAGCTAACCTGAATTTATTAGCTGCTGTAGGAAATATCAGTGCGTATTACATACTTGGCACCGTTTTCAACTACACATCCTTTGTGCCACAGTCGATGCTCAAAAACTAGTGCTTTACCTGTTTTTGGCGTAATGGAAATTCGCTCTTGCCTAAACATTGTCTCACCACCTTTGAATCTCTCATTAAGGAAAACCAAAAGTGTAAATAACGTTTCATTTCCCTCTACATTCTGCCGACCATCTTGGTGTATTTTAAATCTCTGACCTTGGGTATACTTATAGAAACGAAAGTATGGAGATAGGCCGATAGCATATCTACCCTCATAGACAGGCAAAGGGTATGAAGCTATTTTCTCCCACAATTTATGGGCCAGTTGTTTTGAATGTAAATTTACTCTTTCGTTATTCCTTATTCTAGGTAAATGTTGCCTACCATTATGAACTTGGACATCAGCTTCAGAGTAGCCCATTTTTTCTGATTGATTGATAAGTTCACTACATTCTTCTACAGATAAAAAAGATTCGATTACAAATATATTTTTGCTTACTTCCATTTGCTATAACTTCTTACAATTTGGCCAACTTGATTGATTACCAAAAAATGAATTATCTAAATCATTTCTTGACCATCGCTTCAGCTTCTCGAAATAATTAAATTAAAATACTCTAACGACTTCCCTTGCACCATACAATTAGCTGCTTCAATCAGAACTTCTCCTGAATAGGGTTTGGTAAAATAGCCCCAAGCCCCAAGCTGTTGCCACATAGGAGGCTGAATCATCTTCTCTATTCCTCGGCTAGTTAGCATTGCTACGGGAATCCCTTGCAAATGCTCATCTTTTTTAAGCCTTTCGAGAAATTCATAGCCAGTCATACGGGGCATTTCAAAATCAGCAAAAATGGCATCGCAATGTAAGCCTTCTTGCAATAATTCCCATGCTTCCTGTCCATCTCTTGCTTTGATAACCTTGTAACCCGCCTCAGTAAAAGTCATGGCTAAGAGTTCCCGTACAGTAATAGAATTATCAAGAATTAAAATTGTCGGGGAATCAGTTTTAGCTTTATCTATTGTCTTTGTTTCCGCTGTACCTACTCCTTCTTTGGTTACTACCCCTGCCATATCTGCGGTTTTGAGGTTTGTATCTCGAAAAGTAGTACGAATCAACTGGGAGTTATTCAGCTTAGTCTGATGGGCGATCGCACCGACAAACTGACAATCTACAATCACACTTCCCTGTAAATTTGTCTCTGTTAAATTAGTTTCTCGTAAGCTTACCTGTTTTAAGGTTGCCCAGCGCAAATTAAACCCTCCTAAGTCCAACCCATCCAAACTGGTATTTTCTAGCCAAGCCCGTTGGAAATTGCGGTTTCCTGTTGCTATTTGAGTTTCAATTGCTTTGGCATCTAAGTATTTTGCTCTTTGGTCAAGTAATTGGGCAATTAAAAAGGCAATTTCAGTAGCCACAACCTCTGGTTGTGCATACTTGTTGCCAATTAGCTTCCAAGCTTCTCTTGCTTCTTCGGCTTGCCATTCAATTCCGGCAAACTCCTCATACAAAGTCCCTGCAAAGCCATCAGTGCATCCCACTGGCAAAACAATCGCCCCCGCACCCAATGCCCAACGCGCTTCCTGTTCCGTCCCTGGCCCTCCTTCTAGAAGCAAATAAATCGGGGCTGCATGGGCTAAAATTAAGCGCCTTTGTTTGAGGGTTTGCCCTGCATTCAAATTATGACCATAATCCCAAGGTGAAAAGCCCTGGGGCTGAATATGAAACACAGGGGGCTTACACTCACCTCCTCCTTGGCGATGTTGATAAAAGCTGCGGGATACCGCTTCCGGGATACCAGAAACCCCACCAGTCAAAATTGCTACGTCTGTCATCTCTGCTAACTTGCGCCCCGTAGCGTAGCAAATGGCTTCGGTGGACTTGCCAAAAAAAGAGGTACTACCAATTATGGCGACTTGGCGAGGGGTAGAAAAGTTACATCGTAAACTAGCAACTAGGGCATCTAGGTTAAGAGACATGATTAACAGAAATCATCCGAAAAAGGATGGAAAAACAATTAACATGATTGTATTCTAAGGACTCAGCCCTTAAGGACAGAGTGTTACACCTCAATTACTGTCAATACTGTTGTTGGTAAGTTTGTTACCCTAGCTAATAATCGGGGCAATTTAATAAAGAGGTAATTGAATTTACTAAATATTTAGCTCAAACTTTGCCTTGAGAGGGTTGAGCTAAATTTAAAGCTGATTAGCGTTGAGCAAAATGGTTAAAACCAAATCAAAGAAAAAATCTCAAGGAGGCAAACATGATCAGCCTATCCTGAGTCGAGAAGAATTAATTGCCCAGCAAAGGAAAGCTAAGCAAGCTAAGCAAAAACTAATTAAAACTATTTTTACTGGTTTAGGAGTCGGTATTCTCTTTGGTATGCCAGCTATGGCAGCAGTTAGCCCCATCATCGGCTTAGGAGTGATGCTAGGCATCCCCACCCTTCTATTTTGCTACGCCTATCCTAGTTTAGGGCTGTGGCTTTTCCTTATTTATTTACCTTTTAGCGGTACAGTAACTTACTGGATTGGGGGAGGGAATGCTCTTTTCAGTTTAGCTAAAGATGCTTTTTATATTCCCGCCTTGTTTGGTATGTTGCGGGAATATAAACAGAAAAGAGAACGTCTTCCTATCCCGAAAAACTTAACCTTGACCTTTAACTTATCCCTAGTTTTAGCTGTGATGACACTGCTTTTAGTTAATGGCAGTTTGCAGCTTGCTGGTTCCGGGGAAGGAGTTCCTTTTCTTCAGGGCATTTTAGGACTCAAAGTTCTTTTGGGTTACGTTCCTCTGATTGTTTGCGCTATTTATTTAATCAAAACAAAAAAAGAATTACTTTTGTGTACTCGCCTCCATTTAATATTGGCAATTATTTGCTGCGTTCTAGGAGTGATGCAATATTTAATGCTAGATAGTGGTACTTGTGTGGGAACTCGCAATGCTGTGGGAGATGAACTATTCAAAGCAACTGTAGAAGCAAAATGTTTAGTGGGAGGTTCTGTGGCTTTTGCCCCTTCCCAAGATATGATTCGCCTGCCAGGAACTTTCCCTTCTCCTTGGCACTGGGCTTGGTTTTTAATTGCCAATAGCGTTTTAACCTATACCGTTGCTTTTGGTGATCCTTCTTTTTTCTGGCGCATGGGAGGGTTAGCAGGTATGGCCTTGGTATTTGTTAATGCAGTTGTTTCTGGCCAAAGAATTGCCCTAGCATTAGTACCTGTAGTTACGATTATTTTACTAGTCTTAACTGGACAATTAGCTAATCTAAAAAGATTTATTCCTATTGGTGTAGGACTAGCTTTAGTTTTAACTTTTGCTATTAGCAAAAATCCTGATTTGGTTCAAGAACGGATTGATAGTTTTCAAAGTCGTGCAGAAGCTTCTCCCCCCCAAGCTTTTATTGAAGAACAGTTTAGATGGGCTTTTGAATCTTCTGAAGGGCCTTTGGGTATGGGTTTGGGAAGAGCAACTAATTCTACTAGGGTTTTTGGTAAAGTTTCTTTGGTGGAAACCTATTACCCAAAACTCATTTATGAAATGGGCTTACTGGCGACTTTAGCCTTTTTGTTCTTTTTAACAAATATAGTATTTGTCGGTTTTAAGAATTACCGTTCCGTTCGGGATAAAAATTTACGTTCCTTGGGTTCAAGTTTATGGGTATTTATTTTAATTATCACCTATAACACCTATTGGTATCCTTTAGATACAGAGCCAGTTAATGTTTATTACTGGTTTTTTGCTGGGGTAATTCTGCGTTTAGGGGAAATCAATCGGCAAGAAGAAGAAAAGCGCATAGAAGCCGAAGCAAATGATCCTGTTTTGCAAAAGAAGTTGAAAAGGAAGCTAAAAAAGAAACAACCGGCTTAATTTTTGTTACCCTAGCTAACAATCAGGGCAACCTAACAAAGGGATACTTTTTCACGCTTAAGTTAGTAAGTAAAATATTGCTATGAACTGGCCGCTTGTTTCCGTTGTTATACCAACCTATGGCAGAGAAGAACCCCTACGGGATACTTTAAAAGATGTATTGAAGCAAGATTATCCCAACTTTGAAGTTTTAGTTGTTGATCAAACCCCTAGCCACGAACCAGAAACTCAACGGGTTTTAGCTGAGTTATCTTCTACAGGTGAAATTAATTTATTTAAAGTTGACTGGGCGAGTTTGCCGGGGGCAAGAAATTATGCTGTGCGTCGGGCAAAAGGGGAAATTGTTATCTTCATTGATGATGATGTTCAAATGCCAGAAGGTTATATAAAAGCCCATGCTAAAAACTATAGTAACCCTGAAATTGGTGCTGTAGCTGGTCGAGTGTTTGATCGCATGAAGCTAGCTGATTATCAAAAGTTTGCTACTGAGGGGGATGCCTATGAAATTGAAGATTTGCCTCCAGAAGCAATGGACCCCGGTATTGCTTGGTATCATATTGATTTGGTACATACAACAAAGCCTCAACGGGTGATTTCAACCAGAGGCTGCAATATGTCTTTCCGTCGGGAAATTTTTACTAAACATGGTGTTTGGTTTGACGAACGCTTTCGCGGTTCAGCAGTACGAGAAGAGTCTGATTTTTGTTTGAGAATTAGGAAAACTGGCTATCAAATTTGGTACGATCCTGAAGCGGATTTAGTTCATTTAGGAGAAGAAACAGGAGGTTGTCATGATATTAGTACGCGATCGCTTAAGTATCAGTTTACTTTTTACCACAATCATTTCCTGATGGCACAAAAGAACTTAACACCGGGGCAACAATTACGCTTATATAGCAAGTTATTTGATTGTCACGTTTTAGGTAATCCTCCTTGTAATAAAAGTGGTTCTCCTTTAAAAGTTGCTAGTCGGGGTTTATTCTACAGTTTAGGCTTTTTTGATGCTTTGAATACTCGCATTAAATCCGCCTGGGATGATGGGCAAATTTATAGTCGCCAGGATAAGCAATCAATGATCAATGATCAGTAATCAGTAATCAGTAAGGAACATCCTGTTTTATTTATCCTATTAGCAATTAGCAATTAGCAAATAGCAAATAACAATCATTAATGAAAATACTCGTTGCCAGCCATACTTATATTGTTGATCTTAACTGCGAGAAGCTGAGGAAATTAGCTCACTTGCAACCAGATGTTGAAGTTACAGTAGTTGTTCCTAAACGCTGGAAACCGGGGGGAGTACAGAATAAAATCATTGAGACTAAATATAGGCAAGATGGTAGTTTTCGGGTTGTACCCGTGGCTAATTTTAGTGAAAATAATCAGGGTTTGCTCACTTTTGGTTGGGAAATAGTTAAATTATTGCAGGAATTTAAACCTCAGATTATTCAAGTAGAACAGGGAGCAAAAGCTTTAGGTTATGCTCAATTAATTACTTTAAATAAGTTATTAGGTTTAAAAGCCAAAAATTGTTTTTTTACTTGGTGGAACTTACCTTACCAATCTAAGTTTCCTATTTCTGTCTTAGAATCCTACAATCTCAAGAATACCAATGGGTTAGTTTCTGGTAATCAAGATGGTGTAGATGTTTTACGAGAACATGGTTATCAAGGCCCTGTTAAGGTCATGCCTCAATTAGGAGTTGATGAAACTTTATTTAAACCACAAGCACAACCAGAATTAGCTACTCAATTAGGCCTTGAAGATGAAGAATTTGTGATTGGTTTTGTGGGCAGGTTTGTTCCTGAAAAAGGCATTTTAACTTTAATTGATGCTTTAGCTGCTTTAAAAGCAAAAAGGTGGAAACTCTTACTTTTAGGTAGAGGCCCATTAAAAGAAACTTTGCAGGAAAAAGCAGCGATCGCAGGGATTAAAGAACGGTTAATTATGGTAGAAAGTGTTCCTCATGATGCAGTTCCCGCCTATATTAATCTCATGAATGCTTTAGTGTTACCTTCAGAAACCACTTATGAATTCAAAACCTTAACTGCGGCAGGTTGGAAGGAACAATTTGGTCATGTTTTGATTGAAGCGATGGCTTGTAAAGTGCCTGTGGTTGGTTCCGATTCAGGAGAAATTCCTAATGTGATTGGTGAGGCAGGTTTGGTTTTTCCGGAGGGTGATGCAGAGGCTTTAAGTAAGGCTTTATTGTCTTTAATAGAAGATAACAACCTAACTGAAAAGCTGGCTAAGAAGGGTTACGAAAAAGCGATGCAACAATATACAAACCAAGCTTTAGCTAAACAGCAATTACAGTTTTATCAAGAATTACTGGCTAGCTGATGATCATACCAAGCCTATTTTGTATGAAATAGATAAAATAACGCTACATATATAAAGTGCTAATGAGCTTTGACCAATAAGAATAAGCTGTCAGGCATTTAATTTACTTATTAGGTTTGATGGGGAGATAGGGGATAGGGAGATAGGGTGATAGGGGTAGAGGAGTAACAACAAACAGATTTGGTGTAATATTTTGCCAAGTTTAAAAGAAGTGCCACTTCATTAAAGTTGCATTTTGTCAATAGGCGATTAAATCCAGTTCTAAAAAGAAGTGATTTCCTGAGCGCAGAATCTTTTCCTTTATGTTATTTGACTTTAAGCAAAGCCCTATTATACGGTGGTTTTTCTCGGTCAAAGGCTTTTAGAGTACAAAAAAGGCAAGAATATCATTTTTCATAAATCTTGATTAATTCTATTGCAAAAGAAACCCCTATCAATGCCTTATTAAATCGTTCTTAATATAACTTTATAAACTTGAGCAAGAATCGCTTAGGTTTAAATCATTTGAACTTTGATGAGAAGAAAGGAAAGTTTTGCTTATCAGTTATTATTTTTTACCGCCATTAATTCTACTTTCAATTTCTTCTACCGATAAAGATAATGCCGCAGCTACCTGGGCAGTATCCAACCCTAATTCTAATAAACGAGTAATAGCATTCTCTAATCGTTCTTCAGCCACCTCAGCCCGTTGCTTTTCCGCTTCTTCTGGTAAAAGAATTAAGTTACCTTCTGAATCATAAAAACGTAACCAAATTGCGGACTTGCCGTCAATGTCTCCTTTCCAAGCCCCTAACCACAAACCTAATTTTTGACACCACAACCAACCTCGTTCATTGAGTGTAAGTTCTTGATAACTAGAATCTACATCTAAATGCCAGCCTTTTAAAGAATCAGGATCAAAGGGGTCAAAGACAAAATAATCAGGAGTACGGAAAGTTTGCTCGTAGATAGTTTTTTTGATACCCACATCTATTTGTTTAGTAGAAGGGGACATCAACTCAATAATTACGTCTGGATAGCGACCATTTTCTTCCCACACAACCCAGCCTTCTCGTTCAGGGGTATGATCTACATTGAGAACTACAAAGAAGTCAGGGCCACGAAAATCTCTGTTTTTGACTTGTTGAGCGCTGTAGTAAATAAACATATTGCCACCAACAAAGTAATCTTCTCGTTCGCTTAATGCAGCTTGCATGGAACGAATCAAGACATTCATCGCAATGCGGTGGCGATCTGTTTCCAAAGGCTCTCCATCGTCAAAAATTAAATCTGTGGGGGGCATGGGGGGTTGCCAATCCTCCACAGTTGAGTTTGAAGATCGGGTTTCTAGATTAGTTGTACTAGTCATGAACTACCCCCCAAAGGAATCAAATAGTAACAGAAGGTCAACTAGACAGATTCAAAGAAGACTTTAGACTTGACCGGATCAGGAACCATTGTTTTGCTTCCGGGTTCCCAACCAGCAGGACAAACTTCGTCAGGATGAGATTGTACGTATTGAATCGCTTGCAGGGTGCGTAGAGTTTCATCAACGCTACGTCCAAAAGAAAGGTTGTTGATGGTTGCGTGTTGAATTACGCCATCTTTATCTATGATAAATAATCCTCGCAAGGCTACGCCAGCTTCTGGATCTAAAACGTTATAAGCAGTGCTGATTTCTTTTCTAATATCAGAAACTAGAGGATATTCTAAGTCTCCGACTCCCCCTGATTTGCGATCGCTTTGAATCCAAGCAAGGTGAGAAAATTCGCTGTCAACGGAAACACCTAAAACTTGAGTGTCGATATCTGCAAATTCTTTGTTGCGATCGCTGAATGCTGTGATTTCTGTAGGGCAAACGAAAGTGAAGTCTAAAGGATAGAAAAATAAGACTACATATTTGCCACGATAGTCAGATAGTTTAAGGGTTTTGAATTCTTGATCTACTACTGCTGTAGCCGTGAAATCAGGTGCTACTTGTCCTACTCTTAAACATTCTTCCATTATTAATTACTCCTTACTAAACTGAAATCTTCTGTATCAGCTAAATTTTAACTTGTTACGAACTGTTACCAGTATATCATAGTCATAACGATTTTGATTAAAGTGACTAATTGATAATCGTACTTACCCATTACCTAATTACTTATTACTTCTTCAGGTCTAGTAGCCGGATGAGCAAACAACTCCTTAAGTTCGCGATCGCGCCCTGCTAGAGTTTCGTAGAAAAAGAAAGCAACTCCAGCTAAATCTTCCTGGCGAACAATTTTTACTTGTGCCTGTACTTGACTCATGGGAATAAAACGCTTTTTTAAACCAGTTAAAATACCAATACCCACAGGAATTTTTTGACTAGCTGCTTCAACTTCTGGAAGTTGTAGTTCTGCCCTAAACCTCTGTAGATCGTCCCAATAAACCTGTAAAATCAACTCATCAATTAAACCCCTTTCTTGCCAAGTTTGCCAGTCTTGTAGGTAGTTATTGTAGGAAAAATGTTGCGAATTAGGAGATAAACCAATTAAACAGTTGGGCTTGAGTGCTTTAATTGTATGAAACAACTGGGTGACTAGTTCTGTCAGTTGATCTGCACGCCAACGCATCCATTCAGGATCACGGAAATTAGCTGGGGGTGAATTACCTTGGTGTTGGCTGCGATAGAGGGCTGAGGTGTAAGGATCATAACCCATGTCTACTGGAACACCAAAGTTATCATCAAACTGAATACCATCAATGTCATAGTTAGCAACAATCTCAGCAAAAATAGCTGTTATAAACTGTTGTACTTGAGGGTGAAAAGGATTAAGCCAAGCGATTTCTTGTCCTTTTCGATAAACAGTTTGACCAGTATCTTGACGGTTGGTTAACCAATCCGGGTGAAGTTGTATGATAGGAGAGTCTGAGGGAACCACAAAACCAAACTCAAACCAAGGAATAATCGTTAAACCTTGTCTGTGTCCTTGTGTGACTATCTCTTTTAAGATATCCCGTTTCTGCAAACCTGGTTCTGGATCTAAGGAAACACCCAAAACCGACTCAGCTACCTTGCTAGGATAAAGGGTATGTCCCCTTGTCCAAACTGTAGGATACACCGTATTGAAGTTTAAACGAGCGAGACGTTTTAAACTCTGACGTAGTTTTCGGGCAGAAAACATCACCTCACTATCAATATTGGTTAACCAAACCCCTCGTAATTCCGTCTGTGGCGCTAATATTTCCGGAGGACGAGTAATAATTGTGATCACTAATCCCAACATTAAAAGGATTGCTAGCCATCCTTCTGGTTTGATTCTCACTATTTACCCAGTCCTTTCTCAATGTGATACACAAGTCTTTAGAATAAGCTGTCAGGCATTAATGTTAACTGTTTGGATAGGGAATTAGGAACAGATATTTAGGATACAACAGAAAAAAGTTATTCCTTATTTCAAATAAATCAGTAAATTCAAACCAGGAATAGTCCGAGAAAGTGTCCAAAGAATTAGGGCAATATAAAGAATACCTAAACCCCATTGATACCAAACCAAGGTGGTAATAATACCGGGTAAATGTTCATCCCTGACTCTGATATCATTGAACCCTAGTTTAAGTAAATTATTTAAACTAAAATCATAATAATTAAGCCAGTTCCAACGCCTGTCCCAAAGTATGGGCATATAGCGATCGCGGAATAAAGGAAAACGGGGCATAATTGGTAGGCGAACGATGAGAAGGCGTAGTTGTCGCATACTGCCATCTTCGACAAAGTAGGTTACTGCTAATAAGTTGTGGTAACGCCCTTGCAGGTAGAGTTTAGCGAGTAGAAATAGAGGAATTGGTAATAAAACTATTCCTAAACAACCAAGGGTTAACCAAGGTTGTCTGGCGGTTTGGAAGATGGCAATTAAACTAGTTATGGTCAAAAAACTAAAACTCCCTACCATCCAAGTTGTTTCGTAAAGATTGGGGAGTATTGGTTGGGGAAAGCGGCGGCGATAGCGATCTAGAAACCAGAAAAAAAGACCAAAGTAAGCTAGGGTGAAAATGCCGACACTGAGGACTAAACCGAAGTTGGTTCCGTAGTCGCTTAACAGAAGAATTAAACTTAAACAAAACCATTTTAAGTCATAACCTAATGTGCTAAAGCGAAACCATTTTTGCCAGGGTAAACCAATTAATAAAGTTTCTAATTGTTCCCGGCGTAACTTCTTGGTTTGGTATTCGATTTGATTCGCGTCGGTGATTTGTTCTAAACGCCGAAAGTTCCTGACTAAGTTGAAAAGAATGGTTTCATTCCCTTCTAAGGTGGAGACTGAAATAGCTTTACCAATTACTCCTTTTTCTCCCAATATTTTTGCTTCTTTGGCATCAAAAGCTAACTTGGATAAATCAATCTGAGTATTAGGAGTGAAAACAGCATTGCTAAAGTCAATTTGTTCCCTTAAACTAGCATCGCTGAAGTTAATATTACTATTGAAACGGCTGCCCCGGAAAGCAACACTTTTTTCAAAGTTAGCGTTATTAAAATAAAGGGGTTGAAGAAAGCGACTTTTAGAAAAGATGACGCGATCGCCCCAGTTGGTTTTACGAAAGTCACCTTCCCCTTGCCATTGAGAACTTGTCCAATTAACTACATCGCTAAAAGTTGCTTCATTAAAGTTGGTTGAATCCTTAAATTGGCTATAAGTAAAGTCAAGATTATTTTGAAACTTAGCTTTGACAAATTTAGCTTTAGCGAAAAAGTTGCTATTTTTGAAGTTAGCTTCTCTTTGAAAGTTAGCTTCACTAAAATCCGCTAGGTGGCTAAAACTAGTTTGGTTCCAATCACTTTTGTCTGCAAAATCAACTCCCACAGCTTCTACTCGTTGTAGGAAGAAGGTGTTGCTAAAGTTAGCTGGAGCAGTAAACTGGGTATGATTAAGTTTTAAAGAACCTCGTAAAATTGTTGTATAAGGAATATATTTATCTTGGCTATTTTCTAGGGAATATTGTTTGAAACGGGGTTCTTTAGCTAGTTGTTTTTTTTCTAAAACTGATAAACTTCCTGATAAGGCTTGTTCTATTAAAGGAGTTTGAATGCCTAACCTACGGGTGGTAAATTCTCCTTGAATCAAAGACTTACTTAGGTTAATAGTTAGGGGACTTTGAGAACGAGTAATGGCACTTTGGAGTTGTTGGTAAAATTGATTGCGAAATTCTTCATTATCTCCAGTTAAGTTTATGGAAAACTGAGTAAGGTTAACTGTAGTAATGCCCTCTTCAGTGATTGGTTCTTGGATTCTTTCTTGTAGTAAATCCGGAGTTAAGGCAATTAATTCTGCTTCTGAGTTAGCTGCTAAGGAATGAGGGCATAAAAATAAAAGAAATACAATAATAAATAAAGTTAATACAGCAATTTTCATAAAAATATTGATATTAGATAAGCCACAGATCAATGATCATTGATCAATGATTCCATATTTTTGCTGAAGATATAAAAACTTCTGCTTCGCTTCACTGGCATTTTCTGCTAAAGCAGCAAACTCTAGAAAACGTTTCAACTCTTTCTGTAAGAGATTCTTTTCCACTTCCCAAGCATCTCTAGGTAAATCTGGAGGCATAACAATGGTATCAAAAAGAGTTGCTCTTTTCTTACCAGGATAGGGACGTAAAATGCGCCCTCGTCGTTGTACAAATTGTCGAGGATTACTTGTACTAGCTAAAATAATTGCCTGTTTAATAGCAGGAATATCTACTCCTTCATCAAGACAGCGAATTGCGACTAAACCTTGTAATTCTCCTTTCTCAAATTGCTGTCGTAATTCTTCTCTTACTTTTAAAGGTGTATCAGCAGTATAGGTGTTAACTCGATAGCCTAATTCTGCCCCTAAAATTTTAGTTACCGCAGCTAATTGTCTTTTGCTTTCCTCATTACTTGGATCTCCCTCTACCCAACCATCACCACAATAAAAAAGAGTATGGGAAGTATCAAGTCGAGTTGCCATTAGTTGTCGCAAAGCAATCAACTTATTAGCAGCAGCCCCAATTAAGCGCGATCGCTGCATTAATAAAGAAGTTAAGAGGGGATTGTTTTGCAAATCTTCCTTTGCTTGTAATGCCCAACCAATACGCTTAGTTAGTTGGGCATAATTTAAGCTTTCTGATTCTGTTAAAGTTACAAAAATAGGGTAATAAAGATAGGGAACTAATGCCCCTTGGTTAATAGCATCGGCTAGGGTGAATTCTGGTTGTAAAACTTCTCCAAAATAATTGAATAACTCTTCTGTTCCATCTTCATCAAAGTATCTTTCTGGGGTAGCAGAAAGGGCGAGACGTAAGCCAATATTGCGAGGTAAACTAGCTTCTAAACGTTGGGAACCAAGATTATGTGCTTCATCTCCCACAATTAAAGTTTTAGCAGGGAAAAATTTGAGTTGAGATTGGAAGCCTTGACTAATTAACGTTGAATTACTAACAATAACGCTAACGAAACTTTGGCTTTCGGCATGAACATTATAAAGTTGAGTAGAAAGTTGATTTTGCCAATTAGTCACCCTTTCAAAAGCTAAAATTGGTTGTAAATTAAATTTATGGCACTCTCTCTGCCACTGGGTAACTAAATGACGATAGGGACAAACTACTAATAAAACCTTTAAGCCTATTTTCTGATAAAGTTCTGTAGCAATAGCCAAAGCAGCAATGGTTTTGCCACTACCTGTAGCCATTTTTAAAGTGCCTCTACCCTGATTACGAAACCAGTTAGTGACTGCTTGGATTTGATAGGGGCGCAGTTTAAGGGAATTAGGTAATTGAGGAGTGTTAGGACGAGAAACTTGATATTTACTACCAACTTCTGAAACCCGATACGAACTTTTTTTCTGACTATATTCAGCAGCTAATTTTTCCCAATTAATGGGTAGTAATTGGTTATTTTTATGGCTCATTAAACATTTTAGCTTCTAGCCAAGGTAAGGGATATATTAGTTATTAATACTCGCACAGTAGAAAAGGTATATTGAAAATATAGCTTTTAAAGTCAATCAACCAATTTAGCTAACGAAAATAGCGAAGCCGTCCAATTGACAATCGATAAAACCATGATACCAAAAACATTTACTAGCAAACTTTTACTCTCCTTATATCGCCAACCTCAACCTCAAGGTTTTACTTTCCCTGGCTTTCTAGTAAGGATTTTTCTTTACAGCAGTGTACTTACCACTTTACTGCTTCCTTTCCAAAAGTTTGACCCCAATTGTTTTTTGTGCGTTCACTATAGTAGTAACAAGAACTTTAGAGAATCAGAAGCTAAGGCTGATATAGTTTCAATGAATGGCGCTCAAGAAGCTTATTATTTAGAACAGGGTAAGTTTACTTTCGATTTTCCAGAATTGGGTTTAGGATTTCATCAAAATAATGGAGATTATGAATTTGAAATATTAGCACCCATGAAACCTCAAGAACTTACAAATGGTAATGAAATTAAACAAGTAGTTAATATTGCTCAAGCTGAGGAAAGAAATTATAGAAGTTATCTAGGTTCAGTGGCTATTGTTTCTGATGGTACTACTAAAACAGAAAAAACAATAGCTATTATCTGTGTAATTCAACCTCAGCAACCTATACATACAGCAATGCCAAAAGTAATTAATAATAAGTTCTTTTGTCCTGAAGGTGATGACCAGGTTTTTGATGGCAGGGAGCAAGATGGCATCTTTTAGTAAGTAGATTGGTAATCAGATAATTAAGACGAGAAAATATATTTAAAGGCTTGTTTTCTTGCTTCTTGACATGATATTATGTACATGGTGGAAAAGGTGCGCTCCTAAAAATAGCTTTTCAAGGCAATTTTATTTTTCTTTGATGCTTAGTTTTAAAAAAGCGCTAACCAACTCTATTATTCAACTACGACAAAATTCTTCTTAGCTACTACTTCTCCATTAAGGGCAAACTTAAACTGCCATTCTCCAGCTTGAGGCTGTTGGTTAGAAAACTGATAAGTACAGAAAGTTTTTAAGCTATTTTGCTCAATAAAAGAAGGAGTTTCTCCCATCCCTATCAACTTCCCTTCACCATCAAAGAGTTGACAAACACCATCTGGAGTAGATGGACTTACATCATTAATTTTGACTGTAAAATAAATTTGTTTAACATTCATTGGTACAGTTTCTAACCTTACTCCTGCACCATCTAAACTTGATCCCATTTGGGTGTATATATTTACGACTGAAGGATTTAATTCTGTTAGAGCAACCCGTTGCTTTCTGGCTAAAGGTGTAGCGATCATAATACCCACAGCTACTAAACCAATCGTAGTTGCTATTTTAAGCTTTTTACTTATTTCGTGAGGTCGTAAAACATTAAGAGAAAGAAGAGTATCTAAAGCAACTTCGGCATTAGCATAACGCTCTTGAGGTAAGGGAGCAACCATCTTTTGTAGCCAGTCAATAAATTCTAAACTAAGATGGGGAACTCGCTTAACAAAATCGATTTTTCCGGTTTCATCCATCAAGTTACCTACCTCCGTAGAAGGGGTTGCGGTAAGTAAGCAAATCAAGGTTGCCCCTAAGCTATAAAGATCCGAAGCAGGAGTAATTTGGCGGTTAAACATTTGTTCAGGGGGCATGAAACCTAATGTACCTTTGACCACACTACTAACAGCAACTTCTCCTCCTCCTAACCTAGCAAAACCAAAATCTACTAAGTAAACTTTTAAGTCTTTATCAACTAAAATATTCTCTGGTTTTAAATCCCGATGAATGATGGGAGGAATTTGGTTATGTAGGTATTGCAGTATATCTAAAACTGCGATCGCAATTTGCTTTACCTGTTGAGGTGATAGTTGCGTTTGCTTTACTAAAGAAGGAGCATCTTTGTATTCTTGTAATAAGCAAAAACCGCTTGAGGTAGGGAAAGAATCAAGATAACGAGGAATTTGCGGATGGTTGATTTTTTTGAGGACAGCAATTTCTCTTTCATAAGCATGATAATCTGACCAAGTATTACTAGTTTGGGCAAACTGAAACTGTTTAATCACTACGGATATTCCAGTATTAATTTCCTTGGCTAAATAAGTAACTCTGCCCCCGGCGCGATTATGTCCCAATTCAGAAAGTATTTTATAGCCATAGTTAGTAAAGTCAGGAAAGTTATTCATGGTTTTAGGGTTTGATTAGTTGTTCTTTCTTGGCTTGATAGTTAGTGATAATTCTTTTAATGTGGCGTGGTTTAAAAATAACAAACTTACTTAGAGAAACGCAGTGAGTAATAACAGGTATAGTTGCTATGAACCTTAATAACAATTGTTGTTGTGAAGTTAGATCAGGATTTATAGTTGAATTATAAAGCAGGTAAACTCCTAAGATTGTGGCACTGATACTTGCGCCTAAACCAGCCGTTAATAAACTAATTGAACTTGCTTCACTAGAAGTAAATCCTCGTTTAAATTGGTGTTTGTTTTTAGCATTTGCCAAAACTTTGTAGCTAATAATAATACTAGTAAATAAAATAAATATTACGGCACAACCTCGCCAAATTAATGCCCAAGTGTCACTTACAAGGTCACTATCTCCATTCGCAATAAATAAGTACACTGCAACAGTAAGTAGAGAATAGCCAATCAAAAGCGCAAAAAATAATTCGATTAAATTCTTACGATTATCAGCCTTAGATTTTGTCTGATGTTTTTCGTTGTAAATAAAAAAACTTTCACCAATCAAAATACAAAGACACAAACCTATAGCTGCGAATAAAAAAGAAATTCCTACCAACTGAGAAGCGACAGAAATACCAAATAAGGTAGCTATAAATGTCCAGCAACCAAGTCCAGTATAAATATTCCTTATTTTTTCTAGATTAGCCACAGATAGTAATCTATCGTTAATAAAAGTTCCCCAGAGAATGCCTAAGCCAAAAGGTAGAAACAGCCAGAAAAATAAAGGATCGTTGTTTGGTAATAATTTAGGCAAAGAAGTACCACCTCTTATCTCCAGCAAAACACCCAGAAATAGTAATATCGCTAAAAAATAAACAGCAGCAACTACCATTAAAGAAGGATAATGCAGCCGTGGTAACTGAGGTAGAGATTTTGTTCTTACCTTTAAATTAATCACTCGACTATCTTCGCCAGCATTACTATGTAAAACCAGGTATCGTTGATAACTTTTTCCTGCCAATAACTTGCTAGTATCTACCTCAATCTGAAAAACTTGCTGATTACTAGAAAACTTGCGAGGATAAAAACTAATCCAACTATGGTCATAAGGGCTATGAGGCGGATCATGTTTGTGTGGTGCAACTTCCCAACGCCCTGAAAGTAAAGTATCGGGAATAGGATTACTAACTTGTAAAATTGTGCTAACTTTCTCTCCCCATTCATTAGCTTTAACTTCTAACTTCTCTTCACTTAACCTCAATTTCGGTAAACGAGTTAGATCAATTTCTTGCAATGCTTCCTTGGCTGTTTTAGCATTAGCAAAACGGTTTTGAGGATTGGGTTCAACTAACCTTTCTAACCAATTTAACCAAGCATTTGCCCCCGATGGTACAAGGTGACGGAAATGAACATAATAGTTACCATCAATTAAATTACCAACTGCAACAGAATTAGTCCCCGTTAACAAACAAATCAACGTCATTCCTAAACCATATAAATCTGCTGCTTCGCTTAATTCCCTATTAAAAAGTTGTTCCGGTGGCATGAAACCTAAAGTACCTTTTACCACACTACTAAGCGCTACTTCTCCCCCTCCACTTCTAGCAAAACCAAAGTCAACTAAATAGACTTTCTCTTCTGCATCTATTAAAATATTTTCTGGTTTCAAATCCCGGTGAATAATGCTAGGTTGTTGCTGTTGCAGATAAATAAGAATATCCAAAACAGCCAGGGCAAGCTTTCTTATGCCATCTGGTGTCCAATTTCTTTGTGTGGTTAAAGGAACAGCTTCGATGTATTCTTGTACTAAACAGAAACCATCAGGAGTAGAAAAAGAATCTAAGTAACGAGGGATGCTGGGATGATGAAGATTCCGCAGCATGGTTGATTCTTGTTCGTAGGTATCATATTCTTGCCAATTAGCACCCAGTTTAGCAAATTGAAACTGTTTAATAACTACTTTTTGATAATTAGCTACTTGGTTAGCAAGGTAGGTTACTCTTCCTCCTAAGCTATTGTGACCTAGTTCTGAAAGAATCTGATAATTGCCTGGTTGCAGTGTAGGAAAGTCTGGCATCTTAACTAGCTAACGGTAGCGACTTTCCCTATTGTATAAACTTATAGCAACTAGCGACTAGCCATTAGCAACTAGCAACCCTTTTTTTCTTAGCTAAAAATCCTAAACCACCTACTGCCATAAAACTTAGAATTGTAGTAGGTTCGGGAACTTCTTGAGAACGTTGATATTGCAGGTAAGCGATCGCGCCACTAACATCATCTAACTCCACCTCTAGGCGCTTAACGTTGCTTAGGGTGAGGGCGCTAAAATCGTACTCTCTTAGGGAATTATCGTCGGGGTTACTAGGATTTAAAAGAGTGACTCCCAAACCTACATCACCAACATTAAAAACAGTACTTGTTTCTACCCCATCTTTTTCTTGAAAGAATTTAAAGATTGGGGCAACCCCTTCATCTAAATCAAGAATGCCAATCTTATCAAAAGTTACGCCACTTTTATCAGTAAACTCAAATTCAAAAACTCCCCCATCAGTATCATCATCTGGAATCGTTAAATTTTTCCTTTCTTGAATAATTAAAACATTACCTTGAGCCTCACTACCAAAAGAAGGACCAGAAGCTAAATCTGGATCTCCACCAGTACATATAGTCCCGAAATCTGGGCCGCAGTTACTATTAAAAAGTACTAGGGGATTATTATTAGGATTAGTTGTCCCTAATTCTACACCATAACCTTGGAAAAGCTGAGTTTCATTAACTTTAGTGCCATCTCCTGTAGCTACCGGAGTACCATCAAATTGGGTATCGAAGTTAAGAATAGTAGTGGTGTCTGCCTTGGCTGAACTAGTTGTAAATATACTCAAAGCAACTATTAGGCTTCCTGCAAGAACAGATGTAATTGTTTGAATACTTGCCATATCAACGCCTAGATAATCTCAAAAATTCACTTAACTTGTTTCCTATTACATCATTGCGAAAGTTAAACTTATTAAAGTTACGATGAAGAGTTTATATAGATACTGTGAAGATTATTCAAACAGGCTTGACATAAGTCAATAGTCATAAAATTGCTATTAACCATTGACCATTTGAGATAGGATCAGTTTTACTGCAAAAACGAGTCTTAATATTTGGGAACAAAATTGCTCATGAATCAGCGTGGTGTAACATTATGGTTTACTGGTTTAAGCGGTGCAGGTAAAACCACTATTACTCAAGCTTTAGCCGAAAACCTGCGTTCTTTAGGATGCAAGTTAGAGATATTAGACGGGGATATAGTTCGTCAAAACTTAACTAAAGGGTTAGGTTTTTCTAAAGAAGATCGAGATGAGAATATCCGCAGAATCGGCTTTGTTTCACACCTACTTACCCGTAATGGGGTCATTGTTTTAGTTTCGGCTATTTCTCCTTATCGAGAGATTCGCCAAGAAGTTAAGCAAAAAATTGGTGATTTCATCGAGGTTTTTGTTAATGCCCCCCTGAATGTCTGCGAAGATCGTGATGTCAAAGGACTTTATAAAAAAGCTAGGGCAGGGGAAATCAAAGGTTTTACTGGTATTGATGATCCCTATGAAGTACCGGAAAATCCTGAAGTGGAATGTCGTACAGATTTAGAAGATTTGTCTGAGAGTGTTGATAAAGTTATTGCCAAGATGAAAGAATCTGGTTATCTGTCTTAAATAATAATTAGGGGCATAGTCCAGTTGAGATTGTGTTCCTAATTATCTTGTTGAGGAAGGAAAAACGCTAGGATCATTTCCTGGTTTATTGACTAGTATTGCCTAGCGGTGACTATTGGAAAGTAAGATGAAACTGAGAATTCTTGTAGCCATAACATTTTGCTTGACTACCTTAAGCTCAATTACTCTAGCCCAAGCTAGACCAAATCGACCAGATTTTTCTGAACGAGGTAGAGAACAATTTGAGGGAGGAATTGAGAGATTTGAAAAACAAAATAACGAAGGAGTTACTCAAGAAACAGAAATAGAAAGACTGCAAAGGAAGTTACAAGAGATTAGACAAAAGCTTGATGAAATAGAGGGTAAATCCCCTACTTCCAATCAACTCCCTCCCTTAATAGACAGGGAATTGTTCTTTGGCAACCCGGAAATTTCTGCACCGCAGTTATCTCCTGATGGTAAATATCTTTCTTTCCTCAAACCCATTGATGGAGTCAGAAATATTTGGGTTAAAGGCACTAACGAACCTTTTGAAGCCGCCCGCCCGATCACCAAAGATACTCAACGTTCTATCCCAGGCTATTTTTGGAGTAGAGATGGAAAGTATATTCTTTATGCCCAAGATAGTGGCGGAGATGAAAATTTTCGTATTTATGCCGCTTCTCCCCAAGGAGAGAATCTAGCAACCGCGCGAGACTTAACCCCAGAAGAAAACGTTCAAGCCCGGATCGTCGCTGTACCGGAAAATACCCCCAACCAAATTATCATAGGGCTTAACAATCGTGACCCCAGATTTCATGATCTTTATAGCTTAGATTTAACCACAGGGGAAAAAGAACTTTTAGTTACCAATGACCAAAATATTGCCCAGTGGGTAACTGATTTAGAGGGTAACGTTCGTTTAGCAGTGCGCACTTTAGCTGATGGTGGTACAGAAATCTTGCGAGTAGACGGGGAGAAACTTGTACCTGTTTATGCCTGTATTTTTGGGGAAACTTGTAACCCCATTCGCTACCATCCTGATGGAAAAAGAGTTTACCTAATTACCAATAAAGGGCCAGAAAACGATTTAACCCAATTGGTTCTTTTCAACCCCCAAACCCAGGAAATAGAATTAGTTGCTCAAGATCCTCAAAAAGAAGCTGATTTTGGTGGTTCAGTTTTCTCCCCTGTCACCGAAGAACTTATTGCCACTTTTTATGTTGGCGATCGCCTCCGCATTTATCCTCAAAATGAGAAATTTACTAAGGAACTAGAATTTCTCCAAACAAACTTGTCCCCAGGAGATATAGGCTTAAATAGCATCACTGAAGATGGCAAATTAGCTTTAGTTAATATTAGTAGTGATGTTAATCCCGGTTCTATCTACCTCTTCAATCGTCAAACCTTAAACTTAGAAAAAGTTTACGACTTTTTACCGCAAATTAACCGGGAACATTTAGCCCCGATGAAACCCATCCGCTACACAGCTAGGGATGGTTTAGAAATTTCTGCTTACCTCACCTTACCCAAAGGTGTTGAACCCCGCAATCTACCTACAGTTATTTTTCCCCATGGTGGCCCTTGGGCGCGGGATGTTTGGGGTTATAATCCCTTTGCCCAATTTTTAGCTAATCGAGGTTATGCAGTCTTACAGCCTAACTTTCGAGGTTCTACAGGCTATGGCAAAGCCTTTATCAATGCAGGTAATAAGGAATGGGGTATAGGTGCAATGCAACATGACATTACCGACGGGGCTAAATACTTAGTAGAACAAGGCATAGCTGATCCTGAAAAAATTGGTATCTTCGGCGCTTCCTATGGTGGTTACGCCACCTTATCAGGCTTAGCTTTTACCCCTGATGTTTACGCAGCAGGAGTTTCTTATGTTGGCCCTTCTAATATTATTACCCTCCTTGAATCAGTTCCTCCCTATTGGGAAAGCTTCCTTAACAACATGAAAAGACGAGTAGGAGATCCTAGCGATCCTCAACAAATAGAGCGTCTTAAACAACAATCCCCCCTCTTCTCCGCCCAAGAAATAAAAGCCCCTTTAATGGTCATTCAAGGGGCTAATGATCCCAGAGTTAAGCAAGCAGAGTCAGACCAAATTGTGGTTGCCCTACGAGACTTAGGACAGGATGTAGAGTATCTTTTAGCCCCAGATGAAGGCCATGGTTTTTCTGGAGAAACTAATAGTTTAGCGGTAGCAGCAGCGATGGAACGCTTTTTCGCTAAGTACCTGGGGGGGAGATATCAAGAAGCCCTTGATCCAGAAATTAGAGAAAAGTTGGCAGGTTTAACTGTGGATGTTGATAAAGTAGAGGTTCCTGGGGATTAACTTAGCTGGTTTCAATCCCTAATTAGGAAATAAGCCCTAAAACCCTCCCCCATCTCCCCATAAAACCTAATAAGTAAAAGTAAATTAAATGCCTGACAGCTTATGACTAATCAATCTCAAATCAAAGCTTCTAGTTACCCTATTACCAGGCTACCTGGGTTGAGTGAACAAAATCAAGCTCAACTTAAAGCTTGTGGCATCACCAATACGAAACAACTACTGCAAAAAGCTGGAACTTTACAACAACAAAATGCGATCGCAACTCAACTAGAAATTAACATTAATCATCTTAAAAAATGGGTTGCTTTAGCAGATTTGGCCCGTTTACCTAATGTTGGTTATAAATATTGTGGGGTTCTACTACATTCTGGTATTGCTTCTGTAGCACAACTAGCCCAAACTCCTCCCCATAGACTACATCGGCAAATCTTAAAGATGCAAGTAGCAACTATGCAACGCCGGGATTTATGTCCCACTGTAGATGAAATACAAAAGTGGGTTAAACAAGCCAATAGCATTTATCAATTAAGTTCCGGATAGTGATATAGACAAAATCTTCTCTATTTTCTAAGCTGCGATCGCCTCGAAAAAGCTTTGCCTATTCTAAGGAGTCATCTTGACATAGAACAATAATTTTTTCTGCTGCAGCAACACCGGATAAATAAGCCCCATGAGTTGTGCCATGATAGTCAAAATTTGTATGTTCACCAGCAAAAAAAAGTCGATTTGCCACAGGTTTAGCTAAAACCTCAAAATCTTGAGGAGTTGTCTTAGTTCCTGCAAATGAATATGCCCCCCAGGTATGAGGATCTTGTGACCACCGGGTAACTATTATTTGCTTTGGTTCAGAGATGGCATTTCCAAACATAATTCTCAGAATATCCATAATCTCTCCTTGAATAACCTGATCACTTTCTGATTCAATTTTGCTGGGGTAAGAACCAAAAGATAAGGCAACTAAAATATTCTGGTTGCTAAACATTCGGTAATTCATGAAGTAAGGCCATTTGCCCTTCACTTCTGATTGAAAACCAAAATATTGAGTATTTAAAGGCCAAAAAGCTTGGGGAAATTTTAATGCAACCTTGGTAACATTGCCCATGGGAATTTTGTTAATAGATTGTTGATGGCTTTCAGGTAGTACGGGACTAAAAGCGATTTTCCCAGCTTGCAAAACTCCCAAGGGAACAGTGCAAATTACATAGTCCCCAAGTAATTCCTCTGTGTTGGTAGCAACCCTAATTTCTTCATTGCTATATTTAATGGCAGTAACTATAGTGTTGAGGCGAATGTCCAATCCTTGACTTAAGGGTGTGAGGATAGAATCATAGCCATCAACAAGAATAATATCATCACCATCAAAAGCCTCATCTTCATTAAAATAACCAGCAGAAAGCTTTTCAATGGGGCCGCCTGTATCAAATTCTGTAAAGGCAGTTAATGCCCAATTAATTAAGGGATCTTCTAGGGATGTGGGATTAACCTTTAAGATTGCTTCTTGTAAGGAGATAAAATCATCAGTACCAACGTAATTATCAACTTGCTTTAATAAACTATCAAAACGTTCATCTAGTTTATCAATAACAGCTTCACTGATTGCATTGCCGTTATGATCATAAACAAGCAAGCTATCATCTTCGGTTACAAAAGTTTTTCCTTGAATCTGTTTTGCCAAAGTTGAGATTGGATTGCCATCGGGGCCATGAATCCAACCTGCACCGATCTCAAATGCAGTCCCTAATGAGTAATCAGTGAGTAGTCGCCCACCAACATAAGGTTTTGCCTCAACTACAATAACGTCTGCCCCTTGACTTTGAAGTGCCTGGGCTGCTGTAAGCCCAGCAATCCCTGCACCAACGACAATAATTTTGGTCTTAAGTCTGCTTCTATCTCCGCTATGGCTTAAACAAGAACCCAAAAAGGAACCTGAACTTAATAAAGCTAATTGTAGAAACTTACGGCGATCACACTTCATACCAAATTAAGAAGTTGATGTTATAAAATTAATTCAGCTTGCCATTACCAGTGGTCACAGTTTCTTGGCTTAAGCCATCGCCTTCTATAGTTTCTTCTCGATCTTGCCCCCCAGCGAAGAGTTTACCTAACCAATGTACAAGGTTGTCTACATAGGTAAATAGTACTGGCACAACCACTAAGGTTAAAAGAGTAGAAGTAGTAAAACCACCAATAACGGCGATCGCCATGGGGCTACGTACTTCACCATCTGCCCCTAATTCTAAGGCAATGGGGATCATCCCTGCAACCGTAGAAATGGAGGTCATAAGAATCGGTCGTAAGCGGGATATTCCTGCCCCCACAACAGCTTGAAACTGCTTTTTACCTTCTCTTTGACCAGAAAGGGCGAAATCCACCAGGAGGATAGCATTTTTAGTTACTAATCCCATTAAGAGGACAATACCAATCAAGGCGAATAAACCTAACTCTTTTTGTGTCACCAACAAACCTAACAACGCACCACCAATGGAGAGGGGTAAGGCAACTAAAATGGCGAAGGGATAGAGGAAGTTGTTGTACAACAGTACCAAAATTACGTAAATGCAGAGAACAGCTAAACCCAAGGCACTGCCGAAGCGGGTGAAGATGTCTCGCATGATTTCTGCTTCGCCGAAAGGTTGTTCAGAAACATCAGGAGGGAGGGGATTCATGATGGGTAAAGTCCTCACCTGATCCATTGCCTCCCCCAAAGAAACACCTTCTAAATTCGCTTCCACCAAAACCTGACGGCTACGATCTAAACGTTCAATTTCTGCTGGACCACTACCTAAGCGAATATTAGCTACGGAAGTGAGGGGAACTAAGCCACCGCCATCGCCACGGGGAACCATAAGATTTTTAAGGGTTTCTAGGTCATCGGTAGCATCAGAGGTAATTTTAACCCGGATAGGAATTTGACGATCAGCAAGGTTAAATTTAGCTAAATTAGACTCACTGTCACCAATCAAAGCCAAAGCAGCGGTACGGGAAATTGCTTGTACCGAAACACCTAAATCTGCTGCCCTAGCCGCATCTGGTTCAATGATAATTTCTGGTTTCACCAAACTGGTACTAGAAACCACCTCCACTAAACCAGGAATCTCTTTCATTTGACTTTCCAAAGCTTCAGCAGTTTCGTTTAAAGTTTCAGCATTTTCACTTTGCAAGACAATAGATAGTTCTTTGCTACCTCCTCCAGGCCCCTTGACTCTGGAAGCTTACCCTTGCCCCAGGAATACGAGCAAATTCTTGACGCATTTGTTGCTCAATTTCTCTTTGATGCAAGTCTCGTTCGCTTTTGGGTACAAGGCTAACAACCGCAGTACCTTGATCAACACTGTCACCCCCTAATGTTCCTAAAACACTTTTAATATTGGGATTAGGTAAGAGTATTTCATTCAACTGTGCCAATACAGCTTCGGTTTCTTGGAGTTGCGAACCCGCAGGAAGATCAATACTAACAATGCTGATGCCAGTATCCCCACTATCAAACAAACCTTTGGGGATAAACTGGATAAGTTGCAAACTACCGATAAAAAAGACTACGGCAACAATTAAGGTGGTAATGCGATGTTTTAAAGACCAAGTAAGAAGGTTGCGGTAGGGATGGAAGCGTTTTTGAGGAGGTTTGTGGTGGCCATTACCATTAAAATTGGGGTTATGACCATTGGTTTCTGGGGTATTAGTATATTTAGGTTGCAACAAATAAGCACTTAGCATTGGAGTCATCGTTACCGCCACTAAGGTAGAAAACATTGTGGAAACCGCAACGGTAATCCCAAAAGGTTGGAAAAACTGACCTGGTATACCTCCCATAAAAGCCACAGGGACAAAAACTGCCACAATGGTAGCAGTGGTGGCAACTACAGCTAAACCAATTTCCCTCGCCCCATCCAAGGCTGCTTGAAAGGGCCTTTTTCCCATTTGTAAATGCTGGTCGATGTTTTCAATCATACAAATTGCATCGTCCACCAAGTTTCCCACTGCTAGGGCTAAAGCCAAAAGAGTCATACCGTTGAGGGTATAATCTAAAGTCTTCATCACCATGAAAGTAGGAATCATAGAAAGAGGTAAGGCTAAGGCAGTAATTAAGGTAACTCGCCAATCTCGCAAAAATAACCACACTGTGACGATGGTTAACAAACAACCTGCAATCAAAGCCCCAATCGTCGCTTGATAAGAAGCCCGTACTTCATCGGCGCGGGTGAAAATCAGTTCTTGTTTGACATCTCCCGGTAAGGTTTTTTTCAGTTCCTCAACTTTCTTCTTGACCCCTTCTTCTACAGTGACAAGGTTGCTACCTGTACTGCGGAGAACAGAATAACTAACCACAGGTTCACCGTTTAAATAAGCTGATTGCCTGGGGTCAGCGAAACTATCGGTTACTTCCCCTAAATTAGAAAGACGGACGCTACCACCATTGGGCAGAACAATACCATATTCTTTTAAATCTGCAACAGTTTCTGCACTACCCAAGGTACGGACATTCTGTTCCCCACCGCCAATTTCTGAGCGTCCACTCGGTAAGTTCACATTTAAGCTGCGGATTTGGTCGTTAACCTGAGTTGCTGTGATACCATAGGCTTGCAGTCGAGAAGGATCAAGATCAACACGAATTTCTCGATCAACCCCGCCGTTACGATTAACTTCAGCAACCCCTTTCACCGTTAATAAAGCGCGACTAATTTTACGGTCTACCAGATCGCTTAACTCTTCTACTGAAAGCTGTGGGGAAGAGACAGCGTAGGTCATAATCGAACCACCAGCAAACTCTAAACGCCTGACAATGGGGTCGTTGACATCTTGGGGCAGTTGGCTACGAACTTGGGATACAGCATTACGGACATCATTGGTGGCGCGGTCTGTATCTGTACCTAAAGTAAATTCAACTACTGTAGTTGAACTTCCCTCCACAACGGTAGAAGTGATTTTATCTATATTTCCTAACCCGGCTACGGCATCTTCAATTTCTTTAGTAACCTGGTTCTCCAATTCCGCAGGCCCGCCCCCGGTTGCCCCACGCTGATAATTACTGCCGGAACATCAATATTGGGTTCACTATCTATTCCCAGTTGCAGAAAAGAAAAGATGCCAAAGATTCCCAATACCAGAAACATAACGATGGTGGGAACCGGATTTTTAATTGACCAAGAAGAAACGTGAAAAGACATTTTTTAAGGTTTGAGGGAATAGGAAAAATAGGGAATGTCGTATTTGAAGCTCAATTATTTATTAAAGCGCGCTGACCACATCGACTTTATCCCCATCCTTGATATAGGATGCACCTTTAACAACGATGCGATCGCCTTTATCTAAGCCGCTTTTAATATGGATTTCGTTATTTGGCAAAGGATCACCTAATACAACATCTTTAGATTGGGCAATATTTTCTTCATTCACCACAAATACTTTACCGCTACCATCAGACTGGGGTAAGACTGCTTCAGAGGGTATTTTCACGCCAATTGTGGAAGAAGTAATAATGTTACCCCGCAAAAACATTCCTGGACGTAGAGTTCCCGTATCGGGTAAAGGTACTTTAACAATCGCCTGGCGAGATTCTTCATTTACAACTGGATCTATTTCCCGAACCCTAGCAGCCATATCGACTCGACCATCTCGATCAGAGGTTACTTCAACCCTTTGTCCTGGTTGGATTTGGGATAGTTGGGTTTCAGGAACTTTGAGTTGTAATTCTAAGTTACCGTTAGCCGTCATTTTAAACAGAACTCCAGAAGCCACTTTACCAACATTGACAGGAACTTCTGTAACCTTACCGCTCACAGGAGCCAGTACACGAGTATCCTGGAGTTGGGCTTCAATAGCTGCTACTTGCCCCTGGGCCTGTGCTAATTGACCTTGGGCTTGATCTATTACTTCTGGCCGTTCCCCGGCTTCTAATTCCTTAAGCTGCTCTTGGGCTTGGGCTAAAGAAGCTTCAGCATTTTCAACATCACTAACTCTGCTGCTCTGTTCGTTAACAATCTCATCTAAGGCATCACGAGAAATGGCTCCTTCTTGGGCCAGATAACTATTACGTTGGACTCGCTTTTGAGCTAATTGGAAACCTGATTGTGCTTGATTTAGCCTCGCTTGAGCGCTTCTGACATCTTGTTTAGCCCTAGCTAATTCTTCAGAACGAGAACCGTTTCTAACTTCTGCTAAACGCGCCTCTGCTTGCAACACAGAACCATTAGCCTGGGTAAGTTGTGCTTGTAGTTGGGATTTATCTAGAACAGCCATTACCGCCCCTTTTTCCACATAGTCTCCTTCCTCTACTGAAACTTGTTCCACTTGTAAGTTGGAGGCAGGAGAATAAACTTCAATATCTTTGAAAGGAGCAATAGTGCCAGTTGCTTCAATGGAACTGCTTACTGTACCTAGTGTTACTTCTGTCACCGTAGCACTTTGACTAGATGTACTAGTGGCAGGAGGAGATTGTTCTTGGCTAGGAGTCTCTTGCTGCCTTGCTCCTAAAAATCGGCCTCCCACAAGAGCGAGTAAAATACCCATAAACATACCCAACAATAAACCCCGTTTGCCAGAAAGCCAATTATTTTTTGCAACTGGTTCTGTTTCTTCTGCTGGGGTTAAGACTATTTCTATTTCTTGTTCTATGACCTCTTGTTCTTGTGTAGAGGTAGAGGTGGTTCCCGGAGTTCGTTTTTGCTCGTCTTCTGGCACTATTTGAGTCACGACTAGTTTCGTCCTTTGTTGACAGTTGAGCTAAAGGTTTTTATGAAAGAATGGTGAGCTTAATATAAATTTAATATATTTCAATGTTACTTAATATTACCCTATTCTTAATAATTTTATGGCAATTAATAAGTGAATACTTACTTAAGTATAATAAATTATTTAGAGTTCCGTATTATTTATGTAGAACCGGAATAAAGATAGAGATTTTTTTGAAGAGGAACTGATACTATAACGGTTGATTGAATAAGGAGTGGCATCCATGAAAACATTGCGTAGCTATAGCAAACCTTTAACCTATCTAGGTTTACTTTCCCTGGCAATTCTCCCTTTACCTTCAGCCCCAGGCAACACGGCTGAAGTGAAGGAAGGTACTTTAGAAATTGCCCAAGTTCAACCGATTCCCCCCAGACAAACCATCTGCCGCAAAATCGCCGCTACTCCCTCTGGCATTACTGGGCCAGGAGTTCCCTATTACCGTGAACCCACAGCAGTACAAAGCGGAGATCCAATTGGGCGCTATCCTATTGGTAGAGAAGTTAAATTGGTAGTTCCTCGCCAAGAAAGGCGGGTTTTTGATGCAGATCGTCCCGATTTTGAATATGTGATGATTTTAGCCATTGAAGGTCAAACTGCTGAAGTTTGGTTTCCGGCTAACGTAGCCCGCAGATTTGGCGGCCCCCCGGTAGAAAAAGGTGCTTTAGTGATGTGTAATAATCCTGGAGTACAGCAAACTGCTCCTACAAATACTCCTGTTCGAGGAAGATGGTAGTTTCATTTGTCATTGATTTATTATTGATCAGCCGAAAGCGTTGGTATTTTCTACTGTTAACTAGTTCTAGCGCAACATTCTTCTGTTTGGGCGATAGTTTACCTGCGGGGGCATCTACGACTTCTGCATCACCACAAACTCTTAATACCATAGCGGTTGTTGTTTCTCCTCCCAGGATTTTCGATAAGTTGCAAGTGCCACCTTTGGGAGAAGCTGATCAATTTTTACCAGCCCAACCAATTCCTAGGGGAATTAATGCTGACGGCACTCAGATAATTTTGAGTTTGAGCGATCGCCTAGTTTATTTATATCGCCATGGTCAACTTCAAGTAAGCTATCCTGTGGCTATTGGCAAACAAGGCTGGGAAACCCCTTTAGGTGATTTTCAAGTTCAACAAATGGTTGTTGAACCAACTTGGGAGAATCCTTTCACCGGAGAGTTAATTCCACCAGGGGCTAATAATCCTTTGGGGAAAAGGTGGATTGGCTTTTGGAGTGATGGCAAAGATGTTATTGGCTTCCATGGTACTCCTAACGAAAAACTTATTGGGCAAGCTGTTTCCCACGGTTGTGTACGAATGCGCAATGAAGATGCGATCGCTTTATTTGAACAAATAGAAGTGGGAACTCCTGTTAGGGTGATTAAGTAATACGGAGTAATATCAACTATCAATTATTTGCTGCCCCCTAAGCCTATATTATTGAATTAATGAGAATTGGTATAACCTATGTTTAAAGACGAAGCAGTGTCTTCAGGCTTAATAGTCTTCCTCCTTTTGCTTCTAGCCTTTGTATCTATCGGCATATCAATACCTGTAAGTATAGTTTTAGGTGCTATTGGTGGATTATGTTGGGGGTTAATAATCAACTGGCGACTAACTAAGGAACAGCCTGGCGAAACTTGGACAAATAGGTTAGATGGAGTTGTTAAAACCACTTCTAGCAAAGTTAATTTATCTGAAGCACAAAGAAGAGCTAGAGAACAAATCAAAAGTACTAAGATACAAGACAGTAGAAAAGAGCAGAAGCAAGGTGAAAAGAAGAGTAGAGCTAAGTTGATTAGACCTTTAGTGTTTTGGCGCAGAAAGAACAAAAACTAATTACCAATGGATAATTCGCAATTGATAAGTTGGTTAGGAAAAGGGGAAAATTTCCTTCCCCTTTCCTGCTTAACCCCTGACAAACAAACGAGCAAGAATTGGTATGACTAAGTACCAAGTTTTTAGCGTTTAGCTAACTTCTTGGTCTTCATTTTCCGTAAACGAATAGACTCAGGAGTAACTTCTACCAATTCATCGGTAGTGATGTATTCTAAAGCCCTTTCTAAACTCATTTCGATAGGAGATTGTAGCTGTACTAATTCATCTCCACTAGCCGCACGGTGATTGGTTAATTGCTTGGTTTTCGCTACATTAAGATCCAAATCTTGGGGACGATTGTGTTCTCCCACAATCATACCTTTATAAACTTTCACCCCTGGAGTGATGAAGAAAACGCCGCGATCTTCAGCATTCTTTAAAGCGTAGAAAGTGGCTACTCCTTCTTCAAAAGCTACAATTACACCATTGCGACGAGTTTCTAAGTCTCCCATCAAAGGACGATATTCTAAGAAACTATGGTTCATGATCCCTTCACCACGAGTTAAGCGGAGGAATTCTCCCCGGAAGCCAATTAAACCCCTAGCAGGTATGACAAACTCCAATTGGGTACGCCCGTTGCTACCCACCTGCATATCCTGCATTGTCCCTTTACGCTGCCCCAAACGTTCAATGCAACTACCTACGGCTGCTTCGGGAACATCTACGACAAGATACTCATAAGGTTCACAAGGTTGCCCATTGATTTCTCGGTAAATAACTTGGGGTTGGGAAACCTGAAACTCATAACCTTCTCGTCGCATCGTTTCAATTAAGATACCTAAATGGAGTTCTCCACGTCCTGAAACAGAAAACTTCTCGGCAGAGTCAGTGTCTTCAACCCGCAAAGCAACGTTGGTTTCCAATTCCCTTAATAAGCGATCGCGAATTTGCCGGGAGGTAACATAACTGCCTTCCTGTCCTGCAAAAGGAGAATCGTTAACAGAAAAGGTCATTTGTAAGGTAGGTTCATCTACCTTAATTAAGGGTAAAGCTTGAGGATCTTCTGGGGAGGTGAGAGTTTCACCAATATTCGCATCAGCAAATCCTGCTACAGCAACAATATTTCCAGCCGAAGCCTCTTCGAGATCCACCCGCTTCAATCCTTCAAACCCCATTAACTTAGTTACTTTCGCTTTGGTGGTTTTGCCTCCTTCTTGAACCAAAGCTACTTGTTGTCCTGCTTTAATAATACCGTTGTGGATTCTACCAATGACAATCCGCCCGACATAATCAGAGTAGTCCAAAGTTGTCACTTGTAGCTGCAAAGGCTTATTAACATCTCCTACCGGAGGGGGAACGTGTTGCAGAATTGCTTCAAACAGGGGCTGCATATCTACCCCTTCTGCTTCTAAGTCTTCTTTGGCGTAACCTTCTAAACCAGAGGCAAATAAATAGGTGAAGTCACACTGATCATCATCAGCCCCTAATTCAATAAATAAATCTAAAACCTTATCTACTGCCCCAAAAGGATCAGCATTGGGGCGATCAATTTTATTAACAACAACGATGGGACGTAAGCCCTTTTCTAAAGCTTTTTTGAGAACAAACCGGGTTTGGGGCATTGGCCCTTCGTTGGCATCGACAATTAAAATACAACCATCAACCATACCCAAAACTCGTTCAACTTCCCCACCAAAGTCGGCGTGTCCGGGGGTATCAACAATATTAATTAGGGTATCTTTGTAATTAACGGCGGTATTTTTAGAAAGAATGGTAATGCCTCTTTCTCGTTCTAAGGCATTGGAGTCCATGACGCAATCAGGAATCTCTTCCCCTTCGCGAAAGATACCAGATTGTTTCAGTAAAGCATCAACTAAGGTTGTTTTACCGTGATCGACGTGGGCAATAATAGCAAGATTGCGAATGGGAAGAGACATATTGAAAGGTCAGGGACGTTGATTTACGTTATTAATCTAAAGATTTCTTAATAATTCTAACTTGGATTAACTGTTTTTTGCTAATTGTTAATGGTTAATGGCTAATTGTCTTACTGCCCCTACTTCTCTGTCTTCACTGTTTCAACCTCAAAGGCGATCGCCCTAAAGTTTATATTAATAAAGCCCCATGAACAAAAAACAAGAAGAGAATACTTACTTACGGCAAGTCTTGGATGAACAAGCTGAGGCGAACCTCAAACTCAGTCGACCTCGCCGCCGTGCTGAACGCTCTTCCTCTCCTTCCTCTCCTTTAGCCCCTCTTAGTACTGCTTCGGCTCCTGTAGGCAAAGCGGTTGATTACCGCATTACTGGCTTCGGGATCTGGAAAAGCCTGATTGTCCCTCCCAATCTCTACACTGTTCACAGCCGCCGTGGTCATGCCGAACCCCTCCACATTGGTATGGGACTTTCCTTCCGCTTCAACCCCCTCACCGACTCCTTTCTCGTTATTCCTGCTTCTGTTCAAACTATCCTTATTGATGCTAAATGTATCTGTATTGAGCGCCAGGGTCTTTTGGTGCAAGCCTATGTCCAGTGGATTATTGACGACATCAGAACTGCCTATTGGAAACTAGATTTTTCTGACCCAGAAGACCCCATGGGTATCATTAACTTGCAGTTGCGAGAACAAGCTGAAGCAGCCATCAAAGATAAAGTTGCTACTCTCAGCATTGATGAAGTATTAAGTGACAAACAACCGATTATTGAGGAATTGACTCACCGCCTCCGGACTGTAGCTGAGGGCAATCAGGATGACAATAACCAAAATTCCAGCTCAGAAGGGCTAGGTTTGAAGATTGTCACAGTGCAGATCAAAGAAGCAGTTGTTAGCTCAACCCAATTGTGGCAGAATTTGCAAGCTCCCTTCCGAGCAGAAAGAGAGAAGTTAGCCCGTTTAGCACAACTAGAAAGTGAAGAGGAAATTAAGGCACGAGAATTAGAAAATCGCTTTAGCAATGAGCGAGGTGAATTAAGTACCGCCAGTGAAATTCAGCAGTTACAAGCTGAGCAAGCCAGGATTACCTATGACAGGGAACAGACAGAGCGTCTCCGTCGCAACCAAGTGGAGCAAGAAGCAGAGCGACAAATTATTCTAGAAAAGAATCGTACTGCTCAAGCCCGTAATCAAGCCAAGGTGGAGTTGGTTTTGCAGGAAGTAGAGTTAGAAAAACAGCGCATTGCTGCTGAAATTGAGAAGGTGCAGCAACAAATTCAGTTAGATGTGGTGCAAGGTCAGAAAACCCGTGCTGATGTTGCTGGAAATTTGGAGATAGAAGAATTGCAGGATCTCGCCAAGGTTGCCCAAAGCGATCGCCTCCTAGATTTAGAGCAGAAAAGACATGATCTTGAAAATCAACTCTCTGAAAATTATCTCCAGGATCAGTTAATCGCTAAATTGCCAGAAATTGCCAAAAATCTACCAACTCCCCAAGAGCAGCGTACAACTGTTATCACCTCTGATACTCAAGACGGACTTCTTAATCCTCTGTTGAGTTTCTTGGCTAGTGTAGCCAGTGTTACCCAAAACTTTGTTACTCACCAAACTGATAAGATGGAAGAAGAAACAACGGAAGAGTAAGAGAGATTATATTAATAGCTAATGGCTAATGGCTAGTTGCTACAACCTTGGACTACTCTAAACAGAAAGCTACCCATAGACAAACTAAAACAAGGCACAAACTAAACGAGCGATCCAAAACATCAAACATTGACTTAGTGCGATCTACCATTGATCACCAAGGGCTACCAATTAAAGTAAATGAACTCCAATAATAAGGATGACTAAAATCAACATCTCCCAACTTGGCTAACTCCTGGGGTAGAGGAAAATTACCTTGAGGGGTCGTGATTTCCCCGTTAACTATTTTTGACTCTCCTCTCATCATCGCCAACTGCGCCTGGCGCAAAGCCTCTACCTTAACTGAAGTATTTCGCAGTTGCCCATAAAAATTCGTCATTAAAGCTACAGTCCCTTCATCGCTAACATACCAAAGACTTCCCAGGGCAGACTTCACCCCCGCCAAGACTGCTAAACCAGCAAAACCTAGTTCAGCCTCAGCATCCCCCAAAGCAGTATTGCAGGCGCTTAAAACCAGTAAATCTAAAGGTGGTTTGTGGAGTCCCAAGCTAGATAATTGAGAGAGGGAGAGTTTCGTATCCCATAATTGAATATAGGAATTTTTTAAATCCCCTGATTTAAACTCGCCGTGGGTTGCTAAATGAACAATACCGTAGCGCTTGTGAGTACGGGCAGTTTGCATACTTTTAACCGTAAAATCTTGGTTAAGAAAAAAATCCCCTGGCCATAAATTACCCGCGATCGCCTTTAATTCTACAGGTACTGCTGGAAGGGGTTTGGCATCGGCAAATTCGGCTGCCCCCATGGCCAAAACCTTAGCGCCACTAATATTTTTATAGCGACTGTCAGTTAAAGACAAACTCGGCATCAAACTAACACCGTACTTCTCAATCACAAACTTTTCACCATCGTGGAGTGCTGCCAAGGGTATAGAACGCAGGCTAGTTGGCATAATGAAAATAAGATGGTCAAGTTTTTGCTCCTGCAATTCTGATTCTAAAGGGGTAACTAACCAGTTGTATATTTTTTGGGCAGGAGTGCGATAACCTTGGGGGCGATTGAAATTGGTTACGCTAGTTCGTAAGTCATTGGCTACTCGCAGGACTTCTCTTTGAGAGATGCTAACCTTTTTACGGATGGGTTGCCCAGAGGCTGTGACTAAAATTAGCTCCAATTGACTGCTGAATTGGTTACTAGCTGCTGCGATTGCTGCACTATGATCAAAAAAAACGTAAATAACTGCGGGTTGACTTTTGGTAGTTGCTGTAATTTCTTGGAGGGTAGCTTGAATCTCATCTAAATCCATCGTGGCAGTACCACTCAAGCCAAGATGTTGCTCAAATTCCTGGGTTAATTGAGATTCCAATTCTGTGACAGTGTTTTCTACAGAAAGTTCGATGACTTTACTTTTTCCCAGAGGGAAATGAATTAAGATCCCTTTTAAAGAACGCAGATTAGGATCAAAACCAAACAGATCCCTGATCAGGGAGTCAATAGCAGCAAGATCCAGCTTCAAAGTATTTGGACGAGGGGGATCGGTGCTAATAATTTGGATGTTACCCCGTTGTTCGGTAAAAAGGTAAGACTGGGTGGGAAGTATAGCAAAGTCGCCACTGGATATAGCCCCTGCTGTACCGTTAGTAGCGGCATTGCCCACCACAAAAGGTATTTTGCCATCACCACCGTGACGAATGGTGATGTCGCCACTTTGGGTAGGTCCGTAGCTAAAAATACTGGTGGGCAAACCATTAGCAGTGAAGGTATCCGTAGCCCGGAAGTTGCTTTGGGTGGTGATATCTACTGAACCGCCGACAGTACCTCCTTGGGTATTGATAGAACTAACTTGAATGTCACCACTAGGATCGAGGGAAACATCCCCTCCTTTACCAGAATTACTGCTAGAGTCGATTGCTTGGGTAGTAATTTGGGTACTAGCGACAACATTAATATCTCCCCCTGCACTGTCTCCAGAAGAGGTGAGATTGCCCGTGGTAACGCCTCCATCACTACTAGTTAAGTTGATGTCTCCTCCTACATCCACACCACCACTGGAGTTAAGATCACCAACGGTAATATCATTAACTGCACTAATGTTAATATCTCCTCCCCCAGTAGGAGAACTACTATTAACCGTGCTGGTGTTGATGTTAATAGCATCATTACTAGTGAGGGAAATATCACGACCAGGATTTATCAAATTACCTAGTAAGATTTGATTCGCTTCTAAGCTAATGGTGGCATCGTCTGTACCTGATAAAGTAGTACCTGTGGTATTGATTGTACCCAAGGGCGATCGCAAGGTGAGAGAATCGTTTAAGGTTAGGTCAACAGGGACAGTTAAAGTACCGCTACCATTATCCCGACCAATAGTCCTAGCACTGAAACCTTCGGCTAAAGCATTTAAGTCTTGTTGAGTTATGTCTAACGCGGCTGTATCTACGGTATCCCCCACGGCAATTGCTTGGTTAGGGTTGAAGGGTTGCAAAGTGATTGCACCTTCGCCAAAAACTCTGCCATTTCCCCCTGTAAAGTCAATTTCGTCGGCTGTTAAGCTAATATCGCCAAAGTTAATAGTTGCCGAAGGGATAGGTGAGGGAGCGAAATCATCTTTAGCGGTGTTAATGCTGCCAACGGTGATTTTATCATTAGCTTGAAGGTCAATTTCTCCCCCTGTACCAGGGTTGGCAGCAGCAAAGGATGTTGAATCTATTCTGGTGTTAATATTAATCTCCCCCCCACTACTAAAACGGATTGCACCACCATTACCAGAGGTTCCGGTAGGAGATTGAGGAGCGTAGGAACCGGAACGGACATCAAAGGTGCTAATGTTACCGTTAGTAGCTGTTACTATGATTGAACCTCCATCTCCTGCATTGCCAGTATTAGAACGAGCAAAGGAAGTTATTGCTGTTGAATCAATGTTGCCATTGGTTGTACTCAATTCTACAGAACCTCCTTGTCCAGCAGAAGTATTTGATTCTGTTGAGGAGAGAATAACACCCGTATTAATTCCAGAAGCTGCACTCAGTTTGACATTGCCTCCTGAGCCATTATCCCGTAAAGAACGAGTATTGATCAATCCTGTAGTAATTTGCCCCGTATTACTCCTAATCTCAACATCTCCTGCATTACCTCTTGCACCTGAATTAATTGCGGAACTGTCGATAGTGCTAGTAGAGATATTGCCATCGGTAGTTATAGTTATTCTGTTACCGTCTGCTGTGCCGAAGGAAGAAGCTTCAATAGCCCTTGTTGCTAAAATATTTCCTCCCGCGCTATTTAAGGTAATGGAACCCGATTGCCCAGTAATATCAGCGATACTTTGAATCGTTCCTGTGTTGATATTCCCAACGGCATTGAGTTGGATATCACCGCCACCATTATTGGAACGGCTGGAGAGAATGCCAGCACTAGTATCAATAGTATTGCCGCTATTTAAGGTAATGTTGCCACCTTTAGAAAACACCCCAGCATCCATACCTAAAGAAATTGTGCCTGTCCCGCTATTAAGGGTGACATTTAAAGCACCTAATGTAGATGCAATAGTGGTATTGTTAGCAAAGATAATTGAGTTGCCAGCTTCTAAAGTCAAAGCCCGCTCAGTTGTGTCTGTATAGTTAACGGAACTATCAACATTAATGTCATTGGTGGCTTGTAAAATAAGGTCATTGCTGTTGAGGAGAATAGCAATAGTATCTGCACCAATACTTTGAGTTCCCACATCTTCAGCAAAAGCCCAAATTCCATCCCCAGCATTACCAGGATTAGTTCCTCCGGCGACAATATTAATATCTGTCGGATCTAATAATAAAGTGCCATTTTCCCCAAATTCTGCTGAGGTATCTACCGTACCTTGAAAAAGAAGATTGTTTTTACCACTAACTTCAATAAAGCCCCCATCACCACTTTGCATTCCTCCTGTGGCACTGATGTTGCCTAAAAATCTGGTATTGTCATCGCCCCAAACAATGATGCGCCCACCAGTCCCCGTTTCTGTAGCATCAGCAAGGATGTTAGTATTTTGATTAATAAAGGTTTGCTGAGCATTAGGGATTCTCCCTTTGCCTTGATAATCTCCACCAATGCGTATTTGCCCACCTCCCTGAGTTCCTGAAGCATTAATCTGGGCATTAACAGTGCCTACCTGCTGCCCCAATAAGTTAATTTCTCCACCTTGCCCTGCTGTTGAAGCGGTATTAACCTGACCAAAAATGAGGGTTGTTTCTTTGGTACTACCATCAGCAACATTTATACCTTGCCCAACAACGTTACCATCTCCTTCAACCGTCAATCCTGTCGCAAAGTTAGCTGGAGTTTGGGCTAGTAATCCTGGTAAGTCTAAAGGAGTAAAGGGAATAACAGCCCCCTTAGTATCCCTGGGGGGTTCAATTTCTAAGCTTAATAACTGTCCTGGTTGAGAAATACGGATGCGGCTAGTTCCTGGTACAGAGGCAATGGTAATGCTTCCTTGAGGTGCAGTGATGTTTCCGGTATTAATAACATTGTTGCCTAACAGGGTGACATTGTTACCTTGGTTAACCGTTAAATCTCCACCATTAATAATCGTCCCTGGTTGGGCGACTTCAAAAGTAAAATCCCCAGGATTGCCAATCAAACTACTATAATCGTTGCTGCCAAAAGCATTAAACCAACTATTATCCCCAAAACCAATACCTGTTGCAGTAGTTGCGGTAAAGTCTCCAGGTATATTTAAACTAGCTCCTGCACCAAATACAATACCGGCGGGATTGAGCAGGTATAAGTTAGAATTGCCTCCCATAACCTGAATTAAACCATTAATTAAAGAAGGCTCACCCCCAACAACTCTACCCAAGATATTACTGATTTGAGGATTAGTCAGGAAATTGGCAATTTGTTCAGGGTTGAGGCCAAAAGTTTGAAAACTATGGAATAAGTTTTGTCCATCCCCTGAAAGAGAACCACCTTGAATGGTGATGAGATTACCTTCAATGTTAATGATTGTGCCTGTACCATCAACGGCTGTAGTAATTGGTTGGGCAAAAGCCGGAAAGGTAAATGAGGTAAAGGTTATACCTAAGCACAGAGACTTAAGCCAAGGAATTAATGAGGATAACGAGTTGGTAAGCACGACTAAATTACTACTAGAATTTCCAGCAAAAGTGAAACAGTGTTGCTTAAGTATGCGCTAAGGTTTGAGGTTTATTGCTGAGATGACAAAAAAATTATAATTTACTTGATTTTTTGGAGTAGATAAGGCATTCTCTAGTTCTTCACCAGCAATTAAACAAGGTTGACAAAACTGTATTAGAAAACAAAAAACCTTCGGGATCACTTAAACATAAATACCCAACATCAGGCAAACTCACTCTATTGGTTAGCTCAATTTTCTGGCCATTTTCAGCCCTTACTTCCACCCAACCGCAATTATAATAATCCTGCAAACAAGAGTGCAGCTTGAGTAAAACTTCCTTACCAAACTGCTGGCGGATTTTAGTTAAACTCACCCCTTCAGTGAGACGTAAACCTAACATCAAGGTTTCTAAAAGCAGATCTGCTGGGGAAGTTTGGGGACAATCAATGATTCCTCCTGTCTCTAGCCAATCATAATATTCTCTTCTGGTACGAGGGCGAGTAAACCTTTTAGCCGCAACATAACTCGCTGCCCCCATGCCGAAACCATAGTAGGGTTGGTTTTGCCAATAAACCCGATTGTGACGGCATTGAAATCCTGGTTTGGCATAGTTGGATATTTCATAATGGATATACCCAGCATCATACAAAACTTCCTGTGCTAAACAATACATCCTTGCAGTAGTTTCATCATTGGGTAAAGGTTTAACCCCCGGTTCATACTGCTTACCAAAAGCAGTGACGGTTTCCAACACCAAGTCGTAGCAGGATAAATGATTCGGTGCTAAATCAACTGCTGTGGTTAAAGAAGCTTGCCATTGAGGCAAATTTTGGTGAGGTAAACCAGAAATTAAATCTAAACTAAGGTTGGCTATCCCCCCTTGTCGAATCAACTCCACTGCCGTGAAAATATCAGTAGTCGAATGCGATCGCCCACAAGCTCTTAAAAGTTCATCTTGAAAAGCTTGCGCCCCTAGACTAACGCGGTTCACTCCTGCTTGTTTGTAACCTTGGATTTTTTCTAAGGTAAAAGTTCCTGGATCAACTTCTATGGAGATTTCGGCATCTTGAGCAATACCAAAATGTTGCTCCAAAACCTGTAGAATAGACCCAAGCTGTTTTACAGCTAGTAAAGAAGGAGTTCCTCCACCAAAAAAGACTGTTTGCAGTTTTTCCTGTCCTACTTTGGGTGTTATCCTAATTTCTTGGTTAAGTTTATTAACATAGCGTTCAATAGAATTGCGAGGATTGTTAGTTACAGAATCTCCTAAGATAGCCACAGGAAAATCGCAATAATAACAGCGACGGCGACAAAAGGGAATATGAATATAGGCAGAAGTAGGAATAATTGTAGTAGCTAGTTGCTTCGGTTTCTGGGCAAAATTTCCCTCTTTCACTGGCATAAAGGTTAGCAATCCTTAATTCATAGTTAATAGTTGTTAATTTACTTAATTTTTTGCAGTTCTTTTGGTGTTCACTTTACTTGCTTACTAACTAAAAAAGTGACTTTTAGTTAGAGAGATAGAAAAAGCCCAATCTTTGCTCTTAGTAAGGTATTACCAATTTATTCCCAAGGATAAATCTAAGTTGCTAGTTGAGATTGTTTTCATCATGAGAACTATATATCTGCGTGAAGATCCTGAAATTACTAGGAACAGGGACAAAGATATAATAAATTGAGCGCATTCGATCTCGCTTTTATCGCATTTCTGAACAGAAATTGCTCTTGCTTTTTATTGGATGAGAAAGATGCTTGATGCTGTAATCATATTATTATTCATTTTCGCTGCTGGTGGCATTGGTTTCGACAGTGTGGAACTTTTGCCCGCAGGAGTATTAGACCAAGTTACCAACCTCGAAGCCTTAAGATGGGTAACAGCAGGTTTTGCGGCTTTAGTTGGCTTAGGAGCCGGGTTAGCTGCCCAAACCACCTACCGCCGTGTAGAGCGCCGAGTCCGAAGACTGCCTATTGAAGTTATCTTCACCCGTGCCATTGGCTTAGCCATAGGTTTGTTACTGGCTAACCTGATGCTAGCCCCCATTTTTCTACTTCCCATACCCGAAAAGTTGTCTTTTGTCAAGCCAGCTTTGGCAATTTTAGGTAGTATTATGTTTGCCTTTTTAGGAATTGGGCTTGCTGATACCCATGGCCGTAATTTCTTAAGATTAATCAACCCTAATAATGTGGAAAGCATTTTAGTCGCCGAAGGTACTCTTAAATCTGCCACGTCTAAAGTTGTAGATACAAGCTGCATCATTGATGGCCGTATTGAAGAACTATTAAACACTGGTTTTATCGAAGGTCAAATCCTGATTCCTCAGTTTGTTTTACAGGAACTACAACAATTAGCTGATGCTGCTAATGACCAAAAACGTACTCGTGGCAGACGAGGGCTAGATATTTTGAATCGAATGCAGGATGCCTATCCAGAAAGACTAATCGTCAATTCTGTTGATTATGATGATCTGGCTACGGTAGATGCTAAATTAGTGCGCTTTGCCCAGGAAATTAATAGCACCCTGCTAACTAACGATTACAACCTAAGCAAAGTCGCTAACCTACAAAAAGTCCCAGTACTCAATATCAACGACTTAGCTAAAGCCATACGCCCTATTTACTTGCCAGGGGATAGCTTAGAACTAAAAATCATCAAGAAAGGTAAAGAACCCACCCAAGGAGTTGGTTACTTGGAAGATGGAACCATGGTAGTAGTAGAAGAAGGAAAAAGTTACTTAGGAGATGAACTTCAAGTTATAGTCACCTCCGCCCTACAAACCTCTGCGGGAAGAATGATTTTTGCGAAACCAGAAACTTCTGTGGTTGCTAATCGCTAGTTGCTAGTTGCTAGTTGCTTAACCTAGACTCCTTAGATCACTCTTGCAACTTGGTTTTGGAAACAATACGAGTTTTCTTACGCTCTGCATCAGAAAGAGTCTCTCCTGATTGTAAGCGAGTTGCGCTAGTTTGCAGTACCGTTGCCGCCCCTTCATCTCCCATTTGAATTGCTGTTTTTGCTGCCGTTTGTAACATGGTTGCTGCTCCGGCGCGATCCCCTTGCTGCAATTTAGTTTCGGCTATTTTGGTTTGACGATATTTTGCTAAAGCTAAAATTGACTTTTTAACACCAGGATTAATCGCCGGTTGATAGGCTGCTTGAGATTGGGCTTCTACAAACACTGTTTCAGAAAGTAAACTTTCTTTTCCTAAAGCCGGATCATCGTAACGCACTTGTATCTTAGCCAGATTATTAGTGCCAGGGGGAAATTGATTAATATAAAGATTAGCTAAAATAACTCGCTCTGCATCAGTCATTAAATCACCAATCCGAACCAGAAAGTTTTTCCCTTCTGTTTGTACTGGCAATTCAACGGTTTCCGGGGCCACCTGGGCGATGGGTTTGAGGTCTGCCAAACGTACCCCTGGCATCAATTCAAAAATCAAGTAAGCATTGGTTAAGCCAACAGACTGAACCCTTTCAAATAAGCGACCAAACTCATCTAAAGCTTGTTCTGGTTTTTCGATGTAGGATAAAGTCCCCCCCCCTACATCAGCAATTTGTTCTAAAACATCTTGATTCCAATGACTGCCAAATCCCAAGGTGTTCAAAGTCACATTTTCTTGGGAAGCTAACTCTGCAAACTGCAAACAGCGTTGGTTATCTCCATGTTCATTTTCCCCATCTGTAAGCAAAAAGATTTGCGAAGCAGTATCTTGTCTTCCCTTTGCTATTTCCTGAAGTCCCAGTTTCATCCCCTCATCAATAGCTGTTCCCCCATCAGCATCTAACTTTTTAATCTGCTTTTTTACATAATTAACATTATCTACGCTCTGATTATTAATCAGAACTTTAGCACGATGATCAAAAGCTACCACCGAAAGGCGATCGCTAGGCTTCAAACGGTCGACAAGGCTCATAGCCGCCTTTTTAACCGTTTCCATCGGGCGACCCCCCATAGAGCCGCTATGATCTAGCACTAAGCAAAGATTTAAAGGCAAACTCTCATCTAATCCCCCGGCTACAGCGGAAATGGAAATAGATAGCTGGCGCTGACTAGCAGCTTGATTAGCATCAATATGGGAATCATTTAAAATCGGCTGTAAACCAACCTTCATAATTATTTAGCTCCTGGATGAAGTATCTATTTAGTTTATATACATAGCCCAACTACAAAATACTGGGTATATTTCCCAGAATAGCCTGCCAGTCGGTTTGGAGTAATTAAAAATTAAAAATTAGAAATTAAAAATTAGAAACTAAAAATCAATTGACAGGTAAATTAAATCCCTGAGAGTTGATTACGCCGCTTGTCCAACCATCTTTGCAAAATAATTGCTGCTGCTTTGCGGTCGATAGTTGCTTTGTTGCGGGAAACAGATATTTTTTGCCCCATCATTTGTTGCTCTGCTTCAATAGAAGTTAGACGCTCATCCATATACTCTACGGGTAAATCGAGAGCAGTTGAGATTCTTTGGGTGAATTTTTGTACCTGACGGGCCTGAAATCCTAACTCCCGGCCATAGTATAAGGAAGTCCAACTACTAACAATTTTACTTCCCTATCTGCAACAATCTCCTCAAGTTGTTCGAGATCAGCTTGAAAAGAGGTTCGGTTAATGGTAGTTAAACCTGTAGCTATTAAACCTGTACCATCACATCCGGCTACCCCAACTCGCTTTTTCCCCACATCTAAACCTAGTACAGAGACTTTCTCCATTTTCCTTAAGACATCTCCGGAGGTTCGTTGGCTTTGATTTTTTCTTCTTGAGCCTTAGAACTCCCAGAACTATCTGGTTGAGAATTATGGCGATCGCTTGGTTTATGTTCTGCTAGTTGATTTATGGTTTTTAACCAAGAAATACGACTAGGAATAGGTGTTCGGGGGGCAGGTTGCAGTCCTTTGAGAACTTCAGATAGCTGTAATCCTTCCAAGGAAGATGGTTTAGCTTCCCGGAGTTTGTGCCACACAGAGCGGGACATTAATAAAGTATGCTCTATACGTTGTGCGCCAATCTTTTCTAAATACTCTTCTCGTTCTGGTTGATAATCTGCTGAAGCTAGTTGCAAAGATTGCTCTGGTAAACCTTGGACGATCCTCGCTAGTTGGGAAAAAAGCTCTGGATATAACCAAGTATAAGCTGGGTGAACGTTTACTTTCGCTTTATGGGGATTGGAGCGATCACTATAGGCATCTAATTCAAAATGCCCAATGGCGGCTTTACGCTGGGGTTCAAAGACGTAGCCACTAATGGTTTCTTGATGGTTGAGCCATTGCTTGATGCTAGCAAGGACAGCACGAGGGAAGCTTATTTTGAAGTCTTGGATATGACGGTCAAAAACTTGCCGTAGCAGAGGTGGCATTGATACTGTATCAAGTTGATACAATAACTGAGCATCAGCATTGCTTACAGGTAAGAGGTTAGGTAAATCTGGTTCGTGTTGAGCAATTTGGGCTAATAATTCTGGGGCGATCGCCCAATAGGTCATTTGGGCTAAAGGCTGGAAACCATTTTGCCGATACAGAGCCAAAGTACTTTTATTATTAACATTAACTTCCAAAATCCAAGTACGGGCTTCCCAAATTTTCTCAAAGCAGTGTTTCAACAATTGGGAACCAATATCTTGCTGGGGGCAGTTATGATCAACCAAAACCTGCTTAACCCGCCAAGTTGTGCGAGTTTTGTTGAAAGGTTCGACTTGAATTAGACCAATAATTTTCTGATCTAACTCAGCTACATAGATACAAAGATCATGCTGATAAGGGTTAGGGAATAAAGTTAAGAACTTGAGAACTCCATACCAACTACGCAACTTGTTTAACTGCTTACTTAAATTTACTGAACAACTTTGGTCATCAGTGGCTTGGGAGTTGGCAGCAAGAACTTCTATCGCCTCAATGTCCCGATAGAGTAAAGGGCGAATGGCAAGTTTATTATTTTCGCTGATAGATGTGGTCATAATCGGGGACAGGGGGACAAATAAGATTGAGCCAACAGCAAGCACAGGTACTTAAGTTGGCGAGGCTAGAATTATGTAGATGATTTACCTGCTGTTTTTATTCTAACTATTTTATCCTCATCAGATGTTGACAATTTGTGTTAGTTAGCTGTTTATGAGCAAATAATCTTTTCCTTCAAATCTTGTTCGAGAAATATGATAAGTTAAAATAGTTTAGATAATTTACCTCTCTAAACCTGAGCGCGGATGTGGTGGAATGGTAGACACGCACGCTTGAGGGGCGTGTGGCGAAAGCCATGCGAGTTCGAGTCTCGCCATCCGCATTTTCAAATTCAAAATTCAATTTAAACGGGGTCGCACGACTTGAGAAAATCGACTTTGCCCTTCATCTAACTCAGTAGGTATACCACTAGGATATTCTTCCTGGATTAAGCTTTGGAGACGTTCAACACGGTTGCCTGGATCGGGGTGGGTGCTAAGAAATTCTGGGGAACGACTTCCCCCGGAAGCCGAACTAAGAATCCGCATCAATTCAACTAAGCCTTCAGGATCATAGCCAGATTCTGTCATAAAACGAAAACCCAAGCGATCGCTTTCTAATTCGTCGTTACGACCGTATTTAAGGTTAACCAATTGATTAACTGCTTGGGCAAGTACTGCGGCTTGGCGACCACTTTCTGGGCTATCGCTAGCGGCAATACCAACGGCGTTCACAAGTGCTGCACCCAGATTTTGCCTCGCTAGGTGTTCTGCCCCATGTCTGGCAATGACATGACCAACCTCATGACCCAAAACCCCAGCCAATTGTGCCTCTGTACTAAGGCGACTTAACAAGGCAGCAGTGATAAAAACCTGCCCTCCTGGTAAAGCGAAGGCATTAATGGTTTGCGGATCTCTGAGAAGGTGAAATTCAAAAGGATAGGGGGCAGTAGAAGCCACAGACTGTTGTACAACCCGCTTTCCCACTGTATCTATATAATTCTGTAGAGTTTCGTCTGGATAAAGTCCACCATGTTGCTGTGCTAACTGGTTCCTTGATTTTAAGCCAATAACTACTTCTTGCCGTGGCGAAAGTTGAACTCGCTGTTGTTCCCCAGTGATAGGGTTTTCAACGACATTAGTACAATAACTGAGCAATCCAAACAGTGCTACGACAAGTCCAATGACCATACGAACTAATAATCTACGCACTTGCTCTATCCCCTCAAGCTTTTGCTGAGCATATTATCATATCCAGAGGGTAGGGATTAGGCAGCGGGGTAATATGCTGAAGTTGACCTTTTAAAAAAAAAATTGACAAACTCCCTTTATTTTAGTTACTATGGAACCTGGCTCAAAAATTGGGATTGTAGTTCAACTGGTTAGAGCACCGCCCTGTCACGGCGGAAGTTGCGGGTTCGAATCCCGTCAGTCCCGTTTCAAATTGACAATTGCTTTTCTCAAGATTGACAAGCTTTCCACTCATTGATGTCTAGATGTAGACTCTCGCAATTCCCCCATTTTTTTAGGTAAATTAGTCCACAAAGTTCCTGACTCTAAAGTAAGATTTGTTTCAGACATTTTTTCGATTATAGGAGCATTGTTTATTGGCCCAGAGGTATTTATGATGATGTGTAAGAAATTTGTCAAGAACATTTGTGAGTAGTCATGCTAAAACTTACTTTATTTACAGCCCTCTTGTTTCCCTTTACCTTAGCTTTTTCTACTCCTGCTTTAGCAGAAGAAATGTTGGTCAAACTTAATTTTACTGATGCTGAGGGTATTGGTGAAGAAGTTGGTATCGTCAAGCTAGAAGATACAGAATATGGTTTGTTAATAACTCCTCAATTAAAGGGACTTCCTCAAGGTGTACACGGATTTCATATTCATGAGAACCCTGATTGTGGCCCTGGAGTTAAAGATGGTAAAGTGGTTCCTGGCTTAAATGCTGGTGGTCATTTTGACCCCTTCAATACAGGACAACACGAAGGCCCATATGGAAATGGTCATTTGGGAGATCTGCCACCTTTATGGGTGAATGAAGAAGGAATGGTGACGATTCAAGTATTAGCTCCTCGCCTTAAGTTAGCTTATTTATCAGGTCGTTCTATGATGATTCATGAAGGGGCAGATAACTTCTCGGATGAACCTCAAGCTTTAGGCGGGGGTGGTGCAAGGTTGGCTTGTGGGATTATTGAGTAATATGTTTTGGAGATACCTTGAGAAGGAGGGAGTAGGGATTGGTATTTCCCGTAGCTTTTCTCCTTTATGAAGTTTGAATATAAACTGTTTCCGCTACTCTTTTTAAGCGTCTTAATTGGGCTTTCATATCCTCTTTCGTCCAACTAGCTGCGAAAGTGTTAAAACCCCAACTAACAATCGGATTATCAACCTTGAACTTAAAACGATTTAATAACTTAGTACCTTCAGAATCAGGTTGACATTCCCAGCGATCGCGCCCTTGAAAGAAACCTTCAAAACCCCAAACAATTAAACCAGGTTCTCGCTCAATTACTACGCTCTTTAAAGTAGGTTGTAAAATAGGGACTTTAATAATAAAACGACTACGACTACCAACTTCTGTACTCCATTTTCCCACCGGTTCACAATGTAAGAGGGGATTAAGCCAGCGGTGCATTAATTCACGGTCTGTCAAGCACTTTTCAACGATAGTGGCACTAGCCTTAATATAGATAGATTGTTCAAAAATTTGAGCAGATGGCATATTTATTAAAGTAAATAAGCTGTCAGGTATAAAGAATTGGTTACTAGGAGCAGGGAGTAGTCAAGAGATTGAAGAAAAGTTAGTTTAAATGCTAAATGTGTCTTAGCTTAACGCAATTTTGATACTAAATTCTGAATTCTAGTTATCATTTATTTTGATAAAGTATAGTCGATTACAAAAATTATCTAGCAATCCTTTCAATCGTTATTTTTTTAAACTGAGTTTTAGGTATATGTAACAGATTCAGTTTTCTTTTTTCACGAATATTTCTCTATGTTAAGGTTTACTAACTTTTTAGAGGTATTGATTGAGAATAACATTATCAATTGCCTTTCTAGTTAAATCAAATAAATCTTTCTAGAGGAGTAGTAACAAATCAGCTTTGAAGCAATCACTATGCCAACAGGGAGAAAACTTAAAGTAAATTATCCTGGGCTTTAGTTATTTATGTAACAAAAAAGATGACTGAATTTAGGGGAAAGCGTAGTATAGACAGCATAGAATATCAACTTTTATATGGGATAATTTCAGTGCGAATACTCTATTTTGGTAGGTTGAACCACTATGGTTATTGCCTATAGAGTCCTTGTGAATTTGATAGAGAAAATAAATGGAACAGAACAAGAATGATATATATAGCCAGTAAATTGATGCTGGTGTTGCCGCCAATTTTGGCCCAAGAGACACCAGAAATAGTTAAAACAATTACAGGAATTGCTTTTCTAGACTCAATTCTCGCCCCGATTGGTGGCAATTTAGGTAGTTCTATACTTAATTTCCTGTTCGCCATCATCGTCTTAGTCGTTGGTTGGATCGTAGCAGGAATTGTTAAATCAATAGTCAAGGGCTTATTAAGTCGTACCAACATCGACAACAAAGTTGCTGGTTGGATGTCAGGAAGAGAAGGGGAAGATTCTCTGCCCATTGAAGAATGGATTTCTGAGGTGGTTTATTGGGTAATTATTCTCTTTGTCGTAGTTGCCTTCCTGCAAACTCTACAACTAGAAGCAGTCTCTGAACCCTTAAACGCCCTTTTAGAACAAATCACTAGCTTTTTACCGAAAATAGGTGGGGCATTAATTCTGCTAGCTTTAGCTTGGCTGCTAGCAACCTTGGTTAAAATGCTTGTTACCAGGACTCTACGAGCATTTCGTGTTGATGAACGCTTAGGGCAGCAAGTTGGTGGGGAAAGAACCACAACAACCACAACTCCTGCTTCTAGTACAACAACAGGAAATATTCCTCCTCGTGCAACGGGAACTACTCCTTCGACAACAAGCAGTCAGTTTTCCCTCAGCGAAACCATCGCTAATACCCTTTACTGGTTCATTTTCCTTCTCTTCTTACCTTCTATCCTTAGCACCTTAGAATTAGAAGGGACTCTACAACCAGTCCAAGGCTTAGTTGATAAAATCCTCTCTATCCTGCCTAACATTCTTGCGGCGATATTAATTGGTTTTGTGGGTTGGACGATCGCTCAAATTGTTCGTAAAGTAGTAACTAATCTCCTTGCAGCCACAGGAACAGATCGTATTGGGGCCAGATTTGGTCTTTCTACAGCCACAGGAGGAAAATCTCTTTCTTGGATTATTGGTACTGTAGTTTATGTCTTAGTCTTAATTCCTGTAGCTATTGCAGCACTCCAGGCACTAAAAATTGAGGCTATTTCTGAACCAGCGATCGCGATGTTAAATGACATCCTCACGGTTCTACCCCAAATCTTCACCGCAGCAGTTATTCTCACCTTTGCCTATGTAGCTGGTAAATATCTTGCTGAGTTGGTAACGAGCATTTTAACTAGCATTGGTTTTAATAATCTTCCTCAGTGGTTGGGTTTGTCCTTTGTCACAACCCCCCGTACACCCTCGCGAATGCGTACTCCTAGCCCTGGAATAGGGGAACCAACAGCAATTCAACCAAGTATTCCCAGCAAAACCCCATCGGAGTTAGTGGGCATTATTGTCTTGGTAGGTATCATGTTGGTAGCTGCCTTAACTGCTGTTGATATCCTCAATATTCCTGCTTTAACCAATTTAGTAGGGGCAATTGTCTTAATTGCCGGGCAGGTTCTTACTGGCATAGTCATTTTTGCCATTGGTTTATACCTCGCCAACTTAGCGTTCAATTTAATCACCAGTTCTGGCAATCGTCAATCTCGCATCCTAGCCCAAACTGCCCGTATTGCTATTATTGCCTTAGTCTCAGCTATGGCATTACAACAAATGGGTATCGCTAGCAGCATAGTTAACTTAGCCTTTGGCTTACTCTTAGGTGCGATCGCCATAGCCATAGCCTTAGCTTTTGGTTTAGGCAGTCGTGATATCGCCGCCGAACAAGTCAGAGAGTGGTTAAATTCTTTTAAGCGAGATTAACTCCTTAAAGTTTGAGACAAAAAAATGACTATGAAATCCCTATCCTTACTTGAGATGGGGATTTCTTTTTAAAACAGATAACTAAGTAAATGAGCTAAGGAAAGATCCCTAAAGCTAGAGAAATGGTAGATTATAGTTGACGATTAATTAGAATGAATATGACCAAAATTGAGAGCCTGCCCTTTGGTTAATCTTTAGTCTGCCAATAAGCGAAATTTAGGAATTATGGAAACTTTTTTCTCTGTCATTGTCCCAATCATGTTGATAGCCACTGGTTATAGTGTGGGTTCAACCAAAGTTATTAATCAAGGTAATGAGGCTTTAGTAGAACGTTTGGGTAGGTATCGCAAAAAATTAGAACCTGGTCTTAACTTTATTGTGCCTTTCTTAGACAATATAGTAGTAGAGGAAACTGTCCGAGAAAGACTTTTGGATATTCCCCCTCAGAGTGCCATTACCCAAGATAAAGTAGAAGTCAAGGCTGATGCTTTGGTTTATTGGCAAATTCTTGATTTAGCTAAAGCTTATTATGCCGTCGAAAACCTCGAAGAAGCGATTGAGGAACTAGTGACTCCTGCTTTGCGTTCAGAAATTGGTCAGCTAGAATTAGATGAAACCTATTCTTCCCGTGACAGGATTAACCGAAAGTTATCAGAAGTATTAGACGAAGCGACATCTAGTTGGGGGGTTAAGGTAACCCGCGTAGAAGTAAGAGAAATGACTCCTTCCCAAGATGTTCTCGATTCCATTGAAACAGAAAGAATTGCTCAAAGTAAGAAAAGGGCAGAGATTGCTGAAGCGGAGGCTAAAGTTGAATCTATTAAGATTATTTCTAGTGCGATCCAAAATCAGCCTGATAGTCAGCAGGTTTTGAAGTATCTTATTGCTCAGCAGTATGTGGATGCTAATGAGAGGTTGAGTGGTAGTGCTAACTCTAAGATCGTCTTCATGGACCCTGCTAAGTTAACTGAAGCAACTACAGATTTAATGGGAGGAGGGGAAGTCACCCAAGATCAACTCAAAAATCATGAAAAACATCACAAAGAAATCTAATCAATTATCACTCATCAGTTGAGTTTGTAAGGGGTTTTCTGGGTTAATAATTAAGCCGGGAACAAGCAGTTTGGTTTGTTTGTGTATAGCTTCAGGATTTTCTGGAAAGAGAACCCAACGGCTACCTGAAGGAAGAGAATTAAGGCTGGAAGGGTTAGCTGTTAACCAAATAATTGCTTGGGAGGGGAGTTGATGATGAAGCAAATCTTCCCCTTGGGAAATGGCAGCTAAAGTTTCTAAAACTATTTGTTGCCCTTGGATTAATCCGCTACTGGCACTCCAGAATTTAGCATCCATTTGACAGGAAGCAGCATAAAAATAAAGAGAAGCTACGGCGACAACAGCACTTTCAAAAGCCTCTGATTCCCAACTAGCAGCGCTATCAAGGCAGATAATTACCTCTTCCCCCCCGGTAGCTATTTCTAATTCTCTGACCCTTAAATCGCCGTAACGGGCGCTACTACGCCAATGAATTAGGCGGGTTGGATCACCAATGCGGTAGGGGCGTAAAGCCCTAGTTAAACCTTCTGTAGAAGATTTGTGGCGACGTTCACTAATAAATTGATTGCTTTCATCTTGCCCCAATGAATCTACTAAAGGACAACTTTTCAAGGGTAAAACTTGGGGATAAACCACTGCTTTACTATGTACTTCTCGACTGCGGCGACACCAAAACAAGCCTAAAGGATTTCCTGTGCGTAACTGCACTTCACCCCAGGAGTAAACCCCTCGCCTTTGGGGTGTGAGATGATAAACCCAACTATATGTACCTTGGGAGGCAATTAACTCAATGGGAATTTGCTTCGGTGGAGAAAGCACAAAGGGTAAAAGATCCCAAACTTGCAGTAAAGTTTTCGGCTTCTGACTAGCATTAATCACTTCCACAGTCACAGTTAGTTCATCCCCGGCACTGATAGGTAAAATAGGCAGGCGACGAACTTGAATCTCTTTTAGCGATCGCCAAGCCAAAACAGCAGCTAAACCCATTAAGGAAAATATAATGCCGCTCATAGCATAAAGCCACCCTACCATCGTATTAGTGGCAGCACCAAAGAAACAAATGCCAACCCCTCCAAGTATCCAACCAGCATAGGAAGGAGTACAAAAACGGCTTTCTAACCAACTATTTAAGTTAAGAATAAATTTTTTCATTAATTTAGAGAACTAACAACTCAACCACAAACGCGATAATTGATTCTGGTAGGGCTTACCCTTGCCCTTAGACATCATTGATAACTGATAACTGATACAATTTTCCCGATTGGGAATTTCTTAATCTGTAGGGAAAAACAAATTATCATAAACAGCGAAACAATGGAAATAACAATTGGCTGGCTTTATCCTAAGTTGATGAGTACCTATGGAGATAGGGGTAATGTACTCTGTTTGAAAAGTCGCTGTCAGTGGCGATCCATTGATGTTTTTATTGTTCCCCTTGATCAAGAAAGTTATGCCGAAGCTTTTTACAATATTGATATTTTAGTCGGTGGTGGCGCTCAGGATCGGCAACAAGAAATTGTGATGCGAGACTTACTTGGAGCTAAAGCAGAAGCGATACGTAATATAATTGAAGCAGGAGTTCCTGGTGTATTCACCTGCGGTTCTCCACAACTTTTAGGGCATTACTACGAACCTGCTTTAGGCAAAAAGATTGAAGGTTTAGGCTTATTAGATTTAGTAAGTAAGCATCCTGGTTTTGAAGCCCGTCGTTGTATTGGTAATGTTGTCTTTGAAATCACCGCTAACCCCTTAGCTGAAAACCTTAAGAAAATGCTAGGAAAACCACCAATAGTAGTTGGTTTTGAGAATCATGGCGGTAGAACTTATTTGGGAGAAGTTCAACCTTTAGGTAAAGTAATTAAAGGCTATGGTAATAATGGAGAAGATGGTACAGAAGGCGCTTTTTATCATAATGCGATCGCAACTTACTCCCACGGTCCATTGTTACCCAAAAACCCCTTTCTTGCAGATTGGTTAATTCAAACTGCTTTAAGACGCAAGTATCAAAAAGCAATTTCTCTCACCAAACTTGATGATTCTCTTGCCTTACAAGCCCGCGAAGCAATGTTCAAAAAATTAGAGGTTACACCATAGATAATAGGGAAGTAACAGGGGAAAAACCAGCATATAAAAACTTATTACTTACCCTACTCCCCACTCCCTACTCCCCACTCCCTTAATTATACGATTATGACTGGAAAAATTTTAGACAACGGTGCAAATAGCGCTCTTATACTGATCCTTCCCATTGCTTTAATATTGGTATTTTTGTTTGTTGCTTGGCCTTTTGTTTTAGCGATTATTATCTTTGGCATTGTTTGGACAGTTTGGCAACACTATCAATGGAAACAGTGGAGTCAAGAAGTTAATCCTTTTTTTAACCAGTTAATTAGAGAAAATCAAGGTTGTTTGACTGCGGTTGATTTATCAGTTAAAGCTAATTTAACAGGAGCAGCAGCACAGAGATTTTTAGAAAAGAAAGCTGACGAATATGGCGCTCAACGTCAAGATTATGAAGATAAAGGGGCAGTATATTATTTTCTTACAGCTAGTGCTTTAGGAAGCATTCTTGATGATAGCGAACCTTTTGCTTTACCAGAGGAAAATGAGATTTTAAGCTCCTCAAACTTGGATTTTGAAGAAGTTGATACTGAATCAGAATTATCTATACTCACAGAAACTCCCCAAAGGGAAACTCCTTTAGAACCTAGTCAAATTCAAGGTATTGTTCAAGGAAATATTCAAGATTTAAAAGAAGAAGAACCTCAAACCAAAACTGACTCTTCTATAATTCAAGCAGAACTTGCTAAACGTTTAGGGGTTCATCCTAGCACCATAGCTAAAAGAAGATCCGAAAGTGACTTTACCCAATGGAGTCAAAGTAAAGATCCAGAAGGTATTGCTTGGGAATATTCTCAAAAAGATAAAGTTTTTTACCCAGTTTAGTTATTTGATACTAAACTCTCTTTGAGGAAGCTGAAGAAGAGGAAGGCGATTGGTATTCCTTTAAATGTACCTTAATCAATTATTGTGAACATCTACAAAAATACTCTTCGTCCATTACTGTTTTCTGGCTTAAAAACCGACCCAGAAATTTTACATAACCGTAGTCTTAAACTATTAAATTGGTTGGAATTTCAAGCCCCCTTCTCACTATCCCAATTAGAACGTTCCTTCAGTTTTCAAGATACTAAATTAGAACAAAACTTATGGGGCATCAAATTTCCTAATCCCCTTGGTTTAGCGGCGGGATTTGATAAAGATGGAGTAGCCGCAGGAGTATGGGGCAGTATGGGTTTTGGTTTCGCTGAACTCGGTACAGTAACTTACTATCCTCAACCAGGAAACCCTCTCCCTCGTCTGTTTCGCCTACCAGAAGATGAAGCAGCTTTGAATCGTATGGGTTTTAACAACCAAGGTAGTTCGGCTTTAAAAGAAAGTTTAGCAAGACGTAAAGATTATGTTGGAGTACCTTGGGGTATTAATTTAGGTAAATCAAAAGTAACTCCCTTAGAAGAAGCCGCAGCAGATTATTTAGGTAGTTTCCAACGCTTACAAGACTGGGGAAGCTATTTTGTAGTTAATGTCAGTTCTCCCAATACTCCTGGTTTACGTTCTCTCCAAGATGCCAAACAACTGAGTTTAATTATTGATGCCCTGCAACAAGAAAATCAGAATCGCAAACCAATTTTAGTTAAAATTGCTCCCGATTTAAGCCAAGAAGCGATCGCCGATGTCATTAGTCTAGCCCAAAGCTACCAATTAGCAGGCATCATCGCCACCAATACTACTATTCGTCGAGATAATCTGAAAACTAAAACCATCCCTGCTACTTACAAAAAAGTAACTGAAGAATCTGGGGGCATTAGTGGTAAACCAGTAGGCGATCGTGCTACCGAAGTGATTCGTTTTATTTCTCAACAAACCCAAGGGCAACTAACTATTATTGGTGTCGGAGGCATTTTTAATGCTGAAGATGCCTGGGAAAAAATAACTGCTGGGGCAAGTTTAGTCCAAGTTTATACAGGCTGGGTTTATGAAGGTCCTGGTATGGTTAAAAGAGTATTAAAAGGATTATTGCAAAAACTAGAAGAACATCAATTAAACTCAATTGCGGATGCTGTAGGGCTTGATAAAAAGGGGAAAGGATAAGGTAAGTACGTGGGCAAAATTAATTTAACGTTTTGTTAAGTCAGGGGTCAGGGATTAGGGAACAGCTAATATACAAATAATTTTGTGCGATCACTTAACTTATGTTTCAAATCTGAATTTTGAATTTTGAATAAACTCTGCCCCCCCAAAAAACAACCCCGCCTAGCCTAATATTAGGCTGACGGGATTATTGTGACCTGATGGTTGGGAGCTACGTTACCTGATGACTGGGAGTATTAACCCTGATGAGTTAGGATTGTTACAACTAGGCTCACTTGAATTGAGAACAAGAGGAACTAGAAGAACAAAAACATAACACTCTAAATATTAAGAGTTAATTTTTTTTGCTCGCATGATTAATTATGAAACATCCAGGTTTGTGATCGCGTCTATCTAACGTTTGATTTGTGTATATTTTTGGCAATTTATACTGAAAAGACTAGCCACCTTGTTTATTTCTTTACTTTTCTCTTCAAGAAAATACTTTGTTTATCAGGGATTGCGCCGAGGGATAAACTGTTTCTGCCAGATTACCTGTTCTCTAACGGTAAAAAAATGACTTAACAGATGAATTCTTAATTTAATCCGGGATTTCGAGTATATCTGTTGAAAATTGAGCAGTAAAACTCTTGCCAAATTTTGTCTGCCCCGTTTTTGCGAATTCAAGAACAAAAAATTCTCGCTATGTAGTTGGGAAAGATGTTAAAGAGTCAATGGTGACAAAAAAATTTTGTCACCATTGACTGAGATAAAGTAAATTATTTAAAAATCAATGTCCGCAAATAAAGACTTTCAACTAATACTTATTGTCGATGATATCCCCACTAACTTAGAGGTATTATCTGCAACCTTAATGAATGCTGGCTTTAAAGTTGCTGTTGCTACTGATGGCGAAAGTGCTATTGAGCAAGTTGAATATAGACCACCAGACTTAGTTTTGTTAGATGTCATGATGCCGGGAATTGATGGATTTGAAACCTGTCGGCGGCTCAAAGCCAACCCTGCCACTGAAGAGATTCCCGTAATTTTCATGACTGCCCTTAATGAGACAGTGAATAAAGTTAAAGGTTTATCTTTAGGAGCTGTAGATTATGTTACTAAACCAATCCAGTCAGAAGAGGTATTAGCCCGCATTAAGGTACATCTGCGTTTGCAAACCTTAACCAAAATGCTGGAAACCCAAAATAAGCTACTGCAAGAAGAAGTAGAGCAAAGAAAGGCCGCAGAAACTAGCTTACAAGCAACTTTAGAGCAACTCAAAGCAGCTCAACAACAGATTATTATTCAAGAAAAACTTGCTTCTCTCGGTGCGCTAACCGCAGGGATTGCCCATGAAATACGCAATCCCTTGAATATTATTAATAACTATGCTGAAGGCTCAGTAGAACTCACAGATGAAATTATTGAAGAACTAAGTAAACAGGCAGCAAATATTAATTCAGAAGACTTTAAATATATTGAAGAAGTTTTAGTTGATGTTAAAGAAAATGCGAGAGCTATCCATAAGCATGGCCAAAGAGCAGAAAGTATTATTGATAACATGATGCAACACTCCCGTAGTGAAAGAGGGCAGCGTCAATTAATTGTATTTAATACCTTCTTAGCTGAAACAGTTGAATGGGCTTGTCATAGTAAAATTGCCCAAAAAAATTCTTCTCAAGTCGCTATAGAAACTGAATATGACCAAGACATAAATAAACTTGAATTAGTTCCTTCTGATCTAAGTCGTGCTTTAATCAATTTACTCGATAATGCTTTTTATGCTGTGGAAGCAAAACAACGAAAATATTTGCAAGAAGCTAATCAAGAGGTTTTTGAACCTAAACTTAGTATTACAACTAAAAATCTTGGTGAGACTATCGAAATTCGTATCTTCGACAATGGTATAGGCATTGAACCAGAACTTCAAGAGAAAATTTTTAATCCTTTCTTTACAACTAAGCAGACTGGTGAGGGAACAGGTTTAGGGCTATCTATGACCCACGATATTATTGTTAAGCAGCATCGGGGAACTCTTAAAGTAGAAACCCAATTAGGAGAACACACAACATTTATTATTACTTTACCCCAAAAAGCTGTCTAATCACCTAATAGCAAAGCTTTTATTAAATCAAGTTCTTCACATCACAGTCTGCTTGTGACGGCAGTCCTGGATGAAGGTAATATTCCTAAGCTATATTGTTGTTTGGCATAAATTGAGTCAAACTGTTCATCTATCACAACTTAATAAGCTAGCATCTATCTTTAAGTACATTTCAAACTTGAATTTGCCCAATTCAATGACTTTAACTACAACCTTTAAAACCTCTACGGTACTGTCAATCTAACTGTTATTTTTAAAGCCCAAATGCTTATTTGCTTGTCTAAGGAGGATAATGCAAAATGATCTTTAAACCTCAAAAGCCCTTAATTGCCACCTCCCAAACTTAAGATGCCAATTGACCTTAACTGAGTCCAAAACCGCCTTTTAACTGTCTCTTCAAAAGTATTAGCTACCAAGGTGTAACCTTCAAGTGGGACAAGGCCTTTTGTCAATTAGTCTAATTTTAGCTGGAAACTTTCTAGGGCTAAAAAACAAGTAACAACTAGAAGAAATTGCTCTTAAGAAGAAATAGCAGATTTTATTTGGCTAGTACAAAAAAGGTGGGAATAATACATTTAGGTGCTTTACCAGATTAAATTAAACATCCGACCCCAGAATTGACATGACAAAAACAAAAATCTTAATAGTTGATGATGAATTAGAGCTAGAACGTCTCATCAAACAACGCTTAAAAAAACATATTCGTGCCAAGGAATTTGAGTTACTATTTGCCCACAATGGCAAAGAAGCATTGGAGAAATTACAAAGCGAACAAGCTATAGAGATGGTTCTTACTGACATTAATATGCCAGAAATGGACGGTCTTACTTTACTTGGTTTATTACCAGAAATAGACCAAACTCTTAAAGCTGTGGTGGTATCTGCCTATGGTGATATGAGTAATATTAGAACAGCTATGAATCGAGGGGCTTTTGATTTTTTAGTAAAGCCCATTGATTTCGATGATTTGAAGGTGACAATCCAAAAAACTTTAAAGTTTGTTAAGCAGCTAAGAAAGCAACAGAATCAACTCCAAGAAGCTTTAGGTAAGCTCCAGGAGATGGCTTTTTATGACCAGCTTACGAAACTGCCCAACCGATGTTTGATTCTCCATCGCATTGCTGCGGCTATGTGTCTTGAACAGGTACAGCAACAAAATAGTGTTTTTGCGATCCTCTTTGTTTACTTAGATAGCTATCCCATTGTTAAATATGGCTTGGGCCACGAATTAAGTGATCGTCTGTTAGTAGAAATGGCCCAGCGCTTAGAAAAATGTGTTGAACCTATGGATACGGTAGCCCGTGTAGGTACTAATGAATTCGCTATTATTCTCAAAGATATCAAGGATATAGATGAGGCAAAGCAAAAAGCAGAACAAATTCACCAAGAAATTAAAATTCCTTTCCAACTCAACGGCTCTTTAGTCTCTTCTTCTACCTACATTGGCATTGTCGATAGTACCATTGATTACGAAGATCCAGAAGACTTTTTGCGGGCTGCGGATACAGCGATGAACCATGCCAAGGTTCAAGAAGGAACTAATACAGAGATCTTTTTTCCTAGTATGCAAACTGGGGCTACCAAGCGTTTGAAGTTAGAAGCGGACTTACAGGAAGCTTTAGATGAGCAGCAACTAAAAGTTCTCTATCAGCCCATTATGTCTTTGCAAACTAACAGAATTGTTAGTTTAGAAGCTTTGGTGAGGTGGGAACACCCCCAGAAAGGTATCATTCTCCCTATGGAGTTTATTCCCTTAGCAGAAGAAACAGGATTAATTGTTCCTTTAGGTAAGTGGGTTCTATTAAAAGCTTGCCAGCAACTAAAGCAGTGGCAAGAACAATTCCTAGATGATTGCCCGGAAAATATCAGCGTTAACTTATCAGGAATTCAAATTAGTAATTCAGACTTGCTCAACTCAATTGATGAAACTTTAGAAGAGTCAGGTTTAACTGGCTCAAACTTAAAGCTAGAAATTACCGAGAGTATTTTGATGAAGAATGGCTCAGCAGCTATTGAGTTGCTTAAGGAACTCAAAACAAGGGATATTAAACTATCCATTGATGACTTTGGTACAGGCTATTCTTCCCTAGCATATCTCCAAGCTTTTCCTATTGATACTCTCAAAATTGACCGTTCTTTCATCAAAGATATTCAGGGAAAAGGCAAAAACATTGATATTGCCAAAACCATTATCACCTTAGCCCACTCTCTGGGACTAGATGCGATCGCCGAAGGTATTGAAACTCAAGAACAGTTAGAAACCCTTCAATCACTAGGATGTGACTGCGCCCAGGGATACTTAATTTCTCGCCCTATCGAGGGGCAAGCTGTTGGAGATTTTATCAAAAAAGTCAATACTTAATGTTTCAAAAGGAATATGACACCAGCAAAAATCCTAGTGGTTGATGATGAGTTAGAATTTGAGCGTCTTATCAAGCAACGACTACGAAAATTTATCCGCGCTAAAGAATTTGAGCTAATCTTCGCTTCTAACGGCAGGGAAGCTCTAGAAAAGCTCTATGACAAAAACTGTGCAGTGGATATGGTGTTGACAGATCTTAATATGCCAGAGATGGATGGGCTGACTCTGCTGGGGCTGCTTCCAGAAATAGACGAAACTCTTAAAGCGGTGGTGGTGTCTGCCTATGATGATATGAGGAATATTAGAACTGCTATGAACTTGGGGGCTTTCGATTTCTTAATTAAGCCCATTGATTTTGACGATCTGCTCACAACAACCAATCGTACTCTTAAATGTGTTCAGGACTTAAGAAATAACCGCGATCACCTACAGCAAGCTCAGATTCAACTTGTCCAAAGTGAAAAAATGTCTGCCCTTGGTCAATTGGTTGCTAGTATTGCCCATGAAATTAACAATCCCATCGGCTTTATTAATGGTAATCTTAGCCAGTCGCAAGAGTATAGTGAAGACTTAATTAATCATTTGCAACTCTATCAAAAAAATTCAGACTATTTATTACCAGAAATTAAAGAACACGCCGAAGAAATTGATCTGGATTTTCTGATCGAAGATTTTCCTAAAGTAGTAACTTCTATGAAGTTCGGGACAGAGAGAATTGTTAATTTAAGCAAGTCCCTAAGAATTTTCTCTCGCGCCGATACTGATCAACCAGTAAGTTGTAATATTCACGACGGCATTGACAGTACCCTAATTATTCTTAGGCATCGCCTCAAAGCTGATACTCAACGCCCAGAAATTGAAGTAATTAAAAAATATGCTTCTTTACCTCAAGTAGAATGTTTTCCTGGGCAATTGAATCAAGTGTTTATGAATTTGCTTGCCAATGCTATTGATTCTATTAACGAAGCTAGTTTAGGACGTTCTTATTTGGAAATGAAAGATTGTCCCCATAAAATTATTATTAGTACTCAATTTAAAGAAGATAGAAAAAGTATTTTAATTACTATTAAAGATAATGGTTTAGGAATGTCTTCTGAAGTGCAGGAACAGGCTTTTAATCATCTTTTTACGACCAAAAAAGTAGGTTTAGGTACAGGTTTAGGGTTATCTATTTCTCGTCAGATTATAGTCGATAAACACCAAGGAAAGCTCGACTGTATTTCTTCTGTAGGAGAAGGTGCTGAGTTTATTATTGAAATTCCTGTTAGTTGCTAATCATACGTAAGTTAGTCAACTCGTTTCTAAAGCGACACTTGAAATTAAGGGCGGTTTTTCAGGGACGACTATCTGAGTGGGATAGGTTCATTGTAAGTTCGGTAGAGCCGTATTATCTCTCCAGTTCCCCATCAGGTTCAATTGGGATAAAAACATCAAATGTTGTACGACCTGGTTGACTTTCTACAGTGATATTACCGGAATGTTTATCAATTATTTTCTTGACAATATTCAGCCCCAAACCACTACCTTCTCCCACAGGCTTAGTAGTAAAAAATGGCTCAAATATTTTCCCTTGAATTTCCTCTGGTATCCCACAACCACTATCGGTAATGCTAATCTTTGCTTCCTGGTCAACTCGAGCTATATCAATAGTTAAAGTCCCCCGGTTATCCATCCCTTGTAAGGCATTATGAACCAGGTTTGTCCACACCTGATTTAGTTCATCTGGATAACAGAGTATCGGTGGAATTTCCCCATAGTTCCTAATTACCTCAACCCCCTGTTTGAGTTGATTTTGATAGAGGGTTAAGACCGTTTCTATCCCCTCTGTTAGTTTGGCGATGGTCTTTTGGTCAGACTGATCATAACGGGCGTAGGATTTCAAGGCAAACACCACTTTCGAGGCTCTGTCTGTGGAGGTATTAATAATAGTCGTGCCTCTTTTTAATTCAGAAAGTTTATGGGCAATGTCTATAATGGGAAGACTGTCGGGTCTGGTTAACAGAGGCAAAAACTCCTCAATTTCGTCTGTAATTCCCATAATCACCAACCTGTCAGCAATGAGAGAAGCATTATCAATTTCCCAGTTTTCTAGTTTTCGTCTTAAGGCTCTTCTCAACTTGCGCTCTTCTCTAGTAGAAAAAGCTGCTTGTTGTTGCAGTGAGCGTTGTAGTAGGTCTAAAAAAGTTGCAGAGTCTTCTGAGGATAGGGATTGAAGTAATCGGGGTAATTCTTCTAGGGTTTGGTCTAAGAAATTGGCAATATTTCCCGCAGAAGAACGAATGGCTCCCAGGGGTGTATTAACTTCGTGGGCAACTCCAGCAATGAGTTGTCCCAAAGCCGCCATCTTTTCTGATTGTATCAGTTCGTTTTGAGTGGCTTTGAGTTCTTCGAGTGCTTGTGAGAGTTCTTGGGTACGTTCAGTGACTTGAGTTTCTAAGGTGCGATTATATTCAGCGATTAACTTTTCTGCTTGTTTGCGATCGCTAATATCGCGTCCCTCTACAATTAGATATTCAACGGTTTTGCTTTCGTCCCAAATCGGTTTAATGGAAAAGTCAATGGTAGCAATACGATCTCCTGCACCTAACACCTCTACCTCATAGCGGATAAATTGACCAGAAATAGCTTGAGCAATGGCTTCTTGGAGTTGGATTTGTATCTCTGGAGAAGTTCCCCACCAATGGCAGTCCCAAAAGGGCTTTCCCACTACATCCGCAGGTTGCAATCCCCCAAAATCCAGAGCAGTTTGGTTGGCTTCTAAAAGAATGCCCTCCCTGTTTAGCATTCCAGTAAACTGAAATGTTCCGTTAAAAATAGCTCGAAGTTTGCGTTCACTCGAACTCAGTAACTGTTCAGATTTTTTACGTTTGGTAATATCTTGAAAAGCTGCAATAGCAAAGGCAATCTTGCCTTGTTCATCGAAAATCGGTGTTGTGGAAACTTCTAAGGGGAGGATTTTATTGGGTAAGTGAAGTTCTAAATCGTCAGCTTTGGCAGTTTCACCCGCCAGGGAACGCACTATGGGCATTTGATCAGTGGGGTACAACTGTTGGCTTCCGGCACGATAAACTTGATAAGCTTGAGCCATTTCCTTGGTTTTGGCTTTTGGAGCTATGTTGATGCCCAGTAATTGTTGTGCCATCTGGTTGATATAGTGGAGTTCTCCTGTGGGGGAGTGGACAGATATACCCATTGGCATCGCTTCTAAGTATTGAATCAGTCTTCCTTCCCTTTCTTTTACTTCGGCGTAGAGTTTGGCATTGGTAATGGCAATAGCTGCTTGTCCTGATAAGAGTTGCAAAATTTGTGTCCTATCAGGAGTAAAAGCATCAGTAGTCAGGTTATTCTCTAGATAAACAATACCGATGAGTTGACCTTGGTTGAGGAAGGGAGTACAGAGAATTGATTTGCTCTGATGCTGTTTGATGTAGGGGTCGTGGGTAAAGTGACCCTGGTTTGTGGCATTACTTAAAACCACCGTATCTTGAGCATGGGCGACATAATTGATGAGGGATATGGGTAGATATTGCTCAACAGAAACGGACTCCAAAACAGAAACGACATCGTTATCCGCCTCACCAGATGCTTCAATTCGCCATTGTCCCGTTCCCTTCTCTGAATTGAACTGAGACTGTAGTAACAAGAATCCTTTTTGCGCTCCGGCATTCTCAATCATGATTTTCATCAGATTGGCAAGTAATTTATCCAGGACGATTTCACGACCAATGGCTTGGGATGCTTTCATCAAGCTGGCTAAATCCAAGGCTTCACCGGAGTAACTATCACTTGTGGAGTTGATAGTTGTGTAGGTGGAAGTAATACTCTTAGTAGATGAGGATTTAGGTAGTAGCTGGGGATACTTGGCTTCTAAGTCCTTGACTTTTGCCTTTGCTCCCCAACGTGTGTAGGCATAGTGTGCCTCTTTCATATAGGTTTGAGCAATTCTTTCCCTGCCACGCTCTAGATAAAACTTGGCGGCTAATTCATAAGCCAATGCTTCTTCTTGAAGGTAACTGTTTTCTCTAGCACCTGCGATCGCTTTTTCATAAAACTCTTCCGCCTCTAATATTTGCCCTAACACCCTTGCTTTCTCAGCCTCTACCAAATGGAACTTGTGTTGATGATTCATGGGGGCGTGGTTTGCCCAAAGACGCATCTTTTCCTGGTTTGCCTCAATCTTTACTCGCCAAATCCCTTGTTCTTTCATAGAATACTGATTCCATCTTCGTAAATGAATCAGCGAATCATAGAAATAAAAGAGAGCGACTACAAAAGTGGCCATGACGCTATCCAAATAGTTGGCAGCTAGCTCAATATTTTCTTTGGCTTGATGATTAACTCCAAACAGATAGGTCAGGATACTTTTGTTGATATAGAACAAAAATAATTCAGTGTGATGACTAGTTTGCAAAGCACGTGGCACATCGACCTGTTCGTCATAAGCCTTACCTATAAGCTTCGTTGGATCTTCTGGTGCTTCTAGTAAATTTAAGACCGCTTGCCAAAATGTTGCTAACCAATAAAATTGATTTTCTTGATGAATTTGGTGAATGGCGTGGCTGTACGTTGCTAAGATTTGTTCGAGTTCTGTAAGTTCCTGCCCTAAGCAATAGCCAAATTCGCCATAGTGAAATGCTGTATAAGCAGCGTGTTCAACATCTCCTGTCTCAATACCATCCTGATACCCTTTGAGCAACATAGGAAGTAGAGCTTTTGGGTGTTCTTTCCAGTGCATGATATGACCATACAAAATATTAAAGGTTTTGGCGTTCCCTCGTTTGTCATTGAGTTTATGAGTTAAGGACAAGCTTAATTGACCAAACTGGTAGGCTGTTTCAATTTCGTGACAAATTCCCACTAAAAGCGCTCCATAGGCTGCATAGCTAAAGGACGACCAAACAGCATGACCATACTGCATTGATAATTTAGCCATTATGCAAAGTACTATTGCCAAAAGGTTTGGATTTGTCATATATGTTGCAGCAGCTATGCTAGATAAGATGCAAAGAGATGCCTGCACTTGCGGATCAGTCATAGCAGGCAAGTGAATCAATTCTGAGATGTTTCTTTCAGCATAGAGAGAAGCTGTTTCCTCCAATCCTCTTTGAATATCCAACTGGCTGGGATTTTCTGGAAAACTTATTCCCAACTGCTCCAATACTTGTAATCCAATTTCAATTGCTTCTTTGAGATTTCCCTGTGACACAGCAGCTTGAATTTTACTATCGTAGACTTTTACCTTATCAAGTACAGTTTTGGCATTGTTTTCTACTGGAATAGCCAACTGTTCCATTTCGTTAAAGTTACCGTTGAGATAGCTGGCTTCTACGGCTTCTGAGTAGAGACTTAAAGTGAGGTCATACTGACTCTGCCAACTATCGGTACTCAGCAGTTGTAGTCCTCCCTTCAAATAGTCAGTTGCTGCTCTATAGGCCGTTGCTGCTTTGGCTTTTTTCCCTGCTTTCAAATTTAGTTTAGCAATCTCCTCTTGTTCTTGTAGAGAAGTTACAAGGTCAACACCAAGATTGAGATGATTGACGATTTCAAATATATTTTCTGATAACACCTCTGGTGCAGTGTTTTGCAGCAGCAGGCGACCAATTTGTAAGTGAAACTCTTGTTTTTGCACTTGATCAATTAAGGCATAAGCAGCTTGCTGAACTCGGTCATGGAGGAATTTAAACTTTTGGATTAATAGTTCCGGATTTAACTCAGATACAGGCAAGATTAATCCTGATTTAATTGCCTTCAATAAGTCTGGGAAAATCACTGTTTCCGGTTTTTCGCAGATGATGGAGAGGGTGTTTAAATCAAAATCAGCACCAATACAAGCAGCTAATTGTAAAATTTCCTGAGTGAAATCTGGCAGTTTCTTCAAATTACCAACCATCAATTCCACTATGTTGTCTGTAATATTTTGTGCCTCAATTTGCTCGATATTCCACTGCCAACAGTGATGTTTAAGACTGAATGTTATCAAGTTTTCAGCGTGTAGAGTTTTGAGAAATTGATTAGCAAAGAAGGGATTACCACCTGTTTTTTGCTTCACTAATTCAGCTAAAGGTTTTACCTCTTTAGGGTTACTGTGTAAGGTATCAGCAACGAGTTGGCTAATATGCTCTACTTCTAATGGTGCTAAGGTAATCTCTTGCTTTTGCAATCCCTCAAGGGTCATCATTAAAGGATGAGTAGGACTGACTTCGTTATCTCGATACGCCCCAATTAGGAACAAATATTGTGTTTCGTCATCCGTCATCATCAGTTCAATTAACTTGAGTGTAGCTGAATCTGCCCACTGCAAATCGTCTAGGAAGATAGCTAAAGGATGCTCTTTTGTACAAAATGCTCTGATGAAGTTTTGGAAAACCAGATTAAAGCGATTTTGGGACTCGGTTGGCCCTAACTCAGGTACGGGTGGCTGCTTGCCAATAATTAGTTCTACTTCCGGGATGATATCAATAATTACCTGCCCACTACTGCCAACTGCGGTTAACAGTTTTTCTCGCCATTGGCTTAATTGCATCTCACTTTCCGTTAACAGTTGCCCTATCAATCCTTTAAAGGCACTAACAATAGCTGAGTAAGGAATACTGCGCTGAAACTGGTCAAATTTACCAGAGATAAAATAACCCCGTTTTTTAGTAATGGGTTTATGAATTTCAGCCACCAATGCTGATTTACCGATACCCGAATAACCAGCAACAAGCATTAATTCTGAAGAAGTAGGGAGATGGGGAGATGCTACTGTCTCGAATGCTGCTAACAATGTAGCAACTTCTTTTTCTCTGCCGTAAAGTTTTTGGGGGATTTGAAACTTATCAGAAATATCTTGAGTCCCCAAAGGAAACTCCTCAATTGTTCCCTTTTCCTCTAACTGCTTGAAACATTCTTCTAAATCTGCTTTAATCCCCCAAGCGCTTTGATAGCGTTCCTCTGCCGTCTTCGCCATCAGTTTCATTACAATATCTGCAATCACCTGGGGAATTTCTTTTCCCCCCATCTCCCCATCTCCCCATCTCCCCATCTCCACAAGAGGGGGAATTTTCGCAATATGACAATGAACTAGCTCTAGTGGATCTATTGTTTCAAAGGGTAGTTTTCCTGTTAACAATTTATAGAAAGTGACACCGAGGGAGTAAAAATCTGTGCGATAATCCAAAGCCCGATTCATCCGTCCCGTTTGTTCTGGGGATATATAAGCTAACGTGCCTTCTAAAACCTGGGGATTTTTGAGGGTAGGATTTTCACTGGTTAGTTGAGTAGAGATGCCAAAATCAATGATTTTCAGTTGTCCTGTTTCTGGGTTGAGGACGATGTTGGCAGGGTTAATATCTTTGTGGATCACATTGCTGCTGTGAATTTCTCCCAAAATTTCAGCCGTTGCGATCGCAATCTTGAGAAATTCCCGCAGGTTCGCAGCAATCTCTGCCCATCTAGAATCCTTTATTAATTGTTCTAAAGATGATGCACCAAAATCTTCTAAGATAATGACTAAAGTTCTCTGTAATGGTTCTAGGCCATAAGCTTTAACTACTCCCTCAATATTCAGATTGCGGGTGATTTGATATTCCTGCTTATAGCGGGTAAGCTCTGAGGGAGTAGGATAATCTTCCTTGAGTACTTTGAGTATTACTGTTTGGTTATCAGACTTGCGAATACCTCGATAAACTAAGGAGTTAGCACTTTCATAAACTTGCTCTAGAATTTCGTAGCTAGGGATTTCTAGGCTAGGGCGAGTGTTGCTCTTCATTGAGTCTAATTAATTTTAATGATTTTAACTATCCCTTGACATAAAGTAGATGCAGTACTAAATAACTCTTCTTAGAAACCGATTATATACAAATTCGCCTATTCCTGGTGAAATACGTATTTTTACTTGTCAGAAAGCAGAATTTTTCAGATTTTATTGAGCTATATACACATGGGAAGTAGCTATCTATACTTATCTATACTTTAGTAGCAAATATTTTAGTAGAAACAACAAAGGAAAGTCATGCCACAGCAGTGGCATGACTTTCCTTTGTTGTTTCATAGAGTGCAATGATCGATTTTTGGCAATTTTGCTGCTCACAAGAATTTATAGGAAGAAAAAAGCCAGCGATCGCATACTATACAAAAGCCCTGGAATTCAGAATTAACTTTTGTTTTTGGAAAGTTACATAAGAGGGATATCACGTCAAGGGAGAAAAATACAAGACCTGATGAGCAATTAATTAAACCTTGGCACTATCCAAAACTCGATTTAACTTACCACTGCTGTAACCTTCCAAATCTAAAGTGACGTAGACAAACCCATAGCCTTGAAAAGCTTTAGTTAAAGTTGGTAAATCTGTGGTTAATACAAACTCCTTAATTTGTTCTGGGGGTAATTCAATCCTCGCTACATCTCCTTCTGATCGTACCCGCAAATTTTGCCAGCCTCTACGCCGCAAGTAAACCTCAGCCCTACCCACCCTTTGTAATTTCTCTACGGTAATCTCCTCTCCGTAGGGAAAGCGGGAACTTAAACAAGGTTGGGCGGGTTTATTCCACCAAGGTAAACCCAATTGTTGGGAAAGCTGCCGTACTTCTGCTTTAGTAATACCAACTTCTGCTAAAGGCGATCGCGCCCCTCTTTCTTTTGCAGCTTGAATGCCGGGGCGATAATCTTGGAGATCATCACCATTAACCCCATCAATAACGTAAGGATAACCCCTTTTTAGAGCAATGGGTTTAAGGGTGTCGTGAAGTTCACTTTTGCAAAAATAACAACGATTAACCGGATTAGTGGTGTAATTGGGATTAGCCATTTCGTTGGTAGATACCAACTCGTGGCGAATACCAATTTCTGCTGCTTGGAATTTAGCATCTTCCAATTCTTCTGGTAACAAAGAAGGAGATACCGCCGTAATCGCTAAAGCGCGACTTCCTAAAACATCCTTAGCAACTTTAGCAACTAAAGTACTATCAATACCTCCAGAATAGGCAATTAATGCCCCTTCCATTTCGATAAAAATATTTCTTAATTGTTCTAATTTATTCATATAATAATTTTAGAGTGAGATGTGAATGAACAATCAGGAATAGTCAATAGCCAACAATATATTCCTTACTTATATACTTATAGTTATTACTTTTCTTGTTGTAACGGCAAACAGACAGTAAAGCAACTGCCTTGCCCTGGTTGAGAAGAAAGGGTAATATCACCGCCGTGGAGTCTCGCTAACTTTCTGGATAAAGCTAAACCCAAACCTGTACCTTTATGTTTGCGGTTGAGGTGACTTTCGATTTGGGTAAAGGGTTGGAAAAGTTTGTTTTGATTGGTTTCGCTGATGCCAATACCGGTATCAATTACCGAGAAGTTTATCCCTTGGTCATTTCTCTCCACTTTCAGGGTTACAGAGCCAGACTCGGTGAACTTAACAGCATTGGATAGTAAATTGACCAAAATCTGTTTTAATCTCCTCTTGTCAGCTTTACAGGTGGTAATCCCCGCCTCGATTTTTAATAATAGTTCTAGCCCTTCTTCTTTGGCTTTTTCCTGCACTAAAGAAAGTGTTGCAAGACATAACTCTTCTACTGGTATATCTTCCCAATAAAGTTCTTCTCTATCTGCATCAATTTTAGACAAATCTAGTAAGTCGTTAATTAGTGCAAGTAGATGTTCACCACAAGAAAAAATGCCTTGGAGATACTGAAGTTGTTTATCATTTAAAGGACCATAGAGTTGGTCTATTAAGACTCTAGAAAAGCCTAAAATACCTGTTAAGGGAGTACGAAGTTCGTGGCTAGTATGATCAAGAAAAGCTGTTTTAGTTTGATTTTCTGTTTCTAATTCCTGGAGACGAATTTGTTGTTGGGCCTGGTTTAGGGTTATGGCTATTTGGCTAGCTACTATCGTACCTAAATTGATTTCTGCTTCTGTCCATAGATGCTCTTTTTGGCAGTAGTGAAAAGCTATTCCTCCTAAGTATTGATGTTGATAAATAATAGGTATAGCTAAGGCTGAATAGAAGTTAAATCGTTTTGCTGCTTCTTGTACAATATCTGCTAGTTGTGGCTCAATTCTATTTAAGATAATAGCTTTGCCTTGGTTGAGAGAAGCATGATAATAGGTGTAGAAAGGACTGGAAATACCAACTAAACTTTCCTCTTGCTTTGTAGCCTCAAAAACATAACGAACTTCTGGGAAATTTTCTGGAGATTCGGGACGAAAAATCAAACAACGACTTACTCCTAAAGCTTCTTGCAAAAGATTAACTGCTGTTTGCAAAATATCTTCAACAACAGAAGTTTCACTCATTTTACGCAGCAACAAGTTAACCACTTCTTGTTGTTGCAGTTGTTGCTGAAGGTGAATTAAATCACTATTTTGTTGTTTTTCTGGGAAATTCAACAAAGAATTTTGCAGCACCATAGGAATGTCTGGGGCAGGATTTTTTTTGCTCTTAGGTTCTAGGATATCTCCTCTACCCAGGAATTTTCATCTTTTTTACGGATTAAAACTCACGACGGGAGAAAATGAAGATCGTGATTGTCAGTAATAATACTGTATATACTATTCCATATAAAGCATTACTCCAGAGGGTAACAGGAGCAGGAAGTAAGCCGTAAACTGCTTCATTCCTTAAGTTTAACCTTGATAGATCAGGAATTATTAAATAAAGAGTTTGAGTAAGAAATTTGATGCCTGGATTTTCCGTAAGCTCACTTAGTTTAACTAAGTCTTGGCTAAAATGTCCCATGAGATAAACTCCAAAGGTAAGGAGAGTTCCTAGTAGGGAACTACTTAGGACACCAAACATCAGCGCCACGGCTATTAGTAAGCCCAATTCGATGAGCAAATAAAGCAAAGATACTAAAATAGTTCCTGTGGGGTAATAAATTTGTGATAGACCTAGTAAGCTCAAATAAATTGCTGTCATCACCCCAACTAATACAGCCAATACTGCAACTAAGCCCAAGTGTTTACCAACAATTAATTCTGCCCTAGTCAAAGGTTTAGGTATTAAAACTAAAACAGTACGCTTCTCGATCTCTTTATTGACTAACCCTGTGCCGACAAAAATAGCTACCAAAGCACTCAGAAAACCAATTGCCCCTAAACCAAAATCTAAAAATATTTTTTTATCCGCACTTAAAGCGACTTCCGGCAATAGACGCAAAGCGATAATTAAAACTAAGGTAAAAAAGCCAATAATATAAAAAATGCGATCGCGAATTACTTCCCGAAAGCCATTAGCTGCAATTGTCCAAATCCTAACCACATTCATATTTCCGGTTGTTTCTCCTTTTCAGTGACAGCTTCGTCACATTCAACTCTACCGACAGTAAGGGCGCGTTGGGTGGAAAAAGTCGGTGTAATTAGGCAATTTTTTTCGCTATTATAAAATTCTCGCTGAGAACCTGGTCCTTCCCAATCAGCTTCCAATTTTAAGTCATATCCTGCTCCTTCAGAAGAAGCAACAGAATTAAACTGCCATAATCTATCTTCTGGTACTCGGGCTATTTCTTCTTCAGCAAAAATTTCATCTTTAAGGGTAAGCAACCTTTCTTGTCTGCCTTCTTCTAGTAACCATTGCTCCACTTGGGCCAGGGAGTTCCATCTAATTGAGTTTCTATTTTTTGACCAATTAAGTTCAGGATTTCTACTGCGCGGGGATAACTTCTGCCTGGGACATCAAGCTTAACCACAAAGTCGCTATTAGTAAAATCATCAGCGACCAGACTAGGATAGTCATTTACCCATTCTTGGGTCAAGAAATAGAATTGCAGCCAACAACTTAAGAGAAGTTGAGTTCCCACCAGGATAATTAAATTTTGACGTTCTGCTTTAGAAGGGGTTTTCGGTTTAAGATCAGTATCAACACTTTTACCAAAGATAATTACTAAAGCTGAGATTAAAGGCCAACAAACTATCGCTAAACGAGGAAGACTTTCCCGCCCTTCAACACTAGCACTACCGAAAATCCAAAAACAAATCAATGCTCCTGTAATCCAGGGCCATAATGGTATAGAGTTTTCTTTAGCTGCCCAACTAAAACCGAAAATCAAAAATAGCCAACCGAAAATAGAGATAAAACTACGCGCCCAATCTGTGGCGATCCAAGCCATGACTACAGAAAATAGACTCAGCCAAATCAAGGTTTGCCAAGAGTAAGGATTGGGAGGAGTTAGTTGAGTCCTCACTTGGTTAAAGGTTTGGCCAAAGGTTTTACCAGCGTTAGTTACTATGTTCTTCACTCTTCCCTCAAAAAAAGTTTTACAAAGTGACAATCAAAATAATTACTGCCCCTGCAAGGGTACTTAGAGCATTGGCAACAAAGACAGTATTGAGTTTACGGTTGTCAAGCCGTCTTTTAGCTCTATTTTTGCGATTTGCTTCCATCAAAGAAAGAGGTGCATCTCCACCGCTATCTCTTTGTAAGCTCTCAGGCTCTAATATCGCTTGTAGTATATCAACAAGCTTGTATTCGATTAAACAAACGAGGAAAAAACTAACTACGCCGATGATGAGAAGTATTTGATTGATCTCTTCATAAACACTTTCTTCAATGAGGGAGCGATTGAAAAAAATGTAGTTAATCAGCTTAATTTGTGTCCTAGGTGATAAGGCTCCTTGGGTATAAAGAAAAATCATCCAACAAAAGGCTGTGGAAAACAAGTTCAGAGAAATGGAATATTCCACACTCGTTTTGCGACTCATCAGTAGTCTGTTGTGGAGCAATGTTGCTTCAATAGCAATAGTAACTAGCAGCAGCAAAATTTGCAGCAAAATGGTAGGCAGAGGAAAGATGGGGGTGATATCTGGCATAAAGCTTACAAGGTTTAGCTATTCAGTTATCAATGATGTCTAAGGACAACGGTAAACCGAACAGTGATCAATAGGCAAGTAGCCTCATTGTCCACCTCAATCAATCAAACTCTTACTATCATTGTCAAAGACAGATTAAAATTGCATCTTTCTACTCAAAATTAATTTATGACTAATCTTAGTGTTAATCTCAACAAAGTTGCTTTACTAAGAAATTCTCGCCATATTGGTATACCTAGTGTTACTAAAGCAGCTTCAATTTGCATTAAAGCTGGTGCAAATGGTATTACGGTTCATCCTCGTCCAGATGAAAGGCATATTAGGGTAAGGGATGTTTATGAATTAGCAGCAATGGTGGAGGTAGAATTCAATATTGAAGGTAATCCTTTTGAGCCTCCTTTCATGGATATTGTACGAGAAGTTAAGCCAACTCAATGTACTTTAGTTCCAGATTCTCCAGATACTTTTACTTCAGATTGTGGCTGGAATTTAACTAAAGATTCTCAAAAGCTTATACCGATCATTCAAGATTTAAAGCAACTTGGTATCCGGGTGAGCTTGTTTATGGATGCAGATATTGATTTAATTAAGTTAGTTCCGGAAACAGGGGCAGAACGTATTGAACTTTACACAGAACCCTATGCTACAGCTTTCCGGGAAGGTGATAACTTAGAAGCAGTTTTTCAGCAGTTTGCTACAGCAGCAAATAAAGCTCAAGATTTGGGTTTAGGAGTAAATGCTGGTCATGATTTGAATTTACAAAATTTGAGTAAGTTTTGCACCATTCCTGGTATTTTAGAAGTTTCTATTGGTCATGCTTTAACAGCAGAAGCTTTGGAGATGGGTTTGTTTGATACGGTGCAAGAATATCTTAAGATTTTATCTATTCGTGATTAGCTGAAAGTGTTTCATTAACTGTAAAAACTTAATGTATATCTCAAAAATTAGAGTTCATAATTATAAAGCTTTTGATGATTCTGGATGGATTAAGTTTAAACAGGGAATTAACATTATCTCTGGTCAAAACAACTCAGGTAAAACAGCTTTATTAGAAGCATTGAGTCTAAATTTTCAGAACTTGCAGCACCGTAGCTTAAAGACATTACCAACTGCCTCTTCTGAAGTAACTGAATTATCAGAAATAGAAGTATCAGTTTTGATTAATCAAGAAGAGATTGAAAAACTGATATCTGAAAATCATGATGAAATAAGACTTCCAGCTTCTTCTGATGACTTTACTCAAGAAGTATTGCACCGAATTGAAGATATTTTGTTTAGCGAAAAAACTGAGATTCAACTATTTTATACTCCTGCAATTCCTGAATATTTAAAGTCCGATCTAAAAAACAACAAATTTTTAAATAGCTTTGCTTTTAATCTCTATGAGACAGAACCTGTTCCCTGTTCAGAATATAAATAGTATCCATTCATATGTATTTAAGAAGGCTCTTACTTACCTAAAAATATTAATAATAAGACTTTGACAGACAATATTTGGTTAGAAAAAGTAGATGGTGCGAAATTGCTTAGTAGTCTTTTTGCAGAATTGTCAAACAGTCGAGTTACTTACTCAAAAACCAAACATTCTGTTGAACTTACTGAGTGGTTAGTTAAGCATCAACCAGATCAACTATTAACTTTGGCTGAACTTTTGAAAAGAATACTTGCAGTTAATGATTCGGCCAAAAATTGAATCCTGGATCTGATTTCGCCCCCTGCCCCCAAATCTGCGGGGAGAAAAGAATTTAAAGTCTCCCAAGATTGGGGTATTTAGTATGTTTGCTGAGGGTAAGTTTTATTGATAATTTCTTCACAGGTTTCTTCTGGTGTTTTGCCTTGGGTGTAAACAGTGAACTTAGCTAGTTGAGAGTTAGCAGGGTGTCTCACAAAGTGTTCGTTAATCTCGTGTATGGTATCGTGTATCCCTTCGTTGCGTTCCTTGAGGATTTGCACAGATTCATTTAAGTTAGGAGATGGTAGCAACAGAACAACATTTTTATAAGGATTCAAAGCTTGTCGCACTTTTTGGAACAGTACTTCATCTTCGTATACTGAATGCCCTGCCCCAAAATCAATAATTCCTTGGTTACATTCCGATAACAATCTTTCTACAGCATAGGCTTCAAAAGGCTTCCAGTAATGTTGCACTCCCCAAAAATCCTCAGATTCTCGCTTTTGTTTAACTAATTCTTCGTCGTAAGCAATTTCTTGATAATAGTCCCAACGTTTCTCATCCATTGAATACCGAGGAAGGGCAAGTTTTGCGGCTAAAAGTTCCCCAATGGTAGATTTTCCAGCGCTAATAGGGCCAATAAGAATTATAGTTGTTAAGTTGTTGGACATTGTAAATATAGAACTATTTTCTAGCAAAGAAAATGTTACATCCCCAAAGGCGATCCCCAAAATTGAATAGGGGCTTATTCATTGGCTTAACCACCTTCGACATAATTTATTTATCTTCTCAGTTCCCTCAACCTAACCAAAAAGTCGTCGCTACTGATTACACAATGGCTGCTGGGGGCCCTGCTACTAATGCTGCTGTAACTTTTGCTTATTTGGGTAACGAAGCCCATCTCTTAGCTGTATTGGGGCAGCATCCTTTAGTGAACTTAATTAAAACAGATTTAGAAATCTACAACATTAATCTTTGGGATCTTCAACCTGATAAAACCACTACTCCTCCCCTCTCTTCTACCATCACCACCCAAGGAACCGGAGAAAGGGCCGTAATTTCCCTCAACGCCGCAAAATCCCAGGCTTCCCCTCAACAAATTCCTGCCCATATATTCGATGATATCGATATAATTCTTATTGACGGGCATCAAATGGCTGTGAGTGTGGCGATCGCCTCTGAAGCCAAAGATCAAGGTATTCCTGTGGTTATGGATGGTGGTAGCTGGAAACCTGGATTAGAGAAGGTTTTACCCTTTGTCGATTATGCCATCTGTTCTGGGAACTTTTATCCTCCTGGTTGCCATCACCAAAAAGATATTGAAGATTATTTACTTGGGTTGGGTATTAAGAATATTGCCATTACCCAGGGAGAAAAGCCGATTGAGTATCTTGTTGCGGGTGAAAGAGGAACTATTAAAGTCCCGAATATAACCCCGGTGGATACTTTAGGAGCAGGGGATATCTTCCACGGTGCTTTCAGCCATTACATCCTACATGATAGCTTCATCAACTCCCTAGCCGCCTCTGCTAAAATTGCTAGCCAAGCTTGTCAATCTTTCGGTACTCGTATCTGGTTGAAGTGAGGCTAAAGTAGATAGAGGTTTAAACGGAGAAGGTTAACACTGTGGGCGAAAATCAATACGACAACTTAACAGAAATCGTTAAAATTGCTTGTTCTGTAGGTTGGGGGGCAGGGGATATTCTGCGTTCCTACTATCGTGGTGAGGTTAATGAAGGGGATTTAGAAATTAATGACAAAAAAGGAGGCCCCGTCACAGCAGCAGATTTAGCTGCTAATCACTACATCCTCAAACATTTAAAAGAAGCCTTGGGGGAAGAAGATTTCGGTTATCTTAGCGAAGAAACTTACAAAGCCCAAGGATCTAAGCCTGTAGATCATCCTTGGGTTTGGATTATCGATCCCCTTGATGGTACAAGGGACTTTATTGAAAAAACTGGAGAATATGCCGTTCATATTGCCCTTACCCACAATCAACGCCCAGTTTTAGCGGTGGTAGTGATTCCTGAAACCGAAAAAGTTTATTTCGCAACCAAAGGCGGCGGTACTTTCGTGGAAACCCGCGATGGCACTGTTAAGCCTATCCGGGTTGCTGATCGCAACCGCATTGAAGATTTATCTTTGGTAGCAAGTCGCAGTCACCGCAACAAGCGTTTAAATATGATGTTGGAGAGGATTCCTTTCCAAAGCAGACATTTTGTTGGTAGTGTGGGGCGAAAAGTTGCCACTATCTTGGAACAGCAATGTGATGTGTATATTTCCCTCTCCGGTAAGTCAGCCCCCAAAGATTGGGACTTTGCTGCCCCAGAATTAGTACTTACCGAAGCCGGAGGTAAGTTCACTAGTTTTGAGGGAGAAGATTTAACCTACAACAATCCCGATGTTAGTCAGTGGGGTGGGTTAATGGCTAGTAATGGCCCCTGTCATCAGGAACTCTATACTACTGCTACTAGAATGTTGGCAGAAATTGATACTGAGTTAGAGCAATAATCGTCAGGCAGAAAAAATTACTTGTTGAGATTGAGGGGAGGTAGGGAGATGGGGAGAGTGATACAAAAGTTTGATCTTTACACTCCTACACCCCTACACCCTTACTCCCCTATACCCCTAAACCCCTTCACGAGGAGAAGCTACAAGTATAAGTTTTAGCCATTAGCCATTAGCTATTAGCCATTAGCCATTAGCCATTAGATCAATGTAAGAAATGCCTGGTTCCTGTAAATACCATCACTATCCCTAACTCATTAGCTGCTGCAATGGAATCTTGATCTCGCAAAGAACCTCCTGGTTGTACAATAGCTGTAATGCCTGCGGCTGCGGCTGTTTTTACAGAGTCATCAAAGGGGAAGAAGCCGTCGCTAGCTAAGGTTGCTCCCTTGCAACTTTCTCCCCCTTCTTCTAAGGCAATTTTAGCAGCACCAATGCGGTTCATTTGTCCTGCCCCAATGCCTAAAGTGGTGCGATCGCGACTTACCACAATGGCGTTAGATTTAACGTGTTTGCAAACCTTCCAAGCAAATAACAATTCGGCTAACTGTTCTGGAGTTGGTTGCTTTTGGGTCACTACCTGCCAATTTTGGGGATCTTCCACCAGATCATCAGCAGTTTGTACCAAAAATCCTCCGGCGATCGCCTTAATACTTTCGGTGCTTCCTTTCGCTAAGTCTGGCAATAACATCACCCTTAACTTTGACTTTTTCCCTAGTATTTCTTGGGCTTCACCATCACAACTCGGTGCAACAATACATTCTAAAAAGGTTTGCTTCAAAGCCTTAGCTGTAGCTGCATCAATTTCTTGATTAAGGGCGACAATACCCCCAAAAGCAGAAATAGAGTCGGCTTTTAAAGCTTTTTCATAGGCTTCTGCCAAAGTTTCCCCCATGGCAACCCCGCAAGGATTGGTATGTTTGAGGACTAATGCCGTAGGTTCTGTTGCCGGAAACTCAGCAATAATTCTCCTTGCTGCTTCCAAATCCACTAGGTTGTTATAACTCAATTCCTTACCCTGAAGTTTCTGGGCTGCACTCCAGCCAGTAGGAATAGTTCCGGCTTGATACCAAGAAGCTGGCTGGTGAGGGTTTTCGCCATAACGTAAAGATTGAAGTTGTATTCCTGCTAAGGAATAATTTTCGGGTAAAGAAGTTCTCGGCTTTTCATCTAAACCCAAAAAGTAATTAGCAATGGCGCGATCATAAGCCGCAGTGTGGAGAAATCCTTCTTTAGCCCTAGCTTGGCGAAACTCTAGGGATGTTTCTCCCTTATGGTTGTCTAACTCCTCTAGATACTCCCCATAGCGCCCCGGATTGCATAATACCGTCAAATGAGCAAAATTTTTAGCGGCAGCCCTTAACATGGCTGGACCACCAATATCAATCTTTTCAATGGCTTCGGAGATCCTAATACCCGGCTTCGCAATGGTTTCCTCGAAAGGATAGAGGTTCACTACCACCAAATCTAAAGGACGAATTTGATTCGCTGCCATCTCCGCACAATCTCCAGGTAGATCCCTACGTCCTAAGATACCTCCGTGGATAAGAGGATGGAGGGTTTTAACCCTACCCCCTAGTATTTCCGGCGAGTTTGTATAATCAGCAACTTCGATAATAGATAATCCTGCCTCTCGCAGCACTTTTGCCGTTCCCCCACTGCCAATTAATTCAAACTCAAATTCTTCCACTAACCGTCGTGCCAATTCAACTATGCCTGTCTTGTCAGATACACTCAGCAGCGCTAAACGTCCCATAGACTAGCTTTACTCCCTGTTTTTTTTAATAAATCAATCTTTAGCATAGATTCCCTAGTTAAGATTTTCATTATTTTGAGCTGAAATCTTCTTGATAGAGAATAGAGACAACTTTATAAGCTATATAAAAATAAATAAATAACTTGGGCAACATTTTAATTAAAACAGAAGTCAGAGTATCTATATAAACCAATGTCTAGTTAAATACCCTAAACTACTATTTAATTTTTTGCTCAAAATGATTAGGAAAATACTGTAGGAAAACCCCCCAAACATAAAACCTAGATGGAGTTTGTGCTATAAGTTACTTCTTTAGGAGGATTACATTTTTGATTATTTTGTAATGAGTGTTATGCTAGAACGTACAAACATTTGTTGTATGTGAGTGCGATGCCTACGGCTGGCTTTACCTACGCAAAATTTCTGCGGGAGTTTTCACAGAAACAGAACTCATGCTAAGTGGTACATAAGAGTAATTACTGGTAGAGTAGAAGAAAGACATTTTATTCAGAGGAGGAAAGTAGAATGCTAGAAAAATTATTTTTAGCAACAACCATTACATTTGCACTAAACTTTTTCATTAGTTCTAACAATACTGATTTAGTCAAATCTTTACCAAAAACCAACATAGTAGAAACTTCTGAACAGCCCATCCCCTACTTACTTGTCAATAACGAAAGCCATAATCTTCGCTAAACTTGCTGCTATAAATTAAGATATTTTTTGACAGGAAGTTCCTTGCAAGCAATCTTGATATTGTAAACGCTTCATCCTTGCATAACTCCCTATGGTGAGAGAGCAACTAGCTATTAGCGGTTGGCATCTTTATTCAACTTTTGGTTAATCTTCTCTAATATTTCATTTTCTTGGGGGGTGATTTCACCTTCTAGTTGAGAAATTTTGTAACACTGAGCTAAAAGAGGTATAGCAAAGTCGCTATTGACTTGCTCTAACAAGGTTTCTAGTGGTTCAGGTGAATCAATATTATTAGCGATCGCCTCTAGGGATTTACGACTTAAGTTTAGGGTTTCCAGTTGCGGTAAAATTTCTTCCCAACTCTTATCTGGATGGGCTGCTGCAACTACATGAGCTAACACTTGATCCATAATCACTTCTTGAGCGATCGCCCCTTCTAAATATTTTTGTCCTTCTGCTTGGGAGGCGGCTAAAGCTGCTTCAGAATTCAAAGGATTAACTTTAGCTTCATAAAAACGACAAGCCGCATAGCCTAAAGAATAGAGCATAACTGCATTAGTACTGCCTCCAATAACTGGCCCCGCGATGGGTATATTCCGTAAAAAACCGTGACTAGCTTTAGCAGCATACTTAGCCCCGGCTTTCAAAGCTTGTCCTCCTCCTAAACCGATACCAAAAATAGCTAACACTTCTGCTTTTCTAGCATCTTCTTCTAAATCTAAGCCATAGGCACAGGCGATTTGATAAACCAACTCAGCTTGTAAAAGTAGAGTTGTGGCTAAATCTAGGGCAAACATAGCCGCAGCAGCCCCAGGCACTAAGCTACTAGCAACCCCTGTACCCGCAACTAAAATACTCTTTTCCACCATTAAACGATGGGCAATTTCCCTCGGAGATTCTTGAGGATACTTTTTGAGCAGCTTATTGACTTCTGCTTCTGCTTTATTGACATCAACTCGATCAATAATAATCAACCAATCTACCGGTAAAGTTTTGGTCAACTTGGCAAACAGGGCATTACTAGATACTAAATCAATCACAAAACCCATGCCTTTCGTGGCTTGAACCGCAGCCCCCCCTAAGACATTTTTCATGCCTGTGGCTGTCCCCGCTACTACTTCTGCTGCCCCCGTCACTCCTCCTTTAACTGCGATTTTCGCTCGTTCAGCAGTTTCCCCTACAGTTCCCAACACTGAGTTAAACAAAGAAAATTGTTGCTCTGACTCGGTTTGCACAACAATTTCAGATGAGCTTTGCAAAGATAATTCTTCATACCAACTAGGAATTTTATCTCCCTTTTTCAGTCCATATAACTCGATCTTTTGAAGAGAATTGGTATTGAGTTCTGATAACTTTGTTTGGATAGCTGTAACCACAATCTCTCGCTCAGGAACTCGTTTAGCTTCAACAACAATTTGTAAGCAATTATCTTGCATTCTCATTGTCGAAGTTATTTTGTGGGGAGCCAAACACTGACTAATTTTGGCAGCAACGTTATTAAGTTTATCTGGCTGAGTCATGGGAAATTACTGTCAAAGTTATTGAAGATATTCCTATTCTAGTTCCTGTTCCTTTGCTTCTCACCCTAGATATGAGGTTTCAACTGTGATTAAGGATTAGGGTTTCTTTGCTGAATCTAGGGTATCTCCTTTACTTCTTAAGAGATAGAGGTAAATACGTAAGTTTGTTTGAGAAGTTATCGATTATTGCAAGTTTATACTTAATGGTATAGAGATTATCCCGGATTTTTAATAAAGATTCGACGAAGTATAATTCAGAGCTTGATAAATTAGATATCTTTAAAGAGAGTATAAAAAAATGCTCCTTTGGTTGCCTAAATATTGAGGCATTTGTTAAACCAACTGCTTTGATAGCAAGCCAAAACTTACCAGTATGTGTTTGAGGGGAAAAGATTTGATGTTTCGTCAGAGTGCATTAGCCATCTTCGGTACAACCGTCACTACTACAGCAATGTTAGCAGCACCTGTTGGGGCTGTGAGTTTACAGAGTTTAATTGACAGCGACGGAACTTTAACAGCGGCCGGTCATGAATTTAGCGGCTTTTTCTGCGATATTTCTTTTGAAGGGGAACCTACATCTCCCGGAAGTTGTGATGAGATAGAAGTTATTACTTTAGGTGAAGGGATCAAATTCCAAGCAGATTTCTTTGCTGGAGAAAATACTTTTATTGATGTCCTACTGGGTTATACCGTTGAATCCCTTGCTCCTGAAGGTATGATTGAGGGTATTGGACTTGCTTTTGATGGAGGCTTCACTGGAGACGGTTTAGCCACGGTGGTAGAAACTATTAGTGACCCCGATAATGATGATGAGATTGTAGCCCAATTTTCTGTATCAAACTCCGATGAATTAACAGACCTTAGCGACCCAGATTTTGAACCAGATTCGCAAGGAGACTTCGATTTTATCAGACCAGTTAAAAGAGCAGAAGTGACCAAAGACATTTTCTTAACGGCTTTTGATGGTACAGCTTCAATCAGTATGATCACTCAAACATACGACGACGAAGTAGTTCCTGAACCAGGTACGATTTCTGGCTTAATTGCTTTAGGTTTATTTGGTACAGCTTCATTTTGGCGAAAGCAACGGCAACAAAATAAACCCTAATAGCTTCATAGTTAACCATTAGGCTTCAACTCAAAAACTCCAGTAGTCACAAAAAGGAATTAAGGAAAGGACTAATCAAAAATGTTAAAAAGCACACTTGCCCTTGCTTTTACCACAGCCGCCGCAATAGGATTAACAGCCATTCCTGCTCGCTCAGCTACTTTTAGCTTAGGAGATTTGTTAGCTAACTTCGGTACAGAAGAAGGTAGCATTACTGTTGGAGACAAGAAGTTTAGCGATTTTTCTTGCCAAATCAACATTTCCGGTATGGCCAGACCAGGTAGTTGTGATGATATTAATGTTATAACCCATGACGGTGATCCTTTTGGATTACGCTTCCAAAGTGGCTTTGCGGCAATGCGTGATTCGACATTAGAAGTTCTGTTGGATTACAATGTCGAAGTACTAGACCCCGATTTTGTCATTAGTGGGGCGAGACTGGCTTTTAACGGTGCTTTTGTAGGGCAGAATGCTCAAACCAGAGTCACTGAAACCATTGAAAATATGGATGGTGACACCATTGGTAAACTTAATGTTAGCAATCCTACTTCAGAGAGTGTTTTACCCGATTTACAAGATCCTGCCTTAGAAGACAACGATCAAGGCATTAGTTCAGAATTGCAGAAAGTTAGGATTAAAAATCAAATTGATATTATCACTGAAGGTAATTCTAGGGGATTTATTTCCTTTATCGACCAGCGATTTGAACAAAGGCGAGTAGAAGTACCTGAGTCTAATGCAGCAGCAGGTTTGTTATTATTTGGTTCCTTTGGTTTAGGAGCAATCTGGAAACGGCGGCAGCAGAGTAAGTTTTAGGAACTTCGTCTAAGATCAATTATCAGTAATCAATGTATGGCTTGCCGTTGCCGTTAGGCATCAATGCTCAATAAACTTATTCATAAAACTACGGACTGTAATTCTAATTATTAATTTAGTTTACGACAATGGCAAACCCTAAATTTATCATTGATAAAACTATCCTAAGCCTATATCTAGAAACATCATCACCACAAAACCCAAGACTATGCCCATCGTTGCTTCTTGATCTTTACCTTGGTTATGGGATTCTGGGATAATTTCTTCACTGATGACAAATAACATCGCACCCGCCGCAAAAGCCATTGCCCAGGGGAGAATAAACTGAGCGATCGCCACGACTCCTGCCCCAAATAAACCGCCGATTGGTTCAACTAAACCTGTTAGCAAGGCAATTCCTAAAGCATAGGTTGAAGTATACCCTTCAGCCACTAGAGATAAAGCAACGATCAGCCCTTCAGGAAGATTTTGTAAGCCAATACCAATAGCTAAAGGAATGCCATCCTTAACATCCCCTGCACCAAAGTTAACTCCAACAGCCAAACCTTCAGGAAAGTTATGGAGGGTAATTGTGGCAATGAATAGCCAAATACGCTTAAGTTTGGTATTGATCGCTCCTTCTTTTCCTTTAGAAAAATGTTCGTGGGGCAGATATTTATGGGTTAACCAAACAAAACTACTTCCCAATGTTACTCCCACAGCCATGATTAAAGCAGCTTCAAGACTAGAAAAACCTTGGGCAATAGCAGCATCGCTTCCTGGCATAATCAAAGAAAATGCCGTTGCCGCAAGCATGACTCCCCCTCCTAAACCTAAAGCAATGGCTTGAATTCTGGCAGTTAATTTAATCGGCAATAATACAGGCAATGCACCCACTGCCGTTGCTAGCCCTGCTCCTAAACTAGCAAGAAAACCAATAATAATAAGATTCATAAAAGAAAAGACTTCGCCTTTGATCGAATAATTGACTTTCGTCTGAGTAAAGAATATTGTATTGGCAAAGGTGAGAGGAGGCAGGGAGATTGCTTAATTCAATTTAATCAATTGCCCAACCTAAACTAGTTGGTTGTTGGTAAATTTTCTTGAGGGTATTGACATCCCTAACAGAGATTTGAGGAGGATTGCGAACTTGAGAGAAGTACAGACAGTCTGTTTCTTCTAAGCTATGTCCCCAGATTCCCAAAGCATGACCAAGTTCATGGCGGGCTGCGGGTAAAAGATTTAACTCAGTTTGAAAAGGACTCAAAATTATCGTCATCCGATGGGCTAAAACCGGCGAAATCTCAGTACTTTGGTCTAGATAAAACTCATATTCTGTTGTCGCTGTACGGGCGCGGGTTCCTTGAAATTCTCCGGTTTTAGGATCGTAGATTTTTCTGGGGGATAGTTCTTGGCGCAAGATGAGAATATCCGCTTCGGTAGGTTCTTCAACTTCTTGTAACCGAAAGTAATGATTCCATTCTGCCACCGCTGCTAAAACCGCTGTCCGCCATTGAGGAAAATTAGCAGTTTCGTAGGATAATTCTGGAGAACCTTGGGGTCTATCAACATAAACTTTAACAGGAAATTCTGACCAGATTAAATATTCAACGGGGGGAATTGGCTTAACTTTGTCAAAATAATCCCCTACTGTTTCCTCAGATTGCCATCCTATCAAGGAATCAGGCAAGGGATGAACTTTTGCCAGAGGTAGAGATACAGCATCAGTAGCATTTCCCCTTAAACCCAAACCAAGAATTATGACTAATAAACAAGAGGCGATCACTAAAGGCAATTTATCAGTTTTCATCCTCTTTAGATCCTCAATTAGTGAAAGTTAAACGGATGCAATATTATCTTTTACCCCTTACCCTTTCCCCTTTCTCCTCAAGTAATGATCAATTATCCATGATCCATTAATAACCCCTACCCTAACCAACCTGCACTTAAAACAATAGTTAAAGCAATAAAAGTAATACTAAGGGCCCAGGTAACACGGTTGAGAGTTTTTTCAGCGCTTTTTGTACTAGTAAATAATTGAGCTTGTCCACCAATACCGCCTATACCATCCCCCTTGGGACTATGTAATAGTACCAAAATTATTAATAATAGAGCGGATGCAGACCAAATAATTTGTACAAGTTGGATTACTGTCATGAAGATAAAATCTCTTATAAAATGAAATTTTTTTTAGTTGTTGGAGCAACTAACTGTCAACGATTATAGCTGATTCTTACTCGTTAACTCTATTAAGCATCCTAGACTTATTGCTAGTAGTTTAAAACAACAATCAAGGTCACAGTCACTAGTAATACTATTTTTCTTGTGTCGGAGGTACACTTGTTGGGGTAAGGGTTAAGGGGTTTAATGGTTAAGGTTGATATTTCTCGCTTTTTGCCATAGCCTGGGGTAACTAAACAGGTGAACTCCTTGCTCTGATTGATTCATAAGGGACATTTTTTTCCAAAATGCTGTCAACAAAGGAAAAAGTAGCCATGACAAAAGAGCAATTCGAGGAATTTCTCGGCAAAAAGCGTAGACGATCAAGAGATACTGGTGCAGGTTCTAGTCTGGAGAGCCTTCATTTGCCCCCAGAACAACGGCGCATGATTAACTGGATTAGACGCAAGAAAAAGTGTACCTTAGCTGAGGTGGCAAATTATTTAGAGAAGGAACAGGAAATAGTATCCCAAGACTTAAAAGTCTTAATTAAAAAAGGATTCCTCCAAGCTAATCAAGCTGAGGATGAGACTTATTATTCTCCTATTTCTTCAGAGCAAAACCAAGGTAAAGTATCTTCTCAGTTTCTCCAAGATTTAAACAATGATCAATGAGCATTGTATGGCTTGCCTTTGGCGTTAGGTGTCAGTTGTTAGTGAAAGATTAGCAGTAAATAGTAATAAAGGAGCAGGGTTTATCTTAATATTTAACAGAGGAACAATCATAAATGTTTAATAATGAATGATAAATGACTAACAGTAAAATCGTCTCTATTCATTCCTTTCGGGGAGGAACAGGAAAATCTAATACTACAGCTAATATTGCTGCGAGTGTAGCCCTTAGTGGTAAGCGAGTAGCGGTGGTAGATACGGATATTCAATCTCCAGGAATTCATGTTTTGTTTGGTTTTGAAGAAGGACAGATTCAAAATTCCCTCAATGATTTTCTTTGGGGGCATTGTTCTATTAAAGAAGCTAGCTACGATGTCAGTACGTTGCTGCAAAATTCTTCTAGTTCAGGTAAAATTTTTCTGATTCCTTCTAGTATTAAAACCGGAGATATTGCCAGAATTCTTAAAGAAGGTTTTGATTTTGATTTGCTTTGTGATGGCTTTTACGAGTTAATTGATGAGTTGAAATTAGATTATCTTTTTATTGATACCCACCCAGGTTTAAATGAAGAAACACTGCTTTCAATTAGTATTTCCGATATTATGATTATTGTCTTGCGTCCCGATAGTCAAGATTTTCAAGGAACTGCTGTGACGGTGGAAGTTGCCCGTCGCTTGGGGGTTCCTAAGTTATTATTGATGATTAATAAAGCTTTACCTAACCTCGATTTTGGTGATTTGAAAAAGAAAGTCGAAAAAACTTACAATGTTCCATTGGCAGGGATTTTACCCCATTCAGAAGATATGATGCAACTCCAAAGTAACGGTATTTTTTATCTACACCAGCCTAACCATCCTTTAAGTAAGGTTATTGCTTCTGTGGCTAAAGAACTTGATCAATGATGCCTAACGGCAACGGCAAGCCGTACAATGATCAATGCTCATTGAGCAGTAAACTTACAGTTTTAAAAGCTAAAAAGAAATAATGAGGGGCGACGGGTTTAATACTGAGGAAGGAACAACAATGGCGGGGCTTTTAGGCTTATCTCCTCGTCAAAGAAATATTGTTAATTGGATACGCAGAGAAAATAGGGAAGTAACCTTAACAGAAATTGCTACTCACTTGCAACAAGATGAAGCAGTGATTAGTGGAGAACTTAATTTCCTGGTTCAAGAGAACTTTTTACAAGCCAATATTGTTGAAGGAGAAACCTTCTATAACCGTAAGTTAGGAGTTAAACAAGGGGCGAGAATACAGGAGATATTAGAACAATCTCTGACTCCTGGTAAACCCTTGGTGATTATTATTAACCCTTCTGGGGAAATGGTTGCTACTTCCGGTTCTACGGTAGAGTTGGGGGTGACAGTATCTAACCAAGGCAACCAGAGTGCTTTAATTGATCTAGCTATTGACGAAACTTCAGAATTTGTTTATCAATGGTGTCGTTCCCCTCACGAACGTTTAGCCCTTGGTTTGGGGCAAACTAGCGAAGTATTTTTTCAATTTGATATTCCGGCTGAAGCATTGCCGGATGCTTACAATTATCTCCTCAAAATTGATGCCCAGGAACATTATCCCGAACATACTCCTATCCTTAATCCCGGTAGATTGCGGGTTATTCCTTTTATTCAAGAAGCCCTAACCGTTAATGACCCAACTTTTAGCATTTTACCCATCACAAGTTCCGTTCAACCTGCTATTGTCCAAATTGGCGAAGCCCTGATTATGCAGGCGATTGTTCGGAACCGCACCGACGGGTAGATCGTTTCCGTTTAAGCTGCCCTGACTTTGGTTTGGATTGGCTCAGTGTCAGGTATCCTGAAGGTTTGCAGGAATTGGGTTTAGTAGTAGCGAATACTGGCTTAGAGTTGAATCCAGGGGAACAAGGGGAAATCGACCATCTTTGTTTCAACCTCCTTTAGGAACTTTGGCCGGAGTTTATGCCCCCACTCTACGTCTTTTTTCTTCCAACAATCCTGACTTAGCGCTTCTGGATATTGTTTATCTGCAAGTACCAGGAGTCTATTTATTAGATATTGAACTGGTAACTGTAGTTGGGACAATTAGGAATGAGGCAGGAATTTTTGAGTTACGTTTGTACAATCGCGGCAATACTCCCCGTGAATTGAGACTATATGCCAGAGAGATAGATGGGGGAGGAGTTTGCAGTTATCGATTGATTCCAGAAGAACTACTCTTGTTACCAGGAGAGTCAGCCCTGGTTGAATTAGAAGTACAACCACAAAAATCCTGGCGCAGACCCTTTTATGGACGCACCATCAACTTTGCAGTGGAAGTTGAAGATGTACAGCAGTTACCATTAATTAACGACCGTTTTCAAGCAACTTTAGTTTGGCAATCTCGCCCTTGGTGGCATTTTTTATTAGTTGCTTTAGCTGTCTTAGGGCTGATTGCCACTCTAATCTTCTTGATTTGGTGGTTATTGCGTCCTAAACCCTTACCCCAAATTGTAGAATTTGTCCCTGACAGTAGCACCTATCAAGAAGCGAATGAAGATGTAATAAGTTTAAGTTGGCGCATTGACAATCCGCGTCGCATCAAGACTTTGCAAATATCTGGGTCTTCACCCGATGGGTTATTAAGTAGTGAACCAATTGTTTACGATTTTAGGAATGGCATCCCAGAAGAATTAGTCGGTTTTTGTGAACAAGCACAGGAATTGGTTTGTCAAAATGTTCCTACCGATGCCCGTAAAGCGGGGGATTATGTTTTTGAATTAACCTTAATTCCGGAAGGACGCAGAAGAGGCGCTGCGGAAACAGCAAAAACAAATGCTGTCAGGATTACCGGCATTCCTGTTCCCTAAGTATTAGAGTTTGCCGCAACAGAACCCCAATACCAAGAAACCCCAGTTGTTGCGGTTGCTATTCCTCAGTCTCAGCCAGGAGAAGATACCCCCCAACCTCCAGTAAGACCTGTCGCGGGTATCCGTTTGAATTGGAAAATTAGCGATGCAGACCAAATTAAAGAGTTGAAATTGGAGGGAAAAGCCCCCGATGGTTCTGTGAGTAGCAAAGAAAGAACCTTTAACTTTGACCAAATTAATCCCCAGAAGTTAGCCAGGTTATGTTCCCAAGAAGAGAATACGAACCAAGCCCTTTGCAAACGGGGTAAAAATCTTCAGCAGTTGGTAGAACTGTGTGAAAGTAACCCAACCAGCAACTATGTCAAAATGCCCGCATTCCTCTAGGGTTAGACCGGTTTTGTACAATCGTTAAATTAGAGTTAACCTGCCAGTCTGTACCTACAGGAGCAAGTAAAGCGGGAAGTTACATTTTTGAATTAACTCCAGTCCCCAAAGAAAAACCAGAAGAACCCATCGAACCAGCGCAAACCGATACTATCAAGGTAATTGCTCAACCTGTACCTTTTGAAATTACTAAATTTACCATCAACGGTGTTGATGCCCTGCCTAAGTATTCTGTACCCGTCAACACAGAACAACCCACACCAATTATTATTGAGTGGCAAGTTGTGGGGGGCAAAGATATTAAGGTTGAGTTGCTACCTTCCCCAGGCACTGTAAATAAGGAAGGTAGAGCAACCTATCCTTTGGGTAAAGAACCAGGTAGCGAGACGATTATCCTCCAAGTAACTAATGCAGAAGGAGAACAAAAAAGTCGTTCTGTGACGATCGAAAGTTTCCTACCGGAAGAAGATGTAGAAGAAGGGACAGACGGGGCAGAGGGGCAGAAGCACAAGAAGATAAAGACGGGGCAGAGGGAGAAGAAAAAGGGGCAGATGGGGCAGAAGCACAAGAAGGTAAAGACGGGGCAGAAGGGAGAGTCTGAGGGGGAAAAAGCTGCTGGGAAAGCGGGAAAAGAGGAAGAAGGAGACGGCGCACCACCTCCTTTACCAGAACCCCCTGGGGCTTCTCCACCCATACCTCCAGGGCGTAATTCTCCTCCGCCAATTGATTTACCGCCAGCGATACAATAACTTAAGAAGTAATCAGTAATTAAGTTTATTTAATGCCTACCCTATTAGTTAAAAATATCCATACCCTAGTCACCATGGATGATGAACGGCGTGAAATTCGACATGGTGGGTTGTTAGTTAGGGATAATGTTATTGAACAAGTAGGGACAACTTCAGAATTACCTAACACAGCAGATGAAATTCTGGATTTAAAAGATAAACATCTAGTTTTGCCTGGTTTGGTAAATACCCATCATCACTTTTTCCAAACCTTAACTCGCGTCACACCCGCAGGGCAAAATGGCGATTTATTTCAATGGCTAACCGCACATTATCCCCTTTGGTCTAATCTTACTGGGGAAGGGATATATTATAGTTCTCAAATGGCAGCCGCAGAGTTGATTCTATCTGGCTGTACTACCGCTAGTGATCATCATTATCTATTTCCTAATGATTGTACCCTTGATCAACAAATCCGTGCAGTTGAGGAAATTGGTTTGCGGTTCCATGCTAGTCGGGGCAGTATGAGTGTGGGGGAAAGTAACGGCGGTTTGCCTCCAGATTTTCTGGTGGAAAAAGAAGCAGCTATTTTAAAAGATTCCCAAAGATTAATTGAGCAATACCATAACAATAACCCCTATTCTATGGTGCGGATAGTTCTCGCCCCTTGTTCACCTTTTTCCGTTTCTCAAGACTTGATGCGAGAGTCGGCAGCCATGGCTAGAAGCTATTCAGGGGTAAGATTGCATACCCATTTAGCCGAAAATAAAGGGGATGTGGAATATAGTTTGTCCAAATTTAATTTAATTCCTGGGGACTATGCAGAATCTGTAGGTTGGCTAGGAAATGATGTTTGGCACGCCCATTGTGTTAAGTTAAGCGATCGCTCAATCTCTAAATTCGGACAAACTGGCACTGGTGTGGCACACTGCCCTTGTAGCAATATGCGTCTGGCAAGTGGTATTGCACCAATTCGCAAAATGCTCGACGCGAATGTTCCCGTTGGTTTAGGTGTAGATGGGGCAGCTTCTAATGATGCTACAAACTTACTTCATGAAGCCCGCAGCGCCTTTTTATTAGCCCGCGTTAAGGATGAGGATGCTTCGGTGATGACTGCCCGCGATGCTTTAAAAATTGCCACCAGAGGGGGAGCAAAAGTTTTAGGTAGAGATGATATCGGTTATCTTGCCCCAGGTATGGCAGCAGATTTTATTGCTGTTAATTTGGATAAACCCGCTTTTGTGGGAACACAACAAGATCCCGTTGCAGCATTAATTTATTGTCAAACTGATTATGTAGATTATAGTTTTATTAATGGTAAAAAAATTGTAGAACAAGGCACATTGACTACTGTTGAATTAGCAACATTAACGGAAAAAGTTAATCAAATTGCAGTCAAACTGGTTACACAATAAAAGCAGTAGTTCTTACCTATTAGCTATTAGCTATTAGCTATCACCTATTACTTTCCCAAGTGTCAAAATTACGCTTCACCCAATCCATACGAGCAGAATGGGGAGTCATACCTAAGTTAATAGCTGCTTCATCGACAAAAACGAGTTTTTCTACCTGAATAATCTTCGTTTAGTGATTCAACCGACAATGCTATTGTGGTTGAATCACTAAACGAAGATTATTGCAGGTAGAAAAACTCGTTTTTGTCGATGAAGCAGCTATTAACTTAGGTATGACTCCCCATTCTGCTCGTATGGATTGGGTGAAGCGTAATTTTGACACTTGGGAAAGTAATAGGTGATAGCTGAATAGCTAATAGCTAATAGGTAAGAACTACTGCTTTTATTGTGTAACCAGTTTGACTGCAATTTGATTAACTTTTTCCCGTTAATGTTGCTAATTCAACAGTAGTCAATGTGCCTTGTTTACTACAATTTTTTTACCATTAATAAAACTATAATCTACATAATCAGTTTGACAATAAATTAATGCTCCAAACGGGAGTATTATTGTGTTCCCACAAAAGCGGGTTTATCCAAATTAAACAGCAATAAAATCTGCTGCCATACCTGGGGCAAGATAACCGATATCCATCTCTACCTAAAACTTTTGCTCCCCCTCTGGTGGCAATTTTTAAAGCATCGCGGGCAGTCATCACCGAAGCATCCTCATCCTTAACGCGGGCAGTAATAAAAAGGCGCTGCGGGCTTCATGAAGTAAGTTTGTAGCATCATTAGAAGCTGCCCCATCTACACCTAAACCAACGGGAACATTAGCATCAAGCAGTTTGCGAATTGGTGCAATACCACTTGCCAGACGCAGTATCTACAAGGGCCGTGTGCCACACCAGTAGTTTGTCCGAATTTAGAGATTGAGCGATCGCTTAACTTAACACAATGGGCGTGCCAAACATCATTTCCTAGCCAACCTACAGATTCTGCATAGTCCCCAGGAATTAAATTAAATTTGGACAAACTATATTCCACATCCCCTTTATTTTCGGCTAAATGGGTCTGCAATCTTACCCCTGGTACCTAGCCATGGCTGCCGACTTCTCGCATCAAGTCTTGAGAAACGGAAAAAGGTGAACAAGGGGCGAGAACTATCCGCACCATCCAAGATAGGGGTTATTGTTATGGTATTGCTCAATTAATCTTTGGGAATCTTTTCAAAATAGCTCTCTCTTAAAGGCAATTCTCTTTCCCCCACATTCATACTGCCCCGACTAGCATGGAACCGCAAACCAATTTCCTCAACTGCACGGATTTTGTTTAATAGAGTTACAATCATTAGGAAATAGATAATAATTTGAATCACTAGCGGTGGTACAGCCAGATAGAATCAACTCTGCGGCTGCCATTTGAGAACTATAATATATCCCTTCCCCAGTAAGAGACCAAAGGGGATAATGTGCGGTTAGCCATTAGAAATAAATCGCCGTGCGGGTGTGACGCGAGTTAAGGTTTGGAAAAAGTGAGAGGATGATGGGTATTTACCAAACCAGGCAAAACTAGATGTTTATCTTTTAAATCCAGAATTTCATCTGCTGTGTTAGGTAATTCTGAAGTTGTCCCTACTTGTTCAATAACATTATCCCTAACTAACAACCCACCATGTCGAATTTCACGCCGTTCATCATCCATGGTAGCTAGGGTATGGATATTTTTAACTAATAGGGTAGGCATTAAATAAACTTAATTACTGATTACTTCTTAAGTTATTGTATCGCTGGCGGTAAATCAATTGGCGAGTACGCCCTGGAGGTATGGGTGGAGAAGCCCCAGCTGGTAAAGGAGGTGGTGCGCCCTCTCCTTCTTCCCTCTTTCTCCCTCTTTCCCAGCAGCTTTTTCCCCCTCAGACTCTCCTTCTGCCCCGTCTTTACCTTCTTGTGCTTCTGCCCCTTCTGCCCCTTTTCTTCTCCCTCTGCCCGTCTTTATCTTCTTGTGCTTCTGCCCCGTCTGTCCCTTCTTCTACATCTTCTTCCGGAAGAAAAAGCCTCAATCGTCACGAACGACTTTTTTGTTCCCCTTCTGCATTAGTTACTTGGAGGATAATTGTCTCGCTACCGGTTCCTTACCCAAAGGATAGGCTGCTGTTTCCTTCCTTATTTAGTCCCTGGGGAAGGTAGCAACTACGACCTTTAATATCTTTGCCCCCCACAACTTGCCACTCAATAATAATTGGCGTTGGTTGTTCTTTGTTAATGGGTACAGAATACTTAGGTTGGGCATCAACACCGTTAATGGTAAACATTTGACAATTTCAAAAGGTATAGGTTGAGCAATTACCTTGATAGTATCGGTTTGGGCTGGTTCAATGGGTTCTTCTGGTTTCTCTTTGGGAACTGGAGTTAATTCGAAAAATGTAACTTCCTGCCCTACTTGCCCCTGTAGTTACAGACTGGCAGGTTAACTCTAATTTAACAATAACATAACCCTAGAGGGATATGCGAGCATTCTGACATAGTTGCTGAGTTTGATTACTTTCAGCCGCATTTCTGTGACCTCCTTAAGATTCTTACCCCGTTTGCAAAGGGCTTGGTTAGTATTCTCTTCCTGGGAACATAATCTAGCTAACTTCTTAAAGATGGGCGTATCAAACTTAAAGGTTCTTGCTTTACTATTAACGGAACCATCAGGCTTTTGCTCCAACTTTAACTCCTTAATTTGGTCTGCATCGCATTTTTCCAATTCAAACGGATGCCAGGACTAACGCGAGGTTGCGGAGTATTTCTTTCTTGCTGTGGTTGAGTAAGGGCAATTTTTTGGGTTTCTTGATATTGGGGTTCTGTAGCCGCAAACTTTCCAATATTTGGGGAACAGGAATGCCCGTAATTCAAACAGGCCTACAGCCCCTTTTTTACGTCCCCTTCCGGAATTAAGGTTAACTCAAAAACATAATCCCCTGCTTTACGGGCATAGTGGGAACATTCTGACAAACCGATTCCTGAGCCTGTTACAAAACCCTGCCGCTCATCAGGTACATTGCGAAAATCATATACAACTGGTTCACTAGTTAATAAGCCATCAGGGGAGGCGCACCAGATATTTGCAAAGTTTTAATGCGGCGCGGATTGTCAATGCGCCAACTTAAACTTACTACATCTTCATTCGCTTCTCGATAGGTGCTATTGTCAGGAACATTTGCATTTTGGGGTAAGGGTTTAGGGCGCAATAACCACCAAATCAAGAAAATTAGAGTGGCAATCAGCCCTAAAACAGCTAAAGCAACTAATAAAAAATCCGCCAAGGGCGAGATTGCCAACTAAAGTTGCTTGAAAACGGTGACGGTAACTGTGTACATCTTCAACTTCCACTGCAAAGTTGGATGGTCGTCCATAAAAGGGTCTGCGCCAGGATTTTTGTGGTTGTACTTCTAATTCGACCAGCGGCTGACTCTCCTGGTAACGAGAGTTAATTCTTCTGGAATCAATCGATAACTGCAAACTCCTCCCCCATCTATCTCTCTGGCATATAGCCTCAATTCACGGGGAGTATTCCGCCATTGTACAAACGTAACTCAAAAATTCCTGCCTCATTCCTAATTGTCCCAACTACAGTTACCAGTTCAATATCTAATAAATAGACTCCTGGTACTTGCAGACAAACAATATCCAGAAGCGCTAAATCAGGATTGTTAGAAGAATAAAGACGTAGAGTGGGGGCATAAACCCCGCTAAAGTTCCTAAAGGGGGTTGAAACAAAATATCAATTTCCCCTTGTTCCCTGGATTCAACCCCAACCCTGTATTCGCCACCACCAAGCCCAATTCCTGCAAACCTTACCAGGATATCTAACACTGAGCCAATCCAAACCAAAAATCAGGCAGCTAAACGGAAAACGATGCTATTCTGGTGCGGTTCGAACAACCGCCTGCATAATCAGGGCTTCGCCAATTTGGACAATAGCAGGTTGAACAGAACTTGTGATGGGTAAAATGCTAAAAGTTGGGTCATTAACAGTTAGGGCTCCTTGAATAAAAGGAATAACCCGCAATCTACCAGGATTAAGGATAGGAGTATGTTCGGGATAATGTTCCTGGGCATCAATTTTGAGGAGATAATTTGTAAGCATCCGGCAATGCTTCAGCCGGAATACAAATTGGAAAAATATTTCACTAGTTTGCCCCCAAACCAAGGGCTAAGATTTCGTGAGGGAACGACACCATTGATAAACAAATTCTGAAGTTTCGTCAATAGCAAGGAATTGATTAAAGCACTCTGGTTGCCTTGGTTAGATACTGTCACCCCCAACTCTTAGAACCGGAAGTAGCAACCATTTCCCCAGAAGGGTTAATAATAATCACCAAGGGTTTACCAGGAGTCAGAGATTGTTCTAATATCTCCTGTATTCTCGCCCCTTGTTTAACTCCTAACTTACGGTTATAGAAGGTTTCTCCTTCAACAATACTGGCTTGTAAAAAGTTCTCCTTGAACCAGGAAATTAAGTTCTCCACTAATCACTGCTTCATCTTGTTGCAAGTGAGTAGCAATTTCTGTAAGGTTACTTCCCTATTTTCTCTGCGTATCCAATTAACAATATTTCTTTGACGAGGAGATAAGCCTAAAAGCCCCAAATTGTCCTTCCCTCAGTCTCAAGTTCTTTTTAGCTTTTAAAACTGTAAGTTTACTGCTCAATGAGCATTAATCATATTACAGCTTGCCGTTGCCGTTAGGCATCATTAATAAAGTCTCCCAGCAGAAGCAATAACCTTACTTAAACGATGAGTTAGGCATGTGTAGATAAAAAATACCGTTACTTTGGAGTTGCATCATATCTTCTGAATGGGGTAAAATCCCTGCCGAATGGAACATTGTAAGTTTTTTCCGACTTTCTTTTTCAAATCACCAAAATCGAGGTTAGGTAAAGCTTTATTAATCATCAATAATAACTTAGGAACCCCCAAGCGACGGGCAACTTCCACCGTCACACAGTTCCTTGAAAATCTTGACTATAGAGACAAATAATCATAATATCGGAAATACTAATTGAAAGCAGTGTTTCTTCATTTAAACCTGGGTGGGTATCAATAAAAGATAATCTAATTTCAACTCATCAATTAACTCGTAAAAGCCATCACGAAGCAAATCAAAATCAAAACCTTCTTTAAGAATTCTGGCAATATCTCCGGTTTTAATACTCAAAAAGTTTACCTGAACTAGAAGAATTTTGCAGCAACGTACTGACATCGTGGCTGGCTCTGAACAATGCCCCCAAAGAAAATCATTGAGGGAATTTTGATCTGTCCTTCTTCAAAACCAAACAAAACATGAATTCCTGGAGATTGAATATCCGTATCTACCACCGCTACTCGCTTACCAGCTAAGGGCTACACTCACAGCAATATTAGCTGTAGTATTAGATTTTCCTGTTCCTCCCCCCGAAAGGAATAAAATAGAGCATTTACTGTTAGTCATTTATCATTCATTATTAAACATTTATGCATATTTGTCTGTTAAATATTAAGATAAATTCTGCTCCTTTATTACTATTTTACTGCTAATCTTTCACTAACAACTGACATAACGCCAAAGGCAAGCCATACAATGCTCATTAATCATCTTTTTTAAATCTTGAGAAATTGTTTTTACCTTGGTTTTGCTCTGAAGGAATCAAGAATAAGTCTCATCCTCAGCTTGATTAGCTTGGAGGAATCCTTTTTTAATTAAGACTTTTAAGTCTTGGGATACTATTTCCTGTTCCTTCTCTGAATGATTTCCCCACCTTCAGCTAAGGTACACTTTTTCTTGCGTCTAATCCAGTTAATCATGCGCCGTTCTGGGGAGAAGAAGGCTCTCCAGACTAGAACCTGCACCAGTATCTCTTGAATCGTCTACGCTTTTTGCGAGAAATTCCTCGAATTGCTCCTTTGTCATGGCTCTTTTGTTGACAGCATTTTGCAAAAAGAAATCTGCTTATGAATCAGAGCAAGGAGTTCACCTGTTAGTTACCCCAGGCTATGGCAAAAAGCGAGATATTCAACCTTAACCATTAAACCCCTTAACCCTTACCCCCAACAAGTGTACCTCCGACACAAGAAAAATAGTATTACTAGTGATTGTAGTTGATTGTTGTTTTAAACTACTAGCAATAAGTCTAGGATAGCTAATAGAGTTAACGAGTAGGAGTCATAATCATTAACAGCTAGTTGTTCCAACAACTGAAAAAAAATTTCATTTTATGAGATTTTATCTTCATGACAGTGATCCAACTTGTAGAAATTATTTGGTCTGCATCCGCTCTATTATTAATAATTTTGGTACTATTAGATCCCAAGAGGGGGATGGTATAGGCGGTATTGGTGGACAAGCTCAATTATTTACTAGTACAAAAAGCGCTGAAAAAACTCTCAACCGTGTTACCTGGCCCCTTAGTATTACTTTTATTGCTTTAACTATTGTTTTAAGTGCAGGTTGGTTAGGGTAGGGGTTATTAATCGATCATGGATAATTAATGATTACTTGAGGAGAGAGGGGAAAGGGTAAGGGGTAAAAGATAATATTGCATCCGTTTAACTTTCACTAATTGAGGATCTAAAGAGGATGAAAAAATTTGATAAAGTATTAGTGATCGCCTCTTGTTTATTAGTCATAATTCTTGGTTTGGGTTTAAGAGGAAGTGTTCCTGATGCTGCTGTCTCTACCTCTGGCAAAAGTTGATCCCTTTACCTGGATTCCTTGATAGGATGAGCAATCTGAGGAAACAGTAGGGAATTATTT
>CAWDOD010000003.1:0-667770 GCA_963803805.1 uncultured cyanobacterium | reverse complement strand
ATTCGTGAATCGTAAGCGTCCTGCTGAAAGAGAGTTAGCTGCGGTTTAATTGTTTATTAATTTGATTAACTAAACCAACCATAATTGCCCCCGCCATTAATATACCAATGGCGGGGGATAAACTGGTTCCCAAAGACTAAACCAAATATCAAAACCCAAAGGAATATTCACAGACGGCCCAATTAAACCAATAACGAACCAAAAAAAGCTCAAAATCCTCGGAAAATATTAGCAACTAACAATCTATTAAGCCAGATGAGTATTTGTTCTTTCATTTTTTAAGAAGGGAGTAGTTAATTGATAGATTAATAATTGATGACTGTTCAACTTGCCGTTGCCGCTAGGCATCTTTGACCATCAAAGCGACTAGAGGGGCTACCGTGATTAAGCCAATATTGTTTTAAATCGTAGTGAGGGTTAGGCAAGCTTGCTTTCCCTTGATAAAGAATAGCTTTTCTATGGTTGCTGATCAACGCTTTTCTAAAAGGTCCTACACTAATTAATATTCCTCCTAAAGCTTCTACACATTCACAAAAACTGTCTACCATCGAATATTCTAAAGTTTCTAAAATAACAAAATTACCCGAATAAATCAGATGTCTGCTGCGAATCCAGCCTTGCATTTTTGTTGTGGCGACTAAGGGAGACATGGACAGAGTATGACTGGGTGATAAGGGAAGTAATAAGTGGTTAAGTAAAAAATATACTACAATTTTTCTCCTGTGGACTGTGTTTCTTCCTTGTTTTTTAAATACGATAGTGTCTGGCCCGTTCTATTTTCCCATAACAATGATAAAAATTCTGCACTTGTCAGATATTCATATGGGAAGTGGCTTTTCTCAAGGAAAAGTTAACCCAGACACTGGTCTAAACACCAGGTTAGAAGATTTTATTTCCACCTTAAGTAAGTGCTCAGATCGGGCGATTAAGAGTCAGTCGACTTAGTATTATTCGGAGGAGATGCTTTTCCTGATGCTACTCCTCCTGGTTATCTTAAGAAGCCTTTGCAACACAATTTCGTCGCTTAGCAGATGCCCAAATTCCTACGGTTTTATGAGTAGGAAACCATGACCAACATTCCAAGGAAACGGCGGTGATAGTCCATGTATTTATCGTACTTTGGGTGTCCCAGGACTTATCGTTGGAGATAGTATTAAAACCCATTGCATTAATACTCCTAACGGGCAATTCAAATTATCACTTTGCCTTGGTTAACTCATTCAACTTTAATTACTCGCCCAGAAACTGAAGGACTCTATCTTTAAGCAGAAGTTAATGAACTATTAATTAAAACGCCTTGAACCTGTTTTAGAAGGAGAAATACGGCGTCTCAATCCCTGAAGTGCCAACAATTTTGTTAGGGCATTTAATGGCAGATTGAGCGAATTTAGGGGCAGAACGTCTTTTGGCAGTAGGTAAAGGTTTTACCCTGCCTATTTCTTTGCTGACTCGTCCTGAATTTGAGTATGTAGCCTTGGGTCATGTCCACAAGCACCAAAACTTGAATAAGTCCAATAATCCTCCGGTTGTCTATCCTGGTAGTATTGAAAGAGTAGATTTTTCCGAGGAAAAAGAAGATAAGGGTTATGTATTTATTGAAATAGAGAAAGGGCAAGTAAAGTGGCAATTCTGCCCTCTACAAGTACGAAGTTTTTGTACCATTGATGTGGATGTTTCCCAAGCAGAAGAACCGGAGACAGCTATTTTAAAAGCTATCCGTAAAAATGAAATATCTCAAGCTGTAGTCAGGCTAATTTACCGACTTCGTTCTGAACAATTAGACTTAATTAATACTAGCTCACTACATTCAGCATTGGATGATGCCCATAGTTATACAATTCGTCCTGAACTAGTTAGTCAATTAGCCCGTCCTCGTGTTCCAGAACTAGGGGAAGGTAACAGTTTAGATCCTTTGGCAGCGTTACAAACTTATTTAAGTAATCGAGAAGATTTAGGAGATATTGCTAAAGATATGTTAGAAGCGGCTCAACTTTTGATGAATAATGATTTAGAAGGCGTTTTAGAAGAAGAAATTCTGGTGGGAGTTCAAGGCAAGAAAACTCAATTGCGTTTGTTGTAAGGGGATGAATTTTAATTCCCTAATCTTCCGATACTAAGAATACAACATGGTGCGTTACCCTACTACAAATAGCTTTGAATAATCTGGTTTGGAATGATCAATAATAAATGAGCAATGTAATAGTTTGTCCGGGAATTCATTCTTCCCATTTGACAGATGACTTTCTACAAGAATTGAGGCAAATAGAATCTAATTTAGGGAAAGATTTAGTAGTATTTCCTACTCACAACTATCCTGCTTACTCAATTAAAAATATTGAGAAGTTTTTAAAAACTAACTTCGGTTTACCTAAAACCGCACCACCAATTGTATTTATTGCTTTCAGTGCGGGGGTTGTAGGTGCGTTTGGGGCTGCCCAAGCATGGCAAAATGAGGGGGGCTTGATCAAAGCTTTTATTGCCCTGGATGGCTGGGGAATGCCTTTGTGGGGAAATTTTCCAATTTATCGCCTCAGCCATGATTATTTTACTCACTGGAGTTCTGCTCTATTGGGGGCAGGAAAAGAAAGTTTTTATGCTGAGCCTGGGGTTGAACATTTAGAACTTTGGCGATCGCCCCACACAGTTACAGGATGGTGGCATTCGGACTTTGGATGTCGTTCTCGTTGCACCGCAGCAGAGTTTTTAGGCCATCTTCTCACTTGTGCATCTGTTTTTGATCAGAAGGAAACAACAAAGTGATCGCCCCACAACTTCCCACCATCACTAACAGAATCCTTAGTACCAGCCACAAGGCGGTATCTGCACCTTACCCTTATACCCTAATTCACTTCAACTTCAAATCATCCACCTTCCAAACCTTACCTTCTTTTGCAAAGGCCATTTCTAAAGGAATTTCTCGACCAGAACTAAGGATTAAGTTAACACCAATAGTTTCGCGATCACGAAGCGTCTCCGTAGGAGAATCCCCTTCTACCTTGGGCATAGTCATTGTTGTGCGTTTAAATTGTTTAAATTTATGATTTTTAATTAATTTAATAAACTTCTTTTTCGATACTTTAGCTTTAAAATCATCCGTAGTACTTTGGTATGCTTCGTCAATTTTATCTTCTACAATTAAAGCAAAAAAAGCAGTAATTACTTTGGGAAGCCCTTGAGTAAGCAGAAAAACTCTAGCAGCAATAATAATCCAAATAATGACAATTAGACTCAAAATTCCGGCAATGCCAATACCAATGTAGGATAGATAAGGTGGTAATGAATTCATGGTAGTTGCTCCTTTATCAAAATTTAAAGACTATGCCAATCTCACTGCCGTACACTGGCATAGAGACAAAAGTAAAGGTGTCTGTCCAACTGCCCCTTTTTACCTCTTGGGAAGATATGGTAAAAACCAGATAACCATAAGTTCGAGTTGATTATGTTACCCGCTGATAGGATTAAACTTACCCCCCAGGAACAAAACTTGCTACGAGATATGACAGATTACTTTTCTGTTGAATATCTCCCGGAAGTTTCGCCCTAGCTGCCCAAAAGTTTGCTGATACTGTAGCTCTTCATGACCCCCATAGCAAACCGGAGGTAATTCTAACCTACAGGGAGTTATACCAGAACTTAAAACAATTTGCCGCAGGTTTACAGAGTTTAGGAATTAACGGAGATTCTCGGCTGGCTCTATTTGCTGACAATAGTCCCCGATGGTTTATTGCTGATCAAGGTAGTATGATGGCCGGGGCTTCTAATGTAGCTCGTTCTTCTCAAGCAGATTCCCAAGAGTTACTTTATATTCTCGAAGATAGTGATAGCCGAAGCTTAATTATTGAAAATAAAAAAGCGTTGGCTCAATTGCAACCAGAAATTGCTAACTTTAATCTAGATTTTATTGTCTTACTTAGTGATGAAACTATCCCTGAAGAAACCCCTGATAAAATTCTTAATTTCTCTCAAGTAATGGCGGCCGGAGAAGGTCACAATTTTGAACTTATCTCCAAAAAAAGAAGCGACTTAGCCACCTTACTTTATACCTCCGGAACCACAGGAAAACCTAAAGGAGTGATGCTTTCTCATGATAACCTCCTACACCAAGTAACTACATTAGGAACAGTAATTCAACCCCAAGCAGGAGACAGAGTTTTAAGTATTCTTCCTACTTGGCATACCTACGAACGTAGCGCCGAATACTTTTTACTTTCCCAAGGTTGTACGCAATTTTATACTAATAAACGCTCTATTAAAACAGACCTACAAAAAATCAAACCCAATTATATGGTGGCTGTACCTCGGTTATGGGAATCTATTTACGAAGGGGTACAAAAACAGTTTCGCCAACAACCAGAAAGTAAGCAAAAATTAATTAACTTCTTTTTCAAAATTTCTCAACAATATATCCTGGCTAAAAGAATAGTCCAAGGACTAAGTTTAAAAAAATCTCAATACTCTACCTGGGAACGCTTCAGTGCGAAAATCAAATCTTTGTTATTGCTTCCCGTTCATAGCTTAGGTAAAAAAATTGTTTATGAAAAAGTTCGTCAAGCCACCGGGGGAGAATTTAAAGCGATTATTAGTGGTGGCGGTTCTTTACCTAGGCATTTAGAAGACTTTTTTGAAATTGTTGATGTTCCTATCCTAGTAGGTTACGGTTTAACAGAAACTTCCCCTGTCACCCACGCCCGTCGTTTGTGGGGAAATCTGCGTTACTCATCAGGCTTACCTATACCCGGTACAGAAACCCGCATTGTCGATCCTACCACCCGCCAGGAATTACCCACAGGTCAACAGGGCTTAGTTTTAGTCAGAGGGCCCCAAATTATGCAGGGCTACTACAAAAAACCCGAAGCTACCGCCAAAGCTATTGATCCCGAAGGTTGGTTTGATACCGGGGACTTAGGCTTTTTAACCCCCAATAATAGTATCGTCCTCACCGGAAGGGCAAAAGATACCATCGTCCTCACCAACGGAGAAAACATTGAACCCCAACCCATCGAAGATGCCTGTGCTAGAAGTGCTTATATCGACCAAATTATGTTAGTAGGACAAGATCAACGTTCTCTGGGTGCTTTGATTGTTCCGAACCTAGAAGCTTTACAACAATGGGCAAAGGGAGAAAACCTCTCCCTAGAAATACCCGAATCTCCCCAGGAAGTCAAAATTGACCTAAATGAAGTTGAAGAAGTAAGTAAATTAATTAGACAAGAATTAAACAGAGAGGTTAAAGATCGTCCAGGCTATCGTGCCGATGACCGCATCGGCCCTTTTAAGCTGATTGTAGAGCCATTTTCCCAGGAAAATGGTTTAATGACCCAAACCCTAAAAATTCGCCGTCCCGTTGCCAGCGAACGCTATCGCGATATGATTGACGGGATGTTTAATTAATTTAAGTAGTTTTTGGTTACTGGTTAATATGCTCCCAGTTTACCAATCGCCACCTCGAAAATGATTACAAAGGATACAAACTAATGGATGAAACTAAATCGAATTTACTATTAAAGCGCCCAATTAACCTTAAAGTAATTGTTACCCCCCGGTGGAAAGAAGAAGTGCAGCGACAACTGCAAGACCAAATTAATAAAATTGATAATCAACTCCAGCAGTTGGATATGCAAGGGCAAAAGGCGATCGCCGAAATCAAAAAACAAAGCATCCAACCCCCTGGACCTCAAGTAAATCAGCAAATTGATAGTATTCAAAACCAAGTTAACCAAAAAAAGAGTGAAATACTCGAACAAAAAAATCAGTTTCTTCAGCAACTGCAACAAATACAGGTTTTAGAATTAGACCAAGAAGTAGCCCAAGGACAAATGGAAAGCTTTTTTCGCCTTGAAGTAGGAGATAACCTCGTTTCTAAATTGAACGTCGAAATCCTTGTTCGTGACGGGGTGGTAGAAGAAATTCGTGGGGACATTTAATCAATGGCTAGTTGCTAATGGCTAGTTGCTAATGGAGATGAGACTTGACGACTATTGCCTAGTCCCTATACAGAAACACTAGCCAAAATCCTTGTGAAATCACGATTCTTGTCGAGAAGTGTTTCCTAAAAGTATGTGTCAATTTTGAATTTTCAATTTTTACTTGACACTGTTCCCTATTCCCGACTCCCTTCTTCCCCAATTAAAGCCAGATCGAGATAAAATACGATCTGGTTTTAATTGTTTAACCTTACTTAACCTCAACTCGGAAAACCACCTCATGATTCACGAAATTTTCATGCCCGCCCTGAGTTCCACCATGACCGAAGGTAAAATTGTTTCCTGGGAAAAATCCCCAGGAGATAAAGTGGAAAAAGGTGAAACCGTGGTGGTTGTTGAATCGGATAAAGCCGATATGGACGTTGAATCTTTCTATGAAGGTTATTTGGCGACGATCATAGTCGCTGCAGGAGATGATGCCCCTGTCGGGAATGCGATCGCCTTATTAGCAGAAACTCAAGAAGAGATTGAAGCAGCCAAACAACAAGCTAAGGCTAGCAGTCCTAGTGCCTCTGCCCCTACTACAACCAAGTCTCCTACTCCAGAAGCTTCTGAACCTGTTTCAGTACCCCCAACTGCTGCCCTTGGGACCTCTCCAGCCAATCAAAATGGCCGGACTGTGGCTTCTCCTCGCGCCCGCAAATTGGCTAAACAGTTGGGAGTAGAACTTAAGGGATTGCAAGGTAGCGGCCCCTATGGCAGAATTGTTGCTGCTGATGTAGAATCGGCTGTTGGTAAACCTTCCTCTGCACCTTCTGTCTCTCCTACTCCTGTTGCCACCCCTCCTACCCCAGCGGTAACTACAGCAGCACCTCAAACTCCTAAACCAGCGGTAGCTGCTGGGGAACAGGTAGCCATGAATACCCTGCAAAAAGCGGTGGTTAATAATATGGTAGCTAGCTTGCAAACTCCTGTATTTCGAGTTGGTTATACCATCACCACCAATGAGTTAGATAAGCTTTACAAACAAATAAAACCCAAGGGAGTCACCATGACTGCCTTGTTAGCGAAAGCAGTCGCTGTCACCTTGAAAAACCATCCTGTGGTTAACGCTAGCTACGGTGAACAAGCGATTCAATATAGTTCCGCAATTAACGTTGCTGTGGCGGTAGCAATGCCCGATGGAGGGCTGATCACCCCCGTTTTGCAGAGGGCTGATGAGATGGATATTTACTCTCTTTCCCGCAATTGGAAGGATCTGGTTAACCGTTCTCGTTCTAAGCAACTGCAACCGGAAGAGTACAACAGTGGTACTTTCACCCTTTCTAATTTGGGTATGTTCGGTGTAGATCGCTTTGATGCAATTTTACCTGCTGGGCAGGGTTCAATCCTCGCTATTGGTGCATCTCGTCCTACGGTGGTAGCAACTCCAGATGGCATGATGGGAGTGAAGAATCAAATGCAGGTTAATATGACTAGTGATCATCGCATTATTTATGGCGCTGATGCGGCTGCTTTCTTGAAGGATTTAGCAATTTTAATTGAGACTAATCCTCAATCTTTAACTTTGTAAAAAGAGTTATACGGGGCAACTTATCTAACAAGTTGCCCATAGACAGGGAAATGGGGAGAAGTAATTAAGTTTAAGAAGAGAAGTTAAGAGCGAAAATCCTGTCATTAGTCTAATTCTCAGCACCTAATCAAAAAGCGGATGCGACTCAACCATTCGCAGATGAGGGCTGGAAAGCGCACCAAGCGATGGTCATATCCACAATGGTAAACAACGCTTCAAATGCCATGAGTCTAGACAACAGTTTGTAGAAAATCCTACCAATGTCATCATCACAGTAGAAAAAACATGATGAAGATTTGTTTTTTAACAGAATATAACTTAAATGAGACAGTTGGAGGAGGATTGTTAAATGCAGTTAAAAATACAGGTGAATTTCTAGCTAAAAATCACCAAGTATCATTTATTTCCCTCGGTAATAAAACACAAATTGTCAAACTAAATGGCTATGAAAATTTAGAAATAGAAAGTACTCCTGTTGATGGTCAAATAGATGCAAATGGCAAAACTGGAGAAGAGAGAATTCCGATCTTCAGTAATTCAAATCTAAAAAAGATATCTGAATTTTTGGCTCAAAATCAACCTGAAGTAATTGTTTTGCATTTCAATACAGCACTTGGATATTTTGCTTTAAATTGGGCAAGTAAAAGTAATAAGAAAGTTTTGTATTGGCCTCATTTATTAGTTGATAGAGTGCATGAATTTCATCAAGAAAACAAAAAAATACTGAGGATACTAAGTAAACTTGCTACTCGATTTCTGATTCTTAGCATTTTGTAAACAAATTTCTGGTGTTATTGCTATAAATAAAGCAAATGTCCAAAGTTTTAGAAATATTGGCTATAAAGGCCCGATTTTTATTATGCCTAATGCCAGAGATTTAGAAAAGTTTAAGAATTCCAAGAATTCAAAATCATTTCAAGCTAGAAATTTGACTTTTATTGGCCATATTTCTAAAAGAAAAAATCAAGAGTTTTTGATTGAATCAATGAAATTTGTTGATAAAAGATATAAATTAAAATTAGTAGGTAAAGATTTTGAAAGAAAAGAATATTTTAAACTTAAAGAAATAGTCAAGAAAAACCACTTAAATGTTGAATTTGTAAGTGAAGTAGCTCACCGTCAAATTCCTGAAATTTTAGAAGATACAAAATTATTTTTAAGTGCTTCAAAAGTCGAAGTTCAAAGTTTAGTTATTTTGGAAGCAATTGCATCAGGAATTCCCATTGTTGCCTTAGAAAATGAAACTACAACAGAATTTAAAGGTAAAGAATTTATTGAAGTTTTACCTAAAGAAACTTCACCAAAAGATTTTGCTGCGATTGTTAGTCAAAAATTGGAAATGTCAGAAGAAAAGTATTTAGAACTATCAAAATTAGCAAAAGATTTTTCTGGAAATTTTAGTTTTGAACATCAAGAAAAACTTTTTGAAGAGATATATTTTAAAGTTCAACAAGAAAGCAAAATTCAGATTAAAAGCTGAATATCCCCAGGCAATTTAGCTTAACGTCTACGCCGATTCTTATACTCATCAGTTTCTTTATATTCTTCAATCAACTTTTTTATCTTTTCTTTGATTTCACTATGGCGTAAAACCCCTTCGTAGCTGTAGCGATCATAGCCATTATCAATAATCAAACTCTCTAAATAATTAACTCTTTCTCCTGTACCTGGGTGACTAGATAACCAAGCGGGAGGGCGAGGTAAATCTTTCTCATCCAGAATTACCATGAGGTTGCGTAAACCGTCTGCGGCATAGTTGCTACCAGCAAGAATTCTTGTCCCTAAAACATCAGCTTGCCTTTCCATGTCACGACTGTAGTTGAGAACCAGGAGTTGAGCCGCAGTGCCACCAAAAGGGATAAACTGAGCTAAGTTAGCAGTTAAATTGCCTTGGGTAACTAGCTGGAAACCGTGGGAAAGGACAGCATGGGAAAGTTCATGGGCAATTAAACCCGCCAATTCTGCTTCTGAGTTACTATCGGCGATCGCACCTGCATGGAGAAAGATTTTTCCTCCTGGTAAGGCGAAGGCGTTGAGGCTATCATCCATGATCACATAAAAGCGATAGTCAAATTCATCGCGCCCTGCAAATTGTGCTAACTTGTAGCCAATATCGTTAACATAAGCCAAAATTTCTTCATCTTCTACCATGGGTGCGTATCTTTCCACTCGGTTAGAAATTTTTTCCCCTACCGCCGATTCCCCTTCAATTAAAAGTAAGGTGGTTTCCGCCGCAGAAAAGGGGCCAAATAATCCTCCGGTGACTACAAAACCTACTATCCCTGTGATAATATTAGCGATGCCATTACCCCGAATAGTAGCCCGTAGATTACTTGTGTAGCGATCTAAATTTTCTTCTGCTAAAAGCAGAAACTCTGCTGAGCGTTCATGTTCAGGATTAATTAAGGCAAACTGACGGGCAGCTAGGGAGGCTTCTAACCATTGCTTTTGTTCCCCATAGGCTGTAACCTTAGCCGCAATTAAATCTGGTTCCTGGGGATATAAAGTTGTTGCCCTTTCCAACAAAGGTAAGATTTCTTCTTCCCGGTTAGCTTTTTGCAATTCCTGGGCATAAAGTAAATAACCGGGGATGAATTCTGGATATTGATCAACTAAAAAATCTAGGGAAATTAAGGTTTTGCTATCTAATTCTTGTTCTACACCTTGTTGAGCATTTCGCCAGTAAATAGCACCCCCAGGAGGCAATTGAGTAGGTTCATAAATGGCTTCTGGTTTGCTGACTAACTCTGATTCTACTTCCGCTGCAAAGGGTTCTTTTCCTTGACGATATTTCTCTGCTGCTGCTGCAAACTCCCCTGATAAGTAAAGTTCGTCTCCTTCTTTTAATAATTCTAGGCGGGCAAGTTCTTCTGGCGTTAATTTTTCAGTTTCTTCTTCCCCTTCTTCAGTTTCTGCAACTTCCTCTTCTTCTTCAACAACTTCTTCCTCTGCGGTTACTTCCTCTTCTTCTTCAGTGGGAGTAACATCAGGAATAACGATTGTTTCAGGGGGAGAATCCGACTCGCTTTCTTGAACTAAAATTAATTCTGGATTCAGATCTTCTTGTTTTTCTAACTCAATAAACTCTTGAGGTAAAAATAATTCCTCAGCTACTTCAATATTTTCTTCTACTTGTTTATATGGTTCGGCGAGAACAGCAGAATGAGGTAGTAGGAAAGTTAAACTAAGCAGTAGTGAGTTCCAGGCAAGTTTCATGACATAGCATCCAGAAATACCGTTTCCGACTTATTAACAGATTGTTATAAACTTTTTTAAGGTGAAAGTTACCGAAGATTAGAAAGTGTCTTTGAAAACTGATTTTAAGAGCGCACCTTTTCCACCGTATACATAATACCATGTCAAGGGAAAATTATGCAAGCAAGCCAGAGAATTAATTCTCTGGCTAATACAATCAAGTCCGTTTAAACAGACTTCTTATTACTAATTAGAAGACGGATTCTTTTTACGTTTCATCAAAAAGCCTCCCGCCCCTAACGCCAAAATTCCGAGCATAGAAGAGGGTTCAGGTACTTGATTAACGGTGACATTAAAAGAAGAAAAAGCCTCGCCACCATCGCCATCAGTTACTTTTAAACCAACAGTTTGAATCCCTACATCAGCAAAAGACCAATTGCCGCTATTGCCAAGGAAATCATTATATTCACCATCCCCATCTAAATCCCACATATAAGTCAAAATGTCATTAACTCCTGGGTCAGTAGCCAAAGCATCAAACATGAAGAATTCTTCTTGGTAAATTTCCAAATCTGATGTCAAACTAACTATAGTTGGGGCAACATTTAAAACAGTTAAAATTTGCTCTATTTCATTACTAAAAGCGCTATCCTTGTCTTGAGAAATTGCTTTATAAGTATATGTTCCTACTCCTTCATCAACAAAAGTTCCCAAATCATAATTAAGAGTGCGATCGCCGGAAGTGGCTAAGTCCGTTCCCACCTCAATGCCATTTAGGAAGAATTTAATAGAGTCTGCCCCAGGATCTGTACTAGTGAATGATGCTGATAAAGGATCACCCTCGTTGATTGTATAGGCAGAAAGGTCAAATTGAGTTAACTTTGGGGCAACATTGTTCACAATCAGATTAGCAGAAACAACATCACTCACATTTCCTTGAGCATCTTTAGCCTTAGCGGTATATGTCTTAGTACCATTATCGGTAAATAAGCCTAAGTCCTTGGTGAAAGTGCGAGTACCGGAAGTAGTCGCATCTGTCCCTACAGAAACATCATCAAGGAAAAACTCAATTGCACCAGCGTTAGGATCGGTGGCAGATAAGGAAGCAGAAGCTTTTGTTCCTTCATCAATGGCGAGGATAGATATACCTACTGTTGGTTTGACGTTAGGCGGCGGAGGTAAAGCAGGTATAACAGTATCTCTTGCTTTTACACGACCATCATCATTGTCTTCGCCACTGTCTGTATCAGCAAGAAAGCTCATCTTACCCGAGAAACCACTATCCCAAAATAGAGATAGTCTCCCAAATAAGTCTCCTTTGGAAATATCAATGGGAACCGAGTAACCATAACGGTCAGGACTAGTTCCAGAGACGAGTTGAAATGGCCAACCTTCAGCAGAATTTGGTGTATGTTGGTTTGACGTTGTACCTTTGATAGTATCAAAGACTGTATTGCCATCAATAGTATCAATAAACAGGGCAGCTACGCTACTACTACCTTTGTACTCAAAATACCATGGATTTACTGGTTCAAATATTAAACCACCATAAGTATTACCATTTTGAGTAAGTGACCAATCAGAATTAGAAACCCCCCAAGAACCTCCTTCTAGAAGCCCCCAAGTTAGACTTTGAGAAGTACCATTAAAGAAATTGGCTGTTATTTTCATTCCGCCCATTTGACTGCCACTAGTGGAGAAGCCAGTAAGAGTGGTTGCTTGGGCTGATGGAATAAAGGTTGTACCAACAAATAATGTTGCGGCACTAACTAAATAGGTTGAGAAATGTTTATAAAAAGAGATGTTCATAGAATAGAGACTCGTTACCTGGTAGATTAATAAGCTGATTAACTAACTTAAGAATAAGTAGCTATAAAACTCTTAAGAGTTAATTAGAGATATGAAGCAGAAAAAAAAGAAAAATAAGCCTTTAAAAAAGTCTTCTTGATAAAGCTTTTTAAGGACATGATTTTTTGCCAAGCTGGCTAATTGCTTTAGCTTTTTAGTTGTAAACTTTTGCCTATTTAGTCGGTTTTGACTTAGGTAAATTTAATAAAGTTCCCAATAGCATTTATCATTTGCCTCAGTTTTTGTTCTTATAGCTAAGATAATTCCCAACGATAAAATATATTTTAGCGAATTTTATCTAAAAAGAGCTTAATTGTAGATGAGAAAACTAATTAGTTGACTGTCCTTTAATGCGTCTAATAGGTAAACTGGCAATCAAGGCTGTAGCCCTTTGATCGCTTTCTAAGGAAAACTCGGAATGATCCATGTCTATTTCTGCATAACGGGCTACAACTTCCAGGATTTCTTGCCGCATAGAGTTGAGGGTTTCTGGACTTAAACCCGCGCGATCATGGGCAATAATCAGCTTAAGCCGACTTTTCGCTTGGCTACGACTACTAGAGTTTTTAAAGTTAAAAAGTCGTTCGAGAAGTTCGCTAATCATAATGGTGATCCCTTAGTTGCCATTTGCCAATCAATATAAATTGTTAAGTTCCTATTCACTATTCCCTGTTCCCTTTTCCCTTTTTCCTATCAACTACTGAAACCACCTTTTAACCCGGTTGAGTATGTTGTCGTGGGCAGCCATTAAATCTAAAAATGCTACTTTCTCTCCTTCTAAACGACGGGCAATATTGTCAAATGCCATGCCTGGCAAGGTGGTTTGTTCTGATAACACTAAGGGTTCACCTTTGTTGCTGGCAACAATAACCCTCTCATCATCGGGAATAACACCAATTAAAGGTACAGCGAGAATTTCTAATACATCTTCGACACTCATCATCTGGTTTACCTGTACCATAGATGGTTTGAGGCGGTTGACGATGAGGTTGATTTTCTTGATGTTATTGGCTTCAATTAAACCAATCACCCGATCAGCATCTCGCACAGCAGATACTTCTGGGGTAGTCACTATGATAGCTTCATCAGCAGCAGCGATCGCATTCCGAAAACCTAATTCAATACCGGCGGGACTATCAACGAGAATATAATCATATTTTTTACTCAATTGGGCAATAGTTGCTTTCATTTGTTCTGGGGTGACAGCTTCTTTGTTGCGAGTTTGGGCTGCTGGCAACAAAACTAGTCCCGGTTGGCGTTTATCTTTGACTAATGCTTGTTCAATGCGACACTCCCCAGCAATAACTTCCACTGCCGTATAAACAACCCGATTTTCTAAACCGAGGAGTAAATCTAAGTTCCTTAGTCCAAAATCGGCATCAACCAAGGCTACTTTATGACCCCTTTTCGCGATCGCCGCCCCTAAATTAGCCGTGACAGTAGTTTTACCCACCCCTCCCTTACCGGAAGTAATTACAATAGTTCTAACCATCTTAATTTTTAACTTTTAATTTTTAACTTACTCTTGCCAGAAGGCTTACACAATAATTTTTAATTCTCAGAATCTGTCCAACCAATTTTTTGATCAGCAAAAGAATGAGTTCTCATAAAATCAATGGCTTTGGTAAGACGAATACCCGATTTTGTTACATAGGCTAATTCAGGTTCAAGTTGTTGAGGATTTTGTGCTGGGGCCCTAGCTATAGCATCAGCGATTCGTAACTGGGTAGGCTTCATTTGTAAAGCCATAATCCGACATTGGCGATCGCCTTGGGAACCGGCGTGGGCAATACCCCGTAAGTGGCCCCAAACAAAAATATCTCCTGCGGCAATAATTGCTCCTCCTGGATTAACATCTCCTAAAATAATTACCGTACCAGGGTGACGTATTTCCACTCCCGAACGGATGGTAGTTTGTAAATATAATGGTTCTGCCCAAGGTTGGCTATCATTTATTTTGGTAGTAGAAGTTAAAGAGGAAGCAGGAATATTTTGTTCAACAGAATAACCCACAGTCGCTGCTGCTACCGCCGTTTGTCGCCTTGAGGTATAAACCCTTGCCAACTTGAGTTCTACTGCTTGCAAAGCATCAGAAATAGCTTGGAGTTGTCTACTATCAAGTAACTGATTTTTCGCTTCTAAATGGACTTTTGTACCTGGTTGCCAAAACTTTTCGCTACCATTTAAGCGATGCTTCAATTGCAACCAAACTTCAGACCAATCATTCTCCCCAGGTTTTACAGGTTGGCTAGGTAAAATTAACTGTAGCTGTTCTCCTTGACTTTTTAAACTAACCTGGAAACGTTTTACATTTAACATTTAACATTTAACATTTATCAGATTTAATGGTGCGTTACGCCTAGGGCTAACAGCACCCTACTTGGTTTGGTTATTTAACGTAAATTGAGTAGGGGGTGTTAGTGCATTTCAAGATCTCAAACTAGCTTCAGAAGGTTTAGTTCAGCACGTAACGCACCACTTTATCATTGTACTTATTACTTCACTAGTCACCCCGTCACCTTGTTACTCCTTAATCGTTTGTAAGCCGTTGCTAGCCCTTGATCATCGCCGACGTTGCCAGGAAATAAAACTACAGGAAGATTGGGGAATAGTGAATGATCAGAACTTGTTTTAACCAAAGAACATCCGGGTAAAATTTGACCTAATAGTCTAGCAGATCTTAAGTTTAAACCAGTACTAAGAACATCGTTGGAAGTGATTCCTCCTTTACTAATCAAAAAGCTAATTTCTTCAGGTAATCCTTTAACGATCTCCATTAATAGTTGAGAAACATCTGCACCAAAATCTAAACGTTTCTGAACATTTTCAAAGGTTAATTCTTCTCGACTAGTATAAATAACGGGAGTTTTACCTTGGGAGTGAACTTTTTTTACCTCCGCGGCGATTTGTTGTCGCAATTCATCTTTAATTGACCGATTGTCCCTTAACTTAGCTACTTCTAACTCTATACCAACCACTTCTGATTCTTTCAGTAATTGCTTTAATTGTTGAGTGGTTTTCTTAACATGGGAACCCACCAAAACTACACCAGGTTGATCTGTGGGTGTATACTGGGCCATATCTTCGGCTGCAACGGGCTGTTGAGGTAAATTCGCTAAGGAAGTTAATAAACTAGCGGCACTACGAAACAAAAAGCGTTTCCCCTCTGTGGCTACGGCTAAGACATCGGCAGCAAAGTGATCTAAGTCGGCTTGGCTTTCCCCGTCTACCACACCACAACAATTATTGGTTAATTTCCTTAAGGTTTCCTGACAGCCTTGACGAATATCCCCTAACAAAAAGCGCTCTACTTCCTCACTCTTAATTCTACCTTGGGTTTTTTCAGCCACATAATCTGGTAGATAGCTATGTTGGTAGGCAAAAACAGAATCCTGGGCAAACTCTGTTTCATGGACGGGTACTTCTTTACCGTCAACTAAGAGGTAATGTACACTATCACGGGTGATTCTTCCCCCTTCAAAAAAAGCTGGGGTCAGAAAATGGGCATCAAAAGGCCCCAATTCCTCAGCAATCACATCAGTTTCCACCGGATAATGCCCTCGTAAAGTAGAATCAGAACGACTAACCACCAGAAAATCTTTGACCCCTTCTGCTTTTAAAGCTTGGTTAAGATTTTGGCAAACTTCTCGCGTCACAGCCTCTGCTTTCTGGGGAGTTAAGGCACGGGTATTAGTGAGGATAAAAAAGATCGGGGATTGATCCTGAATACCTAACCTCAAGGTTTCTACATCCCAGTGCATCAATAGCAAACAACTGTGGACGGTTTGAGAACCTGTGGGATCATCATCTAAGACAATAATTTTAGTAGGTTGAGTTGGCATTAGTAGAGCAGATTGTTGAGACTCACTATTTTACCTTTTATTTGGTCAATTGCTAATTGCTAGTTGCTAGTTGTATTATCACTTGTTACTATTCCTTGTACTCTCACCATCCCTATACCCGTTAATGTTCAATTGACAGATTGTTGATTTTGGATTGTTAAATTGGATTTATGACTCGTAACAAAAAATCTGTTTGGCGATTGGCACTTTTGGGAATCTGCTTAATTGCTTTATTGATTGGCTGTAGTCAAGATAATTCTTCCCCCAAAAAAGAACTAATCGTTTCCGCCGCAGCTAGCCTTAAGGATGCTTTAGAAACAATCAAGCCGTTGTATGAACAAAAACATCCTCAAGTTACTATCACTTATAACTTTGCTGCTTCTGGTTCCCTGCAACGACAAATTGAACAGGGTGCGCCGATAGATGTTTTTCTGGCTGCGGCAAGTCAACAGATGGATGCTTTGCAAAATCAAGGTTTACTGCTTGAAGGAACTCGCCGCAACTTACTTAAAAACCAAATGGTGTTAGTTGTTCAGCAAGATAACCAAAAAATTAATAGTTTTGCAGATTTAACCACGGATGCAGTCAAGAAGATTGCATTAGGAGAAGCGGCAAGCGTCCCCGCAGGTAAGTATGCCCAGGAAATTCTTAGAAGTTTACAAATTAGCAATGCTATTCAATCTAAAGTTGTTTACGGCAAAGATGTCAGGCAGGTTTTGTATTATGTTGCCACCGGTAACGCCGATGCAGGAATTGTTTATCTAACTGATGCGAAAGTATCCCCTAGGGTGAAAATAGTGGCCACCGCCCCAGCAAATAGCCATTCTGCAATTGTTTATCCTATTGCTGTGGTGACTGGTAGTGCCAACCCTGAAGCAGCTAAGGAATTAGTAGAATTTCTCTTTTCTGCTGAAGCGAAAGCAGTATTTGAGGAGTATGAGTTTGCAGGAATTTAAAGGGGCAAACGGCCATGGTTTTGCTATTCCATTTCTTGATGAAATGACGATAAACTGGTAGTCAAACAGTCTAATGGAGAAGCAGAAAATTGGCTATCAATACCAATAAGTTTCCCTTGCTTTTATTCCTGGCGGGCCAGAAAAACTCTTTCCCTCAAAGCTATTATGAACTCTTCTCTATTTTGGGGAGATACAAGCTGAAATCGTCTCCCAAAAGTTATTTTAACTCTCTTGAGGGACAGTGCCGGAGCAGAAATTGGGTTTGAACTTAACTCAATATTTTCAACTCTGCTGTAAGGTATATGTTGTCGATAGAATAAACCTGACTTAATAAGTAGATGATCTTGTTTTAAGACATACTTGCAAGGAAAAGCTAGGGCAATAATTAAGGAGATAATAAACCCAGCAGAGGAAAAAGAAATTAGCATTGCCGTTATTGATGAGTTGGCTTGAAAGATGCCAATTACAATAGAGCTAACAACAGCTAAAAAAATAATAATTGCTAACCAACTATCAATATTTGAATTGAACTCATTCATAAGCTGTCATGGGAATCAAATTGCTATAGATTATTAATGCTCAATTAGTTGACATTGCATAGGAATCTCAATAAAAAACTTTGTTCCTTCTCCTAATACAGAATGATAATCTAATTTGCCGCCCAATTTTTCCATGATCTGGAAACTAATCGACAAACCCAAACCTGTTCCTTTACCTACAGGTTTAGTAGTAAAAAAAGGTTCAAATAAATGTTGCTTGATTTCTTCTGTTAATCCAGGCCCATTATCAGCAATAGTCACTAAGATATGACTATTTTCTTCGTAACTCGTTTGAATTGTTATTTTATGGCAATCTTGATGGGTTTCTTCTAAGGCATCTATGGCATTACAAATTAGGTTCATGAATACCTGGTTTAATTGCCCAGAAAAACATTCAGTTAAAGGAAGTTGACTATATTCTTTGATAATTTTAATACCGGGGAAGCTACCTTGAGGTTTTAAGCGAGTTTCTAAAATCATTAAGGTATTATCAATACCTTCGTGAATATCAACAGCTTTTAATTTTACTTGGTCTTGGCGAGAGAAACTTTGTAAGGAAAGGACAATTTGTCGAATGCGTTTAGTTCCTACTTGCATAGATTCAAAAATTTTGGGTAAATCTTCTAAGAGAAACTCTAAGTCAATTTCTTCGATTTTATTTTTAACTGCCGGTTTAGGATAAGGATAATTTAGTTGATAAACTTTAGCTAGTTCTATTAAATCGTCTGTATATTCCTTCGCATGGCTCAAGTTGCCATAAATAAAGTTAACTGGATTATTAATTTCATGGGCAACTCCTGCTACTAACTGACCCAAGCTAGACATTTTTTCTCTTTGGATCAATTCAGCCGTAATTTTGCGATTTTCTTCAAATGTTTTGGTAATAGTTTGGAACCAAGGATTCCAACAAGTGGGGATTTTAGGTACTTCTGGATGAAGATTTTTACTTTCAGCTTCAATGTGATTAATTAATTGGCGAGTAGGATCGATAAATTCTCTTTTAATCAGGTAATTAGCAATTAAAAGCATTAAAATTAGGCTTGAGTAGAGAATACCTAAAACCAGCATATTCTTACTAATGATTGGTATCATAATTGCTGATTTCTTGCTGAAGAAAATTAGCTTCCAAGGTGACTGCTCTAAGTTACGATGGAAAAATAGATAAGCACCAATACTTTGGACTTCTTTTTCTTGGCTTTCTAGCAGAGAGCTAACTTCTTCTTGAAGGGCTTGAGGCAGGGTGTTTTGGATTAATTGAATAGCTGAATCTTGATTTTGAGGAGCAATTATTTGTTGATGTTGATTAATTAAAAAACTGTCACCTATTTTGTAATTAAACTTAGTTAGTATTTGATTGAAAATAGCCAAATCCACATCAAGATCCACTGTGCCACGAAATTCTTCCCCTTCATATACAGGGGCCCCAGAGGTTACTAACAAGCGATCGCTGACAGGATCTTGATATATTTCTGTCCAAAATAATTCCCCTTGTGGGTTGTTTTCTGGTAAACCTAAAGTATAAAATTCGTAGTTATAAAAATCCTGACTTAAACTAGCTATTTGAGAATCTCTCCAAGGATAAGCGTTGATAAAGTTATTACGAGAAATATAAAAAGCCCAGACATCATTAGGGATAATATGTAAAGCAATATTTAAAAGAGGATTGAGGGCAAGAGCCATTTCAATCTCGCGGTAAAATTCTGGGGAACGACCTTGTAGTGAACCTTTACCCGTTAAGTTACCAACTAATTGGCTTTTGTAAGGAAAAGGAATATTATCTAAGCTATAAATGTCTTCTTGAGGATTATATTGCAGGCTATTAAAAAGTTGAGAATGGTCAGTATCTTCTTTGCTTACTTCATAAAAAGAATTAGCTCTAATTCGCAAAGCTTCTATGTAATCTGTATTAGTTTTTAAGATTTCATCTAAAGAAATAACTTCTTCTTCAAAATGGTCTTGAATTAAACTAATTTCGTACTTATATTGTGAGTTAATTTGCCAGAAAAATACGCCGAGAGAAATAACAATAACAACAATAAAAGTGAGACTAATAATGCGGTTGTATCTCGCAAAGAACATATCTGGATTATTACTCCTGGTTAAGTCAGTCATCTCAAGTTCATCTCAATTACTGCACCGATAGTTTTACCTTTCGGTATCGCGAAAGTTCCCAGTTACGTTAAAGTACTGGGAATATATCTAGATACACCTGATGCCATACGACTAGATTTCCCCGTAGCAGTTATAAGTTTATTCACTACTTGGGAAGACAAATCAGTCAACAAATATAATTTGCTGTAGCTTTCGTTACCAAAACAGGGATGTGCTACGGTAAAAATTTAAGGATTTTTTTGGCTATGATTTTGATTTATGGTGGAAGCGACGTGTAACTCCTTAAGCTGCTTTTTGTCTACTTTAGCAGGAGCATCTGTGAGTAAAGAACGCGCTTGTTGGGTTTTTGGGAAAGCAATTACTTCTCGAATAGAATCTTCTTGTGCCAATAACATCACCAAACGATCTAAGCCATAGGCAATGCCGCCGTGGGGCGGTGTTCCGTATTCAAAAGCCTCTAGTAAGAAACCAAACTTATCATAGGCTTCTTCTATAGACAAGCCAATAGCAGCAAACACCTGTTCTTGAACCTCTCGTTGGTAGATGCGTAGACTACCCCCTCCTAATTCTACGCCATTGTAAACTAAGTCGTAAGCAAGGGCGCGGGCTGTTGTTAAATCTTTAATATCCTCTGGGTTGGGGGCAGTGAAAGGATGGTGTAAGGCTTCTAGGCGTTTTTCCTGTTCGTTCCACTCAAACATGGGGAAGTCTGTTACCCACAATAAGTTATTTTGATTAACATCAATTAAACCTAGTTGTTCCCCAATAACCAAGCGCAAACGATCTAAAGATTTATTTACTGTAGCTGTGTCCCCCGCCCCAAATAAAAGGAGATGCCCAGCTTTAGCGTTGGTACGTTGCAAAAGTTCCTGTTTCTGTTCTGGGGAAAGATTATCTTTAATTGCGCCGATGGTGTCAATTTCCCCCTCTTCCCGGACTCTAATATAAGCAATACCCTTTGCACCTGCTGCACTAGCTTCTTTAAATAAATCTCCCCCTGGTTTGATGCGAACGTTGGAGATGGTTTTACTTCCTTCCGGGATAGGTAAAACTTTCACTGTTCCCCCTTGCTTGACAGCCCCAGAAAAGACTTTAAAACCAGAGTCTTGGACAATATCGGCTACATCTACCAACTCTAGAGCAAAACGAGTGTCTGGTTTATCTGTGCCGTAGCGATTCATGGCTTCAGCATAGGTAAGACGGGGAAACGGACGAGGTATTTCTATACCTTTAACGGTTCGGAAAATTTGACAAACTAAAGCTTCATTTAATTCTAGGATTTCTTCTTGGGACATGAAACTCATTTCCATATCCAATTGCGTAAATTCTGGTTGTCGATCTGCCCGCAAGTCTTCGTCTCGGAAGCAACGGGCAATTTGATAATATCTATCTAAGCCAGATACCATCAAAAGCTGTTTAAATAGTTGAGGAGATTGGGGTAAGGCGTACCATTCTCCTGGGTTAACCCTAGAAGGTACGAGATAGTCCCTCGCCCCTTCAGGGGTAGATCTGGTAAGAATGGGGGTTTCTACCTCTACAAAGTTGTATTCATCTTCGAGGAAGCGACGAATAGTTTTGAGTACCTGATGGCGGAGGTGTAGGTTTTTGTTGAGACGATTCCGCCTCATATCTAAATAGCGATATTTCAACCGCAATTCTTCTTTAACAGTTTCTGTGTCGGTACTAGAAACTTGAAAAGGTAATTGCTTCGTTACCCCATTAAGAAGTTCAATACTATCAGCATAGATTTCTACCTCTCCGGTAGGCAATTTGGGATTAAGGGAGTCTTCCGGGCGTTTACTAACCCTTCCTGAGATTTGCACCACATATTCATTCCGTAAAGACTCTGCCATAGGGTAGGAATCCGGGGTTCTTTCAGGATCACTAACGATTTGAATTATCCCTGTGCGATCGCGCAAATCCAGAAAAATAACCCCCCCATGATCGCGATATCGATCTACCCAACCGCAAAGGGTGACGGTTTTGTCTAGATATTCTGCACGAAGTTCGCCGCAATAATGGGTTCGCATAGCCAGTGATTTGAAGATAGTTGCTTTGGAAGGGTCGGTTACTTAGAGTAGCAAAATATTGTTACTTTGCACATTAATTATCAGTTATCAATGATGTCTACGACAAGGGCAAGCCCTACAATGCTCAATTAGCCACTAGCAATTAGCCATTAGCCATTAGCAACTAGCCACTAGCCATTAGCCATTAGCCATTAGCAATTAATGCTTATTTTCCAAACATGATGTTATATCTTTGAGATCCCCTTTGGCTTGTTTGGCGAATTGAAGGCTACTTGCGGTGGCTAAAACGCCTACTCCAGTGGTTAAGCTAGCTGCGGTTATTTTGTTTGAGTAAAGTAAACCTACTCCCGATAAAGTAATCATAGAAGAGACTGCACTTACTACTAAAGCTAAGTTAAAGGTGAGGCGTGTTTGTCTTAATAACTCTTCAATTACTTCTTTTTCTAGTAAGGAAGATTGAGTAACTGGTTGTCTTTTGCTAAAGAGTTTCATGGTTGCTTGTTGCTTAGTTACTTGGTTACTTGATGTTTTCATGCTAAGCAATCAAATCTTAACTATCCAGGGCAAATGGATTTTCTTAAGTGCGATCGCCTGCCCTGTTTTAAAGAGTATAAAATGATGAAAATGTAAACTCCCTTTATGGTAGGCAAATAACGTTTAATTTCTACAACTTCCTATCTCTCAAGAGGGCAAATAGGGCAGCATCCATAAACTTTACTGCCCTAGACTCTACTAAATACTTCCGGTTATTCTAATTGAAAATACTGTAATAACTAAACCCTGATGTTGGAATCAGATAAATTAGAAGCAAGTCCCGCCGGAAAACAGAGATTAATTGCTGCTTACAAAGAAGCTGGGCTTACTCAAGAAAGCTTGGCGACAAAAGCTGGGGTTTCTACTGATACTATTAAACGTTTGCTAGGAACAAAAGCTTGTACCAAGGGTATAGAAAGGCGGATGATTCGCCGTATTGCACAAGTGGTTAAACTTGAACCGATAGATATTGTTGCTCATCGAGATTGGTATGGTGAAAGTTTGCCTGCTGAATTTGAGGCTTTAATTAAGGAAAAAACTCGTATCTTTGTGGGGCGAGATTTTGTACGGCAGGGTTTGCAAACTTTTATTAAAGAGAATGATTGTGGTTATTTTACGGTGATTGGCGATGCGGGTATGGGGAAAAGTGCGATCGCAGCTAAATATGTTGATGATTATTATGCCCCTTGCTTTTTTAATATCCTCGTGGAAGGGCGCAACCGCCCAGAATTATGTTTAAACAGTTTGCGGCCACAACTGCAACGGCGTTATCAATTACCAAATGTGGAACGGGATGACTTGGCCACTTTGTTGGGAAAGGTGGCTACAAAGCTTACCCCAGGGGAGAAGGTAGTGATTGTGGTTGATGCCTTAGATGAAGTGGAACAAGAACCCAGCAGTAACTTACTCCATCTTCCCACAACCTTGCCCCCAAACATCTATTTTTTATTAACCCGCCGTCCCTACAACCAAGGTAAGAAACGTTTACGGGTAGATCCAGGAGTGCCGATGCAAGAGTTAGATTTAGGGGCTGCTGAGTATCAGGATTTTAATAGGCAGGATATTCAGGCTTATATTCGTTTCTTCCTCCATGAAGATCCCGATTATCAAAACATTTTGCAAACTTGGTTAACCACCAAGCAGTTAACAGAAGCAGAATTTATTACCCAGCTAGCCGAGAAAAGTGAAAACAACTTCATGTATCTCCGCTACGTCATCCCTGCCCTAGCAGAAGGATATTATGATAATCTTTCCTTGCAACAGTTACCCCAAGGTTTGCAAGAATATTATCAAACCCATTGGCAGCGTATGGGCATGGAGGAGGCGGGGCAGAAACTGATGGCGATTATCCTGTTTATTCTGGTGGAAATGGCAACCCCTCCCACCTGCGAAATGATTACGGCGATCGCCGATTGTGAGGCATACGAGACGGAGAAGATTCTTGAGGAACAATGGGTGGAATATATCAAGCAGCAAGTCATAGAAGGAGAAACCTGTTACAGCATTTATCATGCTAGTTTCCAACAGTTTTTGAGCAAACAAAGAGAGTTAAAGAAAACCAGGAAGTTATTTCAGGAGGTGAATGAACGTATTAGCCAATGTGTTTATGAATGTTAATGCCCCCTAAATCCCCCAAATTGGGGGACTTTGAGAGATATGTTCCCCCCAGACTTGGGGGACCAAATCATACATCGGATTAGCCATGCCCTTACTCCTTACCCCTTACTCAAAAAATGTCCCCCGCCCAACAACGCGCCTACTTAAGCTGTTTATCCAACCTCATTAAGGCTGGGAAATACCCCAAATACTACCAACTTCTCACCGACTTCAATTTCCTCAAAACTAAACTCCATCACCCCAACTTCGGTATTCAAGCCCTCATTGAAGATTATGACTTAGCCCCCTCGGATACTTTCAACGACGAAGAAAGTCACACCCTAAAACTGATTCAAGGAACCCTACGCCTTGCGGCCCATATTCTCATTGCGGAACCGGAACAATTAGCAACGCAATTATGGGGGAGAATGCAAGGTTTTGCCATTCCTGCGATACAGTCTTTGTTGCAAGCAGCAGAACAACAGCAAAGTCAGCCTTGGTTAAAACCCTTAACCACTAGCTTTACTCCTCCTGGTGGGAATTTGCTGCGTACTTTTACTGGTCATAGCAACTGGGTAAATGCAGTGGCAGTTAGCCCTGATGGAGAGAAGGTGATTTCTGGTTCCCGTGACAAGACAGTGAAGGTGTGGGATATCAACAACGGCAGACTAATCAATAGTTTCACAGGAGATAGTTACATCCCCTGTTGTGCCATCACTCCCGATGGTTCAACCATCATCGCCGGAGAAGCATCAGGACAATTGCATTTCTTACGCCTACAGGAGTTGGCAAATAACCAAGAATCACAAACAACCCAAGAAATGGTGATCAGCCAATGAAGCTAAGCAACATCGCCATTAACCCTTATCCCCCTGCTTGGCAAAACTTCCTCACCGCCAAACGCAGCAACTTCGTCCCTCGTAACCTTGTTGTCACCGCCTTTGACAACTTCCGGCAACGCCACAGCAAAGGTTACTTCACCCTTGTTGGGCCTCCTGGTAGCGGCAAAAGTGCTGTTGTGGCTAACCTGGTGGCATGGGGAGATGGGGAGGTTGTGACCTTGTTTTATCCTGTTGAACTTAACCGTGATCCTAACCAGTTTCTTCCCTCCCTCAATGCCCTCCTGCCCCACCATAACGCTGCCTCCCTCTCCCTATTGCTGCAACAACTCAGCCAACAACTCCAACCCCAGCAAAAACTAATCATCGCCATCGACGGACTAGACAGACTCAACTACCACCAACAACCCCCCGGATCTAATCTCCTTTATCTGCCCCGCTACCTCCCTGACGGCGTTTACTTCCTCCTAACACGCCGTCCCTTCCCCCCTGGCAAGTCCCACTTGCTAACGGAAACTCCCTGTGGAAGTGTTGAGATTGGCGAGATGGGGAATTGGGGAAATGGGGAGAAGGAGGAACTTTATCACCAACATTGGCAACAAATGCAACAGAGAAGCAACTCTCCCCTAGCCCTGCAAGTTAAACAAGCCCTCTCCCAACATCCCAAGGGCTTAACCTTAAGTCAATTAGCCCTAGAGTTAAAAGAAGATGAATTTGACATTGAAGAGGTTTTAGAAAAATGGTACGAGTTTCTTTTGGTTAACCAAGAGGAAGTTTATCGCTTCTATGACTACAACTTTGCTACTTGGCTTAACTCCCACTAAATTAAACAAACCATTTCTTCTTCCCTATTGAAAATTGACCATTGGCAACTAGCAACTAGCCACTAGCCACTAGCCACTAGCAATTAGCAAAATAGTAACTTTAGTTACAGAAGCACCAACATAATCATTAATCGCATTATAATTATGCACATAGTGCATCCCAAAACTTGTTAAAAACAGTAAAGTTTGCTCAAACTAGAAGTTAAGTATTCAAAATTTCAAGCATCTTGAATAAAATTATCCGCAAGCTTACATCTACAAGTTCAAGAAATTGCTTATTTATTTGGGGTAATTACAAATATCAAGAAAATGTTACCAGCAAACTAACTATCAAAGTGCAGACATAAAATTATGCCAACTATTTTAGAAAAAGCTAGTTTAACTGTCGAAGCTAGAAACTGGACTTTAGCTAACCACTATTTGCAACAATTACCCCTGGATAACAAGAAATCTCAACTAGTTAAACTAAGTGAACCTGACTTAAATGAAGCAATTAATATAGCCCTACGGGTGTTGAAAGAAAGTAGCTTTCAACAACGTTGGGAAGTAGCTAAAACTTTTCCGAAATTAGGAACAAAAACTATTGCCCCTTTGGTAGAAATACTACACAACGAAGCAGAAGATTGGGAAACTCGCTGGTTTGCGATTAATATTTTAGGTAAATATAGTGACCCCCAGGTAGTCATTGCTTTAATTGAATTACTTCACAATAGCAGCGACGAAGAATTATTAGAACCAGTAGCTGAAGCTTTAATCAATATTGGTAGCTCAGCCATAGAAGCTTTGAGTAAATTATTATTAGAAGAAAAATTTCGCCTCTTAGCAGTACGCTCCCTTGCTTATATTCGACGCTCAGGAACTATTCAACCTTTACTAACAGTAACAAACGACCCAAATCCAGAAATCAGAGCCATCGCCATAGAAGCATTAAGTAGTTTTCATAACCCTCAAATACCATCAATTTTAATTGAAGCACTGCGAGATGAAACAGCAAAAGTGAGGAAAGAAGCAGTTAAAGCTTTAGGAATTCGTGCTAAACAATTGAAACAATTTGATTTAGTTAAAAACCTGAGTCCTTTACTTTATGATCTTTCTTGGGAAGTCTGCAAACAAAGCGCGATCGCCCTAGGAAGAGTAGGAAAAGCAGGAAGCGAAGCAGCAGGAAAAGCTTTATTTGAGGTTTTGCAATCTCCTACTACTCCAGACTTGCTGAAAATAGATATTGTCCGCGCTTTAGGTTGGATTGAAACAGAAAAAGTACTAGCTTATTTTCAACAAGGATTAAGTCAAAGTGGAGTATCAGTTTGTCAGGAGATTATTGCCAACTTAGGACGTATATCTAAACCAGAATTAAAACCTCAAGCTGCTAGAATCCTCATTCACTTCTTTTATTCTCAACAAAGTCATATTGAGCAACCCCTAATCAAACAAACTTTAACAACTTCTTTAGGATTTTTAGGAGAGAAAAGCGCGGTTCCATTGTTAACCAAACTATGCCAAGATCCAGAACAAGCTACGCGATTACACGCTTTATCTGCCCTCAAAAAAATCCCTCAATCCTCCCAAGATATAATTACAGTTGAAAGTCTCCAGCTTCATAATTCCAGTACTTTTATACCGAAACTTCAGGGCTGAAATCACCTTTTTGTATAAAACTATGTATTAACCGCATGAGAATTTGGTTTACTGTAGCCAAGAATACAAATTATTTTGAGGGATATATTTAACTTCTTTAAGTAACGGAGCATAGTAGAATCCCTGAATCTTTATCTATGCCCAAAAAATGAAGTGTGGTTTTATGTAGGTGTGAGGAACAAATTGAATACTTCTCAAAAAATCAATAGAATTTCTTGGTTAAGTTACCCCGCTATGGTAGCTTTAGCTTTCTTCATTTCTCCGTTGGTTGGCGCGGAAGAATCATTAGTTTCAGAAATTTCTGAACAGGAATTAACCCCAGAAAACTATCTAGCCCAAACTCCAACCGAAGATGGCCAAATCCTCAACCAACTGAATGAATACAGTACCGAAGGGCAAGGAGACATTGACCCTCTCGAACAAGTAACCAGTGTTACCCAACTTTCTGACATCGATCCTTTTTGGTTTCAGGCTGTACAGAAAATGGTTGACAAGTATGGCTGTATTGTGGGCTATCCTGACGGAACTTTCAAAGGCAACCGCAACATTACCCGCTATGAGTTTGCAGCCGCTTTAAGTCGTTGTATGGAGTGGGTAGAAGCCAATTATGGTGATGTAGAAGATGGAGACTTGGCGACTTTACGTCGTTTAGTCCAGGAGTTTGAAGCAGAATTAGCTGTATTAGGGGCTAGGGTAGACGATTTAGAAGGTAGAGTTGCTTTTGTTGAAGATCATCAATTTTCTACCACTACCAAGTTAGCCGGTGAGGTTATTTTCGGTCTTTCCGATGCCTTTGGTGGCATTGGTGATAGTAAAAGTACTGTCTTCCAAGATAGAGTACGCCTTAACTTCATGACCAGTTTCACCGGTAGAGATACTTTACAAACTCGCCTCCAGGCTGGTAATGTTGTACCTCTTCTTGCTCCAACAGCAACTAATGAAGGTCGCTTTACCTACTTTCCTGGCAGCGCGGATAATGATAACAACGTTGCTATAGATATCCTGCGTTACATCACTCCTGTAGGCGATAAAGCTACCGTGCAAATCATTGCTAATAATGGTTTACACCACTACTATACCGATACTCTCAACCCTTACTTTGAGAGTGGTGCAGGGGGGACAGGGGCGCTTTCTACTAATGCTGAACGTAACCCCATCTATCGCCTTGGCCCCCTTGGTGCAGGGGCTGCAATCTCTCTCAGACCGACTAAAGGAGTCAGAGTTGACCTAGGTTACATCAGCAATGAAGCTAGTAACCCTGCTGAAGGCGCAGGTTTATTTGATGGCAACTATTCAGGTATAGCGCAAGTTGCATTGGGCGATCGCTACAAGGTTGCTTTTACCTATGTCAATTCTTATGCTGGTATCGCAAATTCTGGAACAGGACAGCAACGGGGCTTCTTCTTGGGAGGAGTTGGCACTAATTTAGCAAATTCTCCTTGGACTGGTGTTAGCGCAACTACTGATGCTACTGCTGTTTCTACCAATGCTTACGGCATCGAAACATCCTTAAGATTTAGCGAAAGCTTAATTCTTAATGGTTGGGTAGGCAAAATGGATGCTCGCTTAATCGGCAAAGGGGATGCGGATATTTGGACATTTAATGCTAACCTCGGCTTCTTGGATCTGGGTGGAGAAGGTAATATGCTTGGGTTAGCTTTTGGCGCTGAACCAACTTTGCGAGGCCTAGAATTTGAAGGGGCAACAGTACCCTTAGCAAATCGAGATTGGGCTTATCACGCAGAAGCTTTCTACAAGTACAAGTTAAGCAATAATATTCTCATTACTCCTGGCATAATTTGGTTGCCTAGTGTTGGTCAAGACTCCGATGCTGAAGATGTCTTTATCGGTACACTGAGAACAACCTTCACCTTCTAGAAGCAATTGTAGAGGCGACCCGTTTTCCCAATATTTCTGACAAACTAAGGTTTAAATTGGGTCGCCCTATTATCAATTCAGTCTACGACAACGGCAAGCCGTACAATTATCAATTTTAGTATCAATACTTACGGAACTATCTACTAAAGTTCTCTAGGATTAGCTCTTGGGTAACAATGTAATCTGGATTACAGATAAATCATTATGAGGATTGAGCAGTTACAGGCTTTTTTGGCTGTATCCGAAACCGGAAGCTTCGGACAAGCTGCCCGGAAATGCGGTGTCACTCAATCTACTATCAGTCGCCAGATACAAGCTTTGGAAATGGAATTGGGTTTGCCTTTATTCCATCGTTTGGCCCAAGCGAAACTGACTTTAGCCGGGGAAAACTTACTACCTCGTGCCACAAAAATTTGTAAGGAGTGGCAAGCTGCTAGCCAAGAAATAGCAGACTTAATAGCCGGGAAACAACCAGAACTTTGCGTCGCAGCCATCCATTCTGTCTGTTCCCATTACTTACCTCCAGTACTACAGCAATTTTGTACCCACTACCCAGAAGTACAACTACGAGTCACAGCCTTGGGTAGCGATCGCGCCCTTAAAGTACTCCGAGATGGTTTAGTAGATGTAGCGGTGGTGATGAATAACCGCTTACTAACTGCCAACCCAGAAATGGTAGTAGATACCCTTTATCATGAATCCATTGAAGTACTCATGGGGGCGAACCATCCCTTAACCAAATATGAAAAAATACCTTGGTCAGAATTAGCTAAATATCCCCAAGTTGTCTTTAAAGACGGCTATGGGATGCAGCGTTTAGTACAACGATTGTTCGCTGTCGAAGCTAACCTCAATGCTGCGGTGGAATTAAATACCTTAGATGCTTTTCGAGGGGTAGTCAGACAAGGAGAAATGATTGCTTTATTACCCCATGCTGCCCTACTAGATGCCACCACAGATATAACCTTAGCTATTCGTCCTATTGCCAAACATCCCTCCTCAAATGGCAATGGAGAGTATAATTTCACCAGGGAAGTTGTTCTAGTGACAACTCGCGATCGCCTGCAAATTCCTCCCATTCAAAAGTTTTGCGAATTAGTGAAAAAAGTTGCCCAACCTCCGGTAATGGAAGTAGGGAGTTGGGCAAATAGGGAGGTAGAAAAAGTAATAGGTAATGGTTAATGGGGAAATTTTGACTGGCTGTAAAAATGAGCGAAATATTTAGAGAATTACTTAAAAAAGTTGGTAGTGGTACTCACACTAGTAAAGATTTGACTCGTTCAGAGGCAGCAACCGCTACGAAAATGATGTTGTTGCAAGAAGCCACTCCTGCCCAAATTGGCGCTTTTATGATTGCCCACCGCATCAAACGCCCTACTCCTGAAGAGTTGGCAGGGATGTTGGATGCCTATGATTCCTTTGGTCCCAAACTGGAAGCCATAGATGCTTCTCCCTATCCAGTTAATGTTTTTAGCAATCCTTATGATGGGCGATCCCGTAATGCCCCTGTCATGCCCATAACAGCCCTAATTCTCGCTACAGCAGGAATCCCGCTTATTATGCACGGGGGAGATTGTATGCCCACTAAGTACGGAATCCCTCTCGTTGAAATTTGGCAGGGGTTAGGTGTAGACTTTTCTCCCCTGACTCTTCCCCAAAGCCAACAAATCTTTGCTAATACAGGTATTGGTTTTGTCTATTTACCTCAACATTTTCCCACCGCAAACGGTCTAGTTCCTTACCGAGAGCAAATTGGTAAACGTCCTACCATTGCTACCCTAGAATTAGTCTGGTTTCCTTACTCAGGAGATGGTCATTTAATTTCCGGCTTCGTCCATCCTCCTAGTGAAGAACGTTTTCAGAAAGCTTTTGCATTGAAGGGCATAAATAATTTTACTACGGTCAAAGGATTAGAAGGAAGTTGCGATCTTGCCCAGAGTCGCACTGCCATTATTGGTATCAACAAATCTAACCAACCTAACTTTCAACGCTTCCATCTCCACCCTCGCGACTACGATTTAGGGGGGCAAGATGTTCTTTTAGAATCCACTGAACTATTAATTAAACAAATTAAGGAAGTGTTGCAAGGTAAACCAGGAGAATTAATGTCAGCCGCCATCTTAAATGGGGGCTTCTATTTGTGGCATAGTGGCTTTTGCCCGGATCTTAATTCAGGTTTTGCCCAAGCAGAAGCAATTTTAACTAAAGGTGAAGCGGCTGCTAAATTAGAGAGTCTATCAGATTTAACTACAGAGTTAACTAAGTAAAACGCCATTGAAGCTGCGTTTTGTCAATAGGTAATAAAATTTACCTTCTAAAAACAAGTTATTCTCTTGTTGCAGAATCTCTTCTCTTCACTTTTCCAACTTAAGGCCAAGCCTCATTTTTTCGTGGAATTCTTTAGTTAAAGGCTGTTTTAGATATAAAAAGGCAATCTTATCATTGTTTATAAATCTTGATTTATTCTACTATGAAAAAAAGCAATGTCAAGACCCTATCAAGTCGTTCTTAATATAACTTCGTAAAAAGTCTAAAAAAGTGCTGATGTTTAAATAATTTAAAGCTTTACTACAAAGAAGTAAGGTTTTGCTTATCAATACTAATATGAAATAGAAAGAATAATGCACTCGCATCAATTGTTGTAGTCTGACGACAAGGCTTCGCCAATAGCGGTTTAGCAACTAGCTTCAAAAATACCCCTCAAGCAAAAAATCCGATTCTACCTGGGTTAAACTGATTTTTTTCAGGGATAAAGCTTCTGTCATCTTCGTAAAACCGAGGGAACCCACAGGAGAAGGGGCATCGCTACCACCAATAATTTTAGGAGCAATAAAAGCCATCACCTTTTGAACAGCACCATCAGCGATCGCCTCTGCTGCCAAAACACCACCACATTCCCAAATCACGCTACACATTCCCCGCTCATATAAATTTGCCATAACCAACCCCGGAGTTAAAGTAGCAAAATTGATCACTTCTACCCCTTGTTTTTCTAACAACTCTTGCCTCTCCAAATCTGCCCCTGCTTCAGTAAATACCAAAGTCTCTGCCTCTGCTTGATTCCACAAATGAGCTGATTTGGGTAAATTTAAACGGCGACTCATTACTACTCGTAAAGGGTTGTGTTTGCTAATACCGTGGGTAGTTAAATGGGGATTATCACGACGTACCGTATTACCCCCAACAATAACCGCATCACAAGCTGCCCTGATTTGGTGTACCCGCTGACGGGCAGCTTTACTAGTTACCCAACTACTATGACCTGTATTGGTCGCAATTTTCCCATCTAAGGTCATAGCATATTTTAAAATACCAAAGGGACGTTGGTGCAAAATGCGATGAATAAAAGCTTCGTTAATGCGGCGACAAGCTGCTTCTTCCACCCCAACCACAACTTCGATGCCAGCATTTCTTAGGGTTTTAATCCCTTCTCCAGAAACACGGGGATCAGGGTCAATAATACCTACCACCACCTTAGCGACTCCCGCTTTAATTAAAGCTTGAGAACAAGGGGGTGTACGACCATAATGATTACAAGGTTCAAGGTTAACATACACTGTAGCACCCTGGGACTGTTCTCCTGCTTCTCTTAGTGCAAAAACCTCTGCATGGGGTTGACCAGCACCAGGATGAAAACCAGTTCCTACAACCTTACCATCCTTAACTACAACCGCACCAACTAAAGGATTAGGAGAGGTCTTTCCCAAGGCACAAAGAGCAAGTTCAAGGCACTTGTGCATCATTAAACATTGATCACTGTTCACTGTTCAAACGCTTCTATTTGCTGCCACCAGCGATTAAGAGGCCAATAAACAATGGGACCCCAAAGACTGCTAAGAGTTGCTGAGAGTAGCACAGCCCTTTGGTGAGTTACCCAAATTTTTTCTAGACTGACAAAGCCATATAAACTATATTGAATAGCCGTTATAGTTTCTGCGATCGCTGTCATCGCAAACACTATTAAAGCAATAGAAATAAAATCTTCTTGTATATACCTTTGTTTTTGTAAACGAGCGGTGAGGAAGCCGATTAAAGTCAGGGAAATAATGTGGGAAGGATAGGAGGAGGTTAAACCGTCTTGAATTGCTCCTAACGCAAGACCAGCGATCGCCCCTTGAAAAGGAGTTCGCTTGACACTCCAAGCTACTACCCAAATTAGCAACCACTGAGGGCCAATATCTTGTAACTGCATCCCTGGTAAGCGAGTTAAGGAAAACATCGCGCACAGAAGCACCGAACCGATAATTATTAACCAGTTAAGGGTAGAACGGAAATGGGGTGATAATTCAGAAACCTTAATCACAACAGGAGGTTCTTTCGTGGGGTTTATTCTAGTTTTGTTGGCAACAAGAACCTAAGACTTGGGCTTAAAAGGGTGAATGGCTAACCACTCTAACTGCCCCATTGGTGCTGATAGCTTTACTGTAGCTTGGGGAGCAGGACCACTTTCTGTGTCTATAGATTCGATAACGCCAATAGGTATACCTGCGGGCAAAACGCGGCTCACTGGAGAAGTAGTAACTACATCTCCTTTACGAATATTAGGTACTTTTTCAAAAAAGTGCATTAAGGCTCTGTCTGTACCAACCCCTTTCATTGCTCCCATGTCACGAGTACGGCTAACGGTGACACCAATTTTACTTTTAGGATCGCTAATAAGTAATACTCTACTGGTATGAGCAGTAACGCTAGTTACTCGACCGACGAGTCCCCCAATACCGACCACTACATAGCCCACCTCTACACCATCTTTACTACCCCTAGCTAAGGTTACTTGATGCCACCAGTGGTCTGCACTGCGGCCGATTACAGGAGCAACAATACTTTCTTTGTCTTGTTTTTCAACGTAACCTAGTAGTTGTTTGAATTTCTCGTTCTGGACTTTTATTTCAGCCAACTCTTGATTAAGTTGCTGGATTTTGGCGTTAGTAAGTTGCTCTTCTTGAGTGGGGCCATTCCGAAAAGGTCGGACAGCAGAACTATATAATTCAGTGACCAAAGCACCTTGAGTTTGGCGAATTACCCAAGCAGTGGTGATCACTAGCCCCGTGAGTAGGGTTCGAGTGCCGTACTTGCGCCAGATACGACGCGATGAAAACATAGGTCTATATATTTTAGGTTAGTTATGGTTGGCTGTTTATGGTCTGTCAATTAACAATTGACAGCAAAAGGGGAAAGGATATTCTTTCTGCCTCTATCCTGATTCGCTTGAGAACTAGAGTCCGCGAGAACGTCCACTAAATACTCGTTCTAATTGCTTGAAGTTTTCGAGAACTCGACCTGTCCCTAAAACTACACAGCTAAGGGGATCTGCGGCTACGTGAGTAACAATGCCTGTTTCGTGGCTGATGAGGGTATCTAGCCCCCTTAATAATGCGCCGCCTCCGGCTAACATGATGCCCCGGTCAATAATATCTGCTGCTAACTCCGGAGGTGTGCGCTCTAGAGTGCGCTTGACAGCATCAACAATTACAGAAAGAGGTTCTGACATACTTTCACGAATTTCTGCCCCTTTAATGGTGACAGTGCGGGGTAAGCCAGAGAGTAGATGTAAGCCTCTTACTTCCATGCTTGGCTCGTCATCTGCGGTAGGATAAGCTGAACCTACCTTAATTTTAATTTCTTCTGAAGTACGTTCCCCAATGACTAGGTTGTGTACCTTCTTCATGTATTGGGTAATGGAGTCGCTTAGCTCATCACCGGCGACTCTTACAGATTCGCTTAATACTGTTCCTTGTAGACTCAATACGGCTACTTCAGTCGTACCACCACCGATGTCAATAATCATGTTACCAGTTGGTTCTGCTACTGGAAGACCAGCGCCAATAGCGGCAGCTACAGGTTCGTCTATTAAATAAACTGTACTAGCACCTGCTTGTTCTGCTGCATCCATGACTGCGCGGCGTTCTACTCCAGTTACGCCACTAGGAATACCAATAACGATACGGGGAGAAACTAAAGCCCTACCTCCGTGTACTTGCCGGATAAAGTGCTTGAGCATTAACTCAGCAGTATCAAAGTCGGCGATAACACCATCTCGTAAAGGTCGAACTGCAAATACGTTTCCGGGAGTTCTACCCAGCATTTTCTTTGCATCTTCCCCTACAGCTAATGGTATTTTTTCGTCTCGGTCTATGGCAACTACAGAGGGTTCTTGGAGAACTATACCTTTGCCAGAAACGTAAACTAACGTATTAGCTGTACCAAGGTCGATACCCATGTCCCTAGACAGGGAAAAACGACTAAAAAAACCCACTAGCTTCTACGCCTCCAAAATGAAATCTGCGGTGTGTAACTGAAAATGTAACCAAACTGCAATCGAGGAGGATTCTATTATGTTTTCTTTCCTACGTCTAGTGCAATATAACATTTTATGGTTAAAAATTTCTGATGACACGTTGTCTAAAGAAGAGTTCAAGCCTATGGGAGTACCTTCCGGAGAAAGCTAGACTTGAAGTAGAAAATTCCTAAAATTGTTTCTTAGGAGTTAAAATCATTAAAGTACCTTTGTACTATTTTTTAGTGTAGTCTCATGAATATTAATGTTGTCAATTTAGTAGGACACGCCGGTACAGATCCAGATGTCAAGTATTTTGAGTCTGGGAGTGTAGTTTGTAATTTAACTTTGGCTGTCCGACGTAGAAGCAAAAATAGTGACCAACCAGATTGGTTTAATCTGGAAATTTGGGGACGAACCGCAGAAATAGCTGGTAATTACGTTCGTAAAGGTAGTTTGATTGGTATTCAAGGTAACTTGAAAATCGAAACTTGGAGCGATCGCAGTACCGGTGCTAGCCGTTCTAAGCCAGTGATTAAGGTAGAACGGTTAGATTTATTAGGTTCTAAGCGGGATAACAACCCAGGTATGGTAGATGACTATGGGGGAAATTCCGAGTTTTAGTAAGTTATTTGCAAGGTGACGTTGGCTGTTACTTTTTGTTCCCCACCAATAATAGGAGAACTAAATGAATCAGCTTCTGGAGAAGCCGAACGTAGATTGGCATTAACTGGAATTGGTTGAGGTGGAGAAATCATCGCTCCATCTAGAACTATATTAACAATTTCTTGGCGGGTTAAGTTGAGCATCCCTAAAACTGTATCCGCCTGTTTTTGTGCATCCTCAGTTGCTTCCCTTAAAGCTTCTTGCTTAGCGGTGCTTATAGCGGTATCTGAGGCGATAAAGTTGATGCTGTCTATACGAGTTGCCCCGGCATTAACCGCAGCATCAATCAAATCTCCCGTTTGTGCTGTGGCGAGGCGAAAACTAACTATATTGCTGCCAACGTAACCGATTAAATCTCTTTGTTGATTGTTATAGTTATATTCGGGGCGGAGATTAACACCAGTGGTTTCGAGTTTTTCTACACTCCGCGATCGCAATAAATTTACTACCGCAGTTGTCCTCTGGGCAACTTCTTGTTGCACCTGGGTGGCAGTTTCTCCTTTTACCTCTACTCCTAAACGCACTTGAGTTATGGTGGTGGGAATCTCAACTTCTCCTTGCCCGGTTACAGTTAAAGTACGCATAATTTCCTGTGCCAAAACTGGGTTAACACCCACCAAACTAAAGAAACTCAAAGCAAGGGCCAAAGTCTTCAATACTACAGCCAAACGAATATTGTTGCTCATTGATAACTCATAACCGATAACTGATTAAATGCAGCCTTGAACAGAAATAATCCCCGTCGGCATAATTGCTCCACACAGGTTAGCATTGAAAAGGTTCGCTGTTTTGATTTTTTTAGCTCCTTTCAATTTAGCATTCATCAAACTAGCATTAATTAACTTAGCATCGCTTAAATTTGCTTCTTCAAGATTAGCTTGATTAAGGTTTATGCTGTTTAAATCTGCCTCTGTTAAGTTAGCACCTTTTAAGTTAGCACTACTCAAATTTGCACCACTTAAGTTAGCTTTGCTTAAGTCAGCCCCCTTTAAGTTAGCTTTTCTGAGATTAGCTCCGCTTAAGTCAATTTGTTCTAGTGTACAGTTAGGGCAATCCATTGCTTTGGCTATATTAGCGTCTTTCTTGGGATCACCGCTTTTGTTTCTTGTTTTGGGATCGCTACAAGCTACAAGACTAGTTAGCAAAAATAGAGCAACAATAATTTTAAAATTCATTTTATTCTTTATTATTATAAAAATAACTATAGCAATTATTAGTACTATTAGGTACAGTCTAGACTCGCTTTTTTGCCCTTTGGCTAATTTAGGAATATACCTCAGCCACTTAGGAATTTCTAGATGATTTTCGTGAATTACTGAGTTTAAAATGCCATCAAAAAGCTATCTCTATGATGAAAATCAGCTTCTTGACTAGGATGATTTAAAGCCCAGTAAGTTATTTCACTATCTTTTGTTTTAATAACAGTTGCGATCGCTACTTCTATTTCCTGCTCTTTATTAACAATTTTAGCAAGCTCAAATTCTAGGTATAAGTTGAACGAGTTTAAATCTTTTCTAACTAAAAATGGCAAAGACCTAAAAGCAGTTTCTTCCTTCATTCCCTGGCGATAATTGTCAAAGCGATAAATATTCCAATCACCGTTAGGAGAAAGGTTGAATTCCCAATATTGAAGAGAATCTTTGATAGCCAGAAAGAATTCAAAACAAGTGGTTTGCCAAAGGTTATGTTGGCGGTTTGGTTTATTTTTTGGTTCAGAAATCAAGATTTCTGTTATTTTGCCAGCGAGGGTATATTTAATCGTTAAGTTGTTTTTATAGCGATTGATTTGTCCTGAAATATCAATATTAGTTCTAGAGTTAAAAGGTTGCAGAGAAAATTTTTGTTTATTCATTTCAAGTCCTTAATTATGGCTTGAATAGCATCTTCTTGGGATTCAATACTTTCTGTGAGTTTAAACTGCACTAACGCCCTAGCGAGATTATGTTCTGGATATTTGACTTTAAAGTAAACGTTTCCTGCCAAATAGTCACTAAAAAATCTTAACCCTAACTCGAAGGTAATTAAGTGAATAGCGTTATAAATATATTCGTAATCATTTTCCTTAAGGAAACCTTTTGCCAAAAGAAAATAACCTCGTAAAATTGCTTGACAAAGATCCACCTCAAAATGAACATTTTGCCAGTTTTGGGTTTCTTCCCCAGTAGGATTACATCCTGAACGCAAACAGTCGCCAATGTCGTAGTGAACTAAACCTGGTTTAACAGTATCAAGATCAATAATAGAAATAGCTTGCCCGGTACTACGATCAACCATAACGTTATTAACCTTCGGATCGCCGTGAATTGCCCGTAGAGGTAACTTTCCCTGTTGTTTGGCATTTTCTAAAACCTCTACCCAAATTCTGCGATCGCTGATGAATTTCAAGCCATATGCTACCTCAGTAGAAATTTCTATTTCTACTTTTTCTAATACCTGATCGTATTGTTGGAGATATAAAGGAGTAATATGAAACCCTGGCAAAGTATCAGCTAATTTCTCAGTTGGTAAATCACTAAGGAGATTATGAAACATCCCCAAAGCATAACCAACTTCCTGGGCTAAATTAGTATTTTTGATAGTATCAAAAGACTCACCTTCAATGAAGCTAAGTCCCCGCCAGAAATTCCCCTCAGCATCAACATAGCCCTCTTGCCCATCATGAGTTAACTGCACTTTGGGCATCTCCCAACGTCTGTCAGACTTTAAGAGGGCAGATTCTTGGCGACGTTGGCTAATATGTTCTGTACACAGACGAAGATTTTGCATCACCAATTCTGGTTGGCGAAATACATTAGTGTTGATGCGTTGCAGAATAAAACTTGCTTGGGGGGTATCGAGGGTAACGAGGAAAGTATCGTTAACATTACCGTTGCCCCAAGGTTGGACATCTCTAACTTTTTCTGCTGGGAAAAATTGCTTGGCGATTCCGACAGTATTAACCAAATCTTCTCCTCTTTTTTTGTACGACTACTTACTTATTACTTATTACTTAAATCAATACTCCTTAACAAACTGAGGATGAACCCAAACAAACTCTTGACGTTTATTCGGTACTCTTGCCAAACCTCCAAAACTGGGATCTTCTTCCTTGAGGATAGCGTGGAGTTGCCGCAACATCGCACCTTCGGCGCGGATATCTTTCCCGTATTCAAAGTCGGGGGCGTTGTTTTCCCTCAACCCGTCTACTACTAAATCAGTGCTTTTAGTGGAAAACTCAATAGCCTTTTGGGCAAAATCTAACTCTTCTTCAATACCTTTATAAACATTCTCTTCTAACAGCAACTTTGTCGCCGATGCCCCTACGGGTAACACTAAACCGATGGTGGTAGTCATCAGCTTGAGGTAGGGGGCCGCCTTGGTAAACCATTCACGGCTTAACTCAATTTCGTAGACACCTTGCTTACTATTACCAGGGTTGAGAGTGGGTAGAGGTTGGCGGGAATGTTCACACCAGAGGGTAAGCTGAAACTTTGCTTTTAGCCATTTCGGGCTATCAAAGAAACTGGGTTCAACGGGTTTAAAACTAAACAAACGTGGCCCTTCCTTTGCTTCGTCGGTGAAGGTTTGCATCAAGTTGGTAAATTGTTCATCAACCTTACTCAAAATCACCTTTTGCCCTTGCTTAAGCCCTTGGAAGCCTTTCTGATTGCGCTGATCTAAAACCCGAATATCTTGGCGGATTCCTCTTATCTCCCTTTGCATCTCGGAGATTTCCTCATTCTCTCTAGTCTTAATAACTGGGGCATTCAGCATCAACTTATCAATATTTTGCCATTCGTCGCAACCGGAAACATTACAAAGGTATTCTGTCTGGTTTCTCTGCTTGGTGACGATTAGTTTCTTAACCTCGAACTTAGCTAAACCAGGCTGGTTCATACCGCAGGGAGCAATACAGGGGACAAAAATCTTACACTTTAATCCTTTCCAACTTTCCACTAGCCACTTAACCTCCTGGGTAAGTTGATGCAAAAAATGCCTCGGATAGGCAGCCCTAACAGTAATTTGCACATTTGTACCAATATGTTCTAATAAAGCACGGCCGTTGTATTCGTCGTCAAGCATTAGCCCCCGTTGCCAGTGAATACTCTTTCTGTAATCGTTGCGCCCTAAGGAGTATTTATGGAGACGCACAATTAAGCGATAAAACAACCCTTCAGCGTTGGCAAGTTGTCCCCTTTTATCGACGATGCGACAGATTTGGATTTGTTGTCGTTCCCCCTCTTCTTCACGCCAGGGTAAGGGATGGGGGCGATTGTCGGGGACAAGTTGGGCGATGAGGCTAGTGGTACTTTCTTCCGTTGAAGCGGCATCGAGTACCACCTTGTAGGAAAGGTCGAACTTTTCCATCAAACGGAGGAAGACAGGATGTAAGTCAAGGGGATAACCTTCCTCTCCAGCAACGGGGGGATTACTCCATAGTTGGCTGAGATGGGCAAACTCAACTAAACCGTTGTTATGGCGGGTTTGTTCGTCGTCTAAAACAAAGCTAATCGCTTTAGTCAGCCAGTCGGGTTTGAGGATGACAATATCTTTTAAGACAGTGTCGTAGTGGTAGTGAACAATGTTACCCAAGGTATGATAAACGCGGATACATTGTTCAGCGAGAAACCCGGTTACTCCTTGTGCGGCACAAATAGCTAAGACATCTTGATAGGACAGATAGGGCTTACCCGTTGCTTTCAATGCCTCCCGGACTTGATGCCATTTCGCCGGGATAGTACGCCCCATACCTGGTAAAGCCGTTGCAACTTCGGTAATCTTCTCCTTGAGGGAACTAACATTTTTACATTCTGTGGTAGCTTCATGGGGTTTACTGTCCACAAAGAAGAAGCCCTGCACCGTATCTTCTCCAAACAGGTCCGTCAACTCTTGCCTATCTATATCCGGTTGACGCTGTTGCGGCCCTCCGTGGGTAGCCACCACTATCACCTTAGCATCGGGTTCACGATGTTTGATTAGGGTGATCCACTCCCGCACAAAGCCCTGTTGCGGCCCTTCCCTGGGCTTCCAGACTACGAGGTAAACGGCTGGGGCAGAGAAGAAAAGCTGATGGGTAGGGCGATAGACTCGCTGCCCTCCAAAGTCCCAACCGTTGAGGATGATTTCTGTATTGTTAGTGGTGTCAGTGAGGGTGACAGGCTTGATTTCTATACCGTGGGTAGTGGGGCAGTCTTTTAGCCAAGGATCACCCCGCAATGCCCCTAGTAAGCAGCTTTTGCCTACGTCCCCTTCTCCTACTATGATGAGTTTGGCTTCGTTGAGGACAACTTCTCCTTCCGCTTTGGCTTGTAGGTAGGCTTTGATTGCATCTAGTCCTTGTTCGTTGGCTGCGGCTAGTTCGGGGTTTAGGGGATTGTTATTAAGTGTAAGTGTTTTTAGATGCTTGAGCTGTGCCAGTGAAATTGGTATGTCAGTTAATTGGTTGGAGTAGAGGTAAAGCCAGTGTAGCTGGGTGAAGTTGCCGAGAAATTCTGGTACTGTGGTTAGTTGGTTAGAGGAGAGGGCAAGAATCTTTAACTGGGTGAGGTTGCCGAGGAATTCCGGTACTGTGGTTAGTTGGTTGGAGGAGAGGGAAAGCCCCTGTAACTGGGTGAGGTTGCCGAGGAATTCCGGTACTGTGGTTAGTTGGTTGGAGGAGAGGGAAAGCCCCTGTAACTGGGTGAGGTTGCCGAGAGATTCTGGTACTGTGGTTAGTTGGTTAGAATCGAGGTAAAGCCAGTGTAGCTGGGTGAAGTTGCCGAGAAATTCCGGTACTGTGGTTAGTTGGTTAGAATCGAGGTCAAGTCTCTGTAACTGGGTGAGATTGCCTGAAGACTCTGGCAACTCAGTTAGTTTGTTTCTCTCACCTTCCTTATCGTCTTTATAACCAAGATCAAGAACTTTCAGGTCAACAAGTTCACCAATTGTTTCTGGCAACTCACTCAACCCCAAGTTTCTAAGATCAAGTTCCGTCGCCCCGTCTTGCTTCGCTACCTCAATTCTCTTTTCCGCTTCGCGATACGCCTCATCTTTTGCCATTTTTCAGTTGTAACCTTATCAGTTGTAGAGGCGACCCGTTTCCGAAGTATTTCCAACCAACCAAAGTTTAAATTGGGTCGCCCTATCCCATCAGTTTAACCTGCGGCAACGGCTACTTTATGCAGTTCTCAGTCTATTCAATTAAACCGCCAAGGATTAAAATCCCTGGCTAACAGCGATCGGCATCTTAAAGATGACTACTAACTTTTGGGTAATTTTCTTAAAGAGAAACAGCTAAGCTGAAACGCATTCAAAATGGTATTTGTTGCGTCTAGCTCAATTTTTCTCAATGCCTTTTCCCTATTGACTATTGACTATTCCCTATGCCCTCACTACGTAAGTCCTGTTTGTAGAGTTATCAGTAAACAGAGGGAGAGATAAGCTTTTGCTTTAACCTACAGCAAAGTCAGTATATTGCCGCACAGCAGGCTCTTGAAATGCTAGTACAATATCCGTCTTCGGTACTCCTAACTTAACAAGTTCGTTAGCGAAACCAACTTCCGTGCCATCATGATGTATCCAAACTTTGGCATTTTTGATACTAAAGTGGAGAACACAACCGTACATTGGTTGGTGATTCTTCCAGCCAGTGTAAACAACTTGATAATGGTCACGCTCTGTATCAAAGATTAAGGCAGCTTCTACATCTTCATCAGATGGACTTTTACTAGCATAGTCACTCAGAAGTTGTTTAATATATTGGCGATATTGACTTACCTTTTCCATTCTAAAATCACCTCTTCAGATGGATTATAAACTAAGAGACTAAGTTGAAAACGCTCAACTACCGTTTGTACGAATGGTAGATTAAAAAATGTTTTGAATGTCCCCATAGGTATAGCCAGAAACAGCTTAAATTCGGGCTTCTGTTCTTCTAAAGCAACTTGATAATTCAAAAATTGTCCCAAAGCAGTGTGAAACTCAGAAATATTAGATGGATTGGTAAAGCTTTTCACCTCAACAGCAATTTTTTCCTTTCCTCTTATTGCCGCTAGTAACCTCTCAGCCCCCAAGTCTATTTGCATATCAACTCGACCAGACCGAATCCTGAGAGGATCTTCGGTGATTGTCCAACCATCCTTTTCTAGCCCGTGTCTTACCGCATTGTGAAATTTATCTCTCATTTGCTCGCTAAAGCTAGGGAATCTAGCAATTTTTGCTCCAAGACTATTATGTAACAATCATTAAGCTGTATTTCTTACCTATTAACTATTAAAACGGATATTACTATCGCAATGTTTCGTTGGGTTGCTCTTCGTTTAACCCAACCTACGAGATAATTAAGCTAACTGGTAACTGATAACTGTTTACTGTTTACTGTTCACTGACATTATCCCCTTATCTGTACTGGCATGACCAAATGAGTCATCTTTACCCCACTCAAAGGAGTCAAAATCACCGGACTATCTGAAGTATTCATTTGCATGGTAATTTCTGCGGCGTTGAGTACTTTTAAGGAATCCAAAACATACTTAACATTAAAAGCAATCTCAATACTTTCCCCAGAAATTTGTGCGGGCATAGACTCTTTAGCACTACCTACATCTTGGGCATCTACAGAAAGAGAAAGTTGTTGCGCCTCGCTATCTAAACTAAATTTAACGATACTATTTTTCTGCTCTGCTAGTACCGCCACTAATTCTAAGCTGCTTAATAATCGTTTGCGTTCTACGGTTAAAGTAATTGCAAATTGTGAGGGGAGCAATTGTTCGTAAGCGGGGTATTGTCCATCTAACTTGCGACTAGTTAAGCGTTGTTCCCCTAATTCAAAAACCACTTGCCCATCATCAGCATAAAGTGCCACAGGTTCTTTACTTTGGCGAGTTGCCAAAATTCTCTCCAATTCCCTTAACGCCCTAGCCGGAATAGTTGCAGCAAATTCTTCGACATTATTTTTAATTGCTGAGGTTTCTTCGGCTTCTTCCTCCCCTTCGGTACTAGTTTCTACCACTGCCAAACGATGTCCATCGGTAGCGGCAAATTCGAGGCTATCTTGTTGCAAACCCAAATGTATACCCGTTAATATCTGCTTAGTCTCATCAGTACTGGCAGCGAAAATACTACCTCGCAAACCTTCTACTAAAGCATTTCCAGGCAAGTGAAGGGCAAGTCCTTCTTCAATCACAGGTAAATCAGGAAACTCCTCTGCCCCCATACCTCTCACCTGATAGCGTCCGGAAGCTGAAGTTAGGGTAACTAGAAGATCCTTCATTTCCTTCCTCCCCCTCTCCCTCTTCATAGAGTAGGGTGATTTCTCCTTCTGGAAGTCGAGAAATGATGTCGTTTAGTAGCTTAGCTGGCAAGGTAATGGTACTGCCTTCGATTACCTGGGCAGGGAAACTGGTTTGAATACCAAGACTTAAATCAAAAGCGGTAAGACTAACTCGCTGGGTTTTTTCGTCGGCAACTAACAAAACATTGCCAAGGACGGGATGGGTTGGGCGAGAAGGTACAGCACGGCTGATTAAAGAAAGATTGGTGCTGAGATCGCTTTGAGAGCAAACAAGTTTCATGGAGAGAAAGGAGTTAGTTTAGGAATGTCATTTTACTATTTTTCCTTGGACTTGTTGCTCTTATCTTTTAAAAAGATGAGCTAGGTTGAGAGAGAAACTCTTCTTCTTGGGGAGTAGTTTCTCGATCTAAGATTTTATTACGGTGGGGAAAGCGTCCGAAACGTTAAAGCGATAGTATAAGCATCAGTTTAACTAAATTCAGCTTTCTATTAAATATTTAAAATTAACATAACTTCAACTTACCAAATGTCAAGTCTAAAAAAATTCTTCAAACAACGCATTTGTGTACTTTTATGGTAAAGTAGAAAAAATCACACTCCTATTGTAGTGTCAAAAATTAAAAGCGAGTCTCTACAAGCTAGATAAATCGTTCATTTCATAGCAATTCCCCTCAAAATATTAACCATGAAGAGTGTAAGGGTGAACAAATTTTGAGGTGATTTTAAAAGTTTTTTTGACAAATATAACATTCTAGGTGTATGGGGACTAGCTCTTAAAACATTTGAAGAAAATGAAGAGAATTGAAAGCTTTACAATTAGCCCCTGGACAGATTGGGTTTGTAGGGTAATTACCCAATTAAAAATCCGATGATTAGTAAATCAAGGCAAAATCTATTTCTTTGACCAAGGAATTTCATCTTCTTTCCCCAACTCTTGAGATACTTCAAAAGCCCCATATCGGTTAAGGTGACTAGGATCGGAAAAAAGCTGATTTTGTCCAGTCCAGATATTAGCAAAATCTAGAAAAATCAAACCTGTTTCTGCCTCAGTACGATTCATATATTGAGCAAATTCCTTCTCATATTTGCGACGAACCGGATTGTAAATACTGCTCCGTCAAAGGCAAATTAACAAAAACCAAACTACTATTTTGAGTTGCTAGAAATTGCAAAAGATTTCGGATAGCTTGGTCTTGTTTTCCGTCTAAACGAAAAGAATTATAGTCTCCATCATAGCTCCCTGAAACTAGAGGATGTTCTTGATGATAGGTTTGGGGATCGAAGCGTTCCGACAGAGGTAGAAAACCATCAATATCAATAGCCATCCTTCCTTCTTCTTGAGTTAACCTCTCAATTTCTTCTTGAGAAGAAGCAGAATCAACTAAGTTAGCAAATTGATCTCGAAATAAAGCTTTGAGGCGATCGCGCTGGGAATAAACTCTAGAAATATTACCTAATAATTCATTAACCCAATCATTAGCTACCTCATAGCTATTGTTTAAACTTGCTTGATCAGAAGTATCTTCTTGGGAAGTGTTAGCAAAATTTCCTGCATTTAATTTTTGATAACCTGCCGAATTAGCAATAGCTTGGTAAGTCAAATCTTCCCTGCCACTATTAAAAGCCCTAGCCCCATCTGCCCAAATAATTAGTTTCGGTAATTCCTCCAGACTTAAAAGACGACGCAGAATAAAATCTACTACTTGAGCAGTCGCACCATTAACACCAAAATTAAATACCTTTAAATCTTCATAACCTTGTTGAGCTAGAGTTTCTTGCAACCTTTGAGGATCTACTCCTCGCAAAGCCCGAGAACTTCCCACAATCAAAACATCGGGAGGACCCCCTTTTTCTTTAACCTGTTGTTGGTAAAGGGCTAACTTTTCATCTAATAGTCGGTTATTAAAAGAAGGATTATCAGAACGGGCAGAAGCTAGTATGGCGGCGGTGGTAGCATTGGGGCGAGATATACCTTCCGAGCCAATTTGCTTTTGTCCTTTTTGGGTAAATTGTTCCCCATTAAAAACTCCATCGGCTTCTCCAGAAACTTCCCCAGAAGTTGGAGAAGTGGGCAGGAGTTCGTCTTCAAAATCAGCTAACAAATTTTTTTCCTGTTCTTCTACTTGAGAACTATTTTGCAGCCATAATCCCAATAAGCTATCTGTTGTCAAAGCGCAGATCAACCCTAAAGTAGCCCAAGCAACCGTTGCTCTTATGCCTTTATTTGTTAAGGTAGGAGCCAAAGTTGGTTGTTGGTCAGGAACAAAAAACCTCGATAAACAGAGAATTTGCTTGAGGAACTGACCAGTTCCTGAACCTATTTGACTAAGAATAGTGGGGTTGCTTTCCTCCTCTTGTTGAGGAAGTAAAGCTTCATCATTGGTAGCAGTTTCCACTTTAGGAGGATAATTTTCTGTCTCCTCAAATTCCGGAGTTACTTCAACCGCCAAACTTTTACGACTAACAAAATCAACACCCCGACTCCAAGTCGCCGACGATTTACCAGCACGACGACCATAAATTCTTACCCCGACAATTTGAGGAATAGAAAGTTGACGCAGTAAGCTTTCTATTGGGGGGACAACTTCTTGAGAAGGGCAGATGATACCCTCACACATAATGTGGAGAAGATTTTGTTTGCGACACAGCTTAACCCTAACTCCTCCTAACCGTGAGCGTTCATCAATGTCAGGATTGAGTAATCTTTGCAGTAGGAAAGTAAGGGATTTTTTATCACCTTGTTGAGCAAGAGAATAAGCCGAAGTCCCCTCTCCTGGTGGCATCAAACTTAACCATTTAATCCAAACAGGTACTTCTGAACCATGGGCATTAACAGGATGATTAATATTAGCAAAATTAACCATACCAGGGTCATTATTTATGGTTGCCCTATTAAGCTTGGGATTTTGGATACCATAAACCGTAGCAGACTCAATTCCTTGGGGCTTGAGAAGCTCTAAAATTGGCAAAATTACCCCTACGACGTTATCCTGGTTAGGACTGTCTTGATGAGCTTCCTGAGTTGGAGATAGAACCCTCGCAAATAGATGTAAGGTTACATCTTTAAGAACAGCCCTGACTTCCATGCCTTGGTCTTGCAATTCTTCATTAAGTAAGCGGGTTAAAGCCTGAATATCTCCCCACTTAGCCCAATTTTTGAGCATCTGCTTTGAAGATGTTAAATCTACCCGTAAAGTCCAGTCAGGGAGTTCTTCACCCCTTACCTGTGCTCTAACAATAGCTTCTCTATGACCTTCTAGTTCTAAGGCTCGTAGCTTTTGGGCAATGGGTTCAGCAAGTAAAGAGGGGTCAGGACTATAGTTACAACTGCAAATCACCCAAAGCCTGCGGTCAGAGGTTTCTGCTAGTTCGTCAGCCTCAGAAAGCTTTTGCAGGACAACCTTGACACTAACGCCTAAGTGAGAAAGAACGGCACTGAGATAGCGAGCAATAGCAGTAGGATAACCAGAACGGGCTAAATTTTTATGGGAGTCTAGGGAGTGCTTTTTTCCTTCAGGTAGAGATGATTTCTCTGGATTGAGGGTAATAGTTTTGATCCAAGCAAAACTATTTTGACCAACTTCCTTACCATAAACAACCACTTGGTAAATGGAATCTTTATGTCCCAAAGCTAAAATTTTCTGTTGCCCCTGAGTCGATTTAAGAATCTTAGCCAATCGAGGTACAAGCTTAGTAGCCTGGGGACAGGAACGATCTTCGCAAAGAACTAAAAGATTATTACCCTTCAAACGGACTCGCAAGCGCATATTCAACGGCACTTGTTCAGATTTTTGAAGCGCCTGATACAACCATTCAGAAAAAGAAGGGTTGCGAGTTTTAGGGTGGTGTCGATCTACATCCAACATCACTGTTTACAAATCTGGGATTAGCAATTGATTAAGGACAAAGGGTATTAAAATATCATGTAAGTAAGCAATTTTATAAACTATATAATAGACAAGCAATGCCACCAGAATACAAAAATTCCTCGCAAAATGCAGCTTGGAATCTTTCTAAATTACCAATCAACGCAGAAAATGTCTTGAGTTTTGCGACAGGGCCTTTCTTACTTAGCGTTATGGCAACGGAGAAGCTGGTTGAATCATTAATCGAGATTGGCAAAGCTAGCGAAGAAATTTTTCGAGGTGACCATTTGCCCTTACTCCATTTTTCCCAACTAAATCAGGAACAAGAAAAAGGCAAGTAGCTTATATTTAAGCCCAAATCTTTCATCTTACTAGAGTATGAATTCTTTATTCAGTGTTCACTTGTGCTACAAAGTAAACCACGAACCCATACAATCATAAAAGCGCTACCCAAACGCCCTTGACATTTTTGATCTAAATCAAAAAACACCAAAATCATCTAGGGGCGCAATATAGTAGGTGTTTTTTGTAAGTGGGTTATAGTTTTTTTAGTGGGAACAGACAGTTATGAGTTCGCTTCTACAATTTTCTGAGCAAGAAATTAGGCTCCCTTCTACGTCTGAACTTTTGTTACGTCGGCGACTCAAGCTAGTAGAAGATTTATGGGAATCGGTTCTGCGGTATGAATGTGGTCAGGAGTTATTAGATTTACTAAAGCAACTACGGTCAATGTGTTCTCCAGAAGGTTTAACCACAGAGTTACCGGAGTCATCTGTACCGAAATTAATTGCTAAATTAGAGCTTGATGATGCCATTAAAGCAGCTCGTGCTTTTGCTCTTTATTTCCAATTAATTAATATCGTTGAGCAACACTACGAACAAAAAGATCAACAAATTTCTCGTCAAGTTACCTACAAAGAGCAAAAGGGAGAATCTGCACCCAACTCCGATGATTTAGAAAATGGAACTACTAAAGATTCGCCTCTAGGAGTTAATCGCTTAGAAAAAAGCTGGCAAGATAGCGAAGAAGATCACCTTTACCAAGCAGGTACTTTCTACTGGCTTTTTCCTCACCTCAAAAAGGTGAATATGCCCCCTCAAACTATTCAAAGATTGCTAGAACAGCTAGATGTTCGCCTCGTTTTTACAGCACATCCCACAGAAATTGTCCGTCACACAATTCGTAAAAAACAGCGCTGTATTTCCGGCATTCTCCAGCAACTTGACCAAGCAGAAGAAGGCTTGCAAGCGAAGTTACCCAACAATGCTTGGGCAACAGCAACGTCTTGGGAAGTTGATGCTGCTACAGAACAAATTATGGAGGAAATTCGTCTTTGGTGGCGTACTGATGAGTTGCATCAATTTAAACCTCAAGTTTTAGATGAGGTAGATTATGCTCTCCACTACTTTGATACGGTTTTATTTGATGTTATCCCAGAACTTTCAACTAGGCTTAAGCAAGCCCTAAAGTCGGCTTTCCCCAATATACGCCCTCCCCACAATAACTTTTGTTGCTTTGGTTCTTGGGTTGGTTCTGACCGCGATGGGAACCCTTCAGTAACTCCGGAAGTCACTTGGTCAACGGCTTGTTACCAAAGAGATTCGGTTTTGAGCAAGTATATAGATTCAGTAGAAAAGCTGACTAGTTCTTTGAGCTTATCTCTACATTGGAGCAATGTCTTACCAGAGTTACTTGATTCGTTAGAACAAGACCGCTTGCATATGCCAGAGATTTATGAGCAGTTGGCTATTCGCTATCGCCAAGAACCCTATCGCTTGAAACTAGCTTATATCACCAAGCGTCTGATTAATACCCGCAAACGCAACAATATTTTAGCCACTAATGACTTATCCCAACAGCAAGGATTGAAAGATATTGCTCCCCAAAGTTTATATCAGTCCGGGGAAGAATTTCTGGCTGAATTGGCATTGATTCAACGCAATCTAGTGGAAACAGGTTTAAGTTGTCGTGATTTAGACCGTTTAATCTCCCAAGCGGAAATATATGGCTTCAACTTAGCGCGATTGGATATGCGCCAAGAATCTTCGCGACATTCTGATTCTTTAGAAGAAATTGCGGAATATCTGCAAGTTCTTCCCAAAAAATATAACGAACTTTCCGAATCAGAACGTTCAATTTGGTTAACCACAGAATTACAAACTCGCCGCCCCTTAATTCCGGCGGAAATGCCTTTTTCCGAGAGAACCTGCGAAACTATTGAAACTTTCCGAATGCTGCGGAAAATGCAACAGGAATTTGGGGTAAACATTTGCCATACCTACATTATTAGTATGAGCAATGATGTCAGCGATATTCTCGAAGTATTACTCTTAGCCAAAGAATCAGGACTCTACGACCCAGCTACAGGAATTAGTACCATTAGGGTAGTTCCTTTATTTGAAACCGTAGATGACCTCAAACGCGCCCCTGCGGTCATGAAATCCTTGTTTGAGTTACCTTTATACAATGCCGCTTTAACAGGAGGTTATAGCCACGACTCCCAACCCGCAGGACTCCAACCTCCCAACCTCCAGGAAGTAATGCTGGGTTACTCCGACAGCAATAAAGACTCAGGATTTTTAAGCAGTAACTGGGAAATTCATAAAGCTCAAAAAGCCCTAGAAAACATTGCCAAAAAATTTAATATTGCTTTACGCATCTTCCATGGTCGAGGTGGGTCTGTTGGTCGCGGTGGTGGCCCTGCCTACGAAGCTATCTTAGCTCAACCTAATTCCACTGTTAACGGCAGAATTAAAATTACCGAACAAGGAGAAGTTCTTGCTTCTAAATACTCCTTACCGGATTTAGCTCTTTATCACCTCGAATCCGTCACAACCGCAGTAATTCAAGCTAGCTTACTCGGAAGTGGCTTTGACGATATTGAGCCTTGGAACGAAATTATGGAGGAATTAGCAGCCAATGCCAGGGCTTCTTACCGCGCCTTAATTTACGAACAGCCAGACTTCCTGGACTTTTTTATGTCCGTCACACCAATCCAAGAAATTAGTCAACTGCAAATTAGTTCTCGCCCTGCCCGACGCAAAAAGGGTAAAAAGGATCTAAGTAGTTTGCGGGCTATTCCTTGGGTCTTTAGCTGGACTCAAAGCCGCTTTCTTTTGCCCGCTTGGTATGGCGTGGGTACGGCACTCAGAGAGTTTCTTGATAAAGAACCAGAAGAAAACTTAAAACTGTTACGTTATTTCTACTTTAAGTGGCCTTTTTTCAAAATAGCTATTTCTAAAGTAGAAATGACCTTAGCTAAAGTAGATTTACAAATGGCTAGTCATTATGTTAATGAACTCTCAGCACCAGAAGATCGGGAACGTTTTGCTAAGGTATCTGCTCAAATAACCAAAGAATATAATCTTACTCGCGATCTGGTTTTGGTTATTACTGGTCACAAACGCCTTTTAGATAGTGACCCAGGATTGCAGCGTTCAGTTCAACTACGCAATGGTACTATTGTTCCCCTGGGTTTTTTGCAGGTAGCTTTGCTTAAGCGACTACGAGAATATAGTAACCAAGGTATCTCAGGAACAATACACTTCCGTTACAGTAAGGAAGAATTGTTGCGAGGGGCTTTGTTAACTATTAACGGTATTGCGGCAGGGATGCGTAATACGGGATGATGGGAAAAAAGTCAAGTAACAAGAAAGTAACAAGTGGGAAATTCAAGGGTTGAAAATTTTTTCCCAATCTTCTGGATTGGAATAACCTCGCACGGACTTAATTTTGTTGCCTGCGATTTCCATAGCATCTACTCCTTGTACAGCGTAGGGTTTGCCCTGAAAATAACCACTTATTTCCCAGTGAAGATCCACAGAGTCTTGACCATCTGTGGTCAGGGTTAATATCTTAAAGTTACTACCAGGAAGAGAGGTGAAAATCTCTTCGAGGAACTTTTTGGCTTCTTCAGGGTTAGCCGCCGAAAAACCGCCTTCATTTTCTTGATATGTTCCCTCCGAAGTGAAGGTGGAAATCACTTGTTCTGGGCTTTGTTGATCCCAAGCCTGGGCATATTCTTGGAGAGTTTCATAAACATATTTATCGAGAAGGTCAACTCCCCTAGCGGCTTGGGCAATTTGAGTAAAACCAGGTGAAATTAAAATAGAAATAATTAAACAGGTAATCGCCAGAATTTTTTTCATCTTGATTGAGTTGAATTTAAGTTAGTCAGCTTAAGCAAGTTGGGAAACCTCGCGTTGTATTTTATCAAAGGGGAGAGTTTCCTTGTCAAAAATGCGTTCTGTATAATCTAGTAATTCTTCATCTTTAAATAGATTCCAAAACCAATCTACATCTTCAAATAATTCCCAGCGATTGAGGATTTTAAGCTGTGAAGCTTGTCCATCAAGTTGGCGACCATCAAAAGAACTTCCTCCTCCATAATCTCTAACCCTCTCTCGACCAGCATCAGTAAATTCAAGATTCAAATGTTTAGCTATTTCTTCTCGATATTGGGCATCATAATGCCACTTATTGAAGTTTATACACAACTTATTATGGATGAGAAATTGTGTTTCTCCTAAAAACTCTCGTGCGTAGGATTTCCAAAACTGGATAGCTTCTAGGGCAGTACCATCAGTCAGGCTAGACTTATTTGATTTTATTCTGCTAGCAAGTAAATTGAAAGGATCTCTGAGTATGAGAACATCAAATCTGCTTGCTGAAATTCCAACATATGTATCATGGAACTTTTCAAACTTAGCAGAACAAATTTTTTCTATTTCTTGATCTTCATAACTAAGAATTAGTAGACTCTTTTTAGAAAAATTTCCTATTGCTTCTTGATATTGTTCAGGCTTTTTGAAATGAGTATAAAGAAACTGATATGGATTTTTTCCCGCCGGAGGATGATTGATATGAAAAGCATATTCTGGATGTTGCGCTCTGATCCAGCCAACAATGGCATGATTTCCCGTACGGCGTATCCCGACAATTCTGATCTCTTTTTGATTAATTACTTCTGTTGATGGAGAAAGAACGTTCCTATAAAAACGCGAATTATTTGCATATTCCTGCATCAAATAATGTTTTTTTATTCGCAAGTCGTTGATAGTCTGAGAAAACCAATTCATTAATAAAATATCCTCAATAATTAATATTTTCTTAAAGTTAAATATTGATTACAGGTCAACTTTATTATGTCATGCAAATTTGAAAACCACTACAGAGTTAGAAACCCTTTTAACAGAGTTGTTGCTCATCACCAAAAGGCTTCTTCAGTGTTTTAAGCAGTAATTCATAAAACCGGAAATTGTATTGTGAGCCAAAATCTCTGTAAGGGCGGGTTCTAGTAGAAGCTATATTATGAGCCAAAATCTACAAAAACCAGCCCTCCATCTAAACTTATTAATTTACTTACAAACGCTGCCACAAACTTTGATAAATGTCTTCAGAAACTTTAGCCCGTAGGGAACGTCCTAAGCGATTCTTTTTTTGGGCTAGCTGAAGACATTCAGCTTGGGAGCAAAGATAAGCAGAACGTCCCATACCTTCATCTAATTTGATTTCTCTAGTAGGATGAACTCTGACGACGCGCCAAAATTCTTCTTTTTGCCCCAACTTACGACAGCTTATACAACGTCGTTGGTTAATCATTATCTCATTGCTCAGTTTCTTCCTGTTCCTCCTTTTCTAAACTTGCTTCTGATTCTGATTCTTCATCATCTGTAGAAACGACTTCTTCTTCTGTTTCAGCTTCTTCTTCAGGTTCTAACCAATCTTCCTCAGCTTCTAGATCCTCAGTTAATTCGGACTCTTCCTTCTCCATTTCTGCTTGTCTGGCTAACTCTTCGTCATACTTAGCAGAATCTTTAATATCAATTTTCCAACCTGTTAAGCGGGCGGCGAGTCGAACATTTTGTCCTTCTTTGCCAATGGCCAAACTGAGTTGATTTTCTGCCACCAAAACCATGGCTTGGCGTTCATCAGGATTGACCAACAAAACTTGGTCGACACGGGCAGGAGAAAGGGCATTAGATATATAAGTAGAAGGATCAGGCGACCAACGAATTACGTCGATTTTCTCTCCCCGCAACTCATTTACCACTGCTTGAATGCGTGAACCCCTCGCACCAATACAAGCCCCAACAGGATCTACATCCCGTTCTAAAGTATCAACAGCAATTTTAGTTCGGGGTCCAACTTGACGAGAAGGTGGGCTAGCTTCCCTAGCAACAGCAACAATGCGAACAACTTCATCTTCTATTTCTGGGACTTCGTTAGCAAATAAATATACTACCAAACCGGCCGAAGCACGAGAAACTAGTAGTTGCGGTCCCCGATGGGGCCCTTCTCTAACTTTTTTCAAAAAGACCCGAAAAGTCGCATTAGCCCGATAATTATCATTGGGTAACTGCTCTCGCTTTGGTAATTCTGCTTCTACTTCTGGCTGTCCAAAACCACTATTAACAGCCATAATAATGGACTGTCTTTCAAATCTTAGTACTCTAGCTTGGAGTACTTCATTTTCTAAGTCTTGGAATTCCTCCTGAACCAGTTTCCGTTGTTGATCTCGCAACTTTTGTAGTAGGACTTGTTTGGTTTGAATCGCCGCCATACGACCAAAGTCTCTTTGATCTGGGGTTACATCTAAAACCACAGAGTCTCCTGACATTGCTTCTGCGGCAACTTCTTGAACTTCCTTAAGAGAAATTTGGTGGTCTGTATTACTTACCTCTTCAACAATTTCTTTAGTGGCTAAGATGCGGAAACCTTCTTCTTCCTCTTCTGTATCTAGTTCAATTTCAAAATTCTCAAAGTATTCTTCACTAAAATGGTCGCGGTCAAGATTTTGAGCGCGGCGATAACGTTCGTAACCTTTGAGTAATGCTTCTCGCAATGCTTGCTGGACGGCTGATTTAGGCAAATTATGCCTTTGACTAATGTCGTCAATCATATTCCTCAGTCCAGGCAAGTTGACGATGGACATGAGCAGAACTCCTTAATCTTTTTCTAATTTAGTTGTTTGGTTTTAGCAAGATGATCAATTGATTTAGGACTATCTAACCGCTATCGTCTAACTGCACCTTAGCTATTAGTTGACGAGGAATTTTTACTTCCCGACCTTTTTGATTCAAATACACAGCTTGGTCGTCTCTTTGGTTCAGTCTGCCTCGCCACTCTTTTTTTCCTTCATAGGGAGCATAGGTTTTAATAGCGATGGGAAATCCTTTAAAAGAAATAAATTCCCTGTCTGTGGTTAGTTGTCTGGAGATACCAGGACTCGAAATCTCTAGGACATAAGCGTAAGAGTTAGGGATGATTCCTATGGTATCTAGCTGCTGTTCTAAAGCACGACTCATCTTTTCGCAATCATCAACACTGGTTTCACTTTTTAGGTTGCGAATGTCCACTCGTAACACAGGAGGGTTTTTGTTAGTTTGGAAAACCGCATCAACTACATCTAAACCAATTTCTTCGGCAATAGGTGTAGCTAAATCGATAATTTGGGGAATGAGAGGATGAGTCATGGAATTTTTAGCAACAAAAAAAGCGGGTATGACCCACTTCCAAAGGATGAAATGATGTCTCGCTGCCGAGAAACAAATTCCAATTAAGGAAATCTACTTCTCACTCCTTAGTCTAGCAAATCTTCTCAATGATCAATAATGTCTTCGACAATGGCAAGCCCTACAGTTATCAATGTACAGCTTGCCGTTGCCGTTAGGCATCAGTTATCAATGGTAGAAGTAACCCATTTCCTATGTATTGTTGATAAGCCTAGATTTAGATTGGGTTGCCCATTTTATCAATTATTAGTTGGGAAATCTAGTGTTCTGTCAAAGCACAATTTTAGGGTAAAGAGACTTGAGCTTATCACGAGCATCATCTGTGGTAAACTGCCAGTCTACTGCTCGTTGAGATTGATTGTTACTTGCAGCCCAGGGCAAGAGTTTACCAAGAAGCCTCTCAATATCTTCAAAGCGCCGTCCTTTTAAACACTGACGAGTCAGGACACTCAATTCACACTCAGCAATATTCAACCAACTACCGTGTTTAGGAGTGTAATGAAACTCAAGACGCTCCAGAATTGACCGCGCCACCTCCGCATTTCTTCCATTTGAGCGACAAATTCACTCTCTGCTTTGGGCGGTATTACCTGATGCAGGATTTTCCTTTCTTCCTCAGTTAGTCTCACAATATACTTTTTTTGCATCTTTTTTCTCTATATTTTCTTTTCTTTCTCTATCCTAATTTCTTTCCTTGACTAAACACTAGTTGGTTATTTTATGTGATTTTGATTGACCTAGCTGATGAGGTTACTAATGTTTTCCTTGGCATGACGCTGATACATTCCGCCCTATGGGTTCAGTCGAAGGAGGAACTATCTTTGTAGCAAACTGTTAAAGTTAGTGACGATGAGGGCTATTTATCAAAAATTCGGCGTGTCAAAGTCATTTTAACGACCTCATGTCTCTACTACTAAGATTCTGTCCCAAAACTAACAATTAAAACCTACACCTTGAAAGGGCTGGTCTTATTAATTTATGAGTCTGAGAAATGCTATCAGTAATTAACTGCTATTGGGCATCCCTGCGCCCCAACTCAAAAACACCACAACCCATACAAGCCAAAATTCCCATACTTATGCCCCAACTAGGGCCTAAACTCCATTCCACACCAAAATTAAAAAGACATCCCATTAATAAGAAAGGCAAAATACTAAATAAAGAAGCGTAAAAAGCATTTTGTGATTCCCTGGCGGGGCGAGTTCTTTCAAACTCCTCTGCTGAAGTATACAGCGATCGCTCAGCAAAATTAAACCAACGTTCTAATTGCAGAGTTATCCACTCCCTTGTGGTTGCGAAACCAAGATACAATGCCAAAGACCATAAACAAGCCCCGGCGATCGCAACTGTATTTAGATTAACTTGAAAAGGGAATATTTCCTTGAGCATGGGTAAAACTAGCTAGCTATCTTAACTTAAAAGGAGTTTAACAAACTTTAATACAGGTTAAAGAAATAAAATAGCAAATTAATTATGTACAGCATTCCTTAATAAAATCCAGTAAATGCTTATGAAAATCAGCAGTCGCCCGCATATAACAAGCATGACCAGCATTTTCTAAAACTAACTTCTTGGCATTAGGCATAATTTCTACCAAAAAATCAGCTTGGGCAACTGGTACAATGCGGTCATTGCTACCCCAAATTGCTAGAGTTGGTAGTTCTATACCTCTAAGTTGTTCACCATAGCGAGAAATACCCACCGGGGCAACAGGAACAAAACCCCGCAGTTTTTGGGAGTGGTTGACCACAAAAGGTAAACTGTAACTACCACTCATAGAAGGGGAAATAACTATGGGTAAATTGAGTTTTAAGGTTTCAATAAACTCTAATAAAAATTCTTCGCGAGAACCCGATGATATCTCCGACTCACCATATCCTGGTAAATCTAAAGCAACTCCCCGATATCCTTTCTCGGGGACAACCTGCAAACTACCAATATCCTGCCAAGTTTGAGCGCAAAAACTTGCTCCATGCAAAAATAGTATAGGCTGCGTGTTTATTTCTACTGTTTCCAGGTAATGAATTTTTGTCCCTTGAATTTGTAGATATTGAGACTTAACTACTTCATTGTTCATAGACCGAATAGGGCAAATGCCTGTGAATTGTCAAAGACTTAGATAATCTAAGCTGGTTACATATTCTCAATTGCTTGACGACCTTGCACCACCAAAACTGAACAATTGGCGTGGTGGAGAACATAGCTACTAACACTTCCTAACCAAGCTTCTGATATGCCTGTATATCCTCTGTGACCAACAATAATTAAATCTGCATTCCAACTAGTTGCTAAATCGCAGATTCGCCTACCTGGTATCCCTCCTTGATAATGGAATTCTGTGTTAACTTGCAAAGCTTTGGCCTGTTCACAATAACCTGTTAACCAAGTTTTTACTTCCTCGATTTTCTTTTCTAAACGTTCTTGTCGATATCCTAATTTACTACCGCGTACATCAACATCTCCAAAAGTCCCAATCTCAACGCTATCCTCTTCATCTGTATCGCAGTTCAGATTATGAAAAATCATCAAACTGCTGTCAAATTTTTGAGCTATAACTAGGGCTTGTTCAAATATAATGGAGGCTTGGGGCAAGCGGTCAAGAGCAAGTAGAATTTTGCTATAGTTCATAATATTTCCCCTGACCTAGCTTCTATTAACCTCAAGTATGCTTCTATTCTTGGTTAAGAGGGGGTTTTTTGTTAGAAATCTTTGAAGGAATTATCTGCTTTTAGAGATAGTTAGCGATTATACCTAAACCCGTTAGTTGAATGAATGTGATCGCCAAAACCCAGAATTAGAAAAGTTATATGAGTCTATTGAGTTAATTTGTTCAGATGTAGAAGTATTAATCTTCCTTAAGCCAACGACAATCAAGACAATAATTTTTATCTCTTATCCTTCGTCATGTCTTAATTGATTACTGAAGTAAAAAGCAATCGGGAAGAACTAGAGAATAATAGATTGCCCAAGAAAATTAATTTCAAGACCGATTGAATTCATAATTTAGGCTTTGATAATCATGTACATCACGCCCTTCTATGCAGCGATTCTGAGTCTGGTTTTCTTCTTACTTAGCTTGCGTACTTTGGTTCTACGCGGCAACCTAAAGATCACCATTGGGGATGCAGGTAATCAAAAAATGCTCCGTGCAATGCGTGTCCACTCAAACTTTGCTGAGTATACACCTTTTACTCTTCTGCTGATCTTTATGCTTGAATTGCAAGGTGGACACCACTTCCTTACACACGCGCTATGTATCTTTTTGCTTCTAGCCGGCTTTCCCACGCCTATGGTGTTAGCAAGACTTTAGAAAATTATCGGTATCGTGTCTTTGGGATGGCCATGACTTTTACCGCCCTTGTAGGCGCGGCTATCTGTTTACTTATTTTTTATGCTTTGGGTGTTCTATGACAATCAAAGTAATTACTAATAGATAGATTACTAAAGATTTCTACCACTTCCCATCAGATATAGTAGGGCGCATCCTTACCGCTACGCCACTAGTAACTTGGTGAGGAATCAAGCTGTATTGGGGGTCATCCATAAGATCGGAACTTATTTCTACTCCCCGGTTAGTGGGGCCAGGATGCAAGATTTTAACTTCTGGCTGGCATAACTTGAGGCGATCGCGGGTAATACCGTAACGTTGATGGTATTCTCGTAAACTGGGTAGGAGGTTTTGAGTCATACGTTCTTTTTGCAAACGTAGAGTCATCACAAAATCTGCATCTTGCAAAGCAGGTTCAACTTGCCAGTGTAATTGAGGGGCAAGGAAATTATCGCCGAAGTAAGCACCATCGGCGAATAGTTTGGGAACAAGGGTAGGAGGGCCAGCCAAATGTACTTCTGCCCCCGCAGCCGTTAAACTCCAAAGGTTGGATCTAGCGACTCGTGAGTGAATAATATCTCCCACAATAGCAACCTTTTTACCCTTAAGTAGTTCGAGGTGAGGTTGGTGATGATCTAAACAGCAGCAGATGGTAAATAAGTCCAATAAAGCTTGGGAAGGATGTTCATGTTGTCCGTCTCCAGCATTGAGGATACCAACTTGTACTCCTAAATGATCCATTTCTTCAGCAATGGTTTGGGGAACTCCTGCTTCGCGATGACGAATAACCATCATGTTTGCACCCATAGCCAGATAAGTTTTGGCTGTATCAAGAATGGTTTCGCCTTTAGTCAGAGAAGAGCTGCCTGGGGCAAAATTGAGGGTATCGGCGGATAGGCGTTTAGCGGCTAGTTCAAAACTGCTACGGGTGCGAGTAGAAGGTTCAAAGAAGAGGTTGGCTACTACTTGTCCTTGTAAGGTAGGAACTTTCTTCATTCGTCGGGAAAGTACTTCTCGAAAACTTGCTGCGGTTTGCAACACAGTGTTGTACTCCCCAGGAGAAAAGTCAGCTAAGGAAAGGATATGTTTTTTTGTCCAAGTGGCAGTCATGGGAACTTAAGTAATAGGAAATAGTTTTCACCCCTTCACCCCCGTTAATTTCAACATAGACAGCTATGATAAACTCTTCTATATCAAATATAGTCTCACCGATTAAGGGTACAACTCAAGGAGTAGTGGAAGGAATTAACAACAAGTTGAAGTTGATTAAAAGGAGAGCTTATGGATTCAGAAACTTTGAAAACTTTTCTCTTCTAAGCTTCTTGACTTGGCATTGTTCTTTTGCTAATCTTACATTCTAAGTTCGGTAGAACCGTTTAGTTGAGCAAAAAAAGCTTAATTGGAAAAAGTCTTAAAGAATTTTTTGAAGTGATCGCACTCTTAACTTTTCAATGCTAAGCTTGCAACTATGCTTAAAGAAGCAATCACAACTTATCAAATAAGCGGGTAATGGGACTCGAACCCACGACATTCACCTTGGGAAGGTGACGTTCTACCACTGAACTATACCCGCATACCTTGCTACATTATAGAGTTAAATTTTACCAAGAAGCATCAACTTGTAGCAAGTTGTCACTATCTCAAGTGCAACAAATTCCTTCCTGTAGCCCTTAAATATAAAAAGATGGGAAACTGATAATATTCAACAGTAATCCAGAGTATAAAACTTAAATGGGCTAAAAAAGTTAACCCAGTCCAAAAAACAGGAAACCAAGCCAAAGGGCTTCCAGGCAGAGGAGGAAATAGATAAGCTCCCAAACCCACAATAGTAGTAGGCAGAATCAGAAAAATAAATCCGGCTATAGTATAAATCCAAGCAGCCTCTGTCTTCTGTTGCTGCAAGCTGTGCCAACTTTTACCATTCCAATGCCAACTTAGGGGTAGCTGCCTGTCAGCAATTTTTATTAACTGTTTCTCAAAATCCACCGTAAAAATATGGCTGCAAAAGTCACAAGCAAAAGCTTCCATCAAAGGCATACTAGAAACCTTGCCCCGACGACAAATGGGACAGGGATAAGTATCATAACTATTAAAAGGATTATTGAATTTGCTTTTAGACATGGTATGAAGGTTATTCAAGGTTAGATATTTAATAATGTCTAAAATTTTTAGGATTATAGTGATTATTTAATTAACAACTGAACTAAAGGGTAAACTTTCACAACAAAATATTAATTTGTTTATGCTTCTAGAATAAGTAGTTAAAGGACTATAATACTGTTTTTAAATTTTTGTCTCCAAGAAGCGGGCTGGAGCAATTTGTATAGTGTAGTGTCTGGGTTCAAATATAAATTCACTATAGTCAGCAATACTATCTAATCCCAGGAAGTTAAGGAGTGCCTCAGCAAATAGCCAAATAACTAGTCTGACTGCTAGCTGCTTCCATGATACATTCATTGATTTTAACCTTTCTACAAAAGAGTAAGATGTTGTAACTTAGAAAGCTACTCTCTTAAGTATCTAAAGTTAGGCTTTGCGCTGATGTTGTCTTAGAGTTTGATTTTCGTATAACTTCCCCTTTATTAACCTAGAAATTTCATAAGCATTTTTATTTGAGAAAAACAGTGTTTAAATATACATAACCTTGAAGAATTAACCACAGTTAACTAACTTCAGTTTTTAGGCTTCATCTGATTTATTTTAATAGCTTGCTGTAAACCAGAATAACTGTTATCCATAGTGACGACTGAAGTTGGGTTTTGGCTTACCTGTTTTTCAAGGGACTGGTTTGAAATACCTTGATTAAAAGCTTGTTTAGCCATTTCTCTAATTAAAATCATAATGCTTACTAATTACTTTCTACAAGATTAGTATCACTTTTTTTAGAGCAAACCTAAGTGATTTCTCCCCCTTGACAAGGGTGAAAGCAATCAGTCTAAAGGGTGATAAAGAAAACTGAGACTAAGTGATTTCAGTTACAACTTTTCTCTAGCAAACAAACATTAGTTGGTAATATGCCAAACCAACTAATTAATTTTCAACCGAAAAAATAGAACTAAAGCTCATTTGTAATCTTAACCCTACCTTTCACAACTGCCCTCAATAACCTATTAATCGCTCTCCTCTCCTCTTCTACTAAGAGTTCATCAAAAGCTGCTGCCATTAATCCATAACGATCTGCTTTAGTCAGTCTACCTGTTTGGCTACTAGAAGCCAAAATTTCTGAAATAGCGCCAGGTAGCAATTGGACAGGAGGCATTTTGACTGGATTCATTAAATTTTATTATTCTTTCTCTTCAGTAAATTTGTTTAAATATTCCTAACAATAAATTAATTAGGACGAAAGATATATCTGACCTTAACATACTTTCATCATAATGAAAGAGGCGAAGAGCAAACTTTTAGAGGTATTGGTAGAAATACACAATAATAGATTTTCAAATATGATTAAACCTTGGATGATAATCGGTGCGGTTACTTTTATCGTGGGTTCAGCAGGAAGTCTTTTGAGATCCCAAGACAAAAAGTGGTTTAAGCACCTGCGTCGCCCCCAATGGTTAACCTTTGAGAAAGCCATTCCAATTATTTGGATTTTTGTCTTTATCTGTGGCGCTATCTCTGCAACTTTAGTTTGGCGAGAAAACCCAGGTGATAGCTATACTTGGTTCTTGATGGCTTTCTATCTTTTGGTAGAAATAGCTATAGTTGCCTATACTCCAGTGATGTGTTTTTCTCGTAGCTTGAGAGTTGGTACGATTATTGGGGCAATTGGCTTTTTATTAGGTATTATTCTAACTTTGCTTGTTTTCCCAGTCTCCCATACTGGAGCTTTTTTGCTATTCCCTTATATCATTTGGAGTCCTATTGGCACATATACCACTTGGGAAATGAGTCGCCTCAACCCAGAGAGTAAATAGGCTATCAGCTACAAAAGAGTGGTTGCTGAGCTTGATACTGGTTATTAGGGAAGCAACAACTAACAACTAAAAAATTTACTGTCTATTAAATTACCTTTGGCGGGGTAGCACATAGTTGATTTTTTTGCCGAGAAAAGGAACTGTCACGATCAGTAACTTGATAGCCAGGGGAGCGAAAAAAAGACTTAAAAATAGACAGAGTAAAGCGCAAAAAGCTGCTGCTACTTGGACTATTTCTTCTTCAGCATTAACGCTGAAATAAACAGCTACTGAGGTAAGCAAAATGGATATTAATAGCGGCACGAGCATCAAAACTACCTCTTGATTTTGGATGCGGTGCGTTCCTTCGAGAGCAATCTCTACTTCCGTCTCTCCATATATCTTCATATTTATGAGAAAAAAGAGAGATGAACGATTTGTCCGGTTACGCATTAATACTTACAGAAATCAAACTTAATGTCAATACCTCAAGCCCATTAATTTTTCTGAACTAAAGTATAAAAAAAGTAAATCATTTCTAGTCAGATGACCGAGGCAAGGGAACTTAAGGGAAAAAGGCTTCCTCCTCTCTTCGCCACTGTTGCAGAAAATAAACAACCTGCCAAAATCCCCCACAGAAAGCGCTATGATCTTGCCATAGAGTATAAATTGAGTAACTTCTACTGAGAATTATGGGTGAAGCAAAACGGCGCAAAGAAGCTTTAGGAGATAAATACGGTCAAGAAAAAAGCGTTCTTCCTTTAGTCCCTATTACCAAAACTCAAGCAGAGCAGTTTGTGAAAATAACGACAAAAGGGGCTTGGATTGGTATAGGCTTACTGGTATCATCCTGGATTACTATTCGCTTTGTTGGACCAGCTTTTGGCTGGTGGGACGTTATGTAGTAGGCGAGTCTCAAGGATTTTGCTCTATAGCAATTTATCAAACTTGGGTTGTTGCTGTAACAACTTAAGTACCTTTTTAATGTCTTGAGTTCTTCGTTTATCTACCACCAAAGTTGCTTTACCAGCACGGACAACAACCACATTTTCTAAGCCAATAGTCACAATCACCTCATCTTCATCACTGGCATAGAAAATAGAATCTTTCGTATCCATACCAACATGATCTGCTAGTTCCACATTAGCTTGCTCTTTCTTTAAAAGCCTCTCGAGGGCATTCCAGTCTCCTAAGTCATCCCAACCAAAGTTAGCTGGGAGGACGTAGGCTAGTTGCGTTTTTTCCATTAGGGCATAATCAATGCTCTTTTTTTCTAATTGAGGGTATGCTGCTATACCCTCGTCTTGCAAAAGCTTCATAATATTAGGGGCATACTTTTGTAACTCAGCTAAAGCAACCCCAGCCCGAAAAATAAACATACCACTGTTCCAGCTAAATTTACCAGTACTTAGAAAAGATTTGGCTGTAGCTTCGTCAGGCTTTTCGGTGAAACGGCTGACTTTATAAACAGGTAAACCTCCGTAGGTTCCCTTGGTTTCTCCCTGTTCAATGTAGCCATAGCCCGTAGAAGGATAATCAGGAGCGATTCCTAATGTGACGATAGTATCCTGAGCTATAGCCAACTCTGTAGCAGCATCAAGAGTGTTGTGATAAGCGGCGCGATCGCCAATCCAATGATCCGCAGGAAAAAAACCAACAACAGCATCCTCGCCACAGCGTTTAGCTACTTCAATAGTAGCCCAGGCTACAGCAGGAGCCGTATCTTTCCCTTCTGGTTCTACCAACAAATTAGATTGGGGCAACTCTGGTAACTGTTCCTCAATCCCCTTAGCTATCTGGGCATTGGTTACTACCCAGAGATTATCCCAGCCTCCTGCTAAATCCAGTAGGCGTTCTGCTGTTGCTTGCAACAAACTCCTACCACTACCGTCAAGAGAAAGGAACTGTTTGGGGTTTAGCCTGCGGCTAAGAGGCCAAAATCTTTCTCCTTTTCCACCAGCTAAGATTATAGGTATCAAGGTTTTGCTCATGCTTATGAGGCCCCTACTTATGTATATAAAGAGATTATTTCTAATTTTTAACTTAAAAATGTCCTCATTGAGTACTTTACCTTTGAATACCTAAAGGTATAATCCAGCAATAGAGGCAAAACGAATAGTGCTTCGGGTGCCAGCGCTGACCGTATTATTTGTGGTTGAATGAGGTAAAAGTGAAAAAAGGCATCAAACAAACGACTGTAGCTCTTGCTATAGAGCCAGAACAAGCATCTTTAGATGCTGGCAAAACTAGTAAAACTTCTGCTTCTAAAGCTACTGCCAAAACTAAACAATCTAAGCAGTCCACGTCTAAGATCAGTAAATGGTTGTTTTGGAGTACAACCTTTGTCTTAACCGCAACTATTTCCGCCACAGTAGGGGCGACAGTAGCTTTGGTTAGCCCTCTATCAACATTTATTGCTCCCATAGCTCAAAAAACAGGACTCCTACCTGAAAAAGCCAAGGGGGGAGATGAAGGTTGGCAAGCTAACTTACAATATCGCTTGTCCCGCCCGGTTAATATTTTGGTGATGGGAATCGATCGAGTCCCAGGAGCAGCGAAAACCTCAAAGGAGATTTTTGAAGGCCATAGTGATACTATGCTATTGCTGCGTTTTGATCCTAGTGATAACTCCGTTAAAATGCTCTCTATTCCTAGAGATACAAGGGTTAATATTCCTGGTTTAGGAGAAGGTAAAATTAATGATGCTAACATTCAGGGTGGGGCAGAATTAGCAGCTAAGGTAGTGAGTGAAACTTTAAACGATGTTTCCATTGATCGCTACATTCGCGTTAATACTGATGCTTTTCAAGAAATGGTGGATTTGGTAGGGGGTATTGAAGTAGATGTTCCCTATGCCATGGACTATGAAGATAAAACCCAAAAACTGAAAATCGACCTCCAACCTGGATGGCAAACTCTTAACGGCAAGGAAGCAGAACAATTTGCTCGTTTTCGCGGTGATGGTTATGGAGATATTGGGAGGGTACAACGCCAGCAAATTCTCCTCAAAGCTTTGCGGCAGAGGCTTAAGCAACCCGCTATTTTGCCTAAACTACCAAAAGCAATCCGGGTAATGCAGCAATATGTGGATACCAACATTTCTACTGAAGAAATGTTGGCTTTGGTTAGTTTTGGTTTGAACTTAAACAAAGAAGATATTAATATGGTTATGCTCCCTGGTCGCTTCAGCAGCGAAGGGGAATATGATGTTAGTTATTGGATTTTGTACCCTAATGAACGGGATCGCTTAGTTAGTCAGTATTTTAATCAAGAAGCTGATTATGTTAATGAGACGACTAAATCTTTTCGGGAACTACGCATTGGTATCCAAAATACCACTAGAGATCCTGAATTAGCAGAACGCTTTGCTGAGTATTTACGGGAAAAGAATTTCGATAATATTTTTGTAATTGAAGATGTAGCCCCCAGGATGCTTAAAGAAACCACCATTATTCCCCAAAGAGGTGACCTCACTGGGGCTAAGCGCCTCAGAAAAGTTCTCAGTTTAGGTACAGTAAGATCAGAATCTACAGGACATATAGATTCTGATCTTACGATTCAGTTAGGACGAGATGCTAAACAGATTCTGGCTGAAGACAACTCCCCCTCAGAAGTAAAAGAGGATTGATTTAAGTGATAAAAACCCTCATTGTACGTTTATTAGGCATAGTTATCGTCCTACTATTTGCTGGGTTGTGGGTTCTTTTGGATGCCCATCCTGCCTTAGCTCAAACCAATGCCGTTAACTATGCCCAAACCGACTTACAAAACCGCGATTTCTCCAACCAAGATTTAGTCGGGGCAGTTTTCGCTGCGGCGGAAATGCGAGGGACAGATTTTCATGGTTCCAACCTCAAAGGAACTATTATGACAAAAGGGGTATTATTAAATGCTAATTTATCTGGTTCAGACCTTTCTGGGGCTTTGTTAGACAGAGTAACTTTCGACGGTGCTGATTTGACTAATGCCATTTTTGCAGGGGCTGTAGCTTCCCGTAGCCGCTTCTTCGATACCAAAATTACAGGGGCTGATTTCTCAGAGGCAATTATAGATCGTTACCAAGTTTCCTTAATGTGCGAAAGAGCTGATGGTGTTAATCCTGTCACCAGAGTCTCCACAAGAGAGAGTCTAGGTTGTAGAGATTAGGAATAAGCAAAGCTCACAAAAGCTTTGCTTATTCCTAATTGCTAAATCTGAGACTTCATACCAAATTCGGTTATTAAAAACCCTATTCCTTTTCTCCTAAACAGAATATTGTGGTTTTAACGCATTTGTTGGGCTTTCATGGCTAATCTTATTTTTACCAACTTACCCATATTAGATGCTTGTTCTCTCTTTGTGCTTTCTATGGGTTGTTGATAGACTTCGCTTAAGCTGAAACTAACTCCAGCAACAAAAATAGTTAAGACAGTTAAATTGCGAATACAGATTGAGTCAAACATAGCTATAGCAAGGATTTCAAACTTTTGATATCTCAACGATATAAAGCATCGCGACTTCCTTAGTGAGAGAATAGGTAAGTAACTCAATTGACGGGAAAATCCCCCTAATAAGAACCAAAATAAGGGGTTTATTAACTTTGTTGGGTGGACAGTTAACTGATTGGATTAGTGAAACTACTCCAAAATGAGGGGCAAATCAGGTAATCTATAGCTCAAAGTCCAATAAATGAGAGCAACAACGTGGCAAAAGTTGTTTTGGAGAATGTCTATAAAAGCTTTCCTGGCAGTAGAGAAAAAACTACTGTTGGATCTGCATCGGAACAACTAAATATTGAAGAATCTAGTTCAAAATCCAGTGCCGTTAGCGTTTTACGACGCATTAACCTGATGGTAGAAGACGGGGAATTCATGGTTTTGGTGGGACCTTCTGGTTGTGGAAAAAGTACCTTATTACGGGTTATTGCTGGGTTAGAAGAGTTGACTGGGGGCAATATTTCCGTTGGTTCTTCTGTGGTTAATGATCTCCCTCCTAAGCAACGGGATATTGCTATGGTGTTTCAAAATTATGCCCTTTATCCCCATTTAACGGTTTACGATAATATTGCTTTCGGGCTACGGCGAATGGCCCCAAGAAGTAATGAAGGTAAGAGTTTTAAGGAGTGGAGTAAAAAACTTTTTTTAGGAATGACGCGATCGCTACCAAAAAGACTAGGTTATGGATTAGCAGAAGAGAAAATTATTGAGGAAAGGGTACAAAATGTAGCAGAATTATTACAAATCGACTCTCTCCTGAACCGCTTGCCTAAACAGCTTTCCGGGGGGCAAAAGCAGAGGGTAGCTTTAGGAAGGGCGATCGCCCGTAACCCCCAAGTATTTTTAATGGACGAACCCTTATCTAACCTTGATGCCAAATTAAGGGCAGAAACTCGTAGCCAAATTGTCAAACTACAAAAGCAGTTGGGAACTACGACGATTTACGTTACCCACGATCAAACTGAAGCAATGACAATGGGGGATCGCATTGCGGTGATGAATCAAGGAGAAATTCAACAAATAGCTAAACCTCTAGAAATTTATGATCATCCGGTTAATCGTTTTGTAGCTGAGTTTATTGGTTCTCCTCCCATGAATTTTCTATCAGTGGAGGTGAAAGCCCCTTTATTAATTACCCATCCTCAATTTCGCATTACCTTACCAGAAGTCTGGCAAGAATCTCTTCAACCTTACAACGGACGTTCTTTGTTACTCGGTGTTCGCCCTGAAGATTTTGTTGTGAGTGTTCCAGCCACGAAAAATTTACTTGTGCAGGTGGATTTAGTAGAAGCTTTAGGAAATGATACTTATTTGATGGTGCATTTAGTTGATGCGATTAAAGCCCCGTTACAAGTGAGAATTTCCCCAGACTATACCGTCAGAAATGGCGATTCTTTATGGCTTTCTATTAACCTAGAAAAAGTTCATCTTTTTGATCCCCAAACTAGTATGGCTATTTAATGATTGAGTTATGAGAATAAGTAAAATTACCAATCTTGAAGCTCTAACTCAATATCCTCGTCTATGAAGGCGGCCCATGCCCACCCTTGTATATTAGAAGTTAACGTCTTTTGCGAGAACGAGAAGGCTTACTGCTGCCAAAACCAGTGTTGCGCTTTTTCGGTGCAGTTGTTTTGCGAGACTTGTTAGAAGGTGACAAATCACTAGAACCAACTCCTGAACCGGTAGAACGGCTTTTGTTTTGATTATTATTAGTCGTGGTAGTTTTGGTTTTCGTGGTAGTCCTGTTGGGTTGGTTTGATGAACCTGATCTAATATTGCCTGTAGTACGCAAAACTTGGCGATTTTTAACAGATGCGGGGGGTTCTTGATAACGAGTTTGATATCTACTTACTGCTGTATCATAGGTATTGCCATAACCACCGTAACCTCTCATCACTCCGACTCCTGGCTGATAAACAGGAGGAACATAATATTGGGGAGTGAATAAAGCATTAGCGACAACTTGCCCAGCAATCGCACCAGCGAAAGGTGTCCAAAAACTAGATTCTTGGCGTACTACCACTACTTCCTGCTGACCAGTTTGAGGATTTACCTGATTTTCGGTTACATTGTGAACATACTGAATTTGGAAATCTTCGGTTAAGTTCAAAACCGCTTGATTGTTGTCTAAATTTAAGAAACTGCTTTTCCCCGCTTTGATTTGTTCTTCGGTAAGACGGGCCATTTGTAAGTCTGTGGTGCGAAACACAGGGGCTACTCCAGGTGGAGTGTTGAGTAGCATCAGGCTATATTCCCCCGTAGCATCGTTATATTCAGCTTGTTGAACGGGGTATTCTCCTTGGTTAACCTGGCTTTGGGAGGGGGAAGAAACCCTAGTACTTGGGGAAGAAGAATAATTTTCTGTTGAAGAACCGCAAGCAACGATTGCCCAACATAGAGACAGAGACATTAATAAAATCAGGGATTTGCGTAACATAAATTCAAAAGAGAAACTTCTAGCTTTGTTGTTTAAATTTGTTTAAAGGGGAACTAGTTCAGGAAAATTAAGTAAGACCTGTTCATCAGTTAATTCATCACCTAAACGGGCTGGGGAGAAATGTAACTGAACTGCCCGCAGTTGGCGTTGATAGTGTAAATTAATTAGGGCTTTTAAGCCATCCTCCATAGCTTCTATGTTAGCAGCGAGATTTGTTTCTAAGTCGGGAACCTCTCCTTGGCAAGCAATGGTTAGCATAACGACTAAATTAGTGGTTATTGGCAAAGAGAAAGTTTCTTCGGGGGCAATTTCGTTGTAATCTGGAGTACTTAAATAGCGTTGGGCAGAATCAGTAAATAGTTCGCTAACATAATCTCCCGCTTCTCCTTCATCCCAAAATACGTCCCCTTCATTGGCCCCAGACTGCCAGTTCATTTGCTGTTGTAGGAGGTTTTGGCAAATATCCACCAATCCTTCCCCCATTACTTCTAAATCCCCATCTTCCTCAACAGCCTCCCTCGCTACACGGTTGAGGATTCCCAGTAGAGGGGCAACTTCAGAACCATTAAGCTGAAGTATGACCCGACTGACAACAATTCTTGTTTTACCTGTCAGATTATTGATGCGATCGCGCCAACCCATAAATCTATTTACTCCCTATACCATTTATCATTAAACATTTATCATTGACTATTTGTGGAAATAATATTCCTCACCCAAACACGAAACTCTTTAATTGTTTTATTTCTTCCCTGAATCTTACTAACTTCTAGATATTGAGGAATTACCTTTGTTAAAGGGCAGCCAGGGAAATGAGGGCTTTCCTTCACCAGACAATATTGATTTTCTCGTAGTAAATTAATTTCTAGTTGTGTACCATCAAATCGCCATAGTTCCCTTACTCCTAATGCTTTATAGTTATCAAATTGAGTTCGAGAAGTGATGTCAATTTTTAGGGCTAAATCTGGCGGGGGATCTATTGTTAAATCGAGACGTTTTTTGCCCCTAATTACTGCTTCATTTTCAATATAGAAACATTCATCTGCTTCTATCCCTTGCTTCATAGTTTTGCTTTTAAAAGTTGTTGACCCCAAACTCCTAAATTCTCTGTCAAATTCTTCAAGAAGAACTTTCACAAAGTCAGCAATCATGGCTTTATCATCTTCATGTTCGGGTAAGGGAACCATAATTTCTAATCTTCCCCCACTATAATTAATCCGCGAACCCCGTTTTTCTCCTAATTCCTCTAGGAGTTGTTCATACATCAGCCAACTAACATCAGCCATTATAAGTTGCTGACCGGGAGGTACAATAATTTGTTTAAGTTGAACTTCCATCGTTTCCTGTAAGTTAGCGGAGAAATATAGTTAAATTGAAATTCTGCATTCTTCTAGTTTAATAGCCAAGACTTGGGCGTGTTGCCACCAAGAATAGCCTCCTACCCAACGACGAGTGGGGAGATGTCCGAGGGGCGATCGCAAATTAAAGTGAAAGTTAGCGGTGGGAGATTTGGAACGATGGATTTGCCAACCGACGTGATCGCAGAAAAGATCATACTCTCCTCCAACTTCTTCATAAATACGCTTTTGGACTCGAAAGCCGAAGCGTCCTTTACTGTAGCGATACCAAAGAGTATCGAGTTTTTGGAGATGTTGGCAAGGGAAATTTTTAATCTCGCTTTGAGATAAGTAACTGCCAGTGGGTTTACCAACTAAATCACATAAAATAGCCCAGGTTTCTTCATCAGCTTCCTGCCACTTTCTTTTAGCGAGGAAATTCCGTAGGTGTGAGTAGTTAATAGCTATGACTTCAGTGGTATTGGCTTGATGGGATTTTTTGCCTACAGAAATTAGTCCTGCACTTAAGCTATTCCTAGGAGGATAGTTTGTTGTTACCATCGGAGATGCTTGAGTAGAATTGGGCATTTCTGTGAGTACTTCCTCAACACAACGGTAGCGACTGCGTAGGGAAGGTTCTACTAACTTGTTAATAATTGTAGTTAAGTGATCACTCAAACGAACTTGAGGAGACAAATGTTGTTGCCATAGCCATTTGTCTTCAATCACATCAAACATTGCCAAAGGAGAAACATTGGTAAGCAAATGCAAACAAGTTACCCCCAAACTATAAAGATCACTTGCTGGTAAAACTTTCCCTTTTGTTTGTTCTGGGGGCATATACTCCGCCGTACCCACAATAGTTGCCCCACCCATTAAGGCGGTATCGGTGAACAACCTAGCAATACCGAAATCAATGAGGACTAGTTGTTCTGTATTGTGGCGACGTATAATATTATCGGGTTTAATATCTCGGTGAATTACTTTCCTGGCGTGGAAATATTGCAACACAGGTAACAAATCATTTAAAAATTGCCAGACTTTACTTTCAAGATCCTTAACTCCTTGCCAAGACTCTTGTGCCAAAGTTTTTCCGGGGATTAACTCTTGGACAAGATAAAGGCGTTGTTGTTCTTCAAAATGTGCCAGTAAACTAGGAATTTGCTCATGTTGCCCCAAGTTATTCAGTTGTACTGCTTCTTGCTTAAATAGTTGAATCGCCTTTTGTTGTACTCCCCTATTGTTACTAAGCAAATAAAGTTGCTTAATGACGCACAAAGGCTGATCAGGTAAATCTTCATCAACAGCTAAAAAGGTTCTACCAAATCCCCCTTGTCCTAAAGCTTGAATGGCGCGATAACGTTGCCTTAATAATAAAGAAGCACCGCAACTACAGCAAAATTTGTCTTGATTAGGATTTTCTGGGTTTAAACACTGAGGATTGAGACAATATGACATTAGCCACTGGAGAGAAGAATATTCTTGCTTGCTAACTTGAAAACCTTGATATCTGCAACCCTGAACCCAAGATAACATTCGTGGGAAGGGAGTAGGGAATAAGTAATAAGTAAGCTGTTTTAAGGTAATTGGTAAACCGGTTTTAAGAAATAAAATTCCCTTTATTTATATTGAGTTTCCGAAAATGGCTGAAAAGCCTTTTCTCATTAACTCTCAGCCATTTTGATGCCTAACCTACCCCCCATTGATATATCAACTCTTATCTGCTTGATAAAGATAAAAACGGTTAAACACTGCTACCGTAGCGAATTGATCCGCAGGTAAATAACCAGCAACGGGGTTGCGAGAAAAATCAGTACGATAAATACTTAAAATGACAAAATTCTGTCTTTGGGTACTGCTAGTTATAATTCGTTTCAAGATGGGACTAGCCTTCTCAACGATATTAGGACACTGAGTTTGTAGGATGTTGCCCAACCCTTCCGGAATTTCTATTCCTCCTGTGAACTCTTTCGGCAAGTTGTCGCACCCTTCTTGTTCCATAATCTCTTGTAATTGCCCCACGGCAAATTCTTCATAATCTTCTGGGCTAGGATTAGTTAAAGCCATACCAATTCCTACCCCACCAAAAGCAATTCCCCCCAGGATTAACCACAGTTGTGAAGTTTTCATAGAAGTTGATTTGTGTATTGTGTCTTGTTTCTAGGTTAACCGAGGGAATTTAGTTCTTTCTTAAGGATGAGCCAAATAAATAGCTTATTTGCACTTTGGGTACAAGGAAAAAAGCCTAAATTAAAGGTATATAAAGCAAAAAGAATTAATATTTGTTATGACCTCAGCCCAACGTCTTGCTAACCTTAATCGTATTCGCAAACTCTCTCGCTTAATGGATACAGCTTTTCGCCTCCCTGGAACTAAATTTCGCATTGGCTTAGATCCCATTATTGGCTTAATCCCTGGTGCGGGGGATCTTGTTAGTACCGCTTTTTCTGCTTATATAATTTACTTAGCAACTCGCTTCAATTTACCCGGTAAAGACTTTAGGCAAATGGTTTTCAATATTGCTTTGGAAGCCATAGTAGGTGCAGTCCCTTTTATCGGAGATATCTTCGATGCTTTCTATAAATCTAATGTTCGCAACTTGAAGATATTAGAAGAACATTTACAACAAACAGAACCAGAATTGGAGGAATTAGATTCTCAATCTTTGGGGAAGGAAGTAGGAAGTGGGGAGCAGGGAGCCGGTTTTGCATGAGCTTTGCTGTAGGCTAAACTAAATTGCTATTGCCTTGCTTAAAAGTATCTTGTTGGTGAATTAGTCTTTGTACCTGAACCACAGCAGAGTTAAGTTCATAGTTGCGTCGGTGAGGATTTTGCTCATAGGCAAGTTGTTCTTCTTCAATCATTTTGATATCTTGTTCTACTAAACCGTCAAGAAGTTTTTGTGCTGACCCAAATAGACTATCTTTAATGAAGCGGCGAAACCAAATTGGTAGTTTGTGTAAACGCCAAAAGGCATTTAGGGAAGTAAAATGCACTAAATAAGCCCGGGTGTGGGTTGGGCTAATTGGGTTAAAAAGGCAGTAAATTTTGAAATCCTGCCCTAAACTTGATTGCCAGTGGGGATAAATATAACTGACATCTAAAGGTTCAGGATGTAGGTGACGTAAGGAAGGAAAGAAAAGTTGAGAGATTGACCAAATTTTATCAATGCGATAGTAACTTTGAGCTTGATAATGGGCATCAATACGCTGATCATTCCCTTCTAAGCTTTGTAAAGCGGCACTTGCCCAAGCTTGGAGATCGTGATGTAAATGCCCATGATACATATCCATCAGATTCTCGATTAAGTAAGAGAAGTGTGCCTGACAATCTATTACGGAAACTGTGGCGATGTAGTTTAAATCTTGCCATTCCGCCAGTCCTAAAGGAGTTACTGATTCTGGCTCATTTTCCCCCAAAAATAACCAAATAAAGCCGTCGAGTTCTTGAACTGGGTAAGAGCGAATTTTACACTTAGGCAGCTTTTGTTGCGTTCCTAAATAAGGAATTTCTGCACAGTTACCCATTGAATCAAATTGCCAACCATGATAAGCGCATTCCAGCTTTTTTCCCTTAACTTGGCCATGACTAAGTTTAACTTGGCGATGGGGACAACGATCTTCTAAAGCCTGAATAGTCCCTGTTTGATCGCGATAAAGAACTATATCTTGTTGCCAAAGAGTCACCCCCACCGGCTTTTCCTGGACTTCCTTCGTAGAGGCTACAACGTACCAATGATTAGGATTAATGCCACAACTACGTACATCCTGTTGTCGGGATTTTAGTTTTGTCTCATTGATCATCTGCTAATCTCTTAAATCGAAGAAAAATATTTTCTGTTGCCAAAACTGTAACCGAGACTAGGTTAAGCTTCTCTACTCCTATGATTAGAAATATCATATTACTCCTTCAAATCCATCTCAACCGTGAACTTCTGTCTTGCGGTTGTTTTTTTTTGAAAATCCCTGCAATGATAAATGTTCAATGACAAATGTTTAATGAGACAGCGTGGCTTTAATTATTGCAGGAGAACGTAGTGGAGTAGGGAAAACAACTATTACCCTAGCTTTACTAGCGTTTTTAGCTCAAAAAAGTAACAAGGTACAATCTTTCAAAGTAGGGCCAGATTATATTGACCCCATGTTTCATAGTCGGGTTACGGGGCTTCCTTGTCGTAATCTTGATCCCTTACTAACTTCTGAAGCTTATGTATCCAAGTGCTTTGCTTACCATTGCCAAGACAAAGATTATGCTTTGGTGGAAGGGGTAATGGGCTTATTTGATGGGGTTAAGTTTGAATCTATAGCCGAATTTGCTAGTACGGCACACATTGCTAGGTTATTAAAATTACCTGTGGTTTTGGTAATTGATTGTAGCCGCTTATCTGGATCTGTAGCTGCGATCGCCCATGGTTATGGTAGCTTCGATTCCAGAATTAAGCTAGCTGGTGTCATTTTAAATAAAGTTGGTAGCGATCGCCATTTAGAATTGCTTCAGGAGGCTTTAGAACCTGTTGAACTACCGATTGTTGGGGTCTTCCGTCGTCAAGAAAATATAGCTTTACCAGATCGGCATCTGGGCTTAGTACCCACAGCAGAATTACCTCAGTTTAAAGAAATTGTTCCTCACTTAGCAAGCTTAGCTGCAAAATGTTTTAATTGGGAAATCTTACTACCTTTATTAACCCCAACAAAGCCTTCTTTTCCTATTTCCAACTCACTCTCTCTCAAGGTAGATAAAAAGGTTAGAATTGCTCTAGCTTGGGATAGGGCTTTCAACTTTTACTATCAAGATAATTTAGATATTTTGGAGCAGCTAGGAGCAGAATTAATTCCTTGGAGTCCTTTAAAAGATGTTAGCTTACCTGAAGATATTAAAGGTTGTTATTTTGGGGGAGGATTCCCTGAAGTTTTTGCCCAAGAACTAGCAGAAAACAAGCAAATTCTCAGGCTAGTTAAAGCTGCCCTTGAAGAAGGTTTACCTGTTTATGCTGAGTGTGGTGGATTAATGTATTTGGGGCAGCAAATTGTTGATTTTACTGGGAAATCTTGGCCTATGGTGGGGGTATTACCCACTGGCGTTGCTATGGGGAAGAGTTTGATAATAGGGTATCGAAAAGCCAAGGCTTTACGGGCTAGTTCCATGGTTAAACAAGGAGAAATAGTCTGGGGACATGAATTTCATCGTTCCCAATTAACTTACCCGCTCATCGCGCCTTTGTGGGAAATGAAAACTTTAAATCCTCAAACTGGAGCAGTATTTGAAGGATGGCAACAAGCTAATCTTCATGCTTCTTATCTACATTTACATTTCGGTTTTAATACTGAAATTGCTGCTCATTTTCTCAAAAACTGCCGCAATTACATTGACTAAGTTACGTAGTAAACAGGGGTGAAAAAGTTGACAAACTGCTTTGTTTGATTCCTTAATAAAGTTTTCGAGTCACAAAAATACCCTTTTATAAGGTTTTATAAAGTTAAACTTTATAAAAGGGTATTAATACTGAACTCATTGTTGCCGCTTACTATTAAACTTGGTTAGTGATTAAGGAAATTTTCTCAATAGCAAGGAACTAGGAGCAAAAATTAAACTGTTTTAGTTTAAAACACATCAAAACACATATTTAAAGCAAGACATTAAGAAAGAGCAATCATTGTCATTGCATTCGGAGGTTACCGTGACTCTATCAGGGCCATCTACTAAAAACATCGCTACTTTATCTTTAGCTCTAGCGATATTTACAATCCAAACTAGCTTTAAAAAAGATTCTTATTGGGTCAATTACGGGTTAAGCAATAGTGAAAGTATTGAAGTTGCTTTTTCAATCTTTCCTTACGCTACTAAAACACAGAGGGGTCAATCTCCTCAGCGTGGAAGTGGCTTAGAACCATCTCCCCGTTTTTTAAGTTAGAAAAGCCGTTTGTTTCAACAGTCGCTAATTAGAAAGTTTGTGGAATAACTGCTGGAAACTTAGGATATTTAAGTTACTTGTGTTCTCAAAGGTTAGAGTAATAAGGTTAAAAAAGGCTAAGTAAGTAAAAAGCCTATTCCTCAGAAAAGATACTTCTTGCAGGTCTATTTGAAGCACTCTACTTTTTCAGATACAAAGTAGATGAAACTTAATCATTCATTAAATCATAGCTCAAATACTTAATTGAATATTGCTTTAAGGCTTGTGTTTGTTATGAAATATTGCTTAGTTCATTAACAAAATAGATTGAGATTATTAGTGATTTCAAATAGACTTGCATTTTTTATTAATTTATCAACTAAAAAAAAGCGATCGCCTCTGCTAAGGAAACGGCGATCGCCTATTAAGGAAAACTATTAAGCTGCTGAGATATATTTCTATTAGCTATTAGTGAAACTTAGAGTCTAGACTGTATCTCGCGCCACTAAGAATTGCTGTATTAATTCTAATTACTACTTGCCATTAGTGTAATAAACGCCACTTCCTTGATCAGGAACAAAGTGGCAACTACGACTAGATTTCCAAAAGGACTTAAATATGGGGGCTTCTGAGGCGCGGTAATAATCTCCTAAAATGGGTTTGATAGCCTCTGTTGCTTCTTTAATATGGTAGTGAGGCATATTAAGAAAGATATGGTGGGCTACATGAGTGCCGATATTATGGTGAATGTTATTAAAAATGCCGTAGTCTCGGTCAATAGTAGATAAAGCACCTTTAAGGAAATACCAATCTTTACCGCGATACCAAGGAATATCTGCCTCTGTATGGTGTAAGAATGTAACTAAATCTAACCAAATAACAAACACTACGTAGGGAAATAAATAGTTTTTCAACAACCAAATAAAACCCCATTGATAGGTTAAAAACCCTAACAAACTAACCATTGCCACTAAGCAAATGGTACTAGTTAAAATATCGTTCCTTTCTGAAGATTTGAAAATAGGACTAGAAGGATCGAAATGGGAACCTAGTTCACGATCAGGAGAACGCTTAAATAAATAGAGAGGATAAACTATCAGCAGAGGCAGTTCAAAACGCAGCATTTTTTCATACCACGTCATTTGATGATATGTACTTTCCTTAATAGGATACCAACTCTCATCAGTATCAAGATTACCTGTATTGTGATGATGAGTGCGGTGACTAATGCGCCAACCGTGAAAAGGAACTAAAATCGGTGTATGGCAAAGGTGACCAATTAAGTCATTTAACCAAAGATAGCGAGAAAAAGAACGATGACCGCAATCATGTCCTACCACAAATAAAGCCCAAAACATAGTTCCTTGGGCAAACCAAAAAATAGGCCAGAAAAACCAGGAATCTAAATAGTTAGCGATTCCATATAAGCCGGCAATAATGCCAACATCAAGAAAGAAGTAGGATAAAGAACGCCAAGCAGAGGGTTGGAAACAATAATCAGGAATAGCTGTTTTCAACTCCTTTAAAGTAAAAGGAAGTTCCGACTTTTCCTGGCTCAAAGACTGCTGTGTTGCTTCAATTGTTGTAATTTGCACAAAAAATCGCTCTAACTATTTTTTCAGTTATTAGGGCAGGGAATCTTTAAAATTCTTAGCCACTACGTTAATAATTAATTTCTTTTGTAATTCTGGAATGTTTGGTAGAAATCCTGACCATTAGATAAGTGGCAGTTATCAGTGATTTCTTTCATTAAGGGCCAAGAAAACTTGGTTTCAACCAAATATTCTCCCCAATTTTCCTTTAAACTTTTATGAGCAGAACGGAGATTGTACCAGGGAATTCCAGTAGAAATATGGTGGGGAATATGAACGTTGATATCATGACAAAGAAATTCTACCCAACGGGGATAATCGCAATGAACAGTTCCTGCTAATTGTGCCATTGCTTCGTCCCATTGTTGAGTTGGTTTGAAAGGGATTTGAGGAATTGTATGGTGAACAATGGTAAAAGTACTCATCCAGAAGTGATAAACCAACCAAGGAACTAACCAAAACTTAACAAAACCCCAAATACCAGTTGTGGCAATGAGTAGGGGAAAGGCGATCGCTGCCCCCAACAAAACTACACCAACAGAGAATCTTACTTGTTGCTGGTGTTTAGGCGTTTTAAACTCTGAAGGTCTAAAGTGAACTATTGCCCAATGAAAAACTGAACCGATCCACCACAAGCGTCCTCGAATTGCTTGGTAGCCATACCTAATTACCTTGGGCAAGCTTTCATAATAATCAACTTTAAATGGGGCCCAAGCATTATCTTCATCAAGATTATTAGTGTGTTTGTGATGGTAGTTATGGCCAATGCGCCAAGCATGGAAAGGATAAATTAAAGGTAGGAACATCAAATGTCCTACTAAATTATTAACCCATTTACGTTGAGCAAAAGAACGATGACCACAATCATGGCCAATCACAAAAAAACCGGTCAACGCTGTACCCGTAAAGATCCACGCTAAAGGTAACAAAAACCAAGGAGAAATTGCTATTCCCCAGTAGCCTAACCCGACTAAAAAAACATTTGTTGCTACCGTTAGCCAGGCCTTACGCCTATTTTTAACAAAAACCTCGTGAGGTAAAGTATTAAGGATATCTTTGAGCTTGAAACTAGTTTTTTCTGTGGTTGAAATTACTACATTTTTAGACTTTAAAGTTGATGCTGTCATGAATTGATTAATAATTTAACTGTTGCCAGTAATGTCACCCCTTAGAGGTGATGAGACTTTCTTCAATTACTAAGATCCAGTTAGAGAAAGGATTTTAGTAATATTTGCATCTAGTTGAATTCACAACTAAGCCACAACAGCTTAGGTGTAAATACACTGATAAACTTAACGTAAGAAACCTTAACATTTATATCACAGCGATTGGTTATTGGTCATTTACTAGAGAAGAACAATAATTTTCAGTTAAAATTATCTAGCCATAGGAAATTATCACTTTTAGGTAGTTGACAGTTGGTAGCTTATGGTGAGATTGTGGGAATTTATAAATTAACGTGCTATCAAGAGTTCCTCAACCAGCCTCTAGTCGACACTTGCCCGTGATTTTGTATTTATCCTCACTCTTATTAACCTTTCATGGATACTAAAGCTTTTAACGAGCTTTTCCCACTGTTCAACACCGCAGATCCAGAAACCTTAGAATGGCTCCTATCGGTTATCGTTAAGCATGAGTATCCAGAAAACAGAACTGTTCTTATGGAAGATGCTTGGGGCAATGCAGTTTACTTAATTGTCTCTGGTTGGGTTAAAGTTCGTCGTTTATCAGAAGAAAACGCTTCTACCCTAGCGATTTTGGGTCGAGGAGACTTTTTTGGTGAGATGGCTATTCTAGATGAATCTCCCCGTTCAACAGATGTAACGGCTTTGTCTCCGGTGAAGTTGTTGAGTATTTCTGCCCAACGTTTTATTCAAATTCTCTTTAAGGATCACAAACTACATCATCGGATGTTACAGCTAATGGTCAGGCGGTTACGCCAAAGCAATATCCGCTTCCAAATGCGAGGGAAACCTCCAGCAGTAAAATTATCTCAAACTCTAGTTTCCCTAGCAGAAAGTTATGGCCTATCTTTAGAACAAGGTATGGCAATTTGGGATATTCCTGAACAAGATTTAGCTGATGTATCAGGAATTGGGCTTGATGAAACCAATAAGATTATGGCGAAGTTGAAAAGTAAGGGTTGGGTAGAACAAGATAGCCAAAAGGAAATGCTCTACCTTTTAAATATGAAGCAGTTAACTAATTTAGCTGGAAGAATGTGATTAGGTAATAGGTAATAGGTAATAGGTAATAGGTAACTGGATTCTTATGACAGACGCAACTGCTATTCGTGATCGCATCTCATCTGTGACAACTCCAACAATTTTTTATCAAGTGGCTATGCCACAACCGGAAACTCATTTATTTGAGGTAACACTTCAGGTTGAGGGCTGGCAGGAAGCTTGGTTGGATTTGCGTATGGCGGTTTGGACTCCGGGGTCTTATTTAGTACGAGAATATGCTAAGCAAGTACAGGATTTACGGGCAGAAATTAAAGGAAAAAAAGTAGCTTTATCTAGTTACAAAAGGACTAAAAATCATTGGCGTATTGAAACAGAAGACAATCAAAGCATAACTGTTTTTTATCGCGTTTTTGCAAATGAACTTAGCGTTAGAACCAACCATTTAGATAGTACTCATGGCTATTTTAATGGTGCGGCTTTATTTTTCTTTTTGCCGGGGTTAGAACAACAACCTCTACAAATCGAAATTATTCCTCCTCAAACAGACTGGCAAGTTACAACAACTTTAGCCAAAATTCCAGGTAAAACTAATATTTTTTTATCCCCAGATTTTGACACTTTAGTAGACAGTCCTTTTGAAATTGGTAAGCAGGAAATTTATAATTTTGAAGTATTAGGTAAATCTCACCAGCTAGCTATTTGGGGAGAAGGAAATGTCGATGTCGAAAAAGTTATTGAAGATACTAAAAAGATTATTGAAGTAGAAGCAAATTTATATGACGGTTTGCCCTACGAAAACTATTTATTTTTACTCCATCTTTCTGCGGGTGGCTTTGGAGGTTTGGAACATAAAGAATCTTGTTCTTTAAACTATCCTCGTTTTGGTTTTCGGGCTAAAGATAAGTATGACCGTTTTATCCAATTAGTTGCCCACGAATTTTTCCATTTGTGGAATGTCAAACGTATTCGTCCCCACGTCTTAGAAAAGTTCAATTATGAACAAGAAAGTTACACAACCTCTCTCTGGTTTTGTGAAGGAGTGACTAGTTACTATGATTTATTAATTCCTCTGTGGGCAGGGATTTATGATCGCAAAACCTATTTAGCCAGTTTAAGCAAAGATGTTACCCGCTTTCTTACCATTCCAGGCAGGAAAGTCCAACCACTAAGTGAATCTAGTTTTGATGCTTGGATTAAACTTTATCGTCGCGATGCTAATAGTGATAATTCTCAAATTTCTTACTACTTGAAAGGGGAATTAGTCTCTCTATTACTCGATTTGTTAATTCGCGCCCGCCATAATAATAAACGCTCTTTAAATGATGTTATATTGCGAATGTGGCAACGTTTCGGTAAAAAAGAAATTGGTTTTACACCAGAACAATTAAGAGAAGTTATTACCTCCGTTGCCGATACAGATTTAACTGCTTTCTTCAATTCTTATCTTGACAGCACAGAAGAATTACCTTTTAATGAATCTCTCGAACCTTTTGGCTTACAAGTATCTGGAGTTAAAGAAAAAGAACCAGTACCTCATCTAGGAATTATTTTAAATGAAACTAATGGCCCTGCTACCATTAAATTTGTAGAAATCGGTTCTCCTGCTAGTAAGGCAGGGTTAGATGCAGGGGATGAATTATTAGCAATTGATGGTTATAAAGTTACGGCTGAATTATTGAGCGATCGCCTCAAAGATTATCAACCGGGAGATGTTATACAAGTCTCTGTATTCCATGCTGAACAACTTTTAAATTGCCAAGTAAAGCTAGCTGAAAGCGTACCTAACCGTTACAAAGTTAAATCAGTTAAATCTCCTACTAAAAAACAAGATAAGTTATTAGCTGGTTGGCTGGGCCAATAATTAGGCAATTAAGTGATCATTTATTGTCTCGTCTCAATAAACAATTTCCAAGCATGACAGCTTATGATAGGTTTTAATTAACTAATTCATAAATTACATCTATTACCGTGAAACCTATATCTATTCTTGGCTCTACTGGCTCTATTGGTACGCAAACTCTTGATATAGTAGCGCAATATCCCGAACAATTTCGAGTTGTTGGTTTAACAGCCAGGAGTAATATTACTCTGCTAGCAGAACAAATTTGTAAATATAAACCAGAAATTGTCGCTATTTGCGATGAAAATAAATATCCTCAACTCAAAGAAATTGTCGCTAAATTAGAAGATCCTCCCATCACCTTAGTAGGAGAAGAAGGAGTTGCTGAAGTTGCCCGTTATGGTGATGCTGAAGCCGTGGTGACAGGAATTGTGGGTTGTGCGGGTTTGATGCCTACCATTGCTGCTATTGAAGCAGGAAAGGATATAGCTTTAGCTAATAAAGAAACCTTAATCGCTGGCGCACCAATAGTTCTACCTCTCATTTCTAAATATAAAAACCGCATCTTACCGGCGGATTCAGAACACTCCGCCATCTTTCAATGCCTCCAAGGAGTACCAGATGATGGCTTGCGTAGAATTATTTTAACTGCCTCCGGAGGCTCTTTCCGCGACTGGCCTGTAGAAAAATTGTCTCAAGTAACCGTTGCTGACGCTTTAAAACATCCTAATTGGTCTATGGGTCAAAAAATAACCATCGACTCTGCCACCTTAATGAATAAAGGTTTAGAGGTAATTGAAGCCCATTTCCTCTTTAATGTGGATTACGATGATATAGATATTGTCATCCATCCCCAAAGTATTATTCATTCCTTAATTGAACTGCAAGATACTTCCGTGTTAGCTCAGTTAGGCTGGCCTGATATGCGCCTACCGTTATTATATGCCTTATCTTGGCCCCAGCGCATTTATACTAATTGGGAACAGTTAGATTTAGTCAAAGCTGGTAGTTTAACATTTAAAGAACCAGATCACGATAAATATCCCTGTATGCAACTTGCCTATGCTGCGGGAAGGGCAGGAGGCTTGATGCCAGCCGTTTTAAATGCCGCTAATGAACAGGCTGTAGCCCTATTTTTAGAGGAAAAGATTCAGTTTTTAGATATTCCTCGCTTAATTGAAACTGCCTGCGATCGTGCTTCTACTCTCAATAATTCTACTCCTAGTTTAGAGGAAATTGTTGAAGCAGATTTTTGGGCTAGAAAGGCAGTCCTTGCTGTTAGTGAAGAATGGAGTAAGGGCGATCGTTTAGTATCTCTTGGTTAATGAAAAACCAGTTTAGGAAAACTCTTTTTTAGTAATTTATGATAAACCAAATTAGTCATTTTCTTGATTAAATCAAATCCCAATTCTAAGCAAACGACTAAAAATCTAGGCATATTTTCAGTAGAAAAACCACGTTTTATTATCCCTAAATCAATTAGTTGCTGACTACTTTTTAGTTTTATTGACTCTACTGAATCATATAAAGTAAAGTTTTCTTGCTCACCTATAATATTGGCATACTTTTTGTATTCACTAGCTCCTTGCCAATGTTGTTCTCTTTTGATTTCTTCTTGTACATAATCAATAAAAGAAGAGAAATATTTAAAGTGTAGTAAACAACCAGTAGTAGAAGAAATCTTGATATTTTTAACCAAATGACTCGAATATAACTGCATTATGGAGTTGTATTTAAGCAAAGGAAACTTAGTTAAACAATAAAGCTTTTTCTCCTGTTGATTAGAAGTACCAAAAACTCTTTGCCTCAATCCCCCCCAGTAATAATCATGACTAATTCCTTCTCGATGATGAAAAAACTGTCGATCAAAAAAAGAGCAACTTGCTAAAAAGTCTTCACCTTGTTGATAATTGGTAGCTTTAATAGACTTATCACTATACAAATCTAACATAATAACTTGTAAAGCATTTTTACCTTGCTTATCTAAATGATTGCATAGTTGAGGAATACTTTGCTCCTCACAATCTGGATAATATAAAATTTCATCAGCATCAATAATTAAACTCCAATGGCCTAGAGCATAGATTTGCAGTAAACAACTAAGCCAGTCTAACTTCTTAGAAAAATGTTGAGAAGTATGCCAAACATAAACATCCGGTTGTAGTAATAGGTAAGCTAAAGTATTGTCTTGGGAATCATTATCAACTATAAAAAAATCGGTGATTCCTTTTTCTCGATAGTATTTGAGAATAAATGGTAGTCGTAGCATTTCATTTCTAACGACCAAAAAACATAAGTAACTTTGCGGTTCAAGAGCGATAATGTGCGTATCCTTTCTTTGTAAATCAGACACCCTGATTTTCTCTAAAATTTCAATCACTGGTTGTTGCAACCCTGGATAAATAGACAAGATGTAGTTGAGAAACTAAAGAATAGTTTCAGTTAGGGGACTATGCCAATATAACTAAATTTACTTCATATAAATTAAAATGTTGTAAAAAGGAGATAAAAAACTACTAACCAAATAACGCATCTCTGCTGCAATAACAACATCTTTATCAAGAAGACTGCGATTTTTCAAAAAATAGCTAAAGGTTTTCCTAAGATCGTTAGCCATATATAAAGGAGTTATTAAAGGCTTTTGCCAACCTTTGTACTTCATCATCCTAATTTTATGTCTACTTGTTCCTACCCCTTTAAAAAAACGCATCAAGTAAGTTCTTTCTAACCTTGTTTTAGGAATTTTATGGTTAATGTGCATCTCGGCATTGAACCATAATTCCCAACCAGCATTTCTAATATAAGATAATGTTTCTAAGTCTTCTCCTTTAAACAACAACGACTCCCCAGCTACACCTTTTAAAACAGGACGTTGTGGTACACTGTCTAACCAAGCCTGTTTACGAAAAACTATGCCAGCACCAGGAGGAAACATTCTTTTGTATTTTGATTTATACTTCTGGTTGTAACAAAAAGTCTCTTTGCTTTCAAATAGAGCGAAAAAACGAGCAATTCTTTCAAAACCCACTGGAGGTTCAACTTCAAACAGAGGATGAATTTGTCCCCCATAAGCCCCGGCTTGGGGATGTTTTTGCCCAAACAAAGCAACTTGAGCTACCCAATCAGAAGCAGGTAAGTTATCATCATCTAGAAAAGCAACTATAGCTCCTTTGGCTTCTTTGATAGCACATCTGCGAGCAAAAGATAGTCCTTGCTCCGGTGCAAAGCAATAGCGTAAAGGATAAACGCAAGACCAACTTTTTTGATAATTTTTAATTACCTGGGCTGTACTGTCACTGCTATTATTATCGATAACAATAACTTCCCAATCTATGGTTTCTGTTTGCACCTGTGATCGCAGTTGATCTAAAATCTCATGTATTAGGTTTGCCCCATTGTATGTGCAAATTGCTACTGTTAAGTCCACCATACAACTAGTACTAAATTAACTATTACTAAGAAACTAATACATATTCTAGGTAATAAGTCTGTGATCTAGTACCTCAACTGTGCTACTTGTGTTTGATTATATTGTGTTCTACAAACCCTATGGAGTTTTATGTCAGTTTACAGATAGCAGTAGCCGACAAGAACATCCTACTCTCAAGGACTACATTTCCTTACCCTCTGTTTATCCTGTAGGTAGATTAGACTTAGATAGTGAAGGATTGCTACTCCTCACCAATAATGGAAACGTACAGCATAAGGTATCTCACCGCAAATTCAAACATCTCCGCACTTATTGGGTACAAGTAGAACGCATTCCCACTCTTGAGGCTCTACAAAAGCTTTCCCAAGGAGTAAAGATCAAAAATTATCTTACTCGCGAAGCTAAAGTAAGGCAACTAATAAAAGCACCATCTTTACCACCACGCCACCCTCCTATCCGTTACCGTAAAAATATACCCACCTGTTGGTTAGAAATTACTTTAACTGAAGGGCGTAATCGTCAAGTAAGAAGAATGACAGCAGCCGTAGGTTTTCCTACCTTAAGATTAGTCAGAGTATCTCTAACTATAGGTCAAGACCAAAAGGTAAGACAAATCAACCTAGAAGGATTAAAGCCAGGCCAGTGGAGGCATTTAACCTCTCAAGAACAAACAGATTTAGAAAAACTTTAAAAATTTCTCTTTTCTTATCCACTAAATCAGTTAAATTATCTAGCAGTAGAGGTAGGGCTTTAGTACGATGTTGCCCTCTTCTTTCCAAGATATGATGTAGAAATGGTAGCGAAGTAATTTACTCGCCTATTGCCGTTTCTACCCCTAACAGTATTGGCAGTTAAGGAAGTTCCCTATGCTTGTTTGCCCTCAGTGCGAATTTGAAAATCCCGATACCAACAAGTTTTGTCAGCAATGTGGAGCTTCTCTAACTCATCAGAAATGTCCGGAGTGCGGTGCGAGCGTGGATTGGAGTGCTAAAAGTTGTCAGAATTGTGGTGCTGTTACTGGTATTATCCGTTGGGCAGTTGTAAGCCAACCGGCCATTACAGAAGATGAAACTACTCAACCAGATGCTGAGGTTTTAGAACCCTCAGCCTCAGAGGGCGGGGTAGACGAAGAGATAACAGAAGTATTAGCACCTAAGCCCACATCACCATCTCAACAAGAATTAAAAATAGAATACGCACCAGATTCACCTACATCAGAACCCCAAAAACCCTTAACTCAAATTGCCGTAGCCAATGATGTTCCCTCAGAGGAAGCAGATATATACCTAGACCTACAGCAAAGATATCAACAAATTTCGCCTGTCATTGAATGGGGGGAAAGTACCTCTGATCTTAAGTTATCTTGCTTCCGTGTACTAGACCGCCACCCCTTGCACAAGTCTTTTGTAGAAGTACTTATTGAACAACAGGGTAACATTTTTGCTCCAGAGGAGCAAAAAACCCAAGAGTACTTATTCCCTGACTCAGAAGATTTGAAAAATCTTGTTGAACCTTACTTAGTTTTACAAGACTCCTTTGCCAACTTAGTACCCCAAGTTTATGATGCTTGGCAGCAAGGAGAGCAATCCATCGTTTTACTAGAAGATCGTTCTGAGTGGGAGTACCTATCTACTCTATGGGGCCAAGAAGAGGTCGGAACTCTACAAATTCTCTATTGGCTTGATGAAATGACTAAACTTTGGGTTGCTTTAGAGAAGCTAGGTTGCACTCAAAGCCTTTTGGAAGAAGATAATTTGCGCTTAGATGAGGATCAAGCGTTGTGCTTGCAACAGTTATATCCTACTCCCAAAAACCAAGAATTTAAGCTTAAGGATTTAGCCCTAGTCTGGCAGCTTTTGTTTAACCAGTCTCAACGGACTCAGTATGGCCCCTTGATACAATTATTAGATGAACTAAACAGAGAAAAAATTGTCTCAGTAGAAGATTTACGTTCTCGCTTACAAAAACTAGCCCAAGAACAGCAACGGACAGAAGAAGAGATTGCTGAAGTTGTCACAGACGAAGAAAGCGAACTGAAAGAAGAAACTCTGAGCGAATACGAAAGTGAAAAAAGTTATGCTAGCGGTGAAGGGGATGACTTACCTACCGTCGTCTTACCTATGCAACTACTTAGCTTAACTGATGCTGGATGTACAGATATTGGCCGTCAGCGTCAGCATAATGAGGACTATTTTGGCATTCAAACTAAGATTAAAAAGCAAGAAAGCGCTTTGGGGAAAAATGTTCAGGGTCGGGGTTTATATATTGTTTGTGATGGTATGGGGGGTCATGCGGCTGGGGAAGTTGCTAGCGCCATGGCAGTCGAAAACTTACAGCGTTACTTTCAACTCCATTGGAAAGATGAGTTGCCCAGTAAAGAAATTATCCGAGAAGGAATTTTAGCTGCAAACCAAGCAATTTACGATGTTAATCAACAAAATGCTCGTTCAGGAAGCGGGCGTATGGGAACAACTTTAGTGATGATTTTGGTACAAGATACTAATGTTTTGGTTGCCCATGTGGGGGATAGTCGAGTTTATGGCTATACTCGCAAACGAGGTTTAGAACAACTTACTGTAGACCATGAGGTAGGACAAAGGGAAATTCAGCGTGGTGTAGAGCCAACAGTTGCCTATGCTCGTGCAGATGCTTACCAATTGACTCAGGCACTAGGACCCCGCAACAACAATTTTATCAATCCTGATATTTATTCTATGGAGGTCAATGAAGATACGATGTTAGTCCTTTGTTCTGATGGCTTGTCTGATGGCAATTTACTAGAAACCAACTCTCAAACCTACCTCCATCCTCTGATGAGTTCCAGTGCCAACCTAGAACAAGGTTTAAATAAACTAATAGAATTTGCTAATCGCCAAAATGGTCATGATAATATAACAGCCATCTTAGTACGGTTAAAAGTCCGCCCTAACCAACAATCTCTAGGTATTCCCCAGATTTGATTCTGTTACCACTAGCCTGTGGTGGTAGCCTAGGGCAAAAGTGACAAGCTAAATCAATTTCTATTTCATACTAATTCCCACCCGTTTAGCGGAGACTTAATTAAGATAAGTTTTGCCAGTAGTATTTGTTATAAGACTGGATAAATTTAGCTTACAGGCAACAAATACTGTTGTTAATAACAAATGGTAAATGTTCAATGATAAATGATAAATGGTATCAGGTAGGATGTTATTAGTTATCCTATGGTCATCCTGACTTTATTAAAATCCCAAGGCCATACTGCCATACAACAATGGAACTTCCCCCAACAAGCAATTATTCGTATTGGTAGAGCTGGGGATAATCACATCATTCTGGAAGATTATCCAGAGATATCACGCTATCACTTAGAGTTGAAGAAAATTGATAATTCTTCTTGGCAGTTACTTAGTAAAGGTACTAATGGCACTTTCCTTAATGGTATTCTGACAACTCAAGGATTACTTACTAATGGTTCGATTATCCAGTTAGCTAAAAAAGGGCCTATATTTAGATTTCAAATTCAATCTGCTCGGAAAAAGACTGGTTCAGCCTTCCCTAACTGCCCTTTAACCCACCAGCCTTGCCGCAATTTGCCAAAACCACCGAAGCATTTATTTTGCATTCACTGCGGCTATCCTTTGGTGGAGAAAGAGCAATTTATCCGCCACTATCAAATTCTTCGTACTTTAGGAAAGGGAGGGATGGGAACAACTTACCTGGCTTGGGATCAACATAGTCAGAAGAGTGATTCTCCCCATTTATTGGTTCTTAAGGAAATGAATGCGGATATGGCAGCGATCGCCAAAGCCCAAGAACTTTTTGAAAGGGAGGCTCGTATTCTCAAAACCTTAGATCATCCGGGAATTCCCAATTATTACAACTTTTTTGTGGAAAAAGGGAAAAAATATTTAGCCATGGAGCTAATTCACGGCCAGAATTTAGAGGAACGCATCTATAAAACAGGCCCTGTCGCACCACAACAGGCAATTGAATGGATGATACAAACTTGCGATATTCTTGGCTACCTCCACTCTCTTCAACCACCTTTAGTCCACAGAGATGTGAAACCTGCCAACTTGATGGCCCGTAACCTTGACGGGAGCATCGTGTTGTTGGATTTTGGCGCTGTCAAAGAGATTGGCACTCCTTCAGGAACTCGCATTGGTGCAGAAGGTTATAGCTCACCAGAACAAGATAGAGGTAAACCTTGTCCTCAGTCAGATTTATATGCTATCGGTCCTACTCTTATCTTTTTACTAACAGGAGAAGCTCCTCTCAAATACTATCGAGATTTGGGTAATAGCTATGGATTTGATTTAAAAAATATCCCAACTATTACGCCTGTACTTAGCCGCGTCATCAAAAAAACTTGTGAACGCAAACTGAGTGAGCGCTATCAAACAGCTAAAGAGTTAGCTGAAGCTTTAGCTCAATGTATTTGAGATTTGGCAACCTCCTTTAGTCTTCGTCCCAAGCCTCCACCACTAGCACTTCGCTAATGGGGTCTTGAGTACTGAAACCAAAGTCTTGCAGCTCTTTTTTCCAATATTCCCATTTGTCGCCATACAGAAAAGCGACTTTCCAGATTTTATCACTGGGCTTGAGGACTTTTGAATCCACAAGGGAAAGCAGTTTGTGCTGCAACTTCACCATAGGGTGAGCTACTTTACTACTCATACGCTAAATTTATTTGAAATCCTTTACATAAACTCTTGACAAAAGCCCCCCCAACTCAGACGACTTTAGTAATGAATCGAGCTTTTTACGAGTTGAGAAGTACCTCTATAATACTTAGCGCAAGTAGATAGGTTTTGGCAAGGGTTTTGGGTAGTAAGGTACGGTAATCCCTACCATTATGTCTTTAATAAAAAAAATTTTGGATATTGTGCATTAGTTTTATTTAACCTGACTACTATGGGTACGGGGGGCTACTTGCTTATTATTGGCAGTTGATAGAGGGGCATCGAAATCAGAAACAGGTCCTGAACTATAGGTATGGGGTAAGGGACGGCTAGCAATTAAAGCTTTTAAATCAGCTTCAAGGACAGAAAATGGCTGTTCCCCAATGGTTTCAGCCACAGTTTGGCCTTCTTGATTAAGAAAGACAAAGTGGGGAATGCCATCTACTTGGTAGTTTAAGATTTCCGGCAACCACTTGGTATTATCGACATTGAGCATGACAAAGTTAACTTCCTGCCCATATTGCTGTTTTAATTGAGCTAAATCTTTCGCCATAGCTTGGCAGCTTGTACACCAATTGGCATAAAATTCCATTAAAGTAGGGTTGGGGTTATTGATTGCTAATTCTAAGGGAATAGATTTTTGGGCTTGTGCTTCCAAAGAGGTAGAACCAGATTGGGTTTGCAGACCAAAAAAGAGGGCTACGCTCAAAAAGATAGCAGCACCGCCTATTAAGATATTTCTGAGGCGATTCTTGCTAGGGTTAGGGGATATATTTTCAGTCATTATAAATAACTCAAAAAAAAGGAACGGCCTTGCTTTAAGAACAAGACCGATTAGATAGATTGTATTGTAACGAATTTGGCTTAACGGAAAATATTCTGCCACCAAGGAGTGGGATTATTTACTTTGATGTCTGCTTTCTTGCGAATCTCGGCAATATCCCACTTAGTTAACTTAGCGAGGGTTTGCACTTCTTTTTCTTGACGTTGTGCTAAAGCTTGTTTGTATTCTTTAGCCTGGGGACAATCCATCTCTCCAGTAAAGGGATGACGAATCACATAACGCCCTTGGAAATTTTCTCGATTTCCGGTTTCTGCAAACCTTAAGTCTTCAGGAAACTTATCCCTGGTATAACGGACGTGGAGACGGGTAATAAAGACATTTTGGGCTGGACTACCTAAATTGGGATTTCCCCCTTGATTAAGCCAAAATACCCCTGCTTGGCGCAATTCTTCTGGGTTTAAGGGGTTGGCTGCACAAGGGTCACACCAAGCCATATCCCAAGCGTATTCTAAGAAAGCAACCTTTTGATTTTCCCTTTCATAAGAAGTTTGGAACATGGACTGATAAAAATCACCAAATTCCTCTTCAACAAATTCTGGTAATTCCGTATCAGAAGGAATCTTTACCAGACGGTAATTGGTTAATTCCGTTTGTCCTTTGGGTGAAAGAAGATAAACAATTAAATCCTGGGGCCCTTTCGCATTCATAGTTCCCAAGCGAATGGGTAACATAAATCTGGAGGACTCGTAAGCCATCATTAAAGGGCGTAGGGATTGGAATTCACTTTTTTCAAATTCTTGGAGGTTGACTTTGGCAACAAAGAATTTGAGATTTTGGCGAATGTAGGGTTGTAAAAGTTTGCTTGCCCCGTCGGGAATCTGATAATCATTTTCTTGCAACCAAGTTTCTAAACCATCAGATTCAGTGGCACTGAGGATAACAATGTCATATTCTCCCACGCTAAACTGTGATTCTATTGTTACTCCTAAGCTTTCATTTCTAGCTTTAGCCGTAGGTGAAGGTGGGGCTTCACTTCGTAGTACTGCACCATCAAATTCTTCATAATCCCTTATCAAACAAGGATCTTCATCAAAATATTCTACTAAACGCGGTGCGCTAAAATTATCAAGGCGTTCGAGAATTTTTGGTTCTGCAACATTAACTTGATCTTCCTGTAAAATTACTGGAACCGGTACTACCATAGCGAAATCTTTTGCTTCACCTTGGTAGTCATTCGCCATTGTTAATACTGTGCGATCGCCGTCTCTAGCAATAATTACTTGAGAAGCTTGGTTATATAAATCTGTATCCGCTTTAGCCACATAAAAGCCACAGAAGGCCCAAGCGGGTTGTGCTAATGCCAATGTAGCGACGCAAGCGATTAACCACGTAGCTATTACTCGAAAGTTTTTCATTTTCCGTACTTATTACTTATTACTTATTAGTTATTACTTGCTACAAGCTTCACCTGTTGCCAAGTAAACCTGGGGGCCAACCAAAATTCATCTAAGAAAATGGTGACAGGAGAAAGGGCGAATAAAGCCCAGAAGATGGCACTTTCGACGAAAAATTGATGTTGCAAAATAAAGGTTAATAGGGCAATTGCGATCGCCCAAATTAAACGGCTCGTGGTAGCGTTAGGAATAGAGCGAGGATCGGTGAGCATAAACAGAGCGAATAGTAATAAAGAACCGCTCATTAATTGGTGTATAAGTACATCCCAACCAAAACCTAACCAAAAATTACGTCCCGCTTCTAAGGCTGCGTAGCTAAGGAAGAAAGCAGCAGAAGTATCCCAACGCCCAACTCGCTTGAGAATCATTCCTCCTGTACCAGCAAACAGCAGTAAATACCACCAATCAGTCCCCCATTGTCCAGGAGATATCCAAGCATCATTGGTTAATAAAAGGGCAGCGATAATGCCAAAATTAGCTGGGTTGAAAAAGTGCTTGGCTTTGTATTGAAACAAAAACTTACTGGCGATCGCTAAACAGCCAGCCAAGGCCATAGTATGATAATTATTTCCTCGCAACAGTAAGCAAAGACCTAATGAGGTGATAGCAGCACTACGAAAAGTAGAAAGGGTTGGTAGTAAAGTGAGGATAGATTTAGGAGAAGAAGACCATTGGAGTTGCATTTTTCCTTGGATATAAGGAACAAGGGAAACTAGTAGCCACTGAGTCACTAAACAACTACCAACAGTTACTAGCATTAAATCTGTACGCAAAGTCCAATCCCTAGTACCAATACCCAAAACAAGGAATACAGAAAGGAACAGAATTTGATAATCACGGGCATCTTTGAGCAGCATAAGCTTACCTGTAGAGTTACTGCATTTATTTTTCAATCCAGTATGCCTGCTTCAATACCCGGAAGTTTGCTTGGTTACGGTTTTTGCAACAGATTTTAATGGCTAATGGCTAGTTACTGATTGTCTTACAGCAAAGATATGCACAATAGTCCATTTTTGTCGAGGACTTCTTTCAGAAATTCTTGACTTCAAAATTCTTAATCAAAATCCTCATTAAATCAGTTTAATCTAGCAAACTAGGTGCTTTTTTTTAGGGATCTTCCCACTAGTCCCTGGTTTTTGATAATCATAGAACAGGAAATTTAACATGAGTGTAAATTTAGCTACTATGTTGCGCGAGGGGACAAAAAAGTCCCACACGATGGCAGAAAATGTAGGCTTTGTCAAGTGCTTTTTAAAAGGAGTTGTTGAGAAAAAATCTTATAGAAAGCTAGTTACCAATCTCTACTACGTTTATTCAGCGATGGAAGAAGAGATGGAAAGATTGCGGGATCATCCTGTAATTTCTAAAGTTTACTTTCCTGAGTTAAATCGCCAACAAAGTTTAGAAAAGGACTTACATTACTATTACGGCTCCAACTGGAAAAATGAAATTGCCCTCAGCGATGCGGGTAAAGCTTATGTAGCGCGTATTAGAGAAGTAGCTAACTCGCGTCCTGAATTACTGCTGGCTCACCTTTATACCCGCTATTTAGGAGATTTATCCGGAGGGCAAATCCTGAAAAAGATTGCTCAAAAGGCAATGAATCTTTCTGAGGGTGAGGGAACTGCTTTTTATGAATTTGCAGACATTCCCGACGAGAAAGCTTTTAAAAGTAAGTATCGCGAAGCAATGAATAATTTGCCTATCGATCAACAAACAGCAGAAGATATTGTTGATGAAGCTAATGCTGCTTTTGCAATGAATATGAAACTGTTCCAAGAATTGGAAGGCAACTTAATTAAAGCTGTTGGTAAGATGCTGTTCAATAGCTTAACTAAGCGGCGTATTCGTGGGAGTACAGAATTAGCTACTGCTGATTAAATTGCTGTGATTGCTTGCTATTTGAACTAAACTTTGACAATCCTGAGAATTTGGTGAAAATTAAAAGTTTTCATCAAATTCCCAGGATTGTTACTTTTGAAAACCTTAATAACCAGATAAATCTAAATTAACCTCAACCTTAAGAAAATTTAACTCCTAGTAACTAAGTTTGTCTTAGGTAACGAGGAGTTAATTTTGGAAATTATTAAAGCAGTTTCTGTAGCTATAATTCTCCTGCTTGTAGGAGACTTGATTTCAACATTTTTATATCATGTTCCAGAACACGTTTTTGGCAAATTTCATACCGCAGTTCACCATAGCAAAAACCGTAGCTTTATCCACTACGCCGTCTTAACAAGAAATCCTTTAGCAATTTTAGATGGTGCTTTAGGGGCTTTACCCTACTTCCTCTTTGTTCCTTGGTTATGGCAAATATCAGCAGCAGGAACAATACTAGGACTTCTTTTAGGAGAATTCCATGTTGTGTGGCGGCACGTTTCCTTGCTGAAGTGGAAAACACCCGAACCTATTCTCAAAGTTTGTAACTTCTTTTCTATTACTACTCCAGAAAGACATTGGCTACATCATCAAAATGCCAATGTTGCTTATGGTGACATTTTCAGCTTTTATGATAAACCAGCTAAAACTTGGTTAAAAACCCTGCGTCTTTTGAGGAAAAAACTAAAGCAATCTGTTAAACAGACTGCTTAATCAAAGTACAAAAACTTTAAAGCGAAGTAGAAGCGAGTTTATTAATTGATAATTATTTAATTTAGTTGATTAGTTGGCAAACTTTTTGTAACCCGCCTCTACTTACTACACAGAAACCATCTCTTGAGTGGATACAGATGCCGGAAGACTATGAATTAGTCCTCTCAAAACTTCTGTTTTTGTTTTGCCTTGATTAATACAGTAAGCCTCTAAATGTTTCAAGTCTTTTTCTGGAAGACGTATAGTAAGGACTTTATCTGATTTTGGTTTTGTTCGTGTCATGGAAAATTGTACTTACAGTGTACATTGATTGTCTTAACGGTATCATAACACTGTTTTAGGAAACTGCCCTGTAAAATTTTGCCATTTGTACTAACAAAGTATGGTTTTTGCCTTGACAAAAACCTTGATACTTTCTATTATAGTAATAACGATAAAATTACTTTGTACTAACAAAAACCAATCTAGACATGAGAATCAACCTTTTAGCCGCCCTTGCTGCCCTCACACCTTTATTTTTCACCAGCCCAGCTAAAGCGGCTAACCCTTCACACATTGAACAATTAATGAATACGAGGGCTTGTGTAGGCTGTAATCTCTCTGGGGCTGATTTATCTCAAACTCATCTTATTGGAGTAGATTTAAGGGATGCTAACCTAGAAGGTGCTAACCTGATTGAAGCTAACTTAGAAGGTGCTGACCTCACAGGTGCTAACTTAGAAGGTGCTAACCTTACAGCAGCTTTCCTCACTAACGCTATTTTTAAACAAGCTGATTTAGATGAAGTCAACTTACGAAATGCTATTATCTATGATGCCAACGTCTCAGGTGCATCTATGGAAGATCTGAATCTAACTGGCGCTCAAATTTTCAACACAGGTATTAGTGTTGGGGGAGAAGCACCTAATTAGTTTTTTGGGAACATACAGACATTGGTCATTGATCAGGGAAGATTAATAGCAAATAGAGGTATTTGTTGATGATTAATGCTGTGTTATCAACTATTAAAAGCCAGCCAATTTTATTAGCTGCTTTATCAACTTTGACAGGAATCATTTCGATTCTTGTCATTATTTATTTGGGCAATAAATTGTATCAGAGAATAAAACGATTATTTTCTCCTCAATACCAAGAAGTATACCAAAAAATATTTCAACCCTATCAAGGCTGGTTAGTTGTAGTAGCCCTTCTCACCTTTACAGATTTAGCTATTTTAATTACTTCGACACCGGATTGGTTTGAGTCAATTGAAATACCAATTAGTCTGAGTTTAAGTACTATCTTTATTTGGCTTGGTTCTAAACTTTTCAGGCGTTTCTTTGAGCTTTACTTATTAGATGCGGCTATACAAAGCAAGCGGAAAGTTAATAGCGAAATACTCATCTTAGCTAAACTAGTAGCTAACACAGTAATTATTTTACTTGTTGTCTTTCTGTTTGCCCAAACCCATAAAATTAATATCTTGGGTTTACTCGCCAGTTTAGGAGTAGGGGGATTAGCTGTCGCTTTTGCAGCCCAAAAAACTTTAGAACAATTACTAGGTGGTATTGTTCTATATGTAGATAGTCCTTTTGTTGCTGATGATTATATTGGCTTACCTGATGGTACATTCGGTAGAGTAGAATCTATTGGTTTACGTTCTACTAAAATTAGAACTTCGGGTAAAGGCACTTTAATGATTGTTCCTAATAATGCTCTGACACAGATGAATATTGAGAACTTCACAGGGGCAAAAAAAGTTATTTCTCTTATCTACTTAACTTTTTATCGCTCTCTACCTCAAGAAGAAAGAGCCTTTATTCGACAAGTTATTCTTGAAAGCACTACGGATATTTTTGGCATTGATTCTCGTAGTACAGAAGTCGTTTTCAAAGAATTAGTTAACGAAGAAGAAAAAAAGATCACCCAAGCTCAAATCAACTTTTTTATTCTTGGTTCAGGGGAAGTTTCTATGGATTTACGTCGCCAGCTTTTAGACATTGCCAATCAAAATATCACCAAGCAGTTAAAAGAATATGGTATTGCCTTTGAATTAGAAGAGAAAACTATTAATGTAGATTCCCCCATTACAATCTAATCTATGGATTTATCCCAATTTCAGGATAATATTAGTCAGTTTAAAACGATACTCTCTGACTATAATGTTCCTAATTATGCTGTTTTCTTAAGCTTCCTATTGTTGGCAATTTTAGTAGGAAGATTCACTCCTACTCTGGTGAGGATCATTGTTTACCGCTGGTTTCCTCAACAGGGAAAAGACATTTATACAAGCATAATCACTCCTATTGCACCTTCAGTCAAAATTGCTGGGACTCTAATTTTAGTTTACTTATCCTTCTCTTGGCTCAAAACCTATGAAGGGTTATATAATTTTCTTAAGTTCTTCCTGGATTTGGCAGTAACTATTAGCCTCGCTTGGGTTATTTCTCGTTTATTAAAACAAGTTGTCCGTATTTACGGTATCAACTTAGTTAGGAAGTTAGGTCGAGAAGTTGATGAATTATTACTAATTTTTGAAACCTTAGCTAACATAACCATCGGCTTCATCGCAGCTATATCTTTTGCCCGTAGCCAGAACATCGATTTAGTCGGTTTATTAGCTGGTTTAGGTATTGGGGGATTAGCGATCGCCTTTGCTGCTCAAAACACTTTACAACAGCTTTTAGGAACCATTGTTTTATACTTAGATCGTCCTTTTATTACAGGAGAATACATTCGCCTTCCCAATGGTACATTCGGTAGAGTTGAATCTATTGGTTTACGCTCTACAAAAATTCGTACCGCCGCTAAAAGCACTCTGATGATTGTCCCTAATTCTAATATGGCTAATTTTGAAATTGAGAACGTAACTAGGGGGAAAAAGGTTATGGTATTGTTATATCTTGACTTTGCTAAACTTTTAGAAAAGAGCGAATGTGCCTTAGTAGAACAAGTGGTTAAAGAAAGTACAGATTCTCTTTTTGGCATTGACCCTGGTAGTACGAAAATAACCTTATTTGAACCAGAAGATAAGCCAGGCAGTCGTGCAAGAGTAACCTTTTTTATCTTAGGATCTAGTGAAAATTCTCTTCAACTACGTAAGCGTCTACTGGAATTAGCTAACGAAAGTATGACCAAAAAGTTAACCACTCACAAGATAGATTTTGTCTTACAAGAACCAACTGTTTATGTGGAGTCACCAATGACAATTTAGCTGATTTTTTACATCTAAAATAAAATTTATGAAATAATCTAATAATAGTCTTCTCGTTTAACAAAAGAGGTAAATAAAATAATGGCCAAGCCTACCCAGGCACATATGTCTCAAACATGGAGTCGTGACGCTTCTTCAGCAATTAGAAACAAGAAACAGCGTCAAACTGAATATTATATGGGTGCTAAATTAATTGAGGTTGGAATCAATCCTAAGTCAGCCATTTATCGCTGGAAGGGAGAACAAAAAGGAAACCAAGAAGTTTGGACTTATAGTGCCTATTGGGGAGAATCAAAAGATAAGCTTCTTCAAGAAGAGGGTAAAGATGAATAGTCTAGTCTTTTGCTAACGACTATTAGTAAATAGGCAATAGTTTTCCTCCTTCGCCTCAAAAATGCTACCTACAGACTTGCTCATTAATCGCTTAAACGGCGAGACAATTGTTCCTAAACATATACCTATTGAAGACAAAAATCTTAGCCTTGCTGAAGAACTAATTACCTTTTTTCAGGAAGCTAAGGGAAAAACCCAAGGAGAACTTGACAAAAAACTATTAGAATTTGAAGGAGATAGCACTGATTACCGGCTTAAAAGAGGATTAGCTCATCTACTCAAAAGTGGTTTTTCTACTTTTGAAATCGTTAGCCCTTTAGAACCACCGGATCTAAGAAAAAGAGTTTTCGCCTTAGCGGCTCAATCAGTGCCTACACCACAACAAAGACCAACAACCTTAGAAACTTTAGCTCACAGCCTCTCCCAGGAACTAAAACGAGAAATTTTGCCTCCGGAGATTCAAATCGGACTGTACGCAGATTTGCAAGAAAATCGCCTACTAACTCAATTTGAAGCCCCAACCCCTGAAGCCTTACTGCATCGCTACAATCTCTCTCAAGTTCAGGGCATTTTTTACCGCGCCAGTGAAATTGTTATTAACGCTCATCGCAATGTTCCTGGGCAGTATAAGTTACTTTTCCGCTACCTAAAGCTCTTCCAGTTAATGAGTTACATAGAAGGAGATGCAGACCACGGCTTCACCATTGCCATTGATGGCCCTACTAGCTTGTTTAAGCCTAGTACTCGTTATGGTTTAGCTATGGCGAAAATGTTACCAGCTCTCTTGCACGTTAGCAAGTGGAATCTCAAAGCTACCTTACAACAAAAAGATGCTTACACCGGAGCGAAAAAAATTGGTTATTTCCGTATTAATGATAAGTGTGGTTTGGTAACCCATTATCCACCGGGAAAACCTTTTGACAGTATGCTAGAAAAAGCTTTTGCAAATCGTTGGGAAAAACAGAAAACTGCATGGGTTTTAGAAAGGGAAGTGAATTTGATCCCTCTTCCTGGTAGCGTCATGATTCCTGACTTTCGCTTAGTACATCCCGACGGACGTATATATGTATTAGAAATTATTGGTTTTTGGCGGCCAGAATATTTAAGGAAAAAGTTCTATCAAGTACGTCGTGGTCAAGTAGATAATCTTATCTTAGCTATTTCTGAACGTCTAAATTTAGATAAAGCAGGAGTTAAATTCACCGATGTACCAGCCCAGATTATTTGGTTCAAAGAAAAATTGTCCCCTAAAGCAGTGTTAGAAATTATTGAAAATAAACAAGAATGAGGAAATAAATATCTTCTTTATTATTTCTCTAAAATTAAATGTTAGAATCAGAGCATAAATCGCTGTGTATGGCAAAGTTTGTTAACCTAGACTTTAATTGTTGTTGTTATATTTGCCTTACAAGGTAGGATCTACATTTTTATTTAAGAATTAAATTTTGTTTCGTTCTTTTTCAGAGTCTTGTTACAGACCAGAAAAGACTATAATCGTAGCAAGCAAAGTAGTTTCCTCTCTTAAACTCTTGATTTTTTCGTACCAGTGATTTTCATCCCGACACGAGGTACGGTAGCTAGTAAAGGATATAGCAATCAAAAATTACAATCTTCCTCAAGTAAAAACTTATTCGCAACCTTGAATTGTGAGGAGTAAGTTTGTAATCAAGGTCTAGCTCTGTTGCACTATAAGGTTACTCTCATTATGGCTCGTTATACTTGTTCTTATACTCTTTCTGTCCCTCTCCCTAGCCTCCCTCAATATTTAGTGGAAGTTCTAGAATCTTGTAATTTTAACATTATTTACCAAACCATAGATTACCTCATGGCCCGTGAGCGCCCTGGTAATGTAGCATTTTCTCAACTTGTGACTGTAGAGGCTTTGATTGATAAGACTACGGCTACTCAAGATGCTGTCAGAGTCAATTTGGTAATTAAAAACGAAGAACTACCCTTGCAAACACAAAACCACTGCCAGCAAGTATTTGAAAATGTCAGAAAAGCCATTTCGGAGTGCAATAGCTGGCGGTTAGTGGAAGTAGTAGGATAAAAAGGTTAGATATATTTTTTAAAAGTAGAGACACTATATGCAGTGCCTCTACTTAGTTTAAACCGTTTGATTCCGAGACTCTATAGTATTGTTGAGACGTTCAAGAGACTCAATTAACCTTTCTTCTACTGCTACAGCTTCTTCCGGTGAAACTTCCTCAGCCAAAGCTTCTTTTCGTTGTAATTTCCTGCGCGCCCCTTCAATAGCACGAATCATCAAGAAGATGACCAAGGCGATCACAAGAAAGTTGAGTACAGCCGCTAAAAAAGAGCCGTATTTAATACCATTAAAAGATAACTCCGATAGTTGATCTACCCCTGCTGCTTCCATAGCGGGATTGAGAATTGCTGGGGTAATAATATCTTCAATCAAGGAAGTAACGATCTTACCAAAGGCTGCTCCAATAATAACCGCGACGGCTAAATCAACCACATTTCCTTTGAGGGCAAAGTCACGAAAATCCTGCCAAAATCCCCCGACTTTTGCCCTACCATTTCTAACAGTCATATTCCTTAAATATCCTTCAATTATTTTTTGTTGATAATTTAAAATAACTGGATTGTAGCAACTTATGGTTAAGATAAGGGCAATAATAATTAGCCATTGGTAAAATATCCAAGGCAGCGAAAGTGAAGAAATGGTTCGTACCCCAACCTTAACCTTTAACCGAGGCACATTAATCCTGCATCCACCGCCAAGGGGTAAAGCTTGGGTAGACTATGCTACTTGGGATGATCGTGTAGAAAAGTTTCGCATTCAAGCCCTTCATTACCGCTCCTTAGTAGAGTCTTTGCAAGCTAATGGTGATAACTTTGTTGATGAAGCGAAGGAATTTACTCCCTTAGAGTTAGCTTCTAGCTTTGAGATGGAACCTTATCCCCACCAAAGTGAGGCCCTAGCAGAGTGGCAACAAAGAGGCAGAAGAGGGGTAGTTGTTTTACCGACGGCGGCGGGAAAAACCTATTTAGCTCAACTCGCAATGCAGTCTACCTGTCGCAGTACCTTGATTCTTGTACCCACTTTGGATTTAATGCACCAATGGTATGCTCAGTTATTAGCAGCTTTTCCTGATGTTGAAATAGGTTTATTGGGGGGGGGATCAAGGGATCGTACACCCATATTAATTTCCACCTATGATAGTGCTGCTATCCATGCTGAAGCTTTAGGGAACCAGTATGCTTTGTTGATATTTGATGAGTGCCACCATTTGCCCTCAGATTTTTACCGCGTCATCGCCGAATATGCGATCGCACCTTATCGTTTAGGATTAACGGCAACTCCAGATCGTTCTGATGGCAAACACCGAGACTTAAATAATTTAATTGGGCCGGTAGTTTATAGTAAAACCCCAGAAGAATTATCTGGCCAAGCTTTAGCCGAACACAAAACTGTACAAATTAAAGTCAAATTATCTCAACAAGAAAGGGAACTTTACGAAAAAGCAATCAAGACTCGCAACGATTTCTTAAAAGAAGCTAAAATTTCTTTAGGGAGTCTTAAAGGTTGGCAACTATTTGTCCAAGCTAGCGCCCGTTCTCCTCAAGGTAGAAGAGCTATGTTAGCTCACCGAGAAGCCAAAGAAATTGCTTTAGGAACTGATGCTAAGCTGCGAGTGTTAACAGATTTAATCAATCGTCATTACCCAGAGCGAATACTTATTTTCACCAATGATAATGCTACGGTTTATAAAGTCTCTCAGGAATTTCTGCTCCCCGCTATAACTCACCAAACTCCAGTAAAAGAACGCCATGATATCCTCACTCGTTTTCGAGAAGGGGAGTATAAAACTTTAATTGCTTCCCATGTCCTTAATGAAGGGGTAGACGTACCTGATGCGGGGATCGCTATTATTTTATCCGGGACTAGTTCAGAGCGAGAATTTATTCAACGCAAAGGTAGAGTATTGCGCCGAGGAAGCACAGGAGAAAAATTGGCTTTGCTTTATGAGGTAGTTACAGAAGACACGAGCGAAGAAGGAATTTCCCAAAGAAGAAGAGGGAAAAATACTCAAGCCGTAGTAACCAAACCCAAAAAAGTCAATAAAAATAAACCTAAACAATTAGAGATTTTACCTTCCCCCGTAAGTTATAAAACCCCAAAAGTTAGACCTCCTAAAGCTGCTGACAAAGGTAAAAAGTGGACAGAATAACAATAGTTATTAATCATGAAACCCAAATGTTCTACCAATTATCGATAGTATGGCTCTTTTAGCAGTTAGGGACTGGGGCAAAATATAGAATACCAGCTCTTACATCAAATTCTTGAAGGAGTAGCCAAATAATTGGCAGATTATCAAACGGCAAGTCCCTTAGCTAACTTAGGTATTAAAATAGTAAAAGGATAACTTCTCTCAACTACTCTCAAAAAACCGTAGTTACTCGGAACAAAAGAAATATTACTTCTGAGGACATCGTCGAACAGGAATAATATATATATATTCAGTCATTGAGGACTTAGTAGAGAGAAGGTGGTAGAGTTATAAATTCTATAGTCACCTAGTGCCGCTACTAACGGGTAATAGTAGAGCAAAAAAGCTGCCAACTAGACGATTTTCTTTCTATCCTGGAATTAAGCTTAGGCCCTTGAAGTAAACTAAAAAGGTTAAAATCACTAAACTTAGTAATCTTCATTAGCTAAATAAGCTCTCATAACAGATAGACTAAAATTTTAGGTTTTTTCCCTAGTTTGGTAATAATTAAGTAAAATAGCTGTTTTTTAAAATAGATTTTAAGTAGGAGGCCCTAGCCCAAACAAATTTATTATTAACTTTTTATGACGAGGTAATGTCAGAATTTCAGTCTTCACCATAAAACAAGCAACAAAAATGAACAAAATTTTATTGCTCATGGAATAAAAACAACTGCAAAACAATACGGGGCATAGTGGATGAACAACGGCAAAGTCAGAATTTACGAATTATCAAAGGAATTGAATTTGGACAACAAGGATATTCTAGCAATTTGCGACCAGCTAAATATTTCAGTTAAAAGTCACAGTAGCACCATCACCGAATCTCAAGCAGAATTGATTAAAACAGGGGCAGAGCGTTATGTTCGGTCTTCTAATAATGGCAACAACAAAGACGGAGCTAAATCATCCGGAGGGGCAAACAATAGCCCAAACTTAAAAGCTGTCCGCCCCCAAAAAAAGCGCAAGCAAGAAATCTTAGAAATTCGTAAGCAGCCTAAGTTGCGCAACACTTCTAAGGGGGATCTGAACGCTAAAGAAGTGGATACCTCTAGCTCTGAGCAATTAGCTGTTCCTCCTCATACTGCTGCCAAACTACAACCACCACCCTCATCAGGACAAAACAAATCTTCGACTCAACAGCTTAAATCTCCTTCTTCTCCTGAAGAACTAAGGCCAGTTGAAGCCCCAGAAGAAAACTTTTCCCAGCAAGAACCTACCCAAGGAAAAGAAACTATAAGTACACAAGAAGAAGCATCTCTCCAACTTATAGGTCCCCCTCCTAGACCAAAGCGAGATAATAATCGCCGTTCAGTTAAGGTAGAAAAACCCGTTCCTAAAAAGGCTAGGAAATCTACCTCTTCACCCCCTCAAGGGGAGAAACCTTCTCAAAAACCAGCTACAGTTAAAATAGAGAAAGAAGCACCGACTCCACCAACTCTGGTTAAGTTACAACAGAAGCCCAACCTACCAAAACCTCCCCAAACTAGTAAGAAAGTTAAACAGGAAGACTTAGATACCCCTGATGATAAGGATGGTAGTGATAACTTTGATGACAGCATTGGTGATGAAGTAGGAGTATTAGAGAAGTCAGCCAGGAAACAACCAAAACTAAAACGTCCTACTCCTCGTCCGGCTAAACGCAAAGAGTGGGAAGAAGAAGAAGAGGAAATTCAAGAAAATAAAAATAAAGCTAGCAAGGCTGCTGCTAAAAAGCGTCGTTCTCTCATTATTGAAGAGGATGATGATGATTTGAACGGAGACAAAGACAAATCCCTTGTCCCCATGGTAGCTAGTATGTCTGTAGCTCGTCCTCCTAAACCTAAATCTTTAACGAAGCAAACCTCATCTCCTAGCAGACGTAAAGAAAAGAGGCCTGCTGCTCCTAGTAAAGGAGGTAACAAAACTGCTGCCTTTGAGAGGAAGCAGAAAAAAGGCGATCGCCAAGTAGCTGAAGAGTTGCCAGAAATGATCACTTTGAGCAACAACCTTACTCTCAGAGAGTTAGCTGATCTGTTGAATACCCCAGAAACAGACATAATCAAGCAGTTGTTCTCCAAAGGTGTAGCGGTTAACATCACCGAAACCTTAGAAATTGATACAGCCAAAATGGTGGCAGAAGAATTAGGTGTCTTAGTCGAAATTCCGGAAGAAACTTCTGCTGCTACTAAAGTTACCGAAATGGTGGAAGAAGGAGACAAAGGACAACTCCAACACCGTCCTCCAGTGGTGACAATTATGGGTCACGTTGACCATGGTAAAACTACTCTTCTTGATGCTATACGCAAAACTAAGGTAGCAGAAGGGGAAGCCGGAGGGATTACCCAGCACATCGGCGCTTATCACGTTGATGTGGAGCATAATGGCTCTGACCAACAGGTTGTTTTCCTAGATACTCCTGGTCACGAAGCTTTCACTGCCATGCGGGCTAGGGGAGCAAGGGTAACAGATATTGCCATCTTGGTAGTGGCTGCTGATGATGGGGTTCAACCTCAAACCAGGGAAGCCATTAGCCATGCTAAAGCAGCAGGGGTTCCCATTGTGGTAGCGGTTAATAAAGTAGATAAGGCTGGTGCTGAACCAGATAGAGTCAAGCAAGAGTTAACTGAACATGGTTTAGTTCCTGAAGAATGGGGTGGCGACACCATCATGGTTCCAGTGAGCGCCATTAAAGGGGAAAACCTAAATACCCTTTTGGAAATGATCTTGCTGGTATCGGAAATTGAAGAACTATCTGCAAATCCTGATCGCTTAGCCAAAGGAACAGTAATTGAAGCCAACCTTGATAAATCCAGAGGTCCTGTGGCTACTTTATTAGTGCAGAACGGAACTTTAAAGGTTGGTGATCCCATTGTTGCTGGCTCAACCTTTGGTAAGATTCGAGCAATGATTGACGACCGAGGTGAAAGAGTAGAAAAAGCAACTCCTTCCTTTGCTGTAGAAATATTAGGTATGGGGGATGTTCCCGCCGCCGGGGACGAATTTGAAGCTTTTGCTAGCGAAAAAGAGGCCCGGGCTGTAGCGGATGATCGCTCCGATAATAAGCGAGAATCTCGCTTACAAAAAGCGATGTCTTCCCGCCGCGTTACCCTTGGAGATATATCTGCCAAAGCTCAAGAAGGAGAACTTAAAGAACTCAACTTAATCTTGAAAGCAGATGTTCAAGGCTCTGTAGAAGCGATTCTCGGTACATTACAACAGTTACCTCAAAACGAAGTTCAAGTTAGGGTTCTCTTCTCTGCCCCTGGTGAAATAACCGAAACAGATGTAGATCTAGCCGCAGCTAGTGGAGCCATAGTAATTGGCTTCAATACCACCTTAGCTACTGGCGCTCGTCAAGCCGCTGACCGAGAAGGGGTTTATATCCGCGAATATGACATCATTTATAAGCTACTTGATGACATTCAAGGAGCAATGGAAGGTTTACTTGACCCTGAAGAAGTAGAAGAACACTTAGGTCAAACAGAAGTAAGAGCTGTCTTCCAAGTTGGTCGTGGGTCTGTAGCTGGTTGTTATGTACAATCAGGCAAGGTTGTCCGTAACTGTAAAGCGCGAGTTCGTAGGAAGGGTGAAGTCGTTTATGAAGGAAGTATCGATTCCCTCAAACGAATGAAAGATGATGTCAAAGAAGTCAACGCTGGCTTTGAATGTGGTATCAACATAGATAAGTTCAATAGTTGGCAAGAAGGAGATATTATCGAAACCTATCAAATGGTTACTAGAAGACGAACACTAGCGGCTAAATAGACCGTGGCGTTAGTTAATAATTACAAAGGTGGTTAGGTTAAAGACTCCGAGCTTCTTTAACCTAACCAACAGCCAACCTTTACCTCATCAAGTACAATGCGTTCCTTTCGCTCTGAACCTTTCCTCTGGATTCATTTATCTGGTTTAGCTGTTTTACCCCTATTTTTACAAGCTGTATGGCTGGGGTTAGCAGTAGGAGATCCTGTATTACCTTTCTGGTTAGAATTTCTGCCTATTGCTGTAGTGGGTATTTTACCTGTGTTGTGGATGCAGTGGAATCGTCCTTTTGATATTTTTAGTATTTTGATTTTAGCTATTAAATCAGAAGAGTTAACCCCAGAACAGCTCAAAATTTTAAGTTTATTTAAAACTACTAAACATCGCTTAATAGCTGTCGTTACGGCGGTTTTTTTGTTTTGGTTACTATGGAAAATCTATTTAGTTGCTCCCGCCGTAGCGATGGTAGCGCCTTTCCCTCCTCAATGGCGTTTTGCTGGGTTATTGTTAGCAGCTTTAGGTTTTTTGGCTAGTAATTTATTTTTGCAAATTCCTGTCAGTGTCTTGGGTGTACTGACTACTAGTCAAGAGCAGTTTGGGCAGCAAGAGCCTTGGGATCGTAATACACTAACCCAAGATTTTGTTATACCTGGTTTTCGAGTTAAGCAAATTTTGCCAATTGCCATAGTAGAAACTGAAGAAGAGAAAACTGAAGAATCCTCTAATCCTGTATAGTATTTGGGCAAGGCTGAGCAAGAAAATAGTTAAGGGGTAATCCAGCCACCCCACAATACTCAGGAGATCCAAACCTTGGGCATAGAACTACGCAGTTACGTATTTCTTGATAACTTACAGGCTCAACACGCTGCTTATATGGGCAAAGTAGCTATAGGCTTTTTGCCTCTACCAGGAGATACTTCACTGTGGGTTGAAATCTCACCGGGCATTGAAATTAATCGCATTACTGATGTTGCCCTAAAATCCACTGCGGTTCGTCCTGGGGTACAAATGGTGGAAAGGCTTTATGGAGTCCTGGAAATTCATTCTAGCTCCCAAGGGGAAACCAGGGCTGCTGGTAGGGCAATTCTTAGTGCTTTGGGAGTTAGCAAAGAAGAATGTCTCAAACCCCGCATTGTCTCCAATCAAATTATTCGTAATCTGGACTCTCACCAAGCCCAACTAATTAATCGTACCTGTCGAGGACAAATGATTCTCGCCGGACAAACTCTTTTTGTTTTTGAAGTACAGCCTGCGGCTTATGCTGCTTTAGCTGCGAATGAGGCGGAAAAAGCAGCCCGAATTAATATACTACAAATTAGTGCTGTAGGTAGTTTCGGACGACTTTATTTGGGAGGGGCAGAGCAAGATATTATGGCTGCCTCCCGTGCAGTAAAAGCGGCGATAGAAAGTGTGGCGGGTAGAGATAATTTTCTTGAGAATAGTAATGAGTGAAAATTAAAACTGTACAAATTTCCCTTAAGGATGAAATTTGTGACTTTTTTTACCAGGAGCAGAGATATTTATATGCTAGTTATGGTGAGGTTAAAAACTATCCCCAAATTTACTCTGGACATACTAGCTAGATATCATCATGACTGTATCAACCATCAGTACCAGCGATCGCTATGCTCATTTTTCTGTACGAGTTAAGGCTCTTTTAGAAAAAATCTATGTAGATGAGGATATAGAGGCCTTATTACAAAAGTTATTTGCTGAACTGCAAGAATATTTTGCTACTTCACTAGAAGAGAATTTAACGAAATGGAGTGAAGATAAGGTTCTACTCATTACCTACGGGGATAGCATTTATAGCGATTCTGGAGAAAAATCTTTAGTTACCCTGAGCCGTTTTTTAGAAGAGCATTTAGAAGATACCATTACTGGGGTACATATTTTACCTTTTTGTCCCTATAGTTCTGATGACGGCTTTGCGGTTATTGATTATTTAGCAGTTAATCCTGCTTTGGGAGATTGGCAGGATATTAAGCGAATTGCCGATAAATTCGATTTAATGGCGGATTTAGTTATTAACCATGTTTCTAGTCAAAGTGCTTGGTTTGAACAGTTTAAGCAAGGAGAGAAGCCCGGTTGTGATTATTTTATAGAAGTAGAACCTAATATCGATACTTCCGGTGTTGTTCGCCCCCGTAGCAGTCCTTTACTGGTAAAAGTAGATACAGTTAAGGGGGAAAAGTATGTTTGGGCAACCTTTAGTCATGATCAAATCGATCTTAATTTTGCTAATCCAGATGTTTTAATCGAGTTTATTAAGATCATTATTTTTTATATTCAAGCCGGGGCAAAATATATTCGCCTTGATGCTATTGGGTATTTGTGGAAGTGTTTGGGGACTCCTTGTATCCATTTGGTAGAGACTCATACGGCTATTAAGCTGATGCGGGAAATTTTGCAAATGGTAGATCCCTCCATTGCCTTAATCACAGAAACTAACGTACCGAATAAAGAAAACCTCAGTTACTTCGGCAACCGTAATGAGGCTCATATGATTTATAATTTTAGTTTGCCACCTCTATTACTTAATGCTTTACTCCAAGGGAAATGCGTTCACCTCAAAACTTGGATGATGAGTATGCCTCCTGCACCCCTAGGATGTGCTTATCTCAACTTTACCGCTTCCCACGATGGTATTGGTTTGCGCCCTGCTGAAGGGTTGTTATCTGATGATGAATATCAAACTCTACTTAGTTGTATGAAGCAATTTGGTGGGGAAATTAGTATGAGGATGAAGGACGATGGTACAGAAAGTCCTTATGAGGTAAATATTTCTCTTTTTGATGCTTTAAAAGGTACTGCTAATGGGGAGGATAATTGGCAAATTCAACGCTTTGTTTGTTCTCAAACTGTGATGATGTCCTTAGAAGGTATCCCTGCTTTTTATATTCATAGTTTGTTAGCAACGCCAAATGATCATGAAGGGGTTAAGCGTACAGGAAGAAACCGTTCTATTAATCGCTACCAATGGAATTATGAGGAGTTAAATCAAAAACTGCAAGATACAAAATCTCCTCAAGCTATTGTTTTAAAAGAACTTTCTCGCTTAATTAAAATCCGTCGCCAACAAGGGGCATTTCACCCCAACGCGACTCAATATACTCTTCATATTGCCCCAGAAATTTTTGCTTTTTGGCGACAAAGTATTATCAGAGATCAAAGCATTTTCTGTTTGCATAATTTGAGCGATCGCACTCAAAAAATTAACTTAGGAGATTTGAATTTAGTAGGTACAGATTCTTGGGCTGATCTCATCAGCGGCTATCAAATTGAGGATCTTTATTCTGAATTTGTACTGCAACCCTACCAATCTGCTTGGATAACCAACAAGTTTGAACCCACAGGGGAAGAACATCTATATAGTTGCTTTTACGTTTGTCAATAAAGAATAGACTTCCCCACGCGTACGCAACTTTGTGTAATTGTTTTTGAGTTGATCTAATTTTCATTTTTTACCCCATTGTGTTGAGAGAGCCATTTATGCGAACAATTTTTTATTAACCTTTGATGACAATTTCAATTTGGTCTGGGGAAATATTAAATTTCTTTGATATTCCCTCTTTTGCTTGTTCGATTGATAAAGAAGGAATTTCTTTGATTTCCGTTTTTTCTTCTTGTTCAATTTTTTGAAACTTGAGAACAGAAGGCTCAATTCCCAACTCTTCTAAAGTGGTGTAATGAACGGGATTTTGCCAACCTTTCCACACATCAGAAACATCAACACTTGCATACTCGGAAATATGTATTGCCCAACGTTTTTCCTCAATATGGCGAATTCTACTTATTAACCCTACTAAAAAAGCACTTCTTTGTTTAGCTCCTTGTGAATTACAACAAACTAAATACTCACAAGACCCTGCCCGATTTTCATTAAGAACCCAACCATCGTCACATCCTTTAGACTTGATGTACTCTAAGTCGTTCCTAGTATAGGTAAGAATTGTATTTGCCATAATGTTTATTTGCTTAAGTTACAAATATAGTATGACATACTTATTAGATAGTTTAGCTATAGTTTTGAATATTTTATAGATATTTTTAAAAAACTTTATAAATACTTTGTAAGAAATAAGAGATAAATGTAAAGCCTTCAGCTTTACTAAAAGTCCTCAAGTACCTACTAGGAAAGAAGTACAAGGATGAATTGATAAACATGGTAAAGGTCAGAATTTACAGGATAGAGTAAATGATTATATTCTCTATTGGACTATTCTTAGAGAGAATCCTTCGTTTACTGACGAACAAGTGATAGAAAAGATGAAAGCTATCAAATTCCTAGTAACAAGATATCTAAATAAGGGCGATCGCAATTATTTTTCAGAGCATGACCACTGAGTATACTAACAATAAAGAGAAATATGTATGGTTTCATCAAAATTAATTTCAACCGATAGTTTTTTGAATAATCTAATCATATATAACTTAGCCAATTAAAACGGGTGCAACCTCAGAGTCAAAAGGCAAAACCCTACCAATCAAACTGCTATCTTCATAACCTTGCTGTCGCAACTCTCTTAAACAAGACTCAGCTTTTTCTGGAGGTAAAGTTGCTAACAAGCCGCCAGAAGTTTGGGGATCAAAAAGAAGTTGATACTCCGGTTTATAACTCACTTCTGAAGCATTTTGAATATAGGTTGCGGCGCGAAAATTTTGGGCTTGTAAAGAACTGGTAATACCTTTTTTGATTGTTGCGATCGCACCTGGTAAAATCGAGATTTTTTCTAAGTCTAATTCAAGATTAACTTCGGAAGCTTTAACCATTTCTATTAAATGCCCCAATAAACCAAAACCGGTAATATCAGTACAAGCTGTTGCACCATATTGAAGGAAAATTTCGGCAGCTTTTTGGTTAGATATCAGCATCGATGTTACTGCTTTTTCTATCCATCTACCCTTAGCTTGGTAACGCATATTAGCAGCAAATAAGGTTCCGGTTCCAATTGCTTTAGTTAAAATTAGTATTTGTCCTGGTTGTAAATTGCTTTTTCTGAGTAATTTCTCTCCTTCTACCAACCCGTTACAACTCAAACCAAAAGACAGTTCTTTTCCTTCTATAGTATGACCCCCAACTAAAGAAGTTTTACTCTGTTGCAAAACTTTATTAGCCCCGGAAAGTAATTGATAAAGTGTTTCGGCGACTTTCTCTTCAATGCCATAGGGAACTGTTACTATTGCTAAGGCAGTTTGAGGGGTGGCGCCCATAGCAAAAATATCACTTAAACAATGATTAGTAGCAATTTGACCAAAAATAAAGGGGTCATTAATTAAACTAGGGAAATAGTCAACGGTATGTACCATTAATTTACCTGCTGGAACCCTAACAATAGCAGCATCATCAGGGTTATTAATACCGATAATTACATCTTCATTTTCTGAGATTTGTAGCCTTTTTAAAACAGCATTTAATGTACTACTTCCTACCTTAGAACCGCAACCAGAACAAGGCATTAAAGGAGGATTATCAGTTTTAGTTTCTGCCTCCATACTCGGCAAATCTGCAAACATATCCATAAACTGGCGATCAATACGATCCTTCCACCGCCATAACCAAGACGATTGCCAACCAAAACGCCACCAAGAAGCGATCGCCTGTTTATCCCCCGTACCAATTAAGGCGAGGTAGCGTTTTTGAGGTACATATGAATCTAAGGTTTCTCCTAATAAAATATGTCGCAGGTTTTTGCCTAAAGGTTTACCTTGTCGTACGGCAAAAACTCCCGCTTTAGGGCGGGAATGATTTTGCATGGTGGCAATATCCCCTGCGGCAAAAATGTAGGGATGGGAAAGAGATTGCAGAGTCTCTTTAACTAAAATAAAGCCTTGATGATCAGTGGCTAAACCAGACTCTTGAATCCAACCTGGCGCACTAGCATTAGTGACCCAAAATACAGAGTTACATTCTTTTTTTAAACCAGATTGACAAATAACTCTTTTATGATTACTCGATGTCCCAGTTATTTCCACCACATCTTCTAGCAAATGTAATTGAATACCTCGTTTAATTAAAATATTTTCTAAACGCTTACTAACCCAAGAATTATGATTAGATAATAATTCCTGACCACGATGGAAAAGATGAATAGTTAAATTATTAATATCCTGCTGATGTTGCTTGAGCAAATTATGCAAATGCCTTTGCATATTCAAAGCCAATTCAACACCCCCAGCCCCTCCACCCACAATACCTAAACTAATAGCTTGGTTAGGATTATTACCAACTTCTGCACACAAACGATTCCAACTAGCAAGAAACTCAGGCACAGGTTTAGCAGGAATTGCCCAATGTTGCGCCCCAGGAACATTAATAGCTTGAGGAGTACTACCAATATCAATAGATAAATAATCAAAACTCACCGGGGGATGAAGGGCGCAAATTACCTGCTTAGTTTCTAAATTCAAACCAACTGCTTGATCGACATATAATTGCGCCCCAGCAAACTCAGCTAAACGCCGCAAATCAATATGAGTTTCGTCATAACTATAAAAACCCGCTATATGCCCTGGTAGCATCCCTGAGTAGGGAGTATGGGATGTATCAGTAATTAAAGTAAGGCGTACTCCCAATAAAGGATTCATGGCCAACATTCTCAAAGCGATCGCATGAGAATGCCCACCACCAATTAATACCAAATCTTGGGTAATAGGCCGAACAGTTATCAATAGTTTCAGTTATCAGTTATCAACGTAGGGGCAACCCGTTTCCCAGATATGATTGACAAACCAGGATCTAAATTGGGTCGCCCATCAACTATCAATTATCAACTATCAATTAAAAGTCTAAGCTTCAGTTGCCACATCTTCTGCTTCAGCAGGGGCAGGTTTTGGCTCGTTTACTCTCAAGGTCATATAACGAATAACTTCCTCGCTCAAACGCATAGAACGCTCCATAAGCGCTACATGAGTACCTCCAGCTTGGTAATTGACCTGGATATAAATGCCATCTTGAAAGTTTTGAATCTCATAAGCTAGGCGGCGCTTACCTCGATTCTGTATTTGGATATCTTCGGCTCCTTGATCAACTAAAAAAGTGCGATATTTATTGATGGTTTCCTCTACCCGCTCCTCTGGAATATCGGGACGGATGATGTACATTAACTCGTAACTAGCCATGAAAATTATCTCCTTGTGGGCAATATGGCTTCTTGACATTGGCAGCAAAAAAAATTATTCTTTTTTGTCCTCAAATAAAGAAGCAAGGAATTAAAATCTTACTACTACTATGGTAATCTTTGCTAGTTTTCTAAATTAGTAATATCTCCAAACTTAAATTTAAGATACTTCTACCTTTTCTATGGCGCAACGCTACGTTAGAGTAAAAACTCATCAAGGTCAAACTTACTATGGCTTACTCCTGTTAAGCCGCAATGTCCAGGTTCTTGATGCCCCCCCTTGGTTGGGAGGAAGACCTACGGATATGGAATTAGAAGCAGAACGCTATAATTTATTAGCTCCTTGCGCCCCTTCTAAAGTTGTTGCGGTGGGTAAAAATTATCATCGCCATGCTGCGGAAATGGGGACTCCTGTACCTCAAGAACCGTTGCTGTTTATTAAACCCCCTACTACGATTATCGCTAGTGGACAGCCTATTCATTATCCTTCCCAGGCACAGCAAGTTGATTATGAAGGAGAATTGGCTTTAGTCATTGGCGATCGCTGTAGCCATTGTTCCCCAGAGGAGGCAGAAGATTGTATTTGGGGTTATACCATTGCCAATGATGTCACAGCGCGGGATTTGCAGCGTCAGGATGGTCAGTGGACACGGGCTAAAGGGTTTGATACTTTTTGTCCTTTAGGCCCTTGGATCGTCCGAGAATTAAGCCCTGGGGCAAGATTAGAGACTTTTGTTAATGATGCTCCTGAACCAAGGCAATCAGCCTTGATTAATGAAATGGTTTTTCCCCCTAATGTCCTGGTTGCCTTTATTTCCCAGGTAATGACCCTACTACCAGGGGATATTATTCTCACGGGTACGCCAGAGGGAATAGGGACTTTAAATAAAGGCGATCGCGTTCAAATTACCATTGAAGGGATTGGTTTGTTAGAAAATACGATTATCCCCCGCCCCTAGTTATTAATATAAAATCAATAAGGAGATAGGTACTCTTTACCCTGTCGTTAATTCCTATCCCAACACCTTACTAACGGGATGTGCAACTAAATTTAATCACGAATAATACCAGCAAACTGTAGAAGTGAAGGCTGATGGGTGAGATTGAGAAAAATCATTAGCCAGTAGGGTGCGTTAGGCGGTTATTATCAATAAGGTTCAATGAATAACATTAAATACTGCCGTAACGCACCGAGATTAGGGGATAGTAATTTTATGCACAAAAAAGTGCAGTGCGATCGCACCAAGATTTTAGCAAGTAGCAATTCACTGAAACTGTCTGGCATGAAAAGTTGCATAACGCCCTTGCTTGGTTAACAACTCTTCGTGAGTACCGGATTCCACGATTTGTCCTTTTTCTAAAACTAAAATGCGACTTGCACTACGCACAGTCGCGAGACGGTGGGCGATGACGAATACGGTACGCTCTTCCATAATACGTTGCAAAGCTTCTTGTACCAAAGCTTCTGATTCTGAATCTAATGCAGAAGTTGCTTCATCTAAGATTAAGATGCGGGGATTTAATAAGACTGCACGGGCGATCGCAATTCTTTGTTTTTGTCCCCCGGAAAGGTTAACTCCCCTTTCCCCGACATAGGTATGGTAGCCTTGGGAGAATTGGCTAATAAATTGGTGAGCGTTGGCTATTTTCGCGGCTGCTTCGATATCTTTAAGTTCATATTCTGTTTGTCCAAAGGCAATATTTTGGGCGATAGTGCCGGAAAAGAGGATGGTTTCTTGGGGAACAATCCCAATTTGGCGACGGAGGCTTTTTAAAGTTACTTTTTGAATATCAATACCATCAATGAGAATTTGTCCCCCTTGGGTATCGTAGAAGCGAGGTAGGAGGTTAACTAGGGTGGTTTTTCCTGCCCCAGAAGAACCTACTAAGGCGATGGTATCTCCGGGATGGGCGAGGAAGCTGAGGTTTTGTAAGACGGGTTGATTGCTGTGGTAGGCGAAGTTGATGTTTTGGTACTGCACTTTCCCGGTTACAGCCGGAAGGTTAGTTGCTTGGGGGTTTTCTTGTACCGTTGCTTCAATGGCTAAAAGTTCAAATACCCGATCTACAGAAGCTTCTCCTTCTTTGAACTCGTTGTAGTTGCTGGTGGTGATGGCGATAGGATCGATTAATAAAGCAACGGCGGCGATGTAAGCGACAAAATCACTACCGGTTAAGTTACCTTGGGAAATTTGCCAACCCCCTAAGAAAAAGAGCAAAATGACACTCATGGCTTCGAGGAAACCCACGGCAACGAATTGAAAGGCTTTAACTTTTTCTGCTAAATATTTGGCCCGGCGATTTTGTTCTGCTTCTTGGGCGAAGCGTTGAATTTCATAATCTTCTGCGGCGAAAGCTTTGACTAAACGAATACCGCTAAATACTTCAGTGAGGAGGGAAGAGAGGTTAGAGATACGGTTTTGACTACGGCGGGAAAACTTTAGCAACCTCTCCCCAAAAGCCCCAATTAACACTGCCATTGCTGGGGCAATAATCAATGCAGCCAGGGTTAATTGCCAGTTGAGGTAAAACATATAACCTAAAACTACCACCAGTTGCAGTATGCAAGGTACAAATTGATGGAAGATTTTGTTAATTACCTCCCCCACCCGATCTGTATCTTCGGTGAGGCGATAGGTTAAGTCTCCGGTTTTGGCAGTTTCAAAATAATCGAGGCTGAGTTGTTGCAAATGAGAATATACCTGCTTGCGTAGATTGAGAGAGATTTTCAATGCTGCTTTCGCCATCAAAGCATCTTGCCCGTATTGCACAGCACCCCGAATCAGGAAAATAACCGCCGCAACTCCTGCTAATTGTGCGATCGCCTCAATATTTCCTTGCCCAATATATCCCGCCATCCTCCCCGCTAACCAAGCTAAAATGGGCCAAAATACTGTAAAAGCTAAAGTACAGCTTAAGGCTTTAATAATCGTACTTATTTGAGAACGAATTAGGGGTAAAAGCAACCAATAACTAGACCGTTTTTGCATAACCTTCTTTACTTATTACTTATTACTTGTTACTTATTAACGTGAGTTCGATGAAGTTAAAAAACAGCAGAAGGAAGTTCAGCTAGGCCTTTGGGGTCAAGGTCAAGGGAAGGCTTTTTGGGCAAGAAAGTATAAGCGATTAGACCAGCTAAGAGATTAACCAAAAAATTCCAAACGCTACGGTGTCTTGAATGCTGAATCTGACAGATATTCTTGAGCTGGTCATTAACAGTCTCAATCAGAGAACGCTTACGTAGGAGAATCTTATCCTGAAGACGCATTAACTTCGGCTTCATATTTTTCTTGCGGTGTGTAATCAGTTGTAGTCTTTGTTCATAGAGTTTCTCAAACAAATCCTGAGAAATATAACCTCGGTCGCCAAATAACTTACCAATCAAGCCATCAGCCATATCTGGCACAGGGTTACGGTCATCAGTATTACCCTCTGTAAGTTTGAAAGCAAGCAGCTCACCTTTGTCATTAATAATTAGATGTAGCTTGAAGCCATAATGCCATCCCATAGCATTTTTGCCCCAACCTACCAAACCTTCAAAAACACGGTGGCTTTTGGAGCGATTCGGGTGGCAGACCTCAATGGGGGTAGAATCAATAAAGCTGATGCCGGTAATTTCTCCTCGAAGAGTATGTAGAAAACAGCAAAGAAGCATTAAGCTCCACGGCATTAGCTCTACGAATCGAGTGTAACTGACCAAGTTGGGAAAAGCTTTCTTCCAGTAAGGCAAGACTTGTAGAGTGTAAAATTCTTTAAAAGTGCGAAATCCCGAACCATGAAAGGCAATGACAATGGTCATCACTTCGCTTAGGCTTAGGCGGGAGCGACATAGACGCTCTCCACAAGTTGCTGTTAACATTGGCTGTTGTTGCCAATGCCTCTCAAACCTTTGATAAAAGTCATCTACCTGACAGAATATTTGGGTGATATCGAGACGAGATACAATATTGGACATAGCATCAGATTCTGATTAAGATTCATTTTCAGCATACCTCTGATGCTTTTCTTTTCTCTCTTTTTCCTCCGTCGAACTCACGTTATTACTTACCTTTCTGGCAAACCTACCTCTTTGGGCTTAACAATTTCCCCATTAAAACCCATTGCTTGATTTTCTCCTACTATTCTGGCTTTAGCTACGGCTGTACGGAGTTTGGCATAGTCTAATTCATCTTCTATTCCTGCCACCAAATAAACTATTAATTTACTAGCTAAATCTTTACCAGAAATTTGAATCCGCTTTTTTTGCGGATTGTATAAAACCCCATACCAAGGAGAGGAAGGAAATTCCATACCACTAAATCCTCCTTGTTTATCGTATTGACGCAGTTTAGTGAAAATAGTTTTCAGTTTTAACTTCTTTTGGGTAACTAAAATTCCCAATGCTTGTGCTAAAGCAATTTGTCCCACCGGGCGAAAGAGAATGTTCGCTTCTCCTTTACCCTGTTCATGACTGAAGCGGCGTAGTTGAGGAGTTTCTGTACCTTTATTCAGTCTTTTATAACTGTGTAGAGTAGCGAGGTTATCAAAAAGTTTAGCAAACTCTTGACATCCTAACTCTAATTCTTCATCTTCAGGACGCAACGGGATTAAACCCTTTTCTACAGGTTGCCAGTGGGGAAATTTAGGCTTTAAGTATGCTTCCGCCATATCTTTTAAGGCTTGGAGAGTGGTTAACACTGTGGCTTTGGCAGCAACAGTGGCACTATCCCAATTAACGCGGGGGTTGCGCCATTCTTCTTCCCGGAATAGGGGGTGGGTGACAGCAATGTTTCTTGCCACAATGGAGAAGCCATCATCTTCATTTAATAGGGCGAGTTGTCCTTTGCTGAGGTTAACAGACATGAGGTTAACGTGGACAAAAATAGAACGCACTCTCCGTCTGGCTTCTTCCCTAGTTTCCCCTTTAACCACAGCGGGGATAAATTCAATGCCAATCTTTTCCTGTGCCAGGTTTTGTAGGTATGCAGGATCAAGGTTGTATTCTTTGCTTAAATTAGCAGTGGTAAGAACTTTTCCTGTTGGTTTTTTGTGTTTATTGTATTTAATTAACTGTCCAGTTTTCAGCAACTCCATTAAACCTTGAATACCCATGAGTCGATGTTGTCCATCAAGGGCAAAAATGGCAATGTTTGAGGAGATATCTAAAAATCCCAGATTACCTTCCTCATCTAATGCAGTGAAGTTAGCTGCTGAATGCAAAGCCTTTTGTTGACACCAGGTTTCCGCTTCTGGATTATCTACCCAAGGTGGGCTGAGAACAACCAGAAGGGCAGGAAATTTATGATGTTTGCGTACTGCTAAATACTGTGCTAACAAAGCTTGACGCGACCAATTTAAGGGACGTTGTTGCAATTTTTCAATGGTGGTAGCATCCCGGATAGTGTTGTTGGTTTTAGGGTCAAATTTGTTTTGAAATAAGGGCAGTTGTGCGGCGAAGCGAAGGCGACTAGCTACCCATTCTAAGGTAACTGTACCAAGATAAGCTTCTGTGCTGCCCATCTGAGTTTTTTGAACAAAAATTTCTTCTTGTGGGGAAAGGTTGGTTTTGAGGAGTTGTTTGCTGAGATTCATCAAGCCTGGATTTTGGGTTGGTTTCTCCATCAAAGGACAAACTATTACCCAAAAAACAAAAACTCAACAAAAGTTTTTAAAAACTAATGCAGGGTTTGTGAAATAATTGTCTCACACCAAATTAAGAGAAACGAACTTCCAACCAGTCAGGCTGTAAAAACCTTAATCAGAGGATTGATAAGTTTCCGTTAAGGGAACTTGCGGTGATAATTGGTTTTCGATGAGAGAAGAAGCATGGTTGGGGTTGAGTTGAATAGCTAGAGTGGATAAATGTACAATTAGATTAATCAAACTGATAATGAGATAGTTACGCTCGAAAGTAGTCATCGGGTTTTGACTCCTAAATACGCAAGATAAATAACCACCTCAATAGTGGCATTGGCATCATAAACATCTGTTGCACAAAGCTTGTGAGTTTTTATCTACAAACAGCATAAACACCTGTGAAAATATGATTAGGGAACAGTTCGAGCGAACTTTCAAAAAGCTATCACCAAGGCGTAGAGAGGTGTTAGAGAAATTTTTGGCGGGGAAAAGTGATACAGAAATTGCTCAAGCTTTACACATTGAGAGAGCAACGGTGAGACAGCATATCTCAGGAATTTGTACAGAGTTTGGTTTAATTAACGATTTCCCAGATGCTCGTCGTTCCCAAAGACCGAATTTACTGGCACTGTTTGCTAAGTATAAACCAGAGTTGGTTGCACCTGAAAAGGAAAAGGAGACGGTAGATAAAATAGCGGATCTCAGTTTTGTCGGTAGAGAGGGGGCGATCGCCGATTTAGATGACTTGATTAACAAAGGTGCGAAAGTTGTTTTAATTTATGCTGGCGGTGGTGTCGGGAAAACTACTTTAGCAAGAAGATATCTTCAGCAAAGGTTTAGCCGTTTTATTGAGTTTCCCATTGCTAAAGAAACTCAAAATATTACTTCAGTAGAAAGTTTGTTGGAGGAGAAGTTAAAGCAGTTAGGGGAGGAACCTGGTAGAGAGTTTGGGGTATCTTTGGAAAGGTTGAAACAGAAGCTAAAGCAGGAGAAAATTGGCTTATTGATTGATAACTTTGAACCTGCTTTAGATGAGAAGGGTAAGTTGGTTACACCCCATCGCCGCTATGTAGAGTTGTTGAGAATTTTAACTACTCCTCAGTTGAAATCTCTTACTTTGATTACTAGCCGCGATCGCATCAGAGAATCTGCCCTAAATTTTTCTGGTTATCACTTGTCAGGTTTAGATTTTGCTGCTTGGCAAGAGTTTTTTGTTCGTCGTTTTGATAGGGTGTCGGTTGGTGAAGAATTTGACTTGATTAGTTTAGAAGCTATACATAAATACTATGGCGGTAATGCTAAAGCGATGGAAATTCTTAGCAGTGCTATTCAACAGGATTACGACAGCGACATTAAAGCATATTGGCAAGCTAATCAAAAGTATTTACCCAGTGAAGGAGAGTTAGAAGATTTAGTTAGTTGTCAGTTTCAGCGTTTAGCAAAGCAAAACATAGCTGCTTATAATCTCTTGTGTCGTTTGGGATGTTATCGCTATCAAGATGTTGCAACTGTTCCTTTAGAAGGGATTTTCTGTTTACTTTGGGATGTGGCAGAAAGGGAACGACTGAAGGTTGTTAATGTTTTGCGCGATCGCTCTTTGATTGAGTTTTTTAAGGGTGAATATTGGTTACATCCAGTTATTCGTGCTGAAGCGGTTGCGAGGTTGAAAAGTAGTGAAGATTGGGAGAAAGCTAATCGTGATGCAGCACAATTTTGGACAGAAAGCGTTGAAACAGTTGAAGATGAAAAAGATGCTTTCCAAGCTTTTGAAGCTTATCACCATTATTTAGAAGTTGATGATGTTGATGCAGCTAGTTCTGTAATTAACAATTTTAGAGCTAATCCTTGGGATGAAGATGAATCTCTCGGTATGTCTTTTTACCGATTAGGCTTGTTGCAAATAATGATTTTGGCAATTGAAAGACTAGTTAGTAAAATAAATAACTTAGCTGTAACTACTAGAATATTGGGTATATTGGGAGATTTATACTGGATAAAAGGAAATTTAGGAAAGAGCATAAAGTCTCATAAATTATCTGGAGATGTCGCTCGCAAAATCAAAAACAAAGAACAAGAAGCATTTGCGACTTATAATCAAGGTCTATGTTACTTAGACTATTTTGAGTTGGATAGGGCAGTAGATTATTTCGAGCGAACTATTTTACTTGTTAAAGAATATAAAAACATCAAAAATTTTTTACATCTGACTCTTTATTCTGTCTAAGTTATTTGAAATCTCACTTTGGATTCCGAGAAGAAGCAAAAGCACTCTTATCTAGATATTGGGAGTTTGCAGAAAAAAGAAAACTAAGTTCTTGGTCTAAAGGATATAGCTTATTGTTTCTAGGCAAGACCTACAAAAATCTAGAACAAATAACAGAATCGTTTGAAATGTATCGTCAAGCAATTAAATATGCAGAAGAAAGTAACTACAAACAAGTAAAAGCTAAATCTCTAACAGGACTTGCAGAACTTTATCGCTTGCAAAAAGAATTTACAACAGCGCTCTCTCATCATACAGAATCTATAGAAATGCTTGATAAAATCGGTGCTAAATGTGACCTTGCAGAAGCTTATTTTCAACTCGCTTTAACCTATCAAGATATGGAAGAAACGGCTAAAAGTAAAGAAAACTTCGAGAAAGCGATTCAATTATTCAGCAATATACCAGCACCTAAACAAATAGAAAGAGTACAAGAAGCGATTAAACAATAGTGATATAAAAAACAATATTCTCTGTAGAGGCGGCCCGTTTTCATGAACTTGAAGAGTTAAAAACTGATTACATTGGGTCGCCTGCCCTCCATTTAATCCTTGTCAAAAGCAACTCAATAAGTTTGGTTTGTAGGCAACTAAAATAACATAGACGGCTCGTCCCTACGTGATGATATCTCAAGCCTAAACCAACCTACCTTACTAAAGCTTTGGGAAAATCATTTTTTAGGAGCGCACCTTTTCCACCATGTACATAATATCATGTCAAGGAAGAAAAATACAACACTTATATATTTATAACTTTTGAATGTTCTAAATATAGCTAAAAGAGTTCAATAATCTCTTATGCTCAAATATGGGGTAATAGTCACAGAAGGGAGAGAATGGTTAACTCAAAACAAGTAAAAGAAAAGCCAAATAAGCGTAGTGTTAAAGAACTAGTAGAAGATATCAAGGCTCTAACTACTGAAATACAAGAGTTATATTCCCTAGACTCAATACCTTGGATTGTTGGTGTATCTGGAGGGAAAGATAGCACTACAGTGCTGCAACTAATTTGGAATGCGATCGCAGCTCTTCCTCTAGAAAAAAGAACTAAAACTATTCATGTCATTACTAACGATACATTAGTAGAAAATCCTGTAGTTTCTGCTTGGGTACGTAAATCTTTAGAAAAGATGGAATCAGCAGCCCAACAACAAAAAATGCCCATAGAAACTCATTTAACTTATCCTGCTGTTAAAGATACTTTTTGGGCTTGCTTAATTGGTAAAGGTTATCCTGCCCCCAGAAATCATTTTCGTTGGTGTACAGAAAGATTAAAAATTAAACCGGCTAATCATTTCATACGAGAAGTAGTTAGGGAGCATGGAGAAACAATTTTAGCTTTAGGTACACGCAAAGCGGAAAGCTCTAAACGGGCAGCGACAATGGAGAAACACGAAGCAAAAAGATTGCGGAATCACCTTAGCCCTCATGGTAGTTTACCTAACTCCTTGATTTATTCCCCCATTGAAGACTGGCGTACTGACGAAGTTTGGCTTTATCTCAATCAGTGGAAAAATCCTTGGGGAGTTGATAACAAAGACTTATTTACTATGTATCGGGGGGCAACAGCAGATAATGAATGTCCTTTAGTAGTTGATACTTCCACTCCTAGCTGTGGTAGTTCCCGCTTTGGTTGTTGGGTTTGTACCTTAGTTAATAAAGATAAATCTATGGAGGCAATGATCCAAAATGACACCGAAAAAGAATGGATGCAACCTCTTTTAGATATCAGAAATGAATTAGATGTTGAAAATGACCGCGATCGCCGTGATTTTCGTCGTATATTTGGTAAAGTTCAACTTTTTGAAAGAGAAAAAGAAGGGAAAACTTCTGTAGAAAATATACCAGGCCCTTATACAAGATATTGGCGCGAACATTGGTTAAAAAGAGTATTAGAAGCCCAAACAAAAGTTCGCAAAACTGCACCAGAAAACATGGAAAATATAACCTTAATTACCCCGGAAGAACTGAGTGAAATACGCCGCATTTGGTTAGAAGAAAAGCATGAATTTGATGATAGCTTGCCTAGTATTTATGAAGAAGTAACAGGAGAAAAGTTTGTTGATACTCGCCCAGGGGCAGATAGTAGCTTACTGGGAGTAGAAGAATGGCATACTTTAACAGAAATTTGCGACGATGCTATGGACTTAGAATTGATGGCGAAACTAATAGATACGGAACGGCAGTATTATACTAAAGCAACACGAAGTGGTATTTATCAAGCCTTGGAAGAATGCTTTGTAACTAGTTCTCGTTCTAAGGACGAAGCTATTAAAAATGCTCACTCAAAAAGGAATATTAAGAACGCTGCTACAGAAGGAGATGTTAATGCTTTAAAAAGCGAATTAGAGTCTCAACAATTAACTTGGGGAAATTTGAAATTTCCTAACTCTTAAAAAATATTCCAGGAGTAATCTTGCACTCCTTAACCTAATAGTGATAGTATTTTGCACTTGTTGGTACTTCCCCAGGTAAATGAGTGAGATTCTGCGAACTAGTTTTACAAAATTTCGGCCCTTATAGGGGGCGTAATATACTTAATTTCCAATTTCCGGTTGAGGAAGAAAATACAAGCCCTATTATCCTGTTAGGAGGAATGAATGGCGGTGGTAAAACTACGCTTATGGATGCCATACGCCTTGCTTTTTATGGTAGCCGCGCCCAATGTTCTACCCGTGGTAACTTAAGTTACGGAGACTTTCTTACCCAATCGGTACATAAATTAGCAAAAGCGACAGAAGAGACTTGTGTGGAGTTAGCTTTTGAACATATTTATAATAGCCAACAAGCCGTTTTTCGGATTAGAAGGAGTTGGTTAAGGAATCCGAGAAATGGTAAAGATACTTTAAATATCGCCGTTGATAAATGGTTTGATGATGCTTTAACCAAAACCTGGGATGAGAGAATAGAAGATATTTTTCCTTTAGGTATTGCTAATCTATTCCTTTTTGATGGGGAACAGGTAAAGGAATTGGCAGAGTTAGAGACTCCACCAATTATGGTTGTTGAAGCAATTCAATCTCTTTTGGGGTTGGAGTTAGCAGAAAGGTTGAGTGTCGATTTAGATATTTTAGTTACTCGCAAAAGAAAAGCTTTAGCTACGCAAAAGCAGCGCCTTGATATTGAAGCTATTGAAAAGAGGATTAAGCAACAAAAAGATGATTTGGTAATTGCTAAGCAAGAGTTATCTGAGTTACAAGAAAAGTTAGCTAAGGCACAGGAAAAACAGCAAATAGCAACAAGTAACTTTATTGTAGAAGGAGGGAAAATTGCCGCAAAGCGTTCTCAGTTAGAAGCAGGACTTAAACAATTACAAAAGGAACAAGAAGAACAGCGTCAAGGTTTGAAAGAAGTTGTGGGGGATGTTCTGCCTTTAGGATTGATTGTACCTTTGTTAAAAGAAACCTACCAACAAGGGGAAGTAGAAGTTAAAAGAGAACAGGCACAAATTGCTAGAGAAGTGTTAGTAGAAAGAGATGAACGTTTGCTAGAATATATACAATCTATTTCTTTAGCTAAAAATAAGTTTAAGCAAATCGAAGCTTTTTTAGCAGCAGAAAATCAATCTTTAGACACAGAAATAAAAGCAGAAAGAGATGCTTATTTGGGATGCGGAAGTGAGGAAGTTAAGCAATTAAACCATCTTATCTATAGAGAAGTTCCGAGACAAATTTCTTTGGCAAAAGAGCGATTAGAAAAGTTAGAACAAATTGAATTAGAAATAAACTCTCAAGAATGTCAACTAGAAACTGCTGCCCCCCCAGAAGCCTATGAAAAATTAGAAAAAGCAGTAGCAAAAGCCCAAAAAGAGTTAGGTAAAGTACAGGCTGAATATGAATCAGGTAATAAAAAGTGTACGGAAATAGAACGAGAGATTGTAGAAACGAAAAAAGAGTTGCAAAAATATGGAGAAGAACATATTGATCGCAGCAACGACGAACATATTATTAAATCCGCAGCTAAGGTACAAAAAACCCTACAATTATTTAGAGAAAAATTAACTTTAAAAAAGTTAAATCGTTTAGAGGTAGAAGTGACAGAATGCTTCCGCTATCTCCTCCACAAAGAAGATTTAGTGCATCGCATTGCTATTGACAGCGAAAATTTCTGCCTTTCACTTTATAATCTTCAAGGAGAATCTGTACCCAAACATCGCCTTTCCGCCGGGGAAAAACAACTCCTAGCAATTGCTTTTTTATGGGGACTAGCAAGGGTTTCAGGACGCAATTTGCCCGTAGCTATTGACACGCCTTTAGGAAGATTAGATTCAGAACACCGCCATAATTTAGTGGAACGCTATTTTCCGGCTGCTTCTCATCAAGTTATCCTCCTTTCTACGGATACAGAAATAGGTAAAATGGAGGTAGAACAGTTAAGAAAATCCGGGGCGATCGCCAAGGAATATTTATTAAAATACAACCATGAAAACCAAGAAACTACCATAGAAGAAGGCTATTTCTGGTAATAATTCAATTTAGTTTACGACAACGGCAAAGCCGTACAATTATCAATTAAAATGCAGCCTCCTGTCAACAACATCAAACTCTCCAACACAGCTAGAGATCAGCTAATTAAACTCAAACGTCTCACCAAAATTGAACATTGGAATGTACTCTGTCGCTGGGGTTTTTGTCGTTCTCTTGCTGAACCCTCGATTCCTTCTCCTGTACCAATTCCTGCTGATAGTAATATAGAATTAACCTGGCAAGTCTTTTCTGGCAAAATGTCCGATGTTTTTATTTTGGCCTTAAAACAGCGTTGCCATCAAGATGGTTTAGGTACAGATAAGGAAACCCTTGCTTATCAATTTCGCTTACATTTACATCGTGGCATTAGTTATTTAGCAGGAGATCCTAAATTAAAGAGGATTGAAGATTTAATACAGCTAAGTTGTCAGGCAGGAGAAAGTAATAAGTAATAAGTAATAAGTTCAGAATTTTAGGGACTTCGTAGTTTAATGATCAATGATAAATAATTTTCAATCTCCAGACTTTCGCAACTTCACCAATAACCATAAACTTAAAAAATAAGCACAAACTGCCGTAACCAAACCTACTAAAAAAGAGCCAATCATCAAAGTAGCAACAAAAGTTGTCCCCAAATCTAATAACTCTGACCAATTTTCCCAATGAACATCACTTAAAGCTAAATCTTCTCCTCTTGTCACAATTCTACCAATACCAAAATTGAAGGTAAAAATTGGTAAATAGGTTAAGGGGTTGCTAATCCAAGTTCCCGCAGCCGCAGCAATTTTATTGCCTCTAATTAACCAAGCTACCAAAATACCTAAAATAGTTTGCAAACCTAACAGGGGAAAGCAACCTGTAAACACTCCTGCTGCCAAACCCCGTGCAATTCTCCTGGGACTATCTTTTAAGCGAGAAAAACGCTTCAACCAATAACGATAATACCTCAACAGCCCAGACTTACCTGGGGGAGGTTGAGAAGAAACAAACTGGAATTGTGCCACTGTATGCCACAATTTTCTGAGTATTGATAGCAAGGAAAGATACAACTTAAAAGCAAGAAAACTAAAGAGTTTCACTTAGAGAATTACTCTACAGTTTAGCAATTGCTTACAGGATGTTGACCGTAAAATGGTAAAGCCTTAGACCAATGGGGTTTGTTTCCTTGTTGCCAACTCAATAGGGCTAACTCTAGGAGGCTAGTAACTGTATAACCAAGATTAACTGGAGTTTGAATTAATTTATAACTATCTAAACTGTTAAGAGTATCTTGCCATGATGCTGCTTCTGTGCTTGTATCAGGTAGAATCTCCACTAAACCAGCCTGGGAAACTTGATAAACTCCCACAAATAACTCATTGCGTCGGGCTGGCATTTCTACAGCAATGGTTTCTTGCAGGTGTTTATCTCCTTCTAACCAAGCGATCGCAGCAAGGCTAGAAAAGACAAAGAGGGGAATATTTAACTGCTGGGCAAGGGTACGGGCTGTCACCATACCAATGCGAGTACTAGTGAAGCTACCAGGGCCTTTCGCCACACTGATGAAAGCTAAATCTTCCCAACAATAGGGCTGGAGAAACTCTAGTATTTGCAGGTGTAGCTGTGATGACAAATCCCTCCCTAATTCAAAAGTTTGACAGAGGAAGGGATTTGTAAAGTTACTTATGGCTAATCCTAATTGAGGACTAGTACTATGGAGGGCAAAACCATATTTATCGGGGTTGAAATCACAAGTAGTCTTCATAATGGTTATTTACCATTAGGCATGACTAATACGCAAGGACTTAGGCAACCAGTTTCTTAGCCCACCCTCACTGGAGAAAAGGTTAGCTTTGGCAGCAAGAGTACCTACATCAGGTAAAGGAGGGATAGAAACTAGAGTTTGAGGATGATCCTCGGAACTACTACCATCTTTATCCTTTAACTCATTTTCCACAACCCAAACATTTTCATACAAGCTGGCAATAATTTCTCGCCCTTGTCTGGTAACTTCTAAGTGGTGCAAACCCTCTTGAATATAAGGACTAACAACGGTTTTAAAGAAGTTAGGATAAGCAGAACGCAAATCCCCTGGATGGCTATAACCTAGTTTTTCGCTAGTACCGTTTTCCCAGAACTCATAAAACAAAGCGGGCATTTTTTGCAAGTAGTGGGGATCTGCCAATTGACCAATTAAATCAGCGGCCCTAGCCAAGGCTGCATAGGTACTAGTTTGTTGATACTTTCCCTCTTTGGGAATAGGGAAACGAGTCATTTCAATGTTGTCATTGATAACTCCTATATCAATTAGTTTATAACCAGAAAAGTTCTCTTCAACAAATAGTTTGCCCCTGTCTACATGGTAATCAGTCAAAGCCGCATCAGTGGCTCCTGGTTTTAAGGCGATTACTTCCCTATCTTTACCTGTAACGAACAACTTTTCTTGAGGGCGATCTTGGCGACAAATTCCTTTGATATAACCAATATCATGACACAACAAAGAAATAATAGAATGAAACCAATTATCGCAAGAAACATTGCCTTCGCGGATATGTTTTCCTCGCAATATTTCTTGTCCGGCTAAGGTAACAAGAATAGTATGATCTACATCGTGATAAGCAGCATCGCTACGGGCAATATTTTCTAAAGCAACCCTAGCTACACTAGCAATCAACTCAGCATATTCAGCCCTGGAGCTACCGTATATCCGGAAGTAACCCCCTTGCAAACGCCGCACGCAGCTATCGATTCTTTCTTGAGTTAAGTTAAACATTTCTGTTTACCTAGTGGACTTTACTTTTGCTTCAATCCAAGTGAAATAACTGAATAAATTTAACTATTTCAGTTTTTCTATTAATTAATTAAACAACGATTGAATATTGCTTACTTTATATAGTTTTAACTAAATATTTGAGCTATGAGAACCAGAAAATACCATAAGTTTCTTAGTTCTTGCTGATGCTATAAATCTATCGCGAAAAACATCTTTATTTCAGACCTCATAAAACCCCATACTAGCTATGACTTAACAAAAAATAACTTAAGGAAAGCACTTATATTCCCACGTCTTTATATAAAAAATAGACTAATGAGCTTTACCTTGGCTGTGATCTGAATCAGTATTTTAAAGGATCTCATAACTAAAATCTTAATTCAAGAATAAACACTTAATTTAGTTGGTAATTAGGTTCAAAATCATTAAGTAAAAACCCCAAAAAAATCACTTTTAACTTCCCCATCACCCCTTACTACATCTTGAGTTTCAGATTAAAATTAATCATAGTCTTATCAGTATATATATGGACTTTGAGAAAGCTTTAGAATTAGTAGATCGCTTAGTTTATCAAAAAGTTGGTAAACACCTTAATGACCTGGAAAGAGAAGTTTTTATCGGTTCTTGCCAAGGACGAACCTATGAAGAGATTTACCCTCTCAATCCCCAATACATCGAAAAGTATGTCGGTTACAAATTATGGCAAAAACTCTCTAATGCACTAGGGGAGAAGGTTACGAAAAAGAGGATTAGAGGGGCCTTAGAACGGGCTTTAAAACGTCACGAAGAGGATGGAGTTGAGGTTAAAGAAGAAACCAGCCAAGAAATTAAGCGAGTCTTCCTTAGCTATTTAAACCAAGAACCAGACTATGAATTAGCTACCCAATTAGCCACGGCCATAGAAGCATCGGGACACCAAGCTTTTAGGGCTAGTGTCGGTTTAACGGAGGAAAATTGGTTAGCACAAATTGATTCGGAATTAGAACAGTGTGATTACTTTTTACTTCTCCTTTCTCCTCAAGCAGCAACAAGTGAAATGTTAATTGAGGAGTTGAGGCAAGCCAAGGATAAGGATTTCCAAACTAAACCGATTATCCTCACAATCAGAATTAACTGCCCCCCGACAGTTCCCCTTAACCACGACCTCCGTAGATACCTCCAAGGAACCTATCAAAGAGATTGGCGATCGCCAGAAGAAACTCCTGGCATTATTCAAGAGATTACCAATATTTTGTCTGATCAGGGGGGGTGGTGTCTCCCCTTAATTGACGAAGCAACCCCGACTTACCATCTTAGTACTACTCCTCCGTTACCCGTCGCTGAACCAGAATTACCAAAAGGGCAAGTACGTCTAGCTTCTGCTTTTTATATTAAAAGGGTTCCTGGAGAAGAACAATGTTACCAGGAAATTGTTAAACCAGGGGCTTTGATACGCCTCAAAGCACCCAGGCAAATGGGTAAAACTTCTTTGATGGCAAGAATTCTTTACCAAGCCAAAGAACAAGGATATCGCACCGTACCTTTGAGTTTTCAACACGCAGATAAGGGAGTATTTACCAACCTCGATCAACTTCTGCGCTGGTTTTGTACTAAAGTTTGCCGTAAATTGCGTTTACCTTATAAAGTAGATGATTACTGGACAGATACCTACGGTAGCAAAGATAACTGCACTGCTATTTTTGAGGATCTGCTTTTGCCAGAAGCTGACAAACCTTTAGTATTAGGCTTAGATGAAGTTGACCGAGTTTTCCAATATCCCAAAATAGCCGACGACTTTTTCGGACTTTTAAGGGCTTGGTACGAAGAAGCTGGTTATGGTTATGGTGACAGCGATCTCTGGGAGAAGCTGAGGTTGGTGGTAGTACATTCAACAGAGGTATATCTACCCTTGAATGTTAATCAATCTCCCTTTAATGTAGGATTACCCATTGAATTAAGGGAATTTACCAACGCTCAAGTGGCTGATCTTGCTCAACGCTACGGACTTAGTTGGCACTCCGAGCAAGTGGAACAGTTAATGAATGTTGTGGGGGGACATCCCTATTTAGTGCAGGTCGCTCTCTATCATCTAGTTAAACATCAGCTTACCCTAGAAAAGCTAGCAGAAACTGCTCCTACCGAAGCCGGTGTTTATGGAGATCACTTACGTCGCCACCTTTGGAATTTACAACAACATCCAGAGTTAGCATTAGCTTTTTCTCAAGTAGTAACTATGGAAAAACCTATAGAGTTGGAATCTGTATTAGCATTTAAGCTACATAGTCTCGGCTTAGTCAAACTAAAAAGAAATGAGGTAACGCCTCGCTTTGAATTGTATCGTCAATATTTTAGAGATCGCTTAGGAAATTAATCAATTGATAAATGTTTAATGATAAATCATAAATGATAAGTCAAGAGCGAACCTTAAGTTATAGCTACAAAGTTGGCGGACATCTACATTTGGATGCTCCTACTTATGTGGTGCGCCAAGCAGATAAAGAGTTATATCAGGGGTTGAAAGCAGGGGAATTTTGTTACGTTCTTAATTCACGACAAATGGGTAAAACTAGCTTGCGAGTAAGAACGATGCATCGCTTGCAAGCAGAAGGTGTAGCTTGTGGGGCTGTTGATTTAACTAAAATTGGTTCCCAGGATATTACCCCAGAACAATGGTATGCCGGGGTGATGCGACGCTTAGTCATGAATTTTAAATTAGCTGATCGCATCAAACTGCAACGTTGGCTAAAAGAAAGAGAATTTCTCCCCCCGGTACAGCGTTTAAGCGAGTTTATTGAACAGGTTTTATTAGAATCTGTACCGGGCAAAATTGTTATTTTTATTGATGAAATTGATAGTATTCTCAGCTTAAATTTTAGTACTGATGATTTCTTTGCTTTTATCCGCGCTTGTATTGAATATCAACGCCTCACTTTTGCTTTGTTGGGGGTAGCAACTCCTTCAGATTTAATTCAAGATAAAACTTGTACTCCTTTTAATATTGGTCGTGGTATTGAATTAAATGGTTTTAAGTTAGCAGAAGCCAAACCTTTAGCTAAAGGCTTAGAAGGAAAAATCAGTCAACCCCAGGAAGTCTTAGAAGCGGTTTTATATTGGACCGGAGGACAACCTTTTTTAACCCAAAAAATTTGTTATTTAATCTTACAAGAAGTAGAAAATGAAGGAGATATTTATGGTCGTGATATTGCTAGGTGGGTAGAAGATATCGTCCGCAGACGCATCATTGATAACTGGGAAGCCACTGATGATCCGCCTCATTTGAAAACTATCCGCGATCGCATCTTAAGAATTGGTCAAAGGAGTGGCCCTCTTTTGCAGCTTTATCAGCAAATTTTACTTTCTGCCCAATCTGCTACCGAAGAAAGTAATTTAGGAGAAATTCCTGCTGAAGAAACTCCTGAACAAATGGAATTACGGCTTTCTGGTTTGGTGGTTAAAAGATGGTTAGGGAAGAAAGAGTCCACCCCTATTTTAAGTATTTATAATCGCATTTATGCTGCTGTATTCAATTGGAATTGGGTTAATAAAGCTTTAGCTAATTTGCACGCTGACTTTATGCAAGTAGTAGCCAAACAAGAGCAAAAACTCCTCTCCATGCTTAACTTTATGGAAGGGAAAGGCTTTGATTATATCCTCGACGAAATTTTAGGTTCTATTACCTTAAAAATGAGCGATTTGCTTTGTGTTGATCGCATTAACATCTATTTAATTGATGAAGAAAAAAGTGAAATTTGGTCAATTATTGCCCGGAATCAAAGTAACTATTTTGGCTCGGAAGTAGAAGTTAGTGCTAATCGCGAAATTGTTGATTTGGTTACAAGTTTAAAAGAGATGGTCAAAGTGCCTTTTGGTTATGCCCAAGATAGTAACTTTGAAAAACCGGAAAATGTCGATTTACAAACAGGTTATCCCACCTACACCCTTTTAGCTGTCCCTTTATTAAATAAACATAATAAATTAGTTGCAGTTGTTAACTTAATTAACAAGTTAGAAGAAAACAATCATCCCACTGAATCCTTAATTAATCGTATTGATCGCGAAGGTTTTAACGAAGCTGACCAAAAGCAATTTAGTGAATATGCACCAGAACTTTTACGAATCATTGAAAGATGTCAATACTGCTATAAATTAACCCAAAGATTACAAGCCTCCGAAGCCCTCACCTTTGCTACCCGAGTCGTTTCCCAAAGTAGTCTCGACTCCGATGAGGTGATTCACAATGTTATGAATGCGGCTAAAAAATTGATGAATGCCGACCGCAGTACTTTATGGTTACTGGATAGGGACGCTAACAAACTATGGACTAAAATTCTCTTTGAAGATGGTAGTGTCAAAGAATTAGAAGTACAAGTAGGTCAGGGTTATGCCGGGAAAGTTGCTGCCACCGAAGAGCCTTTAAATATTGGTTTTGACCTCTATAACCACATAGATTCAGAAACAGCCCAAGAAACCGACCAAAAAACCGGTTATCGCACCTGTAGCTTATTGTGTATGCCTGTTTGGAGTCCTGATGGGGAACTAATTGGCGTTACTCAACTCGTAAATAAAAGGAAACCAGGAAATTTTCCTGCTTATAATCCTGTTGACTGGCCAGAAGCACCGGAATGTTTTCAAGCAAGCTTCGATGCCAACTCCCAGAAATATATGCAAATATTTAATTCTCAAGTTGGGGTCGCTATTCAAAACGCCAAACAATTCGCTGCCATGAAAGAACAAGCAGAAGGTAATCCCCAAAATGTGGTTAGTCAAACCCTAGCCATGTTAACCCAAGTAATGGAAAGTCAGGGTTTCGATGAAGTGATGGACTCTACTTTGCGCTCTATTTCTCAAAAACTCGGTAAATCCGTTGAAGCAGATCGTACCAGTATATTCCTCCTTGATGAAGAAAGAGATGAATTTTGGTCAATTGTGGCCCAAGCAGAAGGCGATCGCTCCTTAGAAATTCGCATTCCCATCAACAAAGGTATTGTGGGGGAAGTTGCTGCTAGCAAGAAAGTTATGAATATTCCCTACGACTTTTATGACGATACCCGTTCCCTCACAGCCAAAGAACAAGATCGCAGAAATGGCTATCGTACCTACAGTATGTTGAATTTCCCTCTTTTAAATGAACAAGGAGATTTATTTGCCGTTGTCCAATGTCTTAACAAACTGAAACGCTTTAGGGATCAAAATGCCCCTTTACCCGAAAGAATTGACCAAGAAGGATTTACGGCTAAAGATGAGGAACGCTTCGCTTCCCAAGTCCCCTTAATCCAAATGATTTTAGAAAGCTTCCGTTCCTACCACAAAACCGCTAGGGGGCAAAGGGTAGCTGCAGCTTTGATGGCAGCTACTCGTTCTGTTAACCAAAGTACCTTAGAACCAGAGGATATACTCAAGCGGGTTATGGAAGCGGCGAAAGAATTAATTAACTCTGACCGCAGTACCCTTTGGTTATTGGATCGGCGTAGTAATGAATTGTGGACAAAAATTCCTTTTGAGGATGGTTCACTCCAAGAATTAAGAATCAAGGTGGGAGTTGGTTATGCGGGTTCGGTAGCTAAAACCAAAGAGTCTTTAAATATCCCCTTTGATTTGTACACCCATCCCCAATCGGAGATGGCTAAAAAAACCGATAGCAAGACTGGTTATCGTACCTGTAGCTTGCTTTGTACCCCAGTGTGGAATCCTGATGGGGATTTGATTGGCGTAACTCAACTAGTTAACAAGAAACTCTCTGGAGACTACGGCGAAGTCTATAGAGAAGTCCACGAAGAAATACCGGCAGATTTTTGTACTAGCTTTGATCAAAATGATGAGAAGTATATGGATATTTTCAACTCCCAAGCTGGAGTAATTATCCAACACGCCGAACTATTAGCAGCAGTTAAACAACAAGAAAAGAGCTTGCGGGATAATCTTTGCCGTGGGTAGGAGTCATACCAAAGTATTAGGTTTTTGAGCTGCGATTTTGTTGGGTTGGAAGATAGGGGACTCAACATGATAGGATTAAATATTTAACTGTCTAACAAATTCATTGAGATTGTTAGCTACTCACAGCATAAATATTTATTAAAGTATGTCCCTGCCCCAATTTCCCAATGAGAACGATCAATCTGGCACGGAAATTGTCACCCTAATTGACGAAGATGAACGCTCCCTTGATTGTTATGTAGAGCGTTCTTTTGAAATCGAAGGCTCCACTTATCTAATGCTGATGCCCATAGCTGCAGCAGTGACAATTATTGCTTGGGACAATAATGATCAAGACTCTGGCGCTGTCTGGCTTGAAGATGAAGCAGAAATCAAAGAGATTTTTGGAGATGCGAAAGCTGTCTTGGCTGAACACAATTTAACTCTTCAGCATAGTGCCTTTACTTTGACAGCAACTGGAGAACTACCTGCAACATCTGAAGATGATATCCTGATCCTGGAAATTGAAGAAGATGAAGGTAACTCAGAAGCAGAGGAGTATCAGTTCTTAGCAACTTTTTATCATCACGGCAAAGAATACGAAATTTATACCCCCTTAGCACCTTTACTATTTTTTGCTAAAACCACCCGCGGCGATCAACTAGAGTTAACTTCACCAGAAGAGTTTGAACTATTGCAACCTTTCCTAGAAGAATTACTTTTTGAAGATCTCGATTAATTTTTTTGTGTAACTTAACCCATATTTATTTCTTAAGCTGGAAGCCACAACAATAATTTTTGATTCAATAGCAGTAGTTAAATTTGAGCCTAGCTTATGAAAGTTTTCAAATGGTTTTATTATTTGCTGATTTTGCCCATTTTCTTAAGTTTCTGTGCTTTGCAAGGTTGGAGTTGGTTTAGTTGGGCTATTTCCCCAACAGAAGCTAAAGCTCAATCTGATTCTGAAGCCAACGAATCAAATGAAACTGTACAAATCAATATTCCCCCTGGAACTGCCACTAAGCAAATCGGGGAAGATTTGCAAGCTGCTGGTTTAATTAATTCTCATCAAGCTTGGCAACTATGGGCTTTACAAATGAAAATAAAAGAACCCAAGGGGGATTTTAAGGCTGGTACTTACAAGGTTTCCCCCACAGAATCTTTACCTACTATTGCCCGCACTATCTGGCAAGGGGATGTCATCAAACTGGAATTTACTATTCCTGAAGGTTGGACAATTAAGCAAATGGCCAGCTATTTTGAGTCTTTAGGATATTTTGCCGCAGCAGATTTTGTGAATGCTACCAGACAAATTCCCCAAGGAGAATATGCTTGGTTGCCCCAGGATTTACCCCATTTAGAAGGTTTTTTGTATCCAGATACCTATCAATTAGCCAGCGATCGCGTTACTCCTCAACAAGTTATTGAGATGATGTTAAAGCGCTTTGAAGAGGTGGCTTTACCGGTATATCAACAAGGAGAAAATAAAGGACTAACTTTTTATCAATGGCTTAATTTAGCTAGTATTGTGGAAAAAGAAGCGGTGGTAGATGAAGAACGTTCTACTATTGCCGGAGTCTTCATGAACCGCCTGCGACAAGGTATGAAACTCGAAACCGACCCCACCGTTGAATATGGTTTAAATATTCAACAAACTGCTGACCAACCCCTAAGCCTTTCTCAAGTTAATACTCCTTCTCCCTATAATACCTATCTTAATGCCGGTTTTCCCCCTACTCCTATTGCTAATCCTGGTTTAGCTAGTCTCAAAGCTGCCCTTAATCCAGAAGATACCCCTTACCTCTATTTTGTTGCTCGCTACGACGGCACTCACTTCTTTAGCAAGACTGTGCAAGAACATGAAGCAGCTAAAAATGCTATTCGCCAACAAAGAGAAGAGGCTCAGCAGTAGGTTAAGTTCTTAGCAATCTATAATACATTGTCACTTAATAACTAAAAAACTATGGCTTGGGCATCAAACTTACAACCGGACTTAGTTCTAGAAGGTCCAGTAATTGGTATTACTCCAGATATACTGCAAAAATACAATCTCAAGGGTCTAATTTTAGATGTAGATGAAACCCTAGTCCCCATTAAAATTAAGCAAGTTTCTCCTGATGTTGCTCTGTGGATCGAACGGACGAGGGAAATAGCACAAATATGGTTAGTCAGCAATAACCTAAGTGAAACTCGCATCGGCAATATTGCTAAAGAACTTGATTTACCCTATTTGCTGGCAGCTAAAAAGCCCTCTCGACGCAAATTAAAGCAAGCTGCCCAAGAAATGAATTTGCCAGTAGGACAAGTTGCTATGGTTGGCGATCGCCTGTTTACTGATGTTTTGGCCGGAAATCGTCAGGGTATGTTCACTATTTTAGTTGAACCTATGGTTGACCCCGCCATCGTGGCCGCTTCTTATCCTATACGTTCTTTTGAAGTATGGTTATCTAAGGCATTAGGAGTATCACTTCAGCAAATAAGCAAAAATTAACTTGGCTTCACAAAACTTCATTAGATGAAATATAAAGAAATCATTAATAAATGAAGGAGATCCCCATCATTTCTGGCAATATTGAAGAGTGATTCAAATGGGGTCAGCCAATATAAAGACCCTAAACATAATAAAATGACTTTAATAGCGCCGTATCTACGATGAAGTAGGTATGGCGCTATAATTCTTCAGATAAGTTCCTTTTGCTTCCCTTACGAGGAAGTAGTCAGTATTTTAAAATGGCTTTAGTGGAAAAATAATTAGTCATCAAACCATGACCAAATCAAATCGACGATGAAGAAAAAGCGTTATATTCACTACTGAGCTACTCCCCTATGGCAGAATAGTAAGATAATGGGCAACTAATCATATTAGTTTCAGTACATAACCGCCATTTTAGGAATCGTCGCTCTGTCTGAGATATGAGATTCAGCAAGCCAGTTAATCAGATCGTTCTTGGTTCAGTTGCCTTCGGTATAAGTTTTGGGCTAGGGCTAATTCTTCAGCGTAGCTTTGCTAAAGCGCTTTTAACAGGGGTAATAACTGTTCCTTCTACCTATTTAGGGGTAATAATTGCTAAACAAAACCGTATCAGACAAGAAAAGCAACTCCGGTTCCATCTTTATGACGAAATTCAAGAACTAGAAGCAGAAGAAGTTCAAATACAACAATCTTTATCGGCAGCTACAGAAATTATCCAAGAAGTAGAAGCGAGAAACTATGCTCTGCAAACTGAATCAAATCATTTGCTAAATAGGGTTTCTGAACTACATAATCAACGTAACACCCTGTATCAAGAACTTGGCTACATTCAACAGCAAAAGCAGCAGCTTGAAACAAGCCTACAGCAGCGCCAAGAGCAAGTACAACAGCTTGAGAAGCTGAGTTCAGAAATGACTTTATCTCTAACAGTAAGAAATGGTCAAATTAGGGAGTTAGAAACTCGTCTTAATCAATTACGAGGGGAATTAGATGGATTGCATAAACAAATTGGCGAAAAGCAAAAACAGCGCAACCAAATTAATGAATATCTCCATAACTTAGCTAGTTATAAAAAGCAGATGGAGTCTGGTTTTAATAGTCCTCAATCTCAAGCTCAAACTTTAGTTCAGGAAAAGGAACCCAAGTCTCAACCCATAGTTAAAGAAGAACCAGAAAATAGAGAAAGCTACATACCAAAGGAATGGTTAGAGTGGCGAGAATTTAATCTTAGCCTTAATGAAGAACAGCGAAGCGTATTTAAGGCAATTGTCTTAGGGGATGAAACTGCTCTAAAGCAAATGGCAAATCGTCAAGCTACTATGCCAGAAGTGTTGATTGAGTCTCTTAATGAAAGGGCTTTGCAAATTTTAGGAGACACTTTGTTTGTTAATAGTAATAAATCGTTTTTACCAGAAGTTTATAGTGAGTATGCTTCTAGTTTCTTTGAACCTATCGAGTTAAGTTTAAAAGACTTTTTATATAATCATTAATACCATTGCCCCCAATCACTGTATCTCCGACACAAAACAAATGGTTTTATGGTCAAACTTTCTAATTGGACATCTCTCCATGCTCAATTGCACCAAACATTGCGCCAGCGCCAGTTAATAGCCAAGAGAGGGCGAGTTTTAATTGCGGTATCTGGGGGACAAGATTCCCTTTGTTTAAGCAAGCTTCTAAGGGATTTACAACCCAAATGGCAATGGCAACTGGGAATTGCCCATTGTGATCACTGTTGGGCTTCCGATGTGGGAATTGCTGCTTGGGTAAAAGAATTTACTCAAACCCTAGATTTACCTTTCTACCTCAAAACCGCCACAGATAGTCAGCCAATTCCCTTAAAAGAAACCGAAGCTGCGGCAAGAAAGTGGCGTTATGGGGTATTGCTGGAAATAGCGAGGGAAGAAGATTTCCAATTTGTAGTTACAGGTCATACCAAAACTGACTTAGGAGAAACCCTACTTTATAATTTAGTACGAGGTTCAGGAACAGATGGTTTACAAGCCTTATCTTGGCAGCGTCCTTTAAACAAAAATATCCAATTAGTCCGCCCTCTGCTCAATATTTCTCGCCCAGAAACCCTCCAATTTTGCCAACAATTTCAACTACCAATTTGGGAAGATAAAGTTAACCAAAACCTCCGTTATGCCCGTAACCGCATTCGCCAAGAACTAATTCCCTACCTCAAAACCCATTTTAATCCTCAAGTAGAAACAGCCTTAGCCCAAACAGCAGAAGTATTACGAGGGGAGGTAGAGTATCAGGAAAAGGTTGCCACAACTATTTACCAAAAAGTTACCAAAGAACCGAGGAAAATCAATAGATTGGGGTTACAAAATATCCCTTTAGCCCTACAACGGCGAGTAATGCGGCAATTTCTCCAAACCTATCTACCCAAAGCCCCCAGCTTTGAGCAAATCGAAGCCCTAACCAACCTAATCAAAGCCCCCAATCGTTCTCAGATCTCTTCCCTCCCAGGAGGTGCGATCGCCCAAGTAGAAAAAGATAAAATAATCCTAGTGTTTAGTCAAGGAAAGAAATTAGGATAGAGAAAGAAAAGAAAATATAGAGAAAAAAGATGCAAAAAAAGTATATTGTGAGACTAACTGAGGAAGAAAGGAAAATCCTGCATCAGGTAATATTGAGAGGCTTCTTAGTGAACTCTTGCCCTGGGCTGCAAGTAACAATCAATCTCAACGAGGAGTAGACTGGCAGTTTACCACAGATGATGCTCGTGATAAGCTCAAGTCTCTTTACCCTAAAATTGTGCTTTGACAGAACACTAGTGGCTCCCCATCTAGCAACTATTTTTTCTCAACTAACTATAACTTGAGGGGAATTACAAGACCTTAAAAGGGCTAGTTAATCTTCATGATCTTCAAAAGGATCACTCAATTCCGCAGAAGGAGGGCCAAAAGCTGTGTAGATTGCAAAAGCTGTAATAGCGACAAATACTACAGCTATGCTGATGCTAAGAACTGTTGCTTGTTCCATATTTCTAAATAAATTTCTTAATAAATTATTATTCCTCTTCCCTCTATAATATTACAGAACATTACAAAAAATAGATTAGATTCATAATTGGTGAATTATGGCACAACGCACTCGTTTGGGAGATGTTCTCAAACCTTTAAACTCTGAGTATGGTAAAGTCGTACCCGGTTGGGGAACAACACCATTAATGGCGGTTTTCATGCTCTTATTCTTTGTTTTCTTGTTGATCATTTTGCAGATTTACAATTCTTCCTTAATCCTCAATGGATTTGATGTTAACTGGACTCAATAACTTTGGGTTTTCTCTCTTTACAGAGAGAAAGAAAAACTAAATTTCCCGGCTTGTCCGGGTTTTTTTATACTTCATACTCAACTAATCTCTAACTACTAGCAAAAGAAATATTATGAACGTATTTGGTATTGGTTTGCCAGAAATGGCTTTGATTTTAGTCGTCGCATTATTGATTTTTGGTCCAAAAAAATTACCAGAGATTGGCCGCAGTTTAGGTAAGGCCCTCAAAGGTTTTCAAGAAGCTTCTAGAGAGTTTCAAGACGAATTTAAAAAAGAAGCTGAACAAATCGAAGAAGCAGTCAAGATGAATGCTCAATTAGAGCCAGAAAAATCCCAGACTGTAACTACTCAGAAAACAGAGGAGGCGGAGACGACATCATAAGAACTAGTAGATACACCATGGGAAAAACTCTTCAGTTAAGCTCAAGCTAGACAGGGGTTTCAAATCTGTAGCCTACACCTCTAATAGTTTGAATTAAAGATTTCTTATCAGAGTGAGTTTCAATTTTTTTACGGATGCTCCCAATATGTACGTCTACAACTCTCTCATCTCCTACATGGTCATAATCCCAGACCTGTTCAATAAGTTCGCGTCGTCGCCAAACACGACCAGGGTGACTAGCCAGAAATAGTAATAAATCAAATTCCAAAGCTGTCAGGGTGATAAATTCTTGATTAACTTTTATTTCCCTCCGTTCTGGGTCAATGACCAAATCACCAAAAACGAGACTGGGTTTTTCCGTTGGTGTTACTAGGCGCTTACGCTTTAAGATGGCTCTAACTCGGTCTTCTAACTCCTGTAAGTCAAAAGGCTTGGTTAAATAATCATCTCCTCCTTTGCTGAAACCTTCTCTTTTAGCGGAAGGTTCATCACGACTAGTTAAAAAGAGGACAAAGACATCTGTGTGTCTCTGCATCTGTTCACAGAGATTGTAACCATTAGCATCAGGCAAATTAACATCCAAGACAACTAGATCAGGATTAAACTTGTCAAACTTATCTAGAGCTGATTTCCCATCACCAGCAGACTCCATTTGGTAGTCTTTATGGCCAAGAAAACGGAAAATCAAGTTTCTAATTGCGGGATCGTCGTCTACTACAAGAATCTTATCAGGACTCATAACATAATGTCGTACAAAAAATTGACTTAGGGACTGTAGCCTGAGATTTAAGAGAATAGGGAGGTACTATTTTAAGAGCATTTTAGATAACTATCTAAGCAGACCTTAATTAAATCAGAATAAACTGTTTGACGCCTATCCTCAGCATCAATATTGCTCTAAGACATATTCTAAGCTGAGGTGCAATAGGACAGTGCTTAAGTTAATGATGAGATGAGAGCCACTCATTTAAGTTTGCCTTTTTACTGAAGAAAATAAACACCTCCAATCTAACTGCTTAGTTCCTAATCAACTAGAATAAAGGCTAGGTTTCTCAAGAAGTGCTAGATAAAAGTATTGTTGAAAAAAGGCTGCCAGTACCTCGTAGTTCAGGATAAACTAGCTCAAGGGAAAATAAATATCTACTTATCTTTAAGAATTATCTCTTAAACTGGGAGAGCAGCCTAATTCTTTGGTGCTATGGACTATAACTAGTTTAAAATTTGTACAAAAAAGTGATAAGGATTGGAGATATCAAAGGAGGTTTTACATGAGTGAACAAAATGTCTATGAACAGCTTGGAGTCACCGAAGACGCTTCCTTTGAAGAAATCCAGGAAGCGAAAATGCGCTTAAGTAAGCAGCATAAGGGTGACAGAAAAATCATCGAAAGTATTGAAAGTGCTTATGATGCAATTATTATGGATCGCCTCAAAATGCGCCAGGAAGGAAAGATAAAAGTCCCAGAAGGTATCCGTTTCCCTGAACGTAATATTGAATCACCAGTAAGTTTAACCAATGTTCCTACCAGTAGTTCTTCTTCCTGGGTACAACAATTACTAGATACTCCTTCACGAGAAGATATTCTTTGGCCTGGGGGAATATTTTCTGTACTAATTGTTTTAACCATTATTTCCCAAGAAGTTTCTGTTTTACCTCTATTTATAGCCTTCGGCTTAGGTGCTAATGTTTACTTCCTCAACCGCAAAGAGCATCGTTTAGGACGCTCAATGCTTTTGACCTTAATTGGTTTGATTGTCGGAGTAGGCTTAGGCAGTTCTTTAGCTAATGGTCTAGATTTACAAAATGGTATCTTAAATTGGACTGGTCAGAATTTTACTCAACTAGATTTTAGCGCCATAGTAACTTTTGTGGTTTTCTGGCTCATTAGTTCCTTTCTACGTTAGGTAACAATTTGTAAGGATTTTTGCCAAACTAATTCCACACCCTCTTTGAGATTGTTAACAATGAAGTTGGGTTGATATTTTTCTAGTTGAGGGCGATCGCGGATTCCTGATAAAACAGCTATGGATTTTATTTGGTGAGTTTTAGCAGCGACTATATCAGCCTCTGTATCACCAATCATCCAACTATCGGTGGCTAATGGTAGTTCAGCTAAGGCTTTGGCCATTAGTTTGGTTTTGTCTTTAATATCTGTTTCTTTAATATAGTCTTGGGGTAAGCAGTAACAACGTTCGGGGGGGAAAAATCTTCTTAAGTCATAGCGGTTAAAAGCATCTTCAAGTTCTCCGTCACGACGCATAGTCATAACGAAGAGATCAGTTTGTGTCTGTTGAATTTTTTCTAAGGTGGGGATCGCCCCCGGAACTGGTTTATCGTAAACCAGATAAGGTAAGCTATGAACTGTTTCCCGACGCAAGCGAGCAAATATTTTCGCTTGTTCACTGTATAAACCAGATATTTTACCAATTTCCCTTTCAGGAACTCTTGAGCGTTTCAATCGCCAAAACTCTTGCTTAGATAGCATTTTGATCTGTTGCTGAGAATCTTTGGCTTTTTCTAAACATAGCTGGTAAACCCGATAATAACGCTCCGATACATCCATAATTGGGCCGTCGAAGTCTGTGATTATTCTTAACATAATTCATTATTTTTTAATCTCACCCTCCAACTTAACGTAGGGTTTAGTTTGTAACCAAGATTTTATAGTTGTTTTCTCAAACCTTTGCTAAATACTAGCAAGCATAGACAAAGGAGGCTCATGGGGGTTGAAGATTCTGGTACATCCTTACTTTCTTCCTCCGGTGGCTTTTGAGTAGCTAGTTCCCCTTGTAAAGCCATACCATCGTTGGCGCATTCTGCTAACACATGGGCAATAAAAGAGCCTGAAGGAAATAAATCTTTAGATAAGCTAAAAGCGATGATCTGGGAACCAACAGCATTAAAATGAGCAAAATCTAGTCCTAATAAGCTTTGACTTTGATTATCAAGAAAATTAATCTCACCAATCTTTTCTCCTGTAGCGATGGAATTGAGAATATTATCAAAGCCTGTATATTCCCAATAGGAGTTATTAATTGCTAAATCTGCCATTGTTGGTACACCACCGCCATTAATTACAGTGTTGCTATACTGTTCTAAGCTGATAAAGCCAGAGTTTTCATTGGTAACGCTTTTAGCTTGAACATTTTTATAAACTCCTAATTCAGGAATACTGGAGTCATTCGCAGCAGAAAAACGGACTGCAAATAGCTGGTTATTATTACTAGCGCTCAAGAAGTCTTGATTAGAGAAATTGAAAAACAAATCTCCCCAAGCAATACTGCCATTGCTAACATTAGGGTTAGGATCTCCTGTTAAAGGTAAATTAGCGTTGAGAGCAACAAAAAGGTTATTTTCTTCTTCCTTAACAGCAAGACTATAAAATTCAAAAGCCCCTCGAGGCCCAATAATATCACCACTAACTCCATCGCTAAAAGAATCTAGGGCATAATTCCAGCCTTGGTAAAGAGTACCAGCAAGACTCTTTTCTGGACAAAGGGCCATTAAGCAAAAAGTTCCTGCTATGGTTGTGATAATAAGGGATTTATTCATCTTTTTAGATTAGTTAAAGATTAATCCTAATATAACTATGACTCCTACTTTGTTTGGTCGTTGGCAAACTCGTATATTTCTTTTAGCTACTATTGGTAGCTTAATTACTTTGTTTTTCTATTTTGTTAAAGATAAAGATAGTCTCTTCTTTTGTATTCTGTTTTATGTGGCTTTATTTGGCATAGCTTGGGATGTACTTTATATTTATATACAAAAATTTCGTTGGGATAGGGATTGGCCTGGTGCTTTTCAATTATTAGCGGGAATTTGGGAAGCTTTATTTATATTAGTTTTAATCAAAGTGATCGGCTTACCTGGAGTGTCAGCAGAAAAATTTGATTTTTTTTGGTTTATCTGCCATTACAGCGTAGTTTGGTTAGGTGTTTATTTGGCCTCTCAATCTTTAATGCGAGTTATATTTCCTCGTTGGCGTTTCCGAGGAGGTCAGTTATTTTAAATTGTTGCTAGTTGCTAATTTCTGGTTCAATCAAATAATTTTGAGCAATGTAGCCTGCGCCAACAATGACAAAGGAAAAAAGGTTTACTCCTTCACTAGAAAGAATTGAAAGACTATTTACCAAGCAACCTGGCAACTATAAATTTCGGGTTGGCTTATTAGCGGTTTTGGGCTACGGTTATGTTCTTCTTAGTTTTTATTTGATCTTAGCTTTACTTTGGGGATTAAGAGAGTTAGTTATTGCTACTAGCTCACCTAGTATGGCGAATCAAATTAATTGGTTAGCTTTCTTGGTTTCTCTTAATATATTACGTTTGTTTGTTATTAACATTCCCAAACCTAAAGGAATAGCAATAACTAGAGAACAAGCTCCCAACTTGTTTAACTTAGTAGATGAATTAACTAAAACTCTAAAAGCACCTGATTTTCAGCATATTATTTTAGATAGCAACATGAATGCAGGGGTGTTACAAAGACCGATGTTTGGCTTTTTTGGAACCTCAGAAAACTATCTCATCTTAGGTTTACCCTTAATGCAGGCACTCTCCTTAGAGCAGTTTAAAGCTGTTGTTGCCCATGAACTAGCACACTTATCGGGGAATCATAGTCATTTCTCTAACTGGATTTATCGTCTTCGTAGAATTTGGTCTACCTTAGCTCAAAAACATCAGCAATCCTCCCAAAAAATCTTTTCTCCCTATACTTGGTTTTTCAATTGGTATAGTCCTTTTTTTCAATCCTACAGTTTTGCTTTAGCTAGAGAGAATGAATATGAAGCTGATAGTTGGGCAGCACATTATGTTGGCAGTAAACCTAAAGCAGAAGCTTTGATTAATCTTCACATTACCAACTATTTTTTACGGCAACTTTTTTGGCCAGCAATTTATCGTCAAGCAGTAAAGCAATCTGCTCCTCCTCAAGATACTATTTCTAAGTTATTAAAAGAGTTAGCAAGGAAAGAAGCTAACGAAAATGCTAATGTTGCTCTTAACTTAGCTTTGGCTGAACAGACAGATAACGAAGATACTCACCCTTGTTTGAAAGAGCGTCTCGAAAGGTTGAATTATCAAATCAATTGGCAAGGTTTATCACAACTAAGGAATGAAAGTTGTGCTGATTATTTGTTAGGTGAGGCTTTAGAAAGTTTTGCTACAGCTTTAGATCAGCTATGGGGCGAAGAAGAAGCTCAAAGTTGGCGAGAGATTAATCTTAAAGCGCAACAACAGCAAGAAAATTTTGCTTACTTGTTACAAAAGGCTACTGTCAGAGATTTAACGACAGAAGAAACTTACAAGCTAGCTTATTTAACAGAGATTCTTCAAAATAAGGATGAAGCAATTCCTCTTTATCAAAAGGTTATTGAGAGCGATCGCACTCATCCAAGCGCTAATTATCAATTGGGTAGAATTTATTTCGGACAGCAAGATTTTCAAGGTATTGAATACTTGAAACAAGCGATTGAATCAGATCCAGCTTTTGTGGAAATAGGTTGTCATTTACTTACTCGTTATTACCAGCAAAGCGGTGAAATAGAAAAAGCTGGAAGTCTCATTATCAGAGCTAATGAAGAGGGAGCAGCTTGGAAAAAAGCGGCTGAGAAAAGACACGATATTACAGAGCAAGACCAATTTTTACCTCATCTTTTACCAGAAGCCGAAATCAGACAACTCTCAGAACAATTAAGTACCTTTCCAGAAGTTAAAACAGCTCATTTCGTTCGTAAGCAAGTAAAGGATTTTCCTAACAAGCCCTTCTATATTTTAGGGATTAGCCGCCAGTTTGTAAAAGGGAGAGGAGCAAACTATCTACATGATGAGCAATTTAAAGCCAGAATCAAAACAGAATTAAATTTTTCTGGAGACTTTGAAGTAATTGTTTTTTCTGGTCACAATTTTAAGTTTAGGAAAAAGCTCCCTCAAGTTAAAGGTGCAGCAATTTATTATTGAATAATGTCAAATTTCAAGCTAAATTGTAAATGTTAAATCTTTCAATACGTTAGGCTATCTTTATTCGTGAGAAGGTAAGATAAAGTGCCTTTTGTCAATCAGTTAAAATACTCAAAATAACCTTAATAAAAATTTTGACAGATCCCTTGCTGATTCTAAAACGAAATTGGACTCAAAAGCTGACACGCCCTAGCTTATGCAAGACTTTAGACAAGAAATAAATGCCAGAGCTTCTATAGATTTGGAACAACGAAGGACTTGGTATTCTCCCGTTGCTGATGTTTATTACAATGCAAGACCGCACTATCCAAAGGAACTAATTGATCGGTCTGTGGCTTTAGCCCAACTTTCCCCAGATGCATCGATTCTTGAGATTGGTTGCGGTCCAGGAAATGCGACGGTGGCTTTTGCTCAATTTGGTTTTTCAATGACGTGTATTGAGCCAAACCAGGATTTTTGTCATTTGGCACAAAACAACTGCGATAAATATCCAAAAGTTACAATTTGCAATACTTCATTTGAGGAGTGGGAACTAGAAGCAGAACAGTTCAATGCCGTTTTAGGAGCCAATGCCTTCCATTGGATATCACCAGAAATTAGATATACCAAGGCAGCAGCGGCAATATGTGATAACGGTTTTCTTATTCTACTATGGAATCTGACCCCAGAACCGAAATACGAAGTTTACCAAGAGATTGAGGAAGTGTATCAAGCTTATGCTCCCTCATTTGCCCGATATGACGGTGCGGAAGTTCAAGCGGAGATTTTGAGGGGGTTTGAGCAAGAAATTTTAGACTCTAATTGTTTTAAAGAGTTGGTTGTCGAGCAAACTGCGTGTGAAGTCACCTATAGCATTGATGACTACCTCAAGCTTTTAAGTACCCATCGGGGACTAGAGCCACAAGCGGAAGAGTTACTCTTTGCCGGATTGCGGGAGAAGCTAGAAAAATTTGGAGATAGCGTGCAACTCTCTTTTCTTTCTGCTGTTCATGTTGCCAGCAAAGCACCCGTGAGAGGTTAAGAGAATTGTACAAATGTCTGCGAGGGTACGAAAAAAGGGGATAGATTCAGCTTGTTGAGTTACTTATGTAAGATTACACCACAAAAATCCTTCTCTGGGTAATAATCTCGTTAATTCTGTTACTAGTTTTACACTATTCATCACTAGGGGTTGAGCATTTGTTTAATTCCTTAACTTATTACCAATGGGCTATCTTAGAAGACATTTCTATAGTTTCCAGCATTCTTAGTTTCCTCCACATAAGCCCATGAAGCACAAATCAATCATTTTATGTATTGCTTTTTTCTCCTTAATTAGTTGTGCGGCCAAAGAGAAAACCCTTCAAAATAATCTTGTTGGCAGTTATAAGCTAGAACAGGTTAAATCTACAGCTAAGGAACAGGAAACGGGTATACAAAAACGTAGTCAGGCTTTGATTGAAAAAGTAGCGGCAGAGGATTTACAACAATTAAATGAGTGGTGGCAGGAAAATAATATTCGAGAACCCCATAAATACTTGCTTCCGGTAATTTTAGCCCGCCTCAGTTTAGAAAAAAAGTATGACGACCAAGAAATTTGGCCCATTCTCTTGCAATTAGAAGAAGGGCAACCGGACTTATATCATTTTCGTAGCCCCTACGATATTCGTATTTTCTTCCTGTTCAGGGATACAATGCCTGAGTCGGTTAAAGCTTCTTACCAAAGTATGTTAGCTGCCCCCCGTATTACAGAGTGGAATGAACAGGGGACAGAAAATCATATGTTTATGCAAAGGATCTCTGGTTTGGCTTTAATTGATGGTAGCGGTTGGCCTAACGAACGTCCCGCTGTAGCTGCTACTAATGAAGCTTGGTTGCGTACAGAGTTGAATAAATTTTTAACCATTGGGCAAGGAGAGTTTCATTCCTCTACTTATTATGGTTACTCCATTGGTGGTTTGCTTAACCTCTATGATTTTGCGAAAACTCCTGAACTAAAACAACTAGCTAAAGCAGCTTTGGATTGGTATGCCACCAACACCGCTTTACGTCTCAGTTGGGGAACAGCAGGGGGGGTAGAAAGTCGGGGTTTTGATCGGGGAACTTGGGATGAAAGCGAGTTAAGTGCCTTAGCTTGGGTTTGGTGGGGAGATAAGGTAAACACAGCTCAATCTATGAAAGATAAATATACTAGAGTTGCTCTGTTTGCTGCTTTGAGTGATTATCGCCCCCCTCCACAACTAAGCAAGTTAGCCCGTAAGGAAGTCCCGTTACCATTTTCGGTAGTAGCTAGTCATCCAAGTTATTACAGCTATCACCAAAGCAACTATTTTCAAGAAACTTTTTATGTCACCCCAGACTACAGTTTAGGTACTTTACTCAACCCGCAACGTTCCTATGATAAAGAAGGTACGATTAATGCTCAGTATGCTACTTATAAACTAGTAGTTCGCGATCCCAAGGGGTTAGATAATGCGGTGATTAGTTTAGGGGGAACTTATTTTAGCCCCTTAGCCAAAGGTAGTAGCCCCGGAGATCAATACTTACAAGAAAAAGGAACTACCATTTACCAATTGAGGCTAAATCCCCAAGATCAAGCCGCAGGAGTTCCCAACCGTTCCCAATTAGTTTTACCCCTTCGTTACGGCAAAGCCCAACGCTACGGAGATTGGTATATTTGGAAGATAGAAAATACTTGGCTTTGCGCCCGCCCTTGGGGAGACACAGTTTTTTCTCTAACCAATTTAGGAGAAAAGTACCAAGGTTATCAAGCTTTAGTAGCTCAAGGGGAAGAAACAGCTTGGATTACTGAAGTAGCTAGGGTAGCTGATTATGAGGATCTTCCTGTCCTAAAAAAAGCTTTGGATCAAACTAAGATAGATGATAATTCTTGGAACGAGTTAGGTAAGCTAAGTTATACCAGTCTTCAAGGCGATCGCTTATCTTTAATTTACCACCAGGAAGGCGGTATTGGTAAAGGAGAAATTAATGGTAAACACAGGGTTGTAGAGAATTTACCCGTTTTAGATAGCCCCTATGTACAAGAAAAGTTAGACAGTGGCATTCTTTCTATTACCATTCCTGGTTACCCAAAATGGCAGTTACAACAAACTATAAATGGACCGAAATGGGAAGTAATTAAGTAAGAAGAAAGAGCCGATAGGCTGATTAGCATCAGTAATAATCTTCAAAGACTGCAAATACACGTAAAAATAGATGTTTATGCCATGGCTTTATTGCTAAAAATTGCAATAAATTCAGTTAGTACTGAGAGATCAATAGACAAATAACCTTGTAGAACTACTTTTCTCTTACTTCTGAACCTCATTTTGTTCATCTATCTTTCTAGGAAGAGGAACTTTCTCTAACTCAGTTTCTCTAGGAATAGCAATTTTCTCAGCAATAGATAACTCTTCTAAAGCAGGAATTTCCACCAACTCTTTCTCTTCTTCTTTCACCCTATGTAACAAAGAAGGTAAGGGGGCTTTTTTCTCTATCCAACAACTAGCTATTGGTAGGGTGTGTTCTAATTCTTCTAATGGTCTAGGAATAACCATTACAGAGTTAAGCTCGCCGATGCGCTCTGCTTCATACATTCCTGCATCCACTGCGATCGCCACATTAGAAACAGAACCCCTAATAATCGCTGTACATAAACCATCACCAATGGTTTCGTAAGCTGCTAGCTGAACATCTGCGGCTTTCAGCATCGCGTCAGCAGCCCCCACAAGAGCAGGAAAGCCCCTCGTTTCTAGTAAACCCAGGGCTTGGTTACTTAATTTGCTATGACCTTGCTGTCGGGCAATTTCTAGTAAGCGAGAATCGATGGGAAAAATAACTTCTAGGTTAGGCATGGGACGAGGTATGACAATTTGAGAAATCAACTGCCCAAACTTCGCTGCTGTCTTGGCCCCTTCTTCCACTGCTAAACGCACATCAGCAGTTTTGCCACGAACAATAGCAGTGCAGTAACCGCTACCAATTTTCTCATAGCCAACTAACGACACTTCTGCTGATTTGAGCATCATATCAGCCGTACCTACAATGGCAGGAAAACTCCGAGTTGATACCAGACCTAGTGCGCCGTCTTGCACTCTTTGTTTCTGCCTCATCTGTCTTTTCGGCATCGGTCTTTTCGCTAATTTCTGTATTCCTGCACTGACCATTTAGGATAACCTTAATTTATTATAGAGAGGGTTTATGCCCATATCTCGCTCTGTGACGCTCCTTACTAGTGTATCTCGAATCTTAAGGTAAAGATGCTTTTATCTATTACCAGTTATTATTTCAAGAGGGACTTTTGACTTTTGACTTGATACCATGAACCATCCTCATTCTCAACTTTCTGAACAAGAAGCTCAACAATTGATGCGATCTCTATTACAAAAAGAAGGTAATTGGGTTGATTGGGGAAAAGCTTGTCAGAAGTTACAACAGGGGGGCTATAATTCCCAGAAGATTTTTGAGGAAACAGGTTTCCAAGGCAGTCAGCAAAATACAATTATCGTTGCTGCTCAGGTTTATGATAGCGTTGTTGAAGGGGGAGCCTCAGAGGAGTTGAAGTCATACCTTACTGGGCCTCGCAGCGATGTTCTTTATGAGTTACGCATCCTCAATCAAGAACAACGTAGCGCCGTGGCGCAATTAGCTATGGAGAAGAAGTTAGATTTTAATGAAGCTAGGGATGCGGCTAAAGCTGTTAAAGAATTTTTCCTCTTATTTCGGCTACCGGAAGGTTTTTCTCGTGATGCTGGAGATGCCGTCGCTTATCAATGTTGGAAACGAGCCAGACAAAAAAGAGATCTTCAAGATCGTTCTCGGTTAATTGCCCAGGGATTGAAATTTGCCAATACCCAAGGTGCAAGGGAGCAAATTGAGAAGCTATTGAGGGATTTTTCCGTTGTCCCTACTCTTTCTGCTCCTTTACTACCTATTTATCGTTTAGAGTCAGAAGAAGAGTTACCCCGCATTATCTCTGTGGCGGGAGTGATGCCCATAACTGTAGAAGATTTACAAGCTATTCCCAAGTTAAAACAAACTGAACCTTTCCGAGTAGTACAACCCTCTAATAAAAGTGCTTTGGTTCCTATTCCTGGTTGGCAGGTAGTTCTAAAAGCTGCTGATCCTGTGGGCTTTTTCTGTAATAGCGACGATTTACCACAATCGTTACCCAACAAACCAGAACAGGTTTTAGTGGTAGTAGATAGGGAAAATACCCAATGGGATGTCAACAGTTATTTTGCTGTTACTAAAGAAGGTAAGGTTGAGTTGCAATGGTTTGAAACTGCTCCTGATTTAACTATTTTGGGGCAAGTGGTATTAATTTTGCGACCGAAGAAGATTATTGATGAGAATATTATTACTGAACCCTGGCAAATGGACGATTGAAGTCATTGAGCCTTGAAGATTTATCATTATATAAGTTGGTTACAAATTGACTGCCTTGTATCTCAAGAAGTTATTGAGAAAGTTTGCTATTAACTCTTGTTTTTTGTTAAAAAGCAAGCTAGATAAAGCTTTGATATTCACAAATTCAGTTTCAAGCTGGGATAACTCTTGTTAGGATCTAAATTGATTATTCTTAATGTAAATTAGTAAAACTATGTCATCTGCTCAAACATCTTTACCTGCAAATTTAGACCGTATCGTGCAGCGTTTCAAAAAACGTTCTAACCCTAAACAACGTTACGAACAACTTCTTTGGTATGCCAAAAAGCTTGAGGAGATGCCCCAAGAAGATAAAACCCCCGAAAACAAAGTCTCTGGCTGTGTATCCCAGGTTTATATTACAGCTAACTTAGAAGATGGTAAAGTCTTGTATCAAGGAGATTCTGATGCTCAGTTAGTCAAGGGTTTAGTCGCTTTATTGATACAAGGGCTAAATGGTTTACCTCCTGAAGAAATTGTTCAAGTAACCCCTGATTTTATTGAAGAAACAGGCTTAAAAGTTAGCCTAACGCCTTCTCGTGCCAATGGCTTTTACAATATTTTCCGCACCATGCAAAAAAAAGCTTTAGGTTTCCAGTTAGCAATGTCTGCCAAACCTCAGTAGCTTTAATAACTGCCCTTATTCACTTTCCAAGTCGGGGGGGGCGCTTTCGGAAATGGCACGGGAACAAGACCAGCTACTAGGCAATCCAGAAGGCCAACCCATGCGTAAGGCTTCTGGGCAAATAGTCATTACTGTTAACTGACAGTCAATTAGTTGTAAACCATCTCTTTGAGACTGTTTGAGACTTTGCTTCAAAATAGAATCATTCTTGAATTCTGTAGTTTTATTGCATTGGATGCAAACCATATGATGGTGATGGTGAGGATAGGGTTGATTTAATTCATAATGTTTGTGTCCTTCAGCTAGTTCTAGTTCTCGTAAAATACCCATACGAGCCATCAATTTAACGCTACGATAAATAGTTGATAGGCTAATGGGTTCACCTTTTTGGTCAAGAAGATTGAAAACTTCTTCGGCGCTTAAGTGATTGCCTCTAGGAAGGTTTTGGAATAAGTGCAGAATTTTTTCCCGTTGGGGTGTCATCCGCCAACCGCGAGAATTTAATTCTGCTTTGAGAGAAGAGGCTGTGTATGGAGGCATAATGTTTTCTCAGAAAACTCTACTTATTGACAATAATAATCTTGAAGTAGATTTATTTGCAACTATGAGTTTTTATTGAGAATGATTATGAGTTTGAGAGTCAGCAATTGCTAAAGTCTTGCAAAGAAGCGATGGGAGAAAGAAAAGGTAATAGTATTATGACTTACTATGATCATTAGGTTTGGGTTTGTAACTCAAACTGATAGATATGTAAGCCCCAAATTGTTTTAAACAACTTCTAACTCATCTAAACTAGCGATCGCTACATCAGCTTTTTCTAAATGAGCAGTTTGAGGTTCTCCCCAACAAATACCAATAGTCCCCGCGGCTCCTGCTTTGGTTGCCATTTCAATATCTCCTACTGAATCACCTATCATTAAAGTATGGGCTGCTTCTACTCCTAAACCATCACAAGCTTGCAAAAATAGGGTAGGATTCTGGCTTGCTTGGCCCCTCTTTTCTACCCCCATACCAAGTTGAATATAAGGAGAAAGTTGGTGACTCTCTATAAAAGCTTTGACTCCAACAGTAGAATCAGCAGAGAGAATTGCTAGCTTCAAATTAGCTTCCGCCAAGAATTTTAACACTTCCAAGCTACCGGTAAAGAGGGGAGAAGTATTAGCATTTTTTTTCAGGTAGCGTTCTGCTTCTTGAAAAGCGGAACGGGCAATTCCTAAAGATTCAAACCAACCTCTCCCAGTTTCTGCAATATAAGCTGCTGTAGCAACTTCATTGTCCTTCCGACTCCCCACAGCCATTAAACCTGTGGGATCTAGTTGAGCATCCAGAATACCAAAAGCCATTAGTAAGGGTTCTCCAATACCAGGAATTTGAGCATCAACTATTCGCGCTCTTCTCTGTCCTAGTTCTCGCAAAAAGTTTTGGGAATTTTCCAAAGTACCATCTTTATCAAAGATAATTGCTTTGATGTTAGTAAATATCACATCCTGACAGCGAATAGTTCTCATGTTGCTTTTCTCTTGCTAAATTTTACAGGCATAAAAAAAAGAGGGAAAAACCCCCTCACATTTAAGATTAGATATTTCTAATAGTTACCAAGAACATAGCTTAACTCGTTACTCGTTAATTGTAGAAATATTTCAAAAGCTAATTATGGTTACTCTTCTACTGCTACAACTGCTTCTTCAGTTGAACTTTCTCCAGACTCAGAATCATTATCTAGAACTACCTCTGGTTCTACAACCTCTTCTGGCTCTGCAACCTCTTCTGGCTCTGGTTCTGAACTTTGAAGCATTTTTTGACGATATTTTTCTGCCATCTCCTCGGCTTTTTCAAAAACCAAGTTGGGGTTTTTGAGCATATCTCCAGGTTCTGGTTCTAGCTGCTTGGTAGAAAGAGAAATTCTTCCCCTTTCTGCATCTAGATCAATAATCATCACCTTCAACTCATCATTGACACCAAAGACACTATGGGGAGTATCGATATGATCGTGAGATATTTCTGAGATGTGTAACAAGCCACTGACACCGCCAATATCGATGAAAGCTCCGTAGGGTTTGATTCCTCGTACAGAACCAATAACTACTTCCCCTACTTGTAAACCATTCATCTTCCGTTCTACCAAAGCGCGACGATGGCTGAGAACTAAACGATTACGATCTTCATCGACTTCCAAGAATTTAAGAGGTAGTTCCTGGGCGACTAAATCTTCTTTTGGCTGTCGCGTACTGATGTGAGAGCCAGGGATAAAGCCTCGCAATCCTTCGATACGTACTAAGGCTCCTCCTCTATTAGTGGCGAACACGGCTGAGCGTACTGTCGCATCTTCATTTTGGAGTTGACGAACTCGCTCCCAAGCTCGCATATATTCTATGCGGCGAATAGAGAGGGTTAACTGCCCATCTTCGTTCTCATCAGTTAAAATGAAAAATTCCCTTGTCTCATCAGACTGCAAGACTTCAGTAGGATCGTCAACTCGGTTAATTGACATTTCTTGAATGGGGATATAGGCAGCAGTTTTCGCACCAATGTCAATCAAAGCGCCCCTTGGTTCCATACTAAATACAGTCCCAGCGACAATATCTCCCGGACTAAAGTGATAGTCGTATTTGTCTAAAAGGGCGGCAAAATCCTCATGAGTAAAACCAATATCTTTATTAACAGTTGTTTGCTGACTGACCATGTGCGTTTAAATTCCTAGTTGTTATCTCCGTAGTTACTTTGTCTTGATTGCGATTTACGCTCACCTTTCTTAAATAGGATCTGCACCTATCACTCTCATTATGCCTTTAGTTATAGAATTCTTACTACAGTATCTAACAAGGCCAAACTAAATATTTGCTATCCATCACAAAACAACATCCCTCCCTAGAGATTCTGTGAGAATGGCTTTGGCTAATAATTTTAGACCTAAGCTCAAGTATTTTTTGAAGGCAGGATGCAAGGTTAGATATTTTTAGCAAAAAGTTGTGAACCAACCAAGGACACAGAGTAACTATTGTAACTTAAAAGTAACTGCAAAATAACTAATCTTTTAAGTAAAAAGTTGATGCTAGCTCTTAAGAAGGTGTCATCATTGAGTTAGAAAGATCACTATTTGTTGTTTCTGATGGTGCTGAGTGCCAACTTTCTGAGATATCGTTGATTTCATTTTGGAGTTGATTCAATGTTTCGACGAAATCTTTGATACCTTGAAATTGGCGATATACTGAAGCAAAACGCACATAAGCAACTTCATTTTCTTGACGCAGATACTTGAGTACTAACTCACCAATTTCATAACTAGCAATCTCTCTTTCAGAACGTTGTTGAATCTGAGCTTCAATATCGTCAACTAGCGCTTCTGTCTGTCTATGGGTAACAGCCGTTTTTTCACAAGCTCTCACAATACCTCTCAAAAGCTTAGACCGATCAAAAGACTCCTTGCTTCCATCTCTTTTATGCACTGTTATTGGTACAAACTCAATGCGTTCGTAGGTAGTGAAGCGATTTTTGCACAGCAAGCACTCCCGTCTTCGTCTTACGCTTTGACCCCCTTCTGTAGAGCGAGATTCTAAGACGCGGCTATCTGTGTGCTGGCAAGAAGGACACTGCATTATCGTATTCCAAGAAAGGAAATGGATGTATTAGTAATCAAATACAAAAACCTGAGCCGCACATTTTCTGCAATTTCTCTTTTTCGAGAACTAACAAAAAACCTCGGCTCAGGACCTCAAAAAGGTCTATAAAGCTTAGCAATTCACCATCTTACTAAAATAAATGGGAAGCGCTTATTTCTCAATTCGGGGAGGTTCCCGAAAGGCGATCGCAAAGAAAAGTACCCCTAGCGCAAGGGTCAAAACTAGAATGTAAGCAACGCTTTCCATAATATATTTTCCTGATTGCTTTAATAAGATTCTATCAAGAAAAGGGCTTGGTGGGGAAAGAGAAATTAAAAAATCCCCCTGTCTCAACCAAACCCTTGTCATTGAAACCTGTTTAGGCGGTTTCTTTTACCCTAGTGGTTTTGTCACCAAGTTTCTGGAATAAACCCCATTCGACTTGTTCTTCGAGGTCTGCTTCAACACCAGCAAATACGTCGCGGAACAATGTCCGAGAACCATGCCAAATATGACCAAAGAAGAATAACAAGGCGAATACAGCGTGACCGTAGGTGAACCACCCCCTTGGACTAGTACGGAATACACCGTCAGAGTTTAGGGTTTCAGTATCAAACTCGAATATTTCTCCTAATTGAGATTTGCGGGCAAACTGTTTAACTACTTTGGGATCTTTAAAGGTTTGACCCGATAAAGAACCACCAGCCAAAGATACTGTTACACCAGTCTGTTCAATACTGTATTTAGATTCTGCACGACGGAAAGGAATGTCAGCGCGCACTACACCTTCTGAATCAGTTAAAACTACTGGGAAGGTTTCAAAGAAGTTTGGCATACGGCGAACCGTTAGTTCGCGACCTTCACTATCCTTGAAAATAGGATGTCCAGCCCAATCTTGAGCAATGCCGCTTCCTTTGTTCATTGCCCCAGTACGGAATAGACCGCCTTTAGCTGGAGAGTTACCAATGTAGTCATAGAAAGCTAATTTGTCAGGAATTGAACCCCAAGCTTCTTGTGCCGTTGCACCATCAGCTAATTCAGATTGAACTCGCCTTTGAATTTCTTGCTGAAAGTAGCCTTGATCCCATTGATAGCGGGTTGGACCAAATAGTTCTATTGGTGTGGTGGCGTTGCCGTACCACATAGTTCCTGCTACGACAAAGGCAGCGAAGAAAACAGCAGCTATACTACTTGATAGTACTGTTTCGATGTTACCCATACGCAGAGCGCGATATAACCTTTCTGGTGGTCGTACACTGAGGTGGAACAAACCAGCAATAATGCCCACAATTCCTGCTGCAATGTGGTGGGCAACTACACCTCCTGGGTTAAAAGGATTAAAACCCGCTGGTCCCCATTCCGGTGCTACAGGTTGTACGTGACCTGTTAGACCATAGGGATCTGAGATCCACATCCCCGGTCCAAACAGACCGGTGAGATGAAAGGCTCCAAAACCAAAACAAAGAAGACCAGACAAAAATAGGTGAATACCAAACATTTTTGGCAAGTCTAAGGCTGGTTCTCCGGTACGAGAATCTCTAAATAGTTCTAGATCCCAATATACCCAGTGCCAGCAAGCAGCTAGGAATAAAAGACCAGAAAGAACAATGTGGGCTAATGCTACGCCTTCAAAAGACCAAAATCCAGGGTCTGTACCGATTTCTCCGGTGACATTCCAGCCACCCCAAGATCCGGTCACACCTAAACGAGCCATGAAGGGCAAAACAAACATACCTTGCCGCCACATGGGATTCAAAACGGGATCACTGGGATCAAAAATTGCTAGCTCATAAAGAGCCATAGAACCTGCCCATCCTGCGACTAAGGCAGTATGCATCAGGTGTACGGCAATGAGTCGTCCTGGGTCGTTCAGGACAACTGTATGCACTCTATACCAAGGTAGTCCCATCGACTACGCTCCTCCTCTTGAGAATAAATGTCTACTTCTACTCTTCTTTTCTTAATTCGGTATTAGATTTTGTCATAATCCCAACCTTTACAGAACCACAATATTGAGGGTTCTTTAACGGCTAGATCAATTTAGACAAAAGTTTCTCTCGAAACTGAAGATTATTTAAAGAAGTGTAACTATTGTTAGAGTCGATTGCAAGACTAAAACAGTTTACTACGGGGAATTTGTAGCTGAAGATAAGGCAAATTATGAAAGTACAGATAAATTAAGTACTTAAATCTTTACTAATCTTTACGGTTCTAGCTCAATTGCTAGTTGTTGAGATTTAAGTATAGTATTTGCTTTACTCAAGCGCTCCATGGCTAAATCCGCAGTGATCAAACGCCTTAATACTACCTGACCAATAGTTTGAGTTGAAGCAGCAGCCGTAGTAGCACTAGGTTTAATTTCTACCATTAAAACAGCTTCTTCTACTTGATAAAGCCACAACTTTTCTCCCTGTTCTAGAATACAGAGATTTAAACAGTTTATTTCTGGCTGGCGTTGCCAGGAATTGGCGTTCCAGAGTCCTCCAAATTCCCAAACTCTACCAACTATCCAACCATCAGCTAAAAAAAAGTATTTCACTCTTGATTTGCGACAAGATTACTTTGGCGACAAATTTCCTCGTTTAGTATAGTCTGAGATTTCTCCTGAGCGCTAGTTTCAGTAAACTTATTTTTGAGGCTAATACTATGTGATCTCATTTGAGGAGAGGCAACAATACTGTTACAAAATAATAAACTAGAGGGGCTGTAAAAACATAGCTGTCAGTTCGGTCAAGTATGCCTCCATGGCCAGGGATCATTTGTCCAGAATCTTTTACCCCTGCATCTCTTTTCATCATGGACTCAGTTAAGTCTCCGAGTAAGCTAGCTACTCCAATTAACAGTCCGAATACAAGCCCAGTTAATTGCCACCAAGGCCAGTGTAAATACCAAGCCCCTACCTCGGCTAAAATGATACTGCCGGTGAATCCAAACAAAGCTCCTTCTACGGTTTTTTTGGGACTAATATGAGAAAGTTTGGTGCGCCCCAAAAATTTGCCCATGGTGTAAGCACCAATATCAGCAGCCCAAATACAGCAAAAGGCAAGTAATGTGATGATTAAAGCTTTTGGAAAAGTATTGGGGTCAGTCCAAGATTCAGGCCAATAGGCATTAAGGGATAAATTGGTTATTTTCGGGCTGCTTTGAGCATAAGCAGAGGAAGATACTTCAGCTAAATTAACCCTTAATCTAATCCAATAACTAGGCAAGAAACCGCCGTAAAACAGCCCTAGTATGGAAGTTGAAATATCAGCAATGCTTGCCATCTTAGGCTGGAATAGCAGATAAAAGCAGATGAAGGTTCCAGCAATAGGAAACATGGCATCAGTCAAAGATGGAGCAGCTATAGCTGTAATGAGTAGTAATTGAGAAACTACTAAAGTTGTTTTCCCGGCCGGAGCAATTCCTTTTGCCCTTACTAGTCGAAAATATTCTAGTTGCCCTAAAAAAACGATGACACCTAAACCGACAGTAAAGTACCATCCTCCAAAAACTATCATTCCTATAGCCAGAGTGATGGCAATAATTCCACTGAAGATTCTAGACCACATAATACAAACCCGCTTTTTGATAGATAGCGAAGGATAGCCGCAAGCAAACAGGTTAACAAAACCTTATGAAAGGTTAACAAAATACTTAGACACAGTTTGTATATTGGCTACAATACAAAGGCTAGAAAGTATTGACCTGAATGCTTAGCTTGTTATGTAAACTTTTTATTCGCTTTTGCTATGGCAAGCTAAATCTTTACATGGGAGTTAATTTAGTGAGACTTTGAATTATGAAAAATTACAACTTCTCTCCACTTAAAATGAACATTGGGCTTACAGCAGCAAAGACTTGTTGTATTCCTCGCGTTTCTAAACGATTAACTGCTGATTGAACTACTTCTACATTACGAGCTTGTAATTCAGCTAATCCTTCAGAAATTGTATAGAGATTTTCTAGGTTGCCGGCTGTGGCTACAACTCTGCCTTGGGAAGGCAGGTATTCCCAAACAGACTTAAGAATTTCTTTGACAGGTCTTCCCCCCTCAATGCAGATGCGCTGGGGAACAGAAGTTAGGTATTCCAGACATTCTGGAGCGCTGCCCTCAATTACTTCTACATTCTTAACCCCAAAGTGAGTACAGTTACGACGAATCAGTTTGGCAACATCTTCATCTCTTTCTACAGCAATAATTTTACTATCAGGGCAAAGTAAGCCCATTTCTATAGGAATTGTACCTGTACCTGCACCAATGTCCCACAGTACTGAGTTGGATTCCATCCGTAGGTAGGAGATGATTAATAATCTAACTTCTCGTTTACTGAGGGGAATACCAGGCAAACGCTCGAAGAGATGATCGGGAATACCAGGGGTTGTGTAAGGCCAAATCATAAAGTTTTCATGTCACAATACTAAAATCACTTTAATGGAGAACCCTGATAGTTTTCAGGGTGGTATCGCTACAACCTGTAATACTTCCTCCCGCAGCAAGGATTTTTTGCAGGAAATTAAGTGAGGAAGCAGAGATTTTTTCCCCTGGCATTAAGACAGGAATACCAGGAGGGTAAGGACAAATAAGTTCTGTACTGATGCGGTCAATAGTTTGCTCTAAAGGAAGGGTTTGGCTTGGGGCAAAGAAGGCTTGGCGAGGAGAAATTTGGTTATTGCTAATAAGTGAAAATTGAGGGAAAGTTGGTAAAGAAAGATTTGGGGAGCGATCGCCGTATTTTGCGCTTAAAGTGGCAAACCCTTGCATTAATTTTTCGATGTCAGTTTCAGTGTTGCCAAGGGAAATAATAAAAGTTAAATGCTGTAACATTGGTAACTCGGCTGTAACACCTAACTGACAGTGAAGAATTTCATCAGCAGCGAAGCCATCGATTCCTAATTGAGAAATTCCTACTGTTAGTCGGGTCAAATCTAAATCAAGGAAACCTGGTGTTGGTTTGGTTGGTTTTTTGAGTATTTCTAATTTCGGTAGTTGGTTAAGGGTTTTTGTGGCTATAGAAGAGAGATTGAGGGTTTTGTCAAGTAATTCTTTTCCTTGGGTAGCCATTTGCTGTCTCGCAGCATCAAGAGAAGCTAAAAGTAAATAACTAGGGCTTGTCGATTGCAGTAGTTGAAGGCTTTTACTGAGCCTTTGCCTATCTATTCTTGAACCTTGGACGTGTAGCATAGAAGCCTGGGTCATTGCCCCAATAACTTTGTGGCTAGACTGAACAACTAAATCTGCACCAGCAGCGAGGGCAGAAGTTGGTAAGTCTGGGTGAAAATAAAAGTGGGGTCCGTGGGCTTCGTCTACAAGGAGAGGGATGCTATGTTGATGGGCAAGGGCAGCAATGGCACTTAGATCGCCACAGATGCCGTGATAAGTTGGGTAAACTAGCATTATGGCTTTAGCAGTTGGATGCTGCTTTAAAGCCTGTTTAACTGCCTCTGGAGTGATGCAGTAGGTTAAGTCCTGTTGGGGATTATAGGGAGGATTGATGAAAACGGGCATAGCCCCAGAAAGAACTAAACCAGCGATCGCCGATTGATGAATGTTCCGGGGCAAAATGATTTTATCTCCCTCACCACAGGTAGCGAGAATAGCCGCTTCAATGCCACAGGTAGAACCGTTGACCAAAAACCAAGTCTGTTCTGCTCCAAAAGCTTGTGCTGCTAAATCTTGAGATGCTTTGATGGTTGTTTCAGGAGCAAAAAGATTGTCTAATTCTGGTAGTTCAGGTAAATCAGCTTTGAATACCGCCTCTCCTAACAGGTTAGCTAATTTTTGAGATATTCCTTGACCTCTCTTATGCCCTGGGGCATAAAATGCGGCATCAGGTTGATTTGCCAAGGTTTTGAGAGTATCTAGTAAAGGCGTTTGCTCCTGAGAACTAGAATGAAAATCAGAAGACATGAAGGCCAAAAAGTAAGAAGATGTTGCTAAAGTATTTGACTGGCGGGCTATGAGTTAAGCTTGGCGATCACAAACGAAACCTGATTAATTATTTTAAATTACTATGCTAAAAGCTGGAATTGTTGGTCTGCCTAATGTTGGCAAGTCTACTTTATTTAATGCTTTGGTGGCTAATGCTAAAGCCGAAGCCGCTAATTTTCCTTTTTGTACTATTAAACCCAACTTTGGAATCGTAGCTGTACCAGACAAAAGGTTAGAAGTTTTAGCTAAAATTTCTGCCTCAAAACAAATTGTGCCGACAAGGATCGAATTTGTTGATATTGCCGGTTTAGTTAAAGGTGCTAGCAAGAATGAAGGATTAGGGAATCAATTTCTTGGTAATATTCGAGAAGTTGATGCGATTGTTCATGTAGTGCGGTGTTTTGATAGTGAAGATATTATTCATGTTTCTGGTTCTGTTGATCCGGTTCGAGATATTGAAGTAATTAATTTAGAACTTGCTTTAGCTGATTTGGCTCAAGTTGAGAATCGTATCGAAAGAGTACGAAAGCAAGCTCGCTCCAATAAAGATGCTCAAGTAGAATTAGAGTTATTACAGAAGTTGGCTACAGCTTTGGATAAGGGCCAAGTAGTACGACAGATAGATTTAACTGAAGACGAAGAAATAATCATTAAACCTTTGGGTCTATTAACTAATAAGCCAGTTATTTATGGAGCTAATGTTTCTGAAGATGATTTAGCTACTGGTAATGATTGGGTAGAAAAGGTTAAGGAAGTAGCTGTTCAAGAAGAGGCCAAAGTCGTGATTATTTCTGCTCAAGTAGAATCAGAATTAATTGAATTACCTGAAGAAGAAAGGGACGACTTTTTAGCAGCCTTGGGAGTAGAAGAAGGGGGATTAAAATCTTTGATTGCTGCTACCTACCAACTTTTGGGTTTGCGTACCTATTTGACCACAGGGCCAGAAGAAACTCGTGCCTGGACTATTCAATCGGGTATGAAAGCACCTCAAGCGGCTGGGGTTATTCATACAGATTTTGAGCGTGGTTTTATTAGAGCCGAAACTGTTAGTTACCAAAATTTGGTTGAGGCCGGCTCTCTCAATGCAGCAAAGGAAAAGGGATTAGTTCGCAGTGAAGGAAAAGAGTATGTTGTTCAAGAAGGAGATGTGATGTTGTTCCGATTCAATGTTTAGAACAGCAACGCTAGAAACTGACTTTTTCTATTAAAAAATAAACTGGAATATCAAAAATTTAAGTTCTCCAATATTCCAGTTTTTAAAATTACTTCCCCTAAAAAAACTGACCGCTGAGAGTGGGAATTCGCTCAAGGTCTTTAGACTCCCCCAATTCGTCGTAAATTGTCAATTTACTAGGATTACAACGCTTAACTGCAACCACAATTCCTTGAGCCTGTTCACCTTTTAGGTCTTCTAAATAGCCAGATTGAGCCTTTTCAGCTTCTTGTTTACTGGCGAAAGGACCGAAATAATAAGTACATTTAGGGGTTTCGGTAGTAATTTCTATCCAAACCGCCGCACCAACGAGCTGTAATAGATTAGTTAAAAAATCTTTCATCAGTTTTTTTTGTAGTATAGCAGGACTAAAGTAAAGCTATTTTCACACTTCTTTTTTATACTCTGTTTATACTCTGTTATTCTGATTTGTCAAAGTTTCCTGAGAAAACTTTTTCAGATCCAGTTTCTCAGATTGCCGTTGCCGATACACTTCATACAGGGTAATGGCTGTAGCAACAGAGGCATTTAAGCTTGGTGTTTTACCACTAAGGGGGATAGAAACCAAAAAGTCGCAACAGCGCTCTGTTAAGAGATTTAGACCATCTCCTTCCGAACCGACGACTAAACCTACTGGGCCTTTAAACTCAACGGTATGTAGAGGTTTATGGTTTTGAGATACAGTACCATAAATCCAGAAATCTGCTGCTTTTAATTCTTCTAAAGCTCGACGAAGATTGACAACCCTAGCGACAGGGAAATTTTCTAAAGCGCCAGCAGCAACTTTCATCACCGTAGATGTGATCCCTGTACAGCGTCTTTGGGGCATAATCAAGCCCTGAGTTCCTAATGCTTCTGCTGTACGAATAATAGCTCCCAGGTTATGGGGATCGTTGATCCCATCAGCAATCACCAGTACAGGATCTTCCTTGACTAGCTTTGCTTGTTCAATCAACGCACCTAAATCCCAGTAGGAATAAGGTGCAACTTGAGCAGCTATTCCTTGATGATTACCTCCTTTAGTGATCTGATTTAAGCGTAGGGGATCAACTTCATCAATAATAGAACCGTTAGCTTTAGCTTCTAGGAGTAAGGAATGAAAGCGATTACTATAGCGTAGTTTGGAGGTTACCCAAATCCGATTTATTTGCCGCTTTCCTTCTAGCACCGCTAGGACAGAATGACAACCATAAACCAGGTCATTTTCCTCTTGTTCTAGGGGATTAGAAATAGATTCTTTCGGTTCAGATGTTTTTATCTTTAAAGGATTGCGCTTACTGTTACCCTCAAATTTTTTCTGAGAAATGGCTTTGATTTTAACTCTTTTTTTAGTTAAAGGCCGAGCAGACTGAGGATTTTTAGTTTCCTTGAAGTTGTTATTTTGGTTAGCCATATGTCATCGATTTTTAACATTACTCTAGTCAATTAGTTAATTACCAACTCTGCTAGCAACTCATTTAACCTTTGGGGATCACTAATATAGAGATGACCAATAAGAGTTTCTAAAGCCGTTGCTTGTTGATAAATCTTTTGAGAAAGGCGACGAGGGCTTTTGCTAGTAGCATTTCTGCCTCGACGAACAATTTCTAATTCAAATTCAGTAAGATTGGGGATGAGCGATCGCAGTTGCTCAGCTTGAGTTTCTGCTCTAACTTGGGTAACAACTTTTTGGTTATAAGTAGAGAGACGTTTGGCAGGAAAAAGGTAGTGGGTGCGTATATAAAGCTCGTAAACAGCATCTCCTAAATAAGCTAGAGATGCTGGAGAAAGGCGTTCTATGGGGACACAAGCGCCTACGAACATACTCCGGAATCTGACTTCCCCTCGTGGTGAGCTTGAGCCAGTTACTGGAAAATTGAAATTATTTGGCCCCTCTGGTGAATCCACACTTACATTTGAAAGAATCCTCTATCCCCGTTAATTGTAGATGAAAACAAATAAAAAACAAGCTACCGGGCTAGTATAACCTCAGAGCTTGCAAAATCAGTAAACTGTAAACTGTAACTTTTTAAGAACCCTTGATACTGTCTAGAGCAACTTGCACAGAAGGCTGCATGGAAAGAAACTTTTCTAAACGAACTAGTTTCACTGTTTGAGTCACCCGGGCATTAGTGACAATTTGCAGAGTTCCGCCGGCGGTTTGAGCTTTTTTTACTAGTTGTACCAAAGCACCCAACCCAGAACTATCTACGAAGTCGATTTGAGCAAGGTCTAAAATGACATTGCTTGGTCCTTCATCAATACAGTTACCAATTACTCTGCGAAATGTTGGTTCAGAAAAGGCATCTAACAGTCCAGTAAGACGAAATATTTGGCAGTTTTCTTTTTCCTTGACCTCGCGAGTGCCCCTCAAGCTGACTGTCAAGGTTAGTGGCTCAGGAATAACTTCCTCCTAACATTTTGTAGCGTCGTAAGATCAATGTAATATTATATAGCTAAATCAGCATTTTTGAACAAAGTTTTTTTTATTGCTCCTTCTGTCGCATCAACTTGACAAACTCTTCAAACAAATAATCTGCATCATGGGGTCCAGGACTAGCTTCAGGGTGGTACTGGACAGAAAAGAAGGGTAAATTTTTATGTCGCAACCCCGCTACTGTCTGGTCATTAAGATTAAGGTGAGTAACTTCAACTTCGGCATCTAAAGAATCTCCTTCGACAGCGAAACCATGATTTTGGCTGGTAATTTCTATCTTTTGCTTCAAACCCGCAGGTTGATTTAAACCTCGATGCCCAAACTTAAGCTTGAAAGTATCCCCCCCTAGGGAAAGACCAAGTATTTGATGTCCCATACAAATACCAAACATCGGTTTGTCACCTTTTAATAAAGCCTTAGTGGTTTCAATACCCTCAGTATTAGCAGCAGGATCTCCTGGACCGTTAGAAAGAAAAATGCCGTCGGGATTGTGTTTGAGGATGTCTTCTGGAGAAGTACCAGCAGGTACAACAATAACTCGACAACCATAATTAGCTAAACGCTTCAGGATATTCCGTTTAACTCCAAAATCCAGGGCTACTACTGTTAGAGGTTTTTCTGACTCTAAGCTAGTATCATGACCATACTGCCAATTAGGTTCTGTAACCTCAGACCATTCATAAACTTCTTTGGTAGTTACTTCCTTAACCAGATTCAAGCCTGCCATAGAAGGAGCTGCTTTTACTTGTCGAAGTAACTTTTCAGGATCGAGAATTTCAGTAGATATTCCTCCATTCATGGCTCCTAGTGAGCGAATTTTCCTAGTTAATGCGCGAGTATCAAGCCCATAGATACCAGGTATATGATTTTCTGATAGATAATCTGGCAAAGATTGTGTCGCTCGCCAATTACTAGGGCGATGAGAAATATTACGAGCGATTACTCCCTTAACGTGGGGACGAGAGGATTCTTCATCTTCAGGGTTAACCCCTGTATTACCCAATTCTGGGTAGGTAAAAATGACAATTTGACCACAATAACTCGGATCAGTTAAAACTTCCTGATATCCTGTCATGCCTGTATTAAAAACGACCTCTCCAATAGTGGTATGAAGAGAGCCAAAAGACCAACCTTGATAAGAACTGCCGTCAGCAAGGACTAATAAGGCTGGTTGAGCATTGGTGATAGGCATAATTGAAGTTCTCCACCCTTGTTGCTAACTATTTTTATCTGAAGGGCATGGTAGCGGTGTATTGACCCTATGTCTAGTAAAAAAGCTTTGATAAGCAAAAAACTGGGCATACTATTTATTGATAATTTGATGTATACAAGCTGAAAATGACTTTTAAGCCTGATCAGCCCCGCACTACCATTCTGATTTGCTCCGCTATTTTAGCAGCAGCGAGTGTTGCCTGTAGCAATCTTGATTCGCTACTTCCTTCTTCTCGTTCCCAAGGGGCTGTTGCTCCTATATCTCCAACTCCTCAACCTAGGCTTTCTCCTACCCCATCTCCGTCTCCTGTACCTCCTTCTACTGAAGAAATTCAAAAGAATTATGAACGGGCGTTAGATATTGCAGAAGGGGCAAAAGTGATAGCTAGTTCGGCTCAATCTCCTGAAGATTGGCAATTAGTGGCTAAGCGTTGGCAAAATGCGATTGTTTTGTTAGAGACTGTTGACAAATCTCACCAAAGTTATCAAGATGCCCAGACAAATTTGGCTGAATATAAGAATGCTTTTAACAGTGCCACGCAAAAAGCCAAATTACCTTCTCAAGTTCCAGCCCAAAAGCCAAGAACAACTTCTATCTCTTCAAACGATTCAACTTCTACAAATGATGAAAAAGTCGCTTCTGTGGAGGGAGAAGAGAAGGAAAAAGCTCCAGATAACCGAGAGGTTTATACTGCCACAATTAACCGTCGCCTGAATGGAAATCCAGTGATTAATGTTACTTTAAATGGTTCTAGTTCGGTGGAAATGTCCGTATCTCCTGGAGGCGGAGGTACAATGATTACTCAATTCACAGCTACATCTCTGGGTATTGTACCAGATGCTGATAAAAGAGCCGCTAAAGTTAAGTCAATTAACGCAGGAGGGGCTGTGGTTAATAATGTTAATGCTACGGTTTCCCCTAGTGCTGAGGTGGGGGTTTTAGGGAAAGAGTTTTTTAGTAAGTATGATGTAGAAGTTAAGGATGATGTGGTGGAGTTTAGGGCTAAAAGGTAAGGAGTAAGGAAAATCCTTCACTGAAAAAAGTACGATTAAAAATATACACCCAACCTGCGAAAGGTTGGGTGCAATTCGTTATAGTGCTAGCTTTTTTATACGTCGTTCAGCTAGCGGTATTTATCTTTAGTACTTTTAATATAAGTTATTATAGACCCAAATCTATTCTAGCTTAAGGTTTTCTTTAGATTGTGTTAAAGCAGTTTCCCTGATTGGCTTTTAGCCTTTCTAATGGTAGTAGATTCAAGGTGTTTAGTGAGGGAGGAACATTCAAGATAAGATCCCAGGTGGTAAGCTGATGTGCATTTAAACTGTGTATTACTAAACTAGGAAATCAGCCCTAAAACCCTTCCCCCATCTCCCTATCTCCTCATCAAACCTAATAAGTAAATTAAATGCCTGACAGCTTACTACTCCGTTCCACACTTCACTAAATAAACTTGTGGGTAAACTCACTAATTAAATCTATTCTCCCCTTTCTTAACAAGGCGGGATCTAATCTTTCTGTAGTATTACAAGTTAATAATACCACTAGTTTTTGTTGACACTTAGTACCTTCTTCATCTATGACACTCTCGTATAAAGTTCCGTCCAACAAGCTAAGAATATGTTCTGTTTTGTTACTACGTTGGGCAACCTCAGAAGCACGGTTTTGAGCTAAGTTATCTGCTTCATTAACAATAATACAAATACGCTCTAAATAACTGGGAGGAACAAAATTTTCTATAGCATCATGATCTAAAATAAATATCACATAACCAAGAGGCATTAAAATCTCTTTAGCTACTGCTTGAGTCCAAGCAGTTTTGCCTGTACCAGGCTTACCATGAACTAATACAGCCAATTGATGACAATCTAAAATTGCTTGTTGTACAACATCAGTAAAACTCTGAATTGCTTCAGGGAAAGAACGAATTTTATACTGACTATTGACCTGCCCTACTCTACTTTGATAACCACTCAACATTACAGCTAAATTGTAGGTAGCTTTGTTAACCAAAGGAGTAAGGCTATCTGCTATTAAAGTATAGTTTTGCTTTCCTCTTTCACTAGTATTAATTTCTAGCCAAACTTGATATTTTGACCAATAAGCATGGAGTACACCAATTATTTCTAACTGCTCCCAACTTTGGAAACGGCTAGAGGGATAATAAAAACAACGTTGTTGATAATTTTGGGTGATTAAATCTGGAGTTCCCAAAAAATCAACTATCCTAAAAATAGTAATTTCTTGCAGCTTTTTGAGAAGAAAATCTAGGGGGATAGAATCGCGGCTAACTTCTTGATTAACCGGACTTTCTACCTTAATAACTGCTTTAGCTGTATGGCTATTTGGAGTCACAGTTTCTGGGGTAATATATTCCCAAAATTCTTCGATTTCATAGCGAATATCTTCCCCAAATAGGTTGAAAATATTTGCCCACCAAGCATACTCTTTACGACCAAGAGCATTAGCAAGATCGCTAGTTATGTCTAAAGTTGCTTCGACTAGTTTTTCTCCATCATTAGTAACTAAATGCCAGAAAAAATCCCAATTGAACTCTCTTTCCAAAGGTCGCCAACCGTTACTCAGCAATCCTTGTTTTTTGTGATAGGGACTTTTCTCCCCATCTTTTTGCCAAAAAGAAAATGAAGACATATATGTGACTTTTATTGAAATAATTTACAGTTTATAATCTAGTTTTTGCGCTTTTGCTACTTGAATTGTTTTAATTGCTGATCTGAGAAAAAATCCTCTAATTCCTGTAAATACTGTGGCGGAACTTCATCTACTAACCAAACGCCATTATTAGAACAGAAAAACTTATAACTCTCCTCATACATTTTCGTAGCATTTATTTGAAGAACAATAGGTTTACCTCGCCTTTTACCAACAATTTTAGCTATGTTAATATCAGCAGATAAATGTACGTGATGACGAGCCATTTTTTGCAGACCTTGCTTTAAAATAGACTCAAGGGCTGATTTGATTGTGCCGTGGTAGAGTATAGCTGGTGGAGTTATTTCTTTTAGTTGTAAATCTACAGCAATACTGTGACCTTGGTTAGCGCGAATGCGAGTACCTTTAGCATCGAAAGAAAAGCGTTTTTTATAATTTTCTGATACTACCTCTTCAAGTTCTTTCCGGTTAATCAAGAAATTATTTCTTCTACAAGCAGTTAAAAGTTCTTCTACTTTCACCCAACCTCCAGGTTCAATTTGCAAACTTAATTTTTCTGGATGATGGCGTAGATGATAGCTGAGATATTTGCTGATCTTTACTAAGCGAGAACTTTTCATTCCGTTACCAATAAGCTGTAATAAGTAACTCGCAATCTAGTTTTGGCAGAGGAGTTACATTAAACTTTAAATGGCGATTTTTTGAATATGGTTACTTTTCAAGCAAGGTCATATAAAAGCGATTCCCATGTATTATACACATAATACACGGAACAATGCTAACTATCCCATAGGATTTTAATCATCTAGGAGCAAGTTAAACATTCTAAGATGATATTAAGAGGTCGTTAAGCTCTTGTTAGCTAACTGCCCAGACTTTACTTAAAAATTTGAGGGTATCAATGGGGAAAAATACAGAAGGATTTAAAGTCATTGCTGATAACCGTCAAGCCCGTTATCTCTATGAAATCCTGGAAACTTATGAAGCAGGAATTCAACTCACAGGAACAGAAGTAAAAGCAATTCGGGAAGGCAGAATTAATCTCAGAGATGCTTACGGGTTGATGCGAGATGGAGAAGCTTGGCTTTTGAACCTTTATATTGGCCCTTATCAAGCTAGCGGCGAGTATTTCAACCATGATCCCCGCCGTACTCGCAAACTATTGTTACATCGCAAACAAATTAACAAACTAATCGGTCAAATACAACAAAAAGGCCTAACTTTAGTACCTTTAAAGATGTATTTTAAAGGTGATTGGATTAAGGTGGCTTTAGGTTTAGGTAAGGGTAAGAAAGTTCACGATAAGCGAGAAACCATTAAAAGTCGGCAAGATCAAAGAGATATGGCAAGGGCTATAAAGCGTTACTGATTAAGAGTTTGACCTTAATCGGTTGTAAAACCTACAAAGTTTGTAATCGATGAGCTGTATTTTGTTCAAATTAAAAATAGATCAACTGACAATTTGTCATTGTACGGCTTTGCCGTTGTCGTTAGACATATTTGATAACTGATAAAAGCTGGCTACAATTGCCATAGACAACCACCAAAGACTACTAATTTGAGGGCGATACCAAACTGTATCTACAACACCGTGAGCTAACATTCCAGCTAGAGCAGCTAGGGAAGCTATCAACCAATATCCTTGTTTATTACCCGATTCCCGTAAATCAACCAAGGTTCTGTAACCATGTTGATAGGTGACAATTATTAACCAAAGGAAAGCTGATAAGCCGATAATACCCGTTTCTACAGCAATTTCTAAGAAAATAGAATAAGCACTTAAAGCAGTGAAACGGGGTTGCTGGTAAATGGGATAGATGGCATTGAAGGCATCATTACCAGGACCTATACCAATTAAGGGGCGATCGCTAATCATTTTAAAAACTGCTGCCCAAACATTCATACGGAAATTGTTACTACTATCTTCCCTTCCGGCAAAAATACTCATGACCCTTAACCGTAAAGGTTCAACAAAAATCGCCGCCGCAATCAGAAAAGCTGCCAGACAACCAAAAACTATAGGAAGCAGCCATTTACGCCAAAAGCTTGGTAAATAGGCAGCCCACCAAACGCGGAGTAAGAGCAAAAAAACTAAAATAAGAGCCAACATCCCAATCCAACCGCCACGACTATCAGTAAAGTATAGGCAAGCAGTGTTAACCAAAATCATCGTTGCTGCTAGTATTTTTGGCAACCAAAGTCGCCAGACAAAAAAAGCTGCCAGACTTAAAGCTACGGCGGTTAATAAATATCCAGCTAAGAGATTAGGATTTCCTAAATAGCTATAAGCCCGTGTATCTTGGGCAAGTTGCGAGGTGGGATCATTCCAAGTTGCCAATTGTTCTGCCCCAAAAATCTCCTGTCTGATGCCGTAAACGCTGACTATTAAAGCGGCATGGAGAAAAATACCAATTGCCCAAGAACGTAAGGTAGCAGAACGTAAAATTAATGAAGCAAGAGCAAAAAAGACAATATAAAGGGTAAGTTTGATCCAACCAGAAAAAGCAGCTTCCTTAACTGGAGAAAATGCTGTAGCAACAGTAGCAATGCCCCAATACATAAACACCAGTAAGTGTACAGGAGTCAAAACTATTCGGGTATTATCCGTCGCCACGAAAAGAAAGCAATAGCTTCCACAAGCTACCAATAATAGACCAATCAAGGAAGTAGAAACAAAAGGTCCAGTGACCAAAACCAGACTGATTAGTAATAGTCCAATAGTTTCTGCCCACTGAAGTAACCAACTTCCTTGTCGCCAACCACTTAATAAACCAACTAAGCGGTATAAAAAACTTGCCCCTCTCCATCTATAAAGGTTCAAGTCAGAAAGAGTAAATCTTTGCCAAGCAGAATACATATAGCCTTTCTATTAACAATTAGCGATTATTTTCTTTCAAATTTGCTCTCCAGGAGACATTTGAGGCAAATTGAGGACGTAGCGATAGCCTGATTCCAAAGAACCTTGAACAGAAATTTTACCACCGTGCATTTCTGCTAGTTGACAGCTTAGGAGTAAGCCAAGGATTTCGCGAGAATTACTCTTGTTAGTGTCTTTATTTTGTTCGGCTTTTTTATAAGCGGCTGTAATACCAGAAGTTACAGCTTCTGAGTGACCGTTATAGGAAAGTTCCCGCTCTTCATTTAGTCCTGAAATTGCTCCTAAGCCCTGACTGCCATAATTACTAATCAAAGGAGAATACAATTCCATTTGAGGCAAACCATCCCCTAACCAAGGATGGGAAACCCAAACAGAAATTTGCAACTTGCTAGCTTTGCGAGAAACATGAACCCGCACTTCCCCTCCGGCTTCAGCAGATTCAATAACGCTAAAGATTAAGTAGTAGAGGGTTTGTCTTACCTTTTCTTTGTCTAAAAGCCAGATCCGGTTTCCTGGTTCTACGCTTAAGCGAATTTCCTGTTCCTGCTGCTGTGCCATTTGGGTAAGCTTGTTGATGGCTTGTTGGCAAAGCATTTCTATATCTACTGAAGTTAAATTGAGTCTTTGGGTATCTTCCCCCATAACTCCTAAATTAACTATTTCCTCCACTAAAGAAAGCAAATGCTGACCGCTATTGTGGATAATATCTAGATATTCTTTCTGTTTTCTGGTTAGAGGACCGTAGACTTCATGACCTAAAACACTAGCCATACCCATAACTGAAGTCAAAGGAGTTTTAAGTTCTTGGGTAAGTTGGGCTAATAGTTTGACTTTCAACCCATCCGTTGAAGAAGGGGAATCTGATGGAGACGAATCCCATTCTGACTGGTAGTTGAGAGGAGAATTAAACCCTTTCATGTTAGCATTTCTAGCTGCTTCGAGGGAAAACTCCGGCCTAAAAGTTGATGGTTCGGTTGTCCGTGATCCTCCACCTCGCTGCTGATTTTCCCAGAGGCGATTACGTTCAAACTCACTGAGACACCAACGGGCTGTCATAATTAGAAATTGGATATCCTGCTCAGAGAATTGGCGAGGTACAATATCCATTACTTCTAAACTACCTAAGCACTTGCCATTAGACTGCATCAAAGGCACTCCCAGGTAAGCACGGATACCGTAATGTTGGGTTAAAGTACTACGGGAAAATACCAAATCTTCTAGGGTATCTTCAATAACTAAGCTGTTTTGACTATCAACAACAAAAGTGCAGAAAGCTTCCCCACGGGGTATTTTTCTCGACACTGCTAATTGGTTCATCAAGCCAATACTAGATAAGCCTAGGGTGGATTTCAGCCAAACTTGCTCTTGCACCATGAGGCTCAAAACACCAATGGGGGCTGCTAAAATGCGGGCTACGGTTTGGGTTGCCTCATCAAAAACTGGGGCTGTTTCTACCTCCAATAAACCTAGACTGTTTAAGGCAGCAAGTCGTTTTTGTTCTCGTTCTGTAGGGGTCAGACCATCCAAACGACAAAAAAGTCTATTGTTTTTAGGGTTGCTCATATTTGCCCCTATCCCTGTATCGGCTGCTCGCATTTGTTGTCCAAACAAGACTGTTTTTTTTAGGTTGCCTGCTACACTTAACGTTCCCTGAAGTTGTGTTTAACAAACATATCAAGAACAGATAGTTTAAGGTATTTTCATGGTAACTTTATTTTTACCATACTCTTTAGTAGATATACGCTGAGTGGGATAATTTTCGGCAACAACACTCGCTCTTAATTGTCCTCAATAAACTAAATAAATAAACCCGCTTTCAGACAGAGATATTAAAAATAAATGTCTTAAAGACTAACTTTGCTATTTGGAGTAAAGTAGAGGTCAAGTATATAGTGTATTACAGATTAGCTTTTAATTATGTCTGTCTTAAAACAATTTTCCAGTTAAGATTTTTTTGACCAAGCTTGGTGAGAGAGTAAAGCCGCAATTACTCTAGTTCCCCTAAGTTGGTTAGAGAGGGGAAGGTGGCCTTTAGGAGCGCTAAGATTCCAAATAAATTCATTAGGATAGCGAGTCCAATTGTTACTCTGCTTCCAACTAATTTTATGCCACAATTTAGAAAAGTCTTTGCCCAAGGCTAACCAAATTTCTCGCTGTACAGAGAATCCGAATTTACCTTCAGAATGGCTTAACCAAAGGTTATTAATGGTTTGCAAATCTGTGATTGGCAATTGATCGACTTCAGTAAAATAAAGCCAATTTCTTTTTTGGGCTTCAGCCCCAACCAATTGGCAGAGTTTTCCTAATGTTAAGCGATCAGCCCCTTGAAAATCTTGTTCAGCTAGAAGTTTTTGTAGAGGTTGATAGTCTATATTTTTATCTGTTTTCAGGGGAACTAATCCTGTGGGAAAGTGAGTTTGCAGAAATTCTTTGCTGCTGGAGTTCTCGCTTTGGTAAAGAACTTGATAAACTTTACCCGCTACTAGATCAGGAGAATCTAATTGCCGTTGTAAGAGAAATTCTTGCAATACTTCTAAACCTGGTTCCCCTGCTTCTACTAATTGAGGAATCAACTTAAGCTGATTTTTCTCTGACTCTGAGTGTAACTGACGCTGTAATTGGGCGATCGCTGAGTCTCGATTTTGGACTGAGACGATATTTTGCTCCGTCATAAAAAAACTCTTTGAGATATAAATTCTTAATAGTTGTTAATTTTTGGGTTCTGAAAAAGTGAGTAGTAGTCTCTACTCTTTTCTTTTATACAGTCATGGTTAATTGTATCGGTTAGAGGCTACAGCTTGGATCATCCAACTTTCATCACTGTTTCTAATTCCTGCCAGAGACTTGATAGCCCTGTTCATAGGCAAAGCGTACTAATTGAGAGCGGTTTTCTAGCTGTAACTTACCCAAAATGTTACTCAAGTGGGTTTGTACTGTACGAGGACTAATCAGTAATAGCTGACTGATTTGTTTGTTTGTTAACCCTTGAATTACTTCCCAGAATACCCTTTCCTCAGCAGGGGTTAGGGGTAAAGGTTGAGGTTTAGAACTAGCTTCTTGTTCTACTTTTTGCTGATGAGTTTGCTGGTGATTATTTGCAGTAGGAAGACTAGAAGTTGTTGCTCCAGAATTTACTGTCACCATCTTCTGCATCAAGCGAACAATCTCTGTGTGGATACGGTGGGAACGCTCTAGCTGTACTTCTATTTTTGCTAGTAATTCCCTGGTATCAAAAGGTTTAGTCAAATAGTCATCTGCCCCTGTAGAGTGTCCTTGAATCCTATCTTCTAATTGTCCTTTACAAGAAAGGAAGATAAAAGGAACTAATTGACCAGAGGGGGTAGAACGTAGGGTGCGACAGAAAGTCAAACCATCCATTTCTGGCATGACCACATCAGAAACCACTAAATCAGGAGGATTTTTACTAAAAGCAACTAATCCTTCCTTACCTGATTCTACTACTTCAACTTGGTATCCCTGTTTTTCCAAATAACGCTTAAGAACAATGCGCAGGGTTTTGTCATCGTCTACTACTAAAATTCTTTTCATTTTACGTTCGTTATGCAGGCAATCTACTTAGACACACAAGTTAAGTTACAGCAGCTATTTCAGGGAAACCCTATATGTTTACAAATTTCCTTACCTTCAAGTATCAAAATAACTGCTTGGTTGAAAAGCTCTTAATACACCCAGTAATAATTTACACCCCTAGAGCCTAGCACTTACAACGCTAACTGGGGCTAATTTTCAAAATATCTTTGCCAATGTGTTTACTGCTAAGAGTTTTTTTCTTTAATATCTGGTAGCCTACCAAAGATGTCATAGTCTAGTTAACACTTGTTATGTACGAAAAAATTAAGCCTCCCAGTGTCGGTTCTCGAATTACTTTCACTGAAGGAGAACCAGTGGTTGCTGATGATCCGATTATCCCCTTTATTCGTGGTGATGGCACAGGTGTAGATATTTGGCCTGCAACTCAGAAGACTATTGATGCTGCGGTTAAAGCTGCCTATGGGGATCGCCGCAAAATTAATTGGTTTAAAATTTATGCCGGGGATGAGGCTTGTGAGAAGTACGGTACTTATCAGTACTTACCCGAAGATACTTTGACGGCAATTAGAGAGTACGGTGTAGCGATTAAAGGCCCTTTAACAACTCCTGTAGGAGGAGGGATTCGCTCTCTCAATGTGGCTTTGCGGCAAATCAATGACTTATATGCTTGCGTCCGTCCCTGTCGTTATTATCCTGGTACACCTTCTCCCCATAAGTCACCGGAAAAGTTAGATATTATTGTTTACCGAGAAAACACTGAGGATATCTATCTAGGTATTGAATGGGCAAAGGGAACAGAAATTGGCGAGAAATTGATTAAAATTCTCAATGAAGAGTTAATTCCTGCCACCCCGGAACATGGTAAAAAACAAATTCCCCTCGATTCAGGAATAGGTATTAAACCTATTAGTAAGACTGGTTCGCAACGTTTAGTACGTCGTGCTATTCAACACGCCCTGCGTCTACCCCAGGCTAAGCAGCAAGTTACTTTGGTGCATAAGGGCAATATCATGAAATACACTGAAGGGGCATTTCGAGATTGGGGCTATGAATTAGCTACTACAGAATTTCGTGATGCTTGTATTACCGAAAGGGAATCTTGGATTCTGAGTAATAAAGATAGTGATCCTAAACTTAGTGTGGAAGATAATGCTCGGAAAATTGATCCGGGTTATGATTCTTTAACTCCGGAAAAGCAAAAGGAAATTTGCCAAGAAGTAGAAGCTGTTTTAAACGCCATTGGCGAAAGCCACGGTAATGGTAAATGGCAAGCCAAGGTGATGGTCAATGATCGCATTGCCGATAGCATTTTCCAACAGATCCAAACTAGACCTGATGAGTATTCTATCCTGGCGACCATGAATCTTAATGGGGACTATCTCTCTGATGCGGCTGCAGCAATCGTCGGGGGCTTAGGTATGGGTCCAGGGGCTAATATTGGTGATAGTTGTGCTATTTTTGAAGCTACCCACGGCACAGCACCAAAACACGCTGGTTTAGACCGGATTAATCCTGGTTCTTTGATTCTCTCAGCAAAAATGATGCTTGCCTATTTAGGTTGGCAAGAAGCTGCTGATTTAATTGATAAGGGTTTGAGTGGGGCGATCGCAAATCAACAAGTTACTTATGATTTAGCTAGGTTAATGAATCCTCCGGTAGAACCTTTAAAATGTTCTGAGTTTGCTGAGGCAATTATCAAGCATTTTGACTAGGTAACAAATTATCTTCTAGGGGCGTAAGATTTGCGTCCCTAGAATTCTATGCTAGCTCAGGATAAATGATAAATACTAACAGCTTTCACAAAAAGATTTAACCTGTTTTTTAAGAGCGAAAAAGCCTAAAGCAACTAATAGTAAAGCAACTCCGGCAAAGCTATAAGTTTTGTCTAAGCCGAGGAAATTAGTTATAGGTTGAGACACAAGCGGAGATAAAAACTGACCGAGGAAAAAGAAAGTGGTTAAGCCTCCTAAGGCCCTACCTCGTAGAGAATTGGGGATAATGCTAGATAGCCAAACATTTAAGTTGGGCATTAATAAGCCAAAGCCAAACCCAGCAATAATTAAACCAACTAAGACGAGTTGATAACTACTAGCCATACCAATAATAAAATAGCCTACTGCTGCGATGCCAAAAGCCAAAACCACAATACTGACAAAGCCTAAACGTTTTTTAACAAAGCCATATCGAAAAGAGGAAATTGCACTAGCTAAAGTCGAAGCGGCGATGGCTAAACCACTCGCAGAAGCACTCTCATTATTGAGGCTTTGTAGGTAAAAAGGTAGCTGTACAGGAATTAAATAAAATGCCACCATATAAAACAAAGAGATGCCATAGATCATCGCTAGGGCTGCTATAGGCATACTTGGCTGATCTGTTTGGGATGAGTCTTTAATCTGGTTATTTACTTCACGATTTGGTTCGTATAGGGTTAGGGTGATCGCTCCTAAAATACCCCAAGCTGAGAAGTAAATTAGGAAAGGAAAACGCCAATTAAAATCAGCAATGAAGCCACCGACAGAAAGGAATATTACCCCTCCCAAACCCATGAAAGCTGCTTGCAAGCCCATAAAATTGGCTCGCTTTTGACCTGTATAATAATCGGCAATCAAAGTAGTCACCCCCGTCATCACACCTGCTACAGCTAGCCCCAACAAGGCACGACCGATAAGAATAGTTCCAAGGGAGTTTAAAATAAAACCAGAACCCCCAGCAAGTCCATAAAATAAAGTGGAAGCAATTAGTAAGGGTTTGCGCCCGATACGATCAACCAATTGCCCAGCAAAAAGTCCTCCGATCGCAATGAATAAAGCGGGAATAGTTAGCACTAAACGGACTAAAAGCGCAGAATTTTCTACATTAGCAAAATACTCTTGCATCCCAGGAAGAGAGGGCGCGATAGTAGCCCCTGACATAACTGTGAGGGTACTGGTTAGTAGTAATGTCGCCTTGATGGGGAAAGAATTGGCTTGCGGTGAGTTCATACCCTAAGCTCATAATTGGGAGTTTTGCTTAAGGCTATATCATATATGTTTGCCCCTCAAATACAGCTAACAGCTAAATTTACTCCCTATTTTTGTATTGCTAATGTAACTGGTCTAGAAGGAATAATCTAGTTGCGATCGCTTGATTTATCGTTTCCCTGTGTCAGTCCTAAAGTTATACATTACGCGAACGTGATCACGGATCTTTGCCTTCCATACTGAGAAAATAACTAACCCTCAAATCAACTGGAAGTTTTTATGGTGTTTTTACAACAAGGTGCTACTAATACAAACAACTTGAAACAAATTTCTCTTCCAGAACTTTTGCAGCGATATGCCGCAGGAGAACGTAATTTTGAGCAACTTAATTTCGGTGATGAAAACTTTGGTTGGCTTAACTTGAAGAAAATTAATTTCTGCCAAGCCAAGCTCAATCTAGCTATTTTTGAAGGGGCTAATTTGGCAGGTGCTAATTTGAGTGGCGCTGATTTAAGTTATGCAGAATTTACCGCAGCAGATTTGAGTGAAGCGAATTTACGGGAAGCAAATTTAAGCGGTGCTGATTTACGAGGTGCTGATTTAAGCGGTGCTGATTTAAGCGGTGCTGATTTAAGCGGTGCTGATTTAAGCGGTGCTGATTTAACTAGTGCGAATTTGACTCGTGTGAACCTGACTGGTGCTAAAAAATCAGAAATAACCATTAATATTAGTAAAACTCATTTAACCACAGATTACGAACAGCGTTCTCTAGTTTCTTGTTTATTTGCTCCTTTGTACGGCCATCCTAGTACAGCTTATTCAAATTAGAGTCTAGTTATTCCTTTTCTTGCAGCATTAGAGAAGTAATGAGATTATATAAATCTAACCATGCTCTTTCTACTTCTATTGTCCAGTTTCCTTTTAAGTACTGGGCTAAAGTCTTTAGTAAAACATGACCAAAAAGTGGATAGTAATCTGGTAATACTCCATACTTGATATGTCTTGCCCCTAAGCCCTTCAACTTAGCTTCAAGTAGCTCGAATTTAGTAGAATTTTCTACCACAAAACATAGAGAAGTAATAAATAGTTTTTCTTGCTGAATTATAAAAGTATTAGTGAACAAAACCGCTATTTCTGGATAACTTGCAAAAAGATTTTTATAGAAAGTGCGTACAAACTCTTTTAAGGAAGGCTTAAGTTCTAAAAAGCTGATTTTAATAAGCTCTTCTGGAGAATAAGATTGTTTTTCTAAAATTTCTTCAGACTTTTTCTTAAGAAGTAAAACTTCAGCATCATATTCGGCTCCTTCAAGCATTAAAGCGGCGATCGCTTGGTAAGCATCTAGCCATGCCTGGTCTAATTCTTCTGTCCAGTCTTTCTTGAAATACTGAGTAAAAGTATTGAGTAAAGCAGCCCCGAAAAGAGGATAATATTCTGCTCTAACTCCGTATTTAACGTGTCTCGCCCCTAGACCTTTTAAATGGGCGATTAAAAGCTCCGGATTGGATAGGTTTTGAGTGAAAAAAGCTAAGAAGTCTAATAGTAGACTTTCTTGTTTTCTTGAGTTAGCATGGGCAAATAGGGGTTTTAATTCAGGATAAATACCAAAAAGATATTCATAGAAAGTACGGATAAAATCCTTACCATAGACCTGAATTTCTTTACAGCTATCCTCTAACAAGCTGTTGTTTAATTTTTTTAATCTCTGTTTATAATTAAGGCTTGCCATCTATTCAGTCAATCTCAATTTTATTTTGACCTTAGTAGACAATCTGGTAATGACAAGACAATTATTACCTAATAAACAAGATCTAGCCAAGTTTTTTGGAAAAGACTACAAGATTTATTTTTTTTGAAAAAAATAAATCTTGACTACGGAATCAAGCTATAAATTAACCATGGTGGAGAATATATATACAGCCAAGAGTAAACAAAAATGGTCTTAATATTTGTTAATATGAGTCAAATAACTAAGCTCAGCCCAATCTATTTGATTCATTGATAGCTCTCTATGTTTCCCTCTAGAAGTTTAAATGATAGTCTTAAAAAGTCAGGGTCTTTACAAGAAATACTTGACCTTATTGTTGAAGAAGTTAGTTCTTTATTAGAGGTAGATCGAGTTAAGATTTATCGCTTTGAGGCTGATGGAACAGGGGTGGTTATTGCTGAATCGATACGTAACAATAACTTACCTTCCCTCCTTGGCTTACACTTTCCTGCCGAAGATATCCCTCCCTCAGCCCGTAAAAAACTAATGGCTTCTAGGGGAAGAGTTATAGTTGATGCTACCTTAGCTCGCTCAACGATAGAATCAACAGGACAAAATCTTCAACAAAGTTATGATTCTGTTGCTCCTTGTCATGTGGAATATTTACGTAGCTTGGGCATAAAATCTTCAGCTACCTTTCCTATTTTTGATAGTGGAGAACTTTGGGGTTTGTTAGCTATTCACTATCTCTCTCCTCGACAGTGGCAAGAAGGTTCTTTCTCAGAAATTGAGCTGCTTTTAGAACGCTTATCCTTAGCAATTGCAGGAGAAAGGCTGGAAGCTCAATCTCGTGCTTTAATGAGCCAGGAAGCAATAATTGCTCAAATTAGCAGTTTTTTGGCAACTTCATCATCAGTAGAACCTTGGCAAACGGTATTAGATTTCAGCGTCTCTGCTTTAGATGGCTGCGGGGGCAGGTTGTATTTAGTGAATGAATTTAAAAAAGCAGAACAGATTTATACTTGTGGAGAACAGCCAGAAATTGCTCAATTAGAGAAAACCTCTGATTGGCATTATTTAGTGGTTAATTATCTTCAAAATGGCTCTGAGCAACCGGAGCATTTTCCTTACTACGTAATTGATCTCACGCCTCAAATTATTCCTCGCCTTACTTCTCTCTACCAGTATTTTGCCTCTACTTCTATCCAATCAGTTTTAATAATCTCTCTGCAAAATAGATCAGAAAATATAGGCTATCTAAGCATTTTTCGTCCAGGGTACGATACAGAAATAATTTGGGCTGGCAATCAAAATGCAGCCCCTAGTGACTGCCGCCCCCGCCAATCTTTTTTACCTTGGAAAGAAATAAAAAAAAATCAGTCTCAACCTTGGAATCCTAACCATCTAAAAATAGCTCAAGCGATCGCTGAGCGTATTTACACCACAAAACGACAGCAACAAGTAGAATCAACCCTCAAGCTTCAAGCCCAACGAGATGCCTTAACCCGTTTACCTAATCGCCAACTATTTAATCAACAACTTTCCCTGGCTTTGTTAAAAGCTAATCGTACAGGGGAATTGATGGTAGTGATATTTTTAGACTTAGATAGATTTAAGCAGGTAAACAAAGCCCTCGGCCATACTATTGGGGACAAATTACTACAACTCGTAGCTCAAAGATTGGAGCAAACCCTAGAAAAAGATGATGTGATGGCACACTGGGCAGCAGATGAGTTTGTGTTCTTATTGCAGAATATTCAAGGGGCTACAGGAGACTTTGTAGAAACAAGAATCCAGCAAATTCAAGCTTGTTTAAGTCAGCCTTTTTCTTTAGCAGAGCAACAGGTTTACATAACAGCAAGTTTAGGTATTGCCCTTACCCCCTATGATGGTTCTGATGTAGAAACCATACTACTCAATGCTGAATCTGCTATGTATAGCGCTAAGCAGCAAGGAAAAAATACTTATCAAATGTACTCTCCTTCCCTTAACCCTTCCCTCAATCCCCTCAGCATTGAAGCAGATTTACGTTCTTCTTTACTAAAAAATGAATTTGTACTTTATTATCAACCCCAAATTGCTCTTCAAACCGGCCAAGTTGTGGCTATGGAAGCTTTAATTCGTTGGCAGCACCCCATACGAGGGTTTGTCTCTCCCAATCAATTTATTCCTTTTGCAGAAGAAACTGATTTAATCTGTGAACTAGGAGAATGGGTTATTAAAGAAGCTTGCCAGCAACAAGTACGCTGGCAAAAAGAAGGCTTTGGTGATATTAGAGTGGCGGTTAACTTATCAGCCCGTCAGTTTAGTCAACCTGATTTAGTTGGGGATTTAGTAGCTATTTTGGTTGAAACGGAGATGAATCCTGCTGATTTAGAAATTGAGATCACCGAAACAACTGCTATGCAAGATGTAGAGTTTACCACTCGTACCTTGCATCAACTTCGACAAATGGGTATTCAAATTGCTATTGATGATTTTGGTATTGGCTATTCTTCCCTCAATTCTGTAAAATTTTTTCCCCTCAATACTTTAAAGATAGACCAATGTTTTGTGAAAGATTCTATCTCTGACAAGACAGATGCCGCAATTATTAGGGCAGTAATAGCCTTGGGGCAAAAATTAAATTTACGAGTAATAGCCGAAGGGGTAGAAAACCTGCAACAATTAGATTTTCTGCGTTCCCTCAACTGTGATTTAGTTCAAGGTTATCTTTTCAGTGAACCTCTGCCAGCTCAAAAAGCTCAGGAATATCTCCGCAAAAGTGTATCCATAAATAATGAAGCCAAAGAGGGAATTACTTCTCAGCAAACCTACGAACAACGTAACACTTCCCACCAACAATTAGAAATTATTGTTCAACAAGCAAATAGAGAGCAGTTAATAGCCAAAATCGCTCAGCAAATTCTCTCTTCTTTAAATTTAGGAGAAATTCTCAATACTACAGTTACACAAATTCGGGAATTTTTACAAACGGATCGGGTTATTCTTTACGAATTTTCTCCTGATTGGAATGGCAAGATAGTAGTTGAATCCGTAGGAAGGGAATGGATACCTACTTTTGGAAAAACCATTGAAGATTCTTGTTTTCAAGCTAAATCTGCTCCTCTTTATCGCCAAGGCAGAATAGCTGCTATAAACAATGTTCAAGAAGCCGGTATTAAACCTTGTCATTTGGAGATGCTTACTCGTTATCAGGTTAAAGCTAACTTAGTAGTACCGATTTTAAATAGAGAAAAGCTATGGGGATTAATGATTGCTCATCATTGTCGTAGCCCCAGAGTTTGGCAATCTACAGATATAGAATTGCTCAAACAATTAGCAACTCAAGTAGCGATCGCTATCAATCAAGGGCAATTGTATCAGCAATTAGAAGAGGCTAATAAGCAATTACATCGTTTGGCTACCCTAGATGGTTTAACTCAAGTAGCTAATCGCCGTCAGTTTGATGAGTATCTTAATTCGGAGTGGCAAAGGTTAGCTAGGGAAAAACAACCCTTAGCTTTGCTATTATGCGATGTAGATTATTTTAAACTTTACAATGATACCTACGGGCATCAAGCAGGGGATGAATGCCTTAAGCAACTAGCCCAAGCCATGACTAGTGCAGCTAAGCGCTCTGCTGATTTAGTTGCTCGTTATGGTGGGGAAGAATTTGCGGTCATTTTGCCCAATACTAATGCCGAGGGAGCAGAGAAAGTTGCTGAAAATGTCCGTTCTGAACTACAAAAGCTCAAGATTGCCCATGCTCAGTCTTTGGTTAGTGATTATGTTACCTTGAGTATTGGTATTGCTCAAGTTGTACCTAGTCCTAGCCTGGAACCACAATACTTGATTACTAGGGCTGATGAAGCACTTTATGCCGCGAAGGAGCAAGGGCGCGATCGCATTGTGAAAAGGCAAGTAGGGAACAACCAGAAGTCATTATTGTAATAATGCTCTCCAAGTTGCTGCCCCTACAACCCCATCTGCTATTAAGTTGAAATTTGCTTGGGCAGCTTGAACAGCAGCTAGGGTTTGTTTGCCGAAAGAACCATCGGCACTTCCTGACAAGAACCCTAGTGCTATTAATCTTGTTTGTAATTTTACTACAGCTTCCCCCTGCATCCCCTCTCTTAATATAGGTAAGGTGGTGGCTGTAGAAGTTGAGTTATTGTTATTGCTTGGGCTTGTAGTAGGAGGACTTTGGGGTGGAGTAACCGGAAAGAGGTGAACCCAAGTTGCTAAACCCACAATACCATCGACATCCAAATTAGCAACTTCTTGAAAGCGAGAAATAGCGATCACAGTACTTTCATTATAAATTCCATTAACTTCTCCGTTATAGTAACCCAACAACTTGAGGGCAGCTTGCACCTGAGATACATATTCTCCCTCGCTTCCTATGCGTAAAACAGGGCGTTGAATTCCTGTGGTGGGGTTAGCTTGACTTAATGCGGATACATTAATGCTACTAAGTGTTAGTAATCCAAGTAGGGATAGAATTATTTTTCTTCTCATAAAATCAATCAACAATAAATTCTCACAAAGCTTTGTAGCTATCTGTCCTATTGAAAGAGTGACTATTCCCTATTATTCTGCATTTAAAAACACCATCATTCACAATCTTAAAATTAAAAATAAGCTGGTTCGTTTCCTGGAATCCATTTAATATTGCAACCGAGGCTTGGTTTTTGTTCTGAATCAACTTCTTCCCCAGCTAAAACTTTATCAATAGCTGAGCGTAAATCTTTCCCTGTTACTGGTAAGTTTTCGTCCAGGATACTATCATCAAGTTGACCTCGGTAAACCAACTTATGATCGCCATCAAAAAGGAAAAAATCCGGCGTACAAGCTGCTGTATAACTTTTCGCTACTTCCTGGGTTTCGTCATAGCAAAAAGGAAAGTTAAAATCTAATTCTTCTGCCATTGCTTTAAGATTTTCTGGGGAATCATCGGGATGTTTTTTTACATCGTTAGCACTAATGGCAACAATCCCAACTCCTTGATCTACATAGTCTTTACCTAACCTCGTAAATTCTGTTTTTACACGCTTAACAAAGGGGCAGTGTTGGCAAATAAACATCACCAACAAAGCTTTACTATCACTAAAATTGGCTAAGGAAATGGTTTGACCAGAAACAGTATCTGGGAGGGAAAAATCAGGGGCTTTTGTCCCTATGGGTAGCATGGTTGACTTAGTTTTGACCACAGACTTAACTCCTTATGTGTAAAAGAATTTTCATTTTGCTTTGTAATTACGAATTTAGTGCGCTCTAAACCTTCTACAGCCTATTCTTTATTGCTGGGGCGATCGCAACTGTTCAACTGAGGGGTAAGAATTAAAGATTAAGGGGGAAAGGGATTCGTCTCAGCATTGCTATAAAAAATATACCCAACTTATACAAAAAGCAGACAAAGCGCAAACACGATCACAACTCTGGTTACTTAATACTAGAGTATAAGATAACTTTTGGGTGTAAATAACGAGGCAATGAATCATCAACAAAGCTTAAAGCGACAATTTACCTGTTCAGATTACTATCAACCTACCAGGGAAAGTAATCGGCAAAACTACTGTCAGAAAAGCCGCTATCATGAACGCTGGGCATCCTGTTGTCCCCCCTACTATCATCACCTCAATAATCTCCACTATTTTATTCTTAGTTAAATCTTCTTCCACATCCACTTAAAAATGTCATACTGAATTTTACAGGGGTAATTGTTACAAATTATCCCTTTTTGTTATTGCTGTTCTTTTTAATCCAACTCCAATTTAAACCAGTAAAGGAAAGCTGGAATATCAATTACTAACTAATTTAATTATGAAATCGCTCTATTTTTTAGCAATATTACTACTCATTCTCACAGGTTGTAATCCTCAACCTAAAGGTGAACCAGGTTCGGTAGATCAAGACAATAATACTGAGTCAGAGTCTTCACCAGAAAAAGAATCACCTACAACTTCCCAACCTTTAAATGCACCCACTTCAGAAGAATTTTCTCTTTCTGAACAAGGAATTGGTGAAGCTAAAATTGGTATGACATTAGGAGAACTTAAAGAGAAATTAGGGTCGGAAGTAACTTTTGAAACCTTACCTAGTTTTATGGTGGACTTAGATGCGATCGCTGTAAAAAAAGGTAGTGAGACTCTTTATTATATTCTCTACTTTAACTTCGATAAATTAGAAGATGCAGACCCAATCCAAATTTTACTCACTGATAACCCCCAGTTTCGCACAGCAGAGGGGGTAGGGACAGGTACTCCGATTGAACAAGCTGAATCTGTTTATGGCCAAGCAACCCTAAGCTACAATACCGATTACGAAGCGAGGGAATTTGTTAAATTTGCCGAAACTGCCGACCAGAAAATAACTTTTAGAACCAATGGTAACCTCGGAGACAAAGGTTTTGTGGGAGTTTATCCCCAATCTTCCGGGGGAGAATATTACGAAACTAATAAATTTAAGGATAATGCCAAAATTGGTGAGGTGATGGTGGAAGGAGAATTACATTAAGGGGAATTTGATAGAAATTGCTAATTAATAAATCTCTCTTGTAATTAAAGCCTGTTATAGATTTCGTAATGATTTCAAGTTAATTTGTTGCTAAATACAACTAGGTAGAAATGATGCAATCTCCTATTAATTTGCTAACAACAAAAGAATATCTCCAATTAGAACAAACTAGCGAAATTCGTCATGAATATCTTGGTGGCCAAGTTTTTGCTATATCTGGAGGTAGTAAGGAACATAATATTATTAGTTTTAATATTGCTAGTAGAATAAGTTCCCATTTACGGGGATGATGAGTTATGTTTAGATTCTGTTGATTTAAAGTTGAATATGGCAGATATTTATGAGGATGTTTTCTAATCTAAAGTTATTTGAGATAGCTTATGAAGTAAAATGAACAACCTGCCATCATGGGACGAAACAAAAGATTCTTTAAAAATTGGAACTAAGTTGAAAGGAGTAGTCACAAAGCATTTTCCTTTTGGGATATTTGTTGACCTTCCAGGAATAAGGTTTACGGGTCTTGTTCAAATCACAGATTTTCAAGATAAAGGCCATATGACTCCATCTGATTATCCAGCAATAGGTTCATTGGTTAATGTGCTTGTGCTGGGATTCAAAGAAACGGGACAACAAATCTGGTTAGGTATGAAGCCAAGCCAATGGAATCAGTCAAAATTGACAGACTATTAGCTTTGAGATAAACGCTTAACTTCCCCTCCCCCTAAAATTTCTTCAGCCTCTGCTAACAAAGCGGGAATTTTTGCTTTATGGGGACTATTTTTCAAACAAGAACTTAAATCTAATCCCCTTAACTGGTCTGCCTTTTGACCAGGAAACCAATGACCACCATTACCCAACAAGTTGTAGCGCATTTTGCCATAATCCACCATGTCATAAGCAAGGGCGAGATTCCTTAACCATAAAATCATTGGTATATTGACCTGTCCAGGAGTTTGAGTAAAATCAGGTAAACCGGCGTACCAACTCCGCACCCACTCCTCTCCTAAAACGGCGATCGCCTCTTTTTCTAAACGTTCTAAAATAGGAGGTAAGATTTCCTCTGCTTGGTCTAAAAGAGGTAATACTTTAAGGTGTTCATCAAAATCCATTGGTTTAGCAGCCCCCAAACTAAGGGTATGAACTTGGGGATGACTGAGACAAAAAAGGTCATTAAAAACCATCGGGCTTAAGGGTTGACAAAGTTTTACCAATTTTGGTGGTGGGTTATAAAGTTGCCCACCCTTATCAGAAGGACTGATAATAAACACTCCCATATCCTGGCGAATAGCTGCTTCGATAGCAGGCCAATTAAATTGATTAATGTAGTACCAATGCAGGTTTACATAATCAAATAAACCCGTTTCAATGGTCTTAACAATAATATCCGTTGCACCGTGGGTAGAAAAACCAATAAAGCGTACCTTCCCTGCTGCTTGTAACTTCTTCGCTTCAGCAAAACAGCCCCCAGGACGAATACTATTATCTAAAACTTCCTCATTATTAATGCCATGAAGCCCAAACAAATCCACATAATCAAGTCGCAAGTAATTAAGGGACTTGTCAAACTGACGACGAAACTCCTTGGGGTCAGGTTTGGGACTAACTTTAGTCTGGACAATCAACTTCTCTCTAGAGAATTGAGGTAAAACTTGTCCCAACTGCATCTCTGAAGTTCCATAACCCCTAGCTGTTTCGATGTGGTTAATGCCAACTTCCAAACCCTTGTTAATTGTAGCTGCCAGGTTATCTTGACCATCTTGAGGAATATCTGCCAGAGGACGATCTTGCCATTTATGTTGATATCTCATCCCACCACAGGAAAAGACAGGCATTGATAATTCTGTACGACCAAACCGCCGATATTGCATATTTAGCTTAGGTAACTACAATTAAAAATCAAAAATCTTCTTCTCATTATCCCATTATCTCCTCACCTCATCATTCCGCCTCCAGCAATTTCCCAATTGTGATCTTTGCCCAACAAATATAAAATGAAATGTTTGTCTTGTTAAAAACACGACTGAATTAATATTCTTAGGTGGCGCAACTCTAAATTAAATTTATTATGACTGACTCAATTCGTTTCCTCATGTGTTCTCCTGACCATTACGATGTGGATTATGTGATTAATCCTTGGATGGAAGGGAACATTCATAAATCTTCTCGCGATCGCGCTGTAGAACAGTGGCAAAAGCTTTACTATGTTCTCAAAGATAGGGCTGTTGTGGAATTGGTAACACCTCAAAAAGGCTGGCCCGATATGGTCTTTACCGCTAATGCCGGACTGGTGTTAGGGGATAATGTCGTCCTTAGCCGCTTCCTCCACAAAGAACGTCAAGGAGAAGAACCCCATTTTAAACAATGGTTTGCTGATCAAGGTTATACCGTCCACGAATTGCCCAAAGATTTACCCTTTGAAGGGGCCGGAGATGCCCTTTTTGATAGAGAAGGGCGTTGGTTATGGGCTGGTTATGGTTTTCGTTCCGAACTTGATGCCCATCCCTACATTGCTAAATGGTTAGATGTAGAAGTAGTTTCCTTGAGGTTGATTGACGACCGTTTTTACCACCTTGATACTTGCTTTTGCCCTTTAGCAGGAGGCTACCTACTCTATTATCCTGCGGCCTTTGATGCTTACTCCAATCAAATTATCGAAAGGCGAGTCCCCCCAGAAAAGCGTATTGCTATCCAAGAAGCAGATGCAGTTAACTTTGCTTGCAACTCCGTTAACATTAACTCTACCGTGGTCATGAATAAGGCTAGCGATTCCCTGAAAAAGCGCCTTACCGAACTTGACTTTGAAGTGGTAGAGACTCCTTTAACAGAATTTCTCAAAGCTGGGGGGGCTGCCAAATGCTTAACCCTGCGAGTAACAGAACCTGTCTTAGCAGAAGTCCATGCCAACGTTGGGGTAGAAAGTCGCATCGTCCGCATGGAAGGGCATCTCCTCGATGCGGGAATCATGAATCGCGCTTTAGATTTCATCGTCAATGCTGGTGGTAGTTTCCAAGTCCTTAATTTCAGCCTAGGGGAACAGCGTCAAAGTACTTCCAATGCAGAAGTTAAAGTTTCTGCCCCTTCTCATGAAGTGATGGAAGAAATCGCGGCCCAACTCATTGATCTGGGAGTAGTCGATTTACCCGCCGAAGAACGGGATGCGATTCTAGAACCCATCAATAAAGCAGGAGTTGCCCCAGATGATTTCTATGTTTCTACCATTTATCCTACGGAAGTGCGAGTAAATGGGGAATGGCTGCGGGTAAAGGGACAGCGCATGGATGCAGCTATTGCCATTAGTAGCCCTGAAGGTCAAACAACAGCCCGTTGTAAAATTTTGCGGGACTTGGAAATTGGTGAAAAAGTAGTTACTGGGGTAGAAGGTATCCGTACCGTCCGCAAAACTGAATCTAGGGAAAAACGCAATACTACCCAAGAATTTAGCTTCATGGGGGCAGGGGTTTCTAGTGAACGCCGTGTGGAATTAGTGGTAGAACAAATTGCCTGGGAATTGCGCCAAATTCGTGATCGCGGCGGTAAAGTTGTTGTCACAGCAGGACCAGTTGTTATCCATACCGGAGGCAGCCATCACCTTTCCCATTTAATTCGTGAAGGTTATGTCCAAACTTTACTAGGAGGCAATGCCATTGCTGTTCATGATATTGAACAATCTACTATGGGAACCTCTTTGGGGGTAGATATGCAACGGGGTGTTCCTGTCAGAGGAGGACATCGCCATCATTTAAAGGTGATTAATACCATTCGCCGTTGCGGTAGCATCGCCCAAGCTGTGGAAGCAGGGCTTTTAAGCAAAGGGGTTATGTATGAATGTGTTCGTAACCAAGTTCCTTTTTGTTTAGCAGGTTCGATTCGTGACGATGGCCCTTTACCTGATACGGAAATGGATTTAGTGAAAGCTCAAACAGAATATGCTCGCTTGTTAGAAGGGGCGGATATGATTCTGATGCTCTCAACTATGTTACATTCAATCGGTGTTGGGAATATGACTCCGGCTGGAGTGAAGATGGTTTGTGTAGATATCAATCCGGCTGTAGTCACGAAATTAAGCGATCGCGGTTCCGTTGAGTCTGTGGGTGTTGTGACAGATGTAGGCTTGTTCCTCAGTTTGTTGGTACAACAATTGGACAAGTTAACTAGCCCTTATAGTATTTAGGGAATGTAGGGGCGGGTTCTAATAGGTTTATTATTAGTAGGCTAAAATCCACATCAACCCGCCCTCTCGACTAAAGCGTTGCCACTATTAAGAAGGCCATTGTTCAGCGACAATTTCTGCTAAGTCAACAACCCTTTGAGAATAACCCCACTCGTTGTCATACCAAGCAATAACCTTAATCATATCGCCACCCAAAGCAATAGTTAAGCTAGAATCAACGGTAGAAGATTCGTCTGTACCTCGATAATCACAGGAAACCAAAGGCAAATCACTATAACCCAAAATACCCTTCATCGAGTTTTCAGAAGCTTCCCTCAACACATCATTAACTTGCTGGGCAATGGTATTTTTCTCAACTTGAGCGACAAAATCTACTACAGAAACATTAGGGGTAGGAACCCGCAAAGCAATACCATCAAGCTTGCCTTTCACTTCTGGCACTACCAAAGCTACAGCTTGAGCCGCACCAGTACTGGTAGGTACAATATTAATAGCCGCTGCCCTAGCCCGACGTAAATCTCTGTGGCTGGCATCCAAAATTCTTTGATCCCCAGTATAACTGTGGGTAGTGGTCATTGTTCCTTTGACAATACCAAAGTTATCGTTAAGTACTTTGACGATGGGGGCTAAACAATTAGTGGTACAACTAGCATTACTTAAGACATCATGTTTATCGTGGGCGTAATCCTGGTGATTAACTCCCACAACATAAGTACCAATATCTGCACCCTTACCAGGAGCAGTAATGAGAACTTTTTTAGCCCCTGCTGCTATATGCTTAGAAGCAGTGTCTTTAGTACGAAAAACCCCTGTTGATTCAATGACCAAATCAACTCCCCAAGCATCCCAAGGTAGATTTAAAGGATTGCGGTCAGAGACACACTTGATAGTTTTACCATTAACGATAAGAGAATTTTCATCAGCACTAACTTCAGCATTGAATTTCCCCAACATCGAATCGTATTTTAGTAGGTGAGCGTTAGTGTTGGGATCAGAGGTATCATTGATTCCAACTACTTCCAACTGACTGTTTTCTCGCCCTATCCAGCATCTCATGAAATTGCGTCCGATGCGTCCAAACCCATTGATGGCTACTCTAATCACTACTTCTTGCCCTCTATCTTCAAGATGAATACATTAAAAAAATCTTAATAAACCCGATCATATCGCAAAGCAAGAACAAATCGAAACTAGCAAGGTTGATTATTTTTAGGTTAGTTGGTAAGAGGGCAGCCTATTTGCGGTACAGCTATATCCCTAAGCCTATTCATTGAGAAATGCCTGACAGCTTACCAAGGCTAGATGTCATTAAAACAGTGCGGAAAGTCAAGTATTACAAGCTATCGTAACTAAAATTATTAAAATAACGAAGTTTGTGAAGGGTAAAAGTAATAGCTTGATAACTCAAAATATCTAATTTTCACTTACTTAGTATTAGGGCAAAGCTCTAAGAAAAGAGAAATCTGAAATAGATTCCAAAACGAGAATTAAGCAGCACTCACTACAGCTACTCAATTAAGTTCAGTTGATTATCTTAGCATAGTATTTTTGTCAGGTTCTGTCTCTAAAATGCCAAAGAATCCTTGGCTACTTCTCTAATAATGAAATCAGGTGGACTATATACCTTAAATAGTCTATCAATTGTTGTACTTACCATAGACAAGTTCCCTTGCCTGTCATCCTTAAGCAATGGACATTATAGTCTTATGAAGCCAATAATTATGATACTCCCTAGAAATTCATAAATTAAGAATCTCAAAAGCCAGACTATGATAATTTTCCGGACAAATAAGAAATTGCTCTGATTAATATAGAAATCATTTTTTACCAGCAATACAACGGTATTGATGGATAAATTAACCTGTAGTAATCATGCACTTATCATCAGAAAATTTTTATTTAGTGTATCTCTAAAAAAGAATTCTTGGTATGATATCGCGTATTATCAACTTGGTTTTGGTGTGTGGTATGGTGTGCGAGGAGATTTAATGTCGAAAACCGTTAACTTTAGTGGTAAACCATTCCATTTTATCGGTATTGGCGGTATTGGAATGTCAGCTCTAGCTTATGTTTTAGCCAAGCGTCAGTTGCCAGTATCTGGTTCTGACCTCCGTTCTAGTCATATTACTAAGCGTTTGGAATCTGTTGGTACTCATATCTTTGATTCTCAACAAGCCGCTAACTTGGATTATTTCCAAGACCCGAATTGTGTAAGTGGCGATCACTTAAATGCAACAGCCACCGTAGGAGGCAAAACTAAGGAAACAGCAACATTAATTGCCCCCCATAAGGAAGATAACCTAGGGATAAGTTTACCCCAAGTAATCTGTTCTACAGCTATCAATTCAACGAATGTTGAGTACCAAGCTGCCCAAGAAAAAGGTTGCGTAATCTTCCATCGCTCTGATCTGTTAGCAGCATTGGTAAAAGAGTACAAAAGCATTGCTGTGGCAGGAACCCATGGCAAGACAACTACGAGTAGTTTAATTGGCTATATGCTACTCCAAGCAGGAGTTGATCCAACTATTATTGTTGGTGGGGAGGTTGATGCTTGGGAAGGAAATGCACGTTTAGGTAACGGACCATTCTTAGTTGCAGAAGCTGATGAGTCTGATGGCTCTTTAACCAAAATTTCCGCTAGCGTCGGTATTATAACTAACATCGAATTAGATCATCCAGACCATTACCAAAGTCTCGAAGAAGTAGTTGATATCTTCAAGACTTTTGAGAGTCAGTGTGAAACATTGGTGGGATGTATTGATTGCGAAACAGTAAGCAACACCTTCCAACCAAAGATCAGTTATAGTCTCGATCCTGAAAAAGAGGCAGACTATACCGTGAAAAATGTTACTTATCATTCCTGGGGATCTAAGGCTGAGATTTGGGAAAGAGGAACAGTCCTCGGTCAATTAGAACTTCCTTTATTAGGAACACATAATCTTAGCAATGCCCTGGCTGCAGTTGCTGTAGGTAGACATCTCGGTTTAGAATTTGCTGTAATTGCCCAAGGCTTAGCAACTTTTAAAGGAGCAAAAAGACGCTTTGAATACCGAGGTGAACATAAAGGCGTTACCTTTGTTGATGATTATGCCCATCACCCTAGCGAAATTAGCGTTACCCTAACAGCAGCCCGCTTAAGACTATGCCAAGAATCTCAAAATAGCACCTTAAAAAGAGTAGTAGCAATTTTCCAGCCCCATCGCTACAGCCGTACCCTAACGTTTCTAGAAGAATTTGCTCAAGCCTTTAGCAAAGCTGATGTAGTGGTAGTTACTGATATATATAGTGCCGGAGAACCTGACTCAGGTAAAATTACCGGACAAAAATTATCCCAGGCCATTGCGACCCATCATCCTCAAGTATTTTACCAACCTCTATCTTCTCTTAGTAGCTTTTTGCTAGACATTCTTCAATCTGGGGATCTGGCACTATTTCTAGGAGCAGGAAATCTTAATCAGACTATTCCGATCATACTAGCGGGATAAATAAGATTAAGAACCCTGAAGAAATTAATACCATCAGGGAGCTTTACTTCCACAAGTAGTTATGACCTGTTTAGTTTAGATCCCACCTGAAAAAAGTATTCTTATGACACTGTCCTATTCTCCTTCTAGCGTAACCAAAACCACCTTTCCTGGTGTGAACGAACCAATCAAATCTCCAATTAATCTAGCAGGAACTGATTGTCTAATCAAACCCCAGTTCAATCTAGGGCAAATAACCTCGTTCCGGGTAGGAGGTCCTGCCCAATGGTATGTTACTCCAAGGCGATGGGAAGATTTATTAGCTAGCTTTGAGTGGGCTAAATCTCGCGACTTACCTATCACTCTTTTAGGGGCCGGTTCCAACTTACTCGTTAGCGATCGCGGTATTCCTGGCTTAGTAGTTGGTACTCGTTACTTGCGCCACACTCAATTTGATCTCGAAACAGGGCAAATTACTGCTGGTGCTGGGGAACCTATTGCTCGTATTGCTTACCAAGCAGCTAAACGAGGCTGGCGAGGTTTAGAATGGGCAGTGGGTATACCTGGAACCGTAGGGGGAGGAGTAGTAATGAATGCTGGGGCCCATAGTAAATGTGTAGCAGATAGCCTCGTAGATACTATGGTTCTTTCCCCCACGGGTAATGTTGAGCGCCTTAAAGCTTCAGACTTGAATTTTAGCTACCGTACTTCCAGCTTACAAGGAGAGAACAACTTAGTAACCCAAGCGACTTTCCAGCTACAACCAGGATTTAGTCGAGCAGAAGTCATGGAAGACACAAACAGAAACTTACGACAGCGTAAAAGTTCTCAACCCTATCATCTCCCCAGTTGTGGTAGTGTTTTCCGCAACCCTAAACCTCATTCTGCTGGTCGGTTAATTGAGCAATTGGGCTTGAAAGGCTATCAAATTGGCGGGGCCCAAATAGCTCATCGCCATGCTAACTTTATCCTTAATTGTGGTGGTGCTACAGCTAGCGATATTTTCCGGCTTATTCGTTATGTTCAAGAGCAAGTAGAATATCACTGGTCTTTATGTTTAGAGCCAGAAGTTAAAATGTTAGGTAAGTTTTAGGGTTGGTTATATACTTTATGATGCGATCGCCAATCACTAGGCTAAGGTAAGCTGGTAACTTGAAGATAATTGAGAATTAGATATGACTAAAGGACAAGGATTTGGCTTCGGTTTAGGCAAAATGAAAGAACTTACCGAAGCTTTCAAAAAAGCTCAGCAAGTTCAACAAGGAGCGCAACAACTCCAAACTGAATTAGAATTAATGGAAATTGAAGGGCAAAGTGAGGATGGGCTAGTTAAGGTAGTAATGAGCGGTAATCAAGAACCAAAGAGTGTAACTATTTCTCCTGATGCTATGGGTAAAGGAGAAGAAGCTCTTTCCGCATTAGTAACTGCGGCGATGAAAGATGCCTATAGTAAGTCGACAGAGACAATGCGAGAGCGAATGGAAGAACTTACTAGTGGTTTAAATCTCCCCGGTATGTAGTTGAGTGTCTAGATTAATAACAGAGAACCAAGAAAAGACTTATCCAAAAGCAATAAGCTAATAGCTAGTAGCTAGTCGCTAAAATCTTATACTTTGTGAGGATATTTTATTTATTGGAGTTCTCTAAAGACTATAGGAAAAGGCGATAGGGTGCATTTTCTGTCATTGGCGTTTGTCATAAGGTGGAAAAGCGATCACTCGCCTATTTCTTTATCACTTAATCTGCAAAATAATGGCTGAAAAACTACTTTTTGTTTGCTTAGGAAATATTTGCCGTTCCCCTTCAGCAGAAAATATTATGAACTACCTTATTAGTGAAGCTGGTTTAACTGATGAGATTGTTTGTGATTCTGCCGGGACTTCCAGCTATCATATTGGTTCTCCTCCCGATCGGCGTATGAATTCTGCTGCGAAGAAACGAGGCATTGAACTTAAAGGTGAAGCTAGGCAGTTTATCAGGTCAGATTTTGCGGAGTTTGACTTGATTTTAGCTATGGATCGAGATAACTATAATAATATTCTGGCTTTAGATCAAGAAGGTAAATATCAATCTAAAGTACGTTTAATGTGTGATTATGCTTCTGAACATCAAGAGAAAGAAGTTCCTGATCCTTATTATGGTGGCCCCGAAGGGTTTGATAATGTAATTGATTTGCTTTTAGATGCTTGTTCGGGTTTGTTGCAAGAAATTAAATCTGAAAGCAATAAAAAGACTTAACCTTAATCTTTTCTTAGATTTAACATTACCCCTGAGTAAGAAGATATTAAAAGCGGACATTAAGTAACTAATTTGTCCTCACACTTAGTTAAAAATCCTCAGACATGATCTAATTAGGTCAGGTACTATAACCTGACCTATTTTCATGGCCGTGCGTATTGCATTGTTAACTTCATTCTTAGTAGTTTATCTAAGCTTAATAATACTTTAGAGAACCTGATTTGGGAAACTTCCCCTTAAATAATCTAGTCATTAAAGCAGTAGTTATGCACACTACAACCATACATACCTAACTAAAGGGTAGTCATTGGCTGCCCTTTTTCTTTTTAATGTGTTCCGCTTTGATAATTGGCATACTCTTGGCATACTTATATTTAGCACGACTGTATTACTATTGCCTAAAACAATATGCCCTATCGTATTTTAAGTCTAGATGGTGGTGGAATTCGCGGTACTTTAGCTGCACAAATCTTAGAAGGGTTTGAAAAGTTAGTTGACCAACCTTTACATGAATATTTTGATTTAATTGCTGGAACTTCTACAGGTTCAATTATAGCCACTGGAATTGCTGGTAAAAAATCTGCTCGTGACTTACTTAATTTATATAAAAAAAATGGTCATAGAATTTTTCCTTATAGTGGTACTTGGGGCTATTTTAATCCCCGGAGATTTAAACTAGTTTTAGAACGTGGTCTTTCTGCACCAAAGTTTTCCCATGATGGTTTGATTGAGGTTTTGAAAGAACAGTTTGGAGAAAAAACAACCCTAGGAGAACTTACTCCCAGTATTGAATCTCCTGGAAAATTATTAATTACTTCCTACGATACAATTACCCGTCGCCCCGAAGTTTTCAAAAGTTGGCGACATAAAATGTGGTACGCCGATATTCCTGTCTGGGAACTTTGTGTTTGTTCTGCATCTGCACCAACTTTTTTTCCTGCTTACAGAATTGCTAAACCTAGAGATGAGGAATTTTCGGGTATTGATGGCGGAGTTAGTGCCAATAACCCTGTTGCTTGTGCTTTAGCAGAGGCAGTAAGATTGGGCAATGATTTAAGGAATATCAGTGTACTTTCCATTGGTACAGGTGATGTTATTAAGCCAATTGCTTATGAAGATGCGAGAAATTGGGGGGTATTAAATTGGGCTGGACATATTATTGATGTTTTGATGGATGGGCCTTTAGATATTAACGATTATATAGCTAGAGAAATTCTTTTCGGTGAAGATAAACCGAACCGTTATTTACGTTTGCAACCTAATTTATCTACTCAATATTTAGCAAGCTTGATGGATAGCGAGTTAAAGCAGGAATTATTAAGTAGTTTGGATGAAGAGGAAAGAAAGAAGATTAAGAGAGGACGTATTGAAGTTACTGAAGCAATAGATGATGCGAGTCCTTACAATATAGAAGTTTTAGCTACTTTAGGTAAGGCATTTTTAAAGAATGCTGGAATTGTGAGAAGAAATCCCCAAGGAAATGTAGAAACGGCTTCAGTGAAAGAAAAGATGCTTGACTTTATTGCCGCAAGCAGATGAAGCGTAGAGTCTTTTGATTAATTTTGAGGTTTAATAACTTCTTTCTAGTTAGCTTCAAAAATGAAAATTCTCATCTGGTCACAAACTTATCTGCCCAATTTGGGAGGTATAGAAACAACAGCACAGGCACTTGCCGAAGAATTCGTTAATCAAGGTCATCAGGTGCGGCTTCTTACTCGGACGAAAGGTGGTGAGGATTTTGATCAAGATAGTCGTTTTACTGTTATCCGTACACCTAGTAGAAAAATGATGTGGGAAACAGTCAGGTGGTGTGATGTTTGTCTTCATAATGGCTTGATGAGGTCTGGCTTAGGACTTTTGACCTATTATGCCCTTGTCCTATCAAAGCCTTATGTGTTGTTGCATCAATTTTTCCTCTTTTATGTGGGAATGCGTAGACCAATTAGAATGCAATACTATCTGTTGGAGCGTTTTGTAACTCACGTTTATCTATGCGAAGAGATGCAGCAGTTAACGAAACGTCCTGGTGTAGTGCTAGGCAATCCCTACCGGGCTTCGTTGTTTAGAGAAATTCCTGGTCTGGTTAGGGAGACAGAATTAGTTTACTTGGGGCGATTAGTTAGGGATAAGGGTGTACGTTTTATCCTTGAGGCTTTAGCTCTTTTAAAACAACGAGGGCGAACATATAAAATAACCTTAATTGGCGATGGGGCAGAAAAGCAGAAACTGAGGCAAAAAGTGGAGAAGTTCGGATTAACGGAGCAGGTTAATTTTGTGGGCGTACTCAGGGGACAAGAGCTTGTTGAAGTGTTGAATCAGCACAAAGTTATGATTATCCCCTCTACCTGGAAAGAGCCATTTGGCATTGTTGCCCTAGAAGGTATTGCCTGTGGCTGTGTTCCTCTCACCACAGGTAATGGTGGCTTAATAGAGGCAGTTGGCCCTTGTGGATTAACTTTTCCGAATAAAGATGTACCGGAAATGGCTAGGTTAATTGAGTTGCTCCTTGAAGATGAGCAACAGCGCTTACAATTGCGTTCTCATGCTCAAAAGCATTTAGAAAAATATACGGCTCAAACAATTGCTCAGAAATACCTACAATTATTTGATAGTTTGATTAAATAGTGGTCAACCGCTTTGCGGAAGTCAAAAGTCAAAAGTCAAAAGTGTTACCCTATTGATGAATCCAGGGGCTTGAAATAACGTGAGTTCGACGGAGGAAAAAGAGAGAAAAGAAAAGCATCAGAGGTATGCTGAAAATGAATCTTAATCAGAATCTGATGCTATGTCCAATATTGTATCTCGTCTCGATATCACCCAAATATTCTGTCAGGTAGATGACTTTTATCAAAGGTTTGAGAGGCATTGGCAACAACAGCCAATGTTAACAGCAACTTGTGGAGAGCGTCTATGTCGCTCCCGCCTAAGCCTAAGCGAAGTGATGACCATTGTCATTGCCTTTCATGGTTCGGGATTTCGCACTTTTAAAGAATTTTACACTCTACAAGTCTTGCCTTACTGGAAGAAAGCTTTTCCCAACTTGGTCAGTTACACTCGATTCGTAGAGCTAATGCCGTGGAGCTTAATGCTTCTTTGCTGTTTTCTACATACTCTTCGAGGAGAAATTACCGGCATCAGCTTTATTGATTCTACCCCCATTGAGGTCTGCCACCCGAATCGCTCCAAAAGCCACCGTGTTTTTGAAGGTTTGGTAGGTTGGGGCAAAAATGCTATGGGATGGCATTATGGCTTCAAGCTACATCTAATTATTAATGACAAAGGTGAGCTGCTTGCTTTCAAACTTACAGAGGGTAATACTGATGACCGTAACCCTGTGCCAGATATGGCTGATGGCTTGATTGGTAAGTTATTTGGCGACCGAGGTTATATTTCTCAGGATTTGTTTGAGAAACTCTATGAACAAAGACTACAACTGATTACACACCGCAAGAAAAATATGAAGCCGAAGTTAATGCGTCTTCAGGATAAGATTCTCCTACGTAAGCGTTCTCTGATTGAGACTGTTAATGACCAGCTCAAGAATATCTGTCAGATTCAGCATTCAAGACACCGTAGCGTTTGGAATTTTTTGGTTAATCTCTTAGCTGGTCTAATCGCTTATACTTTCTTGCCCAAAAAGCCTTCCCTTGACCTTGACCCCAAAGGCCTAGCTGAACTTCCTTCTGCTGTTTTTTAACTTCATCGAACTCACGTTGGACAGGAAGATTCTAATGTTTTGGTAGCTCAAGGTAATGAACTTGCAGAAGCAGAAAGGCTTAATCAACAGCTAATTCAACTTTATCAAGAAGGAAAATACAATGAAGCAATTTCCTTAGCAGAAAAAGCTTTAGCTATTCGTAAAAGAATCTTGGGAGAGGAGCATCCCGATGTAGCTACTAGTCTCAATAATTTGGGAGCTATGCACCACTTTCAAGGAAGTTATGGAGAAGCAGAAAGATACTACTTCCAAGCCTTGGAAATGAGAAAACGTTTATTCAGACAGGGGCATCCTGATTTAGCTGCTAGCCTGAATAATTTAGCAGGGCTGCATGACAGTAAAGGGGAATATGCAGAAGCAGAAAAATACTATCTCCAAGCTTTGGAAATGAGAAAACGTCTCTTGGGAGGGGAGCATCCTGATGTAGCTGCTAGTATTCATAATTTGGCAGCATTATACAAAAATCAAGGGAGGTATGAAGAAGCAGAAAAATACTATCTCCAAGCTTTGGAAATGAGAAAACGTCTCTTGGGAGAGGAACATCCTGATATAGCCACTAATCTTAATAATTTGGGAGTATTGTACGATAGTCGAGGAAGTTATGGAGAAGCAGAAAGATACTACCTCCAGGCTTTGGAAATGAGAAAACGCCTCTTCAAACAGGGGCATCCTGATTTAGCCACTACTCTTAATAATTTGGCAGTAGTTTACGATGATCAAGGGAGGTATGAAGAAGCAGAAAAATACTACCTCCAAGCTTTGGAGATGAGAAAGAGTTTTTTGGGAGAGGAACATCCTGATATAGCTACTAACCTCAATAACTTGGCTTTTCTATATTACATTCAAGGGAAATATGTAGAAGCAGAAAAATACTACCTTCAAGCTTTGGAGATGAGAAAGAGTCTCTTGGGGGAAGAGCATCCTGAGGTAGCTATTAGCCTTAGTAACTTGGCAGTGCTGTATGACAGTCAAGGGAGATATCCAGAAGCAGACACTTATCATCTCCAAGCTCTGGAAATGAGAAAACGTGTCTTAGGAGAGGAGCATCCTGAGGTAGCTAGTAGTCTCCATAATGTGGCTTTTCTGTACGATGACCAAAATGAGTATCAAAAAGCAGAAAAATACTACCTCCAAGCTTTAGAGATGAGAAAACGCCTCTTAGGAGAGGAACATCTTGATGTAGCTACTACCCTTAATAATTTGGGAGGTCTGTACAGAAATCAGGAGAAGTATGCAGAAGCAGAAACTTATCATCTCCAAGCTCTGGAAATGAGAAAACGTATCTTAGGAGAAGAGCATCTTGATGTAGCGATCAGCCTTAATAATTTGGGAGTATTATATGACAGTCAAGGGAGGTATGCAGAAGCGAAAACTTATCATCTCCAAGCTTTGGAGATTAGAAAACATCTCTTGGGGGAGGAGCATCCTGATATGATTACTAGCCTGAGTAATTTGGCATTGTCTTATTGGGGAGAAGACAATACTTCTTCATCTATTGAATACTTTACACAAGTGCTTGAAAGTGAAGAATATAACTTAGTCCATAATCTTTTTAATGGGTTCGAGCGCCAAAAACGTGACTATTTGAAAAAACGAGAAATTGCTGACACTGCTAATTTAAGCCTTTCCTTTCACCTAAATACTGCACCAAACAATTCCCAAGCAGCCAACCTAGCTCTAACTAGCATCCTACAACGTAAAGGTCGCATCCTAGATTTCTTTACCAACAGCCTACAAATCCTCCGCCAACGCTTAGAACCAGAAAATCAGCAACTCCTTAATGAACTAACCACAACCTACAGCCAACTCGCTAACTTAATCCACAATCAACCAGAAAAACTACCCCTAGAACAATACCGTGCTAGGGTTGCTGAACTAGATCAACAAGCCAAACAACTAGAAAGAGAACTCAGTAGCCGCAGTCAAGAGTTTCGCCAAGGATTTCAAAGCGCCAATATAGAATCTATCCAGAAACTTATTGCTGCTGATGCTGCATTGATGGAATTGATAAAATATCGACCTTACAACCCTAAAACTAGACAATGGGAAGAACCTCGCTACGCAGCCTACATCCTCCCCTCCCAAGGAAAACCCATCGGCATTGATCTCGATACAGCCCTAAAAATTGACTCTGCTGTAGGAGACTTCCGCCGTACCTTAAGTACATACCCTTACTTAACCCCGATCAAAGAAGTAAAACAAGCAGCCCGCGAATTAGACACCCTCATCACCGAACCCATTAGAAAACACCTAGGCAACACCCGCAACATCCTCATCTCCCCCGACAGCCAACTCAACCTCGTCCCCTTTGAAGCCCTAGTAGACGAAAATAACCAATACCTGGTAGAAAACTATTCCTTCACCTACCTCACCTCCGGCAGAGACTTACTACGGCTACAAAACCAATCCCCCAGCCAACAACAACCCATCATCATGGGTGATCCTAACTTCAATAATCCTGGTGAAGCGATCGCACTAGAAACAAACACCCGCACCTTCAATCTTTCCAATCGACTCACAACTCGCTTAGAAGGTACGAAAGATGAAGCAGAAGCCATTGCCATAAAATTGGGAGTAACAGCCTTAACCGATACCCAAGCAACAGAAGAAAGAGTCAAACAGGTTAACAGCCCTAGCATTCTCCACATCGCCACCCACGGCTTTTTTGAAAACCCTAAGCGTAGCCCAGAAAATCAAACCACCATCCAAGACAATCCCCTCCTCCTTTCCGGCTTAGTCTTAGCAGGCTTCAAAGTCAGCGATAGTGGCACTCAAGAAGATGGTATCCTCACCGCTCAAGAAACTACCCTCCTAGATTTAGTAGGTACAAAACTAGTCGTCCTCTCCGCCTGCGATACAGGTACAGGAAGTGTTAGCGCCGGAGAAGGTATCTACGGCTTACGTCGCGCCTTAGTTATAGCCGGGGCAGAAAGTCAGGTCATTAGTTTGTGGAAAGTAGCAGATGATGCCACCAAGGATTTAATGATCGCCTACTACGATAAACTTCTTGCTAATGAAGGTAGAAGCGAAGCCCTGCGACAAACACAACTAGAAATGCTCAACAGCGAAAAATACAACCATCCTTATTACTGGGCTGCTTTTATCCCTTCTGGGGATTGGCGGCCTCTTGATAGGTAATAAGGGTTGAGGTGAGTAAGGTGGGCATTGCCCACCCTACTTATTAATTAAAGTGCGATCACACTAAAGATACAAAACTAGCCGTAATCCTTCATCTACTTCTTCTTGTAAATAGTCTGGTAGTGAACTAATACGTTCCACTAGAAATGCTTTATCTACTGTGAAAATTTGAGAGACATTAACCACTGAATCTCTGGGCAAGCCTGATGCTTCTTGGGCTAAAAGTACATTACCTGGTGCTTCTGCTAACTTAGTGTTTGAGGTGATAACGGCAACAATGACTGTATTAATACGAGATAAAGTAAAAATATCGTCTTGAATTATCAAAACCGGGCGACGATATCCAGGTTCTGAACCTACTGGATCAGGTAAATTAGCCCACCAAATCTCTCCCCTATACATTACCAATCCTCACGGGGCAAAGACATAAATTGTATTTTTGCTATCACCGGATCTAACTCAGAAGATTCATTTGAGTAAACCTGGTTAAGCTTATGCAGAATTTGATTGCGATTATACTTTTTTAAATAAGCTTGTAACGCTTGTGTGTAAAGCTCACTTCGGGACAATCCTAACTGTTTGGCTAATGCTTCTGCTTTTTCAAAAACTGAATCTGGAAGGAAAATTGCTGTTTTCATAGTGACTTTCTCAAGTTATACCTTAGTTATGCTAACTACTAAGATATCGCTATTGCTTTTGACACTCAAAATAACCGCTACTTAGCAATTCTTTTGCTAATAGTTTGGTCGTATCCCACACAGACTTTGAAAGAGGGGAGTTGTCTTTGAGTGGGCAAAATCGCTTCTGTTGCTTCTTCTAAGGTGCGGAAGCGACGGTGGATTAAGGGAATTTTCCCAACAGACTGGACGATAATAATCCAAGGCTTCTAGGCGAGTCGATATTTTTCTAGAGTCATGATTTTCTTGTTTCGGTAAGTTTCATAACTTGTTCATCATTATTTTACTAACTAATTAGTACTAGTCAAGTAACTGGTATAACTAGTTATACCAGCATATTGGTGTAATCTATTGGAATGAACATGAAACAGTTACGTCAAAGAAGTGGGAAACGCGCTGAGGAAATTGCTGTTGAACTTGGTGTGGCTGTTTCCACTGTTAGAAATTGGGATCAGCTTAAAAATGTACCTAGAATGACTCCTTCTAGTATAAAGAAACTCATGGATGCTTGCGGATGCTCTTTTAAGGAATTAGTTCAAGCAGAAGAAGAAATGCAAATTACAGAAGAAAACGGTGAATAAATTGAGATATAAAGTTGCGTTTGAATGAAGCGAAACTCAACTCTTCACAAGGCAAAGATGTAAGATAACTTTAGCTACTAGCCCCAGAATTTATTCTGTGGGGGGGATGTGTAAAAGATTTTCTCTTCTAATACTCTTAGGTCAAACCTAGAAAAATGACTACTTCTAAGCTAACTGCTACCCTTGAACGCTACCAAAAAGCAATTGAGAAACTGAAACAGTCAAAATCAGTATTGAGTACGGAAGAGATTTTAGCTATTCTCAATACCAGAGATGCTGTACAAATCGCTTTAAAAAAGGAAGAGCAGTTACCCACTAGTAAGTTAAATCAAATTATTCAATTAGATGAAATACTGCGGCAAAAAGCAGCAGAAATTATCAAAACTATTAAACCAGAACAATTAACCCAGTGGCGAGAAAGTGTTCATCCTGCCCCAGAGGCTTGGTGGTGGAAATTAGAAACCATTGTACCTCCCCATCCTTGGGATCGTTTGGATAGCTTGTGGAAAATCTTAACTTTAGCCAGTTGGACAGCTAACATTAGCCTTCTGGCAAGTTTAGCGACACGATTTTTTAGCGGCGGGGTAGGATTTCTCGGCGCAGCCGCAGTTACTTTACCTAGTCTAATCACTTTACTCCAAGCTAGCAGCGAACTAACTCAAACTGGGCAAGAGGGTTTTGATAGTCTCCTCACTAAATTTAGAGTTGCCCCCCACTGGCGCGAAGAAGTTAAATTAGTTTCTACTTTAGCTGTATCAGGATTAATAGCTACTCTATGGTTTTCTCTGCCTGCCTTTTCTAACTTTTATAACCGTAGTGGTTTAAAGAATTACGATGCCGGGAAGTTGGGTTCAGCCGAACAGGATTGGCAAAAAGCAACTTCTTTAAATGCAGATAATGCTGATGCTTATTATAACTTGGGGAACCTCTACGAAGAATTGCAGCAGTTTGATAAGGCGAAAAAAAATTATCAAATTGCCCTTGGGGGAGATATTCCCGATGCTTTTAATAACTTAGGGCGTTTGTACATCAAGGAAAAAAAGTATCCTCAAGCAGTGGCTTTGTTATCCAAGGGACTTGAACTTGCACAAGAGCAAGATAGTGTTTTAGAAATAAGATACAGTGTTTTTAAAAACTTAGGTTGGGTAAGGTTAAAGCAAGGTAGAAACAAAGAAGCCAAGCAACATCTACAAGCTGCTATTGGTATTGCCAAGCGTAAAAAGGCTGCCCAATATATCCCTAACCCTGGTGCAGCAAATTGTTTATTAGCACAGGTTTTGGATAAGCAAAAAGAAAAAGGGGCAATCTCAGAATGGCAAAAATGTTGTCAATTGGGTTCTCGTTTAAACGCTGACGAAGATGAATGGTTATATCTGGCACAGCAAAGGTTAGAGGAAGTAGGAAAGAAATGCCATGAATAATCAAGTTTTTTTTAGCTGCCTCGAAGAGTATACTTCTGGCGATCGCACAATGATTTAAAGTATTGAGAGTCAGGAGTTGTGATGGCAACATAACTCTGTTTTTCTCATATAAATTATTACCGGATGTAAAGAAGGAAGAATTCTCAAGAAATATAGGTAAGCTGCTACGGTACTCTGTTATAGATCCGCTTAAATAAAACTCTATTTGAAATAACTTAAAAATATGACCTCCTCAGTTTCTAGCCCACCTCGTACAGTTCGCATCGCTTCCCGCAAAAGCCAGTTAGCTTTGATTCAAACTCACTGGATACAAGAACAATTACAAAAAAGCTTTCCTGATATTCAGTTTGAAGTTCAGACAATGAGTACTCAAGGAGATAAAATCCTTGATGTGGCTCTTTCTAAGATTGGGGATAAGGGCCTATTTACCAAAGAATTGGAAGTGGGTATCCTTAATGGCAGTGCAGATTTAGCGGTTCATTCCCTTAAGGATTTGCCTACCAACTTGCCTGAAGGCTTAATGTTGGGTTGTGTGACCGAAAGAGTTGATCCTGCTGATGCTTTGGTAGTGGCGGAGCAGCACAAAGATAAGCAGCTAGAAACTTTACCGGAAGGCACTGTAATAGGGACATCTTCTTTGCGGAGATTGGCTCAATTAAAATATCATTTTCCCCATTTAGTCTTTAAAGATATTCGTGGTAACTTAAACACCAGATTAGCCAAATTAGACGCAGGAGAATACGATGCGATTATTCTCGCTGTAGCTGGTTTGCAACGCTTAGGTATGGGGGAGCGCATTCACCAATCCATTCCCCCAGAAATTTCCCTCCATGCCGTAGGGCAAGGTGCTTTAGGCATTGAATGTCGGGAAGGAGACACAGAAATTCTCCAACTTTTGCAAGCAATTGAACATCAACCAACCAACCAGAGAGCTTTAGCAGAAAGGTCTTTTTTAAGGGAATTAGAAGGGGGTTGTCAAGTACCCATCGGTGTTAATAGTTCCATTGCCGGAGATACTTTAACTTTAATTGGTTTAGTAGCTAGTTTGGATGGTAAACGCTTAGTTAAAGATTCCGTTAGCGGTAATATCCAAGAAGCCGAAAACTTAGGTAAACAGTTAGCCCAAGCTTTACGGGGACAAGGGGCCCAAGAAATCCTAGAAGAGATTTTTGCTGAAATTCAAAGGGATGCTAAGTAATCTGCCTTGAGTCCTTGAGAATTGGTAGTCGATAATTGATAATTAATAACTGACGAAGCAGAAAATCTTCATAAAAAGAAAGCTGGGAGAACTCTAGAGCAAACTATGCAAATCTTATTTGTTGCGGCAGAAGCAGGGCCTTTAGCTAAAGTGGGCGGTATGGGAGATGTGGTGGGTTCCCTGCCGAAAGTGTTACGAGATATGGGCCATGATGTGCGGATATTTATGCCCTATTATGGCTTCTTGCCGGACAAAACAGAGATCCCCAACGAACCTGTTTGGTCAGGAAATGCCATGTTCCAGAGTTTTTCTGTTTACGAGACAGTCTTGCCTGGAACAGAAGTTCCCCTATATTTATTTGGCCATCCTTCCTTTTTGCCCCGTCGTGTTTATGGGGGAGAGGATGAAGATTGGCGCTTTACCCTTTTTGCTAATGGGGCAGCAGAATTTTGTTGGAACTATTGGAAACCGCAAATTATCCATTGCCACGATTGGCATACAGGGATGATTCCGGTTTGGATGCACCAATCTCCTGATATTAGTACTGTTTTCACCATTCATAACCTTGCTTATCAAGGGCCTTGGATGTGGCGTTTAAAACAGATGACATGGTGTCCTTGGTATATGCAAGGTCACAATACCATGGCCGCTGCGGTACAATTTGCCGACCGAGTTAATACAGTTTCTCCTACCTATGCCCAACAAATTCAAACTGCTGAATATGGAGAGAAGTTAGAAGGACTCCTTTCTTTTATCAGTGGTAAAACAGTGGGTATTGTTAACGGAATTGATGTTGATAGTTATAATCCAGCTACTGATAAATATATTGAACAAAAATTTGATGTTGATAGCTTAGAAAAACGTCGCCGTAACAAGGTTGCAATCCAAGAAGAAGTTGGTTTAGAAGTTAATAGTAGTAGCTTTTTAGTGGGATTAGTAAGTCGCTTAGTAGACCAAAAAGGCATCGATCTAATTATGCAAATTTTAGACCGCTTCCTTTCCTACACAGACTCCCAATTCCTGTTATTGGGAACAGGCGATCGCTACTACGAAACTCAACTATGGGAAATGGCCTCTCGCTATCCTGGCCGTATGTCTGTACAGTTACTTTACAACGATGCTCTTTCCCGCCGTATCTACGCTGGTAGTGATGCCTTCTTAATGCCTTCTCGCTTTGAACCCTGCGGTATTAGCCAAATGTTAGCTATGCGTTATGGTTGTGTACCGATCGTCCGACGGACAGGGGGTTTAGTAGATACAGTTTCTTACCATGATCCTGTAGCCCAAACTGGTACAGGTTATTGCTTTGATCGCTATGAACCTTTGGATTTATATACCTGCATGGTCAAAGCGTCCGAAGCATTCCATTTCAAAAATGCTTGGGGGCAATTGCAAAAACGAGGTATGGAAGAAAACTTCAGTTGGGAAAAATCTGCTCGCGAATATGACAGGATGTACAGAGAAATTCTTGGTTTACCACCAGAAGAAGAAACTGTTGCAGAGTCTGATAAGGAGTTAGTAGAAACAGCTAAATAGCTTAAAATCCCGTAGGGTGGGCAAAAAACAAGATAATTTATTATTAAACTTGTTAGCAAACATTTGCCCACCATAATCCTGTTGCTCTAAAGTTAAAAACTACTCATATAACCAAGTCTTTGTTGCCGGTTCCCAGCTAACTAACTCCTCATCCTTAAACCACAAAGCAATCTCATCCCTAGCCGTTTCTACCGCATCTGAACCATGAATAAGGTTGCGACCAATACTAATACCATAATCGCCGCGAATAGTTCCAGGTTCAGCCGATAGAGGATTTGTTACCCCAATAATTTTCCTGGCAGAAGCAACAACCCCTTCTCCTTCCCACACTGTCGCTACTACAGGGCTAGAAGTAATAAAATCTACCAAACCTTTAAAAAAGGCTTTTTCCTTATGGACATCATAGTGTTTCTCCGCTAGTTCGCGACTTACTGCCATCATTTTCAGCCCCACAAGGGTAAAACCTTTCGTTTCTAATCGCTTAACCACTTCTCCTACTAAACTCCGTTGTACTCCATCGGGTTTAATCATTACGAATGTCCTTTCCAAGGTTATCTCCTTCAAGTTAATAGTACCAATACAAAATCCAGATTAACAGGAAATACACAATTTAGAAGATTAGCGATTAGGCAAACCTTACCAGAGGGCGATCGCATATTGATCCTGAAATACTTTTCGTAAAAATCTGATTAAAAAATCTACTTATGAGTTATTATTTTTTGCGGAATAGTTATAAAAGTATTCTTTTAATAAATTTGACTATGGAATTCGTTGATACCAAAAAAGCTGCCAAAATTTTGCAGGTTACTCCCCGAAGAGTCGTCTACTTACTTCAACAACGACGAATCAAAGGAGCATATAAAAGTGGTAAAGCTTGGGCCATCCCTTTGTATCGCGGCAAACCGAGAGTTTCTCGTGGTACTAGAGGCCCTACTCCTCGTTGGGTCAAAATTCGTCCCCGTGATCTAACAACTATCCAAGTCAATAGAAATCAAATTGCTAGCAATTACAAAAACAACGAGTTTAAGCCAGTAATCAGCGTTAACAAAGAAAACAAAAATACCTCTGGTTATGAAGCAAAAATTAAAGGTCCCTTGTAACATTATCTATAGCCCTCACAAACCCAACAAACATGGCGCAAAGGTTTGGATAGAGACATACTCAGAGGTAGAAGTAATAGACTAGAAATAGCTCTAATACTCTATCAGCAAAACAAAATTAAACGTTTCAAACTTAGGATCTTCTACTATACGAACGTGAGTTCGACGGAGGAAAAAGAGAGAAAAGAAAAGCATCAGAGGTATGCTGAAAATGAATCTTAATCAGAATCTGATGCTATGTCCAATATTGTATCTCGTCTCGATATCACCCAAATATTCTGTCAGGTAGATGACTTTTATCAAAGGTTTGAGAGGCATTGGCAACAACAGCCAATGTTAACAGCAACTTGTGGAGAGCGTCTATGTCGCTCCCGCCTAAGCCTAAGCGAAGTGATGACCATTGTCATTGCCTTTCATGGTTCGGGATTTCGCACTTTTAAAGAATTTTACACTCTACAAGTCTTGCCTTACTGGAAGAAAGCTTTTCCCAACTTGGTCAGTTACACTCGATTCGTAGAGCTAATGCCGTGGAGCTTAATGCTTCTTTGCTGTTTTCTACATACTCTTCGAGGAGAAATTACCGGCATCAGCTTTATTGATTCTACCCCCATTGAGGTCTGCCACCCGAATCGCTCCAAAAGCCACCGTGTTTTTGAAGGTTTGGTAGGTTGGGGCAAAAATGCTATGGGATGGCATTATGGCTTCAAGCTACATCTAATTATTAATGACAAAGGTGAGCTGCTTGCTTTCAAACTTACAGAGGGTAATACTGATGACCGTAACCCTGTGCCAGATATGGCTGATGGCTTGATTGGTAAGTTATTTGGCGACCGAGGTTATATTTCTCAGGATTTGTTTGAGAAACTCTATGAACAAAGACTACAACTGATTACACACCGCAAGAAAAATATGAAGCCGAAGTTAATGCGTCTTCAGGATAAGATTCTCCTACGTAAGCGTTCTCTGATTGAGACTGTTAATGACCAGCTCAAGAATATCTGTCAGATTCAGCATTCAAGACACCGTAGCGTTTGGAATTTTTTGGTTAATCTCTTAGCTGGTCTAATCGCTTATACTTTCTTGCCCAAAAAGCCTTCCCTTGACCTTGACCCCAAAGGCCTAGCTGAACTTCCTTCTGCTGTTTTTTAACTTCATCGAACTCACGTTAAAGGAGGAATATAAAAACTCATTCCTCCTTTAGCTATTAAGAAATTCCTTTACAGAGCGTTACCGCGAGGTAGTACCTCCTCTGGGAACTCAAATTGTTTATGGGGTTGGTCTTGAGGCGCTAACCACGCTCTAAGACCTTCATTTAATAAAATGTTCTTCGTGTAGAACGTTTCAAACTCTGGATCTTCTGCTGCACGTATCTCCTGGGATACAAAGTCATAGGCCCGCAGGTTCACTGCTAAACCTACTACTCCCACCGCACTCATCCATAATCCGGTTACGGGGACAAACAGCATGAAAAAGTGTAACCAACGCTTGTTGGAAAAGGCAATTCCGAATATCTGTGACCAGAAACGGTTTGCTGTCACCATACTGTAGGTTTCTTCTGCTTGGGTTGGGTTGAACGCTCTAAAGGTGTTTGAGGCTTCCCCATCTTCAAACAGAGTGTTTTCTACTGTAGCTCCATGAATGGCACAAAGTAAGGCTCCACCCAATATTCCTGCTACTCCCATCATATGAAACGGGTTCAATGTCCAGTTGTGGAATCCTTGGAAGAACAAGATAAAGCGGAAGATTCCTGCTACTCCAAAACTAGGGGCAAAAAACCAGCTTGATTGTCCCAAGGGATACATTAAAAAGACACTGACGAAGACAGCGATAGGTCCACTAAAGGCTAGGGCATTATAAGGACGGATTCCCACTAGGCGGGCAATTTCAAACTGCCGTAACATGAAGCCGATTAAGCCAAATGCACCATGGAAAGCTACAAATGACCATAATCCTCCTAGTTGACACCAGCGGGTGAAGTTCCACTGAGCCTCTGGTCCCCACAAGAAGAGTAGGGAGTGTCCCATGGTGTCTGCTGGGGTTGATACGGCTACGGTTAGGAAGTTACAGCCTTCTAGGTAGGAACTGGCTAGACCGTGAGTGTACCATGAGGTGACGAAGGTGGTTCCTGTTAACCATCCTCCTAATGCTAGGTAGGCACAGGGAAATAAGAGTATTCCTGACCAGCCTACGAATACGAATCGGTCGCGCTTTAACCAGTCATCGAGGATGTCAAACCATCCTCTCTGTTCTGTTGCGCGTCCCACTGCTATTGTCATAGTGTGAATCTCTAAAATTTATAAGGGCGAAAGTTAAGTTTTTGTATCTACTCTCCTTAATTCATGGCTTTGCAAGCAGATTATGAGAGATAAAAGATACAAAATTTACTTTTCTTTATCTAATAAATACATTATAGGGAAAATTTCTCATTTTTCCAGGGATAATCTTAACAAAAGTTAAAATTATTTGGTAGGAGATGTTGGTAACTCCAGGATGAATCCCAAAATGCCTCCTTAATATTCCATAATCAAAGATAGAAGTCCTACACAAAGTTAAGATTAAATGTTTACTATTGATTTGACCGTAAAGTATACTCCCGTACCCCTGTCAGTACAGAGAAAAGAGCTAGAAGGAGCAGAAAAACTTTACCAAGAGGTGACAACAGCGATGAAAGCCTCCCAGGCACAGCTACTAGAACTTACCTGTGAAAAACAGCCAGATAAAAAAATTGCTGTTTTCAGCGATCAAATTAGTGCTGTGATTATTTCTCAGAAGTCCGGCGCAACGATGTCAGGACGCGCCCCCGGTTTCTTTGCTGTAGCTGATTCTTGAAATTCTCGATATCTAATTTACAGGCAGGGGTTTCAAAGTGGAGATCTGGCTGATTTTGATAATTGCACTTACTGCCTACCTCTACCCTAAATAACTGATGAACTCAGCAATCAAAATTAAAAACCTACAGTTTAGTTGGCAAAACGGCAGTTCCGTTTTGTCCGATTGCTCCCTAGAAGTACCTAAAGGAGAATTTTGGATGCTTTTAGGTACAAACGGGAGTGGGAAATCTACTCTTTTAAGATTGATAGCTAGATTATTGGCTTTTCAAGGAGGAGAAATGGAAGTCACCTCACCTGTAGGTTTCGTTTTTCAAAACCCTGACCATCAGTTGGTAATGCCTACAGTAGGAGCAGATGTCGCTTTCGGTTTAGTAGAAGAAAATCTTACTCCTTCACAAGTCCGCGCTAGAGTTCAAGAAGCTCTTGTAGCGGTTAATTTACAGCTTTTACAAAGACGGCCTATCTATGCTCTTAGTGGAGGGCAAAAACAGCGCATTGCCATTGCTGGTGCGATCGCCCGCCAGTGTGAAATTCTCCTCTTAGATGAGCCTACAGCTTTGTTAGATGCGGACACTCAATTGGAGTTAGTAGCCCAGGTACGCAAATTAGTCAAAAGTCGTTGTTTAACAGCTTTGTGGGTTACTCACCGCCTAGATGAACTTGACTACTGTGATGGCGCTTTCCTTTTAGAAGGAGGAAAAGTCGTTGACAAAGGAGATCCCGAACGCTTGAAAAAAAAACTCATGGGCAAAAAGTATTAGATATTCAGTTTAGTCTAGAAATCTCATTTCAATTAGCGATTAGCGGTTAGCACTCAACTAAATATTACTTTGTATTAACATTTGCCGATACAATGACAAGAGAAATCTATGAAACTAACTTCGTGCTAAGACAATGCCCCGTTCTTCATACCCAGCCCGCTTACTAGTTGACGGCTACAATATCATTGGTGCTTGGTCTTCTTTGCAGCAGACCTGTAAAAGACATGATATGGACGCAGCTCGTCACGAACTTATTGAGACTTTAGTTAATTACAGTTCTTTCCAGGGTTTTGAGACTCAAGTTGTTTTTGATGCTCATTATCAAAACACTCGCGCTCATCGCCAAGTATATACTTCTTATTTATCAGCTTATTACACTGATTTCGCCCAAACAGCAGATACTTACATAGAAAAAATCTGTGCTTCTTTTCAACATCACCCCAACTGCTTTCGTTCTCGCTTAATTGTGGCAACTTCTGACCGAGCGCAACAATTAACTGTAGTTGGTTATGGTGCTGAATGGATGTCTGCTCAAGGCTTAAATCAAGATGTAAATTTGATAGAGAGTAAAGTAAAAAGCAAGAAACGACCTCAGAAACAATCTAGAGGTCGCTTTTTGGTTAATTCTTTAAATCCACAAGCTCAACAGAAATTAGCACAGTTGAGACTAGGAAGATAAGAAACACCAAAGTTAGATAGTTGGTTTAGCAGCAAATTTTTTGCCTAACACTTGACAAAAGCAAAAAAAGTGGCTATAGTTATAAACTGTGCGAACAAAACAGGCCCCCATCGTCTAGAGGCCTAGGACACCTCCCTTTCACGGAGGCGACAGGGATTCGAATTCCCTTGGGGGTATTATACAAATGTTCTCTAGTTTCAATCTATTGACCTAATCTTTATCTTCAGATTTTAGCAACTAGCGGCTAGCCGCTAGCAATTAGCAAATCACTTTTGGCTCAGTGTTTTTTTATTTCGCTTAAGAAACTTGATTACTGACGAAAGGAGTGGATTGATGAGAAAGTACCTGGCAATACAGCTCCTTGATGTGGATGATATTTTGGCTCAAAGTGTAGCGTTGCAAAACTCTCTGTCGTCCCTTTTGTCCCAGCACTTGGCTTAACTCTGGTTGCTCTTTAAATAGAGGCAATAAAGTCTTCAATTGAGTTGTTACCCCTTGGGTACTAAGAATTACCCCTGCACCATCTGCAATCACTTCCCCATCAGCCCCTGCATCTGTGGCTAGACAAGCTACACCACAAGCCATTGCTTCTAATAGAGATAAAGATAAACCCTCTATTAATGAAGGCAAAATAAACACATCTGCTGCTCGTAAAATCTCAATGCGTCTTTGTTCATCCTCAATGTAACCTAACCAAATAATGCCCTGTTCTTGATGATAAAACTGCTTCAAATAAGGCACTAAAGGGCCATCTCCAATAATAGCTAGTTTGCATTGTTCTCCTAAATTACAATGTTTCCAGGCTTTGAGCATCGCCTCAACATTCTTTTCTGTGGAAACTCTACCTTGGTAAACAAACAGCCGTTTAGCCTTTAACTTTGACTTGAAGTTAGAGTAACCAGGACAATACTTTTTGACATCTACACCATTAGGAATTACGGCTAATTTCTCTTTAGGTACTCCCAATTTCATCAATAAATCCTTTTGAATTTGCGAGAAAATAATTACCTGCTCATAATGAGCCAAAAAAGGAGCATAAAGTTGATAGGTGAGAAACTGAGTACTAGATTTCAGGTTGCGTAGCTTACTATCAAAAGCCGGGTGAAAAGTAGCGATTAAAGGTACATTAAGTTCAGCACAAATTTCTGGTAAACGGAAATCCAAAGGGGAAAGAGTTAGGGAAGCATGTACTAAATCCGGTTTGAGTTTTTCTAAAGCTTGAGTAAGAATTTTACTCGATTTAGGAGTAGGAATGGTATAAACCTGAGATTTGTAGAGACAAGGTAAAACAACTTCTTGACAAAGAGGCCAATCTTGGTAGTGAGATGGTTGTTGAGCAAAATGCAAGAAACTAACTTGCTCTCCTGCTTCTAGTAGGGCGTTAGTGATTTCTCGACTGTAGGTGACGTTGCCACAAAAGGGAGATTTTTTTCCTAACCAAGCGATATGCATTCAGGTAATCGAGTCTGAGAAGTTTAACTTTATTGGTGAGCTTCCGTTGACTGAACAGAGCCTTTACCGGAAATATACCAGGTTAAGAGTCCTCCTGTAAGAGCTAAAATCGCTAAAGATAGAAATACTGGTTGTAAACCGAAGATAGTTTCGGCTACTCCTGCTAAAGCTAAAGGCAAACTCAAAGCAATATTAATAGCATTGTTTTGTAAGCCGAAGACCTTACCCCGCATCTCTTCTGGTGTTTCTGCTTGAATCGTGGTTTGCATCGGTATACCTACTAAAGCGGCAAATACTCCTAATAAGGCAATAATGACTAAAGTAAGCCAAAGTGAGTTGGTGAATATAGCTAAACCGATTAAACAAGCAGAGACACCAAAAGAACCCAATAAACCCAAATCAGAGCGAGAAAAACGCTGCCCCCAATTACCTAGTATTCCTGCACCCACAGCCATACCTAAGCCACCAGACGCTAAGAGAAAGCCAAATTGATCGGCTTCTAATTCAGGAAGCATTTCCGCTAAACGAACAGCTAAGACAGCTAAAGCAGCAAAAACAGAGAAGAGAATTACGAGTTGTATTAAAGCATTGCGGACAAGGTGATTTTTCTTGAGGTAAAGAATACCATCCCAAATATCTTGAAATACATGGGGCTGTTCGGTTTCTTGTTCTGGTTTTTGTTCTCCGGTGTTTAATAGTAGCAAGATAACTCCGGCAATTACATAAGCACCACCAACTAATAATTCTTTGCCAAAATCCCAAGATAGTCCCAAATTCTTAATAAGCTCGTCTGTAAGCCCTAATAAAGGCTCTCCCACAGCAAAACCAATAATTAAGAGAACCATCATCGTAGTGGTATAAAGGGAGTTGGCTGGAAGCAAATCTTGGCGTTCGACGATTAAGGGAATTGCGGTTTGTTCAGCAGGAGCAAAGAACTGGGTTAAGGTAGACACCAAAAAAGTTACTCCTAAAAGCAGCCAGAAGCCCACAGGCAAGTTCAATATGGGGTGTAAGTCCCGCGATAGCCACAGTAAGGGAGGTAAGGTTAAAACCAATCCTCCCCGCAGTAGGTTAGTAATTACCAAAACCCCTTTTTTAGACCAGCGATCTACATAAACCCCTGCCAAAGAACCAAAAAGGATCGCCGGGACTGTAAAGGCGATCATAATAGCAGAAACCCAACCACTAATGGTTTGATCAGACCTTTGAAAATTGCTAGCAATGATGGCAATCATCAAAACTAAATAAACTTTATCTGCTAGCTGAGAAAATATTTGTCCGCCCCATAGAACTAAGAAACGAGCATTTTTTAAGACTGGACTAAATCCTTGCCGAAGAAAATCTTCTTCTGGAATAAGATTGCCATCACTCCTAGATTCTCCTCCCTCAAATTCTTGTAACTGTTCTTGTTCAAATTCAGTTTTCACAATACCCATTGTCTCCTTCTAGGAGCTTACTATTCGATAAAAATATAGCTAAGTTAATAAATACTTATATTCATTGTGGCAGACTCTAGGGAAATAAAGTATCTATTAAATCCGCAGAACGGATGGGTTTACCGCAATGATATTGGGCGTAATTCCGTAAAAGCACCTCTATTTTCAACCAAATACTGTTAAACGAAGAGTTAAAAGAGTAGGGTTTTAACTCTGGTTCAGGAAGTTGTTGCAGGAAAAATAATTCTTCACTTCGGAGGCGACTATCAATTTTGGGTTTATTTTCACAACCCAAATCAACTACTCCACCTGCTTCAATACTAAATCCTACTTGCCAATCTAGGTTACTAAATTCTGGGGAGATTGCTTCTGTAGTGACGCAACAATTTTGTACTTGAGGACCTATACCTGCTAAAACCAAGAAATGGAATAGACTATGAGCTAAATGGGAAAGAATCAAAAACTGATAATCTAGGGAGTTAGGGGAAGTGGCAAGTTTTTCTAAGCGGCGCAGATGTTCATTGAGTAATTCGTATAGTTCTGGTTGGGGTTGTTCACTTAAAGCTAAATAGAGAACTAACTCAGCCATATACTGACTAGCGATTAACTTACCCAAGTCTTTACTTAAACCAGGATAAGATTCTAAGGTTTCTGCTTGAGTTATTTTATCGAGCGATCGCCCTTTAACAATCAACAATTCATTAACTACAAAAAGTTCGCTTCGCCCCCGCAGGCGAGATTTATGTTTCCTCGCACCAGGAACAACAGCCCTAACTAAACCATATTCCGGTGTTAAAACAGTTATAAGACGGTCTGTTTCTCCAAGGGGCATTCCTTTGAGATTAATTCCGGTAGCTTTATAAGTGCGACTCATTACTCATTATGTATCATTTTGATGCTTTAGCTCTTCTCCACTGTCCCGTTGTTGCAAAATACTGATACCACGAGAAGTACCTAAGCGAGTCGCCCCAGCCTCAATTAATTGCAAAGCTTGCTGTATGGTACGGATGCCTCCAGAAGCTTTAATACCTACTTGCCCTTTGGTAATTGCTCTGAGTAAGCGAACATCTTCGGTGGTTGCCCCCCCAAACCAACCTGTATTTGTTTTCAAATAAGCTGCCCCCGCATCCATAGCAATTTCTGCGGCAAGCTGCTTTTGCGTATCGGTGAGCAAATTCATTTCTAAAATGACTTTAACAACTTGCCCTGTTTCAGCACAAATTTGAGCAATTTCTCGATAAATATCTTCCGTTTTTCCTTCTTTTAACCAACCAAGATTAATAACAACATCTAATTCTGTAGCGCCATTTTCTACGGCTTCTTGAGCTTCATACAACTTTGTCGCCGAAGTTGTAGCCCCTGTAGGAAAACCAATCACTGTTCCGACTTTGATTGGTTTTCCCTGAAGCAAACCTTTTGCTTGCCAAACAGCCCCTGGATAAACACATACACAAGGGAAGTTGAATTGCTCTGCTTCTGCACAATATTGCTTAATTTGTTCTGAAGTAGCGGTGGGATTAAGAAGAGAATGATCGATGTAATTAGCAACATCAATGCCTGTAGAGTTGAAAGCCATATTATTTAAGGTTTTAATAGATGAGATTATTTTTAAAGAATTACAATTTAAATTAGCTAGCTGAGTAAGCGCCTACTAATTATTAGTTCTCCTTTACAGGATCAGTCAATTTTGGACTGTATATTATCACCTCTTTTCCGAAGAAAAATATCATAGCTAAGTACAATTCATATTTCTTAACTATAACTATAACTAATACTGATTAATCAAGGCTCGAATAGATAATAAACATTGATTTCAACCTTCATAAGCTAGGTATATTAAGGTCATTACCAGAAAGACTTTACTTCATTAGAAAGATTACTTGACTTAAAATGAAATAAGTAAAATTTATATTTTAAGAGATTAGTAATTTCATTGCTAATGCAGGCTAAACTCTGGAGATTTTTCTCGTAGTATCAAAAGTAATGCTTAAACAAAAAGCAACTACTGCCGTTCTGTTTAACAAGAGGAGAAACTCATGGCCACTTTCAAAGTTACTTTAGTAAATGAAGAAGAAGGAATTAACGAAACTATCGAAGTTCCTGATGATGAATATATTCTTGATGCAGCAGAAGAACAAGGTATTGACTTACCTTATTCCTGCCGTGCTGGTGCTTGTTCTACCTGTGCAGGTAAAGTAAAATCCGGTACTATCGATCAGTCTGACCAGTCTTTCTTAGATGACGATCAAATCGAAGCAGGTTACGTTCTTACTTGTGTTGCTTATCCTACTTCTGACTGCACAATCACAACTCATCAAGAAGAAGAGCTATATTAAAAAACTGATTTAATTTGGGAAAGTTTATTCTTGACTTCTAAGCAATTCTCAGAAGTTACGTTTAAATTACCACCGACTAAAATTAGATAAAGTTTATGGCAGGTATCTCGTAGGTATCTGCCTTGATTTTGGGCAAATGGCCTAAAATAGGCGCAGTAAAGCAAAAATTGTCAATAAATGTACTGGAAATCAGCCTGTATCGGTTTTGTCCTCAGTGGGGTAGCTTTAAGCTTACCGATGCCTGTTTGGGGGCAAACTCCCGACGGAAATAATCTACCAACTGGAGAGTATGAAGAAGAACCTCCTCCAGCCAGAATAGAGCCTTTGCCTCCTCAACGTATTAGGCAAGATGTAGAGCGCTCAGAAAAGGATTTTCGAGTTACGGCCTTACAAAGCCATTACACAGGGGATCTTTGGGTAGGTTCATGGCTAGGCTTAGCTCGTATCAACCCTAACACCGGGGCAATAATTAGCAGAATTAGTTTACCTAACTACAAAATTGGTGCTTTAGCTCAAGATAAAGTAGGAAGGGTATGGGTAGGAACCCACCAAGGCTTACTAAGAGTAGATTCTAAGTTAAACTCTGTCACTGTAGATAGTGTTTCTTTACCTTCTCAAAAAATACTCTCTTTGTTAATTGATCAAAGAGGATTTTTGTGGGTAGGAGGCGATCGCGGTTTAACTTTAGTTAGTCCTGATAAGGGATTGCAAATGACAACCCTACAAGAGTTACCAGGGGTAAGCGCCAATGCCTTAACCTTAGATAAAAAAGGTCAACTTTGGGTAGGAACACTCCAAGGACTAGTCAAAGTAAATACAGGTAGTGCTTTCCCTGTCGGACGCATTGCTGATCTACCAGGTGGTGTAGTCCAAACCATCACTACCAATCCTAAAGACGGCAAACTTTGGGTAGGAACCCCTAATAGTTTATTAGTAATTGACCCAGAAACTCAGCGCATTGAACGTTCAGTAACTCCTTTGAGAGGCCTAAATGTTACTAAAGTAAGTTTTGCTAAAGACGGTACGGTTTGGGTAGGTACAACCACTGGTCTTTTAAAGATCAAAGCTGATAGTGGTGCTTCTTTAGGAGTCGTCACTAACCTCCCTTCCGACCAAATTATGTCCTTAGCCCCAGACTCAGGTAACAAACTTTGGATCGGTACAACAGAAGGGCTAGCCTGGTTAAGCTTAACTAGCGGCAAAGCAAGACCTCATTTAGCTTTTGTCCGAGAAGCGCCAGAAAATTATTAAACAACTTCCGCCATACTAGAAGAACGAGCGAGTTCTTCTAAACGTTCTTGCTGATCTTGAGAAATACAAGCTTGGATGATATGTTCCACATCTCCTTCCAAGGCAGGGGCTAAACTAAAATTCTGCCCCAAGCGATGATCTGTAATACGGTTGTCTTTGTAATTATAGGTACGAATTTTTTCCGAACGCGCTCCTGTACCTACTTGAGAACGCCTCATAGAAGTAACCGCAGCTTTTTGTTCCTGTAACTTGATCTCATAAAGTTTAGCCCTGAGAATCTGCATTGCCCGTTCACGGTTTTGTAGTTGCGATCGCTCCTCAGTACAAAAGATCCGAATACCTGTAGGTTTGTGGATTAAATCTACAGCAGTTTCTACCTTGTTAACATTTTGTCCCCCGGCCCCACCAGAACGAGCAGTAGACATCTCAATATCTTTAGGATCGATTTTTACCTCCACGTCATCCACCTCCGGCATCACTGCCACAGTAGCTGTGGAAGTATGTACTCTTCCTCCTGCCTCTGTAGTTGGGACTCTTTGTACTCGATGAACTCCCGCTTCAAATTTCAACTGACTGTAGACTTGTTCCCCTTTAATTTCTAGGATAGCTTCTTTAAAACCACCCATATCAGCAGTAGATTCACTCAGTAATTTGACTCGCCACCCCTGACTCTCTCCATAGCGAGAGTATAAACGCACCAAATCCCCAGCCCAAATACTGGCCTCATCTCCCCCAGTTCCCGCCCTAATTTCTAACATAATGTTTTTATCATCGTTAGGATCTCTGGGTAAAAGCAAAACCTTGAGACGATTTTCTAACTCAAGAGACTTTTCCTGTAACTCTGCCACTTCCAAAGCTGCCATTTCCTGCAACTCTGGTTCGCTGTTGGCTTCTTTTTGAACTTCCTTTGCCCCTGCCAATTCTTCTTGAGTAGACTTCCATGCGACATAGGTATTAACTGTTTCTTCTAGGGAAGAACGCGCTTTAGCTACCTTTTGCAGTTCATTTGGATTAGTCGCAATATCTGGATCTGCTAAACGCCGAGTTAATTCAGCAAAGGTTTGTTCTACAGATTTCAGTTTGTCTAATAAATAAGACTCAGCCATGATAATTACTCCTTTAAAAAATAGCGTTTTTGTTTAGTCCCTTAAATGCAATTAACCCAGCAGATTATCTACTGGGTTAACAAAATTTGAATAGGTAGCTATTTTTCGTCAGACTGAGACTCTTCGCCGGAAAGCATCCCATATTTACGCATAAAACGCTCGACACGCCCTTCTGTATCGATAATTTTCTGAGTTCCGGTATAAAAGGGGTGATTTCCCGACCAAACCTCAACACTAATTTCTGGCTTGGTAGAGCCAACAGTCATAACTAATTCGCCGTTACAATAAACTTTGGCATCAGGATACCATTCAGGATGGATATCTGGTTTAGGCATTTTCTTTTTCTTTCCCTTAATTAATTATCGCTTAGAGTATTGAGGGGCTTTTCTGGCTTTATGTAAACCATATTTCTTACGCTCTTTGGCTCTAGGATCACGAGTCAAATACCCTTCAGTTTTCAGAGGTTGGCGATTATCTGGGTCAAGTTCACAAAGCGCTCTAGCTACTCCTAGTTTAACAGCATCAGACTGACCTGTTAGTCCACCTCCGTGGGCATTAACCAAAATATCGTACTCGTTTTCCAAACCTAAAGTTTCTAAAGGGGCTTTAGCTGCGGCGATGTAACTAGGGTTTTGGTTAAAGTAAATGTTACCTTCTTTACCATTAACCTTAAGTTGACCATTGCCAGGAACTAGGCGCACTCTGGCTATAGAGCGTTTACGACGACCAGTTCCCCAGTATACTGCTCGATCATTTTGTTCTTCAGGCATTACTTATCTCCTTGGAATCGTATTAATTTGCAAATTTTCAGGTGTTTGGGCTTGATGAGGGTGCTTGGGGCCAGGATAAACTTTTAACTTAGTAAAAAGTTTTCGACCTAAAGCATTTTTTGGCAACATTCCCTTTACAGCCTTTTCGATAATCCTTTCAGGAATGCGATTTTGTAAGTTTTCAAAGGTTTCTACTTTCATTCCCCCCGGTCTTCCTGAATGTCGGTGGTAAAGTTTTTGAGTACTTTTTTTACCAGTAACAATAACTTTCTCAGCGTTGATTACCACCACAAAATCCCCAGTATCCATATGGGGAGTAAAAGTAGGCTTGTTTTTACCCCGCAAAATGCTAGCAATTTCTGTTGCTAATCTTCCTAAACGCTGGTCAGCAGCATCAACGATATACCATTTTTGCTCTAGAGTTTCTTTATTTGGTAACGGTGTCTTAATCATTTATCTGTAATATTTAAGTGGTTCGGTTTAAGAAATAATCAGCAATTAACTATTATCTAATAATCTCGAACTATAAACAAAGTTTTATTAATAGTTCGATAATAAGAATTGAGGTTGACTATCAAACCAAATATCACGGGAGAAAGGAAAATCCGGATAACCAACTCTCAACAAGCATAGTCCTTTTGCTGGGGCTGAATATTTAACTTCTTCTCTGTTTTGATTTACCCAAATTTCTGTAAAACTCTCTGGCGATCGCTTGCCTGTTCCCACTTCAACTAACATCCCTACTAATAATCTCACCATGCCATAGAGAAAGCCATTAGCCTGGATTTCTAGTTGGATAAAAGGCCCTCTACGATAACACTGCGCCCCTTGAACCTCCACCCAAGAATGAGTTCTTTGAGAACCTGCCCTCCTAAAAGCTGCGAGGTGATGACGGCCAATTAATGGTTTGAGTGCCTTGCTTAGTAAAGATGCCTCTAGTTGATTGTGGTAGTAGTGCCAGCAGAAGGGTTGCACAAAAAGGTTAGGTTGCTCACCTGTATAAAAAGTATAGCGATAGCGTCGCCAGATCGCTGAAAAACGAGCGTGCCAGTTAGGATCTACTAAAGCAGAAGCTCTAATCAGTAAATCATCAGGTAAAAGGCTATTAAGAAGCTTCGCCCACCTCACAGCAGGAATAGGACTAGTAACCTCAAAATGAGCTACTTGAGCCGCAGCATGAACTCCTGCATCTGTACGCCCTGCCCCATGTAAGTTTACCTGTCTCTGGCAAACTTTGGCGATCGCCTGCTCTATTTCTGCTTGGACTGTTCTTTGGTTGGGCTGCCTTTGCCAACCGTGGAAATGAGTACCTACATACTGAATAACTAGAGCAATACGCTGTTTCTGGTCTCTCAAATTATTTAAGACCTCAGACTAATTCTATAATAGCCATTTCTGCATTATCTCCGCGCCTTTTTATGGTACGAGAAATGCGGGTATAACCGCCATTACGACTTCCGTAGCGTTCTTGAGCTTGTTCAAACAAAGCATGGACTAATTTTTTATCATAAAGAAAAGCCATAGCCTGACGACGGGAAGCTAAAGAACCATCCTTAGCTAAAGTAATCATTTTCTCTACTTTAGGGCGCACTGCCCGGGCGCGGGTTTTGGTAGTTTTGATTTGCCCATGACGAATTAATTGGGTAGCTAAAGCCCTCAATAAAGCTTTACGCTGATCTGCGGGTAAACCTAGTTCTGGTACTCGACAGCGGTGACGCATTTTGTTCCTCCATAATTAAGTACGAATTATCTACTGAGGTAGTTGGTAAGTTATCCCTTGTTAGCTTTATAATCAAAAAAACTTACCAACTATCTAACTCAACTAAACTTTTGATTTCTCTTGGGGTAAAGTAATTCCCAAGCGTTGCTGCAAGGCTTCAATAACTTCTTCGGCAGATTTCTGACCAAAGTTTTTGATTTCCAACAGGTCTTCTTGAGAGTAATCGAGTAAATCTGCCACTGAATTAATTTGAGCGCGCTTCAAACAGTTGTAAGCTCGTACCGAAAGTTGTAATTCCTCAATAGGAATTTGGCTAGTAGGATCTTCGTCCTCCTGGTAATCTTCAGGCTTCTCTTGAATGTTGAGATCCTGAATGGGACTAAAGAGATCTACAACAATTCCAGCAGCTTGAGACAGCGCTTCTTCCGGCTTCAAGCTACCATTAGTCCAGATATCCATAATCAGCCTGTCTTTAGCAACAGTACCATCTGTATGAATATCCTCTACGCTGTAATTAACTTTGCTTACAGGCATGAAGACAGCATCAATTTGCAGGAAATCTAATGAAGTTGCTTCATCTCTTCCCCTTTGTACAGCCCGATAGCCTTTTCCTCTTTCTAGACGAAATTCCATTTCCAGTTTGGCCCCTTCTGCAAGAGTAGCCACGTACTGATTCGGATCGACGATTTCTATTTCTGAAGGTAGGTCGAACTGAGCTGCGATTACTGTTGCTGGTCCTGTAGCGACAAGGCGTGCTATTTGGGGTGCAGAAGTATGGCTTCTGAAGACAATTTCTTTCATATTCAAAAGAATTTCTAGAACGTCTTCCCTTACACCTTCAAGAGTTGCAAATTCGTGGCTTACTCCAGCAATTCGTACAGCCGTTACCGCTGTTCCTTCTAAGTTGGAGAGTAACACCCGACGCAGGGCGTTGCCAACAGTTGTCCCTTGACCGCGTTCTAGAGGCTCTATGACAAACTGGCTATACTGGCTCTGATTTTTATGGGTCTTAGACTCTACTGGATCAATACTAAACTGCGCCACAGAGTAACCTCCCTTTTTTGTCCTTTGTCATGTTTCGCGGTGTTGTTTTGTCTTTTTTACTAGGGGATGAATCGAGACTAAACTCTACGCCGCTTGGGGGGACGACAGCCATTGTGAGGAATTGGTGTGACATCCCGAATCAGAGTAATTTCTAATCCTGCTCCTTGCAAAGCGCGGATGGCTGTTTCTCTTCCTGCACCTGGCCCGCTGACCATTACTTCCAATTGGCGCATTCCCTGTTCCATTGCCCGCCGAGCAGCACTATCTGCTGCGGTTTGAGCAGCAAAGGGAGTACCTTTTTTAGCCCCTTTGAAACCGCTCGAACCAGCAGAAGCCCAAGAAACTGCATCTCCACGAGTATCCGAAATTGTGACTATGGTATTGTTGAAAGTAGAATGAATGTGGGCAATACCACTGGGAATGTTACGCTTTTGTTTTTTAGCGCCACTTTTCTTTGTTGGTCGAGCCATATTACTTACTGAACTTGCTAACTTGATATTGAGTTTGAATGAAGGAATAGGTTAAGGAAAAACAAATACAAACTATCTATTTTTTACCAGGAGCTTTTTTCTTACCAGCAACAGTTAGTCGCCTTCCGCGCCTTGTTCTGCCGTTAGTACGAGTACGTTGCCCTCTAACAGGTAGCCCTTGGCGATGCCGCCGCCCTCTATATGCACCAATGTCAACCAGACGTTTGATATTCATAGATTCCCAACGTCTCAAGTCACCTTCGACTTGGTAGTTGCTTTCTACATAAGAGCGCAATTTTGCTGCTTCTTCGTCAGTTAAATCTTTAACTCTTTTATCTGGATCAATTCCTGTATTTGCTAAAATCTCTTGGGAACGAGATAATCCAATGCCAAAAATGTAGGTTAAACCTATCTCTATTCGCTTATCGCGCGGAAGGTCTACACCGCTAATCCTAGCCACACTTTCTTCTCCCTAATTTGTCACTTTTACTACTAATCTTTATTATTCTTCAAAACTTAAAAATGAATTACTTAACCAATTTTAAGCTAGTTAACCTTGACGCTGTTTGTGCTTGGGATTAGTACAAATCACCATCACTCTGCCACGACGACGAATAACGCGACATTTTTCACACATTTTTTTTACTGATGCTCTAACTTTCATGCCTCTTTTTGGCCATACTGCAAGCTTACTATTATAGCAATCATTGACTTATTTTTGTAAGTCTATAGTTGGATTTACCCTATTTATTTACAATTAGTTTCAACTATTGCTGATTATTTGTTGGCTACCGTTTACTTCTTACGCAAACGATAAGTGATTCTACCTTTAGTAAGGTCGTAGGGAGTAAGCTCTACTTTGACCCTATCCCCAGGTAAAATCTTGATATAGTTACGGCGGATTTTGCCAGAAATATGGGCTAGGATATTGAAACCATTGTCTAGATCGACTCGAAACATGGCATTAGGCAAAGATTCTGTTACTGTGCCTTCCATCTCAATTAAATCTTGCTTAGCCAATTTATAAATACCTCAGTTGTTATCAATAGGTCATCTGTTTGATGTAACTTAAAACAATAAAAGGTGATTTAAATACCTATTTATTAAATTTGCTCTTGGGCTGTTTAGCTTAGTTTCTACAAAACTATTTCTAATAATCAGGATTAAATTTTCTTGAAGTTGATTTTCTATGAAGTAACTATCTTTTCTAAGGATTTGGTCACTTCTTCTGGTAAAAGATTGCCATCCACTGACTTAAGACTATGACGAGTGTGATAATAATCAAGTACTGGAGCAGTTTCTTCTTGATAAACTTCTAGGCGACGGCGAATAGTTTCTTCTGTATCGTCCCTACGCCCCCTTTGTAGAAGACGAGTAATTAGTTCTGCTTCCGGGACTTCTAGATTAACTACATGACTAGCAGACTGTTGTAATTCATCTAGCAAATTATCTAAAAACTCAGCTTGTTCAACATTCCGAGGAAAGCCATCTAAAATCCACCCCTGACTCGCATCTGCTTGATTCAACCGTTCTTTGATTAAATCGAGAATTAATTCATCGGGAACTAGCTCTCCTCTATCTACATAACTTTGAGCTTTTTTTCCTAAAGTAGTGTTTTTCTTGATGGCCCCTCGTAGAATTTCACCTGTAGAAATATGGGGAATGCCCAACAAATCTGCTAATTTTTGAGCTTGAGTCCCTTTTCCTGCCCCTGGAGGGCCTAAAAAAACAATTCTTGAACTTGTCATTTGCTATCCTAACTAGGTTAAAAGCTTACTGCTTGACCATGCCTTCATACCTTTGGGAAATTACATAGGTTTGGATTTGCTTTGCTGTGTCTATGGCTACACCGACGAGAATCAATAAAGAAGTTGCTCCTAAACCCTGAAAGGTTGTTACTCCTGTAGCTGTCTCTACAAAAATAGGTACAATAGCGACCAAACCTAAGAAAATTGCCCCTAAAAAAGTCAAACGATTTAGCACTTTTTCTAGATAATCGCTAGTAGCTTTACCAGGACGAATACCAGGTATACTAGAACCCATCTTTTTTAAGTTTTGGGACATATCTACAGGGTTGACAATTAAAGAAGCATAAAAATAGCTAAAAAAGACAATAGAAAGTCCTAGTACAGCTACATATAACCAAGGGATGCCCCCAGTGCTTCTAGGACTTAAGTATCTAGCAATAGTATCAAAAGCTTCAATATTGGTGAATTGTGCCAAAGAGTTAGGCAAAAATAGTATGGCGGTGGCAAAAATAATCGGCATTACTCCACCTTGGTTAAGACGTAGAGGTAAATAGCTTTTTCTTTCTCTGTATAAGCGTTTGCCCACTTGCCGCCGAGCAGAAATAATTGGAATACGGCGTGTACCTTCCTGTACAAAAACGATCAGTAAAATCATTACTAAGAAAACAAGTAGTAAGATAACTACTTGAGCTACAGCTTCTCGACCTCCACTTTGAGCAAACTGAATTGTATCTCCTAATGTTTTAGGTAGACTAGCGACAATATTGACAAAAATCAATAGAGAGGCTCCGTTACCAATACCTCTTTCTGTGATTACTTCAGAAACCCACATAACGAACATAGAACCAGCGGTGAGAGCAAGTACTATAGCTAGCTTAAACAATAGCGCGTCGTTCTCTATATAATTTCGCAGTAAACCAAAGGTAAACCCTGTACTTTGAATAATAGCCCAACCAAGGGCCACATAGCGAGTTATTTGGGATATTTTGCGCCTTCCTGCTTCTCCTTCATTCTTCTGCAAATTCTCTAAGGAGGGAATAGCTGCTGTTAGCAACTGCATAATAATGGAGGCATTAATAAAAGGTAGAATTCCTAAACTAAAAATCCCTACTGCTGTAAAACCACCTCCAGAGAAGATATCTAAAAATCCCAAGACAGCATTATTACGAACTCCTTCTTCAAAAGCAGTTCGGTTGATTCCCGGTACAGGAACTCTTACCCCGAAGCGGACTAAAATCAACAGACCAACAGTAACTAGCAACCGCCCACGGAGGCCGGCTGCTTGAGCCATCTGCATAAAAGTCTCTTGGGCTGTTGGTGTTTTATCTCGACTTACAACCATGAATTTTGACTTTTTAAGGTTACTAGAGATAGGTTTATGATAATTTTAATTCTTTTTTTTAAAATTATTTTGCTAGCTAATCTCTACTAGCAATTATCTAACCGATATTTGACCCATTTTAAATAATTTCCCAGCTACCACCAGCCGCTTCAATTTTCTGGCGTGCGCTAGTTGTAAAAGCAGCCGCTTTTACTTGTAAAGGAACATTTAATTCTCCATCGCCAAGAATTTTGAGAAGGGCCATCATTTTGAGTTACAATGCCGCTTTCTAATAAAGAGGCAAGAGTTACTTCACTGTTAGCAGCCACAGAAGAAAGATTCTTAACGTTGATTGTAGTGTAATGCCGAGGATTAATGACTGTAAAGTGCTTTAATTTAGGGATGCGGCGATAAAGGGGCATTTGTCCCCCTTCAAAACCTGGTTTTGTTCCTGTTCCTGAACGAGCTTTTTGACCACGCATCCCTTTACCACAGCTAGCTCCTTGTCCTGCGGAAATGCCCCTACCTAAGCGGCGGGGCCTTTTTTTAGAACCTTTTTTAGGTACAGCGTCGTTAATTCTCATAATTTGTTTTTGTAAACTTCCAATTGTTGCAATCTAGCTATATATAGAGCTTTTCAATGGGGATTCCTCTTTCTTCAGCCACATCAGAAAAAGTTCGCAAACCATCTAGGGCATTAATAGCTGCCCTAGCATTATTTAAAGGGTTGTTAGAACCTAACTGTTTAGCTAAGATATTTTTTACTCCCGCTAGTTCTAATACGGTACGAACAGCACCGCCAGCAATTACACCAGTACCGGGTGCAGCAGGTCGTACTATGACTTTCGCCCCTCCAGAGATACCATTTGCTGGGTGAGTAATGGAATTGGATTTAGTTAAAGAAACTTCAATTAACTGCTTTTTGCCATCGGCAACTCCTTTACGGACAGCACCAATAACATCACTTGCTTTACCGACACCAACTCCTACTTGACCTTTCTCATTGCCAACTACAACGATGGCACGGAAGCTTAATTTTTTACCACCCTTAACAACTTTACTAACTCGACGAATTTGAATTACCCTTTCTTGCCAAGTTGATTCTTTTTCTTTGGCACGCTTGTTTTTTTTACCTTTAGCCATGACGCTTTTTTGTTTTTTAGAGTTTTAATTGAAAAATAAACACTTTGACTTATACTTATTAAAAATCAAAAATCTAATCCTCCTTCGCGAGCAGCATCAGCAAGAGCTTTGACTCTACCATGATAAAGATTGCCCCCCCTATCAAAAACCACTTTTGCGATACCTTGTTCTTTAGCTCTTGCTGCTACTAATTTGCCCACTTCCGAGGAAGCTTCGCAAGTTGCCCCAGAAGGTATTTTACTTTTCAAGTCTGGGTCTAGTGTAGAGGCAGCAGCTAGAGTATGCTGAGCTTGGTCGTCGATAACTTGAGCATAAATATGGTGGTTAGAGCGAAAAACAGCTAACCGAGGGCGAGTAGATGTGCCGCGAACTTGACGACGTATTCTTTGATGACGGCGTTTAACTAATTGTTTACGAGAAGGCTTCATTTTTTTACTTCTTACCTGCTTTACCAGCTTTACGTCTGACGAATTCACCTTTATAGCGAATACCTTTACCTTTATAAGGCTCTGGGGGTCTAACTGCTCGAATTTGGGCAGCTACATTACCAACAATTTCTTTGTTGATGCCACTAACTGTTACTTGGGTATTTTTTTCCACGGCTAGCTGTATTCCCTCTGGAGGATCAATCTCCACAGGATTACTGTAACCAACATTGAGAATCAGCTTTTTGCCTTGAACCTGGGCGCGATAACCTATACCTTGAATATCTAAGTGTTTCGCATACCCTTGAGATACCCCTTCTACCATGTTGGCAACTAGAGTTCGAGATAGACCATGGAGTTGGCGAGAGATACGAGACTCATCCTGGCGTTGAACTTCAAGGGTATCTCCTTGTTGCTCCACTGTTACTTTGTCGGGTAATACTCTATCTAGAGTACCTTTAGGGCCTTTGACAGTAACCTGTTGCCCTTTTATATCTACTGTTACTTTACTAGGAATTGGAATTGGACGCTTGCCAATACGAGACATGATTGAGCTACTCCATTGTTTGACTTTGTTCTTAAGTTTTTGACGGTACTAAATATCGATGACTCAAGGTGACAACTAGCCAATGGCTACCATACATAACAGAGGATTTCTCCGCCAATTCCTTTTCGTCTAGCTTCTCTATCAGTCATGATGCCACTTGAGGTAGAAATGACAGCAATGCCAATACCACCTAAAACTCTTGGTAATTCTTTGCGATTTTTGTAAACTCTTAAGCCAGGCTTACTAACTCTTTTTAAATTAGTAATAATGGGCTGACGGTTTCTTCCTTTGTATTTAAGGGAGATTACTAAATTTTTTTTAATAACTTCACCCACTTCTTCAAAGTCAGCGATAAAGCCTTCATCCTTAAGGACTTGAGCTATGCTGCGAGTCATCCTTGTTGAAGGAACGTTGGTGGTGGAATGCCTAACTAAGCAAGCATTCCGGATGCGGGTTAGCATATCTGAAATTGTGTCATTAGAAGCCATTCTTTGCTTTTTTGTCTCCTTTTAATAGGTTATAGGGGCAAGTTAGTAGCAACGTTAATGGTGAAAAATTAAGTCGACTTAACCCTCCCGCCTAATCAATTGTTCCGGAAAGGCATACCCATTTCTTTGAGTAAAGCTCGGCCTTCCTCATCAGTATTTGCTGTGGTTACAATGGAAATATCCATGCCACGAATTTGGTCGATGCTATCGTAGTCAATTTCTGGAAAAATAAGTTGCTCCCTAATGCCAAGACTATAGTTGCCTCTACCATCAAAGCTTTTTGGACTCACACCACGGAAATCTCTAATTCTGGGCAAGGACAAACTAATTAAGCGATCTAGGAAGGCATACATTCTTTCTTGGCGTAAAGTGACCATTACCCCAACCGGCATCCCCTCACGAATTTTAAAACCAGCGATCGCTTTTTTCGCTCTAGTAACTACAGGTTTTTGCCCCGTAATCGTTGCTAATTCCCGAAGAGATGATTCCAGGGCTTTAGTATTTTGAGATGCTTCTCCTAAACCTCGATTAATGGTAATTTTTTCGACTTTAGGGACTTGATGGATATTAGTATATCCAAACTGTTCTTTTAACTTAGGAACAATTTTATCTTGATAAATAGTCTTTAGTCTTTGTGTCATGGTTTTTGAGTGTAAATTTCCCTGGGCTTGGTCAGGGAATGTTTTTAACAGCTAGAGAGACTAAATTAGTCAATAATCTCACCTGTCTTTTTTAGCATCCTGACTTTACGACCATCCTCTGTAAAAGTGTAGGAAGTTCGACTAGTTACTTTCTCTTTAGTGGAATACAACATCACATTAGAGCTATGGATCGGCGCTTCTTCGGTAACGATTTGACCTGATTCGCCTTCTTGTTGCGGTTTAACGTGTTTGGTTATAATGTTAACCCCTTCAACTAAGACTTTACTCGTCTTAGGAAAAACTGTGGTTATTTCCCCGACTTTCCCTTTATCCCTACCAGAGATAACCTGTACTGTATCTCCTTTTTTAACGTGCATTTTGTAGCGAGTGGGGCTACCTTTTGTTTGAGCCATTAGATCACCTCCGGAGCGAGAGAAACGATTTTAGTAAAGTTTTTTTCCCTTAATTCCCTGGCTACAGGACCAAAAACCCTAGTTCCTCTAGGATTATTATCAGGATTAATAATTACAGCAGCATTATCGTCGAAACGAATACTCATACCACTTTCTCTACGGATGCTGTGACGGGTACGAACAATAACCGCTCGTACTACATCAGATTTTTTGACTGCCATGTTGGGAATAGCGTCTTTAACCACAGCGATAATAACATCGCCAATGCCGCCGTAGCGGCGGTTTCCAGACCCCAGAACCCGCAGGCACATTAGTTGACGAGCGCCACTGTTGTCGGCAACATTAAGGTAAGATTGCTGTTGAATCACGGTTCTAGTAGTTACTAATTTAACTATTTACTTGCTGCTTTCATTGAGAATGTCAGTCACGCTCCAGCGCTTGGTACGACTGAGGGGACGAGTCTCTCTAATGCGAACTCTGTCTCCTGATTTACATTTGTTTTCCTCGTCGTGAACTTTGTATCGCTTAGTGCGAACAACTATTTTTCCGTACTTAGGATGAGGAGAACGGTTTTCTATAGCCACAACAACGGTTTTATCCATTTTGTCGCTAACTACTAATCCCACTCTTTCTTTAACGGCCATATTAAGTTTTACTCCTCTTGTTCTTTAGCAATGGGGGAATCATTAGTAGAAGCTTGCAGTTGACGCTCCCTTTCTACAGTTAATAGTTGAGCTAAGCGATGTCGAGCGTGCTTAGGCTCATGGGTCGTTTCTGTCTGGCGGGTGACTTTTTCGAGTCTTAGCTCAAATAATTTCTTTTTAACAGCAACAATCTCTTCAGCCAGTTCTTCATCGCTTAAACTTCTTACTTCTGCTATTTTAGGAAAAGCCATGATTTAGAGTTGATCCTCAGCGCGGGTAACAAATTTGGTTTTCAAAGGTAGCTTTTGAGCCGCAAGGCGCATTGCTTCTCTGGCAATTTCTTCTGAAACACCTGCCATTTCAAACATGATGCGTCCTGGCTTGACTACGGCTACCCAGTATTCAGGAGAGCCTTTACCAGAACCCATTCTTGTTTCAGCAGGACGCATGGTGACAGGTTTGTCAGGGAAAATACGAATCCAGATTTTACCGCCTCTACGGACATAGCGAGTCATAGCTCGACGGGCAGCCTCGATTTGCCGTGATGTGACCCAGCTAGGTTCAATTGCTTGGAGAGCAAAATCCCCAAAGTCAACTCTATTTCCCCGATGGGCTAGACCTCTCATACGGCCGCGGTGCTGTTTGCGAAATTTGGTTCTTTTTGGACTTAGCATAATTGGTTTTTGGCCCCTTTATTCAGATCGGTCTTCAAACTGCTGGCGGCGAAGCTGACGGCGCGGAGTTTGGGACGGGTTTGGGGTTGATTGTTCTTCTTGTCCCGGAATAATCTCTCCTTTAAAGACCCAAACCTTGACTCCTAAAATACCGTAGATAGTTTTAGCGGTGCGGTAGGAATAATCAATGTCAGCCCGAAGAGTATGTAAGGGAACTCGACCTTCGCGAGTCCACTCAGTACGAGCAATTTCTGCTCCATTGAGTCGGCCGCTTACCTGAATTTTGATACCTTGGACATCTGCTCGTTGAGCCCTTTGAATAGCTTGACGTACTACTCTACGAAAAGAAACCCGCCTTTCTAATTGTTGAGCAATATTTTCGGCAATCAGAGTAGCATCAGCATCTACTCTAGTTACTTCAATGACATTGATCCGAATTTGACGATTGCTTCCCAAGGCATTTTGTAGCCCCGTTCTCAAGGATTCAATGCCGCTACCACCCCGTCCGACGACAACACCGGGTCTAGCTGTATGAACTTCCAAGTCAATTTGATCGGCTTTGCGTTCAATACGGATGTCTGAAATTCCAGCATTATTAAGGTTTTTGTCAACATACTGGCGAATTTTATGGTCTTCTTGCAGCAGTTCTGGATAGCGTTTTGTGTCAGCATACCAGCGAGAAGAGTGTTCTTTGGTTACCCCTAACCGGAAACCAATTGGATGAATTTTTTGTCCCACAAACTTTTCCTTTACTACTAGTTAGTCAAATCTCGGAGCTATTCCTCCATTTCCGGAGCCACAGCAATAGTGATGTGACAAGTTGGTTTGCGGATTTGGTAAGCTCTACCTTGGGCCCTCGGCCTAAAGCGCTTCAAGGTGGGCCCTTGATCGGCATAGGCTTGGCTAATAACTAGAGAGGCTCTGTCTAATCCGGCATTATGCTCAGCGTTAGCGCCAGCAGAACGCAATGCTTTAAGCACTGGACCACAGGCACGATAGGGCATAAACTCCAATAAAATTAGGGCTTCTCTATAGGTACGACCGCGAATTTGGTCTAAGACCCGTCTAACCTTGCGGGGGGACATCCGGATATAGCGAGCGATCGCTTTTACTTCTTCTGTAGTATCTACCACCATAGTTTTCTCCTCTTAAAGCCATCATGAATACTTAATTTATTAACAGTTGACGGCTAGGTGAGCTTTTTATCGACGACCAGCTTTCTTGTCACCTTTGGAATGGCCTCGAAAGGTTCTTGTCGGGGCGAATTCCCCTAGTTTATGACCAACCATTTGTTCATTGATAAAAATCGGCACGTGTTGGCGGCCATTATGGACAGCAATAGTGTGACCAACCATTTGAGGCAAGATTGTTGAAGCCCTCGACCAGGTTTTTATAACCTTTTTCTCGTCCTTGGCATTGAGTTTTTCAATTTTGCTTAGTAAGCTATCAGCAACAAATGGCCCTTTTTTTAAAGAACGACCCATAGTTTATTTCCGATGTAAAGTTATTTTAGTCAAAAGTTCGTTTAGTCTTTTTTACCTTTACCAGAACGACGACGGCGAACAATCAGAGCATTGCTGAGCTTTTTCTTTTTACGAGTTTTAGCTCCCAAAGTTGGTTTACCCCAAGGGGACACCGGACCGCTTCTGCCAATAGGAGCGCGCCCTTCTCCACCGCCGTGGGGATGGTCTACCGGGTTCATGGCACTACCTCGTACTTTTGGTCTTCGCCCTAGACGGCGAGAACGACCAGCTTTTCCTAAGCTGAGGTTACGAGCTTCTGCATTACCAACTTGGCCGATGGTAGCGTAGCATTCTTTGCGTATCATACGCACTTCTTTAGAAGGTAATTTGATAGTGACATAGTTACCTTCTTTAGCAACAACCTGAGCTGCTGCACCAGCAGAACGAACAATTTGTCCGCCTTTGCCTGGTTTCATTTCAACATTGTGAACCGTGGTACCTAGAGGTATTTTGGCTAGGGGTAAGGCATTACCAATTTCATAGGGAGCATCGCTACTAGAAATTACTGTGGTGCCAACGGTTAATCCGGCAGGGCAGAGTATATAACGCTTTTCACCATCTTCATAGTGCAACAGAGCTATTCTGGCGTTGCGGTTGGGATCATACTCTATTGCCAGCACTTCTGCGGGCATATTGCGCTTGTCGCGGCGAAAGTCGATTTGGCGATAGAGGCGCTTATGACCACCACCACGACGGCGACTGGTGATGACACCACGATTGTTACGACCTTTGGCGCGATGTTTAAATTTGGTTAGGGATTTTTCCGGCTTACTTTTGGTAATTTCAGAAAAGTCTGAAACTGTCGCTTGACGAGTACCAGGAGTATAGGGCCGATAAGAACGGATAGCCATAACTTAAAGAAATAAAAGATACAAGTTTACACTTCTGGGAATAAGGTTATGGAGTCACCTTCTGCTAAGGTGATAATCGCTCTTTTATATTGAGGTTTATAACCGATATATTTACCAACGCGGCGCTTTTTCCGGGGAGGACGACTGGTGTTGACTTTGGTTACTTTGACATCAAATAAGCTTTCAATGGCTGCTTTGATTTTCGGTTTATCCGCTTTAAGAGCGACATCAAAGACGTATTGATTGTTTTCTAAGAGTAAGGTGGCCTTTTCTGTAACAATGGGCTTGATAATTAGATCCGGCAAGTCACGGGGATTGTAATTAGTCACTATAAACCTCCTGGATTTTTGCCAAACCTTCAGATGTGGTGACGATTTTGTCAGCTACTAATAAATCGTAAACGTTGAGGTTGTTGGTGCGAATTAGCTTGAGGTTAGCTATATTTCGCGCTGAGAGGTTGACGTTTTCGGCTACTTCCGGCAAGATCAGCAAGACTTTCTGACGTGGTTCTACACCCCAACGAGCCAAAGCTTTGACCATTTCTTGAGTTTTAGGTTTAGGCAGTTGCTCAGCAAAATCCGCTACTACCAATAAGTCTTCAGAGCGACTAGCAAAGGCTGTTCTTAGGGCTAAACGTCGCTCTTTGCGATTCATTTTGAGGTTAAAAGTTCTCGGTTTGGGACCAAAGATTACCCCACCGCCTTTCCATAAAGGAGAGCGAATAGAACCAGCACGGGCGCGACCAGTACCTTTTTGTCGCCAGGGTTTGCGACCGCCGCCTCTAACTTCGGCTCTAGTTTTGGTAGAAGCATTGCCTTGACGAGCGTTAGTCATTTGCCGTACTAAAGCTCGGTGGACAATATGAGCAGCATTTTCTTCTTTAGCTACTTTTAGCTCTAAAGTTGCTTCGGAGAACTCTTCTCCTTCCCAGTTTTTGACTATACATTTAACCATTTGTTTCTTTGAATTGTCATTTGCAAGAGATGATTTAATTACTGTGCTTAACCCATTTGGCTGGGGTAATACTTAGTAAACCACCTGGTTTGCCTGGGATTGCCCCTTTGACTAATAAGAGGTTCCGTTCTACATCTACGCTGACTACTTTGAGTTTGCGTACAGTTACTTTCTCTCCTCCCAAGCGCCCTGCCATTTTCTTGCCAGGAAAGATTCTACCTGGGGTTGTTCCCGGTCCAGTTGAACCAGGAAGGCGATGGTTTTTGGAACCGTGGGACATGGGACCACGTTTAAAGTTATGTCGTTTTTGATATCCGGCGAAACCTTTTCCTGTACTAGTTCCGCTCACATCAACTATTTGCCCAGGATTAAAGATATCGGCTTTGATGGTTTGACCTAGTTCGTACTGGTTGGGACTATCTAAGCGATATTCTTTTAAATGGCGTAACAAAGGAGCATTGGCCTTTTTGAGGTGGCCTTGCTCTGGTTTGTTAATTGCCTTGGGTTTGGCTTCTTTATAGCCAACTTGGATGGCATTATAGCCATCAGTTTCTTCGGTTTTTATTTGAGTTACTGTGCAAGAACCCGCTTCGATGACTGTTACAGGAATAGCTACCCCTGTTTCTTGGTCAAAGATTTGGGTCATACCTAGTTTTGTACCAAGAATGCCTAAATACACTTCGGCAGCCCCTCTCCTTTCTAGACGACACTTTAGCTAGCAGATAGACCGAAAGAAATTCTGAGTCTTCTGCCAACAGGCAACTTCTCCACAAAAGGAGAGCGCGAACCTTTATTTATTACTGCAATGTCCTAAAGTCCAAGTACGCCAGTTAAGCTCAACATTAGAAATACTTGGCTTTAACTTTCGCCTGTTACCGTTAAGACTTAGAGATTTTTTAAAACCCCAGTATCTTAACGAGGCACGTTTGCAAGTAAAGGTTTTAACTTTAGTCACAATCGTAAATTATAGCTAGTTTAGTTGGTTTAGTCAACAAGAAAATAATTTAGGTTAAATACTATAATTAGGACTTAGGGAATTTTAACGAAAATTAAAACGCAATGGCACTGATTACAAGCGGTAAATCCTTTATCCGGGACTTAGATAAGTCTGGCGCTTTAGGAGTTTATATGCCCCTGGAAGGGGGGTTTGAAGGACGCTATCAAAGGCGTTTGCGAGCAAATGGCTACGTAAGCTTACATATTACAGCCAGAGGATTAGGAGATTTAGCCGCATATTTGACGGGAATACACGGTGTACGTCCTCCTCATTTGGGCAAAAAGGATATTGGCCAAGATGCGGCAGTTGGTCCAGTTTATTACATTCCGCCAATGATTAATTATCAATTGGAAAATTTGCCTGCTAAGGCGAAGGGTTTATTAGTTTGGATTTTGGAAGGACAGGTTCTTTCTCGCCAGGAAAGAGAATATTTAGTTAATTTACCTAAGCTTGAACCCAAGGTGAAAGTAATTTTAGAATTGGGAGGCGATTCGCAAGTTTAGCTGGGTTTCGTTAGACCAAACCTTAGCTTCTGCCTAGGAGTTGCTAAGTTAAGATTAGGTAAAAAAATCCAGCTAGGGAAGGGGACTCCATGCTAGAAGACCGCGACTATACCCTAATTATTGATAAAAGTGGCAGTATGTCGATCAAAGACCAGTGGGGAGGGAAAAGCCGTTGGCAGGTGATGCAGGAGTCTACCTTAGCTTTGGCTAGTAAGTGCGAAGATTTAGATCCTGATGGCATTACAGTTTATACTTTTTCTGGGCGGTTTAAGCGCTACAACAATGTTACTGCCAACAAAGTGTCACAGATATTCACTGAAAATGAGCCTTCTGGCAGGACTAATTTAACGGCAGTTTTGCAAGACGCTTTGGGCAGTTATTTCCAAAATAAAGCATCTGGTCAATCAAAATCTAACGGAGAGACGATTTTGGTGGTAACGGATGGTGAACCAGATGACCGTAAGGCAGTGATGCGGACGATTGTGGAAGCATCGCGGCGTATTGATCGAGATGAAGAGTTGGCTATTTCTTTTGTACAGGTTGGCAATGATGCAGAAGCAACGAGGTTTTTGAAGATTTTGGATGATGAATTGCAAAGTGCTGGGGCTAAGTTCGATATTGTCGATACTATTACTATAGATGATATGGAAGATATCACTTTGACTGAGGTTTTGTTGAATGCAATTACTGATTGATTTTGCTAATTGCTAGTTGCTAATTGCTAATAGGTGATTTGGAATGGATGAGCTTTTATCTGAGATTAAGAAGGAGTATGAGGAAAAAGATAAGCAGAATAAATTATCTCCGCAACCTGTTGAAGATAAGCGTAAATTAAGTTCCGGTGAGTTTTTAGGAGTAGTAAAGGAGAAAGAAAAATCATCTGATTTAGATAGTCTTTTGGCAAATGTCAAGTCTGAGTTTGAAGAGGGAAAAGATGTTTCTGTTAAGAATCATCGTTCTGGGTTTGATAGTTTGTTGTCCGAGGTTAAATCTGATATAAATAAAAGTGGCTTTTCGCCGAGTAAAAACTCTTATTCTGCTTCTAGAAAAATGAGATTTGGGGCAGAAAATAAAGTTTTTGCTGAGATTAGAGAAGAGATTAAAGAACAGGAACAACAAGAGGAAGTTCGTCAGGAAAAATTACGCCAGCAGCAATTAATAGAGATAGAGAAGCAGGCTGAAAGTTGGCTGAAACAACTAGATGTTGATTCTGAAGAAGGACTGTGGTTTGAGGAGTTTGCTTACGCTTATCCTTCTAAGTTAGCAGCAGCTATTGATTATTTAAAGGCTTTACAGAAATAAGCTGCCTTTTGTTTAACCTATCAAGCAAATTAAGTTTGCTTGATAGGTTAATTTCGTGGTATTTATCTATTTCGTTACAAATCTTAAGAAAAACTTAGACGGAAATACACTTGCTACAGTTGTGATTTAACCTTGAAGTCAGTTTGACTACAGAAGGTGTAGAAAATTTCCGTTATGAGAAAGATTGGTGTTACGGAGTTGAAAGCTCAATACGCCAGTGGCAGGCGAGACTTCCAAGGGATAGATATTAATGCTGCTGATCTATTTGAAGCTGAACTTCAAGGCATTAATCTTGCCTATAGCTGCCTACAAAAAATCTATTTACCTTACTCAAATCTTAATCAGGCTAACTTACAGCAGGCTGATTTGCAAGATGCTGAATTCACTAGCGCTAGACTTAATCAAGTTGATTTTTCTCAAGTAAATTTGCGAAGAGCTAATTTATTGAGGGCAGAACTATGTTTTGCTAATTTACAGGGCGCTGATTTGCAAGATGTGAATTTACAGGGTGCTAATCTTTATAAAGCCAATCTAAGCTATGCCAATCTGAGTAATGCAGATTTAAGAGGAGCAAGAATGGAAAAAGCGAATTTATTCAAAGCTCAATTGAATGGTTGCAACCTTTTTCGGAGTAAGGATGTCGATCTCTCTACTGCTTACCTAGACAACTATACTATTCATCCTGATGGCTACCGATTAATTGATAATTGATAATTGATAATTGCGGTGCGATCCTGCATCAGCGTAAGAGGGAATGCGCACCGGTTGATAACTGATAACTGATAACTGACAAAGCTGTGTTTTTTAGTATTATTATTCCAACTTACAACCGCTTACCCATTCTCCAAAAATGCTTATTTGCGTTGGAGAATCAGGATTTAAAGCCTAATAGTGTGGTGGAAGGCTATGAAGTTGTGGTGGTAGATGATGGCTCTACCGATGGTAGTAGGCAATGGTTAGAAGAGAATTCAACCATTATCCCCCATGTAAGGATTGTAGCTCAAGATCATCAAGGTCCTGCTGCTGCTAGAAATTTAGGGGTTGAGGAAGCAAAGGGTGAAATAATTGTTTTTATTGATAGTGATTTAGTTGTTACAGAACAATTTTTGCAGGCACATGGAGATGCTTTACAAGCAGGAGAAAAGGAATTAGGTGGCGATCGCCTTTTTACCTATGGTGCGGTGATTAATACGGCTAACTTTGATGATCCTACCTCCGAACCCTATAAGATAACTGACTTTTCCGCTGCTTATTTTGCTACAGGGAATGTGGCAATTCCTCGTCATTGGCTGGAAGAAGCAGGGCTTTTTGATACTCGTTTTCAACTTTATGGTTGGGAGGATTTGGAGTTAGGAGTTAGGTTAAAAAAGTTGGGTTTGAAGTTGATTAAATGTCCCGCAGCCGTTGGTTATCATTGGCATCCTGCTTTTAATCTTAAGCAACTTCCTAGTTTGATTGATAAGGAGATTCAACGGGGCAGAATGGGAGTTTTATTTTATGAGAAACACTCGACTTGGGAGGTGAAGATGATGATCCAAATGACTTGGTTGCATCGTCTTTTGTGGGGAATATTATCTTTGCGGGGAGCCTTAAATGAAAGAACAATGGCTCCTTTTTTACAATGGTTAATTAATCGCGGCAAGCCTCAGTTAGCTTTGGAAGTAGCCCGTATTTTTCTGAATTGGTATAACGTGCAAGGTGTTTATGCAGCTTATGAAGATAATAAGTGATAAGTGCCTAATATCAATTAGCCAATTGCTATTAGTTGCTCGGAGAAAATACGATTTCTGCCTCTTTTTTTTGCTTCATAAAGCGCACAGTCAGTCATATCTATTAAATTCTTAGTTGTTAAGCTAGCTTGGGGAATAATCGTTGTTACACCAAGACTTAGGGTAACAAACTGGCTTGCTTGAGAGCGAATATGAGGAATTTTTAAGTTGGCTAATTCAATTTGTATTTGTGCTGCTATTTCCATAGCTTGTTGAATTTTTGTATTAGGAAGAATAACAGCAAACTCTTCTCCCCCATAACGAGCAGCCCTTGCCCAAGGAATGTCGGCTTTTTCTACTACTAGACGGAGGCAATTAGCTACTTGCCGTAAACAATCATCTCCTCGCAAATGTCCGTAGGTATCGTTATAAGCTTTGAAATAGTCTACGTCACACAAAATTAAAGAAAGAGGCAAACTTTTATGCAAATGTCTTTGCCATTCTAAATTGAGAGCAATATCAAAGCTACGGCGATTAGAAATTTCTGTTAAGCCATCTAAATTAGCAAGGCGTTCTAGTTCTCTATTTGCTGCAATCAAGGCTTCTTCTGTCCGTAAACGCCCCTCTATTTCTTTCTCTAAAATTAGGTTTTGTGCCTGCAATTTTTGCGCTAATCTTTGTTGGTTTAACTGATTTTCAACTCTTGCTAATACTTCTTCTAAATGAAACGGTTTAGTAATATAATCTGCTCCACCAATTTTAAAAGCTTTGACTTGATCGAGGGGGCGATCAAGGGCGCTTATAAAAATAATCGGTATTTGACTGGTTTTGGGCTGCTTCTTTAATTCTTTACATACTTGGTAGCCATTTATGACTGGCATATTTATATCCAGCAAAATTAAATCAGGAGGAGCAATCTGCGCTCCTTTAATCGCAAAATTACCATCAAGGGCTTTTTTAACTTTGTATCCTTGAGCCTCTAACATTGTTGATAAAAGCCTTAAGTTATCAGGCTTATCATCCACAATTAAGATGCTTTCTTTTTGGTTTGCTGGATTAGAATTGTTCATGCAGCTTCACTGTATTTATACCAGTATTTTTGGGTTTTTTTATGGTGATGCGTTTTACCCTAATTCAGTAGATTCCGCTATTATATCTAACCGGAAGTTGTTAATCAATTCTGTTAAGCTCTCTACAAGATTAGCTTCTGACGGGGGAATCTTCTTAATCAATTGCCAAAGTTGTTCTTCATCCATAGAAAGGGCTGCTAAGCGCAATTCTTCTCGCCACTGTTGTGGCATGACTTGTAGGGCTTCGGGGGTTAGGTTTTGGGTTGGGCTACTTTGTTGATTTGTTTCAGCGTATATATAGCGTACCCCCAAATGATGGCTGATCTTCTCTAACAAAAGGCTTTCTCGGAAAGGTTTACGCAAAAAGTCATCACACCCGGCAGCTAAAATTTCTGCCCTTTGTTCCTCAAAAGCGCTGGCAGTGAGGGCAATGATAATTGTTTCTTTATCTGTTGGGGTATTTTTGATGTCTTTGGTGGCTTCGTAGCCATTCATGATAGGCATTTCCATATCCATTAAAATTAGCTGAGGTTGCCAAATTTGCCACAAATTCACTCCTTCTTGGCCATTTTTAGCTTTGCGAAGCTGAAAGCCCAAAGGTTTTAGAATTTCTACAATGAGTTGGAGGTTTTCCGAAACATCTTCGACAACTAAAATGCGATATTGAGGTTGCCCTGGGGCTAAACCAATTACTCTTTTACTTTCAGTAGTTTCTACCTCAGTTTCAGGAACTTCTTGAACAGGAATCTCAAAGGAAAAAGTACTACCTTCTCCTACCACACTACTAACTTTGAGTTCTCCCCCCAATAAACTAACAAATTGTTTACTAATAGAAACTCCTAAACCTGTCCCCTCCATTGACTTACGCCCTGTTTCTGTTTGTACAAAAGGATCAAATAATTTATTCAACTCTTCTGGGGCGATGCCCAAACCTGTATCAGCGACGGAAAATGATAAAAGTAGATCAGAACTTTTTTGGTGAGAGATATTATTTACTTGTAAGGTAACTTTTCCTTGGGGGGTAAATTTGATAGCATTGCCTAATAAGTTAAGCAAAACCTGACGTAGTTTGCTTTCGTCGCTGTAAACATATTGAGGTAAGTTTGCAGCTAGTTGAAATTCAAGTTGCAATCCCTTAGCGTTAGCTTTGAATTTGAGCATTTCCTCCAAAGAGTTTAGTACTTTAAATAAATCAAAGCCATGTTCATTGAGGATGACTCCACCAGCTTCGATTTTAGACATATTTAAAACATCATCAATGAGGGTTAATAAATGCTCCCCACTACGATTAATAATTCCTAAATGCTCTCTTTGTTTAACAGATAAAGTATCGTTTTTATTCATTACTTGGCTAAAGCCCAGAATTGCGTTGAGGGGAGTACGTAATTCGTGACTCATTTTTGCTAAGAATTGAGTCTTAGCCTTATTGGCAATTTCTGCTTCTTGAGCAGTTTTTTCTAATGCTTCTTGAGAAGATTGTAATGCCGCTAGAAGTAAGGTGTTTCTAAATTCTTGGGCTGCATCAAGTTCGATTTGCTGCCAAGGTAAAGACTTATTTTTAACTGTTTCTGTCCACAAGGCAAAAGATTTACGGGGCAGTAAATTTATGCCCCCCTGTTCATCAATAGTTACAGATTTTTTGGGGTTTCCTGCCCAGTTCACTATTTGAATATATTGGGGGCGAAACCAAAGAACATGATAGGAAATTTGCTTGACAGATAAAGAAATGGCGAGTAAACCACAAGCTTGTTCTACAAAAGCTGTGGCTGGGGGATAATCTTGACTGAGGTGATTAGTAAAAAACATTTCTGGGCGAGAAGATTCTTTCAACCAAGTAATCAAATTACTAACTTGTTCTCGGCTGGGAGTTTGCCCTAATAAAGTTAATTTTCCCTCTAATAAAATAGCTGCCCCTTTGGCATCAACTAGCTCTAATAAACTCTGATCGCTAGCAGTTAATATTTCATGCTGAGAATTATTTTTATTGGTGGTGATTTTTCGGAACTTTTGTTGCAGTGATTTAATCTGCTGTTGATAAACCAGGAAATCTTCCTGTTGCTTCTTTACCAAAGCAGCAGACATTAATTGCCCAATAAACTCACAAGCTTTTCTGGTTTCATAATCTACATATTTCGGGGTATAGTGATGACAAGCAATCAAACCCCAGAGTTTTTGTTCATTAATCAAAGAAATGCTACAGGAAGAATAAACTCCCATATTTTGTAAATATTCTCTATGCAAAGGAGAGACACTCCTTAACACAGAACGGCTTAAATCTAAAGGCTCACTAGTAAGAGGATTATGGGCAGGAATAATATTAGCTGGTTCGTAGCTAACATCAACAATTAAGCGTAACCAATTTTCATAATAAAGCTTTCTTGCTTGCTTAGGAATATCGGAAGCAGGGTAATGTAAATGTAAATAGGGTTCTAATCCTGCTTTTTTATCTTCTGCTACTACTACCCCGCTATCATCAGGTTCAAAGCGATAAACCATGACTCGATCATAGCCAGTTATTTTTTTTACTTCTTGGGCTAAAAGTTCTGTGGCTTCAGAAAGGTTATTTGCCTGTCTAATAGTAGCTAAAGCTGTTTTAACTAACTGATAAAAACCCGAAGCAGATTTTCTGTTATATAAAGTCAAAGGTTCTAATTCTAAAATCAAAGCTCCCTGATAGCGATGTAGAGAACTTTCATAAGCAAAATGTTTCTTGCCTAACTCTAGCTTCAAAAGCCAAGGATTATAGACTTCTATATTATCCTCTTTCAAAGAGGATTTTAAATTACTTAGATCTTCTGCAATTAGTAAAAAATCTAAATATTGACCAATTAAAGATTGAGCAGTAATACCCCAAAGCTGCTCTGTATTGCTACTTGCTTGTAAAATCCTTAAACTAGGTTCTTCAAGCACTAAAAGAACACCGTGGGGTTGAATTTGTCCTGGTATATGAATTGCCTCGCGATCGCAGTTGGTTAAATCAACATCTTGGGGCAGAATGTAATTTTCTTTAAGCATTTTTTAAAAAATAGAGAATAGTCCATCTTTCAATAGGAAGTGGTTTTTTTACAGAATAGGTTTTTGGATTTTTTGTGGGTTGAGCTTTCTTAGAAAAGAGTGACTATTGACTATTCCCTTCTTCTATACAATTAACAATTAAATCCACACGAAAATTTTCAACTAAATTAGTTAAGGTCAGAGCTAAATTAGCCTCCTTTTCTGGAATTTTTTCGATTAAATCCATCACTTGTTGATGATCTATAGATAGGGCTGCCAAATATAAATTTTCTAGCCATTCTTTGGGCATTGAGTTTAAATCTTCAGCCTTGAGAGGAAGTAAGGTACTACTATGATTTTCTTCAATTAAGCAATCATTTTCCTCATAAATATATTCAACTCCTAAAAATTTCTTAATCTTTCTTAACAATATATATTCTTTAAAGGGTTTGCGCAAGAAGTCATCACAACCTACTAACAAAATCTCGGCTCTTTGTTCTTCAAAAGCGCTGGCAGTCAGAGCAATTATTGTTGTTTGTTCGCCTTGAGGAGTTTCTTTAATCCTTTTTGTAGTTTCATAACCGTTCATAACTGGCATAGCCATATCCATCAGGATTAACTGAGGTTGCCAACTTTCCCAAGTCACTAAACCTTCTTGCCCATTTTCTGCCCCTTGCACTTGAAAACCAAGGGGTTGGAGAATTTCTTTAACTAATTGGCGATTTTCTAACACATCTTCAATTATCAAAATGCGATACTCTTCCTGTTCAGACTGCAAACCAACCACCTTTTGAGGTTGGGCTTCCTTCGTCTGTTCAAGCTGTGGCACAACTTGAACCGGAATGGCAAAGCTAAAACTACTGCCCTGCCCCACCTTGCTAATAACTTTTATTTCTCCACCCATCAAAGCTACAAACTGCTGACTAATTGGCAAACCTAAACCAGTTCCCATCATGGCTTTGCGCCCTGAATCGGTTTGAGAAAAGGGGTCAAACAATTGGTCTAGTTCTTCTGAGGCAATGCCTGCACCGCTATCAGTTACATCAAAAGCTAAGATGCAATTAGTACTGTCTTCACTCAATACTTGGTTAATCTGTAACCTAACTTCCCCAGCTTGAGTGAACTTGATGGCATTGCCGAGTAAATTAAGCAAAACCTGACGCAATTTACTTTCATCTGCTTTAACAAACTGGGGTAAATTATCATGGTATTCAAAGTGAAGCTGCAAACCTTTGCCCTGAGCTTTAAGTTGCAACATTTTCTCTAAAGAATTGAGGCAGATAGATAAATCAAAGCTATTTTCTTGCAATGCCACCTTGCCAGCTTCAATTTTGGCCATAGACAAAACATCATTAATTAAGGTGAGGAGATGTTCTCCGCTACGATTAATAATACTTAAATGTTCTAGTTGTCGTGAACTCAAAGACGGATCACGAGTCATCAACTGACTGAAGCCAAGGATGGCATTAAGGGGAGTGCGCAACTCGTGGCTCATCTTCGCTAAAAAGTCGCTTTTGGTTCGGTTTGCAGCCTCAGCAACTTCCTTAGACTCTTGCAAAGCTGCTTCTGCTTGTTTACGTAGAATCACCAAAGCTGCTAGTTGAGCTAAGGATTCAATGACTTCTATCTCCAGTTGTTTAGGGGATTGCGGTTGCTTGAAATAGAGGGCAAAGGTTCCCAAAATGTCCCCTTGTTCTGATTTAATGGGTTCAGACCAACAAGCTTGTAACTTACACTGGGCAGCTTGTTCTCGCCAAGGAGCAACCAAAGGATCTTGGCTCATATCCTCTACTATAACCCGCTTCCCTAAATAAGCTGCTCTCCCACAAGCCCCAGTATGAGGAGCGATAGGTAAAGAGTCAATCAGCTTATTCCAAGCTTCAGGAATATTTGCACTAACATAGGGACGTAAACAGTTGCTTTCAGGAACTTTGAGCAAAATAGAACAAGACAATTCCGGCATCTGTCTTTCTACCTGCATCACCAACTCAAGTAAAACTTCCGGCAATGGCAACCCAAAAGCCAGCATCGACAAAACCTGACTGCGAGTATTCCGCAACCATTCTCTCTGCTTACGTTCGGTTATATCCATAGCAATAGAAGCTAAGGCAATAACTGAACCACTTTCATCTAGCAGTGGTGTATTAAACCACTCACAAGTAATAATACGACCATCTTTAGTAATGTTTTTATTAATGCTATGAGTTCCTCCCTGTTGCTCAATAATGTTGTCAATTACCTGATTAACTTCTTGAGCAACCCTTTCAGGAACTAATAATTCTGTCCCTTTACCGATAGCTTCTGCGGCAGTATAACCAAATACTTTTTCTGCCCCCTGATTCCAAGTTAAAAGTTTCTTATCTGTTGACCATTCAATCACAGCCAAAGGAGTTTGCTCAATCAAAAAAGAAAGTCTTTGTTGAGATTCTTTGAGTTGTTTTTTGGCTTTATAACGTTCTTGGGCAATAACAATTAACTCCCCAACAAATCTAAGAAAATCTTTTTGTTTCTGATTCCAAATTTGAGGAGAATAAACCGCATCTAAGCAAATAAATCCTACCGCTTCTCCTGCATCATTCATTGGTACAATTAGCAAAGATTGAATTGCGTGTTTTTGCAAATCATTTTGCTCTTGTTTGGCCTCTGGGGGCATTGCTGCAACTAAAGGAATTTCAATAATATCTTTTTCAATAAACTGTTGGTATAACCGAAGATAGTCCTCTAACTTAACTCCTTGATAGTATTGAAAAGAGGACTTAACTCCTTGGCGACACCATTGCTGAGTTAGGGAAAAATCTCCTTTAGTTTTATCAAGATGAATAAGAGAACAGCGATCGCCCCCAAGAAATTTGCCTACTGTTTTTAAAGTGAATTCAATAGCTTCATAAACTGCCCCATTAAGAAAAGTTCGGGAAATATCTCTGAGTAAACTATCTCTTTGAGAACGCCATTGTAATTCCTGTTCAGTTTCTTTCCGTGCAGTTATATCCCATCCTTCCGGAATCAATAATATTACTTGCCCCTGTTTATTACGGACAGGCTTCAGAGAAAAATCAATAGTAGCAATTCTGTCTTCTTTACCTAAAACTTCCACTTCATAACGTACAAAACCTCCTTTTGCTGCTAGGGAGATCGCCTTTTTCAGTCTTGCTTGGGTAGCAGAAGAAATAGTCCACCACTTCGCTTCCCAAAAGGGCTTGCCGACAATATCTTCATGTTTAATACCTGCAAAATTCAAGGCAGTTTGATTAGCTTCTAAAACCGTCCCATCAGGTAATAATAAACCAATAAACTGAAAAACATTATTAAATATAGCTCGGAAACGACGTTCACTATCCTCTAAAGCTATTTTCGTTACTTCACGAAAGCCCATTTCTTGTTTTAGAGTTTTGTTGGCTTTGTGAAGTTCTTTCGTTCTGTTATCAACCCTTGATTCCAAATCATGAGCTAGTTTTTGTAGAGCTAATTCAGCTTGCTTTTGTTCAGTTATATTACGAGCAACCCAAATAACTGCTTCCGTTTCTAAATTAGTAATAGGAGCAATACTAGCAGCAAACCAAATATCTTTTCCTCGTAAACATAGGCTATATTCAAAATCAACTTTCTCTTGCTTTTTAATAGCTTTTTCAACTTGCGACCAAAAAATCGGTTCTCCCGCACCAGGAAAAAATTGCTTGATAGTTAAATCAATAATCTCTATTTGCTCTTGTTTTCCCAGACTATTACGAGTAGGAATAACTCTAACACTTCTAGCATCAGCTTCAGCAACTAAAATTATATCCGTCATCGCCTCAAAGAAAACCTGCATTTCTGCTTCAGAATTGCTTAATTTCTCTTGAAGTAAATTTTTGTCAACAACTTCACTAAATAATTCTTGAATGCTTGTATTAACCTCTTTTTCAATTTTCTCTCTAGCTTGATGTTCTTCTATTAATTCTTGCTTAAGGTTTTGAATAGTAACTTGATGGTTAATTCGAGCAGTAATTTCTTCTATTTGCCAAGGTTTAGCAACAACATCAGCACAACCAACTTGGAAACATTTACCCCGTTGCTTTTGTTGTTGCTCATCTAATAAAAATATTACTGGAATCTGAGCAGTATTCATGTTGTCTTTTAACTTAAGACAAATTTCATAACCATTGAGAGGAGCTAAATTAGTAGCTAGTAAAATCAAGTCTGGTAAAAACTGTCTGACAGTTTGAAGAACTGTTTCTCCGGCAGCCAACGTTCGTACTTCATATCCTTTTTCTGACAATAAACTCTTCAAGAAATTGCTATCACTAAATTCAGCAGTAGAAAGAAGTAACTTGACTTGACTATTATTTGTTAACATGATAATTATTAAAAATAGGTAACGGAGAACAGAGAATAGGAAATAATTCTACCTAATTATATAAAGTGGCCAAACTCTTGCTAAAGATGAAGCTAAAAATTGAATTAACAAAATTTACGCACCCAGATAAAACAATATCTGGAAACCTCTATTAGAAGAGTAACTATAGCCCAACGGCATCATTGCCTTAAAATAGGAACCTCGATAACTTCTCCTCTCTGTGCCAAAGACTTCCTCAAACAACTAAGAACCTGTACCAACTCTGCACCCACCCAACCAGAAGAAACAGCCTGATTCGTTCCAGAATGAATATTTTCTAAGAAGCGATCGCAGACTTGTTTAAGAGGTTCAGCATCAGGAACAGGAATTACCTCACGATGTTGATCTTTAGGAGCATAATATGCACCTTGTCGCTCAAAATAACCCTGTTGCAAAGTCAAGGGTGCATCCGTAAGCATTTCATCAAAAATCAAACTTCCTTTCTCCCCAACCATCCCCAAACGCCTTTGTTTATCAGGATTGAGCCAACAAAGGTGAATATAAGCTCGGAAGCCGCTAGGATAGGTTAATGTTACCCAAACCAAATCTGCCACCTCTGGTTGTAACCATACAGAACCATTAGCCTGTACTTGTATCGGTTGTTCTGTCAACCAATGGTTAAAAATCGCAATGTCATGAATTGCTAAATCCCAGAGGGCATCCACATCTTGTCGTACTGGTCCCAAATGGGTACGACTAGCATAACCATAACGCAAGGCTCCCAATTTTCCTGTTGCAACCACTTCTTTCCCTTTTGCCACCGCAGGGTTAAACAAATAGGTATGATCTACTAACAACTGTTTCTGCTGCTTTTGAGCTAAATCACAAAGTTCTACACACTCACTTGGTTCTAAGGTTAAGGGCTTTTCTGCTAGAACGTGATAACCGAGTTCTAGGGCATCCAAAATTAAAGGGTAATGGGTAGAAGCAGGAGTGGCAACAACCACTGCCTCAAGCCCTTCTAACTGCCGTACAGCAGACCACTGAGTACTCATAACAATACTCTGTTCATCTAAACCTAACTTCTCTCTACAAGCTACCAACCTTTTCTGGTGAGGATCGACAACAGCAACAACCTCTGCTTGAGGATGTTGATGAAAATTTCTCAACAAATGAGTACCCCAGCGCCCTACTCCTAATATTGCAACTTTTGTTTTCATGCCATTTCCTAGAATTATTGCTTTTTGTAAATGAATAGGGAACAGGGGTTCGCGCTTATGGTTGCCGTAAGGCTACAGGGAACAGTTTTCTCTTTGGAGAACTTCAATAAATAAAATATCCTCACCAAGTATAAGATTTTAGCAACTAGCAACTAGCAACTAGCGACTAGCCATTAGCTTATCGCTTTTGGATAAGTCTTTTCTTGGCTCTCTCTTATACCTTTTGGGAATTTAACACAAAAGATACAAAAGCCTCTTTTGCAGCAGCCTTTTCAGCAGCTTTTTTGGAACTTCCCTTACCTTTCCCCAAAAGCTGCTCTTGTAACCATACTTCAGCAACAAAACGCTCTCCATCAACTCGATAATTCTCGTTTTCTGTCACTCGATATTCAGGCAGAATTTTGTATTGTGCTTGAGTCCATTCTTGCAACGCATCCTTATAATTTTGTCTAGCAGGATCTTTGCGAATTTCTGTGGCTAAATCTTTAAGTATAGGATCTAACCAAGGCCTTATTAACTCCATACTCTGGCTACTTAGATAGAGTGCGGCTAAAATAGCTTCAAAAGCATCTGCCAAACGGGACATCCTGCCCCCTTTATTATTGACAGCACTCCCCCCCACCAATAAATAAGGCTCCACCCCCAAACTCTGAGCAAAGTTGGCTAAAGTGCGATCGCTAACTAATACTTTACGAATAGCAGAAAACTCCCCCACAGAAGCATCAGGATAAATTTCCCACAACAACTCAGAAGCCGCTAAACGTACTACTGCATCACCTATAAATTCTAACTGTTGATAATTAGCTTCCCCCGACAAACTAGGATGGGTTAAAGCTAAATCCAGCAAAAACCAGTTAATCGGAGCATCTTTCGCTAATCCTAACTTTTGCACCAATTTTTGCAACTGGCTTTTGCGGCGAGGATCTTGCAGTATTTGTTGGTGGTTTCGAGTGATTTTCATAATTAGGAAACAGGGAATAGGGAACGGGGAACAGTATATTCAAAACTTATTACTTCCTCCTCTCCAGTGTCATTCAGTCTCCTCATCAATCTCAACAAATTATCATGGGGGAGCAGGGCAGAAAACCTTGTATAATAGCTTTAAATTTAAGTATAGATTTCGTCAGTGCTAAAAGCACCAGATTTTAATATTTTTAAGGTTAAATAAAAGAAACTTTGGTAGCCCTAAAGATGTAAGGAGGCATTATTACCAGAGTGACAGCTTGTCAATTTAATTCTTCGTTGATTGACTAATAATTTTCTGTTAAATGATAAATGATAAATGGTTAGCCCTAGCCATTGGCAACTCAAGACTACATTGGGCTTTATTTAAAAACAACACTTTACACCAAATCTGGCATACTCCCCATCTACAACAACCTGTAGAGAAGAATCAATTGCCAGAAGAATTAGCTGCCCTACCTTTATACATCGCTTCTGTGGTTACGCCTCAAACGGACTTGTGGCAACACTATCAACCCAAAAAACTCCTTACCTTAAAAGATGTTCCTCTTTCGGGAATGTATCCCACCCTAGGCTTAGATCGTGCCTTGGCTTTGTGGGGGGCTGGTTGTATTTATGGTTTTCCTATCTTAGTTATTGATGGAGGAACAGCCTTGACTTTTACCGGTGCAAACCCTAAAGGGGAACTACTCGGCGGCGCAATTTTACCAGGGTTAAGCCTACAATTAAAAGCCTTGCAGCAACAAACTCCTGCCCTACCTCAAATCCAATTACCGAACCAAATACCACCAAAGTGGGCGCGACAAACAACTGAGGCGATCGCTAGTGGTATTATTCATGTTCTTACAGCAGGCATCTACGATTTTATTCAGGATTGGCAGCAGAAATTTCCTCACAGCCAGATTATTTTTACTGGAGGTGAGGGCGAATTGCTATCAACTTATTTAAAAGCTCAGTTTCCTACATTAAAAGAAAAATTACTTGTAAATCCATGCCTTATTTTTCTAGGGATGCACTCAATTATTACTAACTGATATTGAAACAATCATTTTAACCAGTAAATGTAAGAAAGAAGACACTTAAAGGTTATCTTTTGCTTATATTAAGCAATCTTTTTATATCATTCCGGAAAATAAGTAATAACGCTGTAGGATATCTCAAGTATATAGTTAGACAATAGAGAAAAGGAATATCAAGCTTATAAGCTTGATATTATCTGAAGTCCAGATTACCATAAAAAACAAGGCTTCTACCATTACTTTTCCTTTTGTTAAAGAGAAAATAATTTGTTATGTAACCAATAAATGTGTTGAAGCCAGCAAATTAATTCGTTCAAACTAGCTTTCAGGGTCTACGAAAAATAAATAGTACAAAAGAAGAGGTTTGTTCATGTTATTATCTCCAGATTTACCAGCTAGAAAAAATCGAATTTCAGAAGAGTTTTTACAAACAAACTTTTCTGGAATAGAATTAAAATACTCCTTCTCTTCCTAAACTTTAGTTCTCAAACCTTAGCGTCTCACTTCAAAGAAGAAAAGGGAAAAATTATGGCAATTAATACAGAAAAATTAGGCAGTATTATTCAAAACTTTGTCACTGCCACCAACGATGTTGTTGGTGCAGCCTTAGTAACCCCCGATGGCTTACCCTTAGCAACAATTTTACCGGGCAGCATGGATGAAGAAAGGGTTTCCGCTATGTCTGCGGCAATGCTGTCATTAGGTGAAAGAATCTCCAGTGAACTACATCGAGGTGTGGTGGACAGAATCTATGTTGAAGGAGATGCCGGCTACGGCATCTTAACTAGTTGTGGCGAAGATGCAGTTTTCTTAGTCCTAGCCAACAAAGCTGCTAAACAAGGGGTACTAATGCTAGAAATCAAGCGAGCAATTACCGAAATAAAACCAGCCTTAATGTAAGGGTCAATCATTAATTAATTGATAACTGCCTACGCCAACAAACTCATGGAAATAATGCGCTTGGTCGTTACAGGGCCTGTAGGAGCGGGAAAATCTAGCTTCATTCGTTCTGTTAGTGAGATTGAAGTAGTAGATACCGATAGAAAAGCTACTGACGAAACCACCAGTATCAAACCTCAAACCACTGTCGCTTTTGACTTTGGTCGGTTGCAGTTTGGGCTAGATATGGCACTGCATCTTTACGGTACACCTGGACAAGCAAGATTTAACTTTATGTGGGATATTCTCATTCAAAAAGCCCATGCTTATATTCTTTTAGTAGCTGCCCATCGTCCTAATGAATTTCGTTATGCCCGGCGAATCATGAGTTTCATGAATCAACGCACTCAAGTCCCGATGATTATCGGTATTACCCATAGTGACTGTCAAGGGGCATGGCAAGAAGATAATATTGCTGTTGCTTTGGGATTGCCAGAAGAAAGTCAACGCCCACCCATAATCAAAGTCAATGCTAATGAGGCTGCTTCGGTAGCACAAGCAATAATTGCTTTAGTACAGCAGTTGAGGCAAAAAACCTTGGTGTAGTTAGAAAGATCATGGCTATTACTGGATATTTATCAGAATTTTCCTTAGCAGAGTTGTTTCAGTTTCTCGATAGAGGTAACAAAACAGGACTGCTAACTATTCGCGCCCTACCAAACTTTGAGTCAGGAGTCATCCAAAGTCACTATGTTTGGTTCCGTCAAGGTCGTATTATGGGTGCTGCTAACCGTTTGGATGGTAACGGTTTGCTTTCTTCAATTCATAAACGTGGTTGGTTAAACAAGGAGATAGCTTCTCAACTAAGTCAAAATTTATCTGCGGATATTCCTTTAGGTTTGCAGCTTAAATCCCAAGGAATATTGCAACCAGAACAGTTAAAAATTCTCTTTTCTGTACAGGTTTTGCGCCAAGTTTGCGCTTTATTTACCTATGCCAACGGTAACTTTGAGTTTGATAACCAAGCGTCCTTACCTTGGGCAGAAATGACAGGTTTAAGTACCCCAGCTACAGAAGTTACCTTAGCCGGTTTACGGGCCCTCAAAGATTGGTCAAATCTCCAAGATAAACTCCCTGAATCTACTTCAGCTTTGTTCAGCCAAATTGAAGGTAAGCCTAAAGTCCGTATTAACCAACTAGAATGGCAGGTTTGGGAATTTACTGATGGCGCTACCTCCTTAAAGGAAATAAGCCAACAGCTTAAGCTAAGTATTGCCCAGGTACAGCAAATTGCTTTTCGCTTAATCGTAGTAGGTTTAGTAGAAGAATTACCTCTGCTATCCCTAGATAACACAGTCCAAAATTCTCAAGTAGAAGCAATGCAATCAGCGGTGGCTAAAACAGACTCAACTCAAGATATTAGTGAATCTTTTTTGAATAACTTAGTAGGCTTTTTACGTAACAAAGTTTAGTTATAGCTTACTACCAAAATACCAGCAAACTCAACAATTGAAGAGGAAATAATATGTCCGTCGCTCAAAAATCATTAAGAAAAGAATTAGGCCATTTTAGTAGCGTAGTTTGCCTCAAAGCAATTATCACTGGTGTTGAAGAAGCATTAGGAGCAAAAGCCGCGGCGATCGCCATGATTTCTGCCGGTCGCCAAAGGGGTAAAACTTTAGCCAAAGAACTAGGTTTAGTAGATCAAGAACAAGAAAAAAGTCTGGCAGATATTCAATTATTAGTAAACAAGGCTTTAGGTAAAGAAGGGACTCGTCTTTGCATTGTTGATGAAATAATTGTTGAAGGAGGAGTATACAAAGTTTATGCGAAAGAAACCGTTTGTTCTTTTGCTGAAGAAGAAGGTTCTTCTCGCCAATGTACTTATACTTTAGGAGCTATTCAAGGAATATTGGAAGCTTTTTTAAACAAGCGACTTAGAGGCAAACAAACTGAGTCTGTACTCCGGGGTAATGATTATGATGTACTTGAGTTTACTATTCTTGTTTAAGACTATAGCTATTCTTATACCAAATCCGTTCTAGTTACACAGGTTATTTATGGAGGTAGGGAGTAGTGGTCTGTATTTCCTATTCCCTATTCTCTAAATTCTCTAAGGTAAAGAAATATTAGCAATAATATCTGGCTCAAAAAAGAGGGGATAACCGGGTTCTGGTTCCAAACAAACTAAGGGGTTCTCATTTGTAGTTGATAGGGTAGAAACCACTTTGTTAAAGTTAAGATGAGCCGGACTTTTGATAGCTTCATCAGTTTGAATAACTGCGCTGCGTATTTCTGGATGTAAGATGAACTCCACCGGAGTTTGACTTTGGGACTCTACGCGACGAGTTGAGAAATTGAGATTAGCTGGCAATAACAAAGATACAAAGCCACTTGCTTCTAAATCACCGTTGTAATTGGGTAGGTTATTGCTGAGTTCAGGAAGTAGCTCAATAGAAATTGTTTCTTTAGCAGGAATCGTAAAATAACTACTATACTTATTTTTGTTGGTAGGAGATTGATTTAAAGAAAGATAAGTAATGTTTCCTGTTAAATCACAGGCCAAAATAGCTTTCCCTTCAAAATTAGCTTGTTCAGAAGGCAAACTTAGTTGGGTTAAAGTAAACTCAATTCTTAGTCTGAAATCTCGGTTGGCTAAGTTAGATATACTTAAAAAGTAGCCGGCTACCATTTTTTGGTTATCTTTGCTGGCTTTATTAACAGGAATAGCTTTTTTAATTGATAGTGTAAAAGTAGAGATTCTCACTGGCTCTGTTTCCTCAAATTTCTCGAAAAAGTCAAAAAAACTATATCTATATGGCTTAGATTCATTATCATAACTAGATTTTCCAGATTTAATAAAATGTTGGAAAATTAGTTTTTTTAAGTAGATGAATTAGCAAGAAGAAAAAAGAACCTGATGACTCTTTTGCTAGGTTTCTGTCAGAGAAATTGTGACAACACCCTAACAAGTAAAAAAATACTTTTGTGGAAAATATTTGGAGCAGTAGATAGTACCCTCAAACTTACTGAGAAGGATTCTTGATAAATGAAGGCCTTTCTTTCTTTGTTAAAGCCAAGAATTCTTCCAAATGCACCCAATCTTCTTGTTCTATATTTTCTATTATAGAGTTTAAACTGTGGCGATATTGATAAAGTGATCGCAGCAGGGCTTGGCGATTGTAATTAGCAATCATTAAGCCTAATTCTGGATTACCTCCTCCTACCCTACTAGTATCTCGAAATCCAGAACTAGCTAAATTCCTAGCTAACTCTAACACTTTTGGGTCTGCTTCCGCCACACAAGAGGCGATTAAACCTGCACTTACTATCAAAGGTAGATGAGAAATCCAAGCCACCGCTTTATCATGGATTTCTGGGGGACAAATATAAGTTTTTGCCCCCAGTAGTTTAGCAATTTCTTGAACTCTTTGCACCGCAGTCCAAGAGGTTCTTGCATTGGGGGTTAAAACGTAAGCTGCACCAGAAAACAACTGCTTTTGTGCTGCGCTGATGCCTTGTTCAGCCGTCCCTGCCATGGGATGTCCCCCCACAAAATTAGCCCATAATTGCGAACAAGGTTCTATAATTGGCATCTTAACCGAACCAACATCAGTAATGATAGCGTCGGCATTAAGATAGGGAACCAACTGTTCTACGGTAGTGGCGATCGCAGCGATAGGAGTACAAACGAAGACAAGCTCGGCTTTTCTCAAGAGGCTCAAACTCACACTAGCCTCATCTACTATCTTCTGATCTAAAGCTTGCCGACAGGTTTTTTCTCGACGAGAGATTCCTAAAACCTGAAAACCTAGCGATCGCAAGTCTAGCCCTAATGAGCCACCAATTAAGCCTAAACCAACGATTCCTACCTTCATTTTTACCCTTGCTTATAGAAAAGCCCTTTTGGGAATTCTGTTTACACTACCTGTAGATAAAAATAGCTTATCTAAATTCTGCTCATTAGTTGTCCAGACCATAAATCTTAGCTAGGAGGTATCGTCCGATCTAAAACCAACTTGCAATTTTTGCAATTGTTTAAAGAGAAATTTTAATGAGAGTTACAGAACTTACGAAGAGATATACTTCTGGTATCAGGGATTTTACCGCCGTTGACCTCAGAGAGGCGAACTTGAGCAGCATAAACCTCAGTGGTGCAAATCTAACCCAAGCTAACTTAAATGCTGCTAACTTAAGCGGAGCGATTTTAAAGCGTGCTAACCTCAGCTATGCTCAACTCAATGTGGCCAGAATTAGCAATAGTGCAGATTTATCCGATGCCAACCTGAGCTATAGTAGCTTAAGCCAAGCCAATCTTCAAGGGGCTTGTCTCAATCGCGCTAATTTAGAAAAGGCTAACCTCAATGGAGCCAACCTACGTCGTAGCGAATTAATCTCTACTAACCTCAGAGGGGCAGAATTGCGCCAAACAGCTTTGAATCGAGCGAAACTAAGTGGTTCTGACCTCAGAGGGGCTAATTTACGCTGGGCAGATTTACAAGGAGCAGATTTAAGTTGGGCAGATTTGCAAGGGGCTAAGTTGAGTGGGGCCAATTTGGTGGGAGCAAACTTGAGCAATGCTAACTTACGCAACACCAGTTTAGTTCATGCCAATCTTACCCAAGCTAATTTAATGGAAGCAGATTGGATTGGTGCTGACTTGACAGGGGCCACTTTAACCGGAGCCAAGCTTTATGGGGCTTCCCGTTTTGGGCTGAAAACCGAAAGTTTAGTCTGTGAATGGGTTGATTTAAGTTCTGGGGGCGATCGCTCTCAAATTCATAAATTCACCCCAGAAACAATTCATAGTTTCTTTGAAGAAACTTTACCCACAGTTCAAATTAATATTGACGCTCATTTGGATTTTGATGCTAATCTCGCCTTAGCCGCAATCTATCGACAAATTTCCTTGGTTTATCCGGGTTTAAGTCATCCCCCCACCATTGAACTTAAAGGGCGTAAAACCACTTTAAAATTTCGGGTTGATAGCAACGATCAACTATTTACTATTGCTTATCTAGCCGTTTTTCCCTTTAGCGATGCGATCGCTGCTCGACACAATTTAATTGGCATCGTCCACAACTTACAATCTCATAACCCTGAGCAAGTTAATCAAAAAAAGCGCCAAGGTATGCAGCAACTAAGCAAAACTTTAATTCAGGTTATCAGAACTTTGAAATCAGTTAAAGTACACCGACTAGACTCACTATTAGCCCAAAGCGCTAGTTTTTTTCAAGCTCCTACCCATATAATTCTTACCAACTCTAGTTCCCAGAAAATGGATCTTTATCGCCATCCCCACTTTGGCAAACGTTGGTTAAGGGGTTCTGTCGCCCAAGAAGAACCTGTTAAGGCGAATGGAGTCACTGAAGGAGGGAAAGTACCCTCTTTAAGCACAGCTATTGATTTTATCAAAGAGTTTGATTCCCCAGAACCAGAGTCAGTTAATCAATGATGTCTAGGGGCAACGACAAGCCGAACAGATATCAATGATCAATTGATCAATAATTCAGTTATCGATTATGCTTCGCTGCAATTGCTATGGTGATGTGCATAAATTAATAGTGGAGCAAGTTAATGACTAGGAACAAAAGTGATCGAGGTACAAGTTCATTCTTCCCTACGGGGTTTTTTACGCCAGCGAGGTGAATCTAATTGGCCTCACTATTTAACCATGGCTAGATTAGTAGCACGAGCCTTACGTTTAGGTCGTCCTGCCTTGATCCAAACAGGAACTACCCCAGAGCAATATGCTTTAAGTTACCTCACCAATGCTTTATTGTGGAACAGTCCAGTTATCTTAGTTACTACATCTCAAGAACAACAGAGATTAATTGAAGAAGTTATTCCTCCTTTGCAAGCCTGGTTAGAAACAGAACGAGAATTTAAAAAGAGCGATCGCTGGTTAGAAACAGATGATTTCTCAGGAATTTTACTCACAACTATTTCTTCTTGGCTAGAAGATCGCCTCCACAATCAAGGACGTTTTCCAAAAAATATTCCTACCCTCATTGATGGTGGTAACGAATTAGAAGAATTAACTCGTCAGCAACTAAGCCATTATCTCGGTAGCCAGGAATGGGAAGAATTAATGGTTCACTATACAGCCCAGGTTGACCAAATTCGTAATGTAAGGATTCAGCTTACCAAAGCGATTTTCTCTCGCCCCCAAAATCCCTATGAATGCTATTTATTGGATAGTGAAGAGGAAGAAAGCTTAAGAAATTTATTAACCAACTTAGCTTCTTGGCAACAGTTACCTAGCAAAATTCAGCAATTTTGGCAGCGTTGGCAAAGTGATAATCAGATGCTACGGACTTTTGTTATAAGAGAAAAAGGTCAATTTACTCTCCACGTCGCACCAGGTTCGGTGGCCCCCATGCTTAGCCAGGTTTGGCCGCAACAACCCTTTATTCTTATTGGTAAAGCCTTAGATCGGGATACCCAAGCTGAAGCTTATCGCCAAAGAGTTGGTTTAGGGGATTTAACCTGTTTGAAATTTCCCCCCAACCGCTATCGAGAACTACCCCTTTATTTGCCAGAACGCTTACCCTTACCTAATAATCCTCAGTATCAATATGCTTTAACCCACCAAGTTAGGGCTTTAGTTAGCTTAAGTAGTAACTTACAAAAACCTATTGTTATTCTTATTGGTGATGTACCTTTAAAAGCGCAAATTGCCACCATTTTAGCTTCAGAGTTTGGTTCTAAGGTTCAGGTTGAAAAGACAGTTTTTCGGTCATGCCAGGACGATAGTATTTTGGTTTGCGGTTGGGAGTTCTGGCGTAACTATCAAGATAAATTACCGACTCCCCAACTCTTTGTAATTGCTACCTTACCTATTCCTTCTTTGGAAAATCCCCTGGTAGCTAGTCGAGTTGCTTACTATAAAAGTCAACGTCAAGATTGGTTTCGTCTCTATCTTTTACCAGAGGCAGTAAGGGAGTTACAATTGGCTGTAATCCCTGTTAGGGAAGCAGGTGGAGGGGTGGCGCTGTTAGACAATAGAGTTAACCACCGTAGCTACGGCAGCGAAGTTTTAGCGGCTTTAGAACCTTTTGCCCGGATTAATTATTTAGATGTAGCTTGGTTTGGCTAAATATCATTGAACATTTATCATTAAACATGAACATTTCCCCCTTTTTCCCTGGCTTTTGAACTTAACCCAATGAGAGTGCATCGCCTTTTTCTACTTCTACCTTTAGCCTTAATTTCCTTTCTGTTTTTGTTGAAAAGCTGTCCCAAACAAGAGGAAGTTGCCAACGATCGCCCCCTGCCGTTACCCCAAGATACTTTTATTCAGGTTTATTTTAATCATAATCAAGCTCAAGGTGCAGATTATCAAGAACCTTACCGGAAAATAACTCGTCCTGGGGATAATTTAGAACAACTTATCATCGAAACTATTAATGCGGCTCAATCTAGTATTGATATTGCTGTGCAAGAATTGCGGTTGCCTGGTGTGGCGCGATCGCTCCTTGAGAAACATCAAGCTGGGGTTAAGGTTAGGGTTATTATCGAGAATACTTACAATCGTCCTTGGAGTGATTTAACGAGGGCAGAAGTTGCCAAATTAGAGCCAAGGGAACGAGGTAATTATCAAGAATTTCTTGCTTTGGTTGATAAAAACCAAGATAAACAACTTAGCAACGAGGAAATTAATCAAGGGGATGCTTTAGTCATGTTACGCAACGCTGGGGTTCCTTTGATTGATGATACTGCTGATGGTTCTGAGGGTAGTGACTTGATGCACCATAAGTTTGTGGTGGTGGATGGGCGAACAGTGGTAACAGGTTCAGCAAACTTTACCACTAGTGGTATACATGGGGACTTTAATAATCCCGACAGTCGTGGTAATGCCAATAATCTCCTCAAAATAAACGATCCTAAACTCGCGCAAATCTTCAGCCAAGAATTCAATTTAATGTGGGGAGATGGTCCTGAAGGAAAACCTGATAGTAAGTTTGGTTTACAAAAACCCCCTCGCCCTCCCCAACAAGTTAGCATCGGCAACACTCAAGTAACTGTAACATTTTCTCCCACCTCCCCTAGCCAATCTTGGCAGAGTAGCAGTAATGGCTTGATTGCTAAAATCTTAGCTAGTAGTACTACATCGGTAAATTTAGCTCTTTTCGTCTTTACAGAACAGCAGCTAGTTAATGTCCTAGAAACTCGCCAACAACAAGGGGTTAAAATTAGTAGTTTAATTGACCCCAGTTTTGCCTTTCGTAACTATAGCGAGGGCTTGGATATGTTGGGAGTTGCTTTAAGTCAAAAATGCCAATACGAAGCCAATAATCGTCCTTGGCAAATGCCTATTGCTGATGTTGGTGTACCCCAGTTAGCTAAGGGTGATAAATTACATCACAAAATGGCTGTGATAGATGGTAAAACTGTGATTACTGGTTCCCATAATTGGTCAGCAGCAGCTAATCATAACAATGATGAAACAGTTTTAATTTTAGAAAATCCGGTCATTGCCGCACATTATTCTAGGGAATTTGAACGTTTGTATGCTCCAGCCGTCTTAGGAGTTCCTGTCAAACTACAGGAGAAAATTAAAGCAGAAGAAAAAGCTTGTTCTCAAATAACGACGGTTTCTTCTCCTAATTCTGTTTCAGGTTTAGTTAATATCAATACGGCAACTCAACAAGAATTAGAAACTTTACCAGGAATTGGACCGGCTTTAGCCCAACGTATCATTGCTACTCGCCAAGAAAAACCCTTCACTTCCCTAGAAGATTTACAAAGGGTGTCTGGTATCGGCCCAAGTTCTCAACAAAAGTTAGATGGCAGAGTTAGTTGGTAAGTACTTGGATTAAAAAAGAAATATTTCTTTGAAGTTAAAGTTGTAAAGAGTAATATGTGGCAATCCAAACGCGAACTAATTGATAATGAGCGCATTCAGAAAATCTCTATTTTCAAAGGCGATAAGCAGATTGCTTACTCAGAAGTGATTGAGTTATGGCAACAAGATGAAAGCTTTAGAACATTTTTTATTTCTTTGTTAGCCGATACCTCCATGCCAGCTTACTTTTGGGAAACACCACCTGTAAGTCAATCTAATGTACAGCGAGAATTTGAATTTGTTCTAATCGATAGTCCCAAGTTAGCTAATCTAGAACCAGATTATAGTGACTTCCAACAACACTTTGAATTGGCAAATAGAGAAGTTGCTACCTTTCCTAATCTAGGGAAAGATGCTTTATTAGTCGTGCCTTGTCCTGTTACTGACATACCGGCTAGCACTCATCTAGCAAATTTTGTCCGAGAAGCACCCAGTTCTCAGCAGCACTTGTTGTGGAAAACTTTAGGGCGATCGCTACGACAGAAACTTGAAGAGCAAAAGCAGTCTATTTGGGTCAGTACATCAGGACTAGGGGTTCACTGGCTTCATATCAGATTGGATTCACGCCCCAAGTATTACTGTTATCAGCCCTACAAACTATTTACCACTATGAGCAGTTGAAGCCAGGCAATTCCCTTTTAATCTCATACCTATTGTGTCACTTTCGGAAAACGTTTGTTATTTCTAATTTCTGGGACTTATATGTATCATGCGATGCCTACGGCTGGTTTGGTATGATTAGCTTTTACACTTAGGCAAAGTAAAGTAGAAAGTTGTTCCTTTGCCCACCTCAGACTCTATCCAGATTTTCCCGCCGTGATGCTCAACAATTTTGCGGCAAACGGCTAAACCAATTCCTGTACCTGGATACTTATTGCGACTGTGCAATCTTTGGAAAAGTACAAAAATGCGCTCGGTAAACTTAGGATTAATACCAATACCATTATCCTGGACAGAAATTAGCCATTTTCCCTCCTCCAGTTGAGCTTGAATCTTAATTCGAGGTGCAGCTTCGCCGTGAAATTTAATCCCATTACTAATCAAATTCTGGAATAATTGCATCATTTCTGATGGATTGGCAAGAACTGTAGGGAGATTCTCCCAAACTATTTGTGCCTGATTTTCTTCGATAGTAATACTCAAATCATCAGTAACTTGCTTAAGAACTTTTTCTAAATCTGTTGGTTTTAAAGCAATCTCATTCCTACCTAAACGAGAATAAGTCAAGAGGTCTTGGATCATAGTTTGCATCCTTGTAGCCCCATCTATGATGTAGTTCAAGTATTTTTCTGCACTGCCATCAAGGCGATCACTATACCCTTCTACTAACAGTTCAGCAAAACTTTGGACTTTACGCACAGGTTCCCGTAAGTCGTGGGAAGCAACAGAGGCAAATTGCTCTAATTCTTGGTTAGAACGGGCTAATTCGAGATTAGCCCGTTCTAGGGCTGCTTCTGCTTCCTTGCGTTCTGTAATGTCGCGAGCAACGCCATATATAATACCTTCAGTTGGTACAGCAACAGATGTCCAAGCTAGAGATTTGTAAGTACCGTCCTGGCTACGATAGCGACTCTCAAAATAGAGACTGGGAATACCAGACAAAAGTTTGCTTACTTCAGCTAAAGTTGCTTCCCTATCTTCAGGATGAATTACCTCAATACAAGGCTTTGCGATAAACTCTTGGGGTGTATAACCGAGAATTCTGGTTACTGCTGGGTTAACTTGTAGGAAGTTGCCTTGATCGTTAGCAATGGTCATCATATCCATAGACAAATCGAAAAAGCGATCTCGCGCTTCTTGGGCTTGTTTACGTTCGCTGACATCTAATACTAAAGAAAGAATCGAAATAAATTTACCATTTTCGTCAAATAATACCGAGTGATACCATTCACAATGGATTATCTTACCTGTTTTGGTATAGTTGCGAATCGAGTTAACTTCACTCTCTTGTCCCCCATCAAGTAAAACTTGAGCGGTACTTTGAATTGTTTTTGCATCTTCCTCGTGGAAAAATCGCCATTTAAAAAGACATTTACCGCAAACTTCCTGTTCTTGCCAACCAAACATTTGTTCTGCTGCTGGCGACCAAACTTGGATGCAAAATTCATTATTCCATTCCACCACTGCCATGGGGGAATTTTCTACGTAACGCTGCAATTGTTGATTAGCTTTTTGCAATTCTCTGGTACGTTCTTGTACCCTTTTTTCCAATTCTCCATTTGCTTCCCTTAACTGTCTTTGAATTTGTTTGAGGTAATTAACATCTTTAGCAAAACCAGCTACACCAAGAATATTACCTTCAATATCACGATAAGGAGCTTTAGTGGTCAAATAAGTACGCCATTCCCCTTGGATAAAGACGTTTTCTTCAAAAGTCTCTGACTCACCAGAGGCAATAATTTGGGCATCATCTATTTTTAATTGAACACATACTTTGGGGGGGAAAATGGAACTCATATGTTTTCCCACAATATCTTCAACTTTTTTGTTAAACAGACGTGCAAAAGGTTCGTTAATGAGTTGAAAGTTTCCTTGTAAATCTTTGACAAAAACCACATCTGGAGTAGCTTGGATTACTGATTGGAGGAGATTGCATTGATTCTGCAATCTTGTTTCTGTGAGCTTGCGGTTGGTGATATCAATACCTGTGGCAATAACATAGGCCACTCTACCCTGATTGTCAAAACAAGTGTTATTTGTCCAAGCAATCCAGCGTGTTTCTTTGTGTTTAGTTAGCCAGCAATTTTCCTGTTCAACAGGAAATTCTTTAAAGTTCAACTGAGAAAAATCTGCTTGCAACGACTCTTTCTGGACTGAAAGAGTAAGAAATTCCCAAATATAGCGCCCTAATAGTTCTTGAGAAGAATAACCAAGCAAATTGGTACAGGCTTGATTGCTGTAAACAATACATCCTGAAGGATCTAAAACTGTCGCCAAAGCATTAGTTAAATCTAAAAAATTTGTGGGCAAGTCCAACGTTGGCTTGAGAATTTCTAAAGATGAAGAAAGTCCTCGATTGACCGACTGCTTAGTCATAGGGAGCTGATTAGACAGTTAAATAATAAATTAGAGACAGAACATTTGATTGACTGCTTCGATGTTATATCAATGGTTCCCCAAATGCCTATAGTGAATTGATACTCAAATCGCCTAAAATCAAGCTTGTAAGAAAAGTTAAACCTCAAAACTCTAAATCTTAAATTAGAGGATGTTGAAATCTAAAACCTTTAGCTTAGTTTATGCAACCTATTAAATTTCTCGCTGCGGTGATCGCCTCTGTTGTTTTGGTGGTTGCAGGAAGTTCTTCTTTAGCTGCCCAAGAAGCCATTTTTTTACTAGATCTACCTTGTGTAGATATTGATGGTAAAAAAAGCAATGATTTTGAAGCAACTAGGAATTATTTTTCTGTTAACAGACAGTTTCTTAATGGGGTTATGCGGGCTTATCCTGGGGCTGCAATGACCTGTAAACTACCAGAAATTAATAGTGGCGGATTGTTACTCAAACTTCAGTTTGGGATTCATGATGCCCAAGCTAACAGCGCTCCTATTACCGTTAATCTCTATTTAGATGGACTAATGTTTAGTTCAGAAACTGTCAGACCAGGAGAAGTCAAAAGTTTGTTACTAGGTACTGAGACAGCTAAGAGTTTCGCTGTAGAAGCTACTTGTGCTGGTTCAGGTTGCAATAATTGGCTTTACTTTTCTCAAGCTCAAGTTGAGGCAGTTCAGTAAAAGAAGCAAATCCTAGTGTTATTGGCTACTTCGTCTACGACAATATGCTGAGAAAAAATGCTTTTCTTTGCGACATTTGGCCGTTGTTTAATAGCCAATAGTAAGCAAATAATACGTCTAGGAGCAAATGTTATTTATTAGTGACACAATATAAAAAAGATTTTTGGTTAAACCAGAAGGTTGGATTTGTTGTGTCACTTTTTCTTTTACTTACAAATAAGTCTAAGTTTTTTCTGGGAAGTTGTAGACTAGCCAGAAGTAGGAACTTTTCTTGAGAATCATAATTTACATTGGATTCAATATTATTGAATAGAGTTTCAGCTTCTCTTAAGCTTGTCGGTAAAAAATGAAAATATTCGCTTATATCTATAGCGATCCTTTGTTAGAATCTTCCCCAGAGCCAGAAATATGGGGCTTGGAGGTGGATAGAGTTTATCAAGACTTAGGAGAGAGACAACAGCTTAGACAGATGGTTCTCGATTGCCAAGATGACCCCCCGGAATATCTTCTCATTCGCCGCTTAGAAGAATTAGGGGCATCTTTACAAGAGGTGAGCGATCGCTTAACAAAGTTGGCAGAGTTAGATATTGAAGTTATCGCTACAGAACAGCCCTATAGTTCTCTAGAAAGGGAACCACAAGGGAATTTATGGCAACTCGCCACAGAGGTTGCTAAGAATCAAAATTGTCATCGTCTACGTCAAGGCCATGCCCGTAACCGTCTTAAAGCTTTACCTCCTCCAGGAAAAGCCCCCTACGGCTATCGTCGCGGCAAAGACCGTTATATTGTTGATCGTAGTACTGCCCCGGTGGTGAAAGAGTTTTTTGAACGTTTTTTGATCTACGGTTCTTTGCGAGGAGCAGTAAGGTATTTAGAAAATAAATATGGTAAGAAAATTTCTGTCACTACAGGAAAACGTTGGTTAACTAATCCAGTTTATCGCGGTAATTTAGCTTATAAAAATGGTGAAGTTATTACCAACACCCATATACCGATTATCTCCTCCGAAGAAGCTGCTCAAATTGACCGTTTGTTGCGCCGTAATAGCCTTATTGCACCTCGTACAGCTAGTGCGCCTCGTTCTTTGGCGGGTTTAGTGGTTTGTCACCAATGCAACTCAGCAATGACAATTACTCAAGTGAAAACCAGGAATAAAAAATACAAATACCTTTATCTACGGCCGATTAATTGTCCTCAAAAACCGAAATGCAAAGCAATCTCTTATCAAAAAGTTCTTCAACAAACCATTGAGCGTATTTGTCAGGATCTACCTTTGGCTGTGGCACAGATGCAAGGCCCTAATTTAGAAGTTATTAAACAAACTTGCCAAGCAGATATCCAAACAAAAGAAGGAATTTTGCTTCAGTTACCTACCTTGGAAGAACAAGGAATTCTAGATCAAGAAACTGCTGCTTTGCGCCGCTATAAATTGAATCAAGAAATAGCTCAAATCAAAACCAAATTAGCTCAACTTCCCCCTGTTAATTTACAAGCGATCGCCCAAGCTGTTTCTTTACCTCAATTTTGGTTAGATTTATCCGAAGCAGAACGAAGGTTTTATTTTCGTGAATTTCTACAAAAAATTGAGATTATTCGTAGTGAAGGGCAAACTTGGCAGTTAAAGTTAGGATTTATTTTCTAAGTTCAACTCAATTTACTCGATAAGCAAAAGTTTATAGAGCCACTATAAATTGCTCTATAAAATAAAGTTATATTCCCCCAAAGATATGTATTTAAAAGCTATTTTAATCTAACTTGGGTAGGATAGTTCCAACTTAGCTATTAGTTTATAATGATTTTCATAAGATTATCTAAATAATTAATATCCTTTCAGGATACTTGGGGATTTTTCACTCAATTGCTACCAGGAACAATTAATAAATGAATTTAGACAATATACCTAAAAAAAGTAAAAAATTAATGAATCAAGTATCTAATGCAGTAGAAGAAACAGGCAAAAAAGTTGTTAACCAAGTTTCTAATCTCACCGAAAATAAAGCTGAAGAAATAACTGAAGACGCTATAATAGCGGCGGTTGACAATGCTATTAACGTACTACAAATTGCTAGTCAACGAGTTAGAAAAGAAAACATTTCGACAGAAAGAGTTTCTTTAGAAGTTAGTGTAGGTATAACCAATGTGGCTCATCTGAAAATTAAAACCGATGTCCCCGAAAAAAATCAAGTAGAATTAGTTGATGTGGAAGTAACAGACTAATAGCGAAAAAGCTATTACTTTAGTACTTACAGTAAATAAAACAATAAATACTTACTAGGGTCAAAACTTAAAGTACCGGCTGAAGTTACTCTACCAATGCGTGCTAAGAAAGCGGGAATTTGCTTGAGATAGAATTGATGAGTAGGCAATCATTCTTGTTTCAAAAACTCTGTATAAGTATTGCTCAAATCTTGAACAGCTAATTCATAAAACTGTTGTCCTCGTTCTGGAGTTGCTAAGCTGGGGTCAGAACCCATACGCCCATCTGGGTAGTGGAGGCGGAAGTTAGCGGCGCTGTAGATGGGATGCCCGGAAGCAACTTCTGGAGATAGGGGGGCTTCTTTAATTACATCAGGATAGATGTATTGAGTCAAAGCTACCTCGCTAGGAGTAGCGTGGGAACCTTCGCGATCGCCGTAGAGTTTTTTAGCTAATTGATAAACCGACTTACACATAAACCAGTTACCTAGCTTACACTTTACTTTCTCTGCACTGGCTAAGTTGGTGTGGGACAAGTGGTAATAAGTTTCGGCAAAAGCTGCTTTTAATGTAGCCATGTTTCCCCCATGGCCATTAATAAAAAAGAAATGAGTAAATCCTGAGTTGGCCAAACAAGTAACATAGTCACCCACTACTTGAATGAGGGTGCTAGGGCGCAAGCTAATACTACCAGGGAAATTAGTATGGTGAAGAGCCATACCAACATTAATCGTCGGTCCTACCAAACCTTGAGTTGCTTCTCCCACTCCTTTGGCGATCGCCTCAGCACAAATAGCATCCGTACCAATTAATCCTGTGGGGCCATGTTGTTCAGTCGAACCGATCGGAATGATGATACCTGGAGATTTTTCGAGATATGCCTCCACTTCTTGCCAAGTACACAGATGTAGCAACATAGAGAATTAGAGATAGTTGTTAGTATGTGTGTCCTAGCTGGAGAACCACCAGTCCAGGACTTGAAGTCTTTGTTAATTAGTCTAGCAAGAGAATAGTTTCTATCCCTTATTAGCCAGAATTTAAGTGGAAATTTTTTCAGTATCGAACTTGATCATCTCTTAGCAATTAGCAAATTACTTTGCTCTTATTTTGGCAAACATCCATTGATTGTTATCGTAATCCCAAAAGAGAGAAAATTGTAATTTTTGGGGACTAACCTTTCCGTCATTCTTGTTATAGACTAACTGCACATCAACCTTAGCCGTATCAGGATTATTTTCTACTACATTAAGGTCTTGAAGATCCACAGAATCGATAGTTTCCCACCAGTTAACATAGGAAAAATAGCCCTCTGGATGTAAACCTTGATCGTTTTGCAACCCTTGTGGTAAACGCTCCCAAGCTGCTCGATATTGACCATTGTTTATATCTTCATAATAATCTTCAATGGCTTTTTGCGGGGAAGGGCGCTGGGTTTGATTGCTGCTGTTGGTAAACGACTCAACTGGTGAGGTTTCTGGAGAACGAGTTATCAAACGACCAATAGCCACTGAACTACCAATTAAACCCCCTAAAATTAGTAACGCCACAAAAGCACTTAAGAACAGGTTTTGCTGATATCCAGCCTGGGTTGCCTGAAACGAAGTCTTTCTAGGGCCAACCAAGGAAGGTTCTTGGGAAGTGGGGGCTACGGGTATGGTGGGAGATAGAGTTGACGGCGGAGGTTGAGTGGTAGAAGGAGGGGGTTCTGTGGGGACACCGTATGCAACAGTAGCAGGAAAACTTATTTCCTGATTTTCCAACGCCGCCAACATATCCATAGCTGTAGGAAAGCGCTCTCTAGGATGATATCTAATTGCTTTATCTAAGACAGCAGCTAACTCGGAACTAACTTGACTAACATACTTTCGCCAGAGAACCTCTCCTGTTAAAGAGTCTGTTGCCAACATTTGAGGTTTTTGTCCAGAAAGCAAATAAATTGCTACTAAACCCAAACTATACAAATCGCTAGAATAAAGGGGTCTTCCCGCCGCCTGTTCACTGGGCATGAAACCAGGAGTGCCGATAACAATGGAACTAGTGGTATTACCTTGGGAATTAACTACTGTTCCCATGGCTTCTTTTACTGCCCCAAAATCAATTAAAACTGGTTTCTGGTCAGAGAATCGTAAGATAATATTTTCTGGTTTAATATCTCGGTGAACAATCTTTTTGCTGTGAACATAATCCAATACAGGCAAAATACCAACCAGAATTCTCCTAACTTCTTCTTCCCCCAAACGCCCTTGCTGTTGGACTTTTTCAGCTAAGGTAGCTCCTTGAATCCACTTTTGAACTAAATAAAATTGCTCCTCTTCAGTAAAATAGGCATAAAGTCTCGGAATTTGATTGTTGGCTTCCCCTAATTCTTCAAGAATAGCCGCTTCCCTTTGAAACCTTTCTTTAACAAGTTCATATACTTTAGGATCTTGGGTCATAGGTTTAAGCAACTTGATAACGCAACTTCTTCCTGATGGCATATGGGTATCTTCGGCTAAAAAAGTCTCGCCGAAACCCCCCTTACCTAGAGGACGAAGTAAGCGATAGCGGTTGCTTAAAAGATCATTAGTCATTTAAAGAATTAGCTGCTAGGGTGATAATCTTTTCTTGATCCAATTCCCATCTTGACTTTTTTGGTAAAGTAAGCGGTCGTGTAATCTACTAGGTCTTCCTTGCCAAAACTCTATAGACTGGGGCATAACCCTGAATCCTCCCCAATAGGACGGACGCGGTACTGTTTGTTCAGTATACTGCTCTTTAATCGCTTTCAATTTCTCTTCTAGCATCTGACGATTAGGAATAACTTGACTTTGAGCTGATGCCCAAGCACCTAATTGAGAATTATGGGGACGGCTTTTAAAATACTCATCGGATTCTTGGTGAGAAGTTTTTTCTACTTCACCTGAAATTCTGACCTGTCTTTCTAATTCAGCCCACCAAAAAACTAAGGAGGACCCAAGGATTTTGCAATAATTGTTGCCCTTTTTTACTTTCATAGTTGGTATAAAAGATAAAGCCCTGTTCATTAAAACCCTTCAGTAGAACCATTCGGGCTGAAGGTTTACCATCAGGAGTAGCTGTAGCAAGGGTCATTGCATTAGGTTCGTTTAACTTGGCTTCTAGGGCTTGATTAAACCAAGTTTGAAATAACTCAAAAGGATTAGCAGAAGCATATTCTTCTGTTAAACCAGCAAGAGTATAATTTTGGCGTAAATCAGCAATGGACAAATTCATTTAGGTATAGTAAGTCAAAAGGAATTATAGCTTTTCTCCATATTTGTTATTAGGTTGCCTCTTTCCCTTGTTTAAATTTATCTGTTGAAGTGTAAAGAGTAAATTGTTATGTCACAAATTAATTTCATCTTAATTTTTGCCCTATGTCTAGCTTTAGCTTTATAAAGAGTTTCAAATACTTGATCATTGATCATCGAAAAAATGCCAGAAAGTGTTGATGGAGCGATCGCAGTTTTACTTGATTTAGCCCAACGGGGAGAAATTGATCCTTGGGATGTCCAGGTGATTGAGGTGATTGATCGCTATTTAAGTAAATTGACACTTCCTGGCAACTCTGAACCAGGAACCCAAGAAGCTGATTTACCTCAATCAGGACAAGCTTTTTTGTGGGCATCAATGCTAGTTTTCCTCAAAGCTGATACCCTGCAAAAACTGGAAGAGGAACCAGAAGATGAAGATTTTTTAGAAGAGGAGATAGTAGAGGTAGAGGGGAAACGGCGTTTACCTGTACGCCTAGAGAAGCACATTCGTCGCCGTCCTAGCGCTCCTCCTTTGCGTCGCAGGAGAGTAACCTTAAACGAATTGATTGGGCAAATCAAAGAAATAGCTGCCACCCTAGAAGAAACTCCCTCCTCTTCAGATTCAGGGCATAACCGCCGCCACTCTCGCCAAGAAGCAACCCGTATTGTTACCCAACTAGCACATAATGAGAATCTTACCGAGGTAGCCAGCCAATTAGAACAATTTTTAACTTTTGAATTACCCCAACTTTCTCCAGAACAAAGTTGGTTAAACTTGGAGCAATTATTGAATTGGTGGAGTGAGGCTACCAGCAGAAACGATACTTACCATGGTTCTAAAACTCACGATAAGGTAGGGGTTTTTTGGGCTTTACTCTTACTTTCGGCACAGTCAAAAGTAGAGTTATCTCAAGATGAATTTTACCAGGATTTAAGAATAAAACCTTTAAGATGATAAGCTCAAAACGGTTAAAAGACCATCATTATCAATCTAAATGAGTTAAAACAGAATAGTTTGACCCTAAGTATTCATAATGAAGGCTTAGATACGTTGAACAAAATCAGTAAACAAAATTTGATTTAGGGTTGAGGGACAAATAAATATGAAAGCCATGATCCTAGCCGCTGGCAAAGGTACTCGCGTGCGTCCAATTACTCACACAATTCCCAAACCACTGATTCCAATTTTTCAGAAACCAGTGATGGAGTTCTTGCTAGAACTGCTTAGGAGTCATGGCTTTGATCAGGTTATGGTTAATGTTAGCCATCTTGCTGATCGTATAGAAGCTTATTTTCGGGATGGACAGCGTTTTGGGGTAGATATTGCCTATTCCTTTGAGGGGAAAATCGTCGATGACGGACGTTTAATTGGGGAAGCGATGGGTTCTGCTGGAGGATTGCGACGCATTCAAGATTTTTCTCCTTTCTTTGATGATACTTTCATTGTTCTTTGCGGGGATGCTTTAATCGATTTGGATCTTACTGCTGCTGTGAAAAAACACCGGGAAAAAGGGGCGATCGCCACAGTAGTTACTAAATCAGTTCCCAAAGAACAAGTCTCTAGTTATGGGGTGGTGGTTACAGATGAAGAGGGAAAAATTAAAGCTTTCCAAGAAAAGCCGACGGTTGAAGAAGCACTAAGTAATGAAATTAATACCGGGATTTACATTTTTGAACCAGAGGTGATTGATTATATTCCCCCAAATCAAAAGTACGATATTGGTGGCGAATTATTCCCTAAGTTGGTAGAGAATAATGCCCCTTTTTATGCTGTCTCTATGGATTTTGAATGGGTGGATATTGGTAAAGTTCCTGACTATTGGAATGCTATTCAAGGAGTGTTACAAGGGGAAATCAAAAATGTTGATATACCAGGGACAGAAGTTGCCCCCGGCATTTTTACAGGTTTGAATGTGGCAGTTAATTGGGACAAAGTTGACATTACAGGGCCAGTTTATATTGGTGGTATGACTAAAATTGAAGATGGTGCTAAGATTATTGGCCCTACTATGATTGGTCCCAATTGTTGGGTTTGCAAGGGGGCAACGGTAGACAAGAGTGTTATTTTTGAATACTCCCGTTTAGGGCCTGGGGTACGGTTAGTTGATAAGCTGGTATTTGGACGTTATTGCGTTGATAAGACAGGTACAGCAATTGATGTCCGTGCAGCAGCCTTAGATTGGTTAATTACCGACACTCGCCAAAGTTTACCCACAGACGAACCACAAGAACGTAAGGCGATTGAGGATCTCTTAGGGCAAGAAATCTAAGGGAGATTGAGGGGTAATGGGTAATGGGTAATGGGTAATGGGTTCACGAACTCCGTTGCCATAAAGTTCGAGTAGATTCAAAACTTATTACTTATTACTTATTACTTACCCCACTCCCTCATACTAGACAAAGATACATTACCACCACTGATAATGACGCCAATTTTTGCTTTGGGATAGGTTACAACTCCTTGAAGTAAAGCTGCTGCTGCAAGGGAACCTGTAGGTTCTACAACAATTTTTAAGCGCTCCCACAGGAAGAACATTGTCGTCATGATTGCTTCTTCTGAAACAGTCACCATATCATCTACATAATGCAGTACTAAAGGAAAGTTGATCTCTCCTAAACAAGGAGTTCTTGCCCCATCAGCAATGGTATCAGGGTTATTAACTTTGTGCAGAACCCCCGTATGAAAAGAACGGGTAGCATCATCAGCTTGCTTGGGTTCTACACCAATAATTCGACATTGGGGAGAGAGAGTCTTGGCGGCGATCGCACAACCAGATAATAAGCCTCCACCACCACAGGGGACTAACAATAAGTCTAATTCTCCGACTTCCTCAATTAGTTCTTTAGCGGCTGTTCCTTGTCCTGCTACTGTGGGTGCATAGTTATAAGGAGGAATAATCTTCAAACCCTTCTCTGAGGAGATTCCTTGGGTGAATTTCTCCCTATCTGTTGTGGTTGGATCGTAGAGAATTACTTCTGCACCATAACCGCGAGTAGCTGCAATTTTGACATCCGGTGCATTGTTGGGCATGACAATGGTACAGGGAATATTTAAGAGTTTACCAGCTAAGGCGATCGCTTGGGCATGATTCCCTGAAGAGTAAGCAATTACTCCCCGTTGCTTTTGACTGGAGGATAGCCCAGATAAGGAATTGTAAGCACCACGAAATTTAAAAGAACCTGCACGTTGGAAGTTTTCACACTTGAAAAAAACCTGACTATCGGTTTTTTTGTTTATAGTGGTGGAAGTAACTACAGGAGTTCGATGCACAACTCCACAACCGTTTTTTGCTGCTGCTTCAATGTCGCTATAGGCAACTGCTAAATTAGATTGGTGATTCTGTACTAAATTGATAGTCTCTTTTGTCAAAGTCATAAAAGAATTTTGAGGTTGTAATGATGGCTAGTTCTGGTAGTTAATCCTTCCCACTACTCAAGAGTATTTTTCTACAGAGAAAGTTGCTAAAATTTCGCCTAAATTTGGAAATGGAGAAAGGGAGTAACAGGAAGTTTAAGAAACTTAAATCAAAAACTAGGCGAACAACCATTCCTATAGTACATTAGTGCTAGACAAACTACTTAGAGAGAGCTATTAGCTAGTCGCTAGTCGCTAGTTGCTAAAATCTTATACTTGGTGAGGATATTTTATTTATTGGAGTTCTCTTAGTCATGTCACCATCGAAAAATAAGAGTAACAACTAATCGTTGATGCCAACATCAACAGCTTGCCGTACATTGATAACTGATTATTGACAAACCGGTTATGGAACTAATTAAACGCACTACACTCCACTACCAAGCAGAAAATTCCGACAAAGTTTACGAAGTCGATTTATGCTATGTGGGGGAAGATCGCTACTTAGTTAACTTTCGCTACGGCAAGCGTGGTGGAAATTTAAAGGAGGGAACCAAAACCTCAGAATCTGTAACTTTAGCGAAAGCAGAACAAACTTTTACGAAGTTAGTTACCTCGAAGACGAAGAAGGGATATAAAGAGGTTAGTCAACAGCAAAGTAGGCGGGAACTTAAACCTATAAGCAAAGAGTCGCGTAACCAAGCTATTTTAACTTCCTTAGCTAACGGTAGTGATGATAAAAAATGGCCTTTAGATCGGGTGATTTGGCGGGCTGGGGAACTGAAAATTACAGCAGCAACACCTTTATTGATTTCTCTTTTGGGAACAGGGGAACCTTTGCGGGATTACTGCATTGCTTGGAGTTTGGGTTGGTGTGGTGATGAAACTACAATTCCGGTGTTGCGAGAGTTATGCCAAAGTGAGTCTCAACCAGAGTTTGTCCGACGTATTGCTTGGGAAGCTGCTTATAAGTTGTCGGATGCCGATTCTCGAACGGAAATGAGACAAGCTAAGTTACGAGATTTGCCAATATCCTTGTTTCAAGTAGCGAGTGGTGGTTCTGCAACAGACTTTCAGCAAAGGCTTGAGGAGTATTTACATGATGGTAATTATGAGAATTTTCCGGTAATTGATACCATTTATCAAGTTGATAATGAGTCTGTACGCCCTGCTTTACTCCATATTGTAAGTACAGCTAACTTTGTTCCTAACTATTTTCGTAGCATTCGCCATATTTTCAAGATGGCTGAATATCGCCGTGATGGGGAAGCTTTAGCAATTATTGCCCATCGCTTGGAAACAGAAAAAGCAATGTATCGTAGCAAAAGCTGGGGAGTTTACCATAAAAATATTGGTTATTTGAATAAAAGGAATAGGCTGTACAATCGTGAAACTCGTAGTTATGAAGAACTTGAACAAAGTCCTTTCCAAGAGGAAATGCAGCGTCCCGATGCTAGAATTGCTTATAGCAGTGCCACCCGTGAGTATTTGCAACGGCGGGTTTGGCGAACCTTACGACGTTTGGGGAATGAGGGGGAAACAGATTATGTTCCTTTAGCAGCAGAGGTATTGTTGCAATATAGTGATGCAGATCGTCAGGAAGTTAAGAAGGGAACTCGTTATCGTTGGGATATTGTTAATCAAACTTATCATAGTTATACAAGCGATTGGGATACTTTTGCTGGCTACTTAACTTTCAACCATATCCTCTATACCAATAGCCCCCGCTACGTTTTGATAAGTAATTCTAAAGCTTGGCGATGTCAGGAAGGGTATAAACCAGGTGATCCTGTACCAGAAGTGAGGGAGGAGGCATTCCCGCAATTATGGGAACAACAACCGGAAGTATTATTGCGATTGCTGTTACAAAGTAATTGTACTCCAGTACATGATTTTGCTACAAAAGCGTTGCAGTGTTGCAGTGACTTTTGTGGGGAACTCGATACAGCAACCTTAATTACCTTAATCAACAAACCTTACTCGGCTACTATCCAACTAGCCTTTGCCTTAATCCGCGATCGCTATAACCCAGAAGAACCTAACTTAGAGTTAGTATTAGCTGTAGTTAATTGTCCTTCTCAAGCCGCTAGGGAACAAGGCTATCAATGGATTGAAGCCCAAAGAGAATACTTTTTATTAGCGGATGGTTTTCTTGTCAGTTTAATTACTAGTTCATACTCCGACAGCCGAAATTTTGCCCGCCGTTTATTAAATGCAGCAACATTAAGTGATACCAATGCTAAAATTCTAATTGCTCAAGTTATTGCTACCTTGTTAGCATTGTCTCCAGAACAAGGGGAGATGGCGCAGGATATTGGTGAAATCTTACTAACCAGCTTCACTTTACAACTGCGTAACCTTGGTTTTGGTGTCATTGAAGACTTACTTGCCTCTCCGTTAATAGAAGTACAGGTTGTGGGGGCAACAATTCTTTTACATCATCAAATTGCCCCAGCAGACTTGCCTCCTCATTTATTAGAGTCTCTCCTCGCTTCTACCTATGAACAAGTAAGAACAATCGGCGTCAGGTTATTTGGGCAATTACCAGATGAAATCTTAAGGGGCGATCGCCTCTTCCTAGTAGCGATGGCAGTTAATGCTAATTCTGATATCCGCAATATTATTCGTCCTATCCTTAGGCGTATAACTGCCGGACAGAGAGATTTCGCTTGGCAGTTGGCTACAGATTTCCTTGATTTATTAGTGGAACCGGAAAGCCATGAAGGGATACACAAAGATTTAGTCAACCTGTTGCAACAAGAGATTCCCTATTGGCAAAGTAGCATTACTCACTCTCAAACCATGGAACTACTACGCAGCAAGTCCTCTGTAGTACAAGAGTTAGGAGGGATTTTGTTGCAAGAAAATTACCTCCGCTTCTTGAGTGAATTTAGTACTAGGGAAATTGTCCAACTTGCTAACCATGAAATTTTAGCAGTGCGGCAAGCTGCTTGGGAAATGTTTAGTGCCAGTTTATCCCGCATTCGCAGTAATCCAGAAGAAATGTTAGTGGCAGTGCGTTTGTTAGAAGCGAAGTGGGAAGACTCACGGCAGTTTGCTTTGCAGGTTTTTGGGGATTTTAGAGAAGAAGATTGGACACCAGATGTTATGGTGAGTGTTTGTGATAGTACCAATGAAAAAGCGCGGCGGTTTGGTAGGGATTTACTAAGTCGCTATTTCCAACCGAATTATGGCTATCAATATCTACTTAAATTTAGCGAACATCCTAGTCAGGATATGCAAAAGTTCACTACTAATTATTTAGCAAATTATGCCAAGGATAATCCAGAAAGGTTGGAGGAATTATCCCCCTATTTTATTACAGTTTTATCTGGTGTTAATTGCGGCAAAGTTGCCAAAGAACGTATTTTTAATTTCCTAGCCACAGAAGCGCAAAAAAGCAAACAAGCAGCTACGATTGTGGCTAAAATTCTTACTAGGCAGTCATTAACAGTAGTGATTAAAGATAAGGCGAAAGCCATAGAGACAATGTTAAAGATTAAGAAGCAATATCGGGATCTTGATTTGCCAATTAAACTCAAAGAGGTTGTGGAAGTTAGGTAATGTCATTTATCACTAAACATTTATCATTCCTCTCTGGTATCGTAAGTAATAATCACTTCTAATTACCACTGCCTAAAGTAATTAGCGATCATCCAACAGAGAAGGTTCATACCAAACCTGACGATAAATTAATTCTAATTCGCTTCCTACCTCATAAAAATAGTCCATTTGCTGAGATTGCAAAGCTACTAAGGTACGAAATATTAACAAAGCCATAATTGCTACTATCATACCCGTAGCAGTGGTTAGAAGAGCCTCGCCAATACCTTGGGCTACCCCAGCAGATTCTTCTGTGGAACCACCACTGCCGATGTTCAGGTTATTAAAAGTACTAATCAACCCTGTCACCGTACCCAACAAGCCTAACAAAGGAGATACCGCAACAATAGTTTCTAAGATTTTATCTCCTGCCCGCATCTTTATAAACTCGCGATCGCCTGCTGCTTCCATAGCTAAACGAAAGGTTTCCGGAGTAGGCTTTTTCAACTTTAAAGGTGCAATCAAAAAGCGCCCAATGGGTAATTTTTGGGCTAATTTAGCAATTTCCGCCGCCTTATCGAGATCGTAACTGGCGGCTTCAAGTACTTCTGTAACGATGCGATTTTCTTGAGTTAACAGTCGTAACCAAAACCAACCACGTTCAATGGCACAAGCTACAGTGATTACCGATAAAGCAAGAAAAGGCCACATAATTGGGCCACCTTGAGAAATTAAACTAGATACACGAGTCATGAAATATTTCAGCTAAAACCACTAGTCGGGAATAAAATCTGTTCAGTAGTAGATGACGGAATTCTCGAACTTTTATTCCCGAACGGCGCTTTTTTCTCAATGATATAGTGTTTTGTAAGGGAAAACACGCTGAAAACAGCTATAATAGACCGTATGTAAGAGAAAATACTCGAAAAGCAGCCAATACAACCTAATAGACGGAAAATCAGTAATTTCAGTCACAATATCGTAGTTTTCTTGATCACTAAAGCTCCCTTCTAAGCTCACACTCACAAGGCCGATTTTTGATTAATGTATATATGGCAAAGAAAAAACTCTTTGCTGCTGGCGGGAGAAATGAGATGCTCAACCCTTTCCCCCAAATCCAACTCCCAGCATCTCATTGATTATTCCCAAAAGCGCAGCAATTTTTATCACCAGTTAATTAATTAATTTGGTCATAAAGGTTGAAAGCTTTTCGGTTGATAGCTTTTCTCCGTAGTAAGAGATAAACCGTACATTATCGCAAACACCTTGGTTGAGTGACTGCTATTCTTTGTTGAGTGGCAGTCTTTTTATAACAGCTTAACTTTAATATGCGGACGGAGAGACTCGAACTCTCACATCAAAGACACTAGAACCTAAATCTAGCGCGTCTACCAATTCCGCCACGTCCGCAGGCATTTTGTAACTAAGTCATTGATATAGTAACAAAATGCCGACACTAAGTCATCAAATAAACCAACTTAAATTTGGCAACGCTTACGAGCCGCAGTATACTCAGGTTCTTGCCAAGAAAAAGCAAAATGGCTCACAGCATTAATTTGAGGAAATTCTTGCTGTAGTGCTGCCATTTGAATCTCTAAGGAAGGACGACCTGTATGGGAAGCCCCCCAAACCCCTGCTAAAACGGGCATAACCTTATTGGTTTTATTTTTAGCTCCTTTCATCACCCATTCAACCTCATCTACAATACAATTAGCTTCGTTGCAAACAGCGTAAGACATAGGATGCAATCTGATCGTATCAGGGAATTGATCCCAAGGTTGGAGGCGAGAATCATATCCTTGTTGCCCTACCCCTCGATTACCATAGGGGAAAAAGACAGCCCCCGCAGGAATACCTTGACTTTCAGAAATGCGAGATGCTAAGGAAAGAAAATCAATTACCCCTTGGGCAGCATGGGCAACACTAAGATTCCATAATTCTTGTTGGATCTTATTACGTAATGCCCCATCATAAATAGAGTTAACTAATTTAGTAGTTTGGGCAGGATCTGTTGATTGCTTGTCTAACTGGGTTTGTTCTTGGGGGGTAGGTGTACGCCCTTGCCAAAGAGGAGGCCCTTTCATCAGGATATAAACGAACCATATCCTGGAAATCTTGCGTTTTAAGAGAGCCTTGAGCTAGATATCTCTCAATTAATAACTTACCGCGATTATTAAGCGATCGCCGCAACAAAGTTTCCCGTGAAGCATCACTATAAATCCACAAATCTTTTACTTTGCTAGCCACAGAAGCTGCCCCTGTACCACGGGGATAGCGAATATAATCAAACATGATTTCATCAGGCTTCCTTTTGGCCACTTCCCGCACCAACTGGCTATACTGTTGCTGGGCTTGGGAATTGTACGGATCAATAAAAGCTTCTGAATGCCCCACATCAAAAGCCAAACTATTATCTCCCTGACCATTTAAAGCTAAGGTACTATTTGTCTGGGGACTTTGGCCATAGGCATAACCAAAGTTCATCGAGAACATCCAGGCATTAACCTTTAACCCCCTTTTACGCCCTTTCTCAATCACCTCAGCTAATAAATCTCGATTCTCGTCCCCAGGACTCCGTAACATCGAAAGCCAAGGAGTTGGGTTATCAGCCGCAGGTAAAAGAACTTGACTATTACCAAAGGTTTCTATATAAACTTCGTTGTAGCCTAAATTAACAATACGGTCTAAGGTTTGCTCCAAAACTCCTGATTTCGCATCGCAGGGATAGAGACGTAACCAAATTCCTTGGGATCTTGGCCAATTGCGAGAACGACATAGGTTTAAAAGATCCCCATGCTTGATGACCATATTTTGATAATTTGCTTCTGCGTTTGTCTCTCCTTTAACCCAAGCTTGGCGAAGGTTTTCCTTCTCAGTAACTGCTTGGGCATTAAAGCGACAATATTCTCTGGTTTGAGCGCTAACTGGAACACTAAAAAGACATTGGGTTAACAAACCACTTATAGTCACCAACCCTGTTACCAAAGAGTTTAAAGTGCGTTTTCTTCCAGATTGAGATTTTACAAGTAGGGTTTTTGCAGGTGATTTCATGGAATCGCTTAACTATAAAATTGATACTCTTGTTTCTATTAGTAGTGGTTTAGATACACTCGATAAACAGATACTATAAGGGATTTGACCTTAAGTGTTAAATGCAACCAATAACTTAGGTTTGGTAATCCTTCAAGTTAAGTTTCCCTTAATGATTCAGTTAAATATACTTTAGTTCCGGACACTGAGTGAAAATAGCTAACACAATTCCTGTCGTGTTGCTGTTAAACATTTAGGCTAATGTAAATAAAAAAATTGGGCCTGATTTCTCAAACCCTAACTGGGCAAATTAGTGCCACAATGACAATTAAATTTTGATTACCTTCCCCGCTTCAGAGCAATTTCTACTTGCTTAAACTCTTGCTTCAAGCGTTTTTTTAGTTTCGCTGATAAAGGACGGCTAGAATAAGCGCTATAATAGCCTGCCAAAGAATTTAAGGCTGTTTGCATAGTCGTAAAAGAGCGCAAACCAGCGACTTTACTATCCCTGCGATAGCGAGAAGTATAATCGTTGATTTGTTCCCGTAATTGATTAACAGATTCTATACGTTCAGGGGCATTATCTGGTAACTCAATATTTGTGTTAACACTACTAAGTAAAGTTTGAGTATCTTGACCGTAGTTTCCTGTTAGCCCTGTCATACTGTTACTAGAGCAGCCCATCAAGCCCATAGTAACCACGAGAAGCAGAGCCATTAAACGAGATAAAAAAGGTTTTAGACGCATAATTTATGTTACTAAGATTACAAATTATCATCAATCCTACCAAGAATTGAGAGTTAATTGCTAGTTCAGATGCCACCCCGCATGGCACGTTCCTTTGCTAGTTGCTGATAGCTAGTGGCTAGTTTTATCCGGTCAATCCTGGTAAAACTAGCAAAACTCCCAAGACAATCAGTTTATGCTAAAGCCCTGCCTCAATGAAAGCTTGATCTAAATCTGCTAAAACTCCTAAATTTTCTCCCCAATGCCAAAGATCGCTAAAATCCAACTTCTCTCCTTGTAACTTCAAAACTCCTAAAATATCTCGCCACTGTTTCTGAGATTCCCCAGCAGTTATTCTATACCAAAGCAATCTTTGTAAGATGCTATCTTCTGGAGTACAAATGTATAAAGAAAAAGTATTATTTCCAGTTTCATATAACTGTCGGCTAGACATTTGTTTTTGAGAAAAGCTATCTTCCCGCATGACAAAAATATCAGCTTTTTCTGTAGTTTCTAAATGAATAACATTAAAAGAAGAAATCTTTCCTTCTATAGCTTCTTCTACTGCTACATCGCTAATGTAATAATCTCCTGCCATTGCTGTAATTAAAGCTTGTTTCTGTTGAGGTTGTATATCTATCACTAAATCCAAATCTTCTGTATATCTCATCTCCCCTTGTAAAGAACTAGCAACAAAACCACCAATATAATAGGTAATACCTAACCTTTCCAAAATACCAGTAATTTGTTCAGCTAACCAAAGGGCATCTTCCATAACTAAATCTTTTCCCCCTTGATAGTAAGCAAGTGAATTGGCAAAATCAGAAGTTCCCCAGCGTTTTTTCAGATAATACTTTCTTAACTGGTGAGGAGAAATTTCAGGAAACTGCTGTTGTAGGCTCATTATAATTAACTGAGTTCCTTTCCTTAACAACCTTTTAAAACATTTATATTTCTGCTCCGTTTTCATTCTACGCCACAACTCAAACTGCACTAACTCCGCTTCAATAGTGGTGTCAGTAGCTTGAGTTTTGTAACTTAAAAGATTAAGGTGAGAGGATTTTACCTTCATTTAATCAAATACAGGGCGGGAAAGATAATGTATTCTAAGAAAAATAGTTTCCAAATAAATTGATAGAAAAGCGCGATCGCACTTTTATTTTCTAAATCTACTTTCTGAGAGCGCCACCGCAACAAACTTAATAAAATTAAATGACTAATACTCACTAACCAAGGATTGAGTTCTGGTAATAAAAGCCAGCCAGAGAAAATTGTAGCTAAATAACAAAAAACAATAATTCCGCAAGCTAAATCAAAAACAGTTCTCTTACCTACTAATAAAGTTAGGGTTTTAATATTATATTGTTTGTCTCCCTCCATATCTGGCACATCTTTAAAGATTGCGATGGCCACAGTAAAAATAAGAATAAATAGAGTTAAAACCCAGATACCAGGAGTTAGTACTTCCACTCCATTCAACTTACTGCTGAAATGTAAAAATAAACCCAAATTAACAATCATTCCCCGCACCGTAAAGATACATAAAGCAGCCAGGAAAGGAAAGCGTTTCAAACGAACCGGAGGCAAAGAATAAGCTGTTCCAATGGCTAAACTAACTGCCACAGTTAAAAATAACCAAAATCCTGAAACTCCAGCCAAGAGTAAAGCTAACATTCCTGTAGTAGCAACAATGATTCTTCCTTGAAAAAGAGAAAATTCCCCGGCGGCTAAAGGAAGGTGGGGCTTATTAATTTCATCAATAGCAATGTCTTCTAATTGATTTAAACCAACAATATAAATGTTGCCGCAAATGCAAGCTAACCAAGTTACTAATAGTAGTAGCAAGTTGTTTGCATCTGGGCTACTATTAAAACTAGCTAAAGCAATCAAATAGAGTGCTAAAGTACTTAAAGTTGTACCAATAATTGTATGGGGACGAGAGAATTTCCAAAGACTATAAAGCCAAGGAAATTTTCAATCTAGAACTTGAGTCATACCAGATTAGTGTGTAGTTGCACAGATTATTAGTGGGAACAGGGAAAAGGGAGCAGGGATAAGTCAGGAAAGTTTAGAGGTAGGGGGTAGGACGGCAAGGGTAGTTAAGGCAATTAGCCATTAGCCTTTAGTCCCACAAATCAAACCAAAACGAATTAAACCTTTTTCGTAACCACTACTCATCAAATTTAAAGAAAGGGCTGCTTGAATCGTTTGCCAACCGGAGCGAAAAAGTGCTGTAATAGCTTGAGGATTTAGGGCAGAATCAATTACCACATCCCAAAAAGGAGCAACGGCTGTTGACCAATCATCAGAACGTAGATTTTGGAAACCGCAACTAAGGGCAAGTTCTTCGTATTCTGGTAAAGATATAACGTAGGGCAAACAATAAACTTGATAAATCTGTTCTAAATGTTTTCTTTCTGCTGCTGTCAACTCCCCTGCAACAGAATTAGTAGGGCGATGACACCAAGTTGCCATAACAAAAGTCCCTCCCGGTTGCAACACTCGATAGCATTCTTGCAAAAACTTAGCCTTATCGGGCATATGTTCGCCACTTTCTAAAGACCAAACTAAATCAAAGGAATTATCAGCAAAAGGGGTATCAAGAGCATCTGCAACCATAAATTGAACTTTATGACGTAAATCAGCTTTCATTGCTCTTTCTTTAGCCCTAGATGCCTGAATAGGGGACAAAGTAATACCTGTCCCCGTAGCATTAAACTTATCTGTTAAGTAAAGGGTACTACCTCCAATACCGCAGCCAACATCAAGAATATTTTGAGGTGATTGTTTCTTCTCAGATACCCCAGCCCAAAACAAAAGTTCTTCAATTAAATTAATCTGTGCTTGCCGCCGTTCAATTTTGTAATTACCAGCCCTACCATAATAGCCATGGTGCATATGTTCGCCCCAAGTCTGTTCCCAAACTCCACTAGAGGCATCATAAAATTGTTGAATTCGTTTCGATAAAGTCATACAGAATCAGATTTATTTACAAACAGCTAAGTACTTAAGGACATAGGGAATAGGGAGTAGGAAGTAGAATTAAAGAACTTGGATTTCTAGATTTTATAACAATACTCCAGTGGAATCATTTAAAGCAAAAAAACTCCGTCTCCTGCTTATTTTATCTGAGACAGAGTTTTATTTTCGCCACTAGCTACTAGCAATTAACCATTAGCAATTAAACATCATAGTAAAGGGAAAACTCATAGGGATGGGGACGCAGCTTAAGAGGAATAACTTCATTAGAAAGCTTAAACTCAATCCAGTTCTTAATAAAGTCTTCGGTAAATACACCACTTTCAGTTAAGAAAGCATGGTCTTCCTCTAACGCTTCTAAAGCATCTTCTAATGAACCAGGAGTAGAAGGAACTTTGGCCAACTCTTCAGGACTAAGTTCGTAGATATCCACATCTAGGGGTTCCCCTGGATCAATTTCATTTTTAATACCATCAATTCCCGCACAAAGCATTGCTGCAAAAGCTAAGTAGGGATTGCTGGAAGCATCAGGACAACGGAACTCTAAACGCTTGGCTTTGGGGTTAGATCCAGATAAAGGAATACGAACAGAAGCGGAACGATTACCTTGGGAATAAGCCAGGTTAACGGGGGCTTCAAAACCAGGTACTAAACGCTTGTAGGAGTTGGTGGTAGGGTTAGTAAAAGCTAAAAGGGCGGGGGCGTGCTTGAGGATACCACCGATGTAATTGAGAGCCATTTTGCTCAAATTAGCATAACCATCTCCCCAAAATAAAGGTTCTCCACCTTTCCAAATGGATTGGTGACAGTGCATACCAGTACCATTGTCGTTAAACAGAGGCTTAGGCATAAAGGTAACGGTTTTGCCATACTTTTTCGCCACGTTTTTAATGACATACTTATAAGTCATTAAATAATCCGCAGACTCAACAATGGGAGCAAACTTAATCCCTAACTCGTTTTGTCCCCCAGTAGCAACCTCGTGGTGATGCTTCTCAATAGGTACACCGCACTCTCCCATGGTTAAAAGCATTTCAGTACGCATATCCTGGAGAGTATCGGTAGGAGGAACAGGGAAGTAACCTTGCTTGTAGCCAGGTTTGTAACCGAGGTTGCCCCCTTCTTCTTCCCTACCAGTATTCCAACGTCCCTCAACGCTGTCTACGTAGTAGTAGCTTTTATTTTCCGCTTGGTCAAAGCGTACATCGTCAAAAACAAAAAACTCAGCTTCCGGGCCAAAAAAAGCCGTATCACCGAGGCCACTAGAGGTAAGATATTCAAGAGCTTTTTTGGCAATGGAACGAGGATCTCGCTCATACATCTCACCCGTGCGAGGTTCTATGATGCTACAGATCATGCTTAGAGTTTTTTCTTTCATAAATGGATCGATCCAAGCCGTCTTAGGATCGGGAACCATAGCCATGTCAGAATTATTGATGGCTTTCCAACCACGAATACTCGAACCATCAAAGGCTACACCGTCTACAAATGCAGCTTCATCAATTTGATCTTGGAAAAAAGAACAGTGCTGCCAAATACCAGGCATATCGATGAATTTCAAGTCAATTATCTTGATATCTTCATCTTGAATCATTTTTAAGACTTCTTGGGGTGTATCTGCCATAGGTTATTCCTCAGTATCTTTAGTTTATTGTCTTTGCTATATCAATCAAGGTCACGAATCATCCTAAAGAGAGGTTTGGGGATGTTTTGTATTCTTTGCTACAAAAATACCAGTTATCATCTTGGAGAAAATCTGTGAACATTAGAAATATGTTACTTGCTATACAAAAACTAAACAGCTTCACCAGGTAATTTTAAAAAATTTATCAAAAAATCTCTTTTAGTCAACAAAGAGCCTCGTGGGATGATACTCTGCAATATGCCTTCCCTAAACTCAGGTAGGTGAATTTGTTATTAGTTATTTAGCTCCGGCGCACAATAGTAAATTTTCTTGTTGAATACCATCTCCTCAAGGCAGCTTGAATGGGATGATAAATGAAAAGCGACCGGGCTTGATATTAAGCCAAGAATAAATAAAATGCTGTTGGGAGAAAAAATTTAATGCGGGATGCCGTCACAAGTTTAATTAAAAATTATGATGTTGCTGGTCGTTATTTTGACCGCAATGCCATGGATAGCCTGAAATCATACTTTGAATCAGGTCAAGCAAGAATCAAAGCCGCAGAATTGATTAGCGGTAATGCTGCCTCTATTATCAAAGAAGCTGCACTGCAACTATTTGAAGAGCAACCAGAATTAATTCGTCCGGGAGGAAATGCTTATACCACTCGCCGCTATTCTGCTTGCTTGCGGGATATGGACTATTACTTGCGCTATGCTAGCTATGCCTTAATAGCTGGAGATACCAACATCCTTGATGAGCGAGTCTTACAGGGTTTAAGAGAAACCTATAATTCTTTAGGAGTTCCCATCGGACCAACAGTTTATGGTATCCAGATTGTTAAAACCATGGTTAAAAATATGGTTGCAGAGGCTGGTGTAGAGGATACATCATTTATTGATGAACCTTTTGAGCATCTAACCCGCGACTTTGGGGAAAAAGACCTTTAACTCAGTGATCAATGTTCAATATTCATTGAATCAGTGTAGGGTTTGCTTTTTTGGTTGAGTATTTTTGTCAGAGGGAGAGGCTATATAATTATAGCCCCTCCTTTTATTTTCTAGCCAGCTAAGCTCTCTGGGCTTAAGGGAACTAAGTCACCGTTGATAGTGAGTCCGAGTAAAATGGGTTCCCCTTCGGACATAAACTTACCTGTTAGTACGCAGCATTCATCTCTCTGGGCAACCCCATCAAAGCTAGCTCGAATATCAGAACGGGAAAATTGGGGACGATACTCTCCCGACTTAAGTTGGACATAATTCCAGAGAATATCCCTAACCAAAGCTTGGTATCCCTGATTGCCTGCAAGTTCTTTCAACTTGTCCTTAAGCGCCCTCTCCAAGCGAATACTAGTAACTTCCATATCAGTTGTTGAAGTGCGAGTTAGGGTACGCATAAAAATTTTCTCCTTCCAAATAGTGGACATATGGGTAATACAAGTGTAGTATTAAAAAGTCCCTTTGAGTAATTTAAGTCAAGGAATTCTGTGAAACTTCTTTCTACCATCTCCACTGCCAAACCTGCTTTCAATTTCCCCCCCAGGAAATTAGCAGGAATGGGAGTGGATTTTGCCTTTATAGGTTGTTTCACCGCTTTAACAAGCAGCTTGGAAATCAAGCAAGAACAACCTAATACCGAGGAAAATTATTGGTTAGAAAGCATTCATAGTTTAGAAATTCGAGATTCAAAACTAAATCAAAGAAGCGGGAGGTACAGGCAGACATGAAGCCAAAACTGTACCAAACATAAAAGAAAATCTGAAAAAGTTTTTCCAACCCCCGCTCAAATGCCAAGAAGCGGGGGTTTTTGTGTGTAAACTACCTGCCAAGCTTCAATTACTGAAGAGGTAAAACCGTGACAAATACAACGGAAATTCACCCAACAGCCATACTAAGCCAATCGGTAGTGGTGTTCTCTAAAAACTACCTACCCATTAGTCGCATTAACATCAAGCGAGCCATTGTTCTTTTGGTTACAGGTAAAGCAGAACCAGTAACTTTTCTTGCTGGCAATACTTGGGAAATCCGCTCAGCTAGGGCAATTTTCCAAGTTCCTGCCCACATTCGCTTAACGATTAATGGTGCAGAGAGGGTTTGGAAAGTCCCACCAGTAAATCGGCGAGAAGTATTGCGGCGTGATCGCCATAGCTGCCAGTACTGCGACAGCAACAAAAAACTAACCTTGGATCATGTCATCCCTCGCTCAAAAGGCGGAAAACACACTTGGGACAATGTAGTAACTGCCTGCGAGGGATGTAACTCTAAAAAAGGCAGTCGCACTCCCACTGAAGCAGGCTTGATTCTCAAGAGTAAACCCAAAGCCCCCCTTCACCCTGCAATCACCTTTGCTGAGAAGTTCTGGGAACGGCAAAAACACCTGGAATAACAGGATAATGATAAATGCTGAAACTAACTTATACTGAAAACGGTTTTTATTTAGAACGTTTGGCTCAACCCTTAGAAGAGTGGGTATTAACAAGAGTACTTTTAGCTCTTAGGGCTGCTACAAACCTCTATGTGGAGCCTAGCGCTGCTTCTTTTCTATTGCCGGCGGATTTACCCCAGCTAGTTCGTTTTGAAGCCATAGTAGAGCAGGAAAACCCGGATGCTGTCACTCTTTCTCTGTGTGATGCTGACTGTGTTGAGGTGAGCTTAAATGGCACTTGGTTAGTAAGTGAGCCGGGAAGCGAGGAAGGTATCTTCGTCTGCACCATGAGTGATCACGCTGAGTTCTATCTCTTTAAACTTTGGGAAGAAGCTCAAATCGAGGCTTCTGTCGTCCAGGAATAAGAAACGGGCGTAACAGTTGTTGCGCCCTTCGACTTGAAAAATCAAAGAAACATGAAAAAGAAATTTTTTTTACCACCTTATTTTTTATATAGAGTATTCTTCTTTAATGAGCGTTTAGATCAATTAGTAGTATTTACAGATAAAGAGCAATACTGACCTAAGAGCATTAAAGGCTTTTTTAATTCTTTTCAGATTGTTGAGTAGATTCAAAAAAAACCTAGTTTGCCCCTTCGCCAGGAACATCTTCAGCCAAAAACTGTCTGTGTTTTCTGCTACTTCATATTTAATTCAAAGTCAGTAAAAATAGATTTTAAGTTACTATTTTTGAAATATCGTGGTATTTCTAGACAAAGAAACTAAGAAAAAGAAAAACATCAAGTCAGGGTCATTGGTGGTTTGTCTGAGGAGTTGAGGTGCAAAAGTTCATTTCTAGGTTCAGATTAAAAAATATGTCGAGTAAGCAACCTTCTAACTCGACATCCACAGATCCGAAAGCCGTATCTGGTGATGTCCCGTCAAAGACTGAGGAACAAGAATTAGCAGCAGAAACAAATAGGCAGGGAGAAACACCAGTTAAAGATTACTTCCAAAAATTTAAAACCAAAGCTGCTGAACTAAAAACAAAAGTAGTTCGCCCCTTTACTGGAGATCATCCCTGGCAAAATCGCCCCCGTTTTTGGTTAGCTTTAGGGGCTGGTGTCGGTTTTACTACGGGTTTAATCTTTTTGGGCTGGGGTTGGTGGAAAATTGAGAAAAGTTTGCCTGCTTCTGTTGATGATGTTTTAACCTATGCCCGTGAAGGAACCTTGAAAATCACTGCTTCTGACGGTAGTGTATTGCAAGAAGTTGGCCCCACAACCCATGATCAGTTAGATATTGAAGAAATTCCTCAAGATGTAGTTCAAGCTTTTATCGCTAGTGAAGATCGGCGTTTTGAAAAACATCATGGCGTTGATTTTCAAGGTGTTTTGAGAGCGGCTTTTTCTAACTTTCAATCTGGGGATGTTGTCCAAGGAGCAAGTACTATTACCCAACAACTAGCCCGTATTGTCTTTCTCAACCAAGAACAGAAAATTTGGCGCAAGCTACGAGAGATGCGCTTAGCGAATAAAATCGAAGGCAGATTCGAGAAAGGGACAATTATGGAACGTTACCTGAATCTAGTTTATTTAGGTTCGGGAGCCTATGGTGTTGGGGATGCTGCTTGGGTTTATTTTAGTAAAGAAATTGACGAAGTTACCCTCCCTGAAGCAGCAACCATCGCTGCTTTAGCCCCAGCACCCACAGCTTATTCTCCTTTAGAGAATAAAAAGTTGGCCCAAGAGCGCCGTAATGTTGTCTTGCGGCAAATGGAAAAAGAGGGTTTTATTACCGAAGCTGAAGCCGAAAAAGCCATCGCTTCTCGTTTAAGAACAGACTACAGTGAACCAAAACGCCTCAATCGGAAATACCCTTACTTCACCAGTTATATCCAAAAAGAATTGCCTAAATACGTCTCCTCAGAACAAATCGAAGTTGGGGGCTTAACCGTAGAAACTACTCTTAACCCAGAATGGCAACAAATAGCGGAAGAAACCGTTACTAAAACCCTAGAAAATCAAGGTAAGAGTCAACGTTTTGATCAAGCGGCTTTAGTAGCCATTGACCCCCGCAATGGGAAAATCAGGGCTTTGGTGGGAGGGAAAGACTTTGACGAAAATCAATTTAATCGCGTTACCCAAGCCCAAAGACAGCCCGGTTCCACCTTCAAAACCTTTGTTTATTCCACGGCGATCGCCGCAGGTTTTTCTCCTTATAAAGGTGTTCTAGATCAACCCTATGTTGTCGCTGGCTACCAACCTGAAAATTACGATGATAAGTATCGCGGTAGTTATGTATCTATCAAGGATGCTCTCGCCTATTCCCTTAATGTTGTGGCTGTTCGCACCTTGGTTGATGTGGGTTGGGAGCCAACCATCGAAATTGCCAAAAAAATGGGTATCAAGTCTAAACTAAAACCAACCTATTCTTTGGCACTAGGTTCTTCTGAAGTTAATCTCCTCGAATTAACCAGTGCCTACGGAACCCTAGCCAACAAAGGAATGCACGTTCCGCCCCGTGGTATTAATCGCATTCTTGATAAAAATGGTGAGGTGATTTACAAAGCTGACTTCAAAAAAGAACGGGCTTTAGACAAAGATACCGCCGCTATCATGACTTGGATGCTCCAAGGGGTCGTAACTTATGGTACAGCTTCACCAGCCCAAATAGACCGACCTGTAGCTGGGAAAACAGGAACCTCTGATGAAGAAAAGGATCTTTGGTTTATTGGCTACATACCTCAATTAGTTGCTGGGGTCTGGCTTGGTAATGATGATAATAAATCTACTTACGCCAGTAGCGGCACTGCAGCAGCCACCTGGAGTAGATTTATGGGGGAAGCCGTGGAAGATTTACCTAAAGCAGATTTCCCTAAGCTTCCTGATAAATTGGAAGGCCGCGAAGGTACGATTAAAGCTAAACCCATTAAGCCCAAAAAACAGTATTACAAAAAAAGCAGTCAAAGCAGAAGCCGTAAAAGTTCTAGCTCTGGTTCTAGTAATAGCCGTAGGCGCTCTACTTCTAATTCTGGTTCTAATTCCAATTCCCAACCTAAACGTCGCTCTCAGCCTAGCCAAGGAAATAGCGGTAATAGTAGGAGCAACCAAGGTAGTTCAAGACCCGCACCGGCTCCAGCCCCTGCACCCGCACCAAGACCAGCGCCGGCTCCAGCTCCAGCACCCGCACCAAGACCAGCTCCAGCCCCTGCACCCGCACCAAGACCCGCGCCAGCTCCAGCACCTGCACCCGCACCAAGACCAGCGCCGGCTCCAGCCCCAGTTCCAGCCCCAGTTCCAGCCCCAGCCCCCGCTCCAGCCCCAGCCCCCGCTCCACCTCCTACAATTGAAAAACAATCGAAACCAGTTCCAGCCCCAGCCCCAGCGCCAGTTCCCATAACAGCGCCAGAGTAAACTTGTTTGAATAGTATTATTATGCTACAAATAGTACTAGGCAAGTATGAGGAAAAATAATAGTGGTAGAGCGACTTAAAAGCTGGGAATCACCTCGCCGCCAAGGGCGCAATGATAAAGGTAAAGGCGGTGCAGCCAGAAAGCGCCAACTGAAAAAGCGACAGCAAATGTTACGGAAAAAGTTAAAAGCGCGTTCAGACAATCAACAAAACCAGACAAAAGAAGGAAGAGAACTTAACTCTCTTCCTTCTTTTTTGGCCTATTACCAGCCATCAAAAAGTGAACAAATCTAAAATCAATTCACTACTACACTTTCAGCTTCTCTAAAATCAATTTAGAACGCTTCACTTGGTTAGGAATAGAGATGGGATAGTCACCATTAAAGCAAGCAGTACAGAAGCTTTGGGGGTCTTCTCCAGTGGCTTTTAGCATACCTTCCCAACTTAAATACGCTAAAGAATCTACACCAATTTGTGCTTCTATTTCTGCTACAGACTTAGTAGCCGCAATCAGTTGGTCTTGACTATCGGTATCTATACCATAGAAGCAAGGATGGGTAACAGGGGGGGAAGAAATACGCATATGTACTTCCTTAGCCCCAGCTTCGCGCAATGCTTTAACAATTTTTTTGCTGGTTGTACCACGAACAATAGAATCATCAACAATAATTACCCGCTTGCCCACTAAAACGTCTTTGAGGGGATTGAGTTTCATGCGGATGCCAGCTTCTCTCATTTCTTGGGTAGGCTGGATGAATGTACGGCCTACGTAGCGATTTTTGATTAATCCTTCAGCAAAAGAAACACCTGATTCCTGGGAATAACCAATGGCCGCAGGAACTCCAGAATCGGGAACTGGGATAACAATATCAGCTTCGACAGGAGATTCTTGAGCTAATTGTCTACCGATACGCATCCGGTAACTATAGAGAGTTTCTTCGTTAACGAGGCTATCTGGCCTTGCGAAGTAAATCATTTCAAAGATACAGAGTTTTCTTTGGGGTTTTTGTCCCCAGTGGAAAGAAGCCATACCTTCTTCAGTAATCCAAACTACTTCCCCAGGTTCTACATCCCGGAGATATTCTGCCCCAATAATATCTAAGCCACAGGTTTCTGAAGCAAGAACGTAGCGACAAGGATTATTGCCTAATGTACCAATTACTAAAGGACGAATACCATGGGGATCTCTAACCCCCATTAAACCTTCAGGAGTACCAATTGTTAGACTGTAGGCTCCTTCACACATTTGAAAAGCACTAATAGCTGATTCTAACCAATCTTTACCACGGTCTACTTCTTCGGCGATCGCGATCGCAATCATTTCTGAGTCTGTGGTACTAGCGAAGTTACAATTTCTCCTACTCAGTTTTTCTTTTAATTGGGCTGCATTAACTAAGTTGCCATTGTGGGCCAGGGCTAACATCCCTTTTTTAGTTTCTACAACTACTGGCTGAGCATTTGAGGCTAAACTAGAACCTGTTGTGGAATAGCGGGTGTGACCCACCGCTAGATTTCCCGGCATAGTACTTAAAATAGACTCATTAAACACTTGGGACACCAAACCCATATCTTTATGAATTAGGGTTCTATCTTCAGTAAAAGTTGCTATTCCAGCGGATTCTTGACCTCGGTGTTGCAGGGCATATAGTCCAAAATAAGTTAGTTTGGCTACGTCCCGTTCGGGGGCATAAATGCCAAAAACACCACAGGCTTCTTCTGGTTTATCTGGTCTTTTTTCGCTTTGACCAAAATTGTCAGCAGAGTTGGCCTTAAAGGGAAAGGATGAGTTAGGAATCATGCTACGGCTTTTGCTCCTGATAGCGGCAAGTGAATCAATGAGATGAGTATTGAGGTAGATAGACCCTTAAGTTGAGCTTAACATTTGCTTAACAATTACAACAATAGCAGTAATTCTTAACTTTGGAAAAGTGAGAATTGCCGCTAATGGCTAATGAGTTTAATTGCATAATTTAAGTTTCAAACTTTTAAGCGTTTGGGTATGGCCTCTTGCCAGCGATCGCTTACTTTGGTCATCTTAACTTTTATTAACAATACCTTGTCAGCAGTATATATGCGTAATTGAGATTTTTTTTCTTTCACTGTGCCAATTTGTAACCAAGCATCTGGTAGTTCTTTTTGGAGGTATGATTCCCAAGTTTTTTGTTGAGTAGGGGAAATAGAAACCAAAATACGGCTGGTAGCTTCCCCAAAGAGGACTTCATCCCAACGTTGAGCTTCTGGAATATTAAGGTAAATCTCTGCCCCTAACTGGTTAACTAAACAAGCTTCAGCTATAGCCACAGCTATGCCACCTTCAGAACAATCACAGGCAGACTTGACCAAATCGCGATGAATACCTTCCCGGCAAGCTTTTTGCACTTGACTTTCTAAAGCAAAATCAACTTGAGGAGGTTTTCCTGCCACAATCTGGTGAATAGCAGCTAAATATTCTGATCCTCCCAAGGTGGGGAAATTATCACCATTTCCTAACAAATAAATTAAATCTCCTTCTTCTATCCAACCTCGACCGCAAACTTTTTTAATATCGGCGATTAAACCCACCATACCAATAACGGGAGTAGGATAAATTGGTTGAGGCTTACCGTTGCTGTCTAGGGTTTCGTTATACAAAGAAACATTTCCCCCCGTCACAGGGGTATTAAAAACTTCACAGGCTTCAGCAATACCCCGACAAGCCCAGGCCAATTGCCAGTAACCCACGGGCTTTTCCGGGCTACCAAAATTGAGGTTATCAGTAACTGCCAAGGGTTCAGCACCCACACAGCTTAAATTACGGGCAGCTTCAGCTACAGCCGCTTTAGCCCCTTCATAGGGGTCAAGGTAACAGTAGCGGGAGTTGCAATCTGTCGTTGCGGCTACTCCTGTGGTACAGCTTGCAGGATTGGCATTTAAAGGACGAACTCTTACCACCGCCGCTTCAGCCCCTCCTGGCAAGATTACGGTGTTATTTTGAACTTGGTGATCGTATTGGCGATGAACCCAGGTTTTATCAGCTAGGGTAGGGTTATCTAAAAGTTCGAGGAGAATTTCTGTCCAGGTTTTGTTATCCCCATCTAAGGAGATACCTGTGGTCGTGCAAGGGGGCAAGGAAGTGGAACTCCATTGCCAAGCTTTTTGGGCATAGACGGGAGGTTCTGCTAAGAGTTCTCGGTTATAAATAGGAGTATTATCAGCCAAAGCTGTAGCAGGGACTTCGGCGGCGACTTTCCCTTGAAACCAAATCCTGACGATGGGTTCTTCGATTACTTCCCCCGCAACTACCGCATTCAGTCCCCAACGGTGGAAAATCTTGATTAATTCTGTTTCTCGCCCTTTTTCGGCAACGAACAACATCCTTTCTTGGGATTCAGAAAGCAGGTATTCGTAGGGAATCATCCCCGTTTCTCGCACTGGAATTTTATCTAAATCTAGTTCTACCCCCACACCTCCTGTCGCGGCCATTTCCGATGTTGAACAGGTAAGTCCTGCCGCCCCCATATCCTGTGCCGCCACCACTGCCCCAGTTTTAAAGGCTTCTAAACAAGCTTCTATTAAGGATTTTTCTAAGAAAGGATCACCTACTTGTACTGCCGGACGATCATCCATAGATGCGTCGGAAAGTTCGGCACTAGCAAAACTAGCCCCTCCCATACCATCTCTGCCGGTAGTAGAACCCACATACAAAACTGGGTTGCCAATACCTGCTGCCCCAGAGGTAACAATATCCTCAGTTTCCATTAAACCTAAAGCCATAACATTAACCAAGGGATTGCCTGTATAAGCCGCGTCGAAGTAAATTTCTCCCCCTACAGTAGGAACTCCCACACAATTACCATAATTAGCAATACCTTCGACAACTCCAGTAAAAATCCTTCTAGTACGGGGATTTTCCAATTCTCCAAACCGTAAGGAGTTTAAAATAGCAATGGGACGGGCCCCCATAGTAAAAATATCTCGGAGAATGCCTCCAACTCCGGTGGCTGCCCCCTGGAAAGGTTCAATGGCTGAAGGATGGTTGTGAGATTCTATTTTAAAAGCAAGACGTAAACCATTACCTAAATCTACAACTCCAGCATTTTCCCCTGGTCCCACCAAGACTCGCTTACCTGTGGTGGGGAACTGTTTAAGCAGAGGACGGGAGTTTTTGTAACAACAATGTTCTGACCACATCACCCCAAACATACCTAATTCAGCTTGATTGGGATGGCGACCTAATCTATTAACAATTTCTTGATATTCTTCTGGTTTCAGACCTTCAGCAGCAATTTCTTGAGGGGAAAAGGGAGCCATAGATGCACTCTTGTACGAGAGGACAGGGTTTATTGTACCTAGATTTTGGAGGTTGAGCGAATCAATAGCTTCAGACTTTGAGTCGTAAGTTCGTAAGAACCTACCCCAGTAATAATAATATTCTTGCTAAAAATCCTAAGTATTTTGAGAAATCGAAACGGGAAATTAAGCTTTTTAGATATATTTTAGTCAAGCAAGTAAGGTATAATATTAGCCCTAATTCTTGGCTAAAACTAATTCCTTAAGATGATGCCAAAATTCAAGTTTAGGAATAACTATAGTTGTTGTAGTGAATTAACTAATTTAATTCCTTAACCTAAACCTATTATCTTAGGGGCTTCAGTCAGAGTTTCATTTTCTCTAGCACTAGCAGATGGCGCTACTTGTTCTGCTGCTTCACTTAAAATAATCATCTTGATCAATTATCAATTAACTTTATATGCCCATAGTTGCTGTCGAAAACCTGACTAAAATCTATCCCGTTGCTGTTAAAGAACCAGGATTGAAAGGGACATTAAATCACTTTTTTAAACGTCAATATCGCCAAGTAAAAGCAGTACAAAATATTTCTTTTCAGATTGAAACAGGTGAAGTTGTTGGTTTTTTAGGACCTAATGGGGCAGGGAAAACTACTACCCTCAAAATGTTAGCAGGTTTAATTTATCCTTCTCAAGGAAAGGTTAAAGTTTCTGGTTATACACCTTTTAATCGTAAACACCAATTTCTTAATAAGATTAGTTTGGTTATGGGGCAGAAGCAGCAATTAATTTGGGATTTACCTGCCCTAGATTCTTTAAGAATTAATGCCGCCATTTATCAAATTCCTCAACCTCAATTTAAGCAAAGGTTAGGGGAATTAACGGAAATGCTTTCTTTAGAAAATAAACTAAAACAGCCAGTACGCAAGCTTTCATTAGGGGAAAGAATGAAGGCCGAATTACTCGCTGCCTTACTGCACCATCCTCAAGTATTATTTTTAGATGAACCAACTTTAGGATTAGATGTAAATGCTCAAGTAGCTGTGCGGGATTTTTTGCGGGATTACAATCAACGTTACCAAGCAACAATTCTTTTAACAAGTCATTATATGGCAGATATAACTGCTTTATGTGAGCGAGTTATGGTTATCCATCAAGGACAACTTATTTATAATGGTGACTTGAATAAATTATTAGAACATTTTGCCCCTTGTCGAGAGGTTAAAGTAGAACTTGGTTACTTCTTACCTTCAGAAAAGTTAGCTGACTTCGGAGATATTAAAACTATAGAAGGGCGAGAAGTACGTTTTTTAATCAAACGAGAAGACTTGACTAATAGTGTGGCAAAGATGTTAGCACAATTAGAAGTTATTGATTTAAGTATAGCTGATCCACCTATAGAAGAAGTAATTGGGCAGCTTTTTAATAAAGGGGAAATTTAATGAAATGGTTATGGAAAAAAGCCACAACTTTACTCAGCGTTCAATACGCTTATATGCTCGAATATCGAGCAGAAATTTTTTTATGGGCCCTTTCTAACTCCCTACCAATTATTTTGATGGGAGTTTGGACTAAAGCAGCTAACAGCGGAGATTTCGACCTCTCAGCAATGGATTTTGCCCGCTATTTTATTGCTGTTTTCTTAGTACGACAACTTACAGTTATTTGGGTAATTTGGGAATTTGAAAGGGAAGTAGTAGAAGGAAGTCTTTCCTTTCGACTCCTCCAACCTATAGATCCGGTTTGGCATCATGTTGCTACTCATTTAGGAGAACGTTTAGGACGCGCACCAATTATTATTTTCTTCTTAATTCTCTTTTTCTACCTCTATCCCCAAGGGATTTGGCAACCTAACTTTGGACAAGTTTGCTTATTCTTTGTTACCTGTATTATGGCTTTTGCCCTACGTTTTCTAATTCAATATACCTTTGCTATGTTCGCTTTTTGGATAGAAAGGGCGGTGGCAATTCAGCAATTTTGGTTATTGTTTTACCTCTTTCTTTCTGGAATGATAGCCCCTTTAGATGTATTCCCTCCTTTAATGCAAAAACTAACTCTCTGGACACCTTTCCCCTATATGATGTATTTTCCAGCAGCTATTATAGTTGGTTTAGAAGTTGATATTATGCAAGGGATTTTAGCAACTTTAGGTTGGGGATTATTCTTTTTAATTATTAACCGTTGGTTGTGGCGACGGGGTTTAAAACAATATTCTGGCATGGGGGCTTGAATAAGTAATAAGTAATAAATAATAAGTAATGTTTAACTTTAACAATTAGCCACTAGCCACTAGCGATTAGCAATTAAGTTAAGCTATGTTGTTACTTGCCATTAATCTAATTTTTACATGAATCAAGCTGACTTGGCTTTTGCCCCAGCCTTGCAACAAGCCCAACTCATTCGTAGTGGTGAAGTTTCTCCTTTGCAATTAGTAGAACTTTACTTAGAACGTATCAATAAATTCAATACCCAACTAGGAAGTTATTTCACTGTTGCGGGGGAATTAGCTTTAGAAGAGGCTAAAGTTAAAACAGAAAAACTTACCCAAATTGACGCTACTCAACTACCACCTTTTTTTGGTGTACCCACAGCAATTAAAGACTTGAACGCCGTCAAAGGAATGCCCTGTAGCTATGGCGTAGCAGCGTTAAAAGAAAAAATCTCTCCCTATGATGATGGCGTTACCACTCGCATGAAAATGGCGGGTTTTATTATTCTGGGTAAAACAGCCACCTCTGCTATTGGTTCCTTGCCCTATACTGAACCTCCTGGCTTTCCCCCTGCCCGAAACCCTTGGAACTTAGAATATACCCCCGGAGGGTCTAGTGGTGGGGCAGCAGCAGCAGTAGCAGCAGGTTTATGTGGCATCGCCCAAGGTTCCGATGGTGGTGGTTCTATACGTGGCCCAGGTTCTTGTTGTGGTTTAGTGGGACTGAAACCTTCTAGGGGTAGAGTTTCCCACGCCCCTGTGGGAGATTATCAAAGCGGTATTTCCACCAGTGGTCCTCTTGCACGCAATGTTGAGGATGCAGCAGCTTTATTAGATATAATGTCTGGTTATGTAGTAGGAGATCCTTACTGGCTACCTCTGCCAGAAACTTCTTTTTTCCACGCCGCACAACAATCTCCTAGGAAATTAAAAGTTGCTTTTTCCACTTCCATAGCCCCTTTTGGAGAAGCAACAGCCCAAATAAAAGAAGCTGTGGAGAAAACAGCCAAACTCTGCGAAAGTTTAGGTCATACTGTTGAATCTGCCTGTCCTGATTTTAGGGATTTAGTTAAACCTTTTACTAAAATTTGGCAGGCAGGAGTTACAGCTACGGGCATTCCTTTAGAAGCTTTGAGTCCTTTAGAGCGATGGATTGGGGAACAAGCGGGTTCTGCTGGGGAGTATTTACAAGCAGTTTCCCAAATGCAGCTTGTGGCGAGGCAGATTGTTGCCTTTTTTGAAAATTATGATGTTTTAATCCTACCTGTATATCTACACCCCACTATTAAAATTGGTGAGTGGGCAGATTTGGAACCGAAAGAAACTTTACAAAAAATTATTGAGTGGGTTGCCCCTTGTCCTGGAGTTAATGCTTCTGGCTTACCAGCGATCGCCCTACCAACAGGCTTTGCTAGTAACGGCTTGCCCCTTGGTATCCAAATTATTCGCCGTCCCGCCGCAGAAACAACCCTTATTTCCCTAGCAGGACAATTGGAAGCCGCAAAATTATGGGAAAATCAACGTCCTGCTTTATTCAAGGATTAGGAATTAGTTGAGAGTGAACTAAATATTCCAAATGTGGAAATAAATAGCAGCAACTAAAATGTTGATGAATAACAAAAACAACGCCCAACCTGTACGGAAAGGATAGGGGGGTTCACCGGATTGGGGAACGGGAGGATTTTCTTTAGCCATTTGCAAATTCTCCTATTTGAGATTAAGTTTTTAAGGTTTTTCTTGAATGTATGCTGTGAATAATTTGTCACGCATAGGCAAATCCTAGCTTAAACTAGAGCGCAAAGTAAAATACCTCAAGGCTAAAACATTAAGGGCAGAAGCTATGAATATTTCTGTCTAGGGAAAGACTAAGATGAGAAGTATAACTTTCTCTATCAATAATTATTTAGTCATGAATCGGCAAACTTTAGCCTTTATTTTTGTAGCTTTAACCCTAGCTTTTATTACTGTAGGAGATCGCGTTTTACCCGGTTCTTTAGGTCAAGCTAGTAAAAGTACTCGTGTTGGTATTAATAAATTTGTGATGGGGTTAGTACCAAACAAAGCCCCTAATCTCAATGAACAGAGGGAGAAGGAGGTGGAAGATTTGGGGAATTAGTGACTAATTACTAGTGCTGTATTTACCAATATAATTGCTCAATGTACGGCTTGCTGTTGTCGCACCCCATCATTGATAATTAATCATTGGTCATTAAAGAACGTGATCGCCTAAAATAGGTACAACTTGATGAGCGAGCAAGAGAATTCACATCAGCAGGAGGAGGAAATTCTACCTTCTATGGTTGCATCTAAACCCAAATTCCGCCTTTCTTGGCAGGCTTTATTTTCCCTGCTGATGTTTTTCTATATGTACCTACCTATTTTGGTACTGACTTTTTATAGTTTCAATAAATCAGCCTATAGTTCTGGTTGGGAAGGTTTCTCCTTAGAATGGTATCAACAACTATTTCAAGATGGACGCATACTCAGGGCGCTGCAAAATAGCTTAACCGTAGCCTTCGTGGCTGTGGGGATTTCCGCTATTTTAGGAACTCTAACTGCAGTAGGTTTAGCCCGTTATCGCTTCCCTGGTAAAACCTTATATAGAGGTATTGCTTACTTACCCTTAATTGTCCCAGATATTGCGATCGCTGTAGCAACTCTAGTATTTTTAGCCGTGGTAAGTATTCCCCTTAGTTTGTGGACGATTGTAGCAGCACACGTAGTATTTTGTTTAGCCTATGTTGCTATTGTCGTTTCTTCCCGTTTGGCAACCCTTGATCCTCATTTAGAAGAAGCAGCTTTAGACTTAGGGGCTACCCCCATAGAAGCTTTTATCAGGGTTCTCTTACCAGAATTAATGCCAGCAATTATTGCAGGTTGCCTACTTTCTTTTGTCCTGAGTATGGACGATTTCCTTATCTCCAGTTTCACTGCTGGAACTGGGGCAACCACCCTGCCTATGGAAATTTTTAGTCGTATCCGTACTGGAGTTAAGCCCGATATTAACGCCCTTAGCGTCTTATTGATTCTCGGTTCAGGAATGTTTGCTTTTGTGGCAGAATATATGCGTTATCGGATGGAAAAAAAGCGGTTTAATTAAAACTTTCGCTTCAAGACGGAGATATTGAGTAAGTAAAAAAATAGATGCGATATCTAAATTGACGAGAAGAACAAAGATCCAGATACTTCTCTAGCTATCTATCGTTTAGGAATAGCTAAGAATAGGGATATTGCCAAGGCAATTAGCAATTAGCAAATAACAATTAGCAAATAACAATTAAATGCTCATTCAATGGTATCCGGGGCATATTGCCAAAGCGGAAAGACAACTGAAAGAACAACTCAAGCGTGTTGATGTTGTGCTAGAAGTTTTGGATGCGAGGATTCCTTTTACTTCTCATCATCCTCAACTAGAAGATTGGATTGGTAGTAAGCCCAAAATACTCGTGATTAATCGGGTAGATATGATTCCTCGTGATCTTAAACAAGCTTGGCAAAAATGGTTTGAGTTAGAAGAAGAACAGGTTTATTTTACTAACGCCCAAAAAGGGAAAGGGATTAAACAAATAATTCAAGCAGCCCAAAATGCAGGTAAGCAAATGAACCAACGTCGGCGTGATCGCGGGATGCGTCCCCGTCCAGTTCGGGCTGTGGTAATCGGTTTTCCTAATGTGGGTAAATCTGCTCTGATTAATCGCTTGGTGGGGCGTAAAGCCGTGGCTAGCGCTCGTCGTGCGGGGGTGACGAAGCAACTCCAATGGGTACGCATCTCCGACCAAATTGAAATGTTAGATGCACCGGGGGTAATTCCTTGGCGTTTGGAGGATCAAGAAGATGCTGTTAAGTTAGCTATTTGTGATGATATTGGCGAAGCCTCCTATGATAATCAAAGAGTCGCTGTAGCCTTTGTGGAATTGTTACAAGAACTAAATTTTACTGAGGCTTTAGAGTCTCGCTACCAACTAAATCCTGATCATCTCAGTGGAGAAGAATATTTAGATAAGTTAGCCCAATTCAGTTACAAAGGTGATGAAGAAAGAACAGCTTGTCAATTATTAAATGATTTCCGTAAAGGCTTATTAGGAGCTATACCATTAGATTTACCACCAATTTGACTTTGAGTTTATGATTGATAATCAAGGCGGAAGTTCAGAGTTGCCTTGGGGACACTTAGCCATTAGCCATTAGTCAAATAACCAACATACCAAACGGTGCATCAGTTATTCCTCATCAACACTGCCATTTCTGCTGCTTCTTTGTTCATATTTAGATTGGCAAAACTTTGTTGGGCTGACTCTGCCCAGTTGCGAGATAGTGATAAGTTGTCCTGTTGTTTTTCTAAAATAGCTAGATAATGTTTACAGAAAGCAAGACAGCGCTTATCTTGGTGAATTGTAGCTTGTTTTAGAACTTTTTGGAACAATACCTTTGCTGCTGAAAAATCTCCTTTGTCTAGCAATATAGCCGCAATACCCCCTTGAATATAGGCAATCATACGTTGCCAATTAATTGCTTGTGCTTTTTGCAAAGCTTTTTGGTAGTAGTGTTGGCTTTTTTGATAGTTGTTAGTGCTTTTGTACAATTCTGCTTGACAGTAAAGGAGTTGAATTTCTTGGCGAGTATACATTTTATCTGTTTGAGGGATTTGTGAAAGTATTTGGTATCCTTGCTTAAGCCAATCTTTTGCTACAGAGAATTGTTGTTTTTTACTTAATAAATAAATTAGATAAGCAACTATATCAAGCTGGAGATTAACATCTTGAGACTTGCATAGTTGCAAAGCTTGTTCTCCTAATGCAAAAGCTTCTCCTTGAGGATCGGCTTGATTAATATGTGCCAATGTTCTTCCTTTGTGATGAGTCGCATCAGCAACCACAAGCCAATCTTCCCTGACTTGGGCAGCCTCAATTAACCAATCTAACCAAGCTAAGCGATCGCACCAATAGCCATTAAATAAAGTGTAGCCTTTGAGGGAGTGCCAAAGTTTCTGTACATCTTCATAGCGATTTTGGCTTTGACACCATTCCATGACTTCCCGCAAATTGAGCCATTCTTGCTGTAGGGGTTCGTAGTCTTGCCACTCTTGCCAATGAAGTTTTTGGTAAGGGGTTAAGAATTTAAGATACCATTTCACCCAGGAATTTCGCAGTTGTGAATCAACCCTTAACTCGGCGCTAATATATTCACAGGTTAAAGAGTGCATCGTATATCTTGCACCTTCTTTCCTTAATAAAGAAAGTTCATAAAGTTTTCCTAACGCTTCTTGTCTAATTTCAGGAGCAACTTGCGGCGCTGCAATGTCAAAGATAGCTTCTGGTGCAGCCGATTGGGGAAATAAAGTCAAAGCCAAAAGTAACTTATGGGCTATCTGCCCTCGAAAGCGCCCTACAGAATCTTCAAAGCAGTAGCGGCTAAAGGTTTCTGAAGACTTTTTTAAATGGGTGGTAGCCAAGCTAGGAGAAGTACCATAAACTGCAATTTGACCGATGGTGTAGGTAATCCCTAAAGGATGTCCCCCTGTTTTTTCATAAATGCTTTGGCATTGCGCCGCAGAAAGTTGTACTTCTTTTTCCAAAGCCTTGTACTGGATTAGTTCTAAACCTTCTTCGGGGGATAAGCCATCTAAGGGAATGGTTGAACCAAAACCTAAACGGATACGGCTAGTGAGTACAACTTTAACTGTTGAGGGAAGTTCTTCAATAAAAGAAAAAACTAGTTCTTGATCTTGGATGGTTTCTAAGTTATCAACAATTAATAAAGTTGGTTGCCCTTGCAACAGTTCTATAGCAAAATCTAGCTGAGTATTAAAATCTCCTGGGGCTTTTTCTAGGCATTTAAAAGTACGAAAGATGGTACGAAAAATATCTTGTAAATTTCTTTCTGGACGTAGTCTTGAAGATAGGTATGGGCCACGAAATCTTTGAATTTGTGCTGAGTTGAAAATGATTGCTCCAAAGTTAGGAACACCAGGATAAGCTTCCGGGGCAGATATTGCTTCTAAGCAACGACAAGCTGCTTCTAAGACTAAGGTTGTTTTGCCAATCCCCCCTATTCCTTCAATAGTAATAATATTGCTTGAGTGGTGAGAAGAAAGTAATTTCAGTAGTTTAGTTAAATCCCTTTTAAAACCAATAAAAGCTGTGTGGTGGCGTGCTGGTAAATTATAGTAAAGACGGGGAGTTTGAGGTGGTAATTGCTTAGGCAATCTTTCTGAGTCTTCTGGGTGAGATGAATTTGCTTTTGGCGATCCCGATGATTTCAGCTTGCGCCATTGTGCTTCACATTTAGCCAAATTTATTTCTACAGACCGATGCCAAAGTTTTAGAGTGAACAACCATTCATCTGATCCCTGTTTTTTAATACGATGATCTTCCAAAATACCGAGGAAATTCTCTAGTAAACCCAGATCGTGTCTAAGGTATTCCTTTTGTTTTTTGCTATCCTTGCATGAAAATACTAGTTCAACAAGATATTTTAGTTTGGTTTTCACCAATAATCTAGGGTTTTCACCATCTTCATCTTGCCATCTAACAACTACCTTCTCCGCAAAGTACTCATAGTCAGTTGTTTCTTGATTCGCGTAGATTAATAACCTCTCTAATAATCTTAAAACGCGCTTCTTGACGTTATCGCTAGTACTATATCGCGGCATAAATACAATTGATTATTTTTCCCAGAAATTCAATTTGTCCCGAAGTTGATTACCATTGATGAAGTTTCTATAGCCCACAAAATAAGAGTTATAGCCCCTCATGAATTGGCCTTGCTTCAGGACACCTACCCTAATTTAACCTGATGTAGCGGTATACTCCCTTAGATAGAGACTCTGACAAGTGATTCAATCCATATAACTACTGAGGCATAAATTTATCTAATCTCAGTGACATCTATGGTATTTGCTTGACTAGAGAATATTTCTTTTTGGGACTAACCTCAACATCCTTTTGTCCAGGTCATTATTATGGATAAGTTAGTAGTCCTCAAGTTAGATGGAGATTTACACCAAGGCTTTCGAGTTAATTTAGAAGTTGGTAAACAAGAGCAACTTCCAGAAATAGAAACCTGTGGTTATTTGCCTAAATCTCCAGAATTAGCCCATTGCTTAACACAACATTGGCATCATCAATATCGTAGCCTTGGCAGCCCTGCCCGTCTTAAGGCGAAAAGAGTCCTTTATGACGGTTCCCCTAATAAAAAGCTGGCAGCCTGCCAACAGTCAAGTTTACAGCTAAGGGGACTTTTTAATCAATGGCTCAATTCTGAGGAGTTTCTACCCCTTGATAAGCGTATTCGAGAAACTTTGAGTCGAGATGAAGAAATTAAGGTTTTAGTTCGTAGCCAAGATGCTAATTTACCAAAACTACCTTGGCATCTTTGGGATTTAGTAGAACGTTATCCTCAAGCCGAGGTGGTTATGGGTAGTTACCATTTAGAACGTAATAAAATAGCAACTCCAGTATTTAATAAAGGTAAATTAAGGGTGTTAGCTATTCTTGGTCATAGTGAAGGTATTAATATCAATGCAGACCGCGAGTATTTGGAGAGTTTACCTAATACTAAGGTAGTCTTTCTAGTTGAACCCCAACATCAAAAACTCAATGAACAGTTATGGCAGCATCCTTGGGATATTATCTTTTTTGCTGGTCACAGCGAAACTGAAGGAGAAACCGGGCGAATTTATCTTAATCAAACTGAAAGTTTAACCATTGATGAACTTCGTTATGGTTTAAGGCAAGCTGTTACTAATGGTTTGCAGCTTGCTATTTTGAATTCTTGTGATGGTTTAGGTTTAGCTCAACAATTGAATGAGTTACAAATTCCCCAAACAATTGTGATGCGCGAGTTAGTACCTGACCGAGTAGCCCAAGACTTTTTAAAACATTTTCTCACCGCTTGGATAGAAAGCAAATCTCTTCATTGTGCAGTAAGAGAAGCAAGAGAACGTTTACAAGGTCTAGAAAGTGAATTTCCCTGTGCAAGCTGGTTGCCGATGATTTTTCAAAATCCTACGGCTTCACCTATTGAGTTAGAAAAAAAGCTAAAACCTCCTAGCTTATTAGAAGAGATTGTACAATTTGCAAAAAAAGTTATGACTACTTTTGTTACCTGGAATTGGCAAGCTTTCGTTTTTGCTTTACTCTTGATTTTAGCTTTTTTTAGTGGTAATTACTCCCTTAAATCTCTCGACTTTAATAGTTCTTTTACTAAAGATATTAATCATCCAACTGAGCAAAAGCCATCGGTTGTGGATTTAAGTGCAGAACAAGCCTTGTGGCAACTAGTATTTACTCAGCAAGTTACTCGTTTAAAAACAGTTAATCTTCAACAAAATGGTCAATTTTTAAGCAATTATTTTCCAGATAACCAATACAACAATGCTGATAATGTGCAAGGCATAATTAGTAGTACCGGAGAAGTTGATTTAATTCTCAAATCTCCTCAATTTGCTACAGAATTATGTTTTCAAAGTAACCGTTACTTTAGAGAAAAAGGAAAGTTAGTAATTAGAGGTGACTTTAAGGATCAATTACGTCAAATTTTGGGAGTTTTTGAATTGAGAGAAATTTAGAATAGAAACAAGGAGTGGGCAATGTCCACTCCACTAATTTACTGTTGACTATTGAAAAACTGACTATCCCCCTACCCTGGCAACTAAGCTGTCAGGCATTTAATTTACTTATTAGGTTTGATGGGGAGATAGGGGGATAGGGAGATTGGGGGGAGGGTTTTAGAGCTTATTTCCTAGTTGAGTAATACACAGTTTAAATGCACATCAGCTTAATCTAAATACCTAACAGTTCAAATAACCTGTAACATTTGATTACCTCCCTGTTGAAACTCGTAGGCAACTTCTTTAATATTTACTTCATACCCTCTTTCTGCTAGTTGCTTAATAACTGGTTGAAGGTGAGGAGAAACTTCGCCTGTGAAATTTTCTAAAAGAGGGAAAATTCTCACCTCTTTAGCTACCCTACATAATTCTAAAATCGCAGTTAGATGAAAATTAAAAGAAAGTTGTTCTGAGTAAGTAAAAAGAAAGTGGCTACATAAAGCGAGGTCAAAACTATTGTCCGAGAAAGGAAGATGTTGGTGCAGAAATATAGTACCAGCTATGACATCAAATTTTCGCAGGAGTAGCCAAATAATTGGTAGTTTATTAGCATTAAACTCCAAATCCTCAAGTTTAGGAAGTTTTCGACTAAGATAGCGTCCTTCAGCTTTACCCTGGGGAAAATCTCTCAAGAACTTATCCATTGCTTCCATTCTGAGCCTATATAATTCTAAGGGAGATTCTATTTCTTGCCAAACAAATCTATCTAAGCTAGCTTGTAATCCAGCAACAATAAGTGAAGAAGTTTCTTGAATGCGACTTCTTATTTCTGCTTCTGTAAACTGGTAGATTGGGTCACAAGAAATAACTTTATTCCCACCATAGTTCATTTTTGCATTAAAACTAGCAGGGCCACCTGCACAATCAAGAATTTTCTTTTCTAAATCAGCTTCTGTTAGACTAAACATCTTAGTATATTCAACAAAAGAACGTCCCCAAGGAACAACATTATTCAATTTAAAGCTCATAATTAATTTTCCTTCTTAGATCATTTCTAGGAAATAGTAACAGCCATTACCCATCACCTAAAAAAATGACTTATTGCCTCAATCCTACTTGTAGCAAACCACAAAATTCTGATTCAGGAAAATTTTGTACTAATTGTGGTTCTCAGTTAAGCTTAGGAAATCGCTTTCGTGCTATTAAGCTTATCAGTCAAGGAGGTTTTGGTCGGACTTTTTTAGGAAGAGATGAAGCCAATCTTCAACCAACAGAATGTGTAATCAAACAAGTTTCACTTCTTAATCAAGGAACTAAAAATAGTCAAGAGGCTGTCACAAAATTTCGGACAATTTGTCAGCAATTACAAAAAGTTGGTCAACATCCACAAATACCATCTCTTTTAGGTTACTTTGAAAATGAAAACCTTACTTCCCCTTCTGGTTTACCTACTGTAGTTCAAGAATTGATTACCGGAGAAAGCTTACAAGAAAGGTTGATGAATGAAGGGGCTTGGTCAGAAAACAAAGTTAAAGAGTTCCTCAAGGAATTACTATCTATTTTACAATTTATCCACGACCAAGGAGTAATTCATCGTGACCTTAATCCTAACAATATTATTTACTCTTCTCGCTTTCAGAAAGAACTTACAGAAATAGAAATTACTGCCGTTCAACAAGAAAAAGCAACATTATTTATTGTTGATTTCAGTGCCGCAAAAGTAACTACAAAAACCGCTTTAGCTAAACAAGGAACAGTAATTGGTTCTGCTTCTTATACTGCCCCAGAACAATTAATGGGACAAGCTATTTATGCTAGCGATATTTATAGTTTAGGAGTGATTTGTATTTACTTACTAACTCAAATAGATCCTTTCGATCTCTTTAGTCGCTATGAAGCTAAATGGGTCTGGCAAGATTATTTACTTAATCCTGTTACTGACAAATTTGCAGCAGTAATTAACAAAATGTTAGCAGATAAAGTTCAAGAACGCTATCAATCAGCAACGGAAGTTTATCAAGATCTTAATTCTGGTCAAACTATCACTCTTTCTCCTAAGCAAAAACAAACTCTTCCCAAATCTACTCTATCTACTTTAGCTCCTACGTGGCATTGTTTAGCTACTTTAAAAGGACATTTAAGTTCCGTTCATAGTTTAAGTTTTAGCTTGGATGGTAAATACCTTGCTAGTTGTGGTGCGGATAGAAGTGTGAAAGTTTGGAACTTAAACAGCAAGAAATTAGAACAAAATTTCTTAGGGCATCAAAGCTTGGTAGAAGCAGTGTTTTTTAGCCCTGAAGGGGAAAGAATTATTAGTGCGAGTTGGGATAATCAAATTAAGATTTGGCAAATAGAAACAGGAGAAGAGATTACTAACTTAACGGGGCATACAGGCTGGATTAGAACTTTAGCAATTAGTAGTGATGGAGAAGTTTTGGTTAGTGGTAGTGCGGATAAAACCATTAAACTCTGGGACTTAACCACTAATGAACTCAAACATACTTTCCCTACCCAAGAAAATCCTATCCAGAGTTTACAAATTAGTTCTGATGGTCATAATTTAGTTAGTGGTAGTAGCGATGGCACAGTGAAGTTTTGGGATTTACAAAGTTACCAATTAAGGCAAGGAATCAAGGCCCATAGCCAAGAAGTTACTTCTTTAGTTTATACCCCCAGTGATAGAATTATGATTAGTTCTAGCAGTGACGGCACGATTAAGTTTTGGCAACTAGAAGATGGTAACTTAATTAAAGAAATAACTTCTAACTCAACCCCAGTTAATGCCTTGGCGATGAACAACGAGGGCAATCTTTTAATTAGTGGCAATCAAGATAAGGTGGTAAGAATTTACCATCCTAGTAGCGGTAGTTTGTTGCATGAATTAGCTGGACATGATTCAGGAGTTTTAGGTGTAGCTGTCAGTATTGATAGTAAAATTATTGCTAGTGCTTCCCGTGATAAAACTGTTAAAATTTGGCAATTTTCTTGATAATTTGTTTCACTATTCTTAGCTTTCTTTGTTCACCCAACAATATAGTATTTATTCAACGACAACAGGTTTAAATTAATTCATATATATGTCCACAAATGAAACGGTAACGATGTATCGCCCTACTGGACTAAAAGAACTCAAATCTCCAGGTGTAGGATACGTTAAGCTATCAGGCATTTAATTTACTTATTAGGTTTGATGGGGAGATAGGGGGATATAGTTGTTTCTTTTAAATAGGACTAACCTTAATTTCTTCTACTTCTGTCATTTCTTCTGTGGGTACAAAATTGAAAGTATCAGTAGTTACTGGAGGGTTAGCAACTCTGCTACTAATTTGCTCAGTAGCTTCTATATTTAGCTCTTCGCTAACTCCTTGAAAATTAACTTGTTTGAGTGTTTTGTTAACAGGATCTAAAACCACCCCAATATTAAAACCAGAATCCTCATCATTAAACTCATAAGCAGCATATTGTTGTCCTTCAATAGTAACCGCTTCGCCACTAAGAGAATCAGGAACACTAGAACCTAGTAGACTCTCAATCATTGCAATGTCTGTACCTTCATTAAGGAAACTACGGAAGAAAGGAGGAATTTGTAAGAATAAAGTAGAGGATAAACCAATCAAAAAGGAATCAGTGGAACCGTCAAAACTTTCATAATCAGTAACCTGATAAATTTGTTTCTCTGGTTGGTAAATCCAGACATCTTCACCATTAGAAATCACTTCGTAACGATTACCTGGAGTCTCTCCTAATTGACCGAAGACAATTTCTGAGCGAAACTTATTAGGTGAGCTAACTGTAGTATTAATTTGCACGTAAACTTTAAATTCTACTCCTGGAGATTGCCCATCTACTTGTAAGTAGGATTGTGTTGTGTGGGTATCATATTGCAGAAAATCCCGTAAAGATTCTATCAACAAAGACAAGCCTGAGTCACTATTGGGCTGTTGAGTTTGAGCCTGAAGAAATTTACTAGGAGAATTTAACAGAGGAGAAGCACTAGCTTGAAGGGATATAAGTGCTGTGAGGGTAGCCAGTAAAGGAATAATTTGACGCATAATTAATCTAAAACTTGTTCAACAAAAAAAACGATGGTAAATTAGGCTAAGTTGATTAATACTAGTTTAAACGTATCTTAGCTTAGTGGTTTCTTCTTAATAGTTATGTCTAAGGAATTGCTAAGTACAATTGCTACCGCCCTGACATTCGCTCTATTTTTTCCCTACATCCGTTCTATTCAACAGGGAGAAACAAAGCCTCATGTTTTCTCCTGGGTAATCTGGGGACTTGGCACTTTGATTGTCTCCTTTGCTCAACTTGCAGGTGGCGGCGGTGCGGGGGCTTGGGTTATCTGTATTTCTGGTTTGATATCGAGTTACATTGCTCTACTTGCCTATCTCAAGCGCGGTGACACTGTTATCACCAAGACTGATTGGTTATTTTTCATAGCGGCACTCTGGGCATTGCCTTGTTGGTTTCTCACCTCAAACCCTTTGTGGGCAGTAGTTATACTCACTCTTGTAGACCTATTTGGGTTTGGGCCAACCATCAGGAAGGCTTATATACAACCCTATGAGGAGAGGGTAAGCTTTTTCGCCCTTTCTTCTGTTCGCAATCTCTTAGTTATCTTAGCTTTAGAACATTACTCCCTCACCACAGTTTTGTTTCCCGCTGTTGTTGGCTTTGCTTGCCTCCTTGTGGCTTTTTTGTTGGCTTATCGAAGACGCTTTGTAAGGTGGGCAAGGAGAAATTAATGATCACTGCCCACCCTACAAATAACTACGCTAAAGCTGGGACAGGAATTTGCAAATGAGGATAAAGGGGGAAGCGATCGCATAAAGCAGTCACCCTATTTTTACAATCGCTTTTAATCGCCTCATCCTCTGGATTTAAAAGACAATCGGCGATAATATTAGCAATTTCCGTAAACTCTTTACTACCCATCCCCCTAGTTGTCATAGCCGGGGAACCCAGGCGCAAACCACTGGTAACAAACGGTGATTCCGGATCAAAAGGAACCGTATTTTTATTAGCAGTAATGTTTACTTCACTCACCAGGGCATCGGCACGTTTACCTGTCATGCCAATGGAACGCAAATCCACTAACAGGAGGTGGTTGTCTGTACCATCAGAAACGATCTTAAACCCTCTTTTGTTTAACCCTGTGGCTAAAGTTTGGGCGTTGCTAATTACCTGTCCGCAGTAGTTTTTGAAATCATTACTCAAAGCTTCCCCAAAAGCCACTGCCTTAGCTGCAATTACGTGTTCTAAAGGTCCCCCTTGAGTGCCGGGGAAGACCCCTTTATTTAACTTTTTACCTAAATCTGCATCACGACTAAGAATCAAGCCGCCACGGGGGCCACGGAGAGTTTTGTGGGTGGTTGTGGTGACAACATCACAGTGAGGAATGGGGTTAGGATGGTGTCCTGTGGCTACCAAACCAGCAATGTGGGCGATGTCTGCGAGTAAGTATGCCCCCACTTCATCGGCAATCTCCCGAAACTTAGCAAAGTCAATGGTACGAGAATAAGCAGAGTAGCCGCAAATAATTAACTTAGGTTGTTCTTTTTTCGCTAATTCCCGAATCTGCCCAAAGTCTAATCTTTCTGTATCGGGGTTAACGCCATACTGCACCACCTTAAACCACTTACCAGAAACATTAACTGGGGAACCGTGGGTTAAATGTCCACCATGGGCTAAATCCATACCCATAATGGTGTCTCCTGGTTTTAGTAAAGTCAGGAAGACAGCAAAGTTAGCTTGCGCCCCAGAATGGGGTTGAACGTTGGCACTAGCTGCACCAAATAACTCTTTAGCCCGATCTATGGCTAATTGTTCCACTTGATCATGATATTCACAGCCACCATAGTAGCGTTTCCCCGGCAACCCCTCTGCATACTTATTAGTCATCATCGAACCTTGGGCAGCCATTACTGCTGGGGAAGTAAAGTTCTCACTAGCAATCAACTCTAAATGACTTCTTTGGCGTTGAAGTTCTAAGTTCAGGATTTCTGCAACTTTGGGATCTGTTTGAGCTAAAAAATCTAAGTTAGTTTGAGTCATGGTGAATTTAAGATGCGATAGCAATTTATATACAAACAAGTTTTAGTTTTAAATAGAGAAGTTGGTTTACTCCTCTACCTAGACTAAATATGATAACTCTGTTTACTTAACCTAAAGCAGATTTGCTAAAGATTTTCAAAAATCCCTACTTCTCCTACTCCCTACTCCTTATGTATTACCTCGGTATAGATTTCGGTACTTCCGGCGCAAGGGCGATCGCAATTGATCAACAAGAAAATATCCTGGTAGAGGAACAGTTTTCTTTTGCTCATTCCCAAAAAGAAAACTTAGCTGAGTTGTGGCGGCAGGCATTGTTTAGTTTAATAGCTCAAATTTCTCCAGAAATACGCTCAGGAATTAAGAGAATCGCCATTAATGGTACATCCTCTACAGTACTTCTGTGCGATAACCAAGGTCAACCTGTTACCACACCAATTTTGTACAACGATGCAAGGGGAGTTGAGGTATTAAAGGAATTACAAACCATTGCCCCTGCAAACCATGTGGTTAGTAGTGCCACATCAAGTTTAGCCAAACTCTTGTGGTTAAAGAAACAGCCAGTTTTTTCTCAAGGTAAGTACTTCCTCCATCAAGCAGATTGGTTAGGTTTTTTGCTCCACGGTAAATTAGGTATCAGCGACTATCACAATGCCCTCAAGTTAGGGTACGATGTAGAAAAACTCTGTTATCCTTCTTGGTTAGAAGATTCGGACTTTGCATCTCTTTTACCCAAAGTTTTGCCTCCTGGTACTGTTGTTGGAGAAATAAGTAAAGCGGTTGCCTCTAATCACGGTTTGCCAAAAAACTGTCTAGTTTGCACTGGCACAACCGATAGTATTGCTGCTTTCCTCGCCAGTGGTGCAAAGCAACCAGGAGAAGCAGTAACTTCCCTTGGTTCAACTTTAGTGCTTAAATTATTAAGCCAAACTCCCGTCAAAGCCTCTCAATACGGCATTTATAGCCATCGCTTAGGGGAGTTGTGGTTAACCGGAGGTGCATCTAACACCGGGGGGGCAGTTTTGCAACACTTCTTTACCACAAAAGAGTTAGTTGAACTTAGCCAAAAAATCAATCCTCACCAAGCAACTAATCTCGATTATTATCCCCTCATTAATCCCGGCGATCGCTTCCCCCTCAACAACCCCAACTTGCCCCCAAAATTAACCCCTCGTCCCGAAAATCCTGTAGAGTTTCTCCACGGTTTATTGGAAGGCATAGCAAAAATAGAAGCCAAAGGATACCAACTATTACAATCCCTTGGTGCAAGCCCCCTCAAACATATCTATACAGCCGGAGGAGGAGCAAAAAATTCCACCTGGCAACATCTACGCCAACGCCACCTCAAAGTCCCTATTCTCCTTTCTCCTCATACAGAAGCTGCTTTTGGTACAGCATTATTAGCGAAAGGATTAGGTACAGTTTAGACTTTGCTAATTGCTAATTGCTAGTTGGGTTACAACTCAGTATGGCACGTTTACCCCTTAACCTTTACCCCTTAACCCCTTTCTGACACAACTAAAAAAAGTTGCTACAATTTAATCATAGTCGTTACGAGTTCATAAAAGAGGAATATTTTTATGGTTAAGATCATTGGTATCGGTGGTAGTTTGCGCCCGGATGCCCATAGCTACAAAGCCTTGGAACTAGCAACAGCGAGGGTGGAAGCCTTGGGGGCAGAAGTAGAAATTCTTGACTTGCGGCAAATGCAACTACCTTTTTGTCATGGTGGGGATGACTATTCTGATTATCCTGATGTCGAAAAGCTGCGTAACAAAGTTAAAGAAGCCGACGGTTTGATTTTGGCAACTCCGGAGTATCATGGTAGTGTGAGTGGCGTTTTAAAGAATGCTTTGGATCTATTGAGTTTTGAGCATCTTTCCGGTAAAGTAACAGGCTTAATTAGCGTTTTGGGAGGACAGTCTAACAGCAATGCTCTTAATAGCTTGCGCATAATTGTACGTTGGGTTCATGGTTGGGTAATTCCTGAACAGATTGCTATTGGTCAAGCTTGGCAAGCTTTTGATGAGGAAGGTAAGCTAGTTGATGAAAAGCTGTCTCAACGCTTCGATAAATTTGCTCAAAGTTTGGTAGATAACACAAACAAACTGCGTTAAAAAGAACTATTTAATATTAACTTAGCTAATCTTTTATGGAAGTACAATTTCGTGAATTTAACCCTTTTGATCTGTGGATTTGGCTAGAGTTTGAGACTGTTCCTGCCCAGAGAGAAAAACAGTTTGTTGAAGAAGTTTTTAACTCTTGGTTTTTCCTTGGTAAGTTAGGAGGATTCAATGCTGAAAGTTTGCAGGTACAAGATACTGGCATTGATCTAAGTTACTTGGAATATGACAACGAGGCAGCAGAAAATAGTCTTATGTCTCCTATGCACAATATGGGAGAGTTTGATTATTTGGGATTATGGGGTCGTTGTTGGTTTGATTTGGGAACCAGTGATTTAATTAGTTTGGATATTTTGCTCAACGCTTTGAGGCAATTTAATAAAGAATATGTGCAGATTAGCAGAGTTATTATAGGGGGAGAAAATGAAGATTGGCCTGTTGATGCAAAGAGTGAATCTTTATTTTATGAATGATACTGCCTTTCAATAGTCAATAGAAGTAATATAGCGTTTCTCAGATTCATGAGGTACATTTCTGTGTTCCCCAAACCGAGGTTTTTTGTACCTAACAAGCACGAGAATTGCTATAAAGTTGTATCTACTTTGTTATGGATATTTGGAGATGACCAAGAAAAAGAAAATACGGGTTATTGCTTTGGGTTTGATTCGTGAGGGCGATCGCATCTTTGTTTCTGAGGGACATGACTCTTTTAAAAAAGATATGTTTTACCGTGCTTTGGGAGGTGGCGTAGATTTTGGTGAAACTAGTTTAGAAGCTTTACAAAGAGAGTTTCAAGAAGAAATACAAGCAGAATTAACAAATATTAAATATCTTAGTTGTTTGGAAAATATTTTTACTTGCGATGGAGAGACTGGTCATGAAATCATTCAACTTTATCAGTGCGATTTTAAAGATAATAAGTTCTATGAGTTAACAGAAATGATTTTTCAGGAAGGGAAGAAAAAGAAAAAGGCTCTTTGGGTAGATATAAATAAGTTTAGTTGTAGGGAATTGCGACTTGTTCCTGAAGGCTTTTTTGCTTATTTGGATTAGATACTGCAAAGCTTTTTTGGCATTGCTTAATTTAGGATATGAATTTAGATTATCGTTGTAGAAGGTTGGCAGAGGCTGAATGTTGAATCCAGGAAACTGCCAACCGGAAAGCTAAACTAAAGAAAGTTCACGACTAGGTGATGAAGTTGCTATATTGCGTTCTACTGCTTTAGCAATAGGTTTGAGATCAGCAACTAAACTTACCATTTCTTCTAAAGAAAGAGCTTGACTAGCATCAGAAATAGACTCTTTGGGGGTGGGGTGACATTCGATAATCAAACCATCAGCACCACAGGCGATCGCCGCTTTAGCCAAAGGCGCAATTAACTCTCTTCTCCCGGCGGCGTGGGAAGGATCAACAATTACAGGTAAGTGAGTTAACTGTTTTAAAGCTGCTACCGTACCCAAATCTAAAACATTACGAGTGTAATTATCAAAGCTACGGATACCCCTTTCGCAAAAAACAACTTGGGAGTTACCGTGACTTAAAATATATTCTGCGGCGAAAATAAATTCTTCTAGGGTTGCAGCCAAACCTCGTTTAAGTAATACTGGCTTCCCTGCTTGTCCTAAAGCTTTCAACAAATCAAAGTTTTGCATATTACGACTACCAACTTGGAACATATCGATACAAGCAGTCATCTCTTCAATTTGACTAATAGCCATAACTTCTGAAACAACAGGTATATGCCAACGATTCTTAATAGTAGTAAAAATATCTAATCCTTCTTTACCTAATCCTTGAAAAGAGTAGGGAGAGGTGCGAGGTTTATAGACTCCACCCCGCAAAGCTTGTACTGAAGTTGCTGCAAGTTTTTCTGCAACAGTTTCCATTTGCTCTAAATTTTCTACCGCACAGGGGCCACCAATAATAACAATTTCTGAACCACCGATGGTAACTTGATCGGATATGTTGATCAGACTTGTGGGTTGAGATAGAGATTTGAGGGCGAGTTTAGCACCTAACATGAAGCAATGATTCCTTTAATTTATAGTAGTAGGACAATAAAAAAGCCCGGAACTTGATTCAGTTCCAGGCTTGATAAAACAACGGCATGAGGCTATCTACCCGGAACTTTGTCTAGGCCAAAAAAAGTGAAAGTAATAAAAGTAGAAACTCATGGTGTTTTGGAACGGAGTTGGGAAAATTCGAGCAATAAAAAAGACCGCAGTTTTAATTCTGCGGTCCACCGGGAGATTCCAGACAAAGCTAGATTCACTCGCGGCGAACCGATTTAAACCAAAAGTAAAAATCCTGGAAACTGGAGAACATTATTGACGATATCTAATAGCTTTGCTTACTTTAACAAAAGGTCTTCTTTTCGTCAAGCAAGATAACCATAGGTAAGTACTTAAGCAAAATTAATTTTATGTTTCTCTCCAACTTCTGAAGCATATTTCCCCCAGCGCTGACTAAATTAGTCCAGCTTTCATAAGCACTGGCCTCTAAGCCTTCATATCTATGTCGTTTTACATCTATATCATATGTAAATTACTAAAATTATCATAGTTAGCATAGGTTCACTATTTATACTTTAGATGAGGATTACCTAAGAATTTGCTCAAACTATTCTAAGGCTAAAATGAACATTTATCAGATTTCTTTAAGTATTAGTTTCTACCTTAGAAATAAATTAGTTAAAGGATTAGAAAAATGATTCAAGCTACTAATGCAACTCCATTGCTACCCAAGAGTTTGCAATCGCTAATTAATAGTTTGAAAAAACATTCGATTTTAACTCCGGAAGGGGTTCGTAACTGCATCTTAAAAGCCAACATTGCACCGCAAGAATTAATGCCTTGGGCAAACTTTAATCATCCCCTTCCTGATAGCTATGGTCGCCAGCTAGTCTACGATGGAGGTCATTTTGAAGTCATGGTCATGTCCTGGAGTCCAGGGGATTATAGTGCCATTCATGATCACGGTTGCACTCAATGGGGTGCAGTACAATGTTTTGGTATAGCAGAACATTACGTTTATAAATTTAGACATGGCATACTGCGAACCACCAAAAGAATAGACTTTGCACCCCAAGAAGTAAAATTAGTTGATGGCGAACTTATTCACCAAATGGGTAACTCAGGACAATCAGAATTTTTAAGTCTTCATATCTATGGCAGTCAAAATAGCAATAGCCCTATTACAGGCAATGCTAGGGTTTTTGACCTTTGGGAAGGAAGTATTCAACGTACTGATGGTGGCGTATTTTTCTGCTTGCCAGAAGAACAAATCAATAGTCGTAGCTACGGTTTACAAGGAGATTGGGACACAACCTTAAGACATCACCAAAAAATGCGCGATCGCCTCTGTCGCCTTCTTGATATCCAGGAAGATTCTCAACTACGCTTAAAATTAACTGCCCTACAAAAACAGATCAAACAACTCGAAGCAGAAAGCCCTTTTAAAGAAAAAAAATAAACCTGACCTTAGCTAGATATGTCAGTATGTAATTTTAACCTCTTAAGCAAATCCTCGAAATGATAGGTAAGTTACTCGACGGGCGATATCAAGTTGTTAAGGTATTAGGTGCAGGTGGTTTTGGTAAAACCTATGTGGCCCAAGACACGAGGCGGCCAGGCAATCCTGTTTGTGTAGTGAAACAACTCGAACCCGCTACTAGAGATGCTAACTTTTTACTCGCAGCGAGGCGTTTATTTAATACCGAAGCTGAAAGTCTAGAAAAAGTGGGCAATCATCCCCAAATTCCCAGATTATTAGCTTATTTTGAAGAAAATCAAGAATTTTATTTAGTCCAAGATTTTATTGATGGTCATAATCTCTCTGATGAATTAATCCCCGGTAAACCTTGGACCGAAACAAAAGTTAAAGCACTCCTCCAAGATGTTTTGCCTATCTTAGATTTTGTCCATAAACAAGGAGTCATTCACCGAGACGTTAAACCAGATAACCTACTACGAAGAAAAGCAGATAACCATATAGTTTTAGTGGATTTTGGGGCGGTTAAGCAACTCAGCAATCAAACCTTACTCATCGACAAATCTGTAACTAAAACCGTTGCTGTAGGAACTCCTGGTTATATGCCTAGCGAACAAGCTAGGGGACAACCTCGTCCCAATAGTGATATTTATGCCTTGGGGGTGATTGCTATCCAAGCCCTCACCGGAATTCAACCGATGGCATTTCAATATGACCCCCACACAGGAGAAATTCTCTGGCAACAAAGGGCCCAAGTTAGCCCCGGACTAGCAGCAATTTTAAATGGTATGGTTATGTACCATTTCCGCGATCGCTATCAATCAGCCTCGGAAGTATTGCAAAGACTTGAACAGCTTAATTCGGGAATAGCCCCTGCCACTTCTCCAACTTCTCCCCGTGTTTATCAGCCAGAAGTTTCAGATAACTCTCTCCCCAAGCTTCCTCACTACAAACCTTCCACCCAAAACCCCTTATCCCAAAAGCAAACCGTAGCAGTTACACCACCAAGACAACCAACTTCTCCCCAAACGTCTATACCTTCATCTATTGGCCCTAACCGCCCCGATAGCGCCCCCCTACTTTTAGGAAGCTTATTAGCTATCTTAGTGGCGGCAGGGGTTGGTATTGCTTTTGCAGCCAGGGAACAAATAGTTTCCTTATTCCCAGAAGATGGTAGCTTGATTGGCAATGCTACCGAAAAGTGTACAGTAAACGCCCAACCAGCTTTGAACGTTCGTGATAATCCTAATGTTAATGGAGAACAGGTGGGAGAAGTGAAAAATGGCACTAAGGTTTCTCTTTCTGGTAAAAATGAAGGGAAATGGGTAGAAATCAACAAGCCCCGTGGTTGGGTATATAGTGACTATCTTAATTGTGAAGTAGATGTAGAACCAGTAGCTGCCCCAACTCCTACACCAAAACCATCTTCATCTCCATCTCCTACACCAAAACCCAAACCACAACCTGTTGATAATGGCAATGCCATAGTTGCGGCTGCGAGGGAAAAGTATCAGCAAGGAGATTTACCAGGGGCAATTAGGGAATTAAGTTCCATACCTGCCAATAGTTCTGCCTATCGAGAAGCCCAAAGAACTATTGAAACTTGGAGTAACGACTGGGCAGCCGCAGAAGCGCAATTTGAACAAGCTGAAGCTGCTTTTAATCGGGGAGATTGGGATGAGGCGATTTCAGCTACAAATAGCCCCCCAAATAATCCCTATTGGCGTAGAAAATTTGAAAATTTAGGGAACAAAGCCAGTCAGAGTAAAGCCCAAGAAGAAGAAGAAGCGAAAAATCAAGAACCTAAAGAACCTAAAGAACCTAAAGTTCCTGAAGAACTACCCTTGGAGAAGAAACCTAAGCCAGAATTGGAAGAGGAGTAGTTTTGTGAGGCTTAAAGGGGAAAGGGTAAGGGGAGATTTTGCGAATCGCTCTTGACCAGAGAAACGTTATTATTAATGGCAAATAATAAATGGTATTACTATGCCGAGAACTCAACGTAACGATAACTTTATTGATAAAACCTTTACTGTTATGGCAGACATCATCCTGAAAGTCATGCCCACTAATAAACAGTCTAAAGAAGCTTTTGCTTATTATAGAGATGGCATGGCAGCCCAAGCTGATGGAGAATATGCAGAAGCTTTGGATAACTATTTTGAAGCCTTGAAGTTAGAAGAAGATGCTAATGATCGCAGTTATATTCTCTACAATATTGGTTTAATTAAAGCTAGCAATGGTGAACATGAAGAAGCTTTAGAATATTATAACGAAGCTATCGATCTTAATCCTCGTATGCCCCAGGCACTCAATAATATTGCCGTCATTCACCACCATCTTGGGGAACAAGCTAAATTTGATGGTAATAGTGACAAAGCAGAAGCACTTTATAATAAAGCTGCTGAATACTGGAAACAAGCTATTCGCTTAGCCCCCAACAATTATATTGAAGCTCAAAACTGGCTGAAAATTACAGGACGTTCAGAAATGGATGTCTTTTTCTAACTCCCCTTAAGAAGCACTATGTGAAGGCGGGTTTATCTAGATTTCAGGAACTAGCATAAATCTAGCAGAACCTGCCTCTACAATAAATGAGCAATTTTTAATTTTTAATTAACTCTACTCCCTCAGCTTATGATAGACCGCGAAGAAGTAAAAAAAGTAGCTAATTTAGCTCGTTTGGCTATTACCACAGAAGAAGAAGGGCAGTTTGCTACCCAGTTGAGTGATATTCTAGAGTACTTTGAACAGCTTAGCGAACTAGATACAAAAGATGTTCCTCCTACTACTAGGGCAATTGATACTAGTAATATTACCCGCCCTGACGAATTAGAACCCTTTGGTTATAAAGAAGCACTTTTAGAAGAAGCCCCAGATCGCAGCGATGAATTTTTCCGAGTACCAAAGATTCTTAACACAGAAGAAGGCTAGAGAGAGGGAAAGACTCAAGGAAACATTAAATTAATTCTGCCCAAGTACCTACTTTTCCCTTTCCCCTATTGACTATTGAAAGAGTGACTATTCCCTAGCTCCCTTAATTCAGTTACAATATGACGGTTATATTTCCCCTGTATAAACTGTGATTGAGCGCTATACTTTGCCCGAAATGGGCGCATTGTGGACAGAAACCTATAAACTAAAAACTTGGTTAAAAGTAGAAATTGCAGTTTGTGAGGCACAGGGGGAATTGGGTTATATTCCCATAGAAGCGGTTGCAGAAATTAAGGAAAAGGCCGATTTTGATCCCCAACGAGTCTTAGAAATTGAAGCTGAAGTACGCCATGATGTCATTGCTTTTCTGACTAATGTTAATGAATATGTAGGGGATGCTGGGAGATATATTCATTTAGGTTTAACTAGTTCTGATGTCCTCGACACTGCCTTAGCTTTGCAAATGGTAGCTAGTTTAGACCTGATTTTAGAAAAAATTGAAGAATTAAGCCAAGCCATACGCTACCAAGCCCAACAACACCGCAACACCTTTATGGTTGGGCGTTCCCACGGTATTCATGCTGAACCAATTACCTTTGGTTTCAAGTTAGCAGGTTGGTTAGCAGAAGTGTTGCGTAACCGAGAACGCTTAGTTCATTTGCGTAAAGAAATTGCAGTGGGTAAGATTTCTGGGGCAGTGGGAACCTATGCAAATATTGACCCGAAAGTAGAAGCGATCGCCTGTCAAAAAATGGGCTTAGAACCGGATACTGCTTCGACTCAAGTTATTTCTCGCGATCGCCATGCTAATTATGTACAACAATTAGCTTTAGTTACAGCCACCATTGAACGTTTTGCTGTAGAAATTCGCAACCTACAAAAGACGGATGTTTTGGAAGTAGAAGAGTTTTTTGCTAAAGGACAAAAGGGTTCTTCAGCAATGCCCCACAAGCGCAATCCCATACGTTCTGAACGTTTGACAGGTATGGCTAGGATTGTGCGAGGTCATGCCGTTGCAGCCGTAGAGAATGTAGCCCTTTGGCATGAAAGAGACATTTCCCACAGTTCTGTAGAACGAGTTATTCTTCCTGATGCTTGCATTCTCACCCATTTCATGTTGCGGGAAATCACCAATTTAGTGAAAAACTTGTTGGTATATCCAGAGAATATGAAACGGAATATGAATGTTTACGGCGGCGTAATTTTCAGTCAACGGGTATTACTAACCTTAGTAGAAAAAGGCATGAGTCGCGAAGAAGCCTATGCAACAGTGCAAGCTTGCGCCCATACAGCTTGGAATACTCCTGAAGGTAACTTCCATGACTTAATTAATAAAGATGACAAAGTGACAGAGTTTTTATCCCCTCAAGATATTGAAGCTTGTTTCAATCCACAACATCACTTGCAACATTTGGATGAGATTTATCAAAGGTTAGATATTTAAACTAAATCACATGAGTTATTTGTGCTGCATTCGTTGCTTTTCTCACTGCTTCCTGAAATGACTCGCCTTGAGGTGACGGAGTGGATACTGAGTCGAAGTTTGGGGAATTGTTTGTTTGCTGTAATAAGAAGAATGTAGGGCGTGTTAGGCACATTAGAGTAATTTTTCTTCTTATCAAAAAGAAATATATTGTGCCGTAACGCACCACTTTTTACTATATTGGTGCGTTACGGTGCTACATCAAATGTAATTGTATACATTAATTTTTTGTTTACGCACCTAACACACCCTACTTAATGCACCGAGTATCGTCGTACTGAAAATATTGTCAACAGGAGAAGTAAGCCCAAGGGTTAGTAAACTTCATTTAAAGGACGCTTACTTGCCACAACCATGCTAAAACAAATTTTATATCACTTTCCTCTTTGTTCATTTTTACCATATCTTGTCTCTTGCAAACTATTACCAACCCCTTGAATAATACCGCGTCCAATTAAACCAATTCCTTTACCAACCACTTGGGTCAAAATATATACAGCGCCGTTGCCAATTAAACCAACTAAAGCCCTAACACGAGGTGCGATCGCATCTCGTGTTTCTAAAATGATCGTAATTAACCAAGGTAAACCGGTGAGTTGATCAAGTTCGTTTTGGCGAGAGCCATAAATAAAAATTTTCTTTAAACTAATACCGTTAAAATAAAATAACCTATACTTACTTTCAAATATTGCTTTGGGTTGATTGAGATAGTATTCTTGACGATATCGCCAAGAAAGGTCGTTACGAAACCGGGCGATTTCTCGCGAAGAAAAGAAGCGCTTTTGATAAAGATTATATTTAATAGTTTCTGCTTCTGGATAGTTATTTAAGAGTAGTTCCATAACTCCATTCGCTAATTGAATAATCAAGTTATGTAAAATTATCTCTGCCCTAGCTAATGATTCAGGTGCTGCCAGGGGATAGGGAATATTATCAATAATTAAGGGCTTTTCTTGGCTTAAATAAGCCAGTAATTCAATAACAAAAGGGATTTTTTCTTTGCTTGTAGAGATAAAAGTTTCTGCATCCCGTAGCAAGAAGTCCACAAGACGATAATCAGGTTGATTAGATTTAGGAATATAATACTTACTAAAAAATTCTGTGGTGGCAGATTGCCAAACTTGTCGCAAAATTGCTTCTCTTCGTTGAGATAATTGCTCTGAATCAATCTTCAAAAAAGTTAATTCTTCAAGGGTCTTACCTACCTGTTGTAAAACCAAATAAAGCAATTCCTGCTTTTTATCTTCCCGGAGAACATCGATCTCAAGAACTTGATCTGTGGTATTTTTTACCCCTGATTGAATTTTTTCTAAGGTGTTAGCAAACAATAATTGAGAAGTCGTCAAATTAGCTGAAGTTTCTGCTAACAAAAATTGCTGAGAAGCGACTAAGGAAGTAGAAGATTGGGAATTCGCTTGATTATTAGCTGGTTCAAGAATAACTTCTACAGGTAAAAGCTGATTAACTAACCACCGTGCAGCAACTAACTCTCGATGCCTACCTTGCCAATACCAAAGATCCACCAAAGTTAACTGGGGTTTTTGTAAAAAACTCTTAACTTGAACGAGGCTATCTTCAATTTGTTGTAACCCCGATTGACGCATATTGTACAGCCATTGTGGAGGGCGTACAGGCTTGGGTAAGGGATTTTTGAGGGTATAAGGAGAAGGAGATGATTGGCTCCAATATTCTTGCCCTGAAGCAACTAGACGAATAGCTGCAACTAAATCGGCGATCGCAATCCCTTTGAGACAATAACCTACAACTCCTGATGCTTTCGCAGTAGTTTGTAGTTCTAAATTTGCTTGAGTTAATAACAACAAAATTTTTCCCAGGGGATAATCTTGTTGCATTTGTTGACATAGCTGTCCAGGAAAATCATCTCCAGAGGCTAACAAAATTACCAAATGGCTATTCTGCCCCAAAGAAGCCAATATTTCTGCCCACTTAGACATTTCCCCTCTGCCGACAATTTCCAAATCCGTATAAGCTTGGAAAGCCGCAGATAGACCCAATTGGAAGACAGGATCATCATCAATGAGAACTAGCTTGATTTTATCGTCGCTCATTTGAGAAGGGAGTAGGAATCAATGATCAATGTACGGCTTGCCGTTGCTGTTAGGCATCAGTTATCAGCTAGCAATTAGCAATTAGCAACTAGTAACCAGCGAAAACCCTGATACTACAGATTAACAGACTCAAGGGTTTTCATTCTGTAACTGTAGTTTCCAAGCGGCGATCGCAATTTGTGCTTCAGGGTAAAGAGGGCGGCTAGCTTGAATTACGCTAGCTTGGGTAATAGCCCCTTTAAGGTCGCCTTGTTGAGCTAAAATTGTGGCGGTTTGTAAGATTTCGCGATCTTGGGCTTGTTTAATTGCTTGTGACCATTGTACTGCTAGGCTTTGGGCTTCTGGATAGAGGGGGCGGTTAGAGCTAATTTTTTGTACTGTCTTAATCGCTGTTTCCCATTCACCTCGTTGAGCAAATCCTTTCGCTAAATCTAGGGTCGGTTGGTCTTCAAGAATTTTAACTTCTTTGTCCCACCAAGCGATCCAGGTTTGAGCTTCAATGCGCAAAGGGCGACCCTTAATAATTTCCTGGGCTTTAATAATACCCCCTTTCAAGGCATCTATATTACCCCCAACGGCAATTTTTTTGGCCTCTGCTAAAATAAAACGATCTTCAATGAAAGCCAAATCTTTGCGCCATTTAGCAATCCAGGTTTGGGCTTCTATTCTTCCGGGGCTTCCTGGCTCGATTTTTTGGGCTTGGGCTACTGCTAAATCCAAACTATGCTTATAACCTAACTGAGCGGTAGTACGAGCAAGTCTCAGTTGCATTTTAGCTTGCAATTGACCTTGCCATTGAGCTGCTTTTTCTTGAGCTTTTTGATAAATAGGACTTTGGCTATCAATTTTCTCTAAACCAGCTAAAGCATCTAAATAGGTAATAATATTTTGTTTTTGAGCCATTTGGGAAGCCTGGCTTAAAGCAATCCAATCTTCCGCCTCTCCATAAAGTTTACTATTAGAGGGAATATAGTTCGCTACAGCAACGGCTTCAAGGAACTTCTGTTTATTAACAAGTTCTCCTGTAATGGTTAACAACTTGCGTCCCCAAATATTTTGCACTCTTTCCCCTTCAGCTTTAGCATAGGTTTGGGCCCCAATTTTGCCAATTAAGGCGATCGCTTCTCCTAAAGCTTGAGGAGTATTAGGTTTGGCAATTTCCTGAGCGTCCTGTAACTGCTGCCAAGCAGACTTTTCTTTCGTCAATCTAACCATCAACTCATCAATACCAACTTCTTGCCAGTATTTCATCTTCAATTGAGAAAGTTCAGGCAGTAATTGAGTCGCTTGTTGCCAGTTTTGGTTTTTAAGGGCATTCTCAAATTGGGTAATAACTTCTTTTCCTAACTGCCACTGATGTTCCCAAGCAGCGATCGCCGCTTGAGCTTCAGGGTATAAAGGACTTGTAACGGGAATTTTTTTTGCTGTAGCCACAGCAGTTTCAAATTGACCTCGGCTAATTTTTTCCCGGGCCATTTTTAAAACTTCCCCTGACCAAGTTCCTAATAAACGTTGAGCTTCAGGATAAAGAGGATGATTTTGTTGCCAAGGTGCTACTAAATTAATTGCCTGGGCAAGAGAGGCCAACTCTCCTGACTCTGCTGCTTTTTGGACACAAAATAGGCGATCGCTATCTGCCGCTAAAGGGGATAGTTCTCGGCAATCTACCTGGGGTGGTAACTTAGTTAACCATAAAATACCCAAAGAGGCACTTCCTCCCACAATTAGGAGTACATTAAACCAAAAAAATAACAAGGGCCAATAGCCACCTTTTTTTTGAGGTTTATGATCATATTTGCGGACGAGAATTTGCTTTTTCTGGCCCTGTTTGGTTTGCTCAGTAGATACAGAAGTTAACTCTGTTAACCTGATAACTTTACGTCCCCGTCGTTTGCGGGACTGAATATTTGTAGATACACGATGTCTTTTGACCACGGATAGGAGCTTACTGCCATTAAAGAATAATCAATGACCGAGAACAGAAAACCGGAATGCTTATTCCGAAATTAACAGTCAAGACTTTGTTGCCCAATACTAGTAATTAACTACGAAGAAAGAGTTAATGGCAAGTATTTCTGACTTGTCATATTGTATTAAGTTTAAAAATCAAGCTGGGCGCAGTATTAGAATTATTAAATTTATATGAGCCTAAAGATTAAGCAGTGGTTAGCAGAACGCCACATTAAACTCGCACAATTAGGACACCCCGGTGCAGAGGTGTCTAGTATTGCTTTTCGTATGGTTCAAGATATGAGTGTCAAAAGCTTGACTCCTTTTGATCTCTGTTCCCTGACGGATGTTTTAGAATTACCTTTAATTTCCGCTTGGCAAATAGCTAAGCCTGTTGCCCAGCTTACTCAATCAGTATTACGCCTTCTCAATCGTAAAAAACCCTTACGGCGTTCTGAGGGTACTTGGCTAGCCTTTCAGGTAGCTTATCTCAATGCCTTACAGCAGATTTTAGAACAGGAAGCAGCCATTAGAAGACCTTGGATTAATCGTACTCATTTAATGAGGGAAGAGGATTTTGATGAACCCCTAATCGATATTCAACTCCAAGCTTTCCTCAAAACTTTACGGCCAGGGAAACTTAGCGATACTCAAGCAGAACAAGCCCTCTCTACTATTGGCAATTCTTTGTTAGTCAAGCAAATGAATAATTTAGCTACTGCCTGGTTTATTGCCAATGGTACAGAAGAAACTGAAGCTAAACTAATTACCCAACGCTTAGTTAATGGCTTACCGGGGCATTTACTAACTACCATTACCGAAAATACCCTTGCCCTGGCTCAACTACAAAAATTTGCTGGCTTAGGCAAGTTTAGTGAAAGACGCAGACAACAAGCAGAAAGCGAAGATTTTGATCCTCGCTTAGTTAGCGACGAGTTTGTGATTAATCAACAAAGGGAAGAATATCGCGCCCAATTGCTGAAAAATCTCAGCCAACCTTTAATGGCAGATCCCTTTGCTTTAAAAGATATTTATGTACCCTTAAAAGCGATAACTCTACGAGGGGATGAGATCGAAGTAACCGAAGCCCGCCGCCAGGTTGATTTAATGGAGTGGGCTGAATCTCAACTCGAAGATCCTAAAACTATTGGTGTTGTAGAAGGAGAATCAGGATTTGGTAAAACCAGCTTTTGCCAGATTTGGGCAGCCCAGGTTGCCCAAGAACTTTATCCGGAATGGATGCCTGTGGTGATTCGCCTACGGGAAGTAAGATTAGGAGAAAATTTAGAGCAAACCCTCGATTCCGCTTTTCCCCTAGCTAATTTTAGGGATACCGACGGCTGGTTAGGAAATAGCGCTATTCCTTGTCTTTTGATTTTAGATGGTTTAGATGAACTTCCTCCCCATCCCCAAAGGTTTCGTCCTACTCCTGAAGTATTACTAGAGCAAATTTTCTATTTTCATAGTCAATGCCTTGCTAGTCAGCCTCCGAGAAAGCACAAAATTATGCTGACAGCTAAGCAGCTAACCCCAGAAATTCTCAATCGCAAATATAGGGCAAATAAAGTTTTTGTCGCACATAATCAAATACAACGGGTACAAATTCAGCCTATGGCCCAAGAAGAATGGCGTAAGTGGTTCATTTACTGGAAAAATGTTCAATCCCCAGCGATCGCCCAAGCCTATTTTTCTTTTTTAAAACAAGAGGGATTATTTACTAAAGGGCCCCAAGAAAAGCCTATAGCTACCTTAGTACGCCAACCTTGGATGCTTTATATTTTAGGGATTTTGTATCGAGACGGCTTATTAGAAGAGAATCTATTGCAAATGAAGCTGCCCCAAGCGAAGTTTGAGATTTATGATCGGACTTGTCGTTGGTTACTTGGCCAGCCTTACCCCGGCAGTAACCAAATGCCAGAATTAGTTAGGGAGGGTTTAGCCCATGCCTATCGCACCCCAGAAGCTATTGCTCATTTATTAGGGGGTCGAGATCCAGAGCAAATTCGTGCTGATATACAGCAGTTGGCTTTCAAAATTTGGCAAACCGGAGATTGGAGTTGGACGATTAGTGAAAAGAAAGAAGATATTTCTTATCCATTGCCGGCATTCTTCTTTCATTCTTTGCCTTCCCCCCAAGCTGAACCAACTTTACCTGTTCCTAATCCAATTCCGCCTATTCCTCATCCTAGTTTACCCATTACCTTTACCCATGCTAGTTTAGGGGAGTTTCTTAGTGCCGAAGAAATTGCTCAAAAACTGATGCAAATTACGGCTCAAGTTCGTGATCGCTACGGAGAAATAAGTTTTGTTCTCGATTCTTCTGGGGAAGTTGCCCAATATCTTTATCCGTATTTGGGGCATGGTATTTTATCTGTAGAAATGCAAAATTTGTTAGTTGAACGTCTTTGGCGAGAGGAGCAGAAAAATCAGGCTGATTTCTCTTTTGCGGTTCTATTTGCAAGGCTGTACTCTTTTTATCAAGGTTATTGCTATGGTAAATGGCTTGATGAAGGAGTAGTTAGCCAAGTTCATAGTCAACTGAAGAAGTTAGGTAATTCTTTGAATCTTTTACAAATTAACGCAGCCGTAGGACTTAATACTTTTATTTTACTATGCGTAACTTCTCGTTTAGCCTCAATACCTTTCTTTCCCTGTGGCAACCCTGAACAGCCTGAATATTTTGATTCTCAAAGGTTATTACTTTTTATGGGGCAAAGTATGGTTCTTTCCCATTCTCGCTTGGCTACAAGAATCCGAGATAATTTAACCAAAATACAGCTAGTAAGTGCTAGTCTGCCTAACTTAGTTTTGCCTCAAGCTAATTTTAAGAAAGCAAACCTTTCTTTGGCAGAATTAAGAGATGCCAACTTGGCTGAAGCTAACTTCAAAGATGCTAATTTAACTTGGACTTATTTAGCTGGAGCTAACCTTACAAAAGCTAATTTCAACAACGCTAACTTAGAAGGGGCAGATTTAGCTGGAGCTAATCTTTTAGGAGCAAATTTAGCTGGCGCGAAGCTTAAAAATGTCTGTTTGTTTGCAGCAAAATTAGATGAGGCAAATCAAATTTTTGCTACTAATAGTGGAGCATTATTTTCTGTTGAAGAGTATGAGAAATATCTTGGTTCTTTAAGTTTTGTGGCAGGAACAGAGGAACAGGAAGAAAATGAATTCCCTGAAGTTCAAGAAGGAGTTACTTGGATGATTGAAAGTGTAGAAGGGGAACCTCTTTTACCGAAAAGTGCTTGGGATGATACTTCTTTTGGCACGGCTACTGGAGGTGGAGAAAATACTCAAGCTTTAGAAGAATTGATGCCGATTGAAGATGAAGAAGACGAAGAAGATGAAAATGATGATGGTGCTACTGTTATGCTTTGATAATTGCTAATTATCGATTAACTGCAAATTATGCTACGAGAGTTTAGTGGATTTTTTACGAGTACAACCTACCCTTTACAAACTTTAGCTATTTTCCGTCGCCATCCTCGTTTATGGGGTTATATACTAACACCTATTTTAGTAAACTTCGTTATTGGTATTCTCCTTTATACAGGTTTATTGTTGGTAAGTTGGCAAGGCATAACCGAATTAATGCTTATTCTTGCTAATCGCTTAGATCAACTGATAGTTGACTTACCTCAATGGTTGAGTTGGTTGGATTTTTTAATTATTGGTTTAGGTTGGTTGCTACGCTTTTTATTTGTTTTTATCTTATTATTAATTGTCGGTTATGTAACTTTAACCCTTGGCTCAATTTTAGGTGCGCCTTGGTACGGAAAACTTTCAGAACAGCTTGAAGAATTACGTCTTGGGCAGCTTAATACTATAGAAGTTAGCTTTTGGACAGATATTTGGCGAGCATTAATGTTTGAATTAAAAAAGCTTTTGCTCTTAATCATTGTAGGTGGGACTCTGTTCTTAATTGGCTTTATTCCTGTGGCTGGGACAATTATTTCTACCATTGGTTATCCAACTTTAGCTGCGACAATTGCTTGCTTGGATTTCACCGATGCCGCAGCAGAACGCCGTCGTCTTAGTTTTCGTGATAAATTAGGTTTAGCGTGGAAAAGTTTTCCTTCTAGCGCAAGTTTTAGCTTAGTTTGTTTAGGCTTAATTAGTATTCCCTTGCTCAACTTCTTTACCATCCCCTTTTGTGTCGCATCAGGAACACTTTTTTGGTGCGATCGCATCTTCCCAAAGTTACCTTCTAGTAAGTCCTCCAAATTAAACTAAAAAATAGTTTCTACTATTAAATATTTTCCTTTACCCATTAAGACTCATGCTATCCAAGGATTTATTAATCCTTACTGATAACTTATGAGGGTTAGTGGTTTTGCGATTCAAAGGGCGATCAAGAGAATAAATAGTTAAAGTTTCTTCCTTACCTTTTGGTTTAAAATTTCCTACTTCCACAAACCCTCTAGATAAGCGGCAGCTTTTTTTAACGTCAGCAGAAAAAGCGATAAAGTAAGGTAATTCTCTGGTTAAAGCTTCCAATCTTTGAGCAGTATTCACAGCATCACCAATGATTGTATAATCTTGTTTAACAGAAGAACCAATGTTGCCTTGAATCACAGTTCCTTTTGCTAAACCAATACCGCTATAAAGAACTTTTGCCGCACTACCAGCAGGTGCATTATCTCTGACTTTAGCCAATTCATTAATAATCTCTAAACTAGCTTGAAGAGCCTCATCTCCTTGTTCACTATTGAAGTAAGCCATGACACAATCACCAATGAATTTGCTAACTTCTCCTCCCCAACGATTAATAATTGAACTACAAATAGTAAAGTACTGGTTGAGAATTTCTACGATTTCTTGAACAGGTACTATTTCAGTAAGATGAGAGAAAGACATTAGGTCGCAAAACATAATAATTCTCTCCACCTTTTGCGGTTTCGCGTCTAAAGGATTTATCCCTTTTTGTAATATTTTCAGTAAGCTAGGTTGAGTATACTTTTCTAAAATGATTCGCGACTCAGTAATGGTATTCAACATGGTTTTAATCGGTACAAGCAAAACGTCTGCATTATTCTCTAAATCGATAGTTTCCATTGCCCAATCTGGAAACATCCTAAAATTGACGTTTTCCTCTGTTTTTAAACAAACTATGTCTATATGGCGTTTATCTTGCAGAATTTTGCCATACAACCTGTCGATGCTATAGTTTTCTCCTTCAATGATTTGGAAAAATATCCCCCTAGAACAAATCAAAATTCCTGTGATATTAGAGCGAGAATTATTGCGACGAGATGTTTCACCAATCTCTCGAATTTGTTCTTCACTAAGAGATGTAGCAAATTTACTAATATAAATTAACCTTTTCATAAAAAGATTGTCCGATTCTGAATAAGGACAGAAAATACTCAAACTCTTAATTAGGAGAGAAAAGAAATCTTAAGTACTAGAAATAAATTCGACCTGTGATACTAAATCTAGATATATTTTCTCTCTTCAGATATTAAGTGTACTTTCAGGATTGTCTAAGGGAGAGACAAAAATGTAGATGGAAAGACAAATATTTCCCCCATGTACTAAAATAAACGGCTTATTTCAATTTGGCTTATATTGATTGAGCTTTATATGTAAATAGTCAAGTTATCTTGGTTTGATTGAATTAATCAAGACCTAGTAAAACTAGAGCAAAATTGAGATTAGGCGGATTTATAGTCTCAGATATAAAAAGGCTTTTTTGCCTTTAATGAGATTATTCTATTGTAGATTTATTTTTCCCTCTTATATTTTAGAGTTTATCGGCTTAGATAGTTTTAAACAACTGCCCTAACCTTGACCTACTAGACCGTGTTAATATAGAGGGATTGTTTGAATAAATATCACACATCCAGAAATTCGGGTGTTCTTTAACTTAAAAGAATGCACCTGGATGCGAGGATAAACCCGAATAGGAGAAAAGTTAAAATATGCCAGTTGTTTCTTTAGCAGAAATGCTACAGTCTGGGGTTCACTTTGGCCATCAAACTCGCCGTTGGAACCCAAAAATGGACCCTTACATCTTCACTTCCCGTAATGGTGTCCATATCATTGATCTAGTACAAACTGCTGTACTAATGGAAGAAGCTTACATTTATATGCGTAACGCTTCTGCTCAAGGTAAGAAAATTTTGTTTGTCGGTACTAAGCGCCAAGCAGCAGGAATTATTGCTGAAGAAGCTAAACGCTGTGGTTCTTACTATATTAACCAGCGTTGGCTAGGTGGAATGCTCACTAACTGGGAAACAATTAAAACCAGAGTTGAGCGCTTAAAAGAACTTGAGGCTTTAGAAGAAAGCGGCAATATTGAAAGAAGACCTAAAAAAGAAGGGTCTGTTTTACGTCGCGAATTAGGAAAACTGGAAAAATACCTGGGCGGTATTAAAACCATGCGTGGTATTCCCGATATTGTCGTAATTGTGGATCAGCGCCGAGAATACAATGCGATCTTGGAATGCCAAAAGTTAGGACTTCCCCTTGTTTCTTTATTAGATAGTAACTGTGATCCTGATTTAGCAGATGTTCATATTCCTGCTAATGATGATGCGATTCGTTCCATTAAACTAATTATTGGTAAGCTAGCTGACGCTATTTACGAAGGTCGTCACGGTAAGGTTGATAGTGATGAGCAATACGAAGAGTTTGAACAAGCAGTAGAAGCTATTGATTATGATGAGGAAGAAGATGAAGAAGTACCTGAAGCTGTTGCTGAGGAAGCCCCTGAAGCTAGTGTAGAGACACCTGAAGCTGTTGCTGAAGAAGTACCTGAAACTAGTAGTGAAGAGGCATCTAGCGATAGTGAAGAAGCCCCTGAAGCTAGTAGTGAAGAGAAATCTAACGATAGCGAAGAATAAACTTCAACTAGTTTAGTACTCTCAACTTAACAACCGGTGCGCGTTCCCTTGCGTCTTACTGCCCATGGGGAGTCGCACCGCAACTAGCAACTAGCCAAACTTCCTTTCCGAAGTTTTAGTGATCAAGTAGGAATTAAAAATAAGATGGCACAAATATCGGCAAAACTGGTTAAAGAACTACGAGATAAAACTGGCGCTGGCATGATGGATTGCAAGAAAGCGCTGAAAGAAAACAATGGTGATATCGAAAAAGCGACTCAATGGTTACGGCAGAAAGGTATTACTTCTGCTGAAACAAAAGGTGGGCGCGTCGCCGCAGAAGGGCTGGTGGATAGCTATATCCATACAGGAGGGCGTATTGGGGTATTAGTAGAAGTTAACTGTGAAACAGACTTTGTTGCTAGGAATGAGGAGTTTAAGACCCTAGTACGCAATATTGCTATGCAAGTTGCTGCTTGTCCCAATGTGGAATATGTCAAAGTAGATGATATTCCCGAAGAAATAGTTAATCGGGAAAAGGACATTGAGAAAGGTCGGGATGATATGAAAGGCAAACCCGATGAACTTAAAGAAAAAATTGTCCAAGGTAGAATTGGTAAGCGCTTGAAAGAGATATCTTTGTTGGATCAACCCTATATCCGCGATCAAAGTATCACGGTAGAAGAACTGGTTAAACAAGGAATTGCTTTGCTAGGAGAAAATATCCAAATACGCCGCTTTAATCGTTTCGTTTTGGGGGAAGGCATTGAAAAAGAAGAAAGCAACGCTGCTGAATAAGTAACTGAACAAACTGGTAAGAAGTAAATGACCCGTTTTTTTTAGCAGTTCCGAAGGTTGGGGTAAAGGGCTAAGGTTCCTTCCCTTACCTCCCCACTTCCAATCTCTCCACATCGCAGATGGCTAAACAACTTAAGCAAATTGAACACGATATAGCAACATTAGAAAAGAAAATAGTTGATTTAGCAGAGGAGCTACAAGGTATTTATAGTAAATACTTGACTCTGTTAGGAGAGTGTTTACAAAGACAGTTGGTCTTAGCTAGCTATCAAGTTTGTACTCAAGCTTATCCTGAAGCATTTTTGCATTTATCAGTAACTCAACGACAGAATCTACAACAAAGTATTCAACAAATAGCGAAGCAAACCCAGGCTAACTTACTTGCTTTATTAGAAGTCTCTTCTCAATCTTCACCCTCTCCAGAAGAAGAGAAAGAAAACAATAATGCTGAAGTAGAACATATTAACTTTCAAGATAAGCTTCCCGATAAGTTAATGCTTTGGTCTGCTTACTTGGAAAAAGGTATTGTGGATTTATTGCAAAATGCCTCTCAAGAAACTAATCGTTTGTTATTAGAAAAAAGCATCCTCCAAAAACACATACCTATGAAGGTTTTAGAAGCGGCTGTAGAAGCAGAAGAAGCAAATGCCCCCGGAAGTGGACCACCGAATATTATTAATTTGTTGGTGGAAGTGGAAACAGAAGAAAACGAAATAGAAGGAATACCAACCCCAATTACGGCAATTAACCTGCGCTTATCAGAAATAGAATTTGCCCATCCTCCCCTTAATGCAGAACGCAGCAGCCTCCGTAGTTTAAAGGGAAAGCTTAAGCAAATACGCAAGCAATATAAAAAGAAGCAACAAGTAAAAGCGATCGCTGAAGCAGAGTCAGCATGGCGATCTAGCTGGTTTGAGGGTAGTTGATAATTGATAATCAACGCCTGGGACTGCTTTTTTCTATCGCTAGTAAGAAGAGGCAATCCCAGGCGTTGAGAAATTCAGAAATTAGTTTGAATCTTAGTTTTAGAACAAACCCAAAGTCAAAGATTCATCAATGGGGAAGGTTGCACCAGCACCTAACCATAAAGTAACTATCGTTCCAAATAGGAATACTGCGGTAGCTACAGGACGGCGGAAAGGGTTTTGGAACTTATTGACGTTCTCAATAAAAGGTATGAGTATTAAACCTAAAGGAATGCTCGCTTGAGCAGCAATTCCTAGTAATTTGTTCGGTAGAACGCGCAAGATTTGGAAGGTGGGATACAAATACCACTCAGGAAGAATTTCTAGAGGAGTCGCGAAAGGGTTAGCAGGTTCTCCTACCATAGCAGGGTCAAGAACAGCTAAACCAACACAAAGACCGATAGTTCCGGCGATAACAATCGGGAAAACATAAAGTAGGTCATTAGGCCAAGCAGGTTCGCCATAGTAGTTATGACCCATGCCTTTGGCTAGTTTTGCCCTTAGTAGAGGATCTGTGAGATCCGGCTTTTTTAGAGTTGACATTGTTGTGGGTTTTCTCCTTAATTAACTTTCGATCAGCAGTTAGTAAAAAGCTTACTAATACTGGATAAAGAATGTAAGTTGAAGGATAATTTTTGAGGCTAAAAATTGCCCTTTACCCCTTAACCTTTACCCTTTACCCTTTTTAACAGCAGTTTATAAAGGACCAGAAATACCTTGTTTGCGAATCATCAAGAAGTGGAACAACATGAAGACTGCAATTAACCAAGGCAAAACGAAGGTGTGGAGACTATAAAAACGAGTTAAGGTTCCTTGACCAACACTAGTTCCGCCTCTCAGTAATTCCACCATTGTAGAACCAACTACAGGAATGGCTTCAGGAATACCGGAAACAATTTTAACCGCCCAGTAACCTACTTGATCCCAAGGTAGGGAGTAACCTGTTACCCCAAAGGTGACGGTGATAACCGCTAAAATGACACCACTAATCCAAGTCATTTCGCGAGGCTTTTTGAAACCACCGGTGAGATAAACTCGGAAAGTGTGCAGAATCATCATCAAGACCATCATACTGGCAGACCAGCGATGAACAGAGCGAATTAGCCAACCAAAGTTGACTTCATTCATGATGTACTGCACAGAAGAAAATGCCTCAGTTACCGTAGGGCGGTAGTAAAAGGTCATGGCGAAACCAGTGGCAAACTGGATAATGAAGCAAACTAGAGTAATGCCACCCAAGCAATAAAAAATATTTACATGGGGTGGTACATATTTGCTAGTAATGTCTTCTTCGAGAGCCTGTAGTTCCAGGCGTTCATCGAACCATTTATATGGTTTGGTGTTCGTTATTTGTTTAGAGAACATTTGTGAGTTTTAACACTAAAACGTTTGGCAGGAATATAAGAGCATAGAGGAAAAATAATAGTTCTATGCTGAGATTAAAACTTGTTTTACCTCTTCACTTATCGTAACAAAATTCTCAGCTAGGAGTGCTTTCCTAACTGGATAATTACCTAATTATCTATAATTTTGTACATTTAAGGTACTGTTAACAGAAAAGTTATTTTACTCCCCATGCCAAAACGAGCTTTTTGGGTCAAAATTCTGCTCATTGTTGTTGTCATTTGTGCTAATTTTTGGTGGATGCCCACTGCTTCTGCTTTTACCGATGAACAGAAGTTATTTTTACAATCTTGGCGAATTGTTAATCAGTCTTATGTAGATGATACTTTTAATGGCCAAAATTGGTGGTTTGTACGGCAGAAGTATTTGAAACAGAGATTTAAGCAACGCGAAGATGCCTATACCGCTATTGAAGAAATGCTAGCTAGTCTTGATGATCCTTTTACACGATTATTGCGGCCAGAACAGTATCGTAGTTTGCAAGTGAATACTTCAGGAGAATTATCTGGGGTTGGTTTACAAATTGACCTTAATTCAGAAACAGGGGTTTTGCAGGTAGTGTCCCCTATTGCTGGTTCTCCGGCTGAAGAGGCGGGTATTCAAGCTAAAGATACTATTTTAGCTATTGATGGAGTAGAGACTTCTAATTTAACCTTGGATGAAGCGGCTACAGCGATGCGAGGAAAAATTGGTACACAGATAACTTTAACGATTCAATCTCCAGAAACCCAACGAAGTAGAGATGTGGAGATTATCCGCGATCGCATTGCTCTTAATCCCGTTTCTGCCCTTTTAGATAATAGCCATGAAGGCCTTCCTATTGGTTATATTCGCCTCAATCAATTTAGCGCCAACGCCACTCAAGAATTAGCTAAGGCGATCGCTGATTTAGACAAGCAAGGGGCAGATGCCTATTTATTAGATTTGCGTAATAATCCGGGGGGGCTACTGCAAGCCGGGATTGAAATTGCTCGTCTTTGGTTAGATGATGGTACTGTGGTCTATACGGTAAATCGCCAAGGGATGCTAGATAGTTTTGTTGCTCATGGTTCCGCTATTACTGATGAACCATTAGTTCTTTTGGTCAATCAAGGTACAGCCAGCGCTAGTGAGATTCTTGCTGGTGCGTTGCAAGACAATGGTAGGGCAAAGCTGGTAGGAGAGAAAACTTTTGGTAAAGGTTTAATTCAATCTTTATTTGAACTTCCTGATGGTTCAGGAATAGCTGTAACCGTAGCTAAGTATGAAACTCCCAACCATACCGACATTAATAAACAAGGTATTTCTCCGGATCTGCTCGTTTCTCAAGAACCAATTACCTATAAACAAATTGGTACTGAAGCTGATCTTCAATACCATCAAGCAGTAGAATTATTAACTACGGGTAGATTAATCAATGAAAGTCAATTGGCAGGTCGCCCCTAAAATTCCTTGGGCGCTCCAATTTGACCTTGAGTTATCCATAAAACTTTGGAAACAGGTCGCCCCTACAACTAACTAACTGATAACTGAATCATTGGTCATTGAATATATGTTCTCTGGAAAAAGACCAAATCAATTAGGGGTACGCGATGGGAAACTAACTCCTTGCCCTGGTACACCTAACTGTGTTAATTCTCAAAGTGATCGTCCTCAAGAAAAAATTGAACCTCTCACCTATGATTCAACTCCAGAAGTAGCTATGGCGAAGTTGAAAGGAGTTGTGGAAGGAATGGAGAGGGCAAAAATTATTGAAGAAAGTTCCAACTATCTTTATGCTGAATTCACTAGCAAATTAATGGGGTTTGTAGATGATGTTGAATTTTACCTTAATGAAGGAACAAAAGTGATTCATGTCCGTTCTGCTTCTCGCTTAGGTAAATCAGATTTAGGGGTTAATCGCCAGCGCGTAGAAGCAATTAGAGAAAAGTTTAAGTAGTTGCTCAAACTCTTTAGGCTACGGTCACCACAACTATAAATACTGTAGCCTATTTCTCAAAATTGTTTAGCCAAGCAGCTCCAAAACAACGGATTTAATCTTAACTAATCACCCTGCCTCTCTCCATACAACAACAACCCTTCCACTGTTGCCAAGGTATTTTCCCAAACCTCCACCTGATAAGGAGTTGTAGCAGTTTGTTGCTTCATCCAGTTACGAAATAAGCCCCGAAAGGCTGCCAAATTTGCTTTTGCCAAGAGCAGATTCGGACGGGAAGAATCTTCTGCTAGGGTTTGCAGGGCTTGAGTTAAACTATCAGCCTGGGTAGCCCATTCTTTCATCGCCTCTGCGTCCATCGCTAATTGATTGTGGGAAAGGAGGAAATTCCATTGCAACTGCAAACTTTGATAACGGAACATGGCCGCCTTAAAAGGTTCGCGATGGGGGATTGGCTCAGTCTTACTTGTTGCACCACCTTGAGTCAGTCTGAGGATGTTGGCAAAGCTAGAATCAAGGTTTTCCGCAGCAAACAAACCATAGCCTGGAGTTGGAGAGTTACGCAATAATTGAACCTGATCCGCAGCTACTTCTTTGGGTAGACCTAACAAACGAATTCCTGGTATCAGTAGGGTAGAACTTTTAGGAGTGTAGCGGAACAGAAGCTGGGTGATATTTTCTAAATCATCAGTGTTTTCAGCATAACTCATAGCCATCATCAAATCAATGTAACCTTTTTCTGCCCAAATTTCCCAATTTTGCTGAATTTTATCCAGGCGTTCTTTCCTCTCTATGGGAAAGACTGCGGCTGATATAGTTAAATCGGGTTTCTTTTGCCGCAACATTTGCGCTACTGCTGCTACAAAGTTGTCTATTTGTTGGACTCGAAAGAGATTCCACCTCGACCATTGAGCAGTATCCCTAGGACTAATTTGCACTGGATCAGTCCCTGTCATTTGATAGAATTCCCGGCGGGAAGCTACTCCGTAACCGTAGAGCAAATCTGTTTGCGGGTCTTGAAAAGGATAGCGGATGTAATCTAATTGAATGCCATCTACATTGTAGTTAGTGGCGATTTCTGAGAGCAAGGATAATAGATAGGTGCGTACTTCTGGGTTGCCTGGATCAAAAAAGGCTTTGTAGGTATTGCGTTGAAAAGGTTCTCCTTCTTTGTCTGTACCAGCCCAGGTAGGATGTTTTGTTAATACAGGGCCAAGATAGTCTGCGGGTTGATTTAGAATGGCGTTGTGTCTTTGGTTAGCCGCCGCAAAAATCCACACCCAAGCGTGAAGTTCCATCCCCCTCTCATGGGCTAACTTAACCGCTGCTTTAAGAGGGTCCCAGCCCCTAACCAAGGGATTTTGTTCGGGAGCAACATTACTAGGATAAATCGGATAGCTGGCATTAACAGTTTCAAAAAAGACAGTGTTAATACCCGCAGCAGCAAGGCGGTCAAAAATCTTGGCTAAATCTGCTTCAGAGCGAGTTTTGACAATGGTTCCCCGATCTAACCAAATAGCACGAATTTCTGCACTAACTAACTTGCGGTCTGTAGGGTAATTGTTCCATAATTGGTTACGGGCTTGCTGCCAGGTTCTTTGAGCTAAGTCGTATTTACCTTGCTTTGCATAACCAAGAAAGCTTTGCAGTCCTCTTTTCGCCTCGGCCAAAGCACTGTGGGCAGGAGTAGTAAGGGTATTTTGAGCAACTCCACTACTTTTATTAGCTGTATTAGTGTAGCGCTCAATGGTTTGAGTAATGGGTGAGTTAATGTTGCTATCAATAGCATCAGCCGCTAACAATGCCGTTTCAAAACGTCCAATCAAACCGAGCAATTCTCGCTCCATTGTCCGAATTTGTTGGGGGGTAAGCTCCCTGGAATTATCAGGAATAGCAGGGCTACGGGGCTGTGAAACCCTAGCTGGAGGTCTGTTGAGGTTGGGGGAGGGAGGGGGAGTTGAGGGAGGAACTGCCGGAGTATTTGTTTGAGTAGGGGGCCTTGCTTCCAACCAACCGTCAGGATTACCTTCACTAGCAGTTGTAGAGTTGCAAAACTCAGGAGTAGCATTGTTATTTGCTGAAGCAAATTGTCCGTAGCGGCTCAAAGCAGCTTCTAGCCAAGCTTGGTCTAAGTCAGCATCAGAGGCTGTATCAACTCCCCAACGCCAACCTAAAAAAGTAGAACGATCAGTGACCACAACCGCAGGACGAGTTTCATCGGCCAGCCAAACCGCCGCAGTTGTACTATTGGCACCGGAAGGAATAACTACTCCACCCCGAATAGTGCCAGTTAACTGTCTGCTCCCCAACCATTGATTTTGCCTGACTTGTAAAGGGTCTAGGGTAGCGGGGGAGGAGAGGGAAAAACCCCAATAAGCTCCCAATAGCGATCGCAGTTGAGTACGAACTTGGGGCTGAGAAAGGCTACCCGCCGGGCCACTAACAATAATTTTGCCACCGCGATCTAGCCATTTTTGGAGGGTAACGACTTGAGTAGCACTTAATGTTTCGATGTTAGGGATAAAAAGGGCTTTAATTCCTGCTAAATCTGCGCTATCTTGCCAATTATCCTGCTCAATTATGCAATAGTCTACTCCAGTAGTCTGAAGACGACTAGTAATACCCGTCCATTGTCCCGCATTATCTTGACTTTTAATTACTCCTAGCCTCCCTGATTCTGCCCCTGCAATGTCAGGAATTAGGTTGCAAATGATAGCAGTTAAGACACAGTAAACTACTCTTGCTGTTGTCTTTGGCACTTATTTGTCTCCTCACAAAAGTTAATCAAATCTAGCTAATTGCGACCCTGGTTGTATCATTGATCATTTAACATTGATCATTAAAACATTTAGTTCATAGGAATTATAAATTATCAGTTAGCTGTTAGCTATTAAGGAAAATTTAATCAACAATTTCTGACACGGGAAATCTCTCCATTAATTGGATTGCTCTACGGGCATTCTTCTTTAAATCTCCGGATATGTCCGGAATATGAGGAATTTGCGAGAGAAAATCGACGGTTCGCCGTAAGATTCTGACAATATCTCCTTCATCAAGACTTGTACCATCGCAAAGTTCAACCCATTCAATGCCTAACGCCCATTGTTCGACAATGCCAATTAGTTTATATTCTCGCCAAACCGGGAGAGCAACTTTATAACGATATTGAAGTTGGATCAGTTCCTGTCCCAAGGGACGCAAGTTACCCACAACTTCAATGACTTGTTGGGGAGGAGTATATTTTACCCAACTATCTGGGCGGGGTGGTTCGCTGATTAAGGCACAAGCTGCGGCCGCTAGATGTTGAGGTTCTAGTTGTTCTAATTCTCCTGATCTAAGGGCTAGAGCCAACCATAACTCATTATCTCCTCTAATAGCTGCTGCTGCCTTACCCAGGGGAGTAGGATTGTAACCTTTAAGAGCATCGAAAGCTTGGAGAACATCAATTAAGTTAAGGAACTCCTGCCAATGATGGGTTTGATGTTCTCGGTATTTACTTTGTCGGTCAGATATTTCTTCTTGGAGGCTAAGGCGGCGTTTGTGGCGCTTAACGATGGTTCCCGGACGGCCCCATTGACTAAGGGTATGATTGTCAATTTGGGCTTGGGTAGCAGCCATTTTTTGCTGCTGAGCAAACACTTCTGGTACTTCAGGAATTTTTGGTTCCGCTTTTGAAGGCAGTAGTTGGGCGACTTCGGCACTAACTTCGTCTCCAGGACAAGATTTGCCTAATTTGATGCCCAAATTGTCTGGGGGAATTAACCATTCTATTTGAGAAGAAGGTAGGGATTGTTCATCTATGGCGATAACATCAATGTTACTGACTATATACCAGTGGTTATCTCTACCTAAACAGACAAGATAAGGGGCTTGACCTCCTCCGATAGCTTTAGCGATTAAAATGGCGATTACAGGCTTATTTACTTTGAGGTGTTTACCTTTTAAATAAATTATTTGTCCTGGTTCTAATCCTGTGGCAATTGAGGCAATATCTTTTAAACGTTCTGCTTCTGCTTGTTGCTTAAGGGTTTTGAGGAGGCGACGTTCTTCTTTAAGTCTTCCTTTCAGTTTTTCGTAGCTGCTAATTAAATTAACTTCTATGGGGGCTAACTCCACATCCAACCTGGCTAATTCTGTAGCTAAATCAGCGATCGCCTTTTGTTGGGGGGTTAACCTTAAGGTGGCAATATATTGAGCAAAACTTCTTTCTAGGAGGTTTTGTACCTGGCTAATACTATGGGTTTGAAGTAAATTCAAAACCATGCCATAGGTAGGGGTAAACTGACTTACCAAGGGGTCTGGTTTTCTTGTTGCTAAGTAGGCTGATTCTTTAGCTCCTTCAAAAGGAGTTTGACAAGTTACCACGTAACCTACAGTATCCATGCCCCTACGTCCTGCCCGACCAGCCATTTGGAGAAATTCCGAAGCTGTTAAGAGGCGATGACCGCGATCAGTACGCTTGGAGATAGAAGAAATTACCGTGGTGCGGGCAGGCATATTAATCCCCGCAGCTAGGGTTTCTGTGGCGAAGACAACCTTAACTAAGCCAGCTTGGAACAATTCTTCTACTAACCCTTTCCAAGCGGGAAGGATGCCTGCATGGTGGGCAGCAACACCTCGATATAATGCTCCCACTTGACCTTTTCTCCCCGCATCAGGATTTTGCTTTAGAAACTCATCAATGCGAAGTTTGAGACGAGAGGCTTCTTCAGGGTTAACCAAAGTTACCTCACTAAAATCTTCTACGGAGCGATCGCAACCTCGACGGCTAAAAATAAAGTAAATTGCTGGGAGCATCTCCCGTTTGTAAAGCTGAGATACTGTTTGAAATACACCAGGACAGTCTTCTCTTCTTAAGCGCTTTTGCCCTCCTTTTCTTTTCGATTTGAGGCGAGGATTTAAAGACTTTTGTTGCTTATCTAACAGATCAAATAAGCCCTTTTGACTACTAAAATAAAATTTCAGGGGTACGGGGCGATAATCGGAGTTGATTAGTTCTGTGGGGCCATGAACTTGAGCAATCCATTCTGTTAATTCTGCTCCATTAGCAATGGTAGCTGACAGAGCCACTAATTGAATTTCTGGAGGACAATAAATAATCGACTCTTCCCAAACTGTACCTCGTTGGCGGTCATTCATATAGTGGCACTCATCCAAAACCACCGCTTCGACATCTTCTAAGGAAGTACCAACTTGGCCAATGGGGGTTCCGTAGAGCATATTACGGAAAATTTCTGTGGTCATCACCAAAACCGAGGCTTCCCTGTTGCTAGAGACATCCCCAGTTAATAAACCAACTTCCCTCTCCCCAAATTGTTTCCTAAAGTCCCTTAACTTTTGATTAGAAAGTGCTTTCAGGGGAGTTGTGTATAGAACTCGCTTACCGCTATACAAAGCACGATAAATTGCATACTCTCCAATCAAAGTTTTCCCAGAACCAGTGGGGGCGCAAACTACCACAGATTTATTGTCATTGAGAGCGGCGATCGCTCTTTTTTGAAAATCATCTAGTTCAAAAGGAAATAGTGTTTTGAGATCAAGGGCTGAGTTTTTTGCAGAAAAATTCACACAGAGTCTTTACCATTCTTAATTAATATTTGACGAGGGCAAAAAGTTTTGCTTTAATTCCAGTCTATTTGAATGATACCTATTTCAGGGGTGTAATTGGTATGATATCTACTTTCAGAATTATTGGCCAAGAAAGATTCTTCCTTTAAATTTAACCGCAGCTACCGAGTCCTAACAGCTTTGGTAGGAGGAGTTCCTCTATACTTTGGGCATTAAAGCCTCAATGGTCGTAGTGTGAGAATTGGTCAAGATTGTCTAATTGGCCACTATTGCGGTATTTTCGCAAGTAATCAAGTATTTCAACACCATAAAGATGATTTTCCTAAAGGGATAAGGTATCTTCACCTTCTCTTAAACCTTCTCTCGCTGAAGTAACTCCGGAACAAAAAAATCCGGAGTGACAAGAATAGTACTGTGGTTTGAATTCTAATCTGCTGGATAATCCAGGCAAGCTGGTGCAAATATACGATGATGTTGCACCGCAAAGATCAGAAAAAATATCGTCTTTATTACAGCAGATATTTATGCCGTAGCTGGAATGAGCGGTACAAATATCTGCTGTAACTTGATACTTTGGAAATGAATTTTATATCAGAGAGAACTTTGCCATATTAGCAAATGCCAAAAGTAGAAAAACCTCGTATTTGGAAGCATCCTTTCTCTAAGTCTTTTTGAATTTGTCGTTGTATTTTTTATTACTTAGAGAAAAATGTTGAATACCGTTTTCATCTTTTTTTATAAACAATTCATGCAATAAAAGTTACTATCCGCCTAACTGTATGCCATTAGAAACAGGTAACAAATAACACCTGCTAATGAAATTTATGAAGCTACAACAAAGAGGAAATAGTAAGTTATTAAAGAGTTGATGAAGTTGACATTTTTCTCTTTACCAATCCAATATTTATGACTTATAGTCGTCACAACAGCAGAAATTACAAAATATCCATCTTTCACTATTAAAGGTTTCTTAAACATGAAAACAACTATATTTGGTTCCTCTTTCTTCGCGGCAACAACTATCGCTCTTACCTCATCTGTTCTTACACCAACTGCGGCACAAGCTTTTGGCATTCAATTTGGCCCCAATAGCACTTCTTCTAACTCCCCTGCGACTGGCGCTTCAGCTTTTGTGGATTTCACTTTTACTCAATTCGGTAATGATGTTCAGATTGGTTTAGACATTACCAATACAACTGGTGACATTATCTTTGGTGATGGGGCAACTTCTTCTAAATTAACTGGAATTGGTTTTGACCTTGGAGGTTTTCAAGCCTTAGATGCTTTAAACTTAAGTTTAGTTAATGGTTCTTTTACCAACACTGGTTTCCTTAACACCTTGATTCCTAACGCAGCTTTTAATCCTTTTGGTACTTTGGATGTAGGTATTGCTGACAACAACAACTTCTTAGGAGGTAATGCTAATGGCGCTCTTGCTGAAGGTCAGTCTACTACTGCTAGCATCGTTGTAACCGGTACTAGTCCTCTTGTTGCTAGCGTTTTAGAAAATTTATTCCTAACCGGATTTAGTGATGGAAGTGTAGATATAGGCGCTCGCTTCCAGCAAGTAAATGCTGGTGCTGGTAGTGATAAGTTGTCAGGAGGTGAGATTAAGCCTGATGACGATGGCACTGTCGATGATGGTACTGTAGATGACGGCACAGTGGATGATGGCACTGTAGATGACGGCACTGTAGATGACGGCACTGTCGATGACGGCACTGTAGATGATGGTACTGTCGATGATGGCACTGTAGATGATGGCACTGTAGATGATGGTACTGTCGATGATGGTACTGTCGATGATGGCACTGTAGATGATGGCACTGTCGATGATGGTACTGTAGATGATGGCACTGTCGATGATGGAACCGTTGATGATGGCACTGTCGATGATGGCACTGTCGATGACGGCACTGTAGATGATGGAGCGCAAGAAGTTCCTGAACCTACTACAATCGGTGGTTTACTCCTTGCTTTGGGTGGATTAGTTGCTTCTCGTCGTAAATCTCGTTAAATAACTGAACTTATTCAGTTTTGAAACTGTAGTAAAAGCAAATAAAAACATAACCAGGGTCAGAATTTGATAAGAAGTTTTGACCCTGGTTTCTGTTAAGCTGGAATTCTTTTAGTCGCGTCTTCAATTTTTCAGGGGTTTATTTTAACCATGATTGCTAAGGAAGGAAGAACAAAATTAGAGCAATTGTTTGGCTTAGATTTGCGATCGCTAGCCCTTTTACGTATTGGTTTAGCTTTACTAATTATTGTCGATTTATTTAAACGAGCTTTTGATCTTCAGGCACACTATAGCGATGAAGGAATCTTGCCTAGAAGTGTCTTAATTGAACAAAATCTTAATCCCTGGCGTTGGTCTATACATTTATTTAGTGGGCAAACTCTATTTCAAGGGTTTTTATTTATTTTAGCTGGGGCGATCGCCCTAGCTTTATTAGTTGGCTATCGTACCCGCTTTGTAACTATTCTTTCTTGGGCTTTACTGTTATCTCTGCAATTGCGTAACCCCTTAATCATCAATGCCGGAGATGTAGAACTCCGTTTGATTCTATTTTGGAGTATCTTTTTACCTTTAGGGGCTTGTTATTCTGTTGATCGCGCCCTTAATTCCTCTTCTCGAACCTTACCAAAACGCATACTTTCCCCAGCCACAGTTGCTTTAACCCTACAAGTTTGCTTTATTTATTGGTTTACTTGGGCCCTTAAATCCGATCCGATTTGGCATACGGAAGGTAGTGCCGTTTATTATGCCCTCAACCTAGACTATTTAGTAACTCCTATCGGCAAATTCCTTCTTAACTTTCCTTCTCTGTTGGTTTTCCTTACCTTTGTAACTCTTTGGTTGGAATTATTAGGACCATTTTTACTCTTCATTCCCTTCTGCGCAGATTTTTTTCGCTTCCTAGCCGTTATCCTTTTTATTGGGCTTCATATTGGTTTTGGTTCCGGATTACTAATTGGTCTTTTTCCCTACGTTAGTGCTATAGCTTGGTTAGGATTTTTGCCTAGTGGGTTTTGGTTGATTATTTCTCGACGTTTCAGAAAATCAACTAACCAAGAAATTCAAGTTTACTACAACCAAAAACAGGATTTTAGTAAGAAAATTGCTTACTTACTCCCTACCTTCTTAATCTTGCCTGATGTGCAAATACTTCCAGCACAAGAGAAAGCAGAAATTTTAGCAGCTATGAAAGGTGGAAAATCTTTAGCTGTGAGCAATGAACAAGGAAAACTATTTTTCCAAGCTAACGCAGTTACTTATTTATTTCGCCTCTCACCTTTATTTCGTCCCTTCGCTGCTATTTTACCCCGGAAAGTTATTAAGTTTCTCGGTCAAAAAGTTCCTCTTTTGCCAACAAAATCCTTCCTCAAATTTCGTCCTCTCAAAATTCATACTTCCCGAAAAGCTAATATTTTCGTTTCCTTTCTCTTCATACTCGTTTGTTGGTGGAATTTTCGCACCGTTGCCCCTGATGTTTTTAAAATACCAAAAGATGCTGATGCTTTTGTGCGGATTCTCGGCTTAGATCAAACCTGGAATATGTTTACACCCCATCCACCCACCAAAGATGGCTGGTATGTAATTCCCGGCAAGCTGAGAGATGGTACAGAAATCGATCTTTTCCAAGGTGGTGACTCTGTAAGTTGGGAAAAACCGAAATTAGTTTCTGGCACTTTTCGCAATATGCGCTGGCGCAAATATACAATGATGTTGCACCGCAAAGATAAGAAAAAGTATCGTCTTTATTACGGCAGATATTTATGCCGTAGCTGGAATAGGCGGCATAAAGTTTCTCAGCAACTTGATACTTTTGAAATTGATTTTATGCTAGAAAGAACTTTGCCAAGTTATCAAACTCCAAAAGTGGAAAAGCTTCGTATTTGGAAACATAGTTGTTCTAAGGGTTCCTAATGATACCAAACCCGGTTTAGTTGATTGTCTTATTCTATAAGTCACATTCACTTTAAAATAGGGCAATATGCAACTCAAATTTAAAAAAGCAAAAATGAAGGCGATCGCAACTAAATTAGCAACTTTGCTCCCCTCTAACCCAAACTTAGATCTAGTTGCTTGGGAGGATCTTGAACCATCATTTCAGGAAAAAATTGCCTCGGCGATCGCAGCTTCTCATTTGCCTAGTTGTGCTGTTTTTCCCCACACCCCAGCCGCTTTAGGAGAGGTTGTTAAAATTGCCCAGGAACAAGGTTGGCCGATTTTAGCAGTTGGTAACGGCAGCAAAGTTACTTGGGGAGGATTGGTTAAAAAAGCAGATTTAATTATTAGCACCCAAAAATTATCTCGTCTTATTGACCATGCAGTGGGGGATTTGACAGTCACTTTAGAAGGGGGGATGACATTGGCACAGGTGCAAGGGATTCTAGCAAAAGAAAATCAATTTTTGCCTATCGATCCTGCCTACCCCCAAACTGCAACTATCGGCGGCATCATTGCTACAGCAGATACAGGTAGTTGGCGACAGCGTTATGGTGGCATTAGGGATATGGTGTTAGGAATTTCTTTTGTTCGGGGGGATGGGGCGATCGCCAAAGCTGGGGGGAGAGTGGTCAAGAATGTGGCAGGATACGATTTAATGAAGTTGTTGACTGGTTCTTTTGGCACTTTAGGAATTATTTCTCAAGTTACCCTACGCACCTATCCTTTACACCAAGATTCTCAGACAATATTTTTAACCGGGGAAGAAGATGCCATCACAACAACGGTGCAAACCCTCCTCAATTCTGCTTTAACACCCACAGCCTCTGATGTGGTTTCCCCAGGGGTTGTGAAAACTTTGGTTGGTCAAAAAGGTTTTGGTTTAATAGTCCGTTTCCAAAGCCTTACAGCTAGCGTTGAGGCTCAATCTCAGAGGCTCCAGAAACTAGGTAATGCGCTTGATTTACAAGCTACTACCTACCAAGGGGAAGGAGAAAGGGAACTTTGGCAACAGTTGCATTCTCTAATTAGTAAGCCAATTTCTCAACAGTCAGTTACTAGTAAAATCGGTGTTTTACCCTCTTCTGCTACAGCAACTTTAGCCTATTTAGATCAGGTTACTACCGGAGAAGGATTAGCTTTAATCCATAGCAGTAGCGGCATTGGTAAACTACAACTCAATTCGGAAAAAAGCCTTAGCCAAGTTCAAAAGTTGCGATCGCACTGTCAACAAAACCAGGGTTTCCTCACTATCTTAGAGTCTCCTGGGGAATTGAAGCAAAAGCTTGAACCATGGGGTTATACAGGTAATGCCATAATAATGATGCAACGTATTAAAAAAAAGTTTGATCCTCAAAATATTTTAAGCCCCGGTCGTTTTTTGAACGATGATTGACAGGATTTACGCAATCAGCGTCTGTAAACCTCAGTAATAAGTAATAAGTAAATGGGATATTTAGCTTTTTGTTCTTTGTGGGATTTACGCCGATGAATTTTATCAATCCTAAAACTGATTATGCCTTTAAGAAAATCTTTGGCTCAGAACAAAGTAAGGATATTCTTATTAGCTTTCTTAATGCTTTGGTTTATGACGGTGAACCTATCATTGAGGATTTAGAAATAATTAATCCTCATTTGGCCGGTAAAGTTGAAGGTTTAAAAGATACTTACCTTGATGTGCAAGCAAAACTTAATAATGGCTTACTAATTATTATTGAGATGCAGGTTTTAAATGTAGAATCTTTTACCAAAAGGGTACTTTACAATGCTGCCAAAACCTATAGCCTTCAGCTTACCTCTGGTCAAGGTTATCGAGATTTAAAACCAGTAATTGCTTTGACAATTACAGACTTTAGGATGTTTTCTGAGTTTGAAGAAATTATTTCTCGTTTCCGTTTTAAAGAAACCAAAACAAATATAGATTATCCCGATAAGGAAATAGAGCTTGTTTTTGTGGAGTTACCTAAGTTTGCTCAAGAAAAGGAAGAATTAGCTACCCTAACCGATAAATGGATTTACTTTCTTAAAAGTGCTAATGCTTTGAATTCAGTACCAAGTAACTTGGGAGAAGTGCCAGAAATTAATAGGGCGTTTCAAATTGCTAACCGAGCAAATTTGAGTCGAGATGAGTTGGAAGAGTTGGAGAAGCGGGAGTTGTTTATTTATGACCAACAAGGGGCGATTCGTTTGGCTAAACGGGAGGGAATTGAAGAAGGTAGAGAGATAGGTATTGAAGAAGGTAGAGAGATGGGAATGGAAGAAGGTATGGAACAGGGAAAAAAACAAAAAGCTATCGAAATAGCTCGTCAATTGTTAGATGTTTTTGATGATAGTCAAGTTGCTGAAACTACGGGGTTGACTGTTGCAGAGGTGAGGGAGTTGCGTTAAGTGTGATACTAATTTTCTTGCTTTGATGTTAGAGATGTTTTGGGTTAAAAGTAATAAGTAGGAGCTACTTGTTTTACCCATAGGAAGTGACAATTTAGGGCGAGATTTAAAGCTTTTTTCCTCTATTTTATTCCTTGAACCTCAATTAACTCCAATAAGCTTTTTGAAAAATGGTATGAGGAATTTATATGAAATAGAAAAAATAACGCTACAGACAAATTGCTTCAAGATCGCCCTTTTTTAGTCAATCCTTCTTTGAGTTAATCTATAAGTAGTTATAGTCTTTACCGGGGGACTAGCCCCCCAGACCCGCATCTCAGGGAATCAGTGACCGCACACCCCTTCCTAACCGCTTCGCTCTTCGTTGCTTATATTTAGCTGTTAATCCAAGGTTAGTCTATTGTCGCAAATAGACCTAGTAGTAGAATAGCATTGGTATTTATGTTCGTTTTTGAAAAAGGTGTATTCGTAGTAAACATTTACCTATTTCATATTAGAAACTCAACAAAGTACTATTGGTAAACAATTTGTAATCAAATTTCGCTACAAATTTACTAAAATTTAGAAACCTTGCCAAGGCGACCCAATCAGGTTTTATGATTTTTGAATCAAATTTTGCAAACGGGTCGCCCCTACGGGATAATGGATTTTTATTTATTGGGCAATGTCTAAAGGTAGGCTTCTCAAGGGTCGAGATGCTACACGTTTGCGTCAGCATTGTCGCATCTACTACGCATACACGTTTTCCTATTACATTAAATGATTCTAACAATTGCCAATATTGTAGAGGCGACCCGTTTACCTTTAACTGGAGGGAAAGATAAGCAATTTCTTGGGTCGCCTGCACCACCAGGGTTGAGGTAAAGGCTATATGATTGCCGTAAATTAATTTTTAGTTAAATGCTGTTATGAATCTACCCAAGTTTAGCTCTACTGTATTACTAACTTTATTTTTAAGTCTGACTAATTTTAGTTTTGGGGGTTTGTCTGTTCACTTCTTTTTGTCTCCGGTGCAAGGGCAAACTATAGAAGAAAAGCAAGCAGAAGCCGACCAGCTTTTAGAGCAAAGTAATCAGCTATATCAAAACGGTCAGTTTCAGGAAGCAATATTGTTGCGACAACAAGCATTAAATATTTATAAAGTAATTGGCAATCATCCTATGCAAGGTCGGGTTCTAGGACTTTTGGGAAGCGCATACTTAGTCCTAGAAAATTATGATGAAGCACTTGATTACTACAAACAAAGTTTGGCAGTAGCACAAGAGTTAGACATTGCTGCACCTCAAGGGGAAATTCTACTTTATATTGGCTACATTTACAGAATAAAAGGTGAGTATACTAAAGCCATAAATGCCTTACAACAAGGTCTAGTTATCGCTCAACAACTAAATCATCAAGATACAGAAGGTCAAATTCTAGACCTCTTAGGAAATAATTACTTACTTCTGAGAAATTATGATAAAGCATTGAATTACTATCAGCAAAGTTTGGCAAATGCACAAGAGTTAGATCTGATAGCAGCCCAAGGAGGAATATTATTTCATATTGGAGAAATTTATACAATAAAGGGCGATTATAACCGAGGTATTAATAGTTTACAGCAAAGTTTAGTCATTGCTCAAAAGATTAATAATTATCAATTGAGAGGTGATATTTTAGATCTTTTAGGAAATACGTACTCAGCTATAAAAAATTACGATGAAGCGCTTAATTACTACCAGCAGAGTTTGGCAATTGCACAAGAGTTAGATGATATCTCTCACCAAGGAAGACTTTTGATTTCTATTGGTGATATTTACATAATAAAAGATGACTATACTCAGGCAATCGTTTCTTTTCAACAGAGTTTAGCTATTGCCAAACAAGTTGATGATATAGAGATAGAAAAATCTGCCCAACAAGGCTTGCTAGCTACTCAACAAAGAGCAAAAGTGAAGCAACTTTTCGAGCAAGGATTTGAGCAATATAGCAACAGCCTATTTCAGGAATCTATAAAATCTTGGGAAGAAGCATTGAGTATATTCCGAGAACTTGGTGATCGTCACAATGAAGCATTAATTTTGATGAATTTAGGAAACGCTTACAGTGGAATGAGGCATTATGCTCAGGCAATTCAAATTTACCAAGAAGCTTTATTAATTGCCCAAGAAATTAATGATCAAAAACATGAAGGAGCTCTTTTTCTAAATTTAGCAGTCTCTTACACAGAAATAGGGAAGTATGAACAGGCTATTGCCCATATTGAGAAATCTGTAAGCATCGCTCAAGAAATCAACGATCGCAATATACTAATGCGTTCTTTTCTTAATCTTGGTGACATTTTAACGACTTTAAAACATAATAATCGAGCAATTCAAGTATTAAATAATTCTTTGAAAATTGCTCAAGAAAATGGTGATAAAGATATAGAAAGAATGACTCTAAACAATTTAGGGATTGCTTACACTAAACAAGGAAATTATACTCAAGGAATTAACTATTATAAACAGGCATTAGCCATCGCTCAAAGAAATAACCATCTCTCCGGAGAAGTTTCTATCTTATGCAATTTAGGTAGTGCTTACTCATCTCTTGGAGATTACACCCAAGCTATAAATTTTTCTCGGCAAAGCTTGGCTAAGTCTAAAAAAACCGGGGCTCAAAAGTGTACATCACGATCGCTCAATAACTTGGGAATGTCATTGTTTAAACTTGGTAAGCTAACAGAGGCAGAAGAAACTTTACGGCAGGCCGTTGAGTACTTTGAAGAAACCAGGAGTTTTTTAGGTGACAATGATGACTTTAAAATTTCCATTTTTGAACAGCAAGCTGCTACTTATCGCAATATTCAAGAAGTCCTAATTGCCCAAAATAAAACCAATGAAGCCCTTGAAATTTCAGAAAGAGGTCGCGCCAGAGCATTTGTAGAGCTATTAGCCAAACGCCTAGCCAACCAAGACAACTCCTTCCCAACAACCATAACACCACCCAACATCGAACAAATCAAACAAATCGCCCAACAGCAAAATGCCACCTTAGTTGAATACTCCCTAATTGGTGATAATTTCAGCATTGAAGGAAAGCAACAAACTAAAGAAGCAGAACTTTATATCTGGATAGTCAAACCCACCGGAGAAATAACCTTCCGTCGCAGCAACCTTAAACCCCTCTGGCAACAAGAAAACACCTCCTTAGCCAAACTTGTTACCCACACTCGCATCGCCTTGGGAGTACAGGGCTTACCCCTCCGCAGCCTCAACCGCGACGAAGTAGCCATCAAACCCAGACCAGGATTTGAACCCTACAAAGATGGCTTAAACCGCCTACACAACCTCCTCATTGATCCCATCGCCGATTTACTACCCACTGACCCCAAGGAGAAAGTCATCTTCATTCCCCAAAGTTCCCTCTTCCTGACTCCCTTCCCTGCCCTACAAGACGAAAACGGAACCTACCTCATCGAAAAACACACCATCCTCACCGCCCCCTCTATCCAAACCTTGCAACTAACCAGGGAACAAAAGCAAAAAACAACAGCAACCGGAGATGCCTTAGTAGTAGGCAACCCCACCATGCCCAAGGTCAAAGATGACCCCCTCGAACCCGCTATACAATTAGCCTCCCTTCCTGGTGCAGAAAAAGAAGCGAAGGCGATCGCACCTCTACTAAATACCCAACCCTTCACCGGTAACGAAGCCACCAAATCCACCATAGTCAAACAAATGACCAACGCTAACTTAATTCACCTGGCCACCCACGGCTTACTAGACGATGTACAAGGAATGGGAAGTGCGATCGCCCTCGCCCCCGATTCTTCTCCAGGCAACGGACTCCTGACAGCGACAGAAATCTACGAGATGAACTTGCAAGCCCAATTAGTAGTTTTGAGCGCTTGCAACACAGGCAGGGGCAAAATAACCGGAGATGGAGTAATCGGTTTATCCCGTTCCTTTATTAGTGCTGGAGTTCCCAGCGTCTTAGTTTCTCTATGGGCAGTACCTGATGCTCCTACAGGAGAGTTGATGGTGGAGTTTTACAATCAATTAGAGAAAAATCCTGATAAAGCCCAGGCGTTGCGACAAGCGATGTTAGTAACGATGAAGCAACACCCGGAACCAAAAAACTGGGCCGCTTTTACTTTAATTGGGGAAGCGGATTAAATTAAGTAATAAATGTAGGGGCGACCCGTTTTCCAAATATTGTTGACAAATCAAGGTTTAAATTGGGTCGCCCTTAATAAGTAATAAGTTAAGAGGTTGGTTAGGGGGCAATGGTTTCATCTTTAGGTAATTACACGACGCTTGAAGGTTGTAAGCATATATCGCCCGCGAATAAATTCGGGGCTGATAGCGCTCGACATCTGAAGATGACTAGGGGATTAGTTTTTGGGAATTTGCTGACACTTTTTCTTGGGGGCAATCCCAGCAGTTGGTAGTCATCTTAAAGATGACTTGGGCTATTAGCCACCGATTTTAATCTTTGGCGGGTTGAGCGAATAGGCAATTCATCTCTTTTTATGCAACCTTCCAAGTTGTGTGATTAATTAACTTAGATTGGGAAAGGAACATTCTTGATTTGGAACAAAGTAGAAAATCTGTAAGCGCCTATTTCAAAGGGTTTTAACATTGGGCTGTCAATCTCCTCAAAAAAATCTGGAAATTTTGCGTAAATGAAAAGGCTTCCTAGATAAATCAAAAGTAAGAGCTACTGATTAGAGATTCACATCTACACAGTTTGCTCTTATCCCAAAAATTTAGTGTGAGAAATTTGTTATGTCTTTTAAGTACTTTGCCATTCCAGTAAGCCTAATCTTAGCTACTACAGTTACAGCACCTGCATTTGCAGGGCCGTTTGATTTTCTAGAAGACGTAACTAACATAATCAACGTAACAAAATCTACAATTAGAGAGGCAGAAGTCATAGGAGAAAGCTTAGGCATCAATTTAGATAATGTTGATACTAGCGAAGTTGAATCAGGTAGTGATTTAGCTGTGGCTATTTACAAAGAATGGTCTGCCACTCTCCCTGCAAGTGATCAAGAGATTGTGCAGAACTTTCTCATGGAGTATGCAGGGGGTCAATTACCCAGTATTGAGGAAATGATGACTTCTCAATGGTATCAAGGTTTGGATAAGTCTCAACAGCCCCGTGTGGTTGGACTTTCTGCTAAATTCAACCAGATTTTGGAATTGGTAGATGATAAAAACGTCTTTCTTGCGGGGGTTTTTCTTTAAAAGTAGTTAGAAAGTAGGGTGGGCAAATGCCAAATAATTTGAGTTGTTAAGTTGGTGATTAATCTTGCCCACCTTATAGCTGTTTTTCTCAGGGATTACACTGTTTTTAGTTAGAAAGTAGAGTGGATAAAAATTTTTTCTGAATAGAGGTTAGGCAGATCCGGTACTATAACTATTGCGAAAGCGACGAAAGCAGAGGCTAATAAAATAAGTTCAATTTATAACTCTACATGATGTCGAAGACTTTTTATTTCAGGGATTTTAGAGTGTAGTGCGATCGCACTGAATGTCAATTAGCAACCCATTTTAACTGTGGGGGTAACTCTTTGGGATTAACCTGACTAATCGCACAAAATAGTCAGTTTGTCAATAGATAGTTAAATCGAGGTCAAAAAATAAATTGTTTCGTCGGGAGTTTTAGTCAAGAAGGCTTTTCTTTTGCAAGCTATGCAGCCTTAGACAAACCTTGAGATTACGTTGGTTTATAACAGTCAAGAGTTTTTAAGGCAAAAAGATAGTAATAATATCACTTTTAATAATTTTCCCTTAATCCTTCTCTTAATGCAAGCTCATGCAAAGCTTTATCACTTCGTTCTCAACATAACTTCATAAAAAGCCCAAGAAATTGTAGAGGTTTAAATTATTAAAACGGTACACAGTAGAAAGAAAAGTTTTGCTGATAAAACTCTTTGTCCATCCTACAGTGATTTGCTTTTGCGATCGCACCGGAGCAAGTAGCGATCTCAACATTCTAAATTCTTTTGCCGTTTGCGTATTTTTTGAGACTTGGCTGCGAAGTTATAGATAGTTGATACTGCTAAAGATAATTTTTCTGTTTATTTAAGCAGATGTTTTTAGCAAATATGAGATAGTGGGACAAAACTAGGGATGTAGAGAGTTATGGGCAGCAGCAATTTTAAGAAGCGATTATTGCTTGGGGTGATGGTTGCTTTGGGTGGTTTTGGTGTGTTGGTGGAGAAACCAGCCCCAGTTTTTGGGCAAGGTGTTGAGGCTGCTGAGGTTGAGGAGAGGGAAGTTACGACAATTAGGGGGAGGTTGGATAGTGAGAGTAATATTTTTGAGGAAGAGCATTATTACAACATTCACACTTTCGAGGGGCAAGAAGGAGAACAGATAGTTATTGAGCTTAATAGCACAGAATTTGATGTTTTCTTGGTACTTATTGATTCAGCAAAAAACTTAATTGACGCAGATGATAATAGTGGCGAAGGCAATAATGCAAAAATTGTTGTTACTTTACCGGTCACTGACACTTACACAATTACTGTTACAACTCTCGAAGCAGGAAAAACAGGAAATTACTTGCTGGCTCGGCGGTCTGCTACTACTTCTGAGGTGGAATTAGCAAAAGCAAAGAAGCTTGAGCAAAGAGTAATGGAACTTAGAGAGCAAGGTCAATATAGCCAAGCAATTCCTTTAGCTGAAGAGGTTTTGAGCATTAGAGAAAAGGTTCTTAATCCTAACCACCTTGATGTTGCAAACAGCCTCAATGAATTAGCTTTACTGCATAGATATCAAGGAAATTATACAGTAGCAGAACCTCTCTACCTTCGTTCCCTCAATATCGGTGAGGAAGTACTGGGAGAAAATCATCCTAACGTAGCCGCAAGTCTTAACAATCTCGCATCGTTGTACCAAAGCCAAGGGAACTACACAGCAGCCGAACCTCTGTTACTACGCTCTCTCAAAATCAGAGAAAAAGCACTGGGAGAAAATCATCCTAACGTAGCCGCAAGTCTTAACAATCTCGCATCGTTATACCAAAGCCAAGGGAACTACGCAGCAGCCGAACCTCTGTTACTACGCTCTCTCAATATCTGGGAAAAAGCCTTGGGAGAAAATCATCCCAACGTAGCAATAAATCTCAGTAATCTCGCAGTGCTGCATCAAAAGCAAAATAACCCCAACCGTTCATTAGAATTATTCGTTCGCAGCCTCAATATTGAAGAAGAAAACCTTTCCCTTAACCTTAGTATCGGCTCTGAAACTAGAAAAAAAGCCTACCTTGCCACTATCAAGAACACAACAGATATTGCTCTCAGCCTCCACTTACAAAACCTACCCACCAACTCCCAAGCAGCAAACCTCGCCCTAGAAACCCTCCTCCGTCGCAAAGGCAGAATACTCGATGCAACTACAGAAAACATCCAACTCATCCGCGACAACTTAACGCCAGAAAACCAACAACTCCTCGATGAACTAGCAAACAAACGCTCCCAACTAGCAGCCCTCCTCTACCAAGGCTTAGGAGAAACAGATCCCGAAGTTTATCGCCAACAAATAGCCACACTCAAAGCAGAAGAACAAAACCTAGCCAATCAACTCGCCCAACGTAGCATTGAGTTTCGTCAAATTAACGAACCTGTCACCATTGAGGCAGTGCAAAAACTCGTTCCTGCAAATGCTGCCTTAGTAGAAATAGTTTCCTACAAACCTTACAATGCTCAAGAAAACAAATGGGAAGCACTACACTACGCCGCCTACATCCTCCAACCCACAGGCGAAATAGACTGGGTAGACTTAGGCCCAGCAGCACCCATCAACCAAGCTGTTCAACAATTCCGCCAAGCCCTACAAAACCAATCCTCTAATGCCACCACCATCGGACGCAACCTAGACAAACTAGTCACAGCACCCATCCGCAATAAACTGGGTAATAAGAAAAACATCCTCCTCTCCCCCGACAGCCAACTTAACCTCATTCCCTTTGCTGCCTTAGTAGATGAAAATGGGCAATACCTGGTGGAAAACTACACCATCACCTACCTCACCACAGGCAGAGATTTAATCCGCCTGCAAAACAACTACCCCAATAACCAGGGAGCAATAGTCTTAGCAGATCCGGCATATAACCAAGCTGGGGAAACCAACATTCAACTAGCCAGCAACACCCGTAGCACTAACCAACGTTCCGGGGACATCTCCCAAATATCCTTTGGTGCTTTACCTGGCACTGCCGCAGAAGCAGAAGCATTGCAGCAAATCTTACCAGATGTGCAGTTATTCACCAAAACCCAAGCCACAGAAAACCTAGTCAAACAAGTAAATAGCCCTAATATCCTCCACATCGCTACCCACGGCTTTTTCCTCCCAGTAAAGCTGGTTGCTGAAGCAGATAACAGTTTTAGTTTTAACGATAGAGGTATTGTCGGCATCTATGAACGTCCTGGTTTTGAGCGTCCTGAAGTTCCCCAGGAAAACCCCCTCCTCCGTTCCGGTTTAGCCCTTGCTGGGTTTAATAACAAACAAAGCGGTACAGAAGATGGGGTACTAACTGCCCTGGAAGCCACAGGTTTAAACCTGCGAGGGACAAAACTCGTGGTACTTTCTGCTTGTGAAACAGGGGTAGGGGAAGTAGCCAACGGTGACGGAGTTTACGGTTTACGTCGCGCTTTTGTGATGGCAGGGGCAGAGAGTCAGGTGATGAGTTTGTGGAATGTTTCTGATGATGGTACGAAGGATTTAATGGTGAAGTATTACCAGCGTTTGCTTAACCAAGAGGGCAGGAGTGAAGCGCTGCGGCAAGTACAGTTGGAGATGTTGAACAGTAATCAGTATGCCCATCCCTATTTTTGGGCGGCTTTTATTCCTTCTGGGGCTTGGAGTTCGATGGGAAGTAAGTAATAAGTAATAAGTTGTAGGGGCGACCCGTTTCCAAAGTATTTCCGACCAACTAGAATTTAGATTGGGTCGCCCTGTCTATACATTAAACACTAATCTGCCATAAGCTATAATCGGAAGCTATAAGCTAGCTTTGATTCTACAACGGAAAAGTAGTCCTATGGTACAGACACCCACAAAACTCCTAACCTTAGAGAAATTCCTGGAGTTACCAGAGACGAAACCCGCTAGCGAGTATATTAAGGGAGAAATTATTCAGAAAGTCATGCCCCAGGGAGAACATAGCACACTGCAAGGGGATTTAGTCAGTACTGTTAATAGCACTTTGAAGCCTAAGAAAGTCGCTCGTGCTTATCCAGAGTTACGTTGTACTTTCGGAAAACGCTCTATAGTACCAGATGTGTCAGTTTTTCAGTGGGATAATATACCTCGGAAGCCTGACGGAAGAGTAGAAAATGCTTTTAATATTCCGCCGGATTGGACAATAGAAATTCTTTCTCCTAATCAAAGACAAAGCAAGGTAATCCTTAACATTCTTCATTGTCTCGATTATGGTACGGAGATGGGTTGGTTAGTAGATCCGGAGGAATTGTGCATTTTTGTTTATAGTGCCAATCAACCAGTGCAGGTGTTTGAGGGAGAAACGGTGTTGCCAGTGCCAGAGTTTGCCCAAGGGTTACAGCTTAAGGTAAGTGAAATATTTGCTTGGTTAAAAGAGTAGTAGTTAGAGTGCAAGTGTTGTTAGTGAGACGGGGAGACAGGATTATTCGCAACTAGCCACTAGCCATTAGCCACCTATCAAATTTAATTTGGGTAAGAGAATTAAATATATTTCCCAAATTTTGCATAAAATTGCGCTGCTTTATGAGAAATACAAATAGATGCTGGTGAAATTCTCAGATGCGGAAATGCACTTACGTAAACTTTCGCTACTTATGGCGAGTAGTAGGGACATTTTATAGTAGTTGAGATAATAATTGAGTAAATCCAGATGAGTACCATGAAATATGAGGGAACCAATACAGATCAGTGATTTACTCAAAAAGTATCAAGAATCTAGACCTGAGAGTGAGGAGGCTATAGCAATTAAAACAAAGGTTATTGAAAAGTTATCTACATATTGTTGGTGGAGAAACCAGGAGCTTAAAGAACTATTTACCAGAGAAATTCAAGCAATTAAATCAGAACTCAAGCAGAATATTGAGGATTTGTTTGAATCTCAACTTAATCAAACCACCAATTGTTTGGAAATAGCTAAATCTTTGACCGAAGAAGCAGCTATTCTGAAACGCAAATACGAGCAAGAATTAATCACAGATAACTTTATCAATACTCTAGCTGCCAAAGTCAAACATACTCCAGAAAATTCTCCTCAAAGGAGAACTTATACCCAGTGGCTACTTAAAGCCATGGACACACAAAATGTTTATAAAAGAGTAGGACTAGGGGCAAGTTTCAATTTATCAAAGCGAGATTACGAGGAGGCATTTTACGAAGCAAAAAAAGAGTCTATTCTCTATACTTTGAAAAGGATTAGCGAATACGACGAAAGTAAAGATTTTATGGCTTTGGTAAATTACTGGATTGCTAAGAAATTTCCTGATGCTGCTGGGCAGATTTTAGGACTCAAAAAAAGTCAATCTCGTAAAGCTCAAGAAGATAAAGTCTTAATCAAGATTGAAGATCCTACTTCGCGAACTTTTTCTAATCAACCAGGAAACTACGAAGAAAAATTTGCTTGCCACCAAAGGTCAGAAGAACTAAAAACCCTTGTTAAAGAACATCCGAAGTTAAATAAAAGGATTAGAAAAATTACCAAGAAAACCTTTGCCGATATTTTAATCGGTCTTTATTGGGAAGGAGAGACTTTTGAAAATCTGTCCCAGAAATGGAATATTCCCCAAAGCACCATCAGCACTTTCTATTATCGAGAGCGAAGCAAAGTTAAAACGTATTTGAGAGAGATTTTGCAATAATCAACTAGGAGCAATAAGTAATGAACATCGAGGCAATAACTGACAATTTAACATTTCCTATTGACTTAACTTTTTCTCATCAAGAAGTAGCGAAGAACTTGAGTCAAAAGAAATTAAATTCAAATCAAGCTAAGGAGTTTTACTATAACATTTTGGCGGTATGTGTTGTTAAAGACTATTTAGAACTATTAGGTTATGAAACAGATTGGGATAGTAGCGACTTTCATGATCCGGTCATGTCTAGCTTTGCTAATGTAGCAGATTTAGAAGTCAAAAATCACGGCAAGTTAGAATGTCGCGCCATTTCCTCAGACGAAGATATTTATGTTCCCCCTGATGCTTGGCAAAACCGTATTGGTTATGTTTTTGTTTATATAAATGAATCTCAAAGGCAACAACATATTATCGGTTTTGTACCTTCAGTAGAAGAAACAGAAGGAGTTGTTTCTTTTGAGCAATTACGTTCTTTAGAAGATTTTCCTGAATATCTTAGCCAACAGGAACAATATGAAGTTACTACTCAAAGTCTGAGTGAAACAATTGAAGAAAAAGTAGTGGTATTAGGACAGTGGTTTAAAGATACTAAAGCAAGTCTGCAACAGGGCTGGCAAGATGCTGAAGAGTTGTTGCTAAGACAACCCCAAAATCTCAGTTATATGCCGAGAAATAGTACTGGTACTATTGATAAAGCCAAGTTGATTGACTTGAAAATTAACTTGGCTAATCGAGGGGTAATGTTAATGATAACGATCACACCACAATCAGGAGAAAAGCTCAAAATTCGCGCTCGTTTATATCCAGCTTCCGGACAGAAACACTTACCATTAAGTTTAAAATTAGAAATACTTTCTGAAGCAGAAAAACCTCTTAAAGAAGTCAAATCTGAATGGAGAGATTATTTCATTCAATTACCAGAATTCACTTGCTCACCAGGAGACAAGTTCAAACTTAGGATTAGTTTAGGGATGGCTAGCTTAACTGAAGAATTTATCGTTTAAGTTGGTGCATTGGTATAAATATCATGAGAAAAATTATTTCTTTGCGCTTAGGAAATGGCAGTTTAGAAGCAGGATTTTCTAATCTTGTTGTTACCGTTTATAAAGGGGCTGAATTACTAGAAGAAATAGATACTGGCGGTCTGCCCCCTAACCAGGAAATTCAAACAACTTATCAGAGATGGCAATGGCTATATCAAGATTTTATTGGTCATAGTAGTAGTTTTCTTAGTGACAATCTTGGTGAGGCAGGGCTTGATTTTAGACCCAGAGTATTAGAATTTTCTAATGATGGTATTGAAAGAGGCAATCAAGAAAATGCCACTGAATTACCTACTTACTTATTAGAAACTCTTAATAAGTGGCTCAATTCACCAGAATTTCAGCCCATTGATCAAGCTTTACGTACTAATATTAATACTGAAGATGAAGTTGTTTTTATAATTCAAACCGATCACGAAATATTAAGGAAATTACCTTGGCAGGAATGGGACTTTTTTAAGAAGTATCCTAAAGCAGAAGTAGCTTTAAGTGCGCCTCGATTTTCTTCCAAGCAAAAGTTATCAACTGCGGCTGGAAGAGTCAGGATTTTAGCTATTGTTGGAGATTGTCAGAATATAGATCCAGAAGCAGATTTACATACCCTCAGAAGTAACCGGCAGATAGACTTAGAAATTCTGACTCAACCTTCCCGTCAACAAATTTGCGATCGCCTAAGAGATGAACAAGGCTGGGATATCTTATTTTATGCCGGCCATAGTAAGTCTAATGCTCAAAAAGGTTGGATTAGTATTAATGGAAATACCAAGCTAGAAATATCTGAATTAAATGCAGCATTACAAGTAGCAATTGAAAATGGTTTACAGTTAGCTATTTTTAATTCCTGTCAAGGTTTAGGGTTAGTTCCTCAACTAGAACTATTAGGAATTTCCCAAGTTATTGTGATGCGCGAACAAGTACAAAATCGCGTCGCCCAGGAATTTTTAGCAGAATTTATCGCCAATTTTTCTAAAGGGAAATCTTTTTATTTAGCTGTTAGAAAAGCTAGAGAAAGGCTCAAAGATATAGAAGACCAATATTACTGTGCCAGTTGGCTACCTGTAGTGTGTCAACATTGGTCTGTCCAACCTCCTACTTGGGAACAATTATGTAATCCTCCCGTACTATCTCCCCGCGATTTATTACTTCGTAAAGGGGGAGTAATTACCTTCGGGTTACTGATAGGAATGTTAGTGATAGTATTGCGTTCTTTTGGTTTATTCCAAGCTTGGGAATTTAAAGCTTTTGATTGGTTAATGAGGATGCGTCCTGATGAAGGAGTAGATCCTCGTTTATTAGTAGTTGAAGCCACAGAAGAAGATATTAATCGTTATGGTTATCCCCTTTCTGATGGCACAATAGCTGAAACTATCGAGGTAATAAAAGAACATAAACCTCACACAATTGGTTTATCGATTTTTCGCGATCGCCCCATCAAATCAGGTCATCAAAAACTACTTAATCTTTTACAAAATGATGATAAATTAGTTGCTTTATGTAATGTTAAATTAACTAAAAATGACCCCAACCAACCAGGTATCTCTTCACCCCCTGGATTAACTGAAGAAAGTTTAGGATTTAGCAATATACTGTTAGACAAATTCGATGGAGTTTTACGCCGTAATCTTTTGTTTATGAGTTCTGATTTAGAAAATGGGTGTACTACTCGCTTTTCTTTTGGTTTTCAGTTAGCCTCACAATACCTAAGTTTAGAAGGAATAGAACCGAAAACAATAGATAGAAATCGTGTCAAACTTGGTGATGTAATATTTGAACGTTTACAACCTAATAGTGGTGGCTATCAAAAATTAGATAATCGTGGTTTTCAAATTTTACTTAATTATCGTAGTTCCAAAAATGCTGCTTCAACAATTTCTCTTAGTGAAGTACTGGAGAATAACTTTGATCCTGAATTAATTAAAGGGCGTATTGTCATTGTTGGTATAGTTGCCCCCATTTATAACCCTACTGCTTATTCTTCTACTCCTTATAGTAACGGAGTATTAAAGCAAATGTCTGGAGTAAATATTCAAGCCCAAATGACTAGTCAAATCCTCAGTGCAGTCTTAGATAAACGACCTTTGTTATGGACTTTATCGCCAACAGGAGAAGTATTTTGGATAATTATTTGGTCTTTAGTAGGAAGTGGTATTACAATTATCTCTCTAAGCAATTCTCTTCCAGAAACACTCCGTGAACGCAAGTCATTTTTAGTCTTTATTTATACAGGAGTTGGTGTTTTAGTTTTATATCTCGTTTGTTTCGCTTTTTTACAGCAAGGAGGATGGATGCCGCTAGTACCGACCTTAGCTTCTCTAGGGATTAGTAGTGTAGGAGGATGGGTATTAGTGAAAAATTGGAGATGAATGTGGGAAGTACTAAAGTAATAGGTAATAGGCAGTTTAAATCATGAAAAATATAATAACTTATTTGGCAACTTTAAGCTTAATTATTGTTGCGGGAAAAGACTGTATAAATACTCCAGTTGCTAGTCAAAATATTCCTATTTATGAACCTCTTGAATATGATCCCCCTAACAACGGCGCACCACCAGTTAGCTCTTCGGCTTCTGTTTCACCACGTGGTTGCCCAGATGTAGACAAACCTTTTACTGCTTTGATACCTAAAGATAATACAATAAATACCATAGCAGAATATCCTACTTTCTGGTTTTATTTTCCTTACAAAGAGGGTACTGTAAACTTAGTCATTGAAAGCGGGGATGCAAATAATCCTGTGGCAGATGTAACTTACGAAATAAAACAAGGTGAAGGTATTATCAGTATTACTTTACCTAAAAATATGCCAGGTTTAGAACTCAATCGTACTTATAATTGGCGGGTAGAAGTCACTTGTAAACCTGGAGTTGAAGCTTCTGGTGCTGCTGCAAGTGGGGTAATTCAACGAGTAACTACAGATGAATATTTAATAACCCACAGTAGTATTAAAGAACGGATTCGTTTGTATGCCAAACAAGGTTTGTGGGCGGAAGCTATTACTACCTTAATCGAAGCTCGTAAGTTTAATCCAGCAGATCAAGAATTACAACAAAATTGGTCAGATTTATTATCAGATCCTAATGTTTCATTAGATGAATTTATTTCTGAACCTTTGGTTGAATGAGTAGAGGCAAGGGGTCACTCGCCCCTGCAAGCCTAATAGGAAGAGTCACAACAAGGAACAACTGGTTGTTCTGCTAAACTTTCTAAGTTTACATATTCTGACCCCAACAAGCCCCGTAAATACTCTTTAGCTTGTTTGGGATTAGAAGGATATAACTCGGTGAAGATAGTTGTTAAAGTTTCATTCCAAAGACCATCTCTTGCATAAAGATCAACTTTTTCTTCCGGTTTGGCTGTAGGCAGAGGAGTGAATTTTGGTGTTGCTGCTACTCTGGCAATTTTACCTTGTACATAAACATCAGAATCTCTATTTTCAGGATCACAAATGATAGTGAAACTCCAGTGATAATCTTTTCCTACTACTAAAGCTTCATCTTTTATAGTCAGACCAATTATTCCTGGTGTTCCATTTAGTTGATAAATCTTACTGTAAACAACTTCTCTAGTTTCATTAGTCATAACTTTCAATTTAGCTTCAAGTTTACCACTAGTAGGATAAGGAACATAAAACCAAAGGGTAGGAAATTCTTGAGCAGTAATAGACCAATAAGTTTTCTCCGTTGTCGCAGGTTCAGTTTCTGGTTCTTCTAAACCTTTTCCAGGAACTAAAGCAGTTAAGCTAGGAATAGATTGAGGACAGCGATCTTCACCATAAGTACCCCCAGAAGATTGATTATAGGGTTCCCCTTCTCCTTCTCGCCGAGTTCTAGGAATAAAAACTATTTGATTACTAGGTTCAGAACCATCACCCTCTTTAAGAACATTGGTGTAAGTTCTGGCTACAGATTTTTCTCCTAGTATAAAGGGCAAAATATTCGCAAAACTAAAGAGAGTGCAAGCTAATAGAAAAGCAAGCTTATTAACTGGAGAAAATGATTTGAATAATTTCATAATCTATGCTTCTAAAATTGTAATACTAACTAGAAAAACTTATTACTTATTACTTGTTACTTATTACTTATCTTAGTTTCCCACTAAAACAAAAGGTGCCCAATGATAGGGACTAATATGATTACTTTGTTGCAATACATATCGTTGTGCTAAGTTTAATGCTTTTGCTTTACTAACCTCCTTTGTAGTTAAATTTTCATAGAACTTTTCAACTAATAAATTAGAAGAATCTTGGTCGACAGTCCATAAAGGTGCAACGGTGGCTTTTGCTCCAGATTTAACGGCAACTCCCGCAATACCTAACACAGCACGGTTGTCTCCTTCTGCTGAGTCACAGGCGCTAAGAACTAGTAATTCAATTGCTTGGTTTTGCTTGCCAGTTTGGAGTAAGTTTTCAAATTCATTAATATTCAAGGAGTAATCTTCAAAGTCTTTGCCTTCATCATCAGTCATAATAAAAGTTTCCTGTGGATCAGAAGCAAATTTACCATGAGTTACTAAATGAAGAATTGGATAATAATTAGCAGCTAATTCTTGTTGAATAGTTGCTTTAGTAAAACTTCCATCACTGATTATTTTAGAATTAGGTAAAAGTTTCTTAAGGGCAGCAATTTGTGATTTAACGTTTTCTTCTAAAGGATTAAATCCATCACGATGTTTAATTGCCCCGCCGATTAAAGCAGTTAGTTGTTGAGGTTGAAAACTTAGAGGTTGTAATAATTGGACTGTTGGTACAACCACTGTAGCATAGTCTTGAGCAACTAAATAGTTTTGCCCATTATGTAAAGCACTCATGGGAATAGGACGAAAGACATTGTCAAGAATAAAGATTAAAGTTTTGGCTTGTGCCTGTTCTAAATCAGGAATAGAGTTTGCTAATAGTATTTGGTATAAGTCTTTCAGAGGTTGTTCTTCATTTGGGTCAATATCAGCTTTGATTTTTAGAGATAAAGTAGCTTTATTAACTACTTTTTCTACTTCATCTTTATTTTTAGGAGTAAGATGATAAGCTAACTTTTCTTGGTTAGGTAACTTAAGAATAACTGCTACTTGTTCTGGTAAAAGTATAGGATAAAGAAAGGCGGTTTTTTGATTAGGATCATCTTGAATAACTCGATTAATACGCTTAATCAATAGCTCAGTTTGTGCCTGTTGATTATCAGTTTCTCCGGCTAATAAACCTTCGTTATTCTGATTTTGCACAGTACAACGTAGGAAATTTTCTAATTCTGCTAATTGCAGGGCTTCTACATAGTAAAGAGATTTTTTAAGATTTTCTTGAGGGAGATTTGTTTCTCCTTTAGGCAGCAACAACGATACTAATTCTCGATACAAAGGTTCGACATTATCCCGGAAGGAAAACTGCACATCAGAGTTGATAGTTATTAGGTTACGGCGTACCTGATCAAGAGTTTGGGCGGCTGATTCGTAAGTTGTGATCGCACCATCTCTTTCTCCTTGACTAGCTAGGAGTCTGCCTAGTTGCCATTGCCATTGATAAGCTGCTTCAGGATTTACTTGGGGTTGCAGAATCAGTAAGGCTTCTTCAGTTAACTGTTGTGCCTGTTTGTTCCATTGTTGAGACTCTGTGGGTTTCTGGGCAATAGTTGCAAAGTACTCATCAAGGCTGCCTAAGTTACCTAAAGCATAAGCTTGGGCGTAGCTATCTTCTAATTCTTGGGCTTCGTTTAAAGCGATATTGAGTAGGTTAGTGACGGTTTCCCAAGATACCCTGTTCCCTTTTTCCTGTTTCCCGCTCCCTACCTTAAGCTCTTTAGATTGGGAGACACGAGAGGATTGCTGTTGTAAGAAAGCTAGGCTTTTGGCGTAGTTGATGCGGGCATAGACTTTGTTGCGGCTTAGGGGTAAATTTTCTACGTTTATGTCTAAGTCTTGAGTTTGAGTTTGTTTGCCCCTTTCTAAGAGTAGGCTAAGATGATTGAGTTGCGCCCTAATTTTCAACTCAGCAGGCAAGGAAGCATCTTTACTCAAAGCTAGATATTTGCTGTCAGCTTGTTGGTAGTATGTTTCTGCTTCTTCCGGTGTATTTTTAGGAGTGTAGCGCCAAGGTAAGTGTTGATACTCTGATTTGGAGAGGCGATCGCGTTCTAAGTTTCCCCTTGCCCTCAAGGTATTAGCTAAACTAAGTTGGGTTGCCCCTTTGGTTTGGGGAGAAAGGGAAGTAGCTTGAGTAACTGCTTGTGCTAAAACCAACTCCGACTCTTCTAATTTACCCATGCCCCGGAATAAGTTGCCCAGGGAACGTAAACCTGCTACCTGTACTACCACAGGTAAGCGATCGCTCCTTAACCGTTGTAAATTCTCCCCCGTTAAGTTATTACAGTTGAGGGGAGCAAGTTGAAAAGCTTGTATCAAGGTATTGCAGGCACGAGGATATAAACCCAAAGCTTGCAGCGCCCTACTCTGATTAATTTGGCTTAGGGAAACATGAGAATTATTCCCTAAATCTTGGTAAATAGTTTGCGCTTGCTGCCAAGTTTCTAAAGCTTCATTAGCTTGTCCGAGGGTTAATTGAATATTACCCAAATTAGTCAAAGTAACTGCTAAATTTTCTTGCTCATTTGCGCTACGAAATAAGTCGACAGCCTCTTGTAGAGATGCGATCGCCTCTGGTAAATTTCCCACTTCATAAAAAGCCTTTCCCTCCTGAACCAACTCCTGGGGCGTAGTTTGAGCCAAAATAATAGTAGGCGAAAGAGCAACACACAAAGAAAGTAAAAATGCAATTATAACTTTTCTAGACACCCAAAACTCTCTTAGTAAAATAGAAATAAACTGCTTCAAAAAAATCATATTCTTACCCCAAAATCCAATCATAAAAACTTATTACTTATTACTTATTACTTATTACTTAAAACCCCCTCCATTGCACCGAAAAATAAAGCCCATTCTCCTGCCAAGTTCTCTCCCTATTATCCACACTAACTAAAGGAATACCCCAATCAAAACGGGCGTTAAAAATTCCTGCTCTATCTTGCCATTGTAAACCCAAACCAGCACCAACTAGGGTTTGCGGAACTGGGTTAGCAATATCCGAACTGTTCCAGCCTACGCCATAATCTAAGAAGGGAATAATTTGCAAAACCCCTTCTTCCGGAACCCTGAGAATCGGTAACTGAAGTTCAGCAGAAGCAAAAAAGCCGTTGTCTGTAGAAAGTACATTCTGGCGATAACCCCGCACGCTGCCAAAACCTCCTAAAGCAAACTCTTCTGCCGATAATAAAGTTTTGTTTGCCAGTTGCAAATTGCCCCGTACCAGAAACAAAGTATCTTCCCCCAACAACCTGATCCACTGCCCCTGCCCACGCCAGGAAAAGAAACGACTATCGGGAATCGCTTCTGAACCTGCTGGAGTCTCGTTCACAGTAGAATTAAAAGCATCCAAACCCAAACTAAACTCCGAGCGAAAAGCCAGCACCTGACGGGCATCCTGTTGTGTCCACTCCTGGAACAAGCGTAGGGCAAAAATGCGGGTTTCACCATTGTCATCTGCTCCGGGAGAGAGAGGAAAAGGAAAATCAAACAGAAAAGATTGACTATTGCGCCAAGAAGCAGTTGCTCCTAAAGCCAACTCCTGAAACTGCTGTTGACGAATGCTTTGCACTACAGGCTGTCGAAAGGTTAAGTTGTATGTTTGGGACTCAGACTCAATATTCACTGCTTCAAAGGGCGGTTCAATCACATCACTGGTTGTATAGCTGTAGTCAAAACCCAGTGTGCCATTATTAGGATTCACCGGCAGAGTGTAGCTGAGATTCCAAAGATTGCTACCGTCGCTATTACCATAACCGACACTGAGAGCATCTCCCAACCCCAGTAAATTACCTTCCCTCGCCGTAATCTGACGCTGGAAACTCCCGACACTGGGTGAACGGCCATTGTTAATGCTCAAAGGCAAACGAAAAGAAGGCGCTTCTACCACCTGAAGTTCTAACTGATTTAGCCCCGGTTGTGAACCTTCACTTAATTGGGCTGCAACCCTAGTAATTAAAGGATTGAGTTGTAGTAATTGCAGTTGCTCTTGTAATTTGCTGACATTGAGAATGTCTCCTGGTTCCACTTCTAGGCGCGATCGCACGTAATTAGGATTAAGGCGTTGTTTCCCCACCGGAACCAGATTAATTGCTTCTAACCTACTTTCAATGACAATAATTCTCACAATCCCCTTTCCCTGTTGCCGAGTAATTTCTGGCAAAGAAATCACTGCCCCAGAAGTACTGTAACCAGCAGCAGCATAAAACTGGGCAACTTCAGCAGCAACGTTGAGGAGTTGTTGTAAAGACAGAGTTTGATTAAGATATTTATTAGTAATTTCCCTAGCTAACTGTTCGGAAGAAAAAATTGTATTATCAACAAACTCAAACTCAGTAACTGTAATTGTTTCTTGAGTATCTGGTAGTATTTCAGGGGGAATTGGTGTAGCGGGATCAGGAAGCACTTCCTCTGGTGCAGGAGGTGTTTCTGGTTGTTCAGGAATAGGGGAAGGTTGTTGTGAAGGGGGAAGGACATCCTGTGGAGGAATATCTGGAGGGATTTGAGCTAGGGTAGGAAGTAGTAGATGCAGTACCATAAGTTTATGAAAAAAAGTTTGTTAAAAAAATTTAAGGGTTTATATTAAAGATTTTTATGCCAGCTAAAGACATTTATCATCAAGTTGTTAAACAAGCACTTATCAAAGCTAACTGGACTATTACTCACGCTCCTTATCCTTTAAGTTGGGCCAAAAGAAACATTTATATTGATTTGGGAGCAGAACAGTTATTAGCTGCTGAGAAACAGAATCTTAAAATAGCCGTTGAAGTAAAGAGTTTTCTTAACGTCTTAAACTTATTGTTTACAATTCTGAAAAGGAGAAAATTCTACAATGGCTTCCATAAATAATTATCGAGAAATTGTCAAACAACTACTTACTGAATATGCCCAACTTCCTACATTTGATAGTCAAGTAAAGAATCAAACAATTTTTGATTTAGTTCAAGACCACTATATGCTACTTTCTCTAGGTTGGCATCAACAACAACGCATTCATTATTGTATTATCCATATTGATATTATTAATAACCAGATTTGGATTCAAGCTAACAATACCGACCAACTTATTGCCGAAGAATTAGTAGCAGCAGGTGTTCCTCCCCAGTCTATCGTCTTGGGACTTCAACCTCCTGAAGTTAGACCATTAACTGATTATGGAATTCCTTCTTCTGGGCAAAAGCAAAAGGGTGATTTAGGTTCCTGGGCAATGGGTAATAGGTAACTGGAGAAAACCATTATCAAAACAAATAACATCGTAAAAATCAAGTACTTATTATCTAAAAAACGCAAGGTTTTTCAACCTCAACTCTAGCTAAAAATTCCTCCTTGTTTTCTTCTGAAACTTCCTCTTCTGCTAAACTAAGCCATTCCCAACTATCAGCATCTAAAGGTTCATCGGGATTAGCTAATGTTCCCCCCTTACCAATATCAAAAAAGGCGACAGTAGCATCTTTTTCTATAGCCTCACAACTATCATTAACCTCTGTGTCCACCCTGTCATCCGGTAGGCTATTTAGCCCTTGGGTAACATCAAAATCTACATCAATGGCTACACTTCCTTCATTACCTACCACATCAGAAGAAGCGTTTAAATCAGAAAAGGGAGTCAAAAAGCGACTATCCCCGACAAAGCCATAAACACCAGTGGCATTAATAATAATTTGACCACCTTTGCCTTGGGAAGCACGGGCAACTACATCACTGTTTTCTTTGGGAATAGCAACGATGAAACCGACGTTAAGGGTAATGTTACCCCCACTGCCAGCACCCCCCGCAGCCGCACTGATGAGGCTGTTGTTGCGCATCAGGATGAGTCCGGGAACATTGAGGCTAATGTTACCACCGCTAGTTTTGGCTGTAGCTGCATTGATTGTACCTCGGTTGAAGAGGGTCAAATCATTGGTGGAAACGCTAATATTACCTCCGACACCATCCCCTTGACTATTAACAGCAACTTGCCCTCCATCTCGGATAGCTGTAGTTCCAGAGTTGATAAAGACGCTACCGGAGTTACCAGAGGAGTTGGCGGAGGTGTTGGCGAATAAACCGGTGTTCTCTCCAGCAATGGTTAGGTCATCGCGAACCTGAAAATTAATATTTCCAGCAGCCGCAGTACCAGAGGTACTAGAGGTTAACCTTGCACCATTAGTTAGGGAAAAGCCCCCAGCTACAGCACTAATATCTCCAGCCTTACCTGCATTGGGGGCAGTGCTAGTAGTTTGGGTAGAAAGGATACCATCACCTTGAATAGTAACCTTGCCAGGGGCATTGAAAGCAATACTGCCTCCCCTACCATCCCTAGAAGTGGAGGTAGAAACTTCTGCCCACCACTAAGGTTGAGTTGGAAGTCGTTGCCGTTGGCAATGGGTTGTAGTTTGATTGCCCCGGCATCTCCTCTACCTTGAGTAAGGGCAGAAACCCTGCCCCCAGCAGCAACATTTAATTGGGGAGTGTTGAGGTTGATTGTCCCTGCACCCCCTGTTGTACCGGGACTAGTTTGGGCAAAGATACCGCTAGCTGCCCCGCCAGTGGTAATGCTGCTACCTGTTACATTGGGGGTTTCTAGGGAGATGTTGAGGGTGTAGTTACTTTGATTGGGAAGAGCGTTGGCAGACTTAGTGACTCTGAGGTAGACAGTGCCACTTTCAGTGAAAGTGAAGTCAAAATAGGGGTCAGAAGCTTGGTTACTTCCTCCTGCACCTTGAAATGACAGGCTGGCATCATTTCCTCCTATTACTTTCAACTGTCCATCTTGAACTTGCAAAAGCTCTATAGTTTTGACATTAGAACTATCTGCTATAGGTTTACCTTGGCTATCTAAGACATTATCAATATCAAAAATCCCCCTCGTTCCTGCTTTAACCTCAAAGGCGTAATAGTCTGAGGTATTGCTATTGTCCCCTTTGTCTTGAATAGAAACATAGGGAATCCGGTTAGTAAGTTCTACATTAGGGTTAGGCTTATTAACAGTGTCTACGGAAAAGAGATTGTCACTGAGAAACAAAGCTTCTGCGGCACTATTGTTGGGTTCTGTTTCGGTAACTAATTTAGAGAGGTTGAAAGGAGTAGCTTGTACTCCTTGTCTTAGAGGTTTAGGTCCTTGGGGACGATTGGCAAAGTTAGGATCATTGCCGTTGATATTGACACTTTCTCTGGCGTTGACAATAACTTCCCCTGCTTTACCTCCACCAATGGTACTGGTCAAGATTTGTCCTCCACTTTGTAGGTTGAGTCGGTTGGCGTTGACTTTAATGTCGCCTCCTGGGGAGTTACTAAAAGTCTGGGCGCTTAAAACTCCTCCATCACTGAGGGTGACAGTGCCGGAGTTGTTGATGGTGATGTCTCCTCCCTTACCTGCGTTGCTATTTTGTTCATCTCCAGAGGAGGTAAAGACACCGCTAAGGAAACCTTCTGCACCAACACCAGAAATAGTCAATCTATCTCGAATATTCAGCAAAATATTGCCTGCATCCCCTTGACTTTTCGTTAAGGCTTGCAACTGGGAACCCCCCGTTAAAGAAAGTTGGGGAGAGTTGATAGTAATGTTGTTCCCCTGTCCTTGAGAGCGAGAGTTAGCAATAGTACTAATGTTACTCTGGTTAGTTAATTGGACAGCTTGGTTGGCAGTAATATCTACCTTTCCTGCATTCCCTACCCCAGCAGTAATACTTTGAATGTTGCTGCGGTCTAAGAAGAGATTGTCTACCATAATCTCTACATTACCTGCATTACCTTCACCAAAGCTTGTAGTTTCAATGAGAGATACATCACTTAAACTCAGGATTGGTGCAGTTAAGCTAACACTACCTGCTCGACCTTTGCTACTGGGTTCTAGGATAGCAGAAATACGACTTCTATTCAGAATAATCTGCTCTTGGGAATTTATAGATATATTTCCTACCACTCCGTCAGTCAAGATAGCACTTTTGATTTCAGAGTTGTTAATAGTTATTTTAGGAGCGGTAATTTCAATGGCTCCTCCCGATACGAATCCTTCACTATTAATTGAGGAACTGTTGAGTTGTAGAGTGCCGACTGCACTAGTAATCCTTATATCTCCTCCAGTTTTACCATAGCTCCAGACCTGATTAGAGCCAATAATACTTGCTGAAGTAGACCCTGTAGCTACAGGATCTAGAAAGGTTATCTCTCCTTTGCTATCAAGATTTATATCCCCTCCCCTTTGTGAATCTCTACTTCCAAGAGAAAGAGAGGTAGAAAGAATAGTGCCTGGAGCAGATATATTGCCACCAGCTTTCAAACTAATAGCTCCTCCATCTCTCACTTTTCCAACTCCAAAGGAATAAGAGGAAGAGTTGATAAAAGTACCAGTTGAGATATCATTTCCAGCTTGCAAGTTGACAGCACCTGCATTTCCTGTATTTCCATAGGAAAAAGAGCTAGAATCGATAGTACCAGTGGAGATATTATTGCCAGCTTTTAGGGTAATCGCTCCGCCCTCTTGGGTATTTCCACTTCCAAAACCAAAAGTAGTGGAGAAAGCACTGAGAGAATCACCAGTAGAGATATTGTGTCCAGCTTGCAAGTTGATAGCACCTGCGTTTCCTGTATTTCCACCTCTCTGAGAAAAAGAGGCAGAACTGAGAAGGCCAGTAGAAATGTCACCATTAGCTTGAAGGGTGATGTCTCCCCCATCCCTCGTATCCCCATCTCCAAAAGAAAAAGAGGAAGAGCTAACTTCACCAGTAGAAATATCACCGTCAGCTTTGAAGCTAATCGCTCCTCCATCTCCAGTGTTTCCATCTCCACTGCCAAGGGAGGAGGAATTAACCCCACCAGTAGAGATATTACTGCCAGATTCAACATTAATCGCCCCTCCATCTCCAGTGTTTCCATCTCCGTTGGCAAAAGAAGCAGAAAGGAAATAGTCAATGGAAACATTGCCTCCAGCCTTTAAGGTAATAGCTCTTCCATCTCCTGCATTTCCATCTCCACTACTAAGAGAGCCTGAAGCAACCCCAGCACTGACAGTAATATCCCCTCCGGCTCTTATAGTAATTAAGTTTCCATTTCCCACATTTTTACTTCCAAAGGAACCAGAGGCGGAAAACACTTGATCGGTCAAAATATTTCCCCCGGCTTCAAGAGTAACAACTCCCGAATCTTTAGAACCTCCAAAGGCAGCAGTAGAGGCAGAGTTAACCTCACCACTGGAAATATCGCCCCCAGCCTTGAGGGTGATTGCTCCTCCATAATCTGTATCTCCAAATCCACTAGATATCGAGCGAGCATTAACATCACCAGTTGAAATATTCCCAGTTGCTTCCAACTTAATATCTCCTGCATCTTCTGCATCGAAGAACAAGAAAGCATTGGAATCAGTCTCAATATCACCAGTAGTTATATTAACCCCAGAAATAGTTATATCTTTCCCCGCAGCTAAGATTGCATCTGCAATATCCTCCATCACAAAGTCACCTACCCCATCACCATCTGCATCGGCAGTAAAAACTACTGTTCCTGAACCTCCGGATAAATCTAGTTCGTTATCAAAGAGGTTGTTGACAGTAATGGTATTGTCGACCTGCACAACAACATTATTAATTTTCGCCTGTGCTTCTAATTCTCTTTCGGAGATGGTTTGAGGAGCGCCACTACCGTTGCCGTTTTCGATGGTAATATTCTCTGGATCTAAAAGCAAAGTCCCCATATTGCCAAAGTCAGAACTAGTATCTACACCTCCCTGAAACAACAGGGTTTCCTTCCCCGATATCTCTACAAAACCACCGTCACTAATGCCTGCACCACGGGCAGAGACATTACCATAAAAGTTTGTGGTGTCATCAGCCCAAACAATTACTTTGCCACCTTCGCTATCTCCCTGCCCATCTGCTGTAATCACCGAATCCCGATTCACATAAGTCTGCAAAGCATTCGGCATATCCCCTTTACCTTGATAATCTCCACCAACTAATACGCTGCCGCCACCATTCACCCCAGAAGCATCAATCTTTGCCCCAAGAAGTTCTACAACTTCCCCTAAAACTTGAACATTGCCCCCAACTCCTTGTTGATTAACAACATCCACACTACCAGAAACAACCGCAGTTCCTAACTCCACATCACCGGGAATACCTAAATCTCCCAAACCAGCCCCAACCCCTAACTCTGCTACGGACAAAGGGCTATTTCCTGGGTTGGCAGGAGTTAACTGCCAACCTACAACCTCCCCTTGGTTGCCTAACTCAACTAATCTCCCCTCCGGCATTGCTACCAAACTGACTTTTCCTCCCGGTGCTACCAAGTTCCCTTGGTTAACTACTGTCCCTCCTACTAAACTTAAACCCTGCCCTGGCTCAACTGCTAAGTTACCTGCGTTAATAATTGCGCCCCCACTTCCTTCAAACTGCAAACCAACTGGAGCAATAGCACTCACAGTTAATAATGGGGCTGCATTGGGATTGGTGGCACTGAAAACGTCCCCCCCAGGAAAGATGAAACCCTCAGCGGTGCTAGCGACAAATGCACCTTCTAAATCCAATTTGGCATTAGGGCCAAAGACTATGCCGTTAGGGTTGAGGAAGAATAAGTTGGCATCTCCTAATACTCCTAATGTGCCGAATAAATGGGAAGGATTATTCCCTGTTACGCGACTAAAAATATTCTCTACTATCGCCGGGTTAGCAAAGTAAGCGCTGTGACCTTCTGAGATGTTAAATTCTAAGAAACTATGAAAGAGGTTTATTCCCCGTAAAGCCCCACCATCGAGGCGTTGAAGTTGAGGATTCACGGGGGTAACAACAGAACTTTCCCCGCCCAGGGTATTGTCAGGGGTTATTTGGGCGTTGATAGGGAAAGGGAAGATGGTACTGGTTAAGCCTAAAGCTAACCAGAATGTTTGAGATGCACGTTTCATAGCTATTGAGAAAGATTAGTTAACAAGTATACTTAGTTGGTAGAATATTTAGGTCATGATGGAACTAGCAGTAAAATTTCTCGTTATCTTGAGAAAATTTCTGCTGATTTTAATATCTCTTGATGATTAAGGGATGCCTACGTCGGCTTCCGCCCACGCACCTCAATTAATACCGTCTTGGACAACGGATAATTAATTGGGGAAGTTGTGACTGACGGTGGGCAAATGTTTTAGGAGAGTTGAATCAAAAAAATGGTGATATTTGCCCACCCTACTTTGAGATGTTGTGCTACTGGAATTACTATTTATAAACGTATTTGTCTCAATTATCCCCTCGTCGAGATAATTATTTACAAAATTTAGCAAAGTTGCGATCGCCATTCCCGCTATAGGGGCAACCCGTTAAGATGAACCAAGATACTGATTAATAACTCACATGAGGGGTCGCCCCTACGATATGGTTTTTTGAGGTTGAATATATGAGTGCGATCGCAAATCAACATAAGTAATTGAACACCTTTCATTTTTTTCAACTTGGAATGAAGATGAAATTTACTCCGCTACGGATATGAATCTCTACTACGATCTTCAAAATACCCGAACGATTTTGCGGAAATTATTTGCTCATCGGGATAATTATTGATATATAAGACTACTATACAGAGTAAATCATGCACCTACGAAGGAAACTCCTCGGCATCCTAACCATATTGGCAGCTACTGGTGTAGTCACCGCAAATTATTTGCCTGTATCTTTGTTGCCCGCGATAACGAAGTTAAGCCCAAGGGCGATCGCTCAAACTTCCAACCAACAGAAACAGGAAGCTGATTTACTACGAGAACGAGGAATAGAAGAGTATAAAACCAGTCAATTTCAAGCAGCCATAGAGTCTTGGCAAAAGTCTTTAGCTATTTATCGACAAATAGATGATTCGGTAGGGATTATTAAGTCTTTGAATAACTTGGGCATTGGTTACGCATCTTTGGGGGAATACCAAAAAGCGATCGCATCTTTTGAGGAGTCTTTAGGGATCTCTCAAGAAACAAATGATACTACTGAACAGACTTATATTCTCCATAATCTGGGGGGACTTTACTCCCTTCAAAGTGAATACCAGAAGGCTATAGGAATTTATCAACAGTCTTTAGCAGTCTTTCAGAAAACAGACAATCAGTTAGGAGTTGCTAGTTCTTTTAATAACCTGGGTATTGCTTACAAATCTCTGGGACAATACTATAAAGCTATTGAGTTTTACCAGCAATCTTTAGCAATTTTTGAAGCAATAGATGATTATACTCAGACCGCTAAGTCTTTAAATAATTTGGGGGAACTCCACTCTCTTCTCGGTCAATATCAACAAGGGATAGAGCTTTATCAACAGTCTCTTCAAATATTTAAAGAAAAGCAAGATCATTCTGGTGTTGCTAGTTCTCTCAACAATCTCGGCATTGCTTACAAATCTCTAGGTCAATATCAGAAAGCTAGAGAATTTTATCAACAATCTTTAGCCATTTCTCAGAAGATAAATGAACCAGCAGAAGTTGCTAAGACTTTGAATAATTTGGGGGAAGTTTACTATTTACAAAAGGAATATCAGCAAGCAAAGAAATTTCATCAACAGTCTTTGGTAATTAAAAAAGATATAGGCGATCGCTCCGGAATTGCTAGTTCTTTTAACAATTTGGGGGAAGTTTATCGTTCCCTGGGGGAATACCAAAAAGCTATTGAGTTTTACCAACAATCTTTAGCAATCTCCCAAGAACTTGGAGAACGTTCTGAAGAAGGAATCACCCTCAGCAACATCGCCTTGCTTTTAGAAGAACAAAAACAACCTGAACTAGCGATCGTCTTCTACAAACAGTCTGTCAATGTTAGAGAAGCAATTAGGAAAGACAACCAAAAACTATCCCAAGCCCAACGACAATCCTACACAAACACTGTAGCTGATGATTATCGTCGTCTTGCTGACCTCTTGTTGCAACAAGACCGCATCCTCGAAGCGCAACAAGTCCTTGACCTCCTCAAAGTCCAAGAACTTGATGATTATCTCTACAATGTACGTGGCAGTGAAGAGACTGCCCAAGGGGTAGTTGAACGTTCCAGTGAGAAGATGATTTGGCAAGGCACGGAAGAAAAGCTTGATCAAGCTATTGCACTGGGTAAAGAACTCAGTAAGCTAGACAGCATTAAACCAAATTCTATTAGAACTGATGCTCAAAAACAGCGTATCAGGGAAATAAGGAAACTGCAAGAAGAGATTATTAAGGAGTTTCAAGCTTTTCTAAACAGTCCAGAAGTACAAAAACAGATAGTCCAATTGCGGCGAAAGACAGAGGGAGAAGATTTTGATTTAGAACAATACGCCCAAACCTTACAAGACAATCTTGAGCAACTACAACAGGATGCGGTAATTATCTATCCCCTTGTTCTTGACAACCGCTTAGAGTTAGTTCTCATAACGGCTGATTCGCCTCCTATTCACAAATCTGTTGAGGTTAAACGGGAAGAGCTAAACCAAGCAATCTTGCAATTCCGCAAAGTTTTGCAAACTCCTTACAATAACCCTAAAGTTTCGGCCCGAAAACTCTACAACTGGCTGATTAAACCTTTAGAAGAACACCTAGCTACAGCAGGGGCGAAAACTATTCTTTATGCCCCCGATGGGCAATTGCGCTACATTCCCTTAGCAGCACTCTATGATGGTAAGCAGTGGTTAACGGAGAACTTTCGGGTCAATAATATCACTGCTTTGAGTCTTACTGAAATTAATACTCAACCCCAAGCAGACTTGGAAATCTTTGCTGCTGCTTTTACTAAAGGTCAACATACTGTCAAAGCAGGGGGGGAAGAACATACCTTTAGGGGTTTACCCTATGCTGGCGTTGAGGTAGAAAATCTCGCCGAACTAATTCCTGAAACTATCAAACTACTTGATGACCAATTCAACAAAGAAACGATTTCCGACATGAATAGCTACTCCGTTGTTCATCTAGCAACCCATGCTGCTTTTGTTGTTGGTGAACCTGAAGAATCTTTTATCGTCTTCGGAGACGGTACTCACGCCACCCTGAGAGACATTAAAAACTGGAATTTGCCCGATGTAGATTTAATTGTTCTTTCTGCCTGTGAAACGGGGTTAGGAGATATATTGGGGGATGGTAAAGAAATCCTGGGCTTGGGCTATCAGATGCAAAATACTAAAGCTAAGGCTGCGATCGCCTCTCTTTGGCAAGTGAATGATGGCGGTACTCAAGCACTGATGAATGCTTTCTACGTAGCACTGCAAGGGAATGACATTACTAAAGCTGAAGCTTTGCGACAAGCCCAACTCGCCTTAATTACTGGAGATTATACAGCTTTAGGGTCAGAGCACCGGCCCAGTTGTGGCCGTAAAAATTCGCGAAGGTTTGGAGCCAGAAGTGTTTAATCGCTTGAGTCATCCTTACTACTGGGCCCCGTTTATTCTCATTGGTAATGGACTATAACAACTTAACCCATCCCCTGATGAAGATGGGTTAGTATTGAGTGCTAATTAGTTTTAGTAGCACCAAAGATTTTTGTAATGACTAAACTTTAAGATTAATATTCGCCATTATTAAAGCGATTTGCTTCTTGATTAAAAGCATCAGAAGGCTTAGTTACAGTGAATTTATCTAAATTAGCTTGTAGGCGAGACTTTAAACGTTCACTTAATCCAGGGATATTGAGAACATCTTCTACTTTTTCATAAGGGCCATTACGAGCGATTTTGGCGGCTAAAGTAGGATAGAATCCTCGTAAATCGCGAAAAGAACGTACGTTAGCATTGTTTAGATCAATTTTTTGACCATAATCACTAGCTAGTTTAGCATCAGCAGGATTGCGACGCTCAACGTCTAGATCCATCGCTAAAATCGGAGATGATTGCCAGGTTAAACCACTCAAATCAACTGCCTGGGCTGGTTGTTGCCCGAATAGACAAAAAGAGCTAACTGTCAGAATGAGTGCAGCTAGCAAACTAAACAATTTTTTCATCAAACTTATTTCTCCTAACAACTTTGCTCAAAACTTGAGAGAAACTATTGATAGTCCCTCTATAAGTTTATTTTTTTTTCCATATAGTCCCATCTTATATCAGCACAGGGTACACAATTACGCCGAAAATGGTGAAAATTGAGATATTAGTCTGGGGCTGGGGTGTTGAATGAACAAATATTTTAAGGTGCTGATTTTATTTTGGACAACTGCGATCGCAGCAGAGTTGGAATATCGTCTCAATTTTCTCATCGCCGCTTTGAGTAGTTTAGGCGGTTTAGCAGGTAACTTATTTAGTCTTTTTCTATTTTATCGTACTGGTTATGAATTTGAGGGTTGGAGTTGGGAAGAAGCCTTAATTGTTTTGGGGGTTTTTACTATTTTGCAAGGTTTTTCTACGACGTTTTTAGTACCGAACCTTAACCGTATTGTCAAGCAAGTTGAACAAGGCACTTTAGACTTTATTCTCCTTAAGCCCATTAGCAGTCAATTTTGGCTCTCAACGAGAATGGTTTCTCCTTGGGGAATACCAGATTTATTGTTTGGTTGGGCAATTATTATTTATGCCGGAATACGCTTAAGTTTGTCTTGGGGTGATTATTTATTAAGTCTAGTGCCTTTACTTTTTGGTTTGATGATTCTTTATAGTCTTTGGTTTATGTTAGGGACTACTAGCGTTTGGTTTGTAAAAATTTATAATGTCACAGAAGTATTGCGTGGTTTCTTAGAAGCAGGGCGCTATCCTTTAGTCGCCTATCCTGCTATCTATCGCCTCTTTTTTACTTTTGTGGTTCCTGTGGCTTTTCTAACTACTGTTCCTGCCCAAGCTATGTTAGGAAAAGGAGAATTTATTTGGTTTCTTGGCGCAGGTATATTAGCATTTATTTTGTTAATGATTTCTAAGGTTTTTTGGGGATTTGCTCTGCGTTTTTATACAAGCGCTTCTAGTTAATTGGCAACAATTTAAACTGATATTTTTTGGCTTTTAGCTATTAGTTTATTAATCTAAGCTGTCAGGCATTTAACTTACTTATTAGGTTTGATGGGGAGATAGGGAGATAGGGAGATGGGGGGAGGATTTTAGGGCTTATTTCCTAGTTGAGTAATACACAGTTTAAATGCACATCAGCTTATCTCTTAGGGAAGCTTTACATATCTGGATTTTTTTGGGAACCTTGGGCATTATAAATGAGATGTTAGCCATAGCTGACTCTAAGCATTAGCTATAATATTAAAGTCAAGCTAGTTAGGAATATTAACTATGATAGAACCGAATCTAAGCGAAGCCAATAGTAAAAAGACGGCTGCTGGAATTTGCGGCATTCTCTTAGGGGCGCTAGGCATTCACAAATTTATTTTAGGTTACACTAACGAAGGTGTGGTTATGTTGTTAATCACTCTCCTAACCTGTGGCACTGGTGGTGTGGTTATGGGAGTTATTGGTTTAGCAGAAGGTATTGTTTATCTGACTAAAACTGATGAAGAGTTTTTTCAAATGTATATGCTCAATAAAAAAGGTTGGTTCTAAAGTTGATTTAGTAATTGAGGAGGTGTTAACAATATAGTTATGCTTAAGTCGAAAACGAAAAAAACTATTTTATCTGTCTTTTTTGTTTTGCTAGGTATGGGCTATTTTTTAACCTTCTCTAGCTTAGAAATTAACCCTATTATCAGGAACTATCTTACTATTGTTCCGGTACAACTTTTCGCATTAGCTTATGTGTTTTATTACTGGCGTTTTAAGCAGAAGCAAAAAGATATTTAGAATTAAGAAATCAATTATTTAAGTAACTTAGCCAGCTTTTGCTGTAACCACAACTTTTGCAAACGCCTCTTACTTAGTCCTCGAATTATTGTTTGTTTAGTTTTATTACTATCAAAAAAGTGATTTATTTCTGTTAAAATCACCTCCAATCTTTTTACCAAGGTTTCACTACGATACATAGACCAAAATGATGCTGGTAGTTCCTGAGTTTGAGAAGAGTTAACCACAGCGAGAATGCGTTGTAAATCATATTCTAAGGAATAGCCAGCAATTTTATGGCAATTAAAGCCAGGATCAAGATAATCAGCTAAAGCGCTATTGACGCTAGAAAATACCTGACAACCACAAGCGAGGGCTTCTAAGGGGGGCAAACCAAAACCTTCTGTAACTCCGTTTGTTGCCCAATATTCTGCGGAGTCATAAAGGTAAACTTTACTACCATTAAATAATCCGGCTAAATCCTCTACAAATCCCTCAAGAAGTTGAAGACGACAACGGGATTTTAAAGCAGGAACTAGTTGGCTTAATAAATATTCCGAAGACTTACGAACTTGCACTAAAACATCAATATCCCTTGTTTTTTGCAGGTTACAAAATTCCTCACCAATTTGATTAGGTAAATAGTAAATTAAACTATTAGGTGATTTTTGTCCCCAATAACCCATAGTGTTACGGCTTACAGTAAGAATTGGGATATTAGCAGGTAGATTGAACCCATAATTAGCGCTGTGGGCATGATAGATTAAATTATAATCTTGAAGCTTAGCTACTAACTTCGGCACATCAAAACCCCAACTAACACAGAAAATACTATCTTCTAAATGGGGCTTTTTAAGAACCTCGGTTAAGAAAGGATAATTATCTTCTCGCTGTCGATAAGTTACAATTTGTACTGGGCAGATTTGCCTAGCTAAATTGACAGTTTTCATCTCTGCCCAAAGTCCACCGCCACCAAACTTTTTTGTTGTTCCAGGCAGAAGGAAGTAAAGATTTCTCATCATTAAAAGGCAAGAGATAATAAGTAATGGGCGATGGTTCTAGGTAACAGTTTAACTTTTAATTTTTACTCATTTTCATACTTAAATCCAACCAAGTTGAACGAGTAATTGGCGCACTGCTAGAAATATAATCTACTCCCGTTTCTGCTATGGTACGGATGGTTTTGAGATTGACGTTTCCGGAGGCTTCGATTTTAATTCTCTGGTTTTGATCTCTAATTATGGCGATCGCTTGTTTCATCATCTCCACAGGCATATTATCTAACATAATCGCCTCTACTTCATATTCTAAGACTTCTTTCACCTGGTCTAAATTTTCTGTCTCAACTTCAATAGTGAGGGGATAAGGAAGATGAGAACGAACCTGAGTAATTGCTTGACCAATACTTCCTGCTACGGCAATATGATTATCTTTAATAATGACGCTATCATCTAACCCCAAACGTTGGTTAACACCACCCCCCACCTGAGTGGCATACTTTTCTAACAATCTCAATCCTGGTGTTGTCTTACGAGTATCCACAAATTGAGTTGGCAAATCAGCAATCTCAGCTACATATTTCTGAGTCATGGTGGCAATACCGCTTAATCGCATTGCTAAATTAAGAGCAACTCGTTCTCCTGTTAAAAGGGCCTCAAGAGGCCCTTCAATGGTAGCAATTAACTGTCCTGAAGAATCACAATGTTGACCCTCTGGCACTGTAGCTGTGAAGTTTACCTGGTTGTTAAGTAATTGAAAAACCCTTGCGGCAATGGGCAATCCGGCAATAACTCCAACTTCTTTAGCAATCCACTGGGCTTTAACAGTTTGAGAACTAGCAACTAAGCTTTGGGTAGCGCGATCGCCCCTACCAATATCCTCTAATAACCAGTCTTGTAACAATCTATCTAGCAGTAAAAATGGTGGCAGTAATGTCATTTATAGCAATTTTATTGGGGATGTGAACAAATAACCACTCTACTATTTTTGCCCACCCTACTTTCACTAGGATAAGTCACTTTCCTGTATTTTATTCAAAATAATCTTCACTGCCTCAACAATAATCTGGGGTTCATCTACCCAAACAAAATGACTGCTTTTGCTGGCTTGAAGTTGTTGGCATTCGGTGGAAAGTTTAAGTAATTCTTCATGCATTCTTTCCCTTAATTGATTAGCAGTAGCTAAAGGAATAAATCTTGTCCAAAGGGATGGTTTAAAAAACGAATTAGCTTTGATATTAACTATTGGTAAATCTCTAAACTGTTGAGCCATCTTGGCTTGATGCCCGCTTCTTTGTAGACAGAAAAGTTCTCGACTCATAGTTAGCCAATGTTTAGGGCGACAAAAAGAGCGCTTCACCACCTCTACATCTTTGTAGAAAAACTGGCGTAACTCCGGTTTAAGTAACTCAAACACCCCCATAGTTTTTAAAAACCGAATAATACCTAAAGCCGAACCTAAAATAGACATCAGAAAACCGGAAATAAAAAAGTACTGTAACCCTCGTAAAGCAAAAGGCATCTGCAACATTGCACTTTCGTGAAGTCCATCTGTAAGTACTATTCCTACTACCTTTTGAGGAAATCTCTGGCCATAGAGTCTAGCGTTGTAACTACCAAAAGAATCTCCTATCAAAATATAGGGCGGTGCAATCATAGCCTTAGTCAGCAGTGTATCTAATTCCGTAACAAGGCGATCGCTAGTTCTCATTTCTGGGCTAGAATCACTCCAACCATAGCCAGCGCGATCATAAATACAAACTTGCCCTAACTCTGCCAATTTTTCTTGTAACAAATAGCCTTCTACACCCCCTAAACTATGATCTAAAACGATGGTAGGTTGACCTTCTTGAGCTTTCCCAGCAACAACTAAATGCAAACAGTATCCACCTATATCAATAAGTTCTCCGGGGGGCAACTGCCTTGCTTCAAGCAAGCAGCTAACTATTTGATAGAAAGTGGTACAACTCAGAAGCAATAACTTGAAGGACATTGATAATTGTACGGCTTTGCCTGCCGTTCCTTTTTCTAAAACTTAAACCCATGAGTAGCCCCATACCAACGTAATAAAACCTTAGCTAACCGGTGGGAATCATGGCGCACGTAACCTGTTTCTTCATTTTCATCCATAATGTTGGCAGAAACGATGCGACGACCTAATTTAGTCACATCTTCGCGATCAAGAAATACAGGATGAGAGTTTTGTTGAGCATACCTAATTAAAGTATGGGCTGAGGGAGACTTGCGATGTACCACAACAGCATCAAATAGACGTTGGCCACAAATTTCATCAATTGCTCGGATATGATCAGCAACGCTATAACCTTCCGTTTCTCCTGGTTGAGTCATAATGTTGCAAACGTAGATGCGAGGAGCCTTACTAAGAGCGATGGCGCTACGAATTTCAGGAACCAATAGGTTCGGAATAACGCTGGTATAAAGACTACCAGGCCCCATAATAATACACTCTGCTTCCTCAATAGCCTTAATTGCAGCAGGAAGGGCAGGGGGATCGGCAGGACGGCAACCGATTTTACAAATTTGCCCCCCAGCTTCAGTAATATTTGATTCCCCTTCTATGACTCTGCCATCATTTAATTGCGCCCACAACCTAACATCACTCAAAGTAGCGGGCAAAACTCTACCTTTAACCGCCAAAACTTTAGAACTAGCAGCGATCGCCTGTTCTAAGTCTCCAGCAATTTCACTCATAGCGGTCAGAAACAAGTTACCAAAACTATGGCCAGTTAAACCATCCCCGGCTTGGAAACGATATTGGAAAAGTTCCGTTAAGAGTTTTTCTTCATCAGCCAAAGCAGCCACACAGTTGCGAATATCCCCTGGTGGCAAAACTCCAATCTCCCGGCGTAGTCTTCCTGAAGAACCACCATCATCAGCTACAGTAACAATAGCTGTGATATTAGCACTATACTCCTTTAGACCCCTCAATAAAGTAGAAAGCCCCGTACCACCACCAACAGTCACGATTTTGGCCCCTCGTTTCAAGCGGCGATGGGCCATCAAAACATCAATTAACTCTTCATCATTTTCTGGCTTAAGAACTTTCGTAATCGAACCCATAGTGCGAGTTTGTCCCCAAAAAACCAAGAATAAACCTGATAGAATAGCCAAAGGCCCTGACACGTAGCTAGGAAGAACTTTAGCTAAAGCTTCTAGGCATCTAGAAGTTAAATCAATTAAATAATAAATGGGTGTAAGCTTAACCCAAATAGCTAACCCTAAACTTGTCAGTAAAACCCCTGTTGCGCTAACTAATAACCAGCGCTTTACTAACAATCCCGGTGCTAGCCATTTAAACCAACGATTAAGACGAGGAGAGGTTCGACGCTGTGCATCTGCCAGATTGCGTATTTGAGGCTTGATTGTACGTAAAGCTTGTTTGAATGGACTGACTAACATAGTAATTGACTGAACAATAAATAAAAGGGATTACTTGACTTCTGGAAGAAAAAGGCAAGAAAGAGCTAAAGATCAGAACATGAATTTAGAGAAGCTAATAGAATTAAGGTTGCCATAGATGGGAGAAAATAGGACACAATTGCTATCGAACATACAGTTTTCCCATAATTTGGGATGTAATCAAAACAACTTAACTTGTAATAAAGAAAAATGCCTAACCCAAAACTAAACAACTATCAACCACGTACTTAATGGAAAAGCAAATTTTAGGTATTGATCCCGGCATAGCCACCGTGGGATTTGGTACGATTAGCTGTCCCATAGTAGAAACAAGAACAAAAATTGGTAATTATATCCCTGAGACTATTAAGTTACTAGATTTTGGCATTATTGAGACAAAAGCTAAAACTCCCATGGGAGATAGGCTTTCTACTATATACAATGACCTCAATACATTGCTACAAGAGGTACATCCGGATCTAGTAGCTATAGAAAAATTATTCTTCTACCGCATGAGTAGTACGATTAATGTTGCCCAAGCTAGGGGGGTTGTTATGTTAGTTGTGGCACAACATAATCTTCCCTATGTAGAATTTACCCCTGCCCAAATTAAACAGGCATTAACTGGATATGGCAATGCTAATAAATCTGAAGTTCAAGAAGCAGTAGCCAGAGAATTAGAATTGAACTATGTACCTAAACCAGATGATGCAGCAGATGCTTTAGCTATAGCATTAACAGCCTGGTTTAATCAATAATGCCTAGGGCAACGGCAAGCCGAACAGTGAGCAATTAGATTCTGGCAGATAACTTTAAGAAAATTAACACTTTATTTCCTTGGGAAGCAAACTAACTGACATTAGGCTAATAGCAAGTTAGTCTGAGGAAATCAGGGGATTTTAAAATTGAATTAGTTTAAATAACTAGGACTTTTTCTCGTTAAGAAAGAGTAAAGTTGCTATTTTTTACTGTTTTTCTCATCTTTTTGAGAAATCATAATCTATAGACACGATTTTTTCATCTCAACTATGAGCAATCAATTAACCACATTATTAAGAACAAGTATGAATCATGGATACCCACAAACGTATCAGTCTCGCCATTGCAGGAGATGTTAACCAGAAAAAACTGGGCAGCTTGAGAATTGCCAGTTCCCAACAAGATAGAAACCACCTCCAGCGTCGCAAACAGCAAAGGGCAATTAATGAAGCAATGATTAAGGTTGCTTTGCTCTATGGCCGCAAACATTTCCACAAAGGAGCGACGGTTTTTACCCTCAATGACCGTAGCTTAAAGTATACTCCTTATTCACAATTTACTGATGCCCTAAGAGGTCTGCGAGTAGTTTGTTTCGGCGGTTTACCTAATCCCAGAATTCTCACTACTTACTGGCATCTAGATACAAAACGTAGGGTGAGGAGATGAATTTAAGCTTTCCACCAGCGATCGCCTTGTACCAAAGTATGAACTTGCCATTCTGGTAATGTTTTTGGGTAGTCGCTGCGATAATGCCCCCCTCGACTTTCAGTGCGGAAAACAGCACTTTTTAAAATTAAATAGGCAATATCCAATAAGTTTAAGGTTTCAGCAAAAAGTTTTAGTTGTGCTTCTGCTTCTTGAGATGCTAAGTTTACCGTTTGATTGGCTGGTAAACTCAGCAAATACTGACTCATATTGAAACTAGTAAACTCTTTGCGCCAAGACTCAATTTGAGCGATCGCCTCTTCCATAACTTCCTCCCTACGGCAGATACCAGCACTTTGCCACACCAAAATAGGTAGCTGCTGTCGAATTTGAGTTATTTTCTGCGCTTCGCTATGCCAATTGTCTTTAACTTCTAAACTTGGTAACTCTGGAGTTAAAGATAAATGCTCCTCGACTTTCATTTTGCTTAATTGAGCCGCAAAAACCAAACATTCCAACAAAGAATTACTTGCTAAACGATTAGCCCCGTGAACTCCTGTACTCGCAGTTTCTCCTACGGTATACAATCCGGGAACAGAGGTTTGATTGTTGGTATCTGCGGCAATACCTCCCATCCAATAATGGGCAGCAGGGGCAACGGGAATTGGTTGAGAAAATACATCTATGCCCCACTGTCGACAAACCTTAATAATGTTGGGGAAGCGATACTTGATCCTTTCTGGTTCAATAGGTTGCAAATCTAAATAGACACAAGCATCGGCAGGATTAGCAGAGTTTTCTAGGAGGTGATTAAAAATAGCCCGGCTAACCACATCTCTAGGGGCTAATTCTCCGGCTGGGTGGTAGGCAAAGGCAAAGCGATTACCCTCTTTGTCTACCAAATGCGCTCCTTCTCCCCGTACTGCTTCGCTAATCAAAAAACGAGGGGCCCCTCGTTTAGTTAAAGCAGTGGGATGAAACTGGACAAATTCTAAATCCCTAACCCTAGCCCCAGCACGCCAAGCTAGGGCTACCCCATCCCCTGTACTAACAGCAGGGTTGGTGGTTTGAGCAAAAACTTGACCCCCTCCTCCAGTAGCTAAAATTACTTTAGGGGATCTCAACCAGAGGATACGCTTTTGGTATAAGATACTTACCCCTTGACAACGATTTGTTTGGGGATCTAACCACAAACTTAGAGCGAAAGCTTGGGAAATCACTTGTATGTTAGGGCAGCTTAAAACCCGGTTAGTGAGAGTCCCAACAATCGCTTTACCTGTAGTATCAGCAGCATGGAGGACACGGGGTTGAGAATGGGCTGCTTCTAAAGTCATAGCAAGTTTACCCTGCTTGCGGTCGAAAGCAACCCCTAAATCAACTAGAGAGTTAATACATTTGGGGGCATTTTCCACCAAAAAACTAACGGCTGCTTGATCACACAATCCTGCACCAGCTTTAAGGGTATCGGCAAAATGAAACTTAGCAGAATCTTCAGGGGCGATCGCTGCTGCTATTCCACCTTGGGCCCATTCACTCGCACCAGTTTGTAGGGCATCTTTGGTAATTAAGCCCACCTGAAGATTATCTGGTAAACAAAGAGCAGCATAAAGCCCAGCAGCACCAGCACCTATCACTAAAACATCAAATTGAGTAGGGAGCAATTCTTGCTGCCCCAAATTCGCTTCTGACCCTGACAAAAATGGCTTCCTCCTGTGGGATTAGGAGAGTATAGGATATTCGTTCTCAACTTTCAACCTACTGCTGGATGACAATACCTCAAAAGTTAAAAGTCTCTTTCTAAACCTTTGGCGTATCCCTCAACACCGTAAGCTTAACCTTTGTTACAGGCTTAACTGAAATATCAGCGTTTTTTTGCGAACTGATTTTGGGATTCGTTATAATAAACTTTACAAAACTTAAATTTATTGTCAAAGAACAACCACACAACTGATAAATTATTTATTTTCGCATCCATGCAATCTAATCCTAATTTTAACCAAGCTTCAAGCTTATCTGATACCTTCACCAAGGCTAGTTACCAAGCCTTTCAACAAAGCAAAAGTTATTTTAGCTTAATTCACAAAGCCGTCAATAACCGCTTAACTAGTTTCTTTGTTCCCCACCAGGATAAAAACACAATTCCTCTCTCACCAAAAATTTTGCTCCAAATTCAGCAAAGAATGGGTGAGTTGCTAGAAGTTGATTGGCAAGATGCCCAAAAAGGTATTTATCCCCATAGCTTGCTCTTTGATAACCCTTGGTCAGATTTCTTCCGCTATTATCCTCTGGTTTGGTTAGATATGCCTGCAATTTGGCAAAGATTGCAACAGAAGCAATATCAAACCTTTGCCCCAGAAATCGACAAAGAGGACTATCCTCCCTACTATTTACAAAATTTCCACCACCAAACCGATGGTTATTTAAGTGATCAATCAGCTAATCTTTACGATTTGCAGGTAGAATTGCTTTTTAATGGTGCAGCAGATGCTATGCGGCGACGTATTCTTGAGCCTTTACAACTAGGACTAGAAAAGTTTGAGGAAATTCGCCCTCAGCAAATCCGCGTTTTGGATCTAGCTTGTGGTACGGGTCGAACATTGAAACAAATTCGTGCTACTTTACCAAAAGCCTCCTTATTTGGCATTGACTTATCCCCTGCTTATTTACGCAAAGCCAATCAATTACTTTCAGAGAATCCTGGGGAATTGCCTCAATTATTGCAAGCCAAGGCAGAAGAATTGCCTTATTTAGATAACTATTTCCATGGTCTTAGTTGTGTATTCACCTTCCATGAGTTACCGCCAGAAGTACGCCAGAGAGTTATAGAAGAAGCATTTCGAGTTATCAAACCTGGAGGGGTATTTGTGATTTGTGATTCTATACAGGCTCTTGATTTTCCAGAATTGACCCCGATGATGGAAAATTTTCCGGCTATTTTCCACGAACCATATTACAGGCATTACATTACAGATAATTTGACAGAACGTTTTGAAAAAGCTGGTTTTGAAAATGTTGTTATAGCAAATCATTTTGTTAGTAAGTATTGGGTCGCTTATAAACCGGAGATTTAATCTTGCTATGTATTGATTAGGTTGCTCCTCTTGAGGTTATATTTTAAGAATAATGGCTGGAATTGATGACAATTTTCAGCCAAATAACCGATGTGAACCTCAGCGCTTTTGGAAGAAAGTTTTATAGTATAGTCAGTGGATAAGTAGTGCAGGAACTATGAACTTAGTTTATTTGAATGATCTTCTTAGACAATTTGTTCATCATAATCTCGGTGTAGAAGATGCAGTTCTTGTTTCCTCTGATTCAGAATTAATTAGTATACCTATTCAAGGCTGGGGCGAAAACTCTGCTGTTGGTATGGCGTTAGCTATATTTCAAATGAGCAGTAGCACTCGCGAAAACCTCAGATGGCGGGAGTTAGAGCAAATATGGCTGCAAGGAAGTAAACATCATTTTATAGGCATTTTTTGTAGCCATGACCTACTTCTTTTGATTAAAGCGGGAGAAAAAGTAACCTTAGCCGGGTTGAGAATCGAAGTTAATTATTTAGCTAAAAAAATTCAGACAGAAATTAGTTATGGTGAATATTTCACTACCCCTACCCCAGAATATTTTAACTTTACTACAAGTGCTTTAACTCAAGTGAATGTAGACATTCTAGCAGGAGAAACAACTGCTACTAATAATCGAAAATTAAGGGTGGGTAGATTGTTTGAACCACTACAGCGAAATTTTCTTAAGAAACGGCCGCTACTTTTCTAACCTGCATTTCTGACATTGAACTCATGTTCAATTAAGTAAGTCTGGCTGAAGACTAACAATTTTTTCATATAAAGATTGAAAACTAAACCAACCCAAATAATGAGTGCCAATTTGACTGTAGGTTAAGCTAGCTACTTCAGGAGCAATTAACTTTGGTTTACCTACAGCTTCTGCTACTAATTGTGCTTGACAGGAGCGATCCATAGTGATAAACCACCAAGCTGCTTCATCAATGGAATGTCCAACGGTTAGTAAGCCATGATTACGAAGGATAATCGCTTTTCTTTCCCCTAATGTCGTAGCGATGCGCTTGCCTTCTTCTCTATCGAGAACGACCCCTGTATAATCATCAAATAAACTATGATCTTCATAGAAAGCACAGGCATCTTGGGTAAGGGGGTCAAGAAGTCTTCCTAAAGTTGACCAAGCCTTACCATGAAGAGAGTGGGCATGGGCTGCTGCGATCACATCTGGCCTTGCTTGGTGAATTTGAGAATGGATGGCAAAAGCAGCCGCATTAACTGGTTTGTTTCCCTCTACAACCTCACCTTTGTGGTTGACCAAAATCAAGTCAGAAACGCTGATGTGACCAAAGTACATACCAAAAGGGTTAACCCAAAAGCAATCAGTCAATTCTGGATCACGGGCTGTAATATGTCCTGCAACTCCTTCGTCATATCCGTATAAAGCAAAAAGACGAAGGGCGGCAGCTAAGCGTTGTTGCCGATGAAGGCGTTCGGCTGCTGGGGTTGCAAAGGTAGGAGGCTGATATACTTCTAATTTAGACATACTAAGCTGATGTGCATTTAAACTGTGTATTACTCAACTAGGAAATAAGCCCTAAAACCCTCCCCCCATCAAACCTAATAAGTAAATTAAATGCCTGACAGCTTATGAACCTATTACCTATAAAATTATTCATACCTTCTGCCATCAGGTAAAGTAGTCCCAGATAAATTAGCTCCATTGATCTGCGTACCTTCTAAATAAGCATTTTCTAAATTCGCATCCTCTAAGTCGGCATTGGTAAGACTAGCTGCCCGTAAATCTGCATTTCTGAGGTCTGCACCTTTGAGATCTGCTTCTTCTAAGTGACTTTCTTCGAGGTTAGCGTTTTGCAGATTAGCTCCTTCTAAATTCGCTTCTAACAAATCAGCCCTTTCTAAATTCGCCCGCCAGAGATAGGTATCTTGCAAATTAGCAGAAATTAGTCGAGCTTGTTCTAAACTGGCATCTTCTAAATTGGCATCTTCTAGATCAGCTTGATTGAGTTGCGCTCTATTTAAAATAGCTCCTTTGAGATTTGCTTCTTCTAAGGATGCTTTCAGTAAGTTAGCATCTTCGAGGTTAGCATCTTTCAAATTAGCCTTTTCTAGATAACTTTCTTCTAAGATAGCATTGCTCAGGTCAGCTTTTCTAAGGTGAGCATTTTTTAAATTAGCATTGAGTAAAATCGCACCTTTGAGGTTTGCTTTTTCTAAGTTTGCACCTTCAAGGTCAACTCCTGCTAAATCAAATCCTTCTAAATTAGCTTTAGCCAGTTCACAATTACGACATTCCCCTGTAGTTAGTAGACGGTCAAGATCGTTAATGGGTTCTGTACTCGATGGTTGAACTTCTACTGGTTGAATAACTGTTTGTTTAACATTTTCTTGTAAGGCGCTCATAAAAGCAACTAGAAAGCATAGCAAACCAAAAACAACAGTTTCGGCAGACATTTTGCCAGAAGAATGTCTCTTACTCAGACATCTACTAGTAACCTTACGTTCCTTCACTGCCTCAATGGCTTCTAGGGCGCTTAAAGCCGCTTGAGCAGTAGGATAACGATCCCTGGGGCTAGGGGCAACCATTTTTTCTAGCCATTTGTAAAAAGGACGATGTAACCTTGGTACTGAGGAGCGAAAATTAATACGGTTAGTTTCGTCGATTAAGTTACCAATTCCCGAAGATTTTGTACCTGTTAGTAAACAAATCAGGGTTGCACCTAAGCTGTAAAGATCCGAAGCTTTGGTTAATTGGCGATTAAACATCTGTTCCGGGGGCATAAAGCCCAAAGTGCCTTTAACCACACTACTAACAGCCATATCTTCTCCCCCTGGACGGGCAAAACCAAAATCTACTAAGTAAACCTTGATTTTTTGCCCCCTTTCAATCAGAATATTTTCTGGTTTAATATCGCGATGAATAATCGGGGGATGTTGCTGTTGTAAATAAACCAAAACATCCAACACCGCCAAGGCAATTTCCCTAACTTGTTGAGGCGTAAATTGTAGAGGAGAAGCTAGGGAAATTGCTTGTTTGTATTCTTGAACTAAGCAAAAACCAGTGGGGGTTTCAAAAGAATCTAGGTAACGAGGAATACTAGAATGATCAAGTTGTTGCAACATGGCAATTTCTGACTCATAGGCTTTATATTCTGCCCAGCTAGAATCAGATTGAGCAAATTGAAAATGCTTAATCACAACAGGTTGTTCACCTTTTTGAGCTTTATAGGTTACTCTACCCCCAAAGGAGTTTTTCCCTAAGACTCTTTCAATTTGATAACCATGGTGAGAAAGTTCTGGATAGTTGCTCATGGGATCTATATTAATGTGAGGAAGGACTTGACTCTATACTATCCAGGTTGCCACAGAATTTTGCTCAGGAACACACTCAGTACCTGTTAACTATCTGTTACCCACTGCCTGGAACTCCTGAGTTTTTGTTTTACTGCATAAGTTTTATTGAAAATAGACAAGAAGGGGATTTTTTTACCGATGCTCAATAAATTGTTACATTGAGGTAGATTAGAAGCAGTAAAACCTATCTCGTTTTTTTAGCAATGAATCAACCTTCTGATACAGAACAAATCACCTTAGATCCTCCTGAACCTTCAACCCCTCCCCAGGAAGCACCTCCTAGTTATGTCAAACTAGCAATGCGAAATATGGTGCGTAAAGGTGGTAAATCCCTCCGGCACTTTTTTCTTAGTGCTATCGGCTTAATCGCTTTTTTCATCGGTCTTTCTTATTTAACAAGACCTTAATGTCACACCATTTATTTTCAATGATAAATGTTCAATGATAAATGTTTAATGATAGAAGTATGCCTTCAGGATGTTTTTTTCCCTACTTCATCTCTAGATAATCCTGGTGTTGATACAGCAACAGTTCAAAGTTGGTTTCAGTGTTGGTTTAAGAATTTATCTACTCAAATTCCTGAAGCAATAGCCTACGAATTATGCTTACGTCTGAGCGGCGATCGCGAAATAGAAACCCTCAACGGTCAATACCGTAACAAAAATGTCCCCACAGATGTATTAGCCTTTGCAACATTAGAAGTAGATCTGCCTCAACTAGACAAGTCAGAACCTCTCTACCTTGGGGACATCATTATTTCTGTTGACACAGCCTGGAAGCAAGCTAAGGCCCAGGGACATTCTTTGCAAGTTGAATTGGCTTGGTTAACCACCCATGGCCTCTTACATCTTTTAGGTTGGGATCACCCTGATCAAGAAAGTTTGCAAGAAATGCTCTGTTTACAAGAAACATTATTAAACCTAGTGGGTCTTGTCCCCCAGAATCAAAAATTTCTGCTGTAAGTATATTTAAAGTGTCGCCTTAAATAAGCTTTGACTATGAGATTAAACCAAAGGTCAGTACCAACAAGAACCAGTAATTCTCATGTTACTAAATTTTTACCCGCAAATTCTATGGTGAGTGCTAACCCAGCCAAACCTATTTCCCCCTTACCTCAAACCCAAAAAACCGAGCGTTTCTTAGCCTGGAAAGTTGCTCCCAATCTTTTTCTTAGTTTTAAATATGCTTGGGCCGGGGTGCGTTATGCTTTTGTTACCCAAAGGAATTTTCGCATTCATACAGTAATTGGTAGTGTCGCAGTGAGCTTAGGCTTCTTTTTAAGAATTTCTACGGTGGAAATGGCGATAATTGGCTTAACTTGTGCTTTGGTATTGGTCTTGGAGTTGTTGAATACAGCGATTGAATCGGTAGTGGATCTTACTGTTAAGCAAACCTATCATGAATTGGCGAAAATTGCTAAAGATTGTGCTGCGGGGGCGGTACTGATCTCCGCTTTAGGGGCGATGTTGGTCGCTGGCTTAATTTTATTACCACGCTTATTTACTTTAATATCTGCTGTGCAATAAAACCCTTGGCGGGATAATATTATTAGCAAATTATTTATCTTAGTTATCCTATATCAAGTCTGTTGATAAATGATGAATGCTTAATGATAAATGATACCAGGAGATACCCGCTTGATTATTGTTATTGATAACTACGACAGTTTTACTTACAACTTGGTACAGTATTTAGGGGAGTTTAGGGCAACTTTACCCGTAACTTCTGAAATACAGGTGTACCGAAACGATAAAATCACTATTGAAGAAATTCGTAACCTCAAACCTGATGGAGTAGTTATTTCTCCAGGTCCTGGCCGTCCCGATGATGCAGGCATATCCTTAGATTTAATCAAACAATTAGGTCCTGAATTACCTATTTTAGGAGTTTGTTTAGGACATCAAAGTATTGGTCAAGTGTTTGGTGGCAAAATTATTTCTGCACCCACTTTAATGCACGGTAAAACCTCCCAAATATACCATCAAGGAATAGGTGTTTTCCGAAATATAACTAGCCCTTTTCGGGCGACTCGATATCATAGTTTAGTGATTGAAAAAGAAACCCTACCTGAAACTCTAGAAGTAACCGCTTGGGTAGATGATGGTACGGTAATGGGCGTAAGACACAGGAACTATCCTCACATTCAAGGAGTCCAATTTCATCCAGAGAGTATTCTTACCACCACTGGAAAACAGATTTTGCAGAACTTCTTGTCATCCTTAGAAGGGCAATCTGTTCATAGTGAAGAAGAAGTGGTAAGGGTATAAAAAGTTAAAAAAGCAAGTCTTACAAGGGAAAAAATAGATGAAACGGCGACAGTTAATACGCTACGGTGGAGCAAGTTTATTAGCCGCATCAGGTACAATATTAAGCTCTAGATTAAACCCCTCTCAGGCACAAACAGGTGGTTCTCTTTCCATTAAATGGTTAGGCCACACCTGTTTTTTGTTTACTGGTGGTGGTATGCGGGTTTTGGTCAATCCTTTCAAAGCTTTAGGTTGTACGGCTGGCTATCAGGCCCCTAAAGTGGGTGCAGATTTAGTTTTAATCAGTAGCTTTCTCCTTGATGAAGGGGCAGCAGAAGGCTTGCCAGGCAACCCTAAAGTCCTTTATGAAGCAGGGGCTTTTGAGTTTGAGGGAAAAGAGTTTCAAGGCATTGCTATCGACCATGATCGCAAAGGAGGCAGGAGGTTTGGTACTAATGTCGCTTGGCGTTGGACTCAAGCTGGTGTCAGAATTCTCCATTTAGGAGGGGCAGCAGCACCCATAGATATAGAACAAAAGATTCTCATTGGCGGGTCACCAGATGTGGCTTTGATACCCGTAGGAGGAGGGGAAAAAGCTTACAATGCCCAGGAAGCGAAGAAGGCGATGGATGAACTTAAGCCTAAGTTAGTTATTCCTACCCATTACCGTACTTCCAAAGCGGATTCTAATCAATGTGATATTGCCCCAGTGGATGAGTTTTTGACAGTTACAGAGGGAACTCCGGTAAGTAGAGTTGGAAGTAGTACGATGACAGTCTCACCTGGAAATCTACCGCAAAATGGCCCAGTCATTCGCGTCATGAGTTATTAATTGGTTAATACCCTTTTTCTTTAGCGGTGTCGGAGATATACCAATTAAAGGAAAGGGTAAAGGGTTAAATATCAATAGTCTTAGCCTTTAACTTTATTAAAAATCAACAACTGATAACTAATCATTGATAACTGAAAAATTATGGGTATAGAAAAACAAGAATACTATCAACGTCGAGAAGAGTTTATGGGCAAAATTGGCAATGGTACAGCCATCTTTTGTAGTGCGCCTCTGGCAGTGATGCACCATGATGTAGAGTACCCTTTTCGTCAAGATAGTGATTTTTATTATTTAACAGGTTTCAATGAAACAGAAGCCGTAGCGGTGTTAGCCCCCCACCATGATGAACATCGCTTTGTGCTTTTTGTCCAGAAGAAAGACCCGGAAAAGGAAACTTGGACAGGTTATCGTCTTGGGGTAGAAGCAGCTAAAGAACAGTTTGGGGCTGATGAAGCTTATCCGATGGAGGAGTTAAATGAAAAGCTGCCCCAGTATTTGCAAAAAGCTGACCGCATCTATTACCATTTAGGACGGGATCGCCGCTTTAATAATACTGTCCTTCATCACTACCAAAGGATGGTTAGAAGTTATCAAAAGAGTGGGATAGGACCAACTGCGATCGCTGATCCAGGACCAATTTTACACGGAATGCGTAAGGTGAAAAGTCCTGGTGAATTAGCTTTGTTGCGTAAAGCTACAGATATTTCGTCTGAGGCACATAATTTAGCTAGGGAGGTTGCTAAACCAGGGGTATTTGAATATGAAGTTCAAGCAGAGTTAGAGCATTTTTTCCGTCGCCAAGGGGCATTAGGCCCTGCTTATCCTTCTATTGTGGCTTCCGGGGCTAATTCTTGCATTCTTCATTACATTGAAAACAACTGTCAAATGCAAGCCGGGGATTTGTTGTTGATTGATGCCGGTTGTTCCTATGGTTACTACAACGGTGATATTACTCGCACTTTTCCCGTCGAAGGGGGCTTTAGTAAAGAACAACAGATCCTTTATGAGATTGTTTTAGAGGCACAATTGAAGGCGATCGCAGAGGTTAAACCGGGCAATCCTTACAATGAGTTTCATGACATTGCCGTTTGTGTGATTGTTCAAGGTTTGTTGGATTTGGGTTTGTTACAAGGGGATTTAGAAGAGATTATCAAAGAAGAAAAGTACAAACCCTTTTATATGCACCGCACGGGACATTGGTTAGGTTTGGATGTTCATGATGCTGGGGTTTATAAGCATGGAGAGGAAGTTTGGCAAGCTTTCCAGCCAGGTCATGTGGTGACAGTTGAACCGGGGATTTATATCTCGCCTCATTTTAAACCAGCAGAAGACCAACCGGAAGTTGATGAATGTTGGCGAGGTATTGGTATTCGTATTGAGGATGATATTTTGGTGACAGCCGAAGGGAATGAGGTGTTGACGGCTGCTGTACCAAAGTTAGTAGAAGAGGTTGTTAGTTGCTAGGTGAGAGATTTGCTTTTAACAAGGACTTTTGTAGACAATAGATAAGCAGAAAATAATTTTCCTCATTCTCTTGGTACTATCTTCTGGGCATGGTATATTTGATAATGGGGAATATAAGCTTTAATTCAAAAAATTGCAAATATTTCCATTATTTTAAATGATTTTACCATGTCAAGAGAAAAATAAGAAAGCGACTCAAAAAAAGATTTTTTTGTAGCATTTTGCAACGTTTAATTAGATTGCTGGTTGATTCTGGTAGAATTGTTATTTGTGGGCAAGTTAAATGGCTTTTCTTCAGCTTCTCGTCGCTAGGCTTCAATATCAGATAGTGTATTACTCATTTGTTTAACTTTGAGAAAATTTACTAAATGGTTAGTCCACAAATCCTATATAAAATTATTCCTGCCCAACCTCATCATCTCAATAACTTACCCGCTATTTCTCAAGCAGCAACAAATATTTTTCCTGAAGAAGATATTCCCCTCAGTTTGCGTCAAGAAACTATACCCCTATCCACATTTACCCAAGCCCAAAAGGAAGGTTTACTTTGGGTTGCGGTTGAGGAGCCGTATAATGAAGTGGTAGGTTTTGCTTTGCTGACTAATAGCTTGGGATACACCCATCTTAAAGAGTTAAGTGTGCATCCTCAACATGGTCGCCAAGGGGTAGGAACATCATTGCTGAAGACGGCGATCGCCTGGGCAAAAGAACAGAAAATACCTGGCATTACCCTCACTACTTTTCGCCACATACCTTGGAATGCACCTTTTTATGCCAAGTTGGGTTTTAGAATTGTTCCTGAAGGGCAATTAAACCCTCAATTAAGGGAAATATGGTTGCAAGAAGCGGAAAACTTTGATACATCTAAACGCGTGGTAATGTGTCTTGATTTGTAGGGTAGCACTGTATATCGGGGCTAAAGGCAGATTCTTTACCTTCTGGTTTGAGCAAATATTTAAGTATAAACAAATTTCTACCCTTAAAGAAATTAGGCCAGTTTAAGAAAGTGTCATAAGTGAAAGTCAACCTCACTTTTGTGACTATAATATGAGGGTATTACCACTATGAGATGAATACCATTCATGCAACTTACTAGTCGTCGCCTTCATAAAACACCACATCAAAGCTATATACCCATAGAAAAACATCCCGTTTTCCGATTTGCACCTAGAGAAGCCAAGGTGGCAGAAACGATTATTCCTAGCAAAATCGGTAGAGTTCACTTTCGGGCTAGTGATTGGCCTGCTAGATGCTTACAAAATGTAACGATACTACCGGGGCGAAAAGTTCGGGTAGTAGGAATTGATAACATCACCTTAATTGTAGAATGCTACTAATAAAATCAATCATTGGTGTGAGAGGCAATCTTTTGAAATTTCCTCAGATTTAGAATGCCAGAGATTTTTGCTATGTAATTGAGCTAAACAACGAAATGACTATACTGTTCCTCATTGATTTTTCCTGCTTCGTAAAGAGTTGAGGTAATATCAGAAATGGATAAGACAGAATGGGCGCGATAGCCTTGAGCTTTGAGCCTATCTTTAACGCCTCCTTCATGGTCAATAAATACCACAATATCCTCAATAATTAATCCTCCTGATTTAAGTTTATTTGCTCCTTCTATGGCGCTTTTACCACTGATTAAAATATCATCTACAACAACAATGGTTTCTCCTGGTTGAAAGTTACCTTCAATCAATCTTCTTGTACCATGGGCTTTGGCTTCTTTGCGAGGGAAAATCATCGGGTAGTTGAGACGCAGAGATAAACCGGTTGCTGTGGGCAAAGAACCGTAGGGAATGCCGGCAATGCGGTCAAAGTTTAAGTTTTTGAGAATATCTGCGTAGGCATTAAGAACCTGTTGGAAGATTTGAGGTTTAGAAATGATTTTACGCAAGTCTACATAATAAGAAAAAGTTGCTCCTGAAGCTTGTACATAATCTCCAAAAAGAATACAACCAAGATCATATAGTTGCAAGACCAAATCTTGATAGGGATGCTGATTTAATAAACAAACATCAGGCATCCAAAGTTCACAACTGGAAGCTTCTTGAATAACTGTTTGTCTGATTTCATTGACCTTTTTCTGAAGAGATGCAACCTTTTGGGTGAGGTTTTCTTGTGCTAATAAGTCTTGAGGTATAGGAATTAATAATCCTTCCCCATTTTTATTTAAGCCAGCAGCAATAATTTCATTTAAACTTGTCTCTTCTGCCCAAATACTGCGGGCTAAAATGATTCTTTCTGGGGCGACTGAGCGAACTTTAGCAAATACATCCCGGAGATGGGAACCAACTTCTAAGCATAGTTGTTCTTGGGTTCCCCAAGTTTCTACTTCTTCTACTACTCGCAGGTAAAAGGGCTTGTCATTGTGGTTATATTCTTGTAGGGGGACAGCAGCAGGATTGGAAGTGTGGCAAAGGACAAAGACAGCTTTATCTGAGTATAACAAGAAAGGTACGGCGGTATCTTGTCCTGCGTAGGGGGTAATGGTAACAGCATCTACTTGCCACTCCTGAAAGATAGTCTGGGCAAACATACTGCTGGTGTTGAGATCACCATGTTTAGCATCTAATATGATGGGTAGATGGTCCGGAACCGCAGCAAGGACTTCCCTAAGTAGTTCCCATCCTTGCCCCCCTAAAGCTGTGTAAAAGCCGAGGGTAGGCTTGTAAGCGCAGACATGGTTTGAGGTGGCAGCAATAATCCCCAGTAGCCATGCCCTTGAATTCTCTAGGAATTGCTCAGAATCGCTTTGACTACCCTGAAACTTGGGCATCATTTCTGGGTTGGGATCGAGTGCTGCAACCAGCAAAGTTTGATGAAGCGCGATCGCCGTGTTCAGTTTGTCAAAGAAACTCATTTTAGGAGAGGTGGGGATTAAGTATTTAGGCAGCTATGGACAAATTATAAAGCAAAGCTAGCTAAAATCCCCTAGAAGTAAGTTCCCCTATTGTGGTTCTACCACCAAAGTATTACTTTGAACCCCAATAACCTTAACCATTCTACCAGGAAGCAAGGTGGCGTTTGTTAAGCATTTTGCAGACCACTCACTACCTTGAAATTTAACTCTTCCTTCTTGGGACGGTTGGATAGCTTCAGAGACTTTAGCTTCCCTTTCAGCAAACTGCAAAGCAGAATGTTCTTCTATAGGGATATAGTCTTTAGGTTGCTCAAACTCAGATAAGGATTCATCGTCTTGCATGGCTAATTAGTTCCTTAATTAATCAAAATAAAGTAGTAGTTTTTGCTTTTCGAGATAATATATCCGTATTTATAAGCATATACGAAGAAAATAATTTTGCCCCTACCTCTTGGGGCAGTTTTATTAATTATTATTAATGATTACCAAGCAATGACTAATAATAAGATTAGCTATGTTCACTCTGGTGGTTTTCCTGAACTTTTAGCCAACCTGAACCTTTCCCTGTTTATTTCTACTTACCAAGCCGGGAAGCTAATGGTAGTGAGGTCAGAAAATGGTCAGCTAGTCACTTTGCTACGTAGCTTTAAAAAGGTTATGGGGTTAGCTTTGCAACCTCACCGCCTAGCTATAGGAACTCGCAAGCAAGTTTGGTTTTTAGCCAATGTACCAGGAATTGCTAACAAAGTTGAACCAAATCGAGAATACGATGCCTGTTTTGTCCCCCGCCATTGTTATGTGACAGGAGATATTCGTGTCCATGAGATAGCTTGGGTTGGGGAGGAGTTGTGGGTAGTAAATACTCGATTTTCTTGTTTATGTACTTTGAGTCCAGAGTTTAATTTTGTACCTCAGTGGAAACCACTATTCATCAGTAGTTTGCAAGCAGAAGATCGCTGTCATCTCAATGGTTTAGCACTTTTGGGAGGAAAGCCTAAGTTTGTGACAGCTTTGGGAGATACGGATACCCCTAGAGGCTGGCGGGAAGGCAAGGTAGGAGGAGGTTGCTTGATTGATATACCTAGTGGAGAAATTGTAGCACGGGGTTTCGCCATGCCCCATTCTCCCCGGTTTTATGATGGTGGTTTGTGGTTGCTAGATTCTGGGCGGGGGCATTTAGTCAGGGTGGATCTTTATACGGGGCAAAGTACTACTGTAGCAGAGTTGCCGGGATTTACCAGGGGGTTGGCTTTCTACGGATGTTATGGCTTTATTGGTTTGTCACAAATTAGGGAGAAAAAAATCTTTGGTGGTTTGCCCCTGCAAGAGAGGGAAAAAGAGCTGCAATGCGCTGTGGTGGTGGTGAATATTCACTCTGGTGAAACTGTTGGCTTTCTTCGGTTTGATTCAGGTTGTACTGAGTTGTTTGATTTACAACTGTTACCCGGTTTACCTCAACCTACGGTGGTTGGTTTGCAGAAAGAGACTTTGGATAAGATATTTATTTTTTGATTGCTATCTGTCAATGTACTTTAAGCTGCAACCTTTGCTTAAGAATGTTGGCGCTTACTTTCCTGTTGTTTCAATCCCTAATAGGGATTATTAGCTGTTGCAACATTTGTATTTGCTTTTTCTTTAGATTAGACCTCTCCGGAAATAGCCAAAGTTATACAGTACAGTCTTTGAGATGGCAGTTGCCTTGACCCAAAGATAGCTCTATTCTACGGTTTAATAAGTATTTGAGAAAGCTACTACCCATAACTAACAAAAAGATAGCTCTAATTAGATAGTTATTTGCCAAGGGCAAGGGCAGATATATCTTCACTAAAACACAGAAGTACCAATTCTTAATCTCACTAACCCACAAATTGTCGTAACTACCTGCTCATATTTATGGGAATTTAATCTGAATCTTTCACTAGCTACTCTAAATATCTTAATTAATCTAATTAAATGTTCTACGAATATTCGCTCCTTAGCTAGCTCTTTATTTATTTGTTTTTCTTGAGCATTTAGTTGTTTTTTTCTCGGCTTTTTCAGAGGCGTTGTCGTTGATTTGTCTCCTTGATAAGCTTTATCTCCCCTAAATCTTTGCTGCTCACTAAATTTTGTTTTCGTTTCCCTAAATATTTTGATATCACTTTTTGGACCCGGTAAACCCGCTTCAACATCGACGACCAGATTGACCTTTTGGTAAAACAATTACTTGAGTTTTTCTTGTGTGATTAGCTTTTTTACCTGAGTAATACTTTTTCTGCTCTTCATACTCTCCAGGTCTTTCGATGGGCTGCTCATAGCTATCTACAATTAACTCGAACTCTGCTAACATCTCTTGGACTATTTCATAGTCACACTCGTTTTTTTTACCTGCTCATAGATACTTGCTGGTAATAATTCTCCTATTAGGGGACACCAATAGTTAAAAATATTATTGGCAGTTGTTTCACTAATACCAAACTGAATCCCTAGTAGCTGAAATGTCGTTAAGTGTCGTAAATATGTTAAGGTTAGGATTACTTGTTCTGGTGGAGATAGTTTCGCTTTTCTACCACCTCCAGAGCCAATAATTCTGACTTTTTGAGCTTCCGCTAGTTTTCGTTTTTGAGCCTCTAGTTCAATAGCCTTGGAGAGCAGTTTTTCTAACTGTTCATATTTTAAACCTACTAAACGCTGAGATTCTCTGGGATGTTGCTGGATATATTCGAGTATTTTACTCATTATTTCTGGTTAAAAATTCTATTTTATCTTCTTTTATCATAGTTTGATTCTTTTTCGGAGATGTCTATTGATTTTCATGTTTCAATCCCTAATAGGGATTATTAGCTGTTTGCAAAGCTTTAGTTAAGTCATTTCCATTCAAATAACTATTAACATTTTCTGTAACTAACTTCTTGAAAATATCCTCCGTACAAGACTCAACTAAAGCCCCACCAGCCGTTCCTAAAATAGTTCCAATCACCATCGCTTAAATTTTCAGTAATTAATTATTAAATCACTTATTATTGCTCACTCAAATCCCACAATTCCAGCAAGCCCTACCCTTAACTTATTACCCATTACCCATTACCCCTTGCCGATTTCCCCCCCCCCGCTATACTAAGAATTGATTTGAAAATTTTCACAATTGGGGTGTAATAATTTCTATGAAAGATGTCCTTAGCTTTATTGAACAAAAGAAAGAAGAATTTAGCCAATTGCCCTTAATGGCTTACTTACAAGACCAAAGTATTAGTCCCGAAAGAAGGCTAGCCTTTGCCCCTTGTATTGCTCCCTTTGCTATGGAATTTAGGCATTTTAACAAATATGTCTTACGTCAAGAATCTTCTTCTGTTCCTGCCCAAAAACTGATCAATAAGCATACCCATGAAGATGAACGCCACTGGCATTGGTTTATTGAAGACTTAGAAAAATTAGGCTTCGATGGAGAACAAAAGATGAGTAACCTTTTGAAGTTTCTCTGGGGCAAAGATACCAGGGTTTCCCGTCATGTTTGTCAACAACTAGAACAATGTTTACTAGAAGCAGAACAAGCAGATCCTAACTTGAGAATCGTTGTTAGTGAAGCTATTGAAGCAACTGGAGTAGTTATGTTTGGCAACACTACTGCTGTTGCTCAAGAACTACAAGAGATTACGCAAAAAAACTACCGTTACTTCGGACGTTTTCACTTGGATTTAGAAACAGGACACTTAACTGGGACAGATAACGTAGAAACTGTTTTAGAGAATATTCAGTTATCGCCACAGAGTAGAATCAAAGCTTTTGAACTAGTGGAGAGAGTTTTTGATATCTTTACAGAACTAACTCACGAGTTACTAGCTTTCGCCAATAATAATCAAAAAGTTCTGTCTTCCCATCTTAACTAAATTAAGCGATTAAGTATTAAATACTCTCTTTAGGCAGCAACCTGGATACTCAAGTATTATTTAGGTTGCTGCCTCTTTTTTTTGGGAATGCTGAATAAGTAAATATTTTGAATCTAAACAGCCTAGAACACAACAGAATCAACATGAAAGAAGTTCTTGCCTTAATCAACCAAAAGCAACAGGAATTTAGCCATGTACCACTTATGGTATATCTCCAGGATAAAAGTATTAGCCCCCAAAAAAGGCTAGCTTTTGCCCCTTGTGTTGCTCCTTTCATCATGGATTTTAGCGATCTTAACAAGTATGTATTGCGCCAGGAATCTAACCAAAATCACATTCAGCAACTGATTAACAATCATACCTACGAAGATGAACGCCACTGGCGTTGGTTTCTAGAAGATTTAGACAAACTCGGCTTCAACCAAAAGCAAGATATGAACGCAACTTTGGCTTTTCTTTGGGGAGAAGAGACTAAAGTTGCCCGTCGTGTTTCCCATTTACTGGAACAGTGTATCTTTGAAGCAGAAAAACTCGATATCAACATCAAGCTAGCAGTTAGTGAAGCTATTGAAGCAGCAGGTGTTGTGATGTTTAGCAATACTGCTACAGTTACCCAAGAATTAAAAGAAATTACCAAGCAAGACTATCGTTACTTCGGACATTTTCACCTAAGTTTTGAGACAGGACACCTGACGGGTGTAGATAACATAGAAACTGTTTTAGAGAGTGTTCAGCTATCGGCCCAAAGTAGGACTAAAGCTTTTGAATTGGTAGAGAGGGTTTTTGCTATTTTCACTGAGTTAACCCAAGAGTTGTTAGCCTTTGCCCAAAAAAGTCAGGCTTTGCCATTACCCTGTCTTTCTTGATATTTTTTGCAAATTAATTTCCGAAGGTAGTAAAATTCCTACTTTCAAACTAAGCCCAGCCTGGAGTTTGCTTACTCTGCCTGGGTTTTTTTGGTTTCAGCTTAGGAGAAAAACAAACACTAAAATATACAAAGCAAGCCTAAAAATATACGTTACGCAAACACTTAGGAAAACATTTACCTTTTAGACTTATAGCCAACTCAAATAAATTTTCTCGTTTTTTATCGAACTAATCCAAACCAAAATATCCAGGTGACAATCCACATCTGACAACAATTAGCAAGTCATAGCTAAATTGTTGGCTGCGAGAAAAATCTTATTGAGCTAACTTAACGTCTTCCATTCATCAGAGCCTAGTCTACAACATCTGACAATTATGCTTAAACAACTGGATTACATCATTATCGGTGCTGGCCCTGCTGGGCTACAACTTGGCTATTTCTTGGAGAAAGCTAACCGAGATTATTTGATTCTAGAAGCAGGGGAAAACCCTGGACATACCTTCAAAGCCCTTCCCCGCCATAGAACTTTAATCTCCATTAACAAAGTACATACTGGTTATGACGATCCAGAAATCAACCTACGCTGGGATTGGAATTCTTTACTAAGTGACAATCCTGATTTGCTGTTCAAAAACTACAGCCGCAGCTACTTACCTGATGCCCAGGATCTCCTCAAATATCTTGATGATTTTGCTAGCTACTACCAACTCAAGATTAAATATGGCGTTGAGGTAGTTAGGATTGCTAAAAATGATGGCTTTTTAGTTATTGATAGCAACGGCAACGTTTACTCTTGTCAGCATTTGATTGTGGCTACAGGCTTCGCTAAGCCCTATGTTCCTGATGTTCCTGGTATTGAGTTTGCAGAAAACTATACCGATGTCTCCTTAGATCCAGAAGATTTTGCCAATGAGAAAGTACTGATTATTGGTAAAGGAAACTCAGGGTTTGAGACAGCAGAACATTTAATGGGAACCACCGCTTTAACCCATATTGTTAGTCCTAATCCTGTTTCCATGGCTTGGAAAACTAAGTATGTCGGCCATTTGCGGGCGGTTAATAATAACTTCCTCGATACTTATCAACTCAAGTCCCAAAATGTGGTTCTTGATGCCAAAGTCTTAGAAATCAAGCCTCAAGACGATGGTAAGTATGTGGTTACTTTCGATTACACCCATGCCAATGGAGAGATTGAGGATTTAGTTTATGATCGGGTAATTTTGTGTGCAGGATTTAGCTTTGATGATTCCCTTTTTGAAGAGTCTTGCAAGCCTGAACTAGCTTATAATGACCGTTTCCCAGCTCAAACTAGTGATTGGGAATCCACCAATGTTAAGGATTTGTACTTCATTGGGGTGCTGATGCATATGCGGGATTACAAGAAGAAGCAATCCGGCTTTATTCATGGCTTCCGCTACAACATTAAAGCCCTGCACAAGATTCTAGAAAGTAAGTATTACAATCAGCCCTTACCTTACCAACCCGTAGCTACCACCCCAGAAAGCTTAACCAAAGCAATTCTCGACAGAGTGAACATAACTTCGGCACTGTGGCAACAAACTGGGTTTCTCTGTGACACAGTGATTGTACCTGGGGAAGGGCAAGAGGCACAATATCATGAAGACTTACCTATTGATTATGTTCATGATAGTCATTTAGGTAAGCATGACCACTATTATGTGATTACCCTAGAGTTTGGTTTGGATATCATCAACGAAAGTCCTGATCCCTTTGCTGTTGATCGTATCCACAAAGATGATGCTAATCAAGCTGCCCTCAGTTCTGGCATTCATCCCATTGTCAGACGCTATTGCGGCGATGAACTGGTGGCAGAACACCACGTTATTGAAGATATAGCGAGTGAGTGGTTTGAGGATGTGCATATAGATCCTCTAGAAGAGTTCTTCCGGGAACAATTAGCTAAAACTAAAGAGTTGGTTGCTAGTAATTAGAGGTTTAGGTAATAGGTAATAGGTAAAAGCAAATTCAAAACTTATTACTTATTACTTATTACTTACCTTACACCCCCACACCCTTACTCAAAACACTTTCCGTTAACTTACCCGGTACTTCTTGGAGGTGGTCATACTGCCAATTAAAGAAGCCAACTCCCATAGTTAGCGATCGCAATTCAATAATAAAATTTTGCATTTCTGCTTGGGGTAAATGGGCTGATATCTGGTCCCATCCTTGCCAGTTTCTTAAGGGTTCGTAACCGAGAATTTGTCCCCGGCGGCCTGTGACTAGTTGCAAGGCTTTGGAGGTGAACTCAGAGGGGGCAGAGACTACAATGGCAAGGATAGGTTCAAGTAAAATCGGCTTACAACTAGGCATTCCTTCTGTCATGGCAATGCGGGCGGCTTGTTTAAAAGCTTGTTCAGAACTATCAACAGAGTGGTGGGAACCGTCGGTTAAGGTGACACTAACATCTACCACCGGGAAACCCAAGGGGCCATGGTTGAGATATTCCTTAACCCCGGTTTCAACCCCAGAAATATATTGTTTTGGTACAGCCCCGCCAACAATAGTTTCTTGAAAATTGAACCCTTCTCCCCTACCTAAAGGACGAATATCTAAATATACATCCCCGAAAGCCCCGTGACCACCGCTTTGATGTTTATAGCGGCCGTGGGAAGTGGTGGCTTGACGGATGGTTTCTTTGTAAGGGATTTGGGGGGATTGGGTGTTCATGGGCAGGTTATACTTGCGCCGCAAACGATCTAAAGAAACCCGCAGATGAATTTCCCCTTGACCCCAAAGAATAACTTCGTGAGTATCGGCTTGCTGTTCCCAGGTTAAGGAAGGATCTTCTTCTAGGAGTTTGCTAATGGCACTGCTGAGTTTAACTTCATCCTTGCGTTTTTCTGGGGTAACGGCAAGGGCATATACTGGGGCAATGGCGTCTGCTTTGGGTAGTTCATCCTCTGGTTGCAAGACTTCATCGGTGGTGAGGGTGTCCCCAGTGTTGATACCTTCTAAACGGGAAATGGCCATAATTTCCCCCACAGAAGCTTGGGTTAAAGATGTCTGTTGCTGTCCCGTTAAGCGATACATTCCCCCAGCCCTGACACCATTAAGGATTGCACCTTCGGTTAACTGACCTTGCCAAATACGTACTAAGGAAAGTTTACCACCTTGGGGAGTATAGTAGGTTTTGAGTACTTGTAGTTTCGGTTTACCGTCATTGGTGGGGGTGAAGCCGCGACGTTGGGCAGTTATATTCGGCGCAGGTGCTTCTTTAACCAAAGCGTCCAGTAAAGGGCGCAAACCAAAATCGGTTTCGGCAATGCCAAAGAAGACAGGAACAATTAAGTCTGCACTTAAATCTTGTTTGAGGTCACGGAGAATTTCTTCTTGGGGTGGGTCAATATCTTCGAGGAGTTCTTCTAAAAGATGGTCATCAAAGTCAGCTAAAGTTTCCAACATTTCTTCCCTAGCCGCTTTTTCTTCCTCTTTGAGGGCTTCGGGAAGGGGAACCGGATCGGGAGAGTCTCCTTGGTGGTAATGATAAGCTTGTTCGGTTACTAAGTCAATGTAGCCCAGGAGTTGCCGATTTTGGCGAATGGGGTATTGTTGGGGTACTAAGGGGCGACTAGAAACTTTTTGGAGGGCGTGGAGAACTTCCATAAAATGGTCATTGGCACGATCCATTTTGTTGATGAAGACGAGGTGGGGAATTTCCCAATCATCAAGGAATTTGAACAAAGGAGCAAGGGTTAGAACCTTATCTATAATTGGTTCACAAACGACAATTGCCGCCCCTGCCCCTACTAAAGCATTGTAGGTTTCCTGAACAAATTCAATGGAACCGGGACAGTCTAGAAAGGTGAAGTTAATATCTTGATAATCTGTACTGGCGGCGGAAACTTCAACACTCATGTGATGTTCCCTGGCTTCCGTTGCACCATCTCCTACGGTGTTACCTTCTTTGATTGAACCTTTACGGGGAATTGCTTCGGTGATGAAGAGTAAACTTTCGAGTAAAGTTGTTTTCCCGCTAGAATAAGGGCCAACGATGGCAACATTACGGGTGTTTTCAAGGACTTTTTGGTTCATTTAAACCTCCACGGCTTTCCTCTTTAATCGATGAGTATGGCCGTGTCCTCCTAAAATTAAATAATTATGGTGTGTTGATGGCTAATAGCTAATGGCTAATAGCTAGATGAGAGATGCTTTAGTAATGGGCAAAATTGCTATAAAGTAAAATATAAATTGCTTTTTTGCATCCCTACATTTAGTGAGGTTAACCTGTAATAGTGCCACCAAGAACAAAATTGCAATCTCTTGTAAGGCAACTACTCTAAATAATTAAGTAAGCTTACCAAATATAAATAAGTACTAATTTAGATGAATATTAGCAACGTTTTCTTCCGAGTTTGTTGCAACAATGCCTACAAGTTTTTGGGTTTGCTAGTTGCAGGAACTTTTTGTTTTGTCGGTAGCGGAAAACTGACTCAGCAAGTTTTGGCCCAAAATCCTTTACCTCCGGTGTTAACTCCCACAACTCCAGCAGCAGCAGCAAAATTGAATGAGGGATTAAGTTTAATTAAACAAGGACAATTAGATGGGGCGATCGCAGCTTTTACTGAATCAGCCCGCTTGAACCCTAAGTTAGCCGCAGCCCATTATAATTTAGGCTTAGCTTTGCGACAAAAAGGTCAACTGCAAACAGCAGCAAATGCTTTTTATGAAGCGATTAAAATTGACCCTAACTTCACTTTAGCTTTTGCTAATTTGGGGGCGGCATTATTAGAAGGAAAGAATTTTCCTCAAGCGAAGGAGTATTTAACCCTAGCTTTGCAACAAAATCCAGAAATGGGATTAGCTCATTATAATTTAGGTTTAGTGTTAGTGCAGTTAGGAGAGATAGATCAAGCAGTTACTTCTTTTCGTAATGCTGCTAAGTATAGCCCCACTGCCCCCGAACCATATTATTATTTAGGGCAAATTTATTTACAGCAAAATCAAAGTAAGGCTGCTAAGGATGCTTTACAAAAAGCGATTCAAATTAATCCTAATTATGCTGATGCTCACTATAATTTAGGGGGCATTTATTTTACAGAGAATAATTTGGAAGCAGCCCTTAACTCTTTTCGCAAGGTAACAGAAAGCAATCCTAATTATGCTAGTGCTTATTATTCTGCGGGTCTAGTTTTTATTCGTCAGGGACGCTATGGTGAAGCGAGGCGAGTTATTGAGTATGCGAGGGATTTATACATTAATCAAAATAATCAGCAATGGGCGAATAAAGCGAGGGAGTTGTTAGAAAAGATTCAGAATTTTTAGTTGCAAACAAAGTTTTTGATAGCATCTGCCCCTTTAGTAAGTGTTGAATATTGGATGCTTACTTCCAAAGTTCCTAAGCTATTACCTTGGGCATCAAATCCTTCTTCCTGGTGTGCTTGAAAATCACCAGTGTTACAATCAGTTGAAAAAAGCACATTGGCACTACTTACTTCGGCTTCATATGCTGGCAAGTATTCCGGAGTTATAAGTTGTAAGTGAGCCAGAAAATAGTATCTACTATTATTAAGCTGAATGGTGCTAGGTTCTATATAGAAAACCACATTATTTGCTTGATCAGTTAATACCCTAACCCAATCCGCACGGGCAACAGTTGCCCAAGTTGTTGTTACTAAAATTGTTAAGCCAACTAGACATTTAGAAACAGATGCTTTCATTTTGCTTCCCTTTTTGCTACGAGAATGTCGCTTTGTATGTGTATTATGGCATAAAATGTTTTTGAATGAGAGTTGTGTTACAAAAATAAACTCACATGAATAGAAGGGGTAAAAAGCTTTCCTAATGACTTCTTCTCTCTGGGGGGGATGTTACTATGCAGATTCTAGGGTGAATATGCGACTTGATTTTACGAGAAGGTTTACACAAACGACTTCTAATTTTTAATTTGAAAAAATGGAACCAGTTACAACAGCGATCGCAGGTTGGGCAGCAGAGTGTATTACGGTTAAGGGAGTTGAGTTTTTACTGAGAGGGGTTAACAGTAAACTTAACGGCGATGATCTTTGTAAGGCAATGAATAGGGCGATTAGAGAGGCGACGAAAGAATATAATTTGTTGTTTTATCGTTGTCCTCCTGATTTTATTAGGAAGTTTCTGAGGCAGTTTTTTGAGGCGCAAGTAGAGGAGTTACAGAAGCCCCTCAAGGGTGAAGGTTTGCCTGATGTGGATTTTTTGGCTAAGGCTTTTGTAGAAGCAGGGGAGGGGTTTTTTGCGGGGAAGGGAGAGATAGATAGGGATTTGGTTAAGCCTTGGTTAGAAGTTTTTTCTAAAACCTATTTTGAAAATACCAACGCTTTTCTTAAGTTTCAGGTAGCCAAAGAAGATTACCTCACTCAACTGGCAAATTGGTTTGATGATGTTAAGTTTGCGGGGATGCCTGTGGCGGGGCAGGAAGTGGAGAAGTCGGAGAAGTTGGCACAAATATTTGTGATGCCTGATGTGGTTGAAGATGGGGGTAGGGATTTTGTTTTTGAATTAGGGAACTATGGAGGGGAAGAGAATCGACAACAAGTCTTACTTGCCCAGCAACGACAACGGGCTTTCAGCAAACCTTCGGGGCGAAAGTTTCTGGCTTCGCAGCTTTTGCAACAAACAGACTCAAAGAAGTTTGTGCTGTTGGGTGCGCCGGGTTCAGGGAAAACCACCTTAGCTAGCTACTTTGCGGTGATGTTGGCACAAGGAGAAAGGGAGAAGTTGGGTTTACATCCTGATGTAGATTACCTACCCATAATTATTCGTATTCGCGACTTAGCAAGGTGGGGGGATGTGAGTATTTTGGAGTTTGCCAAACAGTTTGCTGAAAAACGTTTAGCCGTGAAAATTTTACCCACAGGCTTCTTTAATTATTGGTTAGAAGATGGGCGGGCTTTGATTTTGCTTGATGGCTTAGATGAGGTTGCAGAAACGGGCAAGCGTTACGAAATTGTCCGCCGCATTGAGAACTTTTTGGGGCAGTTTCCCCATAACCGGGCGATTATTACTTCCCGCCCGGCTGGTTATAAACGGGACTTTTTCCGTACCGAAGAGTTTCCCCGTTTTGAGTTACAAGCTTTTGATGATGAGAAGTTAGAGGAGTTTGTTAACCATTGGTATGATAGCCGGGTGAAAGATTCTGGGGAAGCAGCAAGGTGCAAGGAGAATTTGCATAAGGCTTTGGCTGATAATGAAAGAATCAAACTCCTCGCCCGGAATCCCCTGTTATTAACCATCATCGCCTTAATCCATCGTTATCAAGCGGTTTTACCCAAGGAACGTTACAAACTCTATGATAAAGCAGTGGAAACCTTGCTTACTTCCTGGGATGCTAACAAAGAGATTACGGCACACAAAGTATTGCAATATCTCAGTTTAGATGACTTGCGGCGGATTTTGGAAATCATTGCTTATTGGATACACAATGAAGGTAATACAGGGGATGAAGAAGGGGGAACTTTAATTGATTGTGAGGAGTTGTTAGCTAAGTTGAAGGGGGAAATAAAAACCCTCAAAGGTATTCAAGCCTATGAAGCAAAGGAAGAAGCAAAGCGTTTTCTTAGTTTAATTCAAGAGCGCACCGGGTTACTAAATGAACAAGGACAAAACTGCTATGCTTTTGTCCATAAGACTTTCCAGGAATATCTCTGTGGGCAAGAGATTGATTATCAAGCAGATAATGAAGGGGATTTTGAGATTATCCTTGATCATATTAAAGCACATCTCCATGATCCTCACTGGCGAGAAGTTTTGCTATTGTTAATTGCCCAGCAAAAGCCCAAGAAAGCAGCGAAGGCGATTAAAGCGATTTTACACAACGGCAGTGAATATGAGCAATGGTTACATCGAGATTTATTTTTTGCAGGCAGTTGTTTAGCAGAAGATCCCAAGGGGCTAGGGGTTGCTGATGCTGGTTTGGTGGAGGAGGTTTTAACTCGGTTGGTGGCTTTGGAGGTGAGTGATGATAATCAGGTTGGTTGGCGAATTAGAGAGCAGGGTTTTCAGACTTTACGGCGTTTGTATGAGACAGCTTTTGAGAAGCAAGTTTTAGATTTATTGAAGGCTGAAGGTGAGAAAGTTGATAAAGTAAGGTTGCAGAAATATCGTGTGGAGTTAGGGGAAAAGCAAGGGGTAATCACTGCTTCAATTCTGCTTTGCGAGGACAATAGCTGGCATATACGCTCTTTTGCTGCTTCTAATCTAGGTGAATTAGGAAAAGCATCAGAGGAGGTAATAAATGCTTTGCTTCCTCTCCTTCGTGATGATGATTCCAGGGTGCGCTTTCGTACTGCTGATGCTTTAGGTAAGTTAGGAAAAGCATCAGAGGAGGTAATAAATGCTTTGCTTCCTCTCCTTCGTGATGATGATTCCAGGGTGCGCTTTCGTACTGCTGATGCTTTAGGTAAGTTAGGAAAGGCATCAGAGGAGGTAATAAATGCTTTGCTTCCTCTCCTTCGTGATGATGATTCTGATGTACGCTATTGTGCTGCTGATGCTTTAGGTAAGTTAGGAAAGGCATCAGAGGAGGTAGTAAATGCTTTGCTTCCTCTCCTTCGTGATGATAATGCTAGGGTACGCTTCGGTGCTGCTATTACTTTAGGTAAATTAGGAGAAGCATCAGAAGAAGTGGTGACGGCTTTACTACCTCTTCTTCATGACGATCATTACTCTGTACGCTTCCGTGCTGCTGATGCTCTGGGTGATTTGGAAAAAGCACCAGAAGAAGTAGTGACGGCTTTGCTCTCTCTCCTTGAAGGAGATGATGACATACGCTATTTTGTTGCTGATGCTTTGGGTAAATTAGGAGAAGCATCAGAAGAAGTAGTAACGGCTTTGCTCTCTCTCCTTCACGAAGATGATTCTAGGGTGCGCTATAGTGCTGCTAAGGCTTTAGGGAATTTAGGAAAAGTAGGGAAGCTAATAGTGACTGCTTTAATTCCTCTTCTTCGTAGTGATTATATTGCTGTGTGCTACGGTGCTGCTAATACTTTGGGTAAACTAGGGAAAAAAGATTCCTGCATTCTCCCTCTAATAGTACAATGGCTTCAGGAAAATGAAAATCACCCTCAGCTTGGCCATGTTATCGATGCTTTGTGGCAAATAGTTATCGAAGAAGGGTAATCCCATAAACTGTAAGGGCGGGTTTATTTATATCTTAGGCAATAACAGACATTTACGAAAACCCGCCCCTACCTATAATTTTGCGATCGCAATCCAATAACGAGCATCCAATTTTAAATATTTAATGTTTATTTTCAATGTTTAATGTTTAATGATAAATGCCCGATAAACTGGCTTTTCTAACTTCAAAGTATAAGCCTCTCTTTCTGTAGGCGGAAAAGGATTTTCTGTTAAATAAACTTCTTCATGTTGTTGCTTAAAAGCAGGATGCTTATCAAAAGATTGACGCATTTCTTTCGTCATCGCTTCAACATCTGATTGTAAAAAAACTGTACCTCCTGATATTAAAAATTGAGCCAAAATATCCACTAACTCCGGTTGAATAACCCGACGTTTAATATGTTTTCTCTTGAACCAAGGATCTGGAAATTGAATCGTCACACATTGTAGCCCTTGGGTAGGTAATGAACTTAATAACTCCCCCAAAGAATTATTAACATTGCAAAATAAGAAATGGAGATTATTTAAGGCAAGTTCTTCCTTTTCGTAATTAGCCTTATCTACCAAAGGTTTACGAATTTCTAAGCCCAGAAAATTAACATCCTTATGAAGTTGTGCCATTGTCAACAAAAAACTGCCCCAACCTGAACCAATATCCAAATGTAATGGTTGAGTCGGATCTTGATAAACTTCCTGCCATTGAGGAGGAGTGGCAGGAGTTTGATACTTTTGAGATAAGGGGTTAACGTGCTGTCGAACTCGAAATCTTGCCAAGAATTAAATCTCCTACTAAGTACTTGGGCAGAATTAATTTAACATTTTGTCGGAGAGATGGGGTGACGGGGCGACTTAGTGACTCAATTCACATCTCGGTTTGCCCACAACACCTCGTAAACGAGTAACGGGCGACTCAATTCACATCTCGGTTTGCCCACAACACCTCGTAAACGAGTAACGGGCGACTCAATTCACATCTCGGTTTGCCCACAACACCTCGTAAACGAGTAACGGGCGACTCAATTCACATCTCGGTTTGCCCACAACACCTCGTAAACGAGTAACGGGCGACTCAATTCACATCTTGGTTTGCCCACAACACCTCGTAAACGAGTAACGGGCGACTCAATTCACATCTTGGTTTGCCCACAACACCTCGTAAACGAGTAACGGGCGACTCAATTCACATCTTGGTTTGCCCACAACACCTCGTAAACGAGTAACGGGCGACTCAATTCACATCTTGGTTTGCCCACGACACCTCGTAAACGAGTCGCCCCTACGGTGATAAATGTTTGATAATAAATATCTGATGATAAATAATAATTTTTTAATGATGAATTTACGTTTTGCTGTAATTAGTGACTTACATATCGGCTTACCAGAAACCATTTGGGATAGCCCGAAAAGATTTCATTTAATAGAAGTAAGTATCCCCGCCTTAGAAATAGCTTTAACTTATTTAGAAACCCTTAACTTAGACTTTCTCCTCCTACCAGGAGACTTAACTCAACATGGGGAACCAGAAAACCATTCCTGGTTAAAAAAGCGCCTCGCTTCCCTACCTTTTCCCACTTATGTAATTCCCGGCAACCATGATGTACCCAGCCTCCATGGTACGGATAAATGTATTGGTTTAAAAGATTTTCCTAGTTATTATCAAGACTTTGGTTATGATGATCCTCAACAACTTTATTACACCAAAGAAATACACCCCGGACTACAATTAATTGCCTTAAATTCTAATCAATTTGATAATTCTGGGCAACAAATTGGTTGCTTAGATCAACCACAATTAATTTGGTTAGAAAAGGTTCTTTCTCAATACCAAAACAAATTTATTATGGTTATGGTACATCATAATGTCGTAGAACATTTACCTGGACAATCTTTACATCCTTTAGGACAGCGTTATATGCTTGATAATGCTCCCCAATTAAAAAAGTTACTACGTCATTATGGAGTTCAATTAATTTTCACAGGGCATTTACACGTTCAAGATATTGCCCAAGAAGAAGAACTTTATGAAATTACCACAGGTTCTTTAGTTAGCTATCCTCACCCCTACCGCATCTTAGAACTCAACACCAACGAATTGGGAGAAAAAGAATTAAACATCACTTCCCAGCAAATAAAATCTGTCCCTGGCAAAGAAAACTTACCGCATTTTTCCAGAGAATGGATGGGCGATCGCTCCTATCCTTTTATGATGAGATTATTAACTGATCCACCACTCAATTTGCCAGTTACTGAAGCAGAAAAATATATCGGCAATTTACGTTATTTTTGGGCCGATATTGCCCAAGGAGATAGTATTTTCAACTTCCCCACTTTCCCAGAAGAAATTGGTGATTATTTTCAGGGTTTCAGTGCTATTAATCAAGAAGGCAAACCTGCTTTAATTGACAACAACACTGTCTTAAAGATTAACTAATAAGTTAAAAACCATCTTATTCCTTGTTCCCTATTGCCTATAACCTTACGGCAACCATAAGCGCAAACCCTCCCTTCACAAACCAATTTAAAAGCACGGACAGCTTATCAAATTAATAAGAAAAACGCGACACATAACTTTCCCTTGTTTCTTACCGAAAGTTATATATCGCGTTCTGCACCAGGAGCAAAATTGATAACGTCTTGTAGAGATTGACGTTATATAAAAGACTTATTTATCCATGCGGAGTAACTTATAATAAAAAGACTGAGGAAAATCTGTATCACCGTTCTTTTGATAGCTAACTATCATATCAATAAGATAATTAATGAATTCCGAATTAAGAACCAAGACTTTATAACTTAACTCAGCATTCCCATTAAACTGAACAATACAATAGGTGAATTGGGAAGGAATAAAATTAACATCCGTAGACCAACTAGCCACAAAAGAAATATTTTTTCCTCCAGCTATTTTTCTTTCTCCTTCCAAATGACCTTTTTGATAAAGATTAAGAGCAAGAGGCAAAAAACTGCGTCGGCTACTTTTACAGTAGGGATTAAAAATAGCTACAGTCTTGGATTGAACTGGTTTAAGTTTATCAAGAGAAGGGGACAATTGCTGATAATCCTCAACGGAATCTAATACAGTACTGATCATTTTTGCTACCCCGATTATTTAAGATATACAAATTGTTGAAGGAAAAACAGGACTAAAAAGTAAAAACAATTCTCTTAGTTTGCAGCAAGTTTAGCTTTGATTTGAGCCACAAAATCTTGATAATCCGTTACTGGCTTGGGAATATAGCCATCTGCCCCACTAGTTTCCAAAAAGTGCTGGCGATCGCCACTGCCACCATTAGCTGTAACTAAAATAACTGGCACTTTAGCAGTATGGGGATGGGCTTTAAGCATTTGAGTAATGGCAATACCATCAACAGCTTTGCCTTGGTAGTAGCTATTATTTAAAGAAACATCCATAAGAATAATATCTGCTTCTTTTTGCTGGACAATTTGCATCACTTCTTCAGCATTTTCTGTATGCTTGGCAGCCAAACCACCTTGTTTAGTAATTATCTTTTGAAAAACTTTCCAATTAATCGGATCATCTTCTACCACTAAAACAGTTTTCATTTCTAACAAAATATTTACCAATATAATTAATGTAGATGCAGATTGGCGACAAGATTGCTCAGTCATTAGAGCAATCTTTGCCCTTGTTAGCTTTCAGCTTTCTTACTATCTTTTAAAAGATATTTAGCTAAAGCATCGGCTAATTGTTCTTCTGGTTCTTTTTTCTTCGGCTTCTCTTCTTCTTTGGCTAGTAGTTGTGTACAAAGCAAACTAACACTTAAAAAAGTTAAAACTGGTAGAAGCATCGTAGTAATCCTCTCTCATAAATATTTAGTTTTGAGATAAGACCTGGTTGTTGGTGAGTCCTTGGTTGAGTGACTATATTTAGTTTGCTCAAGAACCTAGAAAAAGTCGATACAGTAAAGTTCAGGAATAGGGCTTTGGGGAATTAAAAATTAAAAATCAAAAACTAAAAATGAAGGCTGGTTCTGGTTTCTAGTTGTTGAAATGCTATGGGGTAAGTAGAAAAGTTACAGAAAAAGTCAGGAAAGTTCAGGTAGACTAAAAAAAAATCAGGATGTACCAATAAATATGAACTCTGAGGAGGCTTTCAAAGTTGCAGATGCAGTTGTATTAGCAAAGACGGGGAAACATTTAACAGAGACTCAAACTGCTGTTTTTAAAGGAACTTGGCAGAACAAAACCTATGAAGATATCGCCAAAGAACACAACTTCAGTCCGGGGTACTTAAAAAAAGATATAGGGCCAAAATTATGGCGACTACTTTCTCATGAACAGGGAAACAAGGTTACGAAGAAGAATTTACGGGCGGCGATCGCTTGGTTAAAAGAGTATCAAGTTACCTCACCTCCTCAACCCAGCCCCATTGTCTCCCCAGCAAAAACTCCTCCGCAAACTAACCAAGATTGGGGCGAAGTTCCTGATGTCACAACCTTCTATGGGCGAGAAGAAGAACTTACCCAACTTAAACAATGGATTGTCGTTGATCAATGTCGTCTCATCGCTATCTTAGGCATGGGAGGCATTGGTAAAACCTCCATATCTGTACAATTAGCTCAACAAATCCAATCTGAATTTGCCTATATTATTTGGCGATCGCTCTATAATGCCCCCCCGGTAACAGAAATTATTGCCGACATTTGCCAATTCCTCTCTCCGGAACAAGAAATTGATCTGTCCCCAAACTTAAATCAGCAAATTAACCAATTAATGGCCTCCTTGCGTTCTGCCCCCGTCTTGTTAGTTTTAGATAATGCAGAATCTCTTCTCCAACCTAGTAAAGTGGGTCATTATCAACCTGGTTATGACGATTATGGAGAATTGTTTAAGCGGATTGGTAACTCCCCTCACCAAAGTTGCTTAATCTTAACCAGTAGGGAAAAACCCAAAGAAGTCGCCCTCTTAGAAGGACAAACCCCTAAAGTCCGTTCCTGTCCCTTGAGGGGCTTAAAAGAAAGTGAAGGTCAAAACTTCCTCAAAGACAAAGGTTGCTCCGGTTCTCAGGGACAGGAGCAGGAACTCATGGCTTATTACGGCGGCAACCCCTTAGCCCTCAAACTCGTAGCCACATACATCCAAGAGTTTTATGGGGGAGAAATAGGAGAACTATTAACTCAAATCCAACAGGGGGCAGCCCAATTTGCTGACATCAGGGACTTACTAGAACAACAACTTAGCCGCCTTTCAACAGCAGAACAAGAAGTCATGTATTGGCTAGCTATTAACCGCGAACCAACCTCCCTCCCTACCCTACAAGAAGATATTGTCACCACCGAAGCTAAAAGACAACTGCAAAACTCCCTCATCTCCTTAACGAGGAGATCCTTAGTAGAAAAAGAACGCCAAACTAACTATTTCACTCAACAACCTGCGGTAAGGGAATATATCATTGAAAGGTTTATTCAACAGATCGCCGCAGAAATAGAGGGGGGTGATATCTCTTTATTGATGAGTCACGCTTTAATCAAAGCCCAAGCAAAAGACTACATCAGAGAAAGCCAACAAAGGATTATTCTTCAACCCATAGCAGAAAGTTTAGCCGCCAAATATCAACATCCCCAGGAAATTGCTGCCAAACTGCAACAACTCCTCCAAACAATTAAAAACAAATATCACAACTTACCAGGTTACGGCGGAGGCAACATTATTAACCTCTGCCAGGAATTAAAACTCAATTTAGCAGCCTACGACTTTTCCCAATTAACTATTTGGCAAGCCTATCTCCAAGATGCCCACCTGCAAAATGTCAACTTTGCAGGGGCAGATCTAGCTAAATCTGTCTTTGCCAAAACTCTAGGTAGTTCTTTGGTAGTCGCTTTAGGTAAAGGTGGTATCCTCGCCACAGGAGATGCAGAAGGTCAAATTTTGCTTTGGCAAGTGGCAGATGGGCGACAACTTCTAAGTTGTCAAGGACAAACAGGGCGAGTGAGGGCTTTAGCTTTTAACCCCCAAGGTGATCTCCTCGCCAGTGGTGGAGAAGATTGCCTCCTCAGACTTTGGCAAGTAACCACAGGTCAATGCCTAAAAACTTGGTCAGGACACCAAAACCAAATTAATTGCTTGGGTTTTAGTGAAGACAATTCTTTATTAGCTAGCGGTAGCGACGACCAAACCGTCAGGATTTGGGACATTAAGACAGGGCAACCTTTGCATACCCTTCGCGGTCATAGTAAGAGAATCCATGCCCTCTGTTTTAGCCCCAACAACCAGATCCTTGCTAGTAGTAGCGATGACCAAACTGTAAGAATTTGGGAGCTTAATACCGGGAAATGCTTACAACCTTTTTTCGGTGATAGTAGCTGGCTTTCTGCTGTTGCCTTAGCGGTACAACCCTATCCTTTAGGAGAATATCACCCCGGCGATCGCCCGGAAGCTTGTTTCATTGCCGCAACTAGTGATGATCAAACTATTCAACTTTGGGATATTAATCAAGGTCGTTGTTTCCGGACTCTCCAAGGTCACGAAGATAACATCTCTGCCTTTGCCTTCAACCCTGATAGCCAAATCTTAGCTAGCAGCAGTGATAACCGCCAAGTCAAACTCTGGGATATTCCCACCAGAAGCTGCCAGAAAACTCTCAAAATTGGGGAAAATGTCTATTCTCTAACCTTTAGTCCTGACCAACCCATTTTGGCCATTGGCAGCGAAGACAAAACTGTTCAGCTTTGGGATGTGAAACTCGGTAAACGCCTGAGAACTTTACGAGGCCAGCGTAACCAAATTTTATCTTTTACCTTCAACTCAGAGCAACAAATCCTCGCCACAGGGAGCGAAGACAAAACTGTGCAGCTATGGGATCTTAACACTGGTCATTGCTATAAAATACTGGCTGGACACCTCGATTGGGTTTGTTCCCTGGCCTTTTCCCCCAACCAGCCAACTTTAGCAACAGGGAGCTATGACCACACTATCAAACTCTGGTCAATCACAACCCCTACACCTCCACTAACCCTTCAAGGACACACAGATAAAATCAAAGTAGTAACTTTCAGTCCTAACGGTCAAATCCTGGCCACTGGTAGCGATGACTACACAATTAAACTTTGGGATATTACCACAGGAAAATGCCTCCATACTCTTTCTGGTCACAATCGCTGGATTAGTGAAATTGCCTTTAATCACGACGGTAGTATTTTAGCTAGTAGCAGCTATGATCGCACCATTAAACTTTGGAATGTTGCCACAGGAAAATGCTTCCATACTCTTTCTGGTCATAGCGATCGCATTCATCGCTTAAGCTTTAATCCCACCCAACCCACCTTAGCTACTGGTAGTCACGACCAAACCATCAAACTCTGGGATCTAAACACAGGTGAATGCTTGCAAACTTGGCCTAATCGTAGCCAAATCATTCAAGCAGTAACTTTTAACCCCCAAGGGCAGCTATTAATTATAGGTAGTTGCGATCATCAAATTCAGTGGTGGCAAGCAGATCAAGAAGAACTTACTACCTTATCAAAACGTAACAATCCCCTTTGGTTAGTCAACTTTAGTTCCTTTGGTCAAATGATTATTAGTGCTACCCAAGACCGAACCATTGAACTTTGGGACAGAGAAACTAGCCAATGCCTCAAAACCCTAAACACCGATAAACCCTATGACGGAACTAATATTCAAGGGGTTACAGGCATAACCCAAGCACAACAAGCTACCTTAAAAGCTTTAGGGGCGCATTCCTCGTAGGAATAACAGAACCACTGCCATTACTTCATCTAAATGTTCAATGCTTTTACGGAAGAAAAAGTTCTTAGATTATGGCATTAATAAAGTTAGAATCCTCCATACTATCAAAGAAACTTACTATTTTTCTGCAACGTCAATCCTAAACTGCATAAATATTAGTAGCTAGGATATAAATACTATTGGCTGACCTTGCTCCTTACTCTTCCTTTAAAATTGGGAGTGTTGATTTGTGACTGACTCATTATCGAACTACTACAACCGCGAAACCACCTCAGATGAGGATTTTCTTTATGCTCATTTACGAGAATGCACCCAAAGAGAAACTCCTGAAAAGCTGATTGCCCGTTTTCGCCTCTTATTTATAGAAGGAAACAGCTATCCCAATCCTCAAATTCGCTGGTCTTTGGAAAGAATTATCCTTTCAGATTTTGCGGCTAGGGAGTTTAAGTTTATCCTCAATCGTAGTTGTTATATCTTCATCAATAGCTGGTTAAAACAGCCGCGTTGCAAAACCACTATCCTCCGCCTAATCGGACTTTTTGACACCCTACCAACTCAACCTGCCACCTCTCGCACCACCCAACGCCTCCGCTCTTTAATTAAAGATTTTCAGCAAACTGAGCAATACCGTTCCTTAAGACATTTAGCTGAAGTATTTGCTCAAAGCAGTCAACATAACCATACAGAAGCAACTCCTTTAAGAAGCTTCATTGGTCGCTATCCTTGTCTTTATGAACACTGTTTGCTAACTAATGATAGCAGCGACGAACAACGGCAAAAAATCCGGCTCATCAAAGAGCAAGCACAACAGAAGTTTGAGCTAGATTTATCTAAATATGTCACCTACCAAAAGTTACAACGCCCCCAAAACCCTCTTCCCAACCCTACATTGCTTAGCGATGGGGAATTGAACTATGCGATCCAACACTTTACTGGCAAAGTTGACAGCAGTAATACTTATCGTGACCTAGCCACAAGATTTCGGACTTCAAGCCGTTGGACACCTTGTTACCGCACTTTTAAAGAAGAATTATACGATCACTTAACCGCTTCGATTGACCCCAAGTACGGTAATGGCCATTTTAATCGACGACTTTATGAACATTTACAAACTACTTTAATAGAAAATGACAGCCAGCAACTTAGCGAAAACTTACTCCACAAAACTTGTCGCAAGCTATTAGATTTCCTTGTGGTAGAAAGCGCTGAAAATCCTGTCCACTACATTTTCTCTGATATTACCACCAACTTAGGTGTTACCTCAACCGTTGGCTTATTGCTCAAAGTTGTTTTGCTCTGTGATAAAGTCAAACCTTATTTAGAAAAACAATTTGCTATTCTGTTTAATCACTATGAGAGTTTTACCAAAAACAAAGTTGTTTGGTTAGTTAACTCTTTAGAAAACTTAAATATCGCCTTTAGTACTCATTTCGGTTCAGTTAAAGTTTGATTATCAATGATATCTAAGGGCAAAGGCAAGCCCTACAGTTACCAATGATTCAACTAGCAATTAGCAGTTAGCTTAATTCAAAATTACTTTGACAGTAAGCACTCAGAATTTCGATGCAGTTTGTAATCGCCCCTAAATGGGCAATTTCGTAACCGTGGGTATTTTCAGTAGGAAATCCTAAACAAGCCCCCCTAGCTATATGTCCGAACTTCATGGCGATGGATGCGTCACTACCAAAACCACTAATAACCGCAAGTTGTAGAGGAACACTAGCTTGCTCTGCGGCTTTTCTAATTTCTTGGTTCAATCCTTCATCATAAACACCATAACCATCTTGAGAAAGTAGTACAGGAAAGCTGCCTGGTAAAATCGGATATTCTGGGGACAAAGGACAAATTTCTAAGGCAATTAGGGAGTCTAATTTTTGGTTTTGAGTAAAGTATAATGCACCAATTGCTCCTACTTCTTCTTTGGCTGAGGCAACTAAATAAACATCTTTAATCGGATTTTTGATTTGTTGAGCTAAGGCGAGTAAAATGGCGATAGAAGCTTTATTATCTAGAGTATAACTACCAATATAATCTTTAATACGTAGAGGCTTTTTACGGTGTTTTCCTACCACAACCCTACTACCTGCCCTTACTCCTAATTCAGCTAATTCTGCCGGGCTACGCTTCGTTTCTACCCAAGCATTTTCCCATTTCAAAGGAGCATTGTCTTGTAAAGCTTTTTGAGGAGATTCATGGGAAACGTGGCGAGAGCCAAAAGAAAGAATTCCGGCAATAGTTTCTTTATCCCCAAGGATATCCACAACCCCTTCACCATAAACCCAAGGAAAAGAACCTCCTAGCCTACGAACATCTAAACAACCATCTTCATCAATATTCTTAACTATGGCTCCAATTTCGTCTTTATGTGCTGTAATTGCGATCGCTCTTTGAGGATTTTGCCCTGGAATTCTAGCAATTATATTCCCGGCGCGATCTTGCCATACTTCAACTCCTAATTGAGTGAATTTTTGTTGCAATAAAACATCAATTTCTCCTTCCATGCCACTAGGGGAATGATGTAAAACTAGTTCTTCAATTGTTGCAAATAACTCGTTGTATTCCATTTATCATCTAACATTTATCATTAAACACTCAAGAGAGGGGATTACTTTAGTTCTAAAGTGCGAGTTTCACCGTTAGGTTGATCTATTAAACCAATGCCCATTTCTTGAAGTTGATCTCGAAGGCGATCAGCTTCTGTGAAATTGCGATCGCGCCTTGCTTGTTGTCTTTGTTTGACCAAAGTTTGAATTTTTTCGGTATTAGTTTGAGGAATTTCTTCTTGTTCGGTAATAGCTTCTAACCCCAAAACAGCCGCTAATTCAACTAAGGTATGCCACTGCCTAGCTAAAACTTGAGTTGAAGCGTCAATTTCTCCTTCATGAACGACTAAATTAGTCTGACGGCGCAATTCCTTAGCTAATTCAAACAAAACTGCCATGGCATTAGGAGTATTAAAATCATTATCCATCGCCTCAATAAAACGAGATTTATAGGACTCATCTATCTGTAGATATTCCTCTCGGAAGCCTAACTTTTCCCCATATTGCTGCCCAAATGATAAGCCTGCTTGCCAAGTTTCCCAACTATTTTTAGCTGAGGCGATCGCTTCATCAGTAAAGTCTAAAGGTTTGCGGTACTGTGCTTGTAAAACAAATAGCCTCACTACCATGGGGTCAACAGGGCGGTTTAATAAATCCCTGATGGTAGTGAAGTTACCTAAAGATTTCGACATTTTCTGTCCATCTACCATCACCATGCCATTATGCAACCAATAATTAGCCAACGGTTGCTTAGTTGCCCCTTCCGATTGGGCAATTTCATTTTCATGGTGAGGGAAAACCAAATCCCCACCACCACTATGAATATCAATGGTATCTCCTAAAAGGGCTTTAACCATTGCTGAACATTCGATATGCCAGCCCGGACGGCCAGACCCCCAAGGAGAATCCCAACTAGGTTCACTCTTCTTAGCAGCCTTCCAGAGAGCAAAATCGAAGGGGTGTTGTTTTTTAACCTCTTCGACCTCAGAAGTATCAACCCTACCACTTGCCCCCGCTTCCATTTGGTCTAATTTTCGTCCTGAAAGTTTACCGTAGCTAGGGAACTTTTCCACTCGATAATAAACATCTCCCCCAGCAGCATAAGCTAAATCCTGTTCGATTAAGTTTTCAATTAGCTGGTGCATGGCAGCGATATGTTCTGTTGCTTGGGGATAAGCATCTGCATCCCTAACATTTAAACGTCTAATATCTGTGAAATATTCTTTGATATAGCATTGTGCAACCTCTTCCGGTGCTAAATTATCTCGCTTCCCCCGATTGATAATTTTATCGTCAATATCTGTGAAATTCTGCACATACTCAACTTCGTATCCCCGCCATTCCAAATAGCGACGTACCACATCCCAAACAATATAAGAACGAGCATGACCTAAATGACAATAGTCATAAACAGTAACACCACAGCAATACATTTTCACCTTTCCAGGTTCAATGGTTTGAAAAGCCTCTTGGCGACGATTTTGGGTGTTATATACTGTTAGGGTCATATCAGTTATCAGTTATCAGTTATTAGTTATCAATCGATGCGCATTCCCTTGCGTATTACGCGCCATGCAGGGTCGCACCGCAATTATTCAGTTTACTTCTTTGGTCGAAATACTTGAATAACATCTCCATTGCATTCTAAGTAAGGAGCATTAATTAAATCTAGACAATAAGGGATAGCTGGGAAAACGGCTTCGAGACATTCCTTAATTGATTTGGGCTTGCCGGGGAGGTTAACTATTAAACAACTGCCACGAATTCCGGCTGTTTGACGGGAAAGGATCGCTGTGGGGACATATTGTAGGGATACAGAACGCATTAATTCCCCAAACCCTGGTAACATCTTCTCACACACAGCCTCTGTTGCTTCTGGGGTCACGTCCCTTGGGGCTGGTCCTGTACCTCCTGTGGTTACAACTAAACAACAACCCTCTTGATCAGCCATTTTTTTGAGGGAATTTTCAATACCCTCTTGGTTATCAGGAATAACTTGATATACAGGTTCCCATTTATTAGCTAAATAAGAATTAAGCAAATCAATTATTGCTTGACCAGAAAGGTCTTCATAAACTCCAGCACTAGCTCTATCTGAGGCTGTTAAAATACCGATACGGATGTTTTTTTCATCTACCATTGAGCCAATGTTCCCTCCTCATTATGTAAATATATAAGATAATAATAAAGGACATCTAACAACTAAATTATTGTGGAAAGAGGTTTATTGTGGTTGCCTTTATTAGCTGTCTTTTTTTGGCTAGCTTGGAAAGGTTGGTATGAATATCAAAAAGTGGAAGCTTATGGTCGTTGGGCAGAACAGTTTGACCAGGCGAAGTATGATATTTATGCTGTTATCGGCAAAAAAGGTAGCGAGATTACTTGGGGAAAGCCCACTCGCGGCGAACCTATTGATATAGAAATTTTTTCTCTTCAAGATGTAGAGTCTATTGAGTTATTAGTTGATGATGAAGTTGTTGATTTAGAATCACTTCCCAATAAAGGTAAGCCTGATCTTGCTTTTAAGTTAGTTGCTCAAACTGAGACTATTAAAATTCCCTTTACTGAAGTTGATTTAGCAGCAAAGTGGGGCAAGTTTTTGCAAAAGGAACTTTTGCTCAATTATCAATGATAATTATTTAATTCAGGCAGATGATGAAATGTAAAGATGCCCTGACCCCTGACCCCTAACCCCTAACCCCTAACCCTTATTGCTTCCTAATCCTTTTAAGTTTCTTACCCATAAACAAGCAATTTTGTTGATCGGGGGTGCGAATATAACTTAGTTCGTCAGTTAATTGATTCATCCAAACTAAACCTCGTCCACCTTCTGGAACATCATCTTTTTTGGGATCAAAATCATTTTGTAATTTAATTTGATATTGAAGCCTAGCAATAAGATCGAAAGGTTGTCCTTTGTCCCATATTTTCATTTCTAGATATTGAGTAAAGAATTTAAGTTCTAATTTAATTGGCGTTGCTTTAGGTAGACCCTGGTGTGCATGGCGAACAGCATTAGTAAAGCCTTCTGCCAAGGCTAGCTTACATTGCCAGGAAGCTTTTCCTGGTAGTAGAGGAGTAGCAATTTCTTCAAACCAATCTAACACTTGCGACAAAGCGTTTAAGTCTGTGGTGACTTCTAAGTATGATTCTTTAAGTGGTTTTTTATTCTGCATTAACAGAAAATGTTTTTTTGGTTTTTTAAACAGCTCCACTATTTTTATTAAACAAAATTAAGATGGTTTTGAGGATTAGTTTGATATCATAAATCAAACTCCAGTTTTTTTGATAGCGCAAGTCCATTTTGATAACATCTTCAAATTCACGAATTTGTGAGCGCCCGTTAACTTGCCACTCTCCTGTCATCCCCGGTTTAACATCGAATCTTTGCCATTCGGGAATATCGTAATGGTCAACTTCATCACTAGTAGGAGGACGGGTTCCCACCAAACTCATCTCTCCTTTAACAACATTCCAGAATTGAGGCAATTCATCAAGACTAGTTTTTCTTAAAAAGCTACCCACCTTGGTGATACGAGGATCATTTTCATTTTTGAAAAAAGCCCCACTTGCTTGATTTTTGATCTCAGACTTCCTTTTTTCTGCATCAATGCACATGGAGCGGAATTTCCAGATTTTGAATTTCTTCCCTAGCCAACCGTGACGAGTTTGGGCGAAGAAAATTGGACCTGGACTTTCGAGTTTAATGGCTATAACAATGGGAATAAACAAAATCCCTGTAATCACCAAACCAACTAAGCCCCCAATAACATCTATCAATCGTTTTACCAAAGAATGAGTTGAAGGGTGAGTTGCTGGGGGCTGAGATTCTTGATTACTATTCGGGGATTGGATTTGTTTTTTAGCTTGGGGTTGAATCTCAAGAACTTGATCAAGCCCATTCATAATAAAAACCGCCATCACTTGAGGATGGACATTTTTGAGTAACAACTCTAAGCCTTTTTTCTGGGCAGCTTTGAAATTAGTAACTAAAGCACCAATGCCGCTGCTATCGATAAAGGTATTCTTGGTGAAGTTGAGAACGATTTTTTCTGGCCCAGGGGTAACAACAAGGAGTTCTTGAAATGTCGTTTTAAAAGCGACAGCCTCCAAAATAGTTATCCTTTCCGGCATCTCAATACAGGCTACCTGGTCAGATAAATTGATCTTAAAATCAGCTTCTGGAATTTCTGGGGTTTGGCTAGTCATTGCAACTGGCTGCTTCCTTTAGTCATAAAATATTGATCGCTCGACCAATATTCTGTCCTAAAATCTCTATCTTCATCAAGAATTAAAAAACTCGGTATTTATGCAAATTTATGATTAAGCAATCTTCCCATAAGGCTAACTTAGTCGAAGTTTTTTCTGCTATTCAAGGAGAAGGGGTTAATGTTGGTACTCGCCAAATTTTTATCCGTTTTGCTTTTTGTGACCTGCGGTGCAATTTTTGTGATAGTTCTCATACTTGGGGACTTTCTCCAAAATGTCGAGTTGAACAGACACCCGGAAAGCGAGATTTTATCGACTACCCTAATCCTGTGGAATTGCCTGTGTTGCTGCAATGGGTTAAGCAACAAGATAGACCAAGACTACACGATAGTATTAGTTTAACTGGGGGAGAGCCTCTACTCCATGCTCCCTTCCTCCAAGAGTTTTTGCCCCAGCTTAAGGAAGTTAGCTCCTTACCAATTTATCTAGAAACTGGGGGTCATCGCCCCCAACTTTTGAGTAAAATTCTGCCCTATCTCGATTTGGTAGGTATGGATATTAAGTTACCTAGTACTAGCGGGGAAGAACATTGGCAAGCACACAAAGAGTTTCTTCAGCTATGTTGGGAGGCTTCGGTAGATGTTTTTGTGAAAATAATTGTTTCTCAAACAACTAACCCAGAGGATTTGAAGCAAGCGGCTGAGTTAGTTGCTAAAGTGAATCCGGAGATAGTTATTTTCTTACAACCTGTAACCCCCCTAGAAAAGCCTTTAGGAGCTAGAGAGCTAGTTTCTCCTACACCAGAGCAAATTCTGGATTGGCAAGTCTTAATGAAGCAGCTAGGGCAATCTCAGAAGTTCAACCAAGTTAAGGTACTGCCCCAAACCCATAAAATGATTGGGCAACTCTAATAATAAATGCTCAATGATTCAGTTATAGGAATAACGAAGCAATACGGAAACAATGTTCATTGTTCATTGACTCCCCCGTTTTTCTTTCATCTTTGCTTTTGCCTTAGAAGCATTGCGACGTAAAGCTTGTAAGCGAGTTTCATACTTCTTGCGCTGACGGCGGCTGGGGCTTTGTTCAATAATTGTTTTGAGGGCGCTACCTAGACTCTTATAGGCATTGGGGAGAGTATAGTTGAAGCGAGTGGCAAGAATAATCGCTTTTTCATCAGCTTCAATAGCTTCTTGTAAAGTACGATCTCCATTATTCTTTTGCCAAAGCCGATAGCCAGATATACCGCAAAGGGATAAAGCTAGAAGCAGCAATAAACCATCTTGAACCCAAAGTTCTCCTACTGCCCCCCCTAAACCTATTGCTAAGGCAGCCATTTCCCATCCCTCTCTGGGGATAGTATCATTTTGAACACGGGCAACTTCGTGCCAGAATAATAGGTTACGCTGATCAATAGCAAAGTTTTCCCACTTGGCTAAGTCGATTTGAATTTCTACTTCGTCTCGACCGATTTCTTCACACCGAATTAAAGGGGGGTTAACTTCTGCTGTACCTTCTACCATGACCCAACTTTGTAACTCTGGCGGTAACAAAGTTTTTAAGCGTCGAAGTTCTGTCATTTCTGCTCTAGCAGAAGAGGTTGCATAGCTTGCTGTCATAAGGTTCGCCTCAGTTAATTCAATAACTACCTGAAAATTGATAGTACTTTAATTCTTTTGTCCTGCCAATCTCTTTAAGATTACTAGACAGAAATTGCTTAGGACTGTTACCACATTACTTTTAGCTTAGCAAATTGGTGAAGGGAGCAGCGTTAATTAAAAATTCAAAAGTAGCATTTAACACATACTTTAATTGTATTTGTAAAAGCCAAAAGAAGTTGAAATGACTAAAGAACTACTAGAAATTCAAAAACAAGCAGGGGCAACCTTTATTTCTTACCCTTCTGTTCCTGATAGCTTTGGTAACGACAGCAAAGCTTTAAAAGCGGCACAAAAAGAAGTTGCTTTATGGGATAGATCCCATTGGGGATTGATTAAAGTTTGTGATCAAGAACGCTTACGATTTATTCATAATCAAAGTACTAATGAAATTAATCAACTAAAGCCAGGACAAGGTTGTGAGACAGTTTTTGTTACTTCTACTGGACGCAACATAGATTTAGTTACAGTTTATGTCACAGAAGATAGCCTATTGTTATTAATTTCTCCTCAAAAACGGGAAGAAATGATGAAATGGTTAGACCGTTTCCTTTTTCCGATGGATAAAGTAGAACTAACAGATATTTCCGAAGAATATAGACTTTTTACGTTGATTGGGCCTCAAAGTGATCAGGTTATTCAAGAGTTGGGTGTAGGAAAACTGGGGGACGGGGGAGAATTTTCCCACCAATTAATAGATATTCAAAATACCAAACTACGTTTTTGTTTAGGTACAGGTTTGAAAATTCCTGGTTATACCTTAATTGTACCGATTCAAGAAGCAGCAAATTTGTGGAAGCAACTAATAAATAAAGGTGTAACTCCTCTAGGGAACTGCGTTTGGGAACAACTGCGTATTCTCCAAGGTAGACCAGTTCCTGGACAAGAATTAACGGAAGATTATAATCCTTTAGAAACAGGACTTTGGCAAAATATTTCCTTTAATAAAGGTTGTTACATTGGCCAAGAAACTATTGCTAGATTAAATACTTATCAAGGTGTTAAGCAAAGGCTGTGGGGAGTGAAGTCAACTGCACTGGTAGAACCGGGAAGTGAAGTTATGGTAGCAGGGAAAAAAGTCGGCAAAATAACTAGTTCGACTATAACTGAACAAGGTGCTTTTAGCCTCGCTTATATTCGTACTAAGGCTGGGGGGGCTGGTTTGAAGGTGCAAATTGGTAATGTGCTAGGAGAGATAGTTGATCTACCTTTTTTGTCCCATGAATACTATCAAAATGAGTAAAAAAATATGAAAAAGAAATCAATCTTTCCTTGGCAAAAAAGCAAAGAAATACTGCGGGTTATTCTCGCTATTTGTATAATCATTCCGGGAGTACTTCATTTCCTAATTCCTGAACCTTTTGTGAAAATTGTGCCAGAAATCTTACCCTTTCCTTTGGCATTAGTCTATTTCACTGGCATCTGGGAAATTCTCGCTGGTATTGGCTTATTAATACCTTCTCTAAGTCGCGGTGCAGCTTGGAGTTTAGTCGTATTATTAATTGCGGTATACCCTGCTAACATTAATATGGCAATTAATAATATTAGCCTTGGAGAAGTATCAGATTCTCCTTGGTTTCATGTCATTAGATTACCTTTACAATTTGTCCTAATTGCTTGGGCTTATTGGTATACGAAAAGATCATGAAAGCATTAGTTACAGGGGCAAATGGCTTCACAGGTTCTCATTTAGTTCAAGCTTTGGAACGAAGAGGAGATCAAGTTATTGGTTTAGTAAGGCATTCGAGTAATGTAGAACGTTTGGCAAAGAATAATCTCAAACTGGTTTATGGCGACATAACTAACCAAGATGCCTTAGAACAAGCCATGACTGGTGTTGAGACTGTCTTTCATGTTGCTGCCTATGTAGACTTGGGTATAGTTAACGCCGCAGAAATGTTTAGAGTTAATGTTGAAGGCACTCGCAGCATCCTAGAAACTGCCCACGCAGTAGGTATTAAAAAGCTGATTTATTGCAGTACTATCGGCATCTACGGAGATAGCCAAGGGAAAATAGTCAACGAAACCTACCAACGTCAACAAAAAGACTTCTCTTCGGCTTATGACAGCAGCAAATATCAAGCTCAAAAATTAGTAGATCAATATGCCCAGTCAGGATTACCTGTAGTTAGTTTAATGCCTTCGGGGATCTTCGGTGTTGATGATCCTCATTTTGGTCCGATTTTAAAACTTTTTCTGGCTAATAAACTAAAACTATGGGTAGGAGGCGATCGCCTCACAGGTATAGTTCATGTAGATGATCTAGTTGAAGCGATGTTACTAGCTGAAGAGAAAGCCCCACCAGGAGAGCATTACATTATCTCCGCCGGAGAATTACCAACTCAAGAAATGTTCGCCCTCCTCAGCCAAAAAACAGGTATTCCCCTCCCCAAAGAAGTTCCCCAACCCCTAGCCAGATTAGCAGGAAACTTACTCGATCCTTTGGGAAAATGGTTCAAATTTAATCCTCCTTTAAGTAAAGAACGTCTCCACTACGTTTATGATCGGTGCGTCAGGGTAGATAGCAGCAAAGCCCAACAAGAATTAGCTTGGCAACCTCGTCCCCCTAAAGAAGTCTTAAAACAAATAGCTGAGGAGTTATTGAGTTAGGGGAATAAAGGTAATGATTATCTGAAATGATAAATGATAAATGTTTAACAATATGCAGCAAACTGCTTTAAATACCATTGCCATCGGCATCTTTGTCATCACCATGTTTTCTTTATTGGGGCCATTATTTAAAATCTCCCCTGCTGTACCAGCTTTGATCACAGCTATTGTTTTAGGTTTAGGAACCCTTGATACCCTCAGTTTACAGGGAAAAGGCTCTACCTTACTTCTCGACTGGTTAGCCTCCTTTTCCCCTCAGCATCGCCAAAGAATCATTCACCATGAAGCAGGGCATTTTCTCGCTGCTTACTTTTTAGGTATTCCCATCCTTGGTTATACCCTTACCCCCTGGGAAGCTTTACAAACTGGGCAACCAGGTTTAGGAGGAGTTGAGTTTGACACAGATAAGCTACTTAGCAAAAAACTTCCTACCCAAGAAGTTCCTTTATTATTAGAACGCTTTTGTACTGTTTGGATGGCAGGAATTGCCGCAGAAAAATTAGTTTATGGTAATGCCGAAGGAGGGGAAGAAGATAAGCAAAAAATCCAAGAAGCGTTAGTTGCATTAGGTTTCCCAGCAAGGGAGTTTCCCAAAAAACAACAATGGGCTAGCCTACAAGCTCAAAATCTGCTACAAAAATATAATTCTTCCTACGAAGTTTTAGTTGAAGCGATGACGAGAAGAGCTTCTCTTGATGAATGTTATCAAGTTATTCAAGAAAAAGCTGATGGTTAGATAATAGGCACTTATTACTGATCGCTCAATATTGTTACTAACTCACGGGGATGATTAATTAAGAAATCTGGAGAGTAGGTTGAGAGTATTTCTTGGGAATTGAAACCCCAACTCACAGCGATCATTTTGATACCACTTTTTTTCGCTGCTTGAATATCTCTGGTTTCGTCACCCACATAAAAAACATTATTAAGGGAAAAGTTGCGATTACGAATAACTCGATTAAGTATTTTATGCTTACCAAATAAACTTGTACCGTGGTAAATAAACTCAAACATCTTTTGACAGGAATTTTCAGCTAAAAAACTAACTACATTTTCTTGAACATTAGATGTAACCATACCTAAACAATGGCCTTGGTTTTGTAGTTCTAACAACGTTTCTGGCATTCCTACAATCGGAGAAATCGTAGCTATCTCCTTGCCCAACTCAACTTTTGCCTTCCTTAAAAGAAAAGGTATTTTCATCAAAGGAACTTGTGATCGCCTAATTATTTCCCTAGAACTTAAGTGCCTCCATTGCAAGACTTCTGTGGGAGTAGCAGGTTGATAACCAAACTCTGGGGATAGACGATTTAAAATACTAATAAAAGCTTCTTGAGTATCAGCAATTGTGCCATCGAAATCAAATATGATTACTTTTCGAGTCATTAATGCTTCTTTAATCGTCAATGTTTGTTGCTGGCATTGTAGGAATACCAGAATAAGAATTAGTAGAGTGATCGTAGAATTTTGCTTTAACTGCCGGCTCGATTTCTGACAAACACTGCCTAATTTCTTGAATATTTTGTGGTCTTTTTTCTGGGAAAGGAGAGATAAGATAATTAATCAACCCTCCCATTAAAGGAGTAATTTGAGGAGCATGATCACGCCAAATCAACCTTCCTGATTCTGTCTCAACAGGAAAATCGAGGGGATATCGCCCTGTTAACAAATAAACGAAACTACGCCCTAAAGCAAAAAAATCAGACTGAGGAACAGCCCTGCCTGCAATTTGTTCTGCTGGAGTATAACCATGGGAAACAAAGCCAGTAATTTTATCTGCTGCTAATTTATGAACGTAAGTATCAGTTATTTTCCTCACTCCACCAAAGTCAATTAAAACTAGTTGACCGTTAAGGCGTAACATAATATTAGAAGGCTTGATATCGCGGTGAAAATATCGTTGTTGATGTATTTGCTCAAGAATATCTAGTAACTGATTTAACCAATTAATCGCTAACTCCTGGGTAATAGGTTGGTTATTCCTTTGCCTTAGCCATTGTTGTAAATTAACTCCCTCAATTTTTTCCATAATCAAACAATGCAAAGGCTTATCACTATTTTTAGGAAACACCACAAAGTAGCTATCTTTTTCTACTTGAGGAATACCAGGATGGCATAAAGTACTTAAAACTTCAGCTTCTCTTCTGAAAAGAGCAACTAACTTAGTTTTGTTTTTAAGCAAAACCTTAAGCACCTTATTCTCTATCCCATTAGTGATTTCAAAAGTTCTCCCAAAACCTCCCTTGTTGAGAGGTTTAATCACTTTGTATCCCGCTTGAAGTAGCAACAAAGAACCGCAATGGCGACAGAATTTATTATCCCTATTCAGAGGATCGTGAGGTAGTTTGCATTTAGGATTGAGACAGTAATTCATTTAATTACTAATAGCTAATTATTCTCACCTCATCATGTTTACTCTGTACTTCCCACTCCCTTAAATTTAATGGTATACATATATTTACTTAAGCGTAATGAGCCAAACTAGAGCAGTCATTTGTGGATATTATGGCAAAGGTAACGGCGGAGACGAAGCCTTATTGGTATCGTTGCTACAAATGTTACCCCAACAAATAAAACCTCTAGTACTTTCAGGAAATCCTGTAGAAACGCAAAAGCGCTATGGAGTGGAAAGTTGTGATCGCCAGTCCGCTTTCGCTGTGTTGAAAGCTTTACAAACTTCAGATTTCTTTATTTGGGGTGGCGGTAGTTTAATGCAAGACGTAACTAGCCGCATCAGTCCCCTTTACTATGGTGGTTTGATGGCTCTAGCGCAACAATTAGGCTTGAAAACCATTGCCTGGGCGCAAGGAATCGGGCCTCTGAATCATAATTTCACCCGTTCTGTAACGCGACGAGTTCTAGAAAATTGCTTTGCTGTGAGTGTCAGAGATGGCGCTTCTGCTCAGTTAATGAAAGACTGGCAAATTCGATGTACTATTGCTCCTGACCCTGTATGGGCTTTACAAGGACAACCTGTATCAGGAATTTGGGATTTACCAGCCCCTAAAGTTGCTGTGACCTTTCGTCCCCATCCGCAACTAACTTCCCAACGCCTCGCTAACTTAACCCAAGGGCTACAACAATTCCAAGCAGCTACCAATACCTGTATTTTGCTAGTTCCCTTTCAAGCTTCCCAAGATAGGGCGATCGCTCAATCAATCGCCAAGCAACTGCAAGGGCCTCATAAAATTATTTCCCTCCCAGATCCTAGACAGCTAAAAAGTGTTTTCCAAGGAGTAGAAATGGTTATTGGTATGCGCTACCACAGCCTGATTATGGGAGCAGCCGAGGAGTGCCGTTGCTTTGCTATCAGCTACGACCCCAAGGTTAGCCTTTTAATGAAACAATTAAATCTACCGGGTTGGGAATTGGCAGAAATGCCAGAAGATCCTACACTGATTAGTCAGACATGGATTGAGCAATATGCTAACGGTGAAGCTCTTAACAAAGCTCAAATCCAATCTTTAGTAGATCGCGCTTTAATGCACCAAGAGGTTTTACTAACAGCGATGGGTGATTAGCTTAATCCATAGATAAACAGACAACAATATGTAGGGCGACCCAATTTCAACTCTGGTTTGTCTATTATACTTGGAAAACTGGTTGCCCCTACGTTAATCGTTGAAAAAAATCCTCTCCAACCTGGAATTATGTATCTAAGGATCTTATCATTGGGCAATGGCTAATGGTACAAATAGAAGAATCTAATGGTGAGGGTTTCTCACCTCCAGCCCTAAAATAGCTATGAGTGAAGCCGATCTCCCTAACAATTCCCCCCAAGAATCCCTTCAGCCTCTCCCAGAGGGTGAAAATCTTCCGCCATCTACTGAAGCACAAAAAGAAGGCGAACCTGTTTCTTCTGAAGAAACTGACTTAGTGATAGACTTTACTGAGAGTAGCGCTATTAGCGAAGAAGAAAACTTTGCCTTAAGTAGCAAACTACGACAGCGCAACCGCGTATTAATCAAGAAAGTAGCCACATTGGAAAGAGCCTTAGCAGAGTCCCAGGAGACTCTACAAGCCCAGGAAATGCGAGCCAGGGGAAATGACAACCTTTTAGCTCAACAAGCTGAGGAATTTAGTGCTACCCAAGAGCAGCTAACCCGTTTATTTCATGAGTTAGAATCTTCCCATCAAACTGCTCAACGTCAACAAATCTTAATAGAAACTCTATCTCAACAATTAGAAAGCGCTCAAGAACGTATCAATCAATTAGAGCAAGAATATACTTCCCTTCAGAAGCACTATCAACAAAAAGCTAAACAACTTCTGCAACAAGAACAACAAAACCAAGAGCTACGTTCTCGCCTCCAAAGACAACAACGCCGCGCTATTCAATTTAAAGCTGCTTTAGATAAGTGTCTAGATGTTCCTAATAGTTCTTTACCAAAAAGTGCTGAAATTGAACTGACACCAACCCAAATTCCCAAGGAAAACCAAGAAGAAACCTTCTTTCCTAAAGCCCCTCCTATTCAACCTTGGTCTGCTCAACTAGACAAAGACAGCGCTCCTACTTCAGAATGGTTAAAAGATTTTGAGCAAACTGAACAACCGGAAAAATCTGATAATAACCCCAAAGTGGTGGCTTTCAATCCTCTTTCAGAATCACAAGAAGCCCCACAAACAGAAGAAGAAACTTCTAACTGGCAACCAGAATTAGTCTTGAGTTCAGAAGCCGGGATAAAGAATATAGAAATTGAAGTTCTTCCTGAAGCTGTTGTTCAACAAGATGAGGAGAATCTAACAAATAAGGAGGAAGAGGAGGAAGAGGCTTTATTTAATTCCTCAAGTTGGCCCTCCCCCATACTTTATCCTCTACGTCCCCATAAGAAACGTAAGTCTTTCGCTGCTATAGAATTACCTGATTTCCCTCGTTATAAGTGAGTAGGGTGGACAGTAGGTAACACCAAAAGATTGTACGGCTCATTTCACTAAGTTAATAGACTTAATCGGAAATAGCGGGAAAAATTCGCTGAATGGCTTACTGAGTAAAGGTTATAGCATTTGCTTGTCGCAAACATCTAAAACTCCTGTACAGTAGGAATTTCAAGCATTTTTTTTCTTAAAACCGATAAAGTCTAATAACTCAGTCGTTTAAATATAGCAACAGTCAGGCTGCTTAGGACATCATAAACTGTAGTTCAAAGGAATTAGGGAACAGAGAACGTCCTAACTTTCTTGGCTACTGCTATATCATGAAAGCCTAAAATTCAAAAAAACCTCCAACTATTCCTTCTGCAATACCTCCAACTATTCCTTCCGCAACTCCATTAGCTATTCCGCCTATTACTCCAGCAGCTAATTCCTCTGTAATAGCTTCAAATGTAGCGGTTGGTATTAAGTCAATATCTCCAAAATCAATATCTACAAACCCTCCACCTTGTTCGCCACTGAAAATATCTTCAAACCATTGCAATGAATTTTGTACTGGAAAGCTATTGCTTCCAGCACCATTGCCAGATAAAGGTAAATCTTCAGTGAAGTTACTGGATCTTCTGGCTACTGTATTTCCTTGAAGTTCTTCTGAATTAGATGAATTTTCTGGAGATATAGGTTGATATGATTCATCCATAAGAGAAGTCGTCATATATTTCAGTTTTATGAACTCTCTAATAAGGGTAATAAGGTCTTCTTCACGTTTTTTGGAAGAGCGAGCGCTTTCTTCGCGATCAGGTTCATTATGATCTGGAGATTTTGGCTCTTGATTTTTAGAGCCATTCGGTTTATCTTCATCTTCCGAGGTTAGTTCATCAATAATTTTTCTGTAATAAGCTGACGTAATACCAACACCAGCACTAAAACCAACACTTCCAACTACAAAAATACCAACACCAACTATACGACCATTTAAATGATCCTCAACAATTAACCAACCAAGACGCTTCCTTAGCTTTCTATATTCTTCGTCAGAAGAGAGCAAAGATTGAAAGTCTTGTATACTGATCTCACTAAGCTTGGTCAATATCAGAGAACTTTGCTCTGATGAAATTGATAGTTTTTCATCTTCTAAAGATAACTTGATTACCTGAATAGCAAGGCTCTTTCTTACTTCTGGAGTTGCTTTAGGTGCAATTTTATTAATAACTTTTTCTAGTAGAGATTCAACTTCTTTACTACTTATTGAGTAATTACATTTAATGAATATCTGTTCAATAATTTGATTTATTTTCTCAATAAAAACACTATCAGCAGTCACATTTTTGAGGACTACTTGTTCAGCAGTTATTATTTCCTCTTCGCTACCTTGAATATTTTCTCCTGATTGAATATAGTTCTCTTGAACTGACTTCTGTTTAATTGTTTGTTGCCCTAGTTGTGCATTAGCTTCACCAAAGTTAGATAAAGTATATGCCTCTCCAGAGCGATCTTTAAGTTTTTTGAAAATAGCTAATGCTTGTTCGTAGAATTCTATCGCTTGAGCATAATTTTTTAGTTGTTTATGTCCATTTCCAATAGACTGTAAACAATAAGCTTTTGAAGATATATCATCTAAATATTTACAAATATCTAGTGCCTGTTCATATGCTTCAATAGATTTTTCAAATTGACTTAAGGAAAGATATACACTTCCTAGCCCTCTTAATATTCTACTTTCTGCACTGCAATTACCAAGTTTTTGATAGATTTTTAGAGCTTTGGTGTAAAGTTCAATAGCCTCATGAAAATGGCTGGTTTTATCATAGCCATGAGCTAGATTAAACAAAACATCTACTTCTTGAAACTCATCTTTTAGCTCTTTAACAATTGGTAAACATAGTTCATAGTAGTGAACAGATAGTTTGTATTGGTAAGTACACTGATAAGACTCTCCTATACTTTTCAGTGCATAAACTTCTTCAGATAAATTGTTTATCTCTTTAGCGATATTGAGTTGTAGTTGACGATATTCTAATGCTTTGACATAATTCTTCTGCCTATACAAACAAGCTCCTAGCCATCCTAAAGCATTGCATTCTCTTTCTTTATTGTTAATCTTTCTGGCAAGATTTAATTGATATTCAAAATATGTTATGGCTTTTTTGTACTTCTGAGAATAAAATTGAGCTATTCCAATACTCATTAGAGCAAAACATTGAGCCTGAACATTATCAATATTTTGAGCTATTGACAAACGTTGCTGATGACAATTTATCGATTGCTTATACTGCTCTAATAATCTGTAACTTTCACCCAAGTAACCAAGAGCATTGATTTCCTGAACAGAATCTCCAGTTTGTTTACATAGATTTAACCAAGCTTCAAAAGTTTCTATCGACTGTTGGTACTGTTGTGAAGACTGATAGCTGCGCCCTAGCCACTCTAAAATACTTTTTTCTTCAGATGTTTCTCGTGTTTCTCGCTTAATGTCCAATGCCTGTTGATAAAATTCAGCAGCCTTTGAATATTGCTTTAAGCTAAAGTAGCCATCAGCTATACTTTGCAAAGCCTTACCTTCGTCTACTCGATTACCAAGTTCTCTAGTTATAGCTAACCATTGTAAGCGAACTTCAATAGAGCTTTGATATTCCCCTAAAAAATACTTATTGACACCTAACCATCCTAGAGTATAGGCTTCACCAGCCTTGTCATTTAACTCTCTTACTATTGGGAGTCTTTGTTCGTAAAACTCAGCAGCATTCTGATATTGACCAAGAGTAGTATAGCTATCCCCCAAAGTGCATAGGGAATTAGATTCCCAAATACGATTATTAACCTCACGACTAATTACTAACCATTGTTCAAAATAGTTAATAGCGCGTTGATGTTCTCCAAGGCCTTTGTAGGAAAATCCGATATTTCCTAGTACTCCTCCTTCTGACTCACGATCTAAAAGTTCTTTTGTAATGTTTAATTGCTGCTCAAAATATCTAATTGCCTGTTGATATTTTCCTAAAGAATTTAAACAGTTTCCAATCATGTTAAGTGCCTGATTTTCAGACTGTTTGTTTTTAAGTTCTCTTGCAATTGATAGCTGTTGTTCAGCATATTCGATTGCTTTCTGTAATTCTTCAGAGCGATTAACTGTCATCGCTAGACTCCATTGATACATCACTAATCTTGAGATTCTGGACTTGCCAGTTTTGCCCTACAATCTGTTCAGACTTTCCTTTGTTCTCACTTACCTGCTTTAGTTTTTCTAATTCAAAATTTTTAGCCCGTAATCCATTTATAAACATTTGGAGAGATGAAGACTGAGCCTGTACTTGATTCACTAAAGCTTGTAGCTGTTCTGCAAATTCTGAGTCATCTTCCATTTGTCCAATAATTTCCGCTTCCAAGACTTGAATATTATGCTTTGTTGGATTTTTTTCAGCTCTTTTTAATAGTCCTGAGCTATTTACTTGTTCCAGCTTATTTTGAACAGATTGGCGTGCAGCTTGGATTATTGCTCCACTTTTCTCCAGAGTCGCTTCACCAAGTTTTTCACCTACCTTCTCTACTGCCTTGGGCAGAATTAGAGAAGTAATGGCTCCAGCAATTACCGATATAGGGTCAACCATTGCTCTTTTTCTCTTTAATTATTGTGAAATGAAATAACTATACTCAGCGTTATTTCTCAGACCAAGTAAGGTCTAGACTTTTTTCTCACTAAATACAAATAACCTTTGCAAAACAGCAACATAACTTGAATCTGCATTAGCTTCAAGGTATTTGCAGCACTAGAAATTAACCAAAACCCATCTTTAACTGCATTAGGGTAGCTGTAGCGCACCAAGAAAGGCTATTTCAGCCGATATTTGCTACCTATAAAGCGAAGTCTGACTTCTCTACGAATATTCTTCCTTTTTATTGTAGCTTGAATCAGAGCTTTGGCCAGGATGCCTGGTTAACCATCCTGGGTAAAGCTAGCTTTATTTTTAGATATTGGTTTTCAATACTGCTGTCAAACTGTAGTTAAAACTGAGCAAGCGCAACCAAAGGGAAGGATATTTTTTTTCTAGGTAAGGTTGTAAACGATTAAGTAAGCTGGGAAACCAACCTTTAAATAGCCAGCTAATTAGTGAATCGATGGTAAAAGATAAATAAGTCCCTAACCAACGCAATAAATCTTTTGTACCAGCTTGTAACCAAATCCACCACAACAAGTTAGGGTTCATTTTTGCTGCTTTGAGGGCTAAACGGTTGAAAGTTAACCAGTTGATTTTATCTTTGATGAAAGTATCTGCTACTTCTGGGGGTTCGTTAGCTAAAAGTCCGAAGAAAGTATTCAGCATTCCGTTGATGCGTTGGGGAGGTAAGCTTTTCCCGGTGGGAACCATCATACCCTTAGAAAAGAGCCAGGTAACAGCAACATTACTTTGGTAAGCTCGGATCTGATTCAAATCTTTGGCACTGAGTAAGTTGTGTTGTAGAGCAGTATGAAGCAAATTTGTTAAGCGTTCTAAATTACGTACCAAAGAACCAAAACCTGTAAACACTAAAGGAGACTGAAGAGAAGCCGCATCACCAATGGCTAACAGACGATCAAAGGCAACAGTGCGATCGCGACTCCCTAAACTAAAATGTCCAGGAATATAACCAAAAGTCGCCTTTTTCCAAACCAACTGCTCCACATGACAACGACGATACTCTGGCAGAATTGTAAAGAAATCTTCATACATTTCTAATAAAGAGCCAGGGTTATCAGGATGGACTTGATGATAATGAAATAGATAGATAGTAAGTTCGTTATTTGCCCCCGGAAATAACTCCCAAATTAATTGTCTTCCCCTGGAAATATCTCCGTGAGAATTCAAAACATCACCATAGTCACTATCCCAAACTTCCGGGGCAAAACCGCTCTCTACCACTGCCCCTACAGTAGGACAAACGCTATCAAAAGCGCGAGTACCATTAAGTTGCCAAGCAATAGGAGAAGCACTGCCCATCGCATCTATTAATAGGCGCCCTTGAGCTTGTTTTGCTTTTTGTGTGGGTAAGTGAGTAAGTTGAATATTTACCTGTTTTGTCCCCACCTCAGCCCGCACAAATTCCGTTTCGTCCCAAATTTCCCCCCCCCCTTGACGCAGTTTTTGCCCACACAAATACAGCAGTTGCTCTGAGTTGAGGGCAATATTTAAAACGGTGGGGGTGTGTAAAACTTTGGCTTGAAGATGAGGAGGAAGGCTGCCATCAAAAAACTTATTAAAACCGTCTTTATATTCTTTGGCAATCAGACTTGCAAATTCTTCTTGGGTAAATAAACCTAAATTAATTAAACTTTGAAACTCACTTCGGGAAATATTCCACTCCCGATTCATTTTGCCAAAAGGCAACCGTTCCACGAGCAGTATTTTATAGCCCAATTGCGCCATAACTGCGGCGTGAATGACTCCTAAAGCGCCACCAATATAAATGAGGTCATAGTTAGCAACAGTAGATTGAGAAGCATCAGCAGTGCGAAAGATAACTTGTTTAGGTGTTTGGGGCTTGTTGACATTCTCTCGCCAGCTTTTTTCCCACCAATAAGCCCGTTGCAGATCAGATTCTCCATTGGGAATCTTTTGGAAGAATTTGACAGTTAGGGGATAGTGGGATGCTAAGGCTTCAAAAATAGATTGCTCTGCTAAATTAATTTCTGGAGGAGCAGGATATTGACAAGGAAAACTAGTTCTTAAATCCGTAATCAAGGATTGACAAATTGTATGTTCTTGAGGAATCGAAGTTTGTCCCCAACGAAACATTTTTAAATAGGTAGTTCGTTGTACAGACCAAACAAAAATTGATAGTTCTGATTCAGGAAAAAAATATAAACGAATGCCATTAGATGTTGAGATTTTTTTTCCTTGAGAGGGCTGCCATTTCTCCTGCAACCACAACCTTACAGCCGCTATATCTGGAGTAGGAACTTCTATGTAAAGAATTTCTTTCATTTTAGGTACATAAATTAAAGATTAAATACTTGCAATGGCTAGTTGACTTTAAGCCAAAGTACGCTACACTTCCCAATACTGAAATAATTAAAATTGCTTTAAGAAACTTAACATTAAACTCATATTTGTAAATATTTTGGGTGTAAAGGTGACTCAACAATGAATTATCCCATTCCGGCTAGTCCAGAAGAAATTATTGCTCTGCGGCAAAATCCCATTGATGAAGAATTAATAGCTACAGCGATCGCCGGAGTAGTTAAAATTGCTCGTTCCCAAGGGAAATCTTTGGATCAGTTAACAGAGGAAGTACTACAAGAAGATACCCTCCTCGATCAAGTACAACGTCGTTGGTTAAGTAAGGTAGTTACTCAAGCTTGGCTAAAGTTGCCTTAACTAGGAAATAAGTCTTTATAGCTAAACAAACTATTTTTCTGTATCAAAAAATACAACTTTTGGTAGATAGAAAAAAATCTAACTTTTGGAAAAATAAAAAGGAAATGTCTGCACCATCTGGGAAAAGTGTCCTGTTCGGGTTGCTAGTCCCGCCGCAAACATCTGTCATGACAAGTTTAGAAACATCCAACTAATAAGGGTGAATAAACCATGAATATTACAAAAACAAACCTAAGAGAGCAAGTTAGACAGCTAGCAGAACAAGCCTTTGAGAAGCACTTAGTTTCTGGTTATGGCGACGGACAATATAGTAATGAATATCAGCTTGTGATCAACGGCAAACCGAGGCATTTTCCTTTAGAACACGCTCATGGGATCTTAAGCAATATATTAAATACAGCAAGTGATGATTGGCGCTTAGCTTAGATAGCCAGATTTGCTTTAGGTTGAAATAATTAATATAGCAATTCTCGCTCTTGTTGAGGTAGATATTCTCTCGGCTGGGGTAAAGGGAAAAATAAGTATCTCATAAGTCTGAGAAACACTATAAAAAATACTGCTGAGTTATGCTCAGCAGTAACTTGTTTTTCAGCAATTATTGGAATAATACCTTGGGTTTTTCGTTTCTGAATAGAACCTTAAGCTACCAACTCTTCTTCTGAATCCCAAACATCTTCTTGTAAAGAATCTGCATCTTTTACCTCAGCCTTTTCTTCCTTAACGGCTTCCTCTTGAGGTGCTTCTAGCTTTCCGGAAGATGCAGTTAGGTTTACTTTAAAGACGCTATTTTTAGGTACTTCTAATTTAGGTAAAGTGAGGGTAAGAATGCCGTTGGTAAACTCAGCTTCAACTTGCTCATTTTCTACCTTAGCTGGCAAAGCTAAAGTCCGCTCAAAGCTGCCATAGCGAAACTCACTGTATAAAGCCTCTTTTTGGTCATAACGATGTTCTCCTTTAATAACGATGCGATCGCGACTAACTTGAACATCTAAATCTTCTGCTGCCACCCCAGGAATAACGGCTCTAAGTACAAAATTAGTTTCGTTTTCTTGTAATTCCACGGCTGGTTGCCAAGTATTTTTTCTTTCTTGGGGATAATCAATATTAACAAAATCGTCAAATATTCTATCTAGTTGCTGTTGTAAAGTAGCTATTTCTGAGAAAGGTTGCCAACGAAGTAACGTCATAGTAATTCCTCTTTTTATTGTTTAACTCTTAGTTGTTACATTACCTATAATGACCTAGACAAACTAAACCTAACATTGGGTAAAACCACCAGAAAAAATACGGTTTTACCTACACCTTTTTCTATTTACTAGTTCCTAGTCCCTATAGCCTAATACCTGCCCTAACTAGTAATAGAATTTAAAGTTATATAACCTTTTCCATATTGAGCTAATAGCACTGCGGTAAACTAGCACTTGATTCCAAAGTCCCTAGGGCATAGGGCTTAAAAGCTCAGATAATGTCTTCAATGTGAAGAGTCCCTGAGAAATCAACACTCACTCCTTCGCGGAGCATTCCGAATGAAAGAGAAGTGTAGGTATGTCAAAGAATGGAGAACACTCGGTAAGGAGCCGATCTTATAATGTCTCATAGCGTTAAAATTTACGACACCTGCATTGGTTGTACCCAATGTGTTCGAGCTTGTCCTACAGATGTGTTAGAAATGGTTCCTTGGGACGGTTGCAAAGCTGGCCAAATTGCATCTTCTCCTCGTACAGAAGATTGTGTTGGTTGCAAGCGTTGCGAAACAGCTTGTCCCACGGATTTTCTTAGCATTAGAGTTTACCTCGGCGCTGAAACTAGTCGCAGCATGGGCTTAGCTTACTAATAGACATACTCAATCAATAGACTGAGTATGTTGATAGTAAACCTTGTTGAAATACCTTTAAAAATAAAACGAGAGGGCAATGATAGCTCTCTCTTTTCTTAAGAAGGGAGTAGGGAGTAGGTAATAGCATGATTACTCACCCTGTCTCCTCATCATCCTCTATTTTCCCAATCAACCAATAAGTAGTCATCTTGCCTTTACCTTTAACCTCAATTTCACCACGCTTTTCAAACACATAATGATCGCGGCAGAGATTATAAGTCGTTTCAGTAACTTGAATTTTGCTAGAAACCCCTGAAGATTCCATACGGGAAGCCACATTAACTGTATCTCCCCAAAGATCGTAAATAAACTTGGTAACGCCAATTACTCCCGCTACTACTGGACCACTATGAATACCGATACGAATAGTAAAACTCTCCTGCTTGTGGTTAGGAATTTTCGAGATCGCCTTTTGCATATCTAAAGCCATAGCGGCGATCGCCTGAGCATGATCTGGTCTAGCTACAGGCAATCCTCCTGCTACCATATAAGCATCGCCAATGGTTTTAATCTTTTCTAAACCGTGTTTTTCTGCAAGTTGGTCAAACTGAGAAAAAATTGTATTGAGTACGCTAACTAATTCTAAAGGGGAAATTTGGGCTGAAAAAGGAGTAAAACCGACAATATCGGCGAAAAGCACCGTTGAATCCTGGAAGCGTTCAGCCAAAGAACCTTGATACTCTTTTAACTGTTCGGCAATAGTCTTTGGTAAAATATGTAGCAATAAACGCTCAGACTTTTCTCTTTCGCAGTTTAATTGTTCGTTGGTTCGCTTCAGTTGTTGAATCAATTCGTACTGCCGCAATCCTACCCTAACCCTGGCCAGTAATTCGTTAGGATCAATAGGTTTAGCCAAAAACTCATCAGCCCCAGCATCTAACCCCTGTACCCGATGATCTACTGACTCTTGGGAAGTAAGCAAAATAAAAAAAGCACTTCTCAAAATCTCATCAGCTTTTACCCGGCGACAGACTTCCATACCATCCACAATGGGCATAATCCAATCAGAAATTATCACCCCTGGCTGCAACTTTTTTGCCAATTGGAGTCCTTCTGCACCATTTTCAGCTACAGTGACATCATATCCTTCTCTTTCCAAATCTCTTTTGAGGAATAGCCGGGTCACTCGATCGTCTTCGACTACGAGAATTTTTGACATAGTTACCAGTTGGTGGGTAGAGAATTAGATTGCAGTTTGTCTCTACTGTACAATCCAAGTCTTATATTTTTCTTTCTCTGTAGCCTTTATCCGGATTAAATATCATCTTGGGGATAGTAATTTTATTAATCTACATCTGCTATTAATAGCTGTTAATTAAAATAGATGTTCTTAGACAATTAATCCCTTTGAATCAAGCCGAAATTGGCCACAAGATCTAAACAAGCTGAAGATGCACCCACTGGATATTGTTCTCTTACTATTATGGCTTAAGTAGAGGGATCAAAATGTTTTTACAAAGAGCTGTACCTGTTCAAAAATTTGCTCTAGTTGAATAATAAGCTCTGGGGCTTTTTCTAATTCTTGATTGCGGGCCTCTGTTTCTAGCTGAAGGGCCAATTCTGGCATTGCTTTTATAGCTACCATCGCCGCTGCCCCCTTAAGTTGGTGGGCATTAACAGCCAAATTTTCTAGATCAGTTTCTTCTAAGGATTGCTTAATTTGGTACAAATAAATTGGGGCATCCTCTAAGAAAATTTGCATCATCTCTTTTTGGAAGTCTTTATTACCCCGCGAGATTTCTTCAAGACGAACCAGATTAAAAGGAGTTTGTTTATCTACCATTACCTGAGTATTTGTTGCTGTTTTGGTAGCTTTTTGTCCCAAATTAAGATGAGCAGAAACTAGTTGGGAAGATGAATTATGAGTTTCTTTTGAAACCAAACTATGGGAGACTTTATTGTTAATGGTATGGGAATACCAGCGATTAATAACACTAGCAAGCATTTCTAAGGTAATTGGCTTACTGATATAATCATCCATTCCCCACTTTAAACACTTTTCTTTTTCTCCTTTCATGGCATTAGCGGTAATAGCAATTACTGTAGTATGGCGAGATATACCTTCTTTTTCCCGTATAGCTTGGGTTGTTTTGTAACCATCAAGGATGGGCATTAAACAATCCATAAACACAAGATCGTAGTTTTGCTCAGATAATCTTTCTAGAGCTGCTTGACCATCTTCAACACAGTCAGCTTGATAACCTAACATCTCAAATTGAGATAGTAAAACTTTTTGGTTAGTGGGGGTATCTTCAACTAAGAGAATTTTTAGATGAGGATTTTTGGGAGGGTTAATATGGGGTTTGTGACGATAGGTAAAAGGAGACGGAGTTGGGTTTTTACTTTTAAGGTAGAAAGTATTGGTAAGACAATCTAATAATTGAGAAGCCCTAATTGGTTTGAGTAGGTAGTCAGAAGCACCTTGCCAAAGCAAGTTTTTTACTTCCTCGTGCTGACGGATAGAAACCATCACAATCCATTTGACATTCTTTAAAACAGGGTCATACCTAATGAGTTGACCGAGAGTTTCTCCATTAACCTGGGGACTTTGCAAATCAACTAGGGCTACATCATAGGGTTTACTATCTAAAGCTGCTTGACGCAGTATAGAAATGGCAGCTTGGGTACTTTGAACTTCTCCAACTTGAATATTATAGGACTCCAAACAACTCTGAACTACTTGATAGCTAGTAGTATTGCTATCAACCACTAATAGTTTTAAACCATCTAGATGGCGTTCCCGTAAAGCATTTGAGTTAACTTGTGGTGTTTGTTTAGTAAACTGGACAGTAAACCAAAAGGTTGTACCTTTACCTGGTTCGCTTTGAACACCAATTTCTCCCCCCATCAATTCAACTAACTGTTTGCAAATTACTAATCCTAAACCTGTACCACCGTGGGTACGGGTTGTGGAAATGTCAATTTGAGAAAAAGCTTGGAATAGTTTCTTTTGCTCAGATTTAGGGATGCCAATACCTGTATCCTTAACTTCAAAGCGTAGTTTAATATTGTGGCGACTTTCTACCACAGGAGAAACGCGAATTATGACTTCTCCTGTTTCGGTAAACTTAATACCGTTACCTACTAAGTTAGTAAGAATTTGGCGCAAGCGACGGCCATCTCCTTTTAACTCTAAAGAGACATCACTTTCAATTAAAGTAAATAATCCTAAATCTTTGATTTGAGCTTCTGCTGCCAACAAATCTACTACTTCTTCTACACAGTTACTCAAGTTGAAGTCAAAAGTTTCAATATTCACTTCCCCTGCTTCTAGCTTGGAAAGGTCAAGAATATCGTTAATAATTAAGAGGAGATTTTTAGCACTTTCGCTAATAGTTTGGACAAAATTAAGTTGTTGAGCATTCAGGGGAGTTTCTAATAACAAATCTGTCATTCCCAAAACCCCATTCATGGGAGTACGGATTTCATGACTCATATTGGCTAGAAACTGAGATTTCATTCGCGAGGCTTCTAAAGCAGTTTCTCTAGCTTCTACCAATTCGTTGATTTGGTGGGAAACTATCACAACACCACCAATGCTACCGTCAGGAGTGTACCAAGGATGTAGAGCCGAACGCAGATATAGTACACTACCATCAGCACGCTGCCAAATATCTTCAGGGTAAGAGATGGACTCTCCTTTGAGTACTTTTTGTAAGTCTTCTTTCCAACCTTCAAGAAGATCAGGAAAAACTTCATAGTGACTGCGACCTCGCAGATCTGCATCTCCTAAGTTATAATCTTGCAGCAACTTGTTACTGTAAGCTATGTAGCGCATTTGAGTATCTAACATTGCCATTGCTACTGGTGCTTGAGTAATAATCTCTCTAAGCTGCTGGCGTTCTTGTTCTAAGACAGATTCATATTGCTTCCGTGTGGTAATATCTTCGGCAATTCCGGCGATGCGATAAACTTCCCCAGCCTGATTTTTGACAGGAAAAGCGCGATCATGAATCCAGCAAGTTGTTCCGTCTGGGCGGACAATGCGAAACTCTTGGTCATAATCTCCGTTTACACTGTGTAATTTAATAGCACTCTGAACTCTTTGTTTGTCTTCAGGGTGAATAAATTCTTGAAAAGATTGGGATGTAGTTAGTTTAGTGTTGCAGCTACAACCCCAAATTTTATTGCATTTGGGACTAACATAAATAATCTCTTTGGTTTGAGCATCAACCAGCCAGAAAACTTCTTCTAAGTTTTCTGCTAGTTGACGGAACTTCTCTTCACTTTCTTGCAAAGCTTCTTGGGCTTGTTTACGTTCTGTGATATCGGCTTGAACCCCTATGTAATGAGTGAGTTTTCCTGATTGATCTTTAACCGGAGAAATGTAAAGGTCATTCCAAAATAAGCTACCATCTTGGCGATAGTTACGCAGAACTACGTTACATTCTCTGCCTTCAGTGAGGGCTAGTCGTAATGCTTCTAAAGCTTCTTGATCGGTTTCTTTTCCTTGTAAAAAGCGGCAGTTTTTCCCCATAACTTCCTGGGCAGAATATCCTGTGATGCGTTCAAAGGCAGGATTAAGATAAATAATTGGTAAGTCTTTTTGAGTAGCGTCGCTGATTACAATACCATTACTGCTAGCCGTAATAGCCCTTTCTAAAACCTGTAAGCGCTTTTCTTGCTGCTTGCGTTCAGCAATTTCTTGCTCTAGTTCTTGATGAGAATTGTATAATTCTGTGGTACGCTGTTGTACTCGCTCTTCTAATTCGAGGTTAATCGCTTCTAGTTGAGCCTGAGTGGTTAAAGCAAGGGCTTGGGGAATTAAAGGGAGCAACTCTAAAGCTGTGTAGCAAGAAATGAAAGCTGTAAGGGCTTTAAGAAAACCTGATAGCCAGTAAGCGGGATGCCAAAGAGTCCATACTTCTAGGATATGGGTTGTACCGCAAGCGATAATAAAAGCACCAAATAAGAAAAATATGCCCCGAAAGGGTACATCTTCCCGTTTGCGGACGAAGTAGATCAGCATAGCGGGAATGGAATAATAGGCTAGAGCAATTAAGCTGTCAGAAATAACGTGCAGCCAGACCAATTGAGTTTGCCAGAGATAGCAATTACCATGGGGCATAAATCTCTCTGGCGAAAATAATTCTCTAATTATTTCCCACATATACTTGCTTACCTTATCTACCATCGCCCAACACTTTCTAAACACACTGAGCGCTTTTTTACATTATTGCCAAAGTAGTGGTTGCGATCGCGTCTATGATCACGTATAACTTCTTAAATTCACCAAAATCTAGTTACTCTTCAAAAATATCTATACTTAATCTGTAGGGATCACTAAGTAAAAAGTTGAGAGTAACCCAAAATAATACTTGACATTTTTTGAAAAAACCGTAACAATAGATACAGAAACCAAAAACGTTCATCTCTCAAAGTTTTCTAAACAAAGAGACGGAAGTAAGAAGTAAATTCTGAAGGAACGCGCCTCACTCACTCACTGTAAGATTTATCAGAGGCGAATACTATGAAACTTTTTTATCGCGGTCACAGCTACGAAGCTCATCAAAATGCTGTTGAAGGCAATGTTTCTGAATACAAAGGTAAATATCGCGGTCAAGATTGCAAGTTCCGTGATGTTCACAGCAATCAGGTTCAGCAACGCAAGGGCAAAAGAACCTATCGCGGCATTAGCTACTAAGCTTCAATCTAAGATTTCACCTTTCAACTTTATCATCTGCTCCTAAGTCAAATAATATCAATTTGACTTCCTAGATTCAAGTTAAATCCAACTTTTGGTTGATTAACAACACAACTAAAAAATACCTCCAAAACGGGGGTATTTTTTTTATTGGTAAGGATCTTAAATATATTTTTGCAATACCTCCACTGTAGCTTGTCCAGTTTTCGCCCAGCTAAATTGACTAGCACGTTTTAAACCAAGAGTTGTAAGTTGTGATCGCATTTTTTCATCTTTAATTATAGTTTCCATTGCCGCAGTAATTTCTGCTGTATTGTCAGGATTGATTAAAACTGCGGCATCTCCTGTTACTTCTGGTAGGGAAGAAAGGTTAGAAGTGATTACCGGAGTACCACAAGCCATTGCTTCTAAAACTGGCAATCCGAAACCTTCCCAAAGAGAAGGAAAAACCAGGGCGATCGCGTTATTAATAATTCTAGGTAATTCTTGATAGGAAATATAATCAAGAAACTTTATTTTGTCTTGTAAATTTAACTCTGCTACTTGCATTTCTAATTGAGGAGTATAACGCTTATCTTGAGAACCAACTAACCAAAGTTCATGATCGCTACAGTTAGCCAGATTAGCAAAAGCAGTGATTAACCTACTAAGGTTTTTGTGAGGATTATGACGACCAATATAAAGGAAATAAGGGCGAGAGTTTGTAAGAGGTAAATTTAAAGGACGGAAATGTTTCTCATCATAACCGAGGGGAATTGGGGTAATTTTGCTGGCAGGAATTTTGACGAACTCAACAATATCTGTGGCTGTAGATGTTGAGTTACAAATTATTTGTGTGCTTTGTTTAAGAACTTGAGGTACATAGTAGCGATAGTAAAGAGTTTGTGGAAAAGAGTCTTGGGGAAAGCGCAAAGGAATGAAGTCATGCACCATAACTACATAGGGGCAATGATAATATAAAGGTGCTTCCGGGAGGGGAGAAAATAACAACTTGCTCTGGTGTTTTTGATGAAGTTGAGCTAATTTAAACTGTGTCCAGAAAAGGCGACGAATATGCCCTTTTGCTCCTTGGGCAGGAGAAAGATTGTTAGGAATTGGATAGCAGTTAAAATCAGGATAGTTATGGGCAGTTAAGAGGGTTGGATGGAGAGGTTTTAGATAGGGAATTAGGTTTGTTGCATAGTTAGATATACCTGTAGGTTGAAGAAGAAAAACCGAGAGATTAACTAATACCATTTATTATCAAATATTTAGCAATTATTGTTTGTTATTAATAGGAGATTGCTTTTTTATAAAAGGATGGTTTTTCATACATAGAGCTAATCTTATTACCTTTAATTTAGTTAAGTCAGGAGACTTGATTAGTAAAAGAGTAAACTTACTAGCTATATAAAACCGAATCACTATCTGTTCCCAGAAAGGAAGATGTTTCTGGTAATAGTAAATTTGGCTGCGTCGATATTCAAGCAGCACTCGTGCAGAAACTTGTTTTGAAGAATAACCTTGTTTATGAATCAGGGATACTTGAGGGGTATAGACAATATTTTTACCTAAGTTTCTTACTCGCTGGCAAAGGTCTGATTCTTCAAAATACAAGAAAAACTCTTCATCAAAGCCACTTAATTGATGGAACAATTCTTCACTGATTAAAAAAGCTGCTCCTATAACGATATCTACTGTTTTAATCTCTTGAAACTCCTTGGTGATCGCCTCTATGTTTTTACCTTGTTGATAATTAAGAAGACGCTTTCTAGTTTGGTATTCTCCTTTGATACCAATAGCTTCAGCCGTAGATATTTGCAAGCTGCCATCTGGATAAACTAATTTAGGAGCAACAATACCAACCGTTGGCTCTGATTGAATAATATTTAGTAGATGAGGGAGTATTTCTTGAGTTAAGACTGTATCAGGATTAAGGAAGAAAAGAAAGTTTCCTTTTGCTACTTTAGCTCCAATATTATTACCTGCGCCAAAACCACGATTCTCGGTTTCTTTGATTAAGGTAATTTGGGGAAATTGTTTTTCAACTAGAGCAACACTTCCATCTACAGAAGCATTATCAACAACAATAATTTCAGAGAGTAAGGTTTGAGTAAATTCCTCTACAGATTTCAAACAATCTATTAAAATATTACCGCAATTATAGTTGACAATAATAATAGAAATTAACGTTTCAATTTGCTCAGCCATCGATTTTATTTCTTACAACACTTTGCGTTTTGGCTATTCTTGAGCATTATTTCCTGTCTTAAACCTATAGCTTACCTAAGCCTTTTTTCTCCAATAGAGACGCTGCAAGCAACGCCTCTTCTTTTGTTTGTTATTCCTTAATTGAAACATCCAAAGTTTCTACTGCCATACCTATATCCTGCAAGGGTGGTTGAATATCTTCAGCATTGCCCACAACTATAGTGACAATCTTGTCTGGTTGGAGATATTCTTGAGCTACCCTTTGAATATCGGCAATGGTAGTTGCTTTAACCTGGCGCTGATACTGGAAAATAAAGTCAGCCGGATAGCCGTAATACTCATAACGCATCAACCGAGATAGGGTTTGACTAGGATCTGCGAAGTTGAAGACGAAGGAATTCAGGATTGATTCTTTAGCATTGGCTAATTCCTGTGCTGTTATTGGTTCTGTACGCAGCTTGGCAATTTCTGCTTTAATCCCTTCAATAAAAGGAACTGTCGCCTCAGAACGAGTTTGTCCCCCGGCAATAAAAATACCAGGATAATCGTAGCGGGGACTCCAAATACCGTATACCGAATAAGCTAAACCTTGACGCGATCGCACTTCATTAAATAAACGTCCTCCAAAACCATTAAGGACTTCATTCATCACAGTAAGTTCAGGATAATCAGGATTATCCAATTGACCACCAAGATGTCCTAAGAGGATGTTACTTTGGGTTAGTTGGGGTTGGTTGACAAGAAATACCCCTTGAGTGTTTTTCTGGGTTGCTTGAGGAACTGTTGGCTTACTCTTACCAGAAGTAGGTTGCCAGTCACCAAATTTAGCAGTAATTAACTCTTTAACTTCCTGGGTATCAAAGTCCCCAACTATGCCTAAGATAATATTGTCAGGATGAAAGTATGTACTGTAAAAATCAACTAAATCCTGGCGTTCAATATTACCTAAAGTTGCGTATTCTACGGTACGGGCATAGGGACTTTGACCCCCATAAACCAGTTTATAAAACTCCCGACGGGCAATCTCCCCTGGATCATCATTGCGACGGGCAATATTTCCCTGTTCCTGGGTTTTCGCTAATTCGATTTTATCCTGGGGGAAAGCCGGATCTCGCAATACTTCTGCAAAAAGAGTCATGACCATTGGTAAGTCTTCACTCAAGGCACTAAAACTAGCACCGCCAGAACTATCACCAATAAAAGTTTCTACCGACGCTGCCCTTTGTTCAAGCATTTCGTTTAGCTGATCGGGGGGATGTTTTGTGGTTCCCCCGGTACGCATAACTGTTCCTGTTATTCCTGCTAAACCAGATTCTTCCCCTTTTTCCCACCGAGAACCTGTGCGAATGATGGCACTACCACTAACTAAAGGCAGTTCTCTATCTTCAATCAGATAAATTACCATACCGTTACTAAGTTCGTAGCGTTCATACTCCGGTAATTTTACCTCTGGCAAGGGAGGAAATTCTAGTTGCTCGTAATATTTGGCTGTAGCCGCCAAAGAAAAGTTAGTTTCCCCCGTACCAACAATAACGAAAAATATCGTGAGAACCACTATTCCCAGCCAACTGAAGCGCTTCATTTGTTTCTTTGTTACCATTGCTTGTTTAACTGAATTACTTATTACCTAGTGACTTAACTACTTATTCCCCATTCCCTTCTTGAGAAAGCAACCGACCAATGGTACGATTTTCTGGAGTAAAGGTTGTTTGAGAAACCCTTTGCACATCTGCTGCATTTACTTGGGCGATCGCCTCTAGTTGTTTAAAGAGGTTGCGCCAGTCTCCGGTTAAGACTTCATACTTAACCAGTAACTGCCCCATGCCAATATTGGAGTTGAGGGAACGCAATAATTCTGCCCTAGCTTGGGTTTTTACCCGCTCTAACTCTTGAGGGGAAACTGGTTCAGTTTTCAACCGTTCAATTTCTATATCTAAGGCTTTAGCTACATCTTCAACGCTACTATTGGGGGCGGTGAGGGCATAAAAAAGCATTAAGTTGGGATATTTCTCCCCAGGAAAACCGCTAAATCCTTGTGCTGTTAAAGCCACTTGCTTTTCTTCTACCAAAGATTTGTAGAGGCGGGAAGTTCTGCCGTCGCTAAGTAAGCGAGAAATGATTTCATATACAGCGTGATCAGGGTGGTTAATGGAGGGGCGATGATAACCTTCTAGATACCAAGGTTGGGAGTTGAGTTCGAGGGTAACTTCCTTTGTTTGGCTTTGAGGTGGTTCTACCCTGGTTACTTCTGGGGGTTGGGGTTTAGCTGGGTAACGTCCAAAATAAACCTCGCTTAACTCTTTTACTTCTTGAGGATCTATATCCCCAATAATAGCTACGGTTAAGTTATTAGGGGCATAGTGGGTGGAGAAAAACTCTTCGACATCACCCCGCTCTAAGTTGCGAATATCTTCGTCATAGCCGATTACAGGACGCTTATAGGGATGAACTTCGTAGGCAGTATCGAGAAACTCTTCAATCATCTTACCCACCGGAGAGTTATCTGTACGCAACCGACGCTCTTCTAATATGACTTCTTTTTCTTTATAAAATTCCCTAAATACAGGATCAAGAAAGCGTTCTGACTCTAAAGCCATCCATAATTCCGTTTTGTTAGCAGGTAAGCTATAAAAATAGATTGTATAATCGGCTGAGGTTGCAGCATTTAAGCCTTCTCCTCCAGATGTTTCGACAATTTGACCAAATTCGTTTTGTTTGGCATATTTATCTGCTTGGGCTTCAACCTCAGCAAATTCTGCTTGTAGTTGAGTTAATTTAGCTTCATCTCCCGCTTCTCTAGCTGCTTTGATTTCCTCAAATAAGCGATCTAATTCTTCTAAAAGGGGCTTTTCCGCTTCATAATTAGTTGTACCAATGCGCCTTGTACCTTTAAAAGCTAAATGTTCTAGGAAATGAGCTACCCCTGTTTTACCATCAGGTTCATTAGCACCCCCCACATCAGCATAGGTAACAAAAGAAACAATCGGGGCTTTATCCCTTTTCAAGAGTATGAATTTCATGCCATTATCTAGCTCATACTCCGTAACTTGTTCGACAACCCGATCTAAATAAGGCTGAATTGAAGTTGAACTTCCTGTCGGGGTTTGCGCTAAAGCAACATGGGGTAAAAAGCTTCCCACTAACATAATTGAAGAGCAAAAACTGATTAACTTATAATTCCAGCTATTGCGTCGAAAACAATCTTTCAATATTTTTTGCATACTCTGCATCGCTTTAGTACGGATTTATTCTAACAAGCCCGTTGGCACAAAATTCTTGTTTAAGCTAAAAAGGGTAAGACATTTGACCGCGATAGAATATAACTGTTCCCTCTTAACGATCTGTGAAGCTTTTACCATGATCACTACTTCTTGTTAGAGAATAACTCTACAGTTTTCCAGCTAATTTAATAAGTAAAAATGCTATGCGAGTTTTTAGTCAGCGTTCCGTCGGACAAGTAACCAGTAATCCAGAAGAAAATACCCGCAGCCGCATCTTAAAAGCTGCCTTACATTTATTTGCTCGTCAAGGTTACGACGGCACAACTACTAAAGATTTAGCTACAGGTGCAAAGGTGGCAGAAGGGACTCTGTTTCGTCATTTTGCTAACAAAAAAGCAATTTTAATTGAAGTGGTGACCATGGGTTGGGTAGAAATTCTCACTGACTTACTAACAGAATTAAGTGAAATGGGTAGTTACAAAGCCATAGCCCAAGTAATGCGACGGCGTATGTTTCGTATGAAGGAAAATAGCGATATGATGCGTGTTTGCTTTACAGAAGCCCAGTTTCACCCCGAATTGCAAGAAAGGATTCAATCGGAGGTGATTGAAAAGATGACGGATGTGGCGGAAGTGTTTTTCCAAACTGCTATGGATCGCGGCATCTATCGCCGCACTAATCCTAAAATTGTTGCTCAAGTATTTTTGGGTATGTTTGCGATCGCCGGGTTTTCTGAAAATACCATCATTAATCCCGACGCTTCTCCCCAAGCCATGCAGGAAATGGCCGAAGGTATTGCAGATATTTTTTTACATGGAGTTTTGGTAAAAGAATAGTTAACACGAAAGTAATTCGAGGATTCCTCCAATGGGTTTGAGGAAGAGACGAATCTAAGTAGTAGAGTTAGGCTTTTTATCTTGTTGTCTGAATGTTTGGTAATGACTGAGACATCAAAGTCTTCAACTCAGCTTCTTTAGCTTCTTTTAACCAACCTTGGGTAAAGTTATCCATATTCCCCAAATCTAACTTCACGTACTCTTCACGAGCGGTGATCGCAACTTGCTTCATAGTTACTGGCTGCCCCATTTTAGCAGCGAGGAAGCAAGCATTCAGAGCTATAGAGCGAATATTACCACCGCTAATGTGCATTTTTGCTAACTCTGTAAAATTCAATTGATGGATTGGGGTAGCTTTGGGAAAAATCCTTTGCCAAAGTAACTTCCTGGTTTCTTTGTCTGGCATGGGGAACTTAACAATGTGGCGAAAACGTCGCTTAAAAGCCTGATCTAAAGATTCTTCCCAGTTGGTGGTAATAATAGCCAAGCCACCATAAGCCTCCAAACGTTGTAACAAATAACTGACACTCAAATTCGCATAGCGATCGCGGCTATCCTTGACTTCAGTACGCTTACCAAAAAGAGCATCCCCTTCATCAAAAAGTAAAATAGCTCCTCCCCTTTCTGCGCCATCAAAGATTTGACCCAAATGCTTTTCCGTTTCCCCAATGTACTTACTCACTACAGCAGCTAAATCAATACGATAAACATCTAATCCTGTCCTTTTACCTATTAACTCGGCTGCCATAGTTTTCCCTGTACCACTTACCCCAGCAAATACTGCCACCATAGCTTGTCCCCGTTGTCCCTTTCCTGCCCAACCCCAGTCTGCACTAACAGTTTTGCGGTAGGTAACTTGGGCGACAATCTCTTCAAGAGTATTTTTCTCTTTTTCCGGCAAGATTAAGTCTTCCCAATCTGCTTTGGTTTCGATGTGTTGGGCGAGTCCTTGTAAAGCGGGACGAACTAAATGGTGGCAGTTTTGTCGGAGGCTGGGGAGTAATTCTGTAGGAGCATTGTTTGAATCTAGTTCAGTGAGAGTTTGGGCGCAGATGGTTTGGATAGTGGGGAGGTCTAGGTGATATTGATAGGCCAAGGATGCTAATTCTGTTTCTAAATTTGTAGCCACATCTCCCAAGGCAGTTTGCCAAAGTTGCAATTGTTCTCCTTTAGTGGGAGGGTTAACTTCCAGAATCAGGCAAGGTTGGGAAAGTTGTTTGGGCTGAGGGGAGTTAATGAGGAATGGAGTAGGCAGTTGTTCAATTAGTTGAGAAAAGAACTTCTCTGCTAAACCATCACTTTCTAGTATTTGACGACAATCAAGGAAAACTAAGCTACGTCCCAAAATAGTTTGTCTTTCTAAACGTTGGCAGAATTGTTGTAGTGCGGCGGTTTCTTGGGGTAGCAGATGGGCAGGAATAGTGAGTAAAGAAAAGCCTAGTTGTTGAGTTGCGATCCAAGAATGAGCAGGCTTTAGAAAACCAGAAGACTTCAGAAAACGATCCTCAACAACTAGCTCAAATTGACACGGGGCCGCTTTCGCCTAAAGTACCAGGTAGTTTGGAAATACATTTCAAACCAGTAGGAACAGCTACGACTCCAGCACACCATGCCTTTATCATTCTTCGTGAACCTTCTTATCTAACTGGTTTTTACGGTCCTACAAATTTCTATCGTGGCGGTCTTTCAGGATTTATGTATGGATAAATCGTTACACAATATGGTCGGTATACAGAGAGGACTGTTGATTGGACAACAAATCCTAGTGCGGTAGTAGAACTGCAAAAATTTAAGTCAATTGGTGCTTTTAATAACTATGACTCTAAATTAAGGGAAATTATGGACAATATTGAAGCGGCTAGAATTAAGTACCGTATGCCTGATTCAGAACAGTGTTTTGATGGAGCTAATAGCAATTCCACAGTATATTACGCGGTAAAACAATTAGGATTTAATCCTGGAAAGCCGCCAGTACTTGCTCCTTGTTGGGAAGTAAATCCCTTCAAAGTAAAAACACAAGCTTCTGAAACCAATTTGACCCCACAAGTTGCAGCTATCGGTACAAAAAAAGAAGGTCTAAATTGTTCTACCCGATGAGCTGAATCAAGATGAAAATTAACCAACAACTGATCTCTTTGACTATCTTAGGTCTCGTACTAATTATTCCTACATCTGGATGTTGGGCGTTAGGAAACAGATTTAAGTTTCATGATGACCCAGATTTAATGGAAGAAGAAATTTCGCAGCTTATACCAGTGGGTAGCTCTATCGACAGAGCTAAAAGAATTATGGAGAGTAATGGTTTCAAATGTGAATATATTGAGAATGATACTTTTTCTAGGGTAAGAGAAGATCCTAACTTTCCTGGTGGTAAGCATACTCTTTATAGAGGAGTAGATTTTTTATCTTGTGATCGCAGCAAAATGGTAGCAGTTTTAAGAGAAGTAAAATGGCTAGCAGCAATAGTATATGACGAGAATAGAGAGGTAACATTTATTTCTGTAAACGTAGGCTTAACTGGACTCTGAAAAGCAGCCCCTGTACCATTACCCCATTTAGATAGAATTCAAAGGTCTTTTGGACAAGATTTGTCCCATGTCCAAGCTTATATCGGTGGCCCAGCCGCAGCAGCGAGTAAGCAGTTGGGGGCCCAAGCCTATACGATGGGGAATAAGATTGCTTTTCAAAAGCCACCCAGTGTGGAGTTATCAGCCCATGAAGGAACCCATGTAGTACAGCAACAATCCGGTAAGGTGCAACTTGCGGGGGAAATGGGTAAGGTTGGGGATAAGTATGAGGTGGAGGCTGATGCGGTGGGGGCTAAAGTGGCTGCTGGGGAATCTGTTCAGCCTTTGTTGCAAAAGTATTCTCATAGAAGTTCTTCGTCTATTGCTACAACTGGTTTTACTAGCTTTTCAACACAATTGCCTCATTTGGATACAGTTCAACAGTCATTAGGACAAGATGTAGCTAAAGTAGAAAGCGATCCAACCGTAGCAATACAACTTGCCAAATCTTCTACTCGGCCAGGTAAAGTTGAGCTTCGCTATTACGGAGTAGATTTAGGAATAGGTCATCATGGATTTATTGTCGTTTCAGATCCAGTTACCGTAAATGAGCAAGGTAAACCTATCAAATCTGCAAGAGAAACACTTTTTCGCGGTGGACCTAATACTGACACTGCTGGTAGCTCTGGTAGTACGGGTGGTAGTATTAGTGATTCAAGCGGTACAGATTCAAGCAACTCTAGTGAAACGGATCAGGGTCATTGGGGATATATAGTTACTACATCTCGTCCATATGTTCCTCGCGGTCTAGATTGGACGACAAATCCCAGTGGTAGAATCAAGACAGCAGCTAACTTAGATCTTCAAGCCTGCGACAGATACAGGGAAAAGCTAGCAAGCTCAATGCGTAGGATTGAAGCAAAAAAGGTTCGTTATTTTCCACTGGGGCCTAACAGTAACTCTGTAGCTCATCAAGGTATACGAGATGCAGGTTTAGGAGAACATGAACCTCCTGTATATGCACCGGGTTGGAAAACAAAAATTTAGGCTGTGAATAATGAACTCACATCAGAAATTACCAAAGTTCCTATTTTTACTCCTAGTAGGAATTATCTTATCTATTACTTTGAGTATTGCAAGCAAATTAGTGGCAAACAAAATTAAGTTTCATGAAGATCCCGACTTAATGAAAGAAGAAATTCTCAGCTATATTTCTATTGGTAGTCCTATTGCTGATGCTAAGGAAGTAATGGAGCAAAATGGTTTCACCTGTGAATATATGGAAAATGAAACCCATGGAACCACAGAAGAAAATCTACGCTTCAACGTAGATTTTTTGTATTGTGACTTTAGTAAACCATTACTCAGTAAAGCGTTGGTTGTCTCAAGAAGATGGCAAGTTGTTATTGAGCATCAAGACGAAAGTGTTGAGAGTGTTTTTGTTTCAACAGGACTAGTTGGTCTTTAGTTTTTTACTTATTTCTTCCACTTTAAAGGTACAAGCTACGTGTGGAGGAGAAGAAGTAAGTCATTCTCCTACCCAGATTGCCGCTAGAGGTTTTACTGGTTCCCCTGTACCATTACCCCATTTAGACAAAATTCAAAGGTCATTTGGACAAGATTTATCCCATGTCCAAGCTTATATCGGTGGCCCCGCAGCAGCAGCGAGTAAGCAGTTGGGGGCCCAGGCTTATACGATGGGGAATAAGATTGCGTTCCAAAAGCCTCCCAGTGTGGAGTTGTCAGCCCATGAAGGAACCCATGTAATACAGCAACAATCTGGTAAGGTGCAACTTGCGGGGGAGATGGGTAAGGTTGGGGATAAGTATGAGGTGGTGGCTGCTAGGGAATCTGTTCAGCCTTTACTTCAGAATTATATTCGTAGGAGTTCTTCGCAAGTTCAAGCTAAAGCAGGAACTTTTAAGAAGTTACAAAAGAAATCTTTAGGCAATGAGCAGGCTTTAGAAAACCAGAAGACTTCAGAAAACGATCCTCAACAACTAGCTCAAATTAACACAGACCCGCTTTCGCCTAAAGTACTAGGCAGTATAGAACTACCCAATGAGCTGAATCAAGATGAAAATTAACCAACAACTGATCTCTTTGACTATCTTAGGTCTCGTACTAATTATTCCTACATCTGGATGTTGGGCGTTAGGAAACAGATTTAAGTTTCATGATGACCCAGATTTAATGGAAGAAGAAATTTCGCAGCTTATACCAGTGGGTAGCTCTATCGACAGAGCTAAAAGAATTATGGAGAGTAATGGTTTCAAATGCGAGTATATTGAGAATGGTATTTTTTCTAATATGAGAGAAGATCCTAACTTTCCTGGTGGTAAGCAGACTCTTTATAGAGGAGTAGATTTTTTATCTTGCGATCGCAGGAAAATGGTAGGAGTTTTAAGACAAATAAGATGGCAACCTTCGATAGTATATGACGAGAATAGAGAGGTAACATTTATTTCTGTAAACGTAGGCTTGACTGGACTCTGAAAAGCAGATTAATCAAGATGAAAAGTAACCAACAACTGCTTTGGTCTACTATCTTAGGCATCCTGCTAGTTATTCCTACATCTGGATGTTGGGCATTGGGAAACAGATTTGAGTTTCACGATGACCCAGATTTAATGGAAGAAAAAATTTTGCACTTTATACCATCGGTTACGTTTCGACGAAAACTCCAAAGCAATTAAGCTACTCAACAAAGCTTATCCCCCCAACAGCAGCTAGTTAAAGAAAGGGCAACCTGGGAAAGATGCCTGCTAGTTTGAAGGTATAGCAACGGACATATCGGTTATGACATTAAATCTTGCTTTCAAGGCAATAGGCAACAGAAAAATGTCCTAACAATCGTGGTGACTGCTATATAAGCTAAATGTGCCAAATGTGGAGGAGAAGAAACTAATCACTCTCCATCCCAGATTGCTGCTACAGGTTTTACCGGTTCCCCTGTACCATTACCTCATTTAGATAGAATTCAAAGGTCTTTTGGACAAGATTTGTCCCATGTCCAAGCTTATATCGGTGGCCCCGCAGCAGCAGCGAGTAAGCAGTTGGGGGCCCAGGCTTATACGATGGGGAATAAGATTGCTTTTCAAAAGCCTCCTAGTGTGGAGTTATCAGCCCATGAAGGAACTCATGTTGTACAGCAACAATCTGGTAAGGTGCAACTTGCGGGAGAAATGGGTAAGGTGGGGGATAAGTATGAGGTGGAGGCTGATGCGGTGGGAGCTAAGGTGGCTGCTGGGGAATCTGTTCAGCATTTGTTGCGAAATTATGCTCAGAGGAGTTCTTTACAAGTTCAAGCTAAAGCAGAAGTTTCTGATAGGGAAAAATTAGAAGGTTCGCAATTCCAACAAGCTACTGATAATAATAGCCAACTTTCAGATGAATTAGACCCACTATCTACGAACAACTCATCTGATCAATCACGAATACTTTCTCAAATACTCATACCCCAAAATCCAGTTTTGGGACCAAGTTTAGATCAAGCTGCACGAGCTTTCCAGGAAGGAGCAGCTATCAGTATTTTTTGGCGAAACTATAACGATATGCGTGAGGCAAATTGGATTGGTGGCGATGCCTATTTTCACTGCAAGGCAAATTGTGAAGCAGCTCAACTCGGTCCTTATGGCGCACAGATGGCTGAGTGGTTAAGCAATTCAAGGGAGATTTTTGACCAGATTAAAGGAGATCCAGCTGAAGCAAGCCAGCAAGATCAAATCGCAAATAATAGCGGTCGAATATCTGGTGCATATAATCCTGACGGATCATGTCCAGATATGTGTCAACAATTCCGTCCCGAAGGTTTACCAAATCGATATTGAGCATCATGAAACTTAAGATCATAGTGGGAATTATCACCGTATTTCTATTAGGATATCTATTTCTTCCTTGGGCAAGAAATTTTTTAGCTGTGGATAGTTGTTTAGATCGAGGAGGTCGTTGGAATGAAGAAATTAATGAGTGTGAGGACGCTAAGTTCCCTCGTAGATTTTAGTATTGTAGGGTGAGCAAATTGTGATTGATTCTCGGCTTCGATCCTAAGTCTGCTTCTCCCCCGGAGTTTTATTTAGGGAATATAGCTGTTCAAGAAAAAATAAGGGAACTTTGGGAGCAGTATTATTCTGTAATTGGTAGAGAACAAATCTATGCTCCCAGGCAAGAAGAAGATAATTCTCGGCAAGAGTTGAAAACCTATTTAGAACGTTTAGGTTTCCTGAATATTTTTGTTATTTCCTATCCAGAAGTTGTGGAATATATAGTCCCTCCCATCTCCATGCTATTATCAGTAACCCCCGGATTACCTTACAATTTTACTTGGGGCAAGTCTTTAGTAAAGGGTGCTAAAGCTCTAGCTAAAATCAGTTTAGTTGACGACTGAATCATATAACAATAAAAGAGCCTAGAAACTTTTGAATGATGGTAAATTTCTGAAATAGTTTTAGAGGTAAAGTTAATGGAAGATTCAACTCAGTCTTTTTATGTTGCCTTAATTCTTTATGAATCTCACTCTAACAAACTAGATTACAAGCCTTTGTACCAAGAATGTTTTACCTTAATCAAAGCTAGCTCTCTAGAAGAAGCTCAGGAGAAAACCTTAGCTTACGCGAAGAAAGAGGAAGGGAAATTTCAGAATGAATATGGAGAAACTATTACTTGGTCTTTGAAGCAGGTTGTTGATGTGAATCCAACCTTGTACGATGAGTTTGAAGATGAAACAGACTTATATACTCGGCATTTCCGAAACTATAAAGCCTACAGTTCATTTGAGCCACTACTTTAAAAGCTAAATTTAGTGCGATCGCAGATATTATAGAGCAGATAAATAAATTGAAGAACAGTTAGTTATTTTTAGATTTGCAGTAGCAGACTAAGATGTGGAGTGACAACTAAATTGAACAAATTTACAACTAACGTGTTGGGATCAAGCATAGCTTTCTTAACTTCACCCCTTTGGTTACCATTCTGGCTTATTTATCAATTTAGACGATTTGTCTCTCTGAAAAATGCTCCAGCAATTCTTGATTGGGTAAAGAGTCAAAATACACATTCTAGTATTATTAGGGAGCTAGAATTACCCAAAAGATTTCGCTATATTTCCCAAAGAGGTACTGTCTTAGCTTTAAATTCTGATGATGGTCAATACTGTGTCTTCAGAAGCGTTGAGTGATAGCAAATAAAAGTAAAAAAGAGCCTACAAATTGGTAAAATGGAGGCGATTAAAATAAATAATAAAGTTAAGTAGATGGTATCAAACTTCCCAAAAATAGTCAAAAAGTACCTGGGAGACTTACCCAAAGACGATTATCCAGTACTAAATACATTTTTATTTGTATCAACCTGGCTAAGTTTCGTATTAGACCAAGGGCAAGTAAGCATGACTTCTGTATTCAAAACCCTGAATATTCGTGGCATAACAGTAGATAAATCAACATTCTCCAGAGCGAGTAAAAAACGAGACCCAATGTTGTTTTACAATCTGTTTAAAAAACTGAGAAAACAGTTAAACAAGAGTAAAAAAATAGACAACAGAAGGTTAGCTTTGTTTCCTTTAGATTCAACCATAGTGACATTGACAAGTAAGTTACTAACAAAGCAAGGATTAAAACAAGTTAAATTATTTAGTGGTCTGAACTTATTAACATCCTCCCCAGAAGGAATACTGATACACTTTGGTCAAGGTCATGACAGCAAGTATGGAGACTATACAATAGAGTCTAATCCTGAAAACGGAGTTAGCCTAATGGATAGAGGGTTTTCAGGATTGTCAAGAATCAGGTCACTATTGAGTGAAACCAATAAATATTTCCTATTAAGAATAAAGAAAAACATAAGCATTCAAATGCTAGAGAATGGCAATTACATATTGGGTAAAGGAAAAGAGCAAGTAGAAGTAAGAGTAGTAATATTTTGCGACTTAGAAAGTAGAACAGAATTTCGACTAGCAACTAACTTGCCAGAAAAAGGAGAGGAGGAAATGAGTAACCAAGAAATTGGAGAATTGTACCGTTTAAGATGGCAAATAGAATTGTTCTGGAAATTCCTTAAGATGCACTTAAAACTAGACAAATTAATAACTAAAAACACTAATGGAATTGAAATCCAAATATACAGTTGCTTGATTGGTTATGTGTTACTAGCTTTGGTGAAAATACCTCAAGAGTTTGGCAATAAACTATTAGATAAGCTTCGCTATTTACAGGCTTTTATGAGTGAACATATCAGCTATGTTCACTGGTTTAAAAAGCTAGTGTTCATATAAAGGTATTTTCTTGATCATAGGTGTAGTGTGTCTATTTTTAGACTGAACACCCCCTCGCGCAACACTTCTGAAACAGAGTTACAATCAACAATTGTTTGAAGTTTGCTATTCTCTAAATTAAAAATTGCGGTTCTACTAAACCTAGAATGCACAAAAGCGCTGAAAGAGCTACCATGTCTGATTAGACCACTTGTTTATCAAATATCGTTCTATCTAAATTGAGTAAATTATTAGATAATTTAATAACCGGTATAGGTTTAGCGATTCTGTGTATCTTTCATCTACTTTTCTGGTCGCCATTAGTAGTTATATCTAAATTTAGACAATGTATTTGCCTAAAGATATGTCCAGCTATACTTGATTGGGCAAAAAACCAGAATATACCTTCAAATACTGCTTTAGAATTAGAATTACCGAAAAGATTTCGCTATCTTTCCCAAAGAGGAACTGTCTTAGCTCTCCATACTGCTGATGGACGATATTGTATTTTGATCAAGACTTTAATTCATTGGAAATATAATTACAACAGTATTTTCTATAGTGATACTCCTTTATCTCAGAAAGATGCCTGTTATTATAATGTTCCTTGGACTGAATGTGTATCTATTAAAGGAGATTATCAACATTTTGACATTAATAAAAAACTTTATGATGAGCCGGGTTTTAAAGAGATGTATGTAACAAAGTATCATAGAGAGCAGCTTCTAGAAGTTAGATTTGATTTGAGCTAAAAATTATATTAATTGGGTATGTGAAGCAAGAAGAGCTTCTTGTAATAACCTCAATAGACTTGTTTAAAGAAGAAGAAAGCTTCTTAGAAATAACATTGAAGAAACTGAAGAAACTGAAAAGAGACGTTCGCTTTGAACGTCTCTTCTTTTAATTAATGACCAATATTAAGTACCAGAAGTCCAAGAGTTCATATACTCAACTTGCTCTGAAGTTAAAGTATCAATTTTAATGCCCATTGCTTCGAGTTTCAGGCGGGCAATATCTTTGTCTACTTCAACCGGAATAGAATGTAGTCCTGGCTCTAAGTTACCTTTATTTTTGACTAAATATTCACAAGCCAAAGCTTGGTTAGCAAAACTCATATCCATCACAGCACTAGGATGTCCTTCTGCTGCGGCTAAGTTGATTAAACGTCCTTCCCCTAAGACAACAATAGACTTACCGTTGGGCATTTGGTACTGTTGGGTAAAGTTGCGTACCTCCTTAACCTCCGTTGCCTTTGCACCCAAAGATTTGAGGTCAATTTCAATATCAAAATGACCAGAGTTTGCAACCATCGCCCCATCTCTCATCACTGCAAAATGCTCGGGGCGGATGACGTGTTTGTTTCCGGTGACAGTGACAAATAAATCTCCTTGGGCAGCAGCTTCAGCCATGGGCATAACCCGGAAACCATCCATCACTGCTTCAATTGCTCTGGTGGGATCAATTTCTGTAACAATAACATTACCACCAAGCCCTTTAGCACGCATGGCTACACCCTTGCCACACCAACCATAACCAGCAACAACGATGGTTTTACCGGCTAAAAGAACGTTGGTAGCGCGGATGATACCATCTAGAGTAGATTGACCTGTACCGTAGCGATTATCAAAGAAATGCTTAGTATCAGCGTCATTAACATTCATAGCCGGGAAAGTTAGCACCCCGTCTTTGAACATGGCTAGGAGACGGACAATTCCGGTGGTTGTCTCTTCTGTTGTACCGATAATATCTTCTAATTGGTCTTTACGAGTGCTGACTAAAGTTGCAGTAACATCGCTACCATCATCAATGATAATATTGGGTTTGTGGTCGAGGGCAATTTCTACGTGACGGTGATAGGTGTCATTATCTTCCCCTTTAATGGCATAAACAGGAATACCTTCATCGGCTACTAAACTAGCAGCCACGTCATCTTGAGTAGAAAGAGGATTACTAGCAATTAAAATCGCATCTGCACCTCCTGCTTTGAGGGCGATCGCTAAATGGGCTGTTTCTGTGGTTACATGACAACAAGCGATTAAGCGTAGCCCAGCAAAAGGCTTTTCTTTAGCAAAACGCTCCTTAATTAATTTCAGGACAGGCATTTCTCTACCTGCCCATTCAATACGCTGCTTTCCTTGAGAAGCGAGGTTAATATCTTTGATTTCGTACTTAGGTTTAGTAACGGTTGCAGTCATTGAGTTTGCGTTTGAAAAAAGTGAGGGATCTTATCTAGGTTACTCGATTTATTGTTCATTGCGAACGCAGCAAAAATAAAAATCGCCTCTTTCCCTCTCTAGGTGAAACCTTTACATCATTACTCAATTAATTGGAGTTAAAAAAATCTGCTAAAGTTTCAGGGATACTAACTATTGCTTGCCACAAATCTTGAGGCCCAATTCCAAAGATTAGTTGCAACATTAAGACGATGATGGCTACCGTTATTGCAGTTTTGATGCTGGTTTTGACGATTTTAACTAAGAGGTTAAATACAAGCCAAGCTACAATAATGGCAGCAAATAAAACAACAAATTCCATGAGCTATAAAAATGTTTAATGATAAATGATATAACAACGTTGTGATCACAACTTTAAACTTATGATGAGGTTTTTGATTTCTTTGTTACAAATTCCTGTGTCGCTTACTTTAAAAAGCGATTTTTGTCAAAAAAACTTTGAAAATCCCCTCAAAATTTGTTAGACCTAGCACTTTCTTTAACTATGGTTTTGAGGGAAAATAGCCATTTAATTAACGCTTTATCTAGCTTGTAGAGATTGGCTTTTGGTTTTAGATATAGGGGTAGCAGTATGATTTTTCGATTATTCCATTAAATCACATAAATGCGTCGTTTGAGAACCTTTTTAGGACTTGACAAATTTTCAGTTGAAGTTATGTAAATTAAATAGATTTAATATCTAAGTCGAATTTAGTTAAACTGCACTTATGTTATTTCCCTCCTTTCCATTGCCTATTAATTCAAACGCGGATCTAAACTATCTCTTAATCCATCTCCTAATAAATTAAAAGCTAAGACAATTAAAGTAATCAACAAGCCAGGAAAAATAGTTGTCCAGGGGGCTGATAAAGAATAGCCTCCTTTAAAAGAATCAGCCAACATAGTTCCTAATTCAGGAGTTGGGGGTTGTGCGCCTAAACCAAGGAAGCCTAAACCAGCAGCTTCTAGGGTTGCTGTACCAATAGAGAGAGTGGCTTGAACAATTAGGGGACTGAAGCTACTAGGTAATATGTGCAGAAAAATAATTCTGGTTGGGGTTGCACCTAAAGATTTAACAGCTTGAACAAACTCTCTTTCTCGCAGAGAAAGAACCATACTACGGGTCAAGCGAATAAAAATGGGAATTTGTACAATCCCCACTGCCAACATCACACTGGGGAGACTGGGGCCTGTGACTGTAACAATGGCGATGGCTAATAAAATTGAAGGAAAGGCTAAAAGGATGTCTGTTAACCAGCCAATGATCATATCTGCTAAACCACGAAAATAACCAGCAATTAAACCTAAAAACGTACCGATTAGTAAACCTAAAGTTACAGAAATTGGTCCCACAATTAAGGAGGTTCTTACTCCATACCAAACTAAAGTTAAGACATCTCTCCCTAAAGCATCTGTACCGAATAAATGTTCAACCGAAGGAGGTTTTAATCTAGCAGCGTAATCTCTAGCAGTAGCAGGATCAAAAGGATTTAAAACAGGAGCAAGGGAAGCTATTAAAACGATAGTAACTGTTAGTATTAAGCCGATTCTTCCAGACTTAGAATGCCAAAGAACATTTATCATTTATCATTTATCATTAACGACATTCCTATGTAAGGGCAGGTTGATCTAGATTTCAGGTAATAGCAGCAATTTAGATCAACCCATCCCTACTAGTTATAAAAAGCAGATTTAGCAAAGATTGCTACCAATAAACAAATAAAGATTGCGCTAATAAATAAAGCGATGTTGAGAAAACGATTCTTTACCCCTGGGGTTTTAAAGGCTAGAGTTAAAGCGGCTGCACACTGAAGGGCATAAAAAAGTGCAAAAACACGAGAAGCAATACTAATAATTTCAACAACATCCGTTAACCAAGTCAACACCAGTGCTAAACCAGCCACAATAAAATAATCAGTGCGCCCTGGTCTTTGGACAAATACTTGTCTTTCTGTTATTGCTACCATTAAACCCCCAGAACCTGCCGTATCAGCAACTGCGGCGCTGAATTGGCTACAAAAGGTAGCGATAAGCATCAAAAAAGGCAGAATAAAGACTCCTAACTGAGCATATTCTAAGACAGCAATGGTACTTTGTCCTCCAGGTAAACGAAACATGGTTGTTGCTAAAGCGATAAAAAGAATATAAATGGCCCCAGCAAGTAACTGAGCATATCTCATGGTTTTCACTCGCAAAGCATGATCATATTTAGAGCTAAGAAAACGGGAAATTTCAAAACCTTGGGTAATGAAAAGTAAGCCCAAAAGAGAGCGTATTGTTCCCCAACTAAATGAAGGGCTTTCTGTTAAGAGTTGCCATTTTCCCTCAGCAAATTCTGAGAGATTATAGGAAAACAAACCAATCAAAAAAGCGACAATTAAAACTAAGTTAAGACTAGCAGCATTTTTAGTCACAGACTCTAAAATATCTAACCCTCGCCACCAACCAAGTAAAGCAATTAAAAGAATAAAAATTGAGGTTACGATCTTAGTAATGAGGGGGGATAGATCAAAAAAGCCTTCGAGGATAAAAGCAGAAAGTAGATTTAGATAAAAAGCGACAGCAATTACATAACCGGCAGCTAAGACATAGAAAGATATTTTTTCAATCGTAAAAGCTAAGCCTTTGTCCCCTCTCTCCATTCTTGGTTCTAAATATTGAATATTAAAGCGCACCGCTTCCCCAAGTAAATAAGCGATCGCAATTAATATCACCATGCCGAAAAGGGCATAATTCCCTAACTGTCTAGCTAACAAAGGGGCAGAAATTAAAAAACCGCTACCAAGAATAGAAGCTAAGGGAATAACAGTTGCTTGCCAAGGAGAGTACTTATCTTTACGGCGGTCAGAAATTATTAAACCAGTTCCTATAGCAGCAAGAATAATGGCGATGATAGTTACTATTTCCAAGGCTCTAATGCTCCCAAAATTGTCAGTTATCAATGATCATTAATAACTGAATCATTGATCATTGAGCGATTACTTTTGACTTTTGACTTACTTCCCCCGATGGCCAATATCATTGCGGAAGTATATTCCGGTAAAATCTATGGAGTCAATTCCTTTATAAACTTGTGCGATCGCTTCTGAGAAAGATGCTCCTACTGCTGTAACTCCTAAAACTCGCCCACCGTTGGTAACAGGCTTCCCTCCCATCAACTTTGTACCAGCGTGAAATACGGTAGTTTCTAGTTCTTCTGCCTTTTCAATACCAGAGATAGTAAAACCTTTCTCATATGCCCCCGGATAGCCTTGGGAAGCAGCCACGACACAAACAGCACTGCCTTGTTTCCATTCAATGGGAGGTAGCTTTTCTAATCTCTTTTCAGCACAAGCTAAGAGAATTTCTTCTAAAGGAGTTTCTAGCAGAGGTAAAAGGACTTGAGTTTCAGGATCTCCGAAACGGCAATTAAATTCAAGAATCAAAGGATCACCTTGGGGAGAAATCATTAATCCGGCATAAAGAACACCTCGGTAATCAATTCCTCTTTGTTGCAAAGCGTCTACCGTCGGTTGCAGAATTTCTTTCTCAATGCGCTCCATCAATTGAGGAGTTACCAAAGGTGCTGGAGCATAAGCCCCCATGCCCCCTGTGTTTTCCCCTGTGTCTCCTTCACCAATTCTTTTATGATCTTGGGCAGTAATCAAGGTACGCAAGCTAATGCCATCAGTTAAAGCAAAAACTGAAACCTCTTCTCCAACTAAAAACTCTTCTACCACAACCTCGCTAAATCCCTTAGCAAACAGCGCTTCTAAGGCACTATTTGCCTCTTCTACAGTAGAGGCAACAGTTACTCCCTTACCTGCTGCTAAACCATCTGCTTTAACTACTATAGGCGCTCCTTTATCAATAACATAAGCTTGGGCTGGGGCTAATTCTGTGAAGGTTTCGCAATGAGCTGTGGGTATACCAGCTTCTGCCATTAATTCTTTAGCCCAAGACTTACTCGATTCAATTTGCGCCCCAGCTTTAGTCGGTCCAAAAACTTTCAAGTTATCTCGAAGCAGGCGATCTGTAACTCCTAAAGCGAGGGGAACTTCCGGCCCAACAACTATTAAAGATATACCATTAACTAAAGCAAATTTACTTAGCCCCTCAAAGTCATCTCCACTTAAAGCTAAATTCTGACACCCTTCCAATAAAGCTGTTCCACCATTACCCGGAACACAAAATACTTTATCAACTTGCTCTGATTGCAACAGTTTCCAAGCCAAGGCGTGTTCGCGCCCTCCATTCCCAACGACCAAAACCTTCACTCGCAACTCCAGAGAAACTTAACTTGATTAATTATCAGTTAAGCTTTGGGTAAAAGGCAATACCTATCCATATTAAGAACAAGCGGAAGATGGCATTTATTCTTAGGCAAGCTTTACCTAATGGAACTATCAAATTAACTCTTGTAGAGGAAATTTATGATAAGGATGCTAAGCGAGGCAAAACAAGGGTTATAGCCCAACTAGGTGAAGAACAACCACTCAGACCAGCAAATTACACGAAAGAAACAGTTGTAGTTTGGACTAAGGATCGCACAATGGGAAACGTATGTGTATTCAGCGATCACATTTTGGGATATTTTCCGTCCCCTGAAGCTGGCTGTGATGCTATACTCCCTTGTGATATTGTTAAAGCGGGCAAGTTTAGGCATGGAGCAGAACGATGGTGGTGCAGAACCCACCACGTTTATTGGGGAACTAAGGCAGATATTAAAGCACTTGCCAAAGCTGATAAATCAGAGGATGTTATTTGCAGTAATGCATCTCAGGCTATGTGTTATGTTAAGAACCCCTTTATCCTTGATTTAGAGGAATATTCAGGGGGAGTAGGAGTATGGGCTTCGCTACCGCCAGCTATCAATACTGTTTTGGATGGTGTACCTGATAGTATCGGAATTCATCTTCATGCTCGAAAGGAAGAAGGTGAGAAGAAAAATATTGATCAGACTTTTCCCGTACTAATGATTTTAGATCAACCAGGCCTTTTCCCAGATTTAGAGCTTAGGCCAAGAATTGCTATAACGCCACCAGCAGCACTAGCTTACCTTGAAGCTGTAGTCACTAAAAGACCACTAGATTGCTTAATATGTAATCGTTGTCATGCACCGCATCTTGATCTAGGGGACTTTGCTGAAAATCCTCACCGTAAGCATTTTTGTTCTAATTGTGGTCATGACGGGAATTGGTCGAAGCAACATATCGTTTCAAACCCCCTCAAACAACTACACGATATATTTTTAGGAAATCCAGACACTTCCGAAGTGAAAAAGACTCTTAATCTGGCTAATTGCAAATATGATGCTATCAAAATTTGGCCAAGTACTCCAGCAATTGTTTGGACTTTAAAACGCCCAGAGGAGGTTGGTATCCATGTTCATGCTTATCACAACGGTAAAAAAGTTCTTGATGATACCTTTGGAAGTGTACGCTATGAAGGAAAGTGGCTTGACAGAAAGGAGTTACTTCAAGAAAGTCTGAAAAAAGCTGATGATGCTGAATGGTTTCTAGACTGAGATACGGTAACTTTAGCTTGTATAATCTAATCTTCGCTTCACCAGTTATCTAACCCCATGAATGCAGAAATAATTTGTGTTGGCACAGAAATATTACTAGGAGATATTGTCAACACCAACTCTCAATATTTAGCCCAACAGCTAGCAAGTTTAGGCATACCTCATTATTACCAAACCGTGGTTGGAGATAATCCTCAACGTCTCCAAAATGCGATCGCCATCGCTAGTCAGCGTGCCTCCATCTTAATCTTCACTGGGGGACTGGGCCAACTCCTGATGACTTAACAACTGAAACTATTGCGGAGTTTTTAAAAACTCCTTTAGAAGAAAAGCCAGAAATTATTGCAGATATTACCGCCAAGTTCGCTCAAAGGGGTAGGGAAATGACTCCTAACAATCGTAAGCAAGCTTTACTACCCAAAGGGGCAAGCATCTTACCAAACCCCGCAGGCACTGCACCAGGAATTATCTGGCAACCGAAAGCAAATTTAACCATCCTAACCTTTCCTGGGGTTCCTTCAGAAATGAAACGGATGTGGCAAGAAACCGCCGTCCCTTATTTAAAAAGCCAAGGTTGGGGAAAAGAGATTATTTATAGTCGTTTGCTTAAGTTTCGAGGTATAGGGGAATCTGCTTTAGCTACAAAAGTTACGGATTTATTTACCCTCACCAATCCTACCGTTGCTCCCTATGCCTCTGAAGGGGAAGTAAGATTGCGGGTTTCTGCTAAGGCGAAATCGGAGGGGGAGGCTTTAGCGGTGATCGCCCCAGTGGAAGCCAAGATTAAAGAAATTGCTGGACTAGATTATTTTGGGGCAGATGAAGATACCCTTGCTTCTGTAGTAGGAGAACTTTTACAGAAAAATCAAAAAACTATTAGCGTGGCAGAATCTTGTACCGGAGGAGGTTTAGGGGCCATGTTTACCTCTGTGCCTGGGAGTTCTAATTATTTTAGAGGGGGGATTATTGCCTATGATAATCAAGTTAAAGCATTTCTTTTAGAAGTAAAGAAATCTGACTTAGAACAGTTTGGTGCAGTTAGCGCTGTAGTAGCCCAACAAATGGCGTTAGGGGTTAAGAAACAATTAAATACTGATTGGAGTTTGAGTATCACCGGTGTAGCTGGTCCTGGAGGTGGTACAAAAGAAAAACCAGTAGGACTAGTTTATCTGGCGATTGCCCAACCAAATGGCGAAGTACAAAGTTTTCCTTACTATCTTGCTCCCGAAAAAACCAGAGACACCATCAGATATTTTAGCGCTTGCTACGCTCTAGACTTGCTCAGAAGAAAGCTAATAAAGCTGTACAGATAACACAAACAGACTACATAAAATGATCATTGACAAGGGTACTTTAGTAGGATGCGCTCTTACTAGAAGGCTGTGTTAATCTTAATATAACTGAACTTATTGTTTCAGTTAATCTAGCAAGCTAACTTTTAAAATTACATCTTTCTTGCTAAAGAAAGCAATTATTGAGAAGTTACAGCTTGTAATTGTGTAATATTAAATACATTGTCTCGCAGGAGCAGTCTTTATAACAATGGACTATATCGAGAAGGTGTTAGAAAAGCTAAAAGAATGGGCGCGCCAGCTCATTGAAACTCTTCTTGGACCAGAACCCCAACCAGAATCGGAGCCTATACCCATTCCTGTTGATGAACCACAACAGCGTCGGCGACAGCGCTAATGTGCGATGAAGTGAATTTCGAGGCTTTGCGCAAGATAAATATTTTGGTTCTACATGGACCTAACTTGAACCTGCTAGGGCGAAGGGAACCAGATGTTTATGGTTCTGTGACTTTAGAGCAAATTGACTTCCTCTTAAAAGAAGAAGGAAAAAACTTAAAAGCTCAAGTTTCCAGTTTCCAGTCTAATCACGAAGGGGTTTTAGTTGATGCAATTCACCAAGCTGTGGGCAAGCACCAAGGAATTTTAATTAATGCTGGAGCTTATACCCATACTAGTATTGCTATTCGCGATGCTTTGTCTGGGGTAAATATTCCTACAGTAGAAGTGCATCTAAGTAATATTTATCAGCGCGAAGCCTTCCGTCACAACTCTCTCATTGCCCCTATCGCCATAGGACAAATAAGTGGTTTTGGAGGCAACAGCTATTATTTGGGGTTAAAAGCCTTAGTAGATTATCTTAGGCAGTAAATCAAAATATATTTTAAATCAACAAAAATAATTAAGATAAAATCAAAGTAATCTCGAAGTGTACTTCTGTCCCAATATTTAGGTATCTAATGGAACACCCACTTTTAAGCAGATTTAAAGGAGGTCTATTAGGTAGCTATTTAGGAGAAGGTCTAGGCAGAAGTTACCAAAGAAATCCTTCAGGACAAAATTGGCTTAATTTTCCCCAAGACCATCTTCTTGAATGGAGTAGAATTAGCACTTGCACTCTTGAGAGCCTAGTTAAGTTTGGTTCTTTCACCCATGATGCTTATTTGGAGGAAATGTGCTTTGCAGAGTCTTCACTACTAAACTTAAAAAACAAAGCTAACAGCGCTGAATTAGCAGTGGCAACTTTGCCAATAGCCCTATTTTTCCACGAAATCAGCAACTTACAAAGGGCAAATCTAACAAAATCAGCACAGATTTGGGCTAAAGATGGCTACGATCATCAATCTATGCTCATTTGGAGTTATAGCCTCAGTCTAGCTCTAAAAGAAAAACTTAACCCTGTTAATTTAATTTCTCAAATTATTAGTTATTGTAGAGGAATTGAAACGCCGTTAATTAGACAACTAGAACAGGTTGAAATTTTCATTTCCCAAGGTCTGCCCTTGCAGCAAGTTGTTACTTGCTTATCCCGTGAAGGTCAAAAAAACTATACTCCTATAGCTTTAGCATTTTACTGTTTTCTTGCCACCCCAGCAAACTTTCGTCTAGGGGTGTTAAGAGCCGTACAAACGGGTTACTATCCTACCCTAACAGCGGCCTTAACAGGAGCCTTAGGGGGAGTTTACAACAGCTTTAGCGGTATTCCTTCTAGATGGCGTTTAGTCATCAAAAAACATCTCACAAGCCAAAAAATTGCGTCCCTCGCCACCAAACTTTTTTCAGTTTGGTCTGGAGTTGAACAACTCAACGATAATCACAAGTTACTTAACATAGCTGCAGTAGCTTCTCCTAAAATTCTCCAGTCTCGTCCCCAACTTCGGATTATTTCCCAAGAAGAATAGGCATAATTAGTTTAGTTGTTTAAGCTAAATCCGAAAGAGCTAATTACAGAATTTTCAGATTACAAGCTGATGGGACTTGAGTTATCTAACTCCTATAGTTTGAAATATATTTATTCGTCATCATGGGCAAATTTCATTCCATAAAAGAAAAAGTTTATCATTGGCAGCAAAAATATCAAGCTCAAGTACCTTTGTTGTTGCCAATACATACTAATAAAAAGGTGCTTGACTCTCAATCCCAATCTAGCTCCCCTAAAAAACGCAAACTTAGTGCTGAAGGGCCGTTAGTTTTTGTGTTGACAGTAATTTCTCTTACTGGAGTAGTAGGACAACGCTTCTATAACCAACCTGAGTTAGCAGTGGGTACAATTGCTCCTCAAACTATCACAGCCCCTTTTTCTGCCAAAGTAAAAGACCCAGAAACGACCCAAGAAGAACGTAAAGAAGCCCGTACAGGTGTCGTTCCTGTACTAAAAATAGATCAAGAAGCCACTAATCAAATTAATCAAGAATTAGGAAGTATTTTTATAAGCATTGATGAAATGAGACAGTTAGCTGACTCATTTGCTTTAATTGACGAAGAAATTCTCTCTTTGCCCATTCAACGTCGCCTTGGCAGTAGCAAAGAAGAAGAATGGCAAAGTGTTTTATCAGCAGTTTCAGAAACAGAGCTAAAACAGTCTTCAGAGATAAGTTTAAAGCCAACTTTGAGACAAAGTATTCGGGAATTAAGAGATTATCGACAGCAAGTTTCTAGTGCCGAATTTTCTGAGTTAGTGGCCCAAATTGCCCAAGTACGGAGAAATTACGCTCAGGGTAAAGAAAAAATCTTTGAAAATAGAGAATCAGAATTAATTAATCTCATTTCAGACTATGAAGATACCCTCATTGAGTTAGGAGATCAAACTTGGAGAGAAACTAAAAGCGGTATTCGTCGCGCCTCAGAAAGGATGCTTACTCAAGGTATTGTCCGGGGACTACCAGATGAGGTTCTTGCCAATGCTATCAGTCAGCAAATTGACCCCTTAGTTCCTGTTTTAACTCTTCCGTTAGCTACAGAGCTATTGATGGATACTTTAAAACCTAATTTAATTGAAGATGAGGAACAAACTAGGCGTAAAGCAGAACAGGCAGTTCTGGATATCAAACCTAAACCTTTGCCAGTACGTCAAGGAGAAGTAATTGTTGAAGAGGGAGAAGAAATTAGCCAGGAAGACTTTGCTCTTTTAGATTATTTTGGCTTGAGCCGTCGTAGCCCTAACTGGCTAGGATTGATGGGTTGTGGTGTTGTTTTAGTCGGGGCTACAGGGATTTTTGTCTTTGTGCAGAAAAAAGTAAATATTAGATTGCGAAGTCGCGATGGTATTTTACTTTGTTTGTTGAGTTTAACCCCTCCCTTAACCCTGATTTTTTTCGGTCCTCGTTACAACAACTTGGCTGCTGTGGGTTTGCTCACTAGTAGCTTTTACAATCCTGCTTTGGGTGTTACCCAAGTTGTCCTTCTCACAGGGGCTTCTGCTTTTAGTATTATGGGAGGTAACGGAGCTGTAATTAGTTGGGAATACTTACTTGCAGGAGCTGCAGGAGGTATAGTTGCAGCAGTAGTAGCCCGAAGAATGCGATCACGGGAAGAAATGGCTGCCCTGGGGGGGGCTATTGGTTTAACCCAAGGATTTGTTTGTTTAATTATTATTTTGATTCGCAGTGCTACAGCAGGAACTATTTGGTATCCTGTGTTGCAGGATTCAGTTCTTTTTGGGTTCTTTGGAGTTGCTTGGAGTATCATTGCTTTAGGAATTTCCCCTTACCTAGAGCGGGTTTTTGATTTAATCACTTTAATCCGTCTTGTGGAGCTATCTAACCCTAACCGTCCTCTACTCAAACGCTTAGCCACAGAGACTCCAGGAACGTTTCAACATACCCTATTTGTGGCTTCTTTAGCTGAGGCAGGGACGAGGGAATTGCAATGTAATGTCGAGCTAGTTAGAGCAGGAACCCTTTACCATGATATTGGTAAAATGCACGACCCTCAAGGATTTATTGAGAATCAAATGGGAGGTCCCAACAAGCATGATGAAATTAATGATCCAGTCAAGAGTGCGGTTATCATCAAAAAACACGTTTCTGAAGGTATTACTCTGGCGAAAAAACATGGGCTTCCTAAAGCTATTCGAGATTTTATTCCCGAACACCAAGGAACTTTATTAATTTCCTATTTCTATTTCCAAGCTAGACAAAGAGCAGAGCAAGAGGGAGGATGTCCTGTTAAGGAAGAAGATTTTCGCTACCCAGGGCCAATTCCCCAATCTAAAGAAACGGGAATTATGATGTTAGCTGATGGTTGCGAAGCGGCTTTGCGTTCCCTTAAAGATATTACTCCTGATGCAGCTTTGATGGTTGTTAATAAAATCATGAGGGCAAGATGGCAAGATGGTCAATTAGCCGATTCTGGCTTGACTAGAGAAGAGTTAGCTAGAGTTGCTAAGGTGTTTGTGAGAGTATGGCAACAATTTAATCACCAACGTATTGCTTATCCTAAAGCTGCTTTGGAGATGAAGCCAATGATTAAGTAAATTATCAATATTATCTTTTACCCTTTAACTCCGCTTCCTGCTTCAGTAGGTATTATGTAACGTTGTACAAGGGCGAATAAGATCAGGACTGGTAAGATGGAAATTACTGAACCAGCAGCGATAATACGCCAATCCAAAGAAAAAGTCCCTGCTAAGTCAGCAACGCCACGGGGGAGAGTGTAATAACTAGGGTCGTTGAGTACAATTAAAGGCCAGAGAAAATCACTCCAAGAACCGATAAAGACAAAGATAGCTAGGGTAACTAAGGCAGGGCGTACCGCAGGTATCATTACGTGCCACCAAATACCCAAATCTGAACAGCCATCAATGCGGGCAGCTTCTTCTAATTCTTTGGGAACTCCTTGAAAGGCTTGGCGCAATAAAAAGATACCAAAGGCAGAAGCTAAACTAGGAAAAATTACCCCTAAATAACTATCGAGTAAACCTAAGCGTACTGTCAGAATATACAAAGGAATCATGACGATTTGAAAAGGAATCATGATGGTAGAGACAATCACCGCAAAAATCCAATCTTTACCCCGAAAGTTCATCCTGGCTAAGGGATAAGCAGCTAAGGAACAAAACAAGAGGTTTAAGCCCACGGTTAAAACAGCGACAAAGGTACTATTCCAAAGATAGCGCCCGAAAGGATAGGTTTGCCAAACTGTAGCAAAGTTTTGTAGGGTGGGCTGTTGGGGTAGTAATTGTGGGGGAAATTGGAAGATGTTTTCTGTGGGAGATTTTAAGGAAGTACTAATTAGCCAAATTAAAGGAAAGAGCATTAATAAGGCGATTCCAATTAGTAAAATATAAAGCCAAAAAGTTTGATATTTTTTCATGGTTCAAAAATACCATAACCCCCTCAAAACCGATGCCCAATACCAAAACCAACTTCAGTTTCGCCGCGATCATTGAAGCCTAAATCTGCCCGTAAAATACCTAAAGGAGAATTTACCCTCACTCCTGTACCATAACCAAAGCCGCTACCAGGCTTATTCCTCGCAACCCCTGGTTCTCCAGGAACATTATCACTAGAACCTAAATCGGAAGCGAAATCAGCGAACAAAACTCCGCCAATGGGCAGATTAAAAGCTGAAAGGAGAGGGAAGCGATATTCTGCTGAAGCTAGGACATAACTACGGCTGCTAGCCACTTCACCAAAACCATAACCCCGTACAGAATTTAAGCCACCTAAATTGAAAGCTTCGTAGGGAGGTAAGTCTCCCACAACAGTTCCCCCCTTGAGGTTAAAAGCTAGTACTTCTGGGGTTTCTTTCCCTAACAAACTTACGGGGGTGTAATGACTATAATTGGCTTGCAAGCGGTTCATAAGAATATTACCCAAACCCACCGGAATAGATTGTTCTGTCCCTAAGCTAATGTAAGAACCAGAAGTAGGATTGATGGGATTATCTCTTTGATCTTTGCTAATATTTGCTGAAATGCTTAAGAGATCGTCAATACCTGTATCGCTAAAGGAAAGGGAATTACCTTGACTATCAAAAGGAGTAACATTTCCCTCCTCATCCCGAATACTAGTACGAGTGTAATTGACACCAACAGAAGTATTCCAATCTTCAACATCACGGTTAAAACTAACTCCACCGCCAAAGCGACCTTCCCTAGCTTCATCTCCATTCCCCAGGGTGATATCATCGTCAAAGGTATTCGAGACGCTGCGGCGACGGAAAGCATTGACTTGATAGCCTAACTTATCGGGATTATCGGCACGGTAAGGACTGCCATATTTAGTATCAAATTGGAAAGTGCGGCTGCCAAGTTGCAAATCCAAACCTAACTTATTACCTATACCCCCGACATTCTGGTCGTTATAATTAACTGTGCCATAAACTCCAGTTCTATTGCTGTAACCTCCCCCCACATTAATACGACGAGATTGTATTTCCGTTAGTTCATAAATCACATCTAAGTTATTCGCATCACCATTGAGGGCTACGTCCACTTTTTGGAATAATCCCAATTGATAAAGCTTGCCAACATCTTCTTGTACTTTTTCAATCTGGAATATTTCCCCGGTTTGCAAGTTTAATTCTGACTCTACTAAGGATGGTTTTGTGCGCCCTTCGGTAACTTCTCCTGTTTCATCTAAAAAGCGAACCTCAATATTACTCACTTTCCCCTCGGCAACAGTCAAGTTCAAAACCCCATCAGGATTTGGTTGTACCGCCAAAACCTGTGCCAATACATAGCCGTTATCTTGATACCATTGATTAAGCTTTGCCAAACCTTGCTGCAAACTACCCACACTAACCGGTTTACCTAATTGAGATTGAAAAACTTCCCTCGCAACTTCTGGAGTTAAAACCTCAGCCCCAGAAAGCTGAAGCGATTCGATAATAGTTGGCTCAACTTGGTATACTACGTTTATACCATCAGGGCTAGTAGTGGTATTAACCCTAGCATTTGCAAATAACCCTGTGTCAACAATCTCAGCTAAATCATTCTGTAGTTGATTTTCGCTAGTATCACCTCCGATTTTGGTGGTAACTGTGTTGAGAACAATTTGTTGCAATTCCTCACTAACTCCTTTTACCTGAATATCTGTGACGGTAACTGCCAAATTTTGAGAAACAGGGGTTATTCCAGAAAGAGTTCGGGCAAACTCAGGTGCAGCTAAAGTTTCTGGAGGAGTTACTTGGGGGGAAACAGCATAATTGTTTTGCTGTGCTTCTTGGGGAGAAGTAACTTGGGGGGAGATAAGATAATTATCTTGCTGTGCTTCTGGGGCTATATTTGCCTGGGCAACAGCTTTGTAAGCTAACTCTCCAGATCCTAAAGCAGCTAAAGTATAAATTGTAATAGTTGAAAAACGCATAGTAATAGCCTGGGGGCAACATGATTTTCTTTATATTTGAGTTGACCAGGATAAATAACTCTAGTTCCTATCAATGTGGCGGCTATGAATCTGGCACAGGTTACACTACTTTGCAAGGCTAATTGCTAGTTGCCAATAGTAAAAAGTTAATAAAAAATACTTTACATTTCTCTACCTATTACCTACTCCTCACTTTCTTGAAAATACAATGAAAAGGCGAAAGTTTTTCTGGTACTCCCTACTATTTTTAACTAGTTGTTCAGCAACAGTTAACAATCCTCCCATTTCTGAGGAGCTATCTGGCGAAAAAAGTGAGGAGGAGAAATTGCGATTTACCGTTACCTATATTCATCAACCAGAAGAATTGGAGGAAAAGTATGGACAATTTGCTAGCACTTTAGCCAACATAATTGATATGCCTGTAGAACTTGTTTCGGTAGGAAATCATACAGAAGCTGTATCAGGATTACAGTTAGCTGAATTAGATTTAGTTTTAGCCGGGGCTTCTGAGTATGTAATTATTTCTTCCCGTACTAATGCTGTTCCTATAGTAGCGATTACTGGCTCTAACAATCGTTCAGCTATAGCTGTGGACATTAATAGTCAAATAACTTCCCTGACACAATTAAAAAGTAAAAAAATTGCCATGTCCTCTGTTGGTTCTACTAGTGGTCATTTAGGACCTTTAGAATTACTTTTAGAAGCAGGAATTGACCCTACCAAAGATTTAGAAATATTTTGGTTAGGTAGTGAAGGTAGTAGGAAGGCAATACAGGGGAGGAAAGTTGATGCTTGGGCTGGTTCAACCTCTGATTATGAGAAATTACCTCAGCAGTTCAAACTACTAGCACAAGGAGAAGTTTTACCCGATAATGTTTTTATGGCTAGCAGTCAACTAGACCCAAAATTAGTGAAGATTTTGCGGCAAGGTATGCTTGAAAATCAGCAAGAATTAATTGAGGCGATCGCTAAAACTAAAGATAACCCAGAATATGTAAGTTCTAAACTTACCTTGGTTCGAGATAGTGATTACGATTCTATTCGCCAAGTTTATAAAGCAATTGGAGAAGACGAATTTCTTTAGAATTTCTTTTATTAAATAAAGTTCGGTCTAAACTTTGTGTCGGGAGTATCTACATAACTAATGAATCGCCTCTTCGAGCAAAATCTCTCTGTTTGGATCAAACGATTGGTTCACCGTTTAAGCATATCTGAAAAAATCAGCTATGGCTATGGCTTAGCAATTGGTATTGGTGTTTTTGGAACAACAGTAGGACTAATTTTAGGGGAATATTACGAAAGAAAAGCTTTAGAAACTTTGACGGTGGCAGACCAACAACAACAGTTGTTGTTGGAGTTGGAAAATAGCCTTTTGCAAATGCGTAACCATCCCCAAAAACTATTACCTACTTTAGGTAAAGCGATTAGTTTTGATTTGCAACGCTCCACATTTGTTAGCCATGTAGAAAGAGTTCAAAATAACATATCTGATTTAATGATATTTGTTGATGAACATCCTCGCCATTCAGCGATTAAACCCAGAGAATTTGAGCAGTTTCTAATTAATTATGAAACTGCTGTTGCTTCTTATACAGAATCCATTAATACTTTATACGAACAAATTGTTCCTCCAGACCTCAAACCAGAAGAAATACAAGGAGCAAAGCAAGACTTACTAACTTTTTTAAGTGAAGATGTAGTCAGTCCAGCAGACAGCGAATTTAACAGCTTGTCAGAAAAGTTGGTTGCTATTACCGAAGCAGCAAAAACTCAGGCCCAAGAGGCTCAAGAAAAGCTGGAAACGGCTTTAGCCCTACGGATACAAATTATTACCTTTAGTATGTTAGTTAGTGCTGGAATCGCACTTTTATTAGCAATTTATACAAGTCGTCACATTGCCAAACCTTTAAAGGCTGTTACTTATTTAGCTCAAAGAGTCACGAAAGAATCCAATTTCAATTTAAGAGCGCCTGTGGTAACAGAAGATGAAGTAGGTTCTTTAGCTATTTCTCTTAATCAGTTAATTAAAAGAATTGGTCAATACACTCAAGAACTAGAAATAAATCGCCAGAACTTAGAAGAAAGAGTTCAAGAACGTACTCAAGAATTAACTAAAGCTCTTAAAGAATTAAAGGAAACTCAATCTCAACTAATTCAAACTGAAAAAATGTCTAGTTTAGGACAAATGGTAGGAGGAATTGCCCATGAAATCAATAATCCTGTTAACTTTATTTATGGTAATATCCAACATACTCAAGAATATACAGAAAATTTATTAAAATTAGTTCAGCTTTATCACCGAAAGTATCCTGAAAATAATTCTGAGATTGGCAATTATATTGAGGAAATTGATTTAGATTTCTTATCTGAAGACTTGCCTAAACTCATTACTTCTATGGATATGGGAGCAGAACGAATCCGTAAAATTGTTCTTTCTCTCAAGAACTTTTCTCGTCTGGATGAAGCAGACATGAAGAAAGTTGATATTCACGAAGGTATTGATAATACACTATTAATTCTAAATAGTCGTTTAAAGCATAATATTCAAGTAGTGCGAGACTATGGGGACTGTCCTGTAATTGAATGCTACCCAGCTCAACTTAATCAGGTTTTTATGAATATTATTGCTAATGCTATTGATGCAATTGAGGAACAAAATGGTAATGATAGCGGCCGTAAATTTAATCCGGCGATCGCTATTTGTAGTCGTCAGATTGATGCCAACTTAATTAAAATAAGAATTAGTGATAATGGTCCAGGAATTGCTACTCAAATTAAGGATAAATTATTTGACCCTTTCTTCACTACTAAACACGTGGGCAAAGGGACAGGATTAGGCTTATCAATTTGTTATCAAATTATTGAAAAGCATAAAGGAAAAATAGAAGTCAATTCTAAACTTGATAAAGGAACAGAGTTTACTATTACTTTACCTATTGAACGGTAACATGATTTATCATTATTAAAATAATTACTTGCAATGGACAAAACTAATTTAGATATTCTCCAGAAATTACGTCTCGCAACTACTGATCTTCTTTGGATAAGTGAATCAGATTATCCCTTTGAAGTATTTACTTACTCTCAAGAAGATTTATCAGAAATCAACGAGATAGTTATTTTAGAAAAGATAGCTAAACAAGAGAATGTATCCATTAAAACTGTAGAATTTGAGAAGTTTTTTCAACAAGCAACTACAGAGAAAGATTGGCACAATACCTCGGAAAAAGAAACGGTGAAGCAGTATCAAGATTTGGTTTCTACCCTCCAGGATAATCTTCAAAACCTCCAGGTTTATCTTGTTGGTGAAACTGAAATTGATGTTTACATTTTAGGTAAACTTCCTTCCGGAGATTGGGCAGGTTTGTCAACTAAGATGGTGCAAACGTAAATAATTGCTAGTAGCTAATGGCTAATGGCTAATAGCTAGTTGTCTTGAAACCCTTGAGCCGTCAATTTTTAATCAACAAACCACTAGATATTATTGATAAAAATCTCTGTCCTTCAACGCTAAAAGTTTGGAGCGTAGTATGCGTAATCGATAGTGCCACCTCCGTTTTAACTTAGCTGATTGAGCCTCGACAATGTCCTTATGTATATCTTGATGTACTAAAGCTGATTTCAGCTTTGTCCAATGTTCATTTTTTTCTACTTCCCACCCTACAGAAGCTGCTGCCAAGCCAAGAATAGCCCCTTCCCCTGCACCTAACTTATGAATATCCCAGTAATGTGCTAACTTTCTCCAGCAAGCCAAAAACCTCTGTTCTTTGCCAGAATCTCGTCTCAAAGCAAATAAACTTTCTCCTATCCATCTAATATTATCTAGTTCTAGCTCTAGGCGATCGCAGATTTTTTCGAGATGAACAAGAGTTTTAGGATTATATTTTTGGGTATGTTCTACTAAAGATTCACTTCTACCAGTAATACCGGGCTGCCAATTATTACTAACCATAGTTTCAAGCGGTTGTAACAAAGTGATATCAACATCTATTTGCACAACAACAGAAAATCTTTGTAGTGCTGCCTCAATAGCAAATAGTTTGTCATTGTAGGGACGATAACCAAAGTAATGACGATGAGGAATAGCAATTACATTATCAAACTCTTTGAAATAACTAACATTATCAGTAGCCACAACTAAGTTGATACCTGGTGCAAATTCAGTTAAATTCTCTGCTAATTTTCCAGCACAATCCCAATAAGGCGGGCTTAAAGCCAGAGCAGAAAAACAACAATCGTTTTTGGGGTTTATTGACATAAATCACTTATCAGTTATCAGTAAATGGTGAATGTAGTTGATAGCTAAGACCACAACTAGCAACTAGCAATTAACCTTAATTTACCCTTGAATCAATGTCAAAACTTCACTAATAGCAATTTGTTCTTGTTTATTAGCTGCTAAATTCCTTAACATCACCTTAGCGGCTTTTTCTTCTTGTGAACCTAAAATTGCAGCAAAAGGAATACCTTGTTTAACTGCATATTGTAAATTACTAGAAACATTCTTACCTCGTACATCTAGTTCTACCTTTAACCCGCCGTGGCGCAACTTTTCTGCTACTTGGATACCATAGCTATATTCTTGGGGAGTTACAGGAATAACTAAAACGTCTACAGTTTCTTTCACCTTTGTTGGTAATAAATTTTCCTCTTCCAAAGCTAGTCTTAATCTTTCCATGCCGAAAGAAAAGCCGGTAGCGGGGATATTCTTTTTACCACTAAGGGTAGCAACTAATTCATCATATCTACCGCCACCGCACAACTGCTGTCCTTGTCCTGAATTACCGTGATGAACCTCAAAAATTGTCCCGGTATAGTACTGCAAACCGCGACTCATTCCAAAATCCAAGCTAATGCTTTCTTGGTTAATATCATAGAATTCAAGGTTTTTGAGAATATCCTGCAATTCACCTAAAGCAGCACTATCAATTTCATAAGTCTTTAAAACTTTCTCTGCTTGGGGTAAAGCCTCTTCCGGCTTGCCTTTAATTTGTCCCAATTCTTCCATAAACCCCAGGGCTTTATTGATGCCTGGATTTTGATCTTGGTGCTTAATTTTATCTAATAAGCGTTCAGCAATTTCTTCTGGTTGGCGAGTATCATCCAAATTAATATTCATACTCTCCACTAGTTCTAAAATCGCTAACCTGGCTTCTTCATTAGAGCTATGTTGGAAAAGTTGAGTTAATTTATTGGTACTAGGAATATCTTCTACAGCAGCACCAAAATAAGGATAAATCTCTTGCAAACTCTTTTCTATATATTCCCTACCTTCTTTGCGTAACATCTCCATATTCGCCAGCAAAAAGCTGCTGAGGCGATTTTCCAAATCTAAACTTCCTAGAAACTTACTCAAAACCCCAATATGGCCAATAACCAGGCGATAATTACTTAAACCCAGCTTTGCCAATGATTTGCAAGCCGTGGCGATCGCCTCAGCATCAGCCATAGCCCCTCCTGCCCCAAGCATTTCTACTCCCATTTGAGTAAACTGGCGGTATTTCCCCCTTTGAGGCTTTTCATAACGAAATACTGGCCCCTGATAATAGAGGCGTAGGGGTAGAGGCAGCCCTTGCAAATTATCAATATACGCCCTAACAATAGAAGCCGTAAACTCTGGACGCAGGCAAAGGCGACGGTTATAAAAAGTAAAATCATACATCCGGGAAATTAATTCTTCACCAGATTTACGTAAATAAAGTTCTGTATATTCCAGAATTGGTACGTCAATAGGATGATAGCCAAAAGATTGGAAACAGCTACTGAGTTGTTCAGCAATTTGCTGTTCTACAGCACAAATATCAGGCAAGATGTCATTAACACCCCGGACTCGTTCAATTTTAGTAGTTCCCATAGTTTAATTATTAGAATATTGCAAGACTTAGGTTTGGCTAGAGTGATGAGATTTATAAACCCTAAAACTGACTACGCCTTTAAGAAAATCTTTGGTTCTCAACAAAGCAAAAACATTCTCATTAGTTTCCTCAATGCCTTGATTTATGAAGGCAATTCTACCATTGAAGACTTAGAAATCATCAATCCCAACTTACCTCCAAGAGTAGAAGGCTTAAAAGATACTTACCTTGATGTCAAAGCGAAACTCAATGATGGCACAATCATTATTATTGAAATGCAGATTTTGAATGTGGAGTCTTTTGGTAAAAGAGTTTTGTTCAATGCAGCCAAGACTTATGCTTTTCAACTCCAAAAGGGAGAAGGCTACCGAATGCTCAAACCAGTTATTGCCTTAACCCTCACTGATTTTGAAATGTTTCCTCAACGTGATCACTTTACCTCTCGCTTTGTCTATCGAGAAGTATCGGATGCTTCGCTTTATCCGGAAAACGAGATTGAACTGGTATTTGTGGAGTTACCAAAATTTACCAAAGAAGAAGCACAACTAGAAACTATTACCGATAAATGGATTTATTTTATCAAATCGGCCCGTTCACTAACTTCAATTCCGGAGAATATGGATAACCCTTCCGAACTTCAGCAAGCTTTTGAAATCGCCAACCAAGCCAACTTAACCCCCGATGAATTAGAGGATTTGGAACGTAGAGAAATGTTTATTTATGATCAGCAAGGGGCAGTGAGGCTTGGTAGAGAAGAAGGAAAGCAAGAAGGACGAGAAGAGGGGATCAAACAAGGAATAGAACAAGAAAAACTTGCCATTGCTAGGAAATTGCTTAATCAACTAGATGATGAAGCGATCGCACAAACAACAGGGTTAAGTATTGAAGCAATTCGAGACTTACGCAAGGAGCAATAAGCACAAGATAGAATAAATTCAGAATAGTCAATATATATTATGTAAATTAGTTAGGCTAGAGTGCGAACTTAGCTAACAACTGGGAAGCAACAGCAGGAGAAAAAAGCGCCCATGGGCAGAGTAGTCGGCATAGATTTGGGAACAACCAACTCCGTAGTAGCAGTTATGGAAGGTGGCAAGCCAATTGTGATTCCAAACTCAGAAGGAACACGCACCACTCCTTCTGTAGTTGGTTTTAATAAAGATGGGGAGTTGGTGGTGGGGCAAATGGCCCGTAGGCAGGCTGTTCTTAATCCTCAGAACACTTTTTATGGGGGTAAACGTCTGATTGGGCGCAAGTATTCAGAACTAACCCCAGAATCGAAGCAAGTTCCCTACACCATTCGCCGGGATGAAAATGGTAATCCCAAAATTAGGTGTCCTCGCTTGCGTAAAGAATTCGCCCCGGAAGAAATTGCGGCCAAGATTTTGCGGAAGCTAGCTGAAGAAGCTAGTCGTTATTTAGGGGAAGAAGTTACCGGGGCAGTGATTACAGTTCCTGCTTATTTTAATGATTCCCAAAGGCAAGCGACTAGGGATGCCGGCAAGATTGCTGGGTTGGAGGTTTTAAGGATTTTTAATGAACCTACGGCTGCTTCTTTAGCATACGGTTTGGAACAGAAAAATAATCGTACCATCCTCGTATTTGATGTGGGGGGAGGAACTTTTGATGTCTCTGTCCTTGAAGTGGGAGATGGAGTATTTGAAGTTCGTTCTACTAGCGGTGATACTCAGTTAGGGGGCAATGATTTTGATCGTAAAATTGTTGATTGGTTAGCCGAACAGTTCCTAGAAACAGAAAAAGTAGATTTAAGGCGCGATCGCCAATCTTTGCAAAGATTAATGGAAGCGGCGGAAAAGGCCAAGATTGAACTTTCTGGGGTTTCAGTTACAGAAATAAACTTACCCTTCATCACCGCCACAGACGAGGGGCCAAAACATATTGAAACCCAGTTAACTCGTAATCAGTTTGAGGAATTGTGTGGGGATTTGGTAAATCGCTTACGCCGCCCCTTAAAACGGGCTGTGGTGGATGCAGGCTTAACCCCCAGACAAATTGATGACGTGGTACTGGTGGGGGGTTCTACTCGTATTCCCATGGTACAGGAGTTGGTGGAGAGTTTGATTAACCGAGAACCCAACCAAAATGTTAACCCTGATGAAGTTGTGGCAGTGGGGGCAGCAATTCAAGCGGGGATTTTAGGGGGAGAAATCAAAGACGTTCTTCTTTTGGATGTTACCCCCCTCTCCTTGGGTTTAGAAACCATTGGTGGAGTAACAAAAAAACTCATCCCCCGCAACACTACCATTCCCGTTCGCCGTTCCGACATCTTTTCTACCGGGGAAAACAACCAAACCATGGTAGAAGTCCATGTCCTCCAAGGGGAAAGGGAAATGGCTGGTGACAACAAATCATTAGGACGTTTTAAACTCACAGGTATTCCTCCTGCCCCTAGAGGGATACCCCAAGTTCAAGTCGCTTTTGATATTGATGCTAATGGCATTCTCCAAGTCTCTGCTATGGATAAAACCACTGGCAGAGAACAAACCGTTACTGTTCAAGGGGCATCTACCCTCAGCGAAACAGAAATCAACAAAATGATTCGGGAAGCGGAGGAGTTTTCGCAATTAGATCGGGAACGCCGGGAAAGAATCGAAAAACGTAATCGCGCCCAAGCTTTGATAGATCAATCCCAAAGGCGACTCCGGGAAGTAACCCTAGATTTTGGTAGCCAATTTGCTAGTTATTATCGCCGTCGCATTGAAGTTTTAATCGCGGAGATGCGTAATAGCTTAGAAAAAGATGACGAAAGGGGTATAGATAGGGCGCAATCTGATTTACAAGATACCTTATATGAATTGAATAGAGAAATCAGGATGCAATATGAAGACGAAGAAGACGACTTCTTTGGTTCGATTAAACGCACCTTCACCGGGGAAAAAGATCCTGATTACGAAGCCCCCTACAATCCTAGAATTTCGCCAGGATATAGCGGCGGAAGTGCTTATGATGACTACGGTGATCGCACCAAACCTCGCTACAAAGATCCCTATGAGGAACGCCCTCAACCTCGCTACAAAGATCCTTATGAGGAACGCCCTCAACCTCGCTACAGAGAGCCTTATGAGGAACGTCCTCAGCCCCGTTACAACGATTCTTACGACGACGGATACAAAGAGAACCGCAGCGATCGCCGATCCCGCCGCCCCAAGGATGAAGAATACCAACCCCAACGTAACAGCAAAAACCGTCCCCGACGTTATGAATATGAAAATGATTGGGATGAGGAGGATGATGATTGGTTTTAATCATTGCTAGTTGCTAGTTGCTAGTTGCTAATTGCTAATCGTGAAAAGTTGAGGGAATGGACAACAGTATATTCTTTCCCTATTCCCTATTCCCTATTCCCTATTCCCTAATTCCTAATTCCTTATGCAAAACTTCCGTAACTACTACGAGATTCTTGGTATTAGTAAAGATGTCTCAGCAGAAGAGATTAAACGGGCTTATCGGAAATTAGCCCGGAAGTACCACCCTGACTTAAATCCGGGGGATAAAATTGCTGAAGAGAAGTTTAAGGATCTTGGGGAAGCTTATGAAGTTCTCTCCGACGGGGCTAAACGGGCAGAGTATGACCAATTTAGTCGTTATTGGCAGCAGAAAGGCTTTCGTAAAGGCAAGGCGGCTGGAGGAAGAAGTAGTACTAGCCGGGGTGTGGATTACAGTCAGTATGGCGATTTTAATAGCTTTATTGACCAGTTGATGGGTAGGCGCAGAGAAACAGGAGTGGGAGTTAAAACTAGACCACCTAGTACTAGGATTACTACTAAAGATGCCTATCGCCCAGGAACTACTAAAAGCGCTTATACCGTAGGAGGAAATGATCGCGATCGCCCTCCTGTGGTTAAGAAAAGTCGCCGTAATGTCGAAGCTAGGTTAACTTTACCCCTAGAAAAAGCTTACCAAGGAGGGAAAGAACGTATTCGTTTAGAAGATGGACGTTCTTTGGAAGTTGAAATGCCGGCAGGGATAGTTGATCAACAGAAGATTCGTCTCCGGGGGCAAGGGATTAATGGTGGGGATCTTTATTTAAAAATGACGGTTAAACCTCATGCCTTTTTCGCTTTACGAGGGAACGAGATTTTTTGTCAAGTGCCTTTAACTCCCACAGAAGCAGTTTTAGGAGGGGCAGTGGAAGTGCCTACCCTTGATGGTTTGGTGAAGATGAATGTTCCCCCAGGAGTAAAATCTGGTCAAAGATTACGCTTAGCTAATAAAGGTTATCCCGATGCAGAGGGGAAGCGGGGCGATCAATTGGTGGAAATAGAGGTGATTATTCCTAAAGAAATTAGCCCTGAAGAAAAAGAATTGTATGAGAAGTTGCGAGAAGTGGAAACTTTTAAACCCCGGCGAGATTTGTTGAAGTAGCGTTGACTATCAAAATGCCAGAATTCCTAAAAGTCATCTCAGCCAAAATAATAATTTTTATGACAATACAACCACAAGACGAGACAACAGATATGAGGAACATAAAAGCTGCTCAAAATAACTTAAAAATCATAACTTTCAGTTATCCAACCAGCAATTTCACGATCAGTGAGGATTTTTTCAATTTTCATTGCCTCAGCCTTAGTTGCTATCAAAATATGCTTCATCATCACCGCCTCTTGAGCTTCAGCCGCGAGAAAAGCTGCATTAAGGGCAATGTTGCGGATGCTGCCCCCAGTTACCGATAGTTGACCTAAGCTTTCATAGTTCAATCCTTTAGTTGGGGTTTGTTGAGGATACATCCGTTGCCAGATTTTGCTTCTACTATCAGCATCGGGAAAGGGAAAAGAAACAATAAAACGGAGACGGCGCAGAAAAGCTTGGTCGAGGGATTCTTTGAGGTTTGTGGTTAAAATCGCTAAACCTTGATATGCTTCCATCCGTTGTAGCAAGAAACTAACTTCTACATTAGCATGGCGATCATGACTATCTTTAACCTGGGTGCGTTTGCCGAAAAGAGCATCCGCTTCGTCAAAAAGCAAAACTACTCCCCCTCCTTCGGCTGCGCTAAAAATACGCTCTAAGTTTTTCTCCGTCTCGCCAATATACTTACTTACAACCCTACTTAAATCAATGCGATAGAGATCCAATTTAAACTCGTTCGCCAAAACCTCAGCCGCCAGGGTTTTACCTGTACCACTCTCCCCAGCAAACAAGGTACTCACTCCCAAACCCCTAACACTACGTTTAGCTAAACCCCACTTTTGGTAAACCTTTGCCCTTTGGCGTACCTGGCTGGCTAATTCCTGCAACAGACTCTTTGTTTTTTCCGGCAGGATCAAATCTTCCCAGGTAGCTTGGCTTTCTACCCGTTGTGCTAAATCATCTAATTGGGGACGGGCTTGGGTGCGACAAAAGTGCCAAAGTTGTTCTGCTAAGGGAGTTTGCTGTTGCTGTTCCGTTGTGGTTAAACAAGCAGTTTTAATCTTTGTACTACTGAGGCTAAAGTTAGTTACCAGGGATTCTACAGTACCATTCAGTTGAGAGGTTGCTTCACCTAAATTAGTTTGCCACAGTGCCAGTTGTTCTTCGTGAGTTAATTGAGGTATGTCAAAGGCGATCGCCTCCCGCCTGGGCCAACTTTTCCTTTTCTCACTGCAAATTATTAAGGGGGTTTCTATATCTTCCACTAACCGAGAGATAGCTTCTTCCCTAACCATGTCTGTGTGATGAAGGTTATGACAATCCAACAACAACACACCACCAATTAACTTGACTTGCCGATGCCAGCGTTGCAGCAAAAATGATAATTCATCGGGGTTGTTAGGTAGTCGAGAAGCAGAAAGGTAGTAGAGGGGATAATTATTTTCCTGACAGGCTGCAATCGCAATTTCTTCACAGGTAGTTAGTGAATGGCCACATAACTGCACAATTGGTACTGTATTGTAGGTAGATGAAGGTGACCAAATGTTGATAAGATTAGTAGCTATTTGTTGGTGAGATGTAGGGAGTTGAGAACTTTGAATAGTTGAAGGCTTGAGGAAACGGGCTAGTTGTGCATCATAGTAATCTTCCTCCATTAAATAGTGCAGAATAGTTTCATCAACTTTTAAGGGAGCCAGGGTAATATCTTCTTGGTTAGTGTCAACTAATAGCAGTTGCCAGCGACGTAAAGAAGATGTGGGAGTTACAGCGCTCCAATGGTTATCTTGCCATAGTTGCAAAGCCAAACCCAGAGTAGGATAATCTGCACGGGGATTACCTTGGGCTTGGGTTAACCAGTAAGGAGCATCGGGAAAAACTACTCGACAAAGACAGAGTAAGAGGATGTTACGCTCAAAGGTAGAAAGGGTGAAGGTTTGACAAAGCTTTTCTAAGTGAGGGAGAGAAGATGCGATCGCTTCTAATTCTGAGATAACATCAATTGGTTTTTCCTCAACTTCTTGCTGTTGTTGACGTTGAGCATAGTTGATTAAGTCCTGGTAAATAGGAGTTAAGGCAGTGATGAGGTTATTTGAGTTAATTTCATTCTGATCAGGAGTTGCAATTATAGCCATTACTTTTCTCTCCCAAAAGTTTTAGTTCCCTATGAATACTGACGTTAAGATATATTTAGTCAAAGTATTAGCTTAAAAGAAATTAGATAACCTTAAAAGCAACAAAAAGTTATACTTTTTCTCCTACATTCCCAGAGGTTTTATGAGTAAAACCCACACCAGCAAGTCTTCTCACTGGACTCCTCCCAGTCATTCCCCCCCATCTTCCTCCTTTAAACCACCTACGGTTGGTATTCAACCAGCAACGGGCAGATGGCAGAGTACCGAAGAAACGGCAGGTTGGCAGCGGCCAATTGCTTCTGAGGTAGGTAAAAGTTATTTGAGTAATTCTATTCAAACTAAGTGTGATGCTTGTGAAGGTCAGGAGAAAGAAGAAAACTTAGAGGTACAAACTAAGTTAACGGTAGGGGAACCAGGGGATAAGTATGAACAGGAAGCTGATGCCACAGCAGCAAAGGTGGTTAAACAGATTAATTCTCCTGGCTTTAATGAATCAGTACAAACAAAAGTAGAACCAGTAGTTAAACCAACGGTGATGCGTCATGGTGGAGTTGCTGGGGGAGGAGTTGACCCTGGTGTGGAGCAAAGTATCCAAGGAGCAAGGGGTAGTGGTCAGGGGCTATCTGAGAAGATTAAGAAGCCGATGGAGCGGGTTTTTGGAGCAGATTTTAGTGGGGTGAAGGTACATACTGATGGTAATGCTAATCAGTTAAATCGCTCTTTGCATTCACGGGCGTTTGCTACGGGGCAGGATATCTTTTTTAAGCAAGGCGAGTATAATCCTGGGAGTCTTGAGGGGCAGAAGTTGGTTGCCCATGAGTTGACCCATGTGGTGCAACAAGGATCTGCACCAGGCATTCAACAACAGTCTATTAATGAGCGCAGCAATACAAATATTCAAAGTAAAAAAACAAACACCGAGATGGCGGTAAGTCAATTAGTACAACTTTATCCTGGTGATGGTATGAAGCCTCCAGGAGACTGTAGTGATCTGGAATATAAGGCTTTGCGGGCAGCAGTAGAGGCAACTAAAAAAGTCAAAGGTCAACTTGGTGGATGCAGTAATAAGGACGACTGCCCAACTCTAGCAACTAAGATAGCTGCTATTGCAGCAGAACTTTCAGCACGGACTGTGATAATGACTAAATGCTTTAGGGGCGGTAATAGAAAACATCGTGAGCACATAACACAACTAAACAACAACATGATGCGTTGCTATAGGAACTTCGACAAGTATAAATGTCCACAAGAATTAGTCGGAGCTATGCAGGAAGTGGTCGAACGCTCTCGGCAGCTCATCGAAGCAGGATTAACTATTGCTGCAATAGTTGGACTTATTATTGCAATTATTGCACTTGGGAAAGCCATTCAAGCCGTGGTTGCAGTTGGTGCTATATCAGCAGGGATTGCAGCAGTGATAGTGGCGCTTGAGTCAATCCGGAAGCAAATTCAACAAGCACACTAGATAATCTCGCGATGATATGCAAATACCTCCTGACAAAGACCTGAAAGCATATTTCTTTAATGCCTTTGCCTCACGCCCTCGACCCCTAGCTACTCAGATATTAGCACCAGAACCCCTAGTGCAGTACGAATATAAAAAATTGGGTCAGTTTCTAGCTACGATAACCCCCATAGAACTTACTGCTCAGGAGATGCGTTATGAAATAGGAGGTGATATTGTAGCGCTGACTCCGGAGGCATTGCTATATTTTTTACCTGCTTTCCTCTACTATTCCCTAAAATCATTCTACTCCGTCCGTATTTTTGTAGATGCACTGATAGATATACTTACCAAGCTATCTCGCAATGATATAGTAGAAAGCTATAACTATCTTGCTCAGTGTTCTCCCGGTCTCCCGGATGATATTCTGGAACTGAACAGGAAACAGGCATTAGAATCGTTCGACTCTGGTGAGTCACTAGCCGCGTTTCATGAGCGCTTCGAAAGTTTGACCCCTGAAGAAGGAAAGGCAGTTCTGACCTTCTTGTTAGCCTTAAAGGAGTCTTATGAAGAAGAATATCCTTTCGGAGAGTTGGATAAAGCTATCAGCCGTCACTGGATACGCTATGAAACTTCGTGAAAGCTGGGTATAGTCAAATATCGATTCTAAAATATATGGGTTGGTTATTTAGTCTTTGTGTTGAATGTAACTCTGAGCCACAAGCAGAAGCGCTCGCTAAACACTTTACAGGATTAGATTTGCTGCTACCAGACGGACGCAAATTTGATTGTCAAGTGAGTGTTCATCACACAGAAGAAAATTCTTCAGTAGATTGGTGGTGTAATGTTTATCCTCAAGGAATTAGTGAGTGTGGCGTACACACTTTCCAAGATGCCTACATGATGACAGAGTTAGGTCATTTGCTGTATCAACGTGAGTTCGACGGAGGAAAAAGAGAGAAAAGAAAAGCATCAGAGGTATGCTGAAAATGAATCTTAATCAGAATCTGATGCTATGTCCAATATTGTATCTCGTCTCGATATCACCCAAATATTCTGTCAGGTAGATGACTTTTATCAAAGGTTTGAGAGGCATTGGCAACAACAGCCAATGTTAACAGCAACTTGTGGAGAGCGTCTATGTCGCTCCCGCCTAAGCCTAAGCGAAGTGATGACCATTGTCATTGCCTTTCATGGTTCGGGATTTCGCACTTTTAAAGAATTTTACACTCTACAAGTCTTGCCTTACTGGAAGAAAGCTTTTCCCAACTTGGTCAGTTACACTCGATTCGTAGAGCTAATGCCGTGGAGCTTAATGCTTCTTTGCTGTTTTCTACATACTCTTCGAGGAGAAATTACCGGCATCAGCTTTATTGATTCTACCCCCATTGAGGTCTGCCACCCGAATCGCTCCAAAAGCCACCGTGTTTTTGAAGGTTTGGTAGGTTGGGGCAAAAATGCTATGGGATGGCATTATGGCTTCAAGCTACATCTAATTATTAATGACAAAGGTGAGCTGCTTGCTTTCAAACTTACAGAGGGTAATACTGATGACCGTAACCCTGTGCCAGATATGGCTGATGGCTTGATTGGTAAGTTATTTGGCGACCGAGGTTATATTTCTCAGGATTTGTTTGAGAAACTCTATGAACAAAGACTACAACTGATTACACACCGCAAGAAAAATATGAAGCCGAAGTTAATGCGTCTTCAGGATAAGATTCTCCTACGTAAGCGTTCTCTGATTGAGACTGTTAATGACCAGCTCAAGAATATCTGTCAGATTCAGCATTCAAGACACCGTAGCGTTTGGAATTTTTTGGTTAATCTCTTAGCTGGTCTAATCGCTTATACTTTCTTGCCCAAAAAGCCTTCCCTTGACCTTGACCCCAAAGGCCTAGCTGAACTTCCTTCTGCTGTTTTTTAACTTCATCGAACTCACGTGTATCAACATTTACGTTCAGCTAACGACTTCCGATACGCATTAGTTGGTGTAGAAGTAGATGAATTTAGGTACTACCATGAGCTATTGGACATGGATAGTCTTACTGATATACCTTTTAATGGATTAGTAGTATCTGAGGAGATATACGAATATCTAAACCAACCTCCAGGTTTTGTACCTTTTAAACCGAAATACTTTTGGAAACCATATAAAGGAGAGGAGCGTTGTTAAGTGCGATCGCGGATCTTGTAGTGTGATCGCATATCTTGTAGGGTGGGCAAATGGATATAATTGGTGAAATTAATTGTTAAATTGACGTAGTTTGCCCACCCACCTTACCCGCTACATTTTAGGTTAGTAGACAAGCTTTTAGAGCGTATTCGGATCAATCCCCAACTCACGGAGCTTAGCAAATGCCCGGTCACGCTCCGCTTGAGCTTGGTCGCGCTCCTGGGCAAACTCTCCTGGATCTTTGAACCTTTCCCCATCTGGATAAAATACTGCTAAACCATCTGAGTACAACTCAAATCTGATCCCCAATACGGTTGAAGTCCAAGGTAAATGTAGAGGTGTAACTAAGGAAAAATTTCCCTCCCGACTCTCACGGGCAAAACCCCAGAAGTCCTGAGTATCTGGGTCATAGAAAAACATCTCTAAAACTCCATACTTCTCATAAAAAGCTTGCTTGGAAAGCATTTCTTTCCTAGTGTTGCTCGGTGAAAGAATCTCGAATACTACTTGGGGCGCAATGTTCTCTTCCTCCCACTGTTTGTAGCTACCTCTGTCTCCATCAGGACGACCCAAAGCCACCATTGCATCCGGTGCTTGACAAGGTGCAGGGGGAGTTTCTACCGGCACTGGATACCAGAGCAAGTCTCCAGCCACAAAAGCAGTCTCATCCTTTAATAATTGCTTGAGGTTAGTTACTAAGCGGACTATCCAACCATACTGCACCGTGTTTTCAGCCATTGGTTTACCGTCAGAATCAGGATAGAGTGTTGTAGAGGAAGTTATGGGAGCTTGAACCATGATTCTGAGTGGGAGTTGCTGAGCAATAGTTATTATAACTTTTGATCTTAAGCTTAACAGGATATATATTTGGGATTACTAGCTATGTATTTTTGCTACAAGAGTATTCTCATATACAGGGCTTAGATAGCTATATGAATGCTGAAGGTATTATCGATTAAATAGTTGGTCTACTGTCAATTCCCAGTTTGGAAAAGTGGGAGAAATGATACGCTCATCACCACGAAACTGATGCAACTCATATTCCCCATCTACCAAAGTGCAAACAGTAAAAGTAGGACGCTTCGGTGAACCAATATAGCGCCGACCACCAAGCCCTAAATAGTCCACCAGCCAATATTCTTGAATGCCAAGGGCCTCGTAATCTGCCAGCTTGAAAAGATAGTCATCCCGCCAGTTAGTTGAGACTACTTCTACAACTAATTTTATTGATTCACTTAAGGTAACAATTGACTCACGTTCCCAACGAGGTTCGGCTACAATTGCTTCTTCATCTAAAATAATAATGTCAGGTTCATAGCCTGTATTATTGGCAATTTTGATCACACATTCTTTGGGGATGAAATAGGGTCGGTTTGCCTGCCTAATGAGCAGACCCAGATCGAATGCCAAGTCACCTGCTAATCTGGAGTGCTTACCACGAGGTTTAGGCATTTCTACAATTACTCCTCGTCTTAATTCATACTTATTCTCAGAACTTTCTGGATACCAACCAATAAACTCATCAAATGAGACAGGCTTTTTATCAACAACTGCAATCATGATGACCGCCTCACGAAAACTAACACTTTCTTAGCACCTCACGGTGCAGGGAGCAGGGAACAGGGTGAAAATCTGCACCCCAATGTTTGGGAAGAAACACTTCTTGACAATACCTACGATTTTATCGTGGTTTTAGCTTGTGTTTCTTAAGAGGAGTCTTTATTGCCTTCCAACTTACCATTAATAGTAGAGATATTATGGGGAGCGTTTCTTAACTTAAAACCTTGCTCTCAAACAAAATGTTAGAAATGAAAACGCACCATCTCCTTTCTCCTTTAATCTCGAAGCTTTTTGATATCACTATAGAATGAAGTTATAAAATAGACGCTTTGCTTAAAAACCTATTACCTTAAATTATGACATTGACACAGGTTTGGGGTTTACTACTAATTCTCATCGTCTGTCCTTTGTTAGGAGGATTACCCCTAATTGCTTGGCTAACTTCTGCTTTAACCGGGAAGAATCTTCGGCAACTAGGTACAGGTAATGTTTCTGTGTCGGCAGCTTTTTATCATGGCGGTAAAGTTGTTGGTATTTTAAGCGTTTTATCAGAAGCTTGTAAAGGTATTGCTGCTGTTTTGCTAGCCCGCTACTTTTTCCCCACGGAAGCTGTTTGGGAATTAGTGGCTTTAATTGCCTTAATCATGGGACGTTATTGGATGGGGAAGGGGGCAGGGACTACCAATGTTGTTTGGGGTATAGTAGTTCATGATCCCATCACTGCGGCTTTTATTTTCCTATTAGGTGGTATTAGTTTTACGATTCTGCGGCAACGGGAATCTGGGCGTATCAGTGTTTTAATTTTACTACCTTTAATTTTAGGGTTACGTCATAGCCATGAACCAGAAAGAATTTGGGGGGCGATCGCCCTTTCTGGTTTAATCTTCTGGATATACCAACAAATTCCTGATGATTTAGATTTACCAGCTACTGAAGGAAAGGTGGAGTCACAGAAGATGTTTCGTTTTTTTAGAGGCGATCGCGCTATTATTTCTCTTAATCAAAAACTTGACCCCTTTAAGGTGGGGGAAAAAGCTGCTAATTTATCTCAATTGAAAAGTTGGGGTTATAACATTCCCCCAGGTTGGGTTTTACTTCCAGGGGATGATTCTCAACCCTTGGTAAGTTTTTTACAACCTTCACAGACTAATCCTTTGGTAGTTCGTTCTTCTGCCCTTGGGGAAGATTCTGTGGCTGCTTCAGCAGCAGGGCAGTATCTATCTGTTTTGAATGTTACTGATAAAACGGCTTTGTCAACAGCTATTCTTGACTGTCTTGCTTCTTATAATGTTCCTGCTGCTGTTAAGTATCGTGATGATCGGAGTCAAGAAGATACTTCGATGGCAGTGTTGGTACAAAAACAGATCCAAGGTGTCTTTTCTGGAGTTGCCTTTAGTCGTGATCCAGTAGATCAGCTTAATCAAGCAGTGGTGATTGAAGCTTTACCAGGGGATGCAGTTCAAGTTGTTTCCGGGCAGGTAACTCCGCAGCAATATCGAGTTTATCCTCAAAAATTGAATTCCCAGGATAAAACTAATCAACTAAAAGATTCAGTAATTGAAGGTACAGGAGATGTTCCCCCCAACGTTTTGCAAAGGGTTGCTAAGGTAGCTAGGGAATTGGAAAAGCGTTACCACGGTATTCCCCAAGATATTGAGTGGACTTATGATGGTAAAAGACTCTGGTTGCTGCAAACGCGACCCATAACCACTCTTTATCCTATCTGGACACGTAAAATTGCGGCTGAAGTTATACCAGGTATTATTCGTCCCCTTACTTGGTCAATTAATCGTCCCCTTACCTGTGGAGTTTGGGGAGAGATTTTTACTCTGGTTTTAGGAGATCAAGCTAAAGATTTAGATTTTAAACGTACAGCAACTCTCCATTACCAAAGGGCTTATTTTAATGCGACCCTGTTAGGAGAAATTTTCCGACGCATGGGTTTGCCCCCGGAAAGTTTGGCATTCTTAACTAGAGGAGAAAAGTTTAGTAAACCTCCTTTAAGTTCAACTTTGCGCAACTTACCTGGTTTACTACGTTTACTGAAGCGAGAATTAAGTTTAGAAAAGGACTTTGACAGAGATTATAAACTTGAGTTTGCCCAAATTCTGGTCAAAATTAGCGCTCAAGACCCTGATCAATTATCTTCTAGCCAACTTCTAGAAAGAGTAGATAAAATTCTCTCAGCCCTTAAACAAGTAACTTATTATAGTATCTTTGCCCCTTTAAGTTTAGCGATTAGACAGGGATTGTTTAAGGTTAATCCAGGACAATTGGATAATAGCAGTACTCCAGAAGTAGAGGCGGTTAATAGTTTAGCAACTTTGGCAGCTAACACTCGTAATTTACTGCCCATGAACCGCTTAGCTTCTGATAGTTGCCCTGCCCTATTTGCCCAGATTGCTGAAATGACTGATGGGGCTGGCATTTTAGAACAATTCGATCAATGGTTGGAACGTTACGGTTATCTTAGTGAAGCAGCAACGGATATTTCTATTCCTCGTTGGCAAGAAGATCCTCGACCAGTTAGAGAGTTATTTGCTAGATTTTTGCTAAGGGGTAATGAGAAAAGAGAAACTCAGGCTTCTGGGTTAAAGAATTGGCGAGTTAAACTAGTCCAAAGAAGACTCGATCTCAAAGGTCTAGTTACAGAGATTTATAGCCAATTATTAGCTCATTTACGCTCTTGTTTTTTGGCTTTAGAAAAACAATGGTTGAACGCAGAATTACTGGCAGTTAAAGGAGATATCTTTTTTCTAAAAATTGGCGAAATTCGCCGTTTAATTACAGAAGAAAATTCCGAATTAATTGGGCAACTTCCTCAATTGATTTCCCAGAGGCGATCACAATTCAAGGCTGACAAAAAGCTGGCAACTGTCCCCTATCTTGTCTACGGCAATACCCCAGCATCTTCATTCATTTCCCCTACCTCTATCTCCCCTGGTCAAAGATTACAAGGCATTGGTGCAAGTCCTGGCCGATTTAGAGGAAGAGTAAAGGTGGCGCAAAATTTGCAAAATATAGGTGAGGTTAATAAAAAAACTATTTTAGTTGTTCCTTATACAGACTCTGGTTGGTCACCCTTACTTTCCCAAGCAGGAGGCTTAATTGCAGAAGTAGGAGGCCGTCTTTCCCACGGGGCTATTGTTGCCCGTGAGTACGGTATTCCTGCAGTGATGGATATTCACGATGCTACCCAAATATTCCAAGATGGGCAGGAAGTTTTGATTGATGGGCAGTCAGGAATAGTGGAGACAATTATCAATGAACCTTGAACAGTTATCAGTTATCAGCGTGGGGTCAAACGCAATCATGGCGATCCGTTTAAAGCTTACATGAGTAAATTTATGCCTAATTGGAACTTCTACAAAGAAGAACTCAATAGTTTACCTTATTAGTCGGTTAGTTCAATTTACCACTGAGTACAAATAATTAATGTCATTAGGTTTAGGTAAACGCTTATTCTTGTCCCACCTACTAGTTATTGTTGTAGGCTTAGGTAGTCTTACCTTAGTTTCTAAATTCGCTTCCCCCAAAACATTTATCTTACAACTTGAACAGCTAGAAAGAAGAGGTTTTGTAACAGTTCGTTCCTCCCGTACCTTCCTAATTCGGGGTTTTCAAGCAGCCTGGAATCGTAGTATCATCTTACCCGCTATTGTTGGGGCAACCGCAGCCGGGGGACTCAGTTACTGGATTTCTCAGCGCATCATGCAACCCCTAAAAGAAATGGAAGAAGTAACCCAGAAACTAGCCGCAGGTAACTTACAAGAAAGAATGCCAGACATAGAAATTCCGGAGTTGAACCAACTCGGTAAAAGCTTCAACCGCATGGCTAACAACTTAGAAGGAGTCGAACAACAGAGGCGGGAGTTAATTGGGGATATGACCCATGAATTGCGTACTCCTTTAACGGTGGTACGGGGTTACTTAGAAGAATTAGCCGATGGCCGCATTGAATCATCCCCAGAAATATATCTGCGTCTGGTACGAGAAACAAAGCGTCTAGAGAGGCTAGTTAATGACTTGCAGGAACTATCTAAAGCGGAAGCCGGCTATTTACCAATCAACCTCAAACCCTTACCTCTATTCCCTTTACTAAAGTCCTTAGTAGAGAGATTCACCGATCAACTCTGGGAAGAAGGGCCAGTTTTACAATTAGATTGTCCCCCTAACTTACCACCAGTTATAGCAGATGTTGACCGCACTGAGCAGGTTTTAGTTAATTTGCTTGGTAATGCCTTACTTTATACCGAAAAAGGCTCCATCACCATTCGGACTTGGGCAGAAAATAGTTATGTTTGGATAGCTGTAATAGATACAGGATCAGGAATTGCCCCAGAAAACCTCAGTCATGTTTTTGAACGCTTCTGGAGGGCAGATAGTTCGCGATCGCGTCATTCAGGAGGTACAGGAATTGGCCTCGCGATCGCCCGTCATTTAGTAGAGTTACAAGGGGGGGAAATTGAGGTAGAAAGTGAGTTAGATCAAGGTAGTACATTTCGTTTTTCTTTACCTATTGCTTAGAAAAATTAGAATTTACACACTTAAAGAAAAAGATTTTAGCGATTAGCAACTAGCGACTAGCAATTTATCAACCCATAATAATCCTGAAGGAAGTTGCTAGACTAAGAACAAGGGAATATGTCTTTTATTGAAGAAATGAACTCTGCGATTGATACTGCTATTCCCCAAGTTTTGAGTCATAATCAGCAAGTCTATCAGCGCCTGAAACTGGCACTCAATCTTAATTTGCATCGCCAAATTTTTGTGGCAGTATGCGATGATTTTAGTCTGCGTGATCGCTTAGTTGGGCAACTGAATCGTGATTTAAAAGAAGATCCCACAACAGAAAGCCCAGAGGCTAATTATCCTCGCTTGGTTAGTCTCAACTTTGATGTCAATAATCCTAACCTCCTTGCCCAGATTGCCCAGTGGGTAAGACAAAACCCTGCCCCCACTCCAATTAACTCTTTACCTAGTTTTCAAATTGTTGGTATTGAACGTCTCACTCGGCAATCTACAACAGTTCAACGAAGCTTTTTGCGTCACCTCCAAAGCTTAGAACCCTATTTACCAAGACTAAAATCAAACTTATTATTATGGTTGCCCCAGCCTTGGTTAAATGTTGTTCAACAATCTGCACCGGAATTTTGGCGCTGGTGTACCGGAGTATTTTTGTTTCAAGGAGAACCTACCCCCATTCCCCAAGAAGATTCTCTTTTTTTGTGGGCAGATTCTAACCCCAACGGGCAAGGGGATTTTTCCTTGGATGAAGCCTTAGATAGTTCAGAAGAGTTGCTTAATGGTGAAGTAAAAGAACAAAAGAAAGATGAGTCGATAATAATTTTTGATGATAATATTCCTGAAAAAGAAGAAGAAGAAGAAGAAAAATCTTCGACTCAGGAATTGCAGCTTTATAGTTGGCAAGATATAGAAAAGTTGAATCGTAATGCTGACTCTCCAGAATTAGCGGCTCAAATTTATTTACGTATCGGTCATCGTTACCGCGATCGCATTGCTAATGGAGATGCTTCTAAAGAAAATCTAACTATCGCTATACAAGCTTATTATAAATGGTATCAAAGTAGTGATAGCAGTGATCCTAATGCCCCAGAGGTTCTTAATGATTTAGGTAATTTTTATTGGCTGCTTTCTGGGCAAGCTGCCTCAACTGAGCAACTTTTAGCTTACTTACTAGAGGCGATTAAGTCCTATCATCTCGCTTCAAATAAAGTAGAAATTGCTCCTACTCAAACTCAAGTTTACTCCATGATTCAAAATAATCTGGGGACAGCTTATAACCATTTAGCCCGCTACGTTGATACCGCAGAAAATCTTATCAATGCGATCGCTGCCTACGAAGCCGCTTTGAAATATCGTACTCCAGAACTTGACGGGGAACAATACGCTTCTAGCCAAAATAATTTAGGTACAGCTTATTGGCATCTTGCCCAACACCAGGAACCTCAAGACAACTTAAAGCTTGCCATCGCTGCCTATGAAGAAGCTTTAGCCCAATATAATCCTGAAACAGCCCCCTTACATTGGGCAATGATGCAAAATAATTTAGGTACGGCTTACTGGAATTTATCTCAACATCAAGAGGATGGTAACTGGTTGCATTTAGCCATTGAAGCCTATGAATATGCCCTCCAGTATCGTACCTCAGAAGTTCATCCAGTTGCCTGTGCTGCAACTCAAAATAACTTGGGTACAGCTTATTGGCATCTTAGCCTCAAGTTTCCCCAGAATTTAAGACAAAAACAGGCTTACTTACAAAAAGCAATAGTTGCTTTTACTCATGCTATTAAGATTAGCGAACAGTTAAGCAAAAGTAACAATCCTGCCCCTATAAGTTTTGATCTTTTAAGTACCTACAACAATTTAGGTTTGCTTAATTATCAACTAGCCACAGAACAGCAGTTTGATTTAGAATCTGGGGTTAAGTCTAATTATCTCAAAGCTTCCCTTGAAGCACATTTGCAGGTTTTAGCACAAGTGCATCCAGAGGAAGAAGTTGTTTATAAAAATACTTTTAACTATATCATCAATACAATCAGAGCTTGTTATCGAGAATGTGGTATCTCTGGTCAAAATATGGCTCTTGGTTTATTACCAGGTTATCTATTACCAGAAGTTTTACCCAAACTTTGATAATTTTGCTAATAGCTAGTTGCTGACAGGGATAAAATTTGATCACTATTCCCTATTCCCTATTCCCTATTTCTGTTATAAACCAATGCAAAAATCTTCAGTATTAGGAATACCAATCCATCTCAGTAACGATTATGTTGGCTGGTTGGCATCGCGTATAGCAGAAAATAAAGGCAATCATGTCGTAACCCTTAATGCAGAAATGGTCATGGAAGCGGAAAAAGATCAACCTTTAGGAGAGATTATTCACGCTGCGGATTTGGTTATTCCTGATGGGGCTGGGGTAGTGCTTTATTTACGCTTACGGGGGAAAAGTCCTCAACAAAAACGTTGTCCCGGCATCGAACTAGCTCAATCATTGATAACACAAATGGGGCAAAAAGGAGAAGCTTGTCCGATTGTTTTCTATGGCGGTGCGCCAGGAATTACAGAAAAAGCAGCTCAAATTTGGCGGCAAAAGGTTCCTGGTATTTCTATTACCACAAATCACGGTTTTCTTTCCTCAGAGGAACAACAGCAATGGCAACAAACTTTACAACAATTGCAACCGAAGATTATTTTGGTTGGTTTAGGAGTGCCTCGTCAAGAAGTTTGGATTAGAGAAAATCGCCATCTTTGTCCCCAAGCTACTTGGATTGGTGTAGGGGGTAGTTTTGATATTTGGGCAGGGGTGAAATTAAGAGCGCCTGGGTGGTTACGGAATAATAATTTGGAATGGTTATATCGTTTGTATAAAGAACCCTGGCGTTGGCGTAGAATGTTGGTATTGCCTCAGTTTGCTTTTAAGGCAATAATCAATAATCAATAATCAGTTATCAACTAGCAATTTTTCCCCTTCCCCTAACAATTTTAAACCCTTTTTTGTAGGGCTTCCCTAGCTTGTTCTCTATCATCAAAATGAATCTTCTCCGTCCCCAAAATTTGATAATCTTCGTGACCTTTTCCAGCAATTAGAACTCCATCTCCGGGTTTAGCTTCCTTAATTGCCTGGTGAATAGCAGTGGCGCGATCGCTGATTACTATTGGTTCTTTTGTTGGGGAAATGCCCCCTAAGACATCTTCTAAAATCCTTTCAGGGTCTTCTGTTCGGGGATTATCAGATGTCACCACCGCTACATCTGCTAACGAAGCTGCAATTTTACCCATTAATGGGCGTTTAGTTCTGTCGCGATCGCCTCCGCAACCAAAAACACAGATTACTTGACCGCTAATAAAAGGTTTTGCTGCTTTGATGAGGTTTTCCAAACTATCGGGGGTATGGGCATAATCAACAATGACACTAATATCTTGATCCGGGTTGATTTGTACCCTTTCCATGCGCCCAGGTACTCCAGGAAAGTTTGGTAAAGCAGGGACAATCTTGTCCAAAGCTAAATCTAAGTGAAGGAGGGTTCCCACCGCAGCGAGGAGATTAGCGAGGTTGAATTGACCCACTAAAGGGGAAGTAAAAGCAATCTCACCTTGGGGAGTATGTAAAGTTCCTTTTACACCATTAGATTCATAAGTTAAGTTGCTCGTGTATAAATCTGCTTCAGGGTTAGCAATGCTATAACTCCAAACTTTTTCTTTACCAACCCGTTCGATTAAACGCTTACCGTAAGGATCATCGAGGTTAATAATCGCCTTACTTTGAAGATATTCCCGGCTAAATAATAAAGCCTTCGCCTCAAAATAATCCTCCATATTCTCATGATAATCGAGATGATCTTGGGTCAAATTCGTGAAAACTGCCACCTCAAAGCGACATTCTTTTACCCTTCCTTGGGATAAAGCATGGGAACTAACTTCAGTTACCCCATACTCACTACCTGCTTGCACTGCCTGGGCTAATTGCCTTTGTAACTCTACTGCGAAAGGGGTTGTATGGGTAGCAGTTTGAGAAAAACCTGGCCAACGAGAATAAAGAGTTCCTAGTAAAGCTGTGGGTAACTCTACTTGATTAAGCAGAAACTCAATTAAATGGGTAGTAGTAGTTTTACCATTAGTTCCTGTTATGCCCACCATTTTTAATTTTTGGCTAGGATAATCATAAAAGCACGCTGCGACAGAAGCACAAGCCGCAATTAAATCCTCTGCTACTACTACACAATCTTCTCTACCAGGAGGTTTCTTCTGGGCAGCTTGGGGACTGATCAAAGCGGCAACAGCCCCCGTTGCCATGGCACTTGGCCAAAATTCTCCTCCATCTACCCTTGTCCCTGGCATCCCAATAAATAGATCTCCCGGTTGGCAAGCGTGGGAATTAGTGGCAAGTCCTTTAATTTCAACATCTTGGTGACAATTTGTGGCTATTTCAACAGCCCCAGAAATCTTACCTAACAACTCCCTCAATTTCATATCCTTAAATCCTCACTCCAAAGAATTTTATTTATATTTGATCAAGATTAGCTTAGAAATTTCTGTAACATCTGTTTCACTTGCTTAACAGAAGAACGAGGAGAAAGGCGAGGTAACATCTGTTCTTTACCTGAGTGCAAACGACACAAAACCGGTACTTCATATTGATAAGCGGCGAACCATTCTGGGCGACTAGTTATATCCCGTACTTCTAATTCAAAGCTTACATCATCGATCTGTTCTAGCTTTTCTTGTAGTCCCTCACAAAGATGACATCCCGGCTTACTATATAAAATTAATTCCATGTAAATAAAAGGGAACTTGATAACAAGTCCTCATTCTGACACAACCTTAGTTCTCCTTCGTAGTTCCTTGAGACTTCTAGAGTAGACATCATGGCCCTAAAAATACCGTAGCTTAATAATTCATCATTAGTTGTTCATAAATTTATAATTTAATTACGGTTTTCCCTAGGAAATATGGGTCTTGAATAAGTTAAAATTTACAAAGTCGAAATAATGCAATTCCATCTCAGGGTAAGTAATATGACTCAAATCGCACCTCTGCCAGTGAGAATTTCTGACCTAGATTTAGAAAGATTAAATAGTAAGTTTGAACACCTACATCCAAGAGAAATTTTGTCGTGGTCTACTAGTGTTTTTCCCACCGGACTGGTGCAAGCAAGTGGCTTTAATATAGATGATCTAGTAATTAGCGATCTTTTTTATCGTTATTTGCGCCCACAAACTTCTGTGCCTGTGGTATTTGTAGATACTTTGCACCACTTTAGAGAAACTCTACAACTACTTGAAAAAGCCAAGTCATTCTATGGGTTAAACTTGCAAGTTTATAAGATTCCAGGAGTAGATTCTGCTGCTAAGTTTGCAGCTAAGTATGGGGAAAATCTTTGGGAAAGGGATCTGGATAAGTTCCTGTGCTTAACTAGGGTTAGACCTTTACAACAAGCCCTTCAAGAACTAAACACCCAAGCTTGGATTACTAGCCGTCGTCGTAACCAAGTAGGAGAAGAACCGAAGATGCCGATTTTAGAACTTGATAGTCAAGGAAGACTAAAAATTAATCCCTTGGCAAATTGGACAAGGGCAGAAAGTTGGGCTTATGCTTACGAGTTTGATTTAATTTACAATCCCCTCCATGATCAAGGCTATTCTGATATCAGCGACAAACCCTTAACCATAAAAGTTAAGCCTGAAGAAAATGAAGGTACTGATTTTTGGCAGGGAGGTTATCAAATGGGCAGCGGAATTCATGTTTTTTAGGTCAAATACTATAAGGTAAGAGCTAAAAAGAGTAAAAACTGTTCAAACAAATTTGATATGACTGCAACAACCACAAAACAGTCCGATTCAATTACTTCTGGATTCCATGCCCTTTCAGAACCAATCAGAATTAAAGTCTTAGAACTATTAAGAGAAAGGGAACTTTGTGTTTGTGAGTTGTGCGAAATTATGGATATTTCCCAGTCTAAACTTTCTTTCCACCTTAAAACTCTCAAAGAAGCAGCTTTAGTTCGCCCTCGCCAAGAAGGAAGATGGATTTACTATAGTCTTAATCTCCCTCAGTTAGTCGCTTTAGAACAGTATTTAGCCGATTATCGCCGTGTTGCTGTTATGTTACCAGCAAAATCTTGTTGTTAATTATCAACTAAGAGAGAGCTAAGAAAAGACTTATTCAAAGGCGATAAGCTAATGGCTAGTGGCTAATGGCTAGTCGCTAGTTGCTAGTGGCTAGTGGCTAGTGGCTAGTGGCTAATGGCTAATGGCTAATGGCTAGTGGCTAGTGGCTAATGGCTAGTCGCTAGTTGCTAAAATCTTATACTTGGTGAGGATATTTTATTTATTGGAGTTCTCTAAGAGAATAGTTGATCGTTAAAAGTTACAGCTTATTTCAGACTATTAGCTATTAGCAATTCTAAAGATTCCAACCTCCTGCAACCTCTAATACTTGTCCGGTTATGTAATCTGCATGGGGGTTAACAAAAAACCAAACAGCATTAGTAAATTCCTCAAAACTGGCTGGACGCTTAGCAGGTAATTGAGGAATAAAATCATCTAAATCTACGGAATTTTCTACCACCCCAGGAGACACCACATTAGCCGTAATATTATCCTTCACCACTTCTTTAGCGATGGATTTGGTATAAATAATTATGCCTGTTTTAGCAATCACGTAAGGAGTGATATTTTTCCGTGCCAAGATATTATGGGCGCTAGCAAAACCGAGATTAATAATCCTTCCCCAGCCTGCCTTTTTTAAATGGGGTAAAGCCATTTGGGTAACATAAAAAGTAGCATGGAGGTTAGAATCAATAATGCTATGCCACTCATCTATAGATACTTCGCTGGTGATTTTTTCGAGATAATTTCCGACATTATTGACCACCACCGATAGTCCACCTAAACCCTCAACCGCTTGTTCTATAATCTTTTCTACTTCCTGCGGTTTAGTGACATCTCCTTGAAGAGTAATCGCCTTTACCCCCAAATCCATAGCTTCTTGACAAGTTTTGACAGCATCCTTTTCACTATTTAGGTAATGAATAGCCACATCAAAACCCTTACTAGCAAGATCTAAGGCGATCGCCTTACCAATACCTTGAGAAGATCCTGTTATTAGTGCTTTTTTCAGTTTCGCCATTAAGAATGATTACTAAATCCAAAATTTACTCATTACTCATTACTCCTACTAGTCAATCTATCAAGAATAACTATAGTTATAAACTGGAGATATTCCTCCTTGAACCCGAAGATAATCCTCAATGAGAATGCGAGTATAACTATTAAGAGAAAAATCTAAAGCTTGTTGAGGCGTAACCCAAACCCATTCAGCAATCTCCTCATTGGGAATTACCGTTTCGCTCTTGCTCAGGGCATAGTAATTAAGTAAAATAAAATGGGCTTCTTGGTAAAACTGAGGATCAATAACGGCTTCTTGCAATAAAGCAAAACGAACCTCCGTTAACTCCAATCCCACCTCTTCTTGAAACTCACGCAATAGAGCAGTTTCTAAATCTTCACCCCAATCAACCTTTCCCCCTGGAACTCCCCAAGTACCTCGCCACTTATGGGTTTTAATTATTAAAACTCTTCCTTGAGGGCTTGTAACGAGCGCTCCTACGGTTGTTAAGGGGAAGCGCCTTTCGACAGAACCTCCTGCCACTGAACCTCCATTAGCTATGGGCTGCATTGAGAACGTCTTGAAACCACTGCTCTAGCCTATCACCAAATACCTCTAAGGAGTATTCTGCTTCTACCTGCTGGCGACAGGCCCTACGATCTAAACTATCTATATTGCCAATCCCTTTGACTAACCCATCTACTTGACCAGGTTCTACCAAAATACCCGTTTCACCATCTCTAATAATCTCTCCAGGGCCACCCCGATTGTAGGTAATGACAGGAACACCGCAGGCAAGGGCTTCAATAGCCACCAGACCAAAAGCCTCCACCCAATGGTGAGTCATCAATAATCCCCGACATTTTCCTAATTCCTTTTGTAATTGTTCCGTAGGTAAAAAACCCATATATTTAATTGATGCCTGGGGATAATCTTGGCAAACTTGCTGCCAATAGTCTTTGTTTTGGATATAACCAAAAACCTTCAAAGTCACCCCTGCTTCTGCTGCTGCTGCCACAGAGTCTTCCAGCCCCTTTTCTGGGGAAATTCGCGCCACCCAAGCTAAACTATCTCCCGGTTTAGCACAAAACTCATATTTACTAATATCTAGCCCTGCACCTAAAGTGCGAAACTGCTTCGCCACAGAAAAAGTAGCAGCTTGCGATCGCGTCAAAGCCCCTAAAGTCCCCGGACATAAAAAAGCTACCTGTTCAATAGCCCGATCCATCACCAAAGTCCAAGAACCCATATTAACCCGGTGGAGAACAGGACAAGTGAAAAAAGGAGCTAAATAAAAAGGCAACCAATCATAGGCAAAATTAATAATTAAATCAAAATCACCCTGAACTCGACGGGCATATTCCCACATATTACTCAAAACAGCATTGGGAGGAATAACCACAGGAGCAGTACTATTTTGATTGGGAGCTAGGGGTTGAAAATTACCTTCAATTTCTTTAACTGAAACAGACTCGATTCGAGAACCATAGGGAGCAACAACCTGTAATTCGTAACCTCGCCGTTGCAATTCCCCAACAATGTTACGAATATCTAAACCCACTCCCCCCACCTGACCAGAATGCAAAGAACCAACTGGACTAGCAACTAGTAGTAATCGCATATCAGTTATCAATGATGTCTTAGACAATAGCAAGCCCTACAGTTATCAATTCAATAATGCCTAACGGCAACAGCAAGCCGAACATTGATCACATTGATCATTGATTTTCAACCATTGCCGATAACCGTTACGATATTATTTACAAGCACATCTATTAGTTCGACGGATTGTTAGAGCTTTAATTAAAACTATTTTAAGAGAATACTTTTATGAACTTAGTTGAACTTCAGAATATCCTTGATAATATCTCTTTTGCTGTATTACTAGTTACCATGCTAGTTTACTGGGTTGGAGCCGCTTTTCCTAACCTAACCTATTTACCTACTTTAGGAACAGCCGGTATGGGAATTGCCAATCTTTGTATAGCAGCCTTACTTAGCGCCCGTTGGCTAGAAGCTGGCTACTTTCCTTTAAGTAATCTTTATGAATCCTTATTCTTCCTTGCTTGGGGCATAACCACAATTCATTTTATTGCCCAAAGAATGAGTCGTAGTAACTTGGTAGGAGTTTTTACAGCTCCTCTTGCTATGGGAATAACTGCTTTTGCAGCCTTAACTTTACCAGCCCAATTGCAAGGGGCCGAACCGTTAGTCCCAGCTTTAAAATCTAATTGGTTAATGATGCACGTTAGTGTCATGATGCTTAGCTATGCCACCTTAATGGTAGGTTCTTTACTGGCGATCGCTTTTTTAATAGTTACTCGTGGCGAAAAAGTGGAACTCCGAGGTAGTTCTGTAGGCACTGGGGGCTATCGTAATTCAGCCTTTTTAAAACCAGTTGCGGCAACTCAAGAGAATATTTCCTTAGAAGGTAGTAGTAGTGGCAATACCGCAGTTATGGCGCGAGTAAATCCAATCATTACACCAAGCCTTTCCCCTCAACGCTTAAGCCTTGCTGACACCTTAGATAACATTAGCTACCGGATCATCGGCTTAGGATTTCCCCTACTAACTATTGGTATCATCGCCGGAGCAGTTTGGGCTAACGAAGCTTGGGGATCTTATTGGAGTTGGGACCCGAAAGAAACCTGGGCCTTAATTACTTGGTTGATTTTTGCAGCTTATTTACACGCCCGCATCACCCGTGGTTGGCAGGGAAGAAAACCAGCTATCCTTGCTACCACAGGCTTTTTCGTTGTTTGGATCTGTTACCTGGGAGTAAACTTATTAGGCAAAGGCTTACACTCCTACGGCTGGTTTTTCTAAACATTTTGGGCAAGATGAAGATAATTAAGTTATAAATTATGAATTATTTTGCTTTGCTAATACTATGCTTGAGGTTCATAATTTAGCATTTTCTTTAAATTGTTTTAGTCTCTCTTGATAGTTACTGAGCTAATCTAAGCAATAATAAACAGTGACTCGGCTAAACATTGCAAAGCTAAACAGGGAAAAAATAGTCGTGGATAATACGTTCGAGCCGCTTTCTGGCGGTGAAGTACTCTCAGTTGATGATTCGGTCCAACTTTTAGTCGGACACACCTTTAGGGCAGAAGAGCTATCACAGGCTCTTTATACACAGCTCATGGCATATGGTATTGGTGACATAACTGAAGCTAAAAAGCATTGGTTTACTGAAAATGGCATCAACTGTGAGGTTTTAAAATTTGGCGCTCAAGGTTGGCAGAAAGGTAAAGTCAGAATCAGTCTAGAATTCTGCCCTTGGGAAGGAGAAGCTGAAGATTTAGAAGAATCTGTCAGTGATGACGATGAAGACAATTTCTCAGCTTTTGAACAAGAAGATGATAGTGATCTAGAAGAGTTGGCTTTAGATGCTGACGAGCCTACTATCATTGAAGAAGAATATGTCTTAGAAGCAGAGTCGGATTTGGATTTCACAGATTCTTCTGATGAATCAGAAGTTGAAGCAGAATCAGAAATGGATTTTGGAGAGGCTTTAACTGAAGAAGATGAACCTGCAATAGATTTTGGGGAAGAGTCGGAACTTGAAGTAGCATCAGAAATGGATTTTGGGGAAGCTTTAACCGAAGAAGAGCCAGAATTAGATTTCATGGCAGAAGAAGAACCTGCAATGGATTTTGGAGAAGAGTCGGAACTTGAAGCAGCATCAGAACTAGATTTTGGAGAGGCTTTAACTGAAGAAGAGGATGAACCTGCAATAGATTTTGGGGAAGAATCGGAAATTGCAGCAGCATCAGAACTAGATTTTGGAGAGGCTTTAACCGAAGAAGAAGATGAACCTGCAATAGATTTTGGGGAAGAATCGGAAACTGAAGTAGCATCAGAACTAGATTTTGGAGAGGCTTTAACCGAAGAAGAAGTAACTCCTATAGAATTAGGAGGAGAGTCTCAAGGGGAAATGGACCCAGAGTTAATAGACTTGGGGAACAATCTATTTGGGGAAGAAGAAGAATCTTTAGACCTCAATGGACAAGTGGTTTCTGAATCAGAATCTAGATTTAGGAAGTAGTGAAGAAGACTTGGACTTAGCAGCACTAGAAAATAGTATTGAAGAAGAACTAGAACTAGTAGAATCTTCAGAACAAGATGAAGAGTTCGATCTAAGCGAGATGGGACAAGATAATAACGGCTTTGATGTTGCTCTTTCTGGGGAACAAGAGAAGGGAAAAGAAGAAGAAGATAATTTATTTGATGATGTCTGGCAAGATATCAACTAAAGTACTGAAATATAGATAGCGCGATCGCTTCAACCATTGGTGTATCGCGCTATACACTAATGGTTGAAGTGCTACTCCAACTAAAAAATCCTATGAATCCTCACCTATCACAAATTGGTAAGCAAATGTCCACTCTTACAGGAGTTAGGGCAATTATGAAAGATATTATTGAAACCTTGCGAGCAGGTAAAGGGAGAAATTTCATCAATCTTAGTGCTGGCAACCCGGTAATTTTGCCAGAAGTAGAACAATTATGGCGAGATTGCAATGCACAATTGCTAGCTAGCCCTGAATATGGTGAAGTTGTGGGGCGTTATGGCTCCTCTCAAGGATATACTCCTTTAATTGAGGCGATCGCGAAGGATTTTAACCATCGCTATGGGTTAAACCTTACCGACAGAAATATTCTCATTACCCCCGGTTCCCAATCTATTTACTTTTACGGAGCTAATGCCTTGGCTGGCTACAGTCCTAGGGGAAAGTTAAAGCGAGTTGTTTTACCCCTCAGCCCTGACTATACCGGATATGGAGGAGTCAGCTTAACCCCAGACACAATCATCGCCTACAAACCCCATTTAGAAATTGACCACCAACAACATCGCTTCAAATATCGCCCAGATTTCAGCCGACTTGCCATTAATGAAACCACCGGCTGCGTTATCTTTTCCCGTCCCTGCAACCCCACAGGTAACGTTCTGAGTGACGCAGAGGTGCAGAAAATTACTGACCTAGCGGCCCCTCATAACATACCAGTTTTAATTGATTCTGCCTACGCAACCCCTTACCCAGCCTTAAACTTCACCCCTATGACACCCCGATTTGGTGGTAATATCATCCACTGTCTTAGCCTATCCAAAGCCGGATTACCGGGGGAAAGAGTGGGGGTAGCTATTGGCGATCCTCAATTAATTCAAGTTTTAGAATGCTTCCAAACCAACCTCTGCCTTCACTCTTCTCGCTACGGACAGGCTATAGCTACCAAGGCGATCGCTAGTGGTGCTTTAGCAGAAATTTCTACCTCAGTAATTCGTCCCCATTACCAAAACAAATTAGCAATCCTAGAAGCCACCTTAGATGCTGCCCTTCCCCAAGACTTACCTTGGTTTTTGCATCGTGGTGAAGGAGCTATTTTTGCTTGGCTGTGGTTAGAAGATTTACCTTTAACAGATTGGGAACTTTATCAAGAATTAAAAGAAGTAGGAGTAATTGTTGTTCCCGGCAGTCCTTTCTTCCCTGGCTTACAGGAACAATGGCCCCACAAACAGCAATGTATTCGCATCAGCTTAACAGCAACTCCTGAAGAAATCGCTACAGGAATGCAGCGTTTAGCAGAAGTGGTAGAAAGGATCTACACCCAAACTGCTGAAAGTGCTAGGGTGAATAAGCCTTCAGACTCTCTCCTCGTCACTTAGAGAGAACCAAGAAAAGACTTATCGCTAAGCGATAAGCTTATGGCTAGTTGCTAGTTGCTAAAATCTTATACTTGGTGGGGATATTTTATTTATTGGAGTTCTCCAAAGTTAAAATTCTGCACTTAAAGGAGTGCGAGGAAAAGGAATAACATCGCGAATATTATTCATACCTGTCATAAACTGTACCAACCTTTCAAACCCTAAACCAAAACCCGCATGGGGAACTGTCCCATAACGGCGCAAATCAAGATACCACCATAAATCTTCTGTGGGCAATGCTTGTTCTTTAATGCGTCTTTCTAACACATCAAGACGTTCTTCCCGTTGTGAACCACCGATAATTTCACCAATTTTGGGGGCTAAAACATCCATAGCCGCAACGGTTTTTTCATCATCATTTAAACGCATATAAAAAGCCTTAATTCCCACCGGATAATCAGTAACAATGGTAGGCTTTTTAAATAATTCTTCTGCTAAATAACGTTCATGTTCTGATTGTAAATCTACACCCCATTCAACGGGATATTCAAACTTCCGCTCAGCTTTTTCTAAAAGTGCGATCGCCTCTGTATAAGTAATCTTAGCAAACTCACTATTAATAATATTATCTGCTGTAGCTAAAACCGTATCATCAATGCGTTTGTTGAAAAATTCCAAATCTTCAGGACACTTTTCTAAGACAAACTTAAACACATATTTAAGGAACTGTTCCGCTAAATCTCTGTCCCCTGCTAAATCACAAAAAGCCATTTCTGGTTCCACCATCCAAAACTCAGCTAAATGGCGGGAAGTATTGGAATTTTCTGCCCGAAAAGTGGGACCAAAAGTGTAAACATCCTTAAAAGCCATCGCCATCACTTCCGCTTCTAATTGCCCACTTACGGTAAGATAGGCCCTGCGACCAAAAAAATCTTGGCTATAATCTATTTCCCCATTATTAAGGCGGGGGACATCTTTTAAATTCAAACTCGTCACATTAAATAACTCCCCTGCCCCCTCACAATCACTAGCGGTTATAACGGGGGTATGAACCCAGAGAAAGTCCCTCGATTGGAAAAATTGGTGAATAGCCTCAGAACAAGCATTGCGTACCCTAAAAACTGCTCCTAGAGTGTTAGTACGCCCTCTCAAATGACCAATAGTACGCAGAAATTCAAAGGAGTGGCGCTTCTTTTGCAAAGGGTAAGTTTCCACATCAGATTCCCCATAAACTTCTGCCCTAGAAGCTTGTATTTCTACCCGTTGTCCTTTACCCGGAGAAGCAGCGACAACCCCTGCTACTTCCACCGAAGCCCCTGTATTAAGACGTTTAAGCAAGTCCTCATAATCTGGCAAATCAGGATTAAGTACCACTTGAATACTCGCCAAAGAAGAACCATCATTAACTTCTATAAAAGCAAAATTTTTCAATTCCCGCTTAGTACGCACCCAACCCTGAATTGTTACCCCATCATCAGGTTGCCCTTGGCGTAATATTTCCCTAATCCTTTTCGTTACCATAAATTTTTCTTTTTAATCGAACTCTATAATTTACTCTAGCAACCAAGCGAACAAATCTTTGATGAGTAAGTTTAGCTCACTGGCAAATGGTGGCATAGGAAGAATATCATCTGGCTGATCAAATGCTTCAACTTCTTGTTTAGGACAATAGACAAATACAGTTTGTTCAGCAGGATCAATTAACCAACCCATTTTAGTCCCATGTTTCAAGCAATGAAGAATGTTTTTGGTTACTTTTGTTTGACTTTGATCTGGCGATAAGATTTCAATTGTCCAATCTGGTGCTAAAGGAAAAGCATTAGCAATTTCTCCATTGTCATCGCGAGGAATTCGATTCCAAACAAACACTACAATATCAGGAACAGTTGAACGCCCCCCAAAGGTACAACGTAATTCAGGAAAAGCACGTGCAAGACGTTTGGGTTTGACTACACTATTAATAGCCGAAACAAACTCTCCTTGAATAGCACTATGTTTCCCCTGGGGCATTGGTTTTTGGATGATTTTAGCTTCAAGATATTCTTGAGCAGGTTTTGTTTCAGGTAATTGTAAAAACTCTGCCAATGTAAGTGTTTTAGGTGGTGTTTGTACCATTGATCATGAAACATTGAACATTTGATTGATCTGCCCGCGCTTCTAAGATGTCTAATAGTTAAAGGCATTGAGGAAAATTGGGCTAGGAGGGATAAATACCAGCTTTCTAAGGGTCTTAGCTTAGTTTAGCCAAATCTCTTTTACCCTATCTGTGGGTTTCAACTTCGAGAGATGATTCCCTGTACCATCTTTGCCCCAATTTTTAATAGGCTTAATGGGTAAATTAATCACCTTATCCTTTGTTGTTAAAAGAGTAAAACTAGCTTGCTTCGGAGCTAAAATTACTCCAGCCAAGGTATCCTCAGACTCAGAAAATTGTAAAGCCTGAGTGCCAATATCCCCTCGATTAGCTAAACGTAAAGACTTAATTGCTAATCGCTTCACATAACCAAACTCTGATACGAGTAAAAGACTATCTTTTTCGGTCACAACAACCCCACCAACAATATTTTCGTTGTAACGTAATCTCAAAGCTTGATTACCTTGGGCATTGCGTCCCATAATTGCCAATTGTTCATCATTAACCTCAAAACGTAAAATGCGCCCTCCTGTGGTGGCGATGGCAATTTGTTGTCCTTCTTGGGTTAAAGCCGCATAATCTAAGCTGTCCTTGTCTTTGAGTTTAACTACTTGTAGTCCTCGATTACTCAAATCTTTTAACTCTGATAAATCTAAGCGTTTAATACGCCCTTGCTTGGTAAGTAAGACTAAATCTCGGTCTTTTTCGTTTTTACCTTGAGGCAGAAAAAACTGCCCTACAGCCCTTTCTTCCGGCTTCTGAACAGATTTTGGCAACAAACTCAACAAGGGAGTTTTCTTAATATTTCCTGCTTGGGGAATTTCTGTAAGGGCAACAGGATAGGCTTTCCCACTAGCGGTTAGTACCACCAAAGTTTCTTGTTGCTTCATGGCTAAAGTCTCAATCACAAAATCCCTGCTACTAGTGGCAGCTTTTTGTCCTCCGGAGGGAGTTTGCCAATAGATATAACCTTGGCGAGTAACCTCTATCACCGCATCTTGAGGAGGTAAAGGTTCTGTTGCTTCCAAAACTGGCACTGCGCTGGATTTCTGAGGAGACTTTTTACTTCTTGTCCCCTTCTTCGCCGTAGCCGTAGCTTTTTGTACCTCCTCCGCTGACAGAATCTTTGTACGACGAGGATTACCATACTTACGCTTCAAGGAACGTAACTCTTTTTTCAGGGCTTTTAATAACTCCGTGCGATCGCCTAATAATTGATTTAACTTCGTGATCGCCCCTTGCAATTCCTCATACTCTGTTTGCAACTTCTGCCTTTCTAACCCTGTTAAGCGGCGCATGGGCATAGCTAAAATAGAATCGGCTTGGGCTTCACTAATCCCTAATTCTTCTTGTAGCGTCACCCTTGCTGTACTACCATCAGGGGCATTACGCAAAATCTCAATCACCCGATCCAAATTTTTCAGGGCTGCTAATAATCCTTCAACCAGATGAATCCTCTTTTGATTCTGCTCTAATTCGTACCTATAAAGCCTAGTAAGGGTTTGTTCCCGGAAACTAAGGAACTCTTCTAATAATTCTCGTAAAGAAAGCTGACAGGGCTTATTATCCACCAAGGCCAGCATAATGGCCCCAAAGTTATTTTGTAGAGCAGATTGTTTATAAAGTTGTTGGAGAATTTGTTGAGCATTCGTATCCCGTTTTAATTCAATCACCACTCGCATACCATCGCGATCGCTCTCATCACGAAGATCAGAAATGCCTTCAATACGCCCTTGATTAACTAAATCAGCAACTTTCTCAATCCAACCGGCTTTATTAACCTGGAAGGGTAATTCTGTCACCACAATCGCTGTCTTAACCCTGCGTCGCTTACCTTCAGTACGCAATTTCTCAACAGTTGCTACCCCCCGTAAAGGAATACTCCCCCTACCTTGGCTATAAACCTCCTTAATGACGGCAGTATCAATAATCTCTCCTCCAGTGGGAAAGTCTGGTCCCCTAATTAATTGCCAAAGTTTTTCATCAGCTAAGTTAGGCTTATCAATCAAGGCAATCAAGCCATCTACAACCTCTCCCAAATTATGGGGAGGTACATTTGTGGCCATACCCACTGCGATCCCGGAGCAACCATTAAGCAATAATATAGGTAACTGAGCTGGTAGTACTACTGGTTCTTGTTGAGAGTTGTCAAAGTTACTTGTAAAGTCAACCGTTGCTTCTCCAATTTCCCTTAACAAAGCTTGATGGGCAATTTCTGCCAATCGAGTTTCTGTATAGCGCATGGCAGCAGGAGGGTCATTATCCACCGAACCAAAGTTCCCATGTCCGGATAATAACGGATAGCGACTGGAGAAATCTTGTACCATTCGTACCAATGCATCATAAACCGCCTGATCTCCATGGGGATGATATTTACCTAAAACATCTCCCACTACTCTGGCACATTTACGATAAGGTCTATCTGGGGTCAAACCTAGTTCGTGCATGGCATACAAAATTCGTCGATGGACTGGTTTTAGCCCATCTCGAACATCCGGTAATGCCCTGCCGACTATGACACTCATGGCATATTCAAGATAAGACCGTTCCATTTCTGCGTGTAGCGCCGTGGGGACGATCTGACCATTTTCTAACAGGTTTAGCTGTTTTGCCATGAGTTATTTATCCTAAACTTTCCTTAAAACAAAGATAATGCTTAATTAATGACTTATTGCTGCTCTCAGTGGCAACATTACAAAAGTCCTTGTCAGTTTAATCTTAAAATTCGCCCTTATTTACAGCGACTCCCTTGAGGCAACGCCTATGACGACAGTTTTGATTGTAGAAGACGATCCTATTAATGCTCGCGTTTTTTCTAAGATTCTTACCAAACGCGGGGGTTTGGATGTTAAACATACTGAAGATGTAGAAGAGGTAATGGAAATTGCCCAAGCAGGGGGGGCCGACATTATTTTGATGGATGTTTCTCTTGCTCATAGCGTTTACCGAGGTAAGGCGGTAGATGGTATTAAAATTACCCAAATGCTAAAAGCAGATCCTCAAACTTCAGAAATACCAATTATCTTGGTCACAGCCCATGCAATGGAAGGGGACAAAGAAAGTTTTCTTAAACAAAGTGGGGCTAATAGCTACATCTCTAAACCAGTGGTGGATCACCAACAATTTGTTGAGCAGATTCGCCAACTTTTGCCTGAAGAATGATTAAAAATTAAAGAACCATTTTTCAGGCTAAATTCTCAATTTAATCAGCGAATACCTTGGCTGAAAAGCTCTGGTATTCGCTGTTATTCCCTTTAAATACATATGTACTATGTATTGGTGGTTTTGGCAAGAAGGAGACAATTTTCTCTTTCTACACCAACGCTTATCTTTGGTCAAGCAAAGGAGTTTGAGGTACGAGTGCTTCAACTTGAGGATCAGCTAAAAATCTTGCTGTATCTACTAAAAGTTGCTCTCCCCAAAGATTTTGCTTAAGAAAGTCCAAATCTCCATAGCGATTGTCTTGGTTTAAAGCCGCTTTACCTAAAGCTAAGCCGCTAGCTTTCTTGTCTGCTTTGTGGGTATACCAAGCAACAGCGATCGCTAACTGAGGTTCTGCGGCCTCAGACTCTATTTCTAAGACTTTTTCCCATTCTTCAATAGCTCCGGTGACATCCCCTTGTTCATATTTAACCAAGCCGATATTATTAATTGCAGGCCAGAATTTTTGTTCTTTGTTGTATGCCTGTTCATAGCTACTTAAGGCTTTGGAGTAATTTTTGAGCATTAAGTAAGAGTTACCCAAATCGAATAAAGCTTCCACCGCATTTGGCTCTACTTCCAAACCTTTTTCGATATTCTCTATAGCAGCCTGATAATTTCCCTTTTGAAAATAAGCTGAACCAAGGGTAAAGAGAATACCAGATTCTTCTGCCGGAGCCAGAGAGCGAGATATTTGTAAGCTTTCAATAGCTTTATCTGCCTCTTCATTTTGTAAGTATAAACTGCCTAGAACAAACCAAGTTTGAAAATTATCAGGAGCTACTTGAGTAGCTAACTTTGCTCTTGGTAAAGCTAGTTCATATTGCTGAAACCTTACCAATTGCACCGCATCCTGAACCAAATTTAAACCTTGTTGTTCAAGCTGTTCTGAATCAAGCTCTAAGGTATAAGGCAAAAGAGCCTGTCCAGAAGCTGGTAACGCTAGACTTCCTAAAGAAGTTACGCCAGCAAGAAAAGAAAATAACCAGTTACTTTTAGGCACGGTGCCGCCTCATAATCATTAACAATATCCTAGTACAGTCGGTTATCAATGGTTAGTGACCAACAATCAATAATCATTGTAGGGGCGACCGGTTTTCCAGGTATTATCGACGAATCAGAATTTAACTTGGGTTGCCCTTGATAAATGTCCCAAGACCATTTTGGTTATGCTAGAGAGATGAGGATGATTACAGAAGCGATACTTGAACAACAATCGCTAAAAATATGGAAATTCCGTTATTTGGTAAAGTTAAACGACCTTTACGTTGGGGGATAGGACTAGCAACTGCAAGTACTTTAATCTTTGGTAGCCTTGGCTATTTAGCTATTAATAGTAGTCGCCCTAAACAAGAATTAGAAGAATTAACTGTACCAGTAGAAGCAAAAGACCTCACTTTACGTATCCCGGCTAGTGGCAAAGTAGAACCGATTCAAAGTGTCAATATTAGCCCTAAAAATCCTGGTAGGTTGAGGGAACTTTTAGTTGAGCAGGGGCAGAAAGTTCGGCAGGGGCAAGTTCTAGCCATTATGGAAAATAAGGACTTACAAGCTCAGTATGCTCGCGCCCAGGCTGATTATAAACAAGCTAAAGCCAGATTAGATGAAGCCTTGGCTGGTAATCGCAAAGGGGATATTCTCCAAGGAAGAGCGCGTTTAGCACAGGCGGAGTCTCGCTTACAGGAAGCTACGCTTTCTAACCCTGAACAAATTGCCCAAGGGGAGTCCCAGATTGAAGCAGCTAGCGCAAGGTTAGATTTAGCCGAAGAGCGCACCAAACGCTACCAAACTTTATGGCAACAGGGGGCGATCTCGGAAGATCAATACCAAGAAACCTTCACTGAATATCGTAATGCCAAGGCATCTTTAGATGAAGCTCAAAGGCGACTTCAACAAGAAAAAAGAACCGAAGCACCAGAAATCAGCCAATTAGAAGCCCAAGTAGCAGAAGCAAGGGCTGCTTTAGAAGAGTTAGAAAAAGGCAGCCGCGCCGAAGAAGTGGCTCAATTTCAAGCTGCGGCTGAAGCGGCTCAGGCTCAAGTACAGGCAGCTAAAGTGAATTTGGATGATACACTCCTTAAAGCTCCTTTTGATGGCATCATAACCCAGAAATACGCCACAGAAGGCTCTTTTGTCACCCCTACCACCTCCGCTTCTAGTACAGCTTCGGCCACCTCAACATCGGTTATTGCCTTAGCTAAGGGTTTGGAGGTTACAGCTAAGGTTCCTGAAGTAGATGTTGGGCAATTAAAGCTAGGGCAACCTGTAGAAGTTGTTGCTGATGCTTATCCTGATCAGGTTTTTCAAGGCAGAGTTAAGTTAGTTGCTCCTGAAGCGATTGAAGAGCAAAATGTTACTTCTTTTCAAGTCAAAATAAATTTATTGGCAGGGCAAGAAGAACTCAAGTCAGGAATGAATGTAGATGTGACTTTTTTAGGGGAAGAAATTGAGGAGGCTTTGGTAGTTCCTACAGTGGCAATTGTGACAGAGGGAGGAAAAACTGGAGTTTATGTTCCTCTTAATGATAAAAAGTCAGAATTTAAACCTGTAACTACGGGTATCACTATCGATGATCAAACTCAAATTTTATCTGGTATTAAAAAAGGAGCAAGAGTTTATATTGATCAGCCGGAAGACCGGAAAGAAATTGGAGAATAGGTAGTAAGTAAGAATTGATTCTATGGTCTTATGCCAGTTTTAAAACGTTTAATGATAAATGATCAATGGATATTTTTGAAAGCCTGAAAATGGCTAGTACAACTTTAGTTGCTAATAAATTGCGTAGCAGTTTAACTATGCTGGGAATTATTATTGGTAACGCTTCGGTAATTGCTATGGTTGGTATTGGTCAAGGAGCGCAAAAATTGGCTTCAGAACAGTTTGAGTCCCTTGGTCCTAACGTTTTATTTATTATTCCTGGTTCTAGAGAGGCTCGTCAAACAACCTTTGATTTACCCAAAACTTTAGTCTTAGAAGATGCTAAAGCGATCGCTTCTCAAGCTAGGGCTATTGATGAAGTTTCGCCACAAATTAATACTAGAGCGGTCGCGACTTATAAAGCAAATAACAAAGATACTTTGGTTTTGGGGGTAACGCCAGAATTTTTGACTGTGAGGAGTTTTGATGTTGCTAAGGGGAGATTTATTAACGAATTAGATGTGACAGGAAATAAACGAGTTGTGGTTTTAGGGGCTGAAATAGCTGAAAGGTTTTTTGGAGAAGAAAATCCTTTAGGTAAACAGCTAAGAGTCAAAAATATTAGTTTAGAAATTATTGGGGTAATGAAGGGCAAAGGTTCCTTTTTTGGTACTAATCAAGATGATAGTGTTTTTATTCCTTTAACCACAGTAGCTAATCAAATTGTTGGTAGAACTTCTCCTTATGGTACAGAAGTTAGTGTGATTTCTATTTCTGCTCTTAATGAAGAAAGTATCAGCGCTGCCAAGTTTCAAATCACCAACTTATTACGTCAGCGTCATAAGATTACCGGAGAAGATGATTTTGGTATTCAAACTCAAAAAGATATCCTGCAAATTGCTGGTACAATCACCGGAGCATTAACTTTATTATTAGCGGCGATCGCCGGAATTTCTCTTTTAGTTGGGGGCATCGGTGTTATGAATATTATGCTCGTTTCTGTGACTGAACGTACCCAAGAAATTGGTTTACGCAAAGCCCTTGGCGCACAGCAAAAAGATATTTTAATTCAATTTTTAATTGAAGCTGTAATCCTCTCTGCTGCTGGGGGAGTAATTGGTACTTTAATTGGTGTTGGTGGTGTAGTTTTGATTGGTGCGGTTACTCCTTTACAAGCGGGGATCTCTCCCGTTGCCATCGCCCTTGCTGTAGGGGTTTCAGGAGGAATTGGCTTGTTTTTTGGTGTTGTCCCCGCAAGGCAGGCAGCAAAACTTGATCCGATTGTTGCTTTAAGAAGCGCTTGATACAAACACCACCTCAAAAAGCATACTGCGCCCCAAGGGTTAACTGCCAATCGGTTTCCAATTGTGGCCCTTCTAAGGATTGGTAAATCGGCAACTCAAACTCCACGGCTAAACGCCCACCCTTAAGCCCGCCTTGAGGTGCGTAGAGATTCAAACCAAAACCTAAATCAAGGCGTGTACCACCCCTCCTATCAGGGTCTGCGGTAGGAATCATGCGGGGATTCAAGCGAGAATCTGCCCCATCTATATTCCCCCAAGTTTTACCGTTTAACCGAATAGAAGTACTTAACCAATCTGTCCAATTCTTCGCAATCCAGCCAGTTAACGCATATTGATTGCCCAAAGTATAGTTGTTACTATTTTCCCCTAAACGTAACACTGTATTAAACTGACCACCCCAAGATAAACTATCGGTTTGCCCCAAATAAGTAATACCCGGTAGCAGGTCAAAAGTACCAGAACCAATTTGCATTGGATAGGGTAAAATCGTCTCATTGGGGGCAGAAGCTGGGGTAACATCTTCTTCTTCAATAGAACCTGTAGGAATACTTACCCCTAAATTAAGGTGAATACGCTGGTTATCTTGGCGCATAATATTATACAAACCGCCTAACTTAACATCGCCAATACCTCCAGAATTAGTTGTAAAAGTCCTTCCTGAACGAGTAACGTGATCCATCTCCAAAGAAACAAAAGGAATCATCGCCATCAAAGTTAAGTCATCCGTCGGTGCATACATCCCCCCCACCATGTGCATCTCCATAGTCATCCTCTTAGGAGTCACCATGAATTGTTGCAAGACTTCGCCATCTGTTAAATCGTTAGTACCGTCTCTGTTACCATCCATTTCCATAAACATATAGCGATAGGAAAGCATCACTTCCCCAGCTTTATGAACATGATCCCCCATTACGCCAATAGGTGCATGGCCATCCGGTCTAGCGGAAGACCAATCTCCCTCTTTAACCTCTCCATCACTATCAGCAAGTAATTCTTCCCTGTGATCATTTATTATTGAAGGAGGTAAATCATTTTGGATTGTAATTGCTTCACTTAACTCTTCTGGAAGTTTAGCTAGGGATTCATTAGGGATAATTTCTTCAGCAACCAAACAATCTAGATCCGCAGGTTGTCTAGTTGCTTGGCAAATACTAACAATATTTTCTTCTGTTTCAGATCTTGCGGCTAAAGGTAGGCAAACCAGAGTAATTAGGAGTAAGTTCCCTTGGCAAAACTTCCATTTCAACATCAAATAGCTCATCCTGTGTCAAGTTTAAAAAGGTAGAGATATTTTCCTTGACTTTCTCAGTAAAGGCAAAAGACAACCTGTCAAACTAATGAGCAATTTTCAATGTACGGCTTGCCGTTGCCGTTAAGCATCAGTAATCAATGATTAAAAGGTCTTCAGGACGATCTATGTCATTTAAGATAGGAAGATAAGCTGTTGCTAGGTTGAGTTGAGTTGCGATCGCTGTTGTTTGTGCAAAAACTTGGGAAGTTCCCCAACTAATGTTTTGTAATAGTTCTGGAATTAAATAACGCAAACCAATTAAATAATAACCACCATCTTGAGCAGGACCTAAAACCAAATCTTTCTCGGTTAAAAGTTGAAAAGATTCTGTTAGCAATTGAGCATTTAGATCGGGGCAATCAATACCAATAATTACGACTTTATTACTACCTTCATCAAAAGATGTTTGGAATGCTGAGTGCATCTTTACCCCTAAATCTCCTTCGGTTTGAGGTTGATAAATCCAATCTGCACCCAACCATTTTTGCATTAATTGTTGATTCCCTCCTGCAAAAAAAACGGTTACTTTGGTAGCATGATCATCTAGCAACTTTCTTGCTTCAGCCAAAGTATCCTCTGTCATTTTCTTCTGTAACTGTGCTGCACCCTCTGCACCTAAAGCGGGAATCATACGGGTTTTAGTCTTTCCTGGTTCAGGATAACGGCTAAAAACAATTAAGCTTTTTTCATTTATCATTTATCCCAATTCAGTGTATCTCTGACATAACTAATATAGAAAATTTTTCAACGTACCGTTAAAAAATAACGCCCACGGCCATTACTATCATAGGAATTAACAATTACCTGATAACTACCATTGACGGGTAAAGTAATGCTCAAACCAGAATCACTATTACTGTCATTAAGATCATCATTTTCAGCTAACTTATTACCTTGAGGATCAAGAAGAATTAAATAGGTATCAAAATCGCTACTTTCCAGTTTAAGTTCCACAAACTGACCTGCACGACCGTTAAAAGTATGGGTTTGGTATAAACTACCATCAGAAGGCAAAATCAATGCCCCAGGGCCTAAAATACCTCTTTCTTGTAAAAGATAACCGCTGCTTCTAGGAGGATTGATAGCACTATTATTATCAGACCTTGCTGTTAAATTGTAGCTTCCTGACTCTCCTGGTTCGTAGGAGTTAGCCATTAATAAATAAGTTCCGTTGACAGGCAGACTCGTTTGAATACGCGCGTTATTGTCCCCTGCACCATCATCATCTTCAGAGACTTTCACTCCTCCCGGACCAATTAAAATTAGATAGGGATCTATCTCACGGCTTGCCATATCAATTTTAATTTGCGCCCCTGCTTGCCCTTCAAAAATATAGGCATCAAAAAAACTATTATCAGGTAAAACATTATCCCCTTGGTCTAATCTGCCGGGGATTGCTGCACCATTGAGAGGTAAGTTTTGCGGAACAGGAGTATTGCTATTCCTTGCTATCCTAGATTGGGGAGTGTTACGAGGGGCATTACCTGAACGTACAGCAGTTAAAAATGGTTCTACTCTTTGTATAGCAATGGCGAAACCAATACCAATATTGCCTGAACCACTACTACCAGTAAAAATAGCTGTATTGACCCCAATTAACTCCCCTTGAGAATTAAGGAGAGGGCCACCAGAATTACCGGGATTAATCGCTGCGTCAGTTTGAATTAAACCGCGATCGCTATCAATACGACTAACAATTCCGGTGGTAAAAGTGCCTTGAAAGCGTCCGAAAGGATTGCCAATAGCAAAAGCCCTTTGACCTACTTTGATTGAATTCTCTCCAGCTAATTTAATTGTTGGCAGATTGGTTACCCCTCTAATTTTCAAAACAGCCAGATCAAGCCCATTTTCTCCGAAACCGACCACATCTGCATCTAAACGCCGCTGATCAGCCAAAATAACCGTTGCAGTTGTATAACCTTCGACAACATGAGCATTGGTAAGTATTAAACCATCGGAAGTAATGATACTACCACTACCATTACCATCCCCTGTTTCAACAGAAACTACCGCCGGACTAGCTATTTCATAGACACGAATATTAGTTTGTTCGTCTCTATTTTGAGCTAATGCTGGTTGCTGGTTGTTAAGAAAGCTAAGGGGAATAATCCCACTGCTAAGGCTAAAACCGATGGTAGTGACAAAAATAACCAAACTTTTAGTCTTGCTTTTCATGGCAAAAAAATTCTACTCCCTACCGCTTTGATGAAGTCTTGGTTGGTAGTATATACTCCCAGTTTTTAATTTTGATGCTGAAAAAGATTTTAGTTAACAATCACAGAATGATACCCATTAGTATCTAATTTAACTCATATATCCTAGTAGTCCCAAACTATTGTTCTGGGGAGATATTTCTTTCTACAATGGCAATATTCCATTGACCCAACTGACTAGTTTGAAAAGCTATAGAACTACCATTCCCAGCGATAGTAGGATGTCGTACAGAACCGCGAATATTGGCGCTTAAAAGCTGGGATCTTTGGCTGTTGCGGTCATAAACGAAAATATCTGTTTTGCCCCTTTCTGTAGAAACGTAGGCGATGTAGCGCCCCTTATTACTTAAGGCAGGTTGGTCTTGACTAGAGTTGCGATGATTGAGATTAGGTAGGGCAACTAAGGTGCGTCTTTGATTATCGTACAGGTAAATATCTCTATGACCCTGACGATCCGAAGCAAAGGCAAGATAGCGACCATCGCCGCTATAACTAGGATACTCATCTGGAAAGCGACTATTTATTCCCCCAGTAGGAATTTGCGGCGAAACAAATAAGCCATTAGTACAGCTACTAATAGTTAAAACAAGTAGTAAGCAGATTAAAACTTTGCTTTTGATCATCAAAGAAGAAAAACCAACGATTTAGCAAAAACAGCAATCTCTACACTGATAACTGATTCCTAACCACAACAGCAAGCCGCCCATTGATAACTGCTAAGTGATCATTGATCTATAGGCTTTCCAGAACTTTCATAAACTAAAATATCCCATTGACCGTCAGTATTCGCTTCAAAGGCGATAGTAGAACCATCAGCACTAATAGAAGGGTTACGTACTTCTGCTGCTAAATTATTGGTAAGATTGCGGCTTTGAGTAGTTTCCCTGTCATAAAGATAAACTCCTCTGTTACCTTGGCGACTGGCAGTAAACACAATGTAGCGACCATCTTCAGATACTGAAGGATGAGAGGCGATCGCATCTAAAGAATTAAGTCCTGGTAAGTTAACTAGTTTTTTTTGAGCAGTATTATAAAGATAAATATCCTGAGAACCACCTCGATCAGAAACAAAGACAATATAATTAGCAGCAATTATTGGTTCTAGTTCAGCCGCCGGACTATTTAAGCTACGTCCCCCAGAATCAAAAGGAGAATTAAGTAAGCGGGGGTAACTTCCACAGCTAGTTAGTAAGCTGCTGAGAACGACGAGAAGTAGATATTTGGAGGACATTGGCAGTGTTACTTATTACCTTGATTATTCTGGTCCAGTAATAGAGGTTCCATCAATAATATCTAATTCAATATCAGGACCTCGATCAAGAATTTCAATATCCCATTGACCTCGACGTGCAGATTCAAATACTATATAACGTCCTTCAGGACTTATGTGGGGGTTGCGTACCCAACTACGATAGTTGCGGCTAAGAACTTCGGATTTTTCGGTTATGCGGTCATAAAGATATATGGTAGGACGGCCACCGTCGCTAGCAATATAAACTATATAACGGCCAGTTAGACTTAAACTTGGATTCTGGGTAATGGTATTATCCTCATTTAAACCAGGAAGGTCAATGAGTTGCTTTCTTTTTAAGTCATAGAGGGCAATTTGGCTATGACCTTTACGGTTAGAAACAAAGGCTAAAAGGCGACCATCTCCGCTTAATGCCGGCTCTTCATCATTGTAACGACTATTGAGGGTGGCCGGTTTTTGAGGACTCTCAGCAGAATTACAAGCTGTTAGGGCCACAATTAAGGTTAAGTTAATCCCCCAGGGAATCAAGCGAGAGATTTTATAATTGGAAGCCGATAGCATTATTTAAGCCGGGAGTCGGAGTTAGGGAAGTTAGGGAAGGCAGGGGAAGTAACACAACAAGCCATTAGCTATTAGCCGTTAGCAACTCAATAATCAAAATTACCAAGATTATCTTTAACTTCTGAATCTTGGCGATCGCTAGGTTCATCTCGATCTTTCGGTTCGTCTTTTGGTTGATCGTCTAACTCATCTATGGGTTGATAGTCAACATATTCGGTCGGCATTACTTCTTCTTCCGGTATAAGTGGTTTGTAACCTACATCAGAAGGGCGAGGACGACGCTTTCTTGTTTGCCTAGGGCGGTCTTCCTCACTCCTGGTTTCTTGCGGTGGCCGTTGTTGAGGACGAGGGCGGCGAGGAGGACGTTGGGGAGGAGTAGTTGGTTGCTCCCTCCAAGTCTCAGCTTCATCACTCCAATCATCATAGGGGTTTTGAACAGGAGTTTTACGAGGGCGACGCTTAGGGGGACGTTCTCTATAATCATCTCTAGAATTGTAGCGATCCCGTTCTGAAGTATCCAGACCATCTCTAGCACTAGGACTAGGATAATCGGAGGTGGTTGCTGTTGCTGGGGGACGGCGATTGCTACGAGGATCTTGATAACCTCGCAAACGACGATTATCGTAACGTTCTTCTTCGTAGGGTTCTAACTCATCTAATTCAGCACGATAAACTCTACTTACGGGGCGTTCATCGTCTACAATGGGCGTGTCTCGCCTCGCTTGTTCCGTTGCTACTCCCCGCAAACGAATTGTTTCTAAAGCAAAGAAAATTGTCGAGCCAGTAAGAAGAAATTGGCCAAATTGCAAGATTGGGTCTAGTCGCCAGCCTTGGAATATCAAAATGAAGCCGCACAACAAGCCAACAGCGGCAAAAAAGATGTCGTGATCTCTAGATAATTCCGGGCGAATGGAACGTAAGAAATAAAGTAATGCTCCTGCTACTGCAATCACAATACCTAGAATAACGGCTGAACTTCCACCGATATTTACTTGTGCCAGAACACTGGTTGAGTATAGCCTAAAAATCACCATTGCTGCTCTCCTAAGTCAGTCCTATGGTAGCAGCTTAAACAGTTTATGGGGACTAGAAAAAGTAGAAATTCAGTTCTCATCTGAGATGAATATTTTCCTGTCCCCAACTTGCTGCCTAAATTATAGGTTATTTAACCTAGCCCTTAATTTTAGGAACGCTTCACTTTGTCTGCTTGGCTGATAAAGACCAAACCTACTAATGTGGGAACAACCACGATTAAAAGGCCAGCAAGTAGACTGTAGAAAAAGTTTGCTAAAGAAGGTGTCATAGAATTGTCCCTATTTTAAGATTTACTATTGTGATTATTAATTGTAATAGTTTGTCACATCAAAAGAAAATATTCTTGCCAACTTGAGCGAAAACATTGGCACAAGCTCATTTCCAGCCTTGGTTTTTGGTCAATTGTCATTTTCTTAGCAAAATTAAAGATAAAATAAACTCAGGTTTGTTTACAAAGTTTAATATTGTCTTTTTTGAAAAATTTATGAATCCTCTTAACATAACCATCTGGATTTTGAGTCTGTTGTCGGGGATACTGACTTTATTTTTTATCTTTCGCATCATCCTCACTTGGTATCCCCAAGTTAACCTCAACAGCTTTCCTTTTAAGCTGATTGCCTTACCCACAGAAATTTTCCTCATCCCTACCCGTAAAATAGTTCCTCCTATTGGCGGAGTAGATATCAGCCCCATTATCTGGGTAGGAATTTTAAGTCTCTTAAGAGAAATTCTCATTGGACAGCAAGGCCTGTTAAGGATGGCTTTAGTTAACTAAATACTACTCTTGATAAATGAGCAATGATTTATCTTCGTCGCCACCAAACTACGACTGCTGTAGTAAAACTCAACACAGGCAGAATTAAAATTGCACTCCAAGCCAGAATACCTGCTTGGATTTTGGTGAGGTTGAGACGACGTTCAGTTTGTTCTTTAGCATTAATAGAAAGGGTTTCTTGCTTTTCTTGACTTAACCATTTCACTGAGTTGAGGAAAAGATCCCCGTCTAGATGTTGTTCAAACCAACCGTTGCTAGCGAAGGTTGAGTCTCCGATTACTACTAATCTTGATGCAGTACCTTCAGGATCTTCTTCTCCATCACTGTGACTAAAAGCATAGCCTAAGTTTAAGGGGCCACTGAGGTCACTTTCTTCGTTAAAGGCTACATCTCCAGCTTCGATCTCACTTTCTGCCCAGGTGTCTTCATTGGTTATTAATAAAGCTGTGGCTTGAATTTCTGGTTTTTCTGTACTGTCTACAGTCCGAGCTAGACGGTAAAGGGAGATACCGTTGCTAAAGTCCTCTGTGATGGGATGGTTGCCGTATTTATCGACTAGGGCGGTATCTGGCCCTAAACCAATTAAACGGCCATTTCCTGAAGCATCAATAACTAAGCGGTTGTCTAAAACCACCCCCCATTCTTTAAGTAAAGGGTCTAAACCGGTTTTGCTATCAGGTTCCAACAAAAGTAGTAAGCTACCGCCATTATTAAGATACTTCCTTAAAGCAGCTACTTCTTCAGTAAATAAGGGACGTTGCGGCCCCGCAATAATTACGGTGGTTGCATCTTCAGGAATCTCAGGGCTATCAGCTAAAGTTAAGGGAGCAGCAGGATAACCTTTTTCATCCAAGCTAGTTACGGCTTGGGAAAGTCCTCCCGCCCCGGGTTCTAAGGAAAGTTCTCCATGGCCTTGCAAGAAGTAAATTTTGGGGGTGGTATCTTTTTGAATTCTTTCTATAGCATTGCTTAAAGAAGCTTCAGAAAGTGCGGTATTGTCGTTTATTGTTTGTACTAATTGTTTTTTAGTTCCATAGCTTAAATGTACTTCTCCAGGGGACTGATACTCAAACTGTTTGGCTAGTCCTAAATTAATTTGCGGATCTACTAGTTCATAGCTGAAGTTAGGGGTTTCACGTTGATAATCTTTGAGTAAGTTGCGATCGCTAGGATGGAGTTGACGATCAAAGATAATGACTTTAACAGGTTGCTCTAATTTTTGCAGAACTTCTTGGGTTTGGGGAGCAAGGGTAAGTATTTTATTTTCTGTTAAATCGATTTTTGGCCCGTAGCGTACAGCGAGGAAATTAATTATTCCTAAAATAATTAAGATTGCCAAGGTGGAAATTAAGGCGTTTGTACTAACTTTTGTGGAATGACGGCCCCAAAAACCAGAAGATATTGGGGCGAAAAAAAATAGTCCGGCGATACTAATGATTAGTCCAAAAGTTAATAAAATCAAGGTGAGAGAAGACCAACTCCCAGAAATCAATCCAGCTACTAAAGCCGCAGTGAATAAAAACGGACCAAATAAAAATAGATATTTAAAGTATTGTTGTTGAGATTTAAGCATTTTGGTCATTTATTCTTTAAAGGAAATAGGTAAGGGAATAGTATGTTCAAAACTTATTACTTACCCCGCTTCCACCAATTAGGAACGATGGAAACGAAAGTTTTCTATAGATTGGGCCGTGAGAAAAACCCCTAAAAAGATATAGCTAATTAATAAAACAATACTGCCTGTGTCAAAAGTCCCTTGAACTAAATTATTATAATGTTTAAGTAAAGAAAGATGTTCAAGGATATCACCTACATTCCCCTGAATACTTTCGCCGATTAAATCAATTATCCATAGGAAAAAAATCAAAGCGAAGGTGACAATGGCGGCAATAATTGAACTGTCAGTAAGGGAAGAAATAAACATTCCTAATGATAGTATGGCGGCTGCTAATAAAATCAAACCTAAATGACTAATAATAGTAACTCCTATTGGTGCCGGAGGTTCAGCAGAATTCAAAGTAATAGTTTCATAGATTAGCAAAGGAATGATCATGGTGACAAAAAAGGTAACTACTCCTAAAAGTTTCCCTGTAGCAACAGCCCAATTAGTTAGGGGAGAAGTAGCCAATAATTCTAAAGTACCTTGTTTACGTTCTTCGGCATAAAGACCCATAGAAAGTATAGGCAGCAAGAATAAAATCAAGGAACCTAAAACACTTAAAAAAGCTCTTAAAAACTCATAGGCAACATCCAAAGCCCCAGGAGGAAAACCAGTTTGATCTTTTGCTGCGGCTGCTTGAATTAATCCTGCTTCTGGGGCAAAGAGTATATAAATATAAAAGAAGCCTGATAATAGCCAAAAGATCCCGGCAACAATATAAGCAAAAGGAGAAGCAAAGTAACCTTGTAATTCTTTACGGTAGATAGCAATAATGTTGGCAAAAATTGTTTTCATATGAAGATTGAAAATTGAACATTGATAACTAAATTATTGTAGGGCTTGCCCTGATCGTAGACATCATTGATAACTGATAACTGATTCTTCCTGGGTTGTCAGTTCTAAAAATACATCTTCTAAGGTTGGTTGAGTACGTCGCATTTCGTATAAACCTAAACCTGCACCAACAATCACCGCAGCAATATCTCTTCCTGGTTCAGAATTAGGAGCGGAGATAATATTAATTAAAGAGCGATCGCTCTTTTGTTGGGGTGGTTCCACCTCGACGATAATAACTCCCGGAATGACTTGTAATAAAGGTTGTACTTCTTTGGCATTACCGTCTACTTCAATTTCATAACCGGAATTACCAGTCAACTTTGCTAGTAAACTTTCTGGGGTATCGGTAGCAGCAACTTTGCCTCGGTTAATAATTGCTACCCGGTTACAGGTCATACTTACTTCTGGCAAGATGTGAGTCGAAAGGATGATGGTATGCTGCCCCCCTAAACTTTTAATTAAGTTGCGTACCTCAATAATTTGCCGGGGATCTAAACCTACTGTTGGCTCGTCTAAAATAATTACCGGAGGGTTGTGAACAATAGCTTGGGCGATGCCTACCCTTTGGCGATAACCTTTAGATAGTTTGCGAATAAGAACTTTGCCTTTATCTTTGAGGCCACAGCGATGAATAGCAGAATTGACTTTAGTAGCGCGATCGCCAGGAACTATCCCTTTAATGCGTGTAACAAAGTGTAAAAAACCTTCCACCGTCATATCTTGGTAAAGAGGAGGGGTTTCTGGTAAATAACCAATCCGCCTCCTCACTTCCATAGACTGTTGACGAACATCGTATCCGGCAATTCTGGCTGTTCCACTAGTAGCAGGTAAATAGCCTGCTAAAATCCGCATAGTAGTAGTCTTTCCTGCCCCATTAGGTCCAAGGAAGCCGAGAATTTCTCCCTCCTCGACGCAGAAACTGACATCTTTAATGGCTGGGGTTGAACCGTAGATTTTCCCCAAATCTTCAACTTCAATCATGTTGAAAAGTTTATAAGTGAGATAAGTGGGTTAAAAGTTGGGTATATTTTAAAGTCTCATTGTTTATGGCTAATATTTCCTACTTCTCTAGGATAGATAAACTACCAAAAAGAAGACAAAAACCCCTAAAGATAGAGATATAGAACAGAAGTGACTATTTACGTTAACCCCGCTACAGGTAAAGACAATGCCGTTGGTAGTGCTGTTTCTCCTTTAAAAACCTTAACCAAAGCCCTGAGTCGGAGTATTGGAGAAACAGCGATCCAGTTGGCTACGGGAACCTATGATGCAGCTAATGGGGAAGTGTTTCCTCTCAAGATTCCTAAAGGTATTGTTGTTTTAGGTAATGAGTCTACCGAAGGAAAAGGGGTGATTATTTCTGGCAGTGGTCAGTATATTAGTCCTACTTTCCAAAGACAAAATGTGTTGCTGTTATTGGAAGATGAGTCCCAGTTAAGGGGGGTAACAGTTACCAATCAAGCTAATAAAGGAACAGGGATTTGGCTTGAATCAGCTTCTCCAATAATTATCCGCAACACCTTTACAAATTGCGGTCGTGAGGGAATTTTTGTTACAGGTAAAAGTAAGCCAGTTATTCAAGACAATCTGTTTATTCACAATGGGTCTGCGGGCATATTTTTAGTACGTAATGCGAAAGGGGAAGTGCGGCGTAATACTTTCCAGGAAACAGGCTATGGCATTACCATAAGTGATAATAGCGCTCCTTTAATCGCCGAAAACAAGTTAATTAATAACCGCATTGGTATTTATCTTTCTCGCCATAGCCGCCCCGTACTACGTCGCAATTTAATGGAGAAAAATAGTAGCGGTGGTTTAGTGGTGACAGGGGATGCCCAACCAGATTTTGGTAATTCTCAAGATCCTGCCGGGAACATTCTCCGGGATAATACTCCCGATTTGCGTCAAGAAACTAAACTTAATCTCATTTCGGCGGGGAATCAACTTAATCCAGCGAAGGTAGAAGGAGAAATATCTTTCGTTGCTACCAAAGTAAGTACTTCACCTTTGGGCCCTGGCAATTTTCGTGATGTTTCTGGACATTGGGCAGAAATTTTTATTTCTAGGTTAGTGGATCAAGACAGTATTAGTGGTTTTCCTGATGGCACATTTCGCCCCCAAAATAACTTAACTAGGGCTGAATATGCTGCTTTAATTGCTAAAAGTTTTGATTTGCCCCGAAAAGTGGCTGCGGGAACTTGGTTAAAGGATGTCAAGAGTAATTTTTGGGCCTTTAACGCCATTCAAAAAGCTGCGGCTATGGGCTTTATTTCTGGTTTCGGTGACGGCACATTTCGCCCCCAAAACAACTTAACTAGGATTCAGGCTATTGTCTCTTTAGTTAGTGGTTTAGGGCTAGTAGGAGGCAATTCTAACCTCCTTTTGTCCTATAGCGATCGCGTCGCAATTCCTAGTTATGCTACCAACGCTTTAGCTACTGCTACCCAACAGGGTTTGGTGGTTAACTATCCCCAAACTTCCCGCTTAGAGCCAATGCGAGATATCACTAGGGCGGAGGTAGCAGCTTTAATTTATCAAGCTTTAGTGGCAACTGGCACAGCCCAAGTAACCAATTCTCCTTATATTGTCGCCCCAGATATTGATCTTCCTTCCTTTACCGACATTCAACAACATTGGGCAAAAGAATTTATTAGTCGCCTTGGGGAAATGAATTTGGTTCGGGGCTTAGCTGATGGTAGTTATAAACCTGATACCCTCATTAACCGCGCTCAATATGCTGCTTTATTAGTCAGTGTTTTTAATCCTCAACCAATTCGCCCAGCCACTCAATTCATTGATGTTCCCTATGATTTTTGGGGGAGTAGTGCCATTCAACAAGCTTACCGCGCCGGTTTTATTTCCGGTTTCCCAGATCAAACTTTCCACCCTAATCAAAATCTGCGTCGCATCCATTTAATTGTTTCTTTGGCTAGTGGTTTAGCTTTGCCCCAAGCTGATGAAAAAATTCTTGATTATTATGAAGATGGTTATAATATACCCTCCTATGCCCTAGCTGCGACCGCAGCAGCTACAAAAGCTAGAATTGTAGTTAACTACCCCAACCCCAGACAAATCGACGATCTTAGGGAAGCCACAAGGGCTGAAGCGACAGCTATGGTTTATCAAGGATTGGCATATCGAGGCCAAGTTAGAAGTTTTGACTCTCCTTACATTAGTGCTACTACCTAACTTAATGAAGAGGAAAAAGGATTGAGATTAGGATAGTATATTAACTCTACACTTAGAGAATCTCGGAAACTATCTCCTTAGTTTTTGTATCTAATTTAAAGTTCTTCGTCTCAAAGCATATTCACTTATTGCTTTCCACTTGGATAGCACTTTTCTTTGATATTGACAATAGTAAGGACACGGGATATAAAAAAACTATCTCATCTACACCTCACTAATCTCCAACTTGGTATCCTAAGTGAAATTTCATGACCGAGCCAAAAATAGACTCAAAACTCACCCAAGCAGAGGCTTTACTTAGTCACTACGGGTTTGAGATGAGAGGATATCCAGCCCAAGATTTAGTTGAGCAATGGCAACAAAAGTATCAAGCAAGTTGGATACGTTTGGCAGTTATAGAATCTTTATATCAAGGGCGCTATAAAGCTATTTCTGTTGAGCAAATTTTACAATTATGGCAGCGTAAAGGACAAGCTAGCTATCACTTTAACCACGAATTTGAAGCCTTAATTTGTCGCAAGTTACCAAGAGATTTAGTTGCAAATTCCGGCTCTAACAAAGGGAAATTAGGGGCTATTACCTGTTTAGTGAGCGAAAAAAGTCAACGTAGGACTTATTCTCCTGTACCTAAAACAGAACTAACGACCAAAACAGTTATTGAATCTAACGGAGATAAACAAAAAGCTGATACATCTCCTAGTGTTGAGATTAAACAACTAACAGAAGAAGAACAAGTCAAAGTTCCTTCTTCTGTTACCACAGCAACATCTTCTGAAGAAGAAGCAACTCCAAGTCCTATCGATCAATTTAACCCACCTCCCGACGGTTCCGAGTTTTATCTAAAATTAAAAGAAGTAGCGGAAAATCATTAAACATTTATCGTTGAACAATGAGCAATGATTCTTTTGCACTTCAACTTACTGGAGATGGTTCTTTTACTTTCTTTTCTCCGAAATTTGGCGAAGCATTTCATTCTCATTATGGGGCCAAACAAGAAGCTTTAGGGAAATTTGTTATTCCTTGTCAGTTAGCCCAAAAAGCTATTCAACCTTCCTTAACATTACTCGATATCTGTTATGGATTAGGTTATAACACCGCTGCCGCTTTAGAAACTATTTGGCAAATAAATTCTCATTGTGTTGTGGAGTTGATTGCTTTAGAAGCAGATCCTAGAGTACCTTACCAAGCGCTTAAGCATCAGTTACTTAATCAGTGGCAATCGCCGATTCCTAAATTATTGCAAAAGTTGGCAATTAAACACCAAGTAAAGACTTCTAGGTTGACAGGGCAGTTAATTATTGGTGATGCCAGGGAAACAATCACTCAGGTTGATAATTCAGGCTTTAAAGCAGCAGCCATTTTCCTCGATCCTTTTTCCCATCCCAAATGTCCTCAACTTTGGACGGTAGAATTTTTAGGATTAGTTGCCTCTATTTTGCAACCTCAAGGTAAATTAGCTACCTACTCATCTGCGGCTTCAGTGCGCAAAGCTCTTAGTTTAGCTGGTTTACAAATCGGTTCAACTCCACCTTTCGCTTCAGGGAGGCGATCTCCTGGTACGATCGCTACTTGGCAAGAAAATGAGAATTATCCTTTATCCACCAAAGAAAAACAACATCTACAAACCCGCGCTGCTGTTCCCTATCGCGATCCGCAATTAAAAGATACCCCGGAAATTATTAAGCACAGAAGACAACAAGAACAACAAACTAGTCCCTTAGAGCCTACAACTCAATGGAAAAAAAGGTTTCAATAGTTGCCCTGCTAACGTAAAGTGTATTTAAAGTCCTTTGGTCCTTTATAGCCAGATAGTTCCGCTAACTCTTCTAAAGTTTGGACTCCTGGATAAATTTCCCCATCAATCTCCCAAGTGGGGAAAGATTTGAGTCCTACAGCAGAACACTTTTGGGGTTGAGGATCTTTGCCTCCTTCAGCACATTCAACGTAATTAATTGATTTAAAAGCTTCTTCGCCGAATAACTGTTTTTGTTCGTAACAGTGAGGACACCAAAAAGCGCCATATTTTACTGCCCCAACTTTTGTTAAATGCTTGGCTAACTGAATTTCTGAAGGACCAGATTTAGTGGTAATTTTCCAACCATAGGGGGGAACTGGACTAGTAGTAACTTGAGGAATTGCTCCTTCCTCTGCTGAAGCTGTAACCGAACTATTCACGTTAGCATACACACCTAAAGTAGCAACGATAGTTACCATCCCAGCAATCAAACTAGTAAAAAGAATTTGTCCAATATCGTCCCATTCGCGACCAAGTACCGTCAAGGTAAACAAAGTTAGGGCAAAAATTGCTGAACTTATACAGTAAAGACAAGGGATTTGGAGCTTAAAGGCGAGTACATACATCAAATAACCGCTAAAAACTGCCATAGAGGTTGCCCCAATTAAAAGAAACAACCAACTCCAGTTCTCTATTTTTTTCCTTAACTGCCTTTTCATGTCAGCGCTAACAGCTAAAGGGGTGAGGGCAAAAATAGCCATGCTAATGTATGCCATCAAGCCAAATAGAGGTAAAGGTAAACCAAATATTTTGGCATAATCGCTAGAGAGAACATCATTACATCCTCCCCCAGCCGCCGCGACATCTGTACCACAGGCTACTTGACCACCTTGAAAGGCAATTACTGTTAAATAAGCTGTTAATATTGCACCTAAAATAGCGATCGCACCGATAATAGGACGAGACCAACGATGAATCCAGGGAGTAGAACGTCGGCGGCTAGTATTCATATAATTTGTTAATAAAGATTGAGAGGTTTGAGTTTTGCTTTCGATTTTAGCAATTGGTAATGGCTAATGGCTAATGGCTAGTTGCTAATCTTCTTGCCACCCCTACTCGACACTACTCCCCACTCCCTTGTTCGGTAACAAACTTTCTTGTGCTGCTTCAATAAACTGACTAACTCGATTGGGGTCAATAGGTTCTTCAATTTTGCCACGACGCTTTAAGGAAGTAGAAACAATTACTCCATCGGCTTCTGGTAAAAGTTGGGAGATATTTTGCCAATTAGCACCGCTACCAATAAATAACGGGGTATTGCCCGCCGCTTCTGAGGCTACCTGCAAATCTTCTATGGTAGGGGGACTACCTGTTGCCCAACCAGATAAAATAACGCCATCTGCTAAACCTCGCTCGATAGTATCTTTCACTGCGGTAGTTAAATGGGGCGCTCCCAAAGGCTGAGCGTGTTTAACTAGAACATCGGCTAATATGTAAACATCGCTATCTAATTCTCGACGGTAGCGCATAATCTCCCTCGCTTGACCCTCAATTATTCCTTGGTCTGTAGCCATTACTCCGGTTAAAATATTAACGCGAATAAATTGGGCCTCAACACAAGTGGCGATCGCCACTCCACTTTGGGCATCGTTACGCAAAACATTGATGCCGATGGGAAGAGTGACTAAATTCATCAAGCGCTGAATAATTAAAGTCATAGCACTAACCACTGCTGGATCTACTCTATTTTTGGCAAAAGGAGCATCAAAGAAATTTTCGACAATAATGCCATCAACCCCCCCGGCTGCTAAAGCCGTCGCTTCTTGCTCTGCCCTGGCAATAACAGCTTTGAGATTACCTCCCCAACGAGGAGAACTTGGTAAAGGTAAAAGATGAACAACACCAATAATAGGATTGTGAGTTTGAAAAATCTGATTTAAGTCCACTTAATTTACCTAATGCCGCGCTAATTTTTTGCTATACAAATACAAAATTTGATTATGGTGATTATTGTCCCATAGCGCGAGAAAGTCTTTTCGAGTAATACGCTTACCTCAAAGTTAACTACAATTGAAGGAAAACTAATCGGACTAAAGTTTGACTCTTGAGATTAGTCCTGTACAATGCCATCTACAACAAGCAATACTAGTAAAAGTTAAAATAAATATAAAAATATATGGGCAATAAGCCAAACATTGCAATTTCTCATTTAGGCTGCGAGAAAAATCGTATAGATTCAGAACATATGCTCGGTATGCTAGTAGAAGCTGGCTATGGAGTGGATAGTAATGAAGAATTAGCTGATTATGTCATTGTTAACACCTGTAGTTTCATTCAAGCAGCTAGGGAAGAATCCGTACGCACCTTAGTAGAATTGGCAGAAGCCAAGAAAAAAATTGTTATCGCTGGTTGTATGGCCCAGCATTTTCAAGAGCAATTATTAGATGAATTACCAGAAGCAGTAGCTTTAGTGGGCAGTGGAGATTATAATAAGATAGTTAAAGTAATTGAAGAAGTAGAAACAGGAAAGCGGGTTAAAGAAGTTTCTTTAGAACCAACCTATATTGCTGATGAAGCTACCCCCCGCTACCGCACTACTACAGAAGGTGTAGCCTACTTGAGGGTAGCAGAAGGATGTGATTACCGTTGCTCTTTTTGCATTATTCCCCAGCTACGAGGTAAGCAGCGATCGCGCTCCATTGAATCCATTGTTACTGAAGCTCATCAGTTAGCTGCTCAAGGGGTTCAAGAAATAGTTTTGATCTCCCAAATAACAACTAACTACGGTTTGGATTTATATGGAGAACCAAAACTAGATCAGCTCTTAAGGGAGTTAGGCAAGGTCAATGTACCTTGGGTGCGAATGCACTATGCTTATCCTACTGGATTGACCCCACAAGTTATTGATGCCATTAAGGAAACTCCTAACTTCCTGCCCTATTTGGATTTGCCCTTGCAACATTCTCATCCTGAAATACTCAGAGCCATGAATCGACCCTGGCAAGGGTTGGTTAATGACGAAATTATTGACAGAATCAAAACAAATTTACCTGAGTCTGTGTTACGGACAACTTTCATTGTTGGTTTCCCTGGAGAAACCCCAGAACATTTTGCTCACTTAACAGATTTTGTCAAACGTCACGAATTTGACCACCTGGGTGCGTTTACTTTCTCCGCTGAAGAAGGAACCAAAGCTGGGAATCTTCCCCACCAAATTCCCCAATCAGTAATGGATGAACGCAAGGATATTTTGATGGCGCTACAACAGCCTATAGCAAGACAAAAAAATCAGAATTGTATTGGTCAAACTGTACCTGTGTTGTTAGAACAGGAAAACCCGACAACAGGAGAGCTAATTGGACGTTCGGCGCGTTTTGCTCCTGAAGTAGATGGGCTTGTTTATGTTCGAGGACAAGCGCCTTTAGGTTCAATTACAAACGTCAAAATCACTGATGCAGATACTTACGATCTTTATGGTCAAGTTGCATCACAACAAGATTTCTAGTCGCACAATTTTATCCACTTCCTGCCGCTTTTCCTAGGGGCTTTTTGGTGAAGGGATAATTGTTTTTGTGTAAGCAGAAACTCGACAAGTATCTTAAACTACTAAAAACTAAACAAAAAGCAACAATTCGTTATGACAACATCTTTCAACAGTTTAGGTTTATCTGAAGCTAGAGTAGAACACTTAGAAAGTATGGGTTTTACTGAACCCACTGTAATTCAAGCTCAAGCAATTCCTGAGCTTTTAGCAGGAAGGGATATGGTAGGTCAATCCCAAACTGGTACTGGTAAAACAGCAGCATTTTCTCTGCCCATGTTAGAGAAAATTGACATTCAAACCAAAGCCGTCCAAGCACTAATTCTGACCCCAACTAGGGAACTTGCTCAACAGGTAGCTAAGGCTATCCAAGAGTTTACCCAAGATCGGCGCATGAGAATCCTCACAGTCTGCGGTGGTCAATCTATGGATAGGCAAATCCGCAGTTTACAAAGGGGAGTGCAAATTGTTGTTGGGACTCCAGGAAGAGTAATTGACCTTCTAGAACGTCGCGAACTCCAGCTAGAGCAATTAAGCTGGGTCGTCTTAGATGAAGCCGATGAAATGTTGAGCATGGGCTTTATTGATGATGTTAAGAAGATTCTTAAGCAGACCCCTCCAGACCGCCAGACGGCTTGCTTCTCAGCAACCATGCCCAGGGCAATCCATGACTTAATCAACAACTTCCTTCACTCTCCTGCTTTCATTAAGGTTAGCCAACCTAAAGCAGCTCCTGCCAAAATCGACCAAAAAGTTTACATGGTTCCTAAAGGCTGGTCAAAATTAAAGGCCCTGCAACCAATCTTGGAAATCGAAAATCCTGAATCGGCTATTATCTTTGTCCGCACCAGACGCACAGCAGCAGAACTCACTCAGCAATTGCAAGGTACAGGACATAGTGCCGATGAGTATCATGGCGACTTAAACCAAAATCAAAGAGAGCGTTTGGTACAGCGTTTTCGTCAAGGCCAGGTCAAAGTAGTTGTGGCTACAGATATTGCTGCACGAGGCTTAGATGTAGAAAACTTGAGTCATGTCATCAACTTTGATCTCCCTGACAATAGTGAAACTTACATCCACCGTATTGGTCGTACTGGTCGTGCGGGGAAAACAGGAACAGCAATATCCCTGGTCCAGCCTATTGATAGGCGGATGTTGCGCCAAATTGAACGTCGAATTCGCCAAAGTTTAGAAATTAGTAATATTCCTAGCCGTACTGAGGTAGAAGGAAGACGTTTAGAAAGGTTACAAAGCGAAGTTAAAGTAGCTTTAACCGGAGAACGCATGGCTTCATTTCTGCCTATTGTGCGGGAATTGAGTGCTGAATATGATCCCCAGGCTATTGCTGCGGCTGCTTTGCAAATGGTTTATGACCAAAGCTGTCCTAACTGGATGAAAACAGATTGGAATGTACCTAAAGTTGAGCGTCCCAAAATTAAGCGCAAATACAACAATCGCAAATCTCAAAACTCCCCTAACTCCAAACCGTCTAAATCTGTAACATCGAACTAGTCACGGTAGAATTGTTGAAGGCGTAAAGGTGAAGTATAAAGGCTATTAGGTTAAGGTCTAAGAATGCTTATAAATTGACTTTATACTTCATACTTCCTATACTCCTTTGATAACTAAAATGTAGCGCCCTGTGAAGCTCTCTTCTACCACATCATCTCATTTAGAAAACGTATCTAAATACCGAAACTGGCCTGGTTTAATTGAGGCTTATCGTCCTTTCCTACCAGTAAGCCAAGGAACTCCAGTAGTCACTCTTAAAGAAGGGAACACCCCTTTAATTCCTGTACCGACCATTGCCCAGGAAATTGGTCGGGGTGTGCAAGTTTTCGTTAAATACGATGGCTTAAATCCCACAGGAAGTTTCAAAGACCGGGGCATGACTATGGCCATTTCCAAAGCCAAAGAAGCAGGAGCCAAAGCAGTAATTTGTGCTAGTACCGGTAATACTTCTGCTGCGGCTGCTGCATATGCTAGTCGTGCTGGGTTGAGAGCTTTTGTGGTGATCCCCGATGGTTATGTTGCTTTAGGAAAATTAGCTCAAGCACTACTCTATGGTGCTGAGGTTATTGCTATTGAAGGGAATTTTGATGCTGCTTTGCAGGTAGTGCGGCAAATGGCAGAAAATTATCCTGTCACCTTAGTTAATTCAGTTAATCCCTATCGTTTAGAAGGCCAAAAAACCGCAGCATTTGAAGTGGTAGATGTACTAGGAAACGCGCCGGATTGGCTGTGTATACCAGTAGGGAATGCGGGTAACATAACTGCATATTGGATGGGATTCTGTCAATACTATCAACATGATTTTTGTAATCGCTTACCGAGAATGATGGGATTTCAGGCTTCTGGATCTGCTCCTTTGATTCGCGGCAAACCTATTGCTAATCCTCAAACCTTAGCCACAGCAATTCGTATTGGCCATCCAGCTAATTGGGAACGGGCAGTTGCGGTTAAAGAAGCTAGTAAAGGAGAGTTCAACGAAGTAAGTGATGAAGAAATTATGACAGCTTATCGCCTTTTAGGTAGTGAAGGAATTTTCTGTGAGCCAGCTAGCGCTGCATCTGTGGCTGGCTTACTAAAGGTGAAAGAGCAAGTTCCCCATAATGCGACAGTAGTTTGTGTTCTGACAGGCAATGGTTTAAAAGATCCCGACAGCGCTATCAAACATAGCCACAATCAAGTTAAAGCTGGGATTAAGCCAGAATTAGAAGCTGTTGCTACAGTTATGGGATTTTAAGTACATTTGATTCAGTTCTCAGGGAGTACTAGGCGATAGGTAACGACGAACTATTAGCAACTAGCAACTAGCCAACCCCACCTTTTTTCTGTTTAGCTAATTGATCGATTGTATCGCCAATTACAGCAGTCAAGCTTTTACGAGTTTTTTCATGTTCTTCTTTTTCTAATTTCAAAGCTTCAGCTAAACCATCACACTCTTTAATTACTTCTGTTAATCTTGCTCTCAACTCCTTAAAAGAAGTAAGTTCAGCTACTTCCTCCTCAATAGCTGCGGTAGCTTCAGGGCTATCTGGTTTAAAAGCTCTCCCAGCCTTAGTATGACGAATTTCTGCTTTTAACTCTTTAATTGTTTGCTGAGCTAATTTTGCTTCCATGCGGCGTTGTTGTGCTTCTTGGGAATACAGCTTGCGCCAATTAGCAGATCCTTGGTTAGCTTCTTCTTTAAGGGTTTCTACTTCTGCTAGCTGCTGTCGTAAAATACGAATTTCTTCTAGCCACTGTACTACCTCTTGGCTCATGAGCTGATACTCCTGTATTAAGTGTCATTCTTTTTGATATGGGGCAAATTATCATAAGAACATTATCGCCAAAATCTGACAATATGGCAGTCTCCCGTTTCTTCGGCTTTTTTCGCTATCTTACTTGGGTAACTTTGAGAAAGACGGTTGTTCGCGTCTTTAAAAGGCGTTTGACGGGGTTGTCTGCTGAAATCGCTTATGGAGCTATGTTAGCTCTATTTCCGGCAATTCTGGCCATGCTGACAGCTATAGGTATGTTTGAAGAGTCTTTACAATCTACTCTTTATAACCTTGCCAATCAGCTAGAAATCATGGCTCCTTACCAAGTTTGGCAGTTACTTAATGATTTTGTAGAAGGAGTTAAGTTAGAGCAGGGTAGAAGTTGGTTTTCTATTAGTTTTGCTGCCGCTATTTGGATTTCTTCAGGAGCTTTAAGTGCAGCCATGAATGCCTTGGATCTGATTCATCAAGTTCCCCCTAAGCAAAGAAGACCTTTTTGGAAAGCAAAAATCATTTCCCTTTTACTTACTATTGGGACAATTTTTTTGCTGCTAATTGCCTCTTTTTTGATTTTGATTAGCGATACAATTATCGACTTGGCCGTGAAGAAAACAGGAGCTTCTTTATTATTGATTTTTTGGAGCTATTTAAACCAACCCCTAGGTTTAATGATTGTGGGGATCGCTTTTGCTTTTATTTATCGGTTTGGTCCCAGTCGTTGGATTAAAGGTACTCCTATTTTTCCCGGCGCTATTTTAGCCGCTTTTTCTTGGGCAGGCGTTTCTGGTTTATTTCGCTTGTATGTAACTAATTTTGCTAACTATAACAAGATTTATGGTGCGGTGGGGGCAGTGATTATTTTAATGTTATGGCTTTATTTGAGTGCTTTGATTATGCTGATTGGAGATCAGCTAAACGCTACTGTGGGTGAAGAAATGAGAGAGAGAAAAAGGAGACGAAAAGAGTTGCTAGCTTTAGAGCAAATTGAACAGGAAAAGTTGGCTAACCAGCAAGGCAAATGAGAGAAAAAGTAGCCCTAAGAAAGGAATTAATTGCTAAGAGGCGATCGCTGTCCCAAGAGGTTTGGCGAAAAAAGAGTGATAGTTTATGTGTTCATCTCCAAGCTTGGCCTCAATTTAAGCAAGCAAGAACTATTCTGGCTTATTTTAGCTTTCGTCAAGAACCAGATTTGAGTCCTCTGTTCAACTCTAAACAAAGATGGGGCTTTCCTCGATGCGTCGCTAAATCTCTTTCCTGGCATCTCTGGAAGCCTCAAGAAAAGTTGGTAAAAGGAATTTATGAAATTCGAGAACCTGAGCCGGATTCACCTGTGATCCTGCCGGGAGAAGCAGACTTGGTTTTAGTTCCTGGAGTTGCTTGCGACAGGCGAGGCTACCGTTTAGGTTATGGTGGTGGTTTCTATGACCGAATGTTTAGCCAAGTTGAATGGCAATCGAAACCTATTGTAGGAATTATTTTTGATTTTGCTTATGTATCTTGCCTACCAGTTGAACCTTGGGATTGCAAGTTAGATGCTGTGTGTACAGAGGAAAAATTGACAATTGTTAATTAAACCAAAATTAACCAGCATTTTTCCTTGCTCCTGCAAATTTGAGCAGCTTGAACAAGATTGAACCGTAAACGGCAATTAAAAGTCAAGTCTTGTTTCCCCCTGATTTTGATTAGGAAACCCGAACTATTTTCAATGCTCCCCTGCTCAATTTTTTTTTATATCATGAAATCAGTTAAATTTCAGGATGACTTAACATTCTGTCAATAACGCCTGTTCAATCTGTTCAAAAAGCTTATTTTGAGTAAGGGTATGACTTCCACTATTAATCTCACAAATAATTGTTTAGCTGATCAGTTATCGGATTCTCTCGCTCCTACTATTGGACAGCTAGAAAGACTTCTTTCCCAGCGTACTCAGGCTTTATATCGCAATTTGTTGGGACATCAACCTAGTAAAGTTATCTGTCATCTTTTGAGTGATAAGTTAGCAATTATTGCTGAAGATGCTATTACCCCAGTAGAAAAACTTTTAGTAACAGAAGGACGAGAAGAATTAGCTTTGCAAGTACGCTCAGGAATAGACGGTATTCTAAAAATTCAACTCAAAGCTTTGATTGAGGAAGTGCTTAAGGTTGATGTTACGGACTTACTGAACAACACAACTTTGCCCACAGGATATAACGGTATGATTGCTATCTTAACCAAATCTCCTCAAGTTCGTAAAAAGAAGAAGAGAGAGCAGCGTCAATTGAAAATTGAAAATTGAAAATTGTAAGTCATGTTTGATAAAGTGTCATCACCTCACTTAAAGATAGGCGAGATTGTACTCCTAAAGCCAAACTTGAACTATGACCTCTGTTGAGATGTTCAGCGGCTGCACAGCCAATCATGGCAGCATTATCTGTACACAACTTCAAAGGAGGGAAATAAACCTTGAGTTGCTGGGTTTCGGCTGCTGCTAGTAAATGTTTCCTCAAACCGCTATTAGCAGCAACCCCCCCACCAACAGTAATAGTGTCGAGTCCATAATCTAAAGCACATTTAATCGTTCTTTTCACCAGCGATCGCGCCACAGTTTCTTGAAAGCTAGCAGCTAGATCCTCAACTGGCAAAGCTGAATCTATTCCTTGCTCTAATTTTTGCACGAGTCGCAGCATCGCCGTCTTTAAACCACTGAAACTAGAATCATAGGGGTGATAGCCACCTTCTGGTAAAGATATCCTTCCTTCCGGTAGATAGAAAGCTTGAGGATTCCCAGTTTGTGCCAATTTGTCCATAATTGGGCCACCAGGATAACCCAATTTAAGCAAGCGGGCTACCTTATCAAAAGCTTCTCCCACGGCATCATCGCGAGTACTTCCCAAAGTTTCATATTGACCACAATCTTGAACCTTAATTAAACTAGTATGCCCCCCAGAAACCAACAAGCATAAGAAAGGGGGTTGCAGTTGGGATTCACAAAGGTAAGTGGCATAAATATGTCCTTCCAGGTGATGAATGCCTAAAAAAGGTTTTTGGTGTACAGCAGCCAAGGTTTTTGCTGTAGTCAATCCCACCAACAAAGCCCCCACTAAACCAGGGCAGCAAGTAGCCGCCACACCATCAATAGCAGACCAATCTATTTTTGCCTCTTCTAAAGCTTGTTCCAAGCAACTATTAATAGTTTCTAAATGTTGCCTAGAGGCAACCTCTGGAACCACACCACCATAAAGACGATGAAGAGGAATTTGTGAAGCGACTATATTGCTGAGAACTTTACGATTGTTAACAATTGCAACGGCTGTTTCATCACAACTTGTTTCTATAGCTAAAACTTTTACCATTTGTTGATAAATGTAATTTTAAATTCTACTTTTAGTAACTTAATCTTTACTGTGTCAACGTGTCAGAGTAAGATCACTTCGTTGTACAAATAATCTTTTAATCCTTTGTACAAAAAACTTATTGTTTCGTAATGTAAGGAAACAAATTATCTATGCGTAAGTTATTGGCATTAGCTCTAATTATCACCCTTTGCTTTGGCTTTGCTCCTAAAGCTATGGCTCAGGATAATCTATCGCGTTTAGTACCTTGTAGTGAGTCTCCTGCTTTTCAAGCAAGAGCAAAAAATTTTCGTAACACCACCGACGACCCCAATTCTGGCAAACAAAGAGCGGAGCGTTATTCTCAAGCCCTTTGTGGTCCAGAAGGTCTACCCCATTTAATTGTAGATGGTCGCTTAAGCCGTGCTGGTGATTTCCTCATTCCTAGCATCCTCTTTCTTTATATCGCTGGTTGGATTGGTTGGGTTGGTCGTGCTTATCTAATTGATATCAGAGGCGGCAAAAATGCAGCCATGAAAGAAATCATTATCGATGTTCCTTTAGCACTTAAATATATGCTAAGTGGCTTCGCTTGGCCTTTAGCTGCCCTTAAGCAACTTACTTCCGGAGAATTAACTGCTAAAGAAACAGAAATTCCTGTTTCTCCCCGTTAATTTAAGCTTGCTGTTCATTATTTTGGAGAATAAATCATGAAAGATTTGCAAAAGTTTCTTTCCACCGCGCCAGTATTAATTATGGCTTTGTTGACATTTACTGCTGGTATTTTAATCGAGTTTAATCGCTTTTTCCCTGACTTACTTTTCCACCCACTTAATTAAAGTAAGTTAAAGAACTAAAATTGCTTTAATTAGGTTGAAGAGTAACAAGAAACTCGCGATTTCATGGTCGCGGGTTTTTTCTTTTAAACTAGATTCTGTATTTTAGTTGTAGATATCGCTATAACTGTAAAATGTGATAGTAAAGAGTCAAGATGGTACAGACATCAACTAAACCCGAAACGGAAACCCTATCAATTAAACTGCCCAGGGCGATTACACTTCACGTCACCCAAGAGCAATTTGCTGCCCTAGCCGTAGTCAACCGAGATGTAAGAATGGAAAGAACTGTACATGGAGAATTAATCGTGAATCCGCCAACAGGTTGGCAAAGTGGAGAACGCAATCGTAGCCTCACCGGGCAACTCGATTATTGGCACGAAGCAAATAAAGAATTGGGTAAAGCTTTTGATTCTTCTACAGGTTTCACCTTACCGAATGGGGCAATTCGCAGCCCTGATGCTTGTTGGATTAGTCGGGAACGTTGGGATGCTCTCACTGTAGAACAAAAAGGTACTTTTCCTAATATATGCCCTGATTTTGTTGTAGAATTACGTTCTAATTCAGATACTCTCAAATCCCTACAAGAGAAGATGCAAGAGTACCTTGACAACGGTGCAAAGTTAGGTTGGTTACTTAATCCTCAGCGACGACAAGTAGAAATTTATCGTCCCGGAAAAGAAGTAGAAGTATTAGAGAATCCCGTTGAGTTATCTGGTGAGGAAGTATTATCAGGTTTTGTTTTGAATTTGCCTCGAATTTGGGGTTAAATAAGTTACTTTTGGCTGTCAAAACTCTACTAATTGTCTTCAATCTTGGTGATGCAATATGTGATACCTACTAGCGCCTCGTAGATATCGCTATAACTGTAGAATGTGATAGCAAAAAATAAAGATGGTACAGATATCCGCCAAACCTGAAACAGAAACCCTATCAATTGAACTGCCCAGGGCGATCTCACTCCACGTCACCCAAGAGCAATTTGCTGCCCTAGCCGTAGTCAACCGAGATGTAAGAATGGAAAGAACTGTACAAGGAGAATTAATTGTGAATCCGCCAACAGGTTGGGAAACAGGAAGAAGCAATTACAGCCTTAACGGACAAATTTATCTTTGGCACAGAGGAAAAAAAGAACGAGGTGAAGCTTTTGATTCTTCTACAGGTTTCACCTTACCGAATGGGGCAATTCGTAGCCCTGATGCTTGTTGGATTAGTCGGGAACGTTGGGATGCTCTCACTGTAGAACAAAAAGGTACTTTTCCTAATATATGCCCTGATTTTGTTGTAGAATTACGTTCTAATTCAGATACTCTCAAATCCCTACAAGAGAAGATGCAAGAGTACCTTGACAACGGTGCAAAGTTAGGTTGGTTACTTAATCCTCAGCGACGACAAGTAGAAATTTATCGTCCCGGAAAAGAAGTAGAAGTATTAGAGAATCCCGTTGAGTTATCTGGTGAGGAAATATTACTAGGTTTTGTTTTGAATTTGCCTCAAGTTTGGGAAGTTTAAGCTAGCAATACTATTACTCAGATAACAAACCAGACATTTCTAAGACGTTGATAAGAGCGATCGCCGTCTGGTAGGGTGGGCAAAAATAACTATCTTACTTACGGAGATTGCGTTACTTAAGCAGATTGAAAAATCTCTCTTACCTATTACCTACCCTCGCAGTTTAATCATGGCTATGTATGTCCTGAAGAAACTTATTAGAGAAGACAACAAAAAAGATGATCCAATAATCAAGTAGGTTTACCGATGATATCGACAAACCACTTGGGCAAAAGGGAAAATCTCTGAACTTGTTTCTCTAACTTGGCCATAGCCCTCTGAGTTAATTTAACTCCAGTGTGATAAACTTTCTCCACGAGCCGAACGACAGGTTGCTGACCTCGAAAAGTCAAGTTTTCAGCAAAGCGTAGCACCGTTTCAACACTGTCAAGTAAGCTACCATTCCAATGTTGTTCTAACCAGCCAAAGGTACGCTCGACGGGATTATATTTGCTGTGATAGGGAGGATAGTAAGCCAAGCTAATGTGGAGTTGAGAGTGACAAGCAAACCCCACAATTCGATGGAGAAACTGAGTACGACGGGAATGATTTTCTGGGCCATTGTCCTGGTTTAGTACCAATTTATCGATATCTCGAAAGCGGTCTTTAACCGTTGACCACCACAACTCCAGCAAATCCACAATACAATCTGCCGTCAGTTTGGAGCTGACAAAGAACAAGTACAACTCCTGGTATTGAGGCAGAAAAATACCGTAGGGAGTTATGGTTGTAGTGGGAGTAAAGTCATGGTCTAGAGCTATTGTCCCAACTCTGGTTTTACCTCCGCGATCAAATTCCCCAATCTTGATTACTGCTTTGGCATCCATAGAAATGCGTAGGGTCTTAGGGTCTGCATCTGCTTGTTGATTGACTTGGTTGAGATGCTTAAAAATCTCTTCGGTTTCTGGTATCCGCTTTTTGGGTTTTGCTTTCTGTACTCGTTTTAAGCTATACCCCATTTCGTTTAAGCGACGGCGTATCGTCTCCACACTCGGTAATTCTTCTTCGGTATAGCCTTTGTGTTTGATTAACTGACGACGTACCTGTGCTGCACTCATCCTAGTGTATAAGCGAGTACTCTGGAAACTTGGGTCTGTTTGTGTTTGTGAGTCTACCAAGCCTCGTATATCTTCTCCCAATTGCGGCAGTTTCTTTTCTACTCGCTTACGTCCACTACGTTCATAACCATCCTTGATTTCTTCCCCACTAGTTAATTCCTTTATTCCTTTACGGATTGTTCGTCGATTCCACTTCAATTCTCTTTCTGCTAAACTTTGTCCCCCTACACCTAATTCTTTCACTACTGCTGCCATAAACTGCCGTCTGGCACTACCTTTGAGTTGTTTGGCTGTTTTTATATAAAGAACTTTTATACTTTCGCTTAGTTTCTTCATCCACTTTTTTTACTCTCACAATTCTCCTAATTTAAACTGGATCATTCTTTTTGTGGCTCTCTCTTACTTATTACTTTTACCCCTACTCATCCATAACCCGTAACCGAACTATATTATCCCCCGCATCATCTAAATGCACCTCAATCACTTCATTAGTTAAGGTTTCTAAACAAGTAAGGAGCGATCGCAGGTGAGGATTACTCGCTCCTGTATCTACATATAAACGATCTGCAAGGTTGCCTAAACGTTTCCAGGTGGTGAATAACTTAGCAACTGTTTGTTCAAGGTTGGTAGCTTGTTTAACCAAGTCTGCTGCTGTATTTAAGCAATCTAAACGCAATGCTTCTTCTAAAGCTAATTCTAAGTCAACAGAAGCTCTATTTAAAGTTTGCACCTGGGCTGCCGCATCAAGGTATTTAGCTAAATTCCGGGCATCGGTGGTTAAAGTTTTTACTGTGTCAACCTCTGGACTAGCCGCAATCTCTCTTTGAATTTCTTTGAGGTGCAAATCCGGTAACTTTTCCATCTCCTTAACCAAAGGGGCAAGGTGACGAGGAGGAAGAGAACCTTCGGCAGCTTTTTCTTTTGCTTCCTCCGGCAGCAAATCCGAACTCATCGCCGTCCATTGATCTGAAAGTTGCTTAACTTCCCGGCGGGTAATATGTTCCCCTTGTTGTGCGGCTTCGCTAACTAACTTCTGTACTTCCGGAGCAGATTTTGCTGTTTCCACAAAAGCCCGCTTACTGAAATTATTAATTGCTTCAGGATCAAGTTGTCCTTCTTCTAAAAGGGTATCGGCACTATTAGCTAGTTGAATCAAAGAGTAAGCCTGACTTTTGGTAAACTCTCGCTGCTTCAACCAATTAATAAAACCTTCCCCTCTCCCTTCGCCGCCTTTTTTCTCGCGATCGCGTATAGAGCGTAAAATTCTCCCTCGCCAAATATCCGTTTGCAAATCAAAGCGTTCGCAAACCTTCCAAGCCACATCTAATTGCTGTTGAAAATCAAATTCTTCAATTTCTTCATCTTCTGGATCGGGAAGGTCGAAGCTAAAGTCTACAGGAGTTTCTAAGGCTTCAACAATTTCGTTGGGGGAAGGAGCAGTTTGAACCATGAAGGGTTAGGTCTGGAGGTGACGTAATAATTGACAATTATCCATTGGTAAAGAAGACTATCTCAATTAAGCTGGGATGTTCTTCAGTCGGATTATTATTACACGATAGTTCGCTTTTTTCATCCTCTGGTTTTTATTATTCTGAAGGGAGAATGATTGTTAAGTAAATAGCATAAGCAATAGTTTAACTAAACTAAGCTGGCTATTAAATCTTTTGAAGTTACACAACTTCAACTTAAAAAATGTCAAGGCCTAAAAGTTTCTCCAAAGGACGTATTTGTGTGGTTTAATAGAAAAACAAGAAAATCATAATGCCATTGTTATGTCCAAAACTCAAATCTCTATCCCTACAATCTAGATAAAGCGTTGATTGCAGTAATATTGCTCCTCAAAATCTTAGTTTTAAAAATTGTCTGGACGAACAAATTTTAAGGCAATTTTAAAAGTTTTTTTGACAAATGCAACTTTTTCAGCTAAGGAACTGCGCAACAAGTTTGGACACCTTTAAATTCTGAAAACCTATAACTGGAGAAAATGATTGGGGTGGCAATTCTACTGATGAATCAATGTCGCATTCCTTAACTCGCCCTAACCTATCCAGGACAAAGAAGGGTTCATTTAAAAGCAAAGAATTATCGAAGAGCAAAATTACTTTGAAAAACTGTTTTTAAGGACGCACCTTTTTCACCATTTACATAATATCATGTCAAGGAAGAAAAACGTATAAAAATTTGAGGTGATTTTATTTTTTTCCAAACCACCCCAAGACAACTGCAATTGCAACTAGCCATTACTCCTCAGAGTCGCTATCACCAGATTTCTTAGACTTCCTGCCCCTTTTACTAGAACTAGAACCATTTGTCTCAGAACTAGATTCGGTTTCTAAAGGTTTAACGGAATTAGCAGAAACAACTGCCCCCATATCCAATTTTTCCCGTACCTGTTGCTCAACTTCCAAAGCAATTTCAGGATTATCTTCTAAGTGCTTAACGGCATTATCTCGCCCTTGAGCAATATTCTCTCCCTTATAACTGTACCAAGCACCTTTACGTACCACCACATCAGTTTGTTCAGCTAAATCTAAAAGACAGCCGACACTAGAAATACCTTGACCAAAAATAATATCAAATTCAGCAATACGGAAAGGGGGAGCAACCTTATTTTTAGCTACCTTAACTTTTGCCCGGATACCATATTCCCCTTCAGTGCCTCTTTTGAGGGTTTGTATGCGACGAATATCTAAGCGTACAGAAGCATAAAACTTAAGAGCATTGCCTCCTGTAGTAACATCAGGACTACCGTAAGTAATACCAATCTTTTGTCGGAGTTGGTTGAGGAAAATAACCGTACAGCCTGATTTACCAATATTACCAGCAATTTTCCGTAGTGCCTTACTCATCAAACGAGCTTGCAAACCTACTTGAGTATCTCCCATTTCTCCTTCAATTTCTGCGCGGGGAACTAAAGCAGCTACAGAGTCTATAACCACAATATCTACTGCGGAGGAACGTACTAGCTGATCGACAATTTCTAAAGCAGATTCTCCGGTATCGGGTTGAGAAACCAACAAATTTTCAATATCTACTCCCAAAGCCGCAGAGTAGACAGGATCAAGGGCGTGTTCTGCATCAACAAAAGCAGCTACCCCACCAGATTTTTGTATCTCTGCTAAGGCATGGAGAGCTAAAGTTGTTTTACCAGCACTTTCTGGTCCATAAATTTCAATAACTCTTCCTTTCGGCAAACCGCCCCCAAGGGCTAAATCCAAAGTTAATGCACCAGTAGAAGTTGTTTCTACCCTCATGCGGGTAGCATCTCCTAAGCGCATAATTGAACCTTTACCAAAGTTACGCTCAATTTGCTGTAATACTAAGCCGAGTGCTTTTTCCTTATCGGGGTTGTTGGTGATTGTTGTCGCAGCCATTAGCGCCTCAAGAAGTGTTTAGTTAATTTCTCTTTATTAAATCTAGTCGTCTGTTGCTGTGCTACTGAAACTAGTTACTTTGTATTTAACCTTACCGAAGCTATGTTATTTAGGAAAACCTTTTTTATTGTAAACATTCCTCCAATATTGGTAGCAGTCGAGGGGTTTAGAAACAAGGGTCTATTAGTACAAAAGTATTTATATATTGTAGCGTCTATATTTATAAATGAGAAAGCAGGCTATCAGAATAAGTAGAAGATTGGGACAGTATGCAGTTATAGCATCATTAAGTTGGCATTATTTTACTCTGATAGCAGAATTGTGTAATTTTGTATACTAAATCTTGTATACTAAAAGTAAAATTTAATTAAATATTATTTAGTAAAGAGAGGCTCCAGAAGATTCGTGAGTCAACATCAAACAGTTTCTTCTCAACAACAACAGCGCCAACACTATGATGCTAAGAAAATAGCCCAGAAATATCGTTATCGACCTTGGCTGGTTATTTGGCGAACTTTAACTATCATCTGGCTTTTTGGTCAATTTGTTTTTGGTCTGCAATGGGATAAATGGTTTGGCACTGAAGAACAAAACAAGCTTAGAAGGTCAATCCAACTACGGCAAATTCTCACGGATTTAGGGCCAACTTTTATTAAGGTAGGTCAGGCACTCTCTACAAGACCAGACTTAATTCGTAAAAATTTTTTAGAAGAATTAATTAAACTGCAAGATCAATTACCTCCTTTTCCTAATGAGATAGCTTTTGCCCAAATAGAATCAGAATTAGGGCGAAGTATTGCAGAAGCTTACCGAGAAATATCTCCTCATCCTGTGGCGGCGGCGAGTTTAGCCCAGGTTTATTGTGGCATTTTACATACAGGTGAGAAAGTTGCTGTTAAGGTACAAAGACCCAATCTTTTACCCACTCTAACCCTTGATCTCTACCTCATGCGTTGGGCTGCCAGTTGGTTCGCACCTTGGTTGCCCCTGAATTTAGGTCATGATCTTACCTTAATCGTGGATGAGTTTGGCAAGAAACTGTTTGAAGAGATTGACTATATTAACGAAGCCCGCAATGCCGAAAAGTTTGCTACTAACTTTGCTGATGATCCAGATGTTAAAGTGCCAGCAATTTACTGGCGTTATACAAATACCCACGTTTTAACTTTAGAGTGGATCGACGGCTTTAAATTAACGGATACTGCCAAAATAGAGGCGGCGGGTTTAGATCCCCAAAGTTTTATTAAAATTGGTGTAACTTCTGGCTTGCGTCAATTATTGGAACATGGTTTTTTCCATGCTGATCCTCATCCCGGCAACCTCTTTGCTACCTACGATGGGCGCATGGCTTTCATCGACTTTGGTATGATGGATCAATTAGATGAAATCACTAAAGAAACCCTAGCTGTTTCGGTAGTTCACTTGATTAACAAAGACTACTATGCTTTGGCTCAAGATTATATCCAATTAGGCTTCTTAACTCCTGATGTTAATATCATCCCCATTGTCCCTGCCTTAGAAAGGGTGTTGGGTAATGCCATGGGAGAAAGTGTAGGAAACTTCAACTTCAAAACCATCACCGATGACTTTTCCGAGTTGATGTATGAGTATCCTTTCCGAGTTCCAGCTAAATTTGCTCTAATTATTCGTTCCCTAGTCACTCAAGAAGGCTTAGCCCTCAGTTTAGACCCCAACTTCAAAATTGTTGAGGTTGCCTATCCCTATATTTCTCGCCAATTACTAACGGGAAATTCTCCAGGGTTAAGACGTAGGTTAATGGAAGTTTTATTCAAAGATGGGAAATTTCAATGGGAACGTTTAGAGAATATGATTGTGATCGCCCGTTCTGATCATAAGTTTGATCTAATACCTACAGCCCAACTAGGTTTGCAGTACCTCATGTCTGAAGAAGGACGTTACCTACGGGATCAACTCATACTAGCCTTAGTAGAAGATGACCAACTCCATACCGAAGAAGTACAGAGGTTATGGAATTTAGTTAAAGATGACCTAAAACCAGGTAAATTATTTAATGTTGCTCTCAGCGCTTTGAGAGATATCTCTGCTGAGAGAGTAACGGCTTTAATCCCTACAGCGGTGAAATAGAGCCAAAAAAACTAATTAAATATAACAATCTATGTACTTTTTCCCTGAACCACCCTATTTTTTACTTGTTTTTGGTTTATTTGCTGGTATGACTAGCGGCGTAGCTTTTGAAAGCACCCTCAAAGAAAAAGTGCAGGACTGGTCTAAGGATCGTCAAAGTAATACTTTAGCGGATTTACAAGGTTTTCAGTTATTTTTGCCCTATTTCGGTATCTGTGCCGGAGTTTGTATCTTCCTAGCTGCTGGAGTAGAAATTTTTGGATTTGAAGCCTGGCTATCCTATGGCATTTCTCTTTTTTTCACTGTCTTAATCGGCGGGCTAATTTGGACTCAGTTGGGCAAACTTTTGCAGCAACTAGAAAAGGGAGGTTCTAAGGCCCTTGATTTGGACTCTTGGGAGTAAAAACTAGGTAATCGGTAATGGTTTTTTCCTCATTCCTTAACCCCCATTTTCATATAGGTTCAAAAACTTTGTAATGCGATCAACAAATAGTTCTAGATTCTCGAAGTGGATGTTGTGACCGCAGTTGGGAATTATTTCTAGCTGGGCAGTGGGGCAGAGATTAGCCATTTGTTGATTGATTTTTTGGAATTTGGCATCCCCCTCTCCTACTAATAAAAGTAAAGGCTTTTTGTGATTAGGAAGTTGGGCATAAAGAAGGTTGATTTCCTGTACCTAAATATTGTAGAGATTTAGCTAATTCAAGGGGATTGTTCTTTAATCTTGTTGCTCTTAATTGCGAGAAGTCAGGGTGTTTAGCTAAAGAATCAAATAAAGGATTTTGATACCAACGAGTTACAAATTCGGCAAAATCCCCTTGAACTAACTCTTTAGCTAATTGGCGATCATGTTTGATTCTTGCTTCTCTTTGGGCTGAAGATTTTAAACCAGGAGAAGCAGATTCTAAAACCACTTTAGGGAAGTAGTGAGGAAAGTTTAGGGCCAGTATATAAAGCTAATCTTCCTCCCATCGAATAGCCAACTAAATAAACCTGCTTAATATTTAGCTTATTTAATAACTTCTTGATACCTAAAGCTGTATTAGCCATAGAATAACCTTCATCTTTTTCTAAAACCTTAGTTTTTCCATGTCCTGGTAAGTCAACTGCTAAACAAAAAGACTGGTCTTCAAGAAGAGAAATAGCAGGTTGAAAAACCCTACCATTACCCATAAAGCCGTGGAGAAAAAGAATAGGAATTGGGCCAGGTTGTCCTTGAAAATAATAGTTAAATTGGTAATTACTTTTCATGACTGATGGCCTTATTTCCCTTTGACCTAATATGACGGTATATTTTAACTTAGGTGTATCTTTGAAATAAGGGATTCCTTATGGCCATCGTAAGGGAAAAAGAGATTAAACAAATTTCCCAAATCAGAAAATTCTATATTCCTCGCCATCGGCGGCGTATTCTCTGTGTCTTTCCCCCCTACAGTCATTCCTTCGGTACATTTCATCATGCCTACTCCTTAATGGGAAGGAATGTTAAAGCGTTTATGCCCCCTCAAGGAATTTTGGTGGTGGCGGCTTATCTTCCTCAAGAATGGGAAGTCCGTTTTATTGATGAGAACATTTGTCCTGCCGCCCCTCAAGATTATCAATGGGCTGATGCGGTTATCGTCAGCGGAATGCACATTCAACGCCCTCAGATTAATCGTATCAATGACCTCGCCCACCAAGCCGGAAAAATAACTATCCTTGGTGGCCCTTCAGTTTCTGGCTGTCCAGAATACTACCCTAACTTTGATATTTTGCATCTAGGGGAGTTAGGGGATGCAACAGACCAAATGCTTGGGTATTTAGATGAAAATATTCAACGTCCGCCTCAGCAAATTCGTTTTACGACCCAAAAACGCCTACCTCTCCAAGAATTCCCCACTCCCGCTTACCATCTCCTTAATCTTAACCAGTACTTCCTAGCCAACGTTCAATTTTCCAGTGGTTGTCCTTACCGTTGTGAGTTTTGTGATATTCCTGAACTTTACGGGCGTAACCCACGCCTAAAAACTCCTCAACAACTGTTAGCTGAATTGGATGCGATGTTAGAGTTTGGTAATCCAGGGGCAGTCTACTTTGTTGATGATAACTTTGTTGGTAATCGTCGAGCCATTGCAGAACTTCTTCCTCACCTCATTGACTGGCAAAAACGCAACGGCTATCCTCTCCAATTTGCTTGTGAGGCGACCTTAAATTTAGCCCAAAGTCCTAAACTATTAGAGATGATGCGAGAAGCTTACTTCTGTACCATCTTTTGCGGCATTGAAACCCCTAATCCAGAAGCACTTCATTCCATTGCCAAAACCCAAAACCTCAGTATGCCAATTTTGGAAGCGATTAAAATCCTCAACAGTTATGGTATGGAAGTGGTATCAGGAATTATCATTGGCTTTGATACCGATACCCCAGAAACAGCAGATCAGATTCTAGATTTTATTCGCCTTTCTCAAATTCCCATGTTAACCATCAACTTACTCTACGCTTTACCGAGAACTCCTCTTTGGCGAAGATTGGAAGCGGAAGGAAGATTGGTATTTGATGAGAAACGGGAGTCTAATATTGAATTCTTGATGCCCTACCAAGAAGTACTAGGTATGTGGCAACGTTGTATTACAGAAGCTTACGAACCAGAATTTTTATATCAACGCTTTGCCTACCAATGCCAACATACCTATGCTAATCGTATTAAAGTTCCTAATAGCCCTGCCCGTACTTCTAAGGCGAATATCGGCAAAGGTTTAACCATGCTTAGCAATATTCTGTTTAAGGTTGGTGTATTAGGTGACTATCGCCAAAGCTTTTGGAATATGGCTTGGCCAGCCTTAAAAAAGGGTAAAATCGAACCTTTAATTCACATTGGTTTAGTGGCACATCACCTAATCAAATTTGCGAAAGAATGTTCTGTAGGGCAAGAGTCAGCATCTTTTTACTCTCAAAAACTGAAAATTATTCTTACTTACTTATTACCGATTACCTATTACTTGTTACTCAATTATTCGAGGAGTACTTAATGCAGCAGCTACCAAGTTTTTCTTTGGTTTTGGAAACAGAAAACTTAGCTAATGCTGATATTGATGATTTAGATAAATCCTTAGCTTCTTTGGTTAAGCAAAGTGTTTCCCCAACGGAAGCTAATGAAATTTTACTCCTGGAAAGCGGCGATGTTCCACCCCAACTATTGAAGCAACTTTGTGAAAAATATCCTTGGATTACTGTCGAGTCAGTACCATTAGGAACTAGTTACTATAAAGCAAAAATGTTAGGGGCGCAATTAGCTACAGGAGAGATTTTAATTTATTGTGATTCGGATTGCATATATGAACAGGATTGGTTAGAAAAAATCCTGATAACTTTCAAGCAAAACAAAGAACTTGAAGTAGTAGCAGGAGAAACCACCACTAGGGGAAAAGGGGCTTATGGTACAGCCATGGCACTAACTTATATTTTTCCCCAATATTCTGAACAAAAACACTTAACCTCAACTAAGCAATATTTTCTTAATAATGTTGCTTTTAGTAGAGAATTTCTCCTCCAAAATCCTATTCCCACAGAACTTCCTCTCTATCGTGGTAATTGCGTCATCCACGCCTACAATTTACTTGATTCTGGTTATACCATTTGGCAACAACCCCTAGCTAGGGCTACCCATGCCCCCCCGGAAGGATTATCTCACTTTTTCTGGCGTTTCCTTTTAATTGGTCACGATTATTACTGGCAAAAACGTCTATTATCCCCTAGCAAAATTCCTTTAGCCAAGGATGATCCTATGTCAGGAATTAGGGGGAAATGGCAAGTTTTCTATCAACGAGTAGGAAAAATTTTTGTCCATAAACCTATACATTTGCTCTATTTTCCCTTTGCTTTACCTATTATTTTTGCTTCAGTAGGATTGATTTTTACTGGTTATGTAATTACGACTATTAAACCAAAGTTTTTACTTGATATTTATGAATAATACCAACTATTGATAGTTGTTTACTTCATTTCAGGGGTAGTGTAGCCATGGGTATTTTGTGGTGTTTTTCCCTTAGTATTACCTTGACAGCATCTCTATTTTGGTTGCTAAAAATAGAGATTAATAACTTATTTTTATTACTCTTTGGGCTACTACCAACAACTATAATTTATCTGCTTAATCCCTACAACCGCGTTTATTCTGCCCATGGTTTCATGCACACAAGCTTTGTTTACCAAATAGCTAACGGGATTTTTCCACCAGAAAACCCTTTAATAGCAGGAGAAGATTTACTTTATCCTTGGGGAGTCCACTTATTAGTTGCAGTGATCAGTCAGGTTTTACAAGTAACTCCTCCTACCGTCTTTGCCTTACTCAATATTATTAGCTTATTATTGACTATAATTTTAATATTTAAAACAGCTTATCTTCTTTTTTTGAGCCGTATTGCTGCGATATTTGCTGTCTTTCTCTCTATCTTTGGAGTCACCTTTTTTAGTCGAGGAGGCATTACTGAGTTTTTCAGTTATTTAACTCATATTTCTATTTCTGAACCTCGTGCTGTTATAGGTATTAAATTTACAAACGTAAATGCCATGCCTTTAGGTATTTTATGTTTTGCCTTATTTATTTATGCTTTAATATCAATCTTTTCTCAACAAAAACAACTCAAACTTAATTATATTTTCTTGTTTTTTTCTGTTTTGGGGTCAGGATTTTTCTATCCTTTGCTATGGTTAGCACAAATAGTAAGTTACAGTTTTGTTTGGGGTAGCCTTTATGTTCAAGAATGGCAATTATCTAAATACAAAATTATAACAACTTTTTTAATTATTTTAGCAGCAAGCTTACTTTTATATCCTTACATTCACTACATATCTGCTGCTAAAAGTAGTAGCTCAATATCTCTAACCTTTGCTTGGAAAAGCTTAATCAACAAAAACATTAAATACTGCTTTACTCTATTGCCATTAACAATTATTTTTCTTGGCAAACCAAAAGCGAGATCAATTTTATGGTATCACAGAAAAAAGATAGTTGTGGCCATCGCCATATTAGCTGCTACAGCTTTGATGTACATTTTCTTAACCATCACGCCTCCCCATGGGAACGAATATAAATATTTGATGGCTAGTAGTCTGATTTGGGGAATTATAGCTAGTGTTGCTATGGAGATTTTGTACCAAGAAAATAGATTGATTTGTTTTCTTCTGGTAGTAGTTCTTTTACTACCTATCAGCGACGATTGGTTAAGGAAACTCGACATTAGCAACTGGCAAATTTCCGAGGCTTATATTGAGCAAGGAATGTATTTGCTACACAAAGAACAAAAAGAAAATCTTCTTTATGACTGGATCGCTAACAAAACAAAAAAAGATGCTATTTTCTTAGATGATAAATTAACTATCCCCGTTTTTGGTCATAGACAACTATACATTGGTTTAGATAATCCTCAACCAGAAAAGAATCCAAAATTTAAAGATGGTTGGAGAATGAGTGTAGAAGAGTTACTTACTATTCAAAAGTACTCTTCTACTTTACTAAAGAAAAGAAAAAGTATAGCTAAACAAATTTATTCTCCTTTTGAAACAGAAGTTAGTTTAGAGACAATTACTCAGCTTAGAAAAATGAGTAAAATAAAAGACGTTTATGTCGTAGCAAGACAAGCTGGAATTAGTGAAAAACTGGGGAATAATAAAGCTTTTGAACAAGTTTTTACAAATCAAGAAACTAATGTTTATAAATTACTAAAGGGAGCAGGGAGTGTGGAGTCGAAAAAAGTTATATAGTGGTTCTCAAATGCATGGCTAATAAGTAAATTAAATGCCTGACAGCTTACCTTCCTCGCCTCAGATCATAAAGTACTTTTTCCAAATACCAATGTTCTGACTTACCAGGTGTTCTTCTTCTAGCTGAAGAAATTAACCTGTCTGCTGTAGCAGGATCTACTCTTTTGAGTAATTCTCGACGTAAGGGACTGGCTTTGCTACGAGTTTTTACTCGCCTAAATTTACCCCTAAAACTGGTAAGGAAAGATGACAATTTGCTAAGGATTCCATTCTGAGAAGAGGTTGATGGATTGACATAATTAATAAAGATGACAGTTGCAAGAACAAGAATAACGATTAAAAAGATAACTTTCATTACTTGCTATAAACTTCAAAGCTGCTTGCTATTAATTCTCATAGTAGCCTTTAATTTTTGCCTATCAAAGCAAGAGCTAATTGTAAAGCTTCTTGTTGAGTTTTAATCTTACCTTCTACCCTCGCAACTTGAATTGCGGTTAAAAGTTGGCCAATTTGACGACTAGGGGCAAGATTAAGCGATTCCATAATATCAGTCCCTGTGACTAAAGGGGTAGGATGAGCCGCTTGATTTTCTGGATTAAGATAAGCAGCAATCAAAGGTGCGATCGCCTCTTTACTTGCCCCTGTTGCTACTGCTAGCACCACCAAAGTAGGAAAAACATCTTCTACTTCACGAAAGAAGAAATACTGCTTTTTAGGAGGCATGGGGGAACTTTTTAGGGTAAGTAGGGGAGGCAAATACTTGATGGTTACACAAATAGTTTTAGTCTCATCACGGGAATATTTGAGGCGTTGCAACTGTGCTTGTGCTTTTTGGGGTTGAGGAGAAACCAGACAAGCTAACTTAGCTAAGGAGAGTTGGGCTTGGGGTAATTCTTGGCATAGCTGGGCTGCTTCATCAACTCTTTCTAAACGAGCAAAGTTATCCTGATGGATATCTCCTAACCAAAAAGAAAGCAAACCATCTTCAGCCGCCGCTTCTAACCAATAACTTGCCTGGGAACTATTCAACAAGTAATTTAACTCAGCTTGCACCCTTTCCGGGGCAACATCAGCTAACTTAGGTACGAGGGAACGAATAGTTGAGCGAGTTTCTGGTTCAATGGTAAAATTCAACTGGGAAGCTTGACGATAGGCACGTAGCAGGCGTAAAGGATCATCAGCAAGGTTGCCAATGGAAATCATCTTTAGCCAACCTTGATCTAAATCTTTTTGTCCTTGTAGGGGATCAATTAATTCTTCTGTTTGAGGATTATAGGCGATCGCATTAATGGTAAAATCTCTACGCCGCAAGTCTGTTTCTAAAATATCTCCTCCCTGTTGAGCAAAATCCAATGTTCCTTGAGGCAAAACCACTCTGGCAATACATCTGTTGGCATCTAATACCACAAACCCAGCTTGGTAATAATTAGCTATTTTCTTCGCCGTCTCTATGGAATTTTCCGGTACAACAAAGTCTAAGTCAAAATACTCTCTCTTTCTTCCCAACAAAGCATCTCGCACCGCACCGCCAACTAAATAAATAGGTTGAGGCAACAGGTTTAAATCGCAGTAGGAATTTATAAACTCAAAGGTCAAGGGCTAATCGCTAGTAAAACAATCAATTGAGGGCAGGTTTATTGGTATTTTTGATGATGACCATAGTATTGAATCGAACCAACCCCTACTTCTTCTGTGTTGACAAAAGTCCGAATTTAGCATCACACTTCATCTTATCTGAGCTACATTAATAAAAATGCCCTAATTTTTTGTCTGTCATGTGTATTTGTGTTAACTGCTACTTTGTTGACCGTTGTGAAACATACCATGCGGTAGAAACTCAACACCAACAACTTCACCTTACTGAAGAACCTGACTTTGAGCCAAAGGAACCAACTATTAATGTTAACATCCGTCCTCACCAAGATTATGTAGAAATGGAATGGGACGTAGTTGGTTGCCAAAGTTTCCTTAGAGAAGACGGTAAATGGCTTAAATTACGCCCCGGAGAAGCTGTACCAACCTAAATAATGACTAATGGCTAATCGCTAGTGGCTAGTGGCTAATTGACAACAACAGCAAACCTCAAACTGATAACTGATGCCTAATGGCAACGGCAATCCGTACATCAAACAATGATCATTGATAACTGAATCATTGACACTTTTCCCTAAAACGCGCCAAGATCAAGAAGAGAACTTAATTATATTGAAGACGATACTGGATGTCTTTTGAGCTTATACCACTGGAGACTATCCAGGAGATCGCTAGTCAGTATGGCTATTGGGCAGTATTTATTGGTATCGCCCTAGAAAATACTGGAATCCCCTTACCTGGAGAAACCATCACCCTTGTGGGCGGTTTTTTGGCAGGTAGTGGAGACTTGGGTTATTGGCAAGTTTTGGGAAGCGCGATCGCTGGAGCAGTTCTCGGCGATAATTTTGGTTATTGGATTGGAAAAATTGGCGGCTGGAACTTTTTAGTTAAGTTAGGAAACTTCTTTAAAATCCCTCAAAGTCAATTAGAAGAGTTAAGAGAACAGTTTAGCAAAAATGCCCCAAGGGCAGTTTTTTTTGGTCGCTTTGTTGCTCTATTAAGAATTTTTGCTGGGCCTTTAGCAGGAATTGCTGATATGCCCTATCAACAATTTCTGTGGTGTAACTTAGGAGGTGCTACTCTTTGGGCTACAGTTACTATTAGTTTATCATTTTTCCTGGGTCGCTTTCTTCCTTTAGAAGAAGTAATTTATTGGATGACAAAATTTGGTTTTCTAACCTTAATTGTAATAGTTATTATTGTTGGTGTATCTATTTGGTTAGAGTATCGGAAGAAGAAAATTCAAGTAGAAGAACCGTCTCAAGTTGAAGTTTTGGAGGTTGAAAAAAGCTAAAAATTACAGGTACTAAAGAAGTTGTAATTGCCAAGTATTTATCTCATTTCAAGGCATCAAGAATTTGTTTCGGTAATTGTAGAGGGCGCAAAGGCTTGGTAAAAACAGCAGCAATATCTAACCCGGCTAAAGTTTCTTCTAGGGAAGAAGCAATTTTCGCTGTCATGAGAATAACCGGAATCTGCTTCGTTGCAGAATTTGCTTTTAACTGGCCAATAGTTTCCTTGCCATCAAGATCCGGCATCATCATATCTAGTAAAATGATATCCGGTTGTTTAATTGTAGCCACATTAATGGCTTCTTGACCAGAATTAGCGGTTAGCACCTGCCAACCAGCAGCCATTTCTAGCCCTAACTTAATGAGCGATCGCACGTCTTCTTCGTCATCAACTACTAAGATAGTTTTATGCAAAGTTAAACAATATCCTTTTGGTAGATTACTTTGATTATTTTACCTGTTAGCTAGGTGTTAAAGGCAAAGTAAAATAGAAAGTACTACCTTGATCTAAAATACTTTCTGTCCAAATCTTACCGTTATGTTGTTCAACAATATTACGACAAATAGAAAGTCCTAAACCTGTTCCCCCCTTCCTACGAGAGTCAGAAGCATCTACTTGTTGGAAACGCTCAAAAATTAATTGTAATTTATCAGCCGGAATACCTCTACCTTCGTCTTCTACTTCTACTTGTAGATAATCTCCATAAAGGCGCGATCGCAGCCAAATTGTTTGTCCTGGTTCTGAGAATTTGATAGCATTACTCAATAGGTTAGTCAGGGTTTGCAAAATCCGGTCAGGATCTGCCCAGAGAATTACAGAAGTAGTTTCTAACTCTAGCCTTAGCTGAGAATTATTAGCTAAGGGTTGCATGGTTTCTAAAGCTTGGCTAAGGAGATTCGCCCCATTGCATCTTACCTTTTGCATCTGAATTTTTCCTGCTTTGATGCGTTCTAAGTCAAGGATATCGTTAACCAAACGCATCAAACGTTCGGTATTAGTTATAGCAATATCAAGAACTTGTTCTCCCTTAGCATTTAAGTTACCTAATTGCCCCGTACCAAGTAAATCCAAAGCGCCAATAATTGAAGACATTGGTGTACGCAATTCATGGCTAACTAGGGAAATAAATTCGTTTTCCAGGCGCTTACGTTCGGTAATATCGTTAATAATATTCAGGGTGCATTGAACCCCATCTAGTTCAATTAATTCAACCGATAGTAGCACAACTCTAGTTTCCCCAGTTCTACTACGAATTTGTACTTCTTGGTTATAAAGAGAACCATGTTGTAGGAGTTGGCGTATTGCCTTGAGGTAAGTTTCTGAAGGCAACCACAAGTTCAACTCAGTAGCCGTACGTGCAATAATTTCCTCTGGTTGATAACCAGTAATACTCAAAAAACTATGATTAACTTCTAAAAAACGCCCTCCGGAAAGGGTAGCAATGGCGATAGGATGAGGGCTGGAACGAAAGGCTTTGGTAAATTTTTCCTCTGCTGCGGTGCGATCGCTTATTTCCTGTTGCAGTTGTGTATTTTGTTGTTGTAGTTGTTGTTGCAAACGACAAATAGTCAGGTGAGTATCGATGCGGGCTAAGACTTCTTCGACTTGAAAAGGTTTAGTAATATAGTCTACACCACCAACCTGAAAGGCTTTAACTTTATCAATGGTATCTCCTAAAGCACTAATAAAGATGACAGGAATATTTTTAGTTATTTCTTGAGCTTTCAGTTTTTCACAAACCTCATAACCATTCATTTGAGGCATATTCACATCAAGCAAAATCAAGTCCGGAGGTGCTGCTGTCGCCCCCCGCAACCCCGTCGAACCTTTAGTAACGCTACGAACCTTATAACCCCTCTCTGTTAGCATATTAGAAAGGAGAGCAAGGTTTTCTGGTGTATCATCAATTACCAGAATATCTGCTTTAGGTTCGTTTTTGGCCATTAGCTGCCCTATGGGAAATACTAATAAAGGAGATCAATCAATACTCAACAAATTGTTCTTCGGATTAACTAAACGCAGAAACTTTTGCTTAATTTGCGTATCAAAAGTTTCCCATTTCATTTTAGCAAAATGAGAATCATCATTATACCCTGACAAAAAGCCGATGGGAATTTCAAATCCTCCGGCTCGATTTCTACCCCCACCAAAATAGCGTCCCTGGGGGTCTTTTCCTAAAGCTGCTTTAATAAATTCATCAGGATCTAAAGTGATTTTGTTAGTTCTTAAAGAGCCAATTAATAACTCTATTTCCTCATCTTCATCATGAACAATACCATAAACCATAGCTGTATGAACATTTTCTTCTGTGACTAAAAAGTCAGCCGCTTGAGGTATAGCATCTCTATCTTCATAACGTAAATAACTCACCCCAGCTAAAGAAAAGTTATTTTGTACCAAGCGATTTCTTAATGATTGTTCAATCACATCCATCACTCTTTTTGAGCGAGAGGTATGTAGCACAGCGCTCAAGATTTGATTATCATAAAAACGGCTCAAATAGCCAGCAGCCAAAAAATCCTCTTCCTGGGCTTGAAGGAGGTGGTTAGTATCGGAACGTAAACCGTGCATCAAAGCTGTGGCACATCTAACGTGTTTTTTAACATTTCTATCTAATTTGAGTATATTCCCTTGAAGATATTCGCATAAAATTGTTGCTGTGGCTCCTACATGGGGACGTAAATCAACAAATTCTGCTTCAATTTCCCCCTGACTACTATGGTGATCAATAACTACAATCAGGGGAATTTCAGCTTGTTTAACAAAGGGCATAAGCTGACTAGTTGTACCTTGATTGTCCACTAAAACACAGCCTTGATAAACCGACAAATATTGCTGATTAACATCTTGGATACTTAAGCGTTTAGCTGGCAAGCCAGTAAGTTTCACTAAAGCAATATTTTCTTGATGAGAAAGAGTACCGGCATAGACAATATCGCAATCAATTTCATATTTTTGAGCAATTAGTTGATATGCCCAGGCACTAGAAAGGGCATCAGGATCAGGGAAATCTTGAATAACCAAAATTTGTCTTTCGCCACGATGTCTTTCCAAAACTTGTCGCAGTTTATTTAATCTTTCTTCGGGAGATAAATCTGTATCTTGTTGATTCTGGGAATTGGATTGACTTTTCTCTTTTTTGCCTTTACCATTTTGTCTTTTGGTTGCTGCTGAATTTAAGGAAGATTTAACTGGCAACTCTTTATCGTGAGAATCGAGAGATTTATCCATAGTTTATTAATACTTAAATAAAAACCTGCTCTATTAATTAAGTAGCAGGTAAAGTTAAATGCCGATGACGTATTTTTTCCACTCCTGATTGCGTCCTCCTTTGGTATGTTTGATTATTTCAAAATGGAGGCTACTGTAAGGACGACGAGGTTTAGTTAATAAAGGCATTTCTGCCTCTTTAGGAGTGCGGCTACCTTTTTTGACATTACAGCGCACACAAGCAGCAACAAGATTTTCCCAGGTATCTCCCCCACCACGAGAACGGGGAATAATGTGATCTATGGTTAAAGTGTCACCTTTGTAATTACAGTATTGACAGGTTTGTCTGTCTCGTTCCAAAATATTACGACGGGTTAAGGGAATTTCTTTATAGGGGACTCGAACATAGTAACGCAGTCTAATTACCGTAGGTAGAGGGAAATGGGCATAGATATACAGCCCATTATGTTCAACCTGTTCTGCTTTCCCTTTAAGCAATAAAACAATCGCCCGCCGCCAACTAGTAATATTGAGCGGTTCGTAGGAAGCGTTGAGTACTAGAACCTTACTCATTTAGGTAAGAAATTTAAAGATTGTTATCAAAGATAGTAGCACAATTAAGTAAGGAAGGGGAATTGAAGACAATGGCAGAAACTTTAGCAGCCAAGCAAATAAGTCTTGAACAACTCCAAAAACAATTCCATCTTTACAAAACTAAAGCCCCTGATTTTTTCCCGGAATGGCAAGCTAATTTACCTGATTTAACCGAGAGGGAAAAACAATCTTTAGATTGGGTTAAAAGTAACTATTTAAGTCTTAGTGAAACCAACTTTTTCTCAGAAGAGATGGTGAAAATGGTTGTCCTTTCTCCTCTGTTAGATTTGGCTGATTTCTATCAACTACCTTTTCAAACTAAATCAGAAACTTCTGTAGAAATAGTTGCCGAAAACGAAGGGATTTTAGTGAGGGGAAAGATTGATATTTTGGTAATTAATCAACAGTTGTGGGTTTTAGTTGTTGAAACGAAGCAAAGTCAGTTTGATGTCACGGTAGCTTTACCTCAAGCTTTAACTTATATGTTAGCTAGCCCCAATCATCAAGAAATTAGCTATGGCTTTTTAGTTAATGGCAGGGAGTTTATGTTTGTCAAACTTAAGCAAGGAAAAAGTCCTGTTTACAGTCGTTCCTATGCCCTTTCTATTGAAAGAAATGAGGAATTATACTAGGTATTCAGCTTTCTTAAATATCTGAGTAAGGCTTTGGTTATTGTGAATTAAGCCTTTAGGTATAAAGAATTTCTTGCTGGAGTAAGGGAGTAGGGTGCAGGCAACAACAAGTGATAAATGATCTGAGGAGAGGTTTATTTTGCTTAGTCAAGAAAACAATGCAACCATGAATTTTAGGACAGTCAATAAGCTGCAAAGGGCTTGGGTAGAAGTTGATCAAGCAGCTTTGGCTTTTAATGTGGGGCAAATTAAAGGTATATTAAAGTCTCAAACCGCATTGATGGCTGTGGTAAAAGCAGATGCCTATGGACATGGGGCGGTAGAGGTAGCTAAAACGGTTTTAAAGGCTGGGGCTAGTTGGTTAGCGGTTGCTACCCTAACAGAAGGGGTGGAATTGCGACAGGCAGAAATTACAGCGCCAATCTTGATCTTAGGAGCAATTAATACTCCCCAAGAAATAAAGGCGATCGCAAAGTGGAATTTGCAACCTACTATTGGTACTCCTCAACAGGCATTAATTTTTAGCGAAACCTTATCTAGCTTGGAAGATAATTTACCAGTGCATCTTAAGCTAGATACAGGAATGTCTCGCTTAGGAACAAGATGGGAATCGGCAATAGAGTTTGCCCAGTTAGTGCAACAATTGCCTCACTTGCAAATAGAGAGTATTTATTCTCACTTGGCTACTGCTGATGATCTTGATCCAACTTTTATGAAATTGCAACAACAAAGATTTAACAGTGCGATCGCTCAACTCAAGACTAATGGCATAGTTTCCCCCTGTTTACATTTAGCAAATTCTGCTGCTACCCTCATTGATGCAGACTTACATTACGATTTAGTGCGGGTGGGTTTAGCACTTTATGGTTTGTATCCTGCCCCCCATTTAACTTCTCGCCTCGAATTACAACCAGCTTTGCAAGTTAAAGCGAGAATTACCCAAATCAAAACCATCCCTCCTGGTACAGGAGTTAGTTACGGGCATAAATTTGTGAGCGAAAAAGAGTTACGCCTTGGGGTAATTGGTATTGGTTATGCTGATGGTGTACCGCGCAATTTATCTAATCGTTTGCAAGTATTAATTCGTGGGCAACGAGTACCTCAAATTGGGGCAATTACTATGGATCAAATTATGCTTGATGTTAGTAAAATTGAGAATTTGCAAGTAGGAGAAGTTGTTACTCTCTTAGGGAAAGATGGTGAAGAAGAAATTTCTGCTGATGATTGGGCAACAAGTTTAGGAACTATTTCTTGGGAAATTCTTTGTGGTTTCAAGCATCGATTACCAAGAATAAACAAAGAATAGTCTTGGTAATAAGGTAAGCAAATCAGCCCTACCTATTGTGCTTCAGTATTTATCCTTCGCTAACTAGCAATAATTGCTAATACCAAAGATTTTTGTAACTGTGGCTCTAAGTTATTAACATATGCTGTCGCTTTTTCTGGTTCTGTTCTTATTTCTTTAAGCCCTTGAAAGGCGATCGCCAGCTCTTTGGGATGTTTCCACATCCATTGGCACAATTTAGCTTTTTCTGCATAAGCTTCTTCGACTAAAGCTCGATTGAACCATGTATATAACCAATCAAATTCACCCTGGTATAAATTCATAATGCCCTATTTTAGTCCTTTTACTGGAGTAAATCTTAATAATTTCTTTTAATTTTAAGGTTAAGCTTTCACTCACCCACAAAATTGGTAGAAAAATTAATTTTTCTACTACCAAAATTTTAAGGGCGCGACCACTAATTTGACCTCCGTACTAATAGCCAAAAAAAAGTCACTAGGATATGATTTCCTAGTTACATAGCTTGAGCAGAAATACTTAAAAGCGGCTCAATCTTCAAAGTCTTCTTCTGCAAAACTTCCTTCTGTTTCTGGGGTTGTAGCTTGTTCACCATCTGAATCAATATTTAAGACAACTCTAGTTTTGTCTAAAGCCCTTAGTTCTCCCAATAACTGCATAACTTTTTCATAGGGTACTTGATTACTAGCACCAAGCAAAACCTTACCTTCTTGATTTTTGGCTAAATAAGCTTTCGCTTCTACTAATACTTGTTGTTCAGTTACTGCTTTGTTGTCAACTAAAAATTGCTCTTGATCAAGTTTGATGATTAGATCATTGGCTATGTCTGTTGAATCTTTGCCCCCTGACTCTTCTTCACTACCTGATAAATCTGTTTGAATTCCTTGTTCATTAGAAAGGCTTGTGGAAACTACCACGAAAAAACCGAGTACAGCAATCATCACATTAAGCATAGGAATAAGATTAATTGCTGGTAACTGAGAAAATTGTTGCCGTCGCCGACGAGTTTTGAAGCCCATAGCTATAGATTAATCAAAATGAGTTATCTTTATGGTTGATTTTTTTGAGTCTTGAAAGTTACTTTTTTGCCTCCTGCTTTCATTACTTCTTCTGCGAGTCGGGTTATTTTTACATAGGGAAGGGAACGATGTGCTTCGATGTGAATTGAACTTTCTGGCTTTTCTTTAAGGTAAGTTTTAATCTTTGTCGCTAATTGGGCTTGATTAAGTTCTTTACCATCAACAGTGATTTTCTCGTCTTGATCTAAGCCAATTACCAGCTTTTCTTTCGTGTTACCAATTTCTGAACTATTATTAATTCTAGGTAATTCAATATTAGCGACATTTGTACCCGTAAGAGTCATAGAACTAATGATGAAAAAAGTTAGCACCGACATTAACACATCTAGCAAAGGAGTTAAGTCTACTTCTGGGATTTTTCCTAGTTCTCTTTCTTCTCTAAATCGCATATAGTATTTCTTGTATTTGTGAGGTACAAAGTTTGTGATTTTGACCAATGGCTTTGTAACAAACTTGACGGTAATTTAGTTCCCCGTCGTTCCCTAACTTTAAGATATTTTCTGATAGCGCATCCCTGGCAGTTGAGTAACTAAGCCTAATAATTCCAATTGCAGTAAAGCACTGGAAACATCACTAGAAGCTGAATTTGCCTTTTCTACAATCAGATCAAAAGGCATGGATTCAGAAGTAATTGCCCTTAAAACTTGGGCTAAATCTGGAGCTAAATCAGCAGGTATTTTCACAGTAGAAGTATGGACTTGATCTAGCTGAGGTATAGTTCCCAACATTTCTAATAAATGACTTTCGCTTAAGATTACTTGCCCCCCTTTATGGATTAACTCTAAGCAACCCAAAGATTGGGGATTATCTAAAGAACCCGGTAAAGCATAAACATCTCTGCCAAATTCGTTACCATAACGGGCTGTAATCAATGCTCCTGAACGGCTAGGGGCTTCTGTGACTAATACCGCTCGACATAAACCTGCAATAATGCGGTTGCGAGGGGGAAAGTTTTGTTTGTTCGGTTTAGTACCTAAGTCGTATTCACTCAAAACCAAACCCTGTTTTTGGATGCGTTGATAGAGTTGGCTATTGCTTTGAGGATAAATTATATCCACTCCTGTCCCTAAAACCGCTAGGGTACGCCCTCCTGCGGCTAGACAGCTACTGTGGGCTTCTTTATCAATGCCTGCTGCCATCCCAGAGACAATGGTAAAGCCATGTTTAGTAAGGGTTTGAGCGATTTTACGAGTCCAACGACGGCCATATTCTGTTAAGTTGCGAGTACCAACAATGCCTATTAAGGGAGTAAGTCCTTGGTTTTCTGGTAAATTAACTTTGCCACGATAATATAAAACCGTGGGAGGGCTAGGAATTTCTTTTAATAAGCGTGGATAATCTTCATCTAACGGTGTCCAAAAATTGATGTTCTGTTGCTGATGTTGTTCTAAGAGTTGTTCGGGGTTGATTTGAGAACGCTTTTGTTCAATCTCCTCTATTGACTTGTCGCCAATACCATTAATTTGTCTTAAATATTCTTGGGGTGCAAGCCAAGCTTGTGCAAGGCTTCCAAAGCGTTCTTGCAAGCGATTAACTAAGATTGGCCCTACATTCTGTATTTTAGACCATGCCAGCCAATAGGCACGTTCTTCTGTCAAAATAGTTCTCCTTAAATTAATAAATTACGATGATAACTTTCTTGATAGTATTGAGAATTAATAGCATTAAGTGTAAAATACGACGGCAGCATAAACTCAGACATTACTTTAAGCCATGAAAACGTCTCAACGTAGTTTAATCAGTATTTTAACCGGGTTAGCCCTTTTAGGAACGACTAGTTGTTCTCCAACCACCTCAGAACAAACAACTGAAACTAGTAGCCCTGAAGCAGGAGAATTGCAGGAAGGAGGAGAAGTAAACCTTTATTCTTCTCGTCACTATGACACTGATGAGGCTTTGTATGAAGCTTTTACTGACAAGACAGGCATTGAGGTTAATTTAATTGAGGGTAAGGCTACAGAATTGATTGAAAAAATCAAAAATGAAGGTGAAAATACCCCCGCCGATGTTTTGATTACTGTGGATGTGGGCAATCTTTGGCAAGCGGAACAAGAGGGAATTTTCCAACCAGTTTCTTCAGAAGTTTTGGAGACGGCGATACCAGAAAATCTGCGTAATCCGGAGGGTTATTGGTTTGGTTTATCTAAGCGGGCGAGGGTTATTGCTTATGATAAAGAAAGAGTTAAGCCAGAAGAACTTTCTAGTTATGAAGATTTAGCAAAACCGGAATGGAAAGGGCGTGTTTGCGTTCGTAGTTCTGGTAATGTTTATAATCAATCCCTTGTTGCTGCTAAGATTGCTGAAAAAGGGGAAAAGGAAACCGAAGAGTGGCTTAAAGGTTTGGTTAGTAATTTTGCCCGTGAACCAGAAGGGGGAGACATTTCTCAGGTACAGGCGATCGCGGCGGGAGAATGCGATGTGGCGATTGTGAATCATTATTATGTTGCCCGGATGATGCAGTCGGAAAAATCCGAAGATCAAGAGGTTGTGGCTAATATTGGTGTGTTTTTCCCTAACCAAAAACAGGGAGGTACTCACGTTAATATTAGTGGTGCGGGGGTGGTGGCGAATGCCCCCCACAAAGAAAATGCTATTGAGTTTATAGAATTTTTAACGACTCCAGAAGCCCAAGAAATTTTTGCTAATGGTAATAATGAAATCCCGATGATTGAGACTGTGAAATCTAACCCGACGGTTGCTGGTTTTGGTGATTTTAAAGAATCTGAGTTAAACGTTGCAGCATATGGAAAAGAGAATCCTGAAGCGGTTAAGTTGATGGATAAGGTGGGTTGGAAGTAATTGATAATTAGATAATTATCTATTGAGTAATAACCTCTTTTAGAGAACTCCAATAAATAAAATATCCTCACCAAGTATAAGATTTTAGCGACTAGCAACTAGCCATTAGCTTATCGCTTTTGGATAAATCTTTTCTTGGCTCTCTTTTAATCAATTCATTTTCAACCAATTAAACACCTGTGAAACGGTTAAGTTTAAGGGAATGGATTCTAAAACAGGTAGATAATCGCTTCCTTGTAGAAGTTGGGGTTGTTGTCTAGGGAGAAAGGCTAAGATACTATAATCATCAGGCTCAATGAACCATCCTAATTGACAGCCATGGTTTAAACAATGGAGAATATTACCAATTACTTTGTTAGACTTTTGTTGAGGAGAAAGTATTTCAATTGTCCAATCTGGAGGAGATTTAAAGTCATCAGGTACTTCTCCATTTTCGTTAAAAGGAATCTGTTGCCACTGAAATATTGCGACATCTGGTACGATTGAGCGATTGCCAAATGTGCAGCGCAATTCAGGAAAGCCATAGGCTATTTTCTCTTCTTCTGTTACTTGATTGATCACAGTACAAAGTTTTCCCTGTAAGCGGCTATGTCTTCCTTTGGGCATTGGTTTGAGGTTGATTTCTCCATTAATATATTCTTGGGGTGGCTTAGTTTCAGGAAGTTGTAGAAACTCTTCTAAGGTTAATGGTTTGGCAGGGGCGATTGTCATTGTATGAACTCAAGTATTTTTCTCAAAATGTTAAGCTTTTTCCTCAGAACTTTGAGTAACCCTCTTCTGTTACTTTCCGAAAACAAAAGTCATTTCTGATTTCTGGGGCTTATATATATTATGTGATCGCAAGCTTTGTTCTAACTAAAAATTCTTGTGGATAGCAAAATCACCAAAATCAGATCAGTAAACTCTGTATTCTTTAGTATAGCTCTTGTTCAGAAAGTTCAAATAATAGGAAAAACAGGAGTCTGACCTAAGAGGGATAACAATTAACAGCTTGATTATTTTTGCCCATAATGTTGAGCTAAATCGTAGGTATTCCAACTGTGACAGTCTTGTGGCTCATAGCCTAAAAGTTTAGCCACTTCGTACATCCGCTCTATGCTTGGTGCTTCAATTTCGATAAATACAGGAATATGTTCTAAAGCATCTTGATAATCATCAATGACAATTTTTGTCTTTCCTAAAATGTATTCGGTACGGAACTTACGAGTTTCTTTAATTACTTTTAGCCCCAATCTTTCTAAAATAATTTTCATATTATCTAAGTTAGAAACTAAAGTTTCGCATTCTTCCATAACTTTAGCTTTTGTTTGAACAATGTGCTTTTTATAAGCTAAAACAGTCTCCTCTCCCTCTTTACGCAATCTTAAGACATCTTTTTGCTCGCGAATATTACCATCAGGAAAGTCATAAAAAATCGCATGAAGCTCCCCGGCAAAGGATTGAGTAGCCCCAAGCTCTTGCAGTTTATTTTCAATGGCAACTTGGTCAACTTCCAGAATTTTGACTTCGATTTCTTCCATAGTTTTTATTCTTTACCCATTACTTATAGAAACACTAAACAACCTGACTAAGAACATGAAGGGGGCCAGATTTTTGTAAAATCTGCTTTTGTTGCTCATTGCGGACAAAAAAAGAGCCAGCAAATCCTAAAGAATTAACTGAAATAGACTGAAAACTTTCTTGCGATCGCGGCACAACTAATAACCACTGTCGAGTCGCCAGAAGATTATAAGCTTGAGGTTGATGATTTTTCTGCAAATCTAAAGTTTGCAGAAGATGATGATAGCATTCCCAAATTACTTGGCTAGAGGCCAGAAAATCTAGCTTAGCAATAGCGTGGGGAAAACCAAAGGCGGGTATTTGACCTAAAGCATCTTGCCACTGCACCGCAGCAATAGCTGTTTCTAAAGGAAAATTAATTGTTTCTCTTTCTGGCATTAAAGGGAAAGGAACCAGTTGTAGATGCTTATGAGCCTGACTTGCACCAGCTTTTTTGCCACCATTATAAAAAGCTAAACCATCTATTTCTTTTAAGCAAGCTTGCATAGCGACAAAATCTTGTTGAGTAAGGAGATTTTCCTGAGCTTCAAACTGCCGCGTTACTATCAGAATGTGATAATCAACCACATTGAATTTATTCAGTAAACATAAATGGGTATCAGAAATATCAGCCACGAATAAATCTTCTTCGTAGGGAAGAAAAGGATTAAAATCTTGCTCCGAAGGAGATTTTTGCTTCTGTCGCTGTTTAGCTTGATCTTTATGGGCAAGATTAGCCAGAATGCGAACCAAAAAAGTTACCCCATCTTGCTCAATTAACTCATACTCTGTAGGCAAAGAATGAAGTGCGCCGCTTTTAAGGGCATGATCTGTTTGTTGTATAACTTTAGGCCATAAAGTCCCTGGCTCTAAGGTAATATTTGTTTCAGACATTTATACTTATCTGGGTGCGTAAGTCCTGAATTTTATCACCACGTCAAGGCGTAAGTCCTAATTAAGGGTGCAACGCTGGGAAATTAATTGTTTAAGAAGTTAACAATAGAGTTAGAGTGAAGTTATGAAGTATAGAAAGCCTCTGGATTGAAAACAAGGAGGGAACATGGGCATCGCAACAGTTAATCCAGCTACGGGAGAAACACTTAAGGCATTTACTGCCTTAACTACCGAAGAAATTGAACAGAAATTAGCCTTAGCACAGGAAACTTTCCTTAATTATCGCCAAACCACCATGGCTCAGCGTCAAGAGTGGTTAAATAAAGCGGCAGATATTTTGATAGATAGGAGTGCAGAGTTTGCCAAAATTATGACCACAGAAATGGGCAAAACTCTCAAAAGTGCGATCGCCGAAGCGAATAAATGTGCTTTGGTTTGTCGCTACTATAGTGAAAAAGCCGAGGAATTTCTCGCTGATGAACCTGCTGCTACCGATGCAACCCGTAGTTTTGTTCGCTACCAACCCTTGGGGACAATTCTGGCAGTGATGCCTTGGAATTTCCCTTTTTGGCAGGTATTTCGCTTCGCTGCCCCAGCTTTAATGGCGGGAAATGTGGGTTTACTCAAACACGCTTCTAATGTCCCTCAGTGTGCCTTAGCTATTGAAGAGATTATTACTGAAGCCGGTTTTCCACCGGGAGTATTCCAAACTCTTTTGGTGGGTTCAAATCAAGTAGAAGCAATTATTAGTGATGAGAGAGTCAAGGCAGCCACCTTAACCGGAAGCGAAGCTGCGGGGGCTAGTTTAGCGGCGGCGGCGGGGAAACATATTAAGAAGACGGTTTTAGAATTAGGGGGAAGTGACCCTTTTATCGTCCTTGAAAGTGCTGATCTCGACGCAGCAGTAGAAGCTGCTGTAACAGCGAGGATGTTAAATAATGGTCAATCTTGCATCGCTGCTAAACGCTTTATTCTCCATGAGGCGATCGCCGCAGAATTTGAAGAAAGATTGTTAGCTAAATTTAAAAGTTTGAAAATAGGTGATCCTTTCCAAGAAGACACCGATATTGGCCCCTTAGCTACCCCTAGTATTTTGACAGAATTAGACCAGCTAGTCCAAGCCTGTGCTAACAAAGGAGCTAAAATTCTCATTGGTGGCAAGCCCATAGCTGATAAACCGGGTAACTTCTATCCTCCAACCCTGATCACTGCTATTCCCCCTGGCACTCCAGCCGATACCGAAGAGTTTTTTGGTCCTGTGGCTTTACTATTTAAGGTTAAGGATATTGACTCTGCTATTAAATTAGCTAACTCAACTCCTTTAGGCTTGGGGGCTAGTGCCTGGACGAAGAATAGTGCTGAGTGGAATCTCTTAATTAACGAACTCGAAGCGGGGGCTGTTTTTATCAACGGCTTTGTTAAATCTGATCCCCGTCTTCCCTTTGGTGGTATTAAACGTTCTGGCTATGGTCGAGAATTGAGTGTTGAAGGGATTCGGGAATTTGTCAATATTAAAACAGTTTGGGTTAAGGAATAAAAAGCTGTTAGCTGTTAGCTATCCTCACAGTTTAACCATAGCTATGCAACCAAACTGAATTGCTTACCACATCTTAAGCAAGATTGCTATATATCCAAAGATATATGACAAATTTTTAAAAGGAAGAAAAAATAGTCAAATAGATTATTAACACTAGCTTAGCCTAATCCAACTGTCTGAATCTTGCGTAGGGAAAAGATCAGATTTTAGGAGCGGAGGAACCACTTATTGGGGCGTATTTGGGAGAAAACATTTCTTCTAAAAGGACACCTCTTAGTCCTAGCCCGTCAGCTAACTTCGTCGGCATTGAGAGGTGAGTGTTTAAAGCAATATTTATCCTATTATTGTTTTTCTCACAATCCTTAGTTTCTTGCTGCTCTCTACGTTTAAAGCGTAATTGCTTTAATTGATTTTTAAATTGGTGATTTGAGGGTAAACACCTCATCAACTACACCAATTTGATGAACAGCTAATAGCTAAACAACAGGGGAACAATTATGGGAATGAGTTTGACAAATCTTCCAGCAATGATAGCTGCTGTTACTTTTACGGTAGTAACTATAGCTATCCTAACAGAAAGACTACACCTAACTGTTGCTGCTTTTTTAGGAGCATTAGTATTAGTTTTCGCCCATGTGATGACCCTCAACGAGGCGGTCGAATATATTAGTCAAAGTTATGCTACTCTGGCTTTATTTTTAGGGGTAATGATTCTTAGTGAGAGCTTTTGAGCCGACTAATATTTTTGCCTATTTAGCTACGCAAATGGTCGTTCTCGCTAAAGGAGAAGGGAAGCGTTTAGTGTTGGGAGTAATTGCGATTACTACCCCAATTTGTGCGGTACTGCCTAATGCGACAACAGTCATGTTGCTTGCTCCTCTGATTCCCCCTATTGCTGGAGAAATTGGCATAGATTTTGTCCCGTTATTAATTTTGATGGTATTTGTAGCTAACAGCGCAGGGTTATTAACTTTAGTAGGAGATCCTGCCACTTTTATTGTGGGAGATGCAGTTAACTTAAGCTTCAACGACTACTTAATGAAATTAAGCTTAGGTGGGGCGATCGCCGTTGGTTCGATTTTAATTATGGCTCCTTGGTTGTTTCGTAATATTTGGCACAAGAAACTAGCAGATGTGAGTAGTTTACCTGAGCCAAAAATCAATCATCCTAGAGTATTGATGTTAGGGGGATTATTAATTATCCTCGTGCTAACCTTTTTTGTTATTGGTGACTCTCTACCTACACCTATTCCTCCTGCTGCTGTGGCTTTGTTGGGGGCAGCAGTAGCTTTATTTCTAGCGGATAGAAGTAAAATTGATACGGTTAACAATATTTTCAAAGACGTTGACTGGAGTACTCTATTGTTTTTTATGTCTACTTTTGTTCTCATTGGCGGACTAGAAAAAACCGGAGTATTAAATAGTATTTCTAGCATTTTGGCGGTTATTCTAGGTAAGAATATTGCTTTAGGTTCGATAGTATTACTAATTTTGGTGGGTTTGTTGTCTAGTATAGTACCGAATATTCCTTTAGTAGTGGCGATGGTTCCCTTACTGAAGCAGTATTTAGTTAATGTCGGTTTAGTCGGGGCAGAAGTATTGAACCCTGATTTCACAGGACAACTACCCCCAGAAGTGCTACCTCTGTTTTATGCGATGATGTTTGGAGCGACATTAGGGGGTAATGGTACTTTGATGGGTGCATCCTCTAATATTGTCGCAGCAGGAGTTGCTGAACTCCATGGTGGTCGCCTTGGTTTTGGCAGATTTCTAAAATACGGTATCCCTGTAATGTTGGTACAGCTTGTAGTTGCAGCTTTATATATTGCTGTTTGCTTTTTGTTTTAGATTGCGGAAAGCTAACAGCTAACAGCCAATAGCTACTAACTTTAAACATCTTCTATTTCATACGTTCAATTATCAACGCCGGTTCATAAAGACTTATTTGTGAACCAAATTCGGCATAACTTATGTTAAAAAGGGTAAATTAACATTGCGCTGAAAATTTTCCTTAGCTGTTAAGTTAGGGAAAATTTTCGTAATAGCAAGCAGAAAACAATAAAAAGATCATTTAAACATCAGTCTTAGGGGAGATGGTAATGGGGGAAATGAATGCGGCGGAACTATTAGTTAAATGCCTAGAAAATGAAGAAGTGGAATATGTTTTTGGGCTACCAGGAGAGGAAAATCTACATATCCTAGAAGCCCTGAGAAATTCCTCAATTAAATTCATTACTACCCGCCACGAACAAGGGGCAGCCTTCATGGCTGATGTTTATGGTCGGTTAACGGGCAAAGCTGGAGTTTGCCTTTCTACCCTTGGCCCTGGTGCGACTAACCTAATGACGGGGGTAGCTGATGCCAATCTTGATGGGGCCCCTTGGTAGCTATTACTGGCCAGGTAGGGACTGATCGGATGCACATTGAGTCTCATCAATATCTCGATTTAGTAGCCATGTTCTCCCCTGTTACTAAATGGAATACTCAAATAGTTCGCCCTAGCAACACTTCAGAAATCATCCGTAAAGCTTTTAAAATTGCCCAAGCAGAAAAACCAGGGGCTGTTCATATCGATTTGCCAGAAAATATTGCGGCAATGCCTGTGGCAAATACAACTCCCCTCAACAAAGATAGCAGGGAAACTACCTACGCTTCCTTTCGTAGTTTCAACATTGCTGCTGAATCTATTTCTAAAGCTAAGAATCCTCTTATCTTAGTGGGTAACGGTACCATTAGGGCTGATGCTGCAGAAGCCTTAACGGAGTTTGCCACTACCTTAAATATCCCTGTTGTTAATACCTTTATGGGCAAAGGAATCATTCCTTACACCCACCCCCTAGCCCTTTGGACAATTGGTTTGCAACAGAGGGATCGCATTAGCTGTGCCTTTGATAAAACTGATCTGGTAATTGCCATTGGCTATGACTTAATTGAATATTCCCCGAAGAAATGGAACCCAGAAGGGGATATTCCCATTATCCATGTTGGCGCAACTCCAGCAGAGATTGATAGTAGCTATATTCCCTTAGTAGAGATTGTGGGGGATATTGCTGATTCCCTTGATAATATTGTTAAGCGTGCAGATCGCCAAGGTAAACCTACCCCAGAAGCAGGGGAGTTGCGGGTAGAAATTCGTGAAGAATACGAACGCTACGCCAACGATGAAGGATTTCCTGTCAAACCCCAAAAAATTATTTACGATCTCCGGCAGGTAATGGGGCCAGAAGATATTGTTATTAGCGATGTTGGGGCCCATAAAATGTGGATGGCTAGACATTACCACGGCGATCGCCCCAATACTTGTATTATTTCTAACGGCTTTGCAGCTATGGGTATTGCTATTCCTGGGGCTTTAGCAGCCAAGTTAGTGCATCCCCATAAAAAGGTAGTTGCGGTAACAGGGGATGGTGGTTTTATGATGAACTGCCAAGAATTAGAAACAGCCTTGCGGGTAGGTACTCCTTTTGTAACTTTAATTTTCAACGATAATGCTTACGGTTTAATTGAATGGAAACAAATCAACCAATTTGGTAAGTCAGCTTTTGTGGATTTTGGCAATCCTGATTTTGTTAAATTTGCTGAAAGTATGGGTTTGAAAGGTTATCGCGTTGAAGCAGCCCAAGATTTGATTCCTACTTTAAAAACCGCTTTAGAACAAGATGTTCCTTCAGTGATAGATTGTCCTGTGGATTATAAAGAAAACCTGCGTTTATCTAAGGTTGCAGGAGAGTTGCATTGTCCCATGTAGCTGCTCACCTTTCCCTAGCCCTCTCCTGCTAGGAGAGGAAACAATCCAAGAAGCTGTCTATAGAGATTCCCATTGAATTGGAAACTCCACTATTGCCTGTAGCAAACACGGCAAGGCTAACCCGTAGTCTAAACACAATGCTCCGCAAATACGCAGCGTCTTTGTAAGGAGAAACCTTGTTCCCTAAAACCCAAGGATTTTTTTACATCTCACTCTTAGTATTGCTATATATAGTTCCTAGGTACTAACAGCAAAAGGTACTTTAGGACTATTCATTTTAGGAAAATAGTATCATGCTCCCTCTTAATAAGGTCGCTTAAGCTGTAAGCAAAGCAATCTTTGGGGACAAAAAATGCGCAAAATACTGCTGCTATTTATGGCGACTCTGCTGCTACTATTGATTTTCTCGCCAGTCTTGGCTAATGGTAATAGTAGTGCGGCTTTTCCCCTCGGAGATGGGAAGATTAGCAACCAGCCTAAACGTGGTAGTGTTATGGCTTGCAATTCTAGGTTTCCTGGTAGAGGAGGGGCCCATCGAGTTGGGGAGTGGGTCAGGAATGGCTATTGGTATCCGGAAGAAAAGCCCGTTGTTGAAGGGAATGTTAACTGGCCTAATGCCTTAACTTCGGTTTCTGTAGAGGGAAATGATCGCGTTTTTCGTTCTAATAAATTACCTAGGCATTCAACTGGTAAGTTTCCCATTCAGCCGGGGACTGAAGCATATAAATACGATCGCAATCCCAATTCTATTCAGGAACAAAGCCTCGTCTTAAAATTACCAGCTAGACCTACAGTAGCAGCAACACCAACCTGTATACCCTTGGGACTGATTGGCTATTCTCTCACAGGGGCAGCAATTTTCAATGCTTTTGATAATGGAGGGCGAGATGCGCCTGCTTATGAAATTCAAGACCATTGCAACGCCCACCCAGAAAGGGGAGGAACCTACCACTACCATGACTGGTCCGATTGTATACCCGATAAATCTGGTGATGCAGGAGGTCATAGCGATATTGCTGGGTTTATGCTTGATGGTTTCCCCATCTTCGGGCCCAAGGGTGAAGGGGGGGTTGCTGTTACCAACAACGACCTTGATGAATGCCACGGACACACCCACAATATTGTTCTAGATGGCAAAACAGTCTCGATGTATCACTATCACTTCACTAAAGAGTACCCCTATACCATAGGCTGCTTCCGGGGTAGTGTTGCTTCTAATTTACTGCAAAGAAGACCTCCTGGTTCCCCACCAGGACAGCAAAGGCCTCCCAGACGAAGACCATCCCATACAACTTGAATCTTACGCTAGAAGCACCATTAGCAATACTACTATTTCTGGTAACACACTGGCTACCACAAACCGAGGCGAAGAATTAGCCTTAATATTATTTATTAGCCTTGCCAACCTGTGGAATGTGGGTTCGATGATAACCTAAATAGAGATAATTCCTATACTTATTAAATTGTCATGCAACAAAAATGGCAACTGGTAAAAAATCTCGGATTGGGTGCTATTCCGATTCTGCAACTTCAAGACTCCCTCACAAAAGACTCTAAACCAACCAAAAACTATGTTGTCCTAATTGTTAGTTCTTGTTTAATTGCCACTTTTGGCTTATTGATTAATAGTGCGGCGGTAATCATTGGGGCGATGATTATTGCACCTTTGATGTTACCTTTACGGGGTTTTTCTTTCGCTACCTTAGAAGGAGATCTAAAGTTACTCCGCTATAGTACTATTTCTATTGCCATAGGGACAGGATTAGCTTTAATCTGTTCTGGATTAGTGGGTTTAGTTATTGATCTGCCGGAATTTGGATCAGAAGTTCTTTCTCGTACTCAGCCTACTTTAATTGACTTACTCATTGCGGTTACCGCCGGGGGAGTGAGTGGTTATGCGAAGATTCGTCCGGCAATGGGAGATGCTATCCCCGGAACTGCTATTGCTGTTGCTTTGATGCCTCCTCTATGTGTTGTTGGTTTGTGCTTGTCTCAAGGAAACTGGGGGGCTGCTGGGGGTGCAGCTTTACTTTACATCACTAACTTAATTGGCATTAACTTGGCTTGTATAGCTGTTTATGTACTGAGTGGTTATGCCCGCAGCAACGAGTTAACAAGAACTCTATCTTGGGGAGTTTCTTTTGCCTTAATTGTTATGCTGATTATTCCTTTAGGGGCAAGTTTCTGGAAGTTAACCCGGCAAACTCAGGCTGAAGCTTCGATTAGGCGTATTCTGACCAGTGATTCGTTGATTAACAGGACAGATATTATTATTACTGATTCGGAAGTTGTGTGGAGAGATAAACCTCCTTCTTTGAAATTATTAGTTCGGGCAGAAAAAGGTATTAATCCAGAGGAAGTTAAGCAAGTAGAAACATTTTTGGAAAACGAAATCAAGCAACCTTTTAAAGTGGTTTTTGATGTTACTCCTTCTCAGTTAGTTGAAGCAAATTAGTACTTGTTAAAAATGAATCTTCCTTTTAATAGTTTTCTTTTTGCCCAATCAACTCAAGATACAGCTAAAGAAACCGCAGATAATGCAAAAGAGTTGATTGCTGAGATTACCACTGGCAAAATTGCTCAAGCCTTGCTGATCTTAATTCTTGCCTATGGCTTAATTTTTATTATTGATAAGGTAATTAATTGGTTTTCTGAACAAGTGGATCGCGAATGGCGTTTGCGTATCAAACAGTCTCTTCCTTTTTGGCGGATGGTGATATTTGTAGTGACTATTTCGATGCTGATGAACCTATTTTTTAATCTTTCCCGTAACAACCTTTTAGCCCTAACTGGCACTATAGCTGTGGCTTTAGGTTTTGCTTTTAAAGATTATGCTAGTTCCGTTATTGCTGGTTTAATTGGTTTATTTGAAGCTCCTTATCAAGTCGGCGATCGCATTCAAATTGGGGAACATTACGGGGAGATTATTAGTTATGGTTTAAGGGGCTTACGTTTACAAACTCCTGAAGATAATATGGTGACTATTCCCCACAATAAGATTTGGACTGAACCTATTTCTAATGCGAATGCCGGACAGTTAGAAGCCCAGGTAGTAACACATTTTTATTTAGATTTTTATGTTGATGTACAGTTAGTGATGGGGATTTTGTATCGAGTTGCCTACACTAGCAAATACACTCAATTAAAGTTGCCAATTTTAGTTTTAGTAGAAGAGAAAGCTTGGGCAACGCGCTTTGAACTTAAAAGTTATCCTATGGATGCTAGGGAAGAGTTTATTTATAAAACAGATTTGATTAAAAGAGCGAAGCGGGCTTTCAATAAACATAATCTAAGTTATCCTAAACTGCCTCCTTTTGATGTTGATGGCTAAGGGAATAGGGAACAGTTAAGAGGAAAGAGTTACAGCTTATTTTAACTAAAAATCGTTCGGTTATAAATAATGGTGCAACAAGATAATCAACCGGATCGAGAACTGGAGAAGGGGCAAAGCTATCTTGAAGATTTAAACGCAGAAATAGATGAACTTAGAAAAGAGTTGATTCAACCTTTATACGAAGAAATTACACAACTTGAGGAAAAGAAAGCTTGCTTGTTAGCAGAAATCAAACAGCTTGAATTACAAAAGCACAAAACAACAGTAGAACAAGTAGAAACTACATCACAAGAAGAAGTCATAACTCCTCCAGGCAAACCTCAGCCTCAGAATTCATTCCTGATCCAACTAGGTTTCTTACTAGCTTTCTTATCTACCTTATGTTTATCCTGCCAAAATATAGTAATTGCTATTATTCTCAATCCATCCTCTCTTTTTGGTAGATTTGCCACAGGAGGATATATTAATCCAACAATAGAACATTCTCTGTTAATTCTATGGTTAAGAATGTTGGTAGTAGTCCCCTTACTATTTGTACTTTCCCGTTTTATTTATCCTCCAAGTTGGCAAGTTATTAAAAAAGTAATTGATTGCCAAGATTGGGGTTTGACAAGCAAAGTATTTGTTAGTGGTTTCTTTCTTTTCCTTTCTCAACTACTCATTTGTTTATCATTAGGTTTCCTTCCCGTTGGAGTAGCAGTAACTAGCTTTTTTATTTTCCCTGTGGCAACTATTTTGTTTGGTTGGTTTTTATTCAGGGAACCTCCGAATAAAATTCGTACTGTAGTTATGGTAGTTGCGATAGTAGGGCTTTTGTTAACTCTATTTTTAGGGAAACAAGGAGAGGTTGATGTTTCTTGGTTGGGTGTAACCGCCGCTATTAGTTCGGGTATTACTTTTGCTATTTATATTGTTTTAACTCAACTCTGTAGTAGGAAACTACACCCTGTACCATTCAGTGTACTTAATTTCATTAGCATATTGATTTTTTCTTTTTTGGCTTTACTAATTATTCTGCCTTTTGATAGTCAATTTAGTATTACAACAGAAATATGGAGGAAACTAATTTTTAGTGGTTTGTTGTTAGGGATGCTAACCTTACTCAGCTATCTTTTAAGCAACGTTAGTATTCGTTTTATTAAGGCAGGGCATTCTTCAATTATTGGGGCAATAAATCCTGGTTTAACTGCTTGTTTGGGGTGGTTTGTTTTAGGACAAGGTTTAGGTAAGCAAGTTTGGGGAGTTTTGTTGGTTACTGTCGCTGTGATTGCTATTAGTTTGGAGAGGATGTATAGTCGCTCATAAATATTTTTTTTGCTACAGCTTAGCTAGATTTAGTATTTTTAATTGACTTTGGCTATCAGCATAAAAAAACACATCACATTGAATGTGTCTTTGATGGGTTTTAAGGATTTTTATTTTGCTAGTTTTCTCCGAAGAGAAAAGCGTTGCAAACTGGTTAACAGTAAGTACACACAAAGAAGTGTTTCCATTCTGTTGGTTTTCCCCGAAGGAAAAAGTATGGAGCAGACGCTGCTCCTGCATAACTCAATTTATTAACTCAAAACAACCTCTCATCACCAAATTTGCTAAATTAAAACCAAATTCATTTAATACAAATCTAAGCTTGAAAGCTCAAACAGTTGTTATATCTTAAACAATTACTTTAAGAAAATAGTTTCTAATAAAAAAGATATCAATAATATTCTTTGGTCTGACTTAAGTAATATAGACCAAATCCAAAATAAAAGTTGGCTACTATTGAAGTCAAAAATAAGCTTAAACAGGATAAATACTTAACCAATATAAGTGATTCATCTCTATCCATGCATCAGTATAGTAATAAGACGTAGAAATTCTTCTTCAAAACTTCATATTAGCCTGTTGACATCACTGGGAAAAATTTAATAGCTTAGAGATAACTATTAACTAGATATAAATAAGGGTTATCCTATGACATTAAATTTTAAACCAATTGCTACAATAGCAGTCTCAGCTATAGCCACATCCTTAGCAGCAGTAGCTTTTCCTACCATAGCTTCAGCTTTTACTCTCGGTGACTACAATCTGGTAGTATTCGAGGATTTAACTAGCAACTCCGAGGTGGAAGGTAGTACCTTTGTCGGTGGCAACCTGTTGGGAAGTTCTTCCAATTACTGCATCAAATGTTCTCCAGGTGGTAGTTTCAATCCCTTTGATGGCGTTGGTTTAAAGGTTGTTGGTAACATAGAGGGAAACCCTAAACAAGTCAATAATGGTGCTGATTTAGAGTATGGTGGTAATCTGAATTCAATCGTCAATATGAATGGCGGTGGCAGTAAAACTCAAAATAGTGATCTTGCCAATGAGTTTAACGATCTGAAAAATTTCCTTACAGGCACTTCTACCCAACTTTCTGGTTTAGCAAGCAACAGTAGTGTAGTTGTTCCTGGGACTCAACCTGGTGCGGTTAGATTTAATGGTTCTGGAGATGAAATTGCTATATTCAACATTAATGCTGCCGATCTTTTCAGCAATAAAACCCAGCAAATTGAACTAAACCTGAATGGTTCAGGAACTGCTATTATTAATGTTAGCGGTACTTCTGCTAACTGGACTCAAGGTAACATCGTTGGTGGTTTAACCGGAGACTCTATTCAGCAAAAGGTGTTGTGGAACTTTTATGAAGCGGAAACACTAACCTTCAACAACGCCCTCCACGGCTCTTTGTTAGCACCTTTGGCTCATTTAACTAATCAGACTGAAATAGAAGGTACTGTTGTCGTCAAGTCCTTTAACCAACGTGGTGAAGTACACTTGCCTACTTTCACTGGTGAATTACCTGAATCTTTCACTGATGGTAACAATCCTCAAGATATTCCTGAACCAGGTATGATGGGTACTTTACTATTAACTGCCGGAGGTGCGATTGCCTCTCGCCGTCGCCATCAGTTTAGTTAAGAAACTTTTCCCTCGAATCATTATAAATAGCATTTATACCAAATTTGAAATATGGTATTAGCAGTCAAGGCTAGAAGTACGTACTTCTGGCCTTTTTTATTATGATTGCCCATAAGTAAACCGGATTTATGATCAGCTTTTTTTTTATGTATAAAGAAGCTTTTAAAAATCCGGCTTATTGAACTATATGGGTTTTTAATTTAGTTACTTATCTTGTAACTACCACTTGCGATCGCCATCTTCATCAACCCTAGCTTGGCGAATAACATCAGAAATCTCTTCATCATCTTTGATGTGATGTAAAGCTTTTTCTTCCCCGTCTTCATCTTTGACTTTTACGTAAGCTGGCACTTCTAAATGTTCTCCGGTAATATCTCCTGTATCTACAGCGAGTTGTTGAGATTTTTCTTCTACTGTTTGAGGTTCTTCTTTAATGCGATCACCGGGATTAATGGGGGCATCTTTTCCTTTTTTGCTTTGATTACTCATTTAATGAATACTCCTAAATTTGATTGCTTAAATAAAAAACTGCTATGAAGTTTTAATTTTCTCAGCTATCTCTAAACTAATAATACAAGTTGACAGCCAAACCAAACCCGCAGCATAGCCAGCTACAATGTCAGTAGGCCAGTGAACTCCTAAATAGAGACGAGTGAAACCTATGGCAATTACTAACAAGAAAGTAATAGTGATAATGGTATTTCGCCAACCTTGAAAGCGACGCATTAACCAATAGCCAATGAAACCATAAATCACCAAAGAAATCATAGCATGACCACTAGGAAAACTTTGATAACTAACATCAATAATCCGTTCCCAAAGAGCAGGTCTTTCCCTAGCAAATAGGTCTTTGAGTAAAAAATTTAACCCTAAAGCACCCACTGCGGTTATCACCAGTGTTAAAGAATCAGCCCACTTCTGCTTCCAAAATAAAAATGCCCCAAATAATAAGCTTAAAATCATTAGTATAAAGGGATCTCCTAATGTGGTGATGCCTATAACAATTTTGTTAAGCAAAGGTGTATGAATTTGCTTGACAGCTAATAATATAGAAGTATCTAAAGCTTGAGTTTCTTGCTCCAAAACTTCTTCGGCAATTTCAGCAAATCCCCAAATAGCTAGGGCAGCAGCAACTAAACCAGCTATAATTACTGTTGAAAGCAAAGGGGCTATTCTAGGACTAATTTTTTCTTTCCAAGTTTGGGTTATCTTTTCACTCAAAGAGAAAATAGGCTTTTTAAAAGGCATAGGCAAGTCAATATTTTATTGATAGTTATTTCAGGAACTGCTACATACAAAATTGGCTATTTTTATTTATGGCAGTTGATTAAATTACTAACTTCAATCTTAATAAAGTCTTGCTTGGCTATCATCTAATACCTCTTGACATCACTTTTACTAACGAGCAGTAATTAAGCTTTGCTAAGCATAACCTAAGCCAGGTTTCTCCTGCTTCTATGAAAAGACAGAAACTCTAGCTTTTAAAAAAAGATTTTTTTATGTCTCAAGGTATATAAAGTTAATTATTTATTTCCCCAAAGCTTAATTGTCCCATCAGCACTACCACTAATTAAAGTCTTACCATCAGGAGTAAAAGCTAGGGCAAGTACATCCTGTGAATGCCCAGAAAGGCTATGGCGTAACTCTCCTGTTTCCAAGTCCCAAAGGTTAATCTTATCCATACTGGTACTAGCTAAAATCTGCCCATTGGGACTAAAAGCGAGGGATAATGCCCCATCTAAATTGCCCGATAGGGTTTGCCTTAATTCCCCTGTACTCAAATACCAGAGTTTAATGGTTTTGTCTTGGATACCCCCGCTAGTCGCTAAGGTTTGGCTATCGGGATTAGTAGCTAAGGTGAGGGCGAGATCCAAATGCCCCGGTACGCTATAAATTAACTCTTGGGGATTAAGATTCCAGGCATTAATATTTTTATCGCCACAGCTAATCAAACTTTCTCCATCAGGACTAAAGGCGATCGCGGCTGTACCTCCTTGATGTCCAGGTAAACGAAGGATACTTGAATTGCTAAAAAGCTGTTTGAGAGTGATGTAGTTGTCCCAACCTCCCCAAGCAATAGCTTGACTATCAGGACTAAAAACCACATTGAAGATACCCTCATCATTACTAGAAAAAGTTTTTAACCCTACACCACTACCCAGATGCCAAAGGCGAACAGTTTTATCCTTACTAGCACTAGCTAACATCTTACCATCGCCACTCATAGCTAAAGACGTAACAGCATCAGTATGAACGGCAACACTACGCAACCATGCCCCACCAGGTAGTTGCCAGAAACGCAAGGTGTTATCCTGACTGCCACTAACCAAGGTTTTGCTGTCGGGACTAATGGCCAAAGAAGTTACTCCTGCTGAATGTCCTGTGAGGGTAGCAAGGATGGCAAAGTCAAAGTAATGTTGAGATTGCTTTGGTGTCTGCTGAACTACAGGTTCAACTTCAATGGGGGATTCGATTACCGGAATCTCTGCTTCCATAGTCCCCAAAACTGCTGCATCCAGAGGCAAAATTCCAGCTTCTGGATTTAGGGAAGCAGAAGTTAAGGGTTGGGTAATTTCTTTGTAAACAATCACTCGCCTTATAGCTAAATCAGTAATTGTTATAACCAACTCATGGTTAGCAGTCACTTCAAATCTGACTTGAAGTCGATTTCTCTCCAATTCTCCTGATGGTTGTAAAGAAATCAGGTAGGGCTGCTGCTGCGAATTTACCAGGGAAGTGAATGCAATTTGTTTATGAGACTGGCTTTGCATCATTTGGTTGTTGGAATTGAAGATAACTTCTCCCTGTACTATCTCCCTCATTTCCCCAATCTCTAGACGAATTTCTTGCTGCCCTGCTGTGGCTACTTGTAAGTTAAGAGGTTTTCGCAAGCGACAAGGATATGGGGTTCCTGGTTTAAATAAACTGAGGTAAGAATAATTTTGAGCTTCCGGTTGCCAGAGGCGTATACCATAGCCGTAGCTTAGGGTATTATTTGTAGCAGTACTTTGCCCGGCGACAGCCAATGCACCTCTAACAACTGCTTCCAGGGGTTTATATCCCTTAATTAGATTTGCCCCCAAGTAATTGGCTATAAACTCTTGCACTCCAGGAATTTGACAGCTACCCCCAACTAAAAGAATGCTGCCAATCTTATCTTGGCTAATGCCTTTGCGTAGGGCAGTTTCTCTTACTTCGTCTAAGACTTGTTGTATTTGCTTAAATAGCCCTTCTTTGTGAAAAACTTGTCCTAATTCTTCTTGAGTTAAACTAATTTTTCCTTCTTGCCAAGCAACCTCTGCTTCCTCAGATAAGGAAAGTTGTATTTTTAACTTTTCTGTAGCTGATAATAAGCTGTACCAACTACCTTGGTTAAGTTGTTGGCGGGATGAAGCAATTTTAGCTAGATAATCTTTCGCTATCCAAGTGTCAATATCTACTCCCCCTAAATATGTCTCTGCTGTAGTGATTATTTTGCCTTGATTAAGAGTATCTGTGGTTACTAAGCTGGCATCTAGAGTTCCGCCACCAAAATCTATAGCTAAGATAGTTGCCTGGGGTTGAGTTATGCCATAACCCCAAGCTGCGGCACTAGCTTCATCAACAACCTGTAGTGGTGGAAAATCAAGCTTTTTAGCAATGGTTTCCCACAAATTAACATAGCGCTCAAAATTACCTATAGGTGCAGTGAGAATGACCTGAGTTGGTGCAATATTTTGAGCAATTATTTGTTGCCAAAGATACCCTAAAAATACCTCGCTGAGATAATCCGGGGTATAAACCTGACCATTAATCTGCCTGTCTGGAGAACGGTATTCTGCCGCAATATCTCTTTTAAAATCAGTAAATAATCTCTCTGTTTGACCCGTTTGTAACCATTGCGATCGCGCCGCTTCCCCAAACAAGAGGTTTCCGTTTTGTTGCACAAATATCAAGCTGGGTACAACATTAACTGCACCAGAAGCAACTACAAAACTACGGGAAATATCAGAGAATTGCAGTACCCTAGCAGCTTGAGTTGTAGAGTCTTGGCAACAAACGATAGTATTGCTAGTACCAAAATCGATAGCGACAATAGCCACTGCATTCTTGAGAAAAGGGGTTTACCAACTCCAGTTTATACCATTTATTATTAAATATTATCCCTCACTCCTTAGTTATATTTGACCATAATTGCTCAAGGCAAACTTCAACTCTCACCCCAAGAATATCTACATAATGAGCTATAAATATTTACCCATATTTATAGCATTAGTATCATTAATCCCAGAGGCAAGAATTTCTTGCCTCTGCAAAGTTTAATCAACAAGATATTAATACCAAACTAACTAGACTTAACTAAGTGGCTTTGGATTTGTTGCCAGTCAATTTTTCCCAAAGCGGGATTGCTTTCGTCAACAACAGTACCGGATACCCAGCTTATTTCTGGATAGTACTGAGCAAGCTTATCCGCATTAACATCTGCCTTTACTTCAACAGCAATACCCTCTTCAAAGTGAAACTGGTTAATTTTATAACGGCCTTTTATAGTCGGTTGAGTTGTTTCTACAAGTTGAGGATAATGGGGAGCTTTGTCAATATTTGTAGCTTGTTGATAATTGCCCCAATCTATGAGTAATTTTGCTTTTTGTTGTATGTCCATTTGTATCTATCCTTAATTTCTTATCTATCAAGAAACTAACAAAGCTATTTTAAAAATACACCCGTAGAATCGAGGTTTTTTATTTGTGTTTTTTATTTATTGTTTAGGAAATGAATGGATGAATACACTTAAAATTTCCTTATTTTGAGCTAAAAAGTAATAAATACCTATCAGGTTAGCCAACTAAAAATTGAGTATCTTATTGACTCAGTTTATTAAAAAACTTTCTTATATGAATAAGAGTGATTTATATATTCTTTTCCTATACTTAGCTTTTTAAAGAGAGGGAAAAAGCTTTTTTACTAATTCATATATTTTGATAATTTCAGGTTTTAATCTTTGTCTAGAAGGAGTTTAAGGCTAAAGTAGCTAGCTATCACTGCTAAATCTCAGTATAAACTTTTCATCAGTCATCCGAGAAAATATATCAATAACTACAAAAGCTAATTGAGAGCTATGATATTAGTTGTTTTAGGGGTTTTCTGGTTTTAATAAGCCTTGAACTAATAACCTACTAAATAGTTCTAAATTAAAGAATTTAAAAATAGCTATAATTTGTCTTACCAAGATAATATTGGGAGCATCTCAGTTTTGCAGAAATAGTTTGTCTGTGAAGTTAGCTATTAGCTATTAGCTATTAGCTGTAGCTGTTAGCTTTAAGAATACATTTCTTGCTGCTTCAGTGAAGCTAATATCAAGTTGACGGCTAAAGCCTGTATTTACCAATTTGAGATGCTCCCATAATATTGCTGAGAACTTGGTGAAATATTGAGCAAATAAAAACTTTTTATTTTGTATCCAAACCATCGAAGCAAGAACTTGAATACAAAACAAACATAACAACTTTGCGTTAGGGATTGGCAATTTTTCACAACAAAAGTTTACAATAGATTAATGTTTCTTAATCTTTACCTTCAACCCAACCATGGCAAGTAGCCTCAGAAAAACCAGGCGAGTAATAGTTATTGGTGCAGGCATTGGCGGCTTAACAGCCGGGGCATTATTAGCCTGTCAAGGTTGCGAAGTATTAATCTTTGACCAAGCATTAGTCCCTGGAGGTTGTGCTTCCACTTTCAAAAGACGAGGATTTACCTTCGATGTGGGGGCAACCCAGGTAGCTGGTTTAGAATCTGGGGGCATTCATAAAAAAATCTTTGATTATTTAGAAATAGATATCCCCGCAGCTACCCCTTGCGATCCAGCTTGTGCTGTGTTTTTACCTGGAGAAAAAGAACCCATTAACGTTTGGCGTGATCCTCAAAAATGGGTAAAAGAAAGGCAAAAACAGTTCCCTGGAAGCGAACCTTTTTGGCAATTGTTGGGGAAGCTTTTTAAAGCGAGTTGGAAATTTCAAGCCCGTGAACCTGTCTTACCACCGCGCAATTTATGGGATTTAGGGAAACTACTATCTGCCTTACGCCCTGATACTCTAATTACCTTTCCTTTTACCTTCATGACGGTAGGGGATGCCCTACGGTTGTACGGCATCGCTGAAGATAAGCGTTTGCGAACCTTTTTAGACTTACAACTTAAACTATATTCTCAAGTTAACGCCGAAGAAACGGCCTTACTCTACGCTGCTACAGCACTAGGAGTTTCTCAAGAACCCCAAGGTTTATTTCACCTCCAAGGCAGTATGCAAGTATTAAGCGATCGCTTGGTAACGGGGTTAGAAAAATATGGCGGTAAATTATTGATGCGCCATAGTGTAGAAGAAATTTGTACCGAAGCAGGAAGAGTGATTGGAGTTAAAGTACGCAACCAAAAAACTGGGAAAGTACATACCGAAGTCGCTGATGATATTTTTGCTAATGTAACGGTTCACAACCTAGTTAAGTTACTACCGCAACAACAGTCTAAACCTCCTCTGTCTAAAGCCTTACAAAACCCTACCTCCCTACTAGGCATGAAAAATTATCAAAAGCGTGTTCAGAAACTACCAAACCCTTCTGGGGCTTTTGTCGTTTATTTAGGAGTAGATAGCCAAGCAATTCCCCCTCACTGCCCTCCCCACCTCCAATTCCTCTACAACTATGATGATTCCATTGGCGAGAACAACTCCTTATTCGTTTCTGTCAGCAAACCAGGGGATGGTAGGGCCCCTAAAGGTCAAGCAACCATTATTGCTTCTTCCTTTGTAGAAACTTCTCCTTGGTGGCAAGGAAGCCAGGAAGAATACGAACAGCTAAAACAACAGTTTACAAAAGAGGCGATCGCCCATTTAGGAGAATATTTTCACCTCACTCCTGAAACCATTATCCATACCGAAGCTGCCACACCCCGCACCTTTGCTAATTTTACTGTCCGCGAACAAGGCTACGTCGGAGGAATTGGGCAACGAGTTTCTACCTTTGGCCCTTTCGGTTTTGCCAATCGCACTCCCATTAATAACCTTTGGTTAGTAGGAGACTCTACCCATCCTGGTGAAGGAACAGCAGGAGTAAGTTATTCTGCTTTAACTGCTGTGGGGCAATGTCTGGGGAGGCAGATTTAGTAAGAAGTAATCAGGTTTTTGCTAATAGTTAATGGCTAATGGCTAATTGAAACAAATCTCAGCAGCTTGGGAACCGCTATATTTTGATTACTACTCCCCATTATTTAAGTATGAGCAATCATCTCAAACAGGCTATTAACCTTAGCCATATTAATAAAACTTTTGACAATGGTACTATCGCCTTAAGAGATTTTAGCCTTCGGGTTGCTGAATCAGAATTTGTCAGTTTAGTTGGCCCCTCTGGATGTGGTAAAAGTACTGTATTGCGACTCATAGCCGGATTGAGTAGCTTAAGTTCAGGAAACATACAATGGCACAATCCCAGCTTAGAAAAAGATATTGCCTTCGTTTTTCAAGAACCAGCTTTGATGCCTTGGGCTAATGTTAAAGACAATATTTATTTACCTCTAAAACTTGCCGGCAAATCAAAAAGAAAAGCTGAGGAAACTATTAAAGAAGTCCTGGATTTAGTAAACTTAGCAAGTTTTTCTGATTCCTATCCCCGGCAACTCTCTGGTGGCATGAAAATGCGTGTTTCCATTGCTAGGGCATTAGTTACTAATCCTCAAGTGTTGCTTATGGATGAGCCATTCGGGGCTTTAGATGACATCACCCGTAACCAACTCAATGATGACTTACTTGCTTTATGGAAGCAAAAACATTGGACAGTAGTTTTTGTGACTCACAACATTTATGAAGCAGTATACCTCTCCCATCGAGTTGTTGTGATGGGTGCTAATCCAGGTAGAGTAGTAGCTGAGGTTCCCATCCCAGAACCATACCCACGTACAGAAAAGTTTCGTTCTTCTCCTCTATATAGCAAATATTATCGTCAAGTTGCTCAGCAATTATCAAAAGCCATGACCTTTATGTAAAATTGATCGTTGATTATGAAACAGAAAACCAAGCTGCAACAAAAGAGTTTATTATCCATCGATACCCTTGCCCCTCTTGCCGTGGGAATTTTCGTCTTACTGGTTTGGGAAATAGCAGTACGCCTCACCCATACCCCAGCTTATCTTTTACCAACTCCTTCCTTAATTGCTAAAACTTTAATCGAGGATTTCTCGCTCCTTTTTCCTGCCTTATTAATCACCTTAAAAATTACCGTCGCCGCTTTCCTCATTGCAACTATATCAGGATTAGTCCTAGCAATTTTGATGGCTCAAAGCAAATGGATTGAAAAAAGCCTTTATCCCTATGCCATCGTCTTACAAACCACACCCATCGCTGCGATCGCCCCTTTAATTGTTATTTGGTTTAAGAATAATACTTTCGGTGCATTAGTTCTCTGTGCCTGGATTGTCGCCCTATTTCCCATCATCTCTAACACTACCTTTGGCTTAAATAGTCTTGATCCTAACCTCAAGGATCTCTTCCGTCTCTATAAAGCCTCTCCCTGGCAAACTATGTTCTATCTACGCTTACCAAGTGCTTTACCCTATTTCCTATCAGGATTAAGGATTAGCGGTAGTTTAGCTTTAATTGGGGCGGTAGTCGCGGAATTTGTAGCGGGGACTGGGGGGGCAAATTCAGGAATTGCCTACCAAATCTTAATCGCTAGCTATAACTTACAAATTCCTCGTATGTTTGCTGCTTTGGTGATGATTGCCACCCTTGGTATTCTCATTTTTGTGATTTTGACCAAATTATCAGATTTTTTATTAGGGGAATGGCACGAAAGTTCTACAAGTAAAAATCTCTGAACTACTAGAATTTACGCAGCCTTAGAACTATTACTTTCTTTTTCTTCCTAAAAAACTTAGTTAAAAATGCACATAGGGGGTGACATACCTCTCCCCCTATGATATTATGTATTTTAGTAGATGCACCCTGATGACTGGGAGAGTTACGTAAGTGGCTCTCCTTTTTTTGTGTCATAGCAATCTAACACTAACTTCCTAGAAAGTCAAACTTTTTCATTGGTGGTAGATTAATTAACTTGAATAGTTAAAAGAGAAAAATAGGGTGGAGATGTCTAATAACTAAAATCCTAAATCTGCCTTACCTATTTCAGCGGCTGCAAAAACTTCCTCATCCGGCATTTCTCCCCAATCTGTATCACCAATTTCAGCGTAAAAAGTTTGGTCATAAGGACGGGTGCGTACCACAACTGGCATGGGGACAGCATGACCCAATACTAAAGCCTGTTGCTTAGAATCAAGTTTAGCTAACACAGAACGCAAACTACTAGCCCCGGAAACTCCTGTGAAGATAGCATCAATGTCTTTATCATCATTAAGCAAACAGGTGATGCGAGTACCTACTTGGGACATCACCTCATTATCAATACCAGAAGGACGCTGATCTACAATTAACAGGGTGACAAAATATTTACGCATTTCCCTAGCAATAGTACCAAAGATAGTTTGGTTAACAATCGCTGAATCGAGGAAACGATGGGCTTCTTCAATGGTAATTACTAAAGGGCGAGGACGATCTTGAGGATTCTTGCTTTGGAGAAATTTGTCTGCTTTCCTAACGTAATTGTAATGAATGCGCCTAGTCATCATATTGGTGACTAACATATAAGAAAGCAGATTGGATTGGGAACCAAACTCAACCACAACGTGCTTCCCAGCATCAAGGGATTGCAGGATTTGATCAATGTAATTACGAGGACAACTCGAACGCAGATACTTCAAACTATCGAGGCGCATCAACTTACGTTGCAGTGCCATGATCGAACCTTTATGTCCTTGCTTTTCCTCACAAAACATCTCAATATCCTCATTGGTCATATTCAAGAGGCTAATAATCCAATGTTTACCATATTCTGCCAGGAGAATATTCGCATTGTCGATACTAGCATCGGATAAACTTAGCTCACGACTAACTAATCGTAGATCTTCAAGTTCAATTTGATCGTAACCAAGATAAAGTTCTTGAGCATCTCTCACTCCTCGCCTTTTGGTAGCTTCCGGGTCTAAGGTATAAATTTCTACCTGTCCTGGAAAAAGCTGTCGCAACCCCTTAACAGTACTAAATTGCTTCCCTTCACTAACGGCCTCCCAACCATATTCCGAGTGCATATCAAACATCAAATTAACTGCTGCTTGCTTGCGAATGATGCCGGAAATTAACAGGCGAGTGAGGAAGGATTTACCCGTACCAGATTTACCAAAAACTCCGTTACTACGCTCAATAAAACGGTCTAAATCTAAACAAACTGGCACATCCATGTCTAAAGGTTTGCCAATGGAGAAGTTTTTCCTGGTAGGGTCATCTTCCCAACCAAAAACAGCCCGAAAGTCCCCTTCACTAGCTTCATAAACTTGACTAAAATGGCTGGGGATAGTTTTAACTGGTAGTAATTCTATTTCGCTGCTGGTTTGGGCTTGAAAGGAAGCTAGAGAGGTATCTATTGGTGTTGCTTGAGAATTGCCTGTGGTGGGAGTAAACATCAACATCGGCGAAAGATTCACCATGCCATAGGTTCCACTACCTGCTAAAACTTCCCGCAAAAAGTCATCTTGGGGACTGGGAGGATTTGCCATGATCCTTTGACTGGCAGTTCCTAAAGTAACATCGGTAAGGAGACAAAAAAACCTCGATCGCATCCCCTGTACAACCAGGAATTTACCCACCCGCATATCTTCTACCAATACATCTGGGTGCAAGCGTATTTCTAAGCCCTGGCTAAGGGAACCTTGAATTACTGAACCAAGGGGTTGATCGGAATTAATCATAGGAATAATACTAACCTGCCAGGAATACTCTTGTACTTATAAATTCAGCTTATCAGGATCTATTCCCAACTCCCTTAATTTAGCAGCGAATTGTTCTGCTTTTAATTGGGCTTCAAAGGCTCTCTGTTTAGCTTCAAAAGCTTCCTGTCGCGCCTCGATCGCCTCTTGTTGAGCCTCAATTATCTCTTCTGTGGGTACAGGAATCAACTCTCCTTCCCAGGTCAACCAGCGTAGCCATAACCTTTCTATGCCCCTAAATTCTCCTCGCCAAGTACCCAAACTTAAACCCAACTCTGGTACAACTAAACGCCCTTGGTTTAAGTCAACTTCCTGGTATTTTCCTTCCCTAAGTTGAAAGGCTTTAATTTGGTTTGTATAACGGCTAAAGACGATGTAGTAAGGAACTTGTAATATCTGTTCGTATACTTCCCATTTTGTGGGTGGTTCCCCTCGTTTACTAGTCGTTTCTCCTAAATCTTCAGCTTCTGTACCAGGAGATAACAATTCTACTACCACCAAGGGGTTAGCTTCCTCTTGCCAAGTTACATAACTTAAGCGCATATCTTCCCCTTTATACAATCTCGACACACCCACAACCCCAAACCAGTCAGGGCGTTTGTACCATTGAGTATGCTGAAGATCGTAGTAAAGATTCATATCTGTGGCACTGTAGATTGAATCTTTAGCCCAAGTGGTGGGGAGAAAGGTTAAATAAAGTAGTAGGGGTTGGAAGAAATGAAATTCGTCAGGCAAACCGGGTTCCTCTGGATTTTCACTCGGAAGATCGTACATCGTCGGTAGACCATTTTGAGAAGTGAGAATCTGTTGGTTTAAGTTAGGAAACGAAGCTGAAGAAGTCATTATTAAAAAGCCGATAACTATTGCCAGTCGCCGTAGAAACAGATAATAACTGATAACTGTACGGCTTTACCGTTGCCTTTAAGCATCATTGATCAGCAAAGCACATCTACTGTTTCCCAAGCAGCGCCGCGAATCAAACGTATTTGTGCTAAGGCGAAAATAGTCGGAATAATCCGCCCATAATTAGTGGCGATCGCCCGCCAGCCTAAATCAGCCATAAAACAGCCCCATAACAAAGGCCCTACCATGGCAAAAACTCCTCTCATTGCTGCGTGGCGGGCTGTGGTTATAGCCATACCTCTCCTTGCTGCTTGCATCGCTAGATGGCTCTGAAACTGAGCAGTCGCAGCCGCACCGCCTTTAATCATAGCGTTCCTAGCCACTTGATAACTAGCAAAATGGATGGCAAACTGGCGGGCGATTTGCTGTAGTATCAAAGGTTTAAGCACTGAACTAACAGCGACAACACTACTACCTTTGAGGAAAATATTAATGGGGTTATGTTGCAATTGTATAGGTAGAGGTTCAGGGAACTTAGACTGAGCTAAGGATTTCTGTACCTTAGCTGTTAAACAACGCTTCTCCTGTGGTGGTAATTTTTGCCAAGCTTTACCCACTAAATGTAAAAATATTTCTGCTTCAATATCTGTAGTAGATAATTGTTCAGAATAGGGAATTTTTAGGTAACGACAAACTTGAATAAGTATTTGTCTATAACTGACTTCTTGGGCTTGCCCTCGCAAAACAGTCAAGCCGTCAGCAGCTAAGTAGCGAAATCGCTGTTCTAGGCTGTCTAACCAAATTTCTCTATCCTTGCTCTGGACATCTAAAGGATCTACGCTCTGGAAATAATCGAGGGGATTAAATTTACGACAGAAAAGAATATGGGTAAGCTGTTGTAATTCTTCTTCAGTGCCTAATTCCAGCGCGGGTCTGAGTTCATCCAACGTTTTTCCCTCCACAACACCGGATTGTTTAAATTCTGAGTTCTATTTTACTACTGAGTTTCAATTATAGGTTTTGTGTTGAAACATTTGCTAATTTTGGAGTCGGGAACAAAGTTCACTAACAAATAATCTTGTTATACTAGTAAGCACAACCTACCCAAGGGGCCGTCACGGTTTCGACAAGTTGGTGAAAACTTATCTGTGATTCAGGTCGAGAGTGAATCTCCTCTCGTAAATACAAGATTCAAAAACAATGTAAATGCGAACAACATCGTTCCTTTTGCTCGTAAGACAACTGCTGTTGCTGTTGCCTAAAAAAAACCTCTTATAGGTCCGAGCATCTGTAGTCTGACTCCGTTAAGGGCTGCGGATATAACCCCAACGGATGCTGTTTTTACTCTGCCTCTGGTCAAGTAAAAACCTAAGAACTTACTAGAGAATCCTATCGTCCGGGATAAAGGTCGATCCCCGCCTTAAGGGTTAAAAGGGCTAAGCCTGTGAACGAATAGAAAGTCAATAGCCAATTTGGACAGCAGTTCGACTCTGCTCGGCTCCATTACTTATAAATACTGGATGCGCTTTGCTTTTACTGATGCAAGGCGCATTTTTGTTGAAGTAAATTAAGTAATAACCAGGAAATGCCAGTAAAAAAAGCTAATCTCTAGTCTATCGATCCGGAATGTTTCCCCTATCCCAGGAAAGAGTATCGGACACACCTAAGCTGGTGTTAACAACAGAAAGCTATGGGATTTGTACTCATCGTCTTTTGTCAAAATGAACCAAACATCAAAAATAGCCATCCCTGAGACAGGATTGCTCTCAATCCTGAACAAAATAGAATCCCAACTGCTAGAAAGTGAAGTTTGTCGCCAAGCGATAGCTAAGTTAAAACCTCTATTTGGTAAAAATAGCCAACTAGCCGAAACCGTGGTTCAAACGGTAGGGCGAGAGGCAATTAAGCTGACTATCAAGCAAGTCGCGGCCCAGAGTCAAACTTTGGCTCAAGAAACTTCTCCTAGCCAAATTCCTGAAGCGCCGGTATCTTTATTTCCTTCTGAACCATCCTTTTCAGAGGAATCAAATGCGTCAACTAAACGCTTAGAAAGGCCTGATTGGCGCAACCATACCTTTACCGAAAAAACATACCAAAGTAAAGAAATTGGCAAGACAAGAAGAAATACAAAACAGAGAGCAACAGTTCCGCAAAGTCGGTCATCTTTTAAAAGAAACTCGCCAAGCCCAGTCTATTTCTATTAGACAGCTAAACAACCAAACCTTAGTTCCTATCCATCAAATTGAAGCAATTGAAGCAGGGATAGCTCATAACCCAGCAGAGGATATTTATGTTCGGGGTTTTGTGCGCCGCCTTGGTAATGCTTTAGGTTTAAATGGAGTTAAGCTTGTTTCCTCTTTACCAGAACCAAAAGAGGATTCCGTTCTTCCTTCTTGGAACTGCTCTAAGTCTGGTTCGGGAATGGATATTAAATTAGCTCACCTTTATATCGGCTACACTGCTATGGTGGCGGGTTCTTTAGGAGGTTTAGCTTGGATGGGCAACCAAGGAGCTTCTAATGTTTCTGTAGAACCAGATATTTCCACCACTTCAGAAGAATCTATATCTTCTTCTTCAAGGTATAGCAATACTACCCCTGAACCGGAAACCAATGTTGCACCGCCAGAAACTTTAAGAGGATTTTAATTAGTTGAAGGTGAGGTTAGGGTAAAAAGAGAGAAAAGATTGTTTTTATTATTGATGACTGTGTTTCTGTTGTTAACCACCTTGATAGTTATTGTTCCTACTAACATTTGCTCCTTAATTTCTCAATCTCCCTAACTAAATCTCCCTAACTAAATCTTTTAACCTACCACCAGATTATCGCGGTGAATTACGGTTTCTGCTCCTACATAACCCAGAATTTCGGGGATTTCTTCGGAACGATGTCCTTTAATAAGTTTAATTTCTGCACTACTATAATTAACAATGCCTCTGGCAATTTCTTGATTTTGCCCGTTAATTAACTGTACTGCCTCGGAAGCTTGGAAATCCCCTTCTACTTGGGTGACTCCTGGGGCTAGTAAAGACTTCCCACCTTGGCAAATAGCTTTTACCGCTCCTGAGTCGAGGTAAAGTTTGCCTACAGGTACTAAACCATGGGCAATCCAGCGCTTACGAGCTTTTTCATTACGGGGTTGAGGCTCAAATTGAGTGCCGATGAGGTTACCTTGCAAAATTTGAGCAATTTGGTGAGGGCGAGAACCTTTAGTAATTACTGTTCTTACTCCTGTACCAGTAGCAATGCGGGCTGCTGCTAATTTAGTTACCATCCCTCCAGTTCCCCATTGGGAGCCGCTAGAACCCACCTCTACTTTTAACTGAGCTAATTCTTCTGCACTAACTAAGCTAATAGGAAGGGCTTGAGGAAATTGACGGGGATCAGCAGCGTAAAGTCCGTCAACATCAGTTAGAAGAAAGAGCCAATCTGCTTCTACTAAGCTAGCAACCAATGCTGAGAGGGTGTCGTTATCGCCAAATTTAAGCTCTTCTACAGCGACTGTATCGTTTTCATTAACAATGGGAATCACCCCTAATTGCAGCAATTCTTGAAAAGTATTGCGAGCATTAACATAACAACTTCTATCTATAAAATCGCGGCGAGTGAGTAGAACTTGAGCAATGGGTTGTTGCAAGGTGGTGAACAAATCATCGTATACTCGCATTAGCCTTCCTTGTCCTACGGCAGCTACAGCTTGCTTAACAGCCATTGTTTTTGGTCTTTCTTTTAGTCCGAGACGGGTGCAACCAACCCCCACTGCCCCGGAAGAAACTAGGATAAGGCGGTCCCCTGCTGAGCGCAAATGACTTAGGGTTTCTACTAATGAACCGATGGTAGCTAGGGCTAATTGTCCTGTGTCTGGATGAGTTAGGCTAGATGTACCAATTTTAACTACTAGAGTTCGAGACATTGCCCCTTCCTTAAGTTGGCTAAATCTTCGGGAGTGTTGCAGTTGAATAAAACTTCACTATCCTCAACAGGTATTTCTTGAACAGGATGCTGCTCCAACCAACCTTGAAAAGACCTCCCACCTGCTTGTAAATAAGCTTGTAGCCCAGGCAAACAGCTAGAACGATAAAAACCGCTTAAAGGTTGCCAACCCTTGTTATATCGCGGGAGAAAGGCAATTATTTCTGAGGAGATACTAGTTAAATTGGTAGCCCATTTATTTAATATTGTTGCTGTTAATTTAGGGAGATCACAGGCAAGTACCAACACCCAATCCGTCTTTACTTGGGGCAAAGCTTGTCCAAAGGCAACCAAAGGGCCATCGGGAGATTTTTCTTGAATAAAATCACAATCTTCTGGAACAATTTCTTGGTATTTTTCTGGCCGAGAAGTAACCACATAAACTTGATGACTACATCCCTTAGCAACCTGACAAATGCAGTGCAACATTGGTTCATTATCTACAAGGAGAAGAGCTTTATCTTGACCCAAACGAGAACTTTTCCCTCCAGCTAAAATTAGAGCAGTAAGAGAGGGGACTAATGGAGATTCCATAATGGCAGATCAGGGAAATTTGAACTGGATAGAGACGATTTTGCCCCTTAGTTGCTAGACTTTGGTTAGCCAGCCTTTGACCTTTGATCAACTATGGCAGATAAAGACCCTTTTCAAGAAGAAAATCTCAAGCAATTACAACTCTTTATTTATTTAGTCCCTGTGCTAGGTCTTCTACCTTCTTTGTGGACACTGTACAGTAGCAAGGGAAGCAAGGAGCAAAAAAAAGTTAGTCGCTTATCTGTAACCTTAGCCTTAAGTTGGCTCATTGCTTACTCTTTGTTATGGATAGGGTCAGCCCAAACGACAGAATTTGCCACAATGCGTTTATTATTTATCAATAGTATGTTAACCTCTGGTTACTTTTTGGTATGTCTGGGTTTGATGGTGCGTCTGTGGAAGCGTAAATCTCCTCGCCTTCCTCTTTTTAGTAGGATTGCTGAGGGTTTTGTCCGTAAATATTTATCATCATAGGGATGCTTTTGCCCCTAACGACTCAACCGCCTTCAAACTTTATTTTTGTGTGTGAGGAAGCCAGTGCCAGCAAATAAGATTTCGGGTAAAGCGCCGAGAAGCGCCCGTGCCAAGAAAACAACTCACTATGTGAAAAGAAAGCAACCTCCTAAAGCCCGTTGGTTGTGGATTTGGCTTGGTTTAACAGGAGTTGCCATGCTTTCAGCGACTGCTGGAGCAATTTTGGCTGTTTCGATTAATGCTACCCCTTTGCTACAAACTGAATTAACTCCGGAGGAAGAGGCTATTTTTGGCAAAGGCGGCTCTATTTCTCGCAAGAGTTTGCGCTTGCCGGAGTTGACGCGGCCAGTTAATATCTTGCTGCTGGGTACTAAAGTGCTAACCTCAGATTTAGATGAACCTCCAGAAGAAAAAGAAGGCTACCACGCTTTAGTTAATTCTTTTGATGGGCTATCGGATACCATGCTTTTGTTGAGGTTTGACCCCAAGGAAGAAAACCTCACTGTCTTATCAATTCCCCGTGATACTCGCGCTTATATTGAAGATCATGGCACGACGAAAATTAATGAAGCGAATTATCATGGTGGCCCAGCTTTAGCCGCAAAAGCTATTAGCGAACTAGTTGGAGGAGTCGAGATTGACCGCTATATCAGGGTCAACGTTCAAGGGGTAGAAAAGCTGATTGATGCCTTGGGAGGAGTGACAGTTTATGTCCCCAAGGATATGAAGTATCAAGATGATAGTCAACACCTCTACATTAACCTAAAAAAAGGGAAACAGCATTTGGATGGGGAAGAAGCGATGCAGTTTCTCCGCTTCCGCTACGATGAATATGGAGATATCGGTAGGGTACAAAGGCAACAAACCTTAATGCGGGCAATTGTAGAACAAAGTCTTAATCCTGGGGTAATAGTTAGAGTCCCAAAGATTATTGAGGTAATTAAGTCTCACATTGATACTAATTTGAGTGTAGAAGAATTAGTAGCTTTAACAGGTTTTGCTTCCCAAACAGACCGTTCCAAGGTACAAATGATGATGTTACCAGGAGAGTTTAATGGTACAGGGAGAGAGGGAGTTAGTTACTGGATTCCCCACGAAAATGAGATTAGAGATTTAGCGACTCAATATTTTGATCGTGATAGGGACAGGGATGAGGAAGAAAACGAAAAAGAAAATACTACAGATCCTGCCAATATTACTGTAGCAATTCAGGATTCTACTGGTAGTTCCAGGGCGGTAAGAAGACTAGTAGAAGAACTACAAGAATTAGGTTATAACGATGTTTATATTGATAAAGATTGGCCGGAACCTTTAAAAGTGACTCGTATTATTGCTCAAAACGGTGATAATGCTGGGGCCGCGGTGGTTAAGGCTGATTTGGATATAGGGGAGATCCGGGTGGAAAGTACAGGATCTCTACGTTCTGATGTGACAATTCAGTTAGGGAAAGATTGGTTGAAAAGGTAGGGAATGGCTAACTGCTAGTGGCTAACTGCTAATTACTCCGCTTTCTTTGTTAACCATGACTAAAAAAAAATGGTATGAGTGGCTTTGGCGATCGCTGCAACTAGGGGTACTAATCTTCCCTTTAATTCCTGTTGTAGGAGTTGTGGCCATTGGGATTAGTTTGCTAGGTAGCTTATGGCATAATTTTCCCCAAATTAAATACAGTCGTCTCAATTGGGGACTCATTGTCCTAACTTTAGGATTAATAGTTAGCTGTTGCTTAGCTAACCAACCCCTAGAAGCTTTCCTCGGTTTAGCTAATATAATTCCCTATTTCCTATTGTTAGCTGCCTGTAGTACTTTGATTAAAACCCCAGACCGGTTGCGTCGTTTGGCTTGGTTGATGGTGATTCCCTCTTTGCCCGTCGGGATTTTAGGTTTAGGACAGTTATTCTTCGGTTGGTCTACCCCAGAACAATTCTCAGCTATAGTAGGTTGGACGTTAGCCACTAAAGGCAATCCAACCGGGAGAATGGCTTCTGTATTTATGTACGCCAATATCCTAGCTATTTATCTTTTGATTGTTTTCAACCTCAACTTGGGTTTGTGGGTAGAAGCCTTTCAGGTTTGGTACAAAAGAAGGCAAGGGAAACAGTTGGGGTTTCTAACTATTGTACTCATTTTCAATGGAATCGCCATTATTCTGACCCATTCTCGTAACGCTTGGGGCATTGCGGGAATTAGTTTTTTGGCTTTTGCTGTATATCTGGGTTGGCGTTGGTTAGTTTTGGCAACAACAACCGCCGCTACTATAGTAGCTTGGGCTTCTTGGGTTCCCATTTGGGGACAGAAGTTTTTGCGTCAAATTGTCCCATTTTATATCTGGGGAAGACTGTCAGATCAAGTTATTACAAATCGTCCCCTACCCACCTTGAGGGCAACTCAATGGCAATTTGCTTGGGATTTAGCCCTAAAACGCCCTTGGAGTGGTTGGGGGCTGCGTAACTTTACCCCTCTTTATGAAGCCCAAACTCAATATTGGTTGGGACATCCCCATAATTTCTTTTTGATGTTGGCAGCAGAGGCTGGTTTTCCTGTTACTATTTTGTTCTGTACTCTAGTTGGCTGGATTATGGCTAGAGCAACTTTTTTACTCACAACATACTCTAATAATCATCTTCCACCTCAAGACAGATTAATTATTTTTACTTATTTAGTTGCTTTTAGTAGCTGCGTTTTATTTAACTTATTTGATGTCAGTTTATTTGATTTTCGAGCTAATACTTTTGTCTGGATTGTATTAACTGCTTTATTAGGTATATCTCAAGCTTCTTTTAGTAAGAAAAAACTCTATGGCGAAATAAGAAATTAGTAATATTTATAATTTCTTGTTTCGAGGAAGCAATTACTCATCGCGAGAAAATTTCCTCCTCTTCTAATTCATAATTTAAACCTTAGACTCATGGGACATATGTTTAAGCCAATTGAATCGAGTTTGAGCTAGTTCAGAATGTTCTAATGCTCTAGGATTAAGTTCGTCTTTCCCTGCAAAAGATTGCTTTTCTTCTTGAGTCCTTTCTAGTTCAATACCATAACCCAAACGTCTGACTGTTCCTCGCATCCGATTTGCTAAACAAAGGGAAATACCATGAAAAAATCGTGAAGCAAAACCTGTATCTTGTTCGAGTTTAGTGGTTAATTGTAATCTGGGAATAGCAAGTATTGTAGAATCTTCTAATGCTTTAACAGTAGCAACAGGAGGACGAATATCCACAAAAGAAATTTCTCCTACTACCTCTCCACTAGATATTTTAGCTAGTTCCCGATTACCTAAAGATTGGATAATAACGCTGAAAGTACCGCTCAAAACTATGTAGAGAGCATTGATTTTTTGTCCTTCGTAGATTAAAGTATCTCCAGCTAAGATAGTTTCTTTTCTACTTTTTTGAATTATCCAGTCTAAATCATCGTTATTAAGTTCGCCTAATATTAACAGTGCTTTTGTCATACTGGTGCTCATTCTTTTGACCCCGTACTATTTATGTTTACGGCGGTACTAGCATCTTGGTTTTGAAAATATAAGATTTAGATACATAACCCTGATTTTTTGCTTATAGCAGTTCCCTCTATATGCCGTACCTATACTCAATGCTATTGTAGTAACTCTGAGTTTTGAACTCTGAAGTTTTCTTTTTTGAGCAGTTTCTATATCATCTTCGTAAATTGCAAAACGACCTTTCTTACCGTTATTTTCGATGTCAATTTTAACCATAATTGTTTCTTCTTATAATTTATTTAAGTCTGGAACTTCAAAACCTTTTATATCCCACTTTGCTAATTTAGCACCTGCATGATAAGTGGTTTGTAAAAATTCCAACAATGATTTCCGTGGGTTCTTTTCATTCACTAAATCATTATATTTCAATATCGCCATCGGGCTGTTGTTGACTTCGACCCACTTAGCTTGTTGGGGTAAAATAATCTCTTTGTCTATACCTTTTGGTGAAGGATATGTGTAAGAATAAAAGGCTGGTTCCTGTACATTTTCATCGCCTGGCCAAAAACCAAAACTGATGACCTCGTGCGAATAGGCATCCTTATCGGAAATTCTTGCATCGTTTGGCATTGGTGGTGCTTTTTTGCCAGAAAATCGTGTTACCGTTAAATCCATTGAGTGCCAATATAAATGAACTGGACAGGTTTTACCGTAAAACCTGCCACTAAATTCTTTAAATACAGTATCTACCCAAAGCAAGGCTTTCCAAAGCTCAAAAACATAGTCTTTATCATAATGATGTAAATCATTAATCTGTCCAAATTTGCTATCAATACTTAAGTCAAACGGTTTGTCAAAAATTGTAAAAGGGATGTTTTGCTCTTTCAAAATATTGGATATTTTTTTGAAGAATTCTGCAACGGTCAAGCTTGATGATAATTCAAAAGAATTGAAACCGCCTTTTGAGTTTTCGACTTCTAAAGGTGTTGTAAAACGTTAATGGTAATTTTGAAGGTATTATTTCCGTTATCGTATGGAATAGCACCCGATGAAATCCCTTTAGTATCGATATATTCTGTGATATACCACCAATGGTTTTTACGTTCGGTTTTATTCATTCGTATCTTGCCGATAATCTGCAAAAACAGATGCAAGGTCAATTTGCTTTTTTCGTTTCCTTTGTAGAGGAGTGTTTTTAGTTTACTTGAGTTTTTCATAATTTTAATTTATTCGGGCAATTCCATAGGTACTTCAATTAAAAGTATCTGTGAATTTTCTATCGCCTCAACTTTGAAAGATTGTGTTTCTGAAATGCCTAAACCGTCACGCTTTTCCAATAATTGATTATTTATTTTTGCCTTACCCTCAATTATGAAAACATAGATGCCATTTGTGTTCTTTTGAATACAATACTCTTTGGTGGTTCCTTTGTCGAAATTAGCAAGGTTGAGCCAAGCATCTTGATTAATCCAAGTTCCGGCATCGTCTTTATTGGGTGAAACTATCTGTTGAAAATCGTTGGGTTTTGCACCATCAGATAAGTTGATTTCACCATAGCGTGGTTCCAATCCCAACTTTTTCGGAATAATCCATATTTGTAGAAATTTTACGGTTTCAGTTTGACTTGCATTTTTTTCGCTGTGTGTTACTCCTGTACCAGCACTCATTACTTGAACATCACCGCTTTCAATGATACTTTTCGTACCCATACTATCTTCGTGTTTTAGAGTTCCTTCAAGCGGTATGCTTATTATTTCCATATCTCTATGTGGATGTTTCCCAAATCCCATTCCTCCAGATACGGTGTCGTCATTTAAAACTCTTAAAACACCAAAATTCATTCGCTCAAGATTGTGATAATTTGCAAAACTAAAAGTGTGATAACTGTCTAACCAGCCGTGATTTGCGTGTCCTCTCGTTTCTGCTTTATGAATAACTTTTTTCATATTTTTAGAATTTTTGTTTATATTGACTATTGTGCTCTAGTGTTCAACGATTTTTCTTTACTCCATTCTGGTAAATCTGGAACTTGTATAACTTCTCCCTTTTGTCTTTCCGTTGATTGAAATATGGTATGATATGTTCTTTTTTTAAAGTACCAAAGACCATCATTTTTTATCAATTCGTCCTCGTACATACTCAGGTTATGGTTCCCTGTTTCATTCTTTCCATTTGCAATTTCTTGAACATAAAAACGTGCATATGCCTCATTTCCTTTTAGTATTACAACTCCGCCAGTAACCATCTGCACAAAAAATTCCCAAAGCCCGAGCATTTGCGTTACATACCCACCCATATTTTCTTTTCCTTTAAATTCTTTATTTATGGGTTTTCCAATAATCCATTCAGCACCTTCGTCTGCCCAAAGGGATTGAAACATTTTTCCGTCTTTTCGATTGGCCGCATCAGCAAACTTATACGCCAATTCGTAAATTTCAAATTTGTCTTCTAACTCTGTCATTTCTTTCTATTTTAGAATTTTTGTTTTCTTGTAGAGTGTTTTTTGCATTACCGCTAACGTTTAGTATATGAAAAGTAGGCGATATCGAATCACTGAACTCTCGGTTAAACACAAAGTTTGATATGAGCAAAAACCTTGAATTTATTACTAAATCGCCTATTTTTTATATACATTGTTGAACGAATCCGCCTAAGGGCGGAAGCCTGACAATTTGTTCAGACTTCCGTAACTTAGGTTGAGTATTCATTCATTAAATTATAAGTTATGAAAAAAAAGTAATACCCTAATTGAAAAAGCCTGTCAAGCTGTGCCAGGCTTCGGCCTACAGTACAAAAGGCTAAGAAGAAGTATTGATATTGCCGGCAAAAGCCAGAGCACACTCACTAATTATGGGAGGTGTTTGGCACATATGGGTCTGCACTTGCAATGTGATTTGCTGGAACTGGATGACGAGCAAATCCTGGATTATCTGCACATGTTAAAGTCCAAAAGGAAGACGCCTTCTGATAGCTTCTTCAAGCACACCGTTTACGGACTTCGCTACCTCTACAGGATATTTGACCGCACAGAAAGCAGGGTGATATTACCCTCCATTGGAAGGCAGAAGGCACTACCCGTTGTATTAAGTCAGCAAGAAGTACGCTTACTTTTAAAGACTCCAAAACTACTGAAGCACCGATTAATGATGGCGTTGCTCTATGGCTGTGGGCTGAGGAACTTCGAGTTGTGCAAGCTTAAAATTGTTGATCTTGATTTAATCAGGAAACAGCTCCATGTGAGGGAGGGAAAAGGAAAGAAAGACCGCTATGTTCCGCTTTGTGACTTACTGATCCGTGGCGTTGAAACCTATCTTGAAGCGGAAAAACCTGTTGAATTTCTTTTCAACGGGCAATCCGATGAAGAAGGAGGATATACCGGGCTTTCCACCAGAGGAGTGCAATGGGTGATGCGTGAAGCCAGGCAACGCTCAGGTATCAAGAAGCAAATCACAGCCCATACCCTTCGTCACAGCTACGCCACCCATCTGCTGGAAATGGGCACCGATATCATCACCCTCAAAGATCTGCTCGGGCATGGTGACATCCAGACCACCTTGGGCTACCTGCATGTGGCAAGGGTGGGCAGGCAACTGCCTTTTTCTCCTTTAGAGAAACTCTACCGGTCATGAAGCCCACTTTTGAAGTACAGCAAATCCTGCAACAACAGCTACATGAACTGCCAAGTCTTATCGGCAATAGCTGGAAGCGCAGGACGCTGTATGCATTGGCAAAATGCAGGACGTCTGCCATGGGAGGTCACCTTGATCGCTGTGATAATCCTAAATGCAATAAATTGCACCTCAGCTACAATAGCTGCCGCAACAGGCACTGCCTCCCGATAGCTATCGGGATCAAGGGCACCTACAGCAAAAGTGGGTGCAGGAAAGGGAAAAGGATTTACTCAACACCTCCTATTTTCATACGGTGTTTTCCCTGCCCGATACCCTCAATGGTTTGGCCTTGGAACAGCCTGGATTGCTATATGCGCTATTGTTCAAAACAGCTTGGCAAGTGGTAAAGGATTTTGCGGCTAACCCCAAGTTGATGGGCGCCCACAACGGCATGATTGCCGTGCTCCATACATGGGGGCAGAACCTGAGCCTGCACCCACATCTTCACTGTATCATTCCTTCAGGGGGATTGACCCGATCGGGAAAATGGAAAGAGGGTAAGGGAAAGGGCAAATATCTTTTCCCTGTAAAGGCCATGAGCAAAGTATTTAGAGCAAAGATGGTGGCCGCATTAAGAAAAGAAGAACTGCTGACCAAGCAGGAGGGCCAACTGTTGTTTAAAAAGAACTGGGTGATCTATTGCAAGCAACAATTTTATGGACCTACTCAAGTAGTGGCCCCGATAGCTATCGGGGCTAGGCAGGTATACCCATAAAGTGGCCATCAGCAACCACCGGCTGATCGATGTGGACAAGGACGGGGTCAGCTTCTCTGCCAAAGAGTACAGGAGAGGTGGCAAAAAGCATGTGGTGACTTTAAAGACAAAGGAATTTATCAGAAGGTTTGCCATGCATATCCTGCCAAAAGGTGTTACTCGAATCAGGCATTTTGGTATTTTATCGGGCAGCCGTAAAAAAGCATGTAAGGCGATAATAGAGAGCCAAATAGGTAAGCTTGAAATTATTATTGCTGAATCAATCGCTACCTGCTTGGGCATCTGCCCAACCTGCAAAAAAGGAAAACTTCAAACCGTGGCAGTCTTTGATCAAAGGGGACCACCTCTTCATTGGCTCAATAAACTAAAAGGACACTAAAAAATGAAACGGCAATGGGCGTAATGGAAAAACTACGCTCAAAATGTGCTAAAATGAGGAAAAAATAGCTCCTCAATCAATGAAAATATTAAAAGTCATATGATAAAGCCTTAAAATACTTGATTTGACTACTCCTTCCAGCTTAAAAGTAAACACTTTTAAGCCCTGACATTAAACTCAATCATTTCGGTTTACCCATAAGGGTGCAGCACTTCTAGCAAGCTACTGATTCGCTCAACACTGCATTTCCCGAATTGCGGGACAGGCTATGTTGGGTCGTACCGACCACACGAATGCTTAGTTGTTGGGCACAGTTATTCTTTTATAATTTTCTTATTCAATCGGTTATTCAATGAAAGGTCTGTCGTATTTACCGCAGCAAGAAACCCGTCAAAAGAACCAAGATTGTTTCCTGACATATAGCCTTCGGTCATTCCGCCAATCCATAGATTCGTATCTCTTAAATAACCAAAGCCACGGTCTTCGTGTGGTGTTCCGAATTGAATTCCGTTTAAAAGGTTCAAGTTAGCATCTAACTTTTGAATAAATACATCTCCTGAAAGTAGATTTGGGTCGGCATTATTCCCAATATAGTTTCCATAAGTGTAGCCGACAGTGTAGAGTGTGTCATTTTGAATAATCAACTTCCTAATTAGGTCTGATTTGTTGGTTCCAAATTGCAGATAAACAGGATTTGTCAGTTGAGGGGAATACTTGATAATATAGGCATCTCCTTCGCCAAGTGGTGTTGAACCTAAATTGCCTGTAGTAAAACCTGCTACATATATATTTCCTTGACTGTCTACCGCATTATCTAATACCCAATCGGCTCTTATTCCTTGTGTATTGATTATTTCGGAATGTGGTCGAGTAGGATTGGCAGAGTTAAGATTTTCATATACGGAAACGAATGCATTAGCTCCTAAATTCGAAAAATACCAACCACCAGCAATGAGCCTACCATCACCTGGGGTTTGGTTTGGAACATAAGTAAGACCGCCCCACGCTTCGGCAGAGGCAATAAAACCTGTGGCGTTCGGTGCATTCAATTCACGCCAAATGTTGGATAGGTCAGATTTGCTGTGTTTGGCAACCAAATACACATCATCTGTTCCGCCTTGTCCAACGGGCGAGCCTTGCGCTGAAACAAAAATATTTCCGTTATCGTCTTGTTCTATGTTTCCATAACCGTCAATTCCTGCATTTCCCCATTGGTCTGACGCTATAATTTGTCCGTTTGAGAGGTCAAGTTTTAAAATAATGCCGTCCCATCTTCCTGCATTCGTAAAGCCTGGCAAATTTCCCAAAGTCCGTCCACAGACATACAAAAATTGATTGTCTGTAATTCCGTCTTTCAAAATTGTTCCTTCTGCCATTGGAAGTTCTGTCACCCATTGTCGGTTTCCGTTAATGTCAAGTTTGATGACAAAGATTTCATTGTCAGCATCAGTATTCCCATCTAAGTTGCCGTCTGTAAGTCCAAATAAATATGTATTGCCCTGGCTATCGACTGTCATTCCACCAATGACTTCTTTTCCATTGCTTCCAAATTGAGCAATCCCATTTGTCAAAGTGATATTCGTGTTAATGGGCTGGGCGTATTTGAAATGAGTAGGATTAGTTAAGCTCAAGGTACTATCTGAGTTACAAATAGGGTTGGGATTATTTGGTGGATTACCACTTACAGAAGGTTCAATATCCCAGCAAGGATAGATGAATGCAATAAGGTCTATACTGTTATTGGCAGTATAAAATAAATACCACCCTTCTGTTTGGCAGCCATCAGCTAAAGTACAATATACCAAATCGTAGTCATTGGCAGAACCTTTAAGCTGAATATATCCCGCTTCAAAATCGAGGTGCTGAATAACAGCATAATCGTTGTCGATGCCGTCAGCGCCACGTAAAAAAAAGGGTACGCTAATTTCGTGAGTTCCAAGAATTACTCTATCAATATCTGCACTACCATAGGCTTGATTTAAATCCGTGTTTAAAATGCAACGGATATATTTTACTTTATCGGCTCCTGGGAATTGGTCTGAAGGGTCAACAGGCATAAAAACATCTCCACCACTATTCTCGCCATCCATATAGTCTGTGTCAAGAAGTGTAAAATCCAAATCGTTGAAAGGTGCTCCTGAAGCGAAAGTTGGAAAGCCCTGAACAAATGGAATCATATCTGCTGTGCCCCTTGGCATAGGCGGAAAGGTTGCTGCCGAATCTATGAGTTGTTGAATAGTTTGAGCAGTAATTCCAAGCGTTAAGAAAGTGGTTATAATTGTGAGGTACACTTTTTTCATTTTTTCTGTTTATAAGTTCAATATAGAATTAGATGCACAAAAATTGAAAAGGTTTAATCGGAAGTCGGTTTTAATTGTGCCCAACGGTTGGTATAACCGTCAGTTACGGGTTTAAAGTTACTGTTTTTTCGGTTGAACACTGGCTTAGCAATTCCGAGTGGATTCGGACGCAGTCGAATCCGCCGTAATTGCGGTTATACATTGTTGTAGCACGTTTTTTATTAATCAATTACCTTACTGTAGTCTATTTTTTTCCACATTTTTTCTTTTATTATTACAATGACACAAAATAGCATTTGAAGAATGAATAGACTTTCTCTTGCTCCACCAAATATACTGGTGAAACTATTATGCATTGTATGTAAAAGAACTACGGCAAGTAATGAATATTTTGACTTATTGAATAACCAAGTTAGCATTATAGTATGAGGTACTATCAATAAAAATCTTGGAAGAAGGTCTGCAATCCCGCCTGTTGAATAAATTCCATTATAATGCATTGGTAGATGCCAAAAGTTCCAAGCTACACTTATAAGTAAAGCACTAATTAATGGACTGTATTTCTTTTGTAGTTCCTTTTGCATAAATCCTCTCCATCCAAATTCCTCGTTTCCGCCAAAGTATAGGAAAGTACCCAGAAATGTCAACAGCCAAAAAGGTTCATATTTTATAAAAAAATCAGTCAACTTGAATCCAAGAAAATCCCCGAGAAAATACCCAAGCATTGAAAGTGTAGGGAATATTAAAAGGGCAATAGCGTACCATTTTAATTTTTGATTTTCAAACAAGAATGTTTTCAGATAATTCTCTTTTAATTTTGTGTTTGCTGCATTACTAGCGTTAAGTCCGGTAATAAAACAAAACAATAATACTAGTAGCCAACCTAGGATACTAACATTCTGTAATCTTGGTGTGAAGCCTTCTTCATTTATATTTCCTAAATCTATAGAGTACATTAGGGCAGTGATAGAAAATAATGAGAGAAAGAAGAAGAGAAAGAAGATTTTCAAAGATGGTATTTCAATTTTCCTTTCAGATTGAATGAGCATAACCAGATATGCTGCAATTAAAGGTCCACATCCTCCAATAGTAAAAAGTCCAAATCTAATGTCTGTAGTTACTTCAAATATATTTGGTGCAAACCAGAATGAGAATGTGATTAAATATGCGATTAGTAGATAGCTAATTATTGGTTTTGAGCTAATAAATCGTTTCATATTGATGTAGTCGGTTGGTTGTTAGTTGGTTCCAAGTTACAAAATTTCAAATGAAGCAGTTTTCAGAAATGTGCTACAACGCCCGGCTAAAATGCGTTTGCCGCAATTCGCTGACGAAGTACTAAAGTAGCAAAGCCAAACCGTAACTACAATTGCAAAGCAGTAAAAGGAGAGAAGCACTTCGACAACCCTCTTTTTAAAGGAAGATAAGTGATTGGCTTTGTGGAGAATTATATGCTCAACTTGCTAGAAGCAGTAAGCAAATGCATTTTTAGGTAATGTTAGAGCCTTTTTTAGTCAGGAGAATATGTCAAGTAAGGTAGAAGAACTTCCACTGCCAGTATTCGCTTGACAATTGGGTTGTTGAATTCTTCATCACTGTAATTAACAATTGCTCCATTCGCCACTAGAACAGGTCCTATTCCCCCAGTTTCCACTATAGTTTCTACATATCCGGAAATCAATTCGTCACATTCCGTTAAGGTTGATAGCGCTTTGATAAAGTTACCGTTCCATTTGTTCGAAATATATTTCTTAGTTGAGAGGCTATCCGTTTTATAGTATTCATACTTGAAAATCATAGTGTCCAATCCACTAACAGCGTTCACAAGCTCTTCTCTCTTGACAATTTTTGAGAAGAATTCTTGATCCTTCCCAGATGCAAGAGGTTTTAGGAAATTCCTACATTTATCTGGGAAACTTGAACCGTCTGATTTCATCACAATACGTTCGAATTCATGGGTCAACTCGTCAAGAGGCTCAGAATACTTAGAGCCAAGCTCGCTGTTCAGTTTTTCTAAACAATCCTCGTTAGTAGGAGAGCATGCAGACATTATGATAATTAGTAGAAAATATCGAATCATGGTATTGGCTCTAATGACCAGATATGGTATGTGCCTCTGAACTATTTTAACATCTACAATCTAGCGGTTTTGCAGAACAGTTTCAAGTAACTTCATAGAGGCATATGCTATATCGTTTGTTAGCGGCTTTATTCGTCAAATAGTATGGGTTCAATTTGGCTATGTGCTAATTCAAAAATGTCAATGAATCCATAGTTGGTCAAAATAATTAGTGTTGTATCCTTGTTTTCATAGTGAAAGTTAAAGCTGTGATGCCCCGAACTATTTCCTGCATGACCAACACCCTCCTTGTGCGTCTTCACATTGATGATATTAAAAACATAGCCGAAATAAGTGCCTTCCCATCCGGTAAAAACATGATGGGCAGTCATCGGTTTAAGGAGTTCTTTATTAAATAAGTTACCTGAAAAGATAGCTCTGTCAAATTTGAACAAATCTGCGGCACTCGCCCACATTCCACCGGCTGATAGAGTTAAGTGAGTCCTTTCATTTTCGTATCTGTTCTTTTCGACTATTTGCCCCTCTTCATTTTTAATATATCCCTTAGCAAATCGCCCATCGCGTCCTGCATAATCCTGAATGTAGAAGTATGTATCAAAGGTTGTTCTGTCAAGACCGAGTTTTTCCGAGATGTTTTTCTTGACATATTCTGGAAAAGGAAGTCCTGAGATTTTTTCAACCATTGCCCCCAGTACCAGCAGGTTGGAAGTAGCATAATATGCACTGTCGCCTGGTTCGTAGAGTAATAGTTCGTCTTTTATAAATGGCAAGGCGTCAATACATGAATTAATATTTTGATAACTGAAGCCTTTGACCGTTTGAAAGTTTCCCAGTCCAGAAGAATGGGTCATTAACTGATGTACATCCACCTTGGAAGCAAAAGATAGTTCGGGAAAAATTCCGAGACTTTTGTATGAAAAGATAATTTATTTTGTTCGACCAGTTGAGCTATTGCAACGGCTGTGAAAAGTTTTGATCCGGATGATAGATCAAACTGGGTAGAAAGGTTCAATGGAATTCTTTGTTCATAATCTGCATATCCAAGTGCATTTGCATAGGTAATTTCATCTCCTTCAGCAACAATCACAACACCTGAAAATTCTTGATTTTGATATCGAGTGGTTAGAAGGGAATCCAATTTTAAATATCTCTCCTGTGCTTTTGACGTATGGCCAAAAAGAATTGCAATTATTAGTAGTAGAAAATTGGCTTTATTCATGGTAATATCATTGCCGCTAACGCTTGGCTAAGGAACGTAGGGCTTTCGAAGCGATTTTACTGTCCACCGAAACTGAAGTTTGTTAAGTGCACGAACCTTTCTGAAAGCCTTATCTGCCCTATGTTTTCTTAGCCATTGTTGTGGCTAGTAACTATTTATTTTTTTCTTGTCGTAAGTCAATATTAGAAGTCCATCTGAAAAGGATTCTGTCTCAGTTAGTTCCCAATTTTCATTTGCAGTTGAAAAACCAAATAATTTCGTTCCTTTTCCGAGTACTATTGGGTTTAATTTAAGTTTTAATTGGTCAATCAGTCCGTTCTCTAATAGCCAACCTGCTAACTGGCCGCCACCACATAAATAAATGTCTGTCTTAGCATTTTGTCGGATATTATTCACTTTTTCAATGCTAAGTTTTTCAATTTTCACAGATTCAGATAGGTTATCGATTTTTAGTGAATTGGAAAAAATGTGATGTTCCATATTCGGGTAGGCAGGTTGTCCTGGTTCAAGTCCATATTGAAAACCAAATTCATAAGTTTTTCGCCCCATAATAACTGTTCCGAAGTTTGCAAGATCGGATTGATATTTTTCAACTCCTTTGCCCTGCAAAATAAACTTGCTTATATCGTCATTTTCTCCTGCGATATATCCATCTAATGAACTCGCTACATAATAAATTATCTTTTTCATAAAGTCTGTCTCTTTAGTTGAATGTCTGTTTTGTATTAGCCACAACGTTTAATATATGAAAAGTAGGCGATTTTGAAGCACTAAACTTTCGGTGAAGCACAAACTTTGATACGAGCCATAAGCCTTGAATTTATTACTGTTTCGCCTATTTTTATACACATTGTTAGCGGTTCGGCTTTATTTTACTCAACATTTCCATTGCCTTTTTTTCTTTGTCAGATATTGTTTTTAAAATGTCTGCTGCTTGTTGAACATACTTAAAGTCATTCGTTTTACTCACCTTCTCAAAGAGTTCTGCAACTGTAGTCCAAAGTGTAGCAATTTCAATAAATGCTTTGTGTCCTGATTTTAGTTCGTCAAGTTTAAGCAAGTCGCAACTTTCTTTTAAAAAGTCTCTGTACAAGTTTCTATAGCGCTCCGCCTGTTCCTGCTTTTTCCATAATCATTGCAGAAGCGCTAAATTCGTTTTCAATGTCTTTACTGGTATTAAACCACTTGATTATTTCTTTGCTTGTTTTTAAAATCCCTTTATAACCAATATTTGTAATTGGTGGATTTAAATAATCAGTTGCGTTATTTCTTATTGCTGTAATAATCGCTTCTTTCAGGGCAAAGTCTTTGTCAGTCTTGTTAATTGTGTAAAACAAATTTTTAGAGGACATTGGTCCTTTTTCTGCTCTTGCCAACTCCAAACTTTTCAAACTTGTTTTTACTTGTCCGCCTTGCTGTTTGGTGTCCACCAAAAAAGCATTTTCGTTGTCATAGTTGTAAATTGCAACATAATGTCCTGCAAAATGAAATGGTCGAGAAAAATATTGCAAATGGTAACAGTCCAATTTTAAACCGACTACTTTTCCATTGTTAATTAGTTTTTTTACGCTGTCCCAAGCCTTTTTTACTGATGAAGTTTCCTTAACGGTCAATTCAAGGTTCAGATTTCTTGCGATATTTTGTGTTACAAGGTCGGTTTTTACTCGTCCACCAATAAATGGAAAGTCCATTGTCTTCATATTCCAAAAGATGAACCCAAGTCCTTCACCTAAACCAAAAAGCATTGGTTCGGAAAGTTCAATGTCGAGTTGTCGCAACAATGTTCCTGTCGCTGTTGTCTCGCAATGTTGTCCGTCAAATGATTTTATGTCTTCTACTTTCATTGTTTACCGTAATGTTTTTTAGCTGACCGCTAACGGTCGTGGCTATGAGCAGTTGGGGATTTTTTGCTCTTACTTTTCAGTTTAGCACAGACCTTTGTTTTATATTTTAATTTTAGGTTAAGCACCTAAACCCCAATTGCTTATAGCCGTTGTTGGCAATAGTTATTTTTCCACGCGTTTAATTTTATTGCCTTCTAAAAATCCATCTAATAATTCAACTTCCTTTACCTTATTATCTGTATCTCTCAAAAACCGCATAGCCCCATCTGTTTGTTTCATATAAAATTGGTTTTCCGATTGAGGCAATAAATGTATTTTATTTGGCCCCATCATTACAAATAGACTATCATTTTCATTGATGACTTCTAAATTCATATTTTCGTTTAGAGAATAGAATCCCGAATAATCCTTTAACAAATTTTTGTCAATGCCAATTTGTTCTCTTGCCAAAGGAAGTGAGTATTCTTTATTTTCAAGTATCGATTCAATACTATTTGAAATTTCCTTTGCAACTGGATGTCTGCGATTTGATAGAACAACAATTGCAATTTGGGTCTGTGAATTATTAACTACCGAATAACTAAAACCGTCATAATAGCCATCAATTTCTAATTTATCCGAGAAATTTGAACTTATGATTTTTGCCAAATCATTTGCTGTTGATTTTATTCCTTTGCTACTAAATGTAATATCATCATTAGAAACAGGTGCTTTTTGTAATTCAAGTCCATTGCCTTGATGGTTATGATATAGATAGCCAACTGCCAAGGATGAATCAGTTTTTTGAAAATATGTGTTTTCTAAACTCAATTCCTTGCTATAATTTTCTATATTTTCTTGAAAGGTTTTACCGCTTATTTTTTCTATCAGCAATCCCAAAATATTATAGTTTAAATCACTTCGTTTAGTTTTTTCAGATGATTGAAGTGCTAAGTTCGCATAATCGATAGTTGAATATTCCAGCTCTGGATTTTGTTCTTGAATAGTTTGCAAGCTTGGTAAATTAGTTTTATGATTTAGCAAATCATTAATTGTGAAGTCTGATTTGAATTCTGGAATGTAATTCGAAATTTTGTCTGTTAATTTGAATTTCTCCTTTTTAGCCATTTCTTTAACAATATTCGCAGTAACTATTTCGGAAATTTCCCCAATTTTAAAAGTGGTTTTATTAGAAAAGGATCTATTGTTTTCATAATCCGCTAAACCAAAACTATTTTCGTAAAGAATTGTATCGCCTTTGGTTACCAAAACAACTCCACTGAAACGACCTAAATCAAGATAGCGGTTTGCGAGAATATCAATTTTTTCAGCTTTTTCGCTTTCAAGAATCTCAGTTTTAGGTTTCATTTCTGTTTTGCAAGAAAGAAAACTCAATATGAAAATTGTAAGGTAGAATACTTTATTCGTCATTTTCTTCATAATTATTGCCAACCTTTAGGCTAAGAAACGTTGGGCTTTCGGAGTGATTATTTATCCACCGAAACTAAAGCTTGCTAAATGAACTAACCTTTCTGAAAGTAATTACTGCCCTATGTTTTCTTAGCCAATGTTGTGGCTAGTACTTTTTATTTCCATTCGATTTTTAATATGGCAAATACCATATCATCAACCCATTTTCCTCTAAACCACAAACTTTGTTTGAAGTGTGCTTCCTTTCTAAATCCAAGCCTTTCTAATAGGTTAACAGAATTTTCATTTTTAGGATCTAATGAAGCGAAAATCCTATGCTTCTCTAATTTTGTGAACAAATGATCTATCACAGCTTGAAGTGTTTCTGACGCAAATCCCTTTTTTTGATACGCTTTATTCAAAGTACATCCAATTTCACATTGTAAATTTCTTTCATCAGAAAAGTGAATGCCAATATCTCCAATTATTTTATCAGAATTAGTTTCAATAATTACAAGTTGAAACCAAGTTTCAGGAACATTAAACTCAGCAGGGTTTTTAAGTATAATTTCGTTTACATCTTCTAAAGTCTTTGGAATCCAACCCTGAAATTGGTTTGTTTTAGAATCAGATCTATAATTAAAAACTGCGTTTGCGTCTTCTTGATTGATAGGTCTTATTAAGGTTCTTTTTGTTTTTATCACAAGTTCTTCATTTTAGAATTCATTTCAACTTTTTGGCTTATGTGATATCCCACCTCCAATAAGTGAGATAACTAATATTAATAAAAACGCTTTAAACCAAGTAGAATTCCCATAGATATCTGTATATTGAACTACGAGAAAGAAAATTAATATAAGCCCTGCAAGTAAAAAATAATTGGATTTAGTGTTCATAATTTAATGTATTTTTTTTAACTCCCATTTCCAAATGGTTCCTTCATCTGGATCATTTAGTTCGGCAACTTTTTCAAATCCACATTTCATTAACACTTTTGTAGATGGATTAAATTCTCCTAGCGTATGCGCAGAGATTAGCTTTACGCAGTTATCTTTAAAAGCATTTTCAATTAATGCTATAGTGAATTCTGTGGCAAAGCCTTGATTTCTATATTCTGGAGCAATTTCGTAGCCAATTTCTATTTCATCTCCTTGTGTTGGCTTGCCTTTATATCCTCCACTTCCTATTAATTTGTTTTCAGATTTGTGTATTGGTAAATACGTCCACCATCCTCTTTCAGAGGGATCCTCATCCAACTTATTAATCACATATTCTAAGGCTTCTTTGCCAAATTCTGTCCAATTCACTGGCACTTTCACATCCAATTTAGTAGCAATATTGGAATTGCCTTTTACAGCTTCTTCTAAAATCTCTACATCACACTGAATAATTTTTAAGCGTTTGGTTTCTAGAATCATTTTATACTTCTTAATTTATCCATTTTTTTAATTTATCCTCAATTTCTATAAAATGAGATTTATCAGGCATATGTTTACAGTTTTTTAAAAGATGTACTTCTTTCAAATTATTAAACACTTTTTTAGCTCTTGCAATTGATTTGTCTGCAGGGAAGAATATATCATCATCTGCAGCTATAATATATACAGGGTTAGTAAAATGTTCAACATCTTTTTTTTGTAGAATTTGAGGTCTTCTATAGTCCATGTGAAGCCCTGTTAAAATGGCTCGTTGAAAAGCGAACATATAATCATCATCATTTGGTATAAAGTGACGAACAAATTTTCTCAAGTCTTCATCCTTCTTAGTGATTTGAAATCTTATTAATGGTAATGAAAGGTTTTTAAAAGATGTCCATAGTTCCCCGTTGGCTAAACCACTTGGAACTATAAAAATGCATTTTCCAACTTTTTGCGGTCGATGTGTAATTAATTTTTGAAGGATATAAGAACCATAAGAGACACCTATAAAATCTGCCTGTGCAATCGACAACTTGATTAAAACTTCATCTGCCCATAGCGCAAAAGAATTATCTTTTATATTAATGGTAGTTTCTGCACTTTTCGTGGCCTGACCAATCGTATCTATCGCATAAATTTCATAGAATTTCTGCAGATTCTTGATGCTTTCAAGGCTAAGTGGCGAGCCAGCATGTATTCCATGAAAAAGTACAATTTTTTTACCCTTCTCATTACCTGAGATTAGCACTCTTGTCCTACCGAAAGCTGTTTCAACATCTTTTTCTATAAAAGGAAAATTAAGGCTTTTCAATTTTTGATCGTAAAGTGCAAGTACACTTTCCTTATCCTTGGGTGTTTTATATATGCTTTTCATTCAATTGAATTATAATTTAATTGCAAATTTAGGTCATTTGGACTAAATTTGCAATATGAGTACAAAAAAAATGATAAAAGAGAAAAGTAGAATACTTTTCAATCAAAGCGGAGTCACCAATGTAAGCCTTCGTGATGTTGGTAAGGAGTTGAAAAGAAGCTATGGTAATTTAACCTACCATTATCCTACTAAGGAAGATTTAGTGTTGGAAATCTATAAAGAAATGAATGTTGAATTAACCGATTTACAGTCGCCTGCAGCTTATGAAAATTTACTAACATACTTTTTGACATTACCTCTAATGAGTTATGATATTAGCCTCAAGTACCTATTTTTTACAGTAGATTTTGTCGAGATTAAACGAAATTTTCCGAGGGTTTACTCAAAAATGGTCATGTCACAAGACGAGAGAAAGCAGATTTGGCTGAAACTGTTAAAAAAACTTTATGCTGAAGGGTTTTTAATTGATTCACTTATTGAGGATGACTTCATGTATCTTATGTTTTTGAGCGGCAGTATTCGTTCATCCTATTTCCAATTGTTGCCTACCTCTCAGTACAATAAAACAGAATATTGTAAAACTGTTAATCAGTTATTAAAAAATTATTTGAGTCAAAAGGGACTTAAGGTATACGATGATTTTGTTTCGTATTAGCCACAACGTTTAGTGTAAATTTACGTTGCTGTAAGGTACGAAACAGCTATGAAATTTACACGTTGTTAGCGCCTGTTTTAATAACCAATAAATTATTATGAGAATCACGACCGACCAAAAACTCGCTTTTTAAATTGAATAATTAGTATTGAAATAAGAGAGATAAAAAAGAGCGCACCAATAATAAAATAATTGAGTGAGGGTTCTCCATTAAATGAATGATCATAGAACTTAAATGTCCAATACGTTGGTAATATTGAAAAGACAAGAGAGATGCTAGACCCTACAAAAAAGCTGGCTAGCGGTAACATTAATAATAAGTCAACACCTTTAAAATAGGCCATTCCTTCTACTTTGTTTTTAGCATAAGTCGCAATGATTAATGAAATTGTGGGTGCCGTTAAACCATAAAGTATTGAAAGTAATAGTGCATTAAATATTCCCGGATTAGCAATTCCAGTATAGGTAATCATGAAAAATGCTGCAGTTGAAGAGAAAACAGTCGCAAACAATAATCTGTATAGAATAAAATACGAACTGGATATGGGCAATACACGAATCACTTGCATCACATTTTCATCCTTTTCATCTAATATGAGGAAAGAGGTAACAAAACCAAACATTATGGCTGTTTGAATACTGGCAAACATGGCTATCAAAGTTCGGTAATCTTCAAGTATTGGAATTTTTTCAATGAGTAAGGGGGTGAGAAATTTGAATACAAAAATTAAGATTATTGGTAATATTAAAAAGCTCGATAATGTTTTATCTCTGTAAATTAGTTTTAAATCACTTTCTATGAGTTTCGCTAGTTTTTTCATTATGATTTTAGTTTTTGAGTGATTCTTTTTACTGCAAGTTTATAAAATAGAGTGCACCATATTATTGCTAATGCATAAGAGATTATAATTTCCAAAGTGTCTAACTGTCCAAAAGAAGCTGACAGTATTTTTATGCCAGGTTGAGTGGGGAAAATCCAAAATAGTGCATCAGAAGTTAGGTTAAAAAAACCTATAAAGGGGAGCAAAAATAGCACTATAACTCCAACGGCTACAATCATATATTTATTGAATGTGTCTTGTGTAGCAACGATAGAAAATCCGATAAAAGAAAAAGTCATGGTGCTTAATGCAACTCCCAAGCCAAAATGGAGGTAATTAAAATGAAAGCCATGCCCCGAAAATGCCATTAAGTAACTGCATAGTAATGCAACAACGGTTAATGCAATAGACTTTGATAAGATATAGTTTGAGACCTTGATTGGACTAACCGAAATAGCTTGGAGTGTGTTCTCGTTCTTCTCAAAAAGGACTAAAACTCCAGTGAATAAAACTCCCAATAGCGCAGGGTCGTTATAAATGACTAGAATAAGTAACTTTTCGATTTGATCAAAGCCAGATAATGCCAGAAACGCTCCAATGTAAAGTGCCGAAACAAGAAGCGATAAAGTGATTATGCGGTTTCGATTTAGGATTAGAAAATCGTGTTTAATTAATCTCAATAGCTGTTTCATTACTTTAATTTTTGACCCGTTACTTCAATGAAAATATCGTTTAGATTTGCCTCTTTTGAATGAATTGTTTTTATCTCTCCAGTCTTTATTAAATCTAAGAACTCACTATTATCTTTCAATGTTTTTAAATCAAATGTAACTGGCTCAGCATTCGCTTGCATTAATACTTCTACTGTATTTTTTCCGTGTTCTAATTTCAAGTTTTGAGGAGAATCTAAGGTTTTAATTTCACCATCTGCCAGAAAGGCAACTTGATCGCAAAGTTCTTCTGCGTCTTCCATGTGGTGGGTTGTAATTAAAATTGTTTTGCCTTCCTTTTTTAAACTTAAAATAATGTCTTTAATGATTCTGCTATTAGTCGGGTCTAGTCCAGAAGTGGGCTCATCTAAAAAAAGGACTTCCGGATCGTGAGCGAAAGCTCTTACAAAATTTAATCGCATTTTCATTCCTTTAGAAAATTCACTCACCTTTTTGTCAGCATCCTTCTCCAGCCCAACCATTTTGAGCAGTTCCATTGGATCATGATTTTTTCCATAAAATGATTGGAAAAACTTCAGGTTTTCTATGGCAGATAATTTCAAATAGTGGTTTGGCAATTCAAACCCGACACCAATTTGTTCGTATAGCTCTTTTCCCCATTCAGAAACTTCTTTATTTTTAATTTTTGCACTTCCTTCATATCCTGAAAGAAGTTTGTATAAAATTTTTTGTGTGGTCGATTTTCCAGAACCACTAGGTCCTAAAAGTCCAAATATTTGTCCTTTTCCTATCGTAAAGGTAATTCCCTTTATTGTTTCTGTTCCTTCTGGGGTGTAACAGAATTTTAAATCATTTACGTGTATCATTTTCTTTATTTTAATGCTTTTGAAAGGAGAGAGATAATTTCGTCAACGGCTTTGGAATAAGCTAAAATATTATCTGATAACAAACTCTTGTTATTTTCTAAGTTCTGATCAAAATCAACTAAGAATTTGTTTTGCAATAACTCCACTAAACTTGTGCTAATTGTAACCATAAAATGGACGATCATATCAAGTGATATGTCTTTATTGAAACTTCCATTTGACTGCTCAAATTGAACCCATTGTCGAAATTGTTCGTCTGCTTGAACCTTCCAATTGTTACTGTATTTATCTACTTCTTTACTGGTTTCTTTATAATATATTTTATAAAGAAATTTGCTGCAAAGAGGGTTTAAAAGGTCAAAATCAGCTCCTTTGATATATAATTCGCGAAAATAATCCCAAAAGGTGTCGAAGTCTTCTCTGTTAACAGATTGAACATTCTCCATTTTAGTTTTTTCAGCATATTCTTTTAAATACAGCCAAAGATCTAGTTTATCTGTGAAGTATTGATACACGCTTCCACGTGAAATATCAAGTTCTTTTATGATTCTATTTACACTTGCCGTTTCGAAATTATTATCAGAGAACTCTTTCAAAGAAATTTGAATAAAGGATTCTCGTTTGTCTTTTGGCAGATTTAAAAATGTTTTACTTGGCATATTTATTACATTAATGACAACCCTGTCACAAATGTAATGAAATAAATGACAACCCTGTCATATAAGATGTGTTTTATTTTTGTATTGATACTTTTTCGTATCTCAAAAGAATAATTCCTGAATGAATTCTACTCTACGAGATTGTTAAATTGCGATTGGATTATTTTTTACGAAGTAATCTCTAATTTATGCGAGCTTTATTGCTACTGTGAAAGAGAGATAAGCGTTATTGGCGCTAACGGTTTGCATATGGCTTGTGGCGCTTTCGACGCACTTTCCTGTCCATTGAAACCAAGGCTGGCTACGGAGCGAAACCCTTGCTGGTAGCTGTTCACCCGCCATAAGCTATATGTGTTGTTGTAGTGCGGTTTCATTTTCTTTCCCAATCCATTTTATCTATAATTTGATTGACATGGTCGGGTACCGAAGGATGACTAATGACGTATTCATGAACAACTATTACTTCATAAAAATCGCATTCCATTTTTGTACCTATTAAATGATATGTAATTAGTACACCCTTCTCACCATTAATTTTCACAACATGATGGTCGAATTCTAACAGATTAGTCAATTCATTTTTAGTACATGAGCAAATTGATAATTTCCCTCGATACTTTGTAAGAATTGATTCAATCTCAGATTTCATGTAAACAAGGTATTTTAATGCACTACAACGTTTAGTATATGAAAAGTAGGCAGTTAGGAAGAACTAAACTTTCGGTAAAACATAAAGTTTGAAACGAGCCAAAAGTATTGATTTCACTACTATTTCGCCTATTTTTTATATACTTTGTTGTATGTAGTTTTCATTCCTTCAATAGGGTTGAAATACTTTTAAAAAGTTCAAGATTTGTAGGATCTGAAGCATCATTAGCATATACTTCTATAAAATCTGCTCCGTTTATCACGCCAGCTTCTAATGTTCTTTGTAATAGATTATCCGTATTTTGAGATGAACCATTTACCCAGGCTGGATCACACACACTGTTCCCAATAGTCGAACATACAAATTGATAGCCCGTTGTTCTAAATTCGGCAATATCCTTTATTTCCTGATAATAGTTGTCGGCTATCGTTCCTTCAATGGATGAAGCTGTTGCATCAAGACCATGATATTCTAAACCAATATTTTCTGATTTAAGGTAAGTAGGGTTTAGCACGTGCTCTTTGAAAAAATCCCAAGTGTCTTCTGTAGATATTTGAGTATGAACAGGTATGGAAATAGCCTTTGCTGGAAAGTTAGCAATGTAAGCATCAATTATACGATTACTTGATATAGACCATTCTTCAAGCACTTCCAATCCAAAAGGTGGCGGAATAACGGGTTCATTTGTGTATCCTATTCCTGATACTGTGATGTGAGAAACATATTTTTCATTGACATACCTTGCACCAAAAGCTTCTATAAACTGAATATACTCCGTTACATAAGTTTCATTCCAAAGATTTGGAACGATGTTACCTCTGGCAATAACATACTCACTTGGTTCAAGCATGGCAATTAACCATTGAGGCGAAGCTGACCCACCTGCAATACTAATACTTAAATCCTTATCTCTTGTTCTTGCTTCCTCAACATAGCTATCTATTAAAGACCAATCATAAACATTATTAGATTGCTCAATATTTCTCCATCCAAGACGAAGTTTAACCCCATCAATATAAGGCATGTCAAAAGTAAATGCGGGATCTGCTTGTGCATTAGTAACCAAACAAATTATTCCTGAAAAAGTACTGGCAGTGCTTATTTCTTCATTTATTGGGGTGACGGAATCTTTTCCGCAGGAGATGCAGAATAGTATGATTGGTAAAAACAATATTAAATTACTTTTCATAAGAACAACGATTTTACTTCTTAGACTGTCTTTGTACGGTAAGGTTTAATTACATACAACGTTGAGTATATGAAAAGTAGGCGATTTCGAAGTACCAAACTTTCGGTTAAGTACCAACTTTGAGGCGAGCCAAAAGCCTTGAATCTAGTACTGTTTCGCCTATTTTTTATATACATTGTTGTGCGTTCGTTTTTTTTACTTAATCTTTCCATAAAAATATGAAATGTTATTTTCTTTATCATCGTAGGTTATAATTTCTCTGTCATTGTTAAATTCAAAGTAGCTTAATAAACCAAAATCTCCTGAAGAAAAAGCCGTATGAGTGAGCAATATTCCTAGAATTGTAAAATCCCATAGATTTGAAACAAAAAATAGAAGAATTCCCAAAATAATAGATATGACTATAAATGGTGCAAGGGCAACAACTTGAAATTCTTTTTTGTTGGCAACAAACTTATCAGCAATTGCCATAAAATGAAATTTTTTTAAATTCGCCCCATAGGATGTTTTTTCAGCACCTTGAGATTTATAAGCTAAAACGTGGATAAATTCGTGTAATGGTATCAGTCCAAATGCAATAGCCATTCCATAAGTAAAATATGTAATTCCACTACCCAAACTAAAATCACCAATTCCATAATTTTGCCAAAAACAAAATATTATTGCAACAACTATAATTATATTAGAGACTGTGTAAAATGATGAAATTTTTGTCCGCTTTTTTAAGTATGTTCTCACAAATGGAATAAGTTCCTTATGTCCTAAACTGTCTATTAGGACGTACCCATTATTATCTAATTCTTCAGGTTTAATTTGCATTTCAAAGTTTCATTTTTAAATGACGCACAACGGTTTGGCTAAACTGCGTTTTAATGCAGTTTAGGTTTTGTTAGCTGTTGTTTTTCTTTTTTTCTTGCTCCATTTCTTTTTCCTCTTTTGTCGAAACAGAGCTGCCAATTTTGATTGCTTGATCGTTAGGGAATATGAGTTCAGAACTAAAGAAGTTGTTTACTGAATCTTGTCCATGACCGTATGCCCACATAAATAATTCTACACCAGATTTTGTAGGTTGAAAGATTATTCCATCCGTGTCCGCAAGTTTGAATTTCTTCTGGACATGATCTTTTGGCCCCCAGCTAAAACCAGTCAAAAGTTCTTCTTTGTTCAATCCCCAAACCGCATGGGAAAGGATGTTCGACCAATCGTTGGCTTCATCTTCCGTAAAATCCATAGCGTGGTAAAATGTTTCGAAAGGCAGGAAAATTTCAAGGTTTCTCCAATTATTACCATCATTGATGTTTATATCTTGACCATCAAAGTGCTTCTTTATTAAATGATAAAATAGATAGTGAGTTCTTAATTGATACGTAGTTAATCTTGCAATTAAGGACACAAAATAAGCACCTCTATCATCTCTGGATACACCTGATCTGGAAGAAGCAAGAGCGCCTCCAAAATATTCTACCTGCAGATCTTCTTCGCACCAGGCACCATCTTCTAATATTCCTTTTAGAACCTTTGGAGGAACCTGGCCATCATTCTTAATCTTATCACCAAGTTTTTTCTCTGCATTTTTGAAAATATTGGAAGTATTTTCAACTTTCTTTTTTGTCCATTCCTTTATTTGGTCACCAATATATTCAGAGGTAGGGCCTAATATTTTTTCAAGAACTTTTGCTCCCCCGAAGGCTCCTCCTAAAATTGTCAATCCAGTTACAGGGTCAATCATAATCTTCTCATTATTTAATAACAGCTAACGCCACTGTATAAATTCGTGGCTGATTAAAAGTATAAAAATTTCAGTGAACTACCGAGGCAATCCGCAGGATTGGCTTATTAAATTAATATTCACCAATAAGTCAATCCTGCAAATTGCCGGGCTTTCTACAAAGAGCTAAAGGAACAATAACCTACTAACAGCCATGATTTATACAGAATGTTACCTTTCGTTTCTTTTCTCGTTCAGAAGTTTAACATACTCTTCTACTTCCTCAGCCAATGTCTCTTCGGGGTCAAACTCATCATTTTCGAATCTATTGTGTCCTAGTGTTTCGTAGTCAAAAGTAGGTAAGAAAAGGTAGTCTCCTTGGAATGACTGTACCAGTTTAGAGTAGTCCCACGTGTCAGAGTTCACGTCATAAGAATATCGCTTGAATGACTCTACTATATAGAACAGTTCAGATTCTTTAAAATAGTAGTCAAATTCATGTTTGCCGTTCGAAACTCCAGCCCAAAGTTCAATTTTAACGATTTTGTCCCCTGAAAAATAGCCTTTTAGAATTCCTCCTCCGTCCGTCATATTATCAAGAAACGCCTCGTTTTCAAGTATAACTGATTTGTATGATTCTAATTGGTCATCAATATTTTTAGCAAACTTTGATAGTTCTGGATGACGATCATGAAAGCCTTGTCCGTTAATTGAAAGTGAGACAAAGAAGATGATGGTAAAAAGGATTATTTTCATGTGCTCTGTAATTTGCTCTTTTATGAAAGGTAACGCCACTGTATGAATCGTGGCTGATTTAAAAGTACAAAAGTTTCGGTTTACCACCGAGTCAATCCGCAGGATTGGCTTGCTAAATTATTTCAACACAGTAAGTCAATCCTGCGGATTGACGGGCTAGCCACGAAGCACCAAAGTCGCGTCTAGCACTGACCAGCCATGATTTCATACAGAATGTTATAAGCTTTTTTTAACACGCGTAATTGATAAAAAATTTGGGTAATTGTCCGCATATTTATCAGAAATCACATAGCAGCCATAGTTGTCAGGGTTAACTGCAGTAATTTTAATTCTTATCACTTCAGATTCATCATTTACTGATGTCAGAACATATTCACAATTGCTTTTCCAATCCATGTAAAATTCCTTCTTGTCACCGGTTGCTTTGTTCGTTTGAATTTGTTTGCTTTCTGTTCTTTCAATATATGATTTCTCAGTTTCAAAATTCCCTAATCGGACAGAAGAACAATCAAGACCTACAGGTATTTGAATGTCTTCATATTTATGTAATGGCCTTAAGTCGTGTTCCTTAACTAGGTAATTCAGATAAAGAATCACACCAATTATCACTACAGCGGCTATTATTAATATTTTCTTCATGCAGTTATCATTGCTTATAACTTTTAGTATATGAAAAGTAGGCAATTTCGAAGTACTAAACTTTCGGTTAAGCACAAAGTTTGACGAGCCAAAAGCCTTGAATTTACTACTGTTTTGCCTATTTTTTATATACATTGTTGGCGGTATTTTTTTATTTTTTCGGTAGATATCGTTTCATTTTTCCGATTTCTAATTCGTCTAAATGTCCCATTTTGCTTTCGTCTTTTGTTATCAAGTGCAGATGCAAAAATGAGTCGTGATGTGTAAAAACTCCTTTGTGTTCGGTCGAGAAAAATCCGATTATTTCAGCATCTTCTTTTCCAATATTGTAATTTGTCTAGACCTTGATGTGCTTCATCTGGCGATGACACTTTTGTTCCTTCGGGTAAATTCTGAATATGGATAATCGCACTTGAAACCTGTCCAATTATTTTAAAGGTGAAAGGTCTTTTGAATTCAGTTGTTTTGTCGACAATGAATTTTTCTAAATCTTGAATTGTTTTAACGTTAGAAGGCAAATCTATTTCGTTCCATTCAGTTACGTTTCCATAAACAAAGAATGGTGCTGATGTATTAAAGGTTTTTTCAACTTTCATTGTTGAATCAGAAGTAACTTTTGACACATAACTCTTTCCGTTATTAATCAGCAATTCGCCTGTCAAGAAACTTACAGGTCCAAGTCCATAAAGTCCATTTTTCTCCGAAATAGTGTCAAGATCAATGCTACTTCCTAATTCGCCTTTCCACATCACGTTTTTCATTGCACCTACAATTTTAATGTCGGGATAGGTTTCTGTTTCTTTTGTGTTCTTTTCTTTCGGTGTCGAATTGCAACTTATAAGTCCAATTGTCAGAAGTCCGAATGCTAATCGTTTAATATTCATATTGTTTTTTTCGTTTTTCTCAAATTACCGCCAACGCCCAACTATCATCCGTAAGCTAGACTTTTCAAATTTCTATAAAAGTATCTTATAGCACCAGCCTTTGCAAATAGCTCTGTAAGCTTATGGATGATAGTGTTTGTTATATTGAGTTTTACGTTTTGTCTCGCTCGAAAACTGCCAATCTTTTGGCAAGTGATATGTCTTTGCAGTCTTTGGGTTTTTGAAAAAGATCCACTTTCGAATCAGTAAATATCTTCTGTTTGCTTAAAAATATGGAAGCCACAAATGAGTTCTTTCTTAGTTCTGAGTTAACGTTACATCTTATCCAAACCTCATTAATTCCCAATGACAAATACCTTGAGAAGAAGATTAGCCAAGCTAAGTCAAATGCAGATTTCTTCTCATTAGCAAGTTTAATTTCTGCCATGATAAGTTCCTTCAGATGCTCTTTTAAAGATGTTGATCGGTTATCAAGGTATATTACCTCAATTAGTGAAAGAATTGCGCTCATAGATTTTTCTGATTCTCGTTTTGTTAATAGGAGAAGACTGAGTGCACTATAAATCTGTTTCTTTTTTGATGCTGTGTGATTTGAGAATTTGATTTTGAGTATATAGTCCTTGTCAAATAGTTCGCTGAAGTATTTTTCAATAATGCTGGTTCCTGGATATTCACGGTGAATATCAAGAACTTTGAGCAATGTGAGTTCAAAGGTTTTAAAACCTATACTTTTCTTGCGCTTAACAGAGAATGGATGGAAGTCTCTATCGTGCTGTCTGTACAGTCCAGTAGGAAGTTCGAGGATTGCTGTTTTGGATTCATTAATTAGCAAATTGAACTCTCTTAATTCATCTGCAAGCACTTTGAGAATGTGTTTTGCATCATCATCATTATGGCATAGGATTCGATAGTCATCTTTAAATCTTGTAGCTAGAAAGTCAACTGATTTTAGTTTTTTTGATACGTTCAAATCTACCTTGGTGAGTATCAGTTCCGCGATTAAATTACTTAAAGCTGATCCAACTGGTAAACCATTAGTTCGGCCATAGTTGGCATATTGAACCAACTTATCAATCTTATTTCCTAGTAAACTACTTTTCTTGTCTTTGAAGGCTTTCTCTTGTCCGTGAAGCGCCCATCCAATACTGTGAGTATATATTGAATTATAAAAGTTCGTAATATCCGAGCGGACGATTAATTTATACTTGCTCGCTTCAGCAACAAGGTCTTTTTCAGTCATTGTTATCCACTCATAAATTAATCTTCCTGAACGCAGCTTACCTAGTTTCCCAATTGATCTTGAGTTAACGGGAATTGGCATGCTGTATGAGAAAATTTTGAGTTTCTTAGGAAAGAGATGTTTAAGAATAAACTCCCATTCTTGATTCAGCCAAAATACTATGTCGTGATAGTTTCTTGGGTGTTGAATACCGAACTCTCTAGAAGTTAAAGATGATTTTGGATAGGAGATAGAGTTTATCTCGAATCTTGGCAGATCATTAATATCCTTGAATTCGGGTTTAGACTTCAGCTTGAATTTGTCAACCCTAAAAGTTGGAGGTAAAACATATTGTTCTGGGAAGTAGCCATCGTTCAGAAGCCAGTTCGAAATTCTGTTCTTATCAATCAGCTTGAGAAGTTTCTCTGTTTTTCTGAAATGTTTTTCTACGAGGTTCAAGTTGACTTTGGTAGGTGATTCCTAATTCAATATAACGCTAAGCTAAGAAACGTGGGATTTCAGAGTTCTTGTCTGTCCAGCTGTGACGGACTAAACTGCGAAGATTATTGCTCGATTTCAGTTTGTGTCGCCCCATGTTTTCTTCGCGATTGTTGTAGTGCGTTATTTTATTTTCTTACATTCTTTTCTAAAATGACCATATGCTTACACTGGATTCCGTTCTCAAAAATAGGTTCGGTGTAATTCTTTATGAAATAGTCTTTTTGAATTTCAAGCATCTCAAAGCCCACTTTCTGATAAAGCGCAAGTTGGTCAAGACTTGAATTTCCTGTCCCAATTATCAATTTATCAAATCCTAATTCTCGACTTACTAATTCCGAATATCTAAGTAATGCCTTACCAAAACCTTTACCTTGTTCACGTGCGTCAACGGCTATGTTTTTCACTTCAATACTTGTAGAGTCGATTTGGTTAAGAACCAAAACTCCAACCACTCTAGAGTCAACTTTCGCCAAATAACAAGTTCCCGTTTTTAAATATTCATTTATCTGAATTCTCGATGGATCCGCTAATTCAAGTAGATCATAAGGGATGTCGCTGTTCTCTTCTAACTTTTCTATATGTAGTCTCGAATCTGTCAAGCTTAACTGAGGTTTCTTTTTTAATGCACTACAACGCCACTGTATGAAGCGTGGCTGATTTAAAAGTACAAAAGTTTCGAGTTACTGACTAGGCAATCCGCAGGATTGGCTTGCTAATTTTTCTCAATACACTAAGTCAATCCTGCGGATTGACGGGCTTCTACAAAGAGCTAAAGTTCCGTATACCACTGACCAGCCATGATTTCATACAGAATGTTAGCGGCTTTTATTTTTTGATTCGTATCATTTCTCTTAGCTGTTTATCCGTAATAAGTTTGTTTACATCTCCATTTTCAGATGCCACGTATATTTTAGGCTTCCCTTCTGATTCTATTGTAAACGTACTTGAAAAGCGATAATAAGGGATTTCGTAATCAATTCCCTTTAGTCCATAATATTCGTTTTCATGCTTAATACAAAGCCCTCGAAAGATCCAACAACCTTTAGCTAATTCTTCATCAATATCCATCAATATTGGTTGGTTATCATGTGTGAAATCTTGAATACTCGTGGCAAAACTTCCATTATCCTCGTAAAGAGTCTCGACCTTAATTGAAATTTGTTTGTTTGCTAATCCATTCTTTTTGAATTTTTCAACTGCCTCTTCTGTCCAAGCATATTTGTACTTAGCTTTTTCAAAATTTGGAAGAACCATAACCGTTGTGATCTCAAATTTTTTGATTCGCCCTTTTTCATCTTCCTCGGTAGAGGGTCTTATCTGATATGATTGTACTGGTTTTTGACTAGGATTGAGAAAGGAAGATTCAGCATATTTCTTTGCTGGTTTTGTAAAGTCAGTAGCCGAAGTAAATAATCCTTCTTTAAAACGCAAATCGCTCAATGCTCCCTGCAATTTTTGAATGTCTCCTCGTCCGACTTTCTTATTCTGAATTGTATCGTCTTTAGCCTCATCATCGATTCGTGTGACTGGCTCTTCGTTACCCCGTCCACTTGATAAATTGTATCACTATAGTTGCCCATAACTCGCTGGTCTAATTCCACTTCTTCACCAGTAATTATTCTTATAGCAGCAGCGGTTAAAATTTCGTAACACTCCCAGCCTTATTAGGATAGAAACCAAATAGCTCGTAAAATAAGACATCAATTGGAGATTTTTTCATGAGATTATATTTGGTGGGGAAGGGGGGATTTCTCCCCCGACACTTACTCTTGAATTTCTGTAGGAAAGTTGAGCTTGGAATATTCTCTTGCAACCGAAGTACTTGGACTTCCCCAGAAGTGTTCCTGCCCAATTGCACATAAAACTATTAATGTTTTAACCATTTCCAGAGTTCTTGCTACTTTTTTCATATTCATAATTGTTATAAATGGAACCATGTTTATAATCCAAGAGAAGTCCAACTGTACTTCGGTTGAGAGGACAAAACCAAATATCAGGTCAATCCTACAATTCAAGATTTTCAATGAACCAATTTCTTTATTACTAAGGTATTGCCGCTAACGTTTGGTATATGAAAAGTAGGCGATTTCGAAGCACTAAACTTTCATTTAAGCAAAAAGTTAGAAACGAGCTAAAATCTTTGGATTTACTACTGTTTCGCCTATTTTTTATATACATTGTTAGGTGTCGTTATTCATTCTTAATAGGATTTCTCTTAATGATTACTTTCGTTGTCTGCTTGAGTAAGTCGGTTGCTGCATTTTCCCAATTACTAAGATGTGTTGTAACTATTTCAGGCTGAATCTTATTTTCATTTATGAAGTTTAACATCTGTGGTATATCTGACATTGGATTTGCCAGTCCCGTTTTTAAGGTGAGATTCTTGGCATACATTTGAAAATAAGGTATGTTGATTTTCTTTATTTAAGTATATCATTGCCGAAGATAAAATTCCTCCTGGTTTTAAGTGATTCATTCCATAATCAATTGCCTTGGTTAAGCTTGAAGCATTAACTATTAAGTCATAACTTTCAGAATGCTCTTTGGAAATTCTTATGGATGACATTTGCTCCAATTTTCCTAGCGATATCGATTCTTTCCTTTGAAGTGTCAATATCGTCAACTTGTTTGGCGTGCATCTTGACAGCAAATCCAGATGCATAAAGTCCAACACTTTTGGCCGTTCCTCCAATTATGAGAACTTCCTGATTGGGTTTATTTAATAAAAATGGTGCTACTCTCGACCAAGCATCTGGCAAATTGTCGCTTGCGCTACCCAACCCTTCGATATTCAGGCCCTCCGGAATAGGAATAGCATTTTATTAGCGAAAGGAATTTTTCAGATCTCGGACATCGTTCCTCCGTTAGAAACGTGTTTTCCTATACCGCTAAACATATTAAAACTGCCTGTTTTTTCACATTGACTTGTCAATCCAGATGAACAAATTGGACAGACGCCACAAGATATTTGAAATGGAATAATAACTTTTTGACCAATCCTAAAATTTTTTATGTCTTTTCCTAATTCAACGATTTCAGCTACACATTCGTGACCAAAAGGGGAAGGGTCCTCTACAAACAAGTCTGGACGCACAATTTCACCTATTTTTTTATCTAATTGTCCAAATAGTCTACCTACTGAAACATATTTATAAGCATTTCTAAAAAGAAATGCAGCATCTAAATCACATCTAGCTACAATAAATGGCCTTACTAGAGCATCGTCACTCAAAATTATTTGAGGTTCAGCCTTTTCTTCCCAAATTAACTGTTTAGCTTTTATGTATGTTAATTGTTTCATTTATGCAGTACAGTTTTATTTAATGACACCTAACGGGCGCGTGTAAAAATCCGTGCGCCACGGTATATTTTGCAGGTTAAGTTCGCAATTTTATGGCTACTGCCGATTGCCCCTGTCCATTTATAGCTGCTGGTGACTTTTTACTGTTTTGCGCTGCTCGCCAAAATTGCGGGATTGACTGATAAATTGTCCACAAGGTGGGTAAGCGCATGGTTTTTACATTGTGTTAGCAACTGCATCTCATATTGTCCCCACGCTAGGCTACACTGCTGGCAGATACTTACTCGTCCCGGTGAGAGCGAAAGTTGCTGTGAATTCAGTTCCACTATGCTTTCTCCACAGCCTGCTGAGCAGTCCGCATAGATAACTAATTGGGTAGCCGTTCGGAGTGAGGTTTGCCGAATGCCTATCAGTCCGCTAGTTACATTGTCGGTAAGGCGCGTCCGAACGTAGCAAAAGTTTTAGATACAGTATTAGTGGCAGACTGATGGATTATTCAGCGAGTTTTTGAATGGAAAGGGAGTTGTTGCTAACGGGCGCGTGTAAAAACCTTGCGCCACGGTATATTTTGCAGGTTAAGTTAGCAATTTTATGATTACTGTCAATTGCCCCTATCCATTTATGGTGGCTGGTGGCCTTTTACTATTTTGCGCTGCTCGCCAAAATTGCGGGATTGACTGATAAACTGTCCACAAGGTGGGTAAGCGCATGGTTTTTACATTGTGTTAGCAACTGCATCTCAAATCGTCCCCACGCTAGGCTACACTGCTGGCAGATACCTACTCGTCCCGGTGGGAGGGAAAGTTGCTGTGAATTCAGTTCCAGACCATGCTTTCTCCACAGCCTGCTGAGTAGTCCGCATAAGTAACTAAGCAGGTAGCCGTGCGGAAAGAGGTTTGCCGAATGCCTATCAGTCCGCTACTTACATTATCGATAAGGCGAGTCCGAGCGTAGCCAAAGTTTTAGGTACAACAATAGGGGCAGACTGATTGATTATTAAGTGAGTTTTTTGAATGGAAGGGGAGTTGTTGCTAACGTTAAGTATATGAAGCGTGGCATCCCGCAGGGTGCCATGATTTCATATACAGTGTTGTGTGTTTTATTTTTCTAAATATTTGTATTGTCTTCCTAAAAACTTAACTGTTTCTATTTCACCTGTTATTAGAATTTCATTCTGTTCGATTTTCATACGAATAGTCTTGAGATCTGTAAGGAGATGAGGATCATCTCTCAAAATTACATTCCATTTTTCCTCATTTGACAAATCCTTGTCTACAATAAGAATTACAGACTTTCCTTGCTCGCCAAAATTTCCGACTGAATTAATTCTTCCTAAAAATGCATATCCCTTGTCCGCCCATTCGTATAATTCCCTAATTCCATCTAACAAATCTTTTTTTTTGAACTCGATTTCTTCAATTAACTGTATTAATTGAGTTCGATGTAGCGTTCTGTAATCAATTTCAGAATCGAGAAGTTTTTTAACCGCTATTCTAGCAGAACTATCCTTGAAATTAATTGAAATCAATTCTGTATAGAGTTCCATTCCCAATTCATCCTCAAGATGTTGGTTTGAATAAACCCATGATTCAAATTCCTTTGCTGAAATTCGATTCTCAATGAAATCTGCTATTATTTTTGATATTTCTAATTGCATTAAGATCACACTTATTGTTGTTCGTAGTGTTTTTAGTAGACCGTTTTTATTAATTTTTCCACTCCATCTATTAAATCCACTGCATCTTCTTCCTTTGGTTCTTTTTCCTTGTTGTGGTCACAAAGATTTCTAATATCTCCAAGATGTTGAATCCTTCTCCAATCTTTTGTTTCAATTATTTCTGACGTCTTGAGTTTATCATTGTAATCAGAGATTGAAGAATTTTTTTTAGTTATTTTTATTTTATGATTTTCACACACTTGAGCGAGGTGCTTTTCCAATACAACACCAGCAATTGCTCCAGCTCCTCTCACAAATCCTTTTTTGTTTAACTCTCTTGCTGCATCCAATTCCGAATCAAATATGTCAGCTTGTGTCAATTGCTTTATATCAAATAATCTGCTTTCAAATCTTTTCTTAATTGATTTAACTATTGCAATTTGCTGTTCAAATTGACTTATTGCAGCTTCAGGTTTAACTTTAGTTTCATAACCTCTTGTAACGGTCAGGTTTTGAAGATAGTCTTCAATGACATAATTGCCATATTCAATAACTTTTCTCGTCCGTGGTTTTTCATAGAGTTTAGTGAAGTCAGCAACTCTATCTGGCAATAACTGCCTTAGTAAAACTAAAGATTCTGAATACCAAGTTTGATAGTCTTGCTTAAACGGCTTTAGTTTTTTCACATAATCAGCATACTTTTCTTTTAACCTCGGCTTTAATTGTTCCTCAAATTCTTTTGGATAACACTCAAATTGCATAGACATATGTAAGCTGTCGCCTTCCGAAATCAGATTCTCTAAATCTTCTTTATATTTTTCTAAATTCTTCATCTTATCGTTAAGTCGACATTACACACAACGTATTTAGCTATGCACCGGCAGGCGTATCACCCCGCAACTATCGGCCAACAGCAAGAGTAGCAGAAGGCACTGCGGGTGCGGCTGACCACTTCCCCCGCCTGCTGGTGTATAGCTTTTGTTAGCGGCAGTTGTCCTCTTAATTTAATTAATCATTCACTGTCGCCCATAAGAAAGACTACTTTATCGGCCAACACAAATATAGCGATGGCGGCTTAGAACGTCAGTCCTCACTTTATGACGCGAGGCAGTAGCTGGCGGTGGAGCAGCAGAGCTTCTACGGGCAAATTTCTTCGACTAATTGTATTGCGAAGCGCAGCATAAATCTCGCTACCACCATCCACCGATGAGAAGCACTTACTTATTGCCGCTTAACGGTTAGTATATGAAAAGTAGGCGATTTCGAAGCACAAAACTTTCGGTTAAGCACGAACTTTGATACGAGTCAAAAGCCTTGATTTTACTACTATTTCGACTATTTTTTATATACATTGTTGGGCACAGTTTTTAATTTGTTTTCTTATAGTATTTTTCTGAGTATAAGGTTTTTAATGATTCAATGTCTAGTTTGTGTGCGTTTATAAATTCCTGTATTTTTTCATCAGTTAAAGACTGAATTTCGTATTTACTAAACTCCTTAAAAAATGATTTGACATTGGTACGCAAACTTTTGAGTGTCCCTCTTCGCATAATTTCAACATCACGTCCAAAATCTCCGTGATAAGAAAGATTTTTAGTTGGTATGATTAAAATTCTTTTGACTTGAGATTCTCCATATTGACTTTCAAACCAAGCACAATGTGTATTCATTTGTCCTGCTTCATTTTTGTTAATCTCTTGTCTTTCAATGTTTACTTCACTTTTGCATTCAAAAATGAAATATTGATTGCTGACACCGCACCATAAATTGTCAGGACCTTTTTTAAACTCCTTATCAGGGCGTTCACTTAAAAAGCCAAGCATTAAACCAAGTTCTTTCAAAGCAGATTCAAATTTTTCTGATGAAGTTCCAAATTCTAGGTCACTTAAAACACCTTCAATGCTTATCATAAGCTCTTGATAGCTTTGGAAGTTTTTTATGTAGCTTAAAATTCTCTGAACTCTATTTTCATTTATATATTCTAATTTTTTATAATTTATTCCTTCACTTGGTTTAAGTAATTCGTGGTTTTTTAAAAAAGCAGATTTTTGTAATGAATTAGCCTCTACTTTTGAGTCTAAATATTTGTATCTAGCCAATAATTGTAAGTACCAACCTCGCTCACTTTCATTATTGCAGTAATTGTCGACTATTTTTTGGATTGAATCACAAGCTTTTTCATAGTCTCCGGAATAGTTTGAAACTGCTGCTTTACGCTCTAATACCAATGTTTCATATATAGAACTGTTATTTTGTTCTGATACTATTTTATTCATTTCTTCTTTGTAGAATTCTTTCCAACCTTCGTCTCTTTGTAAAAGTTGTTTCATTAAAGACTTCATTGCATCCATTGGTTGATTCTTGTCGGAGAGTTCTTCAACTGCCATTTCAGCAATTTCAAGTCCTATTTCAAGTTGTTTTTTTGTCTGAGATGAGAAATATTTATTTGTTCTGCTACTTTTTATGAATTTTACAAGGTCTGCACCAATCAAGAAGATAATGCAGTAGTCTTTCTCACCTCTTACACTTCTACCTAAACCTTGTTCTATTTTTTGCGCGATTTTGATATTAATTGAATCACTATTTACACGATTGGCTTCTTCATATCTATCAGATAATGAATAAAAGAATGGTTTACCATCAAGTACGAGAATACGACAAGTTTCATCAGGCAAATCAATACCGTCATACCTATTTGCAAAGACAACAGTCTCTTTGTAATTCCCTTTTTTTAAATGGTCAACTACTTGACCAATCTGTTCTGATTTAGGAACAATTGCACCAAGTGAATGGTAAATTTCAGATTTTGAAAACGAGGAAACTAATGATACTACTCCATAGTTCTTTGCAGAAGGTGAGGCTAATGCATTAACAATTGTGATGCGGTCAAGTTTTTCATCTATTAAAGAGGGAATCAATAACATTTTTTCTCCTGACCAAATCTGTTCGGGATTGGTTAAAGGTGATTTTACAGCATCAATATTAAAACCCAAACCCTTTATAAAAAAGGAATCGTCCTGCGTTGTAGCAGACATCAAAATTCTTTGTTTAGCATTATCAAAGAATGTAAACTTTTCAATAGGTATGTGAATTGGTGTGATTTCAATATTCTGTCCTGATATGAATGCTTGACAGTTTTTAATGTTGTCTTTAATAAATGGCCAAGCAAAAGCTAACTCTGTTTCCTCTCGATACTCTGAAAGAATACTTAGTAATTCTTCAGACTTATCTATCCAACTCCAATATGGTATTGGCAAAAACGAGTTATAGTCTCCATTCTCAATTTCCAAAAATGTTCCCTGACCTTGGTCTGACAAACTATCTTTGAATAATTCCCTCAATTTTTTATAAATCTGGTGGTCTTTGTCAAGGTTAATCGTGAAAGAATCTCTTATAGAATCAATACAAGCGTGTGAATCGTCCAAAACTATATTTTCTACTGGTATGTAATCATTCCCAATGCCAAATACAGTTTTACCGTTAAATACTTTTTGAACGTGTGTTATCAATATTTTTTTACCGTCTATAAATTCATTTGGAACTGAACCATCAGGTTCAATAGAGCAATAACTTATACCAAACTTTTTGGCATCTTTTTTAGCTTGCTGAACAAGATATTTATTAGGGCAAACATATAAACAAGGGCCTTGGTCTGCGTTAATTTTGGATTGAAGAATTAATAAACCAATTAATGTTTTTCCCTCTCCCGTATGAAGTTTAATAATTAAGTCTTTTTTGGTTGACTGAGAATTATACCATTCCTTAAGAATTTTATTCTGTGCTGGTCTTAAAGGACCTGCAATACTTCTCCTATCTAAAGAATCATATATTTCAATCGGGTCTGTTTTCTTGTCGATTGCAGATTTGTTCAATCTTTTCTTAAAGTCAACCATATTTTATATTGTTACTGTCGTTCGTTTAAATTGTGCCCAACGCCACTGTATGAAGCGTGGCTGATTTAAAAGTACAAAAGTTTCAAGTTACTAACTAGGCAATCCGCAGGATTGGCTTGCTAATTTTTCTCAATACACTAAGTCAATCCTGCGGATTGACGGGCTTTCTACAAAGAGCTAAAGTTCCGTATACCACTGACCAGCCATGATTTCATACAGAATGTTAGCGGCTTTTATTTTTTGATTCGTATCATTTCTCTTAGCTGTTTATCCGTAATAAGTTTGTTTACATCTCCATTTTCAGATGCCACGTATATTTTAGGCTTCCCTTCTGATTCTATTGTAAACGTACTTGAAAAGCGATAATAAGGGATTTCGTAATCAATTCCCTTTAGTCCATAATATTCGTTTTCATGCTTAATACAAAGCCCTCGAAAGATCCAACAACCTTTAGCTAATTCTTCATCAATATCCATCAATATTGGTTGGTTATCATGTGTGAAATCTTGAATACTAGTGGCAAAACTTCCATTATCCTCGTAAAGAGTCTCGACCTTAATTGAAATTTGTTTGTTTGCTAATCCATTCTTTTTGAATTTTTCAACTGCCTCTTCTGTCCAAGCATATTTGTACTTAGCTTTTTCAAAATTTGGAAGAACCATAACCATTGTGATCTCAAATTTTTTGATTCGCCCTTTTTCATCTTCCTCGGTAGAGGGTCTTATCTGATATAATTGTACTGGTTTTTGACTAGGATTGAGAAAGGAAGATTCAGCATATTTCTTTGCTGGTTTTGTAAAGTCAGTAGCCGAAGTAAATAATCCTTCTTTAAAACGCAAATCGCTCAATGCTCCCTGCAATTTTTGAATGTCTCCTCGTCCGACTTTCTTATTCTGAATTGTATAGTCTTTAGCCTCAATCATCGATTCGTGTGACTGGCTCTTCGTTACCCCGTCCACTTGATAAATTGTATCACTATAGTTGCCCATAACTCGCTGGTCTAATTCCACTTCTTCACCAGTAATTATTCTTATAGCAGCAGCGGTTAAAATTTCGTAAGCACTCCCAGCCTTATTAGGATAGAAACCAAATAGCTCGTAAAATAAGACATCAATTGGAGATTTTTTCATGAGATTATATTTGGTGGGGAAGGGGGGATTTCTCCCCCGACACTTACTCTTGAATTTCTGTAGGAAAGTTGAGCTTGGAATATTCTCTTGCAACCGAAGTACTTGGACTTCCCCAGAAGTGTTCCTGCCCCAATTGCACATAAAACTATTAATGTTTTAACCATTTCCAGAGTTCTTGCTACTTTTTTCATATTCATAATTGTTATAAATGGAACCATGTTTATAATCCAAGAGAAGTCCAACTGTACTTCGGTTGAGAGGACAAAACCAAATATCAGGTCAATCCTACAATTCAAGATTTTCAATGAACCAATTTCTTTATTACTAAGGTATTGCCGCTAACGGTTTGGGTATGGTGCGTGTCCCGCAGGGCATGCACTATACCCTTTGTTGTACACCGTTTTTATTCCACATTTTTTAGATTTACGTCATACCAAACATCTTCGTATTCGTTTTTATCAATTAAAAATCGATAACCAACATCAAGTCCGAAATATTTGATTAATTCAGGTCGGATTTGAAGCAAATGTTCAGCACACATTGGCTGGAAAAAATCATCAGATTCCGAATATTCTCCTGTCCAAATGTACCAACCTGTAGTTCCTTTTTCCTTTGGATGCCTCAATGCGTGAATTGGGTCGGCATTCAAATCAGAACCCACTCCGATTTTCAGTTTTTTATTGATTGGATTCCATTTAGAACCAAACTTTTCACAAATCTTTTTCTGTCGGTCGATATGTGCGTTCCACATATTGTAATCCGCCAATAAATCCTCATCAGTTTCCAATTGATGTTTCCAAAGTATTATGTTTTGTTTCGTAATCGGAAAGTTAATTTCTGGACTGTCCCATTGATAAATGATGTCAGATATTACATCATCGTCCCAATCAATATGTTCTTCGGTTATTAGATTCCACGCATAATTTTCAAAATCCTTTTCTATAATTTCTCCATTCAGATATTGGTCGCATTTTGCGATTAAGTCCGAACGTGATATTTTTATTTCTTGATTCAATTCTGCGTTTTCTTAAATGGTGTACAACAACCGACTATCAACCACTGGTGGTTGATAGTTCCGCTGTATCTTTAGCAATCTAACGGATTATTTATTTCTTTGAAAACATTTGTGGCCACATGGGTATAAATTTCTGTGGTTTTACTACTATTGTGGCCGAGTAGGGTTTGTATATAGCGTAAATCCGTTCCACTCTCCAGTAAATGCGTGGCAAAAGAATGTCGCAATGTATGCGGAGTAACATTTTTAGGGATACACGCTTTTTTTGCAGCTTTTTTAACAATATTGCTCACACTGGTAGCGCTGTAAACTTCTCCCGGAAAGCCTTCAAATAAGTAAACCCGGGGCTTGTAATTCCTAAAATATAGCCTGAGCTTTAAAAGTAAGCGTTCACTTAATAAACTGAGTCGGTCTTTATTTCCCTTTGCACCTCTTACCTTAATAATCATTCGCTGGCTATCTATATCTGTAATCTTGAGCGCAATAAGCTCGCTCCTTCTCAGGCCGGCTGAATATAACGTGCTAATAATGCACTGGTGTTTTAGGTTGAAAGTGATGTCAATCATCTTCAATACTTCTTTTTTGCTCAGAACTTCCGGTAGTTTTTCAGCTTTAAGTGGTCTTGGAAAGTCGTAGAACCTATTGGGCATTTTATGTACAATTTCAAAATAGAATTTTATCGCATTTATGTGTTGGTTGATGTAGGATTCACTTGCTTTGTTTTTTATTAAATTCTGTATAAATACCTTTATTTCAGCTTCGGCTAAGTGTTCAGTAGGTGTCTTTGGGTAAAAATTGATAAATTTCTCAAAGCAATTTACATAGACCCTCACCGTATTAACTGCATATTTCCGTTGTTCTAACTCATCCAGAAAGCTTTCCGGGCATCTTATATAGCCAGCCGTTACTTCTCGTTTTTTGAATGCCTCAATCACCAGACTAGGGTCATCACAACCCATCCAGCCTTTCTTGCTGAAGTAGCGCATATCTAGCCAGGCCACTCCTTTAAATGTATTCAACAATTGTGCGTAATTCAACTTGTTATTGCTAATGTAGGCCATCTGATATTGCTTATGCCATTTGGGTGTGGGTAGCGTTTTTACCAAGGCCTGTATCACCTTATCAGGATAAAATTTGAGGCCGATCATCCGCTTGCCATTTACCTCCAGATGCCGTAGGCTGATCATTTTCTGTAGCTTTTCCATTAGTTAATTTATTATGAGGAAATAAACAACCAAATAATCTGTGATATAGACAAAATTAAACGTAGATTTAAACGTATAATAAACGTCAAAATCTACACTAATGAAGCCATGTCCTAATTGTGGGGAAGAAATAATAGGTAGGCTGGGGAAGAAATTTTGCACAGCCTATTGTAAATCAAACTACCACTATGAGCGCAATAAGCAGAAAGAAAGCAGCTTGTACAGAAATATAGATAAGCAGTTAAAAATTAATCGCAGAATTCTTAAAAACTACAACAAGGCGGGGAAAGCAACTATTAGGAAAGAAGCGCTCATGACCGATGGCTTTAACCCCTTATTTTTTACACACTACTGGAAAAATAAGCAAGGGCAGGTGTACTTATTTTGCTACGAATATGGCTTTTTAGCCTTTACCGACCCGAAAGGAATCGCAAAATTTACCTTAGTACGTTGGCAAGATTACATGGGTAGTGAGTTTTTAAAATAACATATTGAACTGATGGAAATTAGCTTAACGAATCGATTTTTTAAATATAAGATTCAATGTCATTTAGTTAAGCTTGTATTCATGACCTCATCTCTAATCCTTCTCCTCAACAGAAGGAGTTAAGGTCTTATCTAAACGACATTCATATAAGATTCAAGAAAAAGGTGTAAGAAAGTGGGGAGGAAAAATTAGGAACTAACAGTATAAAAAATGTTAACAATGATTTACCACCATTCTTAAGCCATTTGCTTTCAGGCCTCATTCGGCATATTTTAAAACCATCCATTTCTTACTCATCACGTAAAAATCTACATTTTCACCAACAATCCTTTAAATATGGCCGTCATTTTAGGCTCAGCGCGCATGGCAGCACTAATTATTTCAGGGATGGATACCTGCTTTAGTTTGCCGGGATAGCATAAATCGGTAATTACCGAAACGGCAAATACAGGCATACCCATATGGCGTGCGGCAATGGTCTCCGGAATGGTACTCATACCAACAGCATCGGCACCAATGGTTGAGAGGTAACGATACTCCGCAGGGGTTTCCAAATTAGGCCCGGTAACTCCTGCGTAAACTCCTTGCTTTAAATCAATTCCTTGTTCTTTGGCCACCGTTTTTGCTAAAGCTATCAATTTGTGGTCATAAGCTTGCCACATATCAGGGAAGCGGCCACCAAAAATATCCATGTTCTCCCCTCTTAGCGGATTTTCTGGGAATAAGTCGATGTGGTCTTCAACAACCATCAAATCGCTGGTTTGAAAAGACTCATTCAGCCCGCCTGCCGCATTAGAAATAAATAGCTTCTCAATGCCTAAGAGTTTCATAACACGCACCGGCATAATTACCTGCTCCATGCTGTAGCCCTCGTAATAATGGAAGCGACCTTGCATGGCCACTACATTTTTACCGCTTAATGTGCCAAATATTAATTTGCCTGAATGCGTTTCCACAGTGGAGATAGGGAAGTTAGGTATGTCATCATAACTGATAGCGGCCTCTACCTCAATATCATGCACGAGTGCGCCCAAGCCTGTGCCTAGTATGATGCCTACTTCGGGTTTAAAGGCTGTTTCTGATTGTATATAAGCTACTGCTTCTTGTATCTGTGATAAACTAATATGCATATTTTAAACTTTAGACCAATTTCAGTGTATTATACAGGAGTGCAAAAACTTTTAGTAAATTTTTGCAACCTAACAACAAAAATTAAGTTTACATCAAAATTAGATGTAGGTACATATAATTTAAACATTAAATATAAAAACATGAGAAAATCAATTTTTACAATCGGATTAAGTATTGCAGTATTGCTTTCAGCATTTACAGTAATAAAAAAGGAGCTAGCCATTGATACGGATGCCAGCAAAATAGAATGGGTTGGCGAAAAAGTTACCGGTGAGCACAATGGCGTGGTCAAAATTAAATCGGGCGGACTGGAAGTTGATGGCGATCAAATTACGGGAGGCAATTTTGTTATTGACATGACTACCATTGATGTGCAGGATTTAAGTGGAGACACTAAAGGTAAATTGATGGGTCATTTACGTTCCGATGATTTCTTTAGTGTGGAGAAGCATCCAACAGCTACTTTCAAAATCACTTCCGTAAACGAGAGTAAGCAAGAAGGTGCCACACATTTTATTGCCGGAGACTTAACTATTAAAGGTAAAACCAATAAAATTACTTTCCCGGCTGCGGTAAGTATGGTGGGTAGCAAAGTAAATGCTACGGCTAAATTTGACCTAGACAGAACCAAATGGGATATCAGATACGGTTCAGGCTCATTTTTCGATGGTTTAGGAGACAAAATGATTTACGATGATTTTAAAATCGACCTATTGCTTTCTACCAAGTAATAAAATTTATAATACATGATGAGATAGGGACTATTAGTCCCTATTTTTGTTTTAGAAAAAATCTAAGCATGATCTCAATTATTGCCGGCACCAACCGTAAAAATTCAGTTTCCTCGCAAGTAGCCTCTCTCTATGCCGATCTTCTGAAGGCAGAAGGCCAAGAAGTTGCTATTATTGATTTGGCACAGTTACCGGCTGATTTTGTTGCTACGGCTTTGTATGAAAACTCGGGTAAAAATGTGCAATTCAATCCTTTTAGGGAACAAGTTACGGCTTCCGATAAGTTCGTATTTATAATACCGGAATACAACGGTTCTTTCCCCGGGGTGCTAAAGGCATTTATAGATGGGCTGGAATACCCGAATAGTTTTAAAGGCAAAAAGTGCGCGTTGGTTGGGATTTCATCAGGGGTGCAGGGCGGTGGCTTGGCATTGAGCCACATGACGGATATTTTCAATTATTTGGGCATGCATGTGCTGGCGCTAAAACCTAAGTTGGCCAATATTGAAGCTAATTTTGATGGAGAAGAAATAACCGATGCGCTGTATAATGAATTGTTAACGGAGCAAGCTATCGAGTTTATCCGTTTTTAAAATTGACTGCCTAGTAAATTCTAGTATTTTACTGCCAAAACTTTTCAGGGATTTTTAGCTTTGTTAAAAATAAATTTAAAACAATGCATATAGAGCAAATATACACCGGTTGCCTTGCACAAGGGGCTTATTATGTTGAAAGCGAGGGAGAAGCCGTTATTATTGACCCTTTACGCGAGAGCAAGCCTTATTTGGATAGGGCTAAGAAGAGAAATGCCACCATTAAATACATTTTTGAAACGCATTTTCATGCCGATTTTGTCTCCGGCCATGTGGACTTAGCCAAAAAAACTGGCGCTACCATTGTTTATGGTCCCACCGCTAAAACGGAATTTATTAGTCATATAGCATCAGATGGCGAAACTTTTTCCATCGGTAAAATTACAATAAAAGCTTTGCATACACCGGGACACACCATGGAAAGCACCACTTATTTATTGTTAGATGAAGCAGGGAAAGAACAAGCTATTTTTAGTGGTGATACACTTTTTATTGGCGATGTTGGCCGCCCTGATTTGGCACAGAAGGGTGATGTTACACAGGAAGATTTAGCCGGAATGTTGTACGAAAGCCTGCGCTCAAAAATAATGACGTTACCCGATGATGTAGTAGTTTACCCGGCTCATGGTGCAGGTTCTGCTTGTGGCAAAAACATGAGCAAAGAGACTACCGATTTGCTCGGCAATCAGAAAAAAACTAATTATGCGCTGCGGGCGGACATGAGCAAAGAAGAGTTTATAAAGGAACTTACGGATGGTTTGCTTCCTCCTCCTCAATACTTTGCCGCAAATGTAGCCATGAATAAATCGGCTCATACAGCAGGATTAGAAAAGGTTTTAGCTACCGGTAAGGTGGCACTATCGCCAAAGGCTTTTGAGGCTTATGCCAATCATGAAGGTGCACTGGTGCTAGATACACGCAACCAAAAAGATTTCGCAGCAGCTCATATTCCTAATGCTATTTTTATTGGCATCGATGGCGGTTTTGCACCCTGGGTGGGCGCTTTGATTCCTGACCTGCAGCAACCGATTATTTTTGTGGCGGATGCCGGAAGAGAAGAGGAAGTAGTAACCCGCTTATCGCGCGTGGGGTATGACAACACCTTAGGATATTTGGATGGAGGACTTGAAGCTTGGAAAGCAGCAGGCAAGCAGACTGATAATGTTACTTCCATTCCTGCAACAGACTTTGCCAAAGTCTATCATGAAAAAGATTTGAAGGTGGTAGATGTGCGGAAACCGTCAGAGTTTGAAGCAGAGCATGTAGAGCAGGCTCAGAATTTGCCGCTTGATTTTATCAGTGAGCAAATGGCTCAGCTCGAGCAAGACACAACCTATCATATCCATTGCCAAAGTGGCTACCGCTCCATGATTAGTGCGTCCATCTTAAAATCCAGAGGATACCACAACTTCGTAGAAGTGGCTGGCGGCATCAAAGCAATTAAAGAAACTGCCGTGCCTACTTCGGTTTTTATTTATCCTACTGAAGCCAAGTAGGTGGCCGTTTGCAGTTCTGCAATAATGTCACGCTCAGAGTAACTGAAATTAAGCACTCAGGTAAATCGAAAAGATAAAATCAAAATTTCAAATGTGTAATGGCTTGCAGAATTGTACATGAAAGCCCTTTCTTTAAAATATATAGCCGAAGGTAAGACCTGCCCCGGGGATAGGATCGCCTTCAAAAACCAATTTACCTTCAGTAAAATAGTCAATGCTTTCCCTGCTAAAAGCTAAATAACATCCGGCTGAAAAATTTATAAAAAATGACTTTAATACCGGCAGGGTATAGCTGAAGTTAGGATAGAGCAATAAGTCAAGAAAATCGGATTGGTCAAAACCTTCTTTATAAAAAGGTTTTTTATGGAAGAAGGCCGCCTCCAAGCCCAAGCCATACTGCTTTAATTTGTATTTAAGTTGTGTGTTAATGATTGTATTTGGTCCATGGGACGGAAGCAAGAAACCATAGCCTACTTGTGCTTCTAAGCTACTTGGTATTTTACTTGCTAAGTTATATTCGTAACCTACATTAAGGGTTGCACCCAGAAAATTGGCTCCTCCTAACTGTGTAGATAGCTTCCATTGCGCTTGTGCTACTGATGTAGCGCAAAGGAAAAAGAACAAAAAATATTGAGCTAATGAGTAATGGGCTTTTCATGGTGAGTCAAGTTCAACGAGAAATTAGATAATTGATATGTAGCTAACGACCCACCTACTTATAAAATTACTCTATCATCATAAAAGTATAAGAAATAATTTGCGGAAGTGCTTGGCTTACTTCACCAGCTCCAATTTTATTCCCTCACTATGGCTCTTGAATTCTGGCGCATACATGCTTTCAATGGTGGTTATCCCGTTCAAAAAAGTGCCGGCATTGTTCACCACTAAATCATATTCAAATACATACACGCCTTTCTGTACTTCATCAAAGAAGAAATTCGTGCTGGCATCTTTGGTAGATTGGTAATAGCCGAGCCCATCTTGCCATTTGTATTCGGAAATTACCGCTACCGGCTCCAAGCCTGCTGCACGCTGGTCTTTCATGTGTAAAAATTCCATCTTCCTATCTGCCTGCAACACAATTCTGATCCGCACGTGGTCACCTAGCTGGAGCTTGGTGGTATCCGTTACAGCTTGCAATATTTCTCCCGTGGCATCTCTGCTAAGTTTAAACACTTTTTTCGTGAGCGATAAAGGACCCGATGAATTGCCCGTGATTTTATCTAATGACTCAAAATATTGCCAGTACACTGCTCCGAAGGCCAGCCCATCCTGCTGCTTAGTCACCTGAATATTGGCCATGGTTTCATCTATCACTTCACCGACCCAAGATTCTTTAAGATAGCCGGCACCTATCGACTGTTGGCCAGTTTCGATGGTTTGGCTGCCTATTTTCACTGCGACTTCATCAGTCTGTATTAGCTGCTCACCATTATCGAGCAGAAGCGCATAAATGGCCTGTGTAGTGGCTTTGGTGGTAGGCCATTTATTGATTTGTTTGTTGCGCAGTAACCATACTTTCATATTCTCTATATCTGTGGCTAAATGTTCTGCGCTCAAATCTGGCATTTCAGCGCCTATCCCGTTGAATAAGCCAATGAGCATGGCCTGTGTTTCAATGGGCGACTGCGTCCAGTAATAGCCGCTTGTATTGGCTTTCCAGTACATACCCATTTCTGCTGAGGTAATGCTTTTTTCGCGCAAAGAAGCTATTATTTTGAAAGCTGTGGCAGATTCATTGCTTCTGAAAAGCGTTAGGGCAATCATGCCTCTCAGTTTCAAATCAAATTGCTTCCAATAAGTCTTAGCCTGATCGTGGTAATAGGTATACGCCTTTTGTGCAGATGCAGGTATTTCCTCTCGGTAAAAGCTGCGTGCGTAGAGTAATTGGACTTGCAAATTACTTAACTGCTGCTTGCTCAAATCAATATTGGAATCCTCAGCCTTGCTCGCCTTTAACAAATCACGGTAGTCTTCCGCAATTTGCTGGTCAAGGTACTGCGTGCCATTGCTTATGATTTTCTGCAGTTGTATACTTGATGTTTCGGTATCAATTTGCTGTAGCTGCCCAAGGCCCATCAGTATGTATTGCGTAATGTACCTATTGGCTCTGCCGCTGCCGCTAAACCAAGGAAAGCCACCATTATCTAACTGCATTTCTGCTAGTTTGCTAAGGGAGGCTTCAAATTGCTCCTCCATTTTTTCGAGATCGAATAAAAGCGCTATTCTTTTTTGCTGTTCTGCTTCACTCTGTGCGTCACGTAGCCAAGGTGTTTCCTGTATGAGGATGTTTTTTAGTTCAGCATTCTGCTCCAGCTTGCTTTCGAAATTACCGGCAGCTTGCCATTTCTCAAAAACCGCTTTAATGGTAGGATGCTGCGCTATAATATGCGAACCTAACCTGTTGGCAAAGTAGCGGGAGAAGGTTTGCTCGGAGCATTCAAACGGATATTCCATTAAATAAGGCATAGCCTTTATGGCATACCAGATAGGATTTGTAGTTAATTCAAAAGTGAGCTGGTGGTGCTGTAATGAGGTCGACTGATTGTTTTTGAGTCGATCGAAAGTGAAGATTTCGGTACCCGCATTTCTCATGGTAAAAGGCAGGCTCTCGGTCACCAAATCTTTGCTTGGCAAAATAGGAATGATGTTTTGCTCGCCATCGCTAAAGTTGCCGGTAGTGGCAATCACTTTATACTGCAGGGCCTCACAATCGTCCGGTACTTCAATTTGCCAGCTCACTTCTGTGGTATTGCTGGCTCCTACATTAAAATTCTGTTGGCTGTTCGTGTTCTTAAAAATTGCATCAACTGCTTGCCCGCTGATGGCATCCGTCAATACCAGCGCTACCGTGCCATTCAACGCTTCTGTGCTCAGGTTGCTAATTTTAGCCGATAGCTGCAATACATCTCCTTTTCTTAAAAAGCGTGGTGCATTGGGGCTCACCATGAGTTCTTTCTGCGTAACAGTTTGCAAACTTTTATAGCCGACTGCCAAACTTTTATTGTGTGCCAATAATTGCATTTTCCAGCGGGTGAGGGCTTCGGGTGTGTCAAAGCTAAAGCTAACATTGCCTTCAGCATCTGTTTTTAGCTGCGGGTAGAAGAAAGCTGTTTCTCGCAGGTCCGTTCTGGCTTGCACTTGTGACAACATCTTATCTATTTGAGCCTGCCCTTTTTTGGTAGTAATAATGATGACTCCATTTGCCGCTCGTGCTCCGTATAGATCGGTGGCCGCAGCACCTTTAAGTATTTCCATGGAGGCAATTTGATCAGCTGTTAACTCTTGGTTGGTGGCTATTTTGCCGTCTACAATATAGAGTGGTTGGTCGCCGCTAGATATGGAACCATTTCCTCTGATAATAATTTTGTTATCGTCAGTCCAATTCCATCCATCACCAGCAGTATTACTTGGTTTCCAATCTATATCAACACCTGAAGTTCCTCCTTGTAAGCGAACGTCTAGTAGCTCTTCATCAGCAAGCTCTTGAAAAACCATATTTTCTATTTGAGTATCCTCAGATATATTAGCATCTAGTTTCATATAGCTACTTGTCCTTCTCTCACCATATCCTATCACCACTACTTCAGAGAGCTGTTTCAAGTCCATCTTTAAAACAACATCAATCGTATTCTGGTCTTTAATCATTATTTCGGTGCTTTCCATGCCAATGTAGGCGATCAATAATTCCTCACCTTTTTTTGCAGCTATGCGATAGAATCCGTCTAAATCTGTAGTAGCACCAAACTTTGTGCCTTTCACTAATACATTTACACCCGGCAGCGGCTCTCCATTCTCGGTCATAATCTGCCCGTATATGAAACCTGCCGGTTTAGATTTATCTTGAGTGCTGGTGATAGTCAAATCATCTTGCGTAAAAAAGACTGAGCGTAGGCGGCTCAGGTATTGCCTATTTAAGTAGTTGTTTCCGCTAAAGCTAAAGCCAAACCAGTTAAAATCATCGTATTGTACGGTAGGATAGCGGTAATAATTCCTATTCAGGTTTCTTACTGAAAAATTCTGCAAATCGAAACCCTGTGGTCTGCTAGTATTGTATGCATTATAAGAATTGCCGGTAAAAGGAGTAAACGACCATTGATGTGGTTTGAACTGATCCAAAGAGGCATCATACATGGAAGCTAGCATTTCTGCTTCCGCAGCCTTTTTATTTTCGCCCAATACTTGAAAGCTCCAGGTTTCTTCTGCTCCGGGCAATAGTTTGTCGCGGAAAGTGGTGGTATTCACCTCAAGTTTTGGCAGTGCTTTCGCAATTTGCAAGTTAAGTGTTCCCTGTCCCTGCTGATTTAAATTCACGTACTGGTATAATAGGGCAAAACCATCTTTGTCCGTATTCTTAACTGGTATTTCTACGGTTTTAATTTCATCGGATAGCCGGATGATTCTCGTTTCTACAATTGCATTGTTTCTGTTAATGTCCAAAGCAATGCTGATATCCGGTGAGCTACTGCCTATCCTCACTTTTACTTTTTCATCCATCTGATAAGTGCTTTTATCAGTTTCAATCATTAATAGTTCCGGAATAGCCAGCTGCTTAGCTTTCGAATCAAACAGATCAAAATATTTCCTGGCCTCAACTGCATTCCCGAGACTATCCTGAGTAGAAAGAATTGCCACATATTTACCCAAAAGCCAGCTCTTTTTGGGTGCTAAAGTGATTACTGATTTTTGGTTTGTGTTGAAATCTTTAGTGAGTACGGTATCCGCCATTGGCCATTCTTGAAAATCTGTTGGTGCCTTCCTGCTTTCATATGGGAAGTATTTATCGTAGTCAGCCTCGCTGATGGTGGGCAAATCAGGGAATGCCCATTTTCTTTCCAACTGAAGCTTGACTGGACCCTCCACTTTAACAATTCGTAAAGTCCCTGCAACATTAACAGGCTGGTCATTCAGATTCGTAATTTTGAGTTTTACTTCAATTTCCTTCTCCGTGCGATTTACCTTTTCGGGCAATTCAATAGATGCTTGCAACCTATGGTAGCCCAGCTTTATTTCAATTGTGCTGCTCCTACTTTCACCATTGATGTCGGTCACCTGAGCTTTTACCTCAAATACAAAAACAGGCTGATTGGCAGGGCTTGAATCAGCCTCGGGAATGGCTTTGAAATGAATAACAAACTTACCGCTCGCATTGGTGGTGGTACTACCGGAAGCAATTTCTTGAGTTTTCGTGCTGTAGTTAGGCCTTGAGTAGCCGCCATAGTACCAAGGCTGATATTGCGTTTTGCGTGTTACAGCATAGCTAACCTTTGCATTGCTTAAAGTGGCGCCACTAAAAGCGGTCGCAGAACCGCTGGCCACAATGCTGTCGTTCAGGCTGTAGCTAGCCGTTATCGGGTCAAAAACAACTTCAAAGGTGGGGCGTTTGTATTCCTCTACCGAGAAGGATACACTACTGTATTGGAAGTCATCTATCTCTTTGTCATAGAATTTTCTGCTTTCCTCATAATCTTCTTCGGCCACCAATGTATAATTACCATTCAGCCCATTTTTAGGTAGCTTAAATGAGCCACTAATGGAGCCAAATTCAT
>CAWDOD010000002.1:0-1447812 GCA_963803805.1 uncultured cyanobacterium | reverse complement strand
ATCTAGATGTTCCCCTAGAAGAAATCACTCACCAGCAACTCATAGATTGGTTTGAAAAAGATAGCAAAATACGTCGCGAACAGGGTAAGGATGCTGCTGTTCTCAAATGGTAAATGTTTAATGATTAATGCTCAAATAGTATTAATTTCTAGTAAAATAAAAAATAGGGTTCATCAAACTAGTTTCAGAAACTTAGCAGGATCTGCCCTAGATAATGTATATCCTAGACTTGAATTTAAAATTTAGCTCATGACAATGCAATTAAAAGTTCCCAGTATTACTTGCGAAGGCTGCGCCGAAACAATCACCAAAGAAATCCTTACCCACGAACCAGAAGCAAAAGTTGATGTTGATATAGAAAAAAAAGTTGTCAAGGTCGATACTAAAGCTTCAGAATCATCTGTTAAGCAAATGATTGTTGCTGTAGGTCATACAGTGGAATAGGCTTTCCTATACTTACAGGGGTGCTAATTATTGCCCCCTAAATAAGCATATTTTCTAGCTTCAACTCACTATTTTATACAAAAACATAATAGTTATTTAGTAATTTCACAGTAGCGTAAAAATAGCGTAAGGTCTTATATTGACCTACTATCTTAATTTTAAATAAAAATATGGGCATCATAAACTTAATACTTTTATACTCAAAAAATCAGTAACCTTTAATACTTAAACTGCCGTAGTTTTAGCTAAGAAGAGTTCATGCCCTCTCACATTAACAATCAAAAAATCCTGAATCAAGTTTAACTAGTTGGATTTTACTTTCAGGGAAGGTATTTTCCTTACTGTAGTAAGTAGCCAATAGAGTAGGAGTCAGAGGGTGATCCAAACCCGCCAAAGCTTTTCTGTTCCCCATGCTTCCCCTTGCAATGATCAAGGTCTTCCAATTTCGACACCCCAGGCAATAATGGGTGCTTTTGTCTTAGTAGTGGGAGGAAAAGAGTTTCTCACCACCTTTGTGGAAAAGTATATACAGTTGTTTGAAGGCAAAATCGAGATGTCTTCTTCTCAGGAGATCATACCTTTAATTGCCAGACAACAACCTGATATTTTGATTGTCCAAGCCGGTTATCTCGACGATGCCACCTATTATGTAGATATCAAGCAACAAGCTAAATTAAGTTGGATTTATTGTATTATTCTTGAATTCACCCTTACTCCTTGTTTAGATACTGTTGAACAGTTAACTAAAACAGCCCAAGCTTTAGAAAATGGCGCCGATGCCTACTTACAAATTAGTTGCCTTACCCAAACAGATACCTCAGCCTATTTAATTCAACAACAAGATCGGTTAGTTATAGCGCAAATAGAGGTTGGTTTGCAGCAAGTGCGTAAATATAGGGAGATGAGGGACACTAATGATTTATTGTCTTCCATTGCCTTAGCTGATCCCTTAACTGGTTTAAGTAACCGTCGGGCATTGGATTGGGAATTGTCTCGGCAAATTGAAAATTCTTGGCAGCAGAAAACTCCTTTAAGTTTAATTATCCTTGATGTAGATTATTTTAAATCAGTTAACGATAGCCATGGTCATTTAGTGGGGGATCGCGTCCTTAAATCCTTGGCACAACGCTTAAAAACCCACTTGCGTCTTCAGGATCGCATCTTTCGTTATGGTGGGGAAGAATTTGTTATTCTGCTAGGACAGGTAAATATAGATCGGGCTTTACCTGTAGCCCAACGCTTGCGACAAGTAGTTGAAGAAGAAACTTTCTATATTAATAAAAGTTTATCTCTTGCTATTACTATTAGCCTGGGGTTAGCCAACCTCAAATCAACAGACGATGGCAAAGGATTTAGCTTATTGAGAAGGGCTGATGAAAATCTTTTAACGGCTAAGGTAAACGGGCGCAACCAAGTAGTGAGTGAGTAAGATAGAGGCGTAGATTCCGAATGAATAAATGAGCAAAGAAGAAATAGAATTAATTCAAATTCAAGATGCTCTTTTACAAAATAAGTTTATTCACCATCGTGATTGGTTAATAGGTAGCAAAACTATTAATGGTAAATTGTGGTTGCGCTGGCAACACCCTCAAGACAATTTTCCTCGGTGTGGCTGTCCTGTTGGAGAAAAAACATTGGAGGAGGTTATTGAATTTGTTTATTCCTGGATTGATTTAGCTATGGAATTAGAAGAAAATAATACTTAAGTCTTAATTTTTATTCATACGTTCTCTCCTGCAATCAGTCTTCTGGAGGGTATTTTTTTTGCAAAATGTATCTGAGTAAATATTTGGCAATTTGGAATAGCCAATTAAAGGTTGGGGATCACGGAAAACTTTATGAATTTTCATTTTGCTTAAATTGACATGGTGATTAACTCTTGTCACAATAACTATAAGAACATAAACAAACTGTTTACTTTTTGAAACAACAGAGTTAAGTGATTTTAAGAACTTCTTTTCATCCTAATTTTTGAACATTTTCTTTATTTAATATGAATTTAACCACCCCTATCAAGCAAACAGTACATTGCCCTAACTGCGGCAGCTATGCAGAAAGGCAATATCTGATCGAAAAAGATATCACCACTACTCAATGCCCTAGTTGTGACTATTTAATGGTAAATACGTCTAGTACTGGTCAAGTTATGGAAGCCTACGCCCCTGGCATCAATCCTTTCCTTCTTCTTGAACATGAGAAGCCCGCAACTGTCCACAAGCGGCATCTGCTTCCAACCCACGGGAGTAGCGGACGCTAACAGCAATTTTTTCGCGCCTCAGTGCTTCAGCAAAAGCTTGTATACGTTGTTCATTGGGGCGTTGGTAATCTACTTCTTGAATAGGATTATAGGGAATGAGGTTAACGTGGGTTTGAAAGCCTCTAATTTGGTTGGCTAATTGTACAGCTTGTTCGGGCCAATCATTAACTTCAGCTAAGAGAATATATTCAAAGGTGATCCGCCGCCCTGTAACAGAGACATATTGGCGACATTCTTCTAAAAGATTTTCCAAAGGATAACTAGCAGAACTCAGGAACAAGTTGCTGCCGCAGTTTCTGATCAGGGGCATGGAGACTGACAGCAAAGGTAATTTGTAACCGGTGTTGTGCCAAAGTACGAATCCGCCCTGGCAAACCCACTGTAGAAATGGTTAGGGATCGCTGCCCAATACCGACATCTTGATTAAGAGACTTAACCGATGCGACTACTTCGTCAAGATTAATTAAAGGTTCTCCCATGCCCATAAAAACCACATTACTAACCCTTTGCCGAAAATCTTCTTGCACCGTTAGTACTTGATCGACAATTTCATGGCTTTGCAAGTTGCGGCTAAATTCTCCTTTTCCTGTGGCACAAAAATCACAAGCCATAGGACAACCAACCTGAGAAGAAACACAAACCGTAAGGCGTTTAGAAGTGGGTATGCCTACGGTTTCTACAATTAAGCCATCGTGGAGGCGTAGGAGATATTTGCGCGTTTGATCGGGGGCTATGGTTTTATGATCTATAGTAGAACGACCTAAAGCAGTATCGGCTAAATTAGTGCGCCATTTTTTGGGGAAAACGGAAATATCTAAGAGTGATCGCGCCCCTTTTTGATACAACCATTTATATAATTGTTGTCCTCGATAAGCTGGTTGTCCTTGTTGTTGTACCCACTCAGTTAACTCACTTTGGGACATAGCGAGGAGGGGAACCTCTTTAGCTGCTGTTACTTCAATTTGTTGATTTTCTTGGGTTTCAACGGGAATCGTCATTATTTTTCTTGACCTTGGTTTCTTTTAAACTAGAGGAGCAGAGCCTTTTTGACCGTTAAATTAAAAACTTTTTTAGCAATCTTCCACTCTTTTTTTGAAGATGCCTAGATGTTCCTCATTTTGCCTTGCAGGAATAGAATTAGTCACAGGTTCTAGGTGGAGAATTTCAAATTTGCCGGAGAACAAGGTGCGAATTTCTTGAGGTGTTGAACCAAAAGGAGGGCCCCAGGACGGTTATGGGTAAAAAATACGCCGATTAATTTTCCTTGGGGTTTGAGTAAAGAAATTACCAAGTTTAGATATTCTGGCCGTAACTCTGGAGAGATTGCACAAAAACAAGTATGTTCTAGGACATAATCAAAATAGTTAGAAAACTCAGCAGCTAAAGCGAAAATATTACGCTGCAGAAATTTTACTGACAAATTAGCTGCTGTGGCTGAAGACTTAGCTGCTGCGATCGCCGAGGGAGCAAAATCCACCCCTATTACATCAAAGCCATAACTAGCCAACAATAAAGCATCATAACCACGACCGCAACCTAGTACGACGGTTTTACCAGGTATAGGTGCATCTGGGGAACTAAGCAAGCTTACTAAAGGGGGGGCCGCTTTACCGAGATCCCAGCGAGTATCTCCTGCTTGGTATTTAGATTCCCAAAAATCTTTTGTCTCATTTAACATTTCATTTAACATTTATCATTTAGACCTGGGGCAACCGTAAACCGTAAAATTTTAGCTTGTCGGTTAGGTTGAGAATAGTTTTACATTTTTATTGATGGGCGTTTTTAATCTAACTTATTTCCCTCGCCGGGTTATTCTGGGCTGCTTGACAATAATCTTAGTTGGAATTGTTGTTTTTGGTTGTGGTATGGACGCTTTAGCAACCTCTAATTCTCATCTCGTCCGCCACCTACTAGGTAAAACCTGGGTTCCAAACGAGCCTCGCCGGATTGTCGCTTTAGGAAATCCTGCCTTGGAAACAGCGATCGCTTTAGATATGCAACCTGTGGGTGCAGCCCCTTGGGTAGGTGCTGGTAATGCAGGGGATTTCCCAGCTTATTTTCCCGATGCAGTGAAAGAAAATACTATTTATCTTGGAGATGTTAATCAACCAAGTTTAGAAAGAATACTACTCCTGAAACCAGATTTGATTTTAGGCAATTTTGTTGAACATCGAGGCATTTACTCACAACTTTCTTACATCGCCCCCACGGTACTTTATAACTTCATGAGGACAACTTGGCAAGAGGTTTTTAAGAGTTATGGAGAAGCTTTAGGTAAGGGAAAAGAAGCAGAAGCGGTAATCAATTCCTATGAAAAACGGGTAGCTAACTTTAAGCAGGTTATGGGGAATAGACTTGCTACCAAGGTTTCTGTAGTACGTTTCTTGCCCAGTGAAGTACGACTATATATGAAAGCTTCTTTTAGCGGAACAGTTCTTCAAGATTTGGGCTTAGCCCGTCCTCCTTCTCAGGAGCAACAAAAACCGAAGGAGTCAATTTCTGTTGAAGCTATTCCTCGTGCCGATGGAGATATTCTTTTTATTGCCCAAAGTGATCCTCACAGTAAGCTATATCAGCAGTTCACCAAGAATCCCCTTTGGCAAAGGCTAAAGGCTGTGCAATCTCAACAAGTTTATCAAGTGGACTATGAATATTGGATTGGTGGTTCTGGTCCGATAGCGGCTAATCTGGTAGTTGATGATTTGTGGAAGTATTTGAAAAAATAGGAATTAATTAATCTTAATTTTTGCAATAAATCTATACATAAGTTAAAATATGTTAATATAACCCAGTTAAAAAAGCACGACCTAAAAAGCGCCAATAATAGGTCAAAAACTCATTCTGTTACTCCTCAGTGGTGAAAGTACAACTTCAAAATATATGGATAGTAGTAAGATTTTTCAGTCCTACCTAGAAGGGAACAGAGATTTTCAAGGGGTCAATTTAAGCCAACTTAATTTAACTGGAGCAATTTTTCAACAAATAGATTTAAGTAGGGCTAACTTAAATCTATCAGTTTTGCGAGAAGCAAATCTTAGGGAGGCTAATTTCACTAAAGCGAGTTTTTGGCGTACTGATTTAACTAAGACAATTTGTCAAGACACTAACTTTAGTCAAGCAGTTTTAATTAGAGCTAATTTTAGTGAAGCTAACTTAGAAAAAGCCCTTTTTCTACAAGCAGATTTACGATTAGTAGATTTAAGGGGAGCTGATTTAAGGGGAGCTAATTTAAAAGGTGCGAACTTAAGCTATGCCAATTTAGAAGGTGCAAACTTTACGGGAGCAAACTTGCATCTTGCAGACTTTACAGGAGCTAATATTGTTAATGCTGACTTTAGCAAAACTACCTTGTACAAAACCAATTTTCACCGTACTGAAATAAATCAGGCTATTTGGCAAAATGTGAATTTAGGTCAAACTGACTTAGTAGAAGCTAGTTAACTATTAGTCAACAAAGCTGCTTCTAAAGCTTCAGTCAGTGCCAAAGCGGTTTCTTTATCTTTTTTTTGGCGATACTCTTCAATCAACAAAGGAGGAGCTACCTTAATAATTACCCTAGCTCCTTTCTTAGCTTCTGGTTTGTAGCGTAAACCGATAGGAACAATGGGGATAGTCAAATCATCTTCAGCTAGAGCTTCTGCTTGCATAACCAAACGAGCCAAGCCTGACTTTAATTTTCTCACAGGTTGGTCGCGGACAATACCACCTTCTGGAAAAACTACTAACTTTTTCTTTGCTTGTAATAGTTCTATGGGCAAACGTAAGCTAGAAACGGAGGGTTTATCTCGATTAACCGGGAATGCACCTAATCCTTTTAAAAGCCAACTATAGGACTCTTCAAACTCGTGATGATGAGTCATATAATAAAGAGGTTCTGTACTTAAACAAGATACTATTAAAGGGTCCCAACGACTATAATGTTTTGGTGCAATTACTACTGGGCCATTAACCGGTAAATGCTCTTCACCCATAATGAGAATTTGACCGAAGTAAAGGGCAACGAAAATGCGGTGAATTGGTAAAACGATTGAGTAAAGCCAAGGGTTAACAGTAGACATTAATTATCTTTACTAAGGATGCAGTGTATTTTTAATTTCTTGTAGCTGCCAATTCGTTGAATCTCCTAAAATTCAACTTTGATACCAAATTTGAGAAATACAATAAAAATGAGATTACTTTCTAGCTACTCCCTCATTAAAACATGAAAGCTTTTTTAACTGGAGGAACAGGATTTATTGGTTCTCATGTGGCGCGATCGCTACTAGCGCAAGGTTATGAAGTCAGGGCTTTGGTACGTCCTAGTAGTAAACTTGATAACCTCCAAGGTTTAGATGTAGAAATAGTTACCGGGGACTTGAACTCTCCTGATCTTGCTCAAAAAATGCCAGGATGTCAGGTACTCTTCCACGTCGCGGCACATTATTCCCTCTGGCAAGCAGATGGAGACAAACTTTACCAAAGCAATGTTTTAGGTACTCGCAATGTCCTTACAGCAGCCCGTCAAGGAGGAATTGAGCGTAGTGTTTATACAAGTTCTGTTGCTGCCATAGGAGTGGGTGAACCGGGGACTATCACCGATGAAACTTATCAAAGCTCTGTGGAAAAGTTAGTAGGAGATTACAAAAAGTCTAAATATTGGGGGGAGCAAGAAGCAATCAAAGCAATTGAGAAAGGTCAAGACATTGTTATTGTCAATCCTACTAGCCCTATTGGCCCCAGAGATATCAAACCCACCCCCACCGGAGAGATTATTGTACGCTTCTTGGAACGCAAAATGCCGGCTTATGTTAATACGGGTTTAAACTTCATTGATGTTAGAGATGTTGCTCAAGGACACCTCCTCGCTTTAGAAAAAGGTCAAAGGGGCGATCGCTATATCCTGGGCAACCAAAACCTAACCTTAAAAGAATTACTCGACCAACTAGCAAATATAACAGGTTTACAAGCACCGGAAAAAACCGTACCCTTATGGCTGCCTTTAACTGTAGCTTGGCTTGATGAAAAAATACTTGCTCCTTTGGGTAAAACTCCTGGGGTTCCCCTCGATGGTGTCAGGATGTCTGCCCAAACTATGTATTACAATTCATCAAAGGCAGTCAAAGAATTAGGCTTACCCCAAACTCCTTTAAAAAAGGCTTTGGAAGATGCCGTAAAATGGTTCTCTTCAATGTGATCTAATCATAACTGAATATAGGAAAAACACAGTGGCAATACATCTACAACAGGCTTTAGAAGTTGGAAAATATTTAGTGACTCAACGTATCAAAGGACGTAAAAAATTCCCTTTGGTTTTGATGCTAGAACCCTTATTTAGATGCAACTTAGCTTGTCCTGGTTGCGGTAAAATTCAGCATCCCAAAGAAGTACTCAGACAAAACCTAACCCCAGAACAATGTTTCGCAGCAGCCGAAGAATGCGGTGCGCCGGTGGTTTCTATTCCGGGGGGAGAACCTTTACTTCATCCTCAAATTCAGGAAATAGTTGCGGGTTTGGTGGCACGGAAAAAGTTTGTTTACCTTTGTACCAACGGCATTTTATTAGAAAAAAGTTTACCCAAATTCACTCCTTCTCCTTACCTTACCTTAAGCATTCATTTAGATGGTTTACAAGAACAGCATGACCATTGTGTAGCTCGTCAAGGGGTTTTTGATACGGCGGTAAAAGCGATTAAAGCGGCTAAGTCTCAAGGTTTTCGGGTGACAACTAATACTACTGTCTTTGAAGGTGCAAATCCTCAGCAAATGCAGAAATTTTTCGATTTCCTGAGTGATTTAGATATTGACGGGATGATGATTTCCCCTGGTTATAGTTATGAAAAAGCCCCGGATCAAGACCATTTCTTACAAAGGGAACAAACAAGGGCTTTATTCCGAGAAATTTTAGCTCCTTTCAAAGCAGGGAAGAAGAAGTGGAACTTTAACCATAATCCCTTATTTCTCGATTTTCTCATCGGTAAAAAAGATTATGAATGTACTCCTTGGGGTAGCCCTAGCTACAGCGTTTTCGGCTGGCAAAAACCTTGTTATTTGCTTAGCGAAGGTTACTACGACACTTTCACCGAGTTACTTAATGAAACTGATTGGAGTAACTATGGCAATACTAGTGGCAATCCTAAATGTACCGACTGTATGGTACATTGCGGCTACGAACCTACAGCAGCTATGGATGCAATGGAACCCCAGAATTTGACTCGTTCTATTGGTACTTTGTTGGGGGTGTCTAAGTAGGTAGATTCAGGGAAGGGGGAAGGGGTAAGGGGTAAATGTTAAAGGGCAAAGACTTTATTTGAATAATGATCTCATAGTTTAAACTTTAACCCGCCCTTACTTTTAATGTCATACAGATTAGCAATTAGCAACTAGCAACTTAGTTACAAAAAACGACTCAAATCAAACTCCCCTTCTGGTATATTCTCTTTAAACCTTTCTTGGCTCAAAATTAATAAAAGCCTTTCTGTATAATCCACTGCCCCCCGTAATTCTTCCCTTAGAATTTCTAATCCTCCGTTAGCATATTCATCAAAAATAACTAAACGCTGTTCTTCCACTTGAGGATCGTATGCTGAGAGAATCTGAGTGTTTTGAGTTTCACTTAAAGCTAACAACTTAATAATTAAATCATAACCCCTAGAAATAAACACTTCCAAACTAATTGGTCCCGGTTCAGTTTTAGCAATTTCGGTTATGGGAACTCGTTTTTGTCTTTTAGCCCCTAATGCTGCGGCAAAGGCGATCACATCAGCATAGGTTTGAAAAGGCCCTGTGGTATCGCGGGAGGTAACTAAAGATTTGACTAATTCCGCTTTGTCCCTAGCAACCCTAATTCTACTGACCACAATAATTAATAATTTTCAAATAAAACCAACATCTTGTCAAAGATATCTTCCCCAGTACGAGTTTGGAGAATTGCTTGAGTTAACTTAATAAAAGCGACATTAAGCTCTATATCAGGAGTAATTATAGCGCTAGCAGGATAAAAATTAGTCTCATCAGTTTGCATTTCATTAGTTCTACCAGTTTCCCACTTCTGTAGTTGTTCATTCCACCACATTGAGCGACCCCGCAAGGTAAACTGAAGCCATTTAATTTGCTGATCTTGCAATTCTACAAATAGATCGAAATAAGGTTCCCCGCCTTGATACCAAATCTTAGTGATTTCTTTCTGGCTGAGTTTTGTCTTAAGTAACTTTTGGTTGATCCGTCGTAAGGAAGCACCCAAACTATCAATTTCATTTCGCTCCATAAGGGTAACCTTTTTATTTACTCAGATTCAAAGCCCGAAGCCTTAAATCCGGATAATTGCAGCACCCTGTATTAATTTATCACTGATTTTGTTAATAAAGTTATAGGGAGAGGAAACAAGATACTTTCCCCTTCCTTAAAAATGTTAAACTGTCAAAGCTTTAGTGTTGGGAGTGATAGGGAAGAAAGCATACTCGTACCAAGTTGTCCAGATGAAGCTGCGAACCCAACGTTGGCGCTTTGACCCAGATAAGTCGTAATCAAAGGTTCCTTTCGCTTCGTCAATGCTAGATAGATGCTTATTACAATCGCAACCATGTTGGTAAGTAAAGCCGTAATGAGAAGCAATACTTTGTAGCTTCATTTGGATAGCAAACACTTTCCCGGCGTGAAGTGCTGCATCCCAAGGACGTTTATAATCGCGATCGCGCGGATCATAACGCAAAGCCCGTTCTTCAAAGAGATCATCCTGGTAAATTGGAGAAAGATACACATGGTAGAAACTAGCAGGAAGTTCGTAACCAAACTCAGCAAATAGTTCCTGGCAAATCTGGATTACCTTAACTTGATTGAGGTAATTTTCCCCTTGAGAAGTAAACAGCTTGAGAATATTAGCAAAATCAGGATAACTTCGCACCTGAAAATCTTGACCATAAAATTCTAGGGTTTCTCTTCCTAGCTGCCCAAATAGTTGACTAAAAGATGTTTGGAAGCGAATTAATTCTGGACGTTCCCCGAATAAATCCACATCCCCCGTTTCTAACTTATAAAGGAATAATTGCGCCAATTCTACATAACTTTGGGGATTAGGAAAACCCACCTCTACCTTCCCAGCAGCAATATCTTGCCAAACTTGGGGTAGTTGAGAAACCGGAGTTGCTTTTTCCCCGGCAATTGTTGTACTTCTGGAAGTCTCAAGAAAAACCATAGATGACCTCTGAATCGTTAGTAAATTACAATTTTCTCTGGCAAAATTATATGGCAAGGAGTAGACTTTTTAATGCCAACTCCGACGCAAATTTAAAACGAAACCCGGTAACACATCTTCACCAGATAATTCCGTAGGACTTTCTAACACCTCCACTGGTAACTCTGGTCGATTTCTTGAGTTAACTATGACGCAAAAATGGGATACTTTTTCGGTATGATAAGAAAGTTGCAACCTTGCTTGTTAGTTAAAAGGAAAGACTTTTTATGATAACCCTCAAAATTGTTGTTTATATCGTTGTTGCCTTCTTCGTCGGCCTCTTTATCTTTGGCTTCTTATCTAGTGATCCAGCCCGAAATCCAGGTCGGCGCGACTTAGAATAGGAGGCAAGGGAACTTGGTGGCGACTTGGGCGAGTCATAGCACAGGGTAGTAAAAGAGCAGTGAATGATGAATAATAGTTTTTTGGCTCATGATTGCTTAATTTCTTAACTATAAGAAACAACTTTTGTTTTTGGCTTTTCCCTGTGCAGTTTTAATCCGGAGCAAGCTATTTAAGTCTTGTTTAACTATATATGCCCATACCCGTTCCGCCACCAGAACCACCGGTTCTTACTCAAACGATATCAGCAGAAATTCCGATTCAAACTGTTGAGGCGATCGCCCGACATCAAACTAATGCTCAAAAATTATCCTTAGCTACACCAGAGGGGTTTGCCCCCGAATTTTTCTTTGCTAAGGCTAATACCCCTCGCCCCAGCCGTGAACTATATTCTCAAGATTTTTCTCCCCTCATTAAAAGAACTGCTGCTTATTTGGGTGGCCCGATTACTATCGGTTACTTAGCTTCAGCCGAGCGTAATATTTCTCAAAGTAATAAAAGTTCAAACAACAAAGCCACTACAAAAATAAATGAATCTGTACCAACTTCTACGGTAATTTCTGGCTTGACTGGAAATGCAGAACGGACTATTTTATTAACCCAAGAACGAAACGGGGAGAGTCGGGAATTTGAATTAACTATTCCTGTGGATGAAGAACCAACAACTCCTGTAGAGGAAGAAGAAACAACTACACCCACCACACCTACTACCATTCCTATTGAACCGGCAGATGTAGTTGAAATCACCTCAGATCGCCAGGAATATGATGAGGCCAGAAATGTTGTTACTGCCGAAGGTAATGTAGAAATACGCTTTTCTCGGGCTGTATTAACCGCAGATCGGGTACAGGTGAATTTAGATAATCAAATAACTGTTGCAGAAGGTAATGTTGCCCTGAGAAGAGGAGAGCAAACCATTAGGGGTTCACGGTTTGAGTACTACTTTGTTCAAGATAGTGGTATTGTTTTAAACGCTAGCGGCGAAATTTATCAACCGACCACAGGCAGAGATTTTAACCCCACTTTAGCTAATGATCCCCTCACTGCAACTATACCAGACCGTCCCTTAAGCGATCGCGTCACCGCCGGCCAACCTTTACAACGCATTTCCACCGATGAAGGTTATCGTTTTGTAGTGGGCGGGAGTCCCGAAGTTGGGACATCTAGGGCTACTTCTGGAACAGGAGGAACTATCAACCGTTTGCGTTTCCAAGCAGACAGAGTTGATTTTTACCCTGAAGGTTGGGATGCTACTAATATTCGCATCACTAACGACCCTTTTTCTCCCCCAGAGTTAGAAATTCAGGCCGACACAGCTAAATCAAGAAAGCTAGGGCCATTACTAGATGAAGTAGTTACTAGTAACTCCCGCATCGTTTTTGATCAAGGTTTCTCCCTTCCTCTTTTCCGCAACCGCTTCTTGCTAGATCGCCGCCCTCGCCAACCAACTTTATTGAATGTTGGTTTTGATGGCAATGAAAGGGGAGGTTTATTTCTTGAACGTAGCTTTGATATTATTAACAGCCCTCAAGTACTCTGGACTGTTACCCCCCAGTATTTCCTGCAAAGAGCAGTTTTTGACGAAAATCCTGGTGATCCTTCAGCTTTCGGGGTTAAATCTAACCTTGATGTCATCTTCAGTCCCCGCACTACTTTAAAGGCTTCTGTCGCTGTTACTAGCTTTGACTTTGATGAAATTGATGAAGAAACCCGTGCCAGTGTGAGGGGACAGCAAATTATCGGTCGTACTAACCTTCCTCACCATACTTTAGGTTTGGAATATAGTTACCGCGATCGCCTCTTCAATGGTTCTCTAGGCTTCCAAGATGTTCGTAGTACCTTGGGGGCTGTGATTACCTCTCCTGTAATTCCTATCGGCAATACAGGAGTTACCCTCACCTATCAAGGGGCAATTCAAAATATCACTGCTGATACCGATCGTCTGAATTTACTTGCCCCCATTAGGGACAATAATCGTATTAACCTTACTCGCTACCAAGCAGCAGCTTCTTTAGGTAAAGGCTTTTCCTTATGGCGAGGAGATACCCTACCTCCTACCCCCACCGAAGGCTTGCGCTACAGCCCAGTTCCTATTCAACCTTACCTAGCTTTATACACTGGCATCACTGGGGTGAGTAGTCTTTATAGTAGCGGAGATACTCAACAATCTATCAGAGGTAGTATTGGTTTACAAGGACAATTTGGGCATTTCTCCAAAAAGTTCCTCGACTACACTGCCTTTAATCTGACCTTCAGTGGTGCGATTGTGGGAGATCAGTCTCCTTTCCTATTTGACCGTTTTGTTGACACCCAAACCGTTTCTTTCGGCATTACTCAACAACTCTACGGCCCTTTCCGTTTTGGTTTCCAAACTTCATACAACCTTGATACAAGTCAAGAAATTAATACCACTTATTCCTTAGAATATAGCCGTCGTACTTACAATATTTTATTGCAATATAACCCTGTTCAAGAGTTTGGTTCCCTTAGCTTCAGGATAAGTGATTTTAACTGGACTGGTTCCCCTGATCCCTTTGATGCAGATACAATTAATCCAGTGGTTCAAGGAGTGAGACGAGAGTAAAATTATTTTTAGTTTATCATACCAAATCCGATTATAATGGACATTTCCTAGGTATCTCAAATTACCTATTTCTAAGTCATTGCTTGGTTGAAAAAATCAATGGTTTCTTGCAAAGCAATTACAAAACTATCTATTTCTGCAAAGGTATTATAAAAATATAAACTTGCTCTAGCACTGCCAGAAACATTTAAAATACGATGCAAAGGTTGAGTACAATGGTGTCCTGAACGTATGGCTACACCTTCGTGATCTATCAAAGTAGCAAGATCATTAGCATGGAGTCCTTCTACATTAAAAGCAGCTAAAGCAGCCCTGGCTTTGCCATCTTGAGTAGGTTTTGGTCCGTAAATTCTTAAGTTGGAAATTTGCTCTAATTTGGAGAATAAATAAGCTGTTAATTCTTCCTCATAACCATTAATATTCTCCATACCAAGATTGGTTAAATAATCTACGGCAGCACCCAAGGCGATCGTCTCAGCAATAGCTGGGGTTCCGGCTTCAAATTTGTGGGGTAATTCTGCTGTGGTGAAATGATCTAGGTAGACTTCGGAAATCATTTCTCCACCACCAAAGAAGGGGGGCATTTCTTTTAGTAAATCCAGCTTGCCGTAGAGGAAGCCAATACCTGTGGGGGCGCACATTTTATGTCCTGATGCTACTAACCAATCGCAGTTTAATTCTTGGACATTGATAGGTAAATGGGGAATACTTTGGCAAGCATCAATTAATACTTTTGCCCCATTTTTATGGGCTAAATTAACAATTTTTTCTACGGGGTTGATACAACCTAATGTGTTGGAGATATGAACTACCGCAACTAATTTGGTACGTTCAGATAACAAATTCTCATATTCTTGCCAATCAAATTCTTCGGTTGCCGTTAAACCAACGTGTTTAATAACCGCCCCAGTTTTTTGGGCGATAATTTGCCAAGGAACAAAGTTACTATGATGTTCCATGACTGAGGTAATAATTTCATCCCCTGGTTTTAAATTATTTAACCCCCAACTGTAAGCAACTAGGTTAATTGCTTCTGTAGCATTGCGTGTAAAAACAATTTCGTTACGGGAAGCCGCATTAATAAACCCAGCAACCTTATCCCTCGTCGCTTCATAAGCTTCTGTTGCCCTGGCACTTAAACTATGAGCGCCACGATGCACATTAGCATTATCATACTCATAGTAGTGGTTCAATGCCTCTAGAACCACCTTGGGTTTCTGGGAGGTGGCGGCATTGTCAAAATAAATTAACGGCTTGCCGTGGACTTCCTGATGCAAAATGGGGAAATCTTGGCGGACTTTAGCAGCGAGGGTTTTTTCTTGGGTGAGAGGCATCTTTTTAAGTAATAAGTAATAAGTAATAAGTAATAAGTAAAGAATTTACTATTGCTTATTGACTGTTGCTTTTTATGGCTTTTTTGATATTTGCAGTAAGCTGTTTTTGTACTGATTTGATGGGGATGCGTTGGATTATTTCTGCGGTGAAAGCTTCAATTAGTAGGCTGCGGGCAGATTCTTCGTTTAAGCCGCGACTGCTTAGGTAGAATAGTTCCTCTGCGTCTAGTTGGCTTACCGTTGCGCCGTGGGAACATTTTACGTTGTCGGCGGTGATTTGTAGTTGGGGTTTGGTGTCTACGTGTGCCTGGGGGGATAGTAAGAGATTGCGGTTAAGCTGGCTGGCATTGGTTAGTTGTGCTGCTTTAGGGACTAAAACTTGACCATCAAATACAGAACGGGCTTTACCAGCAACTAGGCATTTTTGTAGTTGATCTGTGGTAGCATAAGGTTTGCTGAGGGCAATGAGGCTATGCAAATCCGCAAGTTGTTCGCCGTTGACTACAGTTAAACCGTTGAGGTTAGTGGTAATCTGTTCTCCGGTTTGGTGAACTTCTAGGTTATGGCGAGAGAGTTGGCTACCCAAACTAAGACTATGGCAGGTGTAGCGGCTATCCCTAGCTTGGGCGATCGCAGTTTTGCCAATATGAAAGCTATTAGTTGCTTCTTGTTGAGTGCGGATATGTTCAACGGCGGCGTTTTCGGCTAAATAAATTTCTGCTACTGAGTTGGTAAAGTAGGTTGTGTTTTGGTTTGTGGCATATTGTTCTATTATTTTTAAGCTAGAATTTCTTTCCGCTACTACTAATAGTCGTGGCTGAGAAAAGCTAGGGGATTCACCAGCAATGCTAAGGAAAAGTAAATGTAGCGGGGTTTCAACAACGGTATTTGCATCTGCCCAAACCACTGCCACATCAGCAAACCCAGCAGTATTGAGGGAGGTAAAAACTTCCTCTGCCCCTTTTTGCTGGGTTAAATATTGACTTAGTTGCGTTTGATACTCGGCTGGTAATTGTGCCAAATTACCGATAAATAAGCCCTCCGGCAAGCTATCCAAGTTAGATAATTCAGCAGAATAAACACCATTAACAAAAGTTACCCGGCTGCTTGCTGCTTCTGGTATAACGAACTGTTCAATACTATCAGGAATAATATTGGGGGCTGCAACAAAACTAGTAGCAAGCAATTCAGACAAATCAGTAAACCGCCAAGCTTCATCTTTGCGGTTAGGCATTCTCAATCGCGATAACCAAGTAGCTGCCGGTTTCTGCACTACTTTAATTAAATCTATATCAGGAGAATATCCAGGGCATTGACTCAACAAACCCTGTAGATACTCATCCCTGGTTATGGTTGTGGAAGAAGAAGAAGAAGAAGAAACTTGAGTCGTCATAATCTTTATTACCTATTACCTATTACCTATTACCTATTACCTATTACCCATTACTTATTACTTACTAATTCTTCATCCACCCAGTCATAACCGCGAGATTCTAATTTTAAAGCTAACTCTTTACCACCACTAGTAACAATACGCCCCTCTTGCATAACATGAACGAAATTAGGTTCAATATAATTAAGTAAACGTTGGTAATGGGTAATCGCAATAACTGCATTCTCGGCATTGGTTAACTGATTAACTCCATTCGCCACCGTTTTTAAAGCATCAATATCTAAACCCGAATCAGTTTCATCTAAAATGGCTAAAGTTGGTTCCAACAATGCCATTTGCAAAATTTCATTGCGTTTCTTTTCCCCTCCAGAAAAACCTTCATTTAAACTTCTTTCTAAAAAGCTAGGATTCATCTTGACAATATCTAACTTTTCTTCTACCAAGTCTTCAAAATCAAAGGTGTCTAATTCCTCTAAACCTAAATGCTTACAACGAGAATTATAAGCAACTCGCAGAAATTCTAAATTACTTACTCCAGGAATTTCTACCGGATATTGAAAAGCCAGAAAGATACCCCGCAAAGCCCTTTCATTAGCTGCCATTTCCAAGATATTTTCACCTTGGTAAATAATTTCTCCTCCAGTTACTTCATAGTCTGGGTGTCCTGCTAATACTTTAGAAAAAGTACTTTTGCCAGAACCATTCCGCCCCATAATAGCGTGAACTTCTCCGGCTTTAACTTCTAGATTCACACCCTTAAGAATAGGTGTGCCATCAACATTAGCAGTCAGATTTTTAACAGATAAAATTGTTTGGCTATTTTTCATAATTGTTTAAGGCAATAGTAGGTTGGGTTAGGCATAGAAAATATTTAGGAACAAAAAGGGGGTATAAAAGTTGCCGTAACCCAACATTTATATATTTTGGCTAGGTTACTAAACGCCATTCTTGACGTATAAATAAAGACCAAAAAATAAAACTAATTAAGGCTATTCCTACTAAAAAGTCAGTACAGATAAAAATGTTCATTTTTACTGTCAACTCCCCAGGAGAACTAAAAACGTAATGTCCAATACTGCTAACGCTAGTTATTGAATATCCCAATAGGCAACCATAAGCTAACCAGAATTGATCTTGTCTGTATAGAAAATAACCTGCGATCGCAAGGGGAGTTAATATTAGCCAAGTAGTATAAACTTGGTAAGGCTGCATCCAAACGGGGGCAGGGTAGCGGTTAAAAAAGATGTAGTTATCGCTGTAATGAATTAGGGTAGAAATGATGTTGCTAGCTAAGATAATTAATAGCCAAGTTTGATTTTTGACTTCTGCAATTTTCATCTATTTCATCACCCCCAATTTACAAACAGCGAACCTTAACCTACAGTTCCTTCTAACTTCAAACTCAATAGTTTATCAGCTTCTGAAGCAAATTCCATCGGCAACTTATTAAGCACATCCCTACAGAAACCGCCCACAATCATGGTGATGGCATCTTCTTCAGAAATACCTCGTTGTGCCAAGAAAAAGAGTTGTTCTTCCCCAATTTTGGCTGTAGAAGCTTCGTGTTCAATCTTGGCTTCTTGGTTATCTACTTGAATATAAGGGAAGGTATTCGCTTCGGCATTGTCCCCAATTAACATCGAATCACATTGAGAATAATTCCTTGCCCCTTTCGCCTTTGGCCCCATTTTCACCAAGCCGCGATAGCTATTTTTGGACTTACCAGCAGAAATACCTTTAGAAATAATCGTACTGCGGGTATTCTTACCAATATGTACCATTTTGGTTCCAGTATCGGCTTGTTGTAAATTGTTAGTTAAAGCAATAGAGTAAAACTCACCTACGGAATTATCCCCGATTAAAACACAACTAGGATACTTCCAAGTAATCGCCGAACCCGTTTCTACCTGAGTCCATGAAATCTTAGAATTAACCCCCTTACATAAGCCACGCTTAGTAACAAAGTTATAAATACCACCTTTACCATTTTCATCCCCAGCAAACCAGTTTTGGACTGTGGAATATTTAATATCAGCATTATCCAAAGCTACCAATTCAACCACCGCCGCATGGAGTTGATTGCTATCATACATCGGTGCAGTGCAACCTTCCAAATAACTAACAGAAGCACCTTCCTCTGCCACAATTAAAGTCCTTTCAAACTGTCCTGTATCCCCAGCATTGATACGGAAATAGGTGGAGAGTTCCATAGGGCATTTTACCCCTTTAGGGATGAATACAAAGGAACCATCGGTAAACACAGCAGAATTAAGTGCCGCAAAAAAGTTATCACCCACAGGCACAACACTACCCAGATACTTTTTAACCAACTCTGGATGTTCCTGCAAAGCTTCGGAAATAGAACAGAAGATTACCCCATCTTCGGCTAATTTTTCCTTAAAAGTAGTAGCGACAGAAACACTATCAAAAATTGCATCCACTGCCACATTACCCAAACGTTTTTGTTCAGATAAAGGAATACCTAACTTCTCAAAGGTTTCCAACAAAGTGGGATCGACATCATCAAGACTATTCAGCTTCTCCTTCTTTTGCTTAGGAGCAGAATAGTAGATAATATTCTGATAATCTATGGCAGGATAACTAACATGAGGCCAAGTTGGTTCCGTCATCTTCTGCCATTGACGATATGCTTTGAGGCGAAACTCTAGCATAAATTCCGGTTCATTCTTCTTAGCAGAAATGAGGCGAATCACGTCTTCGCTTAAACCGCGAGGAATAGTATCTGCCTCGATATCGGTGATGAAACCGTATTTGTAAGGTTGATTGACTAGGGTTTTAACTGTGGCACTCATGTTGATTTTAAGTGTTCTCTCTTGTGTTCTCGATTTTGAATCAGCACCTTAGTGGTAAGGGCATTCACTACAGCGATACCCTGTAACTCTAAAAGCTTTTTAATAGTTAAACAATAAATTTGTTGTTTAAGTCTATTTTAGGTTACATTAACAACAAATGTGTTGTCAAAGCAAAAGAAAATTTTTCCTTGCCTCGTAACACAGATACAACTGCACAGATGATGACCACTACCACTGAGACTTCTTCCACCAAACAAGACATTCTGAATCATTTACTGAAGCAAGGTCAAGCAAGCGCCCAGCAGTTGGCACAAGCTTTAGAAATTAGTCCCCAAGCTACTCGTCGTCACCTGAAAGAATTAGAGTTATCGGAACTAGTAGAACATCATACTACCCAAACGGGCATGGGTAGGCCACAACATTTATACAAACTAAGTCGCCAAGGGCGAAATCGCTTTCCCAACCGCCACGGCGAATTTGCTGTTTCTTTTCTCAATACTTTAGTAGAAACTGTAGGAGAAGAACAAGTTAGTGAAGTTTTACGTAAACAGTGGGAAGTTAAAGCTAGTAATTATCGCAAGTATTTAGGCAAAGGTTCCTTACCCCAGCGTCTTAATAACCTAGTGCAACTCCGCAAAGAAGAAGGTTATATGGCAGAATTACATAAACTTCCTGAAGAAGAAAAGTTTGTCTTAGTAGAACATAACTGTGCGATCGCAGATGTTGCTGAATCTTACCCTACAGTTTGTGGTCATGAATTAGAAATGTTTAGTGCCATTTTACCTGATTGTCTTGTAGAAAGAACTCATTGGATTAATGAAGGGGAACATCGTTGTGGTTATTCAATTAAAGCTAAGTAATTGTTATTTGCTAATCGCTAATTGCTAGTTGCTAGTTGCTAATCGTGTTTTGATGACACTTACCTGTATTGACTTTTCTCGCGTCCGGCATTGTCAGGATTGGAAAATTCAGTTTTTACTTTCCAGCTAGGATTATCTCAACCAGTCACAACCTCTGACAGTATCTTTTAATACATTTCTCACTCAATCATTGATTATATTTTTCTTCCATGCCTATCACCTCTGGTCAGAAAGCAACCTTAAAAGTACAGGCAGCTTAATATTTAAGATAATTTCCATGATTAAAAGTCCTCTTCGTTATCCCGGTGGTAAATCCAGAGCAATTAACAAGATAATTGAACACTTACCCGATACTTTTGTTGAATATCGAGAACCTTTCGTGGGCGGAGGTTCTTTATTCATTTACTTAAAACAAAAATATCCGCACTTAAAAATCTGGATTAATGACTTAAACCCTGAACTATTTCTGTTTTGGAAAATTGCCCAATCTGATTTAGATAAACTTGTTGAAGGAGCTTTCTACCTCAAAAACAATTATCAAGATGGTAAAAAGCTTTTTGCTGAATTAACTAATGTTGATATTGATAAATTATCAGACTTAGAACGAGCAACTCGCTTCTTTGTTCTCAATAGAATCACTTTTTCAGGAACAGTAGAATCAGGAGGTTTTTCTCAACAAGCATTTCTTAAAAGATTTACTCCCTCTTCAATAGAACGCTTAGAAAAATTAGCATCAATTTTACCAGGAATTAAAATTACCAACCTAGATTACGCTCATTTATTACAATCAGAAGATAAAAATACCTTTTTATTTTTAGATCCTCCTTATTTTTCAGTTACCAAGTCAAAGTTATATGGTAAAAGAGGGATTTTACATACTTCTTTTGACCACGAAAGGTTTACCCAACTTATGGAAGAATGTGCTGCTTCTTGGCTAATTACTTATGATGATTGCCCAGAAATTAGAAATCACTTTAAGTTTGCTAATTTATACGAATGGGAATTACAGTATGGCATGAACAACTATAAACAAGAAAGCGCAGCTAAAGGAAAAGAATTATTTCTTTGTAACTACGAAGTGCAACAAAAGCTTTCTGAAGATACTGTACAATTAAGCCTCATACCATTGCTCATTAAACATTAAACTTTGATACCTAACGGCAAAGGTAAGTCGCACATTTGTTATTAAGATGAAATACCTAAACGTTTGCTACGTATCAATTGAATAAAACTATTTGCTCTCAGCTATTAGTAAGCAACTTCTTCAACAACGATTCCAAGTCTAAATGCGCCCTACCACCAGGTCTAATTCCGACGATAGACCAACCACCAAATTAGCCAGCCAAACATAACTAACGAAGAGCGAAGCGGTTAGGAAGGGTTGTAGGGAAACACTTGTTTCCTTGCTGGGGGGTTTGGGGGGCTAGTCCCCCAATTAAACCTAAAACTACCCACAGATGAACTAAAAGAAGGATTGACTAATTGGGCAAAGTAACAGCTAAAATATCTGGGAAGATTAGAGCAACTTTTGCAGAGATTCAAACCAAGGAAAATGCAAGTGACCAACTGTCAAGAAATCGATTGAAGATACTGTACGATTAAGCCTCACACCATTTTAGAAATCACAAAGTTAACTAGCTTGTTGGGTACAACAATTACTTTCTTAATTTCTTTGTCCCCAATATGACGTTGTGCCACCTCGGAATTGCGGGCAAAGTCTTCTAATTCTGACTTGCTTAAATTAGCTGGGGCTTGAATTGTACCGCGAGTTTTACCCATAATTTGAATCACTAAAGTAATTTCGTCTACCTGCAAAGCTTGGGGATTAAATTCTGGCCAACTTTGTTCATTGACTAAATCGGTTTTGCCAATTGTTTGCCACAACTCCTCAGTAATATGGGGGGCAAAGGGGGCTAAGAGTATGAGTAAGGTTTCTATACCTTCTCGATAAACTGGTGAATCGGGTAACTTTGCCTCTCCAAGGGCATTGCTGAGTTTCATCAATTCAGAAATAGCAGTATTGAATTGATAATCCCCTTGCAAATCTTCACTAACTTCCTTAATTGCAGTGTGAATAGCCCGCCGCAAATCTTTTTCTGCTTTGGTCATTTTGCTGGAATCTTTCTTATTGTTTGCCCCAGGAGAGTTTGCAGCAAAATCTGTTACTAAACGCCAAACCCGATTTAAGAAGCGAAATTGCCCTTCTACATCAGCATCTTCCCATTCTAAGTCCTTTTCTGGCGGTGCTTTGAATAAGATAAACATTCTCGCTGTATCCACACCGTACTTAGCAATAACATCTTCCGGTGCTACACCATTCCCCTTAGATTTGGACATGGTTGCGTAAACTAGTTCTAAGGCTTCCCCTGTATTCGGATCACGGGGATTTTCTGGATCAACCAAAGCAGAAGCAACCCACTTATCTTTACCAGCTTTATTGGGATTCAGGTAGGTTTGCCCTTGTACCATACCTTGGGTTAAAAGGCGTTGGAAAGGTTCATCAAAATTGAGTAAGCCGCGATCGCGCAATACTTTAGTAACAAAGCGAGAATATAGCAGATGCAAGATGGCGTGTTCAATGCCCCCCACATATTGATCCACATTCATCCACTCATTAACCTTGTCCTTACTAAAGATTTCCTCTTTATTTTGGGCATCGGTGAAGCGGAGGAAATACCAGGAAGAATCAATAAAGGTATCCATAGTATCGGTTTCCCGCTTAGCTGGTTCGCCACAACTAGGACAGGGGATATTAACCCAGTCTTCTAACTGTGCTAAAGGAGAGCCTTTGCCGCTAAAGTTGACATCTTCGGGCAACTCCACAGGTAAATCTTGTTCAGGTATAGGAACAATACCACAACTAGGACAATGAACTATGGGAATTGGTACACCCCAATAACGTTGGCGGGAGATTAACCAATCCCGGAGGCGGTATTGTATTCTAGTTTCGCCGTAACCTTGTTCTTCGGCATATTGGGTAACAGATTCTTTACCAGCCAGGGAGGATTTGCCGTTAAAAGGGCCAGAATTAATCATCATTCCCGGTTCGGTATAAGCTTCTTTTAAAGGTGAGTTATTATTTTCCTCCCCTTCCGGCACAACGACAACTTTAATTGGTAAGTCCTTTTCCTTAGCAAACTTAAAGTCCCTGGTATCATGGGCGGGAACTCCCATAACTGCCCCCGTACCATATTCATACAAAACATAATCAGCGATTAAGATGGGAACTTCTTCACCATTAAAGGGATTGATAGCTTTGCCCCCGGTAGGGATACCCCGTTTTGGTTTATCTTCTGCTGTTCTTTCTATTTCGCTTTGTCCTGCTATTTCCTCAATAAAAGCTTCTACAGCCGCTTTTTCTTCAGAAGTGGTGACTTTTGTGGTTAAGGGGTGTTCAGGAGCTAAAACAAGGTAACTGACACCATAAACCGTATCTGGTCTAGTGGTGAAAACGCCGATTTTTTCTTTCCTACCTACAATAGGAAATTCTAAATACGCCCCAACGGATTTACCAATCCAATTAGCTTGCATTAGTTTAACCCTTTCAGGCCAACCTGTTAATTTATCTAAATCTGTCAGGAGTTGTTCTGCATAGTCAGTAATTTTCAAGAACCACTGGCGCAACATCTTCCGTTCCACCATGGCCCCACTACGCCAAGAACGCCCAGAACTATCTACCTGTTCATTAGCTAAAACCGTTTGGTCAACAGGGTCCCAATTAACTGCTGATTCTTTTTGGTAAGCTAAGCCAGATTGGAAAAACTGTAAAAAGATCCACTGAGTCCATTGATAATATTCAGGAGAACAAGTAGCAACTTCCCTTTCCCAATCTAAGGAAAAGCCTAAAGATTTGAGTTGCTCTTTCATTTGAGCAATATTTTGGTAAGTCCACTTCGCTGGGTGAACGCCGTTTTTAATCGCGGCATTTTCTGCGGGTAAACCAAAGGCATCCCAACCCATAGGATGAAGTACACGATAACCTTGCATCCGTTTCATACGGGCAATCACATCGGTAATCGTATAGTTGCGTACATGACCCATATGTAGGTTGCCCGATGGATAGGGAAACATGGATAGGGCATAAAATTTAGGCTTGCTATCTTCTCTAGTCTTATCTAAGCCAAGTTCAGCCCATTTCTGCTGCCACTTTTTCTCTATTGCCGACGGGTTGTATTGAGTCTCCACTAGGGTTTCTCCTATGGGGTTAAGGTTTGCTCACATTGTTATATATGATAATTCTTTCTACAACTTCTCTTCTAAGAAAATCCCGGTTTTGTTACGGATCACTTAAGAGTTGCTTGAAAAACATCTGAGGTGAAAATAGATATAGCAACTGATAAATATCTTTAAGGGATTACAATAAAAGCTAAAATTTCTCAATCCAAAACGGCTACTTTTCTTTTCATAATGAAACTACTCTGTCTCAGCAATGGCCATGGGGAAGATGTAATTGCTGTCAGAATTTTAGAGCAACTACAGCGCCATCCTAACGTCTCTGATATTGCCGCACTCCCTATAGTGGGGGAGGGCAATGCCTATAACCAAATTAATGTACCAATTATCGGTACGGTGCAAAAGATGCCTTCTGGAGGCTTCGTTTATATGGATGGTCGTCAGTTGTGGCGAGATTTACGAGGAGGCTTGATTAAGCTCACTTTAGCTCAGTATAAGGTAATACGGCGCTGGGGTAGAACTGGTGGGGTGATTTTAGCGGTAGGGGATATTGTTCCTTTATTATTTGCTTGGTTGAGTGGGGCAAATTACGCTTTTGTGGGGACAGCTAAATCAGAATATTACCTGCGCGATCGCCAGGGTTGGTTGCCCCAAACTTCTAAGTTAGAACGTTGGTTGGGTTCGGTTTATCTTCCTTGGGAACGGTGGTTAATGAGTCGCCCCCGTTGCCAGGCGGTTTTTCCTAGGGATAAATTGACAGCAGATGTTTTGAGTCATTGGGATATTCCTACTTTTGATTTGGGTAATCCTATGATTGATAAGATTTATCCCCAACAATCTCAACCACAGTTTTTCGAGTGGAATGCCCAATTAAAGGAACAGGAAAGAGGGTTGAATATTCTTCTCTTACCAGGTTCTCGTCCCCCAGAAGCCTATGAAAATTGGCAGCAGATCATTAAAGGGGTGCGGGGAGTTATTAATGAGTTTAAGAACTATTCTTTGGTTTTTTTAGGGGCGATCGCCCCTTCTTTAGAAACTGTTCCTTTACAAGAACAACTTACCAGTCAAGGTTGGTATTCTCAGACAGAAGTACCGAATAATTTACCAATTAAAGATCCTAATGCTTTAATTTTTACTCAACACCAAGCTACTCTAGTTTTAAGCCAAAATGCTTACCAAGATTGTTTACTAAACTCTGATTTTGCGATCGCCATGGCAGGAACAGCAACAGAACAGTTTGTTGGTTTAGGTAAACCAGCCATTGCCATTCCTGGCAAAGGGCCTCAATTCACCCCAGCTTTCGCCGAGGCACAAACCCGTCTCCTAGGTAGTTCTCTAACTTTAGTAGAAAAACCAGAACAAGTAGCCAGGGCAATACAAACCCTACTCAAAGATCCTGACAGACTCCAGCTTATTACTTCTAATGGTAAAGAAAGAATTGGCGAACCAGGCGCAGCGGAAAGGATTGCAGAATGTTTGGCACACCGCTTTGCGGAAGCAATAAGTAATAAGTAATAAGTTTATTTTCTTTTCCCTATAATTATGACCAAAATCAGCTTCTGTGCCATCGTTAAAAACGAAGAGAAACTATTACCTCAATGTCTAAAAAGCGTTCGCAATGTTGTGGATGAAATGATTGTTTTAGATACTGGTTCTGATGATGAAACTGTTGCTATTGCTCAGGAATTAGGGGCGCGGGTGGAACATTTTACTTGGAATAATAACTTCTCTGATGCCCGTAACTATGCCTTACAATTTGTTAAAGAGGAATGGGTTTTGGTGCTGGATGCTGATGAAATTCTGACCCCAGAAGTTGTACCGCAACTATATAAAGCTATTGAAAACAAAAACCATTTAGTTGTTAATTTAATTAGAGAAGAAGTTGGGGCTGCGCAATCTCCTTATTCTTTAGTTTCAAGGTTATTTCGCAACCATCCTGAAGTTAAATTTTCCCGTCCTTACCATACCTTAATTGACGATACTGTAGCTCAATTGAGGGTGCGGGAACCTTTTTGGAAAATAGTTTCTCTCAAACCTATAGGCATTTTACATTATGGCTATCAACCGGAAGCGATCGCTGCTTTAGATAAATATAATCGGGCTAGGGAAGCGATGGAAACTTATTTAGCCCAACATCCTCAAGATGCTTATGTTTGCAGCAAGTTGGGGGCGCTTTATGTACAAGTTGGGGAGATGGAGTTAGGAAAAGAAGTATTGGAGAGAGGTTTACAAGCAAAAGAAGTTGATGCCCCAGTTTTATTTGAATTGCATTACCATCTCGGCAATGTTTATACCCGTCTTTGCGATCCTTATCAAGCAGTAATTCATTATCAAAGTGCTATTGAACAAGATATTTTGCCTCAATTAAAAGTAGGGGCATACAATAATTTAGGGACTTTACTCCAAGCTGTAGGAGAATTATCAGAAGCACAAAAAGCTTACGAAACTGCCATTAAAATTGCTCCCCATTTCCCTGTTAGCTACTATAATTTGGGCATGAATTATAAAGAGTCGGGTCAATTTTACCAAGCAATTGTCGCCTACCAACAAGCAATTAAAGTAAATCCTCGTTACCCAGAAGCTTATCAAAATCTGGGAGTTACTTATTGGAAGTTGGGCAAAGTACCAGAAAGTTTAGCTGCTTTTAAGAAGGCGATTACACTTCATGAAAAAGCTAATCCCGAAGAAGCAAACAGGTTACGTGAAGGTTTACGAAAGATGGGATTCGTGGAACAGCTTTAGTATAGTTTGTATCTTATTGAATCTTATATAAATCATCCTGCAAGTATGCAACGCCGTTTATCACTCTCCTCAAGAACCGGAGAAACTACTCAAGTCTACCGACAAACTTGATGGAGAAGAAGTGATTCCTGGTTTTAGTTTTTCTGTAGGTGAATTATTTCAAAAACTTAGTTTTTAGCTATTAGTAGCAAATCAAAGCTATGATCCAAACTGCTACTAATTCAGAGAGATGATCATGAGCCTGTTTGAAAGATATATTCGGAGTTTACGTGATATCTATGCAACAGGGGCGGCTGTTCCAGAAACCTCTTATTACGGGGCATTAGAAACTTTACTCAATGAATTGGGCAAAACTTTGCAGCCTAAAGTTCGTTGTATAATGCAGCTCAAAAATCGTGGTGCAGGAATGCCAGATGGAGGATTATTTACCGCGCGTCAGTTTCAACAGAGGACAGGGGATGAACCAGTAGATCCTCAGAATCCTGAACGAGGTGTAATTGAGATTAAGGCTACTAGAGAAGATGCTTGGGTAACGGCTGATACTGAGCAAGTCTCAAAATATTGGCAGAAGTATCGTCAGGTATTAGTAACAAACTATCGAGATTTTGTATTAGTTGGTCAGGATAGCAAGGGGAAACCCATTAAGCTAGAAACCTATCGCCTAGCTAACAGTGAAAAGGAATTTTGGCAGAAAGTACAAAATACTCATGAATTTGCTTCCGAACATGAAGAGCAGTTTACAGAATATTTGAAGCGGGTAATGCTTCAAGAAGCGATAATCACCTCTCCCCAAGATTTAGCCTGGTTTTTAGCTTCTTATGCCAAAGATGCGAAGGCACGAGTTGAGAAAACCAATTTACGTTATCTATCGCAAGTTCAAGAAGCATTGGAAAAAGCATTAGGTATTTCCTTTACAGGAGACAAAAAAAATCCTGACAAAGGTAAACAGTTTTTCCAATCAACTTTGATTCAAACTTTGTTCTACGGTATTTTTTCTGCATGGGTACTGTGGCATCGTCAAGGTGAACAAGGGCGCTTTGATTGGCGGACGGCAGTTTGGTATTTACGTGTACCGATGATCCAAGCTTTGTTCTCTAAAGTTGCTACACCTACAAATTTAGGTAGGTTGGAATTAGTAGAGGTATTGGATTGGGCAGGAGATGCTTTGAATCGAGTTGATCGCGAGTCTTTTTTCTCGAAATTTGACGAAGGGGAAGCTGTACAGTATTTCTATGAGCCGTTTCTCCAAGCATTTGACCCCCAGCTTCGCAAAGATTTAGGGGTTTGGTACACGCCACCAGAAATTGTGAAGTATATGGTAGCAAGAGTGGATACAGTACTACGGGAAGAATTAAATATTGCTGACGGGCTGGCAGATCCTCATGTCTATGTACTTGACCCCTGTTGTGGCACAGGGGCTTATTTGGTGGAGGTGCTGCGGAAAATTGATGAAACCCTGAAGATGAATGGAGCAGATGCTTTAGGTGGCTCAGCTTTGAAGCAGGCAGCAATAGAGAGGATATTTGGCTTTGAAATTCTTACGGCTCCTTTTGTTGTAGCACATTTACAGTTGGGGTTATTATTGCAGAATTTGGGAGTACCTTTAGTTGAAGAAAGAGAACGAGTAGCTGTTTATCTAACTAATGCTTTGACAGGATGGCAACCTCCTGATACTCAAGGAAAACAAAAGATTAAACAGTTGGAGTTGAATTTTCCAGAGTTAAATCAAGAAAGAGAAGCAGCAAACGAAGTTAAACAAGGAAAACCCATTTTAGTGGTTTTAGGCAATCCCCCTTACAATGCCTATTCGGGAACTTCTCCAGTAGAAGAGGAAGGGTTAGTTGAAGAGTATAAGGAAGGTTTAATAGAGGAATGGGGAATTAAGAAGTTTAATTTGGATGACCTTTATGTGCGGTTTTTCCGGTTAGCTCAAAGATGTATTTCTGAACAAACTCAAAAGGGAGTTGTTTGTTATATTTCTAACTTTTCTCATTTATCTGATCCTTCCTATGTGGTTATGCGACAGCGATTTTTACAGGAGTTTGATCAACTTTGGTTTGACTGTATGAATGGAGATAGTCGGGAAACAGGAAAAGTTACACCAGAGGGAAAACCTGATCCGAGTGTGTTTTCAACTCAGTATAATAAAGCGGGAATTCGTGTTGGGACAGCCGTTAGTTTGTTGGTCAGAAAAGAGCAGCGTTTGCCTCAACCAAATGTTTATTTTCGGAATTTTTGGGGAGTTGAGAAGAAAGAAGATTTAGTTCAGAGTTTAGAAGCAGAGCCATTTGATGCTTCTTATCGGCAGTGCAATCCAATTAGGGAAAATCGTTATTCATTCCGGTTTTCAGAAGTTGAAGACTACTATTATGACTGGCCAAAATTAACAGAGTTTTGTGCGATCGCTCCTAGCAACGGCTTAATGGAAAAGCGGGGAGGAGCATTAATTGATATTGACAGAGATGCCTTAGAAAAGCGTATGAGGGCTTATCTTGATCCAAAATTAAGTTGGGATGATTATGCGGCATTAGATTATGGCTTGGTTAAACCGAGAGCAAGTTTTACTCCTAAAGTAGCACGACGAAAAATACTTTTAGAAGAGCAGTTCGATCAACTTCGATTAAAGCGATATGCCCTAAGACCATTTGATACTCGTTGGTGTTACTACACCTCTGCAAGTAGTGTTTGGAATCGATCTCGCCCTTCTCTTTGGAAGCAATGTTGGTCAGGGAATTCGTTTTTGATGACTCGCCCTACCGGAGTTGCTAGTCCTGAAGGTTGCCCATTTTACTTCACTCGGTTGTTAGGAGATAATGATTTTTTACGGGGCCATGGTTATTACTTCCCAATGCAACTGATGAACGGTGCAAGGTTGCGGCCAAAAGAACAGTTAAGTTTGCTAGACTTGTTAGGAGAAAAGCCAGAGGTAGATCAACCTTTCGCTAATCTCTCTAAGGCTGCCCGTGACTATCTAACAGAATTGGGATTGCCTAATCCAGATGAAGACAGGGAGACAGCTTTGCTGATTTGGATGCACGCCCTGGGAATTGGTTATTCCCCCGACTACCTCGCAGAAAATGCCGATGGCATTCGTCAAGACTTCCCTCGCATTCCCCTTCCCAAAAATCGCCAACTTCTGATTGCTAGTGCAAACTTAGGACAACAGATTGCTACCTTACTGGATACTGAAACTCCTGTTTCCGGGGTAACATTAGGTAAAATTAGAGATGGATTGAAGGCGATCGCAGTTATCTCTTGTGTGGATGGTGGACAACTTAACCCCGACACAGACCTAGGAATCAACGCTAACTGGGGTTATAGTGGGGCTAGAGAGGCAACTATGCCAGGGAAAGGGAAAATTATTAATCGCAGCTACACAGAGAATGAACTCAATGGATTAGATTCTGAAGCAACCGAATTGTTAGGCAAGGAAACTTATGATATCTACCTCAACGATGTTGCTTACTGGAAAAATATTCCTCAACGAGTCTGGAACTATACTATTGGTGGTTATCAAGTTATCAAAAAATGGCTCAGCTATCGTGAAGAATCTTTGTTAGATCGTCCTCTTAAAGTCGAAGAAGTCTACGAAGTTCGGGATATGGCACGGCGGATAGCTGCTATTTTATGGTTGGAGCCTCAATTGAATGCTAATTATCAAGCAGTAAAACAAGAAGCCTACGATTGGTAATAAACCTTGTCCATAAAGAAAAATATTAACTATTGACTATTCCCTCCATTCCTGTATTAACAACTTGCATCCCCCCTTGAGAAAACCTCTCAAAAGCCTCATCTGCTTGGGGAGTATAATCTACCACTCCTGGTACAACTACAGCAGAAGTACAATCTTCTAGTAAATAAATCTTTTTCGCTAAACTAGCATCTTTTTCTTGAATAGAAGTTAGTAAATCTTCAATTGTCCAAGCTACACAATGACTTTTCGCTTGCCCGGCAATAAATACTTGATCAAACTCTAATAAAGCAGAAATTAAAGCGGTATTTTTCTGGGCGATCGCCTCACCTTTACTATTTTCCATAACCTCCGGTTGCAACACAGAATAGTTTTCTGTTAGAGGATGATTGCCTTTTAGTTCATAACGAGTTTGACTCTGACGGGCAATAGAATGAAAGAAAATTGCTTCTTCTACCGCCGAGACTAAAGCATGACCGATACCTCCTAACATAGAATGATAAGGCCAAATAGTGAGGGGATATTTACCCCTTTGGGTTAACTGGTTGACGTAATGATAGGCATAGTCTTGTAAGGCAGAATAGTCTCCACTAGCGACATCACTCGCCACAGCAGGATTAACCCGCCATAGACCTTTATCTAAATCTTCTGGACTAATTGTGGTTGCAGAGGGGGTAGGATGTTTTTCCTGTTCATTCACCCAGAAAATAGGGTGAAATATTTGCATGGTGGTATGGGTATCTAAAGTAGGAATAATTTTGCTAATTTTCCCCAGGTTGCGATAAATAAATTTGCACAGCCTCACATTATCTTCTACTGCACCTTGTCCAGATTTACCCCCTACAAATAGTTCAAATTCCGGCAAACAAAAAGTATTTTGTACATCAATAAGTAACAGACAAACTTTCTTGTCATCTTGGGCTGCGGGTTGGAGTTGATATTTTTCTGCCCATGCTTGCGCCTGTTGCGCCCTTTCTTGATAAGGAACCCGCCAAAATTTATCTACTATTTCCGGGTTGAAAAAATCTGGTATGCAAGTATTCATTGTTTCAGTTTGATTAGCTTTTTGAAACCAGTAACAGAAAGTAATAAGTGAAGAGAGTAAGAAAAACTTGGCTTTCTATATATCTTAGCTTATGCCCTAGTTTAGTAATATAAGATTTGAATGTCCACTAGCTTAAGTCAGAAGAAATATCTGTTATTATCCCTATTAGCAACTAGCGATTAGCAATTAATACGATGTCAACAGAAGATGCTGCTTATAAACTTGATGATTATTTAGCCAGAGATAATGATATTTATACCATGACTAAATACAAAATCGTCATGAATTGGCTACCCCAAAAATCAGGGCTTAATATCTTAAATGCCGGTTGTGGTTCAGGGGAAATGAACATTTTACTGTCTCAACAAGATAGTTGGCAAGTTGAGGCTATTGATGTTGATCTTCAGGCTATTAATTTGTCTCAAGAATTAAAACAACGCAATTGTATTACTAACTTAAAAGTGGTTCATTCTACTATTGAAGAACATCAATATTCTCACCCTTACGATATTATTGTTTCCAATGATGTTTTAGAGCATATTAAAGATGATACCCAAGCGGTAAAAAAGCTAGTGGAGATGCTTACACCCCAGGGTACTTTATGTATTTCTGTTCCTGCTTATCCCTGGTTATTTGGCTACCATGATGAAAAGTTGGGGCATTATCGCCGTTATACTCGCCAAGACTTACTCAAAATTTTAACCCCCCATTTCCAAATCAAAAAATGCCGTTACTTTGCAGCTAGCCTGATTCCTGTGGTATTACTTTATAGCTGCTGGCGGAGAAAAGCTTATCCTGTGAGTGATTTAGGTAAGAAATCTTGGTTAAAAAATACTCTTGATACAATTCTTACCCTAGAAGCAAAAATTCCTTTACCTGTAGGGATATCACTGATAATTTTAGCAACAAAGAAATAGAATAGTACTAATTCGCTTTAGTTACAACAGAGATAGACTTACATTTAGGGGAAAGGGTAAGGGGGAAAGGCTACTATTGCCTTTAACCTTGAACCGACTGCTTAACTTTCCAGTAAATGAGCGAGAAGTTTTACGATGTCTCCTCTACAACGCAATTAATGAACCTAAACCAACTACTAATTTGGACTATCTGTTTATCCTGCATCGCTTTTTTAATCCGTGCCTTTCGTTCCAACCCTAAGAGTAATTTAGGCTGGGTAGTAGTGGCGGGATCGATTTTAACCATAACCTTAGTAGGATGGGTTTTAGTTCCTGGCATAGCAGGTTTAATTGGTGGTGTACTTTGGGGGCTATTTTTGTTAATTCCCTTGATCGGTTTTACTCAGGTTAATAAGCTAATTTATCAACAACGCTACAAGAAAGCCCGTCTCCTCGCTTCTTATTTAAGGTGGTTGCATCCGGCTGATGGTTGGTTTGAACAACCTGAACTTTTGCGGGCTTTAGCTTTGGGGCAAAGGGGGCAAATGGCAGAAGCTTTCCGTATCCTTCAACATTATCAAAATACCCGTAGCCCTATTGGTAGAGATGCAGCTATTTTACTTTACTGGATGGGTTCTCGTTGGCATGAATGTTTAACTTGGATGAGGAAGAATTTTAGCGAAGCTACTTTGTGTAAAGAACCTGGTTTAGCAATGTTTTATTTACGGTGTTTAGGGGAAACTGGGGATTTGAATGGTTTGTTGCAAGGGATAGAACGTTCCCAGAGGAGTTTGGAAGCGGGTGGAGATGTACTGAAGTTAAACTTGGTGCGGATGTATGGTTTGGCTTTTTGTGGAGAAGTTGAGGAGGTAGAAGAGTTATTTGAGGGTAGTTTGTCTAGCTATTCAAAAGATATTAAACGCTTTTGGCAACTAACAGCCCAAAGAGTAGCGGGTAACTCGGTTAAGGAAGAGTTTTTAACTCTGCAAAACCAAGATAATCAAACTCTAAAAAATGCTATTGATTGGCGTTTATCTCAACCATTAGTTAAACCGCAACAAATTCTAACCCCGACTTCTCAACAAATTCTTACTCGCTTGAAAACAGAAATTAAACAGGAAGCAAGATATAGTTTTGTACCAAGAGTTAAAGATAAGAAAGCCTATGCAACTTTTTGTTTAATTGCTCTTAATGTCCTCTTCTTTCTTTTAGAAATGAGAATTGGCGGTAGCACAAATACTGAGGTTTTATCTTTTTTAGGGGCATTGGAACCTTTGAAAGTTTGGCAAGGAGATTGGTGGCGTTTAATAAATGCCAACTTTCTCCATTTTGGCTACCTTCACTTATTAATGAATATGATCGGGCTTTATTTCCTCGGCCCTTATATAGAATTTAGTTTAGGAATAAGCCGCTTTTTAATAATTTATTTAACTAGTGGCATTGGTACTATGTTTTGTTTTACCCTCATCGCCATTTATATTGGCAACCCCGCCCAACTTTTAGTAGGTGCATCGGCAGCAATTATGGGTTTGCTAGGGGCATTGGGGGCAATTTTATTAAAGGGGTGGCGGCGAGAAAAAGCACGTATCGCCGGTAAACGTCTTCGTATTTTCCTTTTCGTTGTAGCCCTGCAAGTTGTTTTTGATGCCGCTATTCCCGAAGTTAGTGGCTTGGCACACATTTTAGGTTTAATTTGGGGCTTTTTGGGTGCTAGTTTGGTGCAGATTGGTATGCCGAGACGTAAGTAAATGTGGTGCAAGTAATAAGTAATCAGTTATGAATAAAAGAAGTATTTCGTTGCTCGTTTTTGCTTTTATGCCTGGTATTCTTCTCGAATCTTGTAACATTCAAGCGTCTGTTTCATCACAAGAAGCATTAGAAGTTTCAACAAATACTCAAACAGAAACTTCGCCTCTTCCTATTAGGTTTCAGCCTTCACTTGCTAACTACATAACCTATGAAGATGCTGAGGCTTTAGAATCGCAAGCAGATTTGGTAGTTGTTGGTAAACCTTTCGCCTCTCTTGAAGATAGTCAGCCTGTTTCTATCAGGGATGAAGAAGGCTTGGTTGTTGATAAGCAGACAATTACACTCGTTAAAGTACAGAAAGTCTTTCAGGGCAAAATTGTCGAAAAAGAGATTAAAGTTATTCAACCTGCTGCTCTTGTTCAAGAACCCAATCAAAATCATTTCATCATTTGCATGGGCGGTTACTCACCAATGATGAAAGATAGCAAATATTTGTTGTTTCTTCAGGAAGTTGATACGGTAACTTTTCCTCACTTAGCAGGAGTTTATAGTATCCTTTCTGTTAATCAAGGTAAGTTCAACTTTGATAATACAGATAAGCAAGAAATAAAGATGGAAGCTCAAGATGAGCAGTACCGACAACTTAAAACCAAAGTTAGGAATAAATATGAAAGTTTAATGAATGAATTTTCTTAAGATATGATGCCTTAAATATTTATTACTTATCATGTGAGGAATAGGAATGTCCCTAATAATTATCTTTGATATAGACGGTGTAATCCGAGATGTTAGTGGTTCCTATCGTCGGGCGATCGCCGATACAGTAGAAGAATTTACTCAAGGAGTTTATCGCCCTAGCTTAACGGATATAGACAAGCTTAAATCTGAAGGAATTTGGAATAATGATTGGCAAGCTTCTCAGGAATTAATCAGGCGCTTTTTCGCCTCCCAAGGAACATCAAGAAGCGAATTAAACTTAGATTATGAAGCGGTGATCTCCTTTTTTCAATCCCGTTATTGTGGTTCGGATGCTCATAACTTGACAGGTTATATTACCACCGAACCTTTATTAGTAAAGCCAGAATATTTTACTCAATTACAACAACAAGGTATTTCTTGGGGTTTTTTTAGTGGTGCGCCTCGTCTGGAAGCAGAATATGTTTTAAAAAGGTTAGGTATCAACGAACCAATCTTAACGGCAATGGAAGATGCACCGGATAAACCTAATCCTACAGGTTTGTTTGCTACTATGCAAAAACTTACTGTAAATCCTCATACTTCAGTTATTTATTTGGGAGATACTGTTGCTGATATGTATACTGTAATTAATGCTCAAAAACAGCAACCAGAAAGAGTTTTTCTTAGTGTGGGTATTTTACCTCCTCATGTTCAAACTAACCAGGAAACTCAAGCTAACTATACTACTAAGTTAAAGGAAGCTGGGGCGAAAGTTGTTTTAGGTAATGTAGAGGATTTGAGTTTAGGGAAAGTTGAGGAATTGCTAGTTGCTAATCGCTAGTTGCTAGTTGTTGAATCTTGATGCTTGGTGAATTAGTAATCAACAATATTCTAGTAACCTGATTTAATATTGTGTCTCAACTAACAACAAATCTTGCTTTAAAAAAAGTTTTGCTAGATTCAAAGCTGATCTGGATCAACACCCAACTCTCTTAATTTAGCGGCCAACAACTCAGCTTTAGCTTTCTCTTGTTCAAGTTTTTGTTGTGTTTGCTGAACCCTGATTTTCTCTCGCTGTGCTACATTGCTATTTTAGCAAGCTAGAAAAAGCAAGACTTTGAATTGAAGTTGAAAAGTTATAAGTAAAACTTTTACTTGTTTGGGTTAGCCTAAGAAAATTCTTAACAAAGTAGAACTTTGGGGTGGTTTATTAAGTGATGTTAAGGATAGTTTGACAACGTGTTTCTAAGCCTTCTAGCTATAGTATGCTTTTAAATAAGTTATTAACTACTGTTATTGTGTTGTTTTTGTAGCTAATTGAGTTGTAAGAAAAGATAAGCTACGTAATATCAGGCTTTTCACTAAATTCAATCAATTAAAGCAAGGTGCATTGTGGTAAGGCAAAAGAGTAAGTAAGTACTTTCCATTTGTTAAGAATTAAATTTGCTCTTGACAAATATGACTTATGCTGTTGATTCTACCTTTTTGCGAATGTCATGAGCGTTAGCTTTTTCGTGTTCAGTCAAAGGTGCGTTGTGCTTCTATAAATAGGTTTCATGTAAGTTCCAATGAAAAAACTCTTTAAGCAAAGAAGATTCTTTGCAGGTTACTGATTGTGGTCGAATTTGCTCTAAAATAAACTCCAACATATTAATTTAAGGAAGCTTTATTCATTGCAAATACTTTTAAAAATATCTCGTCTCATAGACAATCTCAATGAAGTAATTGGGCGACTTACTTATTGGCTAATATTGGTCATGGTTTTCATCGGTACTTGGAACGTTGCCGGTCGTTATCTGGGTCGTTGGTTAGGAGAAAAATTGACTTCTAACGGTTTGATTGAATCTCAGTGGTACTTGTTTGATCTCATTTTTTTACTAGGTGCAGCATATAGTTTAAAACACAACGAACACGTCCGCGTAGACTTGTTTTATAAAGACCTTAGCCGGAGAAAAAAGGCTCTGATTAATATTGTCGGTGCTTTGTTATTTTTAATTCCTTTTTGTTTAATGGTGATTTATTTTTCTTGGGGATGGACGCTTAATTCTTGGGCAATTTGGGAAATGTCTTCAGATCCTGACGGTTTACCTCGTTTTCCCATTAAATCAATGATTATTGTTGGTTTGGTTTTATTAATATTGCAAGGTATTTCTGAGACTATTAAAAACTGGGCAATTCTTCAGGAGGAAGAGTAATGGCAACAGAATGGTTAAGTCCTTTCATGTTTATGGGGGCATTACTATTATTATCTCTTGGTTATCCCGTTGCTTTTTCTTTAGGTGGGGTAGCAATTCTTTTTGTTTTAATTGGCTTTAGTTTAGGGGCTTTTAATGCCTCTTTACTTAATGCCATGCCCCAAAGAATTTTTGGCATCATGGGCAATTTTACTCTTCTGGCGATTCCTTATTTCATCTTTTTGGGAGCAATGTTAGAAAAAACCGGCATTGCTGAAAACTTACTAGAAACTATGGGAATTTTGTTCGGTAGATTGCGGGGAGGATTAGCTTTAGCGGTAGTAATCGTTGGCGCTCTTTTAGCGGCTTCTACTGGAGTTGTGGCAGCAACAGTTGTGGCTATGGGCTTAATTTCCTTGCCGATTATGTTGCGCTATAACTACAACAAAGAATTAGCCACAGGAGTAATTGCAGCTTCAGGAACTTTAGGACAAATAATTCCTCCTAGCGTCGTTTTAGTTGTCTTAGGAGATCAATTAGGAGTTCCGGTTAAAAATCTCTTTATTGGTTCACTCATTCCTGGTTTATTAATGGCAGGAGCTTTTGCACTTCATGTAATTATAGCTGCTTTTTTAAAACCAGAAATTGCTCCTGCTTTACCCCCAGAAGTGAGAAATATTAGTAGCAAGAAACTAGGACTGCGAGTTGTACAAGTAATGATACCTCCTTTAGTATTAATCTTATTAGTATTAGGAAGTATTTTCTTGGGTATTGCCACTCCCACGGAAGCCGGTGCAGTGGGTTCATTAGGTACAATAATTCTCGCGGCAGCTAACCGAAAACTAAATTGGTCAGCCTTAAAAGAAGTATGTGATGCCACTTTGCGGGTAACTAGTATGGTGATGTTTATCTTACTAGGTTCTACAGCTTTTAGCTTGGTTTTTCGAGGCTTGGGGGGAGATGATTTTATGTCTGAGATACTTGCTAATCTACCGGGAGGTAGTTGGGGGTTTTTAATAGTAAGTATGTTAACAGTATTTATTTTAGGCTTCTTTATCGACTTTTTTGAAATTGCTTTTATCGTAATACCTATTTTTGCTCCTGTTGCTCAAACATTTAATATAGATTTAGTTTGGTATGGAGTAATTATAGGAGCCAACTTACAAACTTCCTTTTTAACTCCACCTTTTGGCTTTGCCCTATTTTACTTACGAGGAGTTGCTCCTCCGGAAGTAAAAACCCAAGATATTTATCGTGGTGTAGTTCCCTTTATTTTGCTTCAGCTATTAGTTTTGGTCTTAATTATTAGCTTTCCTCAAATAGTAAACTTCTTACCTTCGTTAGCAAAAACCACACCTTAACATTGAACATTAATCATTTATATTCTCGTAACTTTTCTGTTCCTGGAATATAACCAAAAATCTGCTCTGAATAATCAAAAATCTTTTCCTTATTCACTAATTTACGGTAGTATTCATCTTCAAGAAAATGCTGCCAGCGATTATTAACATCCATTTTAGCCGCTTTACCATTTAAGCTACGACCTTCAAAAGAACTACCATCACCACAACCACTCACCTTATCTATTCCCGCATCAGAAAACTCTAGATTTAGTTGTGCGGCAATTTCTTTTCTGTAATCAACATCTTGAACCCACCGGTTATAATTTAAACAAACTTTGTTATGTTGAAGATAATTAGTTTTCCCTAAAAACTCTTCAGCATATTCAAGCCACAAATCCACCATATTCTGCTGCGGATTTTGTACTTCCAGATAATTTTTCTTGACTCTACTAGCAAATAAATTGAAAGGATCTCTCAAAATTAGTAAGTCATATCTAACAGCACTTTTTCCTAAATAGAGGTCGTGTTTACTTTCAAAATAGTCGTTAAATACCTTCGCTAACTCGTAATCTTCATAGCTATATAAAAGCAAATCTTTAGGAACTAAATTACCTCTGGCTTCCTTTTCATAATCTTGCATTGACCATTGATGTTGAGGGTAGTAATCGCGAAGGCGCTCATACTTATATCGATAAGGATTAACATTAACCTGAAGATTATTAATGTGTTTGATTTTACCTTTTCCTTGAGGTTCTAACCAATTAATAATGGCATGATTGCCAGTACGTTTTAAGCCAACTATCCTAATTTCTTGTTGATTAATTATCTCAGACCAAATATGCCTTTGGGTCAAAGTTCTAACCAAATCCTCTGTTGTATGTTCTAACTTTCTCTTGATTTTACGAGCTACTTTTTGGGGCAGTTTTAAACTTTCTGAGGGAAATGTTTCTTTTGCTCTTGTCATACTCTCAAACTAATAACAAACCTAAAAGTTAAATCAATACCCATCGATTATAACCTCTAGTAATTTGCGTTTGTGTTTGTGTTCGCGATCGCGATCGCAAAATATTAAATCTTATTCTAGCCGTAGTAATTGGGAGCAAGTCATCATTTATGATCAGGTCTGGTTTATTTGTAACGATGCCTATCCTCCTAAACTTAGTATGTAATTCAATCCTAGGCTTTTAAGGCATCTAATATATTGCTCATTGATAGCTGTAGGGTTTACCCTTGTCGAAGACATAATTGCTAATTGATAACTGAATTATTGTTCGGCTTACCGTTGCCAGAGGCATCATTGAATTGATAACTGATAATTGAAAAGATATGCAACAACACGATATCATCATCATCGGCGGTGGTTTAGCAGGCTGTCGCGCTGCTTTAGAAATCAAACGCCAAGATCCTAACTTAGATGTAGGTTTGGTTGCCAAAACCCATCCTATTCGTTCCCATTCTGTGGCAGCACAAGGAGGCATGGCTGCTAGTTTAAAAAATGTTGACCCCGAAGATAGTTGGGAGGCACACGCTTTTGATACGGTTAAGGGTTCTGACTATTTAGCAGACCAAGATGCTGTAGCCATTTTAACCAAAGAAGCCCCCGATGTCGTCATAGACTTAGAACATATGGGAGTGCTATTTTCTCGCCTAGAAGATGGTCGCATTGCCCAACGAGCTTTTGGTGGTCATTCCCACAAACGTACTTGTTATGCTGCCGATAAAACTGGTCATGCCATCCTTCATGAATTAGTTAACAACCTGCGTCGCAACCAAGTCAAGGTTTATGAAGAATGGTATGTGATGCGCTTAATCTTGGAAGAAGGGGAAGCTAAGGGTATAGTAATGTATCATCTCCTGGATGGAGAAATCCAAGTCCTCCGTGCCAAAGCTGTCATGTTTGCTACAGGAGGTTATGGCAGAGTCTTTAACACCACCTCCAACGACTTTGCTTCTACTGGGGATGGTTTAGCTATGTCTGCGATCGCAGGGGTTCCTTTGGAAGATATGGAATTTGTCCAATTCCACCCTACCGGTTTATATCCTGTGGGGGTACTGATTTCCGAAGCTGTCAGGGGGGAGGGGGCTTATTTAAGAAATAGTGAGGGGGAGAGGTTTATGGCTAACTATGCCCCGAAACAAATGGAACTTGCCCCCCGTGATATTACTTCTCGTGCCATCACCTTAGAAATTCGTGCCGGAAGAGGTATACATCAAGATGGTAGTGCGGGGGGAGCTTTTATCCATTTGGATTTGCGCCATATGGGCAAAGAAAAGATTATGAGTCGGGTTCCTTTTTGTTGGGAAGAAGCACACCGTTTAGTTGGGGTTGATGCGGTTAATGAACCTATGCCAGTCCGTCCCACTGCCCATTATTCGATGGGAGGTATTCCTGTCAACACTGATGGCAGAGTGCGTTTGAGTGGAGAGAGTTTAACAGAAGGTTTCTTCGCTGCCGGAGAATGCGCTTGCGTTTCTGTACATGGGGCTAACCGTTTGGGTAGTAATTCTTTATTGGAGTGCATAGTTTATGGTAAAAGAACTGGGGGGGCGATCGCCAATTATGTACAAGGACGCAAACTACCCGAAATTGAAGAGCAGAGATATCTAGAAGAGGCACAGCAGAGTCTCCAAAGTCTTTTTGAGCAAAAAGGGACTATGCGTATTGGGGCATTGCGACAGGCATTCCAGGATTGTATGAGCGAATATTGTGGGGTGTTCCGTACCGAAGCAACTATGGAAGCAGGTTTGAGGAAGTTGAAGGAGTTGCAACAGCAATACCAAGATGTTTACCTTGATGACCAGGATAGTTGTTGGAATACCGAATTAATTGAAGCTTGGGAGTTAAAAAGTTTAATGGTGGTAGGAGAAACAATTCTTACTTCCGCCCTTAACCGTAAAGAGAGTCGCGGGGCCCATTCTAGGGAAGATTATCCCAACAGAGATGATGGCAACTTCTTACAGCATACTTTAGCTTACTATTCTCCAGCCGGAATTGAGCTTAATTATATGCCTGTGGTGGTGGATATGTTTGAACCAAAGGAAAGAAAATACTAAGTAGGGGCAATCCGTTAAAGGATTGTGCTTTCGGTCAAACCCAAGTTTATCAGGCTGTCCGAACTAACTCTAGATTATTTAATTTATTTTTCTGCAAATTCTGTATGTTGACGAACTTGAGGATGGTGAAAACCTAAAACAATTTTCTGCTTAGGAATACCTGCTGCTAGTAAATCGCCAGCAATACCATCTTCAGTTCCATCACGATGTAACCAGATTTTATCAGCAATGATTTCCACATGAATTAAACAACCATGAACTCGTTTATCATTTTGCCATCCTAATGTTAACAATAGTATAAACTTAGCGGACTTGATGCAGGAGAAGCCAGGGCTATTGCTTTAGCTATTGAGATAAAAGCAGATGATTTGCTTATTGATGAGCGTTTGGGAGGAAGGGAAGCCCGCAAACAATGATGGTGGATTTTATTAGATACAGGAATAAGGCAACTCCCAATGAGACAATTGTAGGGCGCGATATTGCGAAGCTACGGCATTACCAATTATCTCAAAAAAACACTATCATCATAAAGGGGTAGCTTGGTAGTTTTTTAAGTATTTTCCATGAGTCCACCCAAGAAATTCCGTAGCTTACAGGATATAAAAAAACATCGCCAAAGTTCTGATTTTGTCGGGCGTACTGAACAGGTAAGTCTTTTTCGCCAGAATTTAAGCTTATCCCCAGATGATGAACGTCGTCGCTTTATTTTTAATGTTTGGGGGCAAGGGGGTGTTGGTAAAACTTATTTCCTTAAACATTGTTGCAAAATTGCTGAGGATAAAGGGGGAGTTACCGCCTACGGGGATGAAGATATCAAAGATGTTCCCGGTTTGCTAGCAGAAATGGTAAAGCAGTTTGCGGCTAAAGGGCATCAATTTAAGGCTTTTCAGGAACGCTACAAAACTTTTCGCCAGAAAAAAGAAGAGTTAGAAGCAGATCCAGATGCCCCGGAAGGCTTTGGGGCTTTGGCGGGACGGATGGTTACTAAAGGGGCGTTCAAAGCAGCAGAACATCTTCCTGTAGTAGGTGTGGCGGCGGACTTTGTGGGGGATAAGGCTAGGGATGCGGTGGCGGAACAGGTGGGGAGTTGGACTGCTTATGTGGGGCGGCGTATAGGTAATAAAGATGAAGTAAAATTAGTTTTGGAACCGGAAACGGTGCTTACCCCTCTGTTTTTGCAGGATTTGCAGAAGGTGGCAGAAAAACATTGTGTGGGTTTGGCGTTTGATACCTACGAGAAGACGGATGTTTATGTAGAAGAGTGGTTGTTAGCTGTTTTGGAAGGGAAGTATGGGACTCTTCCTGTAAATATTTTCTTCCTCATTGCGGGGCGTGAACCCTTAAACCCTAATCTCTGGTCAGATTGCGAGGGATTGCTGGCTCATTTTCCCTTAGAAAAGTTTAGCGATGAGGAGTTGCAAGATTATCTAACTCGGAAGGGAATTAATGACCTCAAAGTTAGGGAAGTGATTGCCAATCTTTCTGGTAACTTACCCCTGTTGGTAGCAACATTGGCAGCTAGTAAACCGAACTCTGTTGAGGCTTTGGGTGATCCTTGTGATACGGCGGTGGAACGTTTTCTGAAGTGGATAGAAGACCCCAAAGCGAGGGAAGTTGCCCTAAATGGGGCATTGTTGCGTCATCTTAACCGGGATAGTTTGGGGGCTTTGGTGGGGCAAGAAGAGGCAAAGTCTTTATTTGCTTGGTTGAAGGAGAAGCCTTTTATTTTGGAACGTACCGACGGTTGGGCATATCATGATGTGGTACGACAGCAGATGCTTAATTATCAGCGTCGGGAGTCTTTGCAGAGTTGGCAGAAGTTGCATGGTAAGTTAGCAGCTTTTTATGAACAGCAACGGGATGGTTTGGGGTTGGCGGGGAAGGATGAAGCTTGGCAGCGTTATGCTTTGGAGGCGCTTTATCATCGTCTTTGTGAGCAGCCCAGGCAGTATTTAGAGGTGGCTTTGGAGGGGTTTGTTGAGGCTTGGGATACAAACCTTTCTTTGGCAAATCGCTGGGGTAAGACGATGCAGCAGGCAGGGGAAGAGGCTGATTTTGCTGAGGTGAAGCGATGGGGTGAGGATTTGGTAGCTGGGTGGCAGGCTTATGAGGATGAGAGTTATGAGAAAACTGTTGAGATGTTTACGGCTTTGTTGAAGGTTAAGCCTGATAATAAGGTTGCTATCAAACAACGAGGATTTACCTATCGTTTGATGGAACGCTACGAGGAAGCTTTAACTGACTTTAATCGCGCTATTGAACTTGATCCTAAAGATGATTGGGCGATCGCACTTCGAGGAGAAGCCTATCGTTTAATGGAACGCTACGAAGAAGCATTAACTGACTTCAACCGGGCTATTGAACTTGATTCTGAAGATAAATGGGCGATCGCAAATAGAGGAATAACCTATCGCTTGATGGAACGCTACGAAGAAGCATTAACTGACTTCAACCGGGCTATTGAACTTGATTCTGAAGATGAATGGGCGATCGCAAATAGAGGAATAACCTATCGCTTGATGGAACGCTACGAAGAAGCATTAACTGACTTCAACCGGGCTATTGAACTTGATTCTGAAGATGAATGGGCGATCGCACTTCGAGGAGAAGCCTATCGTTTAATGGAACGCTACGAAGAAGCATTAACTGACTTCAACCGGGCTATTGAACTTGATTCTGAAGATAAATGGGCGATCGCAAATAGAGGAATAACCTATCGCTTGATGGAACGCTACGAAGAAGCATTAACTGACTTTAATCGGGCTATTGAACTTGATTCTGAAGATGAATGGGCGATCGCAAATAGAGGAATAACCTATCGTTTAATGGAACGCTACCAAGAAGCATTAACTGACTTCAACCGGGCTATTGAACTTGATTCTGAAGATGAATGGGCGATCGCAAGTAGAGGAATAACCTATCGTTTAATGGAACGCTACGAGGAAGCCATAACCGACTTCAAACGCGCCATTGAACTAGATCCTAAAGATTGCTTATATCCCTACTGCCTCGCCGTAGCCAAATTTCGCTGGCAACGCCCCCAAGCCAAAGCCGAATTTAACGCAGCCTACCAAGCTTTAAAAGCAGCCCAAAAAGACAAACCAGACAAAGCTGAATCTCACTACGGATTAGGAGGCTTAGCCGCTTTAGTTGGCAGAAAAGAACTAGCCCTAAACTATCTACAAAAAGCCATCTCCCTAGACAAACAAGCCATCACCTGGGCGCGTCATGATATTGCCTGGCGGGATTTGCGTAACGAGGCGCGTTTTCAGAATTTAGTCTACCTTGAATGAGCTTTTTTATCTCTCTCATACTCAATCCTGAGACAAAATAAAGGTTATCCGACGACGAAGAAAAGACCTGTTAGCAATTTAGCGAATTGCCAAAAGCCAGCTAACTTACGCAAAGTCAACCCCCCAGCATTGGCAATGCTGGGGGGTTAATCAATGCTTACTGCACAGAAGTAAGGGTCTTTTGTGTTTCTGGTCTGGTGGCTACCACTTCAAGGTTTTCAGCCTCAGAAGGAGGTACAACTTGCCAGAATTTGCCAACATAAGAATCCCAATTATCGAGAATCATTTTAGCTTTCTGGGAATTGGTACGCTGGTAATGGGCGGTGATTAAATCCTGAAGTTGCTTTTGCCCCGCAGTTGAGTTAATGCGCCCAATCTTAATTAGTTCCGCATTCACCTTTTTAGGAAAATTACCATCTTCATCAAGGAAGTAACCTAAACCTCCTGTCATACCAGCCCCAACGTTGCGTCCCACTGTACCCAGGACAACAATAACTCCTCCGGTCATGTATTCGCAGCAGTGATCTCCTGCTCCTTCGATAACCGCCTTACCAAGGGAGTTGCGAACGCCGAAACGTTCTCCCGCCCGTCCGTTGGCATACAAAGCCCCTCCTGTGGCTCCGTAGAGGCAGGTGTTGCCGATGATCACGTTGTTGGCAGGGTCGTAGTTGGCATCACTGGGAGGCTTGATGATAATTTCTCCGCCATTCATGCCCTTACCTACATAGTCGTTGGCTTCCCCTGATAGGGATAGTTTCATCCCTGTGAGGTTGAAAGCACCAAAACTTTGCCCGGCTGCACCTTTGAAGTTAAGGCTGATTTGCCCTTCAAAGCCATTGTTGCCATATTGCTTGGCGATCGCCCCGGCAACACGGGAACCCACAGTACGGTCTGTGTTAACTATGGTAAGGTCTTTAGCAACTGAACCTTGATCACGAATAGCGGTACTGATTTCTGAATCAGCAAGGAGTTCGTCATCTAACACTGGGCCATTGCTATGAACTTCTTCATGATTTAACCAACTCCGATTGGTGCGGACATCAGGAAGTTTGGTTAAGCAGTCGAGAATTAAGGTACTGGTTTTGGTGATTTGTACATCTTGCTTCGGGGTGAGTATGTCGGCGCGACCAATAACTTCTTCTAAACGGCGATAACCTAACTTTGCTAATAAAGAACGAACTTCTTCGGCGACAAAGTAGAAGAAATTAACTACATGGTCAGGTATACCTGTAAAACGCTTACGTAGCTTTTCTTGTTGGGTGGCAACCCCCACAGGGCAGTTGTTGGTGTGGCAAATTCTGGCCATGATGCAGCCTTCAGCAATCATAGAAACAGAACCAAAACCGTATTCTTCTGCCCCCATTAAAGCGGCCATAATTACATCCCAGCCAGTTTTTAGCCCACCATCAGCCCGGAGAATAGCGCGATCGCGAAGTCCATTTTCCATTAAGACGCGGTGAACTTCTGTCACTCCTAATTCCCAAGGTACACCAGCGTGTTTAATGGAACTGAGGGGAGAGGCACCCGTACCGCCGTCGTGACCAGAGATTTGGATGACATCGGCGTTAGCTTTAGCAACCCCTGCTGCTACAGTACCAATACCAATTTCTGCTACTAGTTTCACAGAAACCTTAGCGGTGGGGTTAATTTGGTGCAAATCAAAGATTAGTTGTGCTAAATCTTCAATGGAATAAATATCATGGTGAGGAGGGGGAGAAATTAAAGTTACTCCTGCTTTAGAACGTCGCAACATGGCGATGTAAGGACTAACCTTTTTCCCTGGAAGCTGCCCCCCTTCTCCTGGTTTTGCACCTTGAGCCATTTTAATTTCTAGTTGCTTACCACTCATCAAATAAGCTGGGGTGACACCGAAGCGTCCGGAGGCTATTTGTTTAGTGGCGGAACTAGCTGTATCACCGTTCTTTAAACCCTTGAGGTGGGGTAAGGTGGGGGAGTAACCAGTTTCATCTACATCATTCAACACCTTGAATCTGACCGGATCTTCTCCTCCTTCCCCAGAGTTGGATTTACCACCAAGGCGATTCATAGCAACGGCTAGGGTTTCGTGTGCCTCTCTAGATAAGGAACCCAGGGACATTGCCCCGGTGCAGAAACGTTTGACAATTTCTTCTACTGACTCTACTTCTTCAACAGCAATAGATTCGCGATCGCTATTAAAATCCAATAAGTCTCGCAGTGCGGTTAAAGGCCTCTCTTCTAAGTACTTCTGATAAACTTCGTAGTGGTCATAGTTGCGATCCGCTACGGCTTTATGCAAAGACTTAGACATTTCTGGGGAGTTCATATGATACTCTCCCCCAGGACGGTAATTAATGAAGCCGAAGTTTTCTAACTTCTTACCTTCTAGGGTGGGGAAGGCACGGCTATGGAAGGAAACGACTTCTTGGGCCAAATCACTGATACTTAAACCCCCTAAGCGAGAGGTTGTTCCGGTAAAGGCCAACTCTACTAAATCTACTCCTAAACCAATAGCTTCAAAAATTTGCGCCCCGTGGTAGGAAGAGAGGAGGGAGATGCCCATTTTGGAGAGGATTTTCAACAAACCCGCTTCTACGGCTTGTCGGTATTGTTTTAGGGCGATGCTGAGGCTGATTTTTTCAATTTTACCCCGCTCCATTAATTTTTGCGTTTTGCTATCGTGCCACCATTGCCTTAAGGTTTCTAGGGCGAGGTAAGGGCAAACCGCCGAAGCCCCATAACCGATTAAGCAAGCGTAATGGTGAGTACTCCAACATTGGGCAGTATCAACAACTATACTGGCTTTGAGGCGCAATCCAGAGCGAATGAGGTGATGATGAACAGCACCTACTGCTAATAAGGGAGGGATATAACTAGATTCTTCACCAATGCTGCCTCCTTCGCGTTCACTAAGAACTAAGATTTTCGCTCCCTTCTCTACTGCTGCTGCGGCCCCTTGGCATAATCTCTCCACGGCAGCCCCTAAACCATCTGGTCCTGTAGGAATCTCATAGATGGTAGATAATTTAGTACAAGGAAATTCCTTTTGCTCTATTACCTCTGCTAATTCTGCTTCGTTAAGCAAGGGACTTTCTATTTTCAGTAACTTAGCCCCTTCCGGAGATGCTTCTAAAAGGTTGCCCCTTTCTCCTAACTGCATACTTAAAGACATCACCAAACTTTCCCGCAGGGGGTCAATGGGGGGATTGGTTACTTGGGCAAAACGCTGTTTAAAGTAGTCGTAAAGGAGGCGGGGTTTATCAGAAAGTATGGCTAAGGGGATGTCATCTCCCATACAAAAAGTTGGTTCTTTCCCTGCTGTAGCCATGGGGACAATAATCATTTCCACATCTTCTGCGGTGTAACCAAAGGCGGTTTGATTACGCAGTAGGGTGTTGTTTAGAGTGATTTCTGCTGTGAAGGGTTGAAGTTCAATGTTGCGACGGTGTGCTTTTAGCCATTCACCAAAAGGACGCTGATTAGCGATGCGCTGTTTAATTTCCCAGTTAGTTAAGACTTCATGACTTTCTAGGTCTACCGCAATCATTTGTCCTGGCCCTAACCTCCCCTTGGCAACAATATCTGCCTCTGGTAAATCTACTACCCCAGCTTCTGAAGCAACTACTACATAACCATCTTTAGTAATGCTATAACGGGCAGGGCGCAAACCATTGCGATCTAGGGTTGCCCCAACGGTTTTGCCATCGCTAAATACTAGTAAGGCTGGGCCATCCCAAGGTTCTTGTAGACCGCTATAGTATTCATAAAAATCAACAATTTCTGGATATTGTTCTAGATCCGGTTGATTTTTGTAAGCTTCTGGGACTAGAATCATGGCTGCTTCTAGGGGGCTTAGCCCTGTCCGCACCAGTAACTCCATGGAGCTATCTAAATTGAAAGAGTCACTATTTTCGGGGTTAACTATGGGTTTGAGTCCTTCTAGGGATTCTGGACTCCAATTGGGGGCAGATAAATTCGATTCCCTAGCCATCATCCAATTGATGTTACCTAAAAGGGTATTGATTTCTCCGTTATGACCCAATAAGCGCATGGGCTGTGCTAATGGCCATTTGGGCATGGTGTTGGTGCTGAAGCGGCGATGATAGACAGCAAAGCAACTTTCATAGTTAGGGTTTTTTAAATCCCCATAAAATTCCCCTAAAATTGAGGCTCTAACCATGCCTTTATAAACGATGGTACGGCAGGAAAAGGAACAAATATAGAAGTTCTCCGCTAATCTCTTACCTACCCGCGATCGCGCTACATATAAAACCCGATCTAGTTCATCTCCTTGTAGAGTTGGAGATGTTACCAAAATTTGTTCAATGCGGGGCTGATTTTCTTTCGCTTGAGGTCCTAAGACTTCACTGGCAACAGGGACGACTCGCCAACCTAAGATAGTTAAGCCTTCTTCTTCGGCAACTTCTTCTATAAAGCTACGCCCTTCGGTCGCTTCTTTTTCATCTTGAGGCAAAAATACCATCCCCACCCCTAATTTATCTGGAGGGGGCATGGTAAGATTTTTTTGCTCAAACCAAGGTTGTAAAACTTGTCGAGGAACTGCGGTCATCACCCCAGAACCATCTCCTGAGTCCTGGTCAGCGCTACAGCCGCCTCTATGTTCTAAACAACCTAAAGCAGATAAAGATTGTTCTATGAGTTTATGGCTAGCTTTACCGGTAGAATCAGCAATAAAACCTACCCCACAAGCATCTCTTTCTTCAACTAACCAACGCTGTCCTGGATAGGGAATCTGATTTTGGGGTAAGGTAGATTGCCGATTGGCTCGTACACTCCTGTTGTTCATGCTCATTTTTGTGTAAGGATAAGAAGTTTATTTACTTAACTAAAAGGCTGCGATCGCCTTTCGCCTAACTTAAAGTTTGACTACCACTCCGATTGACTAATTATAGGGACTTATCAAAGATATATGGTATTCATTTTTAGCTAATGGCTAGTTGCTAGTTGCTAGTTGCTAGTTGCTAGTTGCTAATGGCTAATTGAGTAAGATATTCCCTAAGTAATATTCCCTTAATTTGATTAAGGGTTCAATAAGTTGAAAACATTAATAGCACAATTAGGACACTCTTAATGTCCTGGATTGACCATCTTATAGGAAATGAGCAAATTTCACAATATTAGTAGGGAGTAGGGAATAGTCTATGTTGTTAGCTGGCTTTTTGTAGTTCGGTGAATTGCCAACGGGTTATTCCTGCTTTTTCGTCAGAGATGACTAGGCCAAACCATTCTAGACGTTCTAGGTTTTGGGCGATCGCCTCTAGTTTTTTCGGGGTGATACGCCCTTTAAATTGGGCGGCGATTTGTTCAACTGTCCATTGTCCGGGGGTGGTACGGAGTAAGTCACGGATGGCGGCGAGTTGTTCTTTGGGTTTGGTGGGCCATTTTTGTTGTTCTACGGGAGGGATGACGGTTTCTGCTTCGCTGGTGATGCCTTGGAGGGTGGTTTGATGTTGTGTTTCTTCGGGGGCTTGGTATTCTGGACGTAGCCAGCGAATGAGGCCGTTACGTTCTTCTTCGGCCCTTTCTGCGTTGAGGGTGACGAGGTGTTGCAGGATTTCTTCATCGGTGAGGTTTTGTGGCCAACCGTAAGCGGCGAAGACGGCAGCGTCTAGTTCGTCGTGGATTTGTTTGAGGGTGGAGACGAGGGCTTTGTTGTTGTATTCTTGGTCTTTTTTGGTGAAGGTTTCCCCGGCCCGGAGTTTTTCTAGGAGGTTGTACATTCCGGTGATGGTTATATCGGGATGGGTTGCCTGGACTTGTTTGCGGTGATTGTCGAGTCTTTCTCCTAGTTGGCGGATTTTTTGTTTTTGTTCGGGGGTTGGATCTGGGAAGGGGAATTTATCAAAGCAATGTGACTTGTTATAAACAGGTCTATCCTCTAGTGTTCCGCCAATAGCTAAAGCCCATTTGATGTGTATCTTGCTGGATAGAACTGTAAGTATAAAAGCATCTTCAGTAGCCGTTACTACTAATCTATGTTCTGGTTTAATATTTCCATTGAGAAAGACAAAAACTCTATGTTTCGCTGTTTCTGGTGTAACTATATACCTACTCAAACTAGCAATAGCATTTCTTACCTTCTCATTGCTACGTCTAAACAACCACCAATACTGTCTTAGACGTAAATCTCGATTTGTGACTCGGTCTGGATAAACGTAGTTTAACAAATGTTGATATATAGAGGGTGCTAAAGTTCTTAGAGCATCTTCAGTCCAGTTATAGGTATCTATAACGAACACGTTGCGGGGAGAGTCAGTGATATCTCGACCATTTCGTAGTGGCATAATCAACTCATGATCTTCTTTGTTGCCTATCAATTCTTTTCTTCTAGAGTCTGTAATAATAAATCCTCTGCTGCCAGGTATTAGTCCAGTGCCTGAAATCATTGAATTTGCCTTCAGGGAACTAGTAGACAATAAATCTGCTCCTACTCTAAGGTCTTCATATATTCTTCCTCTAATAACTTCAAAGCTCAACATCGGTAAATCGTCTTCATTAGCTTCTTCTGTGACTAATTTATGAAGTTCTCCATCAAGTAGACCTCTTTTACCTGCTGTCATTGATATCCTAACTGCTGCGGCACTTTCCGAATCTACCCAAGGATGGTCTGGAACAGCAAAAGAAATACTGGCAGCTTGTTTAGATGTCAAAAATGCCTTGATAACTTTTCTGTTAAATGTCTGAACAATACTATTTGTCGTAATAAATCCGAAGCATTTTAACTTTTCTCTACTGGTAATTTGGGAGGCCTTAGACCACCAATACATAACAAAGTCGGCTCCATCTGAGACTATTCCTTTGTATGCCTTGCGCAGGGAAAGAACATAGTCTTCTCCTAGCCTTTCTAGCATATAAAGCTTACCCACAAAAGGAGGATTAGAAACCACATAATCAGCCTTTGGCCACTCTGCCTGCCTTGCATTCAAATACTTATAAATCACCACCTGATCATCTGGATCAGGAACATCTTCCCCCGTTACTGGATGCTTCATCATCTTGCCACCCCAACGAGTCCTCACCTTCCCGGTTTTGGGGTCAACATCCGCTTCCTTGCCATCATAAGCTAACACTGCATCGCGACATTCAATATTGTTAAACGCCTGCAAAACTGGTTCCGGTGGGGCAGAATTGCCATAACGCTTAAAATACCACTGTAAATAACCAATCCAAATAACTAACTCGGCGATCGCCGCTGCCCTGGGATTTATCTCAATGCCTAAAAATTGGGAAGGGTTAATTTGTTCCAAGACATTTAACTGTACCTCTCCCACCACATCTACTAGGCGTTTACTAACTTCCTGTTCCAATCCTTTAAGCAAATCCAAAGAAACATAAAGAAAATTCCCCGTACCGCAAGCCGGATCAAGAATCTTGATACTCCGCAGCTTAGCCAAAAAGCCCCGAATCTCCTCCTCTGCTTTCTTTTGTTGAGTTGCCTTTTCTTGCTCTAATAACCGCTTAATTTCCAACTCAATCTCATCCCACTCCTGACGCAAAGGTTCCATCACCACCGGACGTACTAACCTTTCTACATAGGAACGAGGGGTATAATGGGCCCCCAAGCGACTCCGTTCTTTTTTATTTAAAGCTCGTTCTAACAAAGTCCCGAAAATGGCGGGTTCTACCTGACTCCAATCCTTGGCTGCGGCGGCGTATAACACCTCTAGCTGCTCGGTGGGCAACTCAAAAGCCTTTGCTTCCTCAAAAAAGCTCCCATTGAACCGTAAAACCTGCTCAAAGCCAAAACTGCCTCCGGTATTCATGGTTTGCCAAAGGGACTCAATTTCTGGCTTGAAAGTTTGGGGGTTAGGAATCCAGCGATCGCGCAGTGCTTTAGTAAATACTTCCCCTTTCAACAACTCCACATCCTCAGCAAACATGGTGAAGATGCAACGCATCAAAAAGCTAGCGGTTTCTTGGGGTTCCTTTCCCTTTTCTTCTAACCACCGGGATAACTTAGCTAACTCTGCTGCAACCTCCCTTGTTACCCGCGCCCGATACTTTTCTGGATTCAGGGCTTGAGGATCAGTAAAAATCTTCACAAAACGGTCAAAGGTTTCCGGTTGCTGTAAATCTACTAAATTAACCCTTTGCCTGGCCCCATAACTACCATATTCCCCGCTAAACCCTGACCAAACTTCAAAATGAGAACCAATATCACAGGTAATTAAAAACGGGGGCAGAGATGGCAGCATCCGATTATAGGCGTAGGATCTGGCTTGGTTAAAAGCCTTTTGCATTGCATCTGTATAGCTTTTTGTTCCTCGCTTACCATGGCCTTTACTAGATTGAATGCTGCCCTGTTTTGCTTCAATCAGAAAGTGACCTTCCTTATAAAAATCTGCAAACCTTGTTGATTCAACCTTCTCACTGTAAAACTTAATATCCTTATCAAAACAGTAAGGATCACCAGGAACACTACCTTTAGGTGGGGGCGCTTCAACCCCTAAAGCAAGACACAAGTCACCGAAGAAGGTTTGATAATTAGCCCGTTCGTTTCCTTCTGAATCTTGCCACTTATCTAAGAATGTCCGGACGCGCTGTTTATCTGCTTCCTGCATGGCAGTTTGTTATTTAGATTGGGGTATTATCTTTCCTACAATAGCTATGCTACCAATATTACAATATAGTAATTCTCTTAAGCTGTACTTAGACTTTAAATACTTACCAAGAAGTTATCACTAAAATAAGTTTTGGTAAACACAGCAATAGGCGATCGCCGGATTTCTAGTTGCTCACATTCTATAAAAGCTAAAGATATTACAGTTAAGGGGATAAGGATAAGGAAGAACGATGAAAGTAGAACAAGCAATTCTCAACTATTTGCAAATATTACCTCCTGAAAAACAGAAACTCTTACTAGAATTTGCAGAATTTCTCAAGCAACAACTAATTCCCCAAGAAGAAGAGGAAAAGAATCATCTCATTTCACCTCAAGAAAAAGCTACGAAATGGAAAAAGTGGGCAGAAAGTCCTCCTATTTCACCTCAAAAAAAAGCTAGCAATTGGAAAAAATGGGCAGAAAGCCATCAGAAGCCTAGTCCAGGATTATCAGATGAAGCTATTAGCAGAGAAACAATCTATAAATAATGACTCAATACTTATTAGACACAAATATTATTTTGAGAGCAAGTGATCCTGACTCTGATCACTATTCGCTAGTTGTTGATGCTGTGTTTGAACTGCTTAGTAGAGGAGATCAATGTTTGTTAACTCCTCAAGTTTTGATTGAATTCTGGGCAGTTGCTACACGTCCTATGGATGTTAACGGTTTCGGGTGGTCTTCAGAACAGACTCAAGCACAAATTGATCAACTTCTATCTGAATTTAGCTTATTACCAGATAATGCTGAGATTTTTACTTACTGGCAACAATTGGTTACTGCCCATAATATAAAGGGAAAACGTACTCACGATATCCGACTAATGGCTGTGATGAAGGCTCATGATATTGAGTGTCTATTAACACTAAACCCAAAGGATTTCCTCTCAAAAGAAGGTATTCACATCACGCATCCTGATCACATATTAGAAAAGCCTAAGCCTATTGGAGAGGATGATCCTGATGACTTTATCATTGAATAGTGAAGATACAACCCATTAAAAAGAGTTATTCTCAGATAACTTATTTAGAAAGAGCAGATGGATACTTTAAAAACTTACCAGGAAGTTATCACTAACATTTTAGAAGAATACGCTCAAATACCTTACTCCTACGGAGACTTAAGCAGAAAATTTATTGTTAGTAAAGATGAGAAAAACTACCTGTTACTGACATTAGGATGGCAAAATGATAAAAGATTTTATGGCTGTTTGATTCATGTAGAAATAGTTGATGATAAAATCTGGCTGCATCGGGATGGAACTGAAGATGGTATTGCTGGTGATTTACTAGCAGCAGGGATTCCTAAACAAAAAATTGTCTTAGGTTTTCATCATCCCCAAGTTCGTCCCCCCACAGAATTTGCTATCAAATAAACGCAAATAGTAACTAGCAATTGGCTATTTCTTAGTTACAACCCTTCCCCAAAAGTCTCTTTGTAACAAACTCTTTCAGCAGCAAATCTGCCGCCATATTTCTTGATGGGTTCATCGGCATATCCTAAAGGTAATAAACAGCAAACATCCACCTCTGAAGGAATATTAAAAGCTTCCTTGACTTGGGCGGTAACAAAGCCTTCCATCGGGCAAGAATCTACTCCAAAAGCCTTCGCCACAATCATTAAATGAGCAACTGCTAACATGGTATGGCGATTTGTCCAAGCTTCTAAGGATTCAAAACAAGGTTGATTGGCAAATAGTTGAGGAATTGCACCGCGCATATAATCGGCGTATTTGTCATTAACTCCTCCTGCTGCGATTCCTAATTGAATGACTTCTTCAATGTATTCAGTATTATTAATGCGGCGATCGCCACAACAAATTAAAACGACAGGGGCTTGGGAAACTTGAGGTTGATCAAAAGCGCAGGCTCTTAGTTTATCTTTGTTTGCCTGTTCTTTAACTACAATAAATCTCCAGGGTTGCAAATTGTAACCGGAGGGAGATTGTAAGCCTAAACGAAAAATTTCTTCTAGAAGATGATCAGGAATGGCCTCAGCACGAAAAGCACGGGCTGCACGGCGATTGAGGATTGCTTCTTCAAGACTTAGTTGGGGCTGAGGTTGATTTTCGGTGTTCATTTTTTACCAGTAAATTTGATCAGATTTTAGCTATTAGCCATTAGCTATTAGCTATTAGCCGTTAGCCATTAGCCATTAGCCATTAGCCATTAGCCTTTTTGCTCTTTCTAGGCTAAATCGAAAAGTAGAACTTCGGTATTATCAGTTGTAGCTGCGATCGCCACATCGCTTTCTTCAGTTATAGCAGCACCATCACCAGCCCTGAGTGGTTGGCCATTAGTTTCTACCGAACCTTTAGCTACTTGTATCCACAATGACCTTTTGCTGTTAGTGTTATGGTTGAGGCGATCGCCATCATTTAAGGTAGCAACATAAAGACGGGCATCCTGATGAATTATTACTGAATTGTCCTTACCATCAGGGGAAGCCACTAATCTTAACTTACCTTGTCTCTCCTCTACAGGGAAGTATTTCTGCTCATAGCTAGGTTCTATGCCTGCTTGATTTGGCATAATCCAAATTTGCAATAAGTGAACGAGATCGCTAGCAGAAGCATTAAACTCACTGTGGGCAATCCCAGTCCCTGCCGACATCCGTTGTACATCGCCTGGACGAATCACCGAACCGTTGCCAATGCTATCTTTGTGTTCGAGTTCTCCTTCTAAAACATAGGTGATAATCTCCATATCTTTGTGGCTATGAGTACCGAAGCCTTTAACTGGTTGCACCTTGTCTTCATTAATCACCCGTAGGCTAGCAAATCCCATGTGGTTAGGATCGTAATAATTACCAAAGGAAAAAGTATGCTTGCTATCAAGCCAATCAAACTTAGCATTACCCCTGGCTGCGGCGGGACGAACAGTAATCATAATGTTCCTCTCCTTTGTCTGAAAATGATTTTGTTCTTAGTTATATTATGAGTTGATTCTTTAGAAATGACAATATGCTATTTTGAAGACATATTGTTTCTTTTATAGCTACAATCATGGATAAATTTGAGAGTATGCGTGCTTTTACTCAAGTAGTTGAAGAAGGTGGCTTTGCTGCTGCTGCTAGGAAAATGCAGTTATCTCGATCTGCTGTCAATAAGTTGGTGATTAATTTAGAAAATCAGTTGGGAATACAATTGCTTTATCGCACAACTCGCCAAGTTACACCCACAGATACTGGACGAGCTTTTTATGAACGCTGTATTGATATTCTTAGCAGCTTAGAAGAGGCAGAATTAGCTGTTTCCCAGGAACACAATGAACCGAAGGGAACCCTGAAAATTAATGCTCCCATGTCTTTTGGTATTTCCTATTTAGGTACAAAGATAGCTGAATTTATGACTCGCTATCAAGAAATTAAAATTCAACTAACCTTAGAAGATCGTTTTGTAGATCCTCTTGCGGAAGGTTATGATCTGATTCTTCGCATTGGTTCACCAGTAAAATCGCCTAGTTTAGTAGCTCATCATTTAACAACATTCCCTCGTGTTATTTGCGCTGCACCTAGTTACTTAAAAGCTCAGGGGATTCCTAACCATCCTCATGAATTAAAAAGCCATTCTTGTTTACACTACGGCTATTTAACTACAGGTTGTCAGTGGTATTTAATTGGTAAAGAAAAAGAAGAACGAGTTTATATTGATGGCGTTTTTTGTGCTAATAATGGAGAAGTCTTGAGGAATGCAGCCGTAAAAGGTTTGGGAATTGTGATATTACCAACTTTTATTGTCAAGGAAGAATTAGAGCAAGGAAAATTGCAAGTCATTTTGCCTGAATATCAACCACCAGAATTAACTCTTTGTGTCATCTATCCTGTAAATCGTCATCTTTCTACTAAGGTTCAGTTATTTACTCAATTTCTCCAAGATAATTTACCTTAATAACAAGGGGTTAGATAAAAAAGTGTTTATCCGGCGTAACGCACCGATTCCCTTTGCTAATCCAGAGCGATCGCAACTTATTTCTTTCCAGGTTGAATGTTTACCTTCTCTGCTTCAAAAAGAAAGCTTCCAGCCCGCCTCCGACAAAATAATTTTTTTCAACTGAGATTAATTTTTTATCTCTAATGAGATAATTATAACATAAATTTCTGCTCACACCAAATAAAAGGCAAGAGTTTGGAAAAAGATATTTAAGATACAACTCCTATAGTTACGGAACTAAATGGGTCAATTTGAGCGTCACCATTCCTGATAAATTATTAATAGCAAGTAATTTTTTTTGAGTTACATCATGACCTAAAATCCGGATCATCAACCTCATTTGTTGAATGAAGACAAGCAAACTATACAAACTGTCTATCTCTTACTATCTTCAGAGAAACCAAACTGTAACTGTTCAAACGGATTTTATATGAGTTGTCAAACTAAAGTGTCATTTTTCCTAAACAAAAAGAAATTCTATCTCTTCGCCCTACTACCATTAGCCTATTCTTTATTTCCTCTACCATCTCCAGCTAATACTCCAGAAGAAAATATTGTTGTCGAAACTATTTCCCCTCAACAAGCAAATTTAGAAACTCCAACCCTTACTCCCTTAATTACCCAAAATAATCTCCCTGCTGTCCAAGTAATGCGCCAAGGTAGCCAAATTGCGATTAATGGTCGTACAATGCCTGTAGCTTGGAGTCAGTGGCAAGGAAGTACCGCCGCCGCAATGCGTACTGGTATCAGCGATACTGGGGCGATGCAAATGTTGGGTATGGAGTTGTTGAGTACCAACAATCCTGCTTTGCAGCCTGTGCTTTGGTTTCCGACTAATGCTTCCCAAACCTTTACCCTCAATGCCCAAATAATCAGCCCCTATCGCTATCTTGATGTTACTGATTTTGCCCAAACTGCTGGTTGGCAAATGGAGGTGGTGGGGGATACTCTGCAAATTAATTATGCTCCTTCCCGCCTTAGCAATGCCAGCTATCGTTCTCAAGGGCAAGGACAGCAAATCATCCTTAACTTAGATAAGCCTACAGCTTGGCAAGTTCTTGGTCAAGGGGTGGTAACTATTCAAGGTAGTGTTGATCCTCTCTTATTGCAGCGCTTTGCACCCTTACCAGAAACCGCAGGTAATAAACCTACTGATCCTCCTGTTTTTACCTTAGAACAATCTAATAATCAAGCCATCCTGCGAGTGGATGTCCCCACAGGGCAAGAGTTAAATGTTTCGAGTCTAGCTAATCCTCCTCGTTTAGTTATTGATATTCAACCGGAAACTTTTACCCCCAAAGATATTCTCTGGAGTCCCGGAGTACGGTGGCAACAGCAATTTATTAACCTGCCGACAGGTAAGTTTCCGGTGGTTTGGTTAGAAGTAGATTTAAGTACCCCAGGTATTTCCTTGCAACCAATTTGGCCAAATGATGGCATGACAGGTATTAATCCTATTGTTAGCACAGCAAGGCAGGTAAGAAGTTCTGCGGCTATTAATGGGGGCTTTTTTAACCGCAACAATAAGCTACCATTAGGGGCAATTCGTGAGGATAATCAGTGGTTTTCTGGCCCGATTTTAAATCGAGGTGCGATCGCCTGGGATAATCAAGGTAGGGTGAAAATTGGCCGCCTAACTTTACAATCCACCCTAACTACTTCCACCGGACAAAGCTATCCTATCCAGCACGTAAATAGCGGTTATATCAAGGCTGGAGTCTCCCTCTACAGCCCGGAATGGGGTGCTAGTTATAGTCCCCTTAGTGATAATGAGATTATGGTTATGGTGCAGAATAACCAGGTTACAGGGCAAATTCCGGCAGGGAAAGCAGGTAGTCAAGCTTTTGCTATTCCTGAAGATGGTTATTTATTAGCCCTACGATCTTTTAAAACCGCCGCCGCTAATTTACCCGTTGCAACCCAGGTTAATATTACTAGCAATACTATTCCTGGGGACTTTGCATCCTATCCTAACATCTTGGGTGCAGGGGCCTTTACTCGTTAATAATCAACAAATTGTTTTAAACGGGGCAGGGGAACAATTTAGTGCAGCCTTTAATACACAAAAAGCTTCCCGCAGTGCCATCGGTACAACCTCTCAAGGCAAAATTATTATTGCTGCGGTTCATCGTCGTGTAGGCGATCGCAGCCCCACTTTAACAGAAATGGCGCAATTAATGCAGCGTTTAGGGGCAACTGATGCCCTTAATCTTGATGGAGGAAGTTCAACTTCATTAGTACTAGGAGATCAACTTATTGATCGTCCCCCTGCAACAGCAGCGAGGGTACATAATGGATTGGGAATTTTCTTAGATCGTTATCATGAATGATTGATAAGAAAATTTGGCTTTTAAAGCTAAACCTTTTTAGTAAATGAATAAAATTAATTTGCATAATTACAAACAAGAAATCGCAGATTTATATACAGGGAGAAGTGAAAATATGATAGTAGTGATTGGCATTTAAACCTGGCTAATCGTTTGGTTGCATATGGACAAGTAAAGCCAGGGCAACAAGTTTTAGATATTGCTACAGGAACAGGTCATTGTGCGATCGCGGCAGCGAAAATAGTTGGTGAAACAGGGAAGGTTATTGGTGTTGATATTTCTCCTGGAATGATTGCTCAAGCCCAGAAGAAAGCTAAAATGCTTAACTTAATCTTTATCAATCTCAATAATTGAACCAAACTTTTTACATAAATAATGTCTATGATAAGAAGCTCTGACTTTATAGATTTTTGATTAAATTGCTATTGCTTTTTTGTACAAAAAATAAAATCTATTCAAATAGCTCTAATTGAGTTTTAAAAAAAGGTTTTTTGATAATTAGTGGTGGATCTCCAATCTTTCCAGAAAGTTTTATCAAACCATCATCAAATGTATCTAGAACATTTACTTTTGCAATTGATGCAGTCGCTACGTGAGTTGCATCCTTCCATTTTAATGCTTCATACTGCCACATTAATTCCCTCGCCAACTCGCCAATTTTCCGATTTACATCATAAATATAAATCCACTCATGCTGAAAAAATGCCTTGATTTTCTCTTCATTTTCTTTAGGTAGTTTAGGTTTACCTTTTTCTAATTTTACTACTTCTATAAAAGTCAATGCAGAAGTAACTATTATCACCTGCTGATTTAGAGCAGCTTTCAAAACAGAAGTGCATTCACTTATTTTATCCGGTTCGTTTTTAAGAAGTGCTAAAAAAGTACAAGCATCCCAGTAGTGAATCTCTTTTGAGGAACGAGTCAATCTTGTCCTCCTTTTCCTCTCTGAATGGCAATTCCAATCATTTCTTCTATAGTAGGCAACTCATTTTCATTGGGGAAAACATTAATTTCCTCTACCTGAATGCTAATTTTCTCTCCATCTTCTCTCGAAGTTATTAATCCTGAAATAGCGACCCTCTTTTCCAAGGCATCTTTAATATCGTCGAGAGAATGCTTCTGAAAATAGCAACTAACACTTCTATTTGTCAATAGATCATATACTCTAAAAAAAGGACGACGACTTACATCTATTGCCTTAAGAATTCCTTCCACAGTTCCAAAGCTTTTATATTTACCACCAATAATTTCATCAACATTAACTACTATATGTTGGTTTAGCTCAGTACGTTGTGAATTAACACTTAATTGAATTGCAAAAAACTCTTTTTCTACTAACTTGGCTAAAGCTTTAGTACTCTCTAAAGCTTTATCAGAGAAATAAGGAGGACGTTCAGGACGTTCTACAATTGTTGCTATTCCCTTTTCAACAACTTCAAGGACTTCTGCAATATGCGAAGGTTCAACTTTCTCTTTAGGAACGCCTTCAAGAGTGAGATGGACGCTACCCCCATGAACTTTAGCAATTATCCAATCAACAGCAGGACGCTTATTGTTCGCAATAGCTCGATCTACTTCGTGAAGTAGTTTGGCTAATTGTTTCTGAGCTTGAAAAAATTTCTCAAAAGACAACTGTGAACCTTCTATGTCTAATGTTAGGCTCTTAAGTAGCTCTTGGGATTTAGGACTTTGCTCTGTTTCCATAGGTTGCAGAACCTTAGCTATGAGAATAAAGTCTAGACTTTATTATCTAATACTTTATATTGTGACATTTTCTCTTACAACTGCACAAATCTGTAAAATTATTTTTTTCAAATTGCTTGTAATCGCGTATCATCTTCTTTCTCCTGTATCTAACATAATACCAATAGCAACAGCAATGTGGCGATCAATAACTCTTTCTGAATCATCATTCATATCCAGAACATAACGATTTAAAAGAGTAAACTTGCGGTTGAAAGTTCCCACTAATCTTTCTCTTCTACCTGCAAGAATAACAAAGTTACTTCTCAATAAACCATAAAAACTACCAAAGAAGCGACGTAAAATTGCCATAACGATAGAATCTTCTTTGATAGTACATAAAAGAGAACCATCATTAAGATAGCAGTACCAACGCTTTCTAATCAGGTCATAAAAATAATTCTTTTGTAATCTAGCTAACTTCATGCCACGGGCATCTTTAATTTGATAATAAGCATAAGGAAATTGCCATTTAGTCTCTTGTTGAATTTCTAATAATTGCTCTGTTTTGCTATCATCGCGGTAAATATTTATATGACGCTTAGGGGCAAGAAAAATTATTACTATAAATGCAACTAACAAAGCAATGCAAAAGTCAAGGGAAATCAAGAGATAGCTACTAATTCCTAGTAGTAAAAAAGACTATAAAATGTCTACAGCGATCGCAGCAGCAATGCCAAGAATAATACCAGCAAAAGCAGCACCTAAGTTTTGTAAAAAATGGCTAGGACGTTCAACAAATAAAATCACCTTGTCTTCTTCATCCCAGACATAATATTTCTCAGAAAAAGAAAGGTGTTTTTGTCGCAGTAAAAACTTATCTCTAGCGAAAGCAGTATCTAATGGTGTTTTGTCAGAAATCATCTTTTTCTTCTTGATTCAAAATATAAAACACCATCCTAACCAAACCCAAAAAAATCTAGTTTTAATGCAAAGAAATTTTAATTTTATTAACTCAATTAGCCACTAGCTATTAGCTATTAGCCATCACCTAAGTTACAATCTTAAAAAAAGTATGAATTTTCTTTAACCTCAATCTTTTAATGTTGGAAACTTTACAAACTCAACTTTACGAACTTGAACAATTTGCTAATAACTTGGTTTCTACTCAGCTAACCCACCTAAGCCCCGTAAGCTTAGGCATCATTTTTGCGGCTGGGTTACTAACTAGTCTTACCCCTTGTATGCTTTCTATGTTGCCTATCACCATTGGCTATATTGGCGGCTACGAAGAGAAAAGTAAATTGCAAGGGCTTTTCCAATCAATCTGGTTTTCTTTAGGCTTAGCAACTACTTTAGCTGGGTTAGGTATTTTTGCGGCTTCTTTGGGTAAAGTTTATGGGCAAATTGGTATTGGCTTGCCCATCTTCGTTAGCATCATTGCCATTCTCATGGGGCTTAACCTTTTAGAAATCGTCCCATTACGCTTCCCTTCTTTAGGGGCAACGGATTGGATTACAGATGAATTACCCGATGGGATACGTTCCTATTTATTAGGTTTAACTTTCGGTTTAATCGCTTCCCCTTGCAGTACCCCCGTACTCGCTACTTTACTAGCTTGGGTAGCAAAAACTCAAGACTTAGTTTTCGGAGGATTCTTATTACTTGCTTACGGGGCAGGTTATGTTGCACCCTTAATTTTAGCAGGAACATTCACCGCTTCTATTAAAAAGATTTTACAACTGCGTCGTTGGTCTGGGTGGATTAATTCTCTTAGCGGAGCGCTATTATTAGGATTTGGTGTATTTTCCCTTTTATCTCGCCTTCCTGTGGGCATTTTTTAATTTTTAATTAACATTATGACAAGATCTTTTAAAACTTCTACGCGTAAACTGCTTAGTATAATTGCCAACTTACGTTTCGCTATAGTTTTATTATTAGCGATCGCGGTTTTTAGTATTAGCGGTACAGTAATTGAACAAGGACAATCTGTCGCCTTTTATCAAGAGAACTATCCCTTATCTCCAGCCCTATTTGGTTTTGTAACTTGGAAGATTATTTTAATTCTCGGTTTAGATCATGTTTATCGTACTTGGTGGTTTCTTTCTTTATTAATTTTATTTGGTAGTAGCTTAACCGCCTGTACTTTCACTCGCCAATTTCCTGCCTTAAAATCAGCCCGTTTATGGCAATATTACGAAAAGCCTAAACAATTTACCAAACTTGCTCTGAGTACAGAATTAGATGCAGGTTCTCTTAATTCCTTAATTCCTCTATTAAAAAAACGCAACTATTTAATCTTTCAAACCGATGATAAACTTTATGCCCGCAAAGGCATAATAGGACGTATAGGTCCTATAATTGTTCATGCTAGTATGTTACTGATTTTGGCCGGAGCAATAATCGGAGCTTTAACGGGATTTATTGCCCAAGAAATGGTTCCTAGCGGAGCAACTTTTCAGATTAAAAACATATTTGATGCTGGCCCTTTTGCCCCTTCTCAACTTAATCAAGATTGGTCAGTCAAGGTTAATCGTTTTTGGATAGATTACAGTTCATCAGGGAAAATAGACCAGTTTTACTCTGACCTTTCTGTTGTTGATCAAGAAGACAAAGAGTTAGACCGACAAACTATTTACGTCAACAAACCCCTACGTTACCAAGGTATCACTTTCTATCAAACAGATTGGAGTATTGCTGGGGTAAAAGTAAAACTGAATAATAGTCCTGCTTTCCAATTTCCTATGGCCCCTTTACAGCTTCAAGGACAAGGGCGAATTTGGGGAAGTTGGATACCCACAAAACCAGATTTAAGTGAAGGAGTTTCTTTACTGGCTAAAGACTTGCAAGGAACCATGTTAGTTTATGACATAACAGGTCAACTCGTTAGTGCTATACGTCCAGGAATGTCTGCTGAAGTTAATGGCATTAACTTACAAGTATTAGAATTAATTGGAGCAACCGGCTTACAAATAAAAGCTGATCCTGGTATACCTTTCGTTTATACTGGCTTTGGTTTGTTGATGATTAGTGTAATGATGAGTTACGTTTCTCACTCGCAAATTTGGGCATTAGAAAAAGGCGATCGCTTTTATATTGGCGGTAAAACAAACCGCGCCCAAGTTACTTTTGAAAGAGAAGTTATTGGAATAATAGAAGAGTTACATTCTCAAAATAAAGTATTGGAAAAAGAGAAGGAAACTGTCAATTGCTAATGGCTAGTGGCTAGTGGCTAGTGGCTAATGGCTAATAGCTAATAGCTAATAGCTAATTAATACTTATGGATTTGCATCTTACCTGTTTCTGATGTCTGATCATCTTAGCCTTGGTAGCAAAACGAAATTTGTGTTATAATTATCTCATTGGATAAAATTCAATCTTAATCAATTTTTTTGGAGATGTGGTTGGGAACCTTCTTTAAATAGGCAAAGAAAGTAAACATTTATCCTGACCTTTAATAGTAAATTCATGATCCACTAGTAAAAATCAGAGTCCATACAACCTCTCATAACATTACTAATTCTCCGAAGTGTCACGCTTCTAATCTAAAAGACAGCTAATTAAACTAACCAAGATAAGCTATGATTTTAACCCATTAGCGATTAGCAACTAGCAATTAGCAACTAGCAACTAGCTATTACCCAATCTTCCTTTCCTCAACCAAAGTAACACTCAACCACTCCCCTTTAGCACTATAACTGCGAATAATTCGCTGCCGCAATCCTGGTTCAACTAACCAACCAAGTTCGAGAACAAAAGGTAAACGAGGCTTGATTTGTAAAGGGCAATTAGCAGAACAACCGTCAGGTAAAAATAAAACTTGTATGGGCATCTTCCCTTGGTCAAAAGTTAACTTAGAATCAGTGATTTGTGCTGAAGATTCAATAGTTCTTGTCCCAAAAGTTAACTTCTGTTTAAAGCGACTATCACCTTCGTGTTGAATAGCTAAATGAGTTTGAAAAGTATCAGCTTTTCTCATGTCAGGATACATAGTTACCGCTTCTCCCTGCCATTCTCCTAATAACTGTTCTAAACTTAAAGGAGGACGTTCAGGGGTTTGTGAACCAGCTAACTTTTCTCTGATTAAAGTCAAGCTAGTTAACTTACTATCACCAGAACCTTCAAAAAGCTGTACTAAACGCAAACGGCGATCACCCCAAATCAGACCTAATTCTGCCCCAAATTGAGAATAAGGACTCCATTGCATCGAACCTTGAGAAAAAGCACCATTCTCGAAAAAGAGAACATTTTTTCCTAACGAACTATATTCTAAAACTAAATCATTGGCAGGCTGATGAGGAGGAAGCTTACGTACAAGTTGATGTATGGTTTTATTGTCATTCAACCCTTCTAGAGTAACAATAGTTGGTATATCTTCTAACTCTTCTCCATGGGGAGATAAACGAGTAAAAGAACCTTGCCATTCCCCCAGATTTTTGAGCAGATATTGCCATTGTGAAGACATAAAAATTAGTTATCGATAATCAGTTATCAATGATGCACTTATAGCTAAATTCTTTTAAGATAATAAAGAGAAGCGCCTAGAGCGTCTCGATAATCATTAGTAATTCTTGAGATCCTTAACAAAAAATTAGTTGACTTTGCGTATATTAAACCCATTTATGACTTCTCTAGTAGCTGTAGAAAAAACTAAATTAGCCAAGCCCCCCTTACAAATCCATTATCTTGGCGATCGCGCCCTACGTCAGCCTAGCAAACGTATTAATAAGGTAGATGATAGCGTTCGTCTGTTGATTCGGGAAATGCTCCAAACCATGTATAGTTCTGATGGTATTGGTTTGGCAGCCCCTCAAGTAGCACTCAATAAGCAGTTAATTGTCATTGACTGCGATCCAGAAAATGCAGCTAATCCTCCTTTAGTTTTGATCAATCCTAAAATAACCAAGTACAGTTCTGATTTATGTCCAGGGGAAGAAGGTTGTTTGAGCATACCAGGAGTTTATTTAGATGTTATTCGTCCTAGAGGGATTCAGGTAACATTTAAAGATGAAAATGGCCGTCCCCGCAAAATGAAAGCCAAAGGACTTTTAGCCCGCGCCATTCAACACGAAATGGATCATCTCACCGGAGTACTATTTGTGGACAGGGTGAAAAATGATTTAGTCTTAGCAGAGGAATTACATAAACAAGGTTTCTCAGCTAACGCAGTTGAGACTATAGAGTAAATAAATCAATAATAACTAACAATTAAGGGAGCTACCGTAGTGACACCAAAAAGTGGTGTATTTTTATTAGGATCTTGTATCACTGCGATCGCCGCAGTTGGCTCAATTTTTGAACTTTCTTACGGAGATCCTGACTTAGGGAATTTGACAACATTAATTATTCTTGTTGCTTGTATTCCCATTAGTGGCTTCTTATTTTGGGCTGCGGTACAGGATACTAGGGCTAATCAGTGATCAATGTTCATTGATTAACTAATTGTGGTTTTTGAGTAACCCCTAATCTTTCTTTGAGATGATCAGCTACTCGTAAAGCATTAGCAATCATAGTTAAAGTAGGATTCATTGCCCCCATCGAAGGCATAAAGCTAGCATCAACCACGTACAAATTTTCAATATCGTGGCTGCAACAATCTAAATTGAGAACACTAGTTTTAGGACTTTCACCAAACTTACAAGTACCAATTTGATGCCAAACCACCTTTAAGGGCATTCGATTTGTCCAGAAAAAGTAGAAATCTTGTTTGCGTAAATATTCCTTTAAAACCTCAATTAACTCTTGGTGAGGTTGAAGATTATTTACCTCATGTTCCACCACTAACTTCCCTTGAGAATTGAGATAAACTCGATTATCTGGGCGGGGTAAATCTTCCGTTGTCACCCAAAAATCCACAGAATGATTAGCCATATATTGGAGTGCAAACTTAGGAATAAATGGAGGTGCAAACTTTTGTAAGCGTTGCCACTTAGCCTTACCTGTTAACTGAATTGAACCCAAAGGATAGTCACTTTTTGGCCCTTGGAAATAAAAATCATTGAAACCTAAAGTTTTTTGAAAAACAGTTTCATTACGTTGAGTAGAAATGGCTGTTACTCCTGAGTGGTTATGGAACATAAGGTTGCGCCCCACCAAACCAGAAGAATTAGCCAAGCCGTTGGGATATTTTTCGTTAGCTGAACCTAATAGCAACCGGGCAGAATTAATTGCCCCACAGGAAACGACAACAATTTCCCCAGAAAATAATTCCGTTCGTCCCTCAACCTCAGCTTCTACTTGCTTGACTGCTGTTCCTGCCTCATTGGTTATTAAGCGAGTAACACGGCTATTAACCAACAAAGTGACATTATCATATTCTAAAGCCTTGTCAACACAAGCAACTTGAGCATCGCACTTAGCATCAATCAAACAAGGGTAAGGATCGCAAGTATCGCAACGGATACATTTACTTCTTTGAGGGTTTTCTACATCCCGATCAAGAGATAAAGTAAGATGAAAAGGTTGTAAACCCGACGCTTTTAAACCATCGGCCACTTTTTGAATGCGAGGTTCGTGGGGTAAAGCAGGATAGGGATAATCTTCTGATGCTGGTGGTTCGGTAGGATCTTCTCCTCTTATACCATGAATTTTATAAAGCTTTTCTGCTTGGGTATAATAAGGCTCAAATATTTGGTAATCAAGGGGCCAAGCTGGAGAGATGCCATCACAATGTTTAACTTCACCAAAATCCTCTTGGCGCATTCTTTGCAATGCCGCCCCGTAGAGTTTGGTATTCCCTCCCACATAGTAATAAGCTTCGGGATTAAAGGCTTTTTGCTCTTTATCTAACCATTCTTCTTTCGTTTGATAGCGTTCAGCGGTAAAAACCTCATCAGCTTCCCAATTAGCTTTCTCTTTCGGTAAAAAATCTCCCTGCTCTAAAATGAGAATGCGTTTACCCGTAGAGGCTAAACCATAAGCAAGGGTTCCTCCCCCAGCACCAGCACCAATAATAATTACATCGTAGGCTTGACTCATCTCTACATCCGTTAATATCCCTACATATTAAGATGCCGATAAACTCTCTCTATCCACGTCTGTCTCTAGTCTTAACTTTACATAACTTAATATATGTCGAAAATCAGATATTTTGGCCATTAAAATCTTTCTTGGGTACGAAACACTAGGCAAAATTTCTGATCCTCAAAAAGCTGCCAGTAAGAGGTTGCAGATTGTTAAAGTAAATAAACCCTTGCAGCGAAAACCTAAGTTAGGCTAAAGCTTTCCAATCTAATTTTACTTAGAAATAATTACTTTGTTTAGGAATAATCCTCACAAAAAAATAATCAAGCATTTAAGGCGTAATTTTATCTAGAACTGGTTGCATTATTGAAAGCTTTGTTAATGATAATCCGTATAATTTATAATTAAGCCCTGAAATCACTTAACATGAAAAGGCCACAAATACCTAGCGATGAAAAAGAAAGACTAGCAGCACTTGATTCTTTGGGAATCATTTGCTCTCCAGCCGAAGAACGTTTTGATCGCATCACCAGATTAGCTCAAACTATCTTCAAGGTTCCCATTGCCCTCGTATCCCTCGTTTCCGAAAAATGCCAGTGGTTTAAATCAGCCCAGGGATTGACAGCCTCCGAAACTCCCAGGGAAATCTCGTTTTGTGGCCACGCTATTCTCAGCAATGACACTTTAGTTATTGAGGATACATTGCTTAATCCAGACTTTGCAGATAATCCCTTGGTAACAGAGGAGCCTTATATTCGCTTTTATGCTGGACAACCCTTGAAATACGACGGTAGGAACTTAGGAACATTGTGTATTATAGACCTAGTTCCACGACAGTTCTCACCAAAAGATATAGAAACCTTAAGTAGTCTAGCGGCATGGGTAGAGAATGAACTCCGACTATCAGCTTTGAGTGAGGCTCAAGCAAAGTTACTTGCAGAGTTAAATGAGGCGAGGCGTGAAGCCTTAATTGATCCCCTCACCAAGGTGTGGAATCGAAAAGGTATGAATATTTTGTTAACTCGTGAGTTCTCAAATGCTAAACGTAAGCAGCAGCAAGTTGTGCTGATGTTGTTAGATATTGACTACTACAAGGAAGTTAACGATAAGTATGGCCATGTAGTAGGAGATATAGCATTAAAAGAAGTTGCCCAGAGAATTCGTTCTTCTTTAAGAAACTACGACTTCGTAGCCCGATATGGAGGCGATGAATTTCTAGTTTTTGCCGCAGATTGTTCTGGTGATGAGGGAATATTCTTAGCTAATCGTATTTTGTCGCGGGTAAGAAGTGAACCCATCACTAATGGTACAGTAAACTTTTCTTTAAGTCTTAGTATCGGTCAGGTATCAGCAACAGCAACAGAAGCTGTAGAAATTTCTCAATTAATTAAACTCGCTGATATTGCTTTATACGAAGCAAAAGATATTGGGCGTGATTGTATTAGACATAAGAGATTAAGACAAGGTGACAAGGTGACAAGGTGACGGGGTTATATTTCCAGATATTATCTGTTTTTCTCCCCATCTTCCCATCTCTTAATTGACTGTATAAGCGACTCTAAGGGCCCAGAGAATCAGTAAAAAGATACTACTTAAGATAACGGCGGCTGAGACGGCAACAACGACAGGTTTGTCGGCATTGTCGAACTTCATGATGCCACGATTTAGGTCTGACATAGCACTCTAATCCTGTTGTGTGGTAAACAAAAAAGCAATATCTGCTCACCTCTAGATTAGCGAGTTTAAATCAATCCGTCTAGTTAACTAAAACGGCTACCTATGGCTTTTTGAAAAGCAGGGCGTTCAGACATTTTTTTAATATAATTCTGGACGGCAGGATAATCCCCTAGATCCAGCTTAAGCATGATAGGAATATAAGCTAAAACAGAACCTACTGCTACATCCGTAACGCTAAATTCTTCCCCTGATAGAAAAGGTTGTTGCTTCAAAATATCATTGAGGGGGGTCAATAAACGAGGAGTTTCTTTTTCTCGATTAGCTTCTGTGAATATGCCAGTACCCAAAGTGGCATTAGCAAATAAAACCCACTGAGCTACTTTTGACCTTTCTTCTACTGATGTCGGCATCTTACCGTATTTTTCAGCTAGGTAAAGAAGAATTGCCCCAGATTCCCAAAGTTGAAACTCCCCATCAACAATGGCTGGAACTTTACCGATGGGATTAATGGCTAAAAATTCTGGTTGTTTGTGTTCCCCGGCAGCGAGATCCAGGGAAACGAATTCATAGGGAATATTTAACTCTTCGAGATACCACTCAACAATGGCAGCACGACTACGGGCAGCACCGTATAATTTCAACATAATAACCGCTTATTTTAAAGAACTTTATGGGTATGGGAGTGTTGCTTGACATTATCGTCAGTGGAAACAACACGATTCATATTTAGGACTCTTTTTCTTTCTAAGGAATAATTAAAATCATCCTTCAGAGTTCCCAAAGGAATATGTACCATAGCTTCGGGACGAGTTTTGTAGGTACGAGAACTAGCAACAGCCCTTTCGACAAAATCATCGCAAAACCTTGTCTCACTAGGAAAATCAGGGGGAAGTTGTAGTTGCTCTTCACGAAATATATCCCCTAGAACTTTAGCACAAGCAAATTTGTAGGAAGTGGGGATGCCTTTGAGGATAGCTTCCAGGGCAGAAGAGGGAATTGGTTCAATCACCTCGACTTGATGCACTTCGCTTTCATCACGAACAAAACAGGTAGCTAAACCAAATACACAGTAATCTTCTTGGTTAACGTCTGGTGCATTAGGAAATAAAGTTGCAGTCATATTTCAAATATCAATGTAAGGGGGATCGCTATTAAAAGTCTCAATATTGTTAGTTTTTAGGAGGTCTTTAGGTCTTTAGCTATTTCTCTACCAGTCTATTCTATGACGGTGACGGTAAATTATCGTCGTTAAGACCTGTTAAGGCAATTTACGGAATCTTTTTAACTGTGGTTGTAGTTTTTTTGAGCATCGCCAACGCTCTTTATATCTCTAAGGTTAAGACGGTTAATTGAGTGACACAGGGTAGCAAGTCATTATCAGGCAATAACAGCTAGGGTGAATCTAAAGATAAAAAAGTTAATGTAAAAAAATTATGAACGCTGACAGCTCTAGAAATTCTGTTTCCCAAAGATTATATCCGGTGGAGTTTTGCTCTTGCCCAGAGCAACCAGACTGGGAGAGAAGTTTACTAACTACAGTAGAAGAAAAAGCTGCACGGGGTGACTATAAAACGGCGATCACCGTCCTTACTCAATTAATTGAACATAATCCTCGTAACGCAAGTAATTATAATAATCGGGGGCTAATGTATAGCAAAAACGGTCAACTCTCTGAGGCGATCGCTGATCTTTCCCAAGCTATAGAAATCAATCCACGCTTAGATAGCGCCTATAATAACCGCGCCAATTGTTACGCATCTCAAGGTAACTTAGCTGCGGCTTTAAAAGATTATGAAATTGCTTTAGATTTTAATCCTGGCAATATTCGGGCTTGGATTAACCAGGGGATCGCCTTTCGCCAGTTAGGATTATACGATTTAGCTATAGAAAACTTTGATTTAGCTTTAGCGTTAGGGAAGCGCTTGCAAGGAAGAATTTATGCTGAAAGAGGGCGCAGCTACCATCTCAGGGGAGATTGGAATTGTGCTGTGGCTGATTACCAACGTTCTTTAGCTAATGTGTCAACTTCTCAGCAATATGCCAAAAATGTTCAACTTTGGCTACAAGAACTTCTTCATCCCCTTAGTGCCTAACCTAAATTCTTTGGGTATTTAGTCATTAAAAACCACTGGTAGCTTATTGGGATCTTTAAGTCCAGTTTGGAGATTCATAACTTCATCTTCATTCCCTGTACCAAGGGTATACTCCAATTTTTCTCGCAAATCCTGGACTCGTTTTTCAGTATGGCTTGCTTCTTGCCTAACATCGCTTAACTTGGATTGTTGGGAAAAGTGATGGGGTAAAAGCTTGATCAATGCTGTAATTGCCGCCACAGATAAAATAGCATTGGCTAGTACTTTGACGACTATCTCCGCAACAATAGCGCTTTGAGGCTGACGCTGGGGAAGCTTTTTGCGTCGAGTCTTCAGAGGGCGTTTTTTTAAGGGAGTTGGTTCTGGGGATCTAAGTGCGTTCATTTAATTTAAAGTCGAGTTTTGGCAAGTGCGTTGCTGGTCACTACAAAACAGGTTAATAATAAAAATCGCTATGAAATTAGCCAAAGCTTTAGTAGAAATCAGTACGCAATGGTTAGGAAACTAACCTGAAAAGCAAAATCCCTTTAGGTTCATACAGAATCAGGATGGAACTAATGAGTAAAAATGACAATCCGCAGCTTGCACATTGATGCTATTGTTGACAATTTACAGCAATTTGCTCAGTTCTAACCGAAACTCGACAAAAAAAAATTAAGAGGCTAGGGTGGTTGTGAGTGACTTGTTGACAATAGTCTTTTAACAAGTGACAGTCAACCCCTTTAACCTCTTCAATATCTAAATTAAGGGTTGCTAGTTATTCTAAGCTTAGGATTTGTACAATTCCGTAGACAAACGCAAAGCCAGAATTCCTGGTAATAAGGCGATCGCCAAAGCTATGAAAACTTGAGTATCTGATAAACCCATAATAAATAACTCCTCATTTTCCAAGTTTATTTCACTAATTTGCGCTATCGACTGCCATTTGCGAAACATTCTGTAACAAGAATACATAAAACAGGGATCGAGGAGAGGGAGCAGGGATTAAGGTAACATTAATTACATAAGTATTTTTAGTCGCCATAACAAACTTTTAATGCTAGATTCACTTCTCAACTCTCCCCTTGATTTAGGCATTGAAGCTCCTTTAATTTTATTGATTCTCATTGCCCTAGAAGCGGTATTATCAGCAGATAATGCTATTGCCCTAGCCTCTATTGCCCAAGGTCTAGAAGATAAGGAACTCCAGCGCAAGGCCCTCAATTTTGGTTTAGTAGCAGCCTATGTTCTCCGTATCACTCTGATCCTTACAGCTACTTGGGTAATTCAATATTGGCAGTTTGAGGTACTCGGAGCATTATATTTACTTTGGTTAGTCTTCAAATATTTTACTTCTAACCAAGATGATACTGAAACACTACACGGCCCAAAGTTTGTTTCATTATGGCAAGCTATCCCCATGATTGCGGTGACAGATTTAGCTTTCTCTTTAGATAGTGTTACCACAGCGATCGCTATTTCTGACCAAATTTGGTTAGTGATTGCCGGTGGAACTATTGGTGTAATTACTCTAAGATTTTTAGCTGAGCTATTTATTGGTTGGTTAGATAAATTTACTTATTTAGAAACCGCAGGTTATACCACCGTCGGATTGGTAGGTTTGCGTTTATTGGTTAGAGCGATCAATCCTGAGTTAGTTCCTCCAGAATGGTTAATGATTGTGGGGATTGCTGTAGTATTCTTTTGGGGCTTTTCTGAGAAAAATCCTGTTGAATCTATTACTAAAGACAAAGAGAGTTAGGTTTTTCAGGCAATTAACCATAACCCTCCGAAGATCACAATTATAGTAACCAAAGCTAGCCAAATGAATTGGTTATCTTGGGTATTAACCTCACTTAAATCAAGAGGTTGAGATTCCTTTAATTTGTGTCTTGATTTCGATAAACCACTGCCGCGACGATCCTGGGGCTGACTCTCTTCTAAATTGGTTAAGTCAGGGATTTCGCTCATCCATTCTCGCGGTCTAACCAATTGAGGGGCTTGTATAATATAAAGTAATCGTCTGCTTTGCTGGGCCACTTCTTGAAAAGGATGCTTTGCTAATTTCTGTCCAAGGGCGATTGCTTGTTCCATTTGATTAGCTGCTTGATAAGCACTCATCAGCCAAATACCAACTTCTCCCCCTAAACGAGTACCAAAACGGGATAATTTACTAGCTGTCTCTAAATGCTTAATACTAAGACGATATTCACCTCGTTCCAGGGCTTTTTTACCAGCTTGAAACTCAACTTGTAATTTTTCTTGCTCTTCCAAATTCATTATAGGATTTTAAAATTACAATGAAACTTTTACTAATTTACAACGTCTTCAGAAAATAGACTTTATTGACTATCTATCTCTTTTCCCTGTTGGTTAAATCATGTTGAAACGAACCCTAAACAATGCCTTCAACCCGTTGCTATTATGCATAGCTGCTGCCCTAAATAGTAATTTGCCAGCCAATGCTAAACCAGTAGTCATACAAAGAACCACTGTTTACCCAATTCAACAACCAACCATTATCTACACCAATCCTGTCTATACCCCTGTTCCTGGAACACATCCTTTAAGCAGAAACAGGCGCAACTCCACCATTCATTTCCCTAGTCCTCAAATAATCGTACCTGGACATAATCAAGTAGTTTACCCACCTGTGATCGTCAATCCTACGGTAGTTTATCCTCCGGTTTATCAGCATCAGCATTATCAAAACCAAGGTTCTTATATTTATCTAGGTTCTGATGGAGTGCAAATTCGCCTTAGTCGATGATGCCTATGGCAACAACAAATGAATAACTGGCTTTGACTTCTTTAAAGTAATTAAACAAAATATCCTGAAGCCACTAACATAGAACCAATACCGTCATCGGTAAAAATTTCTAGCAAAAGGGCATGGGGAATGCGACCATCAATTATATGTGCTGCATGGACACCTTGGGCTAAGGAACGAACACAACAGTTAACCTTGGGAATCATTCCTCCACCGACAACCCCTTTATCAATCAAATCCCTAGCTTGTTGGATATCAAGTTTTGGTAGCAAACTTGAAGGTTCTTTGTAGTCTTCTAATATACCGGGGGTATCTGTAAGCAAAATTAACTTTTCTGCCCCCAAAGCTGCCGCTAATTCTCCAGCCACAGTATCGGCATTAATATTGTAAGCTTGCCCTGTAATATCGGCTGCCACACTAGAAATAACTGGCACGTAACCATTACTAACCAATGATTCTACAAGTTTAGTATCAATACTACTAACTTCCCCAACAAAACCAATACCTTCTCTTCCTTCGGGTCTAGCTTTAATCAAGTTACCATCTTTACCGCACAAACCAACGGCAGCCCCTCCAGCACGGTTAATTAAGGAAACGAGTTCTTTATTCACTCGACCAACTAACACCATCTCCACCACATCCATAGTCGGGGCATCGGTTACGCGCAAACCATCTTTGAATTGAGGTTCAATGCCCAACTTGGTTAACCAGCTATTAATTTCTGGCCCGCCACCGTGGACTACCACCGGACGCAAACCGACACAAGATAAAAAGACAATATCCCTAACTACTTTGTCCTTAAGTCTTTGATCCTTCATTGCTGCCCCACCATATTTAACCACCACTGTGCGGCCAGCAAATTGTTGAATGTAGGGTAAAGCTTCACTCAAGACCCTAACGCGAGTGGCTTCTGCTTTCCTAATGTATTCACTTTCACTGCTCATAAATCTTTATTTGGTCAGTAAGTTATTATTTTTCCAAAGTTTATAGATTAGCAGGCTTTGGGCATTGATAGTAGTAGCAGGTTTGGCGTTTTTCCAAAAGAAAGAACAGTTCTCGATTAAGAAGCATTTTTTCCCTCTCCACTACCAATAAACCCCTCAATGCAAAAACCTCACTTAAATTAGGAGATGGGTAGATGGGTAAAGCTTAAAGATGAGGATATCCTTACAAGCAGAAGAAAAGGAAATTTTGGGGAATAAGCTAGAATCGAAGGGTAATAGCCTTATTTGGTTGAAGCGCGTCCGTGGTGCTGATGGTTGCAGGTTCAAGTTTTTCATAACCTTAAAACCTCTCCTAACGGCTACAGCAAAAATACCTGTAAACCTCTAAATTCCATGGCCAATTACCAATGACCAATGACAACCCCATGAAATCACAGATTCAAGCTGTTCAAGCCCCCTATGGTGGGGGTGTATCCTATAGAACTCCTCCCCCAGATTTACCCTCTTTGTTATTAAAAGAGAGGATTGTTTATTTGGGTATGCCTCTGGTTCCTCAGGTAACAGAATTAATTGTTGCAGAACTACTGTATTTACAGTACGACGACCCAGATAAGCCAATCAAAATTTACATCAATTCCACAGGTACGTCTTACTATGATGGCGAACCGATAGGCTTTGATACAGAAGCTTTTGCCATTTGCGATACCATCAACTACATCAAACCTCCAGTACATACCATTTGCTTGGGCATGGCTATGGGAATGGCCGCAATGTTACTGTCTGCGGGAACGAAAGGTTGTCGAGCTAGTTTACCCCACGCTTCAATTATTTTGAATCAACCCAGGAGCTATGCTCAAGGCCAAGCGACAGATATTCAAATCCGCGCCCGCGAGGTGATCGCAAATAAAAAAACTACCATTGATATTTTGGCCAAAAATACAGGTCAAGACCCAGAAAAACTGGTCAAAGATATGGACAGAACCTTTTATTTGACTCCTCAAGAGGCCGTAGACTATGGCTTAATTGACCGAGTCTTAGAGGCTTCTGAGGGTGCGCAGATTCCTATTCCTGCTGGTTCTATCTAAAAAAATACTGTCTTAATAACTTAAAAATAACGGAGCGAATTATGCCAATTGGTGTGCCTAAAGTTCCTTACAGAATGCCAGGGGAACAATATACTCAATGGATTGATATTTATAATCGTCTTTACCGGGAGCGTATTATCTTTCTTGGTAAAGAGGTTGATGATGAGTTGGCTAATCAAATTATTGCTGTAATGCTTTATTTGGATTCGGATGATCCTGGTAAAGATATTTACCTCTACATCAATTCTCCCGGAGGAAGCGTTACGGCCGGCTTGGGTATCTACGATACCATGCAACATATCAAATCCGATGTGGTAACAATTTGTGTGGGTTTAGCTGCCTCTATGGGGTCTTTCCTTCTCGCTGCTGGAACTAAAGGAAAACGCTTAGCTTTGCCTCATTCGCGAATTATGATTCATCAACCTTCTGGGGGGACGAGGGGCCAAGCTACGGATATTGAAATTGAAGCTAGGGAAATTATCCGTATGCGTCGACAACTTAACCAAATGTATGCTGATCGTACAGGTCAAGCTGTGGAGAAGATAGAGAAAGATGTCGATAGAGACTTTTTTATGTCAGCAGAGGAGTCTAAGGAGTACGGCATAATTGACCGGGTGATTACTGAAAGACCAAATTAAAGTTTTCATAGTTTCCCTGTTTAAGAATAGCTAAGGATCAATTAAAATTTGGGCGATCGCCTCAAGAATTTAGTCTGATTTTTCTTGAGGCGATCGCTAATTACCTTATAATCTTCCAACCACTAAGTTAAATTTTGACTTCCGCGAAGCGAATGAATCTGGCAAACTGCTATAACTTGTTAGGTTTAAAATCTGGAGCTAACCCAGAGCAAGTTAAGAGTGCCTATCGTCGTTTGGCAAGGCAATATCACCCTGATATCAATCCAGATAGCCGAGAAGCCCAAGCTAAATTTATTCAGCTTACAGATGCTTATAAACGCCTCCTTAAAACCTTGGAGCGCCAGAAAAAAGTTCCCACGAAAACTCCTGCCCCTCCAAAGCCTCAACCTTTTAATTTCAATTTTGTTCCTAAGCTATCTACCCAAGACCAAAAACTGAAGTGGGACTCCTATAAATCTCTCCAGCAATTATTACAAGAGGGGAATTTGATAAGAGCGATCACTTTGGTAGAAGCTTTAGCACAACGTTGGCCTTTAGATCCAGAAGTACGTCAGTGGCAAGCAATTACTTATCAACAACAAGGAAGAAAGTTATTGCGAGATGCCACAGGTAAACAGAGCGATTCCCAAGTAAGGAAAGCAAAAGTTTATTTCAAGAAAGCTCTACGGACAGATCCTTACAACCGTACTTTTTGGGCTGAAATTAAGGATGATTTACAGGGTATCAAATAAATAAGTAATCTTTGATGATTCTCCACCTGGCGATCACGCCAAAGTTCTCATTCCGAGTTGAGATATCTTTACCCTTGACCCCTTTCCCTAAAATAGGCGTATCTGGTAACAAAAGGAAAAGCATGATTAACTAGCCTTCACCACTAAAACAGAACAAGGGCCATCAGAAACAACTTGACTACTTACAGAACCTTGTATAACTCGTGTGAAACCTTTTAAGCCACGATTACCAATCACAATTAAATCAGCATCATAAATATTAGCTAGGCGAATAATCTCCTCTGCTGGATCACCGCTAACTATTTCCAACTCACACTTGCCCCCTAATTGGTCTTGATAAGACTTGATTTCCTCTTCTAACTGACGATGTGTTTCTTCTTGAGACTGATGAGGTTTATAGCCATCTTCATTGGCAAGATTGAAAGTAGGAGAGACGTGGGAGAAAATTATTTTAGTTGTTGCTTGGATATAGAAAGTTTTGAGAGCCGCTACAACTTCATGCCTTGACCTTTCTGAACTATCTATAGCCACAATAATTGTCTTGAGTCCCAAAATAATCCCTCAAAGAAATAGTATTACTAATGATAAATGTTTAATGACAAATGATAAATGATTCTTAGCCTCAAGACAGAGTTTATTTTTTAAATGCTGAGAATTGTTGCAACTCCTCAAAAACTTCGTTACATTTATTTACATAGGACTTTGCTATCAGCAACTGTAAGGAGAAAAGATCATGGAAGAGAAGCGCAACGAATTTGAATTTGGTTTTACACCCGGAGCAGAAAACTGGAATGGCCGTTTAGCAATGATTGGTTTTGTAGCAGCTTTAGCTGTTGAGTTACTCTCCGGTCAGGGAGTACTTCATTTTTTAGGACTACTGTAAAATTAGTCTTGCAGTTTTCTGTGTGACTTTTGATTTTAGAGGCTGAGTTTTTCTATATAAGCTCAGCTTTTTTTGCTTTAAAACTATTGCTCTATAAATGTAAATGGAAAAGGAAAATACTCTATTTCCCTTTTCCTAATTAGGTTATTCATCTTCATCAATTTTTTTTTAAAAAATGTAGTAGTAGGCAATTGCCCCCCAAATAGTGAGATAGCTTCTTCTCAATTACCTACTGTCTACTATTCGTTACCGGATATACTCTTTGAGAATGCTATTACGGTTAGGATGGCGCAACTTCCGTAAAGCTTTCGCTTCAATTTGGCGAATGCGTTCACGGGTAACATTAAAGATTTGACCAATTTCTTCTAATGTTTTCATTCTGCCATCATCTAAGCCATAACGTAACCGCAAGACATCGCGTTCACGAGGGCTAAGGGTGTCGAGAACGTTTTCTAAATCTTCCCGTAGTAAATTCTTAGAAACTTGATCTTCTGGAGTTTCCCCATCGGCTTCAATGAAGTCCCCTAAACGGGAATCTTCTTCTTTGCCAATAGGGGTTTCCAAAGAGATAGGTAACTGAGCAGACTTAGCAATAAATCGCAACTTTTCGATGGTCATTTCCATGCGAGTTGCGATTTCTTCTTCAGTAGGCTTACGGCCCATTTCCTGGGAAAGAATCTTAGTAGTCTTCTTAATGCGAGAAATAGTTTCATAAAGGTGAACTGGTAGACGAATAGTACGAGATTGATCAGCGATCGCCCTAGTTATTGCCTGTCTAATCCACCAAGTTGCATAAGTTGAAAACTTATAACCTTTTTCATGATCAAACTTTTCTGCTGCCCGAATTAAGCCCAAAGATCCTTCCTGAATCAAGTCTTGGAAAGATAGACCACGATTCATGTATTTTTTAGCAATAGATACCACTAGGCGCAGATTAGACTGAACCATTTTATCTTTGGCACGCCGACCTAGGAAGAGGCGGCGACGGAATTTGGGCAATTCCATATTGACTTCTTCTGCCCATTCGCGATCATTAGGTTCGCGCTCTAATTGATCAATAAGCTGTTCTCTGATCCTTTCTAACTCTAGTAAATCGGCGATTTTTCTAGCGAGTTCGATTTCTTCATCTGCTCGTAGTAGTCTAATACGACCTATTTCTTGGAGATAGATACGGATAGAATCTTCGGTGAATGGTTTCTTTTTTGTTTGTTCACGACGGCGAGGGGTGGTTAGCTTGGCTACTTTGCCGTTGCTTCCCTCTCCAGATGCTCCATTCAGGTCATCTCGACCTGGAGGGTTTGAGTTTACATCTTCGTCGATTAATAGTTCCAACTCACTATGAGGCTGGGTGATAGTTGCGAGTACTTCGCTGGCCTGCGTCATGCCTTTTTCCTCTTGCTCCTTCAGTTCAAGACCAGAAGATTAGTTTTTGCTAACTCAAAATTGGTCAGTTGTTATGCCGAGTTGAGTAGTCCTTCAAAATGTCCTCTAACCGCGGGGTATATAAGAGTGATTAGGAAGGTTTTCCTCAAGACTTAACTTTAGGTAGAAATGCTTTATCCTACCGAATGTTAGTCTTCCAAAAAGTTCTAAAGAAGACTTTTCCGATTGTAGCCTTTCTTACAAAATTTGTGTTTAGTTTCTCAACTTTTTATTAGCACCAAAATTAATTTTCATTCAGGAATGAAGATTAACTATTTAGCTATTCACGCTCTAACTCCAACTAAGTTGAGTAATAGATAGAGTTAGCATTAGTTCTTTAGGTTAAGGACTAATATCACCAAAGATTTGTAACCTTTGAATTGATTATCTCTGAGAATTAACTCAAAGATCCTCAGCCATTTTAATGAATAAATTCAAAAATGACAGCATAATGCGCAAAAAATTACAACTTTTTCCCTGATGATCCCCTTTTGATTGCCAAATCAGATGTAAACAAGCTTTTGACCAATACATATGTTCTGCTTTCAAAAGAAGGACTGGATACTAAGTTAACAAACTCTCTAGAAAAAGGAAGGCTCTAAGTTAAGAAAAAGGCAATTTTCTGGTTTAAATTGGTTTTAAGGTTAAAAGTCGTTCCCATCAGGCTACTGTAAACTTAAAGTTTATACACTCAAGCCTGAAGGTTGACCAGAGAGCCATAACCTTGTCCTAACCGTGAATCAATTTTTATGCCTCGATTCTGGCCTTTTTCTCAAAGCGAATTTAAGCTCAATAGTCCCCTTTCTAAAGCTAGAGTGATATCCAAACTAATACTGTTGATACTTTTGAGCGCAACAGCAGGCTGTTCGCCAATTCAAATTACCTCTTCAGAATTTTTTACTCGTTCTAGCCAAGCTAAGGCTGCAACTAATTGTGTTCCAGGTAACTCCTTTAACCAAGCTCTTGAAACTGCTTTCAGGGCGGCTACCTTGGCTCAGTCAGCTCAATCAGCCCAAGATTGGAATACAGTGGCGTTGAACTGGATACAAGCCATTGAAGGGATGCAAACAATCCCGACTTCGAGTCCAGAAAAAACTTTTGCTCAAAAAAAGATTCTTGAATATCAAAAAAATCTTGAAGTCGCTCAACAAAGAGCTTTAGCAGCTCCTACTCAAATACCTTTTGCTAGCTTTAATACTCAGTTTCTCGATAGGCAACTTTTGCTTTACCTTTCCTATGTCGCGGCTATGGGAACACCAGATGTTTTAGTTGTGGGTAGTTCCCGTGCGGTACAAGGAGTCAACCCTAGACAACTTGAAGCCGCTTTAACTAGGAATGGTCAAGGAAAACTGCGGGTCTTTAATTTAGGGGTCAATGGCGCAACAGCACAAGTTGTAGACATAATCATCGAAAATATCCTTGCTGCTGACCAAAAGCCCCGACTAATTATTTGGGCTGATGGAGTACGGGCTTTCAATGATGGTAGAGTAGACCGGACTTATAATGGCATTATCACTTCAGCCGGATATCGCAATGTCCTCGCTGGGAACCCTCCTCGATTGCCTGGTAGACCAACGAGTAAAGGAAATGTTTGTAAGGAATTTGATGATGTATCTTCACAACCAAAATTTCTCCGTTGGTTACATCAAATTAATTTTGCCCAACTTTTACCTTGGCACACTAAAGCTGCTTTTGCAGCTATAGATATTAATGCTATCGATCCAAACGGCTTTTTACCTATATCCTCCCGCTTCGACCCTAATACATATTTTCAACAATACCCTAGGGTTGCAGGTCTTTATGATGGGGATTACCAGAACTTTAGCCTTGGCGGGCAGCAAGTAGAAGCCCTCAATCGCTTAGCTGCTTATACTAGACAACAAGGAATACCTTTAGTTTTTGTTAATTTACCTTTGACCCAAACCTATCTCGATGCCACCAGACAAAATGCCCAACAGCAGTTTGTCCAGGTGATGCAACAACAATCTAATCAACTAGGTTTTACTTTCATCAATCTGGGTACAATTTGGCTTAATCAAAATGGTTATTTCGCCGATCCTAGTCATCTCAATCTTTACGGTGCAGCAGCAGTTTCTAACTTACTAGCAGAGCAAGGGAGTATTCCTTGGCCTAATCCTTCTAATGATGGGGTGAGGTGACTAAGTATTTTCAGTTTGCCGTTCATTGATACTTAGAGAGAGCCAAGAAAAGACTTATCCAAAAGCGATAAGCTAATGGCTAGTCGCTAGTCGCTAATTGCTAAAATCTTATACTTGGTGAGGATATTTTATTTGTTGGAGTTCTCTTAGTCTAGATTCGCCTGTTTACCCTTGCCGAAGTACGTTTAAGCTTGATTGGCATTTGTAACGGTTGGCGGCCTTTTTCTAATACTTGTTTATTGTCCCAAATTTGTAAACTGTCTAGAATAGCTTCACGAATTACTTCCTCGCTTTCTTTGGCCAGCATAAAGCGGAAATATTCGGCAACTTGAGGCCCATAAACTTGATGAAACCGAGGATTTTTTACTAAACGAGCTAGTTTGCGTACAGCAATTAAGCGCTGGAGAGAATCAGGCTGAGTCAAATTATTTAAGATTCTGTCGTAGCGACTTTCTTCAGTGTCCTGGTAACGAGTGAGAATTTGCCAAACTAAAAGTACAAGAGTGAGAAGGATACCCAAACCTTGAATAATAACTCCTGTGGCTAGCCAGTGGTTTGGGGAATCAACCCAAATAGAAGCAGCCATGTAGGTGCATAATGCTGCCATCCCCCCGCTAGTAACAGCTAGGGTAAAGGAGCGATTAGTACCACTCAAAAACTGCGTCAATTTTAACCAATAGATGTGCCAGTTTTGCCCTTGGAACAGATAAATACCTAGCATTACTCCTACCCCAGTACCAGTAGCTAGGAGCAGTTTCCAATTCCAGAACAGCATCGCTACGATAGCCAACAAAAATAATAACCAGCCCCTTCCTCCCTGAAACTGATTGAGAAAAAATGATGATAAGATTTGTTCTTCTCTTTTGGGGGGTTGACCTTGCTGCAATTTGGGAATGGAATTATGAACGACGAATTTATTGAGTTGCTTCCACCAGAACGACTGCTGTGTCACGAAGGTTTCCTGAAGTAATTGCGGTAGTTAATGATAATTCAATTGAGAATTACGCAGTTCCTGTCTGTTGAAAATATAAAACAATTTTCGCACTTTAGAAAGCAAAACTTAAGTCTGTGATCGTTAATTGACCGTCAAAAGCATCAATGGCAATTCGAGAAATATTGCTAGCTTTCACTTCTAGAGGGGCATTAGCCGCAATTTGGGAACTAGAACCAGCTAAATTAGATTGGGGAATTTCTGAGCGTGAGATTAATACTCCCTGGTTGTCGTAGGCAGAAAGGACTGCTTTGCGAGAGCTAGTTACATGACAGTTAAAGAAGCTAATGGGTTGCTCAAATTTCAACTCTAGGGGACGGCTAATGATTTGTTTAATTAAGGAAATTTGCCCTTGACGAGGCGGAAAAGCTGGGTTGGAGGCTTGAATCGCGATCGCATTGTCACAAGTTAGACCTAAATGGGCAAACTGATTGTCTACAATTTCAAAACATTTGAGTTTCCTAAGATCAAGCTTAATTTCTTTGGTTTTAATCATGGCCAGATTCGCACCCTTATTAAAAGCATTTTGATTAAATACTTTCTGGTTCTTTTTCCTTAGTTGTAAGAAGGATAAATTAGTACTCATGTTCTGGTCACTCAAAACCTCCCCAGAGCTTCGATGTTGTAAAGTAGATTGGTTATACACCGGATAATTTTCCCCTCTAGTTAATTCAGCTTTAATTGGTCGTTTGACCAAAGAAAAGCAAAAAGATTTTGCTTAAAGAGGGGTTAGACCCCTCACTACATTAACAAATGTCTCTTAATTTATTTGTCGCTTTTATTTCCCAGACAAGGGTTAATAGCTATGACAATTAAATTAGAGTGAGAATAAATAAACTTTTGTCAGAGAAAAGTGACTAGGGCATTTATTCTAGTTATCACCAGTATCTAGAAAGCTTTTTTATACCAACAAAAAAAGTACGGACTTGCCGTACTAGGAAACTGAATAAACCTACAAATTCTTAAAAAATGCCCCTTAGTTTAGACAAAGCAACAGAAGTGTTGTTTTGTCTACTCAACAAAATTGTGATTTACGAAGTCGATTGTTTTATTCTTCTACCCTCACATCAATAACACTAGCGTTAAAGTTATAATTCTTACCTTCTAGTTCTACAGGTGTGCCAATTTTAATTTTGTTTGGACCTAAGACTACTCCTGTTTTAGTAATTTGTGCTTTGCCGCCCAAGGTCATCAATAAATCAACATTAAGAGCATCTTCTTGTTGACGAGGATCAGGTAGTGCTTTCACAGAACCATCTGGTTGAGGCACAATAACTAACCTATCTAGTTCTTCAACCGATTTAATCTCAACAGGGTCATCGTAGGGTTGGTTGCGAATAACCAGTTTGGTTGTTTTCTCTTCACTAAATTGCTGGATGAGGTCTTCAGGTTTAGCAACACTTAGTCCTCTTACAATAACATCAACTTCTACTGGCTGAGTTTTAGTAACTTGTGCCACCGAACCTGAAGTTCCTGGAAAGAAAAATATACCAATAATAACTAAAAGAATAACTAAAGCAGCTCCTAAATCTATAACGCTGATTTTGCCAAACAGACGGCCTTGAGAATCTAGAATCTTCATAGCTTGCCAATAACGCAGTGGTCAATGATCAATGATCATTGATCGTTGATCATTAATCAATGTTCTGTTTTATTTGATTGCTCCAGGAATTATTTAGAGCATAGCCCTAGATAAGAAAAAATAGATATACTTAAATTCAGTAATTCCCCCTTCAGTAAGTTTTAAGTTATTTTTTGTATTTAAAGCTGAAACTTCTAAGCAACTTTTAGCTTTGCCATCTCGTCAAGTAGCTCTAGGGCTATTTCCTGTCTTATTCCTCACTCACTTCAATTCAGCAATGTTAGAGCAAATTTTCTCTCCTTTTTGGCGTTCTCGTCGCCGTTGGTTATATGGGCTTGTTGCCGTAATTGCCGCATTCAGTTTTTCTGTAGCAACCCCAAAACCCGGTTATTCGGCTTCTTGGTTGGAGCTACTCCTGCGGGGCATTCAAATTATTCAGCTCTCAAATATATCAGATAACCAAGAAGTTGACTTAGGCAAGCGGATTAACCAGCAAATTAGTCGCCAAGTCCCTATTTCTCGCAACCAGCAGTTAACTAGCTATATTAATGAAATTGGTCAAAATTTAGCAGCAAATAGCACTCGTCCTGATATCCCTTATACTTTCCAGGTAGTTCAAGATAAAAGTATTAATGCCTTTGCGACCATGGGTGGATTTTGTTATATACACACAGGCTTAATTAATGCTGCGGACAATGAAGCAGAGTTAGCCAGTGTTATGGCCCACGAAATTGCCCATGTGACTGCTCGTCATGCAGTTAATCAGATGAAAGAGTCAGCTATTCAACAAGGCATCCTTTCTGCGGCGGGACTAGACCGTTCCCAAGCTGTTCAAATTGGGGTACAGCTTGCTTTAAGTTTGCCTAATAGTCGCTCCGATGAATTAGAAGCCGATGAGTTAGGTTTAGATAGTTTAATACAAACAGGTTATGCACCCATTGGCGCTGTAACTTTTATGAAAAAACTACAACAAAAAAGCGGTGGTTCTCCCCCAGAATTTTTAAGCACTCACCCCCATACAGGGGAACGGGTAACAAGACTGGAGCAAATGATCCCTTCAGGGGCAGCTTATCAAGGTGTTGGTTTAGATGGCCCTAGCTACAAGAATTTAGTTAACTCTTTGTCCTAACACCAAGTTTTACTCGTTACTTCTAAACCTGGCTATATAGCTAGGTTTTCTTATTTGCAATAATTAAAAATTAAATACGAATAACTGGGCATCGAGCAGTAGTGCTGGCTAAATTATAATTAGGTCGTTCGTCAAAATTGCCTTATGATGTTTGCCCACCATTATCTTTTGCGATCGCATTTTTATAGTGACGCGATCACAAAATAATCAAACAAAGACAAAAAGCTTTTTCACAAAACTTGGACAAGGAAGCAAAAGCCTCAATGTCAATAACAGCAATTGATTGAGAGCTTCAAAAATATTTGTTAAATAGAACTTGACAGATTGCATTTTAGTTTAACTTGTCAGCAATGGGAAATAAGTAAGTACCCAGAAACTAACTTTAGTTGCCATGTATAAAGCACAATGAACCGCAGCCCTACCTCCGACAATCATTCGTTTACCACGAAACTGGCCGCTATCACGATTGAGGGGAGCAAGCCCAACTAAACAAGAGATTTGTTTTCCTGAGTTGACCTAACTCAGGTAACGAAGCCACCCTTAGTAGTCGCAGTAACCTCTCCAATTCCAGGTACAGCTTTGAGTTGTTCAACTTTTTCTGTCAACTCTGACTTTTCTTCAATAAGCTTTTGTTGTTGTTTAATTTGTTCGAGTCGTTTTTCTAGCCATTCAATATGCTCTTGAATGTCCTGTTTTATTTTTCCCTATCCCCCAAAACCATTAATAGTAATGCGCCTTGTTCCCCGCACAAAGGCGGTTTCAATCTCCCACAGTTCCTTACTCCTGCCCCAAAATCCCGCTTCTTGCACCTCCGGCAAATTATGGGGAATAGTTTTTTCTTCCTCCTCCACAACTTCCTTTGCTTGCAACAAAGGTGTATCATTACCTGACTGATAAAGGGCTGGCAAAAACCAATCCTGCACTTGCAAGGTGATTCTTTCCTTGTCCCGTTGCCTTTCCCCCCGATCCTGATTCATATACAAGTTGCGACGGGCATTATCCAATGCTTCCCCGATGCCTTCTCCCCGCATTAAATGGCGGTAAAACTCCTGAAAAAGCTGCCTTGCCGTTCTCACCAAAACCGAATGAGTCATAGCTAACACCGTAGGAATGCCTGTGTGGGGTTAACCTTGCTGCCACACTTCCCATGGGTTCCTCGCCCATTTGTGCAGACTGGCAAGCGGAGAGAATGATGGCGCTAATTTTCTGGCGATGCAGCATATCTCCCAACTTTTCGGCACTGACTAAATCCTTTTCCCCAGAGGACTTTTCAAAGACGAGATAACCCATCTCTCCCCCGGCTTTTTTCGTAGCTGCATCGGGATGATTACTCTTAGCAGCAAAAGCACCATCAGCCTCAAAAACCCCATGCCCATCAAAATGAATCAGATCAATTGCTGGTAAGTGTCGATTTTCTAGGCGTTCAACTAATTGGCTAAGGGTAGGAGGGCGCAGAAACTCCACTTCTACTATTCCGGCTTCTTGTGCGATCGCCTCAAAAACCCCCTTGAGATTCTCCCCTGGGGTCAATAAAACCCGCATCTTTGGGGCGACTGATAATATAAAGTAAGCGCAGTTTCTCCTTCGCCTTAACCTTAAAGGGTTTGCGCCCTCCCCCTGTCTTGGCAAAGCGGCGACGAATAGAAATGCGGGGATTTTCATGACAAAGATAAGTACCTTCAGGATCTCGCAGCAATTCCCAAGGTAAAGCAAATTCAAGGGCTTCGGTTTCTTGTTCAAATTCAACACTAACTTGCTGAGGCGACGGGAAGCGAAGGTTAAGTTTCATAGCAAGGGCATCAGAGTTTTCTTCTGTCTCTATTTCCCATCTTGCCACAAACAATTTTACCATTCCGGAGAAAATAACAGTAGGGAGGCAGAGAGATGGGGAGATTGGGAGGTAGAGTAATAATACTATTTTCTATCAACAACAATTAGCAACTAACAACTAACAACTAGCAACTAGCAATTAATCTATGAATATAAGTAAAACGTTGAATTTCTCACCTAAATCTCTTCCTTTGCTCTTAATTCCTACCTACATTTGTTTAGGTTTAATCGGCATTATACGACATTCTATGTGGCGTGATGAACTTAATGCTTGGTTAGTAGCTAGAGATAGTAACTCTTTAGTAGAAATGTTCCAAAACATTAGATATGAAGGACATCCTGGCTTATGGTATTTTTGCTTATTCATCTTAAAGCAAGTCACCTATAATCCTTTAATCATGCAGCTTTTTCATTTGCTTTTAGCAACTGCTGCCATCACTCTTTTCCTCAAGTTTTCTCCTTTCACTCCTCGACAAAAGTTTTTATTTACCCTAGGTTACTTTCCCCTTTATGAATATTTAGTTATTAATCGCAATTATGCCATAGGAATATTGTGTATTTTTGCTTTTTGTACAGTTTATCAAACCAGAACTAAAAGTTACTTGCCCTTAGCTTTTTTGCTCCTATTAATGGCTAACTGTAATGCCTATTGTCTCTTCATTGCCATAGCGTTAGGAGTAAGTTTAATAGCAGAATATTTATGGCAAAGAAAAATTTCTTATTATACCCGCGCCACCACTATTAATAAACTAACTAGCTTAGGAATATTTCTCACGGGAGTTATAGTTTCTTTCTTACAACTTCTTCCTCCTACAGATAGTAATTTGCAGGGAGGAATGCAATTAAATTTTCAGTTTAACTTACACCATCTAGCTGCATCAATAAGTCGATTATGGAGTAGTTATATTCTCATTTTAGTTCCCGGAGACTCCCAGTTTTATTCCTTATCTTTATTCGCTCTTATTTCCATTTTTATAGCTACCTTTATTTTTATTAGTTTAATCAATAAGCCAGTTGTTGCTTTATTTTACTTAATAGCTACAGCAGAAATTATCTTCTTCACCTACGTAAAATTTTTAGGTTCACCTCGGCACTATGGACATTTATACATCATCTTCATTGCTGCTTTGTGGCTAGCTAGTTATTATCCCGCTTCTAACTCCCTTATACCAAAAATATTTTTTCCTTCTTTGGTTAAATTCACCAAAAAATATAAAAAGTACTTACTAATAACAATACTATTCTCCCAGTTAATTGCTGGATTAGTCGCCTACAGCCGTGACTTATTTGTTCCCTATTCTGCGAGTAGAGAAACTGCCAACTTCATCCAAAAAGAAAACTTAGCTGAGATGTTTATAGTTGGCAGCCAAGACTTTGCCATGTCTCCTCTAGCTGGTTACTTACAGAGGAAAATATACTATCCTGAAAGCCAAGAAATGGGTAGCTTTGTTTTATTTAATAGCCAAAGGCAAGAAGTTGATTTAGCCACAGTTTTAAATCAAGTAGATAGGTTGCTTACGGAGAAACAAACAGACATACTCTTAATTTTAAACTACCCCCTAGAGGAGTCAGTAACTAATAACCTTTCCCTCCAACCTCTAACCGCTTTTACTAATAGTCTAATTTACAACGAAAACTATTATTTATATATAGTAGAATACCCAGAAAAGCAATAAGCTATCAGGCATTTAGTTTACTTATTAAAATTGACAGGAAGACTAGGAAAGAAAGAGAGTTCAATGACTTACCGTTCATTACTAATAACCAACGATAAATATTTGATGCTCAAGGATAAATGACTCAAACTTGATACTGAATATTTTGCCAATCATTCCCCCAATCTCCTTCTCCAGGTGGGCTACTAAGGGGTAAGAACACAGTAAATACTTCTCCTTGTTGAGGGCGTTGACGTACAATCAACTTGCCTCCAAGGGCATGGAAAAGATTTTTAGTTACATTTAAGTTTAAACTCAAACTTCCTGTTTCTGGTTGAAACATCAGCAATTGCCCCAAAGATTTCAGACTATCAGTTTGATAGTGACATTGAGAGAGAAATTGCAACTTAAGTTGATTTCCTGCTGTGGTTACTTGAACTTGAATTTCTCCCCCCGTGGGCAAACTACGGGTGAAATTTTCCATTAAGCCTGTTAAAACCCGATCCAACATTCCAGGATCACTAACAACCTTGGGCAGCTTTTCAGGTAATATAAACTCAAGATTAACTTTACGCCTTTGAGCTTGCTTTTGCCAACGGGGAATACTTTGTTGGAAAACTTGATCTAAATAAATAGTAGTTAATCGAACTTCTTGGGAGTTAACAGAGGTAGTTTCCATCTCTGCTGCTCGAAAAATCAACTCCATGCGATCAATTTGTTCGGTACATTCTTGATCAATAACTTCTAAACGTTTGATAACATCTGCTGAGAACTGCTTACGCTTTTTTAACAGCAGCTTTGTCATAGTACGAATGGTGGTTAGAGGAGTGCGAATTTCGTGGGTAAGGGCTTGTAATAACTCTAATTCTGGAGTAATGTTACCCCTTTTGTCTTGAACTTCTGTTTTGTATTTACGAAGGTTAATTAATTCAGAAGTTTTTGCCTGTTGATTTGTCTGGATTGTTCTTTCTTTCTGACGTTCAGTTTCTCCAGATACAATATCTGGTAAATTTTTAAGAATCTCACGGCTGAATTGCATCACCGTACGATAGTCTGGCGGTATAGGTGAAAAATGCTCAAACAAGCTATCAAGATAAGTTAACTTTTGGAAGTTAGCAAAAAGCAATCTTGCCCTCAATATTTGCCAAGCTTTTCTTACCACTTCTGGTTCAAAGGAAAATTGGAATCTTGTTGTACCAAAACTATCTTCTCCTAAAACCATCACCAGAGCAAAATTGGCACTACAAACTAAGCAAAACTGTTCTGAGGCAAGGGGATCAATAGATAATAAAGGAAACTCTGCTACTGAATGAATCGCTTTTTCTTCGTTCTTTTTACCAGATCCTGGCAAGCGAAAAGGCATTAAGTTTAAAGACTTAACTGCTTCTGGTGTAAAAATACCCCGATAAATTTGGGAAATAATTGCTTCTTGAGTTAAAACAGGTGCTGGTCCTGATAGAATTATGCCTTGAGGCTCTTTAGGCTTTAATTGGCTGCTAGCAAAGCATTGGAGAAGTATAGTTTCCAAAGCTGCGATCGCACCACTCCACTCTCCCTCAGCTTTCTGTTGCGCTGCATCTACTTCATCAGAGGAACTTTGAGGGCTACCTTTTTGCTTTACATTTGAGCAAGCAATAGTTGGTTCACTTTGTTCTAAAACTTCACTTAGGGTTTGTAGTAGCCATTTCTTCACGGTGGATTGCCCCTTTTTATAGCTAGCAAGATTAAAATTTTTTGTTATTACATATATGATATTAGCCCGAAGATCCTTGTTTTAAAATAGTAAAACCGAACTTGATTGTTCGCAATTTCAGTAATTAGTTACCTCATCTCACCTCTTTCCCTATATTCCTCAAATTAAACCAAACTCCTGTAACGCTGCATAAAAATTCTTGTTTTCGTGGCTAGGGCGACTTAATTTTATGAGGGCGAAACGCTGTAAAGGATTAAGGTTTTGCCATTGTTCTTGCTTAATATTTAGATGCCATTCTTGGGCTTTTTCTTGAATATCTGAAGGAATTTCTTGATTGTTCAGCCAGGAAGGATGAGGGTTTATGGCTAACTCTTTAGCTGGAGTACCATTTTTTTCACTAACTTTGTTTTGCAAATATATCCGGTAAGCTTCAATTTCTTGGGGAGTGGTACAAGGTAAAGCAACTAAAATTTGATGTTCTTCCTCATTAAATTGATGCCAGTGGGTTAATTTGAGTTTGACACCGCAAGTATCTAATTTCATCCTGACTATCATCGGGATGCAACGCATAGAATCCACAAAGTCTGCTTCAAATTTAAAGAAATTAGGGTTACTCATGGAAGTAATAAGTAATAAGTAATAAGTAATTAAGTTAAGAATATACCATTCCCTATTCCCTATTCTCTCTTTTCTACCAAATGTCTATTAATCTGATGCAGCTTTAAATAATCTTACATATTCTTGGGCTACTTCCTTCCAAGTCCAATGTTTAAATCGTTGCTCAATTTCGGCGATAGATAACTTGGCTTTAGGAGATAGAATAAACTGTTCTAAACAAGTTGCTAAAGCATCAGCATCTCCTAATGGGAAAAACTCAAGGCGATCGCTACATTTATACAAATCTACTTGTTCGTGAAAAACATCTAAATCAGAACAAATAACTGGCATTCCCCTGACAATTGCTTCAGAAACAGCTAAACCAAAACCTTCATATTGTGAAGGAACTACCACACAAGAACTATTTCGGTAACAATCTTCAACAACTTCTTCATCACAATATCCTAAGCCAACAAAATAATCTGCCATCAATTGTTGATTTTCTTGGTAAATTTGTTGGCATTTTTGTAGATAATCAATATACTCTTGAGTTTGAGATTGTTGAGATAAGCTTAAGTTGCCTTTAACCAAATTATCAGTTTCTTTGCCTGTAAAAATAATTTTGAATTTAAGACCTTTTTTCCCTAACTTTATACCTGCTTGCAAAAGAGTAAGTTGGTCTTTATAAATACCAAAAGAAGAAGGGAAGTAAAAGGAAGTTATTCCTTGAGATTCAACTTTCTCAAAAGAATTATTTCGTTCTTTTTCCCCGACAATAAATCCTGAATTAGGAACTGTTTTGATTTTATGAGCAAATCTTGGCAAGAAAGAGATAATATCGTTTCTCGTTTTGTCCGAGACAGCGAAAACTACATCTACTTTTTCCAACCAAGTTACTAAACTTTCGTCATACTCTTTAATATAGTCGTCCGGGTAAGTAAGGGGAGCAAAACGCCAAAAAACATCATGAGAAATCATCCCCAAGGTAATCTTAAAGTTAGGAGGGTTTAGGCGATTAGTCAGACAGTATAAGCAGTGAGTTGCTTCATATTGTTTAACTAAGTATTTAATTCTTCCTAGAGAACGAATGTGCTTAATTTGCTTGTTTATTATGGCTTCTAAAGACTTTAATTTTAGCTTTCTAGTTAAAGATAAAACTCTATTTAAAAAAGAAAGGAACCGATTAGCAAAAGAGTCGGTAGCCCAACTAAATGATTCGTAAATGATAGCCTGACTTTCAGGTAGTAACCCTTGGAAATAAGCAATCTTGCTGGGAGGAAGAATAACGATTGTTTGCTCAACTTGCTGGCTAATTTCTTCAATTAGAGAAACAATAACCCTTTCTACTCCACCATGGCGATAATATTCTATGGGAATGATTAGTTTCATCATTTTCAGTTATCAACGATGTCTAAGGGCAAGGGCAAATCCTACCGTTATCAATGTACAGCTTGCTATCGCCGTTAGGCATTAATTATCAATGGTCAATATACAGTTTCCCTATGATTGCATAGTAAATATAATTATCAATCAAAATCAAAACTTTTCAACCAAACTTGAGCAATATTATCCCAGGTTTCATTCTGGACATTTTCTGAAAATTGCTGGCGAATCTCTGCTAATTTTTGAGGATTTTTGAGCAGTTCAACAATTTTATAAGCTACAGCTTCCTGGGTTTCCTTAGCTTTCGGTTCTCCTGACACTCTCAAACAGTAACTCTTTTCTCTGAAAACAGCGAAATCTGTAGTCACAGGAACGCAACCAACCATAGCTGATTCCCTAACAGAAATACAATCGATTTCTTCATAGGTACAACCATAGTAATGAATACTCGCTGTAGACTTTTCTTCAATTAAAGTTCTTTGAGGAACTTTACCATGATCAATAATCCCATCTTGCTGCATTAATTCAATTACTTTCTGCTTCCATTCGGCTTCACTAGGATGGTTTTCTCTCCTTGTCCAACCATGATAAATATGTAACTCGGCTTCCGGGACAGCTTGTTTAATTACCGGCCAGCCGTAGGCTAACATAGAATCTAGACCACGATAATAACGGGAAGCATAAACCAATTTATAGGGATCTTTTTTGTTACTACTAAGTTGGGCAATACTTTTGTCAACGCCATTAGTAACAATGGTAAATTTTTCATCAGGAATATAGGGTAATAGCTGGCGTTGAAACTGAGATTTTGCAAAAATGTGGTCAAACCTTTCGATCTTTTCGCGGGGGTAAATGCGGGGTTCTCCCATCACATCTTGCCATTCCCAACAAACTTTTCTCGCTTTAACCCGAAGAGGTAATAAATAGGGGTGACTTAAAATAATTAAGACATCAAAAGTGTCATGCCAATTAAATTTATAATAGTTAATATATTCAACTCCATCGTGAATTCCCTCTTGATCTCCACAGGTACTATAAACGACAACTTTATATCCTTGTTTAGCCCATTCTTTAGTTAAATAAATAACTGCGGTATTTGTACCGCTAGTTCCTTCTTGAAGACTGCGAGGACTCAAACCAGTTTTGCGATCGCCTGTATAATAAACAATCGAACCTTTAGGCCATTTCTTAGCACTTAATCCCTTGGCAAAATCTGTAAATCCAGGTAATTTTGCTCTTAACTGTTGCTTTATTTCTTTGATTACCATTTAATTCAATTATCAGTTATCAATGATGCCTAACGGCAACGGCAAGCCGTACAATGATCAGTTATCAATGGTATAGCCTATAACAGTACTAAATGTCCAAAGTTTCCTCCTCCTTTGGCTTGGAGTCATCTCTATTCTCGCGATCCTCCCTTTCCCTTCTATCTTTCCTTTCTTGCTTCTCCAACAAACGTTGAGATCGTTGTTTCCCTTCCTCTGCTTCTTGGTAGTTTGGTTTGTAGCTTAAAGCTTGTTCATAGGAGGCGATCGCGTTTTGGTATTGTTTTAAATTCAGCAAAGCATTGCCGCGACTATACCAAGCTTGATAACGATTTCTTTCCAGTGTTAAGGCTTGATCATAAGAGGCGATCGCTTCAGAATACTTTTCCAGGTTATAGAGGGCATTGCCGCGATTGTACCAAGCTGAGTAAGAGTTGTTGCCATACTTCGTAGCTTGTTCGTAAGCTTCTACCGCATCGGTGTAGCGTTGTAATTGGTGGAGACTCCAACCCAAATTATACCAAGCTTGATAATCGTCTGATTTAGCCTTAAGTGCCTGTTCAAAAGCTTTTATGGCTGGTTCGTAACGTTTTTCTTGGTTCAGGGCAATACCTAAGCTGTAGGCGGCTTGGTAAAAGTTCGGTTGAAAGTTTAAGGCTTTTTGATAAGAATCGGCAGCTTCTTCATATTCTTGTAAATTAATCAAAGCATTACCCCTTTGATACCAAGCCTGGGGATAATCTGGTTGAATATCCACCGCCTGATCATAGGAATTAACAGCTTCTTCATAACGCTTCAAGTTATGGAAAGCCCAACCTTGACTATACCAAGCCGAAGTTCTTTCCGGGTTCAAATCTAGAACCCGGTTATAGGAAGCAATAGCTTGAGAATATTGCTTCAATTTAAGTTCCCCATTACCCTTACCTTCCCAAGCTTGCCAATTATCCGGTTGATGTTCAATAACTTTAGCAAAAGCTTGAACCGCCTCAGAATATCTTGTTAATTTAGTTAAAAGTTCACCCCTAGCAATCCAAGCTTCCCAATAATCGGGTTGGAGTTGAATGGCTTGTTCATAAGCTTCTAGGGCTTCCTCTTCTCTTTGTAAACCTTGTAAACTATCTCCTTGTCCTTTCCAAGCCTCTACATAATCAGGATCAAGTTCTAAAGCCTGATCATAAGCCCGAAAAGCTTCTTGGTAGCGGTTTAATTCATAAAGAGTATTGCCTTGGTTATAAAGGTTGGTGGCGTTATTATCCCTAATTAACTTATTAACGCTAAAAAATACCGTTGTTGCCAAACCAATCAATCCTAAGATGATGGCAACCTTAGCTACCATCGAACGAGTTAGCTTAAATTTAGGTAAGGGTTGGGGAGGCGAAGGTAAAACAATAGTATTAATTTCGGAACTATTTAAACTTCGTAAAGCGGCTAAAGCTTCTGAGGCGCAAGCATAACGTTTACGGTAATCCTGACGAATCATCTTCTTTAAAACCTGCCCTAATTCTGGGGAAACATCCACCCCATCTTGCCAAGTAATTTCCTTGGTTTGGGGATCTGGTACGAAAACCGTAGGATTGCAACCTGTCAAGGCAACAATCCCCATCATCCCCACCGCATAAATATCGCTACTTAACTGAGGATTGCCACGACTTTGTTCAACGGGTAAATACCCAGGAGTACCAATAATAATAGTTTTATTACCTTCTGTCGCGGTACTAATTTGTTTCACCGCCCCAAAATCAATCAAAACCAACTTACCATCAACCTGGCGGCGAATTAGATTGCGAGGATTAATATCGCGGTGAATAACCTTTTGCTGGTGGACAAATTCTAAAATAGCCAGAATGTCTGTTAACAAGACGATAACTTGCTTTTCCCCTAGTTTCTTACCCGGAGAAATTTCTTGAGCTAAACTACTACCGGCAATGTATTCTTGAACTAAATAAAACTCCTGTTCCTCCTCAAAATAAGCAAAAAGTTGAGGGATTTGGGAATGATGGCCGAGTTTTTGTAAAATACGCGCCTCATTTTCAAATAAGCGTTGCGCTATTTTTAAATTGGATAATTCTGTAAATAGGGGTTTGAGTTGCTTAACCACACATTGAGGGCGATCTAGCAAATCTCCATCTTCAGCCAAAAAGGTTTGGCCAAAACCTCCTTGCCCCAATTTAGACAAAATGCCATAACGTCCTCTTAATATTGTTCCAGTCCCCAAACCCATATCAGTTATCATTTAACATTGATCATTTAGCAGCCAGAGGTTAGGGTCAAGGTTAAAAGATATTTCCTCATCTCCCTATCTCCCATTAATTTTATAAGCAGTTTTTATTTTCATTTTGTTTTAAGGTAGCAATTGACAGTCAATCAACTGTAAGGTTCTATTGACCCAAATTTATCACTTCGACCAAATTCAAGCTTCAGAACGTTCTCTGGTGGGGGAAAAAGCTTTTGCCCTTAGCCAGTTATGCCAACATGGCTTTCCTGTTATACCCGGTTTTGTAGTTAGTGTTACCTGCTTAGAAGAATTTTTGGCTATTATCAGCAAAACTGAACCTTTACTCCTAGATTGGCCTGTCTCATCCCTACATATAGACATTGATAACCACAAAACGTTGCAAGAAGTTGCCCAAAGAATCCGTCACCAAATTATTAATACTTCCTTTCCTGATAATTGGGGAACAAATTTTAGTTCTGTAGTAGAAGAGTTTCCTTCCTCTTCTGCTATCTTGCGCCCTTCAGTAACCTTACCACCAGACTTAAATGTAGAGTTTGCCGGTATCTTTAAATCACAAATTTGCCGTTGCGATCGCCACAGTTGGGAAATCGCTTTAAAGAAGGCTTGGGCGGAGTTGTTTCGGGCTAGGAGTTTATTTTATTGGCAGCGTCTGGGGATCAACTTACATCAAATTCGTTTAGCTATTTTAGTCCAACCCCTTCAAAATGCAATCGCTTCTGGCATAGTAGAAGTTAATCCTCAAAGTTTACAAATTAAAGCTAATTATGGTTTGGGTCATAGTTTGGTGCGAGGAGATATTATTGCTGATTATTATGAAGTGCAACGATTGACTAATCAAGTAATCAAGCAAAACTTAGGTAACAAAGTCCTTGCCTACAAGCTTGGTGAAGATGATTTAAAAGCCTATTTATTATCCTCAGAAGAACAAGAAAACTATAGTCTTAACCAAGCTTTCTTAAATTCAATTACTGTTTTAGTTGCCAAATTATTCCCCCAGCGAGAAACATCAGCCACCTTAGAATGGACAATCACAGCCTCTTCTCAATCCCAAGTTTATCTAACTCAAATTGACACCCATAAATTTACTTCTCAACCAGAATATACTCAAAAAGAAGTAGGATTAAAACCCAAAAACTCCTCCTATATGCTTCTAAAAGGAATATCTGCTTCCCCTGGTCAAGCAGTGGCCAAAGCGCACCTGATTACAGGAATTAACCGGCATTTTCAATCAGTTCCTCCAGGCAGAATCTTAGTAGCTAAAAAGATCACCCCTGATTGGCTGCCCCTATTGCAACAAGCAGCAGGCATGATTACAGAAGAAGGAGGAAGAAACAGTCATGGAGCAATTATAGCAAGGGAATTAGGTATACCAGCAATAGTGGCAGTTAAAGATGCTACTCAAAAAATTAGCAATGACCTATGTTTACTTATAGATGGGGATAAGGGAGAAATTTGTAATTATTCCGAATCTGCTTCAGAAACAACACCTCAAAAGCCTCTAATCTCAAAACCCAAAGAAATAAATTATCACCCCATCGCCACCAAACTTTTAGTTAACCTTTCTCAAACAACCTCTATTGCCGAAGCCGCTAATTTGCCTGTTGATGGTTTGGGGTTATTGCGTTCAGAATTAATGATTATGGAGTTGTTAAGTTCTCATTCTTTAAGTTGGTGGCTTCACCCCCATAGAAAGTTTTTATTCTTAGAACAAATCGTCCAACTTGTTGCTCAATTTGCCCAAGGTTTTACCCCAAAACCTGTTTTTTATCGTTTCTTAGATCGACGTGCTTTAACAATAGCCAACCTTTCAGAAGCATCTGTTAATTCTGAGGTTAATCTTCCTTTCCTTTTAGGAAAAAGAGGCACTTTTGATTATCGTCTTGATAGTAGTTTATTTGAGTTAGAAATTCAAGCTTTAGGAAAGCTTTATAATTCTGGTTATAGCAATATTAAACTGATTTTACCTTTCATCCGCAGCGTTCCAGAATTTACTTTCTGCCGTGATCGTATCTTTGCAGCAGGCTTAAACAATTATCCTGGTTTCCAATTATGGATCATGGCAGAAGTGCCTTCAATGCTTTTTCTCCTACCTGAATATGTTAAAGCCGGAGTTCAAGGTATTGCTATCGGTAGCAATGATTTAACTCAGTTAATATTAGGAATTGATCGCGAAGATGCTAGCTTGGAACAGTTATTTACTGAAGCTTACCCTGCTATCGTCAAGGCTATAGAACAACTTGTCAAACAAGCTGTTGAACTAAATATTCCTTGTTCTATTTGTGGCCAGTTGCCAAGTCAAGATCCTGAGATAATTGAGCAGTTAATACGTTGGGGAATAACTTCAATTTCTGTAGATCGCCATGGGGTAGAAAGTACCTATGAAGCTATTGCCCGTGGGGAACAAAGTTTGCTTTTAGAACTAGCAAGGCAGCAGTTAAATCAATGATTCAGTTTAGCTCTTGCGGAAGTTTATTTCGAACTCACATCTCTTTAACTAGAGGTTTATTATCAACAATTTCTCCCACCAAAACCATATCGGTAACCCCCACGAATAAGCCATTTTCCAGAACCCCAGGAATATTATTAATTGTCTTTTCTAAAGCTGCTGGGTCAGGAATTGAGTCGAATTTAACATCAAGGACTAAGTTTCCTTGGTCTGTTACCACAGGTCCAGCTTTTTTAACTCCCATACGTAACTCTGGTTTGCCCCCTAACTTCTCAATAGCCCGCATTGCTGGGGTGATAGCCATAGGAATTACTTCTACCGGAAGTAAGAAAGTTGAACCCAACTTCTCCACCAATTTACCACTATCAACAACAACAACAAATTTATTTGCTAAAGAATCGACCACTTTTTCGCGGGTATGTGCCGCACCACCACCTTTAATTAAATTCTTTTGAGGATCAACTTCATCTGCCCCATCAATAGCAATATCAATATGATCTATAGCATCTAAACTTGTAAGAGGTATACCGTATTTTTTGGCCAAAACTTCTGCTTGAAAAGAGGTGGGAACACCAACAATATTTTTAATTTCTCCAGATTTAAGACGTTCTCCCAAATACTCAATGGCGAAGGCGGTAGTCGAACCAGTTCCCAACCCGACAATTGAATCTGATTCTACTAAAGCTGCTGCTGCTTTGCCTACTTCCTGTTTCATGACCTTAACAGGATCTGCATCTTTCATTCCTAAAAACTCCTTATTTTATTGAACATTGGAAATTTATCAGTTTTGGAGGTGATACTGTTAACGGTTATCAAATAAATAAAGCAGAAAAGATAGTAAGAATTTCCCTTTGACTATCTTTTCTGCCCGTTGATTCTGCTTGCTATTGATATTCTCGCTCCAAACTGATGCACCTCTAGGGTTTAAGATTTACTTAGCTTGGGTAGCCAGCATCTCTTTTAGTTTCGCTAATTCGTCAGCCCAGCGAGGATCTGGCTGTGCTGCGTCTTTACTAGCATTACTATAATTGCCACGACGAGATTTTTTGCTACTACCTTTACGGGGTGAGGGAGAATTATTTTCACTAGTACTAGATTCTTCTTTCTCCTCCTTCTCTTTAGATTTAGGCAAAGCCTTTTCAATTTTTAAAGGAGTATCTTTGAAAGACTTACCATTGAATTTGGCAATAAATTCATCGGCTATTTCGTCCGTTGGTACAGTAACAAAAGCAAAGCCTCGACATTTGCCAGTTTTGCGGTCTTTAATCACTTTAGTAGATACCGAATCTACTTCTGCAAACATATCTTGCAGTTCTTGACGGTCTATGCTGTCTTTTGGCAAATTACCTACATAGATACGAATCGTCATTGAGAATTACCTCCAGATTGAATTTAGTAAAAAACTTGTATGGCAAACAATTAGGTTCCAATAAATAAAGGGTAAATTTTTGCACTCTTTTCCCCTTGAAGTTGTTCTGTCCCCAATTAAACTTGGCAATATTCGCAATATTAGTTAGTGCGCTCAAGATGGGCTTTTAATTCATATAACAGACTTTGGATGCTCTACAGCCTTTGTGGGCATTTCAAATATAGGATTTTCATTCCTATTAGTAATTATTACAGAATGTTTACACTATCTTAAAATTACCATGGTCTAGACTTTGAAGCTAGCTTGATCTAGGTGTAGAAAATAGTAAATTTGCTTTTTATGAGTAGATTTACTCAAGACTTTGTTTGTATTGAGCAAATTTCCTCTCAAACCCTTGATTAAAATAACACAGGTGCGTTCCCTTCTCCCATGGTGCAAACAAATAAACCTCAGATGTTCCCCATGAAAATTGATCTTGTTGAAGTTGAAGCAATAATTTACTCTTCTGGCAGATTTGAAGAAGAATCTTAGCCAATAAAGTAGCCTATTTGTCAAACACTTGTTATTTTTCTTATCATAATAGAAGAGTGAGAGCAAAGTTAATCTTTATTTCTCTCGATAAGTTGTAGTTTGGAGTTAATGATTATGTCTCAACCAACGGGACTATCTTTAGAACAAAAGTTCAGTATGCGTTCTTTTGAAACTCAGGTACAAAAGATGAGCCGCGAACAAGCTCAGAAGTTCTTAATCGAACTTTATGGGCAAATGATGGTGCGTGAGAATATGTACAAAGATTTTCTCAAGCACGACTGGGGGCTTGAATCGGCACCCTAGCCTTAACAAGTCAAAATAGCAGAAACGGAGGCGACCTCCATCTCTTGCTAGGTTCGGCGAAACAGAGACGAAACGAGCTGGGGATGCTGGGGCGTTCACCTTTTTACAAGGCAAAAGTTAAAAGTAAGATAAGAGATGTTATCGTTAATAGAGAAGGTAGAAATAAGGGTGGATATCTCGTTTAGTGATTAAAATTATGAGCCATTCAACTTTTTTCCCTGATGCCCTAATATTCTCTAACTCAATATGTTTCAGCGTTGCTTGATCTGCACAGACTTTTCTGATGGTTTGTATCGCTTGTTGAAATTTGTACCCAATCTGGCTAGCGGTGGCATCAAACAAATAGTTTTTCTCCATTGCGTTCCTATTAAAGAAGATTGTGAAGTTCCCAGGGTAGATAAAGAGAAAATAGAGGAAGCAAAAGCTCGTTTTACCCAGGAATTAGCAGAAGTTCCCCCAGGAGTGGAAGTTGTCACAGAAGTTCTTTCTGGAAGTCCCTTAGACAATATTCCTAAGATTTTAGAAACCTACAGCAGCGAGGTTATTCTGACGGGGAATTCAATTCGCAGTCTTTTACAAGAGAAGATTTTTGGCAGTACAACAGTGGGTTTAGGGAAGTTAACTTCCACCCCTTTAACAATTCTTCGCCCCCAACTCGTTTCAACTTATACCAATGAAGAATTAGCTTTGCGTTGTGAGCATCTTTATCGCTACTTATTGATACCTTACAACAACAGTGATTCAGCGCAATACATCTTAGAGCGCATTAAAGAAATTGCCAAGAATCGCCCGGAAAACTCTCTAGAAAAAATTATGTTGTGTTGGGTAGTAGATGATGCAGGTCGTCGAGGAGTTCCTGTAGAATATAAGCTCAAGGAAGCGACTAAGAAGTTAGAAGAAGTGAAAGCGGAATTAGAAGAGTTGAATTTGCAAGTGAATACAGAGGTTCGTCAAGGAAATCCTCTCATCGAAATTCTTGATGCTGCGGTAGATTTTGATATTACTTCTATTGCTATTGGTTCTGTTACCAAAAACAATTTGTTTGAGTGGACGACCCCCAGTTTTGCTAATGAAGTATTGCGTCGTAGTTGGTTCCCGGTACTCTTTTTCTCTCCAGGAAAATGATATTTTTTGATTAATGCTATTAAAAAACCGGAGCTGCAAAAACTACCATAATGAGTAGGAATATTAGGTATCATGAAAGTTTTTCGAGAGCTATATCTACATTTGCCAGAAGAAAAAGCAGATGATTTTTTTAGTGAATTAGAGCAAATTCTACAGGGAAACTGGCGTAGAGAAATCTCTCTTGAACAAAAGTCAGCCAGAGAATCTAAGGTCAAATTTTATTATTTCTCATGTGGTAGAACAGAAGTTCTAGAGCCGGCCTTAATTGCTTTTGCCAGAAAAAACCCTGAAATCGTTTATATATCAAACATTGTCCCTAGAGAAAGGGGAAAGTTATCGAAAGATCAATACAATGTCATATTGATGGAGTTCTATAATAACTTTCTTCAGCCACTATGCAGTAAATATTCTGTTCCAGTCGAGACAACCTCAGATAACCAGAGTATGGAAGACTGGGTGTCTGAAGAGACTTATAGAAAGTTAAAAAGTTTTTCAAGGACAGCTAATAAATCGACAGGGACTTCCCACCCTTGTGACCAAGAGAGATGGTTTGCTTTTATCGTCTCGGCGCTGCGGCATAACGAAAGTCTTGATTCTAGTCGGCTTAAAAGGTGGTTGGTTGAAGAAGAAGGTTGGCATGAAGACATGGCATTTCAGCTAGCTATTGAATATGAGCAAGGACTTTCATTGCTAACCTACTCTAAAAATTACCAAAATGAGCATCAATCAGTTAGAAATCGGTGATGCTGTAGATGAAATTATCAATAAGCCAACGCCAATTCTATTTGTAGACACTTGTGTATTGCTAGATTTAATTCGGCTGCCTTTTCGTCAAAAGAAACCAACAACAGCAAGAGCATATTTAGATTCAGCCGAAAGTGCAATCCGGTTAACTAAAGAAAAAAAGCTGAAAATTGTAATTCTCCCCCTTATTCAAAAAGAGTTTGAGGATAATTTCCCCAAGACCAAGAATGAGTTGTCACACCATATAAAAGATACCATTTCGCGAATGGAAGTATTAATCTCTCTACATTCATCTGGTCTAGAGAAACTACCAATCCCAGACTCCCTCTCATCAAAAACTGAATTGGTTTTAGAGAAAGTTTGTCGTGAACTTTTGTCATTAGGTATCCATGTGAAGCAACACGATGAGTTGGTTTTGAAAGCAAATGAACGTGTAGTGAATAATATACCCCCATCAACAAAAGGAGCAATTCAGGACTGCATTATTTATGAGCATTGTCTCAAAATATCGTCATTACTCAGAAACCAAGGATTTACAGAGAAAATCATTTTCTTCACTTCAAATAGCAATGACTACTGTGAGAGAAGTGGAAATGCGAAAAAACCGATATGTGATGAGTTTTCTGATCTGAAGATCGAGTTGTGTTTAAACTGGAGTTGGGCTATTAATGAGGTTTGCTACGCTCAACCAAACACTTGAGTACACTGGATTTTATAGGTAAATCGCAACTCATTTGCTGCTATTACTGCCCAGTAATAATTTTCTCGTAACTGTGAGCAGCACTTGACCAAGTATATTCTTGTTCGATGAGCGATCGCCCGTTACTTGACAATTCTGCCCTGAGTTGAGGATTTTCAAAGAGACGGGTGATAGCTTGGAGATATTCCTCTACAGTATTAGCCCGTAACGCCCGTAGAAGTACGTTGGGAGTATCTACTTCTAATCCTTCTAAACCGCGATCGCTACCCACAATTGGCGCACCTGAAGCCATAGACTCTAGGGTTTTAATCTTCATGCCGAACCCGGTACGTAAAGGAACAATAGAGATGGTAGCCTGGTGGAGGTATTCGGCAATGGAAGGGACACGCCCGGTGACAGTAATGGCAGCATTTTCTGCTTGTAAAGCTCTTACTTCAGCCGCAGGTTTAGAACCGACTAAGGTTAGAGTTGTATCTGGATACTTTTTTTGCAAGAGTGGTAGGATCTCTTGAGCAAAGAAGCAAGCAGCATCAATATTCACAAAATAATCTAACCCCCCCACAAATACTAAGTGATGCCCTCCTGGATCTTTTGTTCGGTAGGGAAAGGTATCTAAATCAACTCCGTTGGGAACCACTGTTACCTCTGCCTGGGGGGCAAAGAGGCGCATTTGCTGTTGATCTTCATCAGTAGTAACTACCACGTGGGAAAACTTGCGACAAACCCTTTGTTCATAGCGTTTTAGTAAGGGTAGAAAAAGTCGATCCCGAAGTTCATTATCTGAGGTTGCCGTTTCTAATTGGTTCTTGCAGGTACGATAAAGGGAACTATGAACATTCACCACAGTACGCAGGTTTTCTCGCCATTGAGGGCGCACGTAGACCTCATTGACGCTATGTTCACAGGTGATAGCCTCAAACTTACCAGCAGCAACAGCTTCATCAATCCAATGCTGAATTTCCGATGAGTACAGGTGCAGAACATTGGGAGGGGTTCCCTGTTGTAAAAACTGGGCAAAGCGCCAAACTTTAGCCCAGATGCCTGTTCCTATATTTGTCGGGGCAGGAAAAACTACTAACTCTTCTACCCACTCTTTTAACCCAGCAATTTCTTCTTCGGTAACGTCGTTAGAACGTTGGGTAATTAGGGTAAGTTGATGATTTGGAGTTAAGTATTTAAGTAAGTTAAAAGTTCTACCCTGAGTTCCCCCACGAGTAGGAGGATAGGGAAAAGTAGAACAAATGAGGAGAATTTTCATAATTACTTCACAAGGATTCAATCTCTTCAATGGAGAGTTGAGTTATTTTCATAATAGTCTCCACATCTAAGCCTTGTTCTTTACAAGAACGGGCAATGGTCATTTTTTCTTCTAGTTTTCCCTCCTGTTTACCTTGTTCGATACCTTGTTCGATACCTTGTTCGATACCTTGTTCAAGCCCTTCCTCTCTTGCCCTTATTTCTGCTTGTTGAATTTCCCACTGGGTTTCAAACTCCTGGGTACTCAACATACTCGCTTCATAACTTTTATTTTCCATATAACGGGAATATGCCACCCTTTCTCGTTCTGATAAATTATTTACTCGCAGAGTTTCTTTGGCTTGTAGCATTCCCTTGGCAGCAAATTCTTCTTTGATGTTGCTATTTTTGAGGAAGTAGATCCATTCATCTAAGCTATTCTTGGCTACATCATCGAAGTTGTTTACTTTCAACAGATAATATTCGGGGAAAATATCTGCTACTGCTTCTATATGAAATTTTACTTCTTGGCTTTTTAAAGGTTGAAGAATATCTCCTCTATTCACCCCCACAAAGTTACCACGATGATGATAAATATAATCATCCCCGACCCCAAGGTTAAAGTAGACTATATTCACAGAGTAAATTTTCTTAATCTTGCCGTACTCTTCTCCTTTTTCCAAATATTCCACAACTAACCTTGAAGCCCCGTAAAGCATCCGATGGAAGTAATCCAGTTGAGAGTTGTTTTGCACCTCCACCAGAATTAACTCCCCTTCTCCAGTTTCAGCAAGAATGTCTACCCGATTGCTTTTATCTTCTTCTGTCTGTTGATTGCCTTCACTTTCGAGGAGAGTTTTAATAGTAAGTTCTTGGTGTAATAATTCGCTTAGAAATCCTTCTAAGACTACATAGTTAGCTTTGTTTCGTAGTAGTTTTTTAATTGCCCAATCAAAGCGAATATGGGTGTTCGGCATTATCCTATACCGGTTTTGGTATTGCTAGTTCAAGTTTAGCAATTATCAATTAGCCATTACCTCCTCAAAACCCCAATCTAACCAATGAGTTAAAATTTGAACATCTTCATTTTCTACGGTGGCGCCACCCCAAATACGTAGCCCTGGAGGTGCGTCGCGGTAGGAACCCAAATCGTAAGCGACTCCTTCTTTAGCTAACAGAGAGACTAATTCTTTGGCTTTAGCTGCTTGTTCTACGGGGGATAGGGATTTATAGCCTTCATCAACAATGCGAAAACAAATCGAAGTGTTGGAACGCAGGGAGGGATCTGTTACTAAAAAATCAATCCAATCTGTTTTTGCCACCCAATCCTCAAATATTTGCAGATTTTGTTGGGAACGCTTAATTAAGGCCGGTAAACCCCCTAAAGATTTAGCCCATTTCAAACCATCTAAGGCATCTTCAACACATAGCATTGAAGGGGTGTTGATGGTGGAACCTTGGAAAATCCCTTCAATTAATTTACCCCCTTTGGTGAGACGGAAAATCTTCGGTAAGGGCCATTTTGGGGTATAACTTTCTAATCTAGCTACGGCACGGGGAGATAAAATAATAACGCCGTGTGCTGCTTCCCCACCCATAACTTTCTGCCAGGAATAGGTAAGGACATCAATTTTCTGCCAAGGAATTTCCATGGCAAAAACCCCAGAGGTAGCATCGCAAAGGGTTAACCCCTGACGGTTATCCTTAATCCAATCACTATGGGGAACTTTAACGCCGGAAGTTGTACCATTCCAGGTGAAGATAACATCTCTATCTGTGTTTACCTCTGAAAGATTGGGAATTTCGCCATAATCTGCTGTAAAGGTGTTGACATCTTCTAAGTTCAACTGCTTAACAATATCAGTTACCCAACCTTTACCAAAACTTTCCCAGGCAACAACATCAACTCCTCGTTCCCCCAACATCGTCCACATAGCCATTTCAAATGCCCCTGTATCAGAAGCAGGGACAATACCTAGTTTATAATCCTGGGGAAGTTGTAAGATTTCTTTAGATAATTCAATGGCTTCAGCAAGCTTGGTTTTTCCTAAAGCTGAACGATGGGAACGCCCCACAGCAGCATCTTTTAAGGCATCTAATGACCAGCCGGGACGTTTAGCACAAGGCCCTGATGAGAAGTAAGGATTTTGAGGATAGGTTGTTGGTTTTTCTGGCATTATTTTGTGAGCAGAAGTCGTGATTCATTAATTATTGCTTATCAGTTGCCAAATCCCAACGTCAACCAAGCTAGCAAAACAGCTACAACCGCACCAATAAAAGTATTGATAATATTAACTACTTCATTGGTTAACCAAGAGAATTTATTCTGTAAAGTTGCCCCAATTAAACTTTCTAAGTTAGTGGCTACAAATGCGGCAATGATACACAAAATAATGCCCAAAGGAGTCATTAAACCAATAGCCCAACTCACAACGGCAATTACAGCAGAAGCAACCACTCCGGCTACAGTACCTTCTAAACTAACTGCCCCTTCTGTTCCCCTAGGGACAGGTTGTAAAGTGGTAATTAAGAAAGTGCGCTTGCCATAAGCTTTGCCTACTTCGCTGGCGGTTGTATCAGAGAGTTTTGTGCAAAAACTAGCTACATAAGCTAAAATCAATAACTCTTTCCCAGGGGAGGGAACAAATAAAGTTGCGATTCCGCAAACTGCCCCAACCAAAGCCGAACCCCAAACATTTTCTGGTCCCCGCATTCCCGAACGCTTTTCCGCTATGCCTTGGGCTTCTTTTTGGGCTTTACCAATGCGAGTAACAGCAGAACCTACCAAGAAATAGAACATAACTACGCTGTAACCTCGCCAACCCAAACTTCCCCAAACCAAAACTCCTAATAACCAAGCATTAAAATAGCCCCCAGGGGTAAGTAGTTTTTTTGGTAGTAGCCAAGCTATGGCTAATAAGAAGGTATTTAAACCTATGCCTATTAACCAAGGATTAACAGAAGCAATTTGTTCTAAGATTGTATTCATATCAAAATGTAGGGCAAAGGGAAGATCACCCCTACAATAAAATTTGTTGTTATAATTTGGCTGCTTGTAAATAATCCTAAACTAAATTGTCCCTATGACAGCTATTTTTCACCTAGCTATTCCCATTAATGATCTTGCTAAAGCAAAAGCTTTCTATGCTGATTGTTTAGGTTGTGAAATCGGCCGCGAAAGTATCCATGCTGTAATATTTAATTTTTATGGGCATCAGGTAGTAGCCCATATGACGAAAGAACCATTGCAACCACAAAAAGGTGTTTATCCCCGCCATTTTGGTTTGATTTTCCCTCAAGAAACAGATTGGGAAAATCTTCTTGCTAAGGCGCAGGAAATGGATCTAAAGTTTTATCAAGCTGCAAAACATCGTTTTCCTGGACAACTAACAGAACACAGAACTTTCTTTTTAGCAGATCCTTTTCACAACTTACTAGAGTTTAAATTCTATCGCCATTATGAAGCGATTTTTGGCGGCCGAGAATTAGCAGAAATCGGCGATCGCTAAATATTTATCATTGAGCTAAAACCAACTTCACCTATTACTTACGAATTAAAAAAATTAAAGCTAATAAACTTTTTTTACTCCCATCAATTAGCCATATCCTAATAACTCGCGAGTTTCTTTTGCTGCATCATTCATTAGTTTAGCAATAGTTTCTTCGCTAGTTAATAATTTATAGAGATAATCTTGTAGAATTTTGCTCGCTTGCTTATATTCAGGAATTTGAGGGCGAGTAACAGCATTAGTAGCTATTTTTTCTAGAGTATTTAAGTTTTCTTGGGCTAGTCTCCCCACATTAAGATTTTGATAGCTGGGTATAAATCCTGTTTCAATAAACAGTTTTCTTTGGTTACTTTCTTTGGTGAAAAATTGAATTGCTTGTCATGCTTCCTGGGGATGTTTACTATTTTTAGCAATACCAAATCCCCAACCACCGAGACAGCCTGCCCTATTTTGTCCAGTTTGAGTTACTAAAGGCATTACTTTCACTTTACCTTTATAAATCGAAGCATCTATTTCTTTTAAAGCATAGGGCCAATTACGTAAGAAAACAGCTTTTCCTTGCAGAAATGTTTGTAAGGACTTACTCTCATCGTAAGTGGTAATATCTGGTGGCGAAACTTGCTTTAATTGCCGTAAAAACTGCGCGGCTTTTAATGCCGCTTGTTGATCTAACCCTACTTCCTTAGTTTCAGAGTTAAGCCAAAAACCGCCATAACCTTTGAGAATTTCAACAAACATTGCTACCAACCCTTCGTACTGTTTTCCTTGCCAACTGTAGCCCCATAAACCAGCTTGAGGATTTTGTACTTCTTGGGCGACAGTTAGTAGTTCACTAAAGGTTTGAGGAACTTTTTTGCCAGCTAACAAATCTTCTCGGTAGAAAAGCATACCTACTCCAGAAAAGAAAGGAATGCGATACTGTTTATTTTGATAGGTTCCTCCTTGCCAATCGAGGAGGCGGAAGTTTTTTTGAAACTGTTCTAGTTGGCGAGGGGAAGAGAGACTGTTGATATCTTGTAGCCAACCTTTTTGAGCAAATTCTTCTACTAAAATAATATCTAAATAAATTAAATCAAAAGGAGAACCATTGCTAGTTCTAAAGACGTTACGATAACTAGCTTCTATGTCATCGGTGATGGCAATGGCGTTGCTTTGCCCCGAAGCAACGATGAGTTTAATATGAATATGCGGATATTCAGCCTCAAAAGCTTGAATGAATTCTTGGTAGGGAATAGAAGAGTCTTGTACTAAAAGATTTAGGGTTACTGGCCAATTTTGAGCTAAAATAAGTAGTAAGGTTAACTGAATTGCAATGAGAAATAAAGAAACAACATAGGCTAGTTTTTTAAATTTCTTTTGCTTCATTAATTTCAAAATTTTGTATAGTTTAAAAAACTTAAAACTTTTCCAAATAACTCAACAAATCTGCCATTTCTTGGGGATTGGGTTGGAACTTGGGCATGGGTGGAGTCTCGCCGCTAACGACTTGGTGTATTAAACTAGATTTGGACTTACGCTTCGGTACATGGTGTAAACTGGGGCCAACATGACCATCACCATTACTTCCGTGGCAAGCGGCACAGTTTGTTTGGAAAATAGCATGACCTTTGGCTGTATTGCCTTGAATGGCTAATACTTGTTGAATATAAGGATCTGCTGTACGAATTTGGAAAGCAAAAATACTGACTAATATAAACAACAGAATTGCTACAGCGAACCAAACAATTCGCTGTATCGGTATTGTTTCTTGAGTAACTTCATTGTTCACTGACACATAACAAGGGGCAAGTTTAAAAATTAAGGCTATTAAGTTGACATAGATAATCAGTATATTAAAAAAGCAATCTGGGTGACAGAACTTCTCTAAATATTTCGATTCCTAAACATAGCTTAAAATTTATAGAGGAAGGAAGCAAGGGAAATTGTTTTATGCTTGTGAAGTTATAGGCGAAATCTCCCTTGTCGAGTACGATAAGAAATCAGTAAACAAGTATGACAAAGGAGCAATAGAATGATTGAACCGATGTTACTAGGCATGGTTCTTGGTTTAGTACCCGTCACTCTCGCAGGTTTGTTTTTTGCTGCTTATATGCAGTACAAACGCGGTAACGATCTGGGCATTGATTAATCAGTTATCAATGGTGTCTACGACAAGGGCAAGCCCTATAATGATCAATGAGCAGTGTGCGGCTTGCTGTTGCCGTTGAGCATCATTGCTCATTGATCTGTTCTTTGAGATGGTAGAAAGTTAGATTGGTTTTACCGTAGGTTTTTTGGCGGGAGATGGTGAGATTGGTTATTGGTGTAGCTGTCCAGAATTTTGGGTTGTGTTCTACGGCAATTTCTCCATCAGGGTTTAGTAAGTTATAATTGGCGATCGCTTCTAAGACTGGTTGATATAAACTGCTAGCATAGGGAGGATCGAAGTAGATGTAATCAAACTGCTGTTTTGCTAAAGTCTTTAACTTCAATACCACATCTCCCCGCAAAACTCGGAACTTTTGTTCAGGTTGAGCTACTTGTTGCCAATTTTGCTTAATAATACTGCAAGCAGCCCCAGACTGTTCAATGCCGATTACATAACTTGCTTCTCGACACAAAGCTTCTGCCCCCATTGCCCCACTACCGCTACATAAGTCTAACCAACGACAATGGGCTATCCTACCTTGCCAAATATTGAATAAAGCTTCTCGCACCCTAGCAGAAGTAGGGCGAGTTTCTTGCCCAGGCAAAGTTTTTAGTTGTCTGTTTCCGTATATTCTCACAGCCATCAGTTATCAATTGATGATACGAAATTAGACAAAAGCTTCAGCCCCGCAGTAGAAGACTTTTCTGGATGAAATTGCACTGCTAATACGTTATCTTTGGCGATTACAGCAGTTACCTGTTGAGAACCATGGGTAACAGTAGCTGCTTTTACTTTAATATCTAGAGGATCAACATAATAGGAATGGTCAAAATAAACATATGGGTTAACCCCTAAATTTTGCCAGAGAGTAAGATCCGGTTGACTAAATTCTAACTGGTTCCAACCCATGTGAGGAATAGTAATTCCTGGTTCAGAACGAAAGCGGCGAACAGTTCCTTTAATAATACCTAAACCTGCTTCTGTACCTTCTTCAGAACCATCAAAAAGAATTTGTAAACCTAAACAAATCCCCAAAAAAGGTTTACCGGAGGCAATTCCATCTTTGAGGGGACTAATTAAATCTCGGCTTCTCAAATGTTGCATCGCCGGATCAAAAGCACCTACTCCAGGTAAAACAATGGCATCTGCTTTTTCAAGATCCGCAGCAGAGTCAGTTATTTTAGTTGTTGCCCCGGCTTTTTCTAAACCTTTACAAGCAGAGTGCATATTCCCCATATCATAATCAATAACTGCGATCGCTGACATAAAAATCCCCCTATTTGGCTAGTACCACTGATAAATGATAAATGATAAATGCTTAATGATTAAATGCTTAATAACAAAATCCTCTTAACTTCTTTTCAAACTTGGTTGCCTCACCAAAAGTCTAATACTTCCGATGATTTATTAGAGATATTTCAAAAGAAATTTGTAGATAATACTTCTTTTTTTTGGTTAAGAAAGCTTCCTGTTGATACTCCTCAAGCTAGCATTTTAACTATCAACAAAATTGAAGAAATACGTCCTAATGTAGTAATTTGTTGTGGCATGGCAGAATCGCGCCCTCAATTAACTATAGAATCGGGTGCTAGTTGTGGCGAAAAGTTATTGTCTACTTCTGTAGATTTAGAAGCTTTAGTTACTAAATTAACCTATACAGAAATTAGCCAAGATGCAGGCAAGTTTGTTTGCGAAGGACTTTACTATAATGTTTTGCAGCATTTAAAAATACGTCAATTTAACTGTCCGGCTATTTTTGTTCATGTCCCTCTTTTAACTGAAGAAAATGCTTCTCAAATTAAAGAAGATTTTCGATTGATTTTACAAAGCTTCCTTTAGGGATAATAACTATAACCTACAATAGGACTAGAACCAACAGGGCAAGTAATTTCCGCCTCAATATTTTTCGGAGTTTCTGGCATAGAAGGAGGAGTTTTAGAAGGGCTATTGCTTTCACAGATGATTGTTACTGTTGTATATTCAGTATCAGGATTTTCTTCAAAAGGAACCACAAATACTGCCCCGGTGAAACTTTTTAATCCTGCTTCTTTTGCTTGGGCAACAAGTTTTACGCTTTGAGTATTGTCTCCTTGAGGTACAATTTGGTAACGATAAAATTCGTCTTCTAGGCCGAAACCAAGACCCATTTCTGCAAAAACGGTTGTGAATTTTCCTTCTTCTAATTGATAAGCTTGTTGCGCTCTATTCATACTTCCTACATAAGAAAGAGCTTGGGATTGTTTAGGTGCTAAAAAAGCTGCCCTTTCAGTGGCGTAGGTTCCTTCTAAATTAACCCCTTCTGCACCCCGGAAACTAGCCCTTTCTACTATGGCTAAATTTAATTGTGCGCCTTGGAGATTAGCGTTATCGAGATTAGCATTTTTGAGGGAAGCTTGAGCTAAACAAGTATTTCTTAAATTAGCATTGCTAAGATTAGCATTGCTTAAATTTGCTCCTATTAATATAGCGTTACTAAGGTTTGCGCCACTAAGATTAGCATCTTTTAAATTGCCAAGAGTAAAGCCTAATTGTTCTAATTCCTCATCTACAAGATCAGAACTACCAAAACTTTCATTACATAAAGAACCATAAAAAAGTTGAGGAAAAAAAGCAGCAAAACCCGAAGAAGGATTTGAGGTAGTTAAGTTACCAAGAGTGAAACCACTAAAGATAGTATGTTTGAGGTTAGCATTGCTTAAATTGACTCCTTGTAAATCAATACCACTCAAATTAGTACGGCTAAGATTAACTCCTTGAAGAGTAGCGTTGTTGATTTCAACTTCTGTTAATGAAGCGTCTCGCAGGTAAGCATTAGTAAGATCAGCATCACTCAAATTGGCATCATCCAAAATTGCTCCTCGTAAATAAGCTTGGTTGAGTTTTGCCCCAGTTAGGTTAGCATCGGTAAAATCTGCTTCTCCTAAATTTGCCTTAGCCAGATTTGCTCCTGCTAAGTTAGCATTAACTAAATTTGCCCCAAATAAGTTCGCTTCCCCTAAATCAGCCCCAGATAGGTCACATTGAGGACATTGATTAGTTTCTAATAACCTCTGCAAATGCTCAGGGTTGCTACTGAAGGCTGGGCTAGCATAACAAACAATTGCTGCTGCGATCGCAGTACTTAAAGTTGAGGTTTTCATAAAGTTGTCATAGTCATTTTATCTAGTCATTGCTTACACCCCACCAATGGCCAAATTTGGTAAAGTGTAGAGGCGAACTGCACTTTGCAATCTTGATGTAGTCGCCTATTGAATTACTCCAATCAGAAATCGCCGATGGTTAACTCAAAGTCTAACCCAAATCAGGGCAAAAAACGCCGCCGCAAAGAACCTTTAAGTCCGGAAAAATATGCTAAATTGAGGGCAGAAGCTAAGGCTCCTTATCGAGGATTAAGGAAAACGATTTATGTCACCTTTGGCGCTTCAGGATTCATTGGTGCTTTCATCTTTTTTGCTCAAGTTGCTGCCGGCAGAGATGTTAGCACGGCTTTACCTAATTTAGCTTTACAACTAGGTATTATTGCTTTAATGGTTTGGTTATTTCGATGGGAGCAAAAAGTTGAGGGCAAATAAGGGGAATGCCTCAACATTTTTCAACCAAAAGTATGATTTTGCTTGGCAAATCAACTTGCTATTAATAATCTTGGTGCTAATATGTAACGTTGGTAATTGAAATCATAGCCCGAATTACATCTACCACCTTCTATTTTTCCCAAAATTATGGAATTGGAACAAAGACTGACTCTTTATCAGCTCTTTCTGAAGCTTTACGAGAATAATCGTGAATTGCTCGATGATATTTTACAATTGGAACATAGTAACGAACAAAGTTTAGATAGCATCAAAACTCAGTATGTTGTTGGCATAGCCCAAGGTAGTCAAGTTTATTTAATTGCCAACCTTTTAAATTGTAAAACTCAAAGCTTGTTTCAGGCTCAAAACATTTGGACAATTGGTCGTGGTTGCCATGCAGCTTTATCGATTCAAGATAAACTTTTATCTCGCTATCATGGAGTGATTCAATACATCGAAAACAAAGGTTTTTATCTCAGGGATCTTGATAGTACCAACGGTACTTTTGTTAACCACAAACCAATTAAAGAAGCGACTTTACTACAAGATGGCGACTTGATTCGTGTTGGCAGTCTGATTTTCCCATTCTTCCTCTGTCAAACTGTTAAAATAATTGAAAATGTTCCGGTTGGTGTTCGAGAAAAATTAGGGGAAGTTAATTTACTCGAAGAGAAATCATTAGAAGATCGAACTGATACTTTAGTTTTTGTTAGAAACAAACCCAATCAAGATGACTTAACAGTCCGCGAAAATGCTCCTCAGTTAAATACAACTCAACAATCAGAAATTCTAGATAGATTTTTTAGCCGACAAAATTGAATCACTTATCAATTTACGGCTTGCCGTTGCCGTTTGGCATCAATTATCAATTATTAACTATTCTGTAGCAGATAATTCTTGAGAAACTTTAATTTTGCCTCTCATAACAGCCCGCAGTAGACGATTAACTGAGCGCCTTTCATCTTCTTCTAAAGAATCATCTAAAGAAGCGGCCATAAGCCCGTAGCGGTCGGCTAAGGTGATTGTACCTGTTTCGTTAGCAGAAACAAGAATTTCTGAAATAGAGCCGGGAATAAGTTGAACGTAAGGGAGCATAATCTTGATTAGGTTGAGGTTTCTTAAGAAACTATGTTCAATATCTCTCACTTGGTTAAAAAAAGTAGTGATAGTAAGTACTTAACCTAAGTGTCACAGATACACACAACCTGGTGATTGCGATCGCATCTTTATTTTATCTTTAAGTAATTGTAGACTAATTATAGTTTACCTGCAAGTTATTACTTAAGTGCTTATCCCAGAACTTCCTTGATGATGCGATTAGCTTGGGAACCATAGCTACCACCGAAAAGATTAAAATGATTAAGGACGTGATAGAGGTTATAGAGGCTTTTGCGGGCGGGATAGCCAGAATCAAGGGGCCACTCCTGGTCATAACCTTGATAAAAAGCTCTAGGAAAACCACCAAATAATTCTGTCATGGCAATATCAACTTCGCGATCGCCGTAGTAAGTAGCCGGATCTAAAATAACAGGTTCCCCGGAGTTCGTTACAGCAGCATTTCCTGACCACAAATCCCCATGTACTAAAGAAGGCTGGGGTTGCAAGTTGGCTAAGCATTCTCTTACTGCTGCGATTACTCGTTCTTGCTTAGGGAAGTTACCACCTCGCCTGTTTGCCAACTGCAATTGATAACCAATGCGGTGTTTAGCAAAAAACTCGGCCCAATTCTCGCCCCAGGTATTAATTTGAGGGGTAGAACCGATAGTATTGTTGCGTTGCCAGCCAAACTTATCTGCTTTACCAACCTGGTGCATTTGGGCTAATTGTTGACCCATTGCTTGCCAAGCTTCATTGCTGCCACCGCGACTAAGATCCAGCCATTCCATAACTATATATGCAGAAGAGCCTGTACTACCCCAGCAAATTGGTTGAGGAATGCGGATCGTCTTAGTTGCGTACATTTGTTTTAAGCCCAAAGCTTCCGCCGCAAACATTTCTATTTGGGAAGCTTGGTTAAGCTTGACGAAGTAACTACGATTATCACCCTCGATAGCATAACCCTGATTGATACAGCCTCCACTAACAGAGTGCTGATTATTAATAGTAAATGCTTCCCCTGTAACTTGGGAAATATGCTCAGCAATTTCGTTCCACATCTTCAATGATCAATGATGTTTACAATAACGGCAATGCCGTACAGTTATCAGTTCTCCGTGATCAATAATACTTTAGGCAGTCCCCAAATTCTAAGCTGGTTTTACAGCTATTACTCCGTAAGCATCTTTGGTTAGATAGCGTTGTGCCGCTTTTTGTAAATCTTCTGGTTCCAAAGCTTGGATCTTTTTGGTGTAATCCATAGCCGGCGCTAAATCTCCTAATTGAGATTGGTAATAGCCATAAAGGTTGGCACGGGCGCTGGGTTTTTCGTTGCCGAAAATAAAACGATTTGCGACTAAGGTGCGGATGCGTTCAATATCTGCTGTTGCGACTAATTCCGTTTGCAACTTGCTGATGTGTTGGGCGATCGCCTGTTCCACTTCTGGGAGGTTTTCTGGAGGTAAGAGAGCAGAAATATAAAACACTCCTTGGAGTGCATAGGTTAAGTTACTTGCTCCGATATGAGATACTAAACCTCGTTCTTCTCGTAAGTCCCGGAATAGTCGCGAAAGTTTCCCTTGTCCTAAAATTACTGCTAGGACATCTAAAGCATAGGTTTGTTCTAATTGTGCCATGCCGGGAACTCGCCAACACATCACCAACCGCGCCTGTTGCAACCTTTCTTCCACTGCTTCTTGGCGTACAATAGTTGCAAAGGGAGTTTCTGATTCTAATTGAGGACGAGGAGGCAGGGGCAGGAAAGGACGATCTAGGGTAGGTAAACCTTCAGCAACAATGCTAATTAATTCCTCCACCGGTAGATTCCCAACCACCGCCGCCGTCATAGACTGGGGTTGATACCAAGAGCCATGAAAGTCGCGCATTTGTTGAGGTTGAAGCTGCTCAATAACCTCCGCAGGGCCTAAAACATGGCGACTATAGGGTAACTTGGTAAAACAAGTTTCCATGGCGCGATGATAGGTGCGACGGCCAGGATTATCTTGAGAACGGCGAATCTCTTCTAAGACAACCAAACGCTCTTTAGCAAAGTCTTCATCGGGAATACTAGGATTCATTACCACCTCAAGTTGCAGGGGTGCTAAGGTCGCAAAATCCTTGGGTGCAGTGGTAATGTAGTAGTGGGTATAATCTTGGCTAGTGGCAGCATTAGTTACTGCGCCTCGCTCTTCAATTAAGCGTTCAAATTCACCACATTTTAAACGAGATGTACCTTTAAAGATCATATGCTCCAAAAAATGAGCCATACCATTAATAGCATCAGACTCTAAAGCGGAACCAACATTAAACCAGATATTTAAATTAACAGCATCTACAGGCATTTGCTCTGCGACAATGGTTAAACCATTAGGTAATTTACGAACTGTGGGAGCATTTAAAGGTGGAGATTTGAGCAGGGTTGAAGTCATGAGGTCTTCGCTTTTGTTTTGCTATTTTCTATCTTAATCCTGATTACTTATGACAAAGAATAAATACGGCAAAGTTTATTTATTGGGGGCTGGCCCCGGTAGCGTTGCTTACCTTACTTGGCGGGGGAAAGAGTTATTGGCACAAGGGGAGGTTTTGATTTATGATGCTTTGATAGACCCCCAACTTTTGGAGTTAGTACCTCCTAGTTGTGTCAAGTTAGATGTGGGCAAACGAGGCGATCGCCCTAGTACTCCTCAAGCTAAAATCAACCAATTACTGGTAGATTATTGTCAACAGGGTAAGCAAGTTATACGTCTTAAAAGTGGTGATCCGTTTATTTTCGGTCGCGCCCAACCAGAAATGACAGCTTTACGAGAGGCAAGTTGTGATTTTGAGGTTATTCCTGGTCTTTCCTCAGCCCTTGCTGCACCTTTACTTGCAGGTATACCTTTAACAGATAAGGATTTAAGTAGTTGTTTTGCGGTGATGAGCGCCCATGATCCAGAGTTGTTAGACTGGGAGGCTTTGTCTCGATTGGATACTTTGGTTATTTTGATGGGAGGACGTAATTTAGGGCTTATTGTCCAAAAGCTACAGGAAAATGGACGCTCTGCTGATTTTCCCATTGCGATTATACGTAATTGCGATCGCCCCAACCAAGAGATTTGGCAAGGAACTTTAGCAACCATAGTAGAAGAAACCCAAGATTTTACTCTTTCTCCTGCGGTTATGGTGATTGGTGAGGTTGTAAGTTTGAGAAAGGGGGAAGAAAAAGCTGATCCAAAAGCTAATGGCTAATGGCTAGTTGCTAGTTGCTAAATTTAATTAAAGCTTATCAACGTCTAGCTCGTAGCTCATGGTACTAATAATTGCTATATTGAGGCAGGAATTCTCATTTTAAACTGGTCAAAATCTTTTTGCAGAGGTTGTAAATCACGAGGTTGCGATGTTGGTTTAAACAAGCCTTCAGTTTCCCAACAGCTAGGCTCTAAACTCATAGCTTGAACATTAAGCCAAATTGGTGCGGAAAACTTACTCCGTAATTCTGGCATTGTATCTTCTATAGCCAAAAGAAAAATTACCTGTGCTAATTCTTCTAAACGTTGGTAATTTCTTTCTAAATCAGCTATCAACTCACTAATAGGTTTATTAGCTTGCAGATTACGCTCTCTCAATTCTTTTAAGAAAGATAGCTTACCATAATCAATAAATTCATAAGCCAGCTTACCTTGAGATTTATTAGCCCAATCTAAACATAATCTGCCCATCGCCATTCCTAAGCTAGGAAATTTCATCGCAGCACTGTACCAAACTTGACTATGTTCTTCCCAAGCAAGATAGGGAGTATTCATAACAATAGGGGCAAAGGAACTTAAAAAGGCCGCAATATCCCAAATAAATTTCATGGCCATTATTCCCCCTTGATCTAAACAAGCATAATTAACTTCTTGAATAAAGGAAGCTGTACTATCGCTAAAAGCTAAGTAAAAGAGATTCGCTTCTTCAACTACTTTGGTACTAAGGTTATTTTCCCTTTCTAGCTTAATCAGCTTGGTTAATAAAGAGTTGCCATAGGCGATTAAATCAATACCAGGGGAGTAAAAAGGATCGGGGAAAGTTGCCGCTTCTCCTATACAACCCCAACGTTGTTCAGAAAATATTTGTGTCGCTGAGTAGCTATACCTGGGCATCTTCATAAAGTCTTCTGGAGTTTTATCTTGAAGACGAGATGCTAAAGTAGGTTCGTGGTTTCCTAACCAACGGTAGGCTTGTTCGTAGTTACAAAGCTGCTGGAGGGGATGAAACTTTTCTTGGGCAACAATGCCGATGCTAGTATGTCCAGAAGCCAAAGGAATCAACCAAATCCAATATCCTTGCCCACATAAATGATTGGTGGAAAGATATCTTTTTTCTCCGGGAACGCGGTTATGCCAACTTTGTTCCGTAACAGGTACAAAGTCATCTACGTTAATTTTTCCCTTAACCCGAAACCACACAGCATTAAATCTCGGATCATTTGCTTTTCTCAAACCTAGCTTAGTTTGTAAAAACCGACGACGACCCATGGCATCAATTAGCCAGGGGGTTTGACAACTATGGGTGCAATGATTAGAACCTTGAGTATAAGTGATTTGATGAAGAGATTCTGAAGTATCCCCAAGGTGAACATCTTTAACGGTGCAACCTTCTAGTATTTTGATACCTGCGGAACTATTTAACTCCCTTAAATAATTTTCTAACCTACCACGATTAATTTGGTAAGAATGGGGGACAGGTTGAAATTCTCTTAAGCCGACTTCTGGTCTATTTTGAAATTCATCGTGACCATTACCAAAAAAGAAACGTAGACCTAATTTAGAGATGTATTGGTCACTCTCAAAGTATTTTTCTAACTGAAGAACTTGGCTAAGATAACAAGCCCCAGGATAAACTGTAGATTCTCCTACTTTATTAGTTACTTCTGGTAAAGGTCTAGTTAATCGGTCGAGAATAAGAATAGAAAGATGAGGGATCTCTAATTTAAGTTGTCTGGCTAAGGTTAATCCCGCCAACCCCCCCCCACAAATAACAACATCGTAGCTATTTTCAGTCATGTTATAACTCCATTAATTCAATGCACCGCTAAATTTAAAATAGCTTATTTATTGAGCAGTTGCAGTTGCGAAGATAACATTATGTTGCTTTAATGGCTTGACTTCCTCTTCAGTCGTTTTAATTCTTGATGACAGTAAAGATGTTTGCTGTGGCGATCAATTACTTCCTTGCTAAGATTATCAATATATTGGCGAAATAAAGCTTCTACTTGAAGGGGATATTTCTTGGACATATCAGCTAAAACCCAACCAATTCCTGTTTGGATAAAACGCTCATTTTCTTTGACAAGATGGTTAACAACTTCTTCAATTAAAGGATGATAATCTTGATTGAGACTGCCATGTCTAAAAGAAACGATAGAAGCCCGGCGTTGCCAAAAGTTCTCTGCATATCTCCATTTCGCTATAGTTTTAGCAGCATTGATACCATTTTTAATAATGATTGGGTCTAAAACCCGATGACAAAACCAGTCTGTTGTTGCCCAATCAAAGAAATAACTTTGTTTGAAGAGTAAATCAAACTTAGCTAATAAAAATTTATAGTCGATTTTATTTAACAGAAACTTTTGAAGATAAATTGTCCCGGCAAATTTATCTTCTGCAAAGGAGCTAGAGATTAAGTCAGAACAAAGTGTTAGTTGTTCTTTAGTATCGTAGTTGTAGAGTTTATTTTCTGAATGCCACTGCTTCACTAAAGAAGTTACCTGTGGTGTTTTTACACCTCGGTATTCAATAGCACCCTTAAGGTAATTATCGAACCATTGTTTGGTTTTTAAATCAGAGTTTTCCTTAAGTTGTTGAATTAATAATTCAACTAACTCTTCTCGTTTTTGTTGGGATATTTTTAATGTTAACATGGCTTTCAATAATGAAAAAAGAAGCTAAGATTATAAATCTCCTAAGCACCGATTTAGTATTACAAATGAATAAAATAACATTTCACGAACTAGCTAAAAAAGTTTTAATAAAGATAGATAGACCCCTAACACCAAATGAAATTTGGGAATTAGCTGTTGAAGAAGGACTTGACAAACAGTTAAATAGTTCTGGAAAAACGCCTTGGGCAACGTTAGGAGCTAAACTTTATGTGGTTTCAAGAGATAATCCAGACTCCATCTTTGAAACTATTGGAGAAAGACCGAAACGATTTTATTTAAAAAACAAAAAATATGATCTAGATTTTCAAGAATATGAAAAAGGAAAAACAGAGGAAGAAACGACAATTGCTACAAAATCATATTTTGAGAAAGATTTACACCCATTTCTAGCTTACTTTAGTTTTTATTCCCTAAACTGCTATTGCCAAACAATCAATCATACAAAATCTGCTCAGAAAAGTTTTGGACAATGGGTTCACCCTGATATGATTGGATGTGTTTTTCCTATCAATGAATGGGATAATGAAGTTCTTGAGTTAAGCTCAGCAATTGGTAATAACTCTGTAAAATTCATTTCATTTGAAGTCAAAAAAGAATTAAACTTATCTACATTAAGAGAGAAGTTTTTTCAAACTGTCTCCAATTCATCTTGGGCAAATGAAAGCTATTTAGCTGCTACAGAAATATCTCAAAATCCCGATTTCAAAACAGAATTAGGTAGATTATCAAGTTCTTTCGGAATTGGAGTAATCAAACTTGATATAGAAGATCCCAATTCAAGTGATATATTATTTCCGGCAAAAACAAGAGAAAATCTAGATTGGGATACAGTAAATAAGCTAACTGTAATGAATAGGGATTTTAAACGGTTTATTAAGCGTGTAAGAATTGATATTAAAAGTAATGAAATTAGGCAAGAAAAATACGAGCCGATTCTTGATGAAGAGCAACTAATCAAAATAATTAAAGACTCGTAAGGTGGTTGATGTCCACCTTACTTATAGCGTTTCTCGGACTTATAAGGTAAATTCGGTCTATTTCTATATTTCTACGCTTCAACTAGCAACTAGCTATTAGCAAAAAACCAGAATCCATGCCGTACATCACAAGTCATAGAATTGCTATATATTTTTCTTTTAAACTAAAGCCGGACAGCTAACTTTTGTACCTCCTAATCCACAATAACCATTGGGATTTTTAGCTAAATACTGCTGATGGTATCCTTCAGCAAAGTAAAACTCTGGGGCAGTAATAATTTCTGTACTAATTTCCCCGAAACCTGCCTTAGTTAAAGCTTGCTGATAAGTCTCTTCAGATGCTTTAGCTAACTCTTTTTGAGCATCAGAATAAGCATAAATTCCGGAACGATACTGAGTACCAACATCATTACCTTGTTGCATACCTTGGGTAGGGTTATGACTTTCCCAAAATACCTTTAGTAATTCTTCATAGCTAATTTGTTTCGGATCATAAACCACCAGGACTACTTCATTGTGTCCTGTCATCCCGCTACAAACCTCTTCATAGGTGGGGTTAGGAGTATATCCTCCCGCGTAACCTACAGCAGTGGTGAAAACCCCCTCTAATTGCCAAAACTTGCGTTCAGCGCCCCAAAAACAGCCTAAACCAAACACCGCCTTTGCCATTCCTTCTGGGTAAGGTGGCTTAAGGGGATTACCATTAACATAATGAGAAGCAGGCACTTGTAGAGGCTCATCTCTTCCTGGTAAAGCTTGCTCAGGTTTAGGTAGGTTGAGCTTTTTACCGAATCCGAATAATACCATGGTTGTAAGTAGTAACTTAATTTATTAATATCTTCACTTTACTTAATGTTACCTAAACTGAGCAATTAGCAATTACCATAATTACTAATTAAGAGAAGAACAGATGAAACGCAGACAACTTTTTAGTCATGTAACTGTTGGTGTTACTAGTGCCGCTATCTTAGAAGCTTGCAAACAAGGAGACACTAATAACAGCACTGCCCAAACGGGAGATTTACCCACTATAGAATGGAATATGGTCACTAGTTGGCCAGAATCTTTGGATACTATCTATGGCGGGGCTAAAACAGTCTGCGATCGCGTTGAAGCTATGACAGGGGGACGCTTCAAAATCACTCCCTATGCTGCTGGAGAAATTGTACCAGGGTTGGAAGTTTTGGATGCAGTACAATCTGGCACAGCCCAATGTGGTCATACAGCCAGTTATTATTATGTGGGTAAAAACCCAGCCCTGGGCTTCGCTACTTCCATGCCCTTTGGCTTAACGGCACAACAACAAAATGCTTGGCTTTACTACGGCGGGGGTTTAGAAGCCATGCACAAAATTTATGCCGAGTTTAATATTATTAATTTCCCCGCAGGTAATACGGGTACGCAAATGGGAGGCTGGTTCAAAAAAGAAATTAAGTCTCTCAAAGATCTTAAGGGTTTAAAAATGCGTATTCCTGGCTTGGGGGGTAAAGTAATGGAACGTTTGGGGGTTAATCCCCAAGTTTTACCCGGAGGAGAAATCTTCCTCGCTTTAGAAAGGGGGGCTATAGATGCAGCAGAATGGGTTGGTCCCTACGATGATTTAAAGTTAGGACTAAATGAAGCTGCACCTTTTTATTATTATCCCGGTTGGTGGGAACCTGGCGCAACCTTAGATTTGCAAGTTAGCCTCAGTGAATGGGAAAAGTTACCGGAAGAATATCAAGAAGTATTGAAAACTGCGGCAACCGAAGCTAACTTAAATATGCTTTCTCAATATGAAGCTTTGAACCGGGAATCTTTAGCAACTTTGAAAGCAAATGGAACTAAGTTTAAGGCTTATCCCAAAGCAGTCCTCAAGGCAGCACAAAAGGCGGCTTTTGAAATTTATGAAGAGAATGCTAGGGGGGATAATACTTTCAAGGAAGTGTACGAACAGTGGAAGAAATTTCGGGAAGAAATTATGGCTTGGGATAGTATTAATGAGCAAAGTTTTACTAGTTTTGTGGGCGAGAATGAGTAATTGATAAGCAAAGAATTATGTTACAAATGAGAAGTTCAAGATAACTATCTGAAGAAGCAAACATGAGGTAATTTGCTAAAACTTATATTTGTGATCGCGCACCCACAAACTATCAGCCACAGCATTACCTCGACTATCAACTTTAACTTCTACCACAAAAGGTCGTTCTTGGCTGGAATCACCAAAAGTTTGCCTAATATCGCTGTTGATTTCGTCGCGGCGATCTTCAGGGAAATAATAGGTTTCTAAACCATATTCAATAGAATTGTAATACTGTTCACCCCGCAAGGCTACTTGATTTGGTAGCAAATTGTCAGGCAGGTTACGACTAACGGCTACAGGTTGCCAAGGTGTCGGATTTCCTGAAGGAGAGTTAGGATTAGCGGGGGCTTGCAAAGTGACATAGACAATGTTTTGCTGCTTTTGTTGCTGCTTTTGTTGGTTGTTGTCTGGTGAGAGAATTTTTGCCCCAGGCAAATCCTTGAAAGTTTCTGATTGAGAGACTTCGTATCTTAAGGTTTGGGAGTAACCCCGCAGGAAATCATAGGGATCTACGGGGGCGGTTTGCAGTATAACTGTTTGCCCGGATAAATGAATGTAAACAGCTTGGGCAGGGATAGCTAAAATAAGTACAATCTGCAAACACAAAGGTAGCCAAAAACGCCAAGCTGCGGTTAAAGGGGAGGAAGTACGAGGAGAGTTCATGGTTTTTAATTTTTTTGCTTCTTTTTTGCTTCAACAATCTTGCATTTTACCCACCTTCTGGTAGGTTGCGTAGGGTTCTAACATAGCGTTCAAACCAAAGCCCAGCAGCAATTACACCTATGCCACAAAGGAACAAGACAACTGCTTTAAAGACTAAGCTAGTGTTGTATTCCAACATCCGAGAAAGAATCTGCACTACCACCAAAATAATTCCCCACCAAAAACCTAGTCTTTTACCATCCCCTAAAGCTTCTCGAATTAAGCCAATGCCTAATAAACCTAAGAGGATATTAAAAACTGCGGTAGCTAAGACTTCTAAAGAATTGATGCTGATATGCCACCAAAAAATGAAGCCCGCAGTTAACAGCATCACAGCAATAACCACAGATGTAGAATCTAAATGCCAACGACGACGATTGACTGAATAGCTTAGACGCAACCAAAAAAGTATGGCTATGGCTATGAGAAAGAAAGGATCTAATAAGGTTAGCCAGTCTTGAGATGACAAGTTTGGGGCTGATTCATATACAGATCCAGGTCTATACCAGAGGTAGTGAAAGGAAAAGATGTAAAATAGCAAACTAAGGTCAAAAATTGCTAAACCACGGGCGATGGGTGCAAACGAACTTGCTCTTTCACTATCATCATTTGACCAAAAGTAATCTTGATAGCCCCATAGTAAGGCAGGGGGCAAAGTAACTGCGATCGCAGCTATAAATCCTATTTGCCAATAGTAACTTAGGTTAGCTTGCAAGGAGAAGGCGATTAAGACTGCACTTATACCAAAAATCCAGCGTGAACGACACCAATAAGCTAAGGGAATTAAAACTACACTAGCCAACAAAGGCATATGTCGCAATGCGTTTAGGTAAGAAAGTTCGTAAAATATTCCGAAACTCAACATATCTTGCAATCCCCAAACATGGCTGATAGTGATGAGGATAGTAGCCAGGATTCCCAAGAAAGTTGATCTTAAAAAATAAGCCATAACTAGCACTCCTGCACCCCAAATAAGGTACAGTTGATAAACTGGCCCAGTTTGGTGGAACATTTGAGACATTAGTGCTATGTTTGCCCCTAATACTAAAGATCCTAGCAGCAGCAATCCTTGTCCCGAACGGAATTGCCAGGATTGCGTAGGTTGCCGCCAGAGATAAAAGCCTGCTGTGTTGATGAGGATAAACAAACTTAGCAGTAAAACTACTTTTAATTCCCTTGACCAAACCTGCCAATTAGCCGCTATAAAAGTAATTATAGCTAAGCCTAGGAGGATACTCCCTAGCCCTAGCATAATCATCACAAAGCGGTTTTTAGCTGAGGTTTCTAACTCACTGAATTGATAGCGAGTAGCTAAGTTTTCATACAAACTAGAATCAATCAATCCTTCTTCTTGCCACTGTTTTGCTTCTTGCTGCAATTGGTGGCGAAATTTCTCTGTCACCATGATCTTATTCAAGTAATGCTTCTTTATAGTTGTAAGCTTACCTCTAGCTTTTGCTGGTTTTTCTATTTCTGTGACAGTTGCAAAATCGCAAAGATAAAATTCTTAACTAAATTATGTTTTGCTCTATTAGGTTACTAAAAATTCATGAGGTACATTTGGTCTATTTCCATATTTCCACCAACCACTAGCTATTAGCAAAAACCAGAATCTATGCTGTACCTCACAAGTCGCAGAATTGCTATAATTGATAATTGTTCATGGTTTAACGTTTCGAGTCATTTGACGTAAAGCTCTTGTTTGTTCTAGAATTTCTTCGACATCTTCTTGAGAAAGGCGTTCAACGTAGTTAATTTTGATTTCTTCAATGAGAGCGTCTAATAAAGATTGAATAGTTTCTATCGTTTGTTTTGCTTGAATTTCTTCGGCCAAAACTTTACTAAGCTTTTCAATTAAATGCTCCATCAACTCCTCATTGACTTTATCCTCTTTTAAAGCACCTTGGAGACTTTCATTAACTGTTTGAAAAATTCTTGCTGATAGTTGTTTAATTAAATTTCTTTCTATAGTTTCTACTCCCGGAAGCATTTGTATACCTTCATGGGCAGGTAATTCAGTAAAAACTTTGCTAATATTATGTTGCAATAAAGCCTCTACATCCGGTTTTATTTTTGGCAATACTTGATAGACAAACATTTCGATTACTAACTTAGCAATCTCTGCTGTTTCGTTAGTATTGTTAATATCAATATAAGGATTGGCCTCTTGCTGAGAGATGATTTTGGCAATCTCCCCTCGGCGAATGGAACCTTGAACTTGGTTGAGGGTACTAACAATTACCACTTCCGTTAAATCCTCAGCAATACCGGCTACAAAACCTTGACTTGCTTGCTTCTTAATCTTATTGAGATCGATTAATTCTGCTTGGCTTAAACGAATGGTGACAGGAATAAAACGTAACCACCGGAAAACAGGAATTAACAAGAAAATATCGTACCAACGCCACAACATTGCATCTAACCAACTAACCCCAGTACGACTACGACTAATAAACCAACTACGGGCTAGAAGTTCGATAGCAAAAATTACTCCGAAAGGAAAGTCAAGGAAACCAAATCTATCAAAAGGTTCGCCACTTTCGCCAATGGGGCGATAGTAGTTGGTTTCCATCAGGGGACGAATTTCTGTGTTGAAAAAGTCTAATTCTTCCTTACCATTATTTTGCCTTAAATATTCTTGACTCCAGAATTGCTGAAATGCGTCCTTAGAAGAAGCATCTTCTGTAGAGAAAATATGCTCCCGCATCCGATTTTTGATCTTCTCTAAAGTCCCTGTTTTATTGGCAATTTCAAAAGGATTGGTATCAATCATTTCCATACTTCTAAAACGCAATTCTTCAAGAAGTTTGGCGACATCTGGAGAAGTTAAAGTTTCACCAATTAGTTTATTTTCTAATTCCTCTACTTGTTCTAAGTACTTAGTTGTATCTCGTTCTGGTTCAATACCTTTAATAGGATCGTACCAATCAGTTACCGGGGGAAGAGGTACTTCAAGCAAGACTCCAAAAACATTAATTCTGCCTTGTAGCCAAAAATTTCTTAAGGGAATGTAGCTTAAGTCAAATAGTACTAAAAGGAGGTTGATAGCAGCCAAAATTGCCATCAACCTTTCAAACCAAAGACTAGCAGTACGAACTCTTTTATTTTTCGCTTTAATGTTGGCAAGGAATCTAGTTTTTTTCGAGATAGTCATTTTTTCAGTTATCAGTTATCAATGATCAATGATCAATGATCAGTGTATGGCTTGCCGTTGCTATTCAGTATTAGTTATAAGTTGGCAACTAGCAACTAGCAATTAGCAATTAGCAATTAGCCATTAGCCATTAGCAACTTACTTCTTTGCTACACCATCTTGTCTTGCTGCCCTTTGAACGGCGGCAGCCACGGCGGTGGCTACTCTTTCGTCGAAGACAGAAGGGATTATATGTTCTCTGTCTAAATCTGTGGGAGAAACTAAAGAAGCGATCGCATTAGCAGCTTCTAGATACATATTGGTGGTTAAGGCAGCCGCCCGACAGTCTAATGCACCTCGGAAAACCCCAGGAAAGGCGAGAACATTATTAATTTGGTTAGCGTAGTCGCTACGCCCGGTGGCAATGACAGCAACCTTATTATCTACTAATTCTGGCTGAATTTCGGGAATGGGGTTAGCCATAGCCATAACAATGGCATCTTTCGCCATAGACTCTACCATTTCTGGGGTCAAGACTCCAGGGGCGCTTACTCCTAAGAAAATATCTGCACCTTTTAATGCCCCCACTAAGGTTCCGCTAGCTTCGACGGCAAATGCTTGTTTTTGAGGATTGAGATCATTACGACTGGTAGAAATCAAACCCTTAGAGTCGCATAGCCAAATAGTTTTGGCCCCCGCTTTGCGTAATAAAGAAGCGATGGCAACCCCAGCAGCCCCAGCCCCATTTATAACAATTCTCACTTCTTCTAAGGGCTTCTTAACCAGTTTCAGGGCGTTGTAGAGTGCCGCTAAAACCACAATTGCTGTGCCGTGTTGATCATCATGGAAAACGGGAATATCTAATTCTTGCCGCAAGCGTTTTTCAATTTCAAAGCATCGAGGGGCGCTAATATCTTCTAAATTAACTCCTCCAAATACCGGGGCTAAGTTTTTGACAGTTTCGACAATAGCATCAGTCTCTTGGGTAGCTAAACAGAGAGGAAAAGCATCAATACCAGCAAATTCTTTAAAAAGCATCGCCTTACCTTCCATTACAGGTAAAGCCCCTTCTGGTCCAAGATTACCTAATCCTAATACGGCACTGCCATCAGTAACAATGGCTACGGTATTGCTTTTAATGGTTAAAGAATAAACCTCTTCAGGATCTTTGGCGATCGCCTTACAAATGCGCCCCACCCCAGGAGTATAAGCCATCGCCAAGTCAGACTGTGCTTTGAGGGGCAAACTACTTTGGATGTGGATTTTGCCACCACGGTGGAGATCAAAAGTGCGATCAGAAATCTTCAACACCTTGGTGTTTGGTACAGCTTGTACTGCCTCAACAATTTTCTCGGCGTGTTCAGTACTTGAAGCATCTACCGTGATTTCTCGCTGGGAAACCTTGCGAGTTTGTTCTATCAAAGAAATCTGTCCTAAATTTCCCCCACAAGAGGCAATCGCTTGGATAACTCGCGCCAAACTGCCAGCCTGATTAGGAATACTGACGCGAATACTTAAACTGAAGCTAGGGTTAGGAGTAAGATCCACCATATCTATTTCACCGATAAATGACCAAATCAACGATTAGCATAAAACATGGCCACTCTTTATGTTGAAATGGACATTATTGCTAATTGCTAGTTGCTGGTTGTTGATTGATATAGAAAGAGAAAGTGATTATATTTTGATTATGTCTGTAGAAAAACAGCAAGTTCAGCAGCTAGAATTGTTTAATTTAGCTAAGCCGTTAAATATAGAGATTAGGAATAGTTATTCTTTCACTTTTGTCGATTTGTTTGCTGGTATTGGTGGCTTTAGAATTCCTTTAGAAGAGTTAGGTGGTAAATGTTTAGGTTATTCAGAAATTAACCCCAAATCTGTTGCTGTTTACCACCAGAATTTCGGCAGTTATCTTAATGCCCATGAAATGAACCTGGGAGATATTACTAAACTAGGAAAATTGCCCTTTGCTAATATCGATTTATTAGTAGGTGGAGTTCCTTGCCAACCTTGGTCTATTGCTGGGAAAATCAAAGGCTTTGCAGATCCCAGAGGTAAACTATGGTTTGATGTGATTAGAATAGTTGAAAATAATCAACCCAAGGGTTTTATTTGGGAAAATGTTAAAGGTTTAACCGAACCAAGACATCAGGAAAGTTTTGCTCTTATTTTAACAAGTCTTCGAGAGTTGGGATATCAAATACAGTGGCGTTTAATCAATTCCTATGATTTTGGCTTATCCCAAGATAGAGAAAGAGTATTTATAGTTGGTATTAGAAAAGATACTCATAAGGGTAATTGTTTTGAGTTCCCTTTACCTTTAGGCAAGAAACCTAAGCTTCATCAATTCATTGAAGGTATCAAAGCTAGTCAGATTAACAAAAAGAAATTTTCTCCTCAAGAACTATTCGGGGAAACAAAACCTGCTTCTCGGGGTAGATTCCAAAAAGATGATGAACTAAATGACTTTTTCACATTTGCCGATATCCGAGATGGGCATACAACTATTCATTCCTGGGATTTAATTGAAACTACTGCCCAAGAAAAGTTTATTTGTCAGACAATCCTTAAAAATAGACGTAAGAAGAAATATGGAGAGAAAGATGGTAATCCTTTAAGTTTATTGGTATTGCAAGAACTGATTCCTAACTTAACTTTAAAAGAACTTGATAGTTTAATAGCTAAAAAAATTCTTCGCTATATTCACCCTAAAGGTTATGAGTTTGTCAATTCTAAAATTTCTACAGGTATTAATGGTATTGCCAAAATTTATTTACCTCACTCAGAAGTGATGGCAACTTTAACAGCTACCGGAACTAGAGATTTTGTAGCCACAAAATCTCTTAAATGCCAAAAGCCAGAAATATATAAAAGAGACTTCATCAAAAAAATCTATAAGCCCCGAAAGTTTAGACCTTTATCTGCAAGAGATTATGCTAGGCTACAAGGCTTTCCTGATTGGTTTATTTTGGACAAAGAAGAAACTATAGCTAAAAAGCAGCTTGGTAATGCTGTTTCTGTACCAGTTGTTTATCATCTTGCTAAATCTCTTTTAAAAGTAATTTTATAAACTTTGAAGTAACTATGAATGCTATCAGTTCGCAAACGCGTGAACAAATCAAAGGATATTTATAAGGCTTTATTGAAGGTCTTGTAAATGAATTATAAGAAACATTTTACAAAAAATAGAGCATCTGCTTAACTCCCATTAACTCTGAGGAAATCCTTTCACATCAACAAGGGCTGATGCCGATTTACCATTGAGCTTTTGAATCACACTAAAACTACCATCTGTTTCCAAAACCACAGCTTCTACATCCTCTATAGCACCAATACCTTTAGTACGAATCGCTGCCTTAACTTCTCCTTGAGTAACTCTTTCTTTCCGTAAACTATGCTCTTGAAACTGTCCTTGATAAAGCAATAAACTTGGTGTTGATTTAATAGCTGCTTGGAATTTATCAGAATGAACAGAAAGCCAGCTAATTAGAAATTGAAGCACTACTAAAAGAGCGAATCCTAGAGTTCCTTGAACTAAGGAAGTACTTTTTGACAACAACATACTTGCTAAAATAGAACCGAATGCTACTGTCACCACAAAATCAAAAGCATTCCATTTTGCTAAAGTTCGCTTTCCAGAAATACGAAGCAGAATAATTATAAAAACATAAGCAAGAGTACCTACACAGAGAGTATGAATTATGCTATCCCAACCGTTAAATAAAATAGAATCCTCCTTTGTTAAATAGTTTTACTTCCAGGAGCATAAAGATTATTGTCGTATTTTTACATCTATCTATAGCAACTAAACAAAGTAATTGATAATTTAGTATATACCTCTAAAGTCATAGTTGTTGTCACCACCATCTTTCTTGTTGGTATCAACATCATATTTAGCATCCATCTCTTACTAAGAGTCTTCACACTTCTGGGTGATATTTTCGTTGCCTTGGGAGTGAGAACCTTGCCCTACACCGGCTCCTCCTCCGTTACTAGGAGAGCAAATTTCCCCTGATGATGGTACGCTACACAGGCCCATAAAACCTAGTACAAAAATTAGAATTAAAAAGAGAGAAATTTTCACAACAAATAAGCTCCTAATTCACAATATCCATTGAGTGATCAAGGGAATCAAACAAAGAAGTAATACTACTTATCTTGAACATCCAAATAGCTTTAAATCTTGAACTGAAGATGTATTCATCAAAGCTGAAACACCAATGAGGAAACTGGCTTTAGTCCAAAATTTAGTGAGGAGAGCTTGGGCTGAAGCTAATATAGGTAAAGGTAATGAGGCAATACTTGACCTTGTTAAAAAGGAAGATGTAGCTTTATTCATAGCCAATAAATCTTTGATGGTAGAAAATGAATGTTTGGTTATATTCAGAGAGAAACCAAGGCTGTCTCTTGAGACTTAAATACTATACATCATGAATAATGCCTAAGTATATACTAAGTAAATGACTTTAATGATTCTTTAATGTATTAATATCTCTTCTTCATAGAAAATTTCAAAATTCTATTTTTAAGTATTATTTATAACCTATACTTCATTAGCTACAGCTATACAGGTGGTATTTTTTGTTACATGAAATTATTTATTAAAAAAGATAAAAATACCATCGAAATTATTTGCTTAAGTAAGAGGCATGATTCATCCCAAAGCTTTCCAAAATCAAATCAGCTTAACGTCATAAAAGCCATTTACCACTGGAAAGTAAAAAAGCTTGCAGCTTAAACTCATAACGAGTATGATTTAACTAAGGGAGAATAAACGGAGGAAACAAAATTCAGGATGGTTGCTATTCAAGAAATTCCTTTAAATCAGATTCGCCGTCCTCTACCCCGCCAAAACGATCAAAATAAAGTAGCGGCACTGATGGAATCAATTGCTAAAGAAGGTTTGCGAGAACCCATAGACGTGTTAGAAGTAGATGGTCAATACTATGGCTTTTCCGGTTGTCACCGTTATGAAGCCCATCAACGTCTAGGCAAAGAAACCATTAAATGCAGAGTACGCCGCGCACCTCGTTCGGTTTTACAAAGGCATTTGGCTTAAAAGCAGTCTAGTTGTTAATTAAATTACCCAAGGAGACAAATTATGGCAACTGTAGGTTCGACAGCCCCAGTTAATATTGGTATCAGCGAAGAAAATCGCAAAGAGATTGTAGCAGGACTTTCTAGCCTCTTAGCTGATAGCTACACTTTATATCTTAAAACCCATAACTTCCACTGGAACGTCACTGGGCCAATGTTCCAATCTCTACACACTTTATTTGAAGAAGAGTATACTGAACTTGCTCTAGCCGTGGATGACATCGCTGAACGTATTCGTACTTTGGGCTACCCTGCCCCTGCAAGCTATAGCGAATATATGGAATTAGCTTCTATCAAAGAAACTCGCGGCGTTCCCGAAGCTGAAGAAATGGTACGCCTTTTAGTAGAAGCTAACGAAGCTGTAGTTCGTACTGCTCGTTCGGCTTTTCCTGCGGCTGAAGGCGCTAACGATGAATCAACAGCAGACTTACTTACAGAAAGGATGCGAACTCACGAGAAAAATGCTTGGATGCTACGGAGTATTCTCAAGTAATAATTCTCATCAATAGTTAGAGATTTTTGCTCCAAAAAGGAAAGAGGTTGAGTCGAACCAAATTAACTCAACCTCTTTCATTGTCAATTATTCATCCCAGAAATAATCGACAAGAATTAATTATTTTCTTTCTTACTCCTAGAAGCTGCCCCAACCAAACCAACAGCGAGAAGACTCAACAATGCAGCAGGTTCAGGTACATCTACACTACTGACATTGAAATCTACTCCATCTCCTGTACCTCTATTATTATCGTGACCCAATTTGAGTGTTATAGAAGTAATGTCAAAGAAAGTTTGACTGACAATATTGCCATCATTGCCTTTTTCTATCCACTCCGGGCTATTCAACTCAACACCGTTAATAGCGATAACCCCGGTAGTATTTTTTGACTCTGTATCAAAGAAATCTATAGTCAAATCTGCTAGCGCCTGGGTAAAGGTAAACTTAAAGGTTCCTACTTCGAGTTGACCGTTTTCTTCATTGTGTTCCGAAGGACGGAACCAAAACTTATTAGGGTTAGTTCCAGCATCTCTTATTTGAAATTGAATAGCATTTGTACCACTACCATAAGTATTGGCAGTACTAAAATCATCTACAAAGAGGCGACTTCTAGCATCTGTGCTGCTGTCAGTAATAGATTCAATGCTTTCAATAAATGGTATAGAACTAGGGTCAATGCACTTATCAGGGTCTGTATCTATGCAACCAAGACCAACATTAATTTCTCCTTCTTTTTGGGGAACAAGGCTCCCAGCAAAAGCGTTGGCAGAGAATGTACTAAGGGTCGCAGTTGTAGCAGCAGTAGCGATTAAGCTGATTAAGAGTTGGCGTTTCATAATGATTAGAGCAGATCAGGAAGTTGTTAGTAACATTATCTGGTGATTCATATGAAAACGGGATGAAGACTGAGGCTCTTTTTATAAAGATTCAGTGAATTCTTTTAGTCATTTTTGAAAGAAAAATCAAACAGTATAAAAAGATATTTTCTTTTCTAAAAGTAATTTTTTCCAAGTTACAAATTCAGTTTTTCTAGAGAGAAAAACGTTGCTTCAAAACTAACCAAAGGAAAAGAGTATTACCAAAAACATAACGCTTCCAAAGGCGGCCTGGTTCTACTAATAAGCGGAAAAACCACTCTAATCCTGTCTTTTGCATCCACTTAGGCGCTCTTTTTACTGTTCCTGCAACTAACTCAAAACTGACACCAATACCAAGGGAAACAGGTACTTTTAGTTCTTGATAATGAGCGTAAATCCATTTTTCTTGTTTCGGTGCGCCTAAACCAACAAAAAGGAGTTGTGGTGCAGCGTCCTTAATTATTTGGTTAATCTTGCTTAACTCAACAGCATCGTTTTCAAAGCCGTAGGGTGGGCAGTAAGTACCTGCAACGTTTAACCTAGGGTGTCGAGTTTTCAAGAGCTTTGCTGCCTCTTCTGCTGCCCCAGGACGACCTCCTAATAGAAATACTTTTAAGTCCTTCTCCGAAGCAACGGCACACAAACTCTCAAAGAGATCTGTTCCGTTAACACGACCTTTTAATGGGGTTTGCAAAAAATTTGCTGCCCAAAGCAAAGGGACACCATCAGGTACAACCAAAAAAGCATGGCGATATATTTCCCGAAACTCAGCATCCTTTTGTAGTGTCACCAAATGTTGAGCGTTAGGAGTAACAACATATTCTGGTTTTTTACCATTAAGGGACTGTTGAACAATAATTTCTACTACTTCATTAAAAGAGTATTGGTCAATACTCACCCCACATATATTGACCCTCATTAAAGCACCTCTGTTATTTAACAAAATACCTATTTTGATTTACTTAATTTGCGCTAATAGAACGTAACTTTCTGACAATCTTCTGTTTTAGCTTAGTTATTTTTGATTGATATTTATTTTCCTGCTTATTAGTGTGAGGAAAAGCAAAATCAGGTATTTCCTTATCAAGAAAAGAACAAAGTTTTTCCCAACCTTCCCCTTCCGTTAAACTGATTATTAAAAGGTCTTCAGGTCTATTTTGAAAATACTCTTTCACTTCTCGGTAGTGGCGTTCATAACGCTCAACATAAACCTCTTCATGTCCTTCAGGATGACCAACTCCATAAATCCACTTTCTCATTGGGGTATCTTTAGAGCCGAAATATCTCACAGCACTTTTAAGCCATTTATCTGTTGGTCTTGTAGTGAGTATAAATTTGCTGCCAGGATATTTTTGGTCTAATTCTTTATAGATAATGGGCCAAGGATTGTCTTGAAATGCGTCATATTTTTCAACCTCAGCAAAGGCCGCCTCACAAACGCTGTTTCTACTTTCAAAGTCTTCTACAAAGGGTCCACAAGTGCGAACACGATAGCCTAATTTAGTTAGTGCATTAGATAAGCTACTAGTTCCTGTTTTGTGGAAGCCAATACCGAATACTTTAGCTTTATTCATGCCTTCTTGCCCCTTTGATTAGGTTGGAGATTTAGTTAAGTAATAAGCTTGTGTAAATTTAACATACATATTAACAGGATGTGCAACTATTGCTAATCGCAAATCCACCAATCTAAATCGCCTCGTTAAAATAGCATTTAGTCAATAATCACTCCGCTTCATTGATTGCTGTCATTAATTCTGTATCAAACTGCTCCTGTCTTTGATGATACCAATGTCGAGATTTAGCAAAATCTTGGTTTGAAGTTGGAGAAGTAACTACTGTTTTGAGACAATGGGCAAATTCTTCAGGATTTTGAGCTACCTTGACTGTTGCTGGCAATTTTTCAATCCCCCTTAAAGCCACCGGAGTAGCAACAATAGCTGAACCGGAAGCAAGGGCATCTAATGTTTTGATTTGGATACCACCACCACTAAGGGTAGGAATTGCAAATACCTTAGCTTGGGCCATAAATTCTTGGGCATCTGGCACTACTCCTAAATAGTTGATTTGAGGATATTTTTCTTTTAACCATTCTGCACCTTTGCCCGCAACTTGAATGGAAAAGTCCGTAGGTAGAAGAGGATAAACTTTGTCTAGAAACCATTGTAAAGCTTCTCGATTAGCTTGCCATGACCAACTGGCTAAAAGACCTATATCACATTGTTTTTTAGGGGGTTTGTTTGGTAATTTACCCTTACTAGGGGGAAGAGAAAATACCTTAACTTGATTGGTACTTTTGAATTTAGCAAAGTATTTAGCATCATAATGAGTTAATGTCCAAACTTGCTCTGCTTTCATTGCTAATTTGTTTTCTTGTTTCGCCATCAAAGTAGCCTCTCTTTGATAAACCGACTTAGCAACTAAGTTACTAGCATTGCGAGAATTTTCTTGATAGTTTTCGTGTTCAATATTGTGAGCAACAAAGATCAACTTAGTTTGAGAATTAACTACATTTTTTAGCCAACTGAGTTGAGAATGGTCGATAATTACTAAGTCGTATTTATCAGTAGCTAGAAGTTGTTTGACAATCTGCTTATATTTACTTGAATAATACTTAGCAGCAGAATAAGGTAAATTGAGTAAAATACTCAAGATAAACCAAATTAGAGGATAAACTTTATTTTTGCTAGTTTCTGTGTAACGTTCCTCAACAACAATAGTATTTTGAGAATTATGTTCAAAGATATCTCCTTTACGAAGATAACCAACTACTTTAACTTCATGTCCTCCTTCTCTCAAACTATCAATAAAACATTGGGAAGCAACTTCACCGCCATTTCTATTTTTACTTAAGAGAATTGTTGTCAAGAAAAGGATGTTCATAAATTCTCGAAAATAGTTTGAGCAAAGTTTTCTGCGGTATTAATTTGGGCAAAAGATTTCATACTAGAAGAATTACTCAACTTTTCTCCTGGTTGTTGCAGAAACTGAGTTATCCCCTTCGCAATTTCCTTTGGGGAACTAGCATCAATTGTTATGCCCAATTCATAACGTTTTACCATTTCACCCATCAAACCATAATTACAACTAAGTACTGGTTTTTGAGCTGCCGCAGCACGGACTAAAATAGCACTCATACCAATATGGCGTTGATAGGGGGCAAGAATAACATCAGCTAGTTGGAAGTAAGGTTGAATTTCTTGATCTCGGATAAACTGTTCCCGTTTAAGTATTTTTATAGGTAGGACTTGTTGCAGTTCTGTGATACGCTTATGGATAAAAGGATCTTCACTTTTAGGTCCTACTAATAATAGACAAAATTTCTCGGCTAAGTTGTTAGGTAAAAGAGCGATCGCCTCTAATAATTGATAAATGCCTTTACGGGGTTGAGGAACTCCAAACATGAGAAAAACTTGTCGATCTTGGGGTAAACCTAGACTTGCTTTAAGTTTCTCTAATTGAGCATCAGAATGCTGATATATTTGTACAGGATCAGCTAAATAGAGTGGTTTAACGGTAGTGTCGAATTGGTCAATTTTCTCTACAGCAAAAGGATCAAGGCAGAAAAGAGTTTGAAATTTTTCTTTCCCTAATAATCGTGAGAGTATTAGGCGATCGCGCCCTTGCAAAATGCGTTCTTTCCAGGAAGAATGGAAATCTGCAAACCCTCCATAGTGAAAGATGGGGCGAAAGTAAATTCCTGACATTGCACAAGGCAGTTGCCCTTTCATAGCTAAAGCTAAAAGGATGGAATCAAGGTACATCAGTAAACAATGAGTCGGCTGCAACTCTTGAACATACTTTTGCAACAACTTCCATTCTTGAAAACTACGGGTCAGGCGATCGCGGCTAGACTGTTCCGATTTGAGTTCCCCTGCTTCTTCAGGGGTGATTGTAACTAAACTAACTTCTGAAGAGGCTGCTGCAACCACATCGGCATGAGACTGGATAAAGGTGGGAGTTACTAACACCTGCAAACTGCCAGGAAGAGACATTTTTCGCCAATATTCAATGAGATGCAGGAGGTAGCCAGCATGATGCCCTGTAGAGAAAAGATCGAAAAGCAGTAAGTTATCATCCCTAGACTTGGGCATATCTTTCTTGCTCCACTGCAACCATCTCCTCAAGAATATCCGTCAAGCTGCGGGTAATACCCCAGTCAGGAAAATGCTCCTTCAGCTTACTCAAGTCAGAGATATAACAAAGGTGATCACCGATGCGATTTTTGTCCACATAAGTCCAGTTCATTTCTTTGCCTACTAACTCCCCCACCTTGTCAAAAGCTTCTAACACTGAGACGCTATTATCCCGGCCTCCCCCCAAGTTATAAACCTCTCCTGGTCTTGGGTTGCGGCGAAAAGCTTCAAAGGCTTGAATGACATCGTAGCTGTGAATATTATCCCTAACTTGCTTGCCTTTGTAACCAAATACTTTATAAGTTCCCCCTGTTACCCCCACTTTAACTAAGTAAGAAAGGAAGCCGTGCAGTTCAACCCCAGAGTGGGAAGGGCCTGTCAAACAGCCACCCCGGAAAATACCTGTTTTGATGCCAAAGTAGCGGCCATATTCTTGGGCAACAACATCAGCAGCAACTTTAGAAGCCCCAAATAGGGAGTGCAAACAACGATCAATGCGACACTCTTCAGAAATACCATCATGATCTTCTGGGTTAGCGTAATCGTAGCGCTTTTCTAACTCCACCCTTGGTACTTCATTGGGAGCATCACCATAAACTTTGTTGGTACTCATGTGAATGAAAACTGCTTCTGGGCAAAACTGCCGCGTTGCCTCCAACAAATTCACAGTACCCAAAGCGTTAACTTCAAAATCCAACAGAGGAATTTCGCAAGCTTTGTCATGAGAAGGTTGGGCTGCACAGTGAATAATTAAATCAATGGGATTATTTTTAAATAACTCAAAAACCCCGTCGCGATCGCGGATATCAAGATTATAATGAGTAAAGTTATTGCTCACTTCTTTAAGGCGATTGAGATTCCAAGTAGTATCTCCCTGTTTACCAAAAAACTCTGCCCTCATATTATTATCTGCGCCAATCACTTCATGACCTTGTTGGTCGTAATAGGCCACAGCTTCAGAGCCAATTAAACCGCTTGATCCTGTTACTAATACTTTCATGCACATACTCCTGGTTGTAATTTAGTTTAGCTAGTTATCATTTGCTTTTGTTTACTTGCCATCCAGTGGCGAGTTCTATTTAGGCGTTCTTGCTGTAGAGCGGTAGAAAAAGCATTGGCTATATATAAAAGCCAAATTAATTCGCTTTGGTTAAGAATAGTCTGAGTTAAAGTATAGTTGAATAAACAACTGACAATTGTGAATTCAAGAAACCAAAAATATTCTACTTTGCCGGTATTATTTAATAAAGCAATTATCCTCCCGATTAAAGTTACTAAACTCAAAACATAAAGTCCCACACCCACAAAGCCTACTTGCAGAAATAGATCGATAAAACCACTGTGGGCATGGCCATGAGTCTTTGTACCAAACCAAGATACTAGACGAGCGACAATAAATATCTCGCGTTTATTATTCCAAAAGCCAGCAAAGCCATAACCAAACCAAGGTCTTTGCATACCTCGATAAATTAAGGCATCCCAGAGTTCATCCCTTCCACTCATGGTCATATCCTTGCCCAAGCCATCGACAATGATAGTTTCTAGGTTGTTAGCTAGCCACAAAGCCGCACCACCTCCTATAACTATTACTGCCAGGATTAGTAAGGTTCGCAGCTTGTACTTTTGCTGTACAGCGTAGTAAATAGGTAACAAACCCCATCCAAAAAGTAATAGGGATAAGGAGGTTTTGCCTTGAGTTTTCACAAGTAGAAAAAGACTTAAACCAATACCTAAAATAGCAAGCCAGCGTCGTTTTCTATTATCTATACTCACTAATGTAAGTAGTAAAGTTGCTAAAGCCATAAACCGGGCCATAGTATTTTTATGGTTGAAAACTCCTTGCCAAAGACCTTCTTCTGAAACTCCTGTAGCAGGCATGGCAACGCAAACAAACAGGCTTAAGAGACTCGCTATTCCTACAGCCCAAGTTGTCATACGCATTTGTTCTTTAGGACTATAGCAGGTCGCTAGATAGAGACCAAATATTGTGGTACGGAATAGGGCCTTACCATAACTCAGACTAGCATCTGGGGATGCAGACCAAAGAAAAGATAATAAAGCTAGACCTGTCAAAAGCAAAAGGGGAATATCTTTGCTAGCAACATATAAACATCTTTTCCAGCGTATCAAGGCTAATAAAGGCACTAAAGCATAGGCCGTAAGCTTCATTAATTTTGACCAGGGAGATCCCAGAGGTTCTGGTAAGTTAACCCCAGCATAAAATGCCAGTAATAGGATAACAATTACTGGTTCTAACCTAGCTAGATATTGGAGTAAACTTATTTTCACTGTTCCTCCTCCCTAAGCTCCCGAAAAAGTTTTAGGTAGCGCTGTGCTTGCAATTCTAAGGTAAACTCTTGTTCGGCTTTTTCCCTTGCACGACGGGAAAGCTTTTGATGTCTATCATGGTTTTCTAGCAACCAAGTAATCCCTTGGGCTAAGTCTTCAATGTTGAAGGGTTGGGCTAAGTAACCATTACCATGATGCTCAATCATGTCTGGTAAACCCCCTATTTCAAAGCCAAGGCAAGGAATGCCACAGGCGATCGCTTCCATAATGGTATTGGGTAAGTTGTCTTGCACAGAAGGTAAGACAAATACATCTGCCGCTGAGTAGATTAACGCTAAGGAAAGATCATCAGCGAATGTACCTAAGTAATGGGTTTTAAAGCCTAAGTCTGGGGGATTTTCTGGTTCTGAGGCTCCAAAAACTACTAACTCCAGCCTATCTTGCCAAGGACTGGAGTTTCTTAAATCTTGAAGAGCTGCTTGCAACAAGTGAAAGCCCTTGCGTTTGTCACTGGTAGCATTGAGGGAACCAAAGAGGAGTAATTCTTTATCTTGGGGCAAATTAAGCACTTCTCGTGCTAGCTGGCGGGAGATGGGGCGATATATATTGGTATCTATGCCATTAGGAATGATTTCAATGCGCTGTTGCTTAAAGAGGGAACTTGAAGCGGCACAACTAGCTAACCAGGAAGTTAAAGCGACAATGGTTAAGTTGATATTTCGCCAAGCTTTAACCTTGCGTCGCCAGATCCAACGGGAGAGATCCCAGTCTTGGTTGCTACCTAGTTGGGGACAGCTACCGCAGGAATTTGTGTAGCCATGGCAGTTTTGGTTATAGTGACATCCTCCGGTAAATGCCCACATATCATGCAAACTCCAAACCAGAGGTTGCTTTAGTTTCCCCAAGGTTTCGATCTGCATATAGCTGTTGTTAATCCAATGCAAATTAATTATATCAGGAGCAATTTGAGCAACTTGAGGCAGAATGTTGTCGGGCAACCACTGGGTAGAAAAGGTGGTACTTTGCCTTTGGGAGTAAAGTTTGAGGGGGAAAGCAGCAAAGGTTTGTTTTGTTTTCGCGATGCCTTCTGCTAGTTTAGTTGCAGGAGCAATAACTGTAGGATCTTGGCTGGATTTTTCCTTGACTAGCATTTGGGAACTTACCCCTGCTTTCTGCAAACCTTGATGCAAGCGATAAGCTGCCCTAGCTGCACCCCCTTGGATATCATCAGTACTAAGAAGCAAAGTTTTCATCTTTTCCCCTCCTCTAACCAAGATGAAAGATCCCGCCCGATCAAGTCTTGTAATTTCAAGATATCCTCACGATATTTGGCGGTGAGTTGAGCGTGAATTTCTGGAGATAGTTGTGGTTTGGCTAAGGCTTTATTTTTTAACTTTAGTACTAAACTTTTACGTACTTCTTCCGGCAATAATAGTTTGAGAGGTTCTTTTAAAGGGTTTTTAGTAGTAAGGAAACGATACCAAGTTTGATTTTTAGGCACACCACCGACATTATATTGTGCAGCAGTATTAGGGGTGAAATCAGCGTTTACTCCTAAAAATTGAAAAATATCTTGAAGCAATTTAACCGATTGAGATTTTAAATCTTCGTAAAGATAAACTTTAATTTGCTGAGGTTCAAAAAGTTGGAAATATCTTTGCAGTTGTTGATAATAAAATCCTCCTTGAAGGTAATAAAATCCCCACCACCAATGTTCTTGCTTGCGTTGCTCTTCTGCTTTCAAAGCTTCAGCAAAGTCTGTATAAGTTTCAAAACCTTCTCGAACATGATGTAGGAAGTTAGAGTAAGCTCTTTCTACTGGGTTGCGGAGGATAGCAATTAGTTTGACATCAGGAAGATGGTTTTTGATGCGCTGGGGAGCGTGAGAATGGTAAAGATAAAGGGGGGAAGCTTCTCCCACAGCTTTTTGGCTAGTAACATCTTGAAATTGTTCTTGATAAGCCGTCAAATCAGTTTTACACTCAGCTAAGTAACCTGGGCTAATTGTACCAACAGGAAAATTCAGTTTCTCCCCTTCTAAGGCAAAAAAATTTGGCTCTTTGACAGGACTTAAATAGATTTGGGGATGTTGACCTAAAAAACTATGCAGGGAGGTTGTCCCGGCTTTTGCTGCACCAATGATTAGGAAGTTGGGCATATTCATCTTCATAAACTATCTTCCCCCTTCTTATAATTACTTTAACCAGTGGGCAAGATCCCGTTGGACTAACTCTTGCAAAGCAAGAATATCTGAACGATATACCTCAATAACTTGCTGTCGCATGGCTTCAGGAAGAGGAGGTGCTTTGACTAGATTACTATTTCTGAAGTTTGCATAGACTTCATATATTGGGTCTAGTAATGTTTTAGGTAAAAGGGGTTTGACGATTTGGTTAAATTGGTCTTTCACAGTCTCTAAGTAAGCATGAAAGCTCTGATTATTTGGTATCCCTCCAGAATTATAAGCTTGATTAGCTTTAGTGATAACAAAATCCTCTTCTACTCCCAGAAAAGCAAAAATTTCTTGAAGCAAGGTAACAGGTTGATCTTTTAAATCTTCAAAAAAACATACCTTGAGTTGCTGTGGCTCGAAGAAATGTAAATAGTGCTTCAAGCAATGATAATACCTTCCTCCTCCTATTAATCCGGGGCGTTTCTCGGCAATTGTTTGAGCAAAATTTTCAAGAAGTACCTGTTCTTGTAAAACTGATTGATCGGATTTATCGATACGACAATGCATAAGGTACTGAGAATAGGCTCTATCTGCGGGATCTCGCAAAATAGCTATTAGCTTAACTTGGGGAATAAGCTGATAGATTCGCTCCGGAGCATTGTGGTTAGCTAAATAGGTAGTAGAAGCTTCCCCAATTGCTATTTCATTCCTCGCTTGAGCAAACAAAGAAGAATAGTCTTCTTTTGTAGTTATAGGTTGTTGCCTATTACCTTCATAGGAAAAGAAGTGTGGCTCTTTCAGAGAACTCATAAAAATTTGGGGATGTTGATCTAGATAATGATAGAGCGAGGTTGTCCCTGCTTTCATTGCCCCAATAACTAGAAAGTTTGGAAAATTTATCAATTTTTGACCTTGGATTGAGATGTTGATTGAGAGAATGAAAAGTTTATTTGAGCCAACCAGATAAGTCTCTGTGAATTAAATCCTGTAGCTGTAAAATATCTTTGCGAAATAGAGGTGATAGTTGCTCTTTTACTTCTGGCTCTAGTTTTGGTTTGGAAAGGTTGCTATTTTGCAAATTGAGGCGCATACTTTTACGCAGCTTAGCCGGCAGCAAAGGCTTCAATAAATCTTTGACCGCATTGGGTTTCCTGAGAAAATCATGGAGTAATTTATTGTCAGGAACTCCTGATATGTTGGGCTTAAAGGACATATCAGGGCTGAAGTTAGTATCCACATTCAAAAAGCCACAAATATCTTCAATAACTTTTAGAGGGTTGTCGCGTAAATCGTCATAAAGATAAACTTTGATTTGTTGACGCTCAAATATATCAAAGTAACGTTTTAACTGGGTGTAATAAAAGCCTAATTCCAAGTAACGCCATCCCCAAGCCCAACCTTTTTGCTGGCGGGTTTCTTCTTGTTTAACCGCTTGAGCGAAATCCATTAATGTTTCGCGTTGATCTCTAATAAACATGAGATATTGAGAATAAGCTCTCTCAACTGGTTCCCGTAAAATAGCGATCAGTTTAACATCTGGTAAATAGTTTTTAATGCGTTCTGGTGCTTTAGAACTGTAAATATAAACCGGAGAAGCTTCACCGATAGCTATTTCATCAGTTACCCCCTGGAACTGAGCTTGATAGTCAGCAAAATTAGTAATAGTAGCACGGGGTAAATCACCGGGCCCATAAAAGTTCAATTCCTCTCCTTCAAAGGCAAAAAATTCGGTTTCTTTGATAGGGCTGAGGTAAATTTGGGGATGCTGTTTTAAGTAATGATAAAGAGCTGTAGTTCCTGATTTAGCAGCACCTATAATTATGAAGTTAGGTAGATTCATGGATGATGATATTCAATTTAAGAAAATGCTAATTGGCAAATTTGCTTGAGTTGATTAATATCTAAGACGATATCAAGACTGTGCATTTGCTTATTTTGACTAGTAGGTTTTCCTTGTAGATAAAAGTATTGTCCCCCTCCATAGTTAGTCATAGCATAATAACAATTATTAGTATAACCATAGGGAAGTAATTCGATTACTTTGGTTTCTGGTTGTATGAAAAGTAAGTTAGTTAAAGCTGCACCGTGAGGAGCAATAATTGCTTCTGCTTGGGCAAAAATCTTGGCTTGTTCTTCAATAGCTTTACCCTCCATAGTTACCGATTGGAAACCATAATATGCTAGTAAATTAATAACTTCTTTTTCATTAATAATTTTTCTGCGTTTTACCTTCCCTCTCTGGACGTAGATACGAGTTTTTGGCTCTTGTTTAGATTGATTTATTTCCTCTGCAAATAAGCTACGACTAAAGAGGTAGTTTTTCTTGCTAATAGGAGCTGAGCCAAAATATTTATTTCTCGTGCTAATAGCTGCCAAAATTTTATCTGCTTTACAAGCTTTTTGCAGAAGCTTATTTTCCTCAATACCTGCCCTAACTAAGCTTTCTTGATGGAAGTTAGCTAAACTAAACTCTCCAATATAAAAAAAGTCTATTTTGGACAGATCAAAGAGCTTTTGATATATTCTCAACAGAGGTAAAGTACGACACAACCAATGATAATAGTTTAAGGGATCAACATTAGTTAAATAAGCTACAGTCCCGGATACTTTTTGAGGTCTAGAAAGTAACTTCTGTCTTACAGGCATTCTCTCAAATTTCATTCCCCCTTCATCCCAAACGTTCATTTTTTGATCAAATAAATGGTTGTTGCGCAAGGAAAATCCAGGATCTTTTATGGTCAAGATAACAGTTTCTGTCTTGGGGGTAATTGGTTGAATTGCTTCTATTATTTGTTCTTTGAGGTGAACTGGGTCTTGGGTTGATTCTTCATTCTGATCTACAATTGTTTGAAACTCAATTAGCTCATTTTCAGGAAGGGTTTTACCAATATTACTAGCTTTAATTTGGACATATTCTCTACAAGTAAATAATCCTAGGGCATGAAAGAGACTGTTTTCTCTGACTAAATTAATGATGAAGATTTTCAGTTTACTTTTAATATATTGAGGAAGTATACTCGATTTTTTTCCCATTAAAGACCCAATTTTATCCATGGTTACACTTAAATAAATCTTGTGATAGCATAAGTTATACAGTTTAGATTCTATTCTCGTCTAGACTAAACAATAGATAACTTATAACAAGCAAATCAAGCTGATTTATAGCTATCCTCAAGACTTTAAAAAGCTTTTTGTTGGACAATTACTCTCACTTTTCTAGAACAACCTCTTCGTAGCTACCGGCTTTAGTGATATGACCTCGTTCTAACACATAAACAAAGTCACAATTTTCTACTGTAGAGAGGCGGTGGGCAATAATAATCATTGTTTTTGTACCTGCTAGAGAGTTTATAGCTTTACTAACAAGTCGTTCTGTTTCATTATCTAAAGCAGAAGTTGCTTCATCAAGAACCAAAACTTCTCTTTGGTGATAAAGCGCTCTCGCAATACCTATACGTTGTCGTTGCCCTCCGGATAAACGAACACCCCTTTCGCCAACGTTGGTTTTTAGACCTTGGGGTAATTGTTCAACTAATTCAACTAACTGAGCTGCTTCAATAGCTTCATACATTTTTTGACTATTAATTAACTCATCAGGAGTTCCAAAGGCAATGTTCCTTTCTATTGTGTCATCAGTAAGAAATATTGATTGGGGAATATAACCAATCAAATCTTGCCAAGAACGTAGCTCATCATATATAGAAACATTATCTACACGAATATCTCCATTTTGAGGTTCTAAAAGACCTAAGATAATATCAACAAGAGTTGTTTTACCTGCTCCTGATTTTCCAATTAGAGCAATAGATTGACCTTTTTTAATCTCAAAGGAAATATTTTTTACCGATTCTTCAGTGGCATTAGGATAGTGGTAACTAACATTAAGTAATTCAATTTTATTATCAAACTTAATGACTTTATTTTCCAAATCACCAGCTTTTGATAACTTCTTGTTCTCAAGTGAATAAGCCCTAATTGAAGTTTGTTCTTCTATTTCTTTTAAATCTAAATAGAGCATATCAAGGGCATGGGTTGAATTTCTTAGTTGTCCCAGAGCTTGGATAAACTGGCTTGAAGCAGGAATTAAACGCACTACAGCCACCGCAAAAACCCCCATAACCGCAGTTAAATTTTCAAAGCTAGATTGGGAAAAAGCAAAGGAAAGGCAAAGGAAAGCGATCAAAAATATTACTAAAGTTGTTTCAATTAGGATGCGCGGTAATACTTGAGAACTTTGAAATAAAGTAGCAGACCGAGAATAGTTTTTTGCTTGCTCCTTCATTTGATTTTCAAAGTATCGTTCACAACCTATGATCCTCATTTCTTTAACTCCTCCTAAGCCATGATTAATAACTCGGATCATTTCTTGATGGGAAATAGAGAGAGTTTCTCCCCAGTTCTGGAACTTTGTACCTAATCTTTGAAATAAAATAAACGTAGGTAAAATAATAGCTAGTATCATCACTAACAATAATAAGTCTGTATAACCAAGGACTATTAAAAGGAAAACAATAACTACAAAATTAGCGGTTCCCGTTAGTAACGGCAGAAGCGAATTCAAAATAAATTGGGTGGTTTCAGTAATAATATTTTTGATGATGCTAGCAGTATTGCGGCTTAAATAAAAGGTGTAAGGAGCTTTCATATAAGCACTAAGTAGCCGAGAAAAAAGAATGCTTTTTTGTGTGAAGCTAAACTTAAAGATATAAGAACGAGCCAAAAAATACAAGCATGACTTAAGGCAGAATACTACGATTATTGTCAAGCCAAGCACAGGGATAAAGTCTCTAGTAGATTCTAAGCCAAGTTGCTGGTAAAACCATTCGAGTACAGCTATTTCCCGAATATATTCAGGTCGAGAAGCAACACTAAGAAAAGGCCCTATTAATCCAACACCAACTGCTTCTAAAATTGAGGTTATACCAAAAATCAACAGCAGAAAAAGGAGCTGGATTCTGCGCCCTGTTAATACATATAGAACCTTAGAAAGATAGTTAATCATCTAAATTTTTAATTGGTGAGCTTAATAAATTGCTTTAAAATAGAAAATCGAGAATATTTAATAGAACATTTATTGGTCCGACTGCCCTCCCTGCAGCATTTAACCCAGTTGCAACATTGGTTTTTGGGACAAATATCACATCTCCTGTTTGTACTTGAAAGTTGTCTGTTAGATTGCTCAAATCAATTTCTTTGTTTTCAATAAAGCCTTCTTCGTTAATGCGAACAAAAGTTACTGAATTGATTTCAGCATCATCTGTTGGACCACCCGCTGCTGCCACTGCCCCAGAAACACTGCTGTCAGGTGAAATGGAGACTTCTCCTGGTAATTTCACCTCCCCTACTACTCGGACTTTGACGCTTTCTGGAGCTAGACTAGAACGAGATAGTAGCCTAGGATTGATATCAGAATCTACTCCTAACTTAGGTACAAAAATAGAATCTCCCTCTTGAAGAATCAAATCTTCAGGAGCTATTTCAGAAGTTAGCGCATCCCAAAGATTGATTTCTCTAACAACTACATTATTTGTTCCTGTAAAACGCCTTAAAACAATTTGGCGTAAGTCTGCTTTTCTGGTAATTCCCCCTGCTGCAACCAAAGCCGCACTGACTGTAGGTAGTCTGCGATCACGTTCGTTTAACTCAAATCTATTGAGGTTATTATTGGTGGTTATACTATTGAGTTGAACCGGACCGGGACGCTCTACTTCTCCAGCTACATTTACTACTACAGGTCGCAAGAGACTAATACTAACCGTGACTAGGGGGTCAATAAGGTACTCATTTAAGCGAACAGTTAATTCTTGTTGTAACCCTTCTGGTGTTTTACTTGCTGCTTCAACGCTACCTAGTAAAGGTAAAGTGATCGTGCCATCTGGCAAAATAACTCTTTCTAAATCAGTAAATTCTTCATAACCAAAAACATTGATATTTACTCGATCCCCTGCACCAAGAAAATAATCAGATAAATTACTGCCAGGGGCTAATGAATTAGTTGGCCTAACAATTGAAGAAGGTAGTGCTTCTTGAGCTGGATATGTAGGTATTTGAGCAAGTGTTGGTAAAGGGAAAGCAAAATAGAATAATATTCCCAAACTAGCTGCTCCCTTAGTAGTCCAAAGTCTATTTAGGTTTGGCATGAATTTATGTCAACCGAGTGAATAAGTTCTATTTTTCGCCTTTATTCCAAGGCAACTGAGAAAGACTAGGGAAACCTAATTCTTCTTGCTGTTGTTTCGCATAAGCTTGCGCTCCATATTGCTCTTTAGCGTAATAAAAATAGCTATCTGGCTCGTTTTTGATGATTACCCCATTAGCAACTAAACCTAAAACTTTTTGACCAGATTGGATTAAAAATTCTTTGGCAGCTTTTGCACCAGCAACGTTGAGAACTTTAGGCCTAACTACCATGAGGATGCCATCTGCCATTTTACCGAGAATGGGCGCATCAGCAACCCCAACTAAGGGAGGAGTATCAAAGATAATCGAGTCATAATCTTTTAAAAGAGATTCAATTAAAAAAGCCATGCGCTTAGAATCAAGTAGTGCTACTGGATTAGGAGGTATTACCCCAGCAGTCAGAATATCTAAGTTAGGCATAACCTTTTCAATAGCAATGTCCAATTCGGCTTCACCAACTAGGACGTTGCTCAAACCCACAGCATTAGTCCGTCTCCAGATATGGTGTTGAGTCGGATCTCGCATATCGGCATCTACTAATAAGACGCGACGACCAACTTGAGCAATGGCTACGGACAAATTTGCTGAGACTTCGGATTTCCCTTCTTTAGGAATAGAACTAGTGACCACAATAGCTTTGAGCTGCTTATCTGAGCTAAGAAATTTAAGATTCGCTTGCAACATTTGATAAGCTGCGCTAATGGGAGAATGGGGTTTGTCCTTAACATAAAGAGGAGGAATTTTTTCGTCTTCTTCCTTGAGAAACTTAGGAGCTTTTTTCTCTTTAGCATATTGAGGAATAATGCCTAATAAGGTATAGCCTAAAAGCTCTTTGGCTTCCTTAACATTTTTAACAGAACTATCAATGAGATCAAGTAAGAAGGCAGCAGCAATACCAGAGAGTAACCCAGCTACACTACCAGCCAAAATGATTAATTTTTCTCGAGCGGGAATAGGCTCCTGGGGTTCTACAGCAGGAGAAATAATCCGAGCATTACCTACGTCTTGATTTTCTGCTACTTGAGCTTCTTGCAAACGACCGAGAAGACTAGCATATGTTGTATTAGCAACTTCCAAGCGCCTTTCTAGCTCTCCTTGTTTTTGTTCTAGTCTTGGTAGGCTATCAAGCCTATCTCTGTAGGCAGTTCTGCTGCTAATATAGGTATCTAGTTGGTTTACTAAGCCTAGACGCTCTACTTCTGCTTGGACAAAATCAGCAACTAACTCTCGTTCTACTTCCCCTAACTGAATTTTTTCTAAAGGTATAGCTACGCTACTTTGAGTTGATTCAGGAGAGCTTAAGGATATATCATCTCCAGCCACTGATTGAATATTGTCTAGTAATCTTGCTCTTAAAGCTTCAGATTCACGCTCAAGCTGTTCTACAATTGGATGCCCTGGTCTGTAGCGACTGCGAGCTTCAGCGAGTTTGCTTTGAACTGTACTGTCTTGTTCGAGTAGGTTTTTCACTACATTAGATTCACTCAGAGAAGTTGCAGCTAATGCTTCAGATGGGGTTAAATCTATCTGTTCTTGAAGTTCGGCTGCTCTACTGCTAAATTTGGCTAGTTCAGCCCTAACTCTGGCTATATTTTGATCTAATTGAGCAATGGTTTCTACAGATGTTTTAGCTTCATCAGAAAGAGAAACAACACGATTTGCTTCTTTGAATTTCCTTAATTCCGCTTCAGCTTGACTCACTCTTGCTTCTGCCTTGGGTTGCTGCTCTTCAAGGAATTCCCTCGCGGCTATAGCTTGGGCCCGATTGCTAGAAACGTCACTGTCTATGTAGACTTCCATGACAGCATTAACTATTTTAGCTGCCACTTCAGGAGATTTAGACTTGTAAGCGATTTGCATGACATCAGTTCCTGGCAAAGGTTCTACCTCTATTTCAGATGTAATACAACTAGGTTTGCATAAGTCGCCATCTTCGTTTCTGAGATTGATTTTTTCAATGGCTTTTCTAGCTATGGGGTGAGAAATAACAATTTCTGCTTCTGTAGATACTGGTTCAGTTTCTCTACTTAAACCTTCAATTTGAGTTAAATCATCTAACCCTTCTAAACCTGTTAAAGAAGAAGAACGGTCTTCTTTGAATAAAAGTTTACCTTTGGCTTCATACATATTTTCTTTGCGAGAAGCATAGAGAAAAGCCAGGGTGACAACTGCAGTAAAAACCAAAACTATAGGTAACCAACGCCTTTTTAGCACTAGCCAGTATTTGCGGATATTTATTTCTTCAGGAAATTCTATGGATTCCATTTTAATAAGCTCCTTCCCTGGCTAGAACAACTTGAATAGTTTTTAGTAAAATTTTACAGTCAAGAGCCAAAGACCAATGTTGAATATAGGCAAGGTCTAAGTAAAATACCTCTTCAGAATCTGCATTAGAACGACCGCTAACTTGCCAAAGACCTGTTATTCCCGGTAGTACTTCGTGGCGCAAAAAGTGTGTTTCTGAAAACTTTTCTACATCTCTTACGGGCAGAGGGCGGGGGCCAACCAGACTCATTTCTCCCCGCAGGACGTTGATTAATTGAGGTAATTCATCAAGACTATACTGTCTCAGAAACTTACCTACTTTAGTAATGCGTGGGTCGTCTTTAATCTTGAATAAAATTCCTCCTTCAACTTCATTTCTTTCTTCAAGCTGCTTTTGCAATTGACTAGCGTTAGCAACCATAGTACGAAATTTCCAGACTTTGAAACGGCGACCTTTTAAACCTACACGAGTTTGCTTGTAAAATATGGAGCCAGGGGAATCTAGTTGAATAGAAATAGAAATTATTAGTAATGGTATGCTCAGCAAGAGTAGCAATGTTGATGAAGCAACCAAATCAAAACCTCTTTTAAGCCAGAAATCCCCTCCTATTATTGGAGGGGTACTGAATCTAATGGTGGTAAATTGACCAATCATTTTTATTTCAGACCACTGTCCTGGTAGATCCAAACTAATGGGTAGAACTCTTAGTTGGATTCCGGCTGATTTTAGTTCCCAAAATAAAATAATTGGGTCTTGAACAGATTGCCAGGAACAGACGAATACTTCGCTAACCCTTTGTGCTGCGATATCTTGGAGCATTTGTGCCCATTTTTCCGGATCTTCACGAATTGATAAATCTGCTGTCCCAGAAATCTTAAATTCCCTAGAACGCTTAAGTAGCTTTTGAGCCCCAGTAATATCTTCTGGATTACCGAGGAGAAAAACTAGGGGACGTAAAACAGCTTTTCGGCGACGTAGGTTGACTATGACAAAGTGCAGCAGAAAACGCTCTATGCTAACAAAGACAAGGGTTAGCAACCAAGCCCAGAGGAATACTGAGCGGGATATCCAAGTTTTGGGGTTGTAGAGAAATGCAGTGATCAACAAGAGGGTATGAGCTAGAAGTATAGCTTTGAGCAAAGCTATGAAGCTGCGTCGTTTATCGTCTGTGCTATAAAGTCCAGATGCTGCCAAAATACCCAAGGTGATTATCAAAATGGGTATTAGCAGAGGCGCTTCTTGTCCAGGTTGCCAAACTAAGTTGAAGTTATTGACTGGTGTACCTAATCTCTCAGCCGCTAACCAAGCTAAAGACAAATTTACAGTGTCTAAAACGATTAAGACAATAATTCTTAACCAGTTAACAATGATTCGATAAGGAATTTTAGTAGAAACAGGAGAGCGTATGTCGTTAGCGTTTTTGAGCATAACCCTGAGAGAGTGAGGAAAACACGGAATCTAAACTGCTCGATAGACTAAATAAACCCAGTTCTAGCCAATGAATTCATGAAAATATCTAGATAATAATTCCTCATATTCGCAATTGTTATTAGCTTAGAGAAGCTTTAGTGGAATCGAGACTAGAGACAGTAGCTAAAAACTTCAGTTGCTTTGACATTAATTTTCTCTGGAAAAAGAATAGCTTCTTTGGAAGAACCCTTTATGTTAAAATAAAGTCAAAATGCAGATTTAATATAAGTTAAAAACAGATTTCTCACCTTGTCAATTCCCCCTAAACAATTATTATATTGTATAAAAATAATATTTTTATACAATATACAAAGTTGTTGCTCTAGCTTTGGTCTTGGCTAGAACAATTAGGTTAGCAAAGTAACATTGCTTAGTGGGCTGATTTTCTATCTAAAACTTAAAGAAGTAAATTGCTGATGTCATCTAAATTTGACTAATAAATACAACTTAAGGAAGATATTTATTGAGGGTTATAAGGCTCTATCCAGGATTGATGTAAGGCAAAATCAAGAATGAAACGAGCGATCGCAAAACAAATTAAACTTTCGACAGTTAAAATACTTACAAACCAAAAGTTAGTGAGTAAGTTACCTTTTACTTCTACGGTAGCTAAACCCCTAACCAAACCGAATGCTAAGACTGCACCTTCACTAAGGTGAGAATTGTGATCGCCCCTGATAATGTAGCGATAGGCAATGCCAAACAGGAAACCACTTAGGCAAGAAACGGCCAACTTTAGTGAAAACTCAGCAGTTGTAGCCGTTTGCAGCAAAGTTAAGTGTGGTGAAATACTTGCTAAGCAAAGGTGGTTAAGCAAAGCTACAACGACATAAGCTAGGGTAAAAGCAGCACTAGAGATTAGTCCGGCTTTAATAGATTCAATTCTTTCTTCCTGCAAACTTCTCAAAATTCTACGAAGATACGACCACTTAGAAGTATCATAATGGGTGGAGTTATTTTATTGTTTACCAACGATTTTTACAAGCGCATTATGGATATTTTAACTTTAGGCTGGGTATCCCTTTTAGTTCTGTTCACTTGGTCAATTACCATGGTCATTTGGGGTCGTAACGGGTTTTAAAGGCAAGTGGCAGAAAAGTATCTTCTCAGTTTTCTCTTTTTCTCGGCTTTAGCTATGCTCATATTAGTTACCGGGGGCATAGTCTATTTGACTTCCGCAGGATGGCGTGATCGCCGTCGTCAAGATCGGGATAAGAGAGCAAGGAAAAATTAGATTATTAGGTTGGTGCAGCAATTATTTTACTGTCCGTACCAACAATTCTGTATTTAATATTCAATCGTAAGAAGTCCCACACCTCTTTGCAGGTAGGTGTGGGGATGAATTACGAATCTGCTTAACATTGTAATAATTTAGCTTCAACTAACGAATACTCATCAGGCAACCTTACAAACAGAGAACGATGTTTTAGTAAATGGGAACGATGTTTTAGTAAATGGGAATGTCAAGGAAGAAAAATGGAATAGACAAAAAAAGTCACAAGCAAATTGCTTCTAACTTAAAGCGCTTTATTTGTCAAAAAAACTTTTGAAATTGCCTCAAAATTTGTTCGACCTAGCCCTTCTTATCACTATGCTTTTGTGGAAAAATAGCATCAAAACCAACGATTTATCTACCTTATAGAGATTTGATGTTGACTTTAGACAAAAACGTAGCAGTGTAATTTTCTGATTTCCTAATTAAACCACACAAATGCGTCCTTTGGAGAAATTTTTGGGACTTGACAAATTTTAAGTTGAAGTTATGTAAATTCAAAAGATTTAATAACCAACTGAACTTAGACAAACTATTACTTATACTAGATTGAACTTAAGTGGCTAAACCAAGATAACTTAGCATTGAGCATTGAAAAAACGGGACTGGCCGGATTTGAACCGGCGACCTAGCGCTTCAGATTTGTGTGAGTTTCCCCACTCTCTGGACTATCCCTTCACCATAAGAACAAAACTCTTTTAGGTGGCGGCCGTTATGTTGACAAGAGGTTTCTATTTTGTAGAGCATAGCGGGATGAATATAGGGATGAAGGAAACGGAAAAACCTTTTACCTTCTTTCGTCCCCATCCTTAAACGGTAAGCGTTTCTACCTTGGCTTAATCCCCACTTAAAACCCCAAACTTCAGCAAAATAAGCTACTATCAACTCGTTTTCTGCTTGGCAGATATTGGTATTGAAGTTAACTTCCAGGCTATGGATTTTTCCGTTCTTTCTCTTAAAAGATTTAGAACCTTTATCCATAAACCAAATTGCGATACTAGGAAGGGTTAGAAGACCAAGAAACTTCCTCGTAATTTTAGGAGTTGTTCCTTGATAAAACTTTTTAACCAAAACCCTAGTTAAGGGAATTAACTTTGGCTCTAAGCGTATTAAGGCAGTACCGTTTTTAGTTTTTCTTTCCCGAAGACTAACTGGCTTACGGATGATTTGTTCAAGGAGTTGCTTTTTAAATAGAACATATTCCTCTGGCAAATTCAGGTTTAGAAGATAGAAATTTTGTTTATTTCTCCTGCCTGCACCCAATAACATCCCGGCCAGAATGCCTCTTTGCTCTACTTTTGATGAGACATCATAGTCCATCATTTTTTAGCTCTCATTCAACCAGTCTCTGCACCTTCAAATAACTTGTCTATATAGACAAATATAAGCTTGGCTCAAGATTACCCTCTCTGTTTAAACAGACTTAGGCTTCCTTGAATTTGACCGCATTCACTACCTGGAGTTTCCCCCAAGAGGCCCGATTGTTCAGGAGGCGCTTGCTCTATCCAACTGAGCCACAGCCCCTAGCTGTACTATTAATAATAGCTGATTTAATTGGTAAAAAGAACCTTATGATTTTTTCGCGGTTGCACCACTGGCTAAATAACCTTCAGTTAAGAAAAATTTGCTTTCGTTTTTGCTCAATAATACTCATAGCTGGGCTAAGCAGTTTCTTGCTTTTCGGAACCCCCTCAGCCAAAGCAGGGCTTGAAGACGACAGGTTTGATGGCAATATCTTTGCTCTTTATGCCGGGAATGGCTCTTTAGTCCCCCCTCGCATGACCTTAGTAGAATCTTTCCAAAGAGATAAAGTTGCTCTGTTAGTTTTTTATGTAGAAGATAGCAGCGATTGTAAAAGATTTTCTGAGGTTATCTCTCAGTTACAGCGATTTTACGGCAAAGTAGCGAGTTTTATTCCCATCAATGTCGATTCTATTCCGATCAAGGCTGAATACAGTCCTGAAGAAGTAGGTTATTACTACCAAGGGGCAATTCCTCAAACTGTCTTACTAAATCAAAATCGTGAGATTGTCTTTAATCAAACTGGACAAGCTAAGTTTGAAGACATTGATAGTGTTTTCCGGGAAGTATTTGATCTCCTACCTCGTTCTGAGTCAGTGGAGTTGAAAAGGCGTTCCTTCAACGAGTTCAACTCCGAGTTGAATTAATCGGTAAAGTTTTAAAATAGCTATTAACTGCTGCCTACTCCCCACTCCCTACCCCTAAATCTATCGTTTATAGAATAACTAATTATGTTTGATGCCCTAGCCGACCGTTTAGAGGATGCTTGGAAAAAGCTACGCGGTCAAGATAAAATTTCTCAAGCTAATATTCAAGAAGCCTTAAAAGAAGTACGCCGCGCCCTTTTAGCGGCTGATGTTAACCTCCAAGTGGTTAAGAACTTTATCGCTGAGGTAGAAAGTAAAGCCCAAGGGGCTGAAGTAGTTTCCGGGGTACGTCCTGATCAGCAATTTATTAAAGTTGTTCATGATGAATTAGTTAAGGTGATGGGAGAAACCAATGTTCCCCTCGCCCAAGCTGAAACTAAACCAACTGTAGTTTTAATGGCAGGTTTGCAAGGTACAGGAAAAACCACTGCCACAGCTAAGCTAGCACTACATTTGCGTAAGCAAAACCGCGATTGCTTAATGGTGGCTACGGATATTTACCGCCCAGCAGCTATTGATCAGTTAGTCACTTTAGGAGAACAAATTAACGTACCTGTATTTGAAATGGGTACGGATGCTAACCCGGTAGAAATTGCCCGCCAAGGGGTAGAGAAAGCCCAGGAAATGGGTGTTGATACCGTCATCATTGACACTGCCGGAAGACTCCAAATTGACCCAGAAATGATGGGGGAGTTAGGGCAAATTAAAGAAACGATTCAACCTGACGATACTCTCCTGGTTGTAGATGCCATGACAGGGCAAGAAGCCGCTAACCTTACCTACACCTTCCACGAACAAATCGGCATCACCGGGGCAATTCTCACCAAATTAGATGGAGATACTCGTGGGGGGGCGGCACTTTCGGTACGTCGCATTTCTGGTCAACCCATTAAATTTGTGGGAGTAGGAGAAAAAGTAGAAGCCCTGCAACCCTTTTATCCTGACCGTATGGCCTCTCGCATTTTGGGTATGGGGGATGTTCTAACCCTGGTAGAAAAAGCCCAGGAAGAAGTTGATATTGCTGATGCTGCCGAAATGCAAGCCAAAATCATGGAAGCCAGATTTGGCTTTGATGACTTCCTCAAACAAATGCGCCTCTTGAAAAATATGGGTTCTTTGGGGGGATTGATGAAGATGATTCCCGGTATGGGCAAGTTGAGTAGTTCAGACTTGGAAAAAGGGGAAGTACAACTTAAGCGTACTGAGGCGATGATTAACTCCATGACCCCAGAAGAGAGGTCAAACCCTGACTTACTAGCCAAATCTCCCAGCCGTCGCCGCCGCATCGCTAAAGGTTCCGGCTTCAAAGAAAGCGATGTCGGCAAATTAGTCAAAGATTTTACCCGGATGCGAGGCATGATGCAGCAAATGGGACAGGGGGGAGGAATGCCCGGAATGGGAATGCCTGGAATGGGTGGTATGGGAGGCGATATGGGGGGAATGTTTGGTGGCATAGGTGGGAATGCTCCTCGCCCTGGCTTCCGTGGCTATTCAGGGGGTTCCAAGAAAAAGAAGAAGAAAGGGAAAAAGAAAAAAGGCTTCGGAGAACTTTTCTAGTTTTCGGAATTTTTAATCTTTGATTGACCCTACCCCCGCTCCCTCTACAAGTAGAGTATAATCAAATACCCAATCCCTAGGGCTAAATGCCCTATCGCCAAGGTTGCCTAAAACCTTTAAAATCAGATCAGGAGGATTTTTAACTAAGATGATCAAAATAAGATTAAAAAGATACGGCAAAAAGCGTGAAGCTAGCTATCGCATAGTCGCAATGGATAGTAGAGTGCGTCGTGACGGACGACCCTTAGAAGAGTTAGGTTTTTATAACCCCAGAACTAACGAAACCCGCTTAGACGTACCTGCTATTGTTAAGCGGCTCCAACAAGGGGCCCAGCCTACAGATACAGTACGTGCCATTTTGAAAAAAGCGCAAGTTTTTGAACAAGTCAATGCCTCTTAAGACTCAAGTGTCATCTGACCAAGCTAGCCTAACCAAGCCAGATTATCTGGAAATGGTTAAGTTTCTCATTCAGCCCTTATTAGAATCAGCAAACTCTTTAAAAGTAGACTGCGAAAATGCTAGGGGTAACCAAAGAGTATGGATTCGGCTAGCTTTTGATGACTCAGATAAAGGAAGAGTATTTGGTCGCGGTGGACGCAATATTGAAGCGATAAGGTCAGTTCTAGAAGCGACTGGAAAGCTCGTAGGCCAGTCTATTTACTTAGATGTTTATGGTAGCACCAACAGTAGTTCTGAGCGTAATTCTCGCTCCAGTAGTCAGTATAATGGCAGAAGACCCTCTTCCTCTCCTTCCCGTGTAGCACCCCCTAAATTCAAATCTCGTCCTCAAAAACTAATCAATTAATTTTTTTAGGCATCAGCAATTAGGGATAAACAAGGGATAAACAGCCGTCAACAAAGGCTATATTCTCATTACAGAATAGCCCAGAGAGAAAATTCTGCATTCTCTTTTTACTTAATACTTTCAACCTCAATTAACAGTTGCTTTGATATCAAAGACCATTCAGCTACCAAGTACTGAAAGCGCGATCGCCCTAGCAGGTAATCGAGAAGATAACTTACAACTTTTATCCCGCCATACGGGGGCGCAATTAGTTCTCCGAGGTCAAGATTTGTTAGTGTCTGGTCAAGAAAGGGCTGTGGAACGCTCTATACAAATAGTGCGTTCCCTTAAACCTTATTGGGTAGAAGGTAAGACTATTTCCCAAGCAGATTTACAAACGGCTTTTCAAGCAGTAGATACTGGCCGAACAGATGAGTTAAAGGATTTGCAAAAAAATGTTTTAGCTACTACCCTACGGGGAGAAACAATTAGAGCAAAAACCTTTAAGCAAAAACAGTACGTTAAAGCAATTCAAACCCACGATATTACTTTTTGTATTGGTCCTGCCGGGACAGGAAAAACTTTTTTAGCAGCAATTTTAGCAGTACAAGCTTTATTGAATGATGATTACGAAAGGTTGATTCTGACCCGTCCTGCGGTAGAAGCAGGGGAGAAGTTAGGCTTCCTACCAGGGGACTTGCAGCAAAAAGTAAACCCTTTTTTACGTCCCCTTTATGATGCCTTATATGAACTAATTAAAGCAGATCGCATTCCTGACTTGATGGCTGACGGCAAAATCGAGGTGGCCCCCTTAGCTTATATGCGAGGGCGCACTTTAAGTAATGCTTTTGTGATTGTGGATGAAGCCCAGAATACCACCCCGGCACAAATGAAAATGGTTCTAACCCGCTTAGGTTTTAATTCTCGCATGGTAGTGACAGGAGATATTACCCAAACGGATTTACCCAAGTATCAAGAATCCGGCTTATCAATGGCCACGAAAATCCTCAAGTCTATCAACGGCATTGCTTTTTGTCAGTTAACCCAGAAGGACGTAGTGCGCCATCCTTTGGTACAAAAGATTGTGGCAGCCTATGAGGAATATGAAAACTGAATTAAGAACTCCGCACCTAATTTGTGTGAGCTAGGACTTACGCAATGAAACGAGAAGTTAGTGGTTTCAGCCGTCGTGAACAGGGTTCGCGTAGCGTTGTCGTAGATTAGAGGCACTCTCGTGGGTAAGTCCTGTTGACGAAGCTTTTACTTGGATTGGTTTCTAGCAACTAAGTTTACTGAGGCCCACGACCATAAAGATAAGTTAACTCCTTAAGGCGATCACGCAAATCTAGAGTCAAATCCCCACTTTTGTAACGCCAAGCCCAATTACCTTCGGCTTTACCCGGAGCATTCATTTTCCCTTCTGTACCTAAGCCCAAAACATCTTGTAAAGGAATAATCGCATTATTAGCTATAGTACTTAAAGCAAGGCGAATTAGGCTCCAATGTATGCCCTCTGGACAAATACAACCCAAATAATCAATCACTCGCTGTTTTTCTTCGTCACTACGCTCTTCATACCAACCCACAGTTGTATTATTGTCGTGGGTTCCTGTATAAGCGACGCAGTTACGGGAAGCGTAGTTAAAGGGTAAAAAAGCATTGGAACGGTCAGAATCGAAAGCAAACTGTAAAATTTTCATCCCCGGAAAGCCAAACTTATCCCGCAAAGCTTCTACTTCTGGAGTAATTACTCCTAAATCTTCGGCAACAATAGGAGGTTGTCCCAATTTTTCCCTCAGTAGGGTGAAGAAAGCCTCTCCAGGAGCTTCAATCCATTTTCCTTCAGTAGCAACGGTTTCTCCTTTTTCCACTGCCCAAAACGCTTCAAAGCCCCGGAAGTGATCGATACGCATGATATCTACATAATCGAGCATTCCTTCAATACGTTGTATCCACCACTGAAAACCATTTTTTTCTAGTTGTTCCCAGTCGTAAACAGGATTGCCCCAAAGCTGCCCTGTGGCGCTGAAATAATCAGGAGGAACCCCAGCCATTAAAGCTGGTTCCCCTGTTTCTTCATCTAAGCAAAAAATTTCTTGATGGGCCCAGACATCAGCGCTATCATGGGCGACATAAATGGGAATATCCCCAAAAATCCTGACTCTTTTTTCGTTGGCATAAAGCTTAAGGTGCGACCATTGACGGAAAAATTCTGACTGGAGGTATTTGTGGTGAAAAATCTCTTGCTCCAGCTTTTGTTGCCACCTAGAAATAGCGAGGGGTTCCCTTTGGGCAATATCTTCGTCCCAACTATTCCAACTCGCTCCTTTTTGGTCAGTTTTGATGGCCATAAACAGGGCATAATCATCAAGCCAATAACTATGAAGACTACAAAATTTGTGAAATTCTTCTTTTCTCGACTCAGATGCCCTGTTGTAAAAATTACCGCTGGCCTTTTTCAACAAAGGCATTTTAGTTTCAATAACTAAATCGAAATCTACCGAGTCTTCAGAAAATTCTGGTAAATTAGCTAAATCTGCTTCATCTAGTAATCCTTCTGAAACCAACCATTCTAGGTTAATGAGTAGAGGATTCCCTGCTAAGGCAGAATAAGCCAAGTAAGGAGAGTTACCAAACCCTGTCGGTCCCAGAGGTAGAATTTGCCAAAGCTGTTGGCCACTCTCGGCTAGAAAATCTACAAAGTTATAAGCTTCTTTACCCAAATCACCAATACCAAAACGACCAGGTAAAGAGGTAGGATGTAACAAAATACCGCTAGCCCTTGAAGGAATCATAAAATTTTTCTATATTAAATGCCTTGGGAATTTTGACACAAAAATTGGTCAAATGACGAAAAAAGTTTAGAATCGTCAAAAAAGTCTGGCAAAAATAATTTAATTGGGAAACACAAATAGTTTTTCAGTAAAAGAGTGAGCCACCGTATCCTCGATTTGTATAGGTTAAATAAATAGAATCCATGTCTCAGGATGCCAGTAAGAACCAACTAGCTGCTACTAACCAACCTTGGTCAGTAGAAACTGATGCCGATACATTAATGAATGATCTGTTTTCTGATATTGATCGGATCTTAGAAGGGGGCAGTAAGTTGCCAACCCAAACGGCACAACCAGAATACGTTTCTTTGCAAAACATTGTTGTTCCTGCTGCAAGTTTGCCTCCCGCCTTAAGAGAGTCTTCAGAATTATTAGAACAGTTATCTGAAGATACTGGAGAGACTAAAGTTTTAACCCCAGAAGAGCAACAGGAAAAATCTCGTTCTCCCGGTCGTCAGGTTACAACTGTAGAAAAAGCCCTCTTTGGTACAGCTTGTGCTTCTTTAGTTGCTGTAGTTGCTTGGCTATTTATTCAAAATAAGCTCCGCTTACCTTTTTTTGCTAACAGTAGTAAAGAAGTAGCCCAAATTAGTTCGATTCAAGAGGAAGAGCCTTTTGCTAAGTATATGCGTCAGTCGTTAGATGCCATTGAGAGCCAAGCTAAAGCTGCTCAAGGGGTAAACGGGAATGTTCCTCCTGGAGTACCTCCTAGTGTGGCTCCTTACCCTCTCCCCAGCAATTTTCCTGTTGCTCCTCAAGGACAAAAAACTTTGGAGCGAGTTTATATACCTGTTTTTCCCCCTAATCAGAATCCCTCTGCGGGGGCAGCCCTGCGAGCAAATCCTCAAGTTAGTCCTAGCCCTCAATCAAGTTCCCAATCATCTCAACCAACTGCTAAACCTGCTTCCAAGCCCGCAACTACTGCTCAGCCAGCCATTAAACCTGTTCCCAAACCAGCACCTTCTGCTAGCACTCCGCCCCCTACTAATTCAGCAGAAACTCCAGCTAATACCGCAGTAGCAACAGCAACTCCAACTATCGACTATACTTTGGTAGGAGTACTAGACTTAGGTGAACGCTCAGCAGCCTTATTTAAATTTAATGGAGTCACTCAGCGTATAATGCTAGGGGAAGATATTGGCTCAAGCGGCTGGAAGTTGGTATCTATTGCTAACGAAAAGGCCACAATTCGTCGTAACGGAGAAGTACGCTCTATCTATGCTGGAGAAGGTTTTTAGGAGAGATTAGAGTTAAGTTTTTTAACTCTTAATCCTACCTATAAGCCTTACGGCAGTAATCAACCCAAAGCAGTATAAAAGTAATGGGCTTATTTGACGATTTCAGTCGGTTTTTTGAAAGCCGGTTAGACGAATTTCTGCGCGCTCATCCCCATCTAGAGCTACAAGCACTAGATGAACAACTCCGGGAGCAAGAAAAAGATACTCTGCGACTACTTATCGATTTGCAACACCAGGAAACCAAACTTCAAGAGGAGATTCTCACCCTTGCTAAAGATATTCAAACTTGGCACTCGCGGATTAGCAAGGCTCAAAGTTCGGGGAGAGAGGACTTAGCTAAAGCAGCCCAAGAAAGGGAGGAGTCTTTACTACGTTTGGGAAATCAGCGCTGGGGACAAATGGAAGGTGTCAAACAGCGTATTTCTAAAGCTAAGGAACTTTTACAACAAACCCAAGAGAAAAGGAAGGAAGTAAAAGCAGAAGCCGCTAGAGTCAAAACCGAACAGACAACAACCCAAAGCACTTATTCTTCAGAAAGTTCGGGTTGGAATCAAGGCTATACAAATTCTAACTCCACTAACTATAGTCGCGCCGCAGATCCTTTAGATAGTCAGTTTCAGCGTTGGGAATTAGATAAAGAACTTGAAGAAATGAAACGGGATTTGGGTAAATAGCAAGCTTCATTCCCTAATGAAAAACTAATCCTGCTTAATCTTAAAAGAGATGGGCTTAGGAGGTTGAGAGATTTTTTGAGAAGGGGGTACAGGTTTGACTTCTGTTGAACCTACTGGAAAGCTAACAGAAACAGATTGTGGTGGATTTAAAAGAGCTATACCTTTCTCGTAATTGGAAGCAAGGGCAAGAAATGCCCCACCAAAAACATAAATGGGTAAAGGTAAAGTGAAATCTTTCACCCATTGATAAAATTCAGCAACGCCCAATAATACCAAAAAGCTAGCCGTCCAAAATCTCACGTTCAAAAACCCCACAAACACTAAATTATTTCAAAAGTAAAATTATGAAAAAAGGCGATCGCGAGATTCCCCTTTGAAAGTATCTCGCGACTAGCACAATTAATAGTTGATTTTAACGACAAAAAGCCAACTAAACCTTAGCTGCCACTTTACTCTCAGCAGAAGTCAAACGCTCATAAACTTCGCGCATCTTCAAACCGACAAGAATTTGGAATAGCCCTGAACCATTTTTAGACCCTGGATAATCTCGGCGTTTAAGTAATAGTTCAGTCATTTCACCATAGTAGCGAGTTGCTGTATTACTCAAATGGCTTTCGATGTAGATCATCTCTTCGAGGTTATCGAATTGACCGTCAACCTCTAAAATAGAAACTTCGTTGCCTTCAAAATTATCGGGGCCATAGTACATCTTAATACCAGGATAAGCACAAGTTAGCTTCCGTCCACAAGGTCGCCAGTCAATAGTAGAACCTTCATCGAACAAGTACACTGTATCAAAACCTGGCACTTCTTCTTTTTGAACTAAGCGCACCCGTAAAAGTTTGCTTTCTTTATCATCAGTTAGCTTCGTTGGTAGTACTTGAATAACCACATCAGCGTGTTGCTTTTGTGGTTCGATATAAGCAGTAAAATCGGGTCTTCTGGCATTAATAGAAGCTAAGATATCTTCATAAGTATGGCCTCGCTCGGCCATATCCCTCTGAATTTTCCAGTTAATCTTGACCTCATCGCTAATGTCTAGATAAACACCAAAATCAACTAATTCTCTAACCCTTTCGTCATAGAGAGGATGCAAACCCTCAATGACAACAACTCTATTTGGTTCAATTCTTTCTGGAGGATCAAGTTCTCCTGTTTCATGATTATAAATAGGTTTGTCTATTGCCTGACCATTTTTGAGAGCTTTAATTTGCTCATACATCAGGTCAAAATTATTGGCTTTTGGATTGAGTGCGGTGACTCCGGCTTTTTTCCTACCTTTGCGGTCAAGACTATGATAATCATCTAAACAGATAACCGTCATAAACTCTTCACCAAACAAATCGTTGAGGCGGCGTAAAAATGTCGATTTACCGCATCCAGAGTCCCCCGCAACACCAATTAAAACCACACGATCAAACTTAGTGGTCATAGCTTCCCTCTATACAAAACTGATATTCTAAAAAGTATTAAGCAAGTTAAAATCCTGCCCCTTGAAGTTACTCCCCCTAGTAATAATGTAGCTTTTAGCAATTAAGCTTTTTAAGAATAAAATAGCGTAGTTACATCTCAAGCAACATCATTAAACAAAACCGAAGTCAACTCTAGTAGGTATTTCATACTAAGTACTTACTTGTGGGCTTTGGTCAGAAGAGGATTTTCCTTACAAGGCTGAGTGGGATTGGAATATCTCGCCCAGTACTTATGCTAAAGTAGCCAGTGCATTTTGGCTAAAGAAAACATTAAATTGACTCAATATTGACAGTTTATGGGTTGCAAAACAAGTATCTTCTCTAAAAGAACTCCTTTAAGAGGAATATTCAATATCACCCCAACTCTACAGCTAGCTACGCTAGCAATGATACGCTTTATAAAGCGTAACTTCTTCTCAAGTCTCAGCTAATCATCAGTGAAATCTTGATGGGTTGAGGATTGTGAAGTAGGCTGCGAAATGCAGCACATTTAATAATTTGAGTTGGAGAATATTGAAGCTCATGTACAACCCTACTACAACAGCTTCCTCTGGTAATAACGCAGAGTATAGTAAGCGTAGATATATATACGAGGTAGTCGGTCTGAGTCAGAATGGCAATACAGACAACTTAGACTACCAAATTCGTAAAAGTAGCAGTGTGTTTATCACAGTACCTTACAACCGCATGAACCAAGAAATGCGGCGTATTAGTCGATTAGGGGGCAAAATTGTCAGCATTCAGCCGGCAACGGCTAGTGGTCCAATTCAAGTCGGCTCAACAGAAAAGAAAGAGAGCAAAAATACAAAAACTATGACTCAAGCGAAAGCAAAGAAAGCAAAGCCCGATATTCCTGTCAATATTTACCGCCCTAAAAATCCTTTTGTTGGTAAATGTATCGGAAATACAGAATTAGTCCAAGAAGGGGGAATTGGTACTTGCCGCCATTTAACTTTTGATCTTTCAGGGGGCGACCTGCGCTATCTTGAAGGTCAAAGTATTGGTATTATTCCTCCTGGAGAAGATGATAAGGGTAAACCCCATAAGTTAAGACTTTACTCAATCGCTTCTACTCGTCATGGTGATAATTTAGATGACAAGACCGTTTCTCTTTGTGTTAGGAAACTTGAATATAAGCATCCTGAAACTGGGGAATTAGTCAAAGGGGTTTGTTCTAGCTTCCTATGTGATTTAGAAACAGGAGCAGATGTTTCCATTACTGGGCCAGTAGGTAAAGAAATGCTGTTACCTGATGATCCTGAAGCTAATGTCATCATGATGGCAACAGGTACTGGTATTGCTCCTTTCCGCGCTTATTTGTGGCGTATGTTTAAAGAGCAACACGAAGATTACAAATTTAAGGGTTTAGCTTGGTTAATCTTTGGTATTGCTACTACTCCTAATATTCTTTACAAAGAAGAGTTAGAAAAATTACAAGCCGAGTTCCCTGATAACTTCCGCTTAACTTACGCTATCAGCCGCGAACAGAAAAACTCTGAAGGCGGTAAAATGTACATTCAACACCGGGTAGCCGAACACGCTGACGAACTTTGGGAACTTGTCCAAAAAGAAAATACTCATACATACATTTGCGGTCTTAAAGGTATGGAAGGCGGGATTGATGAAGCATTAAGTGCAGCCTCCGCCAAAAATGACGTAGATTGGTCTGCTTATCAAAAGCAAATGAAAAAAGCCCACCGTTGGCACGTTGAAACCTACTAGTGTTCTGTCAATTGGAAATTGACAGGTCAGAGGTTAGAGGTCAAGGGTCAGGGGTAGTAGATTTGATAGTCAAGCTATCCCCAAATTTAGTTTTGACAGACCACTAGTTTCTTTTAACTGGTTTGTAGCAACCAATATTTTCTAGAACAAGCGCGTTGGTATTTTCAGTTAAGACTGAACGATACTAACGCGCTAAGTTTGTTTTTGGTTGTACAAAAGATGAGAATTAAGTTAAATTTAGTTAAGATAGATGTGCTTTAAAGGACATTTCTTGGAAAACAACCTCAAGTATTTTTGACAAAAAAACGTTTTTATAGTATAGAGGTTCAACTATCCCCCTATTAAAAACTAACTTCTCAGCCCTCGTTAACTGTAATTCAAGTATTTAGACACTAAATAAAAAATATGAAATTTTCCTGGAGAATTGTACTACTTTGGACGTTACCAGCTTTAGTCATCGGCTTTTTCTTTTGGCAAGGGACATTTGCTTCAGCCACAACTAACATGACTAACAACACTGCTAGCACTCGCATGACCTATAGTCGGTTTTTGGAGTATTTAGATGCAGGCAGAGTTAATCGTGTTGACTTATTTGAAGGAGGTCGCACAGCAATTGTTCAAGCGGTAGACCCAGAATTAGATAATCGAGTCCAAAGACTGCGAGTAGATTTACCCGCTACTGCTCCAGAATTAATTACCAAGCTTAGGGATGCTAATGTTGCTTTAGATGCTCATCCTGCCGGTAATGAAGGGGCTTTATGGGGCTTTTTGGGCAATTTAATTTTCCCCATTTTACTAATTGTGGCTCTGTTTTTCCTCTTCCGACGCTCCAGCAATATACCAGGAGGTCCCGGACAAGCAATGAATTTTGGCAAGTCTCGCGCTCGTTTCCAAATGGAAGCCCAAACCGGGGTCTTATTTGATGATGTGGCTGGTATTGACGAAGCCAAAGAAGAATTACAGGAAGTAGTTACCTTCCTTAAGCAACCGGAACGTTTCACCGCAGTAGGCGCTCGTATTCCCAAAGGCGTATTATTAGTAGGGCCTCCAGGAACAGGTAAAACTTTACTTGCCAAAGCGATCGCCGGAGAAGCTGGAGTACCTTTCTTTAGTATTTCTGGTTCGGAATTTGTCGAGATGTTTGTCGGTGTTGGTGCTTCTCGCGTTCGGGATTTGTTTAAAAAAGCGAAAGAAAATGCCCCTTGTCTCATTTTCATTGATGAAATTGATGCTGTCGGTCGCCAGCGTGGTGCAGGTATTGGGGGAGGAAATGATGAACGGGAACAAACCCTCAACCAATTATTAACAGAAATGGATGGTTTTGAAGGCAACACAGGAATCATTATTATTGCTGCTACTAACCGTCCTGATGTTCTAGACTCTGCTTTATTGCGTCCCGGACGTTTTGATCGCCAGGTAATTGTTGATGCCCCCGACTTAAAAGGACGTATAGGAGTGCTAGACGTTCATGCCCGCAATAAAAAGCTGGCAGAGGAAATTTCCTTAGAAACCATCGCACGGCGCACTCCTGGTTTTACTGGGGCTGATTTAGCTAACTTACTCAACGAGGCTGCTATTTTAACTGCCCGTCGCCGTAAAGAAGCCATCACCATGCAAGAGATTGATGATGCGGTGGATCGTGTAGTTGCCGGGATGGAAGGTACTCCTTTAGTAGATAGTAAGAGCAAGCGTTTAATTGCTTACCATGAAGTTGGTCATGCTATGGTAGGAACTTTGCTTAAAGACCATGATCCTGTACAAAAAGTTACCTTAATTCCTAGAGGACAGGCTCAAGGTTTAACTTGGTTTACCCCCAATGAAGAACAAGGTTTAACAACTAGAGCGCAGTTGATGGCTCGTATTGCGGGGGCCATGGGTGGAAGAGCCGCTGAGGAAGAGATATTTGGCGATGCAGAAGTAACAACTGGTGCTGGGGGTGACTTACAACAAGTTACTGGCATGGCTAGGCAAATGGTAACTCGTTTTGGTATGAGTGATTTAGCCCCCTTTCCCTAGAAGGACAACAAGGAGAAGTTTTCCTGGGGGGAAGTTTTATGAACCGTGCCGAATATTCTGAAGTAGTTGCGGCAAAAATTGACGACCAAATTCGCATCCTTGCTGAACATGGTCATAACTTAGCTAGGAAAATAGTGAGAGAGAATCGCGAAGTGATGGATCGCTTGGTAGATTTGTTGATCGAAAAAGAAACAATTGACGGCGAAGAGTTTCGGCAAATTGTTGCTGAGTATACTGATGTACCGGAAAAGGAACAGTATGTACCTCAGTTGTAGGAAAAACGGAGTAGGCAGTAGGCAATAGTTTAACTACTCTAAGAATAGATAATAGGGGGGAAGGTGATCGCTTCCTCCTTGATCAGGCTATAAAAACTGCATTTGATCTTTTCCTGAGTGTCAAATAAACAAGGAACAGCTATTTGCAAAAAGATTTAAATCAAGTTCGGACTACTTTTCAAAAAATTTGGGGCTATGATGATTTCCGGCCACCCCAAGGGGAAATTGTTCGTAATCTTTTACAAACTAAGGACGCTTTAATTGTTTTACCAACGGGTGGAGGTAAATCAGTTTGTTTTCAACTTCCAGCCTTGCTACAAACGGGTTTAACTTTAGTTATTTCCCCTTTAGTAGCTTTGATGGAAAATCAGGTTAAGGAGTTACGCGATCGCCGTTTACCGGCTGCCCTTTTACACTCTCAGCTACCCACTTCCCAAAAGCGTAGTGTATTGCAAGCTTTGGTTAAACAACAACTCCGGTTACTCTATCTTTCGCCAGAGACACTTTTGAGTAAACCTGTTTGGGAAATTTTGTCTCGCCCTCACTTAGCAATCAATGGTTTAATTCTTGATGAGGCACATTGTTTAGTACAGTGGGGAGACACTTTTAGGCCAACTTATCGCCGTTTGGGGACTGTACGCCCTGCGTTGTTAAAAATAAAACCTCCCGGCACTAAAATTGCGATCGCCGCTTTTACCGCCACAGCAGATCCTCAAGCCCAACAAATTATTACCAATAGTCTACAACTTCAAAACCCTGCACTTTTCCTCCACAGTCCCTATCGTTCTAATCTCAATTTGCGGGTAAAAATAGTTTGGACACCTAAAGGCAGAAAAGCCCAACTCCTGAAATTTATCCGTAGCCAGGGTAGACAGACAGGACTAGTTTATGTTCGTTCCCGTCGTGAGAGTCAAGAATTAGCACAGTGGTTAAAATCTTTAGGTTACAAAACCGCAGCTTATCACGCTGGTTTAAATGCCCAGCAAAGGAGGCAAATTGAAGGGAGTTGGTTAGCAGGGCAAACTCAATTCACGGTTTGTACCTCTGCTTTCGGCATGGGCATCAATAAATCTAATGTACGTTGGGTTGTTCATTTCCAAGCCCCCCAACTTCTCTCTGAGTATATTCAAGAAGTAGGCAGGGCAGGAAGAGATGGTAAATCTGCCATTGCCCTTACTTTAGTTAGTGAACCAACAGGATTTTTGAATCCAGAGGATAAACAACGCAACCGTTTTTTTAGTGAAAGTTTACAAAAAAAGTATCAACAAGCGCACAATTTAGCTAAGCAACTACCTTCCCAAGGAGAAATAGAAACTATTACTAAAGAATTTCCTGATGCAGGGATTGCTTTAGCTATTCTCCGTAGTACGGGGCATTTACAATGGCAAAATCCTTTTCATTATCAGCTAACAAAAAATAAATCCTCTGGTTCTTTTTCTCAACTTAAAGCTAGACAAAAAAGCTACCAAAAGCAAATGATTGACTATCTTAAGATAAAAACTTGCCGTTGGCAGTTTCTTCTTGATGCTTTTGGTTGCCCTCAAGAAACACCAAAATGGCAGTGTGGACATTGCGACAACTGTGGTTGTGATTAGAAATCAAATTCCTACTTGCCAAATTAAATAAGCTCCCCAAAGGGCAGCAATAATTAAAAGAATAGTCACCCAAACTGGATAACCGCTACGAATTATTTTCCCGTCTTTAGTTTCAATAGTATCTACATCAATCCAAGCCGTGCTACCCCGGCGAAACCAGCCTGTAATCGTAACATCTTGCTCAATTAACTGGCAAGGACGTTTAACGACAAGACATCGCCAAGCATTAAAATGTAACATAGGCAAAATCACTTTCCCAGAACGATGTTGAGCAATATCTAAAGGTAACAAATTACCCAAAGGGCCAAGTTTAGAAAAGAAGTGGAGTTTTATTAAACCAGTGGAAGTTGCCAAGACTAAATCCTGTACTAACCAGTTACTGATGCCTTCTCTGCCTAAAAGTTTGCCACTGATTTTTATTCCTTGACTATCTGGAGGTAAAGCTTGAGAATCGCTGACTAAATCTTGTAGACGAGGTTCAGTGCGAGTGGGAGAAATGCGTATATCCGGGAAGTAATTGTTAACCAAAAGAATGGTGACAATACTAAAGGCAAAGAGAATGCAAGCATCAAGGAAAAATTGAGCGTTGTATAACCAAATTAGCTGAGTAATATTGAGCCAATCGCTAATTTTACCAATAACCCAAAGCAAACCTCGGAACAGAAGACCGAAGACTGTACCGGCAATGATAGCACTTTGCAGAATTGGTAAAGCACGATAACTGTTTTTAATTTTTTCCAACAAGGCTACATTGTTTTTTGGTGGGGGCGTGAGGGTAGGTAAATCTAGTTCTGGTTGTAGTTTCCAGAAATAAGCGTAACGTCCTAAAAGGTAAAGGCGATCGCCAGTAAGGGCATGGGAGTTGGTTAAGGCTAACCAATGACGATAGGGGTTGGTGCATTCCCAAGCTAGGACTAATTCCAAAGGAGTATGATCCGGAAAGCTGCCTACGCCAATAGCTTGTTTATAACCTAGAGGCATCATTACGTCAAAGCCTTCTAAAAGCCAAGTTGTGTAACCTTTTTTTTCGATACTTTCCGCCATACCCATGGCTATTTTAAGCAAACCACGGCTAAGGGCGTTGGGGTTGCCAGTAATTTCCGTTGCAGCGCGATCACTATAATAAACTCGCCGCCGGGAAAACCAGAGAAGGGGCAATCTTAATACCCAGTAGATACTATAAAAAATCGCGGCTAAGATAGCTGCAATCCCTCTAATTATGGGGAAGTATGGGGGAGATTTAGACCTATCTTTAGTTGTTTCTCCCCATCGCGAAATTTGCCAATAAAGAATGTAGGGAACTTGCATAACTAACATCGCCACAGACATCGGTAGGAAATCCCAATAAATAATATGTCCTAATTCGTGGCCATAAATCGCTTCAATTTCCTCTACCTCTAACTTATCTAATAAGCCTTGACTAACGACAATTCTAGCTGTACGAGGTAAGTTACCGTAACTTAAAGCTAAAGGAATATCCGTCGGTAAAATAGCTAACTTGGGAATGGGAATTTTCTTCTTCCGACAATATCTTTGTAAAGTCTTAGCAACTTCAGGATACTGTGCTGCCAGTTTAGTAACGGGGAAAGGTTGCCAACCATGGAACTTTTTGAATAGGAAATCTAATAACCAAGGGGCAGCTATGGCCAAAATACCTAAAACTATTAGTAAAAAATTAGTGGGGTTGCGATATAAAATTTGTAAAGGACGAACCAAAGGCAACCAATTAAGAATATTATTAATAGTTGTCATGGCTAAGTAGACCAACCAACGCAACACCACAAAAAAAGCTACCCCACAGACAAGTTCCACTGCCCACAAACGATATCTTTTCAATCGTTTCATGGGTTTCCAAGTTTCCGCCCCCTCAGCATTACGCCACTGTCTACCTGGGGTGAAAATTGAGGGGCGGTATTGGGAAGGAGAAGCTACATTAACCGGAAGTTGAGGATTAGGGATTTCTTCGGGGGGTTTCAGCTTAACCGGGGAATTAGAAGCTTTAGCTTGGGAAAAGCGATTATTCAAATCTACCAAAGTTCGCGATGCCCAAGCACTAATTTTCGGATCGCGAATTTCTGTCAAACCATGACATAGGGCGATCGCTTTTTCTGGTTCACCGCTTTCGCAATAGGCTAATACTAATCCTTGTTGTGCCAGAGTAATCAGGTTTTCATCCAACTCTACTTCACATATACCCTGAAAATGTGCGATCGCTGTGGCATAATCCCTTTCATTTAAAGCTAATTTTCCTACTTCATAATCAGGATTACTAACAGATGCCATAACTCAACACCCCCATCAAACTTTCCCCCAGGATAACAATGGTTATTCTTTGCTACTATCTTTCCCAGGATGTGATGTTGTTATGGCAATACTTTATTCAAGTTATTCGGTTAACAAGCCCAAGTTTAATCAACTGAGTATCAAGAATTTCCTGTAAGAAATTTCCCAATAGCGATCACAAAAAAAATGATGCTGAGAATTTAATAACTCAGCATCATCTTTGAAATTCAAACTCTAACTAACTTAGTAACGGCTAGTCCCAGGTTTGTGAACAATAAAGCTAATAGTTTGACATTGCTTAATATTGTCAAAACCAGCTACCCGAATGTAAACATTAGGATACTCCTGACGGCACTCTCTGATTTCATTGAGAACATCTTGAGGGCTATTAACTTGAAATAAAGGCAACTTCCACAAAGTCCAATGGTAATCTGTAGGTGCAGGATCTTCTTCAAATTCAATAGCAGGAATAAAACCCTGATCCAACATATACTCAATTTGTCGAGCAATTTGCTGATCAGTTAAAGGAGGTAAATAAGAAAGAGTTTCGTAACGACGCTCTTTTGGTAATGTTTTCATCTTTTTTGCCTTTGGCTTAAATTAGTAAATTTGTTAATCTGGGGAGTCATTGGCATCCAACTCCGTTTCTGTATCCTGTTCAGAGGTTTGGGTTAAACGTTCCAAAAGTTGCTTGCGCCTTTCTAAGTTAGATTCTTGGATGCTATTACGCACCATTCCTGGCAAAAAATCTACCACTGCTTCTGCTAGTTCTTGGCGAACTATCATAATCCGCAGCACTAAATCTTTCCTTTCTAACATCAAACCTTCTAAATAAGCCTCTCCATCTTGGAGTTTGCCAGAAGAGTATTGCCTCAGCCAGATCCCTTGAGGTGGATTGGTTTCTGACAACTGCTCCGCAATCGTCTTTACCGCTTGAAAGGTCAAGTAGTTTTGAATTGCTTTAGTTGTCTCTTGGGCAACTTTTTTTGGATACATTACACTTACCCATCCCAATGAGGGTTTTTGTGGTGGTTAGTTGTTTGATGTTCACCAATTTATAACAACTAACCACTAACAAACTGTTACAGAGTATCTATTGCCTCGAACTCGAACTTGATTTCTTTCCAAAGTTCACAAGCAACTTTCAACTCAGGACTCCAGCGAGTAGCTTCGCGGATGACATCATTGCCTTCCCTGGCTAAACTACGACCTTCGTTACGGGCTTGGATACAAGCTTCTAAGGCAACACGGTTAGCTGTTGCACCAGGAGCATTACCCCAAGGGTGTCCTAATGTACCACCACCAAACTGTAAGCAAGAGTCGTCGCCGAAGATTTCTACTAAGGCTGGCATATGCCAAACGTGGATACCACCGGAAGCTACAGGCATGACTCCAGGCATGGAAGCATAGTCTTGAGTGAAAAAGATACCGCGCTCACGATCTTCTTCTACATAGTCTTCCCGCATTAGGTCAACAAAACCCATGGTGATGCCCCGCTCACCCTCTAGCTTACCAACAACGGTTCCAGAGTGGAGGTGATCACCACCAGACATCCGTAAGCACTTAGCTAAAACGCGGAAGTGAATACCGTGGTTACGTTGACGATCAATTACCGCGTGCATAGCACGGTGAATGTGTAAAAGTAAACCGTTCTCGCGACACCAACGGGCTAAGGTGGTGTTAGCTGTAAAACCACCGGTGAGGTAGTCGTGCATGATGATGGGAGTGCCAATTTCTTTGGCAAACTCAGCCCGTTGCATCATTTGCTCTACAGTAGGAGCAGTAACATTGAGGTAATGACCTTTAACTTCGTTGGTTTCTGCTTGAGCTTTTTCAATAGCTTCTTGAACGAATAAGAAGCGATCGCGCCAACGCATGAAAGGCTGAGAGTTAATATTTTCGTCGTCTTTGGTGAAGTCTAAACCACCCCGCAGACATTCATATACAGCTCTACCATAGTTTTTTGCTGATAGACCCAATTTAGGCTTAATAGTACAACCTAATAAGGGGCGACCATATTTATTTAACTTATCCCGCTCAACCACAATACCGTGGGGAGGACCTTGGAAGGTTTTCATGTAAGCTACGGGGATTCTTAAATCTTCTAAACGCAATCCTCGTAATGCTTTAAAACCAAATACGTTGCCGACAATTGAGGTCAGCATATTGGTAACAGACCCTTCTTCAAACAGATCCAAAGGATAAGCTACAAAACAGAAATATTGATTATCTTCTCCGGGGACTGCTTCAATATCGTAGCAACGACCTTTGTAGCGGTCTAGGTCTGTTAGTCCGTCAGTCCAAACTGTTGTCCATGTACCTGTGGAAGATTCAGCAGCTACAGCAGCAGCAGCTTCTTCTGCGGGGACTCCTGGTTGGGGAGTCATGCGGAAAGCAGCTAAAAGATCAGTATCTTTAGGTGTGTAATCAGGGGTGTAATAAGTTAGACGATAGTCCTTTACACCAGCTTCAAAGCCAGCGGATGATTTTGTTCGTGCCATTTGCTAATTCCTCTATCGTTTCGGAGGCAGATTTTTTACTAAGAGATTGTCGGAATGCTTACTGATTTAATTTCTAGTATCTAGAAAAATAGTTTGCACACCATAAAGTGGGAAATTGATAGCCAGTTATTGTTGACTACTTTTCTCATATTTAAGAGGTTATCTTAACATAAATCCAAGTTTTTTTGTTAAGCAACAACTATTTATTTTCTCCTTTGTTCATTACACTTTTTTGTAGACTACACTAATTTAATTCATGATAAGTAAACTGCCATAAAAAACTATTAACTATTGTTAACTTTGATTGTTTAAACTCCATCACTATGCTGCAATAGCAACAAATTGAGTGCTACTAAATTTGAAACCAAGGTTGCTAGAAGTCAGTGCCTGTAAGCTTATTTAGAAGAAGCTTTGCTACGATAGTTTTTTTTCATAGTACAACTTATCGCCATAAACTACTCAAAACATGGCTAACCACAAACTAATGTTATTTTGCTTAATTAAAAGTAGAAAATAAAGTAATTTCTTAAAATACTCGGCAAAAATTTCCTTCTAATCTTTACTCAAAGAGCCAACTATTGTATTAACCCGATTGAGATAAATACTCTTTCCTTCAATGGCTATCTTCAGAGCCATTATTCAAAGATTGACGATGGGGTAAAATAGTCCCTAAAATTTGTTGAACTTGCATTTGTCCGTAGATATAAGCCTGAGATTTCGGTTTAACCTCAGATTTACCATTTTGCTCCCCTAATGTAGGCTCTTGTTCAGGGACAGCATCAGATTCTTTCTTCTCTTCTACCACATCTGTGCCAGAACTATCTTCTTCTTTTGCTGTTGAAGGACTTTCAACTTCTTTTGTAGCTTGTGTCCCAGAATTAAGGGAGATTTGGCGCGAAGGATCTCCTAGCAATGAACCGGCTTGGATAACTTGCATTTCTTTAACAGAAGCATTAAAGATGGTCGTTGCTGCCCCTATACAAGCATTAGCACCAATCTTTCCTACACCGACAATTAAAACTCCTACACCCAAGCTAGCGGAACAGCCTATTTCAATAACCCCTTTACAGGCATGAATAACTGTTCCCGAACCAATACAAACTCCCGCCTTAACAACAATTTTGCTATTGGCTGCTGCTCTTAAAATGACTCCTGGAGCCAGGATTGCACTCGGATCAACTGTCACGTCACCGCTCAGATGAACTTGAAGATCACCAACTGGTTGCAGAGGGCGCAAATACATGATACTAATTCTCTCAAGTCAGGCTGTAGGGGGATTGAGGAGCTAGGGAGCTAGGGTAATAGGGAGCTAAAAGAAGTATTACCTTTCCCCTTTCCCTTTATCCTTTGCCCCTTACCCTTTAACGGGTCTACCTACTTTTTCCCATTTGGCCGTTGAATAACCTCTTCCAGCACCCTCCGTTTCTCTTTAGGGTTAATACCCAGTAAACGAACGTATTCCCCTTGATGTTCTGCTAAACAAGCTTCCAAAGCCGTAAGCACCTCTGCTTCTCGCTGAGACTCAATGGGGGAGCAACTGCGCCAAGAATTAATTTTGAAGCGGCGCTTGTCTGCGTGTTCTGTGCCAATTGTGTAATTTTGAGCAAGGAGAGAGCGTACTTGTTCAACCACTTCTGGGCCCAAGCTTCTGCTAGAGAAATCGGTTTTAGAATTAACGGTGTTATACCGAGGAGGCGAGCCTACATGAGTTTTAGTCCGGCTAGAAACGTGATTGTTACTGCCGTTAGAAGTTGCTTTACCGTCAGGACGCTGCACAACTATTTCCGCTACCCGGCGCTTAGCTTGGGAGTCTACGCCAATGATACGTACATATTCCCCTTCATGCTCTACTAAGCACGATTCTAGTTCTGAGAGAACTTCTTGTTCACTGTTACCTTCGAGGAAACCACAACTCAACCAAGAACTAGTCTTGAAACGCCGTTTGTTAGCGTGTTCTGAGCTGATTTTATAACCTTGTTGCAATAGGGAGGCAACTTGTTCAACCACATCTGGCTCTAAGCTAGTCCTAATAGAAGCAGAAGAGGAAGAAGGAAAAGAAGATTGCCTTCTCGAACTTTGGTAATTAGAAGAGCTTGGATTTGAGCTAGAACTTTGGGTAGAAATTGCTTTGCCATCAGGACGCTGAATAACTATTTCGGCAATCCTGCGCTTGGCATTAGCATCCACAGCAATGATACGAACATATTCTTGAGGATAGTTCACCAAAGCTGCTTCTAACTCGGCAATAACTTCTTTGGCTCTTGTCCCCCGAACTGAAGTCGCCCCCAACCAGGAACTAGTCTTAAAACGCCGTTTATTAGCGTGTTCTAAACTAATTTTGTAGCCTTGTTGCAGTAGAGATTCAACTTGTTCAACAATCTCTGAATCTAAGCTACTACTAATAGAAGAAGAAGATTGCCTTCTTGAACTTTGGTAATTAGAAGAACTTGAGTTTGAGTGAGAACTTTGGGTGGAAGTTGCTTTGCCATCAGGACGCTGAATGACTATTTCAGCTATTCTGCGCTTAGCGTTAGCATCAACTACAATAATACGAACATATTTTTGGGGGTAGTTTACTAAAGCTGCTTCCAACTCAGCAATGACTTCTTTTGCCCTTGTACCTTTAATTGAAGAGCCAGTAAGCCAGGAGCTGGTTTTAAAACGCCGCTTATTAGCGTGTTCTAAACTTATTTTGTAGCCTTGGCTTAAAAAAGAGTTGATTTGTTCAGTAATATCCGGGTTTAAGCCACCGTTACCATTGTTTGCCTGGTAGCCATTATTAGAGCCGTTATTGTGGCTACTTCTTGAAGTAGTGTAATTACGATAACTAGTAGATGATTTTTTGCTCTGTGAGCCATTATGATTTGACTTGCCATCAGGGCGTTGTACGACTGTTTCTGTAATCCGCCGCTTATGTTCGGGGTCAATGCCAATTAAGCGTACATATTCCCCTGAATACTCATTTAAAGCTGCTTCTAATTCTGCTATTACTTGGTCTGTATGTCGTCCTTCAAGTGAAGGTGCGCTGAGCCAAGAGCCAGTTTTAAAGCGACGCTTGTTAGCGTGTTCTATGCCAATTTTATATCCCTGAGCTAACAGAGAACGTACTTGCTCTAAAGTTTCTGTATCTAAATCTGTTTGGCTGGAAACTCCAGCGCTTTTACTTTTATATGTATTATATGTACCCATTTTCTTATCTAGGGAAAGTAGACAACGTTCATTTTCTGCACAAAGATAGCCAGCACCCAAAGCCTCATTAACTTCCACCACATGATGAGCAAATTCTTTGTCTGCTTCTGTCACATCAGGAAGGCGATCTGCTTGTTGCTGGTTAGTAATTACAGTCCCGGAGGGAATATACTTGCCAGGGGGAATTTCTACATCTTGAATCAGGACGTGCATCATAATGATACAGCCATTACCCACCTTGGCGTTAAAGACAGTAGAGCGAAAACCGATGAAGCACTCGTTTCCCACATAGGCTGGTCCGTGAATCAAAACCATGTGGGTTATGCAAGTATCATCACCGACCCAAACCGAATATTCCCTACCATCATCTCCAGTGACTCGACCCTTTTCTAAACCGTGAATTACTACTCCATCTTGGATGTTAGTACTATCACCAATGTGAAACGGAGTCCCTTCATCAGCGCGGATAGATGTTCCTGGGGCTATCATCACCTTTGAGCCAATGTGAACATCTCCAATTACCCTGGAGAAAGAATGGACATAAGCTGTTTTATCAACTTGCGGCTCTGCTAAGTCTTCCGACCAAGGAGTTGGGGGAGCCGCTTGTCTGCGGGCTACCATTGATTGAATCCTCCTAATACAACAAGCAATCCCTGATTAAATTAATGAGGGTAGTGCAACACAAAGTTAAAGTTAGCGATATTGCTCTCTTTTGCTATAAATCAAGCTATTTTCTACAGTAACTGTATCTATAATTCCTATTACCGTGGCATCTAGGGGACGCTCCTCACTACCAACTTCTTGACGAGCTGCACTACCGCGGCTGATTAATACCCATTCGCTAATACCAGCTCCTACTCGGTCTGCTGCCACTTCATACTTCGGCACAAGCAGTCCCTCTTCATCTACAAATTGTACCAAGAGTAGCTTAACTCCTGTCATACTAGGGAGCTTTTGTGTGCTAACAACTGTGCCACGAACCTGAGCAATTTGCATTAATTAAGGGAATGGAGATTTAGATGGTAGGAAGAGACTAGAAATAATTAACTAAACACTTATCTAGGTAAGGATCTTGGAGCATAAACGCTCTCACGGAATTGCTCTACTGCTTCGCTGTAACGAATAGGTAATACGTATTCTAGGTTTTCGTGAGGACGAGCAATAATGTGAGTAGAAAGTACTTGACCTCCGTTAACTCTTTTGACATTTTCTACTCCAGCCGCTACTGAAGCTTGAACTTCTGATACGTCGCCGCGAACAATTACTGTGACGCGACCTGTACCAATTTTTTCATAGCCTACTAAGGTAACACGAGCGGCTTTAACCATGGCATCAGCAGCTTCTACCACTGCTGGGAAACCCAAGGTTTCAATCATTCCTACTGCAATAGACATGGATTCTTAAACTCCTAAAAAATTAATTGGGATTGAAAATAACTAAGGTGGGAAGTTGGCAAGTTATCTTAAGCTACATTCGGAACTGCTCTACTTCTTCGGTATAGCGAATGGGTAGGACATACTCCAAGTTTTCATGGGGACGGGCAATAATATGGGTAGATAAGACCTCACCGCCGTTGACACGATTAGCTGCATCAGTGCCGGCAGATACTGAGGCTTGAACCTCTGATACATCGCCGCGAACAATTACTGTGACGCGACCTGTACCGATTTTTTCATAACCTACCAAGGTAACGCGAGCGGCTTTAACCATGGCATCAGCAGCTTCTACCACTGCTGGGAAACCCAAGGTTTCAATCATTCCTACCGCAATTGGCATATCTCAAATTTCCTCTACAATAAGCCAAGCTCATTTTCATATAATTGCCATTTTATTTAAGCCAATTTTTTGTGCAACTAAACTCATCCAGCCAAGACAACAGCTAGATACAAAATCTAGGTATGAAACAGGTTTCCACAACTCAATAAATATATTAAAGTCACAATTAACACATCCCATCTAAGCAAGTAAATAAAAATTGACTCTTGGCGAAATATTGAAATGGCTAATTTTTTTAACTCTATAAATAAAGCATAGGAAAGCTTTGTACCTTTGACAATATAAGTCTTTATAATATTTTAAAATCGCAAAGTTAATAAAAATTAATGTATCCCCTGTGATCATTGAAAATTCGACCTTTGACTAGAAGGCTTCTTCGTGTTTTATAATTTCTTTATAAATTCAAGATAATCTTGAGGGTTGCAGATACTAGCCTTTGATTTCTCACAGAACTTGCTCTATCGGCAGTGGTAGGTAAGAATACTTCCTAGAGAAGAAGAGTCAGGCTTTAACGGAAAAAGCTTAGATATCTCAGACCAAGTTTAAAAACAATGTCTCTACACTATTTAAATCTTTTGTTTTTCAAGATTTAAATAGCTGATTTTAAAAGGAGAAAATTTATGGTCAGTATAATGATTTTTTCAAGCAAATTTAATGACTGATTTTTTAATTAATAACTATTGGTTCCTTCCTTTATACGGACTAATAGGGGCGATTCTTAGCTTACCTTGGTCAGTAGGAATTATTCGCAGAAAGGGGCCGAGGCCAGCAGCTTATATCAATTTATTCATGACTTTATTGGCTCTTGTTCATGGGTCAATTGTTTTAGCTTTGATTTGGCATCAAGAACCTCAACAATTGGTTTTCTCTTGGTTAAAAGTAGCTGATTTAGACTTATCTTTGGCTATTGAAATCTCTCCCATTAGTATGGGAGCTATGGAAGTCGTCACAGGGATTAGCTTTCTTGTCCAGATATATGCCTTGGGCTATCTGGAAAAAGACTGGTCTTTGGCAAGATTCTACGGACTTATGGGCTTTTTTGAAGCAGCATTGAGCGGTATTGCCATTAGCGACTCTTTATTTTTAACCTATGGTTTGCTAGAAATGCTCACCCTTTCTAGCTATTTACTGGTGGGATTTTGGTATGCTCAGCCTTTAGTAGTAACTGCAGCTAGAGATGCGTTTTTAACCAAAAGAGTAGGGGATATTATCCTTTTTATGGGTGTAGTGGCCCTTTCTGCTTATGGAGAAGGGCTTAATTTTAGCGAACTAGGAGAATGGGTACAAACATCTCCGGTTTCTCCCCTTACAGCTAACTTATTAGGTTTAGCTTTAATCGCCGGACCAACGGGAAAATGCGCTCAGTTTCCTTTGAACCTGTGGTTAGATGAAGCCATGGAAGGACCAAACCCTGCTGGAATTATGAGAAACTCTGTAGTTGTTTCGGCGGGTGCTTTTGTACTAATCAAACTCCAACCAGTTTTCACCCTCTCCCCCATTGCTTCTAACGCCTTAATAGTCATCGGTATGGTTACAGCTATTGGGGCTTCTTTAATAGCTATTGCTCAAATTGACTTCAAACGTGCTTTATCCCATTCCACTAGCGCTTACTTAGGATTGGTCTTTATCACCGTTGGTATTGGACAACCCATCAATGTTGCTTTACTACTTTTATTTACCCATGCTTTAGCTAAATCTCTACTTTTCATGAGTGCCGGCTCAGTTATTTTAGCTACCAGTGGTCAGAATGTTACGGAAATGGGGGGCTTGGGGTCAAAAATGCCAGCCACCACCATAGCTTTTGTAGTTGGGATAGCTGGGTTAGTAGCACTTATCCCCATGGGAATGTTTTGGGCTATGCAACAATGGATAGCTGGTTTCTTTGCTGTTCCTTGGTGGTTACTCGCCATGTTGCTATTAATCAACTGTTTGAGTGCTATTAACTTAACTCGTCTTTTTCGCTTAGTCTTTTTGGGAAAACCTCAAGTCAAAACTCGTCGCGCCTTAGAAGCCCCTTGGCCCATGGCATTAGCGATGGTTTCTTTAACTATTGTTACTCTTTTAATTCCGATTATTTTCCAACAAAGACAGCTACTTTCAAATAGTAGAGAACTTATTTCTCCAAGTGGTCCTCTTTTCAGCCAGTATGCTATGGCTTTATTAATTTTTTCTGGTGCTGTAGGTTGCTTAATTGGGGCAGCTATAGAACTGCGTCGGAATTGGGCCAGATCAACCCAATTGTATTTGCGCTTCATCCAAGACTTACTTGCCTATGACTTTTATATTGAAAAACTTTATGACCTAACGGTTGTTTTTGCTGTTTCTTCTCTGTCTAAAATTACTACTTGGTTTGACCGTTATGTAGTTGATGGTGTGGTTAATTTAGTGGGGTTATTTACAGTATTTAGTGGTAATGCTTTGAAATACAGTATTTCTGGTCAATCTCAGTTTTATCTACTAACCATCTTGCTGGGGGTAAGTTTGCTGCTTACTTGGTCAATTTCCAATGGTCAATGGCCAATTCTAGTTGAGCAATGGTCATCTTTGGTTAATCACTACCAATAAGCTGAGATCACCTATGGAGGTAGGGAACAGTTTGTATGAACCGGATTTGTGTAAAAGGATATGGGGAGTTTAGTCAAATTTTATGCTCAGTATTTTTATTTTATTACCACTTTTAGGTGCGCTGACGATTAGCCTTTTACCTCAAAAGTGGCAATCTAGTCATTATCGTTTAGTGGCACTAATTTTTGCCAGTGCTATTTTAGTTTGGAATATTTTCCTCATTTTACAGTTTGATCCAACTCAAACTGAGATGCAGTTTTCTGAGAACATTCATTGGATTGAATGGATTGGTTTAAATTATCACCTTGGTTTAGATGGATTGTCATTACCTTTGCTGTTCTTAAACAGCTTATTAACCTTAATCGCGATTATTTTTAGTAGTCGCTCTATTCCTAGACACCGTTTCTACTTTGCTCTTTTATTAATATTAAGTGCTGGGGCAGCAGGAGCATTTTTAGCTCAGGATTTGTTGCTATTTTTCCTCTTTTATGAAGTAGAAATTATTCCTTTATATTTTTTGATTGCTATTTGGGGAGGAAAGCGGCGGGGTTATGCAGCTATGAAATTTCTCCTGTACACAACTTTTTCCGGTATTTTAGTCTTAGCTTCATTTTTAGGTCTAGTTTGGTTTACCGGTGCAACTAGTTTTGACTATCAGGTATTACGTTCGCAAACCCTACCTGTAGGTACGCAATTGTGGCTTTTAGGGAGTCTGTTAATTGGTTTCGGTATTAAAATTCCCATTTTCCCCTTCCACACCTGGCTACCGGATGCCCACGTCGAAGCTTCCACCCCTATTTCTGTACTCTTAGCGGGGGTGCTTTTAAAATTAGGAACCTATGGTTTACTGAGGTTTGGAGTTGGCTTATTTTTAGAAGCTTGGATTATTTTTGCTCCTTGGTTAGCCACCATCGCAGCCATAAGCGCTTTATATGGAGCTTCTTGTGCGATCGCCCAAACTGATATGAAAAAGGTAGTAGCTTATTCTTCTATCGCTCACATGGCTTACATTCTTCTGGCTGCTTCTGCAACCACTCCTTTGAGTTTAGTAGCTGCAATCTTCCAAATGGTCAGTCATGGTTTGATTTCAGCTTTGTTGTTTATTTTAGTCGGACTAGTTTATGAAAAAACAGGAACTCGTGAAGTGAAATCTTTGAGCGGTTTGCTAAATCCAGAGCGCGGTTTACCAATTACTGGTAGTTTAATGGTAGTAGGGGTAATGGCTAGTTCTGGTATTCCTGGTATGGTAGGGTTCATCGCCGAATTTGTGGTCTTTCGGGGAAGTTTTGCCATTTTTCCTGTCCAAACTTTGCTCTGTATGGTTGGCACAGGTCTAACTGCTGTATATTTTTTATTAGTCATCAACCGCGTCTTTTTCGGTCGCCTCACAGACAAACTGTCTAACTTACCAAAGGTACAGTGGCCCGAACATATTCCTGCTTTAGTTTTAACAGTATTAATCATTGTTTTAGGGCTTCAACCCAACTGGATGTTGCGTTGGAGTGAGCCTCAAGGGTTGGCTTTAATTTCTAAACGCCACAATTTGGTTGCTGTTGAACAAATTAAATGATTTTGCTAATTGCTAATTGCTAGTCGCTAGTTGTGCAAGGTAATAGGAAATAAGAGACAGTACATTCTTAACTTATTACTTATTACTTATTACTTATTACTTCCCCCATCTTTATCATGGTAAGTACCCCCAAAAAAGCTGCCCAACCTCCTCTCCCTGAATATATTCGGCGTTTAGAATCAGGACAAGCTTTACTTGAAGATACTCCTGAAAATCTTATAGAAGTTGTTGGTATTCTCAAAAGTTATAGCGTTGTTTTAGATGCTTATTCGCGAAACTTAATTTATATTTCTGAAAACCAACTTTTCGTCTTTTTTCCTTTCTTTAAATATTTTAATGGTCAAGTATCCTTTAAAAAGCTACTTGCTCACTTGAGTCATGACCGCATCAACTATGAATATGCTGAATACTGCATGAAAAGTATGTTTTGGCATGGTGGCGGTGGTTTAGATACCTATTTAGATTCTCCAGAATTTGAGCAAATAGCTCAAGAAGTTATTCAAGCTAAATTCAAAGATAATCCTTTCTTCAAAATTATACATCTAGGATTCTCGGATTTTTTACCAGAGCAAGTACGCCAAATGGCCTATTACAGTGGTTTAGGACAGTTTTGGCGCGTGATGAGCGATATGTTTCTTTCTTTATCTGATGAATACGACAAAGGAAAAATCAACTCAATTCCTCAAGTGGTGAAGCATATTCTTGATGGTTTGGTAGCCGCAGCTAATCAACCGATTACTTATCAAGTAACTATTCGCGGTAAGGAATACAAAATTATTCCTCAATCAGCAAGATTGACTTTCTTGATGGATACAGCCGTACCTTATGTAGAAGCCATATTTTTCCGAGGTACACCTTTTTTAGGAACAATTTCCTACAATGCTCAAGCTTATCAAATCCCCTATGATCCTGGTTACTTTACTTATGGGGCTTTATATGCAGACCCTTTACCCATAGGAGGTGCTGGCATTCCTCCCACTTTACTCATGCAAGATATGCGCCACTTCCTACCGGATTATCTTCATGAGTTGTACAGCAAAAGTTTAAGGGGAGAGGATGATATTAGAGTGCAAATTTGTCAAACTTTTCAAAAGTCGATGTTTTGTGTAACTACCGCTACTATCCAAGGTTTAGCTCCCCATCCTTTAGATACCTTAGATCCCCAAGAGCAAATTGCTAATCGTCAATATTTAGCAGGTTGGATGAAACGCTTGCAAAGTTCACGTTTGCTTAAAGCTAATAATTGATGTTTGAAATTAATCAATTGTTATAAAAGTTAATTTTGATTAATTTACTTTCTACACAAAAAAAACAACGATGTCTTTACTTTTAAATCCTCTTATTAAACAGGAAAATATCAAAAAGAGTCCGTATATTATGCCATAAGAGAGATATTATTCAAGTTCATATTGAACAATGCAGATTTAGGTGATAGCATCACCTAAATCTCGTCAGCAATAGAGCGTAGATATTTATAACTTCATCTAAGCTCTATTACTTAGACTTGTTTCATCAGCATCTACTACTTCCAAACTTAATAATTATCAGTCTTTGTCATAATTTTTTGTGTTCTCTCAAATTAAGGTAGTTATAAACAAGCCAGCTTGGGCAATTGTCCTAGCTTAAGGGTGAATATCTTTGATATTCCCTCCTTTACTTTAAGAAATGGGCATAGACTGTTATAAATCAGGGAAATCCATCTATAATCATCATTCGGGCTAGAGTAAGTACTTGAATTTTCATTCTAAGACCCAAAAGACCAGTAAAAATAACCGGAATACTCGCTAACAGTAGACCATACCCATGAAACTTATCAAACTAGGGTCAGGGAGCTTCTACATTATTGCCTTGACAACAATGATTTCCCTAGTTGCTGGGGTTTCCCCAGCTCTTGCCCAGCAACAAATCGAGAACACAGCTTCAGCGTCTGGAGATAACCTGCCCAAGGTAGACTCCAACCTTAATCGTGTTGTTACTTCCAACACCATCACCACTCCTGTTGATGTAGCTGAACCAGCCCAATTAGAGCTGATTAAAACAGCAGACAGAGCAGCAGCGGAACCAGGAGATACGGTAGTTTATCGCTTATCTCTGAAAAACTCTGGTACAACAGTAGTGACAGGATTCACCATAACGGACACCATGCCATTAGGGCTGAACTTTTTAGCTGAATCTTTGCAAAGTTCAATTACTGATGATACGAATACTACACCAACTACTACACCAATAGCAACTCGCTCAGGTCGAACAGTTACCTTTACATCTTCAGATACCCTAAATCCGGGTCAAATTCTTAATATTATTTATGCTGCTGTAGTTACCCCAGATGCAGTTAGGGGTGACGGTAGAAATACAGCACAAGAACCCCGCAGTAATTTAGCTAGCTATCGATTACGAATTCGTCCCGGAATTCTTTCTGACTGTGGTACGGTTATCGGTCGAGTTTTCGTCGACAAGAATTTTGATGGTGAACAGCAGCAGGGAGAACCTGGAGTACCTAATGCCGTAGTCATTATGGACGACGGCAACCGCATTACTGCTGATGCTAACGGGTTATTTTCTATGGCTAACGTAATTTCTGGTAATAGAACGGGTACTCTCGACCTAAGTAGTTTGCCGGGATACACACTAGCCCCCAACCTTTACTTTATCGAGCGCAATAGCCAGTCTCGCTTAGTGCGCTTAGAACCAGGTGGACTAGTAAGAATGAATTTTGCTGTAACTCCAGCTTCTGGAGAACAACAGCAACAAGTTAATTGAAATCAACAAATTAAATAAGTAGCCGTCAAATCAGGGAAAGGGATCGTGATTGTAAGCAGAAAGGGTCTTAGTAGACCCAAACCTTTGAGCATCAGGCGTTATCCGCTCTTAAATTTAGCAATTTTACTATCTGGGTGCATAGGCATAGCTGGTGTAGCTAGCGCCTCAGAAGAAGAGAATTTGGAATTACTGGAACCAACTTCATTTTCTTTAGAAGAAACCAATGTAGAACTTTTAAACATTGATAGTCAGCTAGAGGTAACTGAGACAGAGGAAATAGCCCAAGAAGAAGAAACAGCGGGTGATACTGTAATTGAGGAACCCTTGGAGTTAGATGAGGTGAGGATTTTAGCTCCTGAAGCGGGGCAAAAAAATAGCCGTTCCACCAATCTTATTGTTCAATATAACGCTAGCAGCGAGGTTAGGGTTGAAATTAATCAAAAACCTCTTAATCCTAACTTACCGACGCAAATTGAGCAAGATGAAGCGCAAAATCTGATTACCCAAGTTTGGTATAACGTGCCGTTGCAGGAAGGGGAAAATATTATTACCGTTGTGGCTAATAATGGTACTCCTGTAACAACCAAATTAACCGTAGAAGAAGCTGTTATTGGTCAAATTCAACTCTTCCCAGCCGGAGATCCGCGAGTACCAGCCGATGGACGTTCTACCATAACCCTAGAAGGAAGCATTACCGATGCAGCAGGGGAACTGATTACCGAAGAAACTTTTGTTACCCTCACCTCCAGTGCTGGTAAATTTATTGGTACAGATCAAGATGAAGATCGGCCAGGGTTTCAGGTACTAGCGAGAGAAGGAATATTTAAAGCGGAGTTGCAATCTAACTTAGAAGCGCAAAAGGTAAAGATTCGTGCTGCTATTGAAAGTTTTGATCTTAAAGATTCTCTATTAGAAGAAGAAGCAATAACTGCTATTCAAATTAACCCCCAAAGCAAAGTAACAGCAGACTTAGAAACCTACACTCAAGTAGAATTTATTACCTATCTTCGTCCTTCTTTGGTATCTGGAGTCCTTAACCTGCGCATTGGTGAAGCGGGGACAGATTTCTTTAGCAGTCGCCGGGAATTTCTCAATCCCAGCACTATGGATGATGATTTTGAAGCGGATGTTGATGCGGCAGTATTTGCAACTGGGGCTGTTGGTGAATGGTTATTTACCGGGGCTTATAACAGCGAACGACCCCTTAATGAAACCTGCGATGGCATTAGCAGATTATTTCGAGGGCCGCAAGAGTGTGAGAAGCAGTATTCTGTTTATGGGGATAGTTCCAGTGTTGAATATTTAACCCCCTCTACCACCAGTGTTTACCTACGCTTTGAACGTCAATCCCCTGTTACGGGGGCTGAACCAGACTACTTTATGTGGGGAGATTATTACACCACAGAATTTAGTCGTCCTTCCCAACTCTTTACGGCTACAACCCGCGCCTTAAATGGTTTTAAAGGTAACTTTAGCCTGGGTAATCTCCAACTCACCGCTTTATATAGCCCTGATGTAGATGGCTTTCAAAGGGATACTTTAGTCCCTGACGGTACTAGTGGTTATTACTTCCTGGCACGACGGCAGTTAGTTCCCGGTAGTGAGAATATTTTTATTGAAACTGAAGAAATCAATCGTCCCGGTACTGTTATTTCTCGCGAAGCTTTGACTCGTGGTCCTGATTATGAAATTGACTACGACAGGGGAACTTTGTTGTTCCGCCGTCCGATGCAGCAACTAGAGTTTGATCCTTTTGGTAACACCTTAGTGAGGAAAATTGTTGCTACTTATCAGTTTGAAGGGGATACTGACGGCGAGACGGATATTTATGCAGGGAGAGTGCAATACAACTTCTCCCAAGATTTGAACCAAGAAAACTGGTTAGCAGCTACCTATCTTTATGAAGATCAAGGGAGCCAGGATTTTGAGTTATATGGAGCGGATTTCTTATTTAATGTGGGGGAAAAAGGGCGCTTCATCGGGGAATTTGCTCGTTCCCACAATAATTCTCCCTTAACCGGAAACGTTGCTGCTAATGCTTATCGTTTGGAGTTGCAAGGGGAAGTTGTTAAAGGACTTAACGCACGGGCTTTTTATCGTTCTGTCGAAACTGGTTTTGCCAACAATGCCACCACCAGTTTTACCCCAGGACAAACCCGCTACGGAGCAGCAATCTTAGCTCAAGTTGCCCCTACTACAACCTTGCAAGCTAGCTTTGATCGCGAAGAAAATTTTGGTGTTGCTCCGGCGGTACGAACAGTTCCTTTTGATCTTTTTAATCCTAACACTAGTTTGTTTAACCCTGGTTCAGAAGCCCTCCCCGGAACAGCTATTAATAACGATCTCACCGCTATTTCTGCTGGGGTAAGGCAAAAACTTGGGGATGCAGAATTGAATGTTGACTATGTGCATCGCTCTCGCAACGACGATGCAGGTAATATTTTTGATAGTGACAGTGACCAAGTTGTCTCCTATCTTAATGTTCCGGTCACAGAAACCATTGCCTTAAGAGCTAAAAATGAAATTAATTTAGGAGATGGGGAAGACCCACTTTATCCTAACCGCACCACCTTTGGTATTGATTGGAAAGTGCAACCAGAAGTGACCATGAGACTAGCACACCAATTTTACGATGGGGGCTTGTTGGGGGATAATTCCATCACTAGCTTAGAAACCATTACTGAAAAAAGGTTAGGGGAGGATACCTATTTATACAACCGCTATGCGTTGGTGGGGGGATACAGTGGTGTCACAGGTCAAGGTTCCATTGGCTTAGGACATCGCTTAACCATTGCCCCTGGTTTCCGCATTAACTTAGGTTATGAACTCGTCACCAGTGACATTTCCAGCGTTACTGCCGCAGGACCTCGTTTTGCTCAACCCTATGCGGTGGGTCAAAGTTCCTCATCTTTGGGAGTATTTGGCGGGGAAGCTTATAGTGTGGGTTTTGAATATACAGCGAACCCAGACTTTCAAGTTTCCGGTCGTTTTGAACAGAGGAATGGTTCCGGGCGAGAGAATACGGTTTGGAATGCAGCCGCCGCAGGTAAAGTGACTCCTGGGTTAACTGCTTTATTCCGTTTTGACCAAGCTAATACCTCTAACCAGATTTTAAGTGGGTTGGGAGATACAGTGAAAGTCAAGATGGGACTAGCTTACCGTGACCCCCATGATGACCGTTTTAACGCCTTACTTAAATACGAATATCGCCGCAACCCTTCAATTATTCCCGAAACCCTACTTTTTGGCAGTGGTACAGGGTCTACTGACCATGTAGTTTCCACTGATATGATTTATGCCCCCGATTGGCGTTGGGAATTTTACGGCAAGTTCGCTATGCGTAGTAGTACAACGAACTTAGCTAGTAACTTTAGCAACAGCAGCAGCGTCTTTCTGAGTCAGCTAAGAGCAACCTACCGCACAGGGTATAACACCGATGTTGCTTTAGAAGGGCGTTGGATTGGGCAACCTTCGACCAATTTTGATGAATTTGGCTTTGCAGCCGAAGCTGGCTACTACCTCACTCCTGACCTACGCATCGGTTTGGGTTATAGCTTTGGTAGTGTTGATGATGGGGACTTTGACGGTTATCGTTCCGATGGTGGGCCTTACTTAAACTTAACTCTTAAAGTTAATGAATTGTTTGGCGGTTTTGGTAGGCAAAGGCCTGTGCCGGCACAGCAACAAGAGTCTGAGGTTGGTAATAGGTAATGGGTAATGGGTAAACATAATTACGGTCTGTTACCATTAGCGACTAGCGACTAGCCATTAGCAATTTTTAAAGTTTTCCATTCTGTTTCGATTAAGTACAAGGAGTAACAAGAGTGAATTCTGTTCAGGTTACAGCATCTATTCTGGCTTTTAATTTAGCCTTATTAGCAATCCCAAACTTTGCTAATGCAGAAACAATGAATTGGCGGGCGGTGGTTAATACTAACGCTGATACTATTCAAGCCGATAACTTCCTTAGTTTGCGAGAGGCGATCGCAGCTATTAATGGTAGCTTGCCCATGGAGGAGTTAAGTGAAGCGGAAAGGCAGCAATTGACTCCAGGGGAAGGTAATTCTCGCATTGAATTTAATTTGTCTCCCCAAAAGACAACCATTAATTTAGTGGAAATGTTGCCGCCTCTATCTACCCCAGGACTGGTTATTGACGGTACAACTCAACCAGGTTATGACCGTGAGGAATTAGAAAAAGAAGGGGGGGCAACACCTATTCCTGTGATTGCTATTACCCCAGCGACAGAAACTCAGGTACTGCGAGGTTTAACTATTGTTGCTGATGGTGTGATGGTGCGGGGACTGAGTATTTATGGCTTTAGTTATCCCCAAGGGCCTACAGCCAATACCCCCACCGCTGATATTTTTATTTCCCATCGCTTGCCACCTCCAGATACTTTTAAAAGGGAAATACCCTACGACGAGTTTCCTTTCAGTGAACAGGATGTTCCTCCCCAGGATGTGGTGATTGAGCATAATTGGTTGGGAGTGCCTTCTGGGTTAGGGACAGATTCTCGCTTTATTAGTCAACTTGATCGCAGTAAAAATGAAGTAGCCAGAAATGCTAAACCCCACGAGTTTGGTGTTTCTGATGCTTTGTTTGTAGTCCCTACCGCCGCAAAACCAGATTCTCCTCAACCAGATTCTCCTGAAGCTAAGAAACTATCAGGTTTTGGCGTTTATGTTTTCAACAGCAGAGGCACAACCATTCACCGCAATATCATTGCTAATCACGATGGTAGCGGCATTATCACCAGCGTTAGGGCAAGCAACCTTTTAGTTAGTGACAACCTGATTGAAAGAAATGGCTTTGCAGGAATGCCTGATGGCATTCGCTTGGAAGGAGATATCACCAATTCTGTGATTAAGGGCAACTTGATTCGCAACAATGCTGGTAGCGGCATCTTTGCTTTTAAACCCATGGGTGCAGTGGAAGTGCGCGACAACAATATCACCGACAACGGCAAACGATACGAACGTGCGGCCATTTATCTTTCCGGTAGTGACCATTTAATTACTAGAAATCGCATTGCTAATCAACCCGGTACAGGAGTTACTGTTGCAGCTTTTCCCAGAAAGCGATCGCGTGGTAATTCTCAATAACCTATTTACTAACTTGCAAGGACTAAGTATTGATTTGGTAGCACAAAACAATACAGAAGTTAAGGATTATCAAAAAGGTGATGGTCCCAACCCAGAAATTGATTTTTATCAACGTCGCCGTCAAGCAGCCAACAAGGGTATCAATGCTCCCAGTTTTGTTAGTCGAGAGTTTTTTGCCCTGAACAAAAAAACCAAACTAATGGGTAAAGCCTTAGCTGGGTCTACTATTGAAATTTACCGTGTAATTGAAAACAACGGGCAACAAGGGCCTCTTAACCAAGCGATCGCCACGGTAGAAGTAGACAAAGGGGGCAATTTTGAGATAGAAATATCAGGATTGCAACCAGGCGATCGCGTTACAGCAACAGCGACCCATAGCGATTATGGTACATCAGAACCTGCTTTTAATGCAGCAATTGTTTCTCTGCCTTAATCTCATCAGTCCCCTGCTCTCAGGGGCGACTGTTGGGGAATTATCAAAAACATCAACACCAGAGTCAGAAATTTTATTGTCTTGAATTATGAAGCAAATTTTAAAAGTATTACCTACTGCAAATAAATCTAATTTCCGTACCTCTGCTGCTTGGTTACTTGGTGGTTTGAGTTTGTGGACAACATCTCTTGCTTATTATTCTCCCGGTGCAAAAGCGCAAAACTCTTTCACCTGTGATGGTACTTTTTTCCTTAGTCAAGGCAACACCAACAACTCTAAATGACTGTTAATACAGGAAGTGTACCTTTTAATTTAACATGTTCTCCTAATGGAACGGGGCCAGACCAAGAAATAACGCTACAGGCTTTCGCTTTGATAACAGTCATTTATTTATGGTATTAACCCAGATATTTTTGATGCTAGTGACGCGTCAGAGCTTGATAACAACGGTAGAAGTCCAAAAGGTCATTTTGTTTATCGAATAGATCAAGATGGTATGGTAACGCCAATTAGCGGTGCTATTAGGCAGGGAGCTTCACCCGAAGCTCAGGGACACTCGCTATATTGCTGGGGACATTGCCTGTAGTCCTGCTAACAGGTAATTACTATGTATACGGACAGAGCTCGAGCAAATGGAGTACTTTTAGAAATTGATGTTTCTGGACCAACAGCAACTTTTGTTACTGAAAAAAAACTATCTAACATCACAGTTACTAATCCTAGCATTCCTGATTTTCCTGCAACTAGCCTCCTAACATAGCTGACTTTGCTCTTAATCCCCTTGATGGCAATTTTTATGCTTTTACTAGAGATTTAATAGATCACAATTATTTACTTTGATCCTACTGAGGCTAATCCTACTATCCAAACAATAACATATCAACGGATTGCCAACTCTTACCCCACCAGATAATGTTGGTGCAGCATTCTTTGATGGCGCTGGTAACTTATTCCTTTACCAAAACAGTGGTAACCTTTACACAAGTAAATGTTGGAGTTGATGGTAGTGGTGATGGCAATACGGCTACACTCCTTAGTCCCGCCGAACAGCGTTACAGATAATGATGGTTCTGCTTGTCCTTTTGCACCAAAGCTAGAAAAAAGCATTAGCACTAATCAAGTTGTTGCTGGTGGTACTATTACTTATACCTACACTATTACTAATCCTAACGCCTAAAGTAACAGCGTCATTTTTCTCTGGCTTAACTTTTAGTGATAATTTAACTAATGGTCGAACCTACGAGGGCCAGTTACAGACCATTGTTCTTGAAGGTATTAGGTGAGACTACTACACCTGGTACAGTTGCTCTATCCAACAACAATCAAAACTTAACTATTAGCGATTTAGCACTTCCTTCCACAGATCCCAGCAGACCCTACAAGTAGGTAGGGTAACTATCAACGCCACAGTTCAACATTGCTCCCAATGCTTCTGCCGGAACAGTTTTTAACCAAGCAACCTTAAACGGCTTGACAGGCCCATTCCCTCCTTCCATTCCTTCCGACTTCCCAGGAGCAGGAGCCTTACCGGACCCATCCCCCCTAATTATTCTACCTCCCCCTACTCCAGCCGGGACGAAATCAGTTAGTTTAGCAATTGATGCTGACAACACTGGTAATGTCACCCCAGGAGACACCATTGAATACACTATCACCTATACCAACACCAACTCCAGCCTTGATGTTACTAACTTTGCAGCTACAGATAACTTAGACTCTAACTTAGACTTTTGTTTCAGGTAGTTACAACTTTCAAGCTTTGAATGGTGCTGCTGTTACTGGTAACAATGGGTTTAACGGTACTACCGATACTAACCTTGTTACTCCTGGGGGAACTTTACCCAGCACACCAAATGCCCAAGTAGTGATTACCTATCGCGGCACAGTTAACGCTGGTGTATCACCGGGAGTAGAAATCCAAAACCAAGCTGTTGCAACCTCAACAGGAGGTGCTGGTATTATCACCCCTTCCATCACTGATGCAGTAGGTGATTCGGCTCAAATTCCCCAAGTCCTTGATGATGGTCAAGATACAGGTAACTCTGCAGGGAATACAGGAGACGACGAACCAACAAGCTTAGTTGTTGCAGATCCCTACTGCCACAGGTAATTTAGCCTTAGTTAAACGCATCACCAATGTGATCAGAAATGGTGCATCATTGCCTGGAGTTGACTTCAGCAACTTTATTGATGATGAAGCTGACATTGACGATAACTTCCCCGGTTGGTCTGCCCTTCCTTCTGGTCTTGTGGGGGTAACTAGCTTAGGGACAGACAACGCCTTAACAACTGGAGATATAGTGGAGTACACTGTTTACTTCTTATCTAATGGTAGGGAACCAGTTGAGAACTTAAAAATCTGCGATGCTATACCTGTAGGAACAGATTATGTTGCTGACAGTCTTTCTTCTTCACCAACTACAGCTACACGCACCTTTTTCAATGAATTAGACTCCAGTGTACCTGTACCTCCTTGTCCTGATAGTAGTAACCCTGATGGCTCTATTTCTGTGGACTTAAGCCCTAGTTTTCCCAATAATAATCCTGACAATGTTGGTTTTGTCCGCTTTCGGGTACAAATAGAATAGCTAATATTTTGTCAGAAATAACCTTGGACTGATGTAAATCATGAAAGATGACTAGAGAATTAATTCTCTGTCTTTCAAGATAATTTCGTTTAAATGTGAGCTTGTTATTTGAACCCCTCACCTGAAACTAATTTCGGTGGCAACGATTATTTTGCTTAAAACTATAGCTAGGAATTCCAATCCTGAGCTGGGATGTAGAAAAACTAGCAAAATGATTGAAAAGCAATAGATGTTTCAGCCTTTTAAGTAATTTTTTTATAAATCCCAATATAGCTGTGAAATTTCCGCTTAATCTCTCTTAAGAGGGAATAAATCTCGATAACCAATAGGTAATATCTCTATTATAAGTTCGATTTAACTGAGCTAATTTGCTAAACGTAAAATTCTAATTTAATCTAGAATCACTTTGTTTTTCATGTCTTGCTCTGCTGTTTCCTTGCTCTACAGCTTATTTTTAAAAGTAGCTTGAATTAAGTTGAGCCTATTTCGGTCAACATAACCTAGCTTTACTAATACAAATAGTCACCAATAAAACTAGCTTATTGATAAGCTAGCAAATTCGTCACTCATATTTTCCCTAATAGCCATCATAAACATTCAATAAAAAATAACTCTAAGCAATTAAGAGATTGCCTTTCTGATACAGCTTTATTAGCGTATTAACTAATTGCTGTAACTAAACAAATTCAGTTATGAAACAACCTAATAATTATCAGCTTAAAAAAATAACTTGTTGGTTAACCAGCAGTTTAAGCTTTGCGATCGCCTCTTTAAATTATCTCCTCTCCAACTTCTGCCCAAACACCTTTTGCTTGCGATGGAGACTTCTTTCTTTCTCAACAAGAAAACACTCAACTAACCACAGTTAACACCAGTACAACCCCTTTTACCCTACCTATCATCAGTCCTCCTGCCGCATCAGACCCCAGAGAATATAATGCTATGGGCTTTCGGGTTCAAGATGGTTTTATCTATGCTATTGAACCTGGTGATCCTGTAAAAGCAGGAGATGCTAATCGTCCTGATGCCTATGAAATCTTTCGCATCGACCGCAATGGTAAAGTTGACCCTATTGGCAAACCTCTAGGTTTACCTTTACCATCAGCCACTCCCGTTAATAATAGATATATCGCTGGAGATTTTTCAGGGGATGGAACTTACTATATCTACAACAATGGTACTGGAAAGCTGGTGCAAATTGATGTTACCCAAAGACCACCGCAAATTCTCCAAGTTAGAGACTTACAAAAATCGGGGGTAGGCTTTCCCCGATTTTCCGATATGGCTTATAGCCCTGTGGATGGTAAATTTTATGCCTATGACCAAGTTGAAAGCAGGTTACTAAGATTTGACCCAGAACAAGGTAGCACTGTGACTGTAGAATACTTGCCAGGAACTACCAATCCCATTGGCAATCAGTCTGTGGGGGCAACTTTCTTTGATGGGGCTGGTACTCTCTATGCTTATCAGAATGAACCAGGATTGCTATATAGCGTTAATGTTTTAGATACTCCGGTTGTATATACCTTCCTTAGCAATGCCCCCGATGTTACTTTTAACGATGGTGCGGCTTGTCCTTTTGTACCACGGATAACTAAAATTGTTGATCCTTCTCCTGTAGTAGCAGGGAACAACGTTACCTACACTTACCTAATTACTAACCCAAATCCCCCAGAAAGACCTATTACAGGGCTAACCATAACCGACACCATGGCGAATGGTCGCAGATTCCTGGCACCTCCCCAGGTAGCAATTGTGAGTGGACAGGGGGGTAACACAGGCAATGTTGTTCTCAGTAACGATAATCGTACCTTCACTATTACAGGCTTAACCCTTCCTGCTGCTAATGCTAGGACAGTAACCCCAGGGCAAGTTGAGGTTACTGTTGAAGTTAATGTTCCGGTGACAACGCCCCCTGGTACTGTATTTAACCAAGCTATTGTCCGCAACCTTCCTGGAGGTAGTTTTCCGGAAACTGTTGGCTCAGATTTTCCTGGGGCAGGGGCAGTACCCGACCCTACTCCCTTGGTAGTTTTAGCCCCGGCTTCTCCGGTAGGAACTAAATCTGTACGCTTATTTCAAGATGTGGACGAGGATGGTTCAGTTACGAGAGGGGATATTTTGGAGTATGTGGTAGTTTATCTCAACAACAGCAACACAAATGTTACTAACTTTGTAGTAACAGATAGCTTAGACTCCAATACTTTGCAGTTTGTTGGAGGCTATGACTTAACAACTTCTGGCCCTCCTGGAACTACAGTAAGCGCAAATCCTAGCTTTAACGGTACAAGCGTTCCTCAACTTAATCAATCCGGTACTCTTGTTGCTAATGGCGGTCAAGTAACAATTAAATTCCAGGCAGCAATTGTTGCTGGGGCTGGGGCCGCGGTTGAAAACCAAGCTGTAGCTGTGGCTGATATCGGCCCTGGAATACAAACCCCTTCTGTCACAGACGCTGTGGGTGGTTCAGGGGAAATTCCCCAAGAATTAGATGATGGACAAGATAGGGGCAATTTACCTGGTACAGGAACAGGAGATGATGAACCAACAGTGGTAGTTGTCCAAGAACCCAACACCACAAACTTACTTTTGGTTAAACGCATTACCAATGTGATTAGAAACGGTGTACCATTGCCAGGAGTTAATTTCCAAAGATTTGTTGATGACAAAGAGCGATCCTAATGATACTGTCCCTGGTTGGTCTGCTAGTCTCCCTTTCGGCTTAGTTAGCCTGGAACCAAATAATATCCTACAAAGTGGCGATGTTGTGGAGTACACCATTTACTTTCTAGCTAGTGGTTCCCAAGCTGTCGAAAATGCCAAAATTTGCGATGCTATACCTCCAGTTACTACCTATGTCCCCAATAGTATTTCCTTGACTCTTCCTCCGGCTGGTTCTCAAAGTATTTCTCAAACCGATGCCGAAGGAGACGATGGGGCAACCTTTGTTAAACCCTTAGACCTAAGTTCTCCTTTTAGTTCTCCCCTTTGTCTAAATAGCAATAATACTAATGGTTCTTTAATTGTGGATTTAGGTTCAACTATTTCGAATAGTAATCCTCGTAATGTTGGTTCAGTAAGTTTCCGAGTTAAAGTTAATTAAGGGAAGTTTCTACCTAGCGCATTCAGGTTAAATTGATTGGATAGTTTTTCTAGTTGAGGACTATCCTTTTTCTTGCTTAAAATTTTCTCGTACAACTGAATATAGCGCTTAGTTTGTAGCTTGAGAGAATATTCTTCAACAGCAATACGACGGCAATTTTCACTTAAACTAACTCGCAAGTTAGTATTTTCTAAAACCTGCGGTTATTTTTTGACACAAATCTTGAGGATCTTCAGGAGAAGCTAAATAACCTGTAACTCCATTTCTGACTAATTCAGGAACACCACCAACATCGAAAGAAACTAAAGGTGTACCGCAAGCCATACTCTCTTGTAGGACTAAAGGCAAATTATCATGGCGAGTGGGTAAGACAAAAACATCAGCAGCAGAGTAAGCGATCGCTTTTTGAAATTCGCTGGTTAAATAGCCCAGGTTAAAGGTTTTTAATCCCACCTCTTCTAAACAGAAATCTCCTTTATTACCCATTGTTAAAACAACAGTTTCAGCTTTTAAAACTTCGGGTAAATTTTGTAGGGCTTTCAATAATAAATCTCGCCCTTTAATCGGATTTCTGAGATCCTGCGCCCCAAATATTAATACTTTTTTATCTTGGGGTATACCTAAGTTGAACCGACATTCTTCTTTATTGAGGGGATGATAAATTTCCGTATCTACACCATTAGGAATATGATGAATAGGAAAGCGATTGAGCATACTTTGTTTGGCTTGACTTGCTAACCATTTACTTGGGGTAACTATGGTTAATTTAGAAAGGCGGTAAACTAATTTTTTGAGTTGCCATTCCCAATTAGTATTATCTTTTTTAACAGCAGGATAGCTATCTAAATGAGGGCAGTTACCACAACCAGTTTGCCAGCGATCGCAGCCATAACTATAAGCACAATGTCCGGTGAAACTCCACATATCATGGAGGGTAAATACAGCAGGTTTGTTTAAGTTAAGTAAGGGCAGGGCTAAATAAGAGAATTTACCACTATGGAGGTTGTGAAAATTGAGAATCTCTGCTTCTTTGTAAAACTTGTGTTTCGGAATCACAAACGAACCAACAAATTGTAAGTAATTAAAGCCTAAAGATTCAGTAAAAGGGGCGATTCTTGCTTCCCAACGCATTTTACGGGGAATAGGTGCTATGTTGCTGCTTTTTGTTTGAGGTGAGGCAACAAGAAGACGGGAATTAATACCCGTCTCTTAATAACCCCTGATGTAATCTATAGCCAGCAATAGCAGCACCGCCATTAATGTCAGATTGATTAATGTGTAAAACATTCATATTTAGTTTTTAGACCCTGATGTTGCCTTGGATGTTGGATGTTGGATGTTGATGTCGAATTATCGATTGTGTAATTTAATTGCTTGGTTAAATTACCTGTTATACTGCGAAAGAAAGATGATGTTTCTTGCTTAAAATACTTTCGCCAATCTCCAGGAGTCCCTTTACGATAGTGAGATAGTTGATTTTCTTCTCCTGGTTTTCTGCCACCACTAAGTTTTTTAAAAGAGTAATCCTGGAGTAAATTCAATAAAGTATCTTCTGGCAGAGGAATGTCTAAATGAGCAAACAATTTTTGAAAACTTACAAGATTATTTGTTCCTGTAATATCTTCATACTTAATCAATTGCAAATTAGTATCCTGATTCTGAGCTTCCTGCCAAGATTTTAGAGTCTGGAAAATTCCATAACGGTTTAGATATTTGATGCAATAAATTAATCCTTCTTCTAAAGATAAAGCAGTTGAGCTTGTCTCTATGAACCTTTACCAATGCCATCTCTGCATGAGAATATTTCATGGAAAAATACCAAGAAACTACAATATCTCTCGGATCACGGCTGATAAAAAATGCTTTATATTGTTTGGGTTTAGGGATAGATTGAAAGCTAGCAAAATCCATATATAAAGGGCTAACTATAGTCCTGGTTGGTAAAGAAAACTGAATACTTTTTTCGTGTAAGTTCCTCGGATCAAAACCCTGGGGTAGATTATGCTCGTAGTTATAGCTTACTAAGCCAGAATATTTATATACCCTGGGGTCAGATAATATTGATTTGACCCATTGACTAGCTGTTTTTTGAACACAACAATGATAAATGTTATCTGGGACAGCTTTGTGTCTAATATCAAACCTGATTAAAACCTTTTTAATGTTCTTTTTGAGGTTAGTTTTTAAGTTGATCATCTCACTACTATACTAATAGCTAAAAAGCATTTACTAGATTATTCAGCTAATTCTAAAGATGCTTTCTTCAAAGCAGAATGTCTTTCAAAAAAACAGAATAAAATAGCTGAATTTAATTCAGTCTGTTTGTAGCAATTAAATACGAATTCCCCCAGCTTAGTTAATTTAGGAAAGGTTATTTAGTTGACAGTTGTAGATGCAACCAACGTTTCTTATGGATTAAGATCGTAGCCTATTTTTTGAGAGATTTTCTCTATCCGAGGAAATATTGCTTCAATCTGCTTATAATTATTGCTCTTCCACTTAATTGGATCAGGTTTAGATATAGCAGTAGGACTTATGGGTGGGGCCTTTGTATAATTTTCAACTCTACTATTTAGCTTTAATTTAAAATACTTAGCTAAATCTTCAATTACTCCCTCGAAATTCTCAAGCAAATCTTCATAGCGAACCCATTTTAGATCTAGCGATCGCCCTTGAAAAAAGTTTAAAGGATATTCAATATGTTGTTGCCAACTCCAAGCACAAATGTGTGGTAAAGGTTGATTAATAACTGTTTGCCAATCAGGAGGAGCAGGATAAGACCAATGTTCTATCTTTGCTGTACTATCTTGTTGAATAATAGGAGTTAATTGAGGCTTGCCAAAGCGCTCTGGATATGGCCAGCCTTCAATCATGCTACTAATAGTAGCTCTAGGATCTCTAACTAAAAAAATATATTGAGCAGTAGGAAAAGCTTTTGCCAAAAATTCTAAATGGAAACAATTAGCAATCGTTTTATCTAAATAGCGAATTGATTTTAAACCAAAAAGATAGTCACGGGGAGATTCTTGATGATGGTTTCTTAAATAGTTTTTTACAGAGTCTTCATAAATCCGTTTTCTTAAATTACGAATATTTTGATAGGATAACTGTTTTTTCCCTATATAATCAGCAGGCTTAGCCATTTTCTCATAGGGAAAAATAGGCCACCAAATATAATCTGCCTCACTTTGGAGAAAATAAAGCTCTTCAAACTGTTGTAAACAATGAAAAAGTAATGTCGAGCCAGAACGTGGTGGCGAAATAATAAAAATTGGCTTTTGAAAACTATTATAAGGAGCAATATTTTCTATTTGCGTTTTAACTTTCCTTTTGATTTTTTCCCCTAATAAGCTGTTCATTACTTAACTAATATGTTTAAAATTGTGGCTGACAGCTAACAATTTCACTCAGCTACCAACCCCAAAAAACTTAATCACAAGCACAATTTGCTTTTTTTTAAATAATCGATTCAGGCACTGTATACCCTAACTTTTCTAATAAATTTTTATCTTCTTTATCTAGAAAAACTTCCCACTCTGCTTGACCAAAACATTCTCTCCATTCTCCTGACTGACCTTTTCTGACAAAAGAATCTGCACTGTCATTACTATACTTTCTGCCATATTTCCTCTCAATGTTTTGCATATGGACAAAACTAGAATTTCCTACCGCGCTGGCTATTTGTTGTGAACTAGCTTCAAAACCTGCAAACTCAGCCATCTTTTTAAAAGTAGAAAAAGGGTCTTGTAGCAAATCTTCATAGCGAACCAGTAAAAAATTATCTTCATTCCTATTTTTAGCATTAAGCCAAGACTTAATATGATCAGACCAACTACCGAAAGGACTAGTATTGTCTGCTAAGAAATCTTTCAAAGAGCAGTTTGGTGGTAAAGATTGTTTTAAGTAGTGGAAGTAAGAAATATAAACATCCCGCCCATCCCTAACTATATAAATAACCTTGGGAAAACTAGGATTGAAACTTTGATGGCTTTTTATTAAGCGAGGAGAGGGAAGTGCCTTTACTTCTTCACTAAGATTACTATCATCTGGACAATAATCATGAACATTGTGAAAATTAATTAAAGGTACAGAATCAGGTTTAATTAGGTTAGCAAACAAAAAGCGGACCCAAGTATTTCCAGATTTAGGATAAGAAACAATAAAAATATCATCTGGTTTAATTGCAAAAGAAGGGTTTTGTTTTTTACTCTGAAAGTTTAACTTGCGTTTAACTTTTTGTTTGATTTTTTGCAACAACATAGTAATGCTAACCTCTTGATGTAAATTAGTAGTTGGTAAAGCAGTAGTAGATACTTAATGAAAAGCAACTTTTTTATTATTCCCCAAAATCACTTTTGAATGCTGAAAGTAACTACAAAACTAGAAATTTAATCTACCACATAAGTTCTAGTTATATAAGAAAATCCAAAATCCCATTTTTTATATAAAAAACTTCTTCTTTTGAAGTACAAGTATTACTCTGTTAGAAGTTTAACTAAAGTCCCTCAATCATGGGAAAAATTAAGTGTAGAAGCAATCAATACATAAATTCTGTTACCCTCTTCTCTATAATTAGTAAAGCAAGACTAAGGTTAGCGAGTCCACCTGCAAGAGTTTTAAAGAGGGAGAGATTGCCTATCTATGGCACAAATTGAAACTAGAACCGAACCCATGGTACTTAACATGGGTCCTCATCACCCCTCGATGCACGGTGTTTTGCGATTAATTGTCACCCTAGACGGGGAAGATGTCATTGATTGTGAACCTGTCATCGGCTATCTGCATAGAGGGATGGAGAAAATTGCCGAAAATCGCACGAATGTTATGTACGTTCCCTATGTTAGTCGTTGGGACTACGCGGCAGGAATGTTTAACGAAGCCATCACTGTTAATGCCCCAGAACAATTAGCAGACATTGAAGTTCCTAAACGCGCTCAATATATTCGCGTTATCATGTTGGAACTCAACCGTATTGCCAACCATCTATTATGGCTTGGCCCTTTTATGGCTGATGTTGGGGCGCAAACTCCCTTTTTCTACATTTTCCGAGAACGGGAGATGATTTATGATTTATGGGAAGCTGCCACCGGACAGCGACTAATCAATAACAACTATTTTCGTATTGGTGGAGTTGCTGTAGATTTACCCTATGGTTGGATCGATAAATGCGAAGACTTCTGCGACTACTTCGATGAAAAAGTTGATGAGTATGAGAAGTTAATCACCGATAACCCCATATTCCGTCGCCGTGTTGAAGGGGTAGGGACAATTACCCGTGACGAAGCAATTAATTGGGGACTTTCTGGCCCTATGTTGCGGGCTTCTGGGGTTAAGTGGGATTTGCGTAAAGTTGACCACTACGAATGCTACGATGACTTTGATTGGGAAGTTCATTGGGACACTGGTGGAGACTGCTTTGCCCGTTACATCATTAGAATTCGGGAAATGCGCGAGTCAGTGAAAATTATCCGCCAAGCTTTAAAAGGATTGCCAGGAGGCCCCTACGAAAACTTAGAAGCAAAGCGTATGGCAGAAGGAAAGAAGTCAAAATGGAATGACTTTGAGTACCAATATATTGCCAAAAAAGTTGCCCCTACTTTCAAAATTCCTGAAGGCGAACATTATGTACGCTTAGAAAGCGGCAAGGGTGAATTAGGAATCTTTATTGTTGGTCAAGATAACGTCTTTCCTTGGCGTTGGAAGATCCGTGCGCCAGACTTCAATAACCTGCAAATCCTACCTAAACTTTTGAAAGGAGTCAAGGTTGCTGATATTATGGCGATTCTGGGCAGCATAGACGTAATTATGGGGTCAGTAGATCGTTAGCTTCAATGCGAACTTATTTCTTAATACCTTCTACCTTAGAAACTAAAAGACTTGGTGAGCAAAATTAAGATTAGGTAAAAAGGGGGGCATAGCCCCCCTTCACTACTTCAACATTCCAAAATCCACGCCAATGCTGTCGAACTCTGTGGTATTGAGTATGTTAGTGATTTCTATAGCTGATTCTTGAATTTGCTGGAGGTACTTAAGTTTTTTTTCTTCAGTCCAGTTTTGACTGTAGTATTGCAAAAGTTCCGCCGCAGAAAGAATACTCGTTAAGGGACTACGCAATTCATGGGAAACCATAGTGATGCAACTGAATTTTAGTTTTTGAATAATGGCTTCAGAGTTCATTAGTATGTGTTAAGCAAAGTTCATTATTTCATAGTATGCAGAATGTATGTTTGCGTTTATGTATGTTATGGCGTTAAATTTAACCAATAGAGAAAAGCTATAATATCAAGATTAAACATTTTGTGTTACCATGGTTAACTGTGCGGTTGTTCACTAAAAATTTACGGGTCGCTAGCTCAACGGTAGAGTACTCGGCTTTTAACCGATTTGTTCTGGGTTCAAATCCCAGGCGACCCATAAAATCTGAAATCTGCTTCTAAAACTATTTATTCTTAGAAGCAAAATTGATATAACCTTGTATATAGCTGTACCAAAGGGGTTTGCTCTGTTGTCTAGATTTGAGTTATCTTTGGCTTGTTTACAAATATATGTTTGCTCCAAAAATTTTACCTAACTTAGTACCAAAACAGCTAAGTTAAATAATGAAAGAATCTTGCAGCAACCACTTATATACGCAAATGGAGAAGAGTTCCCCATGAACAAACCTAACCTGAGTACAGAAAGCCTCACCGACGGTACTATATCCGCAGAAGAAGCCCTAGCTAATGAAGTACTACTAGAAGATGGTATAGCTGCTACCCATGCTGAAGTAATTGAAACTGTTATTTCTAGTCTAGAGCAAGATGATAGTGCCATGGTGAGCAAAAATGAAAATGGTCACCTCTGGAAATTTAAGTATGGCTCTGTAGAGGTGTTTGTAAGGCTGACCGGAGAGACTGAAGAAGATTTACTTACGGTTTGGTCATCGGTACTAAACTTGCCAGTTAAAGACGAAAGCGGCTTGATGCGTAAACTTTTAGAAATGAACTGGTCAGAAACATTTGAATCCTGTTTTGGTCTTGTTGATAATCAAGTTGTCGTACTTTTTCAACGAACAGTAGCAGAACTTTCACCAGGAGAAATTTCCCGCGCCATTACTGTAGTAGCAACAATTGCTGACGACAACGACGAAACTCTTCAAGAACAGTTTGGCACAGCTTAGAGAACTCCAATAAATAAAATATCCTCACAAAGTATAAGATTTTAGCAACTAGCAACTAGCAACTAGCCATTAACTTATCGCTTTTGGATAAGTCTTTTCTTGGTTCTCTCTTAAATGAATTATTGCTGGAGAAAGTAATAGTATAAAAGTACCAAATATTATCTCCAAAGATCATTTGCTGAGAAAATGTATCAACCTCAACCTCCCCGCCCGCCTCAAGAAGTGCTGCCAACGATGTATGATCTCCCTAGCGAAGAGATAGGAGAATCAGGTTTGCCAGACGAATTTCATCGCCTTCAAGGGGATTTACTTAGCCAAACCTGTTTTCCTGTTAATCAACCGCTAGAGGAAGTCTTTGTTGGCAGTGACCTCAATCTTTATTATGACTCTCAGCATACTCTCTGGTATAAACGTCCTGACTGGTTTATAGTAACAGGAGTACCACGCTATGAACAGCAGGGGCAACTCCGTCTTAGTTACGTTACTTGGCAAGAAGGAAGAAATCCTTTATTGGTAGTAGAATTGCTTTCTCCTGGCACTGAAGCAGAGGATTTAGGACAAACTTTGCAGCAAGTAGATAAACCTCCCACTAAATGGGAAGTTTATGAACGTATTTTGAGAATTCCTTACTATGTAGTTTATGACCGCTATGAAAATCGGTTACAGGCCTTTCGCTTGGAGGGAACTAGTTATCAATCCTTGCTTTTGCCTGATAGGAAACTATGGTTGGAAGAGTTATGTCTAGGCTTAGGGTTATGGGAAGGTAGCTTTGCTGGAACTACAGGGTTGTGGTTACGGTGGTATGATCCTCATAGGGGTTGGATAGCTACCCCAGCAGAAAGGGCTGAACAAGAACACCAAAGGGCTGAACAAGCAGAATCAGCTTTAGGAAAAGCCATTAACCAGATGTTAGCAACAGGATTGAGTTTAGAGCAAGTAGCAGAAGCTTTAAACCTATCTGTAACAAAAGTACAGCAGTACCGCAACTAAAGAAATAAAGAAGCGATCGCCTTTTGTAAAGCTTGTAATCCCTTGAGAGAACCACGAATTAACCTTGTAGCAGCTAAAGGTTGGCTTAACATAGCTATGGTTAAAGGTAAAGGAAGCAATTTTCCTTCTGTACTAATTGCCCCTGTTAAGTCAGGTAAATCCTGGATACAATCATCGCTCACAATTCGCAACATAGCTACCCTAGTTGGCAAACTAGTCAAAACGGCAAAACCTTCCATATCTACCACCGCAGCTTGAGATGATCTACCTAATTGCTGTTTCTCCTTAGCTGAGGAGATGGTGTGATCGCTAGTCACACTTGTAACCAAAGAAACTTTTCTCTCTAATCTTTGCCTTAGCTGAGTAGTTAAGGGGCGATCGCAATTTTTGGTCTGCCACTGAAACTTTTCATCATAATAAAGGCACTTTTCATAGAAAACCAAATCCCCTACTTGATAATTAGGTAACAAACTGCCACAAAGTCCTACCAATAAAACTTTTTCTGGCATAATGTGATTTTTTTGCCATTGTTGCAAGTAAGTAGTGACAGGAATAATGCCAATAGGAAGGGATAAAACCAATGGTTGAGGAGAAATCCCCTGCAAACCTCGGCAAACAGCTTGATATTCTGCCCCTTTCGGTACAAGTATTGTATCTATAGTCATAAAAAAAAAGGGAGTCGAAAACCCCCTTTAACCCTGATATGTTGTCAAACTTGAAAAAACTTTTATTTCTTTTTCTGTTTACCTGTAGCGAAAAGCAAACTGCCTACGGCGAATAAACCTAACATTGCTGAGGGTTCAGGAACCTTTTCTACTGCTACTGTGGCGATTGTTGGATCTACTTCATATTCTCCTGTTTGAGATAGGTTATCTCCTTCTTCTACTAAACCTGATGCAAAAGCGTCAAAGCTGTAGAGAATTTCCGTTTTACCAAACTCTGCTTTCACCAATTCACTAAGCTGGATTCCTGCAAATAGCCGGCTAGGTAGAGTCCCTATTTCAAAGGCGTTCCCTGCATCAAAATGGCCAGCTAAGCCAACAATAATGTTCTCCCCTACCTTATTAACGTAGGAAATGTTCGGGTCACTTAAACGCTGAGGGCCACCTAAAGTAATAAACTGTTGACAAGCTTCTTGGGTGCTTGCACCTAAAGCTACTATTCGCCCTTGCAAAACTCCGCCATCGGAATTTAAAGCTTCCTCAAACCACCTGCCGATTAAGTTATCTTTTTGACAACTCATTTCGATCACGCCATCTGGAGTTTCAAACCAATCTCTCCCTGTCAGACTACTTAGTTTTACCTCTGTACCATCATCAAAGGTTTTCACTATGCTAGTGGGTTCAACATTGTTGAAAGCATCTGGATCTTTAAACTCTCCTTTTTCACTACTGGCAAATAACTCAATGTTACCTCCAGGACTGCCATCAGCACAGACTTTAACTGCCCCTCCCTCAATGGTACAGGTTCCCTTTACTACCTCTTCTACGTCTGCATCGTTGTTGAGTCTGGTTTTGTCAGGGATACCATCTAAATCAGTATCAATAGCTTCGTAAAGAAAATAATCTGTGCCAAGAATTTTTATACTTGCTGCGGATGCTGGAGAAGTAGTTGCCGCTATACCAGCAATTACTGAGGCTCCTAGTAGTATTTTTATTTTATCTTTCATGTATTGAGTTTCCCCCGTTACTTCAGCCGTTTGTTATCTAGAATTAATAATTGAATCACTCTTGACGTTGTCTGCATCATTTAGCTTAGACAAACATGGGTTAAATACTAGTTGTTGATTGCCTTTATCTTGGGCTGATTAGCAACTTAAACACTAAGCCGCAAAGTTTTACTTTCATCTAAGCCGTTTCGCTTAGGCTAAATAGCGTAGATGACAACTTCTACGATTTAAGCAGATGATACAAGTTCTGTATACTACCAGAGGAAGAGATATATGTATTTTCTTCTTTATAATTGAAGATACGATACGTATTTTTATATATAATTTTATACGTCTTCTTTAGCTAAAAATGCTGCTATTCTTTGAGCTGCTGTTTGCAAAATCTCTGGTTCTCTTACTAACGCAAAACGGATGTAGCCCTCACCAGCTTTGCCAAAACCAGCGCCAGGAGAAACTGCCACCCCGGTTTGCTGCACCAACTTAGTACAAAATTTTACGGACTCCTCAGAGTATTCTTTCGGTAATTTTGCCCAAATATACATTGTTGCCGGAGGAGAAGGTACTGACCAACCAATTTCTCCTAAAGCTTGAACAAAAATATCCCGTCGCTGCCTAAAAGTTTCTACTGTAGCCTGAACAATTTCTTGAGAACTTTCTAAAGCGGCGATCGCGCCATTTAAAATGCCTCTATATTGATTAAAATCAATGACAGATTTAACCTGACGTAAAGCCTTGATTAACTGTTGATTGCCCACAGCGTAACCAACGCGAAAGCCACCCATATTATAGGATTTAGAAAAGGTGAAAAACTCTAGAGACACTTCTTTGTAGGGGTCTGCTTGCAAAATAGAAGGGGGAGTCGCAGTACCAGGGAAAACGATATCGGCGTAGGGAAAATCGTGAACTAAAACAAGATTATGTTGACGGCAAAAAGCTACTGCTGACTGAAAAAAGCCTAAAGAGGCAACTGCTGTAGTAGGATTATGGGGATAACTCAAGACCATTAGCCGCGACTGGTCTAAAATGGCGGCAGGAATTTCCTCGAATACTGGTAAAAACTGATTTTCTTCCCTTAAAGCCATGGGATAAATTTCCCCTCCAGCCAAAGCAACTCCTCCAGCATGGGAAGGATAGCCAGGATCTTGCAGAAGGGCGTAATCTCCTGGGTTAAGCAAAGCTAAAGGTAAATGAGCTGTACCTTCCTGACAACCAATCAAGCTCAATACTTCGGTTTCCGGGTTAATTTCTACCCCATATCTTTTGGTATACCAACTTGCTGCTGCTTGGCGAAAGGCTTGAGTACTTTGGAAAAGAGCATAACCGTGGGTGCTAGTCTCCCGCAAGGATTTTTCCATCGCCGCGATCGCCATCTCCGGCGCTGGCAAATCAGAAGAACCCAACGAGAGATCTATAATTTCTTTTCCGGAAGCTTTTGCTTGAGCCTTTGCCAAGTCCATGTCAGCAAAAACATTGCTCTGCAAAGCTTTCAAACGCTCAGCAAATTGTATCATTATTTATAAAAGGAAGCAGGGAGCAGGGGGATGGAAAATGAGTATTATTACTCAAGTCCGCTTTCTAGCAACTGTTGTAATGCTTGCTTGCCGATCGCCCCCTCGTGAGACTTAACTATTTGATTATTTTTATAAAGCCTTAGTGCAGGAACTCCTTCTACACCACACTTAGCTACAGATTCAGGGCTACTATCTACCTCCATTTTTATAACCTTTAAAGCCTCATTATAATTATCTGCAACCCATTGCACTGAAGGAGAAACTAGGCGACAAGGGCCACACCAATCAGCCCAAAAATAAACTAAAACAGGTTTATCAGCGGTAAAAACCTCTTGATCAAACCGAGAATCATCAATTTCAATTACGTTACTCACAATATTTATTTAACCTAATTTAAAATGGCCTATGACAACAAATTGCCCCTAATCTAGGGCAAATTTTAAAATTGGCTGGGCAATATAGTTAATTATTAAACTTTTTTTGCTGTAAATAAGTCTCAGCTTTTTCGGCAAGGGAGTCAAGGGGCAATTTCTACTAAGTTTGGGGCTATATGTAGCTAATAGCTAATAGCTAATAGGAAATTGGCTAATAGCTATTAGCTAAATGGCAAATGACTCCTCGCTATCATCTTGTTACTGATCGAGTTGCTTACGTAAAGATTCCAACTCTGCATCAACTTCTGAATCTGCTGAGGGAGAGGATTGTGCTGAGCCGGGAGGTAAAGCTTGAGGGGCCGGTGCGCCAGTTAATTGAGCTTTCATAGCTGCAAGTTCATCATCAACATCACTACCAGACTCAAGTTGAGCAAACTGCCCTTCCAACCCGCTACCCGCTAACTCGCCAACCGCCGCAGAGCGTGCTTCCATTTCCAGGACTTTTTCTTCCATGCGCTCAAAAGCAGCCATAGAGCCGCTAGTATTCATGTTGCTAATAGCCCCTTGTAACTGCTCATTAGCTTTTGCTGCGCTTACCCTCGCTTTCAGCATATCCTTCTTGGTTTTAGCTTCAGAAATCTTACTTTCTAGGGCAATGAGGTTACGCTTTAAGGTTGCTACCTGACCATTTTGCTGCTCTAACTGACCTTTTAAAGCGCCAGCAGTTTCCACATAGCTTTTTTTCCGGCTTAAGGCTTCCCTAGCCAAGTTTTCATCACCTTTAGTTAGTGCTAACTGGGCCCTTTGTTGCCACCTGTTGGCTTCTTCTTGATTTTTATTATGTTGCTGTTCGGTACGTTTTTGAGTTGCAATGGCCCTAGCTACTGCTTGACGCAGTTGGATTAGGTCTTCTTGCATATCAATGATACTTTGTTCGAGAATCTTTTCTGGATCTTCTGCTTTACTGACCACATCGTTAAGATTGGCTCTAACAACTCGACTAAGGCGATCAAATAATCCCATAACGTATTTATCCTATTGGAGTGTACAAGTTTTAAGTTAGTGGAGTGCAGGCTTAGATCATAAGCTAGCCTACTCGTTGGGTTGGTTGTCTAACTCTAGTTTACACTCAGGTTTTAGTCAGTTATTGAATGTAGGGGTGAGCAGCAACTCAAAATTTTTTAATCTGCTAGTTCTTTTATCCCTTGCTGATATACCTGATCAAAAATTTTCTCTAATTCTGTATGAGATCCTCGTAAGCGATCAATAACTTGTTTTCCCCAGTGAAAGTATTCTAGTTGACGCTCTTTTGACCAATCAGCAGGAGGATGAACAATCATATCTCTGAGATTAGAAATTTTATCAGCTAACTTAATAAGTTTAGCTTTTTGGCTAAGATGAGCAGCGTGTTCTACTTGCATTTGCTTGCGTTTTGGCTTAGGAAGAGACTTATCGTCAGTTACTTCTTTCACCAAGTTTTCTACTTCTTGACCAAATTCTGCTGCTAATTCTTGAAAGGTTGTATCAGTATCTTCTACGGTATCGTGGAGTAAGGCCGCAGTTACAACCACAGGATCTTGGACGCTAGCTACATTCCATAACAAGTTGGCTAAGGCAATAGGATGATTGATATAGGGAGCAGCCTCTTCACCTTTGCGACGCTGATCTAGGTGCTTGTGAGCAGCAAAATCAAGAGCCTTAATTATTAACCCAACTTGTTCAGATTCCACAATCATGATTCATGCTAGCCTAGAAATCTTTTTCAATTAACAAAGAGAGGAAGTCTGATTTGAGTATAGGCCTTATGCCTAACTTTCGGTTAATCAAACTTTCCTCTCTTTTACAAGAAAAAGTACTTTGGTTTGTTATGGGACAGATTTACCAAGGACTTAATTAGCCTTCGCCGCCTTCGCCGCCTTCAGTCTCCTCTTCTGCTGGTGTCTCCTCTTCAACAGTCTCCTCTTCTGCTGGTGTCTCTTCAACAGTTTCCTCTTCTGCTGGTATCTCTTCAACAGTTTCCTCTTCTGCTGGTTGTTCCGTCTCCTCGTCGGTTCCGGCATCACAAGCCACCATGGTTGTGCTTGCTAAACCAAGTATTAGTAACAATTCAAGGGACTTTAATTTCATTTGTTCACTCCTCTAGATATTCCACACACAATAATGACACTAACCATCGCTAGTAAGTAGGTAGAAATAATATTTTCTTAACCTGCTTAAAAATAATAAAGCACAATTGCCATAATCGTCTACAAAGTAATTACATTTTTTAGCTTAATTGGCAAGGAAAGTTTAAATTTTTTATTCATTGGTACTTTCTCAGTAATTTGCGTCTATAATTTCTACCCGTAAAAATTCTTTGTCATTATGACTATATAAATCTCTTCGTTTTTGCTAAAATTTGTCATTATGATATTTGTTATTCCCAATGTACTTAATTCCCAAGAGCTAGATGATATAGCGTCTAGTTTAAATGAGGCTGACTTCATAAATGGCAAGACAACCGCAGGTTGGCACGCCAAACTAGTTAAAAATAATATTCAATTAAAGAAGAAAATTTCCTATGGTGAGGATTTAAAAGAATTAATTAAAAAAGCCCTCAAACGTAACTTAATTTTCAACTCAGCAATCAAACCTAGAATTGTCCACTCTATCCTTTTCAGCCGCTATGAAGTAGGTATGTCCTATGGCAGACATACTGACAATGCACTTATGGGAGGACAAAACTTCTTAAAATCAGATGTTTCTCTAACCTTATTTCTCAACTCTCCTTCTGACTACGTTGGGGGCGAGTTAGTTATTGAAGGTACTGATGATGAGAGAAAATATAAGTTAGAGGCAGGTTCAGCAATTGTTTATCCTTCTTCAACTTTGCATCGGGTAGAAAAGGTGACAGAAGGAGTAAGATTAGTGACGGTAGCATGGGTACAGAGTTTAATCCGAGATCCTTACCAGCGAGAAATTTTGTTCGATTTGGATGTAGCAAGACGGTCAATTTTTGCTAAGGAAGGAAAAACTATAGAGTTTGATTTGATTTCTAAAAGTCATTCTAATTTGTTGCGTAGATGGGCTGATTAATGATTCAGTTATCAATTACCAGTTATCAGTAATTAATGAGGCTATTCTGTGGAGTTTTGAGTTTCCGATTATCCTTAAATCAACTTGTCTTCCTCCTTTGGATGGACTTGTCAAGTTAATCTCTAAGTAATGATCGGGTTGGTAGGGTAGGCGTTGTGACCATTCTATGGCGGTGATTCCTGGGGTTACTTCTAAGGCTTCCCAATAGATTTCTGGATAAATACCTTCGACTTCTTCAGGCTGTAGGCGGTATAAATCTAGGTGATATAGGGGTAAACGTCCTTCGGTGTATTCGTTAATTAAAGTGAAAGTCGGGCTAACAATGGGTTCAGTAATTCCCAATCCTTGGCCAATTCCTTGAATGAGGCTAGTTTTTCCTGCCCCCAAATTCCCTTGTAACAAAATTGTACTCCCACCAGGAAGAGACTCACCTAACTTTTTACCAAAGTTAAGGGTTGCTTGAAGATTAGGAAGATCACTTTGCCAAGAATTCACTGCTGTTGAAACAAATAAACATCATCGCGTTGATAGCTTAACTTAAATTCTGGCCGATTTTTAAGTTGATTGACTAAGGTTGTGGCAAATTCTTGGTTACTTGCCCAACCGGGATGACGCACATTTAGCAACACGTAATCATATGTTTTCAAGTTAGTGGGTGGGTTATTAGCTTCTGTGAAATGAATTAATTGGCGATGGGAAAGATGGGGAGAAATTGCCGCTGTGGTGAGAATATTACCTGAAGTTTGTACTCGGTTGAGGGCTTCTCTGGTGGCTTGCCAAGTATCTAAAGTTTGTAAATAAATACTACCAAAATGAGTGAACTTTGCTAAACACAAGAAAGTTATTAATGACCAGAGGATAATATATTTAGGTTTTTGCAACCATGCTTTATTAGCAGTTAAGCTAGCAATTACAGCTAAGATTAGAAATGGTAGCGCTGGTAGAGAATATTGATGAACTAAGTCTTTTTGTGCTTGGTAATCAGCAAGTAGGTTAAGGGCGACACAAGGAATTGCTGGAATTAACGGCTGAATACTTACCCATGATAAACCCCAGACTATGGGTAAGATTAGCAGAATTAAATATTCTAAATTTGCTAAGGAAAAAACTTTTCCGAAGATTAATCCTGGCTTCAAAACCAAGTTAGTGGCAATTTCTAAAATTGAATCCCCAAGGTAGCTATAACGCCCTACAGATAATGCTTCTTGCCCCGTAAAGGCAGGCATGATTAATTGAGTAGCAATGGTAAACCAACTAACCCCAGCTAAAATTGCGATTCCACCACACCAACGCCGCTTCTCAAAGATTAGTAACCAAACGCCCATTCCTAATACTGTGAGGGATAAAACTGCTTTACAACCTAGAATAAAAATTATACTGGCACAAAACCAAATTATCTTTCCTTTTCGTGCAAACCACACTGCTATTAGTAAAGCAGGAAGGGCCATTACTTCCGGGTGAAAATCAAATAGATTGATATTAAATACCACCGGATAAAGCAAATAAACAAAGGAAACGGCTACTGCTTGAGATTCTTTTAAGCCAGCTTGTAAAGCTAATAGCCAGGTAGGTAAAACACCTAATGCTAAGGAAAAAGCTTGAACAAGAAACAACCAATAAACAGTTTGATGAATTTTATAGAATAGAGATAAGGGATACCAAATCCAAGCAGCATGATCTCCGAGAATATGGACTCCTAAGTAGGAAGAAATAGGAGGTTTGCCCTGACTAATCAAATAAGCAGCTTGAGTAAAAAATCCTAAATCAAAAACTGTGGATTGAAACAGAATATGCCGAATACTACTACAAAGAAAGAAGACTAAGGTACTGATGCCAATTGTCCAAGCAATAGTACTTTGATTAGTCAGTTTTTTCTTCATACTACATACTACTTTAGAAGCTAAGATTGGCGGGGAGATAAGGAGATGGTGCAAAAATTATTACCCATTCACTGTTAGCAACTAGCAACTAGCAACTAGCAACTAGCAACTAGCAACTAGCAACTAGCAACTAGCAACTAGCAACTAGCAACTAGCAATTAGCCTATTCATCTAATAACCACGCCAGGGGCTAACTTGTACCACACCATTGGTAGTGAAAACAACTTTAAATTGACCTAGTTCTTTTTTCGGAACTAAACTTTCTCCCCTTCTTGTACCAATACCGGCAGCTTTTGGCTTAGTGAGTTTGGGTAAAGGAGTTTCATCAGCAAAATCCCAAGCAGATTGATTTTCTGCTTCATAATGGGCAATAATCCCATCTTCTGTGACACCAACACGGTAAACTAAATCTCGAGAAAAAGAAGTTTCCTCTTCTGACCAAGCATCAATGATTTTTTCTTTAACTTCAGGAACTAAATCCCTTAAAGTATCTTTGTCAGTAATTTCTGGACCAAAACTAAGTTCTTCTTCTCTACCATCCCAAGAACTTATTTGTAAGATCCCGTTATCAGTAAAGACAACCCGAAATTCAGCAATTTCTTCTCGGTTAGCAATGGTGTCAGAAGTAGGAGTATAAACCAACTCTGGCAATGGTGTTTTCTTCTGCGCTTGTTTAGAAGTGCCTTCTACCGGTTCAAAAGCGACAATAGAACCATCTTGAGTCGCAGAGACACGATATTCTAAATTTCTATCAACCTCGTTGCGATCTTCCCATTCTTCGTATATATTTTTATATAATTTATCTTGGATATATCCTATTTCTGTAGCATCGGTTATGGGTTGCGCCTCAGAAAGTAATGCTTCAATTTCTTCTGGTTCCAACTCCTCGCTGCTTGTTTTCTCTGAGGAAGGTTCTTCTGTGGCAATTTCAGAAGTTTCAGAAGTTTTAGGTGTTTCTTCTTGGCTTTGAGATTGTTTAATTGGTTCTGGTTCAGTTACTTTCGGTATGGGAGTAAAGAATAAAGCTGCCCCTGCTAAAGCTAAACTACCTATACCAACTGCTAGGGGGGCTGTTCTTTGGGTTAAGGGTTCATCAGCCTGGCGATAGCGCCTACTAATGGGCTGTAGTTGTAAAGACAAGTCTGGTAATGTACGACTATCTGTCAAAAACTGATCTACAGCTTCTAGCAAATCAAAAAATTGGACATTGTTGAGGTCAATTTGTACTGGTTTTGCTTGGGGATTTTCTTGCCAAGTTAAGCGATGAAGAGTATTGTCTTCAGCTTTTTCTATATGTACAGAATCAGTTGAAGTGTCAGAGGTTTGAGGATGTCTGATGCCGCTAAGTAATTCTTGGGCATAGGCGCTAACTGATTTAACCAAATTTTCTAGAAAATCTCGGCCTCCTGTTAAGAAATAGGGAGAGTGAGAAAAACGACACTCAGCATTAGTGGCGATAGAAATTAGGGGTCTGCTGTTAGACTGCCCTGTTGGGGTAATCTCGTTACTTAATCCTTCTAAAATTAGAGTGCAGTTAGGCAAACTGTACTGCCGCTTAATTGTCATGCCACCTCTCCATCAAACAAACTAGTCCAGAATCGCTGCATTCCAGAAGTTCCAGTACAGAACAGTAATTGATTCAACAAAGAAAGAGCCAATTGGTTCAAGTTTTCTTCTGAGGAAGCATAGGCTGTTACTTTAGCACGCCGTGGATTCATGCGACTACGGAAGTGCGCTCGAAAACGTTCTAAATATTCTGATAAACGAAAATGCTGTTCTAAGGGTAGACCCTTTTCCTGCATTTGTTGTTGCGCCATCACTAACTGGCGAATTAATACAGTTAGGTTTTTCGCCCGGTAGTTAGCAATTACCACCAAAGCTTTGGCTTCCTCTAAGCTTAAAGGCCGTCGTGTATGGGAACGTCGCCAGGGATTAGTACAGCGCAAACGCCAGAAGACAACTCGACTTTTAATAATCCCCTGAAGTTCCAATTCTTTAGCTGTGGCTAACATTTTTTCAGATCCTCCTAATTCTAAAGCTTCAAGGGCAAGGAGGAGCAAATCTATGTGCCGTTTAACTTTAGGGGAACATCCCTGGTCGGAAATAGAAATATCTGGTAAATTGTCCAGAATCAGTGGCTGCTGTTCTTGAGGACTATAATCTGGCATTACGCTTGCGGAATGGGTCATTCTTTTATCAATTATCAATTATCAATGATTCAGTTATCAGTTATTAGTTAGTGTAGGGACGACCCGTTTTCCCAATTATGATCAATTCAGCTAAAGTTCTGATTGGGTCGCTTACTTTACAGTTTAGCCTGCGGTAACGGCAGAGCCTTTCCTTTCCTTTATATTCATAGGGTGCTTTTATATTCATATTTCACCCTAAAATTGCTATAGATATACCAGTAATCCTTAACGAAAATTAGCTTGCTTCAAAAATGGATCTTAAATCTTTAATTCGCAACATACCAGATTTTCCTAAACCAGGAATCGTCTTTCGGGATATTACTACTGTTTTGAACAATCCGGAGGGATTGCGCTATTCTATTGATGCTTTGACACATAAGATTAATGAAGCAGATTTAAAGCCAGATTATATTATAGGTATGGAGTCTAGGGGATTTATTTTTGGTCCGCCTCTAGCCTATCAGTTGGGAATCGGTTTTATTCCAGTACGCAAACCAGGAAAGCTACCTGCTGAAGTCCATCGGGTGGAATACGAACTAGAGTACGGTAGCGATACCTTAGAAATGCACCAAGACGCTTTTGAGACTGGGGCTAAAATTTTAGTAGTAGATGACCTCATTGCCACAGGAGGTACAGCTAAAGCGACAGCAGAGTTGATCGGAAATAGTGATGGTAAATTAATTGGTTTCGCTTTTATCGTTGAGTTAATTGCTTTGGAAGGTCGTAAGATTTTACCGGATGTACCGATTATTAATTTGGTTGAGTATTGATATTTTGCTAGTTGCTAGTTGCTAGTTGCCGTAGTAAACAAATTGTAAAAGTTTAGTGACGTTTATCCTGTTTAGAAAAAGACTGTATTTCTCTTCTCATATTGACTATTGACTATTCCCTATGACAAGTAACTCTTTACTCACATCCTAAATAGAATGGCTATATTATGACTACTAATAAAATAACTAGTTCCCAACCGAGCTTTCTGCAAACTTTTCTAGGCAGTGAGACATTTCTCTACATAATTAAACGCTTAGCTCAAGCATTTCTTACTCTGCTGTTAGCTTCAATGCTTTGCTTCACTATTATTCAGTTTGCACCTGGAGACTATGTAAGTACCTTGCAGCAGAATCCACAAATTTCCCCAGAACGCATTGAAGAATTAAGGAAGCAATTTGGTCTAGATCAATCAGCAATTATACAGTATTGGAAATGGTTGGTTAGAGTGGTAACGAGAGGAGATTTTGGTACTAGTTTTGTATCTTTTCGTTCTGTATCTTCTCTACTTTTAGACCGCATACCTGCTACACTTTTATTAGCATTTTCGTCTATTTTAATTACTTGGACTATTGCAATTCCTTTAGGAATTTTTAGCGCTGTCAATCAAAATCGTTTTAGCGATCGCTTATTACGTTTCTTAAGTTATTTAGGTAACGGATTTCCTAGTTTTATTACCGCTTTAATTCTTTTAGTTATAGCTCAATATGTCTCTCCTTTATTTCCAGTAGGAGGAATGACTAGCATCAATTATGCGGATTTATCGCCCTTGGGTAAAATTTTAGATATTGGTTGGCATTTAATCTTACCAACCATTGCTTTAAGTATTACTAGTTTTGCCGCTTTACAAAGGTTGATGAGGGGAGAATTATTAGATGTATTGCGCCAAGATTATATTCAAACGGCCCGTGCTAAAGGATTGCCGGAAAATAAAGTAATTTACATTCATGCCTTGCGTAATGCGATTAACCCTTTGATTACTCTGTTAGGATTTGAATTTGCTACCTTACTTAGTGGTGCTTTTATTACCGAATTCTTTTTTAATTGGCCAGGTTTGGGAAGACTAATTTTACAAGCTGTAACTGCTCAAGATATTTATTTGGTGATGGCAAGTTTAATGATGGGAGCATTAATGCTCATTATTGGCAACTTATTAGCAGATTTACTCCTTAAAGCTGTCGATCCTCGTATTAAGTTAGAAAATCTTAAATAGGTTATTTGCTAATTGCTAATTGTTGCTAATTATTATTTGGCGAAGATAATCTTTAAGCCTTTACATTTTTAATTTTTAATTAACACTATTCCCTTCTTAAATGATAAATGACATCCACTATTTAATCCGTTCTCAAACAGATGGTAAATATTTAGTTGCTCGTCCTCAAGTAGAACCAAATCAAAAGCAAACAGGGTATTTATTAATCTTTCGTGAAAGTTTTGAAGCTCTTAGTTATCTTAATACCCATGCCCAGGAAGTTGCTAATCGTTTTGTGGTGGAATCTATTTCGGGAAGTCAACTTAAAAATTTGTTGCAACGTTGGGGATTTCAGGGTATTGGTTTAGTAGAAGATCCTTTGTTGCCGAAAATAGAATTTTTATCTCATGGTTAAGGGGATTTTAAATCCTACGGCTTGATTATAAATGAATAACAACTATGTCTGAACTTACTTTAAGCTGGCAAGAAGCAAACCAAACTCAAACTATAAATATTAAAGAAAATCAACCAAGCAAGAATTCTGGAACTGTTCGCATTGGTCGCAATCCTGGGCGTTGCGACGTAGTTTTAAATGATCCTACTGTCTCCGGATTGCATATAGAAATATTTTTCGATGTTCACCGAAAGCAATTTTTATTAAGAAATTTAAGACAGTCTAATCCTCCCTTTGTAGATGGAAAAAGAATCATTCAAGGAGAAGCAAAACTTAGTCAAGGTAGCGTGATTAATTTAGGGCAAATGACTCTCAACGTTGTGCAAATGGTTATAGATTTACCTAGCAACAACTTTCCCCAAACAGTAATTGTGCCTCCTCCACCTCAGCAAGTTCCTCAAGCTGTTAATAACCCTGCTTTGAATAGTGGTAACTATGGATTAGAATGTCCCCATTGTCATCGCATTTCCTCCTACGAAAGAATAGATTTGGGCTGTCAGTGGTGCGGCACTTCTTTAGCGGGGGCAGCGAGTATTTTAGTTCCCAAAAGCTAACCCTATTTCCTTACTTAAAAATTCCTATGCAAATTCAATTGAGTTGGCAAGAACCCTCTACCGGAAAGAAGCGATCGCCAATTTTAACTGTACCTATTGCTTTGGGGCGAGAATTTAGCGATATGCCAGAAGAAATTGGAGGGAAGCGAGTTTCTCGCATGGTATTGAAAGATTCTCAAGTATCTCGATTCCACGCCCTAATCACTTGGGAAAATAGTAGTTTCCTCGTCACTGACCAAACTAGTCGTAACGGAGTTTTAATTAATGGTCAAGCAAAAACTCGTAGCATCCTAGCTAACAGAGATGTCTTATTTATTGATCCCTACGAAATTACTATTACATTAGGGGTTGCTAGTAGCTAATGGCTAGTAGCTAATCAATAATTGATAATTATGAAACTCTATAAAATGTTCAATGTTTAATGTTTAATGATAACTGAGTAAATGGCTTTCTCTCCTCTACAAGTCAAATTAAGTTGGGCAGATCTGGCTACTGGAGAACTGCGAGAACCAGTATTGCAACTTCCTATTGCTTTGGGTCGGGAGTTCCCGCGTATGCCTGTTAATTTTGGTAATCAGAGGGTTTCTAGGCTGGTACTTAATAGCTTGGAAGTTTCTCGCTTTCATGTCCTTATTGCCTGGGAAAACGGTGGTTTGGTAGTCAAAGACCAAAATAGTCGTAATGGCATTTTAGTCAATGGCCAAGCTCAAAAACAAGCTACTTTAGATAATGGGGACACCATCCAAGTTGGCCCCTATGAAATCACCATTATTCTCTCATTTGGCACAACTGCACCTCCTCCCTCTCCAGGGAAAGATTCTCAAATCGTTTTCAACCCCACTACAAATGTACTCGACCCTCAACAGCAGCAACTAGTACCTGTAACTCCTGCCCCTAGAAGTTTTCCCCCAGCGGCGTTCCAAGCTGAAAAAGTTGAACTCCAAGACCTCTATGCCACAGGCTTGCCTGTAGATGAGGTGGATTATTTAACTATCGGTGCAGGAATGGGGAGTTTTGTGTGGGTGGATTTTTTACGTATATACGGAGTTAAACCAGAGCAAATTATTGCTTTAGGGGTAGATACACTGCCCTACGGGCGTTACAAACAACTTTGCCTCAACTCTCAAATCCCCCTCCGAGAAAGATTGCGGTCTAATTCCGATTCTTGTCCTGATAATATTTGGGGCTGGCCTAGTTATGCCTTGCGGGAAGCATGGAGGGATTTACAGAAAGGAAAATTAACCAATTCTTTAAGATATTTGTGGCAAGTTTTTAGTGAGCCAACTTTTAGCGAAACCTATACCCCTAAAGCTGAAAACGTCTTTGATTCTGTAGATAGGGAACAACAACGCATCGGTTGGCAACAAATGTTCCGTTATGGTAGCGCCCGTAGCATTCGCCAAACTAGTGACGGTAGATATGCGATCGCCTATTCTCGGACTACTAGTACAGGGCGGGAACGGGCTTTTTTAGTCGCCAGCTACCTCCATTTAGCCATTGGTTATCCAGCCATTAAATTTCTCCCTGACTTACAAGCCTATCGGGAAAAGACCCAGGATTTTAAATCAGTGGTCAACGCCTACGAACCCCATGATCATGTTTACGAACATTTAGAAAAACTTGGGGGTACAGTAGTGATTCGGGGGCGGGGAATCGTTGCTTCGCGGATTATTCAACGGGTTTATGAAGCAAGAAGTAAAAACCCTCACATTCGCCTCATTAACTTAATGCGTTCTCCCAAACCCGTGGGGCAGAAATTTCGCCAAACCCAAAGACTAGTGGAAAATCATCTCGAATTTCAACCCTTCAATTGGCCTAAAGCTTGTTGGGGAGGGGATTTGCGCCTTGAATTAGAAAAAGCTAACCCAGAACAACGCAAAAGATTGATTGCTGACTGGGGAGGAACTACCACCGCCGATCGTCGTGATTGGCAGAAAATTGTTAGGGACGGTTTAAGTCAGGGGTGGTACAGAATCGAGTTTGGCGAAGTAAAAAGGGTGGAGAAAGAATCTGAAGATGTTATTACTTATATTCAAGAAAAAAACATGAAAGGAGAAATGCGCTTACAAGCTGATTTCATCATCGATGCCACAGGGCTGGATGCCGATGTCAGCGCTAGTCCTCTCCTTAATGATCTCATCAACCACTACCAACTCCCCCTCAACCACCTTAAACGCCTTTGGGTAAGCAATAATTTTGAGTTGGTACAAATGCGGACTGGGAAGGGAAGAATGTATGCAGCAGGTGCAACTACGTTAGGGGGCCCCTATGCGGCTGTTGATAGCTTCTTGGGTTTACAATACACAGCTTTGAAAGTTGTAGACCATTTAGCCTCTAATCACGCCCCAGGGTTAACTCCTTTAAATCCCCTTAGTTCATTTTTACAATGGTTAAAATGGCTAGCTAATAATTCTCCCACTTCCTAAAAATACAGGACTTGACTAACCCGGATACAAGAAGCAGAGGAATTTCTGACCAATACGCTTAACCATGATATATAGTTGTATCCGAGTGCATAACAAAGTTGCCAGCAGACGAAACGACTGAGCGCTTTTTATTGCAAACTACAAATAATAATTGTCTATTTGCACCGTATCTAGACAGTAAGCGAAAGCGGCAGTTTGTAAGAAATTATCAGGAAGTATCAGCACAAAATACTAATAACTAAATTAATGGAGGTAGAACATGAATGACATTAGTAAAGATGAGATGCGGGAAAGACTCGGTAATATCGATCAAATTCGCGACTTATTGTTTGGTAGCAAAGAAGAAGAATTTGCCGGAAGGTTTAACCAGTTGGAGTCAGATTTAACTGGCTTTAAGCAGGAAATGCGCGAACAGTTATCTGAGATACAATCATCTTTGTCTGAAAAGCTGCAAGATTCTGTTAATTCTCTAGAAAAAAAAATTAAGTACTTGGGCTTAACTACCCATGAAGAAATTAATAAAATAATTCAAGATAGCGCTAGAAGGGAAAGAACCACAACCAGAGATATAGATACTCTTAGCCAAGACTTTAAGCTCAAAACCGATACGATTAGAGAAGAAATTTCTCAAAATAAAGAAAAGCTGCAAGAAGATATATACAGCTTTAAGAATCAGATTATCAGCAAGATTGAAGCAGAACTAGATGCTTTAAAAGATATTAAAGTTTCGAGGGATGATTTAGCCGAGGTACTGTTTGAACTTTGTATCAAAATCAAAGGAGCAGATTTCGTTCCCGATTTAAAGGAGGCTTCAGACAATAATGTCCAAGCAGATTTTCTTTTGCCAGAACAACAATAAAGTTCTTTTAAGCTTAAGGAATCTTACTCGAAATTAGTAAATGTTTAAAATGCCGCCCTAGTCTCTCACTCTAACTTGAGATTAGTGAATACATTTACTATGGTAGTTAAGTATAATTGACAGAAACTATACTTAACTACCAAAAAAGCTGGTTGGCGATTACAAACTCCTTTAAACCGAGCAGACTGAACTTAAGAGCTTGGGATATCTTAATTGTTTATAGTCTCATGCTAAAGGTGACAGACTACTGTTTCGCAGCCTGAAGAGAGAAAATGAATAATTGAGCATATTGGACGGCAGTTTATGGCGTTATCAAAAGAACAACCCAATCAAGAAAACTCGCTTTTAAGTTCCCAAGCAGAATTGTCACCCCAAGAACAACCTATGGAAGAATTGGTTGATTTATTATTGGAGCTACAAGAAGAAAAAAAGAGCTTTCTTCCCCTTCAGTTTCTCCCTCTACAAAAGAAACTGAGAACCAGCATCAAGCTGATTTATGGGCGATGTTGGAAAATGTAGTTAAACCTCAAGAAAAAGGTTTTTCATCTAAACCTGAAGAGAAAGAGAAGGAAGATAAAGCCGAAACTGAGGAGAGCATTATCTCCTCAACAGAAAGCTCCTCACAAGAACAGCCTTCCCTTGAAGAAAGCACTTCAGAAAACCTCAATGCCCCTAAAGTTCAGCTAGAAGAGCGAAAGAAGGAAAAGAAAGCTGATACTGAACAACAGAGCATTATCTCCTCAACAGAAAGCCCTTCACAGGAACAGCCTTCCTTTGAAGAAAGCACTTCAGAAAACCTCAATCCTACGACTGAAGTACCAAAAGATAATCATCCCGAACCAAAAAACAAGACCACTTCTTTACCTGTCCCTGAGTGGCTCGAATCCATGCCTCAGCAGAACTCTAGTAGGACTCTATCTTCTGTTTGGGATGATTTGCAAGAACTACTAGCAAAATCAGGAAAAGTAAAGCTACCTCGCAAAACTAAGACCCGTCGTTCTCTATCTATAAGAGAATCTATTGAACAAGAACGCCTCCGCCAGTCAGTAGAGGAATTAGAGGACAAATTTGTCCAAGTAGAGCATCAAGCCGACAAAACCACACAGATGCTTAATGAGATTGTACCTTTGATGGTAGAACTCCTCAAAAGCCAGTTATCTGAATCTCAAGACCAAATTCTAGGACGTATGGTTCCGGTTATTGATCGCGTTATTCAAGAACGCTCTTCCCAAAATCGTGGCGCGATGAGTTCTGCGATCGCTGATTTAATTCCTGGGGCCATTAGGAAGCAAATTCAAGACTCTCCTGAAGAAATAGCTAAGGCCCTGGCCCCAGAAATCGCTACAGCAATTAGGGAGCAAAGTAAGCTACAACAAAACGCCATTTCTGAAGCCCTAGGGCCGGAAATGGGTAAAGCAATTAGGGCCCAAATCGAATGTGAAAGGGAAGCGATGGTAGATGCCCTTTACCCAGTAATTGGCAGTACCGTCTCTAAATATATGGGAGAAGTAGTTAGTTCTATTAACGAAAAAGTGGAACACACCTTGAGTCCCCAAGGAGTAATGCGTAAGATGCGTGCGAAGGTACAAGGGGTATCTGATGCAGAACTAATTCTCCTCGAATCAGTCGGTTTTACGGTTAAGGCGGTATTTTTGATTCAGACAACTTCTGGGTTGGTGATTGAAAAAGCTCAGCCTTCAGAAGACGAAAGACTCGAAGCAGATATGTTGGCAGGAATGCTCACAGCTATTCGCGGTTTTGTTAATGATTGTATTATTCAATCAGAAAATATTTCTGAACTTAGTGAAATTGAATATGGCAACTCTAGGGTAATTATTGAACCAGCAGGCTATTGCTATCTGGCGGTGGTGCTTAAAGGAAAACCTTCAGATGTATTTATCAAAAAAATGCGCTTCACTATGGGCAAGATTAATCAGAAGTATGGCAGTGAAATAAAAAACTTTGCCGGTGATCCCACCACAGTTCCAGAAGAAATTCACTCTTGGCTCGAACGGCTAATGGAACTTGCTCCAGTAGAGAAATTTGTTGAGCAAGAAGAAACAGAAAAGCGTTCTCCCCAAGGAATTTTAAAATTAGCGTTGTTAATCTTGTTTCTGTTAGGTTTGCCTTGGGGCTTTTATCTTTATCGAGCTAATCTGGCCGAACGTATTGAAGCAAAAACTACTACAACGATAGCCCAAGCACCGGAGTTGTACTTTGCTAACATAACCCCGAAATTGAAGGGTAACAAATTAATTTTAACCGGAAGAGTACCGAACCCTGCCCTTAAAGAAAGGGCCACAGAAATTATCCAAGCCAACAATCCCGATTTGAAAATCGAGAATCAAATTGTGGCGGTAGATGTACCACCAGAATTAGTTGATACGGCAATAGAATTAAAGACAGCCCTACTTGAGGAACAACCAGGTATTGAGATTACCAGTAGTTATGAAGATAGAATCGTTACTGTTAAAGGGACAGTAGACAAAGCTACAGATATCCCTAAGATTGTTGAAGAATTAGAAAAAATTGCTGGGGTTAACTCTGTTAATATTGATAACTTAAAATTAAAAGCTTTAGAAGAACGTATCTATTTTGAATTGGGTTCTAAGACACTTAAGCCAGAATATATGAGTGAGTTTATCGTTCCTATTCAAGAGTTCCTGGAAATTAACCCCAAGGCTAAACTGGAAATAACTGGCCATGTAGATCGCATAGGAGGCGAAAAAGAAAATAGAGAACTTGCCACAGGTAGGGCTAAGGCGGTAAAACAAGCCTTAGAGGAGCAAGGAGTAGATCCTAAACGAATTAAAATATCCGGTACAGCTAAAATGCCCCCAGATGTGACTCCTGAACAGCCAATGTGGTTAAGTAGATGTGTGCGCTTTAATTTGTTCAGCCCGCCAGGAAAATCAAACTAGAAATGACCACTATTTCCAAAAAAATCTGTCTCATTGGTGACTTTAGTGTAGGTAAGACTAGCTTAATCCGACGCTTTGTAGATCGCCAGTTTAGCGATCAATACTTATCCACTGTAGGAGTAAAAATTTCCCGCAAGGCGGTGCAGTTAGAGGACAAGGGTGAGAGTGAACCTATCCAAGTACAACTGCTCATCTGGGATATAGAAGGACAGACTAAGTTCAAAGCGATCGCCCCTACCTATTTACAAGGTGCTGCAGGAGTGATTATTGTCTGCGATGTAACTCGCCCAGAAACCATTGACAATATCCCGCAGCACATCAAGCTTTTCAAGTCAGTTAATCCCAAAGGAGTTAGTATTGTTGCTTTTAACAAAACCGATTTGTTAGACGAGGAGAAACAAGAAAAGTTACTGGCGGAAAATAATCTGCAAGATTTCCCCCAAGTGATTGCTACCTACACAACTTCAGCTAAAACTGGCAAAGATGTAGACGAGATGTTCCACACACTATCATCTACCATAGTGACTTAAAGATATCTGAGGGGTGATGCCCCTATTGGCATTTTTGTGTTATTTAACTAAATAATTCCTGATGATTCTTTGTAGCGTAGTCATAGTAACAAGGCTAGCGCTAAGCTTTCTCTAACTCAACAACTGTAGAGATAGGTTTTGGATAATCAGCAAAAATCTGGGTTTGTGATCATGATCGCAAACCCATACTCAACTAATCACAATTTTGTGAGAAGTGCGATCGCGGTCAATAGACATACGTAATCACACTAAATAACCGTGAAATTCACAACCTGTATATAAGTGAAATCACTTTATCAAGTAGCTGAATATGAAATACTGGGATCTACCTTGACCAAACAGATAGAAAAGTTTGATAGAAAGGCACTCTTATGAAAGAGTCTTAATTCTATTTATTTAGTAAATTATTTTTTTAGTAAAAGTTGGTCAAACATATGCACGGTTCTGTCAAATACATAGCACCTATGAAGTCCTTAACCAGGAGAATTGTAGTTCCTAACCATTTAGAATATATTATTTTAGATAGTAACCTAACTATAATTGATCGGTCTTGGAAGGCAACGCAATTTGTAGTAGAAGCAAATACTATTAATAGAGGACAAGATATTCGCCTAGGATTTGCAGAATTACAGGGTTATGAAGAAGATTTGCAAAGCATTTTACTAGAAGAAAAAGATAATTTACAGTTGCGGAGTATTAGTCGTTTTAGAGAAGAAAAAGATACTATCTTTATTAATTTATTCGTTAATCTCTACAAACATCCGGAGAATGAGCAAAAATGTTTGATTGTTTTTCTAGAAGATGTTACGGAACAAATTTTATTAGAACGAAATTTAGTACAAGTTAATAATGAGGCAAATCTCTTTTTTGAGGCTTTTAGTGCTTCACAACAGTATTTTAGTAAATTGATTACTTCTATGGCTGATGCCATGGTTGTTCTCGATTTTGAAGGGACTATTAAAGCTATTAATCAAGCAGCCCAAGATGTTTTAGGCTATGGAGAAAATGAACTTGTTGGTAATCAGTTTTTAGCTTTAATTAATGATAATAATATATCTTTAACGAACGTACATAGAGAATTATTAGCTAATAAAGAACAAGGAATTTGCAAAAATATTGAAATAACTTGTCGCAATAAAAGCGGGGAACATCTAACGATTTCTTTTTCTTGTTCCTTAGTAGAAACAGAACTAAAAGGAAGCTATGATTTTATTTATATAGGTAGAGATATAACTCAAAGTAAACGCGCTCAACAGCGTCAAGCAGTTCAGTATTCTGTAGCCAGAGTCCTTTCAGAAACTTCTTCTTTGGAACAAGCTACTCCTGAGATTTTGCAATCTGTTTGCGAAAGTCTTAGTTGGAATATTGGAGAACTTTGGACTCCTATTACTATTAATAGAAATTCTAAGAATCATCTTGAAGTTAGCAGTGATATTTCTTTAAGGCGTATGGAAATATGGTCAAAAAATGCTGATGCCGCAGGAAAATTTATTGAAGTAACTAAACAAATTTATCTTCCTTCTGGTATGGGTTTAGCAGGAAGAGTTTGGGCTAGCCAATGTCCTCAATGGATTACAAATGTTAATGAAGATGCTGATTTTGGTCAGAGTTCTTTCGCTGTCAAAGCAGGTTTGAGTTCTGCTTTTGGTTTCCCAATTCAAAATCGTGGTGAAGTTTTGGGAGTAATGACTTTCTTTAGTCGAGAAACACAGAAAATTGACCCAGAAGTGCTGAAAATTATGACAGCAATTGGCAATCAATTAGGTCAATTTATTCAACGGAAAAAAGTAGAGTTGGCTTTACGGGAAGAGCAAAAACAAACAGAAACTCTGTTGCTAAATATTTTACCTTTACCTATTGCTGAGCGATTAAAGCAGCAACCCAGTACTATTGCGGATAGTTTTGATGAGGTGACAGTTTTATTTGCTGATTTAGTTGGTTTTACTCATTTGGCTTCTTCTTTATCTCCTATTGAATTAGTGGAAATTCTTAATGCTATCTTTTCTGAGTTTGATCGCTTAACCGAAAAATATGGCTTAGAAAAAATCAAAACCGTTGGTGATGCTTATATGGTAGTTGGAGGTTTGCCTACCCAGCGCGAAAATCATGCTGAAGCGATCGCAGAAATGGCTTTAGATATACAAACAGTTATGGCGAGATTTAATACCACCCAAGAGAAACCATTTAGTATCCGCATTGGAGTTAATACAGGATCTGTGGTGGCAGGGGTGATTGGTACGAAAAAATTTACCTACGATTTGTGGGGAGATACTGTGAATATTGCTAGTCGTATGGAATCTCAAGGTATTGCTGATGAAATACAAGTAACAGAAGAAACTTTTCAGCGTCTTAGAGATGAATATAATTTCCAACAACGAGGTTTGGTTGATATAAAAGGCAAAGGAAAAATGCCTACCTACTTATTAAAAAGTCGTAAGGCAGAAGCGACTTTTTAATATTCCAAATATAATTAAGCTATTATGCGTAGACAATTCGTGTTGTTAGGAAAAATAGCTTAGAAAGCAAATTGCAAGATCAAATAACTGCTAATCCCTAAGCTATGTAGTTATTCAAAAATCGTCACTAATTTTCTACTACTTTAAATTTAATAAATTCTTTAAAGGAGAAGATTCGTTCAAATTTGCCGCTTTTTTTTGCCCCTCTGGTTTAGATGAGTTGCTATCCCTTTCTTTTCTTTGCTCCGCTGCCTTTTTTTCAGTAGAATTATCTGAATTTTCCAGACTTGATTGTTTTTCTATCAACGAAGAACTTTGGTTAGGATACATAAGCACTTTTTTCTCCTTCAATTCTTGTTCATGGTTTAATGTATATTGCATGACACTTTTAACCCTAATCTAAGAACTGAACTGCACAAGGGAACAATGAGAAGTATTTTCTCTCCTTCCCTGCATTCATGACAAATTAGTAAATTACCCTCAGCAAGCTTGATTTAGACGCAACCAGAGTACAACTTTATTCGTTATTTACTCAGACTACTTGCTGTTCCTGATTGTTTATTATAGTGGCAAGGTGAGTATTTTCCAAGGGGGTATTGTTTTGAATTAGTTATACAAGTTCTTTTCAGTGGATAAAACTGATAGAAAATGAATATTTCTAAAGAGGGGAAAATAATGAATAAATTTATCTCGTCCATAGCTGCAATTTTAAGCTCATTTTGCTTAGGATTAACTTTGGCGATCGCACTCTTGATTTCTCTTGATCCTGCTGTGGCAGAAGAAGCAGAAATAACAGCAGAAGATGAGCAGTTTCAAGCCCTTGAAGCAATTAGTAAAAAGTATGAATGTAGCGAAGAAATTATCATAAAAGAAACTATAACTCGTGAGGCTTTTGCTCTTGCTGTTGAGGATTGTTTAAATAAACTAGAGGAAATAAAAAATCAAGGTAACGCTAGTATTATTTCTCCTGAAGATATCACCGCACTGCAACAGTTACAACAGAAATTTAAACCTGTATTAACGGTTAATGAAGCAGAAGTAATAGGGCGTAGAGATTTGCCTTCTCCTGGTATTCCGCTTAGAACATTAGGAAGAGTAAGTGGTGGTAATGCTGAAATTACTCGTTATCCTTCTCCTAGTCGTCCTGATAATAATTTACCAGAAGATTTTAATCGCGAAGAATATAATCCTATTGATGAAAATCCTTTCTTTAGAACTATAAATAAACCTTTATCAACCTTTTCTATTGATGTAGATACAGCTTCCTATAGTAATGTTAGGCGCTTTATTAAAGAAGGTGAACTACCTCCCAAAGATGCCGTCAGAATTGAAGAACTAATTAATTATTTCACTTATAACTATCCTCAACCAGAGGGTGATAAACCATTCTCCTTGACCACAGAAATAGCTCAAGCCCCTTGGCATAAAGAACATAAATTAGTCCATATCGGTTTGCAAGGAAAACGTATTGAGCAAAAAAATATTCCTCCTAATAATTTGGTCTTTTTATTGGACGTTTCCGGTTCTATGGACTCTCCTGATAAACTGCCTTTATTAAAGTCTGCTTTCCAACTCTTAGTTAATGAATTAGATGGCAATGATCGCGTCACCATTGTTGTTTATGCTGGGGCGGCAGGAGTCGTTCTACTTCCTACCCCTGGGAATCAAAAAGATAAAATTCTGGCGGCTATAAATAGTTTAGAAGCGGGAGGTTCAACCGCAGGGGGAGAAGGTATTAATCTTGCTTATAAACTTGCTAAAGATAACTTTATTAAATCTGGAAATAACCGCGTTATTTTGGCTACGGATGGAGACTTTAACGTTGGTGTTTCTAGTGAGGCGGAATTAGTTCGTTTGATTGAAGAAAAGCGCCAGGATGGTATTTTTCTCACTACATTGGGCTTCGGTACAGGAAATTTGCAAGATGCAAAAATAGAACAATTAGCTAATAAAGGTAATGGCAACTATGCTTATATAGATAGTCTTTTAGAAGCGAGAAAAGTACTTGTCAAGGAAATGGGAGCAACTCTATTCACTATTGCTAAAGATGTAAAATTGCAAGTAGAATTCAACCCAGAAAAAGTTCAAGCATATCGCTTAATCGGTTACGAAAATCGTCTTTTACAAGACCAAGATTTTAACGATGATACTAAAGATGCCGGGGAATTAGGGGCAGGACATTCTGTTACTGCCCTTTATGAAATTATTCCTGTGGGAGTGGAAACGGATCTAGAATTACCAGAAATAGATCCTCTGCGCTACCAAACCCCTCCTATAAATACAGAAACCTCTATGGGGAATGAATTACTAAATGTAAAATTACGTTACAAAGAACCCCAGGGAGAAACCTCTCAACTGATTGCCAATCCCCTCACTGACGCGAACCTCACACTAGAAGAAGCTTCTAGGGATTTTAAATTTTCTGCTGCTGTAGCAGCCTATGGCATGATGCTAAGGGAATCTAAGTATAAAGGAGCAACTACCTTCAATCAAATATTAGAATTAGCCAGGGAAGGTAAAGGAGAAGATCGAGAAGGATATCGCCAAGAATTCATTCGTATGGTGGAAGATACCAGAAGATTGGCTCTAGAATAATAGTATTGTGTACTGCCAGGGATGAATTTACCCAATTGCCCTAAACGAATATTGGTGCTACCATTCATAGTCGAGTAAGTTTAGTTATAATTTTTGAAACCCAAGGTGAATCCAGAACCAACCAAAAGGTCTGCATTCAGCCGTAGTGTGAGGGAAAGAAAATAAATGAGTGATACTACGGCATTCTTAACAGGGTGTGCCATGGCAGGAGTTGCTACTCTCCTTTTATTTAGAGGAGGGCAAGGAGTTGGGCAACTTAGTTTCCCAATGCAAACTCAACCCGGCGCACCTACAGTAACTACTGATCCCCTAGGAACAACTCCAGCGCCCTCTGATCCGGCGACGGTAGCTTTAAATGTTGATCCGCAGCTAAGAGCTTATTTAGAGAAACAAAGGGTTGCTACAGAGCAACTGATGACGGAACTCGAACAACAAAAAACTGCCACCGAGCAACTCAAATTACAACTTGATCAACAAAACACGGAGACAAGACAAGTTCTCGAACAAGTCCAAAGTCAACAAGTTACCCCAGAAGCCCTAGAACAGGCAAAAACCTTTCAAACAGGGATGATTTGGGCTGTAGGTGGTATAGTTGTGGTTTTAGTGGTGGTTGGCAGTGTTTTACTAGTGGGTTTAATTGCAATCGCCGCCCAACCAAAACGTACTCCCCGTACTACCCATGTCTTCCATCCTATGAATTTACCAACTTCCCAAGCCTTACCAGGAAGACATCCAGAATTAGCTTCTCCTCGTAGAACAAGATATGTTCAAAATATTGAGCGAGACGACTATTAATTAGAGTAGAGAAAGGCTTACGTCCATTCTGCCGTAATGCCCTTTTCTCAGAATTCTTTTAGAAGTTGATCTTCACCGCTAGTTATTTGTATTTCTAATTAGCAATTCCAAGGTACATTTAATCCATTCCTCGGCAACTGTTACTAAGCCAATTAAAATCAATTCCTCAACAACAATTCCTATAGCTATTTTTCTGGAAACAATTAACACACCTGAACTTTGCTTGTTGACAATAAATTTTGCGAACTCCGTTGGCATTGTCCTACGATCATGTGTTACTAAGATACCTTGCTGATTCGCAGACAAGGCTAATACTTCTAAATCTGTTAGTCCTTCTAAAGCAGCTTCAGTAGCTGTTTGAAAGTTGATTTCCTGTTGCTTGCGAACAACTCCTGTGACAATTGCCTGATTTAGATCGGCATCTGCCTGAAACCTAATTATGGTCATTGTGCTTGCTGTGAAGACTTTTTAGCATCAACTAGCTTTTCATATAAAAATGGCGCATCTTTTTGTAAAGGCTGTGGCATAGCAGCAAAGGCTTCTTCTTCAGAGGCAATATAGGCATCAAGATCCGCACGGTTTGCTAAGTAAAACGTGATAGTACCATATACCTTTTCTAGGTCAAGTAAAGGGTAGCATTGAGCAATACTTTCCGGTAATAACCCTTGACGAAAAGCGTAGATAACAGAATCTAGGGAAATTCGAGTGCCAATAATCCAGTAACCTTCATTTTTCAACTCTACATAAGCTTTAGTCGCTACGATAGACATCAAAACTAAAAACTAAAAACTAAAAACTAAAAACAATAGCATCTTATACTTCAAATTAGCAACACCAACTTTTTAACTAGACAATACTAACTATCAACTATCAATTTTTGATTCTATCTTAATCCCATACTCCTCTTCACAAACTACTTTTTTATCCTCCACACTCCACAATTCCGAACTACAATCATCCCCTGGATAAGTTGGGGTAATGCTTAAAAGTAGCTCTTCTTTTTTGGAATTGTAGTCACACTTCACTTGAGAAACTGCACCAATTTTACGCCGATCTAAGGCTGTTGCTAGACGCAAGATGGGGCTTAACTGACTTACGACTAAACGATATTTATCATTAAGAAAATCACTGTAGGGTTGATGCTTCTTTTTCGGTTTGCTCTTACGATAATAACGAGCTAAATTAGCGATCGCCTCTAATTCTATTTCTGTATAACCTAAAAGTTCTCCATTACGAATTAGGTAATAAGAATGTTTATGGTGGGAACTATGACTAACATATAAACCACAATTATGTAACATCGCCGCCGCCCAAAGTAATTCCCTTTCTTCTTCTGTCCAATTGTGGAGTATATTTTGAGTTTGATCAAAAATACTTAAAGCTAAATTTGCTACCCTTTCTGCATAGGTAAGATCCACTTGATATTTACGGGCAATTTTAATCACACTACGTTCACGCACTTCACTTTGGTAACGCAAACGGCTTTCAATTAACTTATGGGTTAACATCCAATCAACAATTACCCCTTCCCTTAAAGCCCTTTCACAAATGCGAATAGATTTAACTTTCAGCATCTTCATGGTTTCTAAAAGGATCATCGCCCCTGGGACAATAATTTCTGCCCGCTTTTCTTGCATTCCCGATACCTTTAGGCGTTCTTTATAATCTTTTTTGGCTAAATTTTCTACCAATTCTTCTAAATCTTTGCGACTAAAACTGTAACCATTAAGAGGATCAGGAGTGTAACCAAGTTTATCTTTCGCGTGGATGGCAGCTAGGGCTTCGATAGTTCCTGAAGTTCCGACTAATTTTAGTTCTTCCCCAGAAAGATCAACATCTAGTAAGTCATTAATGGGGCGCTCTAACCTACCTCGAATATAAGCTTGCAAATAAAGGAAGTCTTGCTGTGTGAGGGGATCATTCTTAACCAAATCTTGAGTTAAGCGTACCGCACCAATTTTAACACTGGTGAGAAAACTAGCAGCATGGCCATCCCCCAAAATTAATTCTGTAGAACCGCCGCCAATATCAATAATAGCGTGGGGACGGTTATCAAACTCCATCCCCGACAAAACCCCCAAATAAATACGCCGTGCCTCTTCTTGCCCAGAAATGAGGTTAATAGACAAGTCTAATTTCTTTTTTACTTCATCAATAAAATCTTGGCCATTGGGGGCTTCTCTAACCGCGCTGGTAGCCACGGCAATAACTTTGATAGCTTGGAGGCTTTCAGCTAAGTCTTGACAGCGTTTCAGGGTTGCTAAGGCTCTTTTAATGCCCTCTGGAGTTAAATTACCCGTTTTCGGGTCACGATTTCCTAATCTAACAGTATCCTTTTCTTTGGCAATAATTGTAAAAGTGGGCAGAGTCAAATCCACTTTAACCGCTACCATATGGATAGAATTTGTACCGATATCGATAGCAGCGATAACGCAGTTTTCTTGAGAAATAGACACGGGAATATAAGAACTATTAGCTTTCACTGAGAGAATAGAATCAAGCATCAGCTTTTTAAAATATATAAAACAACAACTACGAACCCTGATTTACTGATTGTAATTTACTGTCTAAAGATTATGGAAACTCAATATCCACAAGAACCAATTTGGTTAACCATTGTACGTTTACTGCGTTGGGATAAACCCGCAGGAAGACTAATTTTGATGTTACCTGCTTTGTGGGCAGTTTTTTTGGCGGCTGGGGGGAAACCTCCTTTAAGCCTAGTGGGAGTCGTTATTTTAGGTACTTTAGCGACAAGTGCCGCAGGTTGTACTGTGAATGATCTCTGGGATCGTAATATTGATCCTCAAGTAGAAAGAACCAAAAGTCGTCCCCTGGCTTCTAAAGCTTTATCTGTAAAAGTTGGTATTGTGATTGCTTTAGTTGCTTTGGGATGTGCTGCTGTTTTGGCAACCTATCTTAATCCTCTCAGTTTTTTGCTCTGTGCGATCGCCGTCCCCATAATTATTTGTTATCCCCTGGCGAAACGTTTTTTCCCTGTACCTCAACTAGTTTTGTCCCTCGCTTGGGGTTTTGCTGTTTTGATTAGTTGGAGTGCTGTAACCCCACAATTAACCACAGAAACTTGGTTACTTTGGGGGGCAACTGTTTTTTGGACATTAGGATTTGATACTGTTTATGCGATGGCAGACAAAGAAGATGATGCCAAACTAGGTATCAATTCCAGCGCTCTCTTTTTTGGTAAATATGCTGCTGAAGCTGTAGGTATTTTCTTCGCTATTACCGCAGGTTTATTAGTTTATCTCGGTATAGCTATGAATTTGCAACTAAGCTTTTGGCTAGCTTTAGTAGTCGCAACAATAGGTTGGGTTTGGCAATATTCACAATTAAGAAAAGCAGAAGTTCCCAGCCCTTTATACGGCAAGATTTTCCAACAAAATGTTTGGTTAGGTTTTATTTTATTAGCAGGAATGATTCTTGCTTGACAATTTATAAGCTGTCACGTATCTAAATGACATATTACTGAGTTAGTTAAAATAAACTGTAACTATTCCCTATTCCTCAGCAAGTAATACAAATGCTTAACAACTTAAAGAATGATGATGTAATAACTATTCATCCCGCTTAAGTCTCAGAATCACTGTCACAGCTAAGAAAAAATGGTCAAATTTAAGATAGCTGACCCTAAAATTGTCAGTATGTGGGGAGAATTGGAGATGGTGTTATGCAAATGAAGCCAGCGTTAGAGGAGCCAGATCCCATGACTAAGCTAGCTTCACAACTAGAACAAACTTGGCGCTCTCGCCTTCAGGAAGATTATCCTCAACAAAAGCCAGAGAGATTGCAAAGTATTGTACGTTGGTTAATCGGTGAAGACTTAGAACGTTTTGAAGGATTGACTCCTAGCCAGGCAAGAATTGTCCGACAATCGATGGATTATCGTTACCGTATTCTCCAACAGCGTTACTTTAGCGTAGCCCCAACCCAAGCTTACCGAAACTTGATTACTCGCTTAGGTTCTTTGGTTATGTTGCGTAACAAAATCCGCACTTGGGTTGCTCTAAGTCGTGATCGCCAAAGAGCAGTAGCTGATGTTATTCAAGAAGTAATTCAAGAAATGCTTAATAGCGATCGCTACATACAAAAGCAAATTGCTTGGATTGCTCAATGTACCCATGAAGAACGTCTGCGAGATACTTTATTACTTACTAGTATTGAAGAATATTGCTTACGCCCCATACGCAATCAACCACTTCTTGTCTACCGTTTTGTGAACTTTCTCCGTCGTTCCCAAAGAGGAGGCATGACGCAAGTTCCCCAAGGAGATATTGTACGCTTAATTTCTGAAGAACTCACTTTAGAAGAATCAGACTCTCCTATCAGTTTGCTTGACTCCCAAGCCATAAACGACTGGCAAGAGACAAAAAATTGGCAAGAAAAACAAGCTCAACGTTCCCAGGTTAAAGGGGAGTTTGAAAAATACTTAGCAGAGAATATTAGCCCCACCGCCGCACTTTGGCTGCAATTGTATCTTCAAGGACGTTCTCAAGATACCATCGCTAAAATTCTCGAACTGCCCATCAAACAAGTTTATCGCTTGCGAGAAAAAGTTAGTTACCATGCTATCAAAGTTTTCGCCCTTAAAGGCAAGCCAGAACTAGTTACCGATTGGTTAGAAATCTCTTTGAAAGAACATAACCTAGGGCTAACTCCTAAACAATGGGAAGAATTCGTCGGCAATCTCAATCCTACTCAACATAAGTTAATTGAAGCATTGAAAGACGAACAAAGTTTTGAGGCGATCGCTCAAAATCTCAACTGGAAAATCCATCAAGTAATAGGAGAATGGAGCAAAATATGTTTAGCGGCTCAAAGCTTACGTAGTGAAAACTTGAGTAATAGGTAATAGGTAATAGGTAATAAACTGTCAGGCATTTAATGTACTTATTAGGTTTGATGGGGAGATGGGGGGAGAGTTTTAGGGCTTATTTCCTAGTTGAGTAATACACAGTTTAAATGCACATCAGCTTAGTTCGTTTAAATGTTTGATGGCTTAGTCAATAAATTGTATCCCTCTTCTGTCAGGTTGCTATTTTCCCTATTATTTGAACTTCCTGAACAAAGCCTACACTAAGGGATACAGACTCCGGTAATCGAATTTTGGCATTTTGCTCCTCGCAATAATTTTGAGGACGAAAAAAGCTCCCGTAGCGTAGCCATGCCGGAGGCTTATCCCATACTATATCAATGCTCTAGGATTCAGAAATTGCAAATGTCTTCGGAGAGTAACCAAGGAGGGATATCCTAGTTATAGCAATACTTTTTTTCTGTTACCGAATGTCGATTTTCCGACGCTTCATTTTCGGACATCAGTGTGATTTTTAATTTTGTTTAGTTGAATGTTGCTGTAGCGAGTACAGATTCGATTTTGAGGCAATTATTGTAGCACAGACCCTATCTCGGCTATCATCTCACCGCTTCAAAAGTTTATAAGTGAGAGGCTTTCGGCGAGGAGGCTAAAAGAAATCTGGTGGATTTGCGTAATTCTTAAGATTTGGCTGCGAAATAGAGTTAAGGGTGTTTTTTCGGGTTATGAGAATAATCTCTGCCAATGGATTTATTTTGCACCTTTTACTAAGCCATGAATAAAAAATTCTCCCTCTTTTCTTTTGCTTTGTTTGTTTCTTTGGTTAGTCCTATTGCTGTTGCTGTAGCAAGTACAGATGCGATAGAAGTTGCCCAAGAAAGTGATGCGAATGCTGAAGATATTCGCGCTGCTGCTGAGGAAGCTTATCAGGAAGGTTTGCGGCTTTATCGGGAAGGGACGGCGGAGTCTTTGCGAGAGGCGAGCGCTAAATATAAGGAAGCACTTAAACTTTGGCAGCAGATAAATGATGAATCTCGACAAGCTTTAATCCTAAATAATATTGGTGCTGTCTACTACTTATTAGGAGAAAAACAAAAAACACTTAATTACTACAACCAAGCTTTAACTATACGTCGTGCTGTAGGCGATAGAGCAGGAGAAGCAACTATTCTCAACAGTATTGGTTTTGTCTACAACTCATTAGGAGAAAAACAAAAAACACTCAATTACTACAATCAAGCTTTACCCCTATTTCGTGCCGTAGAAGATCAAATAGGAGAAGCAACTACCCTCGACAATATTGGTGCTGTCTACGATGATTTAGGAGAAAAGCAAAAAGCACTTGATTACTATAAGCAAGCTTTACCTCTACGTCGTGCCGTAGAAGATCAAATAGGAGAAGCAAATACCCTCAACAATCTTGGTCTTGTTTACAATTCATTAGGAGAAAAGCAAGAGGCACTCAATTATTATAACCAAGCTTTACCCCTAATTCGTGCTGTGGAAGATAAAGAAGGGGAAGCAGCTATTCTCAACAATATTGGTGGTGTCCACTCATCATTAGGAGAAAAACAACAAGCACTTAATTACTATGACCAAGCTTTACTTCTAATTCGTGCTGTGAGAGATAGAAGAGGGGAAGCAACTACGCTCAATAATATTGGTCGCGTCTACTCAGATTTAGGAGAAAAACAACAAGCACTTAATTACTATGACCAAGCTTTACTTCTAATTCGTGCTGTGGAAGATAGAAGAGGGGAAGCAACAACCCTCAATAACATTGGTAGTATCTACTCATCATTAGGAGAAAAACAACAAGCACTTAATTACTATGACCAAGCTTTACTTCTAATTCGTGCTGTGGAAGATAGAGCAGGGGAAGTGCAAATCCTCAACAATATTGGTCTTGTCTACGACGATTTAGGAGAAAAACAACAAGCACTTAATTACTATGACCAAGCTTTACCCCTATCTCGTGCTGTGGAAGATAGAAGAGGGGAAGCACAAATCCTCAATAACATTGGTCTTGTCTACTACTCATTAGGAGAAAAGCAACAAGCACTTAATTACTATAACCAAGCTTTACCCCTAATTCGTACTGTAGGCGATCGCAAAGGAGAAGCGACTACTCTCTGGAACATTGCTCGACTTCAATACGAACAAGGCAACCTCCTCGCTGCATCCCAAACAATGGAGCAAGCCATAGAAAAAATAGAATTTCTCCGCAACCAAATCTTCAACCCCCAACTACAAACCTCCTTCTACCAAACCATTGAAGACTACTACGACTTCCACATCAGGTTACTAATGGAGTTGCACCAACAAAAACCCACCCAACAATACAACGCCCAAGCACTCCATTACAGCGAAAGAGTCCGCGCCCGCCAACTCCTCACCGAACTCCAAGAAGCTAACGTAGACATTCGCCAAGGCATAGATGCACAACTTTTAGCACAAGAAAAACAACTTAACCAACAACTCACTGCCGCTTTGGAAAATCAAGGCAAACTGCAAAGGAGTAAAAATGCTAGTAACCCAGAAAAAGAAGCCGCCAATAACCAAATCAATCGACTCCTCACCCAACTTGACGAAGTAGAAGCCACCATCCGCCTGAAAAGCCCTAACTACGCTGCCATCAATCAACCGACTAAATTCACTCTACAAACCAAAGAAATTCAACAACTCCTGGACGAAGACACCATCTTATTAGAATACTACCTCAGCGAAAAACAAAGCTATCTTTGGCTAGTCAGCAAAAACAAAGTCACCAGCTACCAACTTCCTCCCCAAGCAGAAATAGAACAACTCGCTGAAGCATTCCGCAACGACATCGCCAACGTTAATATCAAAGATCCAGAAACAGCCCAACAACTCAGCAATATCCTCTTTGCCCCTGCCGCCAAGGAATTACAAAATAAACGCCTCTTAATCGTCGGTGATGGAGTATTGCAAAGTATCCCTTTCGCTGCCTTACCATCTCCCCAATCTACAAAACCTCTGTTAGCAAACCACGAAATCATCACCCTACCTTCCGCCTCCAGCCTAGCCGCCCTACGGCAAAATGTTCAAGGTCGTACTCCGGCCCCTAAAAAGCTAGCTGTTATTGCAGATCCAATTTACGAACTAGAAAGGAAAGAAGACTCAGATACTGAGTATCTCACAGAAAACTTAACTCAACAAGCTCTAAAATCCTGTCGAGAGCTAGCTAACCTACAATTCACACGCGCAGAAGCAGAAAACATCCTTGCCCTCGTCCCAGAAAACCAAAGCTTTGCCGCCTTGGGTTATGAAGCCTCCCTAGCTACAGCAACCAGTCCTCAACTTGCTAATTACCAAACCGTTCACTTTTCTACCCACGGTTGCCTCAACAAAGATAATCCTCAACTTTCTGGTTTAGCCCTATCAGCTTACAACTCCCAAGGACAATTCCAAGACCCTCTACTGCGTTTAAACAACATTTACAACCTCAACTTACCAGCAGAATTAGTAGTTTTGAGTGCTTGTGAAACTGGTTTAGGGCAAGAGTTAGCCGGGGAAGGTTTAGTAAGCTTAACTAGGGGCTTTATGTATGCTGGGGCTAAGCGAGTGGTAGTGAGTTTGTGGGCAGTGCAGGATCTTTCTACTTCTAAGTTGATGAGTAGGTTTTATGAAAAGATGTACCAAGACAACCTCAAACCTGCTGCGGCTTTGAGGGAGGCACAGTTAGAGATGTGGCGAAGTGATGGTGCTGAAAAAGATCCCTATCACTGGGCGGCTTTTACTGTTCAGGGAGAATGGTAATTTAGGTAATGGGTAATGGGTAATACTACGAAGATTTTAGTTGATTTGCGTAATTCTTGAGATTTGGCTGCGAAATAAGGTACACGACTTGGAAGGTTGCTGCCTACATATAGAGGGCAAACCCAGTGACGGTTCACTCGACTCGCTAAGGATTAAAATCCTCAGCTTACAGCTTAAGTCATCTTAAGATGACTCCCAATCATTAAATGATTCTCCAAGAAAAAATTTGGCAAGGGTCACAAAAACCAACCTCCCAGTCATCTTGAGATGACTTAAACTATTAGCCCCGAATTTATTCGCGGGCGGTATGAGTAACAGAAGAATCATTTTGTACACCCCCACAACCTTCCAAGTCGTGTAATGAATAATTATTTATTTCTTCACTAAATCTTGATAAACTTTCAGCCACCAATCTGGTATCACAATAATTAACCTATTAAATAAAGGAGATAATCTAAACATGAATAAACTATCTCGCCGTCATTTCTTACAATTTTCTGGGGCTGCCTTAGCCACTTTAGGCTTAAGTAAATGGGAGCGTTATGGTCAGGTTTTGGCACAAAATACACCCCGCAAAGTTGCTCTTTTAGTGGGTATTAATGATTATCAACACGCTGGCTCTCTTGAAGGTTGTGTGAATGATGTTTTTATGCAACAAGAGTTATTAATTAACCGCTTTGGTTTTAACCCTCAAGATATTCATATCCTTCTTGATGAAAAAGCTAACCGTGAGGGAATATTGGGGGCTTTTGAAGAGTATTTAATTAATCAAGTTAAACCAGGAGATGTGGCAGTCTATCACTATTCTGGTCACGGTTCCCGGATTTTTGACCCTGATCCTATTGTTACTGATACTGATAAGAAAGAAAGTAATTTAAACGGTACTTTTGTACCTTTTGATGCTACTCCTAGAGGATATGTTCGAGAAGAAACTATTGTTGAAGATATTATGGGTCATACCCTTTATCTTCTTATGTCTGCTGTACCCACAGAAAACTTTACTGCGGTATTAGATAGTTGTTTTTCTGGTGCTGCTACTAAAAATGATTTCCGGGTTCGTTCCCGTTTAGGGGGGACAAAAACAGTAGTTTCTCCCAAAGAAAAAGTTTATCAAGAACAATGGTTAAGTAAGTTAAATCTTTCCTCTGAAGAGTTCGTTGCTGGTTATCGTCAAGGAGTTGCCAAAGGGGTGGTAATCGCCTCAACAAATCCTAACCAATATGCTGCTGATGTTCGTCTTAATGGCTTCCATGCTGGGCTATTTACTTATAACTTGACTCAATATCTTTGGCAAGAAAATGCTACCCCAGAAGAAGCGGTTGCTTATACAGTAGAGAGGCTAACTAACTACTTAAAAGGAAAAGATTTCCGACAAACTCCTACTTTAGAGGTGGAAGTAGATACAAATTATGCACAACAACCAGTTTATTTTAATTCTCCCACCAAATCAGCCGCCCACGGTGCAGTAATTAAAGTTGAAAACAACCAGGCTAAATTTTGGTTAGGTGGCATTGATCCTGGTAAAGTTGAACGAGGAATGCAGTTTACTGTTGTTGATAAACAAGGGCTGGTAACTTATCGCGATCGCAAAGGTTTATTAGCTTTTGGTAATGTTGAAGGTAGTGTTTCCTCCGGTGACTTGTTGCTGTTGAATTCTATTTGAAAGGAAAAGAATTTCTCGGATTATTAACTTTTTTACTCACAGGCTCAGCCTTCATCATCTCACTATTGTAGGGCGTTAACAAAGGGTGCAGTTTTTCTTTTTCCGTTACCTGGGGATCTAACCAAAGCTGATAATCTTGAGAGTTTAAAATCACCGGCATTCGCTTATGAATAGGGGTCATCATCTCATTAGCTTCAGTGGTGATAATTGTACAAGACTCTATTATCTCTCCCTCTGGGGCTTGCCAGCGTTCCCAGAGTCCGGCAAAAGCAAAAACCTGCTCATCCTTCATGCGGATATAAAAAGGCTGTTTCCCCTCTTCCTGGCGTTGCCATTCATAAAAACCATCAGCAACAATTAAACAGCGACGCTTACGAAAGGCACTACGAAAAGAAGGCTTTTCCGCCACAGTTTCTGCCCTAGCGTTAATGAGCTTATTACCTATTTTCTGGTCTTTTGCCCAACTAGGAATTAATCCCCACCGTAACTCCTTAAATTCTTTCTGGCTTTCTGAGGAAGGGTATAAAATAGTGGGAATCATCTGGGTGGGAGCAATATTATATTGAGGTTGTTGAAGAGAGACAGCACTTAAGTTAAAGGCTGTGGCAATAGCATCTGCTGAACTAGTTTGAGTAAATCGACCACACATAGAAAAAATAGTATCTTTGTTCTATCTTAAAAGAAGATCATAATTTATTTGCTCAAAAAGGTTGCACAGAAACCCAGATAATGTTGGAATATACAAATGGAGAAATTTATCGGTTGATTAAATTTCTTTAACCACCTCAAGGGGGTGTGGCGGAATGGTAGACGCTACGGACTTAAAATCCGTTGACCGTAATAGGTCGTGAGAGTTCAAGTCTCTCCACCCCCATTTTTTTAGTTTGTTCTTGTTGAAATTTTATTTAGGGATGGGGAGATGGGGAGATGAGATGGGGAGATGGGGAGATGGGGAGATAGAATAATTAGTCATTAGCCATTAGCAACTAGCCATTAGCAACTAGCCATTAGCAACTAGCCATTAGCTATTCCCCTAAACAAATACCTAAACCCCTAGCTGTATTCGCTAAAGTACCTTGAGGATCTACTGCTCGATAATCTTTAATCGCTTCAGCAATAGGTACGCTAACTATTTGACGATCTTGCCAGCTAACCATGCGATCATATTTTTCTTGAGCGATCAAGTCTACTGCTGCCACCCCAAAAGCTGAACCCAAAACCCGATCTAACGGAGAAGGTATGCCACCTCGTTGAATATGCCCCAACACAGTTACTCTCGTTTCTGCCCCTGTACCTTGGGCAACTTGTTCAGAGATATACTGTCCTATGCCCCCTAAGCGGCATTCCCCAAACTGTTCCATTTTGGTGACTTGTTCTCCTGCTTCTGTACAAACAGCTTCAGAAACAATCACTAAAGAAAAATTTTGTCCTTGAGCTTGGCGTTGCCTAATTTTATGGCAAACTCTCTCAATTTTATAGGGAATTTCTGGAATTAGAACAACATGAGCGCCCCCAGCAATTCCTGCATTGAGGGCGATATGTCCAGCATCCCTTCCCATCACTTCCAAAACCATCACTCGGCTATGGCTAGCTGCGGTGAAATGGAGTCTATCTAAAGCCTCTGTAGCAATATTCACGGCGGTATCAAAACCAATGGATCTTTCTGTTACCCCCACATCGTTATCAATGGTTTTAGGAATCCCTACCAGGTTAATACCACCTTGTTGAGCCAGACGGCGTAGGATGGCTAAACTGCCATCGCCACCAACCCCAATTAAGGCTTCTAGCCCTAGCTGATGATAACCCGCAATAATCTCTTCTGAGCAGTCTTTTACCTGTCCATCAGTTAGGGGAAAAGCAAAAGGATTACCCTTATTAGTTGTTCCTAGCATAGTTCCCCCCCTGGTTAACCACATATCCACTTGATGGGAATCCAAATGCTGTACTTGCGGTGGATTATTCATTAACCCTTGGGTAGCTCGACAAATACCTAATACTTCCCAGTTATACTTACCTGCGGCGCATTGTACAACAGCCCTAATAACAGCATTCAAACCTGCACAGTCACCGCCGCTAGTGAGAATACCAATTCTTTTTTGTTCGCCCATGAATGCCCTTCGAGTTTAGACTTTGGGATTATTCTGACGGCAAGAGTAACACAAACTTCCTCAAAGATAAAGTTAGTGAACTACCCAGCACTAAACCTGTGGGGTATAGGGTGGGCTTCTGATCTTAATTGTTTCTAAATTCAGACTTCCTTTTTAAGCCATTCCCGAAAAACTTTCCTTATTTTTGCACTACCAACTTGCTTGCTTTGTTGGAGTAGTTCAGGTATTTTTTTCTTAAGGTCAAAGTCAGGAAAAGTATTACTTAATGGGGATTCTACATATTGATTTTCTACTAAGACATTAATCTGTAATTGCTTACCGTCATAACGCCACAATTCTGGAACACCAAGAAGGAGATAGTTAGAGAATTTAGTACGGTTAGTGATGTCAATTTCAATAGCTAAGTCGGGAGGAGGATCAATGGTTAAATCGATTCTTTCTTTACCTCTTATCTTTTGACAATTAGTAATGTAAAAAGATTCATCGGGTTCTACTCCTTGTTGCATCTTCTCATTTTTGAAGGTGGTAGAACCTGCTGGTTCATAATCCAAGTTTAATTCTTCAAGGAGAATTTTGACAAAATCACCAATGACGACTTTGGCGTTTTCATGGCTAAAAAGAGGAGTCATGATTTCCAGCAAACCTTGACTATAAGCAACTTTTGTGGAGCGATATTCTCCCAACTCAACTAATATTTGTTCATACTGTGGCCAAGTGATTTTATTAAGTAGAAGGCGATCGCCTGGAGGGATAGTAATTTGTTGTAAGTCAATCAACATAACTATAAGACAATTACAATTTAAGAAAAAGAAAGATTTGAATGTTTTTTCTGTTGGTTAACTCTAATCCTCAAGCATTTGCAAACGATATAAACTTGCATACATACCTCCTTGGTTCAACAACTCCTCATGACTTCCTGACTCTATTAATTCCCCTCGCTTAAGTACAAAAATCCGATCAACATCGCGAATGGTAGAAAGGCGGTGAGCAATAATAATAGCTGTTCGTTCTGCTAAAATACTTTCTAATGCCTCTTGAATTAAAGCTTCTGTCCCTACGTCTAAACTTGCTGTGGCTTCATCTAAAACTAAAATATGAGGATCACGAATGGCAACGCGGGCAAAAGCTAGGAGTTGTTTTTGTCCCCCGGATAAGTTAGTACCCCTTTCCCTTAATTGAGTGGCGTAACTTTGGGGTAATTGTTGAATGAAGCCGTCAATATTCGTAGCTACAGCAGCTTCTTTGACTTCTTCTAAACTATAAGATTCTCCCAGGGTAATATTACGCTTCACATCCCCAGCAAAGAGAAAACTTTCTTGGAGTATTACCCCAACATGACGACGTAATTCTTCCTGGGTTAAGTCACGAATATCAACACCATCAATAATAATTCGCCCTTTGGTGGGTTCATAAAGGCGACAAAGGAGGCGAATGATAGAACTTTTTCCTGCCCCTGTCGGTCCGACTAAAGCAATCTTTTCCCCTGGATGAATGGTAAAATCTAAGTTCTTAATGACGTAATCATCATCTTTATAAGCAAACCAAACATTCTCAAATCTAATTTCGCCACTTTGACTATTACTTAGAGAATTGGTAACTTGCAAGTTTTTAAGCTGTAATCCTTCAGGATCTTTAATTTCCACAGGTTCACTCATTAATTCGCTGATACGTTCAATGGCAGTGAAACCAGCTTGCAACATGGTAAACTTTTCGGCAAATCGCCTAAGAGGATCGAAAAAGCGTTGGGCATAAAGAATAAAGGACGATAAAACCCCAAAGGTAAGAGTATCTCCTAAAACAGCCCTACCTCCTACCAATAATACCCCGGCGATCGCTACTAAAGAAATCCATTCTAAAGAAGCTGAGATAGCTGAGTCGTGGAAAATAGTTTTATCTACCTGCTTGAGGTAATTTAGGTTAACCCGGCGGAACATCTTAGCATTGAAACCTTCCCGGCGAAATAACTGCACAATATTAATACCAGTCACATTTTCTTGCAACATGGAATTAAGGGTAGAAAGTTCTTCTCTTACTTTGTAATTAGCTTGGCGATATTGATGTTGAAAGTAAATAATTAAAGCTGTCATAGGTAACAACATCAAGACAAGCAGGGAAGCTAATTTCCATTGCAACAAAAAGATGGTGACAATAATAATTAAAATATTAACGATGTCGCTAACAATGCCAATTGCCCCAGTTGCAAAAACATCTCCTAAAGCTTCAACATCACTAGTTAGGCGAGTAACAAGCCTGCCTACAGGAGTTTTATTAAAGAAGTTCATTGCTAAAGAAGTAACGTGGGCAAATAAGTCCTCACGAATCCCTGCAGTAATTTCTTGTCCGACTTTTTGTACTAAGTAGCCTTGGAGAGAACTAAATAATAACCGTAAAACTATTGTTGCTAACAATAAACCAATAAGAATATTCAATGCTTCTGCTAAACCTAAACCTTGAAGAAAAGCCCAACTGGGTTCATCTTCTAGTAGTGATATAGCTTGTCCGATAATCAAAGGCTGAATTGCCCCAGCTAAAGACAAAGGAATTAATAAAGCTAGGGAGACAAAGAAGATTGTTTTGTTACGACGGGCGTAGGGAAAGAGTTTCAGGAATAACCGCCAATCATTCTCGCGGTTTTTCTTCCCTGGTAATTTGGAGGAAATAGTCATTTAATCTCTTTAAAAAGCACACTTCCTCAATGTAGCGTATTTAGTTATTAGACTATTTTTTTAGGGGAAGGGGAAAGGGTGACATTTACTTTTGAGTATCAGATGTTTGCTGAGTAAATTTCACCTTATTATAAGCATCGGCAAGGATAATTTTACCTTCCACAGCAGCAAAAGATATTGCTTTATCTTCTTGATCATATTCCTGCAATGACCAACGCTTAGTATCTGTTTTGACATATTGTTCTACATAAATTTCATCTTGCTCAAAGAGTAAATATTCCTGAAAGGTTGGTATACTACGATAAGCGCGGAATTTAAGATCACGATCATAACTTTGAGTTGACTTAGATAAAACTTCTACAATCAATAAAGGATTGGTAATAGTATCGCTGCGATCTTTATAATATTCTGGTTCTCCTTTCACCACCATAATATCAGGATAGGTATAGCTATTCTTTTCTGGTATCCATAGACGTACATCAGCCATGAAAACTTGGTAATCTAGCTTTTTGAAGGCAAAGTTGAGTTCCGTACTTAAATTAAGAGCAACTCGATTATGATTAATAGATCCCCCCGCCATAGTTAAAATTTCCCCATTAATATATTCGCTTTTGTAATCTGCTGTTTCCTCTAAAGCTAAATATTCCTCTGGAGAATAGTATCGTGTTTCTGGTGAGTTTGGGTTTTGTGATTCTGTTTTTGGGCTTAGGGAAATAGTACTCATAGTCTTAGGGAATAGTTAGCTATTATAGTTTGATTTTAAGTTACTTTTTCCTAAAACGAAAAGTTAAACAATGCCTAATGGTAAAGTAACGGTAAAAGTTGCCCCTTTTGCCAACTCACTTTCTACTTTTATATTGCCACCATGCAAACTAACCAATTGCTTAACCACAGATAAACCTAAACCAGTTCCCGGAATATCTCCTACATTAGTAGCCCGGTAAAAAGAATCAAATAGTTTATCCAATTCTTCTGAAGGGATACCAATACCACTATCTTTAATAATGAAAATAGCTTCTCCTTCCTGACAGATTAAGGAAAATGATATTTTGCTATTTTGAGGAGAATATTTAATTGCATTAACTAATAAATTAGCAATAATATAGCGAATCAAATTCTTATCTGCTAAAACAGAATTTAACTGACATTCATCAAAAAAAATAATCCTCTTTTCCTCTTCCTCATCTCCTTGAAATTCTCTAACCACCTCTTGACAAACTTTGCTTAAATTTAAGGCTACTGGTTTAAAGATGATTTTATCAGCTTCTGCTTGACTAAGAGTTAAAATACTATCTAAGGTATCTGTCATTCCTTTAATAGTAGCTTTAATTTTTTCAAGATAATGATTTCTTTTATCTTGAGGTAAACTCTCTCCATAATGTCTTAGCAATTCAGTAGAGCCAAGAATTGCTGTTAAGGGAGTACGAAATTCATGGGAAGCAAGGGTAATGAATCGAGATTTAAGCTCATTTAATTCTTTTTGCTTAGCTAAAGCACGACGAATTTCTATTTCTGACTTATGTTTATATAAAGCAATTTCGATATGGGTGCGTAGTTCTTGCCCTTTAAAAGGTTTGAGAATATAACCAAAAGGTTCAGTTATTTTTGCTCTTTGTAAAGTTTCTTGATCAACATAGGCAGTCAAATAAATCACAGGAATATTGAAGGAATGGCGAACTTGTTGAGCCACTTCTATACCATCTATATCTCCCTGCAAAACTATATCCATCAGCACTAAATCTGGTTCATATTCAGCTACTTTTTCCAGGGCAACATTTCCAGAGTCAGCAATACCAACTACTTGATAATCAAGCTTTTGCAATTTCAAAGATATATCCCTAGCGGTAATAATCTCATCTTCAACAATGAGAATTTTTGTTGGTTTCATAGTTACATTCGTCTCCGGTATTGTAGTTCGGAAAAACTAATTTTTAAGCTTGTTCCTTGATGACAATTTATTTCTAGTTTGCCTTTTAACTGTTGTGCTAAATCTCTAACTAACTGAAGTCCTAAAGATTCTGAGTTATCTAAATTAATGTTAGAGGACAAGCCCACGCCATTGTCTCCTATTTCTAAGACCATTTCTTTTTGATTTGAATGACGAAGTTTAATCCATATTTTCCCTGGCTCTTTATTAGGGAAAGCGTATTTCAAAGCATTAGAAATAACTTCGCTAATCAACAATCCACAAGGAGTAGCAGTATCTAAATTCAGGGAGATAGGTTCAACATCAATTTCTAGCTCTACCTGCGGGTTAGGTTCGTAGGCATGGAATAAATAACTTGCTAAATCTTGGATATATTTAGCAAAATCCACCTTGGATAAATCTTGAGAATTATAGATTTTTTCATGAATTAAAGCCATGGCTTTGACTCTACTTTGACTATCTTCAAGTACTCGCAAAGTTTTAGAGTCTTCCAGGTAATAAGACTGTAAAGAAAAAAGGCTAGAAATGACCTGGAGGTTATTCTTAACTCTATGGTGAATCTCTTTTAATAAAACTTCTTTTTCCTGTAAAGATGCTCGAATCATCGCTTCACTTTCTTGCTGTTCTTTTAAAAGTTGAGCTTGAGAAATGGCAATACCTACTTGATCAGCTAGCTGTTGTAATAATTCTGTTTCAAAACTACTCCAATTTCTGGAACTAGAACATTGATGAACGATGATTAAACCCCAAAGTTTCTCTTGTTGTAAAATAGGTACAACTAACTTAGCCTTCACTAACCAGGTTCGCCAGAAAGCTACTAAAGATGGTGAAGTCTGACTATATTCTTCTTCTAAATTAGCAATAGCTAAAACTTGTCCTTGCTGCCAACTATCTTGGTGATTTTGAAAAAAAACTTCTTGGGGAAAAGACATCCCTAAAGTTTTTGGCCAACCAAATAAAACTTCTTCCATAATGACTTTATCTAGCCCAGAAGCTAAGCAATGATAAATTAAAACTCTGTCTACTTGAAATATCTGCTGTACTTCTGTAACAGTGGTTTGTAAGATTTCTTCTAATTGCAAAGATTGGCGAATTTTCAAGCTAATTTCAGCGAATAGTCGAGATTTAAGACTTTGGCGGCGTAATTCTATTTCTGAGCGCTTGAGGTCAGTTATATTAACGCCTACAGCCACAGCCGCTCGATCATGGTTATACTTACGGGTAACAACTAAATAGTTATTAAACGAGTCACCAACTTGCATTTCTACTTCTAGGGAAGACTCTTTATCGGAACTAGAAAAGAAGCATTCCATATGAGTGCCAAATTCATCATTTTGTTTAAAAGAGCCAATTTGCTTGCCCACAAAAGCTTCTGTAGGCTTCTCAAAAAGACTAGATAATTGTTTGTTAACTCCTAAATAGTGTAAATCTGAATCAATCCAAGAAATAGTTCCTGGCATAGCATCCAAAACTGCTTGGAGTTGGTCTTTTGCTTCTTGTAGCTCTGATTGTGTTTCTTGAGATTGATACTTTAAAAGATTGGCTTTTTCGTTTCTAAGCTGTTGATTTTCTTGGTATAATCGCTCAATATCTTTGTACATTTCCTTTGGTTCAAAGCATTGCAAAAAACTAGCTGTAGTTAAGGTTCCGAGTAATACTCCTTGACTATTGATCACTAACAATGGTTGCCAATTATTTTGCTGTAGTTTTGGCCATGCTGAGTCTAAAGAATCTTCTGGCAATACTTTCAACACAGAAGTATTAATAACTGCCGAAGCTTGGACTTGTGCCAAATTAGAGTCATTCAGTTGATACTGGAGAATATCTCTGGTAGTTAGTAATCCTAAAGGTTGAATACCTTGACAAATAATGACGTAATTCTTCTTGTTTTTAGACATTAATTTAGTCGCTTGAAGTAATGAAGTTTGGGGAGCAATACTGAAGCTCTCAATATTCATCACCTCATTAATAAGACATTGCTGCCAAATATGACTTCCTTGCAAAAAATTGAGAATTAACTCTGAAGTTACTACTCCTTTTAAGCTTCCTTGATCGTCTTCAACTGGTAAGTGATTAGTTTGGTATTGGCGCAATAAAGCACAAACCTGAAAAACATTATTGTATTGAGCTTCAGTTAAAACTATCGGGTTTTTCTCTACTACATCTGCAACACCTACAAATCCCAAACTTTTTCCTAATAATGCTAATTTAATAGCATCTTGTTGAGTCAATATACCCAGGATTTTTTCCTGCTCTTTAACAACAGCACAAAGTTCACCGTGAGTATCTTTTTGTCCCTGTATTAAGAAAGTCATCACATCTCTAACTGGGGCATTAGCTGGCACAACTAAAGGATAGGGATTAATAATTTGTTCTAGGGTCGGTAGTGAAGGAGAAGAAGTTAAAATTTGCATGAGTTAATAGACTAGTAGTATCTAGTTGACCCCTTTATTTCTATTGGTATAAATTATCCCTCGATTGTTTCTATAGTCGGACAGCTACGTTTGCGATCACGTTCGCTTAATGTTCAACTTGAGTTAGATAAATATAATTTGCAGGGGAATTCGTAAAAAAATATTATGTTGACACTAGCTCATATATACCGTTATATTACCAAGCTTAGTTTTATCTATTGTAGTTCCTAAAACTTGGCTTTAGAAAGGTCTAGGAGGTCATTAAACTACTAGTACTGTATTCCCTTTATATTGAGAAATAGTTTTTGCGATGAAAGATTATCCTTAACTCATTATGGAGACAACTGTTAACATCCTCTGGCTCCTGGTTTCTGCTGGTTTAGTATTTTTAATGCAACCAGGGTTTATGTGTTTGGAGTCAGGATTAACACGCTCAAAAAATAGTATTAACGTTGCGGTTAAAAACTTAGCAGATTTCGGCATTTCCGTAGCCTTCTTTTGGCTATTCGGTTATGCTTTGATGTTTGGGGTTTCCCAGGGGGGCTGGCTTGGCTCAACGGACTTTTTGACCAATTTAGACTCCCAACCTCAAAAAGCTGCCTTCTTCCTTTTCCAAGTCATGTTTTGTAGCACTACCGCCACCATAGTTTCCGGGGCAGTGGCAGAACGTATGAAGTTTGGGGCTTACCTAATCACTACCGGTTTAGTTTCCAGTACAATTTATCCTTTTTTTGGCCATTGGAGTTGGAACCAAGCCGGATGGTTAAAACAACTTGGTTTTGTAGATTTTGCTGGTTCTACAGTTGTTCATAGCGTAGGAGGTTGGGTAGGTTTAGCCGCTTTATTAGTTATTGGTTCTCGCACTGGCAGATTTCTCCCTGAAGGAAGGCCCCTTAAAATTCACGGCTCCAATTTACAGTTTTCTGTTTTAGGAGCCATGTTATTGTGGATTGGTTGGTTAGGCTTCAATGGTGGCAGCACCCTAGAATTAAACGAGCAAGTCCCTGGCATCATTGTTAACACTGTCTTAGCTGGGGTGGCAGGGATGATTACCGCCGGAATAATTGGTTGGCAGCAGCACAAAATCCCGGAAGTAGAGGTACTAATTAATGGCTCTCTAGCGGGGCTAGTAGCCATCACAGCTAACTGTAATGTGGTTAATACAGGGGAAGCAGCAATTATTGGTTCTATTGGTGCAGGGGTTACTATGGTTGTTTCCTACTGGCTTAAACGTTGGCGTATTGATGATGCAGTAGATGCGATCGCCGTTCATGGTGGGGCAGGAGTATGGGGAACTTTAGCTGTAGCTTTGTTTGGCAAAGCAGATTTATTAGCAACCGGATTAAACAAAGAAAACCAAATTTTAGTACAATTGTTGGGGATTTTTGTCTGTTTTATCTGGTCTTTCGGTCTAAGTTACTTGCTACTAAGCTCCCTTAAACGTTTCTTCCCTTTACGAGTTTCTTTGCAAGAAGAGAAAGTTGGTTTAAATATATCAGAACATCGCGCTAAAACAGAGGTTCACGACTTATTTAAGGTTATGGATTTGCAAGCCGAAACTCAAGATTTGAGTTTGCGTGTTCCCGTAGAACCCTTTACTGAAGTCGGCTTAATTGCCCAACGCTACAATCAGGTAATGGATGCTTTAGAAGAAGCTATAAACCGCACAGAAGCTCTTTTTAAAACCGCCACTGATGCCATCATCACCTTCAGCAAACTAGATTTACAAATTATTATGGCTAATCCTAGTGCAGAAGTGATTTTCGGCTATCCTCTTAGCAATTTAGTAGGAATGTCGATGTATCAACTTTTGGAATTGCCGGAAGATATTTCCTTAGAGAATTTATTAGGAGTAGGTTTACATGAAATTATTGGTAAGCAAGCCAATGATTCAACACTACCTTTAGAAGCTAGCTTATCAGAAGCAAAATTAGCCTCCGGGGGATTCTACACTGGCATTTTTCGAGATATAAGCGATCGCAAAGAAGCCCAACAAGCTTTAGCCCAAGCTAACTTAGAAATTACCACCCTTAATCAAAGACTGCAACAAGAAAACCTCCGCCTCAGTGCAGAAGTAGATATCACCCGTCGCCTCCAAACCATGATTCTCCCTAATCAGGAAGAACTTAGGAAAATACCAGAGTTAGACATAGCTGGTTTCATGGAACCTGCCCACGAAGTGGGAGGAGATTATTATGATGTCATCTATCATGACGGTAGTTTCAAAATTGGTATTGGCGATGTGACAGGACATGGCTTAGAGAGTGGGGTACTGATGTTGATGGTACAAACTGCTGTACGAACCCTATTAGCCAATGGCGAGACTGACCTCAAAAAATACCTAGAAGCTATTAATTGGACAGTGTATGAGAATGTCCAACGTATGAGTTCTGACAAAAATCTTACCCTTTGTTTATTGGACTATCAAGCAGGTATTCTTACCTTAAGTGGTCAACATGAAGAAGTCATTTTAGTACGCCAAAATGGCGAAATTGAGCGGATTGATACCATTGATTTAGGTTTTCCTTTAGGTTTAATTGAAGATGTAGTTGAGTTCTTAGCAGAAACAAAGGTAGAGTTAGGGCCAGGAGATGGAATAATACTTTATACAGATGGGATTACCGAGGCTGAAAATGAGGATGGTTTACATTACGGCATAGAAAGATTGTGTCAAGTAATCCAACAACATTGGTCTAAATCTGTGGGGGAGATTTGCTCTGAGGTAATTAGCCATCTCAAAGAATATATTGGGGAGCAAAAGATTTATGATGATATTACTTTGGTGGCAATTAAAAGAAAAGGGTTAGAAATAATTGAATTACCATGAAGCAAGTATTTGGAGACTACGGACACAATCTACCTGCAACTCAAGAATATTTGATCCTGCAATTTTCACCTAGCTCAGTTCCCATCAAGAAACGTTGGCGCAACAATGGTTTATCGGCTGATTTTTTAGGAGACTATTTAACCACTTTCTTTCTTAACAATGAAATTGAGTTAAATGAGATGGAGCATCAAGCAGAGATTAAAGGTGCTGTTAGTTATATTGCCAATGAATTGTTAGAAAATGCAATGAAGTTCAATGATGAAGAAAAGGATTATCCGATCAGTATTAGCTTGCATTTTCACCGGGATAGAGTGGTTTTTTCTACTACTAATAGCATTAGTTCTCAATACCAAGATAAACTTAAAGTTTTTATCAACAAACTAGCAACCTACGATCCCCAAGAATTATATATTCTGCAATTAGAAGAAAATGCTCAGGGTGACAACGATACCAACTCTGGGTTAGGCTTTTTAACCATAATCAATGATTATATGGCACAGGTTGGCTGGAAATTAGAGACGGTGCAGCAAGATCCAGAAATAGTTGCTTTAACCACATTAGTACAGCTAAAGTTATAGCTTACAGAGGTAGAAATGGAGATTAAGACAAAAGAATACAGTATTTGCTATAAACAATCTACAGCAACGGTAAACTGTCAAGGGACTCTAAGACTTAGTGGTATGGAAGAATATGCACCAATTATTGAGTTACTACACCAAGTCCTTGAACAAAAGTCTCCCATTATTACTTTGAATTTGCAAGACTTGCAGTTTCTTAATAGTTCAGGTATTAATGTTTTATCAAAATTTGTTATTAAAGTCCGCCAGAAAAAAGATGTTTCTATGGTAGTACAGGGATCTAAGCAAATTCCTTGGCAAGGCAAATCCTTGAAAAATCTCCAACGCTTGATGCCTAGCTTAGAATTAGAATGGGCGTAGAATAGTAAGTAATAAGTAATTAAGTAAATCGAATTAAACTTTGAAAAATGAATCCCATCCTGTGCAATGCAGCAAGAAGAACCACCCTCTACAGAACAACTCTTATTAGAGATAGAAAATCTGCGTCAGGAACTTGCGGAGTTAAAGCAGGAAAAAGTTGACCTAGAAATTCTCCTAGAGACAACTACTGAACATTCTGACACTATTGAAGCAGAACTACACAAACAAGCAGAAACTGTTTTAGTTGAAAGCAAGAAGAGATTGCAGCAATTTCTAGAAGCTATGCCCATAGGCGTTTTTGTTGTTGATGCTCAAGGCAAACCTTTTTACGCTAATAAAAGAGCAGAACAATTGTTAGGTAAAGGTATCGCTCCAGAAATCACCGCCGAGAAGCTATCAGAAGTATATCAATTTTATCTATCAGAAACTGCTGAATTTTATCCTGGCGATCGCCAACCTTTATTAAGGGCTTTGCAAGGAGAAAGTGTTGCTGTTGATGATGTAGAAATACGCCAAGGAAATAAAACTATTTCTGTGGAAGTTTGGGCGACACCAATCTTTAATGAAAAGAAAGAAATTATTTATGCGATCGCGGCTTTTGCTGATATTACAGAACGCAAAAATGCTGAGTTAGAGCTTCGCAAATATACTAACCAATTATTTAAACTTAACCAAGCTTACGAACGTTTTGTTCCCCATGAGTTTCTCCAGTTCTTAAATAAAAAAAGTATTATTGATGTGGAATTAGGAGAATCTGTAGAAAAGGAAATGTCGGTTTTATTTTCTGATATTCGAGCTTTTACTAGTCTTTCTGAACGCATGAGTTCAAAAGATAGCTTTAACTTTATTAATGCCTATTTAAGCCGCATGGAGCCAGCAATTATTAATAATAATGGTTTCATTGATAAATATATTGGCGATGCTATTATGGCTCTTTTTAGTGGTAGTGCAGATGATGCTGTTACCGCTGGCATTTCTATGTTAAAACTTTTAGATGAATATAATCAAACCAGACAAAGACCGGGACGTGCGCCGATTAAAATTGGTATTGGTATTAATACAGGTTCTTTGATGTTGGGTACAGTTGGAGGCAAAAATCGTATGGATGGTACTGTTATTAGTGATACGGTTAATTTAGCTGCTCGACTAGAAGAAATAACCGAAAGTTATGGGGTATCTTTCTTTATTTCCCATCATACTTTCTTAAAATTAAAAGACGCTAACAATTATTGTATTCGTATTATTGACCGGGTTAAAGTTAAAGGTAAATCGGATTGGGTTACTATTTATGAGGTGTTTGATGGTGATCCTCCCGAAGTACGCCAAGGAAAATTGGAGACTAAAATTAGATTTGAACAGGGATTACTGTTTTTCCACCAAAAGTATTATGCTGAAGCAGAAATGCTTTTCTGTGAATGTGTAGAGCAGAATCCTGAAGATAAAACTGCTCGTATTTATGTAGAACGCTGTCAAGAAAAGCTAGGGTGATAAATGATAAGCTGTCAGGCATTTAATTTACTTATTAGGTTTGATGGGGAGATAGGGGGATAGGGAGATGGGGGGAGGGTTTTAGGGCTTATTTCCGAGTTGAGTAATACGCAGTTTAAATGCACATCAGCTTATCATGATTCTAATAAAATAAATCTACGAATAGCGGGTTTTTGCTTACTAATACGGGTTAAGATAGCAATTCTCGATAATAGCTTCCAGACCACCGGTGAGAGAATTGTTGGTAAAGCCAACCTCATAGCAACCCTCAGTTTCCCTTCACGAAAAGCTAAAAGAAATAGACGTACTTTAAGATATTTTTCTAATTCTTGGAGGTTAGGTAATGTTTCTTGATACTTGTCATTAAGCAAAGAGAAAATCCCTTCCATTACCAAAATATTCTGGTTTAATTGCTTTTTAAAGTCCAGATTTTCTTGATACAATCTTGGAAGAGCGGCTGCGAAGGTGATACCCCAAACTTGAGAAGAAAATAAAGCTGATAAAGCTGCTTGAATACCTAGAGCAAACTCACCTTTTTGAAAAGCTTTTAGCCCCCAACGTAGCTTTAAATAGCTTCTGATTTGCTCTATTATTTCCTGGTAAGACTGTTGCTCTTGAGTGACTTTCTTAACATCCTGTTTAACCACAATTTGATGTAAGTTACGATTGCGATAGCTTTCTCCGGCTTTGCCTAAGATTACTTGCCAAGCAGGCCAGAAAAAGACGTTGGGAAACATTAATTGAAAAGCTGTGCTAAATTTGGTTTGTTTGAGGGCAACCAAGCTCCAATGTAACTTAAGATATCTAGCAATAGTTTCAATGCTGGGGGTCGTGTGGCGATGTTTAGGATGTATTAAACCATGAATACTTCGCTTAATTAATAGGTTGGTTTCTAGCCGCTTTTCTAAAGAAAACTTTTGGTTAAATGCACCAGACCAAATAGTACGATAAGCTAAACACTCATTGATGAAAATAGCATCTCCAAACTGAGCAATTTTAATCCAAGAATCTATATCATCAAAATTAGCGTCCAAACCAGAATCCCAACCCCCCGATTTGAGGAAAGCATCTCGGCGACAAGCAACTTGAACCGGAGTGCCAAAAGGAACCATCTCTAGCAGCATACCGTAGTGAATGTCTTCTTGAGGGATATAAAAAGCTTTACCAGCAGTGATTTGTCTAGTTCTGGTGATTTCTACTTCATTTTCATCTACTTGGGCTGCTTGTACAGAGCAAATTACCCCTTGAGGATGTAGAGAAACAACTTGAGTAATTTCTTCGATGCAATTAGGGGCAAGATAATCGTCATCATCAAGAAATTTAAGCCATTCTCCTGTAGCAATTTTAACCCCGACATTAACACTCTGGGAATGACCTAGGTTAACCTGATTGCGATGATAAACCAAGGATTTATTACCGGTTTTTTTGATAAAAGTAGTGACGTAATCTTGGGTTCCATCCTCAGAACAATCATCTACGACAATAACTTCGCAGGGAATAGTTTGAGCCAAAGATTTTTCAATAGCACGCTTTAATAAGGGCAGACGATTGTAGGTAGTGATAATGATACTGAATTTCATTTGGTGAAACTAGTCAATAGGGAAAGAGTTAAGTTATAAACTAATACAATTCCTAGTTTGTCAACTGAACATTGACAAGTAAAGGAGAACCTTTAACAGTGAAAACTAGCTATCAAAATATACTTGAGATAGTAATAAACTAATTTTGAATACTTACGCATCACTCTACAGAGAGAATAATCAATTGTTTTAACCATAGATACCTGTTTTATTAGGCTCAAAATAGCTTATTTTAGTGAAGAAATTCTTTTATTTAAAATAATCATCTCTACTTACACCATAAAAATTCTCTGATTTTATAGCTTGGTTACTTTCAACAAGTTTAGCTTCAAAATTAACACAGGTAAGCAAGTTCAACTATAGGTATGATACCCTTATCAGAATAATTATTAAGAGTTAAATCAATTAACTTTATCTGGTATGGGCAGTAGGCAATAGGCAACAGTTTTTTCTCCCGTATCTCATCCCCTCATCCACCTACCTCAACATATAAAGGAGTTGTTCCTAGTTCTGAGGATAGGGTGGTTATTTCTACGTATAGTATATCTCTGTTTAGGGAAGAATTAAGTTGAAACGGTACTGTTTGTCCAGGTTTAACAGTGCTGTTAGTAAAGGTGAGGGAAGAAGTTTTTTGGCCAAAAATAATGCCAGTAGCGGGGTTTAAGCCGGCATAGTTTAGGCTAACCCTAACATTGCTTAAACTTTTGCCACTGTGGTTGGTAAGGCAACCCGTAATATAGTTGCTTTGCCCAGAAGAGGTTGGGTAAAATCCGACTTGATTTAATTCCACAAGCTGAGAGGAATTAGCTTCTTTGGCGACTAAAAGACAAGGATTTTCTCGGTAAAGGTATTGCTCTTGTTGATATTTAGCAATGGCAAGGTTATTCTCATATTCATAGATTTTGTTTTGAGCTTTGTTGTAATTGGAGCTAGTTTTTGATACTGCTTGCAAATGTTTGATACCTTGTTGCCAGTTTTGGGCTACTTGTTGCCAATCTTTGGCACTATTAGCTGAACTTGCACCATTGGCAGCCCGTCTACCGCTATTTAAAGCTTCTTGAAAGTAGTTGCGTTGGTATTGAGCAACTTTATTTTGGGCAATCTCTAAGTTAGATTGATATTCAAAGATTTTGTTCTGGGCTTGTTTGTAATTACTATTGGATGAGGAAACAGCTTTTAAAAGTGTGATCGCACCTTGCCATTTTTTAGCTACTAACTGCCAATCTTCAGCAGAAAGTGCTGTTTGTCCCATGACAGCAGCACTCATACCTAGATCAAGAGCTTTAGTAAAGTTGTTGCGTTGTTGTTTTTGTGGGGTAGAGGTTACAGAAGTGTCAGAAACTGTTTGTACTTGAGGTTGTTCTTCCTTTGCAAGTATTAATTCGCTGACAGCAGGTGCTTTAAACTCTTCGGGGAGGCTATCTCCACTACAATAGCTTTCTAATCCTGCAACAATAGAGTTTGATTTTTTACCAATTTCAGCACTGCGGACAATAAGTTTTTCTATTTGAGGGTTGTTGCCTTGAACGACTCCATGTTTGTCTACAAATTGAGTTAGTTCTTGGTAAGCTTGGCTGTATTCTCGATAATTTTCTATTAAGTGAGATTGCAAATTCTTAAGGCTTTTATCCCTCACTTGAAGATTCTCTAACTGATCTGCTCCTTGTTTAGCAATGTTAATACCTTCGAGCAATCCTGCTTTTCCGGTTCCGGCCCCGCGTAATTTGGAGCTTGTGTCGTTGACAATATCACCAATCTTGTTGCATTGTACAGACCGAGTTTCGCCGCAACCTACGGTAGATAAACCTAATACAAAAGTGAGGGGAAAGATGAGGATTTTTGTATAAATAGTTTTCATAGCTTAAAACCAATAAAATTACTTCATTTATGTGAGATATCACTTTTATAGTCAATTTACGTGAGAATGTCAAATCTTAGTTATATGAGCATACTTGTGATGGTTTTTTTGCTAGCTAATATTCTTGAATTCAGCTACAGCAACCTTTTTAAATAGCTATAGCATTTTTCTACTCAGGAAGTCGCAGAGACAAACACTCTTTCTCCTAATCTCACTTAAATCCTAAGAAATTCTAGAATTGTGGTTCACGGCAACCTATTTTTCAACTAAGCGATTGCACCTTACTCATGCTTTGTCAAGAGGTAGCTTGTTTTATTGCGAAGTATGAAGTAAATGTAAGGCCAGTTGTATTATGAACCAAATACTTTTCAATAGCCGTTAAGTTGGAGATAAAGCTTGATGTTGCGTTAGCTTTATCAAGAACAAACTTTTATAGTTACAAAAAACCCAAAATAACACTCTTTAATAATTCACTAATTATAGTACTACAGAAGATAACCTTGAAAATACGTTGCTAAAACCCTTCTTAATATAGCTTTATAAAAGCTCTAAAAACTTGCTTTGTTTAGATTATTTTTAGGTTAACTAATAAAAACAAAAGTTTTGCTTATCAGTGTTTAAATTAAACCAAACTTTGCTTTTTCCTTCCTTGACATGATATTCTGTACATGGTGGAAAAGGTGCGTTCCTAAAAACAAGTTTTCAAAGGCATTTTTAAGCGGCAATGCTTTTTTCCTTTTTCGTACAGCCGGAAAGAATATCTAAAAAATCTTTCTAGATGGCTCATAGCTAGTTAGGGAACTCCAGAAAATAAAACATCCAAGTTTATTCAGGTGCAGGGAAAATATCGACAAACCAATTAGATATTTGATGGGGTGGTTGGATACTTATTTAATTGAATCTCCCTTACTGGATGTCTAATAATAAATGTTATTACCAATACAATTTTTCTGCTAACAACTTCTCTGCTGCTTTCCCTTGAAGAGGTTTAGAAAACAAATATCCTTGTCCATATTCACACTGTAACCAAAGTAGTTGAGAAATTTGTTCTGCTTCTTCAATCCCTTCGGCAATCACATCCATTTCCAAGCCGTGGGCTAAGGTAATAATGGTGCGAATAATTTCTAAACTTTCTTCGTCAGAATCCATACGACTAACGAAAGAACGGTCTATCTTTAAAGTATCAATGGGCAGTTGATGCAATCTTTCCAAACAAGAATAACCTGTACCAAAATCGTCAATAGAAAGTTTAATACCGAGAGACTTAAGCTGTTGCAGCATTCCTGTTTCGACATCATTGTGTTTCATCATCACCCTTTCAGTGATTTCTAGCTTCAAGCTACCTCTTTTAATTTGAGTTTTACTTAAAATACTCTCCAAACGAGACTGCATACCGATTTGATAGAGCATTTGCCCAGACATATTCACACTTACAGCAAAAGAATCACTTACTTTACCTTCTCTTTGCCAAGTGCTGATTTGTTGGCAAGCTTTTTCTAAAATCCACCAATCAATTGAACTTATTAAACCGCTTTCTTCTGCTAAAGGAATAAATTTGTTGGGAGAAATCCAGCCCTCTGTAGGGTGTTTCCAACGCACTAGGGCTTCAAATCCAGTAATAACGCCGGTTTTTAGAGAAACTATTGGTTGGTAAACAATTTTCAGTTGCTCATTTTGAATACCTCGTCGCAAGTCTGTTTCTAACTGCAAACGTGCTAAAGCTTGCTGGTGCATTTGGGGTTTGAAGACAGCATAACCAGCTTTAGCTTCAGTTTTGGCATAATTCATAGCCGTATCTGCTGCATCTAGTAAATCTTCTGGCTGAGAAAAGCAGTTTTTTTCTGTTTGAGAATTCTTGTTGCCAAAAGCAATTCCTATACTAACAGGAGAATATATTTCATAATCATTTAAGTTAAGGGGAGAGTTTAATTTTTTGGAAACGAGTTTAGCAAGGGAGATAACATCTAGTTCAAATAATTGTTCTTGCCATAAAATTGCCAAGGCTTTATCTCCTACTCGCACGATGGATTCATTTAATGCCAAGATTCCTTGAATTTCTTTAGCGATGGTAGCAATTAACTGCTCAGCAATTTTATGACCTAAACTATATTTAATCGTGGCGAAGCGATCTAGATTAATAAAAACTACAGCAAATACTTTTTGATCTTGATTTTTTTCTGATTTGAGAAGCTTATCTAAGTGTTTCAAAAACCAAGCTTTGTTTGGTAATCCTGTTGAGTTATCGTAAAAAGCAACTCGTTCAAGCTCATTTTCTAATTGTTCGCAATCAGTAAGCTTATTTTTATTTTGCTTCTTGACTTTGGAGTTTCCAGGTGAATTTTTCAGGGATTGGTCAGAATTATTACTAATTAATTGAAGCACGGTATGAGAATCTTGATTGAGTGTTTCTATTTTCGGAAGTTTTTTGTTTTTTAGCCGCCAACGTAACAACAAATAAACAAACAAACCTGTAGTAAAGACAAAAATCCAGCTTCTTACACTTTGTATTTGGCTTAATAATTCAAGGTCATCTATTAATTGCTGTAATAAAAAGTCAAAGAGTAATATCCAGACACTACTAAGTAAGACATAAACACTGATGAGATTGCGGGGTTGCTGGAATATCCAACTAGTGTCATTATTCATGTCTTTTCATTTTGTAGATTTGGGAAAGGTTTGAGTAAGCAATTTTTATGACCTATTCAGTAATATTCCTGAGTTTAAACCAACTTCTCAATTATTTTCAATAAAGTAGCTTTAACTACCACAAGAGTATTAACAGACTGTTTGCCTGGGATTAAGTGTAAATCTTAGAACTCTACTATCACATCCTGCTTTTTACATATCTCCAACGGTGAAATGACTGATTACTGATAAAGTAAATAACTTCCCTTATAAGGTAGTATTTAGGACTGTTTTCTTTTGTCTGTGACCCAGCTTACAATTCCTTGAGTTAAACCTTCTAATGTATATTCTTGGGCTTCTATATCTACCCGATTAAAAATTTCCTGGCAACTAAGGGAGGTTTGGGGGCCAATAGAAGCGATAATGATTTGGGTAAGAAAATCATCTAACTCTGCGGGTAAAAAATTTGACTTTAAAAGCCGGTGGAAGTTTTTGACTGTTTTAGAACTAGCAAATGTAACAATATCAATATTGCGCTGTCTCATCGCCTTTAAGGTTAAAGAAGGAATTTCTTTCGGACAAGCAGACTGATAAGCAGGAACCTCTGTAACCTTTGCCCCTTCCTCAGTTAAAGCCTCGACTAAAAGTTCTCGCCCTCCAGTTTCTACCCTCGGAAAAAGAACTTTTTTACCTTGTAAAGATTCTGGAAACTCTTCTACTAAAGAATCCGCTACATAAGCAGGGGGAATAAAATCAGGTTTTAAACTGTGTTTCTGAAGATACTGAGAAGTTTTTTTACCTACCACAGCAATCTTGATCCCAGCCAAATCCTCAATACTTTTTCCCAAACTTAAAAGGCGATCACAAAAGTAAGTTACGCCATTAGCAGAAGTCAGAATTAACCAATCAAAATCTTTTAAAAGTGCGATCGCCTCATCTAAACCTTGCCAACTAGAAGGAGGAATAATTTCCAAAGCGGGCATCTCAACTACTTCAGCCCCTTGTTCTTCTAAAAGGTTAGTAAATGTAGTTGATTGTTGAGCCGAACGAGTTACTAAAATTGTCTTTTGGCTTAGAGGTAGTTTAATCATTTTGAATTGGGGAAGCAAGATCACCGAATTTCATCATTCATTATCCTGCTTCACTAAGACAATAAACCAATTGACAAAAAAACGAAAACAAAGAAACAATAATCAAGAACCAGTCTTCTCGTTTACCCTTTACCCATTCCCCCTTTTCTTCATTAATCAACTCGCCCCATCGCTTTTAAAGAATGGTATTACCCAACCAACGCTGGCAAATTGCCTCCCCTTCCCCAGAACAAGTTTCTCAACTCATTCAAGGGACGGGTTTACCTAGTCTCCTTGCTAAAGTTGTCATTAATCGTAGTATCAAAACCCCGGAACAAGCAGAAATTTATATTGACCCAGAATCCCAAGTTTTGCCTCCCCCCATTGATGAATTTGCGGACTTAGGTATTAGCGTTGATTTAATCTGTGAGGCGATCGCCCAAGAAATGAAGATTGCTATTTGTGGAGATTATGATGCCGATGGTATGACCAGTACCGCTTTGTTATGGCGAGCTTTAGGACATTTAGGGGCGGAGGTGAGTTATGCCATTCCTAGTCGTATGAAAGATGGTTACGGCATCAATAATAGAATTGTCGAAGAATTTGCTAAGGAGGGGGTAGGGTTAATTTTAACCGTAGATAATGGTATTTCGGCAGTGGAACCCATCGCTAGGGCAGTGGAATTAGGTTTAAGTGTAATTATTACCGATCACCACGATTTGCCAGCCATACTGCCAGAAGCCGATGCTATTCTTAATCCTAAATTATTACCTAAATCTTCTCCTTATTATGGTTTAGCAGGAGTAGGAGTTGCTTACATTTTAGCCATAACTACGGCCCAGGAAATGGGTCAACTCAAAGGTTTAACCAACCAATTATTAGAACTATTCACCTTAGGAACTATCGCAGACTTAGCCCCCTTAGTAGGAGTAAACCGTCGTTGGTTAAAGCGGGGTTTGCGTATGTTACCCAAATCTCAATTAGCCGGAATACAAGCCTTAATTCAAGTTTCCGGGGTAAGTGAAGAACAAAAAGCCCTACAACCTGATGATATTGGTTTCCGTTTAGGACCCAGAATCAATGCTGTTGGGCGTTTAGCAGACCCGCAAATTGTTATTGACCTTCTCACTACCAGCGACGAAGGTATCGCCTTAGAAAGGGCTATGCAATGTGAACAAATCAACCGTCAACGGCAAACTCTCTGTGAAGAAATTGAACAACAAGCCATTACCATCCTCAAAGAAAGAAAAAGTGATTGGTATAAAAAGCGAGTTTTAGTTATTGTGCAACCAGGTTGGCATCATGGAGTAATTGGTATTGTTGCTTCGCGTTTAGTAGAGCGTTATGGTGTACCTGTTTTTATTGGTACTTACGAAGAAGATGACGACACCAAAATTAGGGGATCAGCCAGGGGAATACCTGAATTTGATATTTTTGAAGCCCTACAATATTGCCAACCTCTTTTAGGGAAATTTGGGGGTCATAAAGCGGCTGGGGGCTTTAGCTTAGCTACTGAGAACTTAACAGATTTTGAAGCTAAGTTAGCTGAATTTGCCCAACAATCTTTAGAACCAGATCACCTTAAACCCTTAATCAAAATTGATGGGGAGGCACATTTAGGGGAAATTAATGCTTACTTATACAAACAAATTGATAGTTTGCAACCATGGGGAATCCAAAACCCTGCCCCCGTCTTCTGGACACCAAATTTGAGGGTTTTAGAACAAGAAAGAGTTGGTAAAGGCAAAGGACATCTGAAACTGGTTCTAGGGGAAGCCGAAGATGCTGGCAAACCAACCTCAACAATTAAGGCGATCGCCTGGCGTTGGGGAGAATATTTTCCTGTCCCTTCCCGCCTTGATGTAGCTTATAAGCTAAAGGAAAATCACTGGAATGGTAAAACTAATGTAGAGTTAGAAATTGTCGGTATCCGGCTTCCTAGTTCAACCGCCTCTCAAGGGTTAACTCAAACTTCTGCCACTCAAAAAGCCCAATTTAGCTATAAAGGCCGCTTCTATAGCTGTAGTCTCTGGGAATCAGTAAACGAATTGAGAATCAAAAATCCCCAAGGAAAAGTCCTTGCAGTTAGTAAAGGGAAAACCACAGCCCTCCTTGGTATAACCAGAGATGATGCCCAAGAAGTTAATGTGGGTAGAAGTTCCCCTTACTACTTCGTCATCAAAGCTGCCTTAGCTGCCTTAGCAAAACAAAATACATATCACCTTGATAACTGATTTACATATCTCCGCCGCTAAAAGCCAAGACAAAAATAACAGCCGGCCCAGCAATCATAATTAAACTGACAAATACTAAATTAGCAATTACTTCCCAGTTGATACTGGTTATAACATCAACCAATCCTGATAATATGCCCATTTCCTCTCCTTGCGTTTTTATCTAAGCTAAATATTAAAGATATAGAAATCCAATTCACATACTACCTGTCTGGCCTGACAACTTTTTCATTTACCTTACAAAACTTCATAAAGTTGAGTAAAGGACATACCTCTATCTCCCTATCAACAACATTAGGGAGAACAATTACCATAACAATTCAGGTGTCTTTCCTCAACCACTACCCAAAACAAACAAACTCAACAGAGTACCGCCATTCCATAAACTATGAAGTAGCATGGGGGCGAGGAGATTGCGCGATCGCGAGTAAACGAAACCTAAAACCATACCCAAGGCAGTTAGGGGCAGAACTTCTGAAAGACTCAGGTGGGCAATGGAGAAGATTAAGCTACTAATCACAATTGCTGTCCAAACCGGAATATAGCGGGTCAAAGAAGGCAGCAAGAAGCCTCTAAAGATGATTTCTTCAAATATAGGGGCAGCGATAGAAGCAGTGAAGAAAAAGATAATTAGGGCTACTTGATCTTGGGATTGTAGGGCCAAAAGGATGATGGGGTTGCTGCCCCCTTGCCCTTGCCAAATTTGTTGATTGACCAAAGATACTATCACCACAATGGGGAGGGCGACTAAATAGCCTCCTATACCCCAAAGAAACCAATTATTTAACCAGCGTAAACGAAACCAATCTTCTGGTAAAGGAAAGTATTTTTTCAGGGATACATAAAGTACTAACAACCCACCCCCAGCCATCAATAAATAGCTAATCAGAATATAAAAAGCTTTAGCCCGAAGGCTAAAAGTTGCGGGGTTAATTCCTAAGAGACTGAAGAATAAGGGCAATAATAGAGGTAATAGTAATTGACTAATGGCAAAGAAGCCTACAATTAATACTTGCCAAGTAATTTCCCAATCCCAAGGAGTATCCCAAGCTAAATTATTATTAGTAGCTAGGAGAGATTCTTGACCTTTGATGGCTAGTTGTACTAATAAAAAGACGATTGTGGCTATCCCTAATATTCCTCCTAAAGCTGGTAATCCACTAATTACAGCCAGTTTGGTTAAAGCTTGTTCTGCTCTTTTTTGTTCTTTTTCTTGTAGTTGGGCTAAGGCTTCTGACTTGTTTTGTACTTGGTACAATTTACTTAAGCTACGGTAACGAAACCAACTATCTAAGTTTTTTTCCAATTGGGATTGGGCATTGGGGAAGGCTTGTGGAGATTTGTCCCAGAGATCGATTAAGGTTTGGGCTGTTTGAGTAGCAGCAGAATCATGATTATTTTTGCTTAAATTCTGCCAAGTTTTCTGGGCTTTTTGGGATTCTCCTAATTGAGCTTGGAGTATACCTAAATGTAAATTAAGATTAGCAATGAAATCTTCTACAGTTGAGATTTCTTGGCGCAATGCTTGTTCTGGAGGGGGAGGAATTTGCTCAGTTGTAGCTTTACTTTTACCTTGGTCAGTAACTAGAATATTGTTTTTAGTAACTTGTAGTAGTTGTTCTTCTAAATTACTTAAACTTGCCTGAGCAAATTCTTGAGCTTTTTCATACTGCTTTTTAGCTGCGATGTAGGGATTTTCGCCGATAATGCTTTTCAAGGCGACAGTTAAATTATCATTGTTCTCCCCAACTTGATACTCTGCACTATGAAGTACTAAATTAGTCTGATAAAGTTCTAAACGACTCTGGACTTGGGGTTGACCTAAGCTATCCCCTAAAGAAAGAAGCACTTTTGTAATTGCAAAGAAGGTCAATATAATTAAAATTAACCGCCGATAAGTCATCTATTACCCCACGCTTCAAGATTAGGTCTAATGGGAATTATCTCATTTTCTTAGCTGTTGGAGTAAGTTAAAAATTTGCTCAAAATAAAAATCTTCAGTCCAAGTTATCAAAGTTTGGGCTAAGGGAGTCTTAGACTGAGGAATTTGCTTAACTAGTTCCAGGATCTGATCATCGGAACCTGAGAATCGCTGCCTTACATAATTGTTCTCTCCAAGTCTGGGGCATTTGGGATAATTGTTCAAGTAAGATATCTTCAGAAAACTGGACAGGAGGTTCTTCTGGTTCTAAATGTATTAATTCTGTTGGTAATTCTTTGGTTTCCTCAACATCAACGATCCCCACAGGAAAGTGACAAGTGAATTTACTACCTTGAGGTGAACTAGTTACGATAATATCCCCTCCCATTAATTGCAGATATTGGCGAGTTATGGATAAACCTAAACCTGTTCCTTGTTGAGATTGTCGCCCTGTTTCGGTTTGTACAAAAGGAGCAAAAAGAGCATCCATTTCTTCTGGTGCAATTCCTAGCCCTGTATCTTCTACTCTTAAAGTAAGATGAGTCGGGTTTTCTGGTTTAGCTTCTAAACTCACTGTCACTCGCCCTTTTTGAGTGAACTTAATAGCATTATCAATTAAATTAAATAAAATTTGACGCAGTTTTGTAACATCAGTTTTAACGTATTGGGGAACTTGATTTTGACAATCAAAAACTAGTTCCAATCCTTTTTTAGATGCTTTAAAATGGAATATATTTTCTACCTTTTGAAGTAGATGATACAAATCAAAACCATCAAGATGAAGAGTCATTCTTCCTGCTTCGATTTGAGAAAAATCTAAAACTTGATTAATAGTTGCTAGTAAATGCTCTCCGCTACTGCTAATAATACTCAAATGCTGCCGATCTTGGGCAGAAAGTTGAGGACTGGAATTAAGGATTTGAGAAAAGCCAAGAATCGCATTGAGAGGGGTACGTAACTCATGACTAACCGTAGCGATGAAAGTACTTTTTGCTTCACTAGCAACTTCAGCAGCTTCTTTAGCTTTTTGTAATTCCTGAGTGCGATCGCTAACTTTCTGCTCTAATGAAGCATTAAGTTGAGCAAATTCTTGATTAGCTTTTTTGATTTCTTGGTTGCGTTGTGCTAACTCTTGTTCTAGGTTGTAGCGCTCTAAGGCTTCCCCGACGGTTAGTAAAAGATTACTTTCCTGCCAAGGTTTAGAAATATAGTGGTAAAGAGATGCTCCATTAACTACATTGGTGATCGCTTCTGTTGTAGCTTGTCCTGTTAAAAGTATTTTCAAAGTTTGGGGATATTGATGATGAATTTTAATCAAAAGTTCATCCCCCTTCATAACAGGCATAATTTCATCAGAAATCACCACCGGTACTTCAATTTCTTCTGCGAATAATTCTGCCATAATTTCTAAGGCTTCTTCTCCACTACTAGCAACTTCTATGTGATAATTTGCACCAAAGTGACGTTTGAGTTGTTCTCTGAGGCTAGTGAGAATGATTTGTTCGTCATCAACACACAAAATTGCTTGTTTAATCATTTCCTTATTATCGTGTCTCTTTGAGAAGCCAATCGGTATACAGCGTAGCCTTTGCCGTAGACTGAATTAATAACTTAATGACTTTTAATTAGCAAAAGATAGTATAACCATGACAAAGCCAGAAATAGAAGTTCCTCAAGCCAGAAAGCAGCCTGAAGAGTTGGTAAATCATGGTGACAAAAGGGTAGACAATTACTTTTGGTTGCGCCATAGCCAGCAACAGGAAACCATTGCTTATTTGGAGGCAGAGAATGCTTATACAGATAAAATGATGGCCCATAGGGTTGAGTTGCAACAAGCCCTTTATCAGGAAATGTTAGGACGGATTAAAGAAACTGATCTTTCTGTACCTTATCGCGAAGGAGAATATTTTTATTATTCTCGTACTGAAGAAGGTAAACCCTACTCTATTGAATGCCGCAAACAGGAAAATCTGGATGCCCCTGAAGAAATAATTCTCGATCAAAATCAGCTAGCCCAAGGAAAAGAGTTTTGTGAATTAGGAGTTGTCAGCGTTAGTCCCAATCATCAACTTCTCGCTTATTCTGTAGATTATAGTGGTGCAGAACGATATACCCTTTACTTTTTAGATTTAACCACTACTGAACTTTATCCCGAATTTATTCAAGATACCTATTATTCTTTTGCTTGGGGCAATGATAACCGCACTGTCTTCTACACAAAAGTCGATAGTACTAATCGTCCTTATCAATTATGGCGACACGTTTTAAGTACGAAGGTAGAAGAGGATGTTTTGGTTTATGAAGAGAAGGATGAATCTTACTTCCTTTCTATCAGCAAAACTCTTAGCAAAGCTTATTTAATTTTAAGCTTGGATAGTAAAGTAACTTCAGAATCCCATTACTTAGATGCTAATAACCCCACAGGTTCTTTTCAGGTGATTCATCCCCGCCAACAAGAAATGGAGTATAGTATCGAACACCATAGCGATCGCTTTTATATTGTTACTAACGATGAGGCGATTAATTTTAAGTTAATGGTAGCCCCGGTAAATGCCCCTAATAAGGAGAATTGGCAAACGGTAATTCCCCATCGGGAAGATGCTATGGTTTCCGGGGTAAGTGTTTTTATTAATCATTTAATTGTTTTTGAAAGGAAAGAAGGGCTTCCCGCAGTACGGATTCGTAAACTAGCTACTGGTGAAGAACATTACCTTAGTTTTCCTGAACCTACTTATGCTGTTTATGAAGGTAGCAACGCTGAATTTGATACTAATACTTGGCGGTTTGGTTATAGTTCCTTTATTACTCCCTCTTCAGTATTTGATTACAACCTTGATACAAAAGAACGAGAGTTAAAAAAAGAAACGGAAGTTCTTGGGGGTTATGATCCCACTCAATATACTTCCCAAAGAATTTTCGCCACCGCAGAAGATGGTACGCAAATTCCGATTTCCTTGGTATATAAAAAAGGACTCGAAAAAGAAGGTAAAAATCCCCTCTTTCTAACGGGTTACGGTTCCTACGGCTATCCCTATTGGGCTTACTTCTCCTCCATTCGCCTTTCTTTATTAGATAGGGGTATAGTCTGTGCTTTAGCCCATATTCGTGGTGGTGGGGAAATGGGGCGCAAATGGTATGAAGAAGGAAAATTCCTCAAGAAAAAGAATACTTTCACTGATTTTATCGCCTGCGCCGAACATTTAATCCAAGAGAACTGGACAAGTAGTAACCAACTAGCTATTTCTGGAGGTAGTGCGGGGGGATTATTAATGGGGGCAGTACTCAATATGCGTCCTGATCTTTTTAAAGTTGCGATCGCTTCTGTTCCTTTTGTAGATGTTGTAACCACAATTTTGGATACTTCCTTGCCTTTATCTTTTATGGAATGGGAAGAATGGGGCAACCCCAACGATAAAGTTTACTACAACTACATGAAGTCCTATTCCCCCTACGACAATGTAGAGGCCAAAGCCTACCCGGATCTATTAATAATCGCTGGCTTAAATGATTCCCGTGTTAAATATTGGGAACCTGCCAAATGGACAGCAAAGTTAAGGGAGATGAAAACCGATGATAACCTCTTATTACTCAAAACTAATATGGGAGCAGGTCATGGTGGCGCATCAGGGCGTTACGATTCTTTGCAAGAAACAGCTTTTGAATATGCTTTTTTATTAGATCGTTTAGGGTTGGCAGATACAGAAGTTAGGGGGAATAGTAATAAGTAATTAACGCGATGTGCAACTAAATTTAGTGGTCAATAAGAGTAGCAAAATGTAGAGTAAATAAGGGCTATCTCCTCATAAAATCCCCAATAAACCAGCGTTTGGGCCAAGGATGTATATTACACACTTGAAAGAAGTATCAAGCAAAATAGTTGTTAGGAAGATTACCTTTTCTGTTTATGGTAAAGGTAAATAGACAATACGGTCTTGATACTCATCCTTAGAGGAAGCGAGGGCTAATAATATTAGCTCATCCAAATTTTCTCCAATACTCAGATTAGGGTTGAGGATAAAAATACCTGGTACGTGGCGATTTTCAGTTGTATGCTCAGCCAAGTGAACTGGCATAGAAGTTCGGTTGTTTGTGACTAGTACAAAGCGATTTTCTTCACACCAGTAAAGAATTTCTGGGTCGAGAGTTCCTTTAGGAGGAGCTTCTAATTCTCCCACCACTTTGATGATTATGCTTGGCTCTCTTCTCCTAATTTGTTTGGGATAGAGAGGGTCTACGTTTTCATCAATTAGGTATTGAAGACTCATTAGCTTGTTGTTTAGCTTTCCTTTCAGCTCTCAGTTGTTGCAGCTTTTCTGAAACAGGCGGTGGATTTAGTCGTTGTTGTTCTCTCATTCTGTGACCGTGTTCAATCCAGTTTCTCATATATAGACCAACATCTTCTTGATTTTGCAAGTAATAGAGAATTGTGGCGTAAACTTGCTCCAAGGTTAAAGATGTGTAGGTTTGGGCAATTTCTTCTGGAGTGCAACTACGATCTAAGTAGTCATACAAGATGGTTTCAATGCCGACTCTTGTTTCTTTGAGACGGATATCCGTAGGAGTGAGAAAGTTGAAGTAGTCCGTTATTTGTTGATATGCCATTCTATTTCTCTATTCCACTTCATATTTATAGCAACAGTCAGGCTGTTTAGGACATCATAAACTGTAGTTCAAAGGAATTAGGGAACAGAGAACGTCCTAACTTTCTTGGCTACTGCTATACTATCCGGGCTAAATACAAAATCAATGATTTGTCTTGATAGTTGCTCTTCTAGTTTTATTCTTCGTGTTTCTTGCCAACTAAATACTTCTAGCATTATATAGAATAATATCAAGTAGCTCAGAAGAAAGACAGGAAAGGCCGCTGTCCCCAATCGCATAACGAAAAAATCAGCTTTAGAGATTTTACCTCGTCGAAATCGCCTGAAATATTTTGAGAATCCTTACTCGGAAAGTCCTGACCTACTCGACATTCAAGTATCTTGTATCACTGACGATAAAAAATAATCGAATCATCTAGGGGCTTAATTTCCGTATTGGGATAGTAGAAATCGAGAATTTTTTGAGAAGACCAACCAAGATTAGCTAGGTTATAAGAACCATATTGACTCATACCAACTCCGTGACCAAAACCACCGCCGATAAATTTGTAGGCGGTTAAGTTTTGGTTGGCCCCATAAACGGGTTCTAGATAAAATAGGGTACTACGAGGGGGTGCGAAGGCACTGCGGGCTTCGTTTTTATGGAGTTCTACTAAACCTTTATCGGTTTCCACCACTAAGGTAAGTACTCTTCCCGAAGGTGATCGCTCGGTAATCTCCATTTTATTAATGGTAGTGAAGCTTGCTAAAGGACTTTTCGTATTGGTGAGGTAGCGTTGTAAATCTTTAGTTAATTGTTCAATGCTACTTTGTTTATCCCAACGAAAAGCATCAACATCGCTTTCATTGAAACCAGCTTTAGAAGCAATAAATTGGCGGAAATTGGCCTCATTTTCTAGGGGTTTTTGGGCTAAATCCCACACTGGATTAGGAGAGTCAATTACAGGCTGAAGATAGGGGCGTTGTTCACCATCCCAAATATCACCAAAAGAGGCTGTAACTCCTCCTGTGGCAGCAGAATAAAGGGCATCTACTAATTCATTTTCGTAGGTCAAAACTAGCCCTGTGGTAGCAGCGATCGCTTTATCAGCGGAGGCACTAGTGCCACTTAAGCCACGATAAACTTGACAATGAACTGTAGCGCAAAGTTGGTAATCATCTGCTTTAAAGCGCCGTAGGTTTCTGAGGGCGTAGGTACGGGCAATAATTGTTTGAGCTTCGACAGCATTATAAGGGGCGTTGGGACCAATCTCGTGGGGAACGACCCCCCGTAAATAGGTTTCTAGGGGAACATGGTTAACTAAGCTGAAGTCCCCGTAGGCGTTAGGCTGAAATTCCAAATACCCAGAGTATAAATAGGGGCTACGCTGATCTTCTTTGTCTAGGACTTGGATTAACTCATTATCCGCAGTAATAGTTAATTTTTGGCGGTTATAACGATAACCTCCTACGGTAAAAGCAATTTTCTTTTCTGCTTCTAAAACCTCCGTCTCTAAATAGGTATCCTCGTAACCTTGAGCCTGTAAAGTCTCCAAAAGTAAGCGTCGTAGTAAAGGAGTTTGGTAAACATCTCTTTTTGCCCAAACTTGCCACCGCCCAGGTTGGGTAACTTCTGTTGCTACCCCCAACTCTTCCCAGCCCAGGGAACTATCTTCTGCTGTTTCAAAAGTAGAGCGATCGCTAAGGATAATTTTTTCGACTACTTTTGCCTCAGTTAAGGGAGTGCTACTAAGTTGTACCTTAACTTCTGTCGCTTCTACGGTAGTTGAACTCATATCCCCAGCGAGGAATTGTAGGGTTAGTTTTCCCCCTCCTGTTGCCGAAATAGTTAGTTCATCGGTTGTTTCCTCACCAAAACGCTGAACAACCCCAACTTCCAAGATTACATCTGTATTTTCGCTCTTTTTTGTTTCTTCAGTGGGGGCAAAAGCAACTGCTAGCCCTGCAATACAAATAAAGGAAGTGATTATCCCTAAGCCACGGAAAATGAGTTTCTTTTTGCTACCCTGAGATTTTTGTTCAATCATAGTCTCCCCCCATTTGAGTTTAACGGTGCCACATAAACAGTCTTCTTAACCTAGAACTAGTAATCAGCATTTAGAGTTAAGGTTATACCAGATCGGTGTTTAGTGGCATAGGTAGAGAGAGGGAGCAAGGGGAGTGATGACTTTTGCTCATTTGTCTAACTTGGGACGGTGGAAGCGAATACCAAGAAAAATATCGTAGACAAAGCTCAAAAAGTCTTTCCCTTTAAGCAAGCCAAGGGATTGATGACAACCTTTAGAATCAAGTAAAGGTTTAGTTGCCCGATAAGCAGCTTGATATTTGTACCAAGGAATAGAAGGCCAAAGATGATGAATAAGATGATAGTTCTGGCCCAAAATTAGTATATTCAGAATCGGATTAGGATAAACTCTGGCATTCTTCCAGCGATCGCGCTCCCTAAAAGGACGGTGGGGTAGATAATCAAAAAATAGCCCCAGGGCAAGTCCTACTACCAAAGCAGGAGAAAACCAATAATTGAGAATGTAGCCGATAAAACCATATTGACAAGCGATCAAAACTATAGTGATGACAAACAAACGGCTTAAAAACCATTCTAGTAATTCATATTTGCGCCAAAGACGACGTTTAAAGAAAAATATTTCGTGATAAAAGAATCGAGCCGCAATTAACCATAACGGCCCCCCGGTAGAAACAAAATGATCTGGGTCATTTTGAGGATCATTAACATTAGCGTGGTGCTGGATATGAACCCTGGTAAAAACCGGAAAAGCAAACCCCAACATCAAAGCGCTACCATGGCCCAAAATAGAGTTAAGTGTGGGGTTCTTATGGGCTGACTTATGGGAAGCATCATGAATAACTGTCCCTGCCATATGTAAGGCAAGAACGTTAGTAAAAAAACAGCACCAACTAGGCCACCCCCACAGCCAATAGCCACAGGTTGAGATAACAATCAGGGCGATCGCTATTAAAAATATGGTCAGGGTTATATTCAAGCCGCCAGGAGCCTGAAGAAACTCTTTTGGTACTTTTACTGCTATCTGAGCCGACCCCATATTCGCTTATTGCTCCTTTCTATGCTTTCTCCGCGTAGTATACGCTAGAAGGGCTAACTTATAAAGATTTGTAACTAAATCTCATAGAAAAAGGAGTGGGGTCAAGGGTCAGGGGTCAAATAAGGTTTCCAACTAGCTATTAGTTATTAATATTCGATTCCTGGTTGGGCTTTGACTCCTTGTTCACGAAAAGGATGTTTAACCAGAGTCATTTCTGTTACCAAGTCTGCTTTTTCTATTAAGCTAGGGGGAGCGCCTCTTCCGGTGAGGGCTACATGGGAGTCGTCAGGTTTTTCGGCTAAACCCTGTAGCACTGTTTCAATATCTAAGTAACCATGTTTTAAGGCAATATTAACTTCATCTAAAAGAACAAACTTATATTCAGGATCGCGGATATATTGCAGGGCTGTTTGCCAAGCTTGATTAGCTTTTTGCCTGTCTCTTTCTCTGTCTTGGGTTTCCCAGGTGAAACCTTCTCCTAAAGCTTGAAAAACCAATTGTTCTGGCCAATGACTAAATACTTCTTTTTCTGCCGGTTCCCAGGCTCCTTTAATAAATTGGATAATGGCCACTTTATAACCATGACCCAAAGAACGGAGTACCATACCTAAAGCCGCAGTGGTTTTCCCCTTACCATTACCTGTATGAACAATAATTAAACCTTTTTCTTGCGATCGCTCAGCTAATCTTTTTGCTTGTATCTCTTTGCGTCGCTGCATTTTTTGCTGATATTGTTCGGTGGTTAAGTTGTCTTGTGGCATAGGTTATTGGTTAGGGCAGGGAGCAATGGTAAGTTCAGAATTAAAAATTTATTGCAGGGGTAGGTTTTACAAAATCTATGCTGTCGCCTGAAATCTAGATAAACCTACCCTTACTCTATTTTTTGAGATATTGGTAACGGCAGGGACAATGGGTCTTACCGTTACGTTAAATTTAATCTGCGGTGGCGCGGGCGGCGGCGGCTTCGTCGGGGTGAATGTTTAGACGGGTTAGGTTGATGCGACCTTTACTATCTAATTCCCGTACCTTAACTACCACCTCATCTCCTACGGCAACTTCATCTTCTACTTTACCTACCCGGTGTTCAGCTAGTTGAGAAATATGAATCATCCCTTCTTTTTTGGGCATGATTTCGACGAAAGCACCGATGGGGATAATGCGAGTAACTTTACCAACGCAGACATCTCCTTCGTTGAGCTTACGGGTCATATCCCGAATAATCTTCGCCGCTTTTTCGGCTTTATCTCCTTCCACTGCTGAGACGGTAACAGTGCCATCATCTTCAATATCTACCTTAGCCCCGGTTTCTTCGGTAATACCTTTAACGGTTTTACCTCCAGGCCCGATAACTAAACCAATGAGGTCAGGGTTGATTTTCAGGGTTAGTAAGCGCGGTGCATAATTAGAAAGGTTGGTGCGAGGCTCTTCTATGGTAGCCAGCATCTTTTCTAGGATATGCAGTCGGGCTGGTTTGGCTTGGGCGATGGCGTTGGCAATGATCTCTACAGGAAGACCGGTAATTTTCATATCCATTTGCAAAGCAGTGATACCAGTATCGGTTCCTGCAACTTTGAAATCCATATCCCCTAGAAAGTCTTCTATTCCTTGAATATCCGTGAGAATGCGAACTTCTTCTCCTTCTTTAATTAAGCCCATAGCCGCCCCACTCACGGGTTTGGTTATCGGTACTCCTGCATCCATTAATGCTAGGGTAGAGCCGCACACAGACCCCATAGAAGTAGAACCATTAGAAGAGAGTACTTCTGAGACAACGCGAATGACATAGGGGAACTCTTCTTTAGGAGGAAGTATAGGTAATAAGCCCTTTCCGCTAACGCACCGTGACCAATTTCTCTTCTTCCGGGAGAACGCATCGGTCTAGTTTCTCCCACGGAATAGGGTGGGAAGTTATAGTGGTGGAGGTAGCGTTTTTCATCTTGGGGGTGAAGATCGTCCCCTAAATCTTGAGCATTACCTGGAGTTCCTAGGGTGGCGATAGATAGGACTTGGGTTAGTCCACGAGCAAATAATCCTGCACCGTGAACCCGTCTGGGTAGGAGTCCCACACGACAGGAAATAGGCCGTACCTGATCTAATTTACGACCATCAACCCGAATCCCTTCTTCAACAATTTGCGCCCGCATCAGTTTTTTGGTGATCTTTTTAAAGACTTTACCTACGGCTTTGCTATTTTCTGCTACGGCAACTTGAAGAGGATCTTCTTCTGGTAATTGAGCGATCGCTTCGATAACTTCTGCTTCTTTAAGCTGCTCTAAAGCTTCGTCCCTAGCGTGTTTATCGAAATCGTAGTTGGCGAGAACTTTTTTGATTCCGGCGGTGGCGCGATCGCTGACAAATTCTTCTAAGGTAGAATCAACTTCCGGCTCTGCCTCAGTGACTAATTCTAGCCCCAATTCTTTGAGGATGGCATTTTGAGCTTCAATCAAGTCCTGAACAGCTTCGTAACCAAAATCAATGGCTTCGATAATATCCTGTTCTGGTAATTCGTTAGCCCCCGCTTCTACCATCACAACTCCGTCAGGGGAACCGGCAACAATTAAATCTAAGTCCCCTTCTCGTATTTCTTTATAGGTGGGGTTAATAATAAAATCATCCCCAACTAAGCCCACCCGTACTGCTGCCATGGGACCATTAAAGGGGATTTGGGCTAAGAGTACAGCAATAGAAGCTCCCGTTACCGCCAAAACATCCGGGGGAACTTGGGGGTCCATGGACATGGTAGTGGCGATAATTTGAATATCATCTCGCAACCACTGAGGAAATAAAGGGCGTAGAGGGCGATCAATTAAACGACAAGTGAGAGTTGCTTTTTCTGAGGGTCTTCCTTCTCTACGCAGGAAACTACCAGGAATTTTCCCTCCTGCATAGAGTCTTTCTTCGTAATCAACTAATAAAGGTAAAAAATCAATTCCTTCTCTACCCTCAGCGCGGGTTGCTGTTACTAAAACAGAAGTTTCCCCTGATTCTATTAAAACTGAACCTCCTGCCTGGGGAGCTAGCAGACCAATCTTGAGTCGAATATCCCGTCCATCAAAGGATATTGACTTTTCCATCTCTTGCATTCAAAACTTTTCCTTATTTTCGTCGCTTTTACTTTCTAGCAGCGATCCTAGCACTTTCTGAATTGATGAATTATTAATTTAATGGCTACTTCTTCACCTGCTTAGGCGTTGGTAGGGGTAATGGGGTTAAACTGGGTTTAAATAAATAGAGTGCTTTTTAAGCTTTCCCTTCTCCTCCTAACTTAAACTAAAAACATGGCAACTCTACATGGCAGTTGGATTCTTCAATCTCATCAGGGCTATTTCTTTGTTTGGGGAGAAACCTGGCGTAACCTCACTACAGAAGAAACTAAACCAACAAAGTTTCCCTGTCATCCCTACAGTACCAACGAAGAAGAGTTAGAGGCTTTGTGGCAATCCTATCAGCTTCCGGGGGAGGAGAAAAAGTGGCAAACACAAATTGTTACTTTGCCTAGCTATCAAAAAGAAGATCAGGGAAAAAATAAAGGGAAAAGTAAAACTAAGCCAAAGGAAAAAGAATTAGTTCCGGTTTTATCGAACGCTAATGTTACTGATTTTGCTTCCCTTAGTTTAGAACCTTGGCAAATAGGAGGATACGTCCTTAAAACCCAAGAAGCAGCAGAATTTTTGCATAGTTTACCCCTAACTTCTTTCCAAAGTGAAGATAATTATGTGGGTACAGAGTTGCGTTTTTGGTGTCAGGTTTATCGTTGGAGTTTAGATATCTTAGCTAGGGGGAAATTCTTACCGGGATTGTTTTCACCCCAGGAAGGAGAAGAGGTTGCCTTTTGGCAGCCTTTGCTTGATAGTGCTGTTGATCAAGAACTTTTAGCTAAATTCATTCGTTTGATGCCTGCTGCTTGTCTTGCTTATCAAGAAGATATTGAAGCCCAAGAGTTGTTATTGTCTTTTTTGAATTATGTTATCGATTTTAGGATTAGAAAGTGGCTGACTACTAATATCAAACCTAGTAAAGAAAGTGAGATAAAAGTTTGGTTACAAGCCCTTTCACAAACAGAAAATCAGTTAGAAATAGCTCCAAGTTTAACTAAAGGGTGGGAAAGAATTATTTCTCGGTGGAAATTGCCCTTACAAGACTATTTAGTTGATCCTCTTGCTTACCAGTTGGGACAAAATCCTTTTCGCACTTGTTTTGCCCTGGAACCACCGGAAGAAGTTGGGGGAGATTGGTTTCTCGATTATTATTTGCGCTCTATTGATGATGAAGATTTCTTAGTTTCCGCAGTAGATATTTGGCAATATCCAGCCGAACAAATCACCATTGAGAATAGGACAATTGAACAGCCCCAAGAAACTTTGCTTAAAGGTTTAGGTTTAGCTGCTCGAATTTATGAACCAATTAAGGTGACTCTAGAAGAAAGTCGGCCTGTTGTTTGTGAATTGAATCCGATTCAAGTTTATGAATTTATTCGGGCGATCGCTTGGCAATTTCAAGATAATGGTTTAGGTGTGCTTTTCCCTCCTGGCTTAACTCCGGGAAGTAACGAAAAACGTTTAGGGGTTAGTATTAAAGCTCAAGTAGCTGATGGGAAGAAGCGTTTGGGATTGCAAAGTTTACTTAATTTTAAATTAAATATTGCCATTGGTGACAAGACTCTTTCTAAGCAAGATTTTGAACGCTTGCTAGCACAAAAATCCCCTTTAGTTGAGGTAGATGGGGAATGGCTGGCCTTGCAACCAGCCGATGTAAAAGCAGCTCAAGCAGTCTTATCTTCTCAAAATGAAAATCTGGATTTATCAGTAGAAGATGCCCTACGTTTAAGTCAAGGAGATACTCAAACTTTAGCCAAATTACCTGTCGTTGATTTCCAAGCTTCTGGAGTACTAAAAGAGTTAATTGATAATCTCAATAATAATCAGTCTATTAAAACCATTAAGGTTCCCGAAAAATTCCAAGGAACCCTACGTCCTTACCAACTTCGAGGAGTGAGTTGGTTAGCATTTTTAGAACGCTGGGGTTTGGGTGCTTGTTTAGCAGATGACATGGGTTTAGGTAAAACAGCACAGTTAATTGGTTTGATTTTACATCTCAAAGAAAAAGAAACTTTATCTGCCCCCACTTTAATAGTTTGTCCTACTTCTGTATTAGGTAATTGGGAGAGAGAAATTCATAAATTTGCCCCTAGTTTATCGGTGGTAGTTCACCACGGTGATAAACGGAACAAAGGCAATAATTTTCTTAAGCAAGTTGCTAAGAAAAATTTAGTTATTACTAGTTATGCCCTCATTTATCGCGATCTCAAAACCTTAGAAAAGGTTGAGTGGGAAGGTATTGTTTTAGATGAAGCCCAAAATGTCAAAAATCCCCAGGCTAAACAATCCAAAGCAGTTAGAGAATTGCCCGCAGGTTTTCGCATTGCCTTAACAGGAACCCCGGTGGAAAATCGCCTTTCTGAGTTGTGGTCGATTTTAGATTTTCTCAATCCAGGCTATTTAGGAACCAAGCAATTTTTCCAACGCCGCTTTGCAATTCCCATTGAAAAATATGGTGATCGTGACTCTCTACAAATTTTACGTTCTTTAGTACAACCTTTCATTCTCCGCCGTCTCAAAACTGATAAAAAAATCATTCAAGATTTGCCAGAGAAGCAAGAGATGAATGTGTTTTGCGGTTTGTCAGAAGAACAAGCCGTATTATATCAACAATTAGTAGATAAATCCTTAAAAGAAATTGAAGCTGTAGATGGCATTAAGCGCCATGGTTTAATTCTAACTCTCCTACTAAAGCTCAAGCAAGTTTGTAACCATCCTGCCCATTTTTTAAAAGAGAAAACTATTAAATCGGCTGAACGTTCTGGTAAATTACTACGTTTAGAAGAAATGTTAGAAGAAGTAGTGGCAGAAGGCGATCGCGCTTTGATTTTTACCCAATTTGCAGAATGGGGCAAACTACTTCAACCCTATCTAGAAAGAAAGTTAGGGGGAGAAGTTCTCTTTTTATACGGTGCAACTCGTCGGGTTCAAAGAGAAGCTATGATTGACCGTTTTCAGAATGATCCTGAAGGGCCAAGATTACTTATTCTTTCTTTAAAAGCAGGGGGAACAGGACTTAATTTAACCAGGGCTAATCACGTTTTTCATGTGGATAGATGGTGGAACCCGGCAGTAGAAAATCAGGCTACTGATAGGGCTTTTCGTATCGGTCAAAAACGTAATGTCCAGGTTCATAAATTTGTTTGCAATGGTACTTTAGAAGAAAGAATTAATGACATTATTGAAAGTAAAAAACAGTTAGCAGAACAAACTGTAGATGCAGGGGAACAATGGTTAACAAAAATGGATACAGACCAACTAAGAAACTTACTTTTATTAGATCGGGATGCAATTATAGAAGAAGAGAATCTTTAGCTAATTGATAATTGATAATTGTTTGAAGGTGCAACAGCTTAATGGATCATAAGCTAGAATTTAGGTAATAAGTGATAAATGTTAAATGTTAAATGAATGATAACCTACTTGATTTGTCTAGCCAAGGTTATGAAATTATTAGGGAGTTAGGACGTAACTTGGAAGGAGGACGTATTACTTGGTTGGTAACAGAGGTAAATACTAATCGAGAAGCGGTTCTGAAGCAATTTCGTTTTGCAACAGCAGGTTCTAGTTGGTCTGGTTTTGAGCTTTATGAACGAGAAATTTCCATACTCCAAGGACTTAATCATCCCGGCATTCCTCACTATTTAGATAGCTTTCCTACAAAAGATGGCTTTTGTTTAATTCAAGAGTATAAAAATGCTTCTTCCCTCGCTTTAATTCGTTCCTTTTCTCCTGAAGAAATTAAAACTATTGCTGTTGCTATTCTAGAAATACTAGTTTACTTACAAAATCGTCTACCTCCTATTTTACATCGGGATATTAAACCAGAAAATATTTTAGTTGATAGCAAGTTGAATGTTTATTTAATTGATTTTGGTTTAGCTAGTTTGGGGAGTCGAGAAATTTCTAGTAGTAGTGTTTTCAAAGGAACCCCCGGTTTTATTCCTCCTGAGCAAGTTCGACAACCAACAAAAGCCTCAGATTTGTATAGTTTAGGGGCAACTTTAATTTGTTTATTGACGGGCAGGAAGTCTACAGAAATTCATGAATTAACTACCACAGATAATCCCTATCGCTTCGAGTTTAAGCATTTACTTCCCCAATTAAACAGGCGGTTTGTTGCTTGGTTAGAAAAGATGGTAGAACCTAACCCCAGAAATAGATTTGCCGATGCTCAGGAAGCGTTACAAGGACTTGAGAATTTTGAAATACTTGCCTTAGCACAAACAGAACTTAGTGTTGCTCAATTTAACTTTCAAGCTAAGAAATTAAGTCAAAAATTAAGCAAAAATATTATTATTAAAAATTCAGTTAAAGAAACAACCTTAGCAGGTAATTGGTTAATCGCCCCTCACCCCAATGATATTTCTAATTGGCTTAGTATTACACCACAAGAATTTGAGCAAAATTGGGTTAAATGCCAAATTAAAGTTGATACTAGTAAGTTACTGGCTGACCAAGTTTATCAACGAGAATTATTGTTATACACTAACACTAGAGAAAAACCTTACATTTTCCCCCTCAAAGTTGTCACCGCTTCAGTAGCAACTGAAATCAAAAAACTTCCTTCTTCAAAGCTTCTCTTAACCTATTTTACTGCTGCGATCGCTGGTTTACTAATTAGTTTAGCAATTGATTGGACAGTTAATTTACAAATTATTAGATATGCAATCTTATCCCTAGCTTTGCCTTTATCTTTGCCCTTATTCGGTAATGTATTTATGTTCCTTTATTTCTCCAAAGAAATGTCTTGGGGAGGAACTACCATTAGTGCCACAATTGGCGCTGTTTTAGGGGCAGTTTTTGGGGCTGGATTTGGAGTTATGTTCTCTAGTGGATTAGTTGGAGATTTCTGGACAGCTTTAGGAGCTATTGTTGGTAGTATATTTGGTACAACCATTGGTCCTATAGTTTGGTTTGTAGCTAAGGATGAAATAAAATCTTTAATAGAAGAGTTCTTAAGCCGAGGCTTCAGTAAAAGTTTAGCTTTAAGTAGCTTGTTGCTAACAATAACTTGCGGATTGACTTGCGGTACAGGATTGGTTTTTGGTTTATTTAACCCATTCATATTAGGGGCTTTAGCAACAACAAGTTTGCCCCTAGTTGCGTTTTTATGGTATCCAAACTGGCAACAGAAAAAGCAAATCAATAAATACTACGAACTTGAAAAACAAACCTTAGTCAAACCCTGAAAGGAGACAGGGAGAGCATAGAAAAATTATCAAAATCACGAAACTAGCCGATAATTAATAATTAGTGACTTTTTCTACACATCTTTAACTTATGAATTCCTTCTATCCCCAAAACAAACCCAAAATTGGTATTGCTATTGTCGGTACTGGGTTTGGGCAGAAAATTCATATACCAGGCTTTCAAAATCATCCCCGTACAGAAGTAGTCGCGGTATATCACAGGGATAGGGAAAAGGCGAAAAAAATTGCTGAGCAGTACAATATTCCCCATGGCTGTACTAGCGTAGCAGAAATTGTTTCCCTACCAGAAGTAGAGGCAGTGAGCATTGCCACCCCACCATTTTTACACTACGACATGGCTAAGACGGTTTTGTCAGCAGGGAAGCATTTACTATTGGAAAAGCCCATGACAATGAATGCTGCTCAAACCAGAGAACTTTACCATCTAGCCGCCGAAAAAGGAGTTATCGCCGCAGCAGATTTTGAATTTCGTTTCGTACCTGCTTGGCAACTATTAGCAAAATATCTGGCTGATGATTATGTGGGCAAGAAACGTCTGATTAAAATCGATTGGTTAGTAGTGAGCCGTGCTAATCCTGAACGCCCTTGGAACTGGTATTCCCTTAAAGATAAAGGAGGCGGTGCATTAGGGGCAGTAGGTTCCCATGCTTTTGATTATATTAACTGGTTATTTAGTCCAGTCAAAAAATTAAGTAGTAAATTAAGCTGTGCCATTCCCCAGCGCCCTGATCCTGGCGATGGAGGGAAATTAAAACCTGTAGATGCCGATGACACCTGTATGGTAATGATGGAACTAGCTGACGGCACTCCTTGTCAACTTACTATTAGTTCTGTTACCCATCATGGTAGAGGACATTGGCTAGAAATATATGGCGATCGCGGTACATTAGTTTTAGGCAGCGATAACCTCAAAGATTATGTTCATGGTTTCCGCCTCAAAGCCGCAACTATAGGCAAACCTCTGGGGATAGTAGAAGTTCCCAAACACCTCGCTTTTACCCAAGTGTTCCCTGATGGGCGTTTAGCACCTTTCATTCGTGTCGTCAACAATTGGGTACAAGGAATAGATGCAGGGGAGCTTAAAAATCCTACTTTACGCGAAGGAGTCTATTCTCAACTATTAATGGACTTAACCCACAAAGCAAATGAGGAAGAACGTTGGGTAGATGTACCAAGTTTAGATGAATTTCTGGAAGCTTGATAATAACATTTATAGCAATTCTCTTACTTGTAAGGTACTAAATTTCTAGTTTAAGGGAGTAGGGAGCAGGGAGCAGGGAGCGGGGTTGGCGTAAGCCTTGCCGCAGGCTACATTGGGAAAAGAAGAGTGTACCTCACCTGACTCAGAATTGCTATATCAACGAGTCTACTTGAATTGGATTTGGTATAAAAGGCCTCAAGCCACTATTATCACCAAAAATCTGTGCCATCATAGTTCAGAATCCGTCTATCTTTGCACTCTCCAAGGTCTTCAACTAAATAAATATTTATGGCTACTCATATTGTTACAGGTGTTGCTGGTTTTATTGCTTCTCATTTAGTAGAAACACTTTTGCAACAAGGAAATAAAGTTATTGGGGTTGATCAATTTAATGATTATTACGATACTAAACTGAAGCGTAAGAATGTAGCCAATTTTCTTGATCATCCTAATTTTGAACTAATTGAAGCCGATATTCAAACCTTGGATTGGTCAAAACTTTTAGTAGATGTGGAAGTAGTTTATCATCAAGCGGCCCAAGCGGGAGTTCGTGCTAGTTGGGGTGGTGGTTTTCGCCATTACACCGAACGTAATATTAATGCGACACAAATTATGCTAGAAGCAGCAAAAGAGGCTTCTTCTTTAAAGAGATTTGTTTATGCTTCTACTTCTTCTGTGTACGGCAACGCTGAAACTATGCCCACTCCAGAAACTATTTGTCCTCAACCTGTTTCTCCCTACGGTATCACGAAGCTAGCAGCAGAGCGCCTCTGCTGGCTTTATCACCAAAATTTTCAAGTTCCTGTTACTGCCTTGCGCTACTTTACGGTATATGGACCTCGCCAACGGCCAGATATGGCTTTCCATAAGTTTTTTAAAGCTGTTTTAGCTGATGAAGCCATACCTATTTATGGGGATGGACAGCAAACCAGAGATTTTACTTTTGTTAGTGATGCGATCGCTGCTAATTTAGCAGCAGCAGAAGCCCCAGCAGCAGTAGGAGAGGTATTTAATATTGGTGGTGGTAGTCGTGTTGTCCTAGCAGATGTTCTTGAGACGATGGAACAAATTGTTGGCAAGCCTATCAAAAGAAATCATATCTCTAAAGCGATGGGAGATGCCCGTCATACCAGTGCTGATGTTTCTAAGGCTAAGAAGTTGCTGGGTTACAATCCCCAAGTTTCTTTAACAGAAGGGCTAGAGAGGGAGTGGCAATGGATTAAATCTTTGTATGCTGGAAATTAAATAATTAAGCTTTTGTTATATTCACAATCTGACTTTTTTTAATTGACTGGCTCTACACCAGTCAATATCCTGGTCAACGGAAAAAGTTATGTAATCTATACCGTAGGCACTCCAATAGTTAATCACTTTACCAGTTTGCCCTTCTCTATCATCTAGGCGTTGTACTATCGAATAAGGAGGAAATTTTTGAGCCAGGGGATGGTTAGCCCATTTTTTAAAGGCTTTAATGCGCTCCCTATCTTCTTCCGAGAGCATTTCCCAAGCTTCAGCTTTCCAATCGGGATAGTTCAAAGTCAGTGCTTCAACTTCGCGCCAACTTACCGCAGACTGTAAATAGTCAGCTAATTGGGAAGCTGTATGGATCTCAAATTGGGGAAGAGGAAGGGCGCTCATGGATTCAGGCTAACACTATATATAGCGTAATAAGCTAGTTCAGTACTCTAAATATAGTGTAAAACCGGCTTAAAGTGTTAGTCCGATAGAAGCATCAAATACTATTTTAGATGAGGTAGGATAATCATTTTAAAGGAAAATGGTCTGAAGTAGGGACTGGGATTTTGAAGATGTTATCCTGCGAATTGCCTCAGCCCTCCTTGCACTATTTGTTCGATAGCTTCAGCTTGGGTTGGCAACTCAATGGTTAAAACTTCCCTTCCCCCTTGAGTTACTAAAACATCATCTTCGATACGAATACCCCGCACATCAGCAAATTGAGCCAAACGCTCCCAATCAACGACACTATGATATCTGGCTCGATGTTTAGGGTTGTTGAGAAGAGCAGGAATTTGATAAAATCCTGGTTCGATGGTAATAACCATACCCGGTTTTAAAGGACGGTGGAGACGCAAATAGGATAAACCAAAGCGATCGCTCCTCTTTCTATCTGCCCCGTAGCCAGCTAAATCCCCTAAATCTTCCATATCGTGAACATCTAAGCCCAACAAATGACCAATACCATGGGGGAAAAACAAAGCATGGGCATCTATGGCAACTAAATCTTCAACCCGACCTCGCAAAATTCCTAAATCTACCAATCCTTCAGTAATAATAGAAGCTGCTAAAAGATGTATGTCTCGATATTCTACATTGGGGCTTACTTTTTCAATACAAGCATCGTGGGCAGCTAAAACAAGATCGTAAATCGCTCTTTGGGTAGAAGAAAACTTACCCCTAACAGGCCAAGTACGAGTAATGTCAGAAGCCCAACCCATTTCTGTTTCAGCCCCCACATCGGCTAATAGTAAATCTCCTGGTTGAAGGGGATAGCTATAGTCTTGGTTGTGTAGTATTTCCCCATGTACTGTGACAATACTAGAGTAAGCACAAGTCATATTGTTAGCAATAATCACCCCCTCCATCGCTCCTCGCACTTCAGCTTCTGTCCTCACATTCAGAGTCGTTGCCATACCAATTTTATGGGCTTGTACTGAAACAAGGGCAGCTTGACGTAACTCAGCTAAGGCATCAGCATCACAGGTGAGGCGCAAGTTAATAATTGCTTTAGCTAACTGTAAATCTATTCCTTGAGGAGTTTCAGTTACTGCCCTGTTGAGAATTTCAATTTGCTGTTGATAAGTTTTCCTATCTTGTACAGCAATAGTAGCTGTCCCTTCTGCTTGGGATACCAACTCTGCTAAAGGATAAGCGGTATCTGCTCCTATAAATTGAGCAATTTCTTCTCCCGTGGGCATTTCTCCGTGCCAAAGAATACTAGCTGGAGTTGCATCATCTTTAAATAAACTCAACTTGCCATTTTCTAAGCGAATAGCTGCATTTTCTATAGGTAAACCAGCAAAATAGAGAAAATGACTACTAGCACGAAAAGGGAAAGGATTACTGGGGAAGTTCCGCCAAGAGGCTTGTCCTGACCACAAAATAACTGGTCTGTCAATTAATTTTGCTAGTTTTTGCCGCCTTCTCTGGAGGGTTTGGGCTAGGGTTGCAGGGGAGGTAGACATAATCAGGCTATGATGACGAGCAGTTTAAATGCCTATTCTACTCCGATAACAACTACTCATTTTTGTAGCTTGTTATTATCTAATATGTATTTTTTTGTTAAGCTGCTTATTAGTGATTAAGAAATAATAATTTGACAGAAACAGTTGTTTTTCCATATCTAGGGAAAATACATAACGATTAATCTCCTCTTCAATATTAAAGACGGAAATCAATTAGGTATAAACCTTACATTACGTAAGTTGATAAAGGTGTTATCTCTCTTTCACCTTCCTTTATTTAATTTATGTAAACAGTTATATGTAAAGTCTCCTTAGGGAGAGGACTAACCAGTATCCGTATTAATGAAGGTAAAGCATTTTGACCCATTGATACCTCTTTAGCTGCCTATTTTCTCTATAATCTTGATAAATCTCGTCATCATAGCTTTAGTAAATTAATTAAACAACAAAGATATACGAAAGGACTTTACCAAAGGAAAAAATAGCTTTGGAAAATTACAATCCAATCAATTTTTAAACAGTAGTATATTTTGTGGAAAATAAAGTGTGTTTACCAAATAATATATCAAAGAATAAAGAAAATATAGGTATATTAAAATATCTCATTTTTTCTATATTAGGAACTAAAATAGTTTCTCAAAAATTCCAATACTTCAATCAAATTCTGACGTAAAAGATACTCCCTCAGTCTAGAATAATTAGGAAGTCGTCTATAATTGATAAACTCAATTGTTATTTTTGCTAAAAGCTTATTTATTATTCGGAGAAAACTTTCAACTACATAGTTAAAATATCTAGACAAACAAATCCTCAAGAGTCGTAAAATACAACTAAAGCACTATAAATTAAGCATCTCAAGGAAGTCAAATTATCCTTATCTAATGTAATTAGCTAAATAGATAATTATCTATAGGAATAAATTATAAAGTCATGAATTTTATTTTCATTTCATAAAAGTCAGAACAAATTGTTATTGAGAGGCAGTATTTGCAAAACAAATATAAACATCACTGTTCTATCGATTTAATGAATATCAAGTTAAAAATTAGAAAAAACAGGAAACCTAGAGTTGAGCTATCTATATAGACCAGTAAGATTATTTTCTTTTTTTGAAGAAATAATCAAAAGCGATCCCCACTTTCAAACAAAGCTCTGTTTTGTTTTTAACAAATACTGGGGATCAGTCCTAAGACTGATCTATTGACATATAGCTTCTGTATACTAAAATACTGTTTGCAGTCCAGAGTGTATCTCATCTAAAGATTTTACTTCTCATGCCTATATTCAGACTTGCTTGGGTAACTTCTTGGGTGAGCTTTTTCCTCGCCTCTAGTCACGGTTTACTAAGATTACCTGATAATGTTTCTGGTCATTTACCGGGAAATGCCTTATCAGCCATCAACGACTCTTGGGAAAAGCAAACTCTTGCCCTAGCTGCAGTTCCATCTGCACCAGCTAACAGCCAATATTTATTCGCCAAAGTGAACTCTCACTCGATTTTGGCGAGTAATGTCAATGTTGCCCAAACTTCCTCTGATTCTGCTGTCACCCACAGCTCTAAGGGAATAAGTTTCTGCACCTTAATTGCAGAAAATGAAAATATTTCTCCTATTGCTGTTTCTGTTCCTCAGAATGATTATTCTTACGGGAAAGCACAATCGGTATCTCTTAAGGAAGAATCAGTATCAGTAGTTAATACCTCAAAAGAAAGAACTGCCAAACTTGGCATACCTCAAAAACTGAGGAAAATAGTACGCAATCTTTTTAGTTCATCAGGAGACTCTCACCGCAAAAATTCAAACTTTACTAAAACAGCCGAGTTTATTGCTGTTGAGAAAGTAAGTACCAGTCAGCTCAAAGTAGAAGAATGGCTTCGTCAGAATAAAAACCAGAATAGTAAAAGATTTTGGCTTTCTTTACCCCGGCTTTCTCAGCAAGCTGCTAAAAAACAATCTAGAGAAAAGTATGCTGTTTCTATTAAAGGTCAAGTTATTGCCCAAATAGGTGATCGCACTCAAGCAAACTCTTTACGACAGCATCTCCATAAAGCTTTGGCTCAACCAGGCTTCAACCCTGATAATATTCAACCTGCCCTAGTTGATAACCAGCCAGGAGCTAAAATAAATGGGCAGCTTTTATTTACTATTGATGACAAGGTAGTAGCTGAGCATGATGCTCCTAACCCAGACTTATTAGCAATCAAATGGGTCAACAATTTACGCATCGCTTTGGGAGCTTCTCCCCTAGATTTAATCGAAGCTCAAAGTCAAATGTACAATTTAGCAGGTAGCTCTGGAGCAATTAAGGGGCTAGCTTCTTGGTACGGTCCTTATTTTCACGGGCGTTTAACAGCTAATGGAGAAACTTATGATCAGCTAGCTATGACTGCTGCTCATCCTTCTTTACCTTTTAATACCTACCTTAAAGTCACTAATTTAGATACTAATAAATCGGCAATTGTGAGAATTAATGACAGAGGCCCTTATATTCCTCCTCGCACTTTAGATTTGTCCCTAGGAGCAGCCCGCTGTTTGGGTAGCGAACATTCAGGAGTAATTCCTTATGAAGCCAAGATTATGCAAACGGATGCTTTAGCTGATAGAGATAGGACTTAAATTGTCATCAATCCTCTAACCTTGCAAGCAAAGAATAGCCTCTAATAAGCCTCTTGCTTTATTCAATGTTTCTTCGTATTCTTTTTCTGGTTGTGAATCAGCTACTAAGCCAGCACCAGCTTGTACAGAAACAATCTGCTGATTAGGCTTATCTGAGCGCACCACCATAGTACGAATAGTGATAGCGCTGTTGAGTTGTCCTTCAAAGTCGTAATAACCGTAAGCACCAGAGTAAGGACCTCTCCTCTCTGGTTCGAGTTCGTGGAGAATTTCCATTGCTCTTATTTTCGGTGCGCCGCTTACGGTTCCGGCTGGAAAACAGGCTTTTAATAAATCCCAGGCTGTCTTGTCTGGTTGTAATTTGCCGATGACGTTACTGACAATGTGCATCACATGGGAGTAGCGCTCAATAATCATCAATTGATCTACGCTTACTTTACCGTGTTGACAGACCCTACCTAAATCATTACGCCCTAGATCTACCAACATAATATGTTCAGCTACTTCTTTGGGATCTTCGAGTAATTCTTCAGCTAACTCTAAATCTTCAGATAGGGTCTTTCCCCGCCTCCTTGTACCCGCAATGGGGCGTAAAGTCGCTTTAGTTTCTCCTTGGTACTCAACTTCTGCTTTGACCATAACTTCTGGAGAAGAGCCAATTAGCTGCCAATCTCCAAAATTATAGTAAGACATATAGGGTGAAGGATTGATAACCCGTAAAGAACGATAAAGATTAAAAGGATCGCCGTGGTAATTTGACTGGAGACGTTGGGAAAGAACTACTTGAAAAATATCTCCAGCATGGATATATTCTTTGGCTTTCTCAACATTGGCACAAAAATCAGCGCGAGAAGTGTTGCTTTTCCAAGTTAAATCCCCAGAAAAATTGTTGCTATTGCTTGATCGAGGAGTCCATTCTAAGGCCTTCGCTTCTAAAGGAAGGGGCAGTTGTAGTTTCACCATCAACTTGGTGACGCGATCGCAGGCTTGTTGATAAGCTTGTTGGAGGTCAGTTTCAGAATCTCGTAAATCAGCATAAGCGATCGCCCAAATTTTTCGCTTTACTTGGTCAAAGACAATCAAATTATCGACTTGCATCCAGACACCATCAGGTAAATCCTCAGCAGTAGCTTCGTAAATTGGTACTGTTGGTTCAATCCAATTAATTAATTCATAGCCCCAAAATCCAAATAAACCACCAATACCTGGGGGAAGTTGAGGGATATTGACAGGGTTGATAGTAGCTAAGCATTGACTCAGCACCTCAAAAGGATTGCCTTCGTAGATATCAATAGAACCATCACGATTAAACTGAGTGTTAGTGTTTCCCTTCACTTGCAAAATCCACATGGGATCACACCCCAGGAAACTATAACGCCCTAATTTTTCTCCTGCTTCTACTGATTCCAACAAAAAACTATAAGGTTGCCCAGCACAAATTTTGTACCAAGCTGATACAGGAGTTTCTAAATCCGCTACCCACTCTTGATAAACCGGAACGAAATTACCTTGTTGTGCTAAGGCTGAAAACTCAGAAAATTCAGGGAAAATCATAAGAAGGAGGTTGGGAGCAGGGAGTTAGGGAATTAGGGAGTTAGGGAGTTAGGAAAAGAAGCATTACCTTTACTTTATTACCTACTCCCCTATTAGCCATTAGCTATTAGCCACTAGCTATTAGCTAAAGTCTAAACTTCGTAAGGAGCTTTACCAGAGAATTTCAGAGGTGCTGGTTCTGGGTTATCGCCGATCTTACGATCTTTCTTGCCTTCATAAGGACGACCTTCGTTAACCTTTTCAGGGAAGACACCATCAGCAGGATGGAGATACTGAACTTCGCCGCTAGGATAGATTCGATAAATTTTATAATCTTGAATCTTGGGCTTGAATTGAGTCCTAAATTGGGTTCCTAGAGCTAAACACTGTTCCTTACGAGCTAAGTAAAGCAAGTTTTCTCCGTCGTGCATGATTGCAGCGCCCCCGGTGGGCATTTCAAAAACTTGCTCTTTAGAGCTAGTCCAAGTAATAGCGTATTTCTCTTCTTGCTCAGCGGCTGATAGTAAGCCACCAGTACTACCACCGAATATAGGAGTTTTTCCAGAAAGTTCTTCTGCCATGTTCCTTATTTATTTATAAAGAGTATCAAGGGAATGCTATCACCGAAGAAATCTCCCTTTTTAAAACTGTCAAGAACTGTAACAGTTGTCGGGATTTGGTGAGTTGAATTTAGTCCAACTTTTTTGATTGCTGGGGTTTGACCTGGGCTAGTGGGGTTTGATTGCTAGAATTGCTATTGGCAACAGGAACTGTAAAGTGAAATTTGCAGCCTTTATCTTTACCTTGAGACTCAGCCCAGATTTGTCCTCCCCAACCTCTGACAATTTGGCGACAGATGGCTAATCCTAATCCTGTTCCCCCTGTAGTGCGCCGTAAGGCTCCTTCTTCTTGATAAAAGCGGTCAAATACTGTTTCTAAACGCGTGGCTTCAATACCTCTACCTGTATCAGCTACAGTGACATCAATCATTTGAGTACCGTTAGTTTTGGCCCCAATAATTACTTGCCCCTCTGAGGAGGTAAATTTACAGGCATTGTCTAAGAGTTTCGCTAATACTTCCACTAACCATTCTCCATCTGCCTGAACTAGGGGGAGGTTAGGTAAGTTGGCAATTTTGAGATTGGGGATTGCTTGTTTAAGGTTCCTAGCTTTAACATTGCTTAAAGCTAAATCAATACATTCCCTTAAGGACAAAGGTTCTGGATTCCATTCTACTCGACCGCTTTCTAAGCGGGAAAGGGTCAGAAAATCCTGTACTAACTTCCGCATTCTTTCCGCATCGCTAAGGGCTGTACTAAGCATAGTTTGGCGTAATTCGGGGAGCATATCCGGTTCACTAGCTAAGCTTTCTAAACAAATTTGGATGGTAGAGAGGGGGGTACGTAATTCATGGCCTGTAATGGCAACTAAGTTGCTGCGGGTGCGGTCTAGGGCCTCTAGCTGTTGGTTAAGCTCTTCTAGGTTAGCGTAGGCTTCTGCTTGAATGAGGGCTACACCAACTTGAGTGGCAATCGCTTCTACTAAACTAACTTCTTCTTCTGCCCACTGAATAGCTTCAGAATTGCAGTGGTGGAGTTCTACCATGCCCAGGAGTCGATCTTGATAGAGAACTGGAACCATAAGCCAAGAAACGATACCCCAAGTTTTTACCAAACTCTGAAGAGGTTCTTCGGTAATGTGGGGGTTTTGGAGAACATTTTCAAATTGGAGAGATTCTTTCTGTTTAATGGCTTGTTGGAGAAGAGGGTTATTTTTGAGGGGCCATTGTCTTCCTTGTAAAGACTCGATTTGAGAAGCTAAAAATTCGTGGTTTAAAGTTGCTGTCTCATCACTTTCTTGACAACGATAAATTAAGGTTCGACAACTGTCTAATGCTTGTCCTAACTGCCGGACAGCTACTTGAAGAATTTCTTCAGGATTAAGCGATCGCCGAATAGCAACAGTTATAGAATGAAGCAAACGCTCTCTTTCTTGCTTGGCAGCAATCGAACGGTAGGCTTTGAGCAGTTTGTATTGTCCAGCTTGAAGATAGGTTACTAACCTTTGTACAAAAGGGTCAGGATGTGCTGAAGGAGAAGCTTGTTGTAAGAGTTCAGCTATTTGTGCTGTTTCTAAAGTTTGCCGCAAATAAATGTCCCTGGCTTGCTCAATTTTTTCTGCTAACTCCGGGCGATAATCGCTAATACGTTTAAGCAAGATTTCAGCCGCATAGCAGCTTACTTGACGATCAAAAGTCCAAACTCCTTCAAAGCGACGGGAAGAATCTACTCTAGTAAAATCTCCTTCTGGGCGAGAAGTCTCAGCTTCTGGGGCTAACTTCTCTCGACAAATTAAGCAAGTAGTATATTGCCCGGAGACAGCCACTAAATGCCATTCTAGGCACAAAGCATCTTCAGTACCAAAAGCAACTGTTTCGTATAGTTCTGAGCTATTCTTAAAATCTGTTTCTGGTGCTGCTAATACATAAACTTGAGTGCTTTTTTCAGCAATGCGCCTGTAACGATTGGCTTCTTGGCGATAAAAACGCTCCCTTTGGAAACTAGCAATTACTAAAGTTTCCTCTGAATTAGCTAAGACTAAATCTTCCATAGCGTGGGAAAGAGCAGTTAAAGAAGATTTGAAGTACATCTGTTGCCGCCAATTCGGTAACACTTGGAGCAAATCTGCCAATACAGAATTAGAGATGCTCTTTAATTTTGTTTGTGGTTTTCTCCTTGGCAAGATCCCCTTTCTCCTGGTTGTTGCTGGTAAGAGTTAATTCATTTGTTCTCTAGATTCGGGCTGACAGCTAGTGAGCAATTGCTTAGTTGATTTATGGCTGAAATCAACACTAAACTTTTCCCGAACTCGTTTATTGATGCTCATGAACTTATCGTACAAAAAAGGAGTGCTTGTCAGGTAGAGGTAGTTGCTTGTTGAAGCTTAGTAGAGCTAGTTTTTAAAAGGATTTTAGAGGTGCAAGCCTTACCCATGAAGTAGGACAAAGGAAGGTAAAAAGTTAGGGCTAATTTTGTAAGGTTTTATGAAGCTTGATATCTTAGAAAGAGACGGGAACTCTCAAGGAGTCACCTTTCTAAGTTTATTGATGAGTAATATTACTTGTCCCTATTGAACCTATATTTATGACCCTGATTCGCACCTCCCAATCTTGGCAAATTCCCGAAGCAGAAGTCACTAACCAGACTTCTTATCTTAACCGCCGTCGCTTCCTAAAAACCTTGGTAGGAGCAGGTATTGGTAGCAGCTTGCTATCTCTTACTAGTTGTCAGCAATCTGCTTCTCAAAAAGCTTTAGCTGAAACCCTAGATTTAGCAAAAATCCAAGGAGTTAAAACCAACCAAGATTTTGCCAAGGTAGATAGGGCAACTACTGATGAACTTTTAGCAGGCAAATATAATAATTTTTATGAGTTTGGCGGAGATAAAGGGATTTGGCTTAAAGCGCAAAATTTGCCTACCGAAGATTGGCAAGTTGAGGTTGGTGGGTTGGTTAATAATCCTCAAACTTATGATCTAGATACTCTTAAAAAAAAGTTTCCTTTAGAGGAGAGAGTTTACCGTTTCCGTTGTGTTGAAGCTTGGTCTATGGTTTTACCTTGGTTGGGTTTTCCGATGAAAGCTTTACTAAAAGATGTTGACCCTACAACGAAAGCTAAGTTTGTTCGTTTTACTTCTTTTTACGATCCTCAAATTACTACAGGGCCAGGGTTACATCTTGGTTCCCTTCCTTGGCCTTATCATGAAGGTTTGCGTATTGAAGAAATGGCTAATGAGTTAGCCTTTTTTGCAGTCGGTATTTACGGCCACCTACTACCAAAACAGCATGGTGCGCCCATTAGGGCTGTTTTACCTTGGAAATACGGTTTTAAAGGAGCTAAATCTATTGTCAAAATTGAGTTTATGGAAAATCAGCCCGATACCTACTGGAATACCCTTGGCCCTAATGAGTATGGCTTTGAGGCTAATGTTGAACCACAAGTACCTCATCCCCGTTGGTCACAAGCCACGGAAAAGTTTATTAGTAAAGGACCAAATTTAAGTTGGGAGAAAAAGGAGACTCTTCTCTATAACGGTTACGGAAAGTATGTAGCTGATTTATATAGTTAAATCTTTGCTAATTGCTATTCAGTTACAGGCAATAGGCAATGGCTAATAATTTAGTAAGGGCGGGTTTATTGAGATTTTTACAACTACACAACTTTACTAGAACCCGCCCCTACCTCCCTACTCTTCATTCTTCCCCGGCTTCTAAGATTCTTTGAAATAGATAACCGGTTCCCCTAGCGGTAAGAATTAATTCTGGATTGCTAGGATCGTCTTCTAATTTCGCCCTTAGTCGGGAAATGTGAACATCAACAACTCTAGTATCAACATGACGTTCGGGAGTATAACCCCAAACTTCTTGGAGAATTTCTGAACGAGAAAAGGGTTCTCCTGAACGGCTAACTAATAATTCCAACAAACTGAACTCCATTCCCGTTAAGCGAATGCGTTCATCACCTTTGTAGACTTGTCGCTTATTGGTATCAATTTTAATTGAACCAACATGAATTACTCCAGAACTAGGAATTCCAGGAGTACCATTCTTTTCTACTCTTCTTAGTACTGAGCGAATTCTTGCTTCTAGTTCTTTAGGAGAAAAAGGCTTAACAACATAATCGTCTGCCCCCAACTCTAAACCAGTAATTCTATCTGCAACATCTCCTAGAGCAGTTAGCATAATAATAGGTATATCAGATTCTTTGCGTAACTCCTGACATACGCCATAGCCATCAAGCTTAGGCATCATAACATCCAAAACAACTAAGTCTGGGTCAGCATTACGGAAAGTATCTAGGGCCTCTTCTCCATCAGCAGCGGTAACGACATCGTAACCAATCATAGAAAGTCGGGTTTCTAAGATACGTCTGATACTAGCCTCGTCATCGACTACTAGGATTTTTTCTTTATGGGTTTCCAAGTAACTCGATACTCCTTTCTTGCGAGAGATTACTAAACATTAAGTTAATTTTTAAGTACCAAGCGTGTTTTTTAGTACCTAGTTTATATAGAATATCTCTTTCTTGTAGGGTTTCAAGCTTAATTTCTTAGTTGGTTGCCTAAAAATAAAGATTTTTTAAGATTGACTGTATATTTCTTTGGTAAGCAGATTTGCTTTCAATTACTAATATTTTTTAATAAAACGTAAAATGCCCAAAGCTAAAACGGTTTATGTTTGTAGTGAATGCGGTGCAGACTCTGCTCAATGGTTTGGTAAATGTCCAAGCTGTGGAACCTATGGCACTCTAGAAGAACAGTTAGTTGCCCCTAGTGACTCTTTGCAAGTGAGTCGAGGAGGATGGCAGTCTCGTACCCATCAAAATACCAAAACCCAAGGTGCAGCACAACCCCGTGCTTCAGTAAAGTTTTCCGATATTTCTTCTGATGTTCAACAGAGAATTGATTCTGGTTACGAAGAATTTAACCGAGTGTTAGGGGGAGGTGTTGTACCAGGTTCTTTAGTTTTAATTGGCGGTGATCCTGGGATTGGTAAATCAACCTTGCTATTACAAACCGCCCATCAATTAGCCCAAAAAAAGCATCGTGTTCTCTATGTTTCAGCAGAAGAGTCAGGGCAACAGGTAAAACTTCGGGCAGCCCGTTTGTGGACTGGTGAAGAATTTCTACCTAACCCAGGGCAATCTAATGGTAAATCTTCTAGGGCAAAAAGGAAAAATACAGAACCTGACCTTTATGTATTACCAGAAACAGATTTAGAAGAAATCTTGAGGGAACTGGAATCCCTTAAACCCATAGTGGCAGTTATTGATAGTATTCAAACTCTTTATTTTGCTTCCCTGACTTCTGCTCCTGGTAGTGTGGCACAGGTACGGGAATGTACTTCGGCTTTGATGCAAGTTGCTAAGCGGGAAAATATTACTTTATTAATTGTGGGTCATGTTACCAAAGAAGGGGCGATCGCCGGACCAAGGGTGTTGGAACACTTGGTAGATACAGTACTCTATTTTGAAGGCGATCGCTATGCTTCTCATCGTCTTTTGCGTTCGGTGAAAAATCGTTTTGGTTCTACCCATGAGATTGGTATCTTTGAGATGGTAGAAAATGGCTTAGCAGAGGTGTCTAATCCTTCGGAGTTATTTTTAGGGAATAGGGAAGAAGCTTCTCCCGGTTCAGCTACGGTAGTAGCTTGTGAAGGAACCCGTTCTTTGATGGTGGAACTACAAGCTTTGGTTAGCCCTACAAGTTATGCCTCTCCCCGTCGTTCTACTACAGGGGTTGATTACAGTCGTTTGCAACAGATCCTCGCTGTTTTGGAAAAAAGAGTTGGTATTCCCCTTTCTAAACTTGATGCCTATGTAGCCTCAGCAGGAGGTTTAGGAGTAGCCGAACCAGCAGCAGATTTGGGGGTAGCTATTGCAGTGGTTGCTAGTTTCCGCGATCGCATTGTTGATACTCGCACAGTTTTGATTGGGGAGGTGGGTTTGGGGGGGCAGGTAAGGTTAGTAGGACAAATGGAACTCAGGCTTAAAGAAGCTGCTAAGTTGGGTTTTCGCCGCGCCATTGTTCCCTACGGGCAAACCTATCCCACGGATCTGGGTTTAGAAATTATTCCTGTGTCTAAAGTTATTGATGCGATCGTTGCGGCTATTCCTCCCCAAGCTAATTTTGGTGGTGGTAGGGAAAGTTTCAGTATGGACGAAGATGAAGAAAATTAATTATTTAGAGAGAGTCAAGAAAAGACTTATCCAAAAGCGATAAGCTAATGGCTAGTTGCTAGTTGCTAGTTGCTCAAATCTTAGACTTGGTGAGGATATTTTATTTATTGGAGTTCTCTAAGTAGAAGCTTTGTCAAAGGGAAAAGGTTAAAGGCAATTTTGTCAGCAGCCTTAACCTTTTCCCTTACCTAAATAATTGTCTCTGTTGTTATAACTAAAGAGAATTAGTATAAAATCTTCTAAGCAAAATACTCTTCTAAAGCTTCAGAGCCACCGATCAATTTCCCTTCAATAAAGACTTGGGGAACTGTGGTTGCACCAGTTACAGCTTGTAAAGATTGCATCGAAGCATCTTGCCCAACAATAATTTCTTCATAACTCATACCATGTTCTTTTAACATTGCCTTGGCTTTGGCACAGAAAGGGCAACCTATTTTTGTAAACAAAGAGACTAGTTGGGGTTTAATAGCTTCGGGGTTAATATAATTGAGCATGGTTTCTGCATCAGAAACTTCAAAAGGATCACCGGGAACCTCTGGTTCAATAAACATTTTTTCTACTACCCCATCTTTAACTAACATAGAGTAACGCCAAGAACGCTTGCCAAAGCCTAAGTCTGCTTTGTCTACCAACATTCCCATTCCTTCGGTGAATTCTCCGTTGCCATCAGGAATCAGGGTGATATTATCCGCTTCTTGATCTTTAGCCCATTCGTTCATAACGAAGGTGTCGTTAACAGACATACAAATAATGTCATCAACGCCATTCTCTTTAAACACTGGTGCTAAACTGTTATAACCTGGTAAGTGTGCAGAAGAACAGGTAGGAGTAAAAGCACCAGGCAAAGAGAAAACGATCACGGTTTTTCCTTTAAATAGTTCGTCACTGGTGATATCAACCCACTCATTATTTTGGCGAGTTCTGAAGGTGGTATTAGGAACTTTTTTTCCTTCTGAGTTAGATAGCATATGGAATTTTTTCCTTAATAAAAAGTGTAGTCATTATGAGTTTGCACTACCTTATGTTACTCATATTCATTATGAGTTGGCAAGTACAAAGAGGGACTTGGAGAGGGTAAAATTTGATTCCTGATGGTTATTACGAGGAAAAGTAGAGCAACTTTGTAGTACTTATTCGTATTATTTTGAGACTTATTCGCTAATGTCGCCCACCCCAACCATATCATCTTTAATTTATGCTATTTCTCTACTACTTTTAACTGCCCCCGTAGTAGCCCAAACGCCTTCAGTTCCTCCCAATACTCCTGAACCTATTCTTCCTGAGTCTCCTGAGTCTCCTGATTCGGAGTTACTACCCCCACCAGAGCAATTATTGCAACCCAATCAAAATCCTCAAACCCCCAACTTACCTACTCCAGAAGATATACCAGGAGAAATTCAAGTTCAACGCTTCGAGGTGATTGGTAGTAGCGTTTTTAGCCAAGAGGAATTTAATGAATTATTAAAAGAGTTTACGACAGAACCCATTTCCTTTGCTGAACTTCTCCGTACTCAAGATAAAATCACTCAATACTACTTTGATAAAGGATACATCACCTCCGGAGCTTTTATCCCCCCCCAAGAATTAACCAAGGGAGTAGTTAAGATTCAAGTCATTGAAGGGAGAGTAGACGAAGTTATTATTGAAGGGTTACAAAGGCTTAAACCTAGTTACATTCGCAGTCGCATCGAAGTTGGTAGCCAAACTCCTTTAAATCAAAACCGCCTGTTTGAAGCTCTACAACTCCTACAACTTGATCCGAGAATAGCTACTTTGGCAGTGGAATTAGCAGCAGGTTCTCGCCCTGGGGTAAGTATCTTAATTGTGACAATTAAAGAGAATGACGGTTTTTCTAGTCAATTAACTTTAGATAATCAGCGATCGCCTAGTGTGGGAACATTCCGCCGTCGTCTAGAAGCTAGTCACAATAATCTTTTGGGTTACGGAGATACTTTAAGGGTTGGTTATACAAACACTGATGGTAGCAATGCTTTAGACGATTTTAATTATATCTTTCCCATCAACCCCGGCAATGGTACTATCGGTTTCCGCCATAGTCGTACCCGTACCAATATTATTGAAGAACCTTTTAATATCCTCGATATTCAATCCAAATCCCTGAATTACGAATTAACTTATCGCCAACCTGTTAAACAAACTCCCACAGAAGAATTTGCTGTCGGTGTAACGGCTTCTCGGCAAGAATCTGCTACCACTCTTTTAGATATCCCTTTTCCCCTTACCGAAGGGGCAGATAATAATGGGGAATTAAAAATCTCTGCAATACGTTTGTTTCAAGAATATACAGCCAGAAGTAGCCAAGAAGTACTTGCTGTGCGATCGCAGTTTAATTTGGGTGTCGGATTATTAAATTCTACTATTAACCAAAATTCTCCCGATAGTACTTTCTTTTCTTGGCGAGGACAAGCACAATATTTGCGCTTATTAACCCCAGATGTCATCTTACTTTTACGGGGAGATTTACAACTAGCTAAGCAATCTTTAGTATCCTTAGAGCAATTTAGTATTGGCGGGGCAGCCACAGTAAGGGGCTATCGTCAAGATAGTTTATTAGCAGATAATGGCTTATTTGCTTCTGCGGAATTACGCTTTCCTATTCTCCGCATTCCTAGCTGGGAAACTAATTTACAATTAGCACCTTTTATGGACTTTGGTACTGTTTGGAACAATAAAAATTCTGTCAGTAGCTTAGAAACTAGTACCTTAACTTCTGTTGGTTTGGGTTTACGTTTGGGGATAGGAGATCGTTTAAATGCTCAATTAGATTGGGGAATTCCTTTAATAGACTTGAATACTAGTGGCGATAGCTTACAAGAAAATGGGATTTATTTTAGTATTAATTACCGGTTGTTTTAGTATAAAAGAGAAAAGGCAACAGGAAACAGCATTAATTAAAAATTAGAAATTAAGATTTTGACCCATACTCTATAACTGTAAGTTAAGATCTCTGCAATTTTCAGGAATCTAACCTGACTACTTTGTATAGTTTCGATAGTAGTACTTAACTAATAGAGAGTGAACCTTGACAATGAACCATAAAAAATCTTGTGCTTTCCTGTTAATAGCTTCATTTCTAATACTTAACAGTTGTAGCCACTCTGAACCCCTAAGTAGTAGTAGATCAGTAGAAAAACAAAAACAAGAAAATATTTCTGGTGAGTTCACAGCATCGACAGAAGCAAATCCTGCTTTTAATCCTGAAAGTACTGAAAATAAAATTGCTGCAATTTTAGGAACAAAACAAGATAGTTGGCTTCCTAAAGTAATTGCGCAAAAGGATTTAAAAAGAGGTATGAACCCAGAAGAAGTGAGTAAAGTTTTACCAGGGGCAGAGAAAGTCTCTGAATTTGGATTCAGTCAAGTCAAGGTTCAGGATGTACCGGGATTACAAAGCTACGAGCTTTATTTTGCTAAAAATAGTGCTGGGGAACCCAAACATCTTCAGTCGATTCTACTAGTTTTTGAGCCTGATTTAAAAGCCGAACTTTCTTTTGCAGAAATGGCTCAAGAAGTAGCTAAAAAATATGGCGAATATAGAGCAACTGTTACTGAGGGTGAAGTAAGCAGTTATTTGTGGATTGGCCCTGAATTAAATCCAGTAACTTTAGAGGATTTTGATGGAAATTTTGAAGGTTATAAACTTAATGTCACCTTAGTGAGGTAAATTATCAATGATTATTATATAAATATTTTCTTATACCTAAATGTTTGAATTTCTTCTTTCTTTTAATTGCAGCATAATATCAGCATGAACTTCTTTAGTAAGGGGATAAAAATAGGCGAGAATTAAGCCACCAATCAGGAAAATTGTTGGTAAAGGACCGACAAAAAGGCGAATTACCAATAAAGCAGATTCTGGTTGTTCTAATACTTCTTTTCCTCCTTGGGGTTTAATGTAACCCGCAAAAGATAAACCTTGCCCAACCAGCCAAATACCTAAAGCTAAACCAATTTTTTGTAGCAAAATCATAAAAGCATAAAAAATACCTTCCCTTCTTTTACCGCTACGATATTCATCTAAGTCAGTTACATCAGGTAACATCGACCAAGGAACTAAATAAACAGTAGCAATACCAAAGCCCGCTAAGACAAACAGGAAATACATTAAACCAATTTGATCTCTAGGTAAGAAGAAAAGCGCCCCTTGAGCCACAATCCAAAGACTCATTCCCATAAAATAAACTGCCCGACGACCAACTTTTTTACTAACTTCAGTCCAAACCAGCAACATAATTAGGGCAACAACTTGTACCACCAAAGCCGCAATGAAAAAGGAGTCTTGCCCCATCCAATAAATTAGATAATAAGAAATAGTGGCAGCGGTTAATTGAAAAGCTAACCAAGAACAGAGATAAATACCAATTACAAACAGAAAAGGACGGTTGCTAAAAACGATTTTTAATTGTTCTGGTAAAGATATAGCTTCAGTAGAAGTTGCTTGCGGATTTTGATTACGTTCTACTGAAGGGTCTGTTGTTCCCCAAACACATAAATAAGTAGGAATGATCGCTAAACAAGCGCAGACAGAGGCTAAAATCAGAAATCTTTGTTGAGGGTCAGGAATAATTTGAAAAATCAACTGTCCAAAAGCTAAAGCAAAAAGACTACCACTAATGGAAAAGACAAAGCGAAAACTATTTAAACTTGTCCGTTCATCATAATCATCTGTTAACTCTGGAGTCAGGGCAGAATAAGGGATATTAACGCAGGTGAAAGCTGTATTAAATAAGAGGCCAACCACAACGTAATAGCCAAACAAAAGCCACTGATTAGTATCAGGATCGCTACTAAAATCAGGTACAATCCAATAAAGGAAGAAAGAAAGACCCAAAGGTAGCGCACCCAAAAGCATCCAAGAATGGCGACGGCCCCAACGAAGACGAGTGCGATCGCTTAATATTCCTACTATCGGGTCCATCAAAGCATCCCAAATTTTACCAATCAAAAGAACTGTCGCCGCTAATTCTGGTCTTAAGCCAGCAACATCGGTAAGAAAAATCAGTAAAGAAAAAACGATTAAGGTTGAAGTAACCCCAGCCCCAAGATCCCCCACCCCGTAAGCAACTTTGTTGATAAAACTTAATTTATTTTTCGCAGTCATTATATTGTTGATTATTAATAACTAATCAATGATCATTGATCATTGATAACTGATAACTGATTAATATGTCAGACCTTTATGTGTCATGGTCAGAGTACCATAACCTAATTGAAACCTTAGCTGTTAAAATTTATCGCGATCTCTGGGATTTTGAGCAAATTGTTTGTATTGCCAGGGGAGGGTTACGGGTTGGGGATCTTCTGTCTCGTATTTATGAAAAACCCTTAGCTATCCTTTCAGGTTCCTCCTACAGCGGTTGTGACGGTAAAATTCGTGGCCCATTAACTTTCTCTGAGCATTTAGCAATGACAACCTCTTCGGTGGGCAGCAAAGTGCTATTGGTAGATGATTTAGTGGACTCTGGCCAAAGTCTTGCTGAAGCAGTTAACTGGTTAAAAAAAATCATTCTAACGATATAGAAGAAATTCGTACAGCAGTTCTTTGGCATAAAGCTTGCTCTATTTTTGTCCCTGATTACTGCGTCAATTATTTATCTGATAATCCTTGGATTCATCAACCTTTTGAATATTATGAGCAAATTACCCCCAATGGCTTAGAGTAGAAATATTAGTTTTTGTTAGAATTTTTGAGAAAATCTGTGAATTCATCCTAAACAGGATTTATACTTATTAAGAATTGGTGGTGCAGCTTATCTTTAGTCCCAAAGTTTTATACCTTTTTCCTCAAATTCGGAGCTTAAACAAATGGTACTCCATAAGCTTATAAATGCACCAAAAACAGTAGCTAATGATACGGTTTTGTTAACTCAAGATTCCAATTCAACTACTTCTCCATCTCCAGAGGGAGAAGTAGTTGAAGCGGAGCTAGGGTGGCAGCTTAAAGGTAGGACTTGGAGGCTTCCGGAAAAGTCTAGCTATGGTTATTTTTGGTCTATAGGAATTGGTTTTTTTGGCCCTTTAATTGGTTTACTTATTGCTGATTATCAGCAAGACCAAGGGGTTAAAAGGTTAGCTAATGCCAGGGAACAAAGTGAACTATTAGAAGAGTTCAAATTCAGTGTAGAAGAAACTCAATTTAATAGCTACCGCTTAATTTCTTTTGTAGACAATTCAGAAGAACCTAATAACAAAGAGATTAATTTAGCCGGAAATGTTAGACGAGTTAACAATGCTCGTAGTAAGCTAGATAAGTTTGTAACTAGCCGTCCCTTGGTTCTAGTAGAAAAACCCAATGTATTGCGGGATTTGCTGCGAAATTATACTATTCAAATAAATTTATACTCCCAAGAAATCAACTCTGCCCTGCAAAATTCAGAAAACTTTGATAAGGCTGAGAAACAACTCTCAAACCTTGATCAGCTTAACCAAGAATTAGTAACTATACTCCAAAAAGCCAGGGAAAAAGTTAAACAAGAAGAACTCAATAACCAAGCATCTCAAGTAGTAGGCAAACAAATTATTATTATTAGTATTTTACTCTCAGCAGTTATTGCTGGTATGGTTGCTTCGCGTACTTCCCTTAATCATTTTATTCAGCTTTCCCGTCGGAGTAAAGAATCACAGAAGTTTGCAGCTAAAGCAGAGTCCCAAGCTTTGAACCTTCAGAAAACCCTAGATAAACTACAGCATACTCAATCGCAACTAATTCAAACAGAAAAGATGTCTGGCTTAGGGCAAATGGTTGCTGGGGTTGCCCATGAAATAAATAACCCCATTAGCTTTATTCACGGTAACTTAAGCCATGCGAGGGAGTATACAGAAGAACTCCTCAAATTGGTGCAACTGTATCAAGATAAAGTAACTGAACCAATTCCGGAAATAGAAGAGAAAGCCGAAGATATTGATTTAGAATTTCTCCAAGAAGATTTACCAAAATTGCTTGCTTCGATGCAAGTAGGTACAGAAAGAATTTGTGAAATTGTGCGATCGCTAAAGAATTTCTCCCGTTTAGATGAGAAGGGAAAAAAATACGCCGACTTGCACGAAGGTATCAACAATACTTTAATGATTCTCGGCAATAAACTCAAAGCAAAATCGAGTTTCCCTGGTATTCAAGTAATCAAAGACTACACTAGTTTACCCCGCATCAAATGCCATCCTGGACAAATCAACCAAGTATTTATGAACATCATAGCTAATGCTGTTGATGCTTTAAAAGAGTTCCATGAACAACAACAAAACGTTAATTCTTGCTTTCGGCCTCAAGTTGTGATCCGTACAGAAGTTAAAGAAGATAACCGAGTGGTAGTCAGAATTGCTGATAATGGCCCAGGAATGACAGAAGAAGTTCATTCTCGCCTTTTTGATCCTTTCTTTACAACCAAATCTGTTGGTAAAGGCACAGGTTTAGGATTGTCAATTTCCCATCAAATTATTGTCGAAAAACACGGCGGACAACTTTGGTGTATTTCTACTCCTGGCAAGGGTTCTGAGTTTATTATTGAAATTCCTGTTTCAATTATCAATGATCATTGATCAGTTAGATAACTCCAATAAATAAAATATCCTCATCAAGTATAAGATTTTGGCAACTAGCAACTAGCGACTAGCCATTAGCTTGTTCTTCAAGTTCCAAATATTCCTCTGGAGTATAAAAAGCTTTGGTGTTGTTTGTAACTGCATTATTGCGGCTCGTTGCAGGATTTTGAGCTACTTTCAGTTTAACATCTGGCAGTTAGCAAAGCTGCGATACCAAAGTGATCAGAAGGATAAAGAGTGGGACTATTGGGTAGAGGTTGATTAAGAATAAGGCGGCAATCTTTTACTTCTAGATGCTTATTAATAAAAATATAATCTAGTGTACCGCGCCAGAGTTTAAAGCTACGGTTTCTGAGTAAATTGAGCTTAAATGAGTGCAATTTACGTTGCCAACCATGCCAAACTAAAGGGGTAGGACAGGTGTATTCTGGTTCTTGACCATGATAAGCTGCGTAGGCAGAAGTAAAATGTTCTCCCATTTTAGCGATCGCAGGAGTATCAGGAGTACCATTAAAGTCTCCTACAGCAATGATAGGAGTTTCTTGAGGTAAGCCACCCAACCATTTAAGAAGTAATTCTATCTGTTTTACCCTTTCTGGGGAAGGGCCTGGATACCAATAATAATGGCCATTGCAAAATATTAAAGGTTTCCCTTGCCATTCTATTTGCACATATTGAGCTTTTCTACCTTGAGATTGTAAATCGAGAATTGCTTTTTCACTAAAGGGATAGCGACTAAGAATAGCTGCCCCGTAGAGAGGAATATGTTTAATTTCTGATGGTTGGTAGGGGACTAAATGGATATAAGGTAGATTGAGTTGTTGGGCTAACCAAGCACTATGATCCTCCGGCAGCTTAACTTCTTGCAGGGCAATTAAATCGGCATTTTCTGCCCTTAACCCTTCTACTAAAATTTCCCGACGTTGTTCCCATTGGGCCATTTCAAAAAGAATGTTGATGGTGACAACTTTGAGGTTTTTGATTTTACTCATCGGGTAACTTATACTGCCCTACAATACGTTTAGCAAATTCCGGTACATGATTAGCTAACTTTTCGGGATAGTTGCGTTTCACATACAAATAGTTGCGGGTGAAATGGGAGTCAATGGAAAAGCGTCCGTATTCCAAGCCTTTGGGACCAATTTTTTCAATCACTACCCCCATTAATTTTGCTGCCCACATGGGTAAAGTAACGCCTTGATCGTAGGCGGGTATACTTTGCTGCACAGCATTGTGGCGATCGCCTTGGGACATAACAGGTTGAGTCTCCAACTGAGCCATTACCAAATCAAGCATTTCTTGCCCTTGGGAGTTGCGTACCGTTAACCACTGCCAACCAAAAGGCGCTCCCATATAACCCACAACCAAATCTGCTAAGCTGTTAGTATAATCAAAACAACTCATACAAGAGGGTGCAAAGACATCCTTAAGTTGGTTAGTTTTTAAGCCAAAGAAGGGGACTTTTTCAATGGAACCGTCTTCATGCTTAAAATGGACACGGAAGTCTTGCATAAACTCATAATGTACTACCGTATCTGGAGATTTACTAGTAGTGTCTAGGAACTTCTGCAATCCGGCACGAGTAACATTATCTACACAGGGAGTTCCTAAAACATAGAGTTTTTCTAACCCTAAATTCTTTTGAACTGCCCGCAAAGCCTGAATTTGGCAACCGACACCAATTACTAATAAACGTTTGAAACCAGATTTTTCTACCTGTTCTAAAACAGAGAGGTTAGGAGAAAGGGTAGGTTTATTAACCTTCGCTGCAAGTACTTCCTCCGGCGTTGTTGCTACCACCGGCATTGGTTGAAAACGATCTTCAGTGGTATTTTGAACACAAATAACCCCTTCAACTATCCCTTGATTAAGCATTTCACAAGCAATAGTACTCACAATACCCGTCCATTGCGCCCCAGGAAGAGGTTCTTTTTTCCGTGCTGCCATCATCTGTTCTTGCACACCGAAGTATAACTCATTGTCGTCATCCAAGTTACGGCTGCGCCCGTGTGCCTGGGTTTCTAGTTCAGAAATTTGTTGATTAAGAAAAGCACAAGCTTCTTTGACATAATGCACGTAATATGTATCACACAAGCCACACTCGCTACACAATTCTTTAGCAGGTTTGCGGCTACCTGGTTTAAGAGCTTTAGATTTAATATGAGGACGTGCTACTGTCATTTTTAAAGAAGTTTATTAATGCTTATTAGATATTAATTATTTCACTTTAGACCAAAGAAATCAAAGATAAGACCTGTAGGAAAGAACATCACCTCAAACTGTCTATCAGATTAAGCATGAATTACTTTCTGGGTATCTCATTGCTCAATTAAAATCACCCTCTATTTCTCTGTCTTTTACGTAAGTTATGTTACTTCAACTCCTCGCCAAAAAGCGACATAACCTTCAATATTTTTCGCTTTCTCCTTTGCTTGGGGATAATACCAAGCTGCATCCTGATTTTTTTCTCCTTCAACTACAATAGTGTAATAACTAGCAACACCTTTCCAGGGACAAGTAGTATGGGTATTGCTATCTTGAAAATATTCTTGGTTAATCGAGTCTGCCGGAAAATAGTAATTTCCTTCAACCATTTCGCAGCGATCGCTTTCGGCTAAAACAGCCCCATTCCAAATTGCTTTTGCCATTGGTATTTTGATTAACTAAATTAAGTTTGCTAATTAATATTATCTAACAAAATAAGCTGTTATGCTTCTAAATCGATCTGTGAAGGGAGGAAATATTTAATAGTCCATAGAGATATTCAAATGTCTTAGTTTAATAATTTGCTTCTCTTAATGCACTAAAAAAATACTTCATGAGTCAAACTCTTAAACTCCCAACCTTAGCCAAGTTACTACCAGAATTAAAAAAAGAAGTTTGGATTCTCGCTGTTGGTCGATTTTTATTACATATTGGTCAAGGTTTTACCTTAGTTTATGCTTCCATCTTCTTTGTCGATGAAATTGGCTTATCAGCAACCCAAGTTGGTTTAGCCCTGGGTTTTGGTTCTGTTTCTGGGGTGGTAGGAAGATTTATTGCGGGTTCATTGGCTGATTCTGTGTCGTGGGGGCGGAAAAAAACTTTGCTTATGGCTGCGGCTGTTTCTGTTTTAGCTAGCCTATCTTTAGCCTTTGCCTATAATTTTCCTAGCTTGATTATAGGTAACTTATTGATGAGTTTAGGCATCGGTTTATATTGGCCTCCTACAGAAGCAATGGTAGCAGATTTAACCTCCCTAGAACAGCGTAATGAAGCTTTTGCTACTACTCGCTTAGCGGATAGCTTAGGTTTAGGTTTAGGAGTATTTTTAGCCGGAAAACTAATAGCGATTGCTGGTGGTTATCGGACTTTATTTTTGCTTAAAAGTTTTGCTTATCTTACTTTTTTAATAATCATTTGGTTAACCATAGAAGAAACTCGTCAACCCTCAGAAACCAACCATCAAGCTATACAAGGCTGGAAACAGGCATTTAGGGATCGCATTTTTGTAATTTGGTTATTAATAAACATCCTCTTCACCACCTACGATGCCCAAATTAATAGCACTCTGCCTCTTTATTTTGCCAACTTTATCCCAGGTGCAGAAACAGAAACAGGATTTACCACCGAAACCATTAGCCTGCTTTTCTTTTTCTACGTCACTTTCAACGCTATTTTCCAATTACCCGTAGCCCGCTTTCTCAATAAAATCAGGCGTTTTCGGGCTTTGATGCTGGCTTTGGTATTCTGGGGAGGAGGATTTTCCTTAATTTGGCTAATGGGCATAATCCCTAATGAACTAATTATGGGCGTGATGTCTACGACAGGCTTTGCCTACGCTGCTTTATTTCTGTTTGCCTGCGCCAAAGTTATCTATGTCCCTTCCGCCTCTTCTTTAGTAGGAGATTTGGCCCCAGAATCCCTGCGAGGGATCTATTTCTCCCTAGAAGCCCAATGTTGGGCTGTCGGTTATTTTATTGGCCCTTCTTTAGGAGGTTGGGTTTTAGATCAACCAGCCAATTTCACCTCTAACTTCTGGCTAATTGCCTCTGCCAGTATAAGTTTAGGATTATTAGTTCTATTTTTTCTAGATAAAAAACATTTATAGCTAGTTGCTAGTTGCTGATTGTTTAATTTCTGTACTCTTTACTTTACTTTCACATACAAACTTCATACTGATCATTGATAACTGAAAACCGAATCTGATTGAAACTCTCCTGTCATAACGTACTCCAAACGTAGCTTTAACCAAGTAATGAACTGCTTGTTCGTAGAAACAACTGCCGCAGCAGGTTGAGGGCATTTAGCCTTAATTTCAGCAAATTCTGGAGAATTGAGGAAATCAGGTTCTTTTATTAACCAAAAATCAATTTCTTTATTATTTTCTTGATAATTGCGAGTACGTTCAGTAAGAACTTCTTCAAAAGGTTCTTCTTCAAGTAAAAACTTTTGACTAGCTAAAGCGTAATAATAAGTTTGCATAATATCTTCAGATATAGTAGGAATTAATATTGGTAGATTGAGACAAAGACTAACTACCCAAATAATTATTATAGTTGACCTGTCATCCTTAACTTCATTTCCTTAAATAGTTCTTTCCATACCTACAAGTTATGCCTTCCCCATTCCCTGGAATGAACCCCTATTTAGAAAATCCCGAACTTTGGCCAGAAATCTATCATCGCTTAATAAGTGCGATAAGCCTCCGGCATGGCTTCGCTTACGCCGATAATATCGAATCAAACCTCCCTCCTCAATATCGAGTTGCTATTGAAAAGAGAATCTATTTATGTGAAGGAGAAACACTCAACTATTACGAGAATTAGGATTACGAGGTTAACGAAGATTGATAAGTAAAACTTTATCAAAAAAACTTAAAGCATTTAATTATCTAAGTTCAGACAATTTTAGAGCGCTTTTACAAAGATATATTAAGAACGAATTAATAGGCTATTCAAAGCTCTTGTTATGATCATAAAATTAGCAGAGAATTAGGAGAAATGATATTTTGGCTTTTTATCGCCAAAAAATGCCATGATTCAATAAAACCCTTGCAATAGCAGGTTTTTTCCTAAATCCAGCGCCTAAAAATGGAAAATTCAAGAAGGTACTAGTGGTGAGGTAACTACTTCTTGTTTCTTAACAGTTTAACTACCTATTGACAAAATAACCTTATTGCCAATATCTAATAATTTTCATTTACCACTAGCGGTAACCGCATTTAGCTTAGCATTCAAATCCCGGACACGACGGGAAAGAGAACGAGTTATATTAACAGCAATCTCTGGAGTTTCTTCGATCGCATCAATAAGTTGCAATTGATTTAGGGTCAAACACTCTGATGGTTTCAAAGTTGTTACAGAAGCAGAACGAGGTTCAGCATCAAACAAAGACATTTCCCCAAAAATAGCTCCTTCTTCTAATTGAGCTAAATCCCTTTCGCCAATGTGAACCTTCACACTTCCAGAAACAACGATATAGAGAGAGCGTCCTTCTTCTCCTTGCTGAAAGATATTGTGTTGAGCCGGAAAAGACAACTCATCCATCGCCGATGCTAGCTTAACCAAAAACTCATCTCTAAGTTCCTGAAAAATAGAGACGCGCCTGATAAATAATAAGCGTTCAAAACTGCTTAACATTTTTGTTTAGTAATTAGTTCCTCTATTGCAGATTATGGAGATATTTAAAAATATCAATTACCAACTCCTTTTAACACAAAATTAATTTGCTCAAGGCTTATAAGCTGTAGGATGTCCCATTTCCCCAATAATCTGCTGCACTTGGGCTGCAACCAGAGGATTAGGATCATTTTTTAATACCGATAGCAGTTCGCTACAGGTACGAGGACTAGCTTCGCGCAGGTAAACAAGTACTGCTTCTCTAACAAAGGCGCTAGGATGGCGCAAACAAACTAAGGTTGCTTCTCTGCTTATAGTCCAGTGTGCCTGACGAGCTAAATAAAAACAACAAGCTAAAGACCAATCCGAGAGAAAATGACGAAACTCCACTAAGTGACGCAACCGATCTGGGGGTTTCATGGGTTGATAAACAAATAAAGATTCTAAAGCAACCAGTTTATTCTCGGTAGTGCCACGATCTAATAATTCTAAGAGAACTCCTTTGGTGGGTAAATCTAGGGTATTATCCAAAATCTCTAAACCCAAGGCAATATTAGCCTGGGAATCAGAATTAAGGTTAAACATAGCTGCTTGAATGGCGCTGGCAGGATAAAGCAACTTCATCAACAAAAAACAGCGATCCATAATATCTGACTGTAAATCTTTAAGGGCAGACCTTAACAAGTTTGCTTCCCTGCCTATAAGAGTTTCTGAATCAAAATCAATAGAAGCAGAGTAAATTTCGCCAAGCAATAATAATTCTTGCTCAATCATTGTCTCTACACCGCTACGCCCCAACTGTTCAAGGGCTGTTTCAATACCGCGATCGCTGCTAATTTTCAGTAAGATTCTTAAAATACTGCGACGGTTTGCCCCCCAATTACTTATTAATTGCTGTACCAACTCAGTTAAGGCTTTAGGGGTAGCGATTTGCGCTAAGGCATTCCAACCTTGTAACCTAACCATATCTGGCTTACGAATATCTTCTGACAACTCAGCAAGAATCTCAGTTCCATCATCTCCTAGCAAAACTAAAGCATTTCTAGCTGCTTCGCGAGTAGAACGATAATAAAGTCCTTTTACCAAAGAAGGGTAATAAGTCTCTAAATGCTTTGTACCAATCATTTCTAATAAAGCACAACGTACCCTAGCCGACTCATCTTGTAAGAGTTCAGGGAGGTAACGTTTAGCGAAGATGGGCATATAATCCACTTCTTGCAAAGCTTTAATAGCGATAGTTCTTTCTTTTTCCCTTGGGGAAGAAAGCATTCTTTCTAAGGTATTGGTAGCTTCTGCTTTTTCATAAGGGTTGCCTCGACGCAGAATTAAACTAGCAGCAGTTCCCCTAACGACAGGATCTACTCTTTCATTCAGATAGGGAATTAAAGTATTAGTATCTAAGTCTGGTTGAGACAGCCACATATAGCGCAAAGCTAAAGCCAAAACATCTAAATTGGGTTTTTGTTCAACGATCTTTTGAACATAGGGACGTAACTCATAATCAGGATATTTCACCATAGCCCCTAAACTTTCCTTTTGAAGGGCAGGGGATAAATCTGCCAACAAAGGGGCTAAAACTTCTCCTACTCCTGGAGGATCAATTCGTTCTAATAATTGAATACAAGAAAGTTTATCTCCTTCGGCTTCTTTCTCTTGCAGGGCTTCTAAAATCGCCTTTTTAAATGCTTTTAGGTCTACACTTAAAAAGCCTAAACGTCCTTGTTCAGCACTCTGCACTAACAAGCTGACGTAACTAGAACGGAGCAACCAAGCACTTGTGGCCCAAATAATGGAGAAAATCACAATAGCCCCAATGAAGATCCCTCCTTGAACTTGCCGTACTGCTGCTTCAGAGAGTTCGCCGAATCGATGGTTGACAAACCAAACTATAGCTAAAATTGCTAAACCAGTAACCCCTGTGGATAGAGGTTCAGCAATACCCTGTACCCGCGTTTGAATAGAACCACGAATCCTTCCTGGTATAGGTTGAAATAAAGCAGGTTCAATACCAGCAATGAGGGTATAGCGCAGCAGTTCATCGAAGAATTTTAAGACGATTACCCCCACAAACAGAATTTCCATATCATTGAAAATGTTAGCGCCAACATTGGCATCAAATATTAGGGTGATCAAACCTAAAATTGATAGGGATACCGGTAGGAACATTGCCGCTACAAATACCCCTAAACGCTCCACTGCACGACTGGAAATGAACAATTGAGTTAGTAGTTCAAATATTCCTAAAACACCGCTAAATAAGCCTAAAAAGCCAGCTATTTGTTCTTCATTAAGAACTCTTTCTATTTCCCCTAGATACTGAAATTCCACGAGTAGAAACAGCACTTCCCCCAAAATAAAAAAAGCAAATAGGGGGATAATATATTTCCTCAAAGAAGCACTAATGCTGCTACTGGCATATTCTGTTTGCAGTTCGTCTAAATCCCTAGTGGGAGTATCAGGAAAAGATTGTTTGTAGCGTTTAGTAAGAAAATAAAGAGTTCCTGCTCCTACTAACATCATAATAGAAGCGAGAACAATGACATCCTTAGTCTGCAAAAATACTAGTAGTAGGGGTAAAGAGAAACCCGCTACCACATCTCCTACTAGCAGTCCACTAGCAACTAAAGGATAAGTACGCTTAATTTCTCGAATATTGAAAATTTGGTTAGCTGCAACTTGGGCATTGAGGTCATTGAGAATATCCTCTGCGTCCATCCACAGCCGTAACGCAAACGCTGTTCCTAAAGCAATGATGCCATTAAAGTAAGGAATATCTAAGCCTACCCGAAATAAAACCAACGGCAGGGCCATGATCAAGGAAACAGTCAGTAAAACCCTGCGTACCGGTAAAAATTTTTCTAATAAAGAATAAGAAAAACCTAAAGCCGAACCCATCAAGGCGCTGGCAATATAAATTATGGGTAATAACTCAACACCAAACTCGGCCAAAAAGATAGCAACAGTGACTTGTTCTAGCCAAATTAGCCCTATGGAAGTAGCGGTGTAGAAAACGAACATAAAAAAAGTTCGTTCTCCCTCTTCGGGACGAAGATTTAAACCCTGAAGAACTTTTCTTTTCCAATCGCTCTTAGTACGAGAGCGAGTTTGCAGTTTCATTGAGATGCTGTCATTCGTCATTTAGTTATGGGAGGGCTAAAATAGTCAACCTCCTAACAAACTGCTATAAAAGCAATAATTATGCCTTGTTACTAAGGATGATACAGGGCATAACTAGTTTTAGGGAAATTACCTATCATTTGTCATCTGCCTAGAGCAAGGGGCAAATAATACTTGCAATAGGCTAAGAATATATGAGGTTAGCACAGCTTAATGTCATGCTAACCTACTCAGTTATTTCAAGTAAATGTTACAGGCTTACTTCTTAGGGGAAAGAAGCATCATCATGTTGCGTCCTTCCCTTTTTGGGTACTGCTGAACTTCCGCTAATTCAGTTAGATCATCTGCCATGCGCTTGAGCAAAGCTTCCGCTAAATCTGAGTGCTGAATTTCCCTACCTCGAAAAGTAATTGTTGCTTTTACCTTATCTCCCGATTTTAAAAAGCGTTCTGCTTGATTGACACGCACGTTGTAATCGTGTTCTTCAATTTTGTAGCGCATCTTAACTTCTTTAACATCAGCCGTATGCTGTTTCTTCTTCGCGTCTTTCTTCTTTTTGTCCTGCTCGAATTTATACTTGCCGTAGTCCATAATGCGGCAAACAGGAGGATCTGCGGTTTCACTGACTAAGACGAGATCCAGCCCTCTTTCTTCAGCTATATTCAAAGCCTCTTCTGGCGAAAGAATTCCTAGCTGGTTGCGTTCGTTATCAATGACACGGATTGTAGGAAAACGAATCCTTTCGTTAATTTGGGGTAGATCGCGATTGCGTCTTCTGTCTTTCACAGGCGTATTTTTAATCTGCTTAAATTAATGGTGTTTTGTAGTAATTGACTAGGAAAGTTAGACTGAATCTATATGTTCATTTTACTTACTTTCCTGAAAATTCTGTTGAGATTGTTAACTTATGTTTTAGTTGCTCTAATTCATAGGAACCTAAAGTTTAACTTGATCTTTACCAATCTTCTAACCCATAACTTAAAAATTTGCCATCGATTACAATATATTGTAAAACTTTTTAAACTTAACTTGATAGTTTAATGGTGTCAATTGATTGGCAACAGCGCATCGGTAACCAAAGAGACTGGGTTTGGCGAGGTTGGCAAACTCGCTACACTTTTGTACAACCTTTAATTCCAGACAAGCAATCCAAAACTCCTCTTATTTTACTACATGGCTTTGGTGCATCTATTGAGCATTGGCGCTCTAATCTACCAATTTTAGGAAAAGAACATAGAGTTTATGCTCTGGATTTGTTAGGCTTTGGTGGTTCAAAAAAGGCTGATACAGATTATAGTATTGCCCTTTGGGTTGAGCAGGTTTACGATTTCTGGCAAACTTTTATTCAGCGTCCTGTGGTTTTAGTGGGAAATTCCCTTGGTTCTTTGGTCTGTTTTGCAGCCGCAGCAGCCCACCCAGAAATGGTAGCAGGTCTAGCTATGATTAGCGTTCCAGATACTTCCCTACTACAAAAAAACTTACCCAAATGGGTCAAGTCTTGGGAGGCTAGAACTAAAGCCCTTATCGCTTTCCCCCCTTTGTTAAAGATGGTTTTTAAGCTAGTGAGGCAGCCTAAAGTAGTTGATATTTGGGCTAGAGTAGCTTATACCCAACGGGGAGCTATTACCGAAGAATTAGTGGGAATATTAACGGCCCCTGCTCTTGATGAAGATGCAGATAAAGCTTTTGCCAGCTTGTTTCGAGGCGCTAGCCATCCTAACTTCACTCCTTCGGCAGGCCATCTTACCCAACTTAACCATACCGATATTACTTCTCTGGGGAACAGAAGACCGCATGGTTCCTTTTGCTTTAGCTAGACCTTTAGCAGAACTCAATTCAAAAATAGAGTTGGTAGAGTTAGACCAAGCAGGACATTGTCTTCATGATGAATGTCCGGAGAGATTTAATACTCTTTTGTTAGCTTGGTTAGAAAAACACTTTGCAAGAGCAATGTCTTAGAGACGTTCCGGCGAAACGTCTCTAAATTTTGACCTTTAACTTAATTTAAAGTTGAATTTTTCAACCTACTGTGACTTGCTCAGTAGAAACGCTGTCTGCTCCATCAACTTTTTTAGCCACAGAAACCATTTTATCTAAGAAATCCTGACTAGGAACGGTTCCTTTTAAAACCACCTGGCTACCAAGTTGAGCTACCCAAAGAGTTTCAATATCGTCTAGTTGGGCATCTTCATCAAAAGCTAACGCTACCCTTTTTGCTAAACCACTTTCATCAAACTCTCCATCTAAACCGACTTTCTCTGGAGGAATACTAGAACTAGATTTGCTACTGCTAGCAGGTGCAGAAAAACTAGCGGAACTCTTACTCTTGCTTGCACTAGAAGAAGATTTCTTTTCCTTGCCAAAAATTCTTTTTAACCAACCCATAACAAATTGACTCCTAAAGTTGAAAGTTAATCATCTATATTATGAGAATATATTTATATTTACGGTTAAGTAACCTACCAAGGAAGAGATTAACTATCAAGTCATTGGTCTTAAATTTGGGCAACATAGCAACTAAATTCTTACTTTGTGTCTACCAAGGGAGAGATAATGAAGCATACTATTTCCGTATTAGTTGAAGATGAAGCAGGCGTTTTGACCCGCATCGCTGGCTTATTTGCTCGCCGAGGCTTCAATATCGAAAGTTTAGCTGTAGGGCCAGCAGAAAAATCTGGTATCTCCCGTATTACTATGTTAGTCCCCGGAGATGACCGCAGCATTGAGCAGTTAATCAAACAACTCTATAAGCTCATTCACGTCCTCAAGGTTCAAGATGTAACAGAAGTTCCCTGTGTAGAGAGAGAGTTAATGCTACTCAAGGTCAATGCTACAGCTTCTAACCGTTCTGAAGTTGTTGAAATTGCTAATATTTTTCGTGCCAGGGTAGTAGATACTTCCGAAGATAGCTTAACAGTAGAAGTAGTCGGAGATCCCGGTAAAATGGTTGCTATTGTCCAAATGTTAGGCAAATTTGGCATTCGCGAAATTGCCCGCACTGGCAAAATTTCCCTAGTTAGAGAATCCAGGGTCAATACAGAGTATCTTAAGTCTGATAAAAGTGAGAGTTTGATTCGCTTTTAACTATTTACCGTTTAAGGTCAAACTGCCCTATGCTCGATCTCGCTAAACTTGCAGGACAACTCCCCGGCATTAGTCAACATCTGCGGGGAGAAGCAACTGCTAGTCGCCAACGTTGGGAACGGGCCCAAGTCTTATTACAACAAGCTTGCAGTGAACAACAAGAACTAGTAAAAAGACAAAAAGCTTGGGGTGATCGCCTCATTTTTACAGCGGCTGTTCCCTTAGAACCCCTTGACACTCGTATTGATATTAAACCAGCCCCTACAAGCCATAGTGTCTTCGCTACAGATGGTTCACAAATTTCCCCTTCTCACCACGAAATTGCCTATTGTTACTTAATTAATATCGGTAGGGTGATGTTGCATTATGGTCAGAGTTTACATCCTCTACTAGATAATCTGCCAGAAATATTTTACAAACGAGAAGACCTCTATATTTCCCGTCAGTGGGGGATTCGTACCGACGAGTGGATGGGACATCGCCGCACTGTATCTGAAGCGCAAGTTTTGGCAGAAATGGCCTGTCGTTGGGTTAATCCTCCAGGTTCTCACCAGCATATTCCTAATCTTGCTATGGTGGATGGTTCCTTAATATATTGGTTTTTAGAAAGTTTGCCCACAGAAGCCCAAGAACTTCTTTTAACTCCTCTTTTGGCAGCCTGGGAGCAGCTATATCAAGCCAAAGTTCCTCTTTTGGGTTATCTCAGTGCTTCTCGTAGCGGCGAAGCAACAAATTTCCTACGACTGCAAGCCTGTCCTCATGAAACTCCTGATTGCATCACAAATTGCGGTGGTAAGCCAGAATCTTTACCTTGTCAAATCGTTGAACCTTTAAGGGATACAACTCTGTCAGTTAATTTAGAACTAGGACAAAGGGGCCCTTTATGGCGTAGTTCCTCTAGGATTTTGGAGTTATATGAACCTAGCCAAAAGATTTGTTTTTGTTACGTCAATGTCGGGACAGAAATTGCCCGTATTGAAGTTCCGACTTGGGTAGCAGAAGATACACAGCTATTTGACCAATCCTTAAGTTTGACGTTAGCCCAAGTTAGTAAAGGTTATGGTTATCCTGTGGCCCTAGCAGAATCTCATAATCAAGCCGTAGTTAGAGGAGGCGATCGCGCTCGTTTTTTTGCTTTACTAGAACAACAGATGATTCGTGCTGGCTTGCGTAATGTCGGAATTTCTTCTAAGGAAGCTCGTAAAAGAGGTAGTATTGCTTAAACTCTCTCGATAAGATTGTTTAGCCTTCAATCTGCTGACTTTATCTATCTTCCTCCCCCTTAGCTCCCTCATCCACTAGTAGCAAATCTTCCTATAACTATGGATTCATATCGATAGAAATGTTATAAGTGAAAACTACGCTCTACAATCACAGGTTGAATGTTGTCAAGGTAAGTTTAGCTGAAATGCAATTATCTTCTAACATCAAACTAAGAAGTTGAGAATCAGCATCTACAAACTAGTGAGACGGGCTTATCAATGGCTAAACCCTCGAATTATTAGCCTCATCTCAATAGTTATTGGTTCAAAAGCGTGGTAGCCACATACCTATTATCTGACTTGGCTTTGTTTTCAATAATATTTTTCTAACTTAGAGAAAACAATCCCATTTCATTATTTAATTACTAAAACCGTGAAGAGGTGTTTGATGAAAGGTAGAAGTTTAGTCGTAGAAAAAGCTACAGGCTGAACTATGTGCCTTTTAATTAAATATTACTACTCTCCCTCTGGTCTTCAGGTCTTTCTAGGTAAGAATCTCTCCAATCAGTACATCTGTTTAGTTCTTTATTCTTACCAAGGAGCATTTTTCAGGGTGATCGGTAGCATTAAGATTATTAAATTCAAGTTTCTCGACCTATAGCTCTTATCTCAGAGCCAGTGGCTATTTAACAGAAACTACACCAGGAGCAAAATAATTAACTAGATATGCAAACTCTCGAAAAAACTCATCCAAAATTTCAAGAATTAAAAACCCGTCTCAAGGAAATAAATCATCTTGAATGTGCTGCGGCTTTACTCTACTGGGATCAAGCAACTTATATGCCCCCTGGGGGTGCTAGAGCAAGAGGAGAACAACTAGCAACGTTAGATCAAATCGCTCACGAAAAGTTTACTTCTGAAGAATTTGGCCAGCTACTAGAGAATTTACGCTCTTACGAAAACAACCTTCCTTACGAATCAGATGATGCCAGTTTAATCCGCGTCACTCGTCGCAAGTATGAAAGGGCGGTACAGGTTCCAGGGAAGTTTATGGCTCAGCTATCGGAACATCAAACTCAAACCTATGAAGTTTGGACTAAAGCAAGACCAGCTAATGACTTCAAAAGTATTCAGCCCTACCTAGAAAAAACTTTAGAACTGAGTCGAGAATATGCGAATTTCTTCCCTAGCTATGAACATATTGCTGATCCTCTAATTGAGCAGCTTGACTATGGCATGAAAACTTCTACTGTGCGACAACTATTTAATCAACTACGCCAAGAGCTAGTTCCCATTGTCGAGACAATTTGCGCCCAAGAGCCTGCTGATGATAGTTGTTTGCACCAATATTATCCTGAAGCACAACAGTTAGACTTTACCATAAGAATTATCAAACAGCTAGGTTATGATTTCCGAAGAGGACGACAGGATACAACTCATCATCCTTTTATGATTCCTTTTTCAATTGGGGATGTACGGATTACTACTCGCGTCTACGAAAATAATCTTGATCAAGCTCTTTTCAGCACTATTCATGAAATGGGTCATGGTTTGTACGAACAAGGCATAGATCCCTGTTATGAAGGAACTCCTCTAGCTAGTGGTACTTCTTCTGGGGTTCATGAAAGCCAGTCTCGCCTTTGGGAAAATATTGTCGGTCGTAGTAGAGAGTTTTGGACATTTTTCTATCCTAAATTACAAGCATTTTTCCCCGAACAACTAAATCAAGTGCCTTTGGATACTTTTTACCGAGGGATTAATAAAGTTAGGAGATCATTGATTCGTACTGACGCTGATGAAGTAACCTATAATCTTCACGTTATGATCCGCTTTGATCTTGAAATCCAAATGCTCGAAGGTAGCTTAGCTATTAAAGACCTCCCTGAAGCTTGGAATGAACTTTACTTTAAGAACCTTGGTATTACACCTAAGAGCGATCGCGAAGGAGTTTTACAAGATGTTCACTGGTATACAGGAAAAATTGGCGGTATGTTCCAAGGCTACACTTTGGGTAATTTAATTGGCTGTCAATTTTTCGATGCGGCTATATCGGCTCATCCAGAAATACCTACTCAAATCGCCAGAGGTAACTTTAGCACATTACACAGTTGGCTTAAAGAGAATATTCACCAACATGGCAAGAAGTACACTCCAGAAGAGTTGATTAAGTTAGTCACAGGTACGAAGTTACGCATTGAACCACTTATGAATTACATCAAAACTAAATATGGCAAACTTTACAATCTTTAATTTATATAGATGACAGCCTAATAAAAAATTATCTACATTTCAAGATTAATTATTTCATCTTAGATGATAGATAGTTTATAGTTGAAAACGAGATGTGTAACTGCTCAACTCGTAACTAAGGCTAGCAATTCTTGTTAGGGAATAAGACTTTGTACTGATCATCTAGATGATCAGTACAAAGTCTGTTCCTAAGATAGCTATGTCTGTTTTTTGAAACACTGCAATATTTACCCTTAAGTTGGTTACGCAAGACGGGTTTCAAGTTAGCTATTTGCTGTTATTCATTCAACTTAAAGAACAAATAACGGTAAATTATCAATTCACCAATTTATCGAATCCTCCAAAACTTAAAACATAAGTGGGATTCGTGGATTTTCATGTAGTTAGTTCATAATTGCTAGGCTGTTAAGGAATTTTCATGTTCAATTTAATTGATGCGGTTCTCGATTCTGAAGAAAAAAGCGATCTACGAGAATTTTTCAGTGAGTTACAAGGACTAGAACAGCATTATTTGCTGCGTAACGAAATATTGGGTGCTTTTACTGATTTTTGTCAAAAATCACAGAAGCCAGAGAGTTTCTATAACTCTTCTCGCCTGGGTAAAATGATTTATTATACCCAAGAAATTCTTCTTGAAGAAGAGAGTTTGTGCATAGTATTGCGACCTAAAATTGCTAAACAAGAAAGCTATAGAATTTTAGGAGATTTAACAGTTGAAAGGCTAAGCATTGAGGAACTGCTAGACGTAAGAGATCGTTTTGTTAATCATTTTCATCCTGAAGAAGGGGATGTTTTTGAAATAGATTTCCAACCTTTTTATGATTATTCTCCTACCATTCGCGATTCTAAAAATATTGGTAAAGGAGTTACTTTTCTCAATCGCTTTCTTTCCAGTAAACTCTTCCAAGATCCGCGACAATGGCTAGAAGCTCTCTTTTCTTTCCTGAACTTACATAGTTATAATGGCACAACTTTACTAATTAACGGACGGATTAAAAATCAGCAGCATCTTTCTGACCAAGTTAAAAATGCCTTAAGTTTTCTTAGCGATTTACCAGGTGATAGACCCTATGAAGAATTTCGCTTTGAACTTCAGGATATGGGTTTTGAACCGGGTTGGGGAAATACAGCCAGCCGGGTACAAGAAACTCTAGAAATGCTAGACGAACTCTTAGACTCTCCTGAAGATAAAGTCTTAGAAGCATTCCTTTCTCGCATCCCCATGATTTTCCGTATCGTCCTTGTTTCTATTCACGGCTGGTTTGGACAAGAAAAGGTTTTGGGAAGGCCGGATACAGGGGGACAGGTTGTTTATGTTCTTGACCAAGCCGTTAACTTAGAAAAACAGCTTAAAGAAGATATTCGTCTAGCTGGCTTAGATGGTTTAAACGTCAAACCGAAAGTAATTATCCTTTCTCGTTTAATTCCTAATAGCGATGGTACTCGTTGTAACGAACGCCTGGAGAAAGTATACGGCGCGGAAAATGCTTGGATTTTGCGTGTACCATTCCGAGAATTCAATCCTAACATGACTCAAAATTGGATTTCTCGCTTTGAAATTTGGCCTTATTTAGAAACCTACGCTATTGATGCTGAAAAGGAACTTTATGCCGAGTTTCAAGGCAAACCCGACTTTATTGTTGGTAATTATTCTGATGGTAACTTGGTTGCTTTCTTGCTAGCAAGACGACTGGGAGTAACTCAGTTTAATGTTGCCCATGCTTTGGAAAAATCAAAGTATTTGTTCAGTAATTTATATTGGCAGGATTTGGAAGATAATTATCATTTTTCTCTCCAATTTACGGCTGATTTAATTGCTATGAATGCAGCCAATTGTATTATTAGCAGTACCTATCAAGAAATTGTCGGTAAACCAGATAGTATAGGACAATATGAGTCTTATGAAAGCTTTACCATGCCAGATTTATATCACGTAGTTAGTGGTATTGAATTATTCTCTCCTAAGTTCAACGTTGTTCCCCCAGGAGTAAATGAAAGCGTTTATTTCCCTTACACCCGTAATAACGATAGGACTCCTAATCGAGTAGAACAATTAGAGGAACTTTTGTTTAATCTTGAAGATCCTAGCCAAGTTTTTGGGAAGTTAGATGAACCTAGTAAACGTCCCCTATTTTCCGTAGCGCGGTTAGACAGAATCAAAAACATAACTGGTTTAGCAGAATGTTTCGGTCGTTCTCCAGAGTTACAAAAGCATTGTAACTTAATCATTATTTCAGGAAAGTTACGAGTAGAAGATTCTGACGATAAAGAAGAGATTGAAGAAATTGAAAAGCTTTATCGAATCATCGAAGAATACAACCTCCACGGGAAAATACGTTGGTTAGGTGTCAGACTACCTAAAAATGATTCAGGGGAAGTTTATCGTATTATTGCTGACCATCAAGGCATATTTGTACAGCCAGCTTTGTTTGAAGCTTTTGGTTTAACTATTCTAGAAGCGATGATTTCCGGTTTGCCTACCTTTGGAACTCAATTTGGCGGACCTTTAGAAATCATCCAAGATCGGGTCAACGGTTTCTACATTAACCCTACTAACTTAGAAGAAACTGCTGAAAAAATTCTAGAATTTGTCATCAGGTGTGAAAAAGAACCTAATTACTGGCAGGAAATTTCTCAAAAAGGGATGGAGCGAGTATATAGTACTTATACCTGGAAAATTCACACCACCAAACTCTTGTCTTTGGCGCGGATTTACGGTTTCTGGAACTTTACTTCCCACGAAAATCGTGAAGATTTATTCCGCTATCTCGAATCACTGTTTTATTTGATTTATAAGCCACGGGCTAAACAAATTCTCGAACAACATAATTATCGGTAATTTGTCTAACAATTGCAGTTAGTTTAAGCTCTCTGATTAGGGGGCTTAAACTAATTAGATGCTCAAAATCAATATTGTTTTGTTTTAATAATGTGAATTACTACTAAGATTAAATATTGAAGGGAAAATTTTTATTTATAAAAAGAATTTTATTTTAAGTATTATCACTGTGACAAATGTCACTTTTAAGCCTTAAAAGAATCACATTTTTATCAAGTCTTTAATCACCAAGATTTCTTCATCTCTTCTTTACAATATCAATATTGTTATACAAGCAAGTTTCATTGGTATATAGAGGTTCTTGCTATGGCAGCTAGGGAGGAAATAAAAATGCCTAAACTTTGTCAAAAGCCTTTGCAAAAAAACCCTTTTACAACTCGCCGCGACCCTAAAACAGGGAAATGGGTTGTAGTGAAATCAGCCGAAAACGAAAAATAATCATGACAATTAGTCATTGCTGAAAAGTCAAATTAGATTAACCAATTATTAATTAACTAACGTTGTTCTTGCAACCAAATAGATATTCCTGCTGCTATTGTCTGAGCTAGTTTTTGCTGTTCCTGATGATTCGTTACCCACTCAAACTCTTCAGGATTAATCATAAAACCTAATTCCATTAGCAAACTTGGGGCGCTATGGGGACGAGTTAAAGCTAGGTTATTCCAAAACACCCCATAGGAAGGACGGCTTAATTCCTCAACTAAGTAATTTTGCAGATGCACAGCTAAAGCATGGGCTTGGGGATGATACCAAAACATACCAATTCCTGCGGTATTGAGAGCATCACCACTATCAGGTAAAGCGTTATAGTGAACGGATAAAGCTAAAGTGGGTTGTAGTTTATTGATTGCTTCTACTCTATCCCCTAAAGAAACAGCAATATCAGTTTCTCTAGTCATATAAACTGTTGCTCCCCGCGCCACCAATTCTTGTTGTAATAGCTTAGAAACAATTAAATTAATCTCCTTTTCCGGCAAGCCATTAGGTCCCCTTGCTCCTAGTTCTTCTCCTCCGTGACCAGGATCAATTAAAATGCTAATACCTTGTAGAGAATTTTTAGGTATGGAGGGGGGATGACGTAAGGACAGAATGAGATTATTCCCTTCATATCTCAGGTCATAGCCCCATTGTTTTTCAGATTTAAGGTTAAAGGTATAGCGTACTTGTGATGGAGTTACTTGTTGCCAATCTAGACGTTTGATTACAGGATCATCATCAAGACGAATAATATCAGTTTGGGCAGTAAGGTTGTATAAATTGAGAGTAAAAGTTCTCTCACCCTGTTCTATACTTACTGGTACAGGCGTTTGTAAGGGAAAAACTATTTCTGTAGCTCCAGATACTTTCCGAGAGATAATACTACGAATTAAAGATTGAGGGGGAATAATTCCTGGTAAAGGACGAGTTTCTTCTGCTTTCATCCAAGCACTATAATCCAACCGTAACCATTCTCCTTCTTTGCCCGTTACAGTAGTTCTAGTTCCTTGGGGTAAAGGCGTGAGGCGAGAATAATTGGTACTAGGGCCGGTTTGGGTAACTCCTGCTGGTACTATTACTTCAACGGTTTGTAGTTGGTGAGGAACGAGTATTTCTACTTGTCCAGAACTTTTCTGACTAACAGTTTCTCCATTTAAACTCATTTGGTAAAGAGGCGGCCCTAAACTGCCTGGATTAGCAAAGGAGGTACAGCCTTGATATTGATTGCCAATAGTCTTAGCAGCAGCAATATTCTCAGCAGTTAAAGCAGCGGAGTTAGATGGTAAATCTGTACTTGAATCTTGGGGAAATAAGGAAATATCTTCAGTCCCTATTTGTACAGAAACAGTAGCATTAGTTGGGGCGATCGCCCCAAAGCAAATTAACTCTCCTGGCAATCTAGCTAGATCGGTCTTGGGGGTTAGGGAATTTTCAGCAAAGGTTACTCCTGGAGGTATAACAGGCTGCGCAGAAGCCCTGGTTATGTTTAGCTTAACTTCTTGGTTTCCTTGACGAACAGTAAATAAGTTTTCTCCTATTTGTAAAGGGAAACTGGGGGCAAAATATCCTTGAGAACTAAGTTCAATCACTTCACCATTAACAGAGACATCAATATCCGGATTTCCACTGCCAATAAAGAATATTTGTGAAGCAGTAGTGGTGTGATTATTAGGGGGATAGGAAAGAAATAGAGGTGTTTCTGCTTGAGCCATAGTAGCTAATTCTAGCCACACACTTCCTACGAAAACACTACTCAGTGCTGTTCGGTACAGAATTTTATTCATAAATGAAATGAAAATGCTACAGAAATTAATATTAAGAGCAAGATTAACTGATTTAGACCTCAAACTGGTAGCAAGACCAAGTAGAGTAGCCATAGTTAAAAATTGGCATTTAACCCCGGAAGAAATCAGTTAGAATTTAATATAGAACCAAAAAAGTCAATAACTACTTCAGGGAAACATTGCTTGGTCTTACCTATTTTAAGATTTCAGACTACAGCATCTACAAATATTGAGCCATTAGCAAATTCTACAGCGAACTTAAATCCAACTTCGGTAAGATTGATTAATACTTTATCTAGCCACCTAAATATCGTTTTAGCTCATTCAACCTCTAATTCAACCAGACAAACGCCTGTATGGCATTTGCTCAATCTATCAAAGGATTTATTATTATCAATTACTCTCAGTAAGTAACTTCTAGAAGTGGCTTAATACTACGGCTTCTGGGAAAATTGTTTGCCCATATTGTAGAAGTATTTAAGCCGCAACTTAATAATGCAATTTTTTAGTGGTGACAAACCCTAGCTGACTCTGGGTAAGGGAAGTCCATCTAGACAGGAATCTATGCTAAGTCTACACATTCAGGGAAAAACAAATCAAACAGTGGATGTGGCAAAAGATGAGTTTATCATTGGCCGCTTGCCAGAGTGTGATCTTTGTTTGCCTTTTCCTGAAGTATCTCGTTCCCATACCTGTATTAAAAAAACAGAGGTTGGAGAATGGACTGTTGAGGACATGAATAGTGTCAATGGAACTATTTTAAATCGTTTTCGCCTCAATTCTGGCTCTCCCCAAAAGATCACTCATGGAGATGTGATCCAAATTGGCAATGTTGTTCTCATTGTTTACTTACCACAACAAGCTGCAAAAGAAACCTTACCTTTATCTCCAGGAAGCCAAAGAAGGACAATTTTACGTAACGCAGAAGAGCTGCAACAAAAGTGGATTAAGGCTGATCGAGATAAGAGCATTCAGGATAATCAAAAACAAGCGATCGCCAGACTCAAAGATTTAGTTGAAATTGCCAAAGGGTTAAACTCAGCAGAGTCTATTGATGCGATTTTCCAGCAAGTACAAAAGGTTGTCTTCCGAGAACTTAAAGATATTGGACGTTTAGCACTTTTAGTAGATGTACGTGGCACAGGAGATTTATCTATTATAGACGCTGCCACAAGAGCGCCGACCCTAGACCGGGATTTTAAAAAGGATAGTAATTGGATCAGCCGTAGCATCTGTAAAAAAGTATTTGGGCAAAAAGTAGCGATCAAAACCGTTGATGCTCAAACTGATAAGCGTTTTGAAGGAGAAAATAGTATTCTGGCCAATGGTATACGTGGTGCTTTAGCTGTTCCTTTGTGGGATGAAAAGGAAGTAGTAGGAGTACTTTATGCTGATGCTCATTTACGTTTAACAGAGTCAGACAAAGTAGATGAAGATGACTTGAGCTTTTTTTCGGCTTTAGCAAATTTAGTGGCCTCTAGTGTACAGCGTTGGTTGTTGACCAGGAAACTGCAAGGAGAAGCTCAAATTCGTCAGCAACTGGAACGCTATCACTCTCCTGCTGTTGTGCAGCAATTGCTCTCTTTGGGGGCGATAGAAAATGGCCGCATAACACCCAAAGAAGCTGATATAACGATTCTCTTTGCTGATTTAGTAGGCTTTAGCGCCCTCTCTGAACGTTTAAGTCCAGGGGAAATTGCCGAATTACTGAATCGTTTCTTTGAGGAGATGCTACAGCCAGTCTTTAAATACGGCGGTACTTTAGATAAATTTATTGGCGACTGTATCATGGCTTTTTTCGGAGCCCCTGAACCCCAAGCTGATCATGCTGATAGAGCAGTAAAAGCCACAATGGAAATGCTAAACCATCTTGACCATCTCAACAGTAAGAAAACTTGGAGTCACCCCCTACAACTGCGTGTAGCAATTAATAGTGGTAAGGCGGTAGTGGGAGATGTAGGTAGTTCCCAAAGGGTAGACTATACAGTTTTAGGAGGTGCAGTAAACTTGGCTTCTCGAATGGAAGCTGTTTGCCCTCCAGGAGAGTGCGTAGTTAGTGAAGCAACTTACAAGCGACTTAAAGATGCAAGCATTTTTACTGACTCGAAAACCCGTCGCTTTAAGGGCTTTGATCGACTAGTTAATGTCTATCAAACTCAAAGAAAGCCAGAGCAAAAAACTTTAGAGTGAGAGTTGCAGTTTTAGATTTCCTGACGAGAAACTAATTTTTCGATATTAGCCTGGGTTTCTTGCAATAGCTGCTCTCTACTGCCAGCTACTTGTTGAGTCAGGTTAGGAACTAAGTTACGTGCTTGCAACGCCATATGGAGTTGTAGCTGAGCTACATATTCGCTGATATCTTCGCGAAATAATTCCCCTTCTGTTTGAGTAGACTGCACGTTCAACATATTTTTTCTAACTCAATATAATTTACAAATCTCCCATTGAAGTTACCATGCTGTCTTCAAAATCTCTTTGAAGAACAACCAAGTTTAAATAATTCTCAACACTATTTGTTAAAAATCTTAAAATTTGCTAGAAAAATATTATTGATTGGCAAATGTCTTCACCTTGTATCTAAAGTTTTCTTGGCAAGAATCCCTATTCTTCTTCAGTAGCTTCAGCAGCATTTTCCTCTGTTGCTTCATTATCAGAGCTTGCTTGGGGAGGAACCACATCAGGAATCGGTAGTTCTAAAGCCATTTGTTTAATTTGGTCTTTATATTTAGGTGGTGCTAAAGAAACAGCAGTAATAAATAGAGGCTTTGACTCAGCATATTTGCCTTGCTGTTGCAACACTAAAGCCTTAGCTAATACAGGACGAAAATCTTGCTTATCACTATCAATTGCTTGGTCATAAACAGCTACGGCTTCAGTATAACGCTGTTGTTGAGCGTAGACTTGCCCTAACAACAATTCAATAGAAGTAGCATCAATGGTATCTGGTTCTACAGCATTAGCTTGGTTTGCTTTTTTCAACTCCTCTTGAAGTAAACCAACAGCACCTTCGGGGCGATCCTGCTGTAACATCAAACCAACTAGTCCTTGTAAAGCGTTGATATTTCCTGGTCTTAACTCCAAAACTTGATTATAAGCCTGTGCCGAGCCATCATAATCTCTGACTTGCTGTTTTGCTTGGGCTAATAATACTTTGTAATCAGTTTGTTCTGGTTTAAGATTAGCTAAAGTCTCCAAAGGCTTAATGGTTCCTTGGATATCGTTCTGTTGTAGCTTGATGTCAATAATACCTCTGAGGGCGGCGGTATTGTTGGGTTCGCGCTCTAGAACCAACTCATAACCCCTCGCTTCAGTTTCTAGCTCTTCTTGGCGATTTTCACTGACTGTACTCCTTGTTTTGGTAGAAGATACATTGTCTCTAACAACAGTATTGAGTACAGGTAAAATGGAAAAGCCAACGAATATGAGGATTAATATGACAACACTTGCATATAGCCAGCGGCTGCGCTTTTGTTGGGATGCTCTCACGATCTTAAACTCTATCTAAACAATATTTGCTCTTGAACTGAAGGTTAAATCTTTAAGTTAAGAAATTGAACTACCATTAGAAAGGTTACAGGAGAATAGGCACAAACTCACTCTGCCCTATTAGCTATTTTATCTAAAATAAGCTTGCTTTAATTGAGAGGGTAATAATTCCTAAAACTATTGTGTTAGTGATTAAAATCTAGATTAGGGAGAATTTAAGACAAAGGAATTTTTTGACAGATTAAATTAAGTAATCAAAAAAAGTTTAGTAAATTGTACTGATATACCTTTTAACCTATTGCATTGAGTACAATGAGCAGGTCAACAGCAAGTTCATTTAGTCTTAAAATTGATTGTTCCTTTTCCTATAGGAACAATTAAATAAATACTCAAGGAGCTAAAGATGCTGGTGAAACTACTCTATTTTAAATAGGATGTCATACTGACTCCCATAAGGGAATGTGTCTCCGCTGCAAGGATTTTCTATGAACCCCTCTGGAAACGGTTTTCAGCAAGCAAATCAACCTTCTGGCGAAGCTTCGCCAGTTCCACCCAACTTGTCAGATTCAACAGAAATCACAGAAACTAAAACTTCTGGCTTGCCAGATAAATCAGCTTCTGATGATACAAATAAACTCAATTCGGCTCCCCCATCTCGACAGCATCCAATTCCCCCACCTAGTGAGCCTAGGCAATACCGGGCTATTGGTTTGGTTCGAGGTAAATATCAACCTTCCGAAGAGCAGTTAACTAGAGGTAACCTCTTTACCTCAGAAGATAATCCCTTAGATTCTGTTTTGTTAGGTCGCGTTATTAGTTTGGTAAAAAATCATTTGAATTTGGAGGAATCCCATCTTTGGGTTGTTTATCCTCGAACCAGACAAAATGATGGTGACTTACACGTACAGATTGTGGGTGTCTGGGAGCCAGAAACCTTAAGTCAGACAGAATCAGATGATGTTGACTCAACCAAAGAAGAGTCATCAGAAGATGTTTCTTCTGATGATGTTAAAGATGGCTTCTTCTCCATTCGTGGCGAGGTGATTTATCACTCCAAAGAACAGGAAAAAGTCGTTGTCAAAATTCAACAAGCTCCTCGCCGGGAGTCAGAAAGCACAAAGTTTTTTAAATTGGAACTTAGTGGTGATCTGAGTAGCGATCGCGCTGTAGGGCATTTTTGGGACTTCCAGGTACAACTCCAAGGTGACAAGCTGTTACTTCTAGAAGCTACAGACATTGGGGTTATGCCAATCAAAAAAAGAAAAGGGAAAAAATCTCCTGGCGGCAACCGCCGTCGCCGTCCCCAACAAGGGCGCAAGTCTTTTTCAGGGAATCGTCCTCGTCCTAAGACAGACAAATCACCAACTAGTAAACCTCTTCCTAAACCCACTCCTAAACCCACTAAACGTCAAGAAAAATAGGATTAGTTTAGAGTAAAGCACCAAAGCTCTACTCTAAACTGATTTCTGCCCCCCAATGCTCTTGGGGTAAAAATGAGCTTTCTTTGGGAATGGGAGCTACTGGTTCAGTTAAAGTAAACTGACCAGAATCAATCCATTGTTTTAATTCTTGAGCTACTTTCCGAGACAAAGAAATACTGGCTAAAGGAGCCACCCGAACTCTTTCACCTTCAATGGTAATAACTCCTGCTTTCAATTGAGCATAAGTAACTAAACCAAAGGTAGGACGAACCCGGCGAGGAATGGCAAAATCTACCACTGGAGCAACAATTTCTTCATCTTTAACCGCACAATGCACTACTACTTCTTCTGCCAACACTGGTAGAGGTACACCAACTCCTAACATCAGAGAAGAACCATATTTTTTAAAATAACAACCCCTAACCCAACGGGAATTCATTTGTTTGGCATCGCCAATGAGAGCCAAAGTTGCGGCTGGGCCGATGGGGGTACGATTAGGTAGGCGTTTTTGTAAAGGAAAGTGTTGCGTCCCTTCCCAGGTAACATAACCGATGCCTCCGCCTAAAAAAATCTTGCTCCCCAAACCAATCAGTTGTAAGTCTGGGTCATTGAGCAAAGGGGAAATTGCTCCAGGGCTAGAGTAAACAGCATTACCAAGTCGTGGTTGTAAAGGGCCAAGATAGGTAAATAAAGGTTGCTCTCCTCCATTAACTCCAACAATGAAATTTTGATAGAGGTTGCGGGGATTAAATAGGTAAAATTGATTGATGCGATCACGAGTAATTGTTGTATCTAAAGAAGCTTTGGGGTAGCAGTCTGTAACTTGACCAACTGCTTTCAAATTTACTGCTTTACCTGCAATCAGATCCTCAATAACATGACCTCCTCCTCGCTCTTGGTTAGATATTCCTGAACGGCTATCTAGATCACTACTTTCCCCTGTACTACCATAATCAGCCATGGCTGTAGCCCCAAGGTAGAGATCCACTGCCCCAAGCCCAGCATAAGCAGGAACCCCATCTAACCAGCATTGACGAATTTTAATGGGGGGATCTGTATGACCCAAATTTATAACAGCCCCAGAAGATTCCATCGGCTCAAAGGTTCCGGTTGTGATCACATCCACTTCTTTAGCTGTCTGGGTTATTCCCACTTCTGCAACCCTAGTTTTAAGTTCTTCAACAGTTAAAACAACTGCACAGGAACGGCTAATTTTGTCGTTGATTTCTGCTATTGTTCGCATAATGGGGAGAGTAGGATAAGTAATAAGTAATATTATTCCTCTTCCCCTATTTCTCCTATATCGTCTACCTCCCCAACTTTCTCTTCCGGTAAACTATCTACAGGTATAGGATTTGCTGGAACAGTGAGAGGAACTAGCTGAAATTCTTGGTGTTCTTTGCGTTTCCATTGATCTAAAATATCCTTGAGCAGCATTTCCTTAATCCAGACTTGAGCAATTACAGTTAAGGGTAGAGCAAGAAATAGCCCTAAGAAGCCGAAGAAGCTGGCAAAAAAGACTTGAGCGAGTAAGGTAAAGGCTGGTAGTAAAGATACCTGTTGAGCCATTACTAGGGGCGTTAGTAAATTACTTTCAATTTGTTGAATCAGGACATAAGCTCCTAAAACCGCAATAGCTTTCCAAGGCTCTTCCAATAAAGAAAGGGCTATAGGGGGAATCACACTTAAAGCGGGCCCGATGTTAGGAATAAAGGTTAATAAGCCGGCTAGAGTTGCTTGGGATAAAGCTAGAGGAATCTTCAAAACTAAAAGAGCAATGAAGCTCATGACAGAAATGACTGCCATATTGAATAAGATACCAACTAGCCAGCCTTGCAAATCTTCTTCACAAAGCAACAAAATTTTGTCAACTCGTCGCCGATAAAAAGAAGGAAATAGCCGGATAAATCCTTGACGATAGGGGTCAGGATTAACTAAAAGCATCAAATTAATAACTAGCACCAGCAGAATGTTGAGCAATACACTCAAAGAGCTAGAGAAAACAGTCCATCCCCCCCCTAAAAGTCTATTTAATAGTGGTTGTAGTTGATCGAATAATCTATCTACTTTAGGTAAAGACTCAATTACCGCCGGATCGATTCGGTTTTCTAATTTATTAACCCAGGTATTAAGTTGTTCTATACCTTGAGGAACTAATTCAGCTAGCTGCTGAAATTGATTAATAAAAGGGGGAACAATTAACCAGAAAAAGCCGATAATAGTTATTAAAGAAACAATAACAGTAAGCAGTACTGCATAACCACGCTTGATACGTAATTTTTGAAACTTTTTGACTAAAATATTCAAAGCATTAGCTAAAATTACTGCTGTTAATAGAAGTAAGATTATTTGCTTGATTTGCCAAATAATATATAAAGAAACAACAAAGGTAAAAAAGCCAATCCATTTACCTAAATTCATAAATTAGACATTCTCCTCATTTTTTATACATTGAATACAATTGTTTAGCTAATCTCCTTTTGAGGTTTTAAAATTGCGCCAAATAAGTAATACTGCTATTACCAGAGAAGGTAAAGATATAGCAATTAAAGTATTGTTTGTGGTTGGGGTAATAGCAAAGGAAGGAGCAACATACTTGATGAATAAAGAAAATAAACTGGAAATAAGGAAAAGTTTTATAATAAATCCTAATTGCTTATCCATATTAATTATTTAATAACAAATAGAATAATTTTTATTAATTTTGTTGCTAAATTGAACCAATGTCTGATTTTCACCCATGTCTTTAGGAATTAGGGAAATATACTTTGCTCCGAAAAATATTTTGGACATTAACTAATAATAAACTGGAACAGAGAACTCCAACTTAATTAAAGCAAATGTCTTTTCGCAATAAGAAAGTTAACACTTGGTATCGGTGGTTGTTTCACCGACGCAGAATTATTCGTAATTTAGAGATTGTTCAAGACTTCATCGTTATTTCTCTGGGGGTGTGGCTACTAGGGGCAATGTTGATTCTGCTGACAGAAGTATTTCGCTCTTTACTTGCTCCTCCTCTAGCATTTGAGGCTGTTACCTCAGATATTCTTTTTTTATTGATTTTAGTAGAGCTATTTCGATTACTGGTAGTTTATTTACAAGAACATCGTATTTCTGTAGAAGTAGCAGTGGAGGTGGCGATTGTTTCTGCTTTGCGAGAAATTATTGTTGAGGGAGTGCTAAAAATCCATTGGGAACAGATTTTAGCAGTTTGTGCTTTCCTTTTAGTTATGGGGGCATTGTTACTAGTTTGTTACCAAACTCCCCATGCTAAAGATTTACCAGGTTTTAATAAAGAATCCCAGCGTAAAAAAAGTCATGCTTCTGATTAAATACTTAAGCAATTACAGAAGATGGAGAAGAGTCTTGAGTTTTAGTAGATTGCGGAGCGACGGCTAGCTTAATAAGAAATTCTGTTCCCTGTCCTGGAATTGAGCTACACTCTAGTTTTCCTCCGTGTTTATCTACCACAATACTGTGGCTGATGGATAATCCTAAACCAGTACCTTTTCCCATGGGTTTAGTGGTGAAAAAGGGATCAAATAAATGGCTTTGAGTATCAGGAGCAATACCAGCACCATTGTCGGCAATCTTGATAATTACTGTGTTTTGCTCTGCTAATTCTGTATGTATCTTGAGGGTTAAACTCTCTGGAGGCGAAATCTCTTCTTTTTGCCAAGACTCTTCAAGAGCATCAATAGCATTGCCCAATATGTTCATAAATACTTGATTAATCTCGCTAGGATAACATCCTACTAAGGGAATATCTCCATATTCTTTAATTATTTTAATTTGGGGGCGGGAGCCTTGGGATTTGATTCTGTTGCTTAAAATCACCAAGGTACTATCTAAACCTTCATGAATATCTACTTCTTGCAAATGAGATTGCTTACGACGGGAGAAGTTACGTAAAGATAAGACTAATTTCATAATTCTCTGGGCCCCTAACTCCATAGAATTGATGGTTTTGGGTAAGTCTTCTTTCAGAAAATCTAGTTCAATTTCTTCAACATAATCGTCAATTTCTTGGTTCGATTCCCTTTGGTGTTTTTGATATAGTTCAATAATTTGGAGCAAATTAGCCACATATTCTTTGGCATAATCAAGGTTGCCGCAAATGAAACTGACAGGATTATTAATTTCGTGAGCAATACCCGCTACTAATTGCCCCAAGGTAGACATTTTTTCTGTTTGGATCAGTTGAGCTTGAGTTTCTTGAAGCTCTGTGATGGTTTTTTCTAACTGTTGAGCTTGGGCTTGGGCATGGGCTGCGGCTTGAAGACTTTGTTCATAAAGAGTGGCTTGTTCAATGGCGATCGCTAACTGTTCGACTACCATTTGTAGTAGTTCTATGTCTTGATCTACCCAAATTTTGCTGTGGGTATATTGTTGACAAATAATAATGCCTTTTCTGGGGACAAAATTCTTTTTACTATAAATACCGACAGGAATAGCTAACAAAGATTTTAAGCCTAATTGCTTTAGCTGCCAATGCTCACTTTGGGAAATATCATCAATTTTTAGTAGCTCAGTATTTTCAAGTAATTTTTCTACTAGCTCAAACACCAAACTATTATCCTGTTTCGTTAAATCATCTGCCAAAGAAATTTCATAAGCAAGATAACTTCTTTGAGGCAATCTTTTATCAAGGAAAAGAAACTCACAACGATCGATATGTAAAAGATGGCGAACTTCTTCTACCGCAATGGTTAAAATTTTATCTAGCTCTAAAGAATTACGAATTTGGCTAGATAAGCGATGCTTAAGTAGTTCTTCTCTTTTGCGTAATTCTTGAGATTGAGCTTCTGAGGCTAGGAGTTTTTCTTGGGTAGTTCGCAACTGCTGATTAGAATCAACTAACTCCGCCATCAATTTCTCCCTAGCACGGGAATTTTCTTCGAGTTGACAACTATACTCAATGCTGGGAGAAACTTCTGCTAGTAAGTCAATAATAACTGCTTGTCGGGAATTAGCTATATCCTCCACACCTAACCAGGGTTTAGGTTTGATTAGTTCGCTATCATAGACAACTTCAAATTGACCTGTTGATAAAATTTTACCTATACGACAGGGTTTAGCTAAATGTTGATTCCTTTCAATACTAATCCAACCTCCTGGTGCTTCAAAACCAATACCAGGGAAAGCTTCTCTTACTTTATCTGTGGCGAAAGATTGAGCTTTCTCAACAGCTAATTTCCATAAATAGACTTGGGCATAAGCTGCCTCGATAGGATCGCTAGTTACCCTTTCTTTGCCATATCGCCTTTGGTAATTCTTGACAAAAGTTTGATTTTCCTTAGTATCAAGGCTTTGAAAATAACTCCAAGCAGCATAATGTCCTATGGCAACTTCTCCACCAATGCGTCTTAGTTCTTCTTCAGCAACGCTAACTGCCATAATCGGAATTTCTTGAGCATTAATCCCTGCTTCTTGATACTGCTGATAGAAAGCTAAATTACTATCGCCGTTGAGGGTACTAAAAACAACATCTGGTTGAATTTGTTTAACTTCTTGAATTATCTCTTGAAAATCCTTACTGCCTAAAGGAACGAATTTCTGGGTGACACATTCACCCCCCTCACGCTTAAGTTGGGCTTGGATAACCTTATGAACGGTACGAGGAAAAACATAATCTGAGCCAAGGAGGTAAAATCTCTTGCCTTTATTCTCTAATAACCAACTCACTGCTGGCTCTATTTGTTGGTTGGGGCAACTACCGTTATAGACAATTTGGGGAGAGCATTCCAAGCCTTCGTATTGGAGAGGATACCACAGCAGTTTGTTGAATCTTTCTACTACTGGCAAAACAGCTTTACGACTTGCAGAAGTCCAACAGCCGAAGATTGTGGCCACTTCATCTTGCTGAATTAGCTTTTGCCCTTGAGTAGCAAAAATTTTAGCATTGGAAGCTCCGTCTTTAATTACAGGCTGAATAATCTTACCGAGAACGCCACCAGTTTGATTGATTTGGGCGATCGCCATTAGTTCTGCATCTACTAGGGAAGGTTCGCTGATTGCCATGGTGCCAGTTGAAGAATGTAAAATTCCTACCTTCACCACAGAAGCATCTTCTTGTTGACCTAGCAATTGTTTGCTACTCATCAGGAACTACCCCCGTTAAACCTGTCAGCCGTAACCTCCATACTAAGAAAATAATTCTGTAAACAATGTTACAGCGAACACCAATTTCTTTACTTTAATTTCTGTTTAATAAAAGTTAATACTTTGGTTAGTTGCTTTTTCAAAGCATCAATTTCTGCCTGCATTTTGTCAACTTTCCCTTTGAGGGCTTTAATTTCTGATTCTAAGGCTGAGGTATCTGTGGAGCCACCGTTGGTATCCGTCACAGAAGTAGATTGAGTAGTTGCTGGTTGAGGCTGTAACTTAGCCTTACGCATCGCATCTTGAACTGCGGCCATCAACTGCTTTTTCTCAAAAGGCTTTTCTACAAAAGCAAAATACTCAAAAGGTTCAGGGATTTTCTCTGTCACCTCTTCTTTACGCCCCGACATCAACACCAGGGGAATTGCTCGCAATTCAGCTTGCTTTTGAATTGCTTGATAGACTTCCCAACCGCTCATTTTCGGTAAGAGAAAATCGAGCATAATTAGGTTGGGGTTTTCAGAACGAATCAAATTAAACCCTTCCAAACCATCTTTAGCTTCGAGGACTTCTATATTACCCGAAGGCAACATATCTTTAACACGCATCCTGATAACCCGGCTGTCATCAATAACCAGGATTTTCTGACTTGCCACAACTTACTCCTTGAGAGGCGATTCAAAAATATTACACTTATTTGTTTCAAATACAAGTTCTACAAAAATAAGTCTAGATCTGATTTAAAGCAAACTGCATTATGGCGATCCAACTGGAAGCAGCTTACTATATTTTTATGATCATATCCTTGTTGATTTTATGACTAATTCTGTGCAAAGAGAAATTTCGTCTCTTCCAGCTTGGTTAAAAAAGCCCCTTGGTAAGGCCACCGAAATTTCTACGGTACAGCAAATTATCAAAAAAAGGCAGATTCACACCATTTGTGAGGAAGGGCGCTGTCCCAACCGAGGTGAATGTTATGCTAACAAAACGGCAACTTTTTTGTTGATGGGTTCTACTTGTACCCGTGCCTGTGCTTTTTGTCAGGTAGATAAAGGTCGTCCCCCTCAAAGTTTAGACCCCCAAGAACCTCAGAAAGTTGCTGAAGCAGTTAATCTATTAAGCCTACGCTATGTGGTTCTTACTTCTGTGGCTAGGGACGATTTAGCTGATGGGGGAGCAAGTTGTTTTGTCGCCACAATGACAGCCATTAGGCAAATTAATCCTCAAACCCAAATTGAAGTACTTACTCCTGACTTTTGGAGTGGTAAAGATGCGGTGGTACAACAAAAGCAAAGGGTAGCAAAAGTCGTGGCGGCTAATCCCGCTTGTTATAACCACAATATTGAAACAGTACGACGTTTGCAAGACAAAGTTAGAAGGGGGGCTAAATATGAGCGCTCCCTAGCGGTGTTGCGCTTCGTCAAAGAGCTAGCACCCCAGATCCCAACTAAATCCGGTTTGATGTTAGGGCATGGGGAAACAGAAGCAGAAGTGTTACAAACGATGCAAGATTTACGCCAAGTAAAGTGCGATCGCCTTACCATTGGACAATATCTGCGCCCTTCATTGCAACATCTTCCCGTACAAAAATACTGCACTCCTGAGCAATTTGAACAATTAGGCGCTGTTGCCCGTACCTTGGGTTTTTCCCACGTTCGTTCCGGGGCTTTAGTACGTAGTTCCTACCATGCCGGAGAAGGGAGTTAGTTGTCAATTAACCAAATTACTAAAAAATATGGCAGAATTCAGAGAACTTGAAGATTGAGAAGCGGTAAAGCAATTCCTAAAAATCTATACAGGTAACATGAGGAGTTTTATTCCAGTTATGGCCAGAAATAGAAATATTAATATACCAAATAGTGTAGAAAAGCCCTCCTCTCTGGCTCCGGAACCTCCTTTCCACACTCCTCACTCCTCTTCATCTGGACTTGTTGAAACTCCTAATCGTAACCGCTTTAATCTTTCTGTACCTAGCAGTTGGCAGTTTTGGTCAATCATAGCCATCATCTTTTCAGGGGGTATTGGCTTTATTGCTACAGCTTTGTTATTGAAGTTGCCTACGGTGCCTAACTGCCCAGCTATTTTCTGGCCTATGGCATCGGCATCTGTACGTATTTATTGCGCTCAGTTAGCTGCTAATAAGCAAACTGTGGATGATTATCTAGAAGCTATTAAGTTGGTGGCAGACTTGCCAAATGACCATCCCATGAGGAAAGAAATTGATAGAAATATTGAGGAATGGGCTTTAGAAATTCTCAAAATAGGGGAGAAGAAGTTTCAAGCGGGTCAATTTAAACAGGCGATCGCTGTTGCCTATAAAATTCCTGAACAAGTCCGCGCTTACGAAATAGTTCAAGAAAGAATTAAGCGTTGGCGCTCAATTTGGGCTAAAGGAGAAAAGATTTATGCCCAAGCCAGGAAAGATTTAGAAAACTCCAATTGGAGTAAAGCTTTACGGGAAGGGGTTAAGTTAACTTATTTAGATAATAAATATTGGTCTAGTACTCAGTATGAAAAACTAGTACGGGAAATTCAATTAGCTCAAGAAGAGAGTTCTAAGTTAGACAAAGCCTACGCAGCACTGCGCCGTGGGGGATACGAAAATTATATTCAAGCCATTTCCATAGCTCAAGAAATCTCCTCTACTAGCACCGCTTATAAGGAAGCTCAAAGACTTATTGAAGAGGCGGGTAACAAGTTAGTTACCAGCGCTCAAGAGAGGTTAGATAAGAGAGATTGGTCAGGACTGTTACGCATCGCTAATGCTATTCCTTCTAGCCTCAAACTTCAAAAACAAGTCACAGACTGGACTAGTTTAGCCAATGCTGGTATCAGCGCTAGTGCTGGCACTGTAGCTGGTTTAGAAAGAGGTATTGCTCAAGCTCAACAAGTAAGTGCAGGCCGCCCCCTTTACTCAGAAGCACAAGGCTTAATTACTCGCTGGCAAAGAGAAATTGAAGATGTGGCACACCTAGAAAGAGCCAGACAACTAGCTCGCTCTGGAGGGGTAGGGGAATTGTCAGCAGCTATTGCTGAAGCGCGGCTGATTCCTCAATATAATCCTCGCTATCAAGAAGCCCAAGGAGCGATACAAGAGTGGTCAAATCAAATTAAAAATGCTGAAGATAGGCCTTTTTTAGAGCGGGCTAATCAACTAGCTAGTTATGGCGATATTGGCTCTTTAGAAAGAGCTATTGATGAAGCAAATTCTATTGCTCCTGGTCGTCCTCTTTACTCAGAAGCGCAGCGGAAAGCCAGTGAGTGGAGAAATAAGATTCAGATTTTACAAGATCAGCCTTATTTAAACCAAGCGGAAACTTTATTGCAATCAGGAAACACCTCAGAAGCCATTGAAGCAGCCAGACAAATTGGTCCGAATAGAGCTTTATCAGGAGATGCCCAAAAGATAATTGATGCTTCTCAAAGGGAGATTCAAGCTAGAGATAATTTCGAGCAAGCTGTAGGTATTGCTGAAGGAAGAACTCCAGACGCTTATGTCAGAGCCATTAGTGTTGCGAGGCAAGTTCCTTCGGGAACAAAACTTAGCTCTCAAAGTGTACAATACTCTAATAATTGGAGCTATCAAATTTTGAGGATTGCCCAAGACAGAGCTAGTAATAATTCTTTGAATGAGGCTATTAGTATTGCTAAAAAAGTTCCTTCTGGAACAGAAGCTTATCAAGAAGCCAGGAGAGATATTCAGCGCTGGCAAGAAATTCTCCAACCTTCTCCTCCTGTTATTGAAAATGTGCCAGATATTTAATGCTAAATTAATTTGAGCAGCTAAGGGTAAAACGGCTTTTTAAACAATACTTCTAGTCTAGATGAAAAGTAAGTTAATTCAGGCTATTTTCAGTGATAGCTTGAAGTTAGAATGTTGTGAGTGGCAAAATCCTGTTTATTGAGGACAATGAATTCCATCGTGAAGTCGTTACAGAGTATCTTAATTCAAGGGGTTATGAAATTCTAAGTGTACCAAATGGCTTGAATTTCAGAGATCATTTAGAAGAGTTTCAGCCAGATTTGATTTTGCTTGATATTAAGCTTCCAGGTGGTATTGATGGTTTTGATTTGATGGCAATGCTGAGGCGATCGCCCTGGTATTTTCTTCCTGTAATTGTCTTTTCTGCTTATTCTTTTCCTAAAGATAAAGAAAGGGCCTGGGAATTAGGGGCGCGTCGTTTCCTGGTAAAGCCTACGGTTTTAACTAAAATTAATCAAGTGATTGCCGAAGAATTAAATCTTTCTGATTAATTTTCTCTATTTCGCTGCTGTTGAATAAATTCTTCGAGAATATTACTGAGGTTTTCAATAGATTGTCCCATTTGCAAGATTACTGTTTCTATTTGAGAGATTTCTAATGTAGCGTTTTGTAATTGATTGCCTAAGCCGTCTATTTCTTCTCTATAACGAGTCTCTAGTTCTTCTATATCCACCTTAAATCCTATCTCCATCATAAGTTTTTAGTTTTTCCTAGTATGAAAATAAGATGTTAGCGATCACGTTTTATTTGAGGAGAGATTAAATAAATTTGTTCAACTTGATGTATAACTTTTGAAGAAGGGAGCAGGGAGATAGGGAGATGGGGAGATCGGGAGATGGGGAGCTAGGGAGCTAGGGAGCTAGGGTGATAGAATAATTTAGCCATTAGCCATTACCAATTACACCTTTTTTCCTAATACAATACATCACTAAAGAAGTTAAAATTGCTATCCCAATTAGATATTTAAAAGAATCTGGAAAAAGAGGATTAGGAGAAAAGAAACCTTCAATTATTCCGGCAAGAATCAGCATGATAACAACACCAAAAACTAATTGTGCTGCCTGGGAACCATAAACTTTGAAAGCATCAAGACGGCGATATTGCCCAGGAAATAAAAGCGCCCTGGTGATTAATAAACCCGCAGCCCCAGCAAAAAAGATTGCCGGTAATTCTAAAGCACCGTGGGGCCAAACAAAGGCCCAAAAAGGATAAGCTAAGTTATGTTGTCCGACTAAAGTCCCTACGGAGCCAATTAATAAACCGTTGTAAATTAAGATATAAACAGTAAGAATTCCTGCGGTTATACCTCCAGCAACGACATTAAAAGATACCTTGAGGTTATTAATCATAATGCCGCTAGAAGCTAAAGGTTCAGTCCCTAAAATCGAACCCATCCATAACTCTTGGCGATCGCGAACTTGAGAAATAATCCCTTGGGGAACAACTAAGGCGATAAAACTAGGATCTTGCCAGGAGTACCACCAAGCGATTAAACCGCTACCAATAAAAAGTCCCGTGGAGATCGCAATATAAACCCAAGTTCGCCGTACTAAGGCGGGAAACCCCCATAAACAAAATTCAATTGCTTTTTGCCATTCTTGGCGACGGGAACCTTGATAAATTTGGTTATAGCTGCGGGAGGTTAGTTTTTGTAAGCTTTGGATCAAGGTTTTGCCAACTTTGTTGGTTCTTGCCCTAGCTAAATCTGCTGAAACAGAACGATATAAACCTGCTAATTCTATAATCTGATCAGCTTGCAAAGACTTTAGGCCTTTCTTTTCTACCTGATTTAACAAATTATCTAAACGCTGCCAATTTTTCTCTCTACGGCCAATCCAACGTTTAATATTCATAACATCTCCCCATATCTAGCCCAACCTAGCTTAGGATTGGTGTAAACAGCAACGATGCCAATTTGAAGATGTCTAGAAGTTCCAGTTCTATCGGCCCCTTGAGTATAGGTAATGTAGTTAGTGCTAGTTTGCGACTGTATAGGGATAATTTAAAAACCTATTTAGGGATTGCTTTAACAGCAAGTTTGTGGGCATTTTCACCATTTTTACTAGGTTTAGTAATCGCAGGACTAATTGCTCTTAATTTTAGTACGAATACTTCATTAATCCCCATAATAATTCTCGTTTTTCTTGTTTGGTTAGTAGCCGTATTTTATTGTGGGGCTAAGTCCTTAAAAAATTCTGCCCTCATCTCTAGATTAGCTTTCGGAATGTTAGCCGACAAGCCCGAAACTAAAACCTTAGCTAGTGAAAGTATTCAACCCAAAATGTGGGATTTCCTCTGGGTACAACTTTTGCTTTCTGCTGTTATGGGTGTTGTTAATATAGGTTTGTCTCTGGTGCAGAGTTTAACTGTAGGTGCGCTCACATTTATTTTAGCGAGAATATTGGGTAATAATAACCCCTTGGTTTTGTTGATTACTGTAGTTGGGCAATTCCTTCTTTTAGGTATTTATTTATGGGTCTATGCTAGATTTTTCATCCCCGAAGTTCCTTTAGCGATAGAAACTAAAGTTAGTAGTTCTGATGCTTTAAATCGTAGTTGGACTTTAAGTAAAGGAATGGCTACACAAATTGCTTTAATTGTTTTTGTTGCTTTCCTAATTACTTTACCAATTTATGCAATAGCCATGGTTCCCCTGATTATCAGCTTTGCTTCTTTATTGGCTTCTTTTGGCGGTATATTAGGTGTCGGAGGAGGATTAAACCCCACAGCCGTTGTATCTGCATTGATAGGACCATTGTTGTTAACTATTTTATTCTTCTTTACCGCCAACATAGCTACTTTAGCTTTTTGGCAAGCAATTAAAGCTGTAATTTATTACGACTTACGTAATCGTAAAGAAGGGTTAGATTTACAGCTACGGGATACTATTTGACAGTTATCTATTAACAGTTTAGTCTGGGGCAATGGTAAGCTGTATAGCATTTATTTATAAGACAACCAATAACTGATTTGTGAATTTTTTTAATCGAGTTAGTTTAGAAACGCCAGAAAGTGTTGAACTAGAGTTTTCCCTAGCCGGAATTGGTAATCGAGTTCATGCTCTTTTAATCGATTATTTTCTTTGGTCATCAGTTGTTTTGCTATGCCAAGTCACCTTGGTATTTTTGGTTTTCAATTATTTGGCCCAATATGATAGCTTGTCTCAATTTTTACTAGCTATTCAATTACTAGTTGTTTTTGCTATTCAAGTTGGTTATTTTGTTTTTTTTGAAACCATTTGGCAAGGACAAACCCCTGGCAAACGTCGAGTTAAAATCAGGGTAATTCAAGATGATGGCAGACCAGTACAAATACAACAAGCAACTATTCGCTCCCTCCTTCGCCCTGTAGATGACTTGTTGTTTGTAGGTATGTTTTTTATTATTTTTAATAAGCAAGAAAAACGTATTGGAGACTTGGTAGCAGGAACTTTAGTAGTACAAGAAGAACAAACTATTAATGACACTAAGTTTTCTATTTCAACAGAAGCTAAGACTTTAGCTCAAGAACTTCCCATCGTAACTGATTTATCTAGTTTATTACCAGAAGATTTTGCGATTATTCGCGACTATTTACAACGCCGCAAAGGGATGATACCTTCAGCCAGAAAAGAAGTTAGCTTACGTTTAGCTAGCCAAATTAAAGAGATTATTGCCTTAGAGAAAGTTCCCCCTGGCGTGACAGCAAATCAATTTTTAGAAGCTGTTTATCTTGCTTATCAAGAAGAATCTTATTGAAGAATAGGGAGCTGGTGGAAAATGAGGGACTAGGGTACACCGAATACAACTGAGTGGTAAATATACAAATAATCTTGTTGGACTACTTAATATTTTTGCTAAGTTTAAGAGAAGCAAGAAAACATTAAATTTGCATTTTGTCAATAGGCGATTAAATTCAGTCTAAAAAGAAAGTGATTCTCTCATGCTTTTAGTATTATGGAATTCCTTCCTTCAACTTGCTTTATTTCAAGTCAAGCCCCATTATCTCGTGGCTTCTCTCAGTTGAAGATTGTTTTGAGCAAAAAACGGCCAGTTTCGCATTATTTATAAATCTTAATTAATTCTATTACAAAAGAAACCCCTCTCAAAAGCTTATTCAACCGTTCTTAACATAAATTTATAGAGCCGCTCAAAAATTGTTTGACTTTAAATGATTTGAACTTTGACGATAAGAAAGAAAAGTTTTGCTTATTGATGTTAACTAAAAAAAACTCTTGCTACTTCATGCGCTTTCCTCTTCCTGAACATGGTATTCTGTACACGGTGGAAAAGATGCGTTCCTAAAATTAATTCAGTCTATATTACTGATTAACACCCAACAGATTGTCAATTGATTTCAGAAGCAAAGCTGGTTTTACGGTAAAACTCAAAAGGCCCTGCCACAGATCCCCATACTAATTCGTCAGTTTCTGGATCTCTGCCTCTGTCATAACTAACTAACTTCTCTTCGCTAACATCAAAACTATTATCTAGATAAGTTACTTTGCCTTTGCGTTCGACGATGCAATTTTTACCTGGTACAACAACTCCATTAAAACTGCTGCCAGTCCATTTAATAATCATGTCGCAGCCAGGTAATTTTTCCAACTCTTCTACCTTTAAGTCTTGCAAACGTTCTTTATGACGAGAAGCGCCATAATACTTCTCTTGGTCTTTTATTTTAAAGTTTTCTAAGAAAATATAATCTTCTACAGCAGTTAATTTGAATACCCGTAAGCGATAAGGTTCATTGATGGCTATATCATAAGCTTGTTCTAAAAAAAGACTTGTTTCTCCGAATAATTCCTCTGATAAAGGTCGGATACAAACTCGAATATGAGCAAAAAAAGGTGGATTTTCAAAAGCTTGTTCTTGGTTACTAAAATCTGCTGCCATTAAACGAGCAAGAGTTTTAATATCTTGAGAATGAGACATTTTTCAGTTAGTTAATATAAAAAGTAGAATGTATGGGCTGGTTCTCGTAAATTTATGAGCTTATCACAAATCTTAATAAACCTGCCTTTACCAATCGTCAGTTGCCCATTAATCATTTAAACGAAATAGTAAAAACTGTGTTATTTGTTCTTCACTAAAATTATCATCGCTGATTAAAAGAAGACTTTTACTACCATCAGGTAATAAGGGTCCCAAAACCATTCCTTCAAAATTATCGAGATAAATTTCTAGTCCCTTAAGGTCAAGGAGTAGCTTTTTTTTCAAAGGTACAACCCCTCCTATATTGCCCTGAAAACTCTCTACTAAGGTCGTATCAGTAGCCGTAGCTAATGCGACTTGGTAAATCTTTGCCCCTGCCCCAGTTAAGCCGTAAGTCCGTTCTAAACTGAGGAAATAACCTTCTGGTTCAATCGCTGCTAATTCCGTTAACCCATTGCTAATGACACCAGCAGGGGTAGCATCTAGGTAATAAAGATGTTCCGCTACAAAATTTGGTAGTCCGATGGGGTTAAAAAGATAGTGCATGAAACGCAGGGGTATCTCTCCTGTTTCTCCTTCTGCTTCAGAGTTATAATCTTGTTGCAAGGCAAATTCAAAAGCGGCAAATAATCGGAAGGGATCTGCTTGGGGAACAGCCGCGCTAAAAGGATTGAGGGTTAAGGCTTCTAATCCTAAGTTTTCCCTAACCCCGCGAGGTAAATCTTCCTCCTGCTCTGGAGGTAAGTAGCGTTGGGGAAGGCGTAAATCGCTCAATGTTTGCCCTGTTTCGAGGTCAAATTCTCTAATGAAAGGAGGGATGCCTTGGCTGGGAATTCCTTCACTAGAGATGAAAAGGTTGCCTTGGGGAGAGAAGGCGATTCCTTCAGGATCAATGCTTCCGGCAGGATAGGTGTTCCCTTGAGAATCTTTGAGAAAGGTTACTCTTTCTATAGCTACTTCACCAAAACCAATCTCTCCTGCTTCATTTTGCTGGAAGGGAATATTAAAAGTATAAAAACGAGCCGGAGCAAATTGACTACGGTCATCGGATAGAATGTAGAAACGCTTAAGTTTGGGGTTGTAGGTTAAAGCCGATAAACCGCCTACGGGAGTATCTTGGAAAACTTTTTTAGGGAGTTGATATTCTCCCAAAAATTCCAAGGATAATTCTGGAAATAGTCGCTCTTGGGCAGTAATTCTGGATGCACCGCAAGCTGTTAACAGAATTAGTAAAAAAGCGGTGATTACGCTCTGCGTAGCCTTCGGGATCGCAACTTTAGCTAAGGTTTTCAATTTCTGCACCTCTAGCAAAATTATAGAGACGTTGTATCCTAACGCCTCTATAAAATGATTTAACGAGCCATACCTTGAGCGCTAGCAGCATCTAAAGGTTTCATGAAATATAACTTCAAAAGTTGCCAACCACTAGAAAGATAAAGGGGCAGTTTCTTCAAGAATTTTACAGGTTTAATGCCTTCAGAACTAGCAATTGAGGCTAACTTACGATTATTTTCCACACAAACATCCAACCGATTATAAAATTCTGGATCTTCCACATTTAAGGTGATAGGAAATACCCTGCCTGCGGTTTCGTTAGTTTTCTTAATAACGTGAATATCATACTCACGGGCATCTAAACCTAAAGATTTATAGAAACCAGAACGCTGAATATCATTAAGATACATGGTGGCGAACACAGAAAGCAGGAAGAAACGACACCATAATTTAGCCCGCCAGTCGTTTAAAATATGAGGCTGAGATTTCATTACGGCATCAAAGAAATCACCATGGCGATTTTCATCTTGACACCAGTTTTCAAAGAAGCGGAAGATAGGATAAATTTGGTCTTCTGGATGGGCTTCTAAGTGACGATAGATAGTTATATAGCGCCAGTAACCAATTTTTTCTGAGAGGTAGGTGGCGTAGAAAATAAATTTTGGCTTGAAGAAAGTATATTTGTGGTTTTTGGTGAGGAAGCCCAAGTCCAAAGAAAGATTAAAGTCAGACATGGCTTTATTAAGGAAGCCTGCATGACGTGCCTCATCCCTAGACATTAAGTTAAAGCATTCAGCTAAAAGTGGGTTGGATTTCTTCAAACGTCTGCCTAGTTCTTTGTAAAGCAGGAAGCCAGAGAATTCTGCGGTACAAGAACGCTCTAAAAATTCTACAAATAAGCGGCGTGTTTCCCCGTCAATATGTTCCCAAGATTGATTGAATTCCTCATCCCGCACAAAATGGGTACGGTTATAGTCAACGCGAAATTCCTCAAGAATAGCTTTTAATTCCTCTTCATTAGGCGAAAGATCCATCTTCGCCATTTCCTCAAAATCAGTGGTATAAAATCGAGGTGTTAAAAGGTTTTCCTTGGCAGGATTTTTGACTCCTGGACGGATTTCTTCAAATTCAGGTTTTTTGAGGGTATTTACCATGAGTTTTAGATTTTTTTATAAAGACAATGTAGTGCTTTAGGAATTAAAGGCAACAGATGTCCATTTTCTGCTGCGTTCTAGTTTATCAATCTCTCGGCAAGCTGTTGGATAGTTTCCTGTCAATAGTTACAAAGCTTTATCAAGAAGAACTTTGGTAAGGCAAAAATAAATTAAGGTTTAAGGTTTTGCTCAAGCGATCCCATCAGAATTTTAGCTATTTCACAATATTAAATAGAGAAAAAGGTTTCCGCTTGGTCACAAGCTTGATTTATCCATCTAAGTATTTTAAACTAATTACGGAGATTAAATAGCTATTTGTACTGATAAAGAAAGTTCGAGACAAATTTTACTTTAATTCCAAGGGGTGTTTTCACTTTGCGACAAATCATAGCAACGAATTTACAGGAAAAAACAGAGGCGGCGATCGCTGATTTCCAAAAAGCAATTACCCTGCTATATATAGTTAGCTTTATCCCTTAGTAGTCTTTTAATCGCCCAATCAAAGCGAATATGCTTGTCTGTCATTTTTAACCCAAGCAGCATCAGGCGATCGCAGGTAAAGAAACCGTCCAAGGAATTCCTTCTGTTTGGATAACTAAAGTTGTAGTCACAGCAGTTTCTCCTCATTTAAACTCTTGGCGGCTTTAGTAGGGAGCTAGGCAGGCAATAGGTAATAGTTAGTTATTTGTATCTTCAGCAACTAGCCATTAGCAACTAGCACTCTTTAATTTTTCGCCAACCACTTCTGCCCATTTAAACGCTGTACTGTATACATCACCAACAAAGGTAAATTAACCCGACGCTCATCAATCATAAAAGACTCAATGGTACTAGGAGATGCCCCATTTGTAGAGCAAGAAAAGCCTTTTTGACCTTTAATATCTTCATCTAGAAAATAAAGATTAAACTGCCGTTCTCCTCCTTCCCATTTACCAATAAACTGCCAACATTGTTCGTCGGAATTTGCACCAGCTATTGGTAATTTTTCTTTCACTAAATCCAACTCAGCATCCTCAATACCTTCTTCAGATAAAGCTTTCTGCAAAGCCGGGGTAAAATCCTGGGCCATAAATTCTGTAAAAGGTTTATCTTCTACTGCTGAGGGTTTCTTTTTCTTGGCCTTAGCAGCTTTAGCTTTGTTTTCTTGGGGGGCAGTTTCTTCTGGCATATTCCTTAAGTTGTTTAAGTTGTCGATGATTTACCTTCGTATTCTGAATTCTTCAACCGCCAGCTACTGCTGGAACGATACTAACTTGATCTCCATCATTGAGAGGAGTATCTGCACCTTTTAAAAAACGAATATCTTCGTCATTTACATAAAGATTCAAAAAGCGACGAGGCTTACCTTCTTCATCTCGTAAACGCCCTTTAATACTAGGACAAGTACTTTCTAATGAATCAATTAATTCGTTAACAGTTTTGCCTTCCCCTTCAATTACTGCTTGAGAGTTAGTAAATTTTTGTAAGGGAGTGGGGATTAATACCTTGATAGCCATAGTTTCAATTATTAATTACCAATGATCAATTTTTTTTAAGGGCAACCTGCTTTCTCTTTACTTTAAAAGCTATGTAAACGAAGTAGCAAGGTAAATTATAGTCATAAATTGGTTGCCCGTCAGCCAGTTATTCCTCTATTTAAACCGAAACCTGTTGCCATTCCAAGCGCTCTAAAGTTTGCGCCCTTTCTAAAGCCCTCTCAAAGCTTTCTAACTTGGGTTCGATGGTCAAAGGCTGGCCAACATAGTTTTGTACAGCTTCTTGGGTCTTCAAACCATTACCAGTAATGTAAACGACGGTGGTTTCATCAGGGTTGATTTTACCTGCTTCTACTAATTTCTTCAAAACAGCTATGGTTGTGCCACCAGCAGTTTCAGTAAATATTCCTTCGGTTTCAGCTAAAAGCTTAATGCCATCAATAATTTCTTTGTCAGTAACAGACTCAATATTACCGTTGGTTTTCCTAGCCAGATCCAAAGCGTAAATACCGTCAGCAGGGTTGCCAATAGCAATAGATTTAGCAATGGTATTAGGCTTAACTGGGGTTACGAAGTCCCTTCCTTCTTTAAAGGCTTGAGCAATGGGGGAACAACCTTCTGCTTGTGCGCCACTGAAGCGTACTTTTTTGTCTTCAACTAAACCAGTTTTGATAAATTCTTGGAAACCTTTGTAGATTTTGGTATAGAGAGAACCAGAAGCTAAAGGCGCAACAATATGATCGGGTAATTGCCATCCTAGTTGTTCTGCTACTTCAAAACCAAGGGTTTTTGACCCTTCAGAATAGTAAGGACGCAGATTAATGTTAACAAAACCCCATTTGTGGGTATTGGCAACTTCGCTACAAAGGCGGTTAACTTGGTCGTAATTTCCTTCGACAGCCATTACCGTAGGACTATAAACTAAAGTCCCTAAAACTTTGCCTGCTTCCAAATCAGCAGGAATGAAGACACAACAATCTAAACCCGCATGGGCGGCGATCGCCGCAGTAGAATTAGCCAAGTTCCCTGTACTAGCACAAGAAACTGTCGAGAAACCCAATTCACGGGCGCGACTCAAAGCCACAGAAACAACCCGATCCTTAAAACTCAAGGTGGGCATATTGACAGCATCGTTTTTGATATAGAGTTTTTTCAGACCCAAGCGACGAGCTAAACGGTTGGATTCAACCAAAGGAGTCATGCCAGTGCCAACATCAATATAGTTATCCGTAGCCACAGGCAAAAAAGGACGATAGCGCCAAATCGAGTTGGGGCCAGCTTTGATAGTTTCCCGGCTTACTTGAGAACGAATTTTGTCATAGTCGTAAGCAACTTCTAAAGGACCAAAGCACTCTTCGCAAATATGGAGTGCCTTGAGGGGATACTCAGCGCCAGATTCCTTAGAAACCAGCTTCGTAAAAGTGGCCGAATCGCTTTGTTTTTCGCGGGTGATAACCTGGGTCATAGCTCTACTCTAATCTTCGTTTCTGTCAATGTTCCACAAACAGTAACACAGCTCACAATACTCGTCAAACATACCCGACCAAATTAGTCGGGTATAAAATTTTACCTTAAAATTTCTGCCAATAGTTCTATAGCCAGCAGATATTGACTTGTTTTCTTTTCCTTAGATTATGGGTATAAAATTCTTATTGGCGTTAGCGTTTGCGCAGCGCCTCCTTCGGGAGAAGCATCTCCTCAGAAAGAATCGCGCACCACTTCACAAGTCACAAAAGGATCGAGTATGGAAGATTTTTGGATTGATATTTTAGATTTTACTCGTACCATTACCAAAGAAGTTGGTAGCCAGCTTAAGTTGGATTTTGGCCAGGTGCAAGCAACCCGTAAGGCTGATGGCACATTAGTTACAGCCTCAGATCAATGGGCTGATGAAGTAATTCGCAAAGCGATCGCGGCTCGTTTTCCTGAACACGGCATTCTTACAGAAGAAACTCTCCATATCTTCCCAGAAAATGACTGGTGCTGGATTGTAGATCCTATCGACGGTACAACTAACTTTACGCGAGGGATTCCTATCTGGGGTATTTCCCTGGGCTTACTTTATCAAGGAACACCTCTATTTGGAGCAGTCTATTTCCCTGAATTTGAGCAGTTTTTCCATGGCTACTGGTATGGAGAATCAGGCTTAAGTGGTCCAACAGGGGCTTACAAAAATGGTGAACTAATCAAAACTAGCCAAGATTCCCCCAGTCAAAATCATCTCTTTAACCTCTGCGCCCGCAGTACAGCCGTTCTCAAAGAACCTTTTCCTTGCAAAATAAGATTAATCGGTGTTGCTAGTTATAATTGCCTTTTAGTAGCTTCTGGCACAGCTTTAGGAGGTGTAGAAGCGACCCCTAAAGTGTGGGATATTGCTGCTGTTTGGGTTATTGTCCAAGCCGCAGGAGGTATTTTCCTTTCCTTAAAATCAGAACCGGCTTTTCCCCTCAAAGTGGGAGAAGATTACGGCAGTTGCCCTTTTCCCACCTTGGTATCTTCCCAAGAAAGATTGCTCCCCATATTCAAACCTTTAGTGGCATTCCTCGGTAGCTAGGGGCAACATAACCAACCAAACCCGGTTTATTTGCACAGGGTATTTGCTGAGGGAGGAAGTAAAACCATTAGCTATTAGCCATTAGCCATTAGCTATTAGCAAAGACAAAAGTCCTAGACTGTTGATAATATAATCTTCCTTAAGCCTTAACGATTGCTATCTCCGTTAAGTAAAGGTCGTACAATCAAAAATCCCATACTGAAAGCTGTCAAAACAATCAAAATAATTGCCAAAATCAACAACCAACCACTCACATCAGAGGAACTTTCTGGTTGGGGAGAGCGGCGAGGCTTACTTTCTGAAACTTCTACTATCAGTTGTTCAGGAGCTTCAGGAGGAGTTTCGGGGAGATAAGGAATTGGAGGTACATCTACAGAAGGTAGAGGTGGGGCAGGAGGAATTTGGTTTGTAAAAGATTGAGGCTGGGGGGGCATCATAGGCGCAACAAAGTCAGTGCCTATGTTACCGGAACTATCTAGGGAAGAAAGGAGATGCTGAACATCCCGTGCTGAATGAAGCAGTTTATCTACTTCCTGTCGTAGCTGTTGGTTTTGTTGAACTAGTTGCTGATTTTGAGCCTTGAGAGAACCTAGCTGAGACTGGGTTGATTGTAATTCAGCCGCTAGTTGTCGGTAAACGGTGATTGGTACAGAAGGGCGATAGGAGCTAGAGCCAGTGCCTGGTTTAGGTGCATTAACCGTCGGGTTTTGCATGGGGGGATTGCTTTGAGATTTAAAGGTCATAACTATAGCAAAACTTACTTAAGCTAAGAATAGTAGAAATTTCAAGTAAATGTCAGCAAATTTTGTTATTAAATAACTATCGCCGAGGGAAACGTCGCCTTTGGAGAAACTCAGGAATATCTAAACGATTACCACTAGGTTCAGGGGCAGGAGATGGTTTAGCTGCTCTAGGGGGAGGAGTTATTGGTCTACTAGGAGTTGCGATCGCTTTACCTTTTGGGGCAGGAGGTGGGGCTTCACCACTAAAACCAGTAGCAATGACAGTAATCCTAATTTCCCCTTGCATCTTCTCATCAATCACTGCACCAAAAATAATATTAGCGTTGGGATCAACAACTTCATAAATAGTTTCTGCGGCGGAATTAACTTCATGGAGGGTAAGATCGCTTCCCCCAGTAATATTAAATACCACCCCTCTGGCTCCTTCAATAGAAGATTCTAAAAGAGGAGAAGAAATTGCAGCCACAGCCGCCTCTCTAGCGCGAGATTTACCAGATCCTAAGCCGATACCCATTAAAGCAGAACCAGCATCTGCCATCACTGCCCTAACATCGGCAAAATCGACATTTACCAAGCCGGGAATAATAATAATATCTGATATCCCTTGAACCCCTTGACGTAGAATATCATCTGCAACTCGAAAGGCTTCTTGTACAGGAGTTTGTTCAGAAATTACTGATAAAAGCTTATTGTTAGGAATTACAATTAAAGTATCCACCCGCGTTTGTAGAGCGGAAATACCTTCTTCTGCCTGGGTGGTGCGGCGGCGGCCTTCAAAGGTAAAAGGGCGAGTTACTACACCTACTGTTAAACAACCCATTTCTTTGGCTACTTCTGCCACAATAGGCGCGGCTCCAGTCCCAGTCCCTCCTCCCATACCAGCGGTAATAAATACCAAGTCGGTATTTTCTAAAGCATGGGCAATCTCATCGCGGGATTCTTCAGCCGCTTTTTGACCAATAGCTGGATTTCCTCCTGCTCCGAGTCCTCTGGTTAATTTTTGTCCAAGTTGCAAGCGGTTAGGAGCATCTGCTAAAGCTAAAGCTTGAGCATCAGTATTAATTGACCAAAATTCAACCCCTGTAATATCACTAGCAATCATACGATTGACAGCGTTACACCCTCCCCCACCAACACCAATAACTTTTATTTTGGCAACGTTACCTGGCACGATATTATCACTCCTTGTTTCTTGGCTGGGTACTCCTTTGGTATCGTTGCTTGGGTGGAAAGGTAGCCCAGAATTATTAAAGGGATGAGTGTTTTTCACTGTCACCGACAAGTCAGTATATTCTGAATTGTTAAAGTTCTCATCTGTTAGCCCTAGTTTACTATTAAGCGTCATTGCAGTTAGAAAATTTTAATAAACAACTATATATGTTTAAAGGATGTAGCTAGTCAACTATGTCAAATATTATCTAATCCAGTTGAATTACGTCTAATCTCTATTCCTTAATATGAGATTTGTCAAGCATTATCCCCTCAATATAGATAGATTCTGGATTTAGTTTCGACGTTGCTACTGCCAATGAAATTCCTCCCTAAGGGGGAAATTAGTTTTTTGGTCGGCTTTTACCTATTTGAATAATAGTACTTTACCCTTTAGCATCTTTCATTTTTAGAGCAGGGGCTTGGGGATTTTGGAGGTCGATGTAATCAATTTTACTGCCTTCAACTTTGCTATTAAGATTACCCATTTGAGCTAATATCCTAAGCTGTTCAGGAAAAATTTGGGTGGTATAAGAACCAAGATGTACTTCTCCCAAATCCGTCTTTAAAACTAGGTTGTTAGGATCTTGAAAATTAATCTCAAATATCTTGACACCAGAACGAATAATAGCTCGATAAATCTCCTGCCAGTAAGTAATATATTGAGAGTTTAAGCCAGTAACTTTGAGGGTCGGAAGTTGAATATTGTGTTCTATCCCTGTGTAACTACTTTTAGCCATCCAAACCCCTTCCTCGTCAAGATAGCCAATCTCTGAATTAGTTCCTTGATTTGGTAGGGCAATTGCTACAGGTTTGCGTTCGCTTACTTCAATTGTCAAACTGGGAGGAAGTAGCTGTCTTGTTGTTTTAGCTTCTGCAATAGGACCTTGATCTTCTAGCCCTTTGCTTACTGAAGAAGGTTGTAATTGCAAAATTGACTGGGGATAAGACATAGGGATGAGAGCGCGAACTGCTTGTACCGAAAGAAGCTGATTACCCTCAATTTCGATTTGTTCTGGCTTGCGAATTACCCAGTTGGGTAAGGCAACAGCCCACACTAGTCCTCCTGCCATACCTGAAACAAGTAGCGATCGCCAAATGCCTTGCCAAAATTTTATGCGCCGACGACGCTGTAATTTTTGCCGTCTATTCTTCAGTTCTGCCGGAGAGACTGATGTGATGCTTGTCATCTACTCACTCTCAATACAACTTGGGACTACCTCTACCTAAGTAAATTAGCTTGGATAGAGCTTGTGCTTATTTTAATTTAACCACTTCCAAGTTGGTGATTTTATCTGAGAATCAAAAAAGAATGCTACACATCAATCACCCCTTGTTTTTTGGGGGTGAGGGGTGACTTACCTCTTGAAGGTAAGAGGGGGAACGTGGATGGTAGAAATTAGAAGAGAAACAACCTTTTTCTCAGCTATTCTCCTTTAAATGAATTGAAGAGAGAATAGCTAAAAAGTACTTGGCTTTGACTTTTTTGGGTTCCCGTCCATTTTTTGCACAGTTGTCCCCTAATTTCCTCCCCAGACAAGCTAAACCTAAAGTTCAATATTTCTTTTCTTATTATTATCTGCTCAAAGAAAATAGAGTCTCGGTGAAATACTCTCAATTCAGTAGTTAACATCAATCGTACAAATCTCCCAAAACCTTGATATGGAATTAGACTTACTCAGATTTTTTCAAGCTTGCAACCCCAGCAAAACTCTAGACCTAGCCAAACCTGAAGATCGTAATTACTATATCGATTTTTCGGGAGTTCGAGGAGGAAAAATCATTGAAGCTTTAGGGCGTACCATTACCCGCCTTGCCCCTGATGATCCCACTTGTCAACTATTTACAGGACATATTGGTTGTGGCAAGTCTACAGAATTATTGCGCTTAAAAGCCAACTTAGAACAACAAAAGTTTCATGTGGTTTATCTTCAGTCCAGTCGTGACTTAGATATGGTAGACGTTAGTATCAGCGATATTCTTTTAGCTATTGCTCGTTCTGTGAGCGAAAGTCTTGAAGGTGAAGGTATTAAGCCAAAGCCAGGATACTTTGCTAATCTCTTTGCTGATATCAAAGATTTTCTCCAAACACCAATTGATCTTTCTGGTGAAGCAGAATTATCTGTAGGTATTGCTAGGATAACCGCAAGAACTCAAGAAAGCCCCAAACTAAGGGAACAGCTTAGACAATCTTTAGAACCTAGGGTAGAAGGAATTTTAAGGGCTATCAATGAAGAGATACTAGAGCCATCAATTAGGGAACTCAAAGCCAGGGGCTACAAAGGATTAGTAGTAATTGTTGATAATTTAGACCGAGTTGCTCCTCGCCCTGCAACTAAAGAAAGATTACTGCCAGAGTATCTATTTATTGACCGGGGACCACAACTACAAAGACTCAGTTGTCATGTAGTTTATACCATACCATTATCATTAATTTTTTCTAATGAATATCAAGCTCTCAAAAATCGACTAGGTGGCGGTGTAGCGCCCAAGGTTTTGCCTATGGTCCCAGCCCAGCAAAGAGATGGACAAGAAAATACTCAAGGTATGGCTTTACTACGGCAATTAGTACTCGCAAGAGCATTTCCTCATCTCGACCCCCAATTTAGATTAGCTTCAATGTCCCAGGTATTTGATAGTCCTGAAACCTTAGACCGACTTTGTTTAATTAGTGGGGGTCATGTTCGTAATCTCCTTGGCCTTCTCTACAACTGCTTACAACAAGAAGATCCACCTTTATCGAGGGAATGTTTAGAACACGTTATTAAAGGTTACCGAGATGACATACTTTTAGCTATTGAAAAAAATGAATGGGAATTAATATCTCAAGTAGTTCAACAGCAAGTAATTACAGGTGAGAAAGAATATCACACTCTTTTACGCAGTATGTTTGTCTTTGAATATCGTGATGAATTAGGTCGTTGGTTTGGTATTAATCCAGCTTTATCCGAGACAGTTAAATTTCAATCTTTATTAGCTTCAGCTAGTTGATATCTCATCGATAAATCTCAATTTCAAATTTTCCAATTTTTAATTATAAATTGATAATAATTCTTTTGAAAGAGAGCTATTAAAAAACTCTCATGAGTAAATTAAAACAATCTAAATTAATAGTTGATGTCAATCAGCGTTCTCTATCTACTTTGAAAAGAGCGATAGAAATGTCTTTAGGGCAATTTTCCTTAATACTAGTTCGTTGTAACTATATTGCTCTCCAGGAAAAAATCACTCAAAAAATAGAAAGCTTAGAAGGTTTACCTTCACCTCTAAAAAAAGTTTGTTTACCAACTTCAGTTACTACTTTATTTAGTAATTTAGAACCAGAAATTAATTCTGGTTCTTTTTCAGCATTAATAGTATTTGGTTTAGAATCAGTTGAAGCTATAGAGACTTTATTGGTGGCCACCAATCAAGTCAGAGATGAATTTCGTAAACATTTCTCTGTGCCTTTAGTAATTTGGATAACCGATGACATTCTCCAAAAACTAACTCGCTTTGCTCCAGATTTTAAAAGTTGGGCTTCAACTTCCATTAAATTTGAATTACCAACACAGGAATTAATCAAACTTTGGCAACAAACCATAAGTAATTCCATTAATCAATTATTAGAATCTGGTGCCACAAAGTTCTTACCTAACCAAGCCCTCGATCTCTCTCCAGTCGGTCATCGCCGCCAAGCTCTTGAATTTGCAAAGTCAGATTTGAGGGCTGCTCAAATAGATTTAGAACCAATCCTGGAAGCAATTTGGTCTTTTATTTTAGGTAGAGATGCTTATGAAGACAAGCAAATAGATAAAGCTTTGTACCTTTATGAACAAAGTTGGAATTCTTTACAACTAGCAATCCCTGATGGCAAACAACAATCCCAGACTAATGAAATATATGGTCTGTTACTGTTTCATATGGCTCTGTGTCATTGTCATCAAGCCAGGAAAAGCAATTCACCTTCTCATCCCAAATGGAGGCAGGCTAAGAACTGTTTTCAACTCTGCATAGAACTTTTTGCTGTAGAAAACCATTTGGAGTGGGTTGCAGAGTTGACCATTAAACTCAGTGAAGTCTTACAACAAACTCGCCATTGGGAAGAGTTGCAAGCTGTAACTTTGCTTTCTCTCAAGCAATCTGCTACCTATAATTCGACTCAACGCTTAGGCAGAGCTTACGGTTTTCTTGCTCAAGTGGCGTTAGCAAACTCAGACTACACTGAAGCTAAATCCCTAGCAGAAAATGCTCTAGAAGTTCAAAGTGTTTCCTCTTCAGAAATCAATAACCAACAAGCTTTATATTTATTTCTTTTAGCCCAAGCCCAAGGTCAATTGGGAGAAATACAAACAGCTCTCAAAAATTTAGAACGAGCTAAGAAAGTAGAGAGATTAAAACCTAATCTTAGGGAAAATCCCCAACTTTATCTACAAATTTTAACAGAACTGCGATCACTTTATTTTTCTCAACAAGACTATTTCTCTGCTTTCAAGCTAAAAAAAGAAAAGCAATCTATTGAACAACAATGTGGATTGCGAGCTTTTTTAGGTACAAGTCATTCACCTTCAGGGCCTTTATCTCACTTAGATATATCTCGTATTATTGCTGCTTCAGGACGACAAAGAGATATCAATAATTTGATAGAACGCCTGAGTAGTAGCCATCATAAACTCACGGTAATTCATGGTTCTTCTGGAGTAGGAAAAAGCTATTTAATTAAAACCGGCTTAGTTCCCTCTTTATGGGGAGAGATCATTGGAGCGCGAGAGGTTCTACCTATAGTTCAAACTGTAAGGTGGGATTGGGAAAAAGATTTAACCCAAGAATTAGCTAGAGCAATAAAGGAACTTCATCCCAATTGGGAATTAAAAGCCCAACAAGAGCAACCTGCAACTGCCGCCACCATACTCAAACAGTTACAACAAAATGCAGAGGGAAACTTTTTGACAGTTCTGATCTTTGATCAGTTTGAAGAGCTATTTTTTCTCTGCACAGAAATAACTGAACGCTTTAAATTCTATCGTTTCCTCAAAGATTGTCTGAATATTCCTTATGTCAAAGTTGTCCTTTCTTTAAGGGAAGATTACTTACATCATCTTTTGCATTGGGAACGTTTAGGAGATTTAGATGTTATTGATAATAATATTCTGACTCGGCAAACTCGTTACCACTTAGGAGAGTTAAGCCATGAAGAAGCCCTAAACATGATTAAAACTCTTACTGCTCAGTCCCAGTTTCAGTTAGAGGATTCTTTAATTAAAGTTTTAGCTCAGGATCTAGCCCTTGCTAGGGGAACAGTGCGTCCAGTAGAGCTACAAGTAGTGGGAGCGCAACTACAAGCAGAAAAAATTGCTACTCTACAAAAATATCGCCAGTTGGGCCCTAATCCCAAAACAATTTTGGTAGGACATTCTCTACAAGCAGTAATTAGCGATTGTGGTCAACAAAATGAAGATGCTGTCTGGCAGATTTTGTTTTCTTTAACCAATGAAAGAGGAACTAGACCTCTCAAAACAAAAGCAGAACTGGTCAACTCACCAGAATCAGGACTAAGTGAAAAGAGACGGCGTAGTAAAGATAAAGAGCTAGTGACTGGCAGTCAGCTTAATTTAATTTTAAATATTCTTGTTGATTCTGGATTAGTATTTCGGGTTAGAGAAGAGCCAGAAGACCGTTACCAAATTGTTCATGACTATCTTGTTCCCACTATTCGCAACAAGTATAAACGACGAGTACAGCAGGTTATTGAAGCACGCCTGAAAAGGAATCAATTAGAAATATCCCGTGTGCGACAACAGCGACTACAAGCTATTGCTATTGGCGCAACAATGGCCATCTTAGCAATAGCTGCAGGAGCTTTTGGGTGGCGAGCTGAGGTAGAAAGAAAAGTAGCTTATAATCTCTCTTTTAATGCGGAATTAAATGCTTTGAGCGCTTCTTCAGAAACATTATTTGTTTCCAGTAAACCCTTTGATGCCCTTTTAGAAGGCTTAAGAGCAGCTCATCGCCTCAAAAACAAAGAAAAAGGGGTAACAATCAAATCTGATACTAAATTGAAAGTCATAACGGCTTTAGAGCAAGCAGTTTATGGCGTAATTGAGAGCAATCGCCTTGAAGGCCATGATGATGTAGTCTGGGACATTAGTTTTAATAGTGACGGGCAAACCATTGCTACAGCTAGCCGCGATAAGACGATTAAAATTTGGCATCCTGATGGTAGTTTACTGCAAACTCTCAAGGGACATGATGATAGCGTAACTAGCGTTGTATTTAACCCCGATGGTAGTTTGCTGGCTTCTAGTAGTTGGGATGGAACAGTCAAACTTTGGCAGCCTGATGGCGAAGAAATATTAACTATTCCTGTTCATAGCAATAATGTTTACAGTGTTGATTTTAGCAACGATGGTCAATATTTAATTACTGCTGGGGGAGATGGACTGATCAAGCTTTGGAACTTACAAGGTAAACTTTTAAAAACCATCTCTGGCCACGTAGGTGCTGTTAACTGGGCTAGCTTTAGCCCTGATGGTAAGTTTATTGCTTCGGCTGGGGAAGATCAGTTAGTTAAACTCTGGAGTATTGAAGGAAAATTACTAAAAAATCTTCAAGGTCATACTGGGAAAGTTAACCATTTAACTTTTAGCCCAGATAGTAAGACAATTGCTTCTGTTAGTGATGATAAAACGGTCAAACTTTGGAATATTGATGGCCAATTAATTAATACTTTGCAGGGTCACGAAGGTTGGGTGTTTTCTGTTAGTTTCTCTCCAGATGGCCAGTTAGTTGCTTCAGCTAGTGATGACAGTCAAATAAAGCTTTGGAGTCGTGAAGGCCAATTACTACAAACTCTCAAAGGCCATGGCGATGGCGTTACCGGAGTTGGTTTTTCTCCAGACGGTCAAACCCTAGCCTCAACTAGCTATGATAAAACTATTAAGCTATGGGGACGGAGTAAACTCAATCGCCAGATCTTGAGAGGACATACTGATGAGGTTAAAGATGTCAGTTTCTCTCCAGATGGGGAGTTAATTGTTTCTGCAGGAAAAGATCATACAGTTAAATTATGGACTAGAGAAGGTCAGTTATTAGCAACTCTAGAAGATCATACAGAACCTGTTTCTAGTGTTAGTTTCTCTCCAGATGGGGAGTTGATTGCATCAGCTAGCCACGATAAAACAGTTAAACTCTGGAGCCGTAGTGGAGAGTTATTGAAAACATTATCAGGACATGAAGACTGGGTTTTAGACATAGCTTGGAGCAATGATAGTCAACTACTTGCTTCTGCTGGCCGCGACAAAACAATTAAAATCTGGAATGCTCAAAGCGGTGTGTTACAAAATACTTTAACAGGACACGCAGAAAGAGTTAATAGTCTCAGTTTTAGTGCAAATGACCAAATATTAGCTTCAGGAAGCGATGATAAAACCCTAAAATTGTGGATAGCTGGTCAAGAAGGTGAGTTTTCTAATCAGAGAGTCAAAACTTTATCAGGTAATAACAGTTGGGTTTTAGATACTAGTTTTTCTCCCCCTAACAACTTTAAATTGATTCCTGCCCAACGAGGTGATTTCCCGTTTCAATCCCCTCAATTATTTCAAACCAAACCAGAATCTCAATCAAATCAAATTCTGGCTACGGCTGGTTACGACAATACTGTAAGATTGTGGAATCTAGAAGGAGAAAAACTGAAAACCCTAAAAGGGCATACTGATAGCGTAGCTCGTTTGAGTTTTAATCCTACAGGGGAAATTATCGCGACAACAACTTGGGATAAAACAATTCAACTTTGGCGACTAGATGATACTCTCTTACACAGTTTGGAAGGTCACCAAGACCGTGTTACTAGTGTGAGTTGGAGTAAAGATGGTAAGGCGATCGCGACAGGTTCTTCAGACCACACAATTATTATCTGGAACTTAGATATAGAAGCATTGACGGATTTGAGCTGCGATTGGTTAAAAAATTATTTGCAAAACAATCCTCAAGTAAGAGACAGTGACAGAAATTTATGCCAATAGTTCCTGAATTAAGCAACAATTTTCGTCAGGGTGAAGATCCTTAAACTGGCATAGTCTTAGGGTGCATAAATTCTGTTTCCTGTGCTAGAGTGAGCTAAATACTGACCTAATAAAGATTCCCAGCTCAAACGAAGGCTTATGGTAATTACACAACGCGGTCTAGCTCTCGGTGCAACTGCAGTCGTGCTGACGACTATGGCTGTAACAGGAGCAGGGATTCATCTATCTCAAAGTCAAGCCTTTTTCCAAGAGAGTCCCAAAAATCTAGTAGATGAGGTTTGGCAAATAATTGACCGGGATTACGTCGATGCAACTTTTAACCAAGAAGACTGGCGTCAAGTCCGCACCGAGTATTTGAACAAAGATTATAGTAGCAAAGAAAAAGCCTACGAAGCGATCCGTGAGATGCTAGAAAAGCTCGGTGATCCCTATACTCGCTTCATGGACCCCGAAGAATTTCAGAATATGCAAATTGATACCTCTGGAGAATTAACAGGGGTAGGCATACAAATAGCCAAAGATGAAGATACAGATAGGCTGATCGTGATTTCTCCTATTGAAGATACTCCAGCTTTTGAAGCAGGAATTATCGCTAAAGATATTATTAAAGAAATTGATGGTCAAGATACTAAAGGGATGGATGTCAACGAAGCTGTTAAGCTTATTCGTGGCAAGCCCGGAACTGAAGTTGTTTTAACTATTCAAAGAGGGACAGAAGACAAAGACTACCCTATAACTAGGGCTAGAATCGAAATTCACCCGGTGCGAGCGAGAACTGAACAGTCTCCTGTGGGAGAGATTGGCTATATTCGTCTTACTCAATTTAGTGCCAATGCTACTAAAGAAATGCGTGATGCGATTAAGGATTTAGAAAATAAAAACGTAGAAGGGTATGTCCTTGATTTGCGTTCTAATCCTGGTGGTTTGCTCTACTCAAGTATAGAAATTGCTCGTATGTGGCTAGAAGAAGGAACTATTGTTTCTACTGTTGATAGACAAGGGGAAGTAGACCGTAAGACAGCCACCAACCGTCCTTTAACAGATAAACCATTGGTTGTATTGGTAGACGGAGGTTCAGCTAGTGCTAGCGAAATCCTCTCCGGAGCCTTACAAGATAATGACCGAGCAATTTTGGTTGGAACAAAAACCTTTGGTAAGGGCTTAGTACAGTCCGTGCGGGGTTTAGGAGATGGTTCTGGTTTAGCTGTAACTATCGCTAAGTACTTAACCCCTAGTGGTCGAGATATCAATAAAATGGGCATCGAGCCGGATATCACTTTTGAGTTAAGCGAGGAACAGCGTAAAGAACTGCAAGGCGATCGTGCGAGAATAGGTACGAAAGAAGATCCGCAATTTGCTGAAGCTTTAAAGCAACTCAGCGATCGCCTCAGCAAAGGTGAATGGTCAGGGGAGAATATAGAAGCAGGAGTTAGATAATAGCTTACTTAAGCAAAATATTGGAGTGTAAGCAAGTTGAGTAGTAAAGCTAATTGCTTACACTCTTTTGTTGTTGAATTTATACAAGCTTCAAGGTCTATTAGGGGAAAAGCGGCGATTTTCTTGACCCTCACGGGACTTTGGGCGGCGTTGTGCCATTAACTCTGCAAACTTTTGTCGCTGTTGGGGAGTTAATACTTCTCGCATACCCAGTATATTTTCAAAATGCAAGTCTCCTATTTGTATTTGTAAATTTCTAACTTTTTGGTATTGCTCCCGAACTTCTACAGCAGATGCAGTACCAACAGCCATCCTTTCCAAAGTTTGCTTTTCTTGATATAAAGATTCCCGCAGTCGCCTCATCTCTTCTCGCTCTTCAGTACGAATTCTTTGCAACTGTTGCTTTTGCTGTGTTGAAAGACCAAGTTCTTCTAGAAACTCGGATTTTTCTTGCCCTAGACCGAGGGGTTGTTCTGAATTTTGAGCGAGGATTTGGGAAGAACGATTTTTCGGTAGGGAATCGGCTAAAGCGATAGTTCCCCCCACAGCCAATAAACAAATTGCTGCCACAGAAATACGATGCCAGGACATATCTTTTACCTAGTTTTGATATTGAACATTATGTAATTTGGGTTGAGGGTGGCTAGGGGGGAAATTATAAACTTGAGGTAAAGGTTGAGAATCCGCAGTTAAGTTAGAGAGTAGCAGCCAACTATTTTCTCCAGAATAATTAACCTTTTGAGGCTCAACCTCACCAATCACACCATTCCAACTGTTAACCAAAAAACTTTCTAATTCTACAACCTCAACTACAGCAGTTTTAGGAGGACTTAATGTCTGCAAGTTGCTCCAAACAAATAAAAGACTAGCTGCAACTACCCCAGGAAAAGCCCAATAATAGCGAGAATTTGCTGAAGGTAAAGAAGAAGTCTGGCCATAATCAGAAGAATTAGTTTCTTCCTCTACTAGTTGCATTAACTTGTCTTCAAAGTCACAAGACTCGGTCGGAGGAACAGGACGATTTTGTCGCAAAAATGCCACTAAGCCCTGGTCATTATCTTGGGGGAATTTTCTCATAGTTGTTCTCCTTGTTGTTGGAGAAATTTCCGCAGAGCAGTTCTAGCATGAAAAAGACGAGATTTAACTGTACCAACTGGTATGCCTAAAATTTTTGCTACCTCCTTTTGGGGAACATCTTCTAAGTCATGTAAAACCAAAACTACCCGTTGATCGAATTTAAGAGCTTGCAGTCCTTGCTGCACCAAATCTTGGTAGTATAGCTGCATTAAATCTGGAGTATTTTCTTGGGCAGAAGTACTGCTAATAATTTTTTCCTGGTCTTCTGAACATAATTGTTCTTGCTTGGTGCGGGCAAACTTACGCCTTTGATCAGAAGCTACATTCCAGCTAATACGATACAGCCAAGTAGAAAAGTTAGATGCTTGTCGCAATTGAGGCAAACTCTTCCAAACTCGCAGAAAAACCTCTTGCATTAAATCATCAAGAATACTAGCTCCACAAAGTTGATAAAGCGTTGACCTAACTCGCTTGTGATAGCGTCGGTACAAAATTTGGAAACTATGGCGATCGCCCCTTTGACACCGTAGCACCAACTCACTATCCGTAGCAGTAGCCAGGTCGTCTGCTAACACAGGCACAAGCATTCCTCACCAGTTAGTTGTCTCTAGTTTAGACTTGCAAATAGTGTAAAAGGTTCTATGCAAGGGAAACTTCTAAGCTGTTAACTACCTGTTTTTGTTCAGTAAGGGTAAGTTCAGGGAACATTGGCAAGGACAGAACTTCCTTGGCTGCCAGTTCAGCTTCTGGAAATCGCCCTGGTTGATAGCCAAGATGCTTATAAACCGGTTGGAGGTGCAAGGGAATAGGATAGTAAATCATTGAACTAATTCCCTGTTCTTGAAGACTTTGACGTAGGTGATCACGTTTTGAAGAATCTTGAGGTGATTCTTCACCTACAACCCTAATTGTATATTGGTTGCAAACAGCTTTTCCTCCCGGTAATTGCTGAGGAGGCTTAATTCTGGGTATATTCCTGAGCAAGTCATGATAATGTTGGGCTACCTGACGACGTTGTTGATTCCAAGTATCGAGATAACAGAGTTTGATTTTTAAAATAGCTGCCTGCAAAGCATCAAGACGACTATTAACACCATCAACTTCGTGATAGTAGCGGACTCTGCTACCATGTTCTTTGAGCATTTTGAGATCGGCAGCCAGTTGAGGATTATTGGTTGTGATTGCACCTCCATCGCCGCAACCACCTAAATTTTTTGTAGGAAAAAAGCTAAAACAACCGACATGACCGATGCTACCAACTTTCTGCCCATCCCATTCAGCCCCAGTAGCTTGGGCGCAATCTTCAATAACCACGAGATTATGGGCTTCGGCTATAGCTACTAATTGTCCCATATCTACAGGTTGTCCAAAAAGGTGGACAGGAATAATGGCTTTAGTTTTATTGGTAATAGCTGCTTCGATCTGATTAAGATTAAGGTTAAAGGTAACAGGGTCAATATCTACAAATACTGGAGTTGCTCCTACGTTAGCAACCACTTCTGAGGTAGCAATGAAGGTGAAAGGAGTTGTAATAACTTCATCCCCTTTACCAATACCTAGAGCCTGTAAAGTAAGATAAAGCGCATCTGTACCGGAATTGCAACTTACACATTCGGTTACACCAATATAATCAGCAAAGTTTTGTTCAAATTCTGTGACATTAGTACCGCCAATATAACGGCCAGATTTGAGTACTTCAAAAACGACAGCACTAACTTCATCTTCAATTGTTGCGTACTGTCGTGTCAGATCAAGAGGGGGAATATTTTTCACTCGCTTTACACCAAAAGTTTTACATATTTTAATGATTAGTTGTCAATAATGTCTTCTCCTTACGAAGGTGCTACACAAACGATTATGGTATGGTTTGAGAATGTGGCTCAACTCCAGAACTATTCTTGAGCTAGAAGAAGAATTATAGTGATATTTGTTGCATGGGTTGTTAAAACCTTAGTGGCCGGCAAACAGAAAAGATGTTTTAAAGCCTGAAGTTTCCTCGATCACTGATAATTGATAACTGATAATTGATAAGAGGTACGATTGTATGGAAGTCAAAGCAGCAGTAGCTTTTGGGGCAGGACAACCATTGAGCATTGAGAAAGTTCAATTGGCAACGCCTCAAGAAGGGGAAGTATTAGTAGAAATTAAAGCTACTGGAGTTTGCCATACAGATGCTTATACTCTATCAGGAGCAGATCCAGAAGGTTTATTTCCCGCAATTTTAGGTCATGAAGGGGCGGGGGTTGTGGTGGAAGTTGGCCCAAATGTAACTAGTCTTAAACCAGGGGATCACGTTATCCCTCTCTACATTCCTGAGTGTCGCCAATGCGAATATTGTTTAAGCTTTAAAACTAATCTCTGTCAGGCTGTACGGGCTACCCAAGGAAAAGGAGTTATGCCTGATGGTACAAGTAGATTTTCGTTAAATGGAGAGAAAATTCACCATTACATGGGGACTTCTACTTTTGCTAACTATACGGTTTTACCAGAAATCTCCCTAGCAAAGATTAGGGAAGATGCTCCTTTTGAAAAGGTTTGTTATATTGGCTGCGGTGTGACCACTGGCATCGGTGCTGTTATTAATACAGCCAAGGTGGAACCAGGGGCTAAGGTTATTGTCTTTGGCTTAGGGGGTATTGGTCTGAATGTGATCCAAGGGGCTAAGTTAGTGGGGGCCGATATGATTATTGGTGTGGATCTTAATCCTGATAAACAACCTTTGGCAGAGAAGTTTGGTATGACTCACTTTGTTAACCCCCAAGAAGTGGCAGGAGATTTAGTTCCCTATCTCATTGATTTAACTAAAGGGGGTGCAGACTATACTTTTGAGTGTATTGGTAATGTCAAAGTGATGCGCCAAGCCTTAGAAGCTTGTCACAAAGGATGGGGGGTTTCTACCATTATTGGTGTAGCTGGGGCCGGAGAGGAAATTAGCACTCGTCCCTTTCAATTAGTAACAGGGAGAGTCTGGCAGGGAACAGCTTTTGGGGGTGCTAGGGGGCGGACAGATGTACCAAAGATAGTTGATTGGTATATGGAAGGAAAAATTAATATTGACGACCTCATCACCCATGTTATGCCTTTAGAAGAAATTAATCAGGCTTTTGATTTGATGCACAAAGGAGAGTCTATTCGCAGTGTGATTACTTTTTAGTTATATTCCTTGGTACAGCTTGAGGCCATATATTATGGATTTAATCGACAGTTTGCGCCAAGTACCAATCTTTAAGACTCTTAATAATGAACAATTAAAGTGCATTAGTCAAGAAGGTCAAGAAATTAAGCTTCAACCAGGAGCATATATTGCTAGACAAGGAGATTCTTCTGATGGTTTTTATATAATTTTAGAAGGTGAAACGGAGTGGACAAGGACTGTTGAAGGTCAAGAGGTTCATGCTGTGACTCTTCAAGGAGGAGAGGTTTTCGGTGAACTTATTCTCCTATTAGACGAACCTTATCCTACTACAGGGAAAGCGATTACGGAGGTTTGTCTTTATAAACTTGAACCTGATGCTTTTTGGCAAATGTTAACCCTCTGTCCTTCGGTATTGCGAGGCCTTCTGAAAATATCTACTGAGCGATCGCAGATTCACGAATCGGTAACTCAACAGCAAGCTAAACTTATATCCCTTGGTACATTATCTGCTGGTTTGGCTCACGAATTGAATAATCCTGCTGCGGCTATAGCGAGGGGTGTATGTAGTTTAGGGGAAGTATTGAAAAAGTTACCAACTTTGGCATTAAAACTCCATGAACAATCCATCGAAAAAGAACAATTGACTTTTTTATCTAACTTGTATCAACAAGCTACTGAAGAAGGGAAAAAGCTCCCTCAACTTGACCCTTTAGCTAAAAGTGAAGCAGAGGATACTTTAACAGACTGGTTAGAAACACAAAATATAGAAAATAGTTGGCAATTGGCTCCTACCTTAGTGAATGCAGGACTAGATAAGGGAAAACTAGAAGAGATTTCTACTCAAGTTGATTCAAAATGCTTAGGCAATCTTTTAACTTGGTTAGAAGCAACCCTGAGTGGAATGTGTTTGTTGGAGGAGATTCAACAGAGTACAGAGAAAATATCTGAATTGATTAAGGCGATGAAGGATTATTCCTATAGAGATCAAGCGCCTTTACAAAAGATAGATATTCATCAAGGAATTGAAACCACTTTGACTATTCTGAAGCATAAACTTAAATATGGTATGACAGTTAAGCGAGAATATGGCGATTTACCACCTATTTTTGCCTATGCTCCCCAATTAAACCAGGTGTGGACGAACTTGATTGATAATGCTATCGATGCTACAGGTGGTCAAGGAACTATTTGGATACGCACCCGCCCTGAAGGGGATCGCATCTTAGTAGAAATTGCCGATGATGGGGTAGGTATTCCCTCAGATATTGAAAGGCGAGTTTTTGAACAATTTTTCACTACCAAAGAAGTAGGTAAAGGGACAGGTTTAGGCTTAGATATTGTCCGTCGTATCGTCGAAGGACAGCATAAAGGGAGTATTCGCGTTGTTTCTCAGCCAGGAGATACTCGCTTTTTCGTACAACTACCAATTGATCTATGCAAATAACTAAATTAAATTACTAATGAGCAACATCAGTGACTTTAACTTCAAAAACCATACTATCTTGGTCGTAGACGACAATCCTACTAACCTGGGGGTAGTGGTAGATTTTTTAGATGAATATGGTGTAGAAATTCTCACATCTCGCAGTGGTGAAAGTTGCCTGGAAAGGGCTGAGTATGCTTGCCCGGATTTGATTTTGTTAGATGTGATGATGCCCCCAGGAATAGATGGCTTTGAAACCTGTTGTCGTTTGAAGGCAAATTCTCAAACCGAGGCTATTCCAGTAATTTTTATGACGGCCCTTTCCGGTACAGAGGATAAAGTTAAGGGTTTGGAAGCTGGAGGAGTAGATTATATTATTAAACCTATTCAGCCAGAAGAAGTTTTAGCCAGAATTAAAGTTCATCTACAATTAAATTCTTTAAATCAATCTCTTCACCTGCAAAATCAAACTATTAAACAACAAAACCTCCTACTTCAAGAAGAAATTAAACAACGTACAGAAGCAGAGAAGGTTTTAAATCAAACTTTAGAAAAGCTTCAAGCAGCGCAAAAACAGCTTATTGCCCAAGAAAAACTAGCTTCTATCGCTACCTTAAGCGCTGGCATTGCCCATGAATTACGCAATCCTCTTAATTTTATTAATAACTATGCTGAAGGTTCAGAGGAATTGGCCCAAGAAGTACTTCTTCAACTACACAAAAAGCCAACCCAATTAGCTCCCCAAGAGTGGCAAGATCTTCAAGAAATAGTGCAAGACCTTAAAGATAATGCCTCTTCCATTGGCAACCATGGTCACAGGGCCGCTGACATCATTAATAGTATGATGCAGCATACTAAGACCAACAATAATTTATCTCAATTAACTGATCTCAATACAATCTTAGCAGAAGCAGTGGAATTTACTAAGTGGGGTAAACGAGCATCTCAAGAAAGCTGCCATATCAAGTTCTCTACTAGCTTCGATCAATCTATTGGTCACATTAAATTGATTCCTTCAGACCTCAGCCGTGCTTTGATTAACTTACTTGATAATGCTTGCTATGCCGTCCTAGCTAAACATCAAAATTGTCAAGAGGTGAACTTTGTTCCTGAAGTGTTAGTAAAAAGTATTGATCTTCAGGATAGTGTAGAAATTCGCATTCGCGATAATGGCATAGGCATCCCACCAGAAATAACTACGAAGATTTTTGAAGCTTTTTACTCTACCAAACCTGCCACAGAAGGAACGGGCTTAGGTTTAAGTATGGCTCATGACATTATCATCAATCAACATAAAGGTAACTTGCGAGTAGAGACAAAAGCAAATATTTACACTGAATTTATTGTTACTTTACCTAAAAATATAAATGGTTAAGCCTTAATTATTCTTGGGACAACCTCTATTTATGGGTTTAGCTCAGAATAATTGAAGAAGAAAGCCAATTAATTTGCTTCTTTAAAATAGCAATAGTAAAAATTTCCGATTTATTTGGAAATTAGTCAAACTCCAGTGTAGATACCCATGCTTGGAGTAACAAGCACCGACCATCGAGGAGTAATATGAAAGACCAACAGACAGATTACCAAGTTAAAAAAGAAACCCTAAGCGGACTGGAAAACTTGGAAAAGCAACTGCTAGATTATTTGCTAGAACAGGAAAAACCTTATCCGTGGAATCCAGCAGAAGTTGAAGCCCAAGACTATTTTGAAGCAACCGAAGAGAATTTTTCTCTTGAAGATTGGTCAGCTATTGAAATTGAGGAACGGACAGAAAGTCTTTTTACCAGTCTCAATAGTTGCTGGCCTACCCAATCGTCTTTTTCTATTCAAGAAGTCTTAGATGCGAAATTTGGCAGTGCCGTACCTAGTTCCTGGTTAGAGGCGATCGCCCAAGAAGCGAAAAAAATGGTTGATAGTAATCTTTCTAAAATGGAAAGATTAGTTGAGTCTATGAAGCCTCTACTACTCAATTGGACTGAAGAAGACTTACAGGTGTTCGCTCGTCCTCTAGTTTATGCTATGCGTAGTAGCCAAAAAAATAAAGCTGATACTGTACTTAGTAAGCTAGAAAACACTAACTGGGAAGATGTTTCCCCAGTAGAAAAAGCCCGTTTAAGTTTAGCGATCGCTCAATATGCCTTTGCCCAAGTGGATGCCCAAAAAGAAAGATGAGAAGGTGAGGGCATGAGGATAAAACTTTTGCCCTCCTCAATTATTCAGTTGACTTCACCCCCTAGCAATGGGCATTCTCCAACCTGTACCAAAAGCGCGATCAGCAATTTTTAGTCCTGGGGGGGCTTGTCGGCGTTTAAATTCGGCGCGAGTGACTAGCTTGATTACTTTATTGACTACTTCTGCTTCATAACCAGCAGCAATAATTTGTTGTGAAGATTGATGGTTATTAATTAAGCGGTGGAGAATATCATCAAGAATTTCGTAGGGAGGCAAAGAATCTTGGTCTACTTGACCGGGTTTTAGTTCTGCACTAGGTGGTTTGGTGATGATGTGGTTAGGAATGATCTCCTGATGGCGATTAAGCCAGCGACAAAGGGCGAAAACTTTAGTTTTAGGGACATCTGCTATTACGGCTAAACCACCGTTCATATCGCCGTAGAGAGTGCAATAACCGACGGACATTTCTGATTTGTTACCTGTGGAGAGGAGGAGGTGGCCGAATTTGTTAGCGATCGCCATTAATAAGTTACCGCGAATGCGAGATTGAAGATTTTCTTCTGCGACTCCAAAGGAAGTTCCTGTGAATAAATCCAAGAGAATTTCATCATAGGCAGTCATGGCTTTTTTAATGGGTAGCTGTTGGCTTTTGATGCCTAAGTTAGTAACTAATTGTTCTGCATCTTGAATAGAATGGTCAGAACTATAGGGAGAAGGCATTAAAACTCCAAGTACGTTTTCTTTGCCTAAAGCCGCTGCTGCGATCGCAGCAACCAAAGCCGAGTCGATGCCACCGCTTAAACCTAAGACTGCTTGGGAAAAACCACATTTGTGGGCATAATCTTTTACTCCCCTAACTAATGCTGACCAAATTTCTGCTTCTTCGCATTCTGGTACAGGAGTAATCTTTCCTGGCAGTAAATCTTTTGTTTCCTCATCAAATTCCAAAACTAATAAATCACTCTCAAAAGTAGCCCCACGACCAACTACTTGGCCATGACGATTAAAAGCGACACTGTTACCATCAAAAAGTAGGTCATCATTACCTCCAACTTGGTTAGCATAAAGGAGCGGCTGTTGATGTTGTTTGGCACTATGACTCAACATTGCTTCCCTTAATTTTTGCTTACCCACCGTGTAGGGAGAAGCAGAAAGATTAACGAGGAAGTCTACCCCTGCTTTAGCTAAATCTTCAATAGGATTAGTTTCATAGTTGCGTTTGCCCCAAAAGTCAGGATCATTCCATAAGTCTTCGCAAATAGTGACACCAATTTTAAGATTATTAAGGGTGAAAATATTCGCTTCTTTTCCTGGTTCAAAATAACGTTCTTCATCAAAAACATCGTAAGTGGGTAAAAGACGCTTATGAAAGATATGTTTTACTTGACCTTTTGTTAATAACGCTGTGCTATTAAAAAGAGGTTTTTCTCCTTGTATTTCTGCATCAATATTTATAGCAACAGTTCCTACTAATACAGTTATTTGGGGAGGTAGCTGTTGTGCCAAGATATCTAAGTTAGCTACCATTTCCTCAACAAAATCTTTAATTAAAAGTAAATCTCTCGGAGGATAGCCACAAAGAGAAAGTTCCGGAGTTAAAAGTAGTTCAACGCCGAGGTTAGAAGCTTCTTGGGCAGAGGTGAGAATTTTTTGCCTATTACCTGAGATGTCACCAATGAGGGGGTTTATTTGGGCGATCGCTATTTTCATAACTTATATTAGGGAGCGTTGAGTAGGAAAGAGTTACATTGTTTTAAACTGATGATAGCCTATGATTTTTCTACTCTTAAACTAATTATTCCAATTCCTATGAGAGATTGGTCAGCTTATTTTAGAAACAACTGAGCTACGTTTGATTGTTTTTGATGCTACAAATAAGGAGATTTTGCAATGGATACCTCAAATCGGTACGGCGAAATTATAGAAGGTATTTTACAAGAACACGCAGCTATTCCCTATCGTTATGGAGATGTTAATACCTTTGTGGTTGTTAGTAGGAATGACAAACACTTTTTACTAATGGATGAAGGTTGGCAAGATGGCTTACGAGTTTATGGGGTTATCGTTCATGCAGAAATTCGTGGTGAGAAAATTTGGCTACATCGTGATGGTATTGAAGACGGAATTACCATCGAACTTTTAGAAGCCGGTATTGCTAAAAAAAATATTGTTCTTGCTTTTCATCCTCCTGATGTTCGTCAATATACAGAGTTTGCAGTAAGTTAATAGTAATTACAAAAGTTTCTAAAGCTTGTATAAAATTAGAGAATAGCGTAAGGCTATTTTCAAGTAGCAACGTCTATTAAAGCGTTAAAAATCTCTCAACATCCAGCCTCAACATCCAGCCTCAACATCTTTAATCAACATTTGAGTATTTTAGAACAACTCAAATTAATGCGAGTCAACTTTCTCTTGTAGTATTTGCCAAACTCTAAAGTGATTTTCTGGAGTAATAACTGGTTTAATCCATTCTCCAATATCTAAAACTATACATTTATCTTTGAAAGGACGTTTAGGGTCTAAGTGAAACCATTCTGGACTTAAATCCATACCCCAGATACGACCTTTACCTGAGAATAACTCCATATTTCTTTCTGTTACATTAACTATAGAAGCGTAGAGAATCTTTTTCTCTCCAATAGGAAAGTAGTACCACTTGATAGTCATACCAAGATCATCACAAGTAAGGTATTCGTCTTCGTAAATTATGCTCATATTTTAAAATTAGATTGTTTAAGATAGCTAATACTTTGAATAAGGTAAGAAGCAATAATAAATGCTGAAAATCAGCAACTAGCAACTAGCAACTAGCAACTAGCGATTAGCAATTAGCAATTAGCAATTAAATAAATACTAAAGGCTTATCTTTTAAAGGTGCAAAAGCTTTAGCATCAAAACTATATAAACTAGCAGGACGACCTGCTCCCCTAGAAACTTTTATTCCCGTATCTGATAAAAAACCTAGTTTTAATAAACGGGAACGGAAATTGGAATAATCAGAAAAGTTTTCTCCCAAAACTGTACAATAAAGCTGATAAACATCATTTAAAGTAAACACTTCTGGTAAGACATCAAAAGCGATAGGGCTATACTCTAACTTGTTCCGTAAACGCCCATAACCGTAGGTAAGAATCTGGTTATGATCAAAAGCTAATTGAGGAATTTCTTTTAAAGAATACCAAGTTGTACTATAACTATTATCACTAATCAATTCTGCTTCAGCAAAACGCACTAAAGCAAAGTAACTAACTGATAGATAACGTACTCCAAAACTAGTTGGAGATTCTCTGGGATCTCTTTCCGGACCACCAAATGTATAAAGTTGTTCTAAATAAAGGTTATTAACCCAAATTTTCTCAGCTAAAATGCGATGTGCTGCTTTTTCTAAGGATTCTCCTTGGCGAACTAATGTTCCTGGTAAACTCCACTGACTTTGAAAAGGTTGATCAGGACGTTTAATTAATAGCACTAACAAGCGATTTTTCTTGTCATCTACCGAAAAAATCACATTATCAACTCCTACCTTAAAATCAGCAAGATTCTTTTTCGTCACGGGGTCTACCTGTACTGACATATAGCAATTCAAAAGTCAAAAGGGATTGATAAGTGATGTTTTTTCTTCATATTGAATACTCTATCTAGGTACATCTCAATTAGTAATAAGCAACTAGCAATTAGCAATTAGCTATATGTATAGTTGCTCTCGCTGAATATAGTCTTGAACAGATGGTATTATTGCCTCTGGGTCTTGATGTTCGCGATAAGCAGTAGAAGAAACTGAGGGGGGATGGAAATCGGCGATGGCGCATTTTCCTCCTAAATTCCGTAAGCTAACTAAGTCTTTTTCTTTTATAGAATAGCCTGGGCGAGGAATAACTAAAAGTACGACTTGTTGTAATAATTCTTCGATACGATACCAATTAGGCATTTGTGGAGGCAAGTCGGAACCAATTACTAGGGTGAATTCAGGTGATTCACCCCAAACCTGTCTTGCTTGTTTGACTGTTTCTAGGGTTCTGCGGCTGCTAAAATTTTGATGCAGGTTAACGTTATAATAATCAGGTTCCAACGAATCAATCAGTACCTTCAACATCTCGACTCGATGTTGTAGGTTGGTTTGATGAGATTTAAAAGGATTATCTGAAGCCCAAACAGCAACTAGATCGTAACGTTGGGATAGCCATTTTAATATGGCATTATGTCCTGCGGTGGGAGGATCTGCGCTAGTACCAAAAAGAGCGATCTTTTTCATTACCAATGGCTAATTTTTTAAGTCCGCTTATCTAACATATCTGCTAAAAGAGCAAACATAGACATTTGAGTTGCAGCAATCAAAAGAATTAAAGTTCTTTCTGTTAGGTTTTCCCTAACAACAATATCTTGTATAAAAGTAAATATAAAAGCCAGGAAAAAGAAAGCGGCAATGGGTAAAAACACCCTCAGAGGAGCAAAATATAATCCTGTTCGCATAATCAATTGTACAAAGCGTAAAGTATCTCGAATCGGTTTAATCTTGCTTTTACCCTTGCGATGGTGAAAATCAACGGGTTCGTAATGTACCACATAACCATTAGTTAGCATTGCCACGGTAATAGTTGTAGTAAAGCTAAAAGTATCAGGTAAAATTTTAATAAATTCCTGCACTACACTTTTACTAAAAACCCGTAATCCGCTATTGAGATCAGGTATTTTAGTATCAGTAATCCATTGAGCAAAACGGACTAAAAACCACTTAGGAATTTTCCTCAAATTAGAATAGTTGACATTAGCCCCGGTACGAGAACCTACAACCATATCAGCCTTTTGGGTTAACGCGACCAGTTGTGGTATCCTCTCATTGGGATAAGTGCCATCAGCATCGGTAATGACAATCCAGTCATATTTAGCATTGCGAATCCCTGTTTTCAAAGCTGCACCATATCCTCTATTAACACGGTGTTCAATTACTCGGATGTCGTCGCGAGTTTGTAAAAGTTCTGCTGTACCGTCTATAGAACCATCATTAACTGCTATAATCTCATATTCACAGCTAGAATCTTTGAGGCTATTCTGGAGATGATCAAGGGTTGGCAAAATGCCTCTTTCTTCGTTGTAGGTAGGAAGAATAAGAGAAAAAGGTGGACAAATATACTCGTCTTTTCTAATACTTGGCACTTGGCTTTCATTCATTATTTTTTCACTTCAGGTTACTTCAAAAGCTTACAAACTATGGTAAAAATTGGCTAAATTTCTATTAGATAATCTAACTTAAGATAGATTACTTACTTTGGGTTAAAATACATTCAGCTTTTAAAAGAATTAGGTCTTCGTTTTCAAAAATACTACAGTTTGGTACAAACTTAAGCAACTCTGGTTTAATACCTTGTTTTGCCCTAAGATCAGCAGCTTTAGACTCAGGAAATTGCCTTAACCAAACATCTATCGACCTTAAATCTTCTTCGGCTATATCCTCATCTCCATAGGGAGAGATTAAATAGTCTTTATCCAAAAGCCATAAATCCACACCATATTTTTGAATAAAACTGATTAAAGTATCCCGTTCAGGACTATATTGAGCTTCAATTAAATCAAGAAGCCTTTTTTTGATCTGACTATAGTATTTTTCATGATAAGGAATACTATGTTCTTGACCAACTAAAATTGAGCGCTTAGCAAGGGCAGGAATACGATTAACTTGAGAAGAAGTAGAGGCAATTAAAATATCTTTAGGTTGTCTTCGTAACAAGCTATATAGTCCTGTGGGATAACCTGATTTATAGGAAAGTGGATCTGCTAATCCTATATCCTGACTTCTTAAAATTAGAGGATAAGTAATAAAAAGAGCAAGTAAGCTAATGGCAACAGCTAGACGTTTTTGTTGAGTTGTTGCTAAGAGGATTTTAAAGATTTTATCGAACACAACTGTTAAAACGATGCCTGCTGCAATAGCCATAAAAATGCGCAAGCTATATTGGCTATAGCGACTAGGTAGATATAGCTTAAACAGAACAGCATGAGCAGCTAAAAAGAGAACTGTTGATACCAATAAAAGCTGGGGTAAAACAAATACATTACTATTAACACGTTGAACTAAAGGAAAATAGTTAGGGTATTTTTTAAGTAGAGGTAAACTAAAACCGATAGCTGCCAAAATAGGGAAATAAAAAGCAGGTAAATCTTCCCATTCCACAGGGAAAAATCCTGTTCGTCCTCCATACAACCAAAATTCAATTGGATCATTGATAAAAAGTCTGGTTCGCCCCTCTTCAGAAAACTCAATCATGTTTCTCGCTACATCTGCTGTAACCGTAGGGCCATAGGTAGACGTTTCTAGTAAAATAGGTAGTAAGACCAGAAAGATAACTCCTAACCCCGACAAGCTCAAAAGATAATCTTTTTTGTGACGAGAAAAACTGAGTTTACGGTTTTGATATTTAATTAAGCGTAACAGTAAAATACCGGCGCAAATGAGTAAAGGAATAGGATAAATTAAACCTAAAAGAAGTAATGATGCTAAACAGGGAAACAAGCTCTTTTTAAGTAAATAATAAAGAAAAGCGAAAAGCAGAGGGTAAAGAAAAGCCCTTGCTGTAGCGGATGCTAAATCATCTTTCAACCAAATATTTTGATTGAGTAAAACAGTTGAGACGAAACCAGCAACAGGTACAGGAAATATTTGTAGAACTATATAAAAGCAGTAAGCTGTAGTTATTAAAGCTAGAAGGGGGGGAATAAGTTTACTGAAGAAAATAGGTTCAATTCCTAAAAAAGCAGCAAACTTATAGATGAATATATATCCAGGTTGTGCTATTGATTGATAATAATCAGCAATAAGATCATTAGGAAAAAGTTCTGAGTCAACAAAGCGCCAAAACCAGAATACGTGTTGTTGGGCATCATCTTGGATGATAAACTCTCCTCTAAACGCTTCTTTTAAAGATATAGCACCAAAAAAAAGGCTGATTATGAGACTTAAACTCAACCAAAATAATTGAGCTTGAGTTGAAACTTTGGCTAACGGCATTAAACTTTTAGAAGTAAGCATAAGATATTATATTTTTTTTTGAGAAATTGAAAATATATTACTAAAGTTCTATCTTTTTGGTTGATTTTCAAATTAATATAGTTGCTATCTTGAATTTTGGGAGTTTACCAAACACCAAAAATAACTTAATCATCATAATTTAATTGTTTTTATGTTGCCTCGATATATACAAGCAAAACTAATAACTCCTAAACTTAATTTAGCTAATTCCTCAGTGATTTTCTGGTTCTGCTTAAGTTTAGTTATTGGTACTATCATTAGTTTCGCTGCTGTACAACAGACTTTTGATTATCAATATATCGTTCATGATGATACCAGGCAGCATATTTTCTGGATGCAACGATTCCTTGATCCAGAACTTTTTCCTAATGATCTTATTGCTGATTATCATCAAACTGCTGTACCACTTGGCTTCAAATCTCTCTACCGTTTGGTAGCATGGCTAGGGATTAAGCCATTGTTATTTAATCAGTTTATCCCTATTTTATTGGGAATAGCAACTACAGCATATTGTTTTGGTATTTGCCTAGAAATGCTACCTATTCCCGTAGCAGGATTCGTAGCAACTGTGCTTATGAATCAAAATCTGTGGGGACATGAGGATATTATCTCTGGCACTCCCAGGGCTTTTTTATATCCCTTTCTTCTGGCCTTTCTTTATTATTTACTCCGTCGTTCTTTAATTCCTCTAACTGCTTCTATTATTTTGCTAGGTTTGTTTTACCCTCCTCCGATGTTAATAGTAGCGGGGATGTTATTACTACAACTAGTTAATTGGCGTAGTTGGCCCCCTAAGTTTTCTCATGACCGTCGTACTTACATCCTCGTCGCTTTAGGTATTGGGGTAACCGTAGCTATGCTGTTACCTTACCTATTAGGAACTTCAGAATTTGGACCAACCTTAACCCTAGCAGAGGCTCAACAACTACCAGAATTAGGCCCCAGGGCAGGAAAGCCTTTTTCTTAGATACCCCGCAACAATTCTGGATTTGGGGGCTTCGCAGTGGCATATTACCGTCAGAATGGTATCTATGGCCTAACAAATACTTTTTCTTGGTTTTCTTACTTAGTTTATTTCTGCCTATCTTATTTGCTTTCTCTGCTTTTTTTCCTCTAACTAAAAAGTTTACCCCAAAAATCCTTCTCATTCCTCAACTAGTTATTGTTTCCCTTTTTTGGTATTTCGCCGCCCACACTTTACTATTCAAGTTATATTTACCAAGCCGCTTTACCCAACATAGTCTGAGGATTATCACTCCAATTCTCGCCAGTTTTGTACTGCTCATATTATTAGATAAAGTCTTACAGTTATGCCAGAGAAAAGTTGGATTACCTCAAGGGGCTAGTGTTATAGCTGTATTAGTTGTTGTGGCTTTGCTTGTTACTTATCCAGTAATCATTAAAGTCAAGAACTATAACTCATTAACAAATAACAATTACCACGTTGGGGAAGTTCCCTCACTCTATCAGTTATTAAATCAGCAGCCCAAAGACATTATGGTGGCCTCTCTAGCAAAAGAAGCTAACAATATACCAACCTATGCCCTTAGATCAGTCCTCATTGCTGGAGAATATTCTAATCCTTATCAATCTGGTTATTACCAACAGTTTCGCCAGCGTATGGGGGATTTAATTCAGGCACAATATAGCCAGGATATTAGCACAGTAGCTAGGTTTATTAAAAAGTATGATGTGGATTTCTGGTTACTTGATGAGTCGGCTTTTACGAGTCAGTATTTCCGAGACTCACGTTTGCTAAAACAATTTTTGCAACCAGGATTCGAGGATGATCAACTTCCTAATTTTGTTAAAGAAGCAAGGGAAAATATCAAGTTAGGCAATACTCCTGCTTTAGTTAGTATTATAAGAGAGTGTACAATTTGGCGGGAAAAAGAATTGATTCTTTTAGAAGCAGATTGTCTTCTCAAAGCTGCTGAATCTATTTGAGATTTATAAGCAAGTTTGTAAAAGTCTAACCACCTTTTCTCCCGCTACATTCCAACTCAATTTTGATTGATATTCCTTAAAGGAGCAACGGGCAAGTTCTTTATATTGAGGGTAATTAGCAAAAACGTCACGAACATAATCACAGTATTCAGCAATGTCTGCTTCTAGGGAAAAGGTTTTGCCATTGTAATCATCTTTAATTAACGTAGGAATGCCCCCTACTTTAGTTGAAAGACTAGGTAAGCCAAAAAAGCTTGCTTCTCTGATGGTAGCTGGAGTACAATCGGCTTTAGTCGGTAGAATCAGAAAATGGGCTTCTCGATAGAACTGAGCTAATTTTTCTTGACCAGAAGGGACGGATTTTTTGATAAAACCAGCTACTTTAATAAACTCCGGTAAGGATTTATGATCTGGTGGTTTACATCCCACAATTGTTAATTCTGAGTTAACTCCTAAATGATTGAGCTTTTTAACAACTCGTATAGCCACATCTCCCCCTTTCCTTTCCCAATCTGCACCAACAAATAGTAACTTGCAGACTTGGGAAGAGCGCGCCTCAATAATTTTATTAATATTATCTACTGTATGATTAAGTTCTAAATTAGTTCCTGTAGGAACAACTTCAACTTGATGATCCCGAAGTTGATAATGTTTTTGGGCTAAATTAGCTGCCCAACCAGAGGAAAAAATAGCTAGCTGACAACGACTTAAAGCCTGCCTATCCATCATTGTTAAATGATTGAAACTTTCTCTACACAAATTACTGTAATCTGAATAAGCATCAATTAACCCGGTATAGAGAGAATCTGTCCATAAAACAATCGGCAGAGGGTAATCTAAATAAGCAATCAGATTAATATCTGGGGCGACAATAATGTCTGTATCTCCTAGGTGATTTAACTTGGTTTTAATCTGGGCTGCGTAGTATTCGCCCACTTGAGGATCTGCCCAAGAGAGATAGTTTTTTCGCAAAAATTTTTGATAAAATCGCCACTTTAGTTTGGGTACTATGGCTTCTTTTGTTTCTAAGGAAGTAATATAATTAACAGTTGTAGAACTACGCTGTAAAGCTTTACTGGCTTGATAGCATCTTTCCCTTTGCCCTACTGCTTTGGGATGATGGTCACTTCGAGCCATAGGATCTAAAATATTAAACTCACTAAGATAAGCTATTTTCATTTCTTAGTTCAAAACACTAGCAATAAAGATCAAGCTAACAAAAGGGCTTAAGAGTTTGCCCAATCTAGATTGCAACTCACAAGCTTTACTAATATCTTCTGCTAGTAAATCTCTATGCTTCAAATAGTAAGAACCAACTTTATAAGCATCTGAAGCTAAGTATAAAGGTAGCAAAAAGATCATCAAAGGTTTTTGCCAAGGCTGCAATCTAACTAAGCGTAATAAATGATTAGAAAGTCCGGAAGTATAAGCTACCTTTTGTAAATATCCTGCTTCTAACCTTCTGCTGGGAATGTGATGCCAAATCTCCATCTTCGGGTTATGCCACACTTCCCAGTTACTGTTTTGAATACGGTACATAACTTCTAAATCTTCGCAAGCACCAAGCAAAGTTTTTTTCGCTTCGTCTCTACCCATCAAAAAGAGTTTGTCGGCTACACATTCTTGCCAAGCTTGCTTCCTAATTACTGAACCTGGGGCTGCGGGGATGCGTCGAGGTTTAGCATTACGTTTGTATTGAAAAGCTTTAGGTCCACGATTATAAATAGCGAAAAATAGTTTTATTTGAGAGAAATAAGGGGGTGGAGTTTCGTCTAGCTTGGCATGAATAATACCACCATAGGCTCCCGCTTGAGGATGTTCTTGACCAAAATAATAAGCTTGGGCTACCCAATTACGGTCAGGAAGGTTATCATCATCCAAAAAACCAATCAAACTATGACTTTTCGCTTCTTTGACGGCGCGATTTCGGGCAAAAGAAACTCCTTGTTGCCCCTCAAAAATATACCTTAATTGACAATCTTCTCGCCATTGCTTTTGATATTCTGTCACTATTCCAGCAGTGTTATCTTGGCTGTTATTATCAACCACAATAACTTCCCACTGCAACTTTTCTGTACCAACCTGATTCTGTAAATGTTCTAAAACCGCTGGGATACGTTTTGCTCCGTTATAGGTACAAATTGTCACCGTAAAATCCATAGATTTCCCCTTCCAAAACCACCATTTACTAAGTTTTGTTTTAAATACTGTTTACCAAGGTAAAAAGGACTTATCAAGCTGCCGACAATTAACTCCATTTCGCAAGCTGTTACGGTATCGCTTTTAATTTGTTTGCCATACTTGAAAAAATGAGCTATTAGCTTACGCAGATCGTTGATTACATAAAGAGGAAAAACAAAAGGCCACTGCCAACTTGAAAAACTCAGCATTCGGGTATGATAGCGACTAAGACCGACTCCCCGACAGAGATTAAGTAATTGCTCTTTTTCTAAACGATGTTGAGGAATTTGATGATCAACTTGCATTTTGGGGTTATACCAGATTTCCCAATCGGCTTTTTGAATATGCAGTAAGGCTTCTAAATCTTCTCCTGGTAGCTGACAACCAGCCACTCTCCCCTGTAAAAAACAATTTTTGGGTACGCTTGCTAGCCAAGCTTGTTTACGCACTACTAAACCTGCTCCTGGAGGCAAAACTTTTTTTTCAGGGTAGTAAAGCCTTACCTGTGAACCTCAATCCGTAAGAGCAAGGAAGGCAGCAATACGCTGGAAATTATCTGGAGGAGAAGTTTCAAATTCTCCATAAATCCGACTACCATAGGCTCCTGCTTGAGGATAATTGCGACCAAAGCTATAGGCTGCTGCTACCCAATGGAGATGGGGTAAATTATCATCATCAAGAAAACCTATTAATTCTCCCTTTGCTTCTTCTACAGCTTTTTGCCTAGCGATTGCTAATCCTTGTTGAGGAACAAAAAGGTATCTTAGATGACATTTCTGTGACCAATTTTCTTGGTGGTTTTTGACTATCTTGAGAGTATCATCACTACTGTTGTTATCAACTACAAGAATTTCCCAGTTAATCCCCTCTATGCCCTTTTGAAGCTTCAGCTTTTCTAAGACTTGAGGGAACCTTTTAGCACCGTTATAAGTACAAATGGCTATAGTTACATCTATGGGCATATTACGTGCATCTACTCACTAACCGGGCGATTAAATGGTTCAAAAATAAATTTCAAACTGCTTTTTTTCTTTAACAACTAAGAGTCATGGGCAGATTATTTTGTTCCTCAAACCATCAACTATGGTAGTCTAACTTAGATTTTTTCAATAGAAACTTTCCTAAACCTTTTAGCTACTAATTTAAGTCGAAAGGAATAGGGATATGGAAAGACAAATCTGTAACAAGGCATAGATAGACATGATAGAAATAGGGCTATTTCTTGAAGTTTTCTCCACTATTTCCAATCAAATCTATTGTAGTAATTCTTGCAACAGATACCAATATTAATAACTAAAGAGGGAACTGGATTAATCCAATTCCCTCCTCGTAAATTAATGCAGACGCAATCTAATAACTTTAAAAGAATATAAGAGGTAAAATAACCAATCCAGAACTAATCAAGTAAAATACACCAACAATATTAGTTTCAGCGAACCCCCCAATTCTAAATGATGGTGCAAAGGAGCCATTCTCAACAAGCGCTTTCCTTTGCCATCCGGGCCTTTAGTTGCTTTGTAGTAACCTACTTGGGCGATTACTGATAACGATTCAATGAAGAAAATTCCACTGATAATAAATAAACCCCAGATGTTTTGGCTAATGATTCCCACAGCAGCCAAAGCACCACCTAAAGCTAAAGAGCCAGTATCTCCCATAAAAACCGTTGCAGGGTTGCGATTATGTACCACAAAGCCTAGACAAGCGCCGCTCAAGCAAACACAGAAAATTGCTAAACCAGGAGAGTTAGAAGCTACCATTGCTCCTAACCCTAGACAAGCGATCGCTCCTGTCCCTGCGGCTAGTCCGTCTACTCCGTCAGTTAAGTTTGTAGCATTACTCTCAGCAACCATCACAAATCCTGCTAGAGGCCAAAACATTGCTCCGAGGGGAATGATTATACCTAAAGGTAGTCTCAAATCAGTAAATTCAGGGGACTTTGTGACCGACAGCCAAAGGCAAAAGATTATAGCACAAGCAATTTGCAGTGCCAGTTTCATCTTCGGGGATATACCTTTATTAGACTTGTGTTTTAGTACTTGCCAATCATCTACCCAACCAATAGCTGCATAAGCCAAGGTAACTACTGAAACGGCAATTACATCTGGGTTAAAGCTAGACAAAATCAAGGCAAACAACACTGCCACAGGAATAAAAAAGGCTCCTCCCATTGTTGGGGTTCCTGCCTTCTTTAAATGAGCTTGAGGCCCATCTTCACGAATAATCTGCCCTGTTTTCAAATCCTGTAACAGAGGCACTGCCCAATAACCTAAAGCAGCACTGACTAAAGCGCAAATTCCTAAAGGCACAAACATCGACATCCTAGCATCTAGGTAAGGAGCAACAGCCCAATCAAAGATAATTGCAAACAGGGTTAACAAAAAGGCTAATAAAGCTAACAGGGTTGCTCCGGATATCCTTAAAGGTGATCTTGTAAAAAATTTAGCGTCCACAACTCAACTCACTCAACACCAATAAATCTCAATACTTTTTGCTTGAACTACACCATGGTTATGATGCCCAGTAAAATTCTGGAACAAAATTGATTAAACTACCATCAACTAAGGATGTAGCTTAATCTTCCAAATCTTCTTCATCATCATCATCGTCATCGTCAAAGTCAGGGTCATCGTTCTCCATAAGATCCGATATTTCTTCATCGCTATCTGGTAAAACTTTCCCAGCATTATCGTCCCTCGCTATTAAACGCCCGTTGGCTTCCAACCAATCTAATAAAGAAAATTCTTGCTTGAGGGGAATAACTTTCGCTGGTTCGTAACGAGTTTCTTGAGTTAAAGAAGGATTGTGCATCAGGTAGTTAGGTTTACTAATTTAAGAATCGTAACAGTTAAATACAGTAGAGTTTACCATTAAACTCCCTTAGAGCAACCCCGATGTACCATATGATTCTCATCTACATAGTTGTGTTAGAGAAATCGGGGAAAAAAGTTTATCTTTGGGATAAAACTTAAAGTATCGTTGCAAATTAGCTCCGATAGATAGAAGATAATGAGCAGCACTATAGCTTAAACTACCCAAAAGTAGATTGCTAAAGAAGGCTTATCGGGTATTCCATTTCTGAGAAAAAACAGTGAGCAAAAAAGCTGAGTTACTAGGGGCGATCGCTGGCAAAAACCGTGGCTTACTGGCTACCGAAATAGACAAAGCGGCTATTCTTTCAGCAGTATCTCAGCTAGAGGATACTAATCCTACTCCCAACCCTATAGAGGCTAGCGAACTCTTAGAAGGGAACTGGAGGCTACTTTATACCACCAGTAACAGTCTATTGGGTTTAGATCGCTTCCCCTTACTGCAACTTGGTCAGATTTATCAATGTATCCGCACCTCTAGAGCTAGAGTTTACAATATTGCTGAGGTGATGGGAATACCCTTTTTAGAAGGATTAGTTTCTGTAGTAGCGGGTTTCACACCAGTCTCTGAGTATCGGGTAAATGTTAGGTTTGAACGCTCTATAATTGGGCTACAGCGCTTACTTAACTATCAATCAGTCAACGAGTTTATTGAGCAAATTGAGACTGGACAAAAGTTCTCTCCTCTTGACTTTAGTATCAAAAGCCGTGAACAACAGGGTTGGTTGGATATTACTTATCTTGATGAGGATCTGCGTGTAGGCAGAGGAAATGAGGGGAGTGTCTTCGTCCTAACGAAAGAGAAATAATAATAAATTACTAACAAATAGCCAATATTTATAGAAATTTCTAAATTGGCAAATTAGAGAGATTTTTAGTATCTTAAACTACATTGTAATTAGGGTTTTAAGTAAAAGTACTCGATATTTTTTTTACTTAGGAATGTCTTGGAACCATCATAATTGAAATGCCTAAAAGAGAAGCTATAAAATTAGTATATATATACTTGCTCTTTCATCGCTAGAAGGCGATTTAACAAATTGGAAGTTACCTAGGGAATTTCTCAAAACCTCTATTTTCTGTTGAAAGAGTGACTATTCCCTATTCCATTTAATGCTCAATTTAATGCTCAATGATATTAACTCGTCTTTCCCAAGGGCAACTCAACTTACTAAATACCTGTCCTCGTAAATTTCAACACACTTATTTCGACGGGTTAAATTTTCCTTTGAGTCCAGAGCAACAAGACAAAGTTACTTGGGGAAATCGTTTTCATACCTTAATGCAGCAAAGGGAGTTAGGCTTACCCATTGAAGCTTTGTTTACAGAAGATCAACAACTTAAGTCCTCTATCCATGCGTTAATCGAAGCTGCCCCAGAAATTTTTGCTCTTAATTCTCAAGTTTGGCGAGAAGCAGAACATTATCGTACTTTGAACTTTCAAGGGTATTTATTAAGTGTTATTTATGACTTACTAATTGCCGAAACAGATCGAGGACAAATTCTTGATTGGAAGACGTATTTACAACCAGAAAACCAAGAAGTATTAAGAAAAAATTGGCAAACCCGCTTATATTTATATTTGTTAGTGGAAACTTCTGATTATTTACCAGAACAAGTTTCTTTAACTTACTGGTTTGTGAAATTACCGAGAAAACCTCAATCTCTGACCTTTCAATATAGTCAAGCACAGCACGAACAAACGGAACAAGATTTAATTACTTTACTTACTCAACTTGATGTTTGGTTAAATAATTATCTCAGTAAAGGAATTCCTTTTCCTCAAGTGCCAGAATCTAAAGGAGAATGCCAATACTGTCATTTTGCAGCACGGTGTAACCGTACTTCAGAAACTAAATTATCTTTAAGCAAAGAAGATTGGTTAACTTCTATCGCAGAGATTGAAGAAGTTTCTCTTTAGGCATCAAGTTTATAGGTTCGTTATAGTATTATGTGGTTTTTCTTTTGCTTGTTAAGGAAATGATTTATGTCTAAACCGAATATATCTTTATCTTCTAGTCATCAAAAAGAACTTTCTATCAGAAGCGAACCTGTTCAGAGAATATATAACTTTTATATAAATAACGTTTTTTTCGTTAATAGGAGATATCAGAGGAAGCTGGTTTGGAATATTGAAGAGAAAACGGCTTTCATTGATTCAATTCTTCAAGGATTTCCTGTACCTATAATTCTACTTGCTGAAACTAAAAAAGAAAATATCCCTATATTTGAGATTATAGATGGGATGCAAAGACTAAACGCTATTGTATCTTTTATTGAAGGAGAATTTGATATAAATGGTAAGTATTTTGATTTACAAACCATGGTAGAATCTAAATCTTGCTTGGATGAAGGAAACTTAGAACAAAACCATCCTATTCTTGAAAGAAAGTCTTGTGAGTTAATAGCAAGCTATGTTATTCCACTTTCTGTCTATTCATTTGATGATAACAAAAAAGTTGACGAAGTATTTAGAAGAATTAACTCTAATGGTAAGCATCTATCTAAGCAAGAGCTAAGATCGGCCGGTGCAACTTCTAGATTTGCCAACTTAGTTAGACTAATTTCTACCCAAATAAGAACTGACACATCAGATTCTGATATTCTTCTTCTTAACAATATGAAAGAGATTAGTATAACTAATAAAAAGCTTCCATATGGTATTAGAGTAGACGACATCTTTTGGGTAAAGAATAAAATATTAACAAAAGAAATGCTGAGAGAATCAAAAGATGAAGAAATTGTAGCTGATATTCTTGCTTATATGCTACTATCTGAAACTCCAAGAAGCAATGCCTCAGTTTTAGATGGCTATTATGGATTTAGAAAAGGTAATACAAAGGAAATAATAGAAGAAGAGAAGAAAATAGAAGCTGCTTTGAAGTTAAAAGAGCCTGACTTAATTAAACAACAATTTATTTTAATCTACGATAATCTTCGTAAGATATTAAGGGAGTCTAACAAAACTTTCAATAATCTTATATGCAGAAGTAATTTAAAATACATACCACGTCCTTTTCAAATAGTTTTTCTAGCTTTCTATGATTTAATTGTTGAAGAAAAGATGGAAATATCTGACTGTGATGGTTTAATAGACTCTTTGAAAAATATAAAGAAAGATATAGATACGCCTAGTGGTCCTACTTGGTCTTATCAAAATAAAATACGCAATATCAAGAAAATAAAAGGTATCGTTAGAGAGTTTTTCAAAAAGAGAAATACTGAAGATCCTGCTTATGATTGCTGGATAACAGAGTTTGAAACTTTACTCACCAAATCCAAAACTGAACAGACTTTATATGATTTCAAGCAAGGTTTTACAAAAATAGATGGAGAAAGAGAATTTGATCAAGGTAATTTTGATAAAATAATCAAAACTCTTACAGCAATGGCTAATCATTCACCCAATGCAACTGGCTATGTTTGTGTTGGAGTAGCAGATAATGAAAAAACAGCGAAGAGAATTGAACAGTTTTATAAAGTTGAACCTGTAAAATACAAGGGCTTTAAAATCACAGGCATAGAACATGAAGCTGAAAAATTAAAGGGAAGTATTGATGAATTTGTTCGTTGGCTAATTCAAAAACTTAGCTCTCAAAAAATTGAAAAAAGCACTAAAGATAATATTGGTAGAAATATCAAAATAATTAATTATTTAAATAAAACTGTGGTGTTGTTTAGTTTAAGTGCTAAAGAAGAACCAATCACATATGATGACAAATTTTATCAACGCATAGGTTCAAGCGTTGATGAGATAAAGCCTAAGCAATATAAAGAACTTTTCAATCGTTGGAATACTAAATAGGTTAATTGAGTGAGATTCGTTCTCCTGATCAAAATACCTTAAAGTTATAAAATAAGATTCTACACTGCCTTAGCAACGACACACAGTTGGCTTGGTTAACAGTAGGAGGTTGCTACATCTTCATGCATCGGATGTTAATGGAACACTTTGCCCAGATGGAAATTGATGCAATCGAAAATTAAAACTCATCTGAAGCCATAAACCTCTGGCATAACTGTCAGTTTCGCGGGGATAGGATGAGATAAGCTAAAGAAAAATTGATAAAACAACCCCTGTTTATGAGTATCGTTATTTCAGACGAAATCCTACAAGCTTCCCAACTCACACCCAAGGAATTTTGCCAGGAAATTGCCTTATATCTGTTCCGAACAAATCGGTTAACTTTAGGCTATGCTAGCCAGTTGGCACATATGCAACCAAAGAACTTTTGTCAACTTCTCAAACAGCACGAAATTCCTCTTTATTCTTATGATGTTGAGGACTTTGAACTTGATTTGAAAAATTTAAGGGAATTAGGAAGGCTAGGATGATTGATGCAATTGAAAACTAAAATTGAGAGGCAAATTTCTTTTTTCCCTTTTGTCTATTGCCTGTTGCCTACTCTGGAGTGAAAGTAATACCACGATAAACTTGCTCAACAGGGAAACTGAGGTTAATACTTTTGAGTTCTATAGTATCCCCTTCTTGGTAATTTATAATCACCCATTCACCTGCATCATTTTTGTGATATAAATCTATTTCCCTACGGGTAGAGCTAACTAATAAATAGTCTTTTAAAACGGGGTTTTTACGATACATTCTAAACTTACCACCTCTATCATAAGCTTCAGTGCTACTTGATAAAACCTCAACAATTAAACAGGGATAGGTTATGTATTGAGTCGTTGTCTTATCCCGTTCATCACAGGTTACGCTAACATCTGGATAGGTATAATCATTAGTTTTAACGATGTTAACTCTTAGGTCTGAATTACCAGTTTCGCAGCTACTTCCTTCTAGATGATTGGCAAGCAAAGTAATGAATCTGACGGAGATTAAACTATGATTTTTGCTGCCGCCACTCATGGCATAGACTTCACCATCAATATACTCATGCTTTTCTAATTGCTTTTCTTCCCAAGCAAAGTACTCTTCTGGGGTGAGTTGTGGTAAATTGTCTTTTGCTGCAATCATAATGTGTTTGCCTCCTAGCTTTTATTAGTTCAACTCCCCAGCCTAAGAAATACCCCGTCGAAACTTCTTAACTGCCTCAACTTTAGAACTCATCATCAGACATCGAGACAACAAATTAATATCTAAACCTGGCAAAACTTCACTTCGGGAAATTTTCTCGTAACCATCTCCTCGCAAATAATACAGCGCAAACACACCATCTTCCCAAAACCAAACTTCCGGCACTTCTAAGGCTTGGTAACGCCTTAGTTTACTTTCGTTGCCACTGGTAAAGACAATTTCTATAGAAAGGTCTGCGATCGCTCCAGAGGTTTTACCAATCAGGTAAGATTGATCTGCTTGTACAGATACCTCTGCCTCCTTCTCTTGGGTAAAGCTACCTGTTGGGGTGAACTCAATTCCTTTTTCTACAAAATAAGTACCTAACAAAAGTGCAAGAACACCACTGAAAACTTCATGCTCTTGGGAAACAGCCAAGATTTCCACCTCACCCCTATAGTAAAAAAGTTGGATTCCTGGAGAGTTTACGAATCCTCCTTGAATTGACTTGAAGCTATGCCAATTCACTCCAGAGTGGATTAGCCGTTGATCTTTTTGTTGCTCTACAATATATGTCATAATTGCTCAGACAGATTAATTCTGTTATGGCCTTTCATCAAAAATTGCAGGTTTTGGTTATAAGTTGCGATGCCTTCGGCGGGCTTTGCCTACGCAAAGCATCTGGTATTTTGACAATTAGCAATTAGCAAAAACCAGTAACCCAAACTACACATCATTTTAATCACAACCATACATGACAGCATTTCGTATTGGTATTGCTGGTCCTGTGGGATCAGGTAAAACAGCTTTGTTAGATGCCCTTTGTAAAGCAATGCGCGGGGCTTATCAAATTGCTGTGGTAACTAATGATATTTATACCCAAGAAGATGCCCAATTTTTAGTACGTTCCCAAGCTTTAGAGAGCGATCGCATACTAGGAGTGGAAACAGGAGGTTGTCCCCATACAGCCATTCGTGAAGATGCTTCTCTTAATTTGAGTGCTATTGAAAACCTAGAAACAGTTTTTAAAAACTTAGACCTAGTTTTTCTCGAAAGTGGCGGCGATAACCTGGCGGCAACTTTTAGTCCTGAACTTGTGGATTTGACTATTTATGTTATTGATGTCGCCGCAGGAGATAAAATTCCCCGTAAAGGGGGGCCAGGCATTACCAAGTCGGATCTTTTAGTGATTAATAAAATCGATCTCGCCCCTTTAGTAGGAGCAGATTTAACTGTTATGGATAGGGATGCCAAGAAAATGCGAGGGGAAAAACCTTTTGTATTTACTAACTTGAAGACGAAGCAAGGTTTAACCGAAATCGAAAATTTCATCAAATTACATTTAATTAGCTAAGACAGTAGTAGATTCCTAACTTATTACTTATTACTTACCTCAAATAAAAACGCGATAATTTGTATCCGAGGCTACAAAACACTTCCCAGAACAAACATTAACATACAAAGCTTAACCACCTATTAACCCTGTATTTTCCTCCTCACAAGAAAAGTAGTCGGTTACAAGTACAATTACACAAGAGATAGATTATGGTAGGACGATTAGGAAGACGGAAATTCTTGTTTTATGGCTCCGCAGCTTTGGGAACTAGTTTATTGCTAAAAGCTTGTGGTGACGCAGAAGAAGCACCTGAAGGGACTGAGGAAACTGAAGGTTCAGAAGCATCAACTTCTGCCGGGGATGGTGAGACAATTAAAGTTGGTATTCTCCACTCCCTTAGCGGCACAATGGCTATTAGCGAAACTACTGTAGTAGACGCGGAAATGCTAGCTATTAAAGAAATTAATGAAGCTGGGGGAGTTTTAGGTAAGCAAATTGAAGCCATCCAGGAAGATGGGGCTTCTGATTGGCCAACCTTTGCAGAAAAAGCGACTAAGTTAATTGATCAAGATGAAGTTGTAACGGTGTTTGGTTGTTGGACTTCTGCTAGCCGTAAAGCAGTATTAGATGTTTTTGAGTCCAAAGACCATATGCTTTGGTATCCAGTACAGTATGAAGGGCAAGAATGCTCTAAAAATATCTTCTACACTGGGGCAGCACCTAATCAACAAATTGAACCTGCGGTAGATTGGTTATTGGAAAACAAGGGCAAAGAGTTTTTCCTAGTGGGTTCTGACTACGTTTTCCCTCGTACTGCTAATACAATTATTAAAGAACAGCTTAAAGCGAAAGATGGTGAAACAGTTGGGGAAGATTATTTACCTTTAGGCAATACCGAAGTTACCCCAATTATTACCAAAATCAAACAAGCTTTACCTGATGGTGGCGTAATCTTTAATAGCCTCAATGGGGACAGTAACGTAGCCTTCTTTAAACAAATGAAGAGTGCCGGCCTTACAGCAGATAAGTATCCTGTAATGTCAGTAAGTATCGCCGAAGAAGAAGTCCGTACCATCGGTACAGATTTTCTTGAAGGTCACTACGCAGCCTGGAACTATTACCAAACCGTTGAAAGCCCAGAAAATGAAAAATTTGTTGCAGCATTTAAGGAAGAGTATGGTGAAGACCGAGTAACCAACGATCCCATGGAATCTGCTTACATTATGGTATATCTCTGGAGTCAGGCTGTAGAAAAAGCTGGTACTACCGATCTTGAAAAGGTAAGGGAAGCAGCTATTGGTCAAACATTTGACGCACCTCAAGGACCAGTAGAAATGAAAGCCAATCATCACATTTCTCAAACTGTAAGAATTGGTGAAGTACGTGAGGATGGTCTATTTGAAATCGTTTGGGCTAGTGAAGGTCCAGTTGATCCTGTACCCTGGAACCAATATGTTCCTGACACCAAAGGTTTTGGTTGTGACTGGAGTGATCCAGAAAAGGGTGGTAAATATAAGTTAGAAGATTCTTAGAGGGATCAGGTAATGGGTAATAGGTAATGGGTAATCAGACTAAATTACATTCAAAACTTATTACTTATTACTTATTACTTTTGCCAAAGTGCTTACTGCGAACAGTTTCAGGGGAAGCCACATTCTACTCTACAATCTAAGCCAAAATTGAAACTAAAATCCCTTAACTGAAGTGTTACCACTAATACAAGGACTTTTTGATGGCATCAGTATTGGTTCTGTACTGTTGCTTGCTGCACTAGGGCTAGCCATTGTTTTTGGACTCATGGGAGTAATTAACCTCGCCCATGGAGAGTTAATGATGTTGGGGGCTTACACAACTTTTGTAGTCCAAAATACCTTCAAAGCTTACTTACCGGAGTCTTTATATAATTACTACTTTTTCTTTGCTATTCCCTGTGCTTTTATCGTGGCGGCAATAGTAGGGCTACTTTTAGAAAAAAGTGTGATCCGCTTCCTTTATGGCAGACCATTAGAAACATTACTTGCGACTTGGGGCGTTAGCCTGATATTACGACAGTTTGTTCGTAGTGTTAGTGGAATGTTAGCCCTTTGTTTAGGAGTCTTTTGTTTACTTTTTTTGGGGGGACTTGCTATTCTCAAACGCCGTAGTAATTGGCAAAGCATTAAGGATAAAGCGATCGCCTTGCTATTAACTATCTCCGGGGGAATTGCGATCGCACTGGGAATATTAATCAACAAAAGCGATAGCCAAACCTGGACAAAGCCTTGGTTTGATACCAGAAACGTTGATGTTAGCGCCCCAAAATGGCTACAAGAGGGCTTATCTTTAGGTAGTTTGCAATTTGCCTATACAAGATTATTTATCATTGTTCTAACCATTATTTGTGTCGCTGCTATCTATTGGTTTTTGAATGGCACTACTTGGGGACTAAAAATTAGGTCTGTTACTCAAAATCGCACCATGAGTGCTTGCTTAGGAATTCCCACCGAACAAGTAGATGCTATCACCTTTGCTTTAGGCTCTGGTTTAGCCGGGATAGCGGGTTGTGCCATTACTCTTCTGGGATCGGTAGGGCCTAATGTTGGTCAGCTTTATATTGTTGATACTTTCATGGTGGTGGTAGTTGGTGGTGTAGGAAATTTACTCGGAACAATCTTGGCTGCTTTAGCAATTGGTATCATTACTTATTTGATTGGTACAGGAACTATCGCCCTTCTTCTTCCTGCTACTGATTCATTGAAACCTATCGCTGACTTTTTTACTTTCTTTGCAACTACAAGTATGGCAAAGGTAATGATTTTTGCTTTAATTATTGCCTTTTTACAAGTAAAACCTTCCGGTATTTTTCCTCAAAAAGGACGTGCGGTAGAGAATTAGGTAATAGGTAATAGGTAATAGGTAACTTGAAAAGTGGAAACATCTCTTGTCAATCGTAACATTAAGCATAAAAAACGGCGTAGGCTCGCTATTGAAGTTGCTGCTCTAGTCGCGACTCTTCTTTTGCTTGCTGTAGTAATGCCCTTAGTTTTAGGAGATTTTCGCCTGAGACTGTTCGGAAGGTTTCTCTCCTTAGCTATAGTTGCTTTAGGAATCGACTTAATTTGGGGCTATACTGGCTTGCTTAGTTTAGGTCATGGCATCTTTTTTGCCCTTGGGGGCTACGCTTTGGCGATGCACCTCAAACTACAAATTCCCCCTGGAGAGTTACCTGACTTTTTTAGTTTATACGGCGTTGATAAGCTGCCTTTTTTCTGGCAACCTTTTTACTCTTTTCCTTTCACCTTAATTGCTATTTTCCTGATCCCCGCAATTGTGGCAGGTTTGTTGGGTTATTTGGTATTTCGTAACAGAATTAAAGGGGTTTACTTTTCAATTTTAACCCAAGCAGCACTACTGGTCTTTTTCAACTTTTTCAACGGTCAACAAAAACTAATTAACGGTACTAACGGACTAAAAACGGATACAGCAACTTTCTTTGGTGCTGTCATTAGTTCCCAATCAGCCCAAATAGCTTTTTATGAAATTACTATTTTCGTACTTCTGCTTACTTACTTATTTTGCCGGTGGTTAACTAGTGGTCGTTTTGGTAGGATGTTGATTGCTATCCGTGATGATGAAAATCGGGTACGTTTTTCTGGTTATAACCCCACTGGATTCAAGGTGTTAGTCTTTGCTATTTCTGGTGCGATCGCCGGAATTTCCGGGGCTTTATACACAGTACAATCAGGAATTATTACCCCCAGTTTCATGGAAGTTGCCTTCTCCATTGAAATGGTAATTTGGGTAGCAGTAGGAGGCAGAGGAACTTTAGTAGGAGCAATAATTGGTACTCTATTAGTTACCTGGGCAAGAACATTTTTAAGCGAAAAATATCCTGAAATCTGGCTATTTTTCCAAGGGGCATTATTTTTAATAGTTGTTACCGTCTTACCGGATGGTATAGTCGGCTTATTTAAAAAGCTGCGATCGCTATTTTTCCGGCGCAAACAAGCTTTTACCTATCCTAGTTTAGAAGAAGATCCAGAAGTAGTAAAAGAACGGGAATCAATGATAAATGATAAATGATAAATGATCATTGTACGGCTTGCCGTTGCCGTTAAGCATCAATGAATAATTATCAGTTGTTACCTATTACTTATTACTTATTACTTATTACTTATTACTTATTATTTCCAATGGCTAATGAAAAAATCTTAGAAATACAAAATCTTACAGTTAACTTTGATGGTTTTAAAGCCCTTAACAACTTGAATCTTGCTTTAAATACTGGAGAATTGCGAGTGGTTATTGGTCCTAATGGGGCGGGAAAAACTACTTTTTTAGATGTCATTACTGGAAAAGTTCAACCTACAGAAGGACAAGTTTTATTTAAAGGGCGCAACTTAAAACGGCTTTCAGAAGATAAGATTTCTCGCTTAGGTATTGGTCGTAAATTTCAAACTCCGCGAGTGCTTTTAAACTTAACAGTCAGGGAAAATTTGGATTTAGTTTGTAACCGCAAAAAAAACGTTTTTGGCACTCTTTTTGGTCGTCCTTCAGCTAGTGAACAACGTAATGTTACTGGCTTAATGGAAACTATTGGTTTAACATCCAAAGCTGATTTACTCGCAGACTTACTTTCCCATGGTGAAAAACAGCGCTTAGAAATAGGAATGTTAGTTGCTCAATCCCCCGACTTATTATTAGTAGATGAACCTGTTGCTGGTTTGACTGATGAAGAAACAGAAAATGTGGGGGAACTACTATTAGCATTAGCGGAAAGTCATTCTATCATTGTTATTGAACATGATATGGAATTTGTCCGACAAATTGCTCGTCAAGTAAGCGTTTTACATCAAGGTTCAGTACTTTGTGAAGGCAACATGGATGAGGTACAAAATGATCCTCGTGTAATTGAGGTTTATTTAGGGGAAGAAACATAGCAATTAGCTGTTAGCTATTAGCTATTAGCTTTAAGAGTATATTTCTTGCTACTTCAGGGAAAAAATAATTAGCAACTAGCAAATAGCAAATAAAATGACTCAAACTAATATTGATGTTCCAGTAAGTGATGAAGTTTCGCAGGCGCCGATGCTGCAAGTTTCGGGATTGAACGTTTATTATGGGGAAAGTCATATTCTCCGTAATGTTGATTTAAGTGTTCCTAAAGGACAAATGGTTTGTTTAATTGGCCGTAATGGAGTGGGAAAAACAACCTTATTAAAAACAATTATTGGCTTACTTAAACAGCGTATAGGAACTATTAGTTTTTCCGGCATACCTATTGACAAACTTGCTACTGATAAAAGAGCAAGATTGGGTATTGGTTACGTACCTCAAGGTAGAGAAATAATTCCTCGCGTGACAGTAGAAGAAAATTTATTATTAGGATTAGAAGCCCGCCCTCAAGGCAGGAAAGGTAAGCAAGAAATACCAGAAGAAATCTTTGCTTTGTTTCCTGTGCTTAAAACCATGCTTTCTCGACGAGGAGGAGACTTAAGCGGTGGGCAACAACAACAACTTGCGATCGCCCGTGCTTTGATGGGGAAACCTCAGTTATTAGTTTTGGATGAACCTACAGAAGGGATTCAACCTTCCATTATCCTAGAAATTGAAGCGGCAGTACGTCGTATTATTGAAAGTACCGGAATTTCGGTTTTATTAGTAGAACAGCATTTACATTTTGTCCGTCAAGCTGACTATTATTACGCGATGCAAAAAGGAGGAATTGTCGCTTCTGGTTCCACAAGCGAGTTGAGTCAAGAAGTAATTGATCGCTTTTTAGCTGTGTAGTAATATTTTAGATTAATTCTAATTAAGAAAGAAAGCATTAGAAATATTTGCTTGAGAGAATTTAGTATCATAGTACTAAGTTATGAACGCCTTATAATTTAATGCCCCCATCAACTGTTTCCCAAACCGATAGTGATATTCTAGAAATTGCACCAGTAGAGCCTATCTTTGCTCGGCATGAAACTTTTCATCCTCGTTTTAGTTGGTTAAAAAAAGGATTTGACTGGGCAGAAAAAGATGGAAATATCTTTCAAAGGGAAGATGCACCTATTCGTTTAGGAGTGGGTAAGAACATGGTACGTTCTATTCGTTATTGGTGCAGAAGTTTTAAGGTTTTAGAAGCAGAGCGCCCGACTGAATTTGGCAAGCAGCTTTTTGGTGAACATGGTTGGGATTCATTTCTTGAAGATCCGGCTTCTTTATGGTTATTACATTGGAATCTACTTAAACCAACCTGTGAAGCTGCTGCTTGGTATTTTACTTTTTTTATATCTAAGAAACTCGAATTCACTTCAGATGAGTTACTTACAGAAATTAGTGAATGGCAAAACACTTTAGGTAAAACCGTAGTTGAATCTTCTTTAAAAAAAGATATTTCTTGTATTTTACGGATGTATAGTTCACAAGAGAGCAAAACAAGTTTTAAAGAAGACTCTATTGATTGTCCTTTTCAACAATTAGGCATTATCCAAAATGCCCGAAGCAGTAAACGTTATAGTTTCAAAACTGGGGCAAAAGCAAATTTACCCCCCGAAATTATTGTTGCGGCTTGCTTAGAATATGCTAGCTGGGCAAGTAAAGGTGCAGAAGAAGTGGCAATATCGAGACTCTTATACGATATAGGTAGTCCCGGTTTGGCATTCAAACTTTCTGAAACTGTTCTCTGTGAGGCTATAGAAAAAGTAGCACAGTCTCATGATTTCCTTGATATTTCTGAATCGGCAGGATTAATTCAACTTTCTTTTAAAAGCAATCCAAAACAACTAGCAGACGATATTCTAGATAAGTATTATCGTCTTCAGAGGCAGTGGGTATAAATCGTAATGGCTAATAAAGCACTTTCTCAATATTTCAGCCTCAATCGTCGCTACTCTCGTTCGGTTAATTTAGAGCGAGATTTAGAACAATTAGATGCCTTAGCAGGATATATCCTTACTGAAAGGTCTGTTGATGCTCTAAGACGCATTTTACCAGGGCTGGGACAAGAAGAAGGTGCTAGTAATGCGTGGACTTTAACTAGCGTTTATGGCACTGGTAAATCTGCCTTTGCCCTATATCTAGCTTCTTTATGTGCAGCTTCAAAAAGCAAGATGCGATCGCTAGCATTAGAAATCTCTGCAACGGCTTTAGGTAAAGAAAGTTCTGAATATCTTGCTTTAAGCTTAAATATCCCCACGAAAGGTTATATTCAGGCAGTTGGTGTTGCCCAAAGGGAACCAGTTAGTCAGACAATTATTCGGGCTTTAGTTCGAGGAGTAGAAACATATTGGACTCCTACAAAGCGTGATAAATTAGCAGTTGTTTCACGAATTCAAGACTTAGAAGCAGAAATTGAGAGGGGAAATAAGATTGATGGCAAAGAAGTTTCTGCTTTAGTACAAGAACTAGCGAAAGTTTCTAAGACAGGCATATTTTTGATAATTGATGAGTTAGGTAAAAACTTAGAATATGCAGCTTATAATCAAGGGGCAGAAGACTTATATTTATTGCAGCAACTTGCTGAACTACCAAAAGATCATCAAACTCCTATTTATATTTTAGGAATACTTCATCAAGCTTTTGCTGATTATAGTCAAAGATTAGCTTCTATTCAACTCAACGAATGGGCAAAGATTCAGGGTAGATTTGAGGATATTGCTTTTACTGAATCAGCAGGACAAATGATGCGATTAATTGGCCAAGCTATTAATCAGAAAAACGTAGAAGCTCTCTCTTGTGCTATTAATAATCAAGCCCAAGAATGGTGTTTCACCCTGAACAATCTTCTTGTTAGCGAAGAATTAAGTAGGGAAATAATCGAGAAAGTCTACCCATTACATCCTATTACTGCCTTGGTTTTGCCCACGCTTTGTCATCGCTATGCTCAAAATGATCGCTCTCTGTTTACCTTTTTAACTAGCTCGGAACCCTACTCATTTAAGAAGTTTTTAGAAGAAGTTACAGTAGAATCAAATGCTCTACCTTCTTTGAAATTAGATAGAGTTTATGACTATTTTATAGAAGCAGCAGGAATAGGGTTAGCATCTCGTCCTAATCTACAAAGATGGGTGGAAATTCAGGATTTAATTGCTGATGCTAAATACCTTGAACCTGATATTCTCAAAGTTCTTAAAACTATCGGCATCTTAAACCTAGTTACAATTACTGGGGTAACTAGGGCAAGCCGTAATGTAGTTACTTTAGCAATGTGTGATAGTCCAGATGATAGCGACAGTCGTAAATATTGGGAGCAAATCATTGATAACCTACTACACAAAGGTTTAATTACCCACCGTCGTCAGTTAAATGAACTACGTATTTGGCAAGGTTCTGATTTTAATATAGACAGTAAACTATCACAATATCGTGATAAAAATTCCTCATCTTTATTCAGTTTATTATCTTCAATTAGACCTTTAAAACCTTTAGTAGTCCAGCGCCATAGTTATCAAATAGGAACTCTACGTTATTTTGAGCGTTGTTACTTAGATAGTTCTAGTAATTTGAAAGATTTATCCTGTTCTAATACTGAAAGTGACGGATTAATTGTTTATTGGCTAGATGATAATCAACCTACTTCTGTTCCTCAATTTACTGCTGATAGCAAGCCCTTAGTTATCTTGTCTGCTGCTAAATTAGATTTGCTACGTATCCGAACTAGAGAGTATGCAGCACTGCAAGAAATTCAGAATACTGCTTCAGAATTGCAAACTGATGGTGTGGCAAGAAGAGAAGTACGTTATCGCTTAGTAGGAGCAGAAAACTTACTTTATGAAACCCTACAAAATGCTTTTAAATTAACAGCTAAAAGTAATATTTGTTGGTTTGAAGGACAACAGGAAAGCATTAATAACATTACCGAATTTAACGCCAAACTTTCTCAACTTTGTGATCGCATTTATCACAAGACTCCCATTATTCAAAATGAGCTAATTAATCGTAGAGAGCTTACTTCCCAAGGAGCAAAGGCGAGGCGACAACTCATTGAAGCAATGATAGAGTGTTCTAATCAAGAGAAATTAGGGTTAGTAGGATATGGTCCCGAAGTTACCATTTATTATTCTCTTTTAGCTGAAACAGGAATTCATAAACAAGAGAATTTTTATCCACCCAGCAAACAGTCAGGCGTAGAAACATTGTGGCAAGCTATTGAAAAGTTTTGTTTAGCTGCCAAAGATAAACCTCAAAACCTAGCTCAACTTTATGAAATTTTAGCTGCTCCTCCCTACGGAGTAAAACAGGGGGTAATTCCTATTTTATTAGCTGCAATCTTGCTATATCATCTTGATGATGTTGGGATTTATCAAGATGGTACTTTTGTTCCTATTTTAGGAATAGAGCATTTTGAATTACTACTAAAGAACCCTTCTCGTTTTGCAGTCAAATATTTTGAAGTTGTAGGATTGCGATCTCAAGTATTTAAAGAACTAGAAACTATTTTACGCAATCCCAAAGCTAAAAAATCTAGAAAGCTGCGTAATGCTACTCTACTAACGGTAGTTACACCTTTGTATCAGTTTGCCAGTAAACTTCCTAAATACACAAAACAAACTAAGCAACAATTAAGTCCAGAAGCCGTAGCTGTTTTAGAAGCTTTACAGGAAACTGTAGAACCAGATGAACTCTTGTTCACTAGTCTACCTCAAGCTTGTGGTTTACCTGCTATTAGTACAGAGAAGGTTGATGATGGCACAATTGCCAAAAAATTACGGGCAAAACTGGGGCAAGTTATCCGTGAATTACACACAGCTTATGATAGTTTGTTGAATGATTGTCAAAGTTTACTATACAATGCTTTTGGCGTTCGTCGAGGTGAGCAAAAACTACGGGAAGATTTACGAGTTAGAGCTAATTATTTAGTCGAAAATTGTCTTGAACCTACTTTACGGCGTTTTACTAAAGCTGCTGCTGATCAGAAGCCAGGAGATAAAGAGTGGTTAGAAGCTTTAGTGATGATTGTAGCCGATAAACCCGCCGAATCTTGGACAGATAAAGACGTAACTCAGTTTGAGAGTAAGCTTGCAGATTTGGTAAGACGGTTTCAAAATCTTGAAGCCTTACAAAAAGAAGCAACGGTTAATGGAGTTGGGTTTGAAGCCCGTCGCCTTACCGTAACTCACGCTGATGGGCAAGAAACCCATCGCTTAGTTTGGGTTGATAATGAACAAGAAAACCAGGTTAATAAACTAGTCGAAAAGGTTTTAGATGTATTACCTGAAAACTCCCAATTGCAACAAGCTGTAATTACTAAGCTCACAGAAAGAATTTTAAATGGCTCTACTAGTTCAAATGAAAATATTGTTCACCTTGAAACAAAGCGTGATTTCAAAATAGATAAAGAACTCCAAGGATGAGTTTATAAATCTTTAGTCATGCCAGCATTCATCAGGTTCTATTATTTCTAAAAGCTGAGATACTTTGGTACGAATCTCCTTATCTGGATCATCTTTTTCTAATTTATCTAAAATTGGTAGAATCTCATCTGCTATCTCATAAATAGTATAGTCTTCCTTAAGTTCTTCTATTATACAAAATATCATTAATAAAGAAAATTGAGGAAAAAACAAGCAAATAACCTTTAAAATAAGTAATAGCTCTGAAATAAAAATCAACCGCAATGTTGTCAAAAAAAGTTAGACATATTCTGGGTTTATCTGGGGGCAAAGATTCAACAGCTTTAGCAATTTTGTTACATAGAGAAATCCCTGAGATGGAATATTTCTTTTGTGACACCCACAAGGAATTACCAGAAACTTACGAATACTTAGAGCGTATTAAAGCCCGCTTAGGTATTAAAATCCACTATTTAAGTGCAAAAAGGGGTTTTGATCATTGGTTAACGATCCATGATGGGTTATTACCTTCACCTCAAATGCGTTGGTGTACGGTGAAGATGAAAATCAAACCTTTTGAAGATTTTGTCGGCAATGATCAAGCAATTAGTTATGTCGGCATTCGCGCCGATGAAAATCGTGAAGGGTATTTATCCACTAAGCCGAATATTAAACCTGTGTTTCCTTTTAAGGAAAGAGGATTGGTTAAAGCAGATATTATTAACATCTTAGAAGATAGTGGTATTGGCTTACCAGACTATTATCGCTGGCGTAGCCGATCTGGCTGTTTCTTTTGCTTTTTTCAGCGTAAATATGAGTGGGTGATGCTAGCCCAAGAACATCCAGATTTGTTTGCTAAGGCTATTGAGTATGAACAAAATCATGAAGATGGTAGAACTTATACTTGGACAGAAGGAGAGACTTTATTACAACTTTTGGAGCGCAAAGATGAGATTATTGCTAATCATGAAAAGGCAATGAGCAGGAACAAAAAAGCTGCTCCTAACCGGCCTTTATCTGAAGCTTTGGAGTCGGTTTTAGATGAAGAAGATGAGGAGTTGCCTTGTTTAGCTTGCCATTTGTAAGTTCTTTCTAATTGAAATGTTCAAAGTGGTAATTTCATTTGGTTTGCACTGCTGATGCTAATTTCTTTTTCTGAATGGCTGCCAAGTTTAGCTTAGATAATGGCTAACTCTGATACTGAAAGGCCTATCTTTACTATGGTAACTAATGAGAGAGTTCTTTTTTCTCAAGCTAATTTCCTAGGGAATACCATAATACAATACTTCTCGCCTCTTTTGCCTCTTACCTTTACCGAATAAGGCTTATCAAGTTGTAGTAATTTTGAAGCAATTAGAGAAGGGTGTTACAGATACTCAATAAAAGTTGAATTTCAAAGCTATAAACCTGAAGTAAAACACATCTTGGTAGTTCTTTTGTCTAGTTTAAAATAATTTATGGATTTAAAAAATTATCATCTTGAAATTTGTAAAAACTTGAACTCAATTATTAATGACTCACATACTCAAGTAGACTTAGGTAAATATCATGTTCTGTCAAGTGATTTGTTAACCTGGTCTAACATTTTAGAAACACAAAGAAATGGAATGAAAGTTTTAGAGAATGTAGCGTATGAGCTACAATTCTCAGCTTTTTTAGCATCATCTGGACTTTATAGACAAGCATTTGCTTCACTAAGGTTAGTATTAGAATTGGCTTTATCTGGAATATTGTTTTCCTCGGATGAGTTTTATTTCCGTAAATGGAAACAAGGTTTAGCAGACATATCCTGGAAAAGGATAATAGACCAAGATATTGGTATCTTTTCTGACACTTGGTTAAGAGCATTCTCAGATTTAGAACCTGATGAAAAAGGCAAAAAAGAAAATGAAACTATAGCCAAATTAGCTAGGGATACGTATCGTAAGTTGTCAGGGTATATTCATGGAGGTAATTATACTTGGGAAACTCATCAATCCCATATAAAATTCAACCAAGATGAATTTAATTCATGGAAACAGTTGTGTGATAACACTTCGAGAATAATACTTTATTCACTGGTAATTAGATTTTCTCAAGATTTGTCTCCAGAGAATCTCAGAGAGGTAGAAGAATGTTTAATTAATAATATTGATGATCTAAAAGTCACTAGAGTTGTACTAGGAAGACCTTTATAGTTTATGAGTATATAAATACATGTTGTATCTTAGAACTGAAAGTATTAGAGATGAAGAAATAAAGCGAATTTTTGTCTCGACTGATTTAGAAAAAAAAATTATTCATGCTTTGAAATCACAAAATCCTACTGTTCTGGAAGGTAGCAGAGGAACTGGTAAAACTTTTTTGTTAAAAATGTGCCAAATAGAGTTAAATGAAAATTATAGTACAGAAAAAGTTTTACCTATATATCTAAGTTTATCAAGGACTACACTTATCCAAACAAATGATCCAGATCAATTTACGAATTGGATGATGGCTAAAATTTGCAAAGAACTTTACCGGCAGCTTGCATATAAAGGGCTACTAGTAGAAAATGTCCCCACTACAAAATTACTCTTTGGTAGTAATCTAAGTACTGAATCTCTTGAGTTGAAATTCAACAATATAATGCAAAAATATGAAAAATCTTATCGAAACTCAGATAAAGAGATTGATAGTTCTGTAATCTCTGATATCCCTGAAACTGAAGACTTTTTGTCAATCATTGAAGAAATATGTAAATTTTATAAAATTCAAAGAATATGCTTTCTTTTTGATGAAGCTATTCATATGTTTAGACCACAACAACAAAGAGAGTTTTTTTCTCTCTTTAGAAAACTCAGAACCCCTTATATAGATTGCAATGCAGCAGTTTATCCTGGGGTAACTTCGTTCGGTGATTCATTTGAGATATCTCATGATGCAGATTTAATAAGTCTTGAGAGAAATAATAAAGACAATGATTATTTAGATATAATGCAGGAGATTGTTTATAAACAAGCGAGTCAAGAAAAAATAAAAAAAATAGAAGAGCAAAAAGGCAATTTTAAAATTCTTGCTTATTCTGCTAGTGGAAATCCTAGAATATTATTAAGAGCATTAGAAAAATGTAGCAATTTGAAATGGGAGACAATATCAAAATTCATTAAGGACTTTTATATTGCAGAAATTTGGTCGGAACATTCAGCTTTAGGTGAAAGATACACAGGACATAGAGAAATTGTCGATTGGGGAAGAAACTTTATCGAAGAAAAAGTAATTCCTGAAACTCGGAACAAGAACGATCGCAGAAGAAGTGATAAAAAATCAACCTGTTATTTCTGGATTCATAGAGATGTGCCTGAAGTTGTCAAAGAGTCTTTAAGACTTTTAGAATACACAGGCATTGTCAGAAAAAACGGAGAAAGAATAAAAGCAACTGCATCTAACATAGGCACACGCTACGAGATCAAGTTAGGATGTATTTTAGCTCTTGAAAAATCCAAAGAATTTGTTAATCAAATAATTGATTACTTAGATAATTATTTATTTACTGAATATAGTCGTAATAACAATGCTTTTCTCAATCTACCAAATCCAATAAGTTTAGAATCCGATTCAAAAATACAAGAAATTATTAATGGTTTACTTCAAAAGTCCATTAATGATTTGAGTTTAACAGATTGGCAAAAAAGAAAACTCACAGAAAACGGGTTCAACTTAATAAAAGATGTTTTAAATGTTCCTGAGCAGGAAATTATTAACAAAATTTCTGGAATCGGAGAAGTTAAAGCAAGAAGAATTCAAAATGTAGCAATAGCTGAAATTCTAGAGTTTCTCTCTGGTTAGAGGCACTTTATACAATAAATTTGAAATCCAGGTTCATTAATTCATGGTTAATTGGGATTATTTTTAAGTTTGAACTTCAAAGACTTACTATCAAAAGCAGATGAAAAAACACTACAACAATTATTAGGTAGTGCCACCTTTCAATTGCTCAAACTCTTGGAACCTAAATTAATTCATCCTAGTAAACTCAGAGAAATTCTCTTAAGCCTCCACAAACCAGAAGAACTATTACTATCTAAAGAAAAACGCAATTTAATATTTGACTTAATCACCCCAGAACAAGCAAAAATCCTTACTATTGTATTAGAAGCACCGGAACATAGAGACCCTTATCAAGCATTAAAAAAGATTAGAATTGGCGGCAATTACGAAGTTAGAAAATGTCTTTTCAACTTCTTTGAATCTCCCCTTCCTTCCAGAAAGAAAAAGACAATTGAAACTCCTTCAACTATTGAAAATACTCCTAAATACTCTTTATTTACTCACCAACGCCATGCAGCTAAAAAAGTTGAACAATATCTGCAACAAGAACCTCGGCGAGTTTTACTACATATGCCTACAGGTGCAGGAAAAACCCGCACAGCAATGAATATTATTGCAACTCACCTCAGAAACAATGAACCAACTTTAGTTATTTGGTTAGCATACAGCGAAGAACTTTGTGAACAAGCCGTTACAGAATTTCAAAAAGCCTGGAATTATTTAGGTAATCGCCCCATCTCAACTTATCGCTTTTGGGGTAGCCATGATTTAAACTTAGAACAGGCTCAAGATGGCTTAGTAGTAGCAGGATTAGCGAAAGTTTATAATGCTGCCAAAAAAAGTATTCGCTTCATAAATCAATTAGGTGTAGGTTGTTCGTTGGTAATCATAGACGAGGCTCATCAAGCGATCGCCCAAACTTATAAACTGGTATTAGATACATTAGTAGTTCCCTACGAAAATACTGCTTTGTTAGGATTAACCGCCACACCAGGACGCACCTGGGCAGATATTGACACCGATGCCCAACTAGCTAAATTTTTCGCTCAACAGAAAGTTACCTTAGAAATTGAAGGTTATGACAACCCCATTGATTATTTAGTTGATCAACAATACCTTGCTAAAGCTAACTATCGTTCCTTATTTTATGAAACAGGTATTGAACTAAGTAGCCAAGACTTAAATCGGATTAACACCGAATTAGACATTCCCCAATCTATTCTTAATCGTCTAGCAGATGATGAACAACGAAACCTCTGCATCATCCTCGAACTAGAAAAACTTGCCCATCATCATCAACGTATCATCGTTTTTAATACTTCCGTTGCCCATACTCAACTCATTGCCTCAATTTTGCGTTTAAGGGGCTTGAATGCTGAGGCGATTACCGGGGATACTCCAAAACCAGAAAGGGAACGGCTGATTCAAAGCTTTAAAAGTGATTGCTCTCAAACCAAGGTTTTATGTAACTACGGCGTTTTAACCACTGGATTCGATGCCCCAAAAATCAGTGCAGCAGTTATTGCCCGCCCCACTAAATCCCTCGTACTATACAGCCAAATGGTAGGAAGAGCTATTCGAGGAGTTAAAGCTGGGGGAAATGCTACTGCTGAAATTGTTACCGTTGTTGACAATCAACTCCCTGGTTTTGCTTCAGTAGCATCAGCTTTTCACAATTGGGAAGACGTTTGGAGGAAAAACCCATGACTACCAACCCCCATGATATCGTTCCGGCTCATCTTGCAGTTCAAGCCATGCGAGATAACGGCTATAAAAATGCGGCTTATGCGATCGCCGAATTAATGGATAATGCCATTCAAGCAGGTGCTGCTCAAGTTGAACTTTTATGCGGTGAGAAGAAACAGCAAGTAGGACAACAAAGGCGATCTCGCATTCATCAAATAGCAGTTTTAGATAACGGTAGCGGAATGAATGCTGATGTTTTGCGTCTAGCGTTGCAATTCGGCAATGGTACTTATTTAGATGAAAATAAACATACTGGAATAGGACGTTTTGGTATGGGTTTACCATCTTCTTCTATTTCCCAATGTCAAAGAGTAGATGTGTGGTCATGGCAAAGTGGAATAGAAAAGGCTCTTTATACTTACCTTGACTTAGATGAAATTAAAAGTCGTCGGATGACTGAAGTTCCTGAACCTATTACTAAACAAATTCCGACTATTTGGACAAGAGTAAGTCAGAATTTTGGTGATAGCGGCACATTAGTAATTTGGTCAAAAATAGACCGTTGCATTTGGCGAACTGGAAAAGCAATAATTGATAATTCTGAATTTGTGATTGGTAGAATGTACCGCAAATTCCTGAATAGCGATGAGGTCAAAATTCGCATGGTGACATTTGATGTAGAGGCGTTATACAGTGTCATTAATGAAAAAAATGCTCTTCCTAATGATCCCGGTTATTTAATCCAAAATACCTCTTGCCCTGCACCTTTTAATAATCAAGCCATGTTTCAACCTTGGCAGGGCGAGACATCTTACGAAGCAACTTTTACTATTAAATTTAAAGAGAAAGAACATGATGTAAAAGTTCGTTTCTCTTACGCTAAAGAAGAAGCACGTCAAGTAGAATCAGGGAAAAATCCTGGAAGTATGCCTCATGGACAACACGCTTCTAAAAACATTGGAGTTTCTGTTGTCCGTGCCGGAAGAGAATTAGAATTAGACCAAAACTTAGTTAATAATTATGATCCTACAGAACGATGGTGGGGAATTGAAATTGAGTTTCCTCCATCACTCGATGATATTTTTGGAGTGACGAATAACAAGCAATCAGCCCGTAATTTTGCAGAAATTTTACAACTGGATATTGAATCTTTATTAGAGGAAGGAAAAACAGTTGCTCAACTTAAAGGAGACTTGCTCCAAGATGAAGATCCTAAACTTCCCCTGTTAGAACTTGCTCATAAAATTAATAGTCAACTAAGCATTATTCGCCGCTTACTCAAAGCACAAACTCAAGGTACTCGTACCAGCGAGAAACGTCATGACCCTTACAAGCCTATCAAAACAGCTACCAGTGTTACTAGAGAACGCAAATCACAAGGCTACAAAGGTAAAAGCGATCAAGATGAAGAACTACCGAAAGAAGAGCGAAAACAGGTAATTCAACAAACTTTAAAGGAAGAAGGAGTTACTGAGAAAGAAGCGGAATTATTGGCAGCGACAATAGTAGAAAATGGCTTGAAATATAGCTTTGCTGCGGCTCCTCTTGATAGTCCGGCTTTCTTCTCCGTTAAACCTAGAGGAGGAGCAATCATCGTTACTTTAAATACTGATCACCCTGCTTATAAAAACTTAGTTGAAATTTTGGAAGAAGATGTAGAAAAAGGCGATATAGATACTTTACGTTCTCGCTTAATTAACTCTTTAGATGGCTTAAAATTATTATTAATGGCATGGGCTAGATATGAAGATGAACAACCAGATAATAAGCGTAAAAATGATGCTCAAGATGCTCGGATAGATTGGGGGAGAATTGCGAGGAGATTTTTAGATAATGAATAGTTAGCTCCTATTTTTGATTATTGATTGTAAAATACTCAAAATTACCTGAAATAAGCCAATGAATTCAATAGGACTAGAAATCAAAAAACTATGCGAAACTGCCCAAACAGAAATTGTTCTTGCTGCTCCTTTTATCAAAGCTCCGGTCTTAAAAAATATTCTCAATGACATCAAGCCAGAAATTACGATCAAATGTGTTACTCGTTGGTTGCCGGAAGAAATTGTAACTGGAGTTAGTGATTTAGAAGTATGGTTGATAATTCAATCTTATCGTTATGGCTCTTTATGGCTAAGAAACGATTTACACGCTAAATATTATCGAGCAGATGAGCAATGTTTAGTGGGTTCAGCTAATTTAACAGCTAAAGCTTTAGGAATTTCAAATCAACCGAACTTAGAGGTTTTAGTAACTGTATCAACTCAAGAAACAACTATCAAGAACTTTGAAAATGAGTTACTAAAAAACTGCCTTTTGGTTGATAAAAATATTTATGAACAAGTTTATGATAGGGTTCAGTTGTTAGTAGAAAAATATCCTAAACTCAAAACTAAAGGTCATAGCGAATTAGAAATTTTAAACAATGTTTTACCTACTGACAATTTGGTAGCAGCTAATGCTTGGTTGCCTACACTCCGTAATCCCGAAGACTTATATTTGGCTTATTCTGGACTGACAGAAAAATTATCTACAGCCTCTAAAACAGCAGCCTTAACAGACTTGCGATCTCTACCACTTATTCCTGCTTTATCCAGAGAAGTTTTTGAGGCTTATATCGCCACTCTTTTACTTCAGAAACCCATTGTCCAAAAGGTAGATGTATTGGTTGAAACTCCCCAGAGATTTGGCGCAGTAAGAGATTTATTAAGATTACTTCCTTGTGCGAGTATTCCTGAGTTTAATGCTGAAAGAGCTTGGCAAACTTTGATGCGTTGGCTACTCTATTTTCTTCCTAATCGCTATGCTTTATCTGTACCTAATTATTCAGAAGTTTTCTATCGAATCAAAACTGAAGGACGCTAATCCAAAGCTAGGATAAATCAAGTTATGACTTCTACCGTTGCTGAAAATTCCCCAATCTACCTTGATTATCACTCTACAACTCCGGTAGACTCTAGAGTGGCAGACCGAATGCTATATTATATGACTACTGCATTTGGTAATGCTAACAGCATAGATCATCTTTACGGTGGCGAAGCAGCAAAGGCTGTATCTGAGGCACGTTGCCAAGTTGCTGAATTAGTCGGGGCATCATCAAAAGAAGTTGTTTTCACCTCTGGGGCAACAGAGAGTATTAACTTAGCTATTCAAGGAACTATTCTTAAACGTCTTAGTGATAAGAACAAACCTCGCATTGCTTTGTCTCCCCTGGAACATAAAGCTGTTTTAGACACTTGCGAGGCCCTCGCAAAAAGAGGATTAGCTCAAACTATTCGCCTCCAGGTTGACTCTCAAGGCAGATTAGACTTAGAACATCTTGAACAAACCTGCCAAGGAGGATTATCTCTGTTATGCGTCATGGCAGCCAATAATGAGATTGGTAATATTTACCCGGTTCAAGAAATTGCTGAAATAGCCCAAGAATATAACATTCCTTTCCTCTGTGATGCCTCTCAAGCAGCAGGAAAAATCCCCCTTGATTTTGCAAGGTGGGGAATTACTTATCTAGCAATTTCTGGTCACAAATTGTATGCACCGAAAGGAGTAGGGGCATTAATTATCAAAAAAGGGAACCATTTAGAACCAATTATATTTGGTGGTGGTCATCAAAAAGGTTTAAGAGCAGGAACTCTTAATGTACCTGGTATTGTTGCTTTAGGAGAAGCCTGTCGGTTAAGAGGCTTAGAAATGAAAGATGATGAAGCGGCGATCGCAACTTTACGAGATAAATTACAGCAGTTGTTAAAAGAAAAAATACCTAACTTAGTTGTTAATGGCGATACTAATTCTCGCTTAGCCGGAAATCTCCATATTTCCATTCCTGAAATTCCCAACAGTGCTATCATTGCAAGAGTTCGCGACAAAATTGCTATTTCTACTGGTGCAGCTTGTTCTTCTGGATTAGTAGCCCCGTCTCATGTTCTCAGGGCAATGAATTTAGCAGAGGATTTAATTGAAGGTTCCCTAAGAATAGGGTTAGGAAAGTTTACTACTGAACAAGAAATAGCAACATCAGCCGCAATTCTCTCTGAGGCAGTGGAGCAAATCTCGCCAATGTTACCACTCCATACTTAAAGGATCAACATTAATCATCTCAGACTTGTTCAGAAGCGAATTTGATTTCTAATATTGCTGATGTGCTTAACATTTAGCTTATTTCAATTCGTTGGTTCCCAAATATATTCACCTTTCTTGTTAATATATCCATCCTTTGAATCAATCCACACCGATGCTACTCCAGACTTGAAGCCTACTGCTATATCAAATTTTGCAGGTATAACCATCTCCCCTGTTTTATCAATGTAGCCACTACATTTACGTCTATACTTACCTGTACTTACACCTGCTAATCCTTCTGAAAAATAGGCAACTGAGTCAAATTTTGGTTCTATAACTATTTTCCCTGTTCTGTCGATAAAACCATATTTATCTCTAACTTGAACTCCTGCTAACCCTTCATAAAAGGCTAAAGAGCCATCAAATTGTGGTTCTATAACTATTTCCCCTTGAGGGTTGATATAGCCTGACTTACCGTCAATGACTACCTTAGCCAATCCTTCATGAAAACTATAACCAATATGTTCTATTATGGTGCTGATAACTCCAGGGTTATCAAATTGGTAAGGAATAACCACTTGCCCACTTTTATCTATATAGCCAACTTTTTCTCCTTTTCTAACAGCAGCTAAACTTTCAGAAAAAGAAGAGACATCATCGAATTGTGCTGGAATAGCTAAGTTACCTTCATAGTCAATATAGCCATACTTATCATTGACTTTAACTAAAGCTCTTCCTTGACAAAATCTATTATCTTCTATGCCAGAGAGTACACTATCTTCATAGGCAAATTGTGGTGGTATAACTAGCTCTCCTTGCTGGTTGATGTAGCCATATTTATCACCAACGGCAACTAGAGCTAATCCTTCACTAAAACCTACTGTTTTTCCAAATTGGGCAGGAATAGCCCATTCTCCTTTTGTGTTGATGTAACCATAATTGCCCTCAACCTTCACTGCGGCCAAGCCTTCAGAGAAACTTGAACCTCCATCAAACTGGCAAGGAATAACTATGTTTCCTGTAGTGTCGATATAACCCTTTTTTCCATTTTGTCTAATACTCAAAAGTTTGTCTTTCATTTTCAATACTTTATAGTTTCTAACGCCCTATAAAAGGTCCTATCATATTTAAAAGAGTATCTGCGTCTGCTCGTAGTTTGTCGTCTATAGTCGTACAAGTAGTGAAAAAGCCTAAAATGTCATGGAGTTTTCGCAAACCATCCTGTCCCCCATCTACTTGGCTAAGCCCACGCATTAGGTTAAGAATAGCGTCTGATTTACCTGCTCTTAGAAGACTAACTAGATCGTTAAAGGTTTTGATAGCTTTTGGATCAGGTGGTTTAGGACTGCATTCGAAGGCAGTAGACCTAGATATAGCATTTACTCTAGGAATCTTGTCTTTAGGAGAACTACTCAAAACACGATCAAGAATCATGCCAGCAGGGCTAATGCTAAATAGGACACCGAAGAAGTAGAAAATCATCAAAACTCCCCCTCCTCCTGGGTGAGGAGCTACATCGCTTTGCTTGGAGTTTTTGCTATTAGCTGGCTTTTGTTGTACTTGCTTACTAGGTTGCTGCACCATAGGGGTCAACCCTTGTGCATAATCCCCTTGGTAAACAAAGCCGTCTTGTCCTACCCTCTCATTGTGATGTAATAATCCCTCAGAAACTTTACCTTCCCCAATCTCTCCTTGACGCTGCAAAGAAGTTGAAGATTCCTCCTTTTCTCCCTCACAAGCATCACATTGGCGCATAACATTTGGCTCAACTTGTCCTTGGGGAGAGTTAATCTCTTCTACTACTTGACCAGCGACAGAATCCGCTTCTTGTTCATACTTATCCCCAACTTCCCCTACATTTAACTTCGCTTGGACTCCTGGAGGAGGGGTTGAAGAAAAATCAAATATATAATCCCCCAGGCGTTCGGCATTTTTCCTACTAATTTCCATCTCTTCTAAGGTTAGCCCTTTTGGTTTTGGCTGTGGCAGTCCTAGGTTATGCTTTCTTTGCAAACTTGAAATCTGTGAAACTTGAAATGGTTGAAAAGTTGGCTTTTTGATCTGCTTATAACTTCCCATGATTACTCTTTAGATGGTTAGTAAAATATCGAACAGATGTTGACTTGGATTTTAACTTGGAGAGATTGCCAATACTTTACCATTAAAACTAATAACGAAGATCCGAGAAAAGGCTTATTTAAAAGCGATTAGCTAATTGCTAACGGCTAGTCGCTAGTAGTTAGATTTTTTAGACAAGGGAAGACAATTTGTCTAAGGCTGGTGTGTGAGTAAACCCTTGCTTCCTCGCGAGGGAGTACCATTGCTTGGCTTTTGCTGCATCTACTTCAATTCCTTCGTCACCTGCCAAGAAAATTCCCCCTAAATTATTAGAAGCTACTCCATAACCATTTCCAGAAGCTTTTTTATACCAATAAATTGCCTGAGCAATATCTCTATTTCTACCCATTCCTAACTCGTACATATTAGGGATGACACATTGTGCTTCGGCATTGCCAGTTTCTGCAATTGGTTGTAGTAACCGAAAGGCTTTTTGATAATCTCCACCCTGAAAAGCTCTCACGCCTTCTCGAAAATAGTCCATAATTTAATCCATTTACTACTTGAAGTCCAGAATTGTAGCCATTAGCTATTAGCCATTAGCAAATAACCAATCACCAATCACTCCATACTTAAAGGATCAACATTAATCGTCAAACTAACTCCTTTTGGACACAAATTACGCAACTGACTCAACTTAGAAACAGCAATATCTGTTTCAGGAGGAAACTTAAGGAGAATTTGCCAGTGATGACGGCGGGCAACTCGCATAATTCTGGCTGGGGCGGGGCCAAGAATTTCGTAGTTTGAAGTCAAAAGTTCTTTACAGGAATTAGCAATTAAATTCGCAGTTTGAGCCACCTCTGAAGCTGACAAACCTTTTAGTTTGAGGAGTATTAAACGCCCGTAGGGAGGATAATTACAATCTTGGCGCTGGGCTAAGGCATCTGTGATAAAACTATGGTAATCATGGTTTTTAACCGCTTCTATTACCGGATGATGAGGAGAGTAGGTTTGGATAATCACTTTACCCGGTTCGCTTCCTCTGCCTGCCCTCCCTGCCACTTGGGTTAAACTCTGGAAAGCCCTTTCGGTGGCACAGTAATCTTCTTGGTGTAATAATCCATCTGCGGCAACCACTCCTACTAAGGTAACTTGGGCTAAATCCAAGCCCTTGGTAAGCATTTGTGTTCCAATTAATAAATCTGCTTCTCCTTTAGCAAAACGGTTTAAGAGAATGCGATGTGCGCCTTTGGTACGGGTTGTATCGCTGTCAAAGCGGATGAAACGCAATTCAGGGAAACTTTTACTTAATTCTTGAGCAACTTTTTGTGTACCAGTACCAAAATGTTTGAAATAAGGAGAATTGCATTCAGGACAACTTCTCGGTTGCACTTTGGTATGGTTGCAGTAATGGCAACGTAGTAATTCTGTCGCTTGTTGGTGGGTGTGGTGATAGGAAAGGGAGACATCACAATGGGGACATTCGATGACATAACCACAGCTACGACAGGAAACGAAGGTGCTATAGCCACGACGAGGAATAAAGAGTATGCCCTGTTCTCCTCGTGGTTGCAACCTTTCTAGGGCATTTTGTAGGGAACGACTAAAAATAGAACGGTTGCCTTGGTGAAGTTCTCGCCGCAAATCGACAATTTCCACTGGGGGTAAGGGGCGAGATTGCACTCTCTTGGGTAGGGAAAGGTACAAATTTTTCTCCTCTTCCTGGGAGTGTACTTCTACCCAAGTTGTAACCGAAGGAGTTGCAGAACCCAAAATTAAGGGACAATCTGCCAATTCTGCCCGCCATTTCGCCACAGTACGGGCATGGTAAGTTGGCGTAAAATTATCTTGTTTATAACTAGAATCATGTTCTTCATCAAGGATAATTAAACCCAAATTACTTAGGGGTGCGAAAATAGCTGAACGAGTGCCAATAACAATGTGGGCTTCTTGGTTAATTAAACTACGCCAGGTGTCATAGCGTTCCCCTGAATTAAGCCCACTATGATAAACCCAAACTTTGTTACCAAAACGAGCGCGAAAACGATCTGTTAATTGGGGAGTTAAACCGATTTCTGGCACTAAAACTAAAACAGATTTACCTGCTTTGAATAATGGTGCGATCGCCTGCAAATATACTTCTGTTTTCCCGGAACCTGTGACTCCGTGGAGGAGTATTTGGGTATAATTTTCTAAGCTGGAAATGGCTGTTAAAGCGAGGAACTGTTCTGGGGTTAAGTTTTTCTCTTTGTCCCTTTCCGGAGCTAATTCTTGCAAGGTACGTAATCTTTCCCTAGCTTGAATAACAACGCAGCCTTTACGTTCTAAATTCTCAACCACAGAAGAACTGGTATGGCAAATTTGTAGTAATTCCTGCAACCAAAGTTCTCCTCCTCTACGCCGCAGTATTTCCCAAACTTCTCTTTGTTTAGTAGTTAATTTGGTGGGGAGGGAATTGGCTATTAAGGTAACTGCTTTTTGTTCTTTCGGGCGAGGAGGTTTGGGGGGTTCAAGATAACTTTCTACCCAACCTCGTTTAATTAACTCCCTAAGCCCTTGACGTGATCCCCTAACCTGGCGATATAGATATAAAGCGCTGTAATCTCCCTTAGTTTGAGACTGGAGAAGTTGCAGAATCTTTTGTGCTGCGTTGCTACAAAAATCTTCCCATCCTGGAGGAAGTGCCGCTTTTTGTAAGCGAATGCGCCTTTGAGAACTCCGGAGTAAACCAGGGGGCAAAGCTGCGCGAATTACCTCAATTATAGGAGTACAGTAATATTGAGCAACGCGGTGGAGTAGTTCCCAATAAAAAGGAGGGAAAAATCCTGAGCTAATTACCTCCTCTACTTCACGAATACGCTGGAGAGCAATATCTGGGGGAGGATAATCGAAGGAGCGAATGGCTATGCCTCCTATGGTTTGCGCCCCGAAAGGAACACTTAAAATATCCCCTGGTTTAACTACCAAATCATCAGCTAGCTTGTAGGTATATAACTCTTGTACCCCAGGACAATCTACTAATACTTCAATAAACTTTTGTGATTTGAAGCGATCGCGCCCTTGGTAAAAAGCTCCAGGCTCTGCTACGGAAATGGACATAGGAGAAATTAAGCAGCAAGATATAAGTTTTATATTAACTTGATTAACCCAGCTTAGAACTTCTTACTAGAGGTTAAATGGAAAAAATCCTAGCTTTTCTCACTCTTGATAGAGAGGAAATTCAATTATTTGTGAGATCCTGTTTTTAAGCCCACTTTCTTATTTCGGCGACTCAATCAACATGAGATAAAAAAATATTTCTAATCTCTTGCTTCAAAAAAGCTAGCTTGATTTATGTAGTTAATTTAAGTTTGGGGGAAATCAATTTTCAACCAGCTTGCTAATTAACTGTGTTAGTCCCTCAAGCTAAACAGCAATTTTCTTCTTTGGTCTAAAAATTAGGTTTATCCGTTTTTTTGGGTAAGTTATCATTAAAGTATTCTGGTAGTCAACGTAACAAAATCTTCACCTCTTGCCTGAGTACCATAGAGTAAAATCGCCAGATATTTTAAGTACTAATAAACCTGCATCTTTTTAGCAAAACATTAATCTCCCCTATTCTTTATTAAAGTCAAACGTTATGAGTATTGCTGAACTCGACCCTAATAAAAATTCCCCATCTCAGGTTAGTACAAATAATCCCTATGAAGCTGACGGTGAAAATCTGGAGTTGGACTTGAAAACAGTTGATATCGAATTTTCCAGTCCAGAATCGGAGCAAGGAAGCAAGCGTTTTTCAGGATACAGCAAAACAGATTCAGACGATACAGTAGGAGCATTCTTCAAAGAAATGTCTCGCTACCCCTTGCTGAAACCCGAAGAAGAGGTTCAGCTTTCTAATTGTGTTAAGTTTGTTGTTGCAGTAGAAGAAGAAAGATTTAAGCTAGAAGAAAAATTAGAAAGAAATCCCACCAAAGCAGAAATAGCTGAGGCTTTAGGCTTAACTCTACGTCAGTTGGAATATCAGTTATATCAAGGGCGGGTAGCAAAACGCAAAATGATTCGCTCCAACCTCAGATTAGTAGTTTCCATTGCCAAACGCTACTTAAATCGGGGAGTGCCTTTTCTTGATTTAATTCAAGAAGGAGCCATCGGTTTAAATCGGGCGGCCGAAAAGTTTGATGCTAACAAAGGATACAAATTTTCCACCTATGCTTATTGGTGGATTCGCCAAGCTATCACCCGCACCATTGCTAATGATGCTCGGACAATACGTTTACCCATTCATATTGTCGAAAAACTTAACAAACTTAAAAAAGCTCAACGCAATCTCAAGCAAAGGTTACAGCGTAACCCCACAGAAGACGAATTAGCCGCAGAATTAGAAGTCTCTCCACCGCAGCTACGCCAGTTAATGCAATTGCGTCGCCAATCTCTCTCCCTTAACCACCGGGTTGGTAAAGGAGAAGATACCGAACTTGTGGATTTGCTCGAAGATAATGACATGGCTCTGCCAGAAGAGCAAATGAGCGAGACAATGATGCGCCAAGAAATTTCTGATGTCTTGAGCGATATTCTCACCGAAAGGGAGAAAGATGTTATTTCCCTACGCTACGGTTTATCTACCAGCCAGCCTCATACCTTAGAGGAAGTAGGTTGTATGTTTAACCTTTCTAGGGAAAGGGTACGTCAAATTCAAAGTAAAGCCATGCGTAAGTTACGTCGTCCTCAAGTTGCCCGTAGGCTGAGGGGTTGGTTAAGTTGAAATTAAAAATTAAAAAGTTAAAGATTGGTAATTAGAGAGAGCCAAGAAAAGACTTATCCAAAAGCGATAAGCTAGTTGCTAGTTGCTAGTTGCTAGTTGCTACAATCTTATAGTTGGTGAGGATATTTTATTTATTGGAGTTCTCTTAGTAATACTTACCACAGCCAATCTATAGGATGAGAACGAGGGGGTAGCTGTTGGTTACTAGGAGGTTGTTGGCTTTGTGAGGGTTGTGTTTGTCTATTGTCTGGTGCAGCAAATACTTGAACAAAGTAATGGTTGTTTCCGTCGGTTGCATAACCAAAACCTACTTCAGTGAAACTAGAGTCAAGAATGTTACGCCGATGTCCAGGACTATTCATCCAACCGACTACTGCATCAACAGGATTACCTTGCGGATTTTGATAATAGATATTTTCTCCTACGGCTATCAAACTATAACCAGTACGGCTGATCCGTTGGCTAATGCTGGAACCATCCGAACCTGTATGATCAAAGAAGTCATTGCGGGCCATGTCTTCGGCATGGAGTTGGGCTGCTTGTCCTAAAAGGGGAGAGTATTGCAATGCTCGCATACCATTCTGGGTGCGCTGAGCATTAGTTAGTTCTAAGAGTTCGGCATCATAAGTACTTTGAGCAATTAAAATGTTTTCTTGGGGAGAATTGCTTGTTTGTTCATAAAGTTTAGCTTCTTCTGATTCTAAGTCATCCCCAGCACAATAGCTTGCTGTTAGGACTTCGTTGCCGCGACAGAATTCGTTTTGAGCGATTGCATTCCCAGAAGAGAGGGTTGTAGCAAGGGCGCAGGCAAGGCCTACCGTAGTTGCACTTAGTTTTAGTTTCAACATAGTTAAATCAAAATAAGTTTTTGTAAAACAACTGGCATACTCTAATCAGTTTTCAGTTTTTTATCACAAGCTATACATCTGTAATTCCCTTTCTTAGTAATCCTAAAGTGAATAGAATCACATTTACTGCATTCAGCAAAATCATTCTTTTCCTCACATTCCTTACATTTCCAGTTCCCTTTTTTAGTTATTTTCCAATCAGATACAAGCTCTTCATCATCACATAAGCAAGTGTCACAAACTCTTGCCGAGTCTGGTGTTTGGCTTTCAGACTGAGTTTCTTCATAACCTGCACCATCATTATCACTCATTGCTTCGTTGACAATCTCAGCAGCACCCCACCCTAATACGGCTCCTACTACACTCCCCCAAAGACTACCATCTGTTATTATTTCTCCTATATCTTTTCCTAGCTTTGCACCCTTCATAGCTCTTTTTTCCCTCTCTGGCAAATCTTCTATAGCTTTTTCAAAGAGATATTCTTGGTATATTTCGGGCGAACTTTGGTAGTCGTCGTAGTCCATATTTATTACTCCTTGGTATTTGTAAAAAGCTGAAGATTAAATCAGAAAAACTTTTGTCTTGGTTTACTCTCAAAAAAATTGTGCAGGCGGCTCTGTTGTGCTGATAGAAGATGCTCCTTCAGAAAAAGTACTACTTTGCTCTTTTTCCATTTCTTCTAAAATCTCTTCAGCTTGGTTACATTCATCCTCAACTCGCCCAAGAGTGATTAGAAAACTGCCTGCATCATCTTCTGATACATAACTCATTGCTTCAGCGACTCCTTGTAAGCAAGTTCCTACTATTTCAGTTTGTTGTTTCCAACGTCTAACTTCTTCTAGCTGTGTCTCTAAATCTTTACTATTTCCTTTAATTATTTCATCAAGATTGTCAATGTCATTATCTTTTTCCTCTACTTGATTAAGAAGGCTATTTCTCTCCTTTTCTACGCTTTCGAGTTGAGCTTTAGTATCTTTAAGTTCACCATTCAAATTGGCATATACAATTCCACCAATTGTTACAGCGCCAATACCTAGACCTAAAAAAGCAAGATTATGATTGTTCATTTTTCTAGTTTTGAAACAAGTTGAAATAATAATTAATCGGAGTCAGTAGTAGCAACTCAATTAGTTGCTACTACTATTTCGGTAGATACACTTTTTTAGAAAGGCAAACCAGGGATACGAATAGGTGGTTTAGGAATAGGAAGACCACCAGGAATTAACCTGTCGAATTGCTCAATAACACTAAAGGCATTCGCCGCAGCTTGAGCAAAACTGGCTTCCCCGGTAAAACCAACATCAAAGATGCAACCTTCTAGTAAATCTGGTTCTACCCCTGCTTCTAAACACGTTGCCTCCGCTTGCTCTACCTGCTGCGGTGAGAGGGCGTTCAAAGTACGGTACTGACTAGGGAAGCTTGTGTCGGTGAATGTGGCTGTGGTTTGTCCTGGTGCATAGTCAAACAGGGACTCTTCTTGAGAGACTCGCCAGCTATTACCAAAGTCTTTGTAGAGTTGGTCAAAAACAACGTTTTCAATTTGACCAATTGCACCGGGAATGGGAACAATACGGTTAACCAAGTTTTTGATGTCTCCGTAGGTAGATTTAGAAGGGATGACGCTACCACTACGAGTCCGCAAATCGTTACCAGGATCGCCATCCAAATTACCCAAAAGTCCCGTAAATTGACCGCCTGGCGAGTTAAGGGCTGCGGGGGTAACATTCATATATTGAGAACCAGCAACGTTAATTTCTTTGATGGCTACCTGTTCTCCTGTCGCCCATTGCACCAAATAACTTCTGCTACCCTGCTTATAGATTGTGCCTCCTCCTGGTAAGGAAAGGGATTCTCCTTGAATTGTTGTAGGTACACCGTTGACACGTAAAGGAGTTGAGGTGTCGGAGTCGGGGAAGAATTTGGCGTAGAAGGCGATGCGATCGCTTCCTACTTTCATTGCTGCACCAGCGTTGAGGGAAAGTTGTCTTCCAGGTACAGGGGCCTGACGAGTTTGCAGTTCAAAGTCACCACTAAGGGATTTGGCGAGGATGTATTCTCCTACGGTTTGGAAGCTATAGCGGAAGCCATCAAAGGTGATGAGGTGGGGATCGCCGTAGCTTGTACCTGTGGTTAGATCGCCAGAGCGAGGAGTTTCAGCAATTTCGGGTTCATCATCTTTGTCACACAAGTCAAGATTAAGTTTTTCACGTATTTTGGCCAAACCTTCATTTATGGGTTTATCTACGCCTGTCTCACTTGCTAAATCACTAGACAATGTATAAGCTACTTCATTTAATTGCTGTGGCCCTTTTGGAAGTAGAGGTATATCAGGTAATCCACCTCCAAACATAAACCAGCAACCAAAATTTGCTAACGTAGCTGCTGCTCCTCCTGCTGCCATTGCTCCAGTAAGGGTAGTAAGCGCAGCCGCAGTCGCTGGATTTGATAGAGCTGCACCTATAGCAGGAACCAAATTTCCTGCTGCTGCCCAACCTGCTGTGTAAATTAGTACTGATTTACTGAGAGCAGACAACTGATTACAAACACCTTTGCCAAAATTGCATAGTTTGTCAATTTTTTCTTGGTTGATTTTTAAGCTTTTGCCTTGAGGTTTAGTGTTTTTATAAAAAAGAGATTTATTTTGCTCTAGTTCAGAAATTCTTTCATTAGGAATTGGAAAAGTGCCAAGCTCTGTTTTGCCTTGAGCATTTTGGTAAACAGCTTTTACCTGATCACTAGTCACTCTAGTCAATACTAAATTAGTAGAATTATTTATTAACTGATGGGTTATTTTGATAGATTCATTACTTATCTGTTCTATAACAAATAATCCTGGTTGATCTTCTTGTTGGATTTCAATTACTTTACCTCCTCGAACAATTTGAGCTATAAAAGGTTTAGACCCGCATTCTTCAGTGTTGGATGGAAAAAAACTTATAGATTCTTGATAAATACTATCTTCATTACTTTTTACCGTAGACTTAAACTTACATCCTTTATTACTAGGTACCGTAAGCGCAAATGAATCAGAAGATAACTTTTCTATAGAAGGTAATCCAAAGACTATGGCGTTTGCTGTAGATACTTGAGAATTATTGATAGTAGTATCTTGCTGAGAAGGGTTAGGATTACTAAAAATATTTATATCAGAATTTGAAGGAGTATTATCACCTCCATCATTACGAAAAATATCAATATCACTGTTACCAGAACTATTACTATCATCATTTCTGAAAATATCAATATCCTGAGCAAAGATAGTTTCTTTCTCACCACCAGGAGGAACCGATGCAACTACTCTACCTTGTCCTAAAAAATAGCAAGCAGGAGAATTTATCCCCAAAACTCCACAAAGAGAAACAGCAATAACTCTCTTAAAAAAAGAACTACAAATAACTAACAACAAGCTAGTTAAAGCAATAACTAAAAGCCTAAACCGACCCATAACTTCACCGACAATAAATAACTAAAAAAGAGGTGAGCATAGCCCACCCCGAAAAAGCTTTAACAACCAAACAAACCACAAATATTCCGCAGAGTATTTACTGCCCCGTTAACGGTATTCAAAGTCTCATTAATATCAGAAATAGTGTCGCGAGGATCAGGTTCACCACTAGCTACATAGGGCGCACCTAATGGAGGTGCAGCAGAATTATCCACCTGTAAACTTAAATAGAGTCCCTGTTGCGGCGCAAGACTTAAAAAGGTGTTGATGGGAATCGCATAATTAAAACCGGGCTTAATCAAACCAGCAATGCTGCTAGCAGACTCTTCGCTTAATCCTTCTCGCTGTAATCTTTCTGAATCTTCCGTATCCCCCAAGCCATGGATGCCCACTACACGCCCTCCAGCATCTAATACTGGGCCACCACTCATACCGCCAAGAGTAGTGTTGGTATAAATCATTTCATAGCCATTCAAAGGTGCATCGAGGAAACCTGAAACTTGACCATTAGTAAACTGTCGTACTAATTGAGTTCCGGAAGCTTTACCAACAGTGGTTAAACGAGGCCAACCGGAAACGAAAACTGGTTTACCTTCCTTAACTTGGTCAGAATTAGCTAACTTAGCAACTTGATAATCTTTATCGCTGCCAAACTCTATCACTGCTAAATCAGCACCAGGGAGACTTGTGACTTTACTGTACTCAACGACATAAGCTTGTTTATCAGCAGTGACGATATTATACTTCTGCTGTTGGGAAACTACATGATTAGCAGTGAGAATATAATAGCTATTACCATTTTGAGAGACAATAACTCCAGAACCATGGCCGCCTTCCTCACCTTTAATCAAAACAGTAACCTCGCGAGAGATATCACTAATCTCTTCCCCCGTTAAAGCTTGGGCTGCTTGGGGTTGCAAAATTACTAAAGCACTGGCAATTGCTGTACCAGCGAAAATAGCAGGAAATTGCTGAGATATATTCATAATTATTTTCCTTTAATCAATTTTGAGAAGTTAATTTCACCACAAATATTCCGGTGGTGATTGGGCTTCAGGTGTAACTGATGTAGCTACTTGCCCCTTGGCTTGTAGAAAAGTATTGATGGGAATGCCCCAACTGTAATGCTGCATTTCCCTACTTAAATTGGGATTGGGGCGAGAACCATCTTCGTAAATATAAGGATTACCCCAAAGGGGGTAGGCGTGCATACCATTGATGGCAACGACTTTTCCCAGGCTGTTAAGCAAAGGCCCCCCACTCATTCCTTTACGAATATCATTGCTGTAACCTACCTGATAACCTTGTTGTAGGGGTTTTTCTAGAACTAGGAAGATTTTCCCTGGCGCAAAAGCAAAACCTTCTCCTATCGTTTCTTGGGGAAAACCGGCGGCAAAAACAGTTTCTTCTTGCCCCAATTGAGAAGAATCTGCTAAAGAAGCAACGGTGTAGACTGCACCCCGACTACGAAACTGCAATAAAGCTAAGTCATGACCCCTGAAGTTAGATTTTTCTAACACAGTGCCTTGATAAACTAAGCCATCAGGGGTTTGTATTTTGTGATTATCACTAGGATTTAAAACATGGCGGTTAGTTAAAACCGTATATGTTTGTCCTTCCCGGTTGATAATAATGCCAGAACCCGATGTAGGCCCAGACATAACCTTAACGGTGATATTTTGGGCTTGTTGTTGCAGAAAAGCATAATTTTCTGTTGCAGCAAAACCCCTTTCTTTTAAAACCTCGGCTTCTACTGGAATTGCAGTAGTAATAATGCTAATCAAAACTAGTTCACGCCAGTTCATAGGTACAAGGGTGCTAGCAAAATGATGCAGGTAAAGGTGACAATGGCGCTTAATCGGGACGACAATTTAAGAGACATAAGCATATTTCTTTTGCAAGTAATTCTCTACTTTGATCTCTGGTTGCAAATGTTAGTTTTATGCACAAAGCAACATTTGTTTACCAAATCGAACCACCTTCAGCATTACCAGTTTCTGGCTGAACAGGATTTGGATTTGCTTGGTTAGGTTCTGTAGCTTCCTCCACAGGACTGGTGTTAAGGTAGTTGTTAACATCAATGTAGATTTGCTCACTATCACCATTGGAACTTTCATATAAAGGGCCACTAGCACCGCTACGGACATCAAATAACTGTTGTACTGTTTTGCTAGCGTTTTGACCTTTTTTCAAGGTAAACAACAAACCATTGCAGGAACCACCATTAGTACCAGTAACGCAAACTACGGGTAAACCATTCATAATTCCTGTGGTAATGTAGCTGAGAGTGCCATTGTTATAATAAGTTTGGAAACGTCCTGATACTTCCTGACAACGGGTTTGGGGGTCATATCCGGAACCGGAAAAATAGCTAGAAACCCAGCGAATTACAGGGACATTCCCCCTAGGAGTAGTAGCAATGGTGGTTGGTACACCTTGGCTGACACCACAATAAAAACGAGCGCTTTGGGCTTGGCTTGGTTGACTTGTTAGGGCAATACTGCCAAGGGCTAATGTACTAGCGATCATACTGGAGACAAACTTTTTAGACATGGGAAAACCTCCACTCTTTGGTGTTAAAAGTTGACAAAAAAGGATAAATATTCTTTCTAGGAAAACTTGCTTCGGTAATGCCCCCAATGGCAAAAAATCTTAGGGTATGTGACCATTAACCCAGAAGTTAAAGAACGAATAATTTTTAGTAACTGAATGAGTTAAGTTTCGCTGATATATTTCCCTAAGTGATAACCAATATTTGCTACACAGGGATTGATTGAGATGATGACAAGACCAACAATAACAAACAAATAAAGGGTAGTCTCGCGACTTTTTGCTCTCAATGTAGCGGATTTTTACTCTCTTATTTAAACTCTGCGCGAAATTTACTAGGTGTAACTCCTACTACTCTTTTAAAGGTTTCATTAAAAGCTCTAATTGAATCAAAACCACATTGCTGGGATATTTTCGTAATATTGGTATCTGTTTTTTTTAGTAGATATTTAGCTTTTTCTATAGCTCTTTGGTTAACAAACTTACTTGGGGCAATTCCCATTTCTTTTTTAAAGAGCTTACTGAAGTAGGATTGACTTTGAAAGCCTGCTTGTCTGGTTAATTTTCCTAATGTTGGTTTGCGCCCTAATTCAATTTCTGCTTCAATAAAATCTGTTATTTCTTTGATCCTCTTTTCCGGTGATTGGCCTTCTTGAATAACCTTATGTTTTAATCCCATTAAGGAAACAAGACGCTTGGCAAGGGGTAAGGCTAAATAATCAATGTAGTCAAGATCCTGATCATCTCTTTTTAATCCTCGAATAATCAGATGCACTAAGGTATAAATATCACGGTCATATTTATCAAAAAAAGGAAAGATGTCAGCAAAGCTACTACAGCCAAATTCTTGCTCAAAAAGTTGTGGTCTAAACATTAGTAATGTAAATGCAACTTCCCCTTCCCATCTGACAGCATGATCACAATGCTGGGGATAAAAAAACAACTCACCGCCATGCAATGGTTCATTATACAAGTTATCTACTAAACGCCGCTTATGGGGGATAGAATTACCATCTTCAATCACCTCCAAAATAGTGTAGGGAACAAGATGTTCAGGAATTTCATGGGCAGGGTATTGATAACGCACCACAAATAGATTTTCTAATGTATAACCTTGACTCATCAAAAGAGGCTTTTTTTCAGGAAAAAACTGATTAGCAATATTAACAATCAACTCTTGATTTAAAGTTCTATCTTCCATCTTTCCAGCAGATTAAGTTGAGCTTTATTTATTAATGAGGACAAAGTATTGGCTGTGAGTTGCAGTAAATTCTCTCGTTAAACTCACAAAATTAGGTGCTTCTACTACCTTATTTTGGTGATTAAAGGACGGCTCTTCTATGGCAACGAATCTACCTTGATGAGCAAGTTCATCACCAACTTTTTGCCAAGAAGGTAACTCGGTTGTATTAATATCTTGAGAACATAAAACCGCTTCAGAAGACCATTTACTGAGTCTTGTCATGGCCTCCCGGTGAGAACCTTGGAGATAAAACTTCTTCGCTACTTGTTGCGATTCCCAAAGAGTTGTTGTCCACATGGAAAGACTATAATTTGCTAGCCATCTACCCCGTAAAAATCCCTCAGCTTTCCTAACCTGCCACACAACTTTCTCGTTGTAGATCCAAAAAGGAATTAAGTGGCGAGGAGATTTAAGCTTCAACCTCGTCATTGATAGGTATGACATAATTCCACTCTTATCCCATTATCTAAAAAGTATGGTAGAGATGATGAATTAAGACCTTTGATGATGAGCTAAAATTATTATTGCACGCTAGTCAAGTTTGTTACCACTAGAGAAAATTACTAATATGAAATAGGTGCTAAATGATGGGCAACAACTACCCTAACTAAATTGGCTATATTTAAGCTAATTCCCATACGCAATATTAAGCTGTTAGTTTAAAGTAGTATTAAAGCTTCCCTAAACGGTCTAACCTTTCTGTTACCTTCAACCTCAGTAAAGAGCGTAAGAAAATCACCAACCACAACCCTGAGAAAATTAAAAAGGCGATCCCACTCACTTTATAGGAACCCAGTAACAAAATTGTTCCTGCTACCAAAGTAAAACCAGAAATACAGGCATAAATTAGGCATTTGATACCTAAATAATTACGTTGTAGAAGGCGATCGCTTTCTTGGGAGCGAACACGAAGTTCAATTTCTCCCCTTTCCAAGCGAGATTGTAAGCTTTCTAAAATCCTCGCTGTTTTGCTAGGCTGCTTAAGCTTGTAAGTAATAAAATCCTTAGCTTGTCGAGCCAATTCTCCCACCAGATTCCCCTTAACACCCCCAGAAATGGTTAGGCTGCGAATAAAAGGCTGACTAGCAGCAACGAGATTATATTCAGGATCGAGGCGACGAGCAATACCATCTAAAGTAGTTAGGGATTTAACAATTAAAGTCATTTGCCCTGGCAAGCGAAAAGGTTGCTGCTCAAACATAGAGTATATTTCGTTACGTAGAGCATCAAATTCTCGGATATCCACCGGTTTTTCGGTAAACTTCTCCAAAATAAAAGCAATTAAACGCTTAACAGGAGTCATATCCGGCACTGGTTCAATTAAGCCCATGTAGGTGAGAGTATCAACCACCTCTTCTGTATCCTTTTTTAACACCGCAAAAAAAGTTTTCACCATTTGTTCTTTAGCAATGGGCTTAACCTCTGCCATAGTACCAAAATCATAAAAGATTAACTTTCCTTCCTCGCTCACCGCCATATTACCGGGATGAGGATCAGATTGGAAAAAGCCATCCTGAAGTAGTTGTTTGAGATAACAACAAATACCTAATTGAATAATCTCTTTAGTATTAATCTGACAAGATTCTAAAGTTGGGCGATCATCAATTTTAATCCCCGGCAAATATTCCAAAGTGAGAACCTTTTTCGTGGTGTAGCGCCAATAAACTTCGGGAACTAAAATATGAGGATAATCGAGAAAGTTCTCTCGAAAACGAGTAGCATTCTTCCCTTCATGAACATAATCAATTTCTTGGTAAAGAATCTGAAAAAATTCTTGATAAATAGCTTCTAAATCGTACTTTCTTGTCCCAGGTAAATAACGATTAGCAAAACGTACTAAACGATGCAAAACTTCAAAATCGAGGTTAAATAATTCTTTTAAACCAGGGCGTTGTACCTTAACAACAACATCTTCTCCTGTATGTAATTTAGCCTTATGTACCTGTCCCAAACTAGCTGAAGCGATGGGGAAGCGATCAAAATCTCGATACAAAGTATGTAGAGAGTTGCCTAATTCAGTTTCAATAACATTAATAGCATCGACTGAATCGAACTGTGGAACGCGATCTTGTAACTTACTTAAAACTTGGATATATTCTAGGGGTAAAAGGTCTGCACGGGTCGAAAGGGATTGACCGATTTTAATAAAAGTTGGCCCTAAATTAAGTAACTGATTAACTAACCAATGAGCGCGATTATTCCTTTGTTGAGGGGAGTTACGTCCGAAAAGTTGATCCCAAAACACAAAAAAGGAAAATTTACTTGCTACACCAAAAACTTCAACTTGACGTTGCCAAGTCGAATAACGAGTGCGTTGCCAATGTAATGGCTTAGAGGCAGTGGTGGTGAGCATGAAGGTGATGGACTATCCATCAAGATTAGTTAGCTGCTTATTGAGGTGAGGTAGAGTGACAATAAAAGAACTTTTACCCTGAAGACTATCTTGAGCAACAGAACTAGATACATTTATTGTGCCATTGAGATGCTGTACTAAACACTTAACTAAAGCTAAACCTAAACCTGTACCAGGTACGGCTCCCTCTGTAGCCCCTTTACCCCGACGAAAAGGGTCAAATATGTAGGTTTGTTCTTCAGGGGAAATACCAGAGCCTGTATTGGTTAGAGAAAAAGTAGTTTTTGGCTTTTCTCCTTGAATTTTTTGTTCAATACCGAAGCTAATCGTACTATTTTTCGGGGCAAATTTCCCGGCATTGGTGAGGAGTTCCTGGAAAATACGTTTAAAGCTAGATAAATCTGTATACATCAGCCAAGAACTATCGGGGGATATTGGGGAAATATAGTTAAGCTCTAAATTCAGCTTTCTATCCTGCTGCCATTTCTGAGCAAACCCTTGAACTAATTCATTAATAACCGGTTGAAGTTCAAACTGTTGTGGATGGATAACAAATTGGTTAGATTCTACATCCTGAAGAGTCAGAAAATCTTGAATGAGATTGTATTCTCGATTCCACTCCTGTTCTAAGATACCCAAATATCTTCCTTGTTGCTCAGAAGATAATTGGGGCTGGTTGAGCATCCTAATGGCGATTTTCATACTTGCTAAAGGAGTCTTTAACTCATGACTCATATTCGTCACAAATTCATCCTTAAGCTGATTTAAGCGCCGAAGTTGCTCTACTTGCTGCCTGGTTTTATCGTATAACATTGCCTGTACCTCCAAACTTCTTCTGAGTTGGAGGGTACGTTCTTCTACCAAAGATTGTACCTGACGCAAGGTTTGATCATGAACTACTGCGGTGCTAGCTTGAGTACTTACCCACTTAACTAACTCAACTTCTTCTGGTTGCCAAACTTTAGGTTGGCGATGTTGGAGAACAAAAAAGCCTAAAACCACTCTTTGATTAGAATTGTTGCTGCCGCGCCCCATTAAAGGGGCTATTAATAGGGCTGGCAAAGCTTTCAAATCAAAAAAGCAAGATGGCTTTTCTGATTGTTGAAGCTGAGGCAACTGGGTAGAGTTAGCCACAGTAACTAACTGTGGTGCATTCTCTAGGGCTTTTTGACATAAAAAACAATCTGTAATCCAAAAAGAGTAATTAGTGATGCTTGTAGGACCACTGGGAGACTCAATAGCATTAGTATCTGCTGACCAATGATAAGTCACTTTAGCTTTAGCTTGGGTTTTGGAGAGGGGGTCAGCATATTTGAGCATCAAAAGCCAGCCTCGATCCACTTGCAAAGTATGAGCAGCTTCAGCTAGGGTGTTACTGAGCATAGCTTCTGGATCAGAGGCCTTACTAATAGTTTTGCTCATTTCCTTGACCAAATTTTGGTATTTGGTACTAAGGCGTGTTTGTTGGCCAAGGTAAGACTGAGAAATAGCAACGGCAATAAATTTAGCAACTTCAGTAAGTAAACCTTGATCTTGGTTACTAAACTTTTGGGGTTGAAAGCTACCCAGAACAATTATGCCATTAGCACTACCCTGGAAATAGGTAGTAATAGCCAAAATAGCTTTGAGCCGAAGAGAAGTCCAAGAAAATCGAAGAGCTGAAAAATGCTCGTCAGTGGTTAAATCAGCAACCACCAAAGCTTCCTTTTGACCTAAAATCTTCTTGAAAAATGGCTGGGAAAGTAGTTCATGGTGAGTAAGTATCGGAATACTAGAAACCCCGTCTTCCCACAAAGCTACCTGGACATTGGCATTAGGACTAGTACCAGCGATCGCTAAACAACTATTGGCTTGAAAGCTTTTGCCTAAAGTTCTAGCAAGATTGAGCAGAATACTCTGAGAGTCTTGACTATGGCTGATATTATCAAGAATCTCAAAGCCGATCTCGCTAGCTTCATGGTTGTGCTTCATCTTACTGGCAACTTTCTCCTGTGGAGCCATTAAATTAGGGGAGTCATGGTGATTGGCGGAAAAAGACCTTAGCATGGTTGCTAAAAAGTGATTTATTCAAAGTAATCAAAGAGCTTTCTCAATTCTTTATTCTTACTAACATAAATTAGCGATTTCACTAATTTATATTGTTCTTAGAATGCCCCCTCCTTAGTTCTAGCTATCAAAAAATTATTAAAGTTATTCAACCTTGTTAGCCGTTGTTTGTGCTTGCTGTTGAGCAATTTCACTATTTTGACGATAGCGAATCATTCTATCTTGAGCAGTAACATAGCGATTGTGAGCTGTAGGTACTGCTGCCATCAGATTAGATGCTTGCTGCCATTTAAGGGATATATCTGACCATTCTGCCGTAGTTTGAGCCTTCTTGCCGTCAGCAGAAGCCGTTTCCGCTAACCTAACTGCCTCAGCAAAAGGATCTTCGGTGATCACTTGGGGAGAGCTAACAGTCTGGGGAGATGGCTTAGAGGAGGATTTAAGCAAAGCGCTCCAGTTGGGGTTTACAATTCTCTCTAGCTGACGACTAGCCAGAATTGTACCAAGGACAAATACCAAAGCTGTGATAGTGACACCTCCTAATAAACCACGCCGGAAAGAACGTTTAGCTGGTTGATTAGAACGATCTGGTTGGGGTGAATGGCGATTCTGGAGACTAGGGAGTTGAAATTCTTGAACCTGCTGTATGAAACTGTAGAAAAAATTGGGTCTAGCCAAAGCAATTTCTTCTGACCAGAGTAACTGGTTTTCTGGATCTCGGTTAATTTCTTCTAGCCAAAGTAACTGCTGTTCCCTAACTATACGACTGTTGATGTTAACCCGATGAATATTATGGGGAGCAAGATCTTCTAAAATGTGCTTAACCTCTTGAGTTAATGAGGTCTGTTCGAGTTGTTCTACTTGTGCTGCTTCACATAGCAGTTGCAAAACCCCCTCAGCCAAAACCGCTCTAGTTCTTACTCCTCGATTTGCAAGACGCTCATTCAAGATTTGGATAATTGCGGCAACACTCCCCTGATGAGCTTGTCGTTTGATGTTATCTATGTTTTCTAGTGTATGTACCATTTTTGGTCTAGCAATTTAGATCTAACATTAGCCCTGAAGCATGACAACAATTTTAATCTCACCTTGCCAAATTTGAAGATTTATCCTTAAGACTTTAATATTAAAAGCTGCTATGTAAAAAAAATACCAATCAGGAGACTTGGCTATGGGTAAGGTAATTAGAGGCAAAATTTTTGTGGTAGGAGATAATATCGACACTGATCAAATCATCCCAGCGGAGTACTTAACTTTGGTTCCTTCCAAACCTGATGAATATGCCAAATTAGGTAGTTATGCTTTGATTGGTTTACCTGATAATTATCCTCGGTTTATTGAGCCAGGAGCAATGAAAACCGAGTATCCCATCATCGTCGCTGGCAACAACTTTGGCTGTGGCTCTTCTCGTGAACACGCTCCCATTGCTTTAGGGGCTGCGGGAGTTCAAGCAGTGGTTGCTGTCTCCTATGCCCGTATTTTCTTCCGTAACTGTTCAGCTACAGGAGAACTATATCCTTGGGAATCTACTAAGTTATTATCCTCAGAATTTCTAACTGGTCAGGAAGTCACCATCGATTTTGAACAAAATCAGATTATTAATCACTCTTTAAAAGAAGCAGTTTATGCCCTCAAATCCTTGGGTGAAGTAGGACCAGTAATTGATGCAGGGGGAATATTTGCCTACGCTCGCCAAACAGGGATGATTTCGCGCTAAATTAACCATAAATAATCACCTACAATTTATAAATATAAAGAAGCAGGAAGTTACTATGCTGTTGAAATCCACTACCCGTCACATCAGAATTTTTGCTGCTGAGGTTAAGGATAATGAGCTTCATGAAAGTGATGGAGTACTAACTTTAGATGTTGATCCAGATAATGAGTTTGATTGGAGTGAAGAAGTACTACAGGGGGTGTATCGTAAATTTGATGAATTAGTCCAGTCCTGTGGGGGTCAGGATTTGACAGAATATAACTTACGCCGCATTGGTTCTGATTTAGAACATTTTATCCGTTCTCTTTTACAGAGTGGCCAACTTAGCTATAACCTCAATAGTCGTGTTCTTAACTATAGTATGGGGCTACCCAGAATAGAGAGTCCTGAAGATGAAGGAAAATATTAACCAGAAATTTAATCAAGACTCCCCAAGTCCTTGGAATTACAAACCTTGGTGGTGTCAACCTTGGTCAATTTTATTAACTGGTACAGTAGTAATAACTGGAAGTTGGTTATTAGCAAAAGTTATTTGGTTGACCCTACTAATTTCTTTGCCGATTTTGCTCTGGTGGACTTACTTTTTGTTAATTTGGCCTCAATTAATAGAAAAATGAGAACTGCCATAAACACCATTCCAGTTCCACCCCCAGCACCCCTAAAGGTGATGGTTGAATATATCGAGTAATCCCATGTTCAATTCTCCCAATAATCCAAACAGTAGGTCCGGTGCCAAGGAAGATAGCCCTTCTGGGAAACTCCATCTTTATGCTTTGGGGGAAGGCATAAAAAGTTACCAACCAGGAACCTTAATTGCCAACCGCTATTTGATTAAAGAAGAAGGGGTGGTAATAGAGACGAAACCAAAACTAGCTCCTGTGACAATTACAGAAATTCCTAGTCAGGTTATTCCTTACCTGAAATTATTTCCTTTTCGTTTCAATGTACCTCAAATTTATGGCTTACTCCCAGAACAAACTCGCAAAGGGAAAGAACCAATTTGGCTATTGGAGTACGGTTTCTTAGCCACACAAACTTTTCCTAACCAATCTTTATGGGATTTTTTCGTCCCTATTGAACAAGCATGGCAAGGTGCAACTGCCCTAAGACAGATTAATTGGCTGTGGCAGATGGCAAGGTTGTGGCTGCCCCTAAAAAATCAAGGTGTTGCTTCTAGCTTGCTTATTCCTGAATTACTTAGGGTGAATGGGTCTGTATTCAAGCTGCGTCAGTTAAATTTAGAGCAAAAAACTAGAGAACCATCCTTAGCTGAGTTGGGTAACTTATGGCAATCTTGGCTACCTGGAGCATCCCCCATATTAGAGAATTTCTTACAGCAACTTTGCTCAAAACTAACAGAAGGAATATTAGTAGATTCACTACAATTGGTAAGCATTTTAGACCGGGCAGGGTTGAAATGCGGACGCTCCCAGGAAAGAAGTTATCAAATTTTCACTAGTACCGATGCTGGCCCTAGCCGCGATCGCAACGAAGATGCTTGTTATCCCCCTGCTGAACGCTTAGTAATACCGGAACAGAACCATGATGCTTTAGCGATTGTTTGTGATGGTATTGGTGGCCATGAAGGGGGGGAAGTGGCATCGGCTTTAGCAATTGGAAAAATGCGGGAAGGGGTAGAAAATTTATCCTTTGACCCAGAACATTGGAACCCTTATAAAATAGTACATTCGTTGGAAAATGCTATTGCTGAGGCGAATGATACTGTTAGCGAAGTTAATGATCGTGAACAGCGTCACGAAAGGCAAAGGATGGGGACAACCTTAGTAGCTGCCTTTGCCCATTACCACGAAATGTACATCTCCCATGTGGGAGACTCACGAATTTACTTAATCACTTCAGGAGGTTGTTATCAGCTCACAATAGATGATGATGTTGCTTCTAGGGAAGTACGCCTAGGTTATTCTTTTTATCGGGATGCGACACAAAATCCTTCTTCTGGCTCTTTGGTTCAAGCTTTAGGTATGGGTTCTTCAAAAACCCTTCATCCTACGGTACAAAGAGTCATCTTAGATGAAGATAGTATTTTTCTCCTTTGTTCCGATGGGTTGAGCGATTCCGATTGAGTAGAGCAGTATTGGGAAACAGAAATCCTACCTATACTTAAAAATGGTGATGTTGCCGCCTCAACGAAGCGTTTGATCAAAATTGCCAATGAAAAAAATGGCCATGATAATGCTACTGTTGCTTTGGTTTACTGCCAAGTAAAAGCAACAAGTGGTGAGTCTAATCAAACAGCTTTAGCTTTCCCCAATAACCTCAAATCTACTGCCCCCTATGTCCCCCAAAAAGCTTCGGTAGAAGAAGTAAATACTCAAGGAGCAGCTACTCAAGTACAATCTTCTAGCCCTACCACCTTACAAACTCCTCCAACAGTTACTTCCCAAGAAAGAGAAATTCAACCACGTCGTTCCTATCTTGCCGGCTTATTACTACTGTTGTTTATTCTGGCATCTGGAGTTGGGGCAATGGCTTTGTATTTTTTCAACCCCAACTTCAAAAATAGAGTAGGTAGGCTTTTAAGCAGAGAAGTAGAAATAACACCCACTCCGACAATTACGGTATCTCCCACACCAGAAGCAACTCCTCCTCCTGTGGTTGAGACATCTACTTGGCAAGTAGGAACACGGCTTCAACTCTCCCAAGCAGTTATTCTTTACTCCCAAGACCAAGAAAACCCAGAGCAAACTAAAGCGATTGGAGAAATTCCTTCAGGAAGTATTATACAAATCAATTCAGTTTCTTCCTCATCTTCCCCTTGGTCAGGAGTACAGATTTGCCAAGTTTCCCAACCAGTTTCTCCTAACCCTTCACCATCTCCTAACTCTCTAACTTCATTAACCGAAGGGACAGGGTGGGTGAAAACGTCACAACTAGCAAAAGTCACTAGCTTAACTAACTTATCTGCCCAAGGAGTAATAGGTCAATGCAAACCTGCTACGATAACTCCTAAAGAAACGCAGTGAAAATATAGATATTTGGGTGTAGTCCCTTAAAAACTTATACTTCATACTTCATAATTAATATGGGCTTGCTTTTTTACTTAATATAGGCGAGGAATGTCTTCAGGCTTTACTCCCAGCCTCAGTCTAGCGATCGCTCGCCTGACTCAGGCTGGGTCAGAAAACTTTGCTATTTGGGTTCTCAAAGCTCCTTTTCCAGGGGGTTATGTTCACCATGACTGTATTTGGTCACAAGAGTTGAGCCAAAAATGGCTAGCTTGGCAAGAAATGTTCTCTATTGAAGAAGACCTCTATTTGCCTTACCCGCTAGACCAAAATTCTACACTGCCAGCCCCTCCGGAGTTATATATTTCTAATGGAGATTCTTCCCAGGGGTATGGCGGCCGATTAATGCAAGACTTTGGTATTAATTTGTGGCAGTGGCTGTTTCAAGGTCTAATACGCAATAGCTTAGCTCAAAGCCAAGGTATTGCCATTGGCCAAAACAAGCCCCTTCGTCTGCGTCTAGAATTGCGTGATCCTAATTTAATTTCCTTACCTTGGGAAATTATGCAACCAGAAGCAGGTAAGCAAGCAATTTCTTTAAACCAGCAGCTTTTGTTTAGTCGTACTACCAATGATGTTGATCCTCTGAGGCGATATCCAGCCCAAGAAGTGTTGAATATCCTTTTAGTCTTAGGTCATGACGAACAAAAATATGAGCAATTTAATCCCCTCAAACTAGAGCAAGAAGCAGCAACCTTAGCTAAGGTGATTGAACAAGAAAATCAATTTCAGCCGGATTCAAACAAATTTGTTTATCCTGTACCTGCTTGTGTTGATTCTTTGATTCAGCCCACCCCAGCTACTTTAATTGAAGCCTTGGAAACAGAAAAATATAATGTTTTAATTTATGCAGGACATTGTGTTCCTGCCCCAGATGGGGGACTACTTTTTCTCCGCTCTGATGCCACCATTAACGGCACAGAATTGGCCCAAGTATTGGTAAGGAATAAGGTCACTTTAGCCGTTTTCAATGCTTGTTGGGGCGCTCAACCAGATCGTATTGGTAAATTAGCCATCAAGCGTAGTAGCTTAGCAGAGGTATTGATTCACCATGGTGTTCCGGCTGTTTTAGGTATGAGAGATCCTATTGCCGATGACGAAGCCCTGAGTTTTATACAGGTCCTCACAGAAGCCCTCTGTGAAAGAATGGCTATTGATCAAGCAGTAGCAGTGGCGAGACAGCAGCTATTGACTCTTTATAAGTTTAATCAACCTGCCTGGACTTTACCCATTCTCTATATGCACCCGGAGTTTGATGGCAAGCTGATTAAAGCTGTGGACGAAGGTATTACCGAACTTCCTGTGATGCCTGCCTCTAGTAAGTCATCTTCCCAACCCAAACTAGTCGCCTCAATTCGTGCTGTAGATAATACTAGTAAAGTTTGGAATATTCGTGGTGGATTGATGCGAGTAGGTCGTCGTCGGGAAAATGATTTAGTAATTCAAGAAAAATGGGTTTCCCAAAATCATGCCCAAATCATCTGTCGAGAAATTTTTGCTGGGCAAGATTTGGAAAAGAATTATTTTCTCAGGGATTTTTCCCGCTATGGAACTTTTTTGTCTACACCCCAAGGTTGGCAAAGAATTCATCATCAAGAAGTAGCTTTGAATTCTGGGGTACAGATTAAGTTTGGTAGTACTTATGGGCAAGCTTTGGAATTTGTGGTTAAAAGTTCTTAGTCATTTTATAAAAAAATGTTATTGTCACCAGGATAAGGTGAGTTACCAAAGCTTTTTTCTATTCTTTTAATTCTTGAGGCCAACCTAATAGAGGGATAAAGGGTTGTGTCCATTCTAGAGTTGGTAAAACGTGAGTTCGACGGAGGAAAAAGAGAGAAAAGAAAAGCATCAGAGGTATGCTGAAAATGAATCTTAATCAGAATCTGATGCTATGTCCAATATTGTATCTCGTCTCGATATCACCCAAATATTCTGTCAGGTAGATGACTTTTATCAAAGGTTTGAGAGGCATTGGCAACAACAGCCAATGTTAACAGCAACTTGTGGAGAGCGTCTATGTCGCTCCCGCCTAAGCCTAAGCGAAGTGATGACCATTGTCATTGCCTTTCATGGTTCGGGATTTCGCACTTTTAAAGAATTTTACACTCTACAAGTCTTGCCTTACTGGAAGAAAGCTTTTCCCAACTTGGTCAGTTACACTCGATTCGTAGAGCTAATGCCGTGGAGCTTAATGCTTCTTTGCTGTTTTCTACATACTCTTCGAGGAGAAATTACCGGCATCAGCTTTATTGATTCTACCCCCATTGAGGTCTGCCACCCGAATCGCTCCAAAAGCCACCGTGTTTTTGAAGGTTTGGTAGGTTGGGGCAAAAATGCTATGGGATGGCATTATGGCTTCAAGCTACATCTAATTATTAATGACAAAGGTGAGCTGCTTGCTTTCAAACTTACAGAGGGTAATACTGATGACCGTAACCCTGTGCCAGATATGGCTGATGGCTTGATTGGTAAGTTATTTGGCGACCGAGGTTATATTTCTCAGGATTTGTTTGAGAAACTCTATGAACAAAGACTACAACTGATTACACACCGCAAGAAAAATATGAAGCCGAAGTTAATGCGTCTTCAGGATAAGATTCTCCTACGTAAGCGTTCTCTGATTGAGACTGTTAATGACCAGCTCAAGAATATCTGTCAGATTCAGCATTCAAGACACCGTAGCGTTTGGAATTTTTTGGTTAATCTCTTAGCTGGTCTAATCGCTTATACTTTCTTGCCCAAAAAGCCTTCCCTTGACCTTGACCCCAAAGGCCTAGCTGAACTTCCTTCTGCTGTTTTTTAACTTCATCGAACTCACGTGGTCTATGGCTTGCTCAATAGCTTCGGAAAATATTTCTGGAGGAGTTTCGTTCAAGGCATCATAGGCAGTAGAAATTACAGATTTAATTTTCTTCGATTTCTTGAAGGACAAGTCTTTTCCATTAACTTGGGAAAGCATGACAAAATACCATCCTCCTCCTAAGTCAAGAAATTTTTGCTGTTCAACCAGGCTAGCTAAAAAATCCAGGTCTTCTGAACTAAAATCAGTTCCTGCTGACATTAAGTTTCTGAGGGTGTAAAAGCATTCCCTGAGTTTTTTAGAGTTACCTTCAGTGATAGCTTGTTGAATTTTTATTTGGATTTGTTTGCTCATCAATTCCTTTAAAACAATTGAAATTTTTTCAAAGCTCTCCACTTCAGATCGATTTAATGAGCGTTTCGCCTATTGTCAATCAAAGTTATTCCTAGATAAGCGGCAATTGCGGTCAGTGCGCCTAAGCCCCAAGCAGGAAGTGTGACACCAACTCCTATGATGATAGCTGTAGCAGCTATAACTACGGTTGTTCTAATAATTCTTGAGGCCAACCTAATAGAGGGATAAAGGGTTGTGTCCATTCTAGAGTTGGTAAAGATAGGGCTGGCAAACAATCCATACTTTCTGAATCGTCCCAGGGAGATATGAGTGCCATAGCAGTCTAAATATTTGTACTCTCTAAGTCTCTGCTATAGCATTGTCTCTTTGTATATCAATCAATTTATTCCTGAGCTTCTGAACATGAGGAGACAACAATGAAAAACGATTTTGAACTAAACTCAAAATATTATCAATATGTTCTGCATCCCTAGTAATTGTTGGAGGTAAATTACGAGATAATAAATCATCTAAAACATTCAACATATTTGTTGCTAAATCCTCGTCAGTATCCCTTAAAACTTGCAAAAATTCTTCCAGGGCTTTTTCTCGCCCTAACCTATATTGAGCGCCCCACAATTCCGCTTTTACTTCTAAATAATCTTCTGAGTCCAGGTAAGCTTGGAGTTGTGGTATTAATTCGGATGAACCTAATAAACCCAGAGAATTTGCTGTGTAGGAACGCACAGCCGAGTCAGGATCTTCCATAGCTAGTTTTAAAGAATCTATGGCTTTGGTATCTCCTAAATCCCCAAGTGTCTCAGCCGCATCAGCACGAACAAATGGCTCTAGCTCATTTTGCAATAATAATTCTATCGCCTTTCTTGCTGGCTGATAAGCAAGTAAGCCAAGAGACTCCGCAGCATCTGACCTGACCATAACTTCGGGATCTTTTAGTAAGCCTATCAGAGCGGGTCCGACAGACTCAACTTCCTGTTCCCCCAAACGCCCAAGGGCATATGCTATTGTTGGGCGAATTGACTGATCTGCTGATTGCAGTAATTCTAGTAAAACCGCCACAGCAGAGTAGGCTTCAATTTCTACTAACTCCATAATTGCAGGTGCTTGCTGTTGAGGTTCACAAGAGGTACACTGTTCTATTAATTTAGATATGAGTGCCATAGCAGTCTAAATAATAGCCAAATTTGTAGGGTGGGCAAGTTGAGTTTAAAATTAGCATCAAAAGTTTATCTATCTTGTTTGCCCACCATAATTGATTGAGGAATTCCTGAGTAAAGGTGAGCAAATATCATCAAACAAATTTAACTAACCACTTTCTTACTTTTTGCTCACTCTACTTTTTATTTTATTTCTAACATTTAACATTAGTTAGTTGGTTCCCAAATATATTCACCCTTTTTGTTGATGTATCCTTCCTTTGAATCAACTAATACTGATGCTACTCCACCTTTAAAGTCTACTGCTGAATCAAATTGTGGAGGTATAACTATCTCCCCTGTTTGATCTACATAGCCATGACCTTTACCTGTATAGCTTGTGGTTATACTGGCTAATCCTTCAGAAAAACAGTTAACTAAGATAAATTGTGGTTCTATAACTATTTTCCCTGTCTTATCTATAAACCCATATTTATCTCTAACTTGAACTCCTGCTAACCCCTCACGAAAGGCTAGAGCCTCGTTAAATTTCGGTTCTATAACTATTTCTCCTGAAGGGTTTATGTAGCCTGATTTACCATCAATTATCACCTTCGCTAGCCCTTCAAAAAAACTTGTACCGAAGACTTCGATAATCGTACTCATGAACCCAGGATTCTCGAATTGGTAAGGAACAACTATTTGTCCATTTTTATCTATATAGGCAACTTTCTCTCCTTTCCTAACGGCAGCTAAACCTTCAGAAAAAGGAGAAGCATCATCAAACTGTGGTGGGATAACTTGATTGCCACTAGGGTCAATGTAACCATACTTACCATCTACTTTGAATAACGCCCTTCCTTGATGAAATCTCTGATCTTCTAAAGCAGAAAAGAGATTATCTTCATAGGCAAATTGTGGTGGTATGGCTAAGTCCCCTTTCTTGTTCAGGTAACCATATTGATTATCAACTACAAATAACGCTAATCCTTCACAAAAACTTGCTGCTCTTTCAAACTGAACAGGGATAACCCACTCTGCTTTTGTATTGATGTAACCATATTTGCCATCAACTTTTATTGCTGCTAATCCTTCAGAAAAGCCTGAACCCCCATCAAATTGGCAAGGTATAACTATCTTTCCTTGGGTGTCAATATAACCAACTTCACCATTCTGTTTTACTCTTAAAAGTTTGTCTTTCATGCTTAATGTTGTTACATTACAATATCTATAAGAAAGGTCCGATCATTCTTAAAAGTGTAGCCAGCTCACTGAGCTGTTGAGCATTTTCTTCCTCGCCTGTGAAATTATCACACCCAGTCAGGGATGATATAAGACTATGAAGTTTGCGTAAACCCTCCTGCCCTGTTGGTACATTGCTGAGAGCTTCTATTATTCTCATAACTGTTTTTGAGTTGCCTTTTCTCAACAAACTAATCATGTCGTTAAGAGTCTTCCAGGTATCTGGATCAAAGCCTTGAGGAGTGCATTCATAGGCATAAGACTTAAGATACAACGTCAGGATTTTGAGGAGCTTTATCCTGATTTTCCTCAATCCTTAAAACATCGCCAATATACTCAGCAGTAGGATTGACAATGTAGGTTGCACCGAACCACCAGATAACCCCCCAAAAAGCGCCTCCTGCCTCTTCCCATACACTGCTTTGCTTAGAGTTTTGGTTTTGGCTATTAGCTGGCTTCTTTTGTACTTGCCTACCTTGAGACGCATAAGCTCCCTGACGAACAAAAACATCTTGTGTTGCTCTTGCACTGTGATTTGATAATTCGTCTCCTTGACGCTGCAAAGAAGTTGAAGATTCCTCCTTTTCTCCCTCACAAGCATAACATTGGCGCATGACATTTGGCTCAACTTGTCCTTGGGGAGAGTTAATCTCTTCTACTACTTGACCAGCGACAGAATCCGCTTCTTGTTCATACTTATCCCCAACTTCCCCTACATTTAATTTCGCTTGGACTCCTGGAGAAGGGGTTGAAGAAAAATCAAACATATGGTCGCCCAGACGTTCAGCATTTTTCCTGGCAATGTCCATCTCTTCTAGGGTTTGCCCCTTTGGTTGTTGCTGTGGTGGCTATAGCTCACGCTTTTGTTGTAGATTGGGATTTTGTGAAACTTTAGATGGTTGAAAACTAGGCTTTTTGATCCGCTTGTAACTTCCCATAATTACCTTTCAGATGGTTGGTAGAATATTGCTCTAGATGTTGAGTTTGGATCTTGACTTGGAGAGATTGTTAATACTTTACCACCTAAAATAATAAAGAAGAACCGAGAAAAAACTTGTCTAAAAGCGAGCGGCTAATTCCTTAATCAAGAGTTGGGATTTGAATGTCGGAAATGTTGTGAAAACCTTGTACGGTCATGCAAATTATATTAAGTCTTTAGTATTTAGTCCTGATGGCAAAACTTTAATTAGTGGAAGTCAAGACAATACAATTAAAATATGGAATCTTAAAATTAGATAATCAAAGGAAGCAGGCTTTTGGGTAAACGAAGAGCTTTATGTAGAGGTTTTACAAGCCGTTGGTGAGTTCTTATAAAACAGAAAACAACTAGTTTGAAAAATGTTGAAAGCCTTGGGAGATAGTCAAAATTTCTGAGGGAAAAGCTTGAGTACTATCTCTTAACTCAACCTCTTTTCTGTCAGTTATTTCCCCAATAATTGCGGCTCCCACATTTAACTCACTAAGCAACTCTTTAGCATTTTGCTTTGGTAAACAAAGTACTAATTCAAAATCTTCTCCTCCATACAAAGCCCAATTTAGAGCCTGTTGAGGAGAAACTAACTTGAGTAAAGCTTCAGGAAAAGTAATCAGATTGCGCTCAAGTTTTGCCCCCACTTGGCTACAGTTACAAATTTGTATAACCGCATCAGCCAAACCATCGCTACTATCCATCCCAGCGACAGGAAATTGGAGGTGAGGTAAGACATCTAATCGGGGCTGAGGTCTTTGATGAAAGGCGATTAACCCCCTTCTTTCTACCTCGGTGAGTCCTTGACCTAATTCTGGATTAAGCAGGAGTTCTAGCCCTGCTTTTGAGCCACCATGAAAACCAGTAACCATGATGGCATCTCCTGGTTTAGCGGTCTGGCGACGGATAACTTGGTGAGGTGAAACTTGACCAAAGGCAGTGATAGAAATAGTGATGACAGAAGACCGACAAATATCACCACCAAGAATTACTGTTTTATATTTGCTTAAACAACTATTAATTCCTTTGTAAAGCTTGATAACCCAATCAACTGGGACTTCTCCAGGCAAACTCAAACCGATGGTAATACCTACAGGAGTTGCCCCCATTGCAGCTAAATCTGATAAATTAGCGGCTGCTGAACGCCAACCAACATCTTCTGCATTAGTGGTGCGATCGCTAAAATGGACTCCATCAACTAAAACATCGGTGGTGACAACCAGAGATTGATTATTCTGTGTTTCTACAACGGCTCCGTCATCTCCAACAATATGTTGGGGACAGAACTTTTGTAGGATTTTCAGCAATCCCTGTTCGCCAATATCTTGAACGGTTTCCACTCAGAACATTCCCAAAACAAAATATCCTTTGAAGTCTGATGTTTTGCAACTAGCCAATAGCAACTAGCGACTAGCTAATAGCAATTAGCTTTTCACCAAATTATCCAAACCATCTACTACTTTAGCTGAGATAATTTCATCTCCGGCTCTGAGTTGCTCTAATACTTCTTTGCCTTCCACTGTATAACCAAAAACTGTATAGCGACCGTCTAAAAGATTAAGTCCAGCAGGGGTTAATTCTGGTACAAATAAGAAGAAGAAAAATTGGGAAGAACCACCATTAGGTTCATTGCCAGGACGGGCCATACCTAAAGCGCCATAGGCAGAAAAAGGTAATACTGTTTCTTCGCGATATAAACCAAGTTCTTCTAGAGTATTGCCATAAATCGGTTCTAATTCACTTCTGATTTTAATTTCTAAAGGAATAGCGCGATATTCTCCAGTTTTAGGATCTACATAACCTTCCTCTGGTCCATTAGGATCTCCTGTTTGCAGAACATAATTATCTTCAGCGCGAATAAATGGTAAGCCGTCGTAAAAACCTTTTTCGACTAAATCAACGAAATTTCCGGCGGTAACTGGGGAATTATAACCATCTACCACTAATACTAAATCACCTTTATCGGTCTTCATTTCTACAGTGGCACGACCTTTTAGTTGAGGTAAATTAGCATATTCAGCAGGAACTTCAAAAGGAAATTCTGCTACCATAAACTCTTCTAAATCTGTTATTTGCGCCAATATTTCTCGCCGTAATGTCCAAACTAATTCTTTATCTTGTGCCTCAACTGCTTCACGAAGTTGACTAACTTCATCCTTCATTTGAGTAAGTAAAGATTCTGCTTGGGGTTGATACTCCACAGGAATACTAGCTAAAATTTTGTCGCTACTACCCAAAAACCTAGAAGCTTCTTTGACATCTCGACTAATGGGACTCCAACGCTTGCCTCGTAGCTCATTAGCAATATCTTCTAAGCTTTGTTGTAATTTCCTAATGGTATCGTTTTCAATCGGTAGGGCGTAACGCAAAATAGCTGTCGGATCAGTAATGGCATTACCTTGGGGCAACCTACTCTCACGGTAAGAATTTTCCTCTTCGCCAAAGTTCCACCAAGCACCACTCAATCCTACGGAAAGACTAACCATCAGAAGGGCAACTAGACTGGTTTTTAGCAAACGCCGCCATTGCTTGCCGAAAAAAGTTTCTGTAAGTTTCATAAATTGATAAATTATTAATTTAATGTAGGCTTCCTAGTTTTTATCTTCCCATTTGGAGAGGAGGGGGACAAGGGAAAATGGGAAAGTTGGTGAGTTGGGCAATTTAGAGAGATAAATGAAGTGGGATAATTAGGGGTTGGCTAGGAGAAATGCTTAGGTCTTGTAGAATAAAATACATCCTCCAGTCAAAGCTACAGCCGCAGCAGTATAAAAAACCCAGGTTATATCCCCAATACCAAGAATTGGCCCTAAGAGGATGGGACTAAGAAATTGCCCCAGAAAGCTAGCTCCAGTTCCTGTGGCGAGAATACTTCCTTGTAGTTTTTGTGGTGCTAAATTAGCTAGGGTATTGTAGGTGTTGGGAATAACTAACCCCAGCCCGATCCCAAAAAAGATCGCGACAAAAAGTAGAGCAACATAATCTTGAAATAGGGGAATAATTGCTAACATTCCTGCCATGAGGGTAAAACCTATAGCTGTAGAGCGATCGCGACCAATTTTTTGAGCAAGGGGTTGAACACCAAAAGCTGAGATTAGGGCTGCACCAAGGGATTCACAAGCTAGCAACAAGCCATTTAAAGTCGGGGTAGTATTGCTGGTTTGTTTGAGGTAAAGAGGTAAATAAATAAATACAGCATACATAACCAAAGAAGCCATCCCTAAACTTACTAAGAGTCGCCAAAAAGCCCGATGACGCAATAGCTTTCTGAAAGTTTTATCAAGATCAGGTACAGCGTGGGCTTTGCCACGGCTGCGGGATTCACTAGGTGCAATAATCCAAGCAGTAAGAAAAGCTAGGGGTAAACCTACTCCATATAAACAAAAAGCCCATCGCCAGTTCCAAGAGCCTAACCAACCCCCTAGTAAAGGGCAAATAATGCCAGCGATAGTTAAAGTTGCTGTAGCATAACCAATAGCCTGGGAACGTTCTTCCCCTTCATATTCTTGCCCCAACCAACCCAAACTGGCTGCTGCAATACCGCCGCTAGCAGCACCTAATAAAGCCCTTGTAGCCAGTAAAGGCCAAAAGTCTGTCATCAAAGCACCTGCACAGCCGAAAATACTATAGAGAGCAAGAGAAGGAATTAATACTTTAGAAGGGCTGAGTTGATCCGTTAATATCCCCAAGGGCAAACAAAATAAAGCTAGGGTTAAACAATGAATACTAACTAAATTTCCTACTAAAACGGGGTTGAGATTTAACTGTTGTGCCAACTCTGGTAAGATTGGCGCTAAAACTCCTCCTGCCATAGTAATCAACGAACCAGCCAGCAGAACTAAAGGCAGTCTTAAGTTTTCCTGCCCCATGATTTTGCGATCGCTTAACATTATAAGATTCTAAAAAAATAAACTGCTATACAGAAAAAATGCTCAAAAGTTGTCTTAAGAGGTTACTGCACCACAAATCAATATGACAAATAAACAACATCTTGGCGCGAAAAGTTGAAATCATAGTTGCTCTCTAGGAGGTATTAAGCTTGATATCAGCTTTAAATGCGACATTTATCCCCTAGTAAAAGCGCTATTTTTCTACTTTTCGCTATATTTGTGACAGTTATTGCATTGATGCGGGCCTAAACTTATGGGCTACTATAGTTGCCCAGTCTGGTATTATGCGACTCTAAATAGATTGTCACTAAATTATTATTGAAGATAGGAGTTGCGCATGAAACTGGCTCCCACCTTACAAAGCCAGAATGTTCAAATTCAGAGAATTAGAGAAGTTGGGATAGACCCTAACCATTGGTATCCTGTAGCTTGGAGCCATGAAATTAAAGCAGGGAAAATTCTCCGTGTTGTAATTTGGCAAGAGGCGATCGCTGTTTATCGTGACCAGAATAAAAAAGTTCACGCTTTGGCAGATGCTTGTCCCCATAAAGGTGTAGCCCTTCATAATGGTGCTGTACATGGTGACAATCTTGTTTGCCCCTATCACGGTTGGGAATTTGGCGAAGATGGTAAATGTGTAAAAATCCCTTATTTACCCCCAGAACAAAAATTGCCCTGCGCCCAAGCCCGTAGCTATCCAACTTTAGATCAATATGGCATAATTTGGGTTTTTCCTGGAGAACCTACTTTAGCAGCCCAATCTCAGCCCCCAGAAGTACCAGAGTATAGTGATCCTCAATTAATTGCCATTCCTATACCAGCTCATTTTCAAGCCCATTTTTCCATCTGTAATGAAAATACGATGGATGTTTTCCATGGTTTCTTGCATCAGGATATACAAGGCTGGTTCGATCCGGTTTTACTTAATTTGCAGCAAAGTTCAGGGGAACTGCAAGCGGATTATCAAATTTCTTATCGGGGCTTTCTATCCAAGATTCTTGGACTTAGTAGCCAAGCCAATCAAGTCACAACTAAAAATATCTCTATCCGTTATCGTTATCCCCACTACTACAGTTCCTTAGAAGGGGTTTCTTCGATGTATTTAATGCGTTTACCTGTGGGGCCACAAGAAACCCGTTCCTTTTCCCTATTGTTCTTGAAATTACCCTTACCTCAGTGGTTAATCGCTAAATGCAAACCCTTACTCAGTAAATTTATTTGGCGCTTTTTACTCAAAAAATTCCTGCTTCAAGATATTGCCATGATTGAAAGCGAACAAAAAAACTATCTTGCTAATCCTCAGAGAAAATATGTGGAAATAAATCCTGCTATTATTGCTCTTCAGCGACTAATTATCCGGCAATATGAAAAATTTGTGCAACAATCTAGTCAATCGTCTCCTAATCTTAATAAGAATGCCAATGACTCGGTATCTTTAAACTGAGTATAATGCTTTGAAACTTGCTCTTGGGCAAATCAGTCATTAAAGATAGTCATTATTTAGTTCTTGGATGTAGAGGAGACATTAGGTGCTAGAGCGCACAGCATCATTACAAGCAGAGCCAAAAGGTTATTTAGGAAAAGGTCACCAGGAGTAGAAGAAGTGCAAGTTGTCAAAGATTATATGCAAGGCCTCCATGAAAGTGGACTTTATCCCGATAAATTTATCTGCCATCACAAGAAAGGTAATTTAGTTGAAATTGAAGAAGATAAGAGCGGTAAATTAAGGACGGTTTTGACCTTTTGTACTAATGATGTTCTGGGTTTAGTACAATCAGAATCTGTGAAGCAAGCAGCCATTGATGCTATTTATCAATACGGCACTTCCAATAGTTCTTGTTCTGTATTGAGCGGTCGCATTGACCTCCACAGACAGCTAGAACAAGAAATTTCTGATTTTAAGCATTTACCCCATACCCACCTGTTTCTCAATGCTTGGATGGCTATGCAAGCATTGATGGATGGATTTTGCCACCTAGCTGCTAGGGTTCCTGGTTTTAAACATACCCGCGAAACTTTGATTCTTACCGATGTCCTTAACCACGGTTGTATCCTTTCTGCTGTGGTTAATGCCGGAACTCGTTCGGGTAAGGTTTATGGTCATAGCCCCAGGGTGAGGGTTAAGCCCTATCGCCATTGTGATGTTCAGGATTTAGCCCGAAAACTGCGTCGCTATGCCCGTCCTGATGATCGTATTTTGGTGGTTTCTGATGCGGTATTTTCTATGGATGGAGATATTGCCCCTTTACCAGAGATGATTGAGGTTTTAGCGGATTATCCTGGTAGTGTGATTGTCATGGATGAGGCCCATGCTAGTGGGGCAATTGGCGCTACGGGAAGGGGCATTTATGAACATTTTGGTATCTTGCCCCAACAGGTTATTGACAAAGGGGTAGTGCCTTTGATTATGACAACTTTTTCTAAGTTTGCAGCTTCGGCGGGGGCAGCTATTAGCAGTCATGTTAGTGAATTAATCGATTTGTTAGATGTTTGCCCTACTTCCATTGGTACTATTTCCTTGCCACCACCCACAACAGCAGCAGCTTTAGCAAGTATTCGCCAAGTTCGTTCCCAACCCCAACTTGTAGCTACTCTCCAAGAAAATACCCGTTACTTGCGATCTCATCTGTTGGAAAATGATTTTGCGGCCATCGGAGAAACTAATGTGATTCCTGTCCTCCTGCCAGAAGAATTAAATCCCAAAGAATTTGCCACCCATCTCATGGAAAAACATGGTATTTGGGTATCTCCCATTTGGTTTATTGCCAAGCCTCGCCTCCGGATCACCGCTAATGCCCTCCATACCCAAGAAGAAATGGATCGTTTGGTAGAAGCTTTAATCGCCACCAGAGAGGCTTTGTATAAACCAACAGCTAGAACAATCAGTGCTTAATTAAATAAAGTCCAGGATGAGCGAAACAAATTTCAAAATTAAAGCTGTTGTCAACCCAGCAGACAGGGAAATGTTTTTGGACGTACCAGCTAGGGTATATGCAAATGACCCTAACTGGGTTCCTCCTATTCGTAGCAGTATTGCCAAGCAGTTAGCTTTATCAGTTAGCAATCCTTTTTTGGAGTATGGCAAGTTTCAACAGTTTATTGCCCTAACGGAGGGAAAACCTATCGGCAGAATTGTTGCTGCCATTAATAACAGATTAATTGAAAAAACAGGTGAATCAATTGGTTTATTTGGTTACTTTGAATGTATTGAAGACTTTTCTATTGCCCAAGGGTTATTAGATGCTGCTTCCCAATGGTTGCGCGATCGCAATATAAACCTACTCAGGGGGCCAATTGACTTATCTACCCACAATAACTGTTTATGTTTAATTGAAGGGTTTGATTCTCCTCCTGTAATCATGACAGCTTACAATCCTACCTATTACCCCCAGTTTTTTGAACAAGCTGGTTTGCACAAAGCTAAAGATGCTTATGCTTATGATATGCCTTTAGAAAAGTTCGTACCGGAAAAGTACGTTAAGTCTTATCGCATTGCTTGTAAGTCAGGTGTAAACTTCCGCCCTGTTCATACCAAAGGGGCAGAATTTGAACAGGATTGCCGTAGTATCTATCAATTATTCACTAAAACTTTTGCTGATAACTGGAGTTCTACCCCCCGTAGCGAGGAAGAGTTTTTTGAAGAAGCAAAGGAGTTACAACCGTTAATAGACCCGGATATTTTTCCAATCGCTGAATATGAAGGGGAAATGGTAGGTTTTCTCATGGCTATACCAGATTATAATATTCCCCTCAAACAAGTTAATGGCAAGCTCAATTGGCTTGGTATTCTCAAGTTTCTTTGGTATCGTCGTCAAATTGATCAAGCGAGGGTAATTGTTATTTGTTCTTTACCAGAACATCGTCGTAAGCTAATTCCTCTAGCTTTGATGTATTTGTCTTTGCAGGGGGGCATAAAAAAAGGGAAGCCTTACAAACGAACAGATTCATCTTGGGTTTGGGAAGACAATTTTCCTTCTCGTAAAATAATTGAAGCTAGCGGTAGTTATTTATATAAAAAGTATCGTATGTATGAGAAGGAATTGATAATTGATAATTGATGATTGCTGGGAATGTCGAACTCACGTGTAATCAAAATAGTTGGCTTTTTCTGCAATAGTGATACTTTATTTATCAACTACGAAATAACCTCGTATATTGAGTCTCATGAGCCATACTTGCTAAACTTAAGCCCCAACCACAACTACATAAATCCTCATCTTCCAAAGTTATTACTTCCTTTGCTATATCACTTATTTGAGAGTCAAGCTTAAATAATAATTGCTGACCTTTTGTTTGACCTAAAGGAATTAACTTAACCCCGACACCAATAAGATTAGTTGCCCAACTTTGTAAGTAACCAAGGATTGCTTCTTCAATTCTTATTTGCCAGTAAGCTGCCCCTACTCCAAAGGCGATTCCGTAATTAGAGGGCTTATCTAAATTAGCGGTAACTTGTTGCCAAGTAGGAAGATTTTTGTCTTGCTGACCAAGAGGCATATCTCCCAACAAACGCATCAAAGTACTTCCCATTTGCCAACTTTGTTGACGCAATTCTGCCGTTTCTTTACTGGCACTAAGCCAGTTATTCCAATAATTTAGTTTTGCTAAATTACCTGTAGTCAAACAATTATGAGAGCGCACCATAACGGCAGTTTCTAGACGAATAACTCCAAAAACTAATTCTTGTTCTAACCAAGATTCTAAACTTTCTGGAGTTGTAATCGCGCCTTTTTCGACTAAGAATTCTAATCCTTCAGAATAATTATAAGCCCCAACTGGTAAGGCTGAACTGGCTAGTTGGAGTAGGCGTAGTACCATAAAGGTAATAAGTAATAAGTAATAGGTAATAGTATATTCTTGAACTTATTACTTATTACTTAATTACTCGGAACAAATAATTAAGCCTTACGGGAGTAGTACTCAACCACGAGTAGTTCGTTGATTTGTAGGGCGATCCATTCGCGATCCACAACACCGTTAACCTTACCCGTCAAAGTATTTTTATCAAATTCTAAGTGACTGGGAATATTTGCTAAACCAGGATATTCCATATTCGCTTCTACAAGCTTGCGAGAAGCCGCTTTATCCTTAACACTAATGACATCTCCAGGACGACATTGATAGCTAGGAATGTTCAGCACTCTGCCATTAACAGTAACGTGACCATGGCTTACTAATTGTCGCGCTCCAGGAATTGTACCAGCCATTCCTAAACGAAACACTGTATTATCTAGGCGCATTTCTAGTAATTGTAGTAAAGATTGCCCCGTAGAACCTGTAGCCCGTCTCGCTTTACGAACATAGCTAATCAGTTGCTTTTCCGTTACACCGTAGTTGTAGCGTAGTTTTTGCTTTTCTTCTAAGCGAATAGCATATTCTGAGCGCTTACGGCGTGCTTGGCCATGTTCTCCGGGAGGATAAGCTCTACGGGCATTTTTGCGAGTTAAGCCTGGTAGTTCTCCTAGACGACGAATAACCCGCAAACGCGGGCCTCTATAACGAGACATATAACTTTCTTTCTCCTACATTTACTTTTAGGTAATAAAATCTAACCCAAATTTATCATTATAGCTGGCTATTCCTAAGAATGAACTTTATTTTTCAAGACTGTCGGAATTTGAGCCAAAATTTGCTCAGAAATTTGCTCTGGAGATTGGTCTGGCTTAATTTTGATTTGCAAATCGGCTTGAGAATAAAGAGATTGTCTATTGGCAAGTAGGGATGTTAATTTTTGGGTGGGATCTGTTTCTTTCAATAAAGGTCTGGTGGTATCTGTAGCCAGACGCTGAACCAAAAGTTCCACAGGGGCATCTAACCAAACAATCAAACCGTGGTGAAGATAGCCCCAGTTTTCTTGTTTTGAAATAATGCCTCCCCCTGTGGCGATCGCGCTTTTGGTATAGGCACATAGTTGTCCTAAGACTTTACTCTCTAGCTCTCGGAAAACCTCTTCTCCTTGGGTTGCAAATATTTCTTCGATACTTTGACCTACAACTTTTTCTAACAGAATATCTGTATCAAAAAAACGGTAACTTAACTTTTGGGCTAAACTCTTGCCAACACTAGTTTTTCCTGCCCCCATCATACCAATGAGGAAAACATTAATACCTTTTAAAGGGTTATTCATCATCATCATTTATATCTGGTTTTCTTTTTTTCTTCAAGGAGAAGTTTTCAACCAAATCAAATAATTATTAATTGTCAATTATTAATTGTCAACCGGTGCGCGTTCCCTTGCGCTTGTTAGCTTGTGAATGCACCCATAGGTGGCGCTTCGTTCCGACCTCTGCACCGCAATTAACAAAAGTGCCTTTTGAGAGAAACTATAAGACAAGTACTTAATTTACACCAAAGGCTATTGACATTTAGCTGGTATTTCTTTTACATTTTGCAGTATCTTCATAGTAATTTTAATAATTACTAGTGATATTACCCAAGGTCTTTCTCTTATTACGTTTTGTTAGTAAATTTTATTCCCAGTCCAATTACTGGGAAATACATAATTAAAGGCAAAACTGCTTCAGTATTTTCAAGGTGCATTTTTACTAAAAGTAGAGTTTAAGAAAATGGAATTCATTCGTGATGTGGTTAGACAGGCTTTGGAAACTGGTTATTTAACAGTGGAAGCGGAGGAAATATTAAGACAATTACTCAGGAAAAAATATTGTCAGGAGGATTTTGAAGCCTTCATGACTTTGCAGCAAGCAGCGATGCTGGGTAGGGTAAGGCAACAGTCGCGAGAGTTGATTTTTTCAGGCTGTAAAGATTAAATCCATTCTTCATCATCATCATCTTTTCCCACCTCTCCATTGGGGCTGGTAGGGGGTTCAATAACGCGATAGTTAGCGTCATGAATTTTATCTACTTTAGGAGAGTTAGTCTTGTCTTGAGGGGGAACATCAACCGAGTCGAAGGAATTGTTTGAAGGAAATTTTAGTTCAACATCTTCTTTGTCTTGCTTCGTTTCTGGTTGATTATTGATAGGTGGAGATGTAATTGTTTGGTCAGGTTCAACAGAGGGATAAGAACTTGCATTTGAGGTTGTTTCTGCTTCTCTTTGTCTTTCTCTTTTGTAGTTCCCACTTTGTGGAGGAGGGGGAGGGGAAACAGTAACTTTTCTTTCCCGATAATCTTTTGGTGATGGCCTGGGGCTATAATTAATTATTTGTAAGAAAAGTCCAGTTAAAGCCCCAGCCAATAAAAAAAGCAATAGCCATAATCCCACTGGCAAAGTTAAAGTTTGACTGCCAAAAACCACTAAAGGCAAAGCTGGAGAGAAGTTCTGCAAGACAAAAACAGTCCCTCCCCCAAAGACTACCAGCAACACCAACATACGAATTAGAGCCATCTCGTTTAATCAAGTAATAAGTTTTATAATTTACTTTTGCCTGTAGTAAACACAACAACCCTTTAGCAATTAGCCACTAGCCACTAGCGACTAGCCATTATTAATCTTCCTTCCACCGATTAATAGGTACACAATCAATATCCAGTTGATCTAAAGTTCTTGCCACTACAAAATCTACCAAATCTTCAATAGTTTGGGGATTATGATACCAAGCAGGAATAGCAGGAACAATTCTTACGCCAGTTTCTGCTAACTGAGTTAAGTTACGCAAATGAATTAGGCTCAAAGGAGTTTCTCTGGGCATAACAATTAATTTCCCTCCTTCTTTTATTTGTACATCAGCAGCCCGCTCCAGTAAATCAGAACTCAAACCAGCCGCAATTTTAGCCACTGTACTCATACTACAGGGAATAACAATCATCCCTAAAGTACGAAAAGAACCGCTAGCAATATTTGCTCCCACATCTGCCCAGCGATGGCAATTAAGCTTACCACTACTTTCTACTCCAGCTTGCTGTCGCCAGAAGAGTTCTTGCTGTTCTGGTTCCGGAGGCATACGGATGTTTTGTTCCGCTTGCCAAACCATATAGCTGGCTTTGGAAGCAACTAGTTCAATGCTGTACTCTGCCTCTAAAAGGAATTTCAAAGCACGTACAGCATAAATTAAACCAGAAGCACCAGAAATTCCTAAAATTAAAGGCTTCATTCAGTCATCAGTTATCAGTTATCAATGATTCAGTTAGCAACTAGCGACTAGCAACTAGCAATTAGCAAACTAATCCTCCAAATCTTCGTTACTCGCTTCACTACCGCCGCTAACAGTGACTAAATCAATTTGCTGGCGATAGTAATCGACGCTTTTCACCTGTACTTCTACTCTATCTCCTAAGCGGTAGGCAGTGCGGTTTTTGCGCCCGACTAAACAAGAATGACGGGAACGATATTCGTACCAATCATCCTTGAGAGAACTGACATGAACTAATCCTTCTACAAGCAAGTCTTCAATTTCCACAAAGAAGCCATAGGATTGAACTCCGGTAATCAAACCTTGGAAAACTTGCCCTGTACGCTCTTTCATTTGTTCAGCTTTCTTCAACCCTTCCAAGTCCTTTTCTGCGTCTTGAGCGAGCTTCTCGCGCTCGTTGAGGTAAGGTATGATGGATGAGAGGGTTTCTTCCCAAGCGGTTTGAGTTTGTGCCGGGAGAATGTTCCAGTTAATTTGGTCATGGCTGGTGCTACTGCCTAAATCAACACCTTCTTTGGAACGGGTAGAACGGCGATCGCGCCCTTCATCAAAAAGGCTATGTAACAAACGCTGTATTAACAAATCTGCATAGCGTCTACCAGGAGAAATGCAACGGGTATAACCACCTTCATAGGTTAAACCGAAGTGGAAGGCTGGTTTGGTGCTGTAGGCTAAGGGTTTTAAGGTTGACTGCAACAGGTAATTAAGAATTTTCCGGGCTGAGGAAGTAGCAAACTGTTGAGTAAAACGTTGATAATCCTGGGGATGAATTTCTTCTTCATCTTCGACATACAAATCCAAGCCTAAGTTACTACTTAGTTTGATTAAGTCTTCGAGTTGCTCTAAGTCTGGTTCAGTTTGATAGCAATAGATAGCCGGGAGTTCTAAAGCCTGTAAATGTTCTGCCATCGCTCGGTTAGCCAGTACCACTAATTCTGTGAGTAGGGAGCGAATGGGAAAGGAAGAGGAAACAGCTACTGCCCCCATTCTACCTTCGTCTTTATAAGGTAAGGTATTGTCTTGAGCTTCAATTTCAAAAGCCCCTCTTTGCTGTCTTCTGGCTTTAACCACAGGACTTAAGCTGAAAAAGAGTTGTTTGAGCAAATCTTCTACAGGCTTCATTTCTTGATCAACTTCTTCTTGTCCTCCTAAAAGAGACTGCACTTCTTGGTAGCTGAGTTGATAATCTGGTTTTACCACTGTACGCTTGAACTCAAACTCAACTACTTTCCCTGTTTCATCAATAGTTAGAAATGTAGAAATGGCCAGACGTTCCGAACCAGGAGATAGGGAACAACGGCGAATGGCTGTATCCGGAAGTAAAGGCAGTACCAGATCTGCCAAATAAATATCTGTACCCCGTTTTTTCGCTTCTAAATCTAAAGGAGAACCTTCTTCAATGAAGTAAGCTAAATCAGTGATATGAATGCCTAAATACCAATCCCCTGCTTCAGTTTTTTCTAAGGTAAAGGCATTTTCGACTAAAGGCTTTTTTTGACGACTACTAGAGGTGTCTGCTTCAGCTTCAATAGAGAGGGTGAGTAACTTTCTTAAGTCTTCCCTATCTTTGCGATGTTGTTGGCGTAGTTGTTTAGGTAACTCTTCGGCGGCTTCGAGTACTTTTTCTGGGAAGGTTTGAGGTAAGTCGTGTTTGCAACAAACTATGTCTGTATCCGCTGCTTCTTCTGCATCACTACCGAGAATTTTGCTGACTTGACCGATGGGTAAATTAGAACCTAAAGGATAACGCTTAACTTCGACATGAACCAAGTGTTCTACTGCTTGCTCTAAAAATTCTTCTTCTCCTTTGAGGTTGAGTTCAAACAATAGGCGATCATCTAAAGGTACAGCCCGATAACCTCGTTCGGTTTTTTTCACTGTTGCTAGTAAAGAAGGGTTAGAACGGTCTAAAATGAGCCTAACTTCTCCTTCCGGGGAACGGCGGCGGCTACCTTCTTTGATGATTTTGACTAAGACGCGATCGCTATTCCAAGCATTGGAGAGGTGGCTTTCTCTAATGTAGACATCTTCAGAGGTTTCTTGATCTTGAATCGCAAAGCAAAATCCTTTACTCGAACAGCGTAATTTGGCTTCTACTACATCATCTTCTTCCAGACGACGATATTTGCCACGTTCCTTAACCAGAACACCGATTCTTTCTAGGGCATCTAAAACAATATCAAGTTTTTCTGTACTTTCAGCATCTTCACAATCTAGCTTTTTTTCTAGTGCTTTGCGAGCTACTAATTTGTCATCACTGAATTGAGATAGCAGTGTGGCGACTGAAAATTCCATTGAGAATAGTCCTTAAATCTTATGGGGCGTTGTATTGGTTGGCTTTTGCTATAACTTTGCAGGGCAAATAGCAATCTTTGAATGTTTCTAGTGGCGAAGAAGGCACAAAACCTGAGTTTGAAGGATAAAGAATTCAAGAACATTAATGAATTATCAAAGTTAAAAGTCATCATTTCTTGATACTTTTTACTATCCTTAACCCCAAACTGGGATTTATGCTTGTCTCTGCGCCGATTATGTTGCTGAACTCTCTGTTTGTAGAGAAATATAGATGCAAAATTGGTCAAACCCATTGGAAAGATTGCAGAGTGAATTTTTTGCTCTTGTTGACATCAGTTAGGGAGATTGTCTCGTTAGAAGCAATTGAGGCTAACTTACACTTTACTTTCTCAGTGATAGGTTAGCTAGTCTTTTGCCTAGACTTAACATAACAGACGCACTGCTTTCTTTGTGATGTTAAAACTACTTCGTACTAAATCGAGTAGATGAGTATTAACTCACAAAGCAGAGGGTTATTAGTAAGACAATCTTTAATTATTTTAGTTTCTCATTGCCAAATAGCAAATTATTTTTAACTGTTCTGACAATTATTCCCATTCTTCTAGCCTGGTTGACCAATTTTGCCAGAGGGAAGAAGCTTGTTCTCTACGTCGCTCAAAGTTAGCAGCAACAATGATTAAAGTTGTTCCGGCGATGATGCCGAAAACCCATTTCAAAAAGGAGTAGGTTAAGGCTAAGATAATTAATTGGTAGGAAACGGTAATTACAAAGGTGATTGTACCCACCCAAAGGAAAGCTCTGATTTTTAGACCTAAGCCCAAGAAAGTTGCTATTAAACCAATGATTCCAGGTATGATTCCATTTTCTTGGTGGAAGATGACTGCAACTACGGCAATGAGACTCATACCAATGAGGCGTAGGTGATGGCGTTGTCTTTTTTGAGGATTGAATTGGGCAATATACAAAATTGATAAACCAATAACGGCGGCATACCAAAGAGGATCGTTAAGCTGCTGAGTTAATAACCAACGGGCGATCGCCCAATCAATTAAAATTAGGCTGAGGTAAGAAAAGCGCAGGTTTTGTTGACGTTTAGCAAGCCAACCATAAAAGGCAGCAGCACCAAGTAAGCTGACAGAGGATACTTGGAGAGAAGTTAAGGTGATAGTTAGTAAAGGTAGGACAGTAGCAGAATGTAACCAAGGTTGATTTTGCCATCCCCAACCTCCCCAAGGTAATTCGTAAAGTAGGGCAGCAATACAACAGGCGATCAAGACAATCCAGTTGTCGAAGATATTAAGTTGCGGCCACAATAAGCGAGTGTATAATGTTGTTGCCCCAAGTTCTATTAAACCAGCATAAACCCAAGCAGAAGCTGTGTCAGTTGTCTTTCTACCTTGTGCCAAGCTATAACCAACCAGACTTAAACTAATACCAATAGCAGCTACTTTAAGATTTGGGGGGGAAATTACGCTGTAGCTTGCTGCTGCCACCATTAAGAAAGTGCCAATAAACCAATGGATATGGGCGGTGGTTTGAATTTCTTTGGTTTCTAAGTTGAAAATACGGGGTTTATTTTGTCCCCACCAAGCTAAGAAATGGTAACAAAAGGCGATTCCTACTGCCACTGCCCCTAAGATTGTGTAGCCGTCGGCGGGGTTTCCTGCTGGTGTTTGGGAGAGTTGATAAATAACTAGTTCATACCAAGCTAAGGAAATACCTGCTAAGGAAAAGTAAGCAAGATCTTTCCACTCCTGACGACGAGGGGATACTCCTAGCCCAGTTAATGCTGCCCCCAGGGTAAGTAAGCCAGTGTAGGGGTTGAAGTAAGGTAAACGGCTGCAAGTACCAATAATGGCGTAGATGAGGGGAGATAGAGCGATGCTTTCTAAGGAAGAAAGGCGGTTTTCCTGACTTAATAACCACGTTGTTGCTACCAGGGTGACTAGGGCGAGAAGGATATTGGCAACGGCAAGGTGTAATGCTGAACCATTGTTGAGGAGAATGATTTCAGCAATCAATATTTCTACTGCCCAGATGAAACCATAAACGTGAACATCTTTAGGTTGTTGCCAGTAGCGCCCGATGATAGCGATTACCATTAAAGCTGCTACGGTAGGATATTGCCAATGGGGTAAGAAGATGGGATTGTAGATAGTTAAGCTATGACAGGTTAAGAGGCTTAAATTTATAATCCAGAGCGAAATTGCCCAACTATCAGCAGCTTTGGCATAGATCGCTGCAAGGTTTCCTTGACTCTGTTGTAAAAAGCCTTGTCCTAACCAAAGAATAATAGTTGCGATCGCACTGCTAAGTAACCAGGTAGGAGGAGAGGGGGAAAACTGCCAGAGTATAGTTGCTACAAAGGTAAGCATGAAGCCTAAATGAATTGTGGCAGCAACTAAAGAATTGAGATAGCGAAGATTCAGGTGCATCAATCCTACTGCAAAACCTAAGCTGATGATTCTCGTTTCTGGTTGCCAGCCGGTAAGCAGTTGTACCGCTATTAAACTAGCAATGCTAAACCAAGCTGCTTGATGTTGCCGGGGTGGTTGGTTAGTGTCAGCAACTCCGGTTAAGGTGAGGGGAGTGAGTAACCAAGCAAGTTGCCAACGTTGATTAACTTCTAGGGTTAAGGTTGAAGTTAAGAGGGCATAGCTAATAGCGGCGAGGAGGAAACCGAAATACCAAGCGCTTTGATGAGCAATAGAGGTATTGCGGCTGGAGAAAAGCCATTCTCCTATCATTAATAATAAAAGAATTAAGGCCCAATTTTGTTCGGGAAGGTTGGGGAAAAAGCTATCAAGGGTGGAAGCAAAAGCCAGTAAGCCGAGGAGGTGGGTAAAATAAACCAGATAAGCATTGAGAGGTTGGCGACGTTGGCTAACAAAAGCGAGGGTACAAGTCGAGAGAATTAAATTTAGCGATCGCAGGTTAGGGTTTAAGCAACTAATTAAGGTTAAGGCGATGCCTAAAACTAAGGTGAGAAAGTCTCCAAATCTAGCAGCATTAGTTTTTTCGCGGCTATACAACCAATCGTTTACAGCAGTGAAGAGTACGACATAAGGAAACAAACTGATACTAAGCAAGGCTTCAGGGTTGGTTTGCGAAGTAGTGAGTTGTAGCAAGGGGGTAACAATGCTGGTTTGCCAGGAGGAGGGGACTAATGCCCAGACAAGGAATAATGTCTGCAAACCAATGATAAATATAATTCCTAAATCTCTACGTTGCCAATAAAGCTGTAAGCGACGAGTGAAAAACCAGATAGTTAAACCACTGACTAATAATGCTTGCCCATAGGCAGTTTGTTCAACAACCACCGCCCAACTAAAAAAGAGCAGAATCACTCCTATAATTTGCCACGTAGTCCTTTGGGAAGTTTCAACCCTTAACCCTTCGGTTGCCGACAACCAACCGCAAATCCCCACTGCTAAAGCTAAACTTTCTATGGGTAACTGTTCAATAAAAACTGCTCTAGCAAGGATAACCCCTAAAGCATAAATTAGTAATGGAGGCTTGATTGAAGCACGTTGCCAGGGAAAAATGGTTGTTGTGGTGATGGTTGCTAGATAAACAGATACAAGGGCAAATCCTGAAATTTGCCAACCCCAATGCAACAGACTTAAACCGAGAAAAACCAGACTTTGCACCTTGGTTGCGGAGTTGTGGAACCAAGTGATACTAACTAAACCAACAACGGCGATTCCTACCGTGATTAATCCGGTGGTATTTTGCCATAAACTAAAGCTATCCATCGCCCAAAAGTTAAGGGGAATCAACAGTAAGGCAATATTAGTCAAAGTCTGGGCAGTTAGTTGTAAATTCTCCTGCTGTTTGGCCCAAAAACCTACTAGCCAAAAGATGACAGTGTAGACAAACAAGACCCCATATTGCCCCACAGGAGGGAATCTTGACCACTGAGTTGCCGCCAGTACTCCGGAGGACATGACCACTAAAAATACCCCTAAAAAGAGTAGCCAACGCACACTAAGCTCATCTTTAAAAGACTGCCCTAACCTGGAAAGCAAAGGTATTCCAGGCACTCTGGGTAATTGTGGTTCTCTAGCTGGTGAAGCAAATTCTGAGGTTGCAACAGGTTGAGATTGAGAAACTGCGATATTGCTAGAAGTAGGCAGGGGACAACTAAGATACTCCCTGGCAATCTTGTTTACCTGCAACTCACTAATCAAACCTAAACGCAACCAAACATCCAAACCTTGCAATAACTCTGGTTCAGATGTACCCACAGTTACGGAAATTCTTAAGGAAGGGGAGTTATTATTCATTGGTTGTTGGTCATTAGTTATTGATCATTAGTGATGATCCTCAAGTTCAAGATTAATGTAGACAGGGGTAGCTAAAGACTTTTTAGTCCACCAAAGTCTTTATTCAGCACTTAACGCACCATTAGTCTAGCTGCTATTTTTGAGAATTGAGAATTAAAATTTATTTACGGAATGTTTAGTAATGGGAGTGGTGCGTTCCTAATTAGAAAATTTTGTTTTAGATTATAAAGTATTACCTGAAGGAACACACCCGACAATAAAGAAGCCTAAGGGAAGCTATTCCCAGGTTTATCGCACATCTAAAAAACTAATAGGGACGGACTTTGTTAAACTATAGCTTTGCAACCTAACTAGAGTGATCAACCTATGAGAATGCTTAGACGCACATCTTTCAATTCTCCTCAAATTATGCACCGGGCAGAGGAGTTAATGTCGGCGGCTTCTAATCGTTATAAAATTACTGTTCAAGTAGCTAATCGCGCCAAACGCCGACGTTATGAAGATTTTGAGAATCTTGATGATCCAATGATGAAGCCTGTGATTAGGGCCATCATTGAAATGTCTGATGAATTAACTCAACCAGAAATTATTGGCGACTGATATCAATGATCAATGATTACTAATGTCTATAACAATGGCAAAGCCGTACAATGATCATTTTGGTTATTTTTATTTTCTTTGGTAAGAATAATGGTTAAAAAGCCTCGGCTGTTGAGAAATATTGTAATAGTAACTGGTCTGATCTTCTTTTTGGGAGGAGGTAAAATTGGTAAATTAGCTACCATAGAACCGGCGATCGCACAATTTATTTCTCCCCAAGAAGTTGCTCCTTTTGTCTATGAACAGTTGGCTGATTTTCCTTTAGAGAATCAGTATATCAGCCTAGAAACAGGAGAAGTAGCTACAAATCATACCCTGATTCGTCGCCTCCTCAGCTATCACCTTTACATCAAAAATCGCTTGCCCAATTCTCGTTTAGATTGGAAGCTAACTATGGCTGACTATTTAGGGGTTCATGATAAAATTGATGAGTCTCGTTATCCTGGCCACAATAGCTTAACTGTCAATCCTTTTGCTCAGGATTTAGCCATCATTGACAATCTAGATAGGCAGCAAAGAGAACAGTTAATTAGCGCCCTCGTTAATACTTTTGCCCCTAAACCAGAACCAGAAACCCCAACGCCCACCTCAAACCCAACACCAACTCCTACAACTCCTAATAACCCATCTTTACCTCAACCGGGGGATGCAGACTTACTGAAGTAATCATGAAACGGGTAGTTAAAAGTGGCACTGGTTGGCGTATTGGTTGGAACCCGGAAGCACAAGATTATCCGGGTTTAGTGGCGGGGGAAAATTGGGCCATTGAGTTAACAGAGGCGGAATTGCAAGATTTTCGGCGTTTATCAGCAGAACTATGCCAAACTATTATCAAAATAGCCACAGAATTGATGCCTGAAGAAAGAATCACTTGCGAAGCAGAAAGTGAATTATTGTGGATGGAAATTGAAGGATATCCTCACGCTTACAGTCTTCGTTTTATTCTTAACACAGGCCGTCGTTGCGAAGGCAATTGGCCAGAAAATGTTGTTCAGGAGTTGTTACCAGCAACCAGAATGCTACAAGTCTTTTAATCCGAATTATTATGCGCCGTTCTTCAAATAACCACAAGTTTAGATTGCAGCTAATCAATAAGTCTGCACTAATGCGTTTAGGGATACTTTGTGCTGTCTTACTAATCCTTTCTTTTTGGGTATGGTTAACCATGTTTCGGATGCCGGGACAAAGTTATCAAGGGCAACTTCCACCTCTACAAACTGAAGAAATAGCCCTGCAAAACTCCCTACAAAAAGATGTGGCTAAAATGGCTGGGGAAATTGGTGCGAGGAATGTTGAACGATATGCAAAGCTTGATGCAGCGAGAATCTTTTTAGAAACAGCCTTAACTCAAGCTGGTTATGAAGTGAGGTTGCAAGGGTACGAAGTTGAGGGCAAACTTTGTTACAACCTAGAAGCAGAAAAGTTGGGAACGGAGATACCCCAGGAGATTGTTGTGATTGGTGGTCATTATGACTCAGCTTTCACCAGTCCGGGTGCTAATGATAATGCCACCGGGGCCGCAGCAACCCTAGAATTAGCGCGGATATTCGCCCAGAAACCCGCTAAGCGGACAATTCGCTTTGTGGAGTTTGTCAACGAAGAACCACCTTTTTTCTGGAAAGAAGAGATGGGGAGTTTGGTATATGCCCAGGAATTAGCTCAAAAGGACGAAAACATTGTGGCGATGTTAAGCTTAGAAACAATGGGCTATTTTGACAATGCAGAAGGTAGCCAAAAATATCCTCCTCCCCTCAACTTAATCTATCCTCAACAAGGTAATTTTGTCGCTTTTGTAGGCAACCTTAATTCTGGAGACTTGCTAAGAAAATCACTTGCTTCTTTCCGCCGTCATGTTGATTTTCCTTCAGAAGGGGCTTCTTTACCTGCTTGGATGCCTGGGGTTGGTTTTTCAGATCAGTGGTCTTTTTGGCAACAGGGATACAAGGGAATAATGATCACCGACACTGCTTTTAATCGCTATCCTCACTACCACACAGGGGAAGATACCATTGATAAAATTGACTTTGCTAAGTTTACTCGTGTTGTAGCTGGTTTGGTAGAAGTGATTGCTGACTTAGCAAATTGATTGTTCTGTCTTTTGAATTTCTGGCAAAGATTCTAAGGAAGTTTCTATGGGAACATATTGGCAATAACAAATAGCAATAGTTTCAAATTCCCTAGCCGGAATGTCTGGAGTATATACTTCCACCCTCGTTACTTGCCAATCTCCAATTCTGCTATGGGTACTAGCAGCAGGAAATTGCGGATCAGCAGACTTTTCTAGGCGTTGATATTCCCTTAATCTATATCCTGGCTTTGGTAAGGGAAGGTTAGTAGAGTCGTAATGTTCAGCTAAGATGTTTGTCAAAGCATTGGGCGCAATATGTTTATATTTAATGATGCTGAAATTATTTTAATGCGCCTAACACACCCTACTATTACTTAAGGTGATTTAACAAAGTTATAATGCTGAAAACAAAACAGAAAAAAAGTAGGGTGGCGTTAGCTGTTAGGCGTAACCCACCGTTAACCATTCCATATTGGTAGTTACGAGGGAGCGATAATTAGTTATTTATAGTTATATTTTTGGTGCGTTACTGGGAAGAGTCTGAAGTAAGTGAAAAGTTTCCCTCTCCAACTACCTAAAAGCCGCCATAATAGAAGGATTTATATTGAGATATTTCATCACCAAACGGTGCAACCAAATATTCCACAAAGCCATAGATACTGCTGTAGCGATCGCAGCCCCTAAACTACCTAACAAAGGAATCCCAATTAGATTGAGAATTATATTAACCCCAGTACACCAGCCCATAACCTTGGCACATTGCTTGTGATGTCCGCTCATCATTAATAGATAGCCAACTGAACCTGCCCCCACGTTAACTAATTGCCCGCCTGTTAAAGCGATTAATGACCACTTAGCCGCAATAAATTCTGTTCCGAATAGTTTTAGTAAAGGTTCTGCCCCCAAAATTAGCCCACAAGCTACAAAAAAAGCAGGGAAAAACATCCACCTAGCGATAGAAGAGACTAATTTTTGTAATCCTAAAAAATCTTTTTCTGCGTAGAGAGAAGCAAACAAAGGAGCGGCGATCGCATTAACTGCAATTAAAATAAAGTTGACCCAAGCAGCAGTCTTAAGAGCAGCACTATAAATACCAACTTGAGCAGAACCTAACCAACTTCCTAACATTAAAGTATCGCTAGATTCCATAACGATAAAAGAGCTATCAGCTAAAAACATTGAAAAAGCCATGTTCTGCCAATGACGTAACTGATAACGGGGAGACAACTGATAAGTTTCCTTGGGGAAAACTACAGGAAAAGTAGCTAATTGTAGGGAAATTAAAAGCAACAGAGATAGTATGTAAATAACTAAAACTACCTCACTAGTTAAATTATTATCGCTTTGTTGCCAAAACCAAGCTACTCCTAGTAAAAGTAAAGGTAATAAGATTTGCTGAGGAGAGTAGGCTAAACCGATACGACGTAATGCTCGCAACATCTCCTTTTGCAGTTTCATTAAACCGATAATCGGCACTGACCACAACCCTAAGATTAAGGCAGTTTTATGAGCTAATTCTTGCCAAGAATCTAGGTAGAAAATTAACTGTGTACCTAAAATTGCGATCGCAATTCCTACAGCTAAAGTTTGCCACCAACTGGCTTTAATTAAACCTCGTAACCCCGCCCAATTTTCTTTAACAAGATACTCCGAAATTAACCGTAAAACAGCATTAGGAAATCCTAAACCAGCCAAGAAGCCGAGAAATAGACTTAAGGTTGTCGCATACTCATAAACTCCGTATTCTTCCAACCCTAGCCAACGAGCCAGAAATAGTCTTGAGATATAGATGATACCGACACTTAAAAGCTGTACAATTAAGGCAATTCCTGTACCTCTAGCTAGTATTTTTAGTAATCCAACTTGCTGAAGTTTCATGATGTAGAGTAAGTCGTCCCTAATTGAAAGTCCTGCTTGAAAAATGCAATTTACTTCTCCTGGGCCAGAAATTTTTACCATCGGACCTGTTACTGTTCGCTGGTACGGTGTACTAATAGCTAGTGCTGTCTTAATTGGGGTAGCCCTTTCTCAGTATCTAGCTAAACGCCGCCAAGTTAATCCTGATTTGCTGGCTGATTTGGCAATTTGGCTGGTTATTGGGGCAATTCCCTGTGCCAGACTTTATTATGTATTATTTCAATGGCCCCAGTATGCCCAGAACCCTACGGAAATTTTCGCTATTTGGCATGGTGGTATTGCTATTCATGGCGCGATTTTGGGAGGCACTATTGCCGGGTTGATTTTCGCCCGTATCAATAAAGTCTCGGTTTGGCAACTAGCAGACTTGGCTGTTCCTTCCCTGGCTTTAGGGCAAGCAATTGGGCGTTGGGGTAACTTCTTTAACTCAGAAGCCTATGGTAGTCCCACAGACTTACCTTGGAAACTTTATATTCCCCAAGCAGAGGGCTACTTTCATCCCACTTTCCTTTATGAGTCGGTTTGGAATATCGCTGTTTTTTCTCTGCTGATGTATCTTTTCTTCTGGGGCTTGAGGCATCCTCAAGTTTTGAAAATAGGAACCCTAGCTTTAGTTTACTTAATAGCTTATAGTAGCGGTCGTATCTGGATTGAGGCACTGCGGTTAGATAGTTTGATGTTAGGGCCTTTACGCATTGCTCAGGTTATTAGTTTAATTGCTATTACCCTCGGTGTAGCTGGGCTAATTTGGCTCTATGGCTTTAAGCGTCCTCTTCCCAATGTGATTTCTACTCGGAAAAAATCAACTATGAGTTAGGGCGATCGCTCAATTTTAAATAATTCCCAAAACCAAAAAAAGCTCTGGAGTTTTCGCTCCAGAGCTTAACCAGGGTGCATCTACCACTTCTTTATTACTTCGCTTTTGGGTTCAGATCCGGAAAGTAATCAGATATTTCTTTTTCTTATTTAACTTTAGGAAATTAGAGGAATAATTAGCAACAAAAAAAGCTCTGGGAGTGAAAACTCCAGAGCTTAACCAGGGTGCATCTACCACTTCTTTATTACTTCGCTTTTGGGTTCAGATCCGGAAAGTAATCAGATATTTCTTTTTCTTATTTAACTTTAGGAAATTAGAGGAATAATTAGTAACAAAAAAAGCTCTGAAGTGAAAACTCCAGAGCTTAACCAGGGTGCATCTACCACTTCTTTATTACTTCGCTTTTGGGTTCAGATCCGGAAGAGTTTACCAAACTAGATAAAATCGCCTTCCACCAACAACTTTTAACTTTTAACTTATATTCATGTCTTCATCTTCTTATTCTTCCTTAACCCCAGCCGTTTATATCATTGGTGCTGGACCTGGTGATCCAGATTTACTAACAGTTAAAGCCCTAAAAATTTTGCAACAAGCAGATACAATCTTAGTTGCTGATTCTTTAGTTCCTCAACAAATTTGGCAAGATGTACCCCCCGATGCGGAGTTAGTACGTACTGGTAACAAAACCTTAGAAGAAATTTTACCTTTGATGATTGAAAGGGTAAAAGCTAATCGCATTGTGGTACGTTTACACTCTGGAGATTTGAGTTTGTACAGCGCTATTCATGAGCAAATGAACGCTTTAAAAGAAGCAGGAATCCCTTTTGAATTAGTACCAGGAATCAGTGCCTTTCAAGCCGCAGCAGCCACACTACAAACGGAACTGACAGTACCGGGCTTGGTACAAACAATTATCTTAACCCGTATTAGCGGTCGTGCTTCTGCTGTACCAGAGTCGGAGGATTTAGCCTCTTTAGCTGCCCACCAAGGGAGTCTTTGCCTTTACCTCGCTGCCCGTCATGTAGAAGCGGCCCAGGAAAAGTTACTTCAGCATTATCCCCCTGATACCCCAGTGGCTATCTGTTTTCGCATAGGTTGGCCTGATGAAAAAGTCTTGATGGTTACTCTTGAAGAAATGGCTAAAATTACTCAAGAACAAGATTTAATTCGTACTACTCTTTATATAATTAGTCCTGCCTTAAAAGCTGATCAAAAAGTGCGATCGCAGCTTTATCATCCCCAACATTCCCATCTCTTTCGTTCCCATCAAGGTAGCAATTACACAATAGAGAAAAGTTAGGGTAAATATTTAATATGACTAAGATTGTAAGTTTAGCTCTCATCCTAATTTGCGGTGGATGTTCGACAACGAATGAGTCACAAGTGTCCCAACCCCAACCCATTTTAGAGCAAAATAATCCTGCTCAGGTTTTAAAAGTTGAAGCCACAGGAGAAGCTAATAATTACACCTTTGCCGTTACAGTTAGTAGTCCTGATAGTGGATGCGATCGCTATGCTAACTGGTGGGAAGTAATTACCCCTGATGAACAACTATTGTATCGCCGAGTTCTGTTACACTCCCATGTAGAAGAACAACCATTCACCCGCACGGGAGGCACTGTAGCAATTCAACCCCAACAAGAGGTAATTGTCCGAGTCCATATGTCTCCTGACGGTTATAGTTCAAGGGCCCAAAAAGGAACGGTTCAAGATGGTTTTTCTGAGGTAACTTTACCTACAGATTTTGCTACTTCTCTGGCGAGTGCCGAACCATTACCAAGCAATTGTGCTTTTTAGAATATGCTTAACCTTACACTTAACTAAAATTGCTAAAAAAGAGAACATTAAGAATTCTCACTCTCCGGAAACATTTGCGAAATAGTTTTCAGCGACTAATACAATTACTGGATTCTTTTGGCAAAAGCACGTTCACTCAAAACCCCCAAACCAGCCCCTGCTAACTCTGCCAAAATACTTACCATCCGAAATATAGCCACAACAGTTAAAATTAAACCGGGTGAAACTTGGTTGCCCAGAAGCGCAATAATTGTTGCTTCAAAAATGCCTAAACCTCCCGGCGCACCAGGTACAACTAATCCTAATAACCAAGCAAAACTAAAGGAACTGAGGAGTTGTGGTATTTGGGGAAGGGTGACAGGAAAAAGAACTAGCAAAGTTAACAGAAAACCACTACCCCGCCAGAGAAGAAAACCTACTTCTCCTAATAAAGGTAACAGAGGATAATGCTCTAGTTTCACTTCACCAGTTTCTGTCACCTTTTTTGAACGGTTTAAAAACTTAATCACTGGGTTGAGAAACCGGGGGTGGATTCCTAACAAAACCACAATTAAACCACCAATTTGTAGGGCGAGGATGAGGGGATTTGGGGCTGTGGAAATGAACCCTAAGCTACCACTAAGAAGGGCAATTAGTAAAGCTGCGGCTGCCATTAAAAGTGGTTCTAATAGGACGCTAAGACTTGCTACCCCTATAGAACCTCCCGCTTCGGTAATAGCCGAGATACGCCCGGCATAATGCCAAACATTGCCCGGTAAATATTTAGCAATATTAGTTTTCAGGTAAACTTCCAAAGCCCAACGTTGAGATACAGGTTGTTTAAAAGCTTTGAGAATCCAAGTCCAAACCCAACCTGACCAAATATGCGCCATCAAAGTAACTACTAAGGCGATAGCTAAAATAGCCCAGCCATTAGCATCAATACGAACTTCAGCTACTTCTCGCCAACGATCTTTTAAGGTTTGGAGTAAGAAAAATAATGTTCCCCCTAAAATGAACCAGCGCAAGTAGGGTTTGATAGCTGACCAAATTTGTTTCATCTATTTTCGGCACGGAGACTCTAAACTGGATTAATTCTCCAGTTATTTTTCAGAAATGGTATTAATTTTCAATTTACTAAATGTGAGAAGGCTGACCCTAAGAGTTTTTAATTAATGCTACTCCCTAATTTCTATATTTATGGTGAGTGCTTTCTTGAAAAATAGTAATTAAAATTAGAATCCAGCCAAGATTAATTAAAACATCAGCTATATTAAAAACAGCAAATTGGATTAATCTAAAATCAAAAAAATCCACAACGTAGCCAGCTAAAAATCGGTCTATACCGTTGCCAGCAGCTCCTGCTAAAATACAACCATAACCTATCTGCTCAGTCAACCTTAACCTCGTACTTAATCCTAATAAGATTAAGCCAATACTTACTAATAAAGAAAGCCAGCGTAACCAGCCCCCATCTTGACTAAATAAGCTAAAAGCAGCACCTGTATTAGTAACATAAGTGAAATGAAATATCCCTGGCAATAAAGGAACTGTGTCGCCAATTTCAGCGAAATTCTGTACTACTATATACTTCGTTAATTGATCTAAAACCAAGCCAATAATAGCAGTGATCCAGAAGTAAAGATTTTTGATCATTTAGTACAAAAATAACTTATTAACTCAATAAAACATGACCTTGCGCATCACAAAAGCAATGACAGTTACCGCACAAACAACAACAATGTGTCCTGGCACAAGATTAATTGAGTAACTCATAATAGCATCCCAAAGCATTACTGTTCCGCTTTCAATCGGTAAAATAAAGTAAGAAACGATTAAATAAGTTAAGCCAGAAATATGAATGGTAACTAAACCACACAGGCAACTAAAAGAAAGAGATTCTAGTTTTGGTTTAGTTTGAAAAGCAAAAAAACCGCACAGCCAAGCACCTGGTATGAAGCCAAGTAAGTAACCAAAACTTGGAGATTGAATATACTTTAATCCGCCCCCCCCAGTAAAAACAGGTAAGCCAGCTAAACCTAAAAATATGTAAGCAATTTGAGAAAGCGCCCCAGCATTTTTCCCCCCCAAACACCCTACCAATAATACAGCCCCCATCTGCAAACTGACATTGAGGGAATGAACTGTAATGCCTTGGTTTTGCCATTGCCAAGGCATATTAGTAAAAAAAGCTTCAACTAATGTCCCACCAATGGTTAACAATAAACCAATTAAAGCCCATAGTAATTCGTTGGTTGCAGACACAGCAGGAGTATGGTTTTCTCGGAGGTTGGAGAGACGTTGATTCACTTCCGATTTTCGATCTTATCTCTAAAGCTCTAAGCATAGCATGGGAATTAAAAACCCTAAGCCCAGCAATTGAGTTAAGTAATGAACTCTTGCCAACGGACAATTAAACCAGATTCAAACTCAATCTTAATGGTGTTATGGTTGCCTTTACGTTTACCTGTAGCTTTTTTGGTGTCTTCCCAAAACCACTTTACTATGGCGCGATCGCGAAGCGTCTCTGTAGGAGAATCGCCTTCTATGAGAATTTCTTTGACAGTAATTTCTATACCTTCACAGCTAAGAAAATAAGCCTCTGTAATTTCGCCAATAGCAGCTTTTCCAGTGATAGATTGTTGAGCAATTATCAACTCTCCTTCCTGGGCAAATAAAGTGGTAAAGGCTTCTACATTCCTTTCTTGGCAAGCATAAACTGCTTGTTGAACAAGAGAATGAATTTCTTTTAATGTCATACCAAATTGCTGTTTATTTGCACAGGTTATTATTACCCATCACCTAATTATCCGTAGACTGGACTTTAATAGGAGCGCCATCCCTAAGATTTTGGAGTCCTGAAACAATTAACCTTTCCCCCTTTGCCAAGCCCTCTAATACGGGGTACTGGTTATCTTGTGCCTGTTTTTTGTTTAATTTAACTGCTTTTTGCTTGGCAATTAACTCTATCTCCCCTTGTTTATTTCTTTCTTCCACCGCTACGAAAACAAAATCTTGTCCAGCGAGGGGAGAAACTGCGGTAGTAGGAATAATGACTCCTATACGTTGCTCCCAAATAATTCTGGCTCGAACCTTTTGCTGATCGCGCAAAACGCCCCCTACATTGTCGAAACGTGCTTTAGCTAAAACACCTTGAGTATTACTACTAGCCTGGGGAGAAATAAAACTAAGGCGACCCCTGATGGGAAAATCATCCTCAGAAGAGGTGGTTAATTCAACAGGCAGACCTACTTTGAGTTGATTTTCTTGTTCAATAGGGACAGCAATTTCCAACTCTAAACTTTCATTTTGGGTGATGGTAGTCAACTCATCGCCGACACTAACATAATCTCCCAGTTTAGTTGGTATATCTCCTACCACTCCAGCAATAGGGGCAACTACTGTAGTATCTTGTAAATCCTCACGGGCAACAGCCGCATCAGCCTCAGCCTGGGCCACATCAGCATTAGCTTGCTCTAAATTTGCTTTAGCGGCTTTAATTTGTTCATCGGCTGCATTAAGAGCAGCAGTAGCAGAGGCACGATTGGTAGTGACTATATCTAATTGTTGTTTTGCTAAGGCTCCTTGAGAAACCAGGGAAGAAGTACGCTCTAACTCTTTATCTTGTAAGTCTAACTCTGCTTGAGCGCTAGCTCTTTGGGCTTCCAATGCAGCAATTTGTGCTTGAGCATTATTTCGGGCAGCACGAGTCGCATTTATATTGGCGATCGCGCTACTTAATTCGGCTCGTGAGCGGTCAGGTTTTAATTGTAAAAGAGGAGTTCCTGGTGTTACTCTATCCCCTGATGAACCATAGATTTGCGTAACACGACCAGTAGATTCTGCCCTAATAACCACACCTTTTTGGGCTTCGAGGGTTCCGTTAAATTCAGAACTTTCTTCAATGGTTTTAGTTTCTACTAGAGCCAATTTAACGGGAGTAGCTTGAGGTTGAGCAGCAACGGGGTTAGGAGGAGCATTGTTATTCAACAAAAAACGCCAAGCAATAAACCCTCCCCCTAAAAGCAACAATAACCCTAATAACCAAGGCCACCATTGCTTGATTTTGCTAGAAAAAGAAGATTCTTCAGGAAAATCAGAAACTTCTGGTTCAGATATTTCTGGAACAATAGAAGATTGTTCTGGCGAAAAGTTTTGAGACTCGGATGATTCCATGGTAGATAAAATCGAGTTTTGAGATCAAACTCAAGAGTGAATTTCGGTAAGAAACTGACCAAGATGGTTAATTCTAAGCTAGATTGAGTACCATCATGATGGGAAATTAGCTATCTTCCCGCCTTAATCCTCTATATTAAATTAAAAAAATTCCCCCAGGGAACGAAAACTTATGTTTGGTTTAAAAGGTCTTTTCTCTAAACAAGCAAAGGGGATCGGCATTGAAATCGCGCCGGAAAGGATTAATATTGCTCAAGTCCGTAAGCAAGGACAGAAGTATAAGTTAATTAGTCTTTCTTCAGTTGAAGTCCCCGAAGGTATATTTGAGGAGGGACAAATTGTTGATTCCCCAGCCTTAGCCGAATTAATTCAAGATGCCCTTAGAGAAAGTAAAATCAAAGTGACTCAAGTTGCTACTGCTCTACCAATGCGGGAAGCAATTATCCGTATTATTCCAATTCCCGCCGAATTAGACGATGCGGAACTAGAAGATGTGGTTCTCAACCAAGAAGCTGCTCTGTATTTACCCTATCCTCGCGAAGAAGTAGACATAGACTACCAAAAGCTAGGTTTAATAGACGACGAAGATGGTATTGAAAAAGTACAAGTACTATTAGTTGCCACCCGCAGAGAAGTAACGGATATGTATTTGGATACTTTTGAGCAAGCGGGCCTCAAGGTAGATGTTATCGAAATTAATAGCTTTTCTTTAATTAGAACTATAAGAGAACAATTACGCCAGTTCGAGACCAAGGGAAGCAGCAGTACTAGTAGATATAGAATTTGATAGCACAGAAATTGCCATTATTGTCGATGGTGTGCCGCAATTCTCCCGTACTGTCCCCATTGGTACTTACCAAATGCAAAGCGCTCTTTCGCGAGCGATGAATTTACCAATTCAGCGCAATACTGAACTGCTCCAAGATATGACTATTCCTAACACTCCTGTAGAAGGGATTCGTAGTGGGGCAACAGGAATTAACCCCGGTATGGCCGCTTTGTTAAGAGTATTAACAGAATTAACCGATGAGTTGCGTCGTTCCATAGATTTCTATTTAAACTCTAGTGATAACCTTGAAGTTGCTCAACTTTTACTTGCTGGGCCTGGAGGGGGGATTGGGCAACTTGACGAGTTTTTTACTCAAAAATTAAGTTTACCTACCACCCAAATTGACCCCTTAGCAGAATTAGCCATAGAAGCAGACGAGGATATTCCTGGGGTACAACGCCCAGGATTAGGAGTTGTCCTAGGCTTGGGATTAAGAGAGGTGTAAAAGAGCTTATGTATAGTTTAGATATTAATTTTCTTAAGGATAGACCAGAACTAACTGGCTCAGAAATGGCGGCTCCTGTGGCGGGAGGGAGAGCTAGAGCAGTAGGAGATAGACGACCCATGTATGCGGGAATAGCTGTAGGGCTGCTTTTCCCAGCTTTAGTAGGAGCAGGTTGGTTATTTCTTAATTGGCGTACAGGTCAACTCAGAGCAGAAAGTGCGGAACTTGAACAACAATTAGTAGTAGTAAGGCAAAAAGAAAAGCAAATTAGTGAACTAAATCAAGAAATCACTGAATCTAATGCTGAGGTGAATTCCCTAGCTAGCGTTTTTAACTTTATTAAACCTTGGTCAGCAATTTTCAAAGATATTAGCGATCGCGCTCCTGGAGGAGTTCAAGTTCTAACAGTTCAACAAACACCTATAGAAGTAGACCCAGCAGCCCAAACTGCGGCGGCGGCTACCCCGCCACCCGCTGAGGGACAACCACCCGCTGAGGGACAACCAGCCGCCAATACAGCAGCTAATGTTCCTAAAATTCAACTCACTGTTACAGGTATAGCTCGTTCGTTCAATGAAGTTAATGACTTCCTTTTAGTTCTCCAGCAATCTAACTTTTTTGACCGTGAAGAAACCTTATTAAAGGAAGCTAAATTAATCAGCTATCCAGGGAGTGTGGAGTTTGACCAACAAGGACAAAATCAGCAACAACAAGTAACAGTGGAATTACCTGAAGTTGTCTCCTATACTATTCAAACTCAACTCAATAACGTCCCTTCCACAGAACTATTAGGAGAATTGCAGCGTAAAGGTGCAGTGGGGTTAGCCTCTAGGATTGAAACCCTGATCGAACAAGGAGTAATTGAGGAGTAATTTGAGTAATGGCATTTGCAGAAGAATTTGTTCCTGGTCAAGGAGAAGAGGTCGAAGAACCCCAATATCCCCAAGCCTTCGGAGTAACTTTAACCCCTACGGTTATTGGTATTATCATCGCCGTTTTAGGTCTGGCGGCAGCAGCTTATATGTTCTTGAAATTAGTGCAGCCGAAAATAGAAGAATATCAAAGCGCTAACACTGAAGTAGAAGAAAAGAAAGCTCAACTAGCAAATATAGAAGAATTAGACAGACGAATTGCTGAATTGGAAATCCAAGCAGCAGAAGCCCAAGAAAGGGAAGTAGCTGTCAGGAATTTGTTTTCTGATCAACAAAGCTTAGATACCTTGTTGTTGGATATTAATCGTTTTGTTACCTCTAGACAGGGGCAGTTAGTTAGTTATCAACCTGTAGAACAAGAAGCGCAAGCTGGTGAAGCCAATAATAATATTATTAATGACGGCTCTTTAGGTTCAGAAGTAGATGGTAAGCTGAAGCGGGAAAGTGTCACATTGCAATTAGATGGTACTTTCCAACAAACTCAGAATATCATGCGTAACATTGAGCTACTTCAACCTGTTTTAGTAGTTAATAATTTGCGCTCTGAGTTAAAGGAGAACGAAACTTTTGAATTTAGACAAGGGCAACTTATTCCCCAAGACACAAATGAGCTAAGGACTACCTTTAGACTCGATATGCTCTATCCCATCTCAGATGAAGAAGCAGAAAAATTAGCCCAAGAACAACAACAAGCTCAAGAGGCTCAACAAGCTCAACCTGCACAGTAAAAAGTCCTGTTCTAATGCCCTTATTTTTAGGTAGAGGAGTGAATCCCCGTGAAAACATACCCAACAAACATCAAAATTTTAGCCGGAGTAGCTATGTTACTTCTGGCAGCACAGCCAGCTAGAGCCGTTGATAGCGAAATTAAGGAGCTAGAATCTCAAGAAGAACAAAAAGTTTTATCAACAGAAATTGTAACAGCAAAGGAAAACGAGGACTTAGCTGCATTACCTTTAGAAGAGGAAGAAGTTGATGAGGAAGTTGCAGTAGAAGAAATTTCTCCAGAAGAAACAAATACTGTAGCTCAAACCCCCAATCCACCTCAACCAATACCAATCCTCCCTGAATCTACTCCAGATGTATTGGTTCCTAATCCAGATATTACCATCGACGGACAGCCAGCTTCCCCTAGTGGCCCCATCCAACCAGTTGCCCCAGCACCACCTCTTTTACCGAGAGCCGTAGCTCCTCCAGTAGGAGACATTAGTATTTCAACGATTGTTCCAGTTCCTCGTGTCATTGATTTAGGTACAGGAGCAAGAATACCTCGCTTAGTCTTGAGGGAAGCCTCAGTAAGGGAAGTCCTTTCGCTTTTAGCTCGTACCGCAGGATTAAACCTCGTTTACTCCGAAGAAGCAGAAGAAAGTGTTACTCCGACTGTCTCTTTGGATTTAGAAAATGAGTCAGTACAAGATACTTTTAACTATATTCTTCAGCTTTCTGGTTTAAAAGCTTCTCGTAATGATCAAACTATTTTGGTGGGAGGAAGTTTACCTGATAGCGCCCGTAATATTGTTACTCGCACCTTCCGCCTTAACCAAGTTAATTCTGAAGATGCTGCAACTTTCTTGGCAACTCAAGGAGCAACAGTACAAATTCTCGACCAGTTGCAAGAAGATATTGTCAATCCCCAAACTCAGGAAGTTGTAGGTAGAAGGGATTTACCTACTGAGTTGAGAACATTAACCGCAGAAGTCGGTGAGGGTAGCGAAACAACATTTTTACTTAGGGGTCTAGCTATAGCAACCGACCCGCGTTTGAACAGTATTACCATCATCGGACCTGTTAATGAAGTGGAAATTGCCACTTCTTTTTTGGTTCAATTAGATGCCCGTCGGCGACAAGTGGCTATTAATGTCAAGGTGATTGATGTCAATTTGACTAGTAATGATATTTTCGGTACTAGCTTCTCTTTTGGTATTAATGACACATCTTTTATCAATCAATTTGGTGTGGGTATCCTCAGTTTAGGTGGCTCTGATACTACCACTCCCTCTAGCGCTAATCTTCCCACTACTGGTATAGGTACAGGGCTAGCAACTATACCAGGAGTGAGCCAATTTGATGTGGGAAGAAGATTTTTAGCTCAGCTTCAGGCTGCTGTAGTTAGTAATAATGCCAAGATTATTACAGATCCAACTTTGATTGTCCAAGAAGGTCAGCAAGCGGCTGTGAGGCTTTTTCAGGAAGTAGTTACTAATATCCGAACAGAGCAAACTATTGCTGGGGGAGCTATTACTACCACCATTACCGTAGAAAAAGAACCAGCCGGACTAATTTTAGGTATTGAGGTAGACCGCATTGATGATAACGGTTTTGTTAGTTTTACTGTTAATCCGGAAATCACGGCTATAGGAGATACTCAAAACATCCAAGCGGCTGGTATCAGTAATACTATAGCTTTATTAAGTGAACGCTCTCTTTCTTCTGGGTTGGTGCGCTTGCGAGATGGTCAAACCTTGGTACTTACTGGAATTATTCAAGAACAGGAAAGGGCAACAGTAAGTAAAGTACCAATTTTAGGAGATTTACCGATTATTGGTTCCCTATTTAGAAGTACCAACCGAGCTAATCAAAGGGCTGAGGTGATTGTTTTGGTAACACCTCGCATTATGGATGATTCTCAACCCTATGGAGACTTCAACTATAGCTATATTCCCAATAGTGACGTGCGGGAAAGATTGCAGGGGGAAAATGCTCTTCCCAATATTCCTCAGTGAACAGTGAACGGTTGCTAGCCTAAGGTGATAACTGTAGGACGTAGCCGTTGCTCCAAACTAAACTGATGGATAGGGCGACCCAATTTAAACTCCGGTTTGTCAAAAATACTTGGGAGACGGGTCGCCCCTACGGATGTAACAAAAACTTTAATTTAGTGCCACTCAAAATGCTACTAAAGGTGTATTTTTGCAAAGAAAAAGCTAAATCTACATAAATTCAAAGCTTTTGGCTATCCAGATCAGGCAAGCAGAGCGTAGAATAATGCAGTGAAACTTCCAGGCTACAGGTATTTCAGCGCCTTATAACGCTAAATACTCAACATCTCTAGTTTCATAGGCGTATTTCATGTGTTTGAGAGCGCAAAAAGGACATTTAGCTTAAAATGCCAACAATTAGCCCAAAATAAGGAGATTATTAATGAATAAGGGTGATTTAGTAGATAAGGTTGCTCAAAAAGCAAGCGTTACTAAAAAACAAGCTGATGCAGTTTTGACTGCTGCATTAGAAACCATCATGGAAGCAGTTTCTAACGATGATAAAGTGACCTTAGTAGGCTTTGGTTCCTTTGAACCTCGCGATCGCAAAGCTCGTGAAGGTCGTAACCCCAAAACTGGCGATAAGATGGAAATTCCGGCAACTACAGTTCCCGCTTTCTCTGCTGGTAAGTTGTTCAAAGAAAAAGTTGCAGCCTCAAAAAAATAGTTGTAACGGAAATCTTGACTAGACCAGTCCACGGAGGTAATTTGACTTGGGCAGCCCAATTAGCGGGTTGCTCGGTTGCTCAGATCCTGGACTTTTCTGCCAGTATTAATCCTTTAGGACCTCCCCAAAGTGCGATCGCAGCGATTCATGAGAATTTAAGCTTTTTAAGCAATTATCCCGATCCTCATTACTCTCAACTGCGATCGTCTTTAGCTCAATTCCATCAATTATCCCCTGAGTGGATTTTGCCAGGAAATGGCTCTGCTGAATTATTAACTTGGGCTTGTTGGGAACTTTCTCAGCAAGCTGTTACCCATCTAATTACTCCTGCTTTTCGCGATTATGAGCGGGCATTGGCAACTTTTGAAGGGAAGGTTTGTCGATGTCCTCTAACTTTTTTGGAGGAAGCAGAAAGAGTTTCTGTTAGAGGAGGCTTAATTTTAAATAATCCTCACAATCCTACGGGCAAGCTGTGGCACACAGAAGAGATTCTGCCCTGTTTGGAAGAGTTTGACTTAGTAGTGGTAGATGAAGCCTTTATGGACTTTCTACCTCCCTTAGAACAGCAAAGTTTGGTGTCAGTGATTGAAGAATATCCTAACTTAGTAATTTTGCGATCGCTGACTAAGTTTTACAGTCTACCTGGGTTGCGTCTCGGTTATGCCATCGCCCATCCTGAAAGATTAAAGCGTTGGCAAAGCTGGCGTGATCCTTTGCCAGTTAATATTCTAGCAGCCGCAGCAGGAGTTGCTGTACTTGAAGATCAAGAGTTTCAGCAAAAGACTTGGAAATGGCTGTCTGAGGCGAAATCCGAACTTTTCCATGGTATAGCCTCTATTTCAGGATTAACTCCCCTTCTAGGGGCAGCTAACTTCCTTCTAGTAGAAACAGAACAACCTAGTACCAGGCTACAAAAAGAACTACTTCTAAATCACCAAATATTAATCCGAGACTGTCTCAGTTTTCCCGAATTAGGGAATAGCTATTTCCGGGTAGCAGTGCGATCTCAACAAGATAATCAACGGTTACTAAAGGGAATAAGGAATAGGCAATAGTATATTCGACACTTATTACTTCTCCCCCTCACTCCGACTCTCCCTCACCTAGCTCGTTAGTCTCCTCCTCTTCTTTGTTCAACTGCCAAGCGATCGCATTGAGAATTAAGCGCCCGTTACCAGTACAATTTGCTTGGTACTCTTCTTGATTAGCGATGGCGAAACCCATTCTATTAATTACTTTGCCGTATTTCTTTTCTTTCGCTAAATCCTTCTCCTCTGGAGTCAGGGGGCGGCTTCGGTCTAAAATTGCTTCAATAATGGGAGCATAGGGAGCAGTTTCTTCTGCCGCTTCTTGAACTTCTACTTGAAGTTTAGTCAATTCCAGGATTTCTTGCGCTCCTTGAACTACGGGCAAAAGTTCAGGTTCTTCGTTTAAAGCTTGGGGAGAACGTAGTTGAGGGCTATCTGGAGGAACAAAGAAAATATGTTCTTTGGTTACACCATCGGGGAACTTATCGGACTCTATGTTCCCTTCTTCCCACATCTGGTTAACAATTTCTAGGGCTTTAGCACGATTTTTCTCTGTATCTCCACTACGATTATCTACCTCTACTAAAAACCCTTCCTGTTCAGCAACAGGCTTAGCAAGATCGCTGACAGCTACAAAATAGCTAACACCTTTAGTTTTGACCATTTTTCTTTTTATCTCTTTGTTCCCTTCAAATTCAGTTTCTCACCTCAATGCCCTTAAATAACATTGAAGACTTACATAAATAAGGGAATTTTAGGGTTATATATTCTTGTTCCCTATTTCCTCATTACCTAAACTAGTGCCGGTTAATTTTGGGTAGGTAATTCTTGATTTATATAAGCTTGCTAACAACTACACTATTATCCCATGAGTAGCAATGGAGTAGAAGGTTTCAAAGGAAACCTTCTCATCGTTGACGATATGCCCAATAATCTCCGCCTTCTTTCTGCGATGTTGAAGAGTCACAATTATGAAGTGCGCAGTGCTATTAGTGGTTCTTTAGCCTTAAAGTCTATCCAAGTGCTACCACCAGATTTGATTTTGCTAGACATAAATATGCCACAAATGGATGGTTATGAAGTTTGTGAAAAACTCAAAGCAAATCAACAAACCCGCCACATCCCCATTATTTTTATTAGTGCTTTTAACGACGTTTTTGATAAAGTTAAAGGGTTTAAACTTGGTGCAGCAGATTATATAACTAAACCCTTTCAAATTGATGAAGTTATAGCTAGGGTGGAAACCCAAATTAATAGCTTGCGCTTACGAGAACAACTACAACAGTCTGAAGCACAGCAAAGAGCTAAATCACAACAATTAACTCAAGCTTTACGCCAACTACAAAAGGCCCAGTCTCATTTGATTATAAGTGAGAAAATGTCTAGTTTAGGGCAGTTAGTAGTGAGTATTGCTAATGAAATAAATAACCCAATTAACTTCATTTACGGTAACTTATCCCACGCTCGTAGTTATGCTCAAAGTTTACTAAAACTTTTAACTATGTATCAAGAAGCATTGCCAGAAAAAACTGCGGCGATCACTCAAGAAATAGAGGCTATTGATCTAGATTTTCTCAAATCTGATTTGCTACAACTACTTACCTCAATGGATATAGGGGCAGAAAGGATCTACAGATTAGTTCATTCTTTGCGTAACTTTTCTAATTTTGATAGGGCAGATTTAAAATTAGTAGATATTCACGAAGGACTTGATAGCTGTTTGGCACTTTTACAGCATCGTTTTAAAGCAAGAGTCGGGGAACCTATTATTAAAGTAGTTAAAGAATATGGTGATTTGTCTTTAATTGAATGTTATCCAGGGGAAATTAATCAAGTGTTTATGAACATCCTTACTAATGCTGTAAATGTGTTAGATGAACAAAGGAGAAGAAAAGAAAATAAAGAACCTCAAATCACTATTAACACAAAAGTATCTTCTGAAAATTATCTGAAAATTTCCTTTCGCGACAATGCTTTTGGGATAACTGAAGTAGAGCAAAATCATTTTTTTGACAACTTATTTGCTGCCCCAGAAATTGATACAGAAAAGTATTTGGCGATTGCTTGCAGCTACCACATAATCAAAGAGAAACATCAAGGCGAACTTAAGTGTATTTCTCACTTAAATCAAGGAACGGAATTTATTATTGAACTGCCGATAGGGAAAGGAAAAGACTAAAACAGGGGGAGACAAGGAGAGGTAATTATCAACTATCAATTAGAGGTGAGTGTCAGTTTGAAAAGTGTCACTACTCCCCTAGATAAATAGGCAAGAAAAGTATAAGTTATGATTGTGTGAGGAGCAAAAATTAAAGAAAAGGCTTTTGGGGTCGAAACACGGCCAGACTCCCAGAAGCCTTTTCTTTTGCATAATAAGGTTTTAATGCTTTCCCTTACCCAGGCTTAAGCTGGTGTTAAATCCACAAAGTTCGGTAAACTGAAATGGATTTTATGTTCTTCCTCTTTTTTTGATTCATGGCCAGAAGGAAAAGAAAAGCCCCCTCCAAAACTACATCTACGGTTTCCCCCACTGCTAATGAGTCAACACTTTCCTTTGCATCCCTCAGTGGACGACTAGAGTTTCTTCAGCAACAACATAAAAAGCTTCTTACCCAAGTTAAGCGTAGAAGAACGGAATTGGCTAACTTAACTGGGCAAGTAAGGGAAGTTGCCATGGAAATGGTGTCGAAAAGTAGTTCTTTATATGAGCAAATTTTCAAACTTGATGAAGAAATTCACAATTTGTTCGATGAGATTATAACTAAACGTAGCTTTGGTAAGCGCTCAAAAAAGCAGATTGAAGAAGTATATAAAACCCTTCAGTTGACAGGACGAATTTCTTCCCGCCTTGACCCATCAGAGGGACAGGAAAGGGGGGATGGGTTTGATTTTGAGCCAGAAGGAGAAAATTTTGATTCTTCAGAATCCTAGAAACTTTTTTGGGGGACAAAAGGAGTTTTTTGAAGAACCTGGTGCAGAAGTTAAAGGACGCGCTTCTAAAGATTTGAGAAAGCTTTTCTTAAAGTTAGCAGATAAATTTCATCCTGATAAAGTTGCTGATGAAGAAACAAGAAATCATCATACAGAGGTAATGAAAGAAATTAATCTTGCCTACAAAAATGGTGATTATGCAAGGTTATTAGAAATTGAACGTCAGAGTAACAAACAAGCTTTTCGCGCTTCTGCTCAAAATGAACAAGAAAGACAAGAAATACAGTTAGAAAAAGAAATCGAGTTACTCAATGAACAACTTGAACAGCTTAAAACAGAACTAAATCAAGTTAAGAATACTCCCGAAGGTCAAATGGTAAAAGCCTATCGTAGCGCCAAGCGAGAGGGTATAGATATAATTAGCAATACCCTCGAAGAGGGTCAAATGGAGATTGATATCCTTGAAGAAGTTCGTGATTTTGTTCAAGATTTTCGCGATCGCAAGATTACTATTAAAGACTTCCTACAAGGACCTGTTTCTGCTTCCCCAGTTGTTCCAGAAGAACTTGAAGATTTACTTGAGGCAATGTTCGGAGAGGATTTAACTATTATTATGCGGCCTTGAAATAAACTTTTTAATGATCAATGATTACCTAGCGGTAATTAGTAAATTGTAATTCCACAGGAAAATCTTCCTGCTTCAATAACTGCATCACTTCTTGTAAACTATCTTTTGACTTGCTAGAAACCCGAACACTATCTCCTTGAATAGAAGCTTGTACCTTCTTATAATTATCCCGAATTAACTTACTAATTTTCTTGGCAAGTTCTTGAGTTAAACCTCTTTGCAACTTAATTTCTTGTCTAACGCGCCCGCCACCAGCAGATTCTACTTTGCCAAAATCAAAGATTTTCTGAGATAACTTACGTTTAGCAGCCTTTGTACGCAAAATTGAATTAACCGCCTCTAAAGTGAAATCACTTTCAGTATTGATTTTAATAGTATCATCCTCCAACTCCACAGTTGTTTTCGTATCCTTGAGGTCATAGCGATTAATTATTTCTCGATTAGTTTGATCTACTGTATTAACCATTTCTTGCTGATCAAAATCGCTGACAATATCAAAAGAAGAGTTGGAAGCCATAGTGGTTAATTAAAAAAATTAAAAGTTAGGAATTAATTGCTAGCAAACTCAAGACAAAAAGAGTTGTTGTACAAAAAGAACCAATACCAAACATTAGCGATCGCGCCAAAGGAATATTGAAAATATAAAAAAGCGAATATAAAAATCTCGCTCCTAAAAAAGCAATTCCTGCTCCTATCGCTAAAGGAGAATCAACTCCTGTTACATAAGCCATGAAAGCCGCCGCAGCGAACACCATAAAAGTCTCAAAAGAATTTTGGTGCGCCCAGTTTGCTCTTTTTGCATAGTCAGGTAACTTTTCTAGCATAGTTCTAGGAGCTTGCATATCATATCCTACTTGGGTACGAGCATAACCTACTACCAAGAAAGGAAGATAAATCAAAACTACTGCCCCGACAATAGAGTAGAGCAGAATAGCACTAGTGGAAATAGCCATAAATTTTAATCAATCAAAATAGAACAAAGTTACTACTTTATGTTGCTCTTCAGCATCTTCACAGGTTTTTAGCAAAGTTTTACTATCGTGGAAAGCAAAACAAATTAATTGCTGACAGCGAGAAATAATTTCTTGGTTGCACAAAGCACTAGCCTCAGCTAAGGAAAGATGGTTATTCTCTGGCTTATCAACCAAATGGATAACTTTTTCCAACTGTTTTTTGGACTCTAAAGGCTGGCGCTCTAAACTTTGAGGCAAGATCACTGTCAAAAGATTGGCATCAGCCCGCATTGCCCCTTTAATAGCAGCAGAATTAGTTCCTGTAGCACCAGAAGTAATCAGGCGGTTACCACCAAGGGTTAAGGCATAGCTCATCATTTCAATCAAATACTGATGAGTGATCGGAACATGGCGAGAGCCAAGCAAAGCGATCCTTTTGGAACTAGTTTGCTGTATGCTTGCCAGTTCTTGTGCCAATGTGTCGATTTGTTGTACGTCTGTAGATTGGCTCAAAAATTGTTACTCAAATTTAATGACCCCAGTAATTTTATCAAAACTCAGGAGTCTCGGATCGTTCTTGAAGATAGTTTTCTTTGCTGAAAAGTAAAATTTGCTCTGTTGAGGAACTCTATGTTATAGTCTTTAACTGGCAGTTTAGGGCGTATAGCTCAGTTGGTTAGAGCGCTACGTTGACATCGTAGAGGTCACTGGTTCGAGTCCAGTTACGCCCATCTCCCCGCCAGTAGATGGAGAACGGGGGAGATAAGAACTCAATAAGATATCTTTCACCCCTGAGCCAGTAATCGTTTTTGAGACATAGCCAAAGAAGATGTTTAGTAGTAGTCCGCCTCAGCTTGAGTTTGAGTTTGGGGCATAGCTAGCTCGAAGTTAGAAGGGTCACGTAGAAAGCGAAAGGTATCTTCTTCTAAGCGGTGGATTAGGTACGGTTCCAGGTCATTGCACTGTCTGAGACAGGATAAGTAACCATCCATATACATTCGCAAATCATTAAAGCGATAACCTCGCTGCCAAAGATCTACCATAGAATCTGTTAGTCTTTGGTAGTAGCGAATGGCTCTAGTATCTTGAAGCATTATCTTAAAGTTTTGGTAAGTAGTGAGAACTAAAGAAAAAAGCTAGGGTTTAAGTAAATATTACCAGTAATTTATTGCTAAAGGTTGAGAAGATTAATAAACTTCTTCAACATTCCTTTAAACTCATTTTAACGAATTAGTACTCAATTCCCGTAGAAAATCTTACTTGGTCTATTTTCAGCGAGAAGTAATAACCAAGACAAAATTATTTCTATGGAGTTATACGTAGCCTCTGTTACAACATCTTGACATTAGCTCTGTTACCTTTAATCTCACCAAATTCAACGGAAGAAGACCAACGTGGGTTCGGTTCAAATTTTAATTGTTGAGGGTAATCCTCACCTGCGATCGCTTTTAGCATGGCACTTGCAACAAGCAAGTTATTGGGTTCAACAATCCGCCAGCATTCACGCTACCAGAAACATATTCCATAGTTACCAACCAAACTTAGTTATTCTTGACTCTGACTTACCAGACGGATGTGGGGTAGAACTATGCCGCTGGCTCTATCAACAGCAGCAATCTCTAATCCTAATGCTGTCTGCCCGGAGTAATGAAAAGGATATCGTCGCTGGCTTAAAAGCAGGGGCGGATGATTATTTAAGCAAACCTTTTGGAATGCAGGAGTTTATGACCAGGGTTGAAACTTTGATGAGGCGGATGCGCTTAACTTCTGTTCCTCTTTATCTCAACTATGGTGATCTTAAAATCGACTTAGTACAGCGCCGGGTTCACTTCCAAGGGAATTTAATTGAATTAACTCCCCAAGAGTTTAGTTTGCTTTATATTCTCGCTCAAGCCCAAGGAACTGCTTTGAGTCGTTCTGAACTGCTTAAGCGTGCTTGGCCTGACGCTATTGACAATCCCCGCACTATAGATACCCATGTTTTATCCCTACGCAAAAAAATAGAAAGTGATCCTCGTCAACCAAGTTTGGTTCAAACAGTACGCAATATTGGTTATCGCTTTAATCCAGATATAATTGGTGGGACAAATAAGTCTACTCAAGCAAAAGTAGGGGCTAGGGTTTAGGTTAGAGGAAATTTAGAGAGTTTGCTATTCCCTCTCTAGGGAAAAACTTTTACAATGGGAGCTATGTTAGATATTTCCTCATTATTTGAATTTTCCCGTAGCAACTGCATTGCTATCTGTGCTTTTTTAGTGCCAGCTAACTTACTGGCTACCTCACAAACCCTACTTTTTCTACTGCAACGCCGTTCTTCATTACATCTCTATCTTATAGTCACCTTGGCTGTAAGCTTAGCTATTATTATGGTCTGCCATGTGGCAACTTGGTTTGTAATTGGAGTTGTCCAAGTCCAAACCTTCGTTCTTTTCGGACTCGGTAGCACCTGTTTAGTCGCTAACTTAGCTGCCATCACCTATAGGTACACACAAAACAATCAACTCTCCAAACAACTAGAAAGTTAAAGTATTCATACAACCTCACCCTACTTCCCAAATTTAAAAGTAGCCAATACTAGCGATCCCAATACAATGGGGGCAGGAATCATCTCACCACGAAAATCTAGCAATTGTACGAGAATTAAATAAGCGATCGCAATTAATACCGATATAGCCCCGGTAAGAACGGCAATAATTTTACCTCGCTCCATTTTTATCCTTAAAAACTCTACAAATTTATACTTGATTATAGGACGATAGAACAAAACGAAGAGCAATTTAAGATAAAGAATGACAATCGTACCAGTTAACTCCCCTAAAGAAATTCCAGTGGTGCAAACTTGGGAACTTGGCAAAATTTATCGTACTGGTTTTTGGTTAAACCAGAAAGTAGAATCTCTAAAAAACTTTTCATTAGAAGTTTATGAAGGGGAAACCTTTGGTTTGCTAGGACCTAATGGGGCAGGAAAAACAACTTTATTGAAAACTCTACTGGGTATTGTTCGCCCTACTTCTGGCAAAGCTAGGCTATTAGGAAAACCCCTGGGCAACCGCCAGGTTAAAGAAAATATCGGCTATCTTCCCGAAAATCCTTATTTCTATGACTTTCTTACCGGTTGGGAGTTTCTGGCATATACGGCAGGACTATTTAACATTTCTCCATCAGAACAAAAAAAGCGCATTCCTCAACTAATAGATTTAGTGGGCTTGAGTCAATCGGCTACTCGTAACAAACAACTACGCCAGTATTCTAAAGGAATGTTACAAAGAATTGGCATGGCCCAAGCTTTAATTAATAATCCCGATGTGGTTTTTCTCGACGAACCAATGTCAGGATTAGATCCTCTCGGACGCTACCAAATGCGCGAAATAATCCTTTCCTTGAAAGAACAAAGAAAAACCATTTTCTTTAACTCCCACGTTTTAGGGGATGTGGAAAAAATCTGCGATCGCATCGCGATTTTAGCCAGGGGAGAACTTATTTGTGTTGGTTCTTTAGACGAACTTCTTGGTTCTATTAATGCTTATCAAGTTAAAGGAAGAGGAGGAAATACTGATATTCTCCAACGTTGGGTAGCTAATTTGCGGTTCAAGGAAGATTTTTGGTATGGTCAACTACAAGGAGAACCCCAAGAGTTTATTGCTACCTTGCGTCTCATGGAGGCCCAACTAATCAGTATGGATCTCGCTCGTACTTCTTTAGAAGAGTTTTTTATGCAAAGGTTAAGAAGTAGAGGCATTGAAGTTAATAATTGATAATTATCCACTCGTCAGTTTAGAGCATCTTCAGCCGCGATCGCGGCTTTAGCTAAATTGTTGATGTTCTTTAGAGTAGTATTCAAAAAAAATTCGTGTCAATAATTGTAAACAAGAAATATCGGTAGTGATACAAAGGTAATGATATTGCTATAGCATAATAGGCTATTTGCTTAAGTTTATCATTACCTCTTTAGGACTACCCATAAATGTCAAAATTCACCTTAATCTTCTCCAGTCCTGAACTTAACCGAGTCACCATGGGAAGGTAGACCTTCTGCTTGGGCAAGAAGTTGAATCGCCCTAGACATCTTGTTCAAAGCCGTAGGGGAATATTGAATCAAGCTAGAATGTTTCAAGAAAGTTTCTACCCCTAAAGCTGAAGCATAACGGGCAGCTCCAGAAGTTGGCAAAGTGTGATTGGGCCAGCGAGATAATCTCCCACAGCTTCAGGAGTTGAACTACCTAAAAAGATTGCCCCTGCATGGCGAATATACTCCAAAGTTGCCCAAGGATCTTTAACTTCTAACTCCAAATGTTCTGGGGCAAATAAATTGGAAAGCTCAGCCGCTTCTTCAATGGAAGCAACGACCACAATCAAACCATAATTAGCAATCGCCTTTTCTGTGTACAGACGGCGGGGATGGTCTTTGAGTTGCCGCTTAACTTCCGCTTGAACTTTCGTAGCTAACTCGGTTTCTGTTGTTAAAAGAATCGCCGCTGCCATGGGGTCATGCTCGGCTTGGGCTAACATATCTGTAGCTACATAAACTGGCTTAGCGCTGCGGTCAGCAATAATTAGAACTTCCGAAGGTCCAGCTAGGGAGTCAATGCCCACAGTACCGTAAACCATCTTCTTGGCCAAGGTGACATAAATATTACCAGGACCAGTAATAATATCAACTTGAGGAATAGTCTCAGTGCCATAAGCCAATGCCGCAATAGCTTGGGAACCCCCAACACGATAAATTTCCTCAACCCCAGCCTCAGTAGCGGCAACCAACACAGCAGAATTGATTTTACCTTCTGCTCCTGGGGGCGTTACCATCACTAATTGGGGAACTCCAGCTACTTTAGCTGGAATAGCATTCATCAACACGGTACTAGGATAGGATGCTCTGCCCCCAGGGACATAAATCCCAGCCTTATCAACAGGAGTATAGCGCTTGCCTAACACCACATCATCTTCAGCAAAATGTACCCAAGACTGGGGAATTCTTTGACGATGAAAATCTTCAATACGCTTAGATGCTAACCCGATAGCATCAATTAATTCTTTATTAACTTGCTGATAAGCAGCATCAATTTCTGAACCACTAATCCGGAGTTGTTCAGGCTTTAAAACTTGTCTATCAAACTTTGCTGTGTAATCTAGAAGACCTCTATCTCCTTGAAGCTTAACAGTTTGTAGGACTTCCCGAACAACTTCCTCCTTCGAGCGCATCTCGAAATCAAAATTGCGATCGCCGAATCCGTCGTAGTTCAGTTTTTGCCTCAGTCTGCTGAGTGATAATTCGCAGCATGGAGTTAACTCTAGGTATTAACTGATGAATGTGAGAAGTGCTTTTTGAGAGAATAAAATTCTACTCATTGCTTAGACCCACTCCTAATAGCTTAACCTGGATTTTTTAGTGCTTGCACTTCTCAAGTAAGAAAATCCTTGAATTAAATCACTGTATAAGTGTTATACTATTCCCTCTAGTAATTACAGAACTTTTTGTCTAGACAACGTGGCCAATAGTAAGTCAGCAATCAAACGCATCCAAATCTCCGAAAGGAACAGACAGCGCAACAAAGCTTATAAATCAGCAGTGAGAACTCTGATGAAAAAATGCTTCAGCGCCGCTCAAGAATATTCCGCCAATCCTAGCTCCGAAGCTGAGGAAAAAGTCCAACAAACCATGTCTGAGGCTTATCAAAAAATAGATAAAGCTATCAAGCGTAAGGTTTTACACGCTAATAATGGAGCCAGAAAAAAGTCTCGTCTCGCCAAAGCTGTGAAAAGGGCAACAGCAGCATCTTAAAAGAACAATTCCCTTAAATTATTTAGGTGGAAAATAGTAACAATGCAGCTAATAGATAGCCATGTTCACATCAACTTTGATGTTTTCCAAGAGGATTTAGATGAGCTGCGAAAACGTTGGCAAGAAGCCGGGGTAGTGCATTTAGTGCATTCTTGTGTTGAACCCAAGGAATTTCTGGATATTCAAGCATTAGCTAACCGTTTTCAGGAACTTTCTTTTGCTGTGGGGTTACATCCCCTCGATGCTGAAAAGTGGACTGAGCAAACAGCCCAAGAAATCACCAATTTAGCTAAGAGCAATCCCCGGGTTGTCGCAATTGGAGAAATTGGACTCGATTTTTATAAAGCGGAAAATCAACAACAGCAAAAGTTGGTGTTCAAACACCAACTCGAAATTGCGGGGCAACTAAATAAACCAGTCATTATTCATTGCCGAGATGCTGCTTTGACCACCAGGGAAATCTTGCGGGAGTATAAGCAGCAAAACAGTTCTTTAAAAGGAGTAATGCACTGCTGGGGAGGGACAAAAGAAGAAACAAAATGGTTTTTGGATTTAGGTTTCTACATCAGTTTCAGCGGTATTGTCACCTTTAAAAATGCCCAACAAGTCCAAGAATCAGCCAAACAAGTTCCCAGCGATCGCCTACTCATAGAAACCGATTGTCCTTTTCTGGCCCCAGTCCCTCGTAGAGGGAAGCGTAACGAACCAGCTTTGGTACGTTATGTAGCCGAATATCTAGCTCAATTGCGGCAAGTTTCTCTAGAAAAATTAGCCAAACAAACTACAGCTAATGCTTGTCAGTTATTTGGTATCGCTCTAAGTTAATCAAAAACCTCCTGTTTTGCTCTTGAATTTTAAGTCATAATAGTTAAGGAGTAACTGAAGTCAAAATAACAAGCTAGTCAGTGATGGGAAAATTCCAAGCGTAATTTAATGTCTGAAAAGGAAAAATAAGAAGCAGCTTTACTTCACTACATAAACTAATCGTGAGTGAAAACGCAACATCGAAAAAACTGCAAGTAAAAAAGTTGAAGAGATTAAAAACTCAACCCCTGGTAATCAGTCTTCTGTCTAGAGATTGATTGCCTTTTGTTGCTGTCAGAGGCGAAATCATCAAAAAACTCTAACGGCCTGGCCCCGCAAGCTTAAGATATCTAACTGCCAAAAAACCTATGACTAATCTAACTGATAATTTACTCCCTGACCTAATTGATATTCAACGCTCCAGTTTTCGCTGGTTTCTAGAAGAAGGATTAATTGAAGAACTAAATAGTTTTTCCCCAATTACCGACTATACGGGAAAATTAGAACTGCACTTTGTTGGGGCTGACTACAAACTCAAGCGGCCGAAATATGACGTTGACGAAGCTAAACGTCGGGATAGTACCTACGCAGTGCAAATGTATGTACCAACACGTTTAATCAATAAAGAAACCGGAGAAATTAAAGAACAGGAAGTTTTTATTGGTGATTTACCCTTAATGACAGATAGGGGAACCTTCATCATCAATGGGGCAGAGCGAGTCATTGTTAACCAAATTGTGCGCTCACCTGGAGTTTATTACAAAGGAGAAACCGATAAAAATGGTCGCCGTACCTATTCTGCTTCCTTAATTCCTAATCGGGGAGCCTGGTTAAAGTTTGAAACTGACAAAAACGATTTAGTTTGGGTTCGCATTGACAAAACTCGCAAACTTTCAGCCCAAGTACTACTCAAAGCTTTAGGTTTAGCTGATAGTGAGATCATGGACGCATTGCGCCATCCTGACTATTATTACAAAACCTTAGAAAAAGAAGGCAATCCTACCGAAGAAGATGCCTTGATGGAGTTATACAGAAAGCTGCGTCCAGGGGAACCTCCTACAGTCAATGGAGGTAAGGCCTTATTAGAATCGCGCTTTTTTGATCCCAAACGCTATGACTTAGGGAGGGTGGGGCGCTATAAACTCAACAAAAAATTACGCCTCAATGTACCTGATACCATGCGGGTACTTACATCCACCGATATTCTTTCTGCCATTGATTATCTGATTAACCTCGAATTTGATATCGGCAGTACTGACGACATCGATCACCTTGGTAACCGCCGAGTCCGTTCCGTAGGGGAATTACTCCAAAACCAAGTTAGAGTAGGGCTAAATCGCTTAGAACGGATCATCAGGGAACGTATGACCGTATCAGAAGCAGATTCCCTTACCCCAGCTTCCTTGGTTAATCCCAAGCCCCTGGTAGCTGCCATTAAGGAATTTTTCGGTTCCTCCCAACTCTCTCAGTTTATGGATCAAACCAATCCCCTGGCTGAGTTAACCCACAAGCGTCGCCTCAGTGCTTTAGGACCAGGAGGATTAACCAGGGAAAGGGCCGGATTTGCTGTCCGGGATATTCACCCCTCTCACTACGGACGTATTTGTCCCGTAGAAACTCCTGAAGGTCCTAATGCCGGCTTAATTGGTTCATTGGCTACCTACGCTAGGGTCAACCTCTACGGCTTCATTGAAACCCCTTACTTTCGAGCCGTTGATGGGCGGGTACTTAAAGACGAACCAGTAGCCTTTTTAACTGCTGACCAGGAAGATGACCAGAGAGTTGCTCCTGGGGATGTAGCTACAGATGAAGAAGGTTATATCTTAGGGGAAACCATTCCTGTACGCTATCGCCAAGAATTTTCCACCACCACCCCAGAACAAGTGGATTATGTGGCGGTTTCTCCTATGCAAATCGTCTCCGTAGCCACCAGCTTGATTCCTTTCTTGGAACACGACGATGCTAACCGAGCCTTAATGGGTTCCAATATGCAACGTCAAGCTGTCCCCCTACTGCGTCCAGAAAGACCTTTAGTGGGAACAGGTTTAGAAGCCCAAGCAGCCAGAGACTCCGGTATGGTAGTGGTTTCTCGTACCAATGGTATTGTTACCCATGTTGATGCTGAAAGAGTCAAGGTTAGGGTAACTGGGCCAAATGGAGAAGACTTACCTCCTAATGAACCTCAAAACCTAGAATATATCCTACAAAAATACCAACGTTCTAACCAAGACACCTGCTTAAATCAGCGCCCTTTAGTTTATGAAGGGGAAGATGTCGTACCGGGACAGGTACTCGCTGATGGTTCCTCCACTGAAGGAGGCGAACTAGCTTTAGGGCAGAACGTATTAGTAGCTTATATGCCCTGGGAAGGTTACAACTACGAAGATGCCATTCTCATTTCCGAACGTCTGGTATATGACGATGTTTATACCAGCATTCACATCGAAAAATATGAAATTGAAGCTCGACAAACTAAACTAGGGCCAGAAGAAATAACCAGGGAGATCCCCAATGTTGGGGAAGATGGATTACGCCATTTAGATGAGCGAGGTATCATCCGTATCGGAGCTTGGGTAGAATCAGGAGATATCTTAGTTGGTAAAGTTACCCCCAAAGGAGAATCAGACCAACCTCCAGAAGAAAAACTCCTCAGAGCTATTTTTGGCGAAAAAGCCAGGGATGTCAGGGATAATTCCCTCAGAGTACCCAATGGTGAAAAAGGTCGGGTTGTAGATGTGCGAGTCTTCACTAGGGAACAAGGAGATGAGCTTCCCCCCGGGGCCAATATGGTAGTGCGGGTTTATGTAGCTCAAAAACGCAAAATCCAAGTGGGAGACAAAATGGCAGGTCGCCATGGCAATAAAGGTATTATTTCCCGCATCCTCCCCATCGAAGATATGCCCTACCTCCCTGATGGCACGCCTTTGGATATTGTCCTTAACCCATTAGGTGTACCTAGCCGTATGAATGTAGGTCAGGTCTTTGAATGTCTCCTGGGTTGGGCTGGAGATAATTTAGGAGTGCGCTTTAAAATAACTCCCTTTGATGAAATGTATGGAGAAGAAGCTTCCCGTAATAGTGTCCATGGCAAACTTGCTGAAGGTAAAAGAAGGCCGGGACGGGATTGGATTTTTAATCCTGATGAGCCAGGTAAGATTCAAGTTTACGACGGACGTACAGGAGAACCCTTTGATCGCCCTGTAACTGTAGGTCGAGCTTATATGTTGAAGCTAGTTCACCTCGTAGACGATAAGATCCATGCCCGTTCTACCGGTCCTTATTCCTTGGTTACCCAACAACCATTAGGAGGTAAAGCTCAACAAGGGGGACAGCGTTTTGGAGAAATGGAAGTGTGGGCATTGGAAGCCTATGGAGCAGCATATACCTTGCAGGAACTATTAACAGTAAAATCTGATGATATGCAAGGTCGTAACGAAGCCCTCAACTCCATTGTGAAAGGCAAACCTATTCCCCGTCCTGGCACTCCAGAATCTTTCAAAGTCTTAATGCGAGAATTACAATCTTTAGGACTAGATATTGCCGTACACAAAGTAGAAACGGCCGAAGACGGAACTAGCCGTGATGTCGAAGTAGACCTCATGTCTGACTCAGAACGCCGCCGCGCTCCTAATCGCCCCACCTACGAATCTCTAACCAGGGAAGATATGAAAGAAGAAGGAGTGGATAGCTAAATTAAGTTGCAGGGTTGGAGATTTTTGCCCTGTCCATCTCCAATCCCTAATTACTAAATAACTAAATCACCAGTCACTAAAAGAATGAGAAACCAAGTAGAACAAAAATTCGACTATGTAAAAATTGGTATCGCTTCTCCAGAAAGAATTAGGCAGTGGGGAGAGCGGACTTTGCCCAATGGTCAAGTCGTAGGAGAAGTTACCAAACCCGAAACAATTAATTACCGGACATTAAAACCGGAAATGGACGGGCTATTTTGTGAGCGCATTTTTGGCCCAGCAAAGGATTGGGAATGTCACTGTGGCAAATACAAACGTGTACGTCACCGTGGCATTGTTTGTGAACGTTGTGGGGTAGAAGTAACAGAGAGCCGGGTGCGCCGTCATCGCATGGGTTACATAAAGCTAGCCGCTCCAGTTACCCACGTTTGGTATCTCAAAGGGATTCCTAGCTATTTAAGTATCATTCTCGATATGGCCCTACGAGATGTAGAGCAAATCGTTTATTTTAATGCTTATGTAGTACTAGATCCTGGTAATGCCAACAATCTCAGTCATAAACAGCTATTAACTGAAGATCAGTGGCTAGAAATAGAAGAACAACTTTATGCTGAAGAAACTGAACTAGAAGGTATTGAAGTTGGCATTGGGGCAGAAGCCATTCAACGGCTTTTAGAAGAGGTCAAACTCGAAGAAGTTGCTGAGCAACTGCGAGAAGATATTGCCAATGCTAAAGGACAAAAACGAGCTAAATTAATCAAACGGCTGCGAGTAATTGACAACTTCGTCGCCACAGGCGCTCGTCCAGAATCCATGGTTCTTACTTACATTCCGGTGATCCCTCCCGACTTACGTCCCATGGTGCAGCTAGATGGGGGACGCTTCGCTACTTCTGATCTTAACGATTTATATCGGCGCGTGATTAACCGTAACAACCGTCTGACCCGTCTACAAGAAATTCTGGCCCCGAAATTATCGTCCGTAACGAAAAGCGAATGTTACAAGAAGCAGTAGATGCTTTGATTGATAATGGCCGTCGTGGTCGTACTGTGGTTGGAGCGAATAATCGTCCCTTAAAATCTCTTTCCGATATCATAGAAGGTAAGCAAGGGCGTTTCCGACAAAACCTTCTAGGTAAAAGGGTAGATTACTCCGGTCGTTCCGTAATTGTAGTGGGACCGAAGTTGAAAATTTACCAATGCGGTTTGCCCAGAGAAATGGCCATTGAGTTATTTCAACCCTTTGTCATTCATCGCTTAATTCGTAGTGGTTTGGTTCAATAACATCAAAGCAGCCAAAAAACTTATTCAAAGAGGAGACCCTAGCGTTTGGGATGTTCTAGAAGAAGTAATTGCGGGACACCCTGTTCTCCTTAACCGCGCTCCTACCCTACACCGCTTAGGTATTCAATCCTTTGAACCGATCATAGTAGAAGGTCGAGCCATTCAACTCCATCCTCTAGTTTGTCCAGCTTTTAACGCTGACTTTGATGGGGATCAAATGGCGGTTCACGTGCCTCTATCTTTCGAATCCCAAGCTGAGGCAAGATTACTTATGCTAGCTTGTCACAATATTCTCTCTCCAGCCACCGGCAGACCCATCGTTGCACCTTCCCAAGACATGGTACTTGGTTGCTACTATCTTACTGCGGATAATCCTCAGTCCCAAAAAGGTGAGGGAAGCTATTACGGCAGCTTAGAAGATACTTTGAGAGCATTTGAACAAGGTTTAGTTCACATTCATGCCTATGTTTGGGTTCGCTACTCAGGTAAAGTGCAAACCTCTGAACCAGATGAGGAAGTTGTCTCTTCAGAAAAATTAGCTGACGGTACGGTGATGAAACATTATCGAGAAAGGCGAGTACGAGAAACAGCTTCAGGAGAACAACTATCCCAATTTATCCGCACAACCCCTGGTCGGATTATTTACAACAAAACAATTCAAGAAGCTTTAGCTGTTTAGACAACTAACGGTACTTCAACAAACACATCTCACATATTGAAGATTTAAGTTTAACTATCTTTTTGCCTTTCTTGTGAAGAACAAAAGCTTCACACTAAGTGATCGCCCCTTAACTGATAACCAAAAAAAATGAGTAAAGAACAAGTCTTTTTCAATCGTATTGTTGATAAGAAGCAACTCAAAAGTTTAATGTCTTGGGCTTATACCAATTATGGTAGTGCTAGCTCAGCGCAAATGGCAGATCATCTCAAAGAAATGGGTTTCCGCTATGCTACCCGTGCGGGGGTATCTATTAGTATTGATGACTTGCAAGTACCCCCTATCAAGCGAAAAATGCTTGAAGAAGCCGAAGCTGAAATAAAAGTTACTGAATCCCGCTATTCTAAAGGCGAAATAACCGAAGTAGAGCGCTTCCAAAAAGTAATTGATACTTGGAATAGTACTAGTGAAGCTCTTAAAGACGAAGTAGTTACTAACTTCCGTACCACTAATCCTCTTAACTCTGTCTATATGATGGCTTTCTCTGGAGCGCGAGGTAATCTTTCTCAAGTACGTCAGCTTGTGGGAATGCGGGGGTTAATGGCAAATCCCCAAGGAGAAATTATTGACCTGCCCATTAAAACTAACTTTAGGGAAGGACTCACGGTAACAGAATACATCATCTCTTCCTACGGCGCTCGTAAAGGTCTAGTAGATACGGCTCTACGTACGGCTGATTCTGGTTATTTGACTAGGCGCTTAGTAGATGTATCCCAAGATGTTATCGTCAGGGAAATTGATTGCGGCACTCAACGAAGCATCGGAGCCACTAGTATGCGAGACGGTGAGAGGGTTCTGATACCCCTAGCTCACCGTCTTCTAGGTCGAGTTCTTGCTGAAGATGTAGTAGACCAAGAAACAGGAGAAGTAGTTGCTCAGCGCAACCAAATCATTGACCATGACTTAGCAGATAAAATTGGTGCTGTTACAGACAATGTTATGGTACGTTCTCCTTTGACCTGTGAAGCAGCTAGATCTGTTTGCCAAACCTGTTACGGTTGGAGCTTGGCCCACGGCTACCCTGTAGACTTAGGGGAAGCAGTAGGTATCATCGCCGCCCAATCCATTGGGGAACCAGGTACTCAGCTAACTATGCGTACCTTCCATACAGGAGGGGTATTTACAGGAGAAGTTGCTCAACAAATTCGCGCTCCTTTCTCTGGAAAAGTAGAAATTGGCAAAAAACTACGTACCAGGGTAGTCCGTACTAGCCATGGGGATGAGCGAGAGCAAGTAGAAGTCGCAGGAGATTTAACGATTAAACCTAACTCTGGTGGTAAATCTGTTTCAAAAACCTATAATTTAACCCCTGGCTCCAGGATTTGGGTCAAACATGGAGATACCGTAACCGAAGGGGAGATGTTAGTAGAACTAGCAGCAGGAAAAAAAGCTCGTTCTACGGAGAGAGCTGCTAAGGATGTAGCTTCTGACATCACAGGAGAGGTTCTCTTTGATAAACTCGCTGTGGAAGAAAAAACTGACCGCCAAGGCAATACGACCCGTAATGTGGTTCGAGGGGGCTTGCTTTGGGTATTGTCAGGGGATGTTTATAACTTACCCACTGGAGCAGAACCAGTAGTTAAAAACGGTGATGAAATCACCCCAGAAACTGTTATTGCCGAAACAAAACTCTCTAGTGTAGCTGGGGGCATAGTACGCCTCTCTGCTGAAGAAGATAACCGCAATATTGATATTGTCAACTCCTCAGTCCAACTTGACCAAGCACTAGTCCGAAGGGAAAGTAATGGTGGTAGAGAGCAATATGTTATTGAAACAGAAGAGGGGCAGCGCTACCTGTTGAAAGTTGCTCCTGGAGCAAAAGTCATTGACCAGCAAATTATTGGTGAACTCATTGATGAACGCTACCATACCAATACTGGAGGTATGGTCAAATATGCAGGAATAGAGGTAGGTAAAAAAAGTAAAGGTAAGCAAGGTTACGAAGTTATTCAAGGAGGAACCTTAGTTTGGATACCGGAAGAGTGTCACGAAGTTAATAAGGATCTTTCTCTATTAAATGTTGAAGATGGTCAATATGTAGAAGGAGGAACAGAAGTAGTTAAAGATGTCTTTTGTCAAACCTCTGGAGTTGTTGAAGTAGTTCAGAAAAATGATATTCTTCGGGAAATTGTGATCAAACCAGGGGATCTTCATCTGTTGGAAGGAGGTATACCTAAAGATGCTGAACCTAGATTGGTTCAAGCTGGAGAAGAAGTGATTCCTGGAGTTGTTCCCCCTGAACTATGTTATGCAGACTACTTGGAAACCCCATCAGGAGCAGCTTTGCTCTTACGTCCGGTGGTAGAATACAACATTACCAATGAACCGGAAACTCCTCAAACTAGTTCCCTTAATCAAAAAGTTAATCGAGAAATTAAACTAGCAGCGGTACAGCGATTATTCTATAAAGATGGAGAGCGGGTTAAGTCTGTAGAAGGTTTAGAGCTGATGCGGACTCAACTAACCTTGGAAATTGGCCACCAAGAAAACGAAGAAAAAAGCGATCGCGCGAACCTTGCTGCGGACTTAGAATTGGTTCCTCTTAGTGAAAACGAAGAAGATGCAGACAAATATAGCCTACAGCTAGTTTGTACAGAAACCTTAGTTTTGAGGCGTGATCGCTCTAATGAACCCCATAGTGGCGGCACAAAAAACCGTGTCTTAGTTAAAGATGGGGATGAAATAGCTCCCGGTGCTGTAGTTGCTCGTACAGAAATTCAATGTAAAGAATCTGGAGAAGTACGAGGTATTAGGGAAGGGGTAGAAGCAATTCGCCGGGTTCTAGTAGTTCGAGAAGGCGATCGCCTAACTATCCCCATAGAAGGGGAAACGAAAGTTAAAAAAGGCGACCTCCTAGTAGCAGGTAGTGAACTGGCTTCGGGAATTTTCACTGAAGAATCTGGGCAAGTGGTAAAAGTTGAACCCTCCCAAGTTACTCTTCGCCTTGCCCGCCCTTATCGTGTTTCCCCTGGTGCAGTACTGCATATTGATGATGGCGACTTGGTACAGCGTGGTGATCACTTGGTTCTGTTAGTTTTTGAAAGAGCAAAAACTGGAGATATTATTCAAGGTTTACCTCGTATTGAAGAATTACTTGAAGGACGCAAACCGAAAGAAGCTTGTATCCTAGCTCGCCTTCCTGGTGTAGCTCAAGTAGTTTACGATGAAGACGATGTGGTAGATGTGAAAGTAATTGAAGAAGATGGTACTATTGCTGACTATCCCCTACGCCCTGGTCAAAATGCCCTCGTCAGTGATGGACAGCAAGTACAAACCGGTACTCCTTTAACCGACGGGCCAGCTAATCCCCATGAAATTTTAGAGATTTTCTTTAACTATCATCTCGAAGAACATGGGGTTTATGAAGCGGCTTTATTGGGTTTACAACAGGCTCAAGCTTTCTTAGTGAATGAAGTTCAGTCAGTATATCAATCCCAAGGCATTGACATTTCTGATAAGCACATTGAAGTTATTGTTCGTCAGATGACTTCTAAAGTACGAGTAGATGATGGAGGTGATACTACCACCCTACCAGGGGAACTTGTGGAACTGCGCCAAATTGAACAAGTTAACGAAGCCATGTCCATCACCGGTAGCGCACCTGCGCGATATACTCCCGTATTGTTGGGGATTACCAAAGCTTCTCTAAATACAGATAGCTTCATCTCCGCAGCTTCTTTCCAGGAAACCACCAGGGTTCTAACCGAAGCTGCTATTGAAGGCAAATCTGATTGGTTGAGGGGTTTGAAAGAAAATGTGATTATCGGGCGCTTAATTCCCGCCGGTACTGGTTTCAATCAACATAGTGATGAGTCTCTTAACCCACCGATGGAAACAGACCAAAGTATTGCTAGTGCAGCAGTTTATCCCTATGGTAGCGTAGGAGATGGGGGGGCTAATATTGGCAATCAAGATCCCATGGATGTTGTTCTTGATGACCGTACCGCCCGCGCCTATACTCGTTCTGAACGTCCTTTTTCTAAAGAAGGGTTCAATGCTGTAATTGATGATGAGAGTATTGGTAATTCTGGTTGGGGTACTCAGTCAGAATAATCAGATTGTAGAGACGTTCGGCCAGAATGTCTCTACCGCAGAACAGGGGGAGAAACATATACATTATGACCACAAAGATTGACTCAGTATTGGAGTTGGCAATTACCAGTTTGTTAACCCTTAGCTCTCAAGCCATTGCTTCACCAAAATTAGCTCAAGTAGAGGATGTTGCTTCTCATCTAATAGGAGTTATGGATACTTCTCAACAAGTTACTGTTGATCCTAATCGGGTTAATGTTCGCATGACTACTTGTCAGGTTCGCTTAGATGAAGCAAATTCTAGTTTTAATATTCCTAATTCTATCTTCCTTTATCAGGAACAAGCTTTAGCAGAAAAGCTTGATCAGCCCTATCGGCAAAGGATTTTACGCCTTGCTGCCAATCCTTATGGAGAAGGAGTAGAATCTAAATCTTTTCAATACTTTGAACCTGAAACTTTAGTGGATTTGTGCCTTCAACCAGAAGTAAATAGAGTTGTTTCAAGCCAGGGATTAACGGATGTTAATTGTAGTGTTTTCCTGGTTCCTATAGCAACTATTTATCTAGGCAAAACTCCCCCGGAAGGCTGTCCTACCAACTTTCGGGGAGCAACTAAAATTACTAATTTAGTTATTCTTAATGCTCAAGGAATGGAAACTTGGGACAAAGGCTTAAATGATGAAGGGCAGAGAGTTTGGGGGGCTGAAGATAAGCCTTTTATTTATACTTGGCAAGAAAAAAATTAAGCTGATACACCGTCAAAAGAAAGCATTAAAATATTGTTTATTTAGTGTCGCTAATTTTGCAGGGTATGTTGGTGCTGCCAAAAAACTATAAATGAGCCAGATAAATTTATGAATCAGCACTTAACGCATCATTACTCACAAAATTACTTTCTGAATATTAGCAACGGGGATGGTGCGTTCCTATCAAAATATTTGGCTTGAAAGGAAGAATTTTCTTAAGGAACGCACCCTACAACAGAGAAACATAAGGGAAGCTATGCCAGAAGCTTATCGCACTGAAGAGGCTGTAACTCTTTTCTGCTTCCTGCTTGTTTATCAACGATAAATTGTTTCTGCGGCAACCTCTTCTTCTAACTCCTCAGAAGTTTCATAATCAACATCTACTTCTTCTAACTCTTTCCTTTGTTTAGCTTTAGAAGGAGTTTCAGTTAGAGGAACATCTAGCTCAATGTCATTAATCACTACCCCTAAAAGAGGTAACTCTGCCTCAGTAAGCTGATCGAGAGCTTCACTCAGCATACTTCCTTTAGTTTCTCCTGGACGGGTAGTTATTATCATACCATCGGTTAATGGTTGTATAAGCAAAGCATCATTGCAACTAGCCAGAGAAGGAGTATCTACAACAATAAAATCAAAGCGCCCTTTTACTTCTTTTAAAAGTTGCTCTAATTCACTAGACTCAATAATTGCAGCGGCCCGTTTTTGCTTACCGGGACTAGGAACAATATATAAATTTTCAACCTCTGGAACCAAACGGATACAATCACTTCGGGAATTATAATAACTCAAAGGTTCTAAACGAGCTTCTGGATCGGGGCTAATCTTAAGGTCTTTAGCTGCTGAATTTGAGCGTAAATCAGCCTCTATTAACAGGGTACGCTGCCCAGCACAAGCTGAAGCAATGGCCAAATTATAAGCTGTAGTAGTTTTACCTTCATGTCCTAAAGTACTAGTAACTAGTACCATCTTAGGGGAAGGAGTAGAAAGACGGCGAAGTTTGCTACGTAACCTTTCGTAGAAAGAGAGATAGGGAGAGTCAAGTTCTTGTAAAATAGCTGTTTCTTCTTGTCCGGGAGCAAAACTATAAATATAAGGAATTTCTCCTAAAAGAGGAACATCTTGTTCTATAAGTTTCTCGCGAATTTCTTCTGGGGTATGTAACCGAGGATCTAAGGTGGCTAATAAAAAGATGACTCCAGCCCCAGCTAAGATACCAATTACACCACCAGCCGCTATAACCAGAGGTGGGCTAAGGGGTTCTTTTACCTCTCCTGATTTAGTAGCTGGAAGTTCAGCAATGGTTAAGCTACCTGTAGTTTCCACTTCAGCCGCTTGAGCATCTACTAAAGCTGTTTTAATTTGGGAATAAAAAGTTTGTTTAAGAGCTACTTCCTGTTGCAAGCGTTGTTGCTGCATTTGTTTGTTAGGAAACTGCTCGTATTCTTGGCGAAGTTCCTTTCTAATTCTTATTAGGGTTTCAATTTCTTTTTCTAAGGTTTCCCTTTGGGTATCCAAGGCAACTAGTTGATTCGCTAGCTGCTGTCTGGCGGGATCTAAGCTACTTTTAACTCTTAGTGCCTCTAAAGGTAAGGTGAAAACTCGGTCATTACCTACCACATCCCTAGCTCGTTGCCGTAAAAACTTCTCACTAATGGCAAGTTGTTCGCGCAACTGAACCAGAGGAGGATAGCTAGAAAGATAGTTTTCTTCCAAAACTTGGATTTGTCGCTCTAAATCTAATATAGTTGCTTGAGCGTTGGCGACAATGGGATCAGCACTTAATGCTGCATTATCTTTCGCTTCAGCAGCGCTCATCTCTAACTTGCCCTCAATACTGCTCATTTGAGCCTTAACAGCTTCTAAAGCTAATTCTTTATCCTCTTGCTGTTTTTGAGAACCAGTAATTCTCCCGACCAAAGAACCATCTAAAGCTGCCAAGATTTGGGAACCTTCTTTACGAACATAACTATCAAGATTGTCTTCCGCTTGATCTAATTCCCTTTCTGCTTCTGGCAAGCGCTCCCTGATAGCTTCAATCTTGGCTGTTAGTTGAGCTTTGTTGAGGTTTTCACTATGCTCAACCATCGAATCTAATAAGACGGTAAGGATGGTTTGGGACTTCTCTTTATCTGGGCTGGTATAGCCCACAACTATTAAAGGCTGACCTTCTTTCTCATCAGGTAAAGCAATCTTAGTGTTATCAACTATATCCTGAACTAACTTTTGAGCTTCTTTATCGTCAGGGTTAATATTCAGCTTGGTAAGAACTTTTTCCAGTACTCCTGGGGACAGCAAGATTTTTTCGTTAACTATGCGTCCTTGTTCTTGAATCTGCTGTCCAGTTTGCGTAAACAGAGGAGGAGGAGTTTCAAAAGCTAGGCTCCCTACAGAAATAAAACTATTGGCAGGAGGTTTTTGGATCATAGCAAAGACTCCTGAACCACCAAGAATTAATAAGAAAACAAATAAACCAACAAACTTATTTTGGTTTAGAGAGATTAAAAAACGTTTGACAATAGGGGAGGTCATAGCTATGAGAAAGGATTTGGCGATGCTTTCTACTTAGAGATAGTAGTAAGGTTAGACTTTTGTTCTATCTTAGGTCAATTTATCTTTGGTTAGGAACAAACAAATTATCTGCACTTTCTGCTAAAGAGTCAAAGAAAAGCAAGAAGCCAAGGATATCTCGGAATGGTTGAGTGAAGACATTGAGAGCGTTAGTGATTTTAGCAACTAAAGTGCGACCAACTACAATAACATCATTATCTTGCAAAGGAATATCTTGAGAAATATCTCCAAAAAGAGCCGCTCTACCGTTGAGAACTTGAGTAACGGCTTTACCTTGTTCTTGATCAAATCTAATTAAGGCAATTTCGTTAACATTTGCTTGGGTAATATTACTAGCTACCGAACTTAAAGCATCAAGAAAAGTACTACCATTTGCTAAGGATATAGTACCAATACCATTATTAGGATAGCTCAGAACTCTAACGGTGATTTGAGGTTGAGCCAAATTAGAAAGAGAAACCAAGACATTATCGTAGCTTTGGTCTTGACCTAATTCTATTCTAGAAACAATTACCGCATCCCCATCTTGTAAGCGTACATTTGGTAAAGGCATTCCATTTTGCAAAGGGGTGAATAAATCTGCTTTACATTCAATTACTGAGCCATCTGTGGGGAGTACACGGCGTACAATAATAGAACGTAGATCTGCTAATCCTGTAGTGCCTCCAGCAGCAGTTATAACTGTAGCTAGTTGGCTACCTGTACCAAGGGGATAATAACCCGGTCTAACTATTTCTCCTCCCACGGTAATTTCTGCCGGACGCACCCCTGCTAAAGAAACAATAACTTCCGTTTCTTTAACTAAAAAGCGCCTTAGTTCTGCTGCAATTCTGTTTTGGGCTTCATCTAAAGTTAAACCTAACAGAGGAACTTTGCCAATAATGGGTAAGAGGATGTTACCCTCCAAATCTAAATTTCCCCCACCACTAAATTCAGGAAAAAAGGGAACTGTTACGTTAATACCATCGCTAATACCGAGACGATAAATATTGATGCTGCGGTCTTGAGTGCAGGATCGAGGAGAATAGTCTCCAGGAGGTAAAAGTTCTTCTTCCTCTGTACCGAAGGTTGTGGGGGGTTGTGCCGGGATAAATTCGTCTATTGGCTCTGAAGGAGTTTCTCCCGGAAGAATAGGAATACTTTGTCCCATTGCTAAATCTGCCCAAGTAACTACCATAGCACTAGAGACAAAAAGAGCGCAGATTCTAGTTTTTTGATCACGAATCATTTTTTAGTTCTTTGAGTTTTTGACTGAGAAAAAGCCTCTTTGAGTAAAGTAGATTGTACAGCTTCAGCGAGAGATTGGGCTTCTGGTTGAATTTCTTCTAAGTCCCCAAGAGGTTTCATCGGCATTTGTAAACAAACTGCAATCCAAGGAATTCTTTCTCCTTTGAGTTGAGCTATTTGATCAGCCCAAAACCAGCTTGATGGGTAAGGATCACCTCCTTGAGGAAAGGCGTACCACTGCACTACTGCCCAAGTTTGAGTTTCTGTCCAAGCCCGAAAGAAAAGGGCTTTAACTTGAACATTTTCATCAACACTAAATTTGATTTTTTTGTGGGAGTCAGTTTGCCAAATTTGTACACCTCGAATATCTACCCAGTCAACTTCTGGTTTAGATTTATGATCATTGAGAGGGCGCAGTAGTAGATTAACTGGTTTGTCTTGGTCTTTTTTGATTACCTGAACGGACCATTTGTTCCCACCAATTTCCACTTCTTCCTGTTCAATATTTTGCCACCCTGGTATGTCTATTGGCTGTTCACGGACACTTTTAATTTGACTAAGATTAGTTACTTGGATAGGTTCTTGCCAAGACCATTGCCAAGAAAAATAGCCAGGAAGAGCTTTAAATGCCACTAAAATTAGTAACAATAATACTGGAGCAAATTTCAGAACTGATTTGAGGGAAGAGTTTTTTTTCTTAACCACTGAATCAGCTAAGGGATCTTGATAGGGTTTAATTTCAGCCATGAATATTAAATGAGAAATTATATTTTGATACTTAAATTACTCTTCAACAGCATTTTCGTAAACTTCTTCCTCTTCATAACCATAATCAGGAAACCATTTTTCTATTAAATGAAGTAGTAAGACAATTAAACCTAACATAACAGCAGAATAGACATCGCCACCCCAACTTTCATGGACAAAATGAAAACCTGCTTCATTACCTGTACCGTGCAGAAAACTGAGGATAGTATTACGTACAATATTAGCAACAACGCTGATAATAACTGCCCCAGAAAGTAACCAGATTGTCTTTTTACGTGATTCAATTGCCCCAGTCCAATAAAGTAACATTAGTGATACATATAAACTGGTGAACAACATTTTCAAACCAGCACAATAGGGTGCTACTTCGACTAAACGTCCTCCTAAAAATAAATAAATTTCTTTAACAGTGACATCAAGTCCAAGTTGAATAAGAAAAAATCCTGCTGTCCCCGCAATAAACTTTTGCAAGGGCATGGTGTAAGGAGTAATCAAATAGGGAACTGAATTAGGAGTTGCCAATAAAATTAAGATGAGAGGAAAACCTTGCAATTTAAAACCAGGAATACCTTTTAACCACAAACAAAGTCCAGCTAAAACAATAGGGAAAGACAGATTAACAAAGTCGCTAACACCTGTTAAATAGAAAGCGGCTCCTAAACCCAACAAAATACCACCGAGAGGATGGGATTTATCTTTTAATTCTGCCCATTTTTCTCTTTGTGACCAAGCTATATAAGCAGCAAAGGGAAAGCCCAGTAAGCCGTGACTAAAATATTCGTGTTCAATGCCAATACTTTTGAATAGCCAGCCATTACACCAATGAATAATTAAGGGGCCGTAGAGAATGGTTAAAAGAGCAAAAATTGCCCAATAAAGAAATTGCGGTTGCAGCAATAAAGAGGTTTTACTTTTAAGTTGCATATTTAAAATTCAGTTGAGATTTGTAAGTTATTAGAATTCGCGAAGTTATCGTTCACCAGTTACTAATCCTGGTTTACCGGCAAGAACTCTTTGCAAAGTTTCGACTACTTCTTGAACTTGAATGTCCTTAATACCTGGATACATGGGTAAAGAAAGAATTTCTGTTGCTAAAATCTCGGCATGAGGAAAGTCCCCTTCTTTATAGCCCAAATATTCATAGGCTGGTTGCAAATGACAGGGAGTTGGATAGTGAATACCTGTTTGTATACCTTGGCTAGATAAGGCTTCCTGGATTTGCTGTCGAGATAAGGGACAAGATTCTTCAACCTTAACAACATAAAGATGATAAATATGCCCGGTATCGCTTTGGTTCTGAATTGGGGTCATGCCAGGAAGTTGTAATTCTTTGATATAGGTATCGTATAGTTTCCCTGCTTTATTACGGGCTTGATTCCATTGTTGAAGGTAGGGCAGTTTGAGGTTAAGAATGTTAGCTTGTAAAGTATCTAAGCGACTATTCCTACCAGGTTCAGTATGGAAATATTTGCGACAAGCCCCATAATTTCTTAAAGCCCTCGCTTTCGCCGCCACTGTTGAGTCACTAGTTAGTAGCATTCCCGCATCCCCAAAAGCCCCTAGATTTTTGCTAGGGTAAAAGCTAAAAGCCGCCCCTTTGCCAATAGAACCAGCTTTGTAGCCCTCTTTCTCGGCTAAATGGGCTTGGGCTGCATCTTCAAAAATAATCAGGTTATGGGTTTGGGCAAAGTCCAATAATTGCTGAGGGGAAACCATTTGCCCATAAAGATGCACTGGGATAATCGCTTTTGTTTTTGAGGTAACAGCTTTCCCGGCAGCAGTCAAATCAATTAAAGCAGTATCGCGATCGCAATCAACCATTACCGGGGTAGCACCTGTTTGGATAATACCGATTAAGGTAGCGACAAAAGTATTGGCAGGTAAAATAACTTCATCCCCTGCTCCAACACCACAAGCTTCTAAACCTAAAGCGATTCCATCTGTACCGCAGGCTACTCCTACTCCATATTCAGTCCCAGAAGCTTTGCTGAAGGCTTCTTCAAAGTTAGCTACTCCTTGCCCTAAAACAAAATCTCCTCGTTGGAGAACTGCTTGAAATGCTTCTTCTAATTGGGCTTGAATCGGTTCATGTTGTGGCGCAAAATCGACAAAAGGAATCTTTACAGGGATAGAAGCCATAAGCATTTCCTCAAATAAGATTAATAGCCGTCACCTCTACCTTAAGACTGAAAACTCTAACAAACCTATAACAGTTAATTGGCAAAGGGACTACTGCTCATCTTATTTATGACCTATCTCACCTGTTTCTGAACACCCCTAGTTCTGAAAAGTTGATAAATTCATTTCTGGCAGCTTACTAAAGAACTATTTCCTCTCCCTGTTCTGTAAAAACCACCTTTTGAACATTCCATTGAGGATTATTCACAAGGGTTTTTTCCAGGCTACCGAAGAGAGCAAACTTTTCACAACTAGATAAAGCAGCAAAAGGTCTTTGGCTATCAGGAGAACGACGCAAATCTATTGTGGCAACCTGAGTTTGAGGGTCTATATTTACCCGATAACCAGCCACCGCAAAATCACTACTAGTCATCTGCTCAATCACTTGACCTACTGCTGTTTCAACAGGACTATCATCTCCTCGAAAAGAGACTTCTTGAGCTACTAAACTATTACATTGATTGTCTGCAACGTAAATAGTCAGAGGAGAATTATTATCGCTCCTTGGCTTTATTCGCCCCATCTAGAGATTGACTAGGCACTGAGAGGTGAGGAAGGGGGAGGAGAAACTTTTTCGACGAACTGGAGAAGGGGAAATCTCAAAAGTGAGAAGGCTGGCTTTCTGGTGGAGTTCGTCACCTCAGAGGTGGTAGAAGAATTATCATTGCTATTGGGGGCTGTGGAAATAGAAGAACTACGATGGTTCAAATCTAAGAATAAACCTAAGCCACCCAAACCGAGAATAATACCAGTAAATATAGGAATCAGACGCTTATCAATAGTTTTCATAATCTTACCCAAAACGATTAAAAATTATCTTTGCTATACAATCGTTTTTCAGACTACAAATCCCTTGCTCCGGATCAATTCTAATCACTAGACCTCTCCAATAATTATGCTGAAACCCTTGTAATTACTTACAAAAATTGGAATTTCTGGAGATGTCTACTGACTCCTGACGACCAAACCCTAACTAAAAGGGTTGCCAACCACCAAAATCTCTAAGAATAGTTGCAAAAAGAACAGCTACTAGCAAATAAATAGTTACAATTATAAAGGGATATTAATTTATCTCCCCTCGTAGTTTATTCATTAGCTGAAGCTTAAAGTCTCAAATATTTATGGAATCTGGCAGTCCGTCTAGCAACTCTTCTGAACCTCCTAATTATCGGTGGGCAGACATTATCGGTGCTTGTATAGCTCTAATTACTCTTGCAGTACCTACACTAGTCATTGCATCTTACTCTTCAAATGCAACTGTAGAAATCTTGCCCCAAGCTAGCTATTCACAACGAAAATAGGTTATCGGGAATAATCGGGATGAGAAGAAAAGCGTTACACTCTTGCCTGTAGCTTACAGTAACAAAAGACACGACCCCCGTCCCGCAGATTTCGTAGTGTTTCCTTGTGCAACCCTTTTCTATTAATATGGGCTAGTGTGCTTTTTGGTGCATTAATATCGTATTGCTTTTTCGGAGTTGCCAGAGTGGACTTATCGCGTATTCCTGCTCAACCTGAACCTGGTTTAATAAATGTCTTAATTGAAATCCCTGCTGGGAGTAAAAATAAGTATGAGTTTGACAAGGATCTCAATGCTTTTGCCCTCGATAGAGTTCTTTACTCATCAGTACAATATCCTTACGACTATGGATTTATTCCCAATACCCTAGCTGATGATGGTGATCCCCTTGATGGCATGGTTATGATGGATCAGCCCACTTTTCCAGGTTGTGTTATTCTAGCTAGACCGATTGGAATGCTAGAAATGATTGATGGGGGCGATCGCGACGAAAAAATTCTTTGTGTACCGGATCAAGATCCCCGTTATACTCAAGTTAAATCTCTTGAAGATGTTGCACAACACCGCTTAGACGAAATAGCAGAGTTTTTTCGTACTTACAAAAATCTCGAAAAGAAGGTAACAGAAATTTTAGGTTGGCAAAATGTTGATAGAGTTACTCCTTTAGTAAAACAATGTATACAAGCTTTCAGCTAAGTAAGTTTTCTTGATGTATAATCCTGATCAACCTAAAGTTTGTGATGTAACTCACAAGCTATAGTTATCAACAGCGCTAAGATAAAACTCACAAACTAGGTTTTGCCATAGTGCTAAAATCTATCAACATTAAGCTAAAGCTTCCTGACGAAGTTAAGGGTGCTAGTAAATCAAAAATTAGGGAAATCTATCTCATAAAAAGCCAGATACTTTGGCAATTCATTTTAAAGCGTTACTATTTTTGTCATGGGTCGTAACTTCCTAAGAGAAATTCTACACCCTTACCCGTTGAGGGTTCTTTGCTCCAAACGAGTAAATTTTAATCAGGTCAAAGTAAATGCTTTGCAATTAAGCTGCTAACTAAAGGGCTAACTTAAGCAAAAAAATGGCAGAACTAGAGCCAGCAGCACCGAAACCGAAACCACCGAAAACAAATAATCAGCAGATCAACTCTGTCGGTAAATTTGCTGTAAAGTTTTGGGGTGTGAGAGCAAAGGTTGCTACCCCTGGAAAAAATGCGATTCGCTATGGTGGTAATACCGCTTGTATCACAATGCAAGTAGGAGAGACTTTTCTGATTTTTGATAGCGGTACAGGAGTACGCAAACTAGGTAATAGTTTGCTATCTAAAATGCCAGTCAAGGCTCATATGTTTTTTACTCACTGTCATTGGGATCGGATTCAAGGGTTTCCCTTTTTTGTACCGGCTTTTATTCCTGGTAACAGTTTTTATATTTATGGAGCAACGGCTGCTAACGGTTCTTCTTTTGAAGAACGCTTACAGGAACAAATGACTCAGCCTAATTTCCCTGTACCTATTGGAGTAATGCAGTCAGAACTAAAGTTTTATAGCCTTGCTGAAGACAAAAAGCATTGTTTAGGGGATGTTACCGTAGAAACGATTCCTCTCAATTATCCCCATCGTTCTGTTGCTTACCGCGTCAACTGGCAAGGTTACTCTGCCGTTTGCGCCACGGATATACCCTACTCTTCAGATCATCCTAGTCCCAGCCTCATTCATTTAGCCAACCAAGCAGACTTATTAATTTTAAATGCACCTAAATTTTTGCCTAGTAAAGAACAATCAGCTTGGCATAATTTAGTCAGTATCGCTAAAGAAACAAAAGTAAAAAAGCTGATCCTTTCGATGTATTCTCCCGAACACAGCGATGACTTGCTTGACAAAATGAAAGACAAGATTCAAAGTGTATTTCCTAATGCAATCTTGGCTTGTGAAGGCATGAGTGTATCAGTAATTGATTTTTAAAACTAAGATATATTACCTCTTTTTGGTATTTCTAGAGGGGAAAAGTTGGGCTTCAAAATTTCTACATCAACTTGTTGGCAAGAAAAATAGAGTTTTTTTATCTACTTTATTAAAGTTATACATACCATAGCTAAGTTATTCATAAATCAAACATGATCGCGAACGTGATCTCAAAAACCTACTAGGGATACTAAGAATATAGAAACTAGAGCAGGTCAGAGATCATCATGTATAAGAGAACCACAGATCTAACAGAACAACAAAAAACTTTCTTGGTCGTTTACTGTAATAGCGGAAGTATTACCAAAGCATCTCGAACTGTCGGTATACATCGCAACACTGGCAGCCGCTGGCTAAAAATGCCTAAAATGAAACGATCAGTAACTGAGTATCTAGCAGTTAGCGAGCTTAAATCAGCCTAAGAATAGTTAACAAAAGCATCAATATTCCCTTGCTTGTAATGATTGACTAGTAAATTGTTATTGTTGAAAACAAATTAGTCAATCTAAAACCTAGATTTCTTAGATGTTTAAGTTTCCATTTGTAGCTCTAAACTTGGTTGTTTGTAGTTCCCTCACTTTAAGTAATCTATTACTACCAGTTAGAGCGCAAAAATGGCTTCCGGTAAGAGAAGGTTCAAGTACCATAACAGTGCCTTGGCCTAGAGGAAATTTACGCCATATTTCTGGCTTGAAGGTAGATTCGGCAGAAATAGTGTATACTACAGCAGCAAAAGATACTGGTTATGGTGGGGCCTTTCCAATCAATTTTAAATTACTTCGGTACTTCAAAAATTGCTCCTCTTTGTTGCAAGTCAAGTTTCATTGCAGGAGTTATCCCTCGATTAATTCTGAAACGGGCATTTTTAACTTCAGTTGCTGTTAAGTTAGCAGCACTTAAATCTGCACCGCGCAAATCTGCATTAGTGAGATTGGCTTCTATTAAGTTAGCGCCAATAAGCTTAACACCAATAAGATTAGCCCCTTCAAGATTCGCACCCTGAAGATTAGCCCCAATAAGATTAGCCCCTTCAAGATTAGCTTCTCTTAGATCAGCCTCTCTTAAATCAGCAACGGTCATTTCTGCTCTGGTAAGAACAGCTTGATTAAGTTTTGCTCCTACTAGATTAGCTTGAATCAGATCGGCCTCCATGAGTCGAGCTTGTTCTAGTTGAGCTTTATGAAGATTAGCTCCCATAAGACGAGGCATTATAAAAGTTTTATTTGGGGCTAGTGATTCTTTTAGTTGAATCATTGTTATTGCCTGAGCATAAATAAATTTTAGCTATGATTTTAAGGACTTCAACTTGCTTTTAATAACTATAAAAATCTCAACAAAGTTGACTAGATTGCGATTTTTCTCAGAAAACCTATTTTACTTCTCCCGATTAGGTTAATTAGAGACTAAGGAAATTTAAAAATGGTTTTACTTATCAATTGTTTAAGCAAAATTGAAGTAGCTGCGGAAAGTTCTTAATGAGAAAATTCACGGTTTTCTGTATCAAAACCATCTTAGAGTAATAAGTGATTTTACAGCCACGATCTATGTCACAACTAAAAGTTGATCTCAAATAGTTAGTGCTTCAAAGTCAGTTGATAAGAGCTAAGCTCTGTATTAATAAAAAGAAAGATTACTTAAAAGTATAATTTGGTACTTAAAATAGTTACAGCTAGTCAAAAGAATTACCATTTTAGTCTTCAGCAGAATCCTTTTTTAAATTTGTCCGGAAATCAAAGAAATACTATGCAATAAAGAAGTGGTAGATGCAACCTGGTAATTCCTCCTCCGGCTTCAGTCGGGGGATTTTTTTCTTTTTAACTAGTTTTTAAATTATCCGGAATAGAAAACGAAGCTAAGAAATAAAAGAGTAGTAGATGCACCCTGATGGTTAATATGTCCCTGGCTTAGGCTAGGGATTTTTTTTATTTTCCTAGCTTCTTGACTGGAGTTTAGACTACCAACAATAGGTCTGGTTAGCGATAGATTAAGAAACTAGTGGTCTGTCATTATACAGAGTCCCCTTGGCACAGATTCCTTTTGCTGAAGCATTTAACTTGATATACAAAGGAAACTATGGCTATTTTAGACAGGGATATTGGTAAATCGGATTTGGTATTATTTGTTCAGCACGACCCTATATTATTAATAACAAATGATAAATGTAGCCTACGGCAAGGCTTACGCCAACAATGATAAATGGTATAAATTAGCTTTCCTTGGTTGTTTAGTGTTGGGGATAACTAGCAGTTCCCCCGTTGTTGCCCAGCCACCTTTTCGCCAAAATCAAGCTGAGGCCGAAGCTGGAGAAACAGAGGCTGTAATCCAACAATTATTGGGGCAATGGCAAACTCAAGATCCAGATACGGATGAAACCTTAATCATGATTTTTGCCCCTGAAGGCAAGTTATTCCTGGTTTTTGCAGAAGGGGAAAAGAATGTTGCCCTGGAAGCCAGTTATCGAATTAACGGGAAAACACAACCTCAAGAATTAGATATTTTTTTTAGTGATCAAGATACAAGTTCAACAATATTTGAGTTAGCGGGTGAAGATAAGTTACGTATCGAAAACACTTCTCCTGGAGAAACTCGCCCCGAAAAATTAACTTCAGAAGCGCTTTTATTTACGAAGATTTCTGAGGGACTTGAATTACCTGAAGATGTTGAAATTATTGCTCCAGAAGAGTTTGATAGTGCAACTCAACCCAGCATTCCCGTACAATACATCAATATTCTAGGATTAGCCCAACAGAGTTATTTTGAAGAGAGGGGTAAGTTTGCCACTAACCTTGAACAAATGGGTATTGTTGCTACCTTAGAAAGTCAGTTCTATCGCTATGGCATTGACTCTCCCACAAATGATGATCAAAAAATTTTCATAACCGCTATACCTACTGAAGCAGAACTTCCTAGCTATACTGGCGCTATTTTTGTTACTGAAGAAGAAGCTATTGTAATGGGAATCTGTCGAACAAACGAACCTTCGCTTACTCCCCCTGTTATAGATTTAGATACCCTCGATACTAAAGGAAACATGATTTGTCCTGTCGGTTCTACTTTAATACAGCAAAAGTAAGAGAAAATGCTAAATTGTCAGATACTTCTCTTAAACTAAACTTAATAACCTACTAACTGCCAAAGCTATGACTGATAATGTTTTAGATGTTCGCAACCTAAAAGTTCAATTTGTTAGTCAAGGTAGAGTCATTTCGGCAGTTGATGGTATTGATTTTCAGCTAACTAGGGGGCAAACTTTAGGTATTGTCGGAGAATCTGGTTCAGGTAAATCCGTTACATCTTTAGGGATTATGGGTTTGGTTCCTAAACCAGGAATTGTGGCAGGGGGAGAAATTTGGTTCACTTCCTCGACTGATGCTCCTGCAGTTAACCTAGAAACCTTGCCAGAAGAACAAAGAAGGCATTACCGGGGTAAGGAGATCGCCATGATTTTCCAAGAACCCATGAGTTCTTTGAACCCGGTATATAACATTGGTTTTCAGATTACCGAAGCAATTCTCTTACATCAAAATGTATCCCCTGTTGAAGCAAGACGACAGGCGATCGCCCGGCTTCAAGAAGTTAAATTGCTTCCTAGGGACGAAAAGTTGCGGGAAACTTATTTAGTAGAATATGGCCCCACAAACAGTGAGCGCGCCATCAATGAATATATTAATGAACACAAACGGGCGCTCCTGAAACGCTATCCCCACGAACTCTCAGGAGGACAACTACAAAGGGTGATGATTGCTATGGCTATTGCTTGCAATCCTACCTTATTAATCGCTGATGAACCCACCACAGCCCTGGATGTCACAGTACAAGCAACTATCTTAGATTTATTACGAGAATTATGTTCTGCCCGTGGTATGTCGATGATTTTTATTACCCATGACTTAGGGGTGATCGCGGAAATTGCTGATCATGTAGCGGTAATGTATCAAGGGAAAATTGTAGAAGAGGGAACAGTAGAAGATATTTTTGTTCGTCCTAACCATCCCTACACTAAAGGTTTATTAGCTTGTCGCCCCAGTTTAGATAGTCAAGCAGAACAATTACCAACCGTTTCCGATTTTATGGAAGTATCTCAAGATAGTAATGGGGGATTAATCATTATTGAAAAAACTACGGCTCTCCCGGTTGAACCTAAGATCGTCAATAATGGTAGCCAAGAAATTTCCGACTCATCTTCCTCTCCTCCTTTATTGGAAGTAAAAAATCTCCATGTAGGCTTCCCTTTAAAAGGAGTTTTAGGGCAAACAAAACGCTATTTCATCGCTGTTAACGGAGTCTCTTTTGCTGTCTATCCTGGTGAAACCTTGGGTTTAGTGGGGGAATCAGGTTGTGGCAAATCCACCTTAGCCCGTACCTTGCTACGGTTAAACAAAGAAATGCAAGGGCAGATTATTTTTGAAGGACGAGATATAACCAACTTAAAAGGAAAAGGTTTGCGTCGCTTGAGAAGTGATCTACAAATTGTTTTCCAAAATCCCTATAATTCCCTCAACCCCCGTCGCAATATTGGTAAAACGATCCTAGAACCCCTTACCATTCATAAATGGGGTCAAAATAAGCGTCAGCGCCAAGAAAGAGTTGCTTACCTCTTAGATCGGGTAGGTTTAAATCCTGCTTGGAGTAATCGCTATCCCCACGAATTTTCTGGAGGACAACGCCAAAGAGTTTGTATCGCCCGTGCATTGGCACTTAATCCTAAATTTATCATTTGTGACGAATCTGTTTCTGCCCTTGATGTCTCCATTCAAGCCCAAGTCCTTAACCTATTGAAAGAATTACAAGAAGAATTCCGTTTAACCTATATTTTCATCTCTCATGACTTAAGCGTCGTTAAATTTATGAGCGATCGCATTATGGTAATGAATAAAGGTCAAATCGAAGAAATTGCCCCCGCCGAACAAATTTACCGCGCACCAGAAAAGGAATATACTCGCAAACTCATCGCCTCCATTCCTGCCGCTAAGTGGGATAAACCTGAGTATGCTTCTGTGGCAGAAGCTAATCCTGATTTTCCTTTAAATGATGACCTTTTGAGTTGATAATTGATAATTGATAATTGATAAATGGTATTAACTATGTCTGAAATACAAAACAAAGTTGTTATTATTACAGGAGCAAGTAGTGGGCTTGGTGAAGCTACTGCCCGTCGGCTAGGGAAAAACGGGGCTAAGTTAATGCTTGCTGCTCGACGAGAAGAGCGTCTTAAAGAATTAGTTTCTGATATTGAAAAAGATGGCGGTACAGCTAAATACCAGCTAACAGATGTTAGTGATCGCTCTAGTGTAGAAGCCTTAGCCAAAGCAACCCAGCAGGCTTATGAACGTATAGATGTTTTAGTAAACAATGCCGGTTTGATGCCCCTATCTCCTTTAGCTGAAATCAAGGTAGATGAGTGGGAAAAAATGGTAGATGTCAACATCAAAGGAGTGCTATACAGCATTGCAGCAGTATTGCCCATTATGCGGCAACAAAAATCTGGCCATATAATTAATATATCCTCAGTAGCAGGACATAAAGTCTTTCCTGGGGGTACAGTTTATTGTGCTACCAAGTTTGCTGTTAAAGCAATCTCTGAAGGAATTAGACTAGAATCCAATGGTGAAATTCGTTCAACAAATATCTCCCCTGGTGCTGTAGATACAGAATTAACTAATACAATCTCTGATGAAGAGACGGCCAAAAACGTTAATGAACTGTATTCCATAGCTATAGATGCCGATGCGATCGCCCGTGCTATTACTTTTGCCATTGAACAGCCAGGGGATGTTGATGTTAACGAAATGATTATTCGTCCTACAGAGCAAGAACTTTAACCTTTAGGAAGTCAAGTTTAGGCTTTTGCTACAACCGCACTACAGTTTATTAGGATAATTTAGATACGATGAAAGCTTTATGCTGGCATGGTGCCAATGACGTACGGGTAGACAATATACCCGACCCAAAAATAGAAGATGACCGAGATGCTGTTATTAAAATTACCTCAACAGCAATTTGTGGTTCTGACTTGCATATCTATGCAGGTAACATCCCAACTATGGAGTCAGGGGATGTTCTTGGTCATGAATTTATGGGTGAAGTGGTTGAGACGGGTAAAGGAGTTAACAACTTAAAAAAAGGCGATCGCATCGTCGTACCATTTACTATCTCCTGTGGTAGCTGTTTCTTTTGCCAACGGGATTTATGGTCGCTATGCGATAATTCTAATCCCAATAAGGAAATGGCTAAAGAATCCTATGGTCACGCCTCTGCTGGGCTATTTGGCTATTCCCATACCTTTGGTGGCTTTGCAGGCGGTCAGGCGGAATATGCCCGCATCCCTTATGCTGATGTCGGTCCGCTGAAAATTCCCTCCGGTTTGACAGACGAACAAGTTTTATTTTTAACGGATATCTTTCCCACTGGCTACATGGCGGCAGAAAATGCCGATATTGAACCAGGAGATACTGTAGCCGTTTGGGGCTGCGGTCCGGTAGGACAGTTTGCGATTAGAAGTGCCTATATGTTGGGGGCAGAACGGGTAATTGCTATTGATCGCCTTCCTGAACGGTTGCAAATGGCCAAAGAACAAAGCAAAGCTGAGGTGCTTAACTATGAAGAAGTAAATGTCTTAGAAGCCCTCGACGAAATGACAAATGGCAGAGGTCCAGACAGTTGCATTGAGGCAGTGGGTATGGAAGCCCATGGTACGGATGCTATGGCTTTTTATGATAAAGCTAAACAAAAGTTAGGCATAGAAACAGGCAGACCTATAGCTCTAAGGGAAGCAATCATGGCTTGCCGTAAAGGTGGTACAGTTTCAATTCCGGGAGTTTATGGTGGTTATGTAGACCATATACCATTAGGAGCGATTGTTAATAAAGCTCTGACTTTAAGATCTGGTCAAACCCATGTCCAAAAGTATTTGCAGCCTCTGTTAGAACGGATTCAAAATGGTGAGATTGATCCTTCTTATATCATCAGCCATCGTATGAATTTAGAAGAAGCGCCTAAAGGCTATGAAATTTTCAAAGAAAAAAAAGATGACTGTATTAAGGTTATTCTTAAACCATGATTAATCATTGACAAAGCCTACCTCCTCTTGGATACAAGCTCCAAGAGGAGATGTTTGACTTGAGTTTTGAGTAGGGAAAAGCCTATGCTAATAATGCCTTTCTCTACGAACAACAGGAAAAATGCTACTCTGCTCAAAACAGATGTTAATCTGCTTAAATCCTTACTCCTACTTGCTTTCTTGATTTATGGACAGCTCTAATAGTTGAGAGTTGATAACTGTTCCTCAACAACTGACACAACCACATTTAACTGAGATTTAGCTGAGAAAAAGTAAGCTTTTAATTATAGCTGTTTAATAGTTCGGCGATCCACACCAACCGCACCTTTATAATTGAGCGATCTCTGAGGCATCATAGGATTAAGGAGGAATGAGAAGCCCAGTATTACTTACTTAAGGACTCTGCACAAGAATACCTCTTTTGGGCCCCTAAGAATTATGAACCTTTTATTCTTGAAGCTCGTCTAAATAAGTAACGAGATAAGCTAAATCTAGCTCAAATTACTGCTTGAGTGATGTTTACTTCTCTTATGTATAAGGTTAAATCAAGGAGTAACTATACCTTCAGCGATACCAGAAATATCGATTCTCATACAGTAGTACCTAGCGATACTTCTATATCAACTTTTGTAGTGTTGTGTGAGAAAAAAATGCTAGTATTACCTACAAGCTTAAACTTCCCTCCCTCCTCCAAGAGGTGAGTTAACAAAGTTGTTTTGCTGAATGCAAATTTATTATCTACAGCTCAAGAAATAACCATCTCTCCATAAGCCACTTAATACTCAATTCCTTTGTTTACGGAGTCACTACGTACAGATGCCCACTGCCAAAATTGCCCAAACAACAGATAAAACCAGTTTATCGGCGGATATGGTTCGTACCTATTTGCATGAAATTGGTCGTGTCCCCTTACTGACTCAAACCGAAGAAATTCGCTACGGTAAGCAAGTCCAAGCCATGATGAACTTGCTAGAGAAAAAAGAACAGCTAACCGCAGAATTAGACCGTGAACCCAGTTTCAGAGAATGGGCAGATCAGGTTGAGTTAAGCGAAGTGGAATTGAAGAAAATTCTACGTCAAGGCAAGGGCGGTAAGGCTAAGATGATTGAAGCTAATTTACGCTTAGTTGTAGCCATTGCCAAGAAATACCAAAAGCGTAACATGGAGTTTCTTGACCTGATTCAAGAAGGTACTCTTGGTTTAGAAAGGGGAGTAGAAAAGTTCGACCCTATGCGGGGTTATAAGTTTTCTACCTATGCTTATTGGTGGATTCGCCAAGCAATTACTAGAGCGATCGCTCAACAAGCCCGTGCCATTCGCCTGCCAATTCACATTACCGAAAAGCTCAATAAAATCAAGAGAACCCAAAGAGAACTTGCTCAAAAGTTGGGTCGCAGCGCTACCCCAAAAGAAATTGCTGAGGTGCTGGATTTGGAAACCAGCCAAATCCGTGATTACTTAAGTATTGCTCGCCAGCCGATTTCCCTTGATGTTAGGGTTGGGGATAACCAAGATACAGAATTATCTGATCTGCTTGAAGATAGCGGTCCTTCTCCAGACAACTATATTACCCAAGAGTCCATGCGGCAAGATTTACAAACTATGCTAGCGGAATTGACTCCCCAACAAAGAGAGGTATTATGCCTACGCTTTGGGTTGGATAATGGCAAGGAACTTTCCCTGGCTAAAGTTGGTCAAAGAATGAATCTAAGTCGCGAACGAGTCCGTCAGTTGGAAAATCAAGCCCTCAATCAATTACGTCGTCGTCGTAACCATATGCGTGAGTATATTGCTGCTAGTTAAGCGAGCAAGCTTAACTAGCAATCCAATTGACATCTTTTGGAGGGGTGACTCCCCAAGTTCCAGCTCAAAACTTGAGGAGATTAATTTTATTGAGTCACCCCTCTAACCATGAATTTTTGTAAATAAAAATTTACTAACAAGTATTAACTTTTGGATATTTTTCCCTTTCTCCGCAAAATCAGCAAATAACAGTCCAAAGTTTGATTCGGTTGCGATCCCAACTCTTCCCTAAGAAATATTTATAGCAAAATTAAACTGGATTTAGAGGCAAAAACGAGATTTGTTTGCGTAAATTACCTTAATTTTGCTGTAGCTACGTAATGTTCCACAGACAAAACTGTCACGCTTAGGGTGCAAGATCCATACCAATAAAGGTAAATTGTAATAGAGGGAAATACTCAAGTTAACAAAAGTAGTTCTTTAAGAAGTTTGGTATTAACTCTAAGTATTGAGTTATATCTTTGATCGAGAAGAGCAAGTTTTTGAATAGCTATTGTCATATGAGGGAGTGAGGGGAATATTTTGTTGGATCGAATTTTAAAAACAAATTTTAAAAAGCTTTCTTGGCTCAATGTTGGTTTATTAATCAGTACAGGCTTGATTGCAATTAGTGCGGCTCCTTTGTTTGCTTACAATTTGCAAAACCACGAGTCAGCACAACAGCAACGGATGTACGAGAGTATGGTTGCTGTTTTAGAAGGGGAACGAAATGGGGCTGATGGTGCTACTACAGTATCTTTAGCTGATGGCAACTATCTTTATGGGCGATCGCCTCAACCAGATGTATTAGGTGCAGAGTATTTGGTTTTTCAGGTACGCAACAACAAAGTAGTGGGTGCTTTTTATGCCCCGCAATCTGAGTTTAATTGTTTCTACGGTAGCATTGAACCTCAGAAAATGAATATTGCCGTTGTTGATCCTTATGATGAGGAAACTTATCCTTATTCTGTGGCTTTGAAATCTCAATCTACCGTTGCTAAAGAAGGTAATCCTAACTTACCAGAGGTTAGTTTAGATGGTTATCAACCTTTGAGTGAGTTGAGTGATAATGATTTGCAAATGCTCAATAGTTGCGTTCAAGAATATCAGCAAGAAGTTTGGTAAGCTAAGCAATTTAATAAAATAATTTAGGGATGCGAACCAAATTGCATCCCTAATTTTTATGTTCAGGAAAAATTAAGCTTAGTATCACTTTGGACTTTTATAATCAGGGGGCAACTTCAAACTGCTAGGATAAACCAATTGTGACCAACAATAATCCTCATAACCCCGTAGCCACAGCTTTAGTTAGCCTCAGATTGTCGGTATTTTTAGTCATGTTGGTGTGGACTCTTGACAAGTTTATTAATCCACAACACGCTTCTGCTGTTTTTGAAAACTTTTACTTAATTTCTGGTTTAAGTAATATTCCCATTTATATAATTGGGGGGATTCAACTATTAATTATTATCAGTTTTGTACTGGGCATCAAAAAAACTTTGAGTTATGGAGCAGTACTATTTCTCCATTCAGTTTCTACCCTATCTCCTTTTAAGGTTTATCTCGCTCCCTATCAAGATACGAACATATTATTTTTCGCTGCTTGGCCGATGTTAGCGGCTTGCTTTACTTTGTTTTATCTGAGAAGGTGGGATACTAAACTGACCATAGAGAAATAAGTTACGATGCTCAATTATGAGCATCTCAATTATCTAGGAATTTGACTAAACCATTTACTCATAGCAGTTTTACCTTCGATTAAGCGGTTGATTTCTGGTAAGTATTTGTCCATTGTCAAGACGTTGGTGTAAACCAAGTTTTTAATCAAAGCTTCATCTAAACGACTTCCTCGCACATCAATACTAGTCCGAAAATGGATTTCTCCATCACTAAAATCTAGTTCAAAGTTGCCAATAGTTAAGTCACAATTAAAGCGCATTAGTAAAGAAGCTACAGCATCTTTGGCCATCTCTGGGGCTTTGGTATTACTAATTGAAGAGAAAATAAACTGTTCTAATTCTGCTTTTACTTCTGCCACACAAAGCCATTGCCCATTTTCTCCTTGAAAGAACATTCTCAGAATATTTTGATTTTCAATATCTTCAAAAGACCAATTTTCATTTTCAAAAAAGCTTTTAACTTCTGTTAAAATAGAAGCAGATTGCCTCTGTGAAGTAGCCTTTGATAAGGATGCTACTTCCTCTTGGTTAAGAGTTTGGCGTTGAATAATTTCTGTAATATCTGAAGGAATTAAAGATTCCAATAAACTCAGGCTATCAGCAATTCCTTGGAAAGTATTTTTTTCTGATTCTTCTGCGTCTCTATTACTGCTAAATAAGTTACTGAGCAGTTGATTAGCTGCGGCAATAGTTTCTTCTTGGTTAACAGAATTAGGAAGTTCTGATACTAATCCAGTAGTTACTGTATCTTGGCAAAAGTTGAGCATCGCTTCATGAAGCAAGTCCTCGGTAATATCTGCTTTTTCTGTGGTAATTTGAGGGATATTTAAGTAATCCCAGAAGGTACGAAGAGTTATTTCTTGGTTAGGTTGTTGTTGTTTTACTGTTAGAGTAAACCAATTATCTGTTTGTAATAATTCCGTGTCCGGTTGAGTTTCACCTAGCTTCAATAAGTAATTAGCAGCACTTTTTGCCCCAGCCGCTTGTTTTTCTAAGTTGGGAAGTAATTCTGGCTCAAGGTAAATAGTTATGGTTAAAGGCAAATTCGGGTTAAACTCACCACTAGAGATTCTACCTTTTAGTTGAGGCTGAAGTTGAAATAATTCCTGATTTTCTATTTGTTGATAAAGTGCTAAATCGAGGTTGCCTATTAATTGGCATTCTTTAATTTCCTGCTTTTCTTTAGCAAGTTTTATTTTAATGATTTCAAGTTTTATAGAATCGCCAGATTTGGTTTGGAAAATAAGCTGTTGATTGATTTGAGCAGAAGTAGTTTTCATTTTATCAAAAGATATTAATACTATTCTAAAAACAGGAAAAAGTAGGAGCGAGTGAACACTCCCCCCTACATGGGTTTATTGTTGAGGAGAACGAATCCAGTTACTAAATACATTGATGTAGAAGCTGACAATAGTTGCAGCTAAACCAATGAAGCAAAATTGCCAATTCATTTGTTGATAAATCAACTCCCTTAACTGGACTCCATCCACTCCTTTAATAACCATCAGGGCAATTAAGATGGGAACTAAAAATAAGGCCAAAGCTGCTACAAAGGCTACTGAACCCAAGCCTAAAGGTTGAAGTAAGACAACAGGGTTAGTCACTTTTGATTGTTGGGGATTAGCCCATTGCTTATAACCTTGTAGCAATAGGCTGGCAACGGGGATAACAATGGACATAATTTTTAGTGCTAAAACAAGGTTAAGGGCTAATATTTGTAAGTCGTTACTATTGCCAAATAACACCATTAACCAGCCTGTAACTATGCCAGCGATTAATCCTAAAGTTAAATAGGGTTTGATACCATTAGTTGCCATTAATTGTTCCCCATTGCTACTTGATCTATAGCCAGATGCTAATGATTTTATTCATCGGCAGACTCGCTTAATGGCGCTGTAGTTACAATTGATTCCGCCACACCTTGAACCTTTTCTGTCTTTCCTTTAACCTCTGAAACCGCATTACTAGCGTCTACTTCATTAAACTCTACTGGCCCTCCTGCTTCCTGTGCCACCTGATCGCCAAATTCACTTTCGACATCCTGAGCTACTTGAGTCAGATTCACAGGAGCGTTGGCTTGATTCCTTCTCTCACTAACTGTTTGAGATGTTGTCAAAGATACACCCAGGACTCTCTCTTGGATGCTACTCAATTGAGCTTGGCATGATTTCAAAAATTGAGTATCTTGTTGAGCCGTATGTTGAGCCTTGATTTTTCCCTGAGCCTCTGCGCCACCAGGGCCAACAACACCACCTCTTGTAGCTCTTTCTGCCGTGGCAGTTGCTCCTTGACTTATAGCATCGGTATTTGGGCTAGTTGCACTATCTACATAACCTTGATTATCAGCTACGTTGGGGAGTTTATCATTAAATGCCCCATCTGCTCTGGATACAGGATCACTGAGGAAACCGTCTGAGAAACCTCCTGCGAATTGGTATAAACCGAAGGTGGCAAAAGCAACTCCTCCTTGGATTGTACCTAAAGCTGATAACTTGAGGCTCTGCATTCTATCTGCGCTTACTTCTCCATCTTTAACTTTTTCGTAAGCTGCGATCGCACCATCATAAATAGTTTCTATGGCTGAGATAGAACCATTAATCATTGCTGCCCACATCGCTAAGGTTCCCGCAACTGCTGTAAAACCTAAAATTGGTTGCAGTCCAGGAATAAGCCCCAATAATCCTGTTAACAGAGCCATCCCCCCAGCAACTTTACCAATAGCACCGATAATTCCTTTTACTCCTTTTAATACTTCTCGCCCCTTTCCGTAAGTCCAAGCATTAGAGAAGTTTTGCTTGACAGCAGCCATGTCTTTTCGGAGTCCATAACCTTCCTTAACAAGGCCTTTAGTCCAATAGGCAATGGGATCATAGAAAGCTTTTTTAAGGAACTTGAAGAACAAATTTCCAACGAATTTAAGTCCTTTCTTAACTGGACCATCCGCAGATTGCTCTGCTTGTGGCTCAGCCATAGCCGTGTCATACATCGTCTTAAAGACTTTGAGGGCAGAAGCTTCAAATAAGGAGGCTTCATCCTTGGCCTTTGCTTCAGCACTTAATTGCTTCCAGATATTGAGCGCTTTTTGCGTTTTCGGCCAATCTTTAGGAGGGGGATCACCTTTTTTTGCTTTATGAATAGCTAGTGCAAATTGAGGATCTCCTGTTAACAGACTTAGGGAATTGGAAGCATTCGCTGCTGGTGCTGCGGCTTGAGGATCTGCTACTAATGGTGCTTGAGGGTCTACTGCTGATGGTGCTTGAGGATCTGCTGGGGCTAGTCCTTGAGTAATTATTGGCGATACTTCAGGGTTAACTGGGGATGGTTGTTCAAGGTCTACTGGTGCTACTTGAGGATCTGCTGGTGCTAGTCCTTGAGTAATTATTGGCGATACTTGATGGTCTACATCTCTTTGTAAAGTTGCTGTCGAAGCAGTGGTTATAGCTGCTTTATTTTGTGGTGAGAGAGAATCAACTTGGCGAGAAATTGATTTTAAATTAGCCCTACCACCTTGTTTCAAGCTAATTCCTGGAGATAAAGTTTTTGCTTGTACAGCAGGCTTTGCCTGTACCCCAGCCCCACCTTGCTGCACCACATGGGTTAACTCGTGGGCAATTAATTCCTGTCCACTTTCGCTTTGGGGAGAATAGGCTCCTTGACGGAAAAAGACATCTTGTCCTGTAGCAAAAGCCTTGGCTTGAATAGAACGATTTAATTGATCTGAGGCTGCATCAGTATGGATCTTTACCCCACTAAAGTCAGCCCCCATCGCGTCACCCATTTTCGTCTGTAAGTTGGGGTCTAAGGATTGTCCACCACCTTTAGCACTTTCAATATTTTGTTCTAATTCCTCAGAAGCTGCACCGCCCCCAACTCCTCCATCACGTTGCAGAGTGGGTTTCATCTGTAACTCCTCTTCTGGGATTTCCTGACGCTGGAGATTATTACCACCAACATCGCTAGGAGAAGGAGGAGCATTAATTTTCTTAACTACATCTGCTGCTACAGCGTCGGCTTCCTGCTCATACTGATCTCCCACTTCACCGATGGTTAACTTTGCTTGTATCGCTTCTGGTTGCGCTGGAGAATCGTAAGTATCACTCAACAAAAAGGTACTTCCTGCTGCTTCAAATCTCTCACGCATCTCCTGCATTTCTTCTAAGGTTTGTCCATTTCCCTGTTGCGCCACAGAAGGCAGGGAATTTCGTTGTAATGGACTAGGAGTTTGTGAAAGCTTAGAGGGTTGAGAAGTTGACTTGTTGACCTTTTTGTAAGTTCCCATTGTTAACCTTGGAGAATTGGTTGGATGTCAAACAGCTATGCCACTTTTGGCTATATTTCTTTTGACAGAGTAGAGTTTTGAGATACTGGATGCTTTTTACCGCTAGTTTAGATGACTAATGTGTGCGATCGCGTTTGATTTTAGGTATATCTTTGTTCACAATCCCAGGATTGAAATGAAACTTATGACCCACCTAATTAAATGTTAAGGAACCTGCATCTTCACCGAACAGGATCTATATGACTAAATTTCATGCAACTAAAGTACTAAATCTATCTAGTACTTTTTTCCTATACTGCTACTTAAACAATATTAATTCAATGAGATAAATTTCTCTGAGGTTTTTGCAAAAAAAGTTTCTTTCTCGCAGATAAGTAAATAGCAAGGCAAACACATATCTAGATTCTGAGCAAAATTAATCATGAATGTTACTAGCTGGGTAAGTTTTCGTAACCTAAGAGAAAATGGCTATTCTCCTGGGGAGAACCTTCTTGATCAACTAAACTCTGCTTTAAAAGGTAGCAACTCCAGAAGATTAGGGACAGCCTTGAGAAATAGTCCTGTAGGCAAAGCCCAACTCAGGTGTTGCACCAAAATGGTACAAGAAGAGCAAATCAAGCAACTTGTCGCCCAAAGCTGCCAATATCCTGCTGATAGTTGGGAACGAAAAAGATATCTCAACCACTTAATTAGAGTCATCGTCAATTCTGGGAGATTGTGGCGAGAAAATGCTCTTTATTATGAGGATGCTTTACAGCAAACTTGGCTATATCTTGTTCGTAACCTTTGTGAAGGAAACAGTTGTCAACCTTATAATCCTGCCAGAAGTTCTGTAATTACTTGGCTTAATAACTATCTCAAATATCGACTTCTAGATTTTCGTACCGAGAAGCAAAGAGATAGACAACTTTACCAACAATTAAAAAGCAATGATCCAGAACCTTTTACAGAAGCTCCCCAAGAAATACCTCCTATTCTTGAAGAAACTAGGAATTGGGTAGGAAGTGATCCTGATGGAGACTTAACCAGTACTCACATGAAAAAACGCCCAGATATTACTTGCCAAAAGGTGATTCTGCGCCGCCTACCTCCAGAAACAGGTTGGGAAGAATTAGCCGCAGAACTAAATTGCCCTTTGTCAACTCTCTACAGTTTTTATAAACGTCAATGCCGTCCTCGTTTACGCCAATTTGCAAAGTCTCAAGCATATATTTGAAAGATTTATTAGGAAGTGAAGTTATGAATAGTTCCATTGATGCTCACCAAGAATACTTACCTCTGCCCATTGATAGTGCAGGTTTCGCTTTCGCAAAACGCTTTGCTGCTGCCCAACCTCATGCTTCTCAGGGAGAACGGATTTACTTGAATACCTTGGCAGTTTGGGTAGTAAACAATTATCTCCAACTTTTGCAAATAGATACTGAATTAGAAAAGGGTGATAGTTGGAATCCGGTACTGCATATGTGCGAAGATGTAGCAGATTTAGCAGTTAAAGGGCTGGGGAAACTAGAATGTCGTCCTGTGAGGATTACTTTAGATAACTTACCTAACAGTTGTCCAGTGCCTTTAGAAGCACGAGAAGCTCGTCTGGGTTATGTAGTAGTAGGAATTGATGAGGAAGCTAAAAGAGCCTTGTTGCTAGGTTTTTCTCCCACTGCTGAAGAAGGGACACTAGTTATTAATCAATTAAAACCCCTAGATTCTCTCCTGAGACACCTGCAAAGTCTTGGTAAATCTGCCGTTAGCCTTAACCAGTGGTTGGTTAATAGTTTTAATAGTGAGTGGCAAGATGTAGAAGCAATTTTGACTCCTACACCTAAGCCAAAGAACTTGAAATCTCCTCCCACAAGTACTGTAGTTAATGTAGGAAATTGGTTTAAGAACATTTTCAGTAATGGTTGGCAAACCTTAGAAGCAAGACTTAATACTCCGCAGCCAAGTAGGCAATTTCGAGGCTCTATTAAAGCTCCTTCTCCCCTTAATAGTACTTTCAGAAAAGCAGCACAAATTAATCCTCAATTTTTACCCAAAGCTGATGTTAAGCGGGCTAAACTAATTGATCTTGGGGTTCAACTAGATGATCGCGCAGCTACTTTGTTAGTAGGAGTAACCCATGAATCTGAACAAAGAATTAGTATTATTGTACAGCTTCATCCCGCTTCGGGCGATCGCTACTTATATCCACAAATGAAACTCATTCTGTTATCTGAAACCGAAGAAATACTACAAGAAGTTGTTTCTAGAGGTCAAGATTTGTATATTCAACTTCGACTTTTTTATGTGAGTCCTGTTACTATATTTAAAATACAGGTAGCTCTTGATGATGTTTGTGTCTGTGAATCTTTTTCTTTTCAAGAACTTGGTTAATTAAACAACTATTTCCTGTTTTTACCTATGATACGAAATCCGGTTATTAAACCTTAATTGTAGAATCCGAGCAATAAAGTTTCACTCCTCTTGCTGCCTACTCCCTACTCCCTACCCCCACAAATAATTTGTGCAACCAAACCTGATTTAGTATGATTTAGCAATTATGAATTTAGTAGTTTTAAATCTAGAATCAGGAAACTTTGATGATGGTTTTCCCCAGGTAACAGCAAGGTTAGGAAAACCAGGGAATCTCACCATGCAGTTGAGAGGAAGTTTACCTCCAGCCCGCCATTTACCTGAATTGTATGGGCGTTGGCAATTGCTTTATCTGGCTTTGTATCAAAATACAACTAGGGCTGACATTGAAATCAAACCAGAGGGCATCACCCAGGTTTCAGAAGTTGAGTTCCAAACTATAGGAGAAAACTTAGCTACACAAATTAACAACTGGCTGGGTAGCGAGGGCTTTCGCGAAATTGAGCAGCAACTGAGGACTCAGTTAGCCCCCTACCAAGCTATACAAATAATCATTGAAAGTGATGATGAGCAAGTGTGGCGATTACCTTGGTCATTATGGAAACTAGTTAAAGAAGACTATCGCTATGCAGAAATAGCCCTCAGCACACCAGAATATCCTGCACCACCTCCTTTAATTAACAAAAAATTGGGGGCAAAAATAAAAATCCTCGCTATTTTTGGTAATAGCAACGGTATCAATCTTCAGGAGGATTTGCAGTTACTCAAGAAACTACCAGGAGTAGAACTAAAGCTATTATTTGAACCAGAAAGAGATGAATTGACAGCCCAACTTTGGGAACAAGGTTGGGATTTTTTATTTTTTGCAGGTCATAGTTCTAGCAATGCCAATGCCACCACAGGGAACCTCTTTATCAATCAACTTCCTGACCATAATAGTATAACCATTGCTGAGTTGCAAGAAGCATTGCATATCTCTGTGAGCAAAGGTTTGCAGCTAGCTATTTTCAACTCCTGTGATGGTTTAGGTTTACCACGGCAGTTAGCAAAAGCCAAAGTTCCTTTACCACCAATTATTGTCATGCGGGAACCGGTTCCTGATCCTGTCGCCCCTGCTTTTTTGCAGTACTTCTTCCGAGCCTTTGCTGATGGAGAACCTTTTTACGTTGCAGTGAGGCAAGCCAGGGAGCAACTGAAAGGGTTGGAACATTACTTCCCTGGGGCTAGTTGGCTACCAGTTATTTGTCAGCATCCAGCTATTACTCCTCCTAGTTGGCAAGAATGGGGTAATGCAAGTCAGTCTGATTCAGCAATAGAATCTAGAGAGAGAGTTTGGTTGGGTATAGGTAAAAGAATAACCAAATTCGTAACATTAACTAGTTTAGCTTTATTTGTTAGCTATTTGTTTTTTGGTTCTAAGTTAGCTAGGCAAATGAATAATATTGGCTTAGAAAAAGATAATCAAGGACAATACTTTTTAGCACAGGGTTTCTATGGTTTAGCAACTTTACTAGACTTGAATTATGCTACCCCTCACTACAATTTAGCGGTACTTTGCGATGATGTTTTAGATGATTTAGACTGCACTGTCGAAGCTTATCAAAAAGCAGCTTTGCGAGGATCACCGGAAGCTTTTGCAGATGTAGCCAGTTTGTACATAAAAAAGAACAATCCAGAAGCTGCTCTTAAGGCGGTTGAGCAATGTTTAAACCAAACTAAATACGATAGTGTTAAAACTTCCTGTTTAAAAAATCGTGCCTGGGTACGTTGGCAAAAGGGGCGTGTAGATGAGGCTTTGGTTGATTTGGAGAAAGCAATAGCTTTAGAAGAAAAAAGCCCCCATGCTTATTGTTTATTGGCACAGGCTTTAGAGGCGAAAGATAGGAATGCAGAAGCGATGAAAGCATGGCGAAAAACTTGGCAATACTCCAAATCAAGTGTTCCTGAAGAAGAAGAATGTATTGAAAAGGCTTGGCAAAGACTAAACCATAGTAATTAAATAGTTTTTACCCATTCTTTATAAATCTTGATATTCGCAGATTAGCTCTATTTTTGGGGAATCTGAAAAATTTCTCTGGGCTTTTTGCAAAAAAAGTTTTTTTCTAGCAGATAAGTAAATAGCAAGCTAAATAAACGTGTTGCTAGCTGCAATTTAGTATAAAAACTTTCAAGGAGAAGCTCATGGCAAGAGTAAGGATTAATGAAGCTGATAAAATCGGTTTAGCAGACATCGTTAAAAGAAATGAGCTAGACATTGGAGTTAAAGTTGAATTAACTAGCCCCATAGACTACTTACAGACTCCGTTTCATTCAACAGAGATGATTGGTAACAATGTTGCCAGAGATGGTAGTGATGTGGATCTTTTTGGGGTTAAGCTAAAACAAGGGGAATTTCTCCTCATTGATGTTGATGCGCGAGATAATGATGGCAAGGGAGCAATTCTTAATCCAAATAACTTTGGTCTCAAGCAGCGTTCCAATTTGGATAGTATGATTCGCGTTTTTAACGCAAATGGTAAAGAGTTAAAAGTTGCTGACGATGGTATTGATCCTGAAAGTGGAATCATCTCAGCAGATCCTACACTGTTGTTTCAAGCCCCAAGCACTAATACATTTTTCATCGGTGTTACAGCCCAAGGGAATGGAAAGTACGATGCGACCGAGATTAATAGCGGTAATCGTATTCCTAGCGGCCCTATAAATCAGAAAATGGGTGCGTTTCAGTTAGAATTGACACGACAAGATGCACCTCAATTTTTCATCAACGATGTTGTTGTTGTTGAGGGAACAGGAGGTTCCAACTTTGCTAATTTCACTATTTCAATGAATCGGGCAAGTGAACTCACCCACACTGTAAGCTTTGCCACAGCAAATGGTACTGCTATTGCTGGGGAAGACTATGGAGGAGGAGCAGGGACATTAACCTTTTTACCAGGAGTTACCAGTCAAAATGTATCGCTTCCAATAGTAACCGATAATATAGTTGAGTTGACTGAAGATTTTTACCTTAATCTATTTAACCCAACTGGAGGAGCAACTATTGGTGATCCTCAAGGTCGTGCAATCATTGTTAATGATGATGATGCGACAATATCTATTAACGATGTAACTGTTGTGGAAGGGAATAGCGGAAACAGTTTAGCTAACTTTAATTTAAGCGTTGATAATCCTATTGATACTGATGTTTTTGTTAAGTTTGAGACTGCTGACGGAACAGCAACTGTTGCTGATGCTGACTATGTTAGCAAGTCTGGTAGTGTTAAAACAACAGAGGCTATTTCAGTTGCTATCAATGGTGACAGCAAGGTAGAAATAGATGAGAATTTTTTCGTCAACCTACTTGAAATTCAAGCAAGTGGGCGTGTTGTAACCTTTGCTGATACTCAAGGAATTGGTAGGATTCTTAATGATGACAACCCTGAATTTTCCATTAGCAATGCTCCGGTTATTGAGGGGACAGGGGGTTCCAACTTTGCTAAATTTATTGTCTCAATGGATCGGGTAAGTAACATCACTCACACTGTGGACTTTGCCACAGCAGATAACACTGCTATTGCAGGTCAGGACTATAATAGCGTATTTGGGCCGGTAAACTTTGCACCAGGAGTTACTAGTCAAGAGGTATTAGTGCCAATCACAACTGATAATATTGTGGAGTTGAATGAAAGCTTCTTTGCCAACTTATCCAACCCAACCGGAGGAGCAATTATTGTTGACTCTCAAGGTGTGGGGGAGATTATTAATGATGATGATGCGACAATATCTATTAACGATGTAACCGTCGTGGAAGGGGATAGCAGCAGTACCATTGCCAACTTCACTTTAACCCTGGATCAGCCTGTTGATACGGATATTTTTCTCGATTTTGAGACGGTTGATGGCACAGCAACTATTGGTGATGCTGACTATGTTAGCAACTTTGGTAACATTCAAATAGCGCCAACTATTCCAGTTGATGTCAACGGTGAAACTATAACTATTCCAGTTACTATCAATGGGGATCTGAAAGTAGAACTAGATGAAACATTCTTTGTTAACCTATCTAACCTGCAAGTAAATAGTCGGAATGTCAGCTTTGCCGATTCTCAAGGCATGGGTACAATCATTAACGATGATGTTGCTAACTCTCATCTGGAATTTTCTACCCCCAGAGTTGAGCTTATCAATGGTGGTACTATCGAATTGGAATCTGAATTACATCGTGGGCAACTTAATGGTGCTGATAATGGTAATGGCTCAAAAGCACGCCGTCAACTAACTGATCAAAAAGATGATTCTGGTGGGATAATTAATCAGAATCGTGATTATGGTTTTGAGATTCCGGAAAGCAACCTTGCTAATTCTCCTGGTGATCTGGAAGATTTGATTGACTACCAGGGTTTTAAGTTTAAGCAAGGTGCAGGAAGCCCTAATCAATTTAGCTTTGACTTTGAGAGTGGGGAGATGGAAGCTTTTGATCCTGATAATAATGAGAAAGTACTTATTTCTCAAAAGATTACCCTGGAATCAGACGGCTTTGATTTAGAATTTGGTATAGATCGCAATGGTATCGGTAAAGATGAAGGTTTTGGGGGTGATGAGGGAGCAACTAGCGGTGGGAAGGATATTAATGCTAATGAAATGCTGTTTTTTGACCTCAAAGATCCTCTCCTAGGGACTACAGGAGTTTCCTTTGCTGTCAAGGCTACAAATGATAATGCTGATGCTCAAGCCGATGTACTGATAGATTTTTGGTCACAGCAGGGTAACACATTTACTAAGGTGCAAACAGCCATGATTGATGATCTTACAGAAGAGCAGTTTTATATGGGTGCGGCTGACTTAGGTGGCAGTTTGGGTAGGAGTTTTGATGCTGTTTCTTTCTCTTCTGGAGATGGTGAACGTTTTCGAGTTACTAACTTGGAAATCAACACTGTTGCTCCAGATTCTCTCTTGGTTTAATTATCGATTTTGGTGTTCTCAAGGTACAATTAGCAACAAGCATTTCTTTGTTTGTTGAGTTAAGACTAAAGTCTAATTAGCAAGGGGTTAAGTCACCTTGCTCTAACCGGATTGAGAGTTGTAGAGCAAACTGCTAGTTGAGGAGATTGACTTGTGAAGTTTCAAGGTACTATTTATCTACTTGGTTTGGGCTTAACTACTACCTTGGCAATGCCTTTAGATGCTGTTTCTAACTCTGTTGCTAATGGGCAAATTATTTCCTTAGCTGGTCAGGTGCATCTCAAAAGGGAGTCGAGAGAAACTTTCAATGCGACTATTGGTACTTTTCTTTATCCAGGGGATGAGTTAATCTCCCTCAATAATAGCAAGGTGGTGGTGCAATGTGCTGATTTAACTTTGCAATCTATTCAAACTAGTCAAGCTAATAACTGTGGGGAGGTGGCAGCAGAGGATAAATGCACTTCTGGGTTGAAGCGTTGTCCTAGACGTGGTGATAAAGTAGTTCCTTGGGAGCAACAACCAACCCCTTATTTGATTAGTCCTCGGTATACTAAATTACTCAATGCTCAACCAAGTTTACGCTGGCAAGAAGTGCCGGGGGCGAATAGTTACACAGTTACCGTGGAGGAGGGTGGGCAGGTTGTTTGGCAAACTGAAGTTAGTCAGACTCAAGTAGTTTATGCAGGAGAACAATCCCTACAATCTGGTAAGGAGTATTTGATTACTGTGATAGCAGATACGGGGGAGTTTTACCTGTCCCCTTTAATTAAACTTCTTGATGAAGCAGAGGTGCAGCAACTTCGTGCAGCAGAAGCCGAAATTCAGCAAGGATCATTGGATGATGTGGGTAAGGGCATCGCGATCGCTAATGTTTATTTAGAATATGGTTTGCAGAGTGAAGCTTTGTTACTGTTGGAAGAGTCTGTCATCAACAAGGTGCAAACGGCAGCACTTTATCAACAGCTTGGTGATTTATATTTCTTGGAACAGTTATTGGTTCCCCAAGCAGAAGTATATTACAAGCAAGCTTTAGAGTTAGTTAATGCAGATAATCTTGAAGCCAAAGCAGCTATTCAAGATAGTTTAGGGCAAGTTTATATTTCCCTTGATGATTCAGAAAAGGCACATCAAAATTTAACGGCGGCTAAAGAAGGTTACGAAGTATTGGGTGATTTAGAAAAAGTAGCAAGTTTGAAGGTGCAATTGCAGCAACTTGATGAGGAGTTTCGCTAGAAATTCATAGTTTATTTTTGGAAAGGTATCTACCAGTGAAAGTTAGAAATATGGAGACAAGTAAATTAGCTTTATCGAGTAATTTCCAGCAGAAAATTGGCAACTTTTCAGGAAGTTTCGGGTTGGCTTTTTGTACTCTTGGGTTGATTATCAACGGGCAAGCTGTTCTAGGGCAAACCATTACTCCAGCTAATGATGGCACTGGTACGATTATTAATATTGACGGTAATCAATTCAACATTAATGGTGGTTCTCTTTCTGGTGATAGTACAAACCTTTTTCACAGTTTTCAACAGTTTGGTTTGGATGCTAATCAAGTTGCTAATTTCCTCTCTCAACCTGGTATACAAAATATTTTAGGTAGAGTGGTTGGGGGTGATCCTTCGATTATTAATGGTTTAATTCAAATTACAGGCAGTAATGCTAACCTCTATTTGATGAATCCGGCAGGGATAGTCTTTGGTGTAGGGGCAAGTTTAAATGTAGGGGGGGATTTCACCGCTACAACTTCTACAGGTATTGGTTTCCGTGATGGTAATTGGTTTGATGCTTTTGGTACAAATGATTATCAAAATTTAATTGGTGATCCTAATAGTTTTGCTTTTGATTTATCTAACAACGGAGTAATAATTAATGCTGGGGATTTAGTCGTAGGAGAAGGGCAGAATTTAACTTTGTTAAGTGGGAGTGTTATTAATACTGGTAAGTTGACTGCATCAGGAGGTAATATTCTTATTTCTGCTATTCCTGGAACAAGTCGAGTTAAGATTAGTCAGCCGGGGCAAATATTAAGTTTAGAAATTGAACCTCCTAGAGATAATCAGGGGCAAGTTTTACCGATTAATCCTCTTGATTTACCTGCTTTATTAACTGCGGCTGTAACTGTAGAAACAGAATTGAATTTTGATGATAATGGGGAAATTCAGTTGACTGATTCTGGTATTAAAATAACTACTCAAGGAGGGGGTGCGATCGCAACGGGTACTATTGATGTTTCTCATTCTGGAGGGGTTGGTGGTGATGTAGGAATTTTTGGCGATCGCACTTTCTTAATGGGAGTTGAAATTAATGCTTCTGGTACTAATGGTGGTGGCAATGTTTTTGTAGGTGGAGATTATCAAGGTAGGGGAAAAATACCAACTGCTTCTCGCACTTTTGTTAGTAGTGATGGGGTGATTAATGCAGATAGCTGGTTAACAGGAAATGGTGGCCGTGTAATTGTTTGGGCAGATGAAGCCACAGGGTTTTATGGCAGCATTAATGCCCGTGGTGGTAGTGAGTTTGGTAACGGTGGTTTTGTGGAAGTATCAGGGAAGAAAAACTTGGCTTTTTGGGGAGATGTAGATGTTGGGGCAGTTGTTGGTGAAAATGGTAGTGTTTTACTTGATCCGAGAAATATTATTATCACAGACAGAGGCAGCCATGATGGTGAAGTTTTAGATGGCCAGATCAGTTCCTCTGATGGTGGCATGGTAAATTTTTTTATTAGCAAAACAGCACTAACTGCTTTAACCGGTAACATTACATTACAAGCAACCCAGGATATTAATTCGCAACTCCCAGGAGATTTGGTTTTTACTAATCAAGAATTTGGTGAAACAATCACCTTCTTAGCAGGGGAAAAAATAAATATAACCAATGATATATATACCGCCGGTGGTTCTCTAAATTTTCAGGCAGGAAGTGAAGCAAATTTAGAGTCAATTTATACAAACTTTTGTAATAATTGTAATGGTGGCAATATCAACATTAATGCTGGGGGTAACGTCATTAATGCTGGGGGTAACGTCAATATCAATGGCGGTATTATCGACTCCCAGGGAGACATAAACGGTGGCAATATTACTATCACTAGTGGTGACACAATTAATATTGCTCGCAATCTCAGCAGTGGTAGTTTTACAGGGAATAGGGTAGCTGAAATTAACTTAGAAGCTAAAAATGATATTGTTATTGGCACTCCAGGTATTAGTGCAGGAGCAACAAGAATACTAGCAAATGGTACAAGACAAGAAGGTGCTAGAGGTGCAAACCTTACCCTCAAAACAAACCAAGGTAGCATAAACATTACAGGAGGAATTGAGTCTCCTGGCTATGCTAGTAGTGGCAATATCAATATCATTAGCAGTGGTGAAATTTTTGTTGGTGGTGCTGTCTCTAGCGAAGCTCAAATTTATGATAATACTCCTCCTACTACCCCCACGAGAGCAAGCAATATCTATCTTGAAGCTAAAGGTAGCATAAGTATTAACAGAGGAATTGTTGCAGTTGGTGAACTAGGAGGCGGCGATATAAAAATACAAAGTGGCAGCTATTTTGAGGTTGGAGAAAATATAAGTGCCTTTGCTGCTAGTGCTGGCAAAGGTGGTGAAGTTTCCATTGATGCTGAGGGGAATATTGTAATTAACAGCATTGCTGCCTATGGTTCTGAGAGGGGAGGAAATATTGTTCTCGACAGCGATGGTGCAATCAAAGTTGAAGGAGGTACTATAGATGCTCAATCCTTGCTTGAGGCAGGTTTCGTTTCTTTAACCGCAGTTGACAACATAACAACAGGGGAAATTGTCACCTCTGGTGAAAGGGGAGGGAATATAACCCTGAATAGCCTCAATGGAAGTATTGACACCACTGCCGGAATTATCAATGCAGCAGGGGGTATTGATGGCGGGGATATCACTCTTTCTGCCCCAGGAGATATAAATACAGGGACAGTAACTTCTTTCTTTAGTGGTTTTGGGGGCAACAGTGGCAACCTCAGCATTACCAGTAGTAATGGCAATATTGATAGTAGCCAGGGAGCCTTAATTGCTGGCTCTGCCTATGGTACAGGAGGTGAAATTACTCTGGATGCCTTTGGCAAAATTACTGCCGATGTCATAGATGCTCTTTCCTTCTCTCCCTTGCAACCTGGTGGCGAAATTAACCTGACAGCAGGTCAAAATATTATTAGCAACGGCAACATCTCAACCAGCAGAAATAATATTACCCTTAATGCCCCGGTAACTATTGCCAACAACCTGAGTGTAAAAACTTCTGAGGGGGGTAAGATATTTTTCAACAAAACAGTAGATGGTAACCATAATTTAACTATTGAAACTGAATCAGGTTTCACGCAACTCAATGATGCTGTTGGTAGTGCCATCCCTCTCCAAAGTCTGCAAGTTCAAGGTAATATTACCACTACTAACCCAGCAGGAGTAGACATTACCACTGTTCAGAATCTAAGCACTGCAAACATCACTTCACCACAAGGAATTTCTCTTACTAGTAACTCTGGTAATATTTTTACTAATATTCTCGACACCTCTTTTCTCAATAATGCAGGCAATATTTTTCTGCAAGCCCCTAATAATATTCAAGTTAGCCAAATCAACACTCAAAGTCTTGCTGCTAAGGGAGGAAACCTTGATATCACCACAGGTTTATTTCGAGCAAGCGACTCTTTCCTCAACCAAAATGGCATTAACGCTAGCATTTCCACTGCTGGAGGACAGGAGGGTGGCACAATTGTTATTCGTCATGGAGGAAATGGCATCATTCCTTTTATCGTCGGTGATAGTGCAATCAATGGCACAACCGCAGCCCTTACTAGGGGAAATGCTGCAACAGAAGAAACCATCTCACCTACCCAAACCTACTACCCCACCCATAAGCAAGATCAAGACAGAATCCAAATCATCTCTACTCCACAACTGCAACCTCCTATAGTAGTTACGCCAACCCCCACTTCACCTGTGCAACCTCCTTCAGGAGATAACCCTGTAACTGATTTAGCCCTACTCATTGGTGATATTCTTGGTGTAGAAACGAGGATAGAGCAAAACCCTGATAGCGAAGACTACTACCTAGAATGGCCTGTCTCAGATCAACAAATTCTCTCCCTCAATGTTCCTGCCCTACCTCTACAAATTACCAATAATAGCCTACCCTATGCAGCGCCTCTCATTCCCTCGGAAGATATCGTTAGTTTTCTAGATCAATACTTTGAAAATCAGCTTGAAGAATATTACGAGGAGAACATTACCGACAAAGAAGTCAATGCTGAAAACCTACGGCAAACCCTAAACAACATTGAAGAGAAAACTGGCAACAAAGCAGTTATTGTCTACGGCGTTGTCTCAAAACAAGGTTTGCACCTCACCTTAGTACGTCCTCAAGGGCCTCCCCTAACCACAGTAGTTAAGGAAGCAAACCAGCAAACCTTGGAAATAGAATTAGAGAAATTCCGCAACTCTTTAGCAAAACCTATCAGCAACCCTAGCACCTATTTACCCCAAGCCCAAAAGCTTTACCATTGGTTGATTAGTCCCCTGGAATCTGAACTAGAAACCCTAGAAATTGATACCCTGATTTTTATTATGGATGGGGGCTTGCGCCACCTGCCCCTGGCTGCTTTGCACGATGGGGAACAATTCTTAATTGAAAAGTATAGCCTTGGTTCCGTCCCTAGCATCAGCCTCACGGACACCAGTTACCAAACCCTAGATAAATCAGAGGTTTTGGCTATGGGGGCAGACAGCTTTGCTCACCACAATTTAGATGATTTACCTGCTGTCCCCACAGAGTTAAATAGCATTGCTGGCAAAATGTGGCCCGGAGAATCTTTTCTCAATGAACACTTCACCTTAAACAACCTCCGTAACCAACGTAGTGAAAAGGGCTTTGACATTATTCACCTTGCCACCCATGCCTCATTCTCAACTACAACCAACAAAAACCCCTACATTCAATTTTGGGACAAAAAAGTCGGCTTGGATGGACTCCGAGATGCCCGATGGTATCATGGCAAAATGGTGCAGCTATTAACCTTAAGTGCCTGTGAAACGGCTGTAGGTGATTTGAGGTCAGAAATGGGCTTTGCGGGTTTAGCAGTGCGGGCAGGGGTTAAATCCACCTTAGCTAGTTTATGGCAGGTTGATGACTTTGCTACCTTTGCTTTGATGAGCAAGTTTTATGACCAACTTAGCACTCCAGAAGTTACCCTCAAAGCTGAGGTTTTGCAAGAAGCGCAAATCGCTATGCTGAAAGGAAATTTGACAGTTAAGGTTGGTAAAGTCCAAGGACTAAAAGAAGAAATTACTTTGCCCGAAGAGTTACAAGACTGGGAAGGAAAGGACTTGTCCCATCCCCATTATTGGTCAGGTTTTACGATGATTGGTAGCCCCTGGTAGGGGAGACTGGTGGGAAGTTTTTGCAACCGTATTTTAGTTGAAGAGAAAAGAGCTTTGTTGTTGACGAAAATAGTGATAATTACTTGAGCAAGGCTGAAGCTATTTTTGAAAAATAGTATCATCCTCCTTAACAGAGAATTTCAAACCAATTACAGTTTTATTTCAGTGTCCCTGATGGGTTTTGTGAAGTTTTGTAATAAAAATTGTCTCGCTGCATAATATCGAGTGTTTTTCCCTGAGAAGACTTTAGTGAGAGTTCTGAATCGCTCTTTTTGAGTAAGTCAGTTTTTTCACAGTGGCTAACCGTATCTCTGATTTCTGGAGTTTATGGCAGGGTTTCACTTTGGCGATGTTTGTTTATTTTTTCTATTCTAACCAGGGGAATTGATTTATGGATTTGCTTAATACCGAGTCTCAAGTTTTTGGTTTGGAAGATTGGTCAAATAAGGATTCTTTTGACGATTTGCTAGAAGTTGTTGGCGACTTTTTTGAGAGTACGGATGTGGCTGAAAGTTTTCTGGAACAGTTTAGTTTGAGTTTGCAGAGTTTTGCGACTGATGCTGAGTTTGTTAGCAAGATGGAGTCTGTTTTTGGGGAGGGGAATGATTATAGCCAGTTAAAAGAGTCGTTTGTTTCTGGTGAGTTTGAGTCTTTTCCTAGTTTCGAGATTCTCAGTAGTGCGGAGTTGAGTGGGGCGAATGCGGCTTATGCAGCAGCGACTAATACTATTTATTTGGCTGAGGATTTCTTGCGTGAGTCTGCTGGTGATGTTGAGGCGATTAATGGTGTGTTGTTGGAGGAGTTTGGGCATTATGTTGATGCTCAAGTGAATGTGGTGGATACTCCGGGAGATGAGGGGGAATATTTTTCCAATGTGGTGCAAGGTGTTGATTTGAGAGAGTCTCAAGTTGAGGTTTTGCAATCTGAAAACGATTCTGGAATCATCCAGGTACATAGCAGCACATTTAATATTGAACAAGCAGGAATAGTAAATAATAACGAGCTAGATTTTAATTTTGAGAAAGTTTGGAACAAAGTTTTAAAGGATTCAAGCAAAACCCAAGTTGTTCTTATTAATGGTATATTCACAACTTCATTATCCTTTTATGGTGATTTTGTGCCAAAAGCAGAAGAAAATTTTGTGATTAACAATAACCTTTTTGCTAATGATGATGGTTCTTTAATTTCAAAGCCTGTTTATAATCTTTCTTCTTTGGAAAATTTGGATGAATTGATTTTAGAATTTATAGGTAGCTATTTACTTGATAAAATTTTAGGTAGTATTGAACTTATAGATTTGATAGATCAAATAGGAGATTTTGCAAATATAGTATGGCAGTTTTGGCAAAATCCGAGTTTTAGTCTTTTAGAAGACGATCAATTTACTGCTGATTTAATTAATTTTATCGCCGGACAATTAGGGGGTGAAATTAATTCTATCATTCAAGCTTTACCCGATAGTTTTGATTTAAAAGAAGCACTTATACAATACTGGTTTACAGATCCAGTTTCTCCTAGTTTAGATTTATACAATCAAATCATAGACTCCCAATTTTTAGGAAATAATGATTCACAAAATTCTTTGATTTTGATAGGACATTCTCAAGGAAACTTTTTTCTTGAAGATGCTTTGATCGAAGGCTCTCAATATCAAAATCAAACAAAAGTTATTTCTTTTGGTTCTCCTACTTCTTACACAGCAGCAGGATTATCAATGGTTTCACCTGATACATATTATCAAAATTTGGGAGATGGCTTAAATATTATCAATAATAATGATCCGGTTACTAAGTTGCAGTTAAGTGACAATAATTTATTCTCTAAACTATCAAATTTAGTCAATACTGGAATTGCTACTTTACAAAATGGGTTGGATGAACACAAATTTGTAGATAGCTATTTGCCTACATGGGGAGAAGAAGCCCAGCAATATTTTCTTCAATCTTTTAATGAATTAAATAAGACAGGATACTATTTTTCAGAAGACAAAATCCAAAATCAATCTAATGTAGCAGGTACACAAAATGATGATTGGATTGAAGGTACTTCTGGAAATGACAGAATAGGGGGATTTGCAAGAAATGATGTCCTCAGAGGCAAAGGTGGTAACGATACCTTAATTGGTGGAGAAGGTTACGACTTGCTAGATGGAGGAAAGGGACAAGATACTGCGGATTACTCAAGCAGCAATAGCCCTATTAAAGTAAGTGCTGAAGAATATGCAGGCTCTGATGTTTATCGTATTGAAGACGGTTTCGGCACATTAGATACAGTCGGTAACGTTGAGATTATAGAAGGCTCTTCTTATGACGACGAAATGTATGGAGGAAGTTACAATGACACTTTCCGTGGAGGCTCTGGTAATGATAACTTGTATGGTCGTAGAGGAGATGACACATTAGAAGGCGGTGCTGGCACTGACACTCTAGAAGGTGGACTCGGCGAAGACACCTTACATGGCGGAGATGATGGAGACTTCCTTTACGGACAAGAAGGCAACGATCAACTCTGGGGTGATGAAGGTATTGACGAACTACACGGCGGAGATGGAGAAGACGAACTTCATGGTGGTTCTGAAAACGATACCTTGTATGGAAACAACGGTAATGATGAACTCTGGGGTGACGCTGGTGTTGATACTCTAGAAGGTGGACTTGGCGAAGATATCCTACATGGTGGAGACGATGGAGACTCCCTTTACGGACAAGAAGGAAACGATGAACTGTGGGGCGACGCTGGTATTGATACCTTAGAAGGAGGACTCGGCATAGACACACTACACGGTGGCGATGACGGAGATACTCTTTACGGACAAGAAGGAAACGATGAACTGTGGGGCGACGCTGGCACAGACACCTTATACGGTGGAATTGGCGCTGACACCTTACACGGTGGTGACAATGGAGACACTCTCTACGGACAAGAAGGCAACGACACCATGTATGGAGACGCTGGTAACGACTATCTCTCCGGTGGTTCTGGCAACGACTACATGAGTGGTGGTGCTAACGACGACACTCTAGCTGGAGGGACAGGCAACGACACTCTGTTTGGTAATGGAGGATTTGATTGGTTCGACGGCGGACTTGGCAACGACTACATAAATGGAGGAACTCAAGGAGACACCGTTGACTACAGCTTCTCCCCTAACACCGTCATCGTCAACATTAATGAAAATAACCTCTTTGAACACAATCGCAACCTGCTATTTAATCAAGAAGTCAGTCCAGAAAACCCTGAAGAATACTTCTTTGACCTAGAACCTAACTATGAAATCGCCTCTGGAACCGCCTATGATGGCTTTGGTACTGTTGATATCTTAGAAAACCTAGAATCTATCAAGGGAACAGATTGGAATTTCCAGCCCATAGTTCAATTTGGAGATTACGGTACTAAAGGTTTCACTGATGACATTCTTATTGGCAACAATAAAAACAACTACATTTGGGCATTAGGAGGAGATGATGTAGTTGTCGGTAGTGCTGGTACGGATAACCTCTACGCTGGATTCGGTCTTGACACCCTCAGCTACAGCGATACAGCGCGTCCAGTCCACGTCAGCTTAGAAGCCAATCTTACTGTTAAAGGCTTCCAAGGCAAGTTACCCTTTGACTTTAGCCAAGCAGATAATAACTTCCTCGCTAACCATGACCATGATCAAATCTTCGATTTCGAGAATGTAGTTGGTTCTGATTTGGGCGACACGATTGTCGGAGACAACAACCTCAATATCATCACCGCAGGCATGGGAAATGACTACATTTCCGGCGAAGGTGGTGACGATATGCTTTATGGTGAACGCGGTGATGACAAAGTTATCGGAGGTAGCGGACAAGATAAGCTATTCGGTAACTATGGCAATGACACCATTTGGGGAGACTTCGTTGGCGATGCTGTTAATGGAGATGCAGATATTATTCGCGGTGGTGATGGAGATGATGAAATCCACTCTGGTGGTGGCGATGACTGGGTTAAAGGAGATAGCGGTTTTGGCAACGATGAAATTTATGGTGATGCAGGCAACGATATCCTAGAAGGTGGCGCAGGAAAAGACTCTATCTGGGGAGGGACAGGAAACGACTCCATTTATGGTCAAGATGATGATGACACTATCTATGGAGAATCTGGTGAAGACTTCATTGAAGGTAATGCTGGTAACGATTTTATAGATGGTGGTTCAGAAAATGACAAACTTTATGGTAACGATGGCGATGACGAAATTAATGGAGGGCTTGGCGATGATAACATTGATGCTGGTACGGGCGACGACATTGCTAATGGTGGTGATGGCACTGACTTGATTTATGGTCGTACTGGCAACGACACCATAGACGGCGGGGCTGGTAACGATGAAATCTACGGCGAAGAAGATGACGATACCATTCTTGGTTCCGGTGGTGAAGACTATATCGATGCAGGAATCGGCAATGATAACGTTGATGGCGGTGATGATGCTGACCTAATTTACGGTCGCGCTGGCAACGACACCATAGACGGCGGGGCTGGTAACGATGAAATCTACGGCGAAGAAGATGACGATACCATTCTTGGTTCCGGTGGTGAAGACTATATCGATGCAGGAATCGGCAATGATAACGTTGATGGCGGTGATGATGCTGACCTAATTTACGGTCGCGCTGGCAACGACACCATAGACGGTGGCGCTGGTAACGATGAAATCTACGGCGAAGAAGATGACGATACCATTCTTGGTTCCGGTGGTGAAGACTATATCGATGCAGGAATCGGCAATGATAACGTTGATGGCGGTGATGATGCTGACCTAATTTACGGTCGCGCTGGTGATGATACCATAGACGGTGGCGCTGGTGACGATGAAATCTACGGCGAAGAAGATGACGATACCATTCTTGGTTCCGGTGGTGAAGACTATATCGATGCAGGAATCGGCAATGATAACGTTGATGGCGGTGATGATGCTGACCTAATTTACGGTCGCGCTGGTGATGATACCATAGACGGTGGCGCTGGTGACGACGAGATTTATGGTGAAATCGGACATGATAACCTTTTTGGTTCTGCCGGAGAAGATTTCATTGACGCTGGCGCAGGCAACGACTTTGCTGATGGCGGCGACGGTATTGACTTAATTTACGGTCGTGAAGGTGAAGATACCCTCGACGGCGGCGCTGGAGACGACCAAATCTTTGGTGAAGCTGGCAACGACACCCTCCTTGGTTCAGATGGTCAAGACTACCTCGATGGGGATACCGGCAGCGACTACCTTGATGGCGGTAACGACGATGACCAACTGTTTGGTAGAGAAGGAAATGACTACCTCTACGGCGGCGCAGGCAATGATAACCTTGATGCTGCCCAAGGAAATGACGAACTGTTCGGTGGCGATGGTAACGATACCTTAGATGCTGGTGAAGGCGACGATATTCTTGATGGTGGCGCTGGCAACGATAACCTCGACGCAGGAACTGGTGATGACTACCTTGAAGGGGGTTCAGGAAACGACATCCTTGATGCTGGGGCAGGAGACGATGTAGCAGAAGGTGGCGCTGGCGACGACGAAATTAACGGTGGCGACGGTAGCGACTACCTTGATGGCGGTGCAGGGGATGACAATATTGCCGCAGGTGCAGGAGATGATGTTCTCTCAGGAGGTGCAGGCAACGATACCATGGCCGGCGATGATGGGGACGATGAACTTTATGGGGGCGAAGGTAACGACTCCCTTGATGGTGGCAATGGTGATGATATCCTTGATGCCGGAGAAGGAGATGACTCCCTTATTGGTGGTGCAGGAGATGACGAACTTTATGGGGGCGATGGTGACGACTTCCTTGATGGAGGAGATGGCAGCGACTTCATTGACGGTGGAGAAGGGGTTGACCAAGTTACCTTCGCCACCTCAACTGTAGGAGTCCGCATCAACCTTGATGACGACAACAGCTACGAATACCACGACCAAGAATATTGTGACAACGACTGTGATATTGAAGTTCCCCACCCTGAACCAAGATTTGCCCTAGATCCTGGTGAAGTTTATGATGAAATGGATGCTAGCGACACCCTGGTTAACATTGAAGACATCGTAGCCTCCAATCAAGATGATGTCATGATGGGGAATGGCAAAGATAACTGGATTCGTACCCTAGATGGTGACGACTTCATCGCTGGTCATGGTGGTAATGATCTCATTGAAGGAGGGGCAGGAATTGATACTGTTAGTTACCAGTGGGATAACGGCAGCGTTGATGTTAATCTCGCCCAACAAATTGCCACCGATGGTTACGGAGATCATGACATCCTCAGAGATATCGAGAACGTTATTGGTTCCGAGAAAAGCGACAAAATTATAGGTGATGGGCAAGATAATCTCCTGATTGGTGTTGGTGGCAATGATGAGATTTTTGGTAGAGGAGGGGACGACACCCTCGCTGGTGGCGAAGGCAAGGATATCCTCGTTGGAGATCAAGGGGATGACATCCTCCTGGGACAAGAGGGAGACGATGAACTCAGAGGGGGTGAAGGAGACGACCATCTTTGTGGAGGAGATGACAATGACCTACTCTATGGTGGTGATGGGAACGATACCCTTCAAGGGGGTGACGGCAACGATACCCTCCAAGGCTTTGAAGGGGATGATGACCTCGAAGGTGGCAACGGCAACGATGACCTTTCTGGAGGGGAAGGAGAAGATGAGCTAGATGGTGGCTACGGAGATGACACCCTTTATGGTAACGATGATGATGACCAACTATTTGGTGATGCCGGAGATGATTCTCTCTACGGAGGAACTGAAGATGATACCCTAGATGGTGGTCGTGGCAATGATCTACTTAAAGGTGAAGATGGTGATGATACCCTCTACGGTCAAGCTGGGGATGACTTCCTTGATGGTGGTTATGGTGATGACTTCCTTGATGGTGGTGCTGGTAATGACCTCCTTGAAGGGGCTACAGGCCGGGATGAACTCATCGGTGGGGCAGGCAATGACATCCTTGATGGGGGGTCTAATGATGACAACCTTGACGGTGGTGCAGGGAATGATCAACTTATCGGTGGTAATGGTGAAGACAACCTTGATGGTGGCTCTGGGGATGATACCCTAAATGGCGGCAACGAGGATGATATTCTCATCGGTGGTGCAGGGAATGATCAACTCATCGGTGGTAGTGGTGAAGACAACCTTGATGGTGGTTCTGGCAATGATACCCTTGAGGGTGGCAACGATGATGATACCCTCATTGGTGGCACGGGTGATGACAAACTCTACGGAGGTAATGACTATGATAACCTTGATGGTGGTATAGGTAACGACATCCTTGACGGTGGTTCCGGAAAAGACATCCTACTCGGTGGTGCAGGCAACGACGAGTTGTTTGGTGACAAAGGCAAGGACTTCCTTGATGGTGGTGCAGGTGATGATATCCTCAAAGGAGGAGATGATGCCGATATTCTACTTGGTCGCTCTGGTGCAGATAATTTGGAAGGAAATGCTGGTCACGACGAACTTTCCGGTGCTGACGGCGACGACATCCTTGATGGGGGAGACGGACGTGATAACCTAGACGGTGGCACGGGTAACGACTTTCTGTATGGGGGTGAGGATGATGATGTCTTGCTAGGACAATCTGGTGATGACTTCCTCTACGGGGGAGAAGAAGACGACCTGATTAATGGTGGTTTCGGTCAGGATACCCTAGAAGGGGGAGAAGGCAAAGATACCTTTATTATGGCTAGAAATCAAGGTATGGACACTATCCTCGACTTCCAAGTTGGTACTGATATTTTCGGTTTATCTGGAGGCTTGAAGTTCCAAGAACTTTCCTTTAGTCAAGGAAGTGGTTCCTCAGAAAAGGACGCATTTATCAGTTTTGTAAATACAGGTGAATTGTTAGCCTCGTTGACAAATTTCCAAGCTGACACCCTAACTAGTGAAAGCTTCACTAACGTCTAAGTTGAGTTAAGAGGCGATCGCATCTTCATCAATAAAATAGAAAATGCGATCGCCCACTCAAGCAAGTTTCTAAAACCAGGATTTTAAAAATTGTTAAAATCACCTAAATTCCCTACAGAAAAAGTTTTCTGTACTTTTTGCAAAAAAAACTTGTTTTTAGTAGATAAGTAAATAAGCTGTTAAGCTGATGTGCATTTAAACTGTGTATTACTCAACTAGGAAATAAGCCCTAAAACCCTCCCCCATCTCCCTATCCCCTTATTTCCCATCAAACCTAATAAGTAAATTAAATGCCTGACAGCTTACTTATTTAAACAGCATATTATTGAATTAGCTAAGACTACTATCTTATGACTACTGTTCTACAAATAGGTGAACAAACCTTTACAGCAGAGGAGATTATTCCCTTGCTACAAAAGTATCAGCTTCTGCCTGAATTAGCACGAGAAATTATTACCGACTTAGCTATTAAAGATGTAGTCTGTTCTGTTGAAGAAGAGGCGCAAAATTGTGAGAAATTTTATCAACAACAAAAACTTTATAGCCCTCAAGAAAGACAAACTTGGTTAGAACAAAAAGGTTTAAGTCCCCAACAATTACAAGAAAAAGCTAACACGAAGTTGGAAAATTGCTAAATTTCAAGAGCAAACTTGGGGCAGCAAACTTGAAAGCATTTTTTTGAAACGTAAAGCTTACTTTGATCAGGTAATATACTCTTTGTTAAGAACTAAAGATGTGGGTATGGCCCAAGAACTTTATTGCCGTCTTTTGGAAAAAGAAGCCTCTTTTACAGAACTAGCTCAACAATATTCCCAAGGGGCAGAAGCAAAAACAGGTGGTAAAGTAGGCCCTGTCCCCTTAAGCAATATCCATACCGACTTAGGGCGAATGCTTAGTGTTAGCAAACCAGGGCAGCTTTGGCCTCCTAGTCGTCTTAATGATTGGTATGTAATTGTTCGTTTAGAAGAATTTGTTCCTGCCCAATTAGATGAGAAGATGAAACAGAAGTTGCTCCAAGAATGTTGGCAAAAGTGGCTAGAAGAACAACTACAAACTGTCAACTACCAACCGGATCAACCTCCAGATTAAAAGTTAAAGCGTAAATATCTAATGATAAGTGATAAATATTTAGTGATAAATGATAAATGTTTAGTGATAAATGATAAATGTTTAATGATATACCAGAATTTCTGGCGACAACTCCTCCCTTTAACAAATTAAGTAAGGAGAAACTACAACAGTGGAGCCAACTATTTCAGCCCCTACGTTATCGTTTAGGGCAGAATATTCTGAGGGGAGAAACTCTACCTTATCAAATTGCTATTCTCCAAAAAGGAGAGGCTAGATTAATAGCCCGTGATCCTTCCAACTATGTACCCTTAACCTTAAAAAAACTGCAACCGGGGGCAATTATGGGTTGGGTGGGTTTGGTGCGAGGTGTCCCCTGTGAAACGGCGATCGCTTCGATTGAAAGTGTTTGTTTAACCTTGCCTGCCCACAGCTTTCTTAATCTCCTCTCTAAAGAGGTACAATTAGCCGAGTTTTTTCAACAACAAGTTTCCCCAACAGAAATTTTTGCCCTCCTTAGTGAAGAGATTAAACAACGACCCCAAGAACTAGATTTTAAAACAATAGTACAGCAGGCTACTGAAGCGGCAGAAGTGAGCTATTTAACTCAAGGCAAGCATCCTGCCCATAACCTTAATTCCGGTAAAATTTGGTTCTTTAGTGGAGGAGGACAACTCCCTGAATATGAAGTGGGGGATCGCCTTGATCTTAACACGGAGTTGAGGGTAACTTCCTCCTCACAAGTAAGATTAATCGGTGTACCTACTCCCACCTTGCAACCTGTCCCCATCGATACCTTAACATCGGCTGCTCCTCCCCAAGATACTATTGCAGAAGACATTCCCTATGCCCCAGAAAATCCCCCCCAACCGGAATTAGAACATCCTTTTGTCGCCGAAAAGCCGAGGGGCAAAAAAAACTATCCCTATGTCAGGGGTAAAGGGCAATTGGGGGCAGTTATGGCTTGCTTGCAAATGCTTTGTCAACATCTGAATATCCCCTTCCGTAGGGAAGTAGTACAACGGATACTAGCAGACCAATTAGCCCGTACAGGGGGGCTATCCCTGCAACTGTGTGGGGCGATCGCAGAACTTCTGGGACTACAGGCGCAGTTAGTCACTATCCCTAGCCATACTATCAAACGTTTAGAGGGTCCAGCCCTGTTACAATGGCAAGATAGCTTTGCCCTCCTTTATGAAAGTAGTGACAGAGAGTTAGTCCTTGGTGTACCAGAAGCAGGTATCTTGCGCTATAGTCCTAGCAACTTTGTGGAAAACTGGACTGAAGATGGGCAAGTCCTGCTGTTGCAACCGACTAAAGAAACTCCGCAAAAAAAGTTTGGTTTAAGTTGGTTTATTCCTTCCCTGAAAAAGTACCGCCGGGTACTCTTAGAAGTTCTGGCTGCTTCGTTTTTCGTCCAGCTTTTTAGCCTTGTCAACCCCTTAACCATTCAAGTAATTATTGATCGGGTAATTGGCCGTAATAGTATTGATACCTTGCAAGTATTAGGAGCTTTCTTAGTTTTTATTGCCATTGTCGAAGCAATCTTAAGCAGTCTGCGTACCTACCTCTTTGTCGATACCACCAACCGCATTGATTTAACCCTAGCTTCAGAAATTATTGACCATCTCCTCCGCCTGCCCCTGCGTTACTTTGAAAAGCGCCCCGTAGGGGAATTATCCAGCAGGGTTAATGAGTTGGAGAATATTCGCCAATTTCTTACCAGCACAGCCTTAACAGTGGTATTGGATGCCATCTTCTCCGTAGTATACATCGTCGTGATGCTCATCTACAGTTGGGTACTCACCCTCGTTGCCCTCTGCACCATCCCCCTTTTCATCCTCCTCACCCTCTTGGTTTCCCCCATCATCCGCCGACAACTACGTACTAAAGCCGAACGCAATGCAGAAACGCAATCCTATTTAGTTGAGGTACTCTCTGGTATTCAAACCGTTAAGGCACAGAACATTGAACTACAATCGCGCTGGAAATGGCAGGAACGTTATTCTAGCTATGTTTCTGCGGGTTTCCAAACCGTACTCACTTCCACGGCTGCGGGTTCAGCTAGCCAATTTCTGAATAAGTTTTCGGCATTGCTGGTATTGTGGGTGGGAGCTTACTTAGTGCTGCAAGGGGATTTGACCCTCGGTCAACTCATCGCTTTCCGTATCATCTCCGGCTACGTTACCACTCCCCTATTGCGATTGGCACAGATTTGGCAAAACTTCCAAGAAACAGCCCTCTCCTTAGAACGTCTCAGCGACATAATTGACACCCCTCAAGAAGCCGATGCAGAAGAACGTCGTAAGATTCCCCAACCTCCCATTAAAGGTGCAGTGCGCTACGAAAATGTCTCTTTTCGCTTCGGTAAAAGCGGCCCTTTGCAACTAGCCAATGTTAACCTAGAATTAGAATCGGGGCGGTTTGTGGGTATTGTCGGTCAAAGTGGTTCCGGTAAAAGTACCCTCACCAAACTTCTCCCCCGCCTCTATTCTCCCCTCAACGGACGCATCTTTATCGATGACTACGATATAGATAAAGTGGAACTTTATTCCCTACGCAGGCAAATTGGTATTGTACCTCAAGATTGCCTCCTTTTCGATGGCTCAGTAAAAGACAATATTGCCCTCACCAACCCTGATGCTACCTCCGATGAGGTGGTTGCCGCCGCAACCGTAGCCTCGGCCCACGAATTTATCATGGGTTTGCCTAGTGGTTACGGTAGCCGGGTGGGGGAGAGGGGTTCATCTTTATCTGGGGGACAAAGACAGAGAATTGCCATCGCCCGTACAGTGTTGCAAAATCCTCAACTCCTAATTCTGGATGAAGCCACTAGCGCCCTTGATTATGAAACAGAAAGAGAGGTATGTTTGAATTTACAAAAAACCTTCGGCGATCGCACCGTACTATTTATCACCCATCGTCTTAGCACAATTCGCAATGCTGATCTTATCCTGATGATGGAACAAGGTAGTATTGTGGAACAGGGAACCCACCAGGAATTAATGGCTATGCGTGGTCGTTATTTTTGTCTTTATCAACAACAAGAAGCACAGGTTTAGGTAATTGGTAATGGGTAATAATAATATGTCGTCGTCAAATTTCGCAGATACTCCCGGTGAGGAGATTGTTGCATCTAGTAAACCTTTTGACCGTAAAGTAATCTTACGGCAGTCTCCATTTTGGTCACGGGCTATTGTGGGGACGATTGTGGGAGTTACTTCCCTCACTATTGCTTGGGCTTGCATTGCTAAAATTGAAGAGGCTGTTCCTGCCCAAGGTAAATTAGAACCGAAAAGTGCTGTAAAAACTGTGCAGGCCCCGGTAGGGGGAGTAGTGGAGGAACTTCATGTTAAGGAAGGAGATGATGTTAAGGAGGGGGAATTATTAGTTAGTTTTGAGCAGAAAACTGCTAAAGATGAATCCCAATCCCTACTCAAAATCCGCCAAAAGTTAGAAGGAGAAAATCGCTTTTATCGTTCTCAGCTTCAGGGCATAACCACAGAAAAACCAGAAAACATTAGTATTTCCCCAGAGTTAGCAACTTTAACAGAAAATCGTGCTGCTTTGGTAGCAGAAAATCGCTATTATCAAGCTACTCTTCAAGGAGAGGGGGACACTTCCAACTTGAACCCACAGCAATTAAACCGCTTCCAAGCTGACCAAACAGAGTCAGATTCTCGGGCCGAAGTTACTCGTTTAGAAGCAGATCAACTCAGGCAACAACTAAATCAAGTACGGGGACAGCTTGCAAATGCTAAGAATATTCTCCAAGTTAACCAACAAATAGTCAACCGCATTGCTCCTTTAGTTAAAGAAGGTGCTGTTTCTGAGTTGCAACTCCTACGCCAACAACAAGAAGTTGGGTCAGCAACCGCTGAAGTTAACCGTTTGCAAGAAGAAGAGAAACGTTTACAATACGGCATTACTCAGGCTCAGGAGCGTTTACGCAACACAGTAGCAACTAGTGATACTGATGTCTACAGCAAAATTTCTGAAAATGAGAAACGCATTGCTGATATTGATAGCCAGTTAACTAAGGTGATTTTGGAAAATGAGAAGCGCCTCGAAGAGATTAACAGTCAAATTAGTCAAATTAATCAGACTATTGTCTATCAGGAATTGAGAGCGCCTGTTAGTGGCAAGGTATTCGATTTACAACCTAATGGCCCTGGTTTTGTAGCTAACTCTAGTGAACCACTCCTCAAAGTTGTACCTCAAGATAACTTAATAGCTAAGGTCTATATTACTAACAAAGATATTGGTTTTGTTGAGGAAAATATGGTCGTGGATGTAAGGATTGATTCTTTTCCTTACAGTGAATTTGGCGATATTAAGGGGAAATTAGTACAGATTGGTTCCGATGCTTTACCTCCTGATGAGGTTTATCCTTTTTACCGTTTCCCCGCAGAAATAAGCCTTGATAGTCAAGCTTTAAATAACAAGATACAATTGCAATCGGGAATGTCGGTTAATGCCAATATTAAGGTACGTAAGCGTCGAGTTATTACTATTTTTACTGATTTGTTTACCCGCAAAATTGATAGTCTTAAATCTAGCAGTTAAGTAAAACGACTCCAACAAATAAAAGATCCTCTGAAATTCAACAACTAGCCACTAGCCATTAACAACTTTGTTTAAGAAATGTTAAAACTGCATATCTTTGCTGGGGTAAGAGATAAACCCTACTAAGTTAAATTAGCTCCAAATATTTGGAAATTAACTTAAATACAATAAAATCAACTCACCAGAGTCATCTACATCAAATTCCTGTGGCAACTCCAAAATTAGAAATTACGGGATCTAGACAGTTTACCTCTTGGTTAACTGAACAGAATCTCAGTCTTACTTTCACCACCTACCAAGCTGGCAAAGTTTTCTTTGTCGGTTTACAACCCAGTGGTAAGTTATCAATCTTTGAGCGCACTTTTAACCGTTGTATGGGTTTATGTGCTGTGGGGAATAGTCTTTATTTCAGTTCCCTTTATCAAATCTGGCGTTTAGAAAATGCCCTGCCACCGGGACAAACCCAGAATGGTTATGATTGTGTTTATGTTCCTCAAATGAGTTATGTGACGGGGGATTTGGACATTCATGATTTGGGGTTTGTGGAGGAAGAATCTTCTCCTTCTTTAATTTTTGTTAACACTCTGTTTAGTTGTTTAGCTACCGTCAGCGAAAGCCATAGTTTTACTCCTTTGTGGCAACCGCCTTTTATTTCCCGTTTAGCAGCAGAAGATCGCTGTCATCTTAATGGTTTAGCTATGAAGGAGGGACAACCAAAGTATGTAACTGCGGTGAGTCAGTCTGATGTTGCAGAGGGTTGGCGAGATCAAAGGGTAGATGGTGGTTGTGTAATTGAGGTGGAGAGTAAGGAAATTATTCTCACCGGGTTATCAATGCCCCATTCTCCCCGTTGGTACAAAGACAAACTCTGGTTACTCAACTCTGGTACAGGAGAGTTTGGCTATGTTGATTTAGCAGCAGCAAAATTTGAGCCAGTAGCCTTTTGTCCCGGATATCTCAGGGGTTGTACTTTCCATGGTGACTTTGCCATTGTCGGTTTGTCTCAACCGAGGGAAAATAAAACCTTTTCCGGCTTGCCTTTAGATGAGATGTTGCGGGAGAAAAAAGTAGAAGCCCGTTGTGGTTTGTTGGTTATTGACTTACGCACCGGGGATATTGTTCACTCCTTGCGTATTGAAGGCATAGTCAGTGAATTATATGATGTGGCGGTGATTCCTAAAATACGCAGCCCGATGGCCATTGGTTTGCGTACCGATGAGATTCGCCGCGTCATTACCGTTGGCTAGTTTTTACAGGGGAGATGGGGAAAAGAAATAACACTAAAACCCATTACCCATTACCTATTACCTATTACCTTTTATAACCATGCCTAATTCAAATAATGATAATTCTCTCCCTAATGCTCTTGACGATGTTTTAGCAAACCTAATTGTCACAGACAGCCTCGTTACTGATAGTGCTGGCAACACTGTAAATTCAGTTGCCTTAGATGAAACAGTTAACCTTTCTTGGACTGTACAAAATATCGGCACAGCAGTAGCAGGAGATGATTGGTATGATAGAGTCTATATCTCTCAAGACGGTGTACTCGACAATTCCGATACATCTATAAAACTTCACTATACTGGGTTTCAACCACCCTTAGAAGCAGGAGATAACTATACAGTCAATACCACTGCTGATATCCCTGATAATTTAGCTTTAGGTAATTACTTTTTACTCTTTGCTACAGACTATGACAATAGGCAAGGGGAAACTGATAACAGCGATAATGTTAAAGCTATTCCTATTCAAATTGAAGCCCCAAACTTAGAAGTATCATCAGCACAAGTAAGCAATCTTGCAGGCAACCCTGTAACATCAGTTGCTTTAGACGAAACAGTCAACCTTTCCTGGACAGTAGAAAACAGCAGTGCCACAGCAGTAGCAGGGGACGATTGGTATGATAGAGTCTATATCTCTCAAGACGGTGTACTCGACAATTCCGATACATCTATAAAACTTCACTATACTGGGTTTCAACCACCCTTAGAAGCAGGAGATAACTATACAGTCAATACCACTGCTGATATCCCTGATAATTTAGCTTTAGGTAATTACTTTTTGCTCTTTGCTACAGACTATGACAATAGGCAAGGGGAAACTGATAACAGCGATAATGTTAAAGCTATTCCTATTCAAATTGAAGCCCCAAACTTAGAAGTATCATCAGCACAAGTAAGCAATCTTGCAGGCAACCCTGTAACATCAGTTGCTTTAGACGAAACAGTCAACCTTTCCTGGACAGTAGAAAACAGCAGTGCCACAGCAGTAGCAGGGGACGATTGGTATGATAGAGTCTATATCTCTCAAGACGGTGTACTCGACAATTCCGATACATCTATAAAACTTCACTATACTGGGTTTCAACCACCCTTAGAAGCAGGAGATAACTATACAGTCAATACCACTGCTGATATCCCTGATAATTTAGCTTTAGGTAATTACTTTTTGCTCTTTGCTACAGACTATGACAATAGGCAAGGGGAAACTGATAACAGCGATAATGTTAAAGCTATTCCTATTCAAATTGAAGCCCCAAACTTAGAAGTATCATCAGCACAAGTAAGCAATCTTGCAGGCAACCCTGTAACATCAGTTGCTTTAGACGAAACAGTCAACCTTTCCTGGACAGTAGAAAACAGCAGTGCCACAGCAGTAGCAGGGGACGATTGGTATGATAGAGTCTATATCTCTCAAGACGGTGTACTCGACAATTCCGATACATCTATAAAACTTCACTATACTGGGTTTCAACCACCCTTAGAAGCAGGAGATAACTATACAGTCAATACCACTGCTGATATCCCTGATAATTTAGCTTTAGGTAATTACTTTTTGCTCTTTGCTACAGACTATGACAATAGGCAAGGGGAAACTGATAACAGCGACAATGTGAAAGCTATTGGGATCAAAGTTGGAATGCCGGGTGATAATGATGACCCTACCATCACTTCTAACTTAACTCCCAACCTCAACGAAAACACAACTTTAGTTACTACCGTTACAGCCACAGATCCTAATGGAGATAATCTTAGTTATACCCTCACTGGAGGAAGCGACAGTAACCTCTTTACCATAGACTCAACTACAGGGGAATTAAGCTTTGCCAATGCTCCTAACTTTGAATCTCCCGCAGATGCTAATGGTGACAACGTTTACGAAGTAGAAGTAACTGCTGATGATGGTAATGGTGGTGTAGATACTCAAACCCTCAATATTACTGTTGACAATGTTAACGAAACTCCTACCATAACTTCTGACAGTAACTTTAACCTCAACGAAAATAACACTTTAGTTACTACCGTTACAGCAACAGATCCTGATGGGGATGTGATTAGTTATGCGATCGCAGGGGGAAACGACAGTAATCTCTTTACCATCGACTCAACCACAGGAGAATTAAGCTTCAATAATGCTCCTAACTTCGAGTCTCCTGCTGATGCAGATGGGGATAACACTTATGAGGTGGAAGTTAGCGCTATTGATGGTAGCGGTAGCGTGGACACACAAGCCTTGAATATCAGCGTTAATGATACCAACGAGGTTACTTTTAGTGAACTTAATCTTTCCGATATTGACAGTAGCAATGGCTTCATCATTGAGCGCGAAATAACATCTTTTCCCACTCCTAGTGCTAACAACAGAGTAAGCGATGCTGGAGATATTAATGGAGATGGCATTGACGATGTGATCATCGGCGCTCCCAACATTAATACTAGCTATGTCGTCTTTGGAAAAGAAACTGGCTTTGATGTTAACCTTAACCTCGACACCCTAGATGGCAGCAATGGTTTCAAACTTAATAGTACAGCAGCAAATCAAGGCTTAGGAAATGCTGTTAGCGGTGCAGGAGATATTAATGGTGACGGTATTGATGACCTGATTATTAGCGATCCTTTTAGAGACTCTAGTGCTTATAACTCTGGCAGTAGCTATGTGGTTTTTGGCAGTACCAGTGGGTTTGCTGCTGATTTTGACCTTTCCACTCTCAATGGCAACAATGGCTTTAAAATTGATGGTGAGGGAGGACGCGACTACTTAGGAATCTCTGTTGATGATGTTGGAGATGTGAATGGGGATGGTATTGATGACTTGATTGTCGGGGCTAATGGAGCTGATAACAACGGTAATTATTCTGGTAGCAGTTATATCATCTTTGGTAAAACAACTGGTTTCGCTGCTAACTTTGATCTATCTACTCTCGATGGCAGTAACGGCTTTAGGATTGATGGCAAGGCGTACGACAGTGACTTAGGAGTCTCCGTTAGCGATGCCGGAGATGTCAATGGGGATGGTATTGATGATCTGATTGTTGGTGCGAGTGGAGATGGTTCCAACAATACTCTTCCGGGAAGCAGTTATGTTGTCTTTGGTAAAACAACTGGTTTCGCTGCTAACTTTGACCTATCTACTCTCGATGGCAGCAACGGCTTCAAAATCGATGGTAAGGAGCAATTTGATGACTTAGGAAGACGTGTTAGCAGTGCAGGAGACATTAATGGTGATGGTTTTGATGACTTGATTGTTGTCGGTGTGGATCCCGACACAGACACCAACTATGTCATCTTTGGTAAGGGTAGTGGTTTTGACCCTAGTTTTGATTTATCTAGCCTAGATGGCAGCAACGGTTTTAGCATCAAGGAAGAAACAATTAACAATGTTCCCTCTCCCTTGTCTATTAGTAGCCTTGGGGATTTTAATGGTGATGGCTTCGATGACATCATTCTTGGTGACTACCAGGAAAATATTAACGGTCGTAGCTATGTGATTTTTGGCAACAACAGTGGCTTTGGCCCTACCTTAGATTTAGCTACCCTAGATGGTAGTAATGGTTTCAAAATTAACGGTAGCCCAGGGTATAAATCAGCAGGCTATTCTGTTAGCGGTGCAGGAGATTTTAACAATGATGGTTTCGCTGACTTAATGGTGAGTTCCGAGTATCAAGCCCCTGATTTTACTAACTTTTACCGTACCTACGTTGTCTTTGGCGGAGCAAGTAATCAAGTTCCAACTATTACCTCTGGCAGTAACTTTAACTTAGATGAAAACACAACTTTAGTTACTACCATCACAGCAACAGATCCTGATGGGGATAATCTTAGTTATGCGATCGCAGGAGGAACAGATAGCAGTTTATTTACCATAGACTCAACTACAGGAGAATTAAGCTTCAACAACGCTCCTAACTTCGAGTCTCCTGTCGATGCAGATGGAGACAATATCTACGAAGTAGAAGTAACTGCCGATGACGGTAATGGTGGCACGGATACGCAAACTTTGAACATTACAGTTGATGATGTCAATGAAAGCCCCCTCGCTAACGAAGATAACTTCAGCACTGATGAAGCAACAGCCTTCACTACTGCCAATGTTTTAAGCAATGATGGCGATCCAGATCCTATTGACAACATTAACTTCTCTAACTTCGACACCACAGGGACTTTAGGTTTAGTCACCTATAACGGAGATGGCACATTTAACTATGATCCTAATGGACAATTTGAATCCCTTGCTGTAGGAGAAACAGCCATTGATAGTTTTAGCTACACTATTGATGATGGTAATGGCAACACAGACACTGCTACGGTTAACGTTACCATCAATGGGGTAAATGACGCACCTGTAGCGAATAATGCACCAGGCTTCTTCAATCCCAGCATTAACCTCGCAGATTTAGATGGCAGCAATGGCTTTGTCATCAATGGTATTGATGCAGATGACCAATCTGGTTATTCAGTAAGTGGAGCGGGGGATGTCAACGGTGATGGTATTGATGACTTGATTGTTGGCTCACCCTTTGCTGACCCCAATGGCAATAGTGATGCTGGAAAAAGCTATGTCGTCTTTGGCAGTAATAATGGCTTTAGTACTAGCTTAGAATTATCAGACCTAGATGGCAGCAATGGCTTTGTCATCAACGGTATCGATGAACGTGACTTCTCCGGTAATTCAGTGAGCGGAGCAGGGGATATCAACGGTGATGGTATTGATGATTTGATTATTGGGGCATACAGAGCCGATCCTAATGGTAATTATAGTACAGGAGAGAGCTATGTCGTCTTTGGCACTAATAATGGCTTTAATGCTAGTTTAGAATTATCAGACCTCGATGGTAGCAATGGTTTTGTCATCAACGGTATTGATCCAATTGACCAATCTGGTGTTTCAGTAAGCGGAGCGGGAGATATCAATGGAGATGGCATTGATGATTTGATTATTGGGGCAAGGTGGGGCGACCCCATTGGCAAAGATCGTTCAGGACAGAGCTACGTTGTCTTTGGCAGTAATAATGGCTTTGCTCCTAGCTTAGAATTATCAAACCTCAATGGTAGCAATGGCTTTGTCATCAACGGTATTGATTCATTTGATTACTCCGGTAATTCAGTAAGCGGAGCAGGGGATATCAACGGTGATGGCATTGATGACTTGATTATTGGAGCAGAATTAGTTGACCCCAACGGTAAAGATCGTGCAGGAGAGAGTTATGTAATCTTCGGCAGTAATAATGGCTTTAATGCCAGCTTAGAACTATCAGACCTCAATGGTAGCAATGGTTTTGCTATCAACGGCATTGATTCAGTTGACTTCTCTGGTAATTCAGTGAGCGGAGCAGGGGATATCAATGGTGATGGTATTGATGATTTGATTATTGGAGCATCCTCAGCTCACCCTAATGGCAATTCTAGTGCAGGAGAAAGCTACGTGGTCTTTGGCAGTGATAATGGCTTTGCTCCCAGTTTGGAATTATCAGACCTCAATGGTAGCAATGGTTTCGTTATCAACGGCATCAATGAACGTGACTTCTCTGGGATTTCGGTAAGTGGAGCAGGAGATATTAATGGAGATGGCATTGATGATTTGATTATTGGGGCAAACAGAGCCGATCCCAATGATAATACTCGTGCAGGAGAAAAGCTACGTCGTCTTTGGCCGCAATAATGGCTTTGATGCGACTATAGAATTATCAACTCTGAATGGCAGCAATGGCTTTGTTATCAACGGCATTGATTTAGATGACTTCTCTGGTACTTCGGTAAGTGGAGCAGGAGACATTAATGGAGATGGTATTGACGATTTGATTATTGGGGCAAAGGGAGGTAGCCCCAATGGCAATAGTGATGCAGGAGAAAGCTATGTCATCTTCGGTCGTAGCAATATTAACAATAGTACAACCGATGAAGACACTCCTTTCACTACAGTTAATGTTCTCAACAACTATAGCGACGTAGATGGAGATACCCTAAGCGTTAGTAAACTCGATACTACTGGCACATTAGGTTCAGTTGTTAACAATGGAGATGGTACATTTAACTACAATCCCAACGGTCAATTTGAATCTCTCGCTGTAGGAGAAACAGCCTCTGATAGCTTCAGTTACACAGTTGACGATGGAAACGGTGGTACTATTGCAGCTACTTTCACTGTGACTATCAATGGTGTTAATGACAATCCTACTATTACTTCTGATTTGACTCCTGGTTTGGATGAGAATACAACTTTAGTTACTACTGTTGCGGCAATAGATCCTGAGAATGATGTGGTTAGCTTTTCTCTTACAGGTGGAAACGATAGCAGTTTGTTTACCATCAACTCAACCACAGGAGAATTAAGCTTCATGAATGCTCCTAACTTTGAATCTCCTGTTGATGCAGATGGGGATAATGTTTATGAGGTAGAAGTAACTGCCGATGATGGTAATGGTGGCACGGATACCCAAACTTTGAACGTTACCGTTAACGACATTGACGAAAGTCCCATTGCTAATGATGATAACTTCAGCACCGATGAAGCAACCCCCTTCACAACTTCCAACGTTTTAAGCAATGATAGTGATCCAGAGCCTATTGATAATATTAACTTCTCTAGCTTCGATACCACAGGGACTTTAGGGTTGGTTACCTACAACGGCGATGGCACATTTAACTACGATCCTAATGGTCAATTTGCATCCCTTGCTGTAGGAGAAACCGCCATTGATAGCTTTAGCTACACCATTGATGATGGCAACGGCAACACAGACACAGCTACGGTAAATATCACCATCAACGGAGTTAATGATGCTCCTGTTGCTAATGATGATAGTTTCACCATTGATGAAGATACTCCTTTGACAACTGCTAGCTTCTTAGACAACGACAGCGATACTGATGCCAGTGATACTCTCATTTTGACTAGCCTAGACACCAACAATACATTAGGGCAAGTAAGTATTGGCGCGGCTAATGACATAACCTACAACCCTAATAACGCTTTCGATTATTTAGCCCCAGGAGAAACCGCTACCGATAGCTTCACTTATACCATTGATGACGGCAACGGTGGTACAGATACAGCTACCGTCACCTTAAATATTAATGGTGTCAACGATGCCCCAACCATTAGCGACATTAACAAAACTGGGGACGAAGACACAGTTATTTCCTTCACTGCTGCTGACTTTACTGATGTATTTAACGACGTTGAAGGTGATAGTCTCAATCAAATCAACATTGTTTCTCTCCCCACCTCTGGTATCCTACGTTTAAATGATATTATTGTCGGGGCGGGAGATAGTATTGCTGCTGCGGATCTTGGCAAACTCAACTTCACTCCCGATGCTAACTTCAACGGTAATACTAGCTTTGCTTGGAATGCTGCCGATGGTTCCTTATTTGCTTCTGGTGCAGTAGTTAATCTGACGGTTAACTCCGTCAACGATAACCCGGTGAGTATAGATGATAATGCCACAACCCCCCAAGATACAGCCTTAACTATTGATGTTCTCGCTAATGATAGTGATCCTGTAGAAGGTGATTCTGTATTCATCGATAGCTTTGATGCCAACTCTGTTGCTGGTGGCAGCGTCACCTTAGATGATAATGGTACACCTGGTGATTCAACGGACGATCAACTTATTTATACTCCCACACCAGGTTTCATGGGGGCAGACAGCTTTAACTACACAGTTGCCGATGGCAATGGTGGCACATCCACTGCCACGGTTAATATCACTGTAGATCCTGCCTTGGATATGACTTTAATTGGCACTCCTGGGGATGATACCCTCGTTGGCGATAGTGGGAACGACTCTCTGTTTGGTTTGGAAGGTAATGATACTTTAGATGGGCAAGGAGGGGATGACTTTGCTGAAGGTGGTGCAGGTAATGATAATATCCTGGGGAATGATGGAGATGACAACCTCTTTGGTAATTCAGGTAACGATTTCCTCGGAGGTGGAGAAGGTAATGACTTCCTTGATGGTGGTGCTGATAATGACATTCTTGAGGGTGATCTAGGAAATGATCAACTCTTTGGTGGAGAAGGTGATGACTTTCTCCAAGGTAATACGGGTAATGACTTCCTTGATGGTGGAGAAGGTAATGATATCCTCTTTGGGAACCTCGAAAATGATACCCTCCTTGGTGGTGCAGGTGATGACTTCCTACGGGGTGGAGAAGGTGACGATCTCTTAGATGGTGGTACAGGAAGCGATCGCATTTTTGGCGATGGCGGTGCAGATAAGTTCCTCTTAAAATCTGGTTCAGGAGGTGACTTTATTTTTGATTTTACCGACGGTGAGGATTCTTTCTTGCTTACCGATGGTCTAACTTTTGGGCAGCTAAGTGTGACATCTAATGGTTACAGTACCTTAATTAGCGATACTGCTAGCAGTGAAGTGTTGGTGACAGTTTTGGGTGTATCATCCTCACTAATAAACGAAGCAGATTTTGAAATTGCTTAATACCATCCTGGTTTCTAGCTCTCAAAATAATCAAGGTTTTGCTAAAAACCTTGATTACGGGGATAGGTTCATGTGGAACAACCTAACTACTAGATTATACTGTGGCTTATGATTTAACTTTCTTACGCTCTAAAGCTAACTTAATCAACCTATCAACTAATTCTGGGAAAGGAACACCTGTTGCTTCCCAAAGTTGGGGATACATACTAGTAGCCGTGAAGCCAGGAAGAGTGTTGACTTCATTAATAAAAATTTCCCCAGTTTTTTCTACATAAAAGAAATCAACTCTCGTTAATCCTGCACAACCAATAGCTAGAAAAGCTTCTATCGCCATTTCTTGAATTTTTGTGGTGATTTCTGGAGAAACTGGGGCCGGAATTTTTAAATCTGCTTTGCCTGCGGTGTATTTAGTTTCATAATCATAAAACTCGCTGGTGAAGCAGATTTCTCCCAACACAGAAGCCTGGGGAGTATCGTTACCCAAAACCGCACATTCTATTTCCCTCGCTTCTACCCCAGCTTCTACTATAATGCGTCGGTCGTAGCTAGCGGCACTATCTAAGGCTGCTTCTAATTCACTGCGGGTTTTCGCTTTGGCGATACCCACAGAAGAACCTAAGTTAGCTGGTTTAATAAAGCAGGGATAACCTAATTTTTCTTCTATTTCATCACAAACTTTGGGAAATACACAGGGATTTGACCAAACTTCCTCACGGGAAACTGCCATATATTTAACTTGGGGAAGTCCTAAAGTAGAGAAAGCAGACTTCATAGCCAGCTTATCCATGCCCACCGCCGATCCCAAAACGTTACTACCCACAAAAGGAACCTGCATGAGGGTAAGTAAGCCCTGAATTGTGCCATCTTCCCCATTGGGGCCATGAAGTATAGGAAACCAAACTTCAACTTCTGCTGCTTGGGGAGGAAAACTCCAAAGATTGCCCCCTTTTTCCTGAATAGCTTCCCCTGAGTCTAGTACTTTTTGAGGGATTTCCCCAGCTTGCCAAATACCATCTTTTTGAATATAAAAGGGCAATACTTCATATTTAGCAGCATTTTCCCCAGCCCTCAAAGCGTTGGCGATCGCAGCAGCAGAACTAAGAGAGACTTCATGTTCACCAGAACAACCACCAAACAACAAACCCACCTTTAATTTAGCCATAATCTCACTCCCCCACAAGCACTATTAATCCCAGCTAGCCTAGCATATGTAGGAATCATTAAGGTCTACCAATTAGCCATTAGCAATTAGCCGTTAGCCGTTAGCAAACATTAAGTATTATTACCACTGTTGTTAAGCTCTATTGCAACTTGAGCCGAAGCGCTCCAAGACGAAATCCTCGTGATAGGATGCTCTTCGTAGCTAAAGAAGCGAAAAGGAGAAAAACCTTGGTATTAAGGGTTGCTGTTGTTGGTTCAGGACCGGCTGGTTCTTCGGCTGCTGAAATCCTGGCAAAAGCGGGTATTGAAACTTATTTATTTGAGCGTAAGCTAGATAACGCGAAGCCTTGCGGAGGGGCAATTCCCCTTTGTATGGTGAGCGAATTTGATTTACCAGAAAAAATTATTGACCGTAAGGTCAGAAATATGAAAATGATCTCGCCATCTAATGTCGAGGTTGATATCAATATTAAAAACGAAGGTGAATATATTGGTATGTGTCGCCGGGAAGTCTTAGATGGCTTCATGCGCGATCGCGCCGCTAAGTTAGGGGCGAATTTAATCAACGGTACTGTTTATAAGCTAGATATTCCTTCTTCCGATAAACAGCCTTATACTCTCCACTATGCAGACCACTCCAATGGTAGCAAAATGGGGGTAATGAAAACCTTAAAGGCAGATGTGGTAATTGGGGCAGATGGGGCTAATTCTCGCATCGCCAAAGCCATTGATGCTGGGGATTATAATTATGCGATCGCTTTCCAAGAAAGGATTCGCTTGCCAGAAGATAAAATGGCTTATTACCATAACCTAGCAGAAATGTATGTAGGGGATGATGTCTCTACTGACTTCTATGCCTGGGTTTTCCCCAAATATGACCATGTGGCTGTCGGTACAGGTACAATGAAGGCCAACAAAGCAGATATCAAAAAGCTTCAGGCTGGTATCCGCGCCCGTGCTGCTAAGAGGTTAGCTGGGGGAGAAATCATCAAAGTAGAGGCTCATCCCATTCCTGAGCATCCTAGACCCCGGAGAGTACAGGGTAGAGTTGCTTTGGTAGGAGATGCGGCTGGTACAGTTACCAAATCTTCTGGTGAAGGTATTTATTTCGCAGCCAAATCAGCCCGGATGTGTGCCGAAACCATTGTGGAAACTTCTAACAATGGTGCTACCATTCCTACCGAAGCGGATTTAAAACTCTATCTTAAGCGTTGGGATAAGAAGTATGGCATTACTTATAAGGTACTAGATATCCTGCAAAGAGTCTTTTACCGTTCCGATGCTACTAGAGAAGCTTTTGTGGAAATGTGTGCAGATGAAGATGTCCAAAAACTCACTTTTGATAGCTACCTCTACAAAACCGTAGTTCCTGCTAATCCTTTAATTCAAATGAAGATTACCGCTAAAACCATCGGTAGCCTGTTGCGGGGTAATGCTTTAGCGCCGTAAATGTAACATTAATTGATTGGGAAAGTAGGGACACTATTGCGTCCCTATTTTTTTGCTCACTTAGGAGAAATCCTGCTCCCTACTCCCCGCTCTCTGCTATTGTGACTTAGATCCTACTAAAGTAGTATGGCGATCGCCAAAATCACTTCACCTGCATCATCATCCTTACTGAGGATATTCACACTTTTTTCCTGATTTAGGTCAATGAATTAAGGATAAAAATCTCTGAGAATATAAAAACCTAAGTAAGTACGAGAAAAAACCATGTCATTGACCAAAGTCTTATATGAAGTGAATCTTCCCATCATTGCCCACAATCCTCAACAAGATGACCTAAATGAAGAAGACAAGGAAATTTTGGAACAAATGTCTTTACTCTTAGGGGACGAATTAGAAAATCCTTTAGAAGAAGATATTTCTTTAGGAGATTCTCAATAAAACAGGATTTATCCCTCAAATACAATAATTTTAGAGGCTCTGTGGAGGTCGGATCTGGTATGATAATCTCTTCAAAAAATTGAGAAATAGGTTAGCAATCATTGACTATCGGCTCAAGCCAGATCTCGATAAACTTGGGTAGTGCTTTTGGGAAGAAGCATTTTAATGGCTAATGGCTAATGGCTAGTTGCTAGTGGCTAATGGTAGAAGCAAGGTGGATCGTAAAATAGCGATCGTCACGAAAATACTTTATTTAGATATAGCAATTCTACAACTTGTGAGGTACACCATAGATTCTGGTTTTTGCTATTAGCTATTAGCTAGTGGTTGGTAGAAATATGGAAATCGACCAAATGTACCTCATGAATTGGAGAATCGCTATATCTAACTTTTATGCACTAATTGCATTTTATTATTGGTAAAACGAATTTTAAAGAACATAAAGTATAAGGCTATACATTTTATCTAACTAAATACTAATAACTTAAACAGAAACCATGAAAAGTAGTTTTTTTTACCGAAAGAAAGCAGCTTGCATTATTAAACTGTTGTACAGACTAAGGGAAAACACTTTAAATATCCATGGGGCTGTATCTTTAAACTAAATCAGTGGCAATAGAGCAATCTTTTAAGAAGGGAAATATATGACTAGTGCTACCAAGCCAGCTAAATTAAACAAATTTGAAAAATTTAAAGCCCAAAAAGATGGCTTAGATATTAAAAATGAACTAGAACATCTTGCCCAAATAGGCTGGGAAGCTGTTGAAGCAGATGACTTACAACATCGACTCAAGTGGGTAGGAGTATTTCATCGTCCCGTAACTCCTGGCAAGTTTATGTTGCGGATGCGTACCCCCAATGGCATTCTTAATAGTACCCAGTTGCGAGTATTAGCGGAGATTGTCCAGCGCTATGGAGAAGACGGTAGCGCCGATATTACCACCAGACAAAACCTGCAACTAAGGGGAGTACACCTAGAAGATATTCCTGATATTTTCCGCCGCTTTGATGAGGTGGGTTTGACTTCTATGCAATCTGGTATGGATAATGTCCGTAACATCACAGGTTCCCCCGTTGCGGGTATTGATGCTAATGAATTGATTGATACCAGGGAGTTAGTGCAAAAAGTTCAAGATGCCATCACTAATAGCGGTGAGGGCAACTATGAATTTACCAATCTACCTCGCAAATTTAACATTGCTATTGAGGGAGGAAGGGATAACTCAGTTCATGCTGAAATTAATGACATTGCTTTTGTTCCTGCCTACAAAGATGGGGAATTAGGTTTTAATGTGGTTGTGGGAGGGTTTTTCTCTGCTAAGCGTTGTGAAGCTGCAATCCCTCTTCATGCTTGGGTTCCTCCTCAAGCTAAAGATGTTGTTGATCTTTCTTTAGCGATTTTGAAAGTTTACCGAGATAATGGTTCACGGGCTAATCGCCAAAAATCTCGCATGATGTGGCTGATTGATGAATGGGGCATTGCTAAATTCCGGGATGAGGTGGAAAAAGAGTTTGGTCGTCCCTTAGCCTCAGAAGCCCTAGAAGATGCTATAGACTGGGATAAACTTGACCACATTGGGGTTTATCCCCAAAAACAACCAGAGTTAAACTACGTTGGTTTGTATGTTCCTGTCGGTAAATTAGCTGCCCAGGAAATGTTTGATTTAGCGCGGTTAGCAGAGGTGTATGGCAGCAGCGAAGTGCGCTTTACCGTGGAACAAAACGTAATTATTCCTAACATCAATGATGCTAACTTAGATGCGTTTTTGGCAGAACCTCTTTTGCAAAAATTCACCATTGCCCCTAACATTTTGGAGCGATCGCTAGTTTCCTGCACTGGGGCGGAGTTTTGCAACTTTGCTTTAATTGAAACCAAAAATCGCGCTTTGAAGATGATTCGTGAATTAGAAGCAGAGTTGGAAATACCAGAAAGGGTACGTATCCACTGGACAGGGTGTCCTAATTCCTGTGGACAACCCCAGGTTGCCGATATCGGCTTAATGGGAACTAAAGTACGCAAAGATGGCAAAACCACAGAAGGAGTTGATCTTTATATGGGAGGAAAAGTAGGCAAAGATGCGCACCTTGGTAACTGTGTTCAAAAGGGCATTGCTTGTGATGATTTGCCAGAATTTCTACGCAATTTGTTAATTAAAGATTTTGGTGCTAAACCTCGACAAAGTTAAATGATTTAGCTATTTGTCTCCTTTTTATAAAAGAAGGATATTGTCTTGCTCATCTATTTTTTTGGTTGGTTAACTACAAACTATTAACCAATGGTAACTTTGTGCCAGTTTTGCTTACAAATTCGTTAATGCTTTTGAGGTATAACATTATGAAAAAAGCGAATTTAATTTGTTTTTTTGTTACGAAGAATACTAAAACAAAACTTAATAGGGTTAATTATATGTAGCTATATTGCATCAATTTCAATGTTCTTACCTAGTACAACAAAAAATCTTAATTAACTTGACTAGCTAAAGAAGAACTGGATTTTTAAAGTTCTCTTTGCTTAACAAAGTTAAGACTAGATAAGAGAAACATCATCAAACCCCCTGAATATGTTGACTTTCCTGAATGATTTTATTCCTGGGTTAAGCGAACATCAAAAATGTTTTTTTAACCTTAACTAACGAGAGTGCATACTGCTTTTTAAAGTTGAAGTCTTTTATTGTTGTCCCCTCCATTGAAAGGAAGTAAAAAATGCTCAAAGAAATGTGGTCGTTCCGAGGTAGATATAAAATCCTCCACATGACCTGGTTTGCCTTTTTCCTAACCTTTGTAATCTGGTTTAACTTAGCTCCTCTAGCCACAGCAATTAAGGCAGATTTTGGCTTAGATGAAGGGCAAATTAGAACCCTAGCAATTTGTAACGTTGCTCTAACAGTTCCTGCCCGAATTATCATTGGGATGCTGTTAGATAGATTCGGACCAAGAATTACTTTCACTTGCCTACTAATCTATGCAGCTATTCCTTGTCTAGCTTTTGCTTCAGCGCAAGACTTCGGACAGCTAGTAGCCAGTCGTTTAGCCCTGAGTATTGTTGGTGGTGGTTTTGTAATCGGCATCCGCATGACAGCAGAGTGGTTTCCTCCTAAAGAAATTGGCTTAGCAGAAGGTATTTACGGTGGTTGGGGTAACTTTGGTTCCGCAGCATCAGCTTTCACCCTACCTACCATTGCTGCTTTACTAACTTTTGGTGGTGGCGATGTTCTCAACTGGCGCTTAACTATCGCTTTAACAGGTATCATTGCTGCTGTATACGGCGTAATTTACTACTTTAGTGTTCAAAATACTCCTCCCGGCAAAGTTTATCAGCGTCCTGCTAGTGCTAGAGGAATCGAAGTAACTAGCAAAGGTGACTTCTGGTTCTTACTTTTAATGAATGCGCCCCTTTCCCTGATTCTTGGTCTTTTAGCTTGGCGCTTAAACAAAGTGGGTTTCTTTACAATCCAAGCAATGTATATTACCTGGGCTTGTTTAGTTGCTTTGTATCTGTTCCAAGCTTACAACTGCTGGGTAGTTAACAAAGACTTAATGACAGGCAGGAAACGCTACGCCCCGGAAGAACGCTATAACTTCGCTCAAGTTGCTATTCTCGAACTTACCTACGTTGTTAACTTTGGTTCTGAACTAGCAGTAGTTTCTATGCTACCTGCATTTTTTGAAGTAACCTTTGGCTTAGAAAAGCAAGCTGCAGGTATGATTGCCGCTAGTTACGCTTTCATGAACCTAGTGTCCCGTCCTGGTGGTGGTTTAATCTCTGACAAACTGGGTAGCCGTAAATTAACCATGGGGGTACTTACCTTCTGTATGGGTGTTAGCTATCTTATTTTCAGTACCGTAACTGGAGGTTGGTGGCTTCCTGCTGCTGTATTACTAGTTATGGCTTGTTCTTTCTTCGTCCAAGCTGGTGAAGGTTCTACCTTTGCAATGGTTCCTTTGATTAAGCGTAGGGTTACTGGACAAATTGCTGGTAATGTTGGTGCTTACGGTAACGTTGGTGCAGTAGCTTACTTAACCATGTACAGTTTGTTACCTGAAGGAGACGTGGGCAACCGTATCTTCTTCCAAGTATTAGGAGTTGTGGCTGTGATAGTGGGCTTCCTATGTTTCTTTGTTCTCAAAGAACCCAAAGGTTCCTTTGCCGATTTCCATGAAGGGGAAGATGCTCACTCAGAAGAACCTATTGTGGAAACCAGAGAAGTTGTGAACTAATCGCTTTTGGTAAAAGCATGAAAAAGAAGGACGGGGCAATCTTAAATTGTAGATTGCCCTAACTTCACTCTCAATCCCAGTTAACAAATTTATTTTTTTATATACACCGCTTAAAAGTAATCAAGTTATTAAACCAGGAAGCAATGACCGATTCAGCAAAAACTCTTTGTCCTTACTGTGGCGTTGGTTGTGGGCTGGAAGTTTCTCCTCCTGCAATTCCTGGTCGTCCGACAAATCGCGATAGCCAAGGAAATCCGCTCTGGAGAGTGAGGGGCGATCGCGAGCATCCTTCTAGTAAAGGACAAGTTTGTGTCAAGGGAGCAACCATTGCTGAATCCTTAGATAAAGACCGTCTTAAATATCCCATGTTCCGGGAGTCTTTAACTGAACCATTTCGCCGCGTGAGTTGGGAAGAAGCTTTTGAACATATAGTAGAGAAAATCAAAAATATTCGCCTTACTCAAAGTCCGGAAGCTATTTGTATGTATGGTTCTGGACAATTTCAAACCGAAGATTATTATACTGCCCAAAAACTGCTTAAAGGTTGTCTTGGCACTAACAACTTTGATGCCAACTCCCGTCTTTGTATGTCCTCAGCAGTGGCTGGTTATAGTCAAAGTTTTGGTTCCGATGGCCCCCCTTGTTGTTACGATGACCTAGAAGAAACCGATTGTGCTTTTTTGATTGGTACGAACACCGCAGAATGTCACCCCATCGTTTTTAATCGCTTGCGGAAGCATCACAAAAAAAATCGCCATGTGAAAATGATTGTGGTTGATCCCCGCAAAACCCCAACAGCAGAAGTTGCGGATTTGCACTTAGCTATTAAACCAGGCACAGATATTGACTTACTTAATGGTATTGCTCATCTTTTGATGGGTTGGGGTAAATTGGATACCCTTTTTATTGATAGCTGTACCAAAGACTTCGCTGCCTATGCAGAAATTATTCCCTATTACCCACCAGAATTAGTAGCCCGCAGGTGTGGCATTCGCCTGGATGAGTTAGAACAAGCCGCCCGTTATTGGGCTAATTCTCAACGTGTTCTCTCCATGTGGTCGATGGGGATTAACCAATCTTCTGAAGGTACGGCTAAGGTACGGACTATTATTAACCTTCATCTTATGACTGGTAATATTGGCAAGCCAGGGGCAGGACCTTTTTCTCTTACAGGGCAGCCTAATGCCATGGGAGGAAGGGAAGCCGGAGGACTGGCCCATATTTTACCGGGTTATCGAGTTGTTAAGAATCCCCAACATCGCGCTGAAGTAGAACAGGCTTGGGGACTGGAATCAGGTAGTATTTCTCCTTATCCTGGTAAAGATGCTTGGAGTATGATTACTGGATTGGAACGAGGGGAGGTGAGTTTATTATGGATTGCGGCGACTAATCCAGCAGTGAGTATGCCGGATATCCGCAGAACTCAAGCAGCTTTAAGAAAGTCTCCCTTCACTGTTTATCAAGATTCATATTATCCTACAGAAACCTCAGACTATGCCCACTTACTACTCCCTGCTGCTCAGTGGAGTGAAAAAACAGGCACTATGACCAACTCAGAACGAGTTGTTACCCTTTGCCCTGAATTTCGCTACCGTCCAGGGGAAGCAAAAGCAGATTGGGAGATTTTCGCGGAGGTGGGGCGACGTTTAGGTTTTAGCAAAGAGTTTAATTTTGCGGATTCGGCTGCTGTTTATGCCGAGTTTACCCAACTAACCCGCGATCGCCCTTGTGATGTCACAGGAATTAGTTACGAACGCTTGCAAAAAGAAGGGCCAATCCAATGGCCTTGTCCGGAAGGTCAAGAAAATGCCAATGTTCCTAATGACCATGGGAAAAGACTTTATACAGATTTCCAATTTAATACCCCGGATAAAAGAGCCGTTTTCGCAGCGTTCCATTCGCGAGGTTTAGCAGAACCTCCTGATGATGGTTATCCTTTTGTCTTAACTATAGGTAGGGTTTACGGCCACTGGCATACCCAAACCCGTACCGGGCGCATCGAAAAGATTGTCAAGATGCACTCTGAGCCTTTTTTAGAAATCCATCCCCATGATGCCAAAAAAGTTGGTATCAAAGATGGAGATTGGCTCTTAGTGCGATCCCGTCGCGGTACTTGTCGTTTGCCCAGCATAGTTACCAAAGCAATTGCTCCTGGTACAGTGTTTGCACCAATGCACTGGGGTGCTTTGTGGGCAGATGATGCGGAAGTCAATGCCCTAACTCATTCAGAAGCCTGTCCTTCTTCCCTCCAACCTGAGTTAAAAGCTTGTGCTGTGCAGCTTGTACCTGTTACTGCTGAGTTGAATGAAGCCGATAATCGGGCTAATCTCAAAGAGCAAGTTACTACGGAATTAAGAGCTTAATTATTTCCCTAAACTACTCCAAACACCAGCTTCGCCAAGAACTGGGACGTTTTGGTTTCCGGAGGTGGTGGAACTGGCAATAATAGGAATTAATCCGAAAATAAAGGAAGCAATAACTACTAAGAAAATTGTGCTAACAGCAGAATGATCACTAGAAACTGAGGAAGCACTTAAAGTAGAAGGATTGTTGTGGTTAATATCTTGGCTGTTCATAATGATTAATTAAGTTATATCTATGTACATTCTACATCAAATAGAATAAAAAGTAGCGGTTGTTACAGAAATATATTCATTATTTGTAATTTCTCTGTACAAAACTTATGTAACTAAGTTCGTATAAGTAAAATCTGGCTTATTGATTCCTGAGCATTAGAATTTTTAAAATAACAAAACTTCAAACTTGTCAAAAATTAAGCAAATTATTCTTGTCAAAGCAAGCAAATCCGTGATTTAATCAATATTAGCGAAATGTTATTCTGGGTTTTTTATAACTTAAAGTGAGTTTCAACATTCACAAACTAGATGAGACGTTATTGTCAAGATAAAAATCCTTTGCTTAAGAGTTGGAGGAAGAAAAAAGTTTTATGACGAAAGTAAAATATATTTGACAAATTTACTTTTTCGTGAAAGAGACTTTTTTGTCATATATTGTTGCTTTTTTATCTAAAGAATAGTACAGGAATATGGGAACTTCGCAGAACTTGAGCAGTGGTACTACCAAGTACTAAATGACGAATACGACTGTGACCGTAAGCTCCCATGACTAAAAAATCGATATTCTCTTTGTTTGCATAGTCAACAATCGCCACATCAGAATAACCTTGCAGTAATTGGCAAACTGGCTTGAACCCGCATTCAATCAAACTTGTTTCTGCTTTTTCTAAACGAGCGATCGCCACCTGATCTTCATATTTTTTGGCTACGGTAACAATATGAACTTCTAAGCCTTTAAAAACAGGTGTTTGCCCAATAAATTGCAGTGCTTGCTCAACACTTTTACTGCCATCGTAGGCGAACAAAACCTTTTCTATGGCATGGAAGTCGCGGGAAGTAACTAAACAAGGTTTATGACTGGCACGAACAATACGTTCTAGATTGGTTCCTAAATGTTCTGTGGCAAAATTAGCTGTTTCCCCTCGCTTACCTAAAACAATTAAATCTGCCCCTTGTTCCAGTTCATGAAATTTATCTACCAGGAAACCAGTTTCATGGGTTAGGGTAATTGTTTCCGGGGGGATGTGATGGTCAAGAAAAAACTGTTGAGCGGCTTCTAAAATCATTTTTGCCCGAAGGTGATTAACCTTCGCCCTTTCATGCTCTAAATCTACTAACTTATCCAACAATTCTTGGTAAGTATCAATGCCCAAATTGCCACTAAAATCATGGGTTTGTACTGCTTGTTCTTTGCGTCTATCAGTGACATATAAAACTTCAATTTCTATAGGTATCTGTTTGGCTAACCAAGCAACATATTCATAGCCAATTTGAGCGAAAGCCGAACCATCAGTACACAGAAGAATCTTTTTCATACTAAAAGGAGTAGAGGGATTTAGAAATCAAAAACAGACCTATTACCTATTACCTATTACCTAATAATCAGTGACTTGCTAAATCCTTTAACCCTTCAGGTTTATCGTGGATAGCAAGTTTATCTAATAGTGTGGCACTAGCTTCATTAAGTCCCACAAGTTTAACTTCAGCCCCCTTACGACGGAACTTGAGAATGATTTTATCAATGGCAACAACAGCAGATTGATCCCATAAATGGGCTTGGGTTAAATCGATAATTACCAATTCTAAATCTTCTCTAAAATCAAAGGCAGCCAAGAAATCGTTAATAGAAACGAAAAAGATTTGACCACTAACATAGTAAGTTAGCTTGGTAGCATCAGCGCTAAGTTCACTTTCTACAAATACCAATTGAGCAATTTTGCGAGAAAAGAATAAGGTACTTAAAGCAACACCAAACAGCACTCCTAAAGCCAGGTTGTGGGTAATCACAGTAATAGCAACTGTAACTAACATCACTGTTGTTTCGCTTTTCGGCAAGCGTTTAAAATTCAAAGACTTCCAATTAAACGTTCCAATAGAAACCATAATCATCACTGCTACCAATGCAGCCATAGGAATTCTTTCCACCCAACTCCCTAGAATTAGCATAAAAAGAAGTAAGAAAACCCCGGCACTAAGGGTAGAAAGACGGGTTCGTCCCCCAGATTGAATATTGATAACCGATTGTCCAATCATGGCACAACCTGCCATACCCCCGAAAAAGTTAGTGATAATGTTGGCGATGCCTTGGCCTCTCGCTTCTTGATTTTTATTGCTTAGGGTATCAGTAAGATCGTCAAGTACTGAAGCTGTTAAGAAAGATTCCAACAAACCCACTGCTGAAAGGGTGAGGGCGTGGGGAAAAATAATTCTCAGGGTTTCTAGATTGAAAGGTACTTGGGGGATGTGGAAAGCTGGTAAAGTTCTAGGCAAATCTCCCATATCCCCTACGGTGGGAACATTCACATTACCAATTAAAGCAATTAAAGTGAGGAGAATAATAGCGATTAAGGGGGAAGGTACTGCCTTGGTGAAGCGAGGCAAGAGATAGATAATCGCCAAACCCCCAGCCACCATAGCATACATCTCCCAACCCACTCCCACAAACTGAGGCAGTTGAGCCATGAAAATTAAGATAGCTAGGGCATTGACAAATCCTACTAAAACTGAACGGGGTACATATTTCATTTGCCGCCCCACCCGCAGTAATCCCCAAATAATTTGTAAAATTCCAGTCAGGATACCCGCAGCAAAAAGGTATTCTATGCCATGGTCTTTAACTAAATAAACCATTAATAAGGCCATCGCCCCGGTTGCCGCTGAAATCATCCCTGGACGACCTCCAGTAAAGGCAATAGTCACTGCCATGATAAAAGAAGCGTATAAACCAACCTTCGGGTCTACCCCAGCCACAATAGAAAAGGCGATCGCTTCTGGAATTAAAGCGAGGGCAACGACAACTCCGGCTAATAAGTTACCGGGAATATCTGAGAACCATTCGTTTTTTAAAGTTGTTGCCTTCAAAGTTTTTTTTAAGTTTCGTCACCAAATATTAACATCGCTTTGTCTTAAGTCAAAAGGCTTTGCTACAGGCTCGGTTTTGAAAACCTAGACTACAAAAAGGCTAGCTGAATTTTTAAAAACAGCTAGCCTTCAGATTTTAATTGAATTTTAACTACTAAGGGTCTTAACTTCTACATAGAAGAACCAACCCCAGCATAAGCACCGTAAAAGAAAATTCCGACAACAGTAATGATGCCCATTCCTGCTACAGTTGCGACGATCCAAAGGGGAATTCTCGCGTCTCCAGACATATTTTTTTATCTCCTAATTGTGTTCTGAAAAAAATAGCTTGATCAACTTTTAGTTAGTTAAAGAAATAGCTAGAAAATAAGATTCCTAGTACAAAAACTAACAATAAACCTAAGTACAAGGATGTACGATTTAATTCAACTGGTTGTTTATTTGGATTGGGTGAACGATCCATTATTTTTTCTACCTTTGTACAAACTGCATTGCGGCGATCGCGCCTAAGAAAAATACTGTGGGTACTGTTAGGGTGTGAACAGCTATCCATCTAACAGTAAAAATGGGATAAGAAACTGGTTGATTTGGGTTGTTGCTTGTCATAGTGTTTTACTTGATTTTAAAACAATTTAATTACTAAACTCTTTAATTTGATCTTTTGCTTGATATCTATCAGAAACAATCGGTAGTTCTAGACGATCTTGGCTAAAATACTCATCCGGGCGAGGTGTACCAAAAGCATCGTAAGCTAAGCCGGTGCTAACAAATAGCCATCCTGCAATAAAAAGCATAGGAATGGTAATACTATGGATGATCCAATAACGGACACTAGTAACAATATCCGAAAATGGTCGTTCTCCAGTTGTACCTGACATAGATAATGTTCTCCTTTTACAACATTTTAAAATTCACTTTACATCATAAAGAACTTGTAAGCTTCACTACAAGCTCAGTCTTTTTTAAGCAGCTTCTTGGGGTTGCTCATATTTGAGTAAAGTTCCTCTTTGACCGAGAATAAATCCTTGTTCAGAATTCAAGAAGATCACTTCATAAAAGTTAGAAGGAATACCTTCTACATCGCGATCTTTTTCCCAAGTTTGACCCCCATCGCTACTACGAAGTAAGTTACCGCTTCCTCCAGCTACCCAAATCTCTTCTGGAGTACGGTACCCCATATCAAGCAGTCCCCAACTAGCAGCAATTTCTGGGTATTTGGTTTCATCCCAAATCTCTTTTTCTTCTAAAGAGCTAAATTGCAACTGACCCCCCCTAGCTAAAAGCCAAAGCCGCCCATCTTTGCCAAAGCCCATATTTTGTAGCCGTCGGGAAGAATTACGTTGGTGGGGTGTCCACTCATCGTCCCCTGGTTCCCAAGTAGAATAAAAATTACCTCTAGCAGAAACAGCCAAGTATCTTCCATCAGGAGAACGGGCAATATTTCGGGCTACACCCACTGCTCCTTGGACTAAGGCTTGCCAATTTTGGCCACCGTTAGTGGTTTCATAAATGGCTCCTAAGTTTGTTACCATCTCGGCTGAATCAGGGCCTAAAGCAACAATATTATAGGGCGCACCAGGTAGCTTTGCGCTTAAGGGTATACGTGACCAATTTGTGCCACCGTCTTTAGTATGTAGTAAGATTGCCGGTTCTCCAGTAATCCAGCCCTCTTCTCCAGAAAAGCTTACGGAGTTAAAACTGACTTTTTCCTCCCCCAAGTCTAAATTACGTTGTTCCCAAGTATCTCCTCCATCTGTAGTTTCAAATAAAGTTGCTTTAGTACCAACTAACCAGCCATGGCTTGGATTATTGGTAAAAGCAATGTCAGCGAAACTTGCTTCGGTAGGAAGCTGAAGAGGTTTCCAAGGGTTATTACTTAAAGAACTAATATTGCTACAGCTTGCGCAAAATAAAACAACAGCTACCAAGACAACTATTTGTTTTAACTTTCTCACTAAGGAGTTCATAGCACTTAAAGAAAATGATGAAGAAAATTTGTTCATATATATTTTTGTTGCCTTCCTGAAAAACTACTAACTTTTAATCTCTTTACTGCAAGCCATAAAGACTAAGGAAAAAGATAAAGCCTAGAGCCAAAGCACCAAAGATGAGTAGGTTTTTTTGGGCTGGAGTTAAACGATTTATCCCCAAGCCATAATCTAAATTTTCCTTAAACCCTGAAGGTGCGCCACTAGAGCCTATATCCTTAAACTGGGCGCGACTAACGCTGCACACAGGGCATTTCCACCCCTTGGGCAAGTCTTCAAATAGAGTTCCAGGAGGGATATCACTCTTGTTATCTCCCTTACTCGGTTCATAAACATAACCGCAGCTACGGCATTCATAACGAGAAGGGGCTTGTTCTGCAAGTGTCTGTTCTTGTCCAGGCTCAGTCATTGCGAAAAGGAAGGCAAACCTTAAATGTATGTTAAAAATTATGGCATAAATTGGTTTAATTCAGTTATCTGAGATTGATTCTCAAGGCAATTAATTTATTTTCCCCCTCCACTAACTCACCAATCGACCTTATAATAAATAGGTAATTGTAAAGAAGTTATAACTTAGAAATTCCTAGTGTTTGTCCTTAGTGGCTACGAATATCTCTTGGGATTCTTGCTCATTTGTAGCGCAGTCCCTGTTTTGGCGTTAACCGGTTCTAAACTTTTACGACCTCGTACTGGTGGACCGGAAAGACGTACCACCTATGAATCTGGTATGGAACCAATTGGTGGAGCCTGGATACAATTCAACATTCGCTACTATATGTTTGCTTTAGTATTTGTAGTGTTTGATGTCGAAACTGTATTCTTATATCCCTGGGCAGTTGCCTTTAATCAATTGGGATTACTAGCTTTCATCGAAGCTTTAATCTTCATCGCAATTCTTGTGGTTGCTCTTGTATATGCTTGGAGAAAAGGAGCGCTAGAATGGTCATGAATTCTAACTCAACTAATGATGCTGCTTTTGCTGAGCAGTCCAACAAAATTTTTAATCCTGTTAGTAGTTCTCAAGTCACCCAAGACTTATCAGAGAATGTCATCTTAACAACAGTAGACGACCTTTATAATTGGGCCAGACTTTCTAGTCTCTGGCCGATGATGTACGGTACTGCTTGCTGTTTTATTGAATTTGCAGCCATGATTGGCTCTAGGTTCGATTTTGACCGCTTCGGTTTAGTCCCCCGTGCTAGTCCCCGTCAGGCTGATTTGATCATCACAGCAGGTACAATCACCATGAAAATGGCTCCTGCTTTGGTAAGGCTTTATGAAGAGATGCCTGAACCAAAGTATGCGATCGCCATGGGAGCTTGTACCATTACTGGAGGAATGTTTAGTATGGATTCTCCTAGTGCCGTGAGGGGGGTTGATAAATTAATCCCTGTGGATGTGTATATTCCTGGTTGTCCTCCCCGCCCTGAAGCAATTATGGATGCCATTATCAAACTGCGTAAGAAGGTTGCTAATGAATCCTTGCAAGAAAGAAGTGCGGTGATGGAGCAAACCAACCGCTATTATACTATTCCCCATGAAATGAAAGCGGTTGCTCCTATTCTCACAGGAGAGTACATTGAAGCGGAAACTCGCCAAGCACCGCCCAAGGAATTAGCTGCGGCAACAGGTATGCCTATGCAAACCCCTCTCCAGGAGAAAGTAAAAGAGGAGGTAGAGCGTGGCTGAAGAAGAGACTAAACAGGAAGAAAACTCTGAAGGTTCTGAAATTGTCCAAGCTGGTCAAGTTTCCTCTTGGTTAAGGGAAAATGGCTTTGATAATGAAGCTTTAGAACGAGATCATTTAGGCACTGAAACAATTAAAGTAGATGCAGAGTTTCTTATTCCTATTTGTACTGCTTTATTTGCTTACGGTTTTAACTATCTCCAATGTCAAGGGGGCTATGATCTTGGCCCTGGTAAGGAGTTGGTTAGTTTCTACCATCTTATTAAGCTCAGTGACAATGCTGATCGGCCAGAGGAGGTTAGGGTTAAAGTATTTTTACCGAGAGATCAGCCTCAAGTTCCTTCAGTTTACTGGATTTGGAAAGCGGCTGATTGGCAAGAAAGAGAAACCTACGATATGTATGGCATTGTCTATGAAGGACATCCTAATTTGAAGCGGATTCTTATGCCAGAGGATTGGGTAGGCTGGCCTTTACGCAAGGATTATATCTCCCCTGATTTTTACGAATTACAGGATGCTTATTAAGTAATACCGTTTAAAAAATGGTATAAGGTAACTAATTTTATGTAAAAGCACTCACCGTTAACGGTGAGTGCTTATTTTTGGCTATTAAAAGAGATAGGACTTACCCAGTGAAACCAGAAATCAGGGAATAATGACATACTCAAGTAGCCGAACAAACAAAGAATGGGAAATTATCGAACCTCTGCTACAGTTGCGATCGCACAATCACTATAGGCTGAGTTAACGCGAGGAAACCCAGAATTTATTTTTGTACAAATTGATAAACTACTAGAAAAGTATCAGATGCGTTAGCTTAAACTTAAGTAAGAATGTTTTGTTCCCTTTTGCTTAATGGTATTGTTTAATCGACGCTTCGCTACTAGTTTTCTCCTATTCAGTTTGCTGGGCTTAAACGCTTGTAGTCAGGATCTACAAAATAAGTTAGCACCAGATCCTCAGCTTCAAGAGAGTCCTGAAACCATTGAAACTGCTGCTAAAAAGCCGACTCCTACACCAACTCCTGCAACAGAAGAGTTTCCTGAAGAAATTCCTACCTATCCAGAAGCGAAACGTTTGGAAACTAAACCTGCTGGCAAAGGTACTCTTACCCGTTGGCAATCTGAAGATCCTAGTAATTTGATTGCTAGTTTTTATCAAGAAGAATTTCAAAAGAATGACTGGGAAGTTGAACCTTCTGAGGTAGCAGATGATAGTACTTTAGTTGCGAGTAAGAATGATTTGGAAGTGAAAGTTTCTGTGATTACTCCGACAACTAAAGAAGAGGGGGAAAAAGGTACAGAATTTCTGATTGAATATCAGCGCGAAGCCACTCCGTTAAAAACCAAGCCAGTCGTTAAAAATGCACCTCAAGAATTTTTTGATCTTGATAAAATTAATCCCCAATTAACTGAATATATTCAGGAATTAGGGAAATTAGGGGTTTTCGCTTCATCAAGTAGTAAAAATCAAGATGAACAGTTTCAACCTAATCAAACTATTACCCGCAGAGACTATGCTAATTGGTTGGTTACAGCGAATAATTTGCTTTATGAAAATACCCCCAGCAAACAGATACGCCTCATAGAGAATGCCCAACAACCTGCTTTCCAAGATGTTAAAAAATCAGACCCTGATTTTGCTGTTATTCAAGGTTTAGCAGAAGCAGGGTTAATTCCTTCTTCTTTGACTGGAAATACTGATGCGGGGCTTTTTCGCCCTGATGCACCCTTAACCAGGGAAGATTTAGTCTGGTGGAAAGTCCCTTTAGATACTCGCCAAGCTTTACCGAAAACAACCTTAGATTCGATTCAACAAACCTGGGGTTTTCAAGATGCTAGCAAGATTAATCCTCAAGTGTTGCCTGCCCTGTATTTAGATTTCCAAAACGGCGAACAAGCCAATATACGCCGTGCTTTCGGTTACATAACCATTTTTCAACCGAAAAAACCTGTTACCCGCGCTGAGGCAGCAGCTACCCTTTGGTATTTTGGCTTTCAAGGGGAAGGGACAACAGCTAAAGAAGCCCTTAAAATTGATGAACAATAGACTTTGCCGGAATGGCGGGAGGTGGTGAATGATTTCATGCTATTCTCTGTTCACCAACGCCATTCTTTTCTACCTAGTGAAATTCTCTGCGGTTTGAGGAATAGGAGCAACTCCAGTACGAATTGGTCTGGGCTTTTTGGCTCCAACAGAAGAGCCAATCAGAGATGCGGCTAGTCCGAGTAAAGAGCCAATTACAAATGACCAAGCTGCTTTGGCAGAATTTCCTGCTACTTGTTGCAATTGTTGAGGTGATACATTGGGAACTTGGTTAGGAATGTCCACTCCTCCGGGTTGCTGTACTTGGTTTAAGACTTCCCCGGCATTAGAAGTTGCCATACCAAAAGCTCCCGATACGCCACTAGTCAATAGCCAAGCACTTATAGCCAATGTTGTTGCCCAAAGAATTAGCCCATGTAGCAATGCGGTTTTTTTATTCATGGGGCTACAACCTGCTGCTGCTACCCAACTACCAATAAATAGAGCAATTAACAGACTAATAACTGCCCAAATACCAACACCAAGCCCTACTGCACCAGCATCAGTCCCCGATGCACCAGCCGTTAGGCCAATTGCTGCACCCAAAGCGCTGAGGATTAGTTGAGTTGCGATCGCCACAAAAATACCACCAATAATCGGTCCCCAGCGAATCCGATCTTTATCATCCGGAGTGATAATTGTTTCTACTACTTGGTTTGCCATTGGTTCTGTATAAGACATAATACCCTTTCCTCGTTTTTAATTGCGTTTATTTATAATGAAACGATATCTTTATCTCAATTTGAATTTATCTATCATTAGCCTGCTTAGTACCCTGACTTGCTCTCTATAAAAAGTCATGACTTTCTTTAAATAGAAAGTTTTTTATTGGTCTAAAGACAGAGATGTTCTGTAACAAAAGTTACTTTTCATGGCTAAATTTCTCAGCCAATTAAACAGCCTACGGACAATTGACAAGGCTTACGGCAAAGCTTTGTCATATTTAGTAATTTGAATTATGTAAAGCTAAGCTGTTAATTACATCCAAGTAATAGGCAAACTAGACTTGGCGATAGGATTAATAGACTGGGTTTCTTTGTCTAAAACTGCTTCTACTTCGTTATAAATAGTTTCTGCTTCTTCTAAGGAATTGCCAATACTAATTAGACCTAACTTACCGTATTGAGAAAGTGCGCCCATAAGATGAAAGACATTACCTGTTCTATTACTACTATTAAAATTAAGACGATGACAGGCAATGATATCCATAAGATCAGCAGGTAATAAACCTTGGTAAGATTCCTTTTGTAAGTTATCAGTGGCAATGTAATATTTAGCTTGTTTATCTTGGCTGAAAAATAAACCTGTACTTAAGTCGTAGTTACCGCCAGTAAGGAGTTTGAGAGTCATGAAGGGGTGGGTTGTACCGCCTTTGCGGAGGTTTATTTCGATGGCTTGCATTTCCCAACCATCTTGTTGTTGAACAGCTATAAAGTCAACTCCAAAGCGTTCTAAAGCCCCTTTTTTAGCCAAGAAATGGCCCACTTTTGCCCCAATTTTTTGGAGTTGCAGACGATAAGCTGCATCAGCAGGGAAACGGCAACCGAGATAAATTTGTCCATCTGCACCCCCAAGAATTTGATCATGGGTGGAGAGAATTTTTACTTCACCACTAGGGGTAATATAGCCTTGGACACTTGGCGATCGCTTAATTTCTCCTTCAATAAATACTTCAACTATGGCTCCTAATTTACTAATACTCTCCCTAAAGTTTTCCCAGGTTTCTCCTTGGGCTTGAAAGCGTAGGTTTTGCAGATGATTGCTGATAGCTTGACTTCTTTGGGCGGGAGTTGCTTGCCCTGGGGCGTAATTTTGCATCTGCTTCAAATCTAATAAGGCGTTTCCTTCCCCAGAAAAACCTTCATTGAGTTTGATTACCATCTTGGCTAAGTTGGGGTGACGTTGCCAAAGCTGATTAATCGCTACGACTAAATCCTCTGAGTTCCAGACTTGAGGAGTACCATCGGGGTGAGGAATATGACATTGGGCAAAAATCTCCCGGCTACCGCTTTTAGAACCCCAATAGAGAAGATCCGGGGAACAAGCCAACAGAGGGACATCTAATTGTAGAGATAGTTCTTGCTCCAAGATAGTAGAATTGAAACAAACCATGTAAGATTTATGAGGACGCAAAGCTTTGCGAATCCTTTCTACTAACCGAGGGCGTTCTAAAATCTTTTGAGAAAGAGGTTTAAAAGAAGCATCATTGGCAGAAAGTAATAAGAGGCGATCGCGGGCATGGGAAAAAGGAATTCCTGGTAAAAGTTGTAAATAATATTCAATAATTAAGGGTGACAAAGGTAAAGCAGTAAGATAAATTAGCCTGGTATAAGGATTACGAAGGCGAATTAAAGAAAAAAGCATTCGCTCCTCGTAGTGCAGAAAGCCAGGAATCTTTTCCCCTTGACGTTGGTCGATACTAAAAGAAGGAATAACCAAAATGTCATAATCATCTTGATCGAATAAATCAATACTTTGCCAGCGATCGCGCAATTGACTTTGAAGCTGTTTAAGTTGTTTGGTTTGCCCAGATGAGGGAAGAGGCGATCGCGACATGGCTTTTGTTCTCCATATTTTTGTTTATTTGTACTGCCCTTGACCAGTCAATTGAAAATTGACAGATTACCTAGGAGTGGCTCTTGAGAGTAATAGCAATCTTAAGTTAAATTTGATCTGCAAAATATAGATTCATTTTGTTTAAAGAATTTCATGAACAGAAGCAAGCAACTGGTTTTAACCAATGGTGTAACCAAAAAGAAGAGCAAGTTAGGAGATTTAGTTGGTTCCCCAGAAGAGTATGAAGGAGAATTATATGACGATGAGGAAGAATATGATGATGAGTATGAAGAGAGTGATGATGATGAATATGACAACGATGAATATGACGATGAATATGAAGGGGAGTTAGATGAAGAGAGTGATGATGATGAATATGACAACGATGAATATGACGATGAATATGAAGGGGAGTTAGATGAAGAGAGTGATGATGATGAATATGACGACGACGACGATGAATTAGATGATGATGAATATTACTAAGTTGACAAGGTGAACCTAATCAGAATCTTCGTTTATGGCACTCTTAAACCTGGAGAAATAAACTATCAACGTCTGTGTGTAGAAAAAGTTGTTGAGCAACAGGAAGCTTATACCTTCGGAGAACTTTATGATCTTTCCTTGGGCTATCCGGCTATGACCACAGGAAAGAGTAAAGTGAGGGGTTTTTTGCTTACTTTTGCTCAACCAGAAATTTTATCAAGTTTGGATTGTTTAGAAGGTTATAATCCTCAAGCTTCCTGGCAAGAAAATGAATATTATCGCCAGCAAGTTGAAGTCTACAATTTGTCAGGTAATCTTTTAGGTAAAGCTTGGGCTTATTTTATGACTTTAGAAAGAGTCAGGGAATTCCAAGGAATTTTGTTGAGTTCGGGTTGTTGGAGTAGTTAAAAACCAAGACAAACTCCGGTGATATCCCTTTGCTAAGCACCATTCAAGCTACCAAAAAACTGTGCAACGTGAGTTCGACGGAGGAAAAGAGAGAAAAGAAAAGCATCAGAGGTATGCTGAAAATGAATCTTAATCAGAATCTGATGCTATGTCCAATATTGTATCTCGTCTCGATATCACCCAAATATTCTGTCAGGTAGATGACTTTTATCAAAGGTTTGAGAGGCATTGGCAACAACAGCCAATGTTAACAGCAACTTGTGGAGAGCGTCTATGTCGCTCCCGCCTAAGCCTAAGCGAAGTGATGACCATTGTCATTGCCTTTCATGGTTCGGGATTTCGCACTTTTAAAGAATTTTACACTCTACAAGTCTTGCCTTACTGGAAGAAAGCTTTTCCCAACTTGGTCAGTTACACTCGATTCGTAGAGCTAATGCCGTGGAGCTTAATGCTTCTTTGCTGTTTTCTACATACTCTTCGAGGAGAAATTACCGGCATCAGCTTTATTGATTCTACCCCCATTGAGGTCTGCCACCCGAATCGCTCCAAAAGCCACCGTGTTTTTGAAGGTTTGGTAGGTTGGGGCAAAAATGCTATGGGATGGCATTATGGCTTCAAGCTACATCTAATTATTAATGACAAAGGTGAGCTGCTTGCTTTCAAACTTACAGAGGGTAATACTGATGACCGTAACCCTGTGCCAGATATGGCTGATGGCTTGATTGGTAAGTTATTTGGCGACCGAGGTTATATTTCTCAGGATTTGTTTGAGAAACTCTATGAACAAAGACTACAACTGATTACACACCGCAAGAAAAATATGAAGCCGAAGTTAATGCGTCTTCAGGATAAGATTCTCCTACGTAAGCGTTCTCTGATTGAGACTGTTAATGACCAGCTCAAGAATATCTGTCAGATTCAGCATTCAAGACACCGTAGCGTTTGGAATTTTTTGGTTAATCTCTTAGCTGGTCTAATCGCTTATACTTTCTTGCCCAAAAAGCCTTCCCTTGACCTTGACCCCAAAGGCCTAGCTGAACTTCCTTCTGCTGTTTTTTAACTTCATCGAACTCACGTTGTGCAGAGTTTTGGGGAGAAAGAACTATTCTGCTTCAAAAAGAGGAGAATCGTCTTTTAAGTAGTTCTCGTGTTGTTGCACAATTAAGCAACAAACCATACTCAATACCTTCTACAACAGCTTGGTAAGAAGCATCTAAAATATTGCTAGATACACCAACCGTTGTCCAACGTTGTTTTCCATTACTCGATTCAACTAAGACGCGGGTTTTTGCTGAAGTACCAGCTTCACCATCAAGAATTCTCACCTTATAATCAGTAAGATGGAAAGCGGCAATTTCGGGATAGAACTTAACTAAAGCTTTTCTTAAGGCTGCATCTAAAGCGGAAACAGGGCCATTGCCTTCTGCAACTTCTAAGATATTTTTACCGTCAACAGCTACCTTAACAGTTGCTAAAGCGTTGCTATCCCCTTTATTAACCGCCTCTTGCATATCGCAATGTACCTGGAAACCCTGAAGCTGGAACATCTCTTGACGTTGTGCTAAAGCAGAACGCATCAATAATTCAAAACTAGCTTCGGCTGCTTCAAATTGGTAGCCTTGGTGTTCTAAATCCTTAAGACGTTCTAAAATTTGTCTACAGGCAGGATCTTTTTTGTTCAACTCTAAGCCAAAATTACGGGCTTTTTCCAGCACATTGCTCAGCCCTGATTGGTCAGAAATAACAATTCTGCGTTCATTGCCAATGGCTTCTGGTTGAGTATGTTCGTAGGTTAAGGGGTTGCGTTGCACCGCAGAGACGTGAATGCCTCCTTTGTGGGCAAAAGCAGAACGTCCGACAAAAGGTGCGCTATCATCAGGGGCGAGGTTGACAATTTCACTAATGATGCGGCTAGTGGGAGTTAATTGAGTTAATTGTTCACTCTCAAGACATTGATAGCCCAGTTTCAGTTGTAAGTTGGGGATGAGGGTACAAAGGTTGGCATTGCCACAACGTTCGCCGTAACCGTTAATTGTACCTTGTACCATAGTTGCCCCTTCTCCTACCGCAGCTAGGGCATTAGCAACGGCTGTCCCAGAGTCATTATGGGTGTGGATGCCAAGTTTAGCTGGAGTTTGAGTAGAATTTGTCGAGTTTAGTTTAGCCCTAACTTCCCGGACAATGGCACTAATTTCTTGGGGAAGAGTCCCCCCATTGGTATCACAAAAAACTAACCATTCTGCCCCAGCTTTAACTGCTGTTTGTAGAGTTTTCAGGGCATATTCAGGATTATTTTTATAGCCATCAAACCAATGTTCTCCGTCATAGATGACTCTACGTCCTTGGCTTCGCAAAAACTCAATGGTGTCGCCAATCATAGCTAAATTTTCTTCTAAGCTAGTCTTCAAACCCTCTGTAACATGAAGATCCCAAGATTTACCAAAAATAGTTACCCAAAGGGTTCCCGCCGCCAAAATCCCTTGTAACATCTTATCTTCGGAGGCTTTAACTTGGGGACGACGAGTGGAACAAAAAGCTACTACTTCAGCTTGTTGAAGAGGTTGTTCTTTTAGCTGCCAGAAAAATTGTACATCTTTAGGATTAGCCCCCGGCCAACCTCCCTCAATAAAGGGAATGCCCATTTCATCCAATTTGCGAGCAATTTTCAATTTATCTTCTAAAGATAAAGATATTCCCTCCCCTTGAGAACCATCTCTCAAGGTTGTATCGTAAAGCCAAATCCGCTTAGAATCTTCTTTCATAATTAATAATTGATCATTGATCACTGATAACTGTTTCTTCTGGGGGCAAAAATAAGAAATTAATAATAATTTGAGGATTGCGAACTAAGAAAACTATCAGACTAACTATTATAGTTAAAGCTGTGCAATAGAGAACTTGTAAGCGAATCAATTGCCAAGTTAAGGCGATCGCACGGGAACGAACTTCTCCATTAGAATGGAAAATGATCGGCATAACTGCAGTAGTCGCAGAACTACCAATTTCTTGCAAAGCCAGACTAGCACTTTCTTGCACTTGGTGATCTTCCTTCCGAAAAGCGGTCACCAATCCAGGTACAACAGCCGAATTTCTTGATTCTATTTTACCTAAAGTAAGGGCCGCAGAGCGACGTACCCCCTCATCTTTATCTCCTAAAGCTTCTAACAAAGCAGGAATTACCAACGAAGGTTCAGCTTTAACTCTTTTTAAAGCTGTAGCAACTCCCTGCCGTACAGCAGCATCCTCATTTTTAAGTTCTGCTAACAAAACAAGAATTACCGATGAGTCTTGTTTGCTGATTTTTTGTAGGGAAGAACTAGCAATGCTACGTACTTGCTGATCTTCATCGGTTAAAGCCACAATTAAAGCTGGAACCGTTAATACTGGTTCTTTAGCAATTCTACCCAAAGCTGTAGTTGCAGCCCTGCGTACTCTAGGATGATCATCTTCTAAAGCGACAATAATTTCGGGAATAGCACTAGAAGCCTCTGCCCCCATATATCCTAAACCATAAGCTGCGATAGAGCGTACATAGCCTCGCTTAGCTTGCAAAGTAGCAATAAAACCAGGTATAACCGAAGAATCTTTTTTGCCAATTCTTGCTAAAGCTTCTGCTGCAGTACTGCGTACACCAACATCTGAATCTTCCATAGCTGCAATCAAAGCTGGTATAACTAAAGGGTCTTTTGTACCAATTCTTGCTAGGGAAATAGTTGCAGAGTCTCGTACTTGAGAGTTTTTATCTTCAGTAGCGGTAATTAATACTTTGACAATAGCAGCAGGATCAGAAGAAGTTGCCCCAATTCTTCCTAAAGCAAGGGCTGCGGAGTAACGCACCACAGCTTCAGGGTCTTGTAAAGCTGATTTTAAGTGAGGAACTAAAGTTGCTGCTTCTGAAGGCTCTTTTGCACCCATGATTCCTAAAGCAACAGCAGCAGCAGAACGAACTTCTTTATTTTCTGCCTTCAAATCCGCAATGAAATTAGGAATTGCTTCTAATCCTTTATAGGTTTGGGCTTGGCTAGCATATTTGCGATTTTGCCTTGCTTCGTATTTCAATACTTCAATAAGACTCTTAGACTCCGTTTCCCCTATTTTTCCTTGACAACTGCCCATTCCTAAGAGCAATAGCAAAGAAAAACAGAAGATTGTCAATTTGAGGAAAGGAGAACTTTTAGAAGAGAAATGTTGAATCATTATCAAGAATAGTACCTTAGTAGATGAAAATATAGACGTTCATCTACCCTAAGTACTGTTCCCGCTTTTGCCTAAATATTTAATCGGAACAATAATTATATTCAGCCAGGGAATTAATTTCATAGGGATTTATGTTAGATGATAATACAAACGCCATAGAGCCATATTAATTTAGCCACCAATAAGCCAGCCAGGGCATCAATTCCCATCTAAACATAATCAATACAGAATCGAAAATTGATTTCATAGCGGTGGTGCTAACCCGGAATAAGGAGTGATAATATGGTAAACTGCTGCGTTTTATTAAAATAACCTAACAACTATGACTCTGACTCAACAGCGCAAACAAGAATTAATGTCTGAATATCAGAAGCACGAAACCGATACAGGTTCTGCTGATCTGCAAGTGGCGATGCTGACTGAACGCATTAACCAACTAACTGAACATCTGAAAAAGAACAAAAAAGATTTTGCTTCTCGCCGGGGACTACTAAAAATGATTGGCCGTCGTCGTCGGCTATTATCCTTCATTCAAACCGAAGACCGTGATCGCTATCTCCAGTTAATCAAACGTCTTGGCATTCGCCGTTAAACCAACTATACAGCCTGCTTATGTCTTCTGAATCTCAAAGGGAACCTCTACCTTTTGAACCCAAAAACAAAAAGAAGAAAACCCCGAAAAAAGCCCCTCCCTCTCCTGCTAAAGTTGCTGAGAAATCCTCGGCTAAAACAGAGGCAAGTCTAGCTGCCATACCTGATGCTGTAAGTCAGCGTATGGTGCGTCGTATGGCCCTATTTTCTGGTATTCCCACTAGTTTGGGAATTCTGAGCTTTTTTATTAGCTACTGGATTGTCTCCCACGACTTGTTTAAACTGCCTACCTCTGCTGTCTTGCTTGTCAGTATAGGCTTTTTTGGCTTAGGTGTTTTGGGCTTAAGCTATGGTTTGTTTTCCAGTTCCTGGGATGAAAATAGATTAGGCAGTTGGCTAGGTTTAGAAGAGGTTGGGCCTAACTTTAGACAAACAAGGAGTGCTTGGCGGGAAGGCAGAAAGGAAGCCAAACAAAGGAAAGAATTTGACCAGAATTAGGTTAAAGAGATTTTAAGGTACTTACAAAATCAACAAAACAATCAAAGTTTTGTGTTTTTTATCGCAACTTTATTCTCGGTTTGATTAAATATCTAAATAGTTAACCGAACCTCATAGCAGGTCAGTAAAAATATTTTTCTCAATTGTCGATTCTTAATTTATTGTTCCCAGGGTTAAAACTGCTGGGTGTACGGAGATTGTATAGATGATCGTTGTCATGAAAGTGGGTTCCCCAGAAGAGGAAATTACTCGTGTTAGCACCGAATTCACAGGTTGGGGCTTAACCCCAGAAAAAATTGTTGGTCAACATAAGGTTGTGATTGGTTTAGTGGGAGATACAGCTTCTTTAGACCCTTTACAACTACAGGAAGTTAGTCCTTGGATAGAAAGGGTTTTGCGAGTGGAACGTCCCTATAAGCGCGCTAGCCGCGAGTTTCGCCACGGACAACCTAGTGAAGTAGTGGTTTCTACTCCCAATGGCAAGGTTAGTTTTAGCGAAAATCATCCCATTGTTTTGGTGGCTGGCCCTTGTTCTGTAGAGAATGAGGGGATGATTGTAGAAACCGCTAAGCGAGTTAAGGCAGCGGGGGCAAAATTTTTGCGGGGTGGTGCTTATAAGCCTCGTACTTCCCCCTATGCTTTCCAAGGACATGGTGAGAGTGCTTTACATTTCTTGGCAGCCGCTAGGGAAGCTACGGGCTTAGGCATTATCACAGAAGTAATGGATACTGCCGATGTGGAAAAAATCTCCGCTGTTGCCGATGTGGTACAAATTGGGGCGCGAAATATGCAAAACTTCTCCTTATTAAAGAAGGTAGGGGGACAAGAAAAACCAGTTCTCCTGAAAAGGGGGATGGCGGCAACTATTGATGATCTACTGATGGCCGCAGAATATATTCTAGCCGCAGGTAATCCTAATGTGATTCTTTGTGAACGGGGTATTCGTACATTTGACCGCAAGTATGCCCGTAATACTTTAGATTTAGCGGCGATTCCTGTGTTGCGATCGCTGACCCATTTACCCATTATGATTGATCCCAGTCATGGTACAGGGAAGTGGGAATATGTTCCTCCGATGGCTAAAGCGGCGATCGCAGCGGGAACAGATTCATTAATGATTGAGGTTCACCCGAACCCTGCTAAGGCGATGTCTGATGGACCCCAATCTCTAACTCCAGAACGTTTTGACCGTTTGGTGAAGGAGTTAGCGGTAATTGGTAAGGCTGTGGAACGTTGGGAAGAACCAGCGATGGCTTTAACTTAGATTGGGATAGTTTTATTGTTTGAAAGTTGAGTGTAGAGGTGTTTTTTTGATGCCTCTACATTTAATGATTATTACTCTTCAGGAGATATTTTTGCTATTGCTTGAGGGGCTGTAGAGTCTACTGTTAAGCAAATTGACCGTTTTCATAAGAATAAATATCTCCTTCTTGCTTAAATAAAGCATGAGAATGTTCAGATAATAATTGCAAATCTTCTGGTGTTATCTTGATTTCCATCGCTTCTATATTGCTCTTAATTTGTTGGCGATTTTGAGTGAAACCAGAAATAACTGCTCCTACACCGGGCTGGTTTTTAACCCAATTAAGGGCTAATTGAGAAATACTAACTTGGTATTTATTAGCGATTTGAGCCATAGTTAGTAACATCTCCTGTACAGGCGACCAACCACCATGCGCGCGAACCATACTACTATAATAAAAACTGCGAGCGTGTTCTCCTTCTATCGGTGGTAATTTAAGCCCCAAGAATTTCTGAGATAGGAAACCTCCAGCTAAGGGACCATAAGCTAGAATACTTATGTCCTTGTCTAAACAAAGAGATTGTAAGGAATTTTCGGCCCGCCTGTCTATTAAGCTGTATTGGACTTGATTGGTTTTAATAGGAGCGTATTGTAAAGCTTTTTCTAACATCGGAGTATCAAAGTTCGTTACTCCTAATTGGCGAATTTTTCCAATTTCCAAAAGTTCATTGAAAGTTGCTAAGGTTGAAGCAAAATCTAATTGTGGATTGTGCCAATGAATTTGCAAGGAATCGAGACTATCTTTTTTTAGTTTGCGCAAAGAACTTTCAACTTTGCTCTTAATTTGGTTAGTGTTAGGAATATCCCCAAAGAAAACTGCTTTAGTCAAGATTGTACAATCTCTTCCTTGTAAAACTTTACCTAATATTTGTTCGCTTCTACCATAAATATCTGCGGTATCGAAGCTACTAATGCCCATCGCTAAATAAGTGTCAATGGTGCGTCCAATTTCTTCCTCAGTCATTGCTTGCCAACTACGGTTATCTAATTGCCAGCAACCAACAATCAGAGAATTGGATATTAGGTTTTGGTTTTCTTTCATTAGGGTTTAATAATTCGTTAGCTGTTGAGAGCTTGGCGAGGTTTATATAGCAAAGAACAGGTTACAATCAAGTCTAAATAACTGATATTTGCATTACTACTGTTTCATTGTTGGGATCATTAAGTTATTCAATTTTTTTTGATAAACCCTGGGCAATTGTAGCAGATTTAAAGTGAGATTGCTAGGGAATCAAATAAATAAATCTAAGGGAAAATGACCGTAGGTTCCATTAATTTCTTCATCCTCAGCTTGGCAAGAAATTAGTACTCCCCGGTAGTCTCCGCTATAAGAATCGAGGAAATGGGACATTTTTTGAGTATTAAATTTAATATAAACTGGCAGTTCTATGGGGGGAAGAGAAAGAGATTCTATTAGAGAAGCATAACCTAATGCTTTGAGATAGCTTGATAAAGCAACCATAGCTTGTTGTGAATTATTGGCGCAAATACCTAAGTTTTCAGATTCTGACTGTTCTGTAATCAGTAAAATTGCTTGCTGTAATAGCTCTTTTTCTTTCGTTGTATTGACAGTTTTTGTTTGAGTACAACTGTAAAAATCGAGGATTTCTTTTGCTTCTTTTATGGTTAAATGAGGTGTTTGATTAGTAGGCATTAATTATTTCAATAATAAAGAGACGATTTGTATAATACTTGTTCTTGATGAGTTTCTAAAACACAATCAGATTGAGGATAGGCAACGCAAGTTACTGTATAACCAGCTTTAATTTCTTCTGGTTTAAGGAAGTTCTGCTCTTTTTGATCTACTTTACCACTAATAACTTTAGCTAAACAAGCAGAACATTCCCCCTGCAAGCATCCAGAAGGTAAGCTGATGCCAAGTTCATCAGCAATATCAAATATATACTGGTCTGGGGGAACTTCGATGGTATGGTCAAGATTGAGTTTTTTATTGATTAAGCGAACTTTATAAACTGGCATTAGTACTTCTTGAAATCTTATTTAGCTTTAAGAATTTGTTTTTTCATTTAATCCTAAAATATTTCTTACTCTTACCACAAAACTAATGACATCTTGAGAAGAGATTTTGAGTAAAGTAATCATACCAATAGTGATCAGAATAGTACCAAATAAACCATTGTCTCGATAGAGATATAAGCCCAAGAGGGCTACAAAATAGGGAGAAATGATTTTACTAATTTTTTCTACCGTAATAACTAAATCAGAATTTTCTCTGGTTGGCACTTTTCCTAGAGATGTTTCCGGCGGTAAGATGATATTATCTTCAGTCTGTGTTTTGCCCGGTTTTTCCCCTGACATACTTAAATACCTTATTAACCTAGTGATATCCCTAGCTAATAGCACATAGTTTTGCTCAAAGCAATCTTAGGAAATCATCTCTCGAATTCTCCCTAACCTAGTCAGGTTAACGTAAAACTCCTAATCCGATCATAAAAATCAGGTAACAAACTTTTACTCAAAAATAGGCTTCTCCAGAAAACAACTAGAAACAATGAAGTATTGAGTATTAACCTTTCCTCTAATTGATCTTCGCTCCCAAGCCTACGCAATTGAACAAAGATTTGCCGGACTGTCCGATACAATCATTTTGGAATGGCTGCAACAGCAGGGAATGCTTTGCAAGTGTGGACATTTATCCTCTTTTCATAAAGTCTTTTATTTCCGTTCTCGTTTTGATTTGGAGATTACTTTCTTTATCAAAAATGGGAAATTCATTTTTATAGGCGATCATCATACTTTTCATTCTTGTCCTTAGTTTTCATACTAAGTTACATTTCGCTACATTATAAATAAGTTAATTACAATTTTTATAATCATAATTTTCTTGACAAGATAAGTGGTTTATAGTCAGCTAAAGTTATTTAGACTACTTATAAAGTAATTTATAAAAATGGCTATTAGCTATTACTTCGTCTTCATTGAATTCTCGGATCAAAAAAGGCGTAGGAAATATCTACTAAAAGATTAATAGTCACAAAAGCGATCGCAATAAAAACGACACCACCTTGCACTACAGGATAATCTCTAGCGAGGATTCCTTCATAAATCCAAGTACCAATTCCCGGCCAAGAAAAGATTGTTTCTGTCAGAATTGCCCCTCCTAATAGAGTACCGAATTGCAAACCAATAATCGTACTAATCGGTAAAAAAGCATTTTTGAGGGCATGGCGTAAAATAATCCAAATTTCCTTAACTCCTTTTGCCCTAGCAGTGCGAATATAATCTTGAGAAATAACTTCTAACATCGCCGAACGAGTTATTCTAGCAAGTATGGCTAAAGGAATTGTTCCTAATGCTAAAGCCGGGAGAATTAAGTGGGCTAAAATATCTCCTAAAGCTGGTAAATTCATTTGAATTAAAGCATCTAAAAGATAAAACTGGGTAATAGGTTGAAAATTGAAGCTTTGGGTGGTGCTAATTCTGCCGCTAGGAGGAAGCCATTGTAAGTTAACTGCAAATAAATAAATCAATAGTAAACCTAACCAATAAACTGGCATCGATACCCCAACTAATGAGCCACTCATCGCTAAATTATCCCACCAACTATCCTTGTCAATGGCGGCAACAATTCCTAAAGGAATACCCACAATAATCGCTACGGAAATGGCTGCAAAGGAAAGTTCAAAAGTAGCAGGAAACCGACTAGCAATTTCTTCTGTAATGGGAATACCGCTAATAATACTTGTACCTAATTTTAAGGTAATTAACTGACCTAAAAAAGTAAGATATTGTTGAGGCAAAGGGTCATTTAAGCCTAATTGTTCCCTTAAAGCTACTAAACCTTCAGGAGTTGCCCTTTCTCCTAACAAAACCGTTGCCGGATCACCAGGGATGAGGTGAAGTAAGCAAAATACTAAAAGGGTAATACCTAAAATTACCGGAATCAAACTAAGGGAACGTTTAAGAATATAGTTGAACATTAAGTCTATTTTAAAAAATTAGGAACACCTGGAATATTGACTCGAATTCTGTAGAGTGAAGTTCGGGCAGTAATATAAAGACTCCGCAAATCTTGATCTCCCCAAGCACAATTTGCCGCTATTTCTGGGGTGACAATAGTTCCTAAATGATTACCGACTGAATCGAAAACCCAGATTCCACCTCCCCCCGTACAATAAATATGTCCTTCTATATCTACTTTCATCCCATCCGGTAAACCTTCCTTGTCGGTTTTCATGTCATAAAAAACATGGCTATTAGTAAGATTACCATCAGATTGAACATCGAATATTCTTAGGTGATGATGTTCTGAATCATTAATGTAAAGCTGTTTCTCATCTGGGGAAAAAGCTAAGCCATTAGGTTTAGCAAAATCAGCGGCAACGAGGATAATTTCCTTGCCATCAGGAGAAAGTCGATAAACACCCTGGATAGGTTGTTCTTGTTGTTTTAATTCAATTCCATAAGGTGGATCTGTGAAATAAATAAAACCGTCGCTTTTGACTACAACATCATTAGGACTATTGAGTTTTTTGCTTTGGAATCTATCTACTAATACAGTAATAGAACCATCTTTTTCAGTGCGAGTAATTTGACGGGTTTCATGTTCGCAAGTAATCAGTCTGCCTTGTTTATCTCTGGTTAATCCGTTGGCATGGTTGCTAGATTCTCGGAAAATTGTTAAGTTGTGATCACAACTTAATTTATAGATTTTATTAGCTGGAATATCGCTAAATAAAAGATACTCTTGTTCCGCAAACCAGACAGGGCCTTCTGTAAATTGAAACCCTGTTGCTATACGCTCTATTTTAGGTTTTTGAGGGAAAAGATTAGTAAAACCTTGAGACTTTTCCTGGAAAGGATTAGCAACAAATCGATTCTCGAACTGTTTTTTTAGCCAAGTTTTAATTCGAGTCATTTGTCTTTGATGGTTAGTACAATAATGTAGCCAAAAGCCCAAAGCTAATAACAGAAAGCTACCCAAAAATTTCTTTCTACTGAGGCGGATTTTGTATAACACGAGAATTATATAATGACACTCCAGCATCAATTTTAAGAACTGTTCCTGTGGTAAACATGGAAAAATAATCTGAAGCTAAATACACAACCCCTCGACCAATATAGCTAGGATTAATTGAACTTTGATGGAGGAGAGTATATTCGTGATATAAAGGGTTTCCTTGTTGATCTTCTGCAACCCAACCTGGCGCAATACCATTGACTCTAATCCCTTTCGGGGCCAATTCTACTGCCAACTCTTTAATTAACATTCCCAAGGCAGCTTTTGAGCTACTGTAACTAGGCCAACGTACTACGTCCCATTGATACATAGAAGTCATAAAAATGATAGAACCTTGAATCTGTTCTTTGATCATCTTTTCGGAGATCAATTTCGTTAAATAAGCAGGGCCAAAAACATTAGTATTAAATGTTTGATTCCATTCTTTTGGTTCAAGGTTTTTCAACCCCACTGTCTCAAACTGAATCCCGACATTATTAATTAAAATATCAATTTTAGTTTGATGTTCTCCCAACCAACTAACTAAAGAATCAATTTCCTTGGGTTTTGAAACATCCAAATGGAATCCTTTTGCTATTACACCAGAAGGTTTTAATTCTTGTTCTAAGCTCCTACAGGTTTCTTGGGCAATATCAGCAAAAAAAATATTTGCACCTTGTTTGGCCATTTCCAAAGCAATACTTCTACCGATATTTTTCCCAACCCCCACAATCAAAACATTTTTGCCATTCAAAAGCTGATTTTCCATTACCTCTAAAGGTTCTGGCACTTGTTTTTGAATGACTATTTTGGGAGGTACAACTGGGTTAAGGAAAGATTTAACGGCTGCTTTTAACCTGTTTTTGAACTTGGTTTTCATAACTACTGAGGATTTTTACACTGCTAACTTTTGTTCTAAGCCAAATCCCACTAACATAACCTTATCTAAAACTTTTCCTTCTAAAGGACGCTGGTAGTTAACAATTTTTCTCAGGCGAAGATCACGATTAACTAAAATAATTGAATCCACTGAAACAACGCGAGTATAATTAGTCGTCATCAATAACTCTTTAGTTATTGGATTGAAGCTAAAATGAGAAATAATTGGTCTAGCTTCTTCGTAGGCGCGATCGCGTAAATAATCTCCCTCTAAGATCCCTGCTTTTTCAACTTTAGGGACAAACAACAAATTTAACTCCTGACTCACCTCTTCGCCTTTCTCGGAAATAGTGTAGAAACTTAAATTAAAACCTGGCAAATTTTCCAACTCAGAACTATAGGTATATTCGTTATCAGTTAAAACTTTATTCTTGCCTTCCGAATTCAAGGGCTTAACCACAAATTCTGTACGGGATCTTTCTACTTCCTGATGAGTTAAATAATGGTAAGTGCGTTCTGCTTGCCACTTGCCAACACAGCTATTGAAGAACTGTTGAAATTCTTTCGTATTCATATTTTATACCTCTGCTGAAAGCAAATCCTCAGCCATTGTAAAGTTGGCAGTTACATTCTGTACATCATCTAAAGCCTCTAAAGCTTCAATCATCTTCAGTAAAAACTTAGCTTGGTCAAGATCCCTAACTTCAATAGTATTACTAGGTATCCAGCGTAACTCTACCTCCGTAACCGGTAAGTCTTCGGCTTTGAGGGCTTGATGCAAATCTTCCAAATTCACTACTGAACTGATAACTTCTGCACATTGAATTCCTTCTTCCTCAAAGAATTCATAGGTTTCTCCCCCACCTTCCAAAGAAGCTTCTAATAACTTCTCTTCGCTAAACTTCCCTTCTAAACAAACAACCCCTTTCTGTTCAAACATCCAACTAACACAACCTGTCTCCCCCAAATTTCCCCCATTTTTACTAAAAGCAGCCCTCAAATCAGCAGCAGTACGGTTACGATTATCGCTCAAAGCTTCAATAAGTATAGCTACCCCCCCAGCACCATAACCTTCATAGCGAATTTCTTCTAACTTATCTTCGTCGCTACCCCAGGTTCCTGCCCCTTTAGCAATGGCGCGATTAATATTATCATTGGGTATTCCTGCCGCCTTTGCTTTCTCAATAGCAGTACGCAGTTGGAAATTGCCCTCTGGATCTGGTACGCCATTACGTGCTGCTACAATAATTGCCCTGGATAGCTGAGTAAAAGTTTTACCCTTTTTCGCATCTACCCTCGCTTTTTGGCGCTTAATATTAGCCCATTTACTATGACCAGCCATTTTTTCAGTTATCAGTTTTCCATGATGTCTACGACAAGGGCAAGCCCTACAGTGATCATTGTAAGAGTCTGACAGCCAGTCATCTCCCCGTCTCCCTCTCTCCTTCAACAAGCAAGGGCGTAAGAAATTGAACCCAACAAACCTACTTGGGGATTAAGAACTATATGTACGGGAACTTGCTCAATAGCAGCACTTACTCTCCCTTTGTGTTTAAAAGCTTCCAAGAAAAGACTTGACTCCATCAAAGGCATAATCTTAGCAGCAATACCCCCGGCAATATAAATTCCCCCGTAGGGAAGAAGTTTCAGGGCGAGGTTGCCAGCTTCTGCACCATAGGCAGAAACAAACATAGCCATAGTTTTTTCGCATAGGGAATCGCTTTTTTTCATAGCAGCAATAGCAATAGTTGCAGCCGCATCTTGATTTTTAGGTAACTTTTCACCCTGTTCCCAAGCCTGAATTACTCTTGCTATTTCCGGTGCTTCAGAAGTAAATCTTTGATCACGAAGAAACTGATAAATAGCCACAATTCCTTGACCTGATACTACTCGCTCCACAGATACCCGTTCAACATCATATTTTTCTTGCAGATAACTTAATAATTGGAATTCCAATAGGGAACGAGGGGCAAAATCTGTATGTCCTCCTTCTGTCGGAAAAATTTGATGTCCCAAACTTGTGGGAATCAAAAAAGCTTCTCCTAACCCTGTACCTGCACCGATAATGCCAATGGGTGCATTTTCTTGAAGATTTCCTGATTGTAGGGTTTTAATATCCCCTGAATCTAAACCCAAAATGCCATAACTAACTGCTGCAAAATCATTCATTAAAGTTACAGACTCAATTCCTAAATCCTGAGCTAACCTTTGACTATCAAGATACCAATCAAGGTTAGTCAAATTAGAAGTATTGTTTAAAACCGGACCAGCAATAGCAAAACAGGCCTTTTGGGGTAGCTTGTGTTTCTGGGTAGTTTCCCAAAACTCTTTAACTATTGGTACAAGATCAGGATAATCTGCGCTAACATAACTTGCCTCAGCAAGGGTGTGGAAAGAGTTTTCTGGCTCCCTCCTTACCTCTACTAACCGCAAAATAGTCTTAGTCCCGCCAATATCTCCAGCTATGATTAAGGTCATTTGATAATAACTAAAAATTAATTAAATCGAACCCTAGATTCCGTCGAACTGAGATGGGAGGTATCGCCGTTAAGTTCTAGATGCCAACTTTGAGCTTGACGTACTAGCTTAACTAAGCAACATAAGCTAGCATTAATAGAAGGACTACCTCCGGTTAAACCCGTGGTAGCTCCGCAGACAGAAGCGCCGTGACCAACAAAAAGAAGATCCTGGTTAAACTCTTCTACTAGGGTTATGGATGTTGCTCTAGTGCGATCCCTTAGCTGCTCGATAGTTTCCGGATATTTAGGAATTACGCGAGAAGTATAACTCAAGTCAAGACGAGGAAAATGTTTTTTCAAAACTTGTAGGGACAGAGTTTCTGGTTTACTTGTCATCCATTCTGGATTTAACCATTCACTAAGTCCCGCTTCTAGTTTCAGGGGTAAATCCAAAATTTCTGCTACAGGAGCTGCCGTTTGCACTGTTCTTAAGAAAGGAGAACAAAATATGTGGCCAATTTTTTCTGATTTTAGTCTTTGTCCTAATTCTTGAGCTTGGATAAATCCATCCTCAGAAAGAGGAGGATCATAAGGACGCTCTGCGCTATTAAACCAATCAGGGTTAACAAAGTCAAGGCGATTTCCGTGTCTAGCAATCCAAATAGTTTGGTTCATATCAATTACCTATTTGAGAGATTAGTATTTCTTGCTAATTTTGTTGCCCAGAATGCAGTAGTTCTAGCTCAAGTTGGGTAATCTAATGCTTGAACTTTATAGAGATTAGGCAACTACTTTTTTTTCAAACTCCACTCAGGCTTATGTTTCAAAACCTAGGCAGGCAGCCTCATCTGTACCTAAAATTGGCCAAGTATTTGCTGTTAACAGCAAATCCTCCCAAAGGAAGACGATTAAAAAATTAAGATCCCGCTTAAGGAACTTTTTTTCAGACTCATAAATGTTACAATATTTAATAATAAATCCGAAATATCCTTTAAGTGAACTTTAGCTATTTTCTCATAGCGCTTCAGGGCAAGTTCCGAAATCAAGAAAGGGCAACGAGTATTCCTAGCTAGATTTATGTTATTTTTCTACCCATGGCTAATTTCCTTAAGCTAGACCGCCATCATCAATTGGCTGCAATATAAATAAACGAATTTCTCATTAATAATACAGATTATTTTCTGCCACTGTTTTGGAAAACAGAATTCAGCATCTGGTTTCCTTTGTCTATCCCTAGTCATCAGCCCACCAAAACCAGCAACCATGAAAAAATCCCAGACTTCTACGGACTTAGTGCGGACTTACTTAAGAGAAATTGGTCGCGTACCTCTGTTAACTCACGAAGAAGAAATTCTTTATGCTAAGCAAGTACAAAGACTAATCGCTCTAGAGAAAGCTAAAAACGAGCTAGAACAAACTCAAGAAGAAGAACCTACCTTTAGCCAATGGGCTGAAGCGGTGGGTTTAAGCGAAGCTAAACTGCGCTCAGAAATTCAGGCTGGAGAAACAGCCAAGCGTAAAATGGTGGAAGCAAATTTACGCTTAGTTGTATCTGTAGCCAAAAAATATATCAAGCGTAACCTTGACTTATTGGATTTAATTCAAGAAGGAACTATTGGTATGCAGCGAGGGGTCGAAAAATTTGACCCTAGCAAAGGCTATCGTTTTTCCACCTATGCTTACTGGTGGATTCGGCAAGCCATCACTAGAGCGATCGCTGAAAAAAGCCGCACCATCCGCTTACCTATCCACATAACCGAAAAACTCAACAAAATTAAAAAGGCCCAAAGAAATCTTTCTCAAAACCTCGGTCGTGCGGCTACGGCGGTGGAGTTAGCCGAAGAGTTAGAGCTAACTGCTAAACAAGTACGGGACTATCTAGCCAAAGGCCGTCAACCCCTTTCTTTAGATTTGCGGGTTGGTGACAACCAGGATACCGAATTACTAGAACTTTTAGAAGATAGCGGCCCTTCTCCGGAAGACTATGCTAACCAATCTTCTTTAAAACAGGATTTGGATCGTTTGATGGCAGATTTGACTCCCCAGCAACGGGAAGTACTGACCCTACGCTTTGGCTTAACGGATGAAAAGCCCTTAACCCTAGCGAAAATTGGTACTCTTCTCAATATCAGTCGCGAAAGAGTACGCCAAATTGAAAGGGAAGCACTCTCTAAGCTACGTAAGCACAAAGGGTCAATGCGGGAGTATTTAGCTAGTTAAATCCCTAAAAGTACTTAAAAGTAGAGTAAGTATATTCCTTACTCTACTGCCACTCCGAAAAATGCCCAGTAGCATAATCCGATGTTCATGGTTCGGTTAATCAGACCCTCAATAAGTAAAAAAGTTGTTACATTGTTTAGCAAGACTTTCTTATCGGAATATCAACCCTAGGGAGTTAAATAAACTCTTCGGGGTCTATTTAAAACTCAACCTTTAGGAGAAAAAGTATGAGCAACGAATATCAATCCAAGCATGAATTTTTTAGCAGTGAAGATAGTAACGGCGAAAGCCTTTGGAAATATGTTCAGTCTTTGAGTCCAGAAGCGATCGCCCAACTTTCTAAACCTCAATCATCTGAAGTGTTTGGGGTTATGGAAAAAAATATTGTCGGTTTGTTAGGTTCTCTACCTTCAGAACAATTCAGTGTCAATATTGTCAGTAACAGAGAACATTTAGGACGCTTATTAGCTTCAGCAATGATGAGTGGTTATTTTCTACGCAATGCAGAACAGCGTCTAGGATTTGAAAAATCTCTACAAGCTGTAGAAACAGTTGCTCCAGATGGAGAATAGTTTTTAGTAACTGTATTTGAGAGAAGTGTTCACTATTTATTCCTTGTTGGTCAATATTCCTCAATAATTAAGAGGTTGAATTTTCAAAGATAAGCCATCAAGGAATTATTCATGGAAAAAAGTTTACCCCACAAACGTATTGGTGTTGCAGTTATCACCAATAACAAAAGAGAAATTTTGATTGACCGCAGACCTAATGATGCTGATCTGGGGGGATTGTGGGAATTTCCGGGAGGTAAGGTAGAACCGTCGGAAACAATAGAAGAATGTATTAAAAGAGAAATAAAAGAAGAATTAGCCCTTGATATTGAAGTAGGGGAACATTTGATTAGCGTTGACTACACCTACCCCCAAGTCCAAATTTCCCTAATCGTCCATCATTGTCGCCACCAAGGAGGAGAACCCCAACCTCTAGCTTCCCAAGAAGTACGTTGGGTTTCTCTAGCTGAAATTGCCCAATTCAAGTTTCCAGAAGCTAACCAAAAAATAATTGCTGCTTTACCGAAGGTAATAGGAAATAGGCAGCCGGAACGCTATTATTAGTCACATAAGATAAATGTTTAATCATAAATGATCAATGTTATAAGCTTATGAGTATTACTCCTGAGTCCGTACAAGAACTACTTGATTCTGATGATTATGGCGATCGCCTCAGAGGAGTCAATCAGCTACGCCAGTTGCAACAAGGTACAGCTTTTAAGATGGTGCAACCCCTAGTTGGAGATCAAAATGCCAGAGTTCGCTACTCTGCCGTTAGTCAGTTTGATACATTAGGCAACCAAGACTTACAAACCTCTTTAAAATTGCTGCGCGATCGCCTACTCCATGATAGCGAAGCTGACGTACAAGCCGCAGCCGCAGATGCTTTGGGGGCTTTGAAAATCACAGAGGCTTTTGAGGATTTAGCCAAACTATACCACAACACTTCTGAGTGGCTGATCCAATTTAGTATCATCGCTACTTTGGGAGAAATGGGCGATCCAAGGGGTTTTGAACTTTTAAAAGAAGCCTTGGATTCTGATAACAACCTCCTCCAAACCGCAGCTATCGGTTCTTTTGGTGAATTGAAAGATCCTCGCGCTATCCCCCTAATTATCCCCTATGCCGAAGATTCTGATTGGCAAATACGCTACCGTTTGGTTCAAGCTTTAGGAAACATTGGCGGAGAACAAGCTCAAGCAACGATAGAAAAGCTGGCGCAGGATGAAGTTGGACAAGTAGCTGAAGAAGCCAAAAGACACCTAACATAAGTTGAGCAATGTTGCAATAGTAGTTTGACTTATTACTTGTTACTTATTACTTACTCCACTGCTCCCTTCTTCTTAAATTTTAATTGAGCTAGGTTCACTCACCGTAGCAATAATTTGGTTACAACCAGAATGAGGACGGGCCCACTCATAACGATGTTTTTCTGGGTTTCCCCAACATAAACCAAGATAAATTTCCGTCCTAGCGGCGTTAATTTCAGCCCATTCTGCTTGTTGAGTTAATTCCCTTAAAAACTCAGGAGAAATGCGCCTGCGTTCTTTAGTTGCTAGCCAAAAATTCAAACCTTCGGTAACTTGCCCCCAAAAATCTAAAATTGCTTCCTTCGCTGCTGTCAGAATTTGTTTATCTCCTGGTATGGCAACTAATTCATTATGTAATTCAGGGAATTTCAAGGATTTACCGTCAAAGTTAGAAACCCGCCAGATAATCCCAGAAACATGGTTCTCTCTTTGATATTCATGAATTTGGGTGCGAAACTCCCGATAAGCAAACACTTTACTAATTTTTTTTGGGTCTAAGGCCCTAGAAACCACAGGATCATTAATCCTATTTTGCCAAGATAATAGAATCCTTTCTCCTTTCCAATTAGCTTGGAGTTCCTGCTCTAAAATCTGAATCAGTTGTTCTGTAGTATGAGTCATAGGCTTGAGAATTAACTATTACGCTTAAACCTTGCTATTGACAAAGGGGTATTGTGTGAACTATCTAGTTTTTTTGTCAAGATAGCATCATCTAAGAAATCAATTTTCTGGGTAGCTAACTAGTCAAACTAATATGATGAAGAAAGCTTATTTTCCTAACCCTGACAGGATATTAAGCAACTTCTTTTGTTATTGTAGCCAACTAAAACAGTAGTGTATCTTCCTCCCCTGTATAGTCATTTAAAGTACCGCAAATGGTTACAATAACCGATTAGTTGTTTTTCAGGGTCAAAGATATATGAGTCGCGCTAATAAAGTTATACTCGCTTATTCTGGTGGTGTAGATACTTCAGTTTGTATTCCTTACCTCAAGGAAGAATGGGGTGTTAAAGAGGTTATTACCTTAGCCGCAGATTTGGGGCAAGGAGAAGAGTTAGGGCCAATTAAGGAAAAAGCCCTCACTTCAGGGGCTGCTAAATCATTAGTAGCTGATGCAACTACTGTTTTTATCAAAGATTATGCTTTTCCTGCCTTACAAGCTAATGCCCTCTATGAAAATCGCTATCCTCTTTCCACTGCTTTAGCCCGTCCTTTAATTGCTAAACTTTTAGTGGATGCAGCAGTTGAACATGGGGCGGATGCCGTAGTTCATGGTTGTACAGGGAAAGGTAATGACCAAGTTCGCTTTGATGTGGCAATTATGGCCCTCAACCCCGATCTTAAGGTACTAGCCCCTGCTAGGGAATGGGGTATGAGTCGTGAGGAAACCATTGCTTATGGAGAACGTTTTGGTATTCCGGCCCCCGTAAAGAAGTCTTCCCCCTATAGCATTGATCGTAACTTACTTGGTCGCAGTATTGAAGCGGGTCCCCTTGAAGATCCGATGACAGAAGCGGCTGAAGAAGTTTTTGTCATGACTAAGGCGATCGCCGATACCCCCAATGAACCAGAATATGTAGAAATTGGTTTTGAGAGAGGACTTCCCGTTGCTATTAACGGAAAGCAACTTGATCCTGTCGCCTTAATTTCTCAACTCAACGAAATCGTCGGTAATCATGGCGTAGGGCGCATTGACATGATTGAAAATCGGGTGGTAGGGATTAAATCGCGAGAAATTTATGAAGTACCAGCCCTTTCAGTCTTGATAGATGCCCATCGTGATTTGGAAAGTTTAACCTTAACCGCCGATGTTACCCAATATAAGCGGGGTATCGAAGAAACCTATAGTCAACTTATTTATAAGGGCTTATGGTACTCTCCTTTAAAAGCGGCCCTTGATGCCTTTATCCAAGAAACACAAGAACGAGTTTCTGGCACAGTTAGGGTGAAATTATTTAAAGGTAGTGCTAGGGTAGTTGGTCGTCAATCAGATCATTCTATCTATTCCCCTGATTTAGCTACCTATGGTGCAGATGATAAGTTCGACCACAAGGCAGCAGAAGGCTTTATTTATATTTGGGGAATGTCTACCAAAGTTTGGGCAGAAAAAACCCGCAGTTAAATAATAACTTGCTTATTACTTAGAGAGAGCAGGGTTTTATTGAGTTACACAATGCTTGAAGGTTGTAGGAAAAATAGGAGGAGAAAAAAGAACTTCTTTACCTATTTTTCCTCGCTTTTTTAACTTCTTGGTAATGCTAACTTGAAGATAGGTAGAAGGAAGAAAGTTTCAGGTTTTATTTTCTATATTAATAATATGGTTTAAACGCACATAAGTTTATGCCCATGTATTAGTAAGGTTTCAAGGGGAGAGTACTGACCATTTAAACAAACTTGCTTCAAGAAGACAAACCCCAAACTTTTTTGGCTAAATTTGCTAATTTATCTTGACGTTTGTCTATAGAACCAGATGTCCAATCATCATATTGTTCAAGTTCTAGATTTTCTACACTGCGGTTTATTTGGGTGTTGCTACCTACATTTGGCTTTTCAACTAAAGACCTAGTTATCAACATTTGCGAATGTCGATAACCTTGCTTTTTTAGTTCATACGGCTTATTAGAAATAGAACTATTAATTGAATTTTCTAATAGCGTCAAATTACCAAGTTTTTTAACATAGTAATCATATTCTTCTGGCTGATCAAAATTATCAATTAGATCAATTTTTCTCGATTGAGGTAATATATGTTCAATATGCGTAGATTTAGTCAGATAGGAATTTAAAGGTTTGTAACCACTATAAGCTTTTTCATCTACAAATTGACTTAGTTTGGCCAAAATATAACGAAGTCGGTACTTAGCTATATCTAATTCCGTTAATCCCTTGAAAAAGGTTTCAAATTCAGAACTCCAAGAATCAACTGTTTTTTTGAAATGCTCTTCTATAAAAGTCGATAGCTGTTCAGCATTTCTTATTGAGTGCAGTTTTTCACTCCACTGAGAAAATATACGAGTAAGGTTAACGTCTTTACTCCTGCCCTTACGGATAAAAGTATAGATAAAAAGCAAGTTTTCTACTTGCTCGCATAGTTTGACAAACAAATCTTTCTCTAAATGCCTGCCGGCTAAAAGTAATATGAAGTATTGACTATTACGCCCCCGAAACTCTTCTATGTTACCCAAGTACCTATTATGTGAACCATCGGTGTTTTTTCCTTCTTTGAACATTCGATAATGTTGGCTAGCTTTTATTAACTCATCAACAAACTTTATGGGGTCTTGATGTATTCTATGATATGATTCTTCCTTCACGAACCAGTTGTATATATCTTCTTCAGGAAAACCATTTTTTAGATCAACATTATAATGGGACATAATATAGTAGCGAAGAAAACGTGTAGGTTTCTCTTTCTCCTTTTTGTTATATAAGTTTTTTAGTAATTTATCCCATCTCGATTTGAGACTTGACCATTGCCTCTTAACGCTTCTTTCAGGAGAAATATTTATAAACAAATAGTTTTTCAGCAAATCGATTGGTGTTAGACCTATGCCTCGTTCATTAATTGTTTCAAAAACTCTTAGAGCATTACTCAAATTAGGAGTTTCTATTCTAATTACCTTTACTTTATTACTTAAAGCGGAAGAAAACTGTTTGAGATGTTTCGGCTCTTTGATAAATCGTTCATTAACAAAATTTTGGATTATTTTAGTAGCTTCAAACAAATTACCAACTGAGCTAGAATTATTATCAATCTGGCTACCAACTAACTTTTTATCAGCAAGATTGGCAAGAAATTTTGCACTATCGCTATCGTACTGAAGAGAGAGATGATCTCGGCTAATATCTTCTCCAGTTTTCATGTCTTGAGTAACCCCAGCTATCAAATCATCTAAAGCTCTAGACTTACTACCTAAATCTACAATCAAGTTGCGAACAACACAAAAAATTAAATATATAGTTGTTAGTCTTTGTTGACCATCAATCAACTGAAAAGTTTTATCTTCATCTCGGAAAACTACAATGGAACCCAAAAAATACTCAGTATCATCTAGAGCTACATCTTCTTCATAAAGTTCATAATAAATATCTGATAGCAATCTCTCAACATTGGATTTTTGCCATACATACTCTCTCTGGAAGTCAGGTACTGAGTAGAAGTCTCTAAATAAATCAGCGATACTTAGATTACTAGACTCAATTTTTGGTGCAGTTCTCATCTTTGATTGTTTATTAGGTTTTTTCTAACCAAGATCCTTAAGTAGTTTAACAAACTCCTTTAAATAGAAAAAACAGCGAAATTAAGAGTCGTATTTAACTTTGCTAAAAAAACCTGAAAAGGTGAATACCAAACAGACTTTTTAAGTTAAAACCTGCTTTAAATAATGCCCGGTGTAAGATTTTTCCTCCTTAGCAACAGTTTCCGGGGTTCCTACAGCAATGATTTCTCCCCCGCGATCGCCTCCTTCTGGCCCCAAATCAACAATCCAGTCAGCACAACGAATCACATCTAAGTTGTGTTCAATTACTAAAATAGAATTGCCTTTATCTACCAAACGTTGCAAGACATTTAAAAGGTGATGGACATCATAAAAAGACAAACCTGTGGTGGGTTCATCGATTAAATAAAGGGTTTTGCCCGTGGCGCGGCGGGATAATTCTGAAGCTAACTTAACTCGCTGGGCTTCTCCCCCTGATAAAGTAGGGGCAGGTTGTCCTAATTTAATGTAGCCCAAACCCACATCTAATAAGGTTTGCAAACGGCTTGCCGCCCTGGGAATATTTTTAAAGGTTTCCAAAGCTTCCTCCACTGTCATGGCTAGAACATCAGCGATGGATTTATCTTTGAATTTAACTTGCAAAGTCTCTCGGTTGTAGCGCGCACCTTTACAAACTTCGCACTGCACATATACATCAGGCAAGAAGTTCATTTCAATCACGTTAACTCCCTGTCCCCCACAAGCTTCACACCTTCCCCCTTTAACATTAAAAGAAAAGCGCCCTGGTTTGTAACCCCTGGCTTTTGCTTCAATGGTTTCAGCAAAGATACTACGGATGACATCAAAAACTCCTGTGTAAGTGGCAGCATTGGAACGAGGAGTTCTACCAATGGGAGATTGATCAATGACAATCGCTTTATCAATAGCTTGCAAACCTTTAATTTTACCGAGATTTTTGGGAAAAGGTTTATTTTTAGTTAAATGATGTTTGAGGGCAGGATAGAGGAGTTCGTTAACTAAAGTGGATTTGCCGGAACCAGAAACCCCAGTGATGCAAACTAGTTTTCCTAAAGGTATTTCTACATCAATATGTTTGAGGTTATTGCGATCGCAATCTTTGAGAACTAAGGAACGTCCTTTACCTTCACGGCGTTCAGTAGGAGTGGGAATCGCCTTTCTACCAGACAAATAAGCCCCGGTGAGGGACTTTTTATTTTTTAGTAAAGCCTTTAAATCACCTTGTACCACCACCTCGCCCCCATGAATACCAGCATGGGGGCCAATATCAACAATTTGGTCAGCATTGCGGATAGTTTCTTCATCATGTTCTACCACAATTAAGGTATTACCTAAGTCTCGCAGCTTTTTGAGGGTGTTTAGTAAGCGGTTGTTGTCCCGTTGATGTAAACCGATGCTAGGTTCATCTAAAACATAAAGTACCCCCGTTAAGCCTGCCCCAATTTGCGTTGCTAAACGGATGCGTTGTGCTTCCCCCCCCGAAAGGGTCATCGCTGCCCTATCCAAGGTAAGATAATCTAAGCCCACATCCAAAAGAAATTGCAACCGGGCTTTAATTTCTTTAAGGGCTAAATCCCCAATTTGTGCTTGGCGAGGGGAAAGTTGTAGGTTGCTGATTTTAGCTATGCACTGATTGATATTCACCGCAGTTAAATCGGTGATTCGGCATTGCCCCAACCGTACAGCTAAAGATTCTGGTTTCAGGCGCTTACCCTGACAAGCTTCGCAAGTTTGGTTAACTAAATACTGTTCTAACTTTTCTTTATATTTATCGGAAGAAGATTCGTATTGGCGCTCCAACATGGGTAAGATGCCAGCATAACGCTTATGATAACCCCGGTGATCGCCTTTGTAGGTTTCTCCTTCAATATAAATTTCTTCATCGCTACCATAAAGCAGAACTTCTTGTTGTTGCGGGGTAAGATTTTTCCACTGGGTAGCAATTTCAAAATCATAGGCTTTGGCTACCCCAAATAAAAGGGAGAGATAATAGGTATTATCTTTTTCTGACCAAGGAGCGATCGCGGCATAAACTGGCTTTTCTGGGTCTGGTATAATTAACTCTGGAGAAAACTTTCTTAAGTTACCCAAACCGTGGCAGCTAGGACAAGCGCCATAAGGGGAGTTAAAAGAAAATAACCGGGGAGAGAGTTCCTGCATTACTGCCCCATGTTCTGGGCAGGCAAAGTTCTCTGAAAAGACTATCTCCTTTGCCTGTTCTTCGCTTCCTTCTTTTGGTACGGTTAAAATAACTGCAATACCTTCAGCTCGCCTTAAACAAGTAGCTAAAGAATCAGCTAAGCGTTCCTGGATATCAGGCTTTTTCACCAAACGATCTACGACAATTTCGAGATCATGTTTATGGTTTTTGTTTAATTCAATAGCATCACTAAGTTCGCGAATTTCTCCATCTACCCTGATTCTCACAAAACCCTCTGCTGCGAGGGCAGAGATTAGTTTTTTGTGGGTTCCTTTTTTCCCTCTTGCTACTGGGGCTAAAATTTGAAAGCGAGTCCCATCAGGAAGTTCAGTGATGCGATCGCACATTTCATCAATGGTTTGGGGGGCAATATTGCGATCACAAACCGGACAGTGGGGTTCTCCTGCCCTACCGAATAATAACCTCAAATAGTCATAAATTTCCGTAACCGTACCCACACTAGAACGAGGGTTATGGGAGGTAGACTTTTGGTCAATGGATATAGCGGGGCTTAACCCTTCAATGGCATCAACATCGGGCTTATCCAACTGTCCTAAAAATTGTCTAGCATAGGCGCTGAGGGACTCGACGTAGCGACGTTGCCCTTCAGCAAAAATGGTATCAAAAGCTAAAGAAGACTTTCCTGAACCAGAAACCCCTGTAAATACAATCAAGCGATCGCGGGGAATTTCTAAGTCAATGTTTTTCAGGTTATGCTGCCTTGCACCGCGAATACGAATAGTATTACGACTTTCACCACGAGAGCCATTTTGATTAGTATGAGGTAAGGAATCTGAGATATTGAGAGGATGAGACATAAAGACAGCATTTAACAGTCCTTAATATTTTAGCGTCGTCCGAGAATTTGTCCCCTGTATCATTGGGATCAGTTTGAGTACGTACCAGCTTAAATTAAATCTAAAATCTAGAAATGTTTAATGATAAATGTTCAATCCCTTTGACTATCTAGAAACTTGGTGGCATAACACCTATAAAGACATTAAACCTTTGTTTTTTGGAGATAAAGAGGAAACAGCACCTGAAGAAAACCTCACCAAATTGCCCCCAGAGCTTTTTCAACATCTTACTAAGCTGGTAGAAAGCTTGCCAAATCCTCCCAATCAACAGGAGGATTTTCAAACAGTTTTAGAAGCAGCTTTAGAGAAATGGCGCGAATATCCGGCTACTTCTTCTAATAGTTTAGTGGTCTTAACTAATCCGGTAGAATCAGTATTTTCTTTGTTCACAGAAGGTTTAAACCAATTACCAGAAAAACTGCATATTTCTTGTAAATGGTTGCCCTGGAATGAGCGCCCCGATGATTTTAGGAATATACCAGAAAAACTGCGCTCCCAATTAGGAAGAGCAACCTTAGTTATGAAAGAAGGACATGAAGAAATTGTGGTTATTCCGAACTTGAGTTGGTGTTTCTTGCGGGGTGTGGAAGGCCTTGATGGTATTGATTACTTAAGAGATATCGTACTCAAAGATCGTTCTCGCTTTTGGTTAATTGGCGCTCAACAGGTTAGTTGGCAATATCTTGATTACGTAGATAAAATAGAAGCCTATTTTGACCAAACTTTCTCTTTACCTACCTTAGAAGAAGAAGACTTGCAAGCTTGGTTAGCTCCAATTATTACTGAAGCAAAGATAGGTTTTAGTGATAAATTAGCAAAAGAAGAACGAGAAACAGCACAACAAAAGTATTTTAAAAAATTAACTGTTAGGTCGAGGGGGATAAGTAGTGTCGCTAAACAACTATTTTTAGATTCTCTAAGCTATGAGGTTAACAATTCTGAATCACAGGAGGAATCTGCAACTATCAAAGTAGAAAATCCCTACTTACCAGATTTACCAAGTTTATCCCATAACCAACATTATCTACTTTTTTCCCTACTACTCCACGGAGTAATTACCTTGCCTCATTTAGCCTATAGTTTGGGAGATGATGAAGATATTGTTCAAAATCTTATCCAAGTTTTATATCGTTCTGGTGTGGTTAACAAAGAAGGAACATTACTTCAAGTTAACCCAATATATTATCCCGAATTAAGAGATGATTTAGATGGTAATAATTTTTTAATTTAAAAATCTTTTCAATGGAAGCAGAGGGGAATTATAAACTCGTTACACCTTTTTCCTTTATTTCTGAAACTCTGACTAAGAGTAGAAATACAGATGTACTGAGAACAAGACTTTTATTTTTTGAAAGGAAAAAGATTGGCGCAAGTGACGAGATTAATAAGCTGAAATTAAAACAAGGAAAATATCAATAAATCCTTCTCTTTCCTTACTAAATCACCACTTCTTTACCTTATTTAGAGCCAAAATTCATCTATTTAAGTTAGTTTATTGAGATGAAATCGCACTTTAAGGAAATTAGTTGAACTTATATCAGGATTTAATAATCTCAACTCTGTAAATATGGGTATGAGAATTTGGTCAGTTGCTGTACAATCATCAACTGACCTCCATATATTTTCCTCAGCTTTTAGGTTTTCTAGTTAACTTAACGGTTTACCTAGTCCCTAAAACCCAAGGATTAAAAAGTTACAGAGCTTTTTCTGTCCTAGGAAAATTCTAACTCACACTACTAATAAATCCAGCCGTGTCACAAAAAATCTTTACTAAATCTAGTATTTCTCTTGTTGCTAGTCTCTGCTTGGCTAGTTGGGGTATTTTTGCCCCCGCGATCGCCCAAGCAAACGAACCTGTTTTATTAGCCCAAAACAACCCTAATGCTGAAAGGCTTAATGAGCTATTACGACAGGCGAGAGAATATGCAGACAAAGGTAATTACTCCAACGCTGTAGCAGCTTATCAACAAGCAGCTAGCTTAGATAGAGAAAATGCCAAAATCTTCTCTGGCATTGGCTATCTAGAAGCTCGTCAAGGCAACTATTCTCAAGCAGCACAAGCCTATCAACAAGCTGTTCGCCTTGATCCCCAAAATGCGGAGTTTTATTATGCTCTAGGTTATAGCTTTGCCAATGCTGGGGACAACAGCAACGCAGCAAATGCTTATCGTCAAGCGATCTCGCTTAACCCCACCGAACCTAAGAATCATATGGGTTTAGGGGTTGTATTGCTTCGTGCCGGGGAATATAGCGCCGCAGTAGAAGCCTATAAAAAAGCCATTGCTATTGATCCCGGTTATAGCGAAGGTTACACAATTATTGGAGCGGCGCTTTTAGAAGAAGGACGTAATAAAGAAGCTATTGAAATCCTTCAACCTGCTGTTACTCGTTCCCCTGGTAACGGCAACCTACGCCTCCAGTTAGCGATCGCTTTGTTACAAGAAGGCAAAGTGGATGCAGGATTAAAAGAATTACAAGAAGCTGCTAAACTTAGCCCCAACAACTCTAAGATTTACCTACAAATTGGTAACATTCTTCAAGCCCAAGGAGATAGCGCAGGGGCTTTAGCATCCTATCAAAAAGCTGTCAGCCTAGAAGATGATTCTCCCTCAGCCCAGGCTGCGATCGGTAAAATCATGCTGGATCAAGAAAACTATCTGATGGCGATAATTGCTTTCCGCCGCTATGCAGAATTAGCCCCAGATAATCCCGATGCTCATTATAATTTAGGAGTTGCTTTACACAGTAGATCTAGAGATCGCGAAGCTAAAGAAAGTTTAGAAACTGCTCTTAGGTTATATCGTTCTCAAGATAACAAAGAAGGGATCAAGGAAACAAAGAAAATGCTTGAGGAATTGAAATAATATACTAAAGGCTGATTGAGTAGTATTTTGGCGCAAGAAATTTCTTCTTTAGCTTCAATCTTCCGTATCATCCTTTGGATATAGTTGTAATTTTTTTGGGAACACTATTTAGCAGTCTAAAGGAATACAAAGTCCAGGATGAACAGAAGTTAAGTTATAGTGGATAGTCTTAATCGTAGCTTTAATTAAATTCGAGTTATTAAGGCTACTTTAATGTGTCAGCTTTTCCTTGATTGATTTTTCTTTAGAGCTTATGAAATTCCTAAAAAAAGTGAGTGCTTTTTTCGGTACTACGGTTTTATCTATTGCTTTCAGTTTATCAGCAGCCTTAGCAGAATCTGCACCTCTCAGTAACAAAGCGATCGCTTTATCTCAAAAACAAGATATTTCTACTGCTGTTGCCGATTTAGAAGCAACTAATACTGAAGATTCTTTATCCCAACAGCAAGATATTTCTACTACTGTTGCTGATTTAGAAGTAACTAATACTGAAGATTCTTTATCCCAACAGCAAGATATTTCTACTACTGTTGCTGATTTAGAAGCAACTAATACTGAAGATTCTTTATCCCAACAGCAAGATATTTCTACTACTGCTGCCGATTTAGAAGTAACTAATACTGAAGATTCTTTATCCCAACAGCAAGATATTTCTACTACTGCTGCCGATTTAGAAGTAACTAATACTGAAGATTCTTTATCCCAACAGCAAGATATTTCTACTACTGCTGCCGATTTAGAAGTAACTAATACTGAAGATTCTTTGTTAGCTGTTACTACCTCCCCCTCCCAAACATCTCAATCCGCAGAAAATGAGACTATTGTAGGACAAAGTGATGTTAACTTCGGTCGGTCTACTCGTTCAGGACCTAGCTATGTTGGTGTTGGTGCTAATATTGGCATAGGAGATGGAGATACGGCTCTAGGAGATACGAGTTTTACTATTTTTAGTAAAATTGGTGTAACTCGCAATATCTCTGTCAGACCTGCCGTTTTATTCTCAGACGACGCGACTATTTTATTACCTGTGACCTTTGATTTTGTTCCTGGAGTTACTGAAGTAACAGAAAGCGTATCTGAAGATTTAGGTTTGAGAATTTCCCCTTATATTGGTGCAGGTGCTGCTATTTCTACAGGAGATGATTCTGGCGTAGACTTCTTAGCAACAGGAGGAGTTGATGTACCTTTGTCTCGTAATATTTCCGCTACTGCGGCAATTAATGCCACATTGTTTGATAATCCGGCGGTAGGATTATTATTAGGAGTTGGCTATAACTTTTAACACGGATAATTTCACCAGAGTCTTAGGTTTTTCTCCTACGACTCTGTAATTTTCCTACCTCTTTATGTACTGTCATACCAATTTGTAAGGTGTCATTAAGTAGTTGTTGATATTCTTGAGCAGCACTACTAGGATCAAAAGTGATTAAAGTCGTTAAGTTATTTTCCAAACTTGTAACTAAGTCTTGACGATTGGCGAGGAAACCTTGGTGTTTCCTCATCACTTTTTCAATATTAACAGCACTAATTAAACTCCTCTTTGTCGCTTGTAATATCTCAAAAACTTCTCCACGATTTTGAATACTATTTGCGCCACTAACTGAGTCTAGTCTTTCCATAACTTCAAGAGTGTGAACAACACTATTATACTTATCAGTTTCCTCCATTAATCTAGCTAAAGATTTCAAACTTTTAGCCCCTCGCCAAATATAAGCATTTATTCCTGCTAAACAAACCAAAGAAAAAAACAAAAGTACCAGTAAAAGTTGATTTGTTCCAGCAGTAGTTGTTGGTAGGTTGTTTGAATTTCTGAGAATGATTAGAGTGATAGGATAAATAGAAATGAGCATTGCCACGAACAAGGCTAACTCAGTAATTAGTACAGAAAAGATTTGCTGAGGTTTTTTGAAGACAAAGGCTCGGTAAAAATCCACAGCAATAGTAGTGCTAGTATCTAATTCTACCAAGTCTTCCAGTTGTTCTGGAGTTAATTTTAAGCTTTCTAAATCAATTTCCATTGGTATTTAGCTACTCTTTTCATTTTAGGCAAACTGCTCATAGTGCAATCATTTTTCAGTTGAAAGTATTGACAATAAGTTTCCAAAAATGCAAATAAAAGTTGCTTTCTATTTCGCGAAAAAGTTGGAAAGGACGATCTGGAGAGCCGAAAAAAGGTCTTAATACCCATCCCAATTGACTACCTACTAAACCATATAGAAATAACCAAGGTTTGATAATTTGCTTACTTCTTTCGGGCGATCTTTCTTCAGAACGTCCTAAATAAATAGTGCTACGATAAAAGAAAGTAACGCCAACCAAACCTGTGAATATAAATATGGCTACATTCCAGAGTTTAAAGAAGGTATAATCATTAATTGAAATGCGAAAAAACAGGGTTACAGGCGCTAAACCAAGTAGGGTCACACTAATAATAGCCATGCCAGCTAAGAGTAGGGCAAGATACTGATTAAAGGTGCGTTTAGAGCCAGAAATTACATCTAAAAAGTATAAAGTTGGCAAGCAAATTATTAAGGTAAGCAAGTACAAAGCTGGCAACTTAACTGCTGAAGCTAGCATTTGTAGCCAGCCACTAAAAGAACCAATGATTGCCCCATAAATTGCAAAAAATAAAGAACTACAAATAAGTAGGGCAACAGTATACTTTTCTAGCTTTGCCTCTTTGTCAAGATTATCTAGAAACTGAGAACGATTTCGCAAAAAATCCATTAAGATCCCAAAGTAATTCATCCACTATGCTCCCTTTTGCTATCAGTTCATTTTTCTCTCAAGCAATAACAAGGAATTTGAGGAGGAATTCGGTTTTTCGTTACATTTATTTATAATTAAGTAGCAAAAATAGCTCAAACTTATGGATACCAGGGAGTAATTTTTAAGCAAGCTCATTTCTACTGTTTGTTAACAGCCGAAAAGCAGCTTGCCTTGGCGTAAAGCAATGAAACCTTAATTTACAACTATAATTCTCAAGGGCAAGAAGAAGAATTACCAATCAATCTTAAACTGATGGTTTTAACAGAATTAGAAGAACTTTTTCGCGAAATAAAAACCAATCAAGGAGAGACTTTTTTACGTTACGAATCTAGTGCTTCTCCCAGAGAAAAATTCAGCTTTAAAATAGACCTAGAAAATACTAGCTACACCCAAAATTTTGCCATCAGCACCTAATCTCATATTGATCATTGATAATTGATCATTGATAACTGATCATTGATAACTGATGAGAGATTTACGGGGATTTATTAAACTTCTAGAAGGACGGGGACAACTGCGGCGTATCAATACATTGGTAGACCCAGATTTAGAAATTGCCGAGATTTCTAACCGAATGTTGCAAGCAGGGGGCCCAGGACTACTATTTGAAAACGTTAAGGGTGCAGCCTTTCCCGTTGCAATTAACCTCATGGGAACAGTAGAAAGAATTTGCTGGGCTATGAATATGGAAAAGCCAGAGGAGTTGGAAACTCTGGGGAAAAAATTGGGGATGTTGCAACAACCCAAACCTCCTAAAAAGATTTCTCAAGCTGTTGATTTTGGGAAGGTTTTGTTTGATGTAGTTAAAGCTAAACCAGGGAAAAGTTGGTTGCCCCCTTGCCAGCAAGTGGTTGTCACTGAAGAAGAATTAGATTTAAACAAACTTCCTCTCATTCGCCCTTATGCCAAAGATGCGGGAAAAATCATCACCTTGGGGTTAGTGATCACCAAAGATGTGGAAACAGGCACTCCCAATGTGGGGGTATATCGCCTGCAACTACAATCAAAAAATACCATGACCGTCCATTGGTTATCGGTACGAGGCGGGGCAAGACATTTACGCAAAGCAGCAGAGGCGGGGAAAAATTTAGAAATTGCGATCGCCCTAGGAGTTGACCCCTTGATTATTATGGCGGCGGCTACCCCCATACCTGTAGATTTATCAGAATGGCTGTTTGCAGGGCTTTACGCCGGATCTGGAGTACAATTAGCCAAATGTAAAACCCTAGATTTAGAAGTACCTGCGGCTGCTGAATTTGTCTTAGAAGGGACAATTACCCCAGGAGAAATGCTTCCCGACGGACCTTTCGGAGATCATATGGGTTACTACGGCGGCGTAGAAGACTCTCCACTAGTCCGTTTTCATACCATGACCCATCGCCAAGACCCAGTTTATTTAACCACCTTTAGCGGTCGTCCTCCCAAAGAAGAAGCGATGATGGCCATTGCCCTCAACCGTATCTATACTCCCATCTTGCGGCAACAGGTATCAGAAATTGTCGATTTCTTTTTACCTATGGAAGCCTTGAGTTACAAAGCCGCCATCATCTCCATTGATAAAGCTTATCCTGGGCAAGCACGGAGGGCTGCTTTAGCTTTTTGGAGTGCTTTACCTCAATTCACTTATACTAAATTTGTCATTGTCGTAGATAAAGAAATCAACATTCGCGATCCTCGTCAAGTAGTTTGGGCGATTAGTTCCAAAGTTGACCCCGTTAGGGACGTATTCATCCTCGGAGAAACTCCCTTTGATACCTTAGATTTTGCCAGTCAGAAAATTGGTTTAGGGGGCAGAATGGGCATTGATGCTACTACAAAAATTCCCCCGGAAACTGACCACGAATGGGGAGAAGTTTTAGAATCTGATCCTGATATTGCCGAGATGGTAGAAAGGCGTTGGGCAGAATATGGCTTAGCTGATTTAGATTTAGATGAGGTTAACCCGAACTTATTTGGCTATGATGTGAAACGGTGATTAGCTACAGTTTAAATTCATAACAAACAAGCTAATTAGATTAACAACTAAGAGGTTAAACAATGGCAGCAGATAAACCCCTCAAAGGTACAGATTTAGTTGATTGTGCCAAAGCTAATGCCAAACAAGGCTTGGAAGTGGCAGCTAAGCTATGTGGTTATGGTGAAGACTTAAAAACATTTCAGCAAGAACTTAAAAAAGCTTGCCAAGATATGGGTGTTGATATACAACAGATTAGCGACTTAATTACTGATCAACAAACCGTTAAACGAACCGGTGGCATTGAAATAGCACCAGATACACCTTCAGATTTGTAAACTATACTGAAACAATAGTAGCATCGAAAAAAAAGTAAGCTAGTATAGGAGCGGTAGATTAACTTTAAACATTCCTAGCTAGCTGTGCTTTCTAATAAGTTGGGAATATTGAAAAACCATTTGATTCCACTGAGAAACAACAATCAACTACTGTGTTGGTATATCTCCATTTTTATTAGTCATTAAAGAGCAACTCTGGTTAAGCTTATGTCATCTGAGCAGAAAAACACTTCTAATTCTCTTCGCTACCTGAAAGCACGGTTGCAGCCTTTTAAAAGACCAGAATTTTTGGTTACGGCTGCCATACTTTCGGTTGTTTCCATCTTTGTCTGGCAATATTTGCAAGATCCAGAATGGATAGAGAAACTTAGTGGAGTACCTGAGTCGGCAGTTGATAGTAGCAATCCTGACAGTATAGCTAATGATTCTGAATTGTCTGAGGAACTTCCTGAAGAAGATTTGCAACTAATAGATACAGGAACCTTATCTACAATAGATCCTAACAATCCTACTCAGACAGAGGACTCGGAAAAAGAGAGTGAAGAGAAAAACTCTCAAGATAAAGCTGAAACTAAAGAGCAAGAAAATTCTAACAAAAACTCTTTTAAAAATGCTCTTGAAGCATTAACTGATCCTAATGCCTTTGGAAGTTTACTACCTACAATTGGTCAAAATGATTCTAACCCCGTTGCTGGCAATTCTAGTAGTGGAAGCAGCTCTTTTTTCAACGTACCTCAATTTGGGTTAAGCAACAACAACAAAAATGAAGCTAACCAAGGTAGTGCTTTACAACAGGCAATTCAACAATTGGAGGTTACTAAAAATAGTATCCAGCAATTAGGAAATAACAACTTGGAAAGTAGCAATTCATCTTTGCAAGGAAGTCAAGTTAATGGTTATCAAGGGCAGTATCAATCTCAACAACCAATTTTAAATAACCAAAAACAGAATTTTACGACTTATCAAGCCCCTGCCAATAACTACAATAATTACAACTATTCAGGTCAATCTCAACCAGTTAATCTTGCCCCTGTCCAAACAAATTTCACTCCGGTAGTTCCTGTTCCCAACAATGCCAGCACTTACAACCCCAGTACTCGCCAAGTAGCACCACCAGTTTATTATCAACCCCAACCTGTACCAAACTCTACATTCAACAATAATCAGTTTAACCAAGGATTTCAAACCAATCCTCGCACTATCACTCCTCGACCAATTCCTGGGCGCTATACAGGGAATGGAGAAATCAATACTTTTAGCAATCCTTGATATATAATATTTAAGATTGTTTGTGAGGTACGAAATTCTTGGCTTGAGGGAGTAGGAAGTGGGGAGTAGGGGGATGCCAAAAAGTTACCATACCCACGCAGACTACTTTAAAAGTTGGTCAAACTTGCCGCTAATTCTGGCAGGACCAATTTTGCGAAAAACTATCCCGGAAGCAGTTACGGTTTGGGTAGCACTAAAAGAACCGCGTCACGTTACCTTAAAAGTCTATGCCACTGAAAACGGTCAGGGAAAAAAGATTCAAGAACTAGTGCAGAGGGGCGATCGCACCACAATACAGTTAGGGCAAAATCTGCATTTAGCCTCCATTACAGCTAAACCAATCAATAACTTCCATCTCCAACCAAGCTACATTTATAGCTACGATCTCGAATTTAGCAACCTCCAAACCGATCCTTCTCCCCCTCAGTCACTCCCGCAAGCTTTAAACGCCGAAAACTTTAGTCCCTACATCAGCCTTAGCTACTTCGACCATAATCTCCCCACCTTCACCTTACCCCCAGAGGACTTAAACCAGCTCAAAATCGTCCATGGTTCCTGTCGCAAACCCCACGGCGGGGAAAGGGATATGCTACCTATCCTCGATAAGTTGCTAGAAAAATCTGCCCACTTAGCTAATGATCGGATTCATCAACTCTTCCTCACCGGAGATCAAATTTACGGCGATGATGTTGCCGATCCTTTATTATGGGCTTCATCTTATTTAGGAGATAGTCTGCTGGGTTGGGAAGAAGACTTACCTATAAAACTGTTACCAACCGGAGAATATGAATTTCAAAAACCCCAACAAATCAAACCGGGACAACGTAGCGAGGTAGCCAGGATTAACGCTGGGTTTACAGGAATGCTACACGGTTATGAATCTAAAGCGAAAAGCCATCTTTTTAGCTTAGGGGAGTATTATGCTATGTATCTGCTATCTTGGTCGCCTGTAATTTGGCCTAATGAGTTTCCCAAAGGCAATACCGTCACCAAAGATACACAACAGGCCCAGATTTGGGATAGTGAAACGCAAGCTATTCAAGAATTTGCTAGGGATCTTTGGCAAGTTAGACGGGCATTAGCTAATGTACCTACCTACATGATTTTTGATGACCATGATGTTAGCGATGATTGGTATCTTAACCTAGAGTGGTGCAACCGTGTCTTAAGCAGTCCCCTCGGCAAAAGAACCGTACAAAATGCCATGTTGTCCTATGGTTTATTTCAAGGTTGGGGCAATACTCCAGAACAATTTGAGTTAGGAGAAAGGGGAGAGAAATTTTTAAAAGCTGCCCAAAAATGGTCAGCATCCCAGGGAAAAGATCAAGAAATCAATCAGCAACTGGCTGCTTATTTGGGCATCCCTCCTTTAGATCCAGAATCAGGTTTAGCAGAATATCAAAGGGATGGAGATGTTTTAATTTTAAGGCGCAAAACTGACGGGGAAAACAGCATCTTAACTTGGCATTACACCATTAGAAGCACTAGCCATGAAGTCATCGTTTTAGATACACGTACTTGGCGGGGCTATCCTTTAGGAGAACAGGGTTCTTTAACACCGCCGATGTTACTCTCTCCTACAGCTTTTATAGAACAATTACAAGACCCTTTAACCTATACAGAAAAACTCAAAGCAGAGAAGAAATGCCAAGTTGAACTAACTTTTATTGTTGCCCCAACTAACTTAGTTAGCTTGAAAATTATTGACCAAGTACAGGAATTTTACTTACAACAGGAACGGGTATTTGATAACGATGTGGGGGATAGTTGGAACTTTAATCAAGTTGCTTTTAGTAAGCTATTAACTACTTTATTTCAACATCGCGATCACCTGATAATTCTCTCTGGAGATATCCACTATAGTTGTGCTGTACGCCTCAATTATTGGTCACGTCGTCCCTTCCAAGCCTCCTCACCTTCTCTTTCTACGAACTCAGAAAAAGCAGGGATGTTAGTGCAATTAACTTCTAGCGCTTTTAAAAATGCTGAAGTAGCCACCTATTTGATTCACACTAAAGCGAAATCTTTGTTTCCAGAACAATCAGAATTTTGGGCAGGATGGAATGAACAGCCTCAGTTAGTTGATGTGGTTATTACTCCAGAGAAGATCCAGATGATTGATATAGTTAACCAGGATCGCAACAGCCCCTTCCTACGAAAAATAAACCCTACTCAAGGTAACTGGCAGCTAGCCTGGGAATTAGCAGTTAAAGACCCTAAATATTTACCAGACTGGCGTTATGAAATCGCTTGGATTCATCGCCTCAAAGCCGAGAAAGTTAAGGGTATTAAAAGGTGGTTAGAAAAACGTCCTTTACCTAATCCTCTACTCAATTTGGGTAATAAATTATTAAGTAAATTACTAGCCGTATTTTGGCGTAATCGTTGGTTACAAGAAGGGCGAGAAGTGGTGGGACGCAACAATTTTAGTGTAGTTAAGGTTATATGGTCAAAAGATAATGATCAAGCTGTTATACAAGACACCTACTGGCATCCTCCCTGGCAACCTACCAGTTTGGTTAGGAGTCGCTATTTTGTTTCTCTCAAATTAAAGAAACCTCCAAACTTACCCAAGGTTTTGAAAAATGGTGAATAGCACTAAGTCAAAAGTAGCTCATTTAAGAGTTTACTGCTCATAGGTTTGAGCCAGAAGTGTTGAATGCCAGAGGTATTGATAAGAATAATAACAAGAACCTACAAAACTTCCTGCAAAGTCTTAAGAATTAGTTCTACATTCTCTGGCTTACTGTTATAACCCATCAAACCAATACGCCAAACTTGCCCTGCTAATTCTCCTAAGCCGCCACCAATTTCAATATTATAATTTTGCAACAACCTCTTACTAATCCCTTTCCCATCTACTCCTTGGGGAATGCGGACTGTGGTTAAAGTGGGCAAGCGAAATTCTTTAGCTACATGGCATTTTAAACCTAAATCTGCCAAACCATCCCAAAGTAATTGAGCATTATCTTTGTGGCGTTGCCAACGCTTTGCCAAACCTTCTTCTGCCAATAAGCGCAAAGCTTCCCGCAAAGCATAATTCATATTAACGGGGGCTGTGTGGTGATAGATGCGTTCTTGTCCCCAATATTTGCTTAATAGGGAAATATCTAAATACCAATTAGCAACCTTTGTCTTTCTCTGTTGCAACTTATCCACTGCGCGAGGACTCATGGTAAAAGGTGCTAAACCAGGAGGGCAGCTTAAGCCTTTTTGAGAACAACTGTAGGACAAATCAATGCCCCAATCATCAATCAATAAAGGCACGCCCCCTAAACTAGTTACACTATCTACCAGCAACAAGCAGTCAAACTCCCGACAGAGTTCTCCTACTCCTTCTAAAGGCTGACAAGCCCCGGTAGAAGTTTCCGCATGAACTAAAGCCAGGATAGCAGGACGATGTTTTTCTAAGTTACTTCGTAATTCTGCTAAGCTAAATACTTCTCCCCAAGGCTTCATCATAGTGCGTACCTCAGCCCCATAACGCCCTGCCATATCTACTAGGCGGTTGCCGAAATAACCCATAACCCCAACCAAAACAACCTCTTCTGGTTCAACAACATTAGCTAAGGTAGCTTCCATGGCAGCACTACCTGTACCACTAATGCTAATAGTAGTAGGGTTACTAGTTTGCCAAGTGTAGCGTAAAAGTTCTTGTACCTCATCCATTAAGGATAGATAACTAGGATCTAAATGTCCTACGGGTTCAATACTAAGGGCTTGCAGTACTTGGGGATGGGCATTAGAGGGGCCAGGACCAAGTAAAACTCGCTTAGGTAAGGTTAGTTTTTCTAGGGAGAGACGATGGTTTTCCTTGATGGTGATGGTAGAAGTCATTTCTGTAAGATATTGTCGAGATAATATATAAAATATTCTTTTCTCACAGTACTCTAACTAAGCTCGAAGCGATCGCTATTTTTGCAACTGTTCAAACAGATTTGATATAGCCTCGCGGGGTAATTAGCCAGTTGGCATAATTTTGGGTACTGTGGTTGCCGATTAAAACCGTAGTTAACATATCAATAGGAAAATCTAGCATCTTCTCCAAAGTCGTGACGACAATTTCTTCATCTTGACGATAGGCAGAACGGACTAAAGCCACCGGGGTATTAGCATCTCGATATTTTAAGAAAGTTTTTTGGGCAATCTCAATTTGTTGGGTACGAGATTGAGAACGGGGATTATAAATTGCTGTAACAAAATCAGCTTCTGCTGCTGCTTCTAAACGCTTAGCAATAACTTCCCAAGGGGTTAATAAATCGCTTAAACTAATGGCACAAAAATCGTGCATTAAAGGCGTACCTACCCTGGCTGCGGCAGCTTGTAGGGCGCTAATCCCCGGAAAGACCTCTACTCCTGGAGTTTCACCATCCCAACCTTGTGCTTTGAGTTCCTCCATCACCAATCCTGCCATCCCATAAATCCCGGCATCCCCAGAAGACACTACTGCCACTGTTAAACCCCAGTTAGCCAATTCAATGGCCCTTTGCGCCCTTTGCCTTTCTTGGGTGATAGGGAAGCTTTCTTGAATTTGCCCTGGACGATGAAGAGGTTTAATTAAGTTAAGGTACAAAGAATAACCAATAATTACATCTGCTTGGACCACCGCAGTTTGGGCTGTAGGGGTCATTTGTCCCAAGTCTCCTGGCCCTGTACCCACTAGAAATAATTTTCCTTTCCTCCCTATATATTCCAACTCAGTCTGTGCCACTGCTACAGTTACAGCCCCCGGTTCACCTTCTAGGCGAAAAATTTGTTTTGGGACAAGTAGAGAAGAATTTTGAGTTGCTAACATAGCTGCTGCTTCTGCTACGCTAGGAGTTCCCACTTCTTGGTTAACTACAGCAGAAGGTGTGGGTACTTCTACCTTCTCCAAAGCCTCAGCCTGAAAGGTTTGTAAAGGAAAGTTTCGTTTTTGGCACAAACTCAAAATGCCTAATTCATCAGCTTTAAGATCAATGGTGGCAACCCCTGCGATCGCCTCTGTTGCCAGATGATAGCGTTGAAATACTTCCTCTATAGCAGTTTCCATTACCAATTGAGAAGTACTCCGTTCACAACCCATACCAATCCAAAGGACACGGGGATGCCATTGTACTTTGGCAAGATTCTGTGTCCGGGGAAAATTTGCGTTTAGTGAAACTAATCCAAATTCTGCCTTGGGGTTGCCCTTGATTTTTGCCCGGTTCAGGAAAACCAAAAACAAAAGGATGTCCTTGGGGTAAATGTTTTTGCCAAAGGGTAGAACCCACTTCCTGAATCACTTCTACCACCTCTTGACGGGCTACCGCCGCACTAACTCCTGTCCAATCTCCTGTTCCTTTGCCCCAGCCAAACTGAACCCCAAGCTGGTCAATTCCCGGCAAATCCAAACTTGCTGCTGCCCCGGTTAATACTGGGGTTGCCCCCAACTGCTTAGCAATTAAGCGAGTTAAAACATCTGCCCCTCCCTGATGTCCACTACACAAACTAATGACAAAACGTCCTTCTTGATCTAGTACTACCACCGCAGGATCACTCTTTTTGTCTTTTAAAAGAGGGGCAATTAACCTCACTACTGCCCCCGCAGCTAAGCAAAAAACCAAGGCGCGGTGATTTTTCCAAAGGGAGGCTAAACAAGTTTGTAAAGAACCTTGGTATACCTGGACATCAGCCAAATGACTAAGGGGTTGGGGAACCCAAACTTTAATTCCCAAAAGCTGTAATTTAGTAACAGCATTAGGAGTAGTTGCGATGGCTGCTAAGGGTTTGAAGGAGGGGGGAAACATTATAGATCAAATTTGCTTTGTAAAACAATCAATTAGAGTTTGATATGAGTTGCTTAGAAAATACTATTACTTCTGATAACTTGCTAGTTTGTTGGGGATAGTTGACTTTTGGTCTGGTGATAGTGATTAGTGGTATCCCTAGTTCTTTAGTTAAAGAACGTTTGATGGCCTCTCCTCCTGCTTTCCCTGAAGCTTTGGTTACTACTAAAGAAATTTCCCACTGCTGCCATAAAGCCTTTTCCAATTCTTTACTTAAAGGAGGGCGAATGGCAATGAGGCGATGGTTCGTAAATCCTGCTTTTAAGGCGACTTGTAAAGATTCTTGATTAGGTAAAATTCTGGCGAAAAGAGTAGCCCTGTTTTGCCAAGGCTGAAATAAAGGTAAGGCTTTATAACCAACGGTTAAAAGTACTCGCTGTCTGGTGAGGTAATTCCCTTGGAGGAGGGTAGCAAAACTAGCTAACCTTCCCTCTCTTCCCTCTCCTTCATTCTCCCCTAAACTTGGACGTTCATAACGTAAATAAGGTAAATTTTGTTGGGAAGATATGGCGATCGCAGTTTGAGAAATTTCTGTGGCATAGGGATGGGAAGCATCAACAATACCCTTGATATTTCGTTCCCTTAACAAAGACTCAATTTGTTGCCGATTAAGTTTACCCACCATCACCTCAAAACAAGGTAACTGAGGATAAAGAGAACAAGCAGATTCTGTAGTGACGCTAATCAAACAAGGCAAATTCTTAGCAGCCAGCGATCGCGCTACTGCCCCACTCTCACTAGTACCACCAATCAACCAAATATATTGATTAATTCTGCTCTCCTTTTATTCCCCTATCTACCTTTAAGGGCTTTTTGAAAATTTTGGCGATAGGATTTGTTAACAATCAACAAAGCTGGCCAAAAAGCTGCTAAGAGAAGGCGATTAGCAAAAGTGGGGACAAAATTAGTTCTTTTAAATCCTTGCCAAAACTTGATACATCCCCAGATATAAACTATGACCAGAACTATACCTAACAATTTAACCATTGATCTAACTCCCTATTCTTTCTTTCTCATCTTCTCTAATTTTAACCAATCGGGAAATCGAAAATCACCTTACGAGCTTCGCATCTTTGTTGGATAATGAAAAAAGGTAATACTTCATTCAAAGCAGGTAAATCACAGTCTATATTACAACGGGGAACGCAGCGTGGTTACTCTTGATACTATAAAAAAATGGCTTGTTGAACCTGTAGAAACTGAACATCTAGAATTTAAAGAAGCTAAAAATCAGTTTGATACAACTAAGTTGATGCGGTATTGTGTAGCAATTGCCAACGAGGGAGGTGGGTACTTAGTTTTCGGAGTCACTGATAAGCTTCCACGCAAGGTTGTTGGCTCTCAGGCTTTTGATACACCAGAAAAACTCAACAAAATCAAGGCGTCTATTCTTGAGAAACTTCGATTACGAGTAGAAACTACAGAGTTACCACATCCAGAGGGCCGGATTTTAGTGTTTGAAATACCTACTCGCCCCACAGGACAGCCATTAGCTTTGGAGGGATCTTACCTAATGCGCTCAGGTGAGAATTTAGTGCCAATGACTCCTGATATGCTCAAGCGTATATTTGCTGAAGATAGGCAGAGTTGGTTTTCAAAACCAGCACACTCTGGTGCTAATCCTGCTGATGTTATTGCTCTACTCGATACCCAAACCTATTTTGAATTATTAGAAATACCCTACCCGATCAATCGCGATGCTGTACTAGAAAGACTTCAGAGTGAAAATTTTATTCGTTTAACAAATCGAGGCTGGAATATTTCTAACTTAGCTGCAATCGTATTAGCAAAAAGGCTTGATGCTTTTTCAACAGGATTAGCTCGGAAAGCACCACGTTTTACTATTTATGACGGAATCAATAAACTCAAAACCAAAACAGAAATTACTATTCGGAAAGGTTATGCTGTTGGATTTAAAGAGTTAGTAAACTCTGTTCATTCATCTGCACCACAAAACCATTTTATTGAACAAGTTGTGCGTGAAGAAGTGCAGATGTTCCCTATACAGGCGCTTAGGGAATTAATTGCTAATGCTCTAATCCATCAGGATTTTCTGTCTACAGGAACTTCGGTGATGATTGAAATGTATAGTGATCGCATTGAAATTTCTAACCCTGGAATTCCTCCTATTAAAGTAGAACGTTTTATTGATGAATATCGTTCTCGCAATGAACAACTTGCTGACATAATGCGACGCTTCAAAATTTGTGAAGAAAAAGGTAGCGGCATTGACAAAGTGATTGAAGCTGTAGAAGTTTTTCAATTACCAGCACCGGATTTTAGAGCAGGAGAAACTCGCACTACAGCAATTTTGTTTTCCCACAAAAATTTTTCTGATATGAGTAAATCAGACCGCATCCGAGCTTGTTATCAGCATTGTTGCTTACTCTACGTTAGCAATCAACGGATGTCAAACCAAACTTTACGAGAGCGTTTTAAGATGAGCGATTCTAAAAAATCGACATCAGCAATTTCTATTGTAATTAGAGCCACAAAGGAAGATGGTTTGATTAAGCAAGACGATTCTGAATCAGCTTCCACACGCTATGCTCGCTATCTTCCCTTTTGGGCGTAAAAGTGTTTAAAAGCAAATCTATTTGGAGACCCTGTATAAGGCAAAACCCTCACAAAATAAGGACTTAAGTGTTTAAAAGCAAATCGACGTACTAGGCGCATTAGCAAAATTCAAAGATGCTTAAGCTGGCTTGGATAATTTAGCTTAGCCACAGGTTCCCAAGCTAGTATATCTTCGAGCAAAGCTTGATACCCTTTAACGTTAGGATGAAGCCCATCTGCACTAAGATGAGGGGCAAGCCAATTTTCTCCCCTTTTCAGCCAGATATCGAAAATATCTAAGTAAGGTATTTTCCTTGCTTCACAAGCTTGACGAGTCATTTCTTTGTAAAGATATTGATCCTGGTGATTATAGTAAAGGCAGTTGAGAAAAGGCATTTTCTGCTCATCTACTGGAACCATGCCCACAAATAATACAGGACATAGCCCTTTAGCGCGGTTTAGTAGTTGGGCTAGTTGGAATTGAAAAACCTCTTCTTCTGTAAAACCCTTGCCTTTGCTGTGACCTAAGCGGGCGGAATCATTCACTCCTACTGATAAAATAATTAAGTCTGGTAAGCGGTTACGCAACTCGCCACGGGTACGAAATTCTTGTTCTAGGCGTTGGGAAACTTGAATGACTCCATCCCCCCTAATACCAAGATTATAGAGAACGTGACCAGGACTTTCTGAAAACATCCACTGACGGCGTAGTCTTTCTACCCAACCACCACCTACGGGATCACCGAACCCATAAATTAAACTGTCTCCAAGGGCAACAAGTTTTAGGGGCTGGTTTTCAGTTTGAGGAGTTGGTGCAAAATTAGGGGGGAATAATGTTTGCATAAAGTTAAATTGATTTGCCTCTCCTAACACTTTTACAAATCTACATAATTTAAGAAGTGTACACAAGTAAAGCGTGGGTTAGCAATCATGATTCTTGGTGAAAATGGGTAATTCAGTAAGGAAATCAAGAATTTTTCGGTCAATTCATGTTAAGAAAAGTAGCTAAGTTTAAACCTTGATTGCAAGATTGTCTCTGCTTTTCAGCAATACGAAAACCAAATGGTATTTTTGGTAACATCTCTCCTTAAAAAATGACTTTTCCCATAATTAAACTTGTTGAGTGAAGCACCCATGTATAAGAAAAAGGTTGATAAAAATTTCTGGACTTCCATGGCTATAGCTACAGTGGGAGCAGGTATAGTTACCTCTTTTGCCGTTAGCCAAGGACAACATCCTCTACTGGCTTTAGCGTTAACTATTATTGCTGCATCCTGTGCCGTTATCTGCGATCGCTTAGGAATCATTTAAACAAAAATCGATACTCTGGGTTGTCCGTAGTTGAAGTTGTTTTTTAAAAGGCAGCCTTCAACTACTGCTTCTCTATGGCTTAATTGCCATAATTATTTAAAAACTTTGTTGAGTTTTTGTTTCCAGCAAATTAATCTCAAGCCAGCCCTCAATGTTGCTATATACTAGCGGGAAAATTAGCAAAAACAGCAAAATCATGGAAGCTTTTGCATATCTTCAATTAGAGTTGGCCCAGGAGGAAACTTCAGAGTCGCCGCCAGATTACAATTTACCTGATCTACAAGGTTTAGCCGGAAATGCTCAACTTTATCTCGTTTCCCTAATTAGTGTACTTTTGATTTTTAGTACAACAGGAGAAACATTAGCTCAATCTAACTTTCTCCAAGAAGGTAGTTTTGGTGAGGAAGTTAGGCTAGTTGAATCTCAGTTAAGACAACTTGGCTATTTTAATGACACTCCGGATCAATTCTTTGATATTTCTACGACTACTGCTGTGGAAAGATTTCAAATCAATTATGGCTTAGGAGTAGATGGCATAGTTGGACCTGAAACAAGGGGTGAGTTGAATAGGTTAACAAATATCTCATCTCTACCTACAAGAAATCGAAGTACTGCTTTTGATACCAGAAATAATAATACGCTAATATCAACAAGCTTAAGTCGAGGTAGAGTTAATGATCGTGAGGATGTAAGGATTCTACAGAGAGAACTTAATCAGAGGAGATATTACTTTAGTCAGATAGATGGAATCTATGGTTCACAAACAGAGTCTGCGGTAAGACAATTTCAAAGGGATAACGGCTTACGGGCAGATGGAGTAGCGGGGCAAGAAACACTAGAAAAACTAGGTCTACTGGTAGCAGCAACTATTCAAAACCAACCCTACGTAGTTGTAGTGCCAGGAGACAGCCTTGAGGCAGTCAATCGGGCTTTAGAAACTGAACCTAGAGCAATTTCAGCCCGATCCAGAAGAGGTAGCTACGTTAACGCTGGAAGCTTTAACAGCAGATCCTATGCAGAAAGCCGCGCTTACCTTTTAAAAGCGAAAGGATTTGATGCTAGGGTGGTTTATAAACCCTAAGAACAAATCCTTTTCCTCTTAATCAAATTTTAAAACATCCAGGTTATTTTTTAATCCCTTCAATCTTTTAGCTTAAAGCATCCAGGTAATCTCTAATTCTTTCCCGACGCTTAGGTTGACGTAACTTTTGTAGTGCTTTTGATTCAATTTGTCTGACTCGTTCACGAGATAAATCAAGGGCGCGACCAATTTCTGCTAATGAGTAGGGGTTGCCATCTCCTAAACCGAAACGCATCCGAATCACATCTCTTTCACGGGAAGTCAAATCTGCTAGAAGATTATGCAAGTCCCTTTGTAAAGCTTCTCGCATCAAGGATTCTTCAGGAGAAATATATTCTGTTTCTAGTAAATCTCCTAATTCAGTGTCCTTTTCCTTACCAACTTTAACTTCTAAAGATACTGAACGAGGAACCCGCAACAACACTTCGCGAATTTGCGGTACGCTCATGTTTAGCTCTTTAGCAACATCATCCATGGTGGGGGTTCTGCCCTTTTCCTGGGAGATTTTGCGTTGAGCTTTTTTGATTTTGTTCAGTTTCTCGGTGATATGAACTGGCAGGCGAATGGTACGACTTTGAGTGGCGATCGCCCTAGTAATCCCTTGGCGAATCCACCAATAGGCATAGGTACTGAAGCGATAACCTTTGGTAGGATCAAATTTCTCGACTGCTCTTTCAATACCTAAAGTACCTTCTTGAATTAAATCGAGTAGTTCTAAACCACGATTCTGGTATTTTTTAGCGACAGAGACAACTAAGCGCAAATTCGCTTTAATCATATGCTCCTTAGCTTTGATACCGGCTTTTTGCAAGCTATCTAATTCTTTAGGGGTAAGCCCAGCCGATTCGGCCCAACGCTGTTTTCCAGCTACTAAGGCACTCTTCATCTGGGGGACATCCATTTCTGCAACCGTAGCCCATTTTTGCCAAGAAGGACGGTGACCTAATTTAGATACTAATCGGTCGTGGATTTCAATTAATTGCAAGTAGCGTTCAACTACTTCATCACCCTGGGAAGCAATTTCTGCGCGCATTTCCAACAAAGACATATGACGTTGGATTTTTTGAGCTTCAGAAACTTCTTGATCTCTTCTTAATAGGGGGACTCGACCAATTTCTTGGAGATAAAGTCTAACTAAATCTGTAGTAGTACGGCTGGCTGATTTTGACGAGCTTTTGTCTTTATCTTCTAATTCTAGTTCAACCAAACCATCTTCTGGTTGTCCAACTGAATTGCTCGTATCATTTATACCAAAACCATTAATAGGTGGAGTATCGGTGTTTGATGTATCGAGGTAAAAGGAAGTAGCTGGCATAACGATTTCTCTATTACGAACGGCAATAGCAGGGTTGAACTTTTAAGTCACTGCTTAATGCTATATTTCCCAATTTGGGTAACTAATCAACAAGGGGATTTTTAATAAGACAACATAGCTATGTTGCTATCTCATCCTTACCTATTAGTTTAAGCATTTACAGGAATAACCTGTGTGACTTCAATCAAATCTCATGTTAATCTACGTCACCAAAAAACATGATTTCGGACTGTTTTTTATTTTGAATAGCGGTTAGGGCTGATATTTACTTGGGTTGAGACTTTATTGAGGAGATTGCCAAAGTCTTTTCTTAATAAAGATAGCTAAGTGCAGATACAGGTAAGGAAATTAGTTTATAAAAACCAATTAAGAAATTGCACTTACAAACTCAGTAACTACTAATATTTTAAAGCAAGTCTTTGCATTTAGCTAGTAGTTAATACGAATTAGCAAAGAGATTGAAATTAATGTTTTAATTCTAGCAATAAAAATCTCTTTTCAGATGAAAATTATTGATAACTTAATAATTAAAACTAACTAAATTAAGCTCAGGTCAAAACTTAGAGCGAGGATACTTTTGCATTAATTCTTTCACTTGTTCTGCGTGATAGGAACTACGAGTGAGGGGGCTAGAAACAACTTGAAGAAAACCGATCGATGTACCGAATTCTTGCCAAGCCGCAAATTGAGTTGGGGTAACAAATTCTTGCACTCCTAGATGTTTTTGGGAAGGTTGCAAATATTGTCCAATAGTTAAAATATCGCAGTCTACCCGACGTAAATCGGTAATAACTTCTCTAACTTCAGTGTCCGATTCTCCTAGCCCTACCATGATTCCTGACTTGCTATAAACCCAAGGGGCAATTTGGCGAGTACGCTGTATAAGTTCTAGGGAGCGCTGATAATTTCCTTGGGGACGTACTCTTTTATATAAGCGCTTAATTGTCTCAGTGTTGTGATTGAGTACATCGGGTTGGGCTTGTAAAATTGTTTCTAGGGCATTCCAGTTGCCACATAAATCGGGGATCAATACTTCGATTGTGGTTTGAGGAGAAACTTTACGTACTTGTTCTATACAAAGTACAAATTGGCTTGCACCACCATCAGCTAAGTCATCTCGGTTAACGGAGGTAATCACAACATGATTTAATCCTAAGCGTTTAACTGCTTCGGCTAAACGCAAGGGTTCAGTAGGATCTAAGGCTTGAGGTTTTTTGTCAAAATCTATATCACAATAGGGGCAAGCACGGGTACAAGCTGGCCCCATAATTAAAAAAGTGGCTGTGCCAACGCTGAAGCATTCACCAATATTAGGACAGGAGGCTTCTTCGCAAACGGTATTTAAAGACAAGTCACGCAGGATTTCTTTAACGCTACCAACGCGCTGCCATTGAGGTGCTTTCACCCGTAACCAATCTGGTTTTACTACCACAGCTTTTCAGTTATCAGTTGTTAATGATCAATTATCAATGACCAATGATTCAGTTTATCAATAATTGAGGGAGTAGAGAGCAATTAATATTCTCTATTCCCTATTTTCTATATTCCTTCCTCCACAAACGACCGAAATGCACGACGCTTATGTGTTATAATCATTACCTTAAAATAGCGGGATGTGGCGCAGCTTGGTAGCGCACTTCGTTCGGGACGAAGGGGCCGCTGGTTCGAATCCAGTCATCCCGACTTTTGATGATGATATTTAAAATTCATACTAAATTTAATTTGTTTGCCTTAGTTGTTAACTTCAGCAAGAGAACACTAAAGGTTTAACATGACTTGCAGATATTGAAATTAGGTAAATTGATGAAACTGTTTTCCTTCCCCACTATCAATTGGCAACGCTGCTTAACTATGGCGATCGCCTCAATTTTAGCTATGGCACTTAGTTCTTGTAACTTGAGTGCTTTAGAAAAAGACGTTGCTAAAGTTCCGGAGATGGTAACGGGAATGTTAAGTGATCCCAGTACTTTTAATTATGCCCTTAACCAAGAATTTCCTCACATCTTTTTGCGTACCTATGAAGGGTTAGTAGGAGAAAATAGTCAAACAGCAGAAATTGAGCCTGCTTTAGCAGAAAGTTGGGAGATTTCTGAGGACGGTTTGGAATTCACCTTCACTCTGCGGGAAGGGTTGAAATGGTCTGATGGTAAACCTTTGACGGCTGATGATGTTATCTTTACCTATAATGATGTTTATCTTAATGAAGAAATTCCTACTGATGCGAGGGATGCTTTAAGAATTGGTGAAAGTAGGGCTTTTCCTAAAGTAGAAAAGCTTGATGATTTGAAAGTAAAATTCACCCTTCCAGAATCCTTTGCTCCCTTTCTTGGTACAACTGAGTTATACATATTACCAGAACACGCTTTAAGGGAAGCGGTGGAGACAAAAAACCAGGACGGTAAACCTGAATTTTTAAGCACTTGGGGAGTTGATACACCACCCAAAGAAGTAATTGTTAATGGCCCTTACAAATTAGCAGGATATCAAACTAATCAAAGGGTTATTTTTAGGCGCAATCCTTACTATTGGCGCAAAGATGAACAAGGCAATCAGTTACCATATATTGAGAGATTAGTCTGGGAAATTGTTGAGAATACCGACACTTCTTTATTACAATTTCGTTCTAGTGGTTTGGATGCAGTAGGACTTACACCAGAGTTTTTCTCTCTACTAAAACGGGAGGAAGAAAAAGGTGATTTTAGTATCTATAATGCTGGGCCAGCTTATGGACAAACTTTCTTTTCTTTTAACCTTAATAAAGGTAAACGAGACGGCAAACCTTTAGTAGATCCGGTTAAATCTCGTTGGTTTAATACAGTAGAATTTCGCCGTGCTGTTGCCCATGCTATAGATCGCGAAGCAATGGTTAATAATATTTTTCGTGGTATCGGTGAACCACAAAATTCTCCTATTTCTATTCAATCTCCTTTTTACCTTTCTACCAAAGAAGGTTTACCTGTTTATGATTACGATTTAGATAAATCTAGGCAGTTATTACAAGAAGCTGGGTTTGAATATCGAGGGGATGAACTTTTTGATGGTGAAGGGAACCGTGTACGCTTTAGTTTAATTACTAATGCTGGTAATAAAATCCGAGAAGCAATGGCAGCACAAATCAAACAAGATTTGAGTAAAATTGGCATTCAAGTAGACTTTGCTCCTATTGCTTTTAATACTTTAGTAGAAAAACTTTCTAATTCCCTAGAATGGGAATGCTATTTACTAGGCTTCACTGGGGGCAACGAACCTAATAGCGGTAGCAATATTTGGAGTGTTGAAGGAGGGTTGCATACTTTCAATCAAAAACCTTTACCAGGACAAGGAGAACTCGAAGGTAGAGAAGTGTATGATTGGGAACAACAAATTAGTGATTTATATATTCAAGGAGCGAGGGAAATAGATATAGAAAAGCGTAAAGAAATATATGCCCAAACACAAATTTTAACCCAAGAATATTTGCCTATGATTCACTTAGTCAATCCTTTAGCTTTAGGGGCAGTACGCAATCATATTAAAGGTGTCAAATATGTGGCTTTACCAGATAAGTTTTGGAATAGCTACGAAATGAAGGATGCTTCTTTTGAAAAAGAATTAACTAAATAATAGCTCGCCAGGAACTTAAGTTACTGGCTAATATATAAAGTCTATTAAAATAGACTGCCAATTTGGTTGGGATGAAAACTAGATGTCATTATTTGAAGATGTGCATTCCGTTAATTGCTAATAATTAACAACCAGTAGATGCAAGGTTTAATTATGATATTAACCCTTGCCATAAATCTCAATAAACCTACCTACAAAACATATAATTGATAACTGATAACTGATCATTGACAACTGATATGTATCAATCTAATAACTTGAAATATCTCCTTGAAGCAGTAGCGACGGGACAACTTTCTCCAGAAATTGCTCTTGATAAGCTTAAACATTTAGCCTTTGAACCAGTTGATGATTTTGCTAAAATTGACCATCATCGTCAGCTTAGAACCGGATTTCCTGAAGTTATTTGGGGTTTAGGAAAAACTCCTAGTCAAATTGCTCAAATTATGGCTACCATGGCGCAAACAAATCCTGTGGTAATGGCAACGCGCATTGAACCAAAGGTATATGAAGAAATTGAAAAGCAAGTTGCCGGAGTGCAATATCATCCCTTAGCACGGATTTGTACTTTGGGAACCCTAGATGCCTCTGTAAAAAAGCCTGGAGTTGTGACTATCCTTACTGCGGGAACAGCAGATTTACCTGTGGCAGAAGAAGCAGCCCTTACTGCTGAATTTTCTGGCTTTGAGGTTAAGCGGTTGTGGGATGTGGGAGTGGCAGGTATTCAACGCTTACTTAGTCATCGTCAACTCATTGAGGATGCTGATGTCTTAATTGTTGTAGCGGGAATGGAAGGTGCGTTGCCTAGTGTTGTAGCTGGCATGGCAGATTGCCCGGTAGTAGCTGTTCCCACCAGCATCGGTTACGGCACAAGTTTTGGAGGTGTTACACCTTTGTTAACTATGCTTAATTCCTGCGCCACTGGTATTGGTGTGGTTAATATTGATAATGGTTTTGGGGCTGCTATTTTAGCCGGACAAATTTTGCGTACAGCAGTTAAGGTTAAGTAATCAGTAATAAGTTAAAAATTTCTTGGGGATCTTATATTTTCTAAAAATACTTATAGCAATTAGCCATTAGCCATTAGCCATTAGCAACTAGACTATTAGCAAAATTCAATTAAAATCCGGCTTCTAAGCTTACCTCCAAATCATATTCGCTTGCAGCAACACCATTAACGAGATTAACTTCAATAAGATATGTTCCATCTTTAGGAACTGTTCCTTGCCACAAACGAGTATTAATTGCTCTAGAATTTACAGGTTGTTGATTGATTCCTAATAGAGAAACTGTCACTTCTCCGCGAATGATAGCGAAGTTTAAGCGCTGCCCTTCTGACAAAGAAACTTTGTAAGAAATTCCCATATCCTTTTCTAAACTACCTGATTGGATGACATTTTCATTCTCTTGTAAAGAGAGATTTTCTCTTCTCATCCGTTTAGTTGTTTGAGGAGGAATTTCTGAAGCAACACCGAAGTTAGGATCACCTGGCCTTCTTGGAGGTGGAGGGAATCTTTGTGGAGGTGGTGGTGGGGCCGTTTGTACACTAGTCAACGGTTGTTGAGAAACGACTTCTCCCGGAGAAGAAACTAAAGATTTAATCATCACTGCAAAAGCAACAATAAGAACACTCAGGATGCTACCTCCAATCAGTAAAATAGCTAAGGGGCTATTACTATGACGATTTGAACTCTTTCTTTGAGGGTAGTTATTGTTTCGTTGGTAAGTTTTTATGCTTCCCTTTGCTAAAGACGTTACCTGACTTCCAGAAGAAGAATTGCTAAGTTCGGTATTTGCCTTTGTAGGAATCAAAGTTTCAAAATTTGCCCCTGTAGGTATTAAAGTTTCAGCTTGGTGTGGAGAGGCTGTGTCAGTAACCAAATCAGCTATGGAACGTAAAGCTTGAGAAACTTCTGTGGCTGATTGGTAACGACTATTAGGGCGGGGACTCATCATCCGGTTGAAAATCCCCGCTAAGTGGACATTAAGGGTAGGTATCCACTGCTGCCAGCGCCAAGTCATGGTATTTTGGTCGAATAATTCCTGGGGTTCTTTCCCAGTTAAAAGAACTACTCCCGTTACGGCTAAAGCATAAATGTCGCTGCTAGGAAATACTTTGCCTGTTTGTAGCTGTTCATTAGGAGAGTAACCAACTTTACCCACTGTAGTTCCTTGAACAGCAGTTTCTTCTTCTAACTGAGCTACTTTTTCTTTCACTACCCCAAAATCAATTAATACAGGTAGGTCATCTTTTTCTCTGTGAATAATATTATCAGGGGAAATATCACGGTGAATCAGCCCTTGCTTATGAATATGTTCTAAAACTGGTAACATTGCTTGGAAAAACTTAACTATTTCAGTTTGAGTAAAAGTTTCTCCTTGAATTTGACGTTCTTCTAGTAACTTACTATAGGTTTTTCCTGCTACATAATCTTGTACCAAAAATAAGCGCCCTCCAGCTACAAAAGCAGCTCTAAATTTGGGGATTTGTGGATGGTCAATTTTATAAAGAACCTGGGCTTCTCTTTGAAAAAGTTCTTTAGATTTTTTTAAAATAGAAGTATTTTTTTGGTTGGCGGGATAATATTCTTTTAGAACACAAACTTCGCTAAAGCGAGTTAAGTCTTCTACTAAGTAAGTTCTACCAAAACCACCTTTACCAATGGTTTTCTTGATTTTATACTGTTGTCTTAAAACGGTTTGTGGTGGTATGGGAGGTTGCATAATTAAGAAATAAGTTAGGACTTAGGTGATTAGACTAAAAACCACTGATTTGAGTTACGGGGTTTACAATGGTTATGGTCTGAAGTTCCTAGAAACCAGGACTAGTACTATTAATTTAAGATGGCTATGCTAATTTCAATAATTCCCGGTTTTTAGTTCTTTTCTTTCAACTTTTAACAATTTCTGAGCTAGTATAGCAAGTTACCTAAAGAGCATATAGCGTTTCCCAAATAATTCATAAAGCTATAGCATCGTTTTTCCTGACCAGAAAAATCTCTACCTCTGTTGCCTATTGAAAGAGTGGCTATATCCTTACGGCAACGCTACGCCAACCCTATTCCCTCAAATCAAGAACCTCGAACCTCACAACTACGAGAATTACTAAATTACTATAGCGGTTCTCAAATTCATGAGGTACATTTGGTCTATTTCCATATTTACACCAACTACTAGCCACTAGCTATTAGCAAAAATCAGAATCTATGCCATACCTCACAAGTCGTAGAATTGCTATATATATTTTATAATCATTATTAATTGAAGAAATTAATGAAAACTAATTGCTATCAAAAAATTGTCACTTTACTATTAATAATATTATTATTAACCTCCTGTGCTGGTCTTACTCCTCCTTTAACTTTAGCACCAAGTAAAAACTTGGTTAAACAAGCTGTAGAATTGCAAGTGAGTTTAGCTCAAAAACAGCTTGGAGAGAAGCTTAAAACCTCTTCTTCTGCCTGGGAAATTGGCAAAATCAGCATCAAGGACTTAAAACCCCTTTACGTCAACAACCTAGCGACTTACCATCTTAAAGGAACCTACAACCTGAAAATAAAGTTAGATAATAAAAAAGTTGAGCAAGATAAAGATAATTTCGATCTTTACTTACAATTACAAAGGGAAGGAAAAACTTGGCGCTTATTGAAACGAGTATTAGAGAAAGGAGAAGCAGGAGAAACTAAGCCGATTTGGAAAACTTATTTAGTACGTTAATTTAATCACCAGACTTATGATGGAAAAATATCAGGCTCGCATTTACATAACTCTTAGACCTTCAGTACTAGATCCGGCTGGTACAGCAGTACAATCTGGTATAGAACAGTTAGGTTATCAAGGAGTAGAACAAGTTAGAATTGGTAAGTATATAGAGTTGATTATAACTGCGGCTAATCAGCAACAAGCAGAAGAACAATTGGCACAAATTTGCGATCGCCTCTTAGCAAATACAGTGATTGAAAATTATCGCTTTGAGTTAATGAAATTGGTTGTTAGCGGTTAATCATTATGAAATTTGGTATTATAGTTTTTCCTGGTTCAAACTGCGATCGCGACGTAGAAACAGTAACCAAAGGGTTATTAGGACAGCCAACCCGCATGGTTTGGCATCAAGAAACAGATCTAACGGAACTAGATGTCATAATTATCCCTGGTGGTTTTAGCTATGGAGATTACTTGCGTTGTGGTGCGATCGCTCGTTTTTCTCCTGTCATGAAAAGCGTACTGGCTCATGCTCAACAGGGTAAATACATCTTAGGAATTTGTAACGGTTTCCAAATTTTAACGGAAGTAGGGTTATTACCTGGGGCATTAATCCGTAACCGAGACTTACACTTCATCTGCGATCGCGTTCCCCTTAAAGTAGAAAGAAGCAACTTAAATTGGACTCAAGCCTACTCTTGTGAGCAAATCATTAGCTTACCCATTGCCCATGGCGAAGGGCGTTACTACGCTGATACTGATACCCTCAAAGCTATAGAAGATCAAGGTCAAGTAATCTTCCGTTATTGTCATAGTAATGGGGAAATCAATGAAACCAGCAACCCTAACGGTTCGGTAAACAATATCGCGGGGATCACCAATGAACAAGGCAACATTTTAGGTATGATGCCTCATCCAGAAAGAGCCTCCGATCCTCTTCTTGGAACTATAGAGGGAAGAGGTTTGTTTGAAGGCTTGCTAGAGGTTTATGTCTAGCAATCTTTCAATTTCTTTAAAAATTGAAAGCAATTTTCTCCCTTGTCAATACTTAGTGTGCCAGTTGAAGAGCTATTTTTCTGCCAACATCATTTTTTAGCACTTCGTTATAGTAATGGCATACTAAATCCAAGCTTTCATAAGCAAATCTTTGCTAAGTGTTACTACCTGAGTACAATCAACTATATCTTGGAGTTATTTCCGGAATTTGTCTATTTTTTAGTGTAATTAAATTTTCTCTCCTAGAAGAGTTTATTTCTAACCTGTACCTGATGCCGGGGAGGAAGACTTCTCTTCAGTAATTTTAAACCAGACAAATATGCAATCTTTCCTATCTCAAAGTACTACTCTCCTGTTAATTTTTTGTGGTGCCGTAGTAATGTTCTTCTCAACTCTCAAAGTGAGGAATATTCTCAGTCTATATAGTTCCGGTAGCGAAAAATGGAGTTGGCAAGTTTTATATTTTGCAACCATTTTTTTCCTCTGTGGCTATTCTCTCGCTTTTTATTTGGTTTTGGTAGAAAAGCAGGACTTATTACCTCTTTTAACAGGAATAATTTTTCTCTCTACTGCTTGGTTCATTTTCTTTAGCATCCACATTTACCACCAAACCTTGCGTCAAATCCTCAGTATCAAAGACGAACATAAAACAGCCCAAGAAAAAGCAGAAATTAATTTGTACCAGGTACAGCGATCGCAGATGCAATCTGTTCACAAAGAAAAAATGTCTAGCTTAGGTCAACTAGTGGCAGGGGTAGCCCACGAAATTAATAATCCAGTCAACTTTATTTATGGCAACCTTTCCTACGCTAGTGAATATATTCAAGACATTTTGAGATTATTAACTGTATATTCTCGCTGTTATCCCAAACCTCCCCCGGAAGTTGCAGAAGTAATTGAAGAAATCGACCTTGAATTTCTAAAATTAGACTTACCGAGACTTTTAGGTTCAATGCAAATTGGCGCAGAACGGATCAGAGAAATTGTCAGCTCTCTACGTAACTTTTCTCGTCTTGATCAAGCAGAGTATAAATTTGCTTCTTTGCATGAAGGTATAGATAATACTTTACTGCTGTTACGTAGTCGCTTCAAAACAAAGCTTGGTTCTCCCTCTGTTGAACTGATCAAAGATTATAGCAATCTTCCTTTGGTTAAATGCTTTCCTGGGGAAGTTAATCAAGTATTTATGAATCTTATTAGCAATGCCATAGACACTCTAGAAGAGCGCAACAATCAGCTATCTCCAGCAGAACTAGCTACTAATCCTAGTAAAATTTGGATCAAGACAGTTGGTCTAGAAGAAAACTGGATTAGAATTGCTATTAAAGATAACGGTATGGGCATGAGCGAAGAAGTTAGCAACCGTATCTTTGATCCTTTTTTTACCACCAAACCTGTAGGTAAAGGAACAGGACTAGGATTATCCATTAGCCATCAAATCATAGTCGAAAAACATGGTGGTCGTCTCCGCTTTTTTTCTACCCCTGGTAAGGGAACCGAGTTTATTGTTGAACTACCAGTACAAAAAGCCCCTAGTCCCGTTACTTTAACTTCCTCAGTTTAAGCTCAAAGCTACTTTGATGGGGAAGACTTACAAGTGCAGTTTTATACACTTAGCTACTTTTTGGACTAGGGAACTAGGGAAATAGGGTATTAGTAAGCGTTGTCGTTAAGACTACTAGGGAGGATTTTTCTCTTCCCCGCTTTCTCCCTTATCCATCAATTGTTAATCGATAGAGTACTAGCTTCTGCTTCCAAATTTTCCTTCATCCAAGTAAACATATCTTGAATTGACAGGGCCATATCTTGCACTCCTGCCTCAAATAACATCACATCATCCTCAGATTCGATGTGCATTTGCGCCACATCAAGCAACTCATCAGTATGCTCTGGATCAAGGATACAATGGATATGGAAATACTCAATAGTTTGGTCATCAATGCCGGGGAAAATTTTACGCAATCCCTCAATGTAGTTGGGGAAAATACCAGGTAAAATTTGTTCAATAACAGCAAAGCGTCCCAAAGAGCGTACAATTGGCTCATCGTCACAAACTTCAAACTTCTTAAATCGTAAGGCGGGGATACGAAAAGCACCGTCATCCTCATTCAGATCAACACGAGGACAATCAATACCTCTCATAAAGCGCATAAATAAGGCTACATGAGCCTTATCTGGATCTAGCTCTCCATGTTCAGTGAAAGCATTTTCTAACATAATTGTTCGAGCGCGATAATTGGACATTTTCGCTGTTACTTTCAAAAATGCTTGATTGAAGCGATTGCTTCCCGGTAGCATTTTCATAGCAAATTTGCGAATAGCATCTTTGCTAAAATTTCCTGCTGCAAACTGTTTAACAAAAGGATGATTTTCTAAGGCGTATTGGGAAACAACTTCATTGAGTATTTGATTAAGCTTTTGTTTCTGGAATAGGGGAGTGGAAACATTAGCTGGGCTGGTATTAACGAGGAGGGATGTCATAAAGTTTTGGGTGATTGCACAATTAAGGAGAGAATATTTTCTCTGTATTTTTTAATAAAAAACCATTTAATTTGTCGCCGCCGTAAAAACAAATACATTCTCTATTTCTTCACAGAAAAAATATTACTTACACAATATCTACTAAGTACTCAAAATAAATAATAACTGAAGCATCAGCATAATTTCTTGCCCTTTAGTTATCCGTAGAAAAATACCAATTGAGTTTACCCCTATTAAAAAATGAGACTCTTATAAGAGTCTCATTTTTTAAGCTGAGAAATTTTAATCGCTAAACCTATTACCCCCTAACCTATACGTTCATAAATCTTCGCATTGTTACGAGCGCGGTTTCTGCCAGTGAATTCCCAAACAGAACCATCTTTGCCAGTAACTTTCGCCCCAGCTTTTTTTACCTTGTCAGTTTGACTTCTAGTCAGGATTTTTGTTTTGGTTAAGTCAGTTTGCATTTTCTTAGTCCCAACATCCCAACCTTCTTGATCAGCAATTGAAGGAGAAGGTTTCGTTTCTGTTTTAGACTTAGTTGGTTGAGTAGAAGCTTTTTTAGGGTTAGGCTTAGGTTTGTTTGTCTTGCCTTTTGGCTGCTCTTGCTGCGCTTTTAAAGTAGCAATTTCCGCTTGCATACTCACCCGTTCAGCTTGGAGAGCATCGGCTACGGGCAAAGGTATATAGAAGGTTTGTCCAGCTAGGGTTGTCTTAGTAGTAGCGCTGCTTTCGCCTTGCTCTTGCGTCAGTTCCCCTCCGTGTTTGAGCCGTTCATTTTCCTGAGCTATAGCCATTACTTGCTTTTGTGACTCGCCGAAAGCGAAGAGAATACCCTTGAGTTCAGCTTTTACTGCTTCTAACTCAGTTTGGAGTTGCTCAACTTGTTCTGATGTTGCTTCACCTTGCACCGAGGAAAGCATTTCTGCATAGACTTGAGCAAAGAGTTGTTGAACTTGAGGGGGAATGACAGAAGATTCAAGAGATTTGGACATAATGTAAGACGTTCAAAAATACAAAGCTGCGAGATAATACCCTAAGATACGCTATCTCTGGTACTAACAGCTAGTGTTCTGTGGAAAATAATTTTCTAATCAGCAGTGTTGAAGAAATATGCAACCTACAACCTGCAAGCTGCAACCCTTAACCTGCAAAGCTTTTGATGCTTAAGCCAAATGTCATGGATAACTCATATCAAAGGATAAAGCAATGTTGCTTTTTGCAACGGAGTTATACTGTCTATCCCTAGGTTAGTTAACAAAACAGAAGTGGGAGTTGAGAATTTTTAATTAAATTTCATCCCAACCACCGACTCCAGAAGACATAACATAGCTGGTAACTCCCGCTTCAAAGAAGTTTGCTTTGGTATGCCCCTCTTTTTTAGTATCGGAAAAGCGTTCTAAGTGAGCGTAGGGACTCTTTTTGTATTTTTCTTCTGGATACAAAGGCTTTAAGCCAATGCTACGCAGTCGCATATTAGCTAAGTATTTGGTATATTGTTCTGTGCTAGCTTCTGTGATGCCCAAAATGTTGTTACCAACAATATGCCCCGTCCAACGGCATTCATGTTCTACAGCAGCATCCACCATAGCATAGACTTGTTCAAGGGAATGGGGAAATACTTGCATTGCTTCAGGGATGAGTTTTTGAAACAAGCGAACGTGACTTAACTCATCACGGTTAATCATTTTAAAAATGTCTGCACTCCCCGGCATTAACATCCTAGAAGCAAGGTTATAGAAATAGATGAAGCCGTTGTAGAAATAAAGCCCTTCTAATAAAAAGTCTGCGAGTAAGGAAACAAAGTAGCTTTCTGGTGTGGGATTATCGACATATTGTTGATAAAGCCCGGCGACAAATTCGCACCTGTCTCGCAGCACCTTATCAGTACGCCAAAACTCATAAACAGCATTCCTCCGTTCACTAGGAATGACGGTTTCGATGATATATTGATAACTTTGGTTGTGCATTCCTTCTTGGGAAATTTGTTCTGCCATGCAAAGGCTAACTTCTGGGGCAGTAACACTACTTTTGATGTGGGGAATATTACAAGTCTGTACAGAGTCTAAGAAGGTTAAGTAGGAAAGAATGCCGTCGAAGGCATAGCGTTCTTCTGGGGTTAAGTTCCAATAATCGGTGACATCTTGGGTTAAGTCCAATTTTTGGGGAACCCAGAAGTTTTCTCGCATTTGTTGGTACAAACCAACAGCCCAGGGATAACGGACATCGTTAAGTTGCATGAGGTTTGTGGTATTACCAAACCAAATGGAACGAGTTTCGGGGCGATCATCCCCATCAGGGTTGAAGATGGGGTTACTTTTCATGGAAATTTTAGTTTGCATTGAGGTTAATCTTAATCTTAATGGGGAGTAGGTAGTCAACTAGTTAGTGCAGTATTAGTTAGCACATGAAACACAACTGTCTCCCTTTTCTTTAAAATCATCTTTTTGTACGGTGCGGATATAATAAACGGCTTTACATCCTTCTTCCCAAGCCATGATTAAGGTTTCTAGGATATCTTTGGCTTTAAGACAACGTTCTGGTTCTTCGGGGAAGTAAACTCCTTTGTTGAGGTTAAAGAGTAATTCCATAGAAATCCCTGTATCAATCCATTTTTGAATGGTTGCGACTGCTTTAACCACCTCTTTTTGATCCAGGTTCTTATTTTCTCGGTAGAACCAGAAACTATCTTTGATAAAGGGAGGGGCGATGGGTACTGTTCCTTTAGCCCATTTGTCGTAGAAGAACTTGCTATAAACTGGCAAAATACTGGCTGTACAACCTTGGACTAAAGATGAAGAGGTGTTAGGGGCGATCGCCGTAATATGGGAATTGCGAATGCCATGTTTAATAATCTCCCCTGCCAGGGCAACCCAACGCCCGTGATCTCTAGCATTAGCTTTAAACCAGTCTACAGATTTAGCACCGATAAGTTTTCCTTTACTCCATTCACTACCAGCAAAAGCAGGATAAGCCCCTCTTTCTTGGGCTAATTCCATGGAGGCATAGGTGCAATAGTAGCCAACTTCCTCAAAAAGGTAACTTATCTCAGACAAACTGCTATAAGATAGCTTGCGCTTGGCTAGCCAGTCCGCTAAGCCCATACAACCGACTCCAATAGTACGATACTTGTCATTGTGGGTTTGGCTAGCTTGGAAGGGAGGAGAGGTTAAATCGATGGTATTGTCCAACATCCGTACAGCAATGCGGCTAATGTTGGGTAACTCAGTTTCTTCTGTATTAGCTAAGTTGATGCTACAAAGGTTGCAAGTGTGGGCTTCTACCCCTGGTTTAACATTTGACCAGCTTTCCTGGCACAAATTGCCACCAGGTATATATCCCTCGTGTTGGTTGGGGTTAGCACGGTTAGCAGCATCCTTAAACCAGAGATAGGGCATTCCCGTTTCTACTTGTGCTTTCATGATGCCTTTGAAAAGTTCACGGGCATTAACTTTTTTATAAAGCTTGATTTCTTTGTCTAAAGCAGCTTCAATTTTTTGGTAAGCAGCTTCAAACTTATCTCCCCAAAGTTCAGCTAATTCTATACCCAACTTGGTACGTAATTCATAAGGATCTACTAATGTCCATTCTTGCTTATCCTTCACCCGACGCATAAATTCGTCGCTAATAACCAATTGAGGAAAAATATCGTAAGCTTTGCGGCGCTGATCACCATTTTCTGTTTGCATCTCTAAAAATTCTGGTACATCAAGATGCCAGATATCTAAGCTAACGGTAACAGCCCCAGCCCTACGCCCTCCTTGGTTAACGGCGATCGCAGTATCATTGAGCAACTTAATCCAAGGAATTACTCCCCCTGAAGCATTCTTTTTGCCCATTACCCAACTACCCGTAGCCCTTATACGACTGACGTTACAGCCTACACCACCGCCGTTTTTGGAAATTCTCGCCGTATTAGTAATAGTTTCAAAAATACTTTCTAAATTGTCGTCCATTGCGGCAATAAAACAGCTACTGAGTGAACCGTTAGGAACTCTCAAGTTAGCTAAAATCGGTGTTGCTAAAGAAATTTTTCGAGTGGCGATCGCTACATAAAACTTCTTAGCCCAGCCTAAGCGTTCATGTGGACTTTCGGTGGATGCCAACAATAAAGCACAGGTTAAGAGGGCTTCCTGGGGTAATTCATCATCAAGGAGATAGCGATTGGTTAATAGAACAGCCCCAGCATAATCATAATCTGTATCCCAATCTGGATTGATCCAACTCCCTGCCTCTGTTAATTCTGCTTCGCTATAAACAGAAATGGCCCGATCATATTGGTTACTTTTGACTTTATCTGCCACTGTTCGGGCATAATGACCATACTGATAGCCACGGGATACCAAAATATCTTTCCACAAACTCCAAATATGGAGTCTCCCGGCTACATAGCGCCAGTCTGGTTCAGTGGGGCTGCACATTTCCAAAGCGCAGTTAATTAAGTTATCTTGGATCTCTCTGGTGGTGACACCATTTCTGAGGCGGGTTTTTAATCCTGCTTCTAGGGTGATGGGATTAGCTTCACCTCCTGCACAAGCCCAGTCAACAACAGACCGAATTTTAGAGACATTGAGAGGCGCTTTCGCGCCATTTCGTCTGATAACTTGAATGTTGGCTCGATTATGGGAATTTGCCGTTGCCGTTGTTGATAGGGTCTGTTGCATACCTGATGTAATAAGTTCTAACTTTATTGAGACTGCTTGATGTGCCGTAAGCAAATCGAACACCATAGACAGTGTAATGGATCAGTATTATACGCAAAAACCCACTATTGATAGTGTTATTTTTGTAAAGCCTACAGGATTGATTAGCTTAAGGTGAGGTTGACCCAGCAAAAAGTTATTAGTGAACAGTTTGACATTAAAATAATGTACCTAATGAGTTTCAAGGTGCTGTATTACTTGTTAGCCGGGCCACAAGCTAGCCAAATTGTAAAAATTGTGTCTAATGATATCAGCGAGTCTTTGAAAAGGAAAACTATAATTCACTGGTAATTCAACAACAAAAATATCTAGAACAGAGGTTAATAGTGAAACCCTTAATTGAATTTCGCCTCGAAGGTGATGACTCTATTTTGGTAGAAGTAGAAGAGTTGCCAAGTAATGAAGTAGATGAAGGTTTAGTAGCAAATTACCCTGGGCAACAAATTGTCGTTAAAGCCCAAACCTCTTTTGCTGAGGCTATGGATAGCATTAAACCAGTTGCTAGCAATATTATTGGTAAAATCCGCGAGTTAAAAGATTCTCCTGATGAAGTAGAGGTGAAATTTGGAGTTAAGATGACAGCAGAAATGGGTGCTGTTATTGCTTCTGCTAATGTAGAAGGTAACTACGAAATAACTTTGAAGTGGAAGAAGTGATATCACTTGCACAAAATCCTGTAGCTTGGGTTAAGCGACAGCACAACCCAACATTTACTTGAATATTAGTCTTTTTAGGGGACATCTCAAACCTACAACCTAAAATCCCATGACTAGCCAATTGAAGTTTGCTGTTGCCCGAATTCGTCAAACCAACGGAAAAGTTGTTGGTGCAGGTTTTCTTGTCTCCGATAAATATGTTCTCACCTGCGCCCATGTGATTAATGCAGCAATTGGTCAACCGTTAAATGCCCCAAATGAACCAAATCAAGAAATTCATTTAGATTTTCCCTTAATAGCATCGAAAAACATTCTCAGAGGGCGAGTTATTCGCTGGCTACCAGTCCAACCGAGTCCCTCTATTTTACCGGAGACTGGGGCTGACATAGCTTTGTTAGAACTAGAAAATCCCTTACCACCAGGAACTCAGCCTGTACGACTGGTTAGAACAGAAAACCTGTGGAAGCATTCTTTTCAAGTTTTTGGTTTTCCCCAAGGGCAAGAGGTTGGCGTTTATACTGATGGCATTATCAGAGAGCGACAAGCAAATGGTCGAGTACAGATAGAAGTTCCCCCATCTTCTGCTTATCCTATTGAACCAGGTTTTAGTGGTTCTCCGGTTTGGGATGAGCTACTAGAGGTTGTTGTTGGTATGACGGTGGCTATTGATAGTCTGCGACCAGAAGTTAGGGCTGCCTTTATTATTCCCATAGACCAGCTTATCAATGCTTGTCCAGAATTAGAAGAGCAGATTATTTCTACTTCTCCCTATCGGGGTTTGTTTGCTTTCCGAGAAGAGGATACAGAGTTTTTCTTTGGTAGAGAAACGTTTACTCAGCAGTTGGTACAAGCGGTACAGACACAGCCTCTGGTGGCAGTAATTGGGGCTTCTGGAAGTGGTAAGTCTTCTGTTGTCTTTGCTGGGTTAGTTCCTCAGTTGCGTGGAGAGGAAGGTTGGTTAATTGAGGTATTTCGTCCCGGCGATCGCCCTTTTCGTAACTTAGCCGCAAAGTTATTTCCTCTGTGGCAAAGGGAAACAGATGAAGATATTCGCCTTGAGAAGATTAACGAACAAGCTAAAAAGTTGCAGCAAGGAAAGATAGAATTACGGGATGTAATAGAGCGTATTTTAGAAAAGAACAACTGCACTTACTTGTTACTCATAGCCGACCAATTTGAAGAAATCTACACCCTTTGTCGAGATAATACAGAACGTCAGTTATTTTTAGAGCAATTGTTGTCAGCAGTCAACGATATAGAGAACTTCAAGTTAGTGCTAACTTTACGGGCAGACTTTTTAGGCTATGCTCTTGATTATCGTCCTTTCGCTGATGCTTTGCAAGATGCTGACCGCAAACTTGGCCCTATGAACCGGGAAGAGTTGCAAGGGGCTATTGAAAAACCCGCACAAAAGTTGGGAGTGAGGATTGAGTCTGGGTTAACGGAACGGATTTTGCAGGCGGTGGAGAAGGAACCGGGAAATTTGCCTTCCTTGGAGTTTGCTTTGGAATTGTTATGGGCAAAACAGCAACATGGCCTGTTAACCCATGAGGTTTATGAAGAAATTGGTGGTGTGGAAGGGGCTTTGGCTAAGTATGCCGAGGGGAAATATGCCAGTTTAAGTAAGGAGGATAAGAAGCGGGCAGAACGAATTTTTATTCAGTTGGTGCAACCAGGGGAAGGAACAGAAGATACTCGCCGCATTGCTACCCGTGATGAAGTGGGGGAAGATAATTGGGATTTGGTGACGAGGTTGGCTTCTGTGCGTTTGGTGGTGACGAATAGAAGAGAGGAAACGGAACAAGAAACTGTTGAGATTATTCATGAGGCGTTGATTGGCAATTGGTTATGGTTGCAGAATTTGTTGGAAAATAATCGAGAGGCGATTAGGACAGAAAGGAAGATCCAGAGGGCTGCTGAGGAATGGCAGGCACAAGGTAAGCCCACAGAAGAGGAAGGCAAGGGCTATTTTTTGGAGGGAGTGAAGTTAGGGGAGGCGGAGGAGTTTGTTGAGGAGAAGGTTGAGATTGTTCCTTTGTCTGGTTTGGCGAGGGAGTTTGTTAGGGAGAGTCGGAAAGAGCGCGATCGCATCATTAAAGAGGAAAATGAAAGAAGAGATAGAGAGTTAAAGCAAGAAAGACAGGCTAGAAAAGCTGCTCAATCCCGTACAAGAGTGGCAATTATTTCCACTATTTTAGTGAGCATAGCCGGTATTGTTGCATTTTTCCAATGGCGCAATGCTCAAATCCAAAGTATCAACAATCAGGTCATTACTGATATCACCGACGCTCAATCGCGTTTTACACTTAATCAAGAACTTGATGCCATAGTACAAGCAGTAAAAGTGGGAAAGCGATTACAGGAATTGAAACGCTCTGGTAAAGCAAAACTTGAGACAGAAATCAAGGTCATCACAGCTTTAAGAGAAATAGTTTATGGAATTCAAGAACGTAATCGTTTAGATGGGCATTCATCAGAAGTTACGATGATAGACTTTAGTCCTGATGGTGAATTTATTGCTTCATCGGGCTTAAATAGCGTTCGGCTATGGAAAGCTGATGGAAGCTTTTTAAGACAATTGAATGGTGCTTCATTATCAGGAGGTTCAAAAAGTTTAACTTTTAGTCCTGATGGTAAAGTGATCGCATTAGGAGGCAATAATTTAGTTCAATTGAGGACTTTAGATAATCAACTTATTGCCAACCTTGAACATGATGGTAGTCTGATTTTTGACGTAAAGTTTAGTCCGGATGGAAAAAGTATAATTTCTGCTGGAAGACAGGGGGCTAAACTTTGGGATATTAATGGTCAACTATTAGCTAAATTAACTGACAGTGATGAAGAAATTACAAGTGCTACTTTCAGTCCAGATAGTCAACTAATTGCATTAGCTAGTCGTTTTACTCCAGCTAGTGACTCTAATCTTTCTATCATCAGACTTTATGGTCGTGATGGGAAACTTGTTAAAAATTTGGTAGGAAAGGGAGAACCCAAAGTGTCAGATTGGAACACTGTCACTTTTAGTCCTGATGGTCAGCGCATTCTTGCATCTATAGGGAGCGAAATAAATTTATGGAATCTCGATGGAACTTTAATTAATACTTTTTCTGGTCATAGTCGTGGGATACGGAGTATAACTTTTAGTCGTGATGGTCAAACTATTGCTTCTGCTGGTTATGATAATACAATCAAAATCTGGCAACGTGACAGCAAGTTAATTAAAACCATTGAGGGACACCGTAGCTTCATTACTAGCGTGAAGTTTAGTCCAGATGGCAAAACTTTAGCTTCTGCTAGTCAGGATACGACGATTAAATTTTGGGAGCTTGATGGTATTCCTTTAACTAAGCTCAATAATGGTGGAAGTAGTATCAGTTTTAGCCCAGACGATCGAACAATTGCTCACGCAAATGGTAAAAATATTCAGCTTTATAATCACAATGGCATATTAATTAATACTATCAAAGCACATCAACAAAATATTACCAAAGTTAAGTTTAGTCCTGATGGCAAAATCATTGCTTCTGCTAGTGAAGATAAGACAGCAAAAATTTGGCAGCGTAATGGAGAACTAATACAGACTTTTTATGGACATGGAAGAGAAGATGAAGTAGATAATCCTGGGAGAGACTCTAGAGACTATGTTAATGATATAGATTTCAGCCCTGATGGTAAAAGAGTAGTTACAGTAGGGGGAGATAGTACAATCAGAACTTGGAATTTATCTGGCAGAGAAATAAGTAAGTGGAGAAACTACTATGTTGGGTTAGGTTTTTATCCAATCCCAGATAATAAAGCGCAAAGTTTGATTATTGGTAGAGTTGTTAATAATTCACCAGCACAATTAGCAGGTTTGACAGTAGGAGATCGTATTGTAAGTATTAATGGAACCAATTTGAGTAATATAGGAGTCAGAAATTTTCGTGATTTTCTTAATGAGTTTTTAGATAATGCAAAGCAGGAAGGCTCTAGATATACTTTAGAAATAGCTCGTCAAAATAGTCGAATATTTAATGTTAATTTAGTTTCAAGCAGAATTGAGACAGAAGATTCTTTAGAAAGTGTTCAATTTACACCAAACAATCAAATTGTTACAGGTGGTTATGATAAAGATATAAAATTCTGGAATACAGATAACCGTTTACAGCATAGAATTACACATGGAGAAAATGCTCTGGATGTACTCATTATTCCCCAAGAAAATCTTTTGATTTCAGCCGGTGCATCAAGCAATTCTGACTTTGATTTTAATAGTACTATAAAAACATGGACTTTAGACGGTAATTTACGAAAAACTCTCACAGGTAACGATGGTAAAGTGAGTAGTTTAGACCACAATTATAGATATAGTATTATTGCTTCTGGTGGGGGCAATAATGTCATAAAGCTCTGGAATTATGATGGTAATTTGATTTCTAATTTAAACACAGAAGAGCAGACAAAAGGAATAAGTTCAGGAATAAGTAGCGTAAGTTTCAGCTCGAATGGAATGAAACTAGCTTCAACAGGTTATGAACCAGGGATTATATGGAATTTAGATTTAGATGATTTAATACAACGCGGTTGTTATTGGATTAATGAATATATCAAAAATAATTCTAACGTAGCTAATGATGATCGTCAGCTATGCAATGATGCTAAATTATCCGTTCAATTATTAATTGATCAAGGTAGTCATTTTGCCAGACAAGGGAAAACAAAAGCCGCATTAGCAAAATTCAAACAAGCAATTGAGATGGACAAAACTTTAGTCTTGAATCCTGAATTGGAAGTATTACGCTTAGTGATACCAGCCTTAGTTACTAGAGGAGAAGCTTTGGCAAGACAGGGGCAAATTGACGAGGCAATTGATGTTTTTAAAGAGGCTCAGCAGTTTGCAGAGATTTATGCAAAACAACGACCATCGGAGCCAGAAATAGGAATCCCAGCATCTTCTTGGAATCAGCTTTGCTGGTTTGGTAGCTTACACAAACAAGCTTCTAAGGTGATGACGGCTTGTAATAAAGCTGTAGAACTTGCAGATAAGGAATGGATGAGAGCTTATGCACTAACAAGTCGAGCTTTAGCATTTGCTCTGGTTAATAACTTTGAGGCAGCTATTAAAGACCTTCAGGAGTCAATAGAATTAGATGATTCAAAGCACCAAGAAATCAACCGTCAAGAATGGATTGATTCTTTAGCCATTGGGAAAAATCCTTTTACTGCTCAGGAAATTGACAATCTTTTTGATGTATCAATCTGGTACAACAATGGGTATAAGCCTTTTTTTAGAGAATGACATAAGTATAAGCTAACGGAAAGTAAGGCAGCTAAAAATGAAAATTAGGTTAAATAAAAATATTTTATCTTTAATTATTCTTTTGCTTACCGTATCACTTGGTAACTATTTCTTGAAAGGATTAAACAAAAAGCGATTAGAAAAACTTGGTATGGAAAAAGTTAGAGTAGATGATACCAAAATCAGTATTGAAAGCATTTACACTACTATTCCTAGTTCTAAAAAATGTATTAAAGGTATCTTAAGAGATACTGAAATTCAGGAATTTGTTGAAACCGTAAACAGAATTAGAATACTACACAATTTAAGACCAATTACTTATCGGTATAAGGACGAATATCGCGCTTCAGAAGCTGCTTTAGTAAGAGCCTCTAACCATGACAAAAACGGCAAACCTAATAAAAACTATAGATGTTGGTCTAATTCTACATCAGAAAGCCAGCAAGACACTGTGCAAACATCTTTGATTTATGTGCCTACATCGGTAACGACTACAAATGATCAATATCTTAATAAATTTGTTAGTACAAAAGAATTATTAGAAGCTGCTTTCAACAGGAAAACTTTTAAAAGATTTGTTTTTTTAAATCCTTTTGTTTCAGAGTTATCTTTTGGTCGGTTTGATGGATCGCTCCAGAAACAATCAATCAAGAAAAACGGAGAGGAAATCAGAGCCTATCAAATAAGTAGTATGGCAATTCGTATTGAAAACTACAGACCAGAAAACTTGATGTCTTTAGAGCCTAATTTTATCGCGTATCCTTATAACGAATATCCCTCTGAATTATTTCTGCAAAACTCAGAAGGTTATCCTGCTTTATCTTTTAGTGTAGTAGCAGATAAAATAAGTATAAAGAATAGCCAAAAAGTAGATTTTTCAAATGTCAATATTGAAATATTAGATGAAAATGAAAAATCAGTTAAAGTTAATGCAATAGATTATAGCAATGATATGCCTGGACTTGGAAACATCTTGAGTTGGAAAATAGATAACCTTAATACTAATACTAGATACGAGGTTCACATTAAAAATGTAAAGCTTATTGATAAGGTAAAAAATTATAAATATTGGTTCAAGCTAGTTTAAAGGGAAATTAAATTTATTATTTTTATATACATGATTTTTACTATCAATTCTGTTAATGAGCAAGCAATTGAACTCTTAAAAACAGCATTAGCAAAAACTGAAACAACTCTAAAAATCAACCTTTCTCCTGAAACTGATCCTACTTGGGAAGAAAGACGTAAAAATGCCAAAATCATTCTTGCCAATATAGAAGCAAGAAAGAAAAAACGAGCAACTCAAACTAATATTCAATGGCTCGATAGTACAGAATTAATTAGAGAAGGAGGAAGAATAAAATGATCTGTCTTTTTAGCTTTAATCCTACAGAGGAGGTAATTGTTAAATGGATACCCTAAAAACCAACCTCAAACAAGCAACAATTCAAGTCTTACAAGACTACCTTGAATTTATCAGTAACGATCCTGAAACGGAAAGCCAACTAGTCATAGATGAAATTCGTAACCATTATCTACTTGTAGACATAGGTTGGCATAAAAGTAGACGTATCTATGGAACTTTAACTCATATCGATATTATTGACCAAAAGATTTGGATACAACAAGATGGTACAGAAGAAGGCGTTGCTAACGAACTTGTTAATTTAGGTATACCTCCTCAACAAATTGTCCTAGCTTACAAAACTCTTGAAAGCCGGAAGATTACAGATTTTGCAGTTTCTTAACATCGCAAAGCAAGCCAAGCTATATCCAGGGCAGCCTAATATATATAAAATTAATCAGAGACGATTAAGATAAATAGATGGCAGCTAAAGATTTCTACCATGATGCCGTTCGCCACACTTTAGAAAAAGAAAGCTGGACTATTACCCATGATCCTTTGGATGTAGACTTTGGTGATGTAACGATGAAAATTGATCTGGGTGCAGAAAAATTAATTGGCGCAGAAAGACAAGGGGAAAAAATTGCCGTGGAAGTCAAAAGCTTTCTGGGAACCTCTGAAATTTATCAGTTTCATACTGCTTTAGGACAATATTTCAACTACCGTTTTGCTCTAAAAGCAGAAGAACCAGAAAGAACTCTGTATCTTGCTGTTCCCCTTGCTAGTTATGAAGACTTCTTCTCAAGACGATTTACCCAAATGATAATTGAAGAAGTACAGCTTAAATTAATTGTATTCAACCCATTCCAAGAGGTAATCGTACAATGGAAAAACTAGAACATCATCGTGCAATTGTCAAACAAATCCTCACTGAGTATAGCTATATAAAGCCTTCCTATGGCGATGTTGAAGTTTATACTAGCTTTGATGAACAAGGAGAGCATTATCAAGTAATTAGGACTGGTTGGAACAAGCACAGACGTATCTACGGATGTTCTATTCATATTGATCTTAAAGATAACAAAGTTTGGATTCAGTATGATGGTACAGAAGTAGACTTTGCCAATAAACTAATTGAGCAGGGTATCTCTAAGCAAGATATTGTCATAGCATTTCATGAACCTTTAGCACGTAAGTTTACAGATTTCGCCGTTGGTTAGGTTTTGATAAAATAGAACTTTAAAAAGACAACCAAATTGAGATGACAATCAGCATTGATTTGAGTCCAGAGTTAGAAGCACAACTCTGGGAACAGGCCAGAAAACGAGGTCAAAACATAAGCGTAGTTGCTGCCGAACTACTCAAAAAAATCTTAGAGTGGGAACTAGAAGATTCCCAAGCAGCAATTGAAGGTATTCAACAAGGGCTAGATGATTTTGAAACTGGTCGGTTTTGACCCTTTAAATAATTTGCTAGAGAACAAAGTCAAAAATATAATAGCAATTAAGCAAACTTATGAATAAAACTTTACCTATTAAAATAGAATCAGCAAAATTAGCTCAATTTTGTCAACTTCACCACATTCGTAAACTATCTCTATTTGGTTCAGTATTAAGAGATGATTTTAGCCCTGATAGCGACATTGATTTCTTGGTAGAATTTGAGCCAGGAAAAACCCCAGGTTTCCTAAAGATAGCGAGAATGGAAAGAGAATTATCGACGATGCTATGGGGACGCAAAATTGATTTGAGAACACCTGAAGAATTAAGTATTTACTTCCGCGATCGCGTCATAGCTGAGGCATTAGTACAATATGACAGCAATTGACGACTTGACACGCCTTCAACATATGCGAGATGCAGCAAGAGAAATACTTGATTTTGTTGCTGGAAAATCAAGAGATAGTTTAGATGAGGATAGGGTGTTAACTTTAGCTATAGTTAAGGACTTAGAAATTATTGGCGAAGCCGCAAATCAAGTTTCTAGTGCTTGTAAGGAGAGATATCCAGAAATTCCTTGGATAGATATAATTAGTATGAGAAATAGATTAGTTCATGCTTACTTTAGTGTAAATTTAGATATTATCTGGGATACATATAGTAACGATCTTGAACCTCTAATTGAGCAAGTAACAGAAGCAATTGAAGCAGAAAGTTAAGTTTTAAAATCAATCAAAATTTCATAGATATGCAAATCCAAGATTACTTCAACTTTCTAGCCCCTGATGACATCCGCATCAAAGGTAGCCGCATAGGTATTGAAAGTGTCCTCTACGAATACATCTACCGTTAAACTGTGTATTACTCAACTAGGAAATAAGCCCTAAAACCCTCCCCCCATCTCCCTATCTCCCTATCTCCCCATCAAACCTAATAAGTAAATTAAATGCCTGACAGCTTATCTACTACTGAACTAATGGAATCTGCTTTTTTAATTGCTGCTAATTATCAAATTTCTGCTTATGATGCTTGACTATTAAGAATACATTTCAACAGCTTACCCAAACTTGCAAATAAACACTTATTTTGTATGACTATAAAGCTCGATAATTTAGCCGCTATTGATGAAGAACTTTCCCAACGCTTCATTGAACTAGATCCGGCTGGTTATTTTATTATTTATTTAGATCGAGGGAAAAGTTTGATTTGTGCAGAACACTATACCAATGAGATTAACGAAAAAGGTTTAGCCGTAGATCCCGAAACCGGAAAGCCTTTTCCTTGTGACAAACCTTTAAAGCGAACTCCTACAGCTACTTTTACCGGTAGAACAGCCAAAGAATTAGGGGTGAAAATTACCGAAGTTGCTCAACCTTGTCCCCTTTCTTACTTAGCTCATGCCCTTTATTTGGGTAGGGAGTTTGTCAAAGCAGAAATGGCTTTGGTTAACGGCACAGAATATGTACAAGATTAACCAAGGTTATTTTAACTTAATCATCTCTTTTAAGAGAATATATAGTAGTCTATCAAAGTTAGATTTTGTATAACTTCCTTAATGCCATAGACTGAATGAAATAATCATTCTTCGGTACAGATAAGGTAAGTAAGTAATGCGACTGTCTCAAATGCTGTTTGTCACCCTGCGAGAAGCACCAAGGGAAGCAGAAATTCCTAGCCATAAGCTTTTGCTTCGGGCAGGTTATATTCGTCGCATTGGTAGTGGCGTTTATGCTTACTTACCCTTAATGTGGCGGGTGTTGCAAAAAGTCTCTCAAATTGTTCGGGAAGAAATGAATGCTACTGGGGCGCAAGAATGCTTGTTACCCCAACTGCAACCCTCAGAATTGTGGCAAGAATCAGGGCGTTGGGATACCTATACTAAAGCGGAAGGGATTATGTTTTCCCTTACCGATAGGCAGGAGCGACAATTAGCATTAGGCCCCACCCATGAAGAAGTTATCACCACCATTGCTAAAGATACAATCCGTTCCTACCGCCAGCTACCCCTCCACCTTTATCAAATTCAAACTAAATTCCGTGATGAAATTCGACCTCGTTTTGGTCTAATGCGAGGGCGAGAATTTATTATGAAAGATGGCTATTCTTTCCATAGTGATGAGGAGAGTTTGAAAGAAACTTACCAAGCTATGGATAGGGCCTATCGTAATATGCTTACCCGCTCTGGTTTAGCTTTTCGGGCTGTGGAAGCAGACTCTGGAGCCATTGGCGGTTCTGGTTCCCAAGAATTTATGGTTTTAGCAGAAGCAGGGGAAGATGAAGTCCTCTACACAGAAGATGGCAACTATGCCGCTAATGTGGAAAAGGCAACTTCTTTACCTCCAGAAATAGAAGCATCTCCTTTTACTAGCTACGAGAAGCGAGAAACTCCTAACACAGCCACCATTGCTACTATGTGCGACTTTTTAGGTTGTTCTCCTACAGTAGCAATTAAAAATGTTTTGTATGAAACTGTTTATGATAACGGCATGACGGTATTGGTTTTAGTTAGCATTCGTGGCGATCAGGATGTTAATGAAGTGAAGTTGCAAAATGAATTGGTTAAATTAGCTGGAAACTACAACGCCAATACAATTCTTGCTCTTAATGTACCTGATGAAAATGCTCAAAGAAAATGGGCTGCTCAACCCCTACCTTTAGGTTACATTGCCCCGGATCTGAAGGATGATTACATCAAAAAAGTAGAGAATTTTGCTAGTGAATTTTTGCGTCTAGCAGACCAAACCGTTGTTGAGGTCAAAAACTTCGTTACCGGAGCAAATGAACTAGGGCATCACGTTGTGGGGGCAAATTGGGGGGCAGAATTTACCCTGCCGGAATCGGTGATAGACCTGCGTAAAGCAACAGTAGGAGATCGCGCTATTCATAACCCCAAACAAATCCTTCAAAGTGCTAGGGGAATTGAGGTAGGGCATATATTTCAGTTGGGAACAAAATACTCTGAGGCTATGGGTGCAACCTATACCAATGAAGAGGGAAAGTCTTTTCCTTTATGGATGGGTTGTTATGGCGTGGGGGTTTCCCGTTTAGCACAAGCAGCAGTAGAACAATCCTATGACAAAGATGGCATTATTTGGCCCGTAGCGATCGCACCTTATCACGTAATTATTACCGTTCCTAATATTAATAACGAACAGCAAATGGCAGCAGCGCAAAGGTTATATGAGGAGTTGAATCAAGCTGGTATAGAAACCCTACTCGATGATCGCCAAGAAAGGGCAGGGGTTAAGTTTAAAGATGCAGATTTAATTGGCATTCCCTATCGCCTTGTTACCGGACGCTCTTTACAAGAAGGCAAGGTGGAGTTAGTAGAAAGGGCAACGAAAGAGTCTAAGGATGTACAGTTAGAAGATGTTTTAGGGACGATTAAAAAGCGTTTAGCAAAAGGCAATGTGATACCAACTTCTCCCCCCTCCCTGCTCCCTGCTCCCCACAACTAAACCCGGTTTAGTATTAGCTTCAAATCATTCTCTATCTGCGTATTTGTAAGTAATCCTCAAGTTGTATCAAAAGTTCTAAGTATCTAGACTTTAGGACAGATGCCTAATAGCCAAGTTAACAGCTAAAAATGACTAATACCACTAGAAATATAAAAAAAAAATGAAGGATGAAGAGCCGATCGAAACCGATCTGGTAAAGTTTTTGACCAATTTTCATCACGAACTGCGTACTCCTTTGACCAAAATCTTATCTTCTGCCGAACTGCTTAAAAATCATGGTGAAACTTGGTCTGAAGAAAAACGCCTGAAGTACATACAGTATATTCAAGATGGTGCTTTGGATATTACCAATAAGTTAAATAGTGATCAACTGATTAGTTGATCAAAGTTAGTGTCAGAAAATGCCCTGGGGCAACCCTAATTAGTTTAATTGAAGCAATTACCCTATCTACGATCAACTTAAATGGGGAATATTATGGATATAAGAAGGAATAAACTTCTTAGCTCTGTTTAGAGAGGAATCCAGATAGATTAATGGCTAAGCGATCGCTTAAAGCATCCCCAGAAGGTATTACTAGAGCCAAGAAAGCTTTTCAGAGAAAAGGCTGGACTCAGGAGTATTTAGCCGCAGAAGTGGGCTTATCTACTCGTCAATCCATCTGGAAGTTTTTTACAGGCAGACCGATTGAAAGGCATCTTTTTGTTGATATTTGCTTCCAATTGGATCTTGAATGGCAATCTATCGCTGATTTACCTCCGGAGGTTGAATCTCTACCTCCCTCTACTGGGTTAGATAACCATGCCGGAGTTGAAAATTGGGTAGCAACTTTGCGATCCCAAACTAAGGAGCAAATTCAAGCTCAATGTGGCATTTTGCAGTCATCTTTTGATATGACTCAGCCTTTGTTGCTAGATTCTATTTACACTAGCGTTAACATTCTGCCCCATCTTACTAATCAAAGGTGGTTAGAAGTATCTGATTTGCAAGATTCTCACCCACAGGTGGAACGTCCTCGGTTAACCTCAAAAAATCAGCAGGTAGTAGCAGGTATTCAAGCAGCTACCGATAGTGCTAAGTTGATGATTTTAGGTAAGCCGGGAGCTGGTAAAACCACTTTTTTACAACATTTAGCTATTCAATGTAGTAAAGGTGAATATAAGGATGATTGCATACCCGTTTTTATTCAGCTTCGCAATTTTGTAGCCCAAACCAAAGATGAAGAAGATTTTAGTTTTTTAAACTATATCACTCGCAGTTGGAATAGTTGTCAAGTTACTCTAGAACAAGTAGATATTCTCCTTCAAAAAGGCAAGATTTTAGTACTTTTAGATGGATTAGATGAAGTTCCTAAAGAATACAGTCAGGAAGTTTTAAAAGAAATTGATCTCTTCGCCAATAACTACTATCAAAACCAAATTATTATTACTTGTCGTATCGCCGCCCAACAATATTATTTTAGAGGGTTTAATTATGTAGAAATTGCTGACTTTGATTCGACACAAATTAGAACCTTTGCTCAAAAGTGGTTTGTTACCAACTCTATTGGTTCTGAAACAGAAGGACTTGTTTTAACTAAGAAGTTTTTTGAACAGTTAGAATCTCAGGAAAATCAACCAATTAGAGAATTGGTTGCTACACCTATTCTATTAAGTTTAATTTGCTCTGTATTTCAAGAAAGAGCAACCTTTCCCACTAAACGTTCTAAACTTTATCAAGCAGGTTTGGATATTCTTTTGGTACGTTGGGACCAAGCAAGGGGAATTCAAAGAGATAAAGCTTACCGTAACCTATCCTTGGCTGATAAAATTAAGCTTCTCAGCCAAATTGCTGCTACAAACTTTGAACGAGGTAGTTTCTTTTTTGAAAAGAGTGAAATCCTCGATATTATTAGCAATCATTTAGCTAGTTTACCTAATAGTAACCCAGATCCAGAAACTTTGTGGCTAGACAGCGAGGCGATTCTGACAGCCATTGAATTGCAACATGGTTTACTGGTAGAAAGAGCTAGGGATATTTATTCTTTTTCTCATTTAACTTTTCAAGAGTATCTTACTGCCAGAAAAATCGTTGCTAACTTCAAAGAAGAGACACCAGAAAAGTCTTTGACTACCCTTACTAGTCATACCACTAATCCGCAATGGCAAGAAGTTATTTTGCTAACGGCAAGTATGCTACCCAATGCAGATTTTCTTTTGCAAGCAATGAAGAAAGAGGTTGATAAAATCTTACTAGGAAAAGAAGAACTAAAAACTTTCATTATATCTCTCAACAAAAAGGTTAATAGCTTAGATGTATCTTACCATTTAGGAGCAGTGAGGGCTTTTTATTTTACTCTTTTTGATGATCGAGATTTGAATTTAGCTTTATCTTTAGACCCTAATTTAGCTTCTGATTTATCTCCCGAATTAGCTTTGGATTTAGCTTTAGCTCGTGCTTTTCGTATAAGCTTAATCTTGATTAAAAATCCTGAGCTTAAAAATATTATTAATTTGGGTTTTGCTTTAGATTTAGAACGCAATTTTAAGATGGAAGAGCAGTTACAAGAAGCACTCCAAGTTTTGAAGAAAGAACTACCTGATTTAGAAATAGGCAAAGAAAATCTCCAGAACTGGTGGTATAGCAATGGTACAGAATGGGTAAGCAAATTTAGAGATTTATTAATAGAATACAGACAAATTGGTTATGAATGGCAGTTTACTCTTCAACAAGAAGAATTACTACAAAAGTACTATGATACTAATCAATTTCTCATCAAATGTCTGCAAAGCGATTGTCAAGTTACTCCTGATTTACACCGAAGGATAGAAGATACAACTTTAGCTATTCCCTAAAAATGACAATTTAATATAATGATTCTCTTGGAAATGTGAATATAGTAAATAGCTTAGTTAATACTGACACTTTTTTTATTTTTCCTTGAGAGTAAACAAGATTTATTAGTAATACTGAAGTTTGTAAATTTAACTAGTTAAGCTCAAGGATAATAAAATAGCTTAGACAAGTTGTTTTTCCGTATATTCTCCATTTTTTTAGAGAAGTCGCTAAATTTATAACTAAAGGAGCATTTTTTTTAGTATCAACTATTGATTAATTGAAAAGAAAATTATCTTAAAAAGGTTCTTATCCTGAGAATATCTCTTTTTAGTGAAATAGTAGACAATCAAAAGAAAATTTTGAATCAAGTACAGCTAAACAGGAGTTATAGTCATCAATGGTAAATATCGATAGAGTTGCCGTTGTCGGGGGAACTCACGGCAATGAATTTACTGGGATCTACTTAGTAAAGAAGTTTGATAATTTCCCTGAGTTAATCAACAGAAAAAGTTTCCAAACCCAAGCAATATTAGCTAACCCCAGAGCTTTTCAAGCAGCTAGAAGGTATCTTGATAAAGACCTGAATCGCTGCTTTGTCACCCAAGACTTACATAATCCTGCCCTAAGTACCTACGAAGAGAAAAGAGCGAAAATCATTCATCAAACCATCGGTTTTCAAGGTAGTTCTCAAGCTGATTTTATCTTGGATTTACATAGTAGTAGTGCCAACATGGGATTAACAATAATTTTAGTAAATCAGCATCCTTTTAATCTTAGGTTAGCTGCTTATTTAAGCCTGATAGAACCCAAATTAAAAGTTTATTATTGGACAGAAAAAACCCAGGAAAACCCTTTCCTTAATTCCTTATGCGAATTAGGTTTTTCTCTTGAATTAGGGCCAATTGTACCGGGGACTCTCAAAGCTACTATGCTTCAAAAAACAGAAAATTTAGTTCATCATGTTCTAGACTACTTAGATAAATACAACCAAGGTTTTTTACCAAAAATAGATCAGGAGTTAACTATCTACCAGCATTTAAGAACTATTGATTATCCTAAGAATAAGGCAGGAGAAATCCAAGCAATGATTCATCCTCAACTTGAGAATAAAGATTATCAAAAGCTTCAACCAGGAGAGCCTATATTTCTAACCTTTGAGGGGAAAACAATATTTTATGAAGGTCAAGAAACTGTTTGGCCGCTTTTTATTAATGAAGTTGCTTACTATGAAAAAGGAATTGCTATGTGTCTTGCCCAAGAAACTAAAATTAAAATTTCTGAATACGACAGTTTTTGTTCATAGCAATATCTCTTTCTAGGTAGACTAGATGCACATACTAGTTTATCAACAAATCAACTTTTGAAAATATTCAACATCCAGGTCATTACAACTAGATTTATCTCAAAGTTTGCCTTACTGAAGTACTAATAATATCAACAATAGAAGTAAGTACTATAAACACTATCAAAATAGTAACAACACTAGGGTAATCGAAATTACTTAATTGCTCTGTTAATAACCTACCTAACCCTCCTGCCCCTACTAAACCGACAATAACAGTGGCACGGATACAAACTTCCCAACGGTAAAGAATATAAGCAAGAAAGCGAGGTAAAGTTAGGGGTAAAATCCCATAGAGAAAAACTTGTCCTGATGTTGCCCCCAAAGCAGAGAGAGATTTTAAGGGTTGTTGCTCAAGATTTTCTATTACCTCTGCCATTAAACGTCCTAGGATACCTAAATTATGTAAACCCAGAGCGATCGCACCGGGTAAAATGCCTGGAAAGAAGACAAAAAGAAAAATTAGCGCCCAAATTGGTTCAGGAATAGCCCTGGCTACAAGTAAAATTAAACGAGTAGTAATTAATAGGAAAAGAAAGAGTATTTTCTGGTTTTTAACTGGGTTGAATACTCCTCCTGATAGGAATAAGTTATTAGCAGCAGCAAAAGAAAGTAAGATGCCTCCGCAACCAGCTATAACTATTGCTAAAATCGACATAGCTAAGGTTTGTTGAGAGAGTTCCCAAAGGTAAGATAGCCAGCTAAAATTCGGTGGAAAGGCTTCTTTGACTAGGTTACTAAGATTACTAATAGTACGAGAAGAATAAAGTTGAGAAAAATCTGCTCTAATGTACCAAAAAGAAAAAATCATTAAGATAACTACACCAATAGCAGAGGCGTTAATTAAGTAAGATTTGCCTTTACTAAAAGTTTTTGTTTTTTCGGTGTTATCATTTCTCTTTACTGAACTTAGAAGATGCAAATCCAAGCGAGAAGGGGCATCCAAACCGCGACGCAACAAAGAACTCCATAAATCAACACTACCAGTTAAAATAATTAAAGCAATTAAAAAAGTCCACATTTGCTCGTAATTTAGGGCTTGCAAACTAAGTAAAATTTCATAACCTAATCCTCCTGCACCAATAATCCCTAACACCGCAGCAGAACGAATAGAACACTCAAAACGATAGAAAGTGTAGGAAAGAAGATTGAGAAAAGCTTGAGGAATTATACTATAAAAAAAAGCTGATAAAGGAGAAACACCACTACCTAATAAACTATGTAAAGCTTGGGGGGGTGTTTCATCTAAAATTTCGGCAAAAACCTTAGCCGTAATGGCTCCAAAAGGAAGGGCGATCGCACTTATGGCTACTAGAGGATCTAAGCCAAAAATGTTAACGAAAAATAAGCCCCAAATTGCTTCATGAATTGAGCGAGGTATTGCTAAAAGACTTCTTACTAATAACCAAGGAACTATAGAATTATTAGGTAATAAAGAATGCCACCAAACTTGAGAAGAAAATACCCCTCCCACAACACCAATAAGTAAGCTAAAAAAAGTCCCGCAGGTAGCAAAAGCTAAGGTGGTTAATGTTGCTTTTAAAGTCAGAAGCAAAAAGTCAGGACTAATTTTAGGAGAAATACCTGCACGGAGAAAGCGTAAAACTAAGGTAATGCCTCCGAGATTAATTAAATTACCTTGAAAAATGCCGCCAACTTGCAATGACCAAAACACCGCAAGAAGCAAAATAAAACTCCAAAAAATATGCCAGTTGAGGAAGTAAAGACGAAGGGATTTCACGCATTTAAAATGTTCAATTTAGCCTTAATCTACTGTAGTCATTTTTGCAAGCTAGACTAAATAATTGTATCGCTGACAATTAATAATAAAAACGGAGAGTATAAAACTATGCGAATGCTACATACCATGATTAGGGTTGGCAACTTAGAAGAATCGGTGAAATTCTACTGCGACGTTTTAGGTATGAAATTACTCCGTCAAAAAGACTATCCCGGCGGCGAATTCACCTTAGCCTTTGTGGGATATGGCGACGAGTCGGAACATAGTGTCATTGAACTAACCCATAACTGGGGGGTAGATAGTTATGAACTTGGTGATGGTTTTGGACATCTTGCCCTTGGAGTAGATAATATTTATGATACCTGCGCTCAAATTAGAGTGCGAGGAGGTAGAATTACTAGGGAACCAGGGCCAATGAAACACGGTTCAACGGTAATAGCCTTTGTCGAAGACCCTAATGGTTATAAAATTGAATTGATTCAACTAGGAAGCCAAGGTTCTGCTCAAAAGAAAGAAGCACAAGACAGCAAATAAGCAATAATTAACTAGCACACCATGGCAATAATAACTGATACTAGCAATTGATGAGATGGGAAGATAAAGGAAGTAAACCAACTTCCCATTCTCCATCAGTTTCGCCTAACCTCTGTTGCCATCCCCATGCTTGAGATTTTCATTACTGTCCTTATTGTTCTCTCAGGTTCGGCCATCTGTTCTTGTGCAGAAACTGCTTTACTATCTATATCTACAGTTAAAGTTCGCCAATTAGCCCAGTCTAAACAACCTGCCACCTTAGCCCTTTTAGCAATCCGGCAAAGGATAAATCGTCCTATAGCTACTATTGTCATCCTTAACAATACCTTCAATATTATTGGCAGTATTGTTATTGGCAGTTTAGCAACTCAAGAATTAGGAGATGCTTGGTTAGGGCTATTTTCGGCAGTATTAACCTTTTTAATTATTGTATTTGCTGAAATAATTCCTAAAACTTTAGGAGAACGCTATGCTCACCATATAGCTCTTTTTGTGGCCATTCCTGTTAAAGGGCTAACTTTCCTCTTCACTCCTTTAGTGTGGTTAATGGAACAAGTAACATCTCCCTTCATTAAAGGAACAAAACTCCCTACCACTAACGAAGCAGAAATTCGATTTTTAGCTAGAATCGGTTATCAAGAAGGAGTCATTGAAGACGACGAAGCAGAAATGATTCAGCGTGTCTTTCAACTGAATGATCTCAATGCTGCGAACCTAATGACACCAAGGGTAATTGTTACCTATTTGCGAGGGGAATTAACCCTTAAAGAGGCCAAAGACAAAGTCCTAAACTCTCAGCATACCCGGATCATTGTGGTAGAAGACTCTTTAGATCGAGTAATTGGCGTAGCCTTAAAGCAAGATTTACTTGCTGCTATGGTAGAAGATGAGAGCGATCGCCAAATTGCTAATTTAGTTCGTCCCGTCCATTACGTACCAGAAACAGTTAGGGCAGATAAACTACTGAAAACTTTTCAATCTACCCATGAACATCTCTTTGTTGTCCTTGATGAGTATGGCGGTGTCTCAGGAGTTGTCACCTTAGAAGATGTACTTGAGGTACTCACAGGAGAGATAGTTGATGAAACAGATAGAATTATTGATCTCCAAGAAATTGCCCGTAAGCGAAGAAAAAATATGTTGCAATCTATGGGATTTGACCATGAGGAGTAACTCTATCCTTTAAGTTTGATGACGATGTTCCTGCTTCTTCTCCTTCCCTTGATCCTCACCCCGACGGCCATCACCACGAGAATTACTACCTTGCTGTTCATTTTGAGCAAGAATTCCTTGTTTATGAGTCTCAAATTGTGTTGGCATTTGCTGCTGATATTCTGCTTGATGGTAATGACTAACCAAACCAGTAACTAATAAGCTTGTTAATAAAACCGAACCCTGAATTTGCATAGCGAACACTCCTATGAGACGCTTCATTCACTAATGCAGTCTTTTTCATCCTAAATCCGTACAAAAAAGAATTAATGTGACAGTTCTTAAACTAGTAATACCAGATCGGTGTTTAGCCGCGCAGGTTTGAGAAAATTATGCCTATTAATCTAGACGTACTACTAGTATGTCAAGAAATTACTGTTGCCAAACTACTAAAACCACACCACAAACAATGAAACCTAGCCCAAATAGACGACTAACAGGAATAGTTTCGTTGAAAGCAAAATAACCTAGTAAAACCGAAAAAATATAGATTAAGGAAGCTGAAGGGCCAACCACGCTAAGCTTAACGCGGGTAAGCAACATAATATAAAAAATTGCCCCTAATCCATAACAAACCAAACCAGCAACTAATTCTGGGGTGGTAGCAATACTGAGAACATGACTAACCATATTATTAGCAGTAACTTTCCCTAACTTGAGGGCCCCTAGCTTTAAACAAAACTGTCCTAAAGCACTAATTGATATTGATAAGAGAAGAAGAATTAATTCTTGTGGTGTCATAAATTATTGCGGAACTAAGATGGCCAACTTTGGATTATATCTTACCTGTCTTATTAGCTTCCGTTAATATACTGGCTTGTTGAGCAGAATCTATTAGACATCTCCGGAAAAGAGGGAACGGGGAACGGGGAACAGGGAACAGTGGTAAGAATTGATAATTTCGGTATGAGAATTGATTGGATTTTTAATTATCGGAGATGTCTATTAGTGTGAAGTGAACTATGGTCGATGATAAATGTTTAATGTTTAATGATAAATGGTATCACCTAATATTATTCTCCATGATCAAATCCTCTAATCTCTGCTGGTACTCAACTTTGTTGATGGGAACCGTCTTCCTAACCTTGGGAATGAAAATCAAACCAACTCAAGCACAAAGCAGCTATGCCCCTATTCCCATACCTCAAAGCAATGAAATTTCTGATCGGCTTTCAGAAAAAGATATCCCTACAGGTGATGGCGGTTTTTTTCGAGATTATTTGGTAGATTTACAGAAAGGAGATCAAGTTGCTATAGACCTTATTTCTGAAGAGTTTGATACAGTCATTACCTTAATTGCTGATGATGGTTCGGCTGTAGGAGAAAATGATGATGGTCCAGATGGTAGTACTAATTCTTTGTTATTTTCCAGAATTGCAGAAACAGGCAAATATGTTGTTCGGGTTAAAGCTTTTGGAGAAACTGGTGGTGGTACATTCTCTCTTAAAGTAACCCGTTTGCGACCCACAGATAGTACAGCAACTTGTGATTGCAACTAAGTGGGTAAATCCTTAGAACACCATGGTCAAAAGGCACATTAGTAAAGCTTCTGTCCACTCTACCACTGCACCATAGCTATCCCCTGTATGGCCTCCTAGTTGGCGTTTAAACCAGGCAGCTACAGCTATTGTAGTTAACGCCCCACCGAGTATTATTACTAGAGGTGGCTGCCAAACTTGGGGATGAAAATAAAGCTGAGTCGCGCTTAAACCTATTAAGGCAATTAAACCTAAAAGTAGGTCTTGAGGTAGCTGTATCGACTCTTTGTGAAATGCTCCTTTGCCTTCTGGTTTAAGATAATCATAGTAAGCGATCGCCCAAACTTGTCCCCAACGCCCCCACCCAGCACAAGCCATCAAAGCTAACCAACGATAGTTAGTTATTTCGCTCAAAGCAGCCGTTTTTAAGAGTATGACTATGACTGCGGCCATTGCCCCAAAAGCACCTGTACGACTGTCTTGCATCGCTTCTAGCCGTTCCTTGGGTTCCAACACTGCTAAACCATCGGCACTGTCAATCGCCCCATCTAGGTGTAAGCCCCCTGTGAGGAGAATCCAAATACCGACAATTAAAGCGCTGCGAGTTAACTCAGGCATAGCTAATTGCTTTAAACCCAGATCAATTAACCCCAGAAAGCCACCAATCATCATACCTATTAGGGGAGCGAAACGAGCGATCCTTTGCCATTCCAATTTCCACTGAGAAGGTAACGGTATATAAGTATAAAAAGCGATCGCTCCCAAAAAGGACTTGAGGACGTACTTGCTTGATTTTACTGATTCATGATGCAAAAATTGCTTCATTCTTAATCGAAAATTTAATGAGTCGCAAAAATTTATGGCAACACCAGCCTATACTTGGGCTAAGATCGTCTAGTAGTCTAGCTAAAATTAAATAGCAAGCCATTGATCTTTTGTTGCTGGAACTGCCTTGGTAGAGTTAAACTCACTTTAAGTCGTTTTCTTGACAGTTATTGCTTCGGTTAATCAGCAACAAATTAGGTTAATCACCTTAATTTCCCTTAACAATAGCGTTGCAATCTAGACACCCCAAAAGCATCACAGGCTTTTCCCTATGAGTCACGAACAATCCATACACCAATTACCAGCTCCTTGTATTGTTGATAACGGCATTATTGTTAATAAGGACGATATGCGTCGTCTTCTTACTAACCTTGGTCGTGTCAAATATATTCACACTTTAGAAGAGAAATTACAAGTTGAAAATGAAGGTTTTGTGGTGGAGATATTTAGCGATCCTCACCAATCTACCTTAATTGCCAATGGCTCTCTTCATCTTAATGTACAAAGTTTTGATTATTTACAATTACATTGCTCTGAAAATAGAGAAGCTTACTTTGATCTAATTCAAGAGAATCGCCAGTTGCGGCTAATTCCTCTGTCTAGTCCCTTAGAAGAGCAAGTTAATAAAAATTTTGATGTAGACGCTTTAGAAGCGATGGTAGCTCAAGTTCTCTCTGCTAAATGGGATGTGCAGATTGATGAGGATGATTGCCCTTTTTAGCACTTGCAACTTGCAAATTTATGATGATAGCAATTTAATTAGTGGGATTTTCTTTTCAGCATCAAGGGCATTGTCATCAAACCCAGGCTAGGGCTGGAGTGTTGCATACTCCTCATGGCAACATGGAAACTCCTAAATTTATGCCTGTGGGAACCTTGGCAACAGTTAAAGGCTTGACTCCGGCGCAGTTAGAAGATTGTCAGGCTCAAACTATTTTAGCTAATACTTATCATCTACATCTCCAACCAGGAGAAAAAATTATCACAGCAGCGGGGGGACTCCACAACTTCATGGGTTGGCGGCAACCGATTTTAACTGATTCTGGTGGCTTTCAAGTATTTAGTCTTAGCAAACTACGGAAAATAACTGAACAAGGAGTTGAATTTCGCTCTCCTAGAGATGGCAGAATAATTAACTTCACTCCAGAAAGTTCTATTCAGATTCAGAATGCCCTTGGTGCGGATATTATCATGGCCTTCGATGAATGCCCCCCTTACCCTGCTGAGCGTTCTGAGGTGGTTGCAGCTACTGAACGTACCTATCGTTGGTTAAAACGTTCTATCCAAGCCCACCAACGCCCCCAGGAACAGGCTTTATTCGCCATTGTACAAGGGGGAGTTTATACTGATTTGCGCCAAAAGGCAGCTCAGGATTTAGCAGATCTAGACTTGCCTGGTTATGCTATAGGAGGGGTAAGTGTAGGGGAACCTCCAGAACTTATTAATGAGATTGTACGCTCAACGGCTCCCCTTTTGCCTGACCATAAGCCAAGATATTTAATGGGGGTAGGTACATATCGAGAAATGGTGCAGGGAATTGCTTCCGGAATTGATATGTTTGATTGCGTTATTCCCACACGTTTTGGCCGTCATGGTACGGCTTTGGTAAGGGGAAAACGTTTGAATCTCAAAAATGCTTGCTTTCGAGAAGATTTTACTCCCCTAGATTCCCTTTGTAGCTGTTACACTTGCCAGACTTTCTCCCGCGCCTACCTTAATCATCTAGTGCGATCGCGGGAAATGTTGGGTTATATTTTACTGTCTTTACACAACGTTAGAGAATTAATCCGCTTCACCGAAGATATCAGAAGAGCGATCATTGCTGGCAGTTTTGTAGAGGATTTTGGCAATTGGCTAAAGGGTATAGAGGATTAGGAAACAATTCTTTGACTTTTGACTTTTGATTTTTGCCTTTTGACTTACCGCGAAGCGGCCAACCAACTCATGTTAAAATTTTCCTTAAATATGATTAAAAATTGTCTTAGGAAGGTAAAAAAATAATATGGAAGTAGCAATGCTATTGGCGAAATTACCCGAAGCTTATTCTCTTTTCGATCCTTTAGTGGATGTTTTACCAATTATTCCTCTCTTTTTTCTTTTACTTGCCTTTGTTTGGCAAGCAGCAGTCGGATTCAAGTAAATTTTCAATTTGCAAATCTGTTTAAAGGACATCTCACCTCCCAAGATGTCCTTTTTAAATTCAAGGAATAAACTATTCAAATTCACCTAAACTTTACGTCCAGTAACCACAAAAATTCCTAACCCAGCCCAAGCGTAGGGAATAAGCAATAAAGCATAGGCATCTTCTTTTGCTTGAGTAGCTACTTCTGCTAAATATTTTTGTTGAGAGTTATAAGGAGTACCAAAAGAAAGGAGATTAAGAAAATTATCTAAGCCAATATCGTCGCTGGAGATAATTTCTACATGAGTTTTTACCTCGACTAATGCTGTTTTTTGTAAATAGCTACCAAGCTTACGCCCCACAAAGGTGTCACCGCCTAGTTTTTTTTGCATTTTAGCAAAACTTTGGCGATACAAAGTAAAAGACTCTGGTTCAGGATAGAGGGTTGCCCAACCTTCATCAATATCTAATACGCACAAGAGTCCCCCTGGTTTCAAAACTCGATGAATATTTTTGAGTACTTCGAGGGGATGGGTAAGATGTTGAAACAAAAGCCGAACATAAACAAAGTCAAATGATGCTTCGGGAAAGTCAAGTTGATAGGCATCTCCTTGGTAGAATTCGACGTTATTAATACCTTGCCTGGCTTTGATAAGTTCTGCTTTAGCCAAAATTGACTTACTGAGATCCACGCCAATTACTTTTCCTGGAGTGACGAATTTAGCAATTTGGCAACTATTCACACCAGAGCCACAAGCAAGATCTAGTACTTTCATCCCTGGTTTAATCCCTAGTTGTTGCAAAAAAGCGCTTTGAGGAGGAACAATAGTGTTTGCTTGATTCTTTAATCGCCATATTTCTTGTTCCTGGGCGCTTGTTTCTAAGGATTCAAAACCGTAGGAACCAGCAGGGTTTTTCACTATTTAACCTCCTGATAGGATGAGGGAATGATATGTAGCGTCCTTTTTCTCCATTTCGTGGCAATAGCCAGTTCTGTAGGGGCAAGGGGCCCCTTGCCCCTACAATATAAATAAGCCGCAATAAAGTTATTAACGCTTCAAGCTCTTAGACAAGTCTTCTAGAACCAGAGAAACAGTCGGACGTGCTTGATTAGTAGAGCTTTGTTGAGGGAAACATACGCTAGCTTGGGGAAAGCAAACACTAGCTTTAGGGAAACAAACGCTGGATTTTTGGTTGGTTAGCATTGTTGAATACCTCTTTAAGGTTGATTAACTGTACATACTTAAGGTAAATAGAGGTATGTTCCCCAAGGCAAATTGGCTACATTTAAGCCGCAATGCTATTCTGTTGGGTTGTTTGAGTGGTTAGGGGTAGGAAGTTAAGTTGAGGGATTACCCTAACTTTGTACTATTTTTAAGGCAATAGCCTCTTTCTACTAATGTTTGAGGAGGATGGCAGTCGAAGTAGAAGGCTTGCGATCGCTAATTTAAACATTTCCAAATATTACGAAAAAAATCTTTTTCTAAATTCAATTTTTATTTTCCCTTGACGTAGTATAATTATTTTAGATAATGGGAATATTTGCAATTTTTTGAATGAAAATATATATTCCCCATTATCAAATATATCATGTCAAGAAGATAGTACCAAGAGAATTAGTAAAATAATTTCTTGCTTATTTATGGGCTACAAAAATCCTCAGTAACTAATCTCAAATCTAGATCAAAAGTCATGAACTGTAGATTGGATTGACGGAGAAAATCCAACAGCAGCAAGGCGTGAGAGCGAGTGCGTTGGGTGTTGCAATCGCTCTACCCAACCTACCTATTCATCAATGTTTAGACTCCAAGTGAGAAGTCTAAGGACTCCGAGTCATCTTTGAGATGACTTAAGCTGTAAGCTGGGGATTTTAATCCCTAGCGGTTTCTAAGTCTTAACTCTGGTGATGTTCACATTGGTGTAGGATTTGTTGCTGAGAGTTTTGAAGCATTCTCCTGTTTTGAGATTTCATCTCGCCTAGAAATAAATTTCAGGCTAATAGCAAAAGTCATCTGAAGATGACTAATCAATGATATCAAATCCGGATAATCAGACTAAGTAAAGCTGAGGGTGCAAAAAGTAATAATACTATTGCAAGAGTGCCTATTACCTATTGCCCACTTTCCACTGCCCCTAAAGCCTTGAGGGAGTTGATTTGTTCTGGGCTTAATCCTTTGACTCCGGTGATGTTCATGTTGGCGTAGGGTTTGTTGCTGAGGGTTTTGAGACATTGCCCTGTTTCAACGTCCCAGATTTTGATGGTTTCGTCGTAGCTACCACTAATTAGAGTTTTGCCGTCGATGTTAAATGTTATTGATTGTACTATGTTCGTATGTCCTGTTAAGGTTTGGAGGCATTTTCCTGTCTGCATATCCCATAATTTAATTATACGGTCTGCACCACTACTGGCAAGAATTTTGTCATCTGGACTAAATGCTACTGATTTAATGCTATTCTTATGCCCTTCTAAATTTCTAAAACAGGTAAGTGTCTTGAAATTTAGAATTTTTATAACAGAATCAATAGTCCCAATTGCTAAAGCTTTTCCATCTTTGCTAAAAGCTATTGACCTCAGACCCTTGACACATAATTGCAAAGTATACAAACACTTGCCAGAGGAGACTTCCCAAATTTTCACAGTCTGGTCATCACTGCAACTAACAACAAATTGATTATCAGGGCTAATTGCTACAGACCAAGTCCAATCATCATGTTCCTGCAAAGTCTTGATACATTCTCCTTTTGCGAGATCCCATATCTTAACAGTTTTGTCTGCACTACCACTAACTAAAAGTTGTCCATCTAAACTAAGTGCTAATGAATTAACTGGTCGCTCATGTTCTTGCAAAGTTTGTAAGCATTTACCTGTTATTTTATCCCATAGCTTAATAGTTTTATCATAGCTACAGGTCACAATAATATTGCCATCTGAAGTAATAGCTACATCATTAATACGACTGGTATGTCCACGCAAAGTTTTTAGACATTTACCAGTAGAAAAATCCCAAATTCTGACTACACTGTCTTCACTACCACTAATAATTGTTTTACCATCTGGGTATAATGCTATTCCTCTAATACCTCCTGAATGACCTTGTATAATCTTGAGGCATTCTCCAGTGTTTCTACTCCAAAATCTAATGCTTTGATCTTCTCCACCGCTAGCAATAATTTTACTGTCAGGACTAACGGTAACACCTCTAACCCAATCTGTATGTCCCTCTAGTGTTTGAATACGTTCTCCAGTTTCCAAACTCCAGATATTTACTGTGTTGTCATCGCTTGCACTGGCGATAGTTTTACTGTCAGAACTAATAGCAACGCATCTAATCGAATCTGTATGTTCCTCTGATGTTTGAATACATTCTCCAGTTTCTAGATTCCATAGTTTTAGAGTTCCATCTTGGCTGCTACTAACTAAAGTTCTACCATCTGGACTAAAAGCTACTGTCATGAGTAAATCAGTGTGACCTTGTAAAGTTTGTCTATACTCTTTTGCTGGCAAATACCAAAATTTAATTCGTTTATTGCTACCGCCACTGGCTAACATTTGACCATCTGGACTAAAAGCTACTGTACGTACAATGCTGGTATACTCTGATAAAGTTTGTAGACAAGCACCTGTAACCAGATCCCATAACCTTACTGTACAATCAGCACTACCACTAGCTAGAATTTTGTTGTCAGGACTGATAGCAACTGAGTGAATTCTGTTAGTATGACCTTGTAGAGTTGTTAAACATTCGCCAGTAAATAAATCCCAGAGTTTAATATTGTTGTCAAAACTACCACTAACAGCAATTTTTCCCGTTGAATCAAAAGCCACTGAACTTACCCAATCATTGTGATCTTGACAAAGTAAGATTTGTTTACCTGTAGCAACCTCCCAAAGAACAACATTACAATTAGCATCACCTGTAGCTAAAAGTTTACCATCGGGACTAAAAGCGATACTTAAAATCGCACCTAATGTTTTTGGAAAAATAGAATTAGCTAGATTTGCTTTCGCAAAATTTACATCACGCAAGCTTGCATTAACAAAGTCCCCTCCAATAACTACAGTTTCACTCAAATCTTTACCTTCAATCGCCCCATTATCAACCTTAACCAAAAGCGTCGCTGCATTCCCCCCAACATAACCAACCTCCTCCTCCGTCTTGCCCCGCGTACCTTCTACCACATCCAATAACCTCCCCACTTTCTCCTTATCCACCATCGGCACTAACAAATCCCAAACTGCCTTAGCCAGGGGCCTCTGTCCTAAACTTCCTCTCAAACGCCCCAAAGACTCACAACGAAACTCTTTCAACCCAGCAATAGGAACAATCTCCCCCGCACTATTCCTCCGACGCTGAAAATACTCAAACCAACCATAACTCTGGGCTGCAACTCCCTCATCTAAATCTGACTGCTGCCGCACCACATCTAAAAAATCCTCCGCCAAAACTCCCAACTCTGCTGCCAACTTATAAGCAACAAAAAACTCTAATAAAGAACGATGGGCAGGGCTGTAATTCCCCTCAGAGTTTCGCACCAACATAGTTTGCCCCATCATGTCGTAATGCCAGTGGTCTAAATCCTTCTCCTCCTGTACCGTAGTCCCAAACAAGCGCCTAATCCTCTCTGGAAAGAGGCGATAATTAAGACTCATTTGGTCAGTAGAAAGCATCTCCCAAGCCAACTCACAGAGGAAATACATTTTATCTGCCAAAGAAGTAAAAGTCCTTTCTGATTTTATATCCCTCTCCATCTTCCGCCGCACCGCATAGAGATAAACCCTAGACATATCCACAGGTTTTCCCTCCTCAATCTCCGGCAAAGCCTCCAAAATCAAATCCGTCATCACCGGACGACGGGCTAAATCCAGCAGTTGCTGATTACCCATAATCCTTTCCACCGTAGCCTCTTCTGCCTGAAAAGAAAACACCTGGCGAATCTGTTCATCATCAAACTTATTTAATTCTAAAACCTCAAATTGGGGAGATTCTGCTGTTAAGTTAGCCACAGAAGAACGTAACTCCGCATTAAGCAAAGCCCTACCCTGTTTCGCTTCAGGGAAATGTTCGGTACGACAGGTAAGAATAACTTTCGCACCGGGAACAACCACCTTAGCCAATTCCCAAAAGTTATTAATCATCTTTTGCCGATCTACCCTGGCGGCCATTTCATCAAAACCATCAAAAATCAGCAACAATTTGCCCATGCGGTTCAGTTGTTCAAAGGCACTGTAGCCGGGGATAGGTATTTCGTATTTACGAAAAAAGAACTCCGAAAATAAAGACTCTACACTCACAGCCGTAGCATAATCCCGCAAAGAAATAACCAAAGGCAAACGGGGACGAGGTAAACCTTTTCCTTTCGCTTCTTGATATTTCTGTAAAGCAACCCAAGCATAATGCAACGCGAACCAAGTTTTTCCTGTACCAAACTCCCCTAACACCGAAAGGTGTTCCTTCGCCGGATCACTTAACCACAAATCAACATAACCCTCAATCCAACCATCTTCTTCCCCATAGGAACTAACTCCCAATCTCTGTTTCGTCTCCGGATCAACTTCTTCTTTCCTGCAACCCAAAGGAACATAAAAACGGTCAATACTACGCCGTTGTACCTCTTCTGCTAACCAGTCTAAATAAGTAGTAAAATCAGCATCTTCATCTAACAATTCATCAAAAGTACAGCAAACTAAGTGACTATTCTCCCCTTTTTCCATGGCTTTACGGGCTGCTTGACTCACTCGTCTAGCAGAAACTAGCCAACCTTCCTGGGTATTATGGCTACTCACCGCTTCTTGTAAAGCCCTAACATCTTTAAGCCCTACCTCTCCCGCAATCCCCCTCACCAAAATGCGACGATAATTTTTCCTCCACACACGAACATTGATAATAGTGGCAAAATATTCCTCTGCCCACACCTGATAACCTTCAAACCCATAACCCAAAGTCTCAAACCAATCCAGCAATTGCTGCCCCAACTCAGCAGCTTGACATGGCTTCTTATTTGCTGGTTGCAAAGCAGGATAACCTTGAGATATCAATTTAATAATTTCTCGCTGCATACTCTCGGTAGTAGGCAAATTAGCCAAGGCTTGCTGTAAACTAGTCAAAGTCTTGTGTAGAGAACCCAATTGCTGACTAGCTAACACTTCTGCGGGGGTGCGAGTACGCTTTACTACTGCCAGGAAAATACCAGCAAATTCAGATAATTCTCGCTGCCAATCAACATTTTCTTCCCTTAGCCGTTGCCCTAATGAATGGTCAGTCAGAAAGTTGGCTACTTCCTGAAATAATCGGGAAGGTTGATTACTTTCAAAAGCTTGTTTAAAGACTTTCTTAATTTCCTGTTGCCGAAAGACATTTAAAATAGTTGGCGATTTCCCCACACCATACTCCACCAAAGCATAGCCATAAACTGCGGCAAACTCCTTGGGTGGTTGTTCAGGATCAAGGTGAAACCTCTTGAGGAGTTTGATAACTGTCTCATTACGTTTCAGTTCATCCTTGATGATTTCACTGGGATTAACAATGGTTGTTAAGGCGCTGATAATAGATTCTATGAGCATAATTTCTATTATTGACTCAATACTTTTACTGTAGCGCCCCCTCAATTATTATAATCAAATACGTGTACTCCCTACTCCCACAAATAACCTGTGCAACTAAAGCGGATAATGTAGAGACGGCTCCAAGAATGTCTCTACATTATTTTGTTTACCAATGGCTAATTGTAAATTATTGAATCACTTTCGATAATCTTCAATTACTTCCACTAATATATCTAAACGAAAACTATTAACTGCGTTAGTAATTAGTTCTGCTAAATTAGCTTCCGTTTCAGGAATTTGTTCTACTAACAACAAAATTTGCCGATCATCCACAGCAAGGGCTGCTTGATACAACTCCTCAATCCACTCCCTTGACATCACACTTAGATCCTCTACCCTTAAAGAATTAGGTAATGGAGTTGCCGTTGGAGTTGCTGTCACAGTGGGCATCTCTTGTACAGAAATTTCCAAACTAAAGATGTTTCCCTGTGCTATTTCCCTATTAATACTAATTTGCGCCTCCAGTAAGTGAGCAATTTTTTGAGTGATTAATAAAGCAAGATTTGTCTGGGCTTCTGACTCTCCTTCAAAAGGCTGACGTTCAACTTCTTCTGGATTTATAACAGAACTAGTACTAGATATTTCAAAGCGAATCAATTGTTGCTCATTGTTAGCCCTTGAGGAAACATTTAAGTAGATCTGTCCTTCTTGGGTATACCTGATAGCATAATCAAGCAAGCTAGTCAAAACTTGACGCAACTTAGCTTTATCGGTGTAAATCTGTTGGGGTAAGTTGGCAGCTAGCTCGAAATTCAGTTCTAACCCTTTGGAAACTGCTTTGATTTGGGGAATTTCTTCTAAAGCGTCTAGAAATTCATAAAAATCAAAACTAGTTTTATGAAGGGTAACTTTACCTCCTTCAATGGCCGATATTTCCAGAATGTCGTTGACTAGGGATAATAAGTACTCACCATTACGATCAATTATGGCTACATACTCCTGCTGTTGTGAAGTTAGAGATTCGCCAAGTAATAATTGGCTAAAACCAATAATAGCGTTGAGGGGAGTACGAAGTTCGTGATTCATATTCACTAAAAAGTGGCTCTTACCCTGGTTCTCTAATTCTATTGCTAATTTCCTAGAGGTAATTTCCCAACCTTCGCAGATCAGAATTTGGCTTTCTCCTCCTTCATGGCTTAAAAGTTGAACCGTAAAGTCAATATTGGCAGTAGTATCTTGTCCCTGAATCTCAGTATCGTAACGTACTAATTCTCCCCTAGCCGCAGTTGCGATCGCCTCTCTTAACTGCTCTTGGTTTGCCGCAGAAGTTGCCCACCAGCTTGTTTCCCACAAGGGAAGGTTGATCACATCTTCAGGGTTAATACCAGCAAAGTTTAGTGCTGTTTGATTAACTTCAATGATATTTCCTGCTACGGTTAATACAAAAACAAATTGCTGGCTACAGTCGAATAGTTGACGAATTATTTGCCAATTTTCTGATGATTTTCTTTGAAGTTGATTAGCCAGACGAGCTATAATTTCTCCTTGATGCCAAGGCTTGATTAAATAATCACAGTTATCTATTGCAAAAATTTCTTCTCTGTCAAAATCATTCTCTAATTTAACTGAGAAGATAATAGGAATATCCCTAGTATTAGCTTTATTCCTAAATATTTTAGATACCTCATTTGCTTTTATCTTCGGTGGTTCTAGGTCGATTAAAATCAGATCTATTTGGATATTATCTACTGCTTCTCTAGCTAATTCTATAGATGTAAATGTTTCTACAGAATATTCTTCTTTAACCAATAAATCAGTTAAATAAGTTAGTTCATTAGCTTGATTGCTGATAATGAGTACAGTGAATTTGTGGTTATTCATGTTAACGAAATGAAGAGACGAAAATAGTGGTATTCATCTTGTGTGTGCTGAAAATATTAGCTATAATTTACTTGGTAATAAGTAAGTTATTTCTAGCTTTTGAAAATCAAAAAGTATCAGAGAATTGTAAAAATACTCTAATAATTTCGATACATATTAATATCCCACTCCCACCAACTTAAGTTGGTGATTCAACTTTATGTCTATGGTGAACTTTATCTACCTAAGTTAGGGATCTCAACATGACTGCTGTGGTGATACTATCTGAAAGCTCCCGGTGATGAAATCTCAACAAATTGGGTGATATTAGTCACCAATAAGCTGTTAAGCATTAAGGTGAGGGTATAGGAAAGAGTTACCCCAAGGGTTACAGTTTATGCCAACTAAAAATTCTCAAATATCTCTGAGTTTAAAGTAGGGTGTGTTAGCGTAGCGTAACGCACCTTTAAATCTATCTATATACGGTGTAGCTATTAGTAGGGTATGTTAGCGTAGCGTAACGCACCTTAAATCTATCTATATACGGTGTAGCTATTAGTAGGGTGTGTTAGCGTAGCGTAACGCACCTTTAAATCTATCTATATACGGTGTAGCTATTAGTAGGGTGTGTTAACGTAGCGTAACGCACCTTAAATCTATATACGGTGTAGCTGCATAAGCCCTGTTAATAATCTATCCATACCATATTCCCAAACCAAAATCACCTTGTACTAATCCATAGGTGGGAAAGACAGGAGAAATCGCACCTCAAACTTGCTCTATTAATCAAAAAATGATTCCGTAAGCCAAATATATTGCAGAGTAAGTTAAATATATGACAATGCAAGTCCGATGTATTGTAATGTAAGTGGAATATATGACAAAGTAAGCCAAATATATGATTCCGTAAGCTAAATATATGGCACAGTAAGCCAAATGAATAGCAGAGTAAGTCAAATGAACAATCAAGTAACGTTACTTTGCCAAAACAATCTAGTACATTAAGCTTTATAAATGATTAATGAAGAATTAGGAAAAAGGGACAGGGGTTAAGGTAACTTGTCCCACCAAATTATTTGTATATTTACTATTTCAGTTATATTAGCTGTTCCCTAACCCCTGACCTACAAAACCTTAAACTAATTTTGCCCAACTACTTAATATTTAGCCATTAAACAGCAACTGGGGTTGAAAGCTGAACATTTGAAAAACCAAACTCTGTGGTTGTTAACTCACCATCTTCTTCAGTGGTAATAAGACGATTAGTCAAAATGTAGTAATCACCAATTTTAGTAAAGGTATCTTTGAAAGTAGTTTTAGCCCCTTGAGGTTCACCAGTTTCAGGATTCAGATAAACGGAATTATATTCTTTTGCTAAATAGCCTTCCTCCGTCTTCAAGCTGCTAGAAGTATTGATATTCACCAACTTATTACCAATGTGGCGATGGACAAAACAAACTGTATTGTCTCGTACCTTATAGCGATTCCCCTCTGAAGCCCCACCTATAATAATTTCCGTCGCCCCAGTATCATCAACTTCACCAAGGGTAAAAGTATTTTCGCCATGGGTTTTCTCGAAGCTATGACTAACACGATGAATAGTCATCTCCCATAATTGGTTATTAATTGCCCGCTTAGCTTGATCATCACTCACCTCCAAAACTTCAAAGCTGAGATCAGAATTGATGCGGACTTTTCCAGTATGACTTTCCGTCTCGGTTTTAAAATTCACATCGGCAGTATAACCAGGAAAGTCGGCATTCCAGGTATAACGATTATCATAAGCAGTGCGGAATAGCTCTTTAGCTGTTAAAGTTTGAGTCATATTATTTCCCTCTAAAAATTCAGAGACTTGCTATCATCCCCATCACTTAATCACCTTATGATAAACGAAACCCCTTATCCCATCAACCTCTTACTTATTACTTATTACTTATCACTTATTACTTCTCCCCACCCTCCCCTTTTCTCCAGGAAAATCTTAAAATCAAGAGCATGAGTTATTTAATATCCCCTCCTAAAATTCCTGCTTGTGCTTGGCAACGTCCCATCGGTCTTGGTTGGGAAAAGCCCTATACTGTTCGCTACGAAAGCAACTTAGATGATGGCCCTTGGCATGGTATGCCTTTGGGTGGCTTTGGGGCTGGTTGCATCGGGCGATCGCCCCGTGGTGATTTTAATCTTTGGCATTTAGATGGGGGAGAACATACCTTTCAAACTCTTCCTGCTTGTCAGTTTAGCGTTTTTGAACAGCCAGAATATGGTTCTGTCCAAGCCTATGCCCTCTCAACAGAAGCCCCAGCCGATGGTAGTTTATCCCATTGGTCATGGTATCCTAAAGGGCAAGGTACATACTCGGCCCTTTATCCCCGCAGTTGGTATGAATATGAAGGGGTTTTCCAAACTAGTTTAACTTGTGAACAGTTTTCTCCGGTTTGGGCTGGTAGCTACCAAGAATCTAGTTATCCTGTGGCTGTTTTTGAATGGACAGCACATAACCCCACCGATAAGCCCATCACCTTAAGTATTATGCTGACTTGGCAAAATACTGTCGGGTGGTTTACCAATGCCATCAAAACTCCTCAAGTTCAAGTTAGGGATGACGGTAGCCCAGTTTATGAATATAAGCCTCGGTGGGGAAATAGTACGGGTAATTATAATCAGTGGATTACTGACTTTCATCGCGTCGGTTGCTTATTTAACCGAGTACGCATAGATGACGATGAAATTCAAGAAGGGGAAGGACAAATGGCCATCGCCACAGTTACTAACCCCAGTGTAGAAGTATTTCATCTTTGTCGTTGGAATCCTGTGGGGGATGGCAGGGATGTTTGGGATTATTTTGCCGGGAATGGTTCTTTACCAGATTTTCAAGATGAAACTCCCGCTTCCCCAGGAGAACAAATTGCCGGGGCGATCGCCATCCGTTTTACTATACGCCCAGGCAGGACGAAAAAGATTCCTTTTATCCTCGCTTGGGACTTCCCAGTGATGGAATTTGCCCAAGGAGTTAATTATTATCGCCGCTATACAGACTTTTTTGGTCGCACGGGGAATAATGTTTGGCCCATAGTACGTACAGCACTGAAACATAGTGGGATGTGGACTGAACGTATTGAAGACTGGCAAACACCAATCTTAAAAAGGGAAGACTTGGGTGATTGGTTCAAAATGGCCCTATTTAATGAATTGTACTTATTAACTGACGGGGGAACTATTTGGACAGCCGCCACAGAAGATGATCCAGTAGGGCAGTTTGGGGTTTTAGAATGTTTGGATTATCGTTGGTATGAAAGTTTAGATGTGCGGTTGTATGGCTCATTTGCTTTATTACTGCTTTGGCCAAGGTTGGATAAGGCAGTATTAGAAGCTTTTGCGAGGGCGATTCCGACAGGAGATGATACACCTCGTATTATCGGCTACAACCAAGCACCAGCCATTCGTAAAGCTGTGGGGGCAACTCCCCATGATTTAGGCGCACCGAACGAACATCCTTGGCAAGAGACTAACTATACTAGTTATCAAGATTGCAATCAGTGGAAAGATTTACCTAGCGACTTTGTTTTGCAGGTGTATCGAGATTATCTTTTAACTGGTGCTAAAGATGAATTGTTTTTGTGGGAATGTTGGGAGGCAATTACTCAAACTTTGGCTTATTTAAAAGCGTTTGATCTTGATGGAGATGGGATACCAGAAAATTCTGGTGCCCCAGATCAAACCTTTGATGATTGGCAGCTTAAAGGTATTAGTGCTTATTGTGGGGGGTTGTGGATTGCAGCATTAGAAGCCGCAATTAAAATCGCTGAAATTCTGATTACTAATCCCCCCGCAGATCCTAACTTAGAACCAGCAGATTATCCTGATTCCATAGAAAGTGCGATCGCAACTTACCAAGGTTGGTTGAAACAAGCCAGACCAGTTTATCAAGAAAAGCTGTGGAATGGTGAGTATTATCGTCTTGATAGTGAAAGTGGTTCCGATGTTGTAATGGCAGATCAACTTTGTGGACAATTTTATGCCCAATTGTTAGGCTTACCGGATGTGGTGGAAAAGCCGTATGCCAAGTCTGCCCTAAAAAAAGTTTATGAAACTTGCTTTCTCAATTTTAACGAAGGCAAACTCGGTGCAGCTAACGGTTTGCGCCCTGATAGTTCACCAGAAAATCCCGACGACACCCATCCTTTAGAAGTGTGGACAGGAATCAATTTTGGTTTAGCTGCTTATTTAGTACAAATGGATATGACAGAAGAAGCTTTCCGTTTAACAGAAGCGGTAGTTAAGCAAGTTTACACCAACGGCTTACAATTCCGCACCCCCGAAGCGATAACAGCAACAGGAACTTTTCGTGCTAGTCATTATCTCAGGGCTACAGCAATTTGGGCTATCTACAATCAAGTAATAAGTAATAAGTAATGGGTTGGGAATTATATGACATTGATAAATGACAAAAGTTGAATATGATTTAGTTGTAATCGGTGCTAGCCAAGGGGGAATTTATGCTGCTATTATGGCAGCTAATCTTAATGCCCGTGTTGCTTTAATTGAGCAGGAAGTTAATTATCATTCTTCCGGAGAAGCTGAGGCTATTTATGGTCGTAGTTTAGAGTTATTTGATTTTGCTAACAATCGAGACAATTTCTCTTTTCAAGAATGGACAGAAGAAGTAATATCTACTATCACAGCAAGGGATTCTCCTTCTAAATTAGCCGCTTTAGGAGTTGATTATATTCAAGGTAAAGGAGAATTTTCTCAATCTCCTCAATTGGCTTTTATAATCAATAAGCGTTGTCTTAGGAGTCGTAACTATTTAATTGCTACAGGAACTTTACCGAGGCAAGGTGGTATTTTACAGGAAACAAATTATCTTACTCCTCAAGATATTTGGCAATTAGAAAATCCCGAATCTTTAGCTCCAAACTTAGTTATAGCGGGTGGTTTACCTGCCACTCTTGAACTGGCACAAAACTTAAGTAAATTGGGCAAAAAAATTACTTTAGTCATCCCAGGAAAACGAATACTCCCCCAAGAAGATTGGGAAATTTCTCAACTTATTCAAGCCCAGTTAGAAGCAGAAGGCATTGGGATTTATACCCAAAGCCCTGTTACTCAAATCAAAGAAATTTCCGGTAAGAAATGGGTACAAGCGGGTGTTCAAGCTTTAGAAGCAGATGAAATTATTTTCACTCCACAGCGACAACCTAATTTAATGGGTTTGAACTTAGAATCTGTCAGTGTTGATTTTACTAAAAAAGGTATACAAGTTAATGGAAAACTACAAACCACTAATCCAGCAATTTATGCTTGCGGAGACATATTAGGAGGTTACAATTTTGCTAACCTCACTCACCACGAAGTTAATGTGGCTTTGAGAAATGCTCTATTTTTCCCTTTACAAAAAATTGATTACTCTTACCTCCCTTGGGTCATTTTTACTCAACCTAATATCGCTAGGGTTGGGTTAACAGAACATCAAGCACAACAATATTATGGAACTGAAATTGTTGTTGTCAAACAATATTATAAAAATATCTCTCAAGCTCAAATCCAGGGAGAAACTACAGGTTTTTGTAAATTAATTACTCAGAAAAATGGTCATATAATAGGAGCGCATATTGTTGGCGATCGCGCAGGAGAAATAATCAACATCTTCGCCATCGCCATTAAAAACAAGCTTAAAGTAGATGATCTTGCCTCATTGCCTCAACCAAACCTCACCTCAGCCCAGATAATTGAATTAACACTTAAAGAGTGGCAAAAACAAAGGTTGAAAAGTAATAGAAGTTGGAAAAAACTCCGCAACAACTACTTTGAATTTCGTCGTAATACTTCTCCTTAATAAATAAAGGTTATACAGCAATTACTAATACCATGAGGTACGACCTAGACTCTGGTTTTTGCGCTTTTATGTAAATAGGGAAATGCACCTCAGCAGCTTGGGAATTGCCATAGCATTTAAAGTTCGTAACGTTGGATATAAAGTAAAATTCCTTCGGCGATCGCAGCAGCCATTTGGTCACGAAAATTGCTATCTCTCAATTTCGGTGCATCAATGCGCCCGGTAACAAAACCAACTTCTACCAAAGCAGAAGGCATAGCAGAATTTCTTAAGACATAAAAACGGGCTTGTTTTACCCCCCGGTTATTCATCCCCAACCTACGAATAATTGTACTTTGAATTGACTCGGCTAAACGGCGACCACTTTGGTAATAGAAAGTTTCTGTACCGTTAACAGCAGAATTTCCCCCTCCCACAGCGTTAGCATGGATGCTAACAAAAAGGTCTGAACCGGCGCGGTTTGCTAATTGAGTACGTCCTGCTAAACTAACAAAAGTGTTATTGTTGCGGGTCATCCTTACTTTAACCCCTTGTGCCTCCAAAATCCTGGTCACTTCTTGGGAAATGGGTAAAACCACATCGGTTTCCCGCAAACCCCCAATACCAATAGCCCCAGGATCTTTACCTCCATGGCCAGGATCAATGGTTATAGAAACCTTCCCTTGAGGAATCTTGGGTAGGTTGGGGTTAGGAGAAGAAGAAGGAGGCGTTGAAGGGCTTGGAGAAGGGCTTGGTGTAGGGGTTGGGCGAGGAACTTGCAAAGCCACATTCCTGTCCGGAGGAGGAACAGAAAGGGCAATAGCATCTGGAGAATTAGTACCCCCTGTCGTAGGTAAGGGGTTGTCAGGATCGAGAGGAAACAATCCTCCTTCAGGAAAGAGGGTTAAATTGCCTCTAGGACTAACGTAAGCTTTCCAATCAGGACTATTAGCATCAACATTAAGGATGACACGGCCAAACTTATTTTGTTGATTAAACTGTACCCCTCTAAGTCCATATTGATTAAGGGGAAAGGCTTTGTCAGAAAGAGTACTAGGAAAAATAACTCCTTCTAAATAAACATCAATTTGACGGCGATCGCTACTGCGAGTCACTACAATATTCTCGGTGCTATTACTAGACCCCAAACGGGCAAATAAACCGTTTTGAGTAATGACAAAATCCCGCGTATTCGGTTGAGAAGGAGGGGTTGCTGTTACCCTTTGAGGTGTGGGTAGCTGTACTGACCATTGATTGGTGTAAGATCCTTTAAATTTGACTTGATTAGGGTCAATAGCGAAACCAGAGGCTACTTCTACTACCAAGCGAGTGGTATTATTTTCAAACTGACCAACTCTAACTTGCTTAATAGCACCCCCCACAGATTGATTAACAGTAGGTTTACCTAATGTAGTGCCGGGTAAATCAATGACCAGACGATTAGGGTTAAAAATCATTTGTGCTGTAGGTTGCACCCCTTCATCTGTGGTAAATTCCAAGCGATTTTGGTTGGTGGCAAAGTTCCATTTTACTAGTTGCCTAGCTTCAGCAATAGATGAGAAGAGGAAAACGCTGCTAATGCTTAGTAACAACCAATAAAGCTTGGCAAATTTAAAAGTGATAGGTGAGGAGTTTTTCATTGGATATCTAAGGCGAACTTTTATGTATTCGTCAAGACCATCATCCAACGGTTATTGTTAGTTATCCGGAAAAACTTATCTGGATTTTGCAGACTAATTTTTGTTTTTTAAATAAGTTGATAAAGTGATTTAATAGGCTTTCAAAAAATGAAAATCGGCAACTATAATTAGAATAAATTAGCGCTAACTTCTTTAAGACGTAACAAGTTGTTTGCGGGTTCCTTATGAGAACCAACTTATAAAAAATAATAAATCAAAAATCAATATTTTGAAAATAGTTTATATGAACATAGTATCTTTTTTTTACAAGAAAAAATACTAGATCTCTTTAAATCAAATAATACCTAATACCGTACATAATTATTTTAGGGGTGTAATCTAAAAGAAAATCAACCAATTGTCCTTCCTGATTTGTATTCTCTACTTCCTTAATATAGGGTATGTATTCTAGGAATAAAACCAACTCATACTTAGCATTTGCTCTGTCTAACATATAATTACTAACGTTCTCATTATTACCCCAGTACTCCACAAAAGATTGAATACTCTCCTTTTGTGAACTAAGCTTAAAGTATTTCTTCCTTCTATTTTCTATCGAAGTCTCAGCCGTTTTCTCCATAATTCCTATGGGCTTAGTTTTAGAATAAAACCGATTTAAAATCTTGCAAAAACCTCACAACCCCAACAAAAACAGTAAAGAATTCCAAACGCCCTAGAAACATACCAACAATCTGCGTCTACAACAAACCTACAGGGGCATCTGAGGCTGTAACCCATAAAGACATATGCCAGCGCTACATGGAATTGTTAACTCAGTTAAAAGGTTAGATAACGATTAGAATCAAACCAAACTTTGACAACGTTCGAGATAAATTTGTGCCACGCGATCGCCAGGATTTTTTTGGTAACAATCAAGAAATAATTTAGCAGCTTCGTTTAACCTATTTTGATTATAAAGTTCCCAAGCTTGTTCAAAAATCCCTTTAGTTACTAACTTGCCTGCTTTAATTTCCGGTTCGTCAGCATCAAAAACTTCGTACACAGTAACTAAGGTTGATTTGCCTTTGACTTTAACCCTATCAATTAAGCGAATGGCATATTGACTAGGATCATTTAATCGTAATAAAGTTTGCTGAGAAATCAACAAAGAAACACCATAATTTTTAGTCAAACCCTCAATGCGAGAAGCCAGATTAACCGCATCGCTAATTACGGTACTATCCATGCGTTTTTCTCCCCCCACTGTACCAATCATCAAAGTCCCTGTATTGATACCAATACCAATTTTTAAAGGTTTTCGATCTGGTCTTTGTCTGGTTTGATTATAGCGTTTGAGAGTTTCTAACATGGCAATGCCTGCTTGCACAGCATCGTCTGCTTTCTGGCTAAACAAAGCCATAATTGCATCACCAATATATTTATCAATAAAACCCTTATTTTTGACAATGGCTGATTCCATGCGCGAAAGATAAGCATTGATAAACTTAAAATTCTCTTCCACACTCATATTTTCACTTAAAGTAGTGAAAGAGCGAATATCAGAAAACAGCACTGACATTTCTTTTTGTACCGCTTCTCCAACTTTGAGGTCAAGAATACTTTGTTTATTTAATAGATGGAGAAATTCATGGGGTACAAAACGACCATAAGATTGATTGAGATTAGCTAATTCTAAGTGAGTTTTGATGCGGGCTAATAATTCTTGTTTATTAATTGGTTTAGTTAAATAATCGTTAGCCCCCGCCGTTAATCCTGCTACTAAATCAGCAATCTGATCTTTGGCTGTTAACATCACAATCGGTAATTCTGTGGGTAGGAAGCTTTGCCGTAATTTTTGGGTAACTTCATAACCTGTCATCTTCGGCATCATTACATCAAGCAAGATTAAATCTGGCATAAAACCTTGTTTGATTTTCTCTAAAGCCTCAATACCATTAGGGGCTTGAATTAAGGAATAATTTTCTAGGGCTAGATAATTAATTAGTACCTGAAGATTGACGGGTTCGTCGTCTACAATGAGGATTTTAAATTGATCTTTATCTGGTACAACAGTTACTAACTCCTGGTTAGTAACCTGAATTAGGGGTTGGTCTTCCTTTTTAAAAACAGTGGGTGGTTTTTGTTTTTTAGGTAGAGATGAAGGCTGATCTGCTGTGGGTAAAGTGAAAGTGAAGGTTGACCCTTCCTTAACAGTAGATTCTGCCCAAATTTTTCCCCCATGCAACTCGACTAGCTGTTTTGTTACAGCTAATCCTAAACCCGTCCCTCCATAATTGCGTGCGGTGGAACCATCGGCTTGAACAAAAGATTCAAAAATACGATTAATAACATCTTCTCGGATACCAATACCTGTGTCGGTAACACTGAGATAAATTGGGGATTTTTTTTTACTCCCTAACTTAGCTGATACCTTAACCCAACCTGCATCAGTAAACTTAATGCCATTGCCTACCAAGTTATATAAAATTTGTTGCAAGCGGTTCTCATCCGCTAAGCCTGGAGGTAAGGTGTCTGGAATATCGTTGATTAATTTGATGTTTTTGGAACCAACTAAAGATTGACAAACTGTTAATACTAATTCTGCGATTTCCCGCAAACTAACTGATTTAAGTTGTAGTTGCAACTTGTTATGGGCGATTTGGGAAAAATCTAGGATATCGTTAACTAAATTCTCTAAACGCCTGCCACTATTGGCAATCATCCCTAAATTAACATAGGTGGCTTGGGGCAAAGGCCCCGTTGCCCCATCAATCAAAGAGTCAGCAATACCAATAATGCCGTTGAGGGGAGTACGTAACTCATGGGAAGTATTAGCGAGAAATTCATCTTTGAGGCGATCTAAACGCTGTAACTCCAAATTCGCTTCAGCAAGTTCTGCGGTACGTTCGGTGACTTTCTCTTCTAAGTTAGCGTTTAATTCTTCCATTTGCTGGGCATAACTTTCCAAAGAATCCATCACTTGGTTATAGCGATAAGCAATCTTACCCGCTTCTGTATAGGCATCTTCCGGGACTCGTAGGCTAAAATCTTGAGTTCTTGCCTGTTCATCCATAACCTGAAATAAGGCGTAAACTTCTGTCTTAGCTTGATGTTCTGAAACATTTAAACCTAAATCTTCTTCCTCTTCTGATACCCGTAGGGGGAAGATGCGGTTAATGTTACGTAAGACTAAATAGGTTAAACCAAAAGCCCAAATAAAAGCAACGCCAATACCTAATAGTTGTACTCCTAACTGGCTATAATGCCCCAAACCAGTATTAAGAATCTCCGGTTCCCCAAACCAACCTACAGCAAGGGTTCCCCACATACCACCAGCACCGTGAATCGCAAAAGCATCTACCCCATCATCAATGTGCCAGCGTTCCATCCAATAGGTGGTAAATACCATAATTGCACCACCCATAGCACCAATTAATGCTGCCTCTTTCATATTTACGGCATTACAGGAACCGGTGATCGAAACTAATCCGGCAATGGAACCATTAATTAAGACTTCCGGTTCAAGTAATTTACTCCTTTGCCAACCAATAACCCCAGCCGTAAGCATTCCCATTGCCCCAGCGATGATGGTATGAACGACAATGCGGGGAACTTCTTCATTTAAAGCAAAGGTGCTGCCACCATTAAAACCTAACCAACCTAACCACAATAACATCGCCCCCAAGACAGAAAAAGGGAGGTTAGAACCATGAATTTTGTTTGATTTACCAGAGTTGAAGCGTCCTTTGCGGGGGCCAATTACCAACAAAGCAGCCAAGGATACCCAACCACCAATGCTATGAACCACCGTTGAACCAGCAAAATCGGCAAAACCCAGTTTCCCTAACCACCCCGTAGGATTTGCCATCTCTATGCCATTCCAAGCCCAGTGACCAAAAAGGGGATAAACTAAACCGGAAATGAGTAAAGCGATGATTAAATAAGCATTAAAGCGCAAGCGTTCTGCCACTGCCCCTGAGACGATGGTGGTGGTAGTGCCGCAAAACATAGCTTGGAATAAAAAGAAGGCTGCTAATTTGGGGCTAGAGTCTATTTCTAGGAAAAATCCTTCAGTACCTACAAAACCCGCAGCAGAAGCCCCAAACATTAAAGCATAGCCAAAAACCCAAAATAAAATAACCGAGACACTAACATCAGCTAAGTTTTTAACCGCTACATTAATGCTATTTTTAGAGCGGGTTAACCCCGACTCTAAACACATGAATCCTGGTTGCATCAAAAAGACCAACCCAGAACAACCAAGTAACCAAACTACATCACCCATGTCCTACCTAAATTTTTATCTTAAAGTACATTCGGTTTACCTTAAGATGCCCCTGATTATTATAAGAATACTCGTGATTTAAACTATCTAACCCTTCCTTAACTTAGAATATCTAGTCCGGAATATCTATGAGGCTTAGTCTTTAAGTTTATGGTTATTCTCTGTGTAAGCACTGTTTTTTGTTGCTGAGGGGAAATAATCTAGAAATTTTGCTTAAAAAGTCCTTTTTAGAAGCGCACCTTTTCCACCAAGTAAAGAATATCATCTCAAGCCTGCTTTGGGAAGGTCAAAGCTAATAATAATTAGCCATTAACAATTAAAATAGTCTGAACATCTACCCCAAACAAACCATGACTGAGACTTACAACATTACCCTACTCCCCGGCGATGGCATTGGACCGGAAATAATGACCGTTACAGTAGAGGTGTTGGAAGTTATAGGCCAAGAATTCGATTTAGAGTTTAAGTTTAGCGAAGCCCTCATTGGCGGAGTTGCAATTGACGAAACCGGAGAACCTTTGCCAGCAGAAACCTTAAATATTTGCCGTAATAGTGATGCTGTCTTACTTGCTGCAATTGGTGGTTATAAGTGGGACAACTTACCTCGCCAACAACGCCCAGAAACAGGATTGTTAGGCTTGAGGGCGGGTTTAAACTTATTTGCCAACCTCCGCCCAGCAACTATATTGCCCCAACTTATAGACGCTTCTAGCCTGAAAAAAGAAGTGATTGAAGGAGTAGATATTATGGTGGTGAGGGAACTAACTGGGGGAGTTTATTTCGGTAAGCCCAAAGGAATTTTCGCCTCGGAAACTGGGGAAAAAAGAGGAGTTAACACCATGGCTTATACAGAAAGTGAAGTAGATCGTATTGCTAAAATCGGCTTTGAAACTGCTCAAAAACGCCAAGGTAAGTTATGTTCTGTTGACAAAGCTAATGTCTTAGATGTCTCCCAACTATGGCGCGATCGCGTCATAGCTATAGCCAAAGATTATCCTCACGTAGAACTATCTCACCTTTATGTTGATAACGCCGCCATGCAACTACTTCGGTGGCCTAAACAGTTTGATACCATTGTCACAGGTAACTTATTTGGGGATATTCTTTCCGACGCGGCTGCCATGCTTACGGGTAGCATTGGGATGTTACCTTCTGCTAGTCTAGGAGCAAATGGGCCAGGAGTCTTTGAACCTGTTCACGGTTCCGCGCCAGATATAGCGGGTCAAGACAAAGCTAATCCTTTAGCTCAGATCCTCAGCGCAGCAATGATGTTACGCTATGGTTTAAACCAACCCCAAGCTGCTGATAAAATTGAACAAGCAGTAACCAAAGTTCTTGACAAAGGTTATCGTACAGGTGACATTATGTCAGAAGGAAAAGAACAACTAGGGTGTCGTGCAATAGGAGAAGCTTTAATAAAAGTTTTATAGCTGTTGCTATAGCGCTCCTTTCTAGTAGTGAGTCGAGATTAAGTTCGAGGGTTACTTTTTTAAGTAGAGGATTATTCTTTACCCATAAATGGAAAATTGACAGACTACTAGGTAAATTAAAGCTGAGGGAAAAACTTTAGGGACACACCAGTGGTATATATCTCAGGGCAAAGACTCGAAGAACAAACTGACCCAAATAATCTGTCAGCTTTTATCGACCCCATGATTATTCGGGCGGCTCGGCTGGTTTACAATACTTACTTAGAAGTACATCCTACCCTTACTCAACGTCCTCTCGGTGTAGTGATAGATCGTTACAGCTACCGAGGACACCTAATTTTTCACCGCAAACCAGCTTTGTTACCCAAAGAATTTTTTGTTCCTTTTAACCAGCTTGAATCAGAATACTATTGAGTCAATGATGCCTACGGCAACGGCAAGCCGAACAATGATCAATATCAATGATCAGTAAAGATAACTAGCGATTAGCCATTAGCCACTAGCCATTAGCAAATGAAAATTTAGGAGCAATTATTCAGAAGTGGAACGTCCTAATTTTTTGAGTAAATCATTGCGGCTATTGATAGCTAATTGAAAATCAGGTTTATTCTCTATAGCTTTTTCGTAAGACTTCAGGGCTGCATCAAACTGTTCTAGTTTCTCCAACACCCAACCGCGACCATGCCAAGCCTCATATTTGTCAGGTTTAATCTCTATAGCTTTGTCAAAGGAAGCCAATGCTTCTGAATACTTCCCTAACTTATTTAGGGAAATGCCGCGACCGTACCAAGCCTCATGTTTATTAGGTTTAATCTCCACAGCCTTTTCAAAAGAAACCACCGCCTCTAAATACTTTCCTAACCTATCTAGGAAAATACCGCGATTATGCCAAGCCTCATGATAGTAGGGATTAATCTCCACAGCTTTATCATAGGCAGCCACCGCCTCTGAATACTTCCCTAACTCATGTAGGGAAATGCCGCGACCGTACCAAAACTCATGTTTATTAGGCTTAATCTCCACAGCTTTGTCAAAGGAAGCTAATGCCTCTAAATACTTTCCTAACTCATATAGGCAAATGCCACGATTATACCAAAACTCATGATAGTAGGGATTAATCTCCACAGCTTTATCATAGGCAGCCACCGCCTCTGAATAGTTTCCTAACTCATATAGGGAAATGCCGCGATTATACCAAAACTCATGATAGTAGGGATTAATCTCTATAGCTTTGTCAAAGGAAGCTAATGCCTCTGAATAGTTTCCTAACTTATATAGAGAAATGCCGTGATTATTCCAAGCTTCATGATAGTCAGGTTTAATCTCTACAGCTTTATCATAGGAAACCACCGCCTCTGAATACTTCCCTAACTCATCTAGGAAAATACCGCGATTATGCCAAGCCTCATGATAGTCAGGTTTAATCTCCACAGCTTTATCATAGGCAGCCACCGCCTCTGAGTACTTCCCTAACTTATATAGAGAAATGCCGCGATAATTCCAAGCTTGATGATCGTCAGGTTTAATTTCTATAGCTTTGTCAAAGGAAGCCACTGCCTCTGAATACTTCCCTAACTCAGATAGAGAAATGCCGCGATTGTACCAAGCTTCATGATAGTCAGGTTTAATTTCTACAGCCTTATCATAAGAAGCCACAGCTTCTTCATAACGCCCTTGATCATAAAAATCATTACCTTCATTAAAAAAATCTTCTGCTGTCTGTGCCTGTGCAACCACTTCCCCTTGCAACACAGAGACTTGGCGCTTAATTTCTGCTGCTGCCACAGGCTTATTCAAGTCACTGACACTAAAAGCAAATAAAATCAGCAAGCCAGAGAAAGCAAAGGAATAGCAAGGTTTCATATTAGCTGAAAGTACTCCAATTAATAAAAGCTTCTCACCAAGTCTAAGATTTTAGCAACTTACCACTAGCCACTAGCCACTAGCAATTAGCTACCCTTCAAAAACCCAAAGAAACAGGTTCTTTTTTCGCTACACGACTAGCTAGATCCGCCACCAAATTATCCCCACTACGACGTGCTTCCCAAGATCCAGAAAAATATTCATCTATTTGCCACTGTCCCCCCATAAAATCTTCATCCTCAGAAACAGAACCCGTATAAATAATAGAATGGCGAGAACCAGTGAGATAGCTTTTAGTAAAATCAACCCGCCTACCAACCACCTCACCCACCACAGCAGCTTCTCCTAAATGGCTATCATCCAAAATATTGCCACTTAAACTATTGCCACCTTGTACCAAAGTTAATTCAAAACGAGTAGGAACTCCACTCTGCCAATAAGTACCTAGCCAAGTACCACTTAAGTCTGCCATTTGAAGAGAGATTTTATTCTATTTTAGCCTGAGTTTTCAGTCCTGAAAAAGTGCCTCAAGAAAACCTCTGTCTACTCCCCAATAACCCCAATCTTAGCAAGTAAGACGTGCTAAAATAGAAGGAGAAAATCAAATAATTTTAAGCAGTTTAGGGCAAAAGTAGTAGCTTTTTGCCGTATTTGTCATATTTAGCCGAATTATTCTTAATTTAATGGAGTTTTGAACCCTATGACCCTTTCCCAAGAGCGGATTGTACCGACAAATCTGAGAAGTGAAATGTCCCGTTCTTACCTAGAGTACGCCATGAGCGTAATAGTAGGTAGGGCCCTTCCAGATGCTAGGGATGGTTTAAAACCCGTACACCGCCGCATCCTTTATGCAATGTATGAATTGGGCTTGATACCAGAACGCCCTTTCCGAAAATGCGCCCGTGTAGTGGGGGAAGTTTTAGGTAAATACCATCCCCACGGTGATACCGCAGTTTATGATGCTTTAGTCCGCATGGCCCAGGATTTTTCCATGCGCGACCCTTTAATCGCCGGCCATGGTAACTTTGGTTCGGTAGATAATGACCCCCCAGCAGCAATGCGTTATACAGAATGCCGACTGCATTCTTTAACTACCAACGCTTTACTACGAGATATTGAATCGGAAACCGTTGATTTTGCTGATAACTTCGATGGTTCTCAACAAGAACCAGTAGTCCTCCCGGCCAGAATTCCCCAACTTTTACTTAATGGTTCTTCTGGTATTGCTGTAGGGATGGCAACCAATATCCCCCCCCATAATCTAGGAGAATTAATTGATGGAGTTGTGGCCTTAATCCACAACCCGGAAATGACCGACCTAGACTTAATGCAATATATTCAAGGCCCTGATTTCCCTACAGGAGGACAAATTCTCGGTCGGGAAGGGATTAAGGATACTTTTACCACCGGGCGAGGTTCTATCACCATGCGAGGGGTTGCAGAGGTGGAAATCATCGAACAAAAGGGCCGTCCAGACAAAGATGCCATTATTATTACCCAACTGCCCTATCAAACCAACAAAGCGTCCATGATTGAAAGAATCGCGGAGATGGTTAATGATAAGCGTTTAGATGGCATCTCCGATATTCGTGACGAAAGCGATCGCGATGGTATGAGGATCGTTATTGAACTTAAACGGGATGCCCACCCCAGGGTAACTCTCAACAACTTATATAAACAAACCCCTCTGCAAATGAACTTCGGGGCTAATATGCTAGCCCTGGTAGACTCTGAACCCCAACTCCTATCCCTCAAGAAATTCCTCAGTGTCTTTATTGAGTTTCGCGTTGAAGCAATCACCAGACGTACCCAATACGAACTCCGTAAAGCTGAAGAAAGGGATCACCTCTTACAGGGGTTATTAATCGCTTTAGATAACCTAGATGCAGTCATTGCTATCATTCGCGGCGCGGCCGATACAGCCATGGCAAAAACAGAATTAGCAGAAGGTTTTGGACTCTCACAGGTTCAAGCGGATGCCATCTTGCAAATGCAACTAAGACGTTTAACTGCCCTAGAAACCGATAAAATTCAAGCAGAACACCAAGAACTACAGACTCGTATCGCTGATTTACAAGATATTCTAGCGAGAAAAGAACGTATTGAAGGGATAATTGAAGAAGAAGTTGGCAAAATCAAAGAAACCCACGCCACTCCCCGGAGAACCACCATTTTGCAAGGGGAAGGGGAACTTTTAGACATTGACTTAATTGCCAACGAACAGGCAATTATCCTCTTAACGGAACAGGGTTACATCAAGCGGATGCCCGTAGATACCTTCGGGCAGCAAAGTCGCGCCACTCGTGGTAAAGCCGCCGCCAAAATTAAAGAAAATGATGTGGTGGAACATTTCTTAAGTTGTTGTGACCATAATACTATTCTTTTCTTTAGCGATCGCGGGGTAGTTTATAGTTTACCTGCTTACCAAATTCCCACCGCTTCCCGTACCGCCAGGGGCATTCCCATCGTTCAAATGTTACCCATCTCCAGGGAAGAAAAAATCACCTCCATTGTTCCAGTAACCGAATTTACCGAAGATGAGTATTTAGTAATGCTCACCCAAAACGGTTACATCAAAAAAACCGCCCTCGCCGCCTTTAGTAAAATTCGTGCCAATGGTTTAATCGCCATATCCCTAGAAGAAGGAGATCAATTACGTTGGGTACGCCTCGCCACAGAAGAAGACAGCATCATCATTGGTTCCCGGCAAGGCATGGCTATCCACTTCCGTACTAATCACCAACAACTCCGTCCCTTGGGACGTTCTACCCGTGGGGTCAGGGCTATGAAACTGCGGTCAGGAGATAAACTAATTAGCATGGATGTCCTTTCTGCCCAAGTAACCGCAGGCATTAGTACCGCAGGGGAAGAAGAAGAAGAGAACCTCGAAGAAGGTAATACTGAGGGGGCAGTAGTAGAACCAGGAAGTGGCCCTTGGATTCTTGCTATCACCAGAGGCGGCTATGGTAAGCGAGTTCCCGTTGGTCAATTCCGCCTCCAAAACCGGGCTGGTATGGGTTTAAAAGCTATGAAATTCCGCATCTCTGATGATGAATTAGTGGCAACCCACGTAGTCAATCCCGAAGATGAATTAATGTTAGTTACTAACCGAGGCATCATTATCCGCCAAGCCACCGACTCCATCTCCACCCAATCCCGTATGGCTACAGGAGTGAGGGTACAAAGACTAGACAATGACGATGCGATCGCCGCAGTTGCTTTAGTCCCCCCCTCAGAGGAAGAGGAAGAGAGTGAAAGCGAGGAGGTAGAAGAGGTAATGGAGTGATAGGAAGTAGGCAGCTAGGATGAGGAAGTCAAAATACTGTTGCCTATTGCCTTACCCTCAACCATCAGCTAGATATTCATGAATACTACCACCTTCAAAAATCTACCCCCTTTAGAAAATGGCGATCGCTTAACTCGCTTTGAGTTTGAACGTCGCTATCAAAGGATGGGAAAAGTTAAAAAAGCAGAACTAATTGAAGGAATTGTTTATATGGCATCCCCAGTAAGAATTACTGTTCACGGCAGGCCTCACGCTATGATTATGGCTCTGTTGGGTACTTACTGGGCAGCTACTCCTGGAGTGGATTTAGGAGATAATCCTACCGTCCGCTTAGATGCTGATAATGAACCTCAACCAGATGCCTTGTTACGTATAGAAGAAAATAAAGGAGGGCAGTCCCATATTGACGAAGATGGGTATGTGGTTGGTGCGCCAGAATTAATTGTTGAAGTAGCAGCTAGTAGTTCTTCTTATGACTTGGGAGACAAACTCCAAGCTTATCGCCGTAATGGGGTGCAAGAATACCTGGTGTGGCAAGTTTACGATCGTCGTTTAGATTGGTTTAAACTGCAACAAGGAAAATACATTTCCGTAAAACCAGATGAGGCGGGTATTATCCGTAGCGAAGTTTTTCCGGGTTTATGGTTAGCTTTGCCTGCTTTAATAGAGGGAAACTTAGCCCAAGCCTTGAAAATATTGCAAAAAGGTGTTGCTGCGCCAGAACATAGGATTTTCAAGGAAGAATTAAACAAGAAAACCCTGTAAAATACTAATCTCCACAGGGTTATACCATCGATAATTAAACATTTAATCATTTTCTCTAAATCACAAATTTTTCCCTCAGTGCTGCTTTTTCTAAAGCAATTCTGAGGGTAAACTGTTCTCCTACTGAACCAGATAACTGAATTCGTACGCAAGCATCTGGACTTTTAGAGTCTATATCCAACAAGCTATTGCCGAACTCATCCAACAAACTCAGTTGTAGGTGAGGAGGAAGATAGAGATTATCTCCTGTTGGATGAAGTTGGAGAAAGATAAAGACATTTTCTTGTTTTTGCAAAATTAAACTAATGCTCAAGGCAAAAGTATAACCTGCCAAATTTAGCAACTTGCCCCTTCTTACCCCTAAAGCAGGATGTTCTGGTTCTAAACACCGCAACTTCTCCACCGCTTGCCAAAGACTTTCTTCATCTTCCGTTGTCAAAATGAAATTGACCAAATCGGCAATACTTAGGGTGGAATCGCCAATTACAGGAAGTTTTCTAAAACTGAATCCTGAACTTAAGGGTTGGGGGGTAAAAATTTCTGCAACGGGTTTCCAGTCTTGATCATAGATGCGATGCCACCATTTGCTGAGATCAACTATGGCAGAAGAACTGTTTTGATCAGGAGAATATTGCACCAAGAAATTAGCATCAGAAATTTCCTCTTCTAAAGATAAAGCCTCTGCAAACAAAATCTCCGTTATCTCCATAGTTTTCAGGTAAGTTTGATAAGCCGCTACAGGTAATTCTAAAACCGTTGTCCAATTCAGTTCCTGTTGATGAAAAGCGATAATTTCCTGTTTTTGGGCTGATGTTGTCCCCACTTTAACTCCTAAAGATTCAATCTCTTTCTTGCTAGGGCATTTTGGCCTTAAATCATGATAAAAATCTCCCACATCAAGCAAAGCATCGTAAACCTGCCGCGATAAACGCCATCCTGTATAGCGAGATAAATTACAAGTCAGCATAGATACAACCTGCCAAGTTTCAGCTAGTAAAGCTGGCACTGTTACAGAAACAGGAGGCTGAATCACTAAATCAACTTCACTGATATATTCTGTCTGTACAGAAAGCAACATCACATCCACCAGTTGCCAAACATCCTCCGTCGATTGAGATGCTTCTGGTTCTCGGACAATCATCACATAACGAGGAGAAGAATTGCCTGCCAAAAACTGTCGCACTGCCTCTGGATAAAGACTATTTTCTTCCTCCCAATCTAAAATTAAAGGACTCCATACTTTCCGACTCACCTCCCAAATTTCCCCAGGTTTAATTGTATTTGGAGAAATTTGAGGTAAATCTGAAGTAACCGATTCGCTCAAATTAATTTTCATCTCTACACTCAATAACTATTAGAACGCCTACGCTGCTTCAGCTTACCTTGACGCATAGCCTGTAATTCTTGTTTAACTTGTCCAAAATTGACAAGCCCTAACTCCGCGGCAACTAACCTCAATAATTCCTGTCTACGCTTTGATATTTCCCCTTGCTTAACCTGTAACTCTTGGGCAAGTTCTCCCTGTTTTCTTTCTTGACGTAGCCCTTGCCATAATTTGAGAAACTTCTTTTTGGGTTGCTGCTGATCGATCTTCTTAACTGCTTCAGCTACTTGGGCAATCGTATCGGCAAATTCGACGGTATCTGCTAAATTAAACTCATCAGCTAAGCTATCTTTTAGTTTAATATTTGTTCCTGGAAGTGTCTGATCAAGACTTCGCCCCAGCCATTTATTTTTCCTGTATTCTTGACGCAGCAAACTCCGAATCTTATTTTCTGCAACCCGATCTAACCAACGATAAAACTCCTTTTCTCCACCCCACCGAAAGCAGCGATCGCCCATTACTTTAAGGATGTGAATATGGACTTCTTGAACCGCGTCTTCCCAATGCAACCAAGTTGAAACTGTTTTTTGACGAGCAATAATCTCAACTCGAAGACGATAATGGGAATGCTTTACTACCTGCTTGCAAACCTCTACATCCCCTTGGAAATAGCGTTCTAACAATTCTTCAAGGGGACAATCTGGTAAGTCAGACGGCATATTAACTAGCAGGGAAGAGGATTTGTATTACAGTTTGGTTCTCATCATCTCACCATCACTTTATCTGTCGCAAACCTTCAAACATATTTTATCTAGTGCCGTTGCTGTCGGCTAGAAAGAAACATTTTTCGGAATTTTTGGAATATTCTTTTGTACCTTGGCGTTAAAGGTTTTGAGGCGATCGCACGCGATCACCAAAAATAAACCTTAACTAGTTTAACGAACCATGGTAGAACTACCCGCACTGATTGTTTTCACAACTGTTGCTGCACTATTTATTAAAGATGTGTTTCCCCCTGACAAAAAGAAGAATGATGATGAAGATACAGGTAAGGCTTTTAAGAAGATTATTAACGCCGGGGTTAAATCTGCTATGGAAGCAACAAAAGATGCCCCGTTTACTGTCGTGATTAAAACTGAGGGGAAAGATTAGTCATTAACCAAAGGTAAGGGGGAAAAGGCTTGGTGATTCAATCTTTTACCCCTTTACTCTAATTTGATTTAGAAAAGATATGTCACTTTTTGTTGTTTTGTAGGAATACTAAATCTATACCTGGTAAGCATCAACAAGGGCAAAATGAATATCTTCATCTTAAATACTGGCAGATGTGGTTCAACTACTTTCATCAAAGCGTGCCAACATATATCAAATTTTAGCAGCGCCCATGAATCAAGAAGTAAGTTGATTGGAGAAGAGCGTTTCAACTATCCCAAAAATCATATAGAAGCAGATAACAGACTTTCCTGGGTTTTAGGAAGGTTAGAGAGGGTTTATGGTAACGATGCTATATACGTTCATTTAAAAAGGGACGATAACGCTACTGCCAGTAGCTTTGTTAAGCGTTTTTCTCGCGGCATTGTCAAAGCATATAAAGAGGGGGTATTAATGGGTTCATTCGATGAAAATGCACTTAGTAATCATGCCCCATTGTCTGTTGCTCTAGATTATTGTGATACTGTCAACAGCAACATTGAATTATTTTTGAAGGATAAGAGCCAAAAGATGGATTTTTGGTTGGAAAATGCCCAAGAAGATTTCCCTAAGTTTTGGCAACTTATAGAGGCTGAAGGTGAGCTTGAAGCGGCATTAGCAGAATTTGCTACCTGTTACAACGCTTCTAATAACAATGAAGTCAAGCCAAGGCTTTTCCGAAGGATGTTACAGAAAATTAAGGTGTAAAGACAGAAGATATTTCTTGATATTAAGGGCAAGCAGTAGTTTTTTCTGTTTGCAATCCTCCTAAAAGAGTCATCACTTTGGTGCAGCGAACAGTACCTTCAAAATACGGTGGTGTTCCATTTTTATTGGGAACAGCTACAGAAAGGACTATATTATTAGCTGCACCAAAACCGTCGGCATCTACGTTACCAAAACTGTTAAAACTAACAGTCTTGACTTCTGTACCGATACCGATGGGAGTCGTTGTAGCGTTAGTGGTATTTTCATTAGTATCGCTGTCGTCCTTATTATCTGTAGCATCAGTATCATTCACTAAATTGCTTAAGAATACTACCTGATCTGGCTTAACTTCTAACCCTTCTGTTAAAGACTTCCAACGTGTATTTATATCATCAGCGCCATCAGGATAAACTGCGATTTGGATACCATCTGTAGCGTCGCTTTTGAAGCTCACCTTATAAGTAAGTTTATATTTTTTCGCGTTAACTTGGGCATCTTGTAAAGCCCGAAGAGTAGCGTCATTCGCTTTGTTGACTCGCTGACGATTGAGGAAGGCTAGCCAACTGGGGGCAGCGATCGCACTCAAAATACCAATCATAATAATCACCACCAGCAACTCAATCAAGGTAAAACCTTGTTCTTTCGCTGAAGTTGATTTGTGCCAAAAATAACTCTTACCCATAACCCATAACCTATTACTTATTACTTATTACTTAATTTAATTGTCCCCCAATCCCCCAGTAGCATCAACTTCCACCGTCGCTTTAGGAAACAATGTTGCATTATCTGTTTTGTATTCTGTGTCGCTAGAATTAAAAGGATTAGGATTGAGACGATGTGCGACGTTGCCCCTTAAGAATACCTGGACTGCATCGGCTGTTTTACGATTGTCATTGGAAGCAACACAGGCATAGAAACTATAGGTCTTAAATTTAGCATCTACTTTTGTATAGTCTGGTATTTGTTGGAAACCAGTGGGGCAATTTTCTATACCAAAGCTAGCTGGAGTATTTATTTGTGTTGCATCTATATTATCTATTAATACTTGAGTAGGCTTGGAAAAAGCCGCCGCTGCTTTTTCCCAGTTATTCATTTGGGCTACCAGATTATCCCCTGGCAATGTACTTAACTGGAATACATAGCCTGAATCTGGGTACTTGCTACCATCTAAATATTTAGTTGGATCTGAACGTTTCCTAACTCCGTCTTGAATTTCAAATCTCTCTAAGCGAGCCTTTCCTGGCCATTGATTGGTCAGATCATTAGTTGCGTCATCTATTACCAAATAGTAGGCAACTAAAGAATAAACAAAGGCATCGTCGCAGTCTGTGGGGTTATTTTCGCAATAGGTTACATTCTCATTGCTAGAAGAGCGAGGTGTAGAATTTTTCAGTAGTTTGCGTTTCCAAAATACTAATGCCGGAGTAGCATTAGATAAATTAGGTATATTGTCAGCTTTTATTTGATCGATAATCGGTTTATTGAAGCCTTTGGTCGTATTGCCATAAAGCCCATCAGCATCATAAATGTAAACGGCCTGTTGTAAATCCCTAGCGATAAAATCTGCTGCTGATTGCAATTCTTGGGCAGCATTGGCTTTTGCTCCTTCACGCCTTTCAGTGTTAAGGATGTTGATCATAAATCCTAACAAAGGAGTAAGTACAAGGGCAGCGATAATCATGGCTACGAGGAGTTCGATGAGAGTAAAACCAGCAGTACTCTTCCCTCTACCCCTCAGTGGTTTTTGGGCTAACAGGAGCAGTTTTTTAAGATTGTTTCTCTCCTTTGTTTTGTTATCCTGAATCATTACTGTTTTACCCCATTTTTATTTAAGTCCTGTTCCCGACGGTTCAGTCACAATTTGAATCAACGCCACCAGAATTTTGTTTGTTAATGCGATCGCACAAGTCAGCAAATTGCGTCTCATCGGTGGTAATGGCTGTGGTTTGCTCTAATAACGGCGCTTGTGAATCCCTCAAACCAGTGCCTCCCGTGACTGCCGACTCAACTCCCCCTGCGTCTTTAGCTGTTTCTAAGGTTCCGCTACTACCGAAAGCATCTGCCCGATAAACCCGCAGTCCTAAGATATAACCATCTTCAGGATCTGCTACTGTACCATCAGGATGATAGCCGTGGGGCTGAACAATCATGTCCTTAAAGCTATCGATCTGACAACCGGCGTTTTCATCACCGTTGATACAATATAAGGTGGTGGGGCTGGTGCAAAAGTCCCGATCCTTGGGACAGTTGAGAGCTGCCTTAGCAGGAGCCGGTTCATTTTCAAAGGCAGTAGCACTAAGGTTTAATTTGGCAGGAATAGGAGGAATAGCATCAGGATCGCCCTCGAAGGCGGGAATGTTACCATTCCTAACCCCTTCTATAAACGCCCTAGCTGCATTCGTTGCTGTTTCTACCCTTTGTGCCTGGACTCGGTTAGCTACGGAGAAGGCAATCACCGGGGCAACTGCTGTCATTAAGATGCCGACGACAATAATCGCTAACAAGGATTCAATGATGGTGAAACCGTCTTGATTGTTTGGGTTTAAGTAAGGTTGCTTTAGTAATTTCTTCATGGTTTAGCCTCCTGTTTTAGCAGTACAGAATCCGTTAGGACGTATTCTATCGTTGATTGCTTTTGTAGATGCGATCGCATCTTCTGCTGGGGTTAGAGGTTTACCACAAAGCAAGGTTTCTATCCATTCATCATCCCGACTAATTTCTCGGAAGTATTCATTGGGTTCACCGCTAAAGGATTGAGCGAATTCCTTGGAGAATAAGTCAGGAGACTGAGAAAGCAAGCCGACATCAAAACCCCATTGTCTTTCTGGTGCTTCGTAGTATGGAACTCGCCCGTCACTGTTACCTGTCCTGTAGCTTAGCTTAGTGCCAAATCTACTGTCTGCCACCCTGGTATAAGCGTCTTGGTCATCAATTATAGGTACTGTCACGAAGGGAGCAGTTGCATAGCTACTTCGTTTGAGTTGAATAAACGAACCGCTAATTTTGGAAGGGGTAGTAGGGCTGTTATTGTTTGTTAAATTCGATTTCCAGTTTTCCAAAAAGTGAGGTAAGTTAGCTACACCACCATTAAAGTCTCCATCATCACTAGCACCAGGAGGACGGGAAGGATTATCTCCTACTGCCATAATCATGTTAAAGGTAGTTCCTTCGTTTCCTGTTGCAGAGGGATTTAGAGCAGCTTGAGGTAGCCATTCTGTCAGCGCAACTGGATTATTGCTGCTACTCATTAAATTTAAGAAACTAGCCTCATCGCCAGGGGAATTTTTAGTGGCAATTTGTAGTTGTGTTACTGGTTCTAAAAGAGGATGTTCATCTGGAGTTGCGCCTGTAAGAGCAGCTTGATTTTGAATAAATAGTGGATTATTTTTTCCCCAGTTGATAGCACCAGATTTAATGGTTTTGAACCAAAGAGTGTTACCTGGTTTATTAGAAGGAACACTCGTACCGCTATAGAGCTGAACCTTGCTACTACTATCTACTCCCCATGCCACTGGGCGACCACCAACTAAAACTAAATTTCCTGAACCATTGCGTTGGAAGGCAACTCTACGGGGAAAACGTTGCTCCGCTGTGTTGGTTGCGGCTGTTTTAGTAGTTCCTGATGTCAGGGAAGTAACTGCTGTACCTGCTATCACAGTTGCTGATGTCACACCTGGGGCTAAAATCCAGTCACTCGCAGCACATTCAGAAACAGGTAGTTTGGGACACATTTCCATCACATACTCTGCGAAACCACTCCGTCTTTGAATTGGAGTAACAAAGTTATTGAAATAAGAGCTGTACTTAGTGGGATCGCCAGTAGCAGAAATAGGAGTTGAGAAGTTAGTATCAGTAAAAGAGCGGCTAGTAACAAAGTTGTTATCCCAAAAACCATTCTTTGCCCGGTCATTCCGAATAGTTTGGAAGTTATCTATATCTGTGGTTCCATCATTATCCGCATCCGCTATGTTATCAATGCGATTGTTCCTTAAATCAAAGTCACCTTCATCGCGGAAACCAAAGCGGAAGTTATCAGACAAAAGCGTCACAGAATCTGCTAATACAGTTGCTGGTCGCCACTTATCCCCTTGAGTACAATCTGGCAACCTGGTATCATTTTTACGACAAGCGAAGTTTTTATTCAAATCGGTGCGGGTATAAAAGTTACTCCAATCAGGAAGTAATTTAGTATCAAATTCTTCGTGATCGTGGAGGTTAAAATCCCCTTTTACATAAACTGGTAAGTTAGAAGCTAAGATTAAACCTTTTTCCGCTTCTACATAATTGTTGCTTGGTTCTCGCCCTAACTCCTTGCCATTAACTAGCAAGATGCCGTTAGGTCTGCGAGTTGGGTCTAGTTTGTGGTCAGAGGCACTTGCTTGTAAACCATCAGCATCAGTCAAGTCTGGTAAAGCATCCTCGCGGGTAGCGTAGATAATACCGCTATGGGCAAGCATATATTCTGTGGGCGTACCTCCTCCACCAGGAGCTTGACGTAATTTGTCTAAGTTGATTTGAGTAGCCCTGATTTCCAAGGGCTGACGAAGCTCAATGGATAAGTCGTAATTTGATGTGTTGAGGGTGGTTACACCTTGGAAATTAGGTGTCCCTGCTGCTGGGTCAAAGTTGTTTTCAGGATCATACCCATTAGTTGGATTGGTATTAATATCTTTCTCAATGGACTTAATCTGCCGAGCATCAAGGAAAGATACTTCCTGAATCGTGCCGTGGGGCAAGCTAAAACCACTAGTTGGAGTTCCTGTAGGAGTTAAACTTCCATTAAGAATATCCAGGGCGCAAGTTGCTGTATCTACCGCAGCTTTCTCTTGAAGTGTCAGTGTAGCACTGGTATATCCTTTAATCCTAGCCTGTTCTAATAAAGGATTGACCCTGCGTCCATTAGGATAAAATAGTCCTGCTTGATAATCAAGTTGAGCAGTATCTGGAGTCGTAGGCGGTCCGTAGGTTATACCATTGAGGGAGTTAGGGTCATTGTTAGGATCAGTATCACCAACTAAAGTTGCCCTTGTCGGTATACTGCCAAGAGTAAGAACGGGGTTAGGAGGATTTACTACAGGCCTCCTGGCAGCAAAACCACTAACATCATCAAATGGAGTTGCACCATCACCAAAGTCAAAATCAGCATCGCTGGCAAGACTAGCACCCCCAAAGTCGTTTAAACGATTCCTGGCTGTTTCTTTCGTAGTGGGGTCGTAGAAAGTCGCTACACAGGCTATGGGATCTCTAGCAATATTTTTATCTCCATCAGCAACAAAATTGTTATGGTGATAAACTGCCGTTGCCCGCATATGTAGGTAAGGACGAGTACCAGCAGAGTCTATAGGACTGCCTGCTGTATAAACCTTTCCTGTATTAGGAGTAGTTGTAGGTACTCCTGTCGGATATGTAGTCGTATTCAGAGCTGGCTGAGGCATTGTATCAGGTCAGACTGACATTAGAACCCGTAGTGATATTGGCATCCCAAGGTAAATAAACACCTGCACCTGTAACAACTCGCAAGCCACCTATACCATCTTCAGGCTTCTGGAAATGTTCAGCCGCTGCCTGTTCCCAAAAACCACCCCTTTCTGTCGCATCCAAGTCTTTAACCAACTCAGAGCGAGTTTGGCGATAACGTTGCCCACTATCATCCCAGGTGAAGCCAGAAATGGGTTGTTTTTCTTTTTCCCCCACGAAGCCACTGTTGTCGTACCAAAGGGCCGGTAAACCGTTACCAACTAAAACGCGATCTCCTACCCTTTCTTCCCTATCACTTTGGATATTATCTGGATTGGTAGCTGCGGGGTAAAGTTTAGTGCCATTGGCATTCAGGGTCATAGTACTGAAACCAGTCCCTGTTTTGCCATCACCAGGATTAAAAGGAAACATCCAACTATCTTGTGGACGCATATCGTCTGTCCCAGCCCCCTGTACTGCTGTGAAACCAACTGTGCCATCACCTCCAGCAGGAACTTCAACGAAAGGAACTCGACGAGTACGGTTACGGAAGTAGATATCCATCGCCTGTTTCTCAGCCTCGATAGCATCTAAGCCTTTTTCATCTATGAGTGCTTGCTTTGTTTCTAAAACCTCGTCATTTGGCGCACCTTCCTCTACAAGCTTATTGATGCGTTGTTCATAAGCTTGGGTATTGTATGCCAACAAGTCTGAAGCTTGGGTAACGCTTTTATTGGTAGGGGTTAAAGCATCATTTTTGACAGTAACGTTACCTTTTTTATAAAGGTCAGCTTTGAGGTTATTAGCAGGAGGGCTAGCTGCACCAATTCTGCCGTAACCTAAGTTCCCTCCAATAACAATTTTGCCGTTTTCTGGTCTATAGAAGCAAGAATCTTCACTACTAACTTGATAAAATTCAATGGGGGCATTGTTTAGTTCCGTCACCAACATATTACTGTTAGTAAAAATCCGCCCATTAATGCGTAAAGGTGTACCAGAAACTACATCCAAGTCATCGGTATAAAGGATAGCGTTGTTAGCAGGGGGAATTTCTACTCGGTCTTGTTGATATTCCAACACAGAGAAGTTAGGAGTTCCCGGAAAGTTTTCATACTCCGTAGTAGAAAGGGCTAATTCCGTTATATCTGTAATTGGTACGGTAGCCACATAAACAAAAAAGCTTTTCTTTAAGTCTCCACCAATATCAAACCAGTCACTACTACCGGTTAAACTCGCACTCGTCCCTAAAGCTGCGGCACAAAAGCCCCCCACATCTCCATCGTCCATAGGGGCTGTCCTGGCTTCGATGGGAGTCCTTTCCCTGATATAGTCACCATCAGTACCAGCAGGATCAAAAAGCGGAGTACGGAATACTAAGCTGTAGAGAGTAAAGCTATCAAATTTACCGTTGTTATTTGTATCGACAGGAAAACGCCAAGCATTGATGCTGGTTTCATCTTCTTTGAGATTGACAGCCGGCTTACCTATTCCCCCTTGGATACCCGCAGGTGTAGCCGCATCGTAAGCAATTTCTAAGCGAGTTTCATCTTTGAAAGTAAACTTAGATTTTTTAAACTCAGTATTAATAATGATTTCCGAGGCTGTTCCCCTAGTAGTCGGCGAAGCAAATACCTTTTCCATCTTCGCTTTCGCTCTATCAATGGCAGGTAAGGCAGAATTAAGAACTACTTGATCAACCCGATAGTTACTAGCATTTTTGCTCCTATCAAAAGAGCGAATCATAATAGTAGTAGTCAGCAAAGCGACTACCAACATCACCATCACTACAGTGGGTAAAACAAAACCTGCTTTAGTAGAAGAACGACTTTTTGGTGTAGTAAGTCGCAGGCGACGGGCAAGCCAATTGGCTGTTTGTTTCAAGAGTTTTTTGAGAAAGTTGACTTTCTTTTTCCTACGTGGCATAGTAGCTTTCCTATCAAGCTTAAGAAATTAGGTAATTAGTAAATAGAAAATTTAAGTTATAGAGAATTTTGGCCAGATTTGATTTGAAGAGATCAAGAAGGGCAATTTCTAAAATAGATTCAAGAAAATGCTCAACTTAACTCTATACTTCACCTGCCGAATTTAATTTAGGTTAGGGATTGAGTTTTTTTTTAGATTAATAAAGTATTTGGGAGTATTGGGTCAGTAAAATGAGCTTTCCTCCACAAACAAATTGGTTAATTTTTTGCTGCCAATAGCTTGCCCAGCTTATCCAGGAAACCTATCATACTTGGGTATAATTCTTTCTTTAGTTATAAGTGAGGAGATGGGGAAGTAGGGAGATGGGGAGATAGGGAGCATTTTTTTCTTGGGGTATTGCTTGCCTATTCCCGGTTCCCTATTCTTTTAATGTTGATTAAGATTGATGCCCGCTTCTTTAGCCATGGCTTGAATACCTTTTTTCTGCAAGGTTTTAATTGCTTTGGTGGAAAGTTTCAATTTAACCCAACGTTTACCTTCTGGCCACCAAACTCTCTTCCATTGCAGGTTGGCATTTTGGAGCTTTTTGGTACGGCGATGGGAGTGGGAGACAGCAAAAGCATTATTAGCTTTTTTACCAGTTAGTTGGCATTTGCGGGACATAGCTTTTTCCTTAATGATTCTAGGAGATACAATCTTTTATAATACTAAATTTTAGGGAGCAGGGAATAGGGAATAGGGAAAAGTCAAAATCAGATAATTACTAGGTTTAAGATGCGATCGCCTAGACTAAAAGCCATGTTGAACAGGAAATATTGAACATTGTTAGGGTTACGGTTGTCATTAAATATTATTGATAACTGACAACTGAAATTCATAATGGTTGATAAAAAATTCACTCTAGCCCTACTAACTTTAGCGATCACCCTAGAAATATCTCCGGCTAAAGCACAAGAAACTACTTCGTGTCCTATTCATCCTGCCATTAATTACGAAAGTTCTCAAAGAGCAGATTTACGCCGTTATCAAGAACAAGAAAGAAGTGAAGAAGAACTTAATCCCCTCGAAATTACCACAACAGAATCCTCTTTTACCTAATCCTGCCATAGAACGCCCCCTTAGCCCTTTAGAACGTAAACGTATTGCCGCCGCTTTGAATGATTTAGATGTCCAAGCTAAGGCAGAGTTGAGGGCAGGAAACAAAGATGAAGCTTTTACAATTTGGTATAGAGAATTAAGGGTTTGGCGAGAGTTTGGCCGTTTAGAAGAAATCAAAGCTTTAGGAAGAGTGGGAGAAATTGCTTTTCAAGAAAATCGTAAACAGGATGTACAAATAATTACTGAACGCTTAGAAATAATCCAAGCAGAAGTAGAAAAAGAAGGTGATCTTAGCCCTGATTTACTTCAAGCTTTGGGTAAAGCCTATGAACAAGTGAAAGCTCCCGGACAAGCTTTAAATATTTATGAAAAAATCCTCGCTAATGCCAGACAAGCTGGAGATATTGAGACAGAAAAAGCAGCTTTAAATATCCTTGGCAACTTCCATTTAGCTTGGTTTGATTATTGTCAAGCTGCTAATACCTATCAAGATTTGCTCTCTTTGGCACAACAAGAATCAGATACGAATCAAGAAATAGCTTACTTAGAAAACCTGGCTTATATTTACGAACAAGACAAGTTATCAGCCCAAAAATTGGCTATTCAAAAGCAATTGGAACAACTTTATCTTGCTAATCAAAAATATGAAAAGTTGGCAAGTTTGAAAATTTCCCTTGGTGATGCTTATAGAGTTCTAGAACAACTTGATTCGGCTAGTCAAAGTTATCAAGAAGCCTTTCAAGCGGCTTGGGCAATTCAACAATTTGATGCGGCTAGTCAAGCTTTTCAAAAACTAGCTCAACTTTATTACGAGAATGATGAGCCAGAAGCGGCGCTCACAATTTATCAAGAACTCCTGAAGATCGACAACTATGGCTATAACGATTACAGCCGTATGGAAACTTTTGAGAAGATGGCTAAAATTTATCTAGAACAGGAAAATTATCAAAGTGCGCTGCAAGCTTACGAAAATGCTTTGGCGATTGCCAGTTCTTTAGGATATAACCAGACTTATTTCCAAACCCAAATTAAGCGCCTCAAAGAAAAGATGCCTTTGGAAAGCAACTAAGTTTGTTAAGAAATGTTACGAAAATCCTTGAAACAAGTTACAAACCCTGTTAAGTAAGAAAAATCTCCCTACTGCCTAACTGTGTTGAGATAGAAGCCATTTCTCTATCTTAGCTAGTTTGGTGTTGTCAGTAAAAAATGTGCGTACATTCAACTATTGTGACCATAAGATTTTTCCTTTCTTGATAAATAAACAAGTATATAAACGCAATAACAAAAGGAATATCTTAGTTCAGCTATTCGCTTCTCAGTTCGTCTTTATAGAAAACAAATAGTCAAAGGGAGAAAACTTTAACAAAACAGGGTAAAAAGCTGGTTTATCAGTATCGATCTTCAGGGAAAACTCGGAAATTCAAGTTTTTGTTTTTGATAGCGTTTTTTGTTTCTAGAGATAAAAATAGTTTTTTTTGAAACTTTCTTATAGTTGCTTGCTTCAGCTAATAATGGCTATATACTGTTTTCAACAGCAACTTGAGAAAGCAAATTCTTGATTATTAAGTTGGTTGTTGGAGCTTTTTTCTTACTCACAAATAACTTCCCGTTATATCATTGTTAGTAGATAGGAAGTAACCAAAGCCCAACTTACTAAAAATTTTTAAATTTTCAATTTGCCGAAATGGAGGAGAAAAAAATGAAAATATTAATACTTATTCTGATTATTGTCTTGAGCAGCACAACTGCTTTGGCAGCAGAAAGGCAAAATAAATATACCTTGAGTAGGAATGTAGATTACTCTGATTTTAGCAATACTAATTCTGCTCAACTAGATGACTCACCCAATGTTATAAGCCAGCCTGACTCTAATGCAGAAAATCTAGAGGAAAAAACTTTAACTGCCTATGGGGAGCCAAGTAGAGGAAGTAATTCTACTAAGGGTGGTAGCGCCTCCAGATAAGCTGTCAGGTATTTAGCTCACCTATGGGAGGGAGGTAATGGGCATTTGTAACAAGTTAAGGAAGTATAGCCGTTGTCAAGCAAATGCTTGTATCCATTGGTAAAAAAGGGATTGACAGTCAAGGTAAGGTGAAACTATGGGGATAGATTGATAGCTAAAAAGCTAAGAGCTAAAAACATTTGACCAATAGAATAACAGCTTAACTTGTCACCAATGGGTAATGGGTAAATAGACAACTACAGTTTATTCTTAGTTAACTTGACAATATGTCTTTTAAATGAGTAACAGCTTAGCCTTAATTACTGTCTTGAGAAACTAAGATATTATCCACCTCTTCAGTTGTTAGACGATTCAAATCTGTGAGGCTCTTAATTTTACTAGTCAAAGCCTGAATTTGTGCTTGGTTTAATTTTAATCCTAATTGAGCAGCACGTTGAGCAACGGCGTGTTTTCCTGTCAGAGGATGATTAATCAACAGCGATCGCTGCAAACCAAAATCTCCAGGATCGAGGATTTCATAAGTACGAGGATTATTTAATATTGCTTTAGTATGAACTCCAGCTTTGTGACTAAAAGCTGTTTTGCCAACAATGCAATGGTTGAAAGGAATTTCTACTCCAATTTTATCAGCTACGAATTTATGCAAAGTAGGAATTTGAGATAAATTATATTTACGTCTCAATCTTTGAGGATCAAGGGCATAGAGGCAGGCTATAAGCCCTGCTAAAGGGGTAATACCGTTGCGCTCACCAATACCTAGCACAGTTGTATTAATATGAGTAGCCCCAGCTTCCAGGGCAGCATAACTATTGGCAATAGCACAACCTGTATCATTATGACCATGAAACTCAATATCAGTTGAGGAATACTGACGCAAAGTTTTGACTAGTTGGCATACTTGGTATGGAGTCGCTACACCAACAGTATCAGCAATGCCAAAGCGTTTAATCATACCCAACTTATCCAAAGCAAGATAAACATCTAGTAAATCATTTATAGAGCTTCGGAAAGAGTCTTCTGTCGAAAAACGTATCTCTGTTTTAGGACTCTGATTATGAATAAAATCAATTACTTCTGTGGCGATCGCAATAATATTTTGGATACTTTTACCATGACTAAATTGACGCAATAAGTAAGAAGTACCAATGAAAATATTGATCCCATCAACTTCTGTATCCAAAGCAACTTTAGCATCTTCCAAGTGGCAGCGAATATGGGTTAATACTTTCGCTTTTAAACCTAACTTAGCTATATATTTGCAATCTTTACGGGACTGAGGAGAAACGTAGGGAGATGTCAACTCAATATATTCCACACCAAAGCTATCTAAAGCTATAGCAATTTCTATTTTATCTCTTAAAGAAAAATTAGCTTCTATGAATTGTTCTCCTTCTCTGAGGGTAGTTTCAACAATTGCAAAGTTAGTTAAGGACATGACTTTGTTTATCCCGAAAAACGCTATCTTATGATTCGTTAGATGTATAGAAAAAGCCTCAAAATACTAGCAAGAGGTTAATCTTTTACTTTAGTCCACAGCTATATTAAGACGATTCCGGAAAAGCTTTTTACTCTTAAAACAAAAAAATCTATTCCTCAGTAAGTGAAAATTCGAGGCCAATTTTGCTGATGTAAAATCATTTAATTGATTTTGTGATTGATGATTTGCGAAGGCAAAGTATAAATCACTAAGTATTTATCATGTTCAAAGATATCTATTTAAAAATTGCTAGTAATTATAAAGTCTGAGAAATTCAGAATTTGCTACCAAAATTTAAGGATTTCTATCTACAAAAATCAAAATTCTTCTTTAACAAATCTTCTTAAACTTTTTAGTAAATACATTGTTCATTGGTTTGGAAATTCAAAGAAAATATCTTAATTTAAAAAACAGAGTATTCACATCACAATTAGAGATTAGCAAAAGGGTAAAAACTAGAGTTTAGACTGTACTTTAGGGAACTTAAAACTGCCATACCCGTGTATACACTACTTATGTGACAACTTCTGCTAATTTTGTATACCAAGCTTCTGAGAATATTTGCTCTTATTCTTCTCCTCTGTCACAGGTTGGATTGCTGTATCCTTAATATTTTGTTACAAAAGAACAAGAACAAATAGCTAAATTTATAGCCTTATGCTTGGTGGCTTTATTGGTTCCAACAACAACAAAAGTGCAGATTGGGGAGAAAATATCCTTAATAACGTTGCTAGCAACACAATTCGCCACCTGTTTACTCAGAGTGAATCAGTGGATGTCGAAGTACGCTGTAATCCTTCTAGCAAGTTATTACAGGGTAGTATCGACAGCTTTAAGATGAGTGGTAGAGGTTTGGTAATTCGTGGGGACTTCCGTACCGAGGAAATGTCCTTTGAAACCGATGCTGTCTCTATTGATTTTGGCTCTGTCCTTAAAGGGCAGCTTTCCTTAAAACAGCCGACTCAGGCGATCGCTTCAGTTAAATTGACTCAAGGAGATATCAACAAGGCTTTCCGCGCCGATTTAGTTAGGAAGCGTTTAGAGAATTTAGATTCTCCTAGTTTTACCGAATTATCAGGAGGTGAACCTGTTTCCTTTACCGATGTGGAAATAAAGTTATTGCCCAAAAACAGACTCAAACTATTTGCTAAATCTCATTTACCTAACCGTATAGTACCCGTTAGTTTAAGCTGTACCTTGGCAATTGCGAAACGGCGGCGCATTCTTTTTCAAGATCCTCAATTTGAAACAGAGGCTGTACCAGAAGATTTACAGGATATATCCAAAATATTGACAAATAATTTGGCCGATGTTCTAAATAACATGGTGGATCTCGACCGCTTTAACCTAGATGGAGTAAATTTAAGATTAAATCGCCTAGAAACCCAGGGGCAAAATCTAGTTTTTAGTGGCTACGCCCAAATAGAGAGAATACCAAAAACAGGGTAGGGATTTGTCAATTAATTGATAATTGATAATTGATAGTTGATAATTGATAGTTGATAATTGTTCGGCTTGTCGCTGCTGCCAGACATCATTGACAACCGAGCAATGATCATCATTAATCATTGATAACTGCTCATTGACAACTGAATGTTATCCCTTGGTGGACTTGTCCTCGTACCTTTAATTGCCTTTTCTTTAATTGGAATCGCCCTGATTTTGGAGCGGATTATTTTTTGGTTAAAGATTCAACAAAAACAAAATCGTATCTTAGGAGAATTTTTTTACCTTTATCAAAACAATCCTCAAGCTGCCTTACCGAAACTTCAGCAAAACAGTTATTTACCCATAGCACGTATTTTTTTAGGGGCTTTAGAGTTAGATAGCCCGACACCAGAAGAATTTAGGCTTGCCTTGGAAACTGCGGCACAAAGTGAACTCCCTATGCTGAAGCGCTTTAATACTGTCTTTGAGACTATAATTGCTGTTGCCCCCTTGCTAGGTTTATTAGGGACAATTTTAGGTTTAATTGAAGCTTTTTCTGCTCTTAAAATTGGCGATATTACTGCTACGAATACTACAGGGGTTAGTTCGGGGATCAGCGATGCTTTAATTACTACTGCTGTAGGATTATTAGTGGCTATTGTTACCCTCTTGTTTGCTAATCTTTTTCGCAGTTTATATCGCCGTCAGTTAGGGTTAATCCAAAAATATGGCGGTCGTCTTGAATTACTTTACCGAAAACAAATTAGAAAGTCATCTTTTTGATTCATCTAAAATAGCTAATAGCTTTCTGAATTGACTGCTAAGGCTATCCCTTGGGGTAATATTTTATGCTCTTGAATTTGAATACGGGCGTGGAGAGTTTCTGGGGTATCATCTGGCAAAACAGGAACTGCTGCTTGAATTAAAATCGGCCCACTATCTACTTCTAAGCGTACTAAATGTACTGTACAACCAGCAACTTTTACTTTTGCGGCTATTGCTTGTTCCACTGCTTTTAAGCCACGGAAACTGGGTAATAAACTGGGGTGAATATTAATAAGTTTGTCTGGAAAAGCGTCTATAAGTACTTGAGTAACCACCCGCATCCAACCTGCCATCACAACCCACTCCACTTGATATTCCTGAAACGTTTCAACAATTGCTTGATCTAAAGCTTCACGACTAGAATATTTTTTGTGGTTGAGGAGTACACTAGGAATATCAAAGTTAGCGGCTCTTATAGCAACCTTCGCTGCTGGCTTATTATAGATTAAGACGGGTACTTGAGCGTTTAATTTTCCCCCTTGAATAGCCTCCATAATAGCAGCAAAGTTACTACCACTCCCCGAAGCCATAATACCTAATTTAACCGGCTTTTTGAGGTTCAATTGTTCAAAAGGAAGGCAAGGAGAAATTAAACTACCAGAAGAGTATTTTTGAGTAAGATGGTTTACGCTCATAGTAAATAACTAGACAAGTAATAAGTAATCAGTTTAGCCTATGGCAAAAGATAGTTATACAAAATGGTAAATGTTTAATGATAAATGATAAATGCTTTTACTTGTTGAAAAGACACCCTTACATGATAAACAAACCAACTGAGAATACCTAAAAATTTTGCTCCATCTTCTAAAAAAGAACGACCATAAAAGTGGGTAGAGTTTTGCAATAAATCAAAAACAATAGAAGTTCCAAAAAAGATTAAAGAGCAAATCAAGAGCAAAAATTCAGTCTGTAACCAGAACTTTCTAAACACTAATAAATAAGTGATAATAAGTATACCGTAGCCTAAGTATATGTTTTTCGTTGTCCAACCTAATAGAGCCACTGCTATATTATGGAGCAAGAAAAAGTCATCGGCTAACAATAATAAGGTTATTAAGCCAGAGGCAAGGAAGAAGTAGGGAATAGTTTTTCTGATTGTAGGTTGAGTTAAAACCGAAGCAGCAAACAGACAAATACCTGTGGTTAAAGACCAAAAAAGCACACCAAGTTTAGAAATGAAACCGTAATAATAGGGGACGGGCAGGAGAGAAACAGGATTGTAAGTGAGAGAATTAATAGAAACCCCTGTTTTCAGCTTAAGGTAAATAATTAGAAAAATTGCTGGTAGATAAATAGTAAATAAAACTATCACTAATAACTTAGACTGTTGTATCCAGGTATAGTGACGATGCTTTGCTCTTAATTTCATGCTTGATACCAAATCCGGTTTATAAAATGCCCTTATAAAACTGAGGAAAAAATCTCAAATCCTATTGAAAGAGTGACTATATTCCTCTTCTATCAAATTCCTGTTTTTCCTGTTATTTGAACTTTCTGTACAAGAGCTATACTAAAGGATACAGAGTTTACTCATCTGATTTTGGTGATTTTGCTGCCCACAAGAATTTTGAGTTAGAAAAAAGCTGGCGATCGCGTAATATATATAAGCCCCAGAAATCAGAAATGACTCTTGTTTTCGGAAAGTAACAGAAGAGGGATAGTTGCTTCCCCACGGGAGCATCTCAAATTGGTAAATACAGGCTTTAGCCGTCAACTTGATATTAGCTTCACTGAAGCAGCAAGAAATGTATTCTTAAAGCTAACAGCTAACAGCTAATAGCTAACTTCACAGACAAACTATTTCTGCAAAACTGAGATGCTCCCCTTCCCCACTGAGATAATCTACTGCAAGACGTAGGAGTAAAACCTGGTTTAAGTCATTGAGTGCCTTTCCTTTTCTCCTAAATCAAAGAAACAAACAAAGCAAAAAGAAAGGAGGGAGAATTTTTATTAGACTAGGAACCACTATATATTTCTTTTGGCTGAAATCCGAGATTAAACTTTGTTTCTTGAGCAAGATGAAATAAATGCTCTAAGCGGTAATAATACTATTCTGCCCTGGATATTTACCAAAAATTGAGAGCCTCAACAAAGTGAAACTTAAGGATATTTTTCCCCTACTTAAAGAAACATTCCAGGAATGGCAAGAAGATAAATCATCTCGTTTAGCTGCGGCGTTGGCTTACTACACAGTTTTTTCCCTTGCCCCTTTATTGGTAATTGCGATTGCGATTGCCGGAGCAATTTTTGGGGAGGAAGCAGCGAGGGGAGAAATAGTTGGGCAAATTCAAGGTTTAGTGGGGAATCAAGGGGCAGAAGTAATTGAAGCAGCCATTAATAATGCTAATAAACCTGATACAAGTAGTATTGCTTCTTTGATTAGTGTTGTGGTTCTCTTTTTTGGGGCTTCCGGTGTTTTTGCTCAACTCCAAGATGCTTTAAATACAATTTGGGAAGTGCAAGCAAAACCAGGAAGAGGGGTTAAGTATTTTATTAAAAAGCGCTTACTATCCTTTTCTGCTGTTTTCGGTATTGGCTTTTTGTTGTTAGTTTCTTTGTTGGTGAGTGCTGTTTTATCTGCTTTGAGTCATTACCTGAGTAATATCCTTCCTGGTGGCGACTTTATTTGGCAAATTTTTAACTTCATCATTTCTTTTGCTGTAATCACCTCACTATTTGCAGTCATTTATAAATACTTACCGGATGTAAAAATTAAGTGGGGTGATGTTTGGACTGGGGCGATTATTACCTCTTTACTCTTCACTATCGGTAAATTTGCCCTCGGACTCTATTTAGGAAGGGGCAGTTTTGGTTCTACTTACGGCGCAGCAGGTTCTTTAATTGTGCTTCTGGCTTGGGTTTATTATTCAGCACAAATCCTCTTCTTTGGGGCGGAATTCACTCAAGTTTATGCCCGCAGATTTGGTTCAACTATTGAACCAGATGATAATGCCATGCGAGTTAGTGAACAAGCAAGGGCAAAACAAGGAATGCCCCGTAATCGGAGAAGAAATAAGTAACAAGTGACAACTCAATCCCTACCTTAAGATATAGAACAATATTGTTCTGAAAGTAGATTTATAAGGGTGGGGAAAGTTTTTATATTAATAAATGTAAAGCGAATATTGCCAAACCTACAACAAACCTGGAATCGCTTTGCTATTAATAGTCAAATAATAAATTTATGCCTATTGCTTTAAAAGACGATGTTATGTATATCCTGCTGAAGAAAATCAGTGGAAGTGAAGGAAAAGAAATTGACTTTCAAGCTACAGATTTTACTGGTCGTCGCCTCAGTGTAGCTGATTTCCTCGGTCATCTCGATTATCTCAATCAAAAAGGATATATCGATGCTGAGTTTAAAGGTAACGCCTATGCAAACCAAGAAGATGTTCCCGATCTGATTGACTCTGAGGAAATCGACTTCCGCGTCGCTAATACCTTGGGTGCATCAGATGGCCCCTTGCCCCATTTAATTAGATTTAAACAAGCCCAATTAACGGATAAAGGGCAGAAAATCCTTAAAGAAATGTCCCAAAATCCTCCCGAATCTTTAGAAAAAGGACCTAGTACACTAATGGCAACTCAAAATACACCCTTTTTAGAAAAAATTATGCTCAAAGGGGAATTAGAAGATATTTACGATGCCCGTGACATGGCTACTGTAGTCTACCGTACTATGCGGGATATGATGACTACAGAAGCAGCCGGAAAAGTCGCTTCAGAGTTAAACAAAGAAATAGAACCCACAGCAGATAAAACTTTGCAAAAAGAAATTTCTGAGTTGTGGCAAGATGAGAATCCCCTTGTTTCTTGGTTAAGCAAAATTCGCCCCCCTTTAAAAATTGATGAAGATACTTTTATCTTCCGGGTTGAACAAGAAGGTGGAATGCCGAAAGGGACTAATGGAGAAAAAGTAATTAAAGCTGTTTTTGCTGCTACGAAAGATGAATTATCCTCTGAACGAGTAGCAGAAATAAGTGATTTTTTACCAGGCAAAATTAAGCAGATGTGGCAACAAGCTTAAATTAAGAATTAGGTAGAGATAATAAAGAGTTTACGAGATAATATATCCCTAGAGATTGATCTCTGGGGATTTTACTATTTCTACAATTTAATGATTAATGATCGATGCTGACACTCACACAAAAATTACCATCTACCAAAAATATCACTGCGGCTATAACTCTTTTCCTCACAGCAGAAAAGCGCACTCGAACTCGCCATCGTTTTGAGTTGCCTGATGGTCAATCTTTGTATTTAAGGTTGCCTAGAGGTACAGTATTGCAAGACGGAGACTTATTACTCTCAGAAACAGAAGATATAGTAGTTCGCATTGAGGCACAACCGGAACCAGTTATGACGGTTAGAGGCAAAAACCATCTCGATTTATTACAAGCAGCTTATCATTTAGGAAATCGCCACGTTCCTTTAGAAATAACGACTGATTATTTACGTTTAAATATTGATTCTGTCCTCTATTCTATGCTCTTAAAAATGGGTTTAGATGTACAGGAGGAAGTAACAGCTTTTAACCCGGAAATTGGTGCTTATAGCCACAATCATTAGAGGGGGTAACAGTATTGATTAAAAATTAGAAATTATTGGCCTAAGGCTTCTCCCATCTAGTAAATTAGAAATTGGGATTTCCTAAGACAATCTTGACCCCTCTACTAGCCTTACTGCCCCTACCTCTCCACTTCCGGTATCTATATGGGCTTGATAAACTACTAAATCAAACCAGAAAGTTGTACCTACTCCTACTTCACTAACTAAGTGAACTTTGCTATGGTGTTTGTCAATGATATTTCTGACAATTGATAGTCCTAAGCCTGTGCCTTCTAAAGTATGAACGCGGTTTTCAACTCGAAAAAAGCGATCAAAAATCAACTGTTGATCTTCAGTATCAATACCTGTGCCAGTATCAGAAACTTCCACTCGTACTTTGGGAATGGAATCACAAGCGTCGAGATTATTAATTAGTTGGTAAGCACGAACCACTACTTTCCCACCTGATTCTGTAAACTTCAGAGAATTACCGACTAAGTTAGCTAAAACCTGAAGAATTAAGTCATAATTACCAGCTACGGCCGGCAAATTATCCTCTATTTCTTGCTTTAATTCAATACCTTTATCTTTAGCATTAAGATAGCAAGTACGCAAAGTTTGTTCGATGGGCTGAGCTAGATTTACAGGTTCTAAGTTATAAACTTTATTAGACTCCAAGCGAGATAAATCTAAGACATCATTAACTAAACGAGTTAATCTATCGGTTTCGTGATTAGCTGTTTGCAGAAACTCTTTGCGTTCAACCTCTGTTAAATCGTCTCCATATTCGTGGAGGGTTTCAATAAATGATTTTATATTAAATAAAGGGGTTCTTAATTCATGGGAAACATTACTAATAAATTGGCTTTTAGCTTCATTTAGTTCTACCTCGCGGGTAATATCTTGAACTGTCATAGCAATACCTTTAATACTTTCCCGATATTGATTAAGTACTTTGGTTAAAAGAATGCGAACAGTTCGTTGAGTCGGTTCACTCAAGGTTAACCGAAACTCACTTCCTTCTCTTTCCAAATGGGATTCAGCTTCTGAATCTTGTTTGTTAATTTGCTCACTAGCAACAAGTTTATAGAGAGTTTCCGTAATCTTAACTGTTACGTCGGCCGGCAAATTTTTGAGGACATTTTTACCAATTAAATCTTTACCTTCCCAGCCAAAGATTTTTCGGGCAGTAGGATTGACCAACATAACCTGTAAATCTGTATCTATTAATACTGCGCCATCAGCAATTGTAGAAACCAAAGTTTCCAGTTTGGCTTTTTCTGCTGTTAACTCTTCAATATTCTGCTCTTCGTATCTCTCCAATCTTTCTGCCATTTCATTAAAACTGTAAATTAACTCGCCTAACTCTCCTCCTAATGGCAAATCAATTCGTTGCTTAAAATTACCAGCAGCAATATTTTTCACCCCTAATAATAATTCTTTAATTGGTTTAGTAATATTTAGGGCATTAAACACTCCTCCTAAAATAACCATTGCCCAAATAGATATAAAAACAGCAATAGTCACATCCCTAGTTAAATTAGAAGAAGCTACTACCGTAGGATTAGGATTAATTCCTAATCCTAATACCCCTAAATATTCACCATCTTGGTTAAGAGGAACAAAAACATCAGTAACTTCTCCATTGGGAACGAGATGTTGTCTTACCATAGGTAAGGTAGAGTCTTTGACGTAATTGTCCGGAAGTTCGATGCTGCGCTTAATAGCCAAAGAATTCTTAACTTCTGATTCAGAAAAAGGAATACCAAAGAAAATTTTACCTTCTTGATCAGCGTAAATCATGTAGCGGACGCTGGAAGTGCTGCTATAGAAGCGGCTAGAAAAACGAGCAACTTCTGTTAAATTATGATCAGCAATTAAAGGTGTAACGTTGGCAGCTAACAAAAGTCCCAAGTCTCGACCAAAACGAGTGTCATTAAGTCGAGCATCCTGCTGAATGGTATTAACAGCCCAAAAGGTTAAACCACTCATAATTAATGACACCACCAAAGTTCCCGCCGCCATTAAGCGAGTTTGAAGGGTGAAATCTGACCACCAGTGGACTATTGCTTCTTGGAGCTTTTTGAATAGAGCCAGCAAAGATTAATAGGAATAAATTACTAACGGTTTTCAATAATTATAAACGTTTTGTATCGGTGAGCAGTTATCAATGATTCTCTACTACAACCGCAAGCCGAACAATTATTTATCGCAAACAGATTAAATTTCTTCTTCCGGGGGACAACCATCTCGGACTACTTTTACCTCTCTAGGGGTTTTACCTAAGATACGAGCTAAGGGCAAAATAGAACTATCCTTAATCTCTTTGTCGCTGTAAATATCCTTAAGATCATCTAAGGATAACTTGTAGGAATCGCAAAAGCGAATAAAGTCCTTCTTACTTACATCTAGTTCTTTTTGCCTCTCTCTTAAAAGAATTGCGATCGCCTTTGTACCATATTTCGGTCTTTCCACTTGATTTCTATAACTTTTTGCCAACTCAGATACTTCCCTTAAATCCCCTCCCCGCTCAATAATTAGGTCACGACAGGCTTTTTCTAAGGCTTTATTTTGCCGAATCTCCTCGTTAAAAAATCTCACAACCTGTTTAGCATATTCCGGTTGTAAGAAACCAACAATTTCACCTTGGTAATAAACTGGTAAGAACTGTTTTTCTCCGTTAACTTCCCAATCTAAAGGCTCGTCTCGTAGCACCATCACCACTCCAAATAAAGATATTCTAGGAAACTATACCAGTAGAGTTTATCTTTAATCCCAATGGCTCAAACAGCAATTACCAAAAGAATTACCACTATTGCAGAAGCAGAGCGGCATTTTAATTTAGTTCGTAGTGCTGATGTTGACTTTTTTACCGAATGGCAGCAAAATCTAGCCGCTTTAACTGAGGCAGAAAAAGCCGTTTTAGACAGAATTAAAGCTAGATATCGCTATCATAGAGCGAACGGTAATTTAGCTGAAAGTTTAGTTAACTTACTAGTTTTATCACCTTTATTAGAATTAGCTGGTTTTTATGATCCTCCGTTTCAGATGCAAGGAGAAGTTGCGGTTGAAGTTAGTACATCTGTGGCTAAAAGCGAAGTTTCTGATGAAGTTTTACGAGGGAGAGTTGATTTTTTAGTAGTATCTCAAGGATTATGGATAGCTGTTTTAGAATCTAAAGGGAAAGAAGTTAACCTTGATCTAGCAATTCCTCAAACTTTAGCTTATATGATGGCTAGTCCTGATAGGGAAAAGCCAGTGTTTGCTATAGCAACTAACGGGGGAGAGTTCTTCTTTCTGAAATTAAGTCGTCAGGGAACACCGCAATATGATATTTCTCGTATTTTTTCCCTTTTACCTCTGCAAAATGAGCTTTATGAGGTGTTAAGGGTTTTGAAGAGATTAGGAAATAATATCAAATCCGGTTAAGAAAAACCCGCTTCTTAAAAGTTTTAGAATGAATTTAACCAGTGCGATCGCAAGTAAAGAGGATAGTTATGGTTAACAAAAATTCTTCTGGGGATACAATTCAGGACTTTGTCGGTATTGGTAAAGTTTCAGGGGGGACAGTTACTCAGAATTTAAACAACATCAATAAGAATGAGAAACAGGATTTAGCTGAGATTATTCGCTTAATTGATTCGTTATCTAATTTAGCTAAGAGTTTTCCTGACGAACAAAGGGAAGAAGCAGAAAGTCATTTAGAAGATTTACAACAACAGGTGAATAATCCTGATGAGAAGAAGAAGCGTTTTAAGCTCAAGGCTGGTTTGGCAGCACTTTTAGCAGTTTCGATGCCCCTTAGTGGTGCGGTGGCGACGGCAACGGATTTTACTAATAATGTTTTAGAGTTATCAGATAAGTTTGAGATTGAATTACCTGGGTTGCCTGCTTCGGAGGCTGAGGAAGTTAAACAGGTAGAATAAATTTGATCGTTTTGCCCCCTAACCCCCAATTCTGGGGGAACAAGAATTTAAAGTTCTTGGTAGGGTAGGCAAATTAATATCAAACGATTGGGTGTAAATCAAAACTGATTTCTTTGCCCACCATGATTGTCTTGAATGTCAAGGTAAAAATCAAAAAATTAGTGATATGTAGGGGCGACCCGCTTTCCTTGTTTTAGTCACCCACCCCTCAATATAATGGGTCGCCCTGACCAGTAATTATTGGTGGTGCAGGCGACCCAATGTAATTGATTTGTCAGTAGCCAGGTTGATATCAACGGGTCGCCCCTACAAATGGTTGATTTTTTCAAGGTTAGAATAAGTGGATTGAAACCATTGGGGTGTAGGAAAAACCATTACTTAATCATCTAAAGCCAATGGCAGAAAATCAAGGGGACGAGATCAAAAACTTTACTGGTGTTGGTAAGGCGGTTAATAGCAACATCAAGCAGGAAATTCATCAATATAATTACCCCGAAAAGGAAAGTAAACCTCCTTTCTCTATTCCTTTCCCTACTGCTAAGTTTGTCGGTAGAAAAGAAGAATTAAAAACCCTACACCAAGAATTACAGGAAAAGGAAAAGGTTGCCATCACTGCCGTTACGGGGATGGGGGGTATTGGCAAAACGGAATTAGCTATTCAATATGCCTATCAATATCGGGAAGAGAATACCTATCCTGGGGGTATTTGTTGGTTAGATGTCAGGGATAAGGACTTACCAGCACAGATTATTGAATTAGGGTTAACTTACCGAAAGTTAAACATTCCCAAGGATGTGGATTTAACCACCCAGGTGCAATATTGCTGGGATAATTGGTTTCCTGGGGAAGTTTTATTAATTTTGGACGATGTAATTAACTTCAAAAACCTCCGTCCCTATTTACCCACAGAAAATCGATTTAAGGTTTTAGTCACCACCAGGCAACAGGGTTTAACCGCAGGCTTTACCAATTTGGAGTTGCAGGTATTAACAGAAGCTGCGGCTTTGGAGTTGTTGGAGTTTTTGGTAGAGGTAGAAGAAAGGATAGATAGGGAAAGGGAAACAGCTAAAAGAATCTGTGAGTGGTTGGGATATTTGCCTTTAGGGATAGAGTTGGTGGGGCGTTATCTCAAGGGGAAGCAGGATTTATCTTTGGGGGAGATGCAACAGCGTTTGCAACAGAAGAAGTTAAGCCAGAGGGCATTGACGAAAATCCCAGGAGATATGACGGCAAAAAGGGGAGTGAGGGCAGCCTTTGAGTTGAGTTGGCAGGAGTTAAATGAGTCTGCCCAGGAGGTGGCTTGTTTGTTGAGTGTGTTTGCTGTTGCGCCTTTTGCTTGGGGTTTGGTGGAGAGTTGTTTACCGAATGAGGATAAGGAGGAGTTGGAAGATATCCGGGATGAGGTTTTGTTGGAAGCTAGTTTGTTGCAAAGGAAGGGTAAAGGGAGTTATGAACTTCATTCTTTGATTCATGAGTTTTTGCGGGAGAAGTTAGGGGAGTTGGAGGGTTGTGCGAGGTTGAAGGAGAGTTTCTGTAAGGTGATGGTGGCTGTAGCGAAGGAGATACCTGAGACAACAACCCTAGAAGATGTAGCCAAGTTTACGGGGGCAATTCCCCATTTAGGAGAGGTTTTAGCAAGTTGGACTGAATTTGTCGAGGATGAAGATTTAATTTGGCCTTTTGTGGGTATGGCTCGTTTTTACGAAGGGCAAGGTATTTATCAACAGGCACTACCCCATAGAAAACAATGCTTAGAAAAAACCAAAGCACGCTTAGGAAATGACCACCCTTATGTAGCAACCAGTCTCAACAACCTGGCATTACTCTACGATAACCAAGGGAGGTACGAGGAGGCTGAACCTTTGTATCTACAAGCTTTAGACCTAAGAAAGAAACTCCTAGGAAATGACCACCCTGATGTAGCATCCAGTCTCAACAACCTGGCATTACTCTACGATAACCAAGGGAGGTACGAGGAGGCTGAATCTTTGTATCAACAAGCCTTAAGAAGACTTCTGGAAGATGACCATCCTCATGTGGCAAGCAGTGTCAATAACCTGGCATTACTCTACAATGACCAAGGGAAGTACGAGGAGGCTGAACCTTTGTATCAACAAGCCTTATACCTAAGAATAAAACTCTTGGGAGAAGAACACCCTCATGTAGCAACCAGTGTTAACAACCTGGCAGTACTCTACTATGACCAAGGGAGGTACGAAGAGGCTGAACCTTTTTTACTACAGGCTTTAGAGTTATGTGAAAAGGTCTTAGGTAAAAATCATCCCAATACGGTGGCTACTCGGAATAATTTGGCTTCCCTTCTGAGGAGGATGGGGAAAGTAGAGAATTGGAGAGATAGGCTATTGTCTTTAGTGAAAAGATGGTTCAGTAAGAAAAATAATTAGTTATGTAATAAGATTTGATTATACATTAAGTCAAATAAATCGTTCCGTAAGTCAAATAAATCATTCCGTATTATGAATGAATCATTGCGTAATAAGAATGAATTATATAGTAAGTCAAATGAATGGCTCCGTAACAGGAATGAATGGCTAAGTAATAAGTATTAGTTATACTGTATGGCAAATGAATCGTTCCGCAACAGAGATAATAAAGGCACAATCCAAAATGGGGTAATAATTCTAAATTCTTCATTTCCCTTAACCTTTCCCCTTGACCCCTTACCCGTCAATTGAAAATTGACAAACTACTAGCCCACTGCAAAATCAGTGTATTGTCGCATAGCAGGTTCTTGAAATGCTAGTACAATATCGCTCTTCGGTACTCCCAACTTAACAAATTCGTTAGCAAAACCAATTTCAGTGCCATCATGATGTATCCAAATTTTGGCATTTTTGATGCTGAAGTGTAGAACACAACCATACATTGGTTGGCGATTCTTCCAGCCTGTGTAAACAACTTGATAATGGTCATGATCTGAGTCAAAGATTAATGCAGTTTCCACATCTTGATCAGATGGACTTTTACTGGCATAATCCCTCAAAAGTTGTTTAATATATTGGCGATATTGGATTACTTTTTCCATTCTAAAATCACCTCTTCGGATGGGTCATAAACCAAGAGACTAAGTTGGAAACGCTTAACTACCGTTTGCACAAATGGCAAGCTAAAGAAAGTTCTGAATGTGCCAATCGGTACTGCTAGGAACAAGTTAAATTCTGAGTTACGCTCTTCTAAAGCAACTTGGTAATTTAAAAATTGTCCCAGAGCCGTATGGAACTCAGAAATATTAGATGGATTGGTAAAGCTTTTTATCTCAACAGCAATTTTTTCGTTTCCTTTTGTTGCTGCCAGTAATCTCTCAGCCCCTAAATCTATTTGCATATCAACTCGGCCAGACCTAATCCTCAGAGGATCATCAGTAATTGTCCAGCCATCCTTTTCTAGTCCGTGTTTTACAGCATTGTGAAATTTATCTCTCATTCGCTGGCTATAACAAACAATCTAGCAAAATCTCTTGCTGCTTTAATACTTCCCAAATCAAAACTAATCCCCGCACTATTTCACTAATCAAGGGACTATTGTGCCTCTTAACTTCTGCTGTACTTTAGAAGGAATAGTTTCTTGCAACTTCTGCACAAAAGTCTCACTTTCTCGAATGGCTGTTCTAATCTCTTCAAAATGGTCATGGTAATAAGCTAAGGCGGCGTAGACATCTGCCAAAGTAATACTAGGATGGCGCGAGACAATTTCATCAGGAGACATTCCCATCTGTTCGTGCCAAATAGCAATATCTTGTACTCTAATCCGATGTCCAGCAATACGTGGTTTACCACCACATACGCCTGGGGTAATGTCAATATGTTCTGAAATGACTGCTGTCATGTAATTTGTCCTAGAAGCTCACTTTCAGTATAGAGCTTTAGCTAAATGGCTTCTTGTCGTTGTTGTCGAAGAAAAACCAGAAAATCTTCTATGGAATCCTCTTCTATCCAAAAATCAGCAGCTAAATCTTTGATATTAAAAATGGTCTTGGGTGTTTGATTAGTGCATAATTGCTTTAAAGTAACACCTTGCCAAAATTGGCTACTGAGGTTTACCAAATCAGCTTGGTAGTCAGGATTTGGAATATCCTGGTTAAGAATTTGTAGCAGTTGCTGACGCTCTACAGGTGAAAGTGGTTTAATGGCTGCGATCGCAGCTTTAAGGTTTGGAGTCATAAGTTTAGCCTCGTAATTATTAACATTAACCCGAAAAGATTCATAAAAAAACAGTGGGAAAATCAACCAACTTCCCACTGTTTAAATTAACTATGTTGTGCTACTACTTACTCAGCACCTTGAGCGATCAAATCTCGCTTAGTTTCGCTAGCAGTTACTTTCACCTTGCCATCATCATCAACATCAACGTAGGCAGTATCTCCTGCGCCAATGCGAGCAGAAAGAATTTCTTCTGCTAAGACATCTTCTAAAAGACGCATAATTGCGCGACGTAAAGGCCTAGCACCATAGGCAGGATTGTAACCCTCCTCAACTAAACGCTCTTTAAAGCGATCGCTGACTTCCAGAGTAATTTCTTGCTCTGTAAGTCGTCCGAAAACTTCCTTAAGTAAGATTTCGGCAATCTCTTTAACCTCTTCCTTATTAAGCTGACGGAAGACGATAATCTCATCCAAACGGTTAAGGAACTCAGGACGGAAGTACTGTTTCAGTTCTTCGTTAACCAAGGAACGAATGCGGTTGTACTGAGATTCAGCCAAATCGTCGCTAAACTCAAATCCTAAACCACCGCCACCTTTTTCAATCACCTTAGAACCGATATTAGAAGTCATAATCAGCAAGGTATTCTTAAAGTCTACTGTCCGCCCCTTAGCATCCGTAAGACGACCATCTTCCAAGATTTGCAGCAGCATATTAAACACATCAGGGTGGGCTTTTTCGATTTCATCGAATAGCACCACAGTATAAGGACGACGGCGTACTGCTTCGGTTAACTGCCCCCCTTCGTTATAACCGACATATCCCGGAGGAGAACCAATCAGCTTAGAAACTGTATGACGCTCCATAAATTCCGACATATCCAGGCGAATCATCGCATCTTCAGAGCCGAAGAAGTAAGCTGCCAAAGATTTAGCCAACTCAGTTTTACCAACCCCAGTGGGACCAGAGAAAACAAAACTAGCAATAGGTCGATTAGGATTTTTCAAACCAACCCTAGCCCTACGAATAGCGCGGGAAACCGCCCTCACCGCTTCTTCTTGACCAATTAAGCGCTGGTGAAGGGTATCTTCCATATGGAGGAGTTTCTCAGACTCAGATTCGGTGAGCTTATTCACCGGAACCCCTGTCCAAGAAGCCACAATGTGAGCAATTTCCTCCGCATCTACCATGGGGTTGGCATCTTCCCCTTCCCCTTCCCCTTTTTTCGCTGAGGCGATCGCCCTAATTTCTGCTTTAATTTCCATTTCGCGATCGCGCAGTTCCCCAGCTTTATCAAAATCTTGCGACCGCACCGCATCATCCTTTTGTTTGAGGATCTGACGCATTTCCTTATCCAACTCCTTAGCTGCGGGGGGCAGTTGGGAGTTGATAAGTCTTACCCTAGAACCAGCCTCATCAATTAAGTCAATGGCCTTATCTGGTAAATAACGATCAGAAATATAGCGGTCAGAAAGTTTAGCTGCCGCATCTAAAGCTTCATCAAGAATCTTTAATTTATGATGTTGTTCGTAGCGATCGCGCAAACCGTAGAGAATTTCAATAGTTTCTTCTACGGTTGGTTCCCCTACCATAACTGGTTGGAAACGACGCTCTAGGGCGGCATCCCTTTCAATATGTTTACGGTATTCATCGAGGGTTGTTGCACCGATACATTGCAATTCTCCTCTAGCTAAAGCTGGTTTGAGGATATTGGCAGCATCAATAGCTCCTTCAGCGGCCCCTGCACCAATTAGAGTATGTACTTCGTCAATCACCAGGATGACATTCCCGGCTTGACGAATTTCATCCATAATCTTTTTGAGGCGCTCTTCAAATTCCCCTCGGTACTTAGTTCCCGCCACCAACAAGCCAATATCAAGGGTGACAACCCGTTTCTCTTCTAAAATATCGGGAATGTCATTATTAGCGATGCGCTGGGCTAAACCCTCTGCGATCGCTGTTTTTCCTACTCCTGGCTCCCCAATCAAAACGGGGTTGTTTTTGGTACGCCGTCCGAGAATTTGAATTACCCTTTCAATTTCTTTTTGGCGGCCTACTACTGGATCGAGTTTTCCTTCTGATGCTAAGTTAGTCAGGTTAGTACCAAACTCATCGAGAGTTGGGGTTTTCGTCCTACCTTGACTTCCTCCAGCAGGCACTTCTGCTGTTTCTCCTAACATCCGGATCACCTGGGTACGTACTTTTGATAGGTCTACTCCCAGATTCTCCAGCACCCTAGCCGCCACACCTTCCCCTTCTCGAATCAATCCGAGGAGTAAGTGTTCTGTGCCAATGTAGTTGTGTCCGAGTTGACGAGCTTCTTCTAGAGACAATTCTAGAACTCGCTTTGCTCTGGGGGTAAAAGGAATTTCTACTGCTACGAAGCCAGAGCCGCGGCCGATAATTTTTTCGACTTCAATCCGAGCATCTTTGAGATTGACACCCATGGATTTCAGCACCTTTGCTGCGACCCCTGTTCCTTCACCGATCAGACCCAAAAGAATCTGCTCAGTACCTACAAAATTATGCCCCAGGCGACGTGCCTCTTCCTGAGCCAACATGATCACCTTAATGGCTTTTTCCGTGAAGCGTTCAAACATGATCTTTTCCCATCACCTGTTGCTTTGTTGCTTGCCCTTGTAAGCTGATTCTAGCATAGGGCAAATTTCTTGCTGTGGGGTAAATTCAGCTTTGATGGGCTGAGGTGGGGAGCGTTTTTATTATCCAGCCAGAAGAAATTAAGTGCTGGTGGGCTTTTTGTGACCAAATAGTCAATTTTTGGGCAAATTCTCTGGTTTGCAAATGATTAAGCCAGAGTATTAGGGCATCTTCATTCGTTTTTTGGTAATATCCTCGGCGTTTTCCTGCTATTTGAAAACCAAACTTTTGATAGAGAGATAAAGCAACTTGATTTGTTGCTCTTACTTCCAATGTTGCTCGTTCTAGGTTACGAAATCGAGCTTGTTTGAGTAAGTTAATTAATAATATTTGTCCTAAGCCTTGATTTTGGTAATCAGGATGAACAGCCAAAAGAGTAATATGAGCTTCTTCTAAGATGGCCCAAAAACAACCTAAACCAATTAAATATTGCTCGGAAGTTGGGGAACAATTACGCGAAATTACCAAAAATTGACTATTGGGGCTAGTTAACTCCCTTTGATATCCTTCTAAGCTCCAAAGCCCCCCCAGACATAACTTATCTAATGCTACAGCTAAAGAAAGCTGCTCTGGTTTGAGGGGTTCTAGAATAAGTTCTGATAAAGTCATTGCCTTGAAATTGTACACTTAAAAAACAAGGGCGTTTGCTGGTTATTTGTAATCTGACAGATTTACTCTGAGAGCAAAAACTCTGTATTTCTTGCCCCTATTGAAAAAGTGACTATTTCCTAAAACGTTTAATTCTGTATTTACATTCCCAATAGAATTGCTATATGTTATCCACTCAACCTCAATTAGAATCAACTGGACATCAGTATCTACCTAATGCTAGGGATGTAGAAAAACCGATTTCTCCGAACCAGAGTCTTCTACCTTTAACTGCCAAAGTTAATGAACAAGATTGTTTAGAAATTGGCGGTTGCTCTGTGACTAGTTTAGTAGAACAATTTCGCTCCCCCCTCTATATTTTGGATGAAGAAACCTTAAGGGCCTCTTGTCGCCAATATCGAGATGCCCTTGCTAAATATTACCCTGGAGAATCCTTAGTTATTTATGCTTCCAAAGCCTGGAGTTGTTTGGCAATTTGCGCCATCGTTGATAGCGAAGGATTAGGTTTGGATGTGGTTTCTGGCGGGGAACTTTACACCGCCCTACAAGCTGAGGTTAGTGCGGCCAAGATTTATTTTCATGGCAACAACAAATCCGCCGCAGAATTGCAACTAGCCATTGATAATCGTTGTACTGTCATCATCGATAACTGGCTTGAGTTAGAGATGCTGGCTGAGATGACCAAAGAATATTCCCTATCCGGAATACTGAGTAAACCTCTGCGGGTGATGGTTCGTATCACTCCTGGCATTGAGTGCCATACCCATGAATATATTCGTACAGGTCATCTTGACAGCAAATTTGGCTTCGATCCCCATCAATTACCCAAAGTTTTTAGCTTCCTCAAAGAACAGACAACCCTCAACTGTGTTGGGCTTCATGCCCATATTGGTTCCCAAATCTTTGAGCGCCAACCCCACCAAGATTTAGCTGGGGTTTTAGTAGAATGGCTAGAGAAAGCCCAGGAATATGGTTTAGCCATTGAAGAACTGAATATTGGTGGCGGTTTAGGTATTCGCTACACCGAAGCAGATGACCCCCCTAGTATTGATGAATGGGTCAAAGCAGCTTGCCAAGCAATGGAGAAAGCTTGTCAAGCTAAACAAATCCCTCTGCCTAAGCTGATTGTTGAACCAGGGCGATCGCTCATTGGTTCAGCTTGCGTCACAGCTTATCGGGTTGGTAGTCGTAAAGAAATACCAGGCATCAGAACCTATGTTTCTGTTGATGGTGGTATGTCAGATAACCCTCGCCCTATTACTTACCAATCAGATTATCAAGCCGTCGTTGCTAACCGAATGTCAGCAGTTTTTCAAGAAACTGTTACAATTGCCGGAAAGCATTGCGAATCAGGGGATATTGTCATCAAAGATATACTTCTTCCGAAACTCCAACCCAGGGATATTGTCGCCGTTCTGGGTACTGGAGCTTATAACTATAGTATGGCTTCTAACTACAATCGTTTACCCCGCCCAGCCACTGTTTTAGTGTATAAAGGGGAAACTAACTTAATTATCCAAAGGGAAACCTACCAAGATTTAATTAAGCAAGATTGTTTGCCAGAAAGACTTGTTCAAAATAAACTACTCAATCAACACTGATGGAGTAAGTGTAAGCATTATTTCACTTTAAGTATAAGTAATGCCTTTGTCGGGTTCGCTTCCTGACCTCCGGGAAATTCAGTCTTGGCTAGTTCATAGCCTTGATATCGGATTGGTTCTCGCTCTTACCTACATCGTTCTCCTAATTATTGGGGAGCGTCGTACCCTATGGATGGTCAGAGGATTAATTATTCTCATGCTAGCTACAGTTGTAAGTAATAGACTTAACCTGGAATTGTTGAGTTTTTTGCTAGAAAAGCTTGTAGTTGGTTCTTCTGTAGCTATGGCTGTTATTTTCCAGTCAGAGTTTCGTCAATTTTTAGAGCGGTTAGGGAGGGGAGACATCAAGCAATTATGCCAAAAACCTACCCGCCGCCTATTACCAGAAGCAGATAATGTCATCGATGAAATTGTTGATGCTGTCAAACAATTATCCCAAAACCGCACCGGCGCTCTAATTATCGTGGAAACAGGAAGTCCTATCGATGACCGGGATTTTTCTGTTCCTGGAGTGATTATCAACGCGGAAATTTCTAAGGAATTATTGCAAACTATTTTCCAAACCTCAACTTTACTTCATGATGGGGCTGTATTAGTCCGAGGTTCTCGTATTGCTGCTGCGGGGGTTATTTTACCTCTATCTGAACGTATAGCTTCGCGTCAATTAGGTACTCGCCACCGAGCAGCTATGGGGATTACAGAGAGAGTGGAAAAATGTTTGTGTATAGTTGTCTCGGAAGAAACAGGTTCTATATCTCTAGCTGAAAAGAGGAATTTAAACCGACCATTAACTAGCAGTAAACTAAAAGAGCTATTGGAAGCAAGGTTCTCTCCTGCTGTTGACCGAGAGGCAGTGGCTCCTGGTCTAGGTCGTTTAGGTCGCCTTTTGGGTTCCCAAGGACGAGCATTGCTAGAGCGTATCCGTCGTTTTCCGTCAACAACCTTCAAAAAGAAGAAATGACTGCCAAGCCAAGTGTGTTAGAAAAATTACCCCCGGATTTAGATAAAAATCGCCTACCTCGCCATGTGGCAGCAATTATGGATGGCAATGGCCGTTGGGCTAAAGGTAAAGGACGACCGAGAATTATGGGTCATCGTCGTGGGGTGGATGTTTTAAAAGATTTATTACGCTGCTGTCGAGATTGGGGCATTCCGGCCTTGACTGCTTACGCTTTTTCTACGGAAAACTGGGCGGCCTCTAGAAGAAGTGGATTTTTTGATGACCCTATTTGAAAGAGTGCTGCGGCGAGAGTTGGCAGAGATGATGACAGAAGATGTCAGAATTCGTTTCATCGGCAATTTAAGGGCTTTGCCAGACTCGTTGCAAGAAGAAATTTTTCGGTCGATGGAAGATACTAAAAATAATCAAGGTATCCAATTTACGGTGGCGACTAATTATGGAGGCAGACAAGAGATTCTTCAAGCTTGCCAGGAAATTGCTTCTCAAGTACAGCAAGGCACTCTTAAAGTAGAAGAGATTGATGAGGAGGTTTTTGAAAAAGTCTTTATACAGCCCAGCTTTCCCATCCTGATTTGTTGATTCGTACTAGTGGGGAAATGCGTTTGAGTAATTTTTTGTTGTGGCAAATGGCTTATGCAGAGATTTATGTGACTTCGACCCTTTGGCCCGATTTTAATCGAGTGGAGTTTCATAAGGCTTTGTTGGCTTATCAAAACCGCAATAGGCGTTTTGGAAAAGTATAAAAATCTATTTTGCACCTTTGTTCATACTTAATTTTTCATTAAGCTATTCAACAAGAATTATCTTTTTCTTGACTGGGATAATAACCACCTACGGTATAGGGGTAATCATTATGTTCAACGTCTACTCCAATCACAAAAACTTGGTTAACCTCAGAAATATCCATAGTTTGCTCTATAGTATTTTCTATTGTTAAGTTTCTTTTTTCTCTACTGAGACGCTTATATGCTAATCCTGCCACTGCACCTCGTTCTGGCGCTATTTCATTAATCAATATACAGGTATTAATGTGGTCTGGTTTTTCCCAAGATTTATTGACAACTTTCTTAGTATGCTTGAAGTTCTTTTCAAACTCTAGTTGTTCATTATAAGCAAAGTTAAGTAGCATACACCCAGCTTCTGTCCAACGCTGAAACTGCTGGGTCTCAATTCTATGAATAATTTTTCTCCACCAATCTGTTAATTTGCGCTTTGGTTTTGGGGTTTCTTTTTCAGGAAGTTCTTTTAGAAAGAACGGATCAAAAATGTTTGACGCACCTGAGAAACAAAGCTTGTTATGTGTATTATGTTTAAAATCAAGTTCTCCAATGTTGAATCCTGTATCAAGATAGAAGCCTAGCAAGTCAATTTCTTCTCCAATATATTCGGCATTCTGCTCAAATTCTTCTCGTCTCATTAAATAATGTAGTTTCTCACAGCTTCCCTCCAAAATCTCAAAGATAATTTCCAGATCAGCGAGGAGTATAGTTGGGGAAATCTGTAGATTAGATGGAATTAATCCTGCTTCTTTTAAGTCAGTTGAGCGACAAAAAATAGTACTTAAAGATTCTAAAGTGACACTTAAACGAATTATTTCATGAACATTTGAATTGTCAATTTCATTCATTTCTCCCTTGTAATTTTTAAACGTGTGCAATCCTGGATTATCTCTTAAATAATCAGCAAATCTTTTCGATTGAATTGATGGTTCTACTACCAACCTTTTAAGAATCTTCTTCAGACTACCTACTGCTCCACGTCGTGTAGTTTCTGTTACTCGACCAGATTTAGCCTCTACAACTAGCAAATGGGAATCAAGTAAAACTAAAAGATCATTTTCAAAATTCTTTTGGGTTATTGGATCAACCCAATTACTACCTCTGTAAATTTTAGCCGAGGGAAAAGCTTCATGAAAGAGTCGATAAATTTCTTCTTCCAAAAATTTCCCTCGACGCTCCTCATATTTTTGATAGAGTTCTGTGTAGGGTTTAATGACAGCTTCCATCAGCTCTGTCAAATAGTTTAAAAAAAGTGTCAATATCGGACAAAAATAAGTTTTATCATTAAGCTTAATTAGAGGTTTTTTCCAAACAGGATTACCAAGAAATAAATACTCTGTATTAAAATTTGATAAATCTCCAAAAGATAAAGTCCAAGTTGTTAAAACATTTTTTAGTAAGTTTGGATTAATAGTTTGTGGATAAGCATCCACAAAGTCTTGTATCGTTAATGTAAAAATTTCACTTAGCTTGATATCACTATCTCCCAAAAGAATAGCTCTTACGTTATCAAGATTTAAGTTATTATCTTTTACAATATCTAAAAGTTCATCCGGGGATAAATTTGAGTCAGGGAAAGCTTGATAGTATCTTTTGGTAACTGTTTTAATATTTTTAGCACGAAGTGCAGACAAAACTAAGTTCCGATGCTGGTTGATTTTGCCTTCAATAAGCTCACATAAGTTGAACCACATTTCAACTAAATAAGCAATTCTAACTCCAGTTTTTTGTTCGATCTCATCATCTAAGCTGGAAAACAAATCTGAAACTATCCGTCTAGTTTGTTGAGGGTATGCCCAATTACGAATGGCTTGAGTCTCTGCTCTAATACTTTCTAAAAGTCTAATCTGCTGACGTTGCTCTACAGGTAATGATGAGTCAGTTGCAGCTAACCGCCTCATTGGAAATCCCTCTGTAACGTCCTGAACAAGTTGACGAATTTCAACAAAGTCTTCCGGTAAGGCTGGTGTAGAATCGAATGAATCAGGTGAATATTGAAGAAGCAAACCTTGTAAGAATTCTACGTGATGTTGAAGAATAGGATCTTCTTCGGTAAACTCACGATTGACACCAGGAGAAGTTGTCAAATCATAGTTTGAAAAAAGTGACAGTAGAGAGCAAGGCTCTACTTTAAGAGCTTTTTCCCGCAGTTTTTCGAGAGAAGTTTCAAACTGCTGCTCAAATTTTCCGCCTAGTTTCTGGATTGCTTCATTAGTCTTCTCTTGGGACATTCCCCTAACTGGTAAGGGCATTTGATAGTAACGAAATCCAGTAAATTCTGCTTGAGGACGACGAACAGCAAAACCTTTTGATTTAGTTTTAATATTTTCTGTAGAAGATTTTTTCTTTTTCTTTCGTTTTTTTCTTCCCACTGTTATAAAACCTACGAATCGACTCAACTTTCAAATGTAGAGAAGTTGATTTTCCATTTCATCTATTGTAGTGCTATTCAAAATAGTGAGTAATCTTTGCACAATTTCTTGATACGGATTTCTAACAGCAATAATAATTCCATAATGCAGCCTCTCTTGTGCAAAATATTCTCTTGCAAGGACTTCAAAATCAATTCTGTTATGGGTTAAGATAGCTCTTTGTTGACTAACAGCATATTCCAATTGCTCTGCATCCGTTTTTCCCAGTTGCCCTGCTTGACGAGCAGTAGTTGCTTCAAATCCACGAGAACGCAAAAGAGTTGCAACTAGAACATCAATATCTTCATCTAGATAAACATGAATAAAAATATCACTCATGCTTTGCGAACTCTCGGATCAATTAACTCTTCTGGAATACGATTAAGCTCAATATATTCATTGATTTCTGCTTGGTGATCCAGATAATAACTAAGAGCATCAAAAACTTGGGATAAAACTAGATGGGGTAAGCGCTGAGGAATTTCTTCTGGGGAAATGCCCATACGCCACATTTCCACAATCGCTCGTACTGGAGTCCTTGTTTCTTTGATAATAGGCTCTCCACTAAGAATTTCACTATTTTTAATAATGTAACAATGTTCCGTTGATTGAACCATAAAATTTAATTTCTTGTGTTAGGGGCCAGAAAAAACTGCTGATTCTATATCACCACGACTAAGGGAATATTTGAAAGAACGGGTAATATCTTGTTCAGCTTCCTCAGTTGGGAAATAGTGGACAGTTAATTCCTCAACATCGAGACACAACTGTGCTTGCCAACTAGGTCGTTTTACTTCCCAGCAATGTAAGTTTTCTCTGTCTTGCTTGCAGCCTAAGTTCGCTAGCCATTGCTCGATTTCTGGTAAAGGATGGTTATAAAGAGGTGTTTCAGAAGGTAAGGTAGGCATTGATTTTAAAATAATATTTTTAACAAAGTCTGGAAATTAGCAACGGCGCAAGAGTTAATCTTAGTAAGGTTTGATACTTGAAGCGCTGTATCCCCCCTAGTTAAACCAATAAATATAGCGATGATTAAGCAGCCCACAAAGGTTAAACCCAAGATAAATAAAGCAAATAGTTCTCCAGGAGAAAGAGGACGGTCTGTGGGGTCAAGATAAGCTGAATTAGACCATTTTCTGGGGGATGGTTTCCTCTGTTGTGATTCTAAAGGAGCTTGAATGACATGGAAGGGAGAATAACCAATTTTATTATTGTAGAGCGATCGCAACTCTGGATTGCTTAAGGTAGCATAGGCTTCATTGAGTTGCTGAAATTTAGCTGTGGCTTCTGCTGTGGGCAAGTCAGTTGTATCTGGATGGTAGCGCTTGCTTAATTCTCGATAAGAACGGCGAATATCAACAACTGAGGCTGAGGGATGAAGTCCCAAAAGACCATAGTGACTATTGACCAGCTTACTAGGAACTGGCGAGAAGGGGGAGGTTGATTTGTCGGTTACTCTCTCCTGCTTCACTTTCTTCGATGTTTAAGGGCTGATTATGTTATTTTAACTGAATTCTCCCTTGAAATTAGCTAATTCTTTCCCGAAGGAGCTTAGTCGATGAAACCTCAAAATACTTCTCCTCTTGCTAAAGCTGACCCCAAACTTGCTAAGCAAGTACAAAGATTGCATCGACTTACCGTTTATTTTAGATGGCTTATTGTCGTTATTTCCTGGTTAAGTTTGGGGGTTTTAGGTATTTGGGGACTGCGCTACGAAATTGAACTATGGAGAGAATATTTTACTTGGGTAGCTGTGCGCTATGGTTTGTTTTACAATCCCCTAGCTACCCTCTGCGTAGCTTTCTGTTGTGGTTTAACTACAGCGGTTTTAGTCTGGCAAAGTCGTAATATTTTGATTGGTCTTCCCCCCAGGGAAAGGCAACATTTAGAAAGAGGAGTATTAAAGATTCGTGCCACAGGGCCAAGTCATCCCCTCTGGAGGTTTGTTGTCAGAGACTAGAAGGCTGAGAGATGGAGAGACTAGGAGATGGGAGAGTCTAACAATTTAAACTTCATCGGAAACTTGCGTTTCTGCAATGGCGATATTTTTGATACCTTTTAGTTCTCTCCACCACGCTAATAAGCTACTAGCAATAAAAATACTGGAATAAGCACCCAAAATGAAACCAACTATTAAAGCAAGGGCGAAATATTTTAGAGTTTCTCCTCCGAACAGGAAGATTGCTACTAGGGGGAGTAGGGTGGTTAATGTGGTATTGATGGAACGTCCCAAGGTTTGATTAACCGCAAGATCAACAATTTCATTGATTGATTCATTGGGCATTTTGCTACTGGTTTCACGGACGCGATCATAAATGACTACGGTGTCATTGACAGAAAAACCAATGATAGTAAGTAGGGCTACTAGGAATAAACTGTCTACTTCAACATTAGCCACTAAACCTAATACTGCAAAAACACCTGTGGTAATTAAGACATCGTGGAATAGGGCCAAAATAGCGAAAATAGCATAGTCGAATTTGAAGCGAAAGCTGAGATAGACAATGATACCGAAAAAGGAAACAATCAGAGCAAGCAAACCCGCTACGAAGAGTTCTTTACCAATGGTGGGGCCCACGGTATCTATTTGAATGCCGTTAGGGTCAAATTTACCAATTGCTTTGCTTAAATCCTTTTCTAAGTCGCTGCGTTGGTCTACACTCAGGTTTTCTTTGATTCGTATAGCTACGGTATGCTCGTCAATAACCTGAACACCACTTCCCCCTAGTCCTTTTTCTGTGAGAACTTCCCTAACTTCACCGGGTTCGATTGCTTGTTCACAGTTTTGGGGTTCAGAACAATCTAAACTTAATTGTAGGCGAGTTCCCCCTACAAAGTCTAAACCAGGGCGTAAGGGAGCATTTAACTGGCTAAAGGAAACAACCATCGCCAGCAAACTACCGACCATAGCAACAGCAGAAATGACTCCACCACAAACGTTGCCGTTTAATAACACTAAATTTCATCTACTCACCTACTACCCATTACCTATCACCTGTCACCTATCACTTAGTTGCTACATTTAAGTTTGGACAAAATAATTCTGGTTTTTGACGAACTTTTGGCACACTGAGGACTATTAACATTAACAGAGTACGACTACAGGTTAAAGCAGTAAACATACTCACAACCACACCAATTGCTAGGGTCAAAGCAAAACCTTTAACTAAGCCAGAACCTAACCAAAATAGGGCAGCACAGGCGATTAAAGTTGTGACATTACTATCTAAAATACTCGAAAACGCGCGGTAAAAACCCGATTCTACTCCTCGATAGAGACTTTTACCTGCCCTGAGTTCCTCCCTGGTACGTTCAAAGATAAGTACATTAGCATCCACTGCCATACCGATGCTGAGGATGAATCCGGCAATTCCTGGTAGGGTTAAGGTGACTCCGACTAAGGTGAAGCAAGCTAGGGTCAAAATTGTGTAAATGATTAAGGAAATATCAGCGATTATTCCTGGCAGGCGATAATAAACTGCCATGAAGATTAATACTAAGATTAAACCGGCGATCGCTGCATAAACACTACGCCTGATACTATCTTGCCCCAAGGTAGCCCCAACGGTGCGATTTTCCACTACTTCTACCGGGAAAGGTAAGGAACCACCACGAAGTTGAATTTCTAAGTCACGGGCTTCTTCAATGGTAAAGTTACCGGTAATATCTGCGCCGCCCCCATCAATGCCTTTTTCAGCATATTGCGCCCCTACCGTAGGGGCGCTAATTAAAACCCCATCAAGGAAAATACCAATACTACGCCCTGTACCAGCTAAGTTTTTAGTTAGTTCAGCAAAATCTTCCCCTCCTTGTTGATCAAAAGCGATGGAAACTTGCCAGCCTAAACCATTCGGAGATTGAGTTGCTAAGGCATTAGTTAAGTTTTTGCCTTCTACTTTTGGGGTGTCGAAAAGCTCATTTATGGCTTCTCTGGTTTGAGTGAGAGATTCTTGCTTTTCAGCAATTTCTTCTTCTTTGCCATCCTGTTTTTGTAGTGTTTCTATTTCTGCTTCCAGTTGTTGTTGGAGAGCAAATTCTACCCGCAATTCTTGTTCTGTTCCTGCTAGTTGTTCGCGAAACTCCAATTGCGCTGTCCCTTGAAGCCTTCTTTCTGCTTGAGTAGGATCACTAACCCCTGGTAGTTGGACAAGAATTTTATCTCCTCCGGCTGTTTGTACTACTGCTTCAGATACCCCACTAGCATTAACCCGATTTTGCATAACGCGCTTAACGGCTTCTAGGTCTTCTTCTGAGATTTCTTTAATATCTTCAGTAGGTTTGACCTGAATAGTTAATTGCGCCCCTCCTCGCAAGTCTAAGCCCAGATTGAGAGGTAATTGCACTAAAAGTACAATTGCACCAATGACGAGGACAATTATCAAGGCAATGAGGGAACTTTGTTTTTGCATGGCTAGTGGTTTGTCAGTTATCAGTAAACAGTTACCAGTTATCGTTATCAGTTTAGTCTACGACAATGGCTAATAACCTACAGTTACTAGTTTAGTCTGTGACAACGGCTAACAACTGACTTTTTACTGTTGGCTGTTTACTGTTTAATGTTCACTGTCTAAACTTGTAAAGCAACCATTTTCTTGACTGCTTCAACAATTTGCTCTGGTTGAATAATGGTTAGTCTTTCTAATGTTCCATTGTAAGGTGTCGGAATGTCTTGGGAGGACAGGCGCACCACAGGAGCATCTAGTTCATCGAAAAGTTGTTCGTTGATCAACGCAGTTAATTCTGCCCCAATTCCCCCGGTTTTCATACATTCTTCGACAATGATGACGCGGTGGGTTTTCTTGATCGAAGCGCCGATAGTTTCTAGATCAAAAGGTTTGAGAGAGATTAAGTCAATAATTTCTGGGTCAAATCCTTCTTTTTCTAGAGTCTTTAAGGCTTGTAGGCAGTGATGGCGCATTCTGGAGTAGGTGAGGATTGTGACATCCTTACCTTGTCGAACCATTTCTGCTTGATCAATGGGAACTAAATATTCGTGGTCTGGCAAGTCTTCTTTTAAGTTATAAAGAAGTACGTGTTCAAAGAATAATACTGGGTTGTTGTCCCGAATGGCTGCTTTAAGCAGACCTTTAGCATTATAGGGAGTTGAACAAGCCACAATTTTTAACCCTGGAACAGCATGAAAATAGGCTTCTAAACGCTGGGAATGTTCAGCCCCCAACTGACGACCTACACCCCCAGGACCTCTAATAACCATCGGGATGGTAAAATTCCCTCCGGAAGTATAGCGCAACATTCCTGCATTATTGGAAATTTGATTGAAGGCCAGGAGCAAAAAGCCCATGTTCATGCCTTCAATTATTGGTCTTAAGCCCGTCATGGCAGCTCCAACAGCCATACCAGCAAAGCTATTTTCGGCGATGGGAGTATCCAATACTCTTAATTCACCGTACTTCTGGTATAAGCCCTTGGTCACTTTATAAGAACCGCCATAATGTCCTACATCTTCTCCGAGGACAAATACAGTGTTGTCACGAGCCATTTCTTCATCGGTTGCTTCACGCAACGCATTATAGAAAAGAGTTTCTGCCATCCATCGCCTCACCTATTTGCAGCAAACATAATCCTATCATTTGGTGCTTGGTGTTGGGGAATTTGATCAGGGTTTAGGGCTTTTTTACTAAATTCTAGTTGGTGATTCTAGAACTAAACCAATCTTTCTTTTTTTTTGTTCTACAGTAGCAGTTGATATTTTCGTGGCAAAGATACTCTGTGAATTGACTATTTGATTACATATATTAAAGCAAGTATTTTTGTTTGAAGAGATGCTTAAAAGAGATGTTGTTGAATGCAAAAAAGTGCTTTATTTATACAGATTATCTATCTAGTATCAATATTTTCATAAATTCTGACTTGCTGAGTTTGCTTACAATAAATACCTGCTTAATCATTGTAATTCTTCTTCTGTGAAAGAAGGAGCGTTGTGCATTAGCCACTCCTTTAAAGCTTCTTCTAAAGCTTCACTTTGACTGGTCTGCTTAGAAGTACAAGCAATTTTAAAACGAAGGGCTAACTTTTTAGGAATATAGCCGCTTACTTGAGCATAATTAGGGTCGTCACGTTTAGTTACCACAGTTATCTTTATACCTATTCTTGACAATGAGATCACGAATTAATGAATTCACAATCCCATGAATTAACCAACTAATGTTACAGTAATTGGTCATAGACATCATCTAACCATATCACCAACCCAGTTATTAACTGGTAACTCAATTCGTTGGCACTTAAAAACTGAAGACAAAAAGCCAGCAGACAAGTTTACAGCGCTTTCTGCTGGCTTCGGGCTTCTTACAAAAGGAAACCTTTACCATGATAAAACCAGTTAGCACAACTTCCAATAGCTACGGAAAAAATCAGCAAATCAATGATCATTTTGGGGTTAAGAAATTGCTGTCTTATTTGCGCAGCTACGTTGATGCAGACTCAATGAGTATTGGAGAACAAGAGCTTAAAAATTTAGCCAAAATGATGATTGAAGACTTGGCTAATAACCTTGATAGTAAGCAAGTTACTAGTTATCTTAATGCTCTGCGCTATGGTGATAGTGAATCTTACCAAGATGCTCTTAATTTAGAAATCCCTACACCAACAACTAAAGCCCTAGATAATTTTCCTGCTAATGCTAAACCCCGCTATCGAGAAGGAGATTCCGTCAAATGGCAGTCTCCGAATAATATCTCAGATTGGGGGGTGATAATTGGTCATTTTTATGCTTATGCTAAACATAATTGTCAGTGGGGAATTTGTTACCTCATTTGGTTAGATGTTAACTCTCCTAGTGCTGATTGGGTAGTTGCAGATACAGCTTGGGAAGAAGATTTGCTGCTAATTGTTTCTCAAGATTTAGAAGATTATTTGCCTAATTTAATCAGTAAATCCCAATCTTTTCACGCCCCTCCAGGAAGTTACAAATCTAACAATCCTAATCAACCAACCACCCGCAAACTATCCCAACGAGAGCAGGAATTGATTCAACTATACAGCGAATGTCAACTAGCCATGACACCCAAGCATTTTTATAATAAATGGCAAGTTAGCCACGATGTCTTAGCGATGGTTTGCTCTCGTTCTACTTCTACAGTTCGCCACTGGTTTTCTCGGGGCAAAAGCTACCGCCGCCCCAACAAAGATGATTTACGTAATCTGGCTTTGATGGATTTTTTGTTAGAGCATTTTGAGCGTATTCCTGCTGAGGTATTTAGCTTACTTTGCGCTCCCAAGTAGCATGAGCATATATCATGAAGTGGTAAAAAAAGAAATGTCAGATGGGCATTTCTTTTTGCTTTTTTTTCTATTAAGGTGGCTAAAGTTCAAATTATTGATGAATTATGACCTATTTTGAACAGCTTTACCCTTGGTGCATTATCAAACCTGTAGCCGATGTACAGTGGCGAGTACTTGCTCGTTTTCGTCGTCGTAACGATGCAGAAGCACACCTGCAAGTCTTGCGGCGGTTGATTCCTGATGTTAGCTACCAAATTATTTTTGATGTGAAGTTAGAGAAAGAAGAAAACCCACCAGAGCAACCCAAAATTCTGGAAAAAGTTTAAACCATAACTACGCTATAACCTGCTGAATTGCCCTTGCATTATAGCCTTCGCCCTTGCTTGAATATCCCTGATTGTGAACTTGTGCCTGTGTTTCCCTAGTAGTCTGTCAATTGAAAATTGATGGGGAAAGGGGAAAGGGGAAAGGGGAATTTTTAACTAAAAACACTATCCCTAAAAATAAACCCTGATACAGTACTAGTTAAAAATAGGGCGAGGCTACATTTTTTTCCTACCATCCCAATTTTAAAAGTAAAGTAAAAAGCAAACTTGATGTTATCGAGGGCTTCAAAGGGGATAATTGAAGATGTTATTAGTCACGATGAGTGATGAAACATCTCAGTTATACATTAATTGCTAGCTTTAGTATTGTTACCGCTATTTGTGGTGTAACCTTAGCTACCTCTGCCCAAACACTACCAGTTTATGTTGCGGCTGCCCCTAGAAATGCAGAAGATTTGTTTTATAAGGGCATCGAAAAGTATCAACAAGGCAACTATCGAGGGGCTATTGAAGATTTCAACCAAGTACTTGAACTTAATCCCAAGCATTACCCAACTTACTATAATCGGGGTTATGTTCTTTATATTCTCAGGGATTATCAAGGGGCAATCAAAGATTATAATCAGGCTCTAAAAATCAATCCTGATTTTACTGAAGCATATAATAATCGAGGTTTAGCTAGACGCAAGTTACGGGATTATCGAGGAGCTATAGAAGATTATAACCGTGCTTTACGTCTTAATAGTAATTATGCTCAAGCCTATGTTAATCGGGGCTACGCCCGCTATCTTTCTGGGCAGTATCAAGAGGCGATCGCCGATTATAACCAAGGTTTAAAAATAGATCCCAACTTTCCTGAAGCCTACAGTAATAGAGGTTTGGCACTACGTCAGTTAGGAAAATATCAAGAGGCGATCGCTGATTATAATCGCGCTTTACGTCTTAATAGTAATTATGCCCAAGCTTATGTTAATCGTGGTGTTGCTTACTTTTATTTAAAAAGAGATTCGGAGGCATTAGAAGATTATAATCGCGCCTTAAGTATAGATCCTAATAGTGATGAAGCTTATCTTAACCGGGGAGTAGTACGTCGTCAAAGGGGGGATACTCAAGGTGCGATCGCCGATTATACTCAGGCAATTAGACTAAATTCTCAATATACAGAAGCCTATCTTAATAGAGGTATTGCTCGTTATTATTTAGGGGATACCAAAGGTGCAATTGAAGATACAAGAAAAGCTGCTTCTTTGGCACAACAACAGGGTTATACAACTGCTTATGAGCAAGCACAAAGACATTTGCAGGTTTTTAGGAATAGGGGGAGTACAAATTAAAAATGGTTCAAGCAACAAGCAAGTTTATAACTATTAATGAATTTCTCTGGCAGTATGGGGATAAACATTGTTATGAACTAATTGATGGGGAATTGATAGAAATGGAACCAATAGGACTTCATGAACAAGTAGCGGGGTTTTTAGGGCGAAAATTGTTGAGGTTGTTAGTACTAACTGGCAAAATGATTATGCTCGTAAATCAGAAGATTCTGCTTTACTGGGTGTGCCAGAGTATTGGATTGTAGACTATCTTGGTATTGGCGGTAGGGAATATATTGGCAGGGCAAAACAGCCGACGGTTACAGTTTGTGCTTTAGTTGAAGATGAGTATCAAAAGCAATTATTCCGCAACGATGATGTAATTGTTTCCCAGATTTTTCCTGGTTTAAATTTAAAGGCTAGTCAGGTTTTTGCTGAGAGTTGATGAGGAGTAGATTTATTAACTTTCTTTTTCAAACAGTTCTACTAACCTATGCTACTAAATCCTATTTAGGATAACTTTAATGTAGATAACTTCGTCATTAATTAGAGGACGAGTTTTATTTATTTGAGATAAATAATCTGGCATTTCTTGAGGATAATGGTAACGAGTAATCTTTACTTCGGTAGAGGGGCGATCGCATAGTGTAAGTTGAAGATTAGCATTGAGATAAGCTGACTCTTGTAATCTCATTTTCAGAGTGGTCAAACTAAAAGGAGATTGACACAATATTTCTCTATCTGGCTTAAAAGTAATTGATGTTCGGCTATAACTATTATTGTTAGGTTGTGCTTGCAAAGTAGTGACAGCATTACTTTTTTCGTAACGCCAATTATAGCTTTTCTGAACAATAATGAGCAATAGCTTCTTCAACAGAATTGTCTATTACTTCATTTAATATCTGACCAAGTCCTTTGTTACTAGTCGAACCAATATACATTCCAAGGCGTTGCGTATTGCCTCAAGGTCTGAAAGTATTTCTATTTCGTCTACACTATAGTTATTAGTCATAATTTAACTTAAATACTAAGTATCTAGAAAATCTTGGCGATGAAAAATATTCAACCACTTTCTACTGTAACTATTCTTTTCTTTTCAAGCTTATTAGCTAGCTGTTCTATTCCTAAACCCACTAAGCAAAATGTTTCTCCCAATACCAAAGCTTCGGTAGTAGCAGAAATTTCTCCTCATTGTAAGGTATTGAAATTTATGAGGTGGAAGATAATAGGTAACAAGTAATAACTAGAGCTTAATTAGGTTGGTTAAAATCATAAATGATCAATAACAAATGATAAATGATATGAGTCGATTTTTCAAACAACCTTGGTTATTTATATTACTTTGTTTGCTAACTCTATTAATAATTGTTTTTCCCACTTCTAGTCTAGCTCAAATACCTTGGAACCCTAACTTAGGAAAAGCCCCAGTTATGCTAGACGGCAAGGAATTGTTTAAAGTCCAAGAATATGCTAGCTTATCAGCTTTTGAACGGGCTGAACTTGTTAATGAAGCATTAGATAAATTAGTAAACTCCCCTGAGCCAGTACAGATTGAAGTAGTAGAAGAAGAAGGTTCTGTAGTTATTCGTGTTAAAGAACAAGACGAGCATATTTTAACTGTAACTCAAGGAGATTTAACTAGTAGCCTAACTCCCAAGCTTCAAGCTTATAGCTGGCAAAGACGTATTGAAACAGCTTTAAAAAGAGGTAAAGAAGAGCGCACCTTATCTTATTATCGTCGTGGTTTCTTATTAAGCTTAGGAATATTAATTGGCACGATCACAGTTCATTTTTTGATTAAATTCTTAGGTCGTTTTATTACCAAGCAAGTAAGAAAACTGCTAGTAAATATTAACATTCGTCAATCTACCCGACAGCCAATTGTCAATGGTTCGAGACTTTTTTGGCTGATCTTACAAATAACTTTGTGGTTTAGTACAGCTTATTACGTTACTGATATATTCCCTCAAGCCAGAGGTTGGCGCTACAGAATATTTACCTTTCTCTTTTATCCTCTAATCACCATAGGAGACAAGCCTTACTCTATTCTCCAACTGTTGTTCTTATTGGTGTTCATAATTGGTGTTTGGTTTGGAGTTCGTAGTTTCATCAAGTTACTACAAACCCATCTATTTACTAAAATTGGTGCTGACAAAGGACTACAACAAGTAATTAGTTTCATTACTCAATATCTACTTACTTTTTTTGGTGTTATTTTAGTTTTACAAATTTGGGGAGTGGATGTTAGTTCTTTAGCTATTTTTGCTAGTGCTTTAGGGGTAGGTATCGGTTTCGGTTTACAAAACATTATTAATAACTTTATTAGTGGAGTTATTATTACAATTGAGCAACCGATTAAAGTTAGTGATTTTGTGGAAATAAATGGCTTGGAAGGAACCGTAAAACGCATCGGCGCACGCAGCACAGAAATTTTAACCCTCGATCAAGTTGCCATTATTATTCCTAACTCTAGCTTTCTAGAAAACGAAGTAATTAATCGCCGCCATGGTGACTCAATTACCCGCCTCAAAATCCCTGTAGGAGTTGCCTATGGTTCGGATATCAAAAAAGTCAAATCAGCACTTTTAGAAGCAGCAACAGACCACGATGATGTACTTTATAGACCAAAACCAGAAGTTTGGTTTCAAGAATTTGGAGATAGTTCTCTCAACTTTGAACTACTAGTTTGGACAAAAGATCCCCAAAAGCAGCCCCGTATTAAAAGTGATCTTAACTATCGCATTGATGAAAGTTTGCGCCGCCATAATATTCAAGTTCCTTTCCCTCAAAGAGACTTGAATTTGCGATCGCCTGCGTTAGAGGAATTACTAAAAACTTGGTTAACTCAAAATAGTTCTGCTCAAGAAAATAATTCTGAGTTCGACTCAGAAATAGACGATTTCCCGAACCTAGAACCTCAAGAGTCTCCTTTAGAGCAAAGAAATAGGGAGCAACCATTATTAGAAATTAACCATAATCCTGATAAGCTAACTGCTTGGGAAATAGAAACTTTAGTAAAAGCAATGCGAGGAAACCAAGGGCTAGACATTCAAGATAGAGTTTATCGCTTCAAGCGCTATCGTTATTGTTTTCTGGGTTCAGAAGCGGTGGATTGGCTTGTAGAAAAGCAACAAAGCAGTCGTAGTGAAGCAGTGGAAATTGGGCAGATGCTTATTGAAAAAGGTATTATCCACCACGTAGCTGATGAACAATCTTTTGTTGATGGTTATTACTTCTACCGTTTTTATAGCGATGAACAGAAACTCAACAATTAACTAATACCATTTATCATTTATCATTAAACATTGATCATTTACTACGCACTTGAAAAATTTGCCTGCTAGGTTCAACTTACCCCTAAAATTCTGGATTGTTGCCTTAATTGCCTTCATTAATTCCGTTAGCTTCACTATCATCATTCCGATTCTTTATCCCTATGCTAAAGAGTTTGGGTTAAGCGATTTCCAAGCTAGCTTACTCACCACAGCCTATGCTATCTCTCAATTCATAGCCACACCAATTCTCGGTAGACTTTCAGATTTTTTTGGACGTAAGCCCCTTTTAGTTATTAGTTTAATCGGTACAGTCTTAGCCAACCTTATAGCTAGTTGGGCTGCCTTTGCTTGGTTGCTATTTGCGGCGAGAATTTTAGATGGTTTAACTGGGGGAAACACTTCCATTGCTGGGGCAGTTATTAGTGACACCACCGCCCCTAAAGATAGGCCGAAAGCTTTTGGCTTATTTGATGCAGCCTTCCGCCTCGGTTTCATCACAGGCCCCGCTATCAGCTACTTTGCCCAAACCTTACCCACCCTGCCGGGGGTATCTTCCTTGGGTATGAGTTTCATCGCCGGGGCAGTATTAGCTACCCTGGCTGTGGTACTGACTATCTTTTTGTTGCCAGAAACTTTACCAAAAAAGGAAGAGACGTTTCGGTTAAATTGGCAAATGTTCGGTTTCGATAAAATCCTCAACTCTGCACGACGACCGAAAATTGGTCGAGTATTTATTTTAACTTTCCTTAGCGGCTTCACTTTCACCGTCTTTACTTTTGCCTTCCAACCATTCTTTCTTAATGTTCTCAAACAAGAACCGAAAACCCTAGCAATTTTGTTTGCTTTAATTGGTATAGTTGGTATCTTCACTCAGCTTTTTGCAGTGGGGCCTTTAAGCGAAAAATTCAACTTAGCAAATATTCTTTTCACCGCGATCGCAGCGAGGGCAGTAATTTTTATCCTCATTCCTTTTTTCCCCACTTTGTCAGGATTTGTGATTCTCCTCTGTTTATTAGGGATCACCAACTCCTTTCCCATGCCCTTAATTAGCTCAATTTTGTCAACCAATAGTAGCAATAATGAACAGGGGGAAGTCATGGGTATTAACTCTTCTTACCTAAGTATGTCCAATGCTATTGGCCCTGCGATCGCTGGTTTGTTGGTTAGTATTAGCTACAGTACTCCTTTTTGGGTTGCAGGAGTCTTAACTATATTAACGGCAGTTTTTGCTTTAAGCCTGAAGTCGATGTTGGATTGTTCTCAAAGAAAATAATCTTGTTGCTCATTTCCCAAAGGTGCAGCGTAACTCTAGATAGGCACGACAGACAACAACGTCAAAATTGATAAGCAAAACTTTCTTTTCTTGTAGTCAGGGTTTAAATCATTTAAACCTCAGTAATTTTTTAGTCTCTTTATGAAGTTATATTAAGAACGACTTAATAGGGCATTGACAGAGGTTTTTTTCATAATAGAATAAATCAAGATTTATAAATAATGATAAGTTGGGGTTTTTGCTACCCAAAACAATCTTGAACTTAGGAAAACCACCGTAGAATGAGACTTTGCTTGAACAAAATAGCTTGAGGGAAGAAATTACACAAGAGAACAAGCTATATAGCAATCACTTATTTTCAGGATTGAATTTCAGCACCTATTGACAAAAGATAGCTTTGATGATTATTTACTTCTCTTAGAAATGTAACTTTGATCAGGTTTTAGAGAAAGGATTGAGGCTTTGAGAAACTGCTCTTATTCTTCATGTTCATTGCTATTATTTTCAAAGCGTTTACGAAGGGATTCTAATTCAGACTCAAAACTATGATTCTCCAGGCGTTTACGAAGGGATTCTAATTCGGATTCAATCAAGTTATCTTCTTTTATTAAGTTATCTTCTTCTAGGGATTGTAATTTGGATTCAAACAAGTCATATTCTTTTGAAGTTGCGAAACAAGTAAATTCACTAATTTCATCATCATCTTCTGGAGTTGTAGAGGAGATAAATGCTTCAAAATCGTCCTCTTTTTGAGTAGTAAATTTAAAAGCAGCTTTACTTGGGAATCTTATAACTATTTCACCGAGAACTACTATACCTTCGTAAAGCTTTTTGCGGCATTCACAATCTATTGCTTGTCCGAATTCGCTGAAGTTATCGGAAAAGTAATGAGATGCAGGATCATATTCATTTTTGTTTGCTATACGTAGAACACAAGTATCGTTATATGCTCGATAGGTAATAACAGTGTAACGGCGGGCATAAACTGTATCACAAGGAATAAACAACGGACAGATTATAGGATTTTTAACCTTTTCAATTTCGCCGTAATAGGTTTCTCCTATTTCAAGAGCTATTGGAGAGTAAGCTAAAATTCTGTCAGAGTTGACTTTCAATCCTTCTATACTTAGCCGTTCTAGTCCTCCCCCAATTTTACTGATAATATAATCTTTGCCAATCTTTTTAAGAACCTGAAAGTATCCTACTAAGCTTGTGTGAAACATCGTATTGCATTTTCAGTATTTTTACATATATTTGAGTATATACACATATTTCTCTATAGATAAGCTTATTATCCTAGAGTTTGAGTAAATAAGATTACTTCGTTGCTACCACTGCTAAATTCCAACACATACGACGTAAATAAGGCAGCTTTTTAAAAACTTGGTCTAGTTTTTCTAACTTCTGATAAAGAGGTTTTAACCTTTCTTGTTCAAGAATAATCTTCTTCCAGTATCTTTCTTGGTTAGGGTTGATTTTTTCTATTAAGTAAAACTGCAAAAAGATCCACAGAGTAGCTAACCAAAAAGTATCGTATTGAAGTTGAGAAAAAAGAGATTCTAAATCTTTAACAATACTAATATCCAAAGGGTGTTCGTCTTCTGTACGCACCTCTGTTGCCATAGAACGATAGATATTAATGATGGGATTATGCTTTAATGGGTCCCAGAAACAAACTTTTCCTCCTGGTTTGAGAACACGGTGCATTTCTTGAAGAGCTAGTTGAGGATTGGGGATGTGATGTAATAAATTAGCGGCGTAGACAATATCAAAAGTTTCGTCAGGAAATTCTAAAGCCATAGCGTTGGCAGTGCAACCAGCAATCTCTACTCCATTGCTTGTAGCTAATTTGAGGGCTACTTCTACCATACCCTCAGACCAATCTGCCGCTAAACATTTAGCCCCTTGACGAGCGAAATAGACGCTATTTTCTCCTGCACCACAACCTAAATCCAAGAGGTATTTCCCTTGAACATCCCCTAAATGTTTCACTATGAAGCGGTTTTCAGGGGCTGTACAAGCTTCAAAATAGTCTCTTACTTGAATACCTTCAACATCAATAGCCGCAGCCCAAGCATCGTGAAATTGGCGCTCTTTTTTCAGGGATTCGTTGTTCATTTATGAAAAAACCGGACAAACTTTCATCATTAACAATATAAGCTGCCCGGTTTCTAATCTAGAATCAACAAACACAAATTTATGATTTACTGAATCCCAAGTCGTGTTGTTCAGCATAGCGTTCCATAAAGCGCATAAAACGATCCCATTCCTGTTGAGTTTTCATTAAATGAATAGCTTCTAGTCCTTGAGGTTGCCCATTAACAAATTTGCCTTTAACCTCTCTAGTAACAATCTCTCCTTCTTCATCAATTAAATACATACCAGTAATTTCTTCAGTACTCTCAGCACTGAAGGCTTTAGGATTGGTAAAATAGAAAGTGGCTGTACCGCTTTCACCATCGCGGGCGCGAGTAAGGCGTACATCAGGTACGGCTTCTTCAGTGATTCCTTTAGAAAACTGGATCTCTGCCATAATTTAATCTTTGCTTTTTCTTAATAATCAACTATAATCCATCTTCCCATAAAGCAAGAATTTGGCATAATTCGGCTCTGTTTAAAAAACTGCATTTATATTTAAAGAATGGCACGCCAGTATTCCCAATCTAATTTACCTCCAAAAATCTGTCCTGTTTGTAATCGCCCTTTTTCTTGGCGCAAAAAATGGGAAAAATGTTGGCAAGAAGTGAAGTACTGTTCTGAACGTTGTCGCCGTCGCAAATCTCAAGTTCAGGTTAAAAGCTAATAAAATAGCGACACTGTTTTTGCCGCATCGCTACTTAGGGATCTATTGTTCTGCTGAATTACGATTTAATTCCCAACGATCTTCATCTCGTTCTTCTAATTTAGATTTCATTTGTACAGCTTCCACATCACTCATTTCTACCCCAGCCGAAGCTGCCATTTCATCTATATTGTTCTGGGCGGGAGTTGGAGTTGTACCGCCAATCGCTTCTTCCCCAACTACAGAAGCTTGGTATTGGTTAGTATCTAAATCGCCTCCGGTAGTAGATTCACTTATAGCATGATTTTCTTTTACATCCTCTAATACTTTGCCAATGCCTGTATTGCGATCGCTTATTCCTGTAGTTTCTGTAATCACTTCTTCTCCAGGAAGGCTATTTTTTTCTGTGTATTTAGCTGCTACCTCAGCATCATTATTCAAAGTTTTTTCTCCTCAATTGACGATAACTTTTACAATATACAAAATAAAGCAAGGAGCTTGAAAACTCCTCACTCAACCCTTCAATTTAAAAAAACGATTAATCAATCGCTTTTTTAAGCTTATCTTTCACATTTTCTACTGAATGTTCAATTTCTGCTTCAGCTTGCTTAGCTTGTCCTTCTGCTTTATCTTCAGGATCTCCTGTAACTTCACCTACGGCTTCTTGTACTTTACCTTCAATATTCTTAGCTGTTGCTTTTGCTCTATCTTCGATACTCATGATATCTTAAACTCCTTATCGGTTATTTCTGCTTTATTTGGCGCTGCGTTGTTGTTTGCGCTATCACCTTAAATTCTAGTAATTTTTACCCTAATAATTCTTCTATCTGACGATGTATTACGTTAAATAAGTTTAATATAGTTGACTTCTCTCTAAGGTTATATAAAAGCTTTCAATAAGTACTAATTAAGTTATACAATTAGCAGAATCTTTCTAGAAACACCTGCATCTATAGTCTGAATTTATATGATGCCAAATTCGGTGATTAAAGCACCTTTATAAAATCCAAGAAATCAAGTTTTTAACCCCTACTGAGGTGTTGCCTACTCACTGCCTCCACAAATAACCTATGCAACCAAACAGGATTATTGCTAAAAATCAAATAACTGGTAGACAAACAGTAAATGTTGTACATCCCTGTTCACTCTCGAAAGTGATTTGTCCTTGATGCTTATCAACGATCTTACTAACAATATCTAATCCTAAACCACTTCCTTCTCCTGGAGGTTTAGTAGTAAAAAAAGGTTTGAATATTTTGTTTTTAATATCTTCTGGTATCCCTTTTCCTGTGTCAGTAAAGCTAACTTTCGCTTGATTTTCTTCCTTAACTACCTCAATAATCAATTCTCCTTTATTTTTCATGGCTTGAAGAGCATTGTGGATTAAGTTAGTCCAGACTTGATTCAGTTCGTCAGGATAACATAAAATCAAGGGAACTTCGGTATAGTTGCGTTGGACTTTCACTCCTTGTTTTAATTGATTATGATAGAGAGTTAATACTGTTTCAATACCTTGAATTAAATCAGCTTGTCTTTTATTTCCCGATTGATCGTAACGAGCATAGCTTTTTAAAGCGAAAACAACTTTAGCGGCTCTTTCTGTAGCGGTGGTGATTATAGTTGAACTCTTCCGCAAATTAGCTAAATTATAGGCAGTTTCTAAAATCATTTCCCCTCTACTATCCTGTAATAAAGGCAGGTAAGATTCTAAATTATCTTCTACACCAATATTAACTAATGTATTGGCAACATTAGTATAATCATCAATTTGATACTCTTTTAGTTGGTGAGCTAATTGTTTTTTTAATTGACGCTTTTCACGAGAAGAAAGGGGTATTTTTTTTTGCTTCGACTCCTTTAACAAAGAAACAAATATATCATAATATTCTGAAGGTATTTTTTGACATAAAGTTGGTATCTTTTCTAGATTTTCAACTAAAAAGTTTTCAATATATTCTCCCGAAGAACGTATAGCAGCTAAAGGAGTATTAACTTCATGGGCAACACCGGCAACAAGCTGGCCAAGAGCAGCCATTTTTTCGGTTTGAATCAATTCTTCTTGGGTGGTATGTAGTTCTTCGAGAGTAGTGGCTAATTGTTGATTTTTCTGTTTTAATTCTAAAGTTCTTTCTTGAACCTGAGTTTCTAGGGTTTGATTATATTCAGCTAGTACTTTTTCTGCTTTTTTCCTTTGACTAATATCTTGGAAAACAGCCATAGCATAAACGACGTTTTTTCGTTTATCATAAATAGGAGTGCTACAAGTTTCTAAAGGGATAACTTTACTATCTTGGTGAATTTCTATATCGTTGTTAACGACACTCTTCCCTTGTAAAGCTTGAATAATTGGTAATTCTGTTGCCGGATAAAGACAATCAGTATTAGCTTTATAAAGTTGATAAGCTGCTGGTATATGTTCTGTTTGAATAGTTGGTAAAACTCCTTGACCCAAAAGCTCCTGGGCTTTGTGGTTGGTATAATAAGGTTGCCCTTTTCCATCTAAAACAGCAACTCCCACAGGCATTCCTTCTAAAAACTGATTCAAACGACTTTCATTTTCTTTAAGTTGAGTAATTAAGGCTTTTTGCTGACTACTGAACCTTTCTAACTGTTTTTTCTGGAAATAGCTATTGAGAGCTTCATTAACCGTCATAGTTAAATCTTCAATATGCCAAGGCTTAGAGATATAGCGATATAATTTAGCATGATTAACTGCATTACCAACCTCATCAGCACTAGCTTGTCCTGTCAGCATTATTTTCAAAGTTTGGGGATGTTGTTGCTGAATCTCTTGTAAAAGTTCGTCTCCCTTCATTTCGGGCATAATTTGGTCAGAAATAATTACCGGAACTTCAATACCTTCTGCGGTTAATTCCTCAAAAATTTCTAAAGCTTCTTCACCGCTTTCTGCTAGTTCTATTTCATAGTCATCCCCTAGATTTTGAGCAAGTTGATCTCGTAGACTCACTAAGACAACTTTCTCATCGTCTACGCAAATAATCACGGGTTTGCTCATGGTTTTATCCCTCTAGAAGTTAAATTATCTTCAGCTAATCGGCAACCAAACCTTAAATGTAGTACATCCCGGCTTACTTTCTACTGCAATTTTGCCTTGGTGCTTATCAATAATCTTACTAACAATATCCAATCCTAAACCACTACCTTCTCCAGCAGATTTGGTGGTAAAAAAGGGCTTAAAGATATTTTCTTTGATTTGAGGAGGTATCCCACAACCAGAATCAGTTATTTGCACAACTACATAACCATTATCTTCAATAGCAGTTATGGCTAATCTGCCTTTATTATTCATAGCTTGAATAGCATTATGAATTAAATTAGTCCAAACCTGATTCAATTCTTCTGGATAACAAAGGACAGGGGGGATATCCTGATAATTTTTGGTTACATCTACTCCTCGTTTAAGTTGATTGTGATAAATAGTTAGTACTAAGTCAATTCCTTCTATCACCTGAGTTCTGATTTTTTCTCCAGTCTGTCCTTGGCGGGCATAACTTTTCAATGCAAAAACAATTTTAGAGGCTCTATCTACTGCTAATTTAATATTTTCACTATTACTTTGCTGCATAGCCAAATTATAGGTAGTGTGCAATATCGCAGATTTATAGGGAGATTTTAATAAAGGTAAAAAGGGAGCAAGTTCGTATTTAAACCCAATCTTGACTAAATTAGCTGCTACAGTATCAGCATCCTCAATATTTTGAGCTTCCAACTCTTGTCTATAAGCACGCTTTAACTTACGCTCTGTACGAAAGGAAAGGGGTTCAGTATTATTTTGACTAGCTGCAACTAAGGCAAAAAAATCTGCCTGTTCTTGTTCAGAAAGCTGAGTTAACAATTGAGGTAGTTGTTGTAATGATTTCTCTAAAGCGTTGGCAATATTACTAATAGAAGCCTTAATCGCTCCCAAAGGAGTATTGATTTCGTGTGCTACCCCAGCAATAAGTTGACCAAGAGCCGCCATTTTCTCTGATTGAATAAGTTCTTGTTGGGTAGATTGTAACTGCCGTAGAGCTTGAGCTAACTCTTCATTTTTTTGTTGTAATTCGATAGTACGTTCTTCTACTTTCACTTCTAGATTACGACTATACTCCGCCAATCTTTTCTCTTGTTGATAACTATTAAGAGCCTCTTTAACCGTTAATTTCAAATCTTCCGCTTGCCAAGGTTTAGTAATATAGCGATAGAGATTAGCTTGGTTAACTGCCTTGCCCACAGCTTCAGCACTAGCTTGTCCTGTTAGCATTATTTTCAAAGTTTGGGGATGTTGATTCTGAATTACTACCAATAAATCATCCCCTTTCATCCCCGGCATAATTTGGTCAGAAATAATTAAAGGAACTTCAACTTCCTCTTCAGCTAACTCTGCAAAAATCTCTAAAGCTTCCTCACCACTTTCGGCTAATTCTATTTCATATTCGTTACCTAAATGTTGAGTAAGCTGATCTCGCAAACTTACTAAAACAATTCTTTCATCATCAACACAAATAATAACCGGTTTACTCATTTTTTTGCTCTAACCCTGACTCTAAAACATCTATTAAAGTAGTTTCATCCCAAGGCTTGGGTAAATAACGATGAAGGTTAGCTAGTTGTTTTGTTCTCTCAATCGCTTCATCATCAGCTTGCCCTGTAAGAAGTACTTTAACAATTTCCGGAAAACGTTGATGAACTTTAATCAAAAATTCATCTCCTTTCATCTCCGGCATCAGCCAATCAGAAACAATCATCAAGATTTCGCCACCATCTTCATTCAACTCTTCAATCACTTCTAAAGCTTCTTCGACACTTTCAGCAAATTCATATTCATAACGCTTGCCAAAATGATTAGTAAGTTGATCGCGCAAACTAGTTAAAATGATACGCTCATCATCAACACAAAGAATGGTTTTTTTGTGCATAATTCTATTTAATTAAGAATAAACAGTTTTACTTTTATCTTGGCTAAAGCCGACATAGGATTACACCATAGTTTAGCTATTAGCAAATCTCATTTCTTGCCAACTAGCCAATAGGTCATCATATTTCCTTTACCCTTAATAGCAATTTTTCCCCTCGGTTCCAAGATATAATTATCTTTCAACTTCTGGTAAGTAGATACAGTTACTTGAATTTTACCAGCAATTCCTGATGACTCCATACGAGAAGCAATATTAACAGCATCTCCCCAAAGATCATAGCTAAATCTTCTTAGCCCGATTACTCCTGCTATCACTTTGCCAGTATTTATACCTATGCGAATTTTTAAAGGTAAATTATCCAAACCCGGATAGTTATTAACCACCTTAGCCATAGCCAAAGCCATTTGGGCCATCGCTTCTGCACCATTTTCTTGAGGAATTGGCACTCCTGCTACTACCATATATTCATCGCCGATAGTCTTGATTTTTTCTACACCATACTGATCAGCTAGTTCATCAAACTCAGAAAAAATTTGATTAAGCAAATTGACTAATTCAATAGGCTTAACAAAAGCGGCTATGCGAGTAAAATCTACCAAATCCGCAAAAAGAATAGTTGCTTCATCAAATTGTTCAGCAATAATACTCTGACCCTGCTTTAACTTTTCCGCTACACTAGCAGGCAAAATATTAAGAATCAAATTATCAGATCTTTGCCTAGCTAGACGCAAGGCGGTTTCTGCCATTTTGCGTTCGGCAATTTTTCGTTCTAATTTAAGATTAGCATTGCTTAATTCTTGGGTACGTTCAGCAATTTTTTCTTCTAAGGAGTTATTAAGCTGTTGAAGTTGACTATTAAGCTTTTGTAATTCTTTATTTTGTTCTACCAACTGTTGATTTTGTCTGTAACTGCGTAGGGCCTCTTTAACTGTTAAGATCAGGTCAGTTTCTTCCCAAGGCTTATCTAAATAACGATATAAATTCGCCTTATTAACCACATTTCCCACTGCTCTAGCATCAGCTTGCCCCGTTAACATAATTTTTATAATTTGCGGATAGAGTTGATGAACTTTAATAAGTAATTCATCACCTTTCATTCCTGGCATAATTTGGTCAGAAATAATCAGAGCAACTTCAACCCTCTCTTCTGTTAACTCCTCAAGAATTTCTAAAGCTTCTTCTGCGCTTTCTGCTATTTCCAACTCATAAATTCCTTTCAAATTACGCTTTAGCTGTTCTTTGAGACTGTCTAAAATAACTTTTTGGTCATCAACGCATAGGATCGCTAGGTGGCTCATTCTTCTTTAATGCTGAGGTCAGTACATCGGTTAATTCTGCTTCACTCCAAGGTTTAGACAAACAACAAAACAGATTAGCATCTTTTTTAGCTCGTTCAATAGCTGACTCATCAGCTTGACCAGTTAACATTATATTAGTAACGTTGGGAAATTTCTGATGTACCTTAATCAGAAATTCATCACCTTTCATTTCCGGCATCAACCAGTCAGAAACCACAATCACAATTCTCAAGTTTTCCTGACTCAATTCTTCAATAACTTCCCACCCCTCCTCTGCGCTATCAGCAACCTCATAAAGGTATTTGCTGCCAAATTTCCTTTTCAGTTGCTCTTTAATACTTTCGAGAACAACTTCATCATCATCAACACACAAAATTACGGTATCTGTCATTAGTTATCAATGCTCAGTTATCAGTTGTTGTCTGGGTAGGAAAACGCTAAAAGTCGTTTCTCCAGGCTGACTATCAACCTCGATACGCCCTTTGTGCTTATCAACAATTTTACGTACAATATCTAATCCTAAACCACTTCCTTCTCCAATGGGTTTAGTTGTGAAAAAGGGTTCAAAGATGCGCTCTTGTATTTCTGGGGAGATACCGCCACCAGAATCTGTAACTTTGACAACAATATCTTCTGCTTGCTCCACCACACTAATTGTTAACTCACCTTGACCTTCCATAGCTTGAATCCCATTGTGAATTAAGTTTGTCCAAACCTGCACTAACTCATCGGGGTAACACCAGATAGAGGGCAGAGATTGAGCATCGTATTGTTGAATTACTTCAACACCTCGCTTGATTTGGTTGTAGTACAACTCCAAAACCGTCTCAATACTATCAGTAATTTTAACTAGTCTTTTCTGGTCGCTTTTATCGTAACGGGCATAGCTTTTGAGAGCAAAAACCACCTTAGAAGCTCTTTCTACAGCCGTAATAATATTGCGAGAGTTGCTCTGTAAGCGAACTAAATTATAGGCTAACTCAAGAGTCCAATCTACTTCAGGTGCTTTAAGAAGGGGTAAAAAGCGGTCAATATCTTCCCAAACGTCCATATCTATTAAAGTATCGGCAACACGCCTAGGTTCATCAATCTGCTGTGATTGGAGTTGTTTAGTTAAAGTTCGCTTCAACTGACGTTTTTCCTTGGAACTTGTTTGAGAATGCCTGTGCCAAGCACAATCAACTAAGGTAAAGAAAATGGTTTGCTCTTCGGCAGAAAGTTTTTGAGATAATTGGGGTATCTCGTTCTAAAGCTTCTTCTAAGGCAGTAGCTGTATTGCTAGAAGAAGCGCGAATGGCTCCTAAAGGGGTATTAATCTCATGGGCTACCCCCGCTATAAGCTGGCCAAGAGCAGCCATTTTCTCCGACTGTACAAGCTCATCTTGAGTTGTTTTAAGCTGTTTTAGGGTAGTGATCAGTTCCTGATTTTTTTGTTGCAGGGCTTCTTCTGCTTGTTTGCGATAGTGAGATTCTACGGCTAAAGCGCTCATGTAAGCTAAGTAACTAACAAAATTCTGTTCTCCAACGGTCCAATTTCTTTCTGCTACCCCCGTATGTTCTAAGCAAACAACCCCTATTTTTTCACCTTTAAGATAAATAGCTACATCGAGCATGGAGACAATATTTAGGGGCTTAAAATAAAATTCCTGAAAATCTATTAATCGCGAGTCTGTATAAACGTCAGGGGCAGCAATTATTCGCTCTTGTTCCAAAGCTTGAAAATAGTTTGGGCAATCAGCTAAGGCTATTTTTTGACCTTCACTGTGATGATGGGGAGATTTTTCATAGAGATCAGCACAAATAATGGCTGCTTGATCTTTATTGAAAAACCAAACACTACTCCTTTCCACATCTAGAATACGACTAGCTAATTGAGTTATTTGGGCGATCGCCGTATTAATCTCTCCTGCATATAAATGTTCGCTGGTAGCTAATTCCACTAATCCTGCTTGCTGTCTTTTCAAGCGGCTTTCTACTTTTTTTAAAGCAGATTCAGCAATAGTTCTTTCTTCAATTTCTTTGGCGAGGAAATTATTAGCTGTCACTAAATCTTCAGTACGCTCTTGTACCCTCGTCTCCAACTCGTCATAAGCTTGACGCAAAGCCGACTCTGCTGCTTGACGTTGCAATTCTGCTGCTGCTCTAGCAGCGAATATGAGCATAATCGCTTCGGCGGTTTTAGGATTTTTCAAGGGAGCATTGTTATTAATGCACAGAGTGCCAATAACCTCTTTGTTGCCATCCAACAAAGGTACTCCTAAGTAACTCTCTGCCCCCATAGCTTTTAACCCTGTTGCTTGAGGAAAAAGTTCTTGCACACCTTGAGGGTAGTAGCAAGGTTTGCCGGAGCGAAAAATCGGTTCACAGGGAGTACCAGCGAGGCTATATTCAAAATTTTCTCCCATTTCCTTTTCCGCCCAAAAAGCAAGACTCTCTAACCTCTCTGCTTCAGTGCTAATTACTTGAGCTACAAAAGCATAGCGAATATCCAAAGCTTTAGCCAAATTTTCTACTAAAGCTAAAAAGAACTCTTCTCCTGTAGCTGAAGCCGTTCCTTCCACAACATTTTTTAAAATTTGTTCAGCTTTTTGTTGTTCTTTTCTCGCTGCCTCACTAATTTCAATCTGCTTTGCTAATTCTCGATTAATTGCTGCTAATTCTTGAGGGGTTTTCAAAGAAAGAAATTGAGGCAACAAAGTTACCATTCTAAGAGCAGTATAACAAGAAACTAATGCTGTCATTCCCTGTTCTACTCCTGACAACCAATAAGCAGGATGCCAAAGAGTCCAAACTTCCAATAAGTGACCAACGCCACAGAGAATGATAAAAGCACCAAACAGATAAAATATCCTCATAAAAGGAACATCTTGCCGCTTGGACACAAAATAAACTAGCAACAGTGGAATAGAGAAATAGGCAACAGCAATTAGTAAGTCACTAACAAGGTGGAGCAGAACTAAAGAAGGTTGCCATAAATAGCAGTTGCCATGGGGCATATACTGGCTAGGGGAGAAAATTACTTTGAGATATTCCCACACAATATTTTTTTGTTAAAGAGTAATATTTTTCGAGCTTGCAGGGTAGAAACAATAGTCCCTATTTTATTTGATAGTTAATTTTAAAGGTTGTTAGCTAATTTACAAGTATAGATGCTGACTATTTTTTTAGTATAGAAGAATTCAGTAGAGGCAAATCGGCTTGTCCATTATCCAATTTGTAGACAAAGCTAAATATTATTTAATTTAGGAAATCGGCAAAGAGTACGATAGTTTTCGCATCCTTCTTACCTTATTCCGTATCTCCCTTAACAAATAAATTAAATGCCTGAGTCCTTATTCCAGTAAGCCATTTACCTTAAGCGATTTGGCGCTTGTTCAACATTCAATTTTGCTTTATCTATATTTATAAGAAGTCTAGCATTTTGGTACAAACCTATGGAAATCAAGTTTTATCAAGCTCTGGCCTTACTTAATGCCGGACAAACCCAAGAGCAAGTTGCTTTTGAACTTAATATTGGTGTTTTTACTATCCGACAATGGTTCCAAGATGAGGCTTTTAAACAAGAACAAATAAAGCAACAGAAGTGTCTTATTTTAGCTTCTATTGATGAGTTGATAACAAAAATGCCTAACCTAACAAGGGAGCTTGTTGATATTATTTTGGGTCAAGGTTATTCAATACGGGAAAAGATTGCTGCCTACAATGCTATATTGAATGGAAATTTTAATCTCCCCCAAATTGAACTTGACTACCTTTTAGTTGAGCTTAAAGCTCAGATTGAAGAAAAAGCAATGTTTAATTAGAAGGGTGATAGGGAGAGGGAAATAGCCCAAGCTAATGAACTATAAAGTAGAATTGTTAATTATTTTCAATGATTATAACTGTAGTTCGCACTCTTGAAAGATATAATTTATAGCAGCAAAGAGTTTATCTAATTCTTGAATAATATAAACTTGGATATTTTTGGTGAAACAGGCTTGTGTGAGTTGCCCAAATTGCCAGACTTGCCCATTGGAAACAATACCAAATACAGTTTGTTCCTCTGGTAATTTATTAATTTTTTGAATAGCAATCATTTCTGCTAAGCATTGTCCCCAACCTTGCATAAAATCATCTTTCTTTGCTTCTACAGCGACAAAGAAAGGTTGCTCAAATACTTCTTTACCTAACGGCGATCTCTTGGCTAAAAGATAGTCTGGTTGACCTGATAACTGTTCATTGTAAGTAATAGTTTTATGACTCCAAAGAGTAAATTTATCTCGGTAGCTTCTATAAACTTCTCTTAGAACAGGAAAAATAATTGTTTCGCAAACAGCATATTCTGATTCTCCTATCACAAACTCTCTCAAAGAAAAAGCTAATTCTTCTTTGAATATTTCTCGAATAACCATTGGCTGTTCTTGAAGAAAATCTTTTTCCTGGGCAAAAATACTGTATTCCTTCAACACCTGACCGATATTTTTGTATCTATTGAAAGACATTTTCTAAATTAATTGTTAATTGCTAGTTGCTAACCATAGCAGAACTTAATTTTTAGCCATTACCTATTACTTCAAACTAGCCAATAACTAATCATTTCCCCTTTACCTTTCACTTTAATCTTCCCTCTTTCTTCAAAGTTATATTTCCCTTTTAATAACTCATAACTGTGAGCAGAAACTTGAATTTTACCTGGTTCTGCTGAAGACTCCATACGAGAAGCAACATTAACCGCATCTCCCCATAAATCGTAGATAAATTTGTTTTTACCAATTACTCCTGCTACAACAGGGCCTGTATTAATGCCAATACGTATTTGAAAAGGTTCCCCTTTCTCCCTAGAAAAATCTCCAATACAAGCTTGCATATCTAAAGCCATTTGGGCGATCGCCTCAGCATGATCGCTTTTTGGTGTAGGCAGCCCTCCTACCACCATGTAAGCATCACCAATGGTCTTGATTTTTTCTAAACCATGCTTTAGAGTTAGTTGGTCAAAAGCAGAAAAAATCTTGTTAAGAATATCAACTATTTCTTTAGGAGAAATACTTGCTGCTAAAGGAGTGAAACCGACAATATCAGCAAAAAGGATAGTTACTTCTTCGTATTGTTCAGCAATAGATTGATGTGCCTGTTTTAACTTTTGGGCAATAGCTGCTGGAAAAATGTTGAGGAGTAAAGTTTCTGATTTCCTTTGTTCTATACGTAGGGCATTCTCTACTTTTTCGCGATCGCAAATTTCTTGTTGCAGTAAGATATTTTGCTTTTCTAATTCTTTAGTTTTTTGTTTGAGACTAAATTGCAGTTGTTGAATTTGTAATTGATTTTCTACCCTAGCAAATACTTCTGCATCCTGGAAAGGCTTAGTAATATAATCTATACCCCCCACTTCAAAAGCTTTGACTTTATCAAAAACATTATCTAAAGCACTAATAAAAATAACTGGCACTTCGCGAGTCTCTTCCTGGGTTTTAAGACGTTCACAAACTTCATAACCATCCATCTCCGGCATACTAATATCTAGTAAAATCAAGTCAGGCAAATTAGCTGCTACTGAATCTAAAGCCATCTGACCATTTAAAGCTTTCCGGACTTTATATCCCTGCTTTTTCAGCATCACTGAGAGGAGGCGGAGGTTATTGGGGGTATCATCAACAAGAAGAATATCTCCTCGTGAAGCATCAGCTTGGTTGTTCTTCATTAATCTGTTGAATTAAGTCTCTTACTTTATCAAAGCGAAAATTGTGAGCGTAATCTTCTAAAGCTTGAGACAGGGAACTATAGTTTGGGGGTATAGCTGCAATCAATTCCAGGATCTGCTCATCAAAACCTTGAATTGCCGCTTCTTTTAGTTGCATTGTCCATTCTGGGGGCATTTGTGATAGATAAGTACTAATAGACTGTTCTATTTGTGAATTAGCTTCACCATCCCCTAATTTGTCACTATTGGTAAACTCTTTTTCTCCTTGTGCATAGATATAGCGTACTCCCAAATGCTGAGCAATTTTTTCTAATAATACTTCTTCGCGAAATGGCTTACGCAAAAAGTCATCGCAACCAATGGATAAAACAGCCTTTCTGTCTTCTTCAAAAGCGCTTGCTGTTAGGGCAATAATAACTGTAGCTTGACCTTTGGTGGTACTTTTGATTCGTTTTGATGCTTCATAGCCATTCATAACTGGCATTCGCATATCCATCCAAATTAGGTGAGGTTCCCAACTTTCCCAAATTTCAATCGCTTCTTGCCCATTCTTAGCTTCTTCAACTTCAAAACCGATAGAGAGTAACAACTTCAACAGAAGTTGGCGATTGGCCCAGCGATCTTCTACAACTAAGATACGATAAGTAGGTTGATCTGGTGCTAAACTAACAATCTGACGTTTGGGGGCAGCAGGTTCAACTTCCTGTGCCGTAGCTCGTCTAGCTTGGATATCAAAGGTGAAAATTGAACCATGATCTAATTGGCTCTTAACTTGAATGTCTCCTCCCATCATTTGGACAAACCTGCGACTAATCGGCAGCCCTAAACCTGTACCCTGTTGAGATTTCCAACCAGTTTCGGTTTGGCCAAAGGCTTGAAAAAGCTGTTCCTTTTCCTTAGCAGATATACCTGGGCCTGTATCTTCAACTTCAAAACGCAGCCTGATTTTACCGTTACCATTATTGTTACCTTGAGAAATTTCCCCAACCCGTAAAGAAACTCCTCCTTCTTCAGTAAACTTAATACCGTTACCAAGAAGATTAATGAGTACTTGACGTAATTTACCCTCGTCGGTTTTGATATATTGGGGTAAATTAGGAGCGAATTCAAACAGAAGCTGTAAACCTTTGCTAGTAGCTCTATTTTCCAACATATCTTCAATATCTTCTAGCAAACGATAGAGATCGAAACTCCCAGGATTAAAAGTTGTCCTTCCTGCCTCAATTTTAGACATCTCCAACACGTCGTTAATTAAGGACAGTAAATGCTCTCCACTGCGGTTGATAATTTCTAAATTATTCCTTTGTTCTTTGGTAAGGTTGCGATCGCGGTTCATCACTTGAGTAAAGCCTAAAATGGCATTGAGGGGTGTTCGCAACTCATGGCTCATATTAGCCAAAAACTCGCTTTTTGCCCGGTTAGCAGCATCGGCTGCTTCTTTAGCTTGTTGCAATTCGGCTTCAGACTGCTTGCGATCGCTAATATCCCTGGCAATACCGATGCAGTATAGTACTGTATCTTCTTCATCCCTTACTGCTGAAAGGTTAGATATATGCCAACGCCAGCTACCATTTTTATGTTTAACTCGATATTCAATACCGTCGAGTTTTTCTGTTGCTTCTAGGAGTTGGGCATAAAAAGTAGCGCATTTTTCTAAGTCGTCGGGATGAACAAAGTCAGCAAAATGTTTTCCTAACACCTCATCTACATCATGCCCTAAAATATCAGTCCAATTAGGGGCAGCGTAGGAAAATACTCCTTCTAGGGTCAGTAAGTAAATAATATCCCTAGCATTTTCTACTATGCTACGAAACTTCAACTCACTTTGACGGAGGGCTTTCTCTGTTTTGAGGCGATCACTAATATCTTTAAGCATGACGGTAAAAATTTTGCCGTCTTGTAATTGCAACTTAGAAATAGATGCTTCAGCAGGAAATTGGGAGCCATCTTTGCGTAGAGCAAAAACTTTCCCGGAACGTTCAGCCATTTTCCGTGCTTGCTGAGGAGAATCACCAAAGTTATTGATATGTTCAGAGTGGATACTCCGAATAGCTTTAGGGAGAAGAATATCTAAAGAGTGACCTAAGATTTCTTCTGTTGTATAACCAAAAATCTTTTCTGCACCTTGATTAAAAAGAAGGATCTTGTTTTCTTCATCTACCGAAATAATTGCTTCTTCGGCATTATCCAAAATACCCGCTAATCTTTTTTGGCTTTCCCGTAAAGCAACTTCAACTCGCTTACGTTGGGTAATTTCTGTTAATATACCATCCCAAACAATGCTACCATTCTTCAGTTTTTCTGGCCGTGAGTCTGATTGAATCCATTTTGTTCTACCTCCTACCAAAATTCTTCCTGCCCAGTGCATTGGTTCTAGAGTTTTGGCAGATATAGCAGTAAGTTCGTTGGCTCTTTCTAAATCATCAGGATAAATAGTTCTGAGAACTAAATTAGCATCTTCAATCGCTTTTTCTGGATCTACTCCATAAATATCCCGACAAGCAGAACTAACATAAATAAATTTCCAAGAGCCATCACGAAGCAGTTTGGCGCGAAAAATCATGCCTGGGACATTGGCAGCAAGATTGCCGTATCTTTTGTTACTCTTTTGTAGGGCTTTCTCAACCTCATACCTAGCTTGCGCGATCGCCATTAAAGTGCCGACACGCTCAAATAAATCTATATCTTCGCTACTCCACTTTCGGGAAGCACCAATCACCTCCAGCCCAACAAAACCCACCACTATCCCTTTGTGACTCATGGGAACTTCTACAAAAGACTTGACTTGGTTTTTCTCAAACTCTGCCTTTTCTGGGGCTGCTTCAGGAGGCAAGGCAGCAACATTATGAACTTGGAGAGTTTTAAACTCTAAAAGATTACTATGCAACCAAGAATAATCGCTAACACAAACGCTTTGATATTGAGACTTGAGAGAATCAATACCATCTTTACACCATTCATGGGTCAAATCTATATAATCAGCATCATCTTTATAGCGATAAACATAGGCGCGATCCCCTGCTAAAAATTCCCCTAAAGCTTGTAAAGCAAAATCAATAGCGACATCTAAGTCTTGGTCAATAAATTGCTGAGAAATATTACTAAGTAAACTATCCCTAGCCGCACGATATTGTAAGGTTTTTTCTTGATAGGGTAATTGTTTTTCGAGGCGGCCAAACAGTTCTTCTGGTAAAAAAGGAGTAATGATATAGTCCGTAGCACCGCTACTATAAATTTTTTCTCGTTCTTTTAATTGCTCGGCTTCAAGAATAAAGATAACAGGAACTTTGCTAGTGTTTGTTTCGGCTTTAAGTTCCTGGCAAATTTGATAACCAGGCTTTCCTGCTTTAAGTAAAATTAGAGCAGGAGCCACAGAATGGATAGCGGCGATTACCTGACTTGACTGAAAAAATTCTTTGAGCTTATACCCTTTCTCTATTAATCTTGCGGACAGATTCTGCAAATCAGGCAACGAATTGTCAACAAAAAGGATATTGGCCCTTATTATATCCGCTCGATTGCTGCTCATAAGCAATTAGAATGAGATTATTTTTGGTTAGCGCTTTTGCCACTGCTCCCTGTAGGCTTGAAGATGCTCGTTAACTTAATAGCCATTAGCCATTAACATTATGTATCTTTTATTTGCTAGACACATTTAAACCTGATATGTTCTGCCCTTGATTTATTGTGTCAGAAATATTTGTTTCTCGGTAGGGACAATTAGATATTTCAGGAAAATCCCTGAGAAAAACAAAATCAATTACGTAATTTCAAGTAACTGAATAAGAGAAAATATTAATTCAATTTGAAGCTAACTAGCAAAAAGTATGGAAAGATGTTGATCGATGTTTAACGATAAAGGATCAATGGTATTAGCTGGGGTGCGGATTGTTTTGGTAGAACCTGCTGGGGCGCTCAATGTTGGTTCTGTGGCACGGGTAATGAAAAATATGGGTTTGCAGCAACTAATCCTCGTAAATCCTCAGTGTGATGCCCAGAGTCTAGAAGCACGCAAAATGGCTATGCACGGTATAGATATTCTCAAACAAGTACAGCAAGTTGAGAGTTTACCTATGGCATTGCAAGGATGTCAAAGAGCAATGGCAACTACAGCCCGTTCCCGCGCTTTATCTAACCAATTTTATACTCCAAGAGAGGGAATTGCTTGGTTACTGGGCAAAAATCTTGCTTCGGCATTAATATTTGGTAGAGAAGACCGAGGTTTGAGTAATGAAGAGTTGAATTATGCCCAAAAGTTTATCTCCATTCCGGCTAATCCAGAGTATCCTTCTCTAAACTTAGCTCAAGCAGTAGCAGTTTGTAGTTACGAATTATACTTGGCTAGCCAAGACCAAACAAGCTCAACAGAGAATCCTGACACTGCTACCTTAGATGTTTTAGAAGGATACTACCAACAGTTAGAAGACCTATTATTAAAAATAGGTTATCTTTATCCCCATACTGCTAAAGCCCGTATGGAAAAGCTTCGCCGCTTGTATAATCGAGGGAATTTAACCCAAGAGGAGGTTGCTATGTTGAGGGGGATTCTACGGCAAATGAATTGGGCGAGGAAGAGTGATAAGCAATAGGCAATAGGTAATGGGTAAGAATATACTGTAGCCTGCGGCAACGCTACGCGAATCCTGTCCCCCACTACAACTATTGACCATTATCAACTGACCATTAGCAACTAGCAAGTTAGAAATAGGAGTAGTAGATGTGACCAAACAGTTTAATCCACGGCCGTTTGAGTCAAGGAAATTGAACAATTCGACATCTTTGCCTTCCCAGAGTCGGGCGAGGAGATCATTGTCTCAAACGGGGCGCAAACAGCCTACCGAACGAGTGACCAGTTTATCGTCTCGGAAACTTCGCCAGAGAAGGAGAAGTGGCTCCCCTGATGCTGTTGGTCAAAAACCTTCTGCTGCCAATTTCAAAGGGATTCCTCCGCGTTCTCAACGGCAATCCCGGCAAGATAGTATTTCTAAAAGAGTGGCAAGAAGGCGGCAGATGAGAGAATCTGCCGCAGCAAGTCTACCTTTAAGGAATTCCCAACCAAAAAAAGCAATACCCAAAAAGACTCGCCGCAAAGTTAAACGAACTCCTTCACCTTTAATTTATATTATTCGCTTACTTATTTTAGGTATTGGTCTTGCCGCTATTGTAGGAACCATCATTTCTACGGTAAACCCTACGAGGCAAGTTACCGCAGAAAGTGCAGTAACACCAACAGAAGAAAGTGCAGAGAATGTTAGTAGTAAAGTTAAGGTTTTGTTAGGGCAGGAGATTACTACTTTAAAAACAGAAATAGAAGCCCTTACCAAAGCTAATTCTCAGTTAGATACTGGGGTGTTTTTGATGGATTTAGATACAGGGGATTATGTAGATTTACAAGGTAATAAAACCTTTGCTGCTGCTAGCACAATTAAAGTTCCAGTTTTAGTTGCTTTTTTCCAGAATGTGGATGCAGGAAAAATTAATTTAAACGATACCTTAACCTTAGAAGAAAGTGATATAGGGGATGGTTCAGGAGATTTACAATATCAACAATTAGGAACTACCTATTCAGCTTTAGAAGTAGCGACTAAAATGATTGAAATTAGTGACAACACAGCTACTAATATGATCATCCGTCACTTGGGAGGCAAGGAAGCCTTAAATGCCCTTTTCCGTAGTTGGGGCTTAACTGCAACCATCATTAACAATCCCTTACCGGATATTGAAGGAACTAACACCACAAATCCCCAGGAGTTAGCTAATTTAATGGCGGTGGTTAATCGGGGACAACTGGTTTCGATGAAATCCCGCGATCGCCTCTTAGATATTATGGAGATGACAGCTAATGATAGCCTCTTACCCCAAGGTTTAGAGCCAGGAGCAACTATTGCTCATAAAACAGGTAATATAGGTTCTCTAGTTGCAGATGTAGGTCAAGTGGATATGCCCAGTGGCAAGCGTTATATCGCTTCAGTGATGGTGAAACGTCCTCGCAATGATTCTAGCGCCCAACAACTAATTCAAGAAATTTCCCGCGTTGCTTACGAGCATTTTAATCAACCGACTGCTCAACCAGATGTTACCACAAGCCCCAGAAGGACATCAGGTTCAGTGGCGAGGAACTAATTATTGTAAGGCTTTGCTGTTGTCCTAGACTAAATTAATGATTTTTTGACATGAATACGATTCCCGTTATTATTCCCCAGACTCTTAAAGTAACCCAAGAACAGTTTGAGCAACTGGCGATCGCTAATGGAGATGTACGATTGGAACGTAGTGCCACAGGAGAATTAATTACTATGCCACCAACCGGGGGAAATACAGGAAAGCGAAATATTGATTTAGAAGGGCAACTCTGGTTTTGGAATCGTCAGACAGGTTTGGGAGTTGCTTTCAATTCTTCTACCGCTTTTAAGCTTCCCAACAGTGCCAATCGTTCCCCTGATGCAGCTTGGATGAGTAAAGAAAAATGGGATGCCCTAACACCAGAACAACAAGAAACCTTTCCCCCTCTTTGTCCTAATTTTGTCATTGAGTTGCGTTCTAAAAGTGACAACACCGAACCTTTACACAAAAAAATGCGGGAATTTTTAGATAACGGTTTGCTTTTGGGGTGGTTAATTGATGCAAAAAACAAACGAGTTGAAATTTATCGACAAAATAAAGAACTTGAGGTTTTAGAATCTCCTTTAACTTTGTCAGGAGAGGAAGTTTTACCAGGCTTTGTACTTGATTTAGAGGTTGTTTTTGGTTATTGAGCTAAAACTCCCCAGGTAAGATTCGAACTTACGACCAATCGGTTAACAGCCGACCGCTCTACCACTGAGCTACTGAGGATTGTAGTTATCAGTTGACAACAGTTTATAATTATATCTCTAACAAATAGCTTTTGCAAGACAATCAACCGAAAAAGTTCAAAAAAAAGCCAATGAAGGAGTTTTAAAGCTATCTTAGTTATGTTAACTCTCTCGTGACACTCCATGCTGGCCCATCACCGCAGGCCCATTTGTCTGTCTTTAATTTCCACTGATTTACCAATTTGGTACAATTTTGAAACCGCAGCTACTTTGTATCAAAAAGATCGAGAGCGGTTTCACTTACTCTTGAGTAACCCTGATTTTACACCTTCAGAAAGCCCTTCCCTGTCAAATTCTCCTAGGAGTTCTCAAACTACAACCCAGTCTACTTTGCTGTGGCTAGAAATTTCTCCTTATCGAGTAATTATGACGATGCAAGGTAATAGCCAAATAGGTTATCGCCATTTCTGGGAAGAAGGGGTTTATGGTATCAGTCGCTATTGGCTACATAGCCAAGTAGTACAAGAAAACGGAGCGATCCGCCTGCGTAACTTTACTCGTAGCCTACAACTAACAGGTAATTCTTTACCAGAAAGCTTGAGGTTGGAATACGAGTTGTGGTCAGATAAAGTTCCTTTAGGAAATTACATTTTGAATTTAGATATTCATCATTAAACCTAAAATCTAATTAGGGTATAATTTAATGTTTTACCAGACTTTAACTACTGAGAGCCAATCTTCAAAGATGGGAAGCGAAAGAATAACTCTCCTCTCCGCAAGAGAGATTGAAAAAATGCGTCAAGCGGGAAGCTTAGCCGCAGAACTATTAGACCATCTCGAACCGATGGTAAAACCGGGTGTAAGTACCCTAGAAATTAACGACGAAGCAGAGCGCTGGACTCAGGCACACGGAGCTATCAGTGCGCCCCTGGGTTATCATGGAGTGCCAATAGATTTCCCTAAATCTATTTGTACTAGCGTTAATGAAGTCATTTGCCACGGCATCCCTAGCAAGAAACAAATTCTCAGAGATGGAGATATTATCAACATTGATGTTACGCCGATTCTAGATGGTTATCACGGCGATACTTCCCGAACTTTTTTTGTTGGTACTCCTTCTGCAAAGGCCAAAAAACTAGTAGAAGTGACTGAAGAATGCTTAAGAAGAGGTATTGCTGCGGTTAAACCGGGGGGCAGGATTGGCGACATTGGCGCAGCTATTCAAGAATATGCAGAAGGAGAAGGCTTTTCTGTAGTGCGAGATTTTGTCGGACATGGGGTTAACAGAATTTTCCACACTGCCCCCCAAATACCACACTATGGCAAGCGGGGTAAAGGCAAACGCTTCCGCCCTGGTATGGTATTCACCATTGAACCAATGATTAATGAAGGAACCTGGGAAGCAGAGATTCTAGAAGATGGTTGGACAGCCCTGACTAGAGATGGTAAGTTATCAGCCCAGTTTGAACATACTATCGCTGTGACTAAAGAAGGGGTAGAGATTATGACAGTGAAGCGTTAGGGGAACAAGTAACAAGTAATAAGTAATAAGTTTACTTTCTCTAGGTAAGTCATACAAAATGCCAAAAAAATAAGAAAGATTGCTGAATGCTCAAGCTTGCTTTTAACATTGCTTTGAGTACCATATACTTGGTTTGATTGACCCATTGCAAGTTCCCATAAGCTCATGGCAAGAAAAAGGCGTAAAGTTTCTAACAAGCATTCTTCAGGAAAGTCTAAAGTAGGAATTACCCTGACCTCAACAGGGGTTGATTTACTTAACGAAATGGCCGAAAAAGTGGGATTGTCAAAATCTCAGCTAGTAGAACAATTGGCTAGAGGTTACGTTGCTTTAGCTAGCACTACAGCACAAAAGACAATCACCTTAGATTCCTCTGATGAAACTGATAATCAACAGGCAGAAAACAAGACTATTATTGAAGTAGTTAGTTCTCCAAAAGGGATTGAGGAAGAAAATGAGGAAGTTGTTCCTCATATAAATATCCCTTTAGAGGCCTATGAAACTCTAAAAGACAAAATTCAAACACAAGAAACTCGTATTGCTGAGTTGGAGAAACAGTTAAATCGAGAGAAACAAGAAGTTGAGGCTAAAGAAACTCGTATCGCTGAGTTGGAGAAGCAATTAAGTCAACAACAATCCCAAAACAAAGAAGCGCAAATTTCTGAACTAGAAAAAAGACTCTTTCAACAACGTACTCAAGCAACAAGACAAGCAAAAAACTATCGAGAAATCAAAAAGCAAATTAATCTTAAGGACAGACAAATCACCCTGTTAAAAAGCCAAATGGCAGATTTACAGCGTCTAGCCACTATCGGCGAAGCACAACTCAATAAATGGCGCGATCGCAGTTTTAATAGTTAATACTATTAAACATTTCTCAGAAGAGATGGGGAAAAACCTATTTATTAGTTCTTGATTTTTACCCATATTGCTTAATGAGTAAAAGAAGGATTATCGGCTTAACTGGGGGTATTGCAACGGGAAAAACCACTGTAGCTAACTATTTGACCCAGGCTTACCAATTACCAATTTTAGATGCTGATGTTTATGCCAGAGACGCTGTGCAAATTGGTTCACCAGTATTAGAAAAAATTGTTCAGCGTTATGGTGACGAGATTCAGTTAAATGATGGTAGCCTCAATCGCAGCAAGCTAGGGGAAATCATCTTCAGGAATTTCAAGGAACGCCTTTGGTTAGAATCACAAATCCATCCCTATGTCAAGGAATGCTTTGTTAAGAAGCTTCAGGATTTGAATCAACCAACAGTAGTGTTAGTTATTCCTTTGTTATTAGAAGCTAAGATGACTGACTTGGTGACGGAAATTTGGGTAGTTACCTGTAGTGAAGAAGAACAATTACAGCGTTTAATACAGCGCGATCGCCTTTCTACACAAGATGCCCAAGAACGTATCAATAGTCAACTGCCCTTAAAAGACAAAATTGCTGTTGCTGATATTGTCTTAAATAACACCGCTAATCAAGACTACCTACGGCAACAAATTGATGCGGCGGCAAAAAATTAATTGGGAGAAAATCTAAGATTTTGCCTCAAATCCTCAACCTAGCTATAGGCTAAAAGAAAGAGCATAATTATCATTCTAGGAGGTCTTAGCTAAGTGTCAGAAGGTTCTATTGTTGAAGAAAGAGACTATACTCTCATTATTGATAAAAGTGGAAGTATGTCTGCTCCTGATAAAGCAGCGGGAAAAAGCCGTTGGGAAGTTGCCCAAGAATCAACCCTTGCTTTAGCAAGAGCCTGTGAAAAAATTGACCCAGATGGGATTACAGTCTATCTTTTTTCTGGTCGTTTTAGACGCTACGATAATGTCACCTCAGAAAAAGTCGCTCAAATTTATCGCGAAAATGACCCCATGGGGCGTACCGACTTAGCTGGAGTCTTAGAAGATGCCTTAACTAACTACTTTCAGCGTAAAGCAGCAGGGGAAGCCAAGCCTAACGGCGAAACTATCCTAGTGGTTACAGATGGAGAACCCGATGATCGCAAAATGGTCATGCGCATAATTATTGAAGCATCTCGTCAAATAGACCGGGATGAGGAATTAGGCATTTCCTTAATCCAAGTAGGGGGCGATCGCCGTGCCACAGAATATCTTAAAGCTTTGGATGATAAACTCCAAACGGCTGGAGCAGAATTTGATATCGTTGATACGATCACCATCGATGATATGGAAGATTTGACTTTAACTGAGGTTTTACTCAACGCTATTGTTGATTAATTAGGGGTGAGGGGCAGACTGCCCCTTGCCGTTTAAAGGTAGTGTAGTCCTAGATTCTAAATAGATAAAATACTACTAAGGAAATTTGTTAACTTTCTCGGCCCATTTTGCTCTAAGAAAGATAGGATATAAGGGTGAGTCAACTGTACTATCCCTTACAATCTCTCAGAAAAGGTAGCTGGTTCAAGCTTATTTGCGGAGCCAGTTTTCAGCACTTACCTGCTATTCGTAACCTTGCCTTGGCATATACCCTGGCAGGGGCAGATTGTATCGACATTGCAGCAGACCCTGCTGTAATAGCAGCAGCTCAAGAGGGGCTTGAGGTTGCCGCAAGTTTGGCTCCCAATCAAAGTAAACCTTGGTTAATGATTAGTCTCAATGATGGAGAAGACCCCCATTTCCGTAAAGCAGAATTTTTAGCTACGGAATGCCCTCCTAACTGTCCTCGCCCTTGCGAAAGTATTTGTCCAGCACAGGCGATCACATTTTCAGGTGTAAATGACCAAATTTGTTACGGTTGCGGTCGTTGTTTACCAATTTGCCCTAGTGAATTAATTTATACTCGTTCCTATGTTTCTACTCCAGAAACCATAACCCCTTTAATACAAAATAACCCTGTTGATGCTGTAGAAATTCACACCCAAGTGGGACACTTCCAAGACTTTCAAAGACTTTGGAGTGTAATCGCCCCTAAAATAAATAAACTCAAACTTTTAGCCATTAGTTGCCCAGATGCTCCCAACTTAATCCCTTATTTACAAACTCTTTACAAACTAATAACCCCTTTACCCTGTACCTTAATTTGGCAAACTGATGGCCGGTCGATGAGTGGCGATATTGGCATGGGTACAACCAGCGCCGCTGTTAAACTAGCCCAAAAAGTTTTAGGGGCTGATTTACCTGGTTACATCCAGTTAGCTGGCGGTACAAATCAATATACTGTTACCAAACTAAAAGCCCTTGGATTGCTAAGAAAAAAACAATTAGCTGGCGTTGCCTATGGTAGTTACGCCCGTTCTCTTCTTTTACCCATTCTCAATCAGTTAGAAACAGTTAATTACTCAACCATCAAGGAAATAGCATCTCCCATGTCCCAACTTCTACCCATCAATCGCCTAGAAAATCATCCTGATTTGCTTATCGCCGCAGTTACAGCAGCTCGCCAATTGGTGGAGCCATTAAAATTTCCGAATCGGAGTTTTGCCCCACTGCAAATAGCTCCTTAGTGATGTTATCTCTCTTGGGCATCCCCCCTATCTATAGCGCCACACCAAAACCTAGATAAAGCTTATTTTTACCCGTGAAATCCAATAACTCTCTAGAAAAAACAGCTTCATCGACTCAAGAATCAGCCATCAATGAGAACAATACTAATGCTCAAAGGATGCAAATTACTGATAATCTCAACAAATTATTAGAGATTTTGCCGGCTGAAATACAGACCAAACTGGAATCCCATCCCCATAAAGATCGGTTAGTAGAAGTTGTTATGGATTTGGGCAGATTACCAGAAGCCCGCTTCCCTAACGGAGCAGAATATCTCAGCGAAACCCCGATCTCCAGAACTGACCTAGACTATTCTATTGAACGGGTTGGTATGTTCAGTGGGGATAACCGAGCAGGAATCGAACGTACTCTCCACCGCATTAGTGCCATTCGTAACCGTACCGGGGATATTATTGGTTTAACCTGTCGCATTGGTAGGGCTGTTTTTGGCACTATTGGCATGATTCGTGATTTAGTAGAGACTGGTCGCTCGATTCTGTTGCTAGGCCGTCCTGGAGTAGGAAAAACCACAGCTTTGCGGGAAATAGGCAGAGTGTTGGCTGATGAACTGGAAAAGCGTGTTGTCATTATTGATACCTCCAACGAAATTGCTGGAGATGGAGACATTCCTCACCCAGCCATTGGTAGGGCGCGGCGGATGCAAGTTGCTCGGCCTGAATTGCAGCATCAGGTAATGATTGAAGCGGTGGAAAATCATATGCCAGAGGTAATTATTATTGATGAAATTGGTACAGAATTAGAGGCAATGGCAGCCCGTACTATAGCCGAAAGAGGAGTTCAGTTGGTGGGAACAGCCCATGGCAACCAACTAGAAAACCTGATTAAAAATCCGACCCTCTCAGATTTAATTGGGGGCATCCAAGCTGTTACATTGGGAGACGATGAGGCTAGACGGAGAGGTTCTCAGAAAACGGTATTAGAGCGTAAAGCCCCTCCCACCTTTGACATTGCAGTAGAAATGCTAGAAAGGCAACGTTGGGTGGTTTGGGAAGATGTTTCTATAACTGTAGATAGCTTGTTGCGAGGTAGAGAACCAGAGGTACAGATCCGCAAAGTTGATGAAGAAGGACAGATTCAAGTAGAAGAGATTGTCCCACAACCTCCAAAAACTCCCTCTTGGGGAACAAATGCTTCTACCCTACCCACCATGCAAACAGGAGGATGGCGAGCTTCAGGAAGGATGAAAGCCTTACCTAGACAGCAGGTGGCAACCCCTGCCACTCAAAACGACTTTGCCCAAATGCTTGACCAATCTTGGCAACACCAGGATGTCGAGAGAAATCAGTTGAGAATGCCTGGGCCTAATGGTGAGGATTTACCTTTATATGTTTATCCCTACGGAGTTAGCCGTAACCAATTACAACAAGTAATTGAAATTATGAACCTGCCTATCGTCTTAACTAAAGATATGGATAGTGCAGATGCGGTTTTAGCGTTGCGATCGCATATTAAAAATCATTCTAAGTTACGACAAATTGCTAAGGCACGGCAGTTACCCATCCACGCTGTTAAATCTAGTACTGTACCTCAAATTAGTCGCGCCCTACGTCGTCTTTTGAATATGGATGACCCCAAGGTTCCCGAAGCCATAGATATGCGCCTGTTTACCCAAAGTGGCAATGACGATGAAATTGAGGCCTTAGAAGAAGCTAGGTTAGCAGTAGAGCAAATAGTTATTCCCAAAGGACAACCGGTGGAATTATTGCCTCGTTCTGGCAAAGTGCGGAAAATGCAACACGAATTAGTAGAGCATTATCGCCTTAAATCTAACAGTTTTGGGGATGAACCAAATCGCAGATTGAGGATTTATCCAGCTTGAAGTGTCAGGAACTAGATTGTATATTTTGTAGGGTGGGTAATGCCTCCCTACTATGTACCAGGCTTCAAGTTTGGCGAGGAAAAATCATATTTTAATTATCTAGGAGATCAACTACTATGGCTATGACCTTAACCGAAAAAATTATCGCCCGTGCTGCGGGTCGTTCTCAAGTGGAACCGGGGGAGAATGTTTGGGTTAATGTAGATGTTTTGATGACCCATGATGTTTGTGGCCCTGGTACTATTGGGGTATTTAAGCGGGAATTCGGGGCAGAGGCTAAGGTTTGGGATGCAGATAAAATTGTGCTTATTCCTGACCACTACATTTTTACGGCTGACAAAAGAGCTAATCGTAATGTGGATATTTTGCGAGACTTCGCTCAAGAACAAAAGATTAAATATTTCTATGATATTACTGATAGAGGGGACTTTAAAGCTAATCCCGATTATAAAGGAGTTTGCCACATTGCCCTAGCTCAAGAAGGTCATACTCGCCCTGGGGAAGTGCTTTTTGGTACAGATTCCCATACTTGTAATGCTGGTGCGTTTGGTCAATTTGCCACAGGAATTGGCAACACTGATGCAGGATTTATTATGGGAACAGGTAAACTTTTAATTAAAGTCCCGGCTACCATGCGCTTTGTATTTGATGGGGAAATGCCAGATTACTTGCTAGCCAAAGATTTGATTTTGCAAGTTATTGGGGATATTGGTGTGGCTGGGGCAACTTACCGCACCATGGAATTTGCTGGGGAAGTTGTAGAAAAGATGACTATGGAAGAAAGGATGACCCTTTGCAACATGGTTATTGAAGCTGGGGGGAAAAATGGAGTCATTGCCCCAGATGAAACGACCTTTGCTTACTTGCGCGATCGCACTAACAAAGATTTTACACCAGTTTATAGCGATGAAGATGCCCAATTTTATAGTGATCGCCGTTATAATGTGGCCCAACTAGAACCAGTAGTTGCGAAACCCCATTCCCCCGACAACCGGGCTTTAGCAAGAGAATGTAGTGATGTCAAAATTGACAGGGCTTATATTGGTTCTTGTACCGGGGGCAAAACCACTGATTTTTATAACGCTGCCAAGATTCTCAAAGGAAATAAAGTCAGTGTACCCACTTATATTGTCCCGGCCACCCAAAAGGTTTATGAAGACCTATTCAGCATTAAATACCAAGGGCAAACCCTCTCGGAAATCTTTTTAGAAGCCGGTTGCATTGAGCCTGCGGCACCTTCCTGTGCAGCTTGTTTAGGGGGTCGAAAAGATACCTTCGGCAGAATGAATAAACCAGAAGTTTGCGTTTCTACTACTAATCGTAATTTCCCTGGTCGCATGGGAGATAAAAAAGCCCAAATTTATCTCGCTTCCCCTTATACGGCGGCAGCTTCTGCGATTACAGGCTATGTAACCGATCCCCGTGAGTTTATCAGCTAACAGAAGAGAATAATTGCTAGTTAGTAAGGGGAAGGTTCGCGTGTATGGTTGCCGTAAGGCTATAGGGAATAGCTTTGTGAAATTGTGACTTATATAGCCAAGAAGCTAATAGCTATAGCAATTCACATGAGGTAGACTATTTTTTCTGATGCTGCCTACTCCCTACTCTCTGGCTTCTGCCCTCACTAATAACCTGTGGAACTAAACAGGGTCTAGTATAATCATGACTATTTTCACTCTCCAATCTGTTCAAAAAGACTTTGGTACAAAAGAAATTCTTAAAGATGCCAGCTTTAGTCTTGAGGCAAGGGATAAAGTTGGTTTAATTGGTACTAATGGTTCCGGTAAATCTACTTTATTAAAGATGATTGCTGGGCTAGAACCCATTGATGGGGGAAAAATAATTGTTAATCCAGAAACGAGAATTGCTTATTTACCTCAGCAACCGGACTTAGATGAAAATCTTACAGTTCTACAACAGGTTTTTACTGATAGTAGTGAGCAAATGAATTTAGTTCGGGAGTATGAAGAACTTTCGAGAAAACTAGCAAAAGAACCTGATAATAAGCAACTTCTCAATAGATTTTCTCAGGTTAACCAACAAATTGAAACCCTCAATGCTTGGGATTTAGAAACTAATGCCAAAATTATTTTAACTAAGTTAGGAATTGTTGATTTTGAGGCTATCGTTGGTACTTTATCCGGCGGTTATCGTAAGCGTATTGCCTTAGCAACGGCTCTTCTTGCTCAACCGGAAGTATTACTTATGGATGAGCCAACTAACCATTTAGATGCTCTTTCTGTGGAGTGGTTACAAGGTTACTTAAGTGGTTATCGTGGAGCGATTTTATTAATTACCCACGACCGTTATTTTTTAGATCGGGTAACTAATCGCATTATTGAAATAGATCGAGGGGATTTTTATCATTATGCCGGAAATTACGCTTATTTTTTAGAAAAAAAAGCTTTGGCAGAAGAATCTGTTGCTAGTAGTCAGCGTAAGTATAAAGGAGTATTGCGAAGGGAATTAGCTTGGTTAAGGCAAGGGCCAAAAGCGCGGAGTACCAAACAAAGAGCGCGTATTGATCGTATTGATGAAATGAAGGAGCAGGAGTTCAAAGAAGCCCAAGGAAAAGTAGAAATCACTACTCCTAATCGTCGTATTGGCAAGAAAGTAATTGAGTTAGAAAATATTAGCAAAAGCTATGGCGATCGCACTTTAATTAAGGATTTTACTTACCTTTTTAATCCTGATGATCGCATTGGTATTATTGGTAGCAATGGGGCAGGTAAGTCTACTTTAATGGATATTATTACCCAACGAATTCAACCTGATGCAGGAACAGTAGAAGTTGGTAGTACAATTCATTTTGGCTATTTTGACCAACACTCAGAAGATTTACTGGCAGCATTAAATGAAGAGCAAAGGGTAATTGAGTATCTTAAAGAAGTAGGAGAGTTAGTACAAACTACTGATGGTACTATTATTAGTGCTTCGCAAATGTTGGAGCGCTTTCTTTTTCCTCCTAATCAACAATATGTTCCCATTTACAAACTCTCTGGAGGAGAAAAGCGACGCTTATTTCTTTTAAGGGTATTAATGGGCGCTCCTAACGTTTTAATTTTGGATGAACCTACTAATGATTTAGATGTACAAACCCTGGCAGTTTTGGAAGAATATTTAGCTGAATTTAATGGTTGTGTTATTGTTGTTTCCCACGATCGCTACTTTTTAGACAGGACAGTTAATAGTATTTTTGCTTTAGAATCTGGGGGGATGATTCGTAGATATCCAGGAAATTATTCTATTTATTTAGATTACCAAAAAGCGAAGGAGAAGGAAACTTCTGAAGTTAAAAAAACAAGTGTAAAAATAACAACAAGTAAATCAAAAAACAGAACTAGCAATAAGCAACGGCGACTATCTAATTGGGAAAGGAAAACTTTTAGCGAATTAGAAGAGCAAATCTCTCAATTAGAATCAGAGAAAGAAGAACTGGAAAAAGCTCTTTATAATGCTCCTCCGGGGAAAGTGAAAGAGGTTAAGGAGTTGTATGAAAAGTTGCAAAATCTTACCGAAAAAATAGATGTAGCAACGGAAAAGTGGTTGGAATTGGCGGAAAGAGCTTAATGGCAAGTAATAAGTAATAAATTTTAGGGCGGGGAGGATGTCAACTGCTAACTTTATGCTAAAACAGTAGAGAAAGCTTAGGTATTATTGCTCAACTAGCCTATGTCTCCTGCTAACTTAGACAGTAACTCCTGCGTTCTTTTAATTGAAACTGACGAGACTTTTGCCCAAAAAGCAAATCTAGATTTGAGAGAAGCTGGTTATCAAACTTCTATAGCCCTAAATGCTAATAGTGGTATGCTGCGATTTAAACAACTACAACCATCTATGGTAGTTGTAGATAGAGCTTTGGGAGAAGAATCTGGGCTATTGTTTTGTCGTCAGTTGAGACTTACAGGTAGTAGAGTACCTGTACTAATGTTAATGTCGCGGGATAGCGTTGAAGATAGAGTAGCTTGTTTAGAAGCAGGGGCGGATGATTATTTAGTTAAACCCTATCGTACAGATACCTTTATACAGTTAATCAGTTTTTACCTACAACCTAATCAAGAAGAAACCAAACAACTGCGCTTCGGAGAATTGGTATTGGATCTCAGCACACGAAGGGTACTTCGTAAGGGTAGGAATATTGAACTAACCATGAAAGAATTTGAACTACTGAAATATTTAATGTCTCATCCCCGTGAGGTATTAGCAAGAGAACAGATTTTGGAAAATGTTTGGGGTTACGACTTTGTTGGGGAGTCTAATGTAATTGAAGTTTACATTCGTTATCTACGCCTGAAAATTGAAGATGAAGGTGAAAAGCGTTTGATACAAACAGTTAGGGGAGTAGGATATGTTCTTAGGGAAGCTTAAAAATCGAAAAATTATCGTTACAAATTTGGAAACAGCTTTGTGAAGTTGAAGTAATTGGTTCTAAGATAATCAATGCTGAGATTATCAAGGATGATTACAGCTTGGACAATATTTTTCTACATATTTGTGAGAAAATCAAGATGATACTGAAAGCAACTGAGCTTTAAGAGAATTTTGAGTCGTTTGAGTAACTAAAATCCTTGCTAACCTGTGATTTAGAACACAAGCAAGAAACTCAAAAAAGCTGAAAATATACAAAAAGATAGGGCTAGAGATAGTAGACGAATTAAAGATTGGCAACCTCTAGCTCAGTTAAACGAGGTACTCGTTAGAAAATATATTTACCCTTTAAGGAGGTGAAACAAAACTTATGCCACCGGTAACTTATTCCCGATTTTTGAGTTTTCTAGAAAACGAACTAGCAATATCCCAAGATTCCATTGCGATCGCCCAGAGGTATATGGATCAACATCCTGGTTCTTTACCCATGGTTCTTTGGAAATATGGCTTAGTCACCCTCGAACAACTTGATCAAATTTTTGACTGGCTGGAAACTGCTTAAGGCTATAGTAACTATCCAGGAGCGAATAATAAATGTCTAAGGTATTAAACTTTAGGAATAAACCAGCTCACAAATACGGTTCGTTGCGATGGTTTTTCCAGCAACCATCCAGGAAAAAAATAATAAAAAATTATTAAGAGCGAGTTATTTAATAACTCGCTCTTTTTAAGTTAATTGAAATATGAATTTTTCAATAGGTTAGTTTTAGAAATTAATATTCACTTATTTCCGTTTTTATTTATGCAATGCCTAGTCTTTAATGATATTACTCCAACTCTACATAATCTTCTAAGTCCACAATTTGCGGATCATCAAACTCTTTAATTACCTGCCAGAGAACTGTATAAGTGCCATCAATACGCCGATGTACAGGACGAAATACTACTAATAAATCGCTGCTAGGAACATCAAAAGTTTCATTAAGATAGCGGCGATCGCTCCTTGATATGGCTTCTCCGGTAATCAAAGCTTCTGGGAGTTGGTACTGTACCAAACGTAGCAAATAAGTATGGTTGCGTTGAATTGGTAACTGAGTTACCGCCGGCATAGGTAAAATCCCTAAATTTGCTGCCCTTTGCCCCATAATAAAGCGTTGCTTATGTTCATTGATGGTTTTGATTTGTTCCGGGGGACGGTAGTTGAAGAATAGTTCTTTTTGCGGTTGAGTTAAAGAAGAGAAATTGCCTAAGAGATCCTTTTCCTTTTCTGAGACTAAATTTTCCATGGCTACATCCCCCATATTCACCATAAAACCATAATTTAACCCTGGCATCATCACCTCAAAATTGTCCCCTTGAATCTGAAGATTTAAGCGAGGTACAAAGTCTCTCTTTTTCGGTGGTACTAAAGCGGCTAAAGGAAAACGGTTAACCACAGGTTCTTTGAGACGGTTCCTTAAACGATTAGGATTAGGATTATGTGCCTCTGCCGAGAGAATATGAATAATTCCGGTATTAGGTTGCCCGAGAAACTTAGCATAAAGATTGGGTTCTGGGGGTAAAAGTCCATAACGAAGATCATTGATCACTTCTTCGTTGTTAGCAAATTCCCGAAACTTTACCTCGTAGGGAAAAAGGATCTGAGTATCTAATAACTGCTTGCGAGTTGCTTCTAAAGCCAACACCGCTTGTCCTGGTATTCCTGGTAAGGCAGGTTGCAAAGGAGGATTGTAGTCGGCGATGGGCTTTTTTCTTGCCCCATCCACAACAATCGTTTCTTGTTGAGGGAAATTTTCAACTCGATAAAATCTCGATGGTACAGGGCTATCAAAATCAAAGGGAAAACTACGTAATAAATCCCTGGGTAACTCTTCATTACTAGCAGGAAGGGGATCGGTAGTTGCCAAAGCAGAAAGGGAAGGTAAGCGCCTATCGAGTAATTTAACAATGGGTTCTAGCTGCACCAGAGACTTGTAGAGAGTACAATAAACCTGGGTTTGCTGAGGATTCAAGCTAGAAGGAGATGTTAAACCATCAGTGCGGTTAAAGCACAAAAACTCCGGTTGCGGATACTGACTTTTTAAGAAGCGTTCCACCTTACCTAAATGTAAAAGCAAACTAGCCTTAGCAGAATTAACTTGATTATATTCTGGACTCCCGAAGGCAGTTTCTACATAGGCAAGAATAGATAGTTGTTTTTGAATCAACTCTTGGGAAGTTGACCAAAAGTCAGCTTGATTGCGACTTTGGGCTAACCAAGTTTCTCTTTCTATTTCTTGGTTAGCTTTGACAGGAGTAGGAAAAAGAAGTAATAAATAACTTAATAAAATAAAGGATAAATAACGCATATAGCTACAGATGATAAATATTTAATGGTAAATGATATAACCTAGACCCTGGAGAGTGTTACAAAGAACCAAATGAGATGAACTAGTTATGAACAGTGAAGAAATCATGATTAAAGCTGTTGACGGCGGTAGTTTTAGCGCTTATTTGGCTAAACCAACCGTCGAACCTGCACCAGGATTAATTTTGATCCAGGAAATTTTTGGTATAAACCAAGTGATGCGCAACTTGGCAGACTCCTACGCTGAGGCAGGTTATCTGGTCATAGTACCAGATTTATTTTGGCGACAAGAGCCAGGAATCCAGCTTAGTGATCAATCTGAAGCAGAATGGCAGCAGGCTTTGGAGTTGTACGAGGGCTTTAGTGAAGACAAAGGTATAGATGATTTGGTGATCACTCTCAATACCATTAGAAGTATGCCCAATTGTACCGGAAAAGTTGGCAGCGTTGGTTATTGTTTAGGAGGTAAGCTTGCTTACTTAATGGCCTCCCGCACTAATACCGATTGTGATGTTAGTTATTATGGGGTGGGGATTGAAAATAGCCTTGATGAACTTGCTAGCATTAAAACTCCAACTATTCTCCATTTAGCAGGAGAAGATGAATTCGTTCCCGCAGAAGCTCGTTCTTTAATTGCAGATGCTTTTAATTATCATCCCGGTGTGACTCTCTATACTTATGGTGATGCGAACCATGGTTTTGCACGGGTTGGGGGGCAACATTATTCTCAACAAGCCGCCACCATGGCTAATAAGCGGACAAAGGAGTTTTTTGAAAAACATCTTGGTTCCTAATAGCTAATGGCTAGTTGCTAGTTGCTAGTTGCATTAAAGGGAATAGGAAACAGTATTTTCAAAACTTATTACTTATTACTTCCCCCCAGTCTCCTGCTCTACATTAATGAAAACTCACTTAATTTGGTATCGTAACGACTTACGGATGGGGGATTATCCACCTTTAAAAACTATTGAGACTGAAGCAGAAACATCTCAATTAATCCCTCTTTATTGCTTCGACCCTCGGCAATTTACTACAACATCCTTTGGCTTCCCTAAAACTGGTTCTTTCCGCGCCCAATTTCTTTTAGAAAGTTTAACTGATTTAAGGAAATCATGGCGATCGCACCACAGCAATTTAGTTATACTTCGCGGTTTACCAGAAGAAATTATTCCTGCTTTAGTAAAGAAATTTTCTATCTCTACGGTTCATTTCCATCAAGAAGTTACTGCCGAAGAAATAGCTGTAGAAAAAGCCTTGAAAAAAGCTTTAACCTCTCTACAAGTAGAAATTAAAACCTATACCATAGCTACTCTTTTTCACCCCAAAGATTTACCTTTTCACATCAATTATCTTCCGGAAATCTTTACTCAGTTTCGCAAAAAAATTGAAAAATCAGCTTCTGTTCGTCCTCCCGTAGCCATACCCCAAAAGTTACCTCCTCTACCTAATATTGCCATAGGAGAAATACCCAACCTAGAAAGTCTAGGGTTACAGCCCACCCCCATTGATAGCAAAGCCGTATTGCCATTTCAAGGGGGAGAAACTGCGGGTAAAGCAAGATTGGCAGAGTACTTTTGGGAAAAAGACCTTTTGCGTTCTTACAAAAAAACCAGAAACGGTATGTTAGGGGCAGACTATTCTTCTAAATTCTCTCCTTGGTTAGCTAGCGGTAGCTTGTCTCCTCGCTATATCTATGCAGAAGTCAAAAAATATGAAGAACAAAGGGTTGCTAACGACTCTACCTATTGGCTGATTTTTGAATTATTATGGCGTGACTACTTTCGCTTCATTTGTGCTAAACACGGCGATCGCATTTTTTATAAATTTGGTTTACAGGGCATCAATATTCCTTGGCAAGAAGATTGGCAACGCTTCCACCTCTGGCGGGAAGGAAAAACAGGCTTTCCTTTAGTAGATGCGAATATGCGAGAATTAGCAGCAACAGGTTTTATGTCCAACCGAGGCAGACAAAACGTAGCTAGTTTCCTCACCAAAAACCTGGGTATAAATTGGCAAATGGGAGCAGAATGGTTTGAATCTGTTCTCATCGACTACGATGTTTGCAGTAACTGGGGTAACTGGAATTACGTTGCTGGTGTGGGTAATGATGCCCGTGGTTTTCGTTACTTCAATATTCTCAAACAGTCCAAAGATTACGATCCTCAAGGTAAGTACGTTAAGCATTGGCTACCTGAGTTACAAGAAGTACCCGTTAATCAAGTGCATCAACCCTGGCAACTTTCACCCGAAGAACAAAAACGCTGTGGAGTGATGATCGGCGTTGATTATCCTCACCCTGTGGTGGATTTAGCCAAATCAGTCCAAGCTAACGAGAAAATTTACAACACCGGAATTTCCAGGAATAAGTAATAAGTTAAAGAATGTACTATTCCCTGCTACCCACTCCCAGTCCCTACCCCCTTCTTAATCACTTAATAGCAGGACAACTCGAATCATCCACCTCAACCCCGGTATAGGGTTCTTGAATACGACTGTAACGTAAAATTCCTACCGCGATCGCCTTAGCCATTTCTGTGCGACAAGCAGTGTTAGCGAGTACCCGTGAGTCTTCATCTCCTGTCACAAAACCTACCTCTACTAAAGCAGAAGGCATCCTCGAAGTCCTAAGCACATAAAATCTGGCCTGTTTAACACCCCGATTATTCATATCAAACCTTTCCATAATGGAATTTTGAATCGCTGCTGCTAGGGTGCGGCCACTACTATAATAAAAAGTTTCTACCCCATTTGCTCCTGCACGTCCCCCAGGGGCGGCATTAGCATGGATGCTGACAAAAAGATCAGAACCGACGCGATTAGCTAGTTGGGTGCGTCCTGCGAGGGTAACAAAGTAATCTGCGTTGCGAGTTAATTGTACTTGTACACCATTTTGGTTCAACATCTCAGTCATCTCTAGGGAGATAGGTAAAACTACATCTACTTCCCTTAGTCCGCCAATACCAATAGCACCAGGATCTTTTCCTCCATGACCAGGATCGATGGTTACAAGTACTCTACCGTCCTTTCTGATTGGTGGAACCGGGGTTGTCGGAGGTAGTGTGGGTGGGCTTGGTACTTGGTTAGAGTCAGGGGGAGGAACAGAAATATCGCCATCGGGGTTGCTTACTACGGGTTCAGTAGAGTTATCTTCAGAAGGAACTACTAAGGTTGTTGGTTCAAAGTTTCCTCCTCCCCTTGGTATGATCAGCAAACTGTCTAATCTATTGCTGAAAAAAGCATTCCATTCTGGACTATCTTGAGGAACTTGGAGGGTGAGGCGGGCTAGGTTTTCTGATTCTTGGCTAAATTGGATTTGATTAACGACATCGCTAGTAACGGAAGTAGCTTTGCCTACTAAACTATCAGGTAAAGTAATTCCTCTGAGGTCAATTTCTACTAAACCGCGACGGCGATTGGGTTTAATTCTAATATCGTCTTCATCTAATTTTTGCCCTCCTAAAGCAACCACTAAACCATTACTGGTAACTTGAAAAGCAGAAGCAGGAAGGCTTTGGGTTGGGGTGGGGGAAGGAGATGGCGATGGCGATGGCGATGGTGTTGGCGTTGGTTGTTGAGATATCCTTTGGGGAGTAGGTAAGGTGACAAACCATTGAGTAGGGTCAGCACCTCGAAACTCAACCTTTTGTGGATCGATGGTATATCCTGGTGCAAGTTCTACTACGATACGGGCAGTAGAATCATTAAATTGACCAACTCTAATTTGACGAATTGTACCTCCTACAGATTGGTTAACTGTTTGCTGTCCTAATGTGGTTCCCGGTAAGTCAATCACTAAACGAGTAGGGTTAAAAATCAATTGTGCTTGAGGTTGAACCCGATCGTTAGTTTTGAATTCTAAGCGGTTTTGAGTACGGTCAAAATTCCATCTCACTAGTCTTCCGGCTTCAGCAGGAGAGGAGAGAAATAAAATAGAACCAAGGGTCAGTAAGAACCAGTAAATTTTTAAGATTTGGAACTTAGCGATAAGAGGAATTCTCATGTTAGCAATTCGCAAAAAAAGTGGAAAATGACTAATTTAAAGATAAAATCGGTGAGTAGTTTGTCTACGCTGAAGTTATTCTGATGACAAGTTGTATCTGCCCTTTTTACTTATGATGATAAAGCTTAAATATATTAACCCAAGTGAGGTGAATTCAACTAATTTTCATTTATCCTTTAGAGAAGGAAATAGAAGATAGTGATAGTAAGGATTTAGAGAAATAATCGGGTGAAATCAAAGGAATGTTGAGAATAGAGGGCGGTTTGATTTCTTCAATTGTCTTAATTAGAGTCAAAGGTCGTACGCCAAACATTTTTGATAAGAAGAGTTTTTGATCCCTGAAGTCCCTTCCTGGTCTTAACAACTTAACAAAGCTACATTTCTTTAGTGAACAATATCGTTGAATTTGACGAGAGCTAGAAATTTTAGGTTCCCTTTAGCATTGCTTTGCACATCAATTAAATAGAACGGACTAATCACTCTATCTATGAAAATCAAACATATCATTAATTTGCACAAAGGACTTACCTTCTTGATCGTTTTAGGCTGGATGTGCCTTTACCAAAATTTCACCATTGCCCCTTGGGTTTATCTTGCCCTCCACGGCACTTATGGTTTCCTGTGGTTATTGAAAGATAAAATTTATCCTGATTCTCGATGGGAACAGAAAATTCCCTTGTGGCTAAGTCCGATTGCTTTCTTGGTTTTAGGTTTATATTGGGTAGCACCGTTCCTACTTATTAGCAATGGTTCAGAACCCCCACCACCCTTAATTGCTTTCGCGATCGCAATTAATATAATCGGCGTATTTCTCCATTACGGCAGCGATGCTCAAAAATACTTTACCTTAAAATATAGACAAGGTTTAATCACAGAAGGTTTCTTTGCCCGTTGTCGCAATACCAATTACTTGGGAGAAATTTTTATTTACACGGGCTTTGCTTTACTGGCGCAACATTGGCTTCCTTTCGTTATTCTCGGCTTTTTCGCCATCACAGTCTTTGTCCCCAATATGCAGAAAAAAGACACTTCTCTATCGCGCTACCCCGAATTTGAAACATACAAAGCTGATTCAGGCTTACTTTTACCCCAACTGTTTCCTTTAGATAACCAATAGGCAACCGAACTAAAATTTGCTCGAATACCTTTAGATGAAGAAAACTCCAGAGTCTCTACAACAGAAAAAACTACAACAGCAAAAAATCACTGCCTTAACCTGTTATGACTACCCTACCGCAATTTTAGAAGACTATGCAGGAATAGATGTCATCTTTGTTGGGGATAGTGTAGGAACCAATATTCTTGGTTACGAAGATGAAACCCAGGTAACGATGTCTGATATTGTTCATCATCTTAAGGCAGTACGTCGAGGAGTGAAAGAAAGTTACCTTCTCGCTGACTTACCCTACAAATCCTATGAAACTCCTCAGCAAGCTTTAGAAAATGCCCAGAGGTTAGTAGAAAATGGGGCTGATTGTGTTAAATTAGAAGGGCTAAGAAAGGATGTTATTGAATGCTTAATTAAAGAAAATATTCAAGTTTGTGGACATCTTGGTTTAATGCCTCAAACTCACCAGAAAAAAGCTGTTCAAGGCAAAAATTTTGACCAGGCAAAAGAAATAATCTCTAATGCAATTCAATTAGAAAAACTAGGAATATTCATGTTGGTATTGGAGTTAGTTCCTGAAGAGTTAGGGCAAGTTATCACCAACAAGTTACAAATTCCTACCATTGGCATTGGTTCTGGCCGATTTACAGATGGTCAAGTTCTAATTGTCAACGATATTTTAGGTATTACTCCCCGGAAACTAAGATTAGCCAAAAAGTACCAAGACTATCAAACTCTTACTTTAGAAACTATTAAAAGCTACCAGCATGATGTAGAAAAAAGCACTTTTCCTGCTGTGGAAAATCTCCGCAATATGCCTCAAGAAGAATTAGTACAACTTCAAGAATGGCTGGGGAATAAGCAATAGGTAAGCTTGTAATAGGTAATGAGGGATAATACTTTAGTTTCTTACTTTTAGAATGTTTAATAGCCTAAGCTGATGTGCATTTAAACTGTGTATTACTCAACTAGGAAATCAGCCCTAAAACCCTTCCCCCATCTCCCTATCCCCCTATCTCCCCATCAAACCTAATAAGTAAATTAAATGCCTGACAGCTTATGAGCGTTAATAAGTTGTACAGTTAATAGAGTTGTACTTAGCGACGACCAATAGCCAACAACTTAAAATACATTAAAGATGTCAACTTATCAGAGTGCTAAAGAAAATACCAACCCCCCTGAGTTCATTAGTTCAAGCTTAGCTGAACAAAAAGATCGTCTCAAAGTTAGATATTTACTTACCCCTGATTTAGAACTAAAGGTAGAGGACGGAAAAGATGTTATAGCAGGGTTAAGTGAAACTCCAAAATCACTTTCTCCTCGCTATTTTTATGATGAAGTTGGCTCACAACTATTTGAGAAAATTTGTGAATTACCTGAATACTATTTAACCCGTACTGAAGCCTCTTTATTAAAGCAATATGCCCCAGAAATTGCTCGTATAACGGGGGCTTGTGAGTTAGTAGAATTAGGCAGTGGTAGTTCTACCAAAACTCGTTTCTTATTAGATGCTTACCAAGAATTAAGCCCTAGTTTGCGCTACATACCCATTGATGTTAGTGCAGAGATATTAGAACATAGTGCTAGGCAATTACTGCAAGATTATACTTCCTTGCAAATAGAAGGCTTAGTTGCTACCTACGAACAAGCTTTAGGCAAACTTAATGCCACTTCTTTTCCTAGCCGTTTGGTTTTTTTCTTAGGCAGTACTTTAGGTAATTTGAGTCCTGAAGAGTGCAATCTTTTCTTAGAAAAAGTGAATAATTCTTTAGAACCAGGAGATTATTTTCTCTTAGGTATCGACTTACAAAAACCTCAAGAAGTTCTTGAAGCTGCTTACAATGATAGTCAAGGTATAACAGCAGAATTTAATTTTAATATGCTGCGCCATTTGAACTGGCGTTTTCGCGGCAATTTTGAAGTTAATAAGTTTGCCCATCGCGCTATTTATAATAGGGAAGAATCACAAATAGAACTTTATTTGGTTAGTGAAGCCAGGCAAAAAGTTTACTTAGAAAGTCTCAATTTAGAAGTAGAATTTGAGGAAGAAGAAACTATTCTAACAGAAATATCTCGTAAGTTTAGTTTAGAAGAAATGCAGCAATATTTGTCTTGTCAAGGCTTAAAGTCTTTACAGGCTTGGACAGATGAACATCGTTGGTTTGGTTTATTACTTTGTCAAAAATGAACTTAAGATCATCAACATACTGATGCTCAGTTATGTCTTAATAGCTTAACTGATAAATAAGTTTGTCAAATCAGGTATTCATAAATACCTAGGAAGATTAATAGAACCCCAGAAACTAGCTCTAACTTTCTGCCAGAATAATAAGTAGCGAATGCTCGGCCGATAAATTCTCCTCCTCCTATCATTAACAAACTAGAAGTAAAACTCAAACAACTAGTTAAAATTAAACTTAATTGAGCAATTCCTGCTCCTATTCCTGTTCCTAAGTTAGTAACAGTTAGAGCTAATCCTAATGTAGTGGCTTCTTGCCAAGTTATATTTTTATCAGCAAGATTATCCACAAGACTTTCTTGATTAAAGCGTTTTTGCACAATCTTGCTAATGGTAATTAAACCGATTAAGATTAGAAGAAAACTACCAAATTCATGGGCTAAATTTGGAGATAAAAAATGATTAATTGTTTCTCCTAACGACATAGAAACAAAAGTGCTAATACCAGATAGGACAGCAATTATGAAGTTGGCAAAAAGACCAATCTTTAGTTTTTTGATACCATAGGCTGTACCCACAGCAAGATTATCTATGTTAGTAGAAAGAGATAGTATAATTGAGGCGATAACTGTCTCCATATTCCTAATTTTCTTGGGGATTAATTGCTGTGAATAAAGCGGAGTAGTCTTGAAGTGTTTAACGTTTAATGATAAATGATAAGTGATTTTCCCCAACTAGAAACTGAAAATTTGCAATTAAGAGAACTGCAACGTGATGATCTACTAGCTATAAAAACAATCTTTAGCGATCCTCAAGTTACTAAATATCATGTTTATGAAACTACTACTGGACTGGAAAAAATCGATTTTATTATTCAATCCAGACTTGATGTTTGGTATCAGGGACAGGGAATACCTTGGGTAATTATCAAAAAAGATGAGCAGAAAGTTATTGGTTGTTGTGCTTATGTTTCTATAGATAATCAAAACTGTCAAAGTCGATTAGTTTATGAACTAGCTAGTAAATATTGGCGACAAGGTATCATGACTGAAGCTTTAACAGAAGTAGTTGATTTTGGCTTTAAATCCCTACAATTAAATCGCCTTGAAGCTCATGTAATGATAGGAAATATAGCTTCAAGTAAGCTTTTAGAGAAGTTAGGTTTTAGTTTAGAAGGTATTTTAAGAGAAAAAGGTTTCTGGAAAGGTAAGTTCCATGATTTAAAGTTATTCTCTTTATTAGCAAAAGACTATCAACCCAATAACAAAACACTATAAGTTAATTATCAATTACCTACTCCTCCAACCGCCTCTCCAAAGCATCAATAGAATCAATAGAACTATTAAACTTAGGTAAATCTTGATCTCCTGATATTATAGGCGACTTACCAAACTTCTGTGCCGCCCATCTCGCAGTTTCTTGTACTTCAGGATCAGGATCATCGCAAGCCATTTGTAAAAGGCGATTGACTTGGTTAACCATGTCATAAACTTTAGTCAAATCTCGGATAGCATTTTTGCGTACTTCAGGATTTTCATCCTGCAAGGATATTGCTAAGGCTCGATTAACTGGTTTGAGAGTACGGGTGCTAATCTGGGAAAGGGCTTCTAAAATCAAACCGCATTGCTGAGAATCAGAGTCAATAATCAAATTAGATAAAGGTTTAACCGCCCTAGAATCACCTTTTTGTGCTAATTCCCAAATTGCTTGACGACGTTTAACTCTATCAGATTCTTGTAAGTCTTTGATTAATTCTTCAATCCGATCTACCTTAGCTAGAGGAGATGGTGTTCTTACTTGTAAAATCTTTTGAGATACTGGATTTGGTAGAGAGTGGTTTTCGGCATTACCATTGCTACTAGGTAAGTTGTGATTTTCTTGGGATAGAAATGCTTCTACCTCCTCCTCTTGTTCGGTTTCTTCCTCCCAATCTTCAAGGGAAGCTTTTCTGAGGCGAAGCAGCATTAAAGCGCCCCCTAACAAGCCTCCTGCAAGTAATAAGCCTGCAACAATTATCAGCAAAGATCTCTTCGTAAATCTGCTTTTGCTTGGGGCTTCTTCCGACTGAGAATCTTGCTTCTCCTCAGCCTTTTTTTGGGCAACTGCTTTGATAATTAACTCTTGTGTTACTGCCCCAGCAACACCGTCATTATTCAATCCTTCCTTCTCTTGAAAAAGCGCGATCGCACTCTTGGTTTTGAGGTTGTATTCTCCATCAGGTTCTGTTTCAAGATAACCTAGTTCTTGTAGTTGATTTTGGAGTTTTTTAACCTCTTCTCCTTGATCCCCTAGTTGTAAAAGTTTTGGTTTTGCTTCTTGCTGTTCTTTCTCTTCTTCCTTTGGTGCTTGGGCTTGAATTAAGGTATTGTGAGATACTTCCCCTTCTAGTTGCTGTGAACTTGCCAAAACCAAATTTGGTCTTAGACTATGAACATTGCTAGAAGAGAAACTTAAACAAGTAGCCCAAGTAGCAATTAATAAAGGGAAACGATAGCGAATCATAAACTCTCCGGCTGAAGTTTTGAGCCAGTTTTTTGGTGATGTGTGCTACCAATTATCAGCGCACCCATTCTAGATTACCCACTACTGTAACCTTTAGTCATATTGCTTGGGTAATCATTTATCATTGGGTAAAGGGAACAGTATATTCAAAGCTTATTACTTCTCCCCTCTTGCAGTCACTCCCTCTTATTATGTAGATGCCCTGGGAGGTTTAATTGTTTCCTTTTGGGAAAAGTATGAACTTAGTTTTACCCCAATTTCTTCCCTTTGATTAATCAAATAAATGCTAATAAGAGTAAGGCAAACTCCTACTGACTGAATCGGAGTGAGGATTTCTGCTAAAAAGAGATTACCAAAGAGTAAAGCAAAAACTGGCGTTAAAAAAGTCAGGGAACTAATACTCGTAAGATTGCCACGAGAGGCTAGATAGAAAAATCCACCGTAGGCGATCGCACTACCAAAAACCGTAGCATAACCTAAGCATAACCAACCTTGAGAATCAATATTGATCCACTGCCCAGATTCCCATAACCCTGAACCCAAAAATAACGGAAATCCTCCCAAAACCAGATGCCAGCCTGTGGCAGCTATGGGATCAGCATAACGACTAACAAAGCGAATTGTTACCGTACCTACTGCCATCGCTAGTGCTGCTAAGAGCATTAACCACTGACCACTTTGCAATAAACTTTGTAGACTCCATGATATCTCAGCTCCAGTTCCTTGCCAAATTCCCCAAATCCATTCGTCAGGCAAACCGATTAAACTAATACCCAAAATACCAAAAGTTAAACCTAGCCACCCCCAAATACCAATTACTTCTCCAAATAACCAACTAGATAGCAAAGCTACTGCTAAAGGTTGGGAATCAATCATCACTGAACCCAAACCCGCACTAGTCTTAACTAATCCTTCGGCGAGAAAACCCTGAAATAAAGTTCCATCTACTAAAGCAAAAAAGCTAATCCACAACCAAGCTTGCCAACCACGGGGTTGAGGACGACCTAAAATGAGACTAACGGCAATAACCAAAAGTCCCGCCGGTAGCAAACGCACTCCTGCTAAAAATAGGGGGGTGGTTTGGGGCATAACTCCTTTCATTGCTACCATAGCGGTTCCCCAAAGGAAGAAAGGAGAAATCAATAATAAAGAGGATATCGGAAGTTTAAACTTAGTAAGTACTAACTGCATGGATAATAAGTAAATATTGGCAGATTTTATTTACCCAATGTTAACGTATTGTGTAGTTTTGCAAATAAAAGTTAGTTATTACCTCCCTTAAAAGCAACGCTGTCCTCAAAACCAGATAATTTTCAACCTTAAAACCTATGATTTGGCCTTTTAAACCAAAAACTTCTCGACAAATTGCCCGTATAGAAATTACCGGCGCGATCGCCTCAGAAACTCGTAAGCGGGTTCTTAAAGCGCTAAAAACAGTGGAAGAAAAGAAATTTCCGGCTTTGTTGTTGCGTATTGATTCTCCTGGAGGCACAGTAGGAGATTCTCAAGAAATTTATTATGCCCTCAAGAAGTTACGAGAAAAGCTAGTTATTGTCGCTAGTTTCGGTAATATTTCCGCTTCGGGGGGGGTTTATATTGGTATGGGGGCAGAACATATTGTTGCTAACCCAGGCACAATTACAGGTAGCATCGGTGTTATTTTGCGGGGTAATAATTTAGAACGGCTATTGGACAAAATTGGTGTTTCGTTTAAAGTAGTTAAATCTGGCCCCTACAAAGATATTTTAGCCTTTGATCGAGAATTAACCCCAGAAGAAGAAACTATTCTTCAAGAACTAATTGATGTGAGTTACAAACAATTTGTCCAAACCGTCGCCGAAGGACGTAACTTACAAGAAGAAACAGTCAGAACCTTTGCTGATGGTCGCATTTTTACTGGGGAACAAGCTTTAAAATTAGGAGTAGTAGACCGTTTAGGTACAGAAGAAGATGCCCGTTGTTGGGCAGCAGAATTAGCAGGACTCGATCCAGATAAAGCCAAATCTCAAGATATTGAAGAGAAGAAATCTCGCTTAGTACGGCTGTTATCTGGTAGCAAGCAAACTTCCTCTAGCCTGGGCAAAGCCGTAAACTGGTTAGAATTTGAACTTGCTACTAGCGGCCAACCTTTATGGCTTTATCGCCCCTAATTTAGGGTTAAGGGCATTTCTGCCCCCAAAAACTTGTTATCAATATAGCGTATAGTGAAGCAACTAAGTAAGTTTAAGTAGTAAAGACTCTATGTTAAACATCAGGGGACAGCAAAATAACGGTTTGGATCTGGGTATTTCAAAGCCAAACATCTTTTTGATCGGAGTGCTTTTTTACTTTTTCCTACTTTGGTAAAGTTTGCGGAGGATTTCGTTGTGGAATGGAAAGTAAGAGGTATTCGTGGGGCTATAACCGTCTCCCAGAATACAGTTGAAGCAATTACTGAAGCTGTTAAGGAATTATTAGATGATCTTGAAACTCGCAATGAATTAGATCCAGAAGAAATTGTCTGTGCCTTTTTCACAGCTACTAAAGATTTAGATGCTATATTCCCGGCGGCGGTATGTCGGCAGCGCCCTAAATGGGATGATGTACCTTTATTAGATTTCCAGCAAATGGATGTTGAAGATAGTTTGGAACGCTGTATCAGGGTTTTAATTCAAGTTAATACCCCAAAACCTCAAAAGGCGATGATTCACTCCTATTTACGCCAAGCAAGGCATCTTAGACCTGATTGGAGTTTAGCTTAGATTACGATAGCGCTACGCGTAAGGCAAAAGGCCAAAGTATAAAATTAAACAAAAGGTATTATTATTCCCCTCCTAAGAAAGCTGTGCCAATAACTTAAGGCTATTCTCCTTTAACTTGCAAACTACGCAAGCGATTAATGACTGCAGCTAATTCAAAACCCCGGAATATAGCTAAATCTCCCTGAGTAAAATCTGTAATGACATCCAAACCTTGAGCAACAATATCAGCCATCACTAAATCTAAAACTTCGGCTAGAGTTCTTTTACTATCCAAATAATTCTCTTTTGCATAAACAATAGCAGCCGCGATCGCTTTTAATTGCCCAGATTCAACAATTTGTTCTACAGATCCTAAATCAATATCTTCTGTGCCAAAAGCAACTTCATCGGTATCCCTAACTTTAACCTTGACCGCTTTTTTGCCACAACTAGGGTCAATGCTGGCAGGTAAAGGTATCCTGGGAGTAATTTTACCGAAACCTTGACCTCCTTCTGCTACACGCTTAGTAGAATTGGTGCGAGCGATTTCTTTCGCTTTTGCTGTCACATCATAGGGAGAAAAGTTTTCCATAGCAATAACCGTATCTGCTACCTCGAAATAATCTCCGCTTCCCCCCATCACCAAAATTGTTGATACCCCGCAATCTTGATAAAGTTGCTGAATTTTATCAATAAAAGGAGTAATGGGTTCCTTTTCTTTGGCAATTAATTGCTGCATCCGGCGATCGCGAATCATAAAATTCGTCGCGGCGGTATCTTCATCAACTAAAAGTAATTTTGTCCCCACTTCCAAAGCTTCCACAATATTAGCCGCTTGAGAAGTACTGCCACTAGCATTAGTAGTAGAAAAATTGGTGGTAGAACGTTTTTGGGGCAAGTGATTAATAAAAGGGGAAATATCAACCCCTGCAATCCCTCTACCATCCTCAGCGCGTATTTTAACCGCCGTTGCTTCTGTGACTACCAACTCCCTACCATCCCCAGGAATGGTATCGTAAATCCCCAACTCCAAAGCACGGAGTAAAGTAGATTTGCCATGATAACCACCCCCCACAATTAAAGTAATACCTTGAGGAATTCCTGTTCCAATTATTAAACCCTGATTGGGAAGATTAAATTCAATCTTGAGGGAGAGGGGAGTCTGCCAGGGAACAGGATCACTTTCTAAAGGACGTTGATCAACGCCACTGCGTCGAGGTAAAACTGCCTTATCAGGAATAAAAGCCACCAAACCCTTTTCCCTTAACTGTTGCCGCAACCAATCTGCATCCTCAATAGTTTCTACTTGTTGTTGTATAGCTTGGGCATCTAAGGCACGATATTTAAGGGCGCGATCAACAATTTCTGGTACATTTTCTAACAACATTTCTGCTGCCTGATGGCCTAAAATTCTCCTTCCCCTAGCAGGTAATCCTACTAGAAAGCGTATTTCTATCCCTTGAGAATTCACCGTGGCGGCATTACGAGAAAGTACTTCTTGTCCAATACGAGTAATAGCAATTAAGCCACTTTTACCAGAACCTCGGTGAGAGTTAAACTCTTCAGCAACTATAGCAAACTGACGAATTAAATAATCTTCTAAAGCTATTTTCCGACTCAAAGATTGATAAATTTGACTAGGGAAACCAGCCACATTTTGAGGTATTTTAATTCGTAGCTTACTGGGGGCAGCAAAGGGATCACCTTGGACGCGATCAACAATTAAATTAAAGTTAGGAAACTGGTAACTTCCTTCAATATCCCGATAAGCTTTGTAGCTACAATTATCAAGTTGTAATAATTTAGAGTAAAGATTTTCGTGATTTTTCATTAGCTTAGTTGTGAGAAAAGGGGATAATCAAAATTGTATTATTTACTCTCCTAAGCTTCTATAATTTTAAATTGGTTTGTAAGGAAGTGCGCCAACCCAATATCAACAAAATATTCAATTAATTTTGTCTAGGTACTTAACTATCAAACAATAGCTTTAAATTACCAAAAGTTATGATCAATTTACGCCCAGCTACTCCCGATGATTTGACTCTATTACAACATTGGGATCAACAGCCTCATATAATTGCCTCAGATCCTGATGATGACTGGGACTGGGAAAGAGAACTTAAACGTAATCCCGACTGGAGAGAGCAATTGATTGCTGAGATTGGTCATCGTCCGATTGGATTTATCCAGATCATAGATCCAGCCCGTGAGGATAGCCACTACTGGGGTGATATTGCTGCAAATCTTCGGGCTATTGATATTTGGATTGGGGAAGAAACGGACTTAGGTAAAGGTTATGGTACAACAATGATGCAGCTTGCCCTGGCCCGATGTTTTGCCAATCCTTTAGTGACAGCAGTATTGGTCGATCCACTTGCTAGTAATACTCGCGCCCACCGTTTCTATGAACGTCTTGGCTTCCAATTTGTTGAACGGCGACAATTTAGTGATGATGACTGCTTCGTTTATCGCTTAAATCGGGTAGATTAGCTACTAAGAAAGCACAATCGTATCCCCCGATAAAATTGTCAGATATTGTCAAGAAGTATTTCTTCCCTCTCCAACAAAAGCGATCCTATTGACATCAAAACTTATTACTTATCACTTATCACTTGCGGCTACTCCCTGCTATATAATCTTTGGTTATTAAGGGAATATAAACCCAAAGGAAAATAACCCATGCCAGAAGCAGTCGGAGTCATCCAAACGTTAGGCTTTCCTGGAATCTTAGCAGCAGCAGATGCGATGGTTAAAGGTGCAAGAGTTACCGTAGTTCATTGCGATAAAGCAGAAAGCGGCAACTTTTTTGTGGCTATTCGCGGTAGCATTTCTGAGGTTAAAATGGCTATGGAAGAAGGATTAGAAGCTGCTACAGAAACTTTTGGCTCTAAGGTCACAACTCACTATATTGTTGCTAATCCACCAGAAAATATAGTCGCTATTTTGCCCATAGCCTATACAGAGGAAGTAGAAGTATTCCGAATATGAGCAAATGCCGGAGATTCTTGATATAAATGCCCAATGGTGCGTAAAGACCCGTAAAATTAAAGTTTAGGTTTTATTGCTATCTAATAATTAGATTATAAAGAGAGGGAACTCGTGACACAACAAGCAGTTGGCTCAATTGAAACAAAAGGTTTTCCAGGAATACTAGCAGCAGCAGATGCAATGGTTAAAGCTGGGCGAGTTACTCTCGTAGGTTATATCCGAGTTGGTAGCGCCCGTTTTAATATCAATATCCGCGGAGACGTATCAGAAGTTAAAAGATCAATGGAAGCCGGTATTGATGCGGTAGAAAAAGTTGCTGGGGCTACTCTAGAATCTTGGGTAATTATCCCTCGCCCCCACGAAAACGTAGTTTCAGTTTTACCTATCGATTACAGCGAATCAGTAGAAGTGTTCCGAGAAGCTGTAGAGATGCCCAGGATGATTGGGCCGAACGGGGGAGTTAGGGGAAGGTGATTAAGTAATAAGTAATAAATAATAAGTAATAAGTTTGGAGGTAATAGGGAATAGGTAATAAGTAATAGGTATGGGGAAAGACGAAGTACTTAGTAAGGGCATTAATCGTTTATTCGCTATCGGTATCCTGGCAATATTTTTGTTGTCTTTTGGCTTGAGGTTTTGGGGCTTGGGACGTTTTAATGAATTTGTTTTTGATGAAGTTTATTTTGCTAAATACGGCTATAACTATCTTCAACAAGTTCCTTTCTTTGATGTTCATCCCCCTTTAGGCAAGTACTTAATTAGTATGGGGATTTGGCTGCATACCAATTTTTTCAAGCAAGGTAATACAGCGATGCCTACGGCGGGCTTTGCCTACGCCTATCGCTGGTTAAATGCTTTAACCGGGTAGCTTTCTGCCCCTAATAATTAGTGCGATCTCCTATCAATTAACTCGCCGTTATAGCTATGCCTTTATTGCTAGCTTTTTAGCAGCTACAGACGGTTTATTATTAGTAGAATCCCGTTATGGGTTAATTAATATTTATTTGCTTGCTTTCGGCTTATTGGGGCAGTTATTATTTCTTATCGCTCTTAATTATTCTAGTAAACAACAATTTTACTTCCTCGCTTCAGGAATCTTTTTTGGTTTTTGTCTTGCTGTTAAGTGGAATGGTTTAGGCTTTTTGTTGGGAGTTTATCTATTTTATGGTTTCGTCAAAGTCACAAAAAAGCTAAAATTCTCTTTACACCATCCTTTATGGCAACAATTAAGTAAAGTTAATTCCTGGGATTTTCTGCTCAACTTCGCTATAATTCCAGCCTTAATTTACCGCCTATTATGGATTCCTCATTTAGCCTTAAACCAAGAATTTAATTTCTGGCAAGTACACCAACAAATTTTGGGTTATCACCACAGTATTGGTAATACAACTGCAACCCATCCCTATTGTTCTGCCTGGTACACTTGGCCCTTAATGCTTCGTCCTGTTGGCTACTATTATAAGCAAGTTAGTAACGGGGTGAGTGAGTTAACGGTACATGATGTTCACGCTTTAGGCAATCCTCTACTTTGGTGGCTTTCCAGTTTAGCAATATTAATTGTCTTAGGGAGCTTATTTGCCCAATCAAGTAAGTATTACAAGGGGCAAAAAATTCACTCTGAAAACTTTTGTATCCCAATTTTTCTAATCTTCAACTACGCTGCCAACTTTTTACCTTGGATTAAAGTAACTCGCTGTACTTATATTTACCATTATATGGGAGCTTCTATCTTCGCTTTTCTCGCCCTCAGTTGGTTAATTGACCAATGTTTACATAGTTCAATTGTGCAATACAAATACTGTGGAATAATTGCGAATCGCAATTATTTTTTGTGCTTGGCTATTTTGGTTGCCAATTTATCTTGGTTTACCTCTTTCTCAATCTGAATTTGCTGCCCGTATGTGGTTGCTATCTTGGTATTGATATTAGCAATTCCCTATTCCCTATCCTAAGCAAGCAATATAAATGCCTGACAGCTTAGCACTAATAATTGCTATATCTCTATATTTTGAGGCTCCACATCTAAAGAAATTTGTCAATCGGTAACTAGAAAAAAATATTCAGGTATTATTAGTGATAATTAGCTTGACTACTGAGTATGAAAGCCCACATCACTCACCCAAAAAAGTCCTCTTCTGCTCCTGTTCAAAAGAAGTCACAGCCCCCTGTTGCTAAACCCCCAGTAGCGAAAGAAAGAACTAGTGAACAGATACAAAAGCTTAAAAATGTCCCCCCAGAGCCGCCTCCAATAAGCCTAGACGACTCTTTCGTTCAAACCAGTCCTTCTTCTAAGGTAGAAACCATAGTAGAAGCTGAAGAGCGTTTACAAAGAAATTCCACTTTATCAGCAGAAGATAGAGCCGCATTTACTAATAGAGTACGGAGTTCAATATTAGTAGGGCAAGGGGAAAGTATGGGGATGGAGAGTTCCTATACCCTAAATTTTGGGCAGAAACCCTCAATTCAAGCCCAAGCCATCAACCTTGACACTGTAGCAGGAACAGAAGAACGTAGACAAAACAGTGCTGTAGGGCAGCAAATTCGTAATTCCCTAATTGCTAGTCATCAACAGCAGATGAAGCAAGAGTGGCAAACTGCCCCTAACTCCTTTGAGCAACCTTTAGGGCAGAATCTTCAACGGCAACAGGATAGTACGGAAAATCAGGAGCAGCCAGCAGAAGCAAAAGGAGAACTTCAGCCAAAATCAATAGTTCAGGAGCCTCATAAAGAAAACAAATCATCGGCACAGGGAAATAAGGTTGCTATTGAAACTCCTGAACAAGAGATTAAACCCAAAGCAATTAATCAATTAGAAAGCCAGCCTCAAAAAGCACTAAATTCAGAAACAATTGGAGTCCAAGAACAAACAAAATCTCAAGGAGAAGCCAGCAATCAAGCAGAAAATCTAAAGAGTGCAGCAACCTCTGATGTAGGCTCTATGCAACAAGGTACTTCTGGAGGAAATTCTCCTACCTCTGCGGGGGAAGATGCCGGTTTTCAAGGCTTGGTGGGTGATGTTAAAGGTGTAGCAGCCCAAGAAAAACAGCATGAACCAGCAACCTCGGAAGCCCAGGAAGCTCAAGGTGCTGCTCAATCCCCTCCAAATGAAGTGGAAAGTAAAGCTCAAGACTCCCAAGTCGAGCAAATGGAGCAACAGCAGCCAGGGACTTTCAGCGCAAACGCTTTCAAAGCTGCACTCTTAGCGAAAATTGATGCCATCATTCCTGACAACGAACAAGATGCCGAAAACTTTGGTCAAAACAACGAATTAGACTCTGTAAGGCAAGATGTCTCTTCCCAAGTAGGTGAAGAAGAAGCCAAAGCAGCAAAACCAATTGAAGAGGCAACAGCAGCCCCACCTGATACCAGTGGCATCGAACCAAAAACCTCCCAACCTTTACAATCTCCCCCTGCCGGTACACAGCCTCAAGGTGTTGATGCCACCAAAGCAGTACCGAAACCAAAGTCTGAAGCAGAAGTAGCTGCCCCTTTAAATGCCAACTCTCAAGAAATAGACCAGGAGATGGCTAATGCTAACATCACCGATGAACAGCTTGCCAAAGCCAATGAACCTCAGTTTACAGCCGCACTGGATGCAAAGAATGAACTCAAGACTAATACACAAGAAGCCCCAGCAGCATATCGCCAGCAGGAAAGCGAAACCTTAAACCAATCCCAAGCGGAAGCCCAAACTACTAGCCAAACTCAGTTGGCGGGGATGCACGGGGAGCGTGGACAGCTTCTAGGGCAGGTAATGGGACAGCAACAAACAGCGAAAAGTCAAGATGAGCAGAAACGCTCTGAAGTGGCTACCCATATTAATAGTATTTATACAACTACAAAAACTGATGTTGAAACTATCCTCAGTGGTATAGATACAGAAGTAACGAGCAAGTTTGACACTGCTGCTGGGGCTGCTAAGGGTAAGTTTGAAAGCCATGTTAAAGAAAAAATGGCAGTCTGGGAAAAAGAAAGGTATGGAGAGTGGTACGATGTCACTGGTTGGGATGAGCGGCTTAGCGATGCGGTAGTAGGATTGCCACCGGAAGTAAATCAATATTTTGTCGAAGGTAAGCAACTGTACATCGACGAAATGGATATTGCTTTGACTGATATCGCTAACTTTGTGGCGCAGAAGCTCAACGAAGCTAAGCAAAGAATTAGTGAAGGTAAACAACAAATTAAAGATTATGTAGCTAAGTTGCCTCAATCTCTACAACAGGTTGGTGAACAAGCAGCACAGGATATTCAAAGTCAGTTTGAACAATTAGAGCAAAGTGTTGATAGTAAGCAGGATGAATTAATTGATTCTTTGGCTCAACAGTACAGCAATAGTATCCAGGAAGTTAACAGCCGCATTCAAGAGATGCAGGCAGCTAATCGGGGATTTTTTGATAAAGCGAAGGATGCCATAGTTGGTACAGCCCAAACTATCATGCAACTGAAAGATATGCTGATGGGTGTGTTAGGTAAGGCAGCAGGAGCGATTGGAAACATTATCTTAGACCCCATTGGGTTTTTGGGGAATTTAGTTTCTGGAGTGAAACAAGGTTTTAACAACTTTGTCGGCAATATTTTACCCCATCTGAAAAAGGGATTAATCGGTTGGCTAACCGGGACGATGGCTAAATCAGGTATACAAATGCCAGAAAGCTTTGACCTCAAAGGCATCTTCACCTTGGTTATGCAGGTATTAGGGCTAGCCTATGATTCCATCAAATCCAGAACAATCAAAGCTTTAGGCAAAAATGGAGAAAGAATTTTTGATGGCTTAGAGAAAACTTTTGACATCTTCATCATCTTCAAGAATGAAGGTTTAGCTGGTTTATGGCAATTCGTCCAAGATAAGATTGGTGATCTCAAAGAGATGGTGCTTGGCACTATCCAAAACTTCGTCATTGAAACGGTAATTAAGCAAGGTGTGCTGTGGGTTATTAGTCTCCTCAATCCAGCCTCAGCTTTTGTCAAAGCCTGTAAGATGATTTACGACGTAATCATGTTCTTCATAGAGCGTGGTAGTCAGATTGTTGATTTAGTTCACGCTGTAATGGACTCAGTAACGGCTATTGCTAGCGGGGCTATTGGAGGAGCAGCAAGTCTAATTGAAAATGCTTTATCTAAGTCTCTACCTGTGGTGATTAGCTTTATGGCCAGCTTGTTAGGTTTAGGTGGCATTAGCGACAAAATTAAGGACATCATTGGTAAGCTTAAAGCACCGATAGATAAAGCGATTGAGTGGTTGATTGCCCAGGCAGTTAAGTTTGCTAAGAAGATTGGTAAGAAGCTTGGCTTTGGTAAAGGCGATGGTAAAAATAAGAAGAATAAAGAAGGTGCAGAAAGTCCGGATGAAGGTGAGGGTGAACAGTTAGAAGATAGCGAAGTTGGTAAGACAGTTACCTTTAGTGCAGCAGGTGAAGGACATCGTTTGTGGATTAAAACTCAAGGTACAGCTACAGAAGTAATGGTAGCTAGTACTCCAACACCTGTTGAGGCTAAACTTAATGATTGGCAGGGCAGACTAGATTCATTATCAGAAGAAGATAAAGTAAAAGCACAAGGTTTGTTAGCAACGGCTCGTCAGCAGCTTGACACAACTGAGCAAAGTGCTAACAAAACTGCTCAAGAAATGCAGGAAGCAAAGCAGGATTCGGCGAATGAAGCGGCAATCAATGAGGCTGAGGCTGCTGATAATCAGACGGAAACAGCAGAGCAAACATTATCAGATACACTTCAGCAGCTATTCGAAATTTTTGATGAACAGGACAGTCCTCTTAAAGGCGCTCTTGCTGCATATCGTGGTATTCACTTTCAGGCTAGCTGGGATGAAGAGAAATACAAAGAAGAAGTCAGCAAAGCAGCGAATGATATTGTTGGTCAACCTGAATTTAGTCAGGCGACACAAGAAGTTGCCAAGTCCTTATCAGATGAAGAGAATCCTAGTATAGACGAACTTGAGTCAGCCGCAGCCATTGTCCAACACGAATTAGAAGCTCTAAAAACTAGAGAGGCATTAGAACTTAACACTCATCCAGATAAGCTTAACCAAAAAGCTCAGAAGCAAGCTCTCAGACGATTAATAAAAAGCGGTATCAACAATCCTACTCAAGAACAGTTACAAGAGGAAGTAGAAACTATTAAGCGAGAGATGCTATCTTCTCCAGATTCAAATTACATGAAACCAATAACTCGTGGTAGCGAAGGCAAAGGAACAAAAAAAGGCTTTGAAAACAAATTTTATGTGGCAATACATCAATACGTAAATAATAAAAAACAGTTCATATTAGAGTTGAGTAAACTCAATATGGGCAGATATGAAGGGCTAGAATTTACCAAAATACCATTTATTTCTACTTCCAAGGACTCAGTAGAGGCTGCTAAATATGCTTTTGGAAAAGCACAAGATAAAAGTAATATCCGTGAACAAGGAATTGTCGGTAGAATCTTCGTATATCTTTTCAGTATAGAAGAACAGGCAAAACAAGGTGTACTAAATATAGAACTTTTGCATAAAGAAAACAAAATATCTAGAAGTGATCGGCTAATCAATGAGGCTGAGGTAGCTTTCACAGGTAGCATTCCTGGGAAAAATATTATTGGATATCATGATGCAAAAGATAATCAAACTCCTCAATTATTAGGAGGGTTAGCTCAAAAAACTGCTAAGGATAAAGCGGTAGCAATGGGAGGACTACGTGAATGGGACGCTTAAGCTACTTTACGTTACGTGAATATGTTGAGATAGAGTTGTCGCAAATCACTCTTCCCGATGCTCCAGTTCGTAGGATAGGTGCGGAAGAATATAAAAACAAAATCTTGCTAGACTCTAGCCGTGGATTAGATAGTATAGACCAGTTGCTTGAAACATCTATTATTGAAATAGGTGAAGCGAATAAAATGCTTACTAGTATCGTCAATGAATTGACTTCTTTTCTATATGCTATAGGAGCAAGCCATGATGTATGGAAACATTGGTCTTCTTTGACAGCGTTCGGTCTGTTTTTGTCAGAGGAGTTTTATCGAGCCAGCCAATATGCCACTCTAGGTAGTGAATGGGAGTTTCTAAAATTTATTCCAGATAAACCAGTTGACAGCCAGCAACAAGCAGATCTTGTAACCTGGATGTTAATTAGTAACAAACCAAATATTAATCTATCAGAATCGCGAGATGAGTATAGTGATGCTTGGTTGAAGTTAGCTCGAAGTATTCCAAACAAAGATCACAAAACTACGGAGGAATCGTTGAAAATAATTGCGAATTTCTGGATGAAGGAAACTGGAGGTGACTGGAATAACTTCTACTATGGAAGATATCCTGTTTTTGAAACGCCAATCTGTGCTGTAGCTGCACTAGCTCGCCATCAGGATTTCGCACCAATGTCCTTGACTTCAATTCAATATAGTTTTTTAGAGGCTGGCCTTGCTCAACCAGAGCCTCCCCCGATGTTTCCAAAACTCTTTTCTTTACCGGTATCAGCAGTAAACTGAAGACAGGAGACAAGCAACAATGCCATTGATTATCAAGAGTCGTCATATGCCCCCTGAGAGTCTGCAAAAACGCTATGGCGATTCAGTTATCTTTGATGTTACTTCCCGTGGCCCCCAACCTTGGCTTTGCTTTAGTCCTTTTTATCCTCATGGAAAAATTCCTATTCCTTTTTCACCAGGGGAATTTAGTATGACCGTTGAAGGAATTTGGCAAGGGTTAAAGGTTTTTGAAACAACAGATATAGATCCTTCTAAGTTCTTAGTTTCTAATATGAAGGGAATAAAAAGGTCTGAACGAAAATATGGAAAAGTATTAGGTCATCGTGCTGGTCTTAAAAGTGACAAACTTCTTTCTTATGCAGACGCTCGGAGACAAATCTACCTACCCTCATACAAATGGATATTAGAGAACCATCTTCAGGATTTACTTAGTGAGCTAAAAAATATTAGTTTGAAGAAAAGTGTCGTTTTATTAGATTACGAAACAAACAGCGACATAGACAATCTATCACGTCCTTTATCCCATGCAGGTTTGATCAAGCTATATTTAGAGAATAACTGGCCAATCTGATGTTAAGTTAGTTCGGATTTTTTTAATATTTGGTTAAAGTCTGTACAAACTTATTATGACAGAATTTACTCATCTGATTTTGGTGATTTTGCTGTCCACAAGAATTTTTAGTTAGAAAAAAGCTGGCGATCGCATAATTATATATAAGCCCCAGAAATCAGAATTGACTTTTGTTTTCGGAAAGTAACAGAAGAGGGTTATAGGAAGAAGGAAGCTGGCGATTGCGCTCCGCATTATTATCCCCTTTTCTCTTTAATTAATTCTGTCTACCTACTTAAAGAATCCGTTCTCCTCAAATAAGCTGGCTTTTCTTCTTCCTATCTCCTACTCCCTTAAAATTACGAAGCCACCGTCGCTGCTGAACGCCGCCTGCGCCGATAGGTTCTCACCTTCGGTTTTTCAGGAGTTTGCAGTAAGAACACTACTAAAGGTTGGCTTTTGAGTTCCCGACGGGCTAGCCGTTGCATACCACTTTCAATTTCCCGGCTTAATCCTTTCCAGTCAACGTCAATGTCTTCACTACTACTTGAACCTTGAGTAAAGTCACTCCAACGATTTTCAATCGTTTTTTCAATGGTTCTAATCACCAGTTTTTCTAACAGCGATCTCTCAATAACCGTAGCGACTCCCCGCAGATGCAATTCAGGATCAGCAATGAGTTTGCCTTCCCAGTTTATCGCCGCAGCTACTGTGATCACTCCATCTTCTGCTAGCTGTTGCCGCTCTTTGACTACTGCGTCATGAACAACTCCAGAACGATCTACTGGTTTAATGCCAGAAGGAACTTTCCCTGCTACTTCAATGCTATCTTCAGTTAGTTTGATGATATCGCCGTTGTTAATAATTAAGCTGTTCTCTTCGGGAACTCCCATACTTTGTGCTAACTGTCTATGCTTAACCAACATTCGATGTTCACCGTGAAAAGGAACAAAGAATTTTGGTTTAGTCAGGGCCAACATGAGCTTATGATCTTCTTGAGCGCCGTGACCAGAAACATGGATGCCTTGGTTTCGCCCGTAAACAACTTTTGCTCCCTGCATCATCAATCTATCAATGGTATTAACTACAGCAATAGTGTTGCCAGGGATAGGGTTAGCAGATAAGACGATGGTATCTCCTTCGCGCACTTTGAGTTGACGATGTTCTTGCTTAGAAATCCTTGTCAAGGCTGCCATTGGCTCTCCTTGAGAACCTGTGGTAAGAATCATTACCTTGTCATCAGGAAGCTTGCGGGTGGTATGGATTGGTTCAAAGAGGTTGTCAGGACATTTAATGTAACCCAGGTTGCGGGCATGGGCAATTACATTCAACATTGAGCGTCCTAAGACAGAAACAACTCGGTTATGTTTCTGAGCCAACTCTAAAATCATATTAACCCGATGGACAGAAGAAGCAAAAGTGGTGACAATTAACCGTCCTGAAGCCTGAGAAAAGGCCCGATCCAAATTAGGATAAACGGAGCGTTCCGAAGGCGTATGTCCTGGTACTTCAGCGTTAGTAGAGTCACTTAACAGGCAAAGAACTCCTTTTTCGCCATATTCTGCTAGTTTTTGGAGGTCGAAGTGTTCTCCATCTACTGGGGTATAGTCAATTTTAAAGTCTCCGGTGTGAATGACAACTCCAATAGGAGTGTGGATTGCTACACTGAAACTATCAGCAATGGAGTGGGTGTTGCGAATGTACTCTACTAAGAATGATTTGCCAATGCGTACCTTATCCCTCGGCATGACGCTGTGTAATTTAGTGCGGTCTGCTACTCCAGCTTCTTCTAATTTGTCTTGCAATAAAGACATTGCTAGACGGGGGCCGTGAATGATAGGAATATCAAACTGTTTGAGGTGATAAGCAATGCCACCAATATGATCTTCATGACCATGGGTGACGATCATACCTTTAATTTTATGTCGGTTTTCTTTGAGATAAGTAATGTCAGGTAAGACAATATTGATCCCGTGCATATCATCGTTAGGAAAACCGATACCTGCATCCAAAAGAATTATTTCATCTTCATACTCAAAAACACAGGTGTTCTTACCAATTTCGTGCAATCCACCCAAGGGAATGATTTTTAGATTTGGTTTTGATCCGTTTTTACTCATGTATTTACTTTAAGTTAATTGATTGGTTTTCATTGAAAGAGCAAATAGAAAATTTTGGTAATTTTCCTGATTTAAAGCCTAACTAGTTTGTTTGGAATGAAACTAGTTGACAAAAAAAACAAATACTTTAGTTGGAAAATATCTTTTGAGGGTGAAGTTTTTTTGAGATAGCTATCAAACCTATTTATCTTTAACAATTTCTCATTGATAACTAGATCAGAGCTTTTTCTATCAATTATTTTCAATCTTGATTAGAGATCAAGCTCGCCTGTAAGAAAAATCAAATTAAAGAAAGCTCCCTTAAGACGATCTCTAATTTCACTTTTAGTTCTGGAGAAATTTCGCACAGGGGCAAGCGACAAGAGCCAACATCCCAACCTCTAAGATTCAAAGCCGCTTTGACAGGAATTGGGTTTGTTGTCAAAAATAGGGCTTTAAATAAAGGAGATAGTTTAAAGTGAATATCCCTGGCAACATTTGTTTTACCAACTTCAAAAGCTTGAATCATTTCTTGCATTTGTAGTGCTACTAGGTGAGAGGCTACGCTGACAACTCCTACAGCACCTACGGCAAGGGCCGGTAAAGTTAAACTATCTTCTCCAGAATAGATGTCAAAAGATGAAGGTGTAGAGCGCCTAATATCGCTAATTTGGTCGAGGCTACCACTAGCTTCTTTGATAGCAACGATATTATCAACTTCGGCAAGTTTGGCTACAGTTTCTGTTTGCAGATTTTTACCAGTGCGACCTGGTATATTATAAAGCATTACGGGCATATCCCTACAAGCCTGGGCAATAGCCACAAAATGCTCATATAGTCCTACTTGGGGAGGCTTGCTATAGTAAGGAACTACTTGCAGTGAACCATCTATTCCTAGTTTAGCAGCTTTTTTGGTAGTAGTGATCGCTTCTTGAGTTGAATAAGATCCAGTTCCAGCAATTACTTTACCTCTATTGGCCACAACGTTTTTAATTACTTGAAATAATTCATATTTTTCCTCTTTAGTTAAGGTTGGTGATTCCCCAGTAGTTCCGCAAACAACAATACCATCACTTCCATTAGCAATTAAATAATCAGCTAACTTTTCGGCAACGGGATAGTTGACACTGCCATCTTCAGTAAACGGTGTCGCCATTGCCGTAACAACTCGTCCAAAATTCACCACACTTGTATTTTCTCCAATCAGTTTATTTAATTCTTCTTTTGGTATTTAAACAGCAGTCGCAGTAACCTTGGTCTTGAGCAAATTTTCCTCTACTAATAACTCAGCAATTTGTATAGCATTCAAGGCAGCCCCTTTACGAATTTGATCCCCACTTAACCACAACTCTAGGCTACAAGGATGGGATAAATCTTGACGGATTCTTCCTACCAATACTTCATCTTGCCCTGTGGCATCAATGGGCATAGGAAAATAGTTTTTTTGCCAATCTTCTAATAGTTTTACCCCTGGCGCAGCGCTAATTATTTCTCTGGCTCTAGCTACAGGAAAAGACTCCTCAAATTCTATATTAATAGCCTCGGAATGAGCCCGTAGTACAGGAACGCGAATGCAAGTGGCACTAACCCGCAAATTTGGCTGATTGAAAATTTTTCTGGTTTCGTTGACCATTTTCATCTCTTCAGTGCAGTATCCCTGGTCATTGAGGGGGCTATTATGGGGAAAAAGGTTGAATGCCAAGGGATAGGGAAACACATTGGTTTCAGGAGTTTCACCGTTAAGAATAGCCTGGGCTTGCTTTTTGACTTCCTCCATTGCCCTAGCCCCAGCACCACTAGCTGATTGATAGGTGGCTGCAATAATTCTTTTTATGGGTTGAACTTTGTGGAGAGGCCAAGTTGCTACCGCCATTAAAATGGTAGTGCAGTTAGGATTGGCAATAATACCTTGATGCTTCGCTGCTGCTTCAGGGTTGACTTCTGGAACCACCAAAGGAACATGATCATCTAATCGAAAAGCGCTGGAGTTATCAATTACTACTGCTCCAGCAACTACCGCTTTGCGGGCCCAAGTTTTGGATATGGAACCTCCTGCTGAGGCCAGCACTAAATCTACATCATTAAAGGAGTCTTCTCCTACTGCCTCCACTAACAAGTTTTCACCTTTAAAAGTGAGACTACGACCAGCAGAACGGGGAGAGGCTAGCAGCTTTAAATTAGTTATAGGAAAGCTACGACTTTCTAAAAGTTGAATTAACTCAGCACCAACTGCTCCTGTAGCTCCCAGGATAGCGACGCTAATTGAACCAGACAAATTGTTCTCCTCCGTTTTTCATGGGATTTTCTTTCTAACTTTATATAGAGTTTTGTTTAATGATAATTAAGTTAAATAAATTTGCTCTACCTTTAAGTTGTAAGTAGTGGTTCCTTAGATTGTAACTTGAGTAAATAATTTATATTGATTTTTAGGAGCTATTATATTTATTTATCTAGCTTAGCAAGAATAAGTAAGAAATTTAGTTGCTAATTTTAGGTGGTTGGAAACCAGGGATGTACTATTATCAAATAGGTTAACATCATAAGCCCAACTCAAGTTAACTGTCCATTTAAAGATTGAAGATACTAAGAGCATCGATGAAAATAACCCAGGAAAAGCTTCCCGATAGTCAGATTGGCTTGGAAATAGAGATTCCCCCTGAAGCTACTAAAAAAGCTTATGATAAGGTAGTACAACAGCTATCTCGCACCGCGAGGATTCCTGGGTTCCGCAAAGGGAAAGTTCCTCGAAAGATTTTACTCCAACAACTTGGCCCCCAGAGAATTAGAGCCGCTGCATTAGAAGATTTAATTCAGGATTCTTTTAAAGAAGCGGTGGAAAGTGAATCAATAGATGCTTTAGGCAATTATCAGCTTCGTTCTTCCTTTGAGGAGTTGATTAGTAAGTATCAGCCAGGAGAACCTCTAGTTTTCTCTGGGTCTGTAGATGTATCTCCTGAAGTAGAGTTAGGGGAATATAAAGGCTGGCAAGTTAAAGCAGAAGAAACAACCTATGATCCTCAAAAGGTAGATGAATTTTTAGAAGAACGTCGTGTTGAACAAGCAACCTTGATTCCTGTAGAAGGGAGGGCAGCACAAGCAGGGGACGTAGCTATCGTAGATTATAAAGGCCGCTTCGCACCCACTGAAGAAGGGGAAGAAGGGGAAGAAATTCCTGGGGCCGAGGCTCAAGACTTTGAGTTAGAGCTAGAAGAAGGCAAATTTATTCAAGATATTGTGGCTGGAATCGTGGGTATGAATCCAGAGGAAACCAAAGAAATTGCCGTAACTTTCCCTGAAGACTATCCTAGAGATGATTTAGCCGGAGCTTCAGCCAACTTTAAGCTTACCCTCAAAGAACTCAAAGAAAAGGAACTACCAGAAATAGATGACGAATTCGCTGAAGATATTAGCGAATTTGAAACTATAGCGGAGTTGAGGGAATCTTTAGAAACTCGCTACAAAGAGGAGGCAGAAGTTGCTACAAAGTCTAGCATTGAAGCAGCTTTGGTAAAAGAATTGCTCAAGCAAGCAAAAGCGAACTTACCAAAAACCATGATCGACAAAGAAGTGGAAACTATGCTGACCCAAACAGCTATGCAAATGCAGCAGTATGGTATGGATATCAAAACGATGTTCACCCCTGAAAATGTTGCTCAAATCAAAGAGCGAACCCGTCCTGAAGCTATTGAAAATATTACCCGCTCTTTAGCTCTATTAGAAGTAGGCAAGCGTGAATCTCTCCAACCAGAACCAGCAGAGGTTGAAAAAAAGATACAGGAAGTAATCGAAGAATTGAGCGATCGCGACTTCGAATCAAGAAGCGCCTGCGCGAAGCAGTGGAAGAAGATTTAATCAAAGAAAAAACTTTGGAGTGGTTAACCGAACAATCAGAAATTGAATTAGTCCCTCAAGGTTCCCTCGAAAAAGAGGAAGCAGAAGGGGAACAAACAGAACAGCAGCAAGATGTAGACGCAGCTACAGCTACAGTAGAGGTTGTGGGTGAAGAAGTATAACTAGAAAAGTTAAGAGTAATCTAATCGGGACTATGGCTAATTTAGAAACTTTAAAGGTTGGTTGCCTCTACCTAAGTAACAATCTAAGCAACCCCATTAGTAAAAAATTAAGGCATAATGATCCCAAGAGGAGAGAATTTTAGCTAGTGCGCTGAGAGTTTTCCCAAAAAACTTAACTGCACTGAAAATCTATGCTTTGCCAAAAATTTTTATTTCTATGATTCAATCATGCCTCACTAACCAGCAGATTAGCGCTCATCGTTCCCCAGGAATATACTCAACCAGTAGTGTTGTCCCCATGGTTGTAGAACAATCAGGGATGGGAGAACGGGCCTTTGATATTTACTCACGATTGCTCAGGGAAAGGATTATCTTCTTAGGTAGCGCCATAGATGACTCTGTAGCAGACTCAATTGTTGCCCAGTTGCTATTTCTTGATGCTGAAGATCCTGATAAAGATATTCAAATCTATGTCAACTCTCCCGGCGGTTCCGTCTATGCTGGTATGGCGATTTATGACACCATGCAGCAAATTCGTCCTGATGTTGCTACCATATGCTTTGGTTTAGCTGCTAGCATGGGAGCATTTTTACTCTCTGGAGGAGCTAAAGGCAAACGTATGGCTCTACCCAACGCGAGGATCATGATCCACCAGCCCCTCGGAGGCGCTCAGGGACAGGCTGTTGATATTGAAATCCAAGCTAAAGAAATTCTTTTTGTTAAACAAGAGCTAAATGAGTTGCTTGCTAGTCACACAGGTCAAGCTTTAGAGAAAATTGCTACTGATACAGAGCGAGACTTTTTTATGTCCTCCCAAGAGGCGAAAGAATACGGTCTGATCGACCAAGTTATCTCCAGGCAAGAACTAGCAAAACCTGAAGCTACCCTCACTCCTATTAAGTAAGAGGCATCTTATGTCTAAGTACGACTCCCATCTAAAATGTTCTTTCTGCGGCAAGTCCCAGGAGCAAGTACGCAAGTTGATTGCTGGGCCTGGGGTTTATATTTGTGATGAATGTGTTGAGCTGTGTAACGAAATTTTAGATGAGGAGTTGTTAGATTCTGTCGCTTCTACTCCTCAACCTGTAAACCGACCAGAAGAACCTCAACCCAAGCGCCGCGCTCAATCAGAACGTCTCAATCTTAATCAAATTCCTAAACCAAGGGAACTAAAAAATTATTTAGACGAACACGTTATTGGACAAATCGAAGCCAAGAAGGTGCTTTCTGTTGCTGTTTACAACCATTACAAAAGATTGAGTTTTGCCCAATCTAAAAGTAGCAATACAGGATCTGAGGAACCAGTAGAATTACAAAAGTCAAATATTCTGTTAATTGGTCCGACTGGTAGTGGTAAAACCCTACTAGCTCAAACCTTAGCTAAATTTCTAGATGTTCCCTTTGCTGTCGCTGATGCTACAACATTAACAGAAGCAGGTTATGTAGGAGAAGATGTCGAAAATATTCTCTTGCGCCTGTTACAAGTAGCTGATTTAGATGTAGAAGAAGCTCAAAGGGGTATTATTTACATCGACGAAATTGATAAAATTGCCCGCAAGAGTGAAAACACTTCTATCACCAGAGATGTTTCTGGAGAAGGAGTACAACAAGCCCTTTTAAAAATGCTTGAAGGTACTATCGCCAATGTACCTCCCCAAGGTGGCAGAAAACACCCCTACCAAGATTGTATCCAAATCGATACAAGTAACATTATGTTTATTTGTGGTGGGGCTTTTGTTGGCTTAGATAAAGTAGTAGAGCAAAGGGTAGGCAAAAAGTCAATGGGTTTTGTTAACCCAGGGGACAGTCAGTCGAGGGAAAAACGAGTGGCGGATCTCGTTAAGGAGTTAGAGCCGGACGATCTTGTTAAGTTTGGTATGATTCCTGAATTTGTGGGGCGTATACCCGTAGCAGCAGTCCTGGAACCCCTTGATGAAGAAGCCTTAATGGCTATCTTAACCGAACCCCGCAACGCTCTGGTTAAACAGTATAAAAAGCTGCTGAAGATGGACAACGTACAGCTAGAATTTAAGCCAGATGCAGTAAGAGCGATCGCCAAAGAAGCCTATCGTCGTAAAACTGGGGCCAGGGCTTTACGGGGTATTGTTGAAGAATTGATGCTTGAGGTGATGTATGAGTTACCTTCCCGTAAGGATGTACGTCGTTGTATGATTACTAAAGAAATGGTGGAAAAGCGTTCTACAGCCGAATTGCTGATTCATCCCTCTTCCTTAGCAAGGCCGGAGTCAGCTTAATTACTCAACTGAACAATGATTATAGACCAGGGGCAAACTATCAATGTTCGGGGTGTAGAGCATTACTACGAATGGGTTAAGCAACCAGAAACTGGCCAGCAGAAGCCAGTAATGATCTTTATTCATGGTTGGGGCGGTTCATCAAGGTATTGGCAGAATACGGCTGAAGCCCTGGCAGATAAGTTTGACTGTTTGTTATATGATCTGCGAGGCTTTGGGCGTAGCAGGCTTCCTCAAGTGGAATTAGAGCCAAATTCTATTCCACTGCATTATGACATGGAGGACTATGCTGATGATTTAGCTGCTTTGTTAGATGGTTTGGGTTTAAATAAAGTTTATCTCAATGCCCATTCTATGGGGGCATCCATAGCTACAGTATTTCTCAACCGCTATCCTAATCTGGTGGAAAAAGCGATTCTTACTTGTAGTGGTATTTTTGAATATAACAAAAGAGCTTTTGCTGCCTTTCATAAGTTTGGCGGTTATGTGGTGAAATTTCGCTACAACTGGTTTTTGAAATTTCCTTTAGCTGACAAACTTTTTATGGCAAGGTTTTTGCATCGTCCTTTGCCTAGAGAAATAAGCCAAGCTTTTTTAGAAGATTTTTTATTAGCAGATTATGCTGCGGCATTGAATACAATTTATACTTCTGTGTGCAAGAAAGCGGTAGAAGTAATGCCGCAGGAATTTGCCAAGCTACAAGTACCAACTTTGTTAGTAGCGGGGGAAAAGGACATTATTATCCCGGCAGTGATGGGTAAGCAAGCTGCCGCTTTAAGTGATAACATCGAATATTTTGAAATTCCGGCTACTGCCCACTTTCCGATGTTGGAAGATAAAGAAACCTATCTTCATAAAGTAAGAGAGTTTCTAAGCTGATAAGAGCTATTGTAGCAATCCTAGAAAGGCTGGGCTGCTTGGACTGATGGTGGGGGAAGATTCCCTTTGCCGATACTTAAATGCCAGTTGCCTTTATAAAAAACTAAAAATGAACCTGGTTTGTCAACAAGATTGACTTCTTCAGTAAATCTTTTTTGTTCTCTGTTCGGAGTCAAATAAGAGCCTTGAATCGTGGCAACAAAGAGGTGCGGTTTAAGCTTTAAGTAACTGATTTGATTAACATTAAGATTATATCCTCCTAGTTGAGTAATTTTCTTCTTCGCTGCTTGTTCAGCAGTGTAAGATTTTGGTACTAATTGAAGGATTGACTCTTCGTTCTTATCTTTTAAAGCATTAAGGTACTCCTCTATTACCTCCTCACGTGTAGCAGCGCCGTTACTATTCCAGCTATATCCAGACAAAACCAGAAGCACTACTAAACCTAACAAAACTTTTGAGTACAGAAACTTCTTGAGTAGGTGTTTTGATTTCATGGGCTGTTAGTGATAGCTAGAGTGAAAACTCTTTCTCTTAAGCAGGAAAAACTTGAATCCACTCCTTAACCTCATAATCTGTCCAAATACCATTTTTCCAGTAAGGATCTCCTTCCACTAACTGGCGTACGGTAGCTTCATCCTCTGCTTCGTAAATACCAAAAACTTTAGTTGTATCTTTCGTGGGGCCCAGAGTTAGCAATGTACCAGTTTCATATTGGGCTTTTATACCATCGAGATGTTCTTGACGATAGGGCGATCGCAACTCTAAAACGTTATCGCAGTAGCTACCCCACATGACATATTTAGACATAGTTTTTTTTAGTTGTTACTTATTACTCATTCCTTGCCAAAGTAACTCTACCAAACCTTTGACATAAACTGCTGTAGGGAGAGACATTTCTGGAGGCTGTCCCATATATTCTAAGTGAACGTAATTCATCAAGGAACCTAACAGAGTACGGGCTGCAATCGCTGGGTTACAACTATGAAGCCTGCCTAATGCTATTTCTTGCTCAAAAAACTTAGTTAAAACGCGAATATCTCTAACTAACGGAGATTCATTACAGCCGAGAATTTTGTGTAAATCCCCTTTAGAACACAGCATTGTTAATCTCGGTACAAGATCACGCAAAAATTCCACAATTTGTAGGGAAACACAAATCAAATTCTCTTTTAAATCTCCTTCCCCCACCAGGTTTTGTAAATCTTTCACCCAGTCGGGGGCTTCTGAAATTCCTAAAGCTGCAAAAAAAAGTGTTTCTTTGGTAGTAAAGCGTTTAAAAATCGAGCCTTCTGATATACCTGCGCGTTTAGCAATTTCTACGGTAGAACCACCAAAACCTTCTTGCAGAAAAACTTCCCGTGCAGCTTCTAAAATTTGTTCATTAGTAATAGTGCGCGTTCGACCCATAAAGAAATTATCTGTTCTCCAGTGGCAGATTGTTTATTTTAGATTGCCAATGAGGATTTAGCAAGCTCGTAAAGATGTGATCTTGCCACTGTCCATTAATCATTAAATAGTCGTACATATAGCCTTCTACCATAAAACCTAGCCGTTTTAAAAGCCTGCCACTACTTTGGTTATGAGGAAGATAAACTGCCATGATGCGGTGTAAGTTTACTTCCTTGAATACATATTTTATCGCTACTTCAAGAGCTTTAGTCATTAAACCTTGGCCTTGAAACTTTTCGGCGAGACTATAACCCAAAGTACAAGATTGAAAAACACCACGAATAAAGTTACCAAAGTTAATTGAACCAATAATTTCTTGAGGATTGTTTTTAAAAAAAAGAAAGAGTTTGAGAGAACGATCTTCGCGAAAATCTTGTAGGCGATCGCTTACTTCAGATGACCAATAACTTATCGTATAAAAATGATCATTCCTAATTGGCTCAAAGGGTTCAAGATGCTTTTTATTTCTTTGATAATAACTAATAATCTCCTCTAGATCATCCTGGCAAGCTAAACGAAGAATTGTTCTTTTCGTCTCCAAAACAGGCAAAACTAAACTTTTTTGCATCAACTTAAACTTGCGTACATACAGTAATTATGACAAGCTGTCATCCATTTACCCAACCTGATAAATGTTCAATGATAAATGAAAAGTTGCTTCTCTAGTTCTTCCCGATTGCTTTCTAAGTTGAATATCAGCACAACACGAAACCAACTTAGAAATCCTCTAGAACTAACCAAACTTTCAGGAGAAAGCATCATCATGAATAAACTTTATTCTAGTATTACCTTAGCCTTAACAGCTTTAATTGTTGCCCCAAACATTGCTGAAGCAGCAGTATTTTCTGCTTCAGGGGAAAATACTGGTTCTATTCAAGGGACTGTAGATGCTTTTCGTACAGCATCAGGGGAACCAAATAACGGCAACCAAATCGGTCTTGTAGAGGGAGGCCGTCGTCAAATTGATTGGGATGGGCAGTTAGCCCCTGCTAACCCTTTTGATATGCCTGGGGACTTTTTCAACGCCGTTGTACCCCGTGGTACAGTTTATGAAACCCCTGGTTCTGGTTTCCAGATTAGCGGTGCAGATGGTGACCCCAACAACAACGATCCTATTGAAGACTTCGGTAATATCAACCCCACTTATACAGAAGTTTTTGAAGCTTTTAGTGCAGAAAAACTCTTTATTGCCAAAGATAGTAATATCCTTGATGTTCTCTTTTTTGTCCCTGGTACAGATACTGCTGCCACTGTTAGTAGCTTCGGTGCAGTTTTTAGCGATGTGGATCTAGCCCAAACCAGCAAGATGGAATTTTTCGACGTTCAAGGTGATTTAATTCAAACTAACTTTGTCGAAGCTGTTGCCGACAGGAATGAAAGTTTCTCTTTCTTAGGTGTAACTTTTGATGATTCCCTTGTTTCACGGGTCAGAATAACTTCTGGTAATGCTGCTTTAGGGGCAGATACTTTTGACGGTAATGGTGTTGACTTGGTTGCTTTGGATGATTTTATTTTCAGCGAACCCCAAGCACTAGAAAGAGTTCCCGAACCATCTTCTCTTTTCAGTATATTAATGGTGGGAGCATTTCCTTGGCTTCGTGGTCGTAAGTTACGTAAGTCTGCTTTAACCAAATAATACCGTTTTTCTTTAATCATAAGTAGAGATACCCTTGAAAGGGAAAAGTTACTGGTATTACCTTTTCCCTTTACCTGACTAATCAACTTTTAGTTTCTATTATTTCCTAGCTTTCTCGAAAATGGGAATTCTTAACCTTAGCTAAACTGAGATTCGTATCGCAAAGATTTGTACCGCTTAAATTCACTTCATCAAAAATCGCATTTTTCAGGTTAGCTTCAGCTAAGTTTGCACCGATGAGACTAGCTTTTTTGAACTTTGCTCCTTCTAGGTTCGCCCCCTTAAGATTGGCATAGTGTAGCTTGGTTTTGTATAGGAGAGCATTTTCTAAATTAGCACCTTCAAGGTTGGCATTGCTGAAATTAGCATGGCTTAAATCTGCACCCCGCAAATCTGCATTGCTTAAATCTGCCTTACTTAAATCCGCAGTATCTAAGCTGGCATTGTTCAAATCAGCATGGTGCAAATTTGTATTTAAGAGGGTGGCACGACGCAGTTTTGCATTGTTTAGTTGAGCATAGCTGAGATTAGCTTGGTCAAGTTCAGCGCGGCGTAAATCTGCACCGTTAAGTTTAGCAGAACTTAAATCAGTTTTGTGCAAACGGGCAATAGTTAATTGAGCGCCATCAAGTTGAGCAAAACTTAAGTTAGCTTCGCTTAGTTTACCTAATCTTAAATCAGCGTTGCGAAAATTCTTTTCCCTTAAATCAGCTTTACGATAATCCCTACCTTTTAGTTGGGGAAAGATACGATAACTATTCTTTTCGTTGTTAGTTTTAACTAAGTTATATTCAATATTTTCAGCATAAATAGCAAAAATAAGCTCAAAGGTTTCGAGGAAATAAATAAAACTTTGACATTCTTCTTCCGGGAGGTATTCGTGGTATTTGATTAAAGTAGCAATATTAAGCTCAATAGCATTTTGGACTTGTTGGCAGATTAGGACAATTTTTAATAGAGTAACAGTTACAGCCATGCTGCCATTTTGAATCATTAGCAAGGCAAAAAGATAGGAAGGTTGTTCTCCATCTTCTGTCATCAAAAGAGCAACTAATTTTTTGCAAGTACGCAGCAATAACTGAGAATTCAAAGGGTCAGAATCGCGTCCCTCATAAAGCCAGTCTAAACAATTTGCAATCTTTTCCTCTAAAATCCCCCCTGATTCTCCTTTCTTTAGGGAAAATTTGAGGTATCTTTTCAGAGCTTGCTTAAAATTATAATAAGTTAAATCTTGGGTTTGTTTTAAGAAAATACGAGCATGATTTTCATAACTAAATTTAGCTTTAGTTTTGAAGAGTTTTTTGAGTAGTCTATTTTTTCTAGCATCTTTTTCACTTAAATCAGTCTGAGTATGATCATGAAAACGAGTTGCATAGCGAGACAGTTCTAAATTGAATTTATTTTTTAAAGTAATAGCTAAATTCTTCGCAGCTTCTCTTTGTTCTTGGGACTTATTAATATCGAGGTATTGAGGAGCTAATAAATGAGCAGTATAATGTTTTAGCCAATGAGAGCTATGATTGGCAGTGAACATTTTTAGTTCTTGATAACTATCCGTTTTGACAAACTCGCTTAACCAAACTCTCAATAAGTTCTGACTAGAAGAACGGGGTGCAGGTAAAGATTTTAATTCTTCAAAAAGCTGAATTAGCTGTTGCAAACATTGATGTTTCTGATTGATATTCCAGTTGTTAACAATGATGTAGCAAACACGCTTGAGTGTGTTGATAAACTCTTCTTTGTTATAAGCATTAAAAATAATCTCTCGTAAGGAGGCTATTAAGGTTAAGTCAGTGGTTTTTTCCCTGTCTCCCCAAAAGAATAAATCCTCAAAATATTGCAGCGTGTTTTCAGGAAGATCATGGTTGACCGAATCACGAAAAAACTGATAAATATATTTTTGAGCTTGGTCTAATTTTGCTGGAGTGACTTTATTTTGATTAAAAGTAGAATTATCTTCAACTGTAGCACCGTCAAATGGCAGATTATCAGGACTCATTTCTCTATCTCAAGGTATAAATGCACCTTTTTCTTGCTAATAAGCTAGGGGTATGTCAATTTTCAATTGACGGGGAAAGGGTAGTATTTTTTAGTTTAACTAAGTTAGCAAACAATTAAGTTGTGGTCAACAATTAGTAATTAATGTGGCAAGCTTCTCAAAGAAAAGCTTCTTGAATTAGCATTTTAATTATTGAGTTTACATTCTCAGTTCGATAGAACCTTTAATTGTTGATTATAAATCCTAAGTTCGGTTCTACCGAAATTATTAATGAAAAACTTTCAGCAGGAATGAAGAGCAATTCATCAAGCTGTGAGAGAATGTGTCTGTAGGGGTGGGTCTTAATTTAGAATTGTGCTACCAATCATTAAATAAAATCAACCGGCCCTAATATATGATTTTTAGATATGCCAATCTAGCAAGTAATAGGTAAATGAGTAAGATAGCTTGGGTGTTTCCAGGACAAGGTTCTCAAAGTGTTGGTATGGAGGCAAGTTTAAAAGATTTGCCAGCAGCTAAAGAAAAGTTTGCTTTAGCAGAGGAAATTTTGGGTTGGTCTGTATTGCAAATGTGTCAAGGAGATGAAGAAAAACTTTCTCGCACTCTTTATACTCAACCTTCTCTTTATACCATTGAATCTATTTTGGTAGATTTGAGACGTGAAACAGGAGAAATTCCTCAATTAGTGGCGGGGCATAGCTTGGGAGAATATGTTGCTCTTTATGCGGCTGAGGTATTTGATTTTGCTTCAGGATTAAGCTTGGTTAAACGCCGTGCTGAATTGATGGATAACGCTTCCGGGGGTAAGATGGTAGCTTTAATTGGCTTTGATCGTCAAGAGTTAGAAGCCAAGATAGCAGAAAATGCTGATGTGGTTATTGCGAATGATAACAGTGCCGCCCAAGTAGTGATTTCCGGTGTACCGGAAGTTGTTGATGAAATAGTATCCCAAGTTAAGAGTAAGCGTGCAGTACCCTTGAAAGTATCCGGTGCTTTTCACTCTCCATTAATGGCAACAGCAGCAAAAGAGTTTCAAGAAGTATTAGAAACCGTTAATTTTGCCGAGGCAAAAGTTCCTGTACTTTCTAATGTTGAACCAAGTCCTACTGTTAAAGGAAAAGAATTAAAAGAGCGTTTAGTTAAACAAATGACTGGTTCTGTACGTTGGCAAGAAATTATGCTTAAATTACCAGAACAAGGTATTACCAAAACCGTTGAAGTTGGACCAGGAAAAGTGTTAACTGGCTTATTGAAAAGAACTTGTCGTAATATGGAGTTGGTTAACTTTAGTAGTGCTAACGACCCTTCGTAAGAAGCAGTAAAAACGGCCCCCTTCACCTTTCTCTTCTCCCCCAGTACAAGGGCTTGAAAAATTGTGCTTTTGCTCAACTTGTTCCAATAGCCATTAGCCTTTAGCATATTTTAGATGTTTCCTTTTATCCGTTCCGACCTTAATCAACTTCAAGCTTACAAAGCTCATCCTGGAGGGAAAATTGATCTTCCCTTAGACCAACTAGATACTAACGAAAGTCCCTTTGATTTGCCTTCAGAATTAAAAGACAAACTCACTTCAGTTTATCAACAGGTAATCAAAACAAATCGTTACCCTGATGGCAGCCATTGGCTATTAAAACAAAAAATTGCTGCCTATGTTAATGAGTCTTCAGCATTAGAAGAGGCGATTATACCGCAAAATATTTCTGTTGGTAATGGTTCAGATGAATTAATTCGTTCAGTCCTAATTGCAACCTGTTTAGGAGGAGAAGGAGCAATCTTAGTTGCTAACCCAACTTTTTCTATGTACGGAATCTTAGCTAAAACTTTGGGAATTCCTGTAGTTAGTGTAGAGCGATGTGTAAATGATTTTGCCCTAAATCTTAACCAAGGGCAAGAAGCCATCAAAGAAACCCAAAATCCTCCCATTCGAGTGGTTTTTATGGTTCATCCTAACTCTCCTACGGCTAATCCCCTTACCCCAGAAGAAATAACTTGGCTACGCAACCTCCCCGAAAATATTTTAGTAGTTATTGACGAAGCTTATTTTGAATTTAGTCAAACTTCATTAGTAGAAGAATTAATCAGCCATCCCAACTGGATTATTTTGCGAACCTTCTCCAAAGCCTTTCGCCTAGCTGCCCATCGAATTGGTTATGCGATCGCCCACCCAGAAATGATTATTGCCTTAGAAAAAGTCCGTCTTCCTTACAACTTACCCAGTTTTTCCCAAGCTGCGGCACAAGTTGCTTTAGATTTTCGCCATCTCCTCCTTGCTTCCATTCCTGAAACCTTGCAAGAAAGACAAAGGCTATATAAGGCTTTACACCAAAATCCTGCTCTAAAAGTTTGGCCTAGTTCAGGCAATTTTCTTTACCTACGCTCAAAAACTAATTTACAACAACTAACGGAAACCTTAAAAGGAAAAGGCACTTTAATTCGTCACACAGGAGGAGGATTAAGGGTGACAGTCGGTAGCAGACAAGAAAATGATCGCACTATTGCTCGGTTTAATGAAGAATTAGCTACTAGTCATTAGCATTACTATCAATCCCTAACTCAAAACCAAACCTTTCCTTTCCTCATCATCACGCATCTGGGCTACGGTTTGAGGCAAAACTCCTACCAATCTTGCAAAGGCTTCATCGGGAATTGTACAAACAATCTCCGAACCAAAGTAATGTTCAAATTGATTAATCACCATTTTAGCCCTTTGTTTTGGCTCAGGAGAATCGGTAATTTGTTTAGTTAATCTAACCCACTGACGACGAATTAAATATGCTCTTTGTCTTTCTTGAGAATTTTTAGGGGTTATTAAAGAGAGATTGCCTACTGGTATAACCAATTTGACATCTAAATCAAATGAACTACCTGCTACTGCACCGGGGCCTGCAAACTCTGCATGGTATTTTTTATAAATGATTAAGCCATTCTTGCGGCGAGGATTAACAACAAGTAGCTTTTTATTGCGTAACTGCTCACAGATTTCTTCGGCTTGGGATATGTTCTCTTGAAGATCGTTCATGGTGAATAACAAAGGAGACTGGGGAGTGAAGATATGAAGTACTATTCTTAAGTTATTTGTTTAGATCGGTACGAAATTAGCATGATCGATGTAATTAACCTAAAATTGAGGTTAGTAAAAATGCTCAACTTTGGTTCTCATATATTACACTTGTCCGGAAAGTAGAGAACAGAGGGAAATTCTAGAGCAAGTCTTTGTAATATAGTCAGCATCCTAGCTTAGGTATATTTTAAAATGTTTTTTCAGAGTAACTTAAGTATTGACTAAGTACTTACGAAGAAATAAGCGACGGGGATTTTTAAACAACCAAGCACTACAACTAGGTTCTACCCTACAGACTTGATAACCGTGATTAAAATAAAGTTGCTTAGCCTGTTCGTTATTATCTAAGACGTGCAAATATAACTCGGAAAAACCCCACTCAAGAGCTTTTTGCTCACAATTTACTAGTAGTTTACAAGCAATACCTTTTCTACGGTGAGCTTTTCTAACTGCTAAATTAGAAATGTAAGGATAACGTGGCTCTTCTAAGGGAAAACAGTGAGAACGTAAAGCCATTTCTACTGTAGCAATAGCAACTTCATTATTCTTATTCAGTCCGGAAAAAGGAATGCTTGCCACTAAGCAAAGATAATTGTTTGAACTAAAATGGAGGCGAGAGCGTAAATCTTCGTAAATTCCTAATTTTAAAACTGGGTAAATCAAACTCATCCATCCTTCAGGAGGATGAAAGCTTTCTGCAAGAACTGTCGCTAAATTGCTCAGAATCACTAACATGAGCAGTACGAATGCGCAATTGGGAGTAATTAGCTACAGAACCAACAGAAGTTTGCAGAGATGGTGTTAGAGGAGAAAAGCAAGAATTCACAACTAAGTTCGGGTGTAGAAAGAAGTGAGGAATTTAGCAAGAACCCAGAGGAGATTTTCTGAGCATAAAATGGCTTTGTATTAATGGTTAAATAAGGAAATAGTTAATGAGCAGGCTGGTTATTTAGATATTTTATCTCTATACAAGTTTATCAGGTCTGAAGTTAGCCATGACAACTAACTTAACTATCTTAGAATAAATCACATAAAAGCTTTACGTGCTTATACAGGATATGCTACGAGGTATTGCTGTTCCCTTCCTAAGCAACCATAAGCTAGTCTAGATTGAGGCATCTTAAACCAATATGGCACTGTTAGATAGAGCAATATTTCTTGATAAAGGTTGAATTTAGTTGATTTTTAACCTTAAAAGTTTTCAAATTTCACCGGGTTAATTTAGTCCGGGTAGTGCTGTGCCGTAGTTAGTGCCATTTGCTTTTATTGGGGTGTTACATCGAGTTCGGCTAATGGCAGTGGCTATCTAGTTTGCAAATACTTTAACCATTCTAGGTGTTTAAGTATTTGTACTCAAAACTCATCAATCATCAACTCAAGCATCGCTGAAAGGCAAAATTCCCTTTCTTAATAACTACTAGCTCAATTTAGCAGGAGACGGGGCATGATATCCCCAAATAGGAATAAACCAAAAATTCTGGTAGTTGATGACGAGCAGCATAATCTCGACCTTTTGTATCGTACTTTTTATCGAGACTATCAGGTATTGACTGCCCAAAATGGTCCTATGGCTTTAGAGATTCTGGCTAGGGAAGAAAATATAGCAGTTATTATCTCCGATCAACGAATGCCAAAAATGAGCGGAACGGAGTTACTTAGTCTTTCGGCAGTGCAGTATCCCGACGTAATTAGGATTATTTTAACTGGTTATACTGATGTTGGCGATTTAGTAGAAGCGATCAATACAGGTAAGGTATTTAAGTACGTTACCAAACCTTGGCAGGAAGAAGAGCTAATGGTGGTGGTTAAACAGGCGCTAGATACCCACAATGTTCTTAAAGTAAGGACGGAAGGTTTGCGTCGGTTGCTACGTCGAGAATCTTTGCTTAATTCCATAATTAGTACCATTAGGAATGCAGAACATGGTTCTCCGGGAGACTCTCCTTTAAAAGAAGTTCTGCAAACTATTGTTAATACTGTGGGTAAGATGCTGGAGGTAGATGTTGGCATTTTACGTCCCCTAGCTGCCGAGCATTTGTTACGGGACGGAGAATGGTTTATTTACCAAAAAGAAGATCAGGAATTGTCCCAGATACTTTGTCCTTTGGAATTAGTCTGGGAAACTGAGCAAATTGAAATTATTAACGATGCAAGGAAAGATGAGAGGTTTAATGGCAATGAACATAGGGGCATTGCCCTAGAAAAAGCTGATATTCGTTCGACTTTAATTGTACCTTTTATCTTTCAAGGGGAACTGATGGCCATGCTCGCTTTACATCAATGCCATACACCCCATACCTGGGAAGAAGAGGAAGTTAAATTAACGGAGATGGTAGCGGATCAAGCAGCTTTAGCAATTTCCCAAGCTCGTGCTTATGAACAAGTTAGAGCTTCGGCTCAAAGGGAAGCCTTAGTTAATAATATTACCACCGTTATTCGCTCTTCTTTAGAACCTCAAGAAATTTTTATGGCCATTACCAAAGAGTTGGGACAGGCTCTCAAAGTAGATGGTTGTGCTTTATCTTTATGGCAAGAAGAAGACGATTTTGTGCAGTGTGTTGGTTTATATGATGGCAGGGAAGCCAGAGCTTTTGGGGAATATGCTGAAGAAGAAGGTAATAATCATTTAGCAGCCCCAAGTTCTGCTCAACTTATTCCCCAATCTTTTGTACCAATTACAGGCAATTCTCTGTTACAGGAGCTACTGGAAACAAAAAAGCCTGTAGTGGTAGATGATTTGAAGACTAAACCTTTAGAGGTGAGTCCTAATTTACCCTTTCGCTCTCCTGCCCGTGCTTTATTATTAGTTCCTTTAATTGTTGATGAGAAGATTATTGGCAGCATTTCCCTACGCCAAGAAAATTTGCCTCGTAACTGGACAAATGCCGAAGCCGAATTAGCCGAAGCTGTAGCCTCCCAGGCAGCGATCGCCGTAAAACATTCTCGTCTTTATCAACAAACTAGACAGCAAGCAGAAAGTCTTTTAGAGTTAAATCGACAAAAAACAGAATTTTTCCAAAACGTTTCCCATGAGTTTCGTACTCCTTTAACCTTAACTATTGGGCCTTTAGAGGCTGCTGTTAGTCAAGGCAAGGGTATTTCTCCAGAACAGGCTAAAATTGCTCTACGCAACTCTAGGCGCTTATTGAGGTTAGTGAACCAATTACTAGATTTGCAACGCTTAGATGCCAGGAGAATGCAACCGAAGTTTCATCCTTGTAACTTGGGGGAAGTTATCGAACAAATTGTGGAAACCTTCCGTCCCCACTGCCACAAAAAGGGCCTAGTTATTAAAACTGACTTGCAACATTGTCCGCAAGTTTATGTGGATTTAGAGAAGTTTGATAAGGTGATTTATAATCTTCTCTCTAATGCCATGAAATTCACCAAACCGGGGGGAAGTATCCAAGTAAGCATTGCTCCTGTAGGCAACCTTATTCAATTTCAAGTGAAAGATACAGGTATCGGTATCGCACCTTCCCATCTGCAATTTCTCTTTGATCGTTTCCACCAAGTAGAGGGCTCCGTAGATCGTTCCCATGAAGGTAGCGGCTTAGGATTAGCTTTAGTCAAAGAGTTGGTAGAGTTACACAAAGGGCAGGTTAAAGTAGAGTCTGTCCTCGATCAAGGCACAACTTTTACCGTTTGGCTACAAACAGGAACTGCCCATTTACCAGCCAAACAAGTATCAGAAGTTTCTGAAGGATTACAGCTAAGTCGCGGCACAATAGAATTGGCAGATTTAGAAGGGAAGATATTGGAAGTAGAGCGTTATGAAGATAGGTTAGAGGATGCTTCCCACTCCTTAATTATGGTAGTAGATGACAACGCCGACTTACGGGTTTATGTCTCACAGATTTTACGGGAAGCCGGTTATCGAGTTCGTAGCGCCCATAATGGTGAGGCAGGATTTAACCTCGCTTTGGCCAATCCTCCTCACTTGATTATCACCGATTTGATGATGCCGGTACTTTCTGGTACAGAAATGATGCGTCAAATTCGTGATCACAAGGAATTACAAGGTACGCCAATCATCCTTTTAACGGCCAAAGCCGACGAAGCGAGTCGCATTGAGGGAACAGAAAGAGGGGCAGATGCTTATTTATCGAAGCCTTTTAATAATCGGGAATTGTTGGCCGAGGTACGCAACTTGTTGGCACTGAAGGCTAATGAAAAGAGGGTTAAGCAACTCAACAGCTATCTTACCGAATCAGTTCTCAAACGCTTCTTACCCCCGGCAATGGTAAAAAAGGCAGCGAGGGGAGAATTAGCTTTGGATTTGCGCCCTGAACCTCATTTAGTGACAATTTTATTTAGTGATATAGTTGGCTTTACCCAACTATCTAACACCCTGCGATCGCGCCGAGTTGCCCAACTGCTTAACGAGTATCTTGAGGCGATGACAGAAGCGGTATTTGCTAATGGCGGAACAGTGGATAAATTTATTGGTGATGCTATTGTCGCTTTATTTGGAGCGCCGGAAGAACTTACCCCCAATGAACAAGTGAGAAGAGCGATCGCCGCTTCTCGGCAAATGCACCATTCTCTGAAAGCATTGAATCAAAAATGGGAAGAACAAGGCTTCCTCAGCAAACACGCTTTGCCCTTAGTGAAGTTTCGTTGTGGTATTCATCAAGGGACGGCTGTGGTAGGAATGTTTGGTGGGGGACAGAGGGCTGATTATACTGCTATTGGACCCGCAGTTAATATTGCAGCCCGGCTACAAGAAGCTGCCGAACCCAACAAAATCATTGTTTCTGCGACGGTGGCAGACTATTTGCAAGATGATGAAATCACCAAATGTCGCCCCCTTACCCTCAAAGGAATTGATGAGACAGTTTTAGCTTTTACCGTTGATATTAGAGAATGGTAATAAGTAACAAGTTTATTTCCTTATTTACTACCCCCTTCTCCCTTCTTCCTTCTTCTTACGGATAAAGTAATTGTTTTGCTGCTAAAACGCAATTTCTCCCTCCTGCTTTGGCGGCATAAAGGGCGCGATCGCTGTTTTCGATCAGATGGTGGGGATGGTTTTCTGGTTGCGGGATAGTACTAGCTACCCCAATACTCAAGGTAACAACTCTGCTAATAGGAGAACGGTTATGGGGAATTTCCAGGGCTTTTACTTCTTGGCGGATGGTTTCAGCCATTTGAACTGCTTCTTCAATATTGGTATTGGGTAAAATAACCACAAATTCTTCACCACCATAACGCGCTACCAAATTAGGAGGTTGGGTAACAACTGTATTAATCATCTGAGCAATTTTTTGTAGGCAATCATCTCCGGTTTGATGCCCATAGGTATCATTATAAAGTTTGAAGAAATCTACATCACAGAGAATTAAAGAAACGGGAGATTCTTGCTGCCATTGCCTAAACAAATACTCATCAAAACACCTGCGGTTAGCAACTCCGGTTAAGCCATCTATATTAACAAGGCGTTCTAGTTTTTGATTAGCCTCTATTAAAGCATTTTCTGTTTTACGGCGCTGGATTAATGAACCAATTTGAGTACTAATAGCTTCGATTAAATCGAGGGTACGTTGGTTAAATGGACTAGGATTTCTGGTGAAGAAAACTAACACCACCACAACTTTTCCTTCTGCTATGACAGGAACTCCCAAAGAAGTTTTAAATTCTGCGGCTGCAATTGCTTGAGAGTCACGCCATAGACAAGATTCTTCTTTAACTACCTCTTCAATCCATTCTGGCTGTTGGGAAGCAAAAACTCGCCCCGGTAAGCCAGCAGTTGCTGGAAGGGTTAGGTTTTCACTTTTTTGTTGAAAGGTTTCTAATTGCTCATCTGGTAGATGCCAAATACAATTACATTCTAGTAGAGGCGAGGAGTCCCTTACCTCTACTTCCTTTGGCAACCAGGCTTCTGCTAAATCCCAACGAATACTTTGGCAAATTAAGCGTAAAACTACCTCAAAAGCAGCATTTAAGTTTGGAACTCTTTCTAAGGTTTGAGTAACTGCTAATAATAAGCGCACTTCCATTTCTGAGTGGCGACGTTCCCGGAGTTCTTTGCGGAGACTGCTACTTTTTTCTTGAAATTTCTGGGCAATTTTTTGTAGTTGATTTTGGAGAAAACGCAAATATAATTGGTTTTCAACACGGACAATAATTTCTTCTTGATAAAAAGGCTTGTCTATATAGTCTATACCTCCTAAAGTGAACGCTTTAACTTTATCTTTAATTAGATTGGAAGCACTAATAAAAATTATGGGAATCTCTTTAATTAATACCATGGTTTTAAGCTGTCGGCAGACCTCGTAACCGTTGATATCAGGTAAATGAATGCCTAGTAAGATTAAGTCTGGTTGGATTGTCTCTACAACCTTTAAAGCAAACTTGCCCCGTACCACCTTCTTAACTTGGTAGCCACGGGATTCTAAGATACTTGACAAAATTCGCAAGTTATCGATCCCGCCCTCTATAAGCAAGATAGTTTGTTTAATTACTGGCTTATCCATCAGAAGAGGAGTAAAAAAAGCTTTTTCACCCCGATCGAGAAAATTCATCTTCTGCTCTGTAAACTAATGAAAAGCAATTCTAGCTTAATTAGAGCAGTTAGGTTGTTTCATTTGGCCAAGAGAGAGACTTTACAGGTTAAGTTAATAATGACAAAAAACTGTCTGATGCTTAACGGCAACGGCAAGCCTTACCTTGTAGGGTTTACCCTTGTCAAAGACATCATTTTGATAACTGAATAACTGATATGTCTCGTTCCAAAGCCCTACAATACTATGTCCTAACCCGTTTATTCCTTGCCCCTTTAATGCTACTAACCATTACCACCTTGGTTTTTCTGTTATTGAGGGCAACTCCCGGAGATCCTGCTGATGCTATTTTAGGTGCGCGCGCTCCGGAATCAGCTAAGGTGGCGTTGAGGGAAGAATTAGGACTAGCTAATCCTCTTTGGTTACAATATCTTAACTACCTCAAGCAATTGCTTAGTTTAGATTTAGGTTCCTCTTTGACGAGTAGAGGTCAATCGGTATGGGAAACCATCCAACAGTATTTTCCTGCTACTGTAGAATTATCCTTATTTGGTATGGTGATCGCCGTGATCGTAGGTGTGGGGGTAGGGATGCTTTCTGCTTCAAGGCCGGGTACTATTTTTGATGTGGGAGGCCGTTTATTTGGCATCATCACCTATTCTTTACCTTTATTTTGGGTAGGAATGATTGTACAGTTAATTTTCTCTGTGCAGTTAGGCTGGTTTCCTTTAGGAACTCGCTTTCCAGTGGGTACTATGCCACCAGAAACAATTACCGGGTTATATACCATTGATAGTATTTTGTCCGGGAATTTCAGCCAATTATTAATTACCCTCCACTACCTTGCTTTACCTTGTCTGTGTTTAGGTATTCTTCTTAGTGGCATATTCGAGCGCATTGTTAGGGTTAACCTTAAGCAAACTCTACAAGCAGATTATGTTGAAGCAGCTAGGGCAAGGGGCATTTCGGAAAAGACAATCCTGTTTAACCATGCTCTAAAAAATGCCCTCATTCCCGTGATTACGGTTTTGGGCTTAACTTTTGCTGCTTTGTTGGGAGGGGCTGTCTTAACAGAAGTTACTTTTTCTTGGCCTGGTTTAGGTAATCGTCTCTACGAAGCCATCTCCTTGCGAGATTATCCTACTGTACAGGGAATTATGGTCTTTTTTGGCGGCATTGTTGTTGTAGTCAGTATTCTGATTGATATTGTCAATGCTTATATAGATCCACGTATTCGTTATTAATGGAAAAATAATCGATGTTTAATGATAAATGATTAATGGTATGAGTCGTTAGTTTATCAGGGGAAAGTCTATGCTGGTTTTGAGCATCAAAAATGTCAAACGTTGTTTATTAAGTCATAAGACAGCAGGTAAGAAGAAAATAGTTAAGGGTATAGCCTATCAAGACAAGCTATATGTCAAAGGAGAATCCTATCCTCTCGATCGTGGTAGAGATGCGATTCAACACAGCAGAGAATTTTTTTTGCAACACAAAGGCAAAGTAGAGTGTTTGGTAGTAGAAGGAAAAAGAGGTTTTACTCTTTGGTATCGAGATGACCATGCCAAAGTAGTTAAAAAATCGAAAACCACTGATGTTGTCTCTAAAGTTGATCTGAGAAAACTAGTAACTAAAATGCGGGATATTGATGGTATATCTATTCAAGACCGCCGTTATAAGCTTAATGTTTATGATCGCTGTTTTATCGGTAGTGAAGCAGTAGCTTGGTTTAGAAAAAAGCTAAAAATTTCCCCAGAGCAAGCGATTAAGCTAGGGCAAAGATTAATTGATGAAGATTGGATTCATCACGTATTAGATAAGCAAAGTTTTGCTGACGATTATTATTTCTACCGTTTTTATTGGGATGAAGCCCCGGTAGATAGTGAAGAGAAATCTGTTACTGAGAAATTGTAAGCTTTCAGAGATAAAGAGTTACAGCCTATTTTGACCATCTTAGTAAAGCCCCTGATCCTGACCTAACCTTCCCACCTTCTAGCTCCCTTGATCGGTAACAAAATAGCACTAGAATTTTGGGGTGAGGGGTTTTACCCCCTAGCTAAAACAGGATTAAGGGGATAGTATATCTAATACGCTAGATATCACCAATTAGCTCTTGGTGAGGTCATTGATAAAAGCCAATTTTTACTAATACCTAGTAGACTTTTGCTTTCTCAAATATGTTCCAATTTAATCTAGTGATTTCAGAGAAATTCAAGAGTAGTACAAAATACACTCTTGATTATAAATTCAGATTGCATCTACCCAGAGAAATATAGCATCTTAAACAAAAACGGTCTACCCCTGTAAAATTTATTTTCTAATCGACATGGATTACTTTACTAAAGTCAACCTAGCCTCAAGGCGAAAAAAGGAAAGCTGTAAAAGTAAATCTCTCAGTTGTTAAGGTGAATCTACTAACTAAATTGTGATAAGGCAATTTTAAATCAGGGCATTTAGCTCTTTCCAAACATTGGTTTAGAGCATTAGGGATAATAAAAATGGGTCATGTTGCCCTTGGCTTTATTAGGCAAAGAAAAAGAGAGCCGTAATTAAGTTAAGTGGCTCTCCCAAATCATCAGGGTGCATCTACTTATCACATTATAATCATATAAAAAAGGGGGCGCAACCCCCTATTTCTCTTGTCAACTTTGAAGTTTTTTACTCAGCAACTGATTAGTTAGCTTTGGATCGGCTCTACCACTGGTTTTCTTCATTACTTGACCAACGAAAAAGCCACGAATTTTTGTCTTGCCATTACGAAACTGCTCTACCTTATCTGCATTAGCTGCGAGTATTTCGTCAATAATTTTTTCAATTTCTCCTGTATCGGAGATTTGTACTAGTCCCTTCTTCTCAACCAACTCTTGGGCAGAACCGCCACCAACTAATAATTCAGGTAATATCTCTTTGGCAATTTTACCGCTAATCGTACCTTGATCAATTAAACCAATCAACTCAGCCAATATCTCAGGAGTGAGAGCAATTTCGGTAATACTCAACTTATTATTATTCAAGTAAGCAGCAACATCTCCCATCACCCAATTAACTGCTTGTTTAGGATTCGCACCATTTTTCACCACCGTTTCAAAATATTCAGCTATAGTGCGATCATCGGTTAGAACCCTAGCATCATAGGCGGAAAGACCCAAATTGTTTTCATAATGATGACGCTTTTTGGCAGGAAGTTCCGGTAACTCAGCTTGCCACTGTGTTAATTGTCCTTGAGAAACTTCAATGGGAGGTAAATCTGGTTCCGGGAAATAGCGATAGTCGCTGGAACCTTCCTTAATGCGCATACTTACGGTACATTGATTCCCTTCCTGCCAAAGGCGAGTTTCTTGGAGAATTGTTTCTCCTGTTTCTAAAGCCTCGATTTGACGTTCAATTTCATAATCAATGGCTTTTTGAATCGCACTAAAGGAGTTCATATTCTTAATTTCTACTTTAGTACCAAACTCTTTTTGTCCTACAGGACGCACAGAAACATTGACATCACAACGTAAAGAACCTTCCTGCATATTGCCATCGCCAATGCCTAAATAACGGACAATGCGGCGTAATTCCTGCCCATATTCGGCGGCTTCCTGTCCTGAACGAATATCCGGTTCGGAGACAATTTCTAATAAAGGAATCCCGGCTCGATTAAAATCAACTAAAGAACAGGTAGAGCCAGATAAGCGATCGCTACCAACATGAACTAATTTACCAGCATCCTCTTCCATATGTAGGCGAGTAATGCCAATCTTTTTTTCTTAACGGCTTCATCACCTTGTTGCTCAACTAACTCAATTTCCAACCAACCATGTTCAGCAATAGGTAAGTCAAACTGAGAAATTTGATAGTTTTTCGGTAAATCTGGATAAAAATATTGCTTGCGGTCAAACTTGCTGTAGGGGGCGATTTGACAGTTAAGGGCTAAACCCGCCTTAACCGCATACTCTAGCACCTTTTCATTTAAAACAGGTAACACCCCAGGATAACCCAGGCAAATAGGAGAAATATTGGAGTTAGGGGGTTTACCAAATTCTGTGGATTCGCGACTGAAAATTTTGGTTTTCGTATTAAGCTGACAATGGGTTTCCAAACCAATAATCGCTTCGTACTTAGTTTTAGTTGCTGTAGCGCTGGTCATAGATTTCTTAACTGACAATTAATACTATTTTATCCTTATATCTTTTGTTCTCACTTTGACATAGAGGTTATCTCAAAGAACTAAAATTTCTAAGTATAAGGTAAATCTTTCTGTTGAGTAATAGTAAACGGTTATATTCTCCGATAGGATTTAAGCAAACAAAAACTCGTAAGTAACAACTTTGTAAAAGTGAACAGTAAAAAAATATTTAACCACGACATTATGACCTGTACCCATGAGGCTGTGCTGGGCAACCATCTTTACTCTGGTAGGGTACTTGGTATGACAGAACCCCATGACATTATCCAACTTCATCCTGATTTAAAACAAGAGTGGAATGCCATTACAGAACATTACCAACGTGTTGGCTTAAACCATACCCATGAAGTCATTTGGGATGTATCACGGGTTAAGATGGGGGATTATCCAGACTACGATATTTCTGTCTTTTTCTTTGGTGATGCTGTCAATGGCAATCGCGAAAGTCAAGATTGGTTTCGGAAAGTAGATGAAGACTGGTTGAAAGTAGTTGCTTTCATGAACTCCAAGAACAGCTTCATTGAACTAGCCCAAGAACTTGAAGTCACAGTTCCTCAAACTATCTGTGTTGAGAATAAAACCAAAATAAGTAACTATAGCGAACTTCCCTATCCTTGTTATTTGAAACCAGCAGTTTCTGTTGATGGCATGGGTATTGTACGCTGCGAAGATCAACAAGAATTAATTGCTGCAATGGAATCTGTTGAGGTAGATGTGCCTTTACAAATTCAAGAAGAAATCATTGCTTCTAAGTTCTTGAACCTACAATATTGCATTAAAGGCAAACAAGTTAAACCCCTAGCCGCATCAGAACAGATATTAGCTGGTTGCACTCATATGGGCAACCGCTATCCTACCCATCACCAACCCTGGGAAACCGTAGAACCCATGGCAGTATGGATGTTGGAAAATGGCATGAAGGAAATCTTTGCCTTTGATGTAGCAGTGGTAGAAGGGGAAGGCGCAACCCGTTATGTCGCTATTGAGTGTAACCCTCGCTTCAACGGGGCATCTTATCCCACTGGAATTGCCCAGAAATTGAACATATCTAGTTGGACAAGCGAAAACTTTAATACCAGCTATCATTCCTTGAAAGAGATAAATTTAGAGGATATTGAATATGATTCCCAAACTGGTACAGGAGTGATTTTGGTTAACTGGGGCTGTATTTTGGTCGGGAAAATAGGTGTGTTGTTGGCAGGTACGGTAGAACAACAAGACAAACTTCGAGTAATTTTAAAAGAACAACTGGGATAATCCCTGCTGTCTAACCCAAAAACCAACCGTCTTAGAAGAGAAAAGTTAAACTAGATACAGTAACAATATGTAAAAAGCAAACCCCATCAAGCTATTTAAGAAAGCAAGGGCATGAAAAAAAACCAGATTAAAAAGCAAGCAGTTTTTTCTCATAGAGACGGCAGGAGTTCTCCTTTTAAACAAGGTACAAAAGCATCGCAAAGCTTCTGGCGTTTTGCTACTAGCTTGGTACTTTTCTCTACTATGTTGCTGGGAAATCCTGCTTATGCCCAGAAAGAAGAAGATAGCAGCGAAATTAGCTATAGCGAACTCTTAGACCAAATTGATAAAGGTAAAGTAGAAAAAATCCAGATTGACGAAACCACTGAGACAGCAAAAGTTTTTCTCTCTGGTCAAGATGCTGATACTCCTCCTAAAGAAGTCAAATTACTTAACCAAAATCCTGAACTTATTGAGAAAATCAACGGTACTGGGGGTCTGAAAAACCCTCAAATTGATGGTGAACCACTACTTCCAGAACCAGAAGGGGCTGCACCTCAAAATACTCAAAAAGTTGAACTAGAAGTCACTCAATCTACTGACCACTCCGAGGCTTTTGGCATCGCCGTTAATATTTTGATCCTCGTAATTTTATTAGGTGGATTAATTGCCATTTTGCGGCGTTCAGCAGCATCTTCTGGCCAAGCCATGAATTTTGGTAAATCCCGCGCCCGCTTTCAAATGGAGGCAGAAACCGGTATCCAATTTAATGATGTAGCTGGTATTGATGAAGCTAAAGAAGAACTGCAAGAAGTAGTTAGCTTCCTCAAAGAAACTGAGCGTTTTACTGCCCTGGGCGCTCGCATTCCTAAAGGAGTTTTGTTAATTGGACCTCCTGGAACTGGAAAAACTTTATTAGCTAAAGCTGTAGCTGGAGAAGCTGGGGTTCCTTTCTTTAGCATTTCTGGTTCAGAATTTGTAGAAATGTTTGTTGGGGTTGGGGCTTCTCGTGTTCGGGATCTATTTAAAAAAGCCAAAGAAAATGCTCCTTGTCTCATTTTCATCGATGAAATTGATGCGGTAGGTAGACAGCGAGGGGCAGGAATTGGTGGTGGCAATGATGAGAGGGAACAAACCCTCAACCAACTCCTCACAGAGATGGATGGTTTTGAAATGAATACCGGGATCATTGTGATTGCTGCTACCAATAGAGCCGATGTTCTCGATTCTGCCCTATTACGTCCAGGAAGATTTGATCGTCAAGTTATGGTGGATTTACCTGGATATAACGGGCGTTTGGGAATTTTACAAGTCCATTCCCGTACCAAAAAAGTCGCTGAAGATGTCTCCTTAGAAGCCGTAGCCCGCCGTACTCCTGGTCTTTCTGGAGCTGATTTAGCTAACTTACTCAACGAAGCTGCCATTTTAACTGCGAGGCGGCGTAAGGAAGCGATCACCACCCTCGAAATTGAAGATGCCCTGGATCGCATCACCATTGGCTTAAGCATGAATCCCCTTTTAGATAGCAAGAAAAAGCGGCTCATTGCCTACCATGAAGTTGGTCACGCTTTGTTGATGACCTTATTAAAGCATTCTGATCCCCTCAATAAAGTAACAATTATTCCTCGCTCTGGTGGCATAGGAGGTTTTGCCCAACAGGTATTTAACGAAGAAATGGTCGATAGCGGACTTTATAGTAAGGCTTGGCTCATGGATCAAATTACCATTTACTTGGGGGGAAGAGCCGCAGAAGAAGAGATTTTTGGCTATGACGAAGTTACCATCGGAGCAAGCAGCGATATTAAAGGAGTCGCTAATTTAGCTAGGGAAATGGTAACTCGTTATGGAATGTCAGACCTTGGCCCCATAGCCTTAGAAAATCCTGATGATCAAGTCTTCCTGGGTTCAGGATGGGGTCCTCGTTCAGAATATTCTGAAGAAGTTGCTCAAAAGATTGACTTGCAAGTACGAGAGATTGCTAATCAGGGTCATGCTGAAGCAAGACGGTTGATTCGAGAAAATCGCTCTTTGGTAGATCGTCTGGTAGATATTTTGTTGGAAAAAGAAACCATTGAAGGGGATGAGTTCCGACGTATTGTGGCTAAACATACAGAATTGCCAGAAAAGCAAAGGGAGTTAGTTACTTCTGCCTAAAAAAAATATCCCCAGCATTAATGCTGGGGATATCTGTTAAGAAGTTGTGGTCTGATTTTTAAGTTCTTGTTTGGCAAAGAAAAGAATTACAAAGTTTTCTTTCCCCTACTACCCACTCTTTGTTATTTAAGCAAACCACTCTTCTACGGCTTCTTCTTTAGTATTGGTATTTCGAGAAGGAGTTTCGCGGTTGAACTTCATTTGAATGGAACGAGTTTGTTCACCATCAACAGCTACTGCCTTGATAGGATAATCGATTAAGCCATCCTGGAAAGACATTTGGAAGCGGAAAGTACCATCAGGACTGAGCTTAATAGGACGACCACCAATTGTAACTGTAGCATCAGGTTCCGTTGCCCCATAGACAATTAACTCTGCATCCGCTACCAGCCAGAACTTGCGAGGACGAATAGGAGGCGCAGAAGCTGAGAAACCTGCCCCAGACATAGTCATACCGACACCGGACATATTCCCAGAAGCCCACATTCCCACTCCAGAGGGGAAGACGTAAGAACTAATAGCTTCTTCATGGACAGGAACCTGTTGCATAGAACCATAAAGGGAACCTGCAACCCTTTGAGCTTCGGTGGACTCAGCCATACCGAAAATTTCGTCATAAATGGGGTTATCAGCAGCAATACCACCTACCATACCAGCGGCCGCAGCACTTTTGCTGGGGGGAACAAGTTCAAAGACTGTTTTACCCCGTAAATCTTCTTCCCAATCTACAGTTACAAACTGGTCTTCTATCCAATCAGAAGGATAAACCGGTGGTACACGTACTACCGCAGAACGGGCTAAGACTAACCAACGCCCATCTGCACAACGATAACCAATATCTACTGCATAGTCGCGATCACTAACCGGCATAGGTAAATACCATTCTCTGGCTAGTTCATCACAGGGAAATTCTTGTAAGCTGTGGGGGCTTTGAGAGTCTAAGTTGATATCAGTAACGTCGTAAAGTCTTAGAGTAAGTTGTTGCCCCCCTTGGCGGCGCAATTCTTCTTTATGTTCTCCAGGAATATCCCAGTAGGTATAGCACCATTGGGGATCGCGAGGCATTAAAACAATTCTGCTTGCACCATAGCCATCGGGAAGTTCGTTAAGTCCCTCATCTACGGACGCTAAGGTTCCGCCAGTCGGATCTTCTTGACCTAGTTCAAATTTAGATGCTTCCACTTGTGCCTCCGATATTATAGATGGACTGCGAGAAAATTTTTCGCTTTCTCTTTTTTGTAATTCAGCGAGTAGCTGGGCTTTACGCATCCGGCTGTAGCGACTCACGTTATATTCACTGGCAACTCTACGAAGCTGCCTTAGCGTCATTTCTTCTAAAGGTGGACGTTCTTTTGCCATGAGTTCGATCTCCTATTCAGCGTATCCGGCTAATCCCCTGCTTCTAGAATTTAGTTACTTCATCTTTTGAAGCTAGTGTTTTTTTGTCACTACCAAATAAAATTTTGATAATCTAACTTCTTGATTTGGGATCGCGGGGATCGCTTATATATTTAAAAATGTAACAGAACTTTGACTAAGGAGATCGCCTGTTATTACTGGATTTTGACTCCAATAACGAATTTTCAAGGTTGCGAGGGATCAAAATGTCATGAAATTCTAACATAGCTGTGAATGAGTATTATGATCAAGGCGTGTTAATTAGAGTTTGAATTTAAGGTAAAAATTTTGATGGAAAAAGCCACCTTTGCCGCAGGCTGTTTTTGGGGCATTGAAGATAAATTTAGCCAAGTTAAAGGAGTTATTTCAACTATCGTTGGCTACACCGGAGGGCATTTTGAAAATCCTATTTATCTTGATGTTTGTGCCAGAATTACGGGTCATGCAGAAGCTGTAGAAATAGAATACAATCCCCAAGAAATTAACTATACAGAATTACTCGATATTTTTTGGCAAATTCACGATCCCACTACCTTAAACCGCCAGGGCAGATCGAGGAGAACAATACCGTTCAGCTATCTTCTATCACAATCAAGCACAAGAAGTAACTGCCAGAACCTCTAAAGCAAAGCTTGAAAAGTCTGGCAGATATGAAAATAAAATTGTTACAGAACGTGAGTTCGACGAAAGTTAAAAAACAGCAGAAGGTAGTTCAGCTAAGCCTTTTGGTTCAGAGATCAAGGGAAGGCTTTTTAGGTAAGAAAGTATAAGCGATTAGACCAGCTAAAAGATTAACCAGAAAATTCCAAACACTGCGGTGTCTTGAATGCTGAATCTGACAGATATTCTTAAGCTGATCATTAACGGTTTCAATCAAAGAACGCTTACGCAGTAGAATCTTATCTTGGAGGCGCATTAACTTTGGTTTCATATTCTTCTTACGATGTGTAATCAGTTGTAGCTTTTGCTCGTAAAGCTGCTCAAACAAGTCCTGAGAAATGTAACCACGGTCGCCAAATAACTTGCCAATCAAGCCATCAGCCATATCTGGCACAGGATTACGGTCATCAGTATTACCCTCTGTAAGTTTGAAAGCGAGCAACTCACCTTTATCATTAATAATCAGATGTAGCTTGAAGCCATAGTGCCATCCCATCGAATTTTTGCCCCAACCCACCAAACCTTCAAAAACTTTGTGACTTTTGGAGCGATTTGGGTGACAGACTTCAATGGGGGTTGAATCAATAAAACTGATACCAGTAATTTCCCCTCGAAGAGTATGAAGAAAGCAGCATAGAAGCATCAAGCACCACGGCATTAGCTCCACAAATCGATTGTAGCTGACCAAATTGGGAAAAGCTTTTTTCCAGTAGGGTAATACTTGCAGGGTGTAAAATTCTTTAAACGTTCTGAATCCTGAACCATGAAAGGCTATGACAATTGTCATCACTTCACTCAAGCTTAGGCGGGAGCGACATAGACGTTCTCCACAAGTTGATGTCAACATTGGCTGTTGTTGCCAATGCCTCTCAAACTTCTGATAAAAGTCATCTACTTGACAAAATATTTGGGTGATATCGAGACGGGATACAATATTAGACATAGCATCAGAAACTGATTACGATTCATTTTCAGCATACCTCTGATGCTTTTCTTTTCTCTCTTTTTCTCCGTCGAACTCACGTTACAGAAATAAAACCGGCTACCAAGTTTTATTTGGCAGAAGATTATCACCAACAGTATTTAGCAAAGAAAAGAAGGGCTAATAATCATCTCCGGAAAAGAGGGAATAGTAAGAATAATTTGTGATTTCGGTATAAGAATTGATTTCGTTTTTTATTTCCGGAGATGTCTAATTGCTAATTACTCATTACTTACTTTCCTTCTCCTTCTTATCCTTAACCTTAAAATAAGTTCTTAGAACTTGGTTAACCATCGGTGCAGCCACTGAACCACCGCCGCCGCCAGAATGTTCAGCAAAAGCGACTACAACAATCTCTGGCTTATCGTAGGGAGCAAATGCACCGAACCAAGCATGGGCTTCTCCTGGAGGGGCTTCTGCTGTACCGCTTTTCCCAGCAACTGGGGGCATTCCTTCGCTTTGGGCTGCCCTTCCTGTGCCGCTACTAACCACCTCTCGTAGTCCTTCCCGAACAGTCTTAACTGTTTCTGGATCTAAATCCAGGGACTTACGCCATTCCTCATCGGGCTTACCATTATTTTTGAGTAAGTGAGGAGTAACTTTATAACCGCTATTTGCTGGTACAGCAAACATTACTGCTACTTGTAAAGGAGTCGCTTGGGTGAAACCCTGACCAATGGACATATTTACTGTGTCGCCGACGTGCCATTCCCAACCATCGAAATTATCCTTTTTCCATTCATTATCAGCGATTAACCCGGCTGCTTCTCCTGGTAATTCAATACCTGTAGCAGAACCAAAACCGAAACGCCGCGACCAATCAATTAAAGCCGGTCCACCTACACCTTTACCAATTTGACCAAAAAAGGTATTACTACTCCAAGCTAAGGCTTTAACAAAGCCCATCGGACCAAATCCAGCCCGGTTCCATTCCCCAAAACTAGTTCCTCCCACTCGGAGATAGGCATAGGTTGGCAAGACAGTATCTGGAGAAAATTTACCCGTTTCCATACCAGCTACTGCTGTAACAATCTTAAAAGTAGAAGCGGGGGGAAATCCTCTTAAAGCACGGTTAACAAAGGGGTGATCTCTTCCTTGCAATTCTTTCCAAACATCAGGGGTAACTCGCGTCGAGAAAATGTTGGGATCGAAGCCTGGATTACTCACCATCGCCAGAACTTCCCCATTTCTAGGATCAAGGGCTACAATAGCACCTTTGCGGTTGCCCAAAGCTGCACCAGCAGTTTTTTGAAGGTCAAGGTCAATGGTTAAGGTAACATCTCCACCAGCTTCTGCCTCTTTTTCTCCTAAAACTCTCATTACTTTACCAGCACCGTTAACTTCTACCTGCTGGCCACCCCATTCACCCCGAAGTAAGGGTTCCAAACCGGCTTCTACACCCATTTTACCGACCACATCTCCCATGATGTAGCCTTCTCGCTTACTTTCTTTTAACTCTTCGGCATTAAGTTCCCCTGTATAACCCAAAATATGAGAACCTAGTTCTTTGTGGGGATAATGGCGTACAGGGTCAATATCGAGGCTAGCGCCTTTAAGTTGGGGTTCTAATTCTTCAAAGGCGGTAATTTGAGCTTTATTAAGACCTCGTTGAATCCTTACTAACGTAGGAGAGTCATAGCCCGCTTGTTCCACTTTTTGACGAATTTCTGCTTCTGGAATACCCAAAACGTCTGATAAGGTTTTAACTGTGGTATCCCAGTAAGGTTTCTGACTAGCTAAAGGCCAGATAAAAACGGAATGGGACAAACGACTAGTTACTAAAACATCCCCTTTGCGATCAAAAATTGTTCCCCGTATCGGTGGTTTTGGGAGGAGGCGAACTCGGTTATTTTCTGCCTTTTCGCGATTTTCTTGCCCTTGCACTAGCTGTAGGTAAGCTAGACGAGAACCAATTCCCCCCAACAAAAAGAGGGTAATTAGACTCATAATAAAAATAGACTGATAGCGACGACCACCAGTGCGAGGGATCTGTCGCCGTCGAAGATTAGGACCTGGCTGAATAATAGTCATTGGGGAACAGGCTATGGTTGTATTTTGGGTTTGTAGTTAGTTGGTTTTAAATAGTTAAGTTAACTAGAACAAAGCTCAAGTAGGAAGCTTAATACTTCTTCTTACTGATATTGCCATCTTCAGGACGAGTCTGCCCACCTAAATTGTTAAAATACACCCTTAAGTTTAGCTTGAAAATTTTTTCGTTCAGTTATCAACTTTATTCTGGACTAAAACTATAAAAAGTAAAGATTTTCTGGTTTCACTGGTACAAATAATGAAATTTAGGCAGCACCAAGGAATAATTTTAGTAAAACGGTAAAAGAGTTAAAGGAGCTTTAATAGGGACATAAGAAGTATCATTGTAAGCGAAACTCTAGGACTTATGCACTTAGCTTATAAAAACCTCTATTAACTATAGCCTGACGGAGACGTTTATACGAACGCGCAAGCCTCTCCGTATCGTCTTACTGCGTAAGTCCTGAACCTTTATCCAAATATGGGCATGATATTTTGCTTGCGTCTGAGCTAAAATTTGCCCATTGCCACAGTTGTTATATTTTGACACGTCATATTTTTAATATCTATGCTGCAAACTTCTTCTAGGGAACAACGCTCAACAGATAGCTCAGCCATTATAGATGTTGAACTACGCCAAGCTTTTAAAGTCTTTGATGGCGAAACTGCTGTGGGCGGAGTTAACCTCAGTGTCCGTAAAGGAGAATTCTTCAGCATTTTAGGCCCTTCAGGATGTGGTAAAACCACTGTTCTGCGTTTAATCGCTGGCTTTGAAACCTTGAGTGCAGGTAAGGTGTTTATTCAAAATCAGTTGATGAATAACGCCCCTCCCTATCGCCGCCCTGTGAATACGGTGTTCCAGAGTTACGCCCTATTTAACCATTTAACTGTGGCAGAAAATGTTGCCTTTGGACTAAAAGTTAAAAGATTGGGCAAGTTAGAGGTGGAAAATGGTGTTAAGGAAGCTTTGGCTAGTGTGCAGATGGAATCCTATGCCAATCGTTTTCCTAGTCAGTTATCGGGAGGACAACAACAAAGGGTTGCTTTAGCTAGGGCTTTGGTTAACCGTCCTGCGGTACTTCTCCTGGATGAACCTTTAGGGGCTTTAGATTTAAAGTTACGTAAAGAAATGCAGGTAGAACTTTCCCGCTTGCATCAGGAGTTGAGACTTACTTTTGTGATGGTTACTCACGATCAAGAAGAAGCTCTTTCTTTATCTGATCGTATCGCTGTAATGCGCTCAGGTAAAATTGAACAAATTGGTCATCCTACCGAAGTTTATGAACGCCCTCGTACTCCCTTTGTAGCTGATTTTATTGGAGATACTAATTTATTTGAAGGTTTTATTGAAGCTAGTGATGCTTCTTTTGGCAGAATTATTACTAATCGTGGCTTAGAACTGATCGTTCAATTACCAGATACAGAAGAACAGGATCGTTCTTCTTTGCACAAAAAAGTTATTGTTAGCATCCGCCCAGAAAAAATTAAATTGAGCCTAGAACCTCCTACCGGAGAACATAATTGTTTAGAAGGACGCTTGAAACACGTTATGTATTTGGGAACTCATGTCCATTATGTAGTGGAATTGGTTACAGGAGATTCTTTGACAGTAATGCAGCCGAATATGTCAGTTAGTAGTTTACCAGAAGCTGATACTCCTGTTTATGTTCACTGGTCTGCGAGGGATTGTCTAGCTTTAGGAGATTGGTGATTTATGAATGATTTCTTCGACAAGGGTAAACCCTACAATGTACGGCTTGCCGCTGCCGAAGGCTAAAATGTTCAATGTTCAATGATAAATGGTATACAGTGTCTTCTACTCATCGCCACAGGTTATTAAAACAGCTTCGTCGCCGTCAATTTTTACAGGGTGCGGCGATCACACTTCCTAGTTTATGGCTATCTAGTTGCGGTTGGACAATTGCTAATGTTAGTCCTGCTGCTAGTGAAGAAGAGGAAGATGATGTTGAACCCTCAGAAGAAGAAGTTGTTCCTGTTCAACAAGGTTCTAAGGACAAGCTATATATCTATACCTGGGCAGGTTATACAGACGATGAGTTATTAGAGCAATTTCGCCAAGAAACAGGTATTGAAGTAGTAGCGGATGTTTTTGACTCCAATGAAGTTATGCTAGCTAAAATCCAAGCTAGCGGTGGCGGAGGCTACAGCATCATCTATCCTTCAGAGTATATGGTGATTAGTATGGTCGAGCTAGGAATATTGAAAAAGTTAGACCATTCTCGCCTGAAAGGGCTAGACCAACTATTTCCTAATTTTGAAAATCCCGCTTATGATCCAGGTAATCAGTACAGTGTGCCACTAAGCTGGGGAACCACAGGTTTAGTTTACAACCCTGCAAAACTATCTCAATTACCAAAAGATTGGGATTACTTATGGGAAAATAGCCAAGAAATTGCTAGGCGCGTCACTTTACCTAATGATGTGCGGGAAGTTATGGGTGCAACCTTAAGTTCTTTGGGTTATTCTTACAACTCCACAGAGTACCAAGAAATTAAACAAGCATATGAGAAATTAGTTGAACTTAAACCAACCATTGCTTCATTGAATTCTGATGCTTGGCGAACACAAATTCTTTCTGGGGATTTATTCATGGCCATGTGTTACTCTTCTGATGCTACAGAAGTTATTGAGGTCAATGAAGATTTAGAATACATAGTTCCTGATAGCGGTTCTTCTGTTTGGGTAGACACATTGGTTATTCCTCGCAGCGCCCCCAATCCAGATGCTGCTTATGCTTGGATTAATTTTATGCTCAAACCGGAAGTTGCTGCCCGCATTTGTCAACGCTTACATTTTTCTGCACCTAGTCAAGGGGCTTATAATCTTTTACCCCAAGAAATACAAAACGACTATACTCTCTATCCCCCGGAATCTGTTCTGGAAAAATGTGAAGGGTTAGTTCCTTTAAACGAAGAAGTCAACGAAATTTACGACCGCTTCTGGACTCAATTAACTAGTGGTTAAATTAATTATGGTGGTTTTCTAATGATATGTTTTGTGAATAGCTAAATAAAATCGGGTAATTGCAATATTAGTCTTTCTAAACCTAAATTTTTTATTACATCGTGCCTAAAAAATCTACTTTTCCCCCCCGATCTAATCTAGAACCCAGCGACGAACTGCAAAAGCCAGCAGTTGCCGTAGAAACGAGTTCTTCTGAGTCTCAATGGTTAGGTATCTTAACTTTACTTGGCCCTGCGGGTTTTTGGTTGCTTTTACTACTAATATTACCAACTTTGGTGATTTTTGAGTTGAGTTTAGTATCAGGTATTAGACCAGGGCAAGTAGTTAGTCCTGATGGTATTAGTAATTATTTAGAGGTACTTAATCCTCTTTATCTCAAAGTTTTGGGTCGCTCACTCTTTTTCGCCATTAGCAGCACCATTATTTGCCTATTATTAGGCTTCCCCGTAGCTTATTGGATTGCACAAATGGCTCCGAAACGCTGGCGTAACATTCTCTTACTGGGGTTTATTTTACCCCTTTGGACTTCTTCATTGTTGCGTACCTATGCTTGGATTACTATTCTGCGCCCTACAGGAGTATTAAATAGCTTTTTAGGTATTTTTGGTATCCCAGAAGTGGCATTTTGGTATAGCAAAACAGCAGTTTTAATTGGTATGGCTTATAGTTATTTGCCCTATATGGTCTTAGTTCTCTATGCTTCTATTGAAAAGCTAGATAGACAGTTATTGGAAGCCTCTGCGGACTTAGGTGCAAAGCCTGCGGAAACTTTTTGGAAGGTGACGATCCCTCAAACTTTCCCTGGTATTTTTGCCGGTTCTCTACTCGTGTTTATTTCTTCTTTAGGGGACTTTGTAGATCCAGAAATTTTGGGAGGACTTTCTAGTATGACTGTCTCCCGCTTAATTTACAATCAATTTCTGGGAGCAACCCGTAATTGGGGTTTTGGTTCGGCTTTGAGTATGGTACTTATTTTTACTGTTAGTATTGCGATCGCACTTTTGATTAAGTATGGAGATAATACTACGCCGCAGGCCTGAAGAATGAAAAGTTTTGTTATTCTCAAGAACAGCCATCAAATATACTACCGCAACCTTGACTACAAATTTCACCACAACCATCACTTAATAAATCACCACAACCATCACTTAAATCACATCCATTATTTTCAGAAAAATTGCCTCCTTGGTTACTGCTATTTATTATTCTATTTACTTCTATAGGGTTGATGAAATCTGTACCGACTTCATTGGTAACACCAGCAGCTAATTCAAGGCTATTGAAAAAGATTTCAAAGAGTTGGGAAACGAAATAAGAACCCCAATAATCGTCCCAGACACTGGCATAATTTGTGTAAAACCAAAAGTTCTCTTGAGGGGAATATTCTTTTGGTACTGAAGGTTGATTTGCTTCGGGTTTAAGATAAACTTGACCATCTACTTCAAAATATAAAGGTTGAAATTCATTTTCTTGGACAATGGTAAAAAAGCTTTCTAGTTGGGCAATTAGTAAGCCAATAATTTCATCAAGTTGATTTTCTAAATATGCAGAAGAAGTGGTTCCTGAAAAGCGAATTAAGTAATGATCATTGATGATTCCTGCTTCTACTTTATCAACCTTATAAAGTATGGCATATTGAGAAATTTCTAAAACATATTCATGAAATTCAGCTAGTTTGCATTTTAAGTCTTTTTGAGAATAAAATTCTCGATTTGTTGGATAAGATAATATTAATTTGAACTGGTGATCAAAGTTGTTTACATCTAAGGGGTTTTGATTTTCTTTAATGGTATCGAAACGTTCCTGAGAAATATTATTGCTGCGGATATTTCGACCGGAATGAGAATTAATAGTTAAATGGTTAGGGATTGGATCATATCCACCGTAAGGGCGTTTGCATCTTCTTATACGCTTGCTTGCCAGCTTTATCCCTGTCTCTAAACCAAAATTTTGAATCGCTTCAATGGCGTATTTTGAGCAGGAAGGAAAATAACGACAACGAGGTGGAGTTGCTCGACTTATGGTATTTTGATATAGTCGAATGATGCCAATTCCTAGGGTGACTAAACCTTGATTTCGTAATTCTGTAATTCTAGAAGCCATTTAATAATTGATAGTTGATAATTATGAATTACATTTGTCTAGCAAGCTAAGGCACATACAAAGTTGGTATTTATAAAATAGCCTAATCTTCCTCAAACTCTTTACTGGTGAATATTCTCTATTTCCTACTCTAACAAACCAATTTAAAAGTATAACAGCTTATCAAGCATTGCTCTTTTTCATATAAGGATATTTGAGAAATTGAATAATAGTTTAACTTGTTACCAGTGGTAGTTAGCAACTAGCCATTACCAGTTTCAATTTCCCCCTCTGCTTGATTGACAATCCCCTTTAACTTACTTACAGTCTCTTCACTAACTTCTTGCCACAAACCTCGTTGTTGGGCTTCCAAAAGCCTTTCTGCCATATCTCTTAAAGCCCAAGGATTTTTGTCCTGAATAAACTTTTGTACTTGTTCGTCAAAGATGTATGCCTCTGCAACCCCTTGATACATATAATCTGCCACACATCTAGCGGTGGCATCGTAGGCAAATAAATAATCTACCGTGGCTGCCATTTCAAAAGCCCCTTTATAACCGTGGCGCATTACCCCAGCAATCCATTTAGGATTAACAACGCGGGAACGATAAACCCTAGCGATTTCTTCCGTTAACTGTCGTACTTTAGGGTTGCTGGGGAGGGAGTTGTCACCAAAGTAGGTTTGGGGATTTTTCCCTGTAACTGCCCTGACTGCTGCGGTTAAGCCCCCTTGAAACTGATAGTAATCATCAGAGTCGAGGATGTCATGTTCACGATTGTCTTGGTTGTGGAGGACAATTTGCATTTGTTCTAGGCGCTTAGCGAAAGCTTCTGGTGCAGCTTTTCCCTTGCCACCGGTTCCATAGGCATAAGAACTCCAGTTAATATAGGCACGGGCTAAATCTTCATCACTTGTCCAGTTTTGCCCTTCAATTAAGCCCTGCAACCCCGCCCCATAAGCGCCAGGTTTAGAACCAAATATGCGGTGGCGCGATCGCTCCTCAGCTTGTTCTTTTTTTACTCCTGCTTGTTCCCACAAATCCTCTTCCTGTTTGACTTTGGCAGCTAAGGGATTGTCTTCGGGAGATTCATCAAGACTTGCTACTACGTTCACGGCATTGTAAAATAAATCTATTAGATTGGGGAAGCCATCGCGAAAAAACCCTGAGATGCGTAGAGTAACATCAACACGGGGCCTTCCCAACCCAGATACGGGTAAGATTTCAAAGTCTACAACTCGCCGAGACGCGCCATCCCAAACAGGTTGCACTCCCAACAAAGCTAAGGCTTCAGCAATGTCATCTCCTCCAGTACGCATGGTAGAGGTTCCCCAGACAGAAATGGCTAAGGTTTGGGGATATTCGCCGTTTTCTTGGGTATAGCGTTCAACAACAGCTTCTGCGGCTTTCCTGCCGACATTCCAGGCTGTTTCTGTGGGGATAGCGCGGATATCTACGGAGTAGAAGTTGCGCCCAGTGGGTAATACGTCTGCTCTACCTCTAGTTGGTGCGCCAGCAGCACCACTTGCTAGATATTTCCCTTCTAATCCTCTCAACAAGTTGGTTATTTCTTGGGGAGTTTGTTGTAATTTTGGTAAAAGATATTTTTCTATCCAATTAATTTCTTTGTTGAGGTTTGGAGATTGATATTTATTACGAGGGGATGCAGAAATAATTGCTTCTACTAAACTCGCTGCTTTTTCTTCTATAAATTCAATAGCATCCCCTAAATTATGAAACTTTTTGCCCGAAAAACTGTCTGTAGGATTTGCAGTTAAAGGGTTAAAATTCCAACCTAAATCTTCAGCAAGAGCGCAGGTTAAACCAATTCTATCTTGATCTGGAGAACGGGCGATCGCTACGATTAAATCTCTTAATTGTCTTCCTTGGGGACATTCACCTAAAATATGTAAGCCATCCTTAATTTGCGCCTCTTTTAGTTCGCATAAATAGCCATCGATACTGGTAGTGAGTTCTGAGGAGTTATTTATTTCTGCTTCGGTTAAGCCTAAATCTTGAGACAGATTTTCTTGAATAATAAGTTTAGTAAGGCGATCACTAATTATTTTTAAGCGGGAAGGATCTAAGGTTTGGGCTTCATAATACTCATCTACTAAAGCTTCTATTTTGTGTAAGTTACCATAAAGTTCAGCACGAGTCATAGGGGGAGTTAAATGGTCAACAATTACCCCTTGAGAACGACGCTTGGCTTGGGAACCTTCCCCAGGATCATTAACAATAAAAGGATAAAAGTGAGGCATTGCTCCTAATGTTATTTCTGGATAACAAGTAGCAGATAAAGAAACACTTTTACCGGGCAACCATTCTAAGTTGCCATGCTTACCAATATGAATAATAGCTAAAGCACCGAAGTTCTTTTTCAACCAATAATAGTAAGCTAAATATTCAGGGGTTGGTTCTAAATCGGGAGCGTGATAATTTAAACTCGGATCAAGATCATAGCCCCTTGAGGGTTGAATACCAAGAAAAATATTACCTAATTGAATGCCAGGAATGGATATGTTGGATTGAGGGATATTTGGCAAGCGATCGCTGATTTCGGTTTGTACTTTTTGTGGTAAATTTTCAAAGTACTGTTGATACTCTTCTTGAGATAAACTTTGTAGGCAGGGACGTAACTCTTTCCCTTCTGGGTCATTAGTAACTCCATAAGTTAGGCGAGAAATTAATTCATCTCCATTGGTAGGAATATCGGTAACTTGATAACCTGCTTGTTGTAAAGCTTGGAGAATTTCTATACAACTAGCAGGAGTATCTAGCCCCACTCCATTGGCGAGGCGACCATCTTTATTGGGATAATTAGCTAAGATTAAAGCAATCTTTCTTTCTGTTATAGGAGTTTGCTTCAACTTCAACCAATTACTAGCTAAATCAGCAACAAAATCAACCCTGTCCTTAACTGGTTCATAAATAACTACATCAGTTTCTAACTTTTTATTCCAAGTTTGGACTGATTTAAAAGAGATAGCACGGGTAATGATTTTACCATCCACCTCCGGCAAAGCTACATTCATGGCAACATCCCTCGGAGTTAAACCTTGCCAACTTGCTGCCCATTTTTCTTTAGTACCCCCACTTAAAATGACTTGTAAAACTGGAACATTTAACCGTTGCCAAAAGGTATTTTTTTCTGATTCATTAAGTTTGGCAATAGAAAAGCTGGCGGTATTAAGAATTAGTTGAACTTGATCTTGAAAATAGTTTAATAACTCGGCTTGAATTTCTGGCTCACTCACTGAAGAAATGAACATCGGCAGAGGAATTAAATTACGCTCCCTTAAAGCTTCACAAAGAGCATCAATGGGGGCAGTATTTCCTGCTAAATAATGGGCGCGGTAAAAGAGAATACCAACCTTAGCAGAGTCATTGTTGGAATTGTGTTTGTGTTTATAAACTCCTAAACGAGGAACTCTTTGAGGGGGGGAAGGGGCATAACCTGTACCCAAACAAGTATCAGCAGCAAATTGCAAAGCATGGGCAAAGTTGGCTACTCCCCCTTCCGTTAAATAGCGCCACAACTGGTTAACCGCAGCTAGAGACACCGTAGAATGGCTAATTAAGCTAGGGTCAGGACGTTCGTCCCCTGGTATAACGAATAAAGCACACCCTGTTTCTGCAATAATCTCTTTAACAACCTCCAAGCCATAGGGCCAATAGCCTCTTCCCCCCAACAAACGCAGGATAATAATTTTTGCTGGTGATAAAATATCTTCCCCATAAGTATCAATGGTAAGTTGCTGTTGCAGTTGCAGCAAGTTGGCAACCCGTATGCTTGGAAAGTCTTCTGGTAAGTGAGACACTACAGCAGCAAGGGTTTGAATATCTGTATCAGCAGCAGTGAGAAAAACTATGGGTGCAGGGGTTTGTTCGATAAAAATGACCCCTTCATCATTGGGATTCCAACCTCCTGGAGTTGCGGCGAGACGGTGCATGGTTTTCCCTGTTTAATATTAATTTATCCCGGTAAGCTAGAGATAGGCAGATAAGCTTACGCCAATGAATAAGTGACTTGTAACTTGAATATCACCACCAGCGTAACTGCCAATAATTTAGTTCTTGCAAGGCTTCTTCTTGCTCCGTTAACCATTCTACAGGTTTATAAGTACCGAAGATATGGTCCCACCAATCTACAGCTAAACCAAAGTTGTGATGCCACATACCGTATTTGTGATGAACGTAATGAACAGGCATTTTCATCCAGAAACATTTAGTGGGATTTTCGTGTTGTAGCTGATGGGCATAGGCGGAAAAAGCAGCGTATACTAACCCTCCTAAAAACCAACCAATGCCTGCTGGTAAAGAGATTAAGAACATCAAACACATTACAAAAATGCCACCCCGAATATAGTCCCGGAATTCCCATAGAACCCCCTGTCCTTCATTACGACGATGATGATCTCTATGGCGGCTACCTACCCTTGGGGAAACGTGCATGAGGCGATGCAGCCAATATTCCACGAAGCTACTAAAGATGAAAGCGAGGCATAAAAAAGATGATCCCGATCATAATAGAATTGTGTTCCTTTGCAATGTTAAATCAGCAGTTACTTTATACCATTTATCATTAAAGATTGAATATTTGTGATTAATAATAGTATTTTTTTACCTAAACTACATATTATTAAATCAATCAAAAATAGAGCAAATAAAGGAGGGATACAAACTGTTTGTATCCCTCCCCCAACATATTTTGTTTCGCTTTAAGTTATTCTTCTGCTGGAGGAACAACATCAACATCAACGGTTACAGTTTTGACACCTTTAATTTCTTTAGCTAAAGATTCAATGGTTTCAGCTTCTTTTTGATCAGGAACTGTTCCTGCAACGGTAACTGCCCCTTCCTCTGCTGCGACAGTTAGTTTGCCTCCAGGAACATTTGCTTCTAATTTAGCGCGGACTTCGCTCTCAAGGTCAGAGTCAGCCCTTTCCAATTCGTCTCCAGCTAAGTTGTTTCTTTCTTCCCTAGCTTTGATATCTGCATTAAGCTGATCTTGTCGAATTTCGCTTGCTGCGTCTTCTTTAGTTTCTTCAACATCTTGAGGATCTTCTGCCTCTTCTGTTACTGTATCAGGAGCGTCAGCACTGGTCTTAGCATTAGTACAAGCAACTCCTCCTAACATCAATAAGCTGCTGAGTAAAAGCAAGGTTAATTTTTGCATAGTTTGTAATCCCTTTCAATTAAATATAAGTGTTTGCTAACTTAGCGTGGGGAAGTTTGATCTCTGCGATCCACAATTACCACTTCAGGATCGGTATCAGTGGAAGCAACAGTGTTAGCAGTGGTTGTAGTAGTAGTAGTTTCTTTTCCAGCTAAATCCGGTGCATCATATACACCCCACTCTTGGATACCGCCGTCGCTTAAGGTTTTCTCCGCTAGGCGTACCGATGCTAAAGAACCGCTAACCATGACTAGATAATGACCTTGGGATACGCGATCGTTATAAACTTTTGCTCTTTCTTCAGGGATGCCTAAACCAATTAATCCTCCTAGCAAACCTCCAGCCGCAGCACCAATAGCTGTTCCAGCCAAGGTTGTGGCGATAGCTGTAGCTTCTGCACCGGCTAAGAGAATGGGCCAACCAGAGGTATAGTCAAAGCCCCTAAACCAACAAGTAAACCAGCCGCTGTTCCCAAAGCACCCCCAGTTAAAGCCCCGGCAGTGGCTCCTTCGTCTGCTTTGTTACCAACTGCTTTTTCATGAACATCAGCCCCAGCAATGCGATCTCCTGATTCTGAGTCTTTTACGATCACAGAAACTCGATTCATATCAAATCCCGCATCTTTGAGGGCGTGAAGCGCTCTTTCTGTTTCTGCACGGGTGTTAAATACGCCCACGGCGCGTTTGTAGTCATTATTGTTAGGGGTTCGAGTATTCATAGTTTATTTTCCTTGTTGCTAAAATTAGCTGAATTTGGCATTGCTGAATCAAAACCAGCAATGCCCCTAGTTTTAATTATGCTAGGTTGAGGCTTATCTTCCCTCTATCTCAGAACAAGTCTTCCTACTGTATCAAAAGAAGTAATTACTAGTGGTAACAACGAATCTATCTACGACTTATGTGTTAAAGTACTATTTTTTTTCTACCTATTAAGTCTCAAATTGTTCTATTATAGCTAATTTTTTACTTTGTTTTGAGTATCTTAGAACGCAACTGTATTAAGTAGATACCTGAAAGTTTTTGCTCCTAAAGAAGTAGTTACTTATTTAACATGGATATTTCGTTAGATGGACAAATAAAAAACTTAATTTCGCTAATGTGTATGGTGTAGCTAGAGAAGAAGAATTAAAGAAATGGCTCTTAGAAAGTTAGCAGATTTTTATCCTAATTATAAGAAAGATATCTTTGCTGGAAGAGATATTAAAGGATACGATGTTTATGCTGGTACAACTAATGATAAGCTCGGTACAATTCACGATGCTTTAGTAGATGAATCTGGCAACTTCCGTTACATAGTTGTTGATACTGGATTTTGGATTTTTGGTAAGAAAGTATTATTGCCAGTTGGTCAAGCCCGCTTCGATTATGATAGTAATAAGCTCTATGCTTTAGGGCTAACTAATAAAGATCAAGCAGAGTCTTTACCAACTTATGATGATGATATGGTAGTCGATGCAGATTATGAAGAAAGAGTAAGAAACGTCTATCGTTCTCCGAAAAGCCGTAGCACTACTTTTGACCGTGATAATTATAGTTATGAGCGTGATGAAGAACTATATAATACTACTCCAGAAAATCACGGTAGTATTAAACTTTATGAAGAGAGATTATTAGCTGATAAAACTAGACAAAAGGCTGGTGAAGTTGCTGTTGGTAAAAGAGTAGAAACTGAGACAGCAACAGCTTCAGTTCCTGTAGAAAACGAGCGGGTGGTGATTGAACGTACAACACCTACTAACCAAAGGGCTGTAACTCCCGGAGAAGCGAACTTCAAAGCAGGAGAAGTAGCCCGCATGGAAGTGTATGAAGAGAAGGCTAAGATTGGTAAAGAAGCTGTGGTCAGAGAAGAAGTAAGCGTTAGAAAAGAAGTCGACCGCGAAACTGTCACAGCAGAAGAAACTCTTCGACGGGAAGAGTTAGATGTAGATGTTGATGGTAAGCCAATTGTTAATAAATAAAACCTTGGCTTTGACCTCATTGTAAATAAGGTTTATTGAGTACAGGTTAAGCATTACTTTAAAAATGCTCAACCTGTACTTTTCAGGATCTAAATAAAATTACTTAAACTAAATATGGATAGTCAAAATCATCTCTTAAGCACTGCTAAGGATAAAACTTTAGTTAAATTAAAAGGATTGCTTAAAGACTTCGACCTCAAAGATACTGAAGGCAATATCGTCGGTAAAGTACGAGATGTGGAAAGGAATGGTAAGGGGAGTTTAAATTTAGTTATTTCCCAGTTTCACGATCAACAAACTAACGAAGATAATCTATGTATTTTAAATAGCAAATACGTAAAAAAGATTCAACTTGCTAGTGAATCTCTTTTAATAGAAACTAATCCTCAACTAGAGCCTTACCAACTTAATAGTGATAGCACAGAAGAAGTTAATGGGGAGGCAAAAGAAGTTGTTGATGAAGCAATTATTCGCTTGTTAGAAGAAAGATTAGTTGTCGAACGTACTAAGCATAAAGTTGGCGAAGTTGTTATGCGTAAAGAAGTTGGTACTCGTATGGTGGAAGTGCCAGTACGTTGGGAAAAATTAATTGTTGAGCAAGTTGAACCAAGCTATAAAAAACTAGCCCAAATAGATTTATCCCAAGGAGAAGTTACTGGAGAAATAGCCTCAGTTGCCACAGTAGAAGGTAAGTTTCTTTCTCCTCAAGCAGCAAGTGATTTGTTAGAAACTATCGCAATGCAAACCCCTCATGGTTGCGCCAGCATTAAAGTAGAAATAGTATTAGATAATCCTCAACTCCAGGAGAAATATCAGACTATGTTTAATCGTTGTACTAAGTGAAGGTGAAGTAAATGTGGGTAGAAAAGCTAGCTAGGCTTGGTTATATAGTGAAAGGAGGTGTTTATAGCTTAATTGGTATCTTAGCAGTACAAGCTGCCCTCTCTTCGGGAGGCAAAACTACTGACTCCAAAGGTGCTATTCGTACCATTGCCGCTCAACCCTTTGGTAAGATTCTATTAATTGTGGTTGCGGTGGGTTTATTTGGTTACGCTCTTTGGCGGTTTATAGAAGCAATTGAAAACCCGGAAAGCTCTGGAAAATCTCAAGCAAAAGATATCATCAAACGTATTGGCTATTTTATTAGTGGTTTGATTTATGGGGCTTTAGCTTTTGATGCTGGGCGCATTGCTTTAGGCGCAGGAGGAGGCGGTAGCAATGGCAAGTCTAAAGCAGAATGGACAGCTATAGTGATGCAAAAGCCTTTTGGTCGTTGGTTGATTGGCACGGTAGGAGCAATTATCATTGGGTTGGGTGTTTATCGCTTATATCGTGCTTTCAAGGTTAAGTTTCGCAAACGCCTTGATTTAAGTGAGTTAAGTTCTACCGAAGAATTTTGGCTAGTTAATGTTAGTCGTTTCGGTATTGCCGCTAGAGGTGTGGTATTTTTAATCATTGGCGGTTTCCTCATTCGTGCCGCTAAACAATTCGATGCTAACGAAGTGAAAGGACTTGATGGCACTCTGCAAGCCATTGCTCAACAACCTTTTGGTAAAATTCTCCTATTGTTAGTAGCTCTGGGTTTAGTTGCTTACGGAATTTATCTTTGGGTACAAGCGAGATATCGCCGTATTAAGACAAGTTGAATAGAGAAGAAAATTTTCTTGTTAACGAAGTGACAACTTATGATATATTAAATATTCGTGGAACAAAATGGGTCGATGCCCGAGTGGTTAATGGGGGCGGACTGTAAATCCGCTGGCTACGCCTACGCTGGTTCAAATCCAGCTCGGCCCACCACAACTGCCCGTATAGCTCAGTGGTAGAGCACACCCTTGGTAAGGGTGAGGTCATGAGTTCAAGTCTCATTACGGGCTTATACAGCTTTATTTAGTTAAAAGTTATAGAAACTGTCAATTCAACTAACCTTCTTTTTTGCTTCACTAGTTTTTGGCTTCAAGATACGTTTAGTTTGGGTATGCCCAGAATTGTTGCGGTAAACAACAACAATTTTCTGCTCATCGTTATCAAGCTGCAAGCCGCTTAAAATCGCTGGGTTATGAGCAGTAAAGATTACCTGTTTATTATATTTGATTGCTAATTGTACTACTTCTTTAATCAACTGACTACATAGTTTGGGATGTAAGGCAGCATCAATATTATCAATAGCAAAAAATGAAGGAGTTTCTTGACTAACAAACAAGGTAAAGTAAAAAAGCAGAAAGAGAAAGCCCTCGTTAGTACTTTTTTGGTCGAAGTACGCTAAACTCGCATTGAGAAATTTATCTTTAATCGCAATCTTTCTTTCTTGGGGGGAGAGGTTAGCCGGAATGATAAAATCCTCAAACCAAGGTATTAACTTTAGCTTTTCTTTAATTTCAACTATTTTAGTTTGATTGGAGTGAGAATTTAAAATAGTTAGCAGTTTAAATAATCCTTCCCCATGTACTCCTAGAGGTTGAATTTGCTCCTCTTTTTCAAAAGTACGTAGCTCTTGTTTTTGAGGAGAATAAACAACAAACTTTTGTAAGTTAGCTAATTTATCTAACATCTGCTGCTTTTGGAGAAACCTTCTTAAAATGCTTTTATATTCTTCGGTACTCCCTCCTAAGTTATGGTATTTTTGGTCTAAAAAATTCAATAGAGAAACTGTATCATGCAAGCTTTTTGATTCACGATTAACCCAAGGGGAGTAGGGCTTATTATCATTTTGTAGAGAACAGCTAAATTCTAATTTGTTATCCCCAGAAAGGGAGATTTTAATATTTTGAGTTGCTTGTGCTACTTCAAAAGCAGAACGCATTAATGTTGGTTCGGCAACGCGGATACCTCTAGAGACTAAAAACTCATTATCTAACCTATCACTAGCGGCAGCGGCAGCTAAGGCAATACTCTCTAAAATATTGGTTTTGCCACAACCATTCTCACCAATTAAAACAGTAACTCTACCTAAATTAAGTTTAAGCTGCTTGATAGATTTGTAGTTATCAATGCGTATTTCCCGAATCATCATTTAAAAGTTTGGTTTTCTTTAAACTACCTAATATAATGCCTAAAAGTATATAGCTAGTCAGGATAGTTTTGTAAATTGATAATTGTACGGCTTTGCCGTTATCGTAGACTAAGATTGGCAATTTATAGTTATTGGATTTGTTTGAAAACCTCTCCTTGAAAGGAAATATGATCATTAATCATTGAAGATTATTTTTAGGTTTGCGTACCTACACCTCAGTTTCTTGATGAATTAATTTTAAACCAGCATCTTTGATTTTTTGGTTAGATAACCGAGCATTGTAAGGACTTATATAATCAGCAGAATTTGACCAGCTAACGGGTGATAAACCATGTTTGTTGCACAAGTTATCTAATAACTGTTTTTTGGTTAACGGAAGATCATTTACTAAGTGATAAATTCCTGCTAACTTTTTAACTCTTGCTAACTCTAATGCAGCAACAATATCATCTAAATGAATCCAGTTTGCCGCATCCTCTCCCGTACCAGGGCGAGTAGTACCAGCCCAACTACGAAAAATTTTAACTACTTCCCTGCCAGGGCCATAAATTCCTCCTAAACGGAAGATACACACTGGTAAATTAGCTGTTAATAAAATCTCCTCTGTTGCTGCTAAAATTTGACTATATTCATTTTGAGGTTCAATGGGAGCAGTTTCATCAATCCACTCTCCTTTTTGATCACCATAAAGGGCATAACTTCCGGTATAAATCAAATGTTTGACTGTAGAATTATTTTCTAGGGCGGTAACTAAGTTTTGTGCTGTATTTAGATAGGTTTCTTGATAAGTTGCAACGGTACGTTTTTTAGCTCCAACACTAAAAACAATTGTCTCTTGGTCACTAATCAAATTCTTTAGAGCAGAGGAATTATCTCCTTTAATAACTACTACTTGTTGAGCAATTTTTGCTAATTCTGTCACGTTTTCTGGGGTGGTTGTGGTGACAGTAAGATTATGTCCTGCAATATTCCATTTATGAGCCACTGCTTTACCTACATAACCACAGCCAAGAATCGTAATATTCATAATTTCTGCCTTCCCTTGCTAGCAACAAATGCTATTGCCTACTCGTCTCAAATACTTTACTCTTTTAAGCACCATTATGAAAAATATCTATCCTGCTTTAGCAACAGTTTGTAGCTTCAGTTTATTAAGTAATACTGTCCCTGCGATCGCTGCTGCGGAATTACAATATGCTTACCTACAGTTAAATACTAATAGTCAAGGTTGTGCAGAATTAGCCCATGCAGTTTTAAGAAATGAAAGTTTTCGCAACTTAAGCAAAAGTTCTGTATCTGCCACTGGGATTAGAGGTAATCTTAAAGCTGTGGTTGACTGTAGTATAACCTCCGGTAGAGCCACACAAGCCACTATTATGGTTGCCGGAGTAAGTGCTAACCAGCAGGCTGAAGTGATTGGTTGGGTGCGGCGTATTTACAGTGTCATGGGTAGTTATCAAGGTGGTAATATTCCTGATGATACTGTTGGTGTCTTGATGGATGAGAGGGAGTTTGCCCAGTTTATCACCGCACTCAAACGTAGTCGTCCCAATCAGATGGAGTTTCTGGCACAACCGGCTAGGGAAGGCTATTTTAGTGTCGCCCAGGTTAAAGAAATTATTGCAGCTTTTAGATTCCCAGCAGAACAAGAAAATGTAGCAGTAATGCTCTATCCTAGAGTAGTAGATAAAGCTAATTGGTACACTGTTTACGAAGCTTTTTCTTCTTCTTCCTCTCGTCAAAAAGTGCAACAAAGAATTGAAGGAAATTGAACCAACTAAACTTTTTTGACTTAATCCTATCCCTAATTTTAATTGGCATCGCCCTTGGTATTGCAAGTTGGCAAAAACTAGGCTTATCTAGTCAAATTCTTATGGCTACAGGGCGATCCTTAGTGCAGTTATTAGCGGTAGGCTATGCCCTAGATTTTATCTTTGCTTTTAACAATCCTTGGTTAGTGGTTTTAACTGTTGCGGTAATGTCGATTATCGCCGCAGTCTTTATTAATAGCCGCCTGGGTAAAAAACTGCGGGGCTTATTTTTAATAGTTTGGGGAGCAATCTTAGCTGGAATTGCAGTTGTTTTAGGTTACACCATACTTTTAATCATTCAACCAGATACTTGGTATCAACCCCAATATCTCATTCCCCTAGCTGCTATGATTTTAGCCAATGCTATTAACGGTTCTACTATAGCTGGAGAACGTTTAGTTAGTGCCATCAATAACAACCGCCTAGAAATTGAAACCCATCTCAGTTTAGGGGCAAATCCTAACCAAGCTATCATCACCTATCGTCGGGAAGCAATTAGGGCAGGATTAATCCCCTCCCTTAATCAAATGACAGTAATAGCCATGGCAACTATACCTGCCTTTTTCTCCGGACAGTTATTGACAGGAGTAGAGCCTCTTAATGCTGCTTCCTACGAAATCTTGCTGCTCTTTATGCAATTATTAGCTAATCTTATAGTAACTTCCTTAATTACCCAAGGCATCTACCGCAGATTTTTCAACCAAAACTGGCAACTAATCAACTAAGAAATTATATTCCTATTTCCTATTCCTCATTTTTAATTTTTAATTTTAAACCGATCCTGTTCCCTGATCAAAAAATAATGAAACTAACAGACAAACTACCAGATTGGGTTAAGTGGGCTTTATCTTTTCCCTTAATTGTCCTTAATGGCTGGGTATTTCTCATTGTATTTCACTATTTCGAGTCTCTAATCACAGTTTTCATCACCGCCAACCTTTTCGCCTTCATCTTAAACTATCCCGTTCAACTACTCACCTCTCACCACATCAAACGTGGCTATGCTGTTTTGGGAGTTTTCCTCATTGCTTTCTTGGTTTTAGGAATTCTCGGTATCACCTTAGCCCCCATAATTGTAGAACAAATAGTAGAGTTAGCAGAGCGTCTTCCCAGTTGGCTAGAATCGGGAACTCAACAACTGCAAACCCTTAACAAATGGGCGACTATGCGCAACTTCCCCGTCGAACTTAGTGGTGTAGCTAGTCAACTCGCTGCCAAAGTTTCTGAGTTGCTGCAATCTTTTACAGGAGAAATTCTTGGTTTTGCATTGGGAACTGTAGGTAACATCGTAGATTCAGTCTTGATTATAGTACTCACCTTCTATTTACTTCTGCAAGGCTCCAAAGTATGGGATGGTGTAGGAGAATGGCTCCCTCAACCCGCCGCTTCACAAATACAACAACTACTGCGGCAAAACTTTAATAACTATTTTATTGGTCAAGCTTCCTTAGCCGCCATCATTGGTTTATCGATGACTTTAGCTTTGACAATTTTGCAAACCCCCTTCAGCTTGCTATTTGGTTTAGGAGTTGGGGTAATGGCGTTGTTTCCCTTCGGTGCAATCTCAAGTATTTTTGTTGTTAGCTTCTTAGTTGCCTTAAAGAGTTTTTGGCTTGGTTTAAGGGTGCTTATTGTTGCGGTTATTATCGAACAAGCCATTGAAAATGGTATTGCCCCAAAGCTTTTAGGGGGATTTATTGGTTTGAATCCCGTGTGGATTTTGGTTTCTTTACTCATCGGGGCAAAGGTTGCAGGAGTCTTAGGGGTGTTAATCGCTTTACCTGTAGCTGGTTGCCTCAAAAGCACAGCAACCTTACTACGAAAAAATGATTCTTCAGTGCAAGATAATATAACTGAAACTGAGGTTTCTTTGGTTGGTTAAATGGTCACATGAAAAGCTGGTGTTTTCTGCCTTTTTCCACTGCATCGGGAACTCAACAAATGGCTTTTGATGAATGGTTATTAGAACAACATCGCCAAAATCAACAGCCAGCGACTTTGCGCTTCTATACCTGGCATCCTGCAACTATTTCCTTGGGCTACCATCAACGTAAATTTCCTGCCCACTGGCAGAATTTATCCTGGCGAGGTCAACCTGTAGATTTAGTACGCCGTCCGACGGGAGGGAGGGCTGTATTGCATCAAGGAGATTTAACCTATATGGTAGTAACTTCTAACCTTCCTGGCAAACTAGCAGATGTCTATGAATATATTTGTCAATTCCTGATTCAAGGTTGGCGATCGCTAGGGGTAGAACTTTATTATGGTGAAAAGGGTAGAGGATACATTGGTAATCCTAACTGTTTTGCCGCAGCGACAGGGGCAGACTTGGTAACAACGGATGGGCAGAAGTTAGTTGGTAGCGCCCAGTTACGTCGTGGCAATGCAGTTTTGCAACATGGCTCAATAGTATTAAATCCCAATCCTCAACTATTTGAGCAAGTTTTTGGCCAAAAAATAAATCCTCCTCCATTCAACTTTAGCCAAGCAACTATTATTGAAGCCCTTACTAAAGCTGCTTGGGAAGTTTTTGTCAATGATGCCTAACGGCAACCACAAGCCGTACAATTTTTTCTCCTTTACTTTCTGCCTCTTAGAAACCAACCGAAAATATTAATATCATTGTGCATTGCTGCTACTTCTTGTTGGTTTTGCAAAGCTGTTTGATGATACCACTGACAATACTCTTTGAATTCCTGGCGATGTTCTGCTTCCCGGCGGAATTCCTGGGCTAATTGATGGGTAGCAAACATTTCCGCAGGAGGAGGAGGTGCAGGGAAAATGCGTTGGAGTTCTTTTGACATAAGATAGAAGGTAATGGCAAAGACTCTTACTATCTTAACGGCAAAGTTTTAGATTTTGAGAAAGATTAGTTTGTTGTAATTGAAGAGATTCAACTTTAATTAAGGAAGCTTTCTGGTATAACTACGAAATTTGTTGTTGGTTACTTTTGTCTTCTTTGCTAACAAAATTACCCCTGATTGCTAGCTTGTATCCTTAAACTTAACTAACTTAAGCTTGACGGCGTTGGCGACGAGCCGCTAAGCCTAATCCGAAGATGGCCAAGCTAGCTGCTGTTGCCGGTTCAGGGACATCTTGAGTTTCAATTTTACCAAGGATAGCAATACTATCGTTCCCACATTCTGCCAATAAATGAGCAACAAAGTCTCCTTTAGGAAGGTTGGAGATATCAAAGCTGAAACCATAGATATACTTACCAGTTTGACCCAAATTGCTAGCAAAATCGAGTCCTAAGCTGCTGAAGTCATCAATCAAGGTGACATCATTGCTAACTACGGTTTCATAGGTGTCAATAACATTAAGAATAGAAGTATTTTTGCCCAAGTAATCGTAAGTTTCTTCAATTGTCAAATCTCCTACAGAAGCATCGTTACCAGTTAGTTTTCCAACCCTTTCGTTGTATTTATTTAAGTTAGAATAGCCACTGTTTGTTGAAGTTACACTCTTAGCTTTGACTCCTCCATAAAGCCCTAATTCTGTTGCACCAGAATCATTACCTTCAGCGAATTTGACAGCAAATAAGTCTCCGTCATTCATGGCTTGGTTGAATTGTTTACCAGAGAAGTTAAAAAAGAAATCCCCGTAGTTAATGTTTTTATCAGCAGCACCGTTGTAAGCTACACCTCCTTTGGCAAGGTTACTGTTGATACCAACATAGAGGCGATTTCCTTGTTGGGCATAAGCTGTACCAAACATTTCAAAATCTCCACTAACTCCGGTGGCATCAGTGCCATCAGCGAAGTTATCGACGGTATACTTCCAATTAAGAGGTTGGGCTTGTACTATTTCAGTGAATCCTAAACCTAAAGCGATTAATCCAGATCCAGCAGTGGTAAAAGCAAGTTTTTTAAGAGAAAACATAAGTTGAACTCCTGTATTTGTTGGTATAGAACCAAGTTAATGGAGTTCCGGAGAAATTAAGTAAAGATACGATGTAGTTTTTCTCTATTTGTATCAAGATTAGATCAAAAAAAATTCGACGAAATAATAATCTCCAATTTCCTTGTGGCAGGGACTTAGGCACTTCCTAATAGCTGATTTGACTCAGTGATATATCGGACTTAATCAACCAAAACCCACTGGTTGTCATAGCAGAATCATCGGGTTGTATAAGGAGAAAATGTAATCCTTGGCTAGCTTGCTTCCTTTCTTCATAAGCTTTCGCTGCTTTAGCTACCTCTTCATCTTCAAAAGTAGCAACAATCCAACGATCTACTAATCCTGCGGCTAAAACCAAACCCCCAGATTTAGCTACTTCTGTGGGAATGTAATTCAAGGCTGCTGGTTTAACTTCTTGTAGCCAACTGGCTAGCTGCATAGACTTTCTACCCCCATAAATGACAACTCCTGGTACTTTGACAGTGGAAGCAATACCAAGGTTGATAGGTAACAGAGAAGTTGGTAAACTGCGGATGGGAATAGGGCGATCGCCAAATATCTCTTCTATACTTCCTGCCGGAAAGGTTACGAAGCCCCACTTCTCTCCCCACAGTTTATCTGGCAAGGCTTGGGGGGGATTTTGTTCAACTTCAATGGGGTTGTTGCGTTGTTGTAATTCTTGTTTCAAAGCGAGGGTATGTCGGGTTGCTTCTACTGCTATGCCCAACTTTTCCCCTGCCACAGTGACTAAAGTTAAAGACTGGGGGCGAAATACCTGTAATTTGTCTGGTAGCTTTCCTGAAGCTGCCTTTTGCAATTGTTCAACCAACCAAGCTGAATTAGCTTGAGATTGTAGACATTGTGCTTCAAAAAGCAAATCACCTTCCGGTTGACAGATGATTAGTTCCCAAACAACTTGTCCTTGTTGCTTCGGTGATTGCCGGCGATAAAAATCAACTTGCCAAACTTTCATTCTTAACTAAAAAAATTACTAAAGTAAGTTTGAGCTTAATATAAAAAGTCGAGCCAAATCTAGGTACACTGTTCTAGTCAACAACTTATTCCTAACCCTGATTGACTAAATAAAACCAATATGGATAAAATTAAAGTTTCTCAAATTCGCTGCTATGGCTACACCGGATATTTGCCAGAAGAAAAAGTATTAGGACAATGGTTTGAGGTGGATTTAACTTTGTGGCTAGATTTAACCACATCAGGAAGCAGTGATGATCTTACTAAAACCCTTGATTATCGCCAAGCAATTTCGACAGTTAAACAAATTGTCACCACAGCTAAGTTCGACTTAATCGAAAAATTAGCTACGGAGATTGCTAAAGCAATTTTAGCGATAGATCCGATCCAGCAAGTCAGAGTTGAGTTAACCAAACTAGCTGCCCCCATTCCTGATTTTAATGGTGAAATTACCATTGATATTACTAGAAGTCGGGGTTAATTTCAGTGAACAGTTATCAGTTAATCGCCTCTGCCCTACTGGAGGTAGTCCTAGCCTAGCCAAGGATTAAAATCTCACAGCTTATAGCCTAAGCATCTTCAAGATGACTACCAAATGCTGTAATCTTGCCTAAAAAAACTGTAACCAAACTCCCAAAAGCTAATTCCTTAGTCATCTTTAGATGCCGATTGCTACTAGCCCACGAATTAATTCGTAGGCGATATACGCTTACTTTTTGTTACCCTTGACCATTCTTCCTGCGATCGCAACTAAAGAAAGTAAACCCAATGTCATTCCTGGTTCGGGAACATCAACCTTGTTGTCGGGGGATTTTTCCACTTCTAGCTTATCTGTATCCTCTGTATTCTCTGTCTCTTCTTCAGGCTCAATGTTGTTAGCATACTGCTCAAAATCTACATCACTAAAAACAGTTTCTACAAAGTAACGATCATCGAACCAATTGTATCCTTTTCTAGATGGTGCTAGTGCTTGCTCATATGTAGGGCTAACATCAGTCAGATAGTTACTGGCTCCTAAAATCCAATCGTACCAAGATGAAGTTCTTACCGCAACTGAAAAATCACCATAATCTGAGTCGTTGTTGCCATCTCTAGCAACTATAAAGGAATTAACCCCAGCCAAACGATTATCAATAAACAAACCGCCACCACTATCTCCGGGAGCTAATTGATATTCTAGAGTTTCAGCAGGAGAAAGACGAGGATCATCAAAGTCTGAGAATAGTAGTCGATTGTTGTAGCCCAGCTTAGTAGCAATTTCGATGATATTCTCGCCAGCCCTCTTTGTTCCTGAGTTAAGCTGATCGCCTGTTTCACCATTACCAGTTCTACCAAAACCAACATATTCACCCTGTTGCAAGTCTTCATTACCCTCAGTGTAAAGCTGGGCTGGAGCAACGTTAGTGACGCTGCTTGCTAAACGTAAAATTGCTAAGTCAACACCATCTACTAAGTCTCTATTTGTAGATAACCAATCTCTGTGGATACCGATTTGACTGACACTGTGGGGTTGCTCTCCTAACCAAAAAGTACCTTGATTCATCCAACCTTCATCATTGTCAACACAGTGAGCAGCAGTGAGGACATAGCGTTGAGCAATTAAAGTTCCAGAGCAAGCCCAAGCTTTAGTTGTATTCTTGCCACTGAGATAGCCAACACTAGGAAATTTATGGGCAAGATTTTGGTAATATGAGTCGCTGGTGTCGTGCCGAATAGTTCCTGCTTTGACTAAGGGGGAAAGGAAAACAATCGTTAGAAAAGTAGCAAGGGCGCTGAAACGAGAGGAAAACTTGAATGACTTGAGGGCAAGAAGATACATAAACAGATCCTTGAGAATGAAAGAGAAAACAATTGATGGTTCCTTATTGGTGATTTATTGCTCAAGAAGCTTTTTATACGCACTCATAAATAATTGTTAACAATGAGAGATTGCAATGATCATGCTTTTCTTCAAGTTGTTTGTAACTGTATGGCAAACTTGACATTATGAGAAGCTATTAGGAGTAAAATTAGCTTATGATTATTGATCCTCAAGATGTTCTACCAACCAGGGGTTCAAACTATCCCCAGGAGTTTCAACCCCTAGTTGCAGGGCGAATTAAGAAGAGGTTGGGAAATGTTGCTGGGCTAAAAAACTTCGGTGTGAATTGGGTCAAACTAAAGCCAGGAAGTCATTCTGCCCTACGACACTACCACGGTAAACAAGATGAATTTATCTACATTATTTCCGGTGAAGCAACCTTAATTACTGATGCTGGAGAACAGATTTTGCAGCCAGGAATGGCAGCAGGATTTCCGGCAGGGGAAGCTGATGGGCATCACTTAGTGAATAATTCTAATGCAGATGTAATCTACTTAGAAGTAGGCGATCGCACACTCCAAGATCTAGTAAATTATCCCGACAATGATCTAGTTGCAACAGATGAGCATGGTACTTGGAAGTTTAGCCATAAAAATGGTCTTCCCTATGATTAGTAAAGCGCGATCGCCGATAAGTTTGAGTGGCATGATCAGCAGTTACACATTGAAAAGACATCTGGTTGAATTAGTAGTTAAAATAAGCTGTACTTCTTACCCACTAACTATTACCTATCACTTTTCCTCTATAAGTGGTTTAAATATCTGAAAGCTCGCATACTTAAGTAATTTCAGCTATACAGGTCAATTTAAACATGAAGATTTTACAGGGAATATGTATAAAGTCTCTTTAAAGAGATTAATTAATGAGAACAAAGCACTTAAAAATCAATTTTAATTAGCAACAAATTATGATTTTAAACTAGCAGTTTTCCCGTATATAAAAAGCAACTATAAAGAATGGAAACAATGCTTTTGTTCAGATTTAGAAATATAAATTTTGCTTCCAAAATCATGTTTCATATGTAATATAGACATTGAATAGTGAGGCATGAATTATTTAATAATGTTGCCACTAAAGAAGAAATAGATAAAAATTTTATCTAACAATTTTCTTGAAAAGTAGCATTTCAGATACACGAGTGCCTAGTTAATTTCAAGTTGCCCATAAAATCAACTTGCAATAGCTACTGTCTTTGAAAAGAAGTCTATTCGCAACATCTTTAGTATTTAATTTTCATCCAGCTCAACGAAAAATGCAACTAAATAGATGAATTTTAGGAGAAATAAAAAATGAATCTTTTAGCGAAAAGTTTAGGCACTATTACTACTGCTTTTGCTTTAAGTTTAAGCTGGAATCAATTAGCCGAAGCAATAACTATCACTACTAATGGTACTTGGTCAATCCTCTTGGTGGTCTTAATATTAATGGTGAGGGTACAGATACTCTTTCTTGGGGTACTGGCAGTCCTCAAAGTTCCTATAACTTCACTGGTAACGGGGGGATATTATTAGATAGTGATGCGATAGATGGAGCAATATTTAAACTAGGAACATTTACACACAATAATTTTCCTATTGGTGGTGGTAGTTCTATCTTAGGTGCAACTTTAAACTTAAACCTAGATATAGCAAATGGTGCAATGTTCAATCAGGATTTCACCTTTGATTTTGCTCACAATGAAACACCTAATACTCCTCCTTGCAGTCCTGCTGGTGCAACTAATTGTCCAGATGTTGTCAGTATTCCTGATGCCACTTCTAGTGAAACAGTTGAGATTGATGGCAAGATTTACAATCTCAAAATATTAGGATTTTCTGACACTATTGATGGCCCCAAAGTCAATCAATTTATTACAGAAGAAGGCCAGGCTAATCAAACTATGTTGTTTGCTAAATTAAATGATGTTTCTGTTCCTGAACCAACTTCTATCCTTGGGCTTTTCGCTTTAGCTGGCTTAGGTACAACTTCCGCTTTACGCAAACAGAAAAAGGCTGGTTTAACTAAATAAGTTAGGTCTTCCTTTTCTAAATATTTAGTTACTTAGAAGAGGTATCTGCTAGCTAAAATGGTGTAATAGTAGGGGCAGGTTTGAGTTTCAAATTTATGGTATCAACCCTGAAAACAAACCTGCCCTAATTAATAATTAGCCGTTTTTCAAAAAAGATTTAACCTGCATAGATAATTCCGGAGTACGCAAATAACCGTAGGATTTGTGGGAGTTAGTCTTACCAACTTGATAGGGTAACTCGTAATCATTCATCACTAAATCATCAAAAACTTTAATCCCTTTATTATTAGCTTGATAATCATCAGATAGATGGTTATCAGTAGCCACCGGATCTCTTCTATCTGCGTAATTAACCCAGGTTTTAGTCACAATAGAAGGGGTGCGTACCCTAGCATCATAATCTCTTTCTTGCAGGATTTTCCCTTTAACTGTGGGCAAGCCCAAAGGAGAACCAATAGTTATATAATGAGGAACTTCCAGGTCGGGATTACTACGCCCTAAATCCCTCAAAACATCATAACTAATAATTGAACCCATAGAATGGGCAATGAGCATAATTTCTTTATCACTTTCTTGCCATAAAATATTTTTAAGCTCATCGCGAAGAACTTTTCTGGCTAATTCAAGATCACCAGAACGATTTTTAATTTCCCGATCATTAGCATAATAAAAATTCAAATCCCTAAAAATTTTATTAATAAATAAACTTGCGGCCAAATTAATGCCAAAATCTTTAGTCATCAAATCTATAGCGCTACCAATAGTACCAAAAGAGAACTTTCTTAGTTCAGAAAACCTTCCTTCCGGATAGGGTTTTAATGCTCCTGGTTTCGCTTCAACATAGGGCTGACGATTGTAGAGTTCATCAAAGTCAAAATCTTTATCATTATGAAGATTATATTTATATAATAAATCAGCCCAATAAACTAACTTAAAATCAAAACCTGTATCTTGATAACTACAGTTTTTTTGTAGCCCTTCAACTAAAGATTGCTTCCACCAACGTTCAATTATTTCTTGAGGGGGCTTGTTGGCTAAACCATGAATACCAATAATGATTTTTGACATATTTATTTTCTGAGCAAATGTTTCTTTTATCTTGGATCAAATGGGAATATAAAAATAATAACCTGCACGTGGAAAACTTCTCAGCAAGATTCACACCCCCAAAAAGAGTAAAATGACCATCTCCTCCTATCAATACAAAAAAGCTTACTCTAACTGCCTGTGATTTATAGAAATCCTATGGCGTGATCGCACCGTAGTTCAAGGAGTTGATTTTAACCTCTCTGGGGGAGAAGTGTTATGTTCGTTTAACCCTTACCCCTGCTAACCTAGAAGATATTTTCTTGAGTTTGACAGGAACTTTGCTTAATTGATAATGGCTAATTGTAGGGCTTGCCCTTAGACATCATTGTTCGGCTTTCCGTTGCCGTAAGCATCATTGATAACTGAAAACTTTAATTTATGAATATTTTGACAAAATTGCTTTTTCCGAAAAACTCAGTTAAGGGGGAGAAAAAAAAGTTAACTTTTGGACTACCTTCCTTAAGAAGAAATCGTCGCCAGATTGAGATTAAATCTGAACAAGAAATAGTAATTATGCGCCAATCAGGCCAAATTGTGGCTACGGTGTTGAAAGAAATTGCGGCGATGGTGGAACCGGGAATGACTACCGCAGACTTAGATACCTATGCCGAAAAACGCATTAGAGAAATGGGGGCGACTCCTAGTTTCAAAGGTTATCATGGCTTTCCTGCTTCTATTTGTGTTTGTCTCAATAACGAAGTTGTCCATGGTATCCCCAGTCGGAAAAAATTTATTCGTTCAGGAGATGTTTTAAAAGTAGACACAGGGGCCTATCAAAACGGCTTTCATGGGGATTCCTGCATCACCATTGCGGTGGGGAAAGTGTCTTCAGATGCGGCGAGGTTAATTCAGGCGGCTGAAGCAGCTTTATACAAAGGCATTGAACAAGTTAAACCAGACAACCATCTTTTAGATATTGCTGGGGCGATTGAAGACTATATTAAAGCCAAAGGTTACAGCGTTGTGGAAGATTATACAGGTCATGGTGTCGGCCGCAACCTCCACGAAGCCCCCTCAGTTTTTAACTTCCGTACCAACCAATTACCAAATGTTCAACTTAAACCAGGGATGACTTTAGCCATTGAACCAATTTTAAATGCTAAATCAAAAATCACTCGCATTCTCTCTGACCGATGGACGGTAGTAACCGCAGACAACGCCCTTTCAGCACAATTTGAACATACCGTATTAGTAACCCCCACAGGTTATGAAATTCTTACCGACCGCACTAAAGTCTAGAGAAATGATATAAAAATAATGGCTTATGCCGCTAAAACTCCCTTATTTAGATTTGAGGATGTAATATGGCTTTAGAATATCCTGATGATTTGAAGTATCTCGATAGCCATGAATATGTGCGTTTAGATGGTGAAATCGCCACTATTGGTATTAGTGCTTTCGCCCTTGATCAACTAGGAGATATTGTTTTCTTAGAATTATCAGAACTTGGGGATGCCCTAGAACCTGGGGAAAGCTGTGGCACAATCGAATCTGTAAAAGCCGTAGAAGACCTCTATCCCCCTGTAGAAGGTACGGTAATTGACCGCAACGAAGCTGTGGTTGAGTCTCCAGAAACTATCGCTGAAGACCCTTACGGCGAAGGCTGGCTACTAAAAGTACGCCTTACTAATCCTGATGATGAGTTGGAAGATACCCTAACTTCAGATGAGTATCGGGCAATGGTGGAAGGAGAGGATGATTGATAAGTAATAAGTGATAAGTAATAAGTAATTAAGTAAAGAACTTACTGTTTCCTATTCCCTACACTTATACTGTGTTTCAATTCATGGCTAACTCTTTGTATTTTTGGTCTTGTTCTTCATCTTGAAACAAAGGAGTACTGAGGTAGCGTTCACCGAAACTGGGTTGGATGGTGACAATTAGTTTACCTTCATTTTCTGGTCTTTGAGCGATTTTAATGGCGGCACATAAAGCTGCCCCGGTGGAGATACCAGAAAGGATACCTTCTTCTTTGGCTAAACGACGACTGTAGCTAAAGGATTCTTCGTTGGTTACAGTTATCACTTCATCAATAAGATCCGTTTTGAGAACCTCTGGAATAAAACCAGCCCCAATGCCTTGAATTTTATGGGAACCCGGTTTTCCCCCTGAAAGTACGGAACTATCCACTGGTTCAACGGCGATCGCTTGAAATTCTGGTTTCTTTTGTTTAATCACTTCTGCTATCCCCGTTATAGTTCCCCCTGTACCGACTCCTGCTACCACAAAGTCTACTTGTCCATCAGTATCAGTCCAAATTTCTCTTGCGGTGGTGAGGCGATGGATTTCTGGGTTAGCGGGGTTGCTAAATTGTTGGGGCATGAAGGCATTAGATGTGGATTCCGCAATTTCTTGGGCTTTTTGAATCGCCCCTGTCATGCCTTTGCTACCAGGGGTTAGTTCTAAATAAGCCCCATAAGCCCGTAACATTGCCCGACGTTCTAAACTCATGCTATCTGGCATGGTTAAAATAAGTTTGTAACCCTTAGCCGCAGCAGCCATAGCGAGGGCAATTCCTGTGTTACCCGAAGTTGGTTCAACCAAAACTGTAGAAGCAGGATCAATTAAGCCCTCTCTTTCTGCGGCTTCGATCATATTGACACCAATACGATCTTTAACAGAAGCGGCGGGATTCATACCTTCAAGTTTAATTAAAATCTGGGCAACACAGCCTTCAGATTGAGGAATAGAATTTAAACGAACTAGGGGAGTTTTGCCAACAAGTTCTGTTATATTTTCAGCTATACGCATTTTCTTTCAATGATTCAGTTGTCAATGATGCCTAACGGCAACGGCAAGCCAAACAATGATCAGTTATCAGTGATCAATGGTCAACTAGCAACTAGCGACTAGCGACTAGCTAATCGCCTTAACTTGACTTGATATTGTAACTCTCTTTTGGTAGATTAATGGTCAACTCCTAGAATTAGCTACATTAGAGTCGTTGAATAATGAAAGTTCTCCATGGTAGCTGGATACCATATACTGAGTCTGATTTCGTACAGTCAGGTTCTTTTTGCTTGTGGGTTGAAGTTCCTTTAAGTAAGAGAAAACCTAGTCAGGAGAACATTCACCCCAGACATTTAAGAAAGGATGATTTAGTTACTTTTTTGACTCAAGAACTAGGATTGAAAGATGGTACTTTAAAATTAAAAGAACGCATTTCTCCTCAATATTTTGCTTTGCCCACAGCCAATAGTCAGCCTCTTCCTTCACCGGAATTAAGTAAGTATTTAGAAGCAGAAGTTGCCGATTTGTATGAAGAGTTGCAATATTGGCAAGTAGATTGCTATCAAACCGTAGCTTCTACAAAAACAGATCCTTCTCACCTAGCAACGGCTATTAATGTGATTAGGTTGCTTAATGATATTCACTTTTTGACTCTGTACAACTTAGGTGAATTTCAATTGGGTTCAGATTTATTATTTTGGTATCACTACACCCAAGCTTTTAAAGAAATTATTTTTAAAGATCAGTATATTCCCGCCCTTAAGTATCAGCAGTTAGAAACTAGAACAAAGCAGAAAAAAGGTCGGAAAAAATCAACTCAAACTAATGATTTCGTTATCTATCCTACCTGGGAAATTGTTTCGGAACAGTATGAAGAGAATTTAGCCAAATATCTTGAATATATGCCACCAATTTGTGTTGCTGGTTCTTCTCTACTTAGGGATAGGGTAGAGTTTTTTGAACCAGAAGCCTTGTTGCGCCACTTTTCGGAATATTTACTCCGCAACTTGGTAACTCATACTCAATCTACCGCCGCTTTTAATAAAAAAATTTCTGATTCTTTGATTGATCATTGCTTTCATTCCCGCCAGCATCATCCCCTCACCACCAATACTTATTTAAAGGAGTATCAACAATGGTTGGAGTGGAAAACTAAAATTGTTCCTACTCAAGCTGACTCTTCCTTTCATCTGGGCTTTCAACTCGATTCTGCCACCGCAGATCATGCAGACGATTGGCAAATGCAGTTTCTAGTAGCTAGTAAACAAGATCCTTCCCTGAAGCTGTTACTGGCTGACTATTGGGAGATGAATGCTAAAGCCAAGGGGGTGCTAAGTAAGGATTTTGGTGAGGAATTTGAAACCAATCTCTTACTGAATCTGGGTTATGCTGCCAGGATGTACCCTACTTTATGGCGAGGTTTGGAGTGCGATCGCCCCACCGGATTACAGCTAAGTTTAGAAGAAGCCTTTGATTTTTTGACTGAAAGTGCTTGGGTATTGGAAGATTCTGGTTTTAAGGTGATTATACCTTCATGGTATACCCCCGCAGGTCGTCGTCGTGCTAAAATCCGCCTTAAGGCCTCTTCTTCTCAAGGGCAAGTAACAAAGGGCAAGACAAAGAGTTATTTTGGTTTAGATTCCCTGGTGCAATATCAATATTCTTTAGCTATTGGAGAAGAGGTTGTTACCCGTGCCGAATGGGAACAATTAGTTAATGCAAAGTCTCCCCTAGTGCATTTTCGCGGTCAATGGATGGAAATTGATCAAGATAAAATGCAGCAGTTGTTAGAATTTTGGCAATCCCATGAAAATGAACAACCAGAGATGACATTGCTGGAGTTTTTGCAAAAGAGTGCAGAAGTTGAGGATGAGTGGGAAGTTGAACATGATCAGGCTTTATCAAGCATGATGGCGAAGTTGCAAGATAAAAGCCAATTAGAACCAATTTCAGAACTAACCAATCTGCAAGGGACATTGCGAGAATATCAAAAGCGGGGTGTATCCTGGCTGCATTATTTGGAATGCTTGGGATTGAATGGTTGTTTGGCCGATGATATGGGGTTGGGAAAATCTGTACAGGTAATTGCCCGCTTGGTACAAGAGAGAGAAAAGCAACAGCAAAACTCTTTATTACCAACGCTTTTGATTGCACCCACTTCTGTGGTAGGAAACTGGCAAAAGGAGATTATCAAGTTTGCCCCTCAGCTTAAAGCAATAGTACATCACGGTAGCAGTCGCCTACAAAAGATTTCAGAGTTTAAAGCTGCTTGTGAACAGTGTGATGTGGTAATAAGTTCTTTTACCCTTGCCCGAAAGGATCAAAAGCTATTTAACCAGATTGAATGGCAACGCATTGTTTTAGATGAAGCCCAAAATATCAAAAATCCTAAAGCTGCACAAACAAAGGCGATTCTGAAACTATCTGCAAAGCACAAACTAGCTTTAACCGGAACTCCTGTAGAAAACCGGTTGCTGGATTTATGGTCAATTTTCAACTTTCTTAATCCTGGATATTTAGGGAAACAAGCCCAGTTTCGTAAATCTTTTGAAGTGCCGATCCAGAAAGATAATGACAAAGTTAAATCAATTACCTTGAAAAAGTTGGTTGAACCTTTGATTCTGCGTCGGCTAAAGACTGACAAATCTATTATTAGTGATTTACCTGATAAAGTTGAGCAGAAACTATATACTAACTTAACTAAAGAACAAGCTTCTTTATATGAAGTAGTTGTCAAAGATGTAGAAGAACAGCTACAAAAAAGCAAAGGTATTCAACGCAAAGGTTTAATGCTTTCTACTTTGATGAAATTGAAGCAAATTTGTAACCATCCAGCCCAATTCCTTCAAGATAACAGTGAATTTTCTGCTAAGCGATCTCATAAACTTAGTCGTCTAGCACAGATGTTAGAAGAAGCTATTTCTGAAGGGGAAAGTATTTTAATCTTCAGCCAATTTACGGAAATATGTCAAGGTATTGAAAAATATCTCAAACATAACTTACATTGCAACACTTACTATTTACATGGTGGTACTAGTCGTCAACGTCGAGAAAAAATGATTACTGAATTTCAAGCTGTAGCAACAGAACCTTCCGTTTTCATTCTTTCCCTGAAAGCAGGTGGTGTTGGCATCACCCTAACCAAAGCTAATCATGTTTTCCATTTTGATCGTTGGTGGAATCCCGCCGTAGAAGATCAAGCTACCGATAGGGCATTTCGTATTGGTCAGAAAAAGAATGTCTTTGTGCATAAATTTGTCTCTATTGGTACTTTAGAAGAAAGAATTGACCAAATGATAGAAGACAAGAAAAAACTTTCTTCTGCTGTAATTGGTAGTGATGAATCTTGGTTAACAGAGTTAGATAATAATGCTTTCAAGCAACTAATTGCCTTAAATAAAAGCGCAGTATTGGAGTAAAAGAAGTGGTCAAGTTTAGTCGCACTTGGTGGGGCGATCGCTTCATTAAAGCCTTAGAAGCATTTAGCGAGGATAACAGATTACAAAGGGGACGTTCCTATGCCCGTGGGGGTAAAGTTAAGAGTTTTGAGATTCAAGAAAATCATATTACCGCTAAAGTTAGAGGTTCAGTAAATCCTTACTTTGGAGTTTATAAAGAACCAACCTATAATATTGACATCCAAATCAAACCTATAAACAAAACTAAATGGAAACAAGCGATTAAAAAACTATCAGCGAAAGCGAGTATTGTTTCTAGGTTGCTATTAAATGAAGTACCAGAAAATATTGAAGAGACATTTTCTGAATTGGGCTTAAACTTATTACCCCATGGTAGAGAAGATTTCCAAACCAGTTGTTCCTGTCCTGATTATGCCAATCCCTGCAAGCATATCGCCGGAGTATATTATCTAGTTGCTTCACAATTGGATCAAAATCCCTTTTTATTATTTGAACTGCGAGGTTTATCTCAAACAGAACTCCAGGAAAAATTAGCCTTGTCACCATTAGGAAAAGCCCTATCTTCTCAACTAAACATTCAAGAAATTCCCCTAGAAATCTCTACATCTTTTTATCCTGACTTGAAAAGAAAAGCAATTACTCACCAGCCAAATATCAAGGAATTTTGGTTAGGTAAAAAACAGTTGCCATCAACCATTGAAGTTTCTAATCAAAGCGGAATTCCAGCCATTTTGATTAAAAAACAAGGAGACTATCCACCTTTTTGGCATAAAGACAATTCTTTTATTGAAACCATGGAAGAACTGTATGAGCGAGTAAGAACAAAAAATCAAAATTTGCTTTAGCTAAGGTGAGCAAAAAATACTCTACTTATCAAGCAAACCTATCAGAAAAATTGCTCATAATTACTTAGAGTTTCTCTAGTTAATTATGGTTAGCAAAAGAGGCTCATTTCACTTATTTATCTTGCCTAGTCGACAAGAAAATGCGATCGCGGCTCTACTTTTAATAATTACAAAAGATTAAAATAACGAGGAGTTTAAGTGCTAATCCAATATATTGCTTTAGCATTAAAACAAGCTAAATTATTATTAATTTTTAATTATCAAATGAAACGTGCATCTCAACCATTCTGGTTAGCTTTAGGCTTAACCAGCACTATTTTTGCTCTCCCTACCCCCGCCCAAATAACCCCTGACAATACCCTGGGCGGGGAAAGTTCTGTTGTTACCCCCGTGAATCCTCAACTTCAACGCCTCGATGGTGGTGCTTTACGGGGAATTAACCTCTTTCATAGTTTCTTAGAATTTAACATCTCAGAAGGTCACAGCGCTTACTTTGCTAACCTGGCGATAGTAGAGAATATTTTTAGTCGCGTAACAGGGAACAATCCTTCCCATTTATTCGGCACATTAGGAGTATTAGGAGATGCCAACTTATTCTTCCTCAACCCTAACGGCATAGTCTTTGGCCCTAATGCCAAATTGGATTTAGAAGGTGCATTTGTCGCTAGCACCGCTGAGGGTTTCATCTTTCCTGGGGGGGACGTTTTCAGTGCCACCAATCCCAATGCAGCCCCATTATTAACTGTGAGTGCTATTGCTCCAGTTGGTTTGCAGTTTGAAGGAAGTGGGGGCGCAATTATTAACGCAGGTAACTTAGCAGTTGAGCCAGGGCAGGGTTTAAGTTTAGTAGGAGGAACGGTAGTTAACCAAGGGAACTTGGTAGCACCGGGAGGAAAAGTCAGTTTGGTAGCGATGCCGGAGGGGAGATTAGTTGAGTTAGGCAACCAAGGACAGGTTGTAGGTTGGCAGGAGTTAACTGTTAACCAAGGAAATAGCCGTCTATCCGTAGCAGAGTTAGGGGCTGGGGCTGGTTTGGGAGATTTAGGTATTCCCGGTGATGTGGAGTTAGGAACTGCGGTTGTTTCTGGTAGTGTGGATGTTGTTAATCAACAAGGAGTTGGGGGTCAGGTTCAAGTTTTAGGGGAAGTTGTAGAACTTCTTGGGGCAAAGATTGATGCTTCTGGGGTGAATGGTGGCGGCAGCGTATTAGTTGGTGGAGATTATCAAGGTAAAGGAGATATGCCGAATGCTTTGCAGACTTATGTGAATCGGGATTCGGTGATTACAGCAGATGGGCAGGGAGATAGCGAAGGTGGCAAAGTAATTGTTTGGGCTGATGACACCACAAACTTTTATGGTAATGTCTCTGCCCGTGGTGCAGGCATTAGTGACGGTGGTTTTGTAGAGATATCGGGGAAGGAAACCCTGTTGTTTCAGGGAGGTGTAGATACTAGTTCTGACTTTGGCAATATGGGGACTTTGCTTTTAGATCCAGAGAATATTACCATCGAAAACGGCAACGGTAGTGGCGCTCCTCAAACCATCTCCGAAAGAGAATTAGAAGCACAGGCGAAAATTAATAATGTTGTTGTGCAGGTCGACAATACCATTACTGTCAACAACCTCTTTGATAACGAACTAGATTTATCAGGGGGTTCAGGAACAGTAGTTTTTACTGCCGATGCAGATGGTGATGGGGTGGGTGACTTTGTGATGGAGGATATTGCAGATAGAATCACTGCTGAGGGGAAGGATATAACTATTTCTGGGGTTAATATAACTACTGGTGGAATTAATACTGACTCCTCTGCCCCCTTCTCATTATCATCCTATGCGGATGATGCAGGAGCTATTAACCTACAAGCAACAGGGGATATTTCCACTGGCAATCTCAATTCTTCTTCTATTTCCGGTTTGTTTAGTTTCGGAAACGCGGGAAATGGAGGAGCTATTAACATTGAAGCTGGTGGTAATGTTGCCACTGGCACTGTATATTCTATCTCTCGTTCCTATGGAGTTGGAGATACTCAAGATGGAGGTGCTATTACCATTGAGGCTGGGGGCAACATTTCTACCAGTCAAGTCGATTCTCGTTCTGAAGCAACGGCAAGCGGAGATATGGGAAATGGTGGAGATATCACCCTTGAGGCTGGCAGCAATATTTCTACTGACACTATTGGCACTATCTCTGCTTCATTTTCATTGAGAGATATAGATACTCAAGATGGTGGAGATATAGTTATTTTAATTAAGTTTGAGACAATAAGGAGGTAAAATGAAAAGAGTATATTTATAATAGCTCAACATAATGCCATACAGTCTAGATTTAAGAAAAAAGGTCATAAAATATATAGAAGATGGTGGAAAGATTAGGGAAGCAGCAAAAGTCTTTAACATTGGAAGAGCGACAATATACAGATGGTTAGAGCGTGAGAATCTGGAAGCCACGAAGGTAGAACGCCGTCAAAGAAAACTGGATTGGAAAGCATTAGAACAAGATGTCAAAGAAAATCCAGATGCTAAACTATCGCAAAGAGCCAAGAAATTTGGGGTAAATCCAAGTGCGATCTTCTATGCTCTCAAAAAAATGAAGATAACTAGGAAAAAAAAAGAACTTCGTTATCGAGAAAGAAACAGACTTGAAAGAATTAAGTATTTAAGAGCATTAAGAGAATTAATAAAAATCTACGGAAGTGAAAGCCTAGTGTTTATTGACGAGTCAGGATTTGAGGAGATGCAGTCGGTGCATTATGGATGGTCAAAAAGCGGTGTGACCCCGCGTCGGCGTAAGACGCAAGGGAACGCACACCAAGAAAGGCAAAAACTGTATGGAGAAAAACAAGGTAAACGAGGTAAAAGAGAGAATCTAGTAGCTGGTAGAAGAAAAAAGTCAAAAAACTTAATAGCCCCAATGTTGTTTAGAGGAAGTCTGAATGCAGAAGGATTTGAAGGATGGTTAAGGAAGTATTTATTACCATCATTAACCATAGCGTCGGTACTAATTATGGATAATGCACCAATTCATAGGAAAAGAATGATTAGAGAGTTAGTGAAAGAAGCAGGTCATGAAGTATTATTCTTGCCGAAATATTCTCCTGACTTCAATGATATTGAGCATGATTTTAGTGCTTTAAAGAGAGGAAGAATGTATGCAGATTCTGGAACATCTGTAGATGAAATTATTCGTAACTATTGTGCAGCTTAATGTCTCATTGTTATTTAAAATAACTATATTTCCCTCAAAGCTGGAGGAAGTATTTCTACTGGTGAGTTAGATTCTCGTTCTCTTGCTTATGGAGATGGAGATGTGGGAAATGGAGGAGCAATTAACGTTGAAGCTGGCGGTAATATCTCTACTACCACTATCAGTTCATCCTCTTTTTCCTTGGGAGATGGAGACGCAGGAAATGGAGGAACAATTAACGTTGAAGCTGGGGGTCATATCTTGGCTAGTGGTAGTATCAATTCATCCTCTTTTTCCTTTAGAGGTGGAAATACTCAAGATGGAGGACATATTTTCCTTGATGCGGGTGGAGACATTACCAGTCTTGATGGCATCACTTCTGGATCTTTTTCTTATGAAGATGGAAATGCTCAAGATGGAGGAGATATTTCCCTTGATGCTGGGGGCAATATCATTGCTAAAACTATCTTTTCTTCTTCTTTATCCTTTGAAGGAGGAGATACTCAAAATGGAGGAGACCTTTCTCTCAATAGTGGAGGAGAAATTACCTCCTCTTCTGGGATAAGTGAAGTGAGTAGTGGTGGTCAAAATGCAGGGGATATCAGTATCACTAGTTCAGCTACTAATTTAGAGTTGAATAATCTTTACATCTTAAGTTTAGGAATTGCATCGACAGGAAGCATCTCTGTTACTGCTCCTGCCATAACTCTCAATAACTCTAATATTGAGACTGGTCTCTTCCCAAAGGGAGGATTTTCGAAAACTTCCAATGGAGTGGTAGGAAACATTTCCCTCAATGCCCAAGAAAATATTACTCTCAATAGAAGTCGTCTTACCGCCACCCTAGAACCTGGTACAACAGGTAAAGTAGGTAAGATAAGCTTAGTTGCACCAACTGTTAACTTAACCGAATTTTCCCTCATTGAAACCACAACCTTTGATGAAGGCAATGCTGGTGATGTCGAGATTATGGTAGACAATCTCTTCTTAGACCGCAGCAATATTCAAAGTCTCACTGCTGGGGTAGGGAATGCAGGGAAAGTAGATATCACTGCTAACCAAGCTGTCCAATTAACAAACCAAAGTAACATTGCCACCGTTGCCAACTTTGGCTCTCAAGGACAAGGAAACAACATTACCATCAACTCTCCCCAACTTTCTTTAACGGGAGGTTCCCAGTTGCAAGCCTTAACGAAAAGTCAAGGGGATGCAGGCAATATTTTGCTGAATATTCGAGATAGATTGACTATTTCTGGTGTTGGTGCAGAAGGTTTCCTTAGTGGTTTGTTTACCTCCTCTGGAGATGAACAAAATAGCAATACAGGCAAGGGTGGAGATATTACTGTTAACAACTCCGGCACTGTCACCCTAAGCGATGGAGGAGTTTTAAGCGCACAAACTTTTAGCAATTCCTCTGGGGGTGATATTAAAGTCAACGCCAACCGACTCAACCTACAAAGTGGAGGACAAATCTTAACCAGTACCCTTAGTGGAGGTAAAGCAGGGGAAGTTATTGTTAACGCCAGAGAAAGTCTCAACATCAACGGCAATTATCCTAACTTTGCCAATCGCACTCAAACTTCTGCACCTTTGAGACAAAAGATACAAGCTACTCCTTTCAATCCATCTAAGCTGATTACTGAAACAGAACCCAATAATAGTCCAGCAGAAGCTTTGTTTCTCAGTGACAATCTCTTTTCCATTGACACTGTTAATAATTCTAACCCTAATGTAGAAATTTCTACTAGAGTTCCTTATGTTTCCATTCAAGACAAAGGTGATAATAGCAATACCCCAGACTATTACGCTTTTAAAGTTACAGCAGGAACAAGGGGAATTTTTGATATTGATAATGTTTTAGACAGCCAAGGAAACCCCATAGCAGACAGTTCTAATGTCGGAAGTATAGAAATTTTGCAGATTCAAGATGGACAATTGAAATTATTAGTTGGAGACTCTAGTAGCATACAATTCCAAGGTGGAGGAGGAAGTAACCAAGTTTCTGATCCCTATTTCAGTGTTACTTTCACTGAAAGTGGTACTTTCTACCTCAGAGTCACCAAGTCTGCAAACGCTCTTCCCAATCAAAGCAACTACACCCTCAATATCTCGCTAGAAACCCCCAACGTAACAGGCAGCAGCATCACCACTGGCGGGGCAGCAAGCGGTATCTTTGCTCAAACTAGTCCCGGTACAACAGGAGACTCCGGTAGTATTTTTATCAACACCCCAAAGCTAAACATTAGGGATGGGGGACAGATTGCTGTTAACAGTCAAGGAGATGGCATCGGGGGCAACGTTAATATCTCCGCAGGTAACATCAACCTTGCTAACCGAGGAACAATCACTGCTGCCACAGCAAAAACTAGCGGTGGTAACATTAACCTCAACGTTCCCGGACTCATCCTGATGCGCAACAACAGCCTCATTAGTGCGGCTGCGGGGGGTGTTGGTAGTGGAGGTAATATTACCCTTAACGTCGGTTTCATCGTTGCTATTCCCAATGAAAACAGCGATGTAGTTGCCCGTGCTTCCCAAGGCAAGGGTGGTCAAATTATTATTAACGCCACTGGTGTTTATGGCTTTGTCGGGGATAGTCGCTTTTTGACTCCCTTTTCTGATTTAAACGCTTCTTCTGATGTGGTAGGTAATGAAGGAAGTGTAGCCATTGATGTAGATTTTGATGTTACTCAAGGGCTAAATAGCCTACCGGATGACAGGGTGGATACAGAGGTTAATGATAGTTGTGAGGCTATAGAAAAAGATGCTACTGTCGCCTTTTTTGATATTGGTAAGGGGGGAACATTAGCTAATCCCGATGAACCTTTAGATGCTGATAGTTGGGAATGGCTTAGTTTAGCAGAAGAGGAGGCTGTTGCGGATGAAGAAGAGGAAATTTTGGCCAGGGTGGAGATTGAAAAGCCTTGTAGATTTTAAGTAATAGGTAATAGGTTACTTAATCTCCTGGCAAAAGAATAACCCGAAGGGGGTGTAATTGAATGTACCAAGGGAAAGGTAAATCTTTCAGCGTTGCCCATTTTTCCTTAAAAATTTCTGCTTGCAGGTGATAATCTTGGAGATTTTGGGGAGGCTGATTTAGTTTGAGGTATAAAGTCATGCGATGTTGGGTTTCGCTGGTGGCAGTTAACCAACAAGGGAAAGTATTTTCTAAATTGGCATCTTGGGTAAAAATCAGTTGATGGGCGCGAATGCCTATGTAACTTAAATTAGGGGAGATAGGTTCAACTACTTTCAGGAAACATTGCCAATCTGTTGCAAACACTTCTTGAGGTGCAACAGCTACAGCCGCAGAAAAATTTTTACATCCCGTCACCGTAGCCACATTTTTGCTGGGAGGATGTTCAAAAATTTCATGTTTACTACCCCTTGCAGCGATCTTCCCTTCTTCAACAACTAACAAATTGCTACAGATGCGATAAGCTTCTTCCAGGTTGTGGGTAACAAACAAAGTTGCACCTTGGTATGTAGTTAGGTTTGCTAACAAAAACTTTTCAAGTTGGTGGCGCAGGTAAGTATCAGAAGCAGAAAAAGGCTCATCCAATAACAATACCTCCGGTTGACTAGCTAACGCCCTAGCTAAGGCAACTCGTTGTTGTTGCCCTCCAGAAAGTTGGTGAGGATAGCGATTTCCTAACCCCGCTAGTTGTACAGCAGCTAACTGGGCTGCTACTTGCTGCTTAATAGCCAACTTGGATAGCTCTCTAGGCATACCAAAAGCAATATTTTGGGCAACAGTGAGATGGGGGAAAAGAGCATAATTTTGAAACAAAAAACCAACCTGGCGATCGCGACTAGGTAAATTGATGCCTCCTTGAGAATCAAACAGTACTTTCCCATTTAAAACAATGCGTCCCTGATCAGGAGTTTCCAAACCAGCAATGCAACGTAAAATCAAACTTTTCCCTGCCCCAGAAGCCCCCAGCAAACCGAGAGGTTGTTGATAAGCATCAAAAGAGACATCCAACTCAAAACCAGGAAGTTGTTTCTTTATTTCTACAATTAACTCCACCGGGTAAGGCTTTGCTTGTTGAGAAGAAGGAAGGGGAGTTTGTATTGCTAACTCGACTTGACTTTTCTGTCCCTTACCTTTATACATAGCTGCATCAGACCAAAAATTAACCGCCACTGTCACCCCCAAAGAAATAGCTACAGTAACCACCGTCCAAACCAAAGCTTGATCCATTGCCCCACTTTCGGCAGCGAAAAAGATAGCCACAGGAATAGTTTGCGTTTGCCCAGGAATACTACCCGCCACCATCAAAGTAGCCCCAAACTCCCCTAAAGCGCGGGCAAAGGTAAGTAAAGTTCCGGCAATGAGTCCCGGCTTAGCTAAAGGAAGCATCACCCACCAGAAGATTTTCCCTTCAGAAGCCCCCAGTGTCCTCCCTGCGGCGAGGAGATTGCTGTCAATTTGTTTAAAAGCTCCCAAGGCGGTTTTGTACATCAAAGGAAAAGCCACAACCGTTGCAGCAATTACCGTTGCCGCCCAAGTAAAAATCACTCTAATTTCCAAAAGTTGCAACAACTGTCCCACAGGGCCATTTCTGCCTAAAAGCAAGAGTAACAGAAAGCCAACTACCGTGGGAGGAAGGACTAAAGGAGAAGTCAACAAACCATCCAGTAAACCTTTTATGATGCCGCGAGTAGTTAACAAACTACGGGCAGCAATGATGCCAAGGAAAAAGGTAATGATTGTAGCTAGGGTTGCAGTTTTTAAGGAAATGACAATCGGGGTTAAGTCGCTCATTTGATTAAAATGAATAATAATCTCTAAACCCTTAAGATCATGACTGAAAAATTTAACCAAGGCTATGCTTTACTAATTGGTGTGGGAGAATCTGCCTATGAGCGATGGTCTTTACCTGTAACGGTTAAAGATACTCAAGCTATTTATGCAGCGTTGATTGATCCTGATTTATGTGCCTATCCTGATGATCAAGAACATATCCGCATACTTAATGATGATCAGGCAAGCCGTGAAGCTATTTTAGCTGGTTTACAGTGGCTTAAGGAAAAAGCCGAAACAGATCCAGAAGCAACTATTTTAGTTTACTATTCCGGTCATGGTTCGGTAGAGGAGGCTGATAATCACTATTACTTGTTGCAGCATGATATTGATCCGTTAGATATAGCTGATTCTGCTTTATCATCGGAACAATTTACTAACGCTTTGCGGCAAATAAAATCTCAACGCTTGTTGGTTGTTTTAGATTGTTGTCATGCAGCAGGAATGGCAACTTCAAAAGAAGAAGCGGCTATTCCTCTCAAACTACCGAAAGGGTTTGCAGAAATATCACCTTCAGAGTCCAAAGGTTTAATTAAATCTCTTGCAGAAGGAAAAGGCAGGGTGGTATTTACTTCCTGTCAGGGGGAACAAAAGTCGTGGATTAAAGATGATTCAATTAGTGTTTATACTTTTCATTTTCTAGAAGCTTTACAAGGGGCAGGTAATCAACTAGGAGAGACACAAGTAAAGGTTTCTAACTTGATGAATTATTTAGGAGAAACTGTACCTAAAACAGCCCAGGATCTATATAATGTCTCACAAACGCCTCATTTTGATTTTGATACGAGCGATTTTGCAGTGGCACTTTTACAAGGGGGCAAGGGTTTACCAGCAAAAGGTTGGGAAGAGGCTAAGCCCCAGGCAACTGAGAAAATTAATCAAATTGCCCAAGTTATTAATCAATATGGGAAATATATTTATAATATTAACAAAGTTAGCGGTAGTCACTTCGGTGATGTTATCCATAAGAGTAGTTCTGAGGGAAATGATGAATTGTGGCTACCTTAGATGAAATAAAAGCAATTTTGAGAAAAGTTTCAGAAGGGACTGCAACAAATAAAGATTTTGAAATTTTGCGTCAAGTAGATGACGAAGCTTTACATAAACTAGATGAAAGTGAAAAACAAACAACCATTCAAGTTGCTAAACAAATCTATAATATTGGAGAAGGAAAAAGTAATGATTTTGGTGATAAAACTTATCATACATATCAAACTGAGGTAGGTCAGCGTTCTCGCAAAGAAAACTTATTTCTCGATGATGTACGAAAGAGTGTTAAAGGGACTTTAAGCATATCTCTGCTTGCACAAGATGCAAAATCTATTAATTTAAGGAAAGCTCTACAGCAAGATTTAGTTAATTGCCCCTGGACTAGAGACATTAAAAGTAATCCAAACTTTAAAGGAATAAATTCTGAAGAATCTACTGTACTGGAAATATTTCAACATGATGAAATTGTTGGCAAACTTTTGATTACTGGTCAACCTGGAGCAGGTAAGACAACAACATTATTAGAGTTGGCTAAAAACCTCATTCTTATAGCAGAGAATGATAATCTTGAGCCGATTCCTGTGGTTATAAACTTAGCATCTTGGCAAGAAAAACAATCCATGTACGAATGGATAGCCAAAGCAGTAAGTACTAAATATGGACAGCCAGTTACCACTATTAGAAAATGGTTGAATGAGCAAAAGCTACTACCAATGTTGGATGGTTTAGATGAACTAGAACTATCTCTTCAGGAATTATGTATTAGAGAAATCAATATTTTTTTGAGTGGAGAAAATCGTCCTATTTCTCTAGTAGTTTGTGGTCGTAGAAAAGAATACATTAACTGTGAAACTCGCCTCAATCTTAATGGATCAGTTTGTCTTCTTCCACTTAATGATAAACAAATTAAAGCTTATTTAAAACAGATTGAAAACTCACCCTCTTGGCAAACTCTTGCTCAAGATAAGATTTTCTTGAAACTAGCTCGTGTACCACTATTTTTAAATCTTGCTATAGTAGCTTGTCAAGAAAAATCTCCTGAACAATGGCAAAAAAGCAACTTATCACAGGAGCGACTCAAATATTTTTGGAGTAGCTATATTTCTCTACAATTGAAAAGTAACGATAGAGATAAGCAAAAATTAGTATGGCTTACTTGGATAGCTCACCAGCTAACACAAATATCACAGGAGCAAGGATCTCAGAGAGTTGGTTTTGTAGTATCACATCTTCAACCTTTTAGAACCTTAAATACAAATCAGACTAAAATATATATTCTAATATTATACCTATTTATTGTCTCAATAGTTGAATTAGCTATATATTTAAAAACTAATTTAGGTGGAGAACAATTTTATAATATATTTTCACAGACAATCACTTTAACTACGTTAATATTATTAGTGGTAAGGTTTGCTGATATTATTCAACCTATAGACAGATTTTTTAGTTCATCTCGAATAACAAGATGGTCAACTGCTAGCACACTAATCACTGGACTAATCTCAGGATTATGTTATGATTTAAAGTTTTCTGCTGAGTATTTTGTAATAGCTTCTATAACAATACAAGTAGCTTTTTGTGTTATATTCTTCGCTTTTATTCTCCTCTTTTCTTTACGGGTAATTGCTTTTCCTGAGTTAGCAATAGATAAACTAAGTGATTTCCGTTCATTTCAATTTAATAACAACAAATCAAGCATCAAAAATTCGATTCTAATTTTTTTGATACTTTTAATTTTTAGCTTAATTATTTTAAAACTAATTTTATATTTCTATTATACTTTAGGTGTTTCTCTAGTTAATATCTCTTTATTAGCAGCTTTTATAGTCTTCATTCTATTTATCGTAGCTTTTTTAGGTAGGTTTCAGTGGAGTTGGTTTTGGAGTTCAATACTGCCTTCATTATTGTCAATAGCTTCACTATTATATTTTTTGCTAATTAATTATCTTTTTGGAAGTACAGAGCAAAGTTGGTATGTCGGCATAATTAGTGGACTAACTTGTGGTCAAATCGTACAAACTGTTTTAACAAGAAGAGTTTATGAAGGTTCTGCAATTCTAAGCGTACAGAAAGGAAATCACTCAAATCAAGCAATTAGAAAATCTTTGATAAATGCTAGCATAATTGCAGTAATCACTAGTTTAGTAGTTGGGTTAACGAAAGGATTTTCTCAAAGTGCAAGTCTAGGCTTAATTTTTTGGTTGCTTAGTGGGGGAATTGCTTGTGTTCAACATCTTGCCCTACGTATAGTTCTTCGCTATGAAGGTTATACTCCCTGTAACTATAATAAATTTCTTAATTATGCTACTGAACAAACTTTGCTCCGAAGAATAGGTGGTTCCTACGAATTTGTTCATAGGCTCCTACAAGAGCATTTGGTTGATATTTTCTTTGAAAGCGAAAGCGAAAATTAAATGAATACTGCCAATCAAATAAATGCTATTTTCAAGCGTATTGCTGAAAACCAACAAACGGAAGCTGATATTCAAACTCTTAAACAACTACTTGAAAGTAATGATAGTCAAAGTATTAAGCAGCTAGGTAAATATAATGTCAACATAAGTCACGGTGAAGATATTCATATTGGCGATCGCAACTACTATACTTGGGATGATGAAGCTATTCAAGCTTTGATTAAAGCTCTTCGTACCAACCAAGAAAACGATTTTAATACCGACTACTTTAGAACAATTGAAGCTTGTGAAAAAAGTTTATCTTTAGAGCAATACTTTGAAGATGTTTTACCAAAGTTACGACAACAAGGTTCCTTAGAAATTCGTCAAAATGTTTTCAAGAACGGAAGGCTATTTAACTATATTGCTACCATATCAGACTTTGAACTACAGCAGGGAATGCGAGGTGAAGCTTTGTTTATGTTCTCTGAGTTTTCCTCAATGCAAATTAAGATTTTACAGCAATATTCAGCCCAATGTTTACGAATAGCTAAAGGTACAGTTAATTCATCAGCAGTTGGCGAAGCTATATATAATTTTCGGGTTCCGACTCATGCTTGTTTCGCTGTAGCAATTGTTGACAATTTAGATGAAAATACAGCTACTGCCATACGAACCACGAATCCTATTAACCACAGAGTCAATTTGCTCTGGTACGAAATACCAATAGTGTGTGAGTTAAATAAACAGAAACTACATTTTTATGAAAAAGTAGCCAATGTTTCTGATAACTTTAAAGGAGAAATTGTTTGGAAAAATTTTCGCCCAATTATTCAAAAGTTTCTCACCTTCTCTATAACTAGAAGTGAAGAATATACACATTTGGAGAATTTACTAGCATCAGGAAGATGGCGAGAAGCAAATGAAGCAACTAGAACTATTATTTTAAAAGTAGCTAAGCAAGAAGAAGAAGGCTACCTTACCGATAAACAAATTCAAAATTTTCCTTGTCAAGTTCTGCAAGTTATTGACCACTTATGGTTAAAATCTAGCGATGGACGTTTTGGCTTCAGTGTACAGAAGCGAATCTTTAATGAATGCCAAAAAGACCCACAAGCATTTGGCGATCGCGTAGGCTGGCGCTGCCAAAATTCTTGGATCTCCTCCAATCAAGTTTCTTATACTTCCACCAATACACTAGAGGGTCATCTTCCTTGGGGGGTTATGCAGGTTGTCACAGCAGATAATGCAGCTTTAGATGCTTATGTTAGCGGTTTACGAACTGTCAGTAAAGCAGTAATAAAGCAGGATTGGCAAAAGCAGCTTCTTGCTGATTTCATGGCTTTTGGTAGCTCTTTGATGGGTGATAAGCTAGATAAGGAAGAGTTTAGAAGAAACATGGACTACGAACTCCGCCAAGATGAAGCGTGGTGGAAAGGACAAAGATTAGAAGAGCTGAAAGTTCTTAAGCTATTTTCACTACTGATAGCTTGCCCTATTAATGACTGATTTGTATAAGATTCTTTTTCCTTTCAATCGTAATTTCACTTTGCCAAAAACTTTAAAATAATGTCAAAATACGAGCTTTGATATCTTCATTAAATTCTTTAATACTTTCATAGCTTTGTCTTAAAAGGTTTTCAATATCATCTACAGTTTCATACGGAAAATAGCGTTTGTACATATTTTTTTAAAATCTGCAAAACTTGATAAAAATCATTGCCACGATTAAACAGAGAAAAAGTATTGGAAAGGGCATATTTTGGTGTATTCTGTTGAGTTAACTTCACAAAAACAACTTCTCTACCATTGATTAGTAATCCGAAAGCAGGTTGGGATGGCTTAGGATTGGCCATCATATAAGATAAAGTTTGAGGTAAAGATGTCATCACATCTGCCTGTTCCCGTTTAGCCTGCACTACACCAATCCAAAAACTACCCTGTACGACCAGAATATCAATTTTGCCTCGAATTATTTCTCCATCAACTTCTTCCTTAACAAGAATTTCTTCTTCTGCTGTTATGTAGAAAGGAGGATCATAGAAACCAGCCAAAGCTAGCAAGGGAGATAGCACAACCATTTTGACAATGGATTCCAGCATTGGTCGTGCCGACAAGTGTAGATAACGAGCTTTCAGCAAGTCTAATGCTTGCTTTTCGGCATTCGTTAATTCTGGTAAGTTATCTAACCATTCACAGAAAAAGCTTTCATCTTGTACTAATTGCAAACCAAATTTTCTCTCGACATCATAACGAGTCAAATCTGTCGCTTTTACTGTTTGTACCATAAAATATACTCTGATAATTCAACACAATTTAGTTTCCACCAAGAGAGCGAACCTTTAGTTGTCAGTAAACTTCTGCCAGCAGTGTACTCATACAACGATGATGTTTTTGTTAAGGCTAACAAATATTATTTATCCTATCAATAGACCATGTTTTTTTAGCTAAAAAACTCTACCAGATAGTTTTGTGATCTTATAGCAATGAAATCATGAATAATAAACATCATTAATTTATGAAAAAAGTATTGTAAACATTCAAGAGAAATAAGATGAGAACTGTATTAGATTTAAAACCATTAATTAGATTAACAACAGAAAACTTTTATCAACTCTGTAGTGCTAATCCAGATGTACCATTAGAACTTAGTCGTGATGGAGAATTAATTATTATGTCCCCAGTGGGAGGAGAAAGTGGTAACAAAGAAGCAGATTTAATCTTTCAAGTTAGCCTCTGGAATCGTCAGAGTAACTTAGGATTTGTCTTTAGCTCATCAACTATATTTAACTTACCTGGTGGCGGTAGTCGCTCCCCTGATGTTGCCTGGATAGTAAAAGAAAGATGGCTTGCCCTAACTCCAGAACAAAGAAGAAAATTCCCTCCTATTTGCCCAGATTTTGTTATTGAGTTGCGCTCTCCTAGTGATAGATTAAAACCTTTACAAGAAAAGATGGGGGAGTATTTGGATTGTGGCTTAAGGTTAGGTTGGTTAACTGATCCCCAAAACAATACGGTAGAAATTTATCGCTCCCAACAAGATGTAGAAACTTTAACTTTACCAACATCTTTATCAGGAGAAGATGTTTTACCTGAATTCACTTTGTTAATTGAACAGATGTAAATTAGGTAAATTACATTTTTCCCTCACTGTTTACTGGTTAGCTCTTTTAACTGCTGGGAAATCTCCACCTTAAAAGTAACTGGCTCACTTATTTGCACCGTTGAACTTGGTAAACTAGCGACAGAAGAAGCAACACGTTCACTAATAGTTTCTAAAGAATCTGCTTTATAACAACATTCTCCTTGCTTCATCACTAACCTTAAAAGACTCTCTTCACCAGGTTGAGAAACTTCTTCTGCTAAACCTAATCGATCTTGAATAAACTTCCTGCCTTGTTGTTGACGGAAAATCTGCTTTTTCCCAGGGTAAGTACTTTTATTAAAAGACTTTTTGCTAGTAGGAATACTATCAATTTCCACCAACTTATAAACTCCGTTTACAGGCGCACCTGTTACTAACTTAGTTCCTAAACCATAACTATCAATACAAGCCCCAGCTTCTATTAATTGAGCAATCTTCCACTCATCTAAATCCCCACTAGCAAAAATAGTTACCTCTGGGAGGAGCGATCGCACTTTTTGGGATAAAGTAACTAAGTCCCCGGAATCTAAACGTATTCCCGTTAAATGCCGCTTCCCTGCCTTAACTTCCTCCGCCAACCGACTAGCCGCCGCTAGAGGATCGTAGGTATCAATTAATAAAGGGGCTTGGGGAAAATAATGGCTAAAAGCGCTGAATGCTTCATCTTCTCCCCCTGCCATTGCACCTATAGCCATCACCAAAGCATGAGCCATTGTACCAGCCGGTTTGCGTCCTAATTTTAAAGCAGCTAAAACGTTAGAAGTTCCATCTAATCCCCCCGCGATCGCTGCCCTAGCAGCCCACATAGCCCCTTGGGGACTAAAGGCTCTGCGCGTACCAAATTCCAACAAATTCGCTTCTTTCCCTGCAACCTGGCGCAGACGGGCGGCTTTGGTGGCGATTAAGGTTTGGTAGTTAATGGTGTTGAGGAGATAGGTTTCTACCAATTGCCCTTGCCACAGAGGGGCTTCGATCCGTAACAATGGTTCCTGGGCAAAAATCGCTGTCCCTTCAGGAACTGCCCACACATCTCCAGTAAAGCTACCTGATTCTAGCAAAGTCCAGAACTGCTCTGGAGCTTGGCTAAAAATTCCTGTTTCTTGCAAGGAGGTAATTTGTTGGGGAGTAAAGCGCAGCTTTTGTAGGTATTCTAAAGCTTGGGTTAAGCCCATGGCAATTAAATAGCCATAGTTATCTGGTAAGCGACGGGTAAATAGTTCAAAGCTAGCGGGTTTTGTGGCTAAATCTTCCCCAACATAACAAGCTGTCATGGTTAACTGGTATAAGTCAGTTAACAGGCTGTAATCCTCGCTAGCCAGAGTTAATTCTTGTTCTTTGGCAATCATATTTGGTGCAATGCGTGGCTGATTTCACAATTATAGTAACTTTTACCAAAATTGTCTGTTGAGGGATTCTACGGGCTTTTCTTGGTAAAGTTTGTAGGAAAGGTAATAATTATTTCAGTAAATTAGTACTACTTTCTTGAATTTTGTTATAAAATGAGGTGGTATTTGAAAAGCTGAATAGAGATTTACCAGGAAAATCTAGTCAGTTTCTTAAAGGTGATCACCTCTCTTCAGATAATTAAATTTCCTACTTCATAAAAACCCTTTTAATTAGCCGTTAGCTATTAGCAAAAGCGCAAAAATTAGTATGAATCAATTCAAAATCGAAGCCCCCTTTCAACCCACAGGAGATCAACCCCAAGCAATTACCCAGCTTACAGAATCTGTTCTAGGGGGAAATCCGACACAAACTCTTCTGGGGGCGACGGGGACAGGGAAAACTTTTACTATTGCCCAGGTGATTGCGAATACTGGTAAGCCAACTTTAGTGTTGGCTCATAATAAAACTTTAGCAGCACAATTATGTAATGAGTTGCGGCAATTTTTCCCAGAAAATGCAGTGGAATATTTTATAAGTTATTACGATTACTATCAACCAGAAGCTTATATTGCTGTCAGTGATACTTATATTGAAAAGACAGCTTCTATTAATGAAGAAATTGATATGTTGCGTCACTCTGCCACGCGATCGCTGTTTGAAAGGAAGGATGTGATTGTAGTGGCTTCCATTAGCTGCATTTATGGTTTGGGGATGCCTTCGGAATACCTCAAAGCATCTATTCCTTTACGTATCGGGGAAGAAGTAGATCAGCGCAAGTTATTGCGGGATTTAGCTTCGATACAGTATAGCCGCAACGATGTAGAAATTGGGCGGGGGCGGTTTCGGGTTAAGGGGGATGTGTTGGAAATTGGCCCCGCTTATGAAGATCGGCTCATCAGAGTAGAATTTTTTGGAGATGAAATAGATGCCATTCGCTACATAAACCCAGTTACAGGGGAAATTCTCCACAGCTTAAACGGAGTAAATATTTATCCTGCCCGTCACTTTGTTACTCCAGAAGAAAGATTAGAACAAGCTTGTTCGGATATTGAGGTGGAATTAAACCAACAATTAACTAATTTAGAAGCAGCAGGTAAACTCTTAGAAGCACAGCGTTTAGAACAGCGTACCCGCTATGATTTAGAGATGTTGCGGGAGGTAGGTTATTCTAATGGAGTCGAAAACTATTCTCGCCATTTAGCCGGGAGACAAGCAGGAGAACCCCCGGAATGTTTAATCGATTATTTCCCTGAAGATTGGTTATTGGTGGTGGATGAATCCCACGTTACTGTGCCGCAAATTCGGGGTATGTATAATGGTGATCAAGCGAGGAAAAAAGTTTTAATTGATCATGGTTTTCGCTTACCTAGTGCGGCAGATAATCGCCCTTTAAAAGCAGAGGAATTTTGGGATAAAGCTAACCAATGTATTTTTGTTTCTGCTACTCCGGGAAATTGGGAAATTGAACAATCTGAAGGTAGGATTGTAGAACAAATTATTCGCCCCACAGGAGTTATTGATCCGGAGATTTTTGTTCGTCCCACCGAAGGACAAATTGATGATCTTTTAGGGGAAATTAAGGAACGAGTAGCCTTAGATGAGAGGGTTTTGATTACTACCTTAACTAAACGGATGGCAGAGGACTTAACGGAGTATTTACAAGAAAGAGAGATAAAAGTGCAGTATCTCCACTCCGAAATTCAATCTATCCAAAGAATTGAAATAATTCAAGCTTTGCGACAAGGGGCTTTTGATGTCTTGATTGGGGTTAACTTATTGCGAGAAGGTTTAGATTTACCAGAAGTTTCCCTAGTGGCTATTTTAGATGCAGATAAAGAAGGCTTTTTACGAGCAGCACGTTCATTAATTCAAACTATTGGTAGGGCAGCCCGTCATGTTCGGGGGCAAGCGATTTTATATGCTGATAACCTTACTGATAGTATGGCTAAAGCGATTGAAGAAACGGAACGACGTAGGAATATTCAAATCGCTTACAACCGCACCCATAATATTACTCCCCAACCTATTATTAGAAGAGCCAGTAATTCTATTTTGGCTTATTTAGATATTTCCCGGAAACTCAATGCCCAGGAGTTAGAAGTTATTACGCAAAAGACTGAAGATATACCTTTAGAAAAAGTACCAGAATTGATTGAACAACTAGAAGAACAGATGAAGGAAGCAGCGAAAAACTTAGAGTTTGAAAAAGCTGCTGAGTTTCGCGATCGCATTAAAAGTTTGCGAGATAAATTAGTTGGGAATAAATAGTATAGTAATTCTATGACTTGTGAGGTGTAGCCTAGATTCTGGTTTATTGCTAGTAGAAGCGTGGCTAGTTACTAGTTGGAAATAAAGAAAGCTTTGTGTTATTACTTAACCTTATTCTGGGGAATTATGATTAATGTAGTGAGAGAGGAAGATTTATATGAATTTGTTTAGGAACACCTTTATTCAAGCTCTTGGTATAGCTGCATTAGTTTATTTGAGCCTTCAAGCTTTAGGTTGGGGCATTGAATCAATTCTACGTGTCTTGGAAGGCTTTTCTCATTGGTATAGATATTCTGGCAGCAAGTGGCTAGAAGAAGTTGCTCTAGCTGCTGGTTTGGGTTATTTACTCTTTGCTGCGGTAATTAATAGTAAAAATCGCTAAGCAAATGTGCATTTGAACTGTAGTTTAGCTTTCTCTAACAGCTTATCAAGGCAAAAGTAGTTTGGAAAAGTAGTTTGGAAAACTCGTTTTTAGAGCGCATCTTTCCCACCACATACATAATATCATGGCAAGGAATAAAAAACGGATGTGACCAAAATAACATTGATAAGCAAAACTTTCGCTTCTTATTGTTCATGTTTAAATCATTTAAACATAAGCACGTTTTGACCATCTTTATAAAGTTATGTTGAGAACGGGCCAATAAGCTTTTGAAGGGGGTTTCTTTTGTAATAGAATTAATCAAGATTTATAAAAAATGATACAGTTGCCTCTTTTATACCCAAAACACATTTTAGTCGAACAAAACTACAGCGAAATAAGGCTTTGCCTTAAATTAAACAGCTAAAATGAAGAGATTATTCAACAGGGCAATCACTTTTTTTTGAGACTAGATTTTAAGTACCTATTGACAAAAGCCAGCTTCGATGATTACTCACTTCTGTCAAAAAGTAATCTTACCAATCCCACATCACAGGATCACTGTCAAGGTGATCGGTAACGTGACGACCGATTTTGTCGATTTCTTTTACTTCTTCTTCAGAAAGCTTAACCTCGCTAGCCTTAGCATTAGCTGAAGCTTGTTCAGCATTTCTAGCCCCGGCGATCGCATTAGTTTGGGGTTGAGCAATTAACCAAGCTAAAGCTAATTGAGCTAAACTACAATCATGTTTTTCAGCAAAAGGACGCAACTTATCAAGGGCTTCCTGCGCTCTTTGGTAGTTTTCGCCTTGAAAAAGCTTATTTTTAGCCCGATGATCTCCTTCTGCGAACTGGTGATCTGGGCCAAACTTCCCGGTTAATAATCCTTGAGCAAGGGAAGAATAAGCTAGAATCGCAATATTATTTTCGACACAATAATCCCTAGCATCAGCTTCTACTTGTCGCCAAAATAGGGAATAAGGTGGCTGCAAACTGTCAATACGCCCGTATTTTGCCGCTTCAGAGAGTTGGCTACCAGAAAAATTGGAAACACCGATAGCTCTAATTTTACCTTCTTCCTTGAGTTTATTCAGAGCGCTCATTGTTTCTTCAACGGGTACAACCTCGCTATTAAAATTACCAGAAGGCCAATGAATTTGGTAAAGATCAAGATAGTCAGTTTGCAGATTTTTTAAGGAGCGCTCACAAGCTTCAATTACCTGGTCATACTTAAGATGGTTGGCAAAGACTTTAGAAGCATAGACAACTTGTGATCTTACATCAGACAAAGCCTTAGCAACAACTTGTTCTGAATGTCCTTCTCCATAAACCTCAGCCGTATCAACAGTGGTAATACCAGCCTCAAAAGCAGCCCGAATTGCTTTGATACTCTCCTCGTCTTCAATGCCCACCCACATACGCTTACCGGCTTGCCAAGTTCCCATTAAAATTGGCGATATCTGTACCTCAGAGTTACCTAGAGTTCTTGTTTTCATGCTTTTCAGATTTGGTTGGACTTTTCTTTATTTTAAGGAAGAGAATTATTAATTGCTAATCTTAATCAAATCAGCATAAAATAGTTGGTACGTACTTGTTGATTCGGTCAAACAGCCTTGCAATCTGGACAGTGGATCGCTGTCCTTGCGCTTAGTTGATACACACATCACTAGCTTGCTCTTGACTGTGCGGTCTTTCGGGTACTATCGCTATTACGGTTTGGTTTCTTAAGAAACTAATGAGCGATAGTACCCGAGACCGCTTGAGTTGAGCAATCTAGTCCTAGGGAGCTTACGAAGGGGAAACCTAATCAACAGGTGCGCTTATTTTTAATGCCTTAATCAATAGTCTTAAAAGAGTCAAAGAAACCTTCAATACTCTTAGGTAAATGTTGAGCTTTCCTGGTGAAAACTGCCTGTTGGTAAATACGCCTATCTATTGAATAGAATCTGTATATGGCAGTGTAATCATCTTCCAACTTTAGAACATATTGAGCCGCCGCAAAATTATCAGATTCAATAGTTTCTTTAGTAGGAGCAGTGGGTGTTTCAGCACCGGCTACTGTAGGTCTAATCTTATCAAATATCTCATCAAATATCTCGTTAGCCCCAGCTTCTTCTAAAGTATAAGGGAAGTAAGAATAGGCTATATAATAGCTCGTTTCTTCTTGGGGACGATTGACTAAATAACCCAGAAAATTAGCTTCTCCGACAGAAGTTGGTACACTTTGCCAACGGCGAACAGGTTCTCCTGGCATCAAAACAGTGAATCCCCCAGCAATAGAAGTAACAGATCGCCAAATAGAAGATTGAGCTATTTGTGAAGTGTTTCCTTGGCTATTAATATCTTGATTTTTTAAGGGAGTATAGCTGCTTAATAGTAAAGTTGGAACTAGCAAAGAAGCAAATATGTGTAGCTTTTGACCTTTGGTAAGATTCGCTATCATCTTTGATAATAATTATCCTTTAGTAAAACTACCTTTAGGTTAAAGAAAATATCATTATTTTTCTTACTCAAAAAGATATAGCAATTTTATCAAAACGAAAAAAGATTTTAAATCCCTAGCAGAGTTTCTTAGTTGACATACTCCCCGATCTATAAGGACGGGGAGTATGTCGGTGTCAAGTAAGTCTACCTAGAAAAAATCAAGCATTAACCACTACACCACCGTTAGGATGGAGAACTTGCCCAGCAAGGTAGGAAGAATCTTCTGAGGCGAGGAAGACAAAACAAGTGGCAACTTCCACAGGTTGCCCTGGACGCTTCATTGGTACTTGTTTGCCAAACCCTTCTACATCGTCAGCATCGAGGGTACTGGGGATAAAGGGAGTCCAAATTGGACCTGGTGCAACGGCATTGACGCGAATACCTTTTTCTAGGAGAGGTTCAGCGATGGAACGGGTGAAGGCGAGGATAGCACCTTTGGTAGTAGAGTAGCTGATGAGGAGAGAGTTACCTTTGTAGGCATTGATTGAGGTGGTATTGATAATCGTACTTCCCGCTTTAAGATGAGGGATGGCAGCTTTAGTTAAGTAAAACATTGAGAAGATGTTGACACCAAAGATTTTATTTAAACGTTCAGCGTCAATACTTTCTAAGGTTTGTCCGTCTTCTTGGTACTGTTCGGCTGCATTGTTAACCAGAATATCCAGTTGACCAAACTTATCAACAACCTTTTGGATGATTTCAGTACAAAAATTCTCTTCGCTAATATCCCCAGGAAGGAGGAAACATTTCTTTCCTTGTTGTTGGACAAGGCGTTGAGTTTCCTTAGCATCCTCATGTTCATTGAGATAAGAAACTGCCACATCAGCCCCTTCTTTAGCATAGAGGACAGCAACGGAACGTCCAATACCGCTATCTCCTCCAGTAATGAGGGCCACCTTGCCTTCAAGCTTGCCGCTACCTTTGTAGGTATCACGATCATATTGGGGCGGGGGGTCCATTTTGGATTCTAAACCAGGTTTTCGTTTTTGGGATTGGGCGGGAATTTGGTCTGCTGAAATTGTCATACAAATCTCTTAAATCTTACAAAATTCTTTTTAATTGCGATGGCAACCACATCTTAAAAAAATCCCCAGTTAAAGATAATCCCCCGCAGGTGAGGAAACAGAGTCTACCTTAAGTTACAGCAATTTGCTTGTCGTGCATCTTACAATTATGCACTTAGAGAGCTAAAAGAAGTAGATGGTAATGATCAATTATTGAAAAGCTTCCATTCCTTCACAGGAACAAACTAAATTGCGATCACCGAAAGCATTATTAATCCTACTCACACTGGGCCAAAACTTGTGTTCCCTCAGCCAGGAAGCAGGATAGGCTGCTTCTTGGCGAGAATAGGGATGTTGCCATTCGGCTTTTAACAACACTTCTGCGGTATGGGGGGCATTTTTCAGGAGATTATCTTCTGGATCTGCTTTGCCTTCCTCAATAGCAGCGATTTCTTGACGAATGGCGATCGCCGCCTCACAAAAACGGTCTAATTCTTTTAAACTCTCACTTTCAGTCGGTTCTATCATCATAGTTCCTGGTACAGGCCAAGAAACAGTCGGGGCATGGAAACCATAATCCATTAACCGCTTGGCAACATCATCCACCTCAATCCCCGCCTTCTTTTTCACCGGGCGTAAATCTACAATACATTCATGGGCGACTAAACCAGATTCCCCTTTAAATAAAACCGGGTAATGTTCATCTAGACGACGGGCGATATAATTGGCGTTTAATATGGCTATCTTTGTCGCCTCTGTTAACCCTTCTGCCCCCATTAAAGCAATGTACATCCAGGAAATGGGTAATATACTAGCACTACCCCAAGGGGCTGCGGAAATTGCCCCCAGTGCCTGGTCACTATCTGTTAAGTTAACGACAGAATGGCCTGGTAAAAAAGGAACTAAATGACTTGCCACCCCAATAGGTCCCATGCCCGGGCCTCCACCGCCGTGGGGAATGCAGAAGGTTTTATGAAGGTTAAGGTGACAAACATCCGCCCCAATATCCCCAGGACGACATAACCCAACTTGGGCATTCATATTTGCCCCATCCATATAAACCTGGCCACCACAGTTATGAACAATGGTACAAATTTCTTTAATTCCTGCTTCAAAGACACCATGGGTAGAAGGATAGGTAATCATCAAAGCAGCAAGATTACCTTGATGTTTTTCTGCTTTGGCTTGCAAATCGGCGATCGCAATATTTCCTTCACCATCACATTTAACCGCCACCACCTTCAAACCACACATCACTGCACTGGCAGGGTTTGTACCGTGGGCAGATTCTGGGATTAAGCATATTTGGCGATGTCCTTCTCCCCGTTGTTGGTGGTACTGGCGAATTACCTGTAGTCCGGCATATTCTCCTTGGGAACCGGCATTTGGTTGGAGGGAGGTAGCTGCAAAGCCAGTTATTTCTGTCAACCAGGCTTCTAATTGTTGAAATAGTTCTTGATAACCTTGGGTTTGAGAGAGGGGGGCGAAGGGATGTATTTTACCAAACTCAGCCCAAGTTACTGGAATCATCTCAGCAGTAGCGTTGAGTTTCATGGTACAAGAACCCAAGGGAATCATGGAAGTAGTTAAGGAGAGATCCTTGGTTTCTAGTTGGTGGAGATAGCGAAGTAATGCTGTTTCGGAGTGGTAGGTATTGAAAACGGGGTTGGTTAAATAGTTGCTGGTACGTAAGCAATAGGAAGGTAAATGACCACAGGTTTTTGCTAAAGTTTCTCTGGCTAATTCCTCTGGGTTGAAGGGTAACTCTTGGCGAATGGAAAAAATCTGCCACAGTTGAACCAACTCTTCTAAGGTGGTGGTTTCATCCAAAGCAATACCCACTGCACCCCCATCTAAAAGCCGGAGGTTAAAACCTGCTTTCCTCGCCACATCCACTACCACCGAGGCACTACTTTCCCCTACACCAACCCGCACAGTATCAAAAAAGGGTTCGTCGTTGATGCTATAACCCAATCTTTGACAACCTGCTGCCAGAATTATTGCTAAACGATGCACCTTAGTAGCAATGCGTTTAATACCTTCTGCCCCATGATACACCGCATACATAGAAGCAATCACCGCCAATAAAACCTGGGCGGTACAAATATTACTAGTAGCTTTATCCCGACGGATATGTTGTTCACGGGTTTGCAAAGCCAAACGTAAAGCTGGTTTCCCCTGGCTATCTTGAGAAACCCCCACAATCCTCCCTGGTACTTGCCGTTTAAACTTCTCCCTGGTGGCAAAATAGGCGGCATGGGGGCCACCATAACCTAAAGGAACTCCAAAACGTTGAGTACTACCCACCGCAATATCTGCCCCCAACTCCCCTGGCGGAGTTAATAAAGCCAGGCTTAAAGGATCTGCGGCCATAGTAACTAAAGCTTTAACGGTATGGGCATTGTCAATAAATTCCCGGTAGTTATAAATTGCCCCATCGGTGGCAGGGTATTGCAGCAATGCTCCAAAGATGGGAACATCGAAGTTGAAGAAGCGATGATCTTCGACAATCACCTCAATTCCTAAAGGTAAGGCGCGGGTTTGCACAACTTCAATAGTTTGAGGATGGCAGCAACTGGAAACAAAGAAGGCTTGCGCCTTGGTTTTACACAAACCATAACTCATGGCCATTGCTTCGGCTGCGGCGGTGGCTTCATCAAGTAGGGAAGCGTTGGCAATCTCTAAACCCGTTAATTCAATAATGGCAGTTTGGAAATTAAGGAGTGCCTCTAATCTACCTTGGGCAATTTCCGCTTGATAAGGGGTATAAGCAGTATACCAACCAGGATTTTCTAAGATGTTGCGTTGAATTACTGGTGGGGTAATGCAGTCGTGATAACCCATACCCAAAAAGGAACGTAAAACTTGATTTTTAGCTGCTATTCCTTTTAACTGAGTCAGGGCTTCAGATTCACTTTTTGCCTTTGGTAACTTTAAAGGTTGTTTAAGGGCAATAGTACCAGGAACAGCTTTGTCAATTAATTCATCTAAACTAGAAAAGCCAAGATATTCTAGCATTTGTGCCACTTCTTGAGAATTGGGGCCTATATGCCTTTGGGCAAATGCTTCTGTTGCCGTGATTTCTTCTAAGGGCGTTGGAGTTTGGGGAGAACTAAGCAGAAGTGTAGCATCCAAATTAAGCATATAGACTTGGTTCTAAGTTAGGTGGTAGTTCAGAGGGTAAATTAATCCGCTCATTATTATGTTTTAACAAAACTTTTGGCAAAAAAAATTAATCCTCAAGGCAGCTTTGGAAAATCCTGGTTTGCTAAGAGAGAGCCACAAAAAGAATGATCCAGTTTAAATTAGGAGAATTGTGAGAGTAAAAAAAGTGGATGAAGAAACTAAGCGAAAGTATAAAAGTTCTTTATATAAAAACAGCCAAACAACTCAAAGGTAGTGCCAGACGGCAGTTTATGGCAGCAGTAGTGAAAGAATTAGGTGTAGGGGGACAAAGTTTAGCAGAAAGAGAATTGAAGTGGAATCGACGAACAATCCGTAAAGGAATAAAGGAATTAACTAGTGGGGAAGAAATCAAGGATGGTTATGAACGTAGTGGACGTAAGCGAGTAGAAAAGAAACTGCCGCAATTGGGAGAAGATATACGAGGCTTGGTAGACTCACAAACACAAACAGACCCAAGTTTCCAGAGTACTCGCTTATACACTAGGATGAGTGCAGCACAGGTACGTCGTCAGTTAATCAAACACAAAGGCTATACCGAAGAAGAATTACCGAGTGTGGAGACGATACGCCGTCGCTTAAACGAAATGGGGTATAGCTTAAAACGAGTACAGAAAGCAAAACCCAAAAAGCGGATACCAGAAACCGAAGAGATTTTTAAGCATCTCAACCAAGTCAATCAACAAGCAGATGCAGACCCTAAGACCCTACGCATTTCTATGGATGCCAAAGCAGTAATCAAGATTGGGGAATTTGATCGCGGAGGTAAAACCAGAGTTGGGACAATAGCTCTAGACCATGACTTTACTCCCACTACAACCATAACTCCCTACGGTATTTTTCTGCCTCAATACCAGGAGTTGTACTTGTTCTTTGTCAGCTCCAAACTGACGGCAGATTGTATTGTGGATTTGCTGGAGTTGTGGTGGTCAACGGTTAAAGACCGCTTTCGAGATATCGATAAATTGGTACTAAACCAGGACAATGGCCCAGAAAATCATTCCCGTCGTACTCAGTTTCTCCATCGAATTGTGGGGTTTGCTTGTCACTCTCAACTCCACATTAGCTTGGCTTACTATCCTCCCTATCACAGCAAATATAATCCCGTCGAGCGTACCTTTGGCTGGTTAGAACAACATTGGAATGGTAGCTTACTTGACAGTGTTGAAACGGTGCTACGCTTTGCTGAAAACTTGACTTTTCGAGGTCAGCAACCTGTCGTTCGGCTCGTGGAGAAAGTTTATCACACTGGAGTTAAATTAACTCAGAGGGCTATGGCCAAGTTAGAGAAACAAGTTCAGAGATTTTCCCTTTTGCCCAAGTGGTTTGTCGATATCATCGGTAAACCTACTTGATTATTGGATCATCTTTTTTGTTGTCTTCTCTAAGTGAATAATAAATTAAGCTAAATTACCTGATATTATCAAAATGAAATCAATTCAAACCGTCGCTGGACTATTCCTGGGCATTTCGTTGCTAGCAACCCCTACTTTAGCAGCAACAGAATTGGAAATTAACCACGAAACTATTCTCAACGAAGAATTATCCGATGGTACGGTGCGTGTAATGGTTAACTACGAACTTACCGAAGACAGATATGATGCGCCGTTGAAATACCAAATCTTTTATGGGGAAACTCTTTATGTAGATACTTCCGAGGATACTACTACATACAGTGCTGTTAAACTCGATGATATCGATAATGATGGCAGCAATGAGGTGATTGTCCGTACCTATTCTGGGGGCGCTCATTGTTGTACAAATTTTTCAGTTTATACTTGGCAAGGAGATGGTTTTGCTAAGGCAACTACAGGCTATCTTGATGGCGGGGCAGGACGTTTTGAGGATCTTGATGGTGATGGTACTCAAGAGTTCTCCAGTTTCGATAATGCCTTTTTCTACGCCTTTGATGCTTATGTTGCCTCGTTTCCCCCTTTGATGATTTTATCTTTAGAAGATGGTCAGTTTGTTGATGTTACTCAGCAGTTTCCCCAGGAGATGGAAGGATATGCCTGGAAAATGTATTTGGCAATTCGGGAAATGCAATCTCAAGGTTATGGGGCTAATGGTATCCTGGCAGGGTATGTGGCGCAAAAGATTTTGTTAGGGGAGTTTGAGGAAGGCTGGGAGTTTATGTTAGCTAATTATGACCGTAATTCTGATTGGGGACTTGATATTTATAATGATCAAGGGGATGTGATCGGAACCTATACTGATTTTCCCACAGCCCTTAGAGCTTTTTTACAAGATTCGGGGTATTTATTGCCTGATGGGAGTCCTAATCCTAGTCCTAGTCGAGTGAAGAGTTAAAAGAAGGTAAATTAGGGAGTGATTATTCAATTTCTGAGTAGACGAACAAAACCTGCTTGTTCAAAATGTCGATCACTAGTTAGAGCTTGTTGTAAGTTTAATTGCTCCATAATAACAAAAGAAGTCGCATCAACCAAAGACCAACTTTTATCTGTTCTGGTTTTCAACAATATTGGTCATGATTTTCGCCAATATCAGTAAATTCTGATTTTAAAGTGCCTAGCAAAGGAGAAATAGGATCTACTACTTCTTCTTGGGGAGATTGACTATTTTCTGAAGTTTTGAGTTCGTCACCGTGAGCTTTAGGGTTAAGTAGGTGTTCCAGGAGCAAACTTTTTAGTTGAGGATGATTAGTTTGCCAACAGAGAAACTCTACAAAGATGAGAATTTCTTGGAGTAATGATTCTGGTAGAATATCAATTTTTTTCAATGATTTTCTCTTTTGTAGCGCTCACTTCCTTAATCTCCACCAGAAAGTATTAACCTAATAGATAAATTAAACACAAAAATATGTCCCACCAATTAACTATAAACTATCCAGAAACCTTTCCTGATGCTTTGCAACAAACTAGAGAACAGTTTGAACAGGAAGCAAAATGGGCAATGGCAGTCAAACTTTTTGAAATGAAACGTCTTTCTTCTGGCATGGCAGCAGCATTACTCAGCATTGATAGAGTCTCATTTTTGCTTAGTTTACATCGTTACGGTGTGCCAATGATTGACCTTAGTGAAGAGGAATTATTAGCCGATTTAGAAAATGCCTAAAACTGAGACAATTGTGATCAACACTGGGCCATTAATCGCTCTTGTGGCTGCTTTGGGAGACTTAAAAGTACTGCAATTTCTCTACACTAAAGTATTAGTTCCCTATGAAGTCTGTCAAGAAATCCTTGTTGGTGGTTCTAGTGATTTTGCTGTTAAAGAATTTACCGCAGCAACTTGGCTAACAAAACAGCCAAAGTCCTTAAATATTTCTCCTTTTCTCCTCAATGCCCTTGATCCAGGTGAAGCGGCAGTTATTCAACTAGCCATAAATGAGAATATCCAAACTGTCTGTATTGATGAAGCAGCAGGTAGGCGAATTGCGAGGTTAAGTCAACTTTCTGTTACAGGTTCAATTGGTATTTTGCTACGAGCTAAGGGAGAAGGTTATTCTATTTCCATACCAGAAGCAATTTCTCGAATGGTTAACCGAGGAATTAGGTTAAGTCAAGGTGTGATTGATTTTGCATTGGAACAAGGGACTGATGATGATTCTGATTGAAACCAAATCCGCCTCCCAGAGTAGGTAAAAAACTCCTAATTCCGCGAACATTTGGGTATTTAGGGGTAGAGGATTCAAAGGTAAGGGGATGAAACTATATCATTATCCAGTAATGCCAAAAAATAGTTCCGTAAGTCAAATAGATCGCTCAGTAAGTCCGAGGAGTCATAAAGTAAGTCAAATAAGTCATTCCGTAAGTGAAATATATCGCAGAGTAAGCCAAATGAATGGCAGAGTAAGTCAAATGAACGATAAAGTAACCTTACTGTGCCAAAATTATCAAATACACCAAGCTTTATTTCCGCCTCTCAACAGCAAATTTTCAAGTAGGGTGGGCAAAAGATAGTATATTTGTTGATTAAAGTTGTGGGCAAATCTTGACCACCATTATTTAGGAGGTGAATTGATGCTGGGCAAGGTACGCGAGTTAATCGTTATTTTGGACAGTCTGAAGATTGTGAATGGGGGAAACGATTATTTGTTACTGCAAGTATGAACCGATTGCTAGTGAATGGGAAAGAGTTCCTACTTGGGAAGAAGTAGTATCAGGGTAAAAGACATAGCAAAGGTTAAGATGAATGGTGGGAGCGTAAAGGCATTAGTTTAATATAAGGATTAGGGAGCAAATAGAAGAAATTTCTTACCAAATTACGCTTACAGGATACTCAGAAAAAATGTGATCACGACTAACTAAAGTAGCATTTTCTGCTATTGCTTGAGCAATTAAAAGACGATCAAAAGGATCTTTGTGAGGAGTTGGCAAATTTTCTAAAAGTAAAACGTGCTGAAGAGTGATTGATAGGATATCTATACCATTATTGGTGTGCTGGCTATTAATAATCTCCGCCAAAGGTTGCTGAATCTCTAACTTGCCCAACTGGGATTTGATTTGTATCTCCCAAACGCTAACAACACTGAGGATAACTTCATTAGTTTCATCTTGTATTAAACCAGTTGCCGTAGGAGAAAGCTTTGCTGGTTCACTATCCCACCAAAGAAAAGCATGGGTATCCAACAATAATTTCATATATTTCCTAGCCAAAATTTATCAGGCAAAGGAGCATCAAAATCTTCACTCAGACGAAAAGCCTGGGGATGTAGTCCTGGAACTCTCAACTTATTTGGTTTTGTGGGTAAAGCAACTAAGCGCGCTTGAGGAATGCTCCCCTCTGTCAAGATAATCTCTGTATGCTGATTTAACAGAGAGAGAAGTTCTTGAAGGTTGAATGGTTGTTTTTTGATGTCAATTTTTTTAACCAAAGTATTAACCTAATAGATAAGCATAGTTCTATTTTACAAAACTTCATTCCCCTTTTTTTACGTAGTTGATTAAAGCGATCGCTTCACTGCACCGGTAGGGTATCGCCTGACGATAGCTTCTCTTGCCTTCAGCATCGCAATTAAATTTGCTCTATTAATCAAAAAATGATTCCGTAAGCCAAATATATGGCAAAGTAAGTCTGATGAATTGTAATAGACTTGTCCAAAAATTAATCTGAAGCCCTTACAAAATCTAGACTAAATTTTAATTAATGGACAGGTCTAATGTAAGCCAAATGAATGATTCCGTAAGTGAAATGAATGGTAGAGTAAGTCCGATGAGTCGTAATGGACGGCACAGTGATTTATATTGAAGCGAAGGAAAACATCGAAATTGCTGTCCCAGAAACTACTCCCCCTGATGAAGAAACAGAATTAACCAGAGAAGAATTAGGCAAACAGGATAAAGGGTTAAGGGATATTTTGCAGGGAAAACAACCCGTTTTACCCCAAGAACAAATTGCCCAAAATTTCCAAGCTATCCAAGGCACAATCAAAGCCTATACAAAATATACTCTTAAAGCTTTCCAAGATATAGCCAATGCCAACATAGATAAAGTAACTCTAGAGTTCGGCATTAAGGTAGGAGGAAAAGTTGGTGTTCCCTATGTCACCGAAGGTTCAGCAGATAGCCATTTAAAAATCACCGTTGAATGTTCCTTTCCCAAAAATTAGTTTGCTTAGTTAATTTCCTCAGTGATGCCTAACAGCAATGGCGGATTGCAAATTCAACCAGAAAATTACTTTTCAAAAAGAGAAGCAAACATAGCAAAAACCTCTTCCCCTGTCATATTTTTGGTTTCATTGGCAAAAGAGTAATAGTCGGGTTTCTCTTCAATAAAAACTTGAAGATTGAAGACAAGATTTTCGCTATTATCAAAAATACCTACCGGTACGAAGTAGTGATTATTTTCTTTCAATCTATAAAATAGATGACTACCACACTTTTGACAAAATCCCCTTTCTGCCCATTCTGATGATTGGTAAACCCCAATATTTTCTTCTCCCTCAAAACTAACACCTTCGTTACATTCAACTCCTAGTAAAGCTGCCCCGCCCCATTTGCGACAAATATTACAATGACAGGCTGATACGTGAGGATTGATACTAGCTGTGGAAATTTTCACCGCATTACATAAGCAGCTACCTTTGACAACACTCAATTCAGACATATTCTTCTCTCCTTTAATAAAGTGTTCTGTTTGGCGATCGCATTAGTACTTTTAATTCTTTTAATATAAGTTAGTTAGCGATTGCAATCACACTCTTTAACTCTTAAGCAACGCCAGCTTATTTATATGCGTTAGCATTTTTATGAGTATAAAAACACAATTTGACCCTAACCTTTAATGAATCAAGTAGATTATCTACGCATTAGCTTAATAGATCGCTGTAACTTTCGTTGTCAATACTGTATGCCGGAAGGGGAAGAACTAGATTATGTACTTAAACAAGAATTACTTGCTTCCCAAGAAATAATTACCTTACTCAAAGAAGTCTTTATTCCCGTCGGTTTTCGCAAATTCCGTTTAACGGGGGGAGAACCTTTGTTGCGCCCTGGTGTAGTAGATTTAGTAGAAGAAATTGCTTCTCTGCCAGAAACCCAAGATTTAGCGATGACAACTAATGCTTTCTTACTAAAGGATTTAGCCCAAGACCTCTACAATGCTGGTTTGCGACGTATTAATATTAGCCTAGACTCCCTTAATTCAGAAACTTTTGACAAAATCATCGGTAATCGCGGTAGAAGCCGTTGGCAACAAACTTGGGAGGGGATTCAAGCCGCTTATGAGGTGGGGTTCAACCCCTTAAAATTGAATGTGGTGGTGATTCCGGGGGTGAATGAAGATGAGGTTTTAGATTTAGCCCAATTAACTATTAAACGTAACTGGCACGTTCGTTTTATTGAATTCATGCCCATTGGTAACAGTGAATTATTCAGCGATCGCGCTTGGGTTCCTTCTGAAGAAATCAGGCAAAAAATTCGCGCCCGGTGGGGACTTGCAGAATCTCAAGTCCGAGGTAATGGCCCAGCCGATGTTTTTCAAATTCCTAACGCCAAAGGAACTTTAGGTTTTATTTCCCAAATGTCAGAATGTTTCTGCGATCGCTGTAACCGTATGCGCCTTTCTGCTGATGGTTGGTTACGTCCTTGCTTATTAAATGAAACAGGTCAAATTAATCTCAAAAATGCCCTGCGTAATGGTGTAGATCCTAAACTAATAAGGGAAAAAGTGCGCGATATTCTCTTAATTAAACCAGAAATTAACTTTAAACAAAGAGAATCTGGTACAACTACAGGAATCTACAGTAAAACCATGTCTCAAATTGGTGGTTAGCAATTAATGGGACTTAAGCAGGTGGACAAAATTAAATTGATGGTGAAGGCGAGGGAACAGGAAACGGGGAACGGGGAACAGAAAATGACTTTTAATTAATTATGTCTTGGTGCTTACATTGGTAGGGTGTGTTAGCGTAGCGTAACGCACCTTTGAATCTATATTTTGAATCTATATATAGTGTAGCTGCGTAAGTCCTGAATTAAGGAAGAGGATAGCATTTGCTTTGGAAGGTATCTTTGGGCTAGTCAATAAAAAATAGTGGGATCGCAACCCTTCCTTCAGCAACACTAGCCCAAGAATTACAATAACCCCACAAAATGTAAAGGCCCTTGCCCACTAAGTAACTCCAAAACTAAAGCAATAAAACCAACCATCGCCAAACGGCCATTCCAAACCTCTGCTGCTGTGGTCATACCCCATTCCCATTTCTCTGGAGGATACATCTTCACCTTCTTCTTCATACGGCTAATTTCACCGAAAGTACGGGGTGGAGACTTGACCGCATCTTCTACTAAGTTCGCTAAAGATTCGATAAAAATAGGATGGGTATCTAAAGCTGGTACGCGATAAAAGTTTTCTACCCCTGCTTCAGTGGCTATTTCCCGATACTCAATGTCAATTTCTTGGAGGGTTTCAATATGTTCGGAAACAAAGCTAATCGGAACAACTAATAAATCTTTGATGCCCTTTTGACCTAACTCCTTTAAAGCTTCTTCTGTGTAAGGTTGCAGCCACTCCACTGGACCAACTCTACTTTGATAAGCTAAAGTATGCTCATTAGAACGGCCGAGGGTTTTCATAATTAAGCGAGTACAATCTTCAATTTCCTTTTGGTAAGGATCACCCGCTTCTTCAACATAACTAACCGGAACACCGTGAGCGCTAAAAAAGATATGTGCTTGGTTGGGATTGCTAACTTTATCTAGTTCCTTAGCAATTAAATCAGCCATGGCTTTTAAATAACCAGGATGCTGATACCAAGAAGGAATAACTGTATATTCTATCTTCCTCAGTTCATAATCATCTTCCCACATTTGCTTTAATAGCCGGAAGGAAGAGCCACTGGTACTAATAGAAAATTGTGGATAAAGAGGTAGTATAACTAATTTTTGAATGTGTTCTTCTTTAATATGGGCGATCGCTTCTTCTGTAAAAGGATGCCAATAACGCATACCAATGAAAACCTTGGCATCATGACCTTGATGTTGTAACTTTTCTTCAAGAGCCTCTGCTTGTTCTTCGGTAATCCTTCTTAAAGGAGAGCCGCCGCCAATTTGCTTATAATTTTCCTCAGATGTAGGAGTGCGTCTAGTGGAAATAAACCAAGCTAAAGGCTTTTGTAACCAAGGAAAAGGTATGCGAATAATTTCGGGGTCGGAAAATAAATTATATAAAAAGGGACGAACATCTTTCAATTCGTCCGGGCCGCCCAAATTAAGTAATAATACTCCTAAACGACTCATAACGATAATAATTTTCTAAAAACTTCAAATTCTTTACTAAGTTTAACAATATATCTTTTTTTAAGCTGAAATCAGCGATCGAAGATACACAACTTAACTGGGGATGGAAAATTGGCAACTTTTTTGCGGCCGTTGAGCTATAAATACCAGGGACTTTACGATACGATCTCTGGCTTAGGGGCATTAAGTGTGGGAGGAGAAAAGCGCTTTCGTAACTTAGCTTTACAAGGGTTAACTATCAATAAAGATACCCTTGTATTAGATATGTGTTGCGGATCGGGGCAAACGACTCAATTTTTGGTGCAAAGTTCTCAACAGGTGACAGGTTTAGATATTTCCCCTTTATCTTTAGAAAGGGCAGCACAAAATGTACCTCAAGCCAATTATGTAGAAGCAAACGCCGAAGATATGCCCTTTCCAGACCAATATTTCGATTTGGTGCATACGAGTGTTGCACTCCATGAAATGACTTCTGAGGAACTGCAAGAAATTATTACTGAAGTGTATCGAGTTCTCAAGCCAGGGGGGATATTTGCCTTTATTGATTTACACAAACCAACTAACCCTTTATTTTGGCCCGGTTTAGCTATATTTATGTGGTTGTTTGAAACCGATACCGCTTGGCAGTTAATTGAAACAGATTTAATCGCAGAATTAGAAAAAGCTGGTTTCCAGAAAAAAAGAAAAGTCTCCATGCTGGAGGAAGTCTTCAAGTAATTCAAGTAATTAAAACCTAAAGCTGTAAATGTTTAATGTAGCCAGGGCGCAATGGAAGTGCGCCAACAATGTTTAATGTTTAATCTCTAAATTTCAGTCAATAGGGAAAGAAGAAATTAATAGTCCCCCTTGACAACAAGGGAGACTAATACAAAGAGAGAGAACTATAGCAATTCTTAAGCTGAGTAGCCTAAATTTGGTCTATTACCATATTTTCAACTAGCCACTAGCTATTAGCAAAAAACCAGAATCTAAGCCGCACCTCATAAGTCGGAGAATTGCTATAAATTAACTCAAGAACCTTAAGCTTGTTCCATCCACTCTGTATGGGTAAACTCACCTCTGGGCTTGTCGATTCTTTCGTAGGTATGGGCCCCAAAATAATCCCGTTGTGCCTGAGTTAGGTTTTGGGGTAAACTGGCGCGACGATAGCTATCGAAGTAATCCAAGGAAGCACTAAAAGCAGGAACAGCAATACCTGAACTATTAGCTGTTGCTAGAACTTCTCGCCATGCTTCTTGGCGATCCAGGATACTTTGCTTGAACTCTGGGGCTAAGAGTAGGTTGGGTAAAAGAGGATTTTCTCGAAAAGCCTCCTTAATCTTATCTAAGAAACCAGCCCGAATAATACAACCTCCCTTCCAAATACGAGAAGTCTCGCTTAAATTGAGATTATAGTTAAACTCACTTGATGCCTTACTTAATAAAGCCATGCCTTGGGCATAGGAACACATCTTAGAACAGTAAAGAGCATCTCGAATTTTATTAACAAAAGCTTTCTTGTCCCCTTCAAACTTACCAATAGGACCAGTTAAAACCTTAGATGCGGCTACCCTTTCATCTTTGTAAGCAGACATAACACGGGCATTAACTGCCGCATAGATAGTGGGTATAGGTACGCCCAACTCCAAAGAACTAACCACCGTCCAGCGTCCAGTTCCCTTTTGGCCAGCAGCATCAAGGATTAATTCGACCAAAGGCCCTTCAGTCTCTGGATCAATATACTTAAAGATGTCTGCGGTAATCTCAATCAAGAAAGAGTTTAGCTCATCGGTGGTATTCCACTCAGCAAAAACTTCATGTAATTCAGTATGGCTCAAACCTAAAGCATTTTTCATTAAATCATAGGCTTCAGCAATAAGCTGCATATCCCCATACTCAATGCCATTGTGAACCATTTTTACGTAATGACCTGCACCCCCAGGGCCGATAAAGGTTACACAAGGGCCATCGTCTACTTGAGCAGCAATTTTAGTTAAAATGGGTTCTAACTTTTGGTAAGCTGCTTCTGTCCCTCCAGGCATTAAACTGGGACCATTAAGGGCCCCTTCCTCGCCACCACTAACACCCATGCCCATATAACCTAGCCCCGTAGCTTCTAGTTCTTGGGTGCGTCTTTCTGTATCATTGTAAAGAGAATTACCGCCGTCGATGATCATGTCTCCTTCTTCTAGCAAAGGCTTAAGCTGTTCAATAACCGCATCTACGGGTTTACCAGCTTTGACCATAACTAGGATTTGGCGCGGACGTTCTAGACTTTTGACAAATTCCTCCAAGGAATAGGCTGCTTTCACGTCTTTATCTTGGGCGCGATTGGCCATGAAATCCTTGGTTTTGGTAGGAGTTCGGTTATAAACTGCGATGGGAAAACCGCGACTTTCTACATTCAGGGCAAGATTTTCCCCCATTACAGCTAAGCCAATTACACCGAAATTTCTTTTACTCATAAAACTCTTCGCCAATTCTAATATCTATCCCGTGCGGGGGTAAGCTACACTTTCAACAGTAGCCCGATCTTCAAGATTCATGGCTAAAGAAGAGATTAAGAGTTGGAAATTTTGTTAAGATTAGCTAACTATTTTCAGTGATCAGTGAGGTCATTTGTTTGGGTCTTAGTTGGAACAGCAAACATTTGATGCCGTAGTATTTATCTGTTGTCCCCTGGGGCATCATTCCTAGGCGTTCCATAACACGAATTGAACGCTGGTTTTCCGCTCTGGTGATCCCATAAATTATCGGTAAATTTAAAGTACTAAAACCATACTCTAGAAGTTTTCTTGCCCCTTCTGTGGCATAACCTTTACCCCAACTTTTACGCCGCAAATGCCAGCCAATTTCAACTTCTTGAGTTAATATTCCTTCCGCATCAGGTAATTGCTTGAGAATAATTGCCCCAATAAGCTGCCCTGTTGTTTTTTCTACAGCAGCCCAATAACCAGTACCATTATCAAGAGCATCATAAATATCCAAATTTAATCGCAGGCGATCGCGTACAGTAGCGATGCTTTCTTCTACTTTGCCATTGCCGATATAACGCATTACTTCGTGATCACTATAAATTTCCCAAGCTGCTTGAGCATCTTGTTCAGGTTGCCAAGGACGAAGCAATAGGCGTTGGGTACTAAACTCCTTGTCCATTTTTAGTTAATTTATTTATTCCTTTTGATTTACTGAGTTGAAGGCAACTTCTTTCTTAAGGAAGTGTTAACCTAAAACCTAACTTAATTAGTATTAAAGACTAAACTTGATGTTTCGCTCTTGCCTGCAAATACAGACCGAAAGAAAGTTTCAGCTAAATACAATTGACCCAATCTCATTCGCACTGAAAGTATTAAGATGAATCGTACAGCCTGCGTGATTTTCAATCCTGTTGCTGGACAAGGGGATGCTGACCAAGATTTAGAAAAAATCAAGACCCTTCTTGACCCCAAAATTGACCTTGATATTAAATTAACCACAAAAGAGATTGATGCAGGTCAACTGGCACGAGAAGCTGTAGAAAGAGGGGTTGAAGCTGTTATCGCTTCGGGGGGAGATGGCACTCTATCTGCTGCTGCGGAAGCTTTAGTAGAAACAAAGATTCCTTTAGGTATAATTTCTAGAGGAACTGCCAATGCTTTCGCTTCAGCTTTAGGTATTCCCGATGTAATCGAAGAAGCTTGTCAAATGATTCTTGACGGTAAAACTAGAGTCGTAGACTCTGCTTTGTGTAACGATAAACCCATGGTACTTTTGGCAGGGGTAGGTTTTGAAGCAGAAACTGTCAAAGATACCTCTCGCACCTCTAAAAACCGTTGGGGAATGTTAGCTTATGTTCTTGCTGGGATCAAACAACTGGCAGAGTTAGAAGCCTTTGAAGCTACCATCGAGACAGAAGACAAAATTATTGAGGTGACTGCCACCGCTATAACTATTGCCAATGCTGCCCCCCCTTCGTCTATTTTAGCCCAAGGGCCAGCAGGCATTATTGTTGATGATGGCTTACTTGATGTAACTTTAGTAGCCCCGAATAGTCGGGCTGGGGCTGTAGCGGCTTCCTATCATTTATTACAAACTGCTTTTAGTAATGAAGCAGCAGAAAGAGATGATATTGGTTATCTACGGGCTAAACAAGTCAAAGTTACTACTAATCCTCCTCAGCAAGTGGTTCTTGATGGAGAATTGATTGGCAAAACACCTATTACCATTAAGTGTATTCCCCAAAGCTTGACTATTTTTGTCCCCATGACGAAAGCAGAAAAGGCCTGTGGAAAAGCTAGAAGGATTACCAGAGTTAAAGGTTGAGGAGAAGTAATTTGGCTAATTGCTAGTTGCTAGTTGCTAGTTGCTAATAGTCGTTCAATATACCTAACTCTGATTATTAAAGACCCATGGCAAAATTCGAGAAATAAAGTTTTTAATCCTCTGCCCCCTGCTCCCTACTCCCTGCCCTTACAAATAACCCGTACAATTAAACTAAACAAACATTTGGGTTATAGCAATATTTCCTGAAAAACAAACATCTACATCAGAACCAGAAGTGCGATCGCGCTTTTCATAAATTCCTGCATAATAGTACAAATCTCCCTCAATTCGATATTGTAGTGGTAATGGTTCTTTACTTTGAGGGCAAAAGACGATTTGGGGATCAGGGGAACCTGATTCTAAGTGAGGTAGGTTAACATTCCAAAAACTTCCAGGAGGCAAAGGGCGAGTGAATAAATCTGCTAATACTTTTTTAGTCCAGTAAGTTGCCCAATCCCAATCAATTACTAAAGGTTTTTTAATCCAATGGGAAACAGCTATTCCAGAGACACCTTGCATGGCAGCTTCCCTGACAGCAGCTACAGTTCCGGAGATATAAGCATCAGTTCCTAAGTTGCCCCCAGCATTAATGCCAGAAAGAAGCCAATCTATTTTTCCACACAAATGGCTAACCGCAAGGCGGCTACAATCGGCTGGAGTGCCACCAATAGCATATTCAGTTTCTGTACGTTGCAATACTGAGATTGGTCTTGCTGTAGTAACTTGGTGACTGCAACCAGAGTGATGTTCTTTGGGGGCAATCACTATGCCTTTTCCTTCTACAGCCCCTTGTAAAGCTTGTATGCCGGGGGCATCAATACCGTCGTCGTTCGTTAAAACTAAATTCATTTACAAACTAGAGAGGGGTCTGTCAATTAAAAATTGATGGGTAAGGGATAAAGAATAAATCAATCTAATGACTACGGAAATATTGATAGCGATAGAAAGTATAAAGATTAAACAAACTTCCTACTAAGCTACAGGCTAAGGCAATCGTCAATATTCCCTGTAAAGGGGAACCATTACCAAAGGTAGCAAGAAATTCAAAAACCGTAGCCAGGAAAATCTGACCGAAAACAGCTAAACCGGGAATATAGCTAACTGCGATGGGGATAACAACTATCGCACCTACTACAATTACTGGCGCTGAAAAACTAAAAATGGCTGTCAGTAGTAAAGAAAATAAGAAATTAGGCAAACTGCTCATAGGGAAGCTAGTAATTTATGACTAAGCAGGATAAGTACGAAAAAATAATTTTTATCCTGGCCTTCTTTACCAGTATTAGAGGAGATAAACTGATTTCAGCAGAAATGTTTTAATTCTTAAATGTTCATTAATAATCTTGGTGAATATCCGTAAATCTCCTCTCATAAATGGGTAATACTATTTTTGTTCCCATGGTTGAAAATTCTACTGGCGAATCCAGCCATTAATCGTAAAGCGGCTATCGCCAAAAGCTTGGGATTGGCAATTTATGGTTAGTACCTCGTGCATATAGCGGCTGAGAAAAAATACAATGCTATTTTGACGAGGTTCAACAGTTTGAGAAGAATCTGCCTCTACATAGAAATTGTTTTCTATTTTACTATCGTAAATAACTAACTCTCCTCCAGTAAAGGGTTTAGGTTGACGATAAAAATAATAGACGTAGGTTAGAAGGCGATTAGCAGTATCGGGGCTACCATTATCATTGTGAATGCGATAGTAGTTTCCTTCATTGTGGGCGGTTAATTGAGTTTCTATATCAGTTGGCTCAAACAAGCTAATTCCTAACTGAGAACAAACTTGAGGCAGGACTTTTTTGATACGAGAAACTACAACTTCAGAAAAGTGAGGAAAGGAATAAAGTACTGAAGATTGGCGATAATCAATGTCTTGGGTGGAAGTGTTACTAGCTATAAAATCTTTCTCTTTGGCAACAACATATTTAAGTAACTTTTCTTGTTCTTCTGAGGTTAAGAAATGGTCAAGTTGCACAAATTTGGAAGGAATTATTTCTGGTTGTGACCAACTTTTATCCTGAAGCAAAGTTGCGCTTGTTTCAGGAAACTCTGTTAGAGAGTTTTTGAGATTTAAGGGAATTGGCGGTTCTGTAATTACCCCAACTAAATGTTCTGCGGGTAAATAAAGTGCTGCCCTATTTTCTTGAAGAGGAATTTGTAAATAAGAGGAACTTGACTTACTAACTAATTCATCAAGCAGAGGGTGACTTGATGGCAGATAAAAAGTTTTTTCATGACCACCGATGAGTAGGATAGTAACTTTAACCTCTTGAGGTGAAGAGAAATTAGAAGCAAATGACATAAGGGTTATCTAAAATAGAAGAAATCAAGCTCCGTCAAGTCAAGGATTTTAATCCTTGACTAATAGCTGAAGTCATCTTGAAGATGACTATCAGATTATAGGATTTTCCCTAAGACAACGTGTAAGCAAAATCCTTAAAAACACTTCATAGTTATCTTCAGATAACTTGTGCTATGAGTCTACGAATTAATTCGTAGGGGGTATAGGCTAATAAAATCAGTTTCCTAACTGATTCTCTTGGCGTAAATAAGCTTCAATAAAAGTATCAATGTCTCCGTCCATAACCGTATCTATAGCAGTAGTTTCTACATTGGTACGCAGGTCTTTTACCATTTGGTAGGGGTGAAAAACATAATTGCGAATTTGATTTCCCCAAGCTGCTTCTACCATATCACCACGAATCTCAGCAATTTTTTGGGCCCTTTGTTCTTGAGCAATAACTAATAACTTTGCTTTTAATAAAGCGAGGGCTTTTTCTTTATTTTGTAGTTGAGAACGTTCTTGGGTACAACGTACAGCAATACCGGTAGGAATATGAGTTATTCGTACTGCTGTTTCTACTTTGTTGACATTTTGTCCTCCTTTCCCTCCGGCACGAGAAGTATTAACATCTAAGTCTTTTTCCGGGATTTCTAACTCAATAGCTTTGTTATCTAAACTAGGCATCACTTCTACCCCAGCAAAGCTAGTTTGACGCTTACCATTAGCATTAAAAGGAGAAATTCTGACCAAGCGATGAGTCCCTTTTTCTGCTTTTAAATAACCATAGCCGTAACGACCACTAATTTCTAATGTAGCTGATTTAATGCCTGCTTCCTCCCCATCAGACTGTTCAGCTAAGGTTACTTTATAACCCTGTTGTTCTGCCCAACGGGTATACATCCGCAACAACATTTCCGCCCAGTCTTGGGCATCTGTTCCCCCAGCCCCCGCATTGATGGTTAACACTGCACCCTGGCTATCATAGGGGGCAGATAGGAGTTGTTGCAGTTCCCAACGGTCTAACTCTTGATTAATCTTATTAAGGGAGTTTAGGGCTTCTCGTAACAAGGTTTCATCAACTTCTAATTCTAATAACTCAGCGATCGCTTCGCTATCTTCCCAAGCACTTTGCCATTTCTGATATTGTTCTAAACCCGATTTAAGATCGTTGAGTTCCTGTAATATTTGTTGGGCTTTAGTTTGCTCGTCCCAAAATTCTGGTTGTGCTGCTAATTGTTCTAAGTCTTTAATCTTAGCTTGCAAAGCGGCTAAGTCAAAGATACTCCTGGGTTTTACCCAGGCGCTCAGCCGTATTTTCTAATCCTCGCTTGAGTTCTGATATGTCCATTGTGTATGATACTTTAGTGGGTCAACGATTGAGAGTATTTTAGCAATTTAACGTAGTCTTTTTCCCTTTTAACCATGTAGGTAGTGATAATTCCTTTCCCTTTAAGCCGGAATGCTAACCCTCTTAACTAAATAAAAAATGTCTACTACGGCCCAAACGCTTCACAAACAGAAAGACTCAAATTACTTGACATTACTATCATCAATAGAACATCATTGGAGATCGTGTCTCCAAATTCCTGCTCGGATCGGGTTTAAGACATCAAAAAAGTAAAAACAAATGTTTTTGCTACCTGTACGGCAACTCAAATTACCAAAAATCCCATGACTTACGCAATTATCGCCATCGGGGGAAGTCAACTGAAAGTTGAACCCGGTCGTTTTTATGACATCAATCGTCTTACTGGTGAAGAAGATAGTAGCTACAGCATTGATCAGGTTTTACTCGTTAACCACGAAGATCAAGTAACTATCGGTCAGCCTATAGTAGAAGGAGCTACTGTAGAAGGTACAATAATGAGTCATAGCCGAGGACGTAAAGTTCTTGTCTATAAAATGAAACCGAAGAAGAAAACTCGTAAAAAGCGTGGCCATCGTCAAGAATTAACCCGCTTAATGATTAATTCTATTACTATGAATGGAGATGTTTTGGCTGCTGTAGCTAATGAAGAAGCAGATACAGTACAAGACACTTCTGGGGAAGAAGAGTAATTCTTATTATTTGTCACCTATTGTTTGTTAAAGGAAGAAAAAAATGGCTCACAAGAAAGGAACTGGTAGTACTCGTAACGGTCGCGACTCCAATTCAAAACGATTAGGGGTTAAGCGTTATGGCGGTGAGGCTGTCTCTGCTGGCAGCATTATTGTGCGTCAACGCGGTACTAAGTATCATCCCGGTAATAATGTTGGTCGTGGCAAAGATGATACTCTATTTGCCTTGGTTGATGGTGTAGTTACTTTTGAAAGAAAGGATAAGCGTCGTAAGAAAATCAGCGTTTATGCCCCAACTCAAGATGCTGTAACAGCTTAAAAGTAGAAGTTATTATTAAAACTCAATGGGTGTAGAATTTCTACACCCGTTTTTTTGTCAATAAATCTTGACAAAAATTATAGTTTTACTCTTGCGTTATTTGTAAATATAGTTACAATTTAATCTGGCTGAGTCCGAAAAAACTAGAAGATCAGGATGTGTTTAAAGATGGATTGTCGTCAGATCCGATTCTGCGATCGCAAGTCAAAAATAGATTTTCAGCAACTACTTTCTCTATTTAAACTTGGTGCATTTTGGGCCAAAGAACGTACTAGAGAGGATTTAGAAATTGCCATTGCCAATAGTGAACCAGTTATTAGCGTTTGGGATCGAGAACGTTTAGTTGGCTTTGCTAGGGCTACTTCCGATGGAATTTACCGCGCCACTATTTGGGATGTAGTCATTCATCCAGAATATCGCGGTCTTGGTTTGGGAGGAAAACTAGTAGAAACAGTATTAAGCCATCCTCATGTCAGTAGAGTTGAACGAGTTTACCTAATGACAACTCATCAGCAGAAATTCTACGAACATATCGGCTTTGAAGAAAACAATACTTCTACTATGGTCCTCTATAACTCTTGCTCAACTCCACCTCTGCCAACTCAAGATTTACACCTTCAGCAGAAGCGAGAGAAATCAAGCACTGTAGCTGTGTAACTGTTGAACTTGAGTTTTCTTGTTGGGGGGGTATAGTGATATTTAATTTACCTCCCATTGCTTCTAATAAAGTTTGAGCTATCAACAACTTCATTCCTGGAGTTGTTGCTGCTTCTTGGTAAGAAGAACGAGCCATTTCAGCAGTTGGTTCTGGTATCTGCTCTAATAAATTGGTAGGTTCGTACCAAATATTTTCTTCTGAATCTATCTCCAATAGTATTTCTGCAAACTCTTCTTTTTGGGGAGAAACAGAGACTGAAATTGTACCTGAATCCATAAAAGCAATAGAAGTATCAACCAAAAGCGTTAAGATTTGCAGTAAACATTGAGAGTCGGCTAAAACATAAACTTCTGATTCAGGAACAATCACCCCTAGTCTAACATTGCTATTAGCTGCTTGGAGATGGTTAAGATGAGTGAGACTATCTAGAAGTATAGATAAATCTACAGGACGTATCTCTAAACGACTTGTACCATGTTCTACTTTAGAAACATAAATAATTTCATCAATTAATTTAATCAGCTTCAGGGCAGATTTGTGAGCTTGTTCAATAAATTCTCGTTCTTCTTCAGGGCTATCACATAGCCCTGACAAAATTAGCTGGTGCAAACCAATCAAACTATTTAGAGGGGATCTTAATTCGTGGGAAGTTCGCGCCAAAAAACCGCCTTTAAAGGAACTCATCTGGGTAGCCATTTGATAGGCTAGTTGAGTTTGTTGAAGCTGTTGTTGCAGGTTTTTAGTTTGCTCAGTTAGTTGAGAAATAACTACTTCTTGATCTGGCTTTGCACTTTCAGTTGGGTTTTTTGCTGGTTTGGCTCTACTTGTTAAGCGAGTGCCAATAATCCCTAATCCTAATCCCACTAATAGATATACCCAACTAATTTCTTGCATATGTTTAAAAGATGTTTGATGATAAATGATCAATGGTATAACGAGGGCTTAATTAGTCAATTCAAGCTCGACAGCTCCTTGACGTAAAATTTTCCAACCTCCTTCTGTCCATTTTGCCACTGTGGAAGGCACACCACTGATAAGATTGGTATGGTTTTTGAGATCAGGGTATTCCCAAGTTAGCACTTCTGGGAAAGTAGCTTCAACTGCATCTATAGTGGTTAAGGCCGGTTGTCCTGATAAATTTGCGCTGGTGGTAGCTAGGGGGGCTGTGGCAGCGAGGATTTCTTGAGCAAAGGGTTGATTAGGAACTCTGATGCCGATGGTAGTATGATCTTGAGGGTTCATAGCTGGGGGTACAGCTTCAGAAGCTGGTAAAACTAACGTAAGGGCCCCTGGCCAATATTTTTTTGCTACCTGTTGCCAGATGTTTAGTTGGGAAGCACTGCCAGCAATATAAGGTAACAAGTCCTCTAAAGATGCTCCCATTAAAATTAAAGGCTTATGGTGAGGACGTTGCTTAGCCTGAAAGATTAGCTCTGCTCTCTCTGGTCTTACCCCTAAAGCTGGTAGAGTATCTGTAGGAAAACTGACTAATTGACCAGCGATCGCCCCAGCAATTAGTTCAGTTTGAGAAACTCGGACCATAGAATTTGCACTAAAGTTGGTTAATTAATTATTACAGTTATTGAGGTGAAAATGATCTCCCTTACTACAGTTTCTCCCACGAAACAGGCTCTTAAAGAATGGGCTGTTGCTGTAGATGCTTTAACCTACGGAAAGACAATTATGCTGCTGCGTAAAGGTGGCATACGTGAACAGAATAAGAGTTTTCAAGTACCTGATAATCAGGTTATCCTTTACCCCACCTACGAGCATCAAAACCCCCATTTACTTAAAGCAGAATATGCTAACCAGGTAACTCCTGTAACTTCTGGCTGGCATCCAGAAACTATTCATCTTCGTAGCTGGGCTGAGATAACAGATGTCTTACCCCTTCATGAAGTTGCTCTCATTGAAAAGCTGTTCCCCTATCATATTTGGAATCAGCAATTTATCCAAGAACGTTGTCAATGGAAACCTAAGCAACCTCTACACGTTTTATTATTACGAGTTTATCGTTTACCCGAACCACAAATAATTCCTTTCCATCAATCTTATGGTGGTTGTCGTTCTTGGTTTGAGTTACAACAAACAATTTCCTTAGAGGGAATGATGCCAGTATTAAAAGAACAGGAATACACAGAAAAAGTTAACTCTATTAAAGAAATAATAAATGATTGGTAGTCTATAATTCCCCATCAAAGCGAAACTCTCTGTTTAAGGCCTTCCCCAGATTTTAATAGTGCTAAGCTGATGTGCATTTAAACTGTGTATTACTAAACTAGGAAATCAGCCCTAAAACCCTCCCCCCATCTCCCTATCTCCCCATCAAACCTAATAAGTACATTAAATGCCTGACAGCTTATCCATACTGCTGCTAACCAGTGTCTTAACTATCGGGGCCACCTTCTAGAATACATAAAGGCATTAGCTAGCCCAAATCCCAGTCTTTCAACTTTTCCCAATCAGGACAACTTTCCTCCTCCCAACCATAGGGGTGCATTCCACAAACAAGTAAATTGCCATTATAAACATGACCATGGTAGTGACGACAGCCAATACAAGCAGGATTTCTACTGGTTGTTGGTTCTAATCTATTAACCAGGGGAGTATAAATATGGAAAGAGTAGAGATCTTCTTCTGGTTCTTCAAACTCAAACTCACCGCCAAAAAGAGGTTCTAATACTTCTTGGCAAAAAATATCTATTTCTGTAGTAATTACCTGATAAAACTCATCAGCAACTAAATCAAATTCATCAGAAAAGTACTGAAAAAACTGGCCAACTTCATCAGTTACCGTTTCTAATATTTCCAAAGCATCTTTTGACCAGTCTTCCATAAGCTTTTAAATGCCAACTACTTCATCCTAGCTGAACTAAGATACTATTCTTTTCTAAGGCGACGTAACTCATCTTGTAGAGATTGTACCTGATCCCTTAGATTATCTACGTTTTCAGTATCTGAATTAGAGGATTCTTCATCATCTGAAACAATTTCAATCTGACGAGGTTCTCTAACCCGATCATCGGCTGCCTGAGTTGAGGATGGTTCTACTGGGGGTTTTTGAGCATTTCTGACTACATCATCGACAAACTTGCGGGCTTCTTCTGCATTCATTTCCCCTCGCGCAACCATTTCGTCAGCCAGTTTTTGCGCTTGAACCCGTAATTCCTTCGCTTTTTCCCCGGCTAAAGAAGCAATACCAACACCCATATAAAAAGCTCTTTGAACTAGATTACCAAAATTATTCATTATTTACTCAACTCCCAATTCTTAACTTGAATTTTAACTAATCTCCTTTAGAGGGGCGACCCAATTTAAACTCTGGTTTGTTGATAATATTTAGAAAACGGGTTGCCATTAGGTTGTGCAGATCGCCGTTACCGTAGGCATAATTGAAAAAAGGTGTATTGCACCTTAGCACAACACACCTAATCACATTTTTTACACAGTTGAGTGACTATTTGTTGTCGTCTTCAGAAAATTCAGCATCAATGACATCTTCACCACCATCAGTAGCACCTGGGGCAGCACCAGCACCGGCAGTACCTGCGCCTGCCGCATCAGCAGGGTTAGGCATACCGCCACCAGCATCTTGATAGACACTACTACCAATGCTATAAAGCAATTGTTGTAATTCTGGGGTTAGCTTTTGAATTTGCTCATCATCTTCTTTAGCTACAGCGTCACTGAGTTCTTTGATTAGGCCCTCTGCTTTGGTTTTATCATCAGCAGGAACTTTATCTCCTAACTCTTCTATTTGTTTGCCAGCTTGATAAACTAGAGAATCAGCTTGGTTCTTGCGCTCAATTTTTTCGCGACGTTCTTTATCGGCGCTAGCATTAGCTTCTGCCTCTTTGACCATCCGATCTACTTCGGTATCTGGTAGGGTAGAAGCACCAGTAATACTAATAGACTGTTCTTTGCCAGTACCCCTATCTTTCGCCGTTACATTAAGGATACCGTTGGCATCTATATCGAAGGTAACTTCAATTTGGGGTACACCACGAGGTGCGGGAGGAATACCATCTAGGCGGAAATTACCCAAGCTTTTATTATCCTTGGACATTTCCCTTTCCCCTTGGAGGACTTGAATTTCTACATTGCTTTGTCCGTCAGCAGCAGTAGAGAAAGTCTCGGATTTTTTAGTGGGAATAGTGGTGTTACGAGGAATAATTTTGGTCATCACACCACCCAAGGTTTCTACACCTAAAGATAGGGGAGTAACGTCTAATAGGAGGATATCTTTAACTTCCCCAGATAAGACCCCGCCTTGAATAGCAGCACCCACAGCTACGACTTCATCTGGGTTAACTCCTTGGTTGGGTTCTTTGTCAAGGACGCGCTTAACGAGTTCTTTAACCGCAGGAATTCTCGTCGAACCCCCGACCATAACAACTTCATCGATAGCTGCTTTGTCGATTTTGGCATCCTTAACAGCTTGTTCAACAGGAATGCGACAACGATCAATGAGATTAGAGCAAATTTCTTCAAATTTGGCTCTAGTTATGGTGGTATCTAAGTGTTTGGGACCATCTTGGGTCGCGGTAATAAAAGGTAGATTGATTTCCGCTTGGGTGACGCTAGATAGCTCGATTTTAGCTTTCTCAGCAGCCTCTGTAAGACGCTGTAGGGCTTGTTTATCGCTACGTAGGTCAATTCCTTCTGCACTCTTAAAACTGGCTGCTAGATAATCGACAATCTTCTTATCAAAGTCGTCACCACCAAGGTGAGTATCACCAGAAGTAGCTAATACTTCAAATACCCCATCACCTACTTCAAGGATGGAAACGTCGAAGGTTCCACCACCCAAGTCAAAGACAAGGATAGTTTCGTTATCTTGTTTGTCTAAGCCATAAGCCAAGGAAGCGGCTGTAGGTTCGTTGATGATGCGCTTAACTTCAATACCTGCGACTTTCCCCGCATCTTTAGTTGCTTGACGCTGAGAGTCATTAAAGTAAGCAGGGACGGTGATTACCGCTTCAGTTACAGTTTCTCCTAAGTATTTACTAGCATCTTCTACGAGTTTACGTAGTACTTGAGCAGAAATTTCTTCTGGGGCAAACTGCTTATTTAAGGCTGGACAGTCTAGCTTGACGTTACCGTTACTATCTTGAAGAACTTTGTAAGCAACTTCTGTTGCTTCGTTGGTTACTTCATTAAACTTGCGACCAATGAAGCGTTTAACAGAGTAAAAAGTATTTGGTGGGTTCATTACCGCCTGACGCTTAGCGATTTGACCAACTAGGCGATCGCCGTTTTTGGTTGCGTAAGCGACAACAGATGGTGTTGTACGAAATCCTTCTGCGTTAGCAATTACGGTGGGTTTACCACCTTCCATTACTGCTACGCAGGAGTTTGTGGTTCCTAAGTCAATGCCAACAACTTTTGCCATGGAAGTACGTTTTAGTTTAACTACAAATTTAGGTTTAAGAAAAATCGAACCGAGTTAAGTTTAATAATTCAGCGTTTGCTCGCTTCAATTTATTTAACTACCTATATAGTGCTTGCCATTGCCTGTTCTGAGTAAGTGCTGTTTTCCGAACCTTTTTAGGACGGTTAGTTCAGGAAGATTGACCGAATTGGCGTTGATAGACAGCTTCTTCTTGATCTGATTCTAATTTAAGGTTAGAGCGAGGATGGGCGACGCAAAGTAAGGTATATCCTTCTGCTTGTAGTTCCGGAGAAACTCCCATAGCCTCACTTTGATCTACCTCTCCTTCAAGGATTTTAGCAGCACAGGTAGTACAAACCCCAGCATGGCAGGAACTCGGCAACCCAATATTTTCCTCGTCAGCTACTTCTAAAATTGTCCGGCTTTCAGGAACTTCGATAGTATGGGTTTGGCCTTGGTGATTGATGGTAACGGTGTAGATGTTAGACATGAAGAATCAATGATCAGTTATCAGTTAGTTATCAATGATCAATTATCAATGATCAATTATCAATAAGTTGAGAATAATTTCCTACTCAAAAAAACAACTGTCTCCCCGTCTCCCGATCTCCTTACCTCCCCATCGGGGCAATGAGACTAAATCCAGCGGCTGTACCTAAGCTTTGGCTTTCTGGTAGCTGGAATTGTTCTAGGGTATTTTGATCTAGAAGTAGGTAAGGTTTGCTTTGCCAAAGTTGTTCTAGATGTTGATTAGTAAGGGGGATGACTAGGCGATCGCTATAAAATTCTAAACTTGGTCTGCCGTAATGGGAGATATAAACAGGTATTTGGGGATCAGTGTTTTCTTTGATTAAAGTAGCTACAGGTTTAACGGGGAAGGCTTCGTTTAATTCCCAAATCCAAGATTGGGAAATCATTAATAGCCCTAGAGATAGGTAAGTTCCCGCAAAAAGTATAGGAATGAAGGTGGGACGATTTTTTTGTACTTGCCATGCGGCTAAAGCCATGGTGGTAGCGACTACTACGGCTAGGATAATTAGAGGGATTTGGGGATCTGCCAAGATAAAGTAAACTAAGCCTCCTATAGCCGCAAGGGAAAGGAAAGTTAGGGTTACAGTTAACCAGAGGGGGTAGTGACGGGAGTGCCAAAGTTTACTTAAGCTAGAACCTACAGCTAAGGCGAAGAAAATATAGGCAGGTAAGATATACCAAGGTAATTTGGTTCCCATGACAGAAATAATGCCCATATAGCCACAAAAACCAATTAAAACTAGTTTTCCCCAACTACCATGGCGTTTTTGCCAAGCAAGATATAAACCGGAAGGGAAGAACAGTAGCCAGGGTAAGGAGTATTTTAATAGTTCTAAGATATAAAACCAGGGGGGGCCGGTGTTTCCCCAAACTGCATTATTAATACGTTCAAAACCCTGGGACTGAAAATGAATTTGTAAGAAGGTGTCGCCATAATGTTGCCATTGGGCAAAATACCAAGAAAATAACGGTAAGCTACCGACAATTAAACCTAGCCACAAGTAAGGATTTGCTAATATTAATAACTGACCATTGGCTAGGAGGAATATAGCTGCGATCGCTCCTAATAATAAAACTAAAATACCTTTTGTTAAACCAATTAATCCTAAAGCAATACCAATACCCAGGGCCCATTTTTTTTGTTTTTTTGCTTTAATTAAGCACAATAAAGCGATCAGGAAGAAGGTAATGGACATACCATCTAACATAGCTAAACGTCCATTACGCACTACGGGTAATAGGGTGAGATAAACTAAGGCAGAAAAGAGGGCAGGGAGACGTTGAGAAAAAACTTCCTTACCAAGGAGATAAACCAGGGGAATACTACCAGCACTGAGTAAGGCAGTGGGTAAGCGAGAGGTAAACTCATTAACCCCCCCCAGGTAATAGCTTAAGGCTACTAACCAGTGCATTAGAGGAGGTTTGAGGAAAAAAGGATCACCTAAATAGGTGGGATAAAGCCAGTTACCTGTGCGATACATATCCCTAGCCACAATTGTATAATAACCCTCGTCCCAGTCTCTAATAGCTAAGTTTCCAACAGAGATAGTGTAAAGGATAATTGCACCTAGCAATAGACCAAGAATTAATTGCTTTTCTGTTAAGTAATTAGAACCAATCTTGGAAGATTTACTCATTATTTATTCTATCTCCCCATCTCCCCATTTCCCCATCTCTTTAAAGCCATCCTTTTAAGCGATAAACTATTGTACCAATATATTCTTTGATAGCTTTGGTTGTATATTCTAAATGGTCAACATCAGGAATAATATTCAAGAAAATTGCTTCTGTGCTACTACTTGGTTCTTTTAATAATTGTTCTGAAACCAGAAAATCTGTTGGGGCAGCAATAGCTTCAATATTTTGATTTTGAAATATTTTTATGGCCCGAGGCATATGGAGGGCAGAGGTGACTAAAAGAATTTTGTTGAGTTTATTTTGCTGTAAAATCTTCTTCACATTAACTGCATTTTCGTAGGTGTTCAAAGATTCTTCTTCTAAGATCATATCTTCGGTCGGAATGCCTAACAATTGTAATAAAGCAGCCATATCTTCTGCTTCAGATTTATCTCCTCCTCCCTTCCAAGCAATTCTCCCTCCTGCGGGAATAATTAAGGGCGCTTTTTTTTGTTGGTACAAATAACCACCATAAATAACACGATCCCCTTGTTCAGCAATTTCTACTGTGGCGCGGGGTTGAGATTGGGGTCTGGTTGAACCACCTAAAATAACGATGGCATCAGCTTGAGGAACTTCTTGGGGTGGTAAATGTTGCCATTCTAGCGATCGCACAATTTCATTACTGACCCAACCATTACTGGATAATAATAAGATCATGAGGGCTAAACCTACTGGAATGGGAACCCAGCGAGTAGATTTCCAAGCTAGGATCAGAGCAATAAATAATAATAAACAAGCAAGTCCTAAAGGGTAGATAAAAAGAGGAATTAACTTAGATAAGTATAGAAACATAAGATTATTAGCAAGAGCATTCCATTTTACCGGGAAGCGAATACTGTTTCGGCAAAAAATATAAAAAGAACGACCCTAACCATAAGTTTCTTTAGTATTAATCTTCTAGGAAAGAAGGGAAAATAAAAGTCCCCTGCCTCTTTTTGAGAAGGGGATTCAGGGGACAAAAAAGTTGTTTAAGAAATCACTAAACTTAAGTATTGACGTTCAAAGCAGCATTATCCTGCACATACTTATCTAACTCAATTTTCACTGGCTTAACTTGCCAAATATCCTGACAATATTCTCGAATTGTGCGGTCAGAAGAGAATTTGCCCATGTTAGCAGAGTTGAGGATAGACATCTTTGTCCATTTATCTTTATCTTGATAAACTTCACTAACCTGTTCTTGACAGTCAAGGTAAGATTGGTAGTCTACCATCAGCATATATTGGTCGTCATAGAGTAAAGAGTCTACAAGGGGCTTAAAGAGATTGGTATCTCCATGGGAGAAGTAGCCAGAGGAGATGCGGTCAATGACAGCTTTTAGTTCAAGGTTACGTCTGTAGTAGTGCATGGGTTCATAACCTTTGGCTTTCATCTCTTGTACTTCAGCAGCCGTTAAACCAAAGAGGAAGAAGTTTTCTGCACCCGCTTCTTCCCGGATCTCGATATTCGCCCCATCTAATGTACCAATAGTGAGTGCGCCATTCATAGCAAACTTCATGTTACCTGTACCAGAAGCTTCTTTACCGGCTGTGGAAATTTGCTCAGAAAGGTCTGCTGCCGGATAAATTTTCTGACCAAGGGAGACGCTAAAATTGGCTACAAAAACGACCTTTAAACGACCCCTGACATCAGGATCTTTGTTGACTACTTCTGCTACGGAGTTGATTAGTTTAATAATCAGTTTGGCAGTGAAGTAACCGGGGGCCGCTTTGCCTCCGAAAATAAAAGTTCGGGGTTGAATATCAATGTTGGGATTTTTCTTGATGCGGTTGTAGAGAGTGATGACGTGCAGTACATCAAGAAGTTGGCGCTTATATTCGTGGAGGCGCTTAACTAAGACATCAAAGATGGAATCAGGATCTACCCGCAGACCTTTTTGTTTCCAAATGTAACTAGCTAGCTTGCGCTTATTTTCTAGCTTAATTTCTCGCCAGCGCTCACAAAATTCAGCATCATCAATAAAGGCTGCTAATTTTTCGAGTTTATCTAAATTAGTTAGCCAACCATCACCAATTTTTTCCGTAATTAAGGTCGCTAGTTTAGGGTTACTTAACAATATCCAACGACGGGGAGTAACACCATTGGTCATGTTGAAGAATTTTTCTGGCCATAGTTCCAGCAAAATCTCTTAAGGTATCTTGCTTCAGCAATTTGGTATGAAGTGCTGCAACTCCATTAACGGCGTGGCTGCCCACACAAGCTAAGTTAGCCATACGGATGGATTTCCCCCCTGACTCTTCAATAATTGAGAGTCGGCTTGCCCGTGCATCATCTCCAGGATACCAAGTGTGGATATCTTCCATGAAGCGATGATTTATTTCATAAATAATTTCTAAATGCCTGGGCAACAAGCTTTCAAACAAGCTGACAGGCCAGCGCTCCAGGGCTTCAGGGAGGAGAGTATGGTTAGTATAGGCAAAAGTTTGTTGGGTAATTTCCCAAGCTGTATCCCAATGCAACTCATGTACATCTATTAGTAAACGCATCAATTCAGCAATACTGACTGCTGGGTGAGTATCGTTTAATTGAATAGCAACTCTTTCGTGGAGGTTATGTAAGTTGTTGTTATGGCGTAGGTGATTACGAATAATATCCTGTAAGGAGGCGGAGACGAAGAAGAATTGTTGTTCTAAACGTAACTGCCGTCCTTGGGGAGTGTTGTCGTTAGGATAAAGGACTTTAGAGATTGTCTCTGAGGTCATCTTATCGGAAACAGCGTGGTCATAGTTACCGGCATTGAAAGCATCGAAGTTAAATTCGTCACTAGCTTCTGCTTTCCAAAGCCGGAGGGGATTGACAGTATTGGTGTTGTAACCAGGTACAGGAGTATCATAAGGGACAGCTATAACTGTCCGTTCAGGAACCCAAGATACACGATAATGTCCTTTTTTAGAACAGTAGGTTTCTGTGTAGCCACCAAATTGAACCTCTACGGTATCTTCAGGACGGGCAATTTCCCAAGGGTTGGTAAAACGCAACCATTTATCAGGAATTTCTACTTGCCAACCATCTTGAATAATTTGGTGAAAGATACCAAACTCGTAGCGAATGCCATAACCAATGGCAGGAATTTCCAAAGCAGCCAAAGAATCGAGGAAACAAGCTGCTAGCCTTCCTAAGCCGCCATTACCTAAACCAGGATCTACTTCTTGTTCCATCAAATCTTCTAGATCCAACCCTGATTCTTCGACAACCTGCTGCATTTTTTCATAAAGCCCCATGTTAATGAGGTTGTTACCGAGATGACGACCCATCAAAAATTCTGCTGATAGGTAACAAACTGTCTTGGCATCTCGGTCAGAATAGGTTTTGGAGGTTTTTAACCAACGTTGTAATAGTCTATCTCGGACAGTATAAGCCAAAGCCATGTAGAAGTCTTTGACAGTAGCTAAGGATTCATGTTTGCCTTGAATATAAAAAAGATTATCAGCAAAAGCCCGCTTCAGAGTTTCAATACTCATGCCTGTGCGGTCATCTTCTACTTGAATATTGATGGGTTTTACGAGGTTGGTTTTTTGATTCACAAGTGTCTCCTGTTCTATTCTATAAAGACTATCTCTGTTGGTCATTAGTTTTAGCCTCCTGTTGCAGCAGGCATCCTGTCAGATTGCGTCAGAAGCAATCAGTAATATTGACTTCATGGCAGACAACCAGATCAAAACCTTTGGTAGTTGCTCCTTTTTTTATGACCCCAGCCAAGAAAATTTTGATGTTCGCTCAGTTAGTAACTATTGACAATTAATGAATGTACTCTAGTTTGGCCTTTTTTAAAGTTAATTGCTATATGAGCAAATATGCCTAAAGTTTAATGATTTTCTAAGCCGAAGTTTATGTTAGTCTTACAGGCTACTAATGTTAGGGCAAAGGCAACAGGCAAAGAGTGCAATAGGCGACAGTTTTTTGTGGCGCGATGCCTAACGGCGGGTTTTGTCTACGCCTACTGGCTGAGTAACTCCACTAATTCGCCTTTTTTCTTTTTGCTGTAGCCAGACATTCCTCGCTTTTTGGCCATGGTTTTTAAGTCTTTTGTAGTCATGGTGGTTAAGATTGCTGGATCTTTGATTACATCAGGCATGGGCTGGGGAGTGAGTTCAAAAACTTCTTTGAGGGTATCAAGTTTTTTCCCCCTGGTGATACCACATTGGAGTTTGGTAATTTCGTTGAAGTTTTGCCAATATTGCCGGGGGGCTTCATCAATGCGGTTTGTGGCTACAGAAAGTTTCACCCCTTTGAGAGGGCTACCAGGTTTTTCAATTAAATATTGTAGGGTTGCTTGAATTTCATCACGGCTAGCTGTAGAAAGGTTTATTTTGGGGATCACTTCCCCAGCTAAGGTTTTAGCTAATTGAGCAGTTTCTTTGCTATCATCAGCAATAATACACCAAACCTTTTCTAAACCTGCTTCTTCTGCCACCGCATAGATAAATAAGTTGGCGATCGCTTCATAACTATCTTCCCCAGTTTCTTTAACAATTAAAGGAAGCCAATTTCGCCCCCCAAAATCGCTGAGAGTTTTGGCTGTAGCTTTGATTAGAAATTCTGGTGCATCTGTCCCCTCACCCGGTTCGATTTCTTCTAGATACAGGTACATTAAGTTCCCAATATCGCTTAAGTTACTCATTGTAAAAAATACTCCTTGGCTAAGCTTAAGTAATAATCCCGTGCGGTTTTATTTTTGTAGGTAGCTGGGATACGGGAAAAGGCGGCATCAGCTATATGAGCGTAGCTTGGTACGTCGAAAATGTGAAGGTCTTTTTTAGCGGAAGTATAACGGGGATAAAAATAGGGAAGCAAATCAAATTTATCCTCTTTTTTGGCTTTTTGAATGATATTTTGTATTGCTTTGTTGGCTGTATTTCTAGCCGCATCACTAATCTTTTCACCATTGAAGAAAATCGGTAGGGCAATCGGCCCTCCATCTTTACGCTTTTCTTGCACGTCTGAAATATATTTACTGATAGCTATAGCAGCATTTTCTAATGAAAAAATGTTGTTGTGTTTGGTGGGTATAAAAACCACATCTGCTGCATAGATTGCGCTAATACTAAAAAACCTCCAATTTGGAGGCGAATCAATTAAGATATAGTCGTATTGTGATTTCAAACTACCTAGAAACTGACGCAATCGAAAACGCTTAAGATTTTTCCTTAAATCATCTTCTCCCATGTTTGAAAATTCTTCGTTAGCCGGAATAACATCAAAAACAAAATCCTTATTGAGCTTTTTGAAATGAATTTTATAAGGACGCATCACCTCCTCAAAGGGAACTTGATTCTTTTTGTCTTCTAAACAAGAATAAAAAGTTACTTTTCCTGGTTTTACACCTAGTGAATTAGTTAAATCTTGTTGGTTAGGATCAAAATCAACAACTAAAACTTTCTTCCCCTTCAAAGTAAGAATTGAAGCAAGATTCACTGTGGTTGTGGTTTTGCCTACGCCTCCTTTATTGTTATAAACTGCTACCGTTAATGCTCTGGGAGTATTTTGGATTTGATTGGCAACCTTTTGGACAATCTCACCAACATTATCCGTGGTGATTTCTAGACATTGGGTAGCAGGATAAATAACCTTGCCGTGCTTTCTAAAAACTTGAATATGAGCCGAGTTAGTAATGATTCCCCACTGCACGCTTTTACAATTTGGCGATAATAAATAGCGACGAATTTGTTTAACCGTAGATTTATATTGAGAAGAACCTTCAGTAAGATTAATATCTCTACCTTTTAGTTCAAGTAACACAGAAGGATTAGCTTTAGTTTGGAGAAAGATATCATCCTGAGTATTATGACGTAGGGCATAATCGACTGCATCATTTCCCCTTCCTGTAGCAAACTGGGGGATGCGCTCCATAAGCTCAAAACCAAGAGCATTTAGTAAATCTGGGACAAAAACGTCGTTGACAACTGCTTCTTTTTCCTGGTTTGGTAAATTCAGTAATGCTTGTTTCAGGGCTTGGTCGTTCATAATTTTAGTTAAACTTGACGAATGTTGATATTCTCATTCGGAAGATAGATACCTCATCTCATTATATGCACTAACTATATTTACAGAATAGCAGATTGATTCAGTATTAACACGCAAAAGCTAGATTGATAATTGCTAACTGCTATTAAAAGTGCGGACGGAGTAAGGGGGTAGGGAATAAGTCATAATGATTTTAACTTTTGACTTTTGACTTATGTTTCCCAAACGTTATTTGATAATCTCTAGCATTACCTTAGTTGTTAGCTTAGCGATCGCAGGTAGTAGTTTAATTGAGTTATACCAAACAAATTTAGCTCAGGCACAAACCCCTAGACCAGAAACTGAAGGTATTCGAGTTAACCGAGGGCGCAGGTATTCTAATCCTTTACCGGGGTTTCAAGGTAGTGTGGAGAATTACCAACCCAAAGTTGATTCTCAAGGACAGTTGGGTAATAATAACCTGCCCTTACAATTTCCTTTAGCCATCGCCGCCCCAACTACTGTACCTTTCGGTTGGGGTACTAACCCTGTTACCAAAGCGAATGAATTTAATACAGGTGCAGACTTATCAGCCCCCGTTGGTACTCCTGTTATTGCTGCTTATCCTGGTACAGTTGCGATCGCCGCTTACGCAGATCAATTTGGTTTAACTGTGGTATTGCGTCACGAGAAAGATAGTCAAGAATCTCAATATGCTCACCTTGACAAAATCTTAGTACAATCAGGAGAGCAAGTTGAACAAGGGCAAGTGATTGGTTTAGTAGGAACGACAGGAAAAAGCAGTCTTCCCCATCTCCATTTTGAGTGGCGACAATTAACTCCTAGTGGTTGGGTGGCAGTTAATCCGACTACTGCTTTGGATGGGGCAAGAAAGAGGTTAACAGATTAAAGTCGAATACTTTGCCGCAACAATGGCTTTAGATATGCAAGAGGCGATCGCTAATTTTAAACATGATGAGAATGTCAAGGTACTAGGTTTCAATTGTAGCAATAGCTTCTTCCGGGGAGGCTTTGCAATCAATCACTGCCATAATTCCTGGTAAATATTCATCCATCATAGTCACATTGGCGTAAACCATTTGCTTAATGAGAGAAAAACTAAGGGAATCCCCTTCGACATCAATGCTGGTTTTGTAGCGAATTTCTCCGTCATTGAAATCTAATTCAAAGTTACCGATAATTGCCCCGTAGTTGGCACGACAGATAAATTCTCCTAGTTGTCTTCGTTTCTTTTTAGGTACTATGACAGGACAAAGGGAGTAAAAAATAAATTGTTGTTGCTCTTCTCTAGCACTAGCATAGCAATGCCATTGCCCATTGCTACCTTGGCAAGCTAAACGTAGACTTAACTCCCCCTGCACTTTGGTAAATTGCCAATCTTCTTGGGTAAAGAAATTTACTATCTCTTCAAAAATTCTACCTTTAGCTGTAGCAACTTTAGCCAGCTTATCTACAGCAGTATCAGCCAATTCATCAAAAAACTCGGTGATGCCATCTAGCAATTGGTTTGCACTTTGCTGGGTTGCTGCTGATAGATGAGATTCTGTCCATTCCAGAAAAAAGTTAACAACAGCTTCAGAAATTCCTTCACCAGAATCAGAAATAGTAGCTTGGGCAAGGGCTTGGGGACTAATATAAGACCAGAGAGTACGATAGCCTACTTCCCCTGATTCTTGTTGTTGTTTAACCGAAAGTGCAAGCCAACTTTCAGTGCAGAGTAAGGGATTGTCGCTTTGTTCTTTACTCAAATGGAAAAGATAGTTAACAGCTTCTTCAACGTTTGCAACCTGTTGTGCTAGTTGCGGTAACAAATCAGGTTTGAGGCATACTTCAAGTTCAATATCAGGGGCAGGTTGGAACTTTGCAGTAGCAGAATTGCGTATTTCTGGTTTAAGATTGAACAATGCTCCCCTGTCGATGCGTTGGTAAATTTCTGTACTGATTTGCAAGGTGAGGCGGCATTCGATGATTTCCTCCTCCTGTTTGGTTAAAGAGAGGGAAGAGATGGAAAAACGGTGGGGAGTTTGGGAAAAGTCGTAGAGGATTAAGTCTTGGTTGAGTTGTTGGCTTTGTGTTTTGGGGGACATGGTTTATTGAGGATCTTTAGCCATCACGAGTTAGATCAATATCTTCGTAAATCTGATTAAAAGAGACATTAAGAACTATGCTAGCAAGTTCCATTTGACTTGATTCAGTGTCTTCAGAATCGCAGATATAATGAAACAGTTCCCATCTTCCTTGCTAAAGTCTTTCTTGAAAATATTGCTGATATAAATTACACCTTGGTTTAACTTCATTGCCTTGGAAACTAACTAAGCCCATACTATGTAATTTGAAAGCTAACTTAGAACCTAAACGCAGAGATTCTGTACCAGCTTCCACCACCTCTTGCATCCCCCCAGCTAATTCTGGGTGTTGTTGTAAGTTCCATAAATGACGACGCAAGTGATCGTTGTATAACCCACCTTCTGTAGGGGCGACTTGCATCAACTCTTCTAAGGTAATATCTTGCCTAGCAATATGGTAGAGTGCCAAACGAATTAAATAAGGATGTCCCCCCACTAAGTTCATCAGTTCCATAATTTGTGGCTTTTGCCAATCTAAACCGTGTAAACGAGATAGTTCACAAACTTGTTCTGGGGTAAATTCTGGTAATTCCAATGGTAGCCCAACGTTAAAAGGGGATTGGTTGACATCCATAGGTACATAAACTTCTGTGGAATGTACTACCACTAAGCGTAACTTTTTCCAAATATCGCGATTTTTGGCTTCTTCATGCCAAGCCCGCAATAAGCCAAAAAAGTCTGTGGCGATTTCTGGATATCTGAAAATACAATCTACTTCATCCAAACCTAAAACCAGAGGGGCATCAAGATTTTCTAGGAGATATTCTTCAAAATAGGCTGTGCAGTTATCCTTGCTGCCAAAAATTTCATCCCAATAATCGTTAAGCTGATTGGGTAAGCGTAACCTCCTACCCACGCTAGCGCAAAACCAACGCAAGAAACGGTCTAAATCTTGAAATATCTTACCATCGGCTAGCTGAAAGCTTAAGGGGACAGCACAATAACCTTGTTGCTTGGCATGGTGCAATATTCTCGCCATTAAGGAAGTTTTGCCCATTTGCCTGGGGGCTTTAATCCGGATTAAAGAACCAGCTTGAATAACTGTTTCTATGGCCCGATCTTCAATGGGAGGGCGTTCAACATAAAATACCGAAGCGACATCTACTTGCCCATCGGGTAATTCAGGGACAGCTATGGGTAAAGGAGGAAGATCAGAATTTTCCCAATTAGTTTCATAAGCTTGGGAAGTATTTTCCTCTGGCTGTTCTAGTGGTTTTCCAGAATGAATTAAATCCAGGACTTCTTGCACTAACCGAGAAGTATCAGCCTCTGAATTCCATTCTCTTTGTTGAATCTTATCTAAATAACCTTTGAGGTTGTAATTCAAAGGTGAACTCATGGGAAATTTAACCCTAATGGGTAAAATATAAGGCTTACCATCGGAATTAAGGTTATGTAATTCCTTCGCCCGGCGAATCTCTTCTGTCACCATCTCGCTGGCAGCAGATTGTTCAGAAAGAAGTAGTAGTAAATAATCACAGCATTTTAATTCATCTTCAATTCTTTGGGCCCACCTTTCCCCTAAACGAATACTTTCCCCTGCCATAAAAGCTTCATAATCAGCTTTAATCAAAGTATGGTAAAACTCCTGGGCAAGGCTTAAATCTGGTTCTTGGCTACGATAACTTATAAATATCCTGGTTTTTGTTTCTATTTTTTGGCGTGGTGGGGGGATTAAATAAATAGGGGCAGGTTCACGGATACCTTTTAATTTCCTCATCCCTGCATAGGTAATAGGGGCTTGGAGGCGATTTTTAACCACTTCATAAACTGTGTGGGAAATACAAATTCCTCCAGGTTGAGATTGTCCTTCTAACCGAGAAGCCATATTAACCCCTTTTCCCATGACATCTTGACCATTAAAGAAGACATCTCCCAAATGTATACCGATGCGATGGGTTAAAATATCTTTCTTTTCTAAAGTAGTTGCTGTGGTTACTAACTCTTTTTGAATTTCAATGGCACAATCTACAGCTTTTTCGGCGCTAACAAAGTACATCAACATACCATCTCCCAAGTATTTGAGTACTTGTCCTTCCCATTGTTCGCAAAAGCGAGCCATTAATTGAAAATCTCTCTGTATCAAGGCCAAAGCGTGCTTTTCATCCGCTGCCATGATCGGAGTAAAAGACTCCACATCTGTGAAAACAATGGCAGCTAAGGCACTTTCTCCGCGCCAATTCAACGACCTAGATTGGTTCTCGCTTAGTTCCATAATGTCCTTGTTGCCAACGTTAGCATTTGGAGAATTACTTCCATTGGGAAGCTAAATCTCAACTATACAATGCCTTTCAAGGTAAGATGCACCCTAGTTTATCTATGTAATGTTAAGTCAGTTGATTAATTATGGGATTGAGACGATTCCACCTTCCCATTATTATGCTTTGTGATTGTCTGTTTAGCCCGTAAAACTTTGACTATTCTACTCTTCTTCAAATATAGGAGGCCAAAGTTCTCTAACAGGTAGTTCCCAACCAGGAAAAAGTTCCGGTATTGTCAAGGTATCATTGTTTGTTAATTGGGTTGGTTCCCCAGAATTTCTATAAATAACTACAGTTTTATTATCTGGGTCAATTAGAATTCCTACCTCTGCACCCAAAGATAAAAACATCTCGATTTTCTCTACCAGAGGTCTAATTCTATCACTTTGGGATTTGATTTCTACAACTAAATCAGGAACCATATCCCCAAAATAGCGAACACTTTGCCGTAATCTTGCTGCCCTGACAAAGGAAACATCCGGTGCTTTAACATTACTATCAGGCATAATGAAACCCCCGGCAGAGTCGAAAATTCTCCCTAGAAGGCGAGGATAAACCCAGTTACCTAATAGCCGAATTAAAATAGCACCAATTTCACTGGAGGCAATGTCCTTCGGACTCATGACGGTTATTTTGCCACCTTCTAACTCTAGTTGATAATCCAAACCCGCTTTGTTAAGAGTAGTTTGTAGTTGTTCGAGGTCTTTTACTGTCATTACTGACATTGGCTTTAGTCTCAATCAGTTATTATTTATCAATCATAAACTACAGGTAAGTTCACAGCATTCGTTAATAAGCTAAGATTGCTCACAAATTCAGGGATGAGAAAGTTGAGAAGATGAAACAGCGCGTTTTGATTCTAGGAGGTTTAGGCAGAATTGGTAGTAGTGTAGCTAAGGATTTGTTGCAATATACAGATGCAGAAATTACAGTTACACGAAGAACAAATATTGAGCAAATCTCGGAAAATAAACGATTACATTTTTTACAATTAGATTTAGATGATCAAGACCAATTAAAAGCTGCGATCGCCACGGCTAATGTAGTAGTTCATTGTGCTGGGCCTTTTCATTATCGCGATGGTAGAGTCTTAAAAATCTGCATTGAACAACAAGTTGATTATGTTGATGTTAGCGATCATCGCTCGTTTTTACAAAAAGTAATTCAATATCGAGATGAGGCTATTAATGCAGGCATCACTGCTGTACTTAATACCGGAATTTTCCCTGGTATTTCTAATAGTATGGTACGCCAAGGAGTAGAACAATTAGACACAATAGAAACTATCCATTTAAGTTATGTGGTAGCTGGTTCTGGGGGAGCAGGAATGACAGTAATGCGGACAACCTTTTTAGGGCTGAGGGCAGCTTTTGATGCTTGGTTAGATGGTAAGTGGCAAAAAGTTTTACCATACAGCGATCGCGAAATAATTGAGTTTCCTAAATATGGCAAGACGGGAGTTTATTGGTTTAATATGCCAGAAGCTTATACCTTCGCTGAATCTTTTGCTGCTAAAAATATTATTACTAAATTTGGTTCTATTCCTGATTTATATAATCATTTAACTTGGATTACAGCCCATATATTTCCCTCGGCTTGGATTGAAAGTTCTCAAGGCATCGAATTTTTCTCCCGCGTTAGTTATGCTATGACCAAAGTAAGCGATCACTTTAGCGGTATCGGCGTAGCTATGGCTTCAAAGATAGAGGGAGAAAAAGACGGGCAAAAAGCAAAATGTTGTGCTACTTTTACCTACGAAAACACTGCAATCGCAGCAGGTATGGGAACAGGAAGTGTTGCCGAATTATTACTGAAAGGAAGATTACACAAACCCGGTATTTGGCCTGTAGAACAAGCTTTGAGTACAAATTTGTTTGTGGAAACTTTGCAAAATAGAGGAATAACTATTGAGCAAAAATTACAAATAGAAAATGTTTAATAATTGATAATTGCTTCTACTTGAAATAAGAAGATGCAATACAAGAAGAAAAAATAATTTACTGTACAACAATGGCAAAGTTGTACAATTATTGATGATGAATTTCTTCACAAGGTATTCCCTTTTCTACTTGAAAGCGATAGGAAACTCCATAACCAGAGCCACAGGAAGGCATACCACCTGTGCGATGAACAAAAACTAAAAAAGTACAGCTAATTGATAATTGTACTAAGGCGATCGCAATTAAAACTTTAAGGTGATTTTTATATAGTCTGGCTAACCAAATATAAGTAAAGGGAAAAATAATAGTTATGTAGTAAGGGTGTACATTTACCCTTGATAAAGTAAAAACAATACCCACAGCTAAACCCATAGCTTTGAGGTGAAAACTTAAGTGAGAATCTTCTGGTGTAAAAGCAGGTTTTTTCCTTGATTTAAACCATCTGTAAATAGGATAGATACCAACAGCAACTAAACATAAATGAGCAGGAATCATTAGGTAAGTGGGAATGCCAAAAATTAAGGGTTCTTTGAGAAAGTCGCTCCAGAAAAACTCCTTGAGGGTATAACTTAAATTAACTCCTAGGGCTGAGGTTAACCATTGACTGTAAAATTTGGGTACAAGGAGAGCAACTAAAGAACGTCTGTAGCCTCCCATTTGGGGTAAAACTTCCCATAACCAAGGGATTAAAGGAATAAAGCCAATGGCAGTGCCTAAAAACCAGCCCAGCCAAGCTGTTTGTTTAAAGGTTCTTTGTTTATACTCAACCCAAACAGTCCAGAGGAAAAGCCCCATAACCAAAAAGAAACCTCCCATCTGCACCTGTCCACTTAAAATACCCACAAATCCCCACACAAAGCTACCCCAGAATTGGCGGCGGAACCAGTGACCAAGAAAAATCAAGAAACAAAAAGGAGCAAGAATATCCGGTTGCCAAATTCTTCTCGACATGAGGATGGCAAAAGGATTGACACTAGCAATTGCTAATCCCCATAACCAAGTAAGTCTTTCAATTTTGGGGATTTGCCAAACTATGAAGCCAAAGAATAGCCAGAGAGTGATGACATTGAGCCATTGCACCCAACGCACCATGGCTACAGGGCTGTCAACAAACTTAGCAATGACAGCAAAACACCAGACACTCATGCCAGGAATACGGACAATAACCGAACTAGGAAATCCTGATACAGGCCAAGGTACAGTACCATCAGCAATTTGTTGAGCTAATTCAAAGATGGTTTTTTCATCGTACTTCCACTCCATATCGGCAGCCCATAGCAGCCGAAGAATGCTACCAAAAACCAAAAAGCTAATGATTATGAGGTGTAATTGCCGATTATCAAGCTTTTTCATAGTATTAGCAACGCCGCAATTACTTATTCAACATCTGAACTCTGTAGGTAAGTCCGTAAACAGACTCACCAAAAGGAATTCCCCCGGTACGATGAATGAAAATGAGGAAAGTTAAGCTAATTAATAGTTGTGCTATGGCGATCGCAAATAGTAATTTCACCCGATTTTGGTAAAGTTGAGCAAGCCAAATGTAATTAAAGGGAAAAATGATAGCGATGTAGTGGGAATGTACATTAACTCTAGCTAAGGTAAACAAACCACCAACACCAAAAGCCATAGCTTTAAAGTAAAAATTGAGTTTAGGCTGTTTAGGATGAGGGTTTTGTCTCGATTTGAACCATCTGTAAAAAGGAAATAAACCAATACCAACTAAAAATAAATGGGCGGGAATCATTAAATAAGTGGGAATACCAAAAACCAAAGGTTCTTTGAGAAAATCACGCCAAAAAGCCCCCCAGAGTATGTTGCTAAGGTTAATCCCTAAAGCAGCTTCTAACCATTGCAAATAAAAGCGAGGAAAGAGGTTAAGGGATTGTTCAATTGATTCAGTATGTTCTCCTATTTGGGGCAAAATTGCTAAAAGCCAAGGAATTAGGAAAATACTACCAGCCCCCATACCTAATAGATAAGCAAACCAAGGTAATTTGCGGAAATCTCTTTCTTGATAATCTTGCCAAATTGTTCCCAAGAAAAGTCCTGCGGTTAAGAAAAAGCCACTCATGTGGACTTGGGCGCTTAAAATACTAGCCATTCCCCAAATAAAACTGCCCCAAAACTTCTTTCTAAACCAGTGTCCCAAAAAAACGAAGAAACAAAAAGGAGCAAGTAAATCTGGTATCCAAATTTTCCGAGAGAGGGTAATTGCCCAAGGATTAACAGCAGCAATGGCTAACCCCCATAACCAAGGTTTTCTATTTTTTGGAGTCATTTGGGAGATAATGAAGCTAAAAAATAGCCAAATTGTTGCTACATTGAACCATTGTACCCAACGCACCATAGATACCGGATCTTTAGCAAAAACTGCGATCGCCCCAAAAATCCATACCCCTACATAGGGGTGAGGAACAGGAATAGAACTTTTTTGGGTACACCACAAAGTTGGGGTTAAATTCCCCTTAGCAATTAGCTGTGCCTGTTCAAACATACAGATTTCATCACTTTGCCACTGCATATCCGCTGCCCATAGTAGCCTGAGAATACTACCCGCAATCAAAAAGCTGATGATTATAACTAGCTGTTTCTGGGAAAGGAATTTTGTGAGCAAAACAATAGACCTTTGGAGAAATTTACTACTACAGTTACATAAAATGAACTACAGACTTGTGGTGGTTATAGAATTAAGTTTACCTGTGATTTTCAAACAGGATATTTAGGGTGCAGGTTATGGAATCGCGGCGCATAGCTTTATTAATTATCCTTGGTTTAACTGTAGTAGCCCTTGAGTTAGTTTACTTAAAAGAGTTGAGGAGAAGTCATAATTTAAAACTCCTGGCTCAAAAAATGGGTTGGCATTTTTATAGTCAGAACAAATCTAACATTCTCCCGAAGATCAACCAGTTTCAGCTTTTGAGTAGGCAAGTTTATCCTAAAATCAGGAATGTTATCTGTGGATATTTAGAAGATGCCCGTTTTTATATTTTTGATTATTCTTTTTACTGTAATAAAACGACGATTACCCAAACTATAATTTGTTTCGATTTCGTTACTCTTAATCTGCCGAACTTCACCTTACAGCCAGATAGTAAGGTATTCCGTCTCTTAATTGATAAATTCCGCAGTGCAAGTGTCGAAGTTGATGGTAATCGCAATTTCGCCGAGTATTATCGCTTAACCGGAGAAGATGCTGAAAGTATTCGCCATAGCTTCAATATAGAAGTACAAGATTTGTATATAAATCAATCCTCTACCCAGAATATTTGTAGTGAAGTGAAAGATAACTACTTTCTTTACTATCATCAAGAAAGACGTTGTGAGGAAGAAGAAATTATCCCTTTTTTACAAGAAGCTCAACAAGTTTGGCAGTTGCTAGTGGCTGATAGTTTATAGTTCCTTTGATGTTATAAAATATATTGCTTTGATATTTTATTGATAAAAATTACTTAAAATGAGGGCTACCTTCTTTTTTTAAAAAGGAGACAGCCCTGCTTAAGCTGTTATGCTTGTAAATTGGTTGGTGAGGTAAGGGAACAGGGAATAGGGAACAAGTAAAGACATTGACAGTTATTTAATTAATGCCGGAAATTATAGTTTTAATGTGTCTTAGCTCATAGCTTTTCTTCGGTTTCTCGTGAAACTTGTTTTTCTGCTTAATTAAACCAGTATCTTTCCGACATAACTAAAGAAAAACGGTATCAGTTATTTCGCATCCTTACGTTGCTTACAAACTAAAGCTGCTGTGATGCCAGCAAGGATAGTAGCGGCAGTTGTACCTGGTTCAGGAACCAGTGAAGGTGGCTCCTGAATTCTTGAAGCTGTGACTTGCACATTTCTTAAAGCAAACTCAAGCTGGCTGCCTTCAAAATCATCTATAGCTGGGTTAAGTTGACTTCCTGGGATATTAAAACGTCGGGAACAAGTATCAGGAAAAACACAAGGAGCGCGACCTATTTGTCCTGGTGCTATAATGACATCCTGAGAAGGAGGACCAAAAACGAAATTTCCTAGAAAGTCGTCTTCTCCGTTTTCATCTATTTCAAATAAATCAAAGGAAAGAAGGTCAGCAAGTACAGGAAAATCGAAAGTATTTAGAGCTTGAATATCCCAATCAAAACGGAACAAATTTGTAGGATCTAACTCCCCAGCAGTGGGGATATCTAAGGTATTTAATTTGAAATCAGTTTCTTCTGTTGTGATATCAGCACTGAGTACTTCTAAGTTAAGGATTTGTGCAGTAGCTGGTGATACAATTAAACAAGAGCAACCAAGAAAGGTCAAAGATGAATTGACTAGAAAATGACTAGTTTTCATAATAATCGTGTTAGTTAGTTTCCGAATGGAGATATTGAGCTGAATTTTCAGTCCAGCCACCATAGAATACATTTTCTGTGGACAACAAAAGCCATCTTCATCAACTCTTCATCAAATTAATTTGTGTAAAGTTCAGAAACTTTCTTTCAGAACGAAACAGAAATATCCATATTTTTGCTCTTTTTTAGGAACAATAACTTGTTGTTGAGAATGAATAGGCAAAAAAAGTTACTTGGTTAACATAGCAAAAACAGATTTGACTAAATTAATAGCTGTTCTTTAGTAAGATATTTTCCTTTTATGAGTTATTTATAAAATAGTTTGATTAACAAACTTTTATTCATTAAAATTTTCAATCCAAGTATTTCTCAAAAACATTAGCTATTATTACCTATCACCTAATTACTCAGCAGAGGGTGCTATGATTTTTGGCGCTTGGGGAATAGAAAGTTCAATACCAGAACCGCGATCATAAATTTCTAAATCCCATTGACCAGCACGATTAATCTCAAAAGTAACAAAACGACCATTACCGCTCATAGAAGGATGGCGTACTTCTCCTAAAAGATCCTTGGTAATTGCCTCTGCTTTGCCTATCTTGCGATCATAAATGAAGATATCTGGTTTCCCAAGCTGTTCGGAAACATAGACGATATAGCGACCATCTGCGCTAATATCTGGTTGATCTTGCATACTACCTGGTTGGTTTAGTCCTGGTAATTCTAATAACCGACGGGATAGTAATTCATAAAAGAAAATACTTCTTTGTCCGCGGCGATCTGAAGCGAATACAAGATAGCGACCATCATAAGAAAAATGAGGATATCTTTCTGCGGCTTTGCTATTCAGGCTAGAACCTAAATTCTTTGCTGGCGGGGTAACAAAACCGCGATCACTACAACTATTAAGATTAATTAACAAAAATGCCATCAAGATATAGAAACTGAGTTGTTGTAGATGAGGAAGTTTGCTTTTTAGTTTGCCCATTAACAACAAGCCAAATTTTCTTAATCTGAGATACATTGAGGTTTGAATTAGTCGTGTGTAGATTAGCCTAAACTGCTTCCGAAGCCAAGCTAGGAGATATAGCTTGATCGTTAGGTAGATAGCAGCAATTCCAGTTATCTAAACAAACTTTTCCTGATAACAAAGCCCAACGAACCATAGCTACGCGGTTGCCTGTAGCAGTTTTGTTGAGAATATTGCTGATGTGATTATCAACAGTTCTTTTGCTAATTTCTAGCTTTTGGGCTACTTCAAAATTAGTTAACCCGGAAGCTACAAGTTCTATAATTTGGAGTTCTCGCTCAGAAAGTACCGAAGTTGGATGAGATTCACAGCCAGCCATAGGTTTTTACTCTTGGTATATTTACTTACAGTCGTTTCAATTTTAGAAGATATAAGTCACTTTGAAGACAATACTTTGCAGTATTTAAGGAAAAAGTTATTTCAGAGGGTGTTTTAGATTACTAATTGCTCAATGTTGAATATTAAATGTTAAATGTTAAATGTTAAATGTTGAATGGTATGAGGGCTAGGATAAGAGTGAGTAATTTATCTGTTCTTTGTTTAGGGGAAATTCTCTTTGATTGTTTGGCTAATGAGCGAGGCAAGAAATTAGAAGAGGTGACGGCTTGGACTCCTTATCCAGGAGGGGCCCCTGCTAATGTTGCTTGTGCTTTAGTTAAGTTGGGGACTAGGGCCGGTTTTGTTGGTTGTGTGGGGGTAGATGAACCAGGAAAAGAGTTAATGCAGTTGTGCCAAGAAGTAGGGGTTGATATTTCTGGAGTTCAACATCATCCTAGCGCCCCCACCAGGCAAATTTATGTCTTACGTTCAGAAACAGGCGATCGCGAGTTTGCTGGATTTGGTGATCAAAAAGCCGATGAGTTTGCCGATGCCTTTCTTGATCCGCAAAAGTTACCAACTAACCTCTTCGCTACAGCAGATTTTTTGGTGATTGGGACTCTAGAATTAGCTTATCCCCAAACTCGTTCAGCAGTTTTCCGTGCTTTGGAATTAGCTGAACAGTACGGCTTAAAAGTGGTTTTAGATGTTAACTGGCGGCCCATGTTTTGGGATGATACTGAAGTTGCCCTAAGCTGGATCAAGAAGCTATGGCCCTATATAGACTTCCTAAAATTATCTGATGAAGAAGCAGAATGGTTATTTGACACTACTGATGCGGGGGCAATTAAATATCGCCTTGATACAGTAGAAGGGGTTTTAGTCACCGCAGGGGATGGAGATATTAGTTACTGCCTGGGAGAAAATGAAGGGAAACTGACTTCTTTTTCTGTAGAGGTGGAAGAAACTACTGGGGCAGGGGATAGTTTTGTAGCAGGTTTAATTCACCAACTAGCAAAACGAGGTATTGCTAGCTTAAAAGATGCCCAGGTAGCCAAGGAAGTTGTTACCTATGCTTGTGCAGTAGGGGCTTTAACCACAACTAAGCCCGGCGCGATCGCCTCTCAACCAACGGCAGTTGAAGTGGATGAGTTTTTAAAGGATAAGGGATAAGGGATAAGGGGTAAAAGGTAAAATAAGGTTTCCAATTAGCTACTAGCCACTAGCGATTAGCCACTAGCAATATGTACCAATTCACCTTCATCCCTTACCAACGCCGTTTTCGCCAACCCTTAAAAACTAGTCACGGGGTTTGGGAGGTACGAGAAGGCATTATTATTTGCCTTACCGATGGTGAGGGAAAAGAAGGTTGGGGAGAAATTGCCCCTTTGCCTTGGTTTGGTTCAGAAACTTTAGTTGCGGCAGAGAAGTTTTGTCGCGAATTACCATCTCAAGTTAGCAAAACAACAATTTTCGCCATTCCTGAGCAATTACCAGCTTGTCAGTTTGCTTTTGAATCAGCTTTAGAAGAGTTGGAAACTGATCTCCATAAACTTAACCCAAAGCACTCTTTAAAATACAGCTATTTATTGCCTGCTGGGGAAGACGCTTTAACCAGTTTACAGTTATACTCAAAGAGTAGAGAATTAACCTTTAAATGGAAGATTGGTCTTGCCCCTGTTCAAGAAGAACTGGCCATCTTTCACCAACTTATCAAAAATTTGCCATCAGCAGCTAAGCTACGCCTTGATGCCAACGGAGGATTAAACCTAGAAAAGGCTCAAGGATGGTTAAAAGCCGCAGACAGTACATCCGGTACTGTTGAATATCTTGAACAACCTCTTGCTCCTTCCCAGTTTATGGCAATGTTGGCTTTGAGTAGTGAATATGCTACCCCTCTAGCTTTAGATGAGTCGGTAGCCACCCTCAAGCAACTAGAAGATTGTTATCGCCAAGGATGGCGAAGCATCTTTGTCATTAAAGCTGCGATCGCCGGATCTCCCCGAAGATTAAGAAAGCTATGTCAGCAATACCACATTGATACGGTTTTCTCATCAGTTTTGGCAACAGAAGTAGGGAGAAAAGCGGCACTCCGCTTAGCAACAGAACTCTCTTCTCCCCATCGTGCCGTGGGTTTCGGTGTCGATAGGTGGTTTTGTAAATAATTTAAGTCCCAGACGACAAGTGATAACTGATAATTGATAATTAATAATTGATAACTGATGAGAGTAGAACAAATTATTACTTCTCTACATGAACGTAGCCAAGATAATTGGTTAGTTGATTTTGATCTCAATCAGCTAAATGCCTTAACTCAAGAATTATTACAGCAACTAACTCAGCTATCTAAAAATGGTGAAACGCCAACTATTTTTTTAGCCCAAAGTGATCCTCTCAAATTTATCGCCGGATTCTTAGCGGCTGTGGCGGCTAGATGTCCTCTGTTTCTCTGCAATCCTCATTGGATAGCTAAAGAATGGCAGCAGGTTTTTGATTTAGTGCAACCGGATCTAGTCTGGGGAGAAAAATTAGATTTTCCTGTTGACAAATATCATTTCCCTCTCTCTAATTCCCTTCGAGATGGAAAAAAAAATTTCTATGCAGATAAAATCATGATTCCTACCGGAGGATCTTCAGGTAAAATTCGTTTTGCAATCCATACTTGGGAAACTTTGAGTGCATCTGTCAAGGGTTTTCAAAGCTATTTTGGCGCTAAAGCGATTAATTCTTGTTGCGTTCTTCCCTTGTACCATGTTAGTGGTTTGATGCAATTTTTGCGCTCTTTTTTAACTGGAGGACGTTTGTTGGTTTTGCCCTACAAAGCCTTAAAAGCCGGAGTTAGGCCCAACATAGACCCCAAAGAATTTTACATCTCCTTAGTACCTACCCAACTGCAATATCTCCTCACTTCCACTGCCACAACTTGGCTATCCCAGTTTCAAACAGTACTTTTAGGGGGCGCACCTCCTTGGCAGGAATTGTTAGCTAAGGCAAGGTTTAATAAAATTTCTTTGGCACTTACCTACGGTATGACAGAGACAGCTTCCCAAATCGTCACCTTAAAACCAGAAGACTTTTTAGCCGGGAATAATAGCTGTGGTCAGATTTTACCCCATACCCAAGTAAAAATCTCTGACCGTGAGGGTAGAGAATGTGGGGCGGGGGAAATAGGGACTATTACCATCGAAGCTGAATCTGTTTGTTTAGGTTACTATCCCCAACTCTTTGCTCAAACAGATATTTTCCAACCTGATGATTTAGGTTATTTTGATCAGGAAGGATATTTACATATTGTTGGACGTTGCAGCAAAAAGATTATTACCGGGGGAGAGAAAGTTTATCCCAATGAAGTAGAAGCAGCTATTTATTCAACTCGGTTAGTTGAAGATGTTTGTGTCATTGGTTTAGCAGATAGTTATTGGGGACAAGCTGTTACAGCAGTTTATGTTCCCCGGCAATCAGAAACTGCTATTAATGAATTGAAAGGCGCTATTGCTAATCAATTATGTAAGTTTAAGCAACCTAAATATTGGCTAGCAACCCCTATTTTGCCTCGCAATGCCCAAGGGAAAGTGAATTATGAACAAGTCCAAGAATTAGCAAAAGAATGTTTGGTAAGAAGGGATTGAATTGTTATGATCTCTCAGGTATTGATATAGCATTTCCATGCTACCAGGCAGATTTGGCATCAGCAATTAAATATGGGTGATGAGAAGTAAGCTGTTAGGCATTTAATTTACTTATTAGGAAGGAAGCAGCTAAGACATTTGGCTGTCACCGAAACACAGTAGCAAATCTGCGACAAAGACTACTAGTCGCTAATGGTAAAAAGCTCAGGGAAAAGAGAACTAAAAAATATTATACTCTTAACTTATTACTTGTTAAGGGCGACCCAATTTAAACCCTGGTTTGTCAATAACATCTGGGAAACGGATCGCCCCTACTTATTACTTATTACTTTCCCATCACCCAGTCACCCAGTCTCCAAGTCATCCCTCTCTGAAGAAATAGACGTTTTCCCTGAAATACATAGCGGAAGAGCGATTTCCTTGCTTAAATTCTTCTGTTAAATTAGTGAGAATAACTAAATTTTAACCCATAATCTAAATCAACCAGCAACTAGGAAATGGTGCGTTAAGTGCTGAATCATAAATCTACTATTTTAATTAATAGTTTTATCGCCGCACAAACACACCCTACAAAATTGGTGAAATGTTTAATGTTCAATGTAGCCTACGGCAAGGCTTACGCCAACAATGATAAATAATTAAAATGCTTTCTATAAAAGATTTTACAATTGGTGTTGAAGAAGAGTATCAGGTAGTTGATCTCTGAAACGCGAGAATTGATTGAACGGGGCAAAAAACTGATTCCGACTGCAAGGGAAGAATTAGGAGAAGATGTTGTGCAACCGGAAATGCACCGCTCTCAAATTGAAATTGCTACCCCTGTTTGTCATAATTTAGCAGAAGTGCGGGAATTAGTCAGCAATTCTCGACGCACCTTAATTGAAACTACTGCCCAAGAAGGGAAAACCATCGCCGCCGCAGGAACCCATCCTTTTTCCCATTGGCAAAAGCAACAAACCACTCCCAAAGAGCGTTACAGGGGCTTGATGCAAGAATATCAACAAATCATCAAAGATTTAGTGATTTTTGGCTGTCATGTTCATGTTTGCTTAGAAGATCATGAACTAGCAATCCAAACCATTAACCGCGCCCGCATTTGGTTAGCAACACTGTTAGCCCTGACAGCCAACTCCCCTTTCTGGTTAGGCAAAGATACTGGCTATGATAGCTATCGTACAGAACTTTGGTATCGTTTACCTTTAACTGGGCCACCTTTAGTCTTTGCTAATTATAGCGAATATGAACAGTTAGTTAAAGCCCTGATCACCACAGAAGCCATCAATGATCCTACCAAAATTTATTGGGACGTCCGCATCTCGGAAAAGTTTCCTACCATTGAGTTTCGGGTGACAGATATTTGCTTAACCGTAGATGAAGCAGTGATGATGGCGGGGTTAACCAGGGCTTTAGTTTGGACTTGTTATCAACAAGCTGTAGAAGCAAAAGAGTTTGCCCCTGTGCGCCACGAATTGCTACGATCTGCTCATTGGCAAGCTGCCCGTTATGGATTGACAGGAAACTTAATTGATGTGGTTAATCAGCATTCTGTTCCCGCTAAGGAATTGGTTGCAGCTTTGTTAGAAGAGATTCGCCCTGCATTGGAAGCCGCAGGAGATTGGCAAGAGATTTCTACTTTGGTTAAGCAAACTCTTAAACGAGGCAATGCTGCCCAAAGACAACGACAAGCTTATGAAAAACGAGGCAATTATCAAGATGTTGTGGATTTAATTGTTACTGAAACAGCAAGAGGATTGTAGTAATAGGTAATACCAAATCGGGCGTGGGTCACATGACTTATCTGTGAGGGTAGGGAGTAGGGTTGGCGCACTTCCTTGCCGTAGGCTACAGGGAGTAGGGAGCATGAGAAAAAGCTATGTACCTTATGTGGTTCAAAGCTAAAAAGGTAGATGAGTTTTTAAAAACCTCTCTACCTTTTTAATTAATTTAACGTAGAGGGGGGCAATTGGTTAGTAAATAACCTCCAGCTTCGATAATGAAGTCATCATAGTCGCTGTCGTTACCAACTTCGACCCTGCCACCATCTTCCCAACCAAGACGAACTCCGGTAACATTTCCTTGCTGCCCACCATTTAAGCTGCCGAAAAAGCGAGCAAAGTTTTGGGTAGAAAGAACTGTTCTACTTGTTTGTCCGGTGGGACTAACAGATACTAAATAAAAGGAATATCGCTCTCCTGCTTCAAAGGTAAATTCAGTAAAGCGTGTAGCTACGGTTCCCCCTTCAACTGAACCAAGGAAATCTGTTGCTGTTCCGGTGTTATCATTACCCACAGAACTACTTTCTGTTGTTCCCTGACCAAAGCTATCATAGGGTTTAAGTTCTTGGAACAATACGGTTTCTTGACCTGTTGTTTCGTTTCTGACCCCCAAAGCAGCTTGGTAAGCTCCATGGGATTCAACAAACTCAAATTCAATTATAGTATCTTCATTGAAAGCAATCGCGTTGCCATCAAAGAATTCCTGTGCTTGAACTGAAGGTGCTAAGAAACTAACTAACCCTGTTGCTACAGCAGTGGTTAGTAATTTGCTTCCTAAACAACCTATTTTTGCCTTCATAATTTTTATTCCTCTAGACTACTCTGGTTGCTCATAACTAATGGCTACCAAGTGAAAAAATCTGTACTTGTAGCTTGGGGTTGATTTTGTAAACTAGTTCTGAGAGTTTCCATTTCTCCCCTCAAAGTGTTGAGACGCTGGCAAGCAGCAGGGATGGCGATTTGGTTAGGACGACGGGAAAAACGACGAACTCCTGTAGGTTGTTGTTCAGCAATGACTATAGCTGCGTTGCAGTCTTGAAAGGTTTGTTCTGCTTCGGCATTAAGCTGTCTAATCCGGCTAACAAGGGCAGGATCTAAACCACTTTCCCCAGAAGTTATGGGGGCAACGTTGTTCCAAATATTGGTTCCGGAAATATCAGACTGGCTTTGGGCGTTAACAGAGTTGGGGCTTAAGCCGATAGCCAACCAAGATAAGCCAGCGAGAAAGCTGAAATAAGCAAACTTACGCATTGAAATATTTCTCCTTACTTAAAATTGCCATGCAGCACCCCAACCCAGCACAAATCTGGCTCCGTCGCCGATGCCAGCAATGTCTCTGACGGCGGGGGTGATTACAAAAGGAATATCTTTGAAAGGGGCGATGGAAAGCCCTAGTGCCAAGTCTTGTCCTGTCCATTCGGTAATGAAGCTAACGGGGCGAATGACGCGCACGGCGACATTGCCAAAAACATTAACACCATTTTCCCCATCGTTAAAGTTGTCTTCGGAACGGAATTGGTTGTTACCGATGCCTAAGCTAACAGCTACTCTGCTGAGGGGATCATCTAAAGAAGGGCGAGTACGAAAGACTTTGGTGGCCACCCCATAGAGAGATTGTTCAAAGTCATTGCGGCCAATATTCAGGAAACCATTCCAACCCGCAGCAACGGAAAAATCATTAGCAAAGCGGCGATGTACTTTGGCATTGAAGCCACCATCACCAAAATCATCGTTGGTTTCAAAAGCGTAGGATAATTCTAAGCCTACCAGTTCATCAGCATCACCGATGCCTACACCAATTCCCCCAGTGTAAACCCCTCCTTCATCAACCCTAACATCGGGTTGATAGGTTTGGGAGGTAAAGATGGTGTTGTTGTCTGCACCATAACCAACAGGGATATAAATGCTTAAGCTAGGAGATGCAGCATAGTCTGCTTCTACTTCCGGCAACTCAATGAGGTTAATGGGTTGGGGGCGAGGGCAAGTAGCATTGCTTAATTGAGCTATTTGCTGCGGTGTAGCATTTTCTTCTGTTTGTGAGGTGACAGAATGGGCAGAAGCACAGGTAAAGCTACCCTCTAGTTCATTTTCTGCCGCTACTTCTAATGGTTTTAAGTTCACCTCTTCTGATAGCAGATCCTCAGCTTGGGTTGAAGTCTGAGGAGATAATTCTGCTATGGCATGAGGTTGATCATGGTTGTTTTTTAAATAAAACTCTGTTCCTAATTCCTGAGAAAGAAGTTCTCCTGTAGTTTGTATTTGGGCTGAGGTTACTTGGTTAGTTGCAACAGCAGCTTGTTGAGATTCTTCCCCTGCTTGGGCTGTCAAACTAACAGCAGCAAGGGCAGTGAGACTGTAAGCTGTAATTTGTAATAGACGCATATCATCGTTCCTGACAAGAACAGTTGCGATACCTACGGTGGGCTTTGCCTATGCAGGTAAGACCTAATAGAACCTATTTAATCGGTTCCACAAGATGATATCAAAATAAATCCCCCACTAGTAAGTTTTGAGATCAGAAGTTAATATTCTGCCTCTCCGGTATTTCCTCGTCACCGTACCCTAACAAGTAAATTAAATGCCTGACAGCTTATTACACTACATAACTTCTGTCAGTCACCCAGCTTATCTACAGTAGTATTTTGCACTTCAATATTCCTAACAGATTGTATTTCTCTTAGCTTTGTTGATTCCACTTCTGATGTGGCAGCAGAGAAAATCAGGCTTGCCCCCATAATGGCCATAATTGCATTCTCAGCAAAACTAACCACTCCTAAAGGGGTTTGAGAATTTCCTCCCACACAAGCACAGTTGAGTGCCAACTTATCGATGTATACTGCTTTAAATACCGAAACTCCTCCACTAATACCGACAAGCAAAGAAGTTATTCCCGTTGCTAAGGGTGCAATGCCGGAGAGAAAACCAAGTCCGATGGCAAGTTCGGCAAAAGGATACACCTTTGCATAAGGTTTAATTCTTTTGGTTATCAAGTCGTATTTGGCAAAACTCTCGGCAAAAGATTCAATATCCATCAGCTTTAAAGAAGCAAGTAAAGAGAGGGAGAAGCCCATAAATCCGGTTACACCTGCCGTAGTGGCTAATGCCATCAGCCCTGCGGTAGAAAATATAGCAATAACCGGAGTATAAGAATACTCTGCCCCTTCTGCTTCTACATCTAACTTTTCGGCTAAGTCTGTGTAGCCGCCAATCCTTTGATCATCAAAGAAAATTTGCGGTGTGGTTGAGACTTGATGCTTCCCTTTAAAAGCCTCTGTTTCTTCTTTCGATTTGAGTTTGTTATCCTCAAAGTCAATTCCTTTTTCCTTAAGTAATTTGACGGCTTTTAATCCCCAGGGACATTCATGTTCTGGAGTAGACATTCTATACAGTTTAACTTTTTCTGTAGTTGTAGTATTAGTCATAATTTTATTTAGTGTGAGTGAGCTATTAAATTTATGATAAACTTTCTACTTCACTGGAGAGTCAAGAGCCAAACAGCATAAATTTTGATGAGGGTGAATTCTACTGACTGCTTACAAATAAACTAACAACGATACCCCCAACCAGCCAGATATAAGATAAGATAGCTAGCCAAAACAGAAGCTTTTCTGTAAATCCTTGTTTACCGCTGCTGTGTTCTTTATGATTGTGATGCGGTTGTTGATCATGTTGACCTTTTTGTTTTTTACCACTACCAAAGCGCAACCAAGCTAAAACTCCGGTAACCGCTAAAAATGCTAAATTGAGCCAGAAGGTATAATCAATGGCAAAACGCTCTGTTGATTGAGGATTGGCAGAGGCTGCACTCTTTGGTAAAACACCAAACAAAGAAAAACCGTAGTGCATAACAATTGCTGTTGCTACTAAAGCTGCAAAGAAAACACCTACGATATATAAAGCAAGCTTCCAACCGTAATATTTAGCATTAACGCGAATTACAGGAAAAACCACCAGATCGCTAAAAATAAACGCCATTACCCCCGCAAAGCTAACCCCATTGTTAAACAAAATTGCTGCTAAAGGAATATTTCCCATCGAACCAATAAAAGTAAAAAAAGCTGCTACTGGTCCAACTAAAGTATTTTCTAAGATGGCTAAAAAGCTAGGATTTTGTGTACCAGCACCCATAAACAGAGTCTGGAAAAAAGAACGGGGTACAAATGCAGCAATGATTCCCGCCACAGTAAAACCAAAAGTTACATCCTTCCAAACCATACCCCATTCCATGAAGTACTTTTTGGCTACCTGTTGCCATCCCTGTTTGCTAGTAATTTTATCTTTCCAGTTAGGGGCATCTCCATTTTGTTTGTCTTCTCCTTCTTTTTCGTTTAAGCGTCTTCTCGCTTTTTTGAGTAACTTTTTAGGACGAGTATATTTAACAATCAACCAGGTCAAAAGGATTAATAATATCCCCCCAAGATATTCCCCAACAACAAATTGCCAACCTAAAAAGATGGCGATAATAAAACCCAGTTCGATAACAAGATTGGTTGAAGCTAATAAAAAAGCTAAAGAAGGTACAAAACCTGCACCTTTTTTGAAGAGAGATTTAGTGGTAGATAAAGCAGCAAAACTACAGGAACTAGAGATAAAGCCAAAGAAAGTACCTAAAGCAATACTTTTTTTCCCTGCTTCTCCCATAGTTTTTTGCATTCGTTCGCGAGTAACGAATACCTGGATGGCACTACTAACAATATAGCCAATAATAAAGGCCCATAGTGCCTTCCAAAAATAGCTTAGGGAAGTAAGTACGGCTTCGCTATAAGAACTTAAAAATCCTCCATCATTCATAAATCAATCTCAAACTATTTTGCTAAATAAAATGTTAGACAATCATGAATCGCGATCGCGTCTAACAGAAGAGATAATCTCAACTTCCAACTATTGAGATAGCAGGATTTCATGGTAATTTCATATTTATTTGTTACCAGACTTAACGACTAATACCAATTACCACAGAGATTGCACTAAATACTCAAAGCATTCCAAATGTTAACAGTCTTTATTTAGTGCATGGTTAATGAGAATTGGTATAAGCTTGGATTAACAAATTTCCCACCATACTCAAATCTTCATGGTCAAGACTATTTTTGTATTAGAAGTTAAAAAGATTGTTGAAAACCCGCCGTAATTCGGAAATCGGGAGAATCTTCAGTCAACCCAGCACCAGCGCCAATAGACAAAACCGTTAGAGGTGACAACTGATGGCGTACCCCCAACTCCAAAATATAAGCATCCTCGTTTTCCTCTTCCTCTTGTTCAAAAACAAAGTTTGTCACCAATATAGTTTCTGAATTGAGACGACGACTATAACCTGCAATAGCTTGGATGCGATCACTTCTTTCTCCCCCTTGTCGAGCATCGTTGTAAGTATAACCAACATTAACATGGAGACGGTCTAAATTAGCCCCAGTCCCCAAAGTCTTAGTCATCAGCAACTTAACTGTAGGATCAACTCCTGCACCCTCTTCGCTAGTAGGAAAGTCTGCACCCACAGAAACAGCAAAAGCTGGGGTATTTAAAGTCTCGGTATTAAAGTTATAAAATACTTCAACCCCCACATCTCCCAAGCCGTCTTCTTCTGCCGAACCAAATTGCGTTGGTACAGCAATCCTTCCTTGCCAATTAGGAGCAAAGCCATATTCAATACGGGGTTCAATCACAAAACTATCTTCCCCTTCCCCTGTACGTTCATAACGAAACACTCCTTGCACCTCTATACCCTGGTAAGGAATCGGATAAGCATCTTCAACCTCAGTAGGTAGCCCTTCTTCTAAGTTAAGATGGTCTGCGGCTGTCGCTATTTGAGGGAAAACTGTGGCGATGAGGGATACAATCGCCAGATAAACTAAAGTGTATGATTTTTGCATATTACCTATTACTTATTACCTGACAAATATTGCTGGGCAGAGGGTTCGCTATTCATTGGTAGGGGTTTAATATCAGGCAAAGAGCCATATTTTTCTTGCCATCCTTTGAGCATTGCTTCGATCATCATCGGGTTGATTTGCCCTGGGGCCATTGCTTCAGGAGACATTTGCATCATTGGCATCATCTCCATCATGGCATCCATAAAGGAACCAGAAATTTCCCCTTCTTGAATACCTGGAGCGAGTTTTAGTTTCAACTGAGCCATGAGTTGTTGGTGCATCTGGTGCATTTCAGGACTCATATTACTGCGCTGCATTTGAGGCATTTCAGAATTCATATTCTCGTGCTGCATCATCATCGGCATCATCTCAGCCAGCATCTCCATCATCATCTCAGTCATAGCACCATTGACATTTTTGCTCCAATCATCGTAAGCAAGAGGATTGAGATTGGGTTTCGGAGTTGTAAACTTACGAGCTATTTTTTCATCTCCTGGTTGGTAACTCATCGCATCAAGGACGCGATAAAGTTCAGCCCGTTTCTGTTCAACAGTCCAACCATCATAGGCAAAGATATCATAGGTGATGCCATGGAGCATATGCAGGTTGTCAAAAATATTAGCTGTTTCTGGAGAAAGACGACTGTAGCGAGGCATTCCTTCTCTGCTAATAATCATCCGTTGTGGTGGGTTGGGTATAACCTGAGTTTGAAAAACTTCCTCCATCTTCTCCATCATCATATCCTGCTCTTGATCATTGCCCCCAATCATCATAGATTCATAAACCGCAGGATGCCACCAATGGGCAGCATAGAAGAAGTTATTATTTTGGGGATAGTAGTTGCGAGTGAGGGTGAAATAGGGTTTCATCATTACCCCAGCACGACGCATGGTGACATCTAAAGGGGCAGGAGAAAGGGCAATATCTGGATATTTTGAGATGTAGTATTCATAGGCTTCCTGAAGCGTCTCTCCCTTCTCCTCCCAAGCAACATCCTGGTCTGACATAACATCTTCAGTCATTTCATGCAAGAGATGCACTGAATCAATGGTACGGAAAAGTCGCCAGGTAGCACGGGCGGTATAAGGAGCATACAATTCCATACTTGGCTCAATGCGAGGCGGGTCGTTGTAGAAAGCGAGGATTGCTTTGTACAGTTTGCTATCTTCCTCTGTGTGCCTCTCAAAGGGGGTTAGTAAGAGGACATCGTGTAACTTACTATGGGCAAAATGAAGAGCGCCTGCTACTCGGTAGCTACGCCTGTGGCGATTATAAAAAGCTAAACGGTAGGGGGTGCGAGGATGAGCAACAGAGTTTCTTTGCTCTGCGATCGCAGCCAATGGTGTAAAACTAGTTACTATTGTGGCTGCGGTTAAAGCCAAGGCTGCTAAGCTTTTGATTGATTGTTTTCCCATTGATGCTTAATGTCCATGAAGCCATGATTTACTAGATGGTTTTAGCTTGACTCAACAATATGAAACAGTAATGAAATTTGTTGAGAACTGATACCAAATCCCCGTACAATAGGTCTACCATAAAATCCACCGAATAAAGTTCTCAAAATCGACTCCCAACTCCCGCAAATAACCTGTGGAACTAGGCCGGGTTTGGTATCAATCATGAATGTGCAAACGACCAGGGCCAAGGTATATACCAAGGCTATCTTCTCCTTCTGGATAAACTGTCACGCCAAATAAGTAAACTCCTACTGTTTGCGGATTGCGCTTGGGTTTGACCATAACTGTCACCCTGTTACCAGGGGAGACGGGCTGCTCAAAAGTAACTGTGGTTTCCCCCGGTTGAGCATCTCCCCCTACTACAGCTAGGGATATTTCTTTTCCTTGGGCAGAGCGATCACCAATAAAAGTACGACTTTTTTCTGCTTTAAATTCAACAACGTCTGCAAAATATTCTCGCTGTTTAATTTTGACTGCCTTGAGTGATTCCCCAGTATCTTCAGGAATTTCTAAGGTGAAGTAATACTTAGCAGAGCGATCACTACGCCTATCAAAACTAGTATATGTATTAATCTAGAGATGATTTATCCTTTTTTAAATGCTTTTGGGTTATTACTTTTGGCAGTTACAGGTATTATGATGTGGTGGCAAACTCGCCCTCGTCAATCAAAAGGTAAGTAAACCCTAAAAGTACTACCATTACCTAAAGAACTTTGCAGTTCAATGCTACCTTGATGAGCTTGGGCTAGGGCCAAAGCAATGGGCAATCCTAAACCAAATCCTCCTGTTTTTCGAGAGCGATCGCTATCAATTCGATAAAAACGTTTAAAAACTTTTTTTTGTTGCTCCGGTGCAATACCAATGCCCGTATCTTGTACCTTAATAACAGCTTGTGATGAGGAAGTAGAAATATCTAAAACCACTTTTACTTTACCCCCAGCAGGAGTGTAATTAATAGCATTAGTAACTAAATTAGCGACCAGACGATATAACTGTTCTTCATTACCTGTTACTTTAATTACATGAGAAACTTGTATTTCTGCACTTAATTCTACCTTTGCTATTCTGGCTAAGGGGGCAAGTTCTTCAGTTAAATCCTCAACCAAATCATTAAGAGAAATAGTATCCTGTGGTAAATTAGCAAAGGATAACATCCCTTGTTTATCTACCCGTGAAAGGAGTAGTAACCCTTCCACAAGCTGTACTAAACGAGAATTTTGCCTCGCAATAACTTGTAGAGTTTCCCTCGCTTCTACTTCCTTCAGGTGAGGCATCCTTTGGGTAGATTCTACTGTCGCCCGAATTGCGGCTAAAGGAGTACGCAACTCATGGGCTGCATCAGCAGTAAATTGCTGAATTTGTCGGTAGGATTGGTAAACAGGTTCCATCGCCAGTTTCCCTAACCACCAACTAGCAACACCCACAAAAAGCATAGTTAAGGGTAATCCTAACAACAAAATTAATCTGACAATTGCTAAATAATCATCTATCTCTTCTAAAGAACGTCCTACTAATAAATAACCCCAGATTTGATTGTCTTTAGTGTGGAGTAAAAGAGATGTTTGTCGGTAATTTCGGTTTTGGTTGTCCTGTAAAGTCTGCCATTTTTTTTCTACAGATGTTATTGATAAATGCTTAGGAAATGCACCAGTATAAGCAATAGTATTTCCAGAAATATCTACCAAAGTTAGATAATAATCATCTTGAACTATAGCATTAGTTAGGGTATGATCAGCTTGATTATTTGGAGCAGAACAGGTTGTTTTTACTAGACAAAGACTAGGTAAAAACCTAACTTCTTCGAGGTCTATTTTTCCTGGTTCAATTAGTACTGATTCTAAACTGTTGTGGATGGTAGCAGAAACAGATTTGAGTTCTCTTTCTACTGTAACTCGATGGGCATGGGCAATTGCTTCATAAACGGCAAAGCCAAACAAACTAAGTATAGCAGCCGTTATCCCGGCATACCAACTAGCAAGTCGCCAGCGTGTTGTTTTAAATAATGTATTTCCCACCCCACTTCCTGTTTTCTACTCCTTTTCCATATTAAAGCGATATCCTAAACCATAAACCGTTTCAATTACAGAGTCGTAGTTATATTGAGCCAGTTTACGACGTAAAAGACGCATCTGGGCTGCCACTACATTACTCATTGGTTCAGTTCCCACCTCCCAAATTTGGTCTAATATTTGGTCGCGGGTGACAATTTGTTGAGGGTGTCTCATAAAATATTCTAAAAGCTGAAACTCCTTAGCCGTCAGGGGAATTTCCTGACTTTCTCCTTGAGTATCTTCCCAATAAACTTGATGGGTAGCATAATCTAAACAAAAATTCCCCACTTGCAACTTTGGTGGTTGCAGTTGGGGAGAGCGCCGTTGCAAAGCCCGCATTCTCGCCAAAAGTTCTGCCATACCAAAAGGTTTAACTAAATAATCATCTGCACCAGCGTCTAACCCTGCCACTTTGTCTGCTTGGGTATCCTTGGCAGTTAACATTAAAACAGGTAAAGGATTATCTTGCGATCGCACTTTCTTAACCAATTCTAACCCCGATTGTCCCGGCAGCAGCCAGTCAAAAATTGCCAAAGTATATTCAGTCCAGTTACTCTCTAAAAGCCCCCAAGCCTCGTTACCATCACCCACCAAATCCACTATATAAGCTTCTTGCTGGAGAGTGCGTTTGATGGCTGTCCCCAAGTCTGGTTCATCTTCAACTAAGAGAATATGCATAGCTTCCCCTAAACTATTAGCTACTAAGCAAGTTTAGCTCTCCCTAAGAGTACAGCATTAATCGCCACAATTACTGTCGATAAACTCATCAACAATGCCCCAATAGCAGGAGAAAGCACAAATCCCCAAGCAGAAAGCACTCCAGCCGCTAAGGGGATAGCAATAACATTGTAACCTGTCGCCCAAAAGAGGTTTTGAATCATCTTACTGTAGGTTTTTTTCGCTAAATTAAGAGCTTTAACTGCATCTAAAGGATCATCTTCAATTAAAACTAAATCCGCAGATTCAATCGCTACATTGGTTCCTGCCCCAATCGCCAAACCCATATTAGCTTCCAGTAATGCTGCTGCATCGTTAATCCCGTCACCTACAAAAGCTGTTGGTTGCTGTTGTTTGAGCCGTTTGATAATATTTACCTTGTCTTCAGGTAATACACGGGCATAGTATTTATCAATACCTAAATCCTTAGCAACTGTTTTAGCAACCGCCTCCGCATCCCCTGTAATCATAACTGGTTGGATACTTTCTGCCTTTAATTTATTAATGGTTTCCCTGGCTCTTGCTCTAACCTTATCCGCCAGAGAAATAACGGCGATCGCTCTTTCCTCGTCCAACAAGACAACTGCACTTTCACCCCTCTCATCGGCAATATCTAAGGCTCTTTGCAAAGAGAAAGGCAAATGCAACTGCAACTCTTCAATCCATTCTGGTCTACCAATCTGATAGATTTTACCGTTAACTCTGCCTTTAACACCTCTCCCTGTGACTGTCTCAAAATCTTTCATTTGCGGTAAATCTAATTGTTCCAATTCTGCTGTTTCAACTATAGCTTTACCTAAAGGATGTTCCGAAGAAGTTTCCAAAGCTGCGGCAATAGCTAGTGCTTCTTCTCTATCTAGACTCTCAGTATAAACTTCCTCTACCCCAAAATGCCCTTCCGTTAAAGTTCCCGTCTTATCAAAAGCCATAATTTTAATATCTTTGGCCCTTTCTAAAACATCGCGGTTGCGTACCAAAATACCATTTTTAGCAGCCAAAGCTGTAGAGTTAGCAATAACCAAAGGAATAGCTAAACCCAAAGCATGGGGACAGGTAATTACCAAAACAGTTACCGTCCGGTTAATAGCAAACACTAAATCAGACAAAGAGAGCCAAATAATAAACGTTAATGTCCCTGCTGCGATCGCAATCAAAGTTAGCCAAAAAGCAGTACGATCTGCTAAAACCTGATAGCGACTACGGGAATTTTGTGCTTCCTCCACCAAACGCATGATTTGGCTCAGGGTAGTTTCATCACCTGTGCGAGTAACCCTAACCTTAATTGAACCTGCATTGTTAACTGAACCTGCAACCACCCCATCTCCTTCTTGTTTAGCAATAGGGCGAGATTCCCCAGTTAGGAAGGCTTCATCTACTTCTGTTACCCCTTCAATTACTTCTCCATCGTTAGGAATTTGTTCTCCAGGACGAATCAAAATGACATCTTCTGCTGTCACCTCCCTGACAGGAATATCTTCAACTTTGCCATTGCGTAACAAATGCGCCTGGGCAGGAACTAATTCTTTGAGAGATTCTAAGGCTTGGGATGCACCTTTTACAGATGCCATTTCAATCCAGTGACCGAGAAGCATAATATCAATTAAGGTAGCCAATTCCCAGTAAAAAGGCTTGCCCTGAAGACCGAAAGATACCGCTAGGCTATAAACAAAAGCTACGGTAATCGCTAAGGCAATGAGAGTCATCATGCCAATCTGACTGCGTAATTCATGCCATGCACCTTTAAGGAATACCCAGCCACCGTAGAAGTAAAGAATAATGCCAAAGACTGGATTAATCCAATTAGAACCCGGAAATTCCATAGCTTGATAGCCTAACCAGCTTTGCAGTTGAGAAGAAAAGTAAAGTATTGGTATGGTGAGGATTAGACAGATGAAAAAGCGACGTTTAAATATTTCTGGACTATGCCCTGCGTGTTTGTCATGGCCACCATGACTATGATGCTCATGTCCGTTGTGATGATGTTGATGTTTTGCTGTAGAGTTTTGCATAGAACTTCCCTCTGAAAAGTAACTATCTTTATTTTTCAGTTTCCACTCCACTGGAGAGTCAAATCATTATGAACTTATGCGATCGTTTATTTTAAAGTTAATCCATCAGTGCTTTCATAATCCGTATCTCCTCCTTCTGGGTTTGAACTATCTCTGTACATAACTCTTCAATACGTGGATTCGTTATATATGCCTGTTGACAAACAAGAATAGCCGCAGCGTGATGGGGAATCATTGAATGGAGAAACTGCTGATTTCCTACTCCCGTTTGCGATCGCAAAAGAGTCCAGAACAAAATTATTGCTGCTGTTGCTACTCCCAGAAGTATAAGGTTCAACTTTTTGTTGTGGTACATCGAACCCATTGTTAATAACATAATGATCAGCATTGGTGCAATCATTAGCCCTGCCATATACACTTGATTGAGACTAACAAACAGATTGCTGAGTACATTCACCCGCGAAAACATCAGAGCAAACATCACTACATAAGAGATTGACAGGGCAATCAGCAAGCGAACATAAGGGTTCATATCAAATTTAGATTTCATAGTTAATTTTCAAACCCCCTAATCTGGCTAGGTTAAACAAGTTTTTCTTGAGGTTATTGAGCAGCTTTGAATACTTTTTTAGGGACAAAGAACAAATATTGCCTTGCTCCTCATCCCGTAAATTCCAATTATCTAAGCAGCAACAGCAGCAATCTTCTTATACTCTTCAATGGCATCCTTACAAGCTTGAGCGCATTTTTGACAATGATCCATATCGTGAGAACTACACTCATCAGCACAAGCTTGACAAATTTCTGCACAAGCTTTAGCTAAATGAGCAACAAAGCTAGAACCTCGCACCATATAAGTTGCCATAGTACGACAGATTTCTGCACAATCTAAGCAGGTACGAGCGCATTTAAACATATCAGGCTTACCTGTACAAGCCTCAGCACAATGTTCACACTCTACTGCACATTTCATGGCGATATCAAAACTAGATTGATATTTTTCATGAACTAATAACATTAGAACTTTCCTATTACTTCATTTACCAATAAAATGATAAAACAAACAGTCTAATTACTGCTTCTCTCAACCGAAGTAATAGTAAAAATATAATATTTATCTCTTAGGTCTTACTAGCATTTCATCGCGGTTTCATCTTTATTTACTAAGGCAAGAGATTAAGTTACAAAAATTAGTTTGTTAGCATTAATTGATTTTCTTTAATTCAATCAATTAATGCCTATCCTTAACTTTTCTAGCAAAATTAATCATTAAGCTTGAATCAATAAATTTCCCATCATTCCTAAATCTTCATGATCAAGAATATGACAGTGATAAACAGTTTTACCTGCAAAGTCTTGGAAGGGAATACGAATGCGGATAGTTTCATTCCTGCGTACCAGTACAGTGTCTCGCCAAGCTGGTAATGATTCTGCTTTTCCGTCACGACTAATCACTTGAAAAGCATTTCCATGAATGTGGAAAGGATGATCCATTACACCTGCATTGATTATTTCCCAATCTTCTACAGTACCAAGTTTAACTTCGGTATCTAAGCGATCGCCTTGATAGGGTTCACCGTTAATTAAAAAACCCATGCCTACGCCAGGATTCATGCCGTGGTTGAGTTCAAAGCTTCTCACTTGCTGAGGTTGTGGCAATTGAGGGATGGAAGTAAGCTTACTTGGCAAAGATAGAGAGTTGGTAGAGGATTCGTAGTTGAGGGTTGCTAAAGTTATTGATTCATTGCGGCGGTTATTTCTATTTCTGCCCATCATACCGCCGCCCATCATACCTATACTACCTCGGTCATAGGGTAAACTAAGTAAGCGATATTTTCCTGGTTTGGAATCGCCTTTTACTAAAACTTCGGCACGTTGTCCTGGAGTTAGTAACAATTCCCTAACTTCTATTGGTTTGTTCAATGCGCCGCCGTCAGTAGCAATTTGGTAAAAAGGATGATCTTCTAAAACTAACCTATAAAAGCGAGAAGGAGAAGCGTTGAGAATTCGCAACCGTAATAATCCTGCTTCAGGCAAAGAAAGAGGAGGATTTACTTGACCATTGATTGTAATTATATCCCCTTCTCGCCCTGCCATCAGAGACATTTGCGCCGAATCAATTGGTTTACCATCGTTATCTAAAGCAAAGTCTTGCAATACCAAAAACTCTTCTTTCGCTGCTTTTATTTCCGGGATTGCATCTAACTCACCCCGTACAATAAATAAGCCTGCCAACCCCCCAAATAACTGTTCGGCAACTAAACCATGTAAGTGGGGATGATACCAAAATGTTCCGCCTGGATGATTGAGAGGAATCTGAAATTCATAGGTTAGTTTGTCCCCTGGCTTAATTTTGAGGAAGACATTATCTGCATTACCTACAATGGGAATATGCAAGCCGTGATAGTGAATGTTGGTTGGTTGGGAAAGATTGTTAGTAAAGTGAATGCGAACCTGATCTCCTGCTTTAGCTTCTAAGCGAGGTGCAGGAATTTGTCCGTTATAGGTTAATAAATCTGCTTGTTTCCCATCCAAATTGACAGGACGTTCACTAGCTTGCAAACCTAACTCCAATAAACCATTGGTGCTTTTGTGCAGTTGAGGTAAATCCAGAGAAGAATTCCCTAAAGTTTTGCTGTAACTACTCTTTCCTCTCTTGCAACTGGTAAAAATAGCTGCACTAGCACCAGCAGCGCTAAAAGTGAGAAATTGGCGACGATTAATCTTAGCCATTATTAATTAAATTGACTTTGTATTAGTAAGATTGATATTCCTTAAACACTTCAACTTCTCCTTTAGCATTGAATGCCAATACTTCAAATGGCTGCTGAGTTTCCCCTGCTTCCATTCCTGGGGTTCCTAAAGGCATTCCTGGTACGCTTAAGCCAGCTAACTCTGGTTTTGCTTTAAGGAAACGTTTGATGTCATCTACGGGAATGTGGCCTTCCATGACATAACCATCAACAATGGCTGTATGACAGGATGCTAACTCTGGAGGCACATTGTATTTTCGCTTGAGTGCCTCCATTTCCTCAGTTTTGATGTCTTCAACCTTAAAGCCGTGTTTTTGGGCGTGTTTAATCCATTCTCCACAGCAACCACAGTTGGGGCTACGATAGACAGTGATTTCTTTAATTCCTTGATAGAAGGGTTCGGTTTCTTTATCCCAGACACTAGTTAAAGTAGCTGTGTTGACATTGTTAGTGATACTTGAATGATTGGCAGTCTCGTTTTCGCCTTGAGTGGAAGTAAAGTAAATGCTTGCACCAACAATAGCTGCAATCACAATTGAAGCTATGGTTATTTTAGATGAGAGTTTTGACATTACTAATTCAACTGATAACTAAATTATTTATTGAATTTCTATGATAAACTCTCTAGTTAGCTAGAAAGTCAAGAGAACTTATGTAGGTTTTAGTAAATAGTATTTTGCAAAGTAGAAATGGGAACTTTATAGAAAAAAGAGCGCCTGAATTGTTCTTCTTCTACTGCGGTAAAAAAGGCTAACAATTTTTCTTGTGGGTTATGGTTAACTTTTTCTTGCCAACTTATTTGCCAAGAATTTCCCTGCTGATTCACTTGAAAACCGGAAGATGTTAGTGCTTCTAAACCTAGTTGCAAAGTCTGTCTATTGATGTTTAACTTTTCCTGTAGTTGAGCAGAAGTTGCTGTTTTCCCTGTACGGTTAAGATACTTAGCCAAACCGACTAATTTCTTCCAGGTTTGCGGGGCAGAAATTTCTGATGATGGGCCATAAGCTAAAGCAACTTTTTGATTATGAACCATGGCTTTTTGACAAGGTGTATTAATTTCTTCCCAACTACCAGGACATTCTTCTATTGCGACAGGAAAATTAGCTATTTCTGTTTTCTTTAATTCCAGGGAACGCATATCTATCAAGAAGTTATCACCTAATAAATTAGCTGTTTGTTTATCTCCTTGCTTGTCAGGTTTAATATCAATGATACGCACTTCATAACGAGATTCATAGGTGTTGAAATCCAACTCCACCACCACATCACAGGGTTCTTTATTTCCGGGAATATCTTCTTTATAATGTCCCCACCAAATCCCTGGAAATCCTTCTTGTTTGCAGGAACTATCCCAGATTTCAAAGGTCGTTTTAATATACTGAACTTTCTTGCCGCGATAGTCTTGTTGATTGCGATTCCAAACTTGCTCAAACCAACAGTTTTTAATTAGAAGTTTAGGGACAGGATTACCCATGCCACAAGGTTCTAATAATTTCAGTTCTCGAAATAATTCCTTCCCTAATTCCGCTACAGTAACCGTTAAATCAACTTGAATTACCTGGCTAAGATTGTTAGCATCACCGCTTTCTTGTCTCAATTTTTGGTTAATTGCTTCTTTAAACAAAGTCAAATTTTCCACAGGCAAACTTAACCCAGCAGCAAAAGGATGACCCCCAAAACGGTTTAATAAATGAGCTTGAGAATAGATCAATTCATATAAATCAATTCCCCCTACCGAACGAGCAGAACCTTTAGCTAAGGGTAATTCTTCCCCTTCTTCTGTTATCGTTAATAAAACCGTAGGACGACCATATTCAGTAGCAATTTGTCCTGCTACTAAACCTAATACTCCCACTTCCCATTGACTATCTTCTAAAACAATTACCCTAGTAGTGGATAAATCCATTTGAGCTAACTTTCTTTTCACATTTTCTGTGACATTCTTTTGAATTTCTTTGCGGCGAGTATTAGCTAATTCTGTTTCTAAAGCTAATTTTTCACAGTATTTAGCATCACGACTAGTAAGCAGTTCTACACAAAAACTTGCTTCCCCTTGAATGCGACTAACAGCATTAATTCTTGGTCCTAAACCAAAGGAAATATCTGTGGGGCGATCGCCTGTTTTTTGACATAACTTTAAGAGGTAAGCAACTCCAGGACGAGTAGCATTTTTCCCGGTTTGTTTTTGTAATTGTGAGATGCCTTTTTGCGCTAAATAACGGCAATCTCCACTTAATTCTACTAAATCAGCAATTAAACCAATAGCAACTAAATCTAAGAGGTTTTCTAAAGGTTGTTGCGGCACTTCCGGCAGGGTTAAATAAAGTGCTTCTATTAATTTATAAGCCACTGCTACCCCAGAAAGATGAAAAAGAGGGTGATGTTGGGCAAAGTAGCGGGGGTTGATAATTGCCACCACAGGAGGACGTTCAGGAGGAAGAGTATGGTGATCTGTGATAATAATATCTATGCCTAATTCTTGGGCATAATCTATTTCTTTTAAGTTCGTACTTCCCGTATCGCAAGTAACAATTAATTGAGTACCTTTTTCAGCTAAACTATCAATACCTAAATTATTTAAGCCATGGGATTCTGTGAGGCGATTGGGTATATAATAGCTAAGGTTTTGTTGCGGGAAAAACTGCCCTAAACCTTCCCACAAAACGCTAGTAGAAGTAATACCATCAGCATCAAAGTCTCCCCAAATAACAACTTTTTCTCCCCTTTCTCTTCCCTCAATCAGCCTTTTGACAGCCATATTCATCTCTTGCCCAAAGTCAAAAGGACTAGTAGGTTCATATAAGTTTGGGTTAAGAAAACCAGCTAATTTTTGTTGCTCCCGAATCCCTCTACGCCATAATAATTGTGCTGCATAATCGCCTTGAGATTGAGAAGTACAGGCTTTAACCGCTTCGACAAACCAGTTAGGTATTTCTAAGTTTGGTATAATTTCCCATTGAGATAAGCTGTTTAACATTTAATTCAAAAAAAAGTTTTTCTTTGTCTTTTATTCTAAACATTCTTGTAAATACTAAGCTACTATATCTATCTTGGTGCTTTACGCCAACCACTATTAATTGCCTCTGCTTCTGTGCAAAACCATCTTTCTCCTTGTGAGGTATCAATGACAGTTGATTGATAATCTTCCATACCCGGAAGGTGATAAATCTTGTTACCGGAATTCATTGAAATATTGCCTTTAACATTACATCCAGGTTTAAGAGTAGAGGTAACAGATTCTGAGGAAGATGTCATAGAAGAAGAAGTATCACTACTACCGTCAAACTGCATCTCAAAAAGCGCAATTATAGCTATAACTCCAACAGCAATAGCAATCTCCAATCGACTCCATTTGCGTCTCCTTAATTTTTGCTTAATCGAAAAACTTCTAGTTTTAATAGGGGCAACGCCTTGAATTGAGGCTTTGGCGGCCCGTACTTTTCCATCAGGTTAAGTAACTCTTTCATACAAAATTGTATCTCCAACTTTTGGACGGCGACTTGCTCTTTTCAACGCACTGATATGCAAGAAAATGTCTTTACCACCATCATCCGGCTTTATAAAGCCAAAACCCCGATCATCTTTCCAAGTTGTTAATTGCCCTTGGTTAGGAATAGGTTTCATTAGAGACTCCTATGTTTATGCCTATTTTATAGCTTTCCCCAATTGATCTGAAATGTCAAAAGTTATAAGTAAGGCTATTACTCACTTCAGAAATCTTTCCTTTAACAATCAAGCTATCAACTAGCTGCTCAATTTCTTGTTCACTCAACTGCTGTTTTTTAAGCAGCGATTTCAAATACTGCCGTAGACTTTTTCGCGTTTTTGGGCGTTTATTCTTTTGAGTTTTAGATAAGTTAGCAATAATCTTCATTATTAAGTCTGCATCTTCACGAATCGTCTTCTCTTTTGCTAACTCAAGTAAACTTTCTATTCTTCGGCAACTAATGTTACTCTTATTTATATACTTAATGAGGGGATCGAAGCCTTTATCTTTAGATAAAACTAGAAAAGTTTTTCCTTTGGCATATCTACTAAATTTACCTAAATAAAAAGCAATATGAAAATCAAGGGCATTGCTACCATTCCCTTCTATTTGTATCCATTCAACTCTCCGTCCTAAGCATTGAGTGGCTTGAACTAAGTCAATCGGTATCTTATTTTGACTTTTTCCCACAAATATTTTAATTTGAATACCATGAGATTGAATCAGAGATAAATCAAGATTCTGAATGTTTTCGTAATCAATAAGCAGGACAGTTTTTTTCCGCTTTTGGTTCATGAAGATAGTCTGGTTGACTAACAAAACTTATGTTGTTACATAATCATAAGTTTGCACTCTTATTCTCAAATTGATAGAGTCATTTTTGATGCTGCTTTCGTGATGCCATAGCAGGTGAGGGGTCTTGGCGTTGCATAGGTGTTGGATGATAACTAAATTTGCACAGGCTGAAACCCCCAATAAATAAGGGCGAGTTTTTCGGTAAATCCCAGAATCATCTCGCAATGATGCAACGCCAACTTAATAACTAAACCTTTGCTTCCCTGGGTTGAGGCAGGTAACTATCCCCATCTAAATTCACCTGGGGCTGACCTAAAGAATCGTCTCCAGTAATTAAACGCGCCCCTCTACCACGGGTTAAATAGTTCCATGCCCATTGCAGCATCACCACCAACTTGTTATCAAATTCAATGAGGTAGTAAATATGGACGAATACCCAAGTTAACCAAGCCAGGAAGCCAGAAAACTTAACAAAGCCTAAATCTACTACCGCAGCATTTTCACCAATCACTGCTAGGCTGCCACGATCAATATATTGAAAGGCAGCTATGGTTTCTCCTTTAAGCTTACGTTTAATCAAAGAAGCCATATATTCCCCTTCCTGCATTGCTACTGGGGCAATTCCTGGTAAAGGTCTTTCTCCTTGGTGGGCGAAGTTGGCTAAATCGCCAATGACAAAAATATTGGGATAGTTTTCAATACTTAAATCCGGCTTCACCATCACTCTACCTGCACGATCTAATTCTACTCCGGTTCTATGTGCCAAAGTTTTGCCCATTGCTGAAGCTTTTACCCCAGCAGCCCAAAGTACGGTTTGGGAGGTAATCTTTTCTACTTGATTGATTTTGGTTTGGCGTACTGTAACGGTGTTATCTTCAATCTGGGTTACTAAACTATTCGTTCTTACCGTCACTCCCAACTTATTCAGTGCTATTTCTGCTTTTGCTGATAATTCTGGGTTGTAAGGAGGTAAAACCCGATCCATCCCTTCTAAGAGGATAATACTTGCTTCTGTGGTATCTATGGTACGGAAATCTTTTTTGAGGGTAGAGTTGGCTAATTCGGCGATCGCTCCTGCCAATTCTACTCCTGTGGGACCACCTCCTACCACCACAAAGTTTAACCAAGCCCGGCGTTTTTCGGGGTCACTTTCCTTTTCTGCGGCTTCAAAAGCCATAAAAATCCGGCGACGCATTAATAGGGCATCTTCTACGGTTTTTAAGCCAGGGGCGGTTTCTTGCCAATGGTCATTACCAAAATAATGATGGCTAACTCCAGTTGCAGCAACTAAGGTATCGTAGCTTAATTCTTGACCTTTACAAGTGACAATTTGGTTAACAGGATCAACATCAATAACTTCATCTAAGAGTACTTTAATATTTTTCTTATCACTAAGTACAAGTCTGAGGGGAGAGGAAATATCGGCTGGGGAAAGGGAACCTGTAGCTACTTGATAAAGTAAGGGTTGAAAAAGATGGAAGTTCCTTTTATCAATTAAAGTTACTTCCACATTAGGAGTGTTGCCCAAGGCTTTAGCGGTATAAAGCCCCCCAAAACCTCCACCAACCACAACAACTTTATGGACAGTCGGTTTGTCTGTATTGTTTGCCATAGAAATTTAGTTATGCTAGAGCTACAAACAAGTATAGTAGCTCTTAAGTCAAGTTCTTGTTATAAAACTTGATACTAATTTCTTAAATAAAATGAGTTACTTACTCCCAAAAGAAGACTTACGCCAATGAATGAGTGACTTGATTAAGCGGCAAACACACCAGCAAGACGCATTCTTTCTTTCTCATGCTCAATCATGAAGACATTAGCATAGAGATTAGCGATAATTTGTTTGCCAGCTTGAGTTAAATCTAAAAAAGCTAGAGCGGTAGGGAGATAGGGATAAACCGCTTTCCAATAAAAACTAGGATAATTGGAACGCAAATCTCCAGGGTTGCGGTAGCCTAACGCCTTATTCGTACCAATTTCTTCAAATTCGTAATACAAAGCAGGAATTTTTTGTAGGTAGCGAGGATCACTCAATTGTCCAATTAAATCTGCTGCCCTCACTAAACCAGGAAAACTGCTGGTACTATTATGGTCATCATCGTTAGGAACAGGGAAACGAGTTAACTCAATATTATTTTTGAGAACTTCTGAATCGATAAGATTGTGATGCCCAAAACGCTCTTGGACAAAAAGCTTACCACGATCTACATGATAAGGAGCCATACTTGCATCTGTTGAACCTGGGGGAACAGAAACTTTCATATCTCCTACCCCAGTAGCATACAGCCTTTCCTTGGGCTGGTCAGTGCTACAAACTCCTCTGACATAACCAATGTCATGGCACTGTAAGGAAATGAGGAAGTGTAACCAATCTTCGTTAGTTACTCCACCTTCTTTAATATGTTTACCGCGAAGAATTTCTTGTCCTACCAGGGTAACAAAAACAGTATGTTCGACATTATGATAGAGGGCATCACTGTTGGCAATATTTTCCAAAGCCATACCAGCAGCCCAAGCCAAAATCTCCCCATACTCAGATTTCCAACCACCATAGGTACGGCGATAACCTACGATTAATTGTTGGATTAGGTTGTCTATGAATAAATTAGTGGAGAGAAACATATAGGCTCCTTGCGGTCTTTGCTTGTCCTTAAAAAACTGTTATCTGGCTTGCGAGTCTATTATAAAAAAAATTACTTCTTCCATGTTCAGCTTAGAAGAAGAATATTAATGTGATCTGAGACAATACATCTTGTGAGATGAGATTGGGCTGAATATTTTTATACCAGATACTTTTTAGGTGTTAGGTTTCAGATTGAGAAGCAAAAAATCCGTGTAGAATACCTCACATAGGCATTCTACGGAAAATGTCGGTATAAAATCCTGAAAGGGGGGATTGGATCGATTAAATTCGTATAAAATGTCCATTTGATATATAGTCAGGTTGCCTCAGCCATCGGTTAGGACTATACCTGAAGCAGATTGGTGGGAAGCTTACGTCATAAGAACATCACAAGGCAGCTTATTAAGTGCTTCAGCTTGTATTTTGCACTTCTAGCTCTATTGCTCCACCAGTTAAAGCTATAAATACATCTGCTCTAGCGCATAGAAGACCAATGTTTACATCAGAGGAAAAATAATCGTGTGCCCATCTTGGAAGCTGAAGGGTATTACCGAGAACTAAAATAGAAGAAGGTCTTACTTGAGTTTGCAATTGTCTTCTGTATCTATACTCTGATAACTGTCCTACACCTAAACGTATACGAGGTTGAAAGTTTCTTCGATTAATGGTTTTAACTTCAAAAATAGTTTCTAAGCCGTTCTTCTCTGCAAGTAAATCCACTGAATTTGGATCGTCTGCCACGTTGTAGGAAAGCTCAGTTAACCTAGCTGCAAGTCTTGCAACAATTTCTTGATGCTGACGTGTTTTATCACGCAGCCGTGACCGTCCCTGGATAATATTCTCAACATTGACGGGAGTATTTACATCAACAGTTTCAGGAACATTCGGCGAAAAAGGTCTAAGATTAATTTCTGAATCCTCAGCAGTCACCGCAGAACTATCGATTTTATCAAGTAATTCGTGATCAGGATAGTTTTCTGAAAGATACTCTTGACTGCGTAATTCATCAGGCGTTATCCACTGAGATTCAATGCTTGGGCTACCAAAGAATCCGTACCAGGATAACGCATTCTTTCGCTCAACCGAACTTTGCGGTATCCAGAAAGTTGCTGGATCAGTATGAAAATCTAAAACAGCTTGAAGTTGTTCAATTTCTGCTAAAGCCTTATGGACCAAATAAATTGTGTTTTTTTCCTTAACTGCGAAGTCACTTTGTCCCAAAAATTGAAACCACTCTTGAACATCTCGTAGTCTTCGGTTATCGGCCTCAGATGTATCACCTGTCTGTCTTATTTGTAATAATCTTGTAAATGCTTCTTGCCAGTCACTGTTGCGAATTGTGGGTACAAGCGCCAGAAGACACTCACGGGTATCGAGGGCAGGAACATAGCCTCGACGATATAGTTCAACCAGAACTTGTAAAATTAGCACTCCTGGCTTAATTAAGATTCCTGAATTAGCATCTAGCTCTGTTCGATTTGGCGGAATAGTGATTCCTGCTTGTGATAACTCTCTTTTTACCGCTGGAGATATATCTGTTTTGTGTCCATTAGGATACTGATAAGCAAGAATTTGAGTGGAAAAAAGCTCAGAATAACCAATTGTGCCATCAATATACATAAGACCAATTGGTGTTAGCTGTGGTTGTCTAATATATCTCGTTGAGTAAATCAGACCCAAATCAGGGAGGATTTGTTGATAATCGCGCCAAGCATCCACTTGCCCAGAATCAGCTCTAATATTTGCGGTAAATACTTCTCCAGCAACAAGAGCCTGATTAACCAATGTTCGATAGTTTGGATGTTGCCTGAATTGATACGCCGATTCAAGAAGCGCAAAGACTTCCCTCGAATTCACTCTCCCCATATGGTGATTGAAAGACCAAGAATATCCTGGATATGGAAGTGTCAAACTACCATCTCCTTATTATTCAAGCTTTCCAGAGTATTTTGAATAGATTTACCTACGGCAAGAGCAAGTATCGGAGGCACAGCATTACCAATCTGCCTGTACTGCGCTGTTGATGTTCCTAATAACTTGTACCAATCCGGAAATGACTGAAGACGTGCTGCTTCTCTAACCGTGATATGGCGAGGAAGATATGGATGAATATGAGGTCTACCCCCACCTGCTTTAGAACCAACCAGCACTGTTCCTGAAGGTTTTTCGGGATCAATTCTATCTGTATGGTCTACTTTGTCTCTTCTACCTGGTGGAATCTTTTCGTATCGGCTACGAACTCTGTCACCATGAACACGAATATCATGATTATGTAAGCCATCAATATTTTCTAAAGCAAGCTTGGCAGGTATCCACTCTGGAATATTTTGATTGAGTAAGTCTAAACTCGAAGGATCACGATATCTGGGTTGAGGAAAGGTAAAGTCAGCAGGTTCACAAAAGCCTACAACAAAAACTCTCTTCCTGATTTGTGGCACTCCATAGTCAGCAGCATTCAAAATCTCAGTATAAATGTCGTATCCTGTCTCAGCTTGAAAGTGATAGTAAAGCTTTTCCCAGTCTTGTCCGTTGTTGAGAGTTAACAAACCTGGCACATTCTCGAAAATGAAGGCTTCTGGCTTTAACTCGTTTATAAGACGAATATAGTCAAACACAAGCTGACCTCGAATATCTGAGAAAGATCCCCTTTTGCCTAAGATGCTAAATGCTTGACAGGGTGGGCCTCCAGCAATGAGACTTATTTTCTCAGTATTAATTAAGTCTTTGATTATGTTCCCTTTCAACTCTCTAACATCTTTAGCTTCTGCTATACAGTCAGAGAAATTGTACGCGATAGTATCACAATAGTACTGAACTTCATCATTAGAGTATCTGAAATCAAATCCTGCAAGGGACAAACCTAAATCAAGCCCCCCACCTCCCGAAAATAGGGAAACCGCAACGAGTTCATTGCTCTTTTTTAGGGGTAACTTTAGAGAGTTCAGATCAGTAAGGTATGGGTTCATTAAAGTCCTAGCCATTTAGACACAGAGCTACTAGGGGTTGCATTATAGTTCAAAGCGTGAAAGTTTATACCGTTTTCGTCAAAAAATATACTTGCCTTTGGCTGTGGAGCAGGGCAACTGCATCTAAATAGTATGAAATAGTATGAAAAGCGGGAAAGTAAGAACAAAGAAGTAGATTAGTACAAGAACAGAGAAATCCGAGAATCTACTGCCATGAAATTAAAACCGAAAATCACACTAATTGACCACTTCACGGAATTAACAGACCCAAGAGTAGAGCGAACCAAAGAACACAAACTAATAGATATAGTATAGATATAGTAGTGATAGGGATTTGTGCAGGTATCTGTGGAACAGATACCTGGGTAGGAATAGAAACGGATGGCCGAGAATTCTACATAGGCTAGATCGAAATCCTTGCGGATGAGTGTATTGCGGGAGGAGAAACGCAAGAGGTGATAATCACCTTCTAAATGACCTCGGTTTCTCCGATGCTTTGACCGTAGGCCGCACATAGCGCATTCAGGAGGGAGGGCCCAAAGCTACTCGCAAAAGGCGAGGCACTGGAGATAGTGCGCGATGCCTAAACCTCAAAGTAAAGTAGGAATGAAATTACTCTTTATCTGTAGCAAAAATAGATGGCGAAGCCCCACAGCAGAAGAAGTTTTCTCTAATTATGAGGGCATTGAATCAATAAGCGCTGGCACAAATAGCGATTCGGAAACACCAATTAGTGGTGATTTAATTGAGTGGGCAGATGTGGTTTTTGTGATGGAAAGGACTCACAAAGAGAAAATAACTAAATGCTTCAGTACATTGCTAAAAAACAAGAAAGTTGTTGTTTTGGGTATTCCAGACACATACAAGTATATGCAGCCAGAATTGGTTGAACTTTTAGAGAAGAGAGTAACAAAGAGTATCGGATTTACTTAAGTCCGCCAGTTCGCTAGTAAAGAAATTTATGCAAATAAGAGAAGCAAATTTAAGTGATTCTGAAAGTATCAGGAATATTCATCTCCAAGCTTTTGACAAATCGGAAGCCCAGATGGTTTCTGATTTTGCAATCAATCTTCTAAATGAAAAATCACCAATAAATATAATTTCTCTTGTTGCCATAGAAAACAATGAAGTCGTTGGTCATACAGCTTTTAGCCCAGTCTATCTTCAAGAAAATAATGAGCATTTTGCTTATCTACTTGCTCCCTTAGCAGTATCTCCAAAATGTCAAAAAAGTAGAATTGGCTCTTCACTGGTGAAGTATGGTTTAGAGATTATTTCTAACATAGGTTCATTTATCGTTTTTGTTTATGGTGACCCTCAGTATTATTCTAGATTTGGTTTTGAAAGAGACTTAGCCCGTAATTTTTTGCCGGTATATACTCTACAGTATCCTGAAGGCTGGCAGGCTTTGAAATTAAATACCGCTATTTTTCCTGAAGGTGGCACAATCAAGTGTGTTGATTCTCTTAACGACTGTAAGCTTTGGTAGAGTTTGGTAGGGAAGACGCGATAACCTAATGATGCAGCGAAGCGATCGCCTATCTCGATTCAGGTCAAACTATTATTCCTAACAATATATAGTAAGCATCTCCACTATTTCCGATAAGGTTTAATGTTTATTTTATTGACTTCCAATCCATCAAGTATTGAATTATTGAGAGGTTTTGAATTTCCTGCACTCCCATATGGCTAGGTTGCTAAAATGTGACTACAATATTCACCTACTAAGCTTTTATGACTTCCCAACAACTGGATAATCCTTCTCGACACCTCGAAGTGCGAGTTGCGACTTTGGAAACAGAACTATCAAAATTGAAACAGCTACTTACCGGTTTGCTTCAAAAAGAAACCCCGTGGTGGGTAAGTATAGCAGGTAGCTTTGAAGATGATCCGAAATTTGAGGAAGCGGTCAAACTTGGCCAAGAATGGCGTAAGTCTGCGGATTAGAAGCATAGCGTTTCATTATGTACATCCTGGATACTGATCATCTCAGCCTGATTCAGAGAAACAATCAACAAGGAAGGCAAATTTTAGCAAGATTGGCAACTCTGGATGACGTTTCAGTTGCGGTCACTATCATTACCTACGAAGAGCAACTTAGAGGGAGACTTAGTGTTCTCTCCAGATCAAAAACTCTGGATGAGCAAGTAATGGCATATCAATAGACATCTCCGGAAAAGAGGGAACGGGGAACGGGGAACAGGGAACAGTGGTAAGAATTGATAATTTCGGTATGAGAATTGATTGGATTTTTAATTATCGGAGATGTCTAATGGCTACAAAAGCTTTCAGAAAATTATCGTTCAATTCAAATTATCCCCTTTGATCAAACTGCTGGTGTGGAATATCAGCGTTTGAGAAAGCTTTATCCACGTCTAGGAACGATGGATCTGAGAATTGCCGCAATTTCTATTGTGAAGAAGGCAACTCTTCTAACCAGAAACACATCGATTTTGGGAAAATTAAAGACTTGTCAATAGATGATTGGTCAAAATCATAGAAAACATGATCGAATGTAGATATCTTTATAGATACCTTCAAAACAACACAAACCAACACCCCAATCAATAAAATAATTCTCAATGTGAAGAAGTGGTTGTTTCTTCCACAGCTAAAACTTATTACTTAAAACTGCTCCCCATGAAGAAAAAAATCAGCTTCGTACTAATATGGCTAACATTCACCATTTACGCTTTTTTCCTCGCCCCTCCTCAACAACCAGACACCTTTGAATTGATCACCAAACTTTCTACAGGAGAATGGGCAGGTATCAATCCTTTAATTATCGCTTTATTCAACCTCATGGGAATTTGGCCGATGATTTATGGTTGTATGTTATTCATTGATGGTCGGGGACAAAAAATACCTGCTTGGCCTTTTGTAACCTTTTCCTTTGGTGTAGGTGCTTTTGCCATACTGCCCTACTTAGCGTTGCGTCAAAGGAATCCTCAATTTCCGGGAGAGAAAAACTGGTTTTTAAAATTACAAGATTCCCGTTGGTTAGGACTAGGGTTAACCTTAGCCGCAGGAACCTTACTAATATTTGGTTTGTGGCAAGGTGATTGGTCAGATTTCCTGCAACAGTGGCAAACAAATCGTTTTATACACGTCATGAGTTTAGACTTTTGTCTACTTGGTTTGGTATTTCCCGCCCTTTTGAGAGATGATTTAGCAAGGAGAGGTATCAAGAGTACCTGGATTTTTTGGGCCGTTAGCTTAGTTCCTTTAATCGGGGCTTTAGCTTACTTGTGTTTACGCCCTCCCATAGAATCAGGGTTGTTTCCTTATCAAGAAAAAGCTAACAGCTATTAGGTCAAAACTTAGGAAAAATTCAGGTTTGTATATTATTCTAGGAACCCTTAGCTAACCTTAAGGTTAGAATAAAAAGCAATTTAATATAGCCTAGTAAGAGTCGGATTTGATATGAGTTTATCCGAGGCAAAAACAAAGCCATCCATCGTAAATAATAACGGTATTGTTGAGAAAGACTTATTGATGGCACTACCAGCATCTAGTAAGTTTCTTATGGCTGCTGTGGAACCGGGAACCTTAACTATTAAATATGCTAACGAATCTCTACGTCGTATTGCTTCAAACCCTTTAACAACCTTATTAGAACTTTTTGCAGATTGGGATCGCTTTAGTTGGGAACAACTTTACCGCCGTCATTTATTACCTCTGGTTTTACGAGATGTTTATGGTATCAAACATTCTTGTTGGGAAGTAATAGAAGAACCAGCGATCGCAACTTTATCAACTCCCAATCAAGAACTACGCTACATTCAATTCTGGTTGCGTTCTGAACAACTTACCATAGAACGCATCGATCCTACCAGAGATGAATTGGCTGAATTTGATGTCTCTCAAATTGTTGCTTGCCAAGGTATAGAACCTGGTTGGCAACAAAAACTAAAATTAAGTAATTACCGAGTTAAAGGTTTTTGGTTGTGGGAAGGGGTAGATATTACTGCCCAAGAAACTATACAACGTATTATTGCCCTTTTATTGGAGCGAGATTCTGTATTTAGACCAGAAAAATTCAAACTAATCACAGAAAAGTTGCAGTTGCTATTCCGCGCTCAAAAAAACCTTTTGATTAGTTTTAAACACGAACAAATCAGGATGTTTACTTGTGCTGGGGAGCAAGTACAACAATCAGAACTTCCTTCTCTGAAAACCTTAGCAGATTCTTGCTTTTTTCAAGCGGTTAATACAGAAAAAGTTGTTACCATCGGAGATCTTAGTAAAGGCTGTCAAACACAATGGGAACAAAGCCTATTGAATCAAGGGATACGTTCCCTATTACTTATTCCTTTACTGCTAGCCTCAGAAACCCAAGAACCATCGGAAAGATTGATGGGTATTGTCGCCATAGCCAGCGATCGCCCCTATCATTTTAATCAACTTGATATTAATTATGGTTCCAAACTACTTCCTGCTTTAAGAATGGCTTTACGTCAGGGAGTAGAAGGACAATTCACCCATATTCACCCGGCAGTGGAATGGCGTTTCTCTCAAGAAGCAGAAAGGCGTAGCTTAGGTTTACCTCCAGAACCCATTGTCTTCAAAAATGTCTATCCTATGTATGGAATCTCTGACATTCGGGGATCTTCCCATGAACGCAACCAAGCAATTCAAAAAGACTTACAAGCTCAATTTTGCCTAGCTTTAAAGATTATCGAAGCTGCTTGCCAAAAGCGTAATATCGCCTTCTTAAGGCAATTAAAAGTAGATTTGTTAGCCTACGTAGAACGTCTTAGCCAAGGAATTTTAGTAGAAGATGAAGTCAAAGCCATCGACTACTTGAAAGAAAATTGTGAGGCTTATTTTGATTCTTGGCAACAATATGGGGCTGAAGTTGCCCAAGGGATCGCTACTTATGAAAAAGCTATTGCTAACGAACACCGTTGTGTTTATGTAGCCCGCGATCGCTATGATAAAACTATCCAAGAAATTAATCACCACCTACAAAAAACTTGGGAACGCTGGCAAGAACATATGCAGGAAATTGTCCCTCATTACTGCGACATTGAATTGACTGATGGCATGGATCATATGCTTTATGCCGGTTCTTCTATTAAGCGACAATTTTCTCTCTTTAACCTTCACAGTCTACGCTACGAACAGTTAAGGGCAATCTGCGACTGTGCCAGGAGTTGCTTTTCTTTGCACCAAGTCTCCAACCAAAGCTTAGAATTAACCCACTTAGTTTTGGTACAGGATACAACGGTAGATATTGTTCATGATGAACGTACAGAAAGGCTTTTTGATATTAAAGGTAGTACTAGGGATACCCGTTACGAAATTGTTAAAAAGCGCATCGACAAAGCGGTGGATGCCCAAACTAGAGAACGCATCACTCAACCAGGAATGTTAACCCTTGTCTATTCTACCGAAGAAGAGTGGTTAGAATATCGTCAGTATTTGGCCTATTTACAGCGAGAAGCTTGGATTGCCAAAGAAACTACTTCCGGGATGGTAGAACCTTTGCAAGGTGTGACCGGATTAAAATTCGCCAGGGTACAAATCCTCCCAGAGACAGAGGGAAACTCTTGATTTTGGCCAGATAGTTTAATTCTAAAACCTTTTACCCCATTACCCCACCAATTGCAATATTAACAGAGAGTTTACATCTCCACATCTCTCAGCCTAAAATCAGAACATTAATTAATATCAAATTTTTGAGCTATAGGTTGCATACTTAGCAACAAAATTTAAGATAAACAATTATCTAACCAGAAAAGGTATCATCGTGGTTTCTTTAACTGCTATTTCCCAAGCTAAACCTCCTTTAGTTGTGCCTAGCCGCGCAACTGGTGCATTTGCCTTAATTGACAGTCTCGTTCGTCATGGTGTCAAGCATATTTTTGGCTACCCTGGTGGGGCTATTTTGCCTATCTATGATGAATTATATCGAGCGGAAGAAAAAGGCCACCTCAAACATATTTTAGTCCGCCATGAACAAGGGGCTTCCCATGCTGCTGATGGTTATGCCCGTGCTACAGGTAAAGTTGGTGTCTGTTTCGCCACCTCTGGCCCTGGGGCGACTAATCTGGTTACAGGTATTGCCACTGCCCACATGGACTCGATCCCCATGGTAGTTGTCACCGGACAAGTAGCAACTGGGTCAATTGGTACAGATGCTTTTCAAGAAACTGATATTTTTGGTATTACTCTTCCTATAGTTAAAAATTCCTATGTAGTGCGCCGTCCCCAAGATATGGCCAGGGTAGTCGCAGAAGCTTTTTATATTGCTAGCACAGGTCGTCCGGGGCCAGTATTAATTGATGTTCCTAAAGATGTCGGGCTAGAAGAATTTAACTATGTTCCTGTAGAACCAGGTACAGTAAAATTATCTGGCTATCGCCCGACGGTTAAAGGTAATCCTCGGCAAATTAACCAAGCTATTAAATTAATTGAACGTTCCCAACGTCCTTTACTTTATGTCGGGGGAGGAGCAATTTCTGCTAGCGCCCATGGAGAATTAAAACAGTTAGCAGAGCATTTTCAAATACCTGTCACCACCACCTTAATGGGTTTGGGGGCATTTGATGAACATCATCCCCTGGCTGTGAGTATGTTAGGGATGCACGGTACTGCCTATGCCAACTTTGCGGTTAGTGAATGTGACCTTTTAATCGCTGTAGGAGCAAGATTTGATGACAGGGTAACAGGAAAGTTAGATGAATTTGCATCTCGCGCTAAAGTAATTCATATTGACATTGATCCGGCTGAAGTTGGTAAAAACCGCGCCCCGGAAGTACCTATTGTTGGTGATGTACGTCAAGTCCTTAAACAAATTCTTCAGCGCGTTGAGGAGTTGGAAATTGCTCCTAATTATGAACGTACTCAAAGTTGGCGAGATAAAATTGCGGGCTGGCGTAAAGATTATCCTTTGGTCATCCCTCGCCATCGTCATAGTTTATCTCCCCAAGAAGTAATTGTAGAAATTGCCAACCAGGCCCCAGATGCTTACTACACCACTGATGTTGGACAACATCAAATGTGGTCTGCCCAATTCCTTAAAAATGGCCCTCGACGCTGGATTTCTAGTGCTGGTTTGGGAACAATGGGTTACGGCTTGCCTGCTGCTATGGGAGCAAAAATTGCCCTCCCAGAAGAAGAAGTAATTTGTATTAGTGGCGATGCTAGCTTTCAAATGAACCTGCAAGAATTGGCTACTTTGGCTCAATATGACATCAGTGTCAAAACAGTGATTATCAACAATGGCTGGCAAGGTATGGTTAGGCAATGGCAGCAAAACTTCTTCGGTGAACGTTACTCCTCTTCTAATATGCAAGCAGGAATGCCAGACTTTGAACTTCTTGCTAAAGCCTTTGGGGTTAAAGGTATGGTATTAAAAGAACGGGATAATTTAGCAGATGCGATCGCCGAAATGCTTGCCTATGAAGGCCCTGTCTTAATAGATGCCCAAGTAACTAGGGACGAAAACTGCTATCCGATGATTCCACCGGGCAAAAATAATGCTCAAATGGTAGGACTACCGGAAAAAAGTCCTTTAGAAAAGGCAGCAGAATTAATTAACTGTAGTAGTTGCGGTGTCAAAAATCCTTCTACCAATAACTTCTGTCCTGATTGTGGCGCGAAACTATAGCAATATTTAGCTGAAGATTGGGATATATATACTTGTGGGCGGGTTTAGCTGAGAATCTAATCCGCTCTTTGTTATTTTTATTAGAAGCAATTCTCAGTGAATAAAAAAGCAATTTCGACCCTGTTTATAACCAGGCATTTACCCTATCCGCCTATGGGTGGAGTCGCTTTACGCAACTGGCAAAATATTAATATCATGAAAACCCTGGGGTCAGTAGCCGTTGTTTCTATTGTTTCTGAGAAAGTAAAGGGTGAGGGGAAATTTCCTGAAGGAGTGGAGATTTGGCATAACTATTATTTTGAAGAACTTGCTAAAGGGCAATCCATCTTTAGGAAAATCAAAGATAAGTTGTGGTGGTTGCAACCTGCCCATCATCCCTGGAGTAATCAGTTGTATGGAGAGGTTGTAGTTAAACAAATCAAGGAAATATTAGCTGAATTTAAACCTTCAATCGTCATCTTAGAAGAATTGTGGCTCCACCGTTACTTAAGCTTATTTAAACGTCATGATTGCAAAGTAATTTATGATGCTCATAATATCGAAACTTTTTTGCGTCAAGAAATGCAAACAAGTTTGGATAAAAAGGTTTCTCAATCTTGGCTCAAACATATAGAAACTATAGAGCAAAATCTCTTTAATCAAACAAATCAAGTTTGGGTTTGTAGCGAGGAAGATGCTTCTCTTCTGCAAAAGTTAGCGACGAAAAAAGCTGATACTCATGTTGTTTCTAATGGTGTTAATCCAGAATACTACGACCCAGTACGCCTTGGTCAATGTTATATACCCCCAGAGTTGTCGCCAAACTCTCAAACCCTTATTTTTACAGCTTCCTATACCCACGAACCTAACCTTGTTGCTATGAGGATGCTAGTAGAAAAAATTTACCCACGATTGCAAGAAATTTATCCCCATTGTCGCTTACTTTTAGTCGGGCGCAACCCCACAGCTTACATGAAACAGATAGCAAAAAAAGAACCCGGTATAATCGTTACAGGTAAGGTGGAAGATATTCGTCCCTATTTAGCTGCTGCTAGGGTCATGGTAGTACCTTTGTTAGAAGGAGGAGGTACGCGCCTGAAAATCCTCGAAGCTTTCGCTGCTGGCTGTCCTGTGGTTAGTACAAGTAAGGGGGCTGAAGGTATTAAAGCCGAAGATGGCACACATTTGCTGATTAGAGATAGTGTAGAAGAAATTGTTGCTGCGGTAAGTCAACTTTGGTCTGATCCCAACCTGGGACGAAATTTAGCTCAAGGGGGATATGAGTTGCTACAAGCAGAATATTCTTGGCAAGCTGTGAGGGAAAAGGTGAAGTTTGCGATTCAAAGCTTAGAATAGTTTTTTAGTTAAAGGAGTAACCACAGATGGTACAATTTGAACCGCTTTCGCGTTTACCCACCAGTGAGGAGTTACCTTGCTCTGATGATACCCCTGTGGATAATGAACTACAAAACCTAGTTCCTAACTTACTTTTAACTATTCTGGCTTTTATTTGGCGAGAACGGCAGGATTGGTTTTTTGGGGTAGATATGGGGGTTTACTACCTTTTGGAAAACCAACGTCAACCTGTTTTAGTACCCGATGGCTTCTTAAGTATTGGTGTAGACAGGCGCAAAGGAGAAAGAGGGAGGCTGAGTTATGTGTTGTGGGAAGAGGATTATATTCCGCCCCTGTTTGCCATTGAAGTAGTTTCTAAGAAATATAACGATGAGTACGAACAGAAGAAAGAAAAATATAAAAGGTTAGGAGTACTTTACTACCTGATTTATAACCCCAGTCATTGGCAAAGAGAGCGACATCAGCCTCTGGAGTTGTATCGTTTAGAAGAGGGAGAATACGTTTTACAAATAGGAAACGAACCCTACTGGCTACCGGAAATAGGCTTAGGAATCGGTAGAAGTAGAGGGACTTATGTAGAGTGGACAAGGGAATGGTTATACTGGTACGACGAACAAGGTAATCCTTATCCTCTTGCTGAAGAGTCTGAGCGTCAACGAGCAGAGTCTGAACGTCAACGAGCGATAAGCAGACTATTATCCTTGGGTTTAACTATAGAACAAATTGCTGCGGTTTATGACCTTTCTCTGGTAGAAGTTAGAAAGATTCTCGAACAGCTTAATATTGACAACTAAGAATTAGCCATAGCATATTTATAAGCGTCAATAGTTTCCTGGGCGCATTTTGACCAACTAAACTTTTTAGCACGTTCCTTTGCTTTAATAGCTAAAGAATCCCTAAATAAAGAGTTATTATAAACTTTCAGCATTTGCTGACAAAGTTCATCTTCATCGTGAGGATCAACCATAATTCCTGCCTCGCCAACAACTTCAGGTAAAGAAGAAGTATTAGAAGTAATTACCGGAGTGCCACATTGCATAGCCTCTAAAGGTGGCAAACCAAAACCTTCATAAAAAGAAGGATAGACAAAAACTAAGGCACTACTATAAAGTGCAGCTAAATCTTCATCAGCTACATAATTTGTACAAATCACCCGCTCTTTGATTTTGGGATTATTAGAAATTTCTTGGAAAATGTCATCATAATTCCAGCCCTTTTTACCGGCTAAAACAAGATGCAAATCTGAAATTTTTTCCTGTTCTACAAGCCTTGCAAAACAGCGAATAGTTTGCTCAATATTCTTTCTCGGTTCTAAGGTACTCAAACTTAAAATATAAGGCGCATCAGGTATAGCATATTTCTTCTTTACCGCCGCAACCTTTTGCTGATTAGTGCAAGGATAAAATAAATCTGAGGCAGCTAAATGAGTAACAAAAACTTTCTGTTCATCAATTTTGTTGCCTAAGTGATTACAGAGGTCGCTTTTGGTAGAATGAGAGACACAAATGAGCCAATCATCTCTATCTAAGCTATCCAAACTTTCTTTGAGATTGTAAGTTTTCTTGGCTTTAGTAAAATTCTTATCCAGACCAAAGAAATGAGGATATATTATAGGAATAATGTCATGTACTGTTAAAAAGCGACTAAGGGTTTTGACCTTCTTAACTCTTTGAGGAATAACGTGATATAAAGAGTGATAGATATCTTGTTTTTGTAAGCCCTCAATAGAAAGAGCTTGAAAATTATATGCCCATAAATCTAGTAAGCTTTCCCGTATTTTTTTGGTTTTGCGCCAGCCTAACTTATGGAAAACATTAATAGATTTTTCGGTTAAATCATAAAGCTTTCTTCTGGCTATATTTACTTCAGTATTACTGACAAAAGGAACTTCTTTTAAAAGAGCATGAGACTCTAAATATTTCTGGGAGTTACTCCATATCTCTAAAGAGACACCAGCACCAAAAGTAACTTCGCATTCGGGAAGATTAACTAACTCAGAAGCTAATGTTTCTGTGACTCGAAACAACCCTGATTTAAAGCCATATGCACCAGTGCTAGCTCCAAGTAATGATGTATCATAAAGAACTTTCATAAGCTGTAATGACTGTCTATAGTAATTGCCAAATATTTTCTATGTTAATCTAGATTTTTATACCCTGAATTAATTTTATTATTCCTACTCAACAAATGTCGAAGTCCGAGGATTTATTTAACCTGAATTCTACAGGTGAAATTAGTGTTATTACCCCTGTATACAACGGCGCAGAGTATATTGAAGATTGTCTTCAAGCTGTGATTACCCAAAATTGCCCCCAAGTTGAGCATATTATTATGGATGGCGACTCAACAGACAATACTGTCGATATTGTCAAAAAATATGCGGAAAAGTATGCTCATATTCGCTTAATTTCTGCTCCAGATCAAGGCCAGTCAGATGCCATGAATAAAGCCATAGCTTTAGCTAAAGGTGACATTATTGCTATCTTGAATGTAGATGATTACTACCAAGCTAACGTTCTTAATCGAATCTTAGAATTGTTTACTGATTTACCTAAACCAAGTCTATTAGTAGGCAATTGTAATGTTTGGGATGCTAAGGAAGAGCTAAAATATATTAATAAACCACGGAAACTATGTTTAACAGACTTATTAAAAGGATTTAAGATCAATCCTCATCCTGTTAATCCCTCTGCTTACTTTTATCATAAATGTTTGCATGAAGAAATAGGTGAATATGATATTCAAGAAAATTATCTAATGGACTTGGATTTTCTATTTAAAGCAGTTCAAGTAGCTAACGTAAAGTATGTTGATGAAATCTGGGGTAACTATCGAGTACTTGAAGGAACTAAATCATTAAATGACTATCGCAGCGGTGAAAGCTTGAAAAGGCGAAAAAGCCTAGAGAATAGTTACTTAAAAAAGCTACCTTATTATCAAAGCATCTGGATTTATTTGCGAAGAGAAAGCTATATTGCAGTAGATAGTTTTACTGATTTTATTAAAGTTAGAACAGCCTATTTTTCTCGTCATCCCCAAGAATTAGTTACTTCTGTTAGGAAAAAAATTAAAAACGCAATTTCGTAAATAGCAAAGAGTATCTGAATAGAAGCTTTACTTATTGGTAAAGGTAAGCTTAAATCCTCCCTCGGCAATTTATCTAAAAACCATATAGATCACAAAAAGTAGCTAGTACAAAAGTCACTTCTCTTGCTTCTTTCCCAAGAAAGAGGAAAGAAGAAAACTTTCATGCTACAGTTGCTTAGTTATAATATTAGCTCCGTATAAGGGGAAAAACATGAACTTTAAAAAGCTCATTGGTCTAGCTTTAATTCTGTCTGCGATTCTACCTCTTGCTGCTTGCAACGATGCTGGTGAAGAACCAGCAGAATCCCCCACAGAAGAAGCACCATCACCAACTGAATAAGCTGGACTCTGATCAAATTAAGTAAAACATCGGTGACGCGGTTTTAACCCGTCACATACTGCTTCTGCTAATTTTTTAACTACATCTAAGGTCTTATTTTTTTTATCAACTTGCTTAGCATCCCTGGAATGAAAACTAAGTATTGGGCTGGAATAATTGGCATAAATATAGGGCTACTACCTACAGTGGTGCAAGTAGCCCAAACCTTACCTCCCCCTGAAGATATCCCAGAAGAAGTACTACGTACAGAAATTATTACTGAAGCGCGATCGCCTGTTGATGGACAAGTTCTCACTGCGGCTGAATATGCCCAATTAGAAGCCCAGTTAGCCCAGTCTCCCTATGCACCAGAACTGAACGCTAAAACAAGACAACTTATTTTCTTACTGCAAATACGGCAGTTATTCCGTACAATAACTCCTTTATAGGCTTATCAAATTGCTAAATTGACCCTTCGTTTTGGAGTAAAGGCGAACTATCTAGGGTAATATATTAGGCCAAAATCCAAAAACTAAAAATCTGTAGCAATTCTTAAATATTGTTAACCTATTAATAGTTTTATTGGCCCCTCGAACCTTATAAATAAGATAGTTTAATGTCTACAATGATCGCTCCCGAACAGGTTGACAAAATTGTTTGGAATCAACACCATGACCCCTTTGAGATATTAGGTTCTCATCCCATACAAGAAAACGGTACGATCAAAGGTTGGGTTGTGCGGGCTTACTTACCAAAAGCAGAAGCAGCTTGGGTTATCTGCCCCGATAAACGTACTGAGTATGCAATGAAGTCTGTTTATCACCCCAACTTTTTTGAGTGCGAAATAGACGATACTGAGTTTAATAACTATCAATTACGGATCAAAGAGGGAGAACAGGAGCGAGTAACCTATGACCCCTACGCTTTCCGTTCCCCTAAATTAACAGACTTTGATCTCCATCTCTTTGCAGAAGGCAACCACCATCGCATTTATGAAAAATTAGGCGCTCACCCCACAGAAGTTGATGGTATCAAAGGTGTATACTTCGCAGTTTGGGCCCCTAGTGGCCGTAACGTATCTATCTTAGGAGATTTCAACCACTGGGATGGGCGGCAGCACCAAATGCGTAAACGTAATGATAGTGTTTGGGAACTATTTATCCCTCAAATAGCCCCTGGAGAACATTACAAATACGAGATTAAAAACTACGAAGGCCATATCTACGAAAAATCAGATCCCTACGGCTTTCAACAAGAAGTACGTCCGAAAACAGCCTCTATCGTTACGGATCTCGAAGTCTATGAATGGAATGATAGTAGTTGGATGGAACAACGTCGTAACACCGAGGCGTTGAAAAAGCCCATCTCTGTGTATGAAGTTCATTTAGGTTCATGGTTGCATACTTCCTCGGCAGAACCAGCCCTAACCCTGAAAGGAGAAGGTGAAAAGGTACAAGTTTCCGAACTAAAACCAGAAGCGCGCTTCCTTACTTACTATGAACTAGCAGAAAAACTTATTCCCTACGTCAAAGAATTAGGTTTTACTCACATTGAATTATTACCCATAGCAGAACATCCTTTTGACGAGTTCTGGGGCTATCAAGTAACGGGATACTTTGCTCCTACATCCCGCTACGGCACTCCAGAAGACTTTATGTATTTCGTTGATAAGTGCCACCAAAATAACATTGGTGTCATTGTAGATTGGGTTCCAGGTCACTTTCCCAAAGATGGACATGGTTTAGCTTTCTTTGACGGAACCCATCTCTACGAACACGCCGATCCCCGTAAGGGAGAACATAAGGAGTGGGGAACTTTAGTTTTCAACTATTCTCGCAACGAAGTACGGAACTTTCTGGTTAGCAATGCCCTATTCTGGTTTGACAAATATCATATTGATGGTATTCGGGTTGATGCCGTAGCTTCGATGTTGTACCTCGATTATTGTCGTGAACCAGGGGAATGGGTAACAAACCAATATGGGGGACGGGAAAACATTGAAGCTGCTGATTTCTTGCGCCAGGCAAACAACGTTATCTTTAGCTACTATCCCGGCATTCTTTCCATCGCTGAAGAATCCACTGATTGGCCAATGGTTTCTTGGCCTACCTATGTAGGAGGGTTAGGTTTTAACCTTAAGTGGGATATGGGTTGGATGCACGATATGCTGGATTATTTTGCTATGGACCCTTGGTTCCGTCAATTTCACCAAAATAATATCACCTTCAGTATGTGGTACAACCATAGCGAGAATTATATGCTGGCTCTGTCTCATGATGAAATTGTCCATGGCAAAAGTAATATGTTAGGCAAAATGCCTGGAGATATTTGGCAAAAATTTGCCAACGTGCGCTGCTTATTTACCTATATGTTTGCTCATCCCGGCAAAAAGACTCTATTTATGAGCATGGAGTTTGGACAATGGAGTGAGTGGAATGTGTGGGCAGATTTAGAGTGGCACTTGCTACAACATCCTCCTCATAACCAGTTTAAGCAATTCATTAGCGACATCAATGCCCTCTACCAAACAGAATCAGCCCTATATAGCCAAGATTTTGACCAAGCAGGATTTGAGTGGATTGATTGTAGTGATAACAGCCATAGTGTAGTTTCTTTCCTACGTCGTAGCGAGAAATCAGATGATTTTTTGCTGGCAGTTTGTAACTTCACCCCTCAACCCCACAGTCATTATCGGGTTGGGGTTCCAGAAGCTGGTTTTTACAGTGAAATATTTAATAGCGATGCTCGTCAATATGGTGGTAGTAACATGGGTAATTTAGGAGGAAAATGGACTGATGAGTGGTCATTTCACAATCACTCTTATTCCTTAGATTTGTGCTTGCCACCCTTGGGAGTGTTGATTTTAAAATTGGATCGTGACCAAAGCAGGAAGTTACAAGAGTCCGAGTAACTTTAATAAGTAAATCAAAAATATAAAAAAGGAGCTGTATTTATTTTGGACAGCTCCTTTTAACAGAATGAATAAAATTGTCTAACTAAAGAAGTAAAAGCTCAATTAAATAACTCCAGGCCCTTTGCCACGCTCATCTTTATTTTTGGAGAGTTTACCATCTTCATCGGTTTTATTAACTTCTTTAAGTTCTTGGCTACGCTCTGCGGTTACTTCTTCTTCATCTTTTTGCATATCCCCTGGTGTTTCTGCATACATTTCAGGTTCAACAGCATAATTATTAGCTAATCCTTCTTTATCTACTGTGTAGCCACTAGTTGTATCTATGTCTCCTTCTTTCTCAGGAGTTTTCTTGAAATTTTTACCCTCTCTTTCCTGACGGGCTGCGGTTTCAGCCGTAACTAGATTGCGGTCGTAGTTAGCACCAGAAGATTTTTGTTCACTCATAATTTTTTTCTGAAAAACTGTGTTTAGTATTTATTTGATTTAGATTGAAAAGCATTTAATGACTAGGAAGTTTGCACAGCAAACTTAGCAATCAAAAAAATTCAAGACTTGAAGTTTATTTATCAACTTTGGGAACTACGTCAGGACGTTCTTTACCTTCCCAACCAACAGGACGCTTAGAATTATACCAAGCGATGGAGCCGAGAGATACTGCGGCGATAAAGCCGACAACTAATAATATGGTTGCAGCTAAAGGAAAACTTCCTGCTTGGGAAGCTGCTTCTGTTATTAGTAAATGCATAAATTAGTGCCTTTTTAACATTACTAAGTTTGTAATTATAATAACAAAGAACGACTTTATCAAGAATCATACTTCGTACATAAAAAAAAATTCCTCGTAATAACTTACTATAACTTTAGGAAGATACTTGGTCTTTTCAAAAGTTAGAGTTTGCTTTTATTAATATTTTGTATTGCTCAAAGTAAAAATAATCCTCATAGAATGAAAAGCATAGAGTTTAGTTTTATAAGGAGGAAAGTTGATGACAGGTATTATTGCTTGGCTACTTTTGGGTTTGATTGCTGGGGCCCTAGCAAAACTTATTTATCCAGGACATCAAGGGGGCGGCATTTTCGCAACCTTGGGTTTAGGGATTTTGGGGGCCCTTGTAGGCGGATATTTAGGTCAAATGTTGCTTGGTAGCAGTGGTGCAGCCGCAGCTTCAGCAGGTGCTTTTAGTCTTCCTAGTATTATTTTTGCAGTTCTAGGAGCAATGTTATTGATTTTCATCTGGGGTCTAATTACCCGTAGAGCTTAGAATCATCTAAAAACTAAGGGGATAAGTTTTCTATTACATAGAACTTATCCTTTTTTTAAGTAAAAGTATTATTTTCCAAACATTTTGTGTATAGCAAGCAAGACTAATTTATGTATTTCATTAGACTTATTTTTGGGCGCCAGACTATTTTAAAGAGTAAAATGAGCGATCGCAGCCTACATCTTTAGTAGCTGGTTCAATATACTTTCTACCAAAAGTTTCTTTTTATGAGCTTTACCAAAATGAAGTCTTTTTTGGCTAAAAGGCTTTTTTATCCTCAACAAATCTTTGGCAAATATTGGAATGCTCATAGTGGCGAATGGAAGTGGTTAGTAGAAAGGCCTGTACCAATTGCTAGCTTAAACAAGCTTCTCTGGCAAAGTTCAGTTCCTTCTTTTGGCTTTTATTTTATGCTTTGGCTTTCTGGAGTCATTGCTACTTTAGGCTTGCTTGCTAATAGTGCTGCCGTAATTATTGGGGCAATGATTATTGCACCTTTGATGGGACCGATAATCGGTAGTGCCTATGCCATGGTAGTCGCAAATCGTCGTTTATTGAAGCGTTCTTTACTTACTACTTTAAAAGGGTGTATTTTAACTATTGCCACTGCTTTTTTAGCAACTTATATCTTAGGTTTAAAGTCCGTAGGAACAGAAGTTTTAGCCAGATCAAGTCCGACATTAATTGATTTGGGAATAGCAATGGCTGCTGGGGCTGCCGGAGCATTTGCCAACTCCCGTCGTCGTATCGCTGAAGCCCTACCGGGAGTGGCAATTTCTGTGGCTTTGGTTCCTCCTTTAAGCGTAATTGGCATTGGTCTAGCCTTGGGTAGAAATGAGCTTAGTACTGGGGCTTCGGTACTATTTATCACTAATTTAACAGGAATCATTTTTACTGGTGGATTAGTCTTTTTATGTCAACGTTACGGGAGTTTAAAAAAAGCTAGGCAAGGCTTGTTCTTCTCTTTGGTGATGCTTTCTCTATTAATGTTGCCTTTAGGTTTGTCTCTCAAAAATCTTTTGGTTAAAAAGAATGTTCGCCGAGATGTGGAAAAGCTAATCACTACCAAGACAGAGACTTTTTCATCTGAAAATGTTCGCTATTTGCGAGTTTCACCAACGAAAAAAGGTCTTTTTATTGAAGTAGAAGTTGCTGCTCCTTTGAACTCTATTTCTGAAGAGCAGGTAAAATCACTTAAAGGTTTTTTAGAATCTGAGTTAGAGGAGTCTATTTATTTGCAAGTTCAAATTATTCCTGTGAAAACTTTGGAAGCCAAGTAATCATTTTTCTATTTATTCTCTTGGTTTAGAAAGTGAAAATATGTCAAATTGTATAGCTATTAACTTAGCTTATAGTCATTTTTCCTAAAAAAGTAGTAGTAGAACTTACTTCTACTGAATGAGGAGGAATAAGGTGAGGTTTCATAATATTGAAACGATGTAAACAAAGTATTTAAAATTAATTATGGCTTTAGGTTATTATCAACGCGCCATCGGTGTCTTTTCAAGAAGGCAAGATGTTGAATACGCTCTCAATGAACTGAAAACTTCTGGCTTCCCTATGGATAAAGTATCTATAATTGCTAAGGATGCTGACAAACAAGACTCTATTGAAGGGAAAGACTTGAATAAAGCCCCTGGCAACGAAGCTGGTGAAGGGGCAGCTATTGGTTCTGTCACCGGTACAGCTTTAGGTATGTTAGGAGGCTTGTTAGCAGGAGTAGCCACTGTGGCTATTCCTGGTGTGGGGGCAGTTGTGACAGCAGGAACCATCGGTTCTACCCTAGCTTCTACCCTAGCTGGTGGCGGCATTGGTGCTATTTCCGGGGGTATAGTAGGCGCTTTAGCTGGTTTAGGGATTCCTGGCGATCGCGCTAAAGTATATAGCGATCGCTTTGCTAGGGGGGATTATCTTATTGTTGTCGAAGGTAGCAGTGATGAAATTAGACGAGCAGAAATGATTCTCCTCAATAATAGGGGTATTGAAGAATGGGGTATCTATGATGTTGGAAGTGAAGAACCATCTATGATGAGATAGATATTCATCTACAGTTGCTGGGAGTAAGTTAAGATTTAAACTATCAGCAACTGTAGATATATAGTAAGTTTTATATATGCCTATATCGTTCTAGCTCAAATAAAAAGGCCTAGAAGGGTATAGCTCAGATCACGATTTATTGAGTGGTTGTTAGCCAGTACAATTTTTATTTGTACTCACCAACTTCCACCAATTTAGTGATCTGTATTTGATTTAACATTAATTCCTGTTATAAATAATTTAATTTAATCGGAAAATTTGCTGCGTAATTGTGGTTTACTGGCTAAAACTGCAATCACTGCACTTCTTCCCGTTTCTAAAGTAGTGTCACTGAGCAAATCTATAACTTCTACACCGACAATATCTTTAATCAATGTCTTAAGACTACTTTCAAGAACATCCTCTAAGTTTGAGCGTACCTCTTCAGTTAATTCTTCTTTTCCTTTTTCTAGCAGGAACTGTTCTGGCTGAGTAACTGCATTTTCTATGAGGATTGTTAATTGTTCTCCGCTCAGATTGCAGCTAATTTTGCTAGGCTGATGTCCTAGTTGTTGACGATAAAGACCTTGAATTTTTTGGGATAAACTTCTCTCTAACTGTCCGCGAGTAGGCAGTTCTTGTTCAGGCATAGATGACACTAAACTTACACAATAATTTAACACTAGTAGCTATCAGTAATGAAAGCAATTTTTTCCTAGTTTAGTAAGCAGTTAAAATTGCTATTTGTTAGCATAAATAAAATCATAACTGCATTTGTCAAATAGCTAACCAAAAAATTAACAAAACAAAATCAGTCTTGATCTATTGCCAATAGACTGGATTCCAAGGCTCTAAATCCACTTTATTTATCTAGAACAGTAGCTCTTAAGGAGTACGTCTCAAGTGTTAGCAGAGGACGGTGCATTAAGCCAATCGGCATTTAAATTGAATCAGATATCTATACAGGATAGGAACTTCAGCCTGTGCATATCCCAAGTTAAGTGATTAACAGCTTATTGCTTAAGAAATAAGTGGGCATTCCTGTTACTATTAAAATCAACTTGATGTTAAATAATTTTATAACCTACGTATTAGGGGGTTAAACTATGCTTTATCACTTGGGAGAGATGACTTTATTTATTGTTAGGAGTAACATCAATCTTGCAGCGAACTAACTGTTATTAATTCAACTAATCTTTTTATGGCTGCATTATATCAGTTAAAAATAAAAAATCCACAATCTAGTTGAGAAATACTTTATGTTTCAGAGTGAAATAATGCTACCTAAAATTGGTAGCTTAATATTCTGGCTGGGCCAGGTAATTGTAGAACCTGACCCAGAAACAGCAGAAGAAGCAGCCTTGATTTTCAGTGGCCCTGAATTTCTTATGGCTCTTATTGCTGGTTTAGTTTTAGCCTTCGCCTTCCAATTACTTCTAACCAATCTAGGTGTTGCCACCGGAATTTCTTTAGCTGGAGGCTCTTCTGATTCGGATTCCGACTCTGGTAGTTCAGATAGTTTCGGAAGTACAATCCGTAAAATTGGCTTTGCCTTAGGACTAGCAACTCTAATTAGCGTCACCCTCTCCCTATTCTTTGCTTGTTTTTTAGCTATTAAGCTTAGTTTATTAGAAGTACCTGCTACAGGAGCCATTCTGGGTTTGGTAATTTGGGCAACTTACTTTTGCCTTCTAGTGTGGGTAAGTTCTACCACCGTTGGTTCCCTCGTGGGTTCAGTAGTTAATACAGCAACATCCGGTTTCCAAGCTTTGGTAGGAACTGCTGCTGCTGTTATGGGTAGGAGACGCGGCTAGTAACAAAGTAGTAGCTACAGCAGAAGCGGCCGCTGCTGCTGTGCGTCGGGAACTGGCTTCAGCCGTAGACCCTGACATGGTTAAAGAAAAGCTAGAAGATTACTTAGGAACCATACGCCCTCCTCAACTAGAATCTACAACGGGTTAGTGCAGAAATGGAATCCCTGCTTAATGACCCTAAATTACAAGAGCTTACAGAAGCGGATAGTCTCCGGGACATAGATAGACAAACCTTTGTCGATTTAGTTAGTGAACGTAGCGACTTATCTAAGAGGGAGACAGAGAAACTTGCTGCTACCTTAGAATCAGTTTGGCGAAAAACTGTAGATAAATTACCTCAACGCAGAGATCCTCTTGGTGAATTAGTTGATTATGTTAAGTCTGCTGCTCCGAGTAGCTTAGTAGGAGATGAGTTTACTAATAAGCTAGGTGATTTGGTTGATGAATTGCGCCAGAGTCGCCAATCCCAAGAAAATCAAGAGTCCACAGGTCCCATTTCTCAAGCTCTTACCACTGGCATAAATAGCCTAGTAGGTATGGTAATGGGGCGTACTGACCTTTCTGACTTTGATGCTGAAAAAGTTGCTCGTCAAGTTGCGTATGGCAAAAGACCAGTTAACAGAAAAAGGAGCTATCACCTCTAGCAGCAGTGAGGAAGCAGCAGATAGCTTAGTAAAAGCAGATATTGAGAATTACATCCTCAACGCCTATTCTTGGCAGCTTAAGCCTGGAATTGTAGAGCGAGAATTCAGGGACGTAATTTACGATCCAGATGCTGATCCAGAAGCAGTTGCTCAGGAATTAGAGGAAATCAGCCGTGCTGATTTTGTTGATTTACTCCAAGAAAAAGGGATTTACACTCAAGACAAAATTAATAGCATTGCCAATTTGCTAGAATCTATTCGTCTAGAAGCCTTAGCAACAGCCCAAGCAGCCCATGGACGGGAAGCACAAATTGCTTTGTTAGCAGAGGTAGAACAGTACTTACTTGCTACTCCTATTGAAGAGCTTACCCCAGAAAGAATTCAGCTTAACTTCAAACCAATATTAGAAAACTCGGATCTAGACTACGAGCAGCTTAACAGCCGCCTTGCTCAATTTGACCGTCCTACCTTTGAGCGTATTTTAGACCAACGTTCTGACTTAGAACCCCATGAAAAAGCTCAGATCATCGTCTATTTAGAAGAAGCTAAAGGACGAGTTCTGCAAGAATCTCAAGAAACCTTGGGGGCAGCAAAGGCTAAAGCTGACGAACAATGGCGCAAGGTACAATCCTTTTTGCGAGATACGGGTAAAAATGAGTTAAATCCCCAGGCAATTGAACGGGAACTAAAACTACTTCTTGATGATCCTCAAGTTGGAATGAGTGCCTTACGCCAGCGTGCCTCTCGTTTTGATCGTGATACCTTAGTGCAGTTGCTTACCCAACGTAACGACCTCAGCGAAGAGCAAGTTCACCAAGCCATTAATCAAGTTGAAAAAAATTGGACTCGCGTTCGTCGTAGTCCGAAAAAGTTGGTTGGCAAAGCCCAGGAACAATACGACAAAGCAACCTCCGCTGTTACCGATTATCTACGCAATACGGGGAAAGCAGAGCTTAACCCTGATGGTATTAAGCGAGATTTAGCTAAACTGTTTGATGACCCTCAAGCAGGGGGGAAAGCCATTCAAAGGCGCATAGCGGCTATGGATCGCGACACCTTAGTACAGTTGCTGAACCAACGAGATGACCTGGATGAAGCACAAATCAATCAAGTAATTGATGAGGTGCAGGGGACTCTGCGTAGCATTGTTAAAGCCCCTCGCCGCATTGCCAGCCGCGCCCAAAGCAAAGTACAGGACTTTCAAGGTGCAATTGGTGATTACTTGCGCTCTACAGATAAAGCAGAACTCAGTCCGGAAGGCATTAAATACGACCTACAACTACTGCTTAATGACCCCCGTTTAGGAGCGCAAAGTTTAAAAGAACGCCTAGCTGCTTTTGATCGTTCTACCTTAGTTGCCTTGTTGTCTCAAAGGGACGATGTTTCCGAAGAAGATGTTAATCGCATTGTAGATAACATTGTTGAGGTACGGGATCAATTCCTCAATCAATTTAAGATGGTTCAGTCTAAGCTGCAATCCATTGTTGACAGCATCTTTGAGCGGATTCGTGCCTACCTCAATAGTTTAGAGCGTCCTGAACTTAACTACGAAGGTATTAAAAGGGATGTAACCACCTTATTTGATGATCCCGAAGCTGGTTTTGATGCCCTGCGCGATCGCCTCTCGCAATTCGACCGCGATACCTTAGTTGCTCTGTTGAGTTCCCGTGATGATATCTCAGAAGCTCAGGCTAATCGTACCATCGAGCAAATCGAAAGTACTCGTAACCGCGTCTTACAAAGGGCAGAGCGTTTGCAACAACAGACGGCTGCTCGTATAGAAGAAGCTAAGTTGCAGGCACAAAAACAGGCAGATGAAACCCGCAAAGCTGCTGCTGCGGCCTCTTGGTGGCTCTTCTTTACTGCTTTTATTTCTGCGATCGCCTCTGCAAGTGCAGGTGCTTTAGCTGTTCTTGATTAGTTGTAATTATATTAAGCTAAGACAGTTCCCTCAGATTATTATTAATCTGGGGGAATTTTTGTACTTTAGATTTTGCAGGTTAGGTCTTCAACAACCGGATTTGTTATCACCTAAAATAGAGAGGCGATCGCTTTCATTGGGAGCATCTCAGTTTTGCAGAAATAGTTTGTCTGTGAAGTTAGCTATTAGCTGTTAGCTGTTAGCTTTAAGAATACATTTCTTGCTGCTTCAGTGAAGCTAATATCAAGTTGACGGCTAAAGCCTGTATTTACCAATTTGAGATGCTCCCCTTTCATTCTCCAGACAATAGAACTTTTTTCTCTTCTTAGTCTTTGTTATGCCGCAAAATACTTTAACACTAATAAAAACCATTCCTCCCCTAGAAAATGGGGACCAACTTACTCGCTTTGAATTTGAACAGCGCTATGAACAAATGCCTCATGTTAAAAAAGCGGAACTAATTGAAGGAATAGTTTATATGGCATCCCCTTTAAGATTTACTCAACATGGAAAACCTCATGCCCTTATTATGGGTTGGTTATTTACATATTGGTCAGCTACACCAGGAGTTGAAGTAGGAGACAATTGTACGGTACGCCTTGATGCAGAAAATGAACCTCAACCCGACGCTTTATTAAGAATTACTGAAAATGGACAATCAACTATTAGCGAAGAAGATTATATAGAAGGTGCGCCAGAATTAATTGTCGAAATCTCTGCTAGCACAGCTTCTATTGACTTACACGACAAATTAAAAGCTTACCGACGCAATCAAGTTCAAGAATATTTAGTTTGGCGAGTTTATGATGGAGAATTGGATTGGTTTCGATTAAGAGAAGGTAAATATATTAAACTTCAACCCAATGAAGAAGGTATTGTTTGTAGTGAATATTTTCCTGGTTTGTGGTTAAACAAAGAACCTTTAATTAAAGGAGATTTAGCTAAGTTGTTAGCAACTTTACAACAGGGATTAAATTCTCCTGAGCATCAAAGCTTTGTCGAAAAACTATCTGGTCGCTCTTTTTCAGAGGAATAATTGAGAAGATTGAGATAATCCTCAAGAAGATGAGAATTTTCCAGCTTGAACTCAAAAATCTTTCCCCAGTAATTTGGTGATAAATTGAAAAATTTTATGTTTATTTGTCCCTGTTTTATGATATTCTTTTTTTAAAGGTATATGTCATAATGGGAATAGTTTCGCCTAGACTTTAGTGCTGATATCCCTATTATGATAAATTTAATTTTACCACGAAAAGAAGAAGCTTTGAACGCTTTTTTTTGGGGAATTTGTTAATAGATTTTTAGTTGCGATCGCACTAAGAATTTTGTGATTCGTACATAATTTGTCTTACATTTTCAACTATTTCTTTCATAAAGCGTAAGTAAGATTGCTGATTTTATTGAGTGCGTTAGGGGATTATCATTAATAGGGTTATACCCAGATTTTAGATGAAACTAAGAAGCAAAATCCTCATTGGCTATAGCGTTGTTTTAACCCTTGTTATCTTAGTCTGTGGTTGGGGGGTTATTAATCTGCGACGTTTGGGCAGAGCAAGCGAAGCAATCCTAGAAGAAAACTACCGTAGCATTCTGGCAGCCGAAAATATGATTGATGCTATTGAGCGCCAAGATAGTGCTGTTTTATTATTTTTATTAGAAAATCAATCTCAGGGTCAACAACAATTCTTAGCTAATGAATTTGAATTTTTGCAATGGTATAGCCGTGCTGAAGATAATATAACTATTGCTGGGGAAAAGGAACTTCTTAAAGCCTTAGAAAAGCAGTATCAAAACTATCTTAATGTTGCTGAGTTAAACCAACAACTAACTGACTCTGCTAATTATTATGAGGAAATACTACCTGTTTTCCAAGAAGTACGTCAAACTTGCATTAAATTGCGAGATTTGAATCAACAAACTATGGTTATTGCTTCAGAAAGGGCGCAAGAAATTTCTGAGCAAGCTACTTTGTCTATGATAGCGGCTGGTGGCGCAGCAGCAGGTTTAGGTTTAACTTTTAGTTTGTTGCTTTCTAATCGTTTAGTTAAACCTTTAAAGGAAATGACCCTTGCTACTACTCGTATTGCTGAGGGAGACTACGATGTCGAAATAATTTCTAGATCCCAAGATGAATTAGGAAGTTTGGGGAGAGGAATTACGGTAATGAGCCAAAATCTGAAAAGCTTTCATGAGTTAAATGTAGATAAAGTTATTGCCGAAAAACAGCGTAGCGAAGCCATTATTTATAGTATTAGTGACGGCATTGTTGTTGTGGATGGGGAGTTGAAAATTATTGCGATTAATCCCACTGCTGCTAATATTATTAACACTAAACCTCAATTAGCTACAGGCAATCATTTCCTGACTGTGTTCAATAACCAACAGTTTTATGAAAAAATAGAAAAAACTGCTCAAACAGGAAAATCTCCCCCATTAGCAGAGGAAGCAGAAGCAATATTACCTTTGGAAAGTAACGGCAAAACTGAGTATTATCAATATTCTATTACCCCTGTAACAACAGAAACTGAAGGTAAGCAATTAGGGGTGATTCTTCTGTTGCAAAATGTCACCAAACTCAAGGAATTAGACCAGCTTAAAAGTGATTTTGTGGCCACAGCTTCCCATGAATTACGCACTCCTTTAACGGGTATGTCTATGAGTATTAACCTGCTTTTAGAAACAGCCGGAGAAAAACTTTCTGCCACAGAAATGGAACTTTTAGAAGCTGCCGGAGAAGATGTAGAACGTTTGCGGGGTTTGGTTAATGAACTTCTCGACTTATCAAAAATGGAGTCGGGACGTATGGAGATAGCTTTGGCCAGTGTAGAACCGCAAACTATAATTAAAAAAGCGATTTCTTGCTTAAAGGTGCAAGCCCAAGAAAAGCAAGTTTCCTTACTAGAAAAAAATTCTTCCCCACTACCCCAAGTTAAAGCAGATGCTGATAAAATAATTTGGGTACTAACTAACTTAATCGCTAATGCTATACGCTACACAGATGCAGGAGGAGAAATTAGGGTTGCAGGAAGCTTAAAAGGCAACTGGGTTAACTTCTCAGTTAGTGATGACGGGGCAGGTATTCCCTTAGAATATCAAAGCAAAATTTTTGATAAATTCGTTCAGGTAGAAACAGAAAAAGATGTGGGGGGAAGTGGTTTAGGGTTAGCCATTTGTCAAGAAATTATTAAAGCTCACGGTGGGAGGATTTGGGTTGATTCTCTTCCAGGAGAGGGTAGTACTTTTACTTTTAATTTAGCTAGAAATGGATGATAGGTGACAAGTAAGCTGTCAGGCATTTAATTTACTTATTAGGTTTGATGGGGAGATAGGGGTATAGGGAGATGGGGGAAGGGTTTTAGGGCTGATTTCCTAGTTGAGTAATACACAGTTTAAATGCACATCAGCTTAATAAGTAATAAGTTAAGGAGATTTTAATTTTGTCTGAAGTTATGGTTTTGGTGGTTGATAATAAGAAAGCAAATAGAATAAGTGATTAATAATAAATAAAGGAGGTTTTAATTATGTCTAAAGCTAAAATTCTTGTGGTTGATGATGAAAAAAACATTCGTTTAACTGTGGCTACAGCCCTTGATCCTTTGGGATATAAAGTGCATACTGCCTTTGATGGCAAAGATGCTTTGTATCAACTACAAGCAGAAAAGTTTGACCTCATCCTCACAGATTTACAAATGCCAGGGATGAATGGTATGGAACTTTTAGAAAAGGCCACAGAACTTTATCCAGAGATTAAAATTGCGCTTATTTCGGCCCACGGTACTGTAGACAATGCCGTAGAAGCGATGAAACTGGGGGCGGTAGACTTTCTGCAAAAGCCTTTTACACCCAAAGAATTGCGGAATTTAGTCTACAGAATCTTAGAAGAAAGTACTTCAGAAAAAGAATCAATATCTAAGTATGAATCTTGCTTAAAAGCGGCTAAAAACGAGGCAAGAAAAAGGGAATTTGAGGGTGCGATCGCTCAAACCAAAAAAGCGATCGGTATAGATCCTTCTCGCCCAGAAGCCTTTAATTTGCTGGGTATGCTACAAGAAACCACAGGGAATCCCTTAGAAGGAATCAAAAATTATCGCGTTGCCACCGAACTTGATTTTAGTTACCAACCAGCCAAAGATAATCTCTCTCGCGCTACAAGTTCTCCCCAAAATTTACCAAGTTGGTAATAGTTAATGGTCATTGGTGAGAAGTTAAGCCAAAATGCAATCTGTCAAGGGCTTTGGCAGTGGGAAAGCAGATTAGCTTCCTAGTGGAAGTCGTTACATTCCTTCTTTCGCCAATAGAACTTTGACAAATGCAGGTTTCAACTCCTTTACTTCCTAGTGGAAGTCGTTACGGTCATTTATGAAATTGACACTCCTGAATAATCTGTAGTTTCAACTCCTTTACTTCCTAGTGGAAGTCGTTACAAAATCTCAATTTTCTTAGAAGGGTTTGTTGATGCTTGTTTCAACTCCTTTACTTCCTAGTGGAAGTCGTTACGCTCAAACTACTCTTCAATAAGCACAATTAACCTATCTCCAGTTTCAACTCCTTTACTTCCTAGTGGAAGTCGTTACGAGGTAGAGCAAACTAATCAGGCTTTTGAAAACTCAAAGTTTCAACTCCTTTACTTCCTAGTGGAAGTCGTTACAAAAAAAAGTTACCTCCAAAGAAGTAAAAATAGATTACTTTCAGGTTTCAACTCCTTTACTTCCTAGTGGAAGTCGTTACTCTGAAGGATGGTACTACATAGACATTGAAACATGGGTGTTTCAACTCCTTTACTTCCTAGTGGAAGTCGTTACAAGTTGAAAATAATTTAATTTCTTACATTAGAAATAAAGTTTCAACTCCTTTACTTCCTAGTGGAAGTCGTTACTATGGACTGCTATCAACATTACAGCACATGATATATAGTTTCAACTCCTTTACTTCCTAGTGGAAGTCGTTACACAAAATCAAGGACAACAAACCATGACTAACAAATTAAATTTGTTTCAACTCCTTTACTTCCTAGTGGAAGTCGTTACTTTAGATTAACTGAAACTTCGGCTGAGCAATTAACGTTTCAACTCCTTTACTTCCTAGTGGAAGTCGTTACATAGTAAAAGAGTATAGATGCGTGTAATACAAAAGTGTTTCAACTCCTTTACTTCCTAGTGGAAGTCGTTACCCGCCGCGCTATTTGGCAATGGGTGTTTAGCAGGATTGAACCAAAAAGTTTCAACTCCTTTACTTCCTAGTGGAAGTCGTTACTCTTCTATAGATTCCGCTGCCAGAGAATAATAAGAATGACCACTGGAGTTTCAACTCCTTTACTTCCTAGTGGAAGTCGTTACAAGATATAGGAAAAATTTGGTCAGAAGTAAGTTGTTATGTTTCAACTCCTTTACTTCCTAGTGGAAGTCGTTACGATTCAACTACAATAATCTTTAGCGTTTCTAATTTGCGTTTCAACTCCTTTACTTCCTAGTGGAAGTCGTTACCCCCTAATTCTAAAGCCTTACCTAGCCTACTGTCTAGAAGCGGTTTGCGGCCGTGAGTAAAAACAAAGTAATTCAGAGACAAACAAAGATAGGCAAAAGAGGCTGAAATCCTTTCACAGTCTAAGGTCGGCCGTGCCAACGAAAAACTAGGGTTTTTCGGCATTTTGCGACACGGCCGCAAGTCACTACTAAACAACAGTTGAACCTCTTGGTTTACTAATAGGAGGATCTCCCCAAACCTTTACACAGCTTAAGCTGGATTTAGATAAAGGATAAAATCTAATGCTATCTTCTGATATCTCAATATGTTTTTCCATTCGAGAACATAATTCAATGAACTTTGCCTGATTTAGAAAACATTCAAACACACTATATTGAACCCTCTGTCCATATCCTTCTAATAAATCCGAAACTTTTTTACGTCTTTTGTCAACAGAAATATCATAAGTAACTACGTAAAAAATATAGCTCATCGAATACGAAACGGTTTATAGATAGAACTAGGTTGATAAACAAACTGTTTGTACATCTTCACCTGTTGATTAAGCAAGCTCCATCTAGGAATGTTGCCACCTTCAGAAGTAGAAACTGATTCCTCCATCTTATTAACGAAGCTCTGCAAATACTTTTTTCTTCCGGAGTTATTGAGGTGACAGATACCATTCTCAAAAAGAAAATCTTTATTGACTTTTATGATTTGGCGATTAATCAAATATAAAACTAAAGAATCGACCATAGGCCCTCGAAATTCTTCTATCAAATCACTAGCTAGAGCAGCATGACGCTCCGTCCCCTGATGCAAACAGGCTTGATAAGGATCAGAGATCATTTAACTCTATTAATGCTAAAAGATGATTCCAAATAACTTGATAGCCAAAGCTAAGCATTGCATTGACCTCATTCCTTGGTGGACGGCGAGTCCGAGCGGTAAATACAAAGTCTTTTTGAGAAAAAAATTGCCCTAAAATAGAAAAATACTCTGCTGCACCTGCTCCTTCAAAGCCCATTAACTGCTCCAAAGAGTTAGCTTCTTTAGCTCGACAAGCGTAGTAGTTTAGGTTCTCTATTACCTTAGTAACTTCTGCTGATTCATGTTTTCGTGATTGCCTCCTCAAAAGAACCTGACTGTTTTTTAACTTCGCTTGTACAATTGCCTTAGCTACTCTAAATCTATCAGCAAAGTTTAGCTCCTGTTGATATTTAGATAGATAGCGATATCCTTTCTTGATAGAAGTAACTTTCCCGTAACAGTAGCCCATCCGAGAAAGATAAGCAATAGGAATATTACGCCATAGACAAGCATGGATAGCTTGAGTTGTAATTTGGGATTTCCCAAAGATGAGGAGCTGCTCTATCAGAGGTAACTTTACCTCAGCATAGGTTGTATCTCCTTTTTTAACTCTCAAAATTTCTTGGCAAAGGGAAACATAGCATCCCTGCTGGGACACATACAAAGTCCTCATAATCTCTTCTTCATTATTTTACTTTTACTTGCAACTCGATTATGGGTATGAGAGTCAGTAGTTGGATTAAAAGATAAAGATAGCCAAACTATCACTTTATCTACTGTCTGAGACATTCCATAGCTGGCAAGGGTTACTAGCAGAGTGTTGATAATCACTGCTGCTAGACCTAAAGGGGCAATGAGTAAAATAATTAAGGTAATACTACCGTTAATAGATGCTACGAGAAGGCTACGCACTTGTGCAGCACGAGATGAGATAAACATTTTTCCCTGACTAATTCCTGATTTTACAATTCAATTTACCTATTACTTAGACTTTCACAGGGAATACCATCACCGTTCGCATCTAGACGATGTGGATCTCCTGGTTCTGCATCCAGTACAGCTTTTGCTTCTGCTTGAGTGCTAAAATCAGAGCAATTGCAGTCAGTTTCTAGACAGGCAAACAAACCTTCATTTTTCTCTACACCTACATTAGGTGAAGCTAAACTGGCACTAGACTCAAGAGTACCTGTGTTATTAGTAAGCTTAGTAATGCCTTGAGAGGGCAGTAATATAACTTCTTTTGTTTCTGGTACTAGCTGTTTCTGAAGCAGGTAGGAAAACAATTCTATTCCTAGTGCGATCGCAACCATGGCTAATAAGTTAGTAGATTTTTTCAGCACCTCAATTTCTCTCCTACTATTTCCTGTATACCCTAAGCTTGCTTTTCCAAAATCACAACCAGAATTAATGCAAAGCAAAGTACCTCAACCAGACCAAATTTTCTCAAATTCCTCGTCTTGCAAAGTGCCTTCTACCTCCGAATCAAAAACAGAAATCAAGCAATAATCTTCATACTCTCTTACTGCATAACCAGAAGTACGCTCATTCGTACTACCACACCAACCTGGTTTATCTGCACCCTTGCTAGTACTACAAACTCCATGAACAATCTCTCGCCATTGCTCTTTTTTTCCCTGCCAAATGCTTAACAAGGCTCCTTTGATTAGCTCTCTAGCTGCCCTCGGAGAGGAATTTATCTTGCTAGGCTCAACTGGAGACAGCAAAGCAAGATTATTTTGCCTTGCTAACTCCTTGAGTAAACTTAGTAAATGAGCAATCAGATCAGATAAGTTTAAATTGGAAAAATCGGGAGTGTAAGAAAACTGGCTACCTCGGAAAACGTTGTGACTCATAACATGAGGAGGTCTGCGCCAACCGGGGCCAAGCCCTCCTAAGCGACTGGCTAACTCTAACAGATGACCAATCAAATCTTGGAATGGTGAGTTGCAATCCACATCAATTAGCCAAACTTCATGGGGTTCTTTAGCAGGCATATTGCCATAGTTCCTATCTGATTTTGTACCAAAATTTTGTCTGCTGATTGGCTTAAGATAGCTAGTTAACACTAATCGAGCAGGGGATTTTAGCTCTCCAAAAATAGTACTAGTAAGTTTTTGTGCATCTTTTTTTTCCAGTATCCTCAAAGCTAAACGGAGAAAATAGCCCCTTAAGCTAGCCCTCAAGACTTGGGGACTCCAGCGATACTTACCAGTTATGTTTTCAGAATTGTTATGAACTTGATAGCAAGGTTTCATTCCTTCTAGCTTAATTTCCCACTTTCCTGAAGGAACTTTCTGAGCCAAGCGACCAAAACCACTCTTTGTACCTCGGCCAACTCCCTGCTCTTCTAGCATGGTCACTAAAGCAGTCTCTAAGAATTTTTTCTCCTCCTCTGTCGGTGAATCTTTTAGCAACACTTGCAAAGTAAACTTATCCGCAGCATAAGGATTAGGAGGGTGTTTCGGGGCAACTTGCCACTGTATACCAAGCTTTTTCCTGCTTTTAGGGTCGTCGAAAACCTGCCATTTCTGTTGAGGGTTGAGGGGAAAGGGTCGAAGCTCCTTCAACAAAACACTCTCAAAACGAATCTTCTTCGGTTGCCAACTCTTGCGATCAGAACTCATCAGAGTTAACCAAAACCTTTGTTCCTCTGTCTTCAGATTAACCCATTGCTGATGCAACCAGTTGAGCAAAGCTCCCCGAACACTAGAACCAGGTATCCAAGGTACACCACCAACCTGAGCTGGTAAAGTCCCACCTTCAAAAAAGCTGTCACCGCCAATTTGAATAGGACTGATAACCTTAAGCCTGTCTAGCTTCACTGTATAATCTTTGGCTGGGTGGGGGGAATAATCACCATTCCAAGCATAAACGACATCATGATTTTCCTTTTTTGCAGCAACAATGTCACTAGTTTGTGGTGTCCAACCTCTATATTCTTCCCTTCCATCATTGGTAGCTTGAACATCATACCATTTGGGTCTTTGTGTCGGTAAAGTTGAACTTTTACTCATAAAATTTACTCCTCAAATATTTTTCTAAACTATTAGCTTTTGATTGTTGAGTCGAATCAAACCTCCTTGTCTTTAGCATCCCTAAGACGCATTGTCCAAAACTGAATAGTGGCAGAAATCTCCATTAGCAAATCTGCTAGCAAAACCTGCTCATTAAAATTGAGTTTGGCTAGCTGTTCCTGAAACTCTTGGGTAGTCATATCTGAGCTTATATTTAACTCATCGCGAATCAATTCACACAGAACTAACCTAGCCACATCCCAAGCAAAATAACGTCTTTCCTCATTCTTTCCAGCATCAGCTTCTGGAATACTCCCTTCCTTAAGAACAGGCGATCGCGACATTGCCCAAAACCTTTCCAAGCCCCAGCTAGCCACGTAGTCAGCAATACCACTAGCAGCCCCTTGCCAGTCTTTTAAGGTTTCTTTACCTTGCTTAAGTTTTTCAAATACTTTCTTATCCAACTCATAGTGAATGACTCCCATCACTTCCCTCCCTCAACAGCAACAACATTAATGCGTCCATAGCCTACACTCCACAAGCCACCGAGGAAATGCTCGTTATGTAAAAACTCTGACCATTTTTGAGGGTCCTTAACTTCTTCTCCTCTAATAGCCCAAGACAAACTAAAGACTGCACCAGGAGGAAACCCTTCCACTGCAAAAAGATGCTCTACCAATGAGCCGTCTTTGTCAGGTTCATCCCGGAGACTTACTCTTGGCTGTCGTACTATTCCCATGTCAACTAAAAGATTAATGCTGTCATCTGGAACAATAATTCGACGATCTTTAGGTATGTCTGTAGGGGCTGGTAAGCTATATTCTGGGTAATCTACATTAGTTAGCTTTAACCATCGCAAGAAAATAGTCTGATCTTTCAATTCTGATTGAGTAATGTAAACCTTGTTAGATTCTAAGTTAAGGGCATTCTCACCGGATAACTGTCGAAAGCGGTTTAACCAACTTAGACAACTAACCCACCAACTTCCATAACCAAGGACATGAACAGGCCACCATACTGGGCCAGCCCCAACTAAGGGAAATACAACCAGGGGAAATACTTTCTCCTTCTCCTCCAAACCAATTATCTACATATCCTTTATATTTACTATCTGCCTTGGCGTGTTCCCTTAAAGCCCCTCGTAAGGAGCTACCAGGAATAGCTGGGCTACGGTCTGGAAGACGAAAGACAGGGTTATTATTTCCCCTAGAACTACTATCAGCTCCACCAATATGCACTGGTTCTTGACAAATTAACCATTCTATAGACATTAATGTTTATCCTCAAAATAACCACAAGTGACCATAACCTAAAGCATCCCGATGAAAAGGGTCAGGAAAGGGCCCTGATTGACCAGTAGTTGCCTCCTGCCACAAATAAACTGCCCCTGGAGGAGTTAACCATTCCCCTGGTGTTAAAACCTTGACTTTGTTGTCACTATTGTTAGGTTCTTTGCGATCGCGCACCTTTTTCCAGGATTGCCAAGGGATAGGCTCTTCAGCACCATAGGCTTTAACTTTTGAGTAGGGATACGGCAAAGAAATAGGCTGAGTTCCTTTCTGCCATAAAGCCCCAGTCAGTAGGATTGCTCCTATTGCATTCTCTTTTTTCTCACCAATTTGCTCCCAGGACTTTGGGGAATTTACAGGCTTTATAACTACAGGTGTTCCCCCTGCACCAAGGGTGCTTAATTTTGGTGTTTCTTCTGCATCCCCAATAATTTTTACTAATATCGACCAACCCGGTTCCAGCAAAGTGGTCATCTCAGCAAAGAAACCTCCCTCATCTTTGACTTGAAAATTTTCACGGCTATTATGGCTAAGGGTTAAAGTTTCCCAAGGCATTTTTACTAGACAAGGGTTATTAGCTACTTTTCCTGATTGCCAAAAATTTCTCAAAGCTTGTGTATTAATTAGATAACAACCACCAATAATTTCAATTTCTTCTTTTTGGTGTTCAGGTTGCTTGCTCCACATACCTGTTGTGTCATCCCAAACCAAGCGATACATATTCTTAGGTAGCTGCTCAGAACTTTGCTTCCCTTTAACAACGGTGTAAACAGTTAGAGGTAAAGTGACATAGAACTCATTACCTCCTCGATACCAAAAAGGCCCCCAGAGTTGATTTTTCTTATCTAGTTTTAGACAAGCAGCTAAATGATGACCGTTAGGGGGCCAGCGACAGCCTACTTGACCGCTATTCTGCCCTACAGGAGTTAAGTTTCCAATAGTTAGGGGACTAGAAGGAGTGATAGAATACCAGTTAGTCAAGGTTTCGCTCCTTGCTCTTGCAATCTTTGTAGCCAGTTTTGTCGTTCTCTTGCTTGACGGGCTAAAAAAGCACGGAATGCCAACCAATTTTTCCACCATTGCCAAGAACCAATTTCTTGACGTATATCCATGCCTGTTGCTAACTCTTCTACTTGCTTCCATTGCAAAGGCAGTCCTACACTAGCCCAAAGAGTATCAAGGAGTTCTCGTACTGTGATAACAGAGTTGACTTCTAAGTTAGTAGTTTCTAGGTAAAACAGAAGCTTTTCCCAAACATTCAACTCTGTCTTGTCCTGCTGTTGAGCTTCTACTCCCATTAATAAGTGCCACAAACGCCAAGGACAAGTCCATTGCAATGATTGACCACTATTAAAAAGTACTTCCACGCAAACGCGATCGCGCCCCTTGTTTTTTGCTTCTTTGTAGGCAGAATTTAAACCTCGATGCCATAAAGATTGAGGAATACGTCTTTGAGCAATAACCAAACCCAAACTAAAACTCATTTGTTGTCCAGGAACAGGATACACTTGGTCTTGATAGTTGACCCAACCATTAATTGGCGTAGTTAAAGGGTTTGTAATAGGTGTGCCTTTTCCTTCCCATAGGTGATGTAATTCGCTGGTTAAGGGGATTGCCTCAGTGAGGGGGCCAAGGAGTAGAAAGTCGTCACCTCCGGCAAAAATCACCTTGCTGTTGTGATGTTCTTCGGTTATGGCATAGAGTAACTTATTCCACAGCCCAAAAAGTACAGAAATATCCAGCATATGGGGTAAATCTATTTGTCTGGAGTCAGATGGTATTTCCGGCTGGGTAACTGCTAGGTTTTCTTGGTTAATGATTTCTGGGGTAAGATGCCATTGTGACCAAAGTAGCTTGAGGTCAGCATATTTTTTTCCAGAAAGCCACTCACTCACTTTATCCCCGTCACCTCGCCAGCCGACAGTCCATTCTATGGTGCTTTCCCAGCCTTTGGGTAGCTCACTATCCCAAATTTCTAGTAGTTCCTTGTCTTCGATATTGCGTCGTTCTAAGGCACGGGGATGATTAAACTGTTTGTTGCTGTCTATCTTTGGCATTCCCCATTTCTTTATTTGATTAGAGGAGTTAGAAAAATAGTCTTTTTCTAAAGCAGTGATGTTTTGATTCCAAACTAGAGGATCAACTCCAGCATCAGCTATCCAAGCCGCAGCAGCAGCAGTGCGGTCAGGAAATCTGCCCCAAGGGCAAGGAGGTAAAGGTTCCCGGTCAGCCCACAGATTGGCTAAGGTAGGAATGATAATATCTGGTATAGATACTAAGCGTTTGATCATCTCCAAACTGTTGAGGCGGTCACTTTCAGAAAATAAACCAGCCAGATGACTTTCTTGTCGTTTAGCGAGTTTTTCCCACCAGTTTTCTAAATGATCCTCTGGCAATCCCCACTTGCCACCTTTGTTGATTGGCTTTAAGCCAGGATGCCAAATAGAAAGATGTCCTGCACTTGGACTGGTTTTACCGGCCCACCACTGCTTTTGCCAGCTACGTCCTATTTTTTGAGCTTCTAAGTGTTGATGTAGTTGTGCTAAGGTGGCTGTGATAGCTTCTGAATTGCCTGATTCGAGGGGGGCTTGGCTGATGTAGGATGACCAGAGGTATTTGCAGTCTCCATGAATCACCTGCCATCCTACCCCATCTAACAGTTTTGGCTCATAGGCGATTCGCAGATTTTTCTAAACTACGGATCAAGTCATGCCATTCCCTCTGTACTAAGTTCTTGAGATTTTGTAGCCATCCCTGTTCCTCTGGAAAAATCCCTGTGAAGACATTGGGCAATTCTGCTTGCCAAAAAGATTCATCACTAGGAAACTGTTGTTTTTTGAGCCATTGCACTAGAGGTACAGAACGATGCAAGGGTAGCAATACTTTGCCTCCTTGTTGTTCCCAACGATAGATAATTACTGCACTAAGGTAATGGCATAACCAAAAGCCTACTGCCCAATCCCTTAGTCTTTGACCACTACCTAAGAAAGTTTGTACTGGGCCAAAGGTGAGTACTCCTAGTTGGGTTAAGTTTGTATCTATTTGCTGTAGTTGTTGAGCTGTTTCTTGGGTTGCACCACCTCCCCACCAAAATTGCGACCGTAAGTGAGGAGATTTTTGCCATTTTCCGCTAGTAGGATGAATAGAGAAAGTAGGAGTTTCTTGGGGTACTTGCTGATACAGTTTTCTTTGACGTTGCAGCCAAGCTTCTAATTTCATCAAAGGCTCTCCTGTACTTCTGAAGCTAAGTTTTGATAGTGCTTGATGCGTTGATTGACTTGAGTCGGTAGATCAGCTAAATAGATAATTTGTCTTAGCCAGTGTACGGCGATTTCCGAGGGATGATTTTTGTTAGTCACTGAATGAAATTTTTTAGTTGCTTCGTCTAGTTGCTTGTCGATTGTGTCCCCTTGCAAAGAGTGATAAAGGTTATTACGCAAGTGGGTAAAAGCTGTTTCTGTGTTCGAGTTTATTCCCCAATCTTTACAGTAAAAATGTTTAAAATCATGCCATTCTGGGTTGTTGGCTATTTTAGTAACCTGGTAGTTCTCGCAATTACCTTGGCTGAGGAGTTGATTGACTACTTTGTTAATACCTAGAAATTTTCCATTGCTGCTTGAGTCTCTGCACTGAAGCTTTCCCCCTTCCCTTTGCCAGTAATATCTACCTGAACTTTGTTTCGCCACTAAGCACCACAACCCTAACTCAAAAGCTCCTGCTACTCTCATATACCAGTGCATCCACTGCCCCCGCTCTCGGAAAGCTTGTTCACTCCATAGTGCAATCGCCATCCTTTCGATAACTTCTTCTTGGGGGTCTAAGTTTAGATTTAGAGCTGCTACATTCAAAGAAACAGCGTAATCAAGGGTCTTAAGTTTCTGCTCAATCTCTTTAGCTAAATAGTCTTCAGCAATTACTAATACACCGCTAAAATCTTGAATAGTAATTAGCTGTTGAATTTGGGGTACTTTTAGTCGCCAGCGCCAGTGATCACCTGGATGAGCATAGTAACGGGAGTTTTCTTTAGAAATATAAACAAATTCTATTGTCTGTTTAGCTAGTTTTTGTTCAATTCCCCAAAGATATAAGGCGCTACTTAAAGCGGGAGTACCACTACTGTGTTGAATGACGATTTTTTCTATTTCTATTTTTTCGTCTTGAGAACTTTGAAAGAAAAGTCCTTGCTTGTTGCAGGTAACTAGTTGATTAAAATGCACATTAACTAGTTCCGCCATTCCCTCCCAATCGGCTGCACCTTTGGGAATGTCTGGATTAATTTCTAGATAGATAGGATGGTAATTTATCTGCTGTTGTTTGCACCAGCTTTGAAGAATTTTACCCCACCAATGGCCATCTGAGGCAATAATTTCTTGCATGGCTTGATTTTCCAGGTTCTGGTGGTCTTTTAACCAACTGCTCTGTTTTGTTAAAACAATCCCTAAATGAACGTCTTCTTGCTGTGAATAATTATTCCAAACTTGACGAATTTGAGGAAAATCAACTCTTTCTAGTTCAGGTAATAATTCCTCGTCGTTCATCTGAGCTATTTCTTCGGCCTCTCTCTACTGTATAAGCTGTTTGTAGTCTTGATGCTCCTTCATCGGAGTCAACAAGGACATCACTATTGCCTAACACTTGCAGGATTAAAGTTTTCATCTTTTACTTCGTGAGTCGTTTTTCCAGTTTAGAGATGATGACCAGAGCGCTTTTCGCTTTATTCAATTTAGATACTATCAGAAGTAATAGAGAAATCCCAGGAAATTATAATATTTGTCTAGATTATTGAAAATACTGTAAAATCCTTCTCCATAAAGCTTTTAAAGATTATTTTTTAATAAAATCAATATTATTATTACCTTGACATACTCTCGTGACGAAAAAAACTATCTACCACCGCTATAGTGATTTACTAGCTTTCAAGAGGTTGATGATTTTGATTGCAACCTTGGCTCGTTATCCAGGGGTTGGTAGCAAAGATAATCAATTGCTTACGGTTCGACACCCTTTAGAACAAGTGCTTTTGATGATGCAAGAAGTGGCTAGAGAACTGGAAGTAGAATTACCTACCTATTCAATTCATACCCTACGCAAGGATTTAGCTACCCTACGCTGTTACGGTATTCTTGAACGGGATATGTATCGCTGGGGCTACTATTTGGGTAGTGGAGCCTTAGACAGGGTGGAGTTACGTTTAGCCCTTAATGCTTTGCGATCGCAGATGGAATATCAAGGAGATCCTTTAGTAAGGCAAACATATTGCAAGATAGAAAGGCGTTTGAGGCTATTTAACTTAGAGGAAGAGTTTAATTATCCAGTGAGAACGCAACTGAATAGAGTGATTGTTTATACTAGTCCGGAAGAGATGATGAAGGAAGGCAAGTACAGAGGTACTTTGTTCGAGAGACTAGAAGAGATTGAGAAGTCTATTCTACAAGGGCAGTGTATAGAGATTAAACGTGTCCGCAATCCTCGTAAAAAAAGGCAAAGTCTTTTTAATGAAAGGATTTGGCCTCTACAGTTAATTTATCACGATATCGCTTGGTATCTTCTTCACGAAAACTATAAGGATGGTCATTTAGCTATATCAAGGTTAGACCGTTTTAATGACCACTTCCGAGTTTTAAACGAAGCGGTTAGGGGAATTAAAGTTCAGCTTGCTAGTCTTGAGGTTGCTAAGCAGTTGCTCAAGAATGGTTGGGGACTTCATCTGGGCAATTTTGAAGAGCAGTTGCGTGAAAGAGAAGGGAAGGCAGAGTTTGTTAAGGTTAGGGTACGTTTTTTTGGTGAAGCGATACCTTTTATCTTAGAAGGGGAAAAGCGTCACGATTCTCAGGAGATTAGGAAAGGGCCAGTGGATGCAGATGGTGAGCTTAGCTATTTGGATTATAAACTGAAGCTTCCTAAGCGTTCTCTTAAGGAGTTTGGCTATTGGGTAAATCGTTTTTTGGGTAAGGCTATTTTTAAGGAGCCTTCTTTTTTGGCAGAGGAGCAGGTTTTGAATGTTGAGAAGTTACTGAGTTTTTATCAGGTTGGTGGGAGGGGTGGTTGAAAATTTGGTTGCTTCTGAAGGGAAGTTGCTACTGTTAAGAAATTGGAGCAACAAGGTTACGAGATTTGCCGTTTCAACTCCTTTACTTCCTAATGGAAGTCGTTACTCAGAAAACTTGATTATGCAATGTTTTAACACCATTGTTTCAACTCCTTTACTTCCTAATGGAAGTCGTTACCAGACTAAAACAGAGCATACCCAGTACATAGTGATCATGTTTCAACTCCTTTACTTCCTAATGGAAGTCGTTACTTTCTGCTATCGCCTCCCTTTGATGAGGGTATCCTTGGGTTTCAACTCCTTTACTTCCTAATGGAAGTCGTTACCATTAGGAATTTTCGTTATCACATCTCCCCTTTTTAAGTTTCAACTCCTTTACTTCCTAATGGAAGTCGTTACATATAATTATAAAGATAACTGGTATGCAGCTACTAAGTTTCAACTCCTTTACTTCCTAATGGAAGTCGTTACGGTACGACAACCCAGAAGTCCCCCGCGATTGTTGGATTTGTTGTTTCAACTCCTTTACTTCCTAATGGAAGTCGTTACGGGTTATATCGGTCAGTGTAGATGAAGATTATCCTGATGGTTTCAACTCCTTTACTTCCTAATGGAAGTCGTTACATAAAAACGATGAAGCCGATTCTTATGCCCTGGCTGTTTCAACTCCTTTACTTCCTAATGGAAGTCGTTACAAGAAGCAATGAACAGAGTGGATGCCGCCGCTAAAGAGTTTCAACTCCTTTACTTCCTAATGGAAGTCGTTACTGACGAGGAAGATTCACCCAGGCAAATAGCCTTTTAGCGTTTCAACTCCTTTACTTCCTAATGGAAGTCGTTACATTACTTGGGTAGACACCTGTAACGTCCATCCTCAGTTTCAACTCCTTTACTTCCTAATGGAAGTCGTTACAATGAAATCAACTTTTGTAAATATTGAAATCAATGTTGTTTCAACTCCTTTACTTCCTAATGGAAGTCGTTACTATAGATAGTATAGCCTATGATATAAATACTCAGAATCTGTTTCAACTCCTTTACTTCCTAATGGAAGTCGTTACCCCCTAATTCTAAAGCCTTATCCTGCCTGATGTCTAGAAGCGGTTTGCGGCCGTGAGTAAAAATAAAGCAATTCAGAGACAAACAAAGTTAGGTAAAAGAGGCTGAAATCCTTTCACAGTCTAGGGTCGGCCGTGGCAACGAAAAACTAGGGTTTTTCGGCATTTTGCTTCACGGCCGCAAACTAGGAATAAGCAACAATTAAACTGCTAGATTTGCTAAGAACAGAAAGTGCCTAAACCTTTGTATGTCTTAGGTAAAGACTAGATAAATAATAAAATTCGACGCTATATTTTTAAAATATAAAGTGTTTTTTCTGTAGATTATTAAAATGAATGATAGGGAAAAAAGCTGTTTAAAGATACTCGTAGAAAGTGGATGCGATCGCTTTGGCTCAGTAAAATAAAATTGGTAAGCTGATGTGCATTTAAACGGGAGCATCTCAAATTGGTAAATACAGGCTTTAGCCGTCAACTTGATATTAGCTTCACTGAAGCAGCAAGAAATGTATTCTTAAAGCTAACAGCTAACAGCTAATAGCTAATAGCTAATTTCACAGACAAACTATTTCTGCAAAACTGAGATGCTCCCATCAAAGATGGTCAACCTGACAACTATCATAGAACCACATCGGAATCCGGAAATGCTCATGGAACTAATAGCTTAATAAAATAAACTAGACAATCAGTTAAGTAAACAATGAAAACACTACAGCTAAAATCAGGAAGAAAAGTACCCATACTCGGACAGGGTACGTGGGGTATGGGGAAAAAGCAAGCCAGAAGCAGTCGGAGATAGATGGGTTGAAGCTTGGTATAGATTTGGGAATGACTTTAATCGATACGGCGGAAATGTATGGTGAAGGTGGTGCAGAAAAGATTGTCGCCGAAGCCATTAGCGATCGCCGAGACGAAGTATACTTGGTTAGTAAGTTTTATCCCTACAATGCCAGTTATCAGGGATTGATTGCAGCTTGCGATCGCTCTCTATCTAGATTGAAAACAGATTATTTGGATTTGTATTTACTTCACTGGCGTGGCTCTATACCTCTATCAGAAACCCTATCGGGATTGCAGCACCTCCAGCAAGCAGGGAAGATATTAGATTATGGTGTTAGTAATTTTGATCTAGAGGATATGGAGGAAGCCGAATCTTTACCTGGAGGAAAAGATATAGTCACTAATCAGGTGCTTTATAATCTCATGCGTCGCGGTATCGAATGGGATTTATTACCCTGGTGTAAACACAGAAGTATTCCGATTATGGCCTATTCTCCTATCGAACAACGAGCCTTCATCAATGATGCTAAGTTGAACAAGATAGCAGCCAAACATAACGCTACATCCACCCAAATTGCCTTAGCTTGGTTACTACATCAAGACAATGTTATTTCTATTCCCAAAGCAACTAATCCCAATCATATAAAAGAAAACTGCTCTGCTCTAGATATTAGGTTGACCCAAGAAGATTTACAAGAATTAAATCGCACCTATAAGCCACCTAGTCGTAAGATGTCCTTGGCTATGCGCTAATACTTCTCTGATTAGTTGTACTGCTTCTGAGAGTCTTTTGAGTACGGCGGGTTCACAAATGACGGGGATTAGTATGCGATCGCAGCTTAAAATTGCTTGCACAGAAGAAATGCTCAAACTAGGGGAACAGTCCAGCAAACAAACATCAAACCCCTCAATTTTTGCTAAAGCAGAGGTAAACAAAATTAATTATGACAGACTAGTAGCAACTAGCCGCTAGCTACTAGCAATTAGCAACATTGCTACGTAGACGAAAGTTATACGAAAAATAGACGTAAAAGTCTACAGCTTCCCTGGAAAATGAACTAAATCAGCTTATTTTATGGGGAAATTATGCAACTACCAATGCAACTATCTTGGAAAAGGGTTTTAAGTTTATTTGCTGCGATCGCTTTAATATCTTTATGTGTACCTGTCCGTAGTTATGGTTTTTCTTCAAGTGATGCTGATATTCGTTTGAGTAGTTTAGCGATTATGAGTGCTGCTCTTAAGTATGTCAGGCTTTAAAAGCCTGAATTATCTGGGGTTGTGAGCCTCAAAAGCCGTAATTAACACTAAAATAAATGCCATCTCTACCAAGAGGATTTAGTATGACTCCTTGCGGTGCGTTACGCCTACGGCTAACGACACCCTACTTTTTCCTAAAAGTAATAGTTCTAAAGTACCTTTTGGGTAAGTTATCTTTGCTATTTAGCAACAACTTCATTGTATATTTCTGCTAACTGCCTACTATTAGACTGGAGGTTAAATTTGTTTGTTGCTAACTTGCGTCCACCAGAGGCAAAATCTTCTCTCAGTTGTTTATTTTGAAGTAAGGTAGATATATTTTGGGCGATTCCTGGCCAATCTCTTTCTGGGGTTAAAAATCCCGTTTCCCCAGAAATTACTGCTTCGGGGATGCCTGCGTGAAAAGAACTAACTACAGGTAAACCCATGGCCATGGCCTCTAAGATGACAATTGGTAGCCCTTCAGTTTCTCCTTTGGAAGTGGTGACACTAGGGGCGCATAAAAGGAGCGATCGCGCCATCCATTCTTGAACCTTTTTTGATGGTTGTACTCCTAAAAAACGGTAGCGACGAAGTGATTTTTTAGCTAACTCTTCTAACTCCAGACGCAATGGCCCATCACCGATTAAAACTAATTCAATGTTAGGAAAGCTAGTTTGAATTTGTGCGATCGCTCTTATTAAATACTCGCATCCTTTCTTTTCTACAAAACGCCCCACAAACAAAATAATTGGTTCTTTTTTAAGATGGGGATTAGGTATAAATTTGTCTGTATCAATGCCAATATAATGAACCCTTATTTTAGACTCTGGACAACCCTTTTCAATTAATTTACCTCGAATAAAATCAGAGACAGCAATAAAATAACTAGCTTCTGTAAAGAGACGGTGGCGATTTCTACTGTATAATTCTCGAAAAAATTGACCACGCCTATTAAAATAATCTGAGGTATAGGAAAATAAATTCTTTCCTGGTTCTTCTTCTATTCTTGCTGTTGCATAGTAGCCGTGAAAAGTAACTATTAAAGGTATACTTAATTTTTGTGCTAAAGGTAAAGCTAATAACCCATCTAAACCAAAGTGAGCGTGAACTAAAGAGGGGGATAAATCTTGTAAACTTTTGAGCCAGTTAGGATGGGGAAAGCCAGTTAATTTGTAGATAGTTTTCCAGATTCCAGGGGCAGAAACCAGATTACCCAAGACAATACTTCTTTGAGGAGGAATCATTGCTGCGGCACTAGGAAAAGAGGTGCTACCAACATAAAAACCTGTGTATTCTGATAGATTCTCAACCTGTGCTGGGATAAAAGTTTCTGAGTAGGGAATTAGTTGATCACGATAAATAATTACTGCTGGTTTCATCACTTAATTTTTAGCAAGAAAAGATAATATCATAGCTTTTCACTTCCTGTAAAATTATTGACACGGGCAAACAATTCTTTTAGTCTCAACGAATTTGCATCAGGTAGTGGAGGACGCAATAAAGAAGTAACATTAGCTGCAAGATGCTCAACATTTCCCGTACCAAACAATACTACATCAACTCCTGATTGATGGCGACAAAAGCGATAAGCTGCATCTGTAATATTCTTAGCCCCACCTTCATAAAAAAGAAAATCTAAGGGATGTTCGGTATTTAAAGTCTCTAACTCAGAGTATCCCATCTGCTTTAACTTTACTATGGCTTTTTTTAATTTGTTTTTATTCTTTAATGCTCGTCTAACAGCAAACATTGCAACTACACCTATATTTTTGGCAGCAGCTTGGGGAATTACTAGGGTTTGGGCAGATTGGTTGAGAATGTTAAAACCTACCATAATAGTATCCCAATAATCATCTTCAATAGCACGCTGTAACATTCTGTGGTTTGGGTCTTTTGTAAATGCTTCTGTGATGCCAACAAAGCGAATTTTACCGGCATCACGCATTTTTAATAACACTGGCATAAGTTCGGTTAAAACATAGTCGTATTCATCTATTGTTACGCCATGCAAATTATAAATATCTACATAATCAGTTTGAAGTTTTCTGAGGCTTTTTTCTAATCCTCTCACTAATTCTTTACCCGTAATTAAGCGCCCTTGAGGACGCATTTTTTTCTTGGTAGATAAAACTACATCTTCTCGCTTAATTTGCTTAAGGGCTTTGCCAATAATTGGTTCAGTATTATAACCTTCAGCCGTATCAAAAAAGTTAATGCCAAAATCAAATGCTGTACGGACAAGGTACAGAGATTCTATTTGACTTTTACCTGTATTTTGACCAATTTTGCTATACCCCCCAGTGCCTAAACCCATTACACTTACCCTAAGTCCAGTTCGACCTAGAGTTGTATATTCCATCGTTGTTTGATTAATTTGAGCGATTAATTCATCGCTTTGTTTAGGTGGTTTTTTCCCTAAATCACCTATTGATTTGAGGAAACTTTTGATGCGTTTCTTAATCATTAGTAAAAAAACTGCTCCATACAGAACCTTGAAACTTTTCTTTTAATTCATAGTAGTTGACAATTTTTTGCTCACAGCTATAGGCGTTAGCCTTGTCGTAAGACTAAGCTAAAAATTAGACATTTTGGATACTTAATTAACTGGATTACTCTTAATAACATCTAGCAAACTTTGATTAAGTAAAGTTCTACTTTGGGCATTCCTGTGTCTATTTCTACCCCCTCCAGTAATGATTAACCAGTTGCTAATAACATTGGCAACACAAGCATAAAGATTAGTTGGTAAGGAGGCTGGTTCAGTCCAAATATCTCGCTTTATGTCATAGACGGTAATTTTAGGAAGTAAATCTGTATAATACTTGGAACCCTTAATTGAATGCTTTAACGCCAGAAAAACTTGTAGAGGAAAATCATCAATTAATTTGTCATTTTTATGATCAAATATATCTGTTATCTTTTCACTCAATAAATGGTGATTTTGATTATTACGCCCACCAATAATAATGATGTAATCATCTAGGGCAAAAGTGGATGGCTCAAAATGCGATCTCGGTTCAGGTAAACTAGCTAATTCTAACCAACTATCTTTTGCAGAGTCATAAACATGAACTGAATTAAGATCAATGGGATTATTATCATGGCGATGTTGACCCCCAATACCATAGATTTTTCCACCAATAGTAATACTAGAAACATGACCTCGTGGATTTGGTAGAGGTGCTTTTTCTACCCACTCTGTTCCCCCTTCCAATGGCAGCGCCCAATGTTCTCCACAGGTGGTATCTCTGTCTGTTGCAAAGCCACCAAAGTAATGAAATTCATTATTAACAATCTGAAAACCACCACCGGCACGAGGTTGCGGTAGAGGAATACCTTCTGTCCAGGAATTGTCCTTGCTCTCATATTGCCAAACTTGTGCCGTTGTCGCACCAGGATGGTTGCCTACAAAACCCCCAGCAAACCACACCCGCGACTCATCAAGGGCTGCATTAACATGGGTTACAGGAGTAGGCATTTCCCCTAATTTTGTCCATTGATCGGCTTCGAGATTATAGACATATACATCTTTGGTGGCTTGCCATCTAAATGTGAAGCCACCAAAAACATAAAGTTGGTTATTAATAACTGTTGTGGCACTTTCTAACAGTGGGGTAGGAAGAGGTGCGCCTGTTTTCCATAACCTATGAGGTAGTGTCCAGTTTTCTAATTGTTGGGTGATTGAAACCATAATTAGTTAAGCAAAGATTGTTACCAAAATATCAAGTATAAAAACTATTATTAGTTATTTATTTGCACCGTATTTTTGATTTTTTCCGTATATTCCAACATTTTCTCCTTGGCTTGTTCTGCCGCCATTTGCAGTTTACTTTTATCAACTTTGAGTCTACGAACTTGACTATCAGGATGACGTTGCAGCCAATAAGAAAGATTATTTTTTAGTTCAAAGACGCTTCTTTCAATTTGTTCTTCAATTGTTTTTTCTGGTAACAATAAGCGTGATTTGCACTTCTTTTGACATTCTACAAGCTGAATATGACAATGAGCCTGTCCACCAATGTAAGTATCAAATCTAAGAATTTCATAGCCAAGAGCATAAAATATTAAGGAAGGCCCCTCTGCAACTTTGAGAATTTTCCAATAAACTTCTAAGCCCACATTTTCGGTAATTTCAAAATGAACAACATCATTTCTGATTTGGTCTTTTTTCGATTTATATAGATGTTGCTTTTTCAGGCTACGAGCATACATATAGGAAAAAACTGAAGTTGCTAAATCACGAATAAGAGACATTGTTATACTCCTTCTTACAAATGTTTAAAAATATGAATACTTGGGAATCAACCTAGCTAGGGTTGGAAGTGAATCTTGCCAATAAACACAAGCCTGTTTTTCTAAGGGAAGTTCTGCCGCTAAGCTAGATAATTCATCTTTGGATAAAAGATTTCTTCCTGCCCGAAAAGGTTGATGGGGGCGACGACTTAAGTAGCCGAAACTAACTGCACGCCGGGGAGATTTAGTAGGAGGTTTACCACGATGATAGGAGTGAGCAGTATCAACAATTATTACAGTTCCAGTTTTTCCAGTATAGGTTGTCAACCAGTCTTTCCCATGATTAAGTATAAGTTTTTCAATTTCTTGATGGTGAAAAAACTTATATTTATCTTTGATTTTTTCTAGTAAAGATACACTAATTTCAGGGTGCATATATTGAAATGGCCCTCCTTCTTCATCTACATCATTGAAGTAGATAATTATTTTAATCACTTTTCTGTCTTCGTTATCTAAATGCCAACGTCTTGTTGCGGTTTCCTTGCCATTGTTAATACTTAAATGTGCCATGAAAGTATCGTAAGCAATGGGAGTACCTAAATAATTAGAGACAATATTAATTATCCTATCTTCAAGTCCCCAGTTAAATATTTGTCGATACTTGAGTAGCTGTTCAAAATTAGACTCAAAAGCAAACTTAGTAGTTCTTCGTGCCGAAATTTCTGTCAGCTCTACCATCAAACTATTAACGGCTTCGATAAATTCTTGAGTGTTCGGTATTTCTAGAGATTCTAAGGTTGTTGTATAGATTCCCTGTTGTCTTAAAGTTTCAATAATGCCCCGGTTTTGTGCGGTAGGTGATAGTAATTCCTTTTGGAATTTTGCCAAATATTTTTGATATTTAGGATAGAAAAAATTCGCTTCTAAGTAATCATTGTTAACTAAATATTGAGCAAAATTGGGCAAACTATTTCTCACAGATTGTCGAATAGAATCAGTTTTAATCATAGTTATTTTTGATACATATACAATTAAATAAAATAGTTAATTAACTTAATATTACGTTCTTTTTAAGAATTTGGTATTTAAAACTTGTCTTCCTTTAATTTTTGTATAAGTTGAAATCACTTTAATTATTAATCTAAGGCGAGAAATTAACTTGGGTTCATATTTCAGATAATCTTGATACTCTGGAAAATCAACAGCTTCATTGAAGCTACTATAATTAATTAGTTGTACCAAAGAATTAGCTAAGAGGCTATCTGTAAATCTTCGAGTTTCTGGAAATTTATTTCTGAGATGATATGCGACTTTAATATATAGTTTAGACCTCTCAGCACCCATATTCTTCCTAAAGGCATAAAGATTATTACCATGACTGCGATGGGTAGCAAATTTTTCTGGAGAAAGTATTCCTGGTGATAAATATATTGTTACTAATCTTAAAAAAGAATCACTTGAAATCAAGAATTGTTCTGGCATTGGTAAAACATCCTTAAGGATATTGCTTTTAAAACATAGACCACTAGTTGCCGGAAACCAATATTTTAACAAGTTTCCTTTCAACATGATTTCTTGCAGCTCAACGTATTCAAAATTAGCAAGACAACGGTTCTTGTTTACTTTCAAAAAATTTCCTTGAATATCTACCTCTTCTAAGTTATGAAAAATCCAACCAGCGTTTGGGTATTTTTCAAGAATTTCAACAATTTGACTGATTTTATTTGGTAAGTAGTAATCATCAGCATCAAGAAAGCAAATTATTTCCCCTTGACTAGCTGCAAATCCGGCATTAAATGCTGAAGCTTGTCCCCCATTTTCTTTTAATACAGGGATAACTTTTTCTTTGTAATTACGAATAATTTCTCTTGAGTTATCAGTAGAACCATCATCAACTACGATAATTTCAGTATGAGAATAGGTTTGAGCTAAAGCACTTTCTATTGCTTCTGGCAAAAACTGGGCGTAATTATAGTTATTAATAACTATGCTAACTAAGATTGCTTCTGATTCCATTGGTTATTTTGGTAGTAAGGGAGGAATAAATTAAAAAACAGCAATAAAACTCTCAGCCTCTTCAAATAGACGGTGACGATTGCTACCATGGATTATCGAAAAAATTGACTACGCTTGTTTAAGAGGATGTCTGAGGTATGGGAAAGATATTTTTACCTGCTAGCAACAACAATGCAAAACAATATACCCTTTTTTCAATAACTCAATGAAAGCTTGATAACTATGATTTTTGAGGTATAATTCTGGTCTTTCTCTCATTTCATCATTACCAAAAGTCTCAATTATCTTTTGAGCTAAACTTTCTGGATAACTTCTGGCGATCGCATCTGATGTTTTTGGTTAGAGACGCTCTAGGTACATCCACAATGCCGACTCGTTTTCCTTGGTTACTTAAATCTACCCAAATCTGAATATTTATAATCAAAATTATAAATCGTTAAGTTTTCTCATTTTCAAAACATCCTTATTTTTTGGCAAAAGCTATTTTTTGCCAAGCTAAAAATGGACTAATTAAGGTACTTAAATATAATTCCATTTCTCCCGACGCAACAACATCTGTAGCTAATACTTTTCGATACTTGATTAAGTGAAATATCAGTTTACGCAAGTCATTTATAAGGTATAGAGAAATCATAAAAGGACGTTCCCAAGGCTTATATCTTAACATCCTCAGATAATAGCGCCCTAAGCCAATGCCTCGGAAAAATTGCTTGAGATATTCTCTGTCAAATCGAGTTTTAGGTATTTGATGAAATATTGCCATTTTGGGGTTATACCAAATTTCTTTTCCTGCTTTCTTTATATGTATTAAGGCTTCAATATCTTCTCCTTTTGCCCCTAAAGATTTGCCAACTGGACCTTGGAAATGAAGTTTTTCTGGTACATATTTTAGCCAGACTTTTTTCCTGATAACTAGTCCAGCTCCTGGTGGCAATAATCCTTTTTTGCCGTATAAATAGTGATTGAAGCAAATTGCTTCCGGGCGTTCTATGATTGGTATAAAACCCGCAATTCTCTCAAAGTTTGGTGGCGGTTCAATTTCATATTCACCATGAATTTGACTACCATAAGCGGCTACTTGGGGATGGGATTGGCCAAAAGAATAAGCTTCTTCTACCCAGTTGGAGGCAGGTATATTATCATCATCAAGGAAACCAATTAAATCTCCTCTAGCTTCTTTTATGGCTCGCTTTCTGGCTAGAAAGGCACTTTGTTCTGCTTCAAAGTAATATTTAAGGAGATATGGTTTTGACCAGTTTAACTGATATTCTTTGACAATCTTGGCTGTATTGTCTGTACTTTTATTATCAACAATAACTATTTCCCAATCAATATTCTCTGTATTTATCTGGTCTTTTAGTTTATCCAAGATAAGTGGTAAGTACTTTTCTCCGTTACAAGCGCGAATAGCTACAGTAAATGCTGCCATAAAGAACTAACCTCTAGAAAATAACTAACGGCAAATTAGATGCAATTGATTCCCTGAAGTTGTATTTTAATGACTTGAGATATCTTGACAAATCGATTAATATCCTCAGCAATTTCACCTTGAAGGTGTTAGCAATTGAGTATTAATCTTGGAGATGGGTGTTCCCTGAAAATGGATATTAATCTGGATATTAATTATGTCAGACTTCGGGTCATTTATAACATTCCTGCGTGAGATCGTCTACAAATACGTAACAAAGAGAAAGATTTGCTGGTTTGGGATTAGCTATTAACCACTACTTAATGTTGCAAACTGAGAATGCAATAATTAATCCTTAGCATCACTAATCATAAAAACTATGTCCAACCCTCGCCTCAGAGAATTAGCAACATTATTCTTGAAGTTAGGTATTATTGGTTTCGGAGGACCGGCGGCTCATATAGCCATGATGGAAGAGGAAGTGGTTAGCCGTCGTGAGTGGTTGAGGCGATCGCAGTTTTTAGATTTAGTTGGGGCAACTAACTTAATTCCGGGGCCTAACTCTACAGAAATGGCTATTCATGTTGGTTATCTTTATGCCGGTTTACCAGGGTTAGTGGTAGCAGGAATTTGCTTTATTTTCCCGGCGGTAACTATTACGGCTATTTTGGCTTGGCTATATCAGGCATTTGGTACTTTACCTCAGCTTGCACCTTTACTTTATGGCATTAAACCTGCTGTGTTAGCAGTAATTCTGGGGGCTTTGTGGCGTTTAGGAAAAAAAGCTGTGAAGAGTTACCAACTTTTACTAATTGGTTTGGGAGTTGTACCTTTATTACTCCTGGGGCTTAATGAAGTAGTTTCTTTATTGATTGGGGGAGTAGTGGGGGGAGTTTGGTTACAGTTAACAGTCGATAAAAAACAACCTCCTAACTCTACAGTTGAGATAGTGATTGGTAGTTTAATGGGGGGTACTATAATCAAAGCCGTTGCAGCCCAAGTAAATTCTTTGGTTACTCCCCCCCTGTGGCAACTAGGTTTGTTTTTTCTCAAGGTGGGAAGTGTTTTGTTTGGTAGTGGTTATGTCTTGATAGCCTTTTTGGAAGGAGAAGTAGTTAACAAATACCATTGGCTTTCTGGGCAACAACTTTTAGATGCCATAGCTATTGGTCAGTTTACTCCTGGTCCTGTACTTTCTACCTCTACCTTTATTGGTTATTTAATTTCGGGATTTCCTGGGGCAATTGTCGCTACTTTGGGTATATTTTTACCTTCTTTTATTTTTGTTGTTGCTCTTAATCCGCTTATTAGCAAATTACGCGAGTCTCCCTGGACATCTACTTTTTTAGATGCGGTGAATGTAAGTTCTCTGGCGTTGATGCTAGTTGTTACCTTAAAATTAATTCAAGCCACTCTGGTGCAGTCTACAGCTAACTTTCCTATTGATCTTGTAGCAATTGGAATCGCAGCCACAGCAACTATTTTGCTACTACGCTTTAAATTAAATGCTGCTTGGCTAGTTTTGGGGGGGGCGGTGATTGGCTATCTTTTCAATGGTCAATAATCAGTAATCAATAATTTAGTTATTGGTTTATTTATACTTGTTGCTAAATTCTTTTAAAAATTCTGGAAGTCCTAGAACCATACCTGTATAAAAAATTAGTGCTGTATACTAGCATACTCTTAGTTTCTTTTTTTAATCATGGAACCTGCACAATTAAGTGAATGCCGATTTCGTCGAGTTTTTCTCGCAGCCCCCGTAGCTATTAGTATTAGTTGTAGCCAGGAAGATAGTTTTTTAGAAGTTAATACCAATTTCCTTAAACTACTAGGCTATAAAAGGCAAGAAGTCATTGGCTTGACTGTGGAACAATTAGGGATTTGGTTTGATAACCAGCAATACCAAAATATGCGATCGCTGCTTCATTCCCATGGTTCCGTTGAAAATTTAGAAACTCAGTTACGTACCAAAAGTGGAGAAATTCGCGAAGTATCCCTTTCAGTAGAAACCACTGAATTTGCTGGGAAAACTTGTTTAATTAGCAGCTTTAACGATATTACCAAACGCAAACAAGCTCTCAATGACTTAAAAGAAGCTAAAGATAGACTTAGGGCTATTATTGATACAGTACCAGGTTTTGTATCTTGGATGGATGCAGAAGGGCATTATCTGGGTGTTAACTGCCATCTTGCTCAGACTTTAAACCTAACTCCTAATGACTTTGTAGGGCAGGAATTGGGTTTTTTGAGAAATAGTCCAGAATTTGTGCAATTTATGCACAAGTTTCTCCAAACTGAGGAGCAAACCATCAGCGAAGTTGTTAAAGCAGAGGTAGGTAATGATTCGAGAAGTTATGTCATTGCTGCTCAAAAATATAATCAAAATAGAGCGGTGGTATCGGTAGGTATTGATATTACTAAACGTAAGCAAGCTGAAGCCGATTTACGGGCGCAAAAAGAATTTCTCCACAGCATTGTTGATACTAATCCTAACTTGATTTTTGTTAAAGATTGGGAGGGAAGATTTACCCTGGGCAACCAAGCTTTAGCAGAAGTTTATGGTACTACAGTTGATGATTTGGTCGGCAAAACTGATGCTGACTTTAACGATAATGCTCAAGAAGTGGCTGGTTTTGTTGCGGCTGATCGAGAGGTTATTAGTAGTTTGAAAGCTAAATTTATTCCTGAAGAAATGGTGACAAATTCTCAAGGAGAGAAGATTTATCTACAAACTATTAAAAGACCTTTGTTTTCTCCTCGTGGTCAGGTTAATCAAGTAATTTGCGTTGCTACTGATATTACACAGCGTAAAAAAGCTGAAGAAGCATTGAGGGAAAGTTATGAGGTTTTAGAAGTAAGAGTTGAAGAAAGAACAGCAGCTTTAAAACAATCTTTAGAAAAGCTTCAAGCAGAAACTAAAGCACGGCAAGCATTGACTAAAGAGTTAGCTAAAAGTGAAGAAAAATTCCGCCGCGTTTTTCAAGATGCACCTATTGGTATGGCCCTCTACGATTTTGAGGGAAAATTTGTTCAAGTTAATCCTGCTTTTTGTGAGTTAGTTGGTTATACTCCAGAAGAGTTAGAACAATTTACTTTTTTGACAATCAATCATCCTGAAGATGTAGCTGAAGAAATACCTTACTTAGAAAAATTCCATCAAAGAGAGATTAATAATTATCAATTAGAAAAACGCTACATTAATAAAAACGGAGAAGTTATTTGGGTTAAACAAACTTGTGGTTACATTGGCGACAATAATAGTCAGTGGCGTTATGGTTTAGGAATGGTGGAAAATATTACCAAACGCAAACAAGCAGAAGAGAAATTAAGGGCCACAACTTCTCGCTTAAGTGCTTTGATTAAAAATTTACAGTTCGGTGTCTTATTTAAAGATAGATATGGAAAAGTCATTTTAACTAATGAGCTTTTCTGTCAACTATTTAATATCCCTAATTATCCAGAGTTATTAACTGGGGAAGATCTTTCAAATTTCCCACGAACTAATCAGCATTTGTTTGAAGATTCTTACTATTTCTTAGAAAAGAATCAGCAGATTGTTAGTAAAAAGCAAGTAGTAACCAATGAGGAATTATCACTAAAAGATGGCAGAACTTTAGAAAGAGACTATGTGCCAATTTTCATTGGTGATAATTATGAAGGTCATCTTTGGATGTATCGTGACATTACTGAACGTAAAAGAGTAGAGGAAGAATTACGTCAAGCCTTAGCGAAAGAAAAAGAATTAGTAGAATTAAAATCACGCTTTATTTCCATGGCTTCTCATGAATTTCGTACTCCATTGAGTACAATTTTTTCTTCGGCTGAATTGTTAGAACATTACCACCAGCAATTATCTCAAGAAAGACAGCTTACCCACTATCATCGTATTCAAACTTCTGTCCAGCAAATGACAGAATTATTAAATAGTATTCTCATTATTGGTAAATCCGAAGCAGATAAACTAGAATTCAAGCCGGAAATTGTTGATTTAGTTGGTTTTTGCCAAGAAATTGTTGAAGAGATGCAACTGAATCATCTTCATAACTATAAAATTGATTTTGTTAATCAATGGCAGGGAAGTAATCCTTATTTAGATAAAAAACTACTACGGCATATTCTCACCAATCTCCTTTCTAATGCTATTAAATATTCTTCAGAAGATAGTACTATCAAGTTTTCTTTGGCTTGTTTAGGAGACTCAATTGCCTTACAAATCCAAGATAGTGGTATTGGCATTCCCCCTGAAGATCAAGTCCATTTATTTGAATCTTTTCATCGCGGCAATAATGTTACCAACATTCCCGGTACGGGCTTAGGATTAGCCATTGTGAAAAAATGTGTAGAAGTTCATGGTGGGGAAATCAAATTTGTCAGCGAAGTTGGTAAAGGTACAACCTTCACAACACTTTTGCCTCGAGGTTATTATTAACAACTTATTGAGTGGGAATCACTAATGATCAAGATTCTTGTAATTGAAGACGAAAAGTTAGTTAGAGATAATATCCTTGAACTATTAGAAGTGGAAGGTTTCCAAACTGTTTGGGCTGCAAATGGTCGCCAAGGTGTTGAAGTTGCTCAAAAAGAATTACCCAACTTAATTATTTGTGATGTGATGATGCCAGAAGTTGATGGTTATCAGGTTTTGCATTTATTGCGGAAAAATTTGCAAATAGCCACAGTACCTTTTATTTTTTTAAGTGCTAAAGCAACTAGAGCAGACTTCCGTAAAGGAATGCAACTAGGGGCTTATGATTACTTGACTAAACCTTTTACAAGGGCGGAATTGCTAGGAGCAATTCAAACCCAACTAGAAAAGTCAGCATTAGTGCAAGAATGCTACAGTTCCCAGTTAAGACAAGCAGAAGAAAAGCTTAATTATCTAATTTATCACGATAGTATTACTGGATTACCTAACCGTTTATCTCTTAGGGAGAAATTTACTACCCTCACTAATAATTATTCATCAATTACAGATAACCAGCAGGTTATTTCTGTCATTTGTTTACGCCTTGATCGACTGAATAGAATTAATGAAACTTTAGGCCATGATTATGGAGATTTACTTCTTCAATCAGTTGCTAAACGTTTACAGTTACATTTCAAAGGAAATGATGATGCTGTTACCTATCTAAATCCTAATCGATTTATTATTATGTTAGGAGCAACTACAGGAAAAGAAGTTGTAGCAGAGGTTGCTAAAAAAGTTTTAGAAATTATTAATCAATCTTTTATACTTAACGGCAAAGAAGTTTTTGCTACTGCTAGTATTGGTATTGCTTTTTCTTTTCCATGTCAAACCAGCTTGGAAGATTTGCTAAAACGCTCACAATTAGCTATGGATTCTGCTGTTAGCCAAGGAGGAAACCAATATCAGTTTTTTGAAGCAACTTTTGGTGATTATAAAGCAGATATTTTATCTTTAGAAAATAGATTGAGGCAAGCATTAGAAAAAGAGGAATTACAAGTTTATTATCAACCTCGTATTAGCTTGAAAACTGGCAAGATAACTGGGGCTGAAGCCTTATTACGTTGGAATAGTCCCGATCAAGGTTTGATTTCTCCTAGTAAATTTATCCCCTTAGCAGAAGAAACAGGTTTAATTATACCCATTGGAGAATGGGTATTAAGTAAAGCTTGTCACCAAGGTAAAATTTGGCATTCTTTAACAAACACAGAACCTTTGTTAATTGCTGTTAATTTATCAGGTCGTCAATTTTCTCAGCCAGAGTTACGTCAAAATTTGCTCAAAATACTCTTAGAGACTGGACTAGATCCTCAATATTTAGAGCTAGAATTAACTGAAAGTATCCTGGTTGAAAATATTACTGTAGCCAGAAGTAAATTGAATGCTCTCAAAATTTTAGGTATTAAAATCGCAATTGATGATTTTGGAACAGGGTATTCTTCTTTGAGTTATTTACAACAATTTCCCTTTGATATTCTCAAAATAGATCGCTGTTTTATCCATAATATTCAAGAAAATACCAAAAATGCAGCGATTACAAATGCTATTTTACAAATGGCTCGTAGTTTGAATTTTAAGGTTATTGCTGAAGGTGTGGAAATTGAAGCAGAACTCAATTTTCTACGTCAAAATAACTGCGATGAAATCCAAGGATTTTTATTTAGTCATCCCCTTACTGCCGGGGAATTTGAAGAATTACTTATGAGTGATAAAAGTTTAACTTTTGATTAGCTGCTTTAGAGCCAATAACTGGTATGGTATTTATCTTAGAGCGAAATTTTAAGATTTAATTTTTATGAATGCAGTTGACGATAAAGCTATTGTTACAGAATACTTTAATGCCACGGGTTTTGACCGTTGGCGTAGGATCTATGGCAATGGAGAAGTTAATAAAGTTCAGCAGGATATTCGCACAGGGCATCAACAAACCGTTGATACAGTTTTATCTTGGTTGCAAGCAGATGGTAACTTGAACCACATAACAATCTGCGATGCTGGTTGTGGTGTGGGTAGTCTCAGTATTCCCCTTGCCCAAGCAGGTGCTAAGGTTTTTTCTAGTGATATTTCCCAGAAAATGGTTGGGGAAGCCCAGAAACGGGCGGAAGCAGCTTTGGGAAGCAAAAATAATCCTACTTTTGCTGTTAAAGATTTAGAAGCATTGACAGGGAAATACCACACGGTTGTTTGTTTAGATGTGTTAATCCACTACCCCCAAGCTAAAGCCGCAGAGATGATTAGTCATCTTGCTTCCTTGGCTGAGTCTCGCCTGATTCTTAGCTTTGCCCCCAAGACTTTAGGTTTAACGGTTTTGAAAAAGGTAGGAGATTTTTTTCCTGGCCCCAGTAAAGCTACCCGTGCCTATCAACATCGCGAAGCCGATATTATTAAGATCTTAGAAGATCAGGGTTTTCTCCCCAATGGTAATGGGATGACTAGTACAAGTTTCTATTATTCTCGTCTGATCGAAGCGACTCGTAAAAGTTGATAGTTAAAGGTTGGTTATTGATGGGGTGGTGAGGGGGATTGCTTTTTGTCCTTAAAAGTCTTGCATTTTTCTTCCTTGACATGATATTATGTATATGGTGGAAAAGGTGCGCCCTTAAAAGCGGTTTTTAAAAACTTTTTTACTCTGGGATAATTCTTTAGCCAAAATCCCGACAATTTAGGAACTAGGACACAAACTATACCAACCTTTCTCTGCTTGTTGGGTAGGTAAAAGATCGAGACTACTTTTAACTTCGCCTTGCTGACATAGAGAAGTAAAGCCTTGCAAACTTTCCAATCTAGCGGAGAGTTCACTGAGGGTATCTAAATATTCGGCGATCGCAACTTGTTTATGTGTCCATTTTTGCTCAAATTGAGAGGCATAGGACATTTGAAACTCCACAGCAATTTGATCCTGTTTTTGTTGTCTTTTTTCTAGGGATAGGTTGGCATCATCTTTAATCAGGTTGGCAATTCTGGTTATTCGTTCTTGGCTAATATGGCTTTTGAACCTTGGGGCAGTGAAACGATAGGCGGTGTTTAATTCGGGACGTTCTTGGTTTAAAAGGTTATTTGCCCAATTTTGAGCATTTTCTTTAAATCTGGGAACTTCAAAACTTAGTAAGCTTTGTACCTCGTCAAATTTGCCGACTTCTAATAACAAGTATGCTTCTGTTGCTGTTGCTACTGCCCAACCTTGGGTAGCAACGTCAGCTAATAACATCTTTTCTGGTTCTAACTGGGGTACTATTTGTAAAGCTTGATCTGACATGATCAGGCGAACTTTGGAAGCTACTTTTAAGGCTGGTTGAATAGGAGTTTTGGGGAAGCGACTTTTTTCTATTAATTCAGCCTGTAATTCCGCTATTTGGGTGATTAAGATGGTGCGATGGAGTTGGTTTATAGCTTGGGAAAGATGTATTTGCCCTTGGCGGTTTTCTTCTACTAATAAATGGAGATAGGCTAGTTGCCCGGAGAGGGAATTTAAGCGATCTTCTATATTTTTAAAACCTGACTCCATTGATTGTTGTAGTTGGTTTAAGCTAGTCTGCATTTGGTTGAGTTTATAACCCATATAAGCAAACCCAGCTACACTAATTCCAACATTGAGAATACTAGCCCCGGCTGCAATTTGCGATAAACCTAATATGGAGTTTAGGCTTTGTTGCACTTGGTTGAGTTTGTTAATAGTAATGCCCTGCCCGACAGCATTAGTTACTAAGGAGGCGCTTCCTAAAAGAGGATTCGCTGTTAGGGACATTAAGTTGTTAGTTAAAGAGGGAGATTCTGCTAAATGACGGACAATTTGTCCTGTGGCAGCATCTCTAACTACGCCACCATATCTAGTTAAGCTTCCGTTTAATAAGCCTTGGATTATGGCAGTATCTTTGATAAGGAAAAGAGAGTTAATTAACATAGGTAGAGTTTGAGGTTAGCGATTATAAAATTCTGTGTTTTCATAAGCTTGAGAGGAGAGGCGGGGAGAAACTGTAACTTGAGGAGATTTATTAGCTAAGGCGATGAAAGCATCTCGACGATCCATAGGATTAGCATTTTTATTAAACCGAGTATCATTTTCATCAAGTTCTATCTTAACGAAGTGGCAATCATACTCGTCTTCTAGACTAACTTGAGAATTAAACTCTCTTTTAACTACTGAATTATTAAACTCGATTTCCTTACCAATCCACAAACCCTGGGTTGCATCATATAGTTGACGACAATCTTCTTGTTTAAGATAATTATTCTCTTTTAATGAGTTGATTAATTCTTGGTTGCGATCGCTGTTGATTAAAAGCGCTAATATATATTTTTCTTTTATGCCAGAAGCAGGAAGGGAAGGCGAGTTAGCTGGAGAATTAAGATACCGACTCTCCCTGGTTTTCTCTTTGCGATTTAACAGAAATAGTAATATACCTACTCCTGTTAATACGAAGGCAGTTATTAAAATAAGTTTGTTTGAATTTGACATTTCTTTCTTTGTTTTATGAATGTTTTGATTAAATCTATTTAAAATAAAGTTATTTATATTTAAAGAGAAAAATTTCTCTATAGAGGATATTACTCTAAAGCCATCTAAATCTCTATAGGCGATTTTGATAATAATCAGATAAATCTCTTTTCCTGATTCTCTAACTAAACTATCTCCTAACCATTCGTTGATGTATTGTTGAATGTCTTCATAAGCAATAGAGGAAGAGGAAGTTTCATTAATAGATAGTTTGTCACACCAAGCAGCAATTGCCATCTTTAAAGATAAACCTCTATCCCAATAATCTTGTTCTAGTTCATATAATAATTCTTTGAAGCGAGTAATTAGATTAGTCATAAAATTAAACAGCTTCCTGCTTCAATTGCTGATAAACTACCTTAACTAAATTCAATTCTCCCTCAAACTTATGCCAATACTCTGCTTGTGTAACGGCATCTTGGTTAATCACCTGTAATTGTTTATCAAAAGCTTCTTCGGCAACCTTACTTACTTTATTAATAGCGCGATCGCATTCTTCAGTAACTTGGTTCAAATAGCTACTAATCCAATCATCAAGAACATCCCAAAGATGATCTTTTCCCTTACTTAAACCATCTGCCCACTGCCTGGCCATATTTTTATAGTTGGGTAGCTTTAATTCTTGATACTCAATATCCTCATGAACATCTTTAGTTACAGTTTTAGTTTCTTCTTTTTTAAAGCAACTCCCTTTCTCCTCAACTTCCGTTACTTGTTTCTCTCCTACTTTTTCTCGTTTCTTAGTGCTACTTTGTTCAATATCAGCAGCAAAGCTAAATAGTTCCTCTGGTAATTGAGGAGGATTATGACTAAGATAGCTTTCCAGATTGGTCATAATTCCTTGATCTAAATTTAAAGTAGGAAGTTCATGCTGACAAGCTTCTTTAAGCTCTTTTGTTACTACCTTAACCAAAGATTCTAAGCTTGTTTCAAAATGTTTAGCTTGCCCTTGTAAAGCAAACTCTGCCCTCGTAGCCATAGCTTTACTCATAGCATAATAAAGAGAACGCACGGCCCTTTCTGCTGCTTCTAGATTGCGGATTTCGCCTTGCTGATCTCGACGTACTTGTTTAACAAAATATTCTAAATTACCTTTACCAAAGTTACTCAATTTACGCCCAACCAAATCGTAAGCTTTCGCAACAGCTTTAGCTTTGGGAGGAGTAACAACTTCAGCTAGTTGTTCTTCTAATTCATAAGTTCTTTGGTTTTCTTGCAAAGCATCACGAACAGGGGCAATTAAGTTTTCAATTAAATCTGTTTCAACTTCCCTAACAACATCTAGCAAAGAGGAGATCTTATATTCCTTTTGTTTTAAATATTGCTCTAACTCACTTCGCTTTTTTGCGTCATCGGCTTTAACAGCCGCAATGATTTTATTAACATCGTAGAGAAACCAGTCGCGAACGTTTTTAACTTCTTCCTTCAATCTTTCACTGCCAGCAATAACACTCTGTCGCTTGGTTTCTAGTTCTTCTTTCTCACTAATTTTCCTGATCTTTAGTTCTACATCAATTGCTTGAACTAAAAGATCATACCCCTCAAAAACCTCAATTAAAGTAGGTAGAATAACCAACTCGGAAAAAGATTCTTGAATGCGCTCCTTCATACATTGCCAAAGTTGCTTACCGCCACTCCAATCATAAACATGAAAAAGAACTTTTCGCATACTTGTATCATCAATAGCTCTACCTTCATCAACTTTATCTTCCAACTTTCTAAACCAGCTTTTTAGCTTCCTATCCTCACTGGTATGTAAGCGAATCAAACTAGAACAATCTGCCAACAAACCCTGTAAAAACTCTCTACGTGTCGCAGCATTAACAACAGAATCATCAGCTCTTGCTGTCGTTCCCCAAGCACATTGAGCGTAATAAAGAAATCTACCGCTTAAAGGTATAATGTCCGGTAAATCTTGTAAAGCTAAAGTTTCTTGAATCTCTAACTGTAACCTTTCAATTCTCTGGGCGATCGCCAGATCATCTTTACCCCGTTGATCAACTCGATTGAGGATAAAAATCATTGAGTCAGTACGCCCTTGTAAATACTCAACAACTTTCTTTAACTCTTCTAATAAACGTTTCCTATGTTGATCATCTACTTGCAAATAATCTAAGGTTACTAAACTAAAAGCCTTACCAACTTGTTCTTGAATAACCTTGAGATTATCCTTATCTTGAATAGACTTTAATCCTGGTAAATCAACAAACTCAATACCAATTCCCTCCGGTAATCCCAATAAACTACTATCCTCAGCCGGTAAAATTGGTATATAAGCTGTAACTTGCGGTGCAACTAATTCTTGTTTCTGACGGGCTTGATGATAGGGCAACATTACCCCGTTACGAATACGCTCATATATCTTCTTATCGCCTAAATCACTCCAACTTCCCGTTTCCCACTGAGCATTTTCGGTTTCTTTTACTGTTAAGCTGAACTTTTGAGAATGCTTAATTGTTAACACTCCCCCGCTTGTTTCCCCAGCCTCAATAGGTGCAATTCTCCGTCCGATTAAAGCATTAACAATCGTCGATTTACCAGAAGAAGTTGTACCAAGGGTAGCAATGGTAAAATTGGGACTTTCCAACCTTCTTACCGACTCTTCATAAGCCTGGCGGAACTTTAACAAAGCCTCTTGGAGATTAGGACTAGCTAAAATATCAGCATGATTTTGAGCTAAATTCGCAACCTCATTTCCTAACTGTTGCAAGTGATTGCGTACTTGTTCCAGTTTACTGTTTGCTTGGGTGGTCATAATTTGGTTGTATTAAGCCAAAACTAGCGCATACTGGCTCAGTTTACTATCTATTTCTCTTGCTCTAATGTATCGTAGCAAGCAAAAATGAGCTTGATTTAAAGTTCTAGTTTTGGGAAGAAGTTGCACTGAAGAGAAGTAAGAGAGAACCAAGAAAAGACTTATCCAAAAGCGATAAGCTAATGGCTAGTTGCTAAAATCTTATACTTGGTGAGGATATTTTATTTATAGGAGTTCTTTAACTTGATTAGAAAAACAGTTTTTAAGGGCGCACCTTTTCCACCATATACATAATATCATGTCAAGGGAGAAAAATGCAACCCGCAAACATAAGTAATTATTTAAACCAACCGAGCTTGTCATCAAACATTCTGAATTTACATAACTTCAACTTAAAAAATGTCAAGGGCCAAAAATTGCTGTAAATGACGCATTTGTGTAATTTTATGGGATAATTAAAAAAATCATACTGCTATCTTTATGTGCAGAATTAAAACGCAAGCTCTATAACCCCCATAAATGGTTAATCAAGTAGCTTTTTTGCTCCAAAATCCCTTACAAGAAAAAGCAGGAAGTAACTAATTTTGAGGCAATTTTAAAAGTTTTTTTGACAAAAAATCCAACTTAAAGTAAAGAACAACTTTTAAGCTAATGTGCATTTAAACCATCATACTCCCAGTCACCCAGTCACCTCCTCTATATCTATATTCCCTTCAGAAGCAAAAGCTTGCTCTAAATAGCTATACTCTTCGACAAACTTACCTCCTAAACTTTGATAAATAGGCAGTAACTTTTTATATACCTTTGTATTAGCTAAAATCGGTTTATGGCTGTAGCTTTCTGTAACTATGGGAGTAAAACTCTCTAAAGAAGGTATCTTTTCTAGGGCATATAAAGCTAAAATCACAGCCCCCAAACAAGAACTTTCCAACTGGCTAGGAACAATCACTTTTTGTTCAAAAACATCAGCTAAAATTTGTCTCCACAACTCAGAATCAGCCAATCCTCCTGTAGCTTTAATCACTGTATTTTTGGTTGCTAATGGTGCTAAAGCTTGGAAAATTAAATATAAATTATAAACCACCCCTTCCAAAACAGCCCTTACTAAATGAGCTTTACGATGGCGTAAACTCAAACCGAAAAAGCTTCCCTTAGCGCTAGAATTCCAAAGAGGCGCTCGTTCTCCGGTTAAATAGGGATGAAAAATCAATCCTTCAGCCCCCGCAGGAACTTTCTGAGCTAAAGCCGTTAAAGTCCCATAACTTTCTTCTGTTTCTAAAAGTTGCTCTTTTAACCACTGTAAAGCAATGCCGCCACTATTACTTGCTCCCCCCAATACCCAGTATTGAGAAGTTAAAGGATAACAAAATAGTCGAGTAGGAAAAGATAAAATAGCTTTCTTAACCCCAGTGCGTACCGCTCCACTTGTCCCCACCGTAACTACCGTAACTCCCGGTTTAATCGCCCCTAACCCCAAATTAGCTAAAACACCATCACTAGAACCAACAATAGTAGAAATTTGAGGAGAAAGCCCCATGAAGCTACTATATTTTGCTTCCATCAAATTCAGTATATAAGTAGTAGGTACTAATTGAGATAATTGTTCTTTACTAATACCTAAAAAAGCCAAAATATCCCTATCCCAGGTGAATTGTTTTAAATTAAATAAACCTGTAGCAGCAGCAATAGAATAATCAACTACATAGCTATGAAAAAGCTTAAATAAAACATACTCTTTAATAGAAATGAACTTAGCAGCCTGGTTGAAAATTAGAGGATGCCTTTGCTGTAACCAAACAAGTTTAACCAAAGGAGACATGGCATGGATAGGAAGCCCGGTTGTTTTGTAAAGACTCTCTTCTGAGCGCCATTGCCTAATAGTTTCTACCACCTCAACACTACGATTATCAGCCCAAGTAATACTTTGGGTTAGGGGTTTTCCTTCCCCATCCATAGCAATCAAACTGTGCATCGCACTACTAAAAGAAAGAGCCAGTATTTTTGAAGGGGCAACCTTACTTTGGGCAACTACTTGGCTAACCGTAGTAATAGTAGCTGTAAATATCTCCTCTGGAGCTTGTTCGGCGGCATAGGGAACAGGAGAATAGAGAGGATAATCAAGGCCATACTTACTAACAACTTCACCTTTACTTGTAAAGAGAACTGATTTAACGCTAGTTGTACCAATATCTACACCAATTAAATAACTATCCATAACAAAATCACAAATTTTATAAGTTAAGTTAGATTGAAAACTTCCCAAGAAAAAATACTAAATAACCAATGATAAATGATCATAATAGTATCGATCTTGCCAGCCAAATTCTTGCTCATCTCACAGACCTTGCTAAGGTTACTCCTGATAGTAGTAACTGGCAAAATATTATCAACATAGCTATCCACAAAACCCAAGAACTAAAACAACAACTGCCCACCTTAGCAGAGAGTGAAGTCAAATGGCGATCGCTAGTTGAAAATAGCTCTGATATTATTTTTATTGAAGATGGTCAAACTAATATCCTTTATACCAATCCTGTAGTTGAACAAATACTGGGTTACAAACCAGAATCTGTCATCTCCGGCTCAGTATTAGACTTTATTCATCCTGATGATGTAACCTCTGCCCAAAAAGAATGGCAACAATTAGCTTCTCAACCCCTTGGCGCTACTAGTTGCCTTGAATACCGTTACCGTCATCAAGATGGTTCTTGGCGAATATTGCAATCCTGGGGCAAAAATCTCCTAGATGATCCCTCTGTTAAAGGTATGGTCTTCCATTGTCGAGATATTACAGAGAGTAAGCTAGCCAAAGGAACTTTACAAGCAACAAACGATCAGCTACAAGCGGTCTTAGATGCGGTTCCAGGGTTTGTTTCTTGGGTAAGTGCTGAAGGACATTACTTGGGAGTTAATCGCTATCTCGCTGCTGCATTCAACCTCTCTCCAGAAGAATTTATTGGGCAAGAAATCGGCTTTCGTAAAAGTAGCTCCCAGTATTCTCGTTTTATAGCAGAATTCATGAATAGCAGCAAAACAGGAGCTTCCAAAACAATTCAAGCTCAAATTGATGGTACAAACCGCCATTACTTAATTGCCGCCCAAAAATATCAGCAAGGGAAAGCGGCTGTATCAGTAGGTATAAATATCACAGCCCGTAAAAAAGCAGAAGAAGAGCGTGATCACCTATTTGTTCAAATAGAACAACAAAATCAAAACCTAGAAGCCCAAGTAGAACAACGCACTGCTGAGTTAGAAAAAGAATTGGCAGAACGCAAACGGGCAGAAGTAGCCCTACGGGAAAGTGAACAAAAACTAGAATTGTTCTTTTCTCAATCCTTAGATGGTTTTTCTTTTATGATGCTCGACGAACCAGTACGTTGGGATGATACCGTTGATAAAGAAGCTGCTTTGGACTATGTATTCGAGCATATGCGCTTCACTAAAATCAATGATGCTATGCTCGCTCAATATGGCGCTAAACCAGGACAACTGAATGGCTTAACTTTAAAAGAGTTATTGGGCCATGACCTAGAAAGAAGTAGAGAAATTGCTAGACGTTGTTTTGAGGCGGGAAACCTACAAGTAGAAGCCCAAGAGCTTAAGTTAAATGGCACTCCCATGTGGACAGAATCAAAAATAATTTGTATGTACGATCAAGAGGGGAGAATTACCGGAAACTTTTGTATACAAAGAGAAATCACTGACCGCAAACAAGCAGAAGTTGCCCTCACTGAAAGTGAAGAAAAATTCCGTCAGTTAGCAGAAAATACAGAAAGTGCCTTTTGGATCACCGAACCTGATACCAGAAAAGCTATTTACGTCAGCCCGGCCTTTGAGAAAATTTGGGGTCGGCAGCGTAGTTCCATTTATAATTCAATTCAAACTTGGCAAGCGGCTATTCACCCAGAAGATCGAGAGCGTGTAGTTGCTCTTACTTCCCAGCAAATGCACTCAGGGAGTGATGAACAGTATCGTATTATCCGTCCTAATGGAGAAGTCCGTTGGGTTCGTGATCGCGCTTTTCCTATTTGTAACGAACAAGGCCAAGTATATCGTTTAGCGGGTATTGCTGAAGATATAACTGAAAGAAAAGAAGCAGCAGAAGCTTTAAGTCGTAGCGAAGAGCGTTTCCGAAGTTTAGTAGAAACCAGCAGTGATTTTGTCTGGGAGTTAAGCAAAAATCTACTATTTACCTATGCTAGCCCTCAAGTTTCTAGCATTTGGGGTTATCAACCAGAGGAATTATTGGGCAAGAGTCCTTTTGATTTAATGTCCAATCAAGAAGCAGAGAGGGTAAAAGGGCTACTGGAAACGTTTTTTAGAGCCAAAAAGCCCTTTCAATGTATAGAAAATGCTTGTATACACAAAAAAGGTCATTTGGTAGTCATGGAAACCAGTGGTGTACCTATCTTTGACAGTGCTAATCAATTCCAAGGTTATCGAGGGATGGATAGGGACATCACTGAGCGCAAGTTAGCAGAAGATAAGATTAAAGCCTCTTTACAAGAAAAAGAAACTTTACTCAAAGAGATTCACCATCGCGTCAAAAATAATCTGCAAATCATTTCTAGTTTATTGCGCTTGCAATCTCGACATATCGAAGATAGGCAAACTATGGATCTAGTCTCAGAAAGTCAAAACCGAGTCAGAAGTATGGCTTTAGTTCATGAACAACTTTATCAGTCTTCTAATTTAGCTGAGGTGGATTTACAAAAATACATACGAAACCTAACTAGCAATCTGTTACGCTCCTACAGTATTAATTCTTGCCAAATTCATCTCACTATTAATGTCGAACCCATTGCTTTAGGCGTAGATTTAGCTATCCCTTGTGGTCTAATTATCAACGAACTCATCTCCAATTGTTTAAAATACGCTTTTTCAGGACGTAGGAAAGGAGAAATTAGGGTCAGTCTTCATAGTAGTGAAAAAAATTCCTTTATTCTCGCTATTAAGGATGATGGCGTTGGTTTGCCAGACAATTTAGACTTACATACCACTAACACTTTAGGTTTGCAGTTGGTACGCCGATTAACTAAGCAGCTAGGAGGTATAGTTGAACTCAATCGCCACCAAGGTACAGAGTTTAAAATTATTGCTCAACGACCCTAACCTTTCTACAGTAGCAACCACAAATTATTGATGTAAATATAGATTTAGTTAGTAGTAATCTTTCTCTAGGCTATTGCCTTATGATCAAACTATGCCAGCTACCAAAATACTAGTAGTCGAAGATGAAGAAATAGTCGCCTTCGACATTGAAACCACCCTGAAAAGCTTGGGTTATAAAGTTCCCGGTGTCTTTTCTTCAGGAGAAGAGGCTCTTAATCAAGTAGGTATCCTGAAGCCAGATTTGGTTTTAATGGATATTATTTTAGCTGGTCAAATGGATGGGGTGGAGGCTGCTGAAAAAATCAAAGAATGCTTTGATATTCCCGTTGCTTATTTAACTGCCCATAATGACTTAGCAACTATACAAAGAGCTAAATTAAGTGAACCATTTGGTTACTTATTAAAGCCCTTTGAGGAAAGAGAGTTACATACAACTATTGAAATAGCTCTTGCCCGTCATCAAGCAGAAGTCAGAATCCACCAAGCTTTAGTAAAAGAGCAAGAACTAAATCAACTGAAAACAAATTTCTTATCCCTAACTTCCCACGAATTCCGTACTCCTTTAACAACGATCCTTTCCGCCACAGAAATGCTGGAATTTTATTGTCAAGAGAAAATAGATGAAAAAAAGCGGAAAAACTTTCGCAGAATTCACAATTCTGTTGAACATATGCGTCATCTGCTTGATGATGTTTTGGTGGTAGGGGATGCGGAAGCCGGAAGGTTGGAGTTTCGTCCTTTACCTTTAGATTTATTAGAACTATGTCAAGAGATAGTAGAAGATGTGAAGATAAATTCCCGTCTTCAATCAACTATAGTTTTTACTTCTAAAGGTGAATGTCATAATACTTGTATGGATAAGCATTTATTGCAGCATATTTTGACTAATTTACTGACAAATGCTATCAAGTATTCTCCTGAAGCTTCAATTGTCAAGTTTGAGCTTTTTTGTAGTAGAGGTCGGGTTGTTTTTTGCATCCAGGATCAAGGAATTGGTATTCCTTATCAAGAGCAACAAGAAATATTTGAATCCTTTTATCGTGGTACTAATGTTGGTAAAATCAAAGGAACTGGTTTAGGTCTTGCTATTGTTAAAAGCTGTATAGAATTACATCAAGGCTGTCTAGAAGTTAATAGTGAAGTTGGAGTAGGAACTGAGTTTGTAGTGACGTTGCCTTCCATGGTTGAGGAAGTAGGGAGTAGGAAGCAAGAAGCAACCGAACGCCAAAAAGCTAAGAGCTAAGAGCTAAGAGCTAAGAGCTAAGAGCTAAAGACTGTGGAAAAGATTGAGGTGTAGGGTGTTGAAGATTGATTAAAGTAGTTTCTAAGTCTTGCATTAGGGATTTAGCTGCTTTTTTCGTTGAGGTGCTTTGATAATTAGCAACATCTAAAGGTGCGCCAATATCAATTTTGACCCCACAACCTCGGCGAGGAATAGCTTCTTCATAATCCAAACTAATCGGCAGAACCTTGACACCAATCTCTGGTTGAGAAGCTTGTGCTTGCAAAGCAAGACGGGCTAAACCACATTTAAGTTTGCTAATTTCCTTGCCCCGATAAATGTTACCTTCAGGAAAAATGACTACCATTTCTCCTTGGCGTAACAAGTCTACGCCATGGCGTAAGCTACTCACAGTGGGACGTTTGGTATCTACAGCAAAACCCCCTAAACGCCGAATAAACCAGCCTTGAATACCTTTAACTTCGTCGCTAGTTACCATAAACCTTAAGTCTCTCCCAGTAACGCAACGACCTGTAGCATAGGGGATAAGCAAGGCATCCCAACGAGAACGATGGGTAGGTGCAAGAATTACGGGCCCAGTATGGGGAACATTTTCTTGCCCCCGTACTTCAATATCACTGAAATAGAATGGTAAAACTATTTTTCTGCCTAGGGGGTAAGCAAATCGAGTTAACCAAGGCGAGATCTGAGAATTAACAGCACTCGAATCCTTTGCTTTGCTCTTTTCTTGATTATTTTGAAAGGGGCGAAGGAGTTGATTCATTTGCTTGGGGGATTTAATAAAAATGTCTATAAATTAAAGATTAAGGGTCTTGTTGCTTTATGTCTGCTGCAAAGATGACAGTTATGTTGCTGTCATCTTGTTTGTAGTATGAGGGAGGTAGGAAGTGGTTTTCGCAACGAATGGCTGCTGTAGGTTATATCCCATCAATTATAAAGCCTATTTTATGATTGGTTTGGAACGGAAAAAGCTATTATTGATAAATAATAAATAACAAAAGATAAATGATATGAGCTATGGAATGGATCGTCGTGCCTATGCAGAAACCTTTGGCCCCACTACAGGCGATCGCCTCCGTTTAGCAGATACAGAATTATTTATTGAAGTTGAACGAGATTACACCACCTACGGCGATGAGGTTAAATTTGGCGGCGGTAAGGTAATTCGTGATGGCATGGGGCAATCCCCCATTTCTCGTGCTGATGGTGCGGTGGATACGGTGATTACTAATGCTTTGATTCTGGATTGGTGGGGGATTGTTAAGGCGGATATTGGTATTAAGGATGGCAAGATTGAGAAAATTGGTAAGGCAGGTAATCCCTATATTCAAGATAATGTCGATATTATTATTGGCCCTGCCACAGAAGTGATTGCCGGGGAAGGGAAGATTCTTACGGCTGGAGGGATTGATAGCCATATTCATTTTATTTGCCCCCAACAAATCGAAACGGCCATCGCCTCTGGTATTACCACCATGTTAGGGGGAGGAACAGGCCCCGCTACAGGTACAAATGCTACAACTTGTACTCCTGGGGCTTGGCATCTGCACCGGATGTTACAAGCAGCAGAAGCTTTCCCCATGAATTTAGGCTTTTTGGGTAAGGGCAACAGTGCCAAACCAGAAGGCTTGGTAGAACAAGTCAGGGCGGGGGCAATGGGGTTAAAGTTACATGAAGATTGGGGGACAACTCCCGCCACCATTGATACTTGTTTGAATGTTGCTGATGAGTATGATATCCAGGTAGCGATTCATACTGATACCCTCAACGAAGCAGGATTTGTGGAAAATACCATTGCTGCTTTCAAAAATCGTGTCATCCATACCTACCATACCGAAGGGGCAGGGGGAGGCCATGCCCCTGATATTATCAAAGTTTGCGCCCAAAGCAATGTTCTACCTTCTTCTACCAATCCTACCCGCCCTTATACCACCAATACCTTAGAAGAACATCTAGATATGTTGATGGTTTGCCATCACCTGGATAAAAGTATCCCTGAAGATGTCGCTTTTGCAGAATCAAGGATTAGGCGAGAAACTATCGCGGCAGAAGATATTCTCCATGATTTGGGGGCATTTAGTATGATTGCTTCTGACTCTCAGGCTATGGGGAGGGTAGGGGAAGTGATTATTCGTACCTGGCAAACTGCCCATAAAATGAAGGTACAAAGGGGATTGTTACAGGAGAGAGAAAATAGTGATGCTAGCCATGATAACTTCCGGGCTAAACGTTATATCGCTAAGTACACTATTAACCCTGCTATTGCCCATGGTATCGCCCATTGTGTTGGTTCTATTGAAGAAGGTAAACTCGCGGATCTGTGTTTGTGGAAACCAGCCTTTTTTGGGGTCAAACCAGAAATGGTAATTAAAGGAGGCGGAATCGCTTGGTCACAAATGGGTGATCCCAATGCTAGTATACCTACTCCTGAACCTGTACATATGCGTCCTATGTTTGGTAGTTTTGGAGGTGCGATCGCCGCAACATCTTTAACTTTCGTTTCCCAAGCTGCCGTAGAAGCGGGGATTGCAGCAGAAATTGGTTTGCAGACTCCGGTAGTAGCGGTGGCGAATACAAGAAAATTATCCAAAGCAGATATGAAGCTGAATGATGCAACCCCAGAAATTGAAGTAGATCCAGAAACTTACGAAGTTAGGGCTGATGGGGAACTTTTAACCTGTGAACCGGCAACAGAGTTACCGATGGCCCAGCGTTATTTTTTATTTTAATTGCTAGTTGCTAGTTGCTAATGGCTAGTTGGGGAATAGTAAGTTATTAAGGAACATTGGTTTTTCTTGAATAGAGGTTATGCAGAATTTTTGGCTTTGGTATTACAATCGTATTCTAAGGTTGTGTCTGCTACCTCGACTAGCCAATAAACCTCAGATACTTGAGGATGATGATCTGCATATCGGTAAGGATGGAGATGGACGACGGCAATATCTGGTTCTGGTTCAGAGTATTGGTTGAGAATAATCGGTTTTTCTGAGCGGAGTAAGGCTTTACCAGCCAAGGCGTGGCGCAGATATTCTGTTGTATAGTCGGTAGTCGCGGCGTGAAAAGGGCCTTGGGGAGTCATAGTAATAATTTGCCCTTCGAGCAATTCTACCTGCTCTTCAGGCTGTAGTAAGCCCGTTTCAACCATCTGATAATATTCTTTTACAGTCCACAAACGCAAGCGATTGAGAAGCATTTTTAGGTTCTACCAAACTTATTTTTATAATCTAATTTAGTTACTTTTTTATCAAAAGCCCTACAGCAATGAATGACAAAAACAGTTATAAATGTTTAATGATAAATGTTTAATGATCAATAATAAATGGAATTAGCTAAACGTTTAGACCAGGTTACGCCTTCATTAACTATAGCGATCGCGGCTAAAGCTAAAGCTATGAAAGCAGAGGGTATTGATGTCGTTAGTTTTAGTGCGGGGGAACCAGATTTCCCCACCCCAAATCATATTAAAGAAGCAGCCCAAAAAGCCTTGGATGAAGGGAAAACCAGATATGGCCCTGCGGCAGGAGAACCGAAATTTAGAGAAGCGATCGCCAAAAAGTTAAGGGCAGAAAATAATCTTGATTATCAAGCTGAAAATATAATTGTCACCAATGGTGGTAAACAGTCTCTTTATAACCTAGTTATGGCGATGATTGGGGCTGGAGATGAGGTGATTATCCCTGCCCCTTATTGGGTAAGTTATCCGGATATGGTTCACTTAGCTGGGGGAAAACCAGTAATTGTGCCAACAGAAGTAGAATCTGGTTATAAAATCACCCCAGAACAACTCAAAGCTGCCATCACCCCTAAAACTAAGCTTTTTATCCTCAACTCCCCAGCTAACCCCACAGGCATGGTTTATAGCCCCGCAGAAATTCGTGCTTTAGCTGAGGTTGTCATTGAACATGATCTGTTTGTAGTATCCGATGAAATCTATGAAAAAATTCTCTATGATGGGGCAGAACATTTAAGCATTGCCGCCGTAAGTAAACAAGCTTGGCAGCATTCAGCCGTTAGTGGGGGTTTTGCTAAAAGCTTTTCTATGACTGGCTGGCGATTAGGCTATTTAGCTGCACCAGTGGAAATAATCCAAGCCTTGACAAAAATCCAAGGTCATAGTACCTCTAACGTTTGCACCTTTGCTCAATATGGCGGCATTACGGCTTTAGAAAGTTCCCAAGACTGTGTTAAGGAAATGGTTAAAGCCTTTGCTAAACGTAGGGAATTTATTTTACAACGTATCGAAGCTATTCCCGGTTTAAGTTGCCCTAAACCCCAAGGAGCATTTTATGTTTTTGTTGATATTACTAAGTTTGCCACACCTTCTTTAGAATTTTGTCAGAATTTGTTAGACGAACATCAAGTTGCAGCCATTCCTGGCATCGCTTTCGGCGCGGATAATTGTATTCGCCTTTCCTATGCCACCGACATGACATCCCTAGAAAAAGGTTTAGAAAGGTTAGAAAAATTCACGGGATCACTTGTTAAATAAGCTATCTTCTTGACGACTAGCAATGAACAACTAGCAATTAGCAAAAAAAATGTCTCCCCCCATACTATACATCGCTATCACTGGCCACGGCTTTGGTCATGCTGTGCGTGCATCTTCTGTAGCAGCGATGGTTAAACAGCTTTGTCCTGATGTGCTTTTAATTCTTGTTACCTCTGCACCTCGTTGGTTGCTGGAATCCTATATTAATGGGGATTTTATTTATCGTCCCCGTGGTTTTGACGTGGGGGTAATTCAAGCTGATAGCTTGAAGATGGATAAAGGGGCTACCTTAGCTAAAATGGCGGAAATCAAGGCTAAGGAAAACTCGATTATTGCTGGGGAAGTTGATTTTATTCGTACTAATCGGGTGGGTTTGGTTTTAGCAGACATACCTCCTTTAGCTGCACCTATCGCTAAAGCAGCCGGGATTCCGTGTTGGATGATGGGTAACTTTGGTTGGGATTTTATTTATCGAGATTGGGGAGAAGAGTTTTTTCCCCTCGCTGATTGGATTGGAGAATGTTACGGGCAGTGTGATCGGCTGTTTCGTTTACCTTTAGCCGAACCGATGTTAGCTTTTAACCAAGTAACGGAAACTGGTTTAACTGGGGGGACACCGCGTTATAGTGAGGCAGATTTACAAGCAGAATTTGCTTTAAAATCCCCCCGCGATCGCACCATCTTACTTACCTTTGGTGGTTTGGGATTAGAAGCAATTCCTTATGGGAATCTAGAACATTTCCCGGAATGGCAATTTATCACTTTTGATCGCCAAGCCCCAAACTTAAATAACTTAGTTATCATCAAAGATAATCAGTACCGGCCGGTGGACTTTATGCCTCTTTGTGGCAAAGTTATTTCTAAACCCGGTTATAGTACTTTCGCAGAAGCAATGCGTTTGGATGTTCCTGTCATTTCTTTGACTAGGGAGGGCTTCGCTGAAGCAGCTTTATTGCTAGAAGGGTTAAAAAATTACTCTTATCATCAAATTATCTCTCCAGAAAAATTTTTCCAAGGGGATTGGAATTTTATCAAGCAATCATTAAATTCTCCTCAAAAAGAGGTGTTTTTACCGAAAAATGGTACAGAAACTATCGCTAAGGCGGTAGTGGAACAGCTACTTCAATAATCTTAATTTGTATAACAAATGACTATTCTTTTCTAACTAATTAATAAAGTCGTTAAAGTAGAGAAAAGCTTTGCCATACTTAGAGATATAAGGCTCAAGATTAAGTTGATTTTATTTTCACAACTTAGAAATTCTCTTACTTATTTAATCTAAACGCTCCTCCTATAGTAATAATTATGACTGCGATCACTGAAGAAAAAGCTCTCTCCGGGGTTGTAAGTGATTCCTCGGTGAAAACTGAAGTTAAGGAAGCTACTCTATCGGAAAAAATTGTTCAACCCCAAGAAAAAAATAAAATTAGAGCTAAAGAAGAAAAACCTCCTAAACCAACCAAACCTAAACCTAAACGCCCTAACTATGCCACCATTGAATTAGCCGCAAAGGATGTTCGTTCTGTAGTTGAACAACAAAGACAGCAGGTACAGAACTTAACAACCAAACTTAATATTCTCTTTGTAATCAACGGGGCTTTATTGACTGCCCTCAATCTTTCACGCCTTTTGCTCATTCCTAGCATCTTCAGTATCGCAGAAGTAGTAGGCTTTTTCGTTAATATCACTTTACTACTCAATGCTTTTCTGCCTCGGCAAGTAGCAATTAGCCCTAACTTAGGAGATCAAAAATTCTTAGAACGCTACCTCCCTTTGACACCAGAAGAATATCAGTTAAAAATGATGGTTAATCAAGTCCAAGCTTATAATGCTAATAAGCAACGCTTAGATGATGTTTCTCAATCTCTAACCTATTCTGCCTATGTTACTTGGGTTGTTGCTTTTGTGATTATGGTGCATATCGTTGCCGCCAATTTTCTGCCGGAGATTCTTCTTTTAAAATGAGAAAGGGTAGAATTTTAAGAGAAATAACGTCATTTTTTGAACAGAAGTATCTCTTCTCTTAATTTTTGCAAAATGGTATAAAGTACAAAGACTCGTCAATTTAGCTAGGAGGAGCGACTTTACTCAACTTGTCTCTTGTAGTGGGAAATAAAACCTCTAGAAGTAGAAGAGTACTTAGACGCAAACACTCATGAGTACTAAATTAGCCAACAAAACTGAATCAATGAGCAATTCATTCTCTGACTTACAAGAGGAGTCGGAAAAGCAAACTCAAACTCCTTTAGAAGAGGATCTTCTCACTCCGGAAAAAACACCAGCGAGTGAAGTAGAAGAAGAATTGCCAGCACAAACCCTACAAGATGGTATCCAACTACCAGAGCCTGATCCGGATAATATTACAGTTTTGACTGGCAAGTTACCTAACAAACCAATTCTCCCCTGGAATCGCTACGACTCTCCTTGGGAAGAAGAGGAAGAAAGGGAGGCACAGTTAGAATTAGCTGCAGAAAGACAAGCTGAGTTAGATGTAGAGGAAGTAGAGGAAGTAGAACAAGCAGAAGTAACGGTAGCACAAGAGGAAGAAACAACTTTCCCTGTAGTCGTAAAAAGCGAAGCTAAAGAGTCATGCTTTGAGGAAGAAGACTATGTGGATCTTGATGAAGATATAGAGTCTGATGAAGTCGAATAAAAATTACCTCAAGAAGTGACAATTAAAACCCTCCGAAAGTGAAGGCAAGCAACAGACAACAGACATATGATCAATGGTAAAACTAAACTCCTTGGTGTGATTGGACAACCTGTGGAACATTCTTTGTCCCCTGTTATGCACAACGCTGCGATCGCCGAATTGGGCGTAGATTATGTTTACTTACCAATACCAGTAAAACAAAAGGATTTAGGGAAAGTGATCGCTGGTTTTGAAGCCATCGGTTTAGTGGGTTTTAATATTACTATTCCCCACAAACAAGCCATCTTACCCCTACTAAATCAAATTGCTCCGGAAGCAAAAATGATTGGGGCCGTAAATACGGTTTGGCGTAATCAGGGGGGCTGGAGTGGCACAAACACTGATGTCAAAGGCTTTATTGCACCCTTGCAGAATTTACAAAAAGATTGGAGTCAAATCACACCGATTATTTTAGGGAATGGCGGGGCAGCTAGGGCTGTAGTGGTAGGTTGTTGGCAACTAGGCTGCCCGAAAATTGCTGTATTGGGACGTAATCAAGATAAATTAAAACAATTTCAACAAAGCTGGCAAAATACTCCTTTAAAGGGCTTGGTAAACATCCATATTTGGTCAGAATTACCAGAATTGATATCTCAAACTCAACTATTAATTAATACTACTCCTGTAGGAATGTATCCCCAGATTGATCATTCTCCTGTAGAAGCGGAATTAATGGCAAAATTATCTCCCCAAGCGATCGCCTACGACTTGATATACACTCCCAATCCCACTAAATTTCTCCAACAGAGCAAAAAGCAAGGAGGCATTGCCATTAGTGGTTTAGAGATGCTAATTCAACAAGGCGCAGCCGCCTTAGAAATCTGGTTACAACAACCAGTACCAGTAGATGTAATGCGGGAATCAGTTATCAATTATCAAAACAATTAAACCAGATATCATTAGGCAGGTTTATCCGAAGCAGTAGATTCTGACAAAACAAAGCTTGAGAAACTCAAGAAGAACACCATAGGGCTTGCCCTGGACGTAGACATCATTGATCATTGAGCTTAAAAAAAGCTGTGGCTCTGCTAACTCCATTTTCGCTGCCACTACTACTTAAAGTTAGTGATCGCAGGTTTTCAAATAAAGGGCGACCTGCTAATTCAACAATTCGGAATGCTGGTATATTTTTGGCAAAAGCTGGCTCACTTTCTCGCCAATCAATATAAAGATAGCCGTTATTTTGTTGAGGTAAATTAGCGATTCCTTGGGCAAATTTTTCGCTATTAATTATAGAACTTTCTTTCCCAGCTAAAGCAGAAGATAAACTATCGAGGGAAGTAGCAAATATATCGTATTTCTCTGTACTAACGCGAACTCCCCCTACTTCAGCTTCTAGACGTAAAGATGTTTTCTTTTTCTGCTCTGATGCTGTAACTAGCTTTGTCCAAGCTGTTATATCCTGCTTACCGAAGGGGAGTTTACCCACGCTCAAACCTTGGTCTTTAGCAATACTATCTAAATTAGCGATCTTAACTTCCGACTCAGGAGTTTTTTCGGCAACAAAGACCCAATCTTGCTTCCCTGATTGGTTTTGGGGCATCAAAGCTAAGGCATATTCTCCTTTTACCCAACTAAAAATATCTTCGGGTAGATTTAGTCCCCAATTTCCTTGGAGACTAGCAACGGCTCTTTCTAACAATCCTGCTACTGCTGGGTTATCAGTCTCTAACCCTCCCGAAATATCCTCCCAGAGTTGGTTTAAATCCTCTCCAGCTAAGGTTAAAACCGATGAACCAGGAATATACTCAAGAGCTTCTACTGGCCCAGATAAAACTGCTCCTTGAGCATCTACATCCTTAGCACCAATTAAAGCTGTTTCTGCTACCAACCCTTGGCGATTTAAGGCCAAAGCCACCGCTAAACGTTGCTTAACTTCATCAGTATCTAGGGCAGGTTGAGTAGCTAACCAAGAAGAAAGTTTAGGCAGATCAGCAAAAACAACTCCAATCCTCTTTTCTTCAATAGTTTGCAACGCTTGTTGGTAAGGTCGAGAATTTTGTAAATTCAAGTCCGTTGCCTGAACATTATTAATAGCATCTCGCAGAACTTTAGGAGCATTAGCAAAAATCACGAAATCTCCTACCACTGCACTAGCTATAGTTCTAGGACATCCTTCCCCAACACAGGCTTCTAAAGGGGTTTGGTAAATAAGCCCAACCCCTTTATACTGCTCAAACACTAAATCCGTTGTTCCTTCAGTGGTTGCCTTAGCAAAATACAACTGAAGGAAATCCGCCGCACGCTGTTTATCTTTCGTTGTCACAGCTAACAAATATCCTGGCTTTGTACCATTTTCAGTGTTACGGTCAAAATCCAAAGAAGTGACAGCTAAAGTTACTTCATCTCCCAACCAAGGTCGCACATCAGTTTGATAATTAAGCCCTGTGTTAGCTAACAAACTATTTTTGAGTTGATTAAATTCCTGGTGGGCCCTTCGCCGCTCATCAGGGGCAGCTACCAATTGACGAAAACTCTCTAAACGGTCAGGATTCACCAGCAACGATACCATCACCGCCGTTTGCTTAGGTAGGAAAATTGCCGCAGTTGGTTCGCTTCTTACTCCTCCTTGTAATAAAGATAAGGGACTTTGGGCTAACAGCCAGTAAAAGCTACTCCCTCCTAAAGAAAGTAAAATTAACGATACTACTGCCAAAGTAATGAAAAAAGAGCGAAGCTTCATGGGGTGAGGAAATTAAGGAAGTTGCTTGCTAATTTTACCTTTTTTTGCCCTGGGATTAGGAATACTAAATCTTTTGACTTTGGAATTGAGGCTATTCCCTTTCACCTTGTAAATAAATCCTGAGAGACGTTAACATAAGTTAATAAGAAGTTAGTTAGAATCAAAATAATTGTTTTGCCTACCTTTCTATTCGACTTGGAACAAACATCCAGGTTTAAGAACATATAGAAATAATCTTTCCCCATCCTCAACCTGATAGAAGGAGTTTACAAGCGTGAACAAAAATAAGAAGTGGCGTAACGCAGGGCTATATGCACTACTAGCAATAGTAGTTATCGCCTTGGGAACAGCGCTTTTAGAACGACAACCAGAAGCTCAAGAAACTTGGCGTTATGACGAGCTGATCTCCGGAGTTAGAAGTGGAAGCGTAGAAAACGTCAAACTTAGTTCAGATCGAAGTAAAGCTTGGGCTACAGATTCCACTGGTAAGCAGTACGAGGTTAATTTAATTAATGATCCTCAGCTTATTGATACTCTCAGAGAAAATAATGTAGAAATTGCTGTACGCCCCCCTAGTGATGATAGTTTCTGGTTTAGAGCTTTAAGTAGCCTCTTCTTCCCAGTTTTATTATTCGTCGGACTATTTTTTCTCCTCCGTCGCGCCCAAAGCGGTCCTGGTTCCCAAGCCATGAACTTCGGTAAATCTAAAGCCAGGGTGCAAATGGAACCCCAAACCCAAGTTACTTTTGGTGATGTAGCTGGGATTGAGCAGGCAAAATTAGAATTAAATGAAGTAGTTGACTTCCTTAAAAATGCTGACCGCTTTACCGCTATTGGTGCAAAAATTCCTAAAGGTGTTCTTTTAGTAGGTCCTCCAGGAACTGGTAAAACCCTACTCGCCCGTGCTGTAGCTGGAGAAGCAGGGGTTCCCTTCTTTTCTATCTCTGGTTCTGAGTTTGTGGAAATGTTTGTCGGTGTGGGTGCTTCCCGCGTCCGTGACCTTTTTGAGCAAGCCAAAACTAATGCCCCTTGTATCGTCTTCATTGATGAAATTGATGCTGTAGGTCGTCAAAGGGGTGCTGGTTTAGGGGGTGGTAATGATGAGAGGGAACAAACCTTAAACCAACTCCTCACAGAAATGGATGGTTTTGAAGGTAATACTGGCATCATTATTATTGCCGCAACCAACCGTCCTGATGTTCTCGATTCAGCTTTACTCCGTCCTGGACGCTTTGACCGCCAGGTAGTTGTAGACCGTCCTGATTATGCTGGTAGAAGAGAAATTCTTCAAGTTCATGCTAGGGGCAAAACCTTAGCTAAGGATGTAGATTTAGATAAAATTGCTCGCCGTACCCCTGGATTCACAGGGGCTGACCTTTCCAATCTCCTCAATGAAGCAGCAATTCTAGCTGCCCGTCGCAACTTAACAGAAATCTCCATGGATGAGGTGAATGATGCCATCGACCGGGTATTAGCTGGTCCTGAGAAGAAAGATCGGGTTATGAGCGAGAAGCGCAAAGCTTTGGTTGCTTATCATGAAGCTGGTCATGCCTTAGTGGGTGCTTTGATGCCAGACTACGACCCTGTACAGAAAATCAGTATTATTCCCCGTGGTCGTGCTGGGGGGTTAACTTGGTTCACCCCAAGCGAGGAACGTATGGACTCCGGTTTATATTCCCGTTCCTATTTGCAAAATCAAATGTCTGTTGCTTTAGGTGGTCGTATCGCTGAAGAAATCATCTTTGGTGAAGAAGAAGTAACTACTGGTGCTTCTAATGACCTTCAACAGGTAGCTAAGGTGGCAAGACAAATGATTACCCGTTATGGTATGAGCGATCGCTTAGGGCCAGTGGCTTTAGGTCGCCAGCAAGGAAACGTCTTTATGGGTCGTGATATTGCCTCAGATCGGGACTTTTCTGATGAAACAGCAGCAACTATTGATGATGAAGTTCGTAGTTTGGTAGAGCAAGCTTATGATCGTTGCAAAGATGTCTTAGTCAGTAACCGTCATGTCCTAGATCGGTTAGCAGAAATGCTGATTGAAAAGGAAACTGTTGATGCAGAAGAACTGCAAGAATTGTTAGCCAATAATGAAGTAAAAATGGCGGCGATCGCTTAAATTTCTGATAGCATATTTTTTGTTATATTCCCGGCTCTTTCCTAAGACTTTAGTTGAGGTAAAGCCGGGAATTTTGTGTAATTTACTAAAAAGAATAATGGAGGAGAAAATGAACTCTGACTCCTCCCACTTGGCTCAAGGAGCTACCATTTAAGACATAACCGAGATCCAATGCACTAAAGAAGCGATTCTGATAACGCCAACGCCAGCCCAATCCTGTTGTCCAAATAGTATCTCCTTTAACTTCACCTGGTTGAGAATTTTCCCGACTATATGCCCCAAAATCACTAAAAACCAAAAAACGATGAGTCTTCCAGATGTTAGGGCTATAAAGTTCTACCGTACCTCGTAAACCATTATCTCCCGTTACTTCCCGCTCCTGCAAACCACGAATAGAGTACCTGCCACCGAATCCTAACTGTTCTCCTGAAATTAAAGGTTCCCCTGCATATTGAGCTTCTCCTTCTAGCTTTAGCCCCCAACCACTATCCCAGTTATATTGATAAACACCCTGAACTAACCAAATATCCCAGTTAGCATCTGCACCTACTCGACTGAGGTTATAGGTTGAGTCGTTGTTTAAGTCGAATACCCCAGGAATGTTACGCAAATAACTAACTCCCAACTTTAAATTATCTTTGTTACCCTGAAAGCTGTATTTGTAACCAAGCTTAGCGGGAAAAGCAGCCACATCAACCCCTAAGTTAGCACCGATAAAATTGATATCATTGTCAAAAAAGCGATAATTTAAACCAATTTCTAAGCTATGGCGTTCTTGGCTAGTACGATGGAGATTATGAAGCCAGTTGATTCCTGTGGCAAAACCTTGTCCAGAAACATCAAAAAGATTAGCAATTCTGCCACTATCTACATCAGAGTAGCTAGCTGTGAAACTAATGGTATCTCCCCAAGTGGGAATAGGTGCTTGGTAAAACAAGCCTATTTGAGTAACTTGTTCAATCTTTTCTGGAGATAGGGTCAAACTTAAAGCAGCAAGATGGCCTCGGTTAAATAAGTTGTGATTTTGGCTCACTAAACTGAGGCGTGTCTTACCTGTTGCTTCTGTTCCGGTATTATCTAAAGAGACTTGCCAATACTGAGGATTGCGATCTACCACCTGAATTTCTACCTTAGCTGCTTGCTGCTTTGATTCAGCAGGGAAGATATTTAAGGTTAGCTGCCGTGAAGGGTTATCATTGGCGAGGAAAAGTTGTTGGGCTAGGGTATCAAAATCAACAACCCTATCCCCTTGTAATTCTGGCAAAGCAGTACGAATACTTGCTTCATCAAAGTGTTGGTTGCCTGTAACGGAAATTTCTGTCACAGGAATTTCCCTTTGGGCTACAGAAGTTTCTTGAATCTCAACTTGAAAAATACCATCATCATCACTATCTTCTGGCAAGCTAATTTGTACAAAATCATAACCTGCTTCTCTGTAGGCTTCTAGTAAAGCTGCTTGGACCCCTTCTAAGTTTTCTCCATTGTTGGAGACTCTAATTGTTCCTTGTAATTCTTCATTGGTGAGTAAAGTATTACCTCTGATCACAAAACCTTGAACATAAGGCTCAGAAAAAGTTTGGGCAACTGAGGGGTAACTACCTACGCAAGTTAATAATAAACTTGAAAAAAGCGCTCCCCCAAAAAAAGTGGCAACGTTGCGGTTGCCTAATTTGTTACGAATCATCAGTAAAACTCAAATCAGGGAAAAACCAACAGGCAAAGTAACTGAAAATTTTTCTATATTCTACGCATTTATTCGCTTAATTATATGCTCTATGGTGCGGTAGAATAATAAGTCCTAATGAAAGCTATTAGTTACCTTGACTTACCAGCCCTCGACCATAAATTAACTGCTGGAAGAGTAGCTGCTTTACTGTCCCATACTTTAATGGATAACTTGATCCCCCTATGTAAGTAACATATCTTAATCTTTTAAGCTTAGCTTTCTCTACTAAAAAAACTTTTCCTATTTGGTACTTTTAAAATGCAACTTCGGATAATTGAATGTTTTGATAGCAGTTTTATAATCGAATCACAATCAAGAAAAGAACTTTTCCAACTTTTGAAAAGCAAAGATTTCTTAGAGCAAATTAGCCAAGAAATCAATGGGCAGGCTGTGGAATTTACAGAGTTGCTTTTTCAGCCAGTTCCCTATAGCAAAGAAACACCCAAAGGAATGCCTAGGGAGTTTGAGAATTATCATGATTCTGATGATTACGCTGTTATTAATGTGCCGCCTAACTTTATGTTTAAAGCAAAAGTTTATAAGCCTAGTCGTCTCTGTGCTGTTTATCGCAAATTACATTAAAGCTTTAATTAAATTATTAGCTTTTGCATCATTTGTTATCTAGTCAATATCATGCCTTCTCAAACAGAAATAACTGCCCTAGCTAATTTAGAATATATTTCTTACCTTGATAATAACGGTTATATTCCTGAAGAATTTCAGGGTAAAATTGGCGTATATGCAATATTTAATAGCGATAAAGTTCTCCAATTTGTGGGCTATTCTCGCGATATTTATTTGAGTTTAAAACAACATTTAGTTCGCTGCCCCCAACAATGTCACTGGTTGAAAGTAGAGACAATAGATCGCCCTAGTCGCACCATTTTAGAAGCAATTAAGCAAGCTTGGTTAGAAAGTAATAATTCTGTTCCTGTGGGTAATAGTTTAGAGGAAGCTAAATGGAATAAACCCCTCGATATCAAGCCTCTGATGAGTGAAGAAGAAAAGCAACAGTACGAAAAATTAGAAGAATTTGCTCAAACCAAACTCCTCAAGAAAATTGCGCGACGTTTTGAAGCAGATATTGTTGAAAAAATTAAGGCTAGGGGAGTAAAGATGGATTTACGTTTTAACCCCAAACTTAAAGAACAAGGCTTATTGGACTTAAAATAGTACCTCAATTTAGTGATCGCGACTCTTGTAGCGGCATCACACTGCCTAATAATGTTGCTTTAGAAAAACAGCATAACTCTTGTTATTCATGTTTCTAAGCAATAATCTATTGCACTACTTTAGCTGTGTCGCGCCAGTAGCTATAGTGATGGTGGATGAAAGATACTTTACCTTAGAAGCCCGCGATCGCTATTGGGAAAGGGAGCATCTCAAATTGGTAAATACAGGCTTTAGCCGTCAACTTGATATTAGCTTCACTGAAGCAGCAAGAAATGTATTCTTAAAGCTAACAGCTAACAGCTAACAGCTAATAGCTAATAGCTAACTTCACAGACAAACTATTTCTGCAAAACTGAGATGCTCCCTTGGGAAATGTATCCTCCTCACAACTTAATGCTAACTTTGAAGCAACAGATGATGGCCGTGTAATTCATAAATTTCCGCAATCTTAGTTTCTTACCATAAGAAAAGTAGAGAATGGCTCTTACCATAAAGTACATTTCTTCCCAAGTTTTCAAAAATTGGTGGTAAAGTAGGGAACATTGCTCTGGGGTTAAAATCTCAGGACAAAAGGCTTAACTTGGCAAAAGTTCCCCAGGATGAATAATGGTCAGCTACCAACCCATTAAAAAGCCCAGTTTTCAACCTCCCCAGCATTCACCCACTCCAAAACAGCAGCATTACAACGTCCCACCGCCGCAACAAAAAAAGGGACAAAGCTTAAAAGAAATGGAAATAAGTCGCAAAAATGCTGAACGCCTTGGCGAGCATATAGTTAACTTTTCTAAATCGGCTCCAACTCCAGCAATCCAAAGCAAATCAACCACAGAAGAACTTAGAGATAACAACGAGCAAGAAACTGAAGCTTTAGAAACCAAAGTAGTAAAGACAAGTAATACTCCTTCTACTCCTGAAATTCCTAATGACAGTAACAACCAGGAAAACCCAGTAGGAATTAATGAAGGTATAACCTCATCAGAAACCTCAATTTGGTTACAACGTTCTCAAAATCTAGTACTAGAGCAGCAGCAACAAAAGCAAGCCTTACTAGCGCAAAGATGGGAAAAGTATCAAAGATTTCAAGCCGCAGGTAGTAATCTTTATAGCTCTGAAACAACATCTCAACTTCAGTCAGAAAACTTAACAGGAGAAGAAGTTAGCCCAGAAAACATCGAACTACCACAGACAAGTAGCACTTCCTCCACCCCAGAGCAAAACGGTTCGGGCGCATCGATTCAAACTAAATGTGACGCTTGTGAAGCCAAAGAAAAAGAAGAAGCCTCAGAAGTACAAACCAAACTAACAGTAGGACAACCAGGAGAAGTTCAACCTCAATCAAATCCTTCCCAATCTCAACTAGAAAATAAACTACCAGTATTAGTAAATAATCAAATAGAGAACAAGTTAGGCAAATTAACAGCTAAACTGCCTCAACTAGAAAACAAACTAACGAAAGCAGAAAATAAAATTGCTGATGCAAGCCTAAAACTAGGAATTAAAGCCAAAGTAATTGACCAAAAAGAAACTCAATCTCAAAAAGAAAACAAGGAGCAAAACAAACTCGATCAACCTGAAAACCAGGAAGCAGACTTAGCCGCAACACCTCCTCTAGCTGAAGAAGAAACTCAACAGCAACCGAACCAAGAAGCAACTCAAGCCCTTAACCCCGAAGCGCCACAAGAAGCAGAAGGCAACAGTATTGCAGTAGACATTCAAACCCCCAACTTATCTCAAGGAGATTCGGGTGTTTCTTTAGTAGATATGTGGCAACAGCAGCAGGAGCAAAGTGACAATGCTGGTAGTGATTTTACTCCAAGTGCAAATCCAACCAAAGAACCTCAAGCTGCATTAGAAGAAGTCTTACAACAAGCACAACAAAAACTTACATCTCTTCCTCAACCAGGAACAAATTTACCAACATCTGAATCTTTATCTCAACCTCAAGTTGAGCAAGTTGAAAAAACCCCAACAGACACTACGGCTACAACAGAAGCTTCTGCTGTTACCGACTCTGTTGCAGAAGTTACTTCTCTAGAAGAAAAACCAACAGATGTTGAAGCCGTTGCAGGAAGTGTAGAAGTTCCTAAAGCTCAGGAAAAGCCGGAAGAAACAGAAGTTGAGGCTGAGGTTAAGGTAGCAGAAGAAGCTCTCACAAAGAATAGCCTTTCTCAACAAGAAGTTGAATCTGGTCAAGTTATTCAAAAGAGTGATGATGGCGAGAATGAGGCTAACTTAATAGCCAAAGCCAAAGGCATCCTAACTTCTTTGCGTGGTGATGCTCAAGGTAAAAAAGGTGAATTGCAAGGAGATGCTTCTGGTAAAAAAGGTCAGATAGATGGGTTTAAGCAGCAACAAGGTAGTCAGATAGATTCTGGTAAACAAGCTAAGGGCGCTGAAGCTTGATGCGGGCAAACAAGCTAAAGGGGCTGAGTTAGATTCTGGTAAACAAGCTAAGGGCGCTGAACTTGATGCGGGTAAACAAGCTAAGGGTACTGAGTTAGATTCTGGTAAACAAGCTAAGGGTGCTGAACTTGATGCGGGTAAACAAGCTAAGGGTACTGAGTTAGATTCTGGTAAACAAGCTAAGGGCGCTGAACTTGATGCGGGTAAACAGGCTAAAGGTGCTGAAATTGATGCTGACAAGCAGACTAAAGGAACTGAACTACAAGCAGAAGTAGAAGGGAAAGGTACTGAAGTAGAAGCAGAAAGTCAAGCCAAAGGCAGTGAACTACAAACAGAAGCCCAAACCAAAGCTGGTGAAATACAAGGGGAAGAAGCGGGAATAAAACAAGAAGTTACAGCTAAAGAGCAAGAAATACAAAGTAACGTTAATAATCAAATTACCGCTTTAGAAAGCCAAGCTGCTGCGGGTAAAGGGCAAATCGAAAGTAGTTGGGCAGCCTTAGAAAGTAGTGCCACGGCTAAAATGACAGGCTTGGAAACAGAAGCCCAGCAGTTTTCTCAAACCTACATGGCCAAAGCACAAAACTTTGTGGCTAAAGTTAATAGCACTCCCCAAGGGCAAGGAGACACTCAAGCATTACAAGCAGAATGGCAGGGCTTAAAAACAGAAGTAGAATCAGTTTGGGGTGGCATAGAAAGTAAAGTTGCCCCAGTTGGTCAAAAAGTAGAACAAGATTGGCAAGGGTTAAATCAAACATCCCAGAGTTTAACCGGACAACTACAACAACAAGGGCAACAGGTACAAGCCTCCGTCAACCAATCTGTCAGTAACATTGGGGGTCAATTCAGCCAGAAATGGGCAAACTTAACCAACAAAGCCTCCCAAGGATTAGCCAACTTTCAAGGAAAAATTGGGCAAGCAGAAGCTTGGATAGGTAGCAAAGTTAACAACTTAAGTGGTTGGGCAGCCCAGAAAACCGGGGCAGCAACAGCTTGGTTAAGTGCCAAAACCAGTAATACGGGGCCTGGGTAGGAGAAAAAGTAGCCGGGGCTTCTAGTTGGTTAGGAGAGAAAGTTAATAATGCCAATAGTTGGCTAGGAGAGAAAACTAGTAACGTTACCTCTTGGGTAACTGAAAAAGCTAGTAGTGCCGGAACCTTCATCAGTAGCAAAGCAACTCAAGCCACCTCATGGTTAACCCAGAAAAGTAGTACTGCTGCTAGCTGGTTGACCCAAAAAGGAGCAACAGCCCAAAGTTGGTTAGCTCAGAAAGGAGCAACCGCAGTTAGTGCTGTCAGGCAGAAAGCCAGTTCCTTTGCCAGTGGGTTGCAAGCCAAAGGAGCAAGTGCTGCTTCCAGCATTCAATCTAAAGGAGGCCCCATCCTAAAATGGTTAGGTGGTGCAGTTGGTTCAGTAGTATCGGGAGTACGAAGCAAAGCCAGTAGTTTAGTATCTGGGTTGCAAAGTAAGGTATCTAGTGCAGCGAGTTGGGTACAACAAAAAAGTAGCAGTGCCAAAAGTTGGTTAACCAGCAAAGCTAGTAGTGCAGCAAGTTGGGCGCAACAGAAAAGTTCTAGTGCCTTAAGTTGGTTAAGTGGTAAAGCTAGTAGTGCAACCAGTTGGGTACAAAACAAAGGTTCTCAAAGTATAAGTTGGTTACAACAAAAGAGTAGTGCTGTTGGTAGTTGGGTACAAAACAAAGGTTCCCAGGCTCTAGGTTGGTTGCAAGAGAAAGGTAGTGCCGTTGGAAGTTGGATACAGGATAAGGCATCTCAAGGGGTAAATTGGCTGCAAGAAAAAGGTAATGCTGTTGGGAATTGGGTTAAGGAAAAAGGTTCTCAAGCTTGGCAGGGAGTGAAGCAGTTAGGGGAAGTAGGTAAGAATGCCCTGAAGTTTGCGGGTAATGGTATTAAAGCTGGTTGGGAATGGAGTAAGAATAAAGCTGGGGAAGTTAAGAATTGGGCAGTACAGAAAGCATCTCAAGGATTAGCTTGGGCTAATAAAAATATTCTGCAACCAAGTATAAATTGGTTAGGGAATCAGTGGGAAGGTGTTAAAGGATGGCTTGCAAAATACCACCCTACTATTAGTAAGTGGGGACATACAGTTTTAGATTTTGTTGGCACTGCTGCACCCTTTATCGGTGCAATAGCCGGAGGTGTAGCTGGAGGAATAGCCGGAGCAGCAGCAGGTGGTGTAGGGGCGATACCAGGAGCCTTAGCTGGTGCAGGAAAAGGATGGGCTATTGGAAGTAAGGTAGGTGATATAGCTGATGGTGTTAATGCAGGATGGTATAGCGCGGAAGGAGCATACTATACTTCACAAGGAGATGAGGAGAAAGCAAAAGAAGCCTTTACCAATGCGGCTTTCTCAGGAGCAGGTGTAGCTCTCCCGTGGGTAGGTGGACGTGCGCTCAAGTGGCTTAGTAAGACTAAAGCGGGTAAATGGGGAGGAGACGCATTTAAAGCATTAGGTAATACCAAAGTTGGCAAATGGGGCAAAGAGGCTTTGGAATGGACAGGTAAGCAGAGTAAAAGAGGCTTGGATTGGGTTGGTAAACAAGGGGGCAAGGCTCTAGATAGGGGGAGTAATATCCTTAAAGGTGTTGGTAAAAAGGGAGGAGAGTTTATAAATAAAGGAAAAAAATCAACTGAAGAATTTTTCGAGAAATTGCTTGGTAAAAAATTGAAAAAAGAAACGATAGAAGCAAGTGATGAGTATGCCCGTGGTATCTCGAAAAGCAAACCTAGTATGCAGTCTCAGGTAACTAGTCTTGACGGCAGACACCTAACTATGGAATTTAGTCAAGATCTATCTGGTGTTGCCCAAGGATTAGTACGCAAACTTGACAAGCAAGGATTTGTTCGTATAGATTCCATTCATCCAGATGATTTAACATCCATCTCTAGGTGGTTTGGTAAAGAAATCGGAGTACTGCAATCTCCTTATCACAGCGGCTTGCGCTTGGTTTTAGGTACAACAGATGGTGTTTTGAAGAAACAAATTCGTCCAGGAGAAATATTTGTTGTTCATACTCACCCAGTATTCAGATTCTCAAGCATCTCACTTCGGTACTGATATTCCTAATGCAGGGAAGCACACAGAAGCAGTGGTTGATTGGAGTGGGCAAATAACTTACTTTAACAAGACAGGTGTATTAAATCCCAAGAATCCAAGTGGTTATCTAGACTCTATGCCAGCCAGTTTCCAATCAGCATTTATAGATGCAAAAGGTCGCATTGTAGGTTACGCTAAAATTAATGTGCTAGTAGGTACTAGTGGAAAAACAACAGTGAAAGTATTAGAATGAGTTTGGAAAAATGCTTTATTTGTCAACGCCCAGTCCTCGAACTTACTGGACAGTTTGAGAAGTTTGACTCGTACCTTTTAAATGAAAATGATTCTAGCGTATCAGCAAAATGCTTTTGGTTGGTGTCATGGCAGCTGCCTATCAAAATCTCAATGGGGAGCTTTTTGGACTGAAAGACGCATCTGGCATTCTATTAGTATCAAGGGTTTCTCTAAACTTCATGCTAGTCCCGATTTAACAGTACTATCCCACCCTCGTACAAATGAGAGAATTATCCTACGCTCTGATGGCATTTCCTTCAACATTCACTCTTCAATGCTGGAGCATCAAAAAGAGTGTCCTGGAGGTATTATGTTACCTGTTTTTGAGGAAATAAATCTAGAACTTGACGAACCAGAATTAGCTCATGAAATACGTGATGCATTAGTTGATACCAAGCAGTTTCCCCTACGTAAACTCATTGATAATCTTAACCTAAACAACTACATACTCTACCCTGATGCTGTTGCTGACGGTATGCTACATTTTAATAAAGCTTTGAAGCGAGAATGGTTAGGTGAGTGGATCTCAGCCGATATATCTTACAATCAATTTATACCAGACGAGGTTTTAGAATTTTCGTTTACTAAGATCGCTTAATCAGCAAGTTGGTTACAGCAAAAAGGTTCTCAGGCTCTAAATTGGCTACAAGAAAAAGGTAGCGCCGTTGGGAATTGGGTTAAGGAGAAAGGTTCCCAGCGCACAACTAACCGACGATATTTTCTTTGATACCAAGCAAAACATCGTTCTTGTTGAAATCTGGGTGTGTCATTCTTAATCGGTCTGCCTCTGTGGTTTTTAGACTTGTAAACTCTCTTGGGAAATTGAGGTCTAATGCCCCTTTTTCTCAATTGGTGACGTTTGTCTTTTGAGTCGTAACCTTTATCTGCGGCTAACACTCGAAGCCTTTTTCGAGGACGACCTGGAAAGAGCCATCTACGGCTCCGTAATTCCAGTTGCAGCGAGAAATTCTCTAGAGGTTAGCAATAAATTTGAATCTTAAAGTCTTTTCAATCCTATTATATATAGATGAATCTAATGAAGAAAATATTAAACAGTACAGAACAACATTAATAGCTTATGAACAGTTTACTTTCTTGAGACAAGATTTTTTTTAGCTACTAAGCTGTTAGGCATTTAAACTACATATTTTGAAGGTGAAAATCCTTGAAATGCATAGATTGCTTTCAATGTTTAAACAGTGAATCACTTAAACTGACAATCAACTAATAACTAGCAAATATGAAACTAGTAATTATGTAGTTAACTCAACACCTTACTAGACTTATAAGTTAACAAAAACAATTATGGTTAAAAAAGAAGATCAAATTCCCACTCCACCTCCACAAAAAACTTTACAAGAAGAATATCAAGAATCTTTATTAAAAACAGGTATTCAAGCAGCCAACTTACTCACAGAATTAATCGACTTAAAAATAATGCCAGACCCCCGCGCTAGGGAAATGGCTGATGTAGCTATAGAAGTAATTAAGTTAGTAAACTCAATACCTATAGATAAATAGATTGTTACCCTTGGGTGCGTAAGCAAAGTCCACGGTAGGTATCGCACTTTAGCAAATTGCACCTGTAGAAAAGAAAAGAAGTAAGATATCGGTGATGTAGTCGATGCAGGTAAAGCAGCATATTATAGAGGAATCAATTTAGCAAAAAAAGTTTGGGGTTTATCTTCCCGAAAAGAGTTTATCAACGTACCGAGATTATAGATTGGTGCGTTACGCAAAAAAGGTTAATTGTTTTTGACAAGTATCATTACTTTGCTAACGCACCCGACAGAAGGGTTATATGTAATCCTGCAACGCCTTAACATCCAAAGGTTTGGATTGCAAAGAACGTATAGCCGCAGCCGTCGCTTTCGCACTGGCAATGGTTGTTACCATGGGGATTTTATAAGCAAGAATGGTACGACGAATCAAACGCCCATCTTCTTGTGCCTCTTGTCCGGAAGGAGTGTTAATAATCAGTTGTATTTGCCGATTTTTGACTGCATCCAAAACATGAGGACGACCTTGGTGTAACTTTAAAATCAAATCTACCTCTAATCCTTCTTCCTGTAACTTAGCTTGGGTTCCTTCGGTGGCAATGATTTTAAAACCCAAATCCATAAAATCTTTCACCACAGGTATAACCGCCTCCTTATCCCTATCGTTGGTAGAAACAAAAACTGTCCCAGAAAGGGGTAACTTTTGTCCCGCCGCTAATTCTGCTTTGGCAAAGGCTTTACCAAAGTCCTCGTCAATGCCCATTACTTCCCCGGTAGAACGCATTTCTGGCCCTTAAAATGGTATCTGTGCCAGGGAACTTTTCAAAGGGTAAGACAGCTTCTTTCACAGAGACATGACGGGGTATTACTTCTTGGGTAAAATTAAGTTCAGTTAAGGTTTGCCCAGACATAACACGGGAGGCGATCGCAGCTAGGGGAACACCGGTGGCTTTGGAAACATAGGGGACAGTACGGGAAGCCCTGGGGTTCGCTTCGAGGATATAAACGTCTTCCCCTTGGACTGCAAATTGGATGTTCATCAAGCCAACAACTTTAAGGGATTTGGCTAATTGATGAGTCCAAGTGCGGATAGTTTCTACAGCTTCGGTAGCAAGGGATGTATAGGGTATAGAACAAGCGGAGTCTCCGGAATGGATGCCTGCTTGTTCGATGTGTTCCATGATGCCGCCAATTACTACCATACCTGTATGATCGGCGATCGCATCCACATCTACTTCAATGGCGTTTTCTAAGAACTTATCAATTAAAATAGGGTGGTCTGGTTCTACCTGTACTGCATAGGTCATGTACCGTTCCAGTTCCGTATCGGAGTAAACTATTTCCATAGCCCTGCCTCCCAAGACATAGGAAGGTCTTACCACTACAGGATAGCTAACTCGGTTAGCGATAACCAAAGCCCCCTCATAGCTACGGGCGATACCATTTGGGGGTTGTTTAATATCTAACTCCCGTAGAATTTTCTCGAATTTCTCCCGATCTTCTGCTGCATCAATAGAGTCGGGGGAAGTTCCCCAAATCTTGGTATTTGTTGACTGTTGCTGTAAATATTCCTGGAGGGGCAGGGCTAATTTTAGGGGTGTTTGACCGCCAAATTGAATAATAATCCCTTCAGGATGTTCTGTTTCAATAATATTGAGGACATCTTCTTTAGTTAAGGGTTCAAAATAAAGGCGATCACTGGTGTCATAATCAGTAGAAACGGTTTCTGGGTTAGAGTTAACCATAATTGTCTCGAAGCCTTCCTTACTCAAAGAGAAAGCAGCATGACAACAACAATAATCAAATTCAATTCCTTGCCCAATACGATTCGGCCCACCACCTAAAATCATGACCTTACGCTTGTCTGAAGGCAGCACTTCAGACTCTTCTGGTTCGTAGGTAGAATAATAATAGGGGGTAAAAGCTTCAAACTCCGCAGCGCAAGTATCCACTACCTTATAGACGGGGATAATACCTAAACCCTTACGATAATTGCGTACTTCATCTTCATTGGTATTGGTGGCAAAAGCAATTTGGCGATCGCTAAATCCTTGTTGTTTAACTTCCCTCAATTGTTCTTTGGTTAATTTATTTAAGGGAGTGCGTTTCAGGAATCTTTCGGTGAGGAGTAATTCAGCAAACTTATCTAGGAACCAAATATCAATACCGGTGAGTTCATAAATCTGCTCTACACTTATACCCAATTGTAAGGCGTTGCGGACAGTGAAAATTCTTTCGGGGTTAGGGGTACGCAAACCAGCCCTAACTTGAGGCAGGGAAGGTAACTTTTCTTTTTGGTCACAACCAAAACCATAACGTCCTGTTTCTAAGGATCTTAAGGCTTTTTGGAAAGATTCTTGAAAAGTACGTCCAATGGCCATCACTTCTCCCACAGATTTCATTTGGGTGGTGAGGGTGGCTTTAGAACCGGGGAACTTTTCAAAGGCGAAGCGAGGAATCTTGGTGACAACATAATCAATGGTTGGTTCAAAAGAAGCAGGGGTCTTTTTGGTAATATCATTGGGAATTTCATCTAAGGTGTAACCCACAGCTAACTTAGCAGCGAATTTAGCAATGGGAAAACCTGTTGCCTTAGAAGCCAGGGCGGAGGAACGAGATACCCTGGGGTTCATTTCAATAACAATTACATCCCCATCCACCGGATTAACAGCAAACTGAATATTAGAGCCCCCAGTTTCCACACCAATTTCCCGAATAACCTTCAAAGAAGCATCCCGCAACCGTTGATATTCCTTGTCCGTTAAAGTTTGGGCTGGGGCAACGGTGATAGAGTCTCCGGTATGAATGCCCATGGGATCAATGTTTTCAATGGAACAGATAATCACCACATTATCTGCCAAGTCTCGCATCACCTCTAATTCATATTCCTTCCAACCCAAAAGGGATTTTTCTACCAAGATTTGCGAAACAGGGCTAGCATCAATACCCCCTTGGGCCATCTCTTCATATTCTTCTTGGTTATAAGATATACCCCCGCCAGTTCCCCCCATGGTAAAAGCAGGGCGAATAATTAAAGGATAAGTACCAATCTGGGTAGCAATTTCTTTAGCTTCATCAAGGGTACTTGCAATACCAGAAGGACAAACACCAACGCCAATTCTGGCCATTGCTTCTTTAAATAGCAAGCGATCTTCGGCCATTTCGATGGCTGGAAGTTTGGCCCCAATTAATTCAACTCCATACTTTTCTAAGACACCACTTTTAGCCAAGTCTACAGCCACATTCAGGGCTGTTTGACCTCCCATAGTCGGTAAAAGGGCATCGGGCTTTTCTTTAGCAATTACCTTCTCAACAATTTCCGGAGTCAGGGGTTCAATATAAGTCCTCTCGGCTGTTTCAGGATCAGTCATGATCGAAGCAGGATTGGAGTTAACCAAAACCACTTCATAGCCTTCTTCTCGTAGGGCTTTACAAGCCTGAGTTCCAGAGTAATCAAATTCACAAGCCTGACCAATAACAATTGGACCAGAACCAAGAAGGAGAATTTTGTGTAGGTCTTCGCGGCGGGGCATAGCTTTGATACAAGTAGATACGGTTGGGCAAATTCTCCCTATTCTATAGGTTATTGGTCATGGTAAGAGTTTTATTTTTAACAGCTTTTTTCTGATTACTATAGAAAAAACCTATTGTTAATCACAATTGATATAGGTTTTAAACCAAATTAACCAACTATCAATTTATCAATGTTCACCGGTAAAGTGCCGAGTTGTATAGATGCGTTTCATTAATCAGAGATGTTGGCGATCGCCTACTTATCTCCTTTGGTTGTGTTTGGGAATAATCCTCTGGATTTGTTTTAACCCAACTATTGCTCTCAAATCTCAAGCCGTCGCCATTGAGGTTAATTCACAACAGTCTTTAATCGCTCGTCTCTATATTCCCCAAACCACACCAAAACCTCAACCAGTAATGATTTTGTGTCATGGGGTTAATGCCAGCAAAGAATCAATGACACCATTGGCGATGGAATTAGCCAGACAGGGAATTGCCGCTATTGCTTTTGACTTTGGTGGCTATGGAGAATCTTACCCTTTAAGCATTCCAAATAAATCTATGAATAGCTTAGAAGAGAGTACGGTTGCTGATGCCCAAGCGGTTTTAGAATTTGTAAGATTCCCACCCTCAAAAATTTGATGCCCAACGTATTGGAATTATTGGTCACTCTTTGGGGGGGACGACTGCTTTAGAATTAGCCCAAATTGAACCGCAAGTTAAAGCGACGGTGGTTTTAAGTATTAGTGGGGCAGCAAGCCCTAAAACTCCAGCTAATCTTTTTCTTGGTGTTGGTTTATACGAACAACTTAATCCTCCCCAGGATTTGCGGCAAATGTGGCAAAATGTTTGTCCAGATGGTGTTTGTGATAATTTCCAGGAAGGAACAGCCCGCAAGTTAGTTATTTCCCCCACAACAGATCACTTTACAGCTCCCTATGACCCCAATTTAATAGCCCAGGTGATTAATTGGTCACAACGATCTTTAAACATACCTACCTCAGAAAAACCTCTCTTTGTTTCTTGGTTTATTCTTGGTGTTATTGCTAGGTTTACTGCTTGTCTTGAGGGCGGAGTTGGGTTAGTTCTATTTTTGGCTAAATCTTGGGAACATCAATTTAAAGATTCTTCTTACCGAACTATTCGCTATGGCATAGCGGGGTTGTTAACCGTCACTATGGCAGTTTCTTGGGCTTTAGAAATGAGTAATCTGCTCATCTTAGCCCTTCTCCTCCAACTAATTAGCAATTATGCTTTGCGCCACTGTAGAAATATAACCAAAGTTGTAGCTATAACGGCCTTGTATGGGGCTTTAGGCTTGGGGGCATTTTGCTTATCTGGTTTATGGCGAGGGGGAAATGAATTGTGGGCTAACCCTCTTGCGTTGCTAAAATTACCGCAATTTTTACTACAATGGCTTATTTTTATTCTTTACAACTATGGCCAAGCAGCAAAAGTGGTTTTATTAGAATCCTATACCCTCAACCTGCAACCAAGTTGGCTTTTTCTCGCTTTAGCCGCTTTAGAATTAATTCAACCTGGCTTGACCTTAACCTTGGTACAAAGAGTTGCTAGTTGGATTCTTCGGTGTTTGCGTCGCCCTCTTAAGGTAACAGGATGGGGCAAAATATCTCCCCAGGAAGTAGGATTGTTGGGGCTATTACTACTAGTGTTTTTGGTTTTGTTATATCAACGTCTTGATGATCTCGACAAAATCGCTAGTCAGGGCATGGTAGCTTTGCAACTTTTCGGGCTATTGATAGTATTACCTCTGGGAGTTGGGATTTTAGTCTTGCGATCGCACTGGTTTTGTAGACTAGAAAAGAAGGCGTTGCTGAAGCGTAATGAACTATGCTAGCCCTTAATTACTAACCACAATTGAAATGAATAAAATATCCTCTAAAGTCTAAGATTTTAGCGACTAGCAATTAGCAATTAGCTAATTGCTTTTGGCAGAATTTTTTTCTGGGAGATTTCTCTTGAGAAATCTCCAACTTACCAAATAGCAACTGTTTGCCCCCTACTCCCTACGCCCTATTATAACAACCAATTTCACTCTTATTCCCCCAAAGTTATACACTAAACTTTGCAATCTGTTTAGAGAAAGAAAATATTTAAGCTGTGAGAAAAGTAATTATTGCCGGAAACTGGAAAATGAATAAGACTCAGGAAGAGTCTTTGAATTTTTTACAATCATTCCTCAAAGAAATAAATGAAGCACCTACAGATAGAGAAGTTGTTCTTGGTACACCCTTCACTGCTTTGGGTATCACGTCCAAAAATCTTCATGGTAGTAGAGTTCGTTTAGCCGCCCAAAATATCCACTGGGAAGACTCTGGAGCCTATACAGGGGAGATTTCTGGTCCTATGCTCAAAGATACAGGAATTATGTATGTTATTGTCGGCCATAGCGAACGCCGTCAATACTTTGGGGAAACTGATGAGACGGTAAACTTGCGTTTAAAAGCAGCCCAACGCCACAGTTTTGTTCCCATTCTCTGTGTCGGTGAAACTAAGGAACAAAGGGATGCTGGAGAAACTGAAGCTGTGATCGAAGGGCAGCTAGAGAAAGACTTAGTAGATATAGATCAAAGTCAACTCGTCATTGCCTACGAACCTATTTGGGCCATTGGTACAGGAGAAACCTGTGCCAGCAAAGAAGCAAACCGTGTTATTGGTTTAATTCGCTCTCAACTAGACTACAAACACACTACTATTCAATATGGCGGTTCTGTCAAACCAAATAATATCGACGAAATTATGGCCCAACCAGAAATTGATGGAGTATTAGTAGGAGGAGCAAGTTTAGATCCGGTCGGTTTTGCTCGCATTGTTAATTATATGTAATCTAAACAGGGAGCAGGGAGTAGTAAATAAGTTAAAAAGCTAAAAAAGGGACACCTACCTAGAGATGTCCCTTTTTTATGAAAATGCAATCTAAGCAGTAGCTTTAGCTGGCTTCAAAGAGGCATTATTTTCTTCAATTAACTGCATATATAACTTGTTCAACTGAGAAGCTACCCCTTGCCAACTAAACTTCTCTTCTACTCTCTTTCTAGCATTTTTACCTAATTGATCCCGCCATTGGGAATCGTCCAGAATGCGATTAATGGCTGTGGCAAAAGCTTCTGTATCTTGGGGAGGGGCAAGTAGACCCGTCTCTTCTGAAACTACGGTATATTGTAACCCTCCCACATCGCTAGCAATCACGGGAGTGCCACTTGCCATAGCCTCAATAGCTACTAAACCGAAAGGTTCGTAGTGACTCGGTACTACAGATACATCAGCAGCAGCGAAGTATAAGGGTAAATCTTCGTCGCCGACGCGGCCTGGGAATTCTGTATGTTGCTCAATTCCTAATTCAGCAACGATTTTCTCGATTCGCTCCCTTTCAATACCGTCACTGTGACCAGGACGAGAACCACCGCCAATAATAAGCTTCAGATTGTCCTTATCCTGCCACTGGGAATGACCTACTGCTCTGACTAGGGTTTCAATTCCTTTGCGGGGATCAAAACGCCCTACGTAAAATATAACCTTGGCTTGGGGATCAATACTCAATTTTTCCCTGGCTTCAGCTTTGGTTATGCCACCAAAACGTTCGATATCAGTACCACAAGGAATAATTGCAATGTTTCCTTGTTTAGAAACCAGCGATCGCATATGTTCCTTTTCTTGGGGACTTGTGGCAACTATACGATCCGCATTTTCTAAACAGCGCTTTTCTACTGCTAAACGAGTGGTAGCAATCATGGGGATCGCAGACACAGACTCGTACTTAACTGCACCGAGAGAATGATAGGTGTGAGCTAAGGGGATGGCTAGCTTTTGGCTTAGTTCTAATCCTACCCACCCAGAAATCCAGTAATTACTGTGGATTAGCTCATAGTCAATATTTTCTTGCTCCATGAATTGCAGGAATTGCGCTACAAATTCCTCACGATAACCAAATATTTCTTGTCGCGGCACAAAGTCTTCTGGCCCCGCCGTTAAGCGGATTGTTCGACAGTTAGGAGCATGATTAATAATCTTAGGCTCGTCAGCGTGGGATTGGCGAGTGAACATATCCACACTCCATCCTTGCTGAGCCAATGCCTCTCCTACTTGACGAACGTAGACGTTCTGCCCACCTGCTTCTTCTTTACCTATTTCCACTGCGGGGTCGCCGTGGACAGAAATCAGGGCAATGTGCTTTTTATTTTTGGTATTCATATTTTTTTAGTCCCTAAACTTAATTTATTCAGGGCAATTCAGACTCTAAATGAAGATGATTGCAAGATTTGTTAAGGTTTACTGAGGTTTTTCTCCTTATGTAAGCCTTAACTAAATAAACGTAAGACTAATTACCTAACAATTTTAGTCAATTAATGCCATAAAAGCAAAAATCGCCGAAATTATATCTCAATTCATAAGCTATCACAACTTTTGTTTACAACACTATGACAAAAGTTATATGTTTTTATTATCTAGAAGTAGAAAACTTTTTGAATAGATTTGCAGACAAATTAGGCAAAAGTATGTTACATTCTTATTCTGTCACCCTGGAGAGGTGGCTGAGCGGTTGAAAGCGGCAGATTGCTAATCTGCTGTACGGTTGGTAACTCCGTACCGAGGGTTCGAATCCCTCCCTCTCCGTTGGCAATAGTTAATTTAACTAACTTTACTCTTGGTGTTTCATCTCTTCAGTTTCACCAACTACCTCTAAATATTGCCCTTCCAAAAGGAAGTTGCCTCCTTGGAAGCGAACTCCCCAATACCCTCCAGGACGGCGATCAATCACAACTCCTTCTTCGCCTACGGCGATAACATGAGGTGGTCTTAACATAGGCATTGGTTCTGCTGTTTTAACATAGGGTGGCAAGGTTGTTACCCGGACTTTATGGCCAACGGTGATTGCTTGCTTAGACATATTTCTAGTTAAATGGTGATGGGAGAATCTACATAAATAGTAGGGGTTTGTAGCACAAACTCAATGTTACGAGCAGCAAGTTTTTTGGCAATAGTGTTATTAGCAAGTTCTAGTAAACGTTTACGTAACTGAAGAGAATTTTCATTGGAACCTAAGATGAAAAAGGTAATTCTTGCCCTTGTACCTTCTCCCTCTTCCGGTTTAAATAAGCTGATATTAGTACTGCCAGGATCGATACCAAATAAGGCATCGGTACTCTCTTTAATTATTTGCTCTACTAAAGCCTGTTCTTGTTCCTGTAAGCCTTGAGGAAAATTGAGATAAAGTAATACCATAACCTTTTTTCCCCTGGTAATATTTTCAATTTCCCAACTTACCATGGTTGAATTAGGAACGATCATTAAGGTACTTTTGGCCGCTGTACGAATTTTAGTAGAACGTAGACCAATAGATTCAACTCGCCCGAATAAACCAGTGGGGACACGGATATATTCCCCAACCACAAAGGGGCGATCTAAGTATAAGACGACTGTGGCAATTAACTGTTCTAAAGTTTTTTGAGCTGCAAAGGCGATCGCTAAACCACCAATACCCAAGCCAGCAAGTAAACCGACTAAATCTATGCCTTGATTTTTCGCAAAAGTTACTACTGCCACAAAACCAATAACCACGTTAGCTAAGGTTTCAGCAATTAATAACAATTCATCAACCTCTCGCCCCATTTTCCGAATCAAATCTATGCCATATAACCTGACTATTTGCCGAAATAGCCGAGATGCTAGCATAGCGGTAGTAAAAATCAAAGCCAAATCGCTGAAAAAGCGTAAAAACCAATAAAAGCCTTCATACTCTCCGATGAAGTTGAGAGAAAGGGCAATTAAAATAAATGTACCAGTGATTCTTAATAAGCTCTCTATTGGCTCTACGAGACTAGCGTAGATAGTAGAAAATTGCTCTGGAAAAAAACGGTGTATCCCTACTCTAATTAAAGAAGGGGTGTATCTTCCTACGACTAAAGAAAGAAGAATAAAGACACAAAAGATACCTAGTTTCACCCCAAGCCTAATTATAAATTCTTTCGTTGCCTCATCAATTTGTAAGAATTCTTCAATAACAACGGCAATATTCATAAATTATCTATCTCTAGCAATTCTCTCGGAGATTTCTACTTACTCCTATTGTGATGGGTGTCACCCCTAATCTGTAACTGCTTTCACGTCAAGCATAAGATAAATGTCATCTTGACATATCATGTACAGTCACTGAGATAATCCAGTCCAGACGGCATAATTATTATCATCCCAGTTCTATATCTCAGGCATGATGAAAGTACAGGGTCTTACCAATACCATAGCTAACCAATATTCCTTAACTATGGATAGAAGCAACCAGGTGTACCAAGTCGAAAAGTTTCGGTTAAATAGCTCACAGGAGAAAGACTATCTTGCTAATCCTCAACAGTTTATTTGCCAATTTTTCCTTAGCAAGGTGAGAAAACATTCTCCGGAAGAGATGTTAAAGGAATTTAAGACTCTGTTTGTTGATCGTGCCAGTGCTTCTCAATCAGAAGTACACAAAGCTTTATATGAAATTGTTGCTTTGCAACAGGAAGAAACTTTTCGGGAAACTTTAAAACGCTGCTGCTACATCCTGATTAATAATTGGAGTACTCAAAGGCAATATCAATATATTCAACAGTTAGTTGAGCTTTTTGAGTCTCAGCCAGAAAATAAAAAGTGTGTTTCTCTCCACAAAAAAAGATTGCAGCAGTGGTTAGATAATTTTTGCCAACTACAAGATTATCAAGACCTGAAGGTTTTTACTGCAAAATTCAACAAAAAAGAAAAGAAAACTTGGAGCGATCGTTACGCAAGTTACTTGTTGGCTTCTCAATACACTGATGACAAAAAGTCTCCTGAACAAAAGGAAGCAGCTATGCTTGTTTCTCACCAGCTTAAAGAGCAGTTTAAGATGGAATTAGCGATGTATACTGCTCATGCCAATTCTAAGACAGCTAGGGAAAAAAATCGAGAAAACCCTACTGCTTTAGGAGATAAAGTACTAGAGTTACTGCAAAGACTTCTGGTGAAACGTAACTCTTTTAGCCATGAAAATTTGGCTAACATTTTCCTCAAGCAAACTCACCGAACACGTTACCAAGAGTTTAAGAAAAGTTTGGTTAAGTATTTGACTTTTGCTTTTGCTGGGAAAGATTGGACGAGAGATTTAAAGCGGGAGCTAAATAAATATGTGAGAACCCTATATCCAGAACATAATCAAGAAGTTTTAGATGAGTCTTTATTGCTCAGAACTTGTAATCGCTTAGTAGATTATTTTACCACCCAAAGTAAGGGTGAGCCTTCCTCACAATTTACTCAGTTGAGCGATGGTCAAAAGTTTATTCCTTTAGCAATAATTCTGTTGAGGATAGTTTTAATTTGCAAACAAAGTTATGTTCATTTAGAATCCCGTTTAGCTTATTTAATTCAGTATCATCAAAAAACTGAAGGTAGTAACTGTGAAGAACTAGTTGCTTTTTTGGAAGTTTTAACTATTACTTTAACTATCTATGCTGAGAATGTTCGTTACAATTTGCTTATGATGGCAGCTAGTAGAAATAAGCAAAATGATAATGGTTCTCTAAGGGTATTTTCCCAAGTGCAGTGTTAGTTACAGCTAAAACCAAGAGTTATTTGCTTTACAGGCTTTGAGACATTTATTCCGAAATTTTATAGCGGGTTTATCTTAACCGGATTTGGTATTACTTTGCTCAAACCGAGGTACTTTAGGAGCAATATTTGATGACTGCATAGTCTGAAAAATTTCATAGGAAAATTGAGGTTTATAGTCATTAAATCGAGTTCTTTTCTTTGCTATAAAAAATCAATTTAAGGAAATGTATTAGATTTGACTGTAGTTATGAGCAAGACCTGTAGAATCGGTTTCTTTAACTATCCTTGCTGTCTACGCCAGCAACACCCTTAATAGGAATCAGCTTGAAAAACTAGACAATCGGCAATAGCGTCAAGATATCAAGATATACAAACACTCATCTGCAACAACTCAACTTCATTTCATTTGATTCTGAAATACTTGTTTTATCAAGCTTCAGGGTTATTAACCGAAGTCAATCAAGACAATCTAACGAGGTGAGTCATTCAAAAACCTAGCAGATTGTATCTTAAACTTAAAAGAAAGCCCCTATTTATTTCTTGCCATCCCTAACCACTAGAACAATGTTAGTGACTAATGTCTGAATCCCCTACAGAAACTTTGAGACTGAATAAAACTTACAACCCAGATGCTTTTACAACCCTTGGCAAAATCAAGACTAAAACTGAGATTGCTGTTGCAGCAAAAAAGCTTGATATGGTGTTCTATTCTGGGGTAGAACATTTTCAGGCCTTAAGAAGGGTTAATTTGGAGGTGAAAAAGGGAGATCTTCAACTTTTAATGGGACCTTCTGGTTCAGGTAAAACAACTTTACTCTCCATTTTGGCAGGTTTACTAACTCCGACATCAGGACAAGTACATCTACTAAACTCAGAAATTACAAAAATGTCCCAAAAGCAATTAGCGAGATTTAGGCGGGACAATATTGGCTTTATTTTTCAAGGTTTTAACTTATTTCCGGCTTTGAGTGCCACAGAGAATGTGGAATTAGCTTATGAAATTAAGGGCTTAGGCAAAAAAGTAGCGAAGGAACAAACGCAAAAGCTATTGATTCAAGTAGGTTTAGCTGACAAAGCTAATTTACGCCCTAAAGACCTATCCGGAGGACAAAAACAAAGAGTTGCGATCGCCCGTGCTTTAGTAGGTAATCCTCCTTTAATTATGGCGGATGAACCAACAGCCTCCCTTGATTCCCATAGTGGACATAGTATTGTGGAATTATTGCGTGGTTTGGCTAAAGAAGGGGGAAGTACCGTTATCATTGTTACCCACGACAGCCGCATTATGGATATTGCTGATACGATCCTTTATTTGGAAGATGGCCGATTAAGACAGCCTGGGGATTTGCCCTTAGAGAATACTTGCTTAAATAATTATTAATCAAGAATGTCAATTAATTAAATACTGTAAAAGTTAGTAACAAGACCCTTTATCTTTTCTAAACTAGGTGTTAATTTAAAAGTAGGCGCAAACGAAGTTAATACCTTCGTAGAAAAAATTAGAAATGCGAATTAAAGCCTGCGTCCCCTGCTTATAATTCGGCTCAACACTCCTTCTTCATTACACCACTTACTTAGATGGTTCTGCACTGAACTTCACAGTTAATTCTTTCCAAGTTTTCATGGTTTTGTTTTTTAAGTGTAGTGATCATAACTATCGTCTGAATTGGCGAATTAGGTGTAAAAGCTAAAGTGAGTTTTGGTTGAGTGGCCTCTTGTTAACCTTAGTAAATTAACTTTTGTCCACCTTATTTTCAGTTAAACATCAAGCAATTAATCGAAATCTCATTCATTTTTACAGTAGACAACCCGCCTAGAGAGGCGGGTTTGCTTGTTTTTGCTTCCTAAACCAAATCTGTAAAAACTTCCTGAACTGCTGGGTGTACTAAGTGGTGATTTTTGACGTTCAACCCTCCAGCTAGGGCTGTATCATTCTCTAAAGCTGGCAAACCTGCATTAGCTAACCTTAAAACATAGGGGAGAGTGCTATTATTCAGAGCTTGTGCCGCAGTCCAAGGCACAGCACCAGGAAGGTTAGGTATACCAACATGAACTACTCCTTCTTCTGTGTAACTAGGCTGGCTGTGAGAGGTAGTTCGTAGAGTTTCTATACAGCCTCCTTGATCCACTGCTACATCAATAATCACTGCACCTGGAGACATTTTTTTTACTAAATCGCGGTTAACTAAAATAGGAGGACGACGACCTAAAATTAATACAGCACCAATCAGTAAATCAGCTTCGGGAACAACAGCTTCAATTTGAGCAGAACTGCTATAAAGTAGTTCTACCATAGAACCGAAGATAGTTTCTAAATAACTCAACCTTTCGACATTGATATCAATAATTTGTACCTTAGCCCCCATACCCACAGCAATTCGGGCTGCTTCTGTACCAACAACACCACCACCTAAAATAACCACCCTAGCGGGACGAACCCCAGGACAGCCTCCTAAAAGTATTCCTCGCCCCCCTTGTTGTTTTTCTAAATAGTGAGCGCCTAATTGGACACAGAGGCGACCCGCAATAACACTCATTGGTGCAAGTAAAGGCAACTGTCCGTTGGGTAAAGCAACGGTTTCATAGGCGATTGCTGTAACTCCGGAGTTGACTAAGGCTTCGGTTAAGGGCCGATCTGCGGCTAAGTGCAGGTAAGTAAAGAGGATCTGTTCTTTGTTTAAATATTGGTATTCTGAAAGGAGAGGTTCTTTCACTTTGACGATTAACTCTTGATGCCAAGCTTTGGTAGCCTCAGAAACAATTATTGCTCCAGCTTTTTGATAATCCTCGTCCCTAAAACCTGCTCCTCTGCCAGCTTGGGTTTCCACGAAGACTTGATGATTATTCTCTTGAAGGACTCTGACACTATTGGGGGTTAAACCAACGCGAAACTCTTGATCTTTCGTTTCTTTAGGAACGCCAATTTTCATATTTCTCTTTATAAAGATCTTGCCTTGGTAACAGTATGACCAAAAATAGCGATCGCAATCTAGAACAAAATCGATCTCTCCATCTACAATAGAAATTAAAGATTTGTAACTATTACTAGACGAAATAATTAAACAGATGAATAAAAGCGAAGATATTCAACCTACAGTAACTCCAAAACTAACAGAATCCAAGTTTGGCTTTCACGATTATGCAGAACGCTTAAATGGTAGGGCCGCCATGATTGGTTTTGTAATTACTATTGCTATTGAGTACTTTACAGGTAAGGGCTTGCTATCTTGGTTAGGCTTGACATGATCTTACTTTATGGATAGGTAGTAGGTAATAGATAATAGATAATAGGTAATAGGTAATAACTTGATGAACGCTTTGTGGCCCCGTTTTTTAAAGTCAGCTTATCGTAAAGACCCCATTTCTAGCTTTATTTTCACAATGGGAGCAGTTGATGCTGTTATTGGTGGTGTGGGGGAACGCTGGACATTACTGGGTTTTGGCATCATGACAATTCTTCTCGCTATCACTATTCGTTGGTGGCAAATTCAGCAATCTCAGGAAAGTTTGACCGAAGAAGTACCAAGGCGTTTTCTGCCTCCTAGTCCTAGTGATGCTCCTTTACCTATGCTGAAAACCAAAGAAAGGGATTGGTAATCACAAATTCTGGTTTAGTTGCCCAGGTTATTTAGCCAGAGTAGGGAGTAGAGGAAGTTTTTGAGGTTAAGCTTATTGAGAAAAAGGGGAGGCAATATGACAACTTTACTAGTTGATGAATTATTGAAAATTGGTCAAGTTGCTCTCAAAAGTGGTTTGCCAGTGAAAACAATTCGTTATTACGAAGAATTGGGTCTACTTAAACCATTAGTACAACGTTCCTCCTCACGATACCGCCTCTTTCAACCACAAATAGTTGAACGGTTAGCTTTTATTAAAAGGGCGCAATCTTTAGGATTGAGTCTACAAGAGATTCAAGAAATTCTGACGATACGTGATAATGGGGAGTTACCTTGTGATGTTGCCAAACAGATTTTAAGTACTAAATTAGAAGCGATCGCCCAACAAATTGAAGCTTTAGAAATACTTAGCTCAGAATTACAAAGTCTACTTTCTGGTTGGCAAAATCCCTCTGGGGAGAAACAAGTTGGGGATACTATTTGTCCTAATATTCAAACGTAATTGCTAATTGCTAGTTGCTAGTTGCTGACTGTTGTTATGAGAAATGGTAAATGTTTAATATTTAATGATCAATGATGTTATGAGTGTTTACACAAGAATAGTTTGGTTATTCATAGCAACGACTTTGCCTGTAGCTAATGTTGCTAACTCAGTTGAAGCCCAAGAATTACCTTCTCCTCAACAAGAATTTGAGTATGAAAAAGTTTTTCCCACTGAACCTTGGTCAGAAGTCAAATTATTGCGAACCCTTGAAGGTCATAATACCGCAGTAGATGCTTTAGCTTTTTCACCTGACGACAAAATTCTACTTAGTGGTGGTAGTTATAATGATGCTCATTTAAGGTTATGGTGGGTCAGGACAGGAACACAAATTGAAAGTATTAGGGCGCAACGCACTGCCGTAACAGCTTTAGCTTTTAGCCCTGATGGTCAGACATTAGCTACCATAGGGGATGATTCTGGGGTTAATTTATGGGACTGGCCAAGTAAAAAATACACCAGACATTTTTTGAATCATACTCAAAATCTGCTTTCCCTGGCGATCACCCCAGATAGTCAAGTCATGGTTACTGGAGGTTTACCAGGTATTAGGCTTTGGAATTTACGAACTCAACGCCCTATTTATACTTTGGTGCGCTTTGATCATTTTGCCTATGCTTTGCAAGTTAATCCAGCCGATGGCTATACCCTCACTTCAGGGAATGAGAAAGGTGATATTACTTTTTGGAATCTCCGCACAGGAGGACGTAATTCAGTTACCCAAGCACATCGCGATGCCATTAGTGATTTAACTTTTACTCAAGATGGTCAAACTCTGATTACAGCAAGTGATGATCGCACAATTAAGGTTTGGGATGTTGATAATTTTAGTAAAAGGCTGAGATTGAAATTTACCCTAACTGGTCACACCTCAAAGGTTAGGGATATTGTACTCCATCCAGAAGAAAAAGTTTTAGCTAGTGGCTCCGAGGATGGGGTAAGGATTTGGAATATTGAAACAGGTCAGTTATTGAAACACTTTTATGCCCATGAAGATTGGGTGCAATCGGTGGCTTTTAATGGCGACGGCACTATTTTAGCCACAGGAGGCTTTGATAATTTAATTAAGCTATGGGAAAACGCTGTCCCCGTAAAAGAGGATGCGGTTGTAGTTGAACGTTAAATAAGGAAAAACGCTTTGCAACCTTCCAAGTCGTGGGAAACCCCTACCAAAAAGGTTTGGTTTTCCTGGGGTGCAAATTCTCCGAAATTCTTACAATAGGCTTAGTAGCTATTGATTAAAGTTATTTGTAAAGAAAAAACCAAACCCAGGTGATAGGGAGGGTAAATTAAGAAAATGCAACCTAATAATCCTAATCAGTTTACTGAAAAAGCCTACGCCGCAATCTCTCAAACTCCAGAGATTGCTAAGAGTAACAATCACCAAAAAATTGAGAGTGAACATTTATTCAAAGCTTTATTAGAACAGCAAGGACTAGCTAATTCCATTTTCAATCGGGTTGGAGTTAGTTTAGTAAAATTAAGGGAAAAAACCGACGCATTTATTGCTGGGCAACCCAAGGTTGCTAACGTCAGTGAATCAGTTTATTTAGGGCAAAGTTTAGATAGTTTACTTGATAGGGCTGAGAAATATCGTACTCAGTTTGGTGATGATTATATTTCTATTGAACATATAATCCTGGGCTATTTCAAAGATAAACGTTTTGGCCAAACTATTTTCCAAGAACTAGGCTTGAAAGAAAAGGCCCTAAAAGAAATTATCGAACAAATAAGAGGTTCTCAAAAGGTGACAGATCAAAATCCTGAAAATAAATATGAATCTTTAGAAAAATTTGGTCGCGATCTCACTGAATTGGCGGAGCAAGGTAAATTAGATCCGGTAATTGGTAGGGATGATGAGATTCGTCGTACTATTCAAATTCTTTCCCGACGGACGAAGAATAACCCGGTATTGATTGGGGAACCGGGTGTGGGGAAAACAGCTATTATTGAAGGCCTTGCTCAACGGATTGTGAGTCGAGATGTACCAGAATCTTTGCGCGATCGCCAGGTGATTGCTTTGGATATGGGGGCTTTGATTGCTGGGGCCAAGTATCGCGGGGAATTTGAGGAACGTCTCAAAGCGGTATTAAAAGAAGTTACCGACTCTAAAGGACAAATCATCATGTTTATTGATGAGATCCATACCGTAGTTGGGGCTGGGGCTACCCAAGGGGCAATGGATGCCGGGAACTTGCTTAAGCCCATGTTAGCCCGTGGAGAGTTGCGTTGTATTGGGGCAACTACTTTAGATGAGTATCGCAAGTATATTGAAAAAGATGCTGCTTTAGAGCGCCGTTTCCAAGAAGTATATGTTAGTGAACCCACTGTTCCTGATACTATTTCTATTTTGCGGGGGCTTAAAGAACGTTATGAAGTTCACCACGGGGTGAAAATCTCTGATACGGCGGTAGTTGCAGCCGCGATGCTTTCTAACCGTTATATTAGCGATCGCTTTTTGCCAGATAAAGCCATTGATTTAATGGATGAAGCGGCGGCAAGGTTGAAGATGGAGATTACTTCTAATCCTGAAGAACTTGATGAAATTAATCGTAAGGTACTCCAATTAGAAATGGAACGTCTTTCTTTGCAAAAAGAAGATGATGCTATTTCTCGGCAACGCTTAGAAAAGTTGGAAAAAGAATTAGCTAATTTAAAGGAAGAACAAAGTCAACTTAAGGCTCAATGGGAATCGGAAAAACAGGTGATTGATAATATTCGCACTGTTAAAGAAAGTATTGAGCAAGTTAATGTCGAAATTCAGCAAGCAGAAAGAGATTATGATTATAATCGGGCTGCGGAGTTGCGCTATGGTAAGTTAGCAGAATTGGAACGCCAGAAGCAAGAAACGGAAAGCAAACTCGAAGAAATGCAAACCGGCGGTAGTACTTTGTTGCGGGAAGAGGTGAAAGAATCTGACATTGCGGAGATTATTTCTAAGTGGACAGGGATTCCCGTTAGTAAGTTAGTCGAGTCGGAAAAGGCTAAACTCCTTAACCTGGAAGATGAACTCCACGAAAGAGTTGTGGGGCAAGATGAGGCGGTGACTGCGGTTGCTGATGCAATTCAACGCTCTAGGGCTGGTTTAGCAGATCCTAATCGTCCCATTGCTAGTTTTATTTTCTTAGGGCCTACAGGGGTTGGTAAAACTGAGTTGGCTAAGGCTTTGGCGAAGAATCTTTTTGATACGGAAGAGGCGATTGTACGCATTGATATGTCGGAGTATATGGAGAAACACTCTGTTTCTCGCCTGATGGGTGCGCCTCCGGGATATGTTGGTTATGAACAAGGAGGACAGTTAACCGAAGCAATTCGCCGTCGTCCTTATTCTGTAATCCTCTTTGATGAGATTGAAAAGGCACACCATGATGTTTTTAATGTCATGTTGCAAATCCTTGATGACGGGCGTTTAACCGATGCCCAAGGTCATGTGGTGGATTTCAAAAACACCATCATTATTATGACTAGTAATATTGGTTCTCAATTCATCTTAGATATTGCTGGGGATGACTCCCGTTACAATGAGATGCACGCTAGGGTAATGGAAACCATGCGGGCTAGTTTCCGTCCGGAGTTTATTAACCGTGTGGATGAAATTATCATCTTCCGTAGCTTAGTTAAAGAACAGTTGCGCTTAATTGTGCAACAACAGGTGCAACGTCTCAGAGAACGTTTAGATGAGCAGAAAATCGCTTTAAAACTCTCCGATGCTGCTTTAGATTTCTTAGCTGAGGTGGGTTACGACCCCGTTTACGGTGCTAGACCCCTAAAACGTGCTGTACAAAGGTATTTGGAGACTGCGATCGCGAAATCACTTCTCAGGGGTGACTTTAAAGGAGGCGATACCATCTTTGTTGAGGTTGCAGATGAACGGTTAACATTTAATCGCTTAGGTGCGTTGCAAATAACTGGTTCTTAAAAGATAGCCCTGTAGTAGTGTGACATATTTTAGTTGTGTCATGCTACTACAGCAAGTAACAGTGTGAAACTCACTAACTAGTTCAGTAGTCTTAAACAGGTATAAATAGCTATTCAAAGCTGAAAAATTCTCTTAAATCTTCTAGAATAACTTGACTTCTTTCCTCGTCCCTCAACTCCCAATTACTGACTCGAAAAACCTGCCAGTTTTCCTTTCGCAATTTCCTATCCTCTTTCAAGCGCTTAGAATATGATTCTTCATCTGCATACCATCTTGAATTATTTTTGATGGCGTAGTGGCTAATATCATCAACTAAAATTACATACCTTTTGTTTTCCCAAAACGCCACAAAATCTACACGGTATAATTCATCTTTATGTGCTGAAGAAATAGCTCGTAAATTTTTCTTAATTTGGGAGTGCCATTGAATCCACGCTTGAGGAATCAGAACGGGAATATCTTTATTTGCCATATCAAATTTTTTAGCATACTTTAGAAAGAATTGCTTTTCATACTCTGACTGATTCATATCTACAAGAGCTTGCTTGAATTTTTTGTTCGTTAACGAGGTTAGACCATATAAGGCTTCAAGCATCTTAAAACTGAAGCTTGGGTAGACTATATAATCATGTTTTCTCTTACTTATTTATCTTGGCGCATAACACAAGAGAGATAAACCGCGATCGCTGCCAGTAGTAATTTTCTCCACAAGTTAGAGTTTCTCAATTTCTTCTCTAGTTAATCCTGTTGCAGTTGCGATCGCATCGAAATTACTACCTTGCCGTTTCAAAACTCTGGCTATATTAATCGTTGCCTGCTGTTTACCTTCCTCAATTCCTTTCTCCATACCTTCTTCGATTCCTTCCAATTTCCCCTCTGAGCGGGAACTTTCAATGATACTCACTTCATAACGCCGATTTTCCATATATCTCAAGTAGTTGGCTCTTTCTTCTTCGTTTAAGCTATCTACTAATAAGTTTTCCTTCGCTTCTGCTAATCCTTGGGCAGTAAATTCTTCTTTGATTTGACTCTTTTTCAAGAAGTAGATCCATTCATCTAAGGTATCTTTAGCTACGTCGTTGAAGTTGTTAACCTTAATTACGTAATACTCTGGGAATATCTCATATACTTGTTGCATCTTGAATAGCTTCTTTTGATGTACCGATAGCCCTAATTTATCTTCTAAGTGCAAACCTTGAAAATCTAATCTCCCTCTGTAGATATAATCATCTCCTTGCCCTAAAGAGAAGTAAACTACATTCACCGAATAAACCTTTTTAACCTTGCTGTAGGGCTGCCCTTTTTCTATAAAGTCAGTAATCAATCTTGCCGTACCATAGAGCATCCGATGAAAATAATCTTGCTCTGTGCTGTTTTGTACTTCAATGAGAATTAATTCTCCGTAGTCATTCTCAGCGACGATATCAACTCGATTGAGTTTATCATCTTCTGCTTGACGATTGCTTTCGCTTTCGAGTATGGATTGAATTTTGATTTGTTTACCCAATAGTTCACTCAAGAAACCTGCTAAGACAACGTAGTTAGCTTTGTTTCTTAGTAGTTTTTTAATTGCCCAGTCAAATCTGATGTGTGTTTGGGGCATGGGTGTATTGGTGGGAGGTGTTTATTTAATTTATTGTGACAGATTTAGTATTATTTTAGCTGTGCAAAGATTTTTTAGACACTACGTAGGGCTAGCCCGTCATCGACATCGCACTTCAAGAGGTTTTAATGCGATCGCTACTGGTAGCGATTTTCTCCACTTCACCAAAGGCATCTGGGGGAACAATTTCCTCTCTAGACAGCATTCTGGATTAACGGCTGCCTTCTTAAAAAACTTCTTTTTAGATGAGTTATCCCCTGGCACAATTATTCTTCTCTAAACAATTGAGGATGTTCTAACTTTTTTTTGCTAAATTGAGATGCCTAATTATACTATTCCTTGGGTATTGGTAATTTGCTCACCTTGCTTTCTAACTTTGATGAGATAGGGTGCGATCGCTAAAGCACTTCTCAGGGGTGATTTCAAAAGAAAATTTTTCAATTTTCCCTCATAAATAAGCCAAACTGACAGCCAGAAGAATTAATCGCACACTGGATACTCATTACCACTGAATTAGACTTTTTAACCAAGAAAACAGCTACGAATCGTCTGGGAATAGCTTTATTACTCAAATATTTTCAGTACGAAGTTCGTTATATTAAAGTTATTAACCTGCTTTTTTCTGAAATAAATACCCTGTGCTTCCTTCCCAAGAAACACTAAACCTGAAACGTACTCCCCTTTTCAACTTAGCAACTGAACAAAAAGCCCGGTTTACGGCTTTTGCTGGCTGGGAGATGCCTGTTCAATACAGTAGCTTAAAGCAAGAACACCAAGCTGTAAGGAACTCCGTGGGGATGTTTGATATCTCCCACATGGGAAAGTTTACTTTACAAGGAAAACGAATATGCGAACATCTTCAGCTTTTAGTCCCTTCCAATTTAGAAATCTTGCAACCAGGTCAAGCTCAATATACTGTACTGCTTAATACCCAAGGGGGAATTATTGACGATCTTATTTTCTACTACCAAGGAGAAGATGAGACAGGTTTGCAAAAAGGAATTGTGATTGTTAATGCCGCGACTAAAACTAAAGATAAAGCTTGGTTATTAGCTAACTTAGAAGCTGCTCCAGTTAAATTAGAAGATATCTCCTCAGATAAGGTTTTACTTGCCCTACAAGGGCCTCAAGCAGTTGAAATGGTTCAACCCTATGTAAAACAAAATCTATCTTTAGTAAAGGCGTTTGAGCATCTCGAAGTGACTCTGTTGGGTCAACGGGGTTTCATGGCCCGCACGGGTTACACTGGGGAAGATGGCTGGGAAATCATGGTTGATCCTGATGTTGGGATTGAGTTATGGCGTTTGTTATTGAATGGGGGGGTAACTCCCTGCGGTTTAGGGGCGAGGGATACTTTACGCTTAGAAGCAGCTTTATCTTTATATGGTCAGGATATTGATGAAACCACAACTCCCTTAGAAGCTGGTTTAGGTTGGTTGGTTCATTTAGATCGTGAAGGTAGTTTTATTGGTCGTTCAGTTTTAGAAAAACAAAAAGCAGAAGGGGTAAAACGCCGTTTAGTTGGTTTAGAAATGGAAGGGCGGCATATTGCCCGTCATGGTTATCCTGTTTTGTTTGGAGGTAAGGTGGTTGGAGAAGTTACTAGCGGTACTTTAGCGCCCACTGTAGAAAAAGCGATCGCCTTAGCCTATGTTCCCAAAAAATTGGCAAAGGTGGGACAACAGCTAGATGTGCAAATTCGCAATAAGTCCTACCCGGCGGTGGTGGTGAAGAAGCCTTTTTATCGTTCAGAGAATCGCCCTTAGTACAGTGAACAGTTAGTAGTTAAGGTGATAACTGGTAAGGTGAAAGCTATCCCTACACCTCTACGAAACTAAGAGCAAAAAAGTGACTATCTTTTTGTTCACATTTAACGCTAAAATCGCTACCAAAGCCCAGTGTCGTTGTTCCTATTTCCTATAGCCTTAAAATAGTCAACTCTTTGTTCACATCCCAATCAAGTCTCCGTAGATATTAAATGATCGCCAAAAAAGCTTTTATCATCAGTGTATTGCTGCTAATTTTACCCTTAAGTGCTTGTTCTGGTAATAACTCAACACAAGAAGAAATCCAACCTTTGGTAGTAGGAGGAATACCTGATCAAGATCCGGAAAAATTGCAGCGTCAGTATGACAAGCTAGCTGAATATTTAGAAGCAAAATTAGATGTACCAGTAGAATATAAACCTGTCACTGACTATACGGCAGCGGTCACTGCTTTTAAGGTAGGAGATTTGGAATTAGTTTGGTTTGGGGGTTTGACAGGGGTTCAAGCTAGATTGCAAGTACCTGGGGCAGAAGCGATCGCCCAACGGGATGTTGATGAAGAATTTCATAGTCTTTTTATCGCTAATACGAAAGCAAATTTAGAGGAATTTCAAGATATTACTGAACTATCAAAGTTGAAGGATAAAACTTTCACCTTTGGTAGCGAATCCTCAACTTCTGGGCGTTTGATGCCACAATATTTTCTTAAGGAAGCCGGTGTAAAGCTAGAAGATTTTAAAGGAGAAGTTGGTTTTTCAGGAGATCACGATAAAACTATTAAGTTAGTAGAATCTGGCACTTATCAAGTTGGTGCAGTTAACGAACAAGTTTGGGAAGATCGCTTTAAAGCAGGAGAAGTAGATACAAATAAAGTTAAGGTTATTTGGCGTACCCCCGCCTACTATGATTATCATTGGGTGATTCATCCTGAAGTTAGGGAAGAATACGGGGAAGATTTCAGCCAAAAAGTCAAAGAGGCTTTCCTTGATTTAGATCCTGAAATACCAGAAGAGAAAGAAATTCTCGACCTTTTTAGTGCAGGGAAGTTCATCACTACCAATAATGATAATTACCAAAATATTGAGCAAGTAGGGCGAGAAATTGGCAAAATAAAATAGCAATGTATCAATGATGTCTGCGGCAACAGCAAGCCAAACAATAATTAGTTATCAGTTAGCATAAAAATTTGTCTTTAGAACTGAAAAATGTCACTCAAGAATTTAATCATTTCCCTTGTTTAACAGAAATTAATTTACGCATTGAAGCAGGGGAAAGAGTTGCTTTAGTAGGGGCTTCTGGAGCAGGAAAAAGTACTTTAATTGCTTTATTAAATGGAACCTTGCAACCAACACAAGGAGAAGTTTGGGCTTTTGGGTGTAACTTAAACCGCTTAAGTATTAGCCAAAGACAGCGTATCCAAAGACAAATTGGTACTATTTACCAGCAATTTCATTTAGTAGATAATCTGCGAGTTATTCATAATGTTAACGCCGGGCATTTGGGGCATTGGTCTTTTTTTAAAGCTGCTTTGTCCTTAATTTATCCCCTGGAGTTGAAAACAGCTACCCAAGCTTTAACTAAAGTAGGAATACCGGAAAAAATGTACCAACGTACTGACCAACTTTCGGGAGGACAACAACAAAGAGTGGCGATCGCCCGCATCTTAGTTCAAAATCCCGCCATTATTTTAGCTGATGAACCAATTTCGAGTTTAGACCAACAGCGCTCACAAGAAATTATGGATTTGTTGCGTCACCTTAGCAAAGAAATGGCCAAAACTCTCATCACTAGTCTTCACGATATCAAATTTGCCCGTAGCCATTATCAACGTATTATTGGCTTAAAAGCTGGAGCTATTTTATTTGATACTCCGGCTACAAAGCTTGATGATAGACAGATTGAGGCTTTGTACGACCATAGATAATAAATAAAAGTTGTCAACTAGAACACTTTGCGTCTATACTAGTTAAGGCGACGCGGGATAGAGCAGTCTGGTAGCTCGTCGGGCTCATAACCCGAAGGTCGGTGGTTCAAATCCGCCTCCCGCTACCAAATAAAAACAAAAAGACCCTACACTCCTAAAAAGTGTAGGGTCTTTTTTTCTCAAACTAAAGCATGGTTAGTTCTCCAATTACCTCCAAACGCTTATACTCATCCAAATTAATAAACTTCTCTGCCAGGGTTTCTGCTACCGCAGGACTAATCCAACCCAGTTGTCGCAATAAATGTATCGCTGTGGCATACTTAGCCCGTTTAGCCCCATCCATAACCTTAATAGCTAAGCCCATACCTTCACCAATACGACCAAGACATTGAATCCCTTCAGCCCCCGACTTACTAACAAGTTCTCCTTCGGTTAAGCCCATCAATTCTGTATCAAACGCCCCTCCCCCAGCAATCATGGTTGGATAATAGGTCATAGCCCGGACAACCCGTTCTAAAGAAAGATTCTCTCCCGAAGCTAACTTGCCATACAAACCTGCCATTTGACCTAACTGCATAGAATAGGTAGGTGCGCCACAATCATCACGGGCGCTAATAAATTCATCTCCTGGCATAGCTAACAATTCTGCAACTTTGCGAAGAATCAGTTGCTGTACGGGATGGGCAGGCTTTAAATAATTATTGAGCGACCAATTTTGTTGCTGACAAACAGCTAACATGGCAGCGTGTTTTCCGGAACAGTTGTGTTCTAAAGGACTCTGCTTACCTTGAGGGATAGGACATTGCAAAACTGAAGGGTCAATATCACAACGCCAAAGAATATTGAAAACTTGTCTGGTTTGTTCTACAGTACCTTGATGGGAACTACAAATGATTGCTAAATCTTTGTCCGTCAAACCGTGGCGTTCGAGGATACCGCTACTGGTAATAGCTAGGGCTTGGAAAGGCTTAAGGGCAGAACGAATAAAAGCTGAGGTTTCGTAGCTACCTGATACCGATAAGATTCTGCCTCGATCATCACAAACTGCCGCTTGAACTTGATGAATTGATTCAGTAATGCCTTCTCGAAGTAAATGAACTTCTATAGCATTAGTTTTGGTTCTTTTTGCCCTAGTCATTATTAGTTGTTCGTCATTGGTTATTAATCATCCGTCGTTGGTCAAACGATAACTAGATTTTAGGTGAAAAGGAAACAAATAAAACTACCCAAGCCTGCTAGGGCAGCTAGGATAGCTAAGGTGATTTGGATGCGGTTTAAGATAGGCTCAATTTGATAGGAAGCTACGAGGCGATCGCGAGCAAGAACTTCTGGAGGTTTTCGCCACTTTTGCCCGTCGTACCAACCAGATTCTTCATAGAAGATTGTTTCTTGAGTTAAGCGATTCCGTACATAAGACCAACCTAAATAAAGCCGTATGACAATTAAGGTTACTAAAAATAGCCCTCCACCAGTAGCCCAAAGCCCAAATTGCCAAGGATATTGACGAGGAGAAAAACTTGCAGCAACTAAAGGGGCCGATAATAACCAACCCCAGAAACCAACCCAAGCCAATTTCTTGCCATACTGCCAAGGGCTTAAGGTTGCCCAATTAAAAAACCAACCCTCTTTTAGTTGTTCGTATTCATTGAGAGGTTGCTGTTCTGTCGGTACAGGAGACACAGAAACGGGAGATTCCCTCATAACTAAGTTATTACTACTTTGTTGAATAATCAATGCGTTCAGCATGACCCCAAAATGCTTCTAGGTTATAAAATTCTCTTTCTTGGGGTAAAAAGATGTGTACAATAACATCGCCATAGTCATGAAGAATCCAACTTCCTTCAGCTTTGCCTTCGGTACGGATAGGCTGCCTTTGCCACTCCTGTTCTACCCTTTCTTGAATAGATTCAGAAATTGCCCTTAATTGTGCTGGGGAAAAACCTGTAACAATGACAAAATAATCGCTTAGATAAGAAACATCAGCTACTCCTAAAAGAATAATATCCTCTGCTTTGCGATCATCTGCGGCTTCAGCAATACTTAAAGCCAAGCTTCGACTATCTTCGGTTGATGTTATTTCTGATGTAGTTATAGTAGACCCATGATGAAGATTGTATTGGTTATCTGACATTAAGTTTTTTAGTTCCTTATGTGAATGGTATTAAGTAGGGTGAATTCAACGTTCAAAAATAGGACTTTACAGGGGGTTGGGATTGGGGGAAGAATGAGAGCTTTAACATGATTGTAATACTAATGAAGTATTACAGGTAATAAAGCTTCTCAATTTTGTGCCAAGAACGAAGTAGAGGCGTTATATATCAACGTCTCTATTAAGATATTTCTTTTATTTTAGCTCTTAAGTTAAAGTAGCAAAAAGTTCTTCGTAACGGTCTAAGGCGCTAGTAAATGAGTAGTTATCGATAGCGTGTTGACGGCTATTTTGCCCCAAGGAAACAATTTTACTTGGTTCGGAATATAAATCTTTAATCGCCCCAGCTAAGGCTTCGGGATCTTCCGGGGGAACAATTAGCCCACCACCACTAGCTTCAATAGCTTTAGCCGCAGTTCCTGTAGCAGGTACAGAAGCGATAATCGCCCTACCACTAGCTAAGAGAACTTGGATTTTAGAGGGCATATTAAAAGAAATAACGTTACTCTTTTGTACAACCAAGCCAATATCTGCTGCTGAGAGCATTTCTGGTAGTTTTTCCCTTGGTTGAAAAGGTAAGAGTAAAACATTATCTACCCCTAACTTTTGACAATATTGACGCAATCTTTCTAAGGCTTTTTCTTCCCCAACAATAACAATAACAATGTCCTGAAGCTGTTTGAGGTAAGTTGCAGACTCTATAACAGTTTCTAAACCTTGGGTGAGGGCAATATTACCAGAATAGAGAACAACAAACTTACCTGCTAAATTATTATCCCGGCGGAAATAATTATCTTCTTTGGGTAAAGGTTTAATAAAATCTACATTGACCCAATTAGGAATTAGTTTGATTTTTTCCCTGTCAACCTTTTTTGCCGTTAAATTATCAATAAAACCATTAGAAATGACGGTTATTTTCGTAGCGGTGCGGTAAGCAAATTTTTCTAACTGGGTAAAAATATTAATAAGTTTTTCATTGGTAAGTAAGCCGACATGAACAGCAGCATCTGGTAAAATATCTTGTAGGTTTAAGACTACTGGGCAACGATACAACCAGCCTAAAGCTGCCGCAGGAACTCCCACAGGTAAACCAGGTATGGTTAACAGAAGCACATCAGGCCGCCAACCTTGGAGGGCTTTAAAAAAGCTTAGTAAGACAAAGCTAGCTTCAAATAAAGCACGATTAGCAAAACTACGTTTAGAGCTAGAACGAACGTAACAACGTTGAATTTTTACGCCATTGCGCTCTTCAGTAAGATATAATTTTCCTTTATATTCCTCGTAAATCTCGCTTTTAGGATACCAAGGCATAGCCGTAACAACCCTGACTTCATGACCCCTTGCTGCCAAACCTTCCGCTAATTCCGTCATCAGAGGAGCAATACCAATAGGTTCAGGGAAGTAATTGTAAGAGTAAATTAAGATTCGCATGGTTAATCGAAACAAGCACAAAAGAGGGATTGAAAAAATTTAACTTTATCTTTAATCTTCATAACAAAGAATAAAAAATAAAGTATTGGCTATGGGCAAAAAGGGAATATTTCTGCAACTATCTTGGTATAGATTAACTTCTTTACTAGACAATCCTGCTGAAGGAATAACAGAAGTGCCTCTATAGTAGGTAAGACTTGTAAACACAGGCTCAATAAATGAGGATAAGTTTAATGATTATCTCACGCTGGAAAAAGATCCTAGCTTCTTGTCTATTAGTAACTTTATTACTAGTAACAACTGCTTGCGCCCCCGAAGAAACTTCACGTTTTGACCAAGCACAACAGGAAAGCACCCAAAGAGGGGCTACAGCAGTATCTAAAGATGCCCAAACTGGAGGGGATTTCAATAAGTTTTTCCCAAAAACTGGCGGAAATTATAACTTGGTTTATACCCAAGAGAAAAAAGGTTTTGCCCAAGCTAAATTGAAACAAAATGGTCAAGAGGTAGCCTTGCTGAGTGTATCAGATACTTCTAGTAATCCCACCGCAGCAGTTAAATTTCAACAGAGCAAAGATAAAATTTCTGGTTATCCAATGGTAAACCAAGGTAGCACAGGAACTGCACTCTTAGTAGATGACCGTTTTCAAGTCAAAGTTCTCTCGAAAAATCCTGCTTTTACTGCCAGTGATCGCGCTGATTGGTTAAGCAAGTTTGATCTTAATGGGTTAGCACGGTTGCAGTAAGTAATCAGCAATTAAGTAATAAGTAATTAAGTGGAGAGAAAATTGTGAGTAAGCCTATTTTTGAGTTGGTTGATGATCTTCCTCAAGGGGGATTGACCGTTAAAGCTTTGAAGTCATTGGATATATTTGTTCCTGGTAAGTGGGAAAATATCGTCGGTTTTGAGAATACTATCCACAAGATAACTGGGGAAACCGATGAAGATATGGTTCAACAAATAGGCGATCGCGCCGTTTGGTTGTACAACGATAAGTCCCAAGGTTATCAGAGGGCATTATGGTTATACCAAACAGTGGATCGAACTGATAAAGCTTTGGCTACAGCCGCTTTAGCTAATAAAGTGGGAGAAAAGATCAAACTTTTGGGTTTATTAAGTAAAATAACTCCCAAAGCTGATAAGGCCCAAACTATTGATTTGAGTCTTAAGTTAGTGGTGGAATTGGTGGCTTTTTGCCAAATAAACGGCATTCCTGGAGATAGTATTGGCGATTTTGTAGCCTCCCTAGGGGAATATAGCGGGGAGTCTTTGATGCGTATGGCGGCATTGGTTTGTTTAGATGGTTTAATTCCTTTAGGGCCAGATTTTATCATGCAAACCCAAGCTGCCTTAAACAAACTTAGCCCCAAAGAGTTAGAGAAAAATGATACTTTCAGCAGTATTAAAGATTCAATTCCTGGGCAAAGTAATGATAGCAAACTTGATTTTATTGGTAGAAGTTTCGACTCTGTTAAGGGTTGGATGAGTGGTTTTGTTACTTCTAGCGGTGCAACCCAAAGCAAAGTTATGGATAAAATTAGCGGCTTTGCTGAGGTATCCGATAGTAAGTTAGATTATGTAGCGGCTTTTATTGATATGGCAACTAACTACTACGAACATACAGGAACTCAAACTTTAGCTAGGCGTTTAATAGAAAGGGCTTGGGCTGAGATTTAAAATCATCTAATCCCTTCTATAAATGGGGGGATTAGATGATTTTTTTCTTAGGAAAAGAACAGCGTAAAGTCAAAAGTAAATGAAGGAGAGTTAGTAATCAATTGAAGTAAGAAGCTCAAAAATAAAGGTAACGCTATTAATGCAATATGAATGCGTCTTAGCTTAGCTAAACTATTTACATAGTTAGTAAGCTGATGTGCATTTAAACTGTGTATTACTCAACTAGGAAATAAGCCGTAAAACCCTCCCCCATCTCCCTATCTCCCCATCAAACCTAATTCCGATCTTGTCTGGCTGAGAAATCTGTAAGCAAAGTTAAATGCAAGTCGCTGTTAGGATAAATAGCAATCATTTCTACCTCTTTTTTACCAAGAAGTAATTCATTCATAACTTCAATAAAAGTACCACCCAAAAGTTCTGTAGGAATTTCAGGGCTACCACCATTTATTACTTCTGTTAAAGCCCCAACTGCCACGCTAACAACCGTATTTTTCAGCTTTTCCCCAGACTGGCTATCTTTTTCTAAAGTTTCGCTGCGAGTAACAATACCAGAAGTGGCTTCTAAACTATAGCGTTGCTCTTCTTGAATAACTAATTCCTGGGCCAAAAATTGCATACCATTATTCACAGGCTGAAGTTGCCCCAAAATTCGACTTCCTTTGGGAATAACCAATTTGCCTTGACTATCCTGAACATCTACGGCGACAGTCAAGGTTAAAGCCATAGTTTCATCCTTGGTTACTAAAAGCTTATCCGCCCCTTTGTAGTTAACTAAAATTTCCCTACCAGAAGGAATAACTAAATTTTCAGAATTATTAAAAGGTAAAGTACTTTCGTTCTCTTCAAGATTGGGAATTTGGGCGATCGCAGCAGTTGCCGACAATACAGATCCAGTTACAAAGGTACTAAAAAGTATTACCGGAAGAGCAGATTTAACTAATTGTTGGAGAAGAATAACAGACATAGGGAGTACGGCGCTAATTTCGGTGTCGGGTATTAGCAAAAGACGAGGAGAGAGACTGGTTAGTTTCTTAATCCCATACTCGGCGCAAATCTAAAGTAAAACCGGGTAACATTTCTTCCCCAGACAACCCGGCAGGATTTTCCAGAGTTTCCACCCCTAACCCTAATCGATAAATTTCTACCCGACGATGCTTTGGATCGATTAACCAACCAAGTATTGCCCCATTCTCAAGATACTCTCTCATTTTCTCTTGTAGGGATTTGAGGGTATCTGAACTAGAACGCAATTCTACTACAAAGTCGGGACAAATATTAGCAAAAGTTCCTTTTTGTTCTGAAGTAAGGGCATCCCAACGTTCCTGACTAACCCAACAAGCATCGGGAGAACGAATTGCACCATTTGGTAAAATAAAGCCTGTGGAAGAGTCAAAAACTTTACCTGGTTCCCCCGCATTACGCCACCCAATGTACAACTCTGCGGAAATACTGCAATTACGTTCTCCAGTTTCCCAGCCTGTTGGTGGATTCACAATTAATTCTCCTTGTGCAGTTCTTTCCAGCCTCACATCTCGGTTAACTGCTGTTAGGGCGGTAAACTGTTCTTGATTTACATATAAGGTGATAGACTTGGGTAACTCAATTAATAATGTTTCTGTTTCGAGTTTAGGAGGCGTTTGTACCATTTTGCCCTCTTCTTTTAATCTCATTTAATCAATCTAGAACGTTAATTAGTTTCTTAATCCCATAGCCGACGCAAATCTAAAGTAAAACCGGGTAACATTTCTTCCCCAGACAACCCGGCAGGATTTTCCAGAGTTTCCACCCCTAACCCTAATCGATAAATTTCCACTCGGCGATGCTTTGGATCGATTAACCAACCAAGTATTGCCCCATTCTCAAGATACTCTCTCATTTTCTCTTGTAGGGATTTGAGGGTATCTGAACTAGAACGCAATTCTACTACAAAGTCGGGACAAATATTAGCAAAAGTTCCTTTTTGTTCTGGAGTAAGGGCATCCCAACGTTCTTGACTAACCCAACAAGCATCGGGAGAACGAATTGCACCGTTGGGTAAAGTAAAGGCAGTTGAAGAGTCAAATACTTCCCCTAAATCTTCATTTTCTTCATGCCAGCGATCAAGTTGCCCAGTAAGGCTACTATTGCGTCTTCCAGTTTCCCAGCCTGTTGGTGGATTCACAATTAATTCTCCTTGTGCAGTTCTTTCCAGCCTCACATCTCGGTTAACTGCTGCTAGGGCGGTAAACTGTTCTTGATTTACATATAAGGTGATAGACTTGGGTAACTCAATTGATAAGGTTGTTGTTTCTGGTATAGGGGCTGTTTGTACCATCTTGACCTCTCTTTTTTGAGTTTGGGTAACACTAGTTATTATATCGTTGCTACTTTTCAGCTATTGCATAAATAGATTCATAAGAGAAGGTTAGTCATTTTCCCAAGAAGGATACTGTTCTAGTAAATTGAGAGTAGAATCCTACTCCTTCTGTATTCATTTTGGTTTTTTCCTCTTTTACATTTGCTTAAACTGTTTGGTTACTAATATACTTCTGCCATATTTGTTCATAAGCTTTCTCCATTTCCTTAGTAAATTGTTTAGCATTCCAAAGAGGTGAAATTTGTCGTGATTTCCTAAGCTGCCAAGCAACTTCTTGGCGTAAAGCTGCATCTTTCCCTAAACGAATTCCCCACTCTACATACTCTTGATCACTCCAAGCAATTCCTGCTTCCACACCGACATTCTTCAGCATTGTATAGCTATTACGGGCAGCAAATTGTTCTCCTACTCTCGTTACTAAAGGTACACCCATCCAAAGAGTTTCTAAGGTTGTGGTTGCCCCGTTATAAGGATAGGTATCTAAAACTATATCGGCAATACCTAAGTTAGCCCGGTGAATTTCTTCGGAGGCAACTTTAGGTAAAAATCTTAACCTTTCTACTTCTACCCCTTCTTCTATGGCAATTTGCGTAAAAAACTTTTTAATTGAGTCTTCATCGGCTAAACCTTTAATTAAGAAGTAACTATTAGGCACTTCCTTAATAATCTTCATTTGCAGCCTTGCGGTATGAGGATGGCGTTTATAACCGGTTTGGGCGCTAAGATAAATTACTGCATCTTCTGCAATACCAAGTTCATCTCGACGTAAGGTAGGTACGCCAATTTCAAACCCATCTACAGCAACATAAGTGTTAGGTAAACGCCAGATTTTGGCTGTGTAATATTCTGAGGCTGATTTGGGTAAGACGTAGGAATCAGCGATGAAATAGTCTATGGCGGGGATGCCAGAAGCGTCAGTACCTAACCAAGTTACTTGTATAGGTGCAGGTTTGAGTGCCACTACACCACAAACTCCGCTAGAAGTTAAGCTATCAAGATCAATGAGAATATCAATCTTATCTTTGTAGATTTGTTCAGCTATTTCCTTAACAGTTTTTAGTTTAGATACGTCTCGTAAATAGTCAACTGATTGAGTAATATCAGCTTGAACATTATCAATTTTAGCATCAAGGGAATAGGCATAAACAGCAAACTTCTCTTTATCATGATGTTGTAATAACCAACGAGATATCCAGCCTACAGAATGTCTGCGTAAGCAACCAGATAAGTAACCTATTTTAAGACTTTTCTTGTTTTGTTGGGGAGAGTTGAAAGAAAAAAGCTCTTTTTTGGAATTGTAGTAAGCTTGGATTCCCGTTTGGCAGTAAACAGAAACTTGGTTGCGTAAAGAATGATTTTCTTGCGGTTCATCAGCGAAGTAACTGGAAAAAGAAACTGTACCAAACAAATTAATAAAATGGTCTTCTCTGATTTGACTATTGTAAGAAATTAATTCTGCTACTAAACCTTTAAACCTATCATAAGTTTCTTGTGCCTCTTGCCAATAACCTCCTGCTTTCATTAAACCTCTAACAAGAAGATAATGGGCAGCAATCTTGTCTTCTAGTAACTTAGCAGCAGCCAGCATTTCCTGAGCATATTTAACTCCTTTTAAATATTCTCCTGCATCTTGATAAAGATTAGCTAAGATTTGCTAAAACAGGTATTTCATTTGGTTCAGTTGGTTACATAGTTCTACAAATTTAACTGCTTTGTTAGGCAGGTAAACTAGTAACAATTTTTGATGTTTGACTAAATAAGATACGTTTAACTTCTTGATAACTTGTCTTTAGAACTATCTGCGTATAAAGAGACTATATTTAGCTAACTTAAGAGTATCAGTATGTAGCGGATGACGCTCTAATAATTGCTCTAATACAGTTAAGAAAAGATTTGTATCTATTTCCCTATTGTGTTCGTCAGAATGCCCTTGTTGGGAAATAATAATCTCTGTAGGGGTAAGGAAATCCTCGCCCCTACAATAATATTTATCTTCCAGAAATTCTACTAATTGTGGTAAATCTTGTTCTTCTTCTGTAAATAGCTTGGCTTTTATAGAAAGATAGATTATGTTTAAAAGATTGTTAACATCATTAGGGATAATTTCTTGAATATGTTGCCTAATCAACCAAGCAGTTTGATAATCTTGCTTTTCTGCAAATCTTATTGCTTCTTTTTTAAGAATTTCTACTAATTCTCTTGTCCATAAGTCAACTTGATTTGTATCTCCTTCTGACATAGCAAAAAGCCAGGTCATTTGCGCTTCAGCTTCTTTGTCCTTGTAATAACAGGAGTAAACCTAAATACCAATAGTTAGGTTTAACTTCAGGTTCATTTTCAATAGCTTGCTCATATAGTTTGCAGATTTCCTTGTATTCTCCTTTAATTAAGTATTGAACCTATTCATTTAATCATCAACTCAAAAACTTACTTATAACAACCACAAACTGAGGTGGGTAAATTTCGATTTACCCACCTCATCAACTTGACTCACAAAGATAAGACTAAGCTTAAGTACCAAATGCCATAAGTCTTGCCATCTTAATAACAAAAAGTCAACTAACTAATCAAGAAAACTAGTGTTTTACTTAATGGCTTTTTGATTGGCTGCATTACAAGTAATCCCAGTTACTGCGGGGGGAGTACCCACAAGTGTAGGATCAACCATAGCAGCAGCAGCATTAGTAGCATTTACAGGGTCTTTTGTTTCACACAACTGCGCTAGGGTCGTTGCTTCACCAGTACCCCCCCCCGCTGTAGTTCCTACGACTGTTGCACCTACATATCCTTTGAGAACAGCAGTATCAGTAGCAGGAGTCGTGGGCTGAGCTTTGGCAGTAACCCCACCTGTCATTGCGGCAATCTTATAAGTAAAGTTTTCTGTTTGAGTTTGAATACCAAGTCCTAAATCACCAAAATTAGCTTGGAGTGTGACAAATTTCGGACTTTCCAAGATGTAAGCTTGCTGCGCTCGGTTAATAGAACCAACGTTAGTTTTGGCTTCTGATGCTCTAGCTTTGTTGGCTTGGTTTAAGAATGCAGGTAAAGCAATAGCAGAAAGAATACCGATAATAATAATTACAACCAGTAGCTCAATGAGGGTAAAACCTGCATCAGCTTTTTTGTTGTTTAGGTATTGAAGATATTTAACCTTTAAATCGCTCTTCATAAATGTTCTTTCCTTTAAGGCGGGCAGTATTGTGTTTCTTCTGGATGTAACTTACCCATTTAGCCAATCTTTGATATCATCTCAAGTCGAAATATCAGACTCAAGAAACAAATAGCCTTCTATTTCTAGCTTGGTTAGTGCTTGTCGTAATATTTTCCCTGCATCCTCTTCAGTAACTGGATTCTAAAGTTAAAGGATTGGTAGGACGTAACCTGCGGTATCTTGCTACTAAAGCCTCCATACTCTGGGCTGATTGCAGTAAGGGTAAAAGACAGGCAGTAATTGTGCTATCAATGAAACAAGATTCTACCAGTAATGGGCAAATGCTGATTGATGACAAATGGTCTGAATTGTGCGACGCTACTTTTCATCCCTGCTTCAACAGCTGCTGTCACCAGTTGGGGATGGAAATGGACTATAGCTTTTTGCCAATGAGAATCATCCCACTCATCAACAGGTAGGGAAGTTGTAGCTTGTTGTGCATGGCAAAACCAAAAATCTAGTAAGCGATGGATAGGATGGAACAATTCAAATAACCCCAACTGCTCCTCTGGCGAAGTATCTGGTAAGCTCATACCAAGAAAGGCTGGTAAATTGTCTGGCTCCTTAAACAAACTCATCAAATCCCATTGCCACCAATTTACCATGCTGATAAATTCTAATTCAGCACCTCGAAACAGAGAAAATACCTCTGGAATAGTAAAGCCCTTGTCTTCCAAAAGTAAGTAATTCATTAAGTAATACTCTTCATCTTCTGTCTTTTTGTGATCCCAAGTCCGCTCTTTTAATATGACTCCATCTTTTAGAGCATTCATGATCTCGTTGTACTATCCCCATTTCGAACTCACCAGGATTTTCATTCATCAAACCCATCATCTTAAACATTTCTTGAGCGCGATAGAAGTTAGTCCGCTGTAAAGAACTATGAAAGTTGCCTCGGATGATTCCTTCAGGCTTGAGAACTGACTTGAGCAATTTTAAACAAGCTAAAGGATCTGGTAATAGGTAAAGAACTTCATCGCAGTTGATGTAGTCAAACTTTAAACCAAGCTGGCGTAAATCTTCTATGGAAAGAACATGAAACTCAAAGTTTTCTATACCATGATGCTTTAATCTTTCTTGGGAACGTTCAATTGATTTAGGAGAAAGATCAATACCAACAATTTTTGCTCCTGGATTAGCTTCTGCTAAAACTAAGCTGGTGTAACCGCTACCACAGCCAGCATCAAGAATAATTTTACCTTCTGTATTAATTACTTTTTTGTTTCTGATGTAGTAAGGCGTAACTAAGTTATGAATATATAAGGATGCAGGAGAATTTTTAGCTGACTTTTCTAGAGGTATGTTGGGATAGACAACATCATCAAATTGCTGGCGGATTTTTTCGTGGGCTTCTGAGGTTTTATCGTTCATAAAGGGAGTTTCATTATACCTGCGACGCTGATTATTCCCTTTTTAAGCAGATAAACACACAGCTTGACATAATTAGGCGATTCTCTTACATCAGAACTCTTGCGTGATCGCGATTACAACTCACCAGTTGAGAACGAATGCAAACTGTTTTTACAGAAAAACCTTGCAGGTTAAATACTTGCCTCCTTTATATATCTAGAAGAAAGCTCCCAACCCCGCTCCGACAAAATATTTTTTTGTTGAAATTGAATTTTATCTGATGAGACTATTATAACATAAATCTTGCTTCAGAGAAAGAAATACGCGCGATCGCAATTCATCAGACTTAACTAACTTAACTAAAGTCAATTATTGCTAATTGTTTTCTCCTCGTCACCCAGTTACCCCCTCTTCACTAGAGAATCATGTATCAAAATCTGCTATACTAAATTAAACGAAGTCGTTATGAGTTGTATATAAAATTATGGCAAACCCCAAAGTTGAGAATTTAGTAATTATTGGTTCTGGTCCCGCAGGTTATACTGCTGCTATCTACGCTGCTAGGGCTAACCTTAAACCTTTGATGTTCACAGGCTACCAAGCTGGGGGTATACCAGGGGGACAGTTGATGACAACGACAGAAGTTGAGAACTTCCCTGGCTTCCCCGAAGGCATTACGGGGCCACAATTGATGGATCGTATGAAGGCACAGGCGGTGCGTTGGGGGACTGAATGTTATACCGAAGATGTAACTTATGTAGATTTTTCGCAACGTCCTTTTACAATTCGTTCCCAAGAAAGAGAGGTAAAAGCCCATAGTATTGCGATCGCAACTGGGGCAACGGCAAAACGTTTAGGCTTACCTAGTGAAGCAACTTTTTGGAGTCATGGCATCTCTGCTTGTGCTATCTGTGATGGTGCAACACCTATTTTTCGGGGGGCAGAGTTGGCTGTAGTTGGTGGTGGCGATTCTGCTGCCGAAGAGTCAGTTTATTTAACTAAATATGGCGATCGCGTTCATATGTTAGTGCGAGGTGAACAGATGCGGGCTAGCAAAACTATGCAGGATCGGGTTTTGAATAATCCCAAAATTACTGTACATTGGCATACTGAACCTGTGGACGTTTTTGGTACGGATAATCGCTTGGAAGGAATTAAAACCCGCAATACCAAGACAGGGGAAGAAGGAAAATTAAAAGTCGGTGGCTTGTTTTATGCCATTGGACATACCCCTAATACTTCCTTGTTCAAAGGACAGTTAGATTTAGATGAAGTGGGTTATATTAAAGTTAAGGCTGGTACTGTAGAAACCAGTGTGGAAGGGGTTTATGCGGCTGGAGATGTCCAAGATCATGAATATCGCCAAGCTATTACTGCTGCGGGTACAGGTTGTATGGCGGCAATGGCAGCAGAAAGATGGTTGTCGGCAAATAATTTAGTTCAGGAGTATCATCAGGATTTAGAGGCAGAACAACCTAAAACTGAGGAAAAAAGCGATAAACCTGCTGCTGATACTGAAGAGACTTTTGATCTGAATAAGACTCGCCATTATGGAGGCTATGCCCTACGGAAACTCTTCCACGATAGCGATCGCTTAATTATGGTGAAGTATGTTTCGCCTACTTGTGGTCCTTGTCATACCTTGAAACCAATTTTAGATAAGGTAGTAGATGAGTATGAAGGTAAGATCCATTTTGTAGAAATTGATATTGCTGAAGAACAAGAAATTGCTGAGAAGGCAATGGTGGTAGGTACACCAACAATCCAGTTTTTCAAGGACAAAGAAATCTTAGCTAACCTCCAAGGATTGAAGCAAAAGAGTGAGTATCGTCAGGTAATTGATAGTCATTTACCTGTTGGTGCTAATCGCTAATTGTCAGAAAACAAATATTCGGTAGAGACGACCCATTTTCTTTTTCTTTGATGTGGCAACCTACAAACTGATAAAGTTGGGTCGTCCTTTGTCTACGAAGGGTAAGTTTTTTAATCTGTGTTGGGTTAATTTGATTAACGTCAAGGGAAAAATTAAGTTTTTTAAAATTTCTACTATTTATTCTCTTGATAATTTAAAATACTTTAGATAATGGAAATAGATGCAATTTTTTGAAGTAAACTATATATTTCCCCTTAAAATATATTACTGCTAAATAAGAACCAAGTCAACATAAAAATAAACATTCTTTGTAAGGGGTTCAAACCCAATTATTGTTGAGAATTTCACTGCGATCACTGCTTTTTGTCTAATCATTGTTCGGCTGAATGTTTCCTGACGGCATCATTAATACTTGACTCTCCAGTCGAATAGAGACATTAACCTCAAAGTAGGTTAAGGGGATAAAGAGAGAAAAAGAGTCATGGAAACAGCCAATTTTCGGTTACAAGGAATGAGTTGTGCTTCTTGTGCAGCTAGTATCGAGAAAGTAGTTGCCAGAGTTAAGGGAGTAGAGAGTTGTAATGTTAATTTTGCTCTTTCCCAAGGTAAAGTTGCATACAATCCCCAAGAAACAGATTTAGAAGCAATTCGGCAGGCCATAATCAAAGTAGGTTATGGTGCGGAAATAGACTCAGGGTATGGGGAAGAAGAAGAATCTAAATACCAAAAGAAACAAAGAGATTTAACTAACAAAGTTATCTTTGGGGCAGTGGTTAGTAGTATTTTAGTAATTGGTTCTCTGCCTGCTATGACAGGTATTCATCTGCCTTTTATTCCCTTTTGGTTACACAATTTCTGGCTACAGTTAGCATTAACTACCCCTGTACTATTTTGGTGTGGTAAAGGCTTTTTCATTGGTGCATTCAAAGCTTTACAACGTCGTAGTACGGATATGAACACCTTGGTAGCCTTGGGGACTGGTACGGCTTATCTTTACTCTTTATGGGTTACTTTATTACCCAAATTCTTTCTTAACAGGGGGCTGCCACTAGAAGTTTATTATGAAGCTGCGGTAGTTATTATTACCTTAATCCTTTTAGGGCGATTGTTAGAAAGCCGTGCCAAAGCGCAAACATCAGTAGCAATCCGCAAGTTGATGGGGCTGCAAGTCAAGACAGCAAGGGTAGTTCGAGACGGGCAAATAGAAGATGTTCCCCTAGAAGAAGTGATGGTAGGAGATGTGGTAGTGGTACGGCCAGGAGAAAAAATTCCTGTGGATGGAGAGGTGGTTACAGGTACTTCTACAGTAGATGAAGCGATGGTGACAGGAGAAGCAATGCCTGTGGAAAAGCAGCCTGGCGATGAGGTGATTGGGGCAACTCTGAACAAGACAGGAAGTTTTCAATTTCGCGCCCAGGGAGTAGGAAAAGAGACGGTTTTAGCCCAAATTATCAAGTTAGTACAAGATGCCCAAACTAGCAAAGCCCCGATTCAAAATCTTGCTGATCAAGTAACAGGTTGGTTTGTACCGGGGGTAATTATAATTGCGATCGCAACCTTCCTTATTTGGTTTATTGTAGTAGGGAATTTAACTTTAGCTATAGTTACAGGGGTGAGTGTTTTAATTATTGCTTGTCCTTGTGCTTTAGGTTTAGCAACCCCTACTTCCATCATGGTAGGTACAGGCAAAGGGGCAGAAAATGGGGTTTTGATTAAAGGTGGAGATAGTTTAGAACTAGCACAGAAGATTCAAACCATTGTTTTAGATAAAACCGGCACGATCACCCAAGGGCAACCTAGCGTTACTGATTTTGTCACGGTGAAAGGTGTCAAAGCAAGCAACGAGATCCAAATCCTTGCCTTAGTCGCCGCAGTAGAAGCAAATTCTGAACATCCCCTCGCCCAAGGGATTGTTAGTTACGCCCAAAGTCAGGAAATCAAACTACCTTTACCGGAAGTAGAAAACTTTACTGCCCTTGTGGGTAAAGGAGTACAAGGTTTTATAGCAGGGAAAAGAGTGCAAATTGGTACGCAACATTGGTTTAAGCAATTGGGAATAGATACTAAATCCCTGCAAACTTATAATCAAACCTGGGAATCTGAAGCGAAAACTACAGTTTGGATTGCTGTTGATGGGGAAGTAGAAGGTTTGTTAGCCATCGCCGATACTTTAAAACCATCTACCGTAACAACAGTAAAAGCCTTACGTAACTTAGGTTTAGAAGTAATCATGCTCACAGGAGATAACCGCCCTACAGCAGAAGCGATCGCCGGTGAAGCCGGTATTCAGCGAGTAATAGCTGAGGTCTTACCCCACCAAAAAGCCAGTCAAATCGAAGCTTTACAGCAAGAAGGTAAAGTTGTGGCAATGGTAGGAGATGGTATCAATGATGCCCCAGCTTTAAGTCAAGCTGATGTAGGTATTGCTATTGGTACAGGAACAGATGTAGCTATAGCCGCTAGCGATATTACCTTAATTTCTGGAGATTTACAAGGTATTGTTACAGCGATTAAATTAAGTAAAGCAACGATGAAAAACATCCGTCAAAATCTCTTTTTCGCTTATATTTATAACCTCTTAGGTATTCCCATCGCCGCCGGTATTCTCTATCCTTTTTTCGGCTGGCTACTTAACCCAGCGATCGCCGGGGCAGCTATGGCTTTTAGTTCTGTTTCTGTAGTTACAAATGCTTTGCGCTTACGAAATTTCCCTGACATCTAGAGAATATTCCTAACTTACTACTTAAAAAACATTGTCTCAATTACAAAGATTAGTCATTCATACTAATCAAAAACAACAAAACCAGATTACTCTCACCTCAGAACAACAACATTATCTCAAAAGAGTACTACGCTTAAAACCAGGAGAAAAGTTTATTGTTATGGACGGGCGAGGAAAATCCTGGCTAGTTAAACTACAGGAAAACACAGCAGAAATTCTGGAATCTTTAGCTATTCAAACAGAATTAAACTTCAACGTCACTTTACTAGTTGCCTTACCTAAAAATAAAGGTTTTGAGCAAATTATCCGTTGCTGTACAGAATTAGGAGTTGCCAATTTGATTCCTATAATAAGCGATCGCACTTTATTGCAACCTAGTACAAATAAGCTAAACCGTTGGCGTAAAATTGCTCAAGAAGCAGCAGAACAATCAGAACGTCAGCTTGTACCAACAATTACCGAACCAATGAATTTTGATTCAACCCTTTCTTGGGTTAAAGATAATAATTTCAACAGCCAAAAATATATTTGTGTTGCCCGTAAAAATGTTCCTCATTTGGGGCAGTATTTGCTTAAAACTCAAGAACGAAAGCAAAAGCAAGCTATCATTTTAGCCACAGGACCAGAAGGGGGTTGGACTGTGGCTGAAGTTGAGAAAGCTACTGATATTGGGTTTATCACTGTCTCTCTAGGAAAGCGAGTTCTCCGGGCTATCACTGCCCCTATTGTGGCACTATCTTTAATTGCTGCGATGGATGAAGGAGGGAATTTAAGTAATAAGTAATAACTAATAAGTTAAGACTATTTTTATTTGATTACAGGCTAGAATTTAACTAATAACTGATAACTGAATCATGTTTGAGCAAATTGCTTCAGCAATTAAAAGTAAAGATTATCGCCAAGCGGCACAATTGCTTTCTCCTTTGAGGAAACAACAACCAGATAACCCTTGGGTACAACTTTATGTAGGATTAGTATACGAAGGAACTAAGCATTGGTCTAATGCAGAGAAAACCTATCGTCAATTACTCAAAGCAACAACTAACCCGAAAATAATTACCCAAGCCCGTAAAGGTTTAGGACGCTTACAAAAAATTGAACAAGAAAGCCGCCACCAAGCTATTGCTGATGCTATGGCTGCCCCAGAAGGTTCAGAACCAGGGGTTCTAGTTTTAGAACCAATTATTCCTGCCTTGAAGGTAGAAGCAGCTAAAAGCTTCGCGAAAATTATGGCGATGGACGCTTATACTGCCAGGTTGCAAATACCTAGTCAAGGTTGGCGGCTTTATCGTACCGGAAGTTTAGGAGAATTAAAGTATTATACTTCCTGCTTACAAAAGGCAGACATTAAATGTTTCTGTACCTCTTTAATAGCACTTGAAACAATCAATGTTTACCAAGTTCGCTACTTTCAATCCTTAGAAAAAGAAGCCAACTTTTGTTATAAAGATAACCAAGGAAATCTCAAAACCAGATCTTTCCATTGGTCTGAAGTAAGCAAAAGAGTAGAAGGTTTGGTTCCTTTATTTGATTCGGTTGTTGATACCGATGCCAGAAGAAACTTACAAAGAAAAACTCAAACCTTAGATTATGTTCAGTTTTGTGACCTTCATTTACCCCAAAAGCAAGCCATCTTCAGATTAAGCGATCGCCATTATGAATTTCAACAAGGATCTTCTTTTGCTTCTTTTGCTTCTAATGGTAAAACCAGCCCAGCCCTTGCTCAAGGAACTATACGCAAGAGTTGGAATAATTTAATGAATCTAATCAATCAAAAACTTCCCCACACCCTTGTCTGGTCTGATTTTACCTATTTTGCTGAAACAGCCTTAGAATTTCCAGAAATGTTGAAGCGAGTTAAGTCAAATATTGAATTATTTCGGCGTGAAGAAACTCCTTGGGATGCGGCTTTTCAGTTATATAGTGGTTTGGTGTTTTTGAAAAAATAACTTTTTACCTATTAAGTTTGAGTATAGCTTTCTTGCATCGCTTTTACTTTAGGTTCATATGGCTTTCTAATCTTCTCCACCGCCTTACTAAAAACATTCTGCCAATTCAAACTAATTAGTCTAGGGAATGCAAGACAAACAACAGTATTAAATAAAGTAATTAACCAGAAGTCTAAGGCGGTAAATTCCATGTTTTTTTGACCCTATATCTTAGATTTACTTTCCATATCATAGTATATACATACTTTCTAAGAGAATGTACTTATGCACTTTTGGCAAACTTTCAAATCTCTTTTAGCATCAAGCAATTTTCTTCAACACAAAAAATAGAGATGTTGTTAATGACATCTCTATTTAAAAGCAACTTTATTTAAAAGCAACTTTATTCTTCAGCAATAAGGACTAACATCTTCGCCGCAGTCGTCAGCTAAATAGGACAAAGAACGAAAACGTAGTCCGACTAACTGTTCGTAAAGAGGATTAAGCTTACACATAGCTGGAATGTGAGCAACTTTACGACCAAAAAGATTAATATCTCGCTCCAAAGGACATTGAGGAGGAATCATTTTACAAAGAAACTTAGCTACCTTGGGGTCATTAACTTTCATCCCATCAAGCCAATCTTTTACTGGCTGAAGAACCTTAATATTAGAATGCTCTGAATCAGAAGGTTTTTGCAAAGGAGAAGTACTAGCACCTGATGTTGCTGAATCTTCTGCTTCAGGTTGATATAAAGTTGATTCTAGAGATTTGAGCGCTTCTATTTCTATATCCAAAGCCTTGCTAAAACTTTTTAATAGTTCTGCTTCCGGAGGAGAATAAACTCCATCAGCTACAGCTACCATTACTGCTGTTCTTAAAAAGTTTTCTGCTGTTTCAGGTTCTTTACCTAAATTTGTAGCTAATTCCTCTGGACTAATTTTCTCTAACGAATCTAAATCTCCTTTTTGGGAAGAAGTTAACCCTTCTTCTGCTAATTGACTAATTAGCTGTTGTTCCTCTGGATCGAGATTTCCATCTGCCCAAGCTATTGTTAGCAGACCACGCAGCCACGCTACAATTTGCTTGTGGGTGTAGGGTGATTGAACTAAACTTGTCATAAAAATCCACTAAAGAAAACTGTTTAAACCATGAATTCGAGTCGGCACTAAATAAAAGTGTAGCCTTAATAATAAAGGAGCAAATTTTGACTTGGTTGAATAAAAAACGACTCGATATATCGTGGCTTGGTTTTTACTACACACAGAAATCAAATATTTCCTTACTTTTATTTTAACTAGTAGATTGGGGAAACAGCTTGTTAGTCTAAAGATTAGTTTCCCGGCTAATGTTTGATGTAGTTCTTGATTTTTTTTAATTAGTAGGATGGAGTAGTAAGATTACGCGATCGCAGATAACTTCTAACCGCACCCTGCCAAGTTGATCAATTTCCAAATATTTCCGCAATCAACTAGCTTAAAGGTGAAGATCAGTAATAGCCTCGTGGGTTTAATCAACCATGGCGATCGCGCCAAAATTATCGGAAACTTTTATTTCTAAGGTATGGAGATGAGTCAATTGAGTTTATTAGCTAACTGGACTAAAAAAGCTGCTGTAATAGCTTCTGTTTGTACCTTAGTATTTGCTCCTGGTGCAACCACAATGCCTGCTTTAGCAGAAACAGCAGAAAACAACTCTCAAGTGTACAAACTCGCTGAAGAAGAACTTCCTGAACAGTTTTATATCCTCTACCGTATCGTTGAGCGTATAGCTAGAGCTAACGAAATAGATAATAGCCATTGGCGAGTAGTAATCCCTGAAGAGTACGAAATCAATGCTTTCGCCCAAGAAGCTAATCTTTTAGTTATCTACAATGGTTTATTAGACCAACTCGAAGGGGACGTTTCTGCTCTAGCTTGCGTTGTCGGTCATGAAATGGCTCATCACTACCACCAGCATATTCCTATTTATCATGCCGAATATGACGAAGGTTTAGAAGAAATTTCTGAATCTACCTCTGAATCCGAAGCCATTGACCCAGATTACCCCGATGAGAGTAATGACGATTCTGAGAAATTAGAAGAAAGAATGGCTGAACTAAAAAGGAACCAAGAATATGAAGCTGATGCCTACGGCTATCGCTATTCTGTCCGTGCTGGTTTTGAACCAGAAGGCTGTATTCGGGCTTTAGGAGTTCTTTCCCGTTTGCCAGGAAGCTTGCGAGATAGCCACTCTCATCCTGCTGTTCCTGCCAGGGTTGAAGCAATACAAAAACTCACCCAAGAGGAAACTCCTGAGTGGTTGAAAATGGTTGGTAGCCGCGAGTTTGATAGTTCTCCTGCCTTGACTTTTAAGTGGTCAGAAGAAGACCAATCTTTACGTATTAATTCTCAACGGGGTGGTTCTTTTGTAGATGATTTCGACCGCTTGTTTAGTAACTAGTTTGCTAATGGCTAGTTGCTAGTTGTAAAAGGAAAGGGGAACAGCATTTTAACCTAACTTCCCCATCCATCTCCCAACCTTTAAATGTAAAGCCCATCTAACCAACTTAGTTGTTTCTGGATTACCCCAAACAGACTTTAAATCCTCTTCAATTGCTTCAAGGGGATTAATCTGATTTTGAGCAATGAAGTTTCTGGTGGAAGACCAAGTATTTAAGTAACCTATTAAATGGTTCACTGACCAAGTTTGTTCCATGAAGAAGTCAGGGGGAAATAGTTCTAAAAAAGGAAAAGGAATAGAGCTATATTTTTCCTCTAATAAACTTCTCTCTGGTGGCCAAAAATCCCCTACTATTTCATAGCAATATTCGGTAACTATTTGGTCTATTGCTGGAGAAATTTCCATCAACCCATAACCCCAAACTGCAAGAATACCTTGAGCTTTGAGAACTCGCTGTACCTCACCATAAAAATCAGGGATATTAAACCAATGAAGTGCTTGGGCTACAGTAACAATATCTATAGAATTTGAGGCCAAAGAAGTTTGTTCTGCTCGTTGAATTGTATAGGAGATATTCTCTTTTTTAACGGCATTACTAATTTGTTCCTCACTTGGATCACTGGCAACTACTTGGTTGAAATATTGAGCTAAGCTAACTGCAGCTTGACCATTTCCTGTGCCGCAGTCCCAGGCTTTTCCTCGTTTGGCAACCAGAGACGCTAAATATTCAAATAAAGCTGGAGGGTAGTTGGGGCGATACTGGCAATAGGAAGCAGAATGTTTTGAGAAATGGTCTTTAAAATCCATTTTTTCTTCAGTTAAAAAGTATTGAGACAATACTATCAAGCCCAAAACTCAAGTTAAAACTGTACGTCCATTATAGAGACTCATCGCTTTTTCTACCCCCTCAGTAAGGCTCAATTCTGTCGCCTCAACCACCATCTTCAGTACTTCAGAAACTAGCTTTTTCTCTTCAGGAGAAAACTTTCCTAAAACATGGGAAACCGTACCTTTTTGAGGGGATGCTTTACTGATACCAACCCGCAAGCGAGGGAAATTTTGTGTACCAAGATGAGTAATTAAAGATTTCATACCATTGTGTCCCCCCGCAGAGCCGGTTAATCGCAGACGTAAACGCCCAATCGGTAAATCCATATCATCATAGACAACCAGAACTTTCTCCGGGGCAATTTTAAACCAATCAATTACAGCCCTAACAGATTGCCCAGAACGATTCATATAGGTAAGGGGTTTAAGCAAGCGAATCTTCTGTCCGTTGGGAGCCAATCCTTCCCCTAATAAGCCCTGGAAACGGCGCTGCTCCTTCCAAGAAATGCTCCAAAACTCACTTAAGGTATCAACAACCTCAAAACCAATATTGTGGCGTGTCTGGTCGTATTTTGGCTCTGGGTTGCCCAAACCAACGATTAATTCAGGAATGATTAATTTAGACTGTAAAGATTCGGTAGCCATCAAACATCAAAACATTAAACATTAATCATTTTGGCAAAAAATAGTATTTAGGGGCAGGTTGCCCCCTTGCCCTTACTGCTGGAATAAAGTTTCTAGATAAACTCTGGCACAAGCTCTATAGTTTTGAGAAGTGGGAGTTGTTTTGCTAGGGCTATTTTGGAGCAGAAACAAAGAAAGGGCTGCCGCGAAAACTCGATCTTGGTCCCAGGTAGGGTGAGTTTCTAAATAATTTCTCAAAGAGACGTGTAATTCTTCAGGAATTTCGGCCAAGATGCTAACAGTTGTGTTCATAAGTACCTCACAAAATGAAAGTAGGGGAAAGGAAAGTTTAGAGACTGAGGGTAGAAGGGAAAATTTAGTCGTTTCTGTGAAAATTTAGAGAATAGTTGGGGTTGACCTTGAAATTTATTTTTCTAATTCATAACTTCACTTACACCCTATTTCGTCGGAATATTGTGAGTTTGTCAATGTGGCGAAATGTTACAAACCGCCATCTAAGTAATAACAGACAACGGAATAATGCGGGTTTAGCTCGTCTTTTTGTTACTTTTCTTCATGAAAACTGGGTAGTCTCCTGTTACTAAGTAAAAGAAACAAAATCCCCGGCTTTAAGCTTAAAGACTAGATCCCTCGTTAATACCTGTGGAAAAGTCTGGGTAAATTGTGGAAAACCTTGAAAAACCCTGTGGAAAGACTGGGGAATCTGTGGGGGAAATTTAGCTCTAAAGATAAGAATTGCAAATTTGTCAGTTTTGCCCCGTTATTTGGTTATTTGTACTTAATTGAGCTAGTCAATTTGAACTACACTACAGTCAAGGCAGCAAGGTAAGAAAAGAGATGATTCGTAAAATTTGGCGGTGGCTCAAACAATTGTGGCAAAGTTTGTTTGCTGTTGAAAAAGCTGATGCTATAACAAAACAGTCGTCAGATATTCAACCTTTTACAGATACTGACTATGAATTTATGCTCAATCAACTTTTAGAAGGGGTAGTTCATGGTTGGCAACAAAAACGTATCGAAGAGTTTTTTGCTCAATTGCAGGGGCGTAGCAGTACTGAAAAATGGGTCGCTTGGTTAAAAAGCTTTGGGGCCAGAGTTTTGTCATCTGGGATTAAAAACCAAGAATTAGGTAGACGAATGATTCTACTAGGGGAAAAAGCACAATCTTCCTCTGTCCAAGAAATTGGTGCAATAGCATCAGAAATTGGGCAACAATTGCTACTACGAGAAACTAGCGGTGTAGTCTGGGAGTATGATGGTCCTGATGCTTTACCGGGGCAAAAAGAACCACAAACAAAAGCTGAAACTTTTACAGTAGATGAATTGGCCGCAAAATTAGCCGCAGATTCTGATTTGCGACAAACAGTAGCTCAACAATTGGCTGTTGAGACGGATGATCCAGAAATAATAATCCAGGCTTTAGTAGAGAAGTTGCATCAACAACAACAGAGTTCTGAATAATTTAGTAAAAGCCAAAATAAAACTGTTTTTCCCTAATAACTGTAAGAATATAATTTAGTTAGGCTAATTCTGAGATTAGGTGCGTATATCAACAAGAAATTGGGTTCATAACTTCCCCTTAAATTGAGCAAGCAGCAGATGAATAGTAAATTGAGTGTAGCTAGTGTAGATATTCTGATCGTTGATGATATACCGAATAATCTACGTCTGTTATCTACCTTGCTTGCAGAACAGGGTTATGAAGTTCGTAAAGCTCTAAATGGCCAAATGGCTTTACTTTCTGCCCAAAAACAACCTCCTGACCTCATTTTGTTGGATATCAAAATGCCAGAAATGAGTGGCTATGAAGTTTGCCAAAAACTACAAGCTAATCAGAAAACTGCTCAAATACCGGTTATTTTTGTTAGCGCCCTAGACGATGGGGCAGATAAGGTTAAAGCTTTTGAGGTTGGTGGCGTAGATTATGTTACTAAACCTTTTCAAGAGTCGGAGGTTTTAGTTCGGGTTCAAAACCAACTGAATGTTCAAAAGCTACAACAGCAACTTAAAGAAAAAAATTCTTTACTCCAAACAGAAATTCACCTTAGCCAAGAAAAAAGCAAAGCTTTACAACTTATTTCTGCGGGAACAGCTTCCAAAACTGGTTCAGAATTCTTTGGCCCTTGCGTGCGTTTTTTAGCTCAAGCCCTCAATGTCCGCTATGCTTTCGTGACTGAAACTGCTAACTCCAGTAGAACAAGGGTGAAAACCTTAGCTTTTTGGCAAGGGGGAGAATATGGAGAAAATTTTGAATACGATCTATCCGGAACTCCTTGTCACAAAGTATTGCAAGGAGAAACCTGTTTCTATCCAGAAAATTTACAAGCTCTATTTCCTGAAGATTCCCTTTTAGTTGATTTGAATATCCAAAGCTTCTACGGCATTCCTTTAACTAATATCTCTGGAGATATTTTAGGTCATTTAGCAGTTATGAATGACTCCCCGATGATTACTGATTGTGGCCAAAATTCGATTTTGCAAATTTTTGCTTCCCGCGCCGGAGCAGAATTAGAACGCCTCCACGCCGAAGAAGCTTTAGTCCTAGCTCAACAGCGTTCTGAAAATCTTCTGCTCAACATATTACCTCGTAGCATTGCTGAGCGCCTGAAACAAAATCAAGACAACATAGCAGATAGATTTGAATCTGCTACAGTTCTCTTTGCTGATTTGGTTGATTTTACTCCCTTGAGTTCTCAAGTTTCTGCTTTAGAATTAGTTAAACTACTTAATCAAATTTTTTCCACTTTCGATAAACTTACAGAAAAATACGGCTTAGAAAAAATTAAAACTATTGGAGATGCCTACATGGTGGCAGGCGGGTTACCCATACCTAAAGAAAACCATGTTGAAGCTATTGCTGATCTAGCTTTGGATATCCAAAAATTTGTTGATTGTTTTAGCTTCAAACAAAGAGAAAAGTTCCAAGTCCGTGTTGGTATTAATACAGGGCCAGTGGTAGCGGGGGTAATTGGTACAAAAAAGTTTATTTATGACCTTTGGGGAGATACGGTTAATGTAGCTTCTCGTATGGAATCTCAAGGAATTTCAGGGCGCATCCAAGTCACAGCAGCAACTTATGAGTGCTTAAAGCACAAATATAAGTTTGAGTCGCGAGGTACAGTTGCAATCAAAGGGAAAGGAGAAATGGTTACCTACTGGCTTATTGCCAAAAAATAGTAATTTTTGAAAACTCCTGTTCTGTTCTTGCTATCTAGGTATTAAGAAGGAGGGTTATCTACTTGTTTACAATTATGTCTTGGCCACTTAACCTAGGCAGAGCGAGCAACATAACTCTCTTTCATCTACTTTCCGATTACATAACCGAATGAAGAGTAATCCCGCTAACACTGATAAGGAAAATATACTGATCGTCGATGATACGCCGAACAATTTGCGCCTTTTATCTACCATGCTCGTAGGACAGGGTTATGAAGTTCGCAAGGCATTGAATGGTCGCATGGCATTAATTTCGGTTCAAGCAGAGCCTCCTGATCTGATTTTGCTGGATATCAAAATGCCAGAAATGAATGGCTATGAGGTCTGTGAAAAACTCAAAGCTGACGAAAAAATGAGCCATGTACCAATAATTTTTATTAGTGCTTTAGATGATGTCAATGATAAAGTGAAAGCCTTTGATGTTGGGGGGGTAGATTATATTACTAAACCTTTTCAGGCCGCAGAAGTTTTAGCCCGTGTCAAAAACCAACTTAGTATTCAGAAACTGCAAAGACAACTTAGGGAGCAAAATGAACTACTTCAACAACAAATTCTCAACCGTAAACTAGCAGAAGAGCAAATAATTCGCCGCGCTTTATATGATCCTTTAACGAATTTACCCAATCGCGTTCTTTTCATGCACAAGCTGCAAACAGTTTTAGAAGATAATCGTGATCGCCAGGGTAAATTGTTTGCAGTTTTATTTATTGATCTAGACCATTTTAAAATAGTTAATGATAGTTTAGGGCATTTGGCCGGAGATCAGCTTTTACGTAACATTAGTCAGCAACTACAAGCTTGTATTAAGTCCCAAGATACCCTTGCTCGTTTGGGAGGAGATGAATTTGCGATTCTTGTGGAAAATATTGCTAGTGTTGAAGATAGTATCGCCGTTGTCCAAAAGATTCAAAAACAGTTTAAACGACCCTTTCAATTAAAAGATCAAGAGTTTTTTGTTAGTGCTAGTATTGGCATTGCTTTTTGTCCTAATCAAGCAACAGGAAAATTATATGAAAATGTCTCTGATTTGCTTAGGGATGCAGATATTGCTATGTATCGCGCCAAGAATAAAGGTAAAGCTGGTTATGCGATTTTTGATAGCAAGATGTACCTTAATATTCTCAATCGTCTTAAACTAGAAACCAACCTGAGACAAGCTATAGAGCGCTCGAAGTTGAGTTTATGCTATCAACCGATTATTACTTTAAAAACAGGTAAGATTGCTGGATTTGAAGCCTTAACTCGGTGGCAACACTCTAACCAAAATTGGATTTCTCCCAAACAATTTATTCCTATTGCTGAAGAAACTGGTTTAATTTTACCCCTGGGCGCTTGGGTAATGAGAGAAGCAGCAAGGCAAATGCAGCAGTGGCTAGAGAAAGGTTGCTTGGATGAAGAGGCAACAGTGAGTGTGAACGTGGCGGGTAAGCAGTTTGTCCAAGCTGATTTTGTTGAGCAAGTGGAAACTATTTTACAAGAGGAAGGTTTGGCCGGTCGGAATTTTCGGATCGAGGTTACAGAAAGCGCTATTGTGGCTAATGTTGACTCTGTTGTAGCGAAGTTGCGTCAGATTAAAAAGCTGGGAGTGCAAGTATCTATTGATGATTTTGGTACAGGTTATTCTTCTTTGAGTAGATTACAAACTTTCCCTATTGATATTCTTAAAATAGACCGTTCTTTTGTTTACCAAATGGAAAAAGGTCAAAAAAATCGAGAGTTGGTTAGGGCAATTATTGATTTTGCTCATAGTTTAGGCTTGAAGGTAATTGCAGAAGGTATAGAAACTCCTGAACAAAAATTACCATTACAAATTTTAGGCTGTGAGTATGGGCAAGGATATTTGTTTTCTCAACCCCTTCAAGGTGATTCTTTGGCTAATTTGATTTTTAATTATCGTAGTCGGCAAGAGGAAGATTTTGAGTAAGTAAGAGGAATTTCCAAAACAATTATATTTGCCATCTCAAACGGTACATTTTTGTAGCTATTACAGTAATCCTTCAAGCTGTTGGCGAATACGATCAAGGTCAGATATTTCTGGTTGGGAGGTTTCTTTTTGTTCGGGCTTTTCCTTACCTTCAGCATTCCAATCTGTCGCTTCTAAATTGTTTTCTGGGGGCAGTTCTAAGGTTCCCTGTTCTACTAACTTATAACCATAATCAGCATCACGACAAATACTTTCTACCTCCTCAGAATCAATCTCTTCAACTGTGGGTAAAGGAAAATCTTGTGCCTCCAACATTAAAGCAAAACGAGTAGCATCGTCTTCCGACTCAAACATCAACACTTGGTTGCGTCCGCCAATTTGAATACTATGAATGCCTTCGTTTTCTGTACGGGCATTGAACAAAAGAACATAAACGCGCATAGGTGCAAGTAAGAATTGGTGATTAGGGGGAAGTTTGGAAATCCAAAAGGTTTGAACCTCTAGCCCTCCGACATTCTCCCATACTTTGCCAAAAAAGAGCCGCCAGGATTTTCTTGCTGGCACAACCAAGCCCACATTTGATCCCCAAGGGAAAAGTGCCACCATTCATCTCGGTGGCGTTTAAATCCAGCTTTGCTCATACTTTGATGCAATAATTCTCGATGTTTATGGTATTGCTGTTCTTTTATATTATTGCTGTTTGCATAATAATCAGCCTGCGATCGCACAGAAAGTTCATCAATTTCTGAACCCATGTTTAGTTCTTCACCATTACAATCAACCAAAGTAATATCAATCGCTGCCCCAGTACTATGGGGTGGTGGTGTTGCTAAGTTGTAGCTAGGAATAGCCCAGATTTGATATACTTCCTGCCAAATTTCCTGCTGTTGGTGAGTAGACAATGTTTCTACCTTTAAGTCTCTCTCTTTTATTACTTGAGCAAAAGTATAATCCACCATAAATTGTTGTACTTCCACAGGGCGATAAGCATCAAAAATCTTGATTTTGCCTTCGGGAAGTAACTGCTGTAACTCTCGTTGTGCCGAAATTAAAGCTTCTAATACCCCTTGGCGAAGATAATAAGGCGATCCCACTCCATAGGGGCCGCTAGTTTTTCATAGGGATGAGGAGATTCAACCGCAAATTCTGTTAAAGGTATAACGACTAAAGGTTCGTAACATTCTTTGACAGGGATTTTGGAGTACGGCTTCATGTTCTTTCTTGATAAGATTTATCAGGTACAGGATCATAACCCCCTGGGTTAAAGGGATGACACCGGAGGATACGTTTAATGGTTAAATACCCTCCATGGCAAGGGCCAAAACGTTGAATTGCTTCTAACCCGTATTGGGAACAACTAGGCTGAAAACGGCAAGTTGGGGGTATAACCGGAGAAATGAAGGTACGATAACCTTTAATGAGCCAGATTAATAACTTTTTCATCAAAGAATGCCACTTGATTATTTAATAGCTTACTCTCTGCCTTGGTTCGATTCTCTACAACCAGCATGGTTGCCCCTTTGTTTGGTTTTTTTCTATTTGGGGACGATTGTTTTATTTACCGAAGGGCTGAATCGTTCTACCAAAGCTGATGCTGAACTAACTAGGAAGATAGTTCATATCAGTACTGGTAACGTAATTCTGTTTGCTTGGTTGTTTGATATTCCTGCTGTGGTTGGTATAACTGCTTCTGGAATCGCCAGTTTAATTGCTTTAGTTTCTTATTATGTTCCCATTTTACCAAGCATTAATAGCGTGGGACGTAAAAGCTTAGGAACTTTTTTCTATGCCGTTAGTATCGGCGTTTTAGTCGCTTGGTTTTGGTCTATTCATCGACCTTATTATGCTGTCATTGGTGTTTTGGTAATGGCTTGGGGAGATGGTTTAGCCGCAATTATTGGTCGTCGGTTTGGACAACATCGTTATCAAATTGGGGATATTACTAAAAGTTGGGAAGGTTCTTTAACTATGGCTGTGGCGAGTTATTTAGTGGTATTTCTGGTTTTGTGGAATGTTCAAGGCAATCTATGGCAAACTTGGTTTATTTCTTTAAGTGTAGCTATTTTCGCCACTGCCTTGGAAGCTTTTTCTCAACTAGGAATTGACAATTTAACTGTGCCTTTAGGTAGTGCGGGCTTGGCCTTTTTCTTAAGCCAAGTCTTACCTATGTTTTAGAGAAAAACAAAACATGAGATACTTGTTTTTCCCCTTTGCCCTTTCCCCCAACCGAGAAGATTTTTTCTTTACCAGAGCGAGATTGCTATATGTACTTTTATGATACTTTGTAGATTTTTGTAAGCAAGTATTATTGCTTTGACATACTATAGGAGATAATTTCGTTATTATCTCTTTTGGCTTCTCTTTCAACTTGACCGGTACTCAAAGCTTGTTCAAGATTAGAAATAACTTCTAACTCTGACAGTTCAAAACCTTTTATAGACTGGAGTTGGCGTATTAAGCTTTCAGAAGCCACGCTCAAGCAGCCTGTCTGGAAAGCTGAATTAACTAATGACTTAATCATTGTTCTGATGGCGAATTTGACTATAGCCTTGGCTACTAGGAATTATCTAATATATCCTGATTCAAAGTATTGATTTCAGCAGTGAAAAGCTGTGATGTAAATCACATTGGTTTATCTAAGCCTTAAACATCGTGACTACTAGGGCAGTTTTAAAGATTGTCTTAAGAAATCCCTATCTCTAGCAATTTGAAATTCGCAAATTAATTTAAGGTAGCTAAAGGCACTCAAAGTTGTAAGATTATTGAGCGATAATCAATCATTGCTATTGGGTTCTGCTCAATAATGAGGAACTGCAAAAAGTGGATAACAAAGACAAAATATTCGAGATTGCAATTAAGCAAGAGAGTTACCCAACTTATATCCTTTGGGACAGAGAAGCTCAATCTCGTCTTGAGGTAGTACCAGAAAGGGGAGGAATGGTAACTAGTTGGCGCATACAGGGTCAAGATATCCTGTATATGGATCAAGAGCGCTTTGCCAATCGGGAGTTGAGTGTACGGGGAGGAATCCCGATCTTATTTCCCATTTGCGGCAATCTTCCTGATGATATTTATATTTATCAAAATCAGCAGTATATCCTCAAGCAACATGGTTTTGCCCGAAACCTGCCTTGGGAAGTTCAAGAACAACTTACAGAAGATTTTGCTGCCATTACCTTAGTTTTAGAAAGTAACGAGGAAACCCATCAAGTTTATCCCTTTGATTTTGAGCTAGCCTTTACCTACCAAATTCAAGGTAATAAGCTAGTAATCAAACAGCGCTACACCAACAAATCAGAGGAAATTATGCCTTTTTCAAGTGGGCTGCATCCTTATTTCTTCACCTCGAACAAAAAAGATTTAGTGCTAGAAATTCCAGCTAATCAATACCAAGATCAAAATACAAAAGAAATTCATCCCTTTACCGGCAACTTAAATTTTGAGCAAGAAGAAATCGACATTGCTTTTAGTCCTGTGAGCAAAAATACTGGTTCAATTAAAAATAATCGTAGTAATTGGAAAGTCACCTTAAATTATTCTGACCTTTACAGCGCTTTGGTTTTTTGGACAGTCAAAGGGAAACAATATACTTGTTTAGAACCTTGGACAGCTTTACGCAATGCCCTCAATACAGGGGAACATTTAATTAATCTTGAGCCAGGAAAAAGTTGCGAAACGGTAGTTGAGATGGTAGTAAGCTATTCGTAAGTTAAAGGCAACTAACATACCTGTCCTTCTAGTATTTGATAACCCCATTGAGGGTTGCGTCTAGCTAAGTGGCGTGCTGCATCATATTCTCCTAAACGGCATAATTCCGTTAGTCTTTCATAGCCTTGCCGTTTTTCCTGCTCTAATTGTTGTCGATAAAGTAATTTTCTCTGGAGTGGAGAAGGAAGAGGACGTTCTTGCCCTAGAATATCAATTTCTTTAATTGGTTTCATTTCACCACAACCGTTAAATATGAACTTAAGAAAGCCAGATATTGGCTATATTCCCACTTCGCCACAAATCGTTGAATCTATGCTTAGTTTAGCAAAATTAGGCTCCCAAGATATTCTCTATGACCTTGGTAGCGGAGATGGGCGTATTGTGATTACAGCAGCCCAAAAGTATGGTATTAAAAGTGTTGGTATTGATATTGACCCTCAAAGGATTCAAAAGGGACAAGACAATGCTGAACAAGCTGGCATTACTTCCTTGGTCGAGTTTCGTTTACAAGACTTATTTACTAGCAACTTCCGGGAGGCTACGGTAGTAATAATTTATCTGCTACCCCATCTAAATCTGCGCTTGCGATCGCAACTTTGGCAACAACTCCAACCTGGTACGCAAATAATATCCCGCGATTTTGATCTAGGGGACTGGGAACCTTGCCAAACTATTTCTTTAGAAACCAAAGAAGAAGAAGTAACTCTTTATTATTGGCAGATTAAGTAATTGGGTGGTTGTTGGGCGATCGCTTTTTTGCCGACTTCTACTTAAATAGGAAGATTAAGAAACCCAATCCTGTTTTTTAGCTTCATAGTTACTACTTCCGACCTTAGAATTGTTAATGACCTAAATAATCAAAACCATTTTTGGTGTGGGTGAGGAAACGGAGGGAAAAGAAAGTGACATTTGAACAGATTATTGAAAGTAGTAGTATATCCATCTGGATATTAGTAGTTTTGCTCTTATTATCAATTCTCACTTTGGGAACGATCATAGAGCGCATTTGGTTTTGGGGAGGAGTATTAATAGCTCAAAGACAAATCCTCAATAAGATATTAGATGCCGCAGAGCGTAACTGGGAAATGGCCGCAGAAATTGCTGAAGAATATGAAAATCATCCCATCGGACGTTTCTTAAGTGCGCCTTTACAATTAACTAAGCCTGAACCAGAATTTATTCATCTAGCAATTGAAGCTGCCGCAGATAATGAACTAGCGGTGATGCGTCGCGGAGAAAAGATTTTTGAAGCAGTAATTGCTTTATCCCCTTTACTCGGATTGTTGGGTACGGTATTAGGGTTAATCAACTCCTTAAGTTCCATTCAAATTAGTGATTTGGGAACATCTTCTACATCAGGAGTTACTTTAGGTATTGGTGAATCTTTAATTTCCACAGCCGCCGGACTAATAGTCGCTATTATTAGTTTGGCTTTCTATCGCTTATTTCAAGGCTTCTGGTTTAACCAAGTCAGACTTTTCCGTCGGGCGGGTAATAAACTAGAGGTTATTTATCGTCATAAGTGGTATGGAGTAACCTTACCCAAAAAAGAGGAAGTTCCGCCAGAAATAAGGGAAGACCTTAATTTACCTCCTAATCTCCCTCCTTCTGAAGATAAATTTGCTGAGGAAGAATGATTGATAGTAAGGGGATGAGGTAGTCAAAAGTACAAAAGTAATGCGAGTAAGCTTTTTGCTTTTTCTCTACTCCCTCTTTCCCAACGTATCTCCAACACAATTAAAGAAAAATGGTGTTATGACTGAAGAAACTTCTCAAAAACAACCTTTATCCTCAGATGCAGCTTTATCAGCACCACCCCTGAAACTGTGGTTAGATTCAGCAGCTACTCAGGATATACGTATCGAGATTGTCCCTTTAATCGATGTTATTTTTTGTATCTTGACATTCTTTATTTTGGCGGCAGTAGGTTTGTCTCGCCAACAGGCAATTAACCTCGATTTGCCTGAAGCGAAGACTGGAACGCCACAAATGCAAGATATGTTAATTGTCAGCTTGGATTATACGGGGCAAGTTTATCTTAATCAAACTCCTGTTCTAACTAAAAAGCGTTTAGAACAGGCAGTCAAAGATTACACCAAAAAAAGTCCTAATGGCTCCATTGTACTGCGAGCTTCTAGGGAAACCCAGTATAACGCTGTTATGGGAGTTTTAGATATTCTTCGCGCAGAAGGGGGCGATCGCGTATCTTTAGCGACGATAAGTGCAGGAGATGAAAGTTCTCCTAATTTAACACCTGCCCCCCTACCTGGAATAGGTTCCCCTGGTAATAATTTCCCAGATGGGAGTGGAAACTCTCTTCCTCCTCTGACTCCAGGGTTGCCGGGGCAACAAGAATTTCCTCCTAATACTCCAACTCAACCAAGGCAGCCAATCCAGCCACAACAACCAACCCAACCTGTGGAACCAGGATTAAATGTACCTATCCAACCAGGACAAAATCAGCAATTTCCTAACGAAGTTCCCGAAAATATCCCCGAAGGAGCAACTGAAGGTTCTCAACCAAATAACAGCAATTAGCGATGTTACAAATTTGTAGAAATTGCTTGTACTGGACAGGTAGGAATACACTGTTCACAAACAATACAACGCGATCGCTGAAAATTTAATTCAAAGGTTTGAGGATGGAGGGTGAGAGCTTGGGTAGGACAAACTCCGGTACATAAACCGCAGTCTACACAACTGTCTTCGTCGATTAAAATTTCTCGGCTAGCTAAAGAGACGCTGATGTTTTGTCCTCGCATCCATTCAATACAAGCATCCAATTCATCTATATCCCCCAATAGTTCTACTACTAGTTTTCCTACTTGGTTGGGGGCTACTTGCGCTCGAATAATATTAGCTGCCACATTAAAATCTTTAGCCAAGCGATAGGTGACGGGCATCTGTACTGTTCTTTGTGGGAAGGTGAGAGTAACTCTTTTTTTCATTCAAATAATTAGGTCAGAAACCCCGTCATCATAAGACAGCTTTTGTTATTTTTAAGATACTTTGTTAGGTAATGCAATTTTGACAAGTTAAGCAAGTTAAGATTGCCTATCACCTAAACTTCTCAACTTATTACTTATTCCTTGGCTGTAGCTAACAAATCTTGCCAAGCGGCGATCGCAGTTTGTAAAGATTCAGGTAACTCATTTGTATTAATGTCGGTATAACTTACGGAACTATCTTGAGTAAGAAGAGTTATACCAAAAAAGTCCGCAGCACCTTCTGGTGGAGGAAAATTGCGACCATTATAGCTAGAAAAGTCTTGCTGAGTGAGAAGTTGCTGAAACTCTTGAACTTGTTTTCTAGTTACCCGACTAACTTTAGGTAACAAAGTTCTATTATTGGGAGTAAGGTTTTTGGTTACTATACGACCATTGGCATAAAGAGTAACTTCTGTAGTTGTACCAGCAAATCCTCCGGAGGAAATGGTACGGAAGATTGCCCCTTGAGGTAAGTTGTTTGAGGAGATGGGTTGAGGTTGAGTTGGGCTTAAGTTATCAAGATAGCTCGCAGCGAGGTTAATCTTAATTTGGGAACCATCTTGATTGCTATGAAAAACCCAACGTTTCTCTCCTTCTTCAACCACAACTTGCCAACCGGAAATAGCAATTTTGGTGCAAGGGGTATTTTTTTCAGGATAAATACCCAAACAACCATCCCAAATGCGAGGAAAGGCTTGAGTTAGCTTAATTTTATTAAGGTTGACTGGTAACAGGGGTAAAGCCTGATTAAAAATTGCTTCTTCTACAGAATTCGGTAGAATCTCCGCGCCATTTTCTAAATAAACTGTATTCCCTGTCCCATCAGTACGATATCTTAAACGGCGATCGCCTCTAGTTACCTCAACTAACCAACCTTCTACTAAAGCTTCTGTACAAAAAAGATCCGGGAAAAAAATACCTAAGCAACCGTTAGACCAAGTACGCTTTTGAGCGGAGATAATTTCTATCTTACTATTACCAAAACCAAAATCTTGATTAGCTTGATTATTAACTGCTTCAGCCACTGACTGAGGTAAATTATTCGGAGAAGATACCGCTTGCCAATCTATCTCCTGTAATTGAAATTCAATTTGTTCTGACCAAGGTTTTGTAGAGCCGAAAGCACCATCATAAATAGCTTGCCAACTTCCTTGGCCATTATCTTCACCAAAAAAGAGACGGTGTTCTCCTTGTGAGAGGATGTCATCACAAGAAGTTTGATTAAATCCTGTTAAGGTAACGGTTTTTGGGCCTTGACCTTTAAAATATTTGTTAACTTGAATAACAATTGCCTTACCCTCTACCTCAGTGACAACTCCCTCAAAAACATACTGAGTTTCTTGCGCTTTTTGAAGTAGGGTAGAAGGGCGGCTACCTGGGGCTGGTTTACAGGCACTAGCTGGTTTAATAGGTATTAAAGTAAGTACCAAGAAAAGGAAGAAGGAAAGTCCAAAGATTTTTTGTTTGAGATAGAACATTAAGCTGTAGTCCCCAAAATAGAGTTAATACCATTTTTCTTTAGCTGTGTCGTATGTTTTATGAAAAATGGTATAAGAATTTTTCAGTTAACTAGCTTTGACGAGGGGATTAAGACAGAAGTTGCCGGAGGCTAAAATGTTTAATGAATATAATTATATTAGGCACTCATAAGCTGGCAAGTGCAAGAATCAAAGTTCAATAGATTAGTATTGTTTATCCTAGGAAGAGTAACTTGTAAAGGTTTTTGTAGATGGTTTTTATTGACAGTATGAGTAACTTTTTCTAAATGAACTTTAATATTAATGCTACAGTTATTCTCTAGCCCAACACAACCAAAACTTCCTTTTATTAATATTTTTGAGCTATTTTTTCTCTTGTTTAAACTAAGCTCTAAACCAGAACCATTTTCATAAAGATGTAATATTTTTCCTAAATAATGTCCTCCCCCAATTAAGACTACTGGATATTTTTCATTAATTTGGTAGGAGAAATTTTGTTCTCTTTCTGGCCAGCAACAGCTAGTTTCTCTTTGATTAGTTTGAAACCAAATATTAAGATTCCACGTTTTATAGGGATTATCTACATCAACAACTAAACCTAATAAATTCGCTGTTCCATCTGTATACTGTCTGAAAATACTAGGTTGCACAAAAATATATTTTTCTTCTCTTGCTTTGGCATTACTAAGTAATAGCCCATAACTGACTGTGGCAACTTGCCAATTAGCGATGATTTTGGCGGCTTTATGACAACTGGGACGGGCTAAAATAGGAGAATTGCTGATTAATTTATCGGTAAAAAAACTAGTAGCTATCATAATTTGTAGTGACCCTGACTTCTTCCTGATGAGGTTAAGTATAAGCTTTCTCTACAAAGCTTTAGGTCAAGATTCAGTGAAGAATTAAGGATAAACCATAAAGTTTCGATAAACTCTTCTTGCTTAAATAATTACTTTTACTGAACCCGATCAAGAGTACGATATTGAATTGCCTCAGCTAGGTGGGCAGTTTGCATATTTTCCTCCCCTGCTAAATCGGCAATAGTCCGCCCTACTTTTAATACCCGATCCATTGCCCTGGCAGAAAGACCTAATTTACGAATCGCCCCTTCTAAGATGTTACGACTGGCATCATCAAGTTGACAAAAGTGACGTAGGTGATGACTTTTCATTTCTGCATTGCACTGAATTTTTTCTGTTTGGAAACGTTGTGAGGCAAGATCGCGGGCTTGTTGAACTCTAATTCTAACGGGTTCTGATTGTTCTCCTGTGGTTTGGCGAGTCATTTCTTCTGGTTTGAGGCGGTTTACAGATACTTGTAAATCAATGCGATCCATTAAAGGACCAGAAAGTTTGGCCCAATACTGTTCTCTTTGGCGAGGAGAGCAGGTACATTGTTGGATGGGGTCGCCGTAGTAACCGCAAGGACAGGGGTTAGTACTGGCTACAAGGGTGAATTGGGAAGGGAAGACGACGGATTGGCGAGTGCGAGAAATGGCCACAAAGCCATCTTCTAAGGGTTGGCGCAAAAATTCTAAAACATTGCGTTTAAACTCTGTTAACTCATCGAGAAATAGTACCCCACGGTGCGCCAAGGATATTTCTCCAGGACGGGGAAAGCTTCCACCCCCAACTAAAGAAGGGCCAGAAGCAGAGTGGTGAGGACTACGAAAAGGACGCTTAGTAACTAAAGAACCTTTATCTTTGAGAAAACCAGCTACGGAATGGATTTGCGACACATCTAAGGCTTCTTGGAAACTCAATGGCGGTAGAATGCCTGGTAAGCGTCTGGCTAACATGGTTTTACCACTACCAGGTGGCCCCACTAAAATCAGGTTATGCCCTCCAGCAGCAGCAATTTCTAAGGCACGACGGGCATGGTTTTGTCCTTTCACATCTTTTAGATCTGGTTCATAAACCTGGGATTGTCCTAATTTTTCTTGCGGGTTTGAGACTACTGGTTTATATTGATTTGGCCTGTTAAGAAAGTCGGTAACTTCTGAGATATGTTGAAATCCATATACAGAAATTCCTGCTACCACCGCCGCTTCCTGGGCATTATCCACAGGAACAACTAAACCAGTGATACCAAATTCTGAGGCACTAGCGGCAATGGGTAAAACCCCAGCGATCGCCCGGAGGCTGCCATCTAAGGAAACTTCTCCTAAAAATAAATAATCCCCCAATAATTGGGCATTTACCTGTCCTGAAGCGGCTAAAATTCCGACACTAATAGGCAAGTCAAAGCTAGGACCTTCTTTACGCAAATCTGCTGGGGTAAGATTGATAACGATGTTGCCTCCCGGAAAGGCAAAATCTGCATTTTTCAAGGCTGCTTTCACCCTTTCTCGCGATTCTTGAACCGCCGCATCTGGCAAACCCACTACTACAGTTTTAGGTAGCCCTCCCGACACATCAACTTCGACACCAACTTGAACAGCATTAATACCAACAATAGATGCACTCCAAACCCTAGCTAGCATAGGCTTTAATAACTAACATTAACTCCATTAGGCATCATTGCCCCTTGAACATCTGCTTGCCATAGTTTGGCATACTTCAGATTAGCCCCCATCAGATTGGCTCTTTGGATGTTAGCATAGCTTAGATTAGCCCCAGATAAGTTAGTACTAAAAAGGCTAGCAATTTCTAAGTTTGCCCCCCTAAGATTAGCATTAATTAAGTTGGCATTTTCTAAATGAGCTGACTTTAAATTAGATTCTATTAAGTTAGCATCTTCTAAATTCGCACCTACCAAATTTGCCCCTTCTAAGTTTGCTCTTTTCAAATCAACTCCTGCTAGATTTACCCCTCCTAAATCAGTCCAAGCTAAATTACAATCTTGACATTTCCCTGTTGCTAATAGCTGCTTTTTGGCTTGTTCCCCTTGAAGAGGAGATTTCTCTTCTTGTTCAATTAAGTTAGTAGTCTTATCTAAACCTAATTGATCGCTATTACTAAAGATCGCTTTTTGGCTATAAATGCTAATAGGAATCAAGGCTGCTAAAGCAGCAAAACTTGCAGCCACCATGGGAATTAGAGATGAGTTGTTTCTCTTTTGGGAAGTTGTTTTTTGATAAGCAATGGAGTCAATAGTTTGCAAAACAGCTAAAGCTTCAGCCGCATTTTCATAACGTTCTCTGGTGCTAGGAGATACCATACAATCTAACCAATCAACAAAGCGAGGATTTAAGTTGGGAACAAGAAAATCAAAATTAATGCTTCGAGTATCGTCAATAATATCAGCAATTTCTGTGGATTTTTTGCCGGCTAATAAGCAAATAATTGTTACTCCTAAACTATAAAGATCCGAGGCAAGATTTAAAGGCTGATGGAGAAATTGTTCCGGAGGGACAAAGCCCCAAGTCCCCTGATTAATGTTGTTAATTTTTAAGTCTTCTTTTACTACCACAGCTAAACTAAAATTAACTAAGTAAACCTGGGAATTTTGCCAGAGAATATTTTCTGGTTGAATCTGGCGATGAATGAGAGGAAGAGGTTGCTTTTGCAGTTTTACTAATATTTGCAAAACCCCTATAGCGATTTGCTTAACTTCTTGATAAGTTAAGTTATTCTGGCTAGCTAAAGAAGGAATTCCTGTTTCTGGGCGGATTAAACAAAAAGCTTCAGAAGTTATCAAAGAATCGAAATAGGTAGGTACTCCAGAACAATTTAGTTGCTGTAATACTTCAACAACTAACTCACAATTTCCTCTAGCTTCACTGAGAGAAAACTGTTCAATTAATACAGGTTTTTGTGTTGCTATTTCCGTCGCCCGATATAAAATACAACCGGGGGCGCAATTTTGTTTGATTTCCTCTTCGACTTGATAGCCGTAGGTAGAAAAATCTGGGTAGTTGCTCATGTTTGCGATCTCCTTTCCCCTTGTGAAGAATTAAGCACATTAAGACAGTGGTGTGAGGGAGAAATATACAGAATTAGATTGCACTAAGCCCAAGCAGTAGAGTGGCCATTTCTACTCCATTAGGCTTTTATTTTAGGTCATCTTTTAAAAAGAGAACTGTTTTAGAGGGAACATTTAACAAAAAAATTATTCTGAATTTAATTAAGCTGAATTTTAACAGTCTGAATTCCAGATTCTACAGTAAATTCGATGACTTGAGGAGGAGTTTTTTCAGGAATTATGCTGATATCACCACTTTTTTCGACGCGGGCTATTTTAACTTGGTGAGGATCACTCAGTTTACCTTGAGTTCTAATAATTGCTTCTAAATCTTGCTCATTCAAGCGAGTGATTGCCATAGCTTTACGTTTAGTTTCGCCGTCTTTAATGACGATGTGGGGAGTACCTTTGATGGCGCGATCAAAAGCTTCAAAACGAAAACAAAGTTCAGCCACAAGCCAATGTACAACAACTAAAACTCCTCCTGCTACTAGGGTCGGGAAAAAAGGAGCTGTTCCCGTGATAGCATTACTCAAAGTTGCACCTAAAATAATACCTAAGATTACATCAAAAGCTGCATATTTACCACTGAAGCGACGATCATCCCCTAAACGTAACATAACAAGGGCTAAAACATAAACCAAGGCAGCCCTGAGTGCCATTTGCCAAAGATTAAGTTGCGCAGCATCTAATCCTAAAAGAGAGTTGAGCATTAAGTAATAGAAAAGCTTGTAATAGGTAAATAATACACGCTTTCCTATTATTAACTAGCGATTATCAATTGGTAACTGCTTTTTAAGGCTTTTTAATGTTTTATACATCTCCGGTAAACGCTGATAAATAGCTGCTGCTTTGAGGAAGACTGGGTGAGGAATGGCAGGGCTACCTGAGAAGATTTGCCCTGATTCAACATTTTTGTGAATACCTGCTTGGGCAGTGGCGATCACACCATCACCTAGTTTTGCTTTGTTGGATATCCCAACTTGGCCTGCGAGGATGACTCTGTTACCAAGTTCGACTCCCCCAGACATACCAGATTGTCCTGATATAGCACAGTTTGAACCAATTTGACAACCATGACCTACTTGAACAAGGTTATCAATTTTAGTATTTTTGCCGATGCGAGTTTCCCCTAAAGCAGGACGATCTATAGCTGTGTTGCAAGCCACTTCGACACCATCTTCTAAGACGACATAACCAGACTGAGGCATTTTATAAAGCCCTTCTGGGGTGTGGACGAAACCAAATCCTTCTGCCCCAATCACAGCCCCACTATTAACAAAACAATTAGCACCAATTTTACTACGTTCGTGGATGGTACAGTTGGCGTGTAGGGTTGTGCCAGCACCAATTTCTACTTGAGGATAAATAACTACATTGCCGTAGATAGAGACTCGATCGCCGATAGTTACCTCGGCTGAAATTACCACATTCGGGCCAATATAAACATCTTTACCAATGGTTGCACCAGGATCAATAACTGCTGAAGGGTGTATTCCCGGCTTCGGTTGCCAAGGTTGATAAAAAAGGGCGATCGCCTTAGCAAATGCCAGTCGGGGTTGGGATGTGGCTACCCAAGCAATACCTTTAGCATTAGCTTGTTGTTGTAGTTCTACATCCAAAGGCAAAATTAAAGCACTTGCAGCCGTCTTAGCTATAAACCTAGCAAATCCTGCTCCTTCTATATAACTAATAGTTCCCGATTCTGCCTCATCTACCGCTGCAACAGCATGAATTTCTGGGTCTAGTTGTTTGTGTTGACCCAGGCTATTATCTTCATTAGGAGTAGTTATGTGGTTAAGAATCTCACTAAACTTCATGATTTATATTTCAGTTGCCAGTACGATATAAAACGCGAGGAAAATCCTCAGCATTAATACAAGTTGCTAAAGCTTGGCTAGTGGAAAAGTTAACTTCTCGATCTAAGCCAATGACACACTCTGCATAGCGTATGGGTAACAAACTGCGGCGGCAGTGATCCACCACAGCTAAAGGTATAGGATTATCTGTGTCTTTGTTGATATCAACAACACAACTAGCCAATTCTAAGGGTCTTCTCACTCGAATACAAGCAGCAAGAGCAATGTTACTATCTACCGGAGTGAGGGAATTAATCTTAATGGTACAAAAGGATAAATCCTTTGGTTCAATTGCTGAACTACAAGCTGCGGCAGCTTGTTCGTGGGAAATATTACTGTTGATTAATTCTATAGCACAAACTTGCCAAGGATTCCAACTATCTGCTTCCAGACTATAGCTAGGGGCAGAAAGTGCAGCTACTCCTACTATAGGCAAAGAGGTAGCTGCGGTGAAACTAACGGTACGCTGGAGGAAGGTAGGGAGTTTTGAACGGATGTTAGTCATTTAGAAATTTAGGGGTGTAGGGGGGTTAGGGTGTGTAGGGGCGGATTCGAGATCAATCTTAGGAATTGCTCAAAAATACTCATCAACCCGCCCTTACTCAATTGATTGTTTTACCCATTAGCCATTAGCTGTTAGCCGTTAGCAATAATTTAGTATTCTGGAACAGAAGGATCAATTTCCTGACTCCAAGCCCTGATGCCCCCCACAACATTAGTACCTTCTAAACCTACGGTTTGGTTAAGAATAGCTAATGCCCTAGCAGAACGTCCTCCCATTTTACAATGGGCAATGAGGCGATGGCCATTAAGCATTTCCTGTACCTTCTCAATACCTATGCCCTCTTCAATTTCCGGCAGAGGAATTAACACCGCACCAGGAATTTGGGCAATTTCGTACTCATTGGGGTTGCGTACATCAATGAGTAAGTAATCATCTTTGTCACTGTCGAGGAGTTCTTTCAACTCCTGTACTGTCATCTCATCCATAGCTGTTTTTTGTTTCTCTTCTTCTGCTTTGGCTTGGGGAATACCGCAGAACTCTTGGTAATCAATTAATTTTTCAATTACCGGACGTTCTGGGTTAGGACGTAGTTTTAGTTCTCTAAACTTCATCTCTAGGGCATTGTATAACAACAATCTGCCACTAAGGGTATTCCCTGTACCTAAGATGATTTTGATCGTTTCTGTGGCTTGGATAGAACCAATGATGCCGCATAGTACCCCTAAAACACCACCTTCAGCACAGGAAGGAACCATTCCCGGTGGTGGAGGTTCGGGGAATAAGTCTCGGTAGTTGGGGCCATCTTGATAGTTGAAGACGCTAGCTTGTCCTTCAAAACGGAAAATGGAACCGTAGACATTAGGTTTGTTTAGCAAGACACAAGCATCATTAACTAAATAGCGGGTGGGAAAGTTGTCAGTGCCATCTACCACAACATCATATTTAGCTACAATATCTAAAGCATTAGCAGAACTAAGCAGAGTATTGTATAAATCTACCTGGCAGTAGGGATTAATTTCTAAAATACGATTCTTCGCAGACTCTATTTTTGGTTTACCCACCCAGGATGTACCGTGAATAACCTGTCTTTGTAAGTTGGAACTGTCAACAACATCAAAGTCCACAATACCGATGTTACCAATACCAGCAGCAGCTAAATATAGTAATAACGGTGAACCTAATCCTCCCGTACCAATACAAAGGACGCTAGCTGATTTGAGACGTTTTTGTCCTTCTAAGCCAACTTCGGGCAGAATAATATGGCGAGAATAGCGTTCGTATTCATCTTTACTGAGTTCGATTTCTTCTAAGTTGGGATTTAGCATTATATTTGACTCTTCAGTTGCAACTTAAAAATTAAATTAGCAAGCATATAATTGTCTCATATTGAGAGCTTAGCAAAAGAAAATGTGTTGTGTTTTTTTACAGGATTTATCTTTGTAGTTGATATCAGCAACACAGGAATAAGAATTAAGCAATGTTAAGGCGGGACAAATAATTAAGTAAAAATATTTATAGAAAAGTTAATATAAGATCACAAAATCAAGTTTTGATCGATTATGCTTAGTAAAAACTAGCAGAAAAGAAAGCTTTTTAAGGTTGCATCAGAGTTCTCTCAAGAAAATTGCTAAACCAACAAAAAATCATGTTAAAACTTGCTGGTTATTGCTTAACTGAACAACTCTATGACAGTGGCAATTCCCTTATTTTTCGTGGCATTCGCGAAAAAGACGATCTTTGTGTCATCCTGAAAGTCCTCAAGCAAGAATATCCCAACCCCCAGGAATTGAATCGCTACCAAAAGGAGTACGAAATTATTCGTAAGCTAAAAATTCCTGGGGCGATCGCTGCTTATAGCCAAGAATACCATCAGGGAACTCTGGTGCTGGTTTTGGAAGATTTTGGTGGTCAATCTCTGAAACAACCCAAGGAATATCCTTTACCTTTAGGAGAGTTTTTTCCCCTAGCTATAGAAATAACCCAGATTTTGGGGGGAATTCACCACAGTAATATCATTCATAAAGATATAAATCCTAGTAATATCCTTCTTAACCCAGAAACGGGGCAGGTTAAGATTATTGATTTTGGTATTTCTACAACTTTTAGCCGAGAAAATCCCCTATCCCGCGATCCCAATGTTCTTGAGGGAACTTTAGCTTATATATCTCCAGAACAAACGGGTAGAACAAATTCAGCTTTAGATTATCGCACTGATTTTTATTCCCTTGGAGTAACTTTTTACGAACTATTGACAGGAAGGTTGCCTTTTGAAACCCAAGATGCCATGGAGTTGGTACATTGTCATCTGGCTAAAATGCCAAGGGCATTAGGGAACAGTAAAGAACAGGTTCCCCAGGTGGTTGCAGATATTGTGATGAAGTTGATGGCCAAAAATCCGGAGGAGCGCTATCAGAGTGCTTTGGGGTTGAGGTATGATCTGCAAAAATGTTGCCAGCAATGGCAGGAAAGGGGGACAGTTGAGGCTTTTAGATTAGGTGAAAGGGATATTACCAATCGCTTCATGATTCCGGACAAGATTTATGGTAGAGAAACGGAGGTTGCCCAGTTATTAGCAGCCTTTGAAAGAGTTACCCTAAGCCCAGAAAATCGTAGTGACAAAAATCTCCTACCCCCTGATCACTCTACACCCTCATCCCCTTATAATTCAGAACTTCTTCTGGTTGCAGGCTACTCCGGTATTGGTAAATCTTCTTTAATTAAGCAGTTTCGCAATTCCCTTGCCTTGCAGCAACATCACTTTATCTCTGGTAAGTTTGAGCAGTTTCAACGCAACGTCCCCTATTCAGCCGTTGTTGCTGCTTTGCGGGTATTGGTAGAACAGCTTTTGAGTCAAAGTAAAGAACAGCTTCAGCAATGGCGTACCAAGCTTTTACAGGCTTTGGGAAGTTTGGGAAGGGTTATTATTGAGGTGATACCAGAAGTTGAACTAATTATTGGTTCCCAGCCTGCTGTCACTAAGTTAGGGGCTACAAAGTCTCAAAATCGCTTCAATTTTGTTTTTAGTAAATTCATTCAAGCTTTTTGTTCTTGGCAACAGCCTTTAATAATCTTCCTTGATGATTTGCAATGGGCTGATGCAGCAAGTTTGAAGCTGATGCAAATTATGATGGCTGACAAGGTAAGTGGGCTACTTTTAATTGGTGCTTATCGTGACAATGAAGTTAGTCCTACTCATCCTTTGATGCTAACCCTAGAAAATATTAGTAAGCAAGGGGGTATTGTTGAGCAAATTAACTTAACTCCTTTGAATTTAGGGCAAATTCAGCAATTAGTTGCGGCTACCCTGCAAGGCAAGATGTCTTTTGTGCAACCCTTGGCAGAGTTGATACTGCGTAAAACCGCAGGCAATCCTTTTTTTGTTAGGGAGTTTCTCAAAACCCTTTATGAAGAAGAATTAATCACGTTTTCCTATTCTGCATCTTCTTTGGATGACAACGAAACTGTTAGGGCAGGTTGGCAATGGAATCTGGCTGAGATTGAAGGAAAAAACATCACTGATAATGTAGTAGAGTTAACCATTGCCAAGATACAGAAGTTGCGGCAATCTAGTCAACAAGTCTTGTGTTTGGCAGCTTGTGTGGGAGCGCATTTTGACTTAGAAACTTTAGTAATGATCTGTGATCAGCAAGCATTGCAAGTTAGAGAAGAATTAGCAGTTGCGCTTCAAGCAGACTTGGTTTATCCCGTAGGGCAACAAGCTTATAAGTTTGCCCATGATCGCATTCAACAAGCAGCTTATGCTTTAATTAATGAAGCTGAAAAACAAGCTGTGCATTTGAAAATTGGTCGGCAGTTGTGGCAAAATACAAATACAGAAAGATTGTTTGAGATTGTCGATCACCTCAACCTTGGTGCTACCTTGGCAATAGAAGCAAAGGAACGGCATGATATTGCGAAGCTGAATTTACTAGCTGGGCAGAAAGCAGGATCTGCAACAGCCTACGAAGCTGCTTTTGAGTATTTCCACAATGGGTTGGCACTTTTACCATCCCAAAGTTGGCAAACCCACTATGATTTAACCTTGTCTTTGCATTCTTTAGGGGCAGAAGCCGCTTATTTAAAGGGAGACTGGCAACAGCAAGTCACTTTATGCCAAGTTGTTCAGCAACAAGCTAGGAAATTAGCAGATAAAGTCAAAGTGCAGCAAGTACAACTACAAGCTGCCATGGCGCAAAACAAACAGCTAGAAGCATGGCAAACCGCCCTGGTTTTTCTGAAGCAGTTGGGAGTTGAGTTTCCTCAACAACCAGGTGAAGCTGACTTGCAACAAGCTTTTGCAGAAGTGGACTTGCAAGGTAAGCAACCTTTGGAATTACTGCAATTGCCGGAGATGAAAGATCCCGCAAAGCTAGTAGCGATAAAAATTCTCGGTAATGTTTTTTCTGCGGCATTTCAAGCAGTTCCGGCTATGTTTCCCTTAATTGTTTGTCGCCAGGTTAGCTTGTCAATTAAGTATGGTAATGCTGCGGTGTCTGCTTTCGCCTATGCTACCTACGGACTAATTTTATGCGGCATTAAAGAAGATTTTGAATTGGGGTATCAATTTGGGCAACTTGCTTTAGGATTGTTGGAACGCGACAATGCCAGAAAAGTAAAAACTAGAACTATGCAAATAGTTTATAGCTTTCTTTGTCATTGGCGAGAACCCCTTAGCAATACCTTACAACCTTTACAAGAGGCATACAAGAGTGCTTGGGAAACGGGGGATGTAGAATATGGTGCTTATTGTGCGGCGGTGTACTGGCTGCACAAATTTTTCTTAGGAGAGGAATTGGGGACATTGGCAACAGGTATGGCTAAGTATAGTGAGGCGATCGCCCAACTTAAACAAGAAACAGCCTTAAATTATCACCAAGTTTATTACCAGGTAGTTTTGAATTTACGGGGACAATCCCAACAGCCTTGTCTTTTACAGGGAGAAGCTTATGATGAAGTTAAGATGTTACCCTTGCACCAGGAAGCTAATGATAAAACTGCTCTTTATTATTTGTATTTTAACAAAGCTTTCCTACATTATCTTTTTGAGGAGTATCAACAGGCAGCAGAGAACATCACTAAAGCAAAGCAGTATTTAGATGGAGTGACAGCAACCCTCAGTATTCCCTTATTTTACTTCTACGATGCTTTGATTCAATTAGCACAACCACAATCAGAAGAGTTATTGTGGCAAGTTAAGGTGAACCAAGAGAAGATGGAGCAATGGGCGAATCGCTGTCCTAGCAACTTCTTGCACAAATTTTCCTTGGTAGAAGCCCAAAGGTATCACGTTGTAGGGGATAAGTCAGCAGCCATAGATTATTATGACCTTGCTATTGCCCAAGCTAAAGAAAATCAGTATCTTAATGAAGAAGCCCTGGCTAATGAATTGGCAGCTAAATTCTACTTTGATTGGGGCAAACCTCGACTAGCCCTAGATTACCTCAAAGAAGCTTACCACTGCTATCTAAAATGGGGAGCAACAGCAAAAGTTCAAGCTTTGCAAACACAATATCCTCAACTGCAAACTAAACCTCCTGCCCTCAGTCACATCAGCAATACTAACATCACAACTACCAGCAAAACTCTCACAAGCCAACTGGATTTAGGGGCTGTCCTCCAGGCTTCTCAAGCTATTTCTGGGGAAATTGTCTTACCGAAGTTGCTTGAAAAATTAATGGTTATTCTGATTACCAATGCTGGGGCGCAAACCGGTTATTTAATCTTGGAAACTAAGGGCAGATTATTCATCGAAGCTGCCAAGAGAATTGATCAACAACAAGCAAGCATCCTTGAATCTATTTCCCTAAAACATAATCCCAACCTGGCACGAAGCATTGTCAACTATGTGTGGCACACTCATAAAGATGTGGTTTTAGACAATGCCATAGCACAAGCTCAATTCAGCAATGATCCCTACATCAAAAACCAGCAACCAAAATCGATCCTTTGTACCCCTTTAATTAACCAAGGCAAACTTAGTGGCATCCTTTACTTAGAAAATAATCTTACCACAGGAGCCTTCACCTCCGAGAGATTGCAGATATTACAACTCCTCTCAGGAGAAGCTGCCATCGCTATTGATAATGCCCGACTTTATAACAACCTAGAACAAAAAGTTGCTGAACGCACCGCAAAACTTTCTACAACTTTAAGGGAACTAGAAGCCACCCAAGATGAATTAATCCAAGCTGAGAAAATGGCAGCCTTGGGGCAGCTTGTGGCTGGTGTTGCCCACGAAATTAATACTCCCTTGGGGGCTATTCGTTCTTCGGTGCAGTATATTGGCGATTTTCTAGCGCAACAATTAACCCAACTTCCAGAATTTTTCCAAAGTCTTTCTGAGCAACAACAAGCAACTTTTTTGACTCTATTGCAACTTTCTCAGGAAAATACCCTGATGGTTTCCGGTAGGGAAAGGAGGAAGTTAAGAAAGGCTGTAACCAGTGTTTTAGAAGCTGAGAAAATTGCCAAAGCGAGTAACTTAGCTAATTTATTTATTGATTTAGGAATTTATGCAAATATAGAACCATTTTTCCCTGTGTTAAAAGAATCAGACAGTGAAGGTTTTTTGAAGATTGTGCGGCAGTTTGCTCGTTTACAACAAAGTACTAGAGATATTAACTTAGCTTCTGATCGAGCAGCAAAAGTAGTTTTTGCTTTAAAAACCTATGCCCATTATGACCAAAGTGGAGAGAAGAGAACAATTAATATTCTTGACGGCATTAATGCCGTTTTAACCTTGTATCAAAATCATTTTAAACAAGGGGTAAAATTAGTTTGTGATTATCAACATATATCACCAATTCAATGCTATTTTGATGAACTCAATCAAGTTTGGACAAATTTAATTCATAATGCTTTTCAAGCAATGAGTAACAAAGGCACTTTAACCATTACTGCTTGGCAAGAAGAGGAGCAAATTAAAGTAAGTATTACAGATAGTGGTGAAGGCATACCGACAGAAATACAAAGCAAAATATTCCAACCTTTCTTCACCACAAAACCTCCAGGAGAAGGAAGTGGTTTAGGTTTAGATATTGTTAAAAAGATTGTTAAAAAGCATCAAGGAGAAATTGATTTTACCTCTATACCAGGAAAAACCACTTTCACAGTTTCCCTACCAGTTTAACCCCATAAAATAACTTTTCATTACCCCTTATCCAATCATGTCAGAACTAGCTATTATATGTATCGACGACGAAGTAATTATCCTAAACAGCCTCCTTCGACAATTGCAAGGAGCATTCGGTGAGCGCTATGTTTACGAAACCTCAGAAAGTGCTGAAGAAGCTTTAGAAATCATTGAAGAATTACAAGCAGAAGGAAGTAATATTATTGTCATAGTTTCTGATTGGTTAATGCCAGGAATGAAAGGAGATGAATTTTTGGTAGCAGTACATGATAAGTTCCCCCAAGTAGTCAAAATACTATTAACAGGACAAGCTGACCCAGAAGCTATTGAACGTGCTAAAACAGAAGGTCATATTCATGCTTATTTAAACAAGCCCTGGAGTGAAGCAGAACTAATTAAATGTATTAAATCAGGATTAGAACAATTATGAATAAACCTATTATTATGTGCGTTGATGATGAAGAAACTGTTCTCGATAGTTTAAGGAGACAACTATCAAAAGAACTAGAAGATGATTTTGAAATTGAAACTGCTATTGGTGGGTTAGAAGCATTAGATTTAGTGGCTGAACTATTAGAAGAAAATTGTGAAATTGCTCTAGTAATCTCCGACTATATTATGCCAGGTTTAAAAGGGGATGAAGTTTTAAAAAAAATTCATCAAGTTTCACCTCAAACCCTCAAAATAATGCTCACTGGCCAAGCAAAAATAGAAGGGGTGACTAATGCTATAAATTCAGCTCAACTGTATCGTTATATTGCTAAGCCTTGGCAAATTGAAGACCTGAATTTGACTATTAAAGAAGCAGTCAAGAGCTATTTACAATCTCAACAACTTGAAAAGCAGAATGCCCAATTACAACAATTAAATTGCCAACAAGCTAAACTAATTAAACAGTTAAAAGAAAGCGAAAGCCATTTAACTCAATTAGTAGCAGGAGTTGCCCATGAAATGAATAGCCCCCTAGCGGCAATTCGTTCTTCAGCAGGAAACAGCCTCTATTTTTTTAGAGAAACCTTGAGTCAATTACCAGACTTCTTCCAAGAACTTCCTCCCCAATATCATGTCCTAGTTCTAAGTTTATTAAAAATCGCGACTCAACAAAACCATATTTTTTCCTTATCTTCTAGGGAAAAACGCAGTTTAAAGAAGTCTTTAACTCAGCAACTCAAAGCACATAATATTAGGGATGCTAGCTTAAAAGCTAATATCTTAATTAGTGTAGGTGTTTATGAAGAGTGGAAATTCACTTTGCCCCTTTTAAAAGAAGAAAATTGCCAACAAATTTTGAATACTGTTTATGACATTACCTCTTTATATCGCAATACAAAAACCATCTTAGAGGCAACAGAGTTAACTAATAAAATAGTGTTTGTTTTAAAAACCTATGCTAATTACGAACATTCTAGCGCAAAACTTCTAGTTGACTTAACTGAAGGTATAGAAGCAGTTTTGAATTTACAACAAACTCGTTTTAAGCAAGGTATTGAGGTAACTAAAAGCTACCAAACTATTCCAAAAATACTTTGTTGTCCCGATGAAATAAAACAAGTTTGGCTCAATTTAATTTACAATGCTATCCAAGGGATGAAAAATCAGGGTAAGTTAGGTATAGAAGTCCAGCCCCAAAACAATTATATAGTGGTAAAAATTACTGATTCAGGTTGTGGTATTCCAGCAGAAATAAAAGAGAAAATTTTTCAACCGTTCTTTACCACTAAAAGCCCAGGAGAAGGTAGTGGCTTAGGATTAAGTATCGTTCGTAAGATTGTTGATAAACATCAAGGTAAAATCTCAGTAGAAAGTCAACCAGGAAAGACTACTTTTAGCGTTTTCTTACCAGTAGAGGAGGTAAAAGAGGACAGGAAGAAAACTATTAGCAATTAGCCGTTAGCCATTAAGCTAAAATTGATTCTTAAAAAAGACTCCATTACGATCCTGTATATCTTGTTGGAGGTAATTTTCATCAAGAAACACGCCGTGACTCCAATTTCCATCTTCGAGAGTTACTTGTTCAAGAATAACTTCGTATTGAATCCCTCCTAAAACAGGATTAGTTTCATAATAAATACCTTCTTGTAAAGATACTGTATTTAGTTGAGGAGGAAACTCAGTTGGAGATAAAGAACTTGGCTCAATTCTTACAGGTTCATTTCCTAATGTTGTAGAGTTAGGAGGCAAATCTGGTTCTAATTCTTGAGCAATTGCCGTAGAACTACTTAAGCTTAATCCTACCAAATATAAAATCGCTGTACCTAATCTTTTCATATTACCCACTATCCTCAGAATATCTGTTGGAAGCTTATGTAACTATTCTAGTTCAACAATTGGTAATTGCTAGTTGCTAGTTGCTAAATTTCCCTAATTCCCTATTTCCCCATAATCCCGTTTACCACTCTTCTATGGTCATTATTTGGCTTACCTGTTCAAGGTTTTTGGGGTAGGAGTAGCGGTTTTAACCTATCCCACTGTTCGCCTGTTAAGTCTCCTCTATTCATCACTTTTCTCTGCTTGCTATTACCTGTTTTATAGAATAAAACGAGTTGGAAATTGACAGAATACTATTCTCCGGTGTCAATATCAAAAAATAATTAAATGCCTAACAGCTTGTTAGATGCTGTCAATTAACTCTTGTAAATAAGTTTCCGCTTCTTGGGGAGTCATTAACAGAACTTCTCCTTGGCGGAGAATTTCATATTTACCACCCCGATAGCCATGGCCAAAAATCAGCCCCTGACTGATAGCTTGATTACCTAGTTCAGTTAACTTATTTAAACTAAGAACCTCCTCTTCCTTCTCTTGCTCATCTTTTTGTTCGTTTAAATCTTGATCTTCCATCTTTCTTACCTTATTTTAATTAACAAAAATCACTCTCACCAATCTTGCTCCTCGTCTCGTGATTATTTACCAGATCGAGGGCGAAATACAGGAGTTAATACTTCATCAGCTTCTTGCCATAACTCCCAAGCCATTTTAACTTTAGGAGTGAGTTTTTGATTGCCAAAATCCATTGCTCCCTTCAGGCTTTTCCAAGTTTTCGCTTTAGTCTTAGCACTGCAAAACCTCGGTTCTTCATCTTGCCATTGTTTGTGAATAAAACCTAAACCAGGAATTCTAATACGGTACATTATACTTATCCTTGATTTTTAAGATTAAGCAATTAAAACTTTAGGTCTAACATACCAATTAAAGGTAGGACTATCGGGGTCTGTATCTCTTTCTAAAGGACTTTCTGCCCCATCAACATGGAGGCGAACTAAATATTGTCCTGCTTGAACTTGATTAATTGGCACAGTGATAGTTTGAGTATCTCCAGAACGAGAGTGGGGACTTTTAAACATATAAGTTGCTGGATCATCGGTTGACCACTCATTTAGAGATATAAGTATGCGCTGTTCTTTAGCAATGGAGACATCGGTTTGAATAACTAAATCTCCAGAACGGGATTCATCACGACGACCTTGTAAATTTTCTACCTTAATTTCTTTGATACTAGGACGTACTACAAAAGGCATGACATTAGACTCTACAACAGTCATAGACTTAGTTTGAGGAGTAATAATTTGGGGAACTTGACCAGGGTTAAAACGATGAATTATTTGCAAACTCTGTACTCCTACTTTTAAAGCGGGGCTAGGTAAGAAACCAAGATCAAATTTTACTTCAGTGTCATTTACCTCTGTTGGTGTCGCTTCAAAATTCCCCACTAAAACCTGAGTGATTTGACCTTGCAAATTTTGTCCTTTAATCGTTAAGATACTACTTGCTAAAATTGGTTCAAATCTACCGACTTCTGATTCGATACTTTCAATAATAGGCTGGTTAGGAAAAGGTGCTATGCCCCCAGTACTGCGGTCTGTAACAGGCAAAGATTTTTGAGCAGGTTTATGTCCTTCAATAACTACTGCCGTAACACGATAGGCAATAGATAAAGTATAGGGAGTTTGAAAAAATATTGACCAAATTTTAGATAAATCCTCTACCGATAAATCTAAGGGTATAAATTTGATTTGTTCTACCTGTTCAATGAGAGTATTTTCCGCTAAATAAGCAAAGCTAGAATCATCAGTAGCACCTTTGATCATGTCTGTGGTAATAATGGGTTTATCTGTAAGAGCTTGTATTGCACTTCCCATAAGACGCTGGGGCTTTAATTCCGCATCGTTACCGTAAAAGCTAATCATATAGTGCAGATCGAAAGCGGTACGATTTTGCTTAGCAGACTCTCCTTGACGATTACGGTTTGCTCTCATGTTGGCACTATTGCGCCACACTTCATTGAGTTCGGCTTGATAAAGATAAAGATTAACTCTGGTTTCTGGTATGCCACCGCCAGGGTTATCAGGACGGTTGGTAGTTACTCTTACACCCTCTATATCTGCTTCTATTGCCTTGATTAAGGTTCTCTGTAAAACAGCAGTTACGGTGGCAATTGCTAGATAATTACTCATTTTAGAAGGGAGTGGGGAGTGGGGGCAAAGGGCCTTCGCCCAGAGAGTAAGGAATAGGGAATAGTTTTATTCTCTTCATCACTTCCTTAAAATATAGGACAAAGCACTAGGGTACGATAGTTGCCCCTACTAGCCCTAGTTTTAACGCTTTAATAATTGCTTGGGTTCGACTTCTTACACTTAATTTATCAAAAATAGAAGTTAAATGAGCTTTGACTGTAGCTACTGTAACGTGCAGTTTACGGGCAATTTGGTCATTTGAAGAACCCTGCACTAGCCAATGTAGGACTTCTTGTTCTCTTTCAGTTAAGTTGAGGTTGGAAGCCGTTTTAAAAGAATTGCCTGCATAGAAGTGAAACATTCTAAAAAAGCTGGTAGCTACCTCTGGGGCTAAATAGACCTCATCCCTCATTACTGTAGAAATTGCTTCACAAAGTTGACTAGCTAGGTAATCCTTAAATACATAGCCTTTTGCTCCTGCTTGCATAGCTTTAAAGACCCATTCGTCTTCCCTGTGGGCAGAAAGAACTAATACTCTTCCTTTATAGGATAACTCTCTTAAACGTAGCAGGGCATGAATACCGCTACCATGAGCTAATTCTAAATCTAATAATATCAAGGAAGGATTTTGTTGCACCGTAAGTTTAACAGCTTGTTCTACCGTAGCCCCTTCACCAACAATATTAAATTGCAAAGAACCACTTTCGCCATAAAAATTTAGCAAAGTACGCAGCCCCTGGCGGAATAGAGGTTGGTCATCCACTAACAAAATTGAGATTGACTGGGTTGCAGTAGTCATCATAAAATTGCCCCTAAAACTCTTTTGCGAAGAAGTTATCAAGAAAAATGTTTTTTGTCTTTTTAACTTCAAACTTTCTCTTGACTTTTCCTGATTTTTTCCTAAGCGCGATAGAGGAAAAGAAAATTGCGCCCCACCATTTGACTAAGTTTTGTACCCAGATGCTACCTTGATTTCCTAATTCTTTGCTGTACTTGCTCTTGTTGGTGTAAGGATCAAGATTAATCAGCGTATATTTTAAGTTACTTTTTACTTTTGAAACTAACCTAAGTTAGGATCACAATTGCTTAATAGTTAGAAAAAATTAATACTTTTGCCAATTCCTCAAAATATAGCTATAGACCAAAGTCTAATGGCTACCGCCAGATCCCTTGTTTAGACTGAATGCTATGTCTAGCCTAAAAGTGAAGGTGGCTTTACATATTAACAATATCTAAACATCAAAAAGTAAATCCCCCCTCTGGCAAGAAATGTTATTAAGTTGGGTAAACATTCTCGAAAAGTTTAAGAAATTTGCAAGAAAGCGGCTGTTTACTAGATTTAGGGGATTAATAAATTTAAGGTAAAGATATTCTACATCTGGAGGATCGCTGAATCATGGCATTGGATTATTTCGCTCCTGGGGTCTACGTTGAAGAAGTAGACCGGGGCAGTCGCCCGATTGAAGGGTTAAGTATGAGCGTAGCAGGATTTATCGGTTTTACCGAAGATGTCCGGGGCGACGCAGAATTGTTTAAGCCAATGATGGTTACCAACTTCGATCAGTTTAGGGAGTATTTTGCTAAACCGGGTTCTGATGGTTTTACAGATTTTGATGCCTATCTTCCTTTCGCTGTCCAAGGTTGGTTTTTGAATGGGGGAGGACGTTGTTGGGTAACAAGTATCGGTACAAAATTACCTGGTTCCGAAGCCCCAGCACCAGAAGAAACGGCAACGAAAATGCTTACTCCTGGGGGCAAACCTTCTTTAGCATTCAATTTGAAAATGCCAGAAGGAGAAAATAGTCAACTGGCCTTACCTTCTGCTGATGGACGCATCCGGGTTTATGTAGAAGAAAGCACACCTAAACCCCTACCCGATGATGCCCCGGAAGACGCAGAATCCCCAATCAATACTGGGGAATTCTTCAATGTAGTAGTCAGAAGTGGTAACGAAGAATTAGAGCGCTACGATAACCTCACCATGAACCCAGAAGTAGAAACAGCCGTAGCAGATTATGCTGTTGCAGTTATGGAAGCTTCTGAGTATGTAAGCGTTGCTGACATCTCCATCACTGGACAATCTGCCATCTCTCGACGGCCTGCCAATGGAACCTATGAAGTTGCCCCCCCTCCTTACATTGCGCCTCCTGATCGCTTAACCAGGGATGTAACCGGTAGCCGGGACGAACGCCAAGGGATGCAAGGGCTGTTTGAAGTAGACGAAGTAGCTATGATAGCCTGTCCTGACCTGATGCGGGCCTACCAAGACAATTTGCTGGACTTAGATCAGGTACATGGGGTCATGGAGATGATGGTTAGTCTCTGCGAGAACTCCTTCCCTGGCCCTCCTTACCGCATGGTGGTGTTAGATCCCCCCCCTGTTAAGATGGGTAAGAATGAGAACCAAGCTGTCAAGCCTGAAGAACAAAGACCCCAACACATAGCTGAGTGGTTAAAAGCCTTTAACCGCCGTTCTATGTTTGGCGCCTTATACTACCCCTGGATCAAAGTTCCCAACCCTCGCAATGCAGGAAGACCCATTAGTATCCCCCCTTGTGGTCATATGATGGGAATTTGGTGTCGCACTGACCAAAACCGTGGTATTTTCAAAGCCCCAGCTAATGACACCCCCAGGGGAGTCATTGGTTTAGCCTACGAAACCAATATGCGGGAACAAGAACTTCTCAACCCCATGGGGATTAACTGTATCCGTAACTTTGCTAACTACAATCGAGGCTACAAAGTTTGGGGCGCTCGTACTCTGGTTGAACCTGATAATATTCAATGGCGCTATATCAGTGTACGTCGCTTGATTAGCTACATTGAAAAGTCCATTGAGATTGGTACTCAATGGGTTGTTTTTGAACCTAATGATATGGATCTTTGGGAAAGGGTAAAGCGTACCGTTGGTACATTCCTAGAGCGTTTGTGGCGCGAAGGAGCGCTATTTGGTGCTTCCCCTGCCGAATCTTTTTATGTCAAGTGTGACGGCACTCTCAATACCCCAGAAACCATGATGATGGGTCGCCTTTATGTAGAAGTTGGTGTTTGTCCTGTACGTCCGGCCGAATTTGTCATTTTCCGCGTTAGCCAATGGGCCCCCAACCAGTAATCATTAGGATCTAAAATGGAGAAGAGCGACCCAAAAATTTTCAAGAGTCGCCCTTCTTCTGTTCCAACTAAGCAAAAGAAAACTATTAATTTTGTTGCAGATTTAGGAGTTAAACAATGACAGAATTAAGACCAACCCCAACTAGTCGATTTTACTGGGAAGTAGATGGCTTGACAGATAAACTAGTTGCTAGCGTCCAAGAGGTAACTTTTACAGGACAAACCGCCGGTCACGAAAAACCACTAGCTTCTACTAAAGATGGTAAGACTCTATGGCAAACCACCTCAGCAGGATTTGAAGAAAACCCTGATGTAACCATCGAAACTTATCTTTGTGAAGGCGATCAGGATTGGTATAACTGGTTGAAGGCCACCATGCCCAAGAGCGAAGGTGGCGACGGTAAGTGGCGTGAAAACCGTAAAAATGGTTCCATTGTTGGTTATGACAGTGAAGATAACGAAGTTTTGCGCTGGAATCTTGTCAATATCTGGATTAAAACCTATAAAGTCAATGACTTCGCCGCAGATAGTAAAGACCTTTGTAAGGAAACTTTTACTGTACTCTGCGAACAAGTTAATCGTGTGAAATAGTCACTGAAGTTATTGAATTATTGTTATTGAACTAAATTTTGGAGTTTAACTATGGCTGCTGGTGAAATTCTTGCTTGTTCTAAGTTTTATGCTCAGCTAGATGGCTTAGATGATCTAATCGTCAAAAAGGTTAGTGGTATAGAAGTTAAATTACAAACTGCTGGGGATACCAAAGCTTTTGGTGTTACTAAGGGAGGCAAAAGCCAAATGCAGGCTACTGTTACCGGGGTGGAAAATGGCAAAATAACTATAGAGTATGTGGATACTGTTGAAGATAATAGATTGATGCAATGGTATGAAGACTCCCATTCTGAACCTATTGCTGGTGGTGGTACAAGCAGTAAAGGAGAAAGAAAAACAGGCTCAATTATTCTCTATAACCAAGCTGGAGAAGAAGCCGCCCGTTGGAATTTTACCGGAGCGATGCCTGCAAGTTACAAGTCATCTAAGTTAGAAGCAGGTGCTACGGAATTGGGTACAGAAACTGTTGAAATTGTTTACGAAAACTTACATCGGGTTAAGTAAGTTCAGGGCAAACAGGAAGAATGGTAAGAGTTTAACTTTCTTCCTGTCTTGCTCAGTTGTAGGAGTACACCATGGCAGAACAATTTGAAATCCTTAGTAGCGCCCGCTTTTACCTGGAATTAAAATTAGATGGGTCGAAAAATCCTATTGATGCTTATTTTATGGAGTGTCAAGGATTTAAGCGTAGCCAAGAGGTAATTGAGATTTGCGAAGTTACTCCCCAAAAATGGGGCAAGGGTGGAGCTAAAAACGGTAAGGTTGTTCGTACTAAACTTCCCGGTAACAGCAAAAGCGAGAATATTACTCTGAAGCGAGGTTTAACGGTTTCGACAACTATGTGGAAGTGGTTTCAAGCCGTGGAAGAGGGAGAGTGGAGTAAGCAAAGGAAAGATGGGGACTTGACAATTTATGATCAAGGTGCAATTGAAAGAGCCAGATTTCGTTTCCAAGGTGCTTGGCCTGTAGGTTACAAAATAGGAGATGTTAAAGCCGGTAACAATGAGTTTGAGGTTGAAGAAGTAGAATTAGCTGTGGATCATTTTATAAGGGTTAAATAGCCTTATTTGGCTAACAGCTAATTGCTAATGGCTAATTGTCTTGTTATTCTACTTCCTCATGATGAAAAAATTACTATAAATGCTGCAAACTGAATTTGAATTTACTTTACCAAAAGGTTACATTGACACAGAAGGAAATCTCCACCGCAAAGGGGTGATGCGTCTTTCGCGGGCGATGGATGAAATTACACCGATGCGCGATCCCCGCGTTAAATCAAATCCAGCCTATGCTACAGTGTTGATTCTTGCTAGGGTTATAACCCGCTTGGGTGCTTTAGATGATATAAGTCCAGCAGTAATCGAAGGCTTTTTTGCTTGCGACCTCAACTATTTACAAAAATTCTATCGCCAAATTAATGGTTTGGAGTTAGAAAATGAGCAACCCAAAGAAGTTAAAGCCAAGGAAAATGTGGAATAGATATTAATCTAATTAGGAAAATGATTAATGATTAATGTTTAATTCTCAATGTGATAATTGATATGTCCTATACTGAATTTCCCTTCACTCTACCTAAAGGTTTTGTAGATGAGCAGGGAGTTGTCCATCGCCACGGAAAAATGCGCCCTGCTACAGGAAAAGATGAAATTTTTGTCCAAAAATACCGCGAAGCTAATTACGAAGAAGAGCGGGTTTTTATCGCTTTATCAAGGGTAATCACTTCTTTAGGTCAGTTTAGTGCTGTTACTCCAGAAACGTTACAAAAGCTATTCTTGGTAGACTTTGCTTATTTACAAGACTTTTATCAACGCCTCAACCTTATAGAGGAGGTAATAGATCCGTCGGGGGAATCCTTGGCTACCCCTTGGATGAGTTGTACCAAGAGGTAGCCTTTATTGCTTTGCATTTCCACTGGTCTTTAGAGGATATCTTACTTCTGGAACATTCTGAGCGCCGACGCTGGGTTGTAGAGATTGGCAAGCTTTCTTAAGAGTAACTATAATCTCTTCAACTTGAGCGATCGCCTTTTGAGGTCTAACAATTTTTACTGTAAGGTAGGCAAAATCTAAGAACAGATTTTGCCTACCCGAATCTAGTACCTATAGTCTAAATTCCAGTAACTAGAAGATGCGTGGTTAAGCCCTTAGTTCACTCTGAATAATGCTTATTAGATTCATTGACTCTTCAACCTTAAGCATTGTGTTTGAGCATGATATCACACTTAAGACAATTTTTCTTTAGTTGTGTCGGAGATACGCCGTAAAAGAGTGAGTAGCTAGTAGGGAGTAGAGGTTTGAGTTCAATTTGAATTAATTTCTAACAATCCGTCAGGGGGATTAATTTCCAGGCGACCAGCTTTTAAATCAACTATGGGAACAATTTCTTTAACAAAAGGAATAAAAACTCTTGTTGAGCTAGAAGGTGCAGCTTTTTGAGTCAGTTGGACTTCTAATAAGTCATTTCCTGCGGTAAAAACATCCACAACTATACCAATCACTTTGCTAGTTTTCTGATTGTAAACTTCTAAATCTACTAAATCACCGACGTGATACTCATCCTCTGCTAAAACAGGGAGACTGTCACTACTTTTAGCTATTAATAATTTATAACCTCGCAAGGCTTCTGCGCGATCGCGCCCTTTAACTTCAGCTAATTGAATTACATAAAGTTTTTTTCCTGGTAGCAAGCGTCCTTTGACAAGTTCGACTTTTTGAGGAGGATTACCTTGACTATCTTTCAACCAACGTTCCCCTGGTTCCTCAAAACGTTCAGGAAAGTCAGAGCTACTAACAACTCGCATTTCTCCTTTTAAGCCTTGAGGAGCGACGATTTTACCAATTTCTAGCCATTCTTGATTCATTGTTAAATAATTAGAAATTTTAGTAAAGGCGGGTCTATTAGTATTTTTAATAATCTCGTAAATTTACTAGAACTCGCCCTTACAACTTGTTAATTACTAAAACCCAAATACTTTTCAACAATTTTGACAATTCTTGCTGAAGCATGACCATCTCCGAAAGGATTAATCGCTCCAGCCATTTTTTGATAAGCAACTTTATCTCGCAATAACTTACTAGCTGTTGCCAAAATATTATTAGCTGTAGTTCCCACCAATTCGGCTGTACCTGCTTCAACTGCTTCAGGACGCTCTGTAGTTTCTCGCAAAACTAATACCGGTTTGCCTAAACTAGGGGCTTCTTCCTGCAATCCCCCCGAATCAGTTAAGAGCAAATAACAACGTTGAATTGCTCCTACTAACTGAGCATAATCTAAAGGTTCAGTTAAAAAAACGCGAGGGTGTTCCCCTAATGCCGCTTTAATTGGTTTCCTTACTGTTGGATTGCGATGCAATGGTAACAACAAAGCAGTATCAGGGAATTCTTCGAGAATCAATAGAAAACCCTTAAGGATATCTTCTAAAGGTTCGCCCCAGTTTTCCCGCCGATGTACTGTAGCCAAAAGAAGGCGATATTGTTCCCATTCTAAACCAGGAATGTCACAGTTTGGCTTATTGTTAGCTACTTTTAGCAAAGCATCAATAACTGTATTTCCTGTTTGATGAATCTCCCCTGTCACTCCAGACTTAAATAAATTTTCTACTGCTTTGGGAGTTGGGGCAAAGTGTAGCTGGCTTAACTGGGAGATCAAGCGGCGGTTAGCTTCTTCTGGATAGGGGTTATAAAGATTATCTGTACGTAAACCTGCCTCAACATGACCAATAGGAATTTGTTGATAAAATGCCCCTAAAGCCGCAGCAAAGGCTGTAGTTGTGTCACCCTGAACTAACACCAATTGAGGCTTAATTTCTTTAAATAGAGCTTCTAGGCCCTGTAAGCTGCGACAAGTAATATCGGTTAAGGTTTGCTTAGGTCGCATAATATTTAAGTCCCAGTTGGCGCTTAACTCAAATAGCTGCATAACTTGGTCTACCATCTCGCGATGCTGTCCAGTGAGAACTACTTGAGTTTGTAAAACAGAGGAACTAAGAAATTCTTGCACCACAGGAGCTAATTTAATAGCTTCTGGACGAGTTCCTATGGTGATGCAAATTGAAGAAGAGGCTGATTTTTTCATAGCTAGAGTATGTTTCACTTAAAGAAGTTTAACAATACTTCACTTCCTATATACGAAAAAACCCGGTACTTACCGGGTTACACAAACCTTATCTTCAAAACAACTTTTGAACTAACTCAGTTCTAATGAATTAAATTGCAAGTTAAAGGGCATGAGGGGTAAATCGGGGAGTCTAAAGCCCCATCTTTTCCATGTAACCAGTTTAACCAACTAACTTCCTGGGGATGAACTCCTTTGACGGTAAGAACTCCGGCTCCTGTAACAATAGCTAGAATATTAAAACCTAGTAGGCTACCTGCTACTAGTAAAACTGCGCTTACAGGCAACACTGATTGTAAAACAATCGATAAGAGAGCGCCTACAGTCATCATTAAGACGATTAAAGGAAAACCTACTACTAATAAGCAAACCGTTAAAGTAAAGCTCCACAGCAAGAAGCTTTTAACAAGAGTGGCAAAATAAGTTTTTCCTAAACTATGTTCTTGAGTTAGTTCCATGTTCTTACCTCCTAAAGGTTTTATGTAACAAAAAGTAAAGGGAATTTCTCGAAAAATTATTTAATTTGATTGAGTCAAGCTATGTAGAAATAAGTATATATAAACTTTCTAATAAGATGAGTAAATAGAAAAAAAAATTTACATTGGGAGCAAGTGCTTTAGCTAGGTTATTTCTCAAGTGATAGTTCTATTAAAAAATATTTTCTGTCCCAAGAAAGAAAAACAATTTTTCACTCACTCTTAGGACTTATTTTTGCTTGAATAAGTAATGATTAAGCAAAAGGAAATTTAGGGAATAATAGATACAAAGGATTTCCTGAATTTCAATTAATCTATAGTCAAAACTAGTAGCAGTTTACCTATGACAGAATCCCAGCGCCCCCCTATTTCTCCTCCTCCTCCTCCCCGGATGCCCCCTGCACCACCTCCGAGGCAAACTCCTCCTAGAGGTGAAGCGCCTAAAAGTTCTTCAGCCTCTGTTGCCCAGACGAAAACTGTCGTTAGCTCAGCTACTAGGCAACAAGTACCAGCTACTCCCAAAGCTCAAAGTACTTCAGGAAAACAGCAACGCCCTTCTGGACAGCCAAGCTTAGCAGATATAGTCAATATGGCCTATGACAAAGGCTATTCTGATGTCCACGTTGGCGTAGGGCAACCTCCTCGCTTTAGGGACAGAGGAGAGATGCTAATTACTGAGTATCCCGAAACAGACAGGGATACGTTTATGAGTTGGCTTGGTGAGGTGCTAACAGATGCAGAAATCAAGAGGTTTCAAGAAACTCTGGAGTTTGACGGGGCTACCCAATACGAATTTGCTAGGGTAAGGATCAATATCTTTGAAACCCTCACAGGGCCTTCGATGGTCATGCGTTTGATTCCCCTTAAAATCCTGACTTTAGAGCAGTTGAACTTGCCAGAGGTTTTTAAAGAAGTTTCTTCTGCCCATAAAGGATTAGTCTTGGTAACAGGGCCAACGGGTTCTGGTAAATCCACTACTATGGCAGCAATGGTGGATTACATCAATAAAAACATGGCCAAGCACATTATTACCATTGAAGACCCCATTGAATTTGTCCATCAAAGTCGTAAATCTTTAATTAAGCAAAGGGAAGTGGGGATGCACACCCTCGAATTTGATAATGCCCTTAAAGCTTCTTTACGGGAAGACCCTGACTTGATTCTAGTAGGGGAAATGCGGGATAAATTTACAGTTAATACAGCTTTAAAAGCGGCTCAAACTGGTCACTTGGTGATGGGAACTTTACACACCAACAGCGCTATCAAGACTATTGAGCGTATTCTTACCCTTTATAACGCTGAAGAACAGCCTGCTATGCGAGTAGCCTTAGCTGAATCCCTCGTAGCTGTGATTTCTCAAGGTTTATGTCGTACTACCGATGGTAAACGAGCTGCTTTCCACGACATCTTGGTTAATACTGTGACGATGCGGGAATATATCCGAGATGATAAGCCAGAAGAAATGCTTCAGCTTATGCAAGATGGGGAATTTGATGGCATGATTACGATGAATAAGGCTCTGTTCAACCTTTATCAAGAAGGAAGAATTACAGAAGAAACGGCCCTAGAATTATCTCCTGCTCAAAATGAAATGGCTCAAATGCTGCGAGGTAGAGTTTAAGCTATTAGTTTCATTGGGCGACTCTTTCTTAAGTTGTCCAGGCTGTTAATGAATTATGAGATGAGGGAATGAGGAAGTAATAAGTAAAAATGCTATTACTTATTCCCTCATATTTAAAGTGATGTCTCTTCCCTATCCTTCACCAAAACTATTTAAAGGAATTGCCTTATTTACTCCCAGCGGAGACTTGATTTATAGCATTGATCCTAATAAACAAGGTCGTTGGCATTTACATTTATGTGCTAGTTTACAAGAAATTTTAAGTTTGCCAGAACCACCTCATTTTTTAGTACCTGGATATACAGCAACTATTGACTGTTGGCTAGATTCCCATATTCAAAAAGTAAGAACTACAGCAGAATTACATCCACCAGTACAAAAGCATAAAGCGCTATTGAGTTCAGTTTTTGGCACTACTCCTAGCCAATGGCAAGTTATTCCTTGGCAAGAAGAATCTTGCAGCCCCATTATTTTAGAAACCTATCAAGAAAGATTTCCTCAACTTTGGGAAGAACATGATTTAATCTTTCGCTTTGAAGATCAGCGTAGTTTATCTGATGTTCGTTACTCTGTTCCTCAAGAAATTAGCGTCCATTCTAAAAAGAAGTTAGTAACAAGTAATAGTTACGTACTACGACTTTTTATTGCTGGCCATAATACTGCTACAGAAAATACTTTAAAAAACTTACATAAACTTTTAGAAAAAGGCTTGCATTCCCCTTATACTCTCAAAGTGATTGATATTTTCAAACACCCAGAACAAACTGAAGCTAATCAAGTTTCTGCTACTCCTACTTTAATCAGAGTTTGGCCTCAACCGGTACGACGTATTGTGGGAAAATTTGAGAATATGGAACGAGTTTTGCAATTAATTTTGGCTGATTAAGCTGAAGAAATTATCATCAAGTTCATAGCCAATTGTTTGAGCCATTGCTTGAAGACGAGATTTACTAGGTAAACCCTTTTCTTCAAGCCAATGAGTAATAATAAAAATCTTTTTCATAACAAAAATTTCCAAAGCTTCAGGGTTAAATTGAATTCCTTCAGCCCGACTAAATTGATGGGGAACTTGCATGGCTAGATAGCGAGTTAGTTCTCCTGATTTCCAATCAAGAAACAAGGGTAGCCAAGGATATTGGGAATCTAAGCGTAAAAACCACAAACGTATTTCAGGAATTTCTGAAAGTTCTCTAGGATCTGTTTCTGGGCGGGAATAATCAATTGTAAAGGTCAATTGTTGTTCTTGGGCCAGGATATCTTCGGGTTGCAATAGTTTTTCAATCTGTTTGCCTGCTGGAGATAAATCGAGATTATTTATTGCTTCAGAATCAATAGTAATTGCGATCGCCATGGTTTTTCTCTAACCTAATTATTGGGGGTTTTCTTGATACCACTCAATAGTTTGCTTTAAGCCTTGGCGAAAATCTGTTTGGGCTTCAAAATCAAACTCTTGCTTTGCCCTTTGAGTATTTAAACAGCGGCGAGGTTGCCCATTTGGTTTATCTATTTGCCAAACGATTTCTCCTGTAAAGTTCATTAACTCGCAAATTAATTCTACTAATTCCTTAATAGAAATCTCGTGGTTAGTTCCCAAATTAACAGGTTCTGCGCCATTATATTTTTGGGTTGCCATAACGATTCCCTTAGCTGCATCTGTAGAATAGAGAAATTCGCGAGTAGGGCTACCATCTCCCCAAACTGCTAACTTATGATCTCCCTTTTGTTTAGCTTCGTAAACTTTACGAATTAAAGCAGGAATAACATGAGAACTACTAGGATCGAAATTATCTTCTGGTCCATAAAGATTAACTGGCAAAAGATAAATACCATCAAAGCCATATTGTTGGCGGTAAGCTTGGAGTTGTACCAAAAGAGCCTTTTTTGCGATCCCGTAGGGAGCATTGGTTTCTTCAGGATACCCTGCCCAAAGATCGTCTTCAGTGAAGGGTACAGGAGTATATTTAGGGTAAGCACAAATAGTACCCAAACAAACAAACTTTTCTACTCCAGCCTCATAGGCACAATGGATTAGTTGCGCTCCCATCATCAAATTATCGTAAAAAAGCTCCGCCGGTTTTTCCCTATTTAAACCAATTCCTCCCACATGGGCAGCTAAGTGAATAACAATATCTTGCTCAGCCACTGCTTGTTGACATTTTTCTAGGGAGCGTAAATCACAGTCTACCGAGCGTGGTACACTAATTTTCTCAGCTTTAGCTCCTGCTTGACAAAGTTGGTCTACCACTTGGCGGCCTAGGAAACCAGCCCCGCCAGTTACAAGAATTCTTTGATTACTTAAATTGAGCATTTTTACTTTCTGTTCTCTGCAGGGGCGATAATGAACTGGGGAGGGTGCGTTGCGGATTTACCCCTTTAGCACCCTATAGGAATCATATCTGGTTAAATCCAGATCTGTTAATCAACTGCACTTCCTACTGCCCGACGTATATAAGCATTATCTTCTACCATTTGCATTTTTTCGGTTTGAGGTAGGTCTAAACCCAAAGCCTTCAAATCTGCTGCTACCATTAAAGCAACAAGTTCCTCAAAGGTTACAGAGGGTTCCCAGCCTAGCTTTTCTTTCGCTTTACTAGGATCGCCAATGAGTAGATCCACTTCTGTGGGGCGAAGATAACGCTCATCAAACTCGACATAATCATGCCAGTCTAAGTTGACACAGCTAAAAGAAGTAGTGAGAAATTCCTTGATTGAGTGGGTTTCCCCGGTAGCAACGACATAATCATCGGGTTTATCTTGCTGGAGCATTAACCACATTGCTTCAACATAATCTTTAGCATAACCCCAATCCCTTTTAGCATCGAGATTACCTAAATAAAGCTTTTTCTGAGTACCCTCGACAATTCTAGCGATCGCACGAGTTATTTTACGGGTAACAAAGGTTTCTCCGCGACGGGGAGATTCATGGTTAAAAAGTATCCCATTACAGGCAAACAAGTCATAGGACTCGCGATAATTAATCGTTTGCCAGTGAGCATAAACCTTCGCACAAGCATAGGGACTACGGGGATAAAAAGGTGTAGTCTCTTTTTGAGGGACATCTTGTACCTTACCAAACATCTCCGAAGACCCCGCTTGGTAAAAGCGTACTTCAATACCTGTACGCTGTTGATAATCCCGAACTGCTTCTAAAATCCTCAATGTCCCCATACCCACAGCATCCACTGTATATTCTGGGGAGTCAAAACTGACTCGGACGTGAGATTGAGCGCCCAAGTTGTAAATTTCTACTGGCTTAATTTCCTCAATAATACGGCGTAGAGTTGTGCCATCTGTTAAGTCACCATAATGGAGAAATAATTTCGCCTTTTCATTATGAGGATCTACGTAAATATGATCGATCCTATCGGTATTAAATGTAGAAGTACGGCGAATAATACCGTGAACCTCATAGCCTTTAGAGAGTAACAACTCACTCAGATAAGAACCATCTTGACCAGTGATACCAGTTATTAACGCTCGCTTGGGTTGGGTCATACTCAAATCTTCACCAGATAAAGAAATAGGTTTTCTAGCCGCTAAAAATTTGTGGGCGACTAATCTAACACCAAGTTAACTCAACTAGGATTGTTACTGTCCACCCTATGTTAAGCTAATATTTCTTTAATTCAAATGTGGGCAAAGGATAGGGGAGATTTCCTGCTACTCAAAAATAACTTAGCTAAATAATAGTTAAGATGTAGCGCCCCAAATATACTCTCACTCAGGAAAATAATTCCCTCTCCCCTATCCTTGGTTAGGAAATTGTGCTTTAGTAAGCACCTTTATTACCAGGGAAAAGAATAACGCCTATAGTCTTAACAACAATCCACATATCCAGCAACCAATTTCGACAATTTACGTAGTAAACGTCAATTTGAATGCGTCGGTGATAAGGAATATCATTACGACCAGAGACTTGCCACAAACCAGTAATCCCTGGTCGAATAGTTAGCACTTTATCGATTTGACGACCGTATTTATGTAGCTCTCCAGGAACTAATGGTCGAGGGCCGACAACACTCATATCTCCCATCAAAACATTCCAGAATTGAGGAAATTCATCCAAACTAGTTAAGCGGAGGAATTTACCAATCTTAGTAATACGAGGGTCATGTTTAAGTTTGAAACTCTTTTCAAATTCCTCCTGTAAATCTGGCGAGTTAGTCAATATATCTAGCAATACTTCATCGGCATTGTTGACCATAGTTCTAAATTTTATACAGCCAAAGGGCCGATGATTCTTCCCGATTCTTTGCTGGACATAAAAAATAGGCCCAGGAGAACTGATCCCAATTAAGCAAGTCAGCAGCAAATAAAAAGGTGAAAACAAAACCAGAACGGATAAAGAAAATAGAACGTCAAACAGCCTTTTGGTAAAATTTCCGTCTAGCACTAGCCAAGGTAAACTTTTTCGTTTCCCTTTAGCGTTTAATGATTGAAAGCCTCGTTTAACGATGGCTTCCATAAGCTTGACGGAGACAAGTTGGCTTTCAGCAGTCATCTTACTCCTTCACATCACACCACACAGCCTTGATCATAAAGCCACAAGACCTTAATTAAGGCAAATCTAGTTACAAGAGATCAGTATTTTGAACTAAGTTACCTATTTTAATTTATGAACGCAGCTTTCAATAAAGCTCAAATAGCTCTTGACAAAAACTTGGGGTTCAAACTTGTTAGCTTGAAGTCTACAGACTTCTGGGTTAAATGTTCCCTGAAGTTCTTGAAAAGTTCCCACAGCTTTGACGAGGGCTTCTGAGGTTTGCCCAGAGAATAATATACCTGTTCCTTGTTGAGGATAGTCCCTGATATCACGAACGGTTTCTGCTGCACCACCAGTACCAAAAGCAATTACTGGTGTACCACAAGCTTGTGCTTCTACTAAGGCGATACCAAAATCTTCACAAGCAGCGTAGACAAAAGCTTTCGCCTTCGCTAGGTATTGCTCTACTACTTCATTTGGTTGAGAACCCATAATTTTTACGTTAGGTTTTGCTAATTTGGTAATTTTTGCTAACTCCGGACCGTCACCAATAACCATTAGGGGTAATCCTAATTGATTAAAAGCTTTAACAATTAAAGATACTTGTTTATAACTAACTAAGCGAGAAACAGTAATAAAAAAGTCTTCCTTTTGAGACTCAAAAGGAAATCTCTTAGTTTGTACTGGTGGGTAAATCACTTCTGCTTTGCGCCGATAGCAGCGCCAAATACGGTTTGCTGTATGTTGAGAGTTAGCAATAAAATAATCTACTCTATTAGCTGAAATAACGTCCCATTGGCGTATTTGATGAAGCATATAACGACTAATAATACCTGGTAAACCGCCCCCTAGGCGGCTATTTTTTAGGTAATCGAAGGTCAAATCCCAGGCGTAACGCATGGGGCTATGACAATAGCAGATATGTAGTTGTTGAGGAGTTGTTAGGACTCCTTTAGCTACTGCATGGGAAGACGAAAGAATTACCTCATAATCTCGCACATCCAACTGTTCAATAGCTAAAGGTAGCAAAGGCAAATATTTTTGTATGCCATCACGTGCAAAAGGAAAGTTTTGTAAGAAAGTCGTGCCAATTTTCCGTTTATATAAATAGCTCTGGGGGTTAACCGATTCAAAGTCTATGAGGGCATAAAGGTCAGCTTCAATATGTTGTAGAATTTCTTGCACCACAAGCTCTGAACCTCCAGTCGCTTTTGGGGTTAACCACTCGTGAATCAGAGCATATTTCATAGGATCATGGGAGTAGGGAATGTTTATTCTGACTGACAATAGTTGTTGATGCCGTTGCCAAATTTCTCTTCTTGTTTGCCAACCTCTTGCAATTTTTTCTGTACTGATTTAGCTGCTTGCAAATTCTTCTTTTCTAGTTCAGCAATAAAATCGCGAGTATATTGGCTAAAACCGCGATAGGATTTAGCTAAGCCAGCTTGATATTCTTGAAGTTGTTCATCTTTGATTACCAAGTTTTCCATTTCTTGAGCAGCTTCTTCCATCGCCTGAGCTGCTTCACGAGCTTCTTGGGGGTCTTGAGTTTTACCATTATCTGAAAGCTCTTCAATCTGTCCGGATGCACTTACAGTAATATCAATAATTTTTCGGCACTCTTGTACTTTGTTATTGGCACAACTAACACTAACGAAGCTAAGGACAGCACTAAGCAAAACTAGCTTAGAATAGGAGTGAAAATGAGGCATTAAATCTTTTCCCAAGAATATTTACACATTAGATTTATCGCACTTTTTGTTGCTGATTAGCCATTTCAATAGCTTGAGTAAAGCGCTGTAAGGTTTCTGTTAATTGGTTAAGTTGTACTTCTGATTTATTGTGGGTTTCAGCTAAGGCTTGTACTGCATCACTCAAAGCAAAAATTTGGTAGCCTTGCTGTTGAACTTGATGCCCTTGGTGTTGTATCTGTACAGCTAGGGCATCTACCCTTTTAGCAAGATTTTCAACAGTTTGGGTAGTTGCTAGCACCGTTTCTCCTATTTGGGCAATAACTGACTCTAAGCGATTAAATTGGTCACTAGTCATTCTTTTTGTTGGTGATTAGTTTTTGGTGAGGATGTGGTAGTTACTAACTCCTAACCATGACGTTGTTGATGCCATTTCCAGGCGTGGGCAACAATGGTAGGCAAATCTGGATATTGGGGTTGCCAACTAAGGATTTTTTGCGTTTTCTGGCTACTACCAATTAAAATCGGGGCATCTCCTGGGCGGCGATCGCTATGATGGGCAACAATTTCTTTGCCGGTAACTTGTCTTGCGGTTTCAATAACTTCTTTAACAGAAAAGCCATTGCCATTACCAAGGTTGAAAACATTACTCTTACCACCTTGGAGGAGATAATTAAGTCCCAAAACATGGGCATCAGCCAAGTCGCAGACGTGGATATAATCTCGCATGGCAGTACCATCTTGGGTATCATAATCTGTACCAAAAATAGCTAGAGATTCTCTTTTACCCAAAGCTGTTAATAAAGCTAGAGGAATTAAGTGAGTTTCGGGATTGTGATCTTCTCCAAGCAAACCATCAGGATGAGCGCCAGAGGCATTAAAATAGCGAAAAGCTACGGATTTTAAGCCATAAGCTTGATCAAAATCCGTGAGAATTTTCTCAATCATCCATTTGCTAGTGGCATAGGGACTGAGAGGATTTTGAGGATGTTCTTCAGTCATAGGTATGCTTTGAGGCATTCCATAGATGGCACAAGTAGAAGAAAAAACAAACTTCTTAATTTGAGCTGCCACCATAGCTTCAAGAAGAGTTAAAGTCCCACTAACATTATTACGATAGTATTTGCCTGGATCTTGAACAGATTCTCCTACGGCGATATAAGCTGCAAAGTGCATAACTGCCGTAATGTTATAAGAAGCAAATAGCTGGTCTAAAAGAAGGCGATCCCTTGTATCTCCGACTATTAATTCGACTTGCAAAACTTCTTCTACTAGTTCCCGATGTCCATAGGATAGGTTGTCTAGCACGACAACTCTGTATCCAGTATTTAGCAATGCTAGTACGGCATGAGAACCAATGTATCCAGCACCGCCAGTGACAAGAATGGTTGGTTTACTTTGCGACACTTAACTTTCCTCAGTAGTTTTTGGCACTTTAAACCTTTGCCGAGCGACTCAGTAAATCTTAGTATGGTTTTGCTTTACTTTAGATAACAAAATGATAGAGCATCGGTCATATAGCAGTTCTCACTAAAAATAATGTCCATTCTCACACCTTGATTTTTACGTTTTGGCTAATAGCTAGCTAATTTTAAATTGCGATGCGACCTCACCTCTGGGCAAGATGTAAGGGAAACAACACCGTTAAGATATACTTCACTAAAAAGCAAAAATTTTATATTTGAGCTTTTTCCATTAATGGTGAATTACTTGCATTATTTTGCTACTTCAACCTTTTATGTTCATTCTCCGGTATTTTTTATTTAGTTGATCAGTTTAAGTTAATGCTCAATAATCTCGATTTGACCCCTACCCTTGATAAAGACTCCTATAAGTCGCAAATAAATGACTTAATGCGCCAGTTAAGAATGTTACAACTGGCTTGTTGGGAAAAAAAGTTACCGGTAATTGTGGTCTTAGAAGGTTGGGCAGCCGCAGGAAAGGGGTCTTTAGTCAAAAAAATAGTCAACTATATGGACCCTCGTGGTTTCGAGGTACATCCTATTTTGCCTCCTACTCCGCAGGAGCAACAGTATCCTTTTCTTTGGCGTTTTTGGAGTAAGATTCCTCACCAAGGCAAAATTAGTTTTTTTTACCATAGTTGGTATTCCCATGTTTGGGAAGATTGGTTATTAGGGAAGTTGCCAGAAGCTAAAGTAGCAGAGGTTTTTGACCAAATTAATGCTTTTGAAAAAAATTTAGCTGCTGATGGTGTTGCCATAGCTAAGTTTTGCTTGCACTTAAGTCATAAAGAATTAAAAAAGAGATTGAAAAAATATGCAGCCAACGAATTAAACTCTTGGCGAGTGCGTCCAGAAGATTGGCAACAAGCTAAACGCTATCAAGAGTATTTTGATTTAGCTGAGGAGATGCTGCTAAAAACTAATACTAAGTTCGCTCCTTGGAACCCAATTGCTAGTGATTGTCCCCGTTGGGCGAAGGTAAAAGTTCTTTCACAATTAGTTACTATCCTCAAAAAAGCCTTAGAAGAAAAATCAAGCTTGTTTCCGGGGATGTCTTCTACTCCCACCTTGATTTTGACGGGAAAGCCTAAATCTAATCGGCTAGAAAAAGTTGATTTAAGCAAAAAACTAACTAAAGAAAATTATCAAAAACAGTTACGTCAAGCCCAAGTTGAGTTGCGATCGCTTCAACGCAGTATTCATAAATCAAAAATTCCTGTGTTAGTTATTTTTGAGGGTTGGGACGCATCAGGTAAAGGAGGGGCAATTAAGCGTTTGAGTGCTATTTTAGACCCTCGTAGTTATCAAGTTAGTACTTTTGCTGCCCCCACCCCAGAAGAAAAACAGTATCATTACCTCTGGCGTTTCTGGCGACGCTTGCCTCCGGCCGGAACTATTGGTATCTTTGACCGCAGTTGGTACGGTAGGGTTTTAGTAGAAAGAGTAGAGGGTTTAGCTAATGTTGCTCAATGGAGTAGAGCATACGAAGAAATTAATCAATTTGAAGAGCAATTAACTAGTAGCAGCTATGTGCTAGTAAAATTCTGGTTGCATCTTAGTTCAGAAGAACAGCTTAAAAGATTTGAACAACGTCGCCAAGATCCCCTCAAGCAATATAAGCTAACTGAGGAAGATTGGCGCAATCGAGAAAAATGGCATCTTTATGAGGGAGCAATTAATCAAGCAATTGAAGCAACAAATACTCCCCATGCCCCTTGGAAGATTGTGCCAGCAAATGACAAGTACTATGCTCGTGTGGAAACTATTTCCACTGTCATTAAGGCAATTCAGGGCAAGCTTTAATTGGGGTTATTCCCCATAACTACAAAACAAGTGATTAACTGATAAATTATGTTCCTACTACTGACACGGGTTTTTCTTTGGCTGCTAGTTGGCTTTGCTATTTACTATTTACTGATCAAGCTGATTCCCAATAAATTTCTGACTATTTTTGGGGGCTTAGCTTTTATAGCCCTAATTTTTCTGGCTTTTTTGAATCCTCAAGATGGTCTTATTTCTACCGCTTGGACAATACTTTCTATTCCTTTAAAACCAATAGGTTTAACTCTTTTGTTACTACTTTTGGGTATAGCACCTATTAAGTTTGGTGGTGATATTAAATCCCCTAAGCCTTATTTTATCTGGGCGGCTTTTATTGTCTTACTTCTTTCTAGTTTGCCTGTGTTTGCCTATCAAATGGCTCAACTAGCAGAAAGAGATGCCATCACAGTAGAACAAAGAAGGCAGGAAGCTTTAGGTCCCAGAGGTAGCGTCACTCCCACAGGACAACAGCGGGCTGAAGCCATTGTTCTTTTAGGGGAAGGGACAACCCAAGCTAATCTTCCCTATCGTACCCAAATTCAGCTTACTGAAAGTGGCGATCGCATTCTCTATGCAGCAGATTTATATCGACAACAACGTAGTTTGGGTAGTACTCCTATTGTTATTGTTAGTGCTGGTCCCAGGAGTAATTTAAAAGGAGACGAACAAACTGTTGATGAAGCCAGGGATATTTCTATTTTGCTGCAAAAATATGGTGTTCCTGCTAGTCAAATTGTCCCTAATAACGGAGGGGGCAATTTACGTAGTAGTGCTTTATCAGTTAAGGATATTCTCAGTCAGCGAGGATTAGCTGGTCAACCAATTATTTTAGTATCATCGGGGATTAATATCCGCCGCGCCCAGTTAACTTTTGAACGAGAAGGCTTGAATGTTTTACCTCGTCCTACAGATTTTTACACTTTTGAAAGCGGTGAACAAACTCCTCAAAGGCGAATTAGACTAAGTGATTTTCTACCCTCTGCGGAGGCTTTAGTAACCACAACGCGAGTAGTTGAAGAGTATCTCAGTTCTTTATTCTACTTCCTACGAGGTTGGCTAAGTCCAGTTCAGTTGTAGGGTGGACTGGTAAAGGGTAAAGGGTAAAGGGTAAGGGAGTAAAATGAGAGTAACTCCTTCTCTTCAACGGTTATGACTCAAAGTTTGGAACCTACAATACTGCCACCCCCTTTCCCTGACCATACTCAGCTACCAGATTCTTAAGCTAATGGCTAATGGCTAGTCGCTAGTTGCTAAAATCTTATACTTTGTGAGGATATTTTATTTGTTGCAGTTCTCTAAATGAACGAGGGCATTACTCGATTGAACCTTGGTTACTAAAAATGGGTTTGACACCGGAGCAAGTAGCTAAGGCTTTAAGTTTGCCCCTTGATGAGGTTAATGATGTTTAATAACAAATAGTATTAGCTGCTTAACACTCGACGAAATCTCTAGGGGTTAATTATGGCAAGTTACGAAAGGATCAAAAAGCCTAATTTTCAGCCAGCTAAGCTACCTCAAGGTTCAAGTTTCCCACAACCAAGTTATGCACCTGCACCTCAGCCCCAGAAAGTTGGACAAACTTTAGAGGAAATGGAGATTAGTCGGGCAAATGCTGAACGTCTTGGAGATCATCTAGTTAATTTGTCTGAAGCCGCCCCAGATCAGGGAATACAAGCCAAGCCCGAAGCTTATACTGAATCTGGTAACTTTTCTTACCAAGGGGTTTATGCCCCCCAAAATGAGAGGAGAGAAGAATTAATTGCTGATAATTTAGCATCTATGGTACAGCGAAGGGCAACTGCGGCATTACAGCGACAGCAAGAAGATACCGTTAACGACCCCTTTGCTCCCCGTACAATTAGTGAATCAGCCGAAGAAGTTAGTGAAACAGTAGAACAGTTTGAGCTGCAAAGGATTAAGGAATTCAATAATCAAGAAATTGCTAACGATCCAGAAACAATGGCTTCGATGCAGCAGAGAATCCATGCCGCAGATCAAGCAACAGGCATGAAGTCAGCAATTATTTATTTGATGGTACAAAACGAAGAAGGTGCGGAACAGGGTATAGATATTGTAGTTATTCCTGGTGATCCTCAGTACCCTCCTATTCATCGGTTTAAGCCTATTGATTGGAGAGATTTGCAGAAGCGATTAATAAACTTCAGAGCAACAGCAACAAACTCCAGTCGGCGAACAGCATTTGAAGGGCCGGCACAACTATTGTATACGGCGATGATTAAACCAATTGAAAAAACCTTAAGCAACATAGGAGTCAATCATCTCCATTTAGTGCTAGACCAAGAGTTACAAACTATGCCTGTATCAGCATTATCCAATGAGCATGAATTCTTGATTGAACGCTTCAGCCTCTCCGTATCTCCTAGTTTCTCCATGACCCAAACAACTCCTCTTAATCAAGAGAGTCCGGAAATTACAGCTTTAGGAGAAACAACCTTTAATGGTCCTGCTCCTTTGCCTTTTGTGCTTCCAGAGGTGATGCATATTAATAATCTTGAGGGTATAACTATACCGAAAGAGTATTTATTTAATCTAGCTAATTTGAAAAAATATCTTCAAGAACAAGAAGTTGAACCAAATATACAAGCCCAATTAGGAAGTTTATTGCCTCGTCTCAATCGCATTCAGGATATTTTAGGGCAAGCAGTACAACAGCATCCTCAAGGGGGGGAGAAAGTTCAGGAAGCCCTCAAACTAGGCTTAGGTGAAGAAGTCGCCAGCCAAATTTTACATATTGCTACCCACGGAGAGGCTAAAGGAGGAGATCATATTAATCTAAGTACAAGGCAAGGAGAGATAAATATTCAAGAACTTATAGAACTTGACTTTTCAGCAATAGAAATGGTTGTTTTTAGTGCTTGTGAATCTTTAGTAGATAATAATTCTGGTTCATCTTCCAATCTAGCCAAAGACAGAGAGTTTGGTCTTGGTGGGGCTATGTGGTCACAAGGTACTGAATCAGCTATTGGTTCTTTATGGAGAGTAAGTGACGAGGGAACAATGGCTATGATGAGAACCTTCTACCGGATTCTTTCTGAGCAGAGAGGATTAACAAGAGCGCAAATCTTACAGGAAGCTCAGTTAGCTATGATAGAACAAAGAGTTAAAATTAAGAGTAACTCCCTTATATATCGACCTAAAGCATCAGCAGAAGAGCCAAATCCGAAACTAATTGCCCAGCTTTTACCTAATAACCTATCAATTCAGGATCAAAATTTTGAACATCCTTACTATTGGTCAGCTTTTGAGTTACTAGGAAGTGCTTACTAAGCTTGTTCTGGCTTTGATTTTAAGTCAATTTTAAGTCAGCCAATAAGTAAAGTTCCTCAAAAAAAGCATTCTTGTTTATCGTCAAGTATGCGTTCAGGAATAGTTTCAGTTAAAGGATTATCCACAGGGCAAAATCGGTCTAACTTGTTAAGATCCAGCACGTTAGTTATTTGTTGAACTTGATTATTTTTGAAGTAAAGCCTTTTCAAGCTATCTAAGTTGGACAAAGGAGTTAAATCAGTAATTTGATTGTGGCTCAACATTAGAGTATCCAGTTTCTCAAGAGAAGCAAGAGGTGTTACATCTTTGATTTGATTAGAGTCTGCAAATAGAGAAAGTAAATTAGTTAAAGAAGATAATGGAGTTAAATCTTCTATCTGATTACCACCTAAATCAAGGTCTGTCAAATTAGTTAGAGTTGATAGGGGAGTTAAATCCTTAATTTGGTTATTAGCAAGATTCAAGTAAGTTAATTGAGTTAGGTTTGAAAGACCTTCCAAACTTTCAATTTCGTCGTTGCTCAAAAGGTCTAATATTGTCAAACTTGTTAAGCTAGATAACGGCTTCAAATCCTTAATTTTGTTTCCAAAGAGATAAAGCTCGGTTAAATTGGTTAAGCCAGATAAAGGAGTTAAGTCTTGGAGACGATTATAAGATAGATTAAGTTCAGTTAGATTAGTTAAATTGGCTAAGGGTGTTAAGTCTTTTATACTATTAGAATCAAGGTCAAGTTTAGTTAAAGACTTTAAGTTTGATAGAGGGCTTAGGTCAGTAATACCATTTCCAGCTAAGTCTAAAAAAGTTAGGTTAGTCAAAGCGGCAAGAGGGCGTAAATCTGGCACATCAAGATAGGCAATATCTAAACCTGACTTTCGGTATAAATTCGCTTCAGCTTCTAAACAATCTTGGCTTCCTGCTTCTTTGAGTAAGACATCTACGGTATGTTTTGCTTGAGTAGGAAGACTATCTTTGGCAGCACACCATTCCCGAAAGTAACGAAAGTCTTCTGTTTCTGTTTGAGCTAAACTTGCTGTCGTGGTGGTTATGGCTAATAGGCTTACGGCAATTGTGAGCCAAAAATATTTTCTTTTCATAGTCACGATTGAAAGCTTTACTTAGTTGCTATTGTAGTTTCTCTTTTCAGCTTGAGGCGGCTCATTTCCGTAGCTTTTTTTACTTTAAGTGCGGAGGATAGTAGAGAGAAAAAACTACGTCTCTATTGTGTAAAGCTCCCAAGTGAAATTGTTTAATAATGACTCCCCGACTTACGATGATGTACAGCCGTAATCCCATCACCAAGTAAATTCCCTTCCTTCGCCACTCCGTAAATCAACCAATGATCGCCACATTCCATACGACTTTCCACACTACACTCAATATAAGCTAAAGCATCTTTGAGAATCGGATTACCATTCTCCGTCGCCTCAGTCTCGACATCAGCAAAACGATCTTCCCCAGGGGCAAAGGGCTTAAGGAAATGCTTCATTATGCCTAAATGTTCACCTTCTGCAAGGATATTAAGGACAAAAGTATTGCCACTATGCAACAAAGATTCAATGGCCCGATCCTTGGCTACAGCAACGGTTAAACCGGGAGGATTAAAAGTAGCTTGGGATACCCAAGAAGCCAACATTCCCCCTTGCAACTCTCCTTGTTTGGTTGTTACCACACAAAGGGAACCCACAACTCTACCTAATGCTTGTTCTGTCCTATCTGCCTGTTGAGAAGTGCTACCGGCGGTTTTCTTGGCTGCTGCTTCGGCCCGTTTCCTGGCTTTTTTCAATGCTTGGGCAAAGTCTGTCCCTGCTTCCTCACAGGTTTTCAGTACAACATCGGTGGGTTTAAACTTCACCCGAATGGGGTCAAAACCAAAGCGATAACCGCCATCTTTGAATTTCTGTTCCAATAAATCAATGGCTTCTCCACTCCAACCAAAGGAACCAAATACCCCCGCTAATTTAGTTTTATCTGCGGTGGAAAGCACAATACCTAATGCCGTTTGCACCTGGGTTGGGGCATGACCTCCTAAAGTTGGGGAACCCATGATAAAACCAGCAGACTTTTCTACTGCGGCTTTAATTTCTTCTGGTTCGGCTGATTCACAATTAAGAGACTCTACCCCAACCCCAGCTTTGGTAATACCATTAGCGATCGCCTGGGCCAAGGTTGCGGTATTCCCATAGGCAGAAGCGTAGAGGAGGGCGACACTTAAATCTTGAGTACGCTGCTTTTTCACCCACTCTTGATAAAGAGATGTTAATTCCGTGAAACCATACCTAACCAAAGGGCCATGACCTGTAGCATAAAGTTTAGCTGGTTTGGTGGCAAATTTTTCTAAGGCTGTCTCCACTTGCTTAGCGTAGGGAGCCATGAGACTATCAAAATAGTAGCGACGATCTTCTGCATAAACTTGCCACCCTTCATCTAAAACCTGATCACCACAAACGTGGGAACCGAAAAACTTATCTGTATAAAGCACAGAGGTTTTGGGGTCGTAGGTACACAGAGAATCGGGCCAACGGGGTGTGGGGGTGAGGAGAAATTCCAGGTGATGCCCTTGTCCTAAATCGAGGGTATCTCCTTTTTTAATCACATCAATGATTAACTTCTGATTTTCTAAGACTTTGCTTAAGGCGATCGCCCCAGGATTGGAACAAACAAAGGTTATTTGTGGCGCAATTTCTAACAACGCCTTGAGAGTTGCCCCCCGGTTGGGGTTAACATGACCCAAAATTACATAATCAATGGTTTTGGGGTCGAGGTGTCTTTGCAGGGCTTCTAAGTAAATAGGAGTGAAAGATTCCCCCGGAGGGTCTAAAACAGCAATCTTATCCCCTTGAATTACATAAGAATTAGCCGTTGTCCCTTTTCCTAGAGCGTATTCAATTTCAAACTTCAATCTATCCCAAGTCCGCGATCGCAACAAAGTTGTCTCTCTGACAATAGGAACTACTTTCACGTCGCGGGGTTTACTGCCCAAAGATGATTTATTGGTAGATGTATTGCTAACCATTGCCTTTAAAGTTTTCCCGCTTTTCCTTCTTAAGATAATCCTATACTAGGATGAGGATTGCTGGGAAGAAAAAACTGCTTTGTAACAAGTCAAAAGTAAAAAGTCACTCATTATAAAGGAATAATTAATATCTGTGTACCTTTGCTATAGAATGCCTATTGCCTAGAGTGTCTAATTCTCTGTTCACATTTAATGCTGGAATTATAGCAAGCTATGAATTATTGGTTGAGAGGTTTGGACAATAATTTTGATTTACCCAATAGTCTTCAAATAGGTACAGCTTTATTGATAGCTACTATTGCTTTTTTGACTTTACTACTTATAATTGGTCTGTCTTATTTACAACTTCCTAAACTAATCAAAATTCTAACTAAAAGTTTCATATTAACAGCAGAACAAGATATTTATAAAAACGTTTTTTTGCCCTATCAAAGTTGGTTAAGCTGGACAATTATTTTAACTACTGTTGATTTTATCATTCTACTTCTTCCTGTACCAATATCCTTAAGAGCTTTAGAATTTCCTTTAGGATTAGTAGCAGCCCTTAATGTCAGTTTATTAGGATTCAAGCTACTTGGGGAATTATTCGATCATTATTTATTAGAAGTTGCCCTAGAAAATCAGCAAAAAATTAATAGTGAGTTAATTGTTCTTGCCAAATTTATTGCCAACGCGGTTGTTGCTTTAATTGTCATCTTTTTATTTGCTCAAGTACATCAAATTAATTTATTTGGTTTAATCGCTAGTCTTGGAGTAGGAGGCGTGGCGATCGCTTTTGCTTCTCAAAAGATCTTAGAGCAAATTTTATGGAGTATTGTTCTGTATATTGATCGTCCTTTTATCATTGATGATTATATTCATTTACCTGACTCTACTTTAGGTCGAGTAGAATCTATTGGTTGGCGTTCTACCAAGATTCGTCTTTCCGGAAAAAACACTTTAGTTATTGTTCCCAATAGTCAGCTTGCTCAGAGTAGTATTGAAAATATGACTAGGGCAAGAAGAATGATTTCGATTGCTAATTTAACTTTATTTAGGGCTATGTCTCCCCAAGAAAAAGCTCTAATTCATCAATCCATTCTTGATAGTACTAGAGATATTTTAGGTATAGATCATCGTCTCACCCAAATTTCTTTCCAAGATGCCAAAGATGCTTCAGGGCAAGATTATGTGCAAGCACAATTAATATTTTATATCCTCGGAGCAAGAGAAAGTTCTATGGAGCTACGGCGCAATTTATTAGAGATTGCCAGAGAAAATATTGTTGAGCAACTGCAAGATTATGACATTGAATTCACCTTAGAAGAAAATACTCTTGATATTGCTCAACCAATGAATATTTAAACAATGGGGAGTAAGGAGCAAGATATAAAAAATTTTCATGGGTTTTAAAGAGTTAATATTTATGCCAGAGTTCAGTTTGGAATCATTGCAACTAAGCGAGGAAATTCAAAATTTTCTGCTTGAATTAGTTGGCAGATTAGCATTGTTCTTTTTTTGTGCTATATTAGCCCCTTTATTGGGCAGAATGTTACCTTTCCTGTTTTGGTGGATGCTCAGATTCACACAAAAATTTGTACCTTTAGACGTAACTAATGTTTATAGCGAATTTATTAAACCAGTCAGAAATTCTCTTGTAACAGTAGGAACTTTTGTTTTTATTGCTCTTTCTTTGAATGTAGTAGCAAAATATCAAATACTCTATCAATTCTTAAGCTTCTTCATCTACTTAGCCTTAGCAGTTAGCATCGCTTGGTTTACTTCACGAATAGCTCAAAGATTAATTCGTGTTTATGTTGTCAATTTAGTACAGGGTTCAGGGGGCGAAATCAATGAAGTGATTTTGGTTTTTGAAACCTTAACTAATGTTATTATTATTATGTTTGCCGTGGTCATCTTTGCCCAAGGATTGCAACTAAATTTAGTGGCAATATCTGCTAGTGTTGGTATTGGTGGTGTTGCTGTAGCTTTTGCCGCCAGACAAGCCCTAGAACGCCTTGTAGGTACTTTAGAATTATTCCTTGATCGCCCTTACCAACCAGGAGAATATATTCAGGTTAATTTTAATCCCTATGGCGAAGATGTTTATGGTCGTGTAGAATCAATTGGTTTGCGTTCTACTAAAATCCGTACCGCAGCTAGAAATACTTTAATTATTGTTCCCAATTCGATTATGGCAGGGAAACATATTGAGAATATTAGTCGAGGTAAGAAAGTTGTTGCTATGATTTATTTGGATTTTACTAAATTATTAAATAAAAGTGAACAAGCCTTAGTAAGAAGAGTTGTTGTCGAAAGTACAAATCACTTTTGGGGTATTGAGAAAGCGAATACAAGAATCAGCTTTTCTCAACCTAAAGAAAAAGAAGTCAGCCAAGCCAGAATAAACTTTTTCATAACAAGTTCCGGAGAAGATTCTTTACGTTTACGCAAGCGCTTAATAGACTTAGCAAACCAAGAAATTTCTCGTCAGCTATTAGATTACGGTATTGAGTTTTTTATGCCAGAACCAGTTGTTTATATAGATTCACCAATGACTCTTTGATATCAAAAACTATAAAGCAATAGTCAATAGGGAATAGGAAGAAGAGATACAAAGATTTTTACAATTAGAAAAAATAATACTGTGGCTTTACATTTTTTTAGAATTATTATAAATAGTTAATTATAAATGCTATTAATTACGGTTTCCAAATTAGATAACAACTATTACCTTCTTGCTTCACAGTTTCTGCTCCTAAACGGCGATAAAAAGCGAGTCCGCGAATATTTCTAACATCAGCAGTCCAAGCAATATGACTGCAATTATTGGCTCTAGAAATTTGAGCTAAATGATTCATTAATTCCCAGCCTGCACCTTTACTCCTCATCTGCTCATCTACATATAAATCATCTAGCCAAAGAATCGGTTGACCAGCAAAAGATGAATACCTGAAGTAGTATAAAGTAAAGCCTACTACACAACTAGCTAATTCTGCGAATACAACATAAGCAAAAGGTATAGTGCTAAATATCGTTTTAACTATCTTCTCTTCTGATGTTGTGAGTGCGCCAGAAAAAGCTCCAACGTTACGGTCAAAAACTGATTTCTTCTGAATAAAAGTAAGAATTAGTGCTACATCATTGAGGGTGGCATCGCGAACTTCAATTAAATTTTGTACCATTATCTAAATCAATTAATTGGATAAAGGGTAAGACTGGGAACATCAATCTTTACCCTTTATCCTAACTAAGTGCATCTCTGACACAACTAAAGAAAAATAGTATTAGGTATTATTTTATATTCGCATAAGAGCAGCTACCTTACTACGTTTATCAGGCTCTAAACCCTCAAGTTCTTCAAGCTGCAACCATCCTTCTTTAACCAAGCTAGCAAAGGTAAAAATAAGCTCTGAGTACTTATATTCATACTTACCGTCTAAATAATGCCTTCTTGCGCTCAAAAAATCGTGTAATTTCCACAAATCTTCAAGTTCTACTATTTCACCAGCTTGGCTACGAACCTCATTTATTAAAGTGGCAATTTCTCGCTCATGGGCTTTACTAAATGCTTCTTGGGCTATTTTCTTTTCTTCTTCAGACCAACTAACTTCATTCACTTGCATTGTCAAAATTTAATCTTATATTGTCATATCTAATCAACTTTATCCTGCACCCCTAGTTTTATAAAATTCAGAGAATAAAGTTCTCAAACTTTATTCTCTAATATTGAGCAACCTATAGAAAATCAGATTAGGTATAAGCTCAAAAAAAAAGAGCGCTCGTTGTCTTTAAGTTAGGTTGAATTAAGCCGAGCGCCCATAATGAGAATTTGTAATTAACTAGTAATTTAATCTCTCTCTACCGTGCTAAATTTAACAATTCTTTGGGGGAAGCTAGTAAATCAATAGCAACAAAGAAAATCTTGCCTTGATCATTAAGCAAAAATCTCCAAGCAATATTCATGCCTACACCCACGCCAAACCAAGGAGTTTCTACTTTTCCTGTTACCTTGATTTGAGTATAACCATCCTCTGCGGGTTCAGAAATTCCCCGCTCCGGGCTTAGTTTTAGATTCTGGCATTCCTCTTTGAAAAATCGCAAAATAGCATCTTTACCGATTACTGGCTTGCGGAAGGGAGGTTGCAGCGCACTGTCAGGAGCAAATAGTTCTATTAACGCTTCAAAGTCATTAGCGTTAAGGTTATTCATGTACTCTAAGACTGTAGAGTTGGTAACACCTTCAATAGTTACTTTAGTGCGCTTGGACATATCTTGAGGAGGAGCAACGGGTTCAGAAACCCTTTTCACGCTGTCTGAACTACTTGAATACCCCATATTAACTACAGAGTTACGTAAAACTGTGATTTGCTGTCCTGATTCTAATCCTTTGATTGCTTCTAAGATAGCTTTAGCATTGGCAGATAGCTGATAGCCTTCTGGAATTGGAGCAACAACTCCCTTTTCCATTAACTCTCCCAAACGATACCAAAAGCCTAACTTAATATTAGGAGACCAACTACCATAGGTACGACAAACTTCTGTATCAGCGTGGTTTGCTAAGTCACACATAGCTTGGCTTTGCTCTTGGAAGCTCATTTGCTTAATTTTGTTAAGAGTTCCCTCAGCAAACTGCATACTAGCTGAACCAGGAGCAGCAATAGTAATGGTTTTACCCATTTCCAGGTAAGCAAACCAGATTAATGCAAGCTGATCTTCTGCACTGAGTTGTTCAAACCTAGCAATTGTTGCTGGTACTGCATCAGCAGATAAAGTGCCAGGAAAAATTCCACGGGCTGAGTCAAGGGTAAATGGCATAATTAAAATCTTGTTTAAGTAGATTTTGCAATTTTAGCTTACAAAAATTAATCTAAGTTAACAAACTAAGTTAATTTATGTAAATTATTTTCATATTAACCTATTTTGACTATAAGATCCTCTCACCTTAGAGTCTTGTCCAAAAAGTAAAACCCAAGTAGCTTTTAGCTACCTGGGTTTCTCTGACTATTATCAATAAAAAAGGGTTAAGCAAAGAATTGGCTCAACCCGTCAGCTTGGGAACGCACTTCAAGTTCTATTTTTGAACAACTAACTTAACGTTAGCGTTTTGCAGACCGCGCTGCTTAACTTCATTTAAAGTTTTGTTAACAGCATACTTTTGATTGATGGAGTTGATCAATTCGGTTTGGTTATGCTTTTTCGCAACACCCCAGAGATCAGCGATTAAATCGAAGGTGCCATCGCTGTTACGTGACCAACCAAGATCATACTCGCCTTCGAGGACTGCAACAATATCAGCACGAAGGCGCTGACCGTTGTAGCCGCGAACATCAGCTTCGGTCTTAGTGCTGATACCTAAATCACGTAGAGAAGTCTTAAGGATTTCAGCTTCAGTAATTTTGGTACGCAGAGTGCTAAAGTGGGACATGGGATTTCCTCCTAAAGGGAATTAAACGACGATGTTAGGGTTTTTTATGGATGCCGCCTGACTTAATAGAATAAGGGGCGGTCTTTCTAAACTGCTAGCGTTTCTTACGCTAGCCTTCGCTCCTGTTGGGAAGCAGGAGAAAGCCTTTTAAAACTCCATACGCTGATATTCAGCTACGGAGGCTGCTGCAGGCCGCGCTCTTTGTCTAGCCCAATCCCGTAGGGCCGTGACCTGCTCAGTCATTGTGCGAGACAGAGGCAAGGTTGCTTTAATCGTGGCGATGATATCTAGCTGGGTGAATTCGCGATCTTGAGCGAATGCTTCATACATCGCAGCTATAAGCCCTTGCTCTATTTCTGCTCCAGAAAAACCTTCAGAAACCTTAGCTAATTGTTCGAGATCGAAACGGTTTATATCTCGGCGACGTTTGCTCAGGTGAATTTTAAATATAGCGATACGCTCTTCTGCATTGGGCAGATCGACGAAGAAAATTTCATCAAAGCGACCTTTGCGTAAGAATTCCCCTGGTAAGCGCTCAATACGGTTGGCTGTTGCCATCACAAAGACAGGAGAAGTCTTTTCTTGCATCCAAGTCAGGAAAGAACCAAAAATACGGCTGGATGTACCACCATCAGAGTCAGAAGAGCCTGTACCACCAGCAAAGGATTTATCTAATTCATCAATAAACAGAATTGCTGGAGAAATCGATTCGGCTGTTTTAAGGGCATTGCGTAAGTTAGCTTCCGAACGACCTACCATTGACCCATCATAGACGCGCCCCATATCCAGGCGTAACAGAGGTAAGCCCCAAAGACGAGAGGTGGTTTTAGCAATTAGAGACTTACCACAACCAGGTACACCAAGAATTAGCATTCCTTTAGGTTGAGGCAAACCGTACTCCCTTGCTCTTTCAGTAAAGGCATTAGAGCGCTGCTTCAGCCACTTCTTCAACTCTTCTAAGCCCCCAACAGAATCAATGGTTTCATCTTCTTCCATATATTCCAAGATGCCATTACGTCGGATGATTTGCTTTTTCTCAGAGAGAATGACTTCTACTTCTTCTTCAGTAAGTTTTCCGGCTGTAACACAAGCTTTACGGTAAACTTTTTCCGCTTCATCTCGTGTTAGTCCTAGTGCTGCTTTCAGCAGCTTTTCCCTTACTTCCGTTGTAGTACGACGATTTTTGGTTTTTTCTAGCTGTTGGTTGAGGACTTGATTAAGTTCACTCAAATCCGGTAAGGGATAATCAAGAACAACTACTTCCTTTTCTAGTTCAATGGGAATCTCCTGAACAGGAGACATAAGAATAATGATTTTTTCTGTACCTTTGAAACTAGCGATCGCATCTCGTAACCACCGGGTTGTGGCTGGAGCGTCAATAAAAGGATGCAGGTCTTTAAAGATAAAAATCCCTGGTTCTTTTTGCCTAACTACCCATTCAACTGCTGCTTCGGGTGAAACAGTATTGTGTTGGGTAACATTGCGGGGCTTGCCATACTCAACAATACCGTGGGTGACCGTCCAGATAAAGACGCGCCGATGTTGAGTTCTCATCTGAGCAATTTTATTAATCGCTTGCTCAGCTCGCTCCTCTTCAGGAGTGACGAGATAAATGAGGGGGTATTGAGCTTGAATTAGAATATTTAGCTCTTCTTGCATAACCATCGACCTAGAAATTTATACGGTGCAACCACTGTAGTCTTGAGGCCTGTAAGCCCCAACCCTCCTTAGCAAGGAACCAGTTCTTCCTCTCCTTGAGAATCAGTACTACAACTAACTTGTTCTGGTACTTTTTCTACCGGGCTTTCCTCAACCAGTACTCCAGGCTGATTATTCAAAGAAACCATCTCTCCATCTCGCATCACCAAAGAGCTGTTACATTCAGGACAAGCGTGAATTTGATGGGTTTTGCCTCTGAAGGACTCAACCTCTTCAACTACTTGGGGATGTTCTAAATAGAAGACGATTGCCTTTTCCATCATTGATGACATTGAATCAATGTCAACTGCAGCTCGAATTTTGAGTTGACGATGGAGTCCTGGGGGAAGATATAATGTTACTTTTTGCTTATCTGGCATATCGCTCTCAATCGTTCTACCCGGGTATGAGAATACAGAATAGGTGGTTTTTCCAAGGCTGTCAAGATGGCAAGACGCTATGACGGTATTATTGTTACATTTGTTAATAAATGAGAGTTGGAGAAGAGCGCCAATTTTAAATTACAAGGGTTTTATATTTAGTTACTTACAACAGCAATACAATCTATTTCTACCAATACATCTTTTGGCAAGCGTGCTACTTCAACCGTTGCTCTAGCTGGAGCAGTGGACTCTTGAAAGTATTGGGAGTAGACTTGGTTCATGGTGGTGAAATGCTGTAGGTCTGAGAGGTAAACCGTGGTTTTTACCACATCTTCCCAACTCGCTCCAGCAGCTTGAAGTATGGCTTGTAAATTCTCCATTACCCGTTCAGTTTGCATGGCGATATCTCCTACACCAATAATCTCACTACTTTCTGGATCTAAAGGAATTTGACCAGCTACGAAGACCATTTGACCTATAGCGGCGATCGCTTGATTGTAAGGACCAACAGGTGTAGGTGCTTTATCAGTGATAATTATTTTTTTAGTCATAAAATTATTTTCTTTAGCTTAACTCTCTATCCTAACTCTCTGGCAGTCCCAAGCGATTTGTTGTTTCAACGCATCTAGAGAAGGAAATTTTTGTTCTGAACGCAAAAATCTTTTTAGACTAACAGTTAAGGTCTGACCATATAAATCCCCTGACCAATCTAATAAGTAAACTTCTATAGCTGTAGACTTGCCATCAATGGTGGGACGACAACCTAAATTCATCACTCCAGGTAGAGAAGAATGATCAGCAAGGGTTACTTGGACGCTATAAACTCCTTGGCGGGGTAAAAACTTGTTTTCTGGTAGTTTTAGATTGGCGGTGGGAAAACCAATCGTTCTACCCAATTTTTGCCCTACAACTACTTTCCCAATTAGGGTGTAAGGACGACCAAGTAAGTAATTGGCTTGGGGAATTTTACCTTCGCTTAAAGCCTGGCGAATGAGAGAACTGCTAATGCGTATAGGTTGATCACTGTATCCATTCCCAGTACAATTGTGCAGTGAAGCAATAGCAACTTCAATACCTAAAGGTGTAGCGATCGCTTTTAAGTCTGCTGTGGTTCCCTTTCTGTTGCGACCAAAGTGAAAGTCTTTTCCTACACTAATATAGGTTACTTGCAGTTTTTTAACTAAGATTTCTGTAATAAATTCTTGGGGGGTCAAAGAAGCTAGCTGATGGTTAAAAGGTAATAAAACTAACTGTTGTACCCCTAAATGTTCTAGCTGTTGCACTCTTTCCTCCCCTGGAGTTAACAGTTTGCGGCTTTGACCAGAAAAGAACTCTCTAGGGTGGGGATCAAAAGTAACTACGGTAGGAATAGTTTGCCCAGGGATATCTGAAGCCAAAACTAGTTTGACAACTTGAATATGCCCTCGATGAATGCCGTCAAAGTTACCAAGGGCGATTGCAGTTGGTGTTAGTACTTGGTCTGTAGATGATGTTAACCACACGCTTTACATTTTGACATATTTTGCGTTGAGTTCCTCTACTTTTAAAATTTCAGGTTGATAAACTGTGGGAAAGTCAGCTTCCATTAATTCTATATACATACCTTCCCTAGCCAAAATTGTGTTGGGAAATTCAGCAGCCGCTTGTTTACCAACTTCATTTAAGAAATCATCGTTGTGGAGAGGATCGTGATGGAAAATGACCAGTTGCTTAACTTCAGCCGCTTTAGCTATTTTGACTGCTTCTTGCCAAGTTGAATGTCCCCAACCAACTTTACTAGACTTTTCGCTGTAGTACTCTTCATCGGTGTAAGTAGCATCAATAATCAAGACATCTGCTTTATGAGCGAGATGAAGAACATTTTTATCTAATCCTTCGGGGAAATGTTCTGTATCGCTAACATAAGCTGCAGTTTTTCCTTGCCAGGTGACTCGATAGCCAATGGCTTCTCCTGGGTGATTGAGTCTACCATTTTCGACTACAATGTCTCCTATGCTAATTTTGTCGCCAATCTCTAGATCGTAAAATTTCAAGTTAGCTTGCATTACTCGCAAAGGCACAGGAAAATTGGGGTGAAGCATCTGGTTATGGAGGCGTTGTTCTACGGTTTCTCCATTAGGGGCAACTGCACCATAAATATGGAACATATTGCCGGGTACAAAGGCAGGAACAAAGAAAGGAAAACCCTGGATATGGTCCCAATGGGAATGGGTGAAAAACATATAGCCTTCTAGGTTACGCTGGGGTAGTAAAGACTGTCCTAATACTCGTAAACCCGTACCGCCATCAAAAATCAAATGTTCTCCGTTAACTACCATATCAAGGCAAGGAGTGTTACCTCCATAGTGGACAGTCTCCGGCCCAGGGCAAGGAATACTTCCCCTAACTCCCCAAAATTGGATTTTGAATTGATCTTTTAGGCTAGACATGAATGTTTATGAAAGATTTTTTTATGATGAAGTCTTAGAAGAAGGCCTTGACGAAAACTAACAAAGTTGAACTGTATTAACGGGGTATTTGATTTTAGGAATATAACTATAGATAGATATTAGAATACAATGGGCTTTTACTTGAGCTTAACTTATTAACCTTTACTTACCAATTTGCTATATTTCAGGATATAGCTGGGATGAATTTTATGATAGCGAATTTGCTTTGAAGCCTAGATGAGCCTAAGTCTAGCCACAAAGACGGTGTATCTTCTTTAGCTCATTAAATTTGTATTTTAGTTTGTCTTGGTTGACCAATGTATCCTGTAGCTCAACAAGATTAAGCGGTCAAATAATTTACTTAAAAAAGAGAACAATATTTTAAGTTTGACGTAAATGAGGTTACTAGATTTGGCAAAATTTGTCTGGTATTTAGCTCATACTTTTCTGTGATCTTCCGTCACTTACATACTTGGCTTGATAGTTGTTGATTTAAAAATTATTATTAATTTCTAAATTAATTATCCCTCTTGTGACACTATAGCAATTCCCAATCATTTATAAAGAACTAGCATCATTTTCTCTCTTTAGGGAGAAACTTTCTTGAAATCTACATTTGCTCAAATGATAACAGCATAAGAAAAGAAGGAAAAATTAAAAAAAGAACATTGGGCGAATTCTAAATATATAAATTGGCTTATTATCGGCGTTGTGTTCAGGATTAAAGAGGGCATAGCCCCCAAAGGTAACATTAAGATTATGGTTCACTCGATAGCGATACTCAGCATCTAAAACGTAGCCTGTATCAGATGTTGTGGGTACTTCAATACTATTACCCCTAGAATCTGTCATCTTAGGAGGCATACCAAAACCGACACGCAGCAAGTTACCTTCTCCTCCTAAATTGGGAAAAGCTACATTAGCAGACCAATTCCAAATATCAGCACTAGCCTTGTTTCCTCCTTCGGCATAGGCATGGGCATAACCGACAAAACCACCTACATTAAAGCTAGGACTTACTCGCCAGTTACCTTGAAGGCTAAAATTGTTAGTAGAATTAGCTCGTAAGGAAAAAGGGTCTGAAGCTTCGAGGTTACCTGTAAATCCGGCTAGGTCATAATAACCTGTCTTACTATTTTGATGGGTATGTAAATAGCTAAAAGCTAAGGCCACATCGCTTCCCCAATTAACATTAAGTTGTCCCCCGGTTGCATAAGAACCACCTATTAATCCCAGTCCAGCTTGAGAGCTAGCAGCACTGTGTGGAGTAAAATAACCAGTATCTAAACTAATAGAATCATTAAAACGAATAGTAGCAGAAACCCCCGGTCCACCAAAAGCAGCAAAATTCCAATAAATAAGGGGATTAAAACTATTAGCTAAAGCGAAAGAATCTCCTCCATAGGGTTGGGAAGAAAAAGCGTTAAAACTATCTATAGTAGAGTGTGCCGTAGCAATTTTAGCTATGATGTGATCGCCGATGGGAAAAGAATACCACAACTGGTAAATAAAGGGGGAACTATCGGGACTACTAAAGTAACTTCTTGTGGCAAAATTGCTCCCTGTGGCGCGGCTTAAATCAGGGGCATTACTTGCCAGTATGCCAATTCTTAAGTTATCTTTTCCTGTGAAACTGGTATTGAGATACAAAGTAGTCCAGTTAGAAAAAGTTATGCTTTCATCTAGAGGCTCGTTGCTATCAGCTTTATGATCACCGCTAACTCCTTCCAGGGAAAAAATAGCGATACCGCTTAAGGTTGTGGTTGTAGAAAATTGCTCTTCTTCTATTTGGGCAACTCGATTCTCTAAATTATCTAAGCGATTACCTAAAAATAGTAATTCTTCAGCGAAGTCTGCTTGCAATCTTTTGATTACTGTCCAATCCTCAGAACTCACTTCGATTGTTTCTTCTGTGGAGTTAGCAAAGTATTGAAGACACGAAGTTAGTAAAGCAGCAAATTCATAACGAGTAAGGGGTTCTTCACCACGAAAATTGCTGTCCGAATCTTTACTGATGCAACCATAACGCTTAATTAAAGATTGTACAGCTTCCAATGCCCAAAGCTGAATATTGGACAGTTCTGAAGCTGGGATGATGGGAGTATTATTTAATATTGAATCCTCTTCTAATGAGGAAACATCTATTGCAGATTCTTCTTCAGTTAAAGCTGGGAGGCAAATTAACGTACAACCTAAAATAGAAAACAGAGCAGTTGTTTTTAAAAACTGAGTGAATGTTTTAAAAGTCTTAATTAGCATTATCAAACGAAGGTGAGTATTTTGCGGCACAACAAAGTAATCCACCCTGAGAAAATCATTTAAAAGTCGGCTAACAAGGCAGGTTGATAGGAGTAACTGGTTTGCATTTATTAAGATGCTTAAAGTTGCAACAACTCAGTTACCAAAGTGCTATATCAGCTATGAGGAAAGTGAATTTGAGAAGCTTCGATTGTTGAGTAGCAACTTCACTCAAATAAAGTTGCTGTTTGCGGTAAATCCTGGTAAATAATTCCGAAGCACAAGACTAAACTTCTATATCTATAAGAATGCCCAAGAGGAGAAAATTTCTCCCATCCCTTTTAGGAGATACCATCATCAGAATCGGCTCTGTCAAATAGTTCTTTTCAGGAAAAAATACCTATAGATGCTGATTTTGCTCTGATTCGCAGCGAGCCAAGATACTTAAAATTAATTAAATCTGCATTTCTTTAACAGTTTGTTCATAATAGATTTAGGAAAATCTTAAAAAATACTCTTTCAACCCTGCGCCTGTGCCACCTCGTAAAGCTCAGAAGATAGACTTAAGTACTGAGTATCCCTGCCCCTGTCGTCGTAAGGGACATCTGCTACCAATTACTCTTACGGATGCTTTTGGTTGTGATCGCTGTCAGCAAATTTTTGTAGTAGAAGAAAATGGTAAAGTATTAGAACAATTATCAACAGGCTATCCCTCCAAACGCTCTTGGCGTTGGACAGGGCATCGTTGGATTACTACTCGTCCTAACTTCAAGAAATTTTACATACCCATGATTTTGGGATTGTTTACCATTGTTTTTTTGATGATAGTCTGGTGGTTACACACCCTACCTTGGGATGTATTACTGAAAATAGTTATTCTACCTCTAGCAGTATTACTGAGCTTATTTACAGTAATATTTTGGTTGGCTTATAGACGTTAAAAATAATGGCAATTGATGACTATGACGCAGCCCAAGACCGGACTCTTGCTGGAGTTAAAAGCGCTTACCAAGCATCTTTGAAGCTAGCAACTACTAAAGGGGTGAAACGCAGCTATGGAGTGGGTTGTATGGCCCAAGCTATAGAAGAAGGGTTTGAGGAAATTCTTGAAGCTAATACCCTTGATCTAGAAACAAGCCGAGAGATGGCAGTATCAAATATTATTATTGATTGGTTAAGGCTGACACCGGAGAGACTCCGCAGTACCATTGATATTTTGCGTAGGCTAGAAGAGTTACCAGACCCTCTCCAAAAGTTAAGAAACGCCCCTTATCAACTAGAGCCTTTCCAAACCTATTGCCAACCAGTACCTTTAGGGACTATTGCTTTTGTTTATGAGGCATTTCCTGAATTGGGTGCGATCGCCGCAGGTATGGCTCTCAAAACTGGTAATAGTTTGATTTTGCGAGGTAGTAGTGAAGCTAGTTATTCCAATGTGGCGATCGCTAAAGCTCTTTTTTCAGCTATAGAAGAAGCTGGTTTACCCAACGGAAGTTTAGAAGTTCTGCCTGCGGACAAGGGGGCTTCTATTTCTGATTTGGTAGAGTTAGACCAATACCTTAACTTAATCATCCCTTACGGGCGTTTTAGTTTAGTTCAGCAAGTTACCCAACTGGCTACCATGCCAGTTTTACAGTCGGCGATGGGTAATTGTTATCTCTACTGGTCTATGGAGAGTGAATTAGAGGTGGTTTATGAGATTATCCTTGATAGTCATGCAAGTGAACCAGATCCAGTCAATGCTATTGAGAAAGTTCTTATCCCTCCTCAACAAGACTTTTCTGCTTTACAGAGTTTATTTGATAATTTGCAAAAGGCAGGTTTTGAGTTACGTGGCGATGAGGAGTTAACCAGGAGGTTTCCTCAACAGCTTAAGATGGCAGCTACCTCAGAATGGGGTAATGCTTATTTACGTCGCTGTATTGCCTTTAAGACAGTGACCAGTTTGGATGAAGGAATTTCTTGGATAAACCGCTATAGCAGTGGTCATGCTAACTGTTTGGTAACTCAATCTTACCCAGAAAGTCGTCAATTTGCTGATAAAGTTAACAGCGCTCTATTATATATAAATTCCTCCCCCAGGTTCTATCGTCGTCCCAAGGGAGGAAATGCTGTTTTTTTAGGAATGTCCAATCAACGAGGACATCGCCGTGGTTTGATTGGCTTAGAAACCTTAACTACTTTAAAACAAGTGGCTCAAGGCTGAAAAAAAACTCAAACCTGGCTATTGGCTGGCGTTAGATGTCTTCAAGTTCAAACTTCCTTGAGATGGCAATTTAACTTTGGTTGCTAAACCGAGAATTTGGAATAGCTTAATAGTCATCCAAGTTAAATCAATTTCCCACCACCGCAAGCCGTGACGTGCAGAAGATTGATAGGCATGGTGGTTATTGTGCCAACCTTCACCGTAGGTAACTAAGGCTACCCACCAGCAATTACGGGATTCATCGTTAGATTCGTAGGTTTGGTACCCCCATTTGTGGGTAGCGCTATTAACAAACCAAGTACAGTGGAATACCACAACTAAACGAACAAAAATGCCCCAAATAATAAAAGACCAACCCCCTAAAGTGTAAAGAATTAATCCTAGAACAATTTGGATAGGAATAAAATAGTTTTCAAAGAAACGATAAACGGGGTCATCATAAATATCTTTAGTAAAGCGAGGAATATCTTCTTTGGCTGGGGCGTTGTGAAGCATCCAATCCATGTGACTCCACCAAAAACCTCGGTGAGAGTTGTGGGGATCTGGGGCCGTATCAGAATATTTATGGTGAATACGGTGCATACCAATCCATTCAATTGGACCCCCCTGGCAAGATAAAGTACCGCAGAAAATGAGGAAATATTCTAGCCATTTGGGAGTTTGGAAGCTACGGTGAGTAACAAGGCGATGATAGCCCAGAGTGATGCCTAAACCTCCTGTTATCCAGTGGAATAAAATAGCGATACCAACTGCTTTCCAGCTAAAAAAGCGAGGAAAGAATGCCAACATAGCTACTAGATGAATAGAAGCCATGTAAGTGATAATTACCCAGTTGAGTGGGGGCTTATTTGAAGTTGCAACAGTCATTTAGTAATCTTTAAATATGCAGTTTGTTTGATGGGGGAAGTGTTAATAACCTACATAAAAGTTCGTTTTGTGTTTAATTATTAACACTAAGGTTTTACTATCAACTAACAGATGAACAGCTTAAAGCTGATTGAAAAAGCGCAAGAAACACTATTTCCGATTTTTGCTAAGATTGACACTCAGGTCAAGGGAAACCTCCATAAAGTTTTAGTTGCTTTTCGTCACCATCGCGTGGGAGTGCAACATTTTGCTAGTGTTAGCGGTTATGGACACGATGATTTAGGAAGGCAAGCTTTAGACCGGGTGTTTGCCGAGATTATGGGTGCTGAAGCCGCCGCAGTACGAGTACAGTTTGTTTCAGGAACCCATGCCATTGCTTGTGCTTTGTTTGGTGTTCTTCGTCCAGAAGACGAAATGTTAGCTGTGGCTGGCCCTCCCTATGACACTTTAGAAGAAGTTATTGGTTTAAGAGGTCAAAATAGAGGGTCACTAAGTGATTTTAACATTCACTATCGCCAATTGCCTTTGACAGAAAAAGGAGAAATTAGTTGGCAATTACTGACCAATTCAGTTACGTCAAAGACGCGTCTAGCCTTGATTCAACGCTCTTGTGGCTACTCTTGGCGACCAAGTTTATCTCTTGATGACATTGAAAAGATTATTCAAGTGATTAAACGACAAAATCCTGATACAGTTTGTTTTGTAGATAATTGCTACGGAGAGTTTATAGAAAGTCGAGAACCAACTCAAATTGGTGCAGATTTGATAGCGGGTTCTCTAATCAAAAATCCTGGTGGTACAATTGTCAATGCGGGAGGGTATGTAGCCGGAAAGGCTGATTTAGTAGAAGCAGCTTGTTGTCGTTTAACTGCACCGGGAATAGGTAGTTATGGGGGAGCAACTTTTGGGCAAAATCGTTTGCTTTTTCAAGGTCTATTCCTAGCTCCTCAAATGGTGGCAGAGGCCATTAAAGGAACCCATTTGCTGGCTTCTGTTTTTGATAGTTTAGGTTACCCGGTTAATCCTTCTCCTCTTGCACCACGTCGAGATATTATTCAAGCTATTGAGCTAGGTTCTCCCCAGAAGCTAATTGCCTTTTGCAAGGCGATTCAACAGCACTCTCCGGTGGATTCCTATGTAGAACCAGTCCCAGGGAAAATGCCAGGGTATGAGAGTCAGCTAGTAATGGCGGGGGGAACTTTCATTGATGGTAGTACTTCTGAGTTTTCAGCAGATGGGCCTTTACGGAAACCATATATTGCTTTTTGTCAAGGGGGAACTCACTGGACTCATATTGCGATCGCCCTAGAAGCAGCAGTCGAAGCCGTTATCAATACTTAGTGGGAGTGACCTGTTTTTCGAGTATTATTTTCGCTCCGGATAATTTTGTTAAATAGTCAAATTTTGATCAGAAATAGCAAATGTCTAGTTAATTTATCAGTCTTAAGATGTATTTGCCTCAACTAATAACTAATTCCTAATCAAGTTGACATGAGAGCAGAATATTCATTAAGTTAATCTCAATCGAAGCATAATCTTTGTGTCCAAAAAGTACTTTCACAAAATTATATAGATAAATGTTCTTACCTATTACCTGTAGCTTGAAGCGAATTCTCTGCCCTAATATAAGTAGCTTACAAAAGTCTGGTTCAACATGAATAGCCCTTTAGAAGAACATAAACCTCTTTTTGAACGCAGCCTAAAAACTATTGCCGGAGTCAGAGAACTATTTACCGAGGCAAGAGAGTTATTTTCTCATTCTGAACCAAATTTCACCGCTCTTCAAGAACAGTTAGAGAATCCTTTTTCTATTTTTGTTTGCGGAGAATTCAACTCTGGTAAATCGAGTCTCCTCAATAAGTTAGGAGAAGAAAAGCTGGCAGCAGTAGGTATTTTACCTACCACAAGTTCTCTAGAAGCGTACTACCCAGAAGGCTTTGATGGATTAGTATTTATTGATAGTCCGGGAACTAATTCAATTGTTGAAGAACATCAAGAGCAGACAGAAAACTATTTGCAAAGAGCAGATATTATTTTATTTGTTACTTCTATAGAAAGACCTTTAACAAAATCAGAGCAAGATTTTCTTCGTTTAGTTAATAATACTTGGGTACGCCAAGCTATTGTTGCTATTAACAAAGTTGATTTAGCTGATTCTCAAGAAATAGAGCAAGTTATTTTCTATGTTCAAGAAGGCTTACAAGTAGTATTTTCTCAAGTCCCACCTATTTTTGCAGTTTCGGCCCGAACAGGCGATGGTGTTGATAAGTTGCGAGACTATTTGTTAGAACTTTTAGTTGATACAGAAAAAGTTAAATTGAAACTCCAAGGGCCACAACGTTCTTTATTAGTTTATCTAGAACAATTGGAGCGAAAAAACCAAGAAGCACGAGAGAAAATAATAGCAGAAAAGAAAGTTTTTGATCAAACCCTAAGACGTATTGAGGAACGCATTGAGCAGTATGATTTGATCTTTGGAGTTTTTGAAGAGAAAGTAGGCGATGTTTTTAGTCGCCTCATTCAGCAATTGAACCAAATTATTGATAGTAGTTTGGCTTTTTTAACTTTAATTAAACAGCGCCTAACCAGGGAAGATGATTTACTAGAACAAAAAATTGCTAAGGCAATCAAAGAAGTGCAGCTAGAGCAAACTATGGATGATATTGTCAAAGAAGCAGCAGCTACTTTGCTTAAGTATCGAGAACGTATTATTCGGGAAGCTAAAGAAGACTTACAGCTTGCTGCGAGCATCTCTGAAGATTCTTTTTCTGTTCCCACCTTAGAAACCCAAAAGCTTGATGTTAGCGAAATTTCTGAAAAGCTGAAAATTGCCTCTCAAAAAGGTTTTAATAACTTTCTTACTTTTGGTACTGCTGCTGCTGCCACAGGCATAGGGGGACACGTAGTAGCAACTGCGGCCCTTTTTGATTTATCTGCTCTTATTTTAGCGTTGATGCTAACTTTATTTAGCCTCAACGCAGTACCACAGCAAAGGGAAAAAGCAAAACAACAATTAGAAGAAAATATATTTGAATTAGAGAAAAATTATACCGAAGAATTACGACAAGGTTTGCAAAAAGAGCTAGTGGCAAGTTTAAAGCAATTTACTGATTCTCTGCAACCAAGAATTAGTGAGTTAGAACATAAAATTACGGCAAGTAAAAATTTGAAAGATAAAGTTTTGAGTTGGCGAGAAGAAATCAAGGAAATTTTGCAAGTAGCAGAACAACTTTAGGCTTTGCTCATTTCCTTGGCGAGCTTTTAATCTCAAGACAAAGAAAGTTTTCTTCTACTCCCCAGTCCCTACTCCCGACTTTTTCAAAACTGTACAAGATTCAATACCTGTTAATTGCTTCAGTTCTGAGTAGAGATTTGTTAACTATTTTTTTAGTAAAATTAGCTCTTTCATGTTTCTAAAAGCGGGTAACGCGATTCGAACGCGCGACATTCACCTTGGCAAGGTGACGCTCTACCACTGAGCTATACCCGCATAACGCTTTGTTATTGTAAGCAAATTTTCTTTTCTTGTCAAGATTATTGGGATCAACCAGCCAAAACCGATAACTTCACTAAACCCCAGTAACTGAGGAAGCAAGATATAATTTGTAACGAAACATAAAATAAATTATTTTCATGAGTAATCCTGTCATTCATGCCTTTTTTCTGGGTAGGGCTTTCGCTGAAGTTTTAGGAGAACAGTTAGAAGATACTTTCACTAATGCTTTGAGCGAACTAGGTAAATTTGATGCCGAACAAAGGGAAAATCTGCGACAATTTACAGCCAAGGTGATGGCGAAGGCTGAACAAGCACAAGGAGAAGTAAACACCACACCGGGCAATACCTCTGTCTCCATTAACTCTCCTCCTGCTGACTTGCAACAAACTATCGACGAACTCAGAGCAGAAATTGCTCGGATGCGTACAGAGCTAAAACTTTACGTCACCACTGAGTCGATTTAACAGTTACTGTAACTGAACCATAAAAAAACAATTTTTTGAGCAAAAATTATTTAGATTTTAGGAAATCGAGTGTCTGCTTTTCCTCAAGACTCCACAACTTCTATTCAATATTCCTCCAACTCTCTTGATTCAGAGGATTTACCTTCCTTAGAGAAGGAAAAAAATACCTATAAATGGAATCGAGAGAACTACTCTCGCACTCGACGAAGGCTAGACATTTGGACTTTTGTGCTGCGGCTTTTATCTCAATTTTGGCGTGATGGCAAAAAGTGGAGTTATTTAGGAGGATATACAGAAGAGAAGCGCCTAGCAAGGCGTAAAAAGCAAGCTGCTTGGATTCGCGAAAGTTTATTAGAGTTAGGGCCAACTTTTATCAAAGTAGGTCAATTATTTTCCACCCGCGCTGACTTATTTCCTTCTGAATATGTAGAACAATTAAGTAAACTACAAGATCAGGTTCCTGCTTTTGACTATCAACAGGCGGTGGAAATTGTCGAAAAAGACTTAGGTAAACCTGTCACTAAACTATTTGCTGGTTTCGATCCTGTCCCCCTAGCAGCAGCTAGTTTAGGTCAGGTTCATAAAGCCAAACTCTATAGTGGAGAAGAAGTAGTTGTCAAAATCCAACGGCCGGGATTGAAACAACTTTTTACCATTGATCTCGCCATCCTGAAAAGAATTTCTATTTATTTCCAAAATCATCCGCGTTGGGGAAAAGGTCGAGATTGGCTAGGTATTTACGATGAGTGCTGTCGAATCCTTTGGCAAGAAACCGACTATCTTAATGAAGGAAGTAATGCCGACACTTTTCGTCGCAACTTCAGAACTCAAAATTGGGTCAAAGTACCTCGTGTATATTGGCGCTACACATCTTTAAGGGTTCTCACTTTAGAGTATCTGCCCGGCATTAAAATTAGTCACTACGAAGCGATTGAAGCAGCAGGTTTAGACAGGAAAGTTCTAGCTAGATTAGGGGCAGAAAGCTTACCTCCAACAACTACTCAACGATGGATTTTTCCATGCTGATCCCCACCCAGGTAACCTAGCTGTCAGTCCAGAAGGCTCCCTAATTTTTTATGACTTCGGTATGATGGGGCAGATTAAGGCAAATATTCGGGAAAAATTAATGCAAACCCTATACGGGATTGCAGAAAAAAACTCCGATAGAGTGGTGAATTCCCTGATAGAACTTGGCGCTTTGACCCCGACAGGGGACATGGGAGCAGTACGACGCTCTATTCAGTATATGCTAGACAACTTTATGGACCAACCTTTTGAAGAACAGTCTGTAAGCGCTATCAGCGATGATCTTTACGAAATTGCCTACGACCAACCTTTTCGTTTTCCCGCTACCTTTACCTTTGTTATGCGTGCCTTTTCTACCTTAGAAGGTGTAGGTAAGGGATTAGATCCTGAGTTTAACTTTATGGAGGTTGCCCAACCCTTTGCAATGCGACTTATGAGTAATGAAGACGGTAATTTTGACAACAGCATCTTTAATGAAATTGGCCGGCAAGCAGCTAAAGTCAGTACAACAGCATTAAGTTTGCCACGACGTATTGAAGATACCCTTGACAAACTAGAAAGGGGAGACATTAGAGTAAGAGTTAGATCCACAGAATCAGACCGAGTTTTCAGGAAAATCAGTGCTATTCAGCTAGGAACCAACTATACTTTATTAGTTAGTGCCTTTACTTTGTCGGCTACTATCCTTCTAGTTAATGGCAAAGTAGGGTTTGCTGTTATCGTTGTTTTAGCAGCGATCGCTGCTGGATTCGCCTTATTCCGTCTATTAAGACGAATTGACCGCCTTGATAGATACTGATAGCCCTCAGTTAGTAAATTTGTAAATTTGTATTTCAAGCAACAAGCATATGAAACGACGCTTCGCGGGTCTAAGCGATCCGGGACTAGTACGCTCTGTCAATCAGGATGATTACTACATAGATCCAGAGGGGCGCTTTTTTATTGTCGCTGACGGAATGGGAGGTCATGCTGGTGGTCAAGAGGCTAGTCATATTGCCACAGAAGTAGTAAAAAAAGACTTGGAAGATTATTGGGACTCTCCTAGAGCCTCAAGTGAACTATTAAATGAAGCTTTGGAAAAAGCTAATTTAGCTATTGTTGAAGATCAACAAAGCAACCCAGAAAGGGGTGATATGGGAACCACAGCAGTAGTGATGATTTTCCGTCAAGGAGAATCGTGGTGCGCCCATGTAGGAGACTCCCGCCTCTATCGGCTGCGAGGCTCGGAATTAGAACAAATTACAGAGGATCATACCTGGGTATCAAGGGCTATGAAAGCAGGAGATTTAAACCTTGAACAGGCGAGAATACACCCTTGGAGACACGTTCTCTCCCAATGTTTAGGTCGTAAAGATTTACAACATATTGAAATTCAAACCCTAGAAGTTAAACCCGGCGATCGCTTATTGATGTGTAGTGATGGATTGACTGAAGAGTTATCAGATAAAGTTATTGGTTCTTATTTAGTTACTAATTTCTCTTCTGAACAGATAGTTAAAGATTTAGTTGAAGAAGCGAAAAAAGAAGGTGGTTCCGATAATATTACTGTGGTTGTAGTAGAGGAAAAGGAATAAACATTAAACATTTCAGACTCTGATGAGGGCAAGGCATTTATCGGTATTGATATTTTAATAATTCTCCATTGCTAATTATGAAGCCCTCAAATTTATTGAAGGCCTCATCACCCTCATCACAGACAAAAACTCTCTTTCAACCGCGCCACATTTGTTCGAGAACTTGTTGGGGTTCGATATCCGCGATCGCCTTAGTAGGAGATTGAATGCCCACACAATTTTTTCTATCAGGAGGAAGGCGCTTTTTAGCTTCTGTAGGACCAAATAAAGCAATAGTATAGGTTTCTACAGCTAGGGATAGATACAAAGGGGCGCTATCGGTACACAACATCAAATTAGCCCCAGCAATGGTTGCTGCTAGCTTGCCAATATCCCCTGGCGCGATTACCTTGAGGTTTGGACAAGCTTGTTTCATCATTCCTACCCATTCTTGGTCATCTGGCCCTTGTAAAAGAACAATTGGTAACTCAGGCTGTTTTGTTTGAATATCCTCGATAACTTGCTGCCATTTGCCAACAGGATAGATTTTATTAATTCCCTCAACTAAAGAAATTTTACTCGCCCCACCGTGGATTAGAATGTAGCCACTTTCACCAATGCCTAAAGATTTTTGTTCTTCTTCAGCCCAAGCAATATCCTGTTTAGGGACATTGACTTGCGGTTGAGGACAAGGGGAGTGAATACCTAAACCTTGAAGAAGATCATGGTACTTATAAGCAGTATACTGTTCTGTTTTTAGAGGTACAGCACTGGTTAAAAACCAAGAACTCGAACCAATGTAGCCAACTCGAAGGGGAATACCATTGAGCCAAAGTAGTAACCCCACAGTCCAATTATCAACAACAGAAATAGCAATATCGTACTCGCGATCGCGTACAACTCCTAACAGGTTGAGGTAGTCTGCCATACCATTGCGATCTGAAAAATTAAAGGTGATTACTTCATGGACAGATTGACAAACTCGGTAAGCACTTTTAGCGCGAGGTTCCACCATGACATCAATGGTGGCATCTTCATAGTGCTGCTTGAGGTCAGCAAGAGTTGGGAAGAACAGAATTTGGTCGCCAATTCCGCCGGGAACAAGAGCTAATATTCGCATCTGAATGTATATATTGCTTGCATATCATGCTCAATTTTATCCGAGATGGAGCAGATAAATAAATTAAAGAATAAATGTCCCTGGGAGAGTTAAACTATATTTGGTACTTTGAGTATCTTGGGGAAGTAAGGTTATGACGACACTAAGTATTTCCAAACAGAAAATTTCTGCTTTGACATCAGATGAGGTGGCACAATTGGCTAAGCGTTTAGAAAAGGACGAATATTCTAGTCCTTTTGAAGCTTTGTCAGATTGGCATCTTCTGCGGGCTATTGCTTTTCAACGTACTGAATTAGCCAAACCTTATCTCCATTTGCTAGATATTGAGGCTTACGACGAAGCTTAAATTGTTTATTTTCTAGGTTACGCAATACTTTCAATCTAGCCACAAGCAAATCTTGACTGTGGCTAGATTGTATCTGTCAAGATTTATATTTTGGCTTTACAGAACTTTGGCAAAACTATATTAATTCTTTACTAAAAAATATCTTGCCTAGTAATTAGGTAGCTTCGCTTGGAAGCTAACTAAACCTCAAATGATTAAAATTAGGTAGCTTTAATTAATAAGCTTTATTTTTTGGGAATACTGAAATTGAGAGACAGCAAGCTCTCAAAATTGTCTCTTTACCTTTGTCTTATCATTGTTTGTCCTGCTTTATTTATATATATTTCTTTATGAAAGGAATACCGTATAGTAAGGTTAGATTTATTCATGGTATATTACAAACATTCTACTAAATATAACAAACAAAGAACAAAAAATAGCTACTTAAGCTGTAGCTATAAATACATTAACAGAATTTTTTTAGTAACCTCAAGTAGCTAACGATTATGTTTACTTCAGTCATTATCTTCATTAATTATTGACATACAATAGGGATTAATTTGATTAGTCATTATTCAATGAACAAAAATGTCCAATAATTTAATGGATTATTACTAAAATATTCAACGTCAGTAATTGCTTTATTTAGACATCTCCGGAAAAGAAGGAATCGGGAACGGGGAACAGGGAATAGCAGGAATAATCAATGATTTCAATATGAGAATTGATTTTATTTTTGGTTTTCGGAAATGTCTATTAAATAAAGCTGAAGTAGTCATGACTAAATTCCTGGAGTCAATATTTTCCATAGAAAAAATATGACAGGTTTAAACCTTTTGCAAAAATCTGCGGTTATTTTGATAGTAGACGATAATCGAATGACCAGACAGCTATCTCGTAAGTCCTTGGAACAGGAGGACTATACTGTCTTTGAAGCTGATAGTGGAGAAGCCTGTCTAGAAATTTTTCCCACAGCAAAGCCAGACATGGTTTTGCTGGATGGGTTGATGCCAGGAATGGACGGTTTTACCTGTTGTGCCAAACTACATGGCCTTTACGGCAAGGATTGTCCTCCTATTTTAATGGTAACAGCCCTTGATGATCGTGAATCTGTACAAAAAGCTTTTGAAGTTGGGGCTATAGATTTTATTCCTAAACCCATACAATGGCAAGTTTTACGTAAGCGAGTACAACGCTTACTAGAAACCCATTGGGCAATGCAAGAACTAAAAACTCAAGCAGAAAGAGAAAGTCTCAGGAGAATGGTAGCTTTTTTAGATGCTATTCCTGTAGGAGTTGTAGTTCTAGAAGGAGATGGCAATACTTCTTATTCTAACCAAAGAGCGGAAGATTTATTTGGCGATTGCCAAATTTTTTGTCACAATCAAACAAGTACAGAAAATATTAGTACCTCAATTTACTTAGCCGGAACTAATTTAGCTTATCCTCAATGGCAAAGCCCTAGTCTGCGAGCTTTGAAGGGAGAAAGCTGTAGTGTTGATAATATGGAAGTCCATCGTGACGGCAAGGTTATTCCTCTAGAAGTATGGGGAACACCAATACTAGATTCGGTAGGCAATATTAGTCATGCTATCATTGCTTTTCAAGATATTACTGAACGCAAACAGATAGAAGCTGAAAGAGTCGATTTCACTCAGCAATTAAAGGCTAAAAATATTGCCTTGCGGGAAATGAATCAGCTAAAGGATGAGTTTTTAAAAAATATTTCCCACGAACTACGTACCCCCCTCAACGGTATTACTGGTTGCTTACAAATCCTCAAAGATGATTTGTACGACGATGAAGAAGAACAACAAGAACTAATCCAAGAAGCTAATAATTCTGCCTTACATTTAATTAGTTTAATTGATGATGTTTTAGATTTATCTGTTCTCGAAGCGGGACAACTTTCTTTAGATTTACAAGAAATAGATTTGTACGATTGTTTGCAAGAAGCTATATCTTTAAAACAGCCTCGAATGCACAAAAAAAATCTCCAGTTCAAAGTTAATAAGCCTTCAGAATCTCTTTTAGTAAAAGCGGACTTTAGGAAACTAAAGCAAGTCTTTTTTAGTATTCTTGATAATGCTATTAAATTTACTACCACTGGCAGTATTACCGTTGATACGAAAATTCAAGTCCAAAATAATACGGATTTTGGTGAAAAGTCCATGGCCTTAGCAACTATCCAAGATACTGGTATTGGCATTGAACCGCAAAATTTGAGTAAGATATTTGAGCCTTTTGTGATGGCTGATGGTTCAACAACCCGTAGTTATGGAGGAAATGGAGTAGGATTATCTGTAGCTCATAAGTTAATAACTTTGATGGGAGGCAGTATCAACATAGACAGCCCAGGAAAAAATCAAGGTACGACAGTCACAGTTAGCTTACCAATAATTTAAGTAATTCAAGCCCCTACTTCCCAATCAAATCAGATTGCTATATTATTTAAGAGAAAACACAAACCTAATGTGAGTAGTTTGCAATTCTTCCGTGCCAATCCTCAACGACCGTAAGTATGTACAATGCACAAAGCAAACGCTTTCTAAGCAGAAACTACATAAGCAAGACAAGTCTCAGTGTTATCATCATTGCGTTGAAGAAATTTAACTTATAGAGGAAATAATTATGATTCAGACAACGGTATCTCCCGTAGTCTTAGTCATTTTAGATGGCTGGGGTTATCGCCGGGAAACAGATGGCAACGCAGTTGCTAATGCCACAATACCAGTAATGAATAGTCTTTGGGAAACCTACCCAAGAACTCTCATCAACACTTCTGGTAAAGCCGTGGGACTGCCCGATGGTCAAATGGGAAACTCAGAAGTAGGTCATCTTAATATAGGTGCAGGAAGAGTTGTTCCTCAAGAATTGGTACGCATCAGCGATGCAGTAGAAAATCGCTCTATTTTACTTAATTCTGCTTTATTGCAAATCTGCGAAAAAGTAAAATCTTCCGGGGGCAAATTACATTTAATGGGTCTTTGTTCTGAAGGGGGTGTACATTCCCATCTGCAACATCTTGATGGCTTACTTGACTTAGCTAAGTCCCAAGGGATTACAGATGTTTGTATCCATGCCTTTACAGATGGTCGTGATACTAGACCTACTGCAGGGGTATCTGCTTTAGAAAAGCTAGAAGAAGCTATCCAAAACCAGGGGGTCGGGCGTATTACCACCATCTGCGGTCGTTACTATGCTATGGACCGCGACCGACGTTGGGAGCGGGTTAAACAGGCCTATGATGTTATGGTTCATGATGGCCCCGTAGATGGTCGGTCTGGGGTTGATGTTTTAAAATCTTTTTATCAAGAAGACATTACTGACGAGTTTATTCCTGCCACCAGATTAGCCCCAGGAGCAATTGAACCAGGAGATGGAGTCATTTTCTTTAATTTCCGTCCAGACAGAGCTAGACAATTAACTAGCGCTTTTGTCAGCCCAAAATTTGATGGCTTTGAGCGAGAATTAATTGAACCTTTGCACTTTCTTACCTTTACGCAATATGATCCCACTTTGCCTGTTGCTGTAGCCTTTGAACCTCAAAACTTGAGCAATATACTAGGGGAAGTGATTGCTAACCATGATTTGAAACAGTTTCGGACAGCAGAGACAGAAAAGTATCCCCACGTAACCTATTTCTTTAATGGTGGTTTGGAAGAACCCTTCCCAGGAGAAGAACGGCAGCTAATTTCTAGCCCGATGGTTGCCACCTATGACCGCGCCCCAGCTATGTCCGCCGCCGCAGTAACAGAAGTTGCTTGTACAGCCATTGAAAAGGGTATTTACTCTTTAGTAGTTATTAACTACGCTAACCCAGACATGGTTGGTCACACAGGAAAAATGAAGGAAACCGTAGAAGCTATCGAAGCAGTAGACAAATGTTTAGGTCAGCTTTTAGCAAGTGTGAATAAAGTTAGTGGCACTACTCTGATTACTGCTGATCACGGTAACTCCGAGTATATGTGGGATGAACAAGGCAATCCTTGGACGGCTCATACCACTAATCCTGTACCCTTGATCATCGTTGAAGGAGAAGCAAGGAAAATCCCTGGCTATGGTACAGAAGTGGAGATGCGCCCCGATGGTTGTTTAGCAGATCTTGCCCCAACTATTTTAGAGATTTTGCAGTTACCTCAACCCCAAGAAATGACTGGTAAGTCTTTGATTAAGCCCTTAGAAGTAGACTTTAAGCAAAATCGTACTCCGGTTAAAGTTTCTCTCTAAGAAATTTAGGATTCGTTAAGGACACTAATCAGCAAAAGAAGATTGGGTGATGGCCTAATTATTTAGCAAATAACAAATAATAGCCAATTTCCCATAGCTATTGTTGAATCAACTTTGTTGAACTATTCTTAGTATGGTTTTTACTTAAGCTCAACTCAATATCTATGACGAAGCTAAGAAGGTTCAAGCGGAAAAAAAGCTGGCGACTAAAATGGTCAGCTTGCTTACCTCTAACTATAGTGATTCTGCTAACGTGGACTTCTGTAGGGTTAGCTCAACAAGATTTAGATACCTTAAGCTTGGAGTCTTTAAAAGTTGCCTTAGATACAGTCTGGGTCATTTTTACTGCCTGCTTAGTATTCTTTATGAATGCAGGCTTTGCCATGCTAGAAACAGGACTTTGCCGTAAAAGAAGTGCGGTAAATATCTTAGGAAAAAACCTGATTGTTTTCTGTTTGGCAACAGCTTCGTTTTGGGCTTTTGGTTTTGGCTTAATGTTCAGTGATGGCAATTTCTTTTTAGGAACCCAAGGATTTTTCCTTACTGGCGTAGATAATAGTCCCGCTATGGGAGATAACTACCAAGGGGTTTTTACCTCTTTGAGTTGGACAGGAGTCCCTCTTAAGGCGAAATTCTTTTTCCAGTTAGTATTTGCTGGAACTGCTGCCACTATCGTTTCTGGGGCTGTTGCTGAACGGATAAAATTTTTTGCTTTTGTGTTATTTAGCTTATTACTGGTGGCCCTTGCTTATCCCATCACCGGTCATTGGGTTTGGGGAGATGGCTGGCTGTCTCATTTATTTGAAGATCAGCAAACTGGAGAGACAATTTTGGCTTTTTGGGATTTTGCTGGTTCTACAATTGTTCATTCCGTAGGTGGTTGGGCCGCCCTCGTCGGGGCAATTTTACTAGGGCCTCGCTTAGGTAAGTATCATCCTGATGGCACTACAGAACCTCTACTAGGGACTGATGTGAGTATATCTACCTTGGGTTGTTTGATTCTGTGGTTAGGTTGGTTTGGCTTCAATCCTGGTTCAACTATGGCTGCTAACCCTGAAGTAATCGTTCATATTATTGTTGTCACAAATATGTCTGCCGCCGCAGGGGGAATTGCTGCTGCGATCGCTTCTTGGTGGTATTTTTCCCAACCGGATCTATCTATGATTACCAATGGTATTTTGGGAGGATTGGTTGGTATTACAGCCTCCTGTGCTTTTGTCAGTACTGGCTCAGCAGCAGTAATTGGTTTAGTGGCAGGAACTTTAATTGTTTTTGCTACAGAATTTTTAGACAGAATCAAAATTGATGATCCGGTAGGGGCTGTACCTGTACACTTAGTTTGTGGTATTTGGGGAACTATAGCTGTTGGTCTTTTTAGTCAGGGTTCTGGTAATCTCTATGCCCAAGGTGAAGGGCCTATGGCAGGATTGTTGATGGGTGGTAATCTTGATGGAGTGAAGCAGTTATTAGTACAGTTGATTGGTATCGGTTCAGTTGGTATGTTTACAGTTTGTTTTAGTTGGCTAGTATGGTACACAATCAAAAAAACTATTGGTATTCGCATACCCAAGAAAGTCGAACTGAATAATATGCAAGAGTCAGAAGAGTTTTAGTTGAGTAGATTCGGTATGGAGAAACAAAATATATTCAGTTTTGATGATTAATTTTGCGCTATTTTTCATGAGGATTGAGGAAACGATCGCCGTTAAAATGAATCATATGTGTTGGAGCATCGGCAGTCCAAACTTCCGTTTCCCAAGAAATATCTGCTAAATATTTAGCCATAGTTTTGCGATCTGGAAAAGCCGTCACATAGATTAAACCAGGGGTTGCTTTAGCAAAAAGTGTAGCTAGTTCACTATGACGTTTACTATCTACCGCACCGTGACTGGTAACAGATTCAATCAACAACAACCAATCTCTCTTTAACCAGTAAAGAATCACATCTGGCAACTTCCCTTTGCGATTTACTGTAACGCCTAATTCAGCCAACCTTTCTTTTCTGAAAAAATCTTCCTTAGCTCCCGTATCACCCAGATAAATTACTTCCGAACCAGGGGCAAAACGAGGGCCAAATTCCATCACAATATCTCGTATTAACTGACTATGATTCCCTGGACTGAGTTTAATCTCCGTACCATCATCCAAAGTCAAAGGAATCATCTCCATTTCTCGTTCTTTGGCGTATAGAGTTATCAAAGTTTCTCTATGTTCTAACCAATCTGAAGAAGCTGTTTTCCATTCATCAGTACCGTATTTAACCAAAACATCAAAAAGTTCAGTAGTAATTTGATAACAAGCTTTGGGGCTGTTCACAGGGCGGTCTGGTCGATCTGGGTTATAAAGACAAAGCCCACCATCAATAAACTGATGAAGTGTTTGTCGTCTGAAGGTTTCACGGGTATTTGGCGCATATTTTTTGCCATAAAATTCTTCACACCAATTCATGATCGGAGTTACACCAATCATTGGTCTTTTTAGATCAGTCCATGAACCATCTGGTTTTAAATCGATTAAAGACAACAATGTAAGTGCCGATCGCTCATTCTGTTGCGCTTTGGGCATTCCCAATAAAGCTAATATCTCTAATGCTTGGTCAATCTTTTCCTGAACAGCCAGAGGGTTATCGTTATTGCCTACCATTTTTGCCAGTTGCTCTTCTAATATTTCGTCAATTTGTTTTTGTGATAACTCTGCACTGTGGGCTAACTTTCCCATCAACCTTAATAATTCAAGATCAGGGTAACAAATAGCTTTCAAGTCAGTAGCATTTACCTGGGTATGTCCACCAAACAATCGATAATATTTATCTAGTAAGGTACTGTTTAAATAAACATAAAGACCAAGAGCAACATCTTTACCAAAACCTTGTTTAGAATTATGAAAAACATTTAGCTTATTATCAAAACCAATTAATTCACTAGGTAAAGAGCCATCATAATATGCAGCAACAATTCTACGTTTCTCTTCCTTACTACTAAACCGTTTAACAATCACAAAATTGCCTGAATTTTTCCAAAGCCAACTTCTCGATTTACTAGACACTGAGATCGCATTGGGCTTTTTGAAATCTTTGGGCAATTTACCCCTCCATTCAAATGAGATGAATATATTAAGGGGACAGCACCACTTTCAATCTTCGGTCGTAAATCTTCTTTAAGTCTGAAGTCTACTACTGAACCTGTACTGACTTGAAGGTTGATATCATTCAATGTTGAACTGAAACAAGATAATCTGTCGATTACTACCTGATCTATGTCGTTAGCTGCGATATGGATAAATTTTCGTTTGTCATTTGATTTGACTATTTCTGTAAACGCAACTGTGCGAGTTGTTTGATCGGTTACTGTTATGCTTTGGGTTGATTCATCAATTTCAAAGTCGGCATCAGGGCTGGATGTAATTATGACTTCCTGCTGTTTTGCTCCCTTAATTAAATGAATGATGATATTTTCTTGAAGTACACCACTATCAGCAAAAGCTTGAGAACGCGAATCAAAAATATGTATTTGTCTAACGGCTGTTTTACCAAGCAGAAATTCACGAAATGGTTGATAATAAACACCGTTACAAAAAGATCTAGGGATAATCGCGACTAATTCCCCCCCCTTATTGAGTTGCTGTATAGCAAGTGCAACAAACCCGGTATAAAGGTTTACTGTTTCTATACCAACACTTTTCAAAGCTTTTCTATGTGCGCTTTTAGTGGCTATTTTTTTGTAGGGCGGATTCATTATTATGTGACTATAGCCACTTTGACTCGTGAATAACCCTAAATTTTTCTTTTTCGTCTTATTGAAAATAAAGTCATCTAAGATGAAATTTGCTTTAATTGAGACACTCTGTTTTTCAGACTTTTCACCACATAGCAACAGTGTTTCATTGATAAAAGGTTGAATGACTGAATCTATATCGAAAGCATCGATATTTATAGACTTTACTTTTTTTCTTCTCAAACACTCATCGATAAAAGCGGCAGTTAGTGAGCCTGAGCCGCATCCAGGATCTAGCAGCGAGATATGGCCCTCAATTTTATTAAATAGAGAAGCCATATATAAACTTATGGGCTGAGGGGTGAAGAATTGCCCTAATGTGGATTTAACTTTTGGATTTAGCTTTGAATTTGCTTTTATTCTTAGTAATTCAGCAGCATAAAGAACATTCAAGTTGTTTGCACCTAGAATATGTGAATACTAATTAAATTTATCTAAATTAAGGTGTAGTAGGTTGCAAATAAAATGACTGAGGCCTGTAAACAAGAGCAACGGAATAAAAGTTTTAATGCCCCAAACCCTGTCAATTTTAAATTGACAGACTGACAGATAACACCAAATCCGGTTCATAAAGTACCTCTATAAAATCAGGGAGTAAAGTTCTCAAACCCTTCTCCCTGCTCCCCACCCTAATAGATAAGTCATGCAACAAGGGCAGGATTTGGTATGACTACTCTATGTAATTGTCACTGAAGCATGAACCAATCCTAATAAGGGGCCATTTTGCTCTTTGCCATTAACGGCTAAATCACTATGGCAGAGGATAATACGCTCATCAACTCTCCCTAATAAATCTTTTAAAATGTTGATCAGACGTTCCTCCTCCAATTGAGCATTTTCTTGGGGTGTTAAGGGGCGTTTTTCCCAGTTGCGTAGAAAAAGATGGGAAGCGAATAAATTAGCCGCACCTCCTTTAGACCAAAGACTGGAACTCGCATCTAGCCAAAAGTGCCAACGGTGAGAACGGCGACTAGAACGGTATTGAAAGATAGTAGCTAGGGTAATGGCTTCTTGCTTCAATGCTTTTAATGGTCCTAGGGGATAGGCATTAGCTGTAATAGTCCCTCGCCTCAGTAGTTGAATAAATTGGGCGATTCCAGCAGTATAAGATTTATCCCTAGTTTCATTAGCTCTTAAGCGACCCTCCACCTGCCAATAATGTTGGGCAGTCTCCATTAGTTCTTTTAAGGCTGCTAGCTGATTGTAGGGTAAGTTAGGGGCATTTTGTAAAAAGTGTTTGCTGGCTTGCTCAAGGATATCAACAACCCTTGGTAGGGGTTGGTCTGGAGATGATTTTTTACCTTCTAGCCACTGCACTATATTTTCATAAGCTTGGCTAGCTTGATGCCCTAAACGATCCCAACGGGGAAATGATTCTATCCCTAAAAGACAGGGTTGTTCTGGATTAGGACTATAGCAATGATCTGCTAATAAACCAGCCCTAACTGGGTCGATGGCTGCAATTAATTGCCCTTCTCCTTGCTGTTTCCTACTTAAAATCACCAACATTTCTCCGATAGCGTCTTTGTCTACTAATCGTCCTAAATGAGGATAAATGAGTGTCAATAAGGTAAGCAAAGCCCTAATTAGGGGAAAGCTAATTAAGGGGCGCTGTTCGTTGAGGGGTTCGACAGCGATACCTTGACTGGTTAGCATTTCTATTAAGCTATAGCGGGCGATTTCATCTAAACCAGGGGCAATCACAGCAATTTCTGAGGCTTTTACTTTTCCTTGTTGTACTTCTTGGATAATCCGATTAGCTGTTTCCCTTAATAAAGCAGCACGGGATGTGGTCTGAATTGATTGTACTGTAGGGGGTAAGCGGGGGATGAAAAGTTCCCCTTTGACCATTTGCACTATGGTTTCGTGCCAATTTCGTCCTAGCCCCTGTAAGGGCGCAGTAGTTAAATCTTCTATGTGGCAATAGGTAGCTAAGTTACCCAAATATTGGGGATCAGCATTTAGTCCTAACCTAATTCCTCCTTGGGGGTTATAGGTGAAAACTCCTGTAGCACCCTGATCTAATAAAAACTGTAATAAATCCCCGGCGATCGCCGGGTAATCATCTACATCATCAGCAAAAATGCCTTGGTAGCGACTAGTTAAATGTTGTTGATAGGTGGGGTTAGGTAGTAAGTAACGCCAATATAGTTCGTAAATGATGCCGTAGCTGAGTAAACCCCGGTTTAAGCACCATTGTCGCCACTTTAGGAGTAAGGTTGTCATATGTTGCCACAGGGGTACATCTTTTCTACCTATGGCAATTATAGAGTTTTCCCACTCTTGTTCCGGCAATCCTAATGCGAGAATATGAGGAATACCTTCTGTTTCTGTGCCATTTGCCCCTGCTAATTGCAATAAGTCTAAGGTTTGTCGCACTAAACGAGATTCCATAACACCAGATAGTTGCCACTCCTCCTGTTGCCAAGACTTGCGCCATAACTGAGTTGCTAATTCCTGTTCTGTTTCTGGTCGTAAACGGAGAGGAAATTGTGCTTTAAGATCAAGCAACTCAAAAAGCAATGGCCAAAAAAGCATCACCTCATCAGAAATAAATCCTAAAGGAGTTTTAGAAATTACTGGATAGCTACCTTGAATTGCGATCGCTAATTGATCCGCTAACTCTCTTCGATTATCGTCATTAGCAGCGAAAACCAGGACAGCCGGACTCAATTGTCCTAGAAACTGTCTTTTCTTTAGTTTTTCTATTACCCATTGCCTAAATTCTTTAACTAGCTGGGTAGTTTTACCACTACGAGTTGGTCCGACGATCCATTTTCTCAATTGCCTTGGCATTTTTACTATAGGCTAATCTGATAATATACCCCGTACACTTTCACTTATCTAATTCTAGGCATTTTGTCAGGTTAGATACAATCTGTACTTTTCTCTTCATCCCCCTCTATAGCGTTTCTATGGAACTCAAAGCTATCTTTCGTACAGCCAAACGTTGGTTTTCGGGTACTCCCGACCGGGCTTTAGAGCAGGCTTATCGTGCTGCTTTGACTATTAAAGCCCTTGAAGATGAATATTTTGATGGGCAGAGAATACCGACTGATTCTTCTCAATATGGCCACAGAGTTACCTCTTACTGTAATGCAGAAGTTAGAAAAAACCTCAAACTTGCTAAAGTTAGGTTGGCTGAGTTCAAGACTAGTAGCTCATTTATCAATATGGGGGATATTTACAACGATAATTTGACTGACTATCATGACGATTATGATGAAGAAGTTCGCGAAAAAGCAGCCGTTTTTATTGATAAACTTAAGTTTATTGATGAGGTTATTTCTAAGTATGAAAAACAAAGAATTTCTCAGAAAAAGTCTCTTTCTTTAGTTCAAGTTAAGAATCAAACCAATGATGCTAAAATCACAGAGAGCATACCTGGTAAATCTCAAAACAAGAGTTTAGTTAAACCTCAGAATACTCAACTCTCTTTACCAGAACAGTCTAAAAAATTTGTTAACGAAGAAGACACGAATTTAGAAACTGTTACTGACAAAACTGGAGTACTACCGAGATCAATATTGCGTACCCTTAAACGTATTAGGCGAGAAATAAATCCCCAATCGAGGGAGACAGAAGAGGAAGTTATTAAGAAGTTTCGCCGTTCTCGCGACAAAACAGCAATTTCTGTTAAGTTTTTACTGCTTTTGATTATTGTTCCTTTATTAACTCATCAAGTTGCTAAAACTTTCATTTTGAGTCCTCTGATCAAAACCAAATTTTTTCCTGAAAATAGTGAGGTTGTTTTTGTTAATGAGGATATGGAGGAAGAAGCTTTTACAGAATTGCATCGCTATGAAGAAAAACTACATTTTAAAAGTTTAATTGGCTTAGCCCCAGAGATATCTTCTCAACAAATAGAAGAAAAAATCAAAGAAAAAGCCCAGGAGATTGCTGAAGAATATCGCCATCAGGGTACAGATGTAGTTGGTAATGTCTTTGGTGATATTTTTTCCTTGATTGCTTTTGCTTGGATTATTTTAATTAGCAAAAGAGAAATTGCTATTTTAAAATCTTTTTTAGATGAAATTATCTACGGTTTAAGTGATTCTGCCAAAGCTTTTCTGATTATCTTATTTACCGATATGTTTGTAGGTTTCCACTCTCCCCATGGTTGGGAGGTTATCCTAGAAGGTATTGCTCGACATTTTGGTATACCGGAAAGTAGGGACTTCAACTTCTTATTCATCGCCACTTTTCCGGTTATTTTAGATACAGTTTTAAAGTATTGGATTTTTCGCTATCTTAATCGTATTTCTCCTTCTTCAGTGGCTACATATCGTAATATGAATGAATAGGATAATTGCTAGTTGCTAATGGCTAATGACTAGTTGAGGTGTATTTCAGCAGAGAGAGAAAAGCTATCAATTTTTATCTAGAATTGAACATCTCCAATCATAAAAAATGAAATCAATGCTAATAGGTAATAGCCAAAAACCAAAGAATCTTAGATACTTCATTAATTGGAGTACTCTAATGTCAGTTCTCATACTTAAGAAATAGGGGAACTCTACACTTGCAGGACAAAGAACCTTCGTTCTATCTTATGAAAAGATAAAAATGAAGTTTTATTAAGCTCAGGGAATTCAATTTTATGTACATTGTGCAAATAGCCTCAGAGTGTGCGCCCGTTATTAAAGCTGGCGGCTTAGGTGATGTGGTTTACGGACTTAGTAGAGAATTAGAAATTCGTGGCAATACCGTTGAACTTATTTTGCCTAAGTACGATTGTATGCGTTACGACCATATCTGGGGCTTGCATGATGCTTATAATGACCTTTGGGTTCCTTGGTACGATGGGGAAATACACTGTTCTGTTTACTGTGGTTGGGTGCATGGCAGGTTATGCTTTTTCATTGAACCTCATTCTCAGGATAATTTCTTTAACCGGGGTGTTTATTACGGTGAATGGGACGATCAGATGCGCTTTGCCTTCTTTAGTAAAGCGGCTTTAGAGTTCTTACTGAAAAGTAACAAGCGTCCCGATATCATCCATTGCCACGACTGGCAAACGGGCTTAGTACCAGTGATGTTGTATGAAATTTATCAGTATCACGGTATGGAAAAGCAAAGGGTTTGCTACACCATTCATAACTTTAAACATCAAGGGGTTTCTGGAGGGGAAATTCTCAAAGCAACAGGGTTGAATAACGAAGCTTATTACTTTAACCGCGATCGCCTCCAAGATAATTCTAATCCCTTTGCGATTAACTTAATGAAAGGAGGTATTGTCTACTCCAACTACGTTAATACTGTTTCTCCTCACCACGCTTGGGAAGCACGTTTTACGGATATAGGTTGCGGTTTAGGGGATACCTTGGCAATACACCAAAACAAGTTTAGCGGCATTCTCAATGGGATTGATAATCAGATGTGGAATCCAGAAATTGATCCTCATTTACCCCATCACTATTCTCAAGAAAGTTTGGAAGATAAAGTTTGGAATAAAAAAGCCCTGCGAGAACGGTTATTATTACGCCAAGAAGATAAACCATTAGTTGCTTTTATTGGTCGTTTAGATCAGCAAAAAGGAGTACATTTAGTTCATCATGCCCTTTATTACACTCTACATCGGGGCGGACAATTTGTTCTTTTAGGTTCAGCAACAGATAAAGAGATTAATGGTTGGTTCCAGCACGAAAAAGAATTTTTAAATGATAATCCAGACTGCCATTTAGAATTAGGTTTTAATGAAGAATTGGCACACCTCATTTATGCTGGGGCAGATATGATCGTTGTACCTAGTAATTATGAACCTTGTGGGCTAACCCAAGTAATTTCTTTACGCTACGGTACTGTACCTGTTGTTAGGGGGGTAGGAGGTTTAGTTAATACTGTGTTTGATCAAGATTATGACGAAACTAAACCCCCCAAAGAACGTAATGGCTATGTATTCTATCAAAGTGATGACAATGCCCTAGAATCAGCATTAGGAAGGGCTATGGATTTATGGTCAGAATTTCCTGATGAATTTGTAACCTTGGTTAAGCAAGGTATGGGCTACGATTATTCTTGGAATAAGCCAGGAGAAAACTACTTGGATGTTTATAAATATATTCGTCATCCATAGTATATTGTTAATTTTCAATTAACGGGTAAAAGTTAGTTGTAACCGCTTCGTTCTACCATCTCCAGCCAATTTTATTACAAAGATAAATTATGCTATCTACCAAAACAATTGAGTCCCTCAATCATCAAATCAACTTAGAGATATATTCTTCCCATCTCTATTTGCAAATGAGTTCTTGGTGTTCGTACCAGTCTTTAGAAGGTTGTGCCGCTTTTCTTAGTCAACACGCTGATGAAGAAATGATGCACATGAGGCGTTTATTTAATTATCTCCAAGAAACAGGTGCTTTAGCAACAATCGGTGGAATGCAAGCCCCGCCAGCTAAGTTTGAATCATTAACCCAAATGTTTGAAAAAATTTACGAACATGAACAGCTTGTGACAAGTAAGATTAATGATTTGGTACATTTAGCTAATACCGAACCAGATTATGCAACCCTGCAATTTTTACAATGGTATGTGGCAGAACAACATCAAGAAGAGTTTTTGTTTAAAAGCATTCTCGACAAGATTAATTTAATTGGTACAGAAGGACAAGGAATCTTTTTTATTGATCGAGAAATTGGCAATATGGCAAATAACAAAGCAGAAACAACAACTATGACTGGTGAGGAGACAGTTGTGGCTTGATAGGCAATGGGTGAATAAAAAGAAATTCTATAACTTGATGAATAATTTCTATTTAGGTTGTGCAGTTTGGTCTTATAAAGGTTGGGTAGGAGACTTTTTTCCACCAAAAACTAAAACCCAAGATTTCCTTTCTCTTTATAGTCAACGCCTAACTGCCGTAGAAGGAAATACCACTTTTTATGCTGTCCCTGAAGCTAAAACAGTAAGTCGTTGGGGACAGCAAACTCCCCCCGGTTTTAAGTTTTGCCCTAAGTTACCTAAAACTATTACCCACAGTGGTTCTTTGCAAACGCAAGTAGATGCTGCTGGAGAATTTCTTACCACTATGGAAAATTTAGGGAATCGCTTAGGGCCTATTTTCGCTCAACTCCCCCCCAGTTATAGTCCTGATTCTTGGGAAGATTTACAACTTTTTCTTCAAGCTTGGCCGCAAGATAGACATCCCTTAGCCGTTGAAGTACGCCACCCAGATTGGTTCAAAGAACCCAACCACAGTAAATTAAATACTCTTCTGTCGCAATTAATAATTGGCCGTGTCCTTTTAGATAGTCGCCCCATCTATAATTGCCCCGATGATCCGCAACTAAATTCTCAACGACGCAAACCAAAGTTACCTTTGTTACCTGAATTTACAGCAAACTTTAGTATCATTCGCTTTATTAGCCATCCTCAAGCTGAGTTTAACCAGTCTTTTTTAAGGGAGTGGGTAACTCTGGTACAAAATTGTCTAGAGAGGGGGATCGAAGTGTATTTTTTTGTTCACTGCCCCATAGAAGATTATTCTCCCCGTACAGCCAAGGAATTCCAGAAACTGCTGGAAAGGGAAGGTATCGCTGTTCCCCCTTTGCCTTGGAAGCAAGTTAGTTATCCTCAGCAATTGAGTTTGTTTTAATTCTCATAGCTAATTGTTAGTCTTGTAGCATTTTTCTTTATGTTCTTCAACCGGACTTTGTATGACTCAACAAGGAACAATCGAAACTGATTTTGAACCAAGGCTTTCAAACTTAGTAGGAGAATTTCAGCCGGACAAACTTATACCCACTGTAACGGCTGGTTTGGTAACAGGTTTAATCGGGGTAATTCGTTCTATTTCCTATGCTGCCTTAATTTTTTCTGGTTCCCTTGGGGTTCATCTTTCCACTGGGGTGGGAATGGCGGTTTTGAGTACTGCCATAGTTAGTAGTGTTTTCGCCTTAACTAGCGGGCTTCCTGGGGCGATCGCCACACCTTTAGCTGCCCCCAGTGCCATAATCGCTATGTTCACCGCTGCCATAGCCACCCAAATGACTGATGCCTCTAGTTCAGCAGTACTTGCTACTGTCTTAACTGCCATCGCCCTTGCTTCAGTCTTAACAGGAGGCTTTTTGTGGTTGTTGGGCAACTTTAAGTTAGGGAAAAAAATTCGTTTTATTCCTTATCCGGTAGTGGGTGGGTTTATGGCAGGAACTGGTTGGTTATTAGTTCGAGGGGCTTTTCAGGTTATGACTGATGAACCTTTAACCTGGGAGCATTTTACCTTGATTTGGCAACCAGAAATTTTATTTCACTGGCTTTCTGGTTTAAGTTTTGCCCTCATTTTATTGCTCATTTCTCGTCGCTATCAACACTTTTCGGTGATGCCAGGAACTCTACTGGCTTCAGTGGTATTATTTTACTTAACTTTATGGGCAACCTCCACTAATATAGACGTTGCGAGGGATAATGGTTGGTTGTTGGGGCCTTTTCCTGAAGGGGGTTTGTGGCAACCCCTAACTTGGAATACTTTAGGTGAGGTTGATTGGTCTGTTATTGCTTCCCAAAGTGGTGCGATCGCAACTTTAATGGTAATTAGTCTCCTTTCTTTGATGCTGAGTAATAGTGGCATAGAGTTGGTAGTAGGAAAGGATTTGAAGTTAGACAAGGAATTAAAAGCTGTAGGTTTAGCCAACTTAGCAGCAGGATTTGGTAGTGGCATGGTCGGAAACCAAGCTTTACCCAGTACTTTATTAGTTAATAAAATTGGTGGTAATAGCCGTTTAACAGGAATTGTGACAGCAATTCCTTGTCTTGCAGTTTTGATGTTAGGTTCTTCTTTTTTATCTTTTTTTCCTAAACCTGTCCTGGGTAGTTTGTTACTTTATCTCGGAATTTCTTTACTAATTCAATGGGTTTATGAAGGCTGGTTTAAGTTATCTTGGCTTGATTATCTAACAGTTATTATTACCTTAATAGTTATCAACACAGTCGGTTTTTTAGAAGGAGTTTTCCTTGGCTTTGTTATCTCTGTCGTTCTATTTATGTACGACTATAGCCAGATTGATGTTGCCAAAAAAGTTCTCTCAGGAAATTCAACCAAAAGTAATGTAGACCGCATCCCAGAACAAAGAAAATTACTAGCAACAAAAGGAGAACAAACTTTCATTCTAGAATTACAAGGGTATCTCTTTTTTGGTACTGCTAATTACCTTTTAACTAGAGTGCGAAATCGGGTAGAGTCTGAAGCACCTTTGAGTTTTGTGATTATTGATTTTCATCAAGTTACCGGTTTAGATGCTTCTGCGGTTTTGAGTTTTAACAAAATCTGGAAAATAGCTCGTAAAAATGAGCTAACTTTACTGTTTACCAATCTCAACGATGATTTTAAAAGCAAACTTATTAAAGGTCAAGGTTTAGAACTAGATAGTTCACAATGTCTGATCTTCTCTGATATAGATCGCGGTTTGGAGTGGTGTGAAAACCAATTAATTAAGCAAGAAAATATCATCACCAAGTTTCCTAATCGATTATCAGAACAATTAATCAAGTTATTTTTGCAACCAGAACAAGTTAATCAATTTGTTAACTATTTAGAACCTCAAGAAGTTGCCGCTAAGCATTATATCTTCCGTCCAGAAAAAGCAGATCAAGGTTTATATTTCCTTGAAACTGGCCAAGTTAGCGTTTTACTGGAATTAAGGACAGAAAAAACTAAAAGGTTGCAAACTTTAACCGCAGGAAGCTTGTTAGGAGAAATGCGATTTTATGGCAAAGTTCCCCTTTCAACTTATGTGATAACTGATACTCCCAGCAAGCTTTACTATTTATCTGAAAGTGCTTTTGAAACCATGAAGCAAGAAGCACCAGAGTTAGCAACTAATTTGCAAGAATATATTGTTCGTTTGTTGTGTGATAGTCTCAATCGTCGGCAAGAACAATTGAGGGTGATGAGTTGATATCATCGGTAATTAGTTAAACGATAAATGATAAGAGTTAGGCTTTACTGTTTTGTTTAAACTTAGAGTAATTTCCCAACCACTCAGATTGAGGATTACGAGAAAACCACAACACTTCTAATAATGCCCAAGTAATACTTTTAAAAAGTAGAGAATGTCTTTGTTCTTTTCTATTTCTATTTTCTCTTTCAAAGTAAGTCTCAACTGTAACATCTTGCATAACTTTTAAATCCAAGTCTCTTGATACCTGTTTACGCCAGTCTAATATGGCTTGAAAAAGTACATTAATTGAATTATCCTCAAATTGTTTTACTAGACAATGAGGTTGTCGGAAAAATGCGTACCATACAGCCCATACAATAGTTTGAGAAGATATATCTGTTACGGCTAATACCCAGTTATTTTCGAGATGGCAAGAAATACTACAGAACACGGGTTGATTTCTCGGTATGCCAATTTCTGCAAAGCAAAATGCTTGAGGATGGGCAAACAATCTTGCTACATTCTGACTAGATGGAAAGGTATAATCAGTTAACTGGAAAAAACCCAGGTTTTCTAGTTCGGAGGTATAACGAGTTAATTCCTCTTGGTTAATATTCTCCCACGACTCAGCTTGAGTAGGAATAAACTTTAAAGGAGGTAGTGTTTGCCATAAGATGAATTTTAGAACAACCTCAAGTAGCAGAATCAGAGGCAATACCAGCAAAGCAAGTTGTATAATCGGAACTGGAATATTAATTTGGGTTAGACTCAAGTAAATCCAAGCAGAAACAGAATTACCAAAGATACTCCAAGCAATACAAGAGCTAAAGACTATAATAAATACAGTAATCTGGTTTTTCATTATCTTATTATCTACGAATTAAGTATTAACTTTGACCTCAAGATACAAAATTACACTCACCAAAAGAATTTAACGCATTTTTTTTACTTCTTCAATAGTTAAACCTGTAGTTTTAGCAATGGTACTATTATTAATAACATCTAATAATTGACGAGCTATTTCTTATTTGCCTAAACTAATCACTCCTTTTTTAGCATTAATAAGTAATCCTGGCTTATGCAGTTTTTTTATTTCTTAGCGATTCAAATCTACTAAGTTAGCCATCTAAAAAGCTTTATTTATTTCTGGCACTTGTTCAGGATTAATAAAATTCATTTCTAGCCACCTCTTGACAATTAATGACAAATTCTAAGTTAATATAATTGAGCTAAAAGTAATTTTACTCATTCGAGATTTAGTAACAACATAAACTTTTGAAAAAAGGAAAACCCTGCTCAAAAACCTATGACACAATTAGAAGCGGTACTGAGCGAAGAACAGAAACACCAGCCAAAATCTACCCTAATTGCCGAGTTGCATCCCAATAAACTAATCCCTAGCGTAATAGCGGGTGTACTTACAGGGGTAATTGGCGTAATCAGGGCAATCTCCTATGCCGCCTTGATTTTCTCTGGCAGTCTTTCTGATCATCTCACTATCGGAGTCGGTATTGCTGTATTTAGTACAGCCGCTATTAGCATTGTCGTAGCTTTGCTAAGTTCTCTTCCTGGTATGATTGCCACTCCTTTAGCTGCACCTACAGCTATTTTAGCTATCTTAGCAGCAGCGATCGCAGAAAATATGCTCACAGGGACGAGGGAGGAAATTCTAGTAACTGTAGTTGCTGCTATTGCTATTAGTTCCCTGGTGACAGGAATCTTTTTGTTCATATTAGGTAAACTGCATCTCGGCAAAGCCACCCAATTCATCCCCTATCCTGTAGTGGGAGGTTTTATGGCGGGAACAGGATTTTTATTGATTCGGGGGGCAATTCAGGTGCTAACCGGGGAACATCTTACCCTCAGCAATATACCTTGCTTATTGCAAGGAGATATGGTTGGGCAGTGGCTTTCTGGCTTAATTCTGGGGCTGGTTTTGCTCGTTGCTTTTAAATACTATCAGCATTTCCTCATCATGCCAGGGATAATGGTAACGGCAACAGGAATTTTTTACCTTATTCTCTTAGTTACAAACACATCTCTTCCTGAAGCAAGGGCAGCAGGTTGGTTATTGGGGCCATTTCCTGAAGGTGGATTATGGCAACCCTTAACCTGGAAGACTTTGCAGCAAGTTGATTTCTCAATCATTGCCAATCAAGCAGCCACCATTGCGACAGTAATGTTAATTAGCTTAATCTCTTTAGTGTTAACTAATAGTGGCATTGAATTAGCAGTAGATAAAGAAGTTGATCTTAACCAAGAGTTGCAAGCTGTTGGCTTAGCTAACATCGCTGCGGGTTTAGGAAGTGGTATGGTAGGCAACCAAGCTTTACCTAGTACCATCTTAGTTCACCAAATGGGAGCAAATAATCGCTTAGCTGGAGTTTTCAAAACTATTCCTTGCGCCGCCGTCTTATTGCTTGGCTCTTCTTTTTTAGCTGTTTTTCCTAAACCAATTATTGGCAGCTTATTGTTTTATCTTGGTTTAGATTTATCTATTAAATGGCTCTATCAAACTTGGTTTAAGTTTCCCTTAGCTGAATATTTAATTATTTTGGTTATTGTCGTAATTATCAACACTGTGGGCTTTTTAGAAGGGGTATTAGTTGGCTTTTCATTAGCTGTATTTTTGTTTGCTCTTAATTATAGTAAAATCGAGGTTGTCAAGCAAGAATATTCTGGTCAAGATTATATTAAGCTAAACCAACTAACCAGAGAACAAGAAGAACAAATTTATATTCTCCAACTCCAAGGAGCAATCTTCTTCGGTACAGCCAACAACTTGCTTAACAAAGTTCGTCAAAGATTAGCAACCAATGAAGTACACAAGGTGAATTTTATTATTTTTGATTTTAGTGCAGTTAATAGCCTTGATTCTTCTGCTGTCCTTAGTTTCACTAAGATTTTCAAACTTGCGAAAAATCATCAGATTGAGCTGATTTTTACTAATTTAGAATCAACAATTAAAGAGTTTTTAATTAAAGGAGAAGCTTGGGATAGCAATGAGAATTTGACTAAAGATTTTCTCGATTTAGAGGAAGCATTAAAATGGTGTAAAGAACAAAGACCACCTCTCAAACTGGCCCAGAACAAAAAGCCTTTAAAAATACAAAAAAGCAGTCAAAACTTTGTGCTAAGCCCAGAAAAATAAACCAAACAAACTAAAGTATTTCTCTTCTTCTGTGCTTTAGAGTTGTGAATACAATACAAACTCCAAGTATTGATACAAGAACTATAGATGAGCCAATTGTACCATAACCAAGACCACCTTTATCAGATGTTTTGGTCAAAAAATCTCCCATTGTTGCCCCAAGGGGGCGGGTTAAAACAAAGGCAATCCAAAACAAGATAATTGCGGAAATTTTGGTATAATAATGGGCAGCTAAAACTAGAGCAAGTAAACTAGCAATTAGGATAGCTCCCCCTGCAAATCCAAGTCCAGAACTATCAGCTAAAAAATCTCCCAAGGAAGTACCTAGAGTATTGGAAAAGAGAATGGCACTCCAATAAAGCAACTCAACTTTAAAGGTTTTAATATCAGTGACTGATAAAGAGCCAATAGTCAATTGCCAGAACAATAAAATTACGAAAAGAATAGTAACTAAAATTATCGATCCTTTAGCATAGCCAAATCCTAAACTGCGATTCATATAATCTGACATTGTTGTACCGGCAGTACTAGTTGAAAGAATGACAGTCCAGTAAAGTAAAGGGTTATAACTTTTTGAAACTAATTGAGTAGCCAGAGTTGTTAAAAACACTCCAATCAAGATAATTGAACTAACTGCATAGCCCACGTTTAGAGTCATTGATAAAAGATCCCCTGCGGTTTCTCCTAGAGTAGTTGCACATATTTTCATGATCCAGAAGAAAGCGGTGATTTGTGGCAGTTTATTCACTATTTTTCCTACTTGCTAAATGAAGGATTATAAATTAAATTTCTTAATCATTTATTCTCTGCTGAAGCTGAGAATTAACAGCATTTATATAGCCTTGATTTTGTAGAGTTTGAGTAGGAATCAAATGAGCATCAATTCCTGCTTGAACTAAACTTTCAGCAGTTACTTGGTGCAGCATATATTTAGTGGCTAAAGCTCCATAACCAGGAATTCCTTGCCTTTGCAAGCGTCCTTCTTGAGCCTGAGATACTAAAGAAAAAGGTGTGATGGAACGATTAAGTGTAGTTGTATCTTTCACCTGGGCTAAAACAGGCAAACCACTAAATAAAGAGAGGGTGGCTGAAATAGAGACAGCAGACAAGATTTTTTTAAGAAGAGAGCTTTTCATGACAGTTAAAATCTTTATAACTTTTGATACTTTAACTTTAGAAAATAAATGTCAAGAACTTAGCAAGATTTTGAGCAACTTTGATAGCAAAAGCAATCGCTCAACTAAAAATATTAATATCAATTTCTTGAATTATCTCTAGAAACACGTCGCATCTTCCACCATATTGAGATACCTGTTACAGCTAGAAATAATAATCCAGCCCCATTAAAAAAAGGATAAATTTTTTGCAAATCTATGTAGCTAAAGTCACCTTTTAAATAACGATCCCAAGTCCAAATGCGTCCTACCACGAGGTCTATCTCCGACAATAGAGCAACCCCAAATTAGCCAGCCAAACACAATCAACGAAGAGCGAAGCGGTTAGGAAGGGTTGTAGGGAAACACTTGTTTCCCTGAGATGCGGGTTTGGGGGGTTAATCCCCCAATAAAACTAAAACTACCCACAGCTAAACTAAAACAAGGAGCAACAAAAAAAGCGATACAAAAATAATTCATTTGTAGCGTTATTTTTACTATTTCATATAATATAAAACACCTAAATATTTGCTACATATCAATTTAAACAACGAGCCTAAATCTAAATGCGCCCTACCACTACTGTCTAATTCCGACAATAGAGCAACCCCAAATTAGCCAGCCAAACACAATCAACGAAGAGCGAAGCGGTTAGGAAGGGTTGTAGGGAAACACTTGTTTCCCTGAGATGCGGGTTTGGGGGGTTAATCCCCCAATAAAACTAAAACTACCCACAGCTAAACTAAAACAAGGAGCAACAAAAAAAGCGATACAAAAATAATTCATTTGTAGCGTTATTTTTACTATTTCATATAATATAAAACACCTAAATATTTGCTACATATCAATTTAAACAACGAGCCTAAATCTAAATGCGCCCTACCACTACTGTCTAATTCCGACGATAGACCAACCCCAAATTAGCCAGCCAAACACAACCAACGAAGAGCGAAGCGGTTAGGAAGGGTTGTAGGGAAACACTTGTTTCCCTGAGATGCGGGTCTGGGGGGCTAGTCCCCCAGTAAAGACTAAAACTACCCACAGCTAAACTAAAACAAGGAGCAACAAAAAAAGCAATACAAAAATAATTTATCTGTAGCGTTATTTTTCCTATTTAAGAATTTAGATTGATTGCACTAGCAGGTAAACACACAACAAAACAACTGCCAACATTTAGCTGGCTAGTAACAGTAATTGTTCCCCGATGGTTGCGAATAATCCCTTGGGTAATTGCCAAACCCAAACCTGACCCCCCCTCATAATAAGAGCGAGATCCGTCTGCCCGCCACAATCGCTCAAAAACCAGATTGAGATGTTCTCTCGGTATGCCGATCCCCGTATCTGCTATTGTTACCTTAATTTCTCCCTCGATGCGATCGCCAATAACTTGGACTTCTCCACCATCAGAAGTGTATTGAATGGCATTTTGAATTAAATTAGTAAAGGCCCGTGTTAATTTAGCTTCATCCCCCATTAACCATAAATCATTTTCAACTTTAGTTTTAAGTTCAATTTGTTTAGCTTGTGCTTGGGGTTTGTACAAGTTAACTAAGGCTGTTAGCAAAGCAGTAAGATTGATTTTTTCAAACTCAAAGTCCCTAACTCTGTCGGTTCGGGTTAAAAGCAATAAATCTTCTGTAAGCCTTGACATTTGGTCGATTGCCGAGGCGATCGCCTGGAATTTTTCACCATCGCTAGCTCGCATTCCTTCTGCATAAGTCAAAGCTACTTCTGCATTAGTGCTAATTGCCATTAGGGGACTTCGTAGTTCGTGGGAAGCATCAGCAGTAAACTGTTTGAGACGTTCAAAGCTTTCTTCAATGGGCTGCATTGCTTGATGGTTAAGCCAACTGCTACCCAAACTACTCAGGACGATAGCAACAAGCGCACCTACAGCTAAGCCCACATCCAGTCGAGAGATAGTTTCATCAATTTCTTCTAGGGACTGACTGACGCGGATATAGCCAATTGACCGCTTAGTAGCCCTGCCAATGATGGGTAAAGTTACTACCTGAAGCCTAATTTTGTCGGTTTGAGTTTGCACAGTTTGCTCGTCTTCAAGGGGTAAAGTAGGAATGTAGAGGCGATCGCCCTGTTGTTCAATCAACTTACCTTGGGAATCAAACCATTGAAAAGCTTGCTGGCGATCTTTTAGTTGTTGTGAAGAAAATTTTGCTTCCGATTCTAAATATCCCCTATCAAATTCAGTGCTTGCGGCTGCTGCTTGGGCTAAAGCTATTAATTGCTCAGTTTGCTGCTGTTTGAGGTTGCGAATGAAAACCAAGCGCACGACAAAAGCAAAACCTGTCAACACTAAAGCCAAGACTAGTAGGTTGGAGAGAAATAAACGATAGCGAATTTTTTCAAACACAACAGCAAACCGCTAATTTTCTAATGACCCCAAACGATAACCAATGCCATAAACAGTTTCAATCAAATTGCCTTTACTTCCTACTGCTTTTAGCTTTGAGCGCAGGTTGGTAATATGGGTTTTAATAGTTCCTTCTCCCGAAGATTTGTCAAACTCCCAGAGCTTATCAAGAATAGCTGAACGGGTTAAAATTTGTTTGGGATGGCGTAAAAAGTATTCTAAAATTAAATATTCTTTGGGGGTTAGCAAAAGCAAATTACCTTCATAGGTTACTTCCCCCGTACTGGGATTGAGTTGTAATTCCTGGTAACTAATAATTTGCGGTTTGAGTTCATGACTTCTACGGGATAAAGCCCTGATTCTTGCTGCTAATTCTTTGAGTTTGAATGGTTTTACCAAATAGTCATCTGCCCCAGCATCTAGCCCAATTACCTTATCATCAATAGTATCTCTAGCCGTGAGCATCAAAATTAAGGCCTGGGATTTCGCCTTTCGCAATCGCTTACACAGTTCAATGCCATCTAATTTTGGTAGCATCAAATCCAAGAGAATTAGGTCATATTCAGCCCCTTGAGCAAATTCCCAACCTTCAATACCATCCCCAGCTATTTCGACTACGTGATGTTCATTTCTTAAACCTTCTGCTAGGGGCCTAGCAATGCGATCATCATCTTCTACTAATAAAATCCTCATGGCATTCTCTTGTAACTAGGAAATAACTCCCCGATCAAATACTTGTCCGTCAGTACCTATGCCACAAATTTCTAAACGATCTGAATAAACTTCAATTCCTGCAAAGCTTAATCTAGAAACAGCATAGGCTGTCCAATCTGACTCACCGACTGGACGTAGTTTAGCACCAGCACCACAGGTTAAATAGGTTGTACCTTTAATGGGTTGAGTCCTTTCATAATGGTGTTCATGGCCGTTAATATAAAGCTGAACACCATAGCGAGAAAACAAAGGTGTTAGGCGCTCGATTAATTCTTGATTAACTCCATATTTACCCGAAGAATACATTTGATGGTGTCCAAATACTACTTTCCAGGGCTGTTGAGACTCGGCTAATTTTTCTTCTAACCAGACCAACTGCTTTGACCAACCTGCTTCTGGGTTACTATTAAGGGCAAAAAACTGTACTGGGCCACGAGTAAAACTATAGTAACGTCCCTGCATATTGAACCCAGGGTAACGAATTTGAGGAATGCCGTTGTTGCTACGAATATCGTGATTGCCAAGGACAGCATAAAAGTTTACGTTTTGCTGTAAAAGCTCATGGTAAGGTCTTTCAAAGGTGGCAGCAATTTTTTTTATTTCACCATTTCTATAAATATTATCTCCTGCCAAGAGAACCAGAGAAAAGGGATTAAGCTTGAAGTAACAACTCATAATTTTAGCTACTTTATATTGCTTCTCATCTCCTGTCCCTACGTCACCGAGAGCAGCAAAACGCAATAGGGGTAAAGATTTTTCTGAAGCTATGTCGGGGCAGCTTTTTAAAGTGAGAGGATATTGAGGCGTTAAATACTTATGAGATGCCAAAGCTAATCCTAGTCCGCCCATAGAAGTAAGGATTAATAATTTACGACGTTTCAATAGGCTTGTCTCCATCCAATATATAGTTGGCGGCCTTAATATAAATAGAAAACGTCAAGAACTTGACAAGATTTGTTTTGAACGAATTTTAAATATCTGTAGATATAAAATATAGTCTCTAGGATTTTCTTTTTTAAACTCATATCTTCACACATAAATACTCTTTTACTTAACCTATGACAACTTCCTCAATAGAATTCCAAGACTCCTTTGATGTCATTATCGTCGGCGCAGGGCATTCCGGTTGCGAAGCTGCCTTAGCCTCAGCCCGTCTTGGTTGCCGCACAATGATGCTAACCTTGAACTTAGATAAAATTGCTTGGCAACCTTGCAACCCTGCCGTTGGTGGTCCAGCTAAGTCCCAATTAACCCATGAAGTAGATGCCTTGGGGGGAGAAATTGGCAAAATGGCTGATCGTACCTATTTACAAAAGCGCGTCCTCAACTCCTCACGGGGACCTGCGGTTAGGGCATTGCGGGCGCAAACCGATAAACGGGAATATGCAGCAATAATGAAGGAGATTATTGAAAACCAAGCCAATTTAACTATCCGAGAAGCTATGGTAACAGACCTCATTTTAGGAAAAAACGATGAGGTTATAGGTATTGAGACTTATTTCGGTACTTGTTTCCAAACCAAAGCCGTCGTCCTCACCACCGGAACTTTTTTAGGGGGTAAAATTTGGATTGGCGGTAAATCAATGGCAGCAGGAAGGGCGGGAGAGTTTGCCGCAGTAGGTTTAACTGATACCCTTAACCAGCTAGGTTTTGAAACCGGGAGATTGAAAACAGGGACTCCTGCACGGGTTGATAAACGTTCTGCTGATTATAGTAAAATGGAACTGCAACCGGGTGATGCAGAGGTGCGTTGGTTTAGTTTTGATCCTCAAGTTTGGGTAGCAAGGGAACAGATGCCTTGTTACTTAACTCGTACTACTGGCGACACCCATAAATTAATTCGGGACAACTTACACCTTTCCCCAATTTACGGCGGTTTCATCGACTCTAAAGGACCCCGTTACTGTCCTAGCATTGAAGATAAAATTGTTCGCTTTGCAGATAAAGAAAGTCACCAAATTTTTATTGAACCAGAAGGTAGAGATATCCCTGAACTTTATATTCAAGGTTTCTCTACAGGTTTGCCAGAAAAATTACAACTAGAGATGTTGCATACTCTCCCTGGTTTAGAACAATGTGCCATGCTGCGCCCTGCCTATGCAGTGGAATACGATTACTTACCTGCAACCCAATGTTATCCTACCTTAATGACCAAAAAAATTGAGGGGTTGTTTGCTGCCGGACAAATCAATGGCACAACGGGCTATGAGGAAGCTGCGGCCCAAGGTCTAGTTGCGGGGATTAATGCAACGCGCTTTGCTAAAGGAGAAGAAATGATTGTCTTCCCCCGTGAACAAAGCTACATCGGCACGTTGATTGATGATCTTTGTACTAAGGATTTGCGGGAACCTTACCGAATGTTAACTAGTAGATCTGAATATCGCTTGCTGTTGCGTTCAGATAATGCTGATCAGCGCTTAACCCCTATGGGTAGAGAGATTGGTTTAATTGACAATCGTCGTTGGCAAATGTTTCAACGCAAGCAAGCTAACATTGTCGCGGAAAAGGAACGGTTGCACAGTACCAGGGTCAAAGAAAGAGATCAAGTTGGTGTGGCGATCGCAACTGATACTCAACAAAAAATCAAAGGTTCAATTACCTTAGCTGATTTATTGCGTCGTCCCGGTTTCCATTATGACAATTTAGCAAGTTATGGTTTAGGAAACCCTGAATTAAATCAAGCAGAAAAAGAAGGAGCAGAAATTGATATTAAATATTCCGGTTATATCAAACGTCAAGAAAACCAAATCGAACAAGTGAACCGCCATAGTAATCGTAAATTAGCTGATAATTTAGATTATATGACCATAGAAACTTTATCTATGGAAGCGAGAGAAAAACTTACTAAAGTTAGACCTTTAACCGTAGGGCAAGCTTCTAGAATTGGAGGGGTTAATCCTGCTGATATTAATGCTTTATTAGTTTATTTAGAAACTAGGAATCGGCTAGTTGCTAATGGCTAATGGCTAATTGCTAGTTGCTAATTGTCCTTAACTTCTCCTTAATTCCCTGCTCCCAAATGATAAAAGCTATACTCGAATCTTACGATTGGTACGATCATCCTGAAGGTCCAAAGTTCGTTGAAACCCATCGCGATCAGTTTCGTACTTCTGGTCATTGGTTATTTTTACCTGGAGCCATTTCTTCCTTTCATAAAGTATTAAATAGCGAAGAAATTTGGGCAATTCATCAGGGAAAACTGATTTTACATACCCTAGAATCTAATGGAGAACACCATAGTTTTCACTTGGGAACTGATTTAAAATTAGGTGAACGTCCAGTTATTACTATTCCTAAAGGATGCCTTCAAGCTGCTGAAATACCTGATGGAGTTTCTTTTGCTTTTGGAAGTAATATTTGTGCGCCAGCTTTTGAATGGGAACAACTCAATATTGTGAGTCGGGAAGAGTTATTGCAGAAATTTCCCCAGCATTCTGAATTAATTATCAGGCTTACCCAGGAAACCTAATTTCGTTGTAACAAATAATTTTCTGTTTGGTATTCAGGAGCAATTTTTTGTTCTTGGGGGAGATAAATAGCCACGGGAATCTCAATATTATGTAAGTAACGACACATCAATGGGCCAATATCAGCCCAATTTAAGTTGCCTAAACCGCAACCTAAAGCAGGCATCGCTAAAGATTTTATTCCTACTTCTTGATAATTACTTCTAATCCAATTTAAACCAGCTTCAATATCATCTCGACGAGAATTTTCGCGCCACTTCCTTTTAGTAGCAAATAGCAAAAACCATTTCACAGCATTAGGAGTTTTTAAAGGCAGAGTTAAATCAGCTAATTCCTCATCTAAAGATGCTTCCCTTTTGTATAGATAAGGCTTTGTTGCGGTAAGATACTTTTTTTGGCAAGCGTCTTGATAATTGACATATACATCAGGAAATTGATACTTTGCTCTAGAGGCTAGCCCCTTTCCCATTATCCCTTGCAAATTAACACTTATGGTCAGCGTTTGCATATTAGAAAAAAACATATCTCCATTAATTAAAGAGATATTATTGCCAATACGAGTAGCGGATCTAGGCTGGAAAAACATCTGAGACTCAACAACAATAGGAACTTTTGCTGAACCTATCATTGAGGTAACTTTTTCTTTCACTTTATGATCTGCTACAAAAACTGAATGAACATATTCCGGGCTAACTTGTTCCGGAATTAAGCACTCAGACATAATCTTGCGCTTTGAACCATCATGTTCATTCCACCAATCATTTTGAATTATTTTCCATTGTTTGGCGAGTATTTTTAGCCCTTCATGAACCGAGAGAAATTTAGTTGGTTGGCTAGCGGCATTGCCATCAGTAATTAGTACTCCAGAGTTGTACAGTATTTTGGGCTTAATACCAACAATGGCAAGATCTTTTTTATCCTTTTCATGAACAACCCTATACATCATAGGATTTCTTGGTTGGAAATATAAGTTGGCATACTCCCACAAACTCTTTTGTTCTAAAGTTACTTTGTCTTTACGCTGACTGACAATTGCAGTATCGTAAATGGGAGTGTAAGAAACATTTAACTCATCAACTTTTCCATGGGATAAAATGCCACGTTCAAGTATAGATGGTAAGTTTTTTATATGGGTAATGTAGTAGAGACTCTTAATACCATCAATGTTCATCTAACAGTTCTTGACTTAATTATCTAACTTCAAAACTGCCATAAAAGCTTCTTGAGGAACATCAACTGTACCGATAGACTTCATCCGTTTTTTCCCCTTAGCTTGCTTTTGCAACAACTTTTTCTTGCGGGAAATATCACCACCGTAGCATTTAGCCAAAACATCCTTACGCAAAGCGGGAATATGTTCACTAGCAATAATTTTGCCCCCAATAGCAGCTTGCAGAGGAATCTTAAATTGGTGGCGAGGAATTAACTCTTTAAGTTTTTCAGTTAAGGAACGCCCTAAATAATAAGCTTTGTCTCGGTGAACTATAGTAGCCAAAGAATCCACGCGATCGCCATTAACGAGAATATCTAATTTCACCAAAGGATTATCCCGATAATCCAGAAAGCGATATTCCATACTCGCATAACCACGGGAACGAGATTTAAGTTGATCAAAAAAGTCTGTCACCACTTCAGCTAAAGGAAGTTCATAAACTAGGGTAGTACGTCCTTGGGCAAAATATTTCATATCTTTATAAACACCCCTACGCCCTTGACAGAGTTCCATCAACGCCCCCACATATTCCTCTGGGGTAATCATTTCCACCAGGATATAAGGTTCTTCGATTTTCTCTCGTTTTTGAGGATCGGGTAGCTGACTGGGATTATCCACTTCAAATACTTCCCCATCAGTGTTGGTGATGCGATAAATCACAGAAGGGGCAGTGGTAATAAGATCGAGATTATATTCCCTTTCTAGACGTTCTTGGACAATTTCCATATGTAGCAAACCCAAAAAGCCGCAACGGAAACCGAAACCCATAGCAGTAGAGGTTTCCGGTTCAAAGGAAAGGGCCGCATCGTTGAGTTTAAGCTTATCTAAAGCTTCTCGCAAATCTTTATACTGATCAGATTCTGTGGGAAAGAGGCCGCAAAATACCATCGGTTTAGCCTCTGTATAACCCGGTAAGGCCTCTTGTGCCGGGTTAGGGACTAAAGTTATGGTATCCCCCACCCGCGCGTCTTCTACGGTTTTAATCGCTGCGGCTAAATAACCTACTTCCCCAGCGTGGAGTTCCTCTACCTGAATTTGGCTTGGTGAAAGCACTCCTAACTCATCGATTTCATACTCCTTACCCGAAGCCATCAATAAAACGCGATCGCCTTTTTTGACTTTGCCATCGACGATACGAAAATAAACAATCACACCACGATAGGGATCGTAATAACTATCAAATATCAGGGCCCGTAGAGGTTTTTCTATGTTATCTTGGGGCGAAGGAATCAGGCTAACAATAGATTCTAGGATTTCTTTAATGCCTAATCCCTGCTTTGCAGATGCTAAAATAGCGTTGCTACAATCTAAACCAATTACTTCCTCTATTTCTTGGATGATTCTTTCAGGTTCTGCACCAGGAAGATCAATTTTGTTCAAAACAGGAATAATCTCAAGGTCATGTTCCAGGGCTAAATAAACATTAGCTAAAGTCTGGGCTTCCACCCCTTGAGAAGCATCTACTACTAATAAAGCTCCTTCACAAGCTACTAAGGAACGGGACACTTCATAAGAAAAGTCTACATGACCAGGAGTATCAATGAGATTGAGGACATAAGTTTCCCCATCATCAGCTCCGTAATTCATGCGGGCAGCTTGTAGTTTAATAGTAATGCCCCTTTCTCGCTCTAGATCCATATTGTCCAGAAACTGTTCTTTCATCTGTCTTTTTTGAACTGTTTCAGTGACTTGGAGTAAGCGATCAGCTAAAGTGGACTTGCCATGATCTATATGAGCAATAATAGAAAAGTTACGAAGGCGAGAAACGGGAACATCAGTCATATTTGTCTGAGCAGCAAAAGAAAATCTATGAACCTTAACTTATTTTAATGTTGATTTCGTCAGTAGGTCTTGATTTGTTTACAAGAAATTTCTCTTATCCACTTTTTCTTAACCTCTATTTTAAGCATTAACAGTTAAGTATATGACGCAAAAAACGATTACAGACCATTATACAAACTATTTATGAAAGAAGTTGAATCACCAATCATAAGTGATATTACCAATTATAAGATTCTCTCCTAATCTCAAAATAAAAAATTAAGTAATAAAAAACCGATATGATTTTGTGGTTTTCCCTAAATTCTGATCGTAAAATCATAAATACTCAAACAAATCACAGCAGCAATATGGACGATAATAAATTAGTCTCTTCTGGGCGCTCCACTGAAAAAATAGAAATATCAATACATCTTGATTCAGAACTGCTCGAACAAATTCAGCATCTTACCAATAATCCTAGCCGTATAATCGAAACTGCTATTAAGCAGTGGCTTCGAGGAGAAAGGCAACTAGATGAAGACTTAGCCCGCAATCTCACCCGCAACCCCCCAGTTCCCCCAAGAGGAGAATGGAATGATTGACTTTCAACTAATTCCTGACAAATTTCCAAGCTTCAAGTAATAAATTCTAGCCTTAATTTTGGCGATTAATTTGAGAATCATGGTTGCTCCCGGTGATTTCCCCTTACCTCAATTAGAGTCTAATGATATGGAATCTTTTCCTGCTAATCAAAACTCGGTTTTTTGGAATACTTTGGGAGCAGAAATTGTTTTCGCGCAAAACAAATCTGGTCAATATTTATCATTTCACTGGAAAGCAGCTCAAGAGTACGGTATTGACTGCCAGGAAATTGTCGGTAGTTCTTTAGAAGAAACCATCTGCCCTGTAAATGTAAAAGCTTACCAAAAAATCATTCAGCACGTTTTAGAAAAAGGTATTCCCCAAAAATGCTCTTGCTTTTTTAAGTACGGTGATAAGTTGTTTCCCTGGCAACTAGTTATCACTCCAGTATTAGTAGCATCTGGTGACAACGAGTTCGTTTTAGTAACAGGGCATTTATTACCTCAAAATAGTAATCCTGAATTACACAAATCAGGTTTATTAACCACTCCTGATCCTTATCAAGAACTATTGAAAGAAATAGCTCGTAATATACGCCGTACCCTCAAACTTAAAGTGATTTGGCAGAAGACGGTGAGCGAATTAGGAGCAGCACTGAATGTTAGTCGTTGTTTAATACTTTCTTATCAGGAAGTTAGTAGAGATAAAAACAAAAGTAAACTTAAAGTTGAAGCAGAATATTTACAAGGGCAAATTCCATCTCAATTGAGTTTAGAGACTCAATTAAAAGCAGAACCTTATATTCAAAAAGCCCTTAGTAGCGGAGTTCCCTTAGCTATAGATAGCCTTGACTTAACAGAAAAACTTGATGGTTGTGGGGTGGGGGCAAAATCAATTTTAGTAGCTACTACAAGCTATCGTAACCAACCCAACAGTGTGATTTATCTGCAACAATGCGATCGCCTCCGTCAGTGGAATAATGCTGAAATAGAATTAGTCAAAGAATTGGCAGATCAAGTAGGTACAGCCATCGCCCATGCTACCCTTTATGGAGAATTAGAAGAAGCCCGAAACCAGGCTGAAGAAGCTTCTCGTCTCAAAAGCGAATTTCTTGCCAACACTTCCCACGAATTACGCACTCCTTTAAATGGCATCATTGGTTTTCTTAAACTAATCATTGAAGGGATGGCAGATACTCCAGAAGAGCAAGAAGAATTTATTGAAGAAGCCCACAAATCAGCCCTCCATTTACTTAATTTAATTAATGACGTTCTCGATATTGCCAAAATTGAAGCAGGCAAAATGGAGTTGGAATTAACTACAGTGCCTCTTAATGAGTTAATTCACGATGTAGATAGTTTTACTAATTCCCAAGCCCACCATAAAAACCTCAGCTACACTAACAAGATTCCGGCTACCCGTGATCCCGATGGGATTATCCTTTATGGTAACTACCAACGATTGAAACAGGTTCTGCTTAATTTAGTAGGTAATGCTATTAAGTTTACCCAGGAAGGTGGCGTAACTATTAGTGCAGAGGTGGTGAAGAAGAAAATGGTAGTGAATGGTGAAGAATGTCCTGGCTTAGTTATGGTTAGGGTAGCCGATACAGGAATTGGGGTTGCTTTAGATAAGCAAGAGCGTCTTTTCCAATCTTTTAGTCAGGTAGATGGTTCCCGCACTCGTACCTATGGAGGTACAGGCTTAGGTTTAGCTATTTCTCAAAAGCTAATTGAAGCGATGGGAGGAGTGGTTAATTTCTATAGCATGGGGGAAGGTTTAGGTTCTACAGTAACTTTTACTGTTCCCCTCTATAAAATACCAATTTTGAGCGAATAGTTGGGTAAATAAAGATTTGAGAATTAGGCAACGGCAAAAAAAGCTTTTCCTCTACCGCCGCAGCAAAAATGGTCTTACCCCTGCTGCTTTAGCACCATAATAATCTTCTTTTAAGCTATCACCAATATGCAACACCTCCTTTGCTTGACAGTTATGTTGTGCCAAAGCAGCCTGGAAAATTTCACCTTTTGGCTTTGCCACACCAACTTGAGAAGAAATAGTCACACTAGTAAAAAAATCATTCAAATCCAAAGCCTTCAAAACCCCGTAAAGGCGAGAATCGAAATTAGAAATAATGCCCAAAGTAATCTCTTTTTGCTGCCATAACTCTAAGGCAGGGAGTACATCAGGATAAACATACCAAGGTTCAGCCGTAGCAAAATGGGCATAAAGATCGGCGAAAAAGGCTGTGAAGTTACCAAACTGTTCTATAACTCCGGCAGTTGTAAAAGTTTCTTGGGCGATCGCCTGCCACCATTGGAACTCTAATTCAGGAATTTCATTAGCCTTCGCTTCAGGAAATTCTAAAGGTTGGGAAGCTTTAAAGCTTTGAAAAAAGGCTTTATTCAAACTCTGGGCAGGGGCATCGACACCAAATTCCAAAGCCATCTCTCGATAAATCTCCCCCACACTCCCTTTTACCCCAAACAAAGTACCAACAGCATCTAAGAAAATTACCTTGGGTGTCATATCAATTTGCCAATAGAGAGGATGTCACGAAAGTAATTCGATTATTGGTTGAGTAATCCATTTTAAACCGACAGCAAGTTGATGTTTAGAGGTAGGAAGGCGGTAAAGATACATCAAACGCCTAGCTATGTAAGCAGGAGTCCCTGCTAATTCAATTCCCAAACCTGTCAGAGTTGCTTCATCTTTGCCTAATGCCAGCATTTCTCCTAAGTTTTTGTAACGGAAAGGAAGTAAAGGACGTTGCGTTAAAGATGCCCAAATATTCCAGGCACAGTAATCTGATTGTTGAAAAGCAGCTTGTGCGGTAGCAGGAACTTCTTGCCCTTGGGCATCTCGGCAAGCTATAACATCTCCTAGTGCGAAAATATCATGGCGATCGCTAACTTGCAAGGTGGGTTGTACTTCGAGTAAACCTTGCTGATTTTTTGGGAAGGGTAAATCCTTAACAAACCCAGAAACTCTCGTCCCTACAGTCCAGAGAACTACATCTACGGGGATGGTATCAACTTTCCCTTTGTAATCTAAAGCAATTGTCTCTGAGGTGATCGATTCTACCTTAGTTTCTAAATCTAACCAAACGCCGCGTTTTTGCAATGCTTCTTTGGCTGCTTGGCGATTGAATTTGGTAGAATGATTGAGAATATCTCCACCAATATCAACAATACGCAACCTACCTCTGTCTTTGAGCCTATCTGCTAACTTACAAGCCAATTCAACTCCACTATAACCTCCCCCCACAATTGCAATCCGAATCTTCTCAGCATCAGAATTTTCTAGAGTTCGCAACTTTTCTTGTAAGCAACGGGCGTGGCTTAAACTACGGAAAGGAATCGCATAATCGGCTGCCCCCGGAACGATATCCAAAGGAGTCTTACCCCCCAAGGCAATTACCAGCTTATCGTAGGGCAATTGGAAGCCACTTTCTAAACTTACCTGTCGGGCTTCGGGATCAATGCCAACCACATTACCTTGACAAAAGCTGATGCCAGTATCCCTTAAAAGTTCAGTAAAAGGGGGAGCAACTTCCCAAGTTTGTAACTCTTCTGTAAGCAGTTCGTACAAAAGGGGAGAAAACAAAAAGCGATCATCACGATCAACGAGGGTGATTTCGGGTTTATGGGCTTTTTCCCAGGGTAATTCACTTAGACGCAAGGCGGTATATAATCCACCAAAGCCGCCCCCAAGAATACATATACGCGCAGGCTGTTCAGTCATTGTCAAAGCCGGGAAACTATAGTTTCAGGATAACAATAATGTCAGACTTACGCAGTTAAACAAAAACCAATGAAAGAACTTTATCCCCCAATTCAACCTTATCGCCAAGGAAACTTACAGGTTTCTGAGTTACATCGCATCCACTGGGAAGAATCAGGAAATCCTCAAGGTAAGCCAGTTATTTTTCTTCATGGTGGCCCTGGAGGGGGAATTGTACCCGTTTATCGCCAATATTTTAACCCTCAAAAATGGCGAATCATTATTTTTGATCAACGGGGTTGCGGTCAAAGTACTCCTCATGCGGAGTTACGAGAAAATACTACTTGGGATTTAGTTGAGGATATTGAAAAGATTCGCCAACATTTGCAAGTTAGTCAATGGGTGGTGTTTGGGGGTAGTTGGGGTAGCACTCTTTCTCTGGCTTACAGTCAAACTTACCCAGAAAATTGTTTAGGTTTAATTCTGCGAGGCATCTTTATGTTGCGCCGCAAAGAATTATTGTGGTTTTATCAAGAAGGAGCAAGTCAGATTTTCCCAGAAGCTTGGCAGGAGTATCTCAAACCCATTCCTGTTGCCGAACGCCAAGACTTAATCTCTGCTTATTACCAAAGGTTAACTAGTGAAGATCCTCAAATCCGCCAAGAAGCAGCAAGGGCTTGGTCAATATGGGAAGCTAGTACGAGTAAGTTGTTACCATCTCCCCAACTAATCAAAAATTTTGGTGCAGATCGCTTTGCTGAAGCTTTTGCCAGAATTGAATGTCACTATTTTATCAATGGTGGTTTCCTGAAAGATGAAAACCAACTTCTACAAAATATTAATTCTATCCGCCATATTCCGGGGGTTATTGTCCAAGGGCGTTATGATGTAGTCTGCCCCATGGTAAGTGCTTGGGAGTTACATCAAGCTTGGCCAGAAGCAGAATTTATCGTCGTTCCCGATGCTGGACATTCTATGACGGAAACAGGTATTCGTAGTGCTTTAATTGCTGCAACAGAGCGGTTTGCTTGAAAGATGGAATTGCTTTTAATTCGGTACATATCTTCTCATTCAAAGAGAGTAGGCAATCAAAAATCATAACGGGAAGAATTCCAACCATGAGTCTCGCGATCGCTCAGACTTCTCCCTAACTTCATCGCCTCAGCGCTTGCTGCTGCCAGAATATGCCTCATCATCACCACCCTCTCACTCTCAGCAGCCAAAAAAGCCGCATTCAAAGCAATATTACGAATATTGCCCCCCGTCATCGCCAACTGACCCAACCTTTGATAATCCAAACCCTAGTTGGGGTCTGTGGGGGATACATCCTGCGCCAAATCTTACTCCGACTTTCAACATCAGGAAAAGGAAAATCAACAATAAAACGCAAACGACGTAAAAAAGCCCGGTCTAAAGAATCTTTCAAATTTGTCGTTAAAATCGCTAAACCCTGGTAAGCCTCCATCCTCTGCAACAGAAAACTCACCTCCACATTAGCGTGACGGTCATGACTATCTTTAACATCTGTACGTTTACCAAAAAGAGCATCCGCCTCATCAAACAGCAAAACTACTCCCCCTCCCTCCGCAGCACGAAAAATGCGTTCCAAATTCTTCTCCGTCTCCCCAATATACTTACTCACCACCTGAGACAAATCAATACGGTAAAGATCCAAACCAAACTTATTAGCCAACACCTCAGCCGCCAAAGTCTTCCCTGTCCCACTCTCTCCTGCAAACAAAGCACTAACTCCCAAACCTCGACCACTACCTTTAGCCAAACCCCACTGCTGATAAACCGTAGCCCTTTGTCGTACCTGAGTCAGCAACTCCTGTAACAACCTCTTCACCTTCTGTGGCACAATCAAATCATCCCATTGCGCTTCACTCGAAATCCGTTGAGCCAAATCATCCAACTGAGGACGGGCTTGGCTACGGCAAAAAGACCACAACTGCTCTGCTAAAGGAGTTGGTTGTTGTGCCTCAGTGGGACTAATAACTGTAGAACAAGCATTTTGAATGGTTGCCCCATTGAGGTTAAAACTAGTCACCAAAGACTCCACAGTACCATTAAGCAAAGAACTCACCTCACCCAAACTAGCTTGCCACATAGCTAACTGTTCACCATGACTTAAGGAGGGTACATCAAAAATAACCACCTCACCATGACCTAAACTTGTCCTGATCTGGCTACAAACAAGCAAAGGTGTTTTCACCTTCTTCAGCAACCGAGAAATTGCCTTTTGTCTGATTCTATCTTCAGAAGAAATACCAGAGCAATCCAACAACAAAACAGCATTAACTAATCGAGCTTGTCTGTGCCACCGTTGCAGGAAAAAAGAGAACTCATCATTACTGACAGGCAAACTATCACTCTCTATGGAGTAAAGAAGATAATTATGCTCCTCACAAACTGCCTGAGCAATCTCTTTGCTAGCGCTAATCGAATCTCCACACAACTGTACAACTGGGAGAGTATCATCACCAGATAAAGTAGATACATTAGACCAAGCCTTAGTGATGCTCTTGACAATCTCCTCATGGGAAGAAGGGAGATGAGGTATCTCAATAGCTATTGGTTCAATAACTCCTTCTAAATAGGGGTCATAGTAATCTTCTTCCATCAGATAATGCAAGATAGCTTCATCAATACGCAAAGGAGCCAGAGTCACATCTTCTTGCTTTGTCCCAACCAGCAGCAACTGCCAGTAACGTAGAGGAGAACGGGGCAGAATTGCTTGCCAGTGAGTATTTTCCCATAATTGTAGAGCTAAACCAAAAGTGACAAAATCAAACTCATCACGGCGCTGAGCCAAACTCAACAAATAAGGGACATCAGGAAAAACTGCTCGGCAAACACATAGTAAAAGAACATCCCGCTCAAAACTAGAAAGCTCAAAAATTGTACAAAGCTTTTCTAAGTGGGGAACAGTAGCGGCAGAAGCAGAAATTGCTGCTAGTTGAGAACTCACATCAACTGGTTGTTCATCAACATCTTTTCCTGATTGCCTTTGAGTAAAGTTAATTAAGCTTTGGTAAATAGGACTCAAAGCAGTCATCAAGTAATCTGAGTTTAGGGGACTCTGAGCATCAGTAACCTTGGTAGACATAGAAATTGCTGGCTGGGAGATTTAACCATATATACTTACACAGTTTGATAGAGTTTGCTTCAATACTTATACGCAGATTATTGGCTAAAAAGAGCCAAAAGATTGCTAAATCAATTCCCATCTAGTAGAATCAGCAGCAAAAGAAAAATCATCGCCACTAAAAATTAATCCTATATCCGGTTAAGGGAATCTTCTCCTCAATTAAGGAGAGATAGCAGTTATTGTCTCAAACTATAACCCAGACGTATAGTTATTTTAAATAACAATGAGACATTAAGCTGCACAATAGTTACGAATAATTTCATCTACAGATGTTCCAGAATCTGCATACATTCTTCCTCTCTTTAAAGCACTAAAATCATGCTCAATATCATTGAAGTCAGGAGAATATTTCGGCAAGAATAATACTTCATGACCTGCTTCTTTCACTAACTCTCTAATCATTCTTTTCCTATGAATTGGTGCATTATCCATAATTAGTACCGACGCTATGGTTAATGATGGTAATAAATACTTCCTTAACCATCCTTCAAATCCTTCTGCATTCAGACTTCCTCTAAACAACATTGGGGCTATTAAGTTTTTTGACTTTTTTCTTCTACCAGCTACTAGATTCTCTCTTTTACCTCGTTTACCTTGTTTTTCTCCATACAGTTTTTGCCTTTCTTGGTGTGCGTTCCCTTGCGTCTTACGCCGACGCGGGGTCACACCGCTTTTTGACCATCCATAATGCACCGACTGCATCTCCTCAAATCCTGACTCGTCAATAAACACTAGGCTTTCACTTCCGTAGATTTTTATTAATTCTCTTAATGCTCTTAAATACTTAATTCTTTCAAGTCTGTTTCTTTCTCGATAACGAAGTTCTTTTTTTTTCCTAGTTATCTTCATTTTTTTGAGAGCATAGAAGATCGCACTTGGATTTACCCCAAATTTCTTGGCTCTTTGCGATAGTTTAGCATCTGGATTTTCTTTGACATCTTGTTCTAATGCTTTCCAATCCAGTTTTCTTTGACGGCGTTCTACCTTCGTGGCTTCCAGATTCTCACGCTCTAACCATCTGTATATTGTCGCTCTTCCAATGTTAAAGACTTTTGCTGCTTCCCTAATCTTTCCACCATCTTCTATATATTTTATGACCTTTTTTCTTAAATCTAGACTGTATGGCATTATGTTGAGCTATTATAAATATACTCTTTTCATTTTACCTCCTTATTGTCTCAAACTTAATTAAAATAACTATATTTATCAAATAATTAGAGACTCATGAGTAAAGCCCGCATCCAAAAATCTTCTCATTGGACACCCCCTGCTACTTCCTCTAGTAAGTCTCCTTCTTTTGAGCCTCCGGATGTGGGTATTCAAAGGTCTAGCAAGTCAAAGAAAAAAGGGAGTCGCTGGAAGAATCCACCTGTTTCTCAGGGAATCCCTAATTTTCTGATCAGAGAGGCTCTGAGACGGCAATCTCAAGCAAGTGAAGCTAAGAGCCAAGAAGAAACCACAGAAGTACAAACAAAACTAACAGTAGGGGAAGTTGGGGATAAATATGAGCAGGAAGCGGATGCTACAGCAGCCAAAGTAGTAGAACAGATCAACTCTCCTGTTTCTGAGCAAGCAGTACAAAGTAAAGTTGAACCAGTAGCGAAACCTACAGTGATGCGTAGAGGTGGAGTTGGTGGAGGAGGGGTAACTCCAGCTATAGAGCAGACTATTCAGGGTTCTAGAGGTAGTGGGCAGGGGTTAGCTGAGAGTATCAAAGAGCCAATGGAGGAGGCATTTGGTGCGGATTTTAGTAGGGTAAAGGTACATACAGATGGTAATGCTAATCAGTTGAATCGCTCATTGCATTCACGGGCGTTTGCTACGGGGCAGGATATCTTTTTTAAGCAGGGTGAATATAATCCTGACAATGAGAGTGGACAGGAGTTGATTGCCCATGAACTTACTCATGTTGTCCAGCAGGGTGGGGCTGGGGATAAGGGGGTTCAGGCTAAGGAAGAAAAAAAAGAAGAAGAAACTACCGTACAGAAAACCCAGAATGCCCGTGAAAATGAACTGACTGAGCCATTGTTAAAGTCATCTGAACCAACAAGAACAAAGGTTCAACTAGTTCCTGATGAAAATCCTAACCCTGGCGGTCAGAATCTTATTGCTCAAGCCAATTCACAAGTTATTAGAGTTCCACCTGGACGATCAGAGACTCCAGAAAGCAGCATAAACTACGCAGCAGAACAACTCGGTGTCATATTAGGATCAGGATGCACTCCAGGTTCTCGAGGAGTATTAATACAGGCAAGTGAAAATCTCAACCTTGACGGAACTAGAACTGTTCAGGTAATGCACGGAATTTGTGGTGATTCAACCGAAAACTTTGAGCAGCAGAGAGAGTATTTTGAGCAATCAGATCAAATTACTAGCAACAATAATCCAGAATATATTGCTGAACTCGATGCCGTCTTAAACGAATATGCTAAACAGCATGGAGGAAGATGGGAAAATACACCCTTGTGGGAACAAATGAGTCAAATATATGGAGGAATTACTCAGCAAAACGGTGCTGGAGATTTGTCTCAAGCTATTCTTTATACATTGGTAGAGCGCCATCTTGTTAGTAAGGCTCAACTTCAAGAAAGGATTAGGCGTAGGCGAAATAGCCGCAATGATGTAAATGCACTAAACCAAACAATTGTTCCTTCAGAGCAACCAGTAGCTTTAAACCTGGAGCAAGACATTACCTACCGTGATCTTTTCACAGGAATCATAACTGACATTGCCCAAAGCGAAAGAGGCAATGAGAAAATCCGTAACATAGAAAACAAAGTTAACGAGATTGCTGCGAGGTTCCAACATACCCAAGGGATGCCTATCGACAGAGATTCTATTCGTCGTGCTGTCTTAGTTTATTGGGACAGTAATGCTCAACAAGCGGTAGGGGGAACTCCTGAGCAACAGCCAATTCTACAGGAGTATTTTGAGAATCTTCCAGCAAATGATCGTGATCCCAACAAAGGTACACAAGCAAACATTCGTGAGCGTGCTTTAAATATCTTTGAGGCTGTAACCAATCACAGGAATCCTGCAACTGAAGCTGAGCAAAAGTTTTATCGAGCCTTACGGAACTCAGTAATGGTAAGTTATTACCCTGAGATTACTAATCGGCTCCAAGATGCGAATATCAAAGGTCAAATAGGACAGCTAAACCCGCAAGTTCAAGAAACTTTAAATGCAGTGAGTGTTCTAACTCCACAAGAGCGTAGTGGTGTTGAAGACCTACTTTCTCGAATGAAGAATATCAGTCGCGGCCCTGCCTTGTTTGTTGCAGGAGCTTTCTATCAATGGTTGCGTAATAATGGAGAATCAGGACGATGGGTACTAGAAGTAGTTTCTTTGGGAACTTCTACAGTTAGCGAAGACTTAGAAGTATTAGAGGAATCACTTCCGAAAAGCGGGCCGTTTGAAGCAGGAAGAACAGCCGGAGATTTGGGTGCTACTGTTACAGGTATTTTGGAGATAATTGCCGGGGGCGGTGCAATTACAGGCGGTGGCTCTTTGTGTATAACTGGAATAGGTTGTATCGCCGGCGCTCCTGCTATTGCTGGTGGCGCAGCAATTTCTGTGCATGGAGGAAGTGTTGTTGTTGAAGCGACGGGCAATCTAGCTGAAGACCTAGTAGATTTAGTTAGCGGTGTTTTCACTATTAGTGGAGGAACAGGAGCAACTAGTGGAAGTACTCCTCCCCCTTGGAGAGGAACACCCCGATTAGAAGATGGAACTAACAGATGGGGATGGATTCACATTGAGGGAAGACATATTACGGGAACTATTTCAGGTTCAACGTGAGTTCGACGGAGGAAAAAGAGAGAAAAGAAAAGCATCAGAGGTATGCTGAAAATGAATCTTAATCAGAATCTGATGCTATGTCCAATATTGTATCTCGTCTCGATATCACCCAAATATTCTGTCAGGTAGATGACTTTTATCAAAGGTTTGAGAGGCATTGGCAACAACAGCCAATGTTAACAGCAACTTGTGGAGAGCGTCTATGTCGCTCCCGCCTAAGCCTAAGCGAAGTGATGACCATTGTCATTGCCTTTCATGGTTCGGGATTTCGCACTTTTAAAGAATTTTACACTCTACAAGTCTTGCCTTACTGGAAGAAAGCTTTTCCCAACTTGGTCAGTTACACTCGATTCGTAGAGCTAATGCCGTGGAGCTTAATGCTTCTTTGCTGTTTTCTACATACTCTTCGAGGAGAAATTACCGGCATCAGCTTTATTGATTCTACCCCCATTGAGGTCTGCCACCCGAATCGCTCCAAAAGCCACCGTGTTTTTGAAGGTTTGGTAGGTTGGGGCAAAAATGCTATGGGATGGCATTATGGCTTCAAGCTACATCTAATTATTAATGACAAAGGTGAGCTGCTTGCTTTCAAACTTACAGAGGGTAATACTGATGACCGTAACCCTGTGCCAGATATGGCTGATGGCTTGATTGGTAAGTTATTTGGCGACCGAGGTTATATTTCTCAGGATTTGTTTGAGAAACTCTATGAACAAAGACTACAACTGATTACACACCGCAAGAAAAATATGAAGCCGAAGTTAATGCGTCTTCAGGATAAGATTCTCCTACGTAAGCGTTCTCTGATTGAGACTGTTAATGACCAGCTCAAGAATATCTGTCAGATTCAGCATTCAAGACACCGTAGCGTTTGGAATTTTTTGGTTAATCTCTTAGCTGGTCTAATCGCTTATACTTTCTTGCCCAAAAAGCCTTCCCTTGACCTTGACCCCAAAGGCCTAGCTGAACTTCCTTCTGCTGTTTTTTAACTTCATCGAACTCACGTGGTTCAACAACCGATTTTTTTCCTCCAGGTACAACTCGCGCTCAGATAGAAGAGGCGATTCAAGTAGTTGTGAAGAAAGGTACGAGGATATCTAACCCACAACAAACGCTTCAAATATTTGAAAAGAGAATTAAAGTCAATGGTCGTCGTGACAGAATAAGAGTAGTAATAGACACTGGAAACAATGGAAGAGTAGTTACAGCTTTCCCTGTAAGGAGTGAATAAGTGCTATCAGTAAAAATCAAAGTATTACAAGATGATCAGGAGCCAATAGATGGTTACTCTCAGGGTCATATAACTTTTAGTGGTGAGTATGGTAGCTTGTCTACAAAAAGCTCGGTCATGATATTTGTCTCACTCTGTCAACTTTTATATTGCATTGAGAAATTTATCACAACTAATCAAACTCAAGCACAATTGCCGTTGGGGATTGATAGTGGGTTTGAGCCTTGGTTATTTAAAGACAAAGATAATAACTTTTCATTCATGACAAATTCGCAGAAAATCATTAATAAGTCTAGTCAACAAGAACTAACTAAGGCGATTTTAAAAGAAGTTGAAAGAATCTACAACGTTTATGTCTGTAATTTTTCGTCTGATGATTCAGTTAAGAAGGATTTATACAATTCTCTTTCAAAATTCCAAAACGAATTTGCTAATTAATTACTAAGCCAATTGATTGCATTGAATCTGAGTCAAATGTTCTCGCTCAAAGATTGAGAGGGCAAAAGCCAGAGCCAGAGCGTGAGCATTCCTTGGTAGAACGCCCTGAAGAAGAGAAGAAAAAACACTGTCCCAATCCAGGTAATGCTTTAGAGGAACTAGAAGAAAAAGACTATATCACATTCCGAACCAACTTAGAACTGAAAAATCTTGAGCTAGGGAAATACGGAGTTAAAGAGCAAAAAGCTGGTGAAACATACATCACCAATAGTGGCCCTAATCCAGCAGTTATTAAACCTGCTCCTAACCATGAGTATCATACCTACAAACTAACATCTAACCAAAATGCTCAGAGCAGACGTTGGTATGTCCTCCCAGAAACACCAGTTAATGTTGCCATCTTCCATGATTTTCAACAAATAGAAATTGAAGGCAAAGAAGCTTATGACCTCAAAAGTGAAAGAGAAGAAGCACGGTGGATTATTGCCGAAAAAAACGTTTATCACATTGTTTGTGAAGAATACAATAGCGACGGTGAATTAATTGGCGTAACCCAGTACCGCCAGGCTGTTCTCAACAAAGAAGAAGGTGAACGCCTTGAACAGTGGCAAAACCACATAGAGCAAGTTGACAGTAATATCGGGAAAATTAAAGAAGGCGAAGACATTCCAATCAAGGCTATTCACTTTGGTGAACAAGAGGAAGAAACAGGGGAAACGAAGAAAACTCCTCTTTCACTTTACATAGGTCGGAATAGCGATAATTCTGGACGCTTTAAGTTATTAGACTTAACTCCAGGTGCTTCCAAAATGGAATATGGTGGCGAAGATGCACAAGCTGCCATCTATAATTTCATGTTCAATAACGAATATCCTCCTTGCTTGATTCAATGGGCAATTGAAGAGAACGAGGCAAACGCACTGAAATTAGAGGAAGCCCATGGAACAATGCAAACCAATGGCAGCTCTGTATTAGGTTTATTATCTGGCGAGTTGAGTTGGGCAGCCTTGACCCTAGCTGTATTAGGTATCGTAGCTACGTTGAATCCAGCAACTCAGAGATATGCTCCCCGTCTATTTGGGTTGGCAACAGCAGCAGATATAGCAGCTAGTGGTCTAAGTATTGCCAATGAACTAGGTAAGACAGAACCAAGTACTGCCAACATTACTATCGATGTTTTGGGAATTGTTTCCGGTTTATTAGATGGTCTTTTGGCGATACGAGCAATAAGCCAAGGTGATAACTTCCGGATTAGAAATATCGAGAAGTTTCTGACTATTACTCCAGTGGCTCTTGATGCAGGGGCTACTGTAATAATTACAGTGGAAGCAGGTAATCAGATTGAGAAGATTCTTGATTCTGAGTCATCTAGGAATGAAAAATTTGGACAGATATTGAGAATACTATCTAGTTTGGCGGTTACGGGTGGCTTTTTAGCATTGGGTGCTGCTGGAGCAAGAAGAGAACTGAACGGAGGCCCTAACCCTAATTCATCAAGCTCAGGAACAGTAACAGGCAATCAAGGAAACACACCAGGAACAGAGGCAAATACAGGAGTTAGTGTTGAAACAGATGCACAACCAGGCTCAGGAACAGCTAACCAAGATTCAACGGCTAACCAAGGAGATTTAAACTCACAAACAGGGGATGCAGGAGTTGTTGAAACAGATCAACAACTAAGCTCAGAAACAGTAACAGACAACCAAGGAAACACACCAGAAATAGAGGGAAATACAGGAGTCGGTGATCAATCAGGAAATACACCAGACTCAGGAACAACCAACCAAGATTTAACAGAGGATACAGAAGTTGGTGATCAATCACAGGAAGTACCAGATTCAGGAACATCTACGGCTAACCAAGAAAACACATCAGCAACAGGAGATACAGTAGTTGGTGTTGAAACAGGTCAACAACCAGGCTCAGAAGCATCAACAGTTAACCAAGAAAACTTAGTAGACAATCAAACTATCACCAGGCTTAGCCAAGAGTATCCTGATGAGACTTTTGAAGTTGGTAGTGACAGCAAATTTGTGGAAATTAATGGAGTTCTGGAACTAACACCAACTGAACTTAACAATTTACGCAATGAGGAAACGTTAGGTCGTCTAATCACAGCCGTAAAAGACAACGACCGAGGGTTTTTTAGGGACAGAATAGACGTTACTACAAACAGGGAAAGGCTCTCTGATGTTGAGTTAAGAGCCTATATGGATCACTTTGACAATGATTGGAAAACAATTCTAAAACAGGTATACACCGAAGGCCGCAACGAAAAATTGATGTTGCAGTTAACCAGATTCCGTAAGAAAACTTTTGACAGAATGTATGGACAAGCAGTAAGTCTTATCAACGCTAGAAACAGACCTTCTGCCCAAGAATTTGATCCTGTTGCTGCGGGTAGTGAACAACCAACATCTGACTATGATGTAACTTTCTCTGGAGCTAAGAGTGTGGAGGTTGAAGCTGTAATTGAATTTAATCGGCAGTTCCGCAATGAGTTTGGTAAGGAGTCTGGTACAGTCTTTGATACCAATGTTTATACCACAGGTCATATGCCCAGTAGCGCTATGGGTAATCGGCTTAAGGAAGTGATAGCTTTACGGAAGTTGGAAGAGTACTTGAAGTTACCGACAGACTTAGCAGAGAAACGACTAGAATTGGCAGAAATGCCTGAAATAGGAATACCCGAAGGAAGCCCTCCTTACAGGGAGTTAGCTAAAGAAATCGAAGAAATGGAGGAGCTTCTGCCCGTTCGGGAAGAGAAAATAAGGGCAAAGGTTAAAGAAATTAATGATTTGAGATCAGAGAATAGCGAAGCACAATTGGCAATTGACCAAAAACTACCAGAAGATATTAACCAGCTTGATGCTGAGGAAATTGGTGAGCAAGTAGAGGAAGTAAGAAAACGGTTAGTCCAAGAAGTCGAGGTAGAGAGGGTCAAAAACAGGGTTAGCCCAGAAGCTCAAAGGCAAATTCTTGCAGACCAAGAAGTTATGGCGCTACTGAAACAACGCAGAAATATGAGTGCTGAGGAATGGTTACGGTATAAAAACCAATTGTTAGAAAATGTCAATCCAGATTTGAGGGATGTAACAGAAGCGCGTTTGGATAAAGTTGATGAGACTTATGGTAGGGCTATAGATAAATTAAACGAGACTATTGTTCAACTAAACCAAACCAGAAAGGCGGGGGAAATTCAGGTACGCGATAGTAACAATGCTCCTGAAACAGATCCAGCAAAAATCAAAGCAGTTAATGAAGATGCGGAGCTAGAAGCTTACAATCGACTCTACGAGAAGTATCTTGTTGAAGGTCAGGAAATACGAGAAAGGTTAGAGGAATTGAGGGATAGCAGAAGTAATTATGATGCTGATGTGGTTCCGGAGGAGTTATCTGCTGAAATAGACCAGCTCACCCTGCAATTAAATGAACTACAAAGCAAAGCCCTCTTTTTCTCCAACGAAGCATATCATACAGGCCCTGCTGCTGAACACGTGGTATTGGGACAACAACTTCAGTTACGTGTTCCTTTAGAGGTAGATGAATACCTAGTCTCTATCAATGAACAATTAGGCTTTGCTATGGAGCAAGCAACAGAAGGTAAAACCTTGGGTAAAGCCCTGTGGAAGAGTTCTAAATATATGGACAGGGTTAACAATGCCTTAGCAAAAATCAAAGAAAAATATTCAGACTCATATGACCCAGTATTTGACTCAGATACTCAAGCAGAGATTAAGAAAATGAAAGATTTATTTGATGAGCTAATCCTCATTAAGAAAGAAAAAGGTAAATACTTTGAAATGAGTGAGAAACAGAAAGGCGATGCTGCTGAACAAGAAGCTAATAACCAAGGATTTGGTGTTAGTAGTATAGAACAACTACGACAAAGGTTTGTAGACTTTAATGTGAAAATTAATAGCCAACTTCGTAACGCTAGACAAGGGCAGTATGATACTTCTCCTTCTGAGTTGGATACTTGGCTCAGATATGAACCAATCCCAGAAACAAGTCAAACTCCAGAACAGCAAAACTTAGCCCAAAAACCGAGAAATATTATTGAATTACCAGAGTTTGGTTGATTTTTAGCATGGTGAAAAATATGTCTTATCACAACAGTAATTTATCCTACCAGTGTGTTTATGAATTGAAGCCTTTTGAATTTGACATTAGTGATATTACCATTAGTCCCAATGGGCATATTCTAGCTAGTAGTGAGGGAATTGTTGTAAAGCTTTTTGAACTCTCAACAGGACGACTAACAAAAACTCTTAAGAAGCGAGCTGTGGGAGCTAGTTCAGGTCTACTAAATTCTTTGGCAATCAGCCCCAATGGTCAATTTTTAGCCGGAGCTTGCAAAAAATATTCTCTTCACGTGTGGAACCTACTAACAGGTGAGCATCTGCGTTTTTTAAAATACATCACAGAGTTTGAACATGACTACACATCAGTAGCCTTTTGTGCTGATAACCTAACCCTCATCAGTGGAGCTAGAACTAGGACAGATACTTGGAATATCCTCACAGGAGAGCGTTCTTCAGGTACAAACACGATGGGTTATCGTCTTACCATTAGCCCCAATGGGCATATTATCGCTAGTGATATTAGCCGAGTAGAGTTCTCTGATCTTCCTCGTACTCGCTCCCCTCATAGTCTTAAAATCGACCGCTTTCAAGGTTCATCAGCTTGTGTAGGCACTGTTGCTATCACTAAAGATGGTAAAACCTGTGCTGGAGGAATTTATGACGGACGCATAATATTTTGGAACTGGCAAACTTACAGGGAACTACTCACCGTAAATGCTCACGCAGGTGTGACTGGTTCTATCGCCTTTAGTAATGACGGTAAAACTCTTGTCAGTGCTGGCGATGACAAACTAATCAAATTCTGGAATGTCAGTAACGGTCAACTCTTGGGAACTATAGAGGGCCATAGTGGCAGAGTTTACGGAGTAGCTTGGAGTGGAGATGGTAGGTTTTTGGCTAGTTACGATAGTGATAAGAACATTAAAGTATGGCGTATTAGTCTATCTTGACAGATTCCTGTGCTAAGAGGAGTTATCTGCTGAAATAGACCAGCTAACTTTGCAATTAAATGAACTACAAAGCAAGCCCTCTTCTTCTCCAACGAAGCATACCATACAGGACCTGCGGCTGAACACGTGGTACTAACTCAGCAGCTTAGACTAGGTGTTCCTTTAGGGGTTGACGAATATCTAGTATCTATCAATGAACAGTTAGGCTTTGCTATGGAACAAGCAACAGAAGGCAAAACCTTGGGTAAAGCCCTGTGGAAAAGTTCTAAATATATGGATAGGGTTAATTTTGCTTTGGCAAAAATTAAAGAAGAGCATCCCAATTTATATAACTCAGCATTTTCAGATATACAAGAAGAAATTGACAAAATGAAAAAGGTGTTTGATAAGCTAATTCTTATCAAAAAAGAAAAAGGTGAATACTATGGGATGGATGAGCAACAGAAAGGTGATGCGGCTAAGCAAGTAGCCAAGGAACAAGAATTTAATGTTGAAAGCATAAAACAACTACGGGAAGAATTTATGGATTTCAATGTAAAAATCAACAGCCAACTTCGTAATGCTAGACCAGAGGAATATGAAACTGATCCTTCAAGCTTAAATACTTGGCCTGGGTACGAGCCAGTTCCAGAAACAAGTCAAATCCCAGAGTCAAAAAACTTAGCCCAAAAACCAAGAAATATTATTGAATTACCAGAGTTTGGTTAACTATCACAGTGAAAAATATGTCTGAGCAAAACCGTAAGCTATCCTACCAGTATATTTATGAATTGAGACATTCTGAATTTAGTATCAGGGATATAATTATTAGTCCAGATAGTCGCACTCTTTTTACTACAGATAGTGTAACTGTTAAACTTTGGAGATTAGACACAGGGGGATTTCTTGAAGAAATAGACAACCAAGGTGAAGGTTTATGTAATGCTCTAGCCATCAGTCCGAATGGTCAAATACTAGCTCAAGCCTGTGGAGAGTATTCAATAGATTTATGGGATTTACAGAGTAGAAAGCATCTAGATTGTTTACAGTACATCACAGAGTTTGAACATGACTACACATCAGTAGCCTTTTGTGCTGATAACGTAACTCTCATCAGTGGGGGGAGTGCTCAGACAGATACTTGGAATATTCATACAGGGGAGCGTTCTGTTGGCACAAATACATTAGGTCGCAGTCTTGCCCTTAGCCCCAATGGTCATATCATCGTTGGTGATCTTGGTCGAGTAGAATTCTCTGATATCCCTCGTAGTCGTCCCCCACATCGTATTGAAAAGTTGTTGTCTTGTGTTGCCACGGTTGCCATAACTAAAGACGGTAAGACCTGTGCTGGGGGACTTCATGATGGACGCATCATATTCTGGGACTGGCAAACTTATGCAGAACTACTTACTATCAACGCTCATACAAGTAATGTCAAATCTATAGCTTTTAGTGATGATGGCCAAACTTTAGTCAGTTGCAGTAAAGACAAACTAATCAAATTCTGGAATGTAAGCAATGGTCAACTCTTGGGAAGCATAGAAGGTCATAGTGGCAGGGTTTACGGAGTAGCTTGGAGTCGGGATGGTAAGTTTTTGGCTAGTTACGACAGTGATAAGAATATTAAGGTATGGCGTGTGAGTTTGTCTTGATATATTCCTGTGCTAAGAGGAGTTATCTGCTGAAATAGACCAGCTAACTTTGCAATTAAATGAACTACAAAGCAAAGCCCTCTTCTTCTCCAACGAAGCATACCATACAGGCCCTGCTGCTGAACACGTTGTACTAACTCAGCAGCTTAGACTAGGTGTTCCTTTAGGGGTTGACGAATATCTAGTATCTATCAATGAACAACTAGGCTTTGCCATGGAACAAGCAACAGAAAGTAAAGGCTTGGGTAAAGCTCTTTGGAAGAGTGCTAAATATATGGAGCGAGTCAACTTTGCCTTGCAACAAATTAAAGAAAAATATCCAGACTTGTTTAACTCAGCATTTGATTCAGATGTTCGAGCAGAGATTGAAAAAATGAAAAAGCTGTTCAATGAGCTAGTTCTCATCAAGAAAGAAAAAGGTGACTACTTTGGTATGAGTGAGCAACAAAAAGCTGATACAGCCCTGCTAGTAGCCAGTGAGAAAAGGTTTGGTGTCAATAGTATAAACGAACTACGGCAAGAATTTGTGAATTTTAATGTCAACATTAACAGCAGACTTCGTAACGTTAGACCGGAAGAATATAATACTTTTCCTTCAGACTTAGACACTTGGCTCCGATATGAGCCGATGCCAGAAACAAGTCAAACCCCAGAACAGCAAAACTTAGCCCAAAAACCAAGAGATATTATTGAACTGCCAGAATTTGGTTAATTATTAGTATTGGTAAAAAATATGCCTTATCACAACCGCAAGTTATCTTACCAGTTTATTTATGAATTGAAGCCTTTTGAATTTGATATTAGTGATATTGCCATTACTCCTAACAGTCAAATTTTAGCTAGTAGCGAAGGAATCGTCGTTAAGCTTTTTGAACTCTCAACAGGACGACTAATCAAAAATCTCAAGAAGCGACCTGTTGGGCTTAGTTCAGGCGCACTAAACTCTCTAGCAATCAGCCCCAATGGTCAATTTCTAGCAGGAGCTTGCAAAAAGTATTCCCTGCACGTGTGGAACCTACAAACAGGTGAACATCTACGCTTTTTGAAATACATCACAGAGTTTGAACATGACTACACATCAGTAGCCTTCTGTACTGATAATGTAACCCTCATCAGTGGAGGAAGCGCTCAGACAGATACTTGGAATATCCTCACAGGAGAGCGTTCTTCAGGCACAAATACTATGGGTTATCGTCTTGACATTAGCCCCAATGGACATATTATCGCTAGCGACATTAACTATGTAGAATTCTCTGACATTCCTAGTAGTCGCCCTCGACATAGTATTAAGGATTTATCTGACTGTGTTGCTACTGTTGCCATCACCAAAGATGGAAAAACCTGTGCTGCGGGACTTCATTACGGGCGCATCATATTTTGGGACTGGCAAACCTATAGAGAATTACTAACTATTCAAGCCCATGGTGATAATGTCAAATCCATAGCTTTTAGTGATGATGGCCAAACTTTGGTCAGTTGCAGTAAAGACAAACTAATCAAATTCTGGAATGTCAGCAATGCTCAACTCTTGGGAACCATAGAAGGTCATACTGGCAGGGTTTACGGAGTAGCTTGGAGTGGAGATGGTAGGTTTTTGGCTAGTTACGACAGTGATAAGAATATTAAGGTATGGCGTGTGAGTTTGTCTTGATATATTCCTGTGCTAAGAGGAGTTATCTGCTGAAATAGACCAGCTAACTTTGCAATTAAATGAACTACAAAGCAAAGCCCTCTTCTTCTCCAACGAAGCTTACCATACAGGCCCTGCTGCTGAACACGTTGTACTAACTCAGCAGCTTAGACTAGGTGTTCCTTTAGGGGTTGACGAATATCTAGTATCTATCAATGAACAGTTAGGCTTTGCTATGGAACAAGCAACAGAAGGCAAAACCTTGGGTAAAGCCCTGTGGAAAAGTTCTAAATATATGGATAGGGTTAATTTTGCATTAGGAAAACTTAAAGAAGAGCATCTCAATTTATATAACTCAGCATTTTCAGATATACAAGAAGAAATTGACAAAATGAAAAAGGTATTCGATGAGCTAATTCTCATCAAAAAAGAAGAAGGTAAATACTTTGAAATGGATGAGGCGCAGAAAGCTAGTGAAGCTGAGCAATTCGCCAAACAAAATGGATTCAATGTTAATAGCATAAACGAACTACGGCAAGAATTTGTGAATTTTAATGTCAACATTAACAGCAGACTTCGTAACGTTAGACCGGAACAATACAATACTTCTCCTTCAGACTTAGATACTTGGCTCCGATATGAGCCAATGCCAGAAACAAGTCAAACCCCAGAACAGCAAAACTTAGCCCAAAAACCAAGAGATATTATTGAACTGCCAGAATTTGGTTAATTATTAGTATTGGTGAAAAATATGCCTTATCACAACCGCAAGTTATCTTATCAGTTTATTTATGAATTAAAGCCTTTTGAATTTGATATTAGTGATATTTGGTTCTACCGAACTTGCAATGCAAAAACGAAAGATAAGCAGATAACTACTGAAATACAAAATATATAGTTTTGTTGCTATACAGTCTGCCTGAGTTGCTTTGTGGTGAATTCAAAGATTAAATAAAGATGAGAATAAAACCAGTATTTAGACTTAGTTTATACAAATGCCATCGAATCCTCAACTAAACCTCATGACTTCCTTGCTTCAATTAGAAGGAGTTAGGGTAAATAATTATCAGTGCATAGAGGGCATAGGCATAGTATTACACATAGAGAAAATAGAAAAACAAGCTACCTGCACTAATTGTGGTGCAACCACAGAAAAACTCCATCAAAACAATCAGCTAACCATAAGAGATTTACCTTGGGGAACTCAACAAGTATATCTCAAGATAAATCGTCGCCAAATGAGATGCTCTAGATGTGGTAAGAAGTTCAACGAAGAACTAGATTATGTCTCCAAAAAAAGGACATACACAAAGAGATTTCAAAAAAAAGTGGTAGCAGAAGTATTAAATAGTGACCTAAAAAACACTGCTCAAAGAAACGGATTGAGCGAACAAGAAATAGAAACAATGCTCAAAGATATGGGAGCAGAATTAGCCTCAAGAAAGCCGCAGAACTTAAAGAGATTAGGTATTGATGAAATAGCAGTAGTCAAAGGGCAAGGTAATTATTATGTAGTCTTAGTAGACTTAGACAAAAGAACCATAGTAGGAATAGTAGAAAAACGAACACAAGAAGAAGTAACACAATATCTGGAAGCCTGGGGAGAAGAGGTATTATCCCAAATAGAGGAAGAATGCACAGATTAAAAGAGGAATTTAGAAATATATTTGAACAGAGCCAGAATTGGAGTGAAGGATTATTGGCAATAGCCAATTGGTGCGCTCAAGCTTACTCGTATTTCCCGAAAAGCTGTGGGACAATAAGGCGTTGGATAGGAGAGATTATCGCCTACTTTGATAGGGGTACAACCCAAGGAGTAGTAGAAGGAATTAATAACAAGTTGAAGTTGATTAAAAGGAGAGCTTATGGGTTTAGAAACTTCGACAACTTTTGCCACAGAATCTTTCTAACTTGGCATTTCAATTGCTAATCTTACATCTTAAGTTCGGTAGAACCAAAAAAAATTTTATCGTATTGCATCTGTAGATGGACTTGATTTTGCTGCACGAATCCGTATGTTGAGGAATGTATTCAAACTGTCTTTGATAGAAGCGAAAGAAGTTAGTATAAAAGTATCAGGTCAAGCTTAAAATCTGTCAGAGCATCAGGAAAGTCTTCTGCCAGGATTGGAACCTGTACTTAAAGAGGGAGTAGAATTTTTAAGCTTGTTTTCTTACTCTCTACTTTCTACCAAAGATAACTTTATAGTGCCAGTTTATAAAGAGTCCACTTACTACAATAAAACATTTTTTTGATGTTATACTAATAGTATTTTTCTTTTATTAGTTGAACCAAATTAAGACTCTAAATTCTCTTTAAGCCTTGTTGAATATAGGTTATCAGCTAAATCAAGTAATAGCAACCCTTTGAAAAAATAGTAAAAAAACTTTTTAAAATCTCGGAACCTTTTCTTAATAGCAAACGACTAAATAAACAACACCACACAAATACACTTCATAAATTGGCAAGATTAACTATGGAACGTACAATCAAATCTAAACTCGCCCTTTCTACCTTATCTGCTTTAGTTGTTGCTCCTATTTTCTTAACTTCTGGAAACGCTTTTGCTCAAACAGTTAACGAGAAAGGGACCGATGCAAACTACATTGGTGGCGGTGCGGCCGCTGGCATTACCAACGGTGGACAAACAGGAGATGCAGCAACATTAGGTTATCAAGTACAAGGGCGCTATGCTATCCCTAATACACCCGTTTCTGTTAGAGGTGCAGTTTTAGCTAGCGATGAAACCTCAGCGATTATGCCAATGGTTTCTGTAGATGTACCTGTCATGAAAAATACTAATGTTTATTTTGGTGCAGGTTACTCTTTCGTAGAGCAAAACGGACAACCTACTCCCCTTGGTAATGATGATGCCCCTGTACTCGCTGTTGGTGCAGAAACTCAAATTGGTTCTCATTTAATGATTTACGGCGATACCAAGTTAGGTATTGATGCTTATCAAAATAGCCCTGCTTCTGCTGTAAGTATACAATTAGGAGCTGGTTACGCTTTCTAAAAGCATTGTTTAACTATGGGAAGGGATACAAAAACTTTGTATCCCTTCCTAACCTAAATTTCGTCAGGAATCACCCACTTGGTTGGTTCCATTGCCTTCTTTCTTCTCGCTGCTTCAGCGATTTCGTGCATTTCATCTAAAGAAGTATTACTCACAAATTGGGAGGCCGAATCAGCATATTCTAGGTTTGGACATTTATCTCCTAAAATACAGCCGTCAATGCAGTCTTCAGCACAGTTGACTTTTGTAGCTTCCATTTTATTCTCCTCTTCTTCTCTTTTTCCGGTTGTAGAGACGCTACATCCATTATTGAACGCCTCTACAAATACTTTAGCTACTTTAGCTAATGCTAGAAGGTTGCTTACTAAAGAAAATTTTCAAAGTTTTTTCAGCAACTTGTTGCGGTGTCAAACCCAAATCTGCTTTAGATTCATTGGCAGTAGCATGATCTACTAAAAGGTCAGGAATACCGAAACGCTTTAAGGAAGCTTGGATATTGTTATCTAACAAAGCCTCTCCTACGGCAGAACCAAAACCTCCCATCAAACAACCTTCTTCTAAGGTAACGACTTTACCAATGCGTTTTGCTAAAGGCAAAATCAACTCTGTATCTAAAGGTTTAGTAAAGCGGGCATTAACTACTGTTGCTTGAACACCGTGTTCATTAAGAATTTCTGCTACTTGCAAGGTAGGATAAACCATCGCACCATAGCCTAACAATAAAACGTCGTCACCGTGGCGTAGAATTTCTCCTTTACCAATTTCGATCGGTTCCCAACCATCTTCCATTAAAGGAACACCAATACCGTTACCACGGGGATAACGCATTGTTATGGGGCCTTTAGTATAGTTAATGCCTGTTACCACCATTCTCTGCAACTCGGCTTCATCTTTAGGGGCCATCACCACCATATTAGGTAAGCAGCGCATATAAGCAATGTCGTACATTCCTTGGTGGGTAGGGCCGTCAGCACCAACAATACCAGCGCGATCTAAACAGAAAAACACAGGTAGTTTTTGGATACAAACGTCGTGAATAACTTGGTCATAAGCTCTTTGTAAAAAGGTAGAGTAAATAGTAGCTACAGGACGCATTCCTTCACAAGCTAAACCAGCAGCCAGGGTAACGGCGTGTTGTTCGGCGATACCGACATCAATATATTGCTTAGGCAATTTCTTCTGTAGTTTGTCTAACCCTGTCCCAGTAGCCATTGCCGCAGTGATACCAATAATTTTGCTATCATTTTCTGCTAATTTAGTTAAAGTATGGGCAAAAACTTTAGAATAGCCGGGAGGAGTAGGCTTATTGGAAGGATTAGCTTTACCTGTGGCCAAGTTAAAGGGTTTTTGGGCATGATAGCCTACTTGGTCTTTTTCAGCAATTTCATAACCTTTACCTTTAATGGTCGCCACATGAACCAATACTGGCCCCTTAACTTGGTGGGCCCGCTTAAAGGTAGCAATTAATTCTTCGAGGTTGTGTCCATCAATGGGACCGAAGTATTTAAAGCCTAATTCTTCAATCACAGCCCCCACTTTCGGTACAGCAAGACGCTTCATTCCCTCTTTGACTCTTTCCATATCTGGGGAAAGAGATTCACCAACGAAGGGTATTTGCTTAAACTGTTCTTCTAAATTCCCAGAAAGGAATTGTACTGGGGGAGAGAGACGTACTTTGTTAAGATAGCGAGAAATGGCTCCGACATTAGGAGAAATAGACATTTCATTGTCATTCAAAACCACCATCAACCTAGTATGGGGTAAGTGTCCAGCGTGGTTGATAGCTTCTAAGGCCATTCCTCCTGTTAAAGCCCCATCACCAATTACGGCGACGGCTTTGGAATCTTCTCCTTTAGCATCCCTAGCCAAGGCCATGCCTAAAGCAGCAGAAATGCTAGTAGAAGCATGACCAGCCCCGAAATGGTCGAACTTACTTTCACTACGCTTACAATAGCCTGCTACACCATTTTTTTGGCGCAAGGTATGGAAGTCGTGATATCTCCCCGTTAACATTTTGTGGGGATAAGCTTGGTGGCCGACATCCCAAATTACTTTATCCTTGTCGAGGTCAAGGGTTTGGTAAAGGGCGATGGTTAATTCCACCACCCCTAAACCTGGCCCCAAATGACCACCGCTGGCGGAAACTGTTTCTAAATGTTTTTCTCTTATCTGACGGGCAATATTTTCTAGCTGACGCACCGACAGACCGTGCAATTGGTTAGGATGGGTTATTTCACTTATGTGCATACAAGTGTATAGATTTAGATTCTACGGTCATTTTGTCTATTTCACACTTTATAGGATCTCAACCAGGGGTGGGGATTATCGATATAGTTCTTTTAAGAAGTAGGATAGATTAATTTCCAAAGTAAGAGATTCTTATATAGCAATTCTGAGTTACATGAGGTACACTCTTCTTTTCCTAATGCTCCCTGCTCCCTGCTCCCTGCTCCCCAAACCAAGAACTTAGTACCTCACCAGTAAGAGAATTGCTATAAGGTATTATAAGACTAGTTAATTAGCTAGTATCTTCTTTGCTAACTGCTTCTTCGCTAACATTCCCAAAGTTTGCATTGCTTGTTCAATGAGTTCTGACCAAGGTAAACCACAATTGAGACGCAAGCAGTTACTGTAACTACCAGAAGGGGAAAAAATCACTCCAGGGGCAATGCTGATTTTTGCTTGTAATGCTTCTTGGTAAAGTTCCATAACCTCAAATTCTGGGGGAAGTTCAAGCCACAAAACATGACCTCCTTGGGGACGGGTAACACGGGTTTCTGAAGGGAAATATTGACCAATTGCTTGGCTCATCTGAGACATTTGCAATTGATAGGTGCGACGTAGTTGGCGAAGGTGACGCTCATAACCTCCGTTGCTTAAAAACGCTGCTACCGTAAGTTGAGGAGCAATAGCTGCACTCATATTAATGACTAATTTTAACTGTTCTACCCTAGCTCGGTAAAGTCCTGGTATACACCAACCTACCCGTAAACCAGAAGAGAGAGTTTTGCTAATTGAACCACAGTAAAGAACTCGGCATTGGGTATCAAAAGCTTTGATGGCTTTGGGTCGCACTTTACCAAAGTAAATTTCTCCATAAACATCGTCCTCTACTAAAGGTATGTCGTAACGGTTGAGAAGTGTGATTAATTCCTGCTTGTTGGAATCCCCCATGGTGTGACCTAAAGGATTGCTGAAGTTCGAGACGACAATGCAAGCAGCTATTTGTTTTTTCACTAAAGCGGCTTCTAAATGGGCTAAGGAGATGCCTTCGCGAGGATGTGTAGGTAACTCCAAGGCTTTAAGGTGCAACGCTTCTAAGGCTTCTAAGATGCCATAGTAACAGGGAGATTCAATAGCGACGGTATCCCCCGGTTTGGTGACAGCTTTGAGGGAAAGATAAACAGCTTCACTAGCACCGTTAGTAATAACAATTTGTTCGGGGGCTAAAGAACAACCTGCATCCATCAACCGCTTAGCTACTTCTTGGCGTAGGGCAGCACAGCCAGGGGGAACATTGTAACTATGAACTAATTCTGGTTCAGCCCGAATTACTTTAGCCATAAGTCGGTTTAGGGCTGCTGTGGGGAATAGTTCCGGTGCAGGAACTGCTGCCCCTAATTTTAAAGTTTGGCGATCGCGGATGTCGCTATGTACCTGAAAGGCTAAAGAATTATCTATAGGTAAAATCTTGAAGCAAGGAACATAAGGAATAGGTTCATGAGGAGATAGATAAGGAGATTGTTTGACATAATAACCAGACTGGGGACGAACAGCAATTAGCCCCTCATCTTCCAGTAAGCGGTAAGCTTCTAAAATTGTGGAAATACTCACTCCTAACTGTTGACGAAGCTTACGAACAGAAGGAAGGCGATCTCCTGGTTGTAAAGTACCTTCATTGATTAAAGTCTGAATACTGTCAGCTACTTGTTCATAAAGTTTGCGCCCTAAAGTTTTATCAGGAAGAAGAAGTTTCATGTCAAATCCGTTTGAACAGTTATAGTTTGATTTTTAAAGAAGGAGTACAGTTAAGCCGATAAAGCTGCATAACAGTTGCCAAAATAGTAACTGTACTGGTGATAATTTAACATTATTGACTCTGATAAGTGGTGGAAAGTTTTTAGATAATTGAATCAAAGACAGATAATCAATGATGAGAGGGTGATTATGTTAAGGATAAGAAATCGTGTTTTAGCAAACACCAAGGTTCAAGAATCTACTAATTCAAACCGCAATTATATTAAGTTGTCACGGAAGTTTGCTCGTTTTTGTGTTTATTATGGAAAGTATGTTTCTCATCGTTTAGATGAAAAATAGCAATTGCTAAGCTGTCAGACATTTATATTGTTTGCCGGGAACAGGGAATAGGATAATTCTCTAGTTGCAAAAGCAACCTCTGTAAAATACACAAATGTTAAATGACAAATGTCCCAAGCCAAGGAGAAACCATAGCGGCGATCGCCACGGCGGTAGTTCCTAGTCAGGGTAGTATTGGTATTGTGCGCTTGTCAGGGGCAACGGCTTTAGATATAGGGAAGAAGGTTTTTTATGCCCCAGGTAAGCAAACATGGGCAAGTCATCGCCTCCTCTATGGTTATATTCGCCATCCTCAAAGTCAAGAAACCATTGATGAAGCTTTACTAGCAATTATGAAAGCACCTCGTTCCTTTACCCGCGAGGATGTGGTGGAGTTTCACTGTCACGGTGGGATTATTCCGGTGCAGCAAGTATTACAATTGTGCTTGGAAGCAGGGGCAAGACTTGCTCAACCGGGGGAATTTACCCTCAGAGCTTTCCTTAATGGTAGAGTTGATTTGACCCAAGCAGAGGGCATAGCAGATATTGTTGGGGCAAAATCTCCCCAAGCAGCAAAGGTTGCTTTAGCCGGGTTGCAAGGTAAACTCGCTCAACCAATTAAAGAGTTGCGGGGTCAATGTTTGGATGTTTTGGCAGAGGTGGAAGCGAGGATTGATTTTGAAGATGACTTACCTCCCTTGGATGAAGAAGAGGTAGTTGCCAATTTGCAAAAAGTATTAGCAAAGGTTAAAAAAATCCTCGCCACTGCCCACCAAGGAGAATTACTTCGCAGTGGCTTAAAAGTTGCTATTGTCGGACAACCCAATGTGGGAAAATCTAGTTTATTAAATACTTGGAGTAGAAGCGATCGCGCCATAGTTACGCCTCTACCCGGTACTACCCGGGACGTAGTAGAATCTCAATTAGTGGTGGGTGGTATACCAATCCAGGTTTTAGACACTGCCGGAATTCGTGCCACAACTGACACGGTAGAACAAATTGGAGTGGAGAGATCGCGCCAAGCAGCACAAAATGCTGATTTAGTTTTACTGACTATTGATGCCCAAAAAGGTTGGAGATCAGAAGATGAAGCTATATACCAACAAGTGCAACATTTGCCTGTTATTTTGGTAATTAATAAAACTGATTTAGCTTCTGGCGATCAAGTTGGTTATCCTCCTCAAATCAAAATCGTAGTTACCACCTCCGCCGCCCATAATCAAGGTATAGATAGTTTAGAAAAGGCGATTCTCCAATCTGTTCAAACTGAAAATATCACTGCTGCTGATACAGATTTAGCTATTAATCAGCGTCAAGCTGCTACCCTAATCCGCACCAAAGTTGCCCTAGAACAAGTTCAAGTAACTATTAACAACAAACTCCCCTTAGATTTTTGGACAATTGATTCTAGAAGTGCAATCCAAGCTTTAGGAGAAATAACTGGGGAAGAGGTGACAGAATCAGTGTTAGAAAGAATTTTCAGCCGTTTTTGTATAGGTAAGTGAGCTAATTCATCAATAACCTAAAAGAGTTAAAAATACCTTTGAAAAAGGGTTTTAGCTTACGGTTCTAATTCTAAATCGCTAAACCTAACTTCAAACCCAATAAAGCATGAACGAAAAGTAAACCAAGGGCTATAGTTCCTACATAAGCATGGACTGTACGTAACCCAGGTTGGTTGTCCCCAAACTTAGTTGCTGAAAGTACTCCATTAATAGTAAGTAAACCAATTACCACTGAACCTGTCCAAAAATGAGGACTTTCTAGGATGGGTTGCTGTTGCATAACCAAAGATAAAACCCCTCCGGTATAACCAGTGGCTAGGAACAAAAATAACCAAGGGGCGAGTTTGCGATGATCTTGCTTACTTTTGATAGCAACTTCACCTTCTTCAGCAGTACGCCCACGCCAGCCAGCTAAACCCACAAAAGTCCCCATCACAAAGACAACAATTCCCATCATTAGAGGATGCCCCCAATGAACGATGGGTTCGGGTATTCCCAAACTACGAAACCAAGCAGCAAGAGGTTCTAGAAAATTAGTCATAATTAGAGGTCAGAAGATCAGGAGTCAGGGATAAAATAAGGTTTCCGATTAGCCACTAGCTACTAGCCACTAGCCACTAGCCACTAGGAATTAACAAAGGATAGCCTAAATCCTCCCTTTGTTGTAAATATAAATGAGCCACCTTCCGGGCTAAGTTACGAATCATACCAATGTAACGGGTTCTTTCTGTTACAGCGATCGCACCTCTAGCATCTAGTAAATTAAAGGTATGGGAACATTTCAAAACATAATCAAGGCTGGGCAAAACCAAACCTTTGTCAATTAATTGCTTAGCTTCTTGTTCATATAAACCAAAGAGTTTGAAAAGCAAATCAGGATCAGAAGCGGTGAAGTTGTAGGTACATTGTTCAATCTCCCCTTGTAAATGTACATCACCATAGCTAAGGTGATCATTCCAGCTAATTTTTACCATGGCATCTACATCTTGAAGATACATAGCTAGTCGTTCCAAACCATAGGTTATTTCAATAGAAACAGGACGACAATCAATACCGCCACATTGTTGGAAATAGGTAAACTGGGTAACTTCCATCCCATCTAACCAAACCTCCCAACCAACACCCCAAGCCCCCAAAGTAGGTGATTCCCAATTATCTTCCACAAAGCGAATATCATGGTCTTCCGGCAGAATACCCAAAGCTTTGAGGGAATCTAAATAAACTTCTTGAATATGATTAGGAGAGGGTTTAATGAGAACTTGATATTGATAATAATGTTGAAAACGATTAGGATTTTCTCCATAGCGTCCATCCGTTGGTCTTCTGCAAGGTTCAACATAGGCAACAGACCAAGGTTCAGGGCCTATGGCCCGTAAAAAAGTGTGGTGGTTCATAGTCCCCGCACCCTTTTCTGTATCATAGGGTTGAGCGATTAGACAGCCGCGATCGCTCCAAAATTGATTTAATTTGGCAATAATACCTTGAAAACTGATGGACACAGATTTTGATAGTAAACATTCCTCTCTTATTATCCCTGGAATGGTTACTCTTGGCTTAATCAAAAGTAATCTTTTTTAGACTTATCATTTAGAGGGTTCTAAGGCAAAGATCGATGATCAAATGATAAATGTTTAATGATCAATGAAAAAGTTTTTAGTCGTTATTCTTGCTAGTACTTGCTTTTTACACCTTAGCAAGCCTCGTTTAACTTCAGCCATCGAATTTAGTACCGCAGAAGTTAATCCTAATCGCTTTATGGCGATCGCTGCCCCTTTCGGCAATAGCCCTCAAAATTATCGACTGGTAATTGTTGAACAACTCTACGACTCCTACGCCTGTTGGATACAAAACAGTGCCAATCCTGAACGCATTAAACCCCTACCTCAGCAATCTAACTATGATGGTATTTGCGAAATTCGGGATAGTAGTAATGATTACTCAATTCGCTTAGAAGGACAGGATTTAGCCCCAGAATATGAAATCGAGATCATTAAAGATGATGGTGATCTTGTTTTAGTGGGAAAATCAAATCAAGGTTCTGTAACTATTCCCATCGAAATTGGTAGAACAAAGGGTATAGATAAAGGTTTCCAAAGAATTATCCTCAATCCTGGTTGGCGTTTCACCAGAAGAATTTTCAATGGTCGGGATCTTGGACATATTTACCTGACTGGGGACTTAACCGCTATTGAAACCCCCATACCTTACATAGCAGCGATCGCACCTCAACCAGAAGCCGAAATTACCAATGCTGCACCTCCTGTAGTGGGGGTAAAGATTCCCTCGCCCCTACCTAATTTAGAAGAAGATCCTCCCTCCAACACTCCTCTGTCCTCTCCCATAACTACTAATTCCCTTCCCGCAGTAACCCCTACTCCAGAACAAGAAAATCCAAGCCCTCCTTCCCAGGATTTAATCTTCACTACCCCAGAAGTAGGCATAATTCCCCCGACAATAAATAATAATAATTCGTCTCCAGAATTTATTCCTACGGCCCCACCTATAAGTACCAATAGTCTGCAACCTAAAATTCCCAACTTAGAACAAATTAATCTTGGTGTTGAAAGTAATAATGGGTTTAGTTTGCGTCCTTTAAAGTTACCGAATCTTGGGCAGTCTCCTCCTCCCACAAATTTGCAACCAAGTCCCAATCCCCAGCCTAGAGACTTAATCTTCACCGCCCCGGAAGGAGAAACTTTTGATCCCCCGGAAGATAACTCTTCCCCCTCTTCCATCCCTAAAACTGTACCAACCTTAGACTGACAAAAACTTTTTTTGAAAGTTAATATATCCCTATTTGTGCAAATGATATACTATGCAATCGTGTGAATATTAACGAAGTATGTTTTAATTTTTAATTGTGAATTTTGAATTAAGGCTGTTCCCTATTCCTAACCAAATGTTAAATTAATTTTGTCCAAGTACTTATGAGTTTGACCTATGCAATTTTAGCTACCCTAACCGACGAAGCAGCTAGCGGCTACGACATCGCCAAAAAGTTTGATTCCTCAGTGAGTTTTTTCTGGCAAGCAAGCCATCAGCAAATTTACAGGGAGTTAAATAAGTTAGAGGAAAAAAGCTGGATTTTTGCTAAAACGATCACTCAAGAAGGTCGTCCTAACAAAAAAATTTACTCTTTGACCACATTAGGTAAAGAAAAAATTATTGAGTGGATAGCTAAACCGGGCAAAGTTAGTCCACACAAAGAAGAAGTTCTGGTTAAATTATTTGCAGGCTACTTAGTCAAGCCCCAAACCCTGATCAGAGAGTTAGAACGTCACCGTCAATTACATAAGCGCCAATTAGATGTGTATAGAGGTATTGCCCAAGAAAATTTTCCTCAACCTCACCAGTTATCTTTTACCCACAAATGCCAATATTTAACCCTACGTCAAGGTATTCGCTACGAAGAGAATTATATTGGTTGGTGTGAGGAAGCTATAGAGTTTTTGGGGAAAGAATTAGTTTAGTAACAACTAACCGAAAACATTATTGTAAAATGCTAAAAACTTGGGGCAATTAGATTTTATGGTTCAAGCTTACATAATTGGAGTAGGTAGATCAGGAACAACTTCAGCGCGGTTGTTGAAGCTGAAAGGTTGGGATGTGGAGTTGAGCGATAGCAATAATAATCCCACCTTAGAGAAAAAGAAGCAAGCTTTAGAAGAAGAAGGTATTACCGTTAAGTTGGGGCATACTCCTAACCTCACAGAAACAAAACTACCCGATTTATTAGTGGTGAGTCCCGGAGTACCTTGGGACATTCCTCTATTGGTGAAAGCAAGAAGTCAAGGTGTTGATACTATTGGTGAAATGGAATTAGCTTGGCGCTACCTCCACTCCTCCCCTTGGGTAGGTATCACCGGAACTAACGGTAAAACAACCACCACTGCTTTAACCGCCGCTATTTTCCAAGCGGCGGGGTTATCTGCCCCTGCCTGCGGCAATATCGGTTATGCTGCCTGTGATTTGGGAATCAAAGCCCATTTTGAGTCTACTAACCCTGATTGGATAATTGCAGAAATTAGTAGTTATCAAATTGAATCTTCGCGGGAACTTGCACCCCAAATTGGTATTTTTACCACTTTGACAGCAGATCATCTTGAACGTCATCATACCCTAGAAAATTACTACAATATCAAAGCTACTTTACTGCAACGTTGTCAGCAACAAATAATTAATGGTGATGACCTCTATTTAAGAAATAAGGGTCTAGAAAGTTGGCCAAATGCTTGTTGGACGAGTATTAAAGGTAAAAATCAACTATTAGGTAAACCGGAAAAAGGTGTTTATCTTGAGGATGGTTGGGTAATCGCTTTCGGGGAAAAAATCCTACCTATTAAATCCTTGAAAATGGTGGGAGAACACAATCAACAAAACCTTTTAATGGCAGTTGCCGCAGCTAGGTTAGCTGGAATTGATCAAGCCGCAATTAAGCAAGGAATTGAAAAATTCCCTGGAGTTCCTCATCGCTTGGAACGCATTTGTACAATTGAAGGAATTGATTTTATTAATGATAGCAAAGCAACTAATTATGATGCAGCCATAGTTGGTTTAAACTCTGTGGCAACTCCTGCTATTTTAATTGCTGGGGGAGAGGCAAAGGAAGGGGATGATACTTCTTGGTTAAAAACTATTGTTGACAAAGCCTTGGCGGTGTTACTAATTGGTGAAGCTGCACCCCATTTTGCAGAACGATTGCAACAGTTTGGCTATGAAAACTATGAAGTTGTAGAAACTATGGACAATGCCGTAAGTAGGGGGTTAGAACTTGCCCAGCAACAAGGTGCATCTGTTGTCTTACTTTCTCCAGCTTGTGCTAGCTTTGATCAATATCGTAGTTTTGAACATCGAGGTAAACATTTTCGAGATTTATGTTTGCAATTGTGATGTAGTTGTAGGATAAGATCGCGAACAAGCTAATTCACCTCAGCAAACTACAATCGAGGTCAACTATTACTGAATTGCGTAATGAACTATTTTTCGCAGCGCGTGCATCTCGACATCGTGGTGATTTCGCTTTTTTGAAGTGCTATCAAGAGTTGCTCCCATTATTCCAACAGAAGCTAAATAGCTAGTTATATAAGGAATAAGTTAATTGGCATTATTTATAAGTTTTAGATTTTGGATTCTCATCTTCAACGGCTGTATGAATACAGTAGTTAGCAATCTTATCAAGCTAATTGTTTTGGCATAAATCATAGAGATAGTCCCATGTCACAAATTCTCAACAATCGCTATCAAGTTATTAAAACTCTCGGTCAGGGGGGCTTCGGACAGACTTTCCTCGCAGAAGATGTTCATCTGCCTTCAGCCCGCCGTTGTGTAATCAAGCAACTCAAACCGATAGTTAATGATCCCCAGATTTATCAGTTAGTGCAGGAGCGTTTTCAAAGAGAAGCAGCAATCCTAGAGCAATTGGGTAAAGGCAATCAGCAAATCCCTGAACTTTATGCTTATTTCTCCGAAGGAGGGCAATTTTATCTAGTACAGGAGTGGGTTGATGGTGTTGATTTAAGCACCTTGTTACAGCAGCAGGGGTTGCAAAGTGAGCAGTCGGTTAAGCAGATGATGCTTAAAGTTTTGCCGGTGTTGGACTATGTACATAACCGGGGCATAGTTCATCGAGATATCAAACCAGAGAATATCATGCTACGCTCTGGAGATAATTTGCCTGTGCTGATTGACTTTGGGGCAGTCAGAGAAACTATGGGAACAGCAATCAACTCTCAAGGAAACACTACAAGCTCTATTGTAATTGGTACGCCCGGTTTTATGCCTAGTGAGCAGGCTGCTGGTAGACCAGTATTTTCTAGCGACTTGTATGCTTTGGGGTTAACCGTAATTTATCTGCTTAGTGGTAAGATGCCCCAGCAATTTGCCACCGATCCACAAACAGGAGAGATTATTTGGCAGCAAGAAGTACAGCCCATTAGTGCGGATTTTGCCACAGTGTTAGGTAAGACAGTAATGTCTCATCCTCGCGATCGCTTCGGTAGTGCTATAGCTATGTTATCTGCTCTCCAAAATGGGGGGACAGTTGCTCCGACTCTAGCCTCACTTGGGGTAACGACTCCTCCTACTTCGATTTCTACTATCACTTCTCCACCTCAACCTCAACCTCAACCTTCTACAGATGTTTCTATCTCTACCCCAACTACAACCCCGGCCTCTCAGAAAGGTTTGATGGTGGGTTTGATGGCCTTAGCTGTGGCTGTGGTTTCTGGCTCAATTATTATTGGCTTAGGCTTAAGTGGCAATGACTCCTCAGATGTTAATGTAGCCTCCGATTCTACAACTGATGAAGAAAGTACTGAGGAGATAAAGGTTATCAAGCCGGTGCAAGAGGAGAAAGAATCTACTTCTCCTACTACTCAACCTGCAATACCTTCTCCTGAAGTTACAACTCCTTCTGCTGAAAAAGAAGTTCAAGTTCCAGAATCTAACAATTTTTCTTCAACTCCTGCTGTTCCTTCACCAACCCAAACTCCTGCATCTAACCCTCAGCCCACAAACCAAGTTTGGCGCTCTGAAAGTGGTTTGACTAGGATTCCTAAGTTAGACCAAGTTTGTTTTGGTACTAGCCAAATCAACTCTGTACAAACTGTATTTGGTTACGACAAACCACCTTTGCGGGGGACAGTGACTATTCCTTCTCCCCAAACAGGGGGCTGTAGCAACGGGGATACTTTGCAAGGTAATTTTGAACTATCAGGAGAAGCAGGTAACTGTAATGGGGCTTTTACTGTGACTTGGAAAAATAATAATAATGCTTATGTTCAATGGGACATTGCTAATTTGGGTTCAGCTTGTCCTCTGGGTACAAGGCATTGGGAGATTAATACTTATCCTGGATAATTAAGGGAAGGGGGTAGGGCGCAGAAAGCGACGGGAGTTACAGAAGTATGTTGGTGGTAGGTCGAACAATGTCTTTGGGTCAGATTATGTTTATTTCTTTCCAGCTTAGATGTTTGCCCTCTTCAGTGCATTTAAAGAAAGCTCCCAACCACATCTCCAAAAAAATATTTTTTCTGATTGATAACGAATTTTATCTGATGAGATAATTATAACACAAATTTCGCTTTAATTATCAATTATCCTTACCAAACATTTACCTATTTCCAATCAAAGGTTTTGTAGAAGTCTAATTTTCCATGAAATACTTAGCTCTGTTGTCATTACCATTTTTCTTATGTGGTTGCAGCCAAACTACAACCACTCCTGAAACACCCTCAGAAGTGGTTGCTTCATCAGCAGAAACTAATCAAGTTGATGCTCAATTTTCTCAACGCGATGTCCAAATAAATCTGACCAAATTAGGAGAGATTTTAGAGCAAGGAAAATTTAGTGAACAGATGGAAAACTGGCAGGGCAAAGCTCTTTTTATTAAAGTCAATGAGCCTCAAAATTCTCCTCAATTTAACTATTATTATCATCAAGCTATTTATCAAGATACCAATGGTAATAAGATTCAAGATAGTGATGATGCCGGTTTTTTCAATCCTGCTTCCACTGTTAAGGTGGGAATTTCTGCCTTAGTTTTAGAACAGCTAAAGCAAATGAACTTACCAAAAGAAACTGAGTATCGTATCTCAGGTAATTCTACTTGGTATTCTATTGGTGAAGATATTAAGCAAGCTTTAGTACTTTCTAGCAACGAGGCAACGAATCGGTTGATTCTCTTTTTAGGATTTGAAAATCTCAATTTGAGAATGCAGGCTAAGGGTTTAGAGCATTTTGCGGTTAACCGTTTAATGTTGAATCAAGGGACACTTATTGATTCTCCTGCTTTTGAGGTTCGTTTCCGAGACAAAGTTACTCAATCTCCTCCACAAAGCGTATCTCAAGATTTCTCTTGTTATGAAATAGGAGAAAAGTTGGGCAATTGTGCTAGTGCAACAGATTTGGCAGAGGTGTTGATGCGAATAGTTCAACCTGAGATTTTTTCACCTAAACAGAGGTTTGATTTAACACAAGAAGATCGGCTTTGGTTACAAGAGATTATGTCACAAACTCCTCAACAATTAGGTTTTAGTTACGAGGATACATTCTGCCGCTTTTTGGAACCGCTATCACAAGAATTTGCTAATCAAAAAGGCAAGTTAATTAGTAAGTGTGGAATTGGCTTATTTACTCATACTTTCCTCGATACTAGCTTTTTAGAAACTGATCAAGGACAAAAGTATTATCTTGTTTTTGCCGTAATTCCTCCTCAAAATGTCTCGAAGAATCAAGCAATAAGCTGGCTCAATACTGTAAGTCAATTTATTTTAGCTGAATTAGATTAAGTAGTTCTGTTGAACCAAGTCAACTTTTCCTCAACTCCCCTTTTAAAGCCTCCTCAACCTTCTTATATTCTTCTTTGATAACCACCAACTTCTCGGCAACGCCTTTAGTAGTATCAGAACGGGCAATATTTTCTACCTCCTTGCATTGTTGGGCTAATGCCACAGCCCCTAAATTAGCGCTGGAAGAACGCAAAGAGTGGACAGCTTGACGCAATTTCTGGGGATCTGCCATGGCTAAAGCATCTTCCATGCGCTGGAGATATTGGGGTGCATCTTCAAGGTAATTATTAATTAAGTTTGCAATTACCTGTTCTGCCTTTGCCCCTGCCATACGACGTAAAGAGTCAAAGATGTGCATATCCAACACAGAAGCAGAGTTTTGTAGCTGTTGTTCTGGAAAACCTGGCCTTAAATTAGTTACGCTTCCTGGCTGATATTCATTTAAGGCCCTACTCAATTCTTTTAGGCGTATAGGTTTGCTGATATAATTATCCATACCGGATTTGAGACATCTTTCTCTGTCTCCTTGCATAGCATTAGCTGTCATTGCAACTATATAGGGGCGAGAGTGAGGATTCCATTGCAAGCAAATATGTTCTGCTGCTGTCAAACCATCCATTTCTGGCATTTGCACATCCATGAAAATAACATCGTAGGGTTGGCGATGCAAAGCTTCTAAGACTTCTAAGCCATTCCCTGCTAAGTCTGCACGGTAGCCTAATTCTCCCAACATGAGTAGAGCAACTTTTTGGTTAACTACATTATCTTCTGCTAAGAGAATGCGTAAAGGTTTAGTTTGCTCAGGGATAACTTCAGTTTCATCTTTAATAAATTCTTGCTGTACTCGGATTGGTTTTTCTGCAAAGATGGTAATAAGGAGATTGTAAAGGTGAGAAGGTTGGAGCGGTTTGTTCAGAACTGTAACTAATTCTAATTCTTCAATTTGCTTATCTAGTTCTCGAGTATGGCCAGGAGTTAAAATGATGAAGGGCAAATTTTTCTGCCCAGATTGCTGGCGTATGGCTTTAACAAGCTTAAATCCTTCCCTCTGGAGTATAGCAATATCTACTATGGTTAGGTCACATTCTTGCCCCTGACAAAGCCAATCTAAGCCTTGGAGTCCTGATGCTACTGCCTGAATCGCCATACCCCAAGATTGAGTTTGTCTAGTGAGGATATCTTGATTAGCTAGGTTTGGCTCAATAATTAAGATCTGCTTGCCCGTTAATTGGTAAAGTTGGCTAGACTCTCTTGTTGTTAACTCCCAAGAAGCCTGGGCAGCAATAGTAAAATGAAAAGTAGAGCCAACCCCCACCTCGCTTTCTGCCCACATTGTTCCCCCCATCATTTCGCTGAGGAGTTTGCTAATGGCTAATCCTAACCCCGTACCGCCATATTTACGGCTGGTGGAGGAGTCAACTTGACTAAAGGATTGGAAAAGGCGATTCATTCCCTCTTGAGGAATACCAATGCCTGCATCCTTAACAGAAAATCGGATTTCATAGGTATCGTTATTTGTGGGTTTGCTTGATACAAAAACAACAATCTCCCCAGCTTTGGTGAACTTGACAGCATTGCCTAAAAGATTAACCAAAACCTGTCTAACACGAGTAACATCACCAATAATTGTTTTGGGGGTTTGGTGATCAATTAAATATGCTAACTCCAAACCTTTTTCTGCTGCTTTGGAGGCAACCAAATCCAGGGCTTCTTCTAAGCAACTACGTAATGAGAAAGGTTGTTCCTCCATCTCCAATCTACCAGCTTCAATTTTTGAGAAGTCGAGGATATCGTTGATGAGGGCTAATAAAGCATTGCCACTACTACGGATTGTTTCTACAAAGTCCTGTTGTTGAGAGGTTAAATCCGTGTGGAATAGTAATCCTGTCATACCAATGACAGCATTCATAGGAGTACGAATTTCATGACTCATAATCGCCAAAAACTCACTTTTAGAGCGGTTTGCAGCTAGTGCTTCATCCCTTGCCTGTGCTAACTTGAATTCGGAGTGCTGATGTTGCAATTCGCTACCTAGCCACTGCCCCATCAAATTCAGCAGTTCCTCGTCAGACGAGTTAAAGCTAGAATTGGGCTTACCCACACTAGCAAAACTAAGATTGCCGTAGGGTTCATCTTCTATGAATACTTGAGTGGTAATGTTAGCTTGGAGCATAACATTGGTTGTGTCGAAACTCAGTTCCTGTGGGGCTTCCTTATTACTTTTTGCTCCTAAGAAAAATGCTGATCCCAACTCAATCTGATCTGCCAAAAATTCGGGTGCTTGCACCGCTGCAACTAAATGGTGATCCCCTTCAATCATGCTAAGAATACCTACCTCTAAACCAAACTGCTGACAACCCATAATTAATAGCTGTTGCAAACGCTGTTCAAAGTTAAGTTCTGGTTTTGTGGTAACTTCATGGAGCAAACGAATAGAAGCTTCGCTTCTTTGTAGTTTCTTTTCTGTTAACCTCCGGGCTGTAATATTACGAGCATTGACAACAAAACCACCTATAATAGAATCGTTAAGACGATTATGGCCAATTGCTTCTATGGTTTGCCAAGAACCGTCTTGATGCTTAATTCGTAGTTCCACAGGAGCAGAAATATGCCAGCGGCGTTGAATTCTACGGAAAAATATCTTGATTCTTCGGTAATCTTGAGGATGAACAAAATCCAAAATATCTCGCTCTATAACTGCCTCAGCTTGGTATCCTAATGCGGTTTGAATAGCTGGGCTAACGTAACGAAGAGTGCGATCGCTATTTAAGATAGCAATGATATCAGAAGCTTGTTCAATGAGGGAACGAAAATACTCCTCGCTGCATTGCATTGCTTCTTGGGTTTGCTTTAGTCTTTGTTCACGGGCATTTACCTCTTGCTTCATATCCTGAAAAGCTTTGGCTAACTGTCCCGGTTCATCACCTAGTATAGCCAGGCTTTGTAGTAGTTCAGCAGGTTCTGATTCTTGGTTAGTAGATTTTTGAGCAATTCGGGTTAGTTGTTTGAGGGGATTAACGACAGTACGGTTTAATAATAAGTTGATTAAAAGAATAGCTAGGGCAAAAATACTAGTAAAGATGCTAATCACCAAAACCAAATATCGAGAACCTTGAGCAAATACTTGGCTAGCAGGAACATAAATAGTTTGTGCTGCCACAATTTCTCCTAGTTTCCAGCCAAAACCATGTTCAGTGCCATAGGTTTTGAGCATATGTTCCGGAGCAAGTTGAGGTACGCTATGGCATTGAAGACAACTTTCTTGTTCTACGGTGACAGGACGAGCAATAAAGAAATGCTTTTCTGCTAAACCTTGGTGATAGCCTTTAATTTCTTGGGTGGCAGGATTTTGTTGAAACTGTTCAATTAATTTAGCCTCAAATTCGTCTGCTTTGTCCCGAAGATTAGTCGGATTAAGAGTCGCTTCTTTATAAAGAAAATGTTCATATTCTGGCTGGCGACGAAAATCTTCAAAAACTTCCCTAGCAGAATAGGCAGGGACAGTTTCTGGAGCAAATTCTGATGACCAATTCAAATGTTTGTCAAGAAGATATTTAATATTATTGCTGGTATAATTTCTCACTGAATTCATAGTTTGCATAAGAATTTCTGCTCTAGCAGCCACTTCATTCTCAGCCCGACTTTGCATAGCCCCAGACAAAGCTACGCCACTAAGTACCATACCGCCCAGAAAGATTAGTAGCAACAAGACGGTGAATTTTGTCCCCAGTTTGAGTCGTCCAATCATTTATAGGTAATAGGGAATAGAATTATCTATTTAACGATAACCTGGTTGAGGGAATAGGCAACAGGGAATATAAAGGGGAAAGAGTGCATCTCAGTTTTGCAGAAATACTGGGATTGAAGGCTAAAAGCATTATTGTCTCTTATAAATTGACATCTTTGAGATGCACCTGTGCATCCATTACTTCTACATGACTACCTGATTTTGATTGTACCTTGTGTGCTATTAGAAATTTTCCAATTTAGCAGGGGTTCCTGCTTCAGATATAGCTGGATACACCGGATAAGTAAAAATGAAGTTGAACAACTGTAGTTTTGTAAGCAATAATTAGGGTTCTGCTAAAAGGGTGGGATCTTCAACTTCACGAATAATTGTTCCTGGCGAAGTACTCTCTGCTTTTTCGGGGTTGAAAAGTACTTCTAAGGCTTCTTCTAACGTTTCTGCCATAGCAATACGGTTTTCATACACCACAATTACCCTCGCTAAAATAGGCAGACTATTTTCTTCTGCTTCTAAATAGAGGGGTTCTACATAAATTAAAGATTGTTCAATGGGAATCATTAATAAGTTCCCTTGAATGGCATTAGAACCTCGGTTATCCCAAAGGGAGATTTGCTGGGAAATCACCGGATCTTGGTTAATTAAGGCTTCAATTTGTTCTGGTCCATAAATTAGTCTTTGTTTGGGGAACTCATAGAGTAAGAGTTTGCCATAATTATCGCCATCGGAACGTGCCGCTAGCCAAGCAACTAAATTATTACGACTAGTGGGAGTGTAAGGATGAAGGAGAATAAATTCTTCTGAGGTTAACTCTGGTAATTTAACAATGAGGTAATAGGGTTCTACTGGTTGAGACTCAGCCCCATAAATCTCTTGGGGAATTTGCCATTGATCTTCTCGGTTATAAAAGACTTGGGAGTCAGTCATATGATAGGTTAACAACTGTTTCGATTGGGCGCTAAACAAATCAACTGGATAGCGAATATGACTAAAGAGGGTTTCTGGCATCTCTTCTAGGGGTTTGAAAAGTTGAGGGAAAATTTTAGCCCAGGTTTGGATGATGGGATCACTTTGATCTACAACATAAAAATCTACGTCGCCATTGTAGGCATCCACAACAATTTTCACTGAGTTACGGATGTAGTTAAATCGGTTCTTTCCTGGATCGGAGTAAGGATAACGGTTGCTAGTGGTGTAGGCATCAATTATCCAATAGAGATAGTTTTCTTGGTTGGCTTCCCCAACTTCAGGAACATTAGCATTAACTAAATAGGGGTCACGATCAAAACGCAAAAAAGGTGCGATCGCCGCAACACGAGTTTTGATATCCCGGCGTAGAAGAAGTTTGGTTTGGGGGGTAAAGTTTTCTGTGAACAGCATTTGCCAATCTTTAAGATAGGCAGCAAAAAGAATACGTCGCCAATAGTTACCAATGTCAATACCCCCTCTACCGTCGTAACTGTTGTAGACGTTATCATCCCCGCTGGGATAATCTAATTCCTCGATTCTAGTGGAAGTGAGGACGTAGTTGTCGGTTAGTTGCCCGTAATAAATGCGGGGTTTACCAATAGGGATACTATCTCTAATCTCAGGAGCGGAAGTACGCAATGCCCCTCTTTCACTTTCATCTGAACCTGTACCAATATCCTTAACAAAGTAGAAAGGTAGCCCCCCTTCTCCTACTTTATTAACAGGAGAGAGGGTAAAACCATAACCGTGGGTATAAACGAGGTGTTTATTAACCCAGGTTTGTGCTTCTTGGGGTACAGCACTATAGTCTAGTTCCCTAGGAGCAATAATTACTTGTTGTCTAAGGGTATCGGGGATCGTATTATCTTCTTTTTCGCTAACTTTGAGGGTGTAGCGGTCAATATCAGCGTCGGGAAAGCGATAGTAGAGGCGAATTTGTTGTAGTTGGCGGTTGGTTTGTAATAAAGGGCGAGTGTCCCAAAGACGAATATCCCTAACCGTTAAACTGTTTTCTGTAATATCTTCGGCATTAAGCCCTGCTTGAGGATTAAATTGGATTGCTTCGATGGTTTCTAAACCAAAGGCTTTTCTGGTGTTGGTAATACTTCTTTGAATATAAAGTTCTTCCCTGGCTAATTCATTAGGTAATACTCCTAAACGCTGTACTGTTGCTGGTAAGAGTTTGGCGAAAAGGACAAAGGCGATTAAGTAGGCACTCAGAACACCAAGGGCAGGGTAAAGGGAAGGAGCAAGGGTATATTTAGTTAAACTCCGCCATAAAAGCCAAAGGGCGATTCCACCTCCGGCTACAGCAAGGCCAGTTTCTACAGGTAACTGTATTTTAACATCGGTATAGCTAGCGCCGTAAGCTACACCCCTTAAAGAGTAGAGCAATTCGTAGCGCTTGAGCCAATGATTAAGGGCTTCTGTGAACATCATCAAACTACCTAGTCCCTGAAGATGATGCAATTGAGGTAGAGAAAAGCCCGGAAATTTACCTTGAGAAAGACTATTTCCTGAAACTAAATAGAGTAAACAACAAGCAATAAATGTATAACCAAATAAACCACTCAGCCAAAAGTCTAATAACTTCCAAATGGGAAATTTAAAAATGTAAAAGCTCAGATCATTTTGAAATAGGGGATCTAATTCGTTGAAGCTTGTGGCAGTGAAGTATTGTAAAAATCTCGTCCAGTTACCAGCAATTATAGTGCTAAAAATTAAACTTAACCCCAAGGCGATCACTATGAGGGTGAATTCAGTATTAATGAATAAAATAATTGCTATAGCAATCCCTAAACCAATTTGCCAAAAGACGACGTTTTTAGCTAGTATCGAATTTGCTAATTGAGCTATTTCCAATCGGAGAGAAAAAGGCAGAGAGGGAGCAACATTTAGCAAACTTAAACCCGGTTGCCAAAATTGAACTGCTATTTGACTATAATGCAGAAATATTAGACTAACCAGCAAGTTTAGTCCTATAAGAAGAGGTAGTAATATTTTTAAACGAAAAGCAGTTTTAGGTGTATTTTTTTGAGTCGTTTTACTAGGTAAAGACTCAAATGTCAGGTATTTTCTTTCTTGTTCTTCTGGTTTAGGATAGCGAAACTTTTTAGCTAGGAATATATTGAGAAATAAAAACACCCCCGAAGTCAAGAAAGTGAGTAGCCAAAGTTGTAATTTGTTGGTTAATCCCTTTACAAAAACTCCGATATAACCAATTTCCTGAAACCAAAGAGATTCTGCTTTTAAAGTGGAAACAATATCTAAAGCAAACCCTAGTCCAATCATGAGAACTAGCAAGCTTAATATCTTGTGGTGGCGCGGGAATTTAGCTAAGGGGTTGGGCATTGATAATTGATAATTGACAATTGATAATTCTTAAGCTGTTAGCAAAATCTGGCAATAACCAATAAGCTGAGAGATACGCTCCCCTAAGTTAGCCAATCTCGATTCGGAGGTTTTTGTTTGCTTAGAAGAAGCTAAAAACATTATATCCATTGCCATTAGTTTAAATGCTCGGTGGATTTCTGTTTGTATAGCTTGCTGGCGAGGTGCGAGCTTTAGAGCCAATGCTTCTTTATTTAAAATAAGAATTTCCGTCTCATAAATCCTCTGTAGTTGTTGAAAGCTTTTCTTCACAGAGGTAGATTCAAAATTAGGGTTAACCGTAATATGCTTTAGGTCTTCTAAAGCTGCCAATAAGTTTTGATAGGCTTGACTATAAGCTTGAGGTAACATTGATAGTATTTTAAGTTAAAATTTATATCTATAGTATTGCCTTTTTATCACTCTTAATGGATTTGCAAATTTTCAGTTTGCAACAAGAGCAACGTCTTCCCTAGAGAGAGTTTTTATCCCACCTATAATTAAAAGCCTTAAGCAAATCAGCAGAAAAATTCTCTGATCACCAATAAAAGATTACTTTAATCTATAAGCTTTCTCCCTATCTAAATAACTCGTACCCTCAAAAATTCATTAACTCCTATGAATGCAACAACCCTAACTACTACAACCCCTGTTGATATTGATGTTGAACTTCCTGATTGGCTTAACCAATGTTTGCTGAACTATCATTCTTCAGAGTCAGATCGCGAAGATACTAACCTTATTTGTCGCGCTTTTGAATTTGCCTATCAACTCCACAAAGGACAGTATCGCAAATCAGGAGAAGCTTATATTGCTCATCCTGTAGCTGTAGCAGGTTTGCTGCGAGATTTGGGGGGAGATAGTGAAATGATTGCGGCAGGTTTTCTCCACGACGTGGTGGAAGATACAGAAGTTACCTTAGCAGAAATAGAAGAGCGTTTTGGCCTTCAAGTTAGGAACTTAGTAGAAGGAGTCACTAAATTATCTAAGTTCCAATTTTCTAGCAAAACCGAGCGTCAAGCCGAAAACTTCCGTCGTATGTTCATGGCTATGACCAAAGATATTCGGGTCATTGTGGTTAAATTAGCAGACCGCCTCCATAATATGCGAACCTTAGAACATTTAAACCCCGAAAAGCAAAAACGTATTGCCACAGAAACCAGGGAAATTTTTGCTCCTTTAGCCAATCGTTTAGGTATTGGGCGTTTCAAATGGGAATTAGAAGATTTATGCTTTAAATATTTAGAACCGGAAGCCTATAGAGAAATCCAGGACTTAGTTTGTGAAAGAAGAGTTGATAGGGAAGTCAGAATTGAACAAGCAATAGAACAGTTGCGTCAACGTTTGCGGGAAATCAGTATTAACGTCTGGGAAATTAAGGGTCCGCCCCAAACATCTATACAGTATTTACCAAAAGATGGAGCGACAGCAAAAAGAATTTAACGAAATTTATGATATTTCAGCTCTAAGAATTATTGTCGAGAGTAAAGAAAGTTGTTATCGTTCCCTGGCTATAGTTCACGACTCTTTTAAACCAATTCCCGGCAGATTTAAAGATTATATTGGTTTGCCTAAACCTAATCGCTATCAATCTCTACACACCTCTGTCGTCGGTTCAAGTGGTCGTCCTTTAGAAGTGCAGATCCGTACCCTAGAAATGCACCATATCGCTGAATATGGTATCGCTGCACACTGGAAATATAAAGAGAGCGGTGGTTCCAATAATATCAAAATGGAAACCGAGGAAGAAAAATTTACTTGGCTTCGGCAACTATTGGAGTGGCAAAAAGAACTTAAAGATGACCAAGAATATGTAGATAGCCTTAAAGACAATTTATTTGATGATGATGTTTATGTTTTTACTCCCCAAGGAGATGTCATTCCCTTAGCTAGAGGGGCAACTCCAGTAGATTTTGCCTATCGCATTCACACTGAAGTAGGTAATCGTATGAAAGGAGCTAGGGTTAATGGCCGTTGGAGCGTTTTAGATACAGCACTGCAAAATGGAGATATTGTCGAAATTATTACCCAGAAAAACTGCCACCCCAGTCTCGATTGGTTAAATTTCGTCGTCACTCCCAGCGCCCGTAACCGCATCCGTCAATGGTACAAACGCTCTAATCGAGAGGAAAATGTGGCTAGGGGCAGAGAATTACTAGAAAAAGAATTAGGTAAAAATGGTTCAACTGCAGCCTTAAAATCAGAACCAATGCAAGTTGTCGCCGAACGCTGCAACTATCAAGGGGTAGAAGATTTACTAGCTGCCCTTGGTTATGGAGAAATTACCTTAAATTCAGCAGTCAACAAACTACGGGAGGAAGTTAAGGCACAACAAGCAATTGAACAAGTCTTCCCCGAATCAGAAACCAATAGCGAGTATAAAATACGCAGTTTAGCTAATAGCAAAGGTAAAACCAAATCCAAATCTCCTATTGCTGGGGTTGAGGGTTTGGTTTATTATATTGCTGGCTGCTGTAACCCTCTACCAGGGGAATCTATTATTGGTATAGTAACTCGCGGTTCTAAAGGGATCTCAATTCACCGTCAAGGCTGCCAAAATGTTGAGAATGCACCGGGAGAACGTCTAGTTCCAGTTAGTTGGAATCCTAGTAATGGTAAGGAACGCCCTCAAACCTATCCTGTCAATATTCAAATTGAAGTTATCGACCGGGTGGGGGTATTAAAGGATATTCTAGCTCGTTTAAGTGACCAAAACGTTAATGTACGCAAAGCTGAGGTCAAAACTAGCTATGGTAAACCAGCTTTGATTTCTTTGGTTATTGATGTCCGCGATCGCCAACAATTAGAGAACTGCTGCCAAAAAATTCGTCAAATGAGTGATATTCTCAACCTTTACCGGGTTAGCGAAGTTGACTAAGAGAATTTTCCATCCTAATTTACAATTGGCATAAAAACCATCTTTGTGTAGAGTAACGCGAACCTAGGAAGAAAACTCCCTTGAAAATTCTCTTAGCAGAAGACAATATCGTTAACCAAAAGGTTGCCTTGAAAATGCTCAAACGGCTAGGGTATGAAGCTGACTTAGCTGTAAATGGGCTAGAAGTTTTAGATGCTTTACGCACTCAACATTATGATGTAGTACTTATGGATATTCAAATGCCGCAAATGGATGGAATATCTGCAACTCGTCATATTTGTCAAGAATGGTCTGCTGAAACTCGTCCTCGAATTATTGCTGTTACAGCTAATTCTGCCGTTGCAGACAAGGACGAGTGTTTAGAAGCAGGGATGGATGATTATATCTGTAAGCCAGTAAAAATGGAAACCTTAGCCGAGGTGCTAAAAACATATCAGTTGGCTCAAAAAACCTCGGAACCTGAAGCAGAGGACAGTAATATACAGGTAATTGATGCTCAAGCTTGGGAAACCCTTATGGAAATGGTGGTAGATAATACTTTTGAGGGCATCATAGAAGTAATTGATAGCTACCTAACAGATGCACCTTCACTTATTAACAATATTAAAAAAGCTGCTACCGAAGGTGACTTAGTTCAATTAGAAAATGCTGCCCATACTTTAAAATCTAGCAGTGCTATATTGGGAGCCTTAAAAATAAACGAGCTGTGTCTTGAGGTAGAAGAAGTAGCTAACAATGGCACTGTATTGGAAACAGCCTTAGTATGCAAACTAGAAGCAGAATACAAACGAGTTCACAGGGCATTAAGTCAGAAAAAAAGTCAATATCTACAATGAACTCTTCTTCTCTTGATTCGGTGCAACCACTTATTCTCGTGGCAGATGATGACAAAATTATGCGACAGGTCATTAGCCATGTTATGGAAAAGGAAGGATATAAAGTGGTGGAGGCAGCTAATGGGCAAGAGTGTCTAGCGGTTTATAAGAAATTTTCCCCAGATATTGTACTGCTAGATGCCATGATGCCTGTAATGGATGGCTTTACTTGTTGCAGTCATTTGTTAGCTTTATCTAAAAAGCATTTTTCCGCTCTGCCTAAAGAAAAAATTGAAGAAATTTTTGCTCGTCAAGAAGAACACATTCTCTGGAACCAAGCAGATAGCTTACTTGCTTCTATTGAACGGACTCCTGTACTAATGATTACAGGTTTGGAAGATGAGAAGATCCGTAGATAGGGCTTTTGAGGTGGGAGCAACGGATTTTGTCACTAAACCGATTCACTGGCCGGTCTTGCGCCAGAGGGTGAGGAGATTGATTCAACAATCTCGTCTTTATAAAGAACTAGAAGTAGCGAACCAAGAACTACAACGATTAGCTACTCTAGACGGATTAACTCAGGTAGCTAATCGCCGTTGTTTTGACGAATACATTAACCAAGAGTGGCGACGCATGGCTAGGGAGAAACTCCCACTAGCTCTAGTTTTAGGAGATATTGACTTCTTTAAACTCTACAATGATACCTACGGACACCAAGCTGGGGATGATTGTTTACAAAAAGTTGCTCGCCTTATTTCCAATGAAGCTAAGCGGGCTACAGATTTGGCTGCCCGCTATGGTGGAGAGGAATTAGCGGTGATTTTGCCTAATACGGATATTAACGGCGCTTTAAAAGTGGCCGAAGAAATTTGTGACAAGGTTAAAGCTTTGGGTGTTGTTCATGAAGCTTCTCCTTTTAAGTATGTTTCTTTGAGTTTAGGAGTAGCTGCTTTGACTCCTACAACCCAAACTTCACCCCAGGAATTGATTAAAGCAGCAGATCAAGCTCTTTATGAAGCTAAAGCCCAAGGGCGGGATCGTGTCCTTGCTTATAAAGGGTAGGGGGAGATAATCGCTAACTGCTAGTGGCTAGTAGAAAGACAAAAATGTACTTAGTACTTACTACTATTCAATCCTTAGCAAACATTTGCCTATTTTCTAGTTACCCGTAAATTTAAAATTGACACACCACTAATGGGATTATTTTTCTAGCTGAATGTTGGTTTTTTGTAGCTTTTCCTGCATCCATTGAGTAAATAACTGATTTTGTAATTCTTTTTTTAGCTGTCCTTCTAAGGTGGCAGGAATAAATTTTTCTAAACGGAATAAACAGTAGCGCCCTTCTAAAGATAGGGGGCCAATTATATCTCCATCTTGGGCTGTATGGAGAGTATTTTTTAAGCTTTCTGGTAATTGATTGATTCTGACAGGACCAACTTTGCCATCAGTTTTTTGATCATTAGTTAGGGAATGTTCCCTGGCTAGCTGAGAAAAAAGATTACTATCTAAATTGAGTTTTTCTTTAAGGTCTTTAGCTAATTGATAGTCGTTGAGAATTAAACGAGAAATAATTACTTGGCTTAAATCTTGTTGCTGTTTTTGAAAAAATTCTTCTAAATTAGTTGAAGTGATTTCTGCTTTGAGTTGTTCTACTTTGAGGGCAAAATTGATACGGTTTTTGAAGTTTTCATAGTTGAGGTTGTTATTTGTTAGCCAACGATTAAACTGTTCTGTATCTGTTAATTGATTTTGTAAACGAAAGTCAATAATGCCTTGTTCAACTTCAATTTCTTCTACAGTAATATACAATCTTAAGTCTAATTCATTTTCCAATATATATTGTTGCAAAACCTCCTGGACAAAACGTTGCCATCCTCCCGAAGATTGAGATAATCTAACGACTTGTTTTAAGGTTAAAGTCTGATTATCTATTTTTATAAAAGGGACAGATTTCATGATTATCGTTAATAGCTAATGGCTAGTTACTAATTATCTTTTTTCTTCTATTGACTTTTTACTTTTGACTATTTCCTAAATTACTAATTAGCAACATTAAGAAATTTGGTTAATTCTGGTTGAAAAAGTAGCTTTACTGTTCCTGTAGGGCCGTTGCGATGTTTGGCAATAATAACTTCAGCCAAGTCTCGTTCAGGAGAGTCAGGATTATAATAAGAGTCGCGATAGAGCATAATTACTAAATCTGCATCTTGTTCAATAGAATTATGGACAATAATATTATTAGCAACAAAATTATGGAATTGCGGTACTGTTAAATCGAATACTGCTTCGGTTTTACCCATTTCAATAGTAATGATTTCATCCCAATACACATCACTTTGTTGGGGCAAACTAGAAACCAAAGGTAAAAGACAAGAATAAGTAGGAAAGTTGTTGTATTTTGTTCTAGTTAATTGCTTACTGGTTTGGCTATTTTTTATGGAGTTAGGAATCACAAAAGGTAAAGCTAATTTATCTCCCTTTCGCAACTCATCTAACCTTTGCCAACCCTTTGTCGTTAAAAATTTGTGATTAGCTGTAGCTTTAATAGTGCGCCCTAAACTAGTAGTTACACGAAAAACCCTCTTAATACCAGTAACAAAACTATGGCTAACTACAGCTTTTTCTAACCTCATAGTCATGGGATTTAAAGCCCAAACTCGAAAATCTGATTTCCCCCTTAAATCCTGAATCGGTACAGACTTTTCGCTATCAGCTAAACTTATTAAAGTATCCCCACTTAAACAGCCACTTTCCCTTAAATCTGACATCATCGGGCGCTTGTTGTTACGGGATTCTACTCCCCGACTAAGTTGAGAAAGAGCAATAACTGGAGCATTAACTTCCCTAGCTAAAGTTTTCAGGGCGCGGGTAATACGAGATAATTCTTGTACGCGGTTATCGCTGCCACTACCCTCCATTAATTGTAGGTAATCTAATAATACCAAACCCAACTTATCACCCTGCTCCGCTTGAAGACGACGAGACTGGGAACGCATTTGCATCACCGTCATATTAGGAGTGTCATCGATAAAAATTGGTAACTCAGAAAGAGAGGCGATCGCCAAACTAATGGGTTCGTATTCTGTTTGAGTAATATTGCCTGAACGTAAACGATTACTAGCAACTTCGGCTTCACTAGATAAAAGTCTTTGGGAAAGTTGTTCTTTAGACATTTCTAAGCTAAAAATTGCTACAGGTAAGCGATGTTTTCTGGCAATATTAGCAGCAATATTTAAGCCTAAAGCTGTCTTACCCATACTTGGTCTACCAGCAAGAATAATTAAATCAGAACGCTGAAAGCCGCTAGTCATAGCATCTAGATCATAAAAGTCACAATCTAAACCTGGCAATCCCCCTTCTTGTTGCAGATTTTCAATATTATTAAAAGCTTCAACTAAGGTAGCAGAAATGGGAACTAGACCTTGTTGTGGACGTTTTTGACTCAGTCCAAATATTTTTTGTTCGGCCCGATCTAAAGTAATGTCTAATTCCAGGGCTGTATCATAACCGAGATCCACCACCTCATGACCCGCAGTAATCAACTGACGACGCACATATTTATCCATCACCAAATTACTATAAAGGTCGATGTTAATAGCAGAAATAGTACGGCTTAACAGTTGCACTAATTTGGCTGACCCTCCCACCTTCTCTAACAAATTATGGTCTTCTAACCAACTTGTCACAGTCATTAAATCCACAGGTTTTCCCTGTCCGTGGAGGCTAAGGGCTGCTTGATAAATGTATTGGTGTGCTTTGATATAAAAAGCTTCAATAGTTAACAAATCTACCACTCGACCCATAGCTTGGGGATCAAGCAAAATACCACCAATAATGGATTCCTCCGCCTCAATATTATGGGGCGGCAAAGCATCAGCCGCAATTTGAGAATTATCAACCATCTATTACCTATTACCTGTTACTTATTACCTATAAATATATGCCCCAATCTCTACCAAACTTAGTAAGATTCTTTGCGGCGGTGCTGTTGATGGGGCAGGTTTTGCTGCGTTTGTTGCGAGGGAAATTCAATTATCGCTTAACTCTAGAACAAATGACTATTTCTGGCCCTGGTTCCCTGATACCAGTTTTATTAGTAACAGGTTGTGCGGGCATGATTTTTACAGTACAAACCGCCAGGGAGTTAGCCAGATTTGGGGCAGTGAATGCTGTGGGAGGGGCTTTTGCTTTGGCTTTTTGTCGAGAACTAGCACCTATTTTAACCGCTAGTATTGTGGCTGGGCAAGTGGGTTCAGCCTTTGCTGCTGAGATTGGGGCTATGCAGGTAACAGAACAAATTGAAGCCCTTTATATGCTTAAAACAAACCCAATTGATTATTTAGTGTTACCAAGAGTGGTTGCCTGCTGTGTTATGTTACCAATCCTTACCATTGTGGCTTTAGTCACAGGTATTACTGGGGGGATATTTGCCGCAGCCCGATTCTATCAGCTTGCCCCCAACATATTTTTAAATTCTGTCAAAGATTTTTTAACTCCGACTGATTTGGTTAGCATTTTACTCAAAGGGGTAGTTTTTGGAATTTTAGTAGGAATTATTGGTTGTAGCTGGGGGTTGACTACCTTCGGCGGTGTTAAGGAAGTCGGGCAAGCAGCAACAGCAGCAGTTGTGAATACTTGGATCGCAATTTTTCTGGTGGATTTTTTCTTATCCTTGATACTTTTTGGCAAGCCAGTTACTTAGAGAAGCTGTCAGGTATAAAGAAATTGTACTGCTTTTTCAAAATGATATTTGTTTGCAGGTTGGACGTTTGCCGTGCCTTTAATTAACCAGCAAAGCTCCCTGCCCCTCTCCTACTGAAAATTTTTGGTTGAAACTGATTTTTACTTAATGAGATAATTATAACACAAACTGAGTTACGTCAAACAAAATTGTTGCGATCGCACTATCAATTGAAACAGCAAACAGTGTTGTAAGGGAATCTTCGTCTAAGAAATTTCTTAATCTAGTAAGTTTTCGCTTTGCTTTCTTTTCTGTAAGTGCCAATTCATCTAATATATCTATTATTTCCCTAACTGCATTTTTGACTTCTTCAACAAACTGCAATTTATTGAAAATGGTTGCCTCTTGCTTACCATATTGGATTTCAAGTACGTTATCTTGATAACTAAAAATAATGTCATCAGGTTCAATAAGTGGATCAACTGTGATAGTTTTCTTAAATTTAAGACCTTCAATTCCTTTAATGAAAGCCTCCAAGAAAGCATCCAGATTTGTACAATTTTCAATAATAATTCCTTTATCTCCTAAGATTTTCATTTGACCAACTGGATCATACAAACTTCCAACTGGATCATCTTCTGTAGTCAAATTCCATATTAGGTAGGTCATAGTATTTATTAAAAGGAAGAAGCCGATGACAACAATTCAAACTAATAGTTTCACAATTTGCGCTCATAATGGCATTTGTAATGTTATGAGTGATTCTCGTTTACCTCCAGAAAAACTTACTAAGTTTTTAGAATTTCTCTTTGAAGCTTATGCACCGATCGTAATTGTTTCTCAACCTTGGGAATCTACCCAATATTCCTACGTTTTAGCCCAACGTGGTCAGGTACTATCAACTGAAAGTTTACTGAATATTCTGAGTCGCCAAGAGATAGGTTGGCACTTAAGCCAAAGCATTCTCTACTCTCCTCGCCCTAGCAAACTTAGACCTCCCGATTTAGCAAAAGCGATTGCTGCTGCACGTTGTAAAGCCTTGGTATAGTTGCCAATGATCTACAAGTAACGACATTAGGCTGATACTTGTAGATTGCCAACCTTTACTCCATCATGGTTTGCCCCCATTGCCTTAGTTGAGAAGAAGACTTACAAATAGCTGGAGAAGCTAGTAATGGGGAAGAAGCGATCGCCTTAACTTCCCAATTATTACCTGATATTATTTTGATGGATGTGTAGATCACAAACATAGTTTTCCTGACCAGTCTTGCTGTCCTCTCCCCTCCCGACATTGAAACTGATCGCCAACCCAAAGGATTTTCCAGCCATCCTCTTGCCATTCCATTTCTAGGCGAGTGCGTATGCCACGGACAGAATCATCCCCTAGTCCAATAATTGTATACTCCACAACCGTTGGTGCATTGTCTTTGCCATACTTAATCTTAATTCCTTCTTGCTGTCTTCCTTCAAGAGATTCGGGGCGTTTGAAAAGTTGTTGGGCTATGGAGTAGGGATCTATTTCGTTAAGATTGTTGCGCTGGATAAAGGTCGCAACTTCGATTTCACGATATTGCGATCGCGACAGATTTGGTCTTGAAGTTTGAGCAAAAGTATATACCGCAGGAGCAACAGAAAGGGCGATCGCTACTGAAACAATTGCTGATCTGATTTTTAAAGACATAAAACTATACAGGAAATAGAAAAAATTTCACAAAAGGGGGTGACACCCCTCACCCTCTATGCTATATTAATTTATAGTAGATGCACCCTGATGACTGGGAGAGTTACATTTTTGTGGCTCTCCTTTTTTTATTAAAGCTATTTAACTGTTAATCCTCTTTCTGCTAACCATTCTGAGTTAAATAAACGGGATTGATATCTTGCCCCACCATCGCAGAGTATGGTAACAATGGTATGTCCTGGTCCTATTTCCTTGGCTAAAGCATAAGCCGCACCAACATTTATCCCTACAGAACCACCCATAAATAAGCCATCTTTTTCTAGTAGCTGATAAATTACTCGCAAACATTCTTGATCATCAACTTGGATGGCATCATCAATGGGTACTCCCTCCATATTGGCTGTAATACGACTATTACCAATACCTTCAGTGATCGAACTCCCTTGGGGATTTATTTCTCCAGTTTTGACATAGCTATACAATCCGCTACCCAGAGGATCTGCCACCACACATTTAACTTTAGGGTTCTTCTCTTTTAAAAATAAAGATACCCCAGCAAAAGTACCTCCTGTACCCGTTGCAGCTACCCAAACATCAACCTTCCCATCTGTTTGTTGCCAAATTTCTGCCCCAGTGGTTTCATAATGTGCCTGACGATTAGCTAAATTGTCAAACTGGTTAGCCCAAATAGCGTTATCTAGTTCCTTAGCCCATTTGCCAGAGAGTTTGACATAGTTATTAGGATCTTTGTAGGGTACAGCCGGTACAGGGCGAACTTCCGCCCCTAATGTCCTTAAAGCGTCCATTTTTTCTTGGGACTGGGTTTCGGGGATAGCAATTAAACATTTATAACCCTTGGCATTACAAATATGTGCTAAACCAATGCCTGTATTACCTGCTGTACCTTCAACTACAGTTCCACCCGGCTTAAGCAGACCCTTTTCTTCAGCATCTTTGATAATATACAAAGCTGCCCGATCTTTTACTGATCCTCCAGGATTAAGAAACTCCGCTTTCCCTAAGATTTCACAGCCTGTTTCGTCACTAAAACTATTTAAACGAATCAGGGGAGTATTACCGATAGTGTCTATGAAGCCATTTTTAATATCCATATTTTAATAAGTAATAAGTAATAAGTAACAAGTAATAAGTTTGACCTAAATACCATTTTATAGGAGTTTGGTGGTGGTGTTTCTTGAAAGAAAATGGTATGTTCTTCACCTATTACCTATTACCTATTACCTAATTACTTTCCCTCTCCTAGTCTCCTACTTATTAGGCTGGGGAGTCATGCGTAAATAAGGTTTAACTTCCTTGTATCCTTTCGGAAACTTCTCTTTTAATACTTCAGGATCTTTCAAAGAAGGAACAATCACACAGTCTCCGCCATCTTCCCAGTTAACCGGAGTAGCAACTTGATGATGATCAGTGAGTTGTAAAGAGTCAATCACTCGCAGAATTTCGTTGAAGTTACGTCCTGTACTAGCAGGATAGGTAATAGTTAAGCGTAGCTTTTTGTTGGGGTCGATGATGAAAACCGAACGTACTGTGAGGGTATTATCAGCTTGGGGATGAATCATACCGTAAAGATCAGAAACCTTACGATCTGAGTCTGCCAAGATAGGATAATTGACGCTGGTACTTTGAGTTTCATCAATATCTTTGATCCAACCTAAGTGAGATTTTGCATCATCTACACTTAGGGCTATTACTTTGGTGTTACGCTTATCAAATTCTGGTTTGAGTTTAGCAACCATACCCAATTCGGTTGTACAAACAGGGGTATAGTCTGCTGGGTGAGAAAAAAGCACAACCCAACTATCTCCAGCCCAATCGTGAAAGGAGATTTCTCCTGCGCTAGAGTCTTGCTTGAAATCTGGGACTGTATCGCCTAGTTGCAAAGTCATAATACTAATTTCCTTGTGGATGAGGAGCAGTTAAATTTTAAATAACGATTTTTAATCTTGCCATAAAACCACGGTATCCCGATGGGAATTTAGCTCTTTATTACAAAAGTAGACAATTAATTTTACTAGTGGTGTGTCCACTTGAGGTTCAGGGATAGTTTTTGCTGTGAAAGATTACCTCTTACCTGTTACTCTTTAACTCTTTGTACCGCCGCTTCTGCATTTACCAAGCCACTGCCGAAAAAATACTGCTTAGCTGATTGATAATCAACAAGCATTTGGGATTTGTAAAGAGCAATTTCCTCTTCCCTTAAGCTTAATCCTTGATAACTAGAGGTTTGTTGCAGAATCCCTACTATTTGTTCTCGATTAATACTTTGGGAAGCATCTTCTCCCTTCATTAAAGCGATAACCCCAGCCACGGCAGGAGTTGAGAAAGAAGTTCCTAAACTCCACCGATATTTACCTCTGGTATCAAAGTTTGGTCCCCAATTTCCTGGGTTATCAATGCCTGTCCAGAAAGTACTTAGCCAAGTTCCTCCGGTGGTAAGAATGCGTCCTAAGTTGTGGGGGACTGTATTATCCCCTCCAGGGGCAACTACAGTTATGGTTTGGGCGAAACCCTCATTTTGACCATAATTACTATAGGAAGCACGATAACCATTGAGATTGGTTGCACCAACAGCAATTACTCCTGGTACTCCAGCAGGAAAAATAATGTTTCCTTGGTTTTGATTTCCCGCAGCAGCGACAATAACTAATTTAGGGTCAGCTTCTAAAAGTTCTGAGATTAGTTCCACCTCCCCTTGGGAAGGTATTTGCGAACCAAGACTGAGGTTGATAATATCAACTTTCCTTGCCCCTGCATAAGCTAAAGCTTCCAAATAAGCCGCACTGGAAAAACTGCCATTAATACCAATAACTCGTATAGGTAAGATTTGGGCTTGGGGTGCTACTCCTATTACTCCATCTTCTCCTTGGGGCTGGGCAGCTACAACACCAGAAACCATAGTACCGTGGAACTCCCCAGCTACTTCATTACGGAGGCGGAAACGAGCGGTGTTGGCAATTTGTGCTTCTTGATATTCTGGATTTTGTTCGATAATCTCAGTAAACAGTTGAGGATATTGTTGGCGCAACTCTCTATCAGAGAGGGTGAAAGCTTCACGAAATTGATTGCCAATGATTTGTAATTCTGCTTGACTAACTCCTGTATCAGGATCATTTTCCACAAAATCCCAACCCTGAACTTCCCCAGGCAAGAGATCGCTAACCTTGCCAACTTGGTGGATATTATTAATTAAGTCGGGGTGATCCCATTGAATTAAGCTATCAATTACAGCAACTATCACCCCTTCACCGCGACTACTTTGTTGCCAAGCTTCTGTTGCCCGAATATCAATGCGAGGTGAATTAAAATTTTCTTGCACCCCAACATTCGGTAGACATCTGTCTAAATAACCTTCTAAACTATCAAGATTATTGGGACGCTTTTTTAAACAACTAGTGAGGGAAGTACTATTAAGATGCCAGTGCATGGCTAAAAGTTTGTTCTTTTTACCCCTATCAGCTTTAGGAAAATTAGGATCTTCTTTTAGATACTGACTAGTAAGGGTTTGAATGAAATTGGGGGTAGCTGATTTTATTTTCGGGACTTGATTAAGTTGATTAGCAACTTGCAATACTTCTGTACCAGAAGCAATAGTCGAACGTACTAGATAGCGATCTGTAGTGAAGCGTAGAGGGCGGATAATTTCTAGATTATTTTCTAAAAGAATTGCTTGTTTTTCCCTTTCAGATAGCCCTGAAGCGAAGTTGATAGTAATTTCATTGGGTAAAACAATGACTTCCTTTTCTGGAGAAGTTTTTTCTGGGCGACTTAATACAGGTAAGGTGCTTTCTACGTAGTTTTTTTCTTCAATATTGCGCTTAACAGCCAGAGAAGTATCGGTAGTAGCAGCAGAAAAACTGACTAAAGCGTAGTTTTCCCCTAGAGGCTTAACTTCTAAATTCAAAGGAGCAATTTGCCCAGAAGCACCAACCGGACTACGAGTAAGTTTTCCTGAATTTTCTGTTTCTGTATCTTCTAGAAATTCTTCCGAGGAATTTGGTTCTAAAACCCCCTGTTGTAAATCCTGCTGCAATTGTAGATGTAGAGGCAAACTATAACTTTGTTCCTGGTTGTCGCCCCTTGTTGTCCCTCGAACAGCCCTTTGGGGTTTAAAAGCAACTGCTAGTGCATCAGAACGCAAATTAAGACTAATTTTTTGGTCAAAAAAGTTATAGTATAGTTCTTCTCCGGTAACTATTTGAGCCTTTGCTGGGGCAGGGAAGATGATTTGTGAAGTACTGGCTGATAATAAAAAATATCCTGCCAATAAAATTCGAGAGAAGACTTGGCTTTTCATGAGAAAACCTCCTGAAGCGTTGAGTTGAGATGAAATAGTTAACCCAACTAAGTTAAGATTCTATGGTTTCGGACTTTGTAAGACTATTTATCAAGCTGCTGGTATAGGGAGTTTTTTCTAGAGAGTAGGGTTTGTCAAATCATTACCTTACCGGTAAACCAAAGAAAAGAGAATAAATCAAGAAACCGGAAACGATTCCGTAGGCACAAGACAAAAAAGCTTGGAATGAACTTTTCCTCGCTAGGTTAAAGAAACAAGCTAGAGTAAAAGATAAAGCAACTTCTGGTATTGGGATAAAGGAACTAGAAAAGTATTGTAAAATTACAAACAGAACTATTGACCAAAGAGTAAAAATAAAATAGATATTAAACAGAGGAATTGAATTCTCTCTATTAGTTATTTGAGTGAAGGAAGTAAGATAGTAAATAATCATAATGGGTAGAACTGTAGCTAATAAACTTTTTAGTCCTGACCAAAATTGCCAATCAAAGGCTTGAGCAATTAAGTAAGCGAGAAAGCCTGTGAGGATGGCTGAAGCAATAATCGCGACAACAAAGCTAAGAATATCGATAAAGACTTTGGAAACCTTTTTGCTACTTGCACCACTCGTTTTAGACATTTCTATTCCCCATTAAGATAACTTTATTTTATTACCACGAAATTAATCAATATTTAATCACTATTTATCTTTCTTAGGAACTTAAGATTTTTCTCTTAGAAAGAATGATTACTAGTCACAGAAGAGGATTTGTCAAACTTATAAAGCCAGGAAACGAAATAAACCATCAAATCTCAATCTAGAGAAATAGAAACAATTTATTTTAGTTATTTCTTTTGAGAGAGGTTTAGGCAAGTTACATCCTTTAGCAATATTGCTTAAATTCAGATTCTCCAGCTAGTCGCTTGTAAACAAGTAACTGAGCAACTTAAGTGATAAAGTGCCTAGTTTAAGTGTAAAATCTAATCGAAAATCATACCAAAAAAAGGTATTCTCCACCAAACCGCATGACTCTGTTGAATAATGCTCCTACTCTATTTTTGAGTTTACTTTTCGAGGCACTTCCCTTCCTGTTGTTAGGGATTGCCATCTCAAGTTTACTGCTTGTGTTAGGAGAACAGCGCTCCTTATCTTCCTTTTGTCCGCGCAATCCTTTTTTAGCAGCTTTTTTGGGTAGTTGTCTAGGGTTAGTGCTACCGGTATGCAAGTATGGTAATATCCCCGTAGTACGGCGGTTGTTAACCCAAGGAGTTTCTGCCCCCCTAGCTATTGGTTTCTTCTTAGGAGCGCCGACGATTAATCCTTTTACACTTTATTCGACTTGGGTGGCTTTTCAGGCTCAACCACAACTGGTTACGTTGAGAGTGATTTTTGCTGTGGCCATCGCTACGTTGGTTGGTTATCTTTTTAAAGCTAATTTAGGGACAAAATCTTTTTTAGCTACGGCTAATTCGCCGGAATATGCGGCTAATTTACTTCGTTGCGCTACTTTTACCTCAGCAGAACCAAACAAAACCGGAGATAGAAAAGAAAAGTTTTTTAGTCATAACTTAAATCTTTTTCTTGACAATTTTCTAAAAGAGTCAAGGGAATTAGGAAGCATTCTTGTCTTGATTTGTGCGAATCGCTGCTTTAATTCAAGTTTTGGTTCCTCCCTTAACTATACTAAATTTTGCCCAAGGGCCTGTTACTTCCCTTCTGTCTATGTTAGCCCTCAGCACAGTCATTTCCATAGGCTCGACTGTTAATGCTTTTTTCGCTAATTTCTTTACTTCTAGTTTTGATAATGGCTCCATACTAGCTTTTTTACTTTTTGGCTCTATCTTCGATCTCAAAGTTCTAGGATTAACCTTTACTATATTTCGTCTTAAACCAGCCTTTTATTTATTAATAATTCCTAGTTTATTGATTTTTTTAATAACTTTATTTATGAATTTACATATTAACTAGAACTGTTCTTAACTAGTAAAAATCCTATTAACTTCATTTATGTTTACATTAACATAAGTAAATATAGTTATAAACATGAATTTTAGTTTAGTTAATAAAAAACAAGGAAAAATAATGCTAAGTTTGTAGATGAAGTAAGAGATTGCTTCCCTGGCAGATAACAAGCGCTAGGTAAACAGTTGAACTCAGGAGTCGAAGGCGCTGTCAAAGTCAAACTCAACATCTGTCTCGTTAAATCAAAAACAGCAACTTAACTGGAAGCTAATATTTCCCAATATTTGGTAATTAAGGGAGCTGAAAAACGGCTCTGTTTAATATTAATAAATGAGAGGAAATTCCTTAGCACATCAGACGGGGTTGCTGTTTTTGCTAGGGATGAAACTTACGATACAACATTCTTTTCAAAGGCTGACTTCTCCGCAAATGCCTTTCTACCAATGCCGGGACTTCTGTGGGGCTAACCCGACAATACCAAACCATTTCCGATTCAACCAAAACCATTGGTCCAATTGCCACATTGACCCAAACAACCACTAGCAACGATTTCTACATCAGTTACCAAATCAGCCCTGAAAGCAGCTAAAACCTCTTTTGCACCAGCCTTCACACAGGTGCGATTTTGGCAAATTAATACCCTTCTCATTATCTACTCTTTTACCCTTTACCTGACACGAAGTGCATGAAACTTTCAATGCGAATTAAAAAGAGGAAACCTTTGTTTCCCCAGTATTAATCAATTTTAGTAAAGAAGAGGAATTTAAACGAATTTAAGACGCGATTTTGTGGTAAATTTAATTTTAATGTCATAATGGGAGTGTTGACTATTGAAAACAAACGCAACTATTCCCATTGTAAAATTTTTTCTTTAAAAGAAAGAATACCATAAAACCGGCGCTAATAAATAAAAAACTTTCCCTTATTATTGTAACTTTTGTCAGCAACTGAAAAGAATCAAAAAAATGCTTTTGAAAAAGGGTTTTTAGAAGCGCGCCTTTTCCACCCTATACATAATACTATGTCAAGGGAGAAAAGAGCAAGACAATTTCTGTAGCTGAGCTAAGTTGCGATCATCGCAAACTTCTTTAAAAGCAAAAATCCCCTCAATCAACGGGAAAATCAGCTTAAAATGATTTTAGCGAGAAATGATTTTAGCGAGTACCGTTGAGTTTAATTAGTTATGCAAACAACCTTAAGCATTGAAGAGAAGATTCTCGAACAGATTTATTTGAGAGATAGTTTTTAGACTTGAAGATTGTCCTTAGCCCTTTACCCCTTACCCGAAACCACACATAAATGGGATCTGTAGTTTCTATTGTTAATATGAAAGGCGGCGTAGGCAAAACCACCGTTACGGTTAACTTAGCCACCTGTTTAGCTAAAGACTTTGCTAAAAAAGTTTTGGTAGTAGATTTAGATATGCAAATTAACGCTACCCTAAGTCTGTTACCACCTTTGTATTTCACTAAATTAAAGAAAGAAAAATTCACCTTAAGAACCTTAATTAACCAAATTATTCAACCAAATAATCAAAATTATCTTTCTACTCAAGAAGTTATTAAGCGTGATATTTGTCAGATTCCTGGTTTTGATTTGTTACCGGGAGATATTGAACTTTATAATGACTTTTATATAGCGGCAGTTATTTATTCTCAATCTCAAGGAAACCTGCAAGAATTTGAACGTAATTGGCAGAAACTTGAGGATCAATTAATCAAAAAAATTCTTGAACCTGTAATAGATGAATATGATTTTGTTTTGTTAGACTTTCCCCCAGGAGATCATTTACTAACCCGTAGTGGCATCCTCGCTAGCAACTTCTATCTTGTTCCTGCCAAACCTGAACCTTTATCAGTAATTGGTGTTGGTATTTTAGAAGGAAGAATCCAACAATTAAAAAAGAGCGATCGCAGTCAAATTAATTTAATTGGTATCTTGTTTAATTCTAGAGGTCATGCGACGAAAATGGCTCCTAAGATTAAAAAGCGTTTAGGGGCAGAGTTCGGAGAAGATAAACTTTTCACTACAGAAATTCCTGTTAATGTTGCAGTTGCCCAAGCTGTAGACGAATTTAAACCTGTCGTCCTTAATGATCCTCAATCTTCCGGGGCAAAAGCTTTTTATAGCTTAACTAAAGAGTTTCTACAAAGAGTAAAAGCAATCATTAAAGTTTAATCAATCAACAGCAAATCCAGTATATGGGCGCTTATAAGGAGCATGATAGGCTAAAACAATATCTTCTTTTGGTACACCCCATTCTACTAATTCATTAGCAACCCCAATTTCTGTACCATCATGTTGTATCCAAATTTTGTCGTTTTTAAGATCAATTTGGAGAACACAGCCTCTCAAACGCCGATTTCCGTGCCATCCTACGTTCATTAATTGATAGTGATCTCTTTCTTGATCAAATATTTTCTGAACTTCAATATCTCCATATTTAGGTCATCTGTAATCAGCCAACCTTCATCAATTAGGGCTTTTTTAACCGTCTCATGAAAAATATCTTTAGCTGGCATAGAATAATCTTGTAAAAACTTCAACCCAAAGCAAATTCATCATGTTGACGAGTTGAGGGAGTAGGGTTGGCGTTAGCCTTACCGTAGGCTACAGGCAGCAACAACTATAAACTCTGTTTCTCTAATTTTACAAGCAGAACTTTATACAATCAGATTTGGTGTGAAAATTATCTTAAAATCTTCTTATTCTCCTCAAGAAGGGTGAGTAGCTTAACAACGAACGATTAAAATGGGACTTTAACCAACTTACAATGTTGGCGCTTGGCTCTTATTCAAAGGGATTGGAATTCTGCCCATGGGATTTATCATTAGCACTGTTAATATGAAAGGCGGTGTCGGCAAGACAACATTAACGGTTAATTTAGCTACTTGTTTAGCTAGAAATCATAATAAGCGAGTCTTGGTTGTTGACCTAGATTCACAAATTAGTGCCACCTTAAGCTTAATGTCGCCCCATGATTTTGCTAAAGTAAGGAAAGAAAGACGCACTTTAAATAACTTAATTGCCCAACATATTAAACCGAATACTAAAAAAAAGTTTTCTACTCAGGATCTAATTTGTCCCTATGTTTGTAGTGTTAAAGGGATGGATTTGTTACCAGGGGACATAGAACTTTATGATGAATATTTAGTATCTGAAATGCTTCATGAACAAGCTAGTTCTCAAAATGGACTTGATTTTAATCAAGTTTGGAATAGCTTAGAAAGTAATTTAATGAGGAAAATTCTCGAACCAGTGGTTAAGCAGTATGATTTTATTATCATGGACTGCGCCCCTGGCTACAATCTTTTAACCCGTAGTGGTATTGCTGCTAGCAACTTTTACTTACTTCCTGCCCGTCCTGAACCTTTATCTTTAGTTGGTATTCAACTACTAGAAAGGCGTGTTGCCAAGTTAAAAGAAAATCATGGCAAAGATAATCCTTTCGATTTAAAATTGTTGGGTATCGTTTTTATTCTTTCCGGTGGTCGTTTAGTGGGGCGTTACTATCGTCAGGTGATGCGGAGAGTTTCTGAAGACTTTAGCCCCAGCCAAATTTTTGATGTTCGTATTCCTATGGATGTTAATGTAGCTAAAGCTGTGGATGCGTTTAGACCTGTTGTATTGACAAGTCCTAACTCTGTAGGTTCTAAAGCTTTTGCGAAATTAACTGAGGAATTATTAACTAAATTAAAAGGTAATAAAACTATCCACAATGGTGAAAAATCAGAGATAAATTTAGCTAATTTAGAATGAATTTTTCCAAGAAAATGGTATGCAGGTTGATATTTTGGTCTTTACGCTTTTGCGCTTTTGTTTAATTCTTCATTTAGCGTTGAGCTAATGATAAATGTAAGATACACCCTGTCCTTTTTCCCCTTTTAGTTTAAGTTTTAGTTTTTAACCAAAAGGAGAAGGGGGATAGAATGAGTGGATTTAGTATCACTTGATGAATAGCATTTCTTGGTAGGTTGGCAATGGCCAGAAACTATCTGCAACCTCACCTTCGAGGGCATCACCGTAGCCACGAACTTCATCCATCAAAGGACGAATTGTATAAGCACAATAGTTCATATGCTCTTCAGTTGAGGGGAAGTCATGTTTATCCATAGCTGCACTCAACTTGCCCGTTGCTTCAACTAAAGAATTAGTAAGTTTTGCAACTTTTTTCGCACTATCCTTTTCAAGATCGATGCCTAAATCAGTCAAACTAGCAATGGTTGATGATAGTTCTGATAAATATGCCACGGCTGTGGGATAAATGATGGTTTTCGCCATATTAATAACTAATTTGGCTTCAACCTCAATGGAGAGAATATACTGCTCTGCATACACTTCAAAGCGGCTGTCAAGCTCAACTGGTGTTAAAACCCCTGTCTTCTTAAACAAGTCTTCAACATATTCCGCTTTAAGGGCAGGTAAAGCATCTGCGGTGGTAGGCAAGTTAGCTAAACCACGCTCTTCAACAGCCATTTTGTGCCATTCTTCAGAATAGCCATCGCCACCAAAGATAACTGCACTATGCTCTTCCATCACTTCTTTGAGGACGGTAACGATGGCAGCATTAAGATTCTTTTCCTTGGCTAATTCACTTTCCAAGCGATTACCAATCCAATCGAGAGAATCTGCCAACATGGTATTGAGAGCAACTAATGGCCCTGATACCGATTGGTTTGACCCCACAGCACGGAATTCAAAGCGATTACCTGTGAAGGCAAAGGGAGAGGTGCGGTTTCTGTCCCCAGCATCTTTGGTGAGGGGAGGCAAAACATCAATCCCCAAATCAATGACACCTTTTTTCTTAGAGCCACTAACTGAGCCACTTTTAATCTGTTCAAAGACTTCTTCTAATTGTGTCCCTAAATAAACAGACATGATTGCCGGAGGTGCTTCATTTGCTCCTAAGCGGTGGTCGTTGCTAGCACTAGCAATAACAGCACGCATCAGAGGCGCGTATTTGTGAACACCCCGAATGACTGCGCCACAGAAAACTAGGAACTGAGCATTCTCATGGGGGGAGTCTCCTGGATCAAGCAAGTTTCCTTGAGTTGCATTGCCAACAGACCAGTTGACGTGCTTACCAGAGCCGTTGATGCCAGCAAAGGGTTTTTCATGGAGTAAGCAAACAAAACCATGCTTTTTCGCCGTGCGCTTGAGGATGGTCATGGTGAGTTGCTGATGATCACTCGCCACGTTTGCTGCTTCAAAGAAGGGTGCAATTTCAAATTGACCAGGGGCAACTTCGTTATGTCGGGTTTTTGCAGGGATGCCGAGTTTGTACATGGTTTCTTCAACATCTTGCATGAAAACCAAAACCCGATCTGGAATTGCCCCAAAGTAATGGTCGTCAAATTCTTGACCTTTAGCAGGAGCTTTACCAAAAAGGGTTCTTCCTGCTACTAGGAGGTCAGGGCGTTTTCTGGCAAAATTAGCATCAACTAAGAAGTATTCTTGCTCAGCGCCACAGCTAGAGTTCACACGAGCAACATCTTCATGTCCTAAGAGCTTGAGAACTTTGTTAGCGGCTTTGTCCATAGCGGCGATGGAGCGTAAAAGTGGCACTTTTTTGTCTAGTGCTTCCCCCGTCCAAGATACAAAAACCGTAGGAATACAGAATGTGGAACCATGGTCGGTTTCCATGATGTAAGCAGGGCTGGTAACGTCCCAAGCAGTGTATCCTCTTGCTTCGGAAGTGCCTCGGATACCACCATTGGGGAACGATGAGCCATCTGGCTCTCCCTGCACTAATAATTTACCAGAAAATTCTGAAATAGCCTTGCCGTCCCCTTGTACGGAGATAAAGCCGTCATGCTTTTCTGCGGTGAGGTTGGTCATGGGGTAAAAGACGTGGGCATAATAAAGCGCCCCTTTTGATGTTGCCCAGTCTTTCATGGCATTGGCAACGGCATCGGCAATGGAAGGGTCTAGCTTTTCACCTGTGGCAATGGTTTTTTTAATTGATTTGAAGACAGCTTTGGGGAGACTCGACTGCATTTTACTCAGATCAAAGACGTTCTCTGCCCAAATTGCTTCTAAAGGTTCGGGAAGTTTAGGCGGCATCATTTCCTGATTAGTAATTTGATGAACTGCCTGGAGACGGGCTTCATTTCCACTCATACTATTTTTATCAAGGTTTTACCGGACTATGATAATCAAAGAAGATTATTAAAATAGATACAAAATATACCAAAATTAGTTTTTGAGGAAACCAATTCAATACTCAAGAAATATTCTCTGAATAATGATTTGTGCGAGTTGGGAGGTGGATCTCAATTGGTACAAACTGGAACAAGTTCAATTGCTTTGAATAATCGGCAATATCAAACCTAATATTGCTAGCTGACAATGCCTTGCCTCAAGTCTTTCCGTTATTTAACTCTTATTTTTATCCTGGCTTTAAGCATAATTATTTTTAGTTCCCAAGTCCCTACCTTAAGTTCAGAAAAGCCAACTCAATCATCTAGCCAAGAATCATTCAAAGGCTAAAAAATCCCCGCTATCCTAGCCTTGGTAATATCTACGCTTAACCTACTAGTCTGTCATAATTAATTTTGTGAGTGGAATCAGGAAGCAAATGTAAAAAATGCAGAAACGTTACATAGTGAGATTAACAGAAGAAGAAAGACAGCAACTCCAAGAATTAGTATCAAAGGGTAAAGCAGCAGCATATAAGATAAAACACGCGAATATACTGTTAAACATAGACGTGAATGGACAAGGATGGACAGACAAAGAGGCAGCGAAGACATTTGGCTGTCACCGAAACACAGTAGCGAATCTGCGACAAAGATTAGTAGAAGTTGGTTTAGAAAGAGCATTAGAGAGAAAGAAGCAAAAAAGTCCATCGCGCCCCAAAGTATGTGATGGAGAAGCGCAGGCAAAGCTAATAGCCTTAAGGTGTGGAGAGCCTCCAAAAGGGCAAGCACGTTGGACATTAAGACTCCTAGCAGACAAATTAGCAGAGCTGGAGATTGTGCCAGAGATTAGCCACGAAACAGTCAGACGAGAGCTAAAAAAAACCAATTAAAGCCTCATCTGCGTAAGCAATATGTCATTCCCCCTCAAAAAAATGCTGAATTTGTAGCTCAGATGGAGGATGTATTAGAAGTTTATCATCGACCCTATGACCCCAAGCATCCCATGATCTGTATGGATGAAAAACCGGTGCAACTAATTAAAGAAACTCGCACTCGGCTACCGGCCAAACCGGGATATCCAGAGTCATTCGATTACGAATATGAACGTAATGGAACGGCCAACCTCTTCATATTTACAGAACCTCTTTCAGGCTGGCGAAAGGTTATAGTTACCCAGACAAGAACCGCAGTAGATTGGGCATTACAGGTACAGCATTTACTAGAGCAAGACTACCCAGAGAGTGAAACCGTAACTTTGGTATGTGACCAGTTAAACACTCACACACAGGCTTCTTTTTATAAAGCCTTTGAACCACCAACTGCCCGTGGTTTAGTAGAAAAGTTGGAAATTCACCATACTCCCAAACATGGAAGTTGGCTTAATATTGCTGAGATTGAGTTGTCTGCTTTGACTCGACAGTGCTTGGATAGACGAATTGGAGAGCGGGAAGTTTTAGAGAGTGAGACTCAGGCTTGGTGTGTGGAGCGTAACAGATTGCAAAAGTCGGTAGATTGGCAATTTACCACTGAAGATGCCCGTGTTCGTCTCAAGAATCTTTATCCACAAATTCATGATTGACAGACTACTACAGATCAAAATAGAGAATGTTGAGGTATTTAATCCTTATTGTGGTTGCTTCCAATAGCCGCCAATTCACTTTTTCTCAATATGCTAAGGGAAGTAAATATGGAGAGGCAGGAAATGTTTGGCGACTCTTTCTATCACAGTAGGTCTTTTTTGTCAAAAAAACTTTGGAAAGTCCCTCAAAATTTGTTCGGGCTAGAGTGTAGATAGCAGGAGAACTTTGCTCTTTTTTGGGGTAAAAGTGACGATTTATCTAGCTTGTAGAGATTGCGAATTTATTTTTGACACAAGTAGGCTACTCTTATTTTGTAGTGATGCCATTAAACCACATAAATGCGTCTTTTTCAAGAACTGTTTGGGATTGACATTTTTTTAGTTAAAGTTATGTGAATTCAAAATATTTAATATTTAACACAATATATTTTGGTTTTCACTTATATATTTTCAGATTATGCTGAATCATAAACTAAAGATTACAACTATCAGCAATCCCCCCATAGGGGATGTTACCCTAAAGGTAACTGTAGGTACATAAAATGAATTTCTGAATTTCTGAATTTCCTACACCCAAAATCTTGCACGCTATTAAAGGAGTAGGGCATGGTTGCTAGCCCAGAAAAAGTTCAACAAACAGATGAGGTAATAGAGGTAAGAGACAACAGTGATAACGTTGCTGTGTTACTCATGGGCTATGGTGAAGTAGAAAGCTACAAAGACTTTGCTAATTACAACGAACAAGCCTTAAACTTACTCACTGCTAAGTTTGCTCCAGTACCTACTTGGATTTATCCCCCACTGGCTAAGCTTTTGGCTTTGTTTGACTTCCATGAATGGAGTCACCAACATGGTAATTTCATCTCTCCTCACAATAAAATTTTTGAGGAGCAGCGAGCTGGAATTGAAAAAAATCTCCAAGAAAGCTGGGGCGATCGCGTGAAGGTTTTTAAAGCTTTCAATTTCTGCGCTCCCCACCTACCAGAACAGGTTTTAACTCAAATTAAGGAAGAAGGTTTTACTAAACTACTAATTTATCCTCTTTTGGTAGTTGATTCTATCTTCACCAGTGGTATTGCTGTAGAGCAAGTTAACGATGCTTTAAGCAAACTAACTGAAGGTGAGGAACATTGGTTAAAAGGAACTCGTTATATTCCCTCGTTTTACGATGAACCAGCTTATATCAAGTTGTTGGGGCAAATGGTAGAAGAGAAAATCCAAGAAGAATTGGCTCAAACCCACTTACCTTCGCAAATTGGCATTATCTTGATGAACCATGGCTGTCCTCACAAAGCCAAAGGCTTCACCTCTGGTATTGAGGAAAGTCAAGCTTTATATGAGTCGGTACGTTTAGAGTTAATTAATAAGTATCCTCTCATTTCTGTAGGTTGGCTTAATCACGACACCCCTTTAATTGAATGGACGCAGCCTAATGTAGATTTGGCAGCTAAGAATTTAATGGACTTGGGGGCTAAAGCCATTGTGATGATGCCCATCGGTTTTGCTACAGAAAATCACGAAACTATCTTAGATGTGGATCATATTATCCACCATCTTCAGCACAAACGCTCTGATGTGGCTTTTGTACAAATGCCTTGTGTCAACGAACGTCCTGATTTTTTAAAGATGGCAGCAGATTGGGCTAATGAAAGTATTAAAGCTTTATTAGAAGAAGAGGCGATCGCTGTTAATCCTAGTTTAGGAGTAGCTACGGCTCATCACCATCACCACCATCATTAATTAAAAAAACCTGCAATAGAAAAGCGCTTGGGAGTCTTGCCATGTTTCGACCCCAAGCGCTTTTCTGTTTAACTCCTCACACTGCAAGCAGTATATACCATAGTTAATAATTTGACAAGACATTTTCAAAAAACGTTATGGTTACTCCCAATTCCTCAAGAAAGCCCCAGCCATCCTTTAACTAATTCCTTAAGTTGGAAGACAGCTTGCCAACCAAAAACAAATCCCAAGGTAATTAAACTTAAGGTTATAAGAATACCTCCCAAGCAAGCTATAGAACCTAATAAAAGGAACAAGCCATCAGTTTCTAGAAAGCCCAAGGCAAGTAAGAAGATTCCTAGAGAAGGGAGAGTGTTGGTTAAAGGTATGGGTAAAGACATACATAAACCGCACAGGAAAATCAACAATCCATACAACCTGGTGTGCTTATGGAGGAGAGGGAAGCGAGGTTTGACAAACTTTTCAAGAAAATTGATGAATTTGAGAGCTAGTTTGAGAAATTTGCCATCTTGGGCAATATGTACACGCCTTTTGCCAATAAAATCAGGCAACCAAGGTGTTTCTCTGGCAATAACCATTTGCCACCCCAAGGCAGCTAAGGCTAAACCAAAGGGTGTTGCATAACCGGGGGCAGGAATGGGCAGGGCTGAAGGTAAAGCTAAAATAGCCAACAAAAAACCATAGCCATGTTCAGGAAACTTTTGCAAGATACCATTGAGGCTTAGTTTCTTTTCTGTGGAAAAGATATCGACAATAGCTTGACTGAGAGTTGACATAGTTTTTATTTGATACCAGATTAGCCATAAATAGAAATTATTGCCCAAAACTCTCTTTTGTGCCAGGGGTACGAGTGGCGATCGCCTGCTAAGTAAAAAAATTCATTGAGCTTTTGATTGCTGCTGGCGTTGCTGAATTAGCAGATAAATCGATGGGGGAACGGAATATCCCGAAGTTAAGGTAGTGAATCAGCTTAATGAAAAATCATTGACGCAAAGCCTCGTCTATAACCGGCTTAAATCTTTCCATTACGTCCTTTCGCATTGATTTGAAATGTGGACTTCTTTCTATTTGATTTTCAGCTTGGTCTGTACCATCAATATTAAGTTTACCGTAATAAACCCCTACAGGAAAATACAATAGACTATCACCCCAACCTTTATTGAGGAAAAGAAGGTATTTCGCATCTTGAACTAAGGGTTGGTAATCTTCAAATACTTCGAGAACAGTTCTAGGACTATTTTTGTATTGAACTATAGCTGCTTGTTGTCCAATTAATAGTGTGTCAGAAGATGACGTACCTTTGATGGCAAGTTCTACTTCAAATTCAGTTTGAGAGAATGCTTCAATAATATAACCCTCAGAATCGCGTCGAACGATGGGTTTACTTTCGGTGATTGATTGTGTTGGTTTACCAATTACGATAATATCTGATCTTGCAATCATCTCCTCAATATCTTCTGGTATAACAATATCTCCTTGTATTCTTGTAACGGGCAAGCCCTCAATAATTTCAGTGCTAGCAACTGATTCTTCAGAACTTTGTGATGTAGAATTATTTGTGTTCTTGGCAATGACTACAGCAGCGACAGATACCGCGATCGCTGCAATAGTTGTTAAATAAATTCTCTTCTTCATCAGTTCCCCTATTTTGCTCTTAAATTTGCTTAGGGACTTGCGGATTATTAATATACCAATTAAGTTGTCTTGTTCTTCCCCCCATCTCCCTATCACCCCATCACCCCATCACCAAGTTACTCGCAAGTAATCGAAAGATCATCTACCCAAACACGAGGACAAACCCCACCTGGAGTAACTTCTGGTTCCTTTTCCACATAAACAATTGCTTGCAACAACTCCATAAAGTCCCCAGCAATAGTAGCAGAATCAATACTAGTACGTTTACCTTTTTCAATTAACCAACCATCAAAAGGTAAAGAAAAGGAACCTTGCAAAGCGTTAACTCCGGCATGAAGGGCGCTTAAATCGTCAATTAAAACTACCTTCTCGGCTGTCTCCAAGCTAAACTCTTCTGTAGCTGCCTCTCCACAGAAAACATGGTAGTAATGGGGACTAACAGTTACTTTTGCCCCACTATTAGCATTTCCTGTGGGTTGGGTATTCATCCGTTTTGCTGTGCCTGCACTGTGGAGGAAGTTAGTTAAAACCCCATTGGTCAATTAAGGGTACACAACGAGTAGGAGTACCTTCTCCATCAAAGGTTTCCGCTGCTACGTTTTCCGGATGCAAAGGATCGTCGTTAACCGAAAGTAGAGGAGAAGCAATCAAAGTACCTAAAGATTCTGGAGTTGACAAGACTACGATTGTCGAGTACACTTTGGGCATTAAAAAGATTGGAAAATGCTCCCAATAATCCCAGAAAGGCTTCTGCCGAGAAGACAACACGATACTTACCTGTGGGGATTTTATGATAATCAAGATGGCTAATAGTTTTTTGCAGGGCTTCTTGTAAGCAATCATCCGCTGGTAATTTAGCAACGCTGCGACTGACTTTGTAACTTCCGGCACTACGAGGCTTTTTTCCTTCCTCTTCTGTGGTAGTATAAAGATAAACAGCCGCATAGGAACGTTCTTCTTTACGCAATGCCCCTTCACTGTTTAAATAAAAGCGATCTACATCCTGCTGACTTAAGCCGTTGTAGGGTACTTGTTTAATAGCAGGATGGGCATTAACTAATTCTTTTTCTAATTTGACTAACTGGTCAATTAACTGAGAAACGGGGGCTTGTTCAGCTTTGCTACTTTCCACATCAGTAGTGTCAGCTTTAGCTTCAGGGCTAAAATCTGGTACATTTTCTGTTACCCCGAAATAACTTGCTTCCTGGGCTGTTTGCAAAGCTAATTCAATACCTCTAGGATCAACATCGGTGGTAGAGGTTACTCCCATCGTATTTTTTTCGTTCCAAACCCGGACAATGACACTAGAACGATTAGAAGCCTTAACTTGCTTAGGTTTACCTTCATCTACTTGGACACTAGTTTGATCAACGGTGGAACCATAAATATCGTATTTTTTGATGCCTAGTTGCTTGGCACTGGTTTGGGCGTAGTCAGCTATTTCTTTAATTGCAGTCATTTTTATTAGGTAAAAGGTAATAGGTAATGGGTAATAGGTGGTTAATTTCCTAGGAGTTGAGATAGGGTGACAAACTTATAACTTTGACTTTGCAGCTTTGGTATCACTTTCAACGGGTAACAGAGTAGACACGAAAGAGTCAGAAGTTGGGGAGAAAAAGCAAATTCTTCACTTATTACTTATTACTTCCCCATCTCCCCAACAAAGCCAACGACTACCTCCCCCCTACAGTAATAGAATCAACCTTAAGATGAGGCTGCCCTACAGTAACGTAAATGCTGCCACTAATAGAGCCACAGAAGCCCGCAGCAAGTCCTAAATCATCCGAACACATGGAAATGCGATTCATAATATCTTTTGCTTCACCGATGAGTATGGCTCCTTTGAGGGGTTTGGTTATTTTGCCATTTTCAATTAAATAAGCTTCTTCGACACCGAAGTTAAATTCTCCCGTGGGGCCAACACTGCCGCCCCCCATTTTCTTACAATAAATACCCTTATCCACAGAAGCAAATAAGTCATCTACGGAGTAACTTCCTGGGGCAATGTAGGTATTACGCATCCTTGATGCAGCCCCAAAGGTATAATTTTGACGACGACCACTTCCAGTACGAGGATGCCCGGTACGCACTGAACCTGCCCGATCTGCTAAGAAGTTTTTCAGGATACCATTTTCAATTAACAAGGTGCGTTGGGCAGGCATCCCTTCATCATCCATATCAATTGTACCAAAGGCATTATCACTACGTCCTTCATCCCAAGCAGTTAAGCTTTCGTGGGCAATTTTTTCACCTTTTTTATCTATGAAGGGAGTGGTTTTTCGTTCAATTTGGGTAGTTTCCAAAAGGTGGCCACAGGCTTCGTGGAAGATGACACCACCAAATTTATTAGCCATAATAATTGGGTAGGTTCCTGCTTCTACATAATCGGCGTAGAGCATTTTCCCGGCACTTTCTGCCAACTCTGTGGTGGATGATTGATAATCCCAGTTACGAAGGAAAGCAGGGTTGCTAGTGTCCCCATCCCGTAAAGCGTTAGAAGTACGGTTAGCCCCATCTGCACAGAGGACATTGATACCGATAGATTGAGTTAAGCGAATATCCCTAGCAAAAGTGCCATCGCTTGAAGCTACCATTACCTCTTGCCAATCTCGAAAATACTGACCTTGGCGAGATTGCAGGTGAGAAGCTTTTTTTTGCAGGGCGGCATTAGCATCTAATAGCACTTCTCCCATTTCTCGAATGGAACTACATTGGGTTAACCAACCATCCTTATTACCTACGGTAGCGTAATCTCGGAATAGTTCTAAGTTAATTTCGGGAATACTGGCATTAGGGGCAGGAAGTTGCAAACCTAAGATAGAAAGTCCTTTTTCTAAAATCGCTTTTAAACCAGAAAAGGAAACATCATTAGTACTCACATAACAATCTGCCGTACCACGAAAAAGCCTAACACCTGCACCAGTAGAGAGTCTGGGGCTTATACTGGTAATTTTTTCATCTTCTGCTAAACAGCTAATATAATTAACCCGTTCTAAGAAAAATTCCACAAAATCTGCACCGGCAGCACGACCTAATCCTAACAGAGTAGCGAGGGGGGCTTCCCAAGTTTGGTCAAATTTATCTGTGGTGAAGTCGTAGCTAAGTTTAGGAAGTTCTTTGGATAAAAGTAATGTGGTTGGAGCCATAAATATTTTCGCTTAAATTAAAGATGTAGCTTTATCTTTGAGTCTAGCAAAATGTTATTCTTTTGGTCTGAAATAGTGGTGTGATGAACCCATCTGGTTACTGGAGTATGCTCAAATAAGCAGAACCTTGCTGCATAGTCCCTGCTCCTTGTTTTAGTATGATTCAAGCTTTACCCAAACTAATAACCTTTGAAGAATTTGTCCGTTGGCTACCTGAAAATTCTGGGATACGCTACAAACTACATAATGGCAATATTATCGAAATGGCACAACCAGTCGGGGAACATGAAGAAGTTACTAGCTTTCTTGGTATCAAAATTCCTGTAGAAATCAAACGTCATTGAGGAAGAATATCAAATTAATCAATTTCAAGATAATGAGCGAATTGTTTCTCAAACTTTTCCTGAATTAAGTTTAACTGCAAAGCAGATTTTTAATGCTGGTATGGTCTGATTTCATGTCTAATAATCAGGATTTACATAGGGAGCATCTCAGTTTTGCAGAAATAGTTTGTCTGTGAAGTTAGCTATTAGCTGTTAGCTTTAAGAATACATTTCTTGCTGCTTTAGTGAAGCTAATATCAAGTTGACGGCTAAAGCCTGTATTTACCAATTTGAGATGCTCCCATTTACATACTCAGCCTCTGTAACCCTCTTTTCCCCATTGCTTAGATATAGAACTATTGATTTTCTATTTAATTGCGTAAGTTTTAATATTGCTCATTTTCTATTACCTTTAAAGATGATTTCTTCATCAGCGATTTCAATATCCTGAACCTGAATTAATTCTGATTTAACAGTTAGATTTTGTAGAAGTTTTTCTGGAGGAACTCCTAATCTCTGGGCAGCATCAGCAACTGTCATAGTGATATTACCTACTTTGATTAAAGTATTTTCATTAAACTGTAGTTCCCCATTAACTACTGTAGGCTGACCTGCAATTGCTACATAAATATCACGATCTTTAAGCAAAGGAAACTTCTCAATCGCTTGCTCAATTTTTGTTTCTTGGTCACTAAGTTCAGTCGTATTAACCACCGCACCAATTTCCACAGAATCGTCTTTAATAGTGGTTTTTACCCCTTTAGTTGTTTGTAATAAAGCGCTGCCTTTTTGATTCTTAGCAATGTTAGCAACTAAAAGTTCATTTATATCTTCTTGGTCTAATTTAACTTCAATTTCTCCATTACCAACTTGAGGTTGAACTTGACTAGCAATTTTGCGTTGCACTTGTTGTTGATTAGCTTGAATAGTATTAGGATTATCCGTCGAAATTACATTTTTCTCTTCTTCGCTATACCATTGAGGAATTTTAGTAAACTGACTCCAATAATAGTAAAAGAATCCGAGAATTCCTAAAGTAAGGAATAAACAAATTAAAGCAATTCTTTTGAGCATATAGTATATATTTTATGAGATACAAATATATTGTATTAAAAATACAGGAATTACCAAAAAACAGAGACGGAGACAAAGACAGAGAATTAATGATTAATTCTCTGTCTAAATTATGTTAAGTCTGTTTCAACGGACTTGTTGTTTAAGCCAGGAAATTGATTTCCTGGTAATGATTCTTAAACAGAAATCTCTAGTTTTCCATCAATTAAACCATTCAAACCATAAACTTCTCTGCTACCAGCAAAAGCAACTAATTCTACCTCTTTTTCATCCCCTGGTTCAAATCTTACTGCCGTACCAGCAGGTATATTTAAACGCATTCCTTTGGTTGTTTCCCTCTCAAAATTGAGGGCGGAATTAACCTCATAAAAGTGGAAATGAGAACCAACTTGAATTGGGCGATCGCCTGTATTGGCGACCTGAATTGTTAAAGTAGGACGACCTACATTTAACTCAATTTTCCCCTCGCCAACAATCATCTCACCTGGAATCATAATTTTTTAATTATTAATTACTTAATCGGCTCATGTACCGTAACCAACTTTGTTCCATCAGGAAAAGTTGCTTCTACTTGAACTTCGTGAATCATCTCTGCTATACCTTCCATCACCTCATCTTTTCTCAGTAGAGTTGTACCATAACTCATCAACTCCGCCACACTACGCCCTTCCCTTGCCCCTTCCATAATAGCCGCAGAAATGTAGGCAACAGATTCAGGATGATTTAGTTTTAAACCTTTTTCTTTGCGCCTTTCGGCAACTAAAGCTGCGGTGAAAATTAACAGCTTATCTTTCTCTTGGGGGGATAGTTGCATAGATTAATTCTCCATAGGTAGTTAAAGTTGCTCAAAGCCAAACCCTTGGCTTCATAGCAGCTTTGTTAAGGTAAATTGGCCGTAATAATTGCCAAACTTCTGTGAACCAGTTTCTCACTTCTGAGGTCGAATCACCACGGTAGCGACATAATAATCCGCAAATAAGTTGAGTAACCCCGGCTTCCCCTTGATATTGCCCTTGCTGCCAAAGATTTCTAGCTTGGGCAACAATCTCGGTATCAACAGGTTTACCGAGCCAACTTAAAGTCCCTACCACCGGTTTTCCTGCTAAACTATGGGGATGATGGAAACTTGTTTCTCCCCCTGGCAACCATTGCCGATCAATCCATAAAGGTTTTCCTTGTTGCCAAACTTCAGTATAAGAACGCCATTCCCCTTGCAAAAACTTTTCTCCCCTGGCAGAGCGTCCGAAACGGGTTATTTCCCAACCTAACCAATTAGCATCCGGGGCTAATTCTAACCGCAGACTTTGTTGATAAACAGCACCATTAAAGACAATTGTTTCTTGGGGAAAAATTCTAGGCAACTACCTTGATGAAGATGAATATTAATATCTTGTTTGGCTTTTTTCCCATTGCTGCGATAAACCTTACTTGCTGCGGTGGTGGTTATTAAACTACAGGAGTGAGGTTGCAGGTTAAGATTTTGGGAAAGTTTATCTCCACCCACCATACCCCCAGCAGTATGTAAAATCAGGCTATGACAAACTTCTTTACCTTCAGGATAAAAAGGACTCTGGATTTTAAAAGGGGCTTGGGTAAAAGAATTGGTTATCTTTGTACCACTTTCGTTGTTAGCGTAGGTTAAGTTAAGGATGCCATGCCACATCAGTTATTAATGATCAATGATCAATCTACAGCTTGCTGTTGCCGTTAGGCATCAGTTATCATAACAAATCCCAACTTTACAGATCCTTATAATAGTATGATCGATAAGCCAGGGTTTAAATTGGGTTGCCCATCTTGCTTGTACTAGAGTTTAGGGTCACAATTAAAGAAAGTATACATTTAGATTCCTTTCTTAAAAAAGCAGACAATGACCTTAGCCCAGATCAAACCTTCTGTTTCTCCCTTAACTTCTGGCTATGACTGTGATTTAGTAATTGTTGGTGGTGGTATTGCTGGGGCGACTCTTGCTTGTAGCTTAAAGGATTCTGGCTTGAAAGTAATTATTATTGAAAGTCAACCCTTAGCAGTAGCCGCAGCAAGAAAACAAGCCTATGCAGTTTCTTTGCTTTCTAGTCGCATTTATCAGCAACTTGAAGTCTGGGATAAAATGCTGCCCCAAATTGCTAGTTTTAAGCAAATTCGTCTTTCTGATGCCGATTACGATACCATTGTTGAATTTGGCTTAAAGGATTTGGGAACAAATAACCTGGGTTTTGTGGCTGAACACCGGGCTATAATTGCGGTTTTACAACAATTAATTGCTGAGTCGGAAAATATTAATTGGCTATGCCCCGCTTCGGTGGTAGGAGTTAGTTATGAAAATATGAGGGTAGAAGTTGAGGTAGAAATTGCCGGGGAAAAGCAACAACTCCAGACTAAATTAATTGTTGGTGCAGATGGGGGGCGATCGCAAGTTAGAAAGGATGCGGGTATTAGAACCAAGGGTTGGAAATACTGGCAGTCATGCGTCGCTACCACCATTAAACACCAAGCCCCTCAGAATGATACCGCTTTTGAGCGTTTTTGGCCACAGGACCCATGGGAGTACTACCTTTACCAGGAAACCGTTGCCAAGTAGTTTGGACAAACCCCCATGCCGAAGCCCAAGCTTTAAAGGAGTTACCAGAAAAAGACTTCCTCGCCCGGTTAGAAAAATATACCGGAGGACTTTTAGGTAAATTAGAAATGGCAGGGGAACGGTTCGTTTTTCCTGTGCAGTTGATGCAAAGCGATCGCTATATCAAACCTCGACTCGCCTTAATTGGTGATGCTGCCCATTGTTGCCATCCCGTAGGAGGACAGGGATTAAATTTAGGTATCCGTGATGCTGCTGCCTTAGCCCAAGTATTGCAAGAAGCTGATGCTAAGGGATTAGATATTGGCAATCTGCGGGTTCTGAAAAATTATGAAAGTTGGCGAAAAAAGGAAAACTTAGTAATCTTGGGTTTCACTGACTTATTAGATCGACTCTTTTCTAATAACTTTCCTCCCATCGTTGCTTCTCGCCGTATCGGTTTGTGGTTGCTAAACAATATTCCTCCTTTACGGGTATATGCCTTGCAATTAATGACAGGCTTGAGGGGAAGGGAGATAAAGTAATAAAAATAATCTCCTTGCAATAAACAAACACTAAAAAAATTGAATTTACTCCCGGCGATCGCATCTGTTAGCTTAATTATTTTCATTGGTTTCATTGCAGGGCGTACACTAAGCCTGGAACGTCAAACCCTCTCTCAACTAACCATTTATCTTTTAGTTCCTGCCTTAATCGCAGCAAGTTTATATAGTACAAAGCTATCAGCCCAAAGTGCTAGCGGGTTAATAGTAAGTTATTTAATAACTATTGTGCTGCTTTATTTAATTACTTTTGCCACCGCTAAACTACTCAAATTTCCGCCCCCAATTCAAAAAAGCCTGATTGCCACAACTCTTTTTTCTAACAACGGTAACATGGGATTACCTATTATCACCTTTGCCTTTGGAGAGCAAGGATTAGAAAGGGCGATCGTTTACCTCATTGCAGCTTCTATAACAATGGCTTCAATTGCCCCTGCCTTATTAAAAGGAGAAGGACTATTAACAGGAATTAAACTAACCCTCAAACTCCCTTTGTTATGGGCAATGTTAGGGGGATTATATTTACGTATATTTGAAATTAAACTTCCCTTCAGCTTATCTGAAAGCTTGGAAATGCTGGGCAACGCTTCGATTCCTATCGCCTTAATCATTTTAGGAATACAATTAGCACAAACTCCTTTTCGTATGGGAAGATACGAACTATTTGCTGCAACTATGCGTTTGTTCCTTGCCCCGGCGATCGCCTATGGTGTGGGTAGTACCTTGGGCTTAACAGGATTAGATTTACAGATTTTAGTCATGCAAGGGGCTATGCCCACAGCAGTTAATACCTTAGTTTGGGTAACTGAATTTGGGGAGATCCCCCTCGTGTGGCGAGAACAATTATTGTTTCAACCATGATGAGTTTTGTCACCCTACCTTTAGTTTTGTGGGTGATTGGTTAATACCACTTATCATTAAACATTGATCATTGATTATTAATAAGGGAATAGGGTTTATGTAGCGTCGCCATTAGGCTACAGCGAATCCTGAACTTAAACTTATTACTTATTACTTCTCCCAGTCACCTTGTCACCCCAGTCTCCATAACAGGTAATTTGTAACTTATTTGACTAGGGGAAAGTCAGTTTAGGGATTAAACTAGTAAAATCTCTGTATTGGTAATAACTATTACTCAGTAATATACTCATAGTTATGAATTCAAATTTAAACCCAAAAGTTAAAGTAAGTTGCTCTAAAATAGTTGCGCGTAGCTAAATTGGGCCACTGAACTTAACCTTAATAAATTACTCACCGGCTGGAACAAAATTTCTAGACAGGGAAAATAAATCACTGATACAAAAGTACAACCAGCCTAACCAGTAAATCTCTAAAAGCCTCTTACCTTGGTGTATCGAAAGTTATGAAAGCATCTCACTCCCCAAGCTTAACCTTTGAAACTCAGGATTTCTATAATCCATCTACAGAAAAAGTTGAACTTATTGAAAAGCTTTTAGCAATTAGCACAGCCCTTTCTAGTACCCATGAATTGGGAGAATTATTAAATCTAATCCTCTTTAAAATGCGAGAGATTACTTGGAGTGATGCAGGTAGTGTTTATTTAATCAATAAAAGTGATGCCATACCTAAACTTATTTTCAAAGTAGCACAGAATGATTCCCTGGCTCAGGCTTCTTTCCGAGAATTTGCTATGCCTTTAACCATGCAGAGTTTAGCCGGTTATGTTGCCCTAACAGGAGAAAGCTTGAATATACCTGATGCCCATGACTTACCTAAGCGTGTACCCTATCAATTAGATAGTAGTTTTGATCGCGATTTTTCCTACTATACTCGCTCGGTACTAGTATTACCAATGCAAGACCAACAAGGGGAAGTAATTGGTGTTGTACAACTGCTCAATCGTAAAACCAGACATGATGCCGTCGTAACTCCAGAAAATGCCGGCAAAGTTACTAAGCCTTATTCGGATCGCGAAGAACGCATTTTAAGTTCCCTCGCTTGCCAAGCAGCTATATCCATTGAACGTAGTCTCCTGCAAGAAAGTATTGAAAACCTTTTTGAAGACTTTGTAAAAGCCTCTATACAAGCTGTTGAAGCAAGGGATTCCAGTACATTTGGCCATTCAGAAAGAGTTGCAGAATTATCTCTGCGTTTGAGTGAAGAAGTTAACAAAGTTGCCATAGGCCCCCTGAAAGAAGTAAAATTTAGCGATCGCAAGCTTCAAGAAATTCGCTATGCTGCCATTCTTCACGACTTTGGTAAAATAGCTGTACCAGAAGCAATCTTAAATAAAGCCCATAAACTTTATCCCCATCAACTAGAGTTAATTAGCCAGCGTTTCTCGTTAGCTAAACGTACTTTGGAGATGGAGTATGCAGAAAAAAAAGTCCAATATCTCCTCAACAATTGCCCCCTGGTAGAAGAAGAATTTGCCACTCAACTAACAGTTTGGCAACAACAACTACAGCAAGAAATCAGTCAACTCAATAACTACTGGCAATTAATCAAAAATATCAACGAACCAAATCAATTAAAACAGAAAAAATTTTCTGCACTTTCTCCAGAAAACTTACAGCAACTTACCACCATTGCTAACTATCAATATAAAGATATTGATGGTCAGCTTAAGCCTTTACTTACAGATCTAGAAGTAGAACAATTAGTTGTAGCCAAGGGAAATTTAACCAGCAAAGAACGTTCTGCTATTGAAGCCCATGTCACCCATTCCTATGAATTTCTTAAGCGTATTCCTTGGACAAAATACTTCCAAGATATTCCTGAAATTGCCCACAAACACCACGAAAGACTAGATGGTACAGGTTATCCTCAAGGGTTAACTCAAAAGGATATTCCCCTTGAAACTCAGATACTATCTATTGCAGATGTTTTTGATGCCCTAACAGGAGAGCGTCCCTACAAATCAGCTTTTCCAGTAGATGTTGCCCTAGATATTTTGCACCAAGAAGCAGATAGTTATCATCTTAATCCTCACTTAGTTAAGTTATTCGAGGAACAAAAAGTTTATCAAGTAGTAGGGTTATCTCTTAGTTAATCAAAAATTAAAAACTAAAAATTAAGAAATGCTTTTAAAACCTGACCAACGTAATAAACTTGATTACGGCGATGATAGCGAATTCTACTCTGTACCTCGTTTTGTCACCCATGTAGATGATCACTTTATTGACCAACTTACCAATCTTTACCAAGAAAGACTCCAACCTCAAACCCGCATTCTCGATTTAATGAGTAGTTGGGTTTCTCATCTCCCTGAAGAGATGGTATTTAGCCACGTCGAAGGCCATGGTATGAATGAAGAGGAGTTAGCCAAAAACCCCCGTTTAGATCATTATTTTCTCCAAAACCTCAATACTGAACCAAAGTTACCTCTACCAGACCAAGAATTTGCTGCTGTCCTCAATACAGTTTCTGTTCAGTATCTACAATATCCCGAAGCTATTTTCTCAGAAATTCACCGCATCCTCAAACCAGGAGGAATTGCCATAATTAGCTTCTCCAATCGGATGTTTTATCAAAAAGCGATCGCTGCTTGGCGAGATGCTACAGAAGCAAGTCGAGTTAAGTTAGTAAAAAGTTATTTCAACTCCGTCCCCGGCTTCAGCCCCCCAGAAATAGTTATTCGCCAAGGCAATACCAATAATCTCTCTTCTTTTTTACAAATGCTAGGCATGGGTTCTAGCGACCCTTTTTACGCTGTAATTGCAACTAAAGGGAGTAGGGAGTAGGGAAGACGAGGAATCAATCATCCTTTACCTTTTCCCCTTTCCCCTTACCCGTGAATTGGAAATTGACAGAGTACTACGCTGCAGAAGATAAAGATTGGGAATAAACCACAGACTGATAATAACTTTGTAATTGTTTGGTTGCTGCAACCCAACCCCAACGTTCTGCTTCTTCACGGGCATTAGATCGCAAAGTTTCCCTCTCCTCTTTAGCTGCTAGAAGACGTTTAGTGGCTTCAATTGACCCTTGAGGGTCTGTTGGCTCAAAAAGGTAGCCATTCACCCCATCTGTAACAATATCAGGAATCCCACCAGAACGGGCTGCTACCACAGGGCAACCGGCGGCCATTGCTTCTAAGAGAACTAAACCCAAAGTTTCGGTACGGGAAGGGAAGACAAAAGCATCAGCCGAAGCAAAAGCAGAAGCGAGTTCTAGACCCTGAAGATAGCCCACAAAATGGGTTTGTGTCCCCTCAAAATGGCTTTCTAAGGCTTCACGATTAGGGCCATCCCCAACGATAGCTAAACGGGCATTTGGAATAGATTCTAACACTGGTTTGATGCGGTCAATTTCCTTTTCTGCTGATACCCTACCCACATATAACAATAAAGGGTCTTCCGGATGACCTTGGGAAAGGCGCGATCGCATCTTAGTAGAGGCGAGATGGGGTTGAAACATTTCTGTATCTACTCCCCTTTGCCACAGGTCTACGTTTTCAATATCATGGTTAACCAACTCCTTTACCATCGCCGTAGAAGTACAAAGGTTTAACTGGGCTTGGTTGTGAATACCTTTGAGAAGTTCCCACAAAAAACCCTCTAATGCCCCTAAACCATAATGTTGTAGATATTGGGGCAAATGGGTATGGTAAGAAGCGACTAAAGGGAGGTTGAGAGATTTTGCATAATAAATGCCCGAAATGCCTAAAAAAGCTGGGTTAACAACATGAATAATATCTGGCTGAAAATCTTGCAAAACTCCCCTAATTGTCGGTCTAGGAAAAGCTAATTTTAACTCTGGATAAAGGGGAAGAGGCATAGCAGAAAGTCCACAAATTTGCGCCCCTTTATACTCAGTCAAACCCCCTTCCGGACAGACAACTAATACTTTGTCGCCATTACGTTGCAAATGTTCTACAGTATGGCGTAAGCGGGTTACAATACCATCAACTTTCGGTAAAAATGTTTCTGTAAATAGAGCAATACGCATAACTTTTTTCAGTTATTAGTTTAGTCTTCGACAATGGCTATACCGCCCAGTGATCATCGGTCAATGATGCCTAACGGCAACGGCAAGCCTTACATTGACCAATGATCATTGACAAATAAATCAAGAGTTTCTCCGCCAGGAAACTTTGGGCAGAATTTGTTTTTTATCGGTGCGATCTTTGTATTTGGTGGCGAAGTTAAGTAAAGAATCTAGTAAAGAATCAGATAGATAGTGGGGTTGTAAGCCCAGATCAAGGAGTTTAGTATTTTTTGCATTGAAGTAATGTTCTTCTAATTCCACTCTAGGATTTTCTAAGTGGTCAATTTCTACATCCAATCCCATCGCGTTGCCTGCTTTTTTCACCATTAAAGCCAAGTCGCTAATACTAAACATCTCTGTGAATTGGTTAAAGACGCGGAATTGTCCAACTTCAGCCCGATTAGCGATCGCAATCTCGATACAACGTACCGTATCGCGGATGTCTAATAAACCACGGGTTTGTCCTCCTTTGCCATAAACAGTCAAAGGATGGCCTGTGGCAGCTTGAATACAGAAGCGGTTCAATGCCGTACCGAAAACACCATCGTAGTCGAGGCGGTTAATTAAAATCTCATCCATACCCGTTTCTTCGGTGAGTACACCGTAGACTATCCCCTGATTCAAATCCGTTGCCCGCAAGCCCCAAATCTTACAAGCAAATTGGATATTGTGGCTATCATGTACTTTGGAGAGGTGATAGAAACTTCCCGGCTGTTTTGGATAGGGTAAGGTATCTTTACGGCCATTGTGTTCAATGGTGATATAGCCTTCCTCAATATCGATGTTAGGAGTACCATATTCCCCCATCGTTCCCAACTTAACCAAATGACAATCGGGAAAATCCGACTGCATAGCGTAAAGAACATTGAGAGTACCGACTACATTATTAACCTGAGTTAACACTGCGTGTTCCCTGTCAATCATAGAATAGGGGGCAGAACGCTGTTCCCCAAAGTGAACAATTGCCTCTGGTTCAAATTGATGTAGTGTCTTGCTGAGGAAACTATAATCAGTGATGTCCCCAACAAACAGGTCAATAGATTTGCCTGTTAAGTCTTGCCAACGCTGGAGACGCTTCTGAATCGGGGCAATGGGTGTTAAGGTATCGACACCCAATTTTGAATCCCAATAGCGCCGTACTAGACTATCTAAAATACCGACTTCGTATCCTTGGTTAGAAAGATGCAATGCAGTTGCCCAACCGCAATAACCATCACCACCAATAACTAGGACTTTCATAGGAGTTCCATAAATTTTGATTGCCAATACTGGGTAAATGTATCAGGTATTGGTACACTGTAGGGCATTTAGATCTCTTCAAAAAGTAAGATTGTATCTCAAAATACATTTATTTTTAGCAAGCATTCTCGCTGAGATAAATTAATAGCCTATTAATCAATCACTTCTACTTCGCTTTCTTTGAGATGGGCTCGAAACTTCTTACTAAATTTAACTTGTACAGGTAAATTGGCGCTTACAGGTCTGCCTTTCCATTCTGTAACTATGGCAATAACCTCTCCCTCCATCCCTTGGAGATCAAAAGGCTTTTTCCTGTTTTCGGGATGATGATAAACAATAACAGATGCAGTGACACGGACGCGATCGCCAACTTTCATACAATTTGTCTTCTCTCTTAGTGAGCTTAAAATTGAACCTTTAAGCATTTGTCTACGACTTTACCATTTTTGCATACCACTACCCCAGACACTAGTGGTTTGTCAATTTTCAAGTGTCACTTTATAAAACTTCTTCATAAACCTGAATCATTCGTTGTGCGATCGCCTGCCAACTATAATGAGAAGCGGCATAATCTTGAGCTTTTTCTCCTTTAGCCTTAAGTTCGTCCTTATTTTGCAAAGCTAATCGAATCCCTTCGGTTAAAGCTGTTACCTCACAACTAGTAACCCAACCAGCCTCTGCATCACGAACTTCTTGCCAAATATGAACTTGATCAGAGATTACCACTGGAGTTCCTGCTGCCATCGCCTCTGCCACGGCGATGCCAAAATTTTCATAATAGGAAGGCAGGATAAATAAATCCGCATCTTGTAACAAGGCCAGCTTAAATTCTCCCCCGACAAAGCCAGTAATAGTACTGTGGTTAGCTAACCCAGAGTCTTGAATTTGTCCTTGAATCTGCTTTTCATACTGAGGATCTTGGGGATTTGCCCCTGCTAAGACAAAATGAAAATCTTTCCCTTGGTTTAATAAATCATTCAAAGCAGGTATCAGTAAATCAAGTCCTTTTTTGGGGTCGATACGGGACATAAATAAAAGCAAGGGCTGATCTGGGGCGATACCTAACTTAGCGCGTCCTTGACCAGTTTTTGGTCTAAATTCTGGCAACTTTACCCCTAAAGGAACAATAAAATCCTTAGTAGTAGCCCCAAAACGTTCAGAGATTTTAGCTTCTTGGGCGCTAGTGAAATGAACCCCTGCTGCCCCAGCCAAATTTGGTCTTTCTAATAGAGAGCCATAAATGGTCTTTAGTTGCTTTTTTTTACGTAAGTCAGCAGGATCAAGAGTTCCCAAAGGGCGTAATAGATAGGGCAACTGGCAAAAACGCGCTACGGTAGCTGCTGCTGTACTAACTGGTGAAAAAAGAGCGTGTATATGGGCTAAGTCGTATTCTTGCCCATGGCTGGCTAACCAACTCAATAGGGTTGGAGAAAACTTATAACGGCGAAAGGGAGAGCAGCGAAAATAACGTATTTCATAACCATCCTGCTTTACTGGTTGCTCAAGAGGAACATCTAAAGGAGGTTGACCCACATCTCCGTTAGAATCAGTGGTTAGTAAAGTAACCTCAACCCCCTCAGCCGCCAAAGCCTCGGTTAAACCAAGAACCATTTGACTAGGGCCACCATAAACTAAGGAAACAGAAGGAACGATTTGTAAAATGCGCATTTTTAAGGCTGATGTGGGGTAAGTAACAAGTAATAATACTATTGCTGAAGTTTCTGTTACCTATTAGCTTATTTTTTCCCAATGTAGCCTGCTTTACTGTTATCTACCAAAGAATTTCCCTGACTATTTTCAGATCCTTAAAGTCCTCATTATCAGCCTACCAAGGATTGAAAACGCCATTTTGAACAGAACCAAGTAGAGAAAGAAAAGTAAAATTCTGATTTCCCCCTTACTTTAGATGACCTTTGCGTCATAAACTTTAATTTAAGAGGTAAATGGCGCTTGAGAGGTTTTTTGTGAAAAGAGTATTAGGAATTATTTTGGGAGGAGGTGCTGGAACCCGTCTATATCCCCTAACAAAAGTGCGGGCTAAACCAGCAGTTTCCTTAGCAGGGAAGTATCGCTTAATTGATATCCCGGTCAGTAACTGTATTAACTCAGAAATTTATAAGCTCTATGTTCTAACTCAGTTTAATTCAACATCTTTAAATCGTCATGTTTCCCAAACCTATAACTTTTCAGGTTTCACAGAAGGCTTTGTAGAAGTATTAGCAGCTCAACAGACTGCTGAGAATCCTGGTTGGTTCCAAGGAACCGCCGATGCTGTACGCCAATATCTCTGGCTATTACAGGAATGGGATGTAGATGAATACTTGATTCTTTCTGGAGATCATCTCTATCGCATGGACTACCGCGATTTTGTCCAACGTCATCGTGAAACTAATGCTGACATTACTCTTTCTGTTGTACCCATTGATGAAAAAAGAGCATCCAGCTTTGGTTTGATGAAAATTGATGACAACGGTAGGATTATTGACTTTAGTGAAAAGCCCAAAGGTAATGCCTTAAAGCAAATGCAGGTAGATACCACGACGTTAGGCTTGTCTCCAGACAAAGCCAGAAGAAGTCCCTACATTGCTTCTATGGGAATTTATGTCTTTAAAAAGGAAGTTCTTTGCAATTTGTTAAAAGCAAATCTTGAAGAAACAGACTTCGGGAAAGAAATTATTCCAGCAGCTGCCCCAGATCATAATGTTCAAGCTTACTTATTTAAAGGCTATTGGGAAGATATTGGTACAATTGAAGCTTTTTATGACGCTAATTTAGCTTTAACCAAGCAACCTGACCCAGCATTCAGTTTTTATGATGCTAATGCCCCGATTTATACTCGTTCACGTTACTTACCCCCTACAAAACACTTAGACTGCCAAGTGACAGAATCGATGGTGGGAGATGGTTGTGTCCTTAAGTCCTGTCGTATTCACCATTCTGTTTTAGGGGTCAGAACCAGAATAGAAGAAAACTGTAGTATTGAAGATAGCTTGATTATGGGGGCAGATTTTTATGAATCTTCAGCCCAACGCCAAGCTTCTTTAGATAAAGGTAAACCTCCTGTGGGTATTGGCTGTGAAAGTACAATTCGCCGCGCTATTATCGATAAAAATGCTCGTATCGGTGATAAAGTTCTGATTCTTAATAAAGATCGTATTGAAGAAGCTAACCGTGAAGAACAAGGTTTTTATATCCGTAGTGGTATTGTAGTAGTGTTGAAAAATGCTGTCATCCCAGATGGAACAGTAATTTAACCGGGAAGGGAGTAAGTAGTAACCTTAAGAAGGGCGAGCCTCAAGAATGATACTTGCTCTTCAGGGTCACCTTTGATTAGTTTAAGAAAATGAAGCATAAAGTTCACGTTAATAACTGAAACGGGATAGAAAAAAGAATGAGTCAACGTGATGGGTTTACCGGGGGCTTTTTAGCGGGGGTCGTTGTTGGTGGTATTTTCGGAGGTATAATGGGAGCCTTAGTTGCCTCTAAAACAGAAAAAGAAATGGCATCAGAAGAAACTTCTTTACTTAAAAAAGATAATCAATCAGGGATTGCTACAGGAAGTGAAGAGAGTATTGAATTTGCTCGCCGTAGCTTAGAGGATAAGATTGCCCAACTAAATTTAGCCATTGATGATGTGCGTCAGCAGCTAGGTACAGTCAACAGTAAAAGCGGTGCTATAGAGATAGAAAACGATTATTAGCTCTTATCTAGGCTGTTGCTAAAATCAAGGAGAGCAGTTCTTTGATCCAGTAGAATAGTTATATCAAGACAATTTAGCCAAAAAGGTTATCAAACATTATGACTGCTACTCAACTTTTTGCCACTAGTCTCGCTAACTTTATCTCAATTTATTCTCTGTTACTTTTGGTAAGAATCCTGCTAACCTGGTTTCAAACTATGGAATGGGCCAATAATATTGCTGCTTTCTTAAGTCCGATCACCGACCCTTATTTAAACATCTTCCGCTCCTTTATTCCTCCCCTTGGAGGCATCGATTTGTCTCCTATTGTGGCAATTTTCGTCCTCAACTTCATTGGCGCTCAGTTAGGTAGGCTGAGCCAAATTATTTAATAGTAATAAGGGCGAACCTTTCTAGCAAAGCCAGAAGCTTTAAATTGTTTAAGCTGAAGAGGCGTTGGTTGATTTGCAGGTACGCTAATCCTGATTTGAAAATCGCTAACGCCAGGAGGAATTTCTTCAATAGAACCGATACGATTACGATTTTGCATAGCTGGGTTGCCGTTAGCATCGTAAATGCGACCGAAGACATCGGCATCCACTACCATTTTGCCAGTAGGGTTATTGACTTTCCCTGCAACGACAAAACAGTTGGCTGCCCTAGTTGAACCAGTACCAACAAATCCTTCTGACAATTCGGCTGAACATTCTTGGTAAGAAAGATCAGAAATTTTAACTTGAGTCAAAGCAAAGGCACTAGGAGCAACCAAGAAACTAAAAAGCCAAAAGCAAAGGGAAATAGCTATAAAAGTTAAAGCTCGAAAACTCATAAACCGGATGCTCTCAATGATTTTGTGGAGTAACGCCTTGATCTTAAGATAACGCGAATTTAGTTATCAATTAAATTTTAGTTCATTTGCGGTGCATTAATTGCTAAATATAGAGTCAATACTCACTTTAATACTTTTCATAAAATTAAGAGTATAGTGCTAGAGTCAAGCACAAAAGGCAATTTAGCGTCAAAATTAATCTTAAGCTTTATAATTTGCGCCCATGGTATTTCCAACCAATTTAACAAAACGCTATCAACATATTCTTTGGGCTACTATTCGCCACTATATCGCTACAGCAGAACCAGTGGGTTCAAAAACTTTGTATGATGAATATGACTTTAGTGTTGGTCCTGCCACAATTCGTAATGCCATGGGGCGTTTAGAAAAGGCTGGTTTGCTCTATCAACCCTATACTTCTTCTGGTCGGATTCCTTCAGACTCTGGCTATCGAATTTATGTAGATAGCCTCATGACTCCAGATGAAGCTTTAGGAAATAGAGTTGAAGAATTACTAAGTAGCAAACTCAATTGGGATTCTTGGAGTTTCGAGGCTCTTTTACGAGGGGCAGCACAAATTATTGCTACCCTAAGCGGCCATATTGCCCTAATTACCATGCCCCAACATTCTACGACAAGATTGCGCTATGTGAAGTTAGTAGAAATCGGTCAGCAACAAATTATGTTAATTGTAGTGACAGATTGCCATAAATCCCAATCTATTTTTATGGAAAAAAACTCTACAAATAAAAGAGAAGATGGAGTAGATATACAGTTAACAGAAAGAGAATTAAATATACTTTCCAACTTTCTTAATAGTAAGTTGCAAGGGCATTTACTATCAGAATTGGCTTGCGTAGATTGGGGAGAATTAGACCGAGAATTTCAATGTTATGCTGATTTTTTGCAAGTTTTGCAAAAAGAACTAACTCGCCGTTCTCAAGTTCCTAAATCCACTCCTATTATGGTTAGGGGGCTCTCTGAAGTTCTGCGTCAACCAGAATTTTCCCAACTAGAACAAGTGCAAATGTTGCTACATTTATTCGAAGAAGAACAAGAGCAGCTTTTACCCTTAATCTTAGCTATACCAGAATCAGAAAGTAATCAAAAGCGAGTTACGGTGAGAATTGGTGCGGAAAATCCTCTTCAACCTTTAACAACTTGTACTTTAATTTCTGCTTTATATTGGCAAAATGAAGTTCCTTTAGGCAGTGTTGGTATTATTGGTCCGACACGAATGTTGTATGAAAATGCTATTCCTTTAGTAGAGTCAGCAGCAGATTATCTTTCTAGTACTTTAACTCAGGCTTTTGCCTCTTGAGCAAGATGGAAATAACAACTCAGAAATACAGCCGATTCTTAAGGTAGAGGATTTGAGTTTAGCTGCATCTGTGGGGAGTAGCTATTTATTACAAGATATTTCTTTTGCTATTAATCCTGGGGAATTTGTTGGTATTATTGGTGCTTCTGGAGCAGGAAAGACTTCTCTTTTACGCTTAATTAATCGTCTGGGAGAAGCAACTTCTGGTGACAATTTTTTTTGAAGGGAGAACGATAAAGCAAATACCTATTCAGAAGTTACGCAAACAAATAGTTTTTGTTTCTCAAGAACCTAAACTGTTAGGAATGAAGGTAAAGGAAGCATTGGCTTATCCTCTAGTTCTCAGAAAAATTCCCCCGCAAGAAATTCGCTCTCAAAATAGACAAATGGCTTGAAAAACTAAATATTAATCCAGATTGGTTAGAGCGCCACGAACTACAACTTTCTACTGGACAAAAACAACTTGTTGCCCTCACTCGTGCTTTAATTATAGAACCGAAAATCCTATTGTTAGATGAACCAACTTCAGCTTTAGATTTAGGACAAACAGAACATTTATTTAAAGTTCTTAGAGAGTTAACTACTGAAAAGAAAACTACAGTAGTTATGGTTAATCATCAACTAGATTTAATCTCAAAATTTTGTCAACGCATCCTTTACCTAAAACAGGGAAAGTTAGAGCAAAATGCTCTAAGCAAAGAAGTTAATTGGCTGCAACTCGAAGAAAGCCTCAAGAAAGCAGAATCAGACAATAATTGGGACTAATTATCAATTTAGAGTACCCTAATCAATAAAATATCCTCACCAAGTCTAAGATTTTAGCAACTAGCAATTAGCTTATCGCTTTTTACTTGATGCTGCTTAAAAAATAACTAAATTTTCTTTGCAAATCGAAAAAACAGTAATACAATCATTATTTATACAAGCTAGGGGTGCCTTGAATTGTTCAGGCTGAGATAGTCCCTTAGAACCTGAGACTGGCTAATACCAGCGTAGGGAAGCTGTTAATAGAGGAAATTTACAATGAGAGCAGAATGGGTTGCCAAGCGGCGTGGACAAAATAATGTGTCACAGATGTACTATGCGCGCCAAGGTCTACTAACCGAAGAAATGCACTATGTGGCACAACGAGAAAATCTTCCTGTTGACTTGATTCGAGAGGAAGTAGCTAGGGGTAGAATGATTATTCCGGCTAACATCAATCACACTAACTTAGAACCAATGTGTATTGGTATTGCTTCTAAGTGCAAAGTGAATGCTAACCTCGGTGCATCTCCCAACTCTTCCCACCTCCAAGAGGAAGTTGATAAGCTTAACCTAGCAGTTAAATATGGTGCAGATACCGTCATGGACTTGTCCACCGGAGGGGGTAACTTAGACGAAATTCGCACCACTATTATCAAAGCATCCCCAGTTCCCATCGGTACAGTACCAGTTTACCAAGCTTTAGAAAGTGTTCATGGTCAAGTAGAAAATCTTACGGCTGATGACTTTCTTCAGGTGATTGAAAAACACGCCCAACAAGGTGTGGATTACATGACTATCCATGCAGGTATCTTAATAGAACACCTGCCCTTAGTCAGAAATCGCCTTACCGGAATCGTTTCTCGCGGTGGTGGTATTTTAGCCAAGTGGATGCTGCACCATCACAAGCAAAATCCCCTTTATACTCATTTCGATGACATCATTGCCATCTTTAAAAAATATGATGTTTCTTTCAGTTTAGGAGACTCTCTGCGCCCTGGTTGCACCCACGATGCTTCTGATGAAGCACAATTAGCGGAACTCAAAACCCTCGGACAACTTACCCGTCGTGCTTGGGAAGATGATATACAGGTGATGGTAGAAGGTCCAGGCCATGTGCCGATGGATCAAATTGAGTTCAATGTTAAAAAGCAAATGGAAGAATGCTCCGAAGCACCTTTTTATGTACTTGGACCTTTGGTAACAGATATTGCCCCTGGCTACGATCACATTACCTCTGCCATTGGGGCCGCAATGGCTGGTTGGTACGGTACAGCAATGTTGTGTTACGTTACCCCCAAAGAGCATCTGGGCTTACCTGATGCAGAGGATGTACGTAATGGGCTAATTGCTTACAAAATTGCTGCCCATGCCGCAGATATTGCCCGTCATCGTCCAGGGGCTAGAGATCGCGATGATGAACTTTCTGAAGCTCGTTATAATTTTGATTGGAATAAACAGTTTGAGCTATCTCTAGATCCAGAAAGGGCTAAGGAATACCACGACGAAACCTTACCCGCAGATATTTACAAAACTGCGGAATTCTGCTCTATGTGTGGTCCTAAGTTCTGTCCGATGCAAACTAAGGTTGATGCTGATGCTTTAACTGAGTTAGAAAAGTTCTTAGCCCAAGAACCTGTTAAGCAAAGCTAATTAAGCTAACTTTTAGGAATTCCTTGCTTCTCAGTTGTGGTTTAAAAATGTTCGTTGCTTCTTTTGCAAGGACTACTACCACAAATGAGTTGGATAAACAGGAGTAAGAAGGGGTAGTTAGAGAGTGGGGCTACAGGCATTAATATCCCATCTCTCTAACTATTTTTTTGAAGAATCGCCTTTTTGTTGTGATAGAAACAGTATGAAGATTAGCAATTAGCCACTAGCGATTAACAACTAGCAATTAGCAATTAAACTTTTCTACACAACGCACAAACATTTCGACCCCCGTAGTTAACGCAGACTCATCAAAATTGAAGCGGGGATGATGGTGAGGATAATCTAAGCCCTTTTCCCCATTAGCAGAACCAAGGAAAAAGTAACAACCTGGTACTTCCTTGAGGAAAAATGACATATCTTCACTCGCCATAGTTTGACACTCCGGTACAACTCCTCTGGGAGTTTCGACAACTTGTAGGGCAACGGCACTTACTAACTCAGCTATCTTGGTATCATTAATCACAGGAGGATATAACTGCCAATAATCTAACTCATATTTCGCTCCATAGGTTTGACAAACTCCAGCAATAACTTCTTCTACACGCCCAGAAAGATAACCTTCTAGGGTAGGATTAAAATAGCGTACCGTACCGCTTAAATAAGCTCGATCAGCGATCGCATTTAAGGCTGTTCCTGCTTTTAGTTCTCCTACGGTAACTACCGCCGAATCTAAGGGATTAACATTACGGGCAACAATTGTTTGTAAAGCATTAACAACTTGGGCGCTAACTAGCACCGCATCAATTGTTTGGTCTGGCATAGCCCCATGGCCGCCCTTACCTAAAATATTACAACGAAAACATTCCACTGCCGCCATTAATGCCCCTGAACGAACTCCTAATGTACCTACAGGCAAGCGGTTCCATAAATGAAGCCCAATAATAGCATCAACATCAGGGTTTTTCAGAACTCCTGCTTCGATCATTGGTTTAGCACCTCCTGGATGTTCTTCAGCCGGTTGAAAAATTATTTTTATAGTTCCCCGAAAGCTATCTTTGTAAGTTTCTAAGTAATAGGCTGTTCCTAAAGCGATCGCTGTATGACCATCGTGACCACAAGCGTGCATCACCCCATCATGGCGAGAACGATAGAGGATATTGTTCTCTTCCTGGATAGGTAACGCATCCATATCTGCTCTAATTGCTAAAACTGGGCCAGGGTGAGGGCTATTTATAGTAGCAACGATACCAGTTTTGGCTATACCAGTTTGATGATTTATGCCCCACTCTTGCAATTTTTGAGCGACAAATTTCGCAGTTAACTTTTCTTGAAAACCTAGTTCAGGATATTGATGAAGATGTCTTCGCCATTGCACCAATTGTGAATGTAAAGCTCTGATTTCTGACCGGATCTCAGAAAAATCCAGAGAGTTTGTTTGGGAGAAAGTAAGTACCATATTTTGTTAACTCAGTAGATTAAAATTAGTTAATTTTTATTTGGGGATTTTTCCGCAAATTTAGTTAGTATCACTAGTTAATGTGATTGCGATCGCACAAAAAAATAACTAGAGTCACTACCTTATTCATAACATCAATCATCATGAAGTGATGGGGAATTACCTATTGTTAAGTTATCTTTGTCCATGTTCCTTGAGGTGAGTAAAGATTAAAGTTATGCTCCCTTCTGACTCTAGATTTTTGCTCAATACTTGTATTAACTCTGCTTCTCAAGTTGTAGAGTGTGACTTTATTTGCGCACATTCTACTAGTTTGATACGAGATATTGCCCGGTTAATGTATGAGCATCAGTTGGGATATGTGGTCATAACTCAAAACCTAACAAACGAACTAGACAATCAACCTGTAACACCTTTAGGAATTATTACCAAAGGGGATATTCTACGTTTTCAAGTAGAAGGATTAGATATTAACTTTGTCCAGGCTAAGGCAGTAATGAGTACGCCTTTGTTCTGCTTGAAAACTGAAGATAACTTACAAAAGGCTTTTCAAGAAATGCAACATCTTGATGTGAGTCATTTAATGGTGTTAGATAAGCACAATAAACTGCAAGGAGTAATAACAACGAAAAGTTTGTTACGAAGTATTGATACTAGTTTAGTAGATAGCCTGACACAACAGCTTAATCGCCTCCAAGTAGAAAAGCAAACCCTATTGTCCCAGAGCAACTTGCAATTGGAACAGCAGGTTAAAAAACGTACGGCAAAACTCCAAGAACAGTCAGAATGTAATCGCTTACTAGCAAATTTAGCATGGGATATTCGTCAATCTCTCAATCTTCAAGAGGTTCTTGATACTACTGTTGAAAAAATACGTCAATTTCTCCAAACTGACAGAGTATTTATTTGTCGCTTTAATCCTAAAGGAGATGGGGTGGTAGTGGCAGAATCTGTCGGTAAGAATTGGCCTTCTCTGTTAGGAGAAACTCTACCTAAATCTTGTTTCGAGCCTATTTGGATAGAGAGTTATTATCAACATCTCACCCGCAAAATCACTAATATTTATGAAGCGAATCTTAGTGATCGTAAAATTAAATTACTCGAGCAGTGGCAGACAAAAGCAAAGTTAACAGTACCAATTTTGCTAAATATGAAATTGTGGGGTTTGGTTTGCGCTCATCATTGCAGATCTACCAAGGAATGGTCTTCTTCATCTAGTAATTTGCTCTTAAACCTTGCTTTTCAAGTGGGCAAAGCTATTCAGCAATCGGAACTTTATCAACATTCTCAATGGGAATTAGAAGAGTATCAAAGAGAAAAAACTGCTTTGAAAGAAAGGGAGCAACGTCTTTGCAAGCATAATCAGGTTTTGATGAATTTAGCCAAAAATAAAATCCTCAGTTCAGGAAATATAGCTGCGTCTTTGCAGAAAATAACTCAAGTAGCAGCCCAAACTTTAGAAGTGGATCAGGTTGGTTTTTGGCTTTGCAATAAAAATTACTCAGCTATACATTGTCATGATTTGTTTTGTCTAAGTACAAAAGAGCATTTAGCAGACATTCAGTTAAATATTGGCAAAGGTTCTAGATATTTTCAAGCTTTAGAAAGTGAACGTATTATTGCAGTTGAACACACTGATGTTGATCAGAGAACTAAAGAGTTTCTAGAAGCTTATTTCATTCCTTACCGAGTTAAATCTGTATTAGATGCACCAGTTTATTTAGATGGTAAATTAATAGGAGTTATTTGTCACGAGCAAGTTACGAATATGCGTCACTGGACTGTAGAAGAGCAGAATTTTGCTGGTTCCATTGCTGATTTAATTTCTTTAGCTTTTGAAGCAGTAGAAAGAAAGGCTGCTGAAGCGGAAATTCTTAGGTTAAATGAAGAGTTAGAACAAAGAGTAATTCAACGGACAGAGGAACTTGAAACTGTTAACAAGGAGCTAGGAAAAGCTCGTAGGCAATTAGAAAAACGGGTCAAAAAAAGAACAGCACAACTAGAACAAGTCAATAAAAACTTAAGACAAGAAATTATCGAACGTCAACAAGCAGAAGCTTCTTTACGAGCTAGTGAGGAACGCTATGCAACCTTAGCTAGTATTTTGGAAATAACCAATGAAGAATTGGAAATAAGAGTAGCTCGACGTACTGCTGAGTTGCGCCAAGTTATGGCAGAATTGCAAGAAGAAATTATTGAACGTAAGCAAGCTGAGACAAAAATTACGGCATCTCTTAAAGAAAAAGAAGTTTTACTTAAAGAAATTCATCATCGAGTTAAGAATAACTTACAAGTCATTTCTAGTTTATTAAAATTGCAGTCTAGCTATGTCAAAGATGAGAAGGTTTTAGCTTTATTTGAAGAGAGTAATAATCGTGTTAAGACTATGGCTCTTATTCATGAGAAGTTATATCATTCTCCTAATCTAGCTCAAATTAATGCTCAAGAATATATCAACAATTTAACCAACAATATTTTACATTCCTATAGTATTTCCAATAAAAAAATTAAGTTGCGCTTAGAAATAGAAGATATTTTGCTTGATATTGATACAGCTATACCCTGCGGACTAATTATTAATGAACTAGTATCTAATTCTCTTAAATATGCTTTTATTGAAAAAGAAGATGGTTTAGTACTGCTCAAATTAAGCATAAATGACTACCAGAAAGTAACTTTATTAGTTAAAGATAATGGTATTGGCTTACAAGAAGACCTGAAACTTGAAGAAGCTGATTCTTTAGGATTACAGTTAGTTTATAACTTGACTGAGCAACTAGAAGGGGACATCAAAATTAAACGAGGACAAGGAACCTATTTTGAAATAAATTTTCCTTACCCCAAACATCAGGAGGAAGTAACATGAGTTCAACGACTATTTTAGTAGTTGAAGATGAAACAATTGTCGGTATGGGGATTAGAAAAGCTCTTAAGGATATGGGCTATGATGTCCCAGCAGTAATTAGTTCTGGAGAAAAAGCTATTGCTAAGGCTCAAATAATTACTCCAGATTTAGTAATCATGGATATTAGCTTGAAAGGAAAATATGATGGTGTAGAAGCAGCGAAACAAATTCAAGATGCTTTTCATATTCCCATTGTATACTTAACCGCTCATAGCGATATCAAAACTTTGCAAAGAGTAAAACAAACTAAACCTTTTGGTTATGTAGTGAAACCTTTTGAAGAACGTGATTTACAAACTACTATTGAGATAGCATTGAGTCGGTATCAAGCGGAAAAAGAAGTACGTCAAGCTTTAGAAAAAGAAAGAGAAATCAATCAGTTGAAGCATCGCTTTCTTTCCATGACTTCCCATGATTTACGTACTCCTCTGTCTGTGGTTTCTTTAGCAGCAGAATTGCTAGAGAGTTTTAGTTCTACTTGGGAAGAAGAAAAGAAGCTGAGATATATTCACAAAATTCAACAAGCTGTTCGGCAAATGGATAATTTGCTTGAAGACATTTTAATTATTGGTAAAGCCGAAGTTGGTAGCTTAGGATTTAATCCTAATCATCTCAACTTAGTTGAGTTTTGCCAAGAGTTGGTAGATGAGTTACAGCTTATTTTCCAAACTAGATCACCGATTAACTTGGTATTTAAAAATTCTTGTCAGGAAGCTTATATGGATGCCAAACTACTGAGGCAGATTCTTACGAACTTACTGTCTAATGCAATTAAATATTCTCCTAATAATCAACCTATTAATTTTTATTTGAGTTGTGATAATAATTTTGCAGTTTTTTGTATTCAAGATCAAGGTATTGGTATACCTCCTCAAGACTTACAGGAACTTTTTAAAAGCTTTCGTAGAGCTAGTAATGTTGGCGAGATTCCTGGCACAGGATTAGGTTTGGCTATTGTTAAAAAACTTACAGAAATTCATCGAGGCACAATTTCTGTAGAAAGTGAGTTACAAGAAGGTACTACTTTTACGATTAGTTTACCATTAGGTAAGGCCTAATGTCATTTATCATTAAGCATTTTAGCCTCTAGCAAGGGCAAACAAGATATTGGTTGTTAATAAGCTACATTCGGTCGGTTGGCAGTATCTAGAAATTTTAATTGTTGGTAGAGCATCTCAATCTTAGGTAAAATTATTCCTTGATGAGCAGCACGTTTTAAAGGGTTGCCAACGATTGCCTCTATTTCTAAGGGACGATGATTATCATAATCTAACTTCATACTAGTATGATAGGGTTTCATCTGTTTGGTATAATTCAACATAGTTTGAATATAATCATTAGTAATTTCTTTGCCTTCACTCTTTGCTCCGGCTGCAACTTCTGTCATGATTTTCTCTACTAAACAACGGCTACTTTCTTCAAGCATTATTTGTTTAGTTGTTGCATCTAAAACTACTGATAAGCCATTATAGGGTATGTTCCAAACTAACTTTTGCCACCGGGATTTAAGCAAGTCTTGACTAAATTTTATTTCTATGGCTGCATTAGCAAAATCTTTGGCGATCTCCTCCATTTCTTTGGTAATACCAGCAGCTTGATAGTTAGGATTATATGCACCAATGGTTATGTAACCGTAGTCTAAATGGCGAATATGTCCTGGTGCAGTTTTATTGGAGCAAACGAAACAGAGTCCTCCTATAATGGCTTGGCTATTGGCGAATTCGGCTATTTTTTCTTCTACTCCTAAACCATTTTGTAATAATAAAATAGTACTATTTTCTTTTAATAAAGGGGGGAGTAGGTAAGGGAGAAGATGATTTTGGGTGGTTTTTAGGGCAACAACAATTACGTCACAGGTGGGCATTTGCTGCACATCTTGATAAGCTTTTACTTGAGATAAAGTGAAGTTGCCATTGATAGATTCAATAACTAAACCCTGCTTTTTGACGTGATGATAATCTCTATTTAAAAGAAAGTGAACTTCCTTTCCTGCTCTTTGTAAACAAGCACCGTAATAACCTCCAATAGCACCTGTACCAAGGATTGCATAGCTGTTCATGGTTTAAGTCTTACTACTCAATTGAGCTTGGTAAACTGCGATCGCTAATAATTTGCTTAAATAAACGAGATATTCTTGAGTATTTTTTTCCCAGGTGTGAAAAACAAGACATTTATGAATTAATAAAACTCCCCACAATTTTCCGGCAACTAAAATGGGGACAAATAACAAAGACTTTACTGCGCTTTTTTCAAAGCTTGTAACTACTTCTTCTGGAAATCTTGCTTCTGATATCTTATCAATAGCAATGATTTCTCCTTGATGATAATTTTGGCCATAATATTCTTGTAAAATAGGATCTAGTAAAGATAACTCTGTTAAAGGGAGGCAATTAGGAGCAACGGCTTCTATAATTAATTTACCGTCTAGAGTTTGTATGGCTACCCTTTCGACTTGCAATAAAACCTGTAAATTAGTGACTGTATTGTTTAGTATTACTTCAAGGTTCTCTACTGAACTTAACTCCTCAATAATACTTTTAAATAACTCTTGCCAGCCTTGGTGCTGACGTAACTGAGACTTTGCTTCTTGGGCTTCTTTGAAAGCTTGATAAGCCAAAAGGAGACGTTGTACCCTTTGAGAAAGTACAGCCCAGTGAATTGGCTTAGTAATGTAATCAGTAGTGCCAGCTTCAAAAGCTTGATCCACAGAATCTTGATCATCAAGCACCGTAATCATCAAAATTGGTGTGCGATCGCCTCCCGGAAGTTCCCTAATTCTCTGACAACAGGTAAAACCATCCATTCCTGGCATAACCGCATCAAGAAGTACCATATCTGGTTGACAGCGGCGATATTCCCTAATTCCCTGCTCTCCATCTTTGGCATCCATAACCCGGTAGCCTTCTTCTTCCATCGCCAAATTAAGAAGTGTCCTCATAGAACGATCATCATCAATTACTAAAATTAAAGGACTTTCTTGCTGAAAAACTGTGCTAGTTTCACCCATTCTGACATTCCGATTGCAAAGCTTTTTTAACTTTCTCATACTCCGCCTCAATCTGCATAAGCTGTTGAGAAGAAATTTGTGTACTTCCTTGACGAGCTATATCTTCTATATCTTGACAATATTGAGAGAGGACAACTGCCCCCAAATTAGCACTGCTTGAGCGCAAACTATGGCTGGCATGACGAAGAGTTTGACAGTCCCCTTGGGCAATGGCAGTATGTATTTTAGCAATGTTTTGGGGGGCATCTTCAAAATACTGCTCAATAATTGTCGTCAAAATGCCTTTGGCTTTGGCTCTACCCAGCTTTTTTAGAGAATCCAAAACTTGATAGTCTATAACTTGAAAGGAAGTAAGGACTGAACTATTTTTCTTGAAATCCAGTTGTTTTTCTCTAGCTATGAGGCTAGCTTGTTGTAAGAGCGGCTGTAACTCTGACTCGCGAATCGGCTTGCTAACATAACCATCCATCCCTGCTTGCAAGCATTTTTCTTTGTCTCCTTGCATAGCGTAGGCTGTCACAGCAACAATCTGGGGGCGCTCATGGATTCCCCAGCCTTGACAAATTAGACGTGCGGCAGTGAAGCCATCCATTTGGGGCATTTCCACATCCATTAAAATAAGGTCATAATTACATCGCTGAAGGGCTTTCAAAACTTCCTGCCCATTACTAACAACATCTGCTCGATAGCCTAATTTTTCTAAAATTAAAAGAGCTACTTGCTGGTTAACTCGATTATCTTCAGCTAAGAGTATTTTTAGTGGTAGGGGGGGAAAGCTTGTTTCTGGTTCAGAATTTTTTACTGGGCGGTAAACTTTCCTCAAAGCAGTTTCCGATTCCCTAGAGCTAAATTCAGGTGTTGCAGGTTGAGCAAAAATATCAACGATTGCTTCATAAAGTCGGGACTTTTTTACTGGATTTTGCAACCAGGCAGCAAAGTTAACTTCTCGATGGGGATCTACATCTTTAGCCACTAAACCTAAAGCTGTAATCATGATAATCGGTGCTTGTTGATAAGTTGGGAGACAGCGAACAGCTTTAGCAAGGTGAAAACCATCCATTTTCGGCATTCGCAAGTCAAAAATTAATAAATCAAAGCCATCATCTTCTTTGAGTAAATCCAGGGCTGCTAAACCAGAAGCAGCAGTTATCGCTACTAAACCCCAAGCTTGGGTAAGGTGGGTTAAAAATTGGCGATTGATAGCATTATCATCCACAATAAGCAGACGTTTCCCGACTAAATTCGTCTCGCAACCATGGCGATTACTTGCCCCGGAAGCAGGCGCTAAGGGAAATGAAGTTGTAAAATAAAAAGTTGAGCCAACCCCAAGTTCACTTTCAACCCACATACAACCTCCCATCATTTCCGTTAAACGCTTGCTGATGGCTAAACCTAAACCTGTACCGCCATATTCACGGGTTGTAGAGGTATCAACTTGACTAAAAGATTTAAAGAGGCGTTGCTGTTGTTCACCAGAAATACCAATACCGGTATCTTTGACGCTAAATTGAATGGTATACAGATTATCCTGGCTTTGTTCAACTAGGGAAACTACTACCACAATCTCTCCTGTAGCGGTAAATTTGAGAGCATTACTGAGGAGATTAACTAAGATTTGGCGTAGCCTTGTCACATCTCCTAATAAAAGGGTAGGAATCTTTGGCTCAACGGTATAAACTAACTCTAGTCCTTTTTCTGTTGCTTCTGGGGCAATTAAATCTAAAGCATTTTCTAGACAGACTTGCAATTCAAAGGGTTGCTCTTCTAATTCTAGTTTCCCTGACTCAATTTTAGAAAAATCAAGGATATCATTAATAATTACCAGTAAAGCTTCACCACTGTTACGGATAATTTCCACATAACCCTTTTGTTGAGGGGATAAAGGCGTATCTAAAAGGATTCCTGTCATGCCGATGGTAGCATTCATGGGAGTGCGTATTTCATGGCTCATAGTGGCTAGAAATTCGCTTTTAGCTCTGTTGGCAGCTTCAGCCGCTTTTTTGTGTCTAGTTTCTTGTTCTAGGAGTCTAGCTTGGGCAAGGGCGATACCTACTTGGCTGGCAACCGCTTCTAAGAGTTCAATTTCTTCACGACTCCAGTGGCGGAAGCGATCGCATTGATGTAAAGCAAGTACGCCATTATGTTTACCTTGATAGGAAGTACGGACAGCTAAAATCGATTTTAAGTCTACTTGACGGCAGATTTGAGCAGATGACTTAAGTCGAGGATTTTGATAAACATCATCGGCAGCAACAGCTTTGTCACAGGCAAAAACTTGTTGGGCGAAGGCATCATCTGCAACTGGGATATTTATATCTAGAATTGAGCTATACTCACCATTTAAAGATTCAGCTAAACAGTTGAGTTGAGAAGTTGGTTGTTCTTGATAATTGTAAATTACACAACGGCTAACCTCAAAAGCTTTACTTACTTCTGTCACTGTAGTTTGAAGAATTTTTTTTGTATCTAAACTGCGGCGAATTTCCTCGGTAATTTGCTTTAATAATAGGGTTTGTTGATACTGCTTTTGTAATAACTTTTGACTCTGCTTACGTTCTGTTGTATCCCAATAGAGCCAGAGATGACCATAGTAACTTTCTTCAATAAAAATCGGTACATAATTACGCTCAACAGTTCTGCCATCAACTAAGTTTAACTCTTCGTTGATGACAATTTGCTGCTGAGCAATAATAGTTTCAATTCTGGCAATATATTCTTGAGGATTAACTAAAACTTGGTGGGTATTTTGAGCAATTTCCAGACAGTCTAGATTAATCAATTCTTCGGGAGAAACTGTAATTTGAAAAAGATGACAAAATTTCTGGTTAGCTAAGATGACTTTGCCAGATTCATTGGTTAATAGTACCCCCGCTTGCAGATTTTTAATTAAGGCAGTGAGTCGTGAGGTTGTGGTACGAATTGCTTGCTCAGATTGTTTATGCAAGCTAATATCTTCGATGATTGAAATAAAATAGTCCGGCTGACCAGAAGTTTGGTAAACTAAAGAGACTGTTACCTTGACCCAAATCAGGGAACCATCTTTGGTTTGATATCTTTTTTCTCGACAATAGGTAGAGATTTTCCCTGCTAGTAATTGCCCTACATATTCTCTATCCAACTCTAAATCTTCAGGGTAGCTAATATCAATAAAAGTCTTTTGCTTAAGTTCTTCTTGAGAGTAATTAACAATTTGGCAAAGTTTCGGATTAACCCGTAGAAACTTCCCCTCTAAACTAATACGAGCAATGCCTATCGCAGCACGGTCAAATGTAGCGCTAAAATAATCTTTTTCTCGTTGTAGTTGTTCGTTGGCAAGGGTTAATTCCTTCGTTCGTTGGGCTACTCGACATTGTAAAATATCTTCTACTTGTTGGTAGGTTGTGATGTCGCGGATGACAATAACCGTCCTAATTGTTTCCTTTGGTTCAGTAGAGTTATTAATATGCAAGTATGACCAAGATATTTCTAAGCTAATTATCTTGTCATGACGATTATATTCGTAACATTCTTTGCCTTTAGTTTGCTTTTTTAATGCTTGATTAAGGGGATGAAATTCTGGTTTAACGGATTCGCTTCCCTTAGTTAAAGGTAATAATTCAGTTAAAGGAGTACCTAAAATAGTTATGTGGGGTTGCCCAACTAAGTCAGCAAAAGCGGCATTACACCACTGTATACGACCGAGTGCGTCAGTCCAGGTAATAGCATCCCCCACTTCTCCTAATGCGACTTCCATAGTGCCTAGAGTTGCTCTTAACTGACTAATTTGCTTTGTCAGTTTCGCTGTCATTATTTTTTGAGATTCTCCTTATAGCAACTTAAAACTAACTTAATCTTTATAAAGGACGAAGAGTTACTTGTAATGTAAGTTCTTTCATGTTAGCTTCAAATAATTCTCTATCTGTGTATTATTTGTAAGTAATCCTCAAGTTGTATCAAAAGCACCAAGTATCTATAGCAATTCTATTTGATACTAAATTCGACTCACTGCGTAAGTCCTACTTTATTCTATAGGGACAGCATTTTATTATCTAAGACCGATAAGCCTACAGCAATGCTCCGCGAACTCATATCAGCGACAGTGATTCTGTTAGATAAGTTAGCTCCAAACTTATCAAATTCTTTCCAACTCCGAAGCTCAAGTTAGAGAACTTCAATAAATAAAATATCCTCACCAAGTATAAGATTTTAGCCACTAGCCACTAGCCACTAGCCACTAGCCACTAGCCACTAGCCATTAGCCATTAGCCATTAGCCACTAGCCATTAGCCACTAGCATAAGTAAAACTTTCCTTTCTTGTAGTCAAGGTTTAAACCATTTAAACTTCAGAAATTTTTGAGCATCTTTATGAAGTTATGTTGAGAACGATTTAACAAGGTATTGACAGGGGTTTCTTTTGTAATAGAATTAATCAAGATTTATAAACAATGATATATTGGGCTTTTCTGTGCCTAAAGCCATCTTTAACTGAGCAAAATCGATGTAAAATGGGGCTTTGACTGAAATCAAACAGCTTTGGGACAGAAAATTTGCAATACTACAATTTATAATACAATTACTTATTTTTGGGACTAAATTTAATCCCCTGTTGACAAAATGTGGCTTTGGTTGTAAGAATCTTGTCTTAAATTGTAACAGTAAAAGTAGTACCAATGCCGGGGTTACTTTCAAAAGTGATTTTTCCACCGTGCAAATCCACTGCTTTTTTGACAATAGTTAATCCTAAGCCTGTACCATGCACCGAATCAGTATTACTAGCACGATAAAATGGTTCAAAAAGGTGTTTTTGATCTGCTAAAGGAATACCCATTCCTCGGTCTTTAATCTGAAAAGTTATCTGCTCTGCTTGACATTCTAAAACAAAATCCACTTGACTATCGGTTGGTGAATATTTCAGAGCATTGGAGAGTAAATTATCAAGGATGTGGTTAAGAATTTTTTTATCTACTAAAGGCCATTTACTGCTATCTTCAGTGCAAACTCCTTGATGAGTAAAAGCAATTATGGGTTGACTCTTGCTACTATCTTGGAAATTTGCCACCAAATTTTGACATAATTCGAGGACATTAAGAGGAGTAGGATTAAAATTCAACTCTTCTGCTTCATCTTGACCAATAAGCAAGATATCATCTAGCATTTGAGTCATGTGTCCGACATTATCTCTAATACGGCTGAAATGATTTTTCTTCTTCTCTAAACTAAGGCGATCGCTATAAGATTGAAGTAATTCTGTAGCGCCGAGAATTGTAGTCAAAGGGGTACGAAATTGATGGGAAGTCATAGCAATAAAGTGGGACTTAAGTTGATTGAGTTCCCGTTCTTTATCTAATGCTTTAACAAGTTCTTCTTCTGCTTGTTGGCGACGATGAATTTCTGATTGAAGTTGTTCGTTTTGCCCTTGGATATACTGTTGCATCTTTTGCAATTTAAGATGGGTACGGATACGAACTAAAACTTCTTCTTGTTCAATAGGTTTAGTAATATAATCAATTCCCCCCACTTCAAAACCTTTAACTTTTTTAATAGTCTCAGTGAGGGCTGTCATAAAAATAACAGGTATATGTTCAGTTTGAGTATTAGCCTTCAATTGGCTGCAAACAGCAAAGCCATCCATACCTGGCATTAGTATATCTAATAATATTAAGTCAGGAATTTCTGATGTGGCTATTTGTAGGGCATCTTCTCCATTTTGCGCCACTAAGACTTTAAAGCCTGTACTTTCTAAACAAGCAAATAAAACCTGTAAATTGCTAGGAGTATCATCCACAATTAAGATAACATCGGAATTAGCTTTATCAAGTTTATACAAACCGACACCTATTTCTGGAAAGGCTTTTTTATGAGTTAGTTGATCCCAAACTGCGTCCATAAACTAAAAGTTTATTCCTACCTAAGCCTAGTTAAAACAACTCAGTAAGTTGATTTAGTAAAATTGCCTCAGTAGTTAAGATACTAAATTCTACAAGTTACTAGCTGTATATCTTCTATTTATGACGCTTTAAGGTTTGCGCTAGTGTTTACATTAATGTATATGATGTATATTTTTCTTTTTTAAAGTGGAGCAATGTGCTTTTATAATTCTCTACACTTACGTAAGAATTGTTGTAATTTCTGAATTTGAAAGCTTTGGGCTAGCTGGCTAACTTCATTGGCGAAGTGAATAAATTTCTCATCTTGTTGTTCTAACTGAGTAGCTTGCTCCAAGATGCCTCTGATATCCCCTCGTTTAGCTAAATCGAACAATAAAACTGTCACTTCCTGGTTAGGGCAAGTAGGGAAAGAGGTTTTTTCCCTAGGTTCTTCTTGAGGGGAAATTAAGAGCGTATTTTCACCATAACTCCATTCCAATTCTAAATGAGTTTGAATTAACTCTAAAAGTTGGTCGAAGTTAACTGGTTTGGGTAAAAAAGCATGGCAACCAGCTCGATAACTATAAGACTCGTCTTTAGGAAGAGCGCTAGCGGAAATAGCAAAGACTATTTTATCTTGCAAAGTAGGCTCCTGTTGCAATCTTCTGGCTACTTCAAAGCCATCTAAAACTGGCATTACTAAATCTAATAAAATTAAATCTGGCTGAAATTCTTTGGCTTTGGTTAAAGCTTCTGCACCATTACTTACTTCTGATATCTCAAAACCCAAAGGACTTAGTAAATTAACTAAAACAGCACGATTATTAGGTTGATCATCTGCTATCAAGATTTTATGTCTTTTTCCCTTATATCCTTTCATTTGAGGACTTGTAGGAGGGAATGCCCCTTCGTCCCCCACAGTATTACCCGCAACTTCAGGAATCTCTAGATCAAACCAAAAGCTACTACCCTTTTCTAATTGGCTAGTTACTTGAATTTCACTGCCCATTTGTTCAGCAATATTTTGACTAATAGTTAAACCTAATCCTGTGCCTTTATTGGGGATATGGCTATCTACTATTTGCTGAAAAGGTAAAAATATTTCTTCTAACTTCTCTGGGGGAATACCGGGCCCTGTATCTTCAATATAAAATCTGATAATGCTAGGTGAATTAGTAGTTTTCGTATCTGGTTCAAAACTAGTTAAATAACCAACTTTAAAAACAACACCGCCAGTTAGGGTGAATTTAACGGCATTACCAAGTAAATTAAGAAGAATTTGCCGCAGGCGAGTTTCATCTGTTTTTATAGTGGTAGGTAGTCCAGAAAGAGCTTGATAATTAAAAGCAATGCCCTTTTGTTCGGCACGGACGCTAATTAAAGCAATGAGGTTATCGAGAAAAGAGGGGAAATGAAACTCACTCTTCTGTAATTCCAATTTACCCGCTTCGATTTTAGCAATATAAAGAATGTCTTCAATTAAAGTTAGTAAATGGCTGCCAGATTTTTGAATAATGTCAATACCGTTAAATTGCTTCGGGGTTAAAGTCGAATCTCGTTTGAGAATTTGAGCAAATCCTAAAACCCCATTCAAGGGAGTGCGTAACTCATGGCTCATATGGGCAATAAAAGCACTCTTTGCCCGATCAGCAGCCTCCGCTTTATCTTTAGCTGCCTCAAGTTCTGCGGTACGCCCACTAACCCTTTGTTCCAATTCTAAGTTAGCTTGGCGTAAAGCTTCTTTTGCCTGTTTCATTTCTGTGATTACTTCTGTGAACATAATCAAACCGCCAATTGTCCCTTCTTTGGTAAACCAAGGACGAAGTTCATAGCGTAGCCAATCTATATCACCATTTTCACGAACAAAGCTATCTTCTTCTGATTTGACAGTTCCTCCTTGGAGAACCTCGCGGTAATCTTCTTGCCAACGTTCAGGAATTTCGGGAAAAACATCGTAGTGGGAGCGGCCAATAATATCTTCTTGGGAAAGGTTATAATCAATCAGCCAACGGCGACTAGTAGCTAAGTAACACATTCGGGAATCAAACATAGCGATCGCACTTGGAACGTGTTGGATAAACAAAGATAATCTTTCTTGACTTTCATATAAATCTGCAGTGCGTTCTTCTACTCGCAACTCTAGGTGTTCTTTGGCTTGGCGTAGTTGTTCTTGAATTTGCCTGCGTTCGTTGATATCTTCTACTACAGAAATAAAGTATTTTGCCTTTCCTGTCTTAGTTTTGACTAGAGATACAGTTAAGCAAATCCACACCTCCACGCCATTTTTATGGATGTAGCGTTTATCCATAGAGTAATTGTTAATTTCTCCGGCCAACATTTGCTTCACATAACCTAAATCAGCTTCTAAATCATCGGGGTGAGTAATATCCTGGAAAGTTAGTTGGAGTAGTTCTTCTGGGGTATAGCCAATAATGTCACAAATCCTGCCATTCACCCTTAACCATTTCCCTTCTAGGGAAACATGGGCAATACCCACTGCTGCTTGTTCAAAGGTTGCCTGGAAGCGTTCTTTACTTTCTTGCAAGGCCGCAGTACGTTCTTCTACTCTCCTTTCTAAACTTTCATTCGCCCGACGCAAATCTTCTTCTGCTTGTTTCAGGGCTTCTTCTGCTTTCTTAATATCGTCAATATCAACAAAAGTTAGGACAATCCCATCACTAAAGCCTTCATTTTGGCGATAGGGATGAATGCGTAGTAAAAGATTCGTATCTGTTTCTACTAACTTGACTTCCTTTGCCAAAGGCTCTTCAATTTCAACAACTTCCTGCAACATTTCTAGTAAATTATTGCAGTCCATATTATGGGAAAGGTGTTTGAGGGGACGACCAATATCTGCCTCAACTAAATTAATTGCTTCTGTGGCGGCGGAGGTAAATTTACGAATTTTCAAGTCTTTATCTAAAAACACTACCCCAATATCTATAGAACTAAGTAAGTTATCTACATCATCATTGAGTTGAGTTAACTGTTGAATTTTCGCTTGATACTCCCTGTTAACGCTATATAACTCTTCATTAACTGAATGTAGTTCTTCATTGGTACTTTGCAACTCTTCATTAGAAGCAATTAACTCTTCATTGGTAGCTTGTTGTTCTTCATTAGTTGTTTCTAATTCTTCAATAACTGCTTGTAGGTTTTCACTACTATGTTGTAATTCTTCTTCTAATTCTGTAATACGTTGGGCCGTTTCTGCATCAGCCTCAAAGCTTTCACCAACTAATTTAGAGGGAGGAGATTGATTATTTTCAGTAATCGTCACCATCAAAAAATCTCCAGCCAGTTTGTTGGTTTTATTCCGGCTAACTTTGAGGTTGACTCTGCGGCTATCATCTTCTTGATCCAGTTTAATACCTGTATAAAGAATCGGTTTTTTCTCTTTTTTTGCTCGGTGAAGCGCCGTATTCAAAGGTAGTTTCAAGGCGGAAATGACTAGCTTATTAACATCCCTAGATAATTCCCCCGTAGGTAGTTTCAAGACATTAGCCAAATCTTCAAATAAATACAAAACCTGATTCTCATTATTTACCAACAAACAGGTGCTTTTCTGCTGTTCTAAAACCAAGTTTAAAGCAGCTTCTAGTACGGGTTCTCTTCTGCTAGTACTAATCTTCTTCTCACTAGGAGGATTCACCATATTAGTGCCGAGTTTCTCAACTCCCCGCAAAGGCAAATTCAACCTCACATCCCGTTTTTTCTGATAAAGCTTCCAGGTTTTGTGCAGAGTAACAAATTCCTCATTAAAATCTCCTAACGTCTCTGACTCTCCTAAGAAAAGAGTCCCTTTAACTGTTAAAGCTAAGTGAAGATTACGCAAAACTTGTTGTTGCAACTGGGGCTGCATATAAATCAAAACATTGCGACAACTAATAATGTGAATGCGAGTAAAACCAGCATCTTTGGTTAAATCGTGAGGAGCAAAAATCAACATCTCCCGTAGTTTCCGACTCACTTGAAAGCCTTCTTCTTTGGGAGTAAAATATTTTGCCAAGCGCTCTTGGTTAATTTCATTAGCGATGTTTTCTGGATAAACTCCTTGAGCAGCTTTCTCTAAAGCCAGGCGGTTAATATCCGTAGCAAAAATCTTGACTTTAACTCGCTTATTGAATTTAGAAATAGCCTCATCTACCAAAATGGCTAAAGAATAAGCTTCTTCACCCGTAGAACAAGCTGTAATCCAAAATCTTAACTCTTGCCCAGATTCGGCTTGCTTTAATAGGTTGTCAATAACATTTTTAGCTAAAAAGTCCCAAGCAGGGCGATCGCGGAAAAAATTAGTTACACCAATTAGTAAGTCACCCCGGAGAATTTCTCGTTCCTCAGCCGATATTTCCAGAAGCTCAATATACTCTTCTATAGTGGTACAACCTGTGATTAAGCAACGGCGATGAATACGCCGACTTAAGGTATTACTTTTATAGTGAGAAAAATCTACTTGTTTGTAGCGTGCTAGCAGGCTAGTAATATTTTGTAATTCTGGAGAATTAGAAGAAAGTGCTTGCTGCTGACTAAACTTGTCAGGATTTGTGGGGGATTTTAAAAACTGATAAATAGTTTCAGCTAAATCTCGCGGTGAGAGAATTCGGTTAATCACTCCTGTGGCGATCGCGCTGCGAGGCATACCATCAAATTCAGCAGTACTTGGCTCTTGAACTAGGGTAATACCCCCAGCTTCATGAATGTCTCGTAAACCTTGAGTGCCATCGCTACCAGTTCCAGAAAGAACTACCCCAATAGCTCGTTCTTGATAATTTTTCCCCAAAGATTTGAAAAATAGATCAATAGGAAAATTAGGGCGATGATAAATTTTATCTTCTCTTTTTTGTAAGCGTAACTGTTCCTCTTCAACAACCAGATTTTGCCCTGGAGGGATTAAATAGATGGAGTTAGACTGCAATCTCATGCCATCCTCCACTTTATGAATACTCATCTCCGTGTGCCGCTCCAAGAGTTCTTTCATCAAACTCTTGAAGTCTGGGGAGAGGTGTTGAATAGTAATAAAAGCCGCCCCGCTATCTGTGGGCATATTCTCAAAAAACTCTTCTAATGCGCGCAGCCCACCAGCAGAAGCACCAACACCAACAACAAAGAATTTCTTGCTATCTTGTGAAGATAGTGATGAAGAATGATCAGATTCAGATTTAGACATAGGGAGGAATTAATTCTGGCACATCCCCTATTTTGGAGCAAGGTTAGAGTATTTGCCCAGTAGACTTTCAACTTTCAATCGACAATTAAGGTTTAAGAGTTAAGGGGTAAAGGAAAATCCTTTTAGCTTAGTAATTTTTATGACAAATAAATATGTTGAATTCAATTAACAATTCCCCTTACAAATCTGCCATTGTTCGTTTAGAAAATATTTCTAAAATTTATGGTAGTGGTAATGCTGAAGTACGCGCTCTTTCTGAGGTTAACTTAACAGTAGAAAAAGGCGAATATTGCTCAATTATGGGGGCCTTCTGGTTCAGGAAAATCTACGGCGATGAACACCATCGGTTGTTTAGATCGCCCAACATCAGGAAGTTACTATCTTGATAATATTGATGTCTCGATTTTGCCCGAATCAGAACTAGCGACAATTCGCAACCTCAAAATCGGCTTCGTCTTCCAACAATTTCATCTCTTACCCCAAATGACTGCTTTGGATAACGTCATCTTACCCATGTTGTATGCCGGAGTTTCTAGCCAAGAAAGACGTGATCGCGCCATAGTTGCCTTAACTAGAGTGGGTTTGTCAAGTCGTCTTAACAATAAACCTAACCAACTTTCTGGGGGGCAACAACAAAGAGTGGCGATCGCCCGTGCCATCGTTAACCAACCTGTTATCCTGCTAGCTGATGAACCAACGGGGGCTTTAGATTCCCACACCACCCGCGAAGTCATGGATATTTTCGCTGAGTTAAATAGTAGCGGCATGACCGTTATCATGGTAACACACGAGCCAGAAGTAGCTCGTTTAACCCAACGTATTGTTTGGTTTCTCGATGGTGAGGTGGTTTACCACAACCTCACCCCAGAAGAAATGCTTAAGGTGGCAGTAGCAACTTGATCTCAATGATCAATAATCAGTACTAGTGGCTAATAGTTTTCTCCCCATCTCCCCATCTCCCCATCCTCCCACAAATCAGGGCGACGTTCTTTAGTCCTTTTAATTTGCTCTTCTTTGCGCCAACGAGCGATTTTTTGATGGTTTCCTGAACGCAGTACCTCTGGCACTTCCCAGCCTCGAAAAACAGCAGGTCTAGTATATTGAGGATAATCTAGCAAACCCTCTTCAAAACTTTCTGCTTTCAGGGATTCTTCCTTACCAACAGTCCCTGGTAATAGCCGCACAACTCCATTAATCAAAGCTAAAGCAGGGATCTCCCCGCAAGTAAGCACAAAATCCCCTAAAGATACCTCCCGCCTCACCAAATTACGAACCCGTTCATCCACTCCCTCATAGTGACCACAGAGCAATACCAATTGTTCATAATCTGTTGCTAATTCTTGCAATAACTTTTGATTTAGGGGTTGACCTTGAGGTGTGAGCAAGATAATGTCGCGTTTAGGTAATACAGGCAAAGATTCCACAGCCGCAAAAATAGGCTCTGGTTTAAGCAGCATACCAACACCACCACCATAGGGTTCATCATCTACCCTTCTATGTTTATCTGTAGTAAAATCCCTCAGATTGTGTAAATGAACAGTAGCGATTTGCTTTGCCAAAGCTTTACCTAATAAGCTCGAACTCAAGGGCGAACAGAAAAAGTCAGGAAACAAAGTGATAACATCAATGCGCACAGTAGTTATGAAAATATTATGGTTAAGAGCTTTGACACTTAAGAATACCTATTGTCCCAAGTATTGTCGCCGTCATATAATCTTTAATTCTAATACTTAGTTTTATGACCAGTTATTCTTTTTCTCTTAAATGTATCTAGTGTTTTCTTGCAAAAACACCGGGTAAGCAAGCAAAAATAAATATTAGTTTTCCCTATGTTAAAAAGTGAGGTTATGTTGCAACTGGAGTCTCAAATGTCAGAAACCAAGATGTCCTTATCAACAAAAACTGCCATCTTGGTGATTGGTGGCGCTGAAGATAAAGTTCATGGGAAAGAAATCCTGCACCACTTTTTTAAGCGGGCAGGTGCTTCGGAGGCAGTTATTGCGATTATTCCCTCAGCTTCTAGGGAACCAGCCCTTACAGGTAGTCGCTACGAACGTATTTTTGAAGAGATGGGGGCCAAGCAAATCAAAATCTTGGATATCCGCGATCGCCAACAAGGAGATGACCGCAGCTACAAAGAATATATAGAAGAGTGTACCGGCGTTTTTATGACCGGAGGAGATCAGCTTAGACTCTGCGGCTTGTTAACAGATACTCCCATTGCTGAGAGAGTACGGCAGCGAGTACAGCTAGGGGAAGTAACTTTAGCTGGGACTAGTGCGGGGGCTGCGGTTATGGGGGATCAAATGATTGCTGGTGGGGGTAGTGGTGAGTCCCCTAATCGCTCTTTGGTGGATATAGCTACAGGGCTAAATATGATCCCTGAAGTGATTGTTGATCAACACTTCCACAATCGTAATCGTATGGCCCGCTTACTGAGCGCTGTGGCTATGTATCCCCATCTTTTAGGAGTGGGAATTGATGAAGATACCTGTGCTGTTTTTGAAAAGGATGGGGTATTACGAGTAATTGGTAAAGGAACCGTGACAATTGTAGATCCTTTATGCTTGTCTTATACTAACCAAAAAAAAGTTGGAACTGCTGACCCGATTAATATTCACAACCTGCGCCTACACATTCTCTGTCATGGCGATCGCTATCAAGTTCAATCTCGCCAAGTACTTTCTTCTAATTGAAGCAGTGATTCTTACCTAGGAGATAATTTAGGGCGACTTGATAGAGACTAAAATAACTCAAGAAATAGTTACCTTGACATCAACAACTGAAAAAACCGTTCATCAGTAACAGTTTAATTTCTTTTGAAAGCGAGAAACTATGGTATAACATATGGCTTCTTGGTGCTTCCGAGTCCGACTTGACAATACATTATGAGAATTCTGAAAACCCAGACCTTACGCGGCCCCAATTATTGGAGCATTCGACGGCATAAATTAATCATTCTTCGCTTAGACTTAGAAGAACTTGCGGAGAAACCTTCTAATCAAATTCAGGGCTTCTACGAAGGACTTATTGAGGTTTTACCTAGTTTGGTAGAACACCACTGTTCTCCAGGCTGTCGAGGAGGATTCCTTAGTAGAGTTCAAGAAGGGACGATGATGGGTCACATCATCGAACACGTAGCCCTGGAACTACAAGAACTAGCCGGTATGCCTGTTGGCTTTGGTCGTACCAGGGAAACGGGTACATCAGGAGTTTATCAAGTCGTTTTTGAATATCTTGACGAACAAGCAGGACGCTATGCCGGTAGAGCAGCAGTTAGATTGTGTCAAAGTATTATTAATACAGGAACTTATCCAGCTAAAGAACTAAACCAAGATTTAGATGACCTAGAACATTTAGCTAAAAGTTCTGCCCTTGGCCCTAGCACTGAAACCATCGTTAGAGAAGCTGAAGCCCGCAAAATTCCTTGGCTACGACTTAATGCCCGTGCCATGCTGCAACTAGGTTATGGAGTCCATCAAAAACGCCTTCAAGCCACCTTAAGCGACTATTCCAGTATTTTGGGTGTAGAACTGGCTTGTGATAAGGAAGGAACCAAAACTATCCTCAGAGATGCTGGTATTCCTGTTCCTAATGGCACGGTTATTTCTTACTTCAATGAATTAGAAGGAGCTATTGAAGATTTAGGGGGTTATCCCATTGTCATTAAGCCTCTTGATGGCAATCACGGTAGAGGTATCACCATTGATATTAAAGATTGGTCAGAAGCAGAACAAGCTTACGATTTGGCTAGCCAGGAAGCTAAGACTCGTGGGGTAATTGTAGAGCGTTTTTACCGTGGTAGCGACCATCGTATTTTGCTCATTGATGGCAAACTTGTGGCGGTAGCAGAGCGAGTTCCAGCCCATGTAATTGGGGATGGTCAGTTAACGATTCAACAACTCATTGACCAAACCAACCGTGATCCTGACCGAGGTGATGGTCATGATAATGTTCTCACTAGGATAACTTTAGACAAGACAGCCACGGATGTTTTACAACGCCAAGGCTACAATCTTGATACGATCTTAGAGCCAGGGAAAACCGTTTATCTTAGAGCCACAGCCAATCTGAGTACAGGTGGTATCGCCGTTGACCGTACTGACGATATTCATCCTGAGAATATTTGGCTAGCAGAGAGGGTTGCGAAGGTAATTGGCTTAGATATTGCCGGGATCGATGTGGTTACACCGGATATCACCAAACCCTTAAGAGAAGTATCTGGAGTTGTGGTTGAAGTTAATGCGGCCCCTGGGTTTAGGATGCACGTTTGTCCTAGTAAGGGTTTGCCTCGCAATGTAGCGGCCCCGGTTTTGGAGATGCTTTTCCCTAAAGGAACTCCTAGCCGCATCCCCATCATTTCTATCACTGGTACTAATGGAAAAACCACTACAACCCGTCTCATTGCCCATATTTATGGACAAACGGAGCAGGTAGTTGGTTACACAACCACTGACGGTATTTATATTGATGGGCATTTAGTGGAAAAAGGGGATACCACAGGGCCTCAAAGCGCTCTGGTGATTCTTAAAGACCCTACTGTTGAGGTGGCGGTGTTAGAAACGGCCCGTGGGGGGATCTTGCGTTCCGGCTTAGCTTTTGAATTTTGCGATATTGGTGTGGTTTTAAATGTCGCCGCAGATCATTTAGGTATTGGTGATATTGATACCGTAGAGCAATTAGCCCGCCTTAAAAGTGTGGTGGTAGAATCTGTACGACCGGAAGGTTATGCCATTCTCAACGCTGATGATCCCTTGGTAGTAGATATGGCACAGCAGGTGGAAGCGCAAGTAGCTTATTTTTCCATGAACCCCAACAACCCCTTGGTGCAGGAGCATACAAAAGAAGGAGGCTTAGCTGCTATTTATGAAAATGGCTACCTCTCTCTCCTTTCTGGGGACTGGACTGTACATATTGAACGGGCTGCTAATATTCCTATCACCATGGGAGGAATGGCTCCTTTCATGATTGCTAATGCTTTGGCTGCTTGTTTAGCAGCTTATACCCAAGGAGTAGAAATAGAATCTATTCGTCAAGGAGTAAGAACTTTTGCCCCTTCTGTGGGTCAAACTCCCGGTCGAATGAATCTCTTTACCCTGGAAAAAGGCCATGCCTTAATAGATTATGCCCATAACCCCGCTAGTTATGCTGCTTTAGGGGGTTTTGTCGGTAACTGGCAAGGCCAATGTATTGGTGTAGTCGGTGGCCCTGGGGATCGCCGTGATGAAGACTTAATTGCTTTGGGGGAACTCTCAGCAGAGTTCTTTGATCATATTATTGTTAAAGAAGATGAAGATACTAGGGGCAGGGCGCGAGGTGAAGTAGCCGATTTGATTGTGAAAGGAATTCGCCAGAAAAAACCTGATTCTGATTGTGTGACTATTCTCAATGAAGCTGAAGCCATTAAAGTGGGCTTAGATAAGGTGACTGAAGATGGTTTAGTAGTAATTTTGCCCGAAAGCGTTAGTGGGGCGATCGCTTTAATTAAAGAAAGGGAATCTGTAGAAAGTAATGCTTCTCAACCTGTAGAAGTTTAATAAAAAGTGGGGAACTCGATCTCCTAGATTGCGCCCCCCACTTTCAATTAATTATTTATTGCAACTTACTCTTCTACAGCAGATGGATAAACTTTTTTAGCAATCAATACTGGTTTAGTTTCATATTCAGCTTCGATTTTTTCTTTGACATCTAAATCCCAGGTGAGATCATAGTCTTTTTCGACATCAGCTAAGACAAACTCCTTAAGTTCCCCTGTCATTGCTACCTCTTCTCCTTCTGTCAAGACTCCTTCCGTCTCTAAAACAACCACAAGTAAGCCATCATCAGTTACAAAAGTATTCTCACTAAGAACCTCTTCAACATCCCCTTGTACTGCTACAACTTCTCCATAATATTCTTCAGGGTTATCAGTTAATTCGTCTGGTGTTGGCGCTTCGGCGAGAGATTCAGCGATGATAACCGCTTTTTTTTCATAATCTTCGTAAACTTCTGGGTCCCACTCAAAGTCAGCAAATTCTTCTTCTATATCTGCTAAAACAAACTCCCTAACTTCCCCAGTTACCTGAACTTCTGTACCATCGGTGGGAACTGTAAAAATTTCCCCTGTGGCATTGATGACTAAAATTGTGTCATCACTAAACAATTCTTCATCACTCATGAGGAAACTCTGTTCCCCAACAGCCTCAACTTCGCTTCTCACTGTTACAGTTTGACCAATAAGATCACCTGTATTCTCGGTAACATCTTCTGCGGTAACATTATCTTCTTCTTGTTCTTCTATTTCTGCTTCCTCTACTGTGTCAGTATCGGTACAAGCAGCAGGAAGAAGTAAACCTACTAAAGCGAAAGCTAGCGCACCTTTACGCAAACTGCGCCAGAGTAAAGTATTTTTAATTAATTGGGACATTCTTTTATGACTCCTCAGACTTACTTAAAAAGCGTTTGAAAAATAGATATTTTATTAGCTATGTAATAGAATATCTATTTTTCTCAACTCAGCCTATCTAAAAACATTTATAGAGAATCTTCAATTTTCTAAAAAATGTAGACAGGCCTTAATAATCAATTATAAGTTAAGGTTTAATTAACTATCTTCCGTCTAGAGAAATATTGTTATGACTTTTTAAGTAGTAAGTTTTTATTCTTAAAGTATTTTTTATCTATCTCAAGTCGTATTAACTATTCTCTATATTCACAAAAGCCATTTATGGTTTTGGTAATTTTAATTAGATAAAGTTTCAATAGTCAAAACTTGAGGTGGAGTAACATCAGGAGGATAAATAAAATCTACTTGCACCTCCTTAGTTTCATTAGGAAGCAAATTCAAAGTCAATAAAGGTTCTCCTTGCTGTCCTCTTCTTTGTACTAAATGATAATAACGAGTTTGCTTACTTTCTTTTTCGTCTTGATAAGTTAGTTTAACTGTACCTCGAAAAAATATTCTTTGATCTTGAGAATTGGTAAACAACAATCTTTCTGTTCCTCCTTCATCTTTGATAGGAGTTTGCCAAGATATATTTACAGTTTGTGGTTGATTAGTGTTGTTTTTCAAAGGTAGAACAAGATGATATTCTACTCCATAGTTACTATGGGCAAAATAAGCTGTATCGGCATAACGTTTAAGCATGGGCGCACTTTGAATCTGCCCAGTTCCTAAAGTGATTAAATGGATTGTTCCTAGTACATAGGAAATGCTCTTTCCTGGAGTAGGAATAGAGAAGTCACTCTCATTTTCATCAGTGATTCTTGCTTCCCATAGAGAACCTTGGGATACCCCCGCTACTCGACCAAAAACCGTAGGATGTTTGGGGGGATTGAGGGGCGTTGGGGTACTATCTCGTGGCCCAGCTAAATCTGCCGTTGTGACCATCTTTTGCCACTCAGCCAAGGTAGGAGGACGGTATGTTCCATTATTATTACGAGGCGCTTTTTTCGCTAAGTTAGCAACATAAACTGCCCCATTACTACGCAGGCGAATCATTGTAGAACGTCCGTTAGATGCTGGGGCGCGATTAACAGGAATTGCTTGGTTTAATAGCATACTACTTTCTGTCGGGGGGATGGTAATTTGTTGGGGAAATTTATCTTGTCGCACTCCTTGTAAAATATCTCCCATAACTCTACCTCCTGGGCCAGAATATATATTACCGTTGGAGTTGTCTGCCAGGTCAGGTAAGGTGATAAAAGGGGCATCAGGGTTGCTTAAATAACTTGCTGCTTGCAAAACTTCTACACTAATAGGTTGGTTGCTGGGGTTATAAAGAAGAATACCTTGATATAAAGGATGGGTTTGAGAAGCAGTTTCTGCCCTAGCAATATGGTGAGAAAAGATATCAAAACGTCCTTGAAAGGCATAGTTAAGATGGGCATTAGGATAGCTTTTATTTGTAGGAGGAAAGGTGGAAAGGAGGATGCCTTCTGTACGTACTAATTCAGGACTATTACTATTAAAAACCGGAACATTATTTAGTTTTCCTGGTAAAGGGCGTACTTGTTGAGGCTGGGTAACAATACCAGCAATATATTGAGGTGGCAGGGTGTCTATGTGTAAGCCGCGACATAATAAAGCTGCAACCTCTCCCCTGGTTGCACTAAGGTTAGGATTGAGTTTACGAACTTGGGGATAATTAACTACTAGATTATTAATTGATGCAGCAGCTACAACAGAGCGGGCATAGTTAGGGATTTGGGCTGCATCTTGATAGTATTGGTTCAGAATACTATTGGCATTATTGGGTTTCGGGTAATCAATAGCATCAGCCAACACAGCAATTGCTTGTACTCTGGGAATAGGCTGATGGGGCTGAAAAATCCCTCCAGGATAGCCAGTAAAAAATGCCCTTTGGTAGGCATCTTGAATTGCTTGGAAACCCCAGTAGTTGCTTGGTACATCTCGGAAGGTGGTTTTACCTCTTTGGATGGGGGCATCAGGAAAAGCATTCAACATCAATACTGCAAACTCAGTTCTAGTAATAGTTCCTTGGGGGCGAAAATTACCATTAGGGTAACCTGTAACTAAGTTTCTTGCTGACATCTCTTCAATACATTCAGCAGCCCAATGGTTTGTACTATCAGGAAAAGCAGTTGCTTTTAAAGGGGAAACAAAACTAATTAAACTTAAAGATAAAAAACTACATTGAAAAAATTTTCGGCTTTTACTCATTAATACTATATGGCTCAAAAAAATTAGTTCATTTTAGTAAGATAGATTACATACTACTTACTACATTTGTCGTAAAAATTCAGCACAATGGCTTGACTTCTTACTAAGTAGTTTCCTGGAATTTATATTCGTGTTAAATTACATAAAGATTAGGCAATTACAAGTATTAGTAATTAAATTAATACTTCAAACTCCTAACTGAGAAATAATCTTTGTCCCTTTCGCTCGATTGCTTGTAAAGAATTCATGTCAATTTACATCGGTAACTTACCCTACAGCGTAACAGAAGAAGATGTTAAATATATCTTTTCTGATTACGGCAGCGTGAAGCGAGTCGCAATCCCAACTGACCGAGAAACTGGCCGTATGCGAGGTTTTGGTTTTGTTGATTCTGCTTCAGAAGAAGAAGAATCAGCAGCTATAGAAGCATTAGATGGTGCTGAATGGATAAACCGAGAATTAAGAGTTAACAAAGCTAGGGAACGTCCTAGCAGAAGAAGTAATAATTATCGCTCTAGAGAAGTAACTAATTCCGTTCTACGGGAATAATTTCTGTATACTCAAAGCCATTGTTACTACGTTTTACCAGAGGATAAGTTTGTCCAACAATTTCTATTTGATCTTCTTGGCAATCTAATTTTGGGGAGTTATAAACTAAGACATATTCTTGGCCAATATAATTCTCCATTTCCTCTGCTACTTCTCCTCGCCATTGAGTTTTAGTTACCAAAACTATGAGTTGATTAGCTAGTTTAGGAATAGAAGTGGCTACTTGGCGACGGTAAATTTGATCCAAACTACCAAAAGGTGAATCCATGACAATAGGAAAGGTACTACTATCTGGTCCCATAAGAGTATTTTGATAACTCCATTCCCGGACTCTATCAATAATGCCGCCAATAAAAGAAAGACTAAGAATCTGATTTTCTCCTGTAGAAGCAGCAACTCGAATTGCTTTGCCAGAGGTGTTTTCTATTAAGGACAATTCATAATCAGCGCTCAATCTAGGTGTGTAAGGGGTAAAAGAAATGGAATCAAAAATTTCTTGAACTCTTTGTTCTAAAGAACGACGAAATTGCTTTTCTAAGAGCTTTTTAACTGCCACAATCCTTTCTATTGCTTCTTGAGTAGCTGTAATTCTACGTTGAGCGATAACTTGCTTTGCTTCTTTAAGTTTTTGCTTGGCTATTTGCTTTTGCTTGACTTCATTTTCTTTATTTAAGCTAACTAATATTTGTTGATTACCTCCTTTTTCTAAAGTTAGTTGTTCAATGAGCTTTTCTGTTACTTCCAAATGGTTTTGCAACTTTTGAATATCTTGATCAGGATAACTTCTTAATTTTTTACCAATAGCGTACAATTGCTCATCAATATCTCCTAATTCTGCCCTAGCTTGCTCAATATTAGATTGCTGTGAATCAACTTCTTGCCAAAACCGTGGAATTTTCTGTTCCATTTCTCCTGCTTGGGTTTCTAAGCGAATAGCGGCTTCTTCTAGATCAGCAACCCCCGCTTTATCCAGCCAAGCTTTTACTGCTCTACGAGTCTCACTTCCTTTTAAAAGTTCCCCACCACAAATACAACGGTTTTGCTTTAATAATTCCTCGACAAATTGTTTTTTAATCCCTGTAGGCAACTCTCCGTTGAGTCGCATTTCGCCAACTATAGAGCGTGATTGAATTAATAGTTGGTCTAATAAAACAGTATAACCATTAGTAGAAAAGATTTTTTTCAAAGTTTCTTGCTCCTCTACTAAAAGATTACGCAAAGACTTTTCTCTTTCCTCTAATTGTTCTCGCTGGTTCTGCAATTCCACTGCACCACTTAATGCCAAAAGCTGCTTACCAATGGTTCGTTTAAACTTTTCTTGCTGAGCTAATTGAGCATCTATTTCTCTTTGCCTAAGTTCGAGGTCATCACTTTGGTTTTCTAACTTACTTTTTGCTTGTAAAAGCTGCTTTATTTCTAAATTGCCAACAGATTGTAACTCTTCTTGTAGTTTGCGTTTTGCTTTTTTTAAATGCTCAATAGCCCGATCTAATACCTTAACCCCAATCAACTCCTTCGTGTCCTCTGCAACACTACTTTTACCATCCTGACGAAAGAAGCGATCAATGCGTTCTCCATCAAAGAAAAAATAGCGATGTAAACTTACTGGCAAAATTCTCCCAATAACATCTTCTGGCTGCTCTAAGGGCGGATACCAACGCCCATCATCCCCAGCTATTTGCATAAAACATTTTGTAGGGCTGTAATTGATTCTTTCTCCAGTATTATGGGCATAACATTGGCGTTTCACTTGATAGCGCTTATGTTCATGTTCAAACATTACTTCTACCCAACAATCTACAGAACGACCAAATTCAGTTTCAGTAATTGCTCTTTTATTAACTAACTGTTGCGGAGAAGCAAAAGCAGCAGTAAATTGTTCATATAAAGCCCAAGTAAAAGCATTAAGTAAAGTAGTCTTGCCTGAGCCATTATTACCGTGAAAGACACTAGTGTTATGCTTACCCACAGAAAGTTGTATTTCTGGAGTTTTGCCATAGAATTGGCGAAAATTACACAACCTAATTGATGTTAGTATCATTGCACAATGTCTTTAATTATTTTCAGAACCTCTTCATTAATATTGCGCGGTGCTTTTTGGTGGAGCCGCTCTTTTTCTAAAGCTAAAACTCCCTCAATTAAGTTTCTAATCTTAGGAGGTGCTTGAGTAATCGGTTCTTGAACTTTATCAATATTGAAGTGGGACTTTTTCATCAATTGAGCTTGATGCCTAACGCTTATTTACTAAGTACAGAGTTTAACTTGGTTAACTAGCAAAACTCAACTTAGTCAATGAAACTAAAAAAAATTATCGCCTCCGTATTATCTATATTCCTGTTTTTTCCTGAGTAAGCCTTAAAATAAATGAAAGTAGGTCAAAATTAGGACAGCCGTGTCTAAACGTAAGAAAAAAAGTCGGTGGATTAAAGAAACCCTGGAATTAGAAGAAAACCATCGCTGGCAATCACAACCAGGAAATCGAATTTTTGTGGCGGGAAGGGGAGCATTACGCTTCGATGTTCCCCACGATTGGCATTTTGAACCTGATGAAAAATCATTTCGATTTTTGGATGGTAAGCCCCCTGATGATAACTGTCGTTTAGAAGCTTCTTTCAACCTTTTGCCTCCCGGTAACTGGCAGGAATTTCCCTTAGTTCCTCTGTTAAGAAAAGTTATTAAGGATGAAGAACGAAATGTTATTGAACGAGGAAAAATTGTTCAACTAAAGCGCCAAACAGCCCGTGTTGTCTGGACTCAAATTAAATTTATTGATCCTCAAGAAGATCGTGAAGCCTACTCACGAATCTGCATTGGCTTAGGCTCTGGAGTTCAGTGTTTGATCACCTTTGACTACTGGGCTGACGAAGCCAAGAAGCTAATTCCTGTCTGGGATACAGTAATAAACTCTTTAGTTCTCGGTTTATATATTCGCGATCCTCGTACAGGGTTTGCTCTTCCTGATTAGAGAAACTGATAACAAATAACAAAGATCATTATCTGAGGCAATTAGACTTTAAATTTATTAGCAAAGCTTAGTTAATGAGCTATTTTCATCCACCACAAAACCATAGCTAAATCAACTCAAAAGCCCCATAATCAAGTTCTTGAAAGAAGAGAACTAGTTGCTTATCTAAACCAAAGGGCAAAAGCGATCAAATGGTAGAAGTAAATTCTATGTATGTCGAATCTTGTAGGGAAATTCTGATGAACCAGGCAGCAATTATTGAAGCATTTTCCAACCTACCTGACTCCCGCCGGAAAGCTGGACAGCGCCACAGTCAATCTCTTTGTCTTGCTTTGTTTACCCTGGCGATCGCTGCTGGGAATCGAGGAGTTTTAGCTGTTGGGGACTGGATAGATATTTACAGCAGCGACTTAATCGAATTATTAGGTTTAGACAAAGAGACATTGCCTTCCTACAGCACCATTCGTCGCGTCTTGATGCGCCTTGATCCGAAAACCTATTCCCAATGTTTAGCCAGATTTTTTAGTATTTGTCCTTTGGCAGAAGAAATTATTAATGATGATGGCAAACTGCAAACTGACCAAGCAGTAACCATAGTCAGAGCATATTTGCGCAAAAGGGGTTTAATCTTAGAGCAAGAACCTCATGATTCTAGACCCTACGAATTCAGGGATTTACCAGAAGTTGTCAAAACCTTAGCTTCCCAAGGTGTAGGTTTCGCCTTAGATGTGATTAGCAAGCAAAAAGAAGCAAAATTAGAATGAAATAGCCTTAATTGGAAGCAACAGATAACATAGGGTTGTGGTCAAAAGACAGGAGACAAACAACCCATGCAAGAACTGGCAGTTAAGGCAGAATTTGATTTTAAAAGTGAAGCTTACAAAGATGCCTATAGCCGCATTAATGCCATTGTGATTGAAGGAGAAGAAGAGGCATACGGAAATTACCTCCAGCTTTCCCAGGTTATGCCAGACAATCAGGATGAGTTGATTCGTCTTTCTAAAATGGAAAATCGTCACAAAAAAGGATTCCAAGCTTGCGGTAAGAATCTGAATGTGACACCAGATATGGAATTTGCCAAAGAATACTTTTCCGGGCTACACGGCAACTTCCAAACTGCACTGGCAGAAGGAAAAATAGTTACTTGCTTGCTCATTCAAGCTTTAATTATTGAAAGCTTTGCGATCGCTGCTTACAACATTTATATTCCCGTAGCTGACCCCTTTGCTCGAAAAATTACTGAAGGAGTGGTCAAAGATGAATATACCCATCTTAACTTCGGCGAAGTTTGGTTAAAAGCGCATTTTGCCGAAGCAAAAGCCGAATTACAAGCAGCAAATCGCCAAAATCTTCCTTTGGTGTGGAAAATGCTTAACCAAGTGGAGAAAGATGCTCACATCTTAGGTATGGAAAAAGAAGCTTTAGTAGAAGACTTCATGATTAGCTATGGGGAAGCCCTGAGCAACATTGGTTTCACCACCGGAGAAATCATGGGTATGTCAGCTTATGGTTTAGCTGGTGCAGCTTAGAGGCAATTTAATTATCTTGTCTAGCAAAGACGAATTGGTGAAAATTGCTGGACTCCAGACAATTATATTTCTTTGGAGAATTATTACTGTCGGAGTGATACCAAATAGCTGCTGCTCTCTAGAAAGTTCTGTAGCAGCAGCTTTGTCTTAATGCTCTACCAGACCTCAATTGTTTGCAAGTATTCAGATTGTTTCTTTAGCTGCTCTTTTAAGAGTGGCGCTTTTTTGTCAAATTATCCGTTTAACAAAACTCTATTTCAAATTCAATTCAAAATTTAAAAACGAGCAATAAATGTTTGGTCTTATCGGTCACCTTACCAGTTTAGAACACGCACAAGCAGTAGCAGAAAGATTAGGATATCCAGAATATGCTAATCAAGGGCTAGATTTTTGGTGTTCAGCACCGCCCCAAATTGTTGACGACATCAAAGTCACTAGCATTACTGGGCAGCAAATTGAAGGCAGGTATGTAGAATCCTGTTTCTTGCCAGAAATGCTTACTAATCGCCGCATCAAAGCCGCCATTCGTAAAATCCTTAATTCCATGGCCCATGCCCAGAAAAACGGTTTAGATATCACAGCTTTAGGGGGCTTTTCTTCAATTGTTTTTGAGAATTTCAACCTCAAACAAAATAAACAGGTGCGAAATGTCGAGTTAGAGTTTGAGCGCTTTACTACTGGTAATACCCACACAGCCTACATTATCTGTCGCCAAGTTGAGCAAGCTAGCGCTAAATTAGGTATTGACCTTGCCAAAGCAACCGTAGCTGTTTGCGGGGCAACAGGGGATATCGGTAGCGGTGTCTGTCGCTGGTTAAATAGCTGTACTGACGTAGAAGATTTACTACTCATTGCCCGTAAACAGGAACCTTTAAAAGCCCTGCAAAATGAATTAGGTAGGGGCAAAATTCTCGGACTAGAAGAAGCCTTACCTTTAGCAGATATAATCGTTTGGGTAGCAAGTATGCCCCAAGGGGTGGAAATTTCCGCCGAAACTTTAAAAAAGCCTTGTTTAATCATTGACGGCGGCTATCCTAAAAATCTAGGAACTAAAATTCAACATCCAGATATTCATGTACTGAATGGAGGTATTGTCGAACATTCACTGGATATTGATTGGAAAATCATGGAAATTGTCAGTATGGATGTTCCCAGTCGTCAAATGTTCGCCTGTTTTGCAGAATCCATGCTTCTAGAATTTGAAAAGTGGCATACCAACTTCTCTTGGGGCAGAAATCAAATTAATGCCTCAAAAATGGCAAAAATCGGTCAAGTATCAGTAAAGCACGGTTTTCAACCTCTGCTAGAGTTTGCCTCCCAATAAGTGCAGATAAGCCCTAAATTAATAACTGATAACTGATTATTGATAACTGATAGCTGATGTCCACTCCCGAACGCCGCCCCTTTCTCCTTGATTTTGAAAAACCTCTTTGTGAATTAGAAGGGCGTATTGAGCAAATTCGCGCCCTAGCTACAGAAAACAACGTTGATGTGGCTGAGAAAATAACTCAGTTGGAAGCTAAAGCCGTACAACTGCGTAAGGAGATTTATAGCACTTTAACTCCCACTCAGCGTCTTCAACTAGCACGCCACCCCAGAAGACCCAGCACTTTAGATTTTATTCAAGCCATGAGCGAAGAATGGTTTGAACTCCACGGCGATCGCGGTGGTAGCGATGATCCAGCAATTGTGGGCGGCATTGCCCGTTTAGATGGTAAACCTGTGGTGATGTTAGGACACCAAAAAGGTCGGGATACCAAAGATAATGTAGCCCGTAACTTTGGCATGGCTTCCCCTGGAGGCTATCGTAAAGCTATGCGCTTGATGGAACACGCCAATCGCTTCGGTATGCCTATTATCACCTTAATTGATACCCCCGCAGCTTGGGCAGGGGTAGAAGCAGAAAAACTAGGCCAAGGAGAAGCGATCGCCTATAATCTGCGCCAGATGTTTAGTTTTGATGTGCCGATTATTTCCACCGTTATTGGGGAAGGAGGTTCAGGAGGAGCTTTAGGTATTGGTGTCGGTGATCGCATCTTAATGTTTGAACACGCTGTTTATAGCGTTGCTCCTCCCGAAGCTTGTGCTGCAATTTTGTGGCGAGATGCGGCTAAATCAGACCAAGCTGCTGCTGCTTTGAAAATTACTTCCTGGGATTTGAAACAGCTAGGTATTATTGATCGCCTCCTTCCCGAACCAGTTAAGGGTTGCCATGCCGATCCTTTAGGGGCTGCTATGATTTTAGCAGAGGCCCTTAAAGAAACCCTGGAAGAACTAGAGGTTATACCCCCTCAACAAAGAAAAGAATTGCGCTACCAGAAATTCCGCAATATTGGTGTTTTTGATGAACTATCTGCCTAAAAATCCCTCTATTTAGTTATGATCGAAGTGATATAATAACAACGTAAACTTTTATAACATTGCTCTCATAAAAGGGTGATTTGGCAATCAATCTTGCTGGTGTTCTTCCGATAGCGAATTTTTTTGCTTTCACAACTGCTGGAAAAGCATAGCCCAAGGAGCATAGTTTTCCTGATTGTCTGGCTCAACAGTAGAAAAGTTGAGTCAGCAGCATCTACTACTTCAAAACCAAAGATATAAAAAGTTGCCAGCGAATTATCTCGCTTAGCACTTTTAGATTCTTAAAGCTGTTATTCAACTACTCCTCTATTTAAACAAATGGTTATAGGGGAGGGAGTTTGGTGTGCAGTCTCAATACTGAGCTTGATTTTCAAGGACAGTATGGCTCCAAACACCAAAATCAAGAGGTAATAAATTCACTTCATTCATCAATCATGACAATAGCTTCTTCCAACGGTTCCAACGGACTTCATTCTGGCTCAAAGCTCGAAGGCAAAAATAATCTAAACTCTACTAAAGGAGGTCGCGTTGCTACTAGACCCGACCGCAGTAGCCACAGCAGTGGTGAAGCTTATATTGAGGCTGAATCTGAACCAAGCAAAGCCGCAATGATGGACGCTGTAAAAACCATGCTACAAAGTGTAGGTGAAGATCCAGAACGGGAAGGACTCCTGAAAACTCCGAAAAGAGTTGCTGAGGCTATGCAGTTCTTAACTCAAGGTTATAACCAATCCTTAGAAAAAATAGTTAATGGCGCTATTTTTGATGAAGGCCACAACGAAATGGTGTTAGTACGAGACATAAACTTTTTTAGTCTCTGTGAGCATCATATGCTGCCTTTTATGGGCAGGGCCCACGTTGCCTATATACCAAATCAAAAAGTAGTAGGTTTGAGTAAGCTAGCTCGTATTGTGGAAATGTACGCTAGAAGACTACAGGTACAAGAACGCCTGACTCGCCAAATTGCTGAAGCTATTCAGGAAGTTTTAGAGCCTCAAGGGGTTGCTGTAGTCATGGAAGCAACTCATATGTGTATGGCCATGCGCGGAGTACAAAAACCAGGTTCTTGGACTGTGACCAGTGCTATGGTTGGCACTTTTCAAGAAGACCTCAAAACCCGCGAAGAGTTTCTTAACTTAATTCGCCATCAACCAAACTTTTTCTAAAATTTACCCATTTAACTTGTTAAATAAAGCGGCGACTTTTGCTAAATCTTTATCTCCTGGCGATCGCTCTACGCCACTGGAAAGGTCAATACCCTTTGGTTGAACTTGTGCTAAAGCAGTCAAAATATTATGAGGATTTAATCCTCCTGCAAGAAACCAAGGTAAACTAGGGCGAAATTTGTTTAAATATTCCCAGTTGAGGGTTTTACCTGTTCCTCCCAACATTTGGGGATGGTAAGCATCCAAAAGTAAAGTATCAACACAATTAAGATAATCTAACTCCTGAGTCAAACACTCAGGATTTTTTATACGCAAAGCTTTAATAATTTCTCTTTTCCCTAGGAGTAGGCGTAACTGTTGGCAAAATTCAGGAGATTCACTGCCGTGAAGTTGGACACCTGTTAAACCAGCTTTTTCTACTATGGTGACAATTTCTTCCAGATTAGAATTGGCAAAAACACCAATCTTGTCTACCTTGAGGGGGAGTTTTGCAACAATAGCTTTTATTTGCTCAGGTTCTAGATATCTTGCAGAGGTAGGAACACAAATAAATCCTAATGCTGTCGCTCCTAACTGAGCAATTTTTTGACCTTGATAGGAATTGGTGATACCGCAAATTTTGACACGCATTGTAAAGATATTTTATTCTTTTGGCTATTTTGAGTCGTAAAAATTGGCATAAATGTTAAATCTTCAAACAAATTAAGATTCTTTCCCAAGAGATTCCTATAATTTTTCTTGTTTACAAAAATTTTCTTAAACATTATTAGGAGAGGAGACTAAAAGTTGATTACTCAAACTTTAATCGCTGCTGTTCAATCTACTGTACCCCCGACCCCTGAGTGGAGTCCTGTTATTGGCTTAGTGATGATTATTTGCAATTTATTAGCTATTGCTATTGGTCGCTTCGCGATTCAAAAGCCTGGCGTAGGACCAACTTTTCCCGTTCTTTCAGGGCTTTTGCCAAATTTTGGCATTCCTGAATTGTTGGCAACTACAAGTCTCGGTCATATTATTGGTGCAGGTGTGATTTTAGGCTTGACTAATGCTGGCGCTCTTTAAACCTATCTTAAGATAGGTCTTTCTCAATAAAGCTTTTTCTTTTTTACATTTCACCAATTACCCCCTTATAGATTATCTCCAATTAAATAAGGAGAAAGATGAGGGGGTATAAATCATGGCAAGGAAGTAAAAGATGCTGCATAATTTTAAATTGGTGAGAAAATTTGTAAATAGTTGATTATTTGCCTAGAGATGGATATTGTTTAAAATGTTAAAGAAATAAAATTCTTACACAACTGAACAGCTTTCCATCACAATAAGGAATGTAGGTTTGGAAACTCCATAGTTGAGTTAATCAATTTTTCCAGGCCCAAAAGCAACAATCGTTCACAGATAATACAAAGAGTGATTACTCTGACACTGCTGCACCCTATTCAATCCGTTCCGGTTCAAAGTTGGCCTTTCGATACAGAATCTGTTATTCGTATCGGTCGCTCAACTGACAATGATGTTGTTCTCTACAGCGCTGTAGTTTCTCGGCATCATGTTGAAATTAGACGTAATAACTCAGACTGGGAAGTTGTTAGTCTGGGTGCTAATGGAACCTACATTGATGGCAAACAAATTGAGCGTTCCCCTGTGGTAGACGGGATAATTATCCGTCTAGCTAGTTCTGGCCCAAAAATCCAAATTCGTATTAACAACGATAGTGGAAGTAAGGCAAAAGGGGATAAGGAAAAACGTCGCCAATCTCAAGAGCGAGAACAAACAAGGGATACTTTCATCAACTCTTAAGGCGGCCTTTCTCCGAAAATAGTCCTACCCAAACGTACCATTGTTGCTCCTGCTTGTATGGCTAGTTGGTAATCTCCAGACATTCCCATTGAAAGTTCCTCTAGGGGCAAACTAGAGGAATGTTGTTGAGCTATCTTTACTGCTAGTTCGCGAGTTGCTTCAAAAGCTTCTAGGGTTTTAGAGGCAGATAATCCTAAAGGGAGAATGGTCATCAAACCTTGAATATCTAAGTTATAGCAGCGTTCTAGCTCCGGTAAATCTGCCAATAATGCTTCTACTTCCCAGCCATATTTATTGGGGTCTTTTAAGATTTTCACTTGTAAGCAAATCTTGGGCTGGCGACCTAATTCTCCGGCTAAGCGATTTAATCTTTTTGCTAGCTTGAGGCTATCACAGCTATGAATCCATTGAAAACTCTCTAGAGCTTTTTTAACTTTATTACTCTGTAAGTGACCAATAAAATGCCAGCAAATATCTGGTAAATCCTGGAGTTGTTCTTTTTTTTCTATTGCTTCAGATAAACGGCTCTCCCCGAAATCGCGAATTCCTGTAGCGTAAGCTTCTCGCATCTTTTGAGGAGAAACTGTTTTAGTGACAGCAATTAGACGAACACGGGGAGGTAGCTGTTGTTTAATTTGAGCAATACGCTGGGTAATTGAGCCGGTCATTAAAGGGAATTTACTAAAACTACTGTTCTATCTCATTGGAAAGTTCGTTGGTGGATAAGATGTAGTTGTTCGTACTCTTGTGGAGTCCCTAAACGGCGAATTTTTCGCAAGCGGGTTTCCACAAGTAAGCGAGCGTCAGAGCGGCTGAGTGGTTCAAATGAAAAACGTTCAGCATTAGATTTGACACAAAAAAACAGCCGTTGGGCATAGAGTGTTGTGTACAATTCCTGCTGTTCGTCGATGGGACAGACTTTATATAGTAGACCAAAAGTTGGGTGATTGAGATAGGTTTCAGTATTCATCAAGCTCAATAAGCAGAATGCCCATCTCATTTAGAGATGGATGATCGGAAACCGCTTTGAGAAAATGTTCTGCTTTATGATAATAAGCAGTTTTACACAGATAAAAGCGTTCCTCAAAAAGAACGAACTAGAGTTGATAATAGCTTGATTCGGGGTCATTCTTTTGAAGAATTTTGTTGTTGGAGGCTAAAGAGGTATTTTAATATTCCCTAAAGCAGCTAATTGTGCCTCAGCTTTATGGAGAGATTCTTGCCATTCTCTTTCTGGATCGCTATCAGCGACTATTCCTGCCCCTACTTGCCCCCAGACAGTGGAACCACAGACAAGGAGGGTACGAATTAAAATATTTAGTTCTAAATTACCTCGATAGTCGATATAGCCGCAGGAACCGTAGAAAAGATTTCGTCGTAGGGGTTCTAGTTCTTCTATAATTTCCAGACAACGAACTTTAGGACAACCTGTAATAGTTCCTCCTGGAAATGTGGCTTTGATTAAGTCTACGGCATCAAGATTGCTTTGGAGAATGCCTCTGACATTACTTACTAAGTGCATAACATGGCTATATTTTTCGATGGTTAATAGTTCGTCTACTTCCACCGAACCCCATTGACAGACTTTGCCTAAATCATTTCTTTCTAAATCCACCAACATGATATGTTCTGCTCTTTCTTTGGTGTTGGTGAGTAGTTCTTCTGTTAGTTGTTGATCTTTTTGTCGGGTTTTACCCCGCGATCGCGTTCCAGCAATAGGCCTAGTTTGGGCTTGTTCCCCTTTCAGTTGCACTAATCTTTCTGGAGAACAGCTAATTACTGTTCCCCAAGGAGTTTGCCAGTAGCTGGCGAAGGGGGAAGGATTAATAGTCTGTAGCTGCCGATAAATTGACCAGCTAGGGGCGTTTGCTGAGGTTTGAAAGCGCAAAGAGAGGTTGGTTTGAAAAATATCCCCTTTTTGAATATATTCCTTAGCTAGTACCACAGCATCTTGGTAGTCTGCTTGGGAGGTGAGGAAGGAAATGGGGGAGGATTGGATGATGGGAGAAATTGTTTCTAGATGTTTTTTCTTTGTCTCCCAATCTTGTTGGAGTTGGTTTAGTTCTTTTGGTTTACTTGCTGCTAACCACAGAGTTTGTTGGAGATGATTCTAATACAGCAAAAGAGGCGGGTTCATACCAGTAAGCGATGGGAAAGGGTAGAGGATTGCTGTTTAATTGGGGTAATTTTTCAATTTCCCAAGCTAAGTCATAACCTAGCCAACCTAAGCAACCACCTTGAAAAGGGAGAAAGTTTGGTTCCTTTTCCTGCTTGTTTTTTGCTAGCAAGCTTTGTAAAAAAGGCAGAATTTTTCCTGTTTGAGGAGTCCAAAGTTGAGGTTTACCTTGGTGATTAAGACGAGGAGAACCAGCACATATAGAGTAGCGAGATAATTGCGGTTGAGGAGCAGGAAAAGGACTTTCTAGAAGTGTTGCTATGCGATTACTTTTAAGAAAAAGAATAGCAAAAACTTCTGAACCAGTATGACTTTCTAACGGTAGTGATCGCCAATACCAATTTGTCATATAAGAAGGGCGTGGGGAGCAGCGTTAATTAAAAATTAAAAATTAAAAATTAAGGTTTGACACATACTGAAGTTGTATTTTTAGTTGATAAATTTTCAATATTTGATGATCTTAACTCATTCCACCCCAAATAAATCTAGCACTCCAGAAAATTACCAAGGTTGCTAAAGTTAACCAGTCTTTCCAAGTTAAACGTAATTGATGCCAGAGGACACGATGTGTATTGGGAGTGGTGAAGCCCCTTATATTCATAGCAACTGCAATTTGTTCTGCTCTTAGAAGGAGATTTTCTAGGAGTTTTTCTGTCACCATTAACCAAACTTGTAAGCTTTTGCGAACACCTAGTTTTTTCCAATTAATAGCCCTAGTACGAATAGAACGAACTAAATTTTGTACTTCTTCTAAGACTAGAGGAATGAAGCGTAAAGACAGAGTTAGAGTAAGAGCAATTTCAGTTACAGGTATTTTAAAACGCCGCAAAGGAGCCATTAAATCTTCTAAACCAGCAGTTATTTCTTCCGGAGCGGTGGTTAAGAGATAAAGGTTAGTGCTATAAATTAAAGTGAAAAATATTGTGCTAATCCTGATTCCCAAATCGAGGGAGCGTCTAGTTATTTTAATCCTTCCTTTCTCAAAGATAACGTAGTGATAACTATCAGGACTACTTTCGATTTTCTGAGCATTTTTCTGAACTTTCTTTTGTCCCCATCCAAAAGGATTATACCAAGGACTATCTGTTGCTTTTTCCTTCGCAGTTGAGGGAGGGAAAGTTAGTTCTTGGGCAGGCAGGCGATTAGTATGTTCAACGGCTAAGCCATCAGGGGCAATACAAGTAATTACAAAGATAAAGAAACAGAGGGTTAATAACCAACCCATTTGCTGTCGCCAAACTCTTAGGGGAATCGCCGCAGAGATAGTTAATAAAATCAGCAGTAAAGTTAAGCCTAAACGCCAAAAAGGATTGGCTAAAATAGGGGCGATTAAAAAGCTCATTAACCAGGCTAACTTAACTCTAGGATCTAAGTTATGAAGCCAAGTTATGGGTTGTTCTAAATAAAGACCAATAGGAAGCGATCGCAATAAATCCATTACTCAAAAATCCCTAAACTTTAACAGCGCGATTTGCCCCTCTATTTTCTACTTCTCGGACTTTCTTACCTCGCCATAATAAACGCATGGGAGTACCAGTAAAACCCAAAGAAATTCTAAATTGACGTTCCATATAACGGCGATAGTTTTCTGTAAAACGCTTAGGATCATTAACAAAAAGAGTAATAGTTGGTGGCTGAGTTCTAACTTGAGTTCCGTAATAAACTTTACCTTGTTTTCCTTGGCGGGTGGTGGGGGCAGAGTGCCAAGTAATTGCTTCTTGAATAACTTCATTAATGACTGAAGTACTGACTCTACGGGAATGGGCAACAGCCGCCGTATCAACTAAATCAAGTATTTTTTCTACTCGTTGTCCAGTTAAAGCACTGACAAAAATCTTTTCTGCCCAGGTTAAGAAATAAAAGCGATCATCAACGTGTTTTTTATACTCATAAATAGTATAAGAATCTTTATCTACTGCGTCCCATTTGTTAACAACAATAACAGCAGCCCTTCCTTCTTCAATAACACGATTAGCTAGTTTTTGATCTTGTTCTGTAATCCCATCCACTGCATCAATAACAATTAAAACTACATCAGCACGGCGAATTGCTTTAAAAGCCCGGTTAATACCGAAAAACTCCGCTCCATATTCAACATTTTTCTTTTTACGAATACCCGCTGTATCAATTAAACGATAAACCTTATCTCCTCTTTCTACTACCATATCAATGGCATCGCGAGTTGTACCAGAAATAGGACTAACTATAGAACGAGATTGCCCCGTAAAAGCATTAAGTAAGCTAGACTTACCTACATTAGGACGACCAACGATAGCTACTTTGATTTCTTGATTATCAGGCAGAGTATCGTTAGGCGGCAGATAAGTAATTAATTTGTCTAATAATTCCCCTGTACCACTACCATGAATACCTGAGACAGGGTAGGGTTCCCCTAAACCAAGTTCCCAAAACTGTGCCGCTTGGACAATTCCTTGGTCAACAGATTCGCATTTATTAACTGCTAAAAGAATCGGTACATTTTGCTGCCGTAACCAATCAGCAATTTCGAGATCCCCTGCGGTTGGGCCAGTTTGACCATCGACGACGAAAACCCCGACACTGGCTTCTGCTAAGGCTGCGAAGGCTTGTTCCCTAATTAAGGGGAGAAATTCGGTATTATCATCAAATACCAACCCTCCTGTATCTACTACCAAAAAGTCTCGATCTTGCCAAAAAGCTGGTTGATAAATGCGATCGCGAGTGATACCTGGTTCGTCGTGAACAATGGCGTTGCTGGTGCTGGCAAAACGATTAACCAAGGTTGATTTGCCGACGTTAGGGCGACCAATAATAGCAACTATTGGTAAATTCATAATCTTTTATTCTAATTGTAAACCTAATTTTAATCTGCTTTTGTGAGGAAATGGGCGGAGAGTAGGCAGTTACATTGAGGCAAAGGTTAATAATTTTCTCTAGAGGAGAATTTGAGCAATATGAAAGTTGATATTTTTGGCGCGAAAGGGATGGGCTAAAAAGTAATTAAGGCGATCGCTTTGCGATGATTAAATGCAAAATGAGGAGTAGTCTGCACTTCCACCCACCAGCATATTGAGATATGAGGAAATGGTTCAAAGATGCTGGGTGATTTGTTGCCAGTTGCCCAGTTTTCCTGCCGCTACTATAGCATTTCAATCCCTCATAGGGATTATAGGAAATTGCAACTATTTTCTCCGACTAAGGATTCTATAGAAGAGATTGAGTTTCAATCCCTCATAGGGATTATAGGAAATTGCAACAAGAGGGGGATTACTACTTTTTAATAAAGTTGATGTTTCAATCCCTCATAGGGATTATAGGAAATTGCAACTTCTATGCCATAGTGGGTTGAGGTGGATTTTGAGGTGTTTCAATCCCTCATAGGGATTATAGGAAATTGCAACGGGCTTGGATTAGCTTTTATTCACTTCAAACTTTGTTAGTTTCAATCCCTCATAGGGATTATAGGAAATTGCAACAGGGATTTCCTCATCGAAATAGCGAAAGCAATTTGTTTCAATCCCTCATAGGGATTATAGGAAATTGCAACTGCGGTAGTTTGAAACCCTTAATGTATTTGGTTTTCAAGGTACATTTGCGCGGTACGCCTATAAAGTTATCACAACCGACTCCAAAAAACAAGGTCAAAACGCTAAAACCCTGGCTGTATAAGGTGCGCGGCTCTCTCAAAAACAAAAATAACTGAAAGTCCCTCTCCAAGCTGTTTTCCGCTATTTTCTGCTCAACCGCCATTCTGTGACCTACCCTGCCGCGCGAAATTCAGTAAATACACCAACAACTTTTCAAAATTCATTACTTGTAAAGGGAGACGAGGAGACGCTGTAAAAGTTTAATGTTCAATGTTTAATAATATGTGGTTTAAATGCACATCAGCTAACTAGCAAAATGCCAAATAAAATTACCGCCTCCGAAATCCAAACCATCTTTAACCGTATTGCCCCAGTATACGACCAGATGAACGATTGGTTAAGCCTTGGGCAACATAGAATTTGGAAACTGATGACAGTCAAATGGGTAGAACCTCAACCAGGGGACAAGGGGTTAGATATTTGTTGTGGCAGTGGGGATTTGACTCGCATATTGGCTAAAAAAATAGGTTCTCAAGGGGAAATAATTGGTCTTGATTTTTCTGCTGACTTATTAGCTGTGGCCCAAGAAAAATCTACCCATCTCCCGATAACCTGGATGCAAGGAGATGCCCTTAACTTGCCCTTTGAGGATAACTATTTTAACTGTGCCACCATGGGCTACGGTTTGCGTAACGTTACTAATATTCCCCTTTGCTTAAAAGAACTGTTCCGAATACTTCAAACTGGTGGCAAAGCAGCTATTCTCGACTTTCACCAACCTAGCCAACTATTTATGCAGCTATTTCAAAGCTGGTACTTAGAAAATATTGTGGTTCCCACCGCCCAACATTTTGGTGTAACAGAAGAATATGCTTACATCGCTCCTAGTTTAGAACGTTTCCCCAATGGAGAAAAGCAAATTAACTTAGCCCTGGCAGCAGGATTCCAAAAAGCTGTTCATTATCCTCTTGCCGGCGGCACGATGGGAGTCTTAGTTCTAAGAAAAGCTTAAAATAAATGATTAGTGAGTTAAGCATAACTAACCTAACCTAGCTGGTTATTCTTATCCCCTAGTTTTTCTTGAATGTTGTCTAATATTTAACATTGGATTTATCTAATTTTTGGTTTATCTTATTGCCCCCTGTAGCAGGAGGTATTATTGGCTATTTCACGAACGATTTAGCCATCAAAATGCTTTTTCGGCCGTACCGAACTATTTATTTTGCTAAAAAGCCCTTACCATTTACTCCCGGCTTAATTCCCCGTAATCAAGGCCGTTTAGCCAAAAGAGTTTCTGATACCATCATGGGTTCTTTGCTAACCCCCACAGAATTGCAAAACCTGGCTAAGCGTTTGCTGAAAACAGAAAGGGTTAAAGGGGCCATTTTTTGGTTACTACAATTGTCCCTCGAACAAGTTCAAGCAGACAAAGAACAGAAAACCGCTAAAGTTCTTGCTAATATCCTGCAAGACTTGGTAGGACAATCTTTACCCCGTCTGCTTAAGGTTTGGGCGCGAAGCGAAGACTTTCTGGAGGTGCAGATTAATCAAATATTTGACAAAGTTCTCTTAGATTTTCAGCTTCGCCCCTTACAAGCGAGAAAACTTTCCAATTGGTTACTCCAAACCGTCATTCCCCCAGACTTGCTACGACAGGCGATTATCGATTTCCTGACTGACCGCAATATTGCCATTATTGATGAGGGTTTCCGGGAAAAATCTAGCGGTACTTATTGGGTATTTGCTAATCTCTTTGGGTTACGCAATAGTTTAACTCGCTTACGCTTATTTTGTATTGAAGAAAAAGAAACTGCCAATGCCCGCCTCGAAGAACTAACTTTATCTTTGGAAGTGCGCGATCGCCTTCAATTTTGGCTACAAAGTTTCTCCTTACAAAATCTTCCTGTCTCTACCGTCAGACAACTAAGGAAAACCATCAGGGAAACAGTACGTAGTTACATTCAAGAAAAGGGTACTGAGTTTTTACAAGATTTAGGTGAGTCGGTGGATTGGCAAAAAGTATCTGTCTTAATTATCAATAGATTGCGTGACTCGAAAGCTGTCAATACCTCCTTAGAAGTAGTTAGTCAAGAATTAGCTCTTATTTTAGAACGTTACTTAGAAGAAGACCTAGAAAAAATTATTGCTCAAATTATTCCGATTCTCTCTATCGACAAACTAATTACCGACAAGGTAGAATCAACCTCCGCCCAAGAGTTAGAAGTAGCTGTTCAAGGTATTGTCAAAAGTGAATTACAAGCTATTGTCAACTTAGGGGGGATTCTCGGTTTCGTCATCGGCTTACTACAATCAGTTTTGCTAATTGCTAATGGCCAATGACCATTTGTGTCTTGCTTTCCCTTTCTCTGTAAAAATGGCTCAAGGCAGATTTGAACTGCCGACCTTGGGCTTATGAGTCCCCTGCTCTAACCAACTGAGCTACTGAGCCATGATCTTAACAACAGTTTCTGATTTTAACACAAGAAAGCTCATCTAATCTAATTTTATTCAAAACAAAGGGGAGTACAACGACTCCCCTTTATTGATTGTTTCGCTATTGAGTTAAATTAGCGTTTAGGTAAGTAGGCCATGGGGTTAACCGCACTCTCACCACCAGGATGGACTTCAAAGTGTAAATGAGGTCCTGTACTGTAGCCAGTACTACCCATATCAGAAATATGTTGACCTTGTTCCACTTCTTGCCCCTTTCTGACCACAATGCGGCTATTGTGACCATAGCGAGTCATCGTACCATCAGGATGGCGAATTTCTACTAAATTGCCATAACCGCCAGAGTTCCAACCTGCTGTAATAACTTCTCCAGGTGCAGAAGCCACAATAGGGGTTCCAGTGGGGGCTGCAATATCAATACCTTTGTGCATCCTTCCCCAGCGCATACCATAACCAGAGGTTAGAACACCCTTAGCAGGCCAGCTATGGCGGCCATTCCAAAGGGCTGGACTATCAGGAAGGTATTCACCTGGTGCAGATAGAGGAGGTAAGTCAGGACTGACAACCTCTCCTACTGGAGGCTTAAGCAAAGAGTTATAAGTTTCAGCCGGGGCAGGAGCTACTGCTACGGTTTTTCGTTCTTCGCTTGCTACTATCTCCTCTTCCTCTTGATTTTGAACAGGAAGTGTTACTGGTATGGAAATAGCGGCGTTATTGTTAGGCTTCTGAGCAGATATTGGTCTTAGGGAGTTAGCTGTAGGGGCTGTTACTTCAACTTTATCTGTTTTCTCAGTAGAAGTTGGTACTGGTATGGAGCTAATTTCGCTCAAAATCGGCTTTTGAACAGGCTGCCTACTAATAACGTTTTCCCGCAGATCCTGTACTTCTACAACCAAAACTTGACCATTGCTACTGTCTGTTTGCCACTCAGTATTGATCTGTGCAGCAACCTCAGTTCTAGCAGAAGTATCAGCAGAGGCTACCAGGGTATTAACTTGCTGCTGAGGCTTATATTCTGCTTGTAGTCTGACAATATCTTGCTGGAGGGGAGACGGGGAAACCTCTATCTCCTGGGGCAGAACTTCTGGTTGACTACTAGTAACTCCAGGAAGAGCATTAACAGCTACTTTACTTTCAAGGCTTTGGCGAGCGCTACGGGCAACTTGAGGAGTAGGAATAGTTATTTCTTGGTTAATAACTATTCGGTTAGGATTATCAAGTTGATTGGCCTCGACTAGCTCTGTCAAACTCAAGCCATACTGACGAGCAATTTCGTCAACGGTTTCTCCTGGTTTAACACGATGCACTTTGGTAGCTTCGGTGGCTACGGTTACAGGGGGAACAACTACTGGAGTTTGGCTTGTGGTTTCCGAATTAAGTTCTGGTTGCTCTTGCGGTGTAGGAACGGGAATTGTGACAGGAACTTGCCTAGCAACTGTCTGTTGTACTGTAGCTGAGTTTTCCGGTTGGGGTACGGGGATGATTACTGATTGTGGTTCTTTGGGAGTAGATGGTGAAGCGATTATTTGAGGAGCCTGTATTTGTTCATTTGGCTCTGGGTCTGTCTGTAGCTTAGCTAAGCTATCTTTTAGCTCACCCTGCTGTTGCTTAAGATTTTCTAGGGCAGTTTCTTGTCTGTTTTTGAGTAAAGTGTCTACTTCACCAGGAATAGTTACTAGTTCCCCTTCGGCGACAGAGGAAGCAATCTCTTCAGACTCTATTCCGTAGTCTTGAGATAAAGATGCTACTGTCTCACTAGCTTCTACTTGATGAACAATACCGTTGGTTTGAGGAATATCTAACTTCTGCCCCACAGAAAGGTTAGAAGTAGGAGCAATTTGATTAGAAGCGGCTATTGCTTCAGGAGTTACTTGATATGCTTTAGATATTTGCCAGAGAGTTTCCCCAGATTTAACTTCATGCTGATGATGGTTTTGGGGAGCTTTAGCTATTTCCTGCTCTGGCTCTATTTCGAGAGTAGGTTGTACAACAAAATCTTGGCTTTCAACTAAAGCTTCTTCTGTTTCTTCTACCACAGAGAGGTCTTCTGGCTGTTCTTGGGTAGAAACAGCAGCAGTTTCCCAATCTGATGTGGTTTGAGAGAGACTATCTACTTCCTCTGGTGTAATCGCCGTTTCAGCCAAAGATGATTCAGCCGCTACAGCCTCATCTCCTTGACTAGGTAGCAATATACCTGTGGCTCCCATCGATATAGCTAATCCAATCATGGCAGCAGAGGTGAAAGCTCTACGGTTGCCTTCATTAGAAACAAGGATGTCTTCAGTAAGAGCTTTTTGAGAGAGATTGGCCATATCTCCTAAAGAGTCTACTGGACAGGGATTAGTAGGTTTGGCCTTCTGGATAAACAAGCGTTTCAAAAACGACCTCCTAAGTGTGTGACGAGCGCTTAACTGTCCGGTGTGGGGTGATGCTTTATCTAAGTCGATTGATATAGATTGCATCAAGAAGTGATTAAAATCACTGACTGTAAATATACATTAAGTAAGGCACAAGGGAAAGATTACCCTGGTTTTTAAATTTCGACAAGTGTTGATTAGTAAATTGATTTCTTTCACCTAGTACTTTTGTTAGCAGACCCTATTGAATATGACAGTTTTAAACGCTTTAGTTAATTTGATATTTACGATGTTTCCTGATTTTTAAGTATTCACAGCTACAGTTCTAGAAATTGGCAGATAAGATTACATACCTCTTCAAACAATATAGCTCCGGAACAAAACTTAAACTCAAAGGTCAATAATAGCAGCTACTAGTTAAAAGATAACAAGTTGGCTAGTTCAGTAGTAAGAGAAAGACCTAAATAAAATTAGCTACAGGATACCCCACAGATACTTGTACTAAATGACTGATTTTTATGTATCAGAAAGCTGTTCAAACCTTTGCCTGGACTGGGATAAACAAGATGCAGGTCAGTTGCTTAAATATCTATTTAACCTTTCTCTAATGATGACAAAAATTTATCTTCTAAGTTCCCTGACATAAGTTAGGTTTCATAGATATTTCTTATCGAAAAAGCTGTGTTTGGTATTCCATATAACTGATAAGTCAGATGATTAGAGTTTCTAAAGTCTTGGATAATAAATCTTGAAGGGATAATTTGTGGACAATAGAGAAATTAATTCTTCTCTCACTTTGCTTTTGGTTAGGGGCATTAGCTATATATGAATAGATATAGATGAAGCCCTACTAAATATAGTCTTAAAAACGGTAGAGAACCTGTTTACTAGGTAAGCTTGGACATAGAGAGAAAGAATACTAAGAAGTTATATAAAGAAGATAGTTAACTACAACTCAACTGACGGCGTGCTTCAAATAAGCCCACAGCAGCACTAACGGAAAGATTTAAGCTGCGTACTTTTGGTTGATTCATGGGTATATAAACTATTGTTTGGCAAATTGCCATGATCGGTTGAGGTAAACCATTAGTTTCGCTACCAAATAATAACCAGTCATTGGCTTGGAAGCTAAATTCTATATAGCTTTGTACACCTCGCACACTAAAACCAATTAATCTCCCTCCAGCTTTTTGCTGGAATGCTAGAAATTCTTCCCAGTCTTGATGTTGGTGTAATTTGACGTAGGGCCAGTAATCTAAACCAGCCCGCTTGAGATAGCGATCGCTAATTTCAAAGCCCAAAGGTGCAACTAAATGGAGTTCTGTGCCTGTAGCAGCACAAGTGCGAGCAATATTGCCAGTATTAGGAGGAATTTGGGGGTTAACAAGAACAACTCTTGGCATTATCTTTTTAAGACCCGCGTATTTACTTTTTTAAGTTATGACATCACTCTTTAGATAGTACTTTATTCTCTCTTGAGATTGATTTTGCCTAAAATACTACCCACTTGTTAAGGAAACATATAGTTTTTTTTTATAGCTATAGTAATAACCACAATGATTAGAATTTTATGACATTGGAAATGGCGATAAGTTTTATTTTGACTAGATGTAGGCAAAAATCAAGCCGCTAGAAGCTGACAAAGTTGATCTTCTAATTCATGCTCTTGTTGTGCCATCTTTTGGCTACCTTTAGTAAGTATTTGTGGAATAGTTTCACCTTGGTTATATCGTTCTAACCATTGCTGAGAGGTATTGCCTTCCCGGAGTAGCTTTTTGAGGGGAGAGAGAAAGCAGCTATAACCATTTTTCTTGGCAATAGGCCAGACTTGTTGATAAATTTGTTCGAGCCACTCTTGAGCCAAAATTAGTCGGCCATCTTGCCAGTGACGTAGTTGGGCTTCGAGACTATTAACTGCTGCGGCTTCTTCATTGGCATTGGTTAAGGTGATTAAGTCTTCTGGAGACAACTTACTACTTTCTAAGGGGTCGAGGCTAGGATCAGAAAACATTTGTTGTAAACGGGCTTCTAATAGGGCCATAACTGCTAGTAAAGCAAGTGGATCTACTATTAAGTCGCAAATCCTCAATTCTAAACGATTAAGGTTATAAGGACGGCGATCGCCATTTGGTCTTACAGATGACCAAAGATGGCGGACATTTTGCATTGTCCCCTTTAACAATTGTTCTTCTGTCCACCTGATGAAGTGAGGATGACTTTCAAATAGAGGGACATAGGTAGGAGTTTGAGGGAAAGTATGCCAGCGTGTGGAGTGATAACCTGTCGCCTTTCCTCCTAAAAAAGGAGAAGAAGCGCTTAAAGCTAGGTAAAGGGGTGCTTCAACTCTAATTAACCGACAGGCCTTCATTAATAATTCTGGGTTGTCAATACCGACATTAATATGGATGCTGGCGGTAACAACTTTTGTACCGTAGGTTTGTTCGATATAACTATGATAAGGATTTTTGGGGTCGGAACGATAGAAGTGACTAGTGTTTCCTAAAGATAAAGTACTACCAGGAACTAAGGTATAGTTACCTAACTTTTTTAAATAATTTCTCAGTTTTTGGCGCGGACGTACCAAGGCGCAAAGTAGGCGATCATAACAATAGAAAGGTGCGGTGGTATATTCCACATTACGACTGTCTGGTTCCCGTACAAAGCCTTGTAAATCAGCAACAATACGGTCTGATAGACCGACAATTTCTCCTTGAGGAGTGCCGGTATACATCTCAACTTCAAAACCTTTGGATAGTAGCACGATATTTTTCACCTGATGAACAAAGACGGCCAGCAGTCTATAAAGAAATTTTCAAAGGGCAGCTAGTCCACTCTCTAAGTTTAGACTACTAAAGATACCTCCGGTTTGTCCCTTGCCTAAAGTGAGAAAGCTTGTCGGGAACAGATTAATTTTTTACATCTGAAGTTAGATGGAAGTAGGTAAGGTTATGGGAGTTAGTTTAAGAATTTACCGGGGAATGAGCATTAATATTAGCTATCTATCTATCATGACGTGGGCAATACCCATTGCCCTAATCTTTTTCGGTGCATTAACCGGCATTATTTTTGAGAAAATAATTCTCAAGAAAATAGTTGCAATTACTAGGAAGACCAATTCAAAAATCGATGACCGACTGTTTCTTTCTTTACGAGGTATTGGTTTAGTTTGGTTCTTTTTAGCTGGTCTTTACAGCGCAATTTTGTTGAGCAAGCTGAACCCTAGTAGTGCCATTTTTCTTAAAAAAATACTTTTAGTAATTATTACTTACTCTTTCGCTTTATTCGCCTCCAGAGTGATTATTATTCTCTTTAACTTGCTATTAAAGAGATTTCCGAGCATACCAACTTCTTTAGCTTCTAATTTAGTGAGAATTATCATCTTTGGTTTCACTACCTTAGTCGTTTTACAAAATTTGGGTATTGACATCACGACAATAATTACTACTCTAGGAATTGGCGGTTTAGCAGTAGCTTTAGCACTACAAGATACTCTATCAAATTTATTTGCTGGCTTTTATATCACCTTATCTGGACAAGTCAGGACAGGAGATTATATTAAGCTAGAAACTGGTCAGGAAGGTTATGTGATTGATATTAGTTGGCGTAACACTACAGTTAAAGAGTTACCCGATAATCTAGTAATTATTCCTAACGCTAAGTTAGCTTCAGCTATTTTTACTAACTACCATTTACCTGCCAAAAATATCACCCTAACTTTTTCTTTGGGAGTTAGTTATGAAAGTGACCTAGAGAAAGTAGAAAGGGTGACGATTGAAGTAGCAAAAGAAGTGATGGCAGAAGTTTGTCAAATCAAGACTGATTTTGAGCCGTTTATTTTATATGAGACATTTAATGATTTTAGTATTGATTTCACAGTATTTTTGCGAGTTAACGAATTTTTAGAAAAACGTACAGCGAGGCATGAATTTATTAAAAGATTGCACCGTCGCTATGACGAAGAAGGAATAAACATTCCTTTTCCTATCCGTGATATTAATTTTAATAGGTTGAACGCTAGTGATGAGATGAGCGAAGCAAATCGGTAAAAACTAAGCGGATAAGATTACATCTTATCCGCTCAAACTTTTGCTGCTCTATTGAGTTAATTTTTCCTCCTTTTTAAAGATACAGAATACTTGGCAACCCGGCACTAGTTAATTTCACTAGTGGATGTTCTAGGAAAAACTTGTGTGATTACCACAGCAGCATTTTGAATTATTGCTAATTCAGACCTGATTTTACTTAACAAGACAAGAGAGTGAGGATGTAATCACTTAAACCATCAAGTACTGAGGTAAATACTTGGTTTAATGACTCTGATGAATCAACATTAACACCCAGAAAAATAGATTTTGTATCATTAAATACTCTTTTTGCCTACTAATACGGACTGTCATGGTATGTATATATTCTGGGTAAAGTAAAAAACACTGAGTTATCATCTATCAAGTGTGTTTAAGTGTGAGGAAAGTCAACCGTGTACAAACTACTATGGCAATCGCTTTTAGTTAGTCCGGCGCTATTTGGAGTAGCATTGGCAGCTAACGCTGCGGAAAACCCTGTCAGCAGTGAATATAACCAACAAGAAATTACGGATACTGAAGTATCTCCGGAACTAAACTTTGCGGCATCCGAAGAAACTTCCATTGCTCAGTCTGATACCAGTGAAATGATTGAGCAAATCAATGAATACAGTGGCGATCGCAACGCCCTTGATCAAGTAACCAGCGTTAATCAGCTTTCTGATATCGATCCATTTTGGTTCAGCGCTGTACAAAAAATGGTCGATAAATACGGCTGTATTGTCGGCTATCCCGACGGAACTTTCAAAGGACAAAGAAATATTACCCGCTACGAATTTGCAGCAGCAGTTAGCCGTTGTATGGAGTGGGTTGAAGAAAACATCGGCAGTGTAGAAGGGGGAGATTTAGCGACTCTACGCCGCTTAGTACAAGAGTTTGAAGTTGAACTTGCTACATTAGGAGCTAGGGTTGATGACTTAGAAGGGCGTGTCGCTTTTGTTGAAGATCATCAATTCTCTACCACTACCAAGTTAGCTGGTGAAGTTATTATGCAAGTCGCTGACGAGTTTGGCGGCACTGCCGATAACAACACTGTCTTTCAAGATAGGGTTCGTTTAACCCTCAACACTAGCTTCACTGGACAAGATACCCTAGTTACCCGTTTAGCGGCTGGAAACGGTTCTGCTTATGGTGCAAATAGTGGTTTTGTTAACGGTGACGGTGATTCATTGGGAAGTAGCGAAGGAACTTTAAGCGTTGCTACTTTTGTTCCTGGTGGCGGTGGTAACAATGTCCAAATGGACTGGTTAGCTTATTACTTTCCCTTCGGACAGTCTCAAGTTTACATCGCTGGTTTTAATGGTATTCACAGCGATTATGTCAATACCCTCAACCCCTACTTTGAAGATTACGACGGTGGTAACGGTGCTTTAACAGCCTTCGCTTCAGAAAGCCCCATTTATCGCATCGGTTTTGGCTCTGGTGCAGGTGTTAACTTTGGAGTTGGCCCCGCCACCCTAACCTTGGGTTACTTAGCTGCGGAGGGAGAAAGCCCTGGTTTAGGTCAAGGTTTGTTTAATGGTGACTATGCAGGCTTGGCACAGCTAGATTTTAACCTGGGCGACAAACTAGGTATTGGTGTCACCTACGTCAACAGCTACAATGCTTCGGGTGGAATATTTTCTGGTGTAACAGGTTCCTTCGGTGCTAATAACCCTGCTGGTTCACTGGTAGGCACTACTTTCTCTTCATCTCCTGCGGTTGTTAACGCCTATGGTGTAGAAGCTGCTTTCCAACTCGCTGACACAATTTCTATCAGTGGTTATGGTATGTACGCTGATGTCATCGATATCCTCAACGCTGCTGGAGACAACGAAGTTTGGAGTTATGGTGGCGGTATTGCCTTTGCTGATCTTGGTAAAGAAGGAAATCTTTTAGGCATCTTTGCTGGGGCGCAACCTTATGCCGGAAGCCTTAATGCTACTGTAACCAGTAATGATATTCCTCTCCATGTGGAAGGTTTCTACAAGTACCAGGTAAATGACAACATTTCCATTACTCCTGGTGTAGTTTGGGTGACAAACCCCAACCAAAGTGAAGCTAATTCCGATCTCTTTATCGGTACTCTTAGAACTACCTTTACATTCTAAAAGAGTTAGGTTTAACTAATTTTATTTTGCTTGCAAAAGTCCTGTGTATGCAGGGCTTTTTTTATTGATACAGGACTTATATGTTAGAAGAAAGCATGATTATTGAAAGCCTTGCTAGATAAAGAATAACGAGAAAAGCAAAGACAAAAGGGTAGGGAGCATCTCAGTTTTGCAGAAACAGTTGATCTGTGAGGTTAGCTTTTAGCTCTTAGCTTTAAGAATACATTTATTTATGACCTTATCAACAGCAATCAGGACTATTGAAGACTTACGTGAGCGCAGAGAGCAACTGCTGACTATTTTTGCTAAACATGGAGTATATAATGTGCGGGTGTTTGGTTCTTTAGCAAGAGGAGAAGCTACTAAAGAAAGCGATATTGACTTTTTAATTGATTATGATAGAAGCCGGCGAAGTGCGTGGTTTCCAGGAGGACTGATTAATGATTTAGAGTTTTTTTTAGAAAGTGAGGTAGATATTACTACTACTAAGGGAATAAGTTCTCTAATTGCTGAAAATGTCTTAAAAGAAGCAGTTGAATTATGAATAGATAAGATAAGATAAGAGATAATTAGGAACTAAAGTTTATATTGCTGAAATACTTCTGTGGCTGCTTTATGTAACAAAGAATGGCGATAAATCAATCCTGCCATATTTTGGGAGTAGCCACCACCAATTACACAAGCAACAGGATATCCTGCACTTATACAAGTAGTTAAAACCTGCATTTCTCGTCGATAAATACCCATATCTGTAAGGGCTAATTTCCCTAACCTATCTTCAATATGAACATCTACTCCCGCATCATAAAGAATTAAATCTGGCTGTACTTTTGCTAATAAATTAGGCAGATGTTTCGCCAAAATCTCTAAGTAACTTTCGTCATCTAAACCAACGGGTAGGGGAACATCTAAATCACTACTTTGTTTATGATTAGGAAAGTTAGCTTCGCAGTGCATAGAAAAAGTAAAGACTCTAGGATCGTTTCGGAAAATATAAGCTGTACCGTCTCCTTGATGCACATCTAAATCGACAATTAAAACTTTATTTACTAATCCCAATTTCTGTAAAACTCGCACGGCGATCGCTAAATCATTAAAAATACAAAACCCTGAACCATAATTAGGAAAAGCATGATGAGTTCCCCCCACAGTATTACAAGCTAAACCTCTTTTTAAAGCTAGCTGTGCGGTTAATATTGTCCCCCCAACTGCTGTACAGGTGCGATTTGCTAATTCATAACTCCAAGGTAGCCCGATGCGCCTCTGGGCTTTGGGTTCTAATGTTCCTGTACAATAAGCTTCAACATAATCAGATGTATGTACCAATTTAAGCCACTCTTGGCAAGCAGGTTCAGGAGTCTCTACTTGCGATGCTTGGACAATTTTTTTCTTGAGTAAATATTCGTACAATCCTCCAAATTTGGGCATTGGAAAGCGATGTCCTTGTGGCAAAGTGGCAACGTAGTTAGGATGATGTATAACAGGCAGCATTTGAAGGTGAATTGTAGGAAAATAGAAGCAAGAATAAGTTTGGTTGATTATACCAATTCACATTATGCAATCTCCTCTTCACTTTCTGACTATCGAAGAGTACCTGAAAACTGAGAAAGATAGAAAAGTTCGCCATGAATATGTTGATGGACAAATCTTTGCTATGGCAGGTGCTAGCAAAGAACACAACCTAATAGCTGGTAATATTTATGCTGCCTTGCGTTCTCATTTACGGGGAAGTTCCTGTCGTGCTTTTGTTTCAGATATGAAAGTTAAAATTAAGGTACAAAAAGCTGATATCTTTTATTATCCTGATCTTTTAGTTGCCTGCCACCCAGAGGATAAGGAAAAATACTTTAAAACTAGTCCTAACTTGATGGTAGAAGTTCTATCTAATTCTACTGAAAATATAGACAAAAGAGAAAAACATCTTAATTATCAAAACTTAGAAAGTTTACAAGAATATGTTTTAGTTTCTCAAGACGAGATTAAGGTAGAAGTTCATCGCCGGAATAAACAGGATGATTGGGCTATAGAAACTTTGGGTAAAGATGATAAGTTACAACTGGATTCAGTTGGTTTAACTTTGACTATGGCAGAGATTTATGAAGATGTTTTCTAAATTAATAGTTAATGGCTAACGGCTAATAGCAGCAAACAAGGTTTTCTAACTATTACCTATCACTTCTGTGTTCATATCTCAAATGAAATTGCTATATATCTCATCATAAAAGTAGGTAATCTGAATGCCAAATAGTCTATTAGAAGTCCATAACCTTAGTAAGGGCTATCGAGTAGGAGGCAAGTATTTTGAAGCGGTACGCCAAGTTAATTTAACCTTAGATAAAGGAGAAGTATTAGCATTCTTAGGACCCAACGGTGCAGGAAAAACAACTACTATTAAAACTATTGCGGGGTTAGTAGAACCAAATGAGGGCTGGGTGAGCATTGCTGGTTTAAATCCTCATAAAAATCCCCAAGCTTTACGTTATCTTGGGGCAGTATTAGAAGGAAACCGTAACCTTTATTGGCGTTTAACCCCAGAAGAAAACCTCGAATATTTTGGTGTTTTAAAAGGGTTAACTCGCCGTCAAGCCCGTCGTCAAGGTAGAGAATTATTAGCAAGATTTGAACTAACTGAAAAACGCCGTACTACAGTACAAATGCTTTCTAGGGGAATGCAGCAAAAATTAGCGATCGCCACTGCTTTAATTCACCAACCTAAATTACTTTTATTAGACGAACCTACTTTAGGACTAGATGTAGAAGCAACCCAAACAGTAAAGGTTTTAGTTAAAGAAATTGCCCAAGAAGGATGTGCTATTTTACTTACCACCCATCAGCTAGATATTGCCGAAGAATTAAGCGATCGCGTGGCTATTATCAAAACAGGTGAAATTATCGCCGAAGAATCCACTCACGAATTAATTCGTAGCTTTTCTGGCACTGCTTATATTGTGGAAACTGAATCTAATTTAGACCAATACCAACAACAAATCTTAGCAACATTAGGAGGATGGCAAGAAGGAGAAAATCGCTTACATATTCATGGCACAGAAGAGCTATATAAAATGTTAGCGGCTTTAAAACCTTTACCCATTGTGCAAGTTAAAAAAGATAGCAGCGACTTAACTCAAGTGTTCTTAAAATTAATTCAACAAAATCCGAAACATGATTGAACTATTCTTGGCTGAATTACGTCGCAGTTGGATTCAAATTGTCCGTTACCCTTTTGAAGCGATAGGGGGAATTTTCATTACCACCTGCCTATTTTACGGGCTTTTTTTAGGAGCTAAATATGTAGCCGGGCCAAACTTTCAATTAGGTGATCGCTTTGATAGTGTTGTCATTGGTTATGTACTGTGGACTCTAACTCTATTTATTATGAGTAATACCACTTCACAACTGCAAAATGAAGCTCAAACAGGAACATTAGAACAGGTTTTCCTTTCCTTATACGGTGCTGTTAAAGTATTTTTTGTCCGGGCGATCGCTTCAGTCGTTATTCAGCTTGCCTTAGTACTTTCAGTCCTCATTATCATTTTAGCTTTAACGGGTTCTCGCCTTGATTTTCCACCTCTACTAATTTTACCCCTAACAACTATTATTCTCGGAGCTTACGGTTTAGCTTTTGTTATGGGGGCTTTAGTTTTATTATTTAAAAGAATTGGACAAGTAGTCAATCTTTCTCAATTTGCTTTTCTTTTTGTCTTAGCAACACCATCAGAAACTTGGACAGGGTGGGGACAAGTTTGGCGTTGGTTAATTCCCCTAACTGGAGGTGCAGGTTTATTAAGAGATTTGATGGCTAGAGGTGAAAGTTTAAATTGGTTAGAGTTGGGGTTGGCTTTTGTTAATAGCTTAGTTTCTTTAGCTATAGGTTTATCTATTTTTAGATTCAGTGAACGACAAACCAAGAAACAGGGTAAATTAGGAGGATATTGAAGTAGGTAATAAGTAATAAGTAATAAGGATATCTATTATGTCTCAATTATCTCCCCAGGAAGCTGAAGAGAAAGTGCTAATTATGGAACGTTTGCGTTCCTTAAGCACCCTTTTAGATAATTCAATTACTATCCCTGGAACTTCTTATCGCATTGGTTTAGATCCTTTTTTGGGACTTTTACCTGGGGTTGGAGATTATGCGGGTGCAGCAATCTCTGCTTTTATCGTAATCCAAGGCGCTCGTTTAGGAGCTTCTAAAACTACTTTAACCCGGATGGTGACGAATATTATTATTGAATCTTTTGCTGGTTCTGTACCTATTGTGGGAGATATTTTTGATGCGAGTTGGAAAGCTAATCTAAAAAATGTCGCTCTTTTGGAAAACCATGTTGCATCTTCAACTCGTAGGGAAAAGGCTGATAGTTGGTTCGTCTTTCTATTATTAGCTGTGCTAGCTTTAGTGGTCATACTAACAACAACTATTTTTGTTTTAATTTTAAGTTTTCTTTGGCAAGTTATTCAGGGAGGATAATTTAATTAGAGAACTCCAATAAATAAAATATCCTCACAAAGTATAAGATTTTAGCAACTAGCCATTAGCTTATCGCTTTTGGATAAGTCTTTTCTTGGTTCTCTCTTACTATATTGCCTATTCCCTACTCCCCAATATCACCATTCCCCTCTCCCATCTTGTCCCCAATCTCCTGTTAAGGGATCATCTTCCTCTAATTCCCTTTGATAATTAATATCTTCTTCAAAGCGATCACTATATGTTCTGCGGGGTGATCTCGGTAATTTTTTGGCTTTAGGGGGAGGGAAAATAATTGGTATAGCTACAGCCGCAATTATGCCAATGCTGATGCTAAAAGTTAACCAAATTCCAATTGGTGCTTCAACAGTTTGTAAGTTGAAGAACTTTAAGGATACAGGGGTGATATTTTGAATGGAAAAGACAGCAATTATTGCTATCCAAGCAGCAAAAATAAAAGCAGTAAGTAAATTTCTAATCGCTTTCATAACAGCATTTTTTCAAACCAGGGAACGGGGAGTAGAAAGCAGGTAATAGGTAAAATCTTCTCTTAACTTAATTACTTATTATTTATTACGTTCTCCACTCTCCCTTCCCTTAATTTAAGACATTAAAGGTTTCATCTGTTGAATCTTCTGTTCCATGTATTTAGCAATTTCTGTTTGCTTCTGGGGAGAATCAGTTTCCATGTAAACTCGCATCAAAGGCTCTGTACCAGAAGGACGTAGCAATACCCAACTACCTTCTTCTAAGTATAGTTTAATGCCATCTTTGCGACCAACTTCTTTCACCTTAATACCAGCAACTTCAGCAGGAGGATTGGTTTTATACTCTTCTAAAACAGCAGCTTTATGGGATTCATTAAGATGTAAATCTAGGCGCTGATTATATAATGGCCCGTCAGCTTCGGCGATAACTTCCTCAACCAATTGAGATAAAGGCTTACCTTCATAGGCGATCGCTTCTGCCACTAACATATCGGCTAAGATGCCATCTTTTTCAGGAATATGGCCAATAATACTCAAACCACCGGATTCTTCTCCACCAATTAGTACCTCGGTTTCCCGCATTTTAGCACCAATATATTTGAAGCCTACAGCAGTCTCAAACAGTTCCAAACCGTTTTTAACGGCAAAGTTATCTAAAAGGTGAGTTGTAGCTACTGTACGGACGATAGCACCGGATTTGTTCCTATTTTTAATCAGGTGACGAGCTAACAATAGTAAAACCGTATTAGGGGTGAGAACATTACCCTTCTCATCGACAATCCCAAAACGATCTGCATCCCCATCAGTAGCTAAACCCAAATCAGCCTGATCTTTAACAACAGTTTCAACTAAACCTTCTAACTGATCGGCTTTGGGTTCTGGCATTCCTCCACCAAAAAGAACGTCACGGTGGGTATGGAAGCTTTCTGTATCACAACCACAATGTTCTAAAACCTCATCAAGATAACCGCGAGAAGTAGAATAAAGGGCATCAAACTTAACTTTTAACCCAGCGCTACTAATTTTATCAACATCAAGCAAACTGTAAATGAATTTTAAATATTCTGGTTTGGGGTCAAAAGTTGATATTCTATCAAGGTTTTTACCCTTAGCAGGAGCGTCAGAAGCACCTTCAATATTAGCAACAATCGTATCAGTGATTTCTGGTGTAGCGGGCCCTGCATAATCAGGAATATACTTGATACCGCAGTATTGAGCGGGATTATGACTAGCGGTGAACATTAAAGCACCAGCAGAATTGAGATGGCGGGCATTATAGGCAATCACTGGAGTAGGGCAATCACGATCCACAATTTTGACTGTCCAACCCAAGTCAGCAAGAATCTCCGCCGCAGTCTGGGCAAACTCGTCTGCTAAAAAACGAGGATCATAAGCAACTAAAACCGGACGACTTTTAGGATAAGCGGTTTCTAAATAAGCAGCGATCGCCCGCGTCACTTTACAAACATTGGGGAAAGTAAAATCATCAGCGATAATACCTCGCCAACCATCTGTACCAAATTTAATTTTTTTAGAACTACTCGATACACTCATACTTAAAACTATTTCCTTAATAAAACCAATTTAATAGTAATAGAAGGCGATCCAGTTTAGGTTAAGAGTTAGTGTAATGCTCAGTATCCTCAATCAAGAATTATTGCCCATTGCTAGGTATATCATTTAAGCTTAGGTTACTAAATTACCGTAGAATGATGTCATTTATTCTGAATCAATGATAAATTAGCTGCAATCAGGAATCAAATCTGCTAGCTTCTATTTATCGTCTGTTATTAAATACCAACACCATACATTTATATTCGGAGCTGTAAACCGCCGTGACTCAGACTGAAACTCCAACCTTAAACTCCTTGCAGAGTGAAGCCTCCCGTTTGCGAGAAGAACTTCAGCTTAGAGATCAGCTAGTCCAACAGCTATCTCAAGAACTATTTCGACTGGTAAAGGGAAATGCTAACTTCATGCCCCAACCAGAAATTTCTGAACACCACAAAGCAGAAATGCAACTGTTGCGCGAACAAGTTCAAGAAGTAGAACAACAGGTAGAATTTTATCAAGAGCAGATTGCTGAGCGCGACGCAGAAATTTATCAACTACGTCAATCTGTTCAAGAATTGAGCGATCGCAGTAGAATGTTAGAGCAAGTAGTTCAGGAATTACCGCAAATTTATCGCCGCAAGTTCGCTGAGCGTATGATTCCGGTTCGAGAAAAAGTTGAAGGTTTACAAAGAGAAAACCGCCAGCTTCATACTGAATTGCAAAGCGTTAGTTATCGCCTCGCCGTAAAAAATCGCCGTCACACTACTCGTATTGATTTACCAGATTTTAGACAGCCCGTTACTTCTAGTCCCATTCCTACTTTTGGTAACGCTTAATCAATGAGCAATGATCACTTATCAGTGTGCGGCTTGCTGTTATCGTTAGGCATTAGTTATCAATTAATCAATTATTAGTTGCTTGCTAATTCTAATTGACTTCCCTAAGCTTGTTTGGTGATCCAAGCTAAGCATTTTTCCATTTGCTGACTCATGGTTTCTGGATCAGCATGGTAGCGACGGCCATGGCCTGGGAGTACCCACTCAAAAGAGTAATTGGCTAACTTTGCCATAGAGTGAGTTAATTCTGACCAGGAGTACCAGCAAGCCTGACGAAAGGCAAAAAGATGATTGAGTTCCTTAGACCAAGCCAGATGGTCGCCAGTGAAAAGAAACTTGTTTTGGTAGAGTAAGACTGTATGACCTTTAGTATGACCGGGAACAGGAATGATAAGTAAATCGGGGGCAAACTGCACTGGATTTAAGCCCTTAAGCTGTATCTCTACATCTTTTGTCCCAGAATTAATTTCGTCAGTGTGAAGTAGGCGATCGCAGCCAAAATGTTGATGAAATTTCTGATGATCTGCTACGTCATCCCGATGGGTTAAGTACATATGACGCACTCCCCCCATTTCCTCAAGGCGTTTAACTAAAGGTGGTGCAAAGCGAGGGGAATCTACTAAAATATTACCTTCTGGGCGCTGAATAAAATAGCTAGCTGCACCAAAAGAATTTTCTGCATGATAGCCGCAGTGGTAAACGTTATCTGTTACTAAAATAGGAAAGCTTTGTTGGGCTAGCTTGATATCCTGGGGTTTTTCCACAGTACCAATAGAAGCAGTTGGACAGGCTAACAGGGCTTGCATCGCCTGTAACCGTTCTTTTTCATTTTGAGGTTGGTGATATACTGCGGACTTAGTTCCGGCTCGATGATAGACTTGGGGAACCATCCAACGACAAGTATCACAGTCGATGCAGCTACTGTCTACATAAAAGTCACCATCAACATTTTCAGGGCGACGTTGTTTAAGCTTAGGCATTTTTCTGATTTGTTTGAACCTAATACTAGTTTAAACAAACAAAGAAACTTATTTGTTATTGGTCTGAAATCGATAGGAAGTTCCGTAACCAGAACCTTCAAAGGGAATGCCTCCGGTACGATGAATAAAGTTTAGGAAAGTGAAGCTAATTAATAGTTGCATCAAGGCGATCGCTACTAGTATTTTGATTTTGTTTTGATAAAGTTTGGCTAGCCAAAGATAAGGATAGGGAAAGATAACAGCTATGTAGTAAGGGGGAACATTAACTGCGGCGATGGTAAATGTACCACCGACACCAAAACCAATGGCTTGGAGATAGCAACCTAATTGAGATTTCTTTTGGTATGAGTATTTTCTTGATTTTAACCAGCAATAAAAGGGATAAATACCAATACCAACTAAAAATAAATGAGCGGGAATCATTAAATAAGTTGGGAAGCCAAAAATGACAGGTTCACGAAGAAAGTCACTCCAAAAAAAGTTTTTGAGGGAATAACTGAGATTAATTCCTAATGCCCCGGTTAACCATTGAAGGTAAAATTTAGGTACAAGGATTCCTAAAATAGAAGAACGAGAACCTTGTCTTTGGGGAAATACTTCCCACAACCATAGTATGAAGGGAACACTACCGATGATTGTTCCTAAAAACCAGCCTCGCCAAGCTATTTTTCTGAGGGTATTTTGGTTGTAATCATGCCAAATTGTCCAACAAAAAAGTCCTAACGTTAAGAAAAAACCTCCCATGTGAATTTGCCCACTGGATATGGCAGCTATTCCCCATAAAAAACTGCCCCAAAACTTCTTTCTAAACCAATGCCCTAGAAAAATTAGAAAGCAGAAGGGGGCCATTAAATCTGGTATCCAAAGTTTACGGGAAAGGATGATCGCTATAGGATTAACACTGGCGATCGCTAATCCCCATAACCAAGGATTCCAGCTACTTTTAGGAATATTTTTAATAACAAAACCAAAAAAGAGCCAAATAGCAAGGATATTTAATATTTGTACTCCCCTCACCATTGAAACCGGATCTTTGGCAAATGTGGCGATTAAAGCAAAGCACCAAACTCCCATACCTGGATTGGGGATGCCAATAGAACTTTGTATACCTCCTATCGGAAGGGGGATAACACCCGCAGCAATTTGTTGTGCCTGCTGAAACATCCATTGTTCTTCCCACTTCCATTCCATGTCTGCTGCCCAAAGCAGACGAAGAAGACTACCAGCCAAAAGAAATATAATGACAGCGACTAACTGTAATCGAGGCTGTTTAGCTCTTAAGACTGTCAGCAACACCATGAACCTCTTGCTATGCTAAATTCTAAGTTGAAATCATAGCAAACACAGGTTCAATCTGTATTGTTGCCAAGTATCTTGGCTTAGCCGATACCAGAAGTTTTACACAGCTAGTTCTTGAAGTTGATAAGCATTCCTTCTTAATTTTCTCATTGCTTGGGCTTGAAGTTGACGTACTCTTTCTCTACTGACCCCGCAGCGTTTACCAACTTCTTTTAGGGTCATCTTTTTACCGTTTTCTAAGCCAAAGCGCAAACTAATGATTTGCTGTTGATTCTCTGGTAGAGTTTTGAGTAAGTCCCTAACCTTCGATTGTAATTCTCTTTTGGCAACAATCTCTCCTGGAGAAGCCCCGTCATCAGGCAGAAGGGCTTCTAACTCAGTTTGATTGTCTTCCCTCATTTTCATATTTAAGCTGCCTGGGCGGGAGATACGGGCAGCTTGGCGAATGGAACGAAGCTTTTTGAGGGAAATCTCTAACCGAGAAGCTATTTCTTCTTCTGTGGGCTTTCTACCCAATTCTTGATTAAGCTTACGGTTTGCTTTCTTGATCTTGTTGAGTTGTTCTGTAATATGAATTGGTAAACGAATGGTACGCCCTTGATCGGCGATCGCTCTTGTCATCGCTTGGCGAATCCACCAATAAGCATAGGTAGAAAGTTTGTAGCCTTTGGAAGGGTCAAATTTTTCAATACCCCTGATTAAGCCCAAAGTCCCTTCTTGGATCAAGTCAAGTAGAGTTAGACCTCGTTTTTGATACTTCTTAGCAATGGAAACAACTAGGCGTAGATTAGCCTTAACCATTTGGTTTTTGGCTTTGTTTCCTTGATAAATAATCCGCTTTTCTTCTTTGGTTAGGTCTTCTTTATCCTGTAGAGGCAGCATCGCCTTAACTTTCTGCGCTAGTTCTGTCTCTTCCTCTGCACTTAATAAAGGTGTGCGACCTATTTCTTGAAGATAAGCTTGCATGGTGTCGGGAATTGATTTACGCATAGAATGAGATGCTTTCTTGGGTGGGGTTTACTAGAAAAAATATTTGGTTTAAAGCAGTGTCTTGTTTGCTCTGGTAAATACTTACATATGGTGTAAAGTTTTAATATATATTATGTACTAACAATATACTTATTATAGCTTGACAGTCGCTACCTGTAAACTTACATTAAGTGGTAGGTTGAAAGAAAAAATTTTCCTGAAAATTTATACCTAAGATAGAGAGAAGCCTTCTGTAGATGCACCAAAAACAAGATAGAGACACTGTTTAACATATAACAGCATCTCTAAATGTACTCAAACTAAGGCTTAATTGTGGAGTTTGAGGGGATGCGCGTTTCTAGATACTGACCGATGGTAATTTCTTCCCCTGCGCGAGAAATGATTGTTTGCCTGGTTCGATACCTATTGCCAATTAATTTAAGTTCTTCTTCAAACACAGATCCACTGTACTCGGTTCTCAAAGCCATAGTTTGAGGATTAGTAAACTTGAAAGTTGCAGTGACAGGTTTGGTTGTTGCGAAGCCGCGATCGCGATATAGAGTGTTGTTAGATATGCCGAAAATTGTTGAACCACCAGAAGGCTTACGACTTGTACCAGTATAGCTACTTTCCCAAGTAACCTTACTTCCTCCAACAAGCATTTTGGCATCTTTAAGCTGATGCAAGTTTGCTAATTCCATAAGTTCTGAACTGCCTTGTTCAAGAAATTGAACTTTAATCTGGCTTACTACTTCTTGGGCTTCTCCATTTTTCAAGGTATAGTAACGTCTTTGAGAATTCCACTCACCTTCAGAACGGCGAAAAAACTCTACTGCTAAAGCTTCAGCCGATATCTGAGCAATTTTTACAGGTGATTGCATAGGGTCAAACCTCATTTAAAGTTAAGAAAGCATAATGCCGACACTTTTGTAAGGTAGCAGCTACAAAAATTAACATTTATTAAAATTATAGTCTCCTCCCAAAATAATGACAATTGTAGCTAGACGTGTTTCAATTTTCTGAGACAGCCTACCAATTCTTCTTCAGTGAAGCTAAGAATTTTCTATGATCTTGAATATCTTCTAACTAGAAATAAATCAACTTCGCTGTAAGAATTCCTCAAATTCTGGCAGATTTTTATTTATTTTCTGTAAATATTGATACTGAACAATTTTTGCTAATCGCTAATTGAAATTCACATACCTAGACTAAGAAACACTATATATAATTCTCATTTTATTCACTAACTTTACTCTAGTGCTTTGTCCAGATTAAATTTAGGGATAGTTCTTGCTATAAAAGATTATCCTTTGCTCCCCAGCCCTTCCCCTTTCCCCGTCAATGATAAATGGTATCAGGCAATTTATGTTAACTGGTAAAAATAAACTGCTATTGCAAAAAATCTGGTTTAAACTCGCCCTAATCGGTATTTTGGGCTTTTCTCTTTGCTTACGTTTCTGGAATCTAGGTAAATTTAACAGTTTAATCTTTGATGAAGTTTACTACCCAGTATTTGCTAACAACTATTTATTAGGCAATGAAGTTTATAATGCCCACCCTCCCTTAAGTCAATATATTATTGCAGTCGGTATTTGGCTTGGTTCCCATCTTCCTTTTGGTCAGGATATCACCAACAGTTACCTGGGTTCTTTGCGAACTACTTTTAGCTATCGCTGGCTAAATGCCTTAGTAGGATCATTTTTGCCCTTAGTTATTGCTGGGGTTGCCTATCAATTGACGAGTCGCCGCCGCTATGCTTTAGTTGCTGCTTTTTTTGCTGCTTGCGATGGCTTATTTTTAGTAGAATCTCGCTTTGCTTTGAATAATATCTATCTTGTTCTTTTTGGTTTATCAGGACAATTATTCTTTCTTTTAGCTTTGAAGACAACCAAGCAGAAGCGTTGGCTGAATTTAGCTTTTTCGGGTATATTCTTTGGCTTAGCAGTAGCAATTAAATGGAATGGTTTGGGCTTTCTACTAGGAATTTATCTACTTTGGTTAACAGCTTGGATTATACGCTACTTTCAAATTAAAAAACGTTGTCCCTATCCCCTAAAATATTATTCTCGTAATTATCTCAATAGCCAAACTTTCTTTACCCCTCTACAAAACTTAACTCAAATTAATCTTTTGGCTTTTGCTTGGTACTTAGCCATAATTCCGGCTTTGACCTATCGTCTTAGTTGGGTTCCGCACTTGCTTCTTAATCCAGAACCAAATTTTTGGGAAATGCAAAAAGAAATCATGTCTTTTCACCAAAAAGTTGGTAGTGGTCCTGATATTCATCCTTATTGTTCTCGTTGGTATACTTGGATTTTAATGCTGCGTCCCGTTGCTTATTTTTATCATACTGCTAGCAACAAAATTGACACAGTACCAATCCATCCTCCCTTACCTCCTGGCACTGGGAAAATTATTTATGATGTTCATGCAATGGGAAATCCCATTTTATGGTGGTTATCTTCTGCGGCAATTTTATTATTAATTTTAGCTTTGATTTTACGTTTTTTTCGAGAAGGAATTGGTCGGTATACTTCAACTCCTCAAACTTGGTTAGCACTCTATTTAGCTTTTAATTATGGGGCTAATTTATTACCTTGGATCAAAGTTTCTCGTTGCACTTTTCTTTACCACTATATGGCAGCTTCTGTTTTTGCCCAACTTGTTTTGGCTTGGTTGGTAGATCGTTGGTTAAGCAGCGGTTTGTATGGACGCAGATATGCAGGTATAGGGGTAATTGTTTTAGTTTTAATTGCTTTTATTTTCTGGCTACCTATTTATCTCGGTTTACCCCTATCTCCTAATAGTTATAAGCTAAGAATGTGGTTTAATTGGCTTTAATATAATCCCTGATGGCTAGTTGCTAGTTTTCTATTTTACTGTTGCCTATTTCCTATGATAAATGATCAAGAATGGTTAGTTACTAACGGTATTGGTGGTTATGCTTCCGGGACAGTGACAGGTGAACTTACCCGTAGGTATCATGGTCTATTAATAGCGGCTTTGCAACCTCCTTTAGATCGGAAACTTTTGGTTAGTAAGATAGATGAAACTATTCACTATCAGCACCAAGATTATCCTCTTTTTAACAACTGTTGGTTAGGAGGAATTAAAAATCCTCGTGGCGATCGCCATCTTAAAAATTTTCACCTAGAAGGTACAACTCCTATTTGGACATTTAGTTGTGGTGGGGCAGTTATAGAAAAGCGGATTTGGATGGAATTGGCAAAGAATACAACCTATGTTCAGTACCAGTTTCATCAAGGGCAGGAAGCTTTATCTTTATCTTTAAAAGCATTAGTTAACTATCGCGATTATCACGGTGATACCCATAACAACAATTGGAAGATGGATATTGCAGCAGTGGCAGGAGGGTGTTGTGTAACGGCTTTTCCCGATGCAGTGCCGTTTTACCTTTTAACGGATGGGGGAAAGACAGAAATTCACCATAATTGGTACAAAGACTTTTATTTAAGCTTAGAAAATTATCGCGGATTGTGTGATCATGAAGATCATCTTCACGCTGCAACTTTTGAGGTGAAACTTAATCCAGGAGAATCTTTTACCTTCATTGCTACTACAGAATTTCAACCCAATTTAGATAGTCAAACAGCTTTAGTTAAGCGTCGTTGTTATGAACAAAATCTGCTTAATATTTGGCACTCTGCATCTCACCTTAACACTTCAAATGCACCGCCTTGGTTAGAACAGCTTGTTTTAGCAGCAGATCAATTTATTGTTAGGCGTAGTTCCAAAGCTGAACCAGAGGGTAAAACTATTATTGCTGGCTATCATTGGTTTAGTGATTGGGGCAGGGATACTGCCATAAGCTTACCAGGATTAACTATTGCTACAGGACGTTTTGACATTGCTAAGACTATTTTACGCACCTTTAGCCATTATTTGGATCAAGGGATGTTGCCCAACGTTTTCCCTGATGGGGGAAATAAACCCCATTACAACACCGTAGATGCGATTTTCTGGTACTTTGAAGCGATTCGGGCTTATTATCAAGCAACTGAAGATAATTCTTTTCTAACAGAAATTTTTCCTGCTTTAGCAGAAGTAATTGACTGGCATCGTCGCGGTACTCGCTACAACATTCACCTCGACTCCCAAGATGGTTTAATCTATGCAGGAGTTGCAGGAGTACAGTTGACTTGGATGGATGCCAAGGTGGGAGATTGGGTGGTTACTCCTCGCATTGGTAAGGCGGTAGAAATTAATGCTTTGTGGTACAACGCTTTAATTATTATGGCAGAATTTGCCCAGAAGCTAGGTACATCTTCCCAGGAATATGAAAGAATGGCAAGTAAAACGGGGCAGGGTTTTCAACGCTTTTGGGCTGAACCTTTAGGTTATTGCTATGACTTGTTAGATACTCCCCAAGGAAATGATACTAGCTTGCGTCCTAACCAAATTTTTGCTGTATCTCTACCTGTAACCGGACAACCTTTATTAAAACTAAAACAGCAAAAGAGGTTGGTTGATCAGGTAACAGAAAAACTACTTACTCCCTATGGTTTGCGATCGCTATCCCCCTGTGATACCCAATACCAGGGCAAATATGGAGGAGATCAATATCATCGCGATAGTGCCTATCACCAGGGTACTGTCTGGGCTTGGTTAATAGGACACTTTATTCAAGCACATTTAAGAGTTTATGATGACTCAAACCAAGCTTATCAATTTCTAAAACCAATAGCAGGACATTTGTTAACAGCAGGTAGAGGAACAATTAGTGAAATTTTTGATGGTGATTTCCCCCATACTCCGCGAGGTTGTATCGCCCAGGCTTGGAGTGTTGCAGAAGTTTTAAGAATTAGACAGATGATAGTTTAAGTAATAGATTGAGGAATTAAATGAAGAGTTGGTTGCTAATAACTTTCCTCCCATCAAAGTGGGTATTGGTAATCATCTGATAGTGAAATAGGGAAAGTTTTTATAGACTGGATTAATAATCTATTTAATATAAATGATAATAAATGAAAAATGTCATTGGTCAACCCCAAGCTATTGAATTACTAACCAGTGCGATACAACAAAACCGTCTTGCTCCGGCTTACTTATTCGCTGGTTACTCTGGTATTGGTAAAGGTTTAACTGCTCAATATTTTCTTGAGTTACTATTTTGTGAGCAAATACCAATAGAAAAACATCCTGTAATTAAAAAAAAGCTGCTTAAAAGTAACCATCCTGACTTGCTTTTTGTGAAACCCACCTATCAACATCAAGGTAAATTATTATCAGCACAAGAAGCAACGGAAATTGGTTTAAAGAAGAAAGCACCACCGCAAATTCGTACTGAACAAATTAGGGAAATAACCAGATTTCTTAGCCGCCCCCCCTTAGAATCTTCTCGTTCAGTGGTTGTCATTGAAGATGCCCAAACCATGGCAGAATCTCCTGCTAACGCTTTATTAAAAACCTTAGAAGAACCAGGTAAAGCAACCTTGATTTTAATTACTCCTAATGCCGATTCTTTGTTGCCAACTTTGGTTTCTCGCTGTCAGCGGATTCCTTTTTATCGTCTTGCTATAAGTGATATGGAACAAGTTTTGCAAAGCTTAGGGAGAGAAGATATTTTAGCCGAACCAACGATACTTAATATTGCCCAAGGTAGCCCCGGAGAAGCTATTTATGCTTGGGAACAATTACAAGCTATTCCTGAAAAGTTATTAATTAAATTGCGAGAAATTCCTAACCATCCTGTAGCAGCTTTAAGTTTAGCTAAAGAAATTGTGGATAATTTAGAGACGGAAACTCAATTATGGTTAATCAATTATCTTCAATACATCTATTGGGAACAAAAGCGCCAGCCTAATATATTACATAAATTAGAGGAAACCCGTAAATTCATTCTTAGTTATGTTCAGCCTCGTTTAGTTTGGGAAGTTATGTTTTTGTCATTAGCTAACAGCTAAATATTTCTTTAAATCTATTCTTCGCCTTTTTCTTCCTTGACATGATATTATGTATATGGTGAAAAAGGTACGTCCTGAAAAGCAGTTTTCCAAACTATAGCGGTTCTCAAATTCATGAGGTACATTTGGTCTATTTTCATATTTCCACCAACCACTAGCTACTAGCCACTAGCAAAAGCGCAAAAACCAGAATCTATGCTGTACCTCACAAGTTGTAGAATTGCTATATACTTACTCTCCAGCAAATCTAAGCTAAAATAATCGCAGCTATCTATAGCCAGTGATAAATATTTAATGTTTAATGTTTAAATAATAAATGGTATTAGGCTGGCGCAAAATTTATCCTCAACTTTTCTGTTAGTCTTTTCTTCAACTAATCCTTATTAATGCTTAAGATCATCTTTTTTGGTACGCCACAATTCGCTGTTCCCACCTTAAAATCTTTCCTACAACATCCAGAAATAGAAGTTTTAGGAATTGTCACTCAACCTGACAAACCACGAGGTAGAGGAAAACAATTAATCCCTTCAGCAGTTAAAGAAGTTGCTCTCAATCATGATTTACCAGTCTGGCAACCTCGGCGTATCAAAAAAGATGCAGAAACCCTAGGGAAACTCAAAATCAGTGAAGCCGATGCCTTTATCGTCGTTGCTTACGGACAAATCCTCTCACCAGAAATCCTCAACATACCTAGATTAGGTTGTATTAATGGTCACGGTTCTATTTTGCCCCAATATCGCGGTGCAGCGCCAATTCAATGGTGTTTGTACAATGGGGAAACCAAAACAGGCATGACGACAATGTTGATGGATGTAGGGATGGATACAGGGGATATATTATTAAAAGAATCGACTCCCATTGGCATTCTCGATAATGCCCATGATTTGGCAGTAAACTTAGCTGATATTGGCGCTAAGCTGTTGGTTTTGACGCTTTTAAAACTCAATCAAAGCCAAATCAAACCCAGTCCCCAAGATAACTCTCAAGCAACCTACGCCCCCCTAATTGAAAAATCAGATTACGAACTAAATTGGTTACATAGTGCGATCGCCATTCATAATCAAATCAGGGGATTTTTTCCTAACTGTACCACCTCTTTTCGGGATAACAAGCTGAAAATAAAAGCCTCTGCACCTTTAGGTAAACAATACTGGCGACAACTTCCTCCAGAAATAGCAGCTTTATCTCAACAAGAAGAACAATTATCATCTTTAAAAGGAAGCCCCGGAGAAGTAGTTTACTTAGCCAAAAGGCTTGGCCCCATCGTCCAAACTGGAGAAGGGTTATTACTATTAACAGAGTTACAACCAGCAGGAAAGAAAGCTCAATCAGGGACAGATTTTATTAACGGCATGAGGTTATCTTTAGGGGAAGTTTTGGGTTGAAAATTATTATTTTGGGTAATAGGGAATGGCGTTAATTAAAAATTGCCTTGGGAATCAAAAGCCGACAAATACTATCTTTGTTGTTATTGATATTCAAAGTAATCACTCTCGACTCAATCAAAGTAGCATCTCTAGACAGCTTTCCTGTACCAGGATTAATAGGATAGGCAGGAAAACAGGTTGCGCTTAAACTGAGACGTAAAGCATTTCCTTGACTAATTGCAATGCAAGTAGGTTGCAAAGAGATTTTGAGGGGCAACTCTTCTCCATCCACACGGCGATAACCTTGGCTAAAATTGTAAACCCTACCATCTTTTTGCACTTCAGATAAGATAGCGCAAACATCAAAACTAGCTACATCGGCAACACAGTAAATCTCTAACACAATTTCTCCAACTATGTGCAACTCTTCCTGCAAAGGGGTAGATGTATAGGTTAAAACATCACCACGACTGTCAATACTGCTGCGTTCAAAAGCACCAGGAGGAAAGCTACAATGTCCCCCCAAAGAAGGTACAGCCCGCCAAGGATCACTGACAATGGTATCCAATAAAGGTTTGGAACTAGGGACTTTGCATAACTCTCCTGCATCCTCCCTAATGCTAGCTAAACCATTACTTGCTAAATAATAAATTTGTTTTTGATGATCAGGAAACTCTGTGTAGTAACGCCATTGATTGCTGCCCATTTCAAACAAGCGGACAGGCTTGTCTTGGGTAATTCCTGTATCTTTATCCTTAAGGAAATAATCAAACCAACAAATCTGCATCTCATCAACAGGAGTAATTGCAGCTACACCATAATCCTTTGCCCCAACTTTCCGCCCCCAGGGTAAATGCCCCCAGGGGCCAATAACTAAATGTTGAAGGTTGTCACCTTTAGCCATTTGTTGATAAATACCAAGAGTGCCACGTAAATAGGTATCAAACCAACCCCCAATATGCAACATTGGCAAATCCACATCCGCCATTAATCCTTGAGGAGAAAGCTTTTGCCAGTAGGAGTCTTGGGGAGGACGATCTAACCATTGATGGTAAAAAGAATCCGGGACTAACTCTGTGAGAATGTTGGGACGAACAGGTTGAGGATCATCAAAAGGAAGGTGGCGAGAAGTGGCATAAAGACGGTTAAAAGCAGCCTCATCGCCTTTTAAACGTGCTGTCTCAGCAGCTATTTGTATTGCCCATGCCAAGTTGGTTTGTAGGTAAAATGCCCCCCCTTCATAAGCCCAATCTGTATACAAATCTCCCGCTACCATCGCCGGACAAATAGTTTTTAAAGGTGTCGGAGTTGCGATCGCCGCATATAATTGGGTCATGCCTTGATAGGAAAACCCGTACATCCCCACATCTCCTGTACTACCAGGCAGTTGTGATGCCCAAATCACACTGTCGTAACCATCCTCAATTTCTTTAGCAAAAAGCTCAAATTCCCCTTGGGAAGTCCCCCGCCCCCGCACATCCTGAATAACAACCACATAACCTTGTGCCGCATACCAACTAGGATGAGCATACACCACTGTAGAAGCGATCGCTCTACCATAGGGTTGCCGCATCAACAAGACAGGATATTCTCCCTTTTCTTGAGGATAATAAACATCTGCATCCAACCGCACGCCGTCGCGAGTTTGCATAGATATTGTTTGTTTACTAATGAAGCTGTTTGGCATTTGATAATTAGGTAATCAGTAATCAGTAATTAGTAATAAAAAACAGCTTTTTAAGGTTCGGATATTATAGCAAGAAACTAACAGAAAATTTTGTTTTTTAAGAAAGTATTAACAACTACGAAAACCGCTTAAATCCCCTCTGGGGGCATTGCAAATATTAGCAAAAAGTTGAAGAATAATTAAGGTAAAACAAACTGCTGTCTCTTTAATGCTTAGCAAGCTAATGAAAAGTATTTTTCTGAAAACAAATTTGGTTTGCTTAGCTACTACCCTATTAGTTAGTTGTGCAACACAGAATCAAACTGAACAAGAAAACAAAACTGAAAGTTCCCAAACCCCAGGAACTCTAGCTTTAGTAGCTAACGGCGAAGACTTTGTTAGAAATGGTTTTACAACGAAAGATGATTGGCAAATCAATTTCGATAAAGTTTATGTTACCTTAACTGATGTTAAAGCTTACCAAACCTCTTCTCCTTTTGATCCAGAATCTGACAACGAGATCGAAGCAGAAGAAGTAGTAGCACTAATCACAACTCCGGAAACTGTCGATCTTGCAGCCGGATCTAGTGACGCAGACCCGATATTAGTTACCCAAAAAGAAGTTCCTCCTGGTTCTTATAATGCTTTAGCTTGGAAATTAGCCAAAGCTGAATCAGGAGAAGCAAAAGGAAACACTATTGTCTTAGTTGGTCAGGCAAAAAAAGAAAGTCAAACTGTTAATTTCCTCATCAAACTTAACCCTCAACCAAATTACACTTGTGGCGAATTTGTTGGTGACGAACGCAAAGGAATTGTCCAATCTGAACAACAAGCTGAAGTTGAAACAACTTTTCATTTTGATCATATTTTCGGAGATGCAGAACTTCCCGCCGATGATGAAATGAATCAAGAGGCAATCGGTTTTGACCCTTTAGCAGCTTTAGCTGAAAATGGACAATTAAATGTTGATGAAACAAACTTAAAATCTCAACTTTCCAACCAAGACTACCAAACCTTAGAAAAAGCTCTAGTAGGTTTAGGACACGTTGGAGAAGGGCATTGTCTTTACAAGTCAGGTAACAAGTAATAAGTAACCAGTTGTCCTACCCCCCCTACTCTCAACTTATGACTCATAACCAGTGGAAATATTTACTTCCTTTCCTTTGTATATCTTTTTTGCCGTGGTCAACGAAAGCCTTGGACCACGGTAGCAAAATTGACTATCGCGAAACCAAAACCGTCGAAATTCAAGCAACCTATGATAACAACGAACCGATGGCTAATGCTCAGGTAGTAGTTTATAGCCCTGAAGATCCGGCAAAGCCTTGGAGCAAAGGAACTACAGATGAAAAAGGTCGCTTCACCTTCATCCCAGACAGCGAACAACCAGGCAATTGGGATATTAAAGTACGCCAAGCAGGTCATGGCAGCATTGTTAGTATTCCTATTGATGAAGAAGGAATTACAGCCTCTGCAACCAGCAATTCTTGGGCAGCAGGACAAAGTAACTACAGTCCCTTGCAAAAAGCTCTTTTGGGGGTTACTAGTGCCTGGGGATTTGTGGGTACAGCCCTATTCTTCGCTAGGAGGAAGACTCAATAACCATGCATATACCCGATGGTCTTCTTCCCCCCAGTATTGCGATCGCCGGTTACGGGGCCGACTGGTGGAGTAACTTGGTATTCCTTGCGTCAAATTAGCCAAACCAAAAACTCTCAAGAGCAAATTCCCAAAGCTTCCCTACTCACCGCCGCCTTCTTTCTAGCTTCTTTGATTCATATTCCTTTACCCCCTAGCAGCGTTCATTTAATCTTAAACGGTATGATGGGGGCTATTTTAGGCTACTACGCTTTCCCCGCCATTCTCATCGGGCTATTTTTCCAGGCAGTAATGTTTCAACATGGAGGCTTATCTACTTTGGGGGTTAACGCCATAATCATGGGGCTTCCGGCACTCCTAGCTCATCATATCTTCCACCTCCGGCATCGCTTAGGGCATAACAAACCATCTTGGCGAGGACTTTGTGCTTTCTTGGCTGGTTTTAGTGGTATAGCTTTGGGAGCTTCATTGTATACCTTACTAGTTGTCACCAACATCTCCAAGGATATTAATGCCCAGGCAGAAATAACTGCTGTTTTTGCTTCTCTTATTGCCCACGGCATACTCGCAATACTTGAAGGAATCTTCACAGTAATGTTAGTTTCTTTCCTGCAACAAGTTAAGCCAGAACTATTAGAAAACTAGTCATTTATCATAAATAGCTAAATGAAATTAGCCATTGATCGTTACGCTTATTTAGACTCAGTTATTCATCATTGGGAGCAACGTTCTAAACTAATAGCATTGTTGGGTTTGATTTTCGCTTTTGCCTTCGTGGAGCATTTGATTTTGCTCCCGGCAATGATAGTCATCACTGCAACTTTTTTTTACTTATCTCGATTGCCTTTTTCTTTTTTATTATCAAGACTACGCTACCCTGGTTGGTTTATTTTGGGAGTGGTGATTTTTTTACCTTTTGTAGCCGGAAATACAGTACTTTTCCGCCTGGGTTTCTTAGATATAAAGCAAGAAGGCTGCTTGCAAGTCTTGTTAATTGTCACTCGCTTCCTCTGCATTCTCACCATCAGCTTAATCCTCTTTGGTACAGCACCTTTCTTAACCAGTATCAAAGCTATGCGCTCCTTGGGATTGCCCCATACCATCGTCGATATGATGTTACTATCCTATCGTTACCTCGAAGAATTAGGAGGTATTTTACAAACCAGACAAAGGGCAATGAAAATGCGGGGTTTCCAAAATAAAAGTTTCAGCTTTCGCAACCTCAAAATCCTTGCTGGATTAACAGGGAGTTTACTGGTAAGTAGTTACGAAAAATCCAAGCGAGTTTATCAAGCTATGCTCCTAAGAGGTTACGGACAAAAGCCACTCCCAACTTCCAAACTAAATTCCCTATTTGGTCAGCACAAAATTGCTTTTATCGTAACTCTACTTCTTGCTTTGAGTTTTGTCAGCACCGAAATAATTCTGAGTTTATTCAAGTAACAGGAGGTGATGTTCGCCTCCTGTTACCAACAAACTACAGGATAATTAATAACAATATTGACTATTTCCTTTTGACTTTTGACTTGTAACTAATGGTAATTAAACAGCCGAATCAACAATTGGTCATCAAAACCACTGAAAAAGCAGCACTTATTCTTGAAAATGTCAGCTTTTTTTATGCTAACGGAAGATTGATTTGGCAAAACCTCGATCTAACTATCTCCTCTGGGGAAAGAGTCGGTGTAATTGGGCCGAATGGAGCAGGGAAAACCACCTTGTTCCTAGCTATTTGCGGGATTTTAGCCCCTGCTGCCGGGACAATTAAGCTTTTTGAGCAACCCATGGAGGTGGGGAAGTTTCGGCCGGAAATTGGCTTAGTATTTCAAAATCCTGACGATCAACTCTTCTGCACTACCGTAAGGGATGATGTCGCTTTTGGTCCAGAGAACATGGGACTTTCTGCCCAAGAAATTGCCACTAGGGTACAGCAGGCTTTAGAGATTACTGGAGTAGGACATCTTATTGATAGAGTTCCCCACCAATTATCTGGAGGAGAGAAATGTATGGCGGCGATCGCCACTGTTTTAGCGATGCAGCCTCAGTTAGTCTTATACGATGAACCTAGCGCCAACCTTGATTTGCGGGCAAGGCGACGCTTAATTGAGTTTCTGCAACAGTCTCCAGAAACCTTCGCCATTTCTTCCCACGATTTAGAGCTAATCTTGGAAGTTTGCGATCGCGTATTGCTCCTCGACGAAGGAAAAATAATAGCCGATGGCAAACCCCAAGAAGTTATGACAGACCAGAAACTGATGGAGTCTCATGGTTTAGAGAAACCCCACTCCTTAACCCACAAGCAGCATTATTAAATTAATACTAAGCAGCTTGAGGTTCTAGCAATTCTTCCAAACGGTCAATACCTTTTTGGATATGCCGTGTTACGGTCATCGGACTAACGCCAATACGTTTGGCAGCTTCTTTACGAGGTAAATCCCGCAAGAACACCAACTCAATAGCTGCTTGGGTTTTTTCTTCTAGTTGACTTAATGCTCCTTGCAGGTGGAGCTTATCTTCTTGGGAAGTTTGTTTAGATTGGTACTCAGGGTCGAGTAAAGTTTCCCCCAAGGTTACAGGACAATTAGCTGAATGACCAATAGTGGCATCAAGGCTAAGCAAGAGACGATTTTGTACAGCTAGCTTGCATTCGCGCCACTCACCAACGGAAACGCCCAACTCTTGGGCTATTTCGTTATCTTGGGGCAAGCGCCCTAGAGTTTGGGTTAACTCTTTACGCAAACGCTTAGCCTTAGCACAAAGTTCTTGCCAACGACGAGGAATCCTCACAGTACTGCTTTTATCTCGTAGAAAATGGAGCATTTCTCCACGAATATAAGGCACTGCAAAAGAGCTAAAAGCACACCCTTGGTCAGGATCGAAGCGTTCAATAGCGCGAATTAAACCAAGGTAGCCAATTTGCTCTAAATCTTCATAGGGTTCGGCACATTGTTTGCTAACTCGGTGAGCAACTTTCCGCACTAAACCAGTGTTCAAATGAACTAACTTATTCCGAACTTTTATGGAGGGGTTACGAGAGTAAGCAATCAAAAGTTCCATTCCGCGAACGGGAAGAGACTGATTTGTCATAATTACAAGAATCTCAGTAAGGCAGACCAAAAATAGTACGGAGCAAATTAGTGAGTCTAGATTCATTTTCTTCAGATACCAACCTGTCCTGCCATAGTTTTTTTACGGAAATATCAAATCTATTTTTTTTGTGCCTCAATGTATACACTTAAAAAGGCTCCTTATTCCTAAGACAAGTAATAAAATAGAAATATTAAGTAACTCCTTTAGTTAGAGAACTTTCAACACTCCAAAAATTCTTATGAGTAGTACAAGTAACTTTCGCAATGCGATCAAAGAAGCTAGAGGTCAATCTCTAATTGGCCCTAACGTTATTGCTAATGCCTTGCCCTTTGTGGGTGGAGGATTAGTTTTAACAGCCGTGGGAGTCTATGGCGGTTTAGGGGTAATGAGAAACTACCCCGAACTATTCATGCCAACTTTCATCGGCGCGATAATTGTCGAGTTAATTCTCTTTTTTGTGGCTAGAAGTGTTGCTGAAAAAGGAAATAACAGCGTAGCCTTACCTCTTTTAGCTATTTACAGCCTACTTTCTGGCTATACTCTCAGTGGCTTGATTTTCGTAGCCCTGAGAACCAATGGTGTCGGTATCGGAGGTATCGGTATTGCGGCTTTAGGTTGCGGCGTAACTTTTATCGCTGCTAGGCAAGTTGGTTCCAACCTCTCTGAAGAAGATGGTATGGCCCTAACCAAAACTGTCAGCTTAGGCATAATTGCTCTATTTGTGGTTTTAATTGGTCAACTGCTTTTTAGCCTCTTTGGTATCTATACCCCAAGCTGGTTAGAGGTGGCTATTTCTGGTCTTGGTGTATTTCTTTTCGCTGGGTTGGCGGTGGTTGATTTTTATATCTTGCCCCGCACCTATAGAGATGAACAGTACCTTCCGGCAGCACTTTCGATGTACTTAACTTACATCAACCTGTTTGTTTTTATTCTCCGCCTCTTAATTGCTATTAACGGCAGAGACTAATGGGTCTGTCAATTTTCAAGTAATGGGTACATGATAAAGGGGATTAGCTTAAGCTGATCCCCTTTATTTATTAATAGATACAAAAAACTTAGGAAAGAAATTATTACTTATTGCCCCCTCCGCGCTTAAAGCTAAATTACAAACAAACTCTTCTCAATCTCTTTTTTCGCTTCAGAAGTAAGCCGACAATTACTGTTCAAACAATCTAGAAGTAGCTGATTAGCTTGACAATACTGCTCCATTAACTGTTTTTGCTGATCGCTATAATACCAATGGTGACAAAGATCCCGCTCTTCTTGAACCAAATAAACTAACTGATTTGACCAAGCTTCTCCTTCAGTTTGCCACCATGTTTGCAGAATTTCCTTGCCTTGAGATTTATCAGGAACTTGCTTTCTTAACTGCTGAATCCCTTTTTGTAATGTTGATTTATCCTCAAGGAGTTGGTCTAAATCTAGGGCAAGTTCCAAAGAAGAAAAACGGTTATAAATTAGAGTTGGTGTCAAACTTTGAACCAAAGAACAAAGGTTAGCAAGGGCTAAGTCTAAGGCAAGATCTCCAGATCGTTCCCCAGCGATTTTACTATCTAAGGCGAGGGCCAAAGATTGATTGCGGTTAAAGGGATGGTCACCAGGAAGGGCAAGGACAAGGTAAAAAGCACGGACTGCGGCGGGATGATAAGGTGCATTGACAGATGAAAACTTGTTTTCTAACCAATGGAAAAATTCTTGCCAAACTGGCTCTCCAGCTAGATTACGGTCTGCTTTTTCTTTTATTGCCTTTAATAAAAGACTAGCATCCGGCAACATCTCTGTGGTTAGCAAAAAGACTTCTCGCCAACGCTTTTCATTTAAGTGAGTAACAAGTTCTTCTAAACTTTCTTCTTCAGTGCTGTTAGCAATTTTTCTGGCTGTGAAATACTCTTGAAAGGTTAAATGAGAAAAAGAGTAAATATGGCGCGCCCGTTCAATTAATAAGCCATGTTGGGCTTCAATAGCTTTGAGGGCAGCGGAACTATCAAAAGATAGGGCTACTGGGTCAGTTTGAGGATTGGGTAAGGTAAGTAAATAATCAGCAATCAGTTGTTGGACCTTGTTAGCTTCAAAAAAGTAATCTCCCTGTTCAAAGGTAATAGCGGCAAGCTGGCTGAGCAATTTGAGTTTATCAGGCAAAGATAAGTTACGATAAACGGCATCCCTTTTTATTCCTCTGGTTTCGTCCCAACGAATAAGCAGCAAATCTAAACCTTGGCGATATAAATCAGAACGATGAGAACTTAATTCTCCTTTGGCTTGGAAAACTAAGCAGGTTAAGTTGAGAAGAATAGGAGTTACGGCTAGTTCTCGAATTTGGCGATTTCCTGGTAAATTTAGCTCTTCTAAAAAAGCTTGAGCTTTTTGGTGACCTAAATCTGGGGAATTACGAACGACAGTCACAAACCACTTCTTAACAAAAGCTTCTACCTGTTCAGGGCTAAAATCAGCAATTTCTACTTCTGTAAAGCCCTGAAAGCGATACTCTTGGGCAGCTATACGGCAAGTGATAATTAAGTTGTTTTTATAAAATCTTTCCGAAAACTTACGAATTTGTTTAATAACTTCGTCACTAGCTGTTTCTGGTACTTCATCTAAGCCATCAAGAAGGAGTAGCACTTTTCCTTCCTGGAGTAGATTTTTAATTTGCTCTAGGGTAACGTCGTGAGTACCAAATTGAACTTGGAGATAATCTAAAAAACTAAAGTTGTCTTCGTCGCTAGCATCTTCAGCAAAGTTTTTCAGGCGGATGAAAACAGGAATTTGGTTAGAGAGAAATTTTCCTTGGTTACATTGAATGGCGATGTATTGTAAAAAGGTGGTTTTTCCTGCCCCCGGCTTACCTAAAACCATTAACTTGGGGTTTTTCCGTACAGCTTCTAGCCCTGGGACTCCAGACTGGCGCATTTTTCCTAAACCCAGGCGGTCAAATTCTTCTGGTTGGAAACCCTGGAGGTCAGAAATTTGTAGCCATCTTTGGCTAGTAATTTCTTCAAGGATATTAACATTGACATAAAGATCGTCAATTTCTATAGGCCTAGCAATATCTAATAGACGTAGGGTTCCGCACTGATGCTGAATCTTTTCTTTTCTCTGGGAGCGTACTTTGGCTATTAAGTCATTGAGAGCCTGAGTTTCAGCATTTTTTGTTTCAGCTATTTTCTCTACAGAACTTTGAGTGAAATTAGGTACGGCAACAATTTCTTCTAATTCTAAGTCTAGTTGAAAACAGATTTCAGCAAAAACATTACGGTCTACTGGTTTGCCAGAAAAGAACTTCCAAATTGGTTGGCGAGTCTGCAAGCCAACGGTTTCTGCTAGGTATTCTTGAGTCCAGCATTTACGTTCAAATGCTTGTTTTGCCTTTTTAATGCCTTCTGAGGAAGCTTTCAGCGATCGCCTTGCCATTATTTATGAATCCTGATCTTTACCCTAATTTCTCATTCGTATACAATTTCTAGACCAAATCAAACATTTGCGCAAACATAGGCGCAAACACTCTCTCCTTATAATGGGTTACAGGTATATTAAAGTATGCCCCCAACCCCTAGAATAACTACCAAAAAACAAAATTTCTGCTTTTAGGAGTAGCTAGTTTTAATGCACAGATTTATCTTTCGTAAATGAGTTCCTAGCCTCAACTATTTAATTAATTGAGTAGCTGATGCTTCTAGGCAACTTGCAAATTATAGGTTGATTTTCTTGATAGCAAACTATGTTTACCCTTTGCACATCTGTTATCTGAATCTAAGATGAACCCTTGACTGTTCTGAAAGAAGGGACTAAGGGGTAATGTCAGGCTCAGTTGGTAATTATTGGGTGCGATCGTAGCTCCTACACTATTTTTCTCAATAATATAGCTATTTTTCCTAAATTGTGAGAAAAATCATTTCCGATTTTCTCAAGATAATTTTCCTGTAAGTCTCCAATTAATGTTATCAAATCTGCTCCCCGCAGCAGTTAAGTATATTGTGGTTGAACCAGAATAACTTTATGCTGAATCTATAGCAAAGAAAGATAACAATTAGGAGATACATACTTGAGAAGTCAAACTTCACAAAACTGGCAACCATTAGTAGGTGGCCTCATTGCTGCGATTATTATTCTGGTCAGTTTTAATTCTTTTGTGATTATTAACCCAGGGCAAGCAGGAGTTATTAGCATTTTGGGTAAAGCAAGGGATGGGGCCTTACTAGAAGGTATTCACGTCCGACCTCCATTGGTTTCTAATGTTGATATTTATGATCTAACAGTACAGAAATTTGAGGTTCCTGCTGAGAGTTCTACTAAGGACTTGCAAAACCTCTCTGCTAGGTTTGCGATTAACTTCCGCCTCGATCCAAGTAGAGTGGTAGAAATTAGAAGAAAACAAGGAACTTTAGCCAATATTGTTTCTAAAATTATTGCCCCTCAAACCCAAGAATCTTTTAAAATAGCAGCCGCAAGAAGAACCGTAGAAGAAGCAATTACCAAAAGAAGCGAACTGAAGCAAGATTTTGATGAAGCCTTGGGAGAGCGCTTGAAAAAGTACGGTATTATTGTTCTTGATACCAGTGTGGTTGATTTGAACTTCTCCCCAGAGTTTGCCAAAGCGGTCGAAGATAAGCAAATTGCTGAACAGAAGGCAAGGCGTGCTGTTTATGTCGCTAAAGAAGCAGAACAACAGGCACAAGCCGATATTAACCGCGCTAAAGGTAGGGCAGAAGCACAACGATTATTAGCAGAAACCCTCAAAGCCCAAGGTGGACAGTTGGTATTGCAAAAAGAAGCTATTGAAGCATGGCGACAAGGTGGTTCGCAAATGCCCAAAGTTTTGGTTTCAGGAGGAGATTCCCAAGGTGGTGTACCTTTCCTCTTTAATTTAGGAAATATCCAAGACTCAGGCGAATAAGTACCTTTTCTATGTTCCCTCATTTCCTCCCTCCTGAAGTTGCTAACCTGACACAAGCAACTTCTATTGCTTTAGCCAAAAAGATTCAACAAACCTCTATTACAACTCCCTTAACCTCACAACCTATCCTCACAACTTATACCCAGCAAGGAAGTGGTCAAACACCAATACTTTTACTCCATGGGTTTGATAGTTCAGTGTTGGAATTTCGCCGCTTATTACCTTTGCTGGGGGAGAATCAAGAAACTTGGGCTGTAGATTTGTGGGGATTCGGTTTTACAGAAAGGGTAGCAGGTTTATCTTTTAGTCCAGAAGCAATTAAAACTCACCTTTATTACTTCTGGAAACAAAAAATCAGCCAGCCCATGATTTTGCTAGGGGCATCTATGGGAGGGGCAGCCGCCCTTGATTTCACCCTTACCTACCCGGAAGTGGTTAAAAAGTTAGTGTTGTTGGATAGTGCGGGTTTGGCTAACCCCCCTTTATTGGGGAAGTTGATGTTCCCTCCTTTAGATATTTGGGCGACGGAATTTTTGCGTAACCCCAAGGTTAGGCAAGGTATTAGTCGTTCGGCATATTACGATAAAAATCTCGCTAACCAAGATGCTTATCTTTGTGGTGCTTTGCACCTAAAATCTGTTAATTGGAACCAAGCTTTAATTGCTTTTACTAAAAGTGGTGGTTATGGTTCCTTTTTCAAGCAACTAGGGCAAATTCAACAACCCAGCTTAATTATTTGGGGTGAAAATGATCGCATTCTTGGTACAAAAGTAGCCTTTAATTTTCAACAGGCAATTATCCATAGTCAGCTTGAATGGGTGAAAGAATGTGGTCATGTTCCTCACCTTGAACAACCTGAAATTACTTCCCAAATTATTAAGAAATGGCTTTGATTTTTCAGACAAAAATTTGTGATTCCTAGACGCTATCAGAAACTCAAACAAGTATTAGATAAACGGCAACCAGATTTAGCTGTTTTGATGGAAAATGTTCATAAACCTCACAACTTTTCGGCTATTCTCCGCACCTGCGATGCTGTAGGGGTGTTTGAGGCTCATGTCGTGAATCGCCATCAGGAAATGCCTACTTACAACAGTACAGCTAGGGGCAGTGAAAAGTGGATTAATTTACATCTACATGACAGTATCAGTGAATCAATCAAGCATCTCAAGGAGAAAGATTTTAATATTTACGCCGCCCATCTTAGCGATCGCTCCGTTGATTACCGCAAGTTAGATTATACCCAACCCACAGCAATTTTGATGGGTTCAGAAAAGTGGGGAGTTAGTGAAGAGGCTGCTGTCTTAGTTGACAAGGAAATTATTATTCCTATGGTAGGGATGGTGCAATCATTGAACGTTTCTGTGGCTGCGGCAGTTATTTTATTTGAGGTACAACGTCAGCGTTTACAGGCAGGTTTGTATGACAAAGTGCAACTAGACTCTCAAACTTATGAACGAGTTTTATTTGAGTGGGGCTATCCAGAAATTGCAGCAAGGTATCAACAAGAAGGTAAAAGTTATCCTCTTCTTGATGAAGAAGGAGCGTTTAGTAATTGACAAATGTTAAATGAATTTACTTAATTTGTCGTGTTGGTAAAACAATAGTAAATTCTGTTCCTTCCCCTACTACAGAATTACAGGTCAAATTACCCCCATGTTTTTCTACTACTATGTGATAGCTAATAGATAAACCCAAACCTGTACCTTTGCCTATAGGCTTAGTAGTAAAGAAAGGATCAAAAAGTTTGGATTTATCTGATTCTGGTATACCGCTACCATTATCAGCAATGCGGATAGTTACCCAATTATTATCTTTTGTTTCTGTAGTAATAGAAATTTTAGGTAGTCCTTCACTCCAATCTCTAGTTTCTAAATTTAAAGCATCTATAGCATTGCAAAAAAGATTCATAAACACTTGATTTAACTGCCCAGGATAACAGTCTATTGCCGGCAAGTTACCATAATTTTTATCTATTTTAACTTCAGGGTGCATAGAGCTTTTTTTTGTTCTATGCTGTAATAGCAAGAGAGTATTATTAATTCCTTCGTGTAGATTAACAGTTTTGATATCTACTTCATCTAATCTTGAAAAGTTACGCAAACTAAGGACGATTTCGCGGATGCGATCGCTACCTAGCTGCATAGACTTCAGGATTTTTAATAAGTCTTCGACTAGAAAATCGAGTTCTATTGTTTCAATTGCTTTTTTAATTTTAATTGTTGGCTGAGGATACTCTTGTTGATAAAGTTTTACCAAATCCAATAATTCTTTTATATAGACATTGGTGTGAATAAGGTTGCCATAAATAAAATTAACAGGATTATTGATTTCGTGAGCAACACCAGCTACCATCTGCCCCAAACTAGACATTTTTTCCGTTTGAATTAACTGAGTTTGAGTACTTTTTAGTTCTTGCAAAGTCTGGTGTAAGCGCTCATTTTTTTCTTTTATCTGTTGAGTTCTTTCCTGTACCTTTTGCTCTAAATTTTGGCTGTACTCCTCTAATTGGAAATTGGCTACAGTCAAACTATCATAAAGCAAGGCATTTTCTAGAGAAATAGCAGCTTGGGAAGTTAATAGCTTTAGTAATTCTAAATGATTTTTAGTGAACGCACCTTGGGTAATTTTATTTTCCAAATACAAAATTCCTGTTAATTTACCTTGATTAAGTACAGGTAAGCATAAAATAGACTTTGGTTTATTTTTGCGTACATAGTTTGAATTAGTAAATAAACCTTCCTCTGTAGCATCACTCAACACCACATTGCCTTTAGTAGTTTGAACATAATTAATGACACTCATGGGTAAATCAAGCTGTTCTTCAATAGCAATAAAAGGTAGCACATTAACTTTCTCTATCTCTATTGAACCCTTAGCTGCTAACACTAAATTCTCTTCTTGTTTTAAGAAAAATAGAGCTTTTTGCGCTCCGGCATTTTCCATTAAAACTTTAATTAAGTTAGTAAGTAAGTTATCTAAAACTAACTCTTCAGAAATAGCTTGCGAAGCTTTAAGAACTGTAGATAAATCTAAAGCTGCTAACGTTGCTCCTGTTGTTGAATCTTGACTAGTACGAATAGTTGAATTTTGAGGCTTTTCTAGAAAAATAGTTTGCTCAAGCAACTGAGAATATCTTGTTTCTAAATCTTTTACCTTTGCTTTAGCTCCCCAGCTTAAATAGCAATAATAAGCATCTGTTAAATAAGCTTGAGCAACTTTGGTTCGCCCCCGTTCGAGATAGAATTCTCCTGCTAGTTCATTAGCTAAAGCTTTTTCTTGGATATAACCATATTCTCCTGCTCCTTGAATAGCCAAGTCGTAGTAAGTCATCGCTTTAAGTTCTTGAGCAAATACTCGTGCTTTTTCTGCTTCGACTAAATCGTATTTATGTTGATAATTAGTAGGTGAATGATGCGCCCACTTTTTCATTTCTCTTTGTAAAGATTTTACCTTTTTTATTCTTTGCTTCTGTGTTGTTTTATCCTGATGCTGATATTCAGCTAGTAATGCTAAACTATAGTAAAAATTATTAAGACAAAACCAATAAAGTTTAGGGATATCATTACCAAGTTTTTCTATTAATATAGCTAATTCAATAACTTGATAATAATTTCTAGCTAAATAGTTAGTAAAAGCTTGACCAATATAGATAGTACTAAGAATAAAAGCGTTATGACTTTGCTTAGGAAGCAAGTTTGTCTCATTTACATTTATGGCTAAATCAAATTCTTCATCAGCCAGATTCGTTATATTTTGCTTAAGTATTCGTAAGCAGGAAGTCATACTAGCAAAGCTAATATTATTATTTAACTCAATATAGTAGTCTATTTTTTTAGATACTAAAAGAAGTTTTTCACCAGATAAAAATAAAGCATTTACATAATTAACTGAAGAATAGCCTACATACTCTATATCTCCCGTTTCTAAACCTACGCTTATACCTTCTAGTAACGCATCAGTTGTCTTTTTTAAAGGTTCTTTGAGATGACGAACCATACTATTGAAAAGGTAATAGGTTTTACACTTTAAATGAGGTGCATTATATTTCTCTAGAATTTTTAATCCTAAACAACCAAAAAGGTAGCCTTTCTCAATATCTCCAATCAAATTAGAACAGAGCATAGACGCATAACCAACATATCCTCCAAAAACTGCATCGGCACAATTACCATACTTCATTGATAGCTGAATTATGGTAGAAATAATTAAAGGAAAATATAAAGAATTAGCTTGTGCTGTAGCCGGAGTAATAGTATTTAAAATACTCATAGCTGCTAGCTTTTTAGCATCTATCATTTCTGGCAAATCAATTAGCTTCTCAATTTTTTGATTAAAAAGCAAAATCCTAGTTTTTGTTAAACTAATTAAAATGTCAAATTTACTAGGATTTTTAGGTAAATTGACTCCTAATTGTCTTACCACTTCTACACCAAGTGTAAATGCTTCTGACATCATATTCTGAGCTATATAAGCTTGAATCTTGATGTCATAAACTTTCACTTGATCCAAGATATTTTTTGTTTTAGCTATAGTGGCATTGGCTAATTGTTTAGCTTGCTCAAAATCACCAACTAAATAGCCAATTTCCGCAGTTTCTGTATAAAGAGCAAGGGTTAAATGGTGGTTATTACTCCAACTGTCTGGGGCTAATAAATTAATGCCGACTTGAAAATATCCCATGGCAGGTTCATAAGCATTAGCAGCTTTAGCTTTCTTGCCAGCTATAAGATTAAGTTCAGCCAACTCGTATCTTTCTGCTGAATCACTAATCAGGTAAGCACTTACGTTTAACTGATTAACAATATCAAAAACATGATGATCTAATTCTTCTTTAGAAGTATTTTTAAGGAGTGTTTTCCCAATATTCTGGTGTAATTCTTGTTTTTCTTGTAAAGAAATTAGAGAGTATGCTGCTTGTTGAATACGGTCATGAATAAACTTATATTCAATCTGAAAATCATTAATATTCTCTTTGCTCTCTAGAGAGAAGATCATTTTGTAACGATTGTCTAAGGGCAGTATGACTCCAGCTTGTAAAGCTTCCCATAAATTAGCAGCCGTATTTTTTGGAGATTCAGCTTGTATAGCTGAGAGTGTATTGAGACTAAACTGACTGCCAAGACAAGCAGCTAATTTAAGAACTTCTTGAGTTGCTTCTGGTAATTTTTGGATATTACTAGCTACTAACTCAACTACATTTTGATTAGTAATACCAACTTTTTGAATTTCTTCTAGATTCCAATGCCAATTTCCTTTGGTAAAATCAAAAGTTAATAATTTTTCTTCTTCTAAAGTTTGTAAGATTTGAGTCAAAAAGAAAGGATTACCCGCGGTACGGTTGTACAATAATTTGGCTAGAGGCTGAATATTTTGTGATTCTTGAAGAGTATCTTTTAGTAATTCACTAACACTATCTAAAGATAAAGATTTCAAGCTTAATTTGTTAATAATAGCTTCTTGATCACGAATCTCCTCTAAGGTTGTCATTAAAGGATGAATAGAATTAACTTCATTACTTCGATAAGCACCTATTAATAACAAATACTGACTTTGAGAATCGTTCATCAGCAATTTAATTAATTTAAGAGATGCTAAATCAGCCCACTGAAGATCGTCAAGGAATAAAACTAGGGGGTGTTCAGCTTTTGTAAAAACATGAATAAATTCTTTGAATACACGGTTGAAACGATTTTGAGCCTCATGAGGAGAAAGTTCAGCTACTTTTGGTTGATCTCCAAGCATTAATTGAACTTCAGGAATAACATCTGTAATAATTTGACTATTATTTCCCAAAGCAGTAAGCAGCTTTTGTTGCCAAATTGCTATTTTTTCTCCACCTTCAGTTAGAAGTTGCTGTATTAATTTAGAAAAGGCTTGTATTAAAGCCGTATAAGGAATGTTTCCTTTAAATCTTTCAAATTTACCACTAAAAAAATAGCCTTTGTGAGCTAAAACAGGCTTGTAAATTTCCTTGACAACTGAAGTTTTGCCAATTCCTGAATAACCTGAAACTAAGATCATTTCCGTAGCCCCTTGACTCACTCGCTCAAAAGACTGAACTAAACTAGTAATTTCTTCTTCTCTACCGTAAAGTTTTTGAGGTATCAATAGTTGCCCTGATAAATCCCTGATCCCAACATTGAAAATAGGAATAGAACCAGTAGATTCTAACTGAGAAAGGCAATATTCTAAGTCATATTTGAGTCCTAAAGCACTTTGATATCTAGCTTCAGCAGTTTTAGCTAACAATTTGCTAACAATATCAGAGATACCTTGAGGAATTTTTGGATTTATTCTTGCTGGGGCCAGGGGTTGTTTGGCAATATGACAGTGAACAAGTTCTAGGGGATTCTGTAGTAGTAAAAGGTAGTTGCCCCGTTAATATTTCATAAAAAGTTACTCCCAAAGAGTAATAGTCACTACGATAATCAAGCGCTCTATTCATCCTGCCTGTTTGTTCAGGGGACATATAAGCAAGAGTCCCTTCAATAAGATTAATATTATTGGCAGTTGGGTTTTCTTTTACCAGGCGTGAGGCAATACCAAAATCAGTTATTTTTAGTTCTCCGGTGGAAGAATTAATAATTATATTAGCTGGTTTAATATCTTTATGAATAACTTGATGTTGATGTATCTCACCAATTATTTCTATAATTTGAATAGCTAATTTAAGAAACTCTTGAATGTTAATTTGTTTTTGTTGCAAAAAGCTTTCAATATCTTCACCAGAAAAATCTTCTAAGATGAGGGCAAAGCTATTTTGATATGGTTCTAAGTTTAAAGCTTGAACAACTCCTGTGATCGGCAGACTTTGATGAATTTCATATTCATACTTTAGGCTGGTAATTTCTTCTAAGGAAGGATATTCTTTTTTAAGAACTTTAATAATGACTGGTCTAGCAGTAGAAATTATTGTACCTCTATAAACAATTGTACTAGTTCCTTCTTCTAGAAGAGAATTAATTTTGTAGCCAGGAATTGCTATCATAGTTAACTAGAAGTTGCTCTGATACTTTAATTAAAAATAACTTTTACTTCTCGATTTGCTTCTTACCAAAACAAAATAAATCTACTACTACAGTATTCCCTCTAACTAAGTTATTGTCCTTAAGTTGCAATTTCAGATAGTAATTTTGATTGTGAAGTATTAGTCTTCTTCGATACGCTGATGACTAAAACATTTTCTCTGGTAACAGACTAGCAGAATTTCGATCAAGAAACAAAGTTGCATTTGCTTGTCTGCGGAGAATGGAAGCGGGGCAATGAGTACTAATATCCCCTAATAACATCTTTTTTACCACCGCAGCTTTACGTAATTCTGGAGCAAGACAAATTATTTTTGCAGCAGTACAAATAGCTGTAATAGTTAAAGTGAAAGCATAATTAGGTACAGCTTCAAGATTATTAAAATGACCCTGATTTACTTGTTGTTGACGATTAAGCTGGTCTAATTTTACTAATTTAACCCAGTAAGGATCACTAAAGTTAGCCACAGAAGGATCATTAAAAGCCAGATGACCATTTTCTCCAATACCAAGACAGCATATATCAAGGGATTGAGCTTGTAGTAGTTTAGTATAACGTTCACATTCTTTTAAAGGTTCAAGAGTATCTCCGACTAGGTAATAAAACTTTCCAGGATGAAATTTTTTGTCCATCTTTTCTTGAAGATAATGACGAAAACTAGAGTTATGATTCGCAGAAATACCTAAATATTCATCTAAGTGAAAGCACGTTATTTTTGACCAATCCAAACCTCCTAATGTGAGCAAATTGTCTAAGAATTCGAGCTGAGATTTCCCTGTGGCTAAAACCAAATTAGCTCGGCCGTTTTCTTTTAAAACAAGCTGTAGATAATCTCTAACATCTTGTGCTGCCTCCTTAGCTAATTCTTTTGCTGAATCGTATTTCTGTACCCTAAGTTTATCAACTTTGTAGACTCTGGGCATTCTCTTATTTCCTAACTAGCTTTTACCAATCTATCTCCGAAATTATGCTGTTGAATTGCCAATTTAATCGTAAATCTTGTTCCTTCATTTAATTCTGATTTACATAGAAGTTTACCTTTGTGATTATCAACAACTATTTGATAGCTAATAGACATCCCTAACCCTGTACCTTTACCCACTTCTTTGGTCGTAAAGAAAGGGTCAAAAATATGCTCTTGAACTTTTTTGGGTATCCCCGAAGCATTATCATAAATGTGAATAGCTACTTCGTTTTCTCCTATCCTTTCGGTGCGAATAGTGATGATTTTTGCATCTACTAAACTATTACTAGCTAATTGCTGATTTTCTCTTTCCTCTAGAGCATCAATAGCATTACTCAAAATATTCATGAATACTTGGTTGATTTGTCCTGCATAACACTCAACCAGAGGTAAATCACCATAGTCTTTAATTACTTCAATAGCTACTCTATCAGGCTTTTCTTTTAAACGACTCTGTAAAATCATGAGGCTGTTATCTAGTCCTTCATGGAGATTAACAGCTTGCAAACTAGGACTATCTAGCCGAGAGAAATTTTGCAAAGAAACAACGATTTGCCGGATACGTTCAGTACCAATAGCCATTGAGGAGAGGATTTTAGGAATATCTTCTTTTAAATAGTCTATTTCTATATCTTCTGATGCTTTTTGAATTTCTGAACAAGGGGGACAATGTTTTTCATACAACTTAAGTAGGTTAAGCATATCTTGGTTATAATGCCCCAGGTGAACTAAGTTGCCGTAAATAAAGTTAATGGGGTTATTAATTTCATGGGCTACCCCTGCTACCATTTGCCCCAAACCGGACATTTTTTCTGTTTGGATTAATTGCGCTTGGGTTTTACGCAGCTTTTGTAGGGTATGTTCTAATTGTTCTGCTTGCTCTTGAAAACAGGCGCTAGAGGAGCGCAGAGACTCTTCAATAAGCTTTCTGGTGCTAATATCCCTAAATACCACCACTCCACCTCTATAACAGCCATCTCCATTTCTAAGAGGCCTAGCATTAACACTAAGCCAAATTCCTTCCGGTTCTGCTGTATTGCGCAAAAACATCTCTGCTGTATCAACAGACTCACCCAGTACAGCTAGCTGCCAAGGATATTCTTCTTCTGGGTAAATAGTTGTTTGGTCTGGCAAATAAAAACTACTTTTTTGAACCCAGTCTCTCAAGGAAGCATTAGTGTGATTAACTCCGAGGATTTTTTCTGCGGCTGGATTGAAAAAAATAAATTTTCCTTCTTCATTAACCACAGCTACTCCATCCCCCATACTATCAAGTATAGATTGGAGAATATGTAGAGTTTCTTGGGCGTGTTCTAACTGCTGGGCCCTTTCTTGGAGCTTTTCTAAAGCTTGCTCTAACTTATTAGATTTTTCCGTTGTTGTAAATTCATAGGTTGCTAGCAACTCTTCTAAGGCCGCCACCTGATACCTAAGTTGCTCTACGTCCTCAATTTTCATAATCCTTAAGGATGGCTATAAGTTTATCGAACTTTGATTAGGTTAAATCTTGGTAAAGACAGAATCTTTGGTAAAAGGTAGAATCGCCATTTTAACACTTAGAGCTAAGACTTTGAAAAGAGTAGCTGTATCCTGGGGAATTTGCACCTGAGAAAAGAGAATAACTGCGAAAAGATTGCCATCTGGTAACATACCACCGAAACCCAGCACTGACTGAATTTGATGAGGAATAACAAACTTTTCCTGGGCAGGTATATATTTGCTACCTAAAGCTTGAGGTATATAAAAAACATTATAGGTTTTTTGTTCTAGGTCTACCAATAATTGAGGATCTGGGTTAAGAAATGTAGCAGTTTTCAAACCAAATTGCCGCAATAGTTGTGAAATCATGGGGGCTTGGGCTACTAACTGTTCGCTAGCTAAAGGAATAGCTTTATGTTCTATAGATTTATGTCTGGAGTTCCATTCAGGAAGCTTTCCTTTTGTTGCCAATAGGGTTAGACATTTGGTTTGAGGGTATAGAGAATTTTCGCCTGACATTATTTGAGCATATTCTTGTAATGTAGGCTCTAAATTTTCATAAGCATAGGTTTTAAAAAAGCGTACTAAAGCAAAAGCCTTTTCCCTGGTTTCTTCGTTGATAAAGTTTTCATAAAAATAATTGACAACTTTATTAGCTACTTCCTCGATGCTGCTACTTCCGGAATTTAATTCGCGGAGTTGCATACCGCATTGAGTCATTTCTTGAAGGGTGAATTTCTGAAGATTAGACATAGGATTTAATTGAGAAACAGAGCAATTTTTAGAAAAATTGAAAATATACAAGCTATCTATATTAAGCAAGAATCATTGGTGTAGTATTTACTCACAACTACCACATAAAACAGCAATCAACTGCTAGAAACTAAACTAAACTGTCCTTACTCAAAAATATCTAACTGATCCACCCACTGACTATGAGATTCTTGACTAGAAATAGGTTGTCTTTGTTGAATTCCATTTCTTAAACCCAAGGCAATCTTACTATGTTTTTCAATTTGTCCCATTACTTGTTTAGCCCGTTTAATTACTGAGGTGGGCAACCCGGCTAAACGTCCTGCTTCAATACCATAAGAACGGTCTGCACCTCCAGGACGTACTTGATGTAAGAAGATGATTTTATCAGGAAGTTCCTTTACTGTAACCTGATAGTTAGCCACATTGGTAAGTATGGAAGCTAATTCATTGAGTTCATGATAGTGGGTTGCAAAAATAGTGCGGGAACGAATTTCTGTGGCTAAATATTCAGCAACAGCCCAAGCAATAGAAAGTCCATCAAAGGTTGCTGTCCCTCGGCCAATTTCATCTAACAAAACCAAAGATTTTGCTGTAGCATGGTTGAGAATATTCGCAGTTTCGTTCATTTCTACCATAAAGGTAGATTGTCCTGTAGCTAAATCGTCCACTGCACCAACGCGAGTGAAAATGCGATCGCATACAGCTAATTTTGCTTGTCTAGCAGGAACAAAACTACCAATTTGGGCCATAAGTTGAATTAGCCCTACTTGACGCAAATAACAGCTTTTACCACTAGCATTGGGACCTGTAAGAATAACCAAATCCGGATCATTTTGGCGCTTTTTTTCTGCTTGAGAATAACCCATTTGAGTGGAGTTGGGTACAAAGAAACCTGGGGGAAGACTTTGTTCTACCACTGGGTGTCTCCCGGCTGAGATAGCAATTTCTCTTCCCTCCTCCATTTGGGGGCGACAATAACCTTGATAGACTGCCACTTCTGCTAAGCCACAAAGAACATCAATCGCCGCAACAGCCTTAGCTGTAGTCCGAATTTCCCTAGCGAGTAAGGCAACCTCCCCCCGCAATGCCACAAAAATCTCATACTCCAAACGATTAAGATCATCTTTCGCCGTCAGAATTCTGGTTTCCCTTTCCTTTAACTCTGGGGTTATGTAGCGTTCTTCATTAGTAAGGGTTTGTTTGCGGGTAAAATCTTGGGGGGCTTGGGCTGCCTTACTACGGGGCATACTAATGTAGTAACCAAAGGTTTTGTTATAACCTACCTTTAAATTAGATACGCCGGTACGCTGCTGTTGGGTTACTTCGAGGTTAGCAATCCAGGTACGATCTTCTTCTAAAGAAGCCCGCATTTCATCTAATTGAGCATTGACTCCAGGACGAATTACCCCTCCTTCTTTAAGGTGTTGGGGTGGGGAATCCACCAAACTAGCGGCAAGATACCTACCTAATTTTTCCAACTCTGGTGGTGCTTTTTGGACTGCTTTAAGATAAGCAGAAGAACCACCAGAAGCTAATTCGGCTAAATCTGTTAACTTCAACAAAGAATCTGCTAAAGAGACTAAATCCCTAGCATTAGCAGTTCCCGATCCCGCTTTTCCCGTTAACCTTTCTAAATCATAAATTTGTCGTAGGAGTTGGCGCAAATCTTGACGCAAACTACTATTTTCCCTCAATTCCTGGATCGTATCTTGCCTAGCTTTAATACCTTGAAGATCCAATAGGGGTTGCAACAACCAACGACGCAATGCCCTTCCTCCCATCGCCGTACTACAACGATCTAATGCCCAGAGGAGAGAACCATGGAAAGTACAATCACGAACCGTTTGAGTAATTTCTAAGTTACGACGAGTCTGCTGATCTAAAACTAAGAAATCTTCAATAGTATAGGTGCGTAGGGGTTGTAGAGGTACATCTTCTCCTTGGGGATTTCTTTGCTTATTTCTAATTGTCGTTTCTACATACTCCAACAATCCACCAGATGCCCTGATGCTTAAAGGGAGATGTTCGCACCCCATAGCTTCTAGGGATCTTACCCTAAATTGTTCTAGGAGTCGTTGCTTGGCTTCAGCAAGAGTAAAAGGAGTTTGGGAACGTAGGGAGTAACAAAAGCAGTCTGGGAGGCATTCTGGTAAGTAGGCTGACTTTTCTCCTGGCCGTAGTAGGGTATTAATATCTGGGGCATTGGTGGGAAAGAGTATTTCCGATGGTTGCAAGCGTAATAGTTCTAAGTCTAATGATTCTAAATTTTTCCCTTGGGTAGTATAAAATTCTCCGGTGGAAACATCAGCATAGGCTAAACCCCAGTTATTTTTCGCAATTACTACCGCCGCGAGGAAGTTGTTACGTCTAGCATTGAGCATTCCCTCATCTAAGACTGTACCAGGAGTAAGCAGCCTCTGCACTTCCCGACGTACCATTCGCTTTTCTGCTTTAGCTTGTGCGGCATCTTCTACTTGATCACAAACAACCACTCCATAACCCTTTTCTAACAACATAGTGCTATAGCGATCTAAGGCATGGTGAGGTACACCTGTCATGGGTACTCGCCCAATTTCTTTGCCGGCTTCTTTGCTAGTAAGTACTAACTCCAACTCACGGGAAATGGTAATGGCATCTTGAAAGAAGCATTCAAAAAAATCTCCTACCCGATAAAGCAACAAACAGTTAGCATACTCATCTTTTGTTTGAGTATAATGCTGCATCATTGGTGTCAATTTTTCCCGTTCTAACTCGCGGTAATCAGCATTGGGAATCTCTGTCGCAGAGACTTGACTATTTGTCGAATTGTTAACGGTAGATGCTTTTTGGGAACGACTCATGGGTAGTGATTGTATGCCGATTATATGTAACGACTATACTGCAAGCTATCTTAAGATGGGTAGAAAAGGCTGATGAGCGCTCTCAAAAAAAGAATAAACAAGGTAGGTAGACCGATTTTAATTTTATTCAAGAGGCTGAAAGCCGTCAGGACATTGAGGTATTCCTTCTATTAAAGCCGGGGAATCAGGAAGGGTTTGGGATGGTTGATTGCTCTGGCAAACTATAGTAGTTGTAGTCATGCGAGTTGTCCCTTCGATGGGAGTAGCAAATATTCCTCCGGTGTAACTTCTCAATCCTTCTTTTTTCGGAATAGCTAAAGACTGGGCAAAACTGTTATTTAATTCTTTAACTCTATAGGAATAATGGGTGGTGTCGGAAGGTACATCTAGCCCTAAGTTGTTCATTTTAGAAGTGAAAGTACCAAACTCGATAAAAAATCCTTGTTTGGCTTTGGTAAGAACACCAATATATTTTTGAGCTTCTAATTCAGGCGTTTTTACTTTTTCTACTTCTGAAGGTAAAGATGCCGGAGTTCTTTTTGCGACATAAGTAACATCTTCTGTAAATTCTTGATGCCATTGTGGAGGTAAGTTACTGGTATCTACTTTACTTGTGAGAATAACCATAGTTAGCTTTTCATCTTTGGTAAGTTTGACAGTGATAGGAACTTGAATATTTTGTTCGACAATATCAATGTTAAGTTTGCCTTCCAGATTACCCTCTTTAACAGCTTTAAGTTCCACTGAAGGGCCACCAGTTAAACCACCAATGAGCTTATTATTACTAACTTCTAGTTGAATTGCTCCACCAGGATTATCATTTACTTCATCTCCTAAGCTGGCGCTAACTACTTGCCAATTGCCTGCAAATTTATTAAGAGTATTTTCTTGCTGTTGTTTTGTAAATGTGTTGCAAGCAGGAAGAACTGCTAGGGTAGGTAATAAAGAGCTAATGCCAAAAATAGCCAAACTCTTTCGGTAATTAGACAGGTTAATCAAGTTTCGTAACACCCTTTATTAAGGTTCTTGACAATATTATTGCCTATGATGGCAGCACAAACAAATCATCTAAAATCCGTTTGGACAGTTACAGTTTTAGTTTCTAGCAGAGGGTAAGGGAGAAAGGGGAAAGGAAAAAAAGTCCCAGGAGATGTTGAATTTGTTTTTTTGCTGTGGAGATGCTTAAACAACACTCATTCTGGGAAATTGAAGCTTGACTATTCTATTGTACGAAAAACTTTAAGCGCTTTTTTTAACCAACCTAGGCCAAGTAGCAACTGTCGAAATTGGTTTCTCTTTTTTATTTTTCTTTTCCGTCGGGGGTTTTTCTACTACCCACCGGCCTGTGAGAGGATCGCGATAGGCGATAAAGGGATTTGGTTGTAACGGTTGATTAGAAAGTTTAGCCATGTCTATGTACTCCTGATAACATTGAAGTTCCCAAAGGAACTCTTTAGTCTTGTAGATGCTGTACTGCCTTTAATATTGCCATTATCTAAAACAAATTTTATCAGTAAAATCACTTATTTTCTCTGTGAAGTTTTTTATTATTTAACTTCTGTTCCTAAGCTAATACCTAGTTAAACTCGAAACAAGAGCATAAAGACATAGTGATCGCTTCTGATGAAATTGAGCGCACTAGAGTGATAGGCGATCGCCCCTACTCTAATTTCTGGGACTAATATTTTTTGCTAGATTAACCAAAATTTTTATTTTTAAATTCTGTGATCGCACTTTCAATTCCTTGATTCAGATATCCAGCCTTCTACAACTAAAATATCTGCTTTGATAGGAGCAATAGGAGCAAGAAAACCATGAATATTAGTTATGATCAAACCAAATAAAATCATAACCAAGTAAAAATAAGATCATCTTTCTTCTCTTCCCCTTTTTTAAGTAAATGGGTAATTAAAATTTATGCTAACTTCACCAAATTCACTAAAACCCTTCCCTACTAAGCCACTCCTTTTCAACTTTATCAATACCATAAAAACGCTTCCAAAATAAATCTCTTGCCCAAGTAGGTAAAATTTTAGTCATCAAGAAAATTAAAATATTTCCTCCGGTAGCTGCAATATAGCGAGGGCGAGGATGTTTAGCGACAAGGGCTTTTATCATAACTTTAGCTACTTTTTGGGGAGTCCAACCGAGCAGTTCAGTTTGTTTTTTCAATGATAAAAGCTTTTTAACAGCAGCTTGATAAGGAGTCTGTTCGGCTTCAGGAAATGCACCTTCAACTTTCTGATTAACAACTGCAAAAAAATCTGTTACTACTGGTCCAGGTTCTATCACAACTACTTGAATATTAAAAGCCCTTAACTCCATTCTTAAAACATCACTAAGAGCTTCCAAAGCAAATTTAGAGCAACTATATAATCCTGCCATCGGAAAAGCTATTCGTCCTCCCAAAGAACTAATATTAAGTATCTTCCCTGCTCCTTGTTTACGCATTATAGGAACCAAGGCTTGAATTAAAGTTAAAGGACCATGAAAATTGACAGCAAATTGCTCTTTCGCCGCCTCAGGAGATAACAATTCTATTGGTCCCATTTCTCCATAACCAGCGTTATTAATTAAAGCATCAACTTTACCAAAATGTTCAAATGCTAAACTAGCAAGATGCTCAACTTGAGAAGCATCACTTATATCGGTAGGGACAACCAAAACCTCTGCTCCCAGTTTCTCGCACTCAGCAGCTACTTGTAGCATTTTGTCTTTACTTCGTGCTGCCAAAACCAAGCAAATCCCTCGAAATTGCTGTGCTAACTCCTGTGCCAAAGCTGCGCCAATACCTGTAGAAGCCCCTGTAATTAAAATAACTTGTTGTTCTAATGAAGTACTCATGTTTTCAATAATGCCTAGGGTAACGGCGAAGCCTTGCATTAATTGTTGATCAATCAGAGCTATTTGTTGAAAAAATGATATTTTTAGTTAAAGCTCCAGTAATCTCCAATAAATTGTGTAATATGTTACCCAAACAACTTGGTTAAGGATGTTAGTAAAGTGTCATGCTTAAGTGTCATTAGGTGATCACAAAATTAATTTCAGGTTAATTAAAAATTCAATTAAGGAGTTAATAAATTGAAAAAGATAGAAGCAATTATCCGACCTTTCAAGCTCGATGAAGTAAAAATTGCCTTAGTTAATGCTGGTATTGTAGGTATGACTGTTTCTGAGGTACGGGGATTTGGCCGTCAAAAGGGTCAAACCGAACGCTATCGGGGTTCTGAATATACTGTTGAATTTCTCCAAAAGCTGAAAGTAGAAATCGTCGTAGAAGATCATCAAGTAGACATGGTGGTGGACAAGGTGATTGCCGCAGCAAGAACAGGAGAGATTGGTGATGGGAAAATCTTTATTAGTCCTGTAGATCAAGTGGTTAGGATTAGGACAGGGGAAAGGAATTTAGAGGCGGTTTAACTAATCAATGCTCAATGCTCAATGATCAGTTATCAATGATGCTTACGGCAACGGCAAGCCGAACAGTTACTCAGTGATTGCTGATCATTGATTGTTTTTGAAGACCGCACTTTGGGATAATTGTTGAAAAGCTTTACCCCTGTGGCTTAATTTATTTTTGAGATTTGGTTCCATTTCAGCAAAAGTTAACTTTGCTTCGGGGACATAGAAAATGGGATCGTAACCAAAACCATTTTTGCCGCGAGGACTCAAGGTTATTTCTCCAGGACAGATGCCTTCTGTTTGCAAAACAATAGAACCATCAGTCCTGGCGATCGCTAGGGCGCAAACAAACCTTGCTTGGCGGTTATCCACTTCTGCCAACTCTTTTAGAAGCCGAGAAATCCTTGCTTCATCTGTTGGGGCATAACGGGCAGAATAAACCCCTGGAGCGCCGTTTAAAGCATCCACAGCCAAACCAGAGTCATCAGCGATCGCCCACTCTCCCATAGCCTTCGCTACCTGGGAAGCTTTTAAGCAAGCATTCTCTAAAAAACTTTTTCCCGTTTCCTCGATCTCTATTTCCTGGGGTTTTAACTGCAACTCCCACTGAGTATCAATTAAATACTCCTGCATTTCTTGCAGTTTTCCAGGATTACTAGTAGCTACGATTAGTTTCATCTTAAAAATAGGGAACGGGGATCTGGGGAATAATATAGAAGCAACTAATCAATGATCGAATGATTTAGTTATCATTGATTAACTTGCCCAATCTTTTGCCCAAGCCAAGGTTTTACGGACTTCAGTTAGGTTGCTTGCTTCGCAGTAGAGGCGTAAGACTGGTTCTGTACCGCTAAAACGAATTAATAACCAACTATGATCAGCTAAACGGAATTTGTAGCCGTCAACGTCAAGACAGTCTATAACTTTTTTACCCGCTACTTCTTTGAGGGTTTCTTTTTCTAATCTTTCTAACAACTTGCCTCGCACTTCCATGCTTGCCAAGGGTAAGTCAATGCGGTCGTAAGCAGCTTTGAAGCCTGTCTTTTCCTGCAATTGACTATAAAGACTACTTAAGTCTTTTCCTGACTCTACAACGGCTTCTAGGACATATAGAGCTGACAAAAGAGCATCCCGTTCAGGAATGTGACTTCCATAGCCAATACCTCCAGACTCTTCCCCTCCAATTAAAACCTCTTCAGTTAACATCCTGTCAGCAATATACTTATAGCCAATAGGAGTTTGATGAACAGGTAAGTCATACAACTCAGCTAAGCGAGGAATAATATCGGAACCGCTAACGGTTTTAACCACTTCTCCTGTAAAACCTTTGCCTTTGGCTAGATGATCGATCAGAATGGGGATCAGGACTTGAGAACTGAGGAAATTTCCTTGCCCATCTGTTGCGGCAATGCGATCGCTGTCCCCATCAAAAATCAATCCCACTCTCAACTCACTCTCTCCTTGCCTTGCCGCAGTACGAATAGTGCGGAATAGCTGGGAAAGATAGCGTGGCAAGGGTTCTGGCGCACTTCCACCAAAAAGAGGATCGCGCTCACTATTAATTTCCTTAACTTCTACTTCTAATAATCTTTGCAAACCAGTCGCGGCTGCGCCGTGCATCACGTCAGCAAAAATGGCTAACTTACCAGTTGCGATCGCCTCTTTAATAAAAGCGACATTAACCTTGCCCCGCAAACCTTCGCAATAACTTGGCCAAGGATCAAAAGTTTGCAAACTACCCTCTCCCCTTTTAATTTTGGGAGGCTGGCTTAACAAAGCTTCAATTTCTTTTGTCACTTCCGGAGAAACTGAGCCTCCAAAAGCCCCTTTAACTTTCAAACCCAAATACCCAGCCGGATTATGGCTTGCTGTCATCACCAAAGCACCCAAAGCATTTTTTGCTTTAGCAGCCCAACTAAAAGCTGGTGTGGGAGCATAGGTGGTAGACAATAAAACATCAAATCCTGCTGCTTGTAGAGCTTCGGCTGCTACACGAGCAAAATCTTCGGCCATGAATCGGCGATCATAGCCCACAATAATTAAATTATTCTCAGCATCCCCTTGAAAGGTATCAGCTAAAACTTTCGCAGCTAAAGGGGCAAGTAAAGCAACGCGATCAAAAGTAAAATCAGCGGCGATTAAACCTCGCCAGCCATCAGTACCAAACTTGATAGGTTTTATGGCAACGGACATGAAGATTTAGTAATTAGTAATGGGCATCTAGCATCTTAGCTTTTATACCTGGTGATTGATAACTACTTGTTCAAACTTTCTCTTCCTCTTCCTCTTCTTCTTCCTCAGCAAAAGTTTCTAACCAGTTAGTCAACAAAACCTTAAGTCGCATCCGTTCGATGTAAGGCCAACCCCCAGTTTCTTCAATATCCTTAACAAGATGGTAAAGTTTTTGGCGATTATCAGGGAGGGAGGGTTGAAACAATTCTTCGCGAATTTCCCTATGCAAAAGCTCCAAAGTTCTTAACAAGGATAATAAATTATAACTGTCTTCCTGGTGTTGTCTTGCCAAAGCCCAAGTCAGATCTACAATTTCTTGCTGTTGTTTCGGTAAATGACTGAAGTCTAATGCTTTTCTATCGCGGTTCATTCAATTAGGCTCGCAGAAGATCCTTGTGAGGTGGACAAATTTTATTATGCAACTAAAGTAAGTTTGCTAGAAGCGTCGCCTCTACTTGGTATAGTAGACCCCAATAGCATATTTAGTGGAGTTAACTATAAACTCCATAAATTTACATTTTAATGATTGCTTTGCTTTTAGCTCAAGCTGCTTAATACCAGTTTAGCTAGGGGCATACCGCATCACGAGACTAATGAATTGAGGTTGACTATGAGGTATCGCACATTTATTGCGGTTTTTGTGGCTTTGTGCTTAGGTTTTTTAACAGCCTGTAGTGGAAACCCTGAAGACCTTGATAGAAGCTCGTTAACTTACGAGCAAATAGTTAACACTGGTATTGCCAACACCTGTCCTCAGTTGTCAACAACCAGTCGTGGCTATATTCCTGTAGACAAAAGCAAAGCCTATCGCTTTGTGGAACTATGTCTACAACCCACTGATTACTACGTTTTGGAAGAACCTACTAATAAGCGTCAAGAAGCAGAATTTGTGGCAGGGAAAGTTCTCACCAGAGATACAACTACCCTCGATCAAGTTAGTGGGGATCTTACTTTTGATGAAAATGGAGTATTAACTTTTACAGAAAAAGATGGTATAGACTTCCAAGCAATTACCGTATTGCTTCCTGGGGGCGAACAAGTTCCTTTCTTGTTTACCATGAAAAACTTAATTGCTAAAAGTGACGCTGGCATAGACAGAATCAATACCTCTACAGACTTGAGGGGAACATTTGATGTTCCTTCTTACCGAGGTGCTGTCTTCCTAGATCCTAAAGGTCGTGGTGTAGCCAGTGGTTATGATAATGCTGTTGCTCTTCCTTCTCAAGCCGATAATGAAGAACTAACCCGTGCTAACGTCAAACAGCTTGATAGTGGTAAAGGCAAAATGTCTTTACAAATTTCTAATCTTGATGGCGAAACTGGGGAAGTTGCGGGAACTTTTGTCAGTGAACAAACTTCTGCCACCGATTTAGGTGCTGAAGAACCTGAACTGGTAAAGGTTCGCGGGATTTTCTACGGCCGAATAGATACTGAAGTTTAATACTCTTTGGTTTTACCTTTTGGGCTGTGGGCAACTTTTTTTAACCCTTATACTCTTAGGGGTTTTGAGAAATAATATTTTGCTAAATAAAAGCTAAATTACTCATTACAGCCATAACAAATTGCCCATTGCCTAGATTTTTTAGGAAAAATTTTCATCCTGCTCTTAATTTTCTCAAACTATATTTTTGATGAGAAATCTGGGGCAGGCTTTTTTTTTGGAATTTCACAAAACATTGATTAGCATAGTAGAAACAAACCAACTAACTACCACTATCAACTAAAAGACGTATTGACTTACTGGTGGGGTAGAAAGTTAGTATCTAAGCATCTAAACTATGATGTGCTTCTACAAACATTAAGATTAAACTCGCCATGTCTACTCAAGTATCCCCAGAACTTAAGCAAGAAAGTTTGGAATTACTGCGGGCATACAAATTATCTCAGGATGCCGAACTGCGTAATCAAATAGTCAAACTAAATTTTGGGCTAGTTAGGAAAGAAGCTCATCATTGGGTTAATCAGTGTAGCGAAAGCTATGACGATTTACTTCAAGTTGGTAGTTTGGGTTTAATTAGATCCATTGAGAGATTTGATGTAGATAAAGGCAATGCTTTTAGCTCCTTTGCCATTCCCCATATTAGGGGAGAAATTCAACATTATTTAAGGGACAAAGGTTGTTCTGTTCGCATTCCCCGGCGTTGGCTAGAATTGCGCCAGCAAGCGGTGGGAGTAACTCGTAGATTGCGAGAAAAGTTGAATCGTCAGCCCCAAGATGCAGAAATCGCCGCAGAATTAGATATATCCTTAGTAGAATGGCAAGATATTAAACTTGCTTATCAAAATCGCGAACCCTTAAGCTTAGATTTACCTGTGGGTAATGAAGAAGAAGGCTGTATTAGTTTAGGGGATCTCGTTCCAGATCAAAAATATCGTAGTTTCCAGTTAGCCCAAGAGGATCGCCTTCGCCTCCAACAAGGTTTGGTTCAAATCGAAAAGCGAACTAGAGATGTCTTAGAGTTCGTTTTTCTTCATGACTTAACTCAAAAAGAAGTAGCAGAAATTTTGGGAATTAGTGTGGTAACCGTATCTCGCCGCGTCAAAAAAGGTCTGAACTTATTAAAAAAACTCATGCTTAAGGGGGAAGATTAAAGAAATATTTTCTATAAAGAAGAGCTTAAGAAAGCTAATATAGAAACATCAAGATATAACTTAAAATTACTAATTTTTTATTCGCCTTCTGCTTAAGCTCAGGGAAATAGTTATGAAAAAAGCTTCTTTAGTCGCATTACTCTCAACATTCGCTATTTTAACCGGGGGATGTTCTAATCTGCCCTTTATAGGGGGAGGGGATGAGGAAGTTGTTGCCCCAGCTTCTCCAGAACAAGCTGCTAACCCTGAAGCAAAGCCAGAAGTAGCCATAAAACCAGTAGATGGCAAAGTTGACCCCAAACAACCCAAAGCAGTACCAGCAACGGGGCTAATCCAATCTACTTCTTCTGCTGAAAGGGTAAGACAGATTCAAAAAGGGCGCACCGATCCTTTTGATACTATCTCCATAGAACCGGTGGTTAAAGTTTCTCCCATTCCTGGCAAAACGGGTTCTTCTGTACCTCCTGTGGGTTCTATTCCTCCTGTGAACCGAGGTAATAGCAATACTGGTAACACAGGTTCAGGAAATAATAGTAACAAAGCTACTTCCAAAACTAATCCTCGTAACATTAATATTATTCCTCGTCCGACTAGCCCTGATAGGACTACCTCCAACAACAGTGGTAGTGGCAATACTAATACCACTAAACCCCAGGCAACCATTAGAGAGCCTTCCCTCAACAGACCTCCTTTACCTATTCCCGAACTACCGCCACCACCTCAACCCACCTTAGCAAAGGCTATAGAAATTACTGGAGTTATTCAAGCAGGGGGGGTTCCCCAAGCGATTGTTAAGGAACCAGATAGTGAATTTCAGCGCTATGTCAAAGTTGGAGATTATTTAGCTAACGGACAAGTTTTGGTTAAGCGTATTGAAATGAAAAGTGGGCCGCAACCCGCAGTTGTTTTAGAACAAGTAGGGGTTGAAGTAACTAGGCGAGTTGGCGAGAAGCCTGTGACAGCACAAGGTGAGTCTACGAATACTTCTGGTTAAACTAGCATTGGAGGATTGATTCTGTGTCTCAAACAACTCCTACTAAGCAACTAGAAAAAATTAGTTGCCCCGAATTACCTTTAACTAAATACCGGGAAATCGCTGCCCACTTGCAACAGGTTCAAGGAATACAAACCAAATTGATTCCCCAAACTTCTTCCCAGTTTGATTATAATCAAAGTCAAATTGAAGGTTTATTGCTTATTTATACAGAAGATTTTCTGGCTGGCAATCAAGAAAGGGTTGAAGAGATTTTAAGTTACTACGCCAAACATTGTGGGGATTGGTTGCGGGAGTAGGGACAACTTCATGCCCCTACAAAAGCCCAATACCTAACTAAATTTTTGTCAATACTCCTTCCAGTATGTCTGTTGCTTCATCTACCTCTTGAGCAGAAACAATTAAAGGGGGGACGAAGCGCAAAACTTTAGGTCCGGCTGGGGCAATTAAAAGTCCTGCCTCTAGAGCGGCTTTGACAAGATCAAGAGAAGTTAATTCAACTTCTTCTTGCAACACTAGACCATTAATTAAGCCCCAGCCCCTAACCTCAGCAAACAAGTTGGGATATTGCAAAGTGATCGCTCTTAACCTAGTCCTTAACTGTTCTCCTCTGGCTTGGACATTTTGTAAAATATCCTCTTGTTCCAAAGTTTGACCGACAGCGATCGCCGCAGCACAGGCAAAGGGATTCCCCCCAAAAGTACTAGCATGATCTCCCGGTTGGAAAACAGCACAGGATTCTTTGCACATCATCGCTCCAATGGGAATTCCTCCAGCTAATCCTTTCGCACTGGTAAAAACATCTGGTTCAATACCGACATTTTCATATCCCCATAACTTGCCAGTTCGTCCCATTCCTACCTGTACTTCATCTAAGATCAGGAGAATACCGTTTTCTTGACAAATTTGGCTAATACGTAAGAAGTACTCTAACTCCCCTGGACGAACTCCACCTTCCCCTTGCAAAGGTTCTAGCATAATCGCCGCTACACGACGATTGCCTTCATCAATGTCTGAGATGGCATTTTCGAGGGCAGCAATATCATTGTAAGGGACATACTCAAAACCATCTACCAGGGGATGGAAATTCTTTTGATACTTTGGTTGTCCTGTAGCGGTAATAGTAGCTAAGGTGCGACCATGAAAGCTGGCTTTAGCTGTTAAAATAACAGGCTGATCAATTTCTAAAACTTGGTGGGCGTACTTGCGGGCTAATTTAATTGCTGCTTCGTTAGCTTCTGCCCCAGAGTTGCAGAAAAAAACCTTATCAGCACAGGAACGTTCTACAATCCACTGAGCTAATTGTCCTTGTTCAGGAATATAGTAGAGATTGGAAACGTGGTGTAACTTCTGGATTTGTTGAGTAACAGCTTCAATTAAGGCAGGATGGGAGTGGCCTAAAGTACAAGTAGCAATACCAGCGACAAAATCTAAATAGGCTTTACCTTCAGTATCCCAAACGCGACAACCTTCACCTTTTTCTAGGGCGATGGGAAAACGTCCGTAGGTTCCCATCACATGGGCATCGAACTGTTCTAAATTGAAAGATGACTGATTATTGTCCCCTGATGGAACCTGGAGGGGATTTTCCAGGAGATTGCTTGGACTCAAAATTAACTCCTAATTAAATTAGGTTGATATAAGAATTATCGTTACATTTTATTTAACTTTAGTGTTTTTAATTACTTAATTTTAGGAGTTTTAATTTTGAACTAGCTTTGTTAAATAACTTTTGCTGAAAGAAAGTCAGATTCCTCGAAAATCGCCCCTTTTTCTTGAAGCTTTTGTTTGGTTGTGGCACAAATACCTATGTTGATGCGAAAACGCGCCCTTTCTACTTTAGCCTTGAGAAGATCAGTGCTAGTAAAATCAACTCCTCTCAAATCAGCTCCCCTCAAATCAGCCCCAGCTAATTCAGCACCAATGAGTTTAGCACCTACCAAAATACTACCATTTAAGTTAGCTCCAGTAAGGTCGGCTCCTATTAAGTTAGCTCCTTTAAGATCGGCTTGTTGCAAATCAGCTTGTTGTAAATTTGCCACCATTAATTCTGCCCTAGTTAGATCTGCCCCAACTAAATTTGCTCCCATCAGGTTAGCTGCAACTAGATCCGCCGCCACCAAATTAGCGGCTAAAAGATTAGCTCCTTGGAGGTGGATAGCGAGAGCATAAGGAAGCAAATTAGGAAGACTGTTTGGTATGCTCGTTTCTCTAACAAGGGTTGATTGGTTCATAATCTTAAGCTTAAGTTGGTGTTGAAACTATTTTCTGATCCTCAGATTCGCGATCACGTTCGAGATAGTGTTTGCTTTAAGATGTTTTTTGTATAAGTTATATACTCGCAATCAACTGTCGAAGAATTATATCCGGATATGTATTATCACTGGAGGTAATAAAGAATTGGTAGATGCACCCTGGTTAAGCTCTGGAGTTTTTACTCTAGAGCTTTTTCTATTACTAAATTTCCTCTCAACAGTAATTAAACATATTATAAGCTTAAGATTGAGCAGAATCCGCAATACGTCGATGTTTCTTAGATGTTGCTATGCTTACACTACCAACAACCAGTAAACCTAGGATTGAAGCTGGTTCCGGAACTTCTTGATTATTTCCTCCCCCAGGATTTTGCTTCAGTGCCTCTTCAGATTTGACCTCAACAAATGCTTTAGTAAAAGAAGTTGCCGAATCTCCACCATTACGTAGAATGTTCAAATCCCAAGCTGCACCACCGATTTTACTATTACCAGTAGCCCAAGCTAAATCAATATAGTCAGTTTTGGTTCCACTCCTAGCAGCATTACCATTAGCAGTAGTAGTAAAGCCACCATTACCATCAGCTATAAAGGCGTTACCTTGAGAATCAACTCCCACCGCTCTATTACCATCGCCATCCCTTAAAGTATTGTTAACAACAGCATTGAGTAAAGCATTTTTCCCTTGCAGGGCAGCAAGAGTGTTGTTAAAGTTGAACGGTTTAGAACCTTGCCTAGTGCCATCGCGATCTTCATCAGTAACTAACACTATATTAACGGCCGCATCTTGACGAAAAGAATACTCATTTAAAGCAAAATCAATAGCCTCATAACCATCTTCATAAAATCCAATTGTATTAAGTTGAGCTACCGCACTAGAAAACAGATTAGCTGAACCAAAAGATTGTACTCCAGCAGTATCCAAATCCATATCAAAAGTACGGGCAAAGGGAGCATTGGCATAATCTCTAGAACTACCAAAACCCACTAAACCGAAACGATTAGCTTCTGTGCCAGTACCCAAACCTTTGCTCTGTAAAGCAGTTTCTAAATCACTAATCATTGTGGTTAGCCAGTCGTGTTCAGTTTTCATTGATTCAGACTCGTCAACCACAAACAAAAAGTCAGCAAAACCAGCAGCTAAGGTATTGGGGGCGATCGCTAAGGTTGTGACGGCTGCAACTCCTAGAGAGAATAATTTACGAACTACAGAAGAAGAAATTGATTTCATGGCCATGATTTTTGATTTTGAATGTGTTAGTAAAAAAACAGCTCAAATTCCCCCGCAGACTTTATTGCCATCTGGGTTTTCAATTCAGCAAAGCCAGAGAAATAGTTTGCACGACAAACTAAGGTGCAAACACCCTCAGCAACTTATCTGTTTTATTTAATTTGGGGATAAGTGAAAACTTGTTTGGGCAAGGTTTGTTTAACCCTGCTATTTATTTATTCGTTCCTAGAGCAAGGTTTTTATGCAAAATCGGCAAAGATAAATTTATGTAACAAAATCTATTTCTCTAAAATTGCTAGATGCACAATACCATCTCCTTGATTAACCAAAGGATTTTGGGTATGACCAATAACTATGCCATCACAACTGGCACTGACTTTGGTTTGATTTTCCCCGAAAGCATCAAAAATTGAACCTAACTTTTGCCTTTTCTCAACTTTTTCCCCTAACTCCACTTCTAAATGAAAAATACCACTCCTAGAAGCGCGTACCCACTTACTATTTTCTACTTCTAAAGAGTTTTTGAGATTTGTTGACGAGGGGTAAGAATACATTTGTAGGAAATTCATTACTCCCATGATCCCTTCTACGCCGATGCGAATTGCTTCAGTATCAAACCTTAAGGCTTCCCCAGCTTCGTAGAGTAGAACAGGAATACCGCGTTTAGTGGCAGCTTGGCGCAAGGAACCGTCGCGGGTTGTGGCGTGCATTATAATAGGTGCGCCGAAAGCTTTAGCAACTTGATAGGTTTGCTCATCTTCTAAGTTGGCACGGATTTGCGGTAAATTAGTGCGGGCGGAAGAGGCGGTATGTAAGTCTATACCGTGGGTGGAACAACTAACAATTTGCTCCATGAATAGATTAGCTAAACGTGCTGCTAATGAACCTGTAGTGGAACCGGGGAAGGAACGATTTAAGTCCCGGCGATCAGGAAGGTAGCGAGACTGTTCAATGAAACCAAACACATTAACAATAGGTACAGCAATAATAGTTCCCCGTAGTTTTTGTGGTTCTACCTTGGCTACGATTTGGCGAATAATTTCCACACCATTAATTTCATCGCCATGAATTGCAGCACTTAACCAAAGTTTGGGCCCTGTTGTTCGCCATTAATGACATTAACCGGGAGAGAAAGCATTGTTTGAGTAGGCAAATTGGCTACGGGAATTTCTAAGCGATGGCGTTTTCCTGGGGCGATCGCTACTCCGGCAATTTCAATTGTGTTGTCACTCATTTGTTGGCTAATGGGGATTTAAACGACATATTATTTAATTAGGGAACAGGGAATAGTATATTCTTTGCTTGTTACTTAATTACTTCCCCATCACCGAGTCTCCCCATAAGTAAATATAAGTACCTGACAGCTTATGACCACAACATTAATCTCAAAACAACAAAAATCCTTCACCTTAGAAGAGTATCGTAGTCAAGAAGAAACAGCAGAGTTCAGGAGTGAATATCGTGACGGAGAAATTGTACCAATGACAGGGGGGACTATTAACCACAACCGGATTACACGCAATATTTGTACACTTTTACAGGGAGCATCTCAGTTTTGCAGAAATAGTTTGTCTGTGAAGTTAGCTATTAGCTATTAGCTGTTAGCTTTAAGAATACATTTCTTGCTGCTTCAGTGAAGCTAATATCAAGTTGACGGCTAAAGCCTGTATTTACCAATTTGAGATGCTCCCCTTTTACAGCTTGCTTTACGAGGAAAAGATGCTGAGGTATTTGTCAATGACTTGCGCCTGTGGATTCCTCAATAATTCCAACAGATAGCTATGAGCAGATTACTTAGAGAACTCCAATAAATAAAATATCCTCACCAAGTACAAGATTTTAGCAACTAGCAACTAGCGACTAGCAACTAGCGACTAGCTATTAGCTTATCGCTTTTGGATAAGTCTTTTCTTTGCTCTCTCTTATTACTTATTGCTTGTAAATTAGCGCTCCTCACTACTTCTCGTTCCCTGATATTTAATATTTAATGCGATCGCGATTTGCTCCTGGAATAGCACTCTTGCTAACATATTCAATAATTTTCCCGGCAACATTAACCTCAGTAGCTTTTTCAATGCCTTCTAATCCCGGAGACGAGTTAACTTCCATGACGACAGGGCCATGATTAGAACGCAATAAGTCTACTCCTGCTACCCTTAAACCCATTGCTTTAGCTGCCCTAATCGCTGTACTACGTTCTTCTGGAGTGAGTTTAATCTTTTCTGCATTTCCACCGCGATGCAGGTTAGAACGAAATTCTCCCTTTGCCCCTTGACGCTTCATGGAGGCAATAACTTTGTTGCCAACTACAAAGCAGCGTAAATCTGCTCCTCCGGCTTCTTTAATGTATTCTTGTACCAAAATGTTGGCATCCAAACCCCGAAAAGCTTCTATTACAGATTTAGCGGCTTGGGTGGTTTCTGCTAAGACTACCCCGATACCTTGGGTTCCTTCTAATAATTTAATGACTAAAGGTGCGCCCCCTACAGTTTCAATTAAGCCATCAATATCTTGGGTAGCATGGGCAAAACCGGTTACTGGCAAGCCTATACCATCTTTAGCTAAAATCTGCAAACAACGCAGCTTGTCGCGGGAACGGGAAATTGCTTGGGATTCATTAGTACTAAAAACCCCCATAACTTCAAACTGTCTAACTACCGCAGTGCCATAAAAAGTTTTAGATGCACCAATGCGAGGAATCACCGCATCAAAGTTTTCTAAAGGCTGTCCTTGATACATTACTGTTGGTCGGTGGGAGGTTATATTCATATAACAGCGTAAGTAATTGACCACCTTTATTTCATGTCCTTGTGTTTCTCCAGCTTCCTTTAAACGCCTTGTGGAATAAAGAGAGCTATCCTGAGATAAAATTGCTATTTTCACTAGTTATTTCCTATCGGGTGCTTTTATTTTTTCATTCCTTGGTTGCTTTGGATAAAGGAATTATCTGCATCGACTAAGAACCTGCTACGCACCCCTTGACGACCTAATAACATCCGGAAACCCATGTTATCGCGGTTAGTTAAAGTTAATTCTACAGCCCAGCTATGCCCCCCTAGTTCTACAGTTGTTTCAATAAAAATGCGTGATTCCGCTTTGCCTCCGGAATTGCGTACTTCTCGTCTATCTAAGATTTCTGCTTCTGCACTTACAACATACTGAGTATCTTTTTGATGAGGATGTACTTTAAAACGAACTTGCTGCTTACCATCTCGTTCAAAGGTTTCAATGTCAAAAGCATGGAGAGCAGAGGAACGCGCCCCGGTATCAATTTTAGCTTTAATTTGCTCAATACCTAATTCTGGTAAGGCGAGAAATTCTCGCCAACCAATTACTGGTAACTTGGGGTTGTTCATTGTTAATTTGCTAATGGCTAATGGCTAGTTGCTAATTGTAAGTTTTACCGTTGTTATAGACATCACTGATCAATGATCATTGCTCATTGATATCGCCTCAATCACGTTAACATTTGATTTTGTCGGTACGATGCGATTTAATTCAAAATTAGCTGCTTTGAGTAATTCACGGTACTCTTGAGCCGTTCTTTCTTTGCCACCACACATGATTAACATCGTTAAGTCCCAGAATTTGGTTGTGGAAGTTTGGTTGCCAGGGGGAATTATTTCCTCAATGATTAATAAACGCCCTCCTTCTGGCATTGCTTCATGACAACGTTTGAGGATGGTAAGTGCTTCAGGATCTTCCCAGTCATGGATAATATGTTTGAGGATGTAAGCATCTCCCCCTAGAGGGATTTCCTCAAAGAAATTTCCAGGAACTAATTGAGTGCGATCGCTTACTGCTTTTTCTGTCAAGAAAGCTTCGGCTGGGGCGATAACTTCCGGGAGATCCAGCAATATTCCCTGCATTTGAGGATAAGCTTGCAGAATAGTAGCAAGCTGACTACCACAACCTCCAGCTACGTCAACCAATTTGTTAATGCCTGTGAAATCATAAGCTTCTACAACAGCCGCTTGCTCTAAAGCCGACAAATTTGTCATGGCTTGATTGAATATTGCTGCTGCTTGCGGATTTTCTTGGTAGTAAGCAAACAAAGGCATACCGCGTTGCTTTGTATAGGCTTCTTTTCCTGTCTCAACACTGTAGGGAAGTTCACCCCACATTTGATAACCTTCTCCTCCAATCAGAAGAGCAAAACTTTTGAGGGAGTTAGAACTATCGCTTTGTAAAGTAGCAGCTAAAGGGGTAAGTTGAAAATGTCGCGGTTCTGTTTCAGCAAAAATATCTACACTAGCTAAAGCTCGGAGTAAACGATAAAGGGCATTACTGTTAGTTCCTGTAGCCTCTGCTAAATTGTCGCAAGAGCGAGAACCATCTTTAAGGAGATCCGCTAAATTCAGTTTTGCGGCAACATAGATACATTGAGAAAGCCAACATCCTGTTACCATTTGCATCATTTTAGCTTGAGGAGGCATTTGGGGGGAGGCAGGTGTAGAATTTGAAGAACTCATAAAATGCACCAAGTAAACAAACTTTGGTTTAGTCTAATAATTCTTAAGTATAGATAACAATAACAATGCAGAAAGTTTCCAAACGGGTATCAACAGCCCTCCTTAATGCTTTGGCAGCAGGAGTTGTACCGCGAATTGGCTTAGAACATATTGCGGTGGGTAGGGATAAAGAAGTAGCTGCTTTAGCTCAAGATTTGGAAAATGTCGGGGAAGGAGGGGCAGCTTTTCGCTTTGTGGTAGGGCGTTATGGGGCAGGGAAAAGCTTTTTGCTACAGCTTTTGCGTAACCAAGCTATGGAAAAAGGTTTTGTGGTTGCTGATGGAGATATTTCGGCAGAAAGACGTTTAGCAGGAAGCAAAAATCAAGCTTTAGCTACCTATCGGGAATTGATGAAGAATTTAGCTACTCGTACTAATCCTAATGGTGGGGCGATCACCCTAATTTTAGAAAAGTGGCTCAGTTCGATTTTATCTCAGGTTGCCCAATCTACAGGTAAGCATCCTGGGGAAGATGATTTTGATGAGCGAGTTGAGGTGAGAATTCGGGAAGTTGTTGATAATTTAGAAGGTTTAGTTCACGGCTTTGATTTTGCTAATGTGATTATTGCTTATTGGCGTGGTTATCGAGAAGATGATAGCGATAAACAAGATGCGGCTTTACGTTGGCTAAGAGGGGAATTTACTACTAAAACCGAAGCTAAACAAGCTTTAGGGGTAAAGGTGATTATTGATGATGATACTTGGTACGATTATATTAAATTATTTGCTCAATTTTGCTTTGATATTGGTTATAAAGGGCTGATTGTTTTATTAGATGAAACAGTTCATTTATACAAAATCTCCCATACCCGTTCTCGCCAAAGTAATTATGATAAATTACTCGCTATTTTTAATGATGTGATGCAAGGGAAAGCAGAACATTTGAGTATTGTGATTGGGGGAACTCCAACTTTTATTGAGGATAGTCGCCGGGGGCTTTATAGTGATGAAGCATGGCGCACTCGCTTAGCTAAAAGCCGTTTTGTTAAGGAAGGATTACAAGATAATTCCGCTCCGGTTATTAGTTTAGAGGCTTTAAATACTGAAGAGTTAGACCAACTTTTACAAAGGCTAGCTTCTGTTCATAGCATTCATTATAAATATCAAAAGAGTATTACAAAAACTCAAATAGAAGAGTTTAAACAAGCAGTGAAGCAGCGTTTAGGAGCAGAAAAACTTTCTACGCCAAGGGAAGTGGTTAGGGATTTTATTAGTGTCCTTAATATACTACAACAAAATTCACAACTTTCTTTCCAGGAATTAATTTATAGTTCTGAGTTTCAACAAGCTAACAGCAACCATAAAAATACGAATATATCAGGAGATTTCGCTGAATTTACGCTGTAATTTTTTGGAATAATTAACTCAACTAAATTATGTTTCAAAAAAAACTAGAAAAACTAGTTAAATTAGGCTTAATTACAGTCTTGACAGCAATAATATTGAACTTGGCAAATATTGCTCCTCCCCATCAGCCCCAACCTAGCAACTTAATAAAAGGAGTTTGGTTAACTCATTTAGGAAATTCTTTTTTAACTTATACAACGACAATAGATAACGTATTTCATCGCTTATCCACTCTCAATTTTAATCGAGTTTATATCTCAGTTTATAATAAAGGAACAATTTATCCTAGTGAATATGGTATCAGAAATTACCAAGTAACCTTCCCTAAAACAGATCCATTAAAAACAGCAATTCAACAAGGAAAACGCCAAGGTTTAAAAATTTATGCTTGGTATGAATATGGGATGATGCTTAATCAAAATGAGCAGTTAGGGAAACAACATCCAGATTGGCTTTTAACCACAGAGGATGGAACTCAGTTAATTAATAATAACCTCTGGCTCAATCCAGCTCATCCAGAAGTCGAAAAGTATTGGCTTAATTTATTAACAGAAGTAGCAACAAAATATCCTGAATTGTCTGGAATTCAATTAGATGATCATTGGGGCATTCCTCAAGCATTTGGAGATTATCAAGCAGAAATGACCAATCTTACTAGAAAAGTGCTACAAGCAGTTAGGAAAGTAAATAGCAATCTCACTATTTCCGTTTCCCCCAATTCCTATTATTTTGCCTTGAAAAATTACAATCAAGATTGGCTTGGTTGGGTGAAAGAAAAATTAGTAGATGAAATTATCGTTCAGATTTATCGACTAACAGCTACAGACGTAGCTAATAATATAACTAATTCAGGAATAAATATAGCAAGTCAATATGTTCCAGTAGCAGTAGGAATTTATACAGGAAATCCTCGACAGAGAAAGTCTTTAACAGAAATAGCTGAACAAGTATCAGTGGTGAAAAACTATAATTATGGTTATTCTTTATTTTGTTGGGAATATTTATTTACACCTTTACATAATAGCTCTAAAGAAGCAAGAGAAGAAGTTCTAAAAGTAAGCTGATAGAGAAGTTTTTCCTTTTCGATTACTATATGATAATTAAAATAAAATTGTAATAGAAAACTATGCTTACTCAAGAAGCTAAAGCGAAGCTTTATCCTTAAGTAAGATGATGCTAACGAACTAATTAAACAAGCTGAAGCTATTCTCGATTTTGCTCATAACAATAATCTTGACTTGATTTAGTTACTTACAGGCTTTCACATACAAAGTAGTAGAATCTTGCCAAACTCCTTGTGCAGTGACTAATTCTGCGATCGCTTTTTTATATGCCTCTTGTAGTTTTGCTTTTTGCTCTGAAGATAAATTAATTAAAGGATTACCTCTAGGATAAAAATCCCACCTGTCCCAGGCAGAAACATAATCGTTATTAACATATTTGCCAGTATGATCAATCTCAATTACAATATCTTCAAAACCAGATTTATTTAAAAGAAGACGACATTGTTCAGGAGTCCATAGAGGTTGATTGATATGAGGTAAATCAATTCCCCATAAATCCTGACATATTTTAACTTTTATCTGTGCCATATAAGCGGTTTTATAAGGACAGGTGAAAGCAAAATATCCTCCAGTTTTTAACCAGGTATGGCAGCGCTTAAGGATTGTAGGAATATTAGTAATATAAGTAATAGCAGAGCAACAAAATATAATATCAAATTGTTCTGCATTAAAATTGATTAATTCTATATCCCCAGCAATCAATTCAATGTTATCTAATCCCTCTGTTATGATTTTATTTTGGGCTTGATGCAACATTCCTGGTGACATATCAACACCAACTACCGAGCCTTTCCGAGTTACTTTTTGGGCTGCACCAATAGCAACCAAACCTGTACCAGTAGCAATATCAAGAATTGTTTGTCCAGAGATGATAGGAACTAATTCTAACAAGCGTTTTGCTTCTCTAGGATGCTTCTCGCTTTCTGCATCATAAGCAGTCCTTTTATTAAAAAAATCAATTACTTGTTGTTTATAATCTGGCATTATTTTAGATGTAATAGCTGTAAATAAGTAAAGTTTAAATCTATGACTTACATAATTTTCTTGATAGTCGGTTTAGGATTTATTTGGTTAGGATTGAAAACCCGCGAAGAAGTTTATCGTCTCACCGCAGCAGCCGTGGGAGCAGTACTTTTGGTTTGTGGTTTAATTGCAACTCCTTTACCGTTTCAATTAACTGTAGAAATTCTTACAGTTATAGCTTTGTTTCGTGTTTGTTTGCGTTGTTTAGAAGAAAACTAACCCCAAAACTCTCTGTTTTCTGTTTATAGAAGAAATAACCCCTTTATCTTCACACTAGCATTGATGAACTTTGGGCTTTATCGTTTACGCTAGCTCAAAAGAGCCACGACACATTGCAGAAGCACGCCAACATGGTGCTATTGGATGCACAAATAACCCTAATGAGCTATTTGAGATGGTTTTGTCTGTGTTAGGCCATCTAGTGGCGAAGAAAAGTTATAGTTCAGCTTTTCACGATTGATAGAATTGAGAATACGTAGGCATTCGCGTAGCGTCTGGTGGAAGGAGAAGCCCACCGTAGGTATCGCCAAGGAGTGGTACGCGGAGCGCGATCGCTTCTTGCCATGTAATAAAATGTCCTTGAGTTAAGGAGTTGGCAGATGAGAAGTAACAAACAAAGTCGGTGCTGGGGAGTAGGGATGTCTACAACGAGCTTTATCTATGCAATTATTGCTTTAGGTGTCGGTGGTAGTTGGCATCAAGCAGGGGCCGAAGTACAGCAGTTTGAGAGCTTTGCCGAATGGTGCGAAAATCGAGAGGATTTAACTGAGGCGGCACGACATACCGTTGAGGTGTTGTTGAAGAAAGTTGAAACTGAAGATTGTCAGCTTGCCCAGAGAGAGTTAACAAGTCTTACTAAGCTTGGCCTGGGGAGAAATCAATTAAAGGATATAGCCCCTTTGTCTTCACTCACTAATTTGACTGGGCTTTACCTATGGGTAAATGAAATAGAGGACATAACTCCTGTTGCAACTCTAACTAATTTAACTGAGCTTGACCTGTGGTCAAATGAAATAAAGGACATAACTCCTGTTGCAACTCTAACTAATTTAACTAGGCTCGGCCTACAGGGAAATCAAATAGAGGATATAAGCCCTGTTGCTTCACTCACTAATTTAACTGAGCTTGGACTAGGGTTGAATGAAATAGAGGACATAACCCCTGTTACTTCTCTAACTAATTTGACTTGGCTTGAACTGGGGTTCAATGAAATAAAGGATATAACCCCTTTGTCTTCTTTGACTAATTTGACTTGGCTCTTACCTGCGAGAAAATCAAATAAAGGATATAACCCTTTTGTCTTCTCTGACTAATTTGACTGAGCTTGACCTAGAGGAAAATGAAATAGAAGATATCACTCCTATTGGCAACTCTAACTAATTTGACTGTGCTTGAGCTGGGGGAAAATGAAATAAAAGATATCACTCCTGTTGCTGCTCTAACTAATCTGACTAAGCTTTACTTGGAGGGAAACGGAATAGAAGATATCACTCCTGTTGCTTCTCTGACTAATTTGACTGAGCTTAACCTAGATGAAAATGAGATAGAAGATATTGCTCCTATTGGAACTCTAACTAATTTGACTGAGCTTAACCTAGATGAAAATGAGATAGAAGATATCACTCCTGTTGCTTCTCTAGCTAATTTGACTGAGCTTAACCTAGATGAAAATGAGATAGAAGATATCACTCCTGTTGCTTCTCTAGCTAATTTGACTTGGCTTGACCTGGGGTTGAATGAAATAGAAGATATCACTCCTGTTGCTTCTCTAGCTAATTTGACTTGGCTTGACTTGGAGGGAAATGGTAAATAGAGGATATAACTCCTGTTGCGTCTCTAACTAATTTAACTTCGCTTAACCTGGAGGGAAACGGAATAGAAGATATAACCCCTTTAGCTTCTCTGACTAATTTGACTCAGCTTGACCTAGATGAAAATGAGATAGAAGATATAACTCCTATTACTTCTATGACTAATTTAACTGCGCTTAACCTGGGGGTGAATGAAATAAAGGATATAACTCCTATTGCTTCTCTAACTAATTTAACTTCTCTTAACCTGGAAGGAAATCAAATAGAAGATATAACTCCTGTTGCTGCTCTGACTAATTTGAATGGGCTTGACCTGGGGTTCAATGAAATAAAGGACATAACCCCTTTGTCTTCTCTGACCAATTTGCCTTGGCTTGGACTGCGGGGAACAAAATAGATGATATAACCCCTTTGTCTTCTCTACTAATTTAACTCGCCTTTACCTATGGGGAAATCCGAAGCTTACTAACAAAACTTGCCCAGTTAAACCACAATCTATTTGTCGTTTTGAACCTCCTGAATAACTTTCCCCATCAACTCCTTAATATCCCCCTAACAATAAACTTAAGCAATAATCAACTTGTAGCAGACTCGTTTCTCTTTCAGATCAAAGCCCTTGAGAAATGAGATTAGCCATCAACTATAGCGATAAATCCTTATCTATGAGAGGATAGCCAATTGTATGGGAAAAATACCTTTGGTGATTTTCCTCTAAGTTTGTTATCCTTCAGCTTTCATACCCCAGCCTTCTGCTATTAAATATGCCACCGCAAAACTTGCTGCATCGGACAAAGATAGTTGCCACCATTGGCCCTGCTACAGCTAAGCCAGAAGTGCTTCGTAGGCTTATTGAAGCCGGGGCAACTACTTTGCGGCTCAACTTTTCCCACGGAACTCACGAAGATCACCAGCGTAGTATACGCTTAATTCGCCAGACTGCTTTTGAATTGAATACTCCTGTGGGTATTCTTCAGGATTTACAAGGACCAAAAATTCGCTTAGGTAAGTTTGAAGATGGCCCAATTCAATTAAAAAAAGGTGATCCCTATATCATCACCAGTCGCCAAGTTCCCTGTACCAAAGAAATTGGCTTTGTTAGCTACGAACCCATAGCAGAAGAAGTTCCGGAAGGGGCAAAAATTCTCCTTGACGACGGCAAGGTAGAAATGCTTGTGGAAAAAGTCGATATTAGTCGTAAGGAATTACATTGTCGTGTTGTTGTTGAAGGAGTTCTTTCTGACAACAAAGGGGTTAACTTCCCTGGAGTTTATCTTTCTGTCCGTGCTTTAACGGAAAAAGATCGTACTGATTTAACTTTTGGTTTAGATCAAGGGGTTGATTGGATTGCTTTGAGTTTTGTTTGCAATCCCCAAGATGTTTTAGAAATTAAGGAATTAATCGCTAGTGCCGGTAAATCTGTTCCGGTAATTGTCAAAATTGAAAAACATGAAGCCATTGAGCAAATGGAAGCTATCCTTTCTTTGTCTGATGGGGTAATGGTAGCTAGGGGAGATTTGGGGGTAGAGTTGCCAGCGGAAGACGTTCCTATTTTACAAAAGCGTCTGATTCGCACCGCCAATGAGTTGGGTATTCCTGTCATCACCGCAACACAAATGCTCGACAGTATGTTAAATAATCCCCGTCCTACCCGCGCAGAAGTTTCTGATGTTGCCAATGCTATTCTCGATGGTACAGATGCGGTAATGCTTTCTAATGAAACTGCGGTGGGTAAGTATCCCGTAGAAGCTGTGGGTACAATGGCCAAAATTGCTGCCCGCATTGAACAGGAACAAATACCCCCTAAAAGAGACACCCCCCGCAGATGTTCCATTACCCATGCCATTTCCCAAGCAGTGAGTCAAATAGCGGCGGAGTTGGATGCAGCAGCTATTATGACTTTAACTAAAAGTGGGGCTACTGCCCGGAATGTTTCTAAATTCCGACCCCAAACTCGTATTTTAGCGGTTACACCCCACGTCCATGTAGCCCGACAATTGCAGTTAGTTTGGGGTGTAAAGCCTCTGTTAGTTCTCGATCTTCCTTCGGCGGGGCAAACCTTCCAAGCAGCGATTAACGTGGCACAGGAGCTTAATCTGCTCTCAGAAAGGGATTTGGTAGTGATGACAGCAGGAACTCTTCAAGGGGTTTCTGGTTCCACTGACTTAATTAAAGTCGAAGTTGTCACTTCTGTATTAGGGCAAGGTATTGGTATTGGGGAAGGCTCTGTGAGTGGTTTGGCAAGGGTAATCCGTTATCCGGAAGAAATTGCTAACTTTAATAATGGAGAAATTTTAGTAGCCCCTTCTACTAATGCCGAGTTTATTGAGGTGATTCGTAAGGCAGGGGGTATTATCACCGAAGAAGAAAGCCTAACTAGCCATGCGGCGATTATTGGTTTGCGGTTAGGGGTTCCGGTAATTGTTGGGGTAAAGAAGGCGACAGAGGTGATTAGGGAAGGGGCAATTCTAACTTTAGATGCCCAACAAGGAGTAATTTATTCTGGGGCAACAGCATCAAATCAACCTAATCCTGGTATGACACCAATTCTTTAAGTTTAGGGCTAGGATTGTGTTTGTTTTCCGTAAGTTTTGAACGGCTTATTAATATTTAGATGCACTATGAAATGAATCTCAAAAGTCCGAACAACCCGGTTCTCATGATGTTGTTTTAGGTGGTCAAAGTTCCTTTCCTTCTCCTGATGATGG
>CAWDOD010000001.1:0-159974 GCA_963803805.1 uncultured cyanobacterium | reverse complement strand
GAAGAGATGGAAGCTCTCAAGCAAAAACATAATATTCCAGCAGAATTAGCTTCTTGTCACACCACTATCATTGATGGCTATGTTATGGAAGGACATATCCCTGCTGACGATATCAAACGTTTCTTAGCTAAAAAACCAGAAATGGTAGGTTTAGCTGTACCAGGAATGCCTCTGGGGACACCAGGGATGGAAGCAGGGGAAACCAAGCAACCGTTTCAAGTACTAGCGTTCGATGATAAAGGGGAAGTTGAAGTATTTAAGGAATATCAATCTTATTAACACAACTTCATCTAATCAATTTAACACAACTTCATCTAATCAATTTAACACAACTTCATCTAATCAATCATGGCTAGAATTAATCGTCGCCAGTTTCTCACTTTAAGTGCTGCTAGTGCTGGATCTGCTATCATTGCCAGTTGTGCCGGAAATCAGGCTAGTAACACCCAAGCTTCATCAAATTCGTCTCTGGATTTACCTAAACTCCATCAAAGCAAAGGTGGTTTACTAGAGTTAGATTTGGAAGCTAGTGAACGCCTTGTTAATTTGGGTAGGAAGCAAGCATATTTATTAACTTACAATGGACAAGTTCCTGCACCCCGCTTGGAAACGAAAGCAGGGGATCAGGTTCGCATTCACTTTACTAACAACCTCTCCCAGGCAACCAATATTCACTACCACGGGTTGCATATTCCCATTACAGGTAATGCAGATAATGTCTTCCTAAAAATTGAACCAGGGGACAAACTAACCTATGAATTTCAGATTCCCCCTAATCATCCGGCTGGAACCTTTTGGTATCACCCTCATCTCCACGGTTTAGTGGCAGAACAATTGTTTGGGGGGTTAGCAGGTTTATTTATTGTACGGGGTGAGTTAGACGAAATTCCGGAGATAAAAGCAGCAAAGGAAGAATTTCTGGTACTGCAAGACTTTGCTTTAGATAAAGATGGTAAACCAATGGCTTCTAAGCATATGTCTCTAATGGCAGGGCGAGAAGGAGATATAATCACAGTCAACGGGCAAGTCAATCCCCGTCTTTCTGTATCAGAAGCAGGATTGTTGCGGTTGCGGATTCTTAACGCTTCTCCTTCCCGCTTTTATAGACTGGCTTTAGAAGATCATCCTTTCTATCAGATTGCTACCGATGGCGGGGCATTTAATGAACCAGTAGAAGTTAGGGAATTACTGCTAACTCCCGGACAACGTGCTGAAGTTTTAGTTAAAGGCAATCACAAACCTGGAAAATATCGCTTAGTTAGTTTACCTTATGACCGAGGTGGTATAGGGATGATGGGTGGTAGAGGAATGATGGGGGGGAATAGAAATAATCCCAGCGACAAACCTCTTACCTTAGCTACACTGAACTACGAATCTCCTGTTGAATCCCTATCTTTATCTTTACCAAGTAAGCTTGCATCTATCCCTGCTTTGCCAGAAACCCAACAGGTGAGACGTTTTGAACTCAATCACGGTATGAATCCTGGTGTAGGCATGGGCTTTTTAATTAACGGTGAACCTTACAAAGGCGATCGCATAGATACAAAAGCCCAATTAGGTACTGTAGAAGATTGGGAAATAAGTAATGTTGGAGTGATGGATCATCCTTTCCACGTTCACGGCCACGCTTTTCAAGTAATTAGTCGTGATGGAAAAACAGAGAAACTATTGGCTTGGCGAGATACTGTTTTGGTTAAGAGAAATGAAACTGTTCGTGTTCGCATTCCCTTCCGGGACTTTGCTGGTAAAACTGTTTATCATTGTCACATTCTTGACCATGAAGATTTAGGCATGATGGGGAATTTGATGATTCAAGCTTGATGGTTAATTAGGCTCTACTTTCTTTGTTGAATTTACTTCAGTAGAATTTATGCTGTCCAGCCTTGACTCTCCAGTAATTTAGAGACTTTATCATAAATTTATAGGAAACTGAAACTAAATAAAATCATGGCTAATACTACAACTACCAAAGAGAAAGTGAGACTGTATAGAATGTCTACCCCAGAACACGAATGTCCTTGGGGGTTAAAGGCAGTCAACTTACTTGAGGAAAAGGAAATTGAGTTTGAAGATAACAAACTGAAGTCGAAAGAAGAAACTGAAGCATTTAAAGCAAAGCATCAAGTCTCAACCACACCGCAGATTTTCTTTGGTGAGGAAAGAGTTGGTGGTTACACAGATTTAGCTGAAAAATTAGACGTTGAAGCAGAAGGTGCAGAATATTCTTACACTCCTGTCATCGCTATATTTTCCACCGCAGGACTAATGGCTTTGGCAACTACTGCGGGAGTAACGGGATTTATGGGATACTCCTTGTCCCTACTAGCTTCTTTAAAGCTGATGGATATTGAATCTTTTGCTGAGAGTTTTGCTAAATATGACTTGATAACCAAACGAGTTAAACCTTATGCAAAAGTCTATCCCTTTGCTGAGTTAGCAATTGGACTGGGTTTTCTTTCTGGAATTGCCCCTTTAGCGACAGGGATAACTTCTTTGCTTATTGGTGTTAGCGGAGGCGTTTCGGTATTCAAAGCGGTATATATTGACAAGTTGGCACTCAACTGCGCTTGTGTGGGGGGCAATTCTAAAGCCCCTTTGGGAGTGGTTAGCTTTACTGAGAATGCAATTATGGCAATTATGGGAGCAATGCTGATTTTCTCTGCTGCGACATCAGAAACGGAGGTAACAAAGACAAAAGAAGTAGAGTCTGTTGAAGCCGTTCAAGTGCAGAATATTAGAGAATACAAGTTTCAAAGATGAATAAACGCCAAGTAGAAATCTTTACTGCCGATTGTCCTTTATGTGATGAAACTGTCAAGTTGGTACAGGAATTAGCTTGTCCTAGTTGCCAGGTATCAGTTTACGATTTGAGGGAAGAGGACAATTTTGCTAAGGCAAAGGAATATGGAGTTAATGGAGTTCCAGCAATCTCAGTTAATGGTCATTTAGTATTAATAGGGAAACCTGACCTAGACCAGCTAAAGGCTGTTGGTATTGGGCAAAAAAGCTAATGATAGGCATTAATCGATTGAATTAAAGACAATCAATTAATGCTAACAAACTAATTTCTGTAATTTAATCCCTTGCCTTATCAAATAAAGATGAAATCGTGATGAAATGCTAATAAAACCTAAGAGATAATATTATATTTTTCTTATTACTTCGGTTGAGAGAAGCAGTAATGAGACTGTTTATCTTATTGTTTTATTGTGAAATAAAGTAATAGGAAACATCTAATGTTGTTAGTTCATGAAAAATATCAATCTAGTTTTGATATCGCCATGAAATGTGCAGTAGAGTGTGAACATTGTGCCGAGGCTTGTACAGGAAAGCCTGATATGTTTAAATGCGCTCGTACTTGCTTAGATTGTGCAGAAATCTGTCGTACTTTGGCGACTTATATGGTGCGTGGTTCTCGCTTTATTGCTCATTTAGCTAAGGCTTGTGCTGAGATTTGCCAAGCCTGTGCTGATGAATGTGGTTCTCACAATATGGATCATTGTCAAAAGTGCGCTCAAGCTTGTAAGGAAGCAGTGGAAGAATATAAGAAGATTGCTGCTGTTGCTGCTTAGACAATTAGGATTTGGGGGATGGGGAGCAAGGTAATATTTGTTCTTTATCCCCTAAAAAGTGTTCAACGTTGCTCAATAACCCGAAGAAAAGTTTGTTTAACCTAGCCAGTTTATGGGGTTTGAAAATTAATTATGAAATCTAAATTAGATATGAACCCTTATGTTCGCTTGCTGATTTCCCTATCAATCTCTTATGTCGTGATGTTTGCTTTAATGTTTTCACGGGTGAATGTATTCAGCAATTTGTTTATTAGTCTCAACCAAGTGTACATGGCAGGGCTAATGATTGCACCAATGCTGATTATTATGTTATTGACAATGGGTTCGATGTACCACAACAAGAAGTTGAACTTTATACTTCTGGGAGTAGCAACGGTAGCGATAGTTTTGTTCTGGACTCTTTTGCGATCGCAAACAGGAGTAGGAAATCAGCAATTTCTCCATTCAATGATTCCCCATCATGCTGCGGCTATTCTTGTTTGTCAGCAAGCTTCTATAACGAATCCTCCTATTGAAGAGTTATGTACAGAGATTGTTCAAACCCAAAAGGAGGAAATACGAATTATGAAAGCTTTGATGGAGTAGTGGAGGACAAATTGCGATCGCATAAGTTAACAGTTGTTTGACTCTCCAGTGGAGTGGAGATTGGAAAGTAAAGATAGTTGCATTTCAGGATAGGTTTTATGGAAGAGATTAGAGAAGAACATCAACATCATCGTAACTCTCATCATGGGCCTCACGGTCATCACAGTCATCACGGTCATGGTGGACATGACAAACACGCTGGCCATAGTCCAGAAATATTTAAGCGTCGCTTTTTTATCTGTTTAATCTTAACCATACCAATACTTTACTTTTCAACTCAACTGCAAAGTTGGTTAGGCTATCAAGCTGCCGAATTTCCTGCTTCTAACTGGATCAATCCTATTTTTGGAATTATTATTTACTTCTATGGAGGTTGGGTATTCCTTAAAGGAGCATGGCAAGAGTTGCAGGGCAAGAGTTGCAGGGCAAGATTGGTATGATGACCTTGATTGCCTTAGCAATTACTGTAGCTTTTGTCTATAGCCTAGCGGTGTCTTTGGGACTTGAGGGGGAGCCTTTTTATTGGGAATTGGCTACTTTAGTGGATATTATGCTGCTGGGGCATTGGATAGAGATGGCTTCAGTACAAGGTGCATCCCAGGCTTTGGAGTCTCTTAAAGAATTAGTTCCAGCCCAAGCCCATTTGTTACGCAATGGTAAAGTCGAGGACGTACCTGTTACTCAGGTGAAGGTAAAGGATGTCATTTTGATTCGTCCTGGGGAACAAATTCCTAACGATGGGGAGGTAATCGAAGGAACAACGGAAGTAGATGAATCATTTTTAACGGGGGAATCTCGTCTCATTCCTAGAGGAGAAGGGGATGAGGTGGTTGCTGGTTCGGTTAACAATGCTGGTTCGGTTAAAGTTAAAGTTACTCGTACTGGCAATGAAACTACCCTAAGCCAAATTATGCGTTTGGTGGAGGAAGCGCAAAATTCCCGCAGTCGTTATCAGGTATTAGCAGATCGTACTGCTTTTTGGCTAACTTTGATTGCGATTGCAGCAGGGACGTTGACGTTTATTGTTTGGTTATCTTTATCTGATTTAGTATTTGCTATTAACCGCACGGTAACTGTTTTAGTAATTACCTGCCCCCATGCTTTAGGTTTAGCTATACCTTTGGTTATTGCTAACTCTACGGCTTTGGCTGCTAAGAATGGTATTTTGGTGCGTAATCGTGATGCTTTAGAAAGGGCTAAAGATATTAAGACTATGGCTTTTGATAAGACGGGAACCCTGACAGAAGGACATTTTGGAGTAGAGAAAGTTTATACTGATAGTCTGCATAGAGAGGAAGCTTTAGCGATCGCAGCAGCTTTGGAAACTTCTTCAGAACATCCTTTAGGTAAAGCGATAGTTGAAACCGCAGAAACTGAACAACTAGATTTACCTGAGATGAGGGATTTTGAAACCGTTACAGGCAGAGGGGTTAAAGGTATAGTTAATGGTAAAATTTATCAAGTTGGTAGACCAGAATGGATTGAAGAGTTGCAGTTGAATTTACCTTTTTCTTTGCAAAGGGGCTTGGAAATTGCCGATGAGAGAGGGGAAAGCGCAGTGGTTTTGCTGGATGAGGAAAGAGCGATCGCTGTTATTTCTTTAGCAGACAAGGTTAGAGAAAGGGCCAGGGAAAGCATTAATAAGTTAAAGGCAGAAAATATACAACCAGTAATGATTACAGGGGATGCGGAGGCGGTTGCTAAAACCGTAGCTAAGGATTTGGGTATTGATAAATACTATGCCCGTGTATTACCTGAAGACAAAGTAAATATTATCAAACGGCTCAAACAAGAGCAACCAACGGCTTTTGTTGGTGATGGGGTTAATGATGCAGCAGCATTACTGGAGGCTAATATGGGTTTGGCAATTGGGGCAGGTACTAATGTAGCTATTGAATCTGCTGATTTAGTTTTAATTGAAGATGATCCTTTAGATGCGGTTAAGGCTCTGAATTTAGCAAAGAAAACCTACAGTAAGATGATTCAGAATCTCTTTTGGGCCACAGGTTACAATTTTCTGGCTATTCCTTTAGCGGCTGGAGTGCTTTCTGCTTGGGGCTTTGTGCTTTCTCCTGCTGTTGGAGCTTTGTTAATGAGTTTGTCAACAGTTATTGTAGCGATTAATGCTGTGCTTTTGAGGAGAGCTAAACTAGCTTAGTAGCTAATGGTTGAAAAGAAGCTATGCGTGTTCTTTTAGTAGAAGATGAACCAGATTTAGGTAGAGCAATTAAACGTACTCTCCAGCAAGAAGCTTATATTGTGGATTTGGTTGGTGATGGTAATGAAGCTTGGGGGCTTTTGGAGAGTGATTGGACAGAATATACCTTAGCAATATTTGATTGGTTGTTGCCGGGGCAATCAGGATTAGAACTGGTAAAAAAGCTGCGATCGCAAGACAATCCTCTACCTATTTTGATGCTTACTGCCAAAGATACCCAAGCAGATAAAGTAGCTGGTTTAGACGCTGGTGCTGATGATTATTTGGTTAAACCTTTTGGTATGGCGGAACTATTAGCGAGAATGCGGGCTTTGCAACGGCGCTCTCCCCACTTGCAACCACCTAAGTTGCAAGTGGGGAATCTTTGTTTAGATTATGCAACCCACCAGGTTTCCTGGGAAAATGTTCAAGGAGAAAAACAAGAAATTATTCTCACTGCCAAGGAATTTCAGCTTTTAGAGTACTTTATGAGGCATCCTGGGCAAATCCTTACCCGTGAGCAAATCTTAGACCAAATGTGGGAAGTTGGCACAGAACCAATGAGTAATGTAGTTGCGGCGCAAATACGTCTTTTACGGCGTAAACTGGAACAATATAATTGCGAGTCGGTGATTGAGACAGTTTATGGTTTGGGGTATCGATTTAAGATAGAAAGGGAGTAGGGAGTAGGCAGCACCGCAGCAGAGGTCTTAGACATTTGCTTAGGAATTTTATAGCAGGTTTTTCACGTGCCGGATTTTGTATCACTATTAATCCACATGAATATACTCTTGCTGGAAGGACTTAGTTTGTGAGGCAGAATAAATTATTTAAGACAACACGGTGGCAGTTAGCTAGTTGGTATGCGGGAATAATGGGTGGGATACTTTATTTGTTTGGCTTTGGTGTTTATGAAGCAATTGTCCATGCCCATCGCGTTACCGTAGAAAGGGAGCTAAGGTCTGTTTCTGCTACTATTCATAATAGTTTGGAATCTACGTTAGTTGAACCAGGAAAAATAGACTTTGAAGAAGCTAGATTCTTACCTAATCTTTGCCTAGTTCACAAGACTTGCTTTACTCAGAGTAATCACACCAGTCACGCTTTGGCTAACGCTATAGTCCAAGATGATTATTACCTAAGTTTAATGGATAACTCCGGAAAGCTCATCGCTTACGCTGGTGCATTCCCTCGTAATCTATCAACCACATCTGTAGAGCAAAAGTGGCTTGCCCTAAAGGATAAGCACAATAAAGATTATCAACAAACTTCCCTTTTACTTCATACCAAAGACAATCAAGTCTGGGGCTATCTTCTGGTCGGGCGTTCTCTTCAACAGACAAACAAATATTTAGCCAGTGTCAGACTAATTTTGCTATTAGGATTACCTCTAACTATGGTTGTAGTGACCATAGCTAGTTGGTGGTTAGCTAAACTGGCTATGGAACCTGTTTATCAGTCTTATAAACAAATTCAGCAGTTTACGGCTGATGCTGCCCATGAGTTGCGTACCCCCTTAGCAGCTATTCGTGCGACGGTAGAGTCTACCCAGAGGATAGCTCATTTAAAAGAGGCAGAAGTACAAGAAACTCTTAAGGTAATTGCTCGGCAAAATTCCCGCTTAGTGCAGCTTGTAGAGGGGTTGTTGCTTCTTTCGAGGGCAGATCAAAAAGGGTTATTATCTTTGCCTAATCAGGAGTGTGATCGCATTTGCATTAATGACTTAGTTAGTGATTTAACTGAAGAACTAGCCCCTTTAGGGAGAAAGGTTAAGGTAGAATTGGGGTTAGAAATAAGAGTGAATCAAACTATTAAAGTTAAAGGTAATGAAGAACAGTTATATCGCTTGGTAGCTAACTTAGTTACTAATGCTATTAACTACACTCCCAGTGGAGGCAAGGTAACGGTAATTTTAGAAGTTGCTCCTTCTTTAGAAAAAGCTGTTATTAGGGTTAAAGATACAGGGGTTGGTATTGCCCCAGAGCAACAAGAAGAAGTTTTTAAGCGTTTTTATCGTATTGGTTGCGATCGCTCCAGAAACACCGGGGGATTTGGTTTAGGATTACCCATTGCTTTAGCCATTGCCGAAGCCCATCAAGGTAGAATTGAAGTGCAAAGTTGTTTAGGAGAAGGTAGTACTTTCAGCGTTTATTTGCCTTTTGCTTAATGAAGGAGAGTAAATGATTAAACTATCGTCTATTTCTTCACTTTACGGGGACGAGTTTGCCACCACATCATAATACCTGTGATTGCTAAGAGTAGTAGTCCAAAGGCGTTTAAGAAAGGGTAAATCGTTTCTAGATTAATCCGACCAAATTTACCTCGATGCCAATCTAAAAGCCATAAGAAATCGTTAGCTTTATTAGTAATTACTGCTACTTGGAAAAGAGAACCAGTGACTAAAGTTAAAAGTACCGGAAAAACCATGATTGGCGCAAACCAAAAGTGTAGTTGGCGAAGACGCGCTTTGTTGATTGCCATATTGAAGTTTACTCTTTTTAGAAGTAGGCAAAGGGGTCATTTCAGTTATCAGTAAACAGTGAACAGTTACTAACTATCAATGAGTTAGTCAGGGAAAATAGATTTATGAGCGGTGATAAAAGCGATGTTTCATGGTGTAGAGTAATAGCGGACTAAATAAGAGTAATAAAAATACTCCTTCTCCAGGTTGAAGCAGAAAATTTGCTGTTTGTTGTGGAGATTGCTGCACTGAAGTATGTGTTTCCGAAGCTTTTTTCTCTTCTGTGGCAGGAGAAGTTGAAGCCTCTTCTTCCGACATTTGCATCCCTTCTTTTTCTTCTGTAGCAGTATTTTCAGCAGGCTTATTTTCTGTTTCTTGAGGCTCTTCCCTTTGGTGAAATTGTTCACTATGGGCGAAGACTGGTGATGCTGAGAAAAACATAAAGATAAAGTTATATTAAATAGAAGAAACCAGACGACAAATAAATTAGCTATAGCTTTAAGACCAAGCTAATAGTTAAAATTGACCATTTCATATTAGTAGACTAAGAGGAGTTAATTATTTGTACGGGAAATTTCAAAACAGTAGTCTAATTCCTCCTACAATAGCAAAGTTATCAGTACTCTCACCCTCTGCCCTGGCAAAATCAGCAGTAGCGCCTAATTTTCTTGTCCAGTTAATACCAACATAGGGGGCAAATTGACGGTTAAATTCGTAGCGTAATCGCAAGCCTAATTCAACATCGTTAATCCCAGAACCTACACCAAATTCTTCTACTGTTTGCAGAGCAATATTAGTTTCAAATTCAGGTTGTAAAATTAGTTTTTGAGAAAGGAGTAACTGGTATTCGGCGGAAAATCTTGCTGAAACATCTCCTTGTTGACTCACAAAAAGAGCAGCATCAACTTCAAAAAAGTACGGGGCTAACCCTTGAACTCCTATCACTCCAAAAACTCGTCCAGGGCCACCCTCAGAACTATATAACTGCTCGTATCGTACACCCGCTTGTAAATCCCAGAAAGGACTAATAAGCCTACCATAGAGGAGTTGTAGTTCCGCTTCTCCATCTCCAGCATCTAGACCAACTTCTCCCTCACTCTTAATCCAGAGTCGTTCATAGTCTCCCCCAACCCAGCTTAGAATGTCCCAGTTAAAAGAATCTTCACCATCATTAGCACGGTACTCTAGCTGATCTAGCAGTAATAACCAGAAAATTTGATTATCATCAATAGGTTCAGGCCAATCTTCTGGAGTTTGGCTATTATTTTGGGATAACTGCAATCGCTCCTCAGTAATTAATTCCTTATCTTCTTGAGACTCTTCCCTTGCTGGAAATCCGGCATCACTAGTAGCTAGAGAATCAATAGTGTCTAGTACTTCTAATTCTTCACCAGCTACTTCTAAAGCTTCATCTTTGGAGTCAAATAAAGGAGGTTGTTCTGGGTTAGAAATTTTGATAGGTTGCTCAGCAAGTTGTTTTGCTGAGTAGCTTATTGGTTCTTCTTCATCAGTAGTTTCTGACTCAGTAAAACTCTTCGCTTCTGTTGGTGGTGATGGTAAATTCTGGGCAGATATTTCTGAGGTCTGAGTTAATATGCTTGCTAAACTCAGTAATATCGCTGTAGCTAAGGTTTGTATTAAATTTTTCACTTAACTTACTCCTGCTGGGCGATCAATAACAGCTACAGTGCGAAACATTCCTACTTTCATGTGGTAGAGCAAATGGCAATGGAAAGCCCATTTTCCTGGCGCATCAACGTTGATTTCTACTGCTAGCCTTTCTGCTGGTTTGACGTTAATCGTGTGTTTACGAGGTTTGTATTTTCCTGCACCATTATCTAGTTCCATCCACATCCCATGAAGATGAATGGGATGTTCCATCATGGTGTCATTGACCATAATCAAGCGCAGTCTTTCACCGTTGTAGAAAGTGATTTGTTTTTCTTGGGAATACTTTTTGCCATCAAAAGACCACATATACCGTTCCATATTGCCAGTAAGATGTAGTTCAAGTTCTCGTTCAGGCTTCCTTTGGTCGTAGCCTGGAGATACACTGCGGAGATCAGTATAAACTAGTACGCGAGTCCCGGTGTTTTCTAACCCTATGCCTGGTTCATGTAGGCGACTTCTGACCATCATAGGTACGCCTGCATTACCTAAACCATGATCGTCATCACCGTGTGGTGTAGGAGTAGACATATCATGATTCATTGAAGAGTCACCATTCATACCTGACATATCATGGTTCATCGAAGAATCGCCATTCATACCTGACATATCATGATTTATCGAAGAGCCGCCATTCATACCTGACATATCATGGTTCATCGAAGAGCCGCCATTCATACCTGACATATCATGATTTATCGAAGAATCGCCATTCATACCTGACATATCATGATTCATCGAAGAGCCACCATTCATACCTGACATATCATGATTCATGCCCATATCAGCCATAGTGCGTAGAGGGCGCTGGCGGCGTTCAGGCAGGGGGGCGCTGAGTCCTTGACGAATAGCTAATGTACCACGGGCATAACCACTGCGATCCATTGTTTCTGCAAAGATGGTGTAGGCTTGCTCATCTTGAGGTTCTACAATCACGTCATAGGTTTCTGCAACCCCAATACGGAATTCATCGACACTGACAGGTTGTACATTTTGACCATCTGCCTGAACAACGGTCATTTTCAATCCCGGAATACGTACATCAAAAAAGGTCATTGCCGCAGCGTTAATAAACCGTAGTCGCACTTTATTACCTGGTTTAAAAACTGCTGTCCAGTTGGAATCTGGAGCTAAACCATTCATTAAATAGGTATAAGTTGCCCCGGTAATATCAGCAATATCGGTTGGGTCCATTCTCATCCCTTTCCATTCCCAATCTTCAGCGAGGCTACCAACAGTTCTTCTTTGGTAGTTGTAGAAGGCGGGCATCTTTTTAAGATTACTGAGGACATCATGGGGTTCTTCAAATGTCCAATCAGAGAGCATGATGATATAGTCTTGGTCATACTCAAAAGGTTCAGGTTCTAGGGGATCGACAATGAGAGGCCCAAAATGACCTCTTTGTTCTTGTAGCCCACTATGACTGTGATACCAGTATGTGCCGCTTTGGTTGAGGGGAAACTTGTAAGTGAAGGTTTGTCCTGGTCTTATTCCGGCAAAACTTAAACCGGGAACACCATCCATTTCTGGGGGAAGGATAATGCCATGCCAATGAATTGAGGTATCTTTTTTCAGTTGGTTGGTTACTCTAATTGTGGCGGTTTGTCCTTCTTTGAAACGCACTAAAGATCCTGGTATTGAACCATTAACCGTTAAAGCTTGGGTGGTGTGATCGCCAATTTTTAAACTCGTTTCTTGAATCTTCAACTCAACGATGTCTGGATATTGAGCTTGCTGAATACCTGGGAGTGCTTTAGCATAACGGGGAATCAGTTGTTCTAGCCCAACAGCTATACCTGCCCCAGTAGTAAAACGTAAAAAGTTGCGTCTGCTTAATCGGTTTAGTTTAAGATTCATAGTTCCTAGTGTTGATAGGACACAAAGCTATTCCTAAGTTTTGCTCAAGAATATGAAACAGTTATGAAATTTGGATTTCTGGTAAGTCCTTTTGTACTCATCAGGTTTTCAAAGAGCTATAAAGTATAGACTTTATCGGTTTTAAGAAAAAATGCTTGAAATCCTTACTGTACAAGAGTTTTAGATGTTTGCATTAAAGAATCACTATAACCTTTACTCAGTAAGCTATTCAGCGAATTTTTCCAGCTATTTCCGATTAAGTCTTATATTCAGTAAGCAATACAGCCTGAACCTTCTAAAACTTCATCTTCCGAATCGCAGAACGTTTCACCTCTTCCCCCCGACGGTCATAAATCGCTGTAGTAGCAGGAGAAGCATGACCTGCTAACTTCTGTACTGTTACTATAGTTATTTTAAATAACAATGAGACATTAAGCTGCACAATAGTTACGAATAATTTCATCTACAGATGTTCCAGAATCTGCATACATTCTTCCTCTCTTTAAAGCACTAAAATCATGCTCAATATCATTGAAGTCAGGAGAATATTTCGGCAAGAATAATACTTCATGACCTGCTTCTTTCACTAACTCTCTAATCATTCTTTTCCTATGAATTGGTGCATTATCCATAATTAGTACCGACGCTATGGTTAATGATGGTAATAAATACTTCCTTAACCATCCTTCAAATCCTTCTGCATTCAGACTTCCTCTAAACAACATTGGGGCTATTAAGTTTTTTGACTTTTTTCTTCTACCAGCTACTAGATTCTCTCTTTTACCTCGTTTACCTTGTTTTTCTCCATACAGTTTTTGCCTTTCTTGGTGTGCGTTCCCTTGCGTCTTACGCCGACGCGGGGTCACACCGCTTTTTGACCATCCATAATGCACCGACTGCATCTCCTCAAATCCTGACTCGTCAATAAACACTAGGCTTTCACTTCCGTAGATTTTTATTAATTCTCTTAATGCTCTTAAATACTTAATTCTTTCAAGTCTGTTTCTTTCTCGATAACGAAGTTCTTTTTTTTTCCTAGTTATCTTCATTTTTTTGAGAGCATAGAAGATCGCACTTGGATTTACCCCAAATTTCTTGGCTCTTTGCGATAGTTTAGCATCTGGATTTTCTTTGACATCTTGTTCTAATGCTTTCCAATCCAGTTTTCTTTGACGGCGTTCTACCTTCGTGGCTTCCAGATTCTCACGCTCTAACCATCTGTATATTGTCGCTCTTCCAATGTTAAAGACTTTTGCTGCTTCCCTAATCTTTCCACCATCTTCTATATATTTTATGACCTTTTTTCTTAAATCTAGACTGTATGGCATTATGTTGAGCTATTATAAATATACTCTTTTCATTTTACCTTCTTATTGTCTCAAACTTAATTAAAATAACTATAAGCCCTCAAGCTCCACTACGGCTGTACAGCCGTAGTTTAACTCATTTTACTAAAACTTTGTACAAGAAAGAACACTACCAAAGGTTGTGCGATCGCAAGTTGGTGTACTCCAACTAATGAAGTATCCAAAGATCCCTGATTTTAGCTTAGTCTTACGGCAAGGCTAACGCCAACTGCGAAACGCCTATAGCTCTACCCCTTACCCCTTTACCCGTCAATTGAAAATTGACATACTACTAGCATTGCTAAATGAAGGTATCATATCATTGAAAAAATTTTAAAAAGGGCTAAAGGGCAAGAGAGCAAAGGGCTAAAGAGTCCTCGCAGCTCCGCAGACAACACGAAAACCGTAGCTGAAGCTACGAAAATCGGGATAGACGTCGCCGCGACAAGCAGAGCGACAGAGCCACGGATAGCCGTCCCAGGAACCGCCGCGCAAAATACGACTGCGCTTATCACTTAACAAAACTTCAATATCATCTGCTATTTTTTGATAATGATTATCATTATTGTCTTCATCCCATACCCTGCTATCTGCTGGTGCATTTTCATAGCTCCCATGCCAGGGATCTAAACACCACTCCCAAACTAACCCGTGCATATCACTCAGACCAAAATTATTAACTACTCGGAAATAGTCTACTTCTGTTGTTTCTTCTCGATACTCTCCTTTTATTCCTCCTCCGTAAACATAGTTACCATCATAGTTAGCGAAGTCAGTACTAATAGTCTCCCCAAAGTGAAATGGCGTTCTCGTATTAGCTCTACAAGCATATTCCCACTCTGCTTCACTAGGTAGGCGATAGTTTCTTTGAGTATGGTGAGACAGACGGGCGCAAAATTCTATAGCATCGTACCAACTCACATTCTCAACTGGCCGCTTATCTCCCTTGAAGTGAGAAGGATTTACTTCCAAATCTCTAGCTACCTTTGGCATTTGGACTACTCTACGCCATTGTGCTTGAGTTATGGGGTAACGTCCCATGAAGAAACTAGTTACTGCTACTTCATGCTGTGGCCCTTCACTATCTGAGCGTTCTAGTTCATCTTCTGGCGAACCCATGAGAAAACGACCAGCAGGGATCTGCACCATATCTAAGTTCAGTCTGCCTTTATCTTCAATAAAGTAAACAAATTGCTGTTTTCGTCGCTGAATAACTAGTTTCGACATAGGAGGAGCCAAGTAAACTTTCAGCTTTGCTTACTAGCATACTTGACTCCGGTTTATTTTCGGATGCCTATAGCATCACCGGAACAGGTCTGGACTCTTTCTTGGCACGCCCGACAAATTCCCATTTGCCAGCTCTGGCACGAAAGAGTACTCGCAGCTCCGCAGACAACACGAAAACCGTAGCTGAAGCTACGAAAATCGGGATAGTCGTCGTTGCGATAAGCAGAGCGACAGTTCCTCGGATTGTTGTTCCAGGAACCGCCGTCTTTTGCTTTGCCTGTCCCGAATACAGCATAAAGTAAAACTCTACATTTCTTAACTATTAACTACTGGCGAGAAAAACTGTAGTGCCTGAATATATCTTTTCGTAGCTGGTAAGTATCCCCATATTTCAAATGAGCTTCCCAACTCTGGAGACTTTGGCAAAGCTTTTCTAGACTAACTTGTCCTTGAGCATAACTTCGTTGTAGTTTTTTAAGCCTGCGTCTAGCTTTGCGGAGGTTATCATTGCGAACTCTGATTCGCTCAGGAAAAATACGAAATCCCAAGAAATTTGCTCCATATTCAGTAGCAAATAACTGACTTTTGATAGGATGTATTTTTAAGCGAATGGTGGTTAAATAGTCTTCTATAGCGTAACGAGCTTGTCGCAAAAATTCTAGATCATCACTGAACAACGCAAAGTCATCTACATAACGTAAGTATTTTTTTACTTTGAGTTCGTGTTTGATAAAATGGTCAAACTTATCAAGATAAAAGTTAGCGAGAAACTGGCTAGTTAAATTACCAATTGGTAAGCCTTTACGCCTCATAACAGGAGTCAACAGATCATCTCCAGGGAAGTAATCAACAACTGCTTCCTGAGCATTACTACTATCAATAATTAGCTCAATTAACCAGAGTGTCTCTTGGCATTTAATCTTACTTCTGAGCATTCTTTTCAGAATTTCATGGTCAAGGCTAGGAAAGTATTTACAAATGTCACACTGCAAAATGTAGCGGCTAGAGCGAGCAAACTTAATAAAACGCTTCAAAGCTCTATGAGTTCCATACCCTTGACGATTAGCATAACTATCGGGAATGAAAGATTTTTCAATAAGAGGAGCAACGATATTGCAAAAAGTGTGGTGAACTACTCTATCTCGATAAGGTGCTGCGGAAATTAGACGCGGTTTTGGCTCAAAAATTCTAAAGGTTTTGTATTGACCTGGTAGATAAGTTCTCTCCTGTAGTTCTTTTTGTAGTTGCAGCAACTCCTTTTCCAGGTTGTGATTAAAAGCTAAGACATTATCTCGAAAGCGCTTGCCTTTTTGAGCTTGACGCGAGGCTAGAAGTAAATTTTCCCAGGCAGTAATTTGTGACCAGAGATTGCCGTAGCGCTTCATAATTTTTTCAAAGACTTAATCCAGCCACCTAAATCTTTACCAATACTATCAATTTGTTGATTAACATAACCGTAGCGGCGTTCAGAAATTAGGCTAAAGTCATATAATAAGCGGGTTTGATAACGTAAAATATCTATTTGAGTATTGAGATTACTAAGAAATTGTAATTTGTTTTCTTTGAGATAACGAGCGCGAAGTAAATTTTCTAATAAATTGTAAAGGTTGTCAGTAATACGCTCTCCTAAAGCAAAACGATGATTACGAGGTAAGCGGTTGATAATAGGAATATACCATTTGATTAAATCATAGGTTTTTTGAATAATTGGTAACTCATTCACTCTCAAAGTAAATCAAAATCTACAGCAATTAGTCTGTACCAATTTATTAACAAATTGTCTATAGTTTGAAGTTTTTCTTAATATTTCAAAAAAATTTAAAAGAGCAAGAGGGCAAGAGAGCAAAGGGCTAAAGAGTCCTCGCAGCTCCGCAGACAACACGAAAACCGTAGCTGAAGCTACGAAAATCGGGATAGTCGACGACGCGAGAAGCAGAGCGACAGACCCTCGGAGAGCTGAACCAGGAACCGCCGCGCCGAATACGACTACGCTCATCACTTAACAAAACTTTAATATTATCCGCTATTTTTTGATAATGATTATCATTATTTTCTTCATCCCACACCCTACTATCTGCTGGTGCGTTTTCATAGCTCCCATGCCAAGGATCTAAACACCACTCCCAAACTAACCCGTGCATATCGTATAAACCAAAGGCATTAGGTGGAAAACTCTTAACAGGGCTAGTTCCACCTCGACTTTTTCCTTCAGGCTCATTCTTATACACTGAACCATTATAGTTAGCTAAATCAGTTGTAAGAGTCTCACCAAAATGAAAAGGAGAATAAGAACTTTTTCTAATATCAGGCTCCCCCTCAGTTAGCAATTGTTCACCCTGTTCAGTAAGAAATGGTTCACCTTCTTCCGTAAGCCATGATGATTCACTGGTAACTGCCCGACAAGCATATTCCCACTCAGCTTCACTAGGCAGACGATAATCTTTACCTGTATGACGCGACAACCGAGCGCAAAATTCTATGGCATCATACCAACTCACTTCCTCCACAGGATGGTCATCATCTTTAAAGTTGGAAGGATTAGGGTCTAACTCTTTTCCTACCTGTTCCATTGCTGCTACAATACGCCATTGTCCTTGAGTAATGGGAGTTTGAGCCATAAAAAAGGGTTTAACTTTAACAGGATGTTGGGGCCCTTCATCATCGTATCTTTTTTTCTCTTCCGGAGGAGAACCCATAATAAATTCTCCTTCAGGTATAGCTACCATTACCAAAGGAGGTACATCCTCTGCTAAAAACTCCTCAAAGTAGTAACCTTGGCACTGCTGAGTTTCAATAATTTCTCCTCGCTCATTAACAAAAACTGTTTCAAATTCCCAAGTGCTATACTCTTCCTCAGTTTGAGATTCTTCTTCAGAAATAATGCTGACAATTTCCGCTTCAAAAGTTTCTAAGATTACACCAATATCTAATTGAACTTGAGTAGAAATAAGCAACGGTTCTAAACCAGCAGCAACTAATAAATCTTCTTGAGCATCTAGAAAACTAGCTAAGCGCTCTCTTACTTCTCCTCGTCCTCTTTGCAATTCTTGCTGAATTTTTTCCCGCAATAGATTAGCATCTTCACTATGAATATATGCCAAAGCTACCCATTCTAAACCGACACCAAAATCACGTCCTGCTAGGGAATTTGTTGGTAACTTTGCCCCAATGTAAGCTCCCATAAACTCCCCCATACTCTGAAGACGAGCTGCCCCGAATCGCGCATCCTTAGCTAGACGGCGTAGCAGCACATCTCGTACTATGGCATCCATCTCATATAATTCATCTCCTACTGGGTCACAAAGGGAAGATAAAATCAAGTCGGCAACAGCAAACCAAGGACACTCAGGGAGGAAATTCTCACGCAGACAATAAGCCAACTCTGGGGTTATGGCTAAAGGAAAGGCAGCATGACAAGCCAAATTAAGGTAATCTCTTCCCCACTTTTGGGTAAAGCGTATTACCTCATCTTTTGCTTTCTCCCTTTCCTTGGTTAGATTCATGATAAATATTCACTGATAGCGGACATTTCAAACATTTTGACTCCCATCAAACCAGCTATATCTGCTGCGGTTGTTCCTGTCCACCTTTTGTAAGGTAAGGGATTAATCCACAGTAAAGATTTTATTCTTGGCTGTACTGCACTCAAAAATTTTTCTGTCATCTCCAGTCTACGAAAACTATGACCTCCCCTAGCAGCACCAGCATCACTAATAATTACTAAAATAGTTCTTTGCGGTCTTAAGGGTAAGTCTTCTAAAAGGATAGTATCTGTTCCTTTGGGTCGTAAATAGACGAAATCACCAGGACAGTTACGGAAAAAGTAGCGATAAACTCTCTGAAAACGGTTCTTTTCTACTGTGGTAAATAAACCATCAATTATAGGACGAAAAGGAATCATTGAACCTTCTCTATCTTCTAAAAAGACCAACTCAATTTGATTAATCAGTTGTGGTTTTGTTTCTGGCTCTAGGCAAATACCATAACAACCAATTTTTCTTATTGTTGCTGGTATGTCAATCTGAGAAGTCTCTCCTCTTTTTTGAGGATAACGCAGACGTAACCAAGCATGGCGTGTTTGGCGTAATAAGAAAGGAAAATCACTGACTTTGAGAATATAGCCTTGCTGAGATTGAGTGACTTCCATTTCTTGAGTTGTTTGATAAGCACTAGTTAAACGCAGGTTGGAGCTAGTGCTTTGAGGCGCTGTGGTTTGATTAGTAGCTGGTTGATAAGTTGGATATGTATTTTGTTGGCTTGTTGAGCGGTTTACAGTTTCTTTTCTCGCTGATGAGGATGTTGTTACTGATTGAAGTGTTTGTTGATGTTTTTTAATGTAGCGATTGAAAGTAGTTTCAAATGCTTTTTCAGCTTGGGAATCTCTTGATTTCAGCCAGAGCAGACGACAAACTTCTTTCAAGTCATCTACACTTTCACAACCAAAACCCTGCTTCAGTCCTTCCAAAAGCCAGACATACTGATCTGGTTGCAGCGAAAGAGGTACACGCAACTCTTGGAACAATTCAAACAAGGGTAAGGTAGGTAGACTCACCATTTTCTACTGATTATTTACCTCACCAATATCTCTTTTGATTGCTTCTAAATCTGCTTTAGATTTAACCAAGATACCAAGCTGAGCAGCATCAGTAAAAACATTTTCTACTGCTATCAAAGCCTCCTCAGCAGGTAAGTTAGTCAAAATCCTTAGCCAATCAAGTAGCTCACTGGTGCTAGCCTGCTTATTGCCACTTCTTCGAGTCGCAAGTTTATTACGAACTTTGAAAAATTGAGAAATGGCTTGGTCAAATAGCTTTACTAGTTCATACTCAGGAAAGTGTAAAGAGACTATTTTTCGCAACCTTGTTTCTTCAGGAAACTCCAACCAATAAAATAAGCAGCGTCTTAAAAAGGCTTCGGGAAGTTCTCTTTCTGAGTTACTGGTGATGATGACAATGGGCTGCTGTCTAGCCACAACTGGCTTTTGAGTTTCAGTAACCCTAAAGCGAGGTTCTTCTAGTTCTGAGAGTAAGTCGTTGGGAAAGTCTACATCAGCTTTATCTATTTCATCTATTAGTAGTATGGGACGATGGTTTTGTTCACGAAAGGCTTGACCTAATGGCCCCCAAAGTATGTAACCTTCAGGGTCTGCTAACCTTTGGTTTAAAGCTCCTCTTTGTTGTGGGGTAAGGTATTCTATACCTACCATTTGAGCATCTCGCAGCTTACCCAAAGCATCGAAGGTGTAGCGCCCTTGTTGAGCTTCAGTGCGGGAGGTGATATTCCAACGGAAATAGGGCCATTCCTCTTTACCTTGAAGATACTTTTGACCAAATTCGTAGGCAATAGCTCTAGCAATGAGGGTTTTACCGCAACCTGGTTCACCTTGTATGAGCAGGGGACGCTCCAAGGCTAGGGCTAGATTGACAGCTTTGATTAGATTTGGCTCTGGCAGATAGGGAAATAAACGCCTTCCCTGGCTATCTAAGCCAGGTTTTTGGGGTTGATATTTTGGCTCTCCAGAATAGTTTAGTTTCCCTGTCATGATGCTAAGTTAATCCTCAAATGTTGAAAGTTATTTCAAAATGCTCTTGGCCACAAAGTTGACAAATTTTTTCTAGCACGTCTTCTGGACATAGATCCTCGCGACGGTTACAACTTTCGAGCTGCTGATTAAATTCTTGCATTGATGAGCAGTTTCTCAACAAAGGTTGAATTATTTGGTGGTGAGCGTTGGCCCAGTTAACTAAGCTTTTTCTCCTAAAAGGCTTTAAAGGGAATTCAACGGGTAGCCAAGGGCGATCGCAGTCATATTCTTGGAGATGCTCTAAACAGCAATCACAGTTATCTTTAATACCAGTGTCAATTAAAAATAGTAGCAAAGGTAGGTCTGAATTACTTTGCTGAGCAGCTTTTTGGGTTAAGGGTCGCCAAAAGGAGATGAATAGCTCTTCTAAATCAGCCTTCGTCAAACGTTCTACTCCGTATAAGGCTAAAGCTACCGTATTAGGTTTGACCCAAAAGTTGTACAGTTCTTCGACAATCTCTTCTGGTTCAGTTCCTACGGCTAAAGTAGCTCCTACTTTTTCCCAGATTGTGTTGATTGTCCACCTTTTATTGATGAAGAAGGGATATTTAATAGCTTGAGGGTAGAAAGGGACTTTCTTTTGCCAGAGGCGGTTTATTAACCAGCGCTGACCACCACCCTCTTCAGCACGTATCCAAAACGCACCTACTGGCAAGGATGGTGATTCTACCTCAAGAAAATCTGTAAATAGTTTATCTTCACCTGCATAATTTAGTTCCTGTAGAGCTTGGATGAAACTATTTTGAGCTGTTCCTGTTATGTCTGAGATTAATTCCTTTGAGTAACTTACCAATTGAATTGCCGAACCCTTAAAAGCTAAATCAACCGATTCTTGACCCATATTTTGCAGCTTCAGGTTAACGTAATCGGCAAGGCGATTAAAAGAAATTACGCCATTCTCATCAGCATTCCCTGGCTTCAGCCCTTCAAGTACTTTGCTGGTAAATAAGCCATGTTCCCCCAATTCATAAGACTCTTGATGACCACGGCAAGATGCCAAAATTCCGTAGCTAGGTTGGTTCTGAAAGGCTGTAAAACTAGATTGGAATATTTCTCTTTCAACGGTTCCCTCAAAAGCCATACCTGCATGACAGCAATCTAGCAAAACTACTAAGCTGCTTAAATGAGCTTCACTACGAGCTTGAGCAAAAAGGGTATTGAGGTCTGTAAAAGGGATGGCATTTCTACCATCGCTGCGACTATCAGAAACAGCAAAGTAGGCTTTGGGAGGGATTCTCTGAGAGCAACCTTTTACTCTTAAACCATGACCAGCTAAGTAGATTAGAGCTTCACTGTTTTGGGCTGTATCAAAAAGAAACTCCTCTATTTCGCGTAATAAATCTTCAGTAGATACCAAAGATGACTTAAGTTCTTCGCGATATTCTTTTTCAATCCATTTTGGAGGATATTTTGTTACTCCAAAACCATGATCGTCTAATTTCTGGGCAATAGCTTTTCCATCTCTGATCACATTCTCCAGAGGACGTAAGTGTTCATACTTTGAAATCGCAACTACTAAAGCATAGCGTTTAGCCATCTGGGAGCAATAGCTTTTGTAACAATAGATTGTAGAATCTTAGCAAACAGTCATTATTCTTGTCAGGAGAGTTTTCATTATGCCTGAACCTTCCCAAATTCAAAAGCTTACCTACACTGACGATAAGGGTGAAGAGTACGAAATTTTTATTGAAACTAAATCAGTAGATTTTCCTAAAGATGATGAGGGTGATGGTCGTCCAGGCCGGGGAGGAAACAGTAGAACTGTTGAGATGAAAAAAGCTGCCAGGATGATTCGAGGTTACGCAACTTATGTGATTAGTGCCTTTAGAAATTTTAGTGCTGCAAATGTTGAGGAAGTTAAAATTTCTTTTGGTTTGAAGATTGGCGGTAAAGCTGGTATTCCTTACATCACTGAAGGTTCGGCAGAAAGTAATGTTGCTATTGAGGTTAAATGCACTTTTCCTAATAATGACTAGTGTACTGAAGCCCCAAGTTTTCTTCCTTTTGTACTACAACTAAACAGAAGCTGTTTTGGGCGACAGCTTCTAGTTTAATTTTTTACAACTCTTGCTAAGTCTATATTCTTCGTTCTAGTAACCTAAAGTTTTTCTGTAATATAAACGTAACCTGAATAAACATTTAACTTCTAAATACTTAATTTACTCTCAATGCGATCACACGAACCCTCACTGCTCTTTGACCATTAGACATCTCCGAAAATAGTCAAAACGGCAGAGTTTACTGTCAACAAGACAAAGCCTAATATCAATTATGTCATAATTTTCGGGAAGCTATGTCACAATTGTTGTGATAGTGAAGTCTTTGGTTTACACGAAACCTTCTATGTCTGACCCTGAAAGCTATTCCTCTTATGAAGATCTAGAACGGCTTATTCATTATGGCGAGATTTCTAAGCTTAGGAACCGGTATGGTAGTAAGCGTTCTGATTCTGATCGCCCTCTTAAAAGCGACTTTCCCACCGATGTTGCTCGTGTTCCTGAATCTTACTCCGATGAAGACTTACTTAGTCAACGTTATTTTCTTTTGATTTAACTTCAAAAATACGGTTCTACCGAACCTAGAATGCACAAAAGCGCTGAAAAACGCACCAAGTCTAATAAATTCGTTTGTTTATAAGAAATCAAACTATTAAAAGCCGAAGTGCTTATACAACAAGGCTTGTGCTAGTTGTTTTTTAATAGTTTGACATTGCAAGTTTGGTAGAGCCAAAAATACTTACTCCTGCACCTTCTAATTCGATTACACCTTCTTCAGAAAAAGAACTCATTTTTCCAGAAAGCACTGCTATCCAACTGTCCCATCCCTCTGTCTCAGCTTTAGTTAACTGCTTTTTAAGAGTCTTCCGATTAACCTCCGCTCTCACAACAGCACCATTTTCTGCTTTTACTTCTAAAGCAACTTTCTTACCTTGCTCAGGCAGTTCCGGTTTTTCAGTAAATTTAATGGTTAGTTCAGGCGTTCTACCAGCAATCAATACTTCCCACCCTTTGCTTAAAACGAACTTACTTAAGCAAGTATAAAACAAGTATCAATTAAAAGAAAGTTAGAGCCTCAGCAACGCAGGGCAAACGCATCTAAAAATAAAAGGTCAAATTCTCAAAACTCTGGCAAGATAGTCATCATCCCAAGCAGCTTGAAGACGCTTGTTCTGAACTCCCATAGAGGCAGTTTTCTCCTGGGAAAGAAGATTGAGAGCAATGTGGCGTAGTAAAGCAAAATTTTCAGGAGCATTATCTTTACGAATAGGACAATCATCCTCCCTAAAGGCAACATCTAAGACCCAATGAAGGCAATTTTCCACTCCCCAGTGACTACGAACAGCATGGGCAAACATTTGGGCATCAGAAGGAAAACTATTGAGATAGTAGCGAATTTCCGAGGTAGTTTCTCCTGCAAAAGTCCGCTTTGATTCAACCATACCAATACTCTTAAGTCCAACCCATTGCTCACTATCAATTAAAAATTCCACATTGGCCATTGTCCAATAACGGCGAATCTCAACACGCCCATGACCTTTCTCTACCGTCTCAAAGAAGTTATGGTCGATATTTTGCCATTGTTGAGCTTGGGCTTGAGTAAATAATTGCTTGACATCTTCATGGATGTTTCCTTGATTGCCTTTTAGGGCCAGGCAATAGTCAGCTTCTTGAGAAATGATTAGTTGGGCAATTTTTTTCTGAGTTCCCATCGCATCAATTGTGACTATACATCCTGATATTTCCAAGACCTTTAGTAACTCAGGTATTGCGGTAATTTCATTGGACTTTTCCTCTACTTTCTGTTGTCCCAGTACTAATCTTTGAGAACTTGCCCAGGCACTTACCAAATGAATTGCTCTTTTGTTACTTCCTTTGTCCTCAGAATGTCTCAGAGTTTTACCATCTATGCTGATAACTTCCGATGGAATCAACTTGCTGATTGATTTTACCCAACTCAGAAAACAGCCTTGAAATTCCTTTGGGTCTATACGAGCAAACACCCTTGAAAAAGTATCATGAGATGGTATTCCATTTGCTAGCTCCAAGAACTGCTTTAACCATTGGTATTTTGCTTTGCCATAGGTTTCTATTCCCACCCAGGTGTCTGCTCCACAGATTACTGCACAAATCCCTATCACCACTATATCTATTAGCTTATGTTCTTTTGTTCGCTCTACCCTTGGGTCTGTTAATTCTGTGAAGTGGTCTATTAGTGTGATTTTCGGTTTTAGTTTCATTGCAGTAGATTCTCAGATTTCTGGCGTTGTTGTACTAATCTACTTCTTTGTTTCTTACTTTCGCGCTTTTCACTCTATTTAGATGCGTTCGCCCTGATTGGTGAACCCTTTTTGGGCTTTTTGACCGCCTTGTTTTTAAAGTGGTTTCCAACAAGACCAATTTAGGTAATTGGTGAACTTCTTATGATGATTAGTCTCTCTCTTTTCGACTACACCGGTTTCCAACAAGACCAATTTAGGTAATTGGTGAACCCATTTGAAGGCACTGGAAAAACCCCTAGTGAAGGTTTCCAACAAGACCAATTTAGGTAATTGGTGAACCGGGTTTGCGTAGGCATTGACGCCACTCCATGCTTACTGTTTCCAACAAGACCAATTTAGGTAATTGGTGAACCAGCAAGTAAGTTTATGGATGAAAAGTCAGATGATATTGGTTTCCAACAAGACCAATTTAGGTAATTGGTGAACCTTGAACAATGTTGACAAAGTAATGGGGGGTTTAGGTGTTTCCAACAAGACCAATTTAGGTAATTGGTGAACCCCTTGGCTTATGAAAGCCTTGGTATAAGGAGATTATAAACCATCAAATCCGAGGGGGTCAAATTTACCCCCAAATAGTTGAGAATTCTTACTAATAAACACTTGTTCATAAGCTCTAGACCCCTTACACAGAAGTAGATCCGCAGGGGTCTACGAAAGAATAAGGGTTTCAGCCATTCGGTGACCCCTACGGATCTCAAGAAGATTTTTCAAGCTAAAAGTTATGCAGAGCAAGTGATTTGGCAATTATAAAACCGTGATTTTTGCCTTGTTTCCAGTTTAGGAACTATTCAGGAAAAAAGTTAGGTCAAAACGAACTTGACTTTTTACAACAGCTTTGTGCTGAAAAAGGTGTAAGGAAAAGTTACTCAAAAGCCAACTGCTCAAAGCTTAAAAAGCTTGGCGCATTCCTCATTCCTATTTGATCTTCCACATCATCGGCCGATAAACCTCCTGCTCTCCCTTCAAACAAGCAATATACTCCCAAACCTGTAACTCCAAACAACGGTAATAACTCACCTTATAACCTGTATGGGGGTGAGTAACCTGAGTCTGTAACTTCTCTTGCCAATGCTTAAGATACTTCCGCAAAGAACCAGGATGAAGATAAACCCCACCCCTTCCGTCTGCTGGAGTAAAATCCCCTTGCTTGAAAATCTTGGAATTAACCAAGTAAGCAATGAAAGAATCCACCACTGGGGCGCGAAACTCCTCGATTAAATCAGAAACTAAAGCCGGATGATTACGACGGGGGGTATGGAGATTACCAAAATGGGTATGTAAACCTACTGCCTGTACCAAAGAAAAAACATTTTGGTGCAACAGAGTATAACCCAAACTGAGCAGACTATTAATGGGGTCGGTGGGAGGACGGCGGGTACGCTTCTCGAAGGCAAACTTACCATTAAAAAGCATTCCTAAAGCTTGGTAGTATAAATGGGCGCTTTGCCCTTCATAACCTAACAAACTCTCAACAGATTTAGCGGAGGGTAGCTTATCAATAATCTGGGCAATTTTATTAACGGCTTTATTCACCTTAGTAATCTTTTTGCCCCGATTCATCCGTAGTAACAGCTTACGGGAATTGTGCAGTTTAGCCATAACTATAACTTCTGCCTGCCGACGTTGAAAAGCTGGTTCTTGATGACGCTGCATTTGCAATAGGAGGTAATCAATTTCTGCCATGCCATCGGTTTGTAAACGGCCGAAGTAACGTCCTTGGTGGGAAAGATACATCACCGGAATACGTCGTTTCAGGGCCAGTTGCACTGCCCCGTGGGAAAGATTACAACAGCCAAAGAGAACAATATGGCTCACCCGATTCACGGGAACAGTAATGCGTAATTCCTGGTGGTGGAAAACCTGAAACTGTTGGTGTCGTACCTTGAGATAGGCTCCCTGTTCAGTCACATAAAGAGTAGTCATAGAATCACTCCAGTAAAAATCTTGGTTGACTTGATGGTGGTAGGAAGAAGGTTTGAGGATGCTACAGGCTTTGGGGGGTCTGGATTCTGGTGCTGGTCTTTGTTTGGGTTTAGCTGAGGTGCTACGACTTTTAGAGGGAGGGGGAATAATTTCTCCCCCCTGAAACCTATAGCCCAGGAAAACAAACTCCTCACTAGGGGCAAAAATCTGGGTTTTCTCTGGTTGTAGGGTTAGGTAAATATCCTCCAACCACTGACTCACTTGGGCTAAAACCCTTGTAGCTTCTAATAAACCTCCAGTGGCAATGACAAAATCATCCCCATAGCGCACAATTTGGATACCAAAATCAGCACAGTAACGGTCAAACTCACTGAGGTAAAGGTTTGCTAAAGCACCTGATAAAATGCCTCCTTGTAATACTCCTTTACCAGGGTTAAACCACTGCCCTTGCAACCTTATTCCCGCCTGCAATTGCCCGGCAATAAGCTGTTCCCAAAACTGCTCTATAGCAATATCTTCGAGACTTTCGAGCAAAATGGCCCAAATAAGGCTATCGAAGAACTGAGCAATATCTGCTTTGATTACCCAAGTGGGTCTTTCTCGGTAATATTCCGAGAAATGTTCTATGGCCATTTGTACAGAATGCCCTGGACGGTAGCCATAACTATGGGTGGGAAATTCCGTTTCTAAGGTGGGGTAAATTGATTGGAGGGTCAATCTTTGTACCACGCGATCGCGTACTGTGGGAATACCAATTAAACGTTGACCTCCGCTCTTTTTCTTTAAGTAAAAACCTTTAGCAGGACTGGCTTGGTAGTATTCCCGTTCCAGTTCTCGTTTTAAGTTTCTTAGTTGTTCTTTGGCTACCCCCGCAAACAAATCTAAGGTAATACCATCTACCCCCGCCGCCGGACTACGATTACGCACTTGTTGCCAAGCTGTTATCAGTTCTATTGGTTCAATTTGCATCCTATTTACCCCTTGAATTTACTTCTCTTCCATGTTTTCAGGGGCTATATGAGTACTTGTATGACTTTTCTTGAGGGGTTGTATGAGTTGTTCCAAAACGATTTAACTTTCCTATGAGCTAGGAATGTATTTAGTCAGACAAATCTTCTCATACAGATACTCATATACCTCGGTGCAACCATGAAATTGTTGTCGCACCGAGGTCATCCCTTGCGGAAACCTCTTTCCGGAGTTAGGAAAATTCTTTTCCTAGCGATCGCAACTCAACCTGGGATTACTAAAGCTCAATTATGCGCTTTAAGTCATTTACGAGGAGGTGATATATCTCGGCTTAGTCATCACTTGTTAGGTTTGGAAGATGAAGGCTTTATTCGAGTTGTTCAACGTAGCAGCAAAAACGGTAAACTCAGCTTCCGAATTAGCAAAAGTAAGGGCAAAAAGATGCTCAAACGGCTAAATTACCAAAAACAATAGCCCTCCAGCTAGAGATTAATTCTCTAGCTTTTTTTTAAGTCATATAAAACTCATATATCAACTCATACTTTTCCATTTTTACTCATACAAGTACTCATATAGCCACTGAAAAGATGGAAGCAAGTTAAAAGTCAAATCTCAGAAAAAACTAACAAGTTATCTGGACAAATACAGGCTTTTACTTATTACTTGTTTATCTTTTTTAGAACATGACTACTCTCTATATTCCTGAACCAGGAGCTTTATTAAAGGCAGACAAAACCAACTTTCATGTCTTCCCTAATCGCAGCTTTTCTTACCAAGTAGCTATTGCTAAAGTCGAAGAAATCGTTCTCTTTGGCTATACTAATATTTCTCAAGAAGCCCTCAAATTGGTACGCTCTCTCAATATTCCTCTGCTCTTCCTCGAACAAGAAAAGCCCTATCATAGTCCTGGGCAAGCTACTATCAAGCATCAGCAAAAGCAGTTACGATATTGCCAAAACCATGAGTTTACTTGGGAAACCACCGAAAGTATTTTAAGGGCTAGTTGTCATAATCGCTCTAATTTACTTAAGCAATTAAATAATCATCAAGCATCTGTAGAGAAAGCTGTTTGCATACTCAAGAAAATTGAGGACAATTTGCCTCTGGTTAAAGGTTTTCATACCTTTACTAAGTTAGAAGAAAAAGCCGATGAAATCTACTTTACAGCTTTAGATAGTTTGCTGCCTCCAGACTGGTTAAAGACCTATCACCAAGATGAAGTTAGCCAGCAATTAGCTTGTTTATTAAACCTAGGCTACATCTTTTTAGGGGACAAAATCAGGACTTGCTTAGAGCAGGTGGGACTCGACCCTAATATTAGCAACTTTCATAATGAGGTGGAATATACCTTACCTTTAGTTGCTGATTTAATGCTGGAGTTAGGGGCAATTTTTGTTGATTCTTTTGTTCTTCAATTAACTAGCGATCGCATTATTAATTGCTCTGATTTTACCTTGCCTGATGAAGAGGGAGAAATCCATCTTTATCCCCTACCTTTGCGGAAATTCATTAAAGCTTGGGAAGCTAAATTAGATACTCCTGTGAAGCATTTACGGGCAGGAAAAGTTACCTATCGCCGTTGCATTGAGTTACAGGTTAAGGAGTATTTAGCTTGCATTGTGGGCATCAGAGATTTTTATCGTCCCATGTTATGCCACACTAATTTTCCTAATTGTTAACAGGAATTCAAGACAGAAAATAGGTAATAGCTGTAACACCTATTACCTATTACTTATTACCTATTACCTATCTAATGTTTTACTTAGTTTGCTATGACATTGTAGATGACCGTCGCCGTACTAGGGTATCCAAATTATTGGAAGCTTACGGTTTGCGAGTGCAAAAGTCTGTGTTTGAACTGGTTTTGAATCCACGCCAGTACAAGAAGCTATTACCAAGGCTCAGTAAGTTATTAAATGCCAAGGAGGATCAGTTGAGATTTTATCCCCTTTCCCAACCTTGTCGCCATAAAGTTACTGTACTAGGAATTAAACCAGATTATGCCATTGATGATGAAGTTTTTTTCGCCTGATGGGAGAGGATATGCTGAGACAAAATACCCAATCAGTGGTTCAGTTACTACCTTTAGCAAAATTGCAACCACTGACAGATATTGACTGGTCAAAAGTTAAGAAACCCAAGTTTGTTTATGGGGTTAAGGTACGCTGGCTACCCCTTGATGATTGTTTTGATTGGGGAGTAATTGCAGGAGTTTTTTACACTTATTCTCGACATCTTAAAAGTTGGAGTTGGTGTTATTTAATTGTTTTAGATAGCAGTTCCTTTAGCTATTCCTGGTGTCAGTTTGATTTTGCTTGGGAAGAAGATTTAGAAGCAGTTGTGGAGTAATATTATGTCAGATTCTTTAGGTGAGCGAGAGCTAGATTTAATTAGGCTTTATGCTAATTGCGAGTTGGGTTTATCTCCCCAAAGGTTTTATCTCAAGTGGTCAGTTACTTATGAGCAAATGGCTCAAATCTGTTCCCGTTCCTACTCTACTGTACAAAGATGGTTCAAAAGGAATCATTATTACCGTCGTCCCCAACCCCATGATTTGAGGAATTTAGCATTCATGGATTTCCTACTTGAGCATTTTGAAGAGATTCCTGATGAACTTTTAGAAATTCTTTGCCAGGAGAAAGAGAAAGTTAGTAAATAACTAAACAGAAAAAATCAAGGTCAAAATGACCTGTTTTGTTCGGTTCATTTCCCCTACAGTTATGTGTAAGTTCTGCACTAGATTAAGGAATTACTGAAAAAACATTTTTTTGATTAATTCAAGTCTGGTGTATTACTAGCTTCACCGATTAGCTTTAATCGGTATTGTTGGAAACTAAAGTTTACTAATTTTGGTAGCTTTTTGTTTTGCCCTTGTGTTAGCAAAACTTAAAGGTTAGAGCTTAAGCTCTAACCTTTTTTATCTCTGCAAACTGTTCAGGTTTCCAACAAGACCAATTTAGGTAATTGGTGAACCATCATGACTGAGACAACAACTACTCTCCAGTTCATGTTTCCAACAAGACCAATTTAGGTAATTGGTGAACCCGATATAACCCTTGGTGGGTTTTCTCCTAGCTTAGGCGGGTTTCCAACAAGACCAATTTAGGTAATTGGTGAACCCCTCGGCTTATGAAAGCCTTGGTATGAGAAGATTATAAACCATCAAATCTAAGGGGGTCAAATTTACCCCTAAATAATTGACAATAGTTTCTAATAAAATCAAATTACAACCTCTAAAACCCTTACAGGGATATGAATCTAAGGGGGTCAACGAAAGAATAGGCATTTCAGCCATTCCCTGACCCCCTTAGATTTTTGGCACAAAATTACCGCTATAATTCAGTCATAGTAAAGGATTTAACAATTTCAAAACCTTAATTTTTGCCTTGTTTCCACCTTAAGGGCTATTCAGAAAAAAAGTTAGGTCAAAAGGAGACAGGGTTTAGGGGGTGGGGTGTGGGGTATGGTGAAAAAGAAGGTACGTATCGCTGCCGTTAGAGCCTCATCAATCCCTGTAAACCATTATCCATCGTCTATTATCTAATTCAACCGTCCCTACCGAATAGGCGAAGCCCGTCTTTTTTTCCTAGTGAAGGCGATTTATAAGGTTGAGAGCCAAAGTTCTCCTTTATTGTTGGAAATTTTAGGTAGTGATTGGTGTCCAGATGTGGTTAAGGGTTTGATTTTGGAGTTGGTAGGAGCTTGAGGAGAACTTTTAGTACAGGTTGCGATCGCCCTTACCCCTACTGGTGAAGATGACGGCTACTTAACTACTAGGGAAATCATGGAAAGTTTTGGATTAGCTGCCACCCCACCCCTCGAAGCACCAATAACTGTGAATCTAAATGGCATCAGGATCGATATTCAACTCCCGCAGTTTAGCAGCAAATCTTTCTGCTTGAGCCGCCGATTGCTCTGCTTGAGTGGCCAACTCTTCTGCGGTTTCTTCTGGGGTAGGAACTAACTTCCCTTCCGTGGTGAAAAAACGTAACTGCTCGTTGTCAATTCCCAAATACAAACCTAACTGCTGACTCCACAGGCGCTCTTGGCTATCAGCTTCTAGAGGCTGATATTCTCCATCTACTAAATGAAAGCCTGCCAATTCTAAGCTGTAGGGGTCAAACCAGAAATAATCTGGGGTGCGGAAGGTGTTTTGATAAAGTTGTTTTTTGAAGTCCTTATCTATATTCGCGGTACTAGAAGAAAGAATTTCCACAATCACATGGGGATATTGACCATTTTCTTCCCACACTACCCAGCTTTTTCTGGTTTTCCTTTCTGCTCCCAAAACTACGAAAAAGTCTGGGCCGCGAAAGTCTTCTGACTTCTTCTGGTTAGGACTATAGTAAATGGTAAGATTACCAGCACTATAGAAATCGTTTCTATCTTTCCATAACCATTCGAGGCTTTGCAGCAAGATAATTATTTGCCGTAGATGCAGTTCAGTTTCCAAGGGGGGTTCATCACTGTACAAGTCACCAGGAGGAAAGATAACATCTTCTCGCTGTTCCCTCCAAGTTTCCCCAGATGAGGTTTGTTCCTCTACTTCTGGGCTATTTTGCTTAGGTGCTAATTCTTTGGCAACAGACATGGCTAGTATTCTGTCAATTTTCAATTGACGGTTAAGGGGTAAAGGTTAAGGGTCGTACACTTGATAGTTACAATCTGGACAAACCACTAGTAAGGTGGGAAAAACCCTTGGCTCTATTTTAACGAGCAGATACCCACCCTCTAAAACTTCATTTTCCGAATAGCAGAACGCTTCACCTCTTCCCCCCGACGGTCATAAATCGCTGTAGTAGCAGGAGAAGCATGACCTGCTAACTTCTGCACCGTCACTATATCTGCACCCAAATCCAACAGTTCAGAACAAAATGTCCTCCGAAAATCATGGGCTGAAAAAGAAGCTAACCCAGCCTTTTTCCCCAATCTTTGCAAAGTCTTACCCACCGCATCCGCACTAATGTGGCGAATTACTATTTTTCCTCCCTTAACCACTGGACATAACAAAGCCCCACTCTTACGCCCTCTAATACCTAACCATTTAATCACCAACTCCACCGCCACCTCTGGCAAATAAACAATTCTACTTTTACCCCCCTTACCCTGGCGCACTTCCACTGCTCCTGTCCTGGGGTTAAAGTCTTTCAACTCCAACCTGACTACTTCATTACGCCGTAGCCCTCCTCCCCTCAATATGGCAATTAAAGCCATATCCCTAATATCAATGGGTTGAGCGTATCCTGGTTCTTTTTTATTTCTCCCTTCTTCTAATAATTCCAAAAGTAAGGCTACTTCTTCACGCTGTATTAAACGTCCCCTCAACCGGGAGTCTTCTTTAACGTTACTAATACTAATAGCTTTGGTATAGTCACTACTAGAGATTAAGTCTAACTTTTGCGCCTCCCCTAACACTCTACGCAAGGCACACAACATTTTATTAGTGGTTGCTGGGGCTAATTTCTTTTTTACTAGTACAGACCGAACTGTGGCTGTATGGACATAACGTAATTTCGACCAATCTAAGGAGAGGGCATCACATTCTCCGTTGGTTAATATGGACGCGATCGCATTTAGAGCTTGCCTCATGGTCGTCCTCGAACCAGGAGCCAAACTATCTAAATAAACTTCTGCTGGGTGGCAAGCTAAAGGAAGGGGTGTCCTTAACCTGAGACTCCCCTCTTGGTTTTCTCCCAACAAACGTTCCACCATGAAAGTTACTTCCGTAATTCATGCTGGCTTTATTGTCTAACTTCATGAGTATTTTCACAAATTAGGGAACTGGGAGATTTTAAGCTTTGCCTTTTCTGCAACATTCCTTTACAAAAAAATCTTTTCCAGGTTTAAAGTTAGAAAGTGAGTAAATAAAGGAGGGAGAGTGTTATTTCTAGTAGGGAGACAGAAAAATTAGTACAAAGAAGATGAATTCTCACGACTAATTAGAAAGAGCAAAGGAAGTTGGTATTTATATACTATTAGCTATTAGCTGTTAGCCATGCCTATGACAGGCTTTGTCTACGCATTCTTATAATGATTAATCATGCGATCGCAGATTAATTAATCTAACTCTTGAAAGCTATACTCCTGTTAGACTCAAGCACAAAAGCTATGAATAGTGGAGGAATCAGCTTTGCTAAACTATCAAGGAATTCTCGATCTACTCCACACTAAGATTGTTTCGGTGGTGGGGGCCCGTAAAGCATCTCCTGAAGGCTTAAGACGAGCTAAGAAGTTAGCACGTTTACTTGTTAATAACAACATTACAGTTATGAGCGGCTTGGCAGAAGGTATAGATACTGCTGCACATCTAGCTGCTCTTGAAGCTGGGGGTAGAACTATAGGAGTTATAGGAACTCCCCTTAATGAGTACTACCCTCGCTCAAATCGCCAGTTGCAACAGAAAATATCTCAAACTCATCTTCTCGTTAGCCAAGTGCCTTTTTACTTTTATTCTCAACGAGATTACAGAAGTAATCGAGGATTTTTCCCAGAGCGCAATAAAACTATGTCAAGCGACGGTGATCGTGGAGGCTTCCGATACGAGCGGTAGTTTGATTCAAGCTAAAGCAGCCCTCAGACAAGGCAGGAAGCTGTTTATTCTTATATTCCTGTTTCGAGAAAGATTTGTCTTGCCCCAGGAATTTCTCAAAAAAGGTAGAGGCAAAGTTTTCCGTGTTGTCGATGGCACTGAAATCCTCGATAACATTCCCATTAGCAAGTATATTTGGAAACAAAAGCCATTTTTTGTACCTTTTTAGTCAATACTAATTCCGAAAGAATTTGTTCTAAAATCTACCTTAATACTCAAATGGGCAAAATTTCAGATTGCGATCGCTGCTTGTTTTATTCTAGAAACCCCCACATCGTTTGCGCCATACATCCTTATGGCATTGAGGAAAATAGCTGCTCAGACTTTAAACCAAACCCAGAGCTAGAAAAATCAGATGAACTATGGGAACCTCAAGGGGCTAGTTACTACAATGGCGAGTTAATCTTACACACTCCCAAGTACACCAGAGAAGAGCAGTTAGATATTTTAAACAATCATCCCTTCTTCACTGGAATTTGCCCTGAGTGTGGTTTTGATTTTGGTGGAATTTGTTTACCAAAGGATGAGTGGAACTGTCCTAATTGCAACTGGGTAGACGACATTGAAAAGTAAACAACTGGGGACTGTAAAATTCTTTGTCTTCACTTGAGTAACAGTATCGAGCAGTTAAACCGGACTTCGTTTAAAAAGGACTCTTGCACTCTACTGCGCCTAAGGCCTTTAAACATAATTTTTGGGTTGACGTTATACCAGTAACTTCGGTAATGTTTAAACCTTCATAAGGTCTTAATGAGCGCCAGGTATCTAATACATCCCCTGTTTCAATATCCCACAACTTAATACTGCCATCTTTACTAGTACTTACCAACCTCGGTTGCTTAGGATGAAAAGATACTGAAATAACGGCTTTTCCGTGTCCTTGGAGGATTTTACGACAAATATATTGATCTGATGAAAGCTCCCAAAGACGTATCGTGCTGTCATAACTCCCGCTTGCTAGCCATCTACCGTCAGCACTGAAAGCGAGAGATGAAATCCAGTTTCGATGCTCTTTAAGAGTCATCAGTAGCCGTTGCTCTTGGAGATCCCAAATGTTGATAGTGTTGTCATTACTTCCACTAGCTAGTATATCTTTCTCTGGATGAATCGATATCGTCCAGATTTGGTGTTGATTCGCCTTTAACGTTCCAATTAACTTATAAGAATCAAGATCCCATAGTTTGACTGTTCCATCGTCGCTACCACTTGCCAACACTGAATTTTTAGGATGAAAAAAGACTGCACGAACCCAATCGGTATGTCCAGTGAAAGTATGCAAGCACTTAGAATCGTAAGCATCCCACAACCTCACAGTTTTGTCGTCACTACCGCTTGCAACCAATTTTCCATTTCTACTACAGGCAACTGTCCTTACCCAATTACCGTGTCCTTTCAAAGTTTCAGGAGGTTTTTTTGGCTGGAGAAGATCCCATATTCTAATCATTGTATCATCGCTTCCTCCTACCAACCTATGAGCATCTGGACTAAATGCAAGTGACCAAATGTTTCCACTATATGTCCGGAGAAATGATTTTGTTTCTCCTGTCGAACTATTCTTTAAATCCACAATCGAATAGTTGTTACCAGTTGCTAAATTCTCTCCATCAGGACTAAACGTAATAGGTCTTGTCTCTTGACTATATCCTTTGAACCCTCTTAGACACTCGCTCGTTTCAGTGTGCCAAAGCTTAACTTTTAGTCTATCATCCCCGCTAGCCAGCCATGATTCAAAGGGATGAAATGCAACAGACCAAACTCGTCCAGTATGACCACGTAAGGTATGTAGGCATTCACCTGTAATAGCATTCCATAAGTAAATTAATCTGTCCTCGCCCGCACTAGCTAATTGATCTCCTTTGGGACTAAAAGCAATACTTCTAATCCAGTTAGTATGACGATGTTCAAGATTTTTGATAAATGCCCCTGTTTCTGGATTCCAAAAACGTACTACACCATCATCACTACCGCTAGCTAAAATTTTTCCATCTGGACTAATAGCAAGTGTGCGTGTGATGTTCTTACCATTTTCTTGAAGTTTAAATGATTTTTTCAATCTTACGGATTGAGAGCTAATTGCCCATAAACAAATTTTGTTATCTTGACTCAAACTAATTAAGACATTATCTACGGGATGAAAAACGACTGATCTAACTTTGTCTTGATGTTCTATTAAAACATGGATAAGTTCATTCCGAGTTAAATCCCAAATTCTAACTGTTTTGTCATCACCACCACTTGCTAGAAGTTGGCCATTTGAACTGAAGGCTACTGATCGAACCCTATCAATATGTCCATCAAAATTAACTAGCTCTTTTCCTGTCTCAATTGCTCTCAAATAAATTGTTCCATCCTCACCACCACTAGCAATAACCTTACTATCAGGACTAAATACCACGGTTCTTACCCAATAGTTATGGCTGGTAAAAATATGTTTCAGAATAAGCTTTCCTTCAGTTAATTTCCAGATATAAATATTATCATTTGTATCTCCTATTGCTAGAAATTGACCATCAGGACTAAAGGCTACTGACAAGACATTACTAAAGGAATTCAAGAAAATGGAATCTGAAAGATCGCTCTTATAAAAATCTACATTATGCAAATTTACATCTCTGAAATCAGCATTTCTGATAACTAGGTTAGAGAGGTTGTGACCATTGAAACTAATAATATCTAATTGAGTAAGTAGATTGACAATATTTCCATTTGCATAACCAGTAGCCTGATTCATCAAGTTCTGATGCTGGCTAAGAATTTTTCTTAAGCAAGTTTCAACGTGTCTATCTGTGCCTAATTCATTTCTAAGGCGAACAATTATTGGCTTGAGAATAAATTTCTCTTGATCTTTTTGCACAGTTCTTTTTTTAGCTGCAATTAATAAAGGAAAAGCATCTAATAACGAAAGTCTTTCATCAATAATTTCTTCAGTAATCTGATTGATTAATCGTTTAACGAAAAACTCCTGAATCATGGGTGGTTGAACAAGGATACTTTCTCCATCAGATTCAACAAAAAAGCGTAGACGGAGGTTTTTGACAGTAGATAAAAGGCGATCACGAGAAAAACTTGAAACAATATCATTCAACTCAAATAAATTTATAGGATGTCGATAAATTGCCAACCAATACATTAAAGTTTCCTCTTCTTTTGAAAGATAACCTATTTGAAGGTCAAGAAATTTTTCAACTCCATTAAAAACGACTTCAGCAAAATTAATAAAATTAGTTATATTTCCGCCAAATGATTGATGAATATTAACTGCTATATTTTTCAGAACAAATGGATTGCCAGAGTAGGTTTCCTGCAATGCAATCCAATCTTCACTAGAACCACTAAAAATTCCAATATCATTAAAAATCTTTTTAATTTCAGAAACTATTAACGGCTCTATTTTTATGCAATGAAGAAATTTATTTCCTCTTAATTGAACGATTTCTTTAGGTTCAATATCACTAGTTATAATTAGGCAACTTTTTCCTTGCTCTTCTATCATCCATTTCACAAACTTCCCATATCTTTGATGTAAGGCGTAATCTTGTAGGAAAAAATCAGTGTTTGGGAAAATTAGCAAGCAACGATATTTCTTTAAGTATGAAGTCAAAGTTCTCCAACTTTCTTCGTCGCTCACTAAAGATTCTTCTCCTGGCTCTCCTGCGGTAAAAAATTCAAGTAAATCGGCGAATAATTCTTCAGAAGAAGCATAGTCATCTAGTGATCTCCAAATAATAAAATCAAAATGCTGTTGGATCTGCTTACCTAATCGATAGGAGAGATTTGTTTTGCCCATCCCTTGCATTCCTTCAATTAGAACTACCCTACAGTTATCCTCAACAATTCTCTGCTCCAGTACATTTAGTTCTTCTTCTCGTGCAGAGAGATCAGACGTATCTATTGCCTTTCCCCAGTCCACTCTTCTTTTAATGCCTGGTATTGGATGGGAATAACCTGTTATTTCTTCCAAGTCTAATTCTAATCTAAAGCAAATTTCCTGGGCCTTGCTGCGGTCTACTGCTTTGCCATTGCAAAATTTATTCACTGTAGAGCGACAAAATAAAAGATGATCTGCCAATGCCTTCTGACTCAGATTTCTGTGCTTAAGTGCATTTTTAACTTTTGCGATGAATTCAGACTTAATACAGACAGAGCGGCTCATATCTTAAGCATCCAAATGTTGTTCGTTTAATGTTACTAGATTTTTTCTCGATATTAACAATCTCTGTGTAAGTCAGGCGGGCAAGAATAAAGACAGACACTAAGTCAGACAGTAGAAGAAAGTCAGACTTGTTAGCCTAAACAGCATCGTCTAAGTCCTAAAGCAACTAAAGCAGTAAGTGCTACAGCAATGAGTGAGGATAAATGTAATGTCATTTAACCTTACTTATGAGGGATAGCACAATGGAACAATTACGTTGCCGCTATGAAAACACTACGAATGCTTTTCAGATCGTTGTGATTGTTGGCTTAGAAAGATTTCTTTCACCTGGCAGTTCAATCGAGTTTGATGCTTCACCAGAAGACAGCATTCTTATAAAAGATGCTTATGTAACATCTACCATTGCAGATAATATTCCTTGCCAGCAGCTGCTTATTTGAGAAGTCTTCGCTTTAGTTGAAAGTATCTTAATGTCTTGGTTGAGAAAATGAGCTTACACAACTACACCCTGGTAGGGCAAGATTCTTCTGCGAAAACACCTTTACTAATTCACACAAGAGTTGCGATCGCTGTCTTGCTGAATTAGTTACAGTTATCAAACCAGCCCAAACCTTTGATGCCTTGTACGTGAAGCTTTTGATGAAATAATAAAGGAGGTGGGGTAATTTTTCCTTCACCCCAAAAGAAGATTCTGACTACAGTTAACCTTATGAGAAAAACTTTTTTGCTCTTACCACTTCTTTTACTTATGCTTGGATGTCAGTCTTCAAGCAACTCTACAAATACATCCCAAGAGCAAAACCCCCCACAACCCTCACAAAGCCCCTTACCTTTAGAGACATCTAATCTACTCGAAGCTACAGTAATCAGCACTGGAGATGGAGATACCCTCCGAGTTAATCTCGAAGGGGAAAATACGACCATAAGACTCGCTTGTATAGATGCTCCTGAAACTACCCAGTCTCCTTGGGGAAGTCAATCACGAGATAGGCTCCAAGAACTTTTACCCAAAGGACAAGTTGTAAAACTACGAGAAATAGAACAAGACCGCTATGGTCGTACCGTAGCTGAAGTTTATGTTGGTACTAAGTCTATTAACCTGCAAATGGTTGAAGAAGGGCAGGCAGTCGTTTATCGACAGTACCTTAATAGTTGCAGCGATACTCAACAACTCTATTTGGACGCTGAGACTAAAGCCCAAGAGCAAAAACTTGCTTTTTGGAATCAAGATAATCCCACTATGCCTTGGGACTTTCGCAAGCAAAAATCTAACACAGAAGATAAAACGATTCCAGATTCAACAGTAGAATCTAACCCTAACAACGACTATAACTGTTCCGACTTCGGTAGCAAAGCAGAAGCGCAGTCCCTACTAGATTCTGACCCCAGCGACCCTCACCAGCTAGATCGTGATCAAGATGGTATTGCTTGTGAATCTCTGCCTTAAGTTTAAACATAACTTGGAAGGTTAGCGATCGCATATTAGACTTAAACCGAGTATTTCCGTGAAAATCTAACTACATCTGACTTTTCATTTGCTTTGAGTAGAACTCAAAAAAGTTTGGCTCTGCTGACAAATTTTGTAAACATCACAATCAAACTTCTCCTTAAAAATTTCTATCTCATCCGGTTTCAAATAACGATAACTTTGGGGAGGATGAAAGTTATCCCAGTTTTGGCGTAATTCTTCAAGGCTAATAGTCTGTAGACATCGAAACCTTTTATGCAAAAAAATACCACAACCAGTAGAACGTCCAGAAAAATAATTCGTGAATTTCTCATAAGAAATACCAGCTTTATCTTCAACATCTAACCAAAGCTGCTCTACTGGCTTTCTAACAACTTCTTTTACAGTTACAATACCAACAATCGATTTCTTAGGAGAAGAAGCGTAAACAATTATAATATCTCTTTCTTCAAGTTTGGGTTTAGTGCGCCTCAACTCAACTGACTTAGAGCCATTAAATATATTATTTGAATGTTCTGGATGCACTGATAGTAAAAGTACCTTTAAAGTCATAGTCTCATCAAAGAAAAATGATTTCAATTACCTAGACCTTGACAAAAAATGAAATATTCTAAGTAGAACCAAACCGATAAAGACCATTTCTCCAATCAAATAAATCAGGAGCGCGTCTAATAAAATAGTCAATGCTAGAAGGGTCAAGAAAGAAAACAAAAGAAAGATCAAAGTCTTCTCGAAATCTATCCCTTTGTAAGTTCAGATGACCTAGAAAGCGAGGAACACCTCGCCAATCGTGAGAAAGCTCCTTCTTACCATCAGAAAAGCTACCTTCATAAACAGATTTTTCATATTCACAAAAAGAATATTCTAATCCAGAAATGAACAAGATATTAGCTTCATCTATACCAGAAACTGCTTCAACTTCATCATAGAGGCTATTAATAGGTTTAGTAAGGTTTAAAACAGCAATTTCTTTATCCTGAATATCTAGATGCAAGCTTTCTTCAATGCTTTTTCTTTCCTCTGAGTTACACTGCACAAAAAATAGACCAAAGCCTTTTTTCCTTCGCAAAGAGCGACACAAGACATCATATTCGTCTGCTGCCGCTTCACTATTTAATTCTTGTAACCAGTTATCAAGTCTATGTCCCATTTTCTAAGTAAGTAGTTGTTGTTTAATTTTATCAAAAAATCAGTTTTCTGTTTATGCTTCTGTTACTTGTCTAACTTTATTTCATCTCCTTTACGTTGTAAGTAACAGCAAGCTCCATACAGTATTTCTGTATGGCATTGTTTAACAGAATACTTATCGTAATTATAGTTGCTTTTGTTAACGCAAAAACAAACCAAAGTATCAACTTTGCCTTCTCTAATTTCCTTCGCTAAGTTGACAACTCTATTCAAATATAACTGCTCCCAGCTTTCTAGTTGTACTTGCCCACCTTCAAAAAACTTGATAAGCTTCCACAACCATCTCCTATATTCCTTAAGAGATTCCTCTAAAGTATTAACCTGAAACTTGGCTCTACTATTTTTTAAATGAGAAAAAGGATTTCCTAAACCTAAATCCTGACTCTTCCTAGCACAATAAATTACTCCAGGAGTATTTAAAAGTGTTGGGTTATATTTTCTAATGATTATAGGCATTCAAATTTCTCCGTTTCATTCCCCCAAGCATCCCACCCTGGACGCTTCTCCCTAGCAAACATTTCCAGTCTTGGCCCTTCACAAAGTCCCTCGACTAAAGTAAAAAACTTCTCTGGTTTCCTAGAATGCTCACGTCTTAGAGCGTGTAGGATCGTCGGCTGATTAGTCAGCTTCCGGAGGTGAGAAAAACTGGGAACTTTACCCTTGGTTGCTAAAACACAATGCTCTGTAGCATTCCTTAGCCAATGACCCGTCCCTATTCGGGTTTTACCAGACTGGGAAATTTTTTCCCAAGTGAGTATAGTTTTGAGAGTGAATCCCCACTCCTCTATACAACGTCCAGCTTCAATCATATGGTTGTTAGTAAACCATAACCAAAGTACTGTCCCCTGTTCGCTACAGAGATCAGGGACTGGTAGCTTGAGAATATCCTCAATAGCCATTGGTGGATAAGGTATTTTATTACGGTGACTTTTATCTTTATTCCTTAGCCTGTAGAACCAAGGCGGATCTACAACAATGCAGGAATACCTTGCAGTAGGTAAATCCTTAAACAACGGAGCATTGCTTAAGGCTTGCTTTCCAGGTAAATCTTTAGACAATGTGGGTGGTAAAAATTTAAACAACTCCAACTGCAATTCCTCCACTCTCTCCTGCTGACTTGTTTTCTCCTCTTCCCAAACATTGTCATCAGGAGCATTGTTGTAAGCTTCTTCACCTACAATCTGTTTGATAATACTCATAATTTCTTCTAGATGGACAACTGCTCATTGCACTTGTATCCTACCATGAAATATTCGTGCAATACCAAGATTAATATTCTATGCAAACTCCTGCCTTATCTATATTGTAGTAATTGCAACAGTTTCAGAAAAAAGCGAAAAAACCTTGCATTTCTCAATCATATACTATAACATAGCTATACGCAACAAATTGCATATAAAAACAACATTCAGCTTTGTAACAAATGCAAGACTATCTAAACTACGACCGCTACATAGTATTCTTCTCAGGGGGCAAAGATAGCCTTGCATCCCTTCTATACCTGCTATTCCTGGGAGTTCCCAAGGAGAAAATAGAAATTTGGCATCACCTTGTCGATGGTAAGTCTGAGGAGTTTATGGATTGGCCCCATGCCATAGGCTACTGTAGAGCGGTAGCCAAGCACTTCGATATCCCCATCTACTTCTCCTGGAAAGAAGGGGGATTTAAAAGAGAATTAGAGAGAAATAATGAAAAAAGCCTACCTACCTACTTCGAGACTCCCATAGGGCTTACAAAAGCAGGAGGTAATAGAGGCAAGGGGCTAACTCGCGGTATCTTCCCTGCTCTAGGAAATATCAACAAAGGAAGATGGTGCAGCGCTATCCTGAAGATATGTGTTGCTAAGACTGCAATCGTCAACCAACCTAGATTTAATAACTCCAGAACCCTAGTAATCTCTGGAGAAAGAGCCGAAGAATCTACTGCAAGAGCTAAATACCAAGAGCTAGAACCCCATGAAAGCGATTGTCGCAATAACCCCAAACTACTTCGCCACGTAGACAGATGGCGACCTATACACAAGTGGAAGGAGCAACAGGTATGGTTCATGATAGAACTATACAAAATAAACCCTTCCCCGGCTTACAGAGCAGGCTTTGCAAGACTAAGTTGTGCCTTCTGTATCTTCGGCAATAAAAACCAGTTTGCCAGTGCTAAGAAGGCAATGCCAGAGCGCTTTGAAGCAATAGCTCGGAAAGAAGAAGGAAGTAGCCAAACTATCAAACCACCTAGTAGCAAAGGAGTAAAAACCAGTATTGCTGCGATCGCAAATTCTGGAATACCCTATGCCGGACTAACACCAGAAATAATCAAAGAGCTAAGAGATCCTGATTGGGATCTTCACTACGACATCAAAGTTGACAACTGGGAACTACCATTAGGAGCCTACGGAGAAAGTGACGGCCCTAGCTGATTAATCTACAAACTTACTATCAAATCAAGACACCGGAGGAATATCCGGTGTCTTGAACTTTATACACAATGAAGATGAAGGAAAGAGAAAAGTTACTAATTTAGTCTCTTCCCCAAATTACCTTTTTTTCAATTTGCTTACCTTCACTTGTGAACACTTTGATCTCTGGCTCTCCATCTCTTTCACTTACTGGAGTGCTTGACTTATAGTAGCTATAAGCTTTATCTTGGGATTCCTCTGGAGTGCTACCTCCAAATTTGAATCCGCCGTAAGAGGCATAATACGAATAGCTTAAGTAGTCTTTTTCCCAGTCTGTTTTCTCCTGGGGAGACTTAAAGTTAAAGCAGTAGTTATTGATGGCGCAATCAGGAGGTGAAGCATTGTCAATGCAATTCCCTCCATAGGGACAATTACCATTGACAAAGGGGTTATCGTCGTTGCTATTCATTTTCTTTGGCTTTTATACTAACAATAAAAGAGTTCAATTTCAGTTAGGCTACACTGTAGGAAGATTCTAAGGAAATGCTATTTGTAATGCTGTAGCAGGAAGTGGTAAAAGTACTACTTTAGAGATGATAGCAAAAGCTCTGAAAAGCAATGATACAAAGTATAGCAGAATTAAAATTATTGTTTTTGGCAAGGCTAACTCTCAAGATTTAGTAAGGAAATTTGGCATAGAATGGAAAAGTTCAATTTCCACTCTCCACAGTGCTGGATGGCAACTAACTAAGTAATATTTAAAGCTAAGAAATACTTATAATTTAGTTGATAGTAAGAAATACAAAAAGATTGCTCAAAAATTAGATTTAATTGCCCACCGTAACTCTCTCTACAGTACATAGAGCCAAAGGTTTAGAAGGAGAGCGTATTTTCATACTCCAAGCCAACGACCTCCCTCTAACTTGGCGGAACCAAACGCAATGGCAACGGCAACAGGAAGATAATCTTCTGTATGTAGCTTTAACCCGTAGTAAATCAAAATTATATGTCGTTGGTAAACCAGCTTGGCTAATCAAGGAAGAAGAAAAAACAGCCGACACAACCCAAGAGGAAGTACCAGCAAAACAATACCTAAATGCAATAATCAACTCTTTAAACTTTGAGCAGAAGTGTGAACTACTTACACTCCTAAAAAAAGAAGTCTATGAAGAAAAAGCCAAGAGAGTAGAACAAGCTCTACGTGGCGAGATGAGTAATAAAAGCAACCGTGCGATCGCAAAAGAGTTAGGCTTCGTTTCCGATGTTACGGTTGCTAAAGTTCGTAAACGATTATTAACTGAAGATGTTATTAGCCCTGAAGGAAGAAAGAGGACATAACCAAAAAGCTGCAAGATAGAGTAGAGTATATTTTGTTTCAAGAAAATTACATAACGGAGTAAGGTATTTCCCACTCTTTTAGGAGTGATTCTAAAGCCATAGCGTTTTCCTTGGCAATGCCAAAAGTAACCTCGCTTCCCTCACTAGCTACATTTACATTATCTTGAAGCACATTTAGAAACTGATCCTCGTCCAACGAATCTACTAATAAACAAATGAGATGCCTAGCTATCCTAATTCCTTCTTCCTCCGAAAGATCGTCGCGCCAATCACTTAACAAATTCTTTAAATCCTCAAAAGCTCCCTTATTTAAAAGACTAGGCTTATACTCAACATCTTTAAATAAAGGAAGATTTTCAACACCAAGCAAAATAATATCTTCCCCCGTGTTATTCTGGCCATTATTAGTATCTATATCTGGGTAAGGAATACAACCCACCGCAACTGCTGCTGGAATAGTAGCTTCGTTGGCATTACTTACTAACCAAATTAACGAAAGTTCGCACAATTTATCTAAAGCTAAACTGACCACTTCAAAATCACCACAATAGCCTTCAATCTTTTTTTTCAAACTGTCTTGAGATGAGTCGCTAACAAGCCAATCGTTCGTTGACGTGTTGCTCATAATAACTCCCCTATTGATTTTTTAAAACAAGCGTAATTGCTTACTAATATAGTCTTCTTTGCTACACTTCTGATACTCTGAAGACTCTCTTAAAGTAGCTAATTTGGCCTTAACCCAAGCCAAATTATGTCTCCAATAGTTAAAATCTGCCCCCGATTTCTTAATATTCTTCCACAAAGCACTTCCTATAGGGGAAGTACCATCTGTAGATGCCGAAATACCAAATTTGTCACACTCATGCAGTAACCTCTGGAGCGGAGGTACAGGGAATCCTGGAGACGGCTTGTACCAAGTTACGCCGAAAATATGTACTTGAGTACAACCCGCTTCAGCAATCATAGGAATTACTTCCCTAGTAGTTTCCTCAAATACAGGTAAATAGCTTTTCTTACGACCTAGAATACACCATCCCCCAAGCCCAATCACATCAGTACTTTGAGCATGATTAAGTACTTCTGCTACACAACGTTTATATTGCTCGGTATCCACGCCTTGACATCCAAGTAACGGACGAAAGGGATAAATGCTTTCCCTTTGGGAGGCTAAGTAAGCGGCGGCAGCAACTGTTTCCCTAACTGCTAGTTCTCCCTCTGCTTTTGTCCAGCGCTGCTTGACCAAAGATAATGGGTTTCAAGCCTCCCCCTTCTAGGGGGACTTTGAGGGTTGGTCAGATAGAGTGGAAGTTTGAGGCGGTGATATTGTAGAATCAATCTGAAGCGCGATAAACAGGTTGATCAAGAGTGATAGTCTTAGAATTTAAAGCCTACCCCAACCCACAGCAATCTTCAGCAATCCTAGAAGCTATTCGTACCGCACAGTTTGTTCGGAACAAATGTCTACGATATTGGATGGATAATCACAACATTGGCAAAAAAGAGATTTTTCGCTACAACACCAAACTTAGAACCGAGTTTTCTTTTGTCAAAGAACTAAATTCTCACGCTTGCCAAACCTCAGTAGAGCGTGCATGGTCAAGTATTTTACGATTCTACGCTAACTGCAAACTGAAAGTAGTAGGTAAAAAAGGCTATCCGAAATTCAAGCAGAACACGCGCTCTGTTGAGTACAAAGTTAGTGGTTGGAAATTGTCCGAGGAGCGAAAGCACATCAGTTTCACCGACAAGAAGGGAATTGGTAAACTCAAGCTCAAAGGTGGTTACGACCTCCACTTCTACGATATCGACTCTATTAAGCGTGTTCGCATTATTCGTCGTGCTGATGGTTATTATGTCCAGTTCTGCGTGAAAGTAGAACGGGAAGAGTCCATCAACCCAAGTGGACGGGCAATTGGGTTAGACGTGGGACTGAAGGAGTTTTATACCGACTCCAACAGCGAAACAGTTCCTAACCCTAGATTCTATCGCTTAGGAGAGGAACGCACGAAGTTTCATCAGCGTCGGGTTTCTCGCAAAAAGAAAGGTTCTGCTAACCGCAAAAAAGCGATTAATCGACTCGGTAGACAGCATCTTAAGATAAGTAGGCAACGTAAAGACCATGCCGTAAAATTGGCACGGTGCGTAATCCAGTCTAACGATTTGGTAGCTTATGAAGACTTGAGAGTTCGGAATTTGGTTAAAAATCACTGTCTGGCTAAATCGATTAATGATGTAGGTTGGTATCAGTTCAGAACTTGGCTAGAGCGCTACGGGAAGGTATTCGGCAAGACGACCGTTGCGGTTAATCCGGCTTACACATCCCAAGATTGCTCTAGTTGTGGTGCAACGGTCAAAAAATCTCTGAGTACTCGCACACATACGTGTCAGTGTGGATGTACTCTAGACCGCGACCATAACGCAGCCATTAATATTCTGAATCGAGCCTTAAGTACCGTAGGGCATACGGGAACTCACGCTTCTGGAGATTTAGCCTCTATTTGGATTGGTGAAAACCTGTCTAAACAAGCTGGGTCTATGAAGGAAGAATCCCCTCGCCTTTAGGCAGGGGAGTGTCAATCCATAGGCTTCCGCAAGGAAACTACAGAGACAATTCCGGAACCGAACAGAAACCTTCTGCTCCCCTATCATCTCTGTAGCGATATTTTCAAGACTGTATAAGTCCACAGTCCCTTAACTCCCAGTAGAATAAGGAATATCATTGTCTTTCAGCAACGCTTCTAAAGCCATTGCATTCTCCTTGCCCACACTAAAATTAATATCCCCCGTGCTACTACTTGTATCCACACTTTCTTGAAGCGCCCAAATAAAATCATTCTCTTCAAAAAAGTATACCTTCCAACCAATAAGATTTTTAGCGATCGCAATTCCCTTCTCTTCCGGTAGGTACTCGCACCACCGAGCTAGCTTACTCTTTAAAGTATTGAAAGCATCCTCACTCAAAAAGCTAGATTCATAAGCTACATTTTCAAAGAAATTAACATTCAATTCGTAACCATTGTGTAACCAGCAGTCAACATCTCGCTGTGAGACATCACTCTGTTCAAGTACTCCTTGAACATCACTATATTCAATGCTTTCCATCAAATACTCTAAAGAAATCTCACACAGTTTATTTAACCCCATACCCCTAGTCTCGAAGTTGAGACAGTAGTTCCTAATCTTACTCCTTAAGTCATTTTGAGTCGAAGTCTCAACCAACCAATCATCCTGGGTAGCATCTCCACCCAAAACCACATCCGTACTCATAGGTTCATTACTCATCTAACTAGCCTTCCTTTCGTTAGTTTCAAATTCTTCAAGTCTTTTTTGCAAACCATTCAGTCTAAAGCGCAACCTCTCATTCTCATTGGCATAACGCTGCTTGTGTGCTTGAAAAACCAAGCTATTAAAATCAGGTAAATTAGCTGTTAACTGCCGTGCCTTGAAAACGACACGACTAATCACATCGTTCCCTGTACAACTTGCATCTAAATTTACCCACCAACCACCACCATTTCTGCCAGTAACTACCCCCGTGCAGCCCTGCCAGTAATCATCTTCAAGCACCAATACCTTAGCCCCAGAGTAAAGTTCCTCATCCCTAAGTACATTTACTTTCTTCAGTTGTTCAAGATTAGCTTGTAGCTTTTCAATAACCTTATCTTTCTCCTGCAACTGCTGCTGCAACCAATTCAACTGCTCAACTAAACTATCAGCAGGATCAGGAAAACTCCTCTTAACAACTCCAGCAATAAAATAAGCTAATAAAGGAGGTACTGCGTTACCAATCTGCTGGTGGGCATGGGTTTTAGGAGTTGAGAACTCAAACCAGTCAGGAAAAGACTGCAACCGTGCAGCTTCCCTGGGAGTAACGACCCGATGTTCTTGGGGATGAATTGGACGTGTAGCCGTATGCCTATCCCGACCACCAGCCCGGACAGTTGGTGCAACCCCTTCCCAGTCAAGACGATAAAAGTGACTAATCGGCTCTAACTGACCGTTAGGAGTAGCTTTAAACCGTTTAATTACCTTTAAGGAGTGATTAGTCTGCTGGCAATTACTTAACCTCGATTCATCCCAACCAGTAATAGGAGGAAAAATTTCCAGAAGATATTGAGCAAATTCCCCTCGCTTATCCCTAGTCCAAGTCGCCTCATCGTATCCCACTAAATCTGCGATTGCAGCCCTAACAGTTGTTGGTTCCGAATAAGCCGGAGGAGGTGCAATCAGCTTCTCTTCAAGCCCTCCAACCCAAAATAACCGCTTCCGATTCTGGGGAACACCGAAATCAACAGCATTTAAAACCCATTCACTAAGTTGATAGCCAGCTTCTGTTACCGAGGTACGATACCCCTCAATTAATTCCTTGTAACGAGGAATTAATACTCCTGTGACATTCTCCATGATAAAGAAAGTAGGTTTCAATTCAACCACAAACCGTAAAAACTCCCCAATCATCAAGTTACGCGGATCATCTACCTCCCTCGTCCCTGCTTGAGAGAATCCCTGACAAGGTGGCCCACCAATAATAATCAAAGGGCGCTGCGGGTCTAAAAGCTTAGCAATATCCTTAACTTTTACTTGACTAATATCCTCTTGAATTACCTTAGTTTTTGGGAAATTCTTCTGGTATTGAGAAGCTGCATTTTCATCAGCCTCGATTGCGATCGCAATTTCTAATCCTTGGGCATGGAAACCCAAATCTAAGCCTCCTACCCCACTAAATAGGGATAAAACGATTGGTTCAGTATCAGTTGTTGTTGCTATCATAGTTTTGTCAACCTTCTCTTGCTTGGTTGTCGTTGGGGTTAGCGTCGGATGATCGTCCCGTTGCGCTGCCCCTCCTAACGTAAAAATTCAATTAGTTCCCAAAAAGCTTCTTCATTTTTCAGCTTTTCAAAAGCTTTCGCCTCAATCTGTCGCACTCTCTCTCTTGAGATGTTATTCATCGCCTCACCCACTTTTTTCAGGCTGATTGGTTTTTCGCTATTGCTAGGCTGTTTTTGCCCAATGCGGTAGCGTAAACGAAGAACTTCCTCTTCCTGTGGATTGAGAACTTCTCTTAACAGTTGAGCAACCTTTTCTTCAAGTTCAGTTTGAATTAATTCTTCATCCGGTGCATCAGTAGCGATGAAGTCGAGAAGTTCCTTGTCTTGCTCTTCTCCAATCTTAATATTTAAAGAGGCAACACTCGCAAAGCATTTTCTCAATCTCTCAAGTTCCTCTGGCTCTATTCTTGCCTCAAGAGATAATTCTGCCAGGGAAGGATAGCACCCTAATTTCCTGGCAAGCCTCCCTGTTGCCTTGTTTATCTTGGTGTACTTCTCCTGCAAATGAACAGGCAAACGAATTATTCTTCCCCTTTGAGCAATGCCCCGATTAATAGACTGAAAAATCCACCAATAAGCATAAGTAGAAAACTTATAACCCTTGCGGTAATCAAACATTTCTACTGCTTTGAACAGCCCAAGATTACCTTCCTGAATTAGATCCATAAAATCCAAGCCACGGCCGGTATACTTCTTTGCCATCTTGACAACTAAGCGCAAGTTGGCTTTAATCATTTTGTCTCTGGCGCTTTGCCCTAGTTCTAACTTATAAACAAGTTCGTCTACAGATAAACCAACAGCCCTAGCCCACTCTGATTTAGTTGGTTGTCGCCCTAATTCATTAGCAAGCTCCTCACCAACTACTTTTAACTTAGAAGAGTGAGCAATCTCCTTAGCCAACAGTACCTCTTCATCAGCTTTAAGCAGAGAAACTCTACCAATAGAATCTAAGTAAGCCCTTACGTCATCCTTCATGGCAGTAATGCTCATAATATTTATTTAGTACCTCAAATGCGAATTTTTTAGGCTCAACTAATACCTGGAGACTAACCGCGTTATTTTCATCTACAAGTAACTGCACCTCTGAGTGTAGTTGCCAATCTTTAATCACCCGCTCCAGCTTCTCTGTTAAGGCTAGGTCATGCAGCAACTTAAAAGCCCTACCCGGAGAGCCAGGTGCATAAGTAAGATTTGTCAAAGAAATTAATCCACGACTACCTGCAAACTCCAAACAAGCAGCCAGAATTACTGCCTCATCTACATCCGGTTTTCCTTGTTTGAGGAACTCCCAAATGTATGTTTTCTGTTGGTTAAATTTATTCGTTGTATGAAGCACATCAAGGCTAACCTTTCCCTGGAAGCGGTTGAAGGGGCTTTTAGTCCAAGAATAATCGTGGCTATAACTATTAATTAACCAATCACAATCGCAAATAATAGAAGAGCGAGCTACATTTAGTTTCTCGCTTTTAACAAACCTTTGTAAGCCTAAAATGAGTTCCTGCTTAGTGAATTCAGAGAAGTTACTTTGAAAAAAGAGACACCAAAGAGAAGCAGAATAACAAGGTGATTGTAGAGACTTCCAATGCAGCAAATAAAGAGAATTAATATTCTCTAAGCAGCCGTCCCATTCGTGAAGTAAATTAGTACCTAATCCTGTGGGATAAAGCTTACCTTTAACTTCTCGACAAAGCTTATATAACTGAAGGTAATACTTAATTCCTTGGCACTGGCTCCAAGTAACTCCTAATCGACTACAAGCTTGGTAGTACTGATCGCTAAGAAATTGAGGTTCAAGACAAAGCTCGTTGAACGCTCTTATTAAATTAAAACTACTAGGAATATAGCCCCTAGTTTGATTGAATTTAGGTAGATAGTCTGGTTGATCGTATTGCATATCTAATAGTTGTAAAATTCTATAGTTAGTCAAACCAAACTTGTAAACCTGTATAGAACAAAATTATCGCCACTGAATAAGCCCAATTAAATGTCCAAACAAGACTTGCTAATAAACCTATGAGTAAGCATTGAGCAGGTCTATTTAAAACTAATCGTCCCCAATTATGGGCAATTCTTTGAGGTAAGTTAGGATATATCTTTTGTTCAGAAGGACGCTTAAAACCTGATAAAACACCATGAATAATAAACCGATGGGTAAACCGAGATACAGGTAAAACATCATGCCCAAACTTCTCGGAGCCAAGGTTTTCATAATTGGTATGGTGGATTGAGTAAGGATGGTACTTTCCCTTAACTTGTCCCAATTTTAACCAAGGAAGTATACAGCATCTGTGGTTGGCTTTCTTCAACCAGACTCTATGGTTATTTTGCCATTCTTTTGAATATAGATATTCTCGGTAGCGAGTCATAATATTGCTTTAATAAATTACTGCTTCTTCAGGTAGCTTGTCTCTTTCTTTTAGTAAGCTGACTGAAGCAAAAGTTAAAAATACCTGAGTCTACACTTTTGGAAGTTAGTTTATTCTAGTTTTTGAAAAGAACTAAATATAAAGCTTGCTTAAAACTTAAGGTGACAAACAAATTTGCTTATCACCTTGTTAAGCTAAACTTTCTTCCAATTAACCAAATGTTCACCTGTAGTTTTTCTACAATCTTTACATAAATACCTCTTAGCTGATTTCTTCCCTAAGTTGGTACTGTTACACTTAGGACAACAAGGTATCTTCTTACTAATTGGGGTTTGGGGTTGTACCTCTATAGTCATTTGTGGGGGCAAATCTTGGGATAGGTTAACCAGTTGACCTGACTGGCTTTTAGCTTTTGCTCCCCCATTAGTCTGGGATCTACTTTGGTAGCTTCCATTTCTAATTTGTTTCGCTACATTCTCTGAGTTTCTAATAGCTTCCTCGTCAAAGTTAGCTAAGTCAAAGTTAGGAAGGAAGAAAAGTTTTGGTGATTTGCTATCAACTACTAAACTAACTCTTAATAATCTAGCTGAATCGACAATATTGCTATTTCTGCTAGTAACGTAGTCGTCAATACTATCAAGATTCTCTAATAGCTTTTTGTTAACTTTGTCCCCTAGCTTTCTCCCATAGTTTTGTAAATATTTCCTAATTTTAGGAATACCAATAACTATTTCAGTAAACAAACTCCGATCATCGTTAGTAAAGCCCGGTATCTGACGAGTCATTACTGACTGTCCAGAGAGTATCCAACCAATGTTGGAATGTCCTCCTTCTTTTAGTAAAATCTTAAGAGAGTTAGCAACATCTTTAGGACTAGAAGCACTACTTATCGTATTGTCAAATTCATCCCAGAAAAGAATCTGAAAAACCTTTTTAGCATAATCTAAATGAGTTTTTCTATATTCCCATTCCTCAATAGCCTGATTGAAGCTGTTAACTGCTTCTCTTGTAGTTGCATACTTTAGAAAACGATCTAAAGGATATTCTTCATCCTTAATAGAACTGTATCTATCTGGATAGCTAACGTCTACTAAAGTATGAGGAACTTTGCGCCCATTGGGAACGTTACCCGTCTTGCAACCAGACTTAAGAATTGCCGATAACATAACAGCCGTAGTAGGAGTTTTACCCTCACCAGGATCTGCTATCAACCTATACCTGATTGGGTGGTTAACTACATAATTCAAGAACTCTTCCCCACTCCCAATCAGAAGTTTAATCTCAGATTCTTTCAATACTGATTCACGTAAAAAACTAACTGCAATCACTGGTGCGATCGCAAGTTTCTCAACCTTGGTTATTTTATGAATCCCTAACTGTTCACAAAGAGCTTTTGATTTGTCTTTAATAAAGCTAACAAGCTGGGTAGAATCTTGATTACCCCCATAACCATATCCTGCTGTACTTAACCCACTTCTAGAGGTTTCTACCCCTTCTAACCTCAAAGGTACTTGATGCTTATTCCATAGGATTCGGCAAATATCAGTAGCTATTTGAGCCGGAATATCATAGCCGTGTTGGCCATATTCTGGCTCTAACAACTCACCTTTATTCTGACGCTCCAAATGAAGAATTTTGGCATTGAGGATATTCTTCTCTTCAGCAAATGCCGCCTTAGCTTCTGCCATAGTCTTACCAGAATCTTCTAAGGAATCCATAAAATGAAGCATTGCATCTTTATCTTTGAGGATCAAAGCATCATTTTTACCCTCAGCTTCCTCTACTAATTTCCCCATCTGCGAAGCTATACTCATAGCTTTTTTAGTAAAGCCGTTATGATGGTCAAAAACAGAAACAAGCTCTTCCCTAACTCTTTGCTGAGCAAGCAGTTGAGCCTTAGAGTTTGACTGCTTCTCTAACAAGTCATCAAAACCTTCTTCCCAGGTTTCGTTTGCTTCTTCTAGTACCTTAATTGCTTCTATTCTTGCTTCTAAGTCAGCAGATAAATCAGCTATTTCCTTCCTCAACCTAGGAATAACCCTATTTTCTTTTTCTAAACAGGTATTAGCATAAAATATCCTCTCCAATTGATTAGAAGACTTAACTAGTTTGGCTTTAGCTTCTTTTAATTCCTTCCGATGGGCCTGATTAAGTTTTTTGACCTCTTGTAGGTGCTTCCTACTATTTCTACTATCTGATACCTGGTAGGTAATTAAGGCTGCCGGCAAGCCTCCAGCAGCCGCTACAGCAGCTACTACAACTGGAGATGCTTTGACCCCAAATCCTATTGCAAAACCGATGCCAGTCCCCAGCAAGGCAGAAGTAATAAGAAAAAAAGCTTCTTCTTTTTTCTTATCAAGTTTCATCATCATTTACTCCTTTTACACGGTTTCTTCTGCTTTGGCTTCAATAAAATCGTTACCCAAAGATTCTTTGAGTAATCTGAGTTTGTTGCTAGTTTCTGCTAACTTACCTAAAGCAAGCTGACTCTTCACTTCAGCTTCCTGCAAAGAGTAGTCCAGTCCAGTTATGGTGAATGCTGCTGATTGAGAGTCTATCCCCGTTTTATATGTTGCTGCGTTTAATGCGATCGCAGATTGTTGGTTAGACTGCAACTGCCCTAAATAGTTAAGGAAAGCTCCCCTAGTTTTTTCTGTTTCGGTTACAGCATCAATACCAGCACCAACAGCTTTAGCTCGTTTGCCAACAACACTAAACATTTTGCCTGTGGTGTCAAAACCCATTCCATAAAGATCAAGAGCGCGATTTGCCCCCTTATAATTCTCAACAGCCTCCTCATGCTGCTCGATGGATACAGTTGGTAGCTTTGGGTTTAAAGGGTCTTTGATTACGAAATCCCCTTCATTGAACTGGGGAATCATACCCTTTGAAGTTTTAGGGGTAAAGTTAGGTAAACCCGGAACCTTCGTTTGGGCAAGCTTACTAGGTTTAGTCGGTTGAAGCTGATTCTTTGCCTCCTTTAGCTCACCAAGCACTTCCTGCAACCGTTCGTTTTTTGCTGCTAATTCTGCTTCTATTTCTGCTTTTCTTCTTACCATTTTAATCTCCTAATTGTTGATTTTTAGTTATCGGAATCGGAGTACAAGTTCAACCAAGTCTGTACATAAGCTTGGTAGTCAACTTGTAGTTCTCTAAGCTGATTCATCAATTGCATCCTCTTCGCTTTGAGTTTTTCAAAGGAAGCTTGAGATAAATTTTCTTGAAGCTTTAGCAAATAAGGAGCCTCTTTTTGCAAAGCGCTTTTGTTTTCGTCCATAATAGTTACCAGTAATGAATCCTATTGCAGCCGGATTTTTGACATACTTCGGACGACACTCCCCGGCTGCTTTTTCCTATCTACCTTCTGCTACTCCCTCTTGTCTGGCTTGTTGAGTTACTGTTAGCAGTAGCCGAATTAGCATCAATAGCTATAAAAATGCCTCCAACAAGTATTGCGATCGCAGTGGCGATGCAACAAACTCCTATTAATGTTTTGATACCTGGAGTATTCATGGTTACAATTGGTTAGGTTATTATTGAGTTTGGAGCGATAGTCTTTGCCAACTATTGCTCCTTCTGTATTTCGATCCAAAACAGCCACAAAAACAATGCTCGTTCTACTCCCTCACTCACAGGAATTTCCAAGAACTGACAGGTAACTTTGAATTTAATGGCTATCTCTTTTGGAACACAACCATTTATCTGTTTGTATTCGCTACTATCGTTCTTGGCTATCATGGGCGATTGCTCAAGTAATGAATAGCTGCAATAGTAAGAAGCCATAGAGCGAGTTCAATGCTGATTTTGATGGTTTGTTGTTTCATTGTTGTTGTGGTTCGCAAGGTAATATCCCATTCCCATTCCTACTGCAAGCAGTAGCAGAATTAGGACTGAGCAGAGGAAGACTTTCCCACGCTTGCTTTGACTTTCTGATAAGCTTTACGAGCTTCCATCTTTCCACCCTCATAAGCTTGTATTCTTAGAAGTTCTTGGTTAAAACCTTCTGCGCTAGCTTTCTCTAAATCCGTCTGCCTTTCAGTTTCTTCAGCAACTTGATTGGTGAAGATTTGCTTAGCCAAAGACAACAAACCATCTGCAACTTTATTTTTAGTTCTTGCTAACCGTTCTTGTTCAGCAACTAATTCTTCCTGGTTGTGAGTTAAGGCTTCTGTGCCGAAAGTTTCTAAAGCATTTAGATCAACTAAGCCCTCGGTGGTGTGAATTGTAGGAATATCTAACCCGATTTCTAGCTGCTGTCCTAGTATTTCAATAGCTGAACTGGGAACAGTCTTTACTTCCTCCTCAACCTCTTTCTTGACAGGTTGAACTACAGAGTTCTCCCAAGTCTCGATTGTCCCACCAGCTTCAAGGTGAGATTTGATAGCTTTCAATTGCTCAAGAATAAAAGCGGTGTATACATGACGTTTGCCATCTTTGATCACTAATTCCTTCTCAGGCATCCAGTGATAAGCATTTCTTGCTACTTTAATCCATCCCCTGACACATCTATCTGACCTGCCAAGTTCGGAGATTAAGTCTTTCTTGGTAAAGGTGGTAGCCACCTCTGCCTCGTTTTTATCTTGGTAGTCTGTGGTTTCCATGTTTTTAAATCTTTTCTCTGTAAGGTTTTTAGCCATTTTGTGTCACCTTTATTGGCTACCATTTTGGTTGAATTGTTGGCTGCCACTATTGCCATCGTGGTAGCCAGCTTTTTTTTAAAGTATCGCTTCCCTAAGTACTTGTCAAGTACTCAGCAAATATTCATCAAGTACTTGCTGAGTACTCAAACAGAATCTACAAATCATTTAAGGGCGGTATGATATGTAAGAGAGCAAGCAATGCAGTTAATAGGAAATGGCAAAAAAAGGCAGCAAGAAGACTGAAAAGGTCATTACAACCAGCAAACAGCAGATGCGTGGTTCTATTTCTCGCGAGCTTTATCATCAAGTCATGGTTTCTGGTGGAATATTAGGACTCACCAAAGCAGACATCCTACAATCAGCTTTGTTGGAATGGCTTCGTGCTAATGCTGAAGTCACAGAAGAAGCTATTAGAAGGAAAGCTGAATCTTTAGGTATAAGTGAGCAAGAAGTAATATCTGGAATTCGGGATTATTACGAAGAGGCTAGTCGCAGCCATCGTACTAGGTTTGAAGATGAAGATGAGGATGAATAATAAGTTACAAGAACTTCTAATGCCATATTTTAAAATCCTATTTCCATAAAGCTTTTGACCATCCTGTGTCCTCCTTACTGACTGATGTACCTCAATTTGCGACCTGTAATCACTAGTTTGCTTAACATAATGAGATCACAGCTTGAAGGAATAAGCATCTTTTACGGTTTTGATCCATCCCCTGACACATCTATCTGACCTGCCAAGTTTGGCGATTAACTCTTTTTTGGTAAAGGTGGTAGCCACCTCTGCCTCGTTTTTATCTTGGTAATCTGTAGTTTCCATGTTGTTTAATCCTGTCTCTGTAAAGTTTTTAGCCATTTTGTGTCACCTTTATTGGCTACCATTTTGGTTGAATTGTTGGCTGCCAATTTTGTTCGCCTTCTTCTTATAGCATAATCTTTCACAAAGATGAAAAAGTAATTCATTTTAGTAGCTTAAAAAGACACTAAAATGTTACAGTAGTTACCTACTCATGCGAAAATTGAGACATAATACCTGCTATTGCAATGAAACTGTGATCAAGGAACTAAGGATCAGTCACGTTCTTGTTTTGGACGAAGATTGGGAAAAACTAATGCTGGCTTGTGAAGAGCTAGATTACGACAAGAGTTCAATTGTAAAAAATTGTCTACAGGGATTCTTCAGGCGTTACCGCGACTACTATGTCAGAGCGGGAATTCTTGATGCTAAAGCCAGAGGAATAACTACATCAAAGCATTTCACTACTCTTAGAGACAAGTCTGAAGACGATTTGCCCCCCTACGGGAATAAATTCCCAGACTTCGGAAGATCACCAATTGACTCTATCCCACCTCTTCCGAAAGATTCACAGTACAGAAGGGGATATAACACTATCAAGCTATCGCGCTACAACTTTGTGCTACTAAGGGTAGCCCATATTATCTATCGCGATTCCTATCCCCAAATAGTAGGTAGAATAATTCGTTCCCATTTAGCTGATAACTGGGAATCTGCTTATTTCCCCCAAATAGCTAGGGACAAATTAAACGACTATCAGCAATAGGATACTCTCAAAAATGATTACAACAACACCTGAACTAACTAAAGAACGAGTTCAACAAGCTGTTAATGCAATTCTTGAAACACTAGGAAAACCAGAAACAGATTTACACCAGAAAGCCCTCAAAGCGTTCCATTCTGGCGATTATGGGGTAGTAAAACGACTTTCTTCAACAAACCTATCAGATTGTTATTGCAAATCTTTAGGGTACTTAGGGAGCGCTCTCAAACTAACCCCTAACACAGATACAATTCTGGCAGAGAGTGCTAGAGCAGCAGCAGATTTTGTTCGTGATCGTACCCTGAACAGCTTGGGAAAAGCTATTAGTAATGCGCTCGATTGAAGGAAAAATTACCTTTTTGGAGTAAATAATTAATTATTTGGACAAATAATAGTTGGCAATCTTGGTAACTTATGGTGTATCCTTGCCTTATGCGTTTTGATGTCACCCAAAACAACCTAAAAACTTCAGTCGCGGGGTATCCCCTGAGACTTTAAACCATACAAATCTGTTGTCGTTACGTTCGTGGGGCCATTGCCGTTGGTCACACCGAACGAGAGGCGGCTGTGGAGTTAGTTATCTCTACCATAGAGAAGCAGCAATTTTGTGACTCGCCAACTCCAGTTGAAGTTGACGCGAGATTGTTATCTTTCTTAGCTAGAGAATCCCCAATTTTTGATAACTGGGAAGATGCCAACCAAAACACTTAAAAAGAAAACCGAACAAAACCCGCCCCTAGTTAAAGAGACGGGTTCGGTTCGGAATCATATATCAGTAACGATATCACTATGACTTTCTACTTAAGCAGGATGTCACAACTGTTTAAGCTAGTCCTTAAGGAGTAAGTAATACGGTACTCGATTTCCAACTTCAAGAATAGAAAACTTTTGTATTTGCCAACACCTGTTTTTCTAAACTTGTTTGTTAATTCTTATATTAATGACAAATTCCGGAATTTGTCAACTTGTTAAGTGATAATCTCCGGATGAAATCGAGATAGCGTTTTTCAAAAACTGAGCTTAAGGACTACCACCCAAAAAGGTAATCCTAAGATGAAATCAGAGCATCAAGAAGAACTACTAAAAAGTGCGATCGCCCCAGAGATCGCCTCATTAAATTTCCACTCCTTAGAAGGAGCCGCCGCTCTCGATGCGCTGCTTGGTTCTCTACCCAGATCAGAACGTCGTAACGACGGTAGGGTAAGAAGACACTACCTAACCAAATATGCCCACACTGAAAAAGGTGGCTTTTGGTTTAATGGAGTAGATCCTTTGACCCACCATGAGATGACTTGGGGTTGTTTCAAACCAGATCACCCCCGTTCCTGGGTCGAATACGGTAAAAGAAAACAAATAAAATACGAACATCCTCCCAAAACTCCAACAAGGATATTCTGCCCCAAGGTGTCCCTAAAAATTTGGAAAATGGTCGCGGCCCGCTACGACCGACCCCTCCCGGAAAATATCAAAGTAGTAGAGGGACAAGCACTAGGTTTTTGGAGATGGGTAATTAAATCCCAAGTCCCCCTCACCATTACAGAAGCGGCCAAAAAAACCGCCTGTTTAATCTCCCAAGGCTACGCAGCAATAGGGCTTCCCGGCATCTACGGAGGCTACCGCGCTCCCAAAGATGACTTAGGGCAGAAAATTGGTAAAGCAAAGCTTATCCCCGACTTAGAAATATTCGCCACCAAAGGTAGAAAAATCATCTTCGCTTTCGATGAGGATACAAAGCAAAAAACCATCAAAAACGTCGCGATCGCAACTCGTAAAACCGGAAGACTCTTTAAAAAAGAAGGTTGTGACGTTTTTGTTACGAACTGGGACAATAAGTTCGGTAAAGGTTGTGACGACTTTATCTATAACGTAGGGGCAGAAACCTTTGAATTAGTAGTTGATTCTGCTCAATCCCTACACTCATTCTGGTTAAACTACAAAAAACGCCTCTCCAAGAAACCAGATCAAGTCATCCGCTTAACTGACAAATCTCCCTACTTAGGAGATTTAACCGACTTCGCCGACAACCAACTAATTCTCCTCCGCGCTCCTAAAGGGGCCGGAAAAACCGAATCGGTAGCGGAAAAAATTGCTCAACACCAGCAAAACGGTGGTAAAACCATTAGCCTCACCCACCGCCAAACTCTCAATAATGCCCAAGCTAACCGCTTTTCCTTAATGAATGTTAATGAAAAAGAAGCCGACGAATACGAAGGTTGTTTTGGCAAAGTTCTTTGTTACGATTCTTTACTCAAAGTAGCTAGGAATGAAGAAGAATTAGAGTCGCTTCATGGCTGTTGGTTGCTTTTAGATGAAGCAGATCAAAGCCTCTGGCATCTACTAAATGCCAATACAGAAGTAAGAAAAAAACGTGTCCCAATTCTCCAAAGACTTAAAGAGATAATTCGTTACATCATTGCCACTGGAGGCAAAGTCATCCTCATCAGTGCCGATCTCAACGACATGACCGTTAATTTCTACCAAAAAATCATCGGACATAAAGTTAAAACTCTCACCATCGTAGCCGATGACCAGAGAAAGAAGAAAACAAAACTTTACAACTACACAGAAAATAATCCTGGTCATCTGATAAATGATCTGGAAAAACACGTACTAAATGGAGGTAAAGCCTTCATCTGCCTAAGTGGGCAACAAGCCAAATCAGCCTGGGGAACCCAAACTTTAGAAACCAAATTACTAAGCCTGCGATCGCAAAATAATGAGTTACCAATTATTTGGTTAGCGATGCAAAAAAGTATTCTGCTTGGTTGTTTACTTCTACACAATTTTAAAAAGAGGCAGTATTCAATCCTCCGTATAGACAAAGATACCCTAGCAGATCCCAACCATGCGGCCTATGGTAGTATGGCTAACCTCAACGAAATCCTACCCCAGTACGATATTGTCGTCGCTTCCCCAATTATCGAGACAGGGATAAGTTTCGATGTTAGGGGTCACTTTGATAGTGTTTGGGGCATAGCCTACGGAGTCCAGACAGAAAATAGTGTTAGGCAGTCTTTGAGAAGAGTAAGAGAGAATGTTCCTCGCTATTTTTGGTCTAGTAAAACTGGTTCTAAAAAAGTTGGTAATGGCTCAACCAGCAGTAAATCACTCTATGCTAGCCAGCAAAACAAAACCAAGCAGCACCTAAACTTACTCATTCAATCTGGAGCATTCTTCGACGATGAAGAACTAATAGAAGTTTGTCCCGCAGCGCTCCAAACCTGGTGTCGAATGGCGGCGCTAATAAACTTAGAAATGTCTACCTACAGAGAATCAGTTCTCATCGGCATTAAAGAGGAAGGATACGAAGTTATAGAAGTTGAGAATGATTCTGCAACGGCCAAAAATAAAAAATCCGAAATTAAAACAATCAGAAACTCCAACTACCAAAGGTATTGCCGGGGGGTTGAGGGTGCAAACGATAAAAATGAAGAAGAAATACAGACCCTGCAAGATCAACAAACCAGAACACCCCAAGAACAGAAGGAGCTAAAAAAAGGCATAATCAAGCTCAAATACGGCTTACCAGTTACGGCAGATTTAGTAGAACGTGATGAGGCCGGCTTATACAAGCTTTGGAACCTTGACTACCAACTAGAAGCTGGACGCGCCCATTTACCCCACAAATCAAGAAGAAGCGCCCAGGCACAAATATTTGAGGGGCAGTACTTCTCCCCCGACTTAAATAAAAGCCAGAAATGGGCCAAAGTTTTAGGTTTAGATGAAATCGGCTTTACCAAACTTCGCTTTGCCAAAAAACAGATGCACCGTAACGATGACCCTGATCTAATTCAGTTCCAGCAAGTCTGTATAGAAAAAGCCCCAGCAATCAAAGAATGGTTAGGCGTTACCATCAATCCCAATTCCTCTCCAGTAACCATATTTAAACAACTACTTAAGTTAGTTGGACTAGATGTCCCCTTGCTAGGGAAAGAAGGAGGTAGAGGCAAGCAAGTAAGAATCTACGGCCCAGTAATGCCCAGTTGGGAGAAAGACGAAGACAACAAACCAGTTTTTGATGAAGAAGGCAATGCAATTCCTATCTGGGATGAAAGAGAAGAAGTGTTTGCATTCTGGTTGAAGAGAGATGAAGAAAAACTCCAAAAAGAAATCGAACAACAACAGCAAGCTCTTTTAGAGAACTTTATATCAGCTATCAACAAAAGCTTAGAAGCAGTTTGTAGCTTCCTGAAAGGGCTTAAGATTGAACAAAGATGGCAACTAGTCTATGGTCAGCTTGATGAGTTTCCAGAGGCTGCAAAGCTGTTTTGTAACGAGTATCTGCAATCCCCTGCTATACAAGTGTTGCTACAAACTCAACAACCCGAAGAATCACTGGTTACACAACCAGAAAATTCTTCTAAAATAACCATCAAGTCTTTCCTGCAAGCTATTGATTCAGGAGATACTGAGAAGATAGCTAGACTACTAGCAACATTAGAGTTAGATTCTAGATATCTCCTTATTTTCGAGCAATTAGAACTTCATCCAGAACAGTCTGCTATGTTCTTTAACCAATATTACGAAGTACCACAAATAGCGAGATTGCTAGTCCCGGAAGTTGAGGCTGCTACAAATTTATTGAGCAACTGCTACTCCCCAGAAGACTTAAAAAACTCTCTCTACTCCAACGGGAAGTTAGCAGCTACCTTTACAAGGAAGAAGCTCAACCAAGCTTGCAAATTACTAACTAAGAGCAAGCAAGCCTTAATCAGACAGTGGGTTGCAGCGATTTGACCTTTTATCAATTTGTCAATTATGAAACTTAGACACAAAGGTTGGAAAAGATACATTGGAGGACGTGTTCATCCAGGCGTTTATAAGCTAGCTGGTGATCTTGATAGTTGGTACTATGAAGGGAAGTTTTTACTAAACTGGATACTAAAGCTATTAGGAAAAGAACCAGAAGTAGCAGTAATTACAGTACAAATTCGCTGGGAAACTGAACCTTGTTTTCCATATGGAGAAAATGGCTATCTTAAGTTTTTAGAAAAAGCAGCTATTTTACTTATAGAAGAGTTAGGGAAATCAATACATGAAAAGCACTGCTTAGGGGAAATTTATAATTTCTATGTATATTTTTACCTTTCTTCAAAAACTTTTGAGTTTGAAGAAAGTGGTATCGTTATTCCAGAAAGTTTATGTAAAAGTCTAAGCGATCTTCTCCAAAATACAAAAATAGCTAAGTTAAATATTAATACAATTTAGGTACAAAATGATTAAACAACAATCCAATCTCAAAAAATTACTTCAAACAGACACAGCAGCTTTCAAGCCAATACTAACTGCAATGGGGAACGGCGATTGTGTTCAGGATTTACTTAATCCTAAAAGCTACTTCAATTCAGTCTTGCGCTGTTATGTTTGTGAACACACTTCAATTTCACCAACCGACTTTAATTCAACTTATAAAAGCGACTCTTTAATATATGAAGAAGCTTTATACTTACTATTACACAAACTCGACTATAGGCAGTTACATCCTACTGAACTTAGAAATATATACCCTGAATTAGAAATGCTACTTTTATCAGAGTTAGCTTACAAATATACTCTAAATGCAACAGTAACTTTACCAAAAAATGAAGTTATAGCAATAATCAATAGCTCAATAGAGCAAAACCTCAACTTTCCTAATTTAGAAGCAGGAGATATTCTTAATCTCTTTGAAGATTATCAAGGAATACTCATTAATACTCCCTCTGGCTATTCCTTCATAGATCCTACCTTGCAACATTATTTTACTGGTAGATATATAGCCGAAAACAAGCTTGTTGACCAAGTAATAGACGAACATATAAACAAACCAGAATGGGAGAAAGCTTTTCCTTTTGCCCTTGGATCACTGCGTAGTGACCCTAGCAACTTCTTAATCCGTATTACTGACAAAGCCAAATCAGAACACAATAATAAAGAAACCAAGCGTATTGCATCGATACTAAGCAATTGTATGAAAGAACTAAGAATACTTCCCTCTTTTACTGAAACAACCTAACCTTAATTTATCCACCTTGCACAAAATATTCTTGCAATTGAGGTTTAATAATGTTTTCAAGAAACTCTTTAGCTTTCTCCTCTGTTCTTGCTGATATGACAAAGGTTTTATCAGGGTGTTTTTCAATAATTTCTTTCGTTAGTTTTTGAGGATCACCGCTTGGCTTATAAATATAACAACTTACCTTATCTAACAATTCTAAGTGTATCTGGTAAAACCAAAGTTCCATCTTCTTTCACTTCCAACAAGATAACCTAATACCATTTTAATCATGGAAAGCAAAAACACAAGCTCTAGCTCTTCCCATCTACATAGTTTCCTTGCAGGGACTATATTCGGTATCACAACAACCTTGGTAATAGTATTAGCCTTTTCATGGGCAACTCAAACCTCCATCTTTGTTAACGAAGAAGGAAAAGTAGAAATAATCAGAGTTTTATACTAATAGACATCTCCAAGAATTAAAAACAGAATCAATTCTCATACCGAAATCGTCAATTATTCTCCTCTGTTCCCCGTTCCCCGTTCCCTGTTCCCTCTTTTCTGGAGATGTCTAATGAAAACAACAGCATATTACACCGAAGAAGCCTTAACTTTAAACTCCAACTCTCACTTATTCAAAGGTAGGAGAGAAATACTTAAAAGGCTAACTACTGAACATAAGCTTATTCCTCCAATGAGCTACTTCATACACGGTATTAAAGGTGTTGGTAAAACATCTTTACTAAATCATTTGCCTCGAAGTTTGAGCCTTGAAGTTATTCCATTAATCTCAAGTTTCAAACTTGATAAGACAGTAAAAATTGAAAATTCCTTAGAGTTAGTAAAATATTTCATAAATAAAATTACTGCATCTAGCTACGAATTACCAAAACCATTCAACTACGAACTACCAAAACCAGATGAAGAAAACCTCTCACGTGAACCATTCCTTGCCATGCAAAGCTGGTTTATGGCAATAGAAAAAGCTTTTCCTAGTAAACGCTTTCTTCTCTGTTTAGATGATGTTGAATACCTTGAAAAACTAACGAAAAGAAAAAATATTACAGCCATACTTGGTCTATTTCGCTATCTAATCCAACATCGTGCGAAATGGCAATTGTTCTTTACCAGTTCCCAAACTTTTGAACAGCTTCCCTATCACTGGAGCGACTGTTTAATTAGTACAGAGTATCTCCACCTTCCTTACTTAGAGAAAGCAGAGTCTCGTGAGTTGATAGAGAATCCCACTCTTGACTTTCCTAGTAAGGTTTACGAACCCGCAGCCGTAGAAGAAATAATTCGTCAAACTGCTGGCCATCCTTATCTAATTCAATTAATGTGTCTCAATCTAATTGAATTATCTAGCCCAAGGAGATGGTTTAGAAAGACAATTACTAGAAAGGAGGTTCTTAACTCTATACCTACCATTTTAAAGTCAGAGTTCTTTCCGCAACTATACCAAACACTACCTGATGTAGCTACTTCGAGAGAAATACAGTCAGGTAAAAGCCATCCAGCTTATAAAGGAAAAAAATTACCATTTGCTCTTCTAAAAACGTACCCTCCTTTAGTTGAAAAGTACCTAGAAAAGTTATAAAGCACAGTAGCATTTTAAGCACTACTTCTAAACCAAATTAAAACAATGAGCAAACCTTCTAAATCATGGAAATAAAATACTACGCCCTTCATACTAGTCAGCGTCCTTTCTTCAGCAAAGCAATCTAAGTAAAAAAGGATTGTGTGACTATGTAATCAACATAGCAAGCGGCTGCTTGCACGGCTGCACATTCTGCTACGTGCCTTCTACCCCTGTAATAAGAATTCGTTCCCAGGAACTACAAAGTAGAGGGGTGGAGAATCCCCAACTAGACTGGGGCAACTACCTCTTCGTCCGAGAACAAGTAGCAGAGAAGCTAGAAGCAATACTCAAAAGTAAAAGAACTTGGCAAACTACCAATTCTGGACAGGGTGTAGTTTTGCTTTGCTCCACCACCGACCCTTACCAGAATGCTGCAACAGCAGCCATCACTCGCCAAACAATAGAAATTCTCCTCAAATACGATAAACGGGTGAGAATCCTCACCCGTTCTCCCTTGTGGATAAAAGACATTGACATTCTCGTTCATCCTAATATTACAGTTGGCATGAGTTTACCCTATCTAGATGACGCACTCAGCCGTAAAATAGAACCTTTTGCACCACTACCTTCCACGCGCTACCGAGCTTTATTAAAAGGGCATAAAGCAGGCTGTCGCCTATACGTTGCGATCGCACCTACTCCACCATCTATGGGTAAAGACGATTTCAAAGTGCATTTAGAGAAAGTGATGCAGTTTTCCCCAGAAGTTATCTTCTGGGAACCTATTAACGCCAGAGGAACTAATGGGCAAAGAATGCTAGCAGCAGGGCTAGACTTTGTAAAGTCAGTAACAAAGCAGAAATCCTGGGCCAGTAATTTTATTCAGCAGTGGCAAGACATAGAAAGCGCTGCTTCAGAGTTGGGATGTTTGGATAAACTGCATATCTGGGTAGATTCTGGTTTAAAAGGATATGTTGAAGATGAAAAGTTAAGTAGCTGGATACACCGCCAAACAGTAGAAAGATGGGATTAATATTGAATACTTTTCCTATTGATAGCTTTACTTCAAGTTTTGAATTTATAAAGGTTTTGAGACTTGAATTAAGCTCTCATAGTAAGAATACTTCCTCTAATCTTTTATTAAGTATAGATATAGAGTTTACTGTGTATAGTAAAAATCTATTTGTATTGATAGGAACAGTTAAATATTGTGTTAGAAAAACGAGCAGTTGATTGTACTGATAACTCGTATCTTGAAGAGAGCCTTAAACTTACATTTGATAGACTTAGTAATAAAGACAGAAAGAGTAATAACCATGGCTAATCAACTATCAACTACTCAAGCAAACAATGTCAGTGCAAGCTCAAAACTTACTAGTTTAGTCAGCGATTATCCGCTTCTAACTAGCTTAATAATAATCAATACAGTTGCAGTTGCATTAGTTTTTTATCTAGCTATCAAAAGTTTAATTACAGCCATAAAAATAGGTAAGAGAGTTAAAAATCCCCCAAGTAACACTGTAGAAAATATGCAGCCTGAAATTAAGCTTGAAACTGACAAAAGAGAGTTAGAATTCGATTTAGAGCTTGTTAGTGAGAGATCACAAAGCGAAATGTACAAGCATACTCAAGAAAGACAAGAGTATGAGAAAGAAGTAGCAAACTTCAAGCTTAAAAGTAAAGTTGAGCTTAATCCTCCTGTTTCACCTTCTTTCTATCACCTTCTAGTAGAAATAAAAAAAGGGAAATTTTGTGTTGTTATCAAAGAAGATTATGAAAGGGACTTAGTAACAAACCTAATCGTATTAATTTGCAAAGTAGACGGAGTAGAGAATGTAGTCGAGGTAGAAAGAGAAGATATATTATTTTTGCAAATACAAGCTAATACAAAAGCTACTAACAATTCATACAAAGAATCTATAGATAAATATTATGAAACATTTGTAAGGTGGTTGGAAATTCTTGAAGAACGAGCTTTCAACTGCCCCGACAACTCATACTTTGAGAAAAACCTCAAATTTGCCTTTGATAAGCTAACTAATACAAATCATATAGTTAAACATATAGAAAGAAGTAATAGTTTATGGTTGTATAGTTATGAAAATAGTGACAAAGAGCTATTTCTCAAGCAATTACAAGACGAACTTCCAGACGACTATTTATTTGCTTATCTAAACCTCAATTCAGAAATTCTAGAAAGTGAAGAAGGTTTCTGGCGCTACTTTACAACATCTATTTGTAATCAAAACAACAGTAAATTACCAGTTTTAAATTACGATCCTCAAGAAAATATTTATTTTACATTAGACGACTGGTTAGATGAAGTTTTTGAACAACAGCCTAATAAAAAGATACTAGCTTGTATTGATAGCTTTAATAATATAGATGCAGCCATAGAGCAAGAGAAAATAAATAAAGAGAGCCTCCTATCTGAATTACACTCTCTGATTCAATCAAATTTAGCAATTAGTTTTATCTTTTTCTCTCCTGATTTAAAATTAATCGCTAAATACAGTCGTCCCTTAACCAACGTAGTCCCTTTTATTTTAAGCAAAGAGGCACAAAAACTATGAAAAACTTACTCGACTCACTCAAAACAATTCTCCCTTACTCCGTAGTTGAAGTTAGTTGGAAAGCCTTTATTAATGACAACCAAATTGATGAAGAGTTCTTAACTATTTTTAGACTACTTCCTTGGGAAAAATGGAGGGTTTTAGACCCTGGCTCCGAATATCTATGGAAGTTCAATGATGAGTTTGATTTCTTCGCCATTCGCCCAAAAAAAACCTATGTCGCAACATATTTTCCGAGGAAAGAAGGTTACACATCAACTGAGTTGAACCAATCTTCTTTGTTGGAAGTTGACTGCCAACTAAGAGAACTCCAGAATATTGGAATAGTTCAACAAAAAGAAAATAGATGGTACTTGAATGCTGAATTACTTCGTCTAAATATGCAACATCAGTTTAAAGAAGCAAACCCCTATAGACCCAATTCTGTTGTCACTAAAGATAACTTTAAAGGTAGAGAGGAAGCCCTTATACGGCTTAAAGAGTTTTGGACAAGGGAAAAAGTACAATCAACACTAATCTATGGTCAGCGTCGAACTGGTAAAACTTCTTTGGTACGCAACGCTGCCTACAACTTCTATCCAAAAGTTATAGTTGCTGACTTCAATCTACAAATTCTAGGTAGCCTGAACTCAGAAGGACAAATGGTAGGCGAATTCTTACTAGCGATCGCAGATAGTATTCAAGAGGCAACAGCAATTAAGCCTCCCTCTGACAAAGAGATACTAGAACAGCCTTACGAAGCCTTTAGAGGCTACTTAGCCACATTAGAAGAACAACTACAAAGTAACTTAATCATTACCCTGAATGAGTTTGAAAAATTACAAATATGGATTAGAGAAGAGAAGATTCCTGAGACATTCACGGACTATTTGGCAGAGTGCATATCCTCAAAGACTGGCTTTGCCGTTATTGCTGGCCACAGTCCAGAGAAAATGTTTCGCACTTACTTTAAAAACTTCTTTGATAAGTTAGTCCCTATCCAAGTCAGAGGCTTCTTATCTTTAGAAGAAACTCGCACCGTTCTAACTCAATTTAGACATTACACGGACGATGTAGTCGAAAAAATATATCAGCTTACCAATGGACAGCCCCTTCTAGTACAAACAATAGGTTTTCAGTTGGTAAGCCGTTATCCGAAGGTTAGATTCTTCACCGGTAAACATTTAGATGAAGTTTTTGCAGAAGGAAAAATTTTGAACTCTGGGGCTACCTACTTTAGGTTCTTGTGGCGAAAAGCTTCGGACTGCTTAGCCTTTCAAAAAATCACTGTTATTTTATCCTCTGAACCAGAAGGTTTGACTTATGAAGAATTAAGGACAAAGCTTGATGCAATCACCAGGGACATATCAGATAATCTTCTTTCCTCAAGTTTAGACATATTAGAAGAAAGCGAAATTATTGTAAACAGGGAAGAAAGATGGGTAATTGCTATCGAATTATTCCGTCTCTGGATACTTCAAGAAAAACCTCACTACGAATTAGCTTAAAGCTAGTTAAAGATATCAAGAACTATCTCCATAATAGCAAAAGAGAAGGCAAACGTACAAATTATTGCTATTACTATTGCTATCATAATTCTTGAATTATTCATTGCATTCCAACAGAAAAGCCTCAAGCGATCTCGCCCTAAAAAGAAGTCTGATCCAGCAACGGTATCCATGACATAGCCAAACAGATAGTAGATGGCCAAAGAGCTTAGTAAACCAAAGAAAGCAAAAATTATAGATTGTGTAATAGTCATTGGCTTTTATTGCAACTACTGTAATTATTCTCCCGCCTAAAGTAGAGTTTCCAGAAGAATATCCTTTCCTATTGCTATTTTTTTTAGCGGCTATCTTTGGACTAACTATAGGCAACTTCTCCAAGTTTTTACTAAAGTTTCTCAAGAAAAAAGAAATAGATTCAACTAAGTAAAATAATTCCAAGTACCCCAGTCACGCACTTTAAAAACCAATACTTCTCAAAGTCTATAAGCGGACAAGCGGCAAATCCCAGAAGTAAAAGCCCAGTTAGAAAATAGACAATTTCAGGATCTTCGCTCTCTGAGAAAAACAGAATAAGTACAAGAAGCAAACAGAAATAGCAAATGAACCAATTGCAAATATTGAAAACCGAATTAGCAACTGAATTTATTTTGTCCAGTTGCTGCTTTTTATGCTGACGATCTTCAAATCTACCCACGCTAAAAAACTATAAATATGAGTGACTTTTATTCTAGCAAATGTATAATTGTTTTAGCAATGACCTAACTAATAAAAAGTAATAATGTTTATCTTAGAACAAACTTGCATAGGGTTAGTCGTTTTTCTATTTACCAATGCCTTGTTATCTCATGCTCAAAGCTTAGAGAGTCACACTAAAGCAGTAGAAGAAGTTAGTAATGTCACATTACCGTTATTTAACTATTACCTCGCTAGAACCGACTTAGAAATAATACCCATAGTACTAAAGGCAAATATGGATATTGAGCAGAATTTGCATTTTATTAAAACTGCTAATTCTGTTCAAGGAGTAGTAGGTATAATTAATTTAACAAGGGCAAATATGCTTGCTCAACTATCAACTAAGTTTTACCCACCATCAAGAATATTAGATGCTTTAGAAGGTAAAGCTGCACTACACAGCAATGACCAATTAATTGAAGATAGTTTAGAGTTACTAAAACTAGTAGCTTCTGCACAATATAATTGAAAGATTGTGACAAATGATATATGAAAAAGGCTTTGCCGCTCTTAGCTTCATAAAAAATTTACTTAATTCAATAACTTCCTACACAGTTGTTGAGGTTTTTTGGCATGATGTTAGTTTCAAATCACCTACAAGTACTTTTCATCTTGACAAACTTACTCTGGGTAAATCTTATGCTCTAAGATTGTTTTTCTCTACCTTAGTTTATAGAAGATTTCCCTGGCAGCAATGGAGAATTTTGGATACTGGTTCTAGTATTTGTTCTAAGTACGAATGGAATCCTAAGTACGAATGGGAAGCTGGAGAAACTTTCAATCTTTTTCCTATACGCCCTGGCCAATCCTATTGGCTTGAACAGGAAGAATATAAGCAGGAGTATGTAGAGTTCAGCAGAGACGTTACTTGTTATCCTGCTTCCTTTGTGACGAAGAAAAAGTTAGTAGAGCAAAGTAACCCCTATACTTTAACCAGTGTTGGGTCTAAAGACCAGTTTCATGGTAGGGAAGATATCTTACGTTTACTTAAGACTATCTGGACAAAAAATAAGGTGGAATCAGTAATTATCTATGGAATAGCTGGTATAGGGAAGACTTCACTAATACGTTATGCCAGCCAATATTTTAGCGAAGAGGTAAAAATTGCTTACCTTAACTTAGAAGTAATAAGCTACGTTAGCTTAGAACCACAAGAAGGTAAACTATTATTTGCGATCGCAAGTAATATTGCCCAAGTAACTAAAGTCCCTCTTCCTACTAAAAAAGCGTTTTTAGTTGAACCTCATAAAAGCTTTAAGGCTTACTTAAAACAACTGCAAGGAAGCCTAATCATTGCCTTAGATGACTTTGAAATACTCATAAATAGAATATTAGAAGGTAGTATCTCCAAAACTTTCATAACTTACTTACAAGAATGTATATCTCCCAAACTAGGTTTTGCTATTTGTTGTACTCAAAACCTGGTTAAGTTCCTTGCCCAAGAACTCCCCATTCCCGGCTTAGTAAGCTTCTTTAGCTATCTAATCCCTATTCATGTTAGTTTCATGTCTCGACAAGAAACCAGCGCTGTTCTAAGAGCATCTAGAAAATATACAGAAGAAGCTATAGAAAGAGTATATCAATTAACTAATGGACACCCCTATTTAATACAAGCTATAGGGCATATCTTAGTGCGTTACAGTAATAGTCTACGTCACAATCAGAGTAATGATATCGGGCAAAGTATGTTCAAAAACTACTCTTTTACCAAGGACAACGTAGATATGGTAGTTGAGAAAAAAGAAATATTTAATTCAAAATATGGGCAGCATTTCTTTTGCCAATTATGGCTGCAAAGTATTATGTTTCCATCGTTTACAATTACGTCTCAAGAAACTCTAAGTTTGCTAGCTTGTAAACAGCAAGGGCTTACATTAGAAAAGCTAAGTAAAAGCTCGATATATAAAATGCCAGGAGATACAATATCTAAAGATATGTTGTTGTCTGTCCTTAAATTTTTACAGGAAAGTGAAGTGATTGTAAGCAAAGAAGGAAGATATTCTGTTACTATTGAGTTATTGCATCTATGGCAAATTGAACAGTAATAGAAGAACAAGATAATAGTGAGTAAACAGCTTAATTTTACTCCCAAAAGGAAATAACAAAAGCGGCAAGTTTCGTAAAAAGAATAAAAAGAAAGAAGCTAATAACAATTGCAGCAACAAAAGCGCTAACTTGTAATAGTAGATCAATCTCGACTGTAACGATGCCAAAATAACGCTCTAAAGCGTAGATTGAAAGAGTACCTATTCCTACGAATGAAGGGAAGATAAAAAGCCAAGTAAGGAAAATTTTAGAAAGTAGGTTATAGTTGATTTTATTGATTAAATCATTCATGATTTTGCTTCATTTTTGCATAACTTTAACCTAAAGTTAGTATAACGTTTTTATCTTATCGAGGAGTAGTAAGTATAATTAATTTAACAAGGACAAATATGCTTACTCAACTATCAACTAAGTTTTACCCACCATCGAGGGTATTAGATTCTTTAGAAGATAAAGCTGCACTACACAGCAACAACCAATTAATTGAAGATAGTTTAGAGTTACTAAAAGTAGTGACTGCTGCACAACACAACTAGACTATTTATAGGATACTAAAATGACACAAAATGTAAACCCTTTACAGGCAATAATAGATTTGATGATACCTTCTACAGCAGTTAAGGAATTAATAGAGCAAGATAATCCCTACACACTAGACAGTATTGGCCCTGAAAATCAGTTTCAAGGGCTATTTCCTTATCTTCAAAAGCTTCAGGAATATTGGAAAGCGCAAACTGTCCAACCGACGCTTATCGTCCATAGTAAGCCTTACCCGAAAAAAAGCCCTTTGATACAACACATTACCCATCTTTTATCTACAACAGAAGCAACTGTTGCTTACCTTAACTTACCGAACTTTGCTCTAGGAGGTGGCGGAATTCGCGAGTTGTTGCTTGCAATTACAAGTAGTATTGCTGAGGTTACAGCTATTGCCCCTCCTAGTGAACAACAAATGCTGGAACAGCCCTACATAATTTTCAAAAATTACTTAACAGAAGTAGAAGCTGAACTTAAAGGCAATTTAGTTATTGTTTTGGATAAGTTTGAGGTTTTGCTAGAACTAATCATGAAAGACAGGCTTCCTCGCAATCTACCAGACTATCTGCAAGAATGTTTATCACCTAAAGTGGCATTTGCTATTTGCTGTACAAGTAAATCAGTAGAGTCTGTTTTCCCTAATCTTCCTATCCCTAACTTGACAAGTTTTCTAAACAAGTTAATTCCTGTTCATGTCAAAGAGACTAGACAGCAATTTAAAGGTAGAGAAAATATTTTACGAAAACTTGAGAAATTTTGGATGAGGGACAACAAGTCTTCAACAATTATATTCGGGCAACCTGGCATAGGCAAAACTTCATTAATACATTATGCCTCCCAACGTTTGATTAATAAGGTAGCAGTTGCTTACCTCGATTTAAAAGCTGTTGCTCGTTTAAATCAATTTCCTGAAGATGATGAATTATTAATTGCGATCGCAGATAGTATTGCTGATGCTACGGCTATTACCTTTCCTAGCAATGAAGAGATGTTAGAACAGCCCTATGATACCTTCAGAGTCTATCTAGCAAAAGTAGAGAAGGAACATTCAAAAAAACTAATTATCGCCTTAGATGAGTTTGAAGTACTGTTAGATTTGATATCAGAAGGATATATTTCTGATGATTTTATAGATTACCTACAAAGATGTGTACCCTCTGGAGTAGGGTTGGCTGTTTGCTGTACACAATATTATGGAGCGTTTACCGCTTCTGATATTGCTGTTACTGACTTGACAGACTTCTTCTCTGACTTAGTTCCTGTTGGAGTTAGCTTTCTATCTTTACAGGAAACTGATGCTGTTTTAAAGGAGTTTAGAACATATACTGATGAAGCAGTAAAAATAATATACGAGCTAACCCATGGGCATCCTTTCTCTGTACAAATTATAGGATATCTTCTTGTACACTATGGTGACAAAACCAAACAAAGTGCGGTCAGAAATTATTCATTTACTAGCGACGATGTGAATAAGTTAATTGATGACGGAAAATTATTTAGTACAAAGTATGGAGAGTATTGTTTTAAGCAGCTATGGTCAGAAAGCATCTTACTTTTTGACCTTACAACTAAATCAGCCGAAGAAGTTCTAAAGTCAATAGCTAGTAAAAAACAAGGAATAACTTTAGAAGAATTAATTGAGAGAACAAAAAAATCTGAATCAGAGGAACTGTTATCATCGGATTTAGAACTTCTGATTCATAATGAGATAGTGACCAATAAAGAAGGTAAGTATTCTATTACTATTGAACTATTTCGTCTTTGGATATTAAGTACCAAAGTTAGCTTCAAAGACTCATTAAATGGAACACAAAATTGATATTTTACTCCCCAGTAATGAGAAAAAACTAACAGACCTTGTTTGGGAAATTCAAGCTAATCAAGGTCTGTTTCGCTTAATTTTAATGCGATGCAATTCTTCAAACCTGCGATCGCAACGATTTAATAACCATATACTTTGAGCCAAACTATTCATCAAAATAATCACTATTATCTATTATCGCTAACCCACAAACTTCAGTAAACCTTTTTTCCCATTCTAAAACTTTGGGAGTATTTCGTTGGGGAATATCAGCATGAATGACAACCCATTCCTCAACCAACTTTTGAAATTCAGCGTCCCCTTCAATAGTACCTGCTTCAATCTCTATCTTAACTTCTTTAAGAACTTTTTCAACTGAAGGTTCAATACCACGAACTCCACTAAGTGCATGACCTGTTTTATGTTTGTTTCTCATGTTTCTACAGCTAATCCCCAGTGGTTCATAGGGAGTTTCAACTCTCTCCCTCCCTATACTAAAAAGAAATATAGCCCCGAAAAACAAAAGTAGAGGTATGAGAAAACTAAGTAGTTTGTAGGCAGCAATTCCAGATACAACCTCTGCTGCTATATTGGGTTTTTTATTACTCATGATAGAACCAGGTAATTCCTAAAGACAAATTCTACCAATCAATCTTGAGCAATCTCAACCAAACTAAGAATAACTTCCCCATTGATATTTAGTTCATCAGCAAGATCAGCAATAGAACGCTCCGATTCAATAGCCATCTCTATTAACCTTCTCAACCTTCTCACAATAGGATCATCAGGCTCGGTATACTCCCTTTCAATAGCTAATTCTAACCCTATTTGCACATCAATAAGTTGAACACCATTTAAGTCAATATTTGACCCTGCTGTAGCCAGTAAAAGCTCAACTCCATTATTCCCTTCTGGGAGGTTTGCAGAGTTGGGAACTAAGTTAAAAACGTAGAGTATCTGATTATCAGATTCATCTACAGTCACAACTGATAAGTTAGTAACAGGGGCGTAAATCTGACCTACATCAGTCTCAGTTTCTACAGTAGTCAAACTCTCTGGCGGTGACGTTGTACCAGGGATAAAAAGTGGGTCAATGAGCCTTAAAAACACCATTTGAGCCAAACCAGTTTCTAATGGCGCATTAGTGGTATAAACAATCTTACTTTGATCCGCAAGTAAGATGTAAGAAATTACCTCATCATTGGGAAACTGAATAGCACTAGCGCGACCAGGAAAAATTTGCACTTGAGTAACTTCTTCAATAATGTCTACCCCCACATCTGGTTGAGCATTAGCAATAGTAGGAATAGCCAAAAAAGAGAAACATAACAAACTCCATAAATTTTTCACCTATTAACCTCCAAAAAGCTATTAACAATAACCGTAACCCCAGTCCCTTGATCAACAACAAAGACTGGTTGTCTGTTCAACAACTCCTGTGTCGCTTGGTTTGAGCGCTCAACTAACCTATCCCTAGTGATACCGAAAAAACCTTCAAAAGCAGCAGCTAAAATATCTCTATCTTCCCTTGTAGTAGAGCGGCGGCTAGTTGAGGAAAAGCGAGTATCACGTTGATCAACAAACTCCTCATCAGGCTCATTAATAAGTTCAGTAGCACGAGCGCCAGCCCCCAAAATCCCAACTAAAAGATCCTGCTGCGCGATCGCATCTCCAGGATCTCGTAAATTCCGAGCTATTAAAGGAGCATTATTACTGCCCCGAATCGAAAAGCTATCAGGGGGAATTTCTTGTTGAAGCAAATTTCCCCTGCGATCACGATATGCGATCGCAATAGGGAACTGGCTAACTAACCCATTACTAGCTATACTCTGCGCTTGAGTAACAATCACTGTTCCTCTGGGTAGAGCTACATCTCCATTTGCTGCCCGCAACGGTTCTGCTAAAGTAATCGTAAAGCGACCTTGAGTTAGAGATCCGCTCTCACCACTACTCCAAACGATAGGAACAGAAACCTTTCCTCTAGCAACAGAACCAATAGGAATTTGATAACGTTGAGGCTGATTGTTAGATTGATTACCACCAGTGTTACTAGAAAAATCTCTTGCCTTACGGCGATTAATAATCCCCCTTGCACCCCTACTTCTAAAGTTACTTCTAGAAGGAGATTGCGGATTGCCGATAGTTACTTGGGAAACGCCCCTATTACCTCCCCCTTTTCCTGTAAAAGCAGGAGCAGAGTTACCACCATTGTTACCACTTTCACTTCTACTTCTACTACTCTCGTTAGCCTCCTCAACCGCTTCTGCTTCTTGCAAAATAGCCCCTTCCTCACCTAAAGAAGCTAACAATTGCCATTGCTCTAGAGGATCTTGAGGTTCTGGAGTTGGTGGAGGTGAAAAGGAACCGTTGTCATTGTCATTGCCACCATTACCAGAAGAAAAGGATGGAGTTGTCCGTGCTGAAGAAGGAGTAGAAGCTGGTGGTGGGGTATAAGATGAACTACTACCGCCACTACTGCGACTGGGTGGAGTATAAGAAGTAGTGTTAGAACTACTCCCACTACTACCGCCACTACTACGACTAGGTGAACTATAGGAAGTAGAATCATCAGATGTAGATTCCTCACCTTCAGCTTGAGTATCCCCAGCCGCAACGACAGTAGTAGCTCCTCCTTCCCCTTCAGGAGTCTCCGGGTTATCTTCTTCTCCTTCCTGTGCTGCTTGCTGATCACTCAAGGCTAGCTCAGTTTGATACCTAGCAGCTTCATTCTCCCTCTGCTCCTCTTCAAAAACAGTAGTATCTTCTGCTGGTTCAGGTTCTGCTGCTTTGTCACCCCAACCAACACCTCCGACAAAAATAGCAATTAAAGCTCCCAAACCAACAATAAGACCAGAAATTACTGCAACAACAACAGTACGAGAAACAGGAGATTGAGAATCATCCCGTTCCTCTGGATCTTCAACATCTTGTGGGTACTGATACTCTTCTGAGAGTAAAGCTACCTCCTCCTCTTCTGCTTCAGTTTCAGCAGTTGAGGGACTGTCGGTTTCTAATCCAGCAAGAGCTTTTTCATCTTCAGGAGAAAGCTCTCCATCTTGAGATGTTCCAATTCTTGATTCTACAACTGCTTCTTCTTTGACTTCATTTGCCATATTCTTAACTTCACTGTATGGGAACAATCTCTGTAATTATCAAACCAGCACTAAGAAGGCTATAGATTTGGCGACGATAAGCGCTAGGCTCTTCTTCCCCCAATGCTAAAGAAGCTGGTCTAACTGCTTGAAGGGTAAATGTGCGGTTAAATTCAATACCGTCGGTTTGCCCCTGAAGGTAGCGGGTAGCAACCAAATCTACCTCCCACTTACCAGGAGCAATACGACGTGGCTTAGAAACGTCGTAAATACGAACCACGCTTTTGACACTGCCATCAAAAACTGCACCAGGAGTCAATTCTCCCAACTTCTCTAAAAACTCTTCTCTAAAGCCACCTTGAGCGCCATCTTCTAGCAAATAAGAAGCAAAGTAAGCACGACTAGTTATTCTGCCATCACTACCAACTTCATAGCCTTGGTCTGTTGCAGTAGAGTTTGGAATGGTATTATCCCATTCAAAAGTTAGTTGTGTCCATCGAGCCACAGCTTCTTGCAGTACTTCTTCACTACGAAAGTTCTCATCTTCTTCTTGAGCCTCAACAGCAGAACCATTATTTAGTTGTACAAAAGTTTGACCCCGCACTGCTAAAGCACGGTTAGTAAAACTAATCCAAGCCGTTACAAAAGTTAAACAGATAAAGCAACCTGCTAAAACCATCAAAGCCAGAACTACTTTACCTTCATGGGCAGCAGAAGAATTAGTGAAAAGGTCAAACCTGCTATTTTTTTTGACTTTATTATTTGTTTGAGCCATTATCTAAACCACTATGCGAAATATTTAACAGGTAATAAAACTAAAGAGCTAACTGTCCCCCCTACTTTGGATGCCATTGCTGCCGAATTTCGTGACATAGATTGGAATAAAGCTGTTCCTCCCATCCCAGCAATTAACACAGATAAAATAGGGGAAAAAATAGAAAGAAAAAGTAAAAATGACAAATCAGAAGCAAGTTCCGCATCTGCTTCTACCATTACTGTTGCGCCAATACCAATAATGATGTTGTATCCCAGTTGTACCCCAATCAAAGAAATAAAACCACTAAACCAAGCAAGGATTGGTTTACCCGCTAAGGGTAATATTGATAGTCCCATTGCTATTGGTGCAAATACACCAGTTAGAAGTAGTGAAGCTTCTAAAATATTGATGAAGGCTGTTTGCAATGCCCAGAGGAGGGTCATGATCAAGTCCATGATCTCTGACTGCATAAACTCTTTAATACCACCAGCTTCCACAACATCTTTGGCTGTACTAACTGCCCCTGCCCCTGGTACAAGACGAGTAATCTTATCAAGTAGTTTGTTAGCTGGATCTAAATCCGAACCACCGCCCTGAATTTGATTCAGTTCACTTCTAGCTTCACTTTGTTTGTTGGGATCTTGAATACATTCGGAAAATTCTGGCTCAGCTAAGTTTCGGCAAGCTCCATAAATTTCATGCACTCTGTTTGCTGCCATGTTGTTATCTCTAACTTGCATTAGAGCATCTTTAAAAGTTACGCTCCCTAATTGTGACTCTAACACCTCAGTAACTTGCTGCTGCCCAATAGCTCGAACAGCAAGGACAGAATCAGCTAAAAACGTCCCCCTACCACCCAAGAAAAAAATGATAATTAAAGGCCAAATAAACGATTCAATTAGCGCAGACCAAGAGGCGTTGTTTTGAAAATTAGTTGCAATTTGCACAGCCATAATCACAATTGATAAGCCTGCAATAAATAATGCCAACTCAACCAATCCTCCCCAGAGTCCATTAGAAGGATTAATTGCTTCATCCCATAAGCTATCCCAAGAAGCAGAAGTCTTTTGAGCTACATCTATACCTTGCCTTAGCAAGTCTGAGCCAGGTTGTACTTGAGAAAATAAAAACATATTAAAAAAGGGAAATAAATGGTAAGGAGATTGACCTCCTTACCAAATCAACTACTTAGATAAAGAGAGCAAAATTACTAGCTACAAACTACTCAGATATAGTTGTACCAAAAACTCCCATCTGTCCTCCAACAACAGACTCGGATTCACTCATACTAGAGTTCTCCCTTGTCTTAGAAGCATTAGCACCGTTCAACTCTTCAAGAGCTTCTGCTGACAACAGATTGTTGATTGCATCAGCTTGTCGAGACTGTTGGGCTTCTGCTAAAAGCAGTGTCGAGGCTTCTTGTTGCTTAGCCATCTGTTGGGAGATGTCCTGCATGATGTGTTGAGTTACATCAGTGTTTTGAGCCTCTTCACTTAGCTCTTTGGAGGTGTCATTGGCTTCAGCAGCAAGATCAGCTTTTTTTGCAGATTCGGCTTGAGCTTCCTTAGTTAAAGCACTATCGTTTGACAGTGCCTTTGCAACATTGGCGTTTAAAGAAGTCTTCAGAGACTCTTTAAGAGAAGTTACGGAACCCTCTTCACCAGACTGTATACCAAGGGCTTCAGATATAGGAGCCAGGGCTTCAGTGGAAGAATTATCAATATCTTCTTCCATCCCTAGAAAATCAGGAAGGCCCAATTCTCCAAAATTATCTTCGGCAATTTGCTCAACCTCTCCTCCTAAAGGTGAAAAGTCACCAGAGAGGACACTGGAAATATCACTCTGCACATCAGTGACAAATGCCGAGGCATCATCTAATGCAGAATTAATCCCACTAAAAAAGTCCCCGTCAGAGCTTCCTGTTGCTTGGTTAGCGTCTACTTGCTGAGTTGTCTTGGTAGTTTTTGAATTAGTACTCTTATTGTTTCCCTGCTGCTGCGCGATCGCAGGAGCAGAAATTAAACAAGAAGCAACTAGTGTTGCTAATAGTTTGCTGATTGTTTTTCTCGTTTTTAAAATAGAGAACGACCTCCTTGCATTTGCTAGTTGGGACACTTGTAACTAAGAAACTTTGATGCGCTTTTTCTTAGTATTATCTTCATACCCAATAGCCTTAAGAGATTTATATCCTCTCAAAGCAGATATGTACTCTTGGGTAAATGCTTTTAAACCTTCTAATTGACCTTTTAAATCGCTAGGATAAGCATCTAAAACTCTCTGACGAGCGGCTTTTTCATCTTGACTATTTGCCAGTACAGCTAAAGTCATTGCTCCCGGATAGTAGCGTAAGGGAGTATGAAAACGTCCATCAACTTCTACAGTCCACATCGTATAATACTCAGAAGAATTTGGTCTAAAACCTTCTGAAGCATTCTTGGCAATAATTTCTCTAGGATAACCAAGAATTTTCTCGTAAGAATCGACTGCTCCTGTTGTTGTTGATCCAGTAATAATATAGTTGAGGTTCTGTAGTATTTTGGGCGCGGCAGAACAGTTACCAATAGCATCTATATCTTGAGCTAAAATCAAGCAACTGATTCCCTCTTTTCTTCCAGTAGCAAACAGTTCTCCAACCATATCAGCAAAGCCTCTTTTGGATAAAAGAACTGATAATTCATCTCCTACAAATAGACTCTTTTTATGAGCTAAAGAAGTAGTAATACAAGCCATTTGAGCTACTAAACTCATAATGTAACTGTTAGATTCATTAGTTAACCCAGAAAGTGCGAAAACTTTCATAATTGGGTAGGGAGAAATAGTGCTAGGTTTACCAATAGCTTTACCTATATTAGGGTCAGCTAGTTTAGCTTGAATTTGGGCTACAATCTGATTTAATGCCCTTTTATCCATATCTTCATAAGAGCGCAAACCTAGCTTTTCTTTACTACAAAAACCTAACAAATCATGTAAAGTGGGCATCCGCTTCCAAGCAGAAGACTTCCAACCATATTCAAAGGCTTCGTTATAGCGTTCTATTATTTGCTGATCATTAAAGAAGTTTTCTAACAACTGAATAGTTAGGGAATCAACCCTTTCTCTTAATTGCTCATTGTCAATTTGCCCCATTGCCATAGCAACAATTGCTTGACGAATGAAGTCTTTCCATCTATCAAACCTCTCTACTTGTAGTTCAGGTTCAAGGTGTCTAAGGTCAGGAGGTTGAATTAGGTTAAAAGATTCTCTGGATATGTTGATGTAGGCTCCCTTATCACCTAATAGCTTAGTAATAAGTTCAAAAGTACCACTACCTTCAGTACTTTGATCCATACACACAACAGGAATACCTTTTGCGATCGCATCAAGAATAAACCTTGCCCCCATAACCGATTTCCCCCCACCACTTCGAGCCATAATTACGGCTCTTTCACTATCTGGGAAAAGATCAATACTTATAGGATGTCCGCCACGATCCGTTAAGAATTCAACCCCTTGAGTTGGACTAAGAGAACGAGGACGAGTTAAGGGCATTAGCCCTAGTATTGAATCAGAATCGATTTTAGGACGACGCTGAGTTAGCGCACCACCAAAACAAAGTAGTCTTAGTTGGTTAATAGGTAGAGTCTCTAACCAATATCGCCAAGCAATGCTATGCTCTCTGGTTACAACAGCACCACCAAAACTGTTACATAGTAAAGCGCAAGCTTTATTGAGGTCTTGAGAATTATCACGATAAACCAGAAATACTGGAGCAACATATAAAGGGCGAGTACCTTCGTAAAAACGGCGTTGGGCTTCATAGGATTGCTTCTCTTTCATGGTTGCAGCAACGTCTTGTCCAGAACCATATTTGGCAGACATTTTGTGGGCAGAGGTTGATTGCTTAGCTATCTTCTGTAAGTTATCTTTTTCAATTGCTTTGCTGGAGTTCTGAACTTGTACCCAAACCTCTGTATCCCTTGTGTAAGGGTCACTCAGATGTTGCCACATCCACTGCATTGAGTTTCGTAAACTAGGAAACTGCTGAGGGTATTCCTCCATGGCCAGAACACCAACTACTTTACGGTTAACATAGACTCTTTCCCTACTACCGTTAGTGCTGGGGCAGTTTGTATGTCCCTCTTCACCATCTATCAATACTGTTGCGGGATCAAACTCACTACTAACTTGAATGCTTGTTTCCATTCCTCCTTGTGCTTCAGGGTTAGTTTTGACACTAACTAATTGTGGAATTGGTTCAGGAGAGCGGTTATTAAATCTGTACCACAGCCATTCCCAAATCTCTTCTTCGTTTAAAATCTCAATTTCAAGCTGGGATTTAGTTTCGAGGAAAAGTCGCCAAGGCATAAACCCATCTTGATAGATGTTCTTAGCTAAAGAAGCGTACAAGGCTTTTTGGTGAGACTTTGCCGTACCAGCAAAGCTACGAGTGAACTTACGCCAGATTCTTTTGGTTCCACCAAATAGAAAACCTGTAATCTTGCCAGTTATATCTTTATCTTTATAAGAGTTAACACGCCCTGTCCAGGTACAAAAAGCGTATTGTTCCCAAAGCTGACGATTACCTTGTTGAGCTAACTGCCGATTACGAAGTTGCTCGTTATGCAATAGTACTCTTAGAGAAGGAAAAGGGCAGTTTTCCTGGCTTGCTATTTGTTCTAAAAACTCTTCACGATCTTCAGAACTACTACGACAACCCATCATCATAGTCAAAGTCTCTTTATCAGGCATTTGCTGCATAGCCTGAGAAATAGCTTCTGCTTGATTGATAATTTCGTCGTTATACAATTGGTCGTGCAAACCTTTTAACCTAAAAGGAATTACGGCTGACCAACCTTTTTCTTCATCTTTCTCCTTATGATTTTTGAGTAGCAGGGCAGCAAATTTGTGTCCACCCATTTCAATGCTGACAATGCAATGGAGATCAACGTAGTCTTGGAAAGGCATATATTTACTCCCATCTTTCCCTTTGATTGGCTTTAATTTGCTTTTTAGTTTGCGACGAAAGCTACCTTTGTCTTCGGCAGAAACCCAAAGAGTCTTAGCATTAATCCAGTCTCCACCTGTTTTTTCACCTGGTGGACGAAACCAACGATCCAAATATTTGTAAATTTTATTTCCCGTCAGCGCCCACCAGGTAGAGATTAGCCAGGTAGATATTCCCATGAAGTAGGGAAAACCTAAATCAGTGATTCCGTAGGTAAGTAAGAAGCTAGCAGAGATAAGAAATGCCCAAGGGAATAACTGGTAAGCAGGTATAGGCCCTACAGATGCAGCTTTATTGAGAATTTGGTTGGTCTTGATTGGTTCCTTATCAGGATCTTCTACTCTTAAAGCCATTACTCCACCTTCCTTCCTTATACTTACTTGACTGAACATCCTTTACGGAACTCTTTAGGGAGCAGCACCGCCGCCGCCAGTCTCAAGTACTAATCGGGTAAGAATCTCAATGGTAATTACGAAACCAATGCCAATACCCATCAAACTCGCTAGGGGTTGCCAGTTACCGCCTTGCAGTGCTTGTGTTGCTAGAGCGACACCACCTGCTAGAAAAGCAAAGATAACAATGATTCGGAAGACTGTAAAAATTGCTTCTACAATTCCAGAATCAATACCGCTTTCACTTAAAACTTCAGTAACTGAATCCTCAATTGCCTGAAACATGGCAGCTTCAGCCGGAAGATGTAGAATACCTCCGAATAAAACTGTGCAGGCTGAAATAATTGAGGCGATATGCCAAGTTTTTATCCTGGCTCCGATGATTCTTTCTAGAACTGGAATAGAGCGGACAATAACTCTTGCTGATACCGTTGCGATCGCAGCGAAGGTAAAAACCAAAGAGGTTAAGGGTTGTGTAATTAGAAAGTAGCAGGCACAAATAATGCAAACAGCAATGGATATAACATCATTATCAGTCAGGTTAAACTTTTTCTTCGCTGCCTCTAACCAAGTCATTTTGGCCAAATTGTTTCGTTGCACAATAAAACTCCTATCATTTATGGTTTGTTGTTAATCAAAGGACAGACTTAAACCAGTCCTTTTCTCTTCTTCTTTCTTCTCTTTGGCTAAGCGGCGTTGCTCTCGAAGACGTTCCTCTCGTAACAGTCCATCTATATGTTTGGTGGGAATCTCACATTGAGAAGTTTTAGCTGTGCCATCTTCATCCAAATCCACCTCAAATACTGAGTTAGCTTCTCCAGCTTTGAAGCCTCGAATCGTAGTTCTGTCTCCATCTCGCTCAACCTCGAAACTATAATCCACCTCCTCATTACTTTTGTCAGACCAGGTAATAACTCCTTTATCTTTAGATAATTCTTTGGCACAGTTACGCTGGAAATAAGCAGCTAAATCTCTGCCGTTAGCTTGGACTGCATACTCTTGATCCGTTTGGGGTAAGGAGGCTAAACGCTCCTTCTCCTCTTGAGTAAGTTCATCTTTAGTAACAAGCCATTGATCATCAACGCGAACTGCTTCAAAGTCAGTATCTTGACCTTCTTTGGTAATAGCTATATAGTCGCCTTCTGGGGACATTTTCATCTTGCCCATGGTGCGAGTATCTATTTCCTCATCTTTTGGGAGATTATAAACAGAAGCCCTAGATTCAATGTAGCTAGCAGTAGCGGTAGCAGCAGTCGCTGCATTAACTTGCTCCACTTTCTCTTGACGCTGTTTACTTTCTGCCAATTCTGCTTCGTTGACTAGATCCTCAAGTTCTTGGCTACGTCTTTCAATTTGACCAACAGCTTGCTCTACTTTTTCTAGCTGCTGATCAAAGGGAACGGAGCGGTCAATTTTTAGTGGTTGGGAATCAAGTTCTTGCCCACCAGGAATCTCCTCGCTAAGAATCTGGATTTTCTCATCAATCAGTTCAGCACCATCAGCTAAAGGATTAGCGTTTTCACCTTGGTTAAAATACCGCGATGACTTAACTCTCCTCGCTCTTTCGTTGCCACCTGATCTGTCTGCATCAGGATAATTGTTAATAATCCTGTCCTGGAGACTGTCAACTTTTTCTCCAGCTTCTTCTAAATCGTTGATAGCTTTTTTAACTCTGGCATTAGCTGCCGAAGAGTCGAATTTTTCCCCCTTAGCGTCAAACTGCTCTTTCAAATTTGCGATCGCATCACTTACATACCCACCAACTACTAAAGCATTACCAACAACAACACCCGAAAGTCCTAACAAATCAGTTCCGTCAAACTCACCATTGCCAATTGGAGTTTGTTGTCCTAAAGTGTTAACTTCTTGTCCAGCTTGCCGCATGATGTCACCCATACTGCGCTGCTGCGGTTTTTGAGAGGGTTGTTGGCTGGTCATTTGTTCGTTAATGGCATTTAAAGTAAAGTGGTTGCCAAGTTGGTAGCCAGCAAAAGGAACATTGTCTATTTTGAAGCTCCAGCCTTGTTGTGTTTGCTTAGTTTGGATGTTTTGTCTGCTTAAAAATTCTTCAATTCCCTCAACAGAGGAAGATTGCTCTATCCCTTGCTCAATTGCTTTTTGCAATTGAGTTCGTTTACTTGACTCTGGTGGTTCTTCTCTTAAACCATTGTCGTACTCCTTCTGCTCTTTTCTAATACGATGCACTTGTCCATTAGTATCTCTACGTTTGCCTACTTCAGAGCTAGAGTGAACTTGTTTGTAACCTCCTTCAATTTCAATTGTTCTCAAAGCTTTTTCTGATTTGCGGTAGTCCCAGGAAGAGTCATAGCAATTACCGTCGTCGTCTACTCTACTTACTAGTAAGTGGATATGGTTGTCTCCGTGAGTAGTGGCAACAAAAGGATTATCTTGCAAATCCATTAACTCCAGATACCTTTCGCTTAGCTCTGACCACTCCAAAGATGAAGGCTTCTCATCCTCTGGAGCGCATCTGATTGAGACATGGTACAAAGGCTTTTCTGACCCTTTTGTTTAGTTGGCTGATTCTGCTGAAAGACCGAGTTGCCTCTCGGTAGTTCTTATTGAAAGGCAGTAGGCATATTAGTCGATATAAGTTGAGCAGAGTCTCGGTTCATTACATAATTAACCGCTCTACTAAAGCTGTCTCTTCCAATCCTGGCTATGTTACCAATCATTTCCTCAACGCTTATTCCACCAAACTTTAGAAGAAGAAATTGTTTCCAATTTTTTTACAGTCACAGCTAATTGAGTTTCGACAAACTCAATAGAAGAAGTTGAAGTATCGAGAGTCAGCTTCTTGATGCTCCAAGGCAAGCTTTCCAACTAACTTAGATAAGCCTCTCAAATCTTTAATTATTGATGAAATAGAGAAGGGTAAGGGTTGGTTTGTTTCCAGCCTTATTACGTCAAAACAAATCTCACGAAACAAGCTGCTAGCGTTGCTGTTATAAGACATTGCAAAGTTAACTAACTCACCACGCTCACTAGGAGAAAGTCGAATTGAAAGCGTACACGATCGCACTTGATGGTGTGGCTTCGTTTTGGTCATCTTTCATTTTTTATGGGGTTGAGATTTATTTTGCTACTAATTCATTCACCAAATAAGCATTGCAGATCAGACTGCAAAGCAAAACAAATTCACCACAGTTATAACAGTTGCGATCACACAATTAGTAAATTGTTTGAAGTTGGCAACCATCTCTTGCCAAATATTATTACCGAAGAAAATAAAAAAAATCAACCCTAATACATAAAAAAGTTAATTCATAAAACCCTAGAGTTTTTTAAAGTTTTCTAGTTTTGATAATAAAAATTCAAAAGTATGATCAAACATTAGGAAAAAACTTTTAGAAAGTAGTTGATACCAAAGTCAACATTTAAGCAAAAATACTAACGTATGACAAAACTATGGCTTGAGGTTAGGGAAGTGTATACTACAAAATACTGAGTTTTGTGAGAAAAAGTATAGATGTGCGTTTGAAAACGCACATCTGTATAATAAATGTGCGTTTGGAAACGCACATCCAGCAAGTACCTTTGGATTTAGCAGCTTAAAAAGCTGTTGTAATACAATTGTAATATATAAATATTTCCAAATGTGTGTTTTCAAACGCACATTCGCGCAATAAATGTGTGTTTTCAAACGCACATTGTTTATAACTAAAAAAAGTTTTTCCATCTACTAATTAAATAGTTGCTATTAAAATAAAACAGTGATATAAAAGATTCATTCACCAAATAAAAAATAAATTTGCCACAACTTAACTTTTGAAAACTAAGATTGGAGTACTTAAGTAGTGTGGCTCGTCATATAATGCTGGGATTTGATCCTGGTACAAGTTTGACAAAAATTATTTACAGACTTCCTGATGAAAATAAAAAAAGACTTCTTTTCATGGAGCCAGAAGTTTTAGAAACTCCTGAAAGCTCTTTAAACAGTTATGGTCGTATCTATAACCAGGCTAATCCAGAAGATGACGCTTGGATCAAAGAGCAGAAGAGAAGCGATACAGTTTGTGCCGTTGGTTTTTTAGCCAAAAAACTTCATGCAAAAGTTCGTATGAATAGTCTTAAGTATGAATCAGCAGTACATAAGGTTATGGCAGCCCTCGGCTCTATTATCACAAAAAACTTTGCTTCAACTGATGAAAAGTTTAGTGTATCTGTATTTGCATTACTTCCACATGGTGAATACTCTAACCATGGACAGTTGAGAGAACAGCTTGAAAAAAGTCTCAAAAGGTTTTATTTCCGAGGAACAAGAATACAGATAGCTTTAGAGAATTTTGTCTGTTTCCCAGAGGGAGGGGGATTGGCTTGTTCTTTATCAGAAGACAAAGGTGAAAATTGGTTTCAATCCAAGAATATTGCTGTTTTAGTCTTTGGGCATAGGAATGTTTCGTTGCTATTTTTCCAAAGAGGAGCAATTCAATATGGTAAAACAACCGATCTCGGCTTCTATCAAATATTAGATAGAGTAATTAAAAATACCTCCGGGCAGGATAGAAATTCATTGGCTAAGAAAGTTTTCAAAGTTGATGAAGAAACAAAGCCGTCTTCTGGTGTAATAGCTAGTTTGGTTAGGAGTGAAGAGCCTAAAAACAAAAAAGTTGAATCTAAACAAATACTAAACAGCATAAATAGTGCAAGGCAAGAATGCTGGAACTTAACTGAGAACTGGTTAAAAGGAACCTTGGACAAACGCAATCAGATAGATCAGTTGGTTGTTTGCGGTGGAACTGCTAGATATTTGGAAGATGAAATTACAAGTTTTTTTGAAGGGTTATCAATATATTGGGGCAACAAAATACAGAAAGAAATTAAGCAAAGGCTTAAAGATGAATTTGACCAATCTGCTCATGTAAGCAAGGAGGAAGATAGAAATATTCTAGCTTTTCGCTTGATAGATGTTTATTGCTTGTCATGTAGGTATTTTTCATTATCTTCCCCGAACTAGCAAACTTATTCTTATTCTGCTATCAGGCGTGATGAGTGCAGAAATTGAAATATAGAACTATCATCACAAAAAGCATGATGTATCTATGAGATAAGAAAAATGGCTGATACTACTAACAAAAAACGAAAATATCTATCTTACAGAATAACGGCAGTAGAGGGTGCAGATACTGAAAATAATGTCATCATAGATTATTTTCATAAGAAATGGAAAAATAAATCAACTAGAAGAACACAAATTGCAGATGCTATAAAAAATAGGGTAGAAACTTTTGCCCTCATAAACAAATTCATCTCAAACAATCAGCAGCAGGAAAAAGATATTGAACTTGTAAAACGAAAAATTGTTTTTACTGCTATCCGACAAATTGCTGACTTAAGAACTCTTATAACAGAGATAGAAAAAGAGGTGAAAGAAAATCTAGGCATAGATATTTCAGAGCTTATAGATCACCCAAGTTCGCAGTTAACATATGAAGGGGCTGTTGACAAAGAAAGTGATGAAAAGCCTGAAGACAAATTAAAAGAAGTTAAAAATAAAGACTTGAAAATGTTTGGTGGCTAACATTAAAGGGTGATTTGGTTTTATACTTTAGATGATTTTTAAACTTTATATTATGTATTGCTATGAGTATTGATGACAAGAAGAAAGTTATACCTCAAGAAAGTGAAATATTAAAAACTTATTCGTATCTTAAAGCTATTGAAGATTTAGTTGGAGATATTAAGGAAAACATTGGAAGAAAAGGTCTTGATGTGGATATTTTGGAATTAATAGAGAGTTAAAAAAATACCTCCGCTAAAAACCATTCAGACTAAAGTATCAATACTTAACTCAATTTAATTAATAGTAAAAGTTAATAGGAGTATTTATAGAAATGGATAAAAATAAAATTATATTTGTTGGCGGTCAGAAAGGCGGAGTAGGCAAAAGCTTTGCAACGAAAAGCTTGGTTGAGTACTTCTGGCATAGGAGGGTCAATTACCAGCTTATAGAGGCAGATCAAGATAACCCTGATGTTGCTATAGTTTATGACAAAGAGCGATTGCCAGATATTTATGATCAAGGCTTGTCTGATACAGGAACTAACAACTTCAGCCTCACTCCCTGCGAATATATAGGATTTTCGGATAGTAAGTATAGAATTGCTGAGCCAGATGTGATATTTACTTCTGCTCTAGATAGGATAACTATTGTCAATCTTCCTAGTAATGTAGAAGAGCAAGTTAATAATTGGCTCAATAAATCAGATATTCTCGGCTTGAAAGAAGAGTATGATGTCGAACTTTATAAACTATTTCTTACAGATGGATCTTATTCAAGTATCAAGCTACTATATACCTCTTTAAAAGAGCATGGTGAAGATATACATCATGTATTGGTCAAGAATCTAGGTAGAGTAACTGGAGGAGCAAACTTCGAGTATTTGTATAAAGATGAAGAGTTTGAAAAAGCTGTTAGCAAGTTTGATATTGAGGATGTTAATTTGCCTATGCTTTATCCGCAAGAGCAGTTCTTTCTAGACAAGAATGGGTTAACTTTCTTAGAAGGTAAAGAAATACTCATAGATGAACCGGGTTATGGCATTGTTTCAGCCCAGAGAGTAGTCAATTTTAGGAAAGAAGTTTTTGCAATGTTAGAGGGAATCAGCTTTTTGGAAGACATTGTTGGTTTTAATCAGCTATCTCAGTCTAAAGACAAAGATAAAGATAACAAAGCGAATGAAGCAGCTTAATTACTATGACAGCTACTACGACAAATGAAAATAACAATGGACTGATTGACATAGCCCTAGAAGGAGAATCAGCAGAGTTTAAGAATAAGGTTTATCAAATAATCAAACAAACTGGAATTAGAGAAACTGACCCGGTTTTTCCCTTGTTAGTCTCTACCTCCAGTCTCAAAGTTCTCCTTGAAAAAGCACCCAAAGAATATAAGTCTGCTGGGGACTATGTTACTGAGCAACTTATGGAACGACTTGAAACTTATAAATCTGCTGCTAGTAAAGGGATTGAGAAAAATATCAGTGACTCTGTTAGCAGTTTGGTTGATGGGGCAATGGAGAAAGCTAAAGGGTCTAAAAGTAAAATGACCTTCTTTTCTTTGGTAGGTGCTGGGACAATCATTTGTACCTCTCTAGGATTAGGTCTGGTTGGGGGATGGGGATATTCTCAGTATCAGATTTCTAAGCAGCAACAGATGTCCCTTACTAACGAGCAGATAGAAGCTTTGAAATGGGCTACTAGCGATCAAGGGGAGTTTGCTAGAGATATGTTGCGTTGGAATGAGGATGTAATAGATGGAAGCTGCCAAGAGAAAGTAAGTCAGTTGGGAGTAACTCTTAACTACTTAGGAAAACAGGCGGTGTCTGGTTACTGTTTTCTGTGGGTTGTTCCATCTGGCGATCGCAAATTTGAGGAATAGGAAAATGAGAGATAAAACTGTTGAGTCTTGGCCCAAACTAGCTGAAAGAGGAACGAAGTTAGTTGCTATCAAATGTCCTGTGGTTGACATGATGTGCAACAGTGGCTTGCTGAACAAGTTTTATAGCTTTGCCCAAGATTTGAACCTTCCACTATATTACTGGAACCCTGGCTACGGTAAACAGCTACAGAAATTAACGTCAACAACTTCTGGGAACTCGTTACAAATAAACCCTAGTGAGGTTAATTTTGGTAGAGATGTAGATGCTATTGCAGGGATTTCTAGCTTCTCTATTCTTCAAGAAGGTATCTTCATCGTTGAAGGTTTAATTAAAAAATTAGATAATTTACTTTGCTCCCAAATAAGCAATGCCTTCTATGAACTCAAGGCGAAGAACAACCAGTATTTAATCTTGGTAGACGATGAATTTGAAGTACCTTTAAATCTCCACCCCATTCTCCCTGTCCTTCACCATAGCTTCCCTGGTCGTCAGGAGGTGAAAGAGATAATTGTTCACAGCAAACTATTTGAGGGAGAGAATCTAAGTCAGTTAGTCCAAGCTTGTGTAGGCTTGCCCAGGGGAGAAATTGAATTAGTGTTAAATCGCTCCTTGGCTGTTACTGATTCCATCGAATCAGTAACTAAACTTATCATGGACTACAAAGTTGAAAAACTGATGGGGAGGGGCATTCAAATCACTGGAGAACCAGATGTACCTCATGCAGCCGGAATGGACTTGGTTTATGAAACCTTCAAAAAAATAAAAAAACTGCTGCAACCAGAAGCTAAGTTAGAGAGGAATTTAGTATGTCCCAAAGGGATGTTACTTTGGGGAATTCCCGGAACTGGTAAATCTTTAGTATCAAAGCTTGCGGCACAGGAGATTGGAGCCACCTTAGTAAGTTGTGATTGGAATGGCTTAGTTGCACCAACTATACATGAGTCTTTAGCAAACTTAGATTATATCTTTGATTTTTGTTCCGAGATTGGTACTTGTATCCTATTTTTTGATGAATTTGAGAAAGCCTTTTTAGGTTGGGATTCCGGAGTTGGTGGGGGTGTGCTTTCAAAAATGGTAGGGAAACTACTAACCTGGATGCAGGAGCATGAAGATCCTACTATTATGATTGCGACAATCAACCGGATTGAATCTCTTAGTCCTGAGTTGATCCGTAGATTTGAGTATGTTTTCTTCTTTGACTTACCCCATGCTGGGGCAATGTATGAAATCTTCAAACTGCATTTGAATAAGTACTTTCCAGGTTATAGCTTTGAGGATAATGAGTGGCGAGTCTTATTTCGAGAGTACCGTGGTTGTACACCAGCAGAAATTGGTAAAGCAGTACGCCATACAGCCGAAAATATCTACTATGCAGATAGACCAGCAGAGGTAACTTTAGAAGACTTGCTAGCTGAAAGGGATAACTTCAAACCTGCCAGCGCTAATCAATCTACTTCGGATAATCTGTATCAAATTCGCAGAGAAGCTGACTTTGCAGCACCAGTTTGTTCCAAAGATACAAGCCGCTTTGCCCAAATGCCTCAACAGATGTTCCAAAAACCGAGGGAGTTAGAAGAAAACAAACTAGCTCCTAGTGAAACTGAACATCAGAAAACACCTGCAATCTTTAGTACCCAAGCAAAAAGACCACCTTCTTCAGATTTTTATGATATCTAAAAGCCATGATTAAACGAGTAGCATATCTATTTTTATTAGTAATCGTATTGTTTGTTTCTTTCCCTTTTAGTGCGATTGCAAGCACTCAGCCTTTACCAACTAATCTCTATCAAAGTATTAATGGTGGGAAAGTTAGTAGTGCAGTTGTTCCTAACTTCCAGCAGATTAACCTGAAAAATATTGGGCAAGTTATTGGTAGTGGTAGCATTGATGATCGCTTTAACCAATCTCTAGGTTACGATTTTAGTCGTACTTGGCAATCGGGGGATTCTCCATCTCAATTCCTCAAACTGGGGGACATTGCCCCGGCTATGTCAACTCAAGAATTTCCCATTGGTCAAATTGAAATGATCAGTGGGCTAGATTTGGGTCAAATAGCTTTAGATAATTTTCCCTTGCTAGCAGATCAGGCAATTAGAGAGTTAGCAGAAGCTGTTCCCTACCTAAAGGGTTTCACAGTTGAGGAGGTTTTACCAATCAAAGATTTAGTTTCTTCTTTGTCGTTACCTGGGGGAAGCAGAGACGTTCTCAACATGGAAATTGGACAGGTAATTGAACAATTCCCGGCTGTGGCTGATTTGAAGTTAGAGCAAGCTAATCTTGGGCAATATGCAATTACAGATATTCCTAATGTGAGGAATACCAAATTAGGAGACTTGCAACGTTGGGAAGGTAGCACTGTTGAGACAGTGCCAGGGTTAGATCAGGTTCCCTTGGCTAAGATGCCTAACTCTGTTGGCTTGGTTGGTAATACAGTAGCTCGAATAGATCAAGTATTTGGCCCTGCTGAAGGAGGGCAGAAGCAAACTGTTAGTGGTAGCAATGAGGAGGGCTTCTCTGTCAAGTGCAGAGATAACTGTTCCCATATAGAACTAGATGATACTGAAGATACTGGGGAGAAGGTTCAAGGAGAATTTGAAGGGGCAGAGTGGATATCTGGTAAGTACCAGGAGGTTAATGGTGGTTTTGGAGTATTGGGGAATCTCAATGGTGGCGTTGAGCCAACTGGGAGACATCCTTTCGGAGATGCTTTTAAGGTAGTAGTTTGGGAAGCGGATGAGACTAGCGATAACGTCAGTACCAGGATGTACTTCCGTATTTGTAAGCGGGGGATTCCTGACTTGGGGTGTTCCCCTTACTTTATCCCTGCTCCCTTTTTGCGTTTCCGTCGTGACGACACCATTTTTATGGGTCGCTTAGATGGCTTTCAGGGGGGAGGAGAAAGTCGTAAGGTTCATGGTAGCGAAAAACAAGCTCTTCAAGCTCGAAGTTTTCTAACTCAACAACCTAAAGGTAGCAGTGGAAAAAGCCTTGCTAGTGCGGGACAAGCACCTCAAAGGCCCTGTTCAGGGCAAGAAAGCGCTGGTCTATCTATGGATGGTTTGGGAGATGCGATCGCAGCTATTGAATCTCAAGGAAGTGGAGGATATAGAGCCGTTGGTACTCCTACTTGTGCTGATAAAGGAAAAAACTGCGGTGTCGCTTTAGGAGCATACCAAATTATGAGCTACGACCGTAGTGTTAAAAACCAGGTTGCTCAAGTTTCTGGTGGTAAGCAGTGGCTTAAAGAGGTAGCAGCAGGAGATGAACCTACCCAAGCTGAAATGGCCAAATTCTTTCCCCCTGCGGCTCAAGATGAAGCTTTTAGAAATAAGATGAATCGTAATATCAAAGATGCACTGCAAGAAACTGATCCTCGTACAGGTAAAAAGTTTCAACCAGGAACCCCTCGGTTAGTTGAACGTGTTTCCCAGCAGTGGTTTGGTGGTAGTGGTTCTAAGGTCGATGCTGGATATAGTGATGCCCTTGGTAGTTTAAATCTTTACGAATATGGAGTAGAGACAAGACAGTATTACAACGGTACTGGTGGAAGCCCTAGTTGTGATATCGGTGAGGGTAGCAAAAGCGTTACAAATACTGCTGATGCTACTCCTGATGACCCTGTTGGTGAAAAAGGAGTAGTAACAGGAAAACTAATTAACCCTGCATCTGGTTATACAGTTGCAGATGACTTTGGTAGACAAACGAGAGTTTGCTCTGGTTGTAGTAGTTTTCATCCTGGTGTGAGTATTGATACCCCAACTGGGACGCAAATAAAAGCAGCAGATGGGGGGCAAGTTATTGGTGCTGAATCCTGGGGTGGCTATGGGCAAACGGTTGTAGTAGCTCATGGTGATGGTACAAAGACTCGCTACTCTCACTTAGGAAATATTGAGGTTTCTGTAGGAGATGAAATTGGTAAGGGTCAGCTTCTCGGAACTTCCGGAAGTTCTGGAAATACCAAGCAGCCTCAATTAGATTTTGGTGTTTACGAATATCAAGGGGACAATTGGCGTACTCCTCAAAGTGCAGCCGTAGATCCCAACCGTTTGATTGATTAGGGAAGACTGTTATGAAAAATAAACTCAAACTAATTTTAATAGCTGTAGCTATGGCCCTTGCTGTAGTGATGGTTCATCCTGTTGTGGCCCAACAGAGTATTGGTGAACTGGAAGCTTGTATTCCTAGTTGGGATGGTTTTTTTAATGGTTCTAAAACTAGAATTGTTGCTTCTACTACAGAAGGTGATAAAGAGTATCACTTATTGCATCTTTATCAAATAGACAGCGACTATGCAAATCCTTTAGTCGTTTCTACTTCCACTCAAGGAGGGGATTGTCAACAAGAGTATTTGGATATTTCCGGTAGCAATATTTCCTTACCAGATGCTCTAGGTGGTGATGTCGGTCAAAGGTTAGTGGATGCTCTTTATGAAAGAGACTTAGAGCGTTTAGGTAAAGAGGGATTACAGCAGAAAGCTGAAGAAGTTGCTGGGCAAAAAGATAGCCAAGTCATTTGGCGTAAGGATGATGTTACAGCGCTTAAAAAGTTGAATATAACTATTCCTAGTAATGTAGCTATTGAGGTTACAAGATGAAAACAGAAATAACAGATAACGACTTTGATAATTCTTTTTTTGATGGCGAAGTTCCTAACTTTGAAAAAAGAGAAAGAAGAATTAAACTACCTACTTTTTCCGAACTCAAGTCAATATCAGACAAAGAACTAGAACCACCCACATTAAAGATAATATCTTTCACTCACTTCATGCGATTAGGGATAGGTATCTTTTTACTACTAACAGTTCTTTGTAGTTTGTTATCTGGTTGTAGCAATAGTAATTCAAGTAATTGGAAAGATGCTAATAGCTATTTTTCTAAATCTCAGTTAGAAACAATTGTAACAACTAGTGTGGATGATTCTTTAGATGATAAAGCAATTAGCAAAATAGCTAAGAAAGCTGAAGCTTTCCAAATAGCTGAAGAACCGCAAACTACTCTAGTTGATCTTAACTCTAATGAGCTTCAAGGTTCATTAGGAAAGCTTTACAGGGTATATATAACTGATGAAGAAACGGAAGAATTAACTCCTGTTTTTAGTCGTTATTTAGACCCTAGACTTCCTAAAGATGAGAAACTCTTTAAAGTTTTAGAAGCAGAGCAAAATGGTTTACCTTGCTTGAGAATCAATCAAGTAGAAGGAGAAAACATTCGACGAAGTAGAACTTGTTTTGATGGAGTCGAATTTAAAGTAGTTAGTAGTAAAGTATTCGTTATTAATAAAGAGGAAGTATAAATGGTAGTTTCAACAGAAACAAAAGAAACAAAACAAGTAACAAACTTATATAAAGTTGCTCAAAAAATAGGAGTACAATCGAGAAAAATTAGAGAAAGAGCAAAGCAGGAAGAAAAAGTTGAAATTCCCGTTGGTAGTTTAGTTAAAAAAATATCAGAATTAGAAGTTTTACCTGAAGATGCAATTGCAGTTCAGGTTGTTTATAGTGAGAAAAAAGACCGTTTTTACGCTAATACACTAACTTTGTTTAGACAGGATGATAATACTTTTATCGTTACCGATGCTGCCCTCAATTCTTTAAAAGCATTGGATATTGAGTATGTTAAATACAGGCTTGGCTACAATGCTTATCAGGAAATAAAAGTTGCTGGACAACTTATACAGATTGACATTCGTACAAGCAATAAGTTCTACGCTACCTTTAAGCAACATGATGGGGAAACGGGAGAAGGAACACCACCTCTTGATATGGTGCGTTTGATTCCAGGTAATGCCCCTGTGCCTCTAAAAGCTTTGGAGGAGGAGCAAAAATATACTGTTGTTGCAGAAACTGGAACTTCTGAATACGGCTCTACCATATACAAAGTAGAAGATGAAAATGAAGAAGAGCTTCATGTTATTTCTAACAGCAGTTTGGATGCTTTGCTAGCAGGTAAAGAACTACCTTTTGATATCCAAATTGATGGGACAGAGGAAATAGACCAGGGAACTATCGTCAGAGTTAGTGCGGCTGGTAGTACCAGTTTTGATGACTTTGACCTGTAAAGTAGTTCTTTTCATTGTCGAATAAAAGTAGAGAAGAAGATGAAAACTCGACAACAGCATCCTATTTATTACACTAATCCCGTAATAGCTCAAAGCTCAAGTAGCGACGGTAGCTCTGGCATTGCTAGTAGTTTCATTGGAGCATTTAGAGATACTTTTGCTTCACCAGATATCCTCATGCTCTTGGGCTTGGGAGGTGTACTGGGAGTTGTTGCTCTCATTTTCGGTAGGGGTAAGAAAAATAAACTAACAACGGCTAAATGGGCTGATAGGAAAGATAAGGTAGAACTAGTTCGTAATACCAAAAAACTTCTTGAGTCTGATGCTGTTGATGATGTTGCTCTTTACATTGGTATTAAAAAACCTTGGCATACAAAGCGTATACTACCTGAACTATCAACCTTGTTCGGTGGTAAACCACCTATACTATCTTTACCTAAAGCAAACCGAAGTATTGAGGTAACTGGTGGCCCTGGTTCTGGTAAAACTTTCTCAGTTATAGATCCTCTTTGTGCCTCAGCTATTGATCAAGGATTTTCAGGCATTGTCTACGATTACAAGGCAGATGACAAGGGGCATGGAGGACAAATAGACTATCTTTGTACCCATGCTATTAGGTGTGGGTATGAAGTTAGTATTTTTGCTCCTGGTAGGGATTATACCTGTGTGATTAATCCTTTAGATTTTCTGCAAGATAATAATGATACTACCACTGCTGCAAACCTAGCTAGTACTTTCCATGCAAATGTAAAAGGAGATCAGGGTAAAGGAGATGCTTTCTTTGGCCCTGCTGGTGCAAGGTTAGTACAAGCATTATTTATGTTAGCTAAGGGTACAAAATACCCTGATTTAGGGATGGCTTTTAGCTTTTTACAATTATCTGAGTTTCCTAAACGGTTAGCTAAAGCAGCAGAGGAAGGAAGTGAGGTATTACCAGAATGGGTTAGGGTTCAGTTTGACCAGCTTATTAAGGTTGCTGATGTAGAAAAGACGGCTGGGAGTATTGAAGCTGGAGCAATTGATGTTTTGACTGACTTTATTCAGCCAGATTTATTAGGCTGCATGATGGGTCAAAGTACTGCTCCTTCTATGCTTGGAAAGAAGCAGATGATTTTCTTTCAATCTGACATTTTTCGTAGCGATACAATTAACCCCTTCTTAGCGGCAATTATACAAACATATGTCAACTACAATTGCTCTGAACAGCGTAAGGTTCCCATAGTCTGTTCTTTTGATGAAGCATCTACGTTTACAATTACTGATGCACCTAACTGGGCTAACCTCCATCGGTCTAAGGGGGCAGTTTTTATGTTTGCTTATCAAAACTCTCCCCAGATGAGAGAAGCTTATGGCAAAGATAAAGCTCAATTTCTTAGTTCTGGTTTAGCTACAAAATTTTGGTTTAACCCTGGAGATCAAGAAACTGCATCGCAGTATTCTCAGTACTTGGGAGATACCGAAATTATAACCCAAAATAAATCGAGAAGCCGTAACCGTGGTTCATCTGGGGGGTCAGTAAGTACTTCAGATCAAACTCATATTCGTCCTCTTATGAGTGCAGATTCTATCAACAGTATGGGCGTAGGGGAATGTATTTATATGAACCCGACTATGGGGGGTGGCGTTCCTTGGCATATTGATCGGGTTCCTATTCCCAAAGAATATATTAAAAGGAGGAAAGAATGTCTTGAGCTTTGGGACGAGCAGATTTTACCTAATTTAATCAAGCTAGAGCAAAAGGCTAGAGGGATTTATGGTCAAAGTGAAGTAGAACAAAGTACTTGGTTGCAGCAGGAACTAAAAAAGCGACAAGAGGAAGCAGATCGGTTGTTACCTTTGCCTGATGATGAGAAAGAAAATACCAACACTGTAAGTACAGGAGGAGGCAAGAAACCTCCTCCTGGAGGTTTGTATGATATTTGAAGAATTAAATTACAAGCTATGGAAAGCAAGATGATACAGAAAGTTTGGACGATTATTAGTAGCTACAATAGAGGGAAGTGGAAATGGCTAAATTCCCCCCAGCTTTCACTTGCTAAAATGCAACAGCAGTATCTTAAGGCTAGTTTGCCCTCCTTGGGATATTATTTTTTGATGTCTGTTGCTGGTATTATCTCCACTCTTGGTTTACTTGCTAATTCGGCGGCGGCTATTGTTGGCTCTATGTTGCTTGCTCCTATGATGGGGGCAGTACTAGCTGTTTCATTTGGGGCATTAATTGATAATCGTAAACTGATTACCAGGGCTACTTTCACTTTGGTAATGGGTATATTGATTGTGGTTGTTGTTTCTGTTGCCATAACTTTGTCGTTAGGGATTGAGACTCTGACTGCTCAAATTAACGCTAGAATTAATCCTACTTTAATTGATTTGGGAGTTGCGATCGCAGCAGGGGCAGCAGGGTCTTTTGTCATGTCTCATGAAGATATTGCTGACTCTTTAGCAGGTGTTGCGATTGCAGTTGCTTTAGTACCTCCTTTGAGTGTAATTGGTATTGGTATTGCTTTAAGGAGTTGGCAACTTAGTACTGGTGCTGGGTTGTTATTTGCTTCTAATTTAGCCGGGATGTTGTTTAGTGCTTTAGTGGTTTTTACTTTATTAGGGTATGGTTCATTTAAAGAAAGTGCCACTCAAAAAGGGCTTATTCTTGTGTTACTCTTACTAATAGTTAGTGCCATTCCCTTAACGGTTTCGTTAGGGGATTTATTATTTGAGCAACGTTTGAGTCGTAGTGTTGGTTCTATAATGCGTACTGACCCTTTCGATTCTAAAGAACGTGATGAGGCAGCAGAAGTTACTGTCCGTAAAATATTTCGTAAAGAAAGACCAAGCAAGACTAAAATTTTAGGCTTTGTCCCTACAAAAATACCTCACAAAAAAACTGAACATCTTATAGTTAGTTTAGAAGTTAAAACATCTGAGAAAATTACTGAAGAGCAAGTTAATAGTTTACAAAAAAAGCTTAATCTAAAGCTTAAAAAGCCTACAGATTTGTCAGTTAGACTTGTTCCAGTTTTAAACTTTGAGAAAATAGCTAGGGTGGGTAACTAAAATGCCAGGACTAACGGTTAGTAAAAGTAAAAAACCACTAGGTCAAAGTTTGCATGAATTTGACCAGCAAAAACAAGTGGAACAAGTCGCTTCTATGGCTGCTACAGTTTTGTCTTTGGCTGGTACTAGCGAAATTATTGGAAGTAATAATACTCTTGTTTACAATGATGAAGAGCAAAGCTTAGACATCAGTGATAGCAAGACAGGAGAAACTTTTGCTAGAGCTAAGTTTGATGGTGAGACTTGGCAAGATCAAGGTTCTAATCTTTCCTCTGAAAGGACAAGAAATTTCTCTGAAAGAATAACCCAAAAAGCTAGGCAGTTTAAGCAGGAGCAACAAGAACTTCAGCAACCAGATGAAGGTATGGAGTTATGAGTATGTCATATTATGGTAATTCTAACTTTTGGCTTCCCAAAAGCACAGACTCTATTCAAATTATCAGTACTATTGAGCTACCTAAGCCTCAACTTTCAGTTGAAAATCCTGAAGAGTATCTTAACTTTTTGGGTGTGAGAGTTAAAGGTATGATTGAAAAAGAAAAAGATAAAGATTGTTTAATTGGGTTAATCAAAAATGTTTTGCCTGATAAAATGTTAGAAGAAATTCCTTTAGAGTCTATTATTAACTTTCAATCTAATGGGAAATCTCCTGTTAGTTTATCCACTGCGATCGCAGAAGGATTAACTTTAACTAATTTAGCTTTAATAGAGCTATTAAATGAATATGTAGAATTCGTTTTCCCCTTACAAGCTGGCGACGATGAATTAGCTGAAAAAATTATCGGGCAGACAGCTTTCAAAGATTGGTTAGTAAATTTAACTTTGGCAGAAATTTGATTAGATAAATGGCTGAATTAACTCAAGAACTAGCTGAATATTTCCGTCAGGGTAATAGTTTTAGAACAATTACCCAAGCTAGGTCTTGGGCTGGAGATAAGTTAGGGGAAAAGATAAACTTTGGTACTCCACAAGCTAAGGAGTTAGAAGAAACTATTGAAGAATCTTTGATAGAGGTAGCTAAGGAGATAATTGAAAGTGAAGATGAAATTTCTGCTTACCATAGTCTTGTAGATTTGTATCAGCGTCAGCCTCGATTGGGTACTCGCACTAGTAGTAGTGTTGCTAACCAGGCTTACTCAACTCCTTTACCCATTGCTTATTTAGCTAATCGTTTAGCTGGAATTGGTCAAGAGGATTCTGTTTTTGAACCTTCAGCAGGGAATGGGGCTTTGTTGCTAGAAGCTGATCCTCAAAATGTGCAGGCTAACGAGTTAGACTTTGATAGAGCCAAGGCATTGCAAAGGCAAGGCTATAAAACTACTACCTTTGATGCAACCACTTACCGCCCTGACCAAAAAGTAGATGTGGTTGTTGCTAACCCTCCCTTTGGTAGGGTTAAGGAGAAAGATGGAAGTAATAAAACTTGGGATACTGGCAAGTATCATACTAAAGAAATTGACCATGCAATCTCTTTGAACGCACTCTCTTCATTGAAAGATGATGGGAGAGCAGTTTTGATTATTGGAGGAGTGAAGGGTTTAGATCCTGAAGCTAGGGGTAGGTCTTACAACTCTCGCCAAAACAGGGCTTTTTTCAAAAGTCTTTACGATGATTACAACGTTACTGAACATTTTTCCCTTGATGGTTCCTTATATAACCGTCAAGGGGCTAATTATCCCATAGATGTTATTGCCATAGATGGGAAAGGAAAATCAGCACTCCCCTATCCGGCGGTTGATGTTCCCCCCGTTCATAGTAGTTTTGCAGAAATTGAAAAGGAGGTATTAACTAAATATGTATCTAGATCATCCCAACTATTGGATACCAACAGAGGAACAAATAGAGTCCGCATCCCTGGCGGTAATCGCTCAGTGGACAGCAATAGAAGTTCCCAAAGTCCTTCAGAAAATAAAGACTCAGGATTCTTACCTGAACTTGCTATTGAAGAGGGTAGAGTATCTGATTCTCCAACACAACAATATGAAGTGGGCAGTGGATATGATCCGGCAGAGTCTACCGGAACAGATGGTAGCACCTATAGAGGGGAAAACCGAGGAGAATTTGCAGAATCTGATCAATACTCCAACTTTGGGAGCTTACGTGATAGCCAGAGACTTAACGGAGGAGAACGAGTTGCTCAGGGAGAGCCTGAACCTTCATCTGCTGGTGGATTATCCCCTGAAGATAGTGGAGAGAAAGGAGGAGATTCAGCAGGCTCAGACGGCAATAAAAGACATTCAACTACGGGAATGGCTGGAACTAGTGAGAACCAGCGTGACCAACCAAGCTTAAACTTAGGAGGAATCATGGAAAATACACAAGACTTACAAACACCTTGGGAGCCAATTTCAAAAGGGAAGTCATTTAATGCCCTGGTTCCTTCTAATATGCACAAAGCTTTGCGTAAGCGTTTACTAAAATTAGAGAAGAATGCCCAACAGGAAGGCTATGAGGATCTAGACGATTGGGTAGTAGGGAAAATGAATTCTTATGTCGCAGGTGCTAGCTCTGTGGCTGGTTCTGGAGAGTGGGATAAAGATAGACTCTATGAAGCTTTGAGTGCAGAACAGATTGAAGGAGTAGCTTTAGGCATAGATAACTACGATAAAGATGGAGAAGTTGTCTTAGGAGATGATACAGGTTTTGGCAAATCTAGACAGTTAGCAGCAATCACTCAATATGCTCGACAACAAGGTAGTACACCCATCGTTGTTACTAAAGATAATAACCTTTACAGAGATGTTGTTGAAGGGTTTGAAGAGATTGGAGTTGAGGATGTAAAACCTTTTTGCACTGACTCTAACCTCAACTTACGTCTCCACAATGGGGAGAGGATTAAGTACGGCAAAGATAGCCATGATAAAGAGATGGAGGAAATGATAGCTAGTGGAGATTTAAAAGGGGATTACAATGCTATTTTTACCACCTACTCTCAGATGCAAACTGTTAGGGGAGAAGAGCCACGTCGTAGGGATCTTTTGCGTACCTTTGCTCCTTCCTCATTTTTAGCCTTAGATGAATCTCACTCGGCTGGGGCTGCTCCGGATAGAAATCCTTGGTCAAAAGATCCTCTTAATGCAGCAGAATTTGCTAGGGAGTTGAAGAAGAAAAGTAAGCGTACTTTTTCTGCCAGTGCTACCTATGCAAAAGATCCGAATATGATGGATTTCTATTCCCGTACTGGTATGGGCGCTGCGGTAGAGGATATCAATTCGCTGATTAGAATAACTACCGATGGTGGTTTGCCTATGCAGCAGGTTCTAGCCAATGAACTTACAGAAGCTGGTCAGTATGTTCGTAGGGAAAGAAGTTTTGAAGGGGTTGACTTTGATGCAGAGGTTGTTGAAGCTAGCCGGGAGTTAACGAATGCAGAAGCTAATGTTATGGCTGCTATTCGTGACTTTGATGATTGTAAACAAAGTACTCTTAAAAGTGTTGATAATCTTTTAAAAGCAGAAGCTAAAGAGGTTTTGGGAGATAACGCTACAGGGAAAGCTGGGGCAGATAGCCAGAACTTTGCTTCTTTGATGCACAATTATCTTAACGCATCAACTTTAGCTAAAAAAATTGACGGTACGATTGATAAATCCCTGGAGGCTCTTGACAAAGGGGAGAAACCTTTTGTTGCGATTTCACGTACTTCTGAATCATTTTTTGGACGCTACGCAGAAGAGAATGACATTAAGCCTGGTGATCCTATTGACGCTAACTTGGGAGATATGCTTAGGCATTATGCTGAGAGGTCACGGGAAGTTATTACTAGAGATGCTTATGGAGAAACTACAAGGCGGAGGCTAAGTGACGAGGAGTTAAGTACAGAAGCATTAGATGCTTGGGATGAGATTGAACGACTAATAGATGAAACGGATTTTACGTCTGTACCTGCTTCTCCTATCGACTGGTACAAATGCAAAATGGAAGAAGCTGGTTATAGTATCGGTGAAATGACGGGACGCTCATCCTATATAGATTATCAGAAGCAAGAAGATGGGAACTATTTGCCTGTATATCAAAAACGTAGTTCTAGAGACACAGGTAAAGCTGCTTTAGGTAAAACCGTTGACCAGTTTCAAAGCGGGGAGATTGATGGAGCAATCGGTAATCAGGTTGCGTCTACTGGAATATCTCTCCATGCTTCAGAAAAGGCTCAAGACCAACGCCGTAGGAGATTTTTGTTGGTACAACCGGAGGGAGACGTAAATGTAGCTAAGCAGTTTTTTGGGCGAGTGCATCGTACTGGGCAAACAAAAGCACCTCATATCACTATTGTTTCTGGGGACATTCCCCATGAAAAGCGACAGACAGCTATTCTGATGAATAAAATGTCCTCGTTAGCCGCCAACACTACAGCTAATGCTGAATCTCAAGTCAATTTTGGCGATGCCATTGATATGTTTAATGAAATTGGTGATGAGGTAGCAGCAGATATAGTAGAAGAAGATCCGGAGTTAAGTCAGAAATTATCACATCCGATAAAACCGTATGAGGGGAATATGCGTCGCGTCACTGGACGTATGCCAATGTTGGATCTAGAAGAACAGGAAGAGTTGATTGGGAGGTTGGAAACAGACTATCAAGATAGAGTTAGAGAGCTAAAATCTATTGGTGCTTATGAGCTAGATGCAGAAGCGGAAGACCTTGATGCTGTAACATTGGCATCAGCAGAGTTACAACCTTCTGATCCTGGAAGTGATTCTCCCTTTACTCAAGGAGTTGATTTTCAGATTGTCTCGATTAAAAACAATCGCCAACCTCCTAAGACTCTGGATGTTGTTAATGGGGTTAGGGAGAAACTAGGGTTAGCGGAAGTCGATGAAGTTGAGGATCATGTCTCTGCATTAGATGAAGTAAAAGCTCTTAGTCAAAAGCATTCCCAAGGGCAGATAGAGGAAGTAGTTCAATCTGTATTGGATTACAAAAAGAAAAAAGAGTCACTGTTTAAAACTGATGGACAGAAAGAAAATTTTAATAACAAAATAGATGGGCAAGCTGAAAAACTGAAAGAGGTAATTCAAAATTACCCTGTGGGAGAAACAGTAAAGGTACAAACTCCCAACAATATGGTTATGTATGGAGTTATTCAAGGGCATAGCTATAAAGGAAGTGAAAATGCAAATCCTGTAGCTCCTAGTAGTTGGAAAACAACAGTGGCAGTAGCAGATCAGGCTAGGGAATTAAAAATTCCTCACTCCAAGATGGGAGAAATGAATAGTTATCGCGACTACAAAATGAAGCCTCAGAAAGTAGATGATTTTGATCAAACACCAGTTTATAGGTTGTTTGATGAGCGTCAAACCTCCGGCCGTGAACAGAGAGGCATGATTAAAGGTAACTTACTTCGGGCTTCTGAGAAATACTTAAAGGAGGGTAAGGTTTCTATTTTTACCAATAGTGAGGGGGAAATTGAGCAGGGTATCTTGATGAAGAAAGGATTCTCCATTGAGGAGCATCTGGAGAAAATGCCCATACGCATACCTGATGTAGAGTCTGTGAAAAAGCTCACTAAGGAATACAAAAAAGAGGTTAGTACTAAAGACAAAAACTTAACTATTGAACACCACCCTTCCTATACTGATCTTGATAGAACTTACTTATTATCTACTCCTAAATCTAAGTCTAAAGGAGGTCAATATTTCTTGGATCAAGACTTGCTGGCGGCGGCTGATGATGAGTTTGTTTCAGTTGGTAATCGCATGGAAGCTTATGTTACTGAAGAGAACTTAGGTAAAGTTGTCGATTATCTTAATGAGAATAATGGTTTGTACGCAAAAGAAGAAGATAACTATTTAGCTCGTGAGATTGTAGGGCTTGAATTGCCTGATACAGAGAGTTTGCAGCAAAAAGCAGATGAGGCTGAGGAGGAGCTTGAACAGCAAATTAGTAGAGCTTCGTCAGGGAGAGTTGGTGTTGGCCCTGATAGTAGTGATGTGATTTTAGGTAGCAAAATGAATATGAATGATGATCCTAAAGTTAAGGTTTACGAGAATGGTACAGAGAAACCTGTGCTAGCTGACGACAATGAAGAAGTTGAGGAGCCTGTACTTGCTGATGATGAAGTTGAAACTTACGAAAATGGTACAGAGAAGCCGATATTGGCTGATGATGAGGTTGAGACTGACTCTCAACCAGTGACTCAAAATGAAGAAGTTGAGGAGCCTATACTTACCAATAACTCAGAAGAGTCTGAAAATCAGGTTGAAGAAAAACTGCATGAAGTAGTTAACCTAAATGAAATTGGCGATGGGAGTCAGCCTCAACCAGCAACTCATAACGAAGAAGAAGTAAGTAATGAAGGTTATGAAGTTGTTGAGGTAGTTGATTCAAATGAGATTGTTGGTTCAGAGGTGGTTGAGGAAGAAGTTGAAGAATCTACACTGGCCAGTGACAATCATGAAGTTGAAACCTATGACAACGGTACAGAGAAACCGATACTAGCTGATGATAAGGTTGAGAAACCAACACTTACTAATAATTCAGAGCAACAAAACAAAGTAGAGCAAGTTGCTCCTGTGGTTGCTGATTATTTAAAGCTTAAAGGTAAAAGCAAGGTAGAAGGTAAGCGCCATACTAGTAGTTTAAATGAAGAATCTCGAACTGTCGCTTTAGTTGACAATAAGACTAAAGAAACAGTAATGAAAGCTAAATATGATGGGGAAAAATGGCAAGATTTAGGTTCTAATTTGAGTGATAAGAGAACAGACTACTTTACCAAAAGAGTTGGGCCAAAAGTTAAAAAGGCTTTACAAAAAAGAGAACAGGAAAAACTCTCTCAAGAGAAAGTTGAAAAACCTATATTAGCTAGCGAAAGTGATAGTAAAAAGGTTGAAAAACCAATACTTGCTGATAACAATAGCAACGAACAGCAAGAAAAAGTAAGCAAAGTCGCTCCTGTAGTCTCATCTTATTTGAAAGTTGCGGGTGAAATTGATGCGAATGGAAAGCTTAGTAAACGTGGTAGTAAACACACCTGTGAGTACGATTATGACGATTTATCGATAACTTTAACTGATAGTCAGACTGAAGAGATAGTAATGAAAGCTAAATATGATGGGGGAGAATGGAAAGATTTAGGCTCCAACTTGAGCGATAAGAGAGCAGATTACTTCACCGAAAGAGTTGGGCCAAAAGTTAAAGAGGCTCTGGAAAAATCTAAGCAGCAGCAAATGTCTCAACATTCAGCTAGCAAAAACAAAAGACAGTCTTCTCAAAAAGAAGCTGCAATGGCACGATAGTTTTTACACTTTGTTTACTTACCAAAATTAACTATGAATGGACAAGCTTTATCTACAGATGCAATCAAATCTTTACTGAAAAGTTGGGGTATGTCTCAAGAATTCACTCAAAGATTTGAAGACAGACCAGAGACAGTTGAATATTTGCGATCGCAGCGTAGTTTAGACAATTTTCCTGCAAATTATACTCCTTCTACTATTGAAATTTTTTATGAAGATATAATCTTTTTTAGGTATGAAATAGAAGCAGGTGAAGTAACCTTTTGTCGTCCTTGCCCTGAAGACTTTGACCCTTTGTTTAGTGAATGGAAATTCGATGGGGACTGTGCTTTCTTTCAATCTAAAAGTGATATTGTTGTCAACCGTATAGCTGATATGGCTGAACTAGACAGAATAGTCGGTTGGCTTGATGAGAAGCAGCCAGCTTAGTTTTGTTATCAATTAAAAACCTAGTTGTAAGAGGAAAATACAGTGAATAAAGCAGAACTTCTTGAAAGTTTATCCCAGCAAGCGAATACAGAATCTGAAAATTTGCGTATTAAGATGGGTAATCGAGTTGTCTATGGCCAAACTTCTAAAGAATTTAGAGATGAATTAGATGATCCTAAAGCTGAAATTATTTCTGAAGCTATTAGTAGAAGCTCTGAGGCTTCAGAGAATGTATCTGAGGAGGAACAGGTTTCTGGGGTCATAGAAATAACCAACGGTGATGACAAACTATTTAGGCAAAACAGCGATGGTTCTATTGGACACAATCAGCTTCAACAGCAAGAGATGTCCCAAGATTTATCTACTCCAGAAGAGCCAGAAGTGGAAGCCCAACAGGAACAAGAGATGTCCCAAGATTTATCTACTCCAGAAGAGCCAGAAGTGGAAGCCCAACAACAAGAAGCTTCTCTAGAAATGCCACAAGTAGAAGTTCAACAACAACAAGAAGCTTCTACCCAGAGAAGTTTCTTTGATAGTCTGAAAAAGCAAATTGACCAAGTACCAGATAGTATCGGCAGCACTAAAAAATGGTTAGGTAAATTCGCAGAGAATGCTAATGAATTGTATCAGCAAGCAGAGAAAGTTACTCAAAAGGTTGCAGATACTGCCAAAGAGGTTCAGCAAGAGGTTGGAGAATTAGTTGATGTAGCTAAGCCTGCTATCAATAAAGTTGTTGAAAAAACTAAAGAGGTAGCCCAAAGCGAAGAGGCGCAAGCGCTTCGTAGTAAGGTCGGGGATAAAGTTCGAATCTGATATTGAAACTACTGGGAATTGGCTGAAATCTCGCAAGGAGGTCATGCAGTCTGCATTTGGTGCTGATAAGCAACAGGAAGAATCAGTTGATTATTTTCCTGAAGAATCAATTTCAGCCGAGTCTGAAGGTAACGAAATTTCTGAAGAGTCAACTGAGGAGTCTAATGAAAAAACATCTGAAGTTGATAAAACAAAACAACGTCTTCAGAGGTTAGCAAACTTGGAAGATGAAGTTGAGTTCAAAGCTGGAGAAGTTCTTGAAACTGCTGCTGAAATGGGTTTAGAGCTTCCTGAAGAAGCACGAGAGGAACTTGAGAAATTAAGTGAAGGTGACTATACAGGTGAAAAACATAAATTACCTGAACCAGAAAGCTACATGGCGGATAGGGAAGAGGTTCTTGAAACTGCTGCTGAAATGGGTTTAGAGCTTCCCGAAGAAGCAGTACAAAAAGTTGAGAGTGATTATGAGCCAGACGAATACGAAGAGGACAAATCTAAGTCACGCCAAGTACAAAGTGATATGGCAAGTGCCATTGAGAACGATACGAACACTGAGGACATAATTACTGATTATCAGAATCGAGATGAGTTGGTTACTTTACCTGAAGATGAACTTGATAAAGTTCCCCAAAACATAGCTGAGACTATGACTGAGGCTCATGAAGAGTTAGATGAAATAAGAAGTAGGGAAGCTGATGAACGGATTAAAACCCAAAAAAAAGAACGTCTGAAGACCTTAGCAAACTTGGAAGACGAAGTTGAGTCTAAAGCTGGAGAGGTTCTTGAAACTGCTGAAGAAATGCAGGTAGAGCTTCCTGAAGAAGTACAAGAAGAACTTGGAAAATTAAGCGAAGGTGACTACGACGGCGACAAGTATAAATCACGCCAAGTACAAAGCGACATGGCAAGTGCTATTGAGGAAAATAATCGCACCAACAGAGGTATTGTCGCTGATTACCAGAGCCAAGGCGAGTTAATGACTTCATCTCAAGATGAACTTGATAAAGTTCCCCAAAACATAGCTGAGACTATGGCTGAAGCTCAAGAGAACTTAGCTTCTTTAGAAGAGGAAGTGGTATCTGAAAAATCCAGAAATAAAGCACAGGAAATACTTGAGAGCAACCGTGATTTTAATTTTCCTAGCGAAGTTGAAAAATCTTTCCAAAATATAGCGTCTGGGAGGATAGAAAATAGTAGGGATGGGAGATTAAATGCAACTCTTGAAGATCCTTATGATGAAGATAGGATCAGGGCTTATAGTGAAGCCGAAGAGGAAGAGGAACTTATAGAAATTAAGGCTGAAGAACTTCTTCTAGCAGATAAAACTGAGTTTTCTGAAGAAATTAAGGAAAGTCTTGAAGAAATAAGCAATGGCAAGCACATAAAGATTGAGGGAAGCAATGACCATCTTCCTATTGACGAAGTACGAAACATTTTAAAAGATGCTGTCAAAGAAGAACAAGGTGTCGAAGAAGTAACAGATTCACTTCAAAATTTGGAGTTTGATCTCCAAGATGAATATGAAAATGAAAATGAATTAGATGAAAGATTTAGTGATGAGTATGATGAACTAGATGAATTGTTCGATGAAGACTTTGAAGAAGATGAACAGCAGGAATTAGAAGATGCTTCTGAAGGGCAACAAAACTTAGTTGATCGTACTGCTCCTGCCGTTTCATCTTGGATTCATGCTGAAGGCAGAGATGATTACAGAGCAGAAGGTAATAAACATAGTGCTGAATGGGACTTTGAGAACGAAGAGCTTACCCTAAATGAGATAGAGGAAGGGGGAGAATCAAAAACTATCATGCGGGCTGGATGGGATGAAGGCACAAACAGTTGGGTAGATAAAGGAAGTGAACTCACCGAAGAAAAAGCTCAATATTTTGAGGGGGAGGTTGCAGATTTGGTTAGTCAGAGTCTCCATAAGCAAGAAGCTACTGAAACTAGGCAGAAAGAATCAGAAGCTGTTACTAGATAATATTCAAACTTTCGGGTTAGTGTTTGGACTATTAAATTGTTTGGTTTAGTAGTCCTTTTTTGAATTTAAACAGCAATATAGAATGAGAAAGGATGGGTATGAATAAAGCGAAACTTCTTGAGAGTTTGTCCCAGCAAGCAAATACAGAATCTGAAAATCTTTGCATCCAAATGGGCAATCGAGTTGTCTATGGGCAAACTGCTAAAGAATTTAGAGATGAATTAGATAATCCTAAAGCTGAAATTATTTTTGAAGCTACTACCAGGGCTTCAGACTTCTTGGAAAACTCCCCTAACGAACAGCCAGATGTATCTGGTGTTATAGAAATTAGAAATAATGACTCCCAAGGTGAGTTGCTGTTCAGACAAGATGGTGATGGTTCTGTGGTTCATAATCAGGTACAACCTTCGTTAGTTAGTCTTCTTGAGATAAAAGGACTAAAAGGACTAGCTGCAACTTCTCAACAGGTGAATGATGGAGAGATTTCTCTTGGCGAAGCTATATCGAGTACCTTAACAAAGGGAAGTGAGTCTTCCTCTGTCTTGGCTGAAGAGGAGAAAGCTTCTCTGGGTAGAAGCTTCTTTGATAATTTGAAAAAGCAAATTGAACAAGTATCAGATATTGGTGGTACTAAGAAATGGTTGAGCAGGTTTGTTGAGAAAGCTACTCAAAAGGTTGCAGATACTGCCAAAGAGGTTAAACAAGAGGTAGAGGAATTAGAGCCACTAGAGAACAAATCAGTTGGTAAAGAAGATGGGCTTGCTAAATCTGCGATCGCAAATGATGAACGTGAGACAAATGAGAAGACAAAACAGCAAGAATTTGTTGATCGTACTGCTCCTATAGTTGCCTTGTGGATCAATACTGTAGATCCTGATGGTTATAAGGCTGAAGGTAGTTTTCACAGTGCTAGATGGGACGAGAAAGATAGTTTGCTTACCTTAGATAAAAGTGAGCCTGAAGAAGCCAAAAGGACTATCATGTATGCTAAATGGGATGGTAAAACATGGGTCGATAAAGGAAGTAATTTAACTGAAGATGATGCTAAGTATTTTGAGGGGGAAGTCCAGTCTAAACTACAACAATTCCAAGTTCAAGTAGAGAAACCAGAAAAAAGAACAAGTTTTATTTCAAGATAGATTTATTTAGTTATTTTGATGAAACAAGGCTCCTTGCCTAAAAACATTGCCTATTTCTTTGAGAAAATGGAATTAGTTGGAGAGGTTGCTGAAAAAAGAGAAGTAACTTTGAAATATGCCTTAGAGTTACTTCCCACAGCCCTGGAAACTTACTTCGAGCTTAAACCACCTCAACCCAATCATCTAATTGAGTGGGAAGGATTAAGTATTGAAAAGCTTCGAGATATTTGTAGGAGTGATAAAAAATTTAAGGGGTATAGTACTCGTAAAAGAAAACAAGAGTTGCTAGCTTTTATGGCTAGCAGGGAAGATGAGAAGATTGAGGTAGTGGAAATAGGAGGCGGAAGCTTTATTATATGAGTTGAAGTACAGAATACTATCGTTTTAAACTACAAGTAAAAGGATTAGAAATATGATTGTACGCAATGAAAATCTTTTGACCTATGATGTTGAGAAGTAGATGCCTAAGAAGTCGAATTATATTATCGCCCTGTTCAACCAATGTGGTGGTGTTGGGAAAACTAGTTTAACTATGAATCTAGGCTACCATTTAGCCGAGCGCAAGAATCGAGTTCTATTGGTAGATATAGATCCTCAAGCCTCGCTAACCACTTTCATGGGAGTTGAGCCAGCTAATTTGGAAGCTACAGTTTATCAAGCAGTTGTTGGAGAGGAACCTTTGACTATTCATAAAGGAATCCATAATATGGACTTAGCTCCTTCTAACATAAATTTGTGCGCTGCGGAATTGGAGTTAGTTTCTGCTCTCATGCGAGAGATGCGTCTCAAAAATGCTTTGGCCCAGGCAACTAAGGACTACGACTTTATCCTTATCGATTGTCCTCCTAGCTTAGGTATTCTGACTATGATTAGTTTGGTAGCATCTACTCACGTTTTAGTACCGATTCAAACTCAGTTCAAAGCTTTTAAGGGGACAGATTTGTTGTTAAATACCGTAGCCAGATTACGGAAATCAGCTAATCCTAAACTTAAGTTTGCTGGGTTTATTCCCACCATGTACGATAGTCGTACAGCGCAAGAAACAAGGACTTATAAAGCTATCAAAGAACAACTTTCTGCCTTAGCTACAGTTTACGATCCTGTCCCTCGTTCCGTTGCTTTTGCTGATGCTAGCGAAAAGAGAGTTCCTTTGGCTATCTATAAACCAAAGCATCCTGCGGTCAAACTACTTCAAAAAATCGTTAGAGACTTGGAAAAACTACCTTAACTTTTCTGTATGGCAACTACACGTAAAAAAAAAGATGAACCTTATACCAGTCAACTTAAGGGTATAGCAGGACTTCTTGACCAACCTGCTACAGAAGCGGCTACTCAATCAGTCGCTATCAGTTTAATTCAAAAGCCCCGTCAACAGCCTAGACGCTACTTTGACCCAGAAAAAATGGAGCAGTTAATAGCTTCCGTGAGGCAACATGGCATTCTTGAACCCCTGCTAGTTAGACCTCTGAATGTGGGAGAGTATGAGTTGGTTGCTGGAGAGAGGCGTTACCGTGCAGCTATTGAAGCAGAACTTGAAGAAGTGCCTGTTGTTATTAAAGAGCTTAATGATGAAGAGGCACAGCAGTTGGCCTTAGTTGAAAATCTCCAACGAGTGGATCTTAATGCTATAGAAGAAACAGAAGGGATTTTACAACTGTTGGCCCTACGTTTAAATAAAACCTTACCTGAAGCTACTTCTTTGCTCTATCGAATGGAAAATGAGGTCAAGGGAAAAGCTACCCAAAACGTTTTGGGTAGCTCTCAAGGAGAAGCTATCAAGGAGTTATTTAATTCTCTTGGAACAATAACTTGGGAGTCATTTGTTAAAAGCCGTCTTCCTTTAAGAAAGTTGCCAGAAGAAATTCTTGAGGTTCTAAGGAAGGGACAAATAGCTTATACAAAAGCTACTGCAATTGCCAAAGTTAAGGATTTGGAGGTTAGGAAAGAGTTATTAGCAGAAGCAATTGAGAATAATCTTTCTCTTTCCCAAATCAAAGCAAAAATTAGGGCTATTGTACCCCAAGTAGAGTCTTCTTCTTTGAAAGATAGACTAGGGAGAGCTTACCGTCGGCTTAATTCTTCCAATTGTTGGAATGATCCCAAGAAGCAAAAGAAAATAGAAAAACTGCTAAGTCAGATTGAAAGCTTACTACAATGACTACGGGAAAAAAGATGGACTTTATGGGTAGAAGCGATAGAGTAAAGGGTTGGTAAATGACCTGGGGGAGTAGTATCAAGATTAAACTCTATTTCCTTGTACCATTGCTGCTGCTTCCGGTCATACCATCTAACTTGGGTAGCAAAGTTTTCATAAACATCTGGTTCGTATATTCCTACTTGACCACCGCAGCTTAACCAAATATCCCTTTGCACAGTAAAACCGAACTTCTCTCCACTATATTGAACCCACAAATCATCAATAATCCCTAAATCCTGACAAGGAAACCTCTCTATATCTTCTAGCTCCAAAAGTTCTCCTGGCTCTTTCTTAGCCACTTGAACCATAACGCGATTAGTTTCTTGATTCGCCTTTTGCCATTGCCCGTTAGCTAAATAACTTTTCAAAGGGTTGTAGAGTAGTTTTTGAATTTCTAACTCTAAACTTTTAAGCTCCTGTTCTATATCTGGGTCAACTTGCCGCAGAGTTTCTTTAATACAGGTGAGTGCTAAAGCCACTGCTTCTTGGGTTCCCAACTTCATCAACTGTTTGAGTAACTGGTTAGGGTTAAACTGTGCTGCATAGAGGAGGATAGTTTCTCGCCACCAAGGATTTTGCCAATGCTCAATCAACAAATCTTCCTGATGGGTGCGGTGAACTTCTTGGGCAGCTAAATAACCCTGGAAACTCAAATGGGCAAACTCATAATCTTCATCCCGTTTAACCAAAAGTTCACTGACATCAACCATCTGTTGCAGAAATTGCTGGGGAGTGACAGAGAAGTTGTAATTCTGCAAACTCTCTTTAATTTGCTGAAGCAAGAGTTCATAGGGAAGGGTAGATTGATTATTTCTTATCATAGACAAAGCGAGACTTTGTAGCACTTGTTGCGACTCTTCCGCCTCTAAATACATATCAACCTGCTTAACCGTAGGTCTGTCCCCTAACTGCAAACGGAAAATATCTCGATAAAGTTCCTTTCTCCTTTGAGGCAATTGAATAGGGCGAGACAAATCACTGTGGTCTGTGGGTGCAACGCTATGGAGGTTAACAATCATATTCAGTAACAAAGGATTTTGAGCCAAATCATTTAACTCTGTCCTAGCTTGTAACTGCTGAATCAGATTAGCTGCTTTTTGTTTAGCAACCTCCTTAACTACAGGATTGTAGGGTTTAGCACTCACTTGCTTTTCCCGACTCAAATACCAACTTTGAATAAACCTCTCCCTTTGTCCTTGATTAAAAGCCTTGATTCGTAAACGATTAGGTTGATTCTCACAGGGAAAAGCTTGGTAGCCTGTAGGTCGGGAAGTGAGAATAAAACAAGCACCAGGGTAGTGGTGCATCACCTCAGCAATCCATTGTCCCACTTCTTGTCGCCACTCCTGTTTAACCTCATCAAATCCATCTAACATAATAAGCATCTTATTTTGATGGAGGAGATTTTTTACCCAGTTAGGGGCTAGCAAAGAAATAAAGTACCACTTAGACCTGGGGCATAATGCTGATATCCCAGCATGGTAACTTTGGGCAAGGATGCCAACTCTGTTTGCTCGTTTCTAACTCTTCTACACTTGGGACTATACCTGATTGATAAGTCTTCTCCACTAATTCTACTATTGGTTTAACTCCCTTCCAGGTCATATTTTTGGCCCAAGCAATGGCTGCTTCTCTCGAATCTAATACGGCTCCACGCCAGTAGTTTTCTAAACAAGCCCAACACCTCTCAATAGTGTTATATTTACTGTGATAAGGAGGGTGATAAATTAACCTAATTTTCAAGTTGTTCTGTTGAGAAAAGGCGACAATTCTCTGGATGAATTGAGTGCGATTACTACGAATTTGACCGGCTCCATCTAACTCAATCATTAATTCTTCTATACCTTCGTAACCATCACCGTTATCTTTCCACCACTGTTCTAAACAATCAACGACAAAATCCGTTGTTTCCTTGCTCTGTCCGAAATAAATCCACAGTTGCTCCCCTAGCACATCAAGAATACCAAAGGGTACTAAAGTAGCTTGGGATTGGTAATCATGGTCTAAGGCTTTGGGGGCTTCAATATTTCTGTCGTATCCTCCCCTTGATAAATCTCCTATTTTCACCTTGGCTTTGGAATCTATCGATATTCTCAACGATTTGGGGTTACAGTCTGATTCGTTCTTCCTTTGAGCTACATTCTCAAAGATCGCATCAGTTTCCTCGATTTTTTTTAGGGGTTTGACTTTTTGTGTTTTTTTAAACGATATCCCATCCGATTCAAGATTGCTCCTACGGTTTGTCGAGAAGGTAATTCTTCACTCTGGTAGCCTTTTTCTTCTACTAATGCCTCCCTCACTGCTCTGGCACTTTTTCTGGCATAACAAAATACTGTCTGAAATTTTGGGTCTGCTTGAGCATCGTTTTCTACCAGAGAACGTATATCTTCTTCTAGGAGAGGATTCTTTTGTTCTGTTTTCTTTCTTCCTTTGTCATGATGATTGTCCTGGTAGATTCTTCCTGTTTCTAATTCTTCTAACCCCTTAGCTACTGCTTTTCTTGACCAACCCATATAGCTTTCGGCTTGTCTTGGGCTACCATTAAAGTAGTCCAATGTTACCTTCGCTATAAACGCTCTTTTCTTTACTCCTGTTAGTTTCCTTGAGGCATCTTTGAGACTTGCTTGCACTTTAGCTGGTAGTTCTATCTTTGTCCGTGCCATTGTTTTCTCTCTACTTCTCTTCCTCTACTCTTCCTACATGGTATCTCTTTTCTTTGCTACTCCCTTATTAGGTATTGATAAATCTTTTCCTTGAGGCAGGGAAGGAAGATGATATTTCTCAATCAGAGTAACAAGGTCAGGTTTTTCCTTAACTATCAAGGCTTGCCACTTGCGGAGTAGTAGCAACACTGGCAAGAGTTTGGGAACACCTCTTAATAGTTTTTTCTGACTGTAGGTATAGGTGATATGTCGCAACAAAGTGGTTTTGCCATAACCTCCTAAAGCTAAAATCACCAGGTTGCGGTAGGTAGGATTAGTTTTCGTCCTTTGTAAAACATCCCAAATAGTAAACCCCTCTTCCCCTTGCATTTCTCCTCCATAACCACCAACCATCGGGACATACTCTCCAGTAGCAGCCCGGAAAAAGTTAGGGCTTAATTCTAAAGGGACAAAGACATCTTGGAGCAAGGGTTTGAAGGTGGTTTGATAACCTTCTGTGGTGTAATAAAGGCAAGCGTTTCCTTGGCATTGCAAGTATTTATCCTCTACCCCTGCCAGTTGCCATTTGAGGGCGGTGGCAATAGCTCTTAGCCACCTAACAAAAGCGTTTGCACTTTCTTGACCAATTTCTTGGGCATGGTGTTGGATTTGCTTCAAAAAGCTGGTGGTGAAAGCTCCCCAAGCGATGCTGATGATCATGAGGGGGAAAACCAGAAAGGTGATGAACCATTCTTGTTTGAGAAGTAAGGAAACTAAGGCAAAGCCACTACTTCCGAAGGGAAACCAACTTATGAAAGCTTGGGAAAATTTGGTGATAAGTTGACGAGCAATCTTGTTTTCTGCGGCGAAGGTTTGATGATCTTTTTCTGGTGTTTGCTTGTTTTTTCTGGTCATATTCGATCTGGTAATAGCGTAGGTTGTTGGTGAGGGTAGGCTACACCGCAGCAGAGTTTGAGGATTTTTATGCTGCAAATATTGCGATCGCAATATTTGGTATGACTAATATTTCGCGATCGCACTTTTCATAGTTGAGAGGTTTCAACTTCTTTACTTCCTAATGGAAGTCACGACGTGATGATGGATCACGCCGCACCACGCGCTATGATATTGTTTCAACTTCTTTACTTCCTAATGGAAGTCACGACGAATATCTCCTCGACCTACCTGTTGGAGGAACTAGTTGTTTCAACTTCTTTACTTCCTAATGGAAGTCACGACACACAAAGCAACGAACTAGCTTCTGCAAATAACCCTCGTTTCAACTTCTTTACTTCCTAATGGAAGTCACGACTGTATGATACAAAACAGCGCAACCTGGCTTTATGCGGTTTCAACTTCTTTACTTCCTAATGGAAGTCACGACCCCCTCATTTTAAACCCTTACCCTGCATAGTGTCTAGAAGCGGTTTCGGGCCATCCCCTAAAAACATCTATGTTGACGAATAAAGCAACAGGAAAAAAGTGCCTCAAATCCTTACAGAGCAATGGATGGGCCATCTCAACGAAAGAATGGGGGTTTCAGAGATTTTCTGAGATGGCCCGCAACTAGACTTAAATGATAAATAAAACAGCTTTTTAGCTAACTAAAATAAACTCCTAGAGGTAATATCCATAGGCATTAACTGCCATTAACTTCCCAAAATCAACATCATACTTACCCATAACTAATTTATCTTTAAGCCAAAAGGTAAATCAGTTGATTTTCTTAAAAAGCCCCATTAAAATAACTCTAACCAGACCAAACTTTCTCAAATAGGAGGTATCAAGAGGTGTCAGATTGTGGTACAAAAGTTCCGCAATTGGTTAGCTCACTTTAGGTGATGATGTGATGGAAACAGCCTGTGGGTTGCATAATTTCCGCCTTACTCACCGCTCCAAAAGAGGTAGTGAAGTGTTGCAAGTTGCATAACCAGTAAAAGTTAGAGGAAGATGCGATCGCCTCAATCACTTTCTCCACTATTTCCGATAAAGTCTAATACAAAAGCAGTTCCGGTAATTACTGCTTTGGTTGCCCAAAAACTGGTTCTACAGAACCCAACTTTTTTATTTCTTAATGGAAGTCACGACGGCGGAGGAGATGGACGCTTCAGCAAAGCGATGTGTGAGGTGTTTCAACTTCTTTACTTCCAAAAGGAAGTCGTGACTTCAAAATAAGAACGCTGGATAATCTCAGCCATTAAAGATGTTTCAACTTCTTTACTTCCAAAAGGAAGTCGTGACCCCCTCATTTTAAACCCTTACCCTGCCTGGTGTCTAGAAGCGGTTTGCGGCCACCTACCTTTTCTTAAGCAACCTCTGGAAGAAAAAGGGGAACAAAAACGGCTGTAACCCTCTCCCCATCAAAGGTCGGCTGCCTCCACGTAAAATGGTGGTTTCAGCCCATCTCGGCAGGTGGCCGCAAGCTAGTGTTAAATGACAGTTGAACTAACTTTTTCAGCAATAGCAATATCCTCTCTAAGCTTTATTTCATCTGACTTATAACTCAAAATCTGCTCAAATCTTAGCTAATCTTTCCTCACCAACCCTATCTTCAAAGCAAAAAGGTAAATCATTTCAAAAAGCAACTTAAATAAGATTAAGCTACAGCAAATCCTGTATGTTCTCTTATTCTAGGATGGCGGAAACCGAGTACTATAGACTCTTTAGGGATACCTGCTGCCATCAAATCATTAGCAACTCCTTCTTCTGTATCATCAGACTGAATCCAGACTTTATCATCAATTAAACTAAGATGAATAGGAGTTGCATGAAGATATTGATCTCCTTGCCAGCCAATATCTAAAATTAAGTATTGACCTCGTTGTTGATCAAAAAGAAGCTGACAATTGTAACCATCTAAGAAGCTATTACGATAGTCAGCATGATCTTGAAGAACAGTTTGAATAATCTTTTGGTAGTTTAATCGGGTATCCATTCTACTATTGCCTCACTTTGCTCATCAAAGATAATCAACTTGACTACTTGATTTTCTAGTAACATCTGTCCTAATTCTATATTGAATACACTGTTAAAGGTTGGTTGAGAAATAGCTAAGTAAAGGCTTCTTTCTATACCCATCTTGTCAAGAATTTGTTGGTACAAGATCTGGCAGGGGTACACAGAGAAGTAAGAGCTAGATGTAGCCAAAGAAACGGTGGTGCTGGTAAAAAAAAGATAGGTCAGATACAGTAGCTCTGACCTAGTAAAAGAAAATGATAGCAAAAGAATACCAGAAAATAATTGAAAAAGAATTGGGTAAAAGTACTTGTCTATTATTAATGTTAGTGGTAGAAGCTCTTCAAATGCTCAAGCAAGTGAAGTTAGAGGTATTAGCAGAAGCTCTACCAATACCGATATTATTTGAAAGCAGGCGCAAGAAAATGCGGCGTTTTTTAAGAAAGGAACAATTAAGCATAGAGGGTGTATGGTTTGAATGCGTAAAGTGTTTATTAACTCTGATGTTAAAGCCAAAGGAGACAATATATTTGGCAATAGACAGAACGAGCTGGGGAATAATAAATATTTTGATGGTGAGTGTAATCTACGACAACAGAGCATGGCCAGTATATTGGAGTTTCTTGTCAAAAAAAGGAAGTAGCAATCTCATAGAACAGCAAGAAGTATTAAGCAAAAGTATAGAGTTATTATCAGAGAATAGGCAGGAGAATAAACTAGTCATATTAGGAGACAGAGAATTTTGTTCGCCAAAACTGGCAAGCTGGCTGAGACAGAAGGATACATATTTTTGTTTGAGACAGAAATGTGACACAAAGATTGAGTGTGAAAACGGCTTATATCAAGAACTAAGAGAACTTGATTTAGCTCCTGGTACAAAGCTATTTCTGAGCAACCAACAGGTGACGAAGAAAAAAGGATTTGGCACTTTCAATATTGCTGGGAAATGGAAAAGAAACTACCAAGGATTGAAAACAAAAGAACCTTGGTATATCTTGACTAATTTGTCTGATGTAGACACAGCAATTCGAGCTTATCAGAAGCGCTTTGATATTGAAGAAATGTTTCGTGATTTTAAAGCAGGAGGATATAATCTTGAAGGTTCCAAACTTCACTCACAACAGCTTAATAAACTACTAATTGTTGTAGCTATTGCTTATACCAGCGCTCTACTACAAGGGCAAAAAATTAAGCGTATGGGTATCCAAAAATATGTAGCACGACCAGAAAATGCTCATCAAGCACAGCGCAAACATAGCTCTTTTTATGTTGGTCAACATCTTCATAACTGGCTTCGCTTACAGCAATTGTGCCAAAAAACTTTGTCAGAACTTTTGCAAATTAATCGCCGTTGGATTTTTCATTACAAAAAAGGGCAACGTGCTGTCGAACTTGCTCTGTCTACTTTTTAGACTTTATGTCCCCCTGCTAGGTACAAGATATATTGTCCTAAAGCCTGTTCTAAGTCTTTGACATTAGAGGGGCCAACAAAACTTTTGATTTCCACAACAATCTTTTTAATACCCTTTTCCGCACTAATCAGGCGTTCTGCCCCTAAGTCAGCAGACAGGCGCTTCTTACCGATTTTTAGGGGGAAAGGATCGTTGGTGATTGTCCAGTTATCCTTTTCTAAAGCACGTTTTACGGTGTCATGATAAATGTCTCTTGCTGGCACAAAGAAGTTAAGTCTCGAAGATAAGTTATTATTGATATTTTGTTAGGAAAACATCTTAGCATATTGTGATTTCGTCCTACTTCTATACCAAGATGTTTAGCGATACCCTCCAGGTGTAACGATGCGATCGCAGTTTGATACATATTTTGCGATCGCATAAAGTTATTTAACTTCTTTACTTCTTAGTGGAAGTCGTGACATCAGAAGCTCGAAAGTTGACTTTTTTTGTCATGGGTTTCAACTTCTTTACTTCCAAGAGGAAGTCGTGACGACAAAAATGGCGCTTCTAGGGAATTAGCCAAGAGAGTGTTTCAACTTCTTTACTTCCTGACGGAAGTCGTGACCCCCTCATTTTAAACCCTTACCCTGCCTGGTGTCTAGAAGCGGTTTGCGGCCACCTACCTTTTCTTAAGCAACCTCTGGAAGAAAAAGGGAGCAAAAACGGCTGTAACCCTCTCCCCATCAAAGGTCGGCCGCCTCGACGCAAAATGGTGGTTTCAGCCCATCTCGGCAGGTGGCCGCAAGCTGGTATTAAATGACAGTTGGAATAACTTTTTTAGTAATAGCAATATCCTCTCTAAGCTTTATTTTATCTGACTTATAGCTTAAAATTCGCTCAAATCTTAGCTAATTATTCCTCACCTCAAACCATTTTCAAAGCAAAAAGGTAAATCATTTCAAAAACCAACTTAAGCAAGATTAAGCTACAGCAAATCCTGTATGTTCTCTTACTTGAGGATGGCGGAAAGCGAGTACTATAGACTCTTTAGGGATACCTGCTGCTATTAACTCATTAGCAACTCCTTCTTCTGTTCCATCATGCTGAATCCAAACCTTACCATTAATAATGTCTAGGTGTAGCACGTTGCCATAAATGCGATAGTCATTTTGCCAACCTGTCTCTACTAAAAGGTAGCGATTACCTTCTCTATCGCAGACTAATTCAATTTGAACTTCTGGTTCTCCCCCTAAAAAGTTAGCATAGTCCTGTAGAACTTTTTCGATGATGTTGCGGTACTCGGTTAAGGATGAATCCATTGCACAATTTCCTCCTTAGTTTGGTCAAAGGTAACTATACGAATGATGCCATTTTCAATCATAGTTAGACCAGCTTCCTCTTCAAAAACATTTTTGCGAACTTTCTCGCTAACAGCTAGGTATAGTGTATGCTCACAGGTAGTAGCGCTTCAGTAATTCAGCATAAACGACAAACTGACCTACTGCTTCCTCCAAGCTTCTCATGTCTGAAGGACTGACAAAACTCTTGACTTCTACTGCTATTTTTTCAACTCCGCGTTGGGCTGCTAATAGTCGCTCTGCGCCTAAATCAACGAAAAGATTTTTTCCACGAGTAAGACGAATTCTCAAAGGGTCGTGAGTGATAGTCCACTGGTCTTTGAGCAAAGCTGTCCTAACAGTATCGTGGTAGATATCTTTTGCAGGCATGATTAAAGAGTCGATTGTAACAAAAACACAAAGATAAGCAGTGCTTTCTTAATATTAAGCTTTTACAGTACAGCAAAACTATCTCACTCTAAATACTGCTAGAGGCGATCGCAGTTTGATACATATTTTGCGATCGCATCAGGGTGTTTAACTTCTTTACTTCCTAATGGAAGTCGTGACGGATTTTGATAAAAATCGTGTCTCTTACACTGTAATGTTTCAACTTCTTTACTTCCAAAAGGAAGTCGTGACCCCCTCATTTTAAACCCTTACCCTGCCTGGTGTCTAGAAGCGCTTTGCGGCCACCTACCTTTTCTTAAGCAAACTCTAGAAGAAAAAGGGAAACAAAAACGGCTATAACCCTCTCCCCATCAAAGGTCGGCCGCCTCCACGTAAAATGGTGGTTTCAGCCCATTCCGGTAGGTGGCCGCAAGCTGGCATTAAATGACAGTAAAATCCCTTACCCTCTTTCCAACAAAGCCTTAGCCTGCGAAACTTGCTCTTCTGCCATAAAGCTAGGTTGCTTGAAAACAGCTTTACCAAAAAAACGATTAACCCAATAACTAAACTCTTTTAGGGAACGCCGAGGTAACTTAATTTCATAATCTATACAAGTAAGCCAACCTTCTGCATCTATAGCCCCTTTCTTAATCCTTTGAGAATGATGACGCTTCTCCCCTTCTAAAACAAAAGCAATCGCATCACCAAAAAAGCGTACCTTAACCTCAACTAAATTTCCCTTACCTTCCTTCTCTTCTAACTGTTCCTCAAACTTACCTAAATACAATCCCCAACCATTTCTCAACAACTCCTTAGCCGTTTGCAAACTCTCTAGCTGTGCTTGAATTCCCCTAGCGGGTACATCCAAAGCTTGATAATAACCATTGAAACGGTCTAAACGGGATATAGCTAAATGACCATTCTCATAGTTCTCATGGAGAAGATACCAGGCAATATCATGGTAGATTAACTGTAAGGGCCAGATACTTTGTAAAAAGAGTCCCTTACCTTTTTGATGAGGATTACGAACTCGCTTTATTTCTATAGCTTGTCCTTGTAAAATTGCTTCCTCAATTTCCCCCAACTTCTCAAACAAAGTCCCTCTATATTTACCTTCTTGCATCATCTCTTCAGGACTAGTGTAGACAATAACCTTACTCAGTTGTGTTCTTAGGGGATAACTAAACTCTTCTTCTAAATCAAATTGCCGTAAACGCCGTTTCAGTTTGCTATAAGTTTGTCTAACCAAAGGATCTTCTTGATATTCCACCTGCGATCGCAAGGCATTGAGGGCAAAACGTAACTCTACCTTGTCTAAAGCCCCAGTACCTAAATAATAGCCCCAGCGATACATATGCTGTTGCAAAATTCCATAGTTGCGTAGTGTGGCCAAATCTTTACGGAGAGTATGAATTGAATAGTTAGGTAAGTCTACTTCAACTTCGGTGGCTACCTCCTGCATCATAGCTAATAACTGTTCCAAAGGGTCTTGGTTTTTCAACAAAGGATTATCTCTGCTACCTACCCCTGGATAACGGGCTAAGGTAGCCACCAAAATCATCAATCTCTCAAAAGCTAGTAAGTCACTATAGCGGTGGTAGATATTTTTTTTGGTCATAAGAGACTGTCAAGATAAAGATAATATTGATTATATTTAAGCTTAATCTTTAAAAGCTAGTCGGAGAATAAGACATAAGCATTTAAACAATTGGAGAAAGTATTATCAAACTCTAGGTTTTCTCTACTACTTCTGATAGTATCTAAGTTGAATAAAGCAAAAAGTGGTGTAGCTATAGTTTCTGAGCGAGGAAAACAACTTACAAACCTAGAAGATGAAAACTTTAATCCTGCAAGTCTTGGGAAACAGTGATGTTCTCGTAGATTCCGATGAAGGGGCAGCAAGATTGCAAACAGCTTATACAGTAGAAGATGCTGAGGAGGTAGCACAGATAAATGATGAGGAATTGTTAGAGGAAATAGAAAGGGTAGATTTCCCGCAGATTCGCCAAGTTTGGCAGGAATATGCAAAGGAAGGGAAGCAAGAAGATGTTTATTTGGGAGTAATCTTAACTCAACAAAGTAGCTGGCTAGCGAGTCACCAGAATCTAGAAAGTCAAGCGATACAAGAAATTATTGCTTCTGATGGTTATTGGTGGCGTAATATTCTTGAGTATTGGTGTAAACAACAGCAGATTAATTATTATCCTATTCCCTTAGAAATTAGTTCCCATATCGATAAAGGTGCAGCAGATTGGGAAGGAATGGCAGAGTTGGTTAATCAACGTTTTAATCAACTAATTCTAGCTCAGAAGAATACTCTTTTCTTTCAAACTACCAAAGAAGAGAAAGTTGAAATAGAAAAGATTGTTATTCAACATAGTAGTGGTACTCCGGCATTAAGTAGCGCTTTGTATCTATGGGGAATTGAGCAGAAGCTAGCCAAACAACCAGTAGAATTTGTTTATATCTCCAAAGAAAACTCCCGCTATTACAGTCACGAAGGTAATCATTGGCGCTGGCGGTTGAAAGTGCCGCAAATTCAACAGTTAATAGCTATTCAGGATTTTAGCGGTGTCTTGACTATTGCGGAGAATTATTTAACAGAAGGAATTGAGCAGAAGTTAAAAACTCTTGATTATGCAGTCTCTTTAAATGTCGCAGCTTTAAAACTAGGCTTAACTCCCAGACAAGAAGTGATTGAAAGAATAGCGATCGCTCTTTGGAGTGAAAAGGCTTTTCGGGAGCGGGGGCAATGGATGCACTGGTATATGAGGATAGCAGGGGCTTTAGAGTTGGCTTTGTGGTGTTTGGTAGAAAAGCAAAGTTTCGGAAAGTATATTTGGCAAAGGGAAGGGGGAAAGCTGCAATGCAAAGAGCCAGGTAGTGATAGACGTTTTCTAAGTATCGGCAAAGTGGTTAATAAGTTACTAAGTGATGGTTATTTTGATGGTCACAAGGTTGATGCTATAGCCGACACTGCTGAATGGAGAGACTTTAAACAGTTTTATTGTCGGTGTTGGGAAATAGATTCAGAGTTTAAGATGGCTTTTACCCACATTCGTAATAATCTTTATCACTCTTTACTAGGGGATGTTATTGATGAAAGTTTAGATAAAAAAACCGAAAAATATCATTCCGTAACTAACAAAAATCACCCTTCAGAAGTAGCAGTGCAATGGTTGAAATACATTATTTATCTAGCTGATGCAGCTACGGAAGTCAATCAAAGAATTAAGTATTACCACAACTTAACCTCGGAAGTTCAGGAAAGTCTTTAATGCAAATAGAAACTTGGTTACAACGCCAAAGGGAATTATATACTCAAGTATCTCAAGAAGATCCTACTCTTTCTATTCATCCCCTTAGTGGGCAATGGCAAGAATCTGCTTACTTGCGATCGCAACTCTGGTGGGGAGGGGGAGCAACTCAAGAAACAGCAGCACAGTTAGAGGGTGTTGATCCTAATTTAAACCAGTTGGGAGTATTAACCTTTGGCCCAGTGCAAACTTTTTTAGGAGGTGGGCAAAGGTTGAGGGATTGGGCTGTAAGTTCTTGGCTTTGTCACTATCTCAGTGCTGTAGTAATTTATCACTGGGAACGGAGAGGGGGCAAAGTGTTGTTACCTCTACATCGCTCTGTACCTTTAGTGCAATGGTTAAAAAAAGAGTCGTTTCACCAAGACGAATCTTTTTGGCAAGCAGAATTACCCAACATTTTTACTGGCATTTTTCCTAACGAAAAGGGCTGGTTAGAAGAAATAAAGGATATAGTGCAAAGGGAATGGAGCGAATTTGTACGCTGTTTAGAACAATCGGCAATCTCCTATGAACGTACCCTTTTAAATGGGGTAGGGTGGCAAGTAATTCGTGGAGATTGTCAACACCTTTGGTCAGTTTATATTAGTCAAGCCCCCCTCAATATCAGTAATCCAGAAACTATTACAGCTACCTTAGCCAAACTCCACCAACATCTGGAGGCACAAAAAATAGGTCGTAGCTGGCAAAAGCAGTGGTGGGCCGGAAAAACTAGTCCTAGTGCTGGTTCTCTTTCTGTATGGCATCCTGGCTTAAAACCTATCGACAAAGGTGGTACTTGGGGATTGCCAGAAGATAATCTCAAAAATTGGTGGCAAAAACTATCTCAACGCCGAGAAACTCATCTTGCGGGTTTGTTTTCTAGCAGCGATCGCCTGAACAGTTTGGAGATGGTGAAGCGTTTAGCATCTATACCAGAGATTATTCGTCCCACCCTGACTAGGTTATGGGTTAATAGGGATTCCTTACCCTTTTGCCCATGGGAGAGATTTCCTGATCGTACTGCGGCGGCGGCGGCTTGGATAGGTGATGCTGGTGTTGACCCCCAAGTTTGGAATCAAAAGATTAGTGCTTTAGAAAAAGATTATTTTCCTGATTCTTCTAGTAAAAAGAAGGAATGGGGAATGCCGAGAATAGATAGTTACAAACAGTTTGACCATCCCCGTGCTTTAGAAAGACGTAATGTTGATGACCACGAATTACTAGAGATTTGGGATAGTGATGTTACTAAAGGTTGGGAAAGCACTATTGAGTGGACTGTGGGTTGGCGTGGTGATGGAGACAAGTTTAGTGAGTGGCTGTCTGGAGAAAAGTACAAAGCTCTCAAATTGCTTTGGTCACAATGGCATCTTACTCCAGAAATTATTAACCAAGAAAATCTGGTAACTTCTCAACCGAATGTACCATCCCAAGCTAGGAAAATAGATTTACCTCATATGTTAGATATTTCTGTTTTGTTTGGGCTATGGAATAAATTACTCTATGCCCTCACAGAGAAACATCACAATGGTAAAGTGATTTTCGCTGGTGGTGATGACTTTTTGCTTCTTGGCCCCCTGACTGATGCAGTTTCTTTAACCAGTAATTTACATAGTTTGTGGCAAGGTGAAGAAAACCCTCTAACTACTGCTATGTCTCTTGATGGTTGGGTCAACTATGAGGAGCAAGTCTATCCTGTTCCAGGAAAGCAAATGACTTTTAGTCTTGGCTTGGTGATTGCTCAAAGACGCATTCCTCAATCTCTCTGGCATCGGACTTTAAATGCTGCATACAAAAAAGCTAAAGAAGCAGGGCGAGAGCGTGTTTGTGTGGAGGTGCTTTTTAATAGTGGTCAATCTCTGCAATGGACTTGTCCCTGGAAGTTGTGGCATTTGTTGATGGGGGTAGAAGCTAAACAGCAGGATAAAACCGAGTTGAATGTTTGGGAGAAGTTACTGTTTTACTTAGAAACTACTAACTTAGAAATCAACTCTCCTCAAACAGTCAAAGAACTTCTTGATACTCTCTGGGCTAGTGTTGGTCTACCTTTGCAATGGAGTCAAATTGAGCAGCTAGGGGCAGGGAAAAACCTACGTCAAGAAATTGGCTCTTGGCAATGGTGGAGAAACTGGCTTGCTCTTCGCGGTTTCTTAGCTCGTCAGGATAGGGAGCGTGAGACTTGGTTGGAGGGGGTGATTAGTGATTAGCTGTTAGCTTTTAGCTGAGAAAGTAGCCAAAGAGCCATTAAACAGGGCTTCACCATTAGAACAATTTTCCATTTCATTAACTATGACAAACTGGTATTCTCTTACTCCTTCTGGCCCTGATTGCCATCGGTAATTTAACTCCTGTAGGACAAAACAGTGGGCAAGTTGGTTGTCGCTGGCCTCCTAATGGGCATCATTTAGCTGCTTGCTTAAAGCTAGATAACCGTAAGGAAAATCATCGTCATCATAAACTCTGGGGGCCTTTTTGGTATCAAGGTGGTAATGAGTTTTATGTACCTTTACCCTTACCCGTTTACACCCTTGTTAAGGGGAGACAAAGTACCGATGAGATACCAAAGAATATGTATCGCTTACTTTGGGATGATGTCGCAGGGATGTGGAGTAAGCAACCGGAACATGAGAAGCAGGAGATTGAAGTTATTGGCGGTCGCTATTTGATTAGTACTCAAGCTTTAAAGAGCTTTTGGCAATCAGGTAAGTTTCCTCGTTCTCCTTTACCCCTACAAAAACTGCCTTGGGAAACTTTAACTCTCAGTCACAATAGCCGTGAAGATTTTCAGGTCAAAGATGAGGGAGGATTCTTTGCAGAAATGGCTACTTACCTACATCCTGGTTGGTCAATTTTGGTGAAAGTGATTGGGGATAATGAGGAGACACCAAGATTGAGTACCCTTGGGGCTGGGGGCACACCTGTAGCTATTAAGAAGGTAGAGAAGCCTCTCAAGTCTTGGGAACAGATTGGTGAAGCTCCAGAAAAGGTCAACAGAAGCTATTCTGTTGACTGGGGCTTTGTGGCAAAAAGGACGACTTCCTGTTTCTTTACCCTACCCTGACTGCAAAGTAAAAGCTTATGCCGCAGAAGAAGCTATTCCTTGGCAATCTTGGAAGAAAGTTCCTCCTCGCAAAAAGTCTTCAGGGTCGAACGATAGTAGTAACAACAAGAAAGTTAAGGTTTTGACACCAGGGGAATGGTTAACTCCGGCTGGAGCAGTTTATCTTTGGCAGGATGCACCTATACAGCAATCAGGGCCTTTACCTGATGATTATCATCGGGATGCTTTGGGTTACGGTCATTTGTGGTTATTTTGAGGATTAATATTAATGTCTGTAGAATGGTTAGTTTGTCAAGAGCCAGTGCATATTGGTGGGGCTGATAGTAGCTCTAGGGGGAATAATAACCCTGTGTTTCGTTTACCCGACCGTAGTCCTGCTATTCCAGGAAGCTCTTTACGAGGGGCTTTGCGGGAACACGCTAATGGAGATGAGGACTATAAGGGATATGTGAATAATTGGTTTGGAGGAGAGGGAGATAACATTTCTCCAGGCTACATCTCATTAGGTTGGGGTTGGCCTGTGTGGTGGCCTGTTCATGTTCTGGGTTATGGGACTTGGTGGGTTAGTTGTGTAAGTTGGTTGAAGCGTTTTCAACAATTATCAGGGCAGACTCCTAGCAATTTGAAGCCTGATCAGGTTTATGTTACAGAACCTGCATTGGAAAATAAGACGGTTTTCCTACGGTGGTTGAAGCTTGCTAACGTTAATATATTCAGACGGTAAAAGCTTACCAGCCCCTGGTGATGTAACAGAGAATCGCCGTATTGTTGTACCTGATGAAAGTATTAACCTTCTGGTAGATATGGGAATTGTGCGGCAGCCAAGGGTAAGTTTACGGGATGAACCTAATGAAAAGGGTTCCTTGGTGGAGAATCTCTTTGCTGTGGAAGGATTTCCCCCTGGTGCAGTTTTTAGCCTTTCTTGGACTACTAGGGGCAAGGTTGACCATTTATCAAAATGGTCGAAATTTTTGCATAGTGAGCATTTCCTTGGTGGTTTGTGGAGTGTAGGTTATGGGCGTATTAAAGTTGTGGCTGTGGAGAAGGAAAAGTAATGGGAGTTATTCACTACGAGTTAGACAAGAAGGTATTTGAGAAACTAAAAGAAGGTAAGCAAAGCTTAGATAATTGGCAGGGTGCTGCTAGTGGCATTGCTGATTATGTTGCTAGTTGGGGATTGGAGAGATTTTGGGCTATGTCGCGATCGCCTGTGCTTAGAGAAGGGGGAATTCCTGAAGCTGATTCCGGAAAGGATGAGGAAAGACGTTACTTTGCTTGGGCTGTGGCTAGGTTAGTTTTGTGTGAAGTAGTAGGTGAGTTGGGAATTAGGCAGGATATGACTACTCAGGAATTTCAAAACAAGTTAATGGAGCTAAATTTTAATGAGCAGGTTTTGTTAGCAGATTTGTTAATCGAGATTTCTGCCACCATTCAGTTTTGGACGATGCGTCTTAAAGATGTTGGGAATAGGGAGGTTTGATTTTAGCTTTTAGCTTTTAGCTTTTGGCTTTGGAGAGGCTAGTTAGATTTTATGTGGGAGCAGAAATCGTACCTACATTTACTGATGCCGTTTTTGTAATTTAAGAGGATTTAATTGTGAGTAAGAGATTAGCTTTGCCGACAGAGATGCCGGATTGGTATAGGGTTAAACCGATTGGAGACGAGACGGAAGAATACAAATATAAAGGTTGGACACCGGAAACTGGGGATATTGTTGAGAAGTCTAATAATTATGAAGTTGTTAATGCTTGGAATGGTAGTTGTTCACCCCAGCCAGCTAAGTTGCATACGGTGAAATTGTCAGGGTTAAAGGTGATTAGTCCTATTCAAGTTGGGGGCGACAGCTTCTTTGAAGGGGGTACTTTACCTGCTCAGGTGAATGGTGTACCTTGGATTCCTGGTTCTAGTGTTAAGGGAGCTTTGTTAAGTTGGTTGCGTAAGCAGTGGTCAAGTTTAGACCAGCAACAACAGGGTTTTTGGTCACGTTTGATGAGTCCAGATAGGCAGGCTTGGTTGCCGAGGAAGATTCGCTTTGAGAGTGTGTTGTTGAAAAATCTTAAACCTTTCCCTCTTAATCCACAGCAGGAATGGCAGATTTTTGATGAAAGATCCAGGGAAACTGGGGGTACAGTGGCAAGTACCTCCTAAACATCCTCCCAATCCTTACAGTGCAGATAAGTTTACTTTGCAGGTGTTACTTAAGAATGATTCTACAGACGACGAAAAAAAGTGGTTGCAGCAGGCTCTGCTAGCTATGTTGCAGCAGCAAGGTATTGGTAGGGGAACTAGGAGTGGTTTTGGGCGTTTGGCTGAGAAGATTCCGGAGGGGAAATGGCAAATTAGGTTAGAGGGGATGAAGCCTTGTTATCAGACCCATGACAACAGGTCTAACCAAGTGGGTAAGTATCGTTGGAGTCCCCAGGTTTTGCGGGCTAATTTACGGGGCTATTTTACCCGTTTAGCTTTGCGAATTTTAAATAAAAAAGATAGCCAAAAGCTGACTGACATTATCTTTGGGGGGTTGAGTTGTCCGGGGCAGTTGGTGTTGACTAGCTATTTGAAGAAAATACAGCAGCCGAAATTTAGCACAGTTCCGGATAACGGTTATAGTAATATGCCAAAAAGAGATCCTCATGAGGTTTGGTTGATTAATGTTGATTGCAGTAACAAGTTTGAGGATTTAATTAACCATTTACTAGAGTTATCCAGTCGTTTAGGGGGATTAGGCCCTGGTTGGCGTAGACCGCCCCATGAGATGAACCATCGGGTTTTCAGGGGTAGCCAGTTTTCCTTTAGTCCCAGTAATTCTGATTTGCCCCTATCTGATTTACTTACCCATTTACTAAGTTTATTGAAGGTATTGGCAGAGGAGAATGGTTTGAGTCTGTTACCTCAACCTAGTAAACCAAAGTCAACAACTACTAAGTTAGCTCCAGGTTTAAAAGCACCTCCCCGTCGTCCTCAAAAAGCTCTCCCTCGTCCTTCTCAATCTACTGATAAGGGTAGTTTGGTGAGTATTTGGCAAGGGAACAAAGAGCAATGGAGAGATATTGTCCATGGGGTTTGTCGTACTAGCAATAACCCAGATAAACCTGGTTGGTGTGGTAGTACAAACAAGCGTACTTCTGGTTATGCAGTGAGGGAATATCTTGATTTCTGTTTGCTTTCTGTTTTTGATAGAGAGGTGGAGAGGAGTTTAGGAAGTAAGGGGTTTGAGAAGGTTTGGTCTGGTTAAGGTTGTTTGAATAGGGTTTTTTAAAAGAATTAACTGATTTATCTTTTGTCTTGCAAAAGGACTATTTATCGGTAAATGTTGTGTTGATTTTAAAAAATCAAGAAAGTCAATCTCTGTTATCACTAGGTTTAGAAGTTTTTTGAGTTTAGCTAAAAAGCTATTCTAATTGTCATTTAAGCCTGAAAGTTCATCACCTCGGAGATTCTCTGAAACCCTCATTGTTTCGTTGAGGTGATGAATCCCTTGTTCTACAGAGCTTAGAAGTGCTTTCTCTCTGTTGTTTTTATCGTCAACATGAGTGTTTTAGGGAGGTGATGAAAAACCGCTTCTAGACACCAGGCAGAGCAAGGGTTTAAAATGAGAGGGTTGCGACTTCCATTAGGAAGTAAAGAAGTTGAAACACCACCAATGCCAGATTTGCCATTTCCGCACTTTTTCGTTGCGACTTCCATTAGGAAGTAAAGAAGTTGAAACAATTTAAAGTTGGTAGAGTTCCTTCTAAATCAGACAAGTTGCGACTTCCATTAGGAAGTAAAGAAGTTGAAACGAATACGTTACTATCTAGTCCGATTTTATATGTGAAGGGTTGCGACTTCCATTAGGAAGTAAAGAAGTTGAAACGGTTTTACCCATTTTGTTTCTCCTTGATTAATCTAGTTGCGACTTCCATTAGGAAGTAAAGAAGTTGAAACTCTTTATAAGCTAGTTTATCAGTCTGGAAATAGAGCTGTTGCGACTTCCATTAGGAAGTAAAACTGAATACTGTACTCTTTTTGAGTATGGAATAACTAAGTTAGGTGACAATAAGTATTTGGAAGCTATTTAATTTTGGTAGTTAGCAAAGGAGGTAGTCAAAGGGAATTGCCCTTTTTCCAGACTAATGATCGTTAGTATTTTGGGCATTTTGCACCTGAAGCCCGTAAGTCATAGCACGATTTTACCAGCAAGTATTGACATTTTTGTCACCGTGTATTATAATAAAAATGTCACAGAAACCAAGAAGTAAAAGTGAATACTCAATATCAAACATCAATAGAAAAATTACCGGCTCACGTAAGCCAAAAACTGGTAGAAAAAGGGATGAATTTTATCCAGTCTTTAGGACTAGAACCTGAGAAAGGTATACCTGTATTGATGATATGTAATCCAGATGAAACCGCAATTTTTTTCAACCCAGACGGCGAACCTGCTCACGTAGAACTTTTAGTTATTAAGGTTGAGTTATTAGAAGATGGGAAAGGAAAGTTCTCGTCAGGGTTTATGACTAAAATTGCCACTTACAATGAGGTGATTGCTTATTACTTAGAATGGGTAGGCAAGTCTTTACACAAAGGGTTTCTACTAAAAGAGTATACAGAAGAAAGAAAGAAAATTTTACCTAAAAAAATCTACATTAATGTGGAAACAGGACAAGAGTTTTGTACAAAGTCAACACCTAGCAAAGAACTTTTAATCGAGGCCAATAGTTTTCTGCGAGAAACGGCTAAAAAGCTTCCTTCTGGAAGCTTTTTCAAAGCATTCTTTAGGATAGATTATGAGAATGGATATTGCTATGAAGGCAATATCCTTGACCTATGTTCTAATTATAAATCCTCAATAAAAGAGCATTGTAAATGTTACACAGATTGGTGCGGAAAGAATTATAAGGCTACAGGTATTGAAGAGTACCTCAAAGATCATTTAAGTAAAATCGAATTTCTTAAGAAATACGCAGCGTAGCATCAATACCTTTAGCTGTATTATTGTTCAGCTAAAGGTATGGTTCTTGTCACAGAAACCACAAGCATTTTACCATGACAACTCCTGACCCTCAAAAAAAATACAATCACTCCGAAAAAGGACGTAGCAGCCGCAGGAAGTACAACAAAAAAAACAGGCAGAAGTTAGAAGAGAAAAGAGGCGACCGCAAAGGAATGTGCGGTCTTTGCAAAAGAATAAGATGGCTTGTCAGAAAAAAACCTCCAATATGTCGAACTTGCTTCCGCAAGGCAAATAAAGCAGCAATCCCTGATACTAGCAGCCATGTCAATTAAAATTAGGCTAGCTTCAACTAGCCTAATTTGTAGAGGCAAGAAATGTGGACAATTTGTCCACACCATAAGCTACTGAGATTGTAGTTACAAAATCATCAGTAGCTTTCTTGTAACCATCCATAAGTACTTAGACAAAATTAATTGAACATTTTGCTGAGATCGGGAACGGGGAACGGGGAACGGATGTATAACTAAATGGTAAATATACAAAGAATTTTGTACGACTACTTACTTCCTCAAAAAAAGTCAACAGTTCAAACAACATCATGAATATCAAAGGATCTGGTCATCGATTATCGCCAAAACTTCAGACAAAGGAGAACAAAACATAGCCATAGACAGGCGAACAAACAAACGTTACAACCGTATCATCGACAAAGAATTTCAAAGCATACTAACCCCTAGACCCAACGACCATGGAGAAAACGACCTCAACTCTGCCACAGACTTAAGAAGTGCTTACCTATGCTTAGCTGTAGCCCGTGACGTTCAAGGTAGCATGACAGCCAAAACAATAGCCGCAGCTAAATTAGCAGGGCATCTAATCGAAGGAGAAAATGGTCAAGCCTTAACAGACGCAGACCTAAGCAAACTAACCTACTCAATAGGCTACGGAGCTTACTATGTACCAGATGGAGTAGAAGTTCCCTTACTTGAGCTTCCCTCTTCATCAGAAGCAAATATTGAACAACTACAACCAGAAGAAGATAAAGAAGAAAAAACTGAAATAGAACAGCTAAGACAGCAGTTGGAAAGTTACCAGAAAAGTAGTCAAGAAAGAATCAACCAGTTAGAAGAAAAAGTTAACCAGTTAGAAACATCACTTAAGCAGCAGAAACTTCAAGCTGAATCTCAACCGAAAACAGTCCAAATAAAGAGCAAAACTCAAACCAGGGACTGGGAGAGTATCAGCAGAAACGAACTTTTTGGTTTAGGGAAACATGAACACCCGGTCAGAGGAAAAGCTTCAACAAATCCAACTCCTCAGCCTGTAAAACCTTAGCCTCCATCGCCTGCAAATCTGCTGCCACAGGCTCCACATCCGCAAAATCAAAATACTCTGTTAGTTTGCCTAAAGGATAATTGTCATCCTTGTAACGGTGTTTAAAGTAAAGTTCTACATTACCCCTATGAGGCCAAGTGCCTAATACTTCTATGTGAAGCTTGCCTAAATGCTTTCTGACATCTCTAGTCACCTCAGCTACTCGTTCCTCAATAGTGCGTTTAGTAACACCAATTTTGTAAATGGTTTTTGCGGAGGTAGACACCCTTAAAAAGTAGAGTTGGAGTTCTAAAATACGCCGCAATTGGGCGCAATACATTTGCCAGTCGGCTTGTTTCACAGCTAAAGAAGCTGAATTAGTGAGCTTAGCTATGTTAAAGGCAGAGTGAAATTGCTGCAACTTCTCCAGGAGTAAAGGTTCCTGAACTTGGTTAAACTCTTGGAGAGACAAGGCATTGACAGGAATCTTACCCAAGTTAGTGAAGCCATAGCCAGGGGGTTGTAGTTGATTATTCCAAGCAAAAAGCTTCTTCAAAACCAGACTAAAAGGGACATGGACAGGAGAATAGTTCGTATGACCATATTCTCGCCATAGTTGTTGATGTTGTAGCAATTCCTGGGGAGAAAGATGGAGGTGAAAATTGTCGTAAAGGGGTAAAGAAGGGACTTTGCGGCGGGCCACTGAGTTTACAAGTAGCATGGCTATGTGCAAAGTGATGAACTTTAACCTTACCTTTCTTAGCAGTTAAAGTATCGCCACAGTAAAGGCAAATCAAATTAGTTTTACCTTTGGGTACATCTTCGACAGGAATGAGGTTGCCATCTTCGGCTCAGACCATATTTGAGCCACATAAAACAGGAACTAATAGAACAAAAGTACTTATTCTAACAGCTACTGCTAAGCTGAGTAACTGTGGTGATGCTTCCTGATTTTTGATTTGATGCTAAAAAGTGCAAGTTAGTATGGAAGTTATTGCGTATAAAGTGACTAAAAGAAATCAGACTAGTGTTTCAACTTCTTTACTTCCTGATGGAAGTCGTGACTCAAATAGAGAAGAAATAAGACTAGAAAGATGGGAAGAGTTTCAACTTCTTTACTTCCTAATGGAAGTCGTGACTGCGGAAATTAAAATAGCCCAAGTGGGCTATCCATGGTTTCAACTTCTTTACTTCCTAATGGAAGTCGTGACACCCAGGCGATGAGGAAGTTCCTCCCGCTGACCCCTACCCGTTTCAACTTCTTTACTTCCTAATGGAAGTCGTGACTTGTAGTGACAAGAACGCCCGCAGAAAAAATATTTGGGTTTCAACTTCTTTACTTCCTAATGGAAGTCGTGACATACAGAAGACACTTTCTTCTGGGCAGAATATAAAAAATATGTTTCAACTTCTTTACTTCCTAATGGAAGTCGTGACGAGGTCTGATTTTATGACAAGTCCAGAAAATTCTTCGTTTCAACTTCTTTACTTCCTAATGGAAGTCGTGACGAATTCTAAGGATTTTAAAGTGTACAAAAATAGAGAAGTTTCAACTTCTTTACTTCCTAATGGAAGTCGTGACCTCTAGGTACTTATCATTATGAGTAACAATCAAAATCAGTCGTTTCAACTTCTTTACTTCCTAATGGAAGTCGTGACCCCCTCATTTTAAACCCTTACCCTGCATAGTGTCTAGAAGCGGTTTGGCTCATCCCCTAAAAACATCTATGTTGACGAATAAAACAATAAGAAAAAAGCACCTCAAATCCTTACAGAGTAATGGATGGGCCATCTCAACGAAAGAATGGGGGTTTCAGAGATTTTCTGAGACTGCCCGCAACTAGACTTAAATGACAGTTGAACCATGATCTTTCGTAATAGGAAGACCACCCCAAACCTCTACCCTATCTAAGTTATGCCCTGAGATAGGATAAAATCTCAAACTATCTTCCTTTATATCTATCCTATCTTTAAGGCGAAAACGTAATTCAGCGTATTTTTCATCTTGAGCATTAATTTCTGTCTTATTAATCAACCTCAAAACTAAAGAATCTACCAGACTCCTTCACTTATTACCAATGAGCAATAGGCAAGGAGGTTGAAGCCTTTTTGTTTAACTTTTATCAGGCTCATCCGCTAAAGCGTAGCAAGGCGATCGCAAAGAAAGGATTTCGTAAAATCGTATTCAGGCAGATGCTTCAGCTACCAAGGAAACAACTTCCTAGTTTTCTTAGCTGAATCACTAACACTAGTAACTATTTGCTCATTGCGCTGCTGTTGCGTACCAGAAATAGGCTTTCTCTTCAGGTCATGGGTAGCAACGATTTCACCTGTCATCAAAGCTTCCTGGTCCCTCTCCGGCAAAGTAGAGCGATCACCTAGCTTTGCCCTTGTCTCTTGGTAAAGACTTATCGTATTGCAACCTAAAACTTCTTGAGTTAAAGCTTCTGTAGATTTCTTGTAACAGCTAGCATCCCCGCCTTTGTCTTTAATAGTTTTAGTAAAGTTTTTGCGAACTGTAGCTCCATCAACTCTAAACTGCTCTAGAGAGGGCTGTGACCTGATTGACTGACAAAAAATATTAGGTAGAGAGGAAATACCAAAGAGGAGAAAGAGATTGACGGAGTTGACAAAAGGGGGGGAGCCGCCGATTGTGAAAGAAAGAAACCACTCAAATCTTTCGCAATACGATGAAAAAAAGCTCCCCTCTTTACAATGCCTTGAATTCATGGCTAGGTCAAGGCAGCGATTGGAAACATCTTGGGCATCTAACAACCTGTATCTGGATAATAGTAGCCCTAGTGTATCTTTCCGAGATTATCAACAAATGCTCCAACAAGCAGACAAAAGATTACCAGCAAGGGTAAAAGTAATACTATTGGCAGATAGAGGGTTTGCTCATAGTGAGTTGATGGAGATGTTGACCACTCAATTAGGATGGCATTATCGTATTCGGTTGAAAAAGAGTAGCTGGATAAAACGAGGAGGAAAAGGCTGGTGTCAACTCCAAGATTTCCACTTTAATCGAGGAGAGGCACTTTGTTTACATCATGTGGGACTACATAAACAGACTGAGTCTCGGTTAGTCAATGTCATTGTGGGGCGTGACAATGTCAATGGAGAGTTCTGGGCTATTGTCAGTGATGAAAAAACCACTCTACAAACTTTTTCTGAATATGGTTTACGTTTCGACATTGAAGAGAATTTCCTTGATGACCAGTCCCAAGCCTGGAATATTCAACGTTCATCCATTAGAGATGTTTGTGCCTTGTCGAGATTGTTCTTTATCTTGGCTGTGGCTACCCTCTACCTGAGCGCCCAAGGGGTTGAGGTTGTCGAGTCCCAGAAGAGAAGATGGGTTGATACTCATTGGTTTCGTGGTAACAGTTATCTGCGTATTGGTTGGGACTGGGTCAAAGGAGCCTTCATTCAGGGATGGAAGCTCATTGATAGAGTTTGCTTTAGGACTAATCAAGACCCTTCACCGGCTATGGCATCACGCAAGCAACATCAACAACGACTTTATCAATTTGAGTTCCAGGTGCAAACTTACTCTTATCATCCAACATAAGTTTTGTCAGTCAACCAGGGGGAAGCCTTTCATCAAGATTAAGACGGAAAGTACCATAAGGGTTGATGTGATTCCAAATGAGTGGAGTCAAAGCGCGAAAATCATCAGCTTGCATTTTGCTCATCCATGCAGAATCAGACAAAACCTCCTGTATCATCAAAGTATTAATGTAAACCAAACAAGACTGCAAAAGGTGCAAAGACAAAGCAGCAATCTCCTGGTCTTGTAAACGATTAGTAGTAATCTCTCTAGCCTTACCAAAGAAAATAAAGCCATTAGCACGGTTCCAACTCTCAACAACATTAAGCCCCTCATTAACCTCCCGACGCAGAGACTCAGAATGAAGATACTGACAAAGGAAAATAGTCTTAAGAGCCTTACCCAACTCTGCCAAAGCCCGATAAGTAGGATGAGTCAAATTAGAACGAGTAAAACGCTTCAGAATAGCCTCAGTCTCAGCAGTACCCAACCTCAGAGCAGTAGCATACTTAATCATTTGGCTATGCCTTAGTCGAACAAACCTCAATAGAAAAGTCTCAGAAAAAGGGAGAATTTGAGAGAAATTAAGAGGTAAAGTTTAGCTCTAAAAGGAAGTCAATACAAGTAAAAAGAAAGCAACAAAAAAGTTAAAAATAATCAAAAAACAATTAGAGTAATAAAGATAGATGTAGAAGTGCTTAAAAGAAGTAAAAGAAAGTACAAAAAAGCCAGAAAGCAGACAGAGAAAGAAAAAGAAATCACGAATTTACAGAAAGTAAAATAAGTCAACAGAAAGTGGTAAAAATGCGAGTAAATAGTCTCGTAAAAGTGAAGATAAAAAAGAGAAAAGAGAAAGAAAACTAACGACTAGAAAAAAAAGTCAATAAATAAAAGAAAACCTGAAAACTTTTGTTTGATAAGGCATAGAAGGATTAAAGAGAAAAAATAAGTAAAGAGAAATAATAACAGAGACATATAATATAGCAATAGAAGCAAATTGTCAAACTAGACAATAAAGTAAAATGTGAGTAAAGCACAAAGACAGCTAAAAAAATAGAAAAATAACTTCATAAATCGAAAATAAAACAACCTTTATTTCTTAACTAGTTTAGAGATAAAATAACTAGTAACGATGTATAAACAAGAGACGTTAGTAATAAATAAAAAGAAAATGTGAGAGTGCAATAAGAACATCAATATTCTTCAAATAGCATCAGGGAGGAAGAAAGATGAATTGGGTAACTGAAGAACTTAAGTATGCAGACTTAGGGGATACAAGGAGAAACAAACGATTAGTAAAAATAGTAGAAGACTTAGCAGAGCAACCTAACGCCAGCGTCACTCAAGCAGCAAGAGATGATGCAGCACTTCAAGGGTTGTATGACTTTTGGTCTAACAGACGGATAAAACTAGGAAAGATTATCAAAGCACATACAGCCAAAACAAGTGAGCGAATCTCCGAGCTAAACTATGTACTCTTAATCCAAGACACAACAGAACTAGATTATAGCCATCAGCACAAACAAGGCATGGGAAGGCTCAGTGGAGAAGGCAGGCAAGGATTAAAAGTCCACTCAACCCTATGTGCGAATACATCGGGAGTACCGATGGGACTAATAGGACAGAAAGTATGGGCTAGAGAGAAAAAGCATCGTAGCTCAGAACAAGAAGAAAAGAAAAAAGACATAGAAAAGCGGGAGTCTCAACGCTGGATAGAAAGCCTAGAAAAGAGTCAAGAAGCATTACCATCAGGAGTAAGAGGAATAACAGTAGCCGACAGAGAAGCAGATATCCACAAGCTTCTGGTCAGGCACAAACAGCTAGAAACGGACTTCATCATTAGAGCTTGCCAGAATAGACGAAGCATAGAGTTAATCAACAGAAGGGAAGAAAACAACCACTATGGGATGCAGTGCGAGAGTTGCCCAGAAAAGGAAAAATAACTATCAAACTACAGAGAACACCGAAAAGGAAAAAAGTGAGGACAGCTCTTCTGTCTATAAGGTATGGAACAGTACCATTAAGACCACCGGAGTCAGCATCAGCAGAAGAAAAAAAGGAAAAGCTAACAACTCAAGTAATACTGGCAGAAGAAGAAAATCCACCACCAGGAGAAGAGCCAGTAGTGTGGCTATTACTAACAAGTTTAGAAGTAAACAGCTTAAAGCAAAGCGAAAAAATTCTAGAACTGTACTCTTACCGTTGGTTGATAGAGCGGTATCATTACACCTTAAAGAGTGGCTGTAACCTAGAAAAACTGCAACTAAAGAAAGCAGAGCGTATAGAAAGAGCCTTAGAAACCTACAGCATAGTAGCCTGGAGACTGCTATGGTTAATCTACTCTTCAAGGGAAAACCCAGAGCAACCAGCAACAGTAGCCTTGAGTGAAGAAGAATGGCTGCCTCTGTACTTCACCATTCATCAAGACACCATCGGAAAAACGACACCAATACCAGAAAAGCCACCAACAATCTATCAATGTGTAAGATGGATAGCCAGTTTAGGAGGATTTTTAGGGAGAAAATGTGATGGAGAGCCAGGAGTAAAAACATTGTGGCGAGGGATGCAAAGACTGAAAGATATTGCTGGGCCTGGACAATGCTCTGGTCGAGTATAATAGAGCCGCTAATGGAGCAGTTGGGAGAGCTTTGGGAAATGTTAAAAACAGCTTACTGCCTACGTTACTAAAGCTTATAATATTTGTAAGAGAATCGAATCAGGTTTAATAACCAGTTAGAGAAACTTGCCTAGATTAACTAGTTAATATAAACTGTAACTAGTTAAGTAAAGAGCAATTGAGGAATGAAATCTCAACAGATATACGAGGAAGCAAAAAAACAAAGTAACCTCAAAGAACGAGCCAAGCTAGTAGTTGAGGCAATACGTCCCTTAATGAGCGAAGATGAGATTGCTCAAATAGCCTCTCAAGAAGACAAATATCTGAGAAATCGTTTTTCCGTCTCCTCCTTGGGGAGCAAAATGAGCAGCGCAGGCTACAACAAACTCATCAAAAGCATACTTCTAGTAGAAGGAAAAAACGCCCAAAAAACCACCAAACTAGACGGCAATGGCAACATTAGAGCCTACGAACTAAAACATTACTTCTTCAAATACTGTGGTCTAAGTAAATCAAAATTCTACCCAGACGGTAAAATTCCCGACGAGTGGGAAAAACGTAACAAAACCACCCGCATCTTAGAAAGAGCCAAAAACGCTCAAAGCTACCATCTAAAACCAGACTCAACACATAGAAAAAACCTACCAACTACTAGAAAACCCCGACTTTGCTCACCTGGGAGCAGGACTAATAGCCGCCTCTGGAAGAAGACCCCACGAACTATTCAGAGGAGAATTTAGTCCCATCGAAGGTGAGAAATGGGCAGTCATGTTCTCAGGGCAAGGCAAAAAAAGAGAAAACACTGTCATACCAGAATTTGCGATCGCCGCATTAGTAGAAGCAAAATACTTCCTCAAAAAAAGTCAACAGTTCAAACAACATCATGAATATCAAAGGATCTGGTCATCAATCGTTGCCAAATAGGTACTCAGACAAAGCTGAACAAAACAGAGCCATAGACAGGCGAACAAACAAACGTTACAACCGTATCATCGACAAACACTTCCAAAGCATACTAACCCCCAGACCCAACGAACATGGAGAAAACGACCTCAACTCTGCCACCGACCTCAGAAGTGCTTACCTGTGCTCTAGCAGTAGCCCGTGACGTTCAAGGTAGCATGACAGCCAAATCAATAGCCGCAGCCAAACTAGCAGGGCATCTAATCGAAGGTGAAAATGGTCAAGCCTTAACAGACGCAGACCTCAGTAAACTAACCTACTCAATAGGCTATGGAGCCTACTATGTACCAGATGGAATAAAAGTACCCTTAATCAGAAAGGCTCCCTTCCCCTCCTCATCAAAACATCCAACCAGAGTCAGAGCAAACCAGAACAGCAACAACAAACTGAAATAGAACAACTAAAACAGCAACTAGAAAGCTACCAGAAAAGTAGTCAAGAGAGAATCAACCAGTTAGAAGCAAAAAGTTAACCAGTTAGAAGACATACTTCAGCAGCAGAAACTTCAAGCTGAATCTCAACCGAAATTAGTCCAAATAAAGAGCAAACCTCAAACCAGGGACTGGGAGAGTATCAGCAAAGACGAACTTTTTGGTCTAGGGGAACATGAAAAGCCAGCTAGGGGGAGAGGTTCAGCAGAAGAGAGAATCAGGCGTTCAGTAGAAGCAGTAATGAAATGGAACAACCAGTTCTCTCCACAAGCAGAGCAAAGAAAAAAAAGTAATTCCCAACACCCAGTTAATCCGTTCAATATCAGGCAGTAACGCCCAGTTAATCAGAAAATGGTTTGATGCCCATAACCACTACATCCTCGACCATATCAACAAGCATGGCTTAACCAAAGATGGTCAACCTGACAACTATCACAACAGCAGACATAAGCCAGAACCTCATAGGAATCCGGAAATGCTCATCGAACTAATAGCGTAATCTGTATAAACCAGACAATCAGTTAAGTAAATAATAACCAGTTGAGCAAATCAACTCTTCCTTAACTAGCTGCCCAGAGTAAAGAAACTTCGTATTGATTAAAAGTTGAATCTGCACTCACAAGCGTCATATCTTCTAACTGAGCTTGTGCAATGAGCATTCTGTCAAAAGGATCACGATGATGTAAAGGCAACGCAGCCACTCGCAAAGCATGACTAGCAGTAATCTCTAAGGATCTAGCACCTAGTCTCCTCATTCGAGTAGAGACATAATCATCTATTGGCTCTGGTAGTGGTAACTTACCAATAGAAACCTTAATTCCCATCTCCCAAACGCTAGCAACGGAAAACCAAACTTCATTGGTTTCATCAGCAATTTGTTCAATCACCTTCTCACTTAACTTTTCTGGTTGAGCAAACCACCATAACCAGCATTGTGTATCTAGTAAAAGTTTCACTCAGCACCGCCCTCAAATGCCTTGAGAATATCTTCTGGTAAAGAAGCATTAAAATCATCTGGCACAGTAAACATCCCCCGGTCTTGCCCCAGACTAGAACGTCGGTCTAAAGATGTCCGAAAGGGAACAAGTTTAGCAATGGGAATACCTCGGTTAGAAATAATGATTTCCTCGCCGAGTTCGACACGAGACAGTAGGCGAGAAAGGTTTGTTTTAGCCTGATGAATATTAATAGCTTCCATAAGAACAAAAAACTAAGTCTATAAACTTAGTCTAGTTATCTAACCACAATTGTGCAAGGGCCTACTAAAGTAATCAAGTTCAAGTCAGGTTAAGTAGTGGTGGGTATTTGGAGCCTATTTAATCTTGGTAGTCAGCAAGGGAGGTAGTCAAAGAGAGGGGATTATATATTATTGAGTTTGCTGACTACCGAGTAATGCAGATGTTAGTACAAGAGTGTAAAAGCTAGACAGGGTAAGTTATTTCAGCTTACGATTGCGATCGCACCTGGACTGTAGGCGATCGCAATCGTAACCAAGAGGAGAAAATTGGGGCAGCGCATTTAGCAATCAAGCCAAATCAAGAAATGGCAGGTATTTGGGTCATGTCCGATTTCGGTAGTCAGCAAGAAAATAGTCAGTAAGGGAGTAGTCATAGGGAGGGGGATATATGTAATTGAGTTTGCTGACTACGGGGTAATGCAGTTGTAAATACAGAAGTGTAGAAGTAAAGTAAATCATAGGTTAGAAGAAATGCGATCGCACCTCAAGACTGGGAATATAAGGGCAGCGCATTCAGCCGTCGTAGTAGTCAGGGAAAGGCTAGATTAGCCAAATCAAGGAACAGTAGTTGTTTGGGGCAAGTTCAATTTTGGTAGTCAGCAAGAAATAGCCAGTAAAGGAGGTAGTCATGGGGAGGGGAGTATATATAATTGAGTTTGCTGACTACCGAGTAATGCTTATGTTAGTACAAGGGCATAGAAGCTAGACAAAGCGAGTATTTGAGGTAAATTTGATTCTGGTAGTCAGCAAAGATATCTAGCGAAAGGCGATCACATCTCAAATTGCTGCTGCTACAGTAGCCAGTAAGAGAAGGAAATACTTTGTTGTTAAGTTTGATGACTATTAACTACTGGTAGTAAAATTTGTAGTAACAAGATATTAATAGTCTTGCTGAACAAACTTGGGAAAGTTGGACTGGATAGTTTAAAGGTAAGATTGAACTAGTTAACTAAAAACGAGACTGGTTATCAAACTACTTAACCAACTGTTTGTAACTCAAAGTAGCAGAACCATGAAAACCAAAAGTAAGAGTTGTGGGAGCAAAAGTAAAGTCATTCTCTGCCACCCTTAAAAAGGTAATTCAGGGATAGTTGGTGAAGCTAAAAGCAATATATCAGTAAGCAAAGCTGTTGTGATCTAGTTTTAGGAGTTAGACATACAACCAGTTATGTCTCTATACTAGTTATATAAAAATTGTAACCAGTAAATCATAACCAGTACAATAAAGCAGTGCCTTATTCCCTAAAAGTATTCACGCCTGCAAAGCCTCTACCTGTAAAGGATTGCATTTGCAACCCATACTTGTAGAGGTTCAGAAACCGACTATTTAAAAGCCTAATTCAAGAACTAGTTATGGAAAATCGTAACCACATGAGAATAAATAGCGAGTTTTAGAGCATATAATACCCAAAAGATATGGAGAATGCCATAGTTCAAGAGACAACAGAGTATGCAGGCAATAACAAGCTAAACCTGCAAACCTACACGGGACAAGGGATTGCAGCAACGCAACCATACAATGCAACGCATATATGCAATAAATAGTAACTCAAACCTCCAAAAACAGAGATTCAAGCACCAAAACCCCAGAAATCATATGTACTTATGTCCGTTAATCAGATTAACGGACACTAAGTACATATAATCTGGGGTCTTAGTGCTTGAATGTCGGTCTTTTGGAGATTTAAGTGACTATTTCTTGCATATATGCGTTGCATTGTATGGTTGCAGCTTGCTGCAATCCCTTGTCCTGTAACGGTTTGCAGGTTTAGCTTGTTACTGCCTGCATACTCTGTTTTCTCTTGAACTATACATTCTCCACGTCTTTTGGGTATTATATGCTCTAAAACTCGCTATTTATTCTCATGTGGTTACGATTTTCCATAACTAGTTGTTGAATTAGGCTTTTAAATAGTCGATTTCTGAACCTCTACAATACAGGGTTCAAGATGCAACCTCTTACAGTAGAGGCTTTGCAGGCGTGAATACTTTCAGAGAATAAGGCACTGCTTTATTGTACTGGTTATGATTTACTAGTTACAACTTTTTATAACCAGTACAGGAGACGTAACTGGTTGTAAGTCTAACTCCTAAAACTTAATCACAACAGCTTTGCTTACTGATATCCCTCTTCTGTTAGACTCCGGCTTCTCCTATTATTTGAACTTTCGGGACAAACGCTATACTAAAGGGTACAGAATCTGATAATCAGATTCGGCCATTTTACTGCTCACCAGCTTTTTCTTCACAAAAATCCTTACAATCGCATAACATATCGAAGCTTTTCTAGGATTCAGCAATGGCAAATGTTTTCGGAGAAAATCGTGATCAAAGAGGGATATGTTACTTTTTGCACCACCAACCATTCCTGAATTACCTTTTAAGGCTGTCAGAGAATGACTTTACTCTTGCTCCCACAACTCTTACTTTGGTTTTCATGGTTCTGCTACCTTGAGTTACAAACAATTAGTTAATTAATTTGATAACCAGTCTCGTCTTTTAGTTAACTAGTTCAATAGCTTACCTTTAAACTGTCCAGTCCCAACTTTCCCAAGTTTGCTTCCGAGCAGACTTATTAAGTATCTGTTCCTACCACAAATTTCACTGCCAGTACCCAATAGTCATCAAACTTAACAATAAATTATTTCTCTCCTCTTACTGACTACTCGTTGCAGCAGCAATTTGAGATGTAATCGCCTTTCGCTAGATATCTTTGCTGACTACCAGAATCAAATTTACCTCAAATACTCGCTTTTGCTAGCTTCTATGCCCTTGTACTACCATAAGCATCACTCGTAGTCAGCAAACTCAATTATATACACTCCCCTCCCCATGACAACCTCCCTTACTAGCGATTTCTTGGTGACTACCACAATTGAACTCGCCCCGAACAACTACTGTTCCTTGATTTGGCTAATCTAGCCTTTTCCTGACTACTACGACACGAATGCCCTGCCCTTGTATTGCCCATCTTGACAGTGCACGCACTGCTTCTAACCTATATCTACTTTACTTCTACACTTTTGTACTTACAACGCATTACCCGTAGTCAGCAAACTCAATTACATATATCCCCCTCCCTATGACTACTCCTTACTGACTATTTTCTTGCTGACCACCGAAATCGGACACGACCCAAATACCTGCCATTTCTTGATTTGGCTTGAGAGCTAAATCCGCTCATTTTTCTCCTCTTGGTTACGAATTGCGATCGCCTACAGTCCTGGTGCGATCGCAATCGTAAGCTAAAATAACTTACCTGTGCTAGCTTTTACACTCTTGTACTAACATCTGCATTACTCGGTAGTCAGCAAACTCAATAATATATAATCCCCTCTCTTTGACTACCTCCCTTGCTGACTACCAAGATTAAATAGGCTCCAAATACCCACCACTACTTAACCTGACTTGAACTTGATTACTTTAGTCCACCTTGTCTGGTATGACTAGACTAAGTTTATAGACTCTTCTTATGGAAGCTATTAATATTCATCAGGCTAAAACAAACCTTTCTCACCTACTGTCTCGTGTCGAACTCGGCGAGGAAGTCTTATTTCTAACCAGTCTTCCCATTACTAAACTTGTTCCCTTTCGGACACTTTTGAACCGACGTTCTAGTCTGGGGCAAGACCGGGATGGTTACTGTGCGGATGATTTTAATGCTTCTTTACCAGAAGATATTCTCAAGGCGTCTGAGGCCATGTGCAGTTGAAAACTTTTATTAGATATACACAATGCTGGTTATGGTGGTTTGCTCAACCAGAAAGTTAAGTGAGAAGGTAATTGAACAAATTGCTGATGAAACCAATAAGTTTAGGTTTTCCGTTGTATTGGGAGATGGGAATTAAGGTTTCTATTGGTAAGTTACCACTACCAGAGCCAATAGATGATTATGTCTCTACTCAAATGAGGAGACTAGGTGCTAAAATGTAGAGATTTGCTAGTCATGCTTTCAAGTGGGCTTCTCGTTGTTACATCATCAGTGATCCCTTTGACAGAATGCTCATTGCACAAGCTCAGTTAGAAGATATGACGCTTGTGAGGTGCAGGATTCAACTTTTAATCAATACGAAGTTTCTTTACTCTGGGCAGCTAGTTCAGGAAGAGTTGATTTGCTCAACTGGTTATTATTTACTTAACTGATTGTCTGGTTTATACAGCTCAAACTATTAGTTCGATGAGCATTTCCGGATTCCTATGAGGTTCTGGCTTATGTCTGCTGTTGTGATAGTTTCAGGTTAGACCATTTTTGTTAAGCCATAGACTGTTGATATGGTCGAGGATGTAGTGGTTATGGGCATCAAACCATTTTCTGATAACTGGGCATTACTGCCTGATATTGAACGGATTAACTGGGTGTTGGGAATTACTTTTTTTCTTGTCTGCTTGTGGAGAGAACTGGTTGTTCCATTTCGTCTACTGAACGCCTGATTCTCTCTTCTGCTGAACCTTCCCCCTGGCTGGCTCTTCATGTTCCCTAGACCAAAAAGTTGGTCTTCTTCTCCCAGTCCTTAGTTTGAGTTTGCTCTTTTGGACTATTTTGAGATTCAGCTTGAAGTTTCTGCTGCTGAAGTAATGTTTCTAACTGCGTTCACTTTTTCTTCTAACTGGTTGATTCTTTCTTGACTACTTTCTGGTAGTTTTCTAACTGCTGTTTTAGCTGTTCTATTTCAGTTTTGTTGTTCTTGTCTGGTTTCTTGTGGTCTGGTGCTTTCGAAGACTAGAGGGAGCCTTTCTGAAAGGAACTTTTACTCCATCTGGTACATAGTATGCTCCGTAGCCTATTGAGTAGGTTAGTTTGCTTAGGTCTGCGTCTGTTAAGGCTTGACCATTTTCTCCTTCGATTAGATGCCCTGCTATTTAGCTGCGGGTATTGTTTTGGCTGTCATGCTACCTTGAATGTCACGGGCTACAGCTAAACATAGGTAAGCACTTCTTAGGTCTGTGGCAGAGTTGAGGTCGTTTTCTCCATGGTCGTTGGGTCTGTGGGTTAGTATGCTTTGAAATTCTTTGTCGATGATACGGTTGTAACGTTTGTTTGTTCGCCTGTCTATGGCTATGTTTTGTTCTGCTTTGTCTGAAGTTTTGGCAACGATTGATGACCAGATCCTTTGATATTCATGATGTTGTTTGAACTGTTGACTTTTTTTGAGGAAGTATTTTGCTTCTACTAATGTGGCGATCGCAAATTCTGGTATGACAGTGTTTTCTCTTTTTTTGCCTTGCCCTGAGAACATGACTGCCCATTTCTCACCTTCGATGGGACTAGAATTCTCCTCTGAATAGTTCGTGGGGTCTTCTTCCAGAGGCGGCGATTAGTCCTGCTCCCAAGTGAGCAAAGTCGGGGTTTTCTAGTAGTTGGTAGGTTTTTTCTATGTGTTGGTCTGGCTTTAGAGGGTAGCTTTGAGCGTTTTTGGCTCTTTCTAAGATGCGGGTGGTTTTGTTACGTTTTTCCCACTCGTCTGGAATTTTGCCGTCTGGGTAGAATTTTGATTTACTTAGACCACAGTATTTGAAGAAGTAATGTTTTAGTTCGTAGGCTCTAATGTTGCGTCCGTCTAGTTTGGTGGTTTTTTGGGCGTTTTTTCCTTCTACTAGAAGTATGCTTTTGATGAGTTTGTTGTAGCCTGCGCTGCTCATTTTGCTCCCCAAGGAGGAGACGGAAAAACGATTTCTCAGATATTTGTCTTCTTGAGAGGCTATTTGAGCAATCTCATCTTCGCTCATTAAGGGGCGTATTGCCTCAACTACTAGCTTGGCACGCTCTTTGAGGTTACTTTGTTTTTTTGCTTCCTCATATATCTGTTGAGATTTCATTCCTCAGTTCTCTTTACTTAACTGGTTATAGTTTATAATAACTGGTTAAATGTACAAGTTCTCTAACTGGTTATTAAACCTAATTCGATTCTCTTACAAATATTATAAGCTTTAGTAACGTAGGCCGTGAGCTTTGTTGAAGCTCTCCCAACTGCTCCATTAGCGGCTCTATTATACTCGACCAGAGCATTGTCCAGGTTCCTCACAATATCTTTCATCTTTGCATCCCTCGCCACAATGTTTTTACTCCTGGCTCTCCATCACATTTTCTCCCTAAAAATCCTCCTAAACTGGCTATCCATCTTACACATTGATAGATTGTTGGTGGCTTCTAGGTATTGGTGTCGTTTTTCCGATGGTGTCTTGATGAATGGTGAAGTACAGAGGCAGCCATTCTTCTTCACTCAAGGCTACTGTTGCTGGTTGCTCTGGGTGTTCCCTTGAAGAGTAGATTAACCATAGCAGTACTCCAGGCTACTATGCTGTAGGTTTCTAAGGCTCTTTCTATACGCTCTGCTTTTCTTAGTTTGCAGTTTTTCTAGGTTACAGCCACTCTTAAGGTGTAATGATCCTCTTATCAACCAACGAGTAAGTTACGGTCTCAAGAATTTTTTCGCTTTGCTTTAAGCTGTTTACTTCTAAACTTGTTAGTAATAGCCACACTACTGGCTCTTCCTCCTGGTGGTGGATTTTCTTCTTCTGCCAGTATTCTTTGATTTGTAGCTTTCCTTTTTTTTCTTCTGCTGTTCGGTGGTCTTAATGGTACTGTTCCATACCTTATAGACAGGAAGAGCTGTAGCCCACTTTTTTCCTTTTCGGTGTTCTCTGTAGTTTGATAGTTATTTTTCCTTTTCTGGGCAACTCTCGCACTGCATCCCATAGTGGTTGTTTTTCTTCCTCTTCTGTTCAATTAACTCTATGCTTCGTCCTATTCTGGCAAGCTCTAATGATGAATGCCGTTTCTAGCTGTTTGTGTAATTCGACCAGAAGCTTGTGGATATCTGCTTCTCTGTCGGCTACTGTTATTCCTCTTACTCCTGATGGTAATGCTTCTTGACTCTTTTCTAGGCTTTCTATCCAGCGTTGAGACTCCACTTTCTATGTCTTTTTCTTTTCTTCTTGTTCTGAGCTACGATGCTTTTTCTCTCTAGCCCATACTTTCTGTCCTATTGGTCCATCGGTCCTCCCCGATGTATTCGCACATAGTGGACTTTTAATCCTTGCCTGTCTCCACTGAGCTCCACTGCATGGCTATAATACTGATTCTGCTTGTGTCTTGGATTAAGAGATTACATAGTTTAGCTCGGAGATTCGCTCACTTGTTTTGGCTGTATGTGCTTTGATAATCTTTCCTAGTTTTATCCGTCTGTTTGAGACCAAAAGTCATACAACCCTTGAAGTGCTGCATCATCTCTTGCTGCTTGAGTGACGCTGGCGCTTGGCTACCTGCTAAGTCTTCTACTATTTTTACTAATCGTTTGTTTCTCCTTGTATCTCCTAAGTCTGCATACTTAAGTTCTTCAGTTACCCAATTCATCTTTCTTCCTCCCTGATGCTATTTGAAGAATATTGATGCTTCTTGCCTGCCTACTCACATTTTCTTTTTATTTATTACTAACGTCTCTTATTTCTACGTGCGTTGCTTCAGTCTATTTTATCTCTTAAACTAGTTAAGAAGTAAAGGTTGTTTTATTTTCGATTTATGAAGTTATTTTTCTATTTTTTTAGCTGTCTTTGTGCTTTACTCACATTTTACTTTATTGTCTAGTTTGACAATTTGCTTCTATTGTTTATATTATATTATCTCTTTCCTTTATTTTTACTTATTTTTTCTCTTCTATGCCTTGTCAAACAAAGTTTTCAGGTTTTTTCTTTTATTTATTGACCTTTTTTTTCTAGTCGTTAGTTTTCTTTTTCTCTTTTCTCTTTTTTATCTTCACTTTTACGAGACTATTTACTCGCGTTTTTACCACTTTCTGTTGACTTATTTTACTTTCTGTAAATTCGTGATTTCTTTTTCTTTCTCTGTCTGCTTTCTGGCTTTTTTGTACTTTCTTTTACTTCTTTTAAGCACTTCTACATCTATCTTTATTACTCTAATTGTTTTTTGATTATTTTTAACTTTTTTGTTGCTTTCTTTTTACTTGTATTGACTTCCTTTTAGAGCTTCAACTTTTCTCTTAATTTCTCTCAAATTCTCCCTTTTCTAAGCTATTGAGGTTTGTTCGACTAAGGCATAGCCAAATGATTAAGTATGCTACTGCTCTGAGGTTGGGTACTGCTGAGACTGAGGCTATTCTGAAGCGTTTTACTCGTTCTAATTTGACTCATCCTACTTATCGGGCTTTGGCAGAGTTGGGTAAGGCTCTTAAGACTATTTTCTTGTCACTCATTCTGAGTCTCTGCGTCGGAGGTTAATGAGGGGCTTAATGTTGTTGAGAGTTGGAAAGTTTAAGGCTGAGAGATTACTACTAATCGTTTACAACCAGAGATGCTGCTTTGTCTTTGCACCTTTTGCAGTCTATTTTGGTTTACATTAATACTTTGATGATACAGGAGGTTTTGTCTGATTCTGCATGGATGAGCAAAATGCAAGCTGATGATTTTCGCGCCTTGACTCCACTCATTTGGAATCACATCAACCCTTATGGGACCTTTGCAGTCTTGATGAAAGGCTTCCCCCTGGTTGACTGACAAAACTTATGTTGTTGCATATACTGGGCCTGGAACTCAAATTGATAGAGTCGTTTTTGGTGCTGCTTTCGTGAAGCCATAGCAGGTGAGGGGTCTTGGCTGTCTCCTAAAGCAAACCCTATCAATAAGTTTCCATCCTTGAATTAAGGCTCCCTTGACCCAATCCCAACCAATACGAAGATAGCTTTGCCACGAAACCAATGAGCATAAACCCATCTTCCGCCTTCGCAACTCGACAACTTCGACCCCTTGGGGGCTGAGGGTAGCCGAACAGCTAATAAAAAACAACCTAGACAAGGCACAGACATTTCTTATCGAAGAGCGTTGTATATTCCAGGCTTGGGACTGGTCATCAAGAAAGTTTTCTTCAATGTCAAAGCGTAACCCATATTCAGCAAAAAGTCTGTAGAGTAGTTTTTTCATCACTGACAATAGCCCAAAATTCACCGTTTACGTTGTACGACACACAACTACATGGACTAATTGAGATAAGGAGATTGTTATGGAGCATGACATGATGTAAACAAATTGCCTCTCCCCGATTGAAGTGGAAATCCTTAATTAGACACCAGCCCTTACCTCCTCGAAATATCCAGCTATTACTTTTGAGCCGAATGCGATAGTGCCATCCCAGTTGCTTGGTTAACATTTCCATCAACTCACTATGAATAAATCCTCTATCTGCCAAGAGTATTACCTTTACTCCTGTTGGTAATCTCCTCTGTGCTTGTTGAAGCATTTGTTGATAATCTCTGAAACACACACTCGCACTTTTGTGTCTCATCACTCGCCACACTACAGGTAATGCCCTCCTTCTATGGATTACACATAAGCGTACCAAGCAATATTCTTCCCAAAACATCGATGTATCCAATCCTAAATAGATGCTCGGCTCTTGCCAAGTGTCTAGTGCTGCTTTAATTAGATGTTGATAGAGTCTGTGTATATTGATTCGAGGATTATTCAACCACCTTTGAATACGCCTTTGCTTGCTTTGAGCATATAGCCCTCGGCAAGGTATATAAACAGACCATTTAGTTAGATTGACGCTACCTGTATGAATTAGGGCAAATATTATCCAGATGCAAGTTACCAGATGTGTTTGATGTTTCCAATTGCTGCCTTGACCTAGCCATGAATTCAAGGCATTGTAAAAGAGGGGAGTTTTTTTTCATCGTATTGCGAAAGATTTGAGTGGTTTCTTTCTTTCACAATCGGAGACTCCCCTCCTGTTTGTCAACTCCGTCAATCTCTTTCTCCTCTTTGGTATTTCCTCTCTACCTAATATTTTTTGTCAGTCAATCAGGTCACAGCCCTCTCTAGAGCAGTTTAGAGTTGATGGAGCTACAGTTCGCAAAAACTTTACTAAAACTATTAAAGACAAAGGCGGGGATGCTAGCTGTTACAAGAAATCTACAGAAGCTTTAACTCAAGAAGTTTTAGGTTGCAATACGATAAGTCTTTACCAAGAGACAAGGGCAAAGCTAGGTGATCGCTCTACTTTCCCGGAGAGGTCCCAGGAAGCTTTGATGACAGGTGAAATCGTTGCTACCCATGACCTGAAGAGAAAGCCTATTTCTGGTACGCAACAGCAGCGCAATGAGCAAAATAGTTACTAGTGTTAGTGATTCAGCTAAGAAAACTAGGAAGTTGTTTCCTTGGTAGCTGAAGCATCTGCCTGAATACGATTTTACGAAATCCTTTCTTTGCGATCGCCTTGCTACGCTTTAGCGGATGAGCCTGATAAAAGTTAAACAAAAAGGCTTCAACCTCCTTGCCTATTGCTCATTGGTAATAAGTGAAGGAGTCTGGTAGATTCTTTAGTTTTGAGGTTGATTAATAAGACAGAAATTAATGCTCAAGATGAAAAATACGCTGAATTACGTTTTCGCCTTAAAGATAGGATAGATATAAAGGAAGATAGTTTGAGATTTTATCCTATCTCAGGGCATAACTTAGATAGGGTAGAGGTTTGGGGTGGTCTTCCTATTACGAAAGATCATGGTTCAACTGTCATTTAAGTCTAGTTGCGGGCATGTTCAGAAAATCTCTGAAACCCCCATTCTTTCGTTGAGATGGCCCATCCATTACTCTGTAAGGATTTGAGGTGCTTTTTTCTTATTGTTTTATTCGTCAACATAGATGTTTTTAGGGGATGGCCCAAAACCGCTTCTAGACACTATGCAGGGTAAGGGTTTAAAATGAGGGGGTCACGACTTCCGTTAGGAAGTAAAGAAGTTGAAACGCACTGATTGTGATTGTTCCTCATAATCGATAAGTACGCTAGAAAGGTCGTGACTTCCGTTAGGAAGTAAAGAAGTTGAAACTTCTCTAAGTTTTTCGTACACTTTAAAGTCATTAGACTATGTTGTCGTGACTTCCGTTAGGAAGTAAAGAAGTTGAAACGAATGAATCTCTTCTGACACTTGTCATGAATATCAGCCTCGTCGTGACTTCCGTTAGGAAGTAAAGAAGTTGAAACATATTTTTTATCATTCTGCCCAGAAGAAAGTGTCTTCTGTATGTCACGACTTCCATTAGGAAGTAAAGAAGTTGAAACCCAAATATTTTTTCTGCGGGCGTTCTTGTCACTACAAGTCACGACTTCCATTAGGAAGTAAAGAAGTTGAAACGGGTAGGGGTCAGCGGGAGGAACTTTCCTCATCGCCTGGGTGTCACGACTTCCATTAGGAAGTAAAGAAGTTGAAACGCATGGATAGCCCACTTGGGCTATTTTAATTTCCGCAGTCACGACTTCCATTAGGAAGTAAAGAAGTTGAAACTCTTCCATCTTTCTAGTCTTATTTCTTCTCTATTTGAGTCACGACTTCCATCAGGAAGTAAAGAAGTTGAAACACTAGTCTGATTTCTTTTAGTCACTTTATACGCAATAACTTCCATACTAACTTGCACTTTTTAGCATCAAATCAAAAATCAGGAAGCATCACCACAGTTACTCAGCTTAGCAGTAGCTGTTAGAATAAGTACTTTTGTTCTATTAGTTCCTGTTTTATGTGGCTCAAATATGGTCTGGCCGAAGATGGCAACCTCATTCCTGTCGAAGATGTACCCAAAGGTAAAACTAATTTGATTTGCCTTTACTGTGGCGATACTTTAACTGCTAAGAAAGGTAAGGTTAAAGTTCATCACTTTGCACATAGCCATGCTACTTGTAAACTAGTGGCCCGCCGCAAAGTCCCTTCTTTACCCCTTTACGACAATTTTCACCTCCATCTTTCTCCCCAGGAATTGCTACAACATCAACAACTATGGCGAGAATATGGTCATACGAACTATTCTCCTGTCCATGTCCCTTTTAGTCTGGTTTTGAAGAAGCTTTTTGCTTGGAATAATCAACTACAACCCCCTGGCTATGGCTTCACTAACTTGGGTAAGATTCCTGTCAATGCCTTGTCTCTCCAAGAGTTTAACCAAGTTCAGGAACCTTTACTCCTGGAGAAGTTGCAGCAATTTCACTCTGCCTTTAACATAGCTAAGCTCACTAATTCAGCTTCTTTAGCTGTGAAACAAGCCGACTGGCAAATGTATTGCGCCCAATTGCGGCGTATTTTAGAACTCCAACTCTACTTTTTAAGGGTGTCTACCTCCGCAAAAACCATTTACAAAATTGGTGTTACTAAACGCACTATTGAGGAACGAGTAGCTGAGGTGACTAGAGATGTCAGAAAGCATTTAGGCAAGCTTCACATAGAAGTATTAGGCACTTGGCTCATAGGGGTAATGTAGAACTTTACTTTAAACACCGTTACAAGGATGACAATTATCCTTTAGGCAAACTAACAGAGTATTTTGATTTTGCGGATGTGGAGCCTGTGGCAGCAGATTTGCAGGCGATGGAGGCTAAGGTTTTACAGGCTGAGGAGTTGGATTTGTTGAAGCTTTCCTCTGACCGGGTGTTCATGTTTCCCTAAACCAAAAAGTTGGTTTTTCTGCTGATACTCTCCCAGTCCCTGGTTTGAGTTTTGCTCTTTATTTGGACTGTTTTCGGTTGAGATTCAGCTTGAAGTTTCTGCTGCTTAAGTGATGTTTCTAACTGGTTAACTTTTTCTTCTAACTGGTTGATTCTTTCTTGACTACTTTTCTGGTAACTTTCCAACTGCTGTCTTAGCTGTTCTATTTCAGTTTTTTCTTCTTTATCTTCTTCTGGTTGTAGTTGTTCAATATTTGCTTCTGATGAAAAAGGGAAGCTCAAGTAAGGGAACTTCTACTCCATCTGGTACATAGTAAGCTCCGTAGCCTATTGAGTAGGTTAGTTTGCTTAGGTCTGCGTCTGTTAAGGCTTGACCATTTTCTCCTTCGATTAGATGCCCTGCTAATTTAGCTGCGGCTATTGTTTTGGCTGTCATGCTACCTTGAACGTCACGGGCTACAGCTAAGCATAGGTAAGCACTTCTTAAGTCTGTGGCAGAGTTGAGGTCGTTTTCTCCATGGTCGTTGGGTCTAGGGGTTAGTATGCTTTGAAATTCTTTGTCGATGATACGGTTGTAACGTTTGTTTGTTCGCCTGTCTATGGCTATGTTTTGTTCTCCTTTGTCTGAAGTTTTGGCGATAATCGATGACCAGATCCTTTGATATTCATGATGTTGTTTGAACTGTTGACTTTTTTTTGAGGAAGTAAGTAGTCGTACAAAATTCTTTGTATATTTACCATTTAGTTATACATCCGTTCCCCGTTCCCCGTTCCCGATCTCAGCAAAATGTTCAATTAATTTTGTCTAAGTACTTATGGATGGTTACAAGAAAGCTACTGATGATTTTGTAACTACAATCTCAGTAGCTTATGGTGTGGACAAATTGTCCACATTTCTTGCCTCTACAAATTAGGCTAGTTGAAGCTAGCCTAATTTTAATTGACATGGCTGCTAGTATCAGGGATTGCTGCTTTATTTGCCTTGCGGAAGCAAGTCAACATATAGGAGGTTTTTTTCTGACAAGCCATCTTATTCTTTTGCAAAGACCGCACATTCCTTTGCGGTCGCCTCTTTTCTCTTCTAACTTCTGCCTGTTTTTTTTGTTGTACTTCCTGCGGCTGCTACGTCCTTTTTCGGAGTGATTGTATTTTTTTTGAGGGTCAGGAGTTGTCATGGTAAAATGCTTGTGGTTTCTGTGACAAGAACCATACCTTTAGCTGAACAATAATACAGCTAAAGGTATTGATGCTACGCTGCGTATTTCTTAAGAAATTCGATTTTACTCTAATGATCTTTGAGGTACTCTTCTCATACCGGTAGCCTTATAATTCTTTCCGCACCAATCTGTGTAACATTTACAATGCTCTTTTATTGAGGATTTATAATTAGAACATAGGTCAAGGATATTGCCTTCATAGCAATATCCATTCTCATAATCTATCCTAAAGAATGCTTCTAAAGCTTCCAGAAGGAAGCTTTTTAGCCGTTTCTCGCAGAAAACTATTGGCCTCGATTAAAAGTTCTTTGCTAGGTGTTGACTTTGTACAAAACTCTTGTCCTGTTTCCACATTAATGTAGATTTTTTTAGGTAAAATTTTCTTTCTTTCTTCTGTATACTCTTTTAGTAGAAACCCTTTGTGTAAAGACTTGCCTACCCATTCTAAAGTAATAAGCAATCACCTCATTGTAAGTGGCAATTTTAAGCTATAAACCCTGACGAGAACTTTCCTTTCCCATCTTCTAGATCAGAACTCAACCTTAATAACTAAAAGTTCTACGTGAGCAGGTTCGCCGTCTGGGTTGAAAAAAATTGCGGTTTCATCTGGATTACATATCATCAATACAGGTATACCTTTCTCAGGTTCTAGTCCTAAAGACTGGATAAAATTCATCCCTTTTTCTACCAGTTTTTGGCTTACGTGAGCCGGTAATTTTTCTATTGATGTTTGATATTGAGTATTCACTTTTACTTCTTGGTTTCTGTGACATTTTTATTAAATACACGGTGACAAAAATGTCAATACTTGCTGGTAAAATCGTGCTATGACTTACGGGCTTCAGGTGCAAAATGCCCAAAATACTAACTATTATTAGTCTGGAAAAAGGGCAATTCCCTTTGACTACCTCCTTTGCTAACTACCTAAATTAAATAGCTTCCAAATACTTATTGTCACCTAACTTAGTTATTCCATACTCAAAAAGAGTACAGTATTCAGTTTTACTTCCTAATGGAAGTCGCAACAGCTCTATTTCCAGACTGATAAACTAGCTTATAAAGAGTTTCAACTTGATTCCTTCCTAATGGAAGTCGCAACTAGATTAATCAAGGAGAAACAAAATGGGTAAAACCGTTTCAACTTCTTTACTTCCTAATGGAAGTCGCAACCCTTCACATATAAAATCGGACTAGATAGTAACGTATTCGTTTCAACTTCTTTACTTCCTAATGGAAGTCGCAACTTGTCTGATTTAGAAGGAACTCTACCAACTTTAAATTGTTTCAACTTCTTTACTTCCTAATGGAAGTCGCAACGAAAAAGTGCGGAAATGGCAAATCTGGCATTGGTGGTGTTTCAACTTCTTTACTTCCTAATGGAAGTCGCAACCCTCTCATTTTAAACCCTTGCTCTGCCTGGTGTCTAGAAGCGGTTTTTCATCACCTCCCTAAAACACTCATGTTGACGATAAAAACAACAGAGAGAAAGCACTTCTAAGCTCTGTAGAACAAGGGATTCATCACCTCCACGAAACAATGAGGGTTTCAGCGAATCTCCGAGGCGATGAACTTTCGGGCTTAAATGACAATTAGAATAGCTTTTTAGCTAAACTCAAAAAACTTCTAAACCTAGTGATAACAGAGATTGACTTTCTTGATTTTTTAAAATCAACACAACATTTACCGATAAATAGTCCTTTTGCAAGACAAAAGATAAATCAGTTAATTCTTTTAAAAAACCCT